>NZ_CP048812.1 GCF_010977575.1 Halomonas socia
GTTACTCCAGAGGCCACCCAGCTCGCGGCCCAGGAAGCGGAAGAGGCGCGCCAGTTGGATGACGCCAAGCAGGCCCGCGACACCGCTCAACAGCAGCGCGATACCCTGTTAGGCGAATACCGCGCCGTGGAGGCCGCCCTCGCCCAGGGCCACAAGGAGCTGGAGGAGACCGAACGGCGTCTGGCCAGCGCCCGGTCGGCACTGCAGGAGCACCCGCTATACAGCGAGCTGGCGGAGGTTAACGAGGCGCAGCGCGATGCCTGGCTACGCGCCCAGCAGGATGACAGCGAGTCTCGCCGGCGGCGCGAGCGCCAGACCCTCGATGCACTCGCCCGTGCCGAGACCGAGCTAGCGCCCCTGGAGGACACCCTGCGCCAGGATGAGTTGGCCCTGACGCGCCTGGCGGCCGACAATGCCAGCGCCGACCAGCGGCTGGCCGAACTGAACGAACAGCTGCCACCGCTACGCGAGCAGCGCGACACCCTGGCCCAGCGCCTCGCCGAGATGCTCGGTGAGCACGCCACCCCCGATGCCTGGCAGCAGCGGCTCGACGCCGCCCTGGAGAGCGCCCGCCAGGCCCGCGAGCAAGCACTCACCCAGCAGCACGGCGCCGAGCAGACACGCCAGCGCCTCGTCCAGCAGGAGGCATACCAGACCGAGCAGCTCAACGCCCTGCGCCAGGAGCGCGAGACGCTCACCGGCGAGCTGGACGCCTGGCGCAGTGCTCACCCCGGGCTGGACGATGCCACCCTTGCCCGCCTGCTGGCCGAGTCCGAGGAGGAGGCGCAGCAACAGGAGCGGCAGCTCGAGGCCGCCGACCAGGCCCGCCAGCGCGCCGCCGCCACTCTCACCGAGCGACGCACGGCGCTGCTCGAGCACCGTCGTGGCCAGGGGCTGCTAGACACCGAAGATGATGAGGCCCTGCGAGATGAGCGCGTCGAGGCCGAGCTGGCCCACCTACGCCAGAACCTAGACGAGGGGCGCCGGGCCCTGGCCCCCCAACTGGAGGCCGCCCAGCAGGCCCGCGACGGCGCCGCCTTCGCGCTCGGCGACGACGACCGCAAGCGCGCCCGCCAGCAGGCCGGCCAGGCCGAACGCGAGGCCGCGCGTGCCGAGCACCGTCGCTGGGGCCAGATCAGCGAGCTGATCGGCTCCGCCGACGGCAAGCTGTTCCGGCGTATCGCCCAGGCCTACAACCTCGAGCAGCTGCTCGAGCACGCCAACCTGCACCTCGCCGGGCTCAGCCGCCGCTACCGCCTGGTGCGCGGCGGCAGCGAGCTCGGCCTGCTGGTGGTGGACCACGACATGGGTGACGAGCGCCGCTCGGTGCACTCGCTCTCCGGCGGCGAGACCTTCCTGGTGTCACTGGCGCTGGCCCTGGGGCTCGCCTCGATGGCCTCCGGTGAGCTGACCATCGAGTCGCTGTTCATCGACGAAGGCTTCGGCAGCCTCGACCCGCAGTCGCTGGCACTGGCCATGGAGGCGCTCGACGGCCTGCAGGCGCTGGGCCGCCGCGTCGGCGTGATCTCCCACGTGCAGGAGATGCACGAGCGCATCCCGGTGCAGATCCAGGTCGAACCGCTGGGCAATGGCACCAGCCGGGCCAGGCTGGTAAGCGCATGACCGACCGCAACGTCAGGCGCAGTGCGCTCCTGCTGGGTAGCGTATGGCTCATCTATGCTGCAGGAGTCACCAACACGCGAGGGAGGGCATTATGAGCAGAGTTGCGGTATACGGCGTGGGCCTGGTGCTGCTGCTGGCGTTTGCCGGCCAGGCGCTGGCCGCCGAGGTCAGCTGGCCGCGAATGGCCGACTCGGCAGACGGCGTGCCGATTGCCTACGAGGTGCAGGGCAGCGGCGAGCCGACGCTGGTCTTCATACATGGCTGGAGCGGCGACGGGCGCTACTGGCGCGGGCAGCTGCCGCACTTTGCGCAGCGCCATCGCGTGGTGACAGTCGACCTGGCCGGGCACGGCCACTCTGGCCAGGGGCGTGACGCCTACACCTTGCCGGCCTTCGGCGAGGACGTGAAGGCGGTACTGGACGACCTGGAGGTGGAGCAAGCGATCTTGATCGGGCACTCCATGGGCGGGCCGGTCAGCGTCGAAGCGGCACGCCTGATGCCCGAGCGCGTCATCGGTATCATCGGCGTCGACACTTTCCACGACGTGGCCTCGGAGATCGACCAGGAGCAGCGCGACGAGATGCTGGAACCGCTCCAGCAGGACTTCGCCCCGGCCGCACGCCAGTTCGTGGCGTCGATGTTCATCGACGACACCGATGCCACGCTGCGCGAGTGGGTCATGCAGGATGTGACTGCCGCACCGCCCGAGGTGGCGGTTAGCGCCATGGAGGAGATGCTGTCGCGGCATGCCGATGGCGAAGCGGCCCGGCATTTCGAGGCGCTGACGTTCCCCGTGGTGGCCATCAACGCCGACCTGTGGCCCACCGACGTCGAGGCCAACCGCCAGCTATTGCCGGAGTTCGACGCCGTAATCATGGAGGATAGCGACCACTTCCTGCACATGGCCAAACCGGCGGCCTTCAACCGTGAGCTGGAGCGGATGATCGGCACGCCACCATGAGACTCAACGCCACAAGGAGACGAAGATGCCAGACGCCCCCAAGACGTCTACGCGCAGCATACTGATCACCGGCTGCTCCAGCGGCATCGGCCATGCCGCGGCCCATGCGCTTGCCGCGCGTGGCTGGCGGGTGTTCGCCACGGCACGGGCCGAGGCCGACGTCGCCCGACTCGAGCAGGAAGGGCTCGAGGCCCTGCCGCTGGACCTGGCCGACAGCGCCTCCATCGAGGCCGCGGTGGCAGCGGTACAGAGGCGCACCGCCGGGCGGCTGACCGCACTGTTCAACAACGGTGCCTACGGCCAGCCCGGCGCGGTGGAAGATCTCTCCCGGGAAGTGCTGCGAGAACAGCTGGAAACCAACCTGCTGGGCACCCACGAACTCACCACCCGGGTCCTGCCGATGATGCGCGCCCAGGGTTATGGCCGCATCGTCCACAACAGCTCGGTGCTGGGCTTCGCCGCCCTGCCCTACCGCGGCGCCTACGTCTGCTCCAAGTTCGCCCTCGAAGGCCTCACCGACACCCTGCGTCAGGAGCTGACCGGCAGCGGTATCCATGTCAGCCTGATTCAGCCCGGCCCTATCGCCAGCCGCTTCCGCGAGAACGCCTACCAGGCGTTCAAGGCCAATGTCGACACCACCCACAGCGCCCATGCCGACACCTACCGCAAGGTGGAAGCCCGCCTGGCCAGCCAGGAGGGCAAGGCCCCCTTCACCCTCGGCCCCGAAGCCGTGGTGGACAAGCTCATCCACGCCCTGGAGAGCCGCCGCCCGAAGCCCCGCTACGCGGTGACCGTGCCCACCCATCTCTTTGCAGCGCTCAAGCGGGTGCTGAGCACCCGCAGCATGGACCGCGTACTGCTGCGCTCGACCCGCGACGAGCGGGAATGAGGCCGAGGTAGGGATCGCCGCTCTTGCGGCCCAGGCCGGCTTACTGCTCAGGTGCAAAGGCCTCGTTCAACCACTTAATGAAATTGCGCTTCTGCTTGAACCTGGTGCGCAACTCGGCCAGTGCCAGCGAGAATGTTCTGGTCAGGTCATCGCGATATCTGTCACCCACCCTGCGACTAGGGCTCCCACGATGCCCAAAAAAAGGTAAAGCCCGAATATCGCCGGGCGTACTAGGCTCCACACGGCAATCGCCGAATACAAACTGATGGCCGCTCCCGACATCAGAAAAGCCATCGCAGCGCCTGGCGTCAGCCCCATTTCGATCAGCCCTCGCAACAGGGGCAGAGCGGCATACCCTTCGATATACAGCGGCCCCCCAATCGCTACCGCTAGAGGCACCGCCCAGACACTATCTACCGTGGTGAGAATTGAGTAGCCCGCGTCTCCGAGATGCGCTCTCACCATAGCTTCAAGGGTCAGCGCGAAGGCAAGCCAGCGCATGACCAAGGCAAGGGTCGCTTTCACCTCAGCAACAAAACTCGACGATGCCGATGACTCGCAAAAAGCGGTGGTGCTTTGCTGTAAGGCGCTTTCGCGCACCCAGTGAGACTGCGGCTTCCAATAACTCAACCCCTGCATGATGACTCCGGCCACCAGACCGAGAAAAAACGAGGCAAGCAATTTACCGATGGCAAAAGGCCACCCGAGGATGCCAGCTGTCAGGATCAGCATGCCAGGATCTGTTATCGGCGAGGATAGCCAAAAGGCCATGGCCGCGGCCACGGGGACTCCCTGGCGGAGTAAGGCGGCAACCAGGGGCACACTGGCGATACCGCAAACCGGCGTTAGGGCACCGATCAGGCCGGCGAAGAAGATAGCGTGCCATGGACGACGATCCAACGTGGTGCGCAATCGGCCCGCCAAGGTGCTCGACGCTAGCCAGCCCGCCATGAGGGCAACGAAAACGATCAGCGGCAATAGCGTGATGAGTTCACCAAGGACAGAGCGAACCAACTCTGTTCCTGGCGCGGGTAGCAGCGAGCCAAGGGCCAGCATTGCCGCCGTGACCCACCATACGAAGGAAATGCGTGTACTCATAAGTAATGCTCCCTAGCGCCATTGCCTGGCCCCAGGATGCTGCCGGAGGTAGAATAAGGAAAACGAATTCTACTTATCCAATATATCAGGAAATCTGATGATGAGAGGCTTACGAGGCGACTGGCTAGTGGCTTTCGTCGCCGTAGTGGAAACGGGGAGTTTCACTGACGCTGCAAAACGCCTGCATCGCACCCAATCGGCGGTGAGCATGCAGATTCAGCAACTGGAATCAGCGGCAAGCACTACGCTACTTGCACGTGAGCGTGGCGGCGTCATTCCTACCGCAGCGGGCGAGCGGCTTCTGCCTCACGCTCGACGTACTGCCGAGGCGCTTTATGATGCGGCAGCCCTGTTCGAGGCTCCCGAGCTGGCATCGGGAGCCTTGCGGGTCGGCATTCCCGAAGAATACTCCAGCACCGACCTTCCCAAGCTACTGAGCCACTTTCAACGCAGCCAGCCGAAGGTTGAATTGCTCGTGCAGTGCGCCAGCAGTGATCGGCTTGAGGCAGCCATCGAAACGGGCTCCCTGGATCTGGGGCTCATCGTCGCGGACGATGAACGGCGTCGCGGTGATACGATGCTTTATGACCCCACATGGTGGGCGATGGCGGATACCCTGGCATTGCCTGCAAGCGGGCCATTGCCCCTCGTGCTTTTTGATCAAGCCTGTTGGTGGCGGCAGTGGGCTCTGGATCGAATGAGTGAAGCCAAGCGGGAATGGCGCATCGTTTACACCAGCGATAGTATCGCTGGTGTCGCTGCGGCGATTCAGGCCGGGCTCGGTATCGGTGTGCTGGGCCGCAGCACGGTACCGAAAGGAGTTCGACAAGTGCCGGAAACCTTGGGGTTACCCAACTTGCCGGGGTCTCACCTGATGTTGCAGCTAGCGGATCGTAATGCGCCTGGAGCCGTCGAAATGGCACGATTGATAAAGCGGCATTTCGCAGTACATGAAGATGACAACATTACTCGCTAACGTCATGCCCCGTAAGTAATTTGTATAATAATGCACTAAAGGAAACACTATGAGGAATTAGTGACGACTCTACTCATGCCGTCGCGTTCCGGCCAGAAGCTGCCGCGTGAATGCCTCTGCGAAATCTTGGGCGATACAACTGGCGTTTTGGCACCTGGCTAGGTGAGTGCGACGTTACCGCCCTGCATCGCTCAATGGGCACGACTGACGCCAGGCCATAAGCGAGCTAGGCCAATCCCCGCTGCGACTGCTCAGGCCTGCGAAGGCAAGGATGCGCGGTAGGCCAGCAAAGAATCGGGGACAGGCCACGATTTATTTCAAACCGTGGCTGCCCCAGTTGACACAGGCCGGCCTTTACACCACGGCCGCCACCGCCCTGGAACGCCTGGCAAACCCCAACACCATCAACAGCCCCAGCACGGCCATCGCCGCACCGGCCAGGGAGATCGCCGGATAGCCCAGCCCCGCATTGATCACCGCGCCACCCAGCGCCGCGCCAATCGCATTGCCCAGGTTGAAGGCACCGATATTCACCGCCGAAGCCAGGTTGGGTGCGGCCTTGGCCGCCTCCATCACACGCATCTGCAGCGGCGGCACGATGGCGAAGCTGGCGATACCCCAGATCAGGATGGCCACGGCGGCCGGCAGCGGCCAGCGCATCAGCACGGTAAAGGCCAGCAAGACCAGGATCAGCGCACTCAGCGAGACGATCAGGGTACGGTCGACGGAGCGATCTGCCGCCTTGCCGCCCCATATGTTGCCCAACGTCAGGCCGATGCCGTATAGCACTAGCATGGCGGTGATGAAGGTGGTGGACGCCTGGGTCTCGCTGCTGAGGATCGGCGCGATATAGGTGAATACGGTAAACATCGCACTGGACCCGATCACGGTCAGTGCCAAGGCTGCCAGCACAGAGCCACGACCCAGCACGCGGATTTCAGCCAGCACGCCGCCGCCTTTCGGCAGAGGCACATTGGGCAATGCGAACCACAGCGCAAGCATGGTCAACACACCAAGGCCGGTGATGCCCCAGAACGCCGTGCGCCAGCCGAACACCTCGCCAAACCAAGCTGCCAACGGCACGCCACCGATGGTCGCCAGGGTCAGGCCCATGAACATCGCCGCCACCGCGCCGGCGCGTTTGTCCGGCGCGACCACGCTGGCGGCGACGATGGAGCCAACGCCAAAGAAGGCACCGTGGTTCAGCGAGGTCACCACCCGGGCGATCAGCAGGCTAGTGTAATCGGTGGCCAGGGCCGACATCAGGTTGCCCAGGGTGAAAATGGCCATCAGGCCGATCAGCAGGTAGCGCCGAGGAATCCGGCCGGTGGTCAGGGTCATCAGTGGCGCACCAAGCAGCACGCCCAGCGCATAGGCGCTGACCAGCAGGCCGGCAGCCGGAATGGAAACGCCGAGATCGCTGGCGATGCCCGGCAACATGCCCATAGGGGCAAACTCGGTGACACCGATGCCGAAGGCACCGATGGCGAGTGCAACAAGGGGGGGATTTATACGCATGGAAAGGCTCCTCATCTATGCCGCGAATGCTACAATTCGGACATTGCAAGCGGTAGATAGCCTTTTCGGCAAACACCTTTGCTTGGGAGGAACAAATGGACTTTAGCGGCAGGTCAGGTGAAATGGTCGTGTTCGCCAGCGTGGCGGAGGAAGGCAGCCTGTCGGCCGCCGCGCGAGCGTTGGGGCTGACACCCTCGGCCGTCAGCCGAATCATCGCGCGCACTGAACGACGCCTCGGTACCCGCCTGTTGCTGCGCACTACCCGCGCGATCACTTTTACCGCCGAAGGCGAGGCCTATCTGCGTGGTGCTCGACGCATCCTTGCCGATATGGCCGAGGTCGAAGAGGCCATTGCTGACCAGGGCGTACCCAAAGGCCGCTTGCGCGTAAGTGCTGCGCTCGGCCACGGGCGGCTGGCCATCGTGCCGTTAGTGACCGCATTCAGCGCGCGTTACCCGAACATCACTGTCGACCTCACTCTGGGCGACGAAGTAGTCGATATTCTCGGCGGCCAGGCCGACGTAGCCGTGCGCTTTGGCCATCTGCCCGACAGCCCACTGACCGCTCGCCGCATAGGCGATACCGGCCAGGTGGTGGTGGCCTCCCCAGACTATCTCCAGCGCCACGGCACGCCGCAGCAACCGGAAGAGCTGCTGCAACACAACTGCCTGCGCTTCAACTTCCGACGTGCTGAACCCAACTGGCCGTTCATCCGCGACGACCAGGCATTCTCCCTCAAGGTATGCGGCAATATCGAATGCAGCAGCGGTGAGGCGCTGGCGCAATTCGCACGGGTGGGCGCCGGCATCGCGCGCATCGGCGAATTCAGCGTGGCCGAGGATTTGCAGCGCGGCGACCTGGTGCCGCTGCTGGAAGCCTTCAATCCTGGTGATAGGGAACCCATTCATGCGGTGTTCGTGGGTGGCTCGGCGATGCCGGCGCGGGTACGATTGTTCGTGGACTTCCTGCTAGAGAATCACCGCATGTGAACAGGCGATAGCTCCGAGGGTGAGTGATGGCCTTCGGCCAGGAGCGGGCTTTGAGATATTCCTGATGTATAATGTCGCATTCAGCGGCTTGTCCACTTCAATGCTTGGTGATATTCAATTAATACCAAATGTCTCATCTAGCGTTTTCCTGCGACAGGACGTCCCATCAATAATATGAGTCTCGTTACTAACGGCCGGGAAGTTCTTTTTCCCGAAAGCCCCATTTTTGTTGATCTTTCGTCCAGTTACCGCCCAAGACTCCGGGCTTTTCTCTTCCAAAGGATTCCAGCATTCGTATGGGAAGAAAATTTCGTCTACTTTTCCTTTTTTCCCTGGTTCGTATTCAATTTCGTCACCTATATCGAAGGGGAAAATCTCACGGGCTTTCTCATCGTATAAGGTTTTTAGAGAATCTTCCTGACTTTTTAGCTCTTCACGCTTTCTCTTAACGATTTCTCGTTGAGAATCCAAATCAGTCATTTTGTCCTCATCCGAATATAACGCCGTTCTCTGCGGAAATTTATGAGCGCCAGCGAGTAAATTTTCCGTAGCAGCACCTTGTTATGCCTCTGCGCCCAATATTACCTCTGCAAGCTCTCCTGCTATTTCTTCAATGCTCTGCAAAGAAGTGTTGAGCGCAACTTTGTCAGCAAGTGCTGGACTAAAACTAATAACTTCACTCTTTGTTATCTTGTGCCATATCGGCAATATCATTTTATGGCCATTCATTTCTCGCGCAACCATCGAATCAAGCTCATATTGTGTCCAGTTCTTTGAACAAAAAGCAGACGATAGAATCACTGTTCCAAATCTGGAATTCACCAGGCCTTGATCGATATTTTTTCTCAAGCTATCGCCGACTTTCAAAGTGAATTCGTCATACCATACTTTAACTCCAATATTTTCTAGCGTTTCAGCGAGTGGACGAACAAACTCCTCTTTATCTTCCGAAGCATGGGAGATAAATAAGTCATAATTAACGATATTTTCATGTGAAATACTCTGAGTGACCGCCAACTCTTTTACAGAAGCAGCCATATTGGCAGTTTGATTGATTTCTGCTCTCAACCGGCGTTGGTATTCAAGCTGCTCTCTCTGCTGTTTCTTTTCTAAATCTGCTAGTTTTTTTCTTTCCCTTTCATCGACACCGGCCTGCTTTTTACGTCCTTTTTCCTCTTCCTTAAGCAGATCTTGCTTGGCCTTTAGCAACTGGCCCTCTTTGCCGGATAGTTTTTTATACATATCTGCCTTTTTTACTTGTATCTTAGCTATCTCGGCCTGCTTTCTTTGAACTTCAGCGTTTTTACTTTTCAGAGTGCTAATACTAGTGCTTTTGGTAATATTTCTTTCAATTTGTCCAATTCGATTTCCACAATCAGACTCCTTTTTTGTCTCCAAACTCATTTTGTGGTGGAGGTCTGATATTTCCTTTTGTAGCCTGGTAATCGAACTTGAAATTGTTGAGATCGATATTCTTACTCCATTGCCTGCTTGAATATTGCATAACGCCTGTGTAAATTGCGCATTGAAGCGAAGCGTAAATGCGTTAATTTGACACACTTGTTAGTATTTTTGCCATTCGCTCCAGGTCACTCGCAACATCATTAAACCCGAAGTAATTTGTCGGATGCTCATACATCATGTCGTGATGTCTTTCTAAAGGTTCGTAATCGGGGAGTCGAGACCTAAGCTCATCTCGCAGCATGATGGCATCGACGCGAAAACGACGATCATATTCTGCGTTCCGTTCATTTGAGAGTCGCATGGTTTCGTTTGTGTTTCGCTCCCAAGCTGCATTACGTTCTTCTTCGGTTTGAGCCGAGCGCATGGCGGAACGCTCAATAGCACTTATACGGTCATTTTCGCGCTTATGCCTTTCAATAAACTCCCGTAGGTTTTTCACAACCTCTAATGTTCTTTCCTTCAAGGCTACGGCATCTGAATCGACAACCTGCTGTACTTTCTCATCGTACTTAAGGGCTCGGTCTTTATATGACTCGGCCTGTTCCGACTTTAGATGTAGGCGGTCTTTTAGAGCCTCATTCGACACTCTTGTCTGATCGATTACGGCCGTAAACCTCCATTTTGCAGCCAGGTACGCCAAACCAAACATGATTGCTGCAAGAATAAGAAAGGCAAATGGTGCCTGTGAGACTACCGACCATTCCTTTGCTATGTATTCGAATAGTTTATCCACGATGCTTCCTGATTAATGCTAACAGTTGTATTATGTAGCATGCTTGATATTCCACTTGAACGCGCAGGCGCGTTCAATAATGTTATGCTGCGCGCTCGCTCACCTCTTATCTTATTGAAAACCCTAGAAATTAAGTATCGCTTGGCAACATAACACCGATCATCGTGCATACTGCATATCCCCAACGAACGTGCTCGCTGCCTTTCCTGGCATGGCCGCTTGGGTCGTAAGCTGACATTTTCTATCATCATATACCAACATAAACCATCCGGCGATGGGCGGATATTGATAATAGCCAACGTTTCCTCCTGCTCATCCCTACCCCTGCCCTTCACGACACATTACTACCCGGTTTCTGCCATCGCGCTTGCCCACGTAGAGCGCCTGGTCCGCTCGCGAGATCAAGGCTTCGAGGTCGACCTCTTCAGTGTTTTCTATCGCGATACCGATGGTAACGCTCAGGCTAAGCTCGCGCATTTCTTCCTTTAATGGCAGCTCGGCGACCTTCATCTTCAAGCGCTCCGCCACGGCTTGTGCATCGTCAGGGCCGGTGTTAGGCAGGGCTACCACGAACTCTTCACCGCCGAAACGGCCTATCACATCCGTGGGACGGAGAGAGTGCGCACATACCTCCGCAATCTTGGTCAGAACCCAGTCTCCGTGGCGGTGGCCCCAGGTATCGTTGATACTCTTGAAATGGTCCACATCGATCATGAAAACGCTGAACGGCATCTTTTCCAATCGTGAGCGCTGCAACAGCGCCTTGGCCCGCTTCATGAAATGGCTGCGGCTATTCAGCCCCGTCAGCTCATCGCGCTCGGCGACCATGCGCAGTTGCTCTTCCAGTGACTTGCGATGGGTTATTTCCTTGAGTAGTTGGTGATTTTGATCACGCTCTTCGTGAAGTAACAAGAATTGATTACGCTGCAGTCTCTCCAAGCGCAGCAGGGCACAGAACCCCACGACATTGGTCATCATCAACAGCAGCGCTATGCGAAGCGTATCCACCGGCGCCATCTCGGCAAACAGCACCGCGGCGGCCACAAAGCCGATGCTTAAGAAAAGGCTGGCGAAGGTCACCACCGTCAGCAGGTTGGGGATCAACAGGTAGAACGCCATGGTGGCCAATACCACGGCTGTCACCTGAGTAGAGAGGCTCTCGGGGCGCAGGGGGACAATCAGGATGATACCCGTTGCAAGTATCCAGAGTGGCAAAGCGTGCAACCAGAGCCTATGCGAATAGCTGCCCCAGCGTGCGATGACGAATGCCAGGATAAGACAGAGACTGACCACCACGATGCGCATGGTGACCAATAGGTAATATTCTCTCGTCAGGCCAAGCAGGTAGTAGTCGGTAATGGCAAACATGCCGAAGACCGAGGCCGCCAAAATCAACGCAAGGCAGGCCTCATACCGTACCCTCTCGTTGATGGACTCACGGTACATTGACTCCTTGCTACCGTCGCAAAGCTGTCCAGTCAGCCAATCTACGCGATATTGCGTTTTTAGTGGTGACAAGGCCCCATGCTCCCTACGCATATCGGCGATTTCTTTGGGGCTTCGATCAGCGCAGATCACTCACGGACTCTTGGCTGAAGAAGGTCCTGAACGCCTAAGCCTGCCACCAAAGCGCGCTGGGGGCCAGTCGACCATCAGGGAAAGGCCCGCTGGGCGGGTTCATGGCACCGCATTGCGGCAGTGTTAAAATACGCCGCACTACCCAGCGTTACGGAGATGACCGATGCACACCCCCGTGCTTGCCGTTGCCCACAGCCCGCTGGTGGCCGTCTACGGCACACTGAAGCGCGGCCTGCGCAATCACTACTGGCTTGCGGGGGCCGAGTATCTCGGCAGCGACCGTCTGACCGCGGTGACGCTCTACGACCTGGGCCCCTACCCCGGTGCCAAGCCGCAGCCCTCGCGGGGTGTCGAGGTGGAAGTCTTCAAGGTCGACGCCCAACTGCTGGCCGGCCTCGACCACCTCGAGGACCACCGCGTGCGCACGCCCAAGCAGGGCGACTTCGAGCGGGTCATTCATTCCACGGCTCTGGGCCCCGCTTGGCTCTACCTCTATAACCACGATGTCAGCGGCTGCCCGATGATTCGCGAGGGCGCCTGGCAACCCGGCCGCCCTACCGGGCGTCGTGGCGTGGTATAACCCCCATCATCCCCATCACCGGGGCGAGTTTTTCATCAGGAGGAGCCCATGGGGCGTCTTTTATCGTTGATCGTGATCGCCGGGCTGGCCTACGGCGGGCTTTATGTCTACTACGGGATGGCCGCGACACAGGCCATCGAGCAACAGCTCGAGGCGCGGGGCCTCGGCGCGCTGACGGTGGAGAGCGTCGACTACGGCCCGCTGGCCCCGCTGACCACCGACACCCACCTATCGACCAGCGTGCGCTACCGTGGCGCCAACGCCAGCCTGGATATTCGCATGCTCGGCCATCCGGTGTTCTCGGATGAGGTGCGCCTGGAGCTCGACGGCTTGCAGGCGCTGCGGCTGACCATCGGCACGGGAGGTTGACGCACCCATGCATATCGCCGTACTCACCCTCAGCATCTCGCTGCCCGGCTGTCGCTCGCTCAAGGAGAAGCGCCAGCGCATGGGCGGCCTGCATGAGCGCTTCGGGCGCAACCCGTCGGTCGCGGTCTGCGAGAGCGGCGAACTCGACCGGCTGGAAGCCAGCGAGTGGACCTTCGTGGTCGCCGCCGCCACGCTGCCCAAGGTGGAGTCGCTGTGCAGCGAGATCGAGGACAAGATTCAGCGCGGCGTGGATGGGCGGGTGATGGAGGCAACGCGGGAGGTGCTGTAGAGAAGGGAGCGGCCGTCGGCCGGCTTATCTATCGGCACCGAAATATTTGACCTTGCGATACAGGGTCGCGATGCCCCCATCGCCCAGCATCATGCCGAGCCCCGCCACCACGGCGACCAGGGCCTCATAAGCGATGCTGCCCGTGGAGACATAGGCGCCCACCAGCACACTGAGATACCGAACCACCAGGTAGACGCCGATCAGGAAGGTGCCGGCGCGTACCAGGTCGACATCCGTGGCGGCGATGCCAGCATCCGTATCGCCATGCAGCCGACCTGCAAGGCGAGCCGCGAAGCACCACAGCAAGGCGCCGCCGACCATCGGCACGGCCACCGTGGCCATCAGCAGGAGTAACACCTCGGCAGACCAGTAGCTGCTACCCATTGGCCCGATCAGCACGGGTAGCACCGAGAATAGGGTCTTCAGAAAGAGATACAGTCCCAGCAGCCGGATCAGCAGGATGGAAAATGGCTTCATGGGGTGTCCTGTGGGTATGGGGTCGTCTCGTTACTGTCTTCGGTCATCAGGCGCACCAGCTTGGGATGCACGAACAGCTTTTCGCGCCCGGCGCGGATCTCGTTGAGCACGCCGATTTCGTATAGCTGCTGCAGATAGCTGGAGGCGGTCTGCCGCTTGGCGATATCACGCTCCACCAGATTGTTGATGCGGCAGTAGGGCTGCTCGAAGATCACCTGCACCAGCTCATGGCTGTAGATCCTGGGCAGCTGCTGCTGGATATGGCGGGTCGTGTCCTCGATCAGCGTGCGGGTCGCCGCAATCTTGTCGGTGGTCCAGCGGGCGGTGTACTCGACTGCCTTGAGCATGTAGAGCAGCCACTCCTGCCACTGCCCTTCACGGGTCACGGCCAGCAGCAGGCGGTAGTAGTCGGGCTTATGCAGCACGATGTAGCGGCTGAGGTAGAGAATTGGCAGCGACAGCAGCCGTTGCTCGATCAGGTAGAGGATGTTCAACACCCTGCCCGTGCGCCCGTTGCCATCGGTGAAGGGGTGGATCGCCTCGAACTGGTAGTGGGCCACGGCCATCTTGATCAGGGGATCGACACCATCCTCCTCATGGAGATAGTGCTCCCAGTTCGCCAGCAGCTCACGCAGCGCCCCCTCCCCCATGGGCGGGATATAGATGACCTCGCCGGTGGCCTGGTTGGCCAGGGTGGTGCCCGGCACCCGACGAATCTCCATATCGACACCCTTGATGGTGCTGCAGATATCCACCGCCGTGTTGGTGCACAGAGGCCGCCTGGCCAGCTCTCGATAACCACGGCTCAGCGCGGTGCGATAGCGCAGCGTCTCCTTGGTGGCAGGATCGGCATGGGTATCTTCCTGGGCATACTGGAAGAGCCTGTCGGTGGTGGTCACGATGTTCTCGATCTCGGAACTGTCGCGCGCTTCCAGCAGGGGCAGCAGGTTGATGAGCAGGCCCTGGTTGGGCAGCAGCTCCCCCGCCTGCTTGAGCTCCGCCAGTGCTGCCCGAGCCGGGATGCAGGCCTTGAGCACGGCCGGCGTCTCGAGCTCATCGGCAGGAGGTAGTGGCGGCAGGCCGTTGTAGGGTTGGTCAGGGCGCCAGCTCATGTTCATTTTTTCCTGAATAATCGACACGTCGTCAGTTTATGTCGATGGTATCGACATATCCAGAGGACGTGTCGAAAAAATTGGATTTCTTAAACATGTCATCGAGACATGTCGATTGCATCGACATGTCCGCGGTACGTGTCGAAAAAATCGCGATTCTTGAACATGTCAGCTCACCTCCCAGCGGGCGTCGTTGAGGGCCTTGAGCACTTCGTCGAGGTGGTGGTCGAGCATGGCGTCGAGGCGCTTGATGCCTCCCTGCTCGGCGAAGCGCTGGCGGCTTAGCGTCCAGCCCTGGGTAAGGTGCTCGCGTAGCACCCGTGTAGACCACTGGCGGAAGCGAATACCTTGAGGAGACTTGACGCGGTACCCCACCGAAATGATCGCATCCAGATTGTAGTGCTCGATGTTACGCGTGACCTCGCGCGCCCCCTCACGCCGAACTATCCGGAATTTCCGGATAGTTGAATCTCGCTCCAACTCGCACTCGGAATAGACGTTTAGCAGGTGCTCATTAACCGTGCGAACGTCTTTGCTGAAAAGCTCAGCCATCTGCCGCTGCGTCAGCCAGACGGTGTCCTGCTCCACATCCAGCCGAACCTCGATCTCCTGGCCAGCCGCCTGATAGATGATGATGGGTGTCTGGTTGTTATCGCTCATGCACTCTCCTCCATCCTTTGCTGCCCGCATGAGAACAGTCGAATAATGCTACGCCGCGACGCTTGACGGCACCAGTCAGGATGAGTAGCCGGAACGCCGAAGATATCGAGTGGCGAAGGCGCCCCCGGCCCATGCTAGGCTGGCAGGACTCCACCATGAGGAAGCAAGTCATGAACGACGCGGCGACGCTGCTGGAGACGCTGGTGGGCTTTCCCACTGTGTCTCGCGACTCCAACCTGGCGCTGATCGAGTGGGTCGAGGCCTATCTCGACGAGTATGGCGTGCAGCACTGGCGCATCGACAGCGACGACGGCAGCAAGGCCAACCTGCTGGCGCGCATCGGCCCCGCCATCGAGGGCGGCGTGGTGCTGTCAGGGCATACCGACGTGGTGCCGGTGGACGGCCAGCCGTGGACCAGCGACCCGTTCATGCTGGTCGACAAGGGCGACGGCCGCCTCTACGGTCGCGGCACCTGCGACATGAAGGGCTTTATCGCCTGCGCCCTGGCCGAGGTACCGCACTGGGTAACACTCGACCTGCCCAAGCCGATCTACCTGGCGCTCTCCTACGACGAGGAGATCGGCTGCGTCGGCGCACCGCGCATGATCGAGCGGCTGATGGCTGACCATCCGCGCCCTGCGTCGGTGATCGTCGGCGAGCCCACCTCGATGGCGCCGGTGGTGGCACAAAAGGGCGCCACCAATCTGCGCACCACCGTGACCGGCCATGCCGCCCACTCCAGTCAGGTCAGCCAGGGCGTCTCGGCGATCCACGTCGCCGCCCGCTTGGTCACCAGGATCGAGGACGTGATGGGCGAGCTCAAGGCCGAGGGCCGCGTCGATGAGGCTTTCAACGTGGTCCATTCCAGCCTGCATGTCGGCAAGATCGCCGGCGGCACGGCGATCAATATCATGGCCCGGGAGTGCAGCTTCGACTGGGAGATCCGCCACCTTCCCCAGGACCATTTCGACGAGTTGCTGGGACGCGTCAACGATACCGCCAGCAAGCTCGAGGCCGAGATGCAGCAGCGCGCGCCGCACTCGGGCATCGTCACCGAGACGCTCAACGCCACCGTGCCGGCACTGGCCGACCGCGACAACGCCGCGGCGCTGACGCTCTGCCACGCCCTGCTAGGTGAGCGTGCGGAAGGCGGCGCCGTGGCCTACGCCACCGAGGCCGGCCAGTTCCAGCGCGAGGGGCTGTCCACCGTGATCTGCGGCCCCGGCAGCATCAGCCAGGCCCACCAGCCCGACGAGTATATCGATATCGAGCAGCTCGAGGCCGGCAGCCGCTTCATGCAGGCACTGGGCGAGAAGATGGCCGCGGGCTGAGGCCCGCTGATCGCTACGCTATGCGTTCTCACATGCCCTCCTCATACAGCGCCTTTAGCTCAGGTGTTGACGGAATAGCGCCATCAACTCGCGCTTATCCTCGAAACCAATTCCGGGCAGCTCCGGCAGCGCTACCCGCCCCTCCTCGACCGGCGCAGAATCGGCAAAACCGCCGAAGGGCGCGAATACCTCGGGGTAGGATTCATTCCCCCCCAGCTTGAGGCCCGCGGCAATGTTCAGCGCAAATTGATGGCCACCATGGGGAATGCACTGCCGAGGCGACCAGCCGTGGCTGCGCAGCACCTGCAGCGTCCGCAGGTACTCGACCAGACCGTAGCTGAGCGCCGGGTCCATCTGCAGGATATCGCGATCGGCGCGCATACCGCCGTAGCGCAGCAGATTGCGTGCATCCTGATGGGAGAAGAGGTTTTCGCCGGTCGCCATCGGCGGGTCGTAGTGCTCGCCAAGCTGTTGCTGCAGGGCATAATCGAGAGGGTCACCGGCCTCCTCGTACCAGCGCACGCCATAGGGGGCGAGCCCATCGGCAAAGGCCAGGGCCGTCTTGAGGTCGAAGCGCCCGTTGGCGTCCACCGCCAAACGCGAAGCATCGCCCACCACGTCAATGGCAGCCTCTATACGCTTGAGATCCTCCGCCAACGGCACACCGCCGATCTTCATCTTGGTGCAGGTGTAGCCCATATCCAGATAGCTACGCATCTCATCCTGAAGGCCCTGTATCTGCTTGCCCGGATAGTAGTAACCGCCCGCTGCGTAGACCGATACACGCTCATCGGTATTACCATCTCCGTAGCGCTCGGCCAGCAGCCGGGCCAATGGCTTGTTCTCTACCTTGGCCACGATGTCCCAGATCGCCATATCGATGATACCCACCGCCACGCTGCGCTCGCCGTGACCGCCAGGCTTCTCGTTGGCCATCAACACCGACCAGACCTTGAAGGGATCCAGATTGCCCCCGCTTTCGTCACGTAGCGCCGCGGGTTCGGCCTCCTGAAGACGCGGCAGGAAGCGCTCGCGAAGCAGTCCGCTCTGAGCATAGCGGCCGTTGGAGTTGAAGCCGTAGCCCACCACCTGGCGCCCATCGGCCCAGGCATCGGTGTAAATCGCCACCACCGACACATCCATCTTGGCAAACGAGATATAGGCATTGGCGATGTCGGATGCAATCGATACCCTCGCCTCCCGGATATCGGTAATCTTCATATCAGCCTCCTAGAACAGTAGCCCGGCGGGCAAACGCACATTGAGAAGGTGTCGAAAGGTCAGATAGAAGCTGCCGACGATAACGCTAATGATCGGCAGCCAACGCAATAATTGACCTGTCGAAACGGGTCCTTGGACGCGGGCCAGATACCAGCAGAGCAGGTAGATGGCGATGAAGCTGGTCACCGCAAAACCGAGGATGTCGATCAGCAACCACCAGATGAAAAAGCCCGCCATCACTACCAGCAGCCGGCGTGGGCTGCCAGTAATCTCCACCTGGCGCTCCTCCGGGCTGAAGAACAGCCCTTTGATCAGCAAGGCGATGGCGATCAGTGTGGTGATCACCAGAATGGCACGGGGGAAAATGATGCTGAGCCGCCCCAGGTCACTCTGGGGGAACCACAGCAGAGCACAGAACAACAGCCCGAAGCACCCTGCCGCGATATCCGTATTGAGCTTGAGGATCATGGCTCACCTCGCTTATCCGGTGATGCCTTGTCGAGGCGACCGCTGCGCTGCAGCCAGATCGGGACCAGCGCTGTTGCCACCCCCAGTAGCACCATTGCGGCGAGTACCTTCGAAAGGGTATTGCTCAGCAGGCGCAGCCAGGGGAAGGGATCGGTCACCGCGGCCAGCATGGTCTGTACATATCCCTGCTCGGCGATCCCACCGAGGATAAGCCCCAGCACAATGGGCGCCGCATATATGCCGATCAAACGCAGAAAGTAGCCGGCACAGCCCAAGGTCAACATGATCGCGACATCGAGCAGGCTATTGCGCAGCGAGAAGGTGCCAAGAATTGTCACCATTGCGATGCACGGCACCATGAAATAGTAGGGGGTGCGGATCACTATACGGTGGATCAAGCGAGCGCCCAGCAACCCCACCGGCAGCAGCATCAATGCGGCTAACCCCATGGAGAGGATGAAGCCGTTGGTAAGCACACCGGTCTCGGTGAAAAGATCGAGACCCGGGCGAAGCCCGTGTAGCAGCAGTACACCGAGGATAATGGCATCCGGCGGCGCGCCGGGAATGCCCAAGGTCAGCAGCGGAATCATGCTGCCCGCCACCATCACGTTATTGCTCGATTCAGATGCCACGATACCTTCGACATTCCCCTTGCCGAAGCTCTCGGGATCCTTGGAGAAGCGGCGTGCCTCGTTGTACGCCACCAGGCTAGTGACATTGCCGCCAGCGCCGGGAATGATGGCAATAATCTGGCCTATCAGGCAGGATCGAACCAGATTGACGGGTTTCCCGAAAACGGTACGCGCCACTTGGCGAATACTCGCTTCCCGCTTGCCAAAGTCCCCCTCTCGGGGAAGTGCTCCCTTGCCCTCGGCTGCCATGGTCAACAGCTCGGGAATCACGAACAGGCCAATCAGCGCCACGATCAACTCAATCCCTCCCTGCAAGGGCGGAAAGCCGAACGTGAAACGCGTCTCGCCACCTACCGGCGAGACCCCTATGGTACTCAACAGCATGCCGATACAGCCTCCCAACATGCCCTTGAGCAACGAGCCACTGGAAAGGCTTGCCACTAGCGTCAGCCCCAGCATGGCCACCCAGAACATCTCGGCGGGGCCGAAAGCCACCGCCAGTCGAGCGAGCGGCGGCGCTAGAATCAGCAGAAAGGCCACCCCCACCAAACCACCGACGACAGAAGCTAAAGTGGCCGCAGTAAGTGCCTCAAACGCCTTGCCCTGACGCGCCATGGGATAACCGTCGAAGGTCGTGGCAATCGATGATGGTGTGCCCGGGGTATTAATGAGGATTGCGGTAAAGGCGCCGCCATAGATCGACCCCATATAGACTGCGCCAAGGGCAATCAGCCCCTGCAGGGCTTCCATCGAAAAGGTGAACGGCAGCAGCACGGCCAGTGCCATGGTGGCGGTCAACCCCGGCATTGAGCCAATCAGCAGCCCGGCCGACACTCCCACCAGCACCGTAATGACGCTCTCGAAGGTCATCAGCGAGGCTAGCGCCTGTAACAGCATCTCCATTCGTTAACCCTCCGGTTGGCTCCCGACTCGGGAGGCAGCGGGCGATGACAAACCCGGGTACCGTCAGGTGGCGGTACCCGGGATGGAGGGAAAAGTCGCTTATTCTGCTTCTTCGAGAATGGGGCCGTAAGCCTCGGCGAGCATGTCGATCACATCATCGATCTCATCGCCGGAGATATACTCCATGACGAAACCCAGCGGCTCCTGCTCATCGGTGATCCGCTCGTTAGCTTCGGCGAAGGCATCGGCCAAGACCTCGACGATCTCGTCGGGAGTGCCCGCTGGCGCAGCAACGCCACGGTATGCACCGCCAACGATGTCATAGCCCTCTTCCTGGAAGGTGGGCACATCCGGCAAGGCTGGAACGCGCTCCTCGGAGGCCACCGCCAGTACGCGCACGCTATCGTCCATCTGCACGCCGAGCATGGTGTAGTTGAAGACTCCGGTCACGTGGCCACCCTCCAACGCGCCGGGCAGCGGGCCGGTTCCTGTGAAGGGAATGTAGGTCAGCTCGACATCCGCTTCCTGCTCGAGGCGCAGCATGTCCAGGTGGTTGGCGCTGTAGGTGCCGCTTCCTCCCAAAGTCACGGTTTCCGGATTGTCGCGGGCATACTCGACCAGGTCATCAAGGGTCTCGAAGGGGCTGTCAGCCGGTACGATCAGAGCATTTGGCGTGGAGTGGAAGAAGGTGATGATCTCCCAGTCATCGGTGTCGAAACCAGCGTCGGAACGTTGGATCGGCTGGCCGATGATGTGCGGGATATTGACCCCGATGATCTCGTAGCCATCCGGTTCGGCGCTGTTCTGGAATTCGCTCCAGGCCACTGCACCACCGCCACCCGGCCGGTGAACCACATTGACACTCACGTCGAGGATGTCTTCGAGGATGGGTTCCTGGAAACGGGCGGTGACGTCCGACTCGCCACCGGGGTCGAAGGGAATAACATAGTCGATGGAGCTGTCGGATAATCGGCTTGGGCACTCGCCACCATACCGATCATGAAAAAAGATGAGACAGCGCCTACCAGCGTCGTGGTGAGAAGTTTCATGGCGTGCTCCATTGATGCTGTTGTGAGTTTGTTGTCTCCGAGTCAGCAGGCCAGCTGTTGTGATTCTTCGGCCCGCCATGGGCTCTCGTTGGCGTCACACCTTCAAGCTAGCTAAGTTGTAAAAGTTGTCAAATTTCATTAAATAATATTTAAATATCAACAGGTTAAATCACCCCTCAAAGACCCTCCGGCGAGAATTCCCGAGGTGTTCGCGCATGCACTGAGTCGCCAGATCGCTGTCACCGGCGAGGATGGCATCGTGGATTCGCTGATGTTCCCGCTGCACTTCAGGGAGGTGATGACCGGGGTGGCGCTGCCCTAGCCCGCGGGCCAGGCTCTGGCCATAGGTGATCGACTCTTCCAGTGACAGCAAAGTGTCCGAGAAAAAGCGATTATGGGTCGCACGGGCAATCGCCAAGTGAAACCCGAAATCGGCATCGACCCCCAAGGCATTATCGCGAATGCGCTGTTCGAGTAGTGCCAACGCGGCAGAGATCTCTCGGCACTCTTCACTGGTGGCATTGAGCGAGGCCAGTCGCGCCGATTCCGCCTCCACGGCAATGCGGAACTCGAAGCAGCGCTGAATATCGGCCAGGCTTTCCAGGGGAGCGAAGTCAAGCATCGCTCGACTCGGTCGCAACTGCACGAAACTGCCAGCACCACGGTGCGAACGAATCAGGCCATCCTCTCGCAATCGTGCCAAGGCCTCCCTCACGATGGGCCGTGAGACACGGTGTCGCTTAGCCAATAGTTCTTCGGAAGGAAGCTTCTCGCCTTCCGCGAACTCGCGCCGAATGATGCGATCGACAATATCGCCATAGACCCGGTCACAAAGCTTGAAGCGACGCCGCCCCGTTCCTTGGAGACCCGTGAGGTCGCGCTGACTGGAAGTCATTGTCACCTCTCCTGAACGCTGTATTGCAAAGCTTACTGCAACCAACCTCAACGTGACCAAACCTGCAGAGATGCGGGGAAGTGGTACGCCACCAACAGGCACCAGGGCATAAGCGACGCAGACGCAGGAGAAGACAGTGCCAGCGCAGAGGATAGGCGAGAGGTTCGTGGGGCGAGACGGCTGAGCTCAACCCCCCGACCACGCCGGCTCGGCAAGCCCCGGCACGTCGAGAGTAACACTCAGCAAGCTACCCGCCGCCGGCCAGCGCGCCCGGCCCTCGCCGTCCAGGTGCTGGGTAGCAGTGGTGATATACAGCGTGCGCAGGTCGCGGCCACCGAACGCCGGCATGGTGGGGTGCGGGCACGGCACCTCGATCTCGGCCAGCAGCTCGCCCTGGGGCGAGAAGCGCACTACGCGGCCACCGTCGTAGAGGGCGCTCCAGTAGCAGCCTTCGCTATCCACCGCGGCACCATCCGGTACCCCCGGCAGGCCTAGAACGTTCAAGTCGACCCAGGTCTGCGGCGCGCCGGTGGCACCGCTGGCCGCATCGAAGGGGTAGCGCAGGATGCGCCGCGTCAGCGAGTCGGTGTGGTAGAGCCAGCGTTGGTCGGGGCTGAAGGCCAGGCCGTTGGCGATGCCAAGCTTCGCCTGGCGGCGCACCAACTCGCCACTCTCGAGGCAGTAGAGCGCCGCCGTGGGGTGGCGCTCCTCGGCGTCGATGGTGCCCACCCAGAAGCGCCCCGCCGGGTCGCAGCGGCCGTCGTTGAAGCGGTTGCCCTGCCCCTCCTGCCGCTCTTCTCTCCCCTCTTTTTTCCCCTCTTGCTTCCACTCTGGATTGGCCGCCAGGCGTTCGAGCCGGCCGTCGAAGGGTAAGCGCAGCCGCACGATTCCCGGGCTCATCGATGCCAGCAGCCCGTCTTCACACAGCGCAATGCAGCCAACCTTCTCCTCCAGCGTGATGGTCTCGGGCGGCGCGCCACTTCCCGGGTGCCAGGCGTAGATCGTGCCGCGGTTGATATCCACCCAGTAGAGGGTCTGGCGCGCCTCGGACCACAGCGGGCTCTCGCCCAGGCTCATGTCCAGTGCTAACGCTACCCCAACACGCATATTCGACATCTCGTCTTGTCTCCCTTAACCCATCAATCAATGATTGTCCCGCGGTGGGCTGAGCCGCGCCACATCGCGGTATTTGGTCGCCGGCGCCAGGGTCATGCCACGGTCCAGCGGCTCCACCAGGCTGCGCTGGATCTCCTGCCACGGCGTCTGGTGAGCCGGGTAGCGATAGCCGCCCTGGGCCTCAAGGCGCTCGCGCCGCGCGGCCAGTTCGGCGTCGTCGACCAGCAGCCGCACCTCGCGCCGGCCCAGGTCGATACGCAGCCGGTCGCCGTCCTCGAGCAGCGCCAGGCCACCGCCGGTGGCCGCCTCCGGCGCGGCGTTGAGGATCGACGGCGAGCCCGAGGTGCCCGACTGGCGGCCGTCACCGAGGCACGGCAGCGACTCGGTGCCGGCGCGAATCAGCGCTTCCGGCGGCTGCATGTTGACCACCTCGGCGCCACCGGGGTGACCCACCGGGCCGGCGCCGCGCATGACCAGGATGGTGCGCGCGTCGATGCCCAGCGTCGGGTCGTCGATGCGCGCGTGGTAGTCCTCGGAGCCGTCGAACACCACCACCTTGCTCTCGAAGGCGTTGGGGTCGTCGGGGTCGCTGAGAAAGCGGGCGCGAAAATCCGCCGAGATCACGCTGGTCTTCATCAGCGCCGAGTCGAACAGGTTGCCCTTGAGGTTGAGGAAGCCGGCGTGGTCGACCAGCGGCTCGGCGTAGCGGCAGATCACCGCGGGATCCTGGATCCCGCGCCCCGCCAGGTTGTCCGCCAGGGTGCGCCCATTGACGGTCAGCACGTCGCCGTGCAGCTTGCCGGCGCCGAGCAGCTCGCTCATCACCGCCGGCACGCCACCGGCACGGTGGAACTCTTCGGAGAGATAGGCGCCTGCCGGCATCACGTTGGCCAGCAGCGGCACCTCATGCCCCAGCCGCTGCCAGTCGTCGTTGCTCAGCTCGACGCCAATATGCCGGGCGATGGCGTTGATGTGGATCGGCGCGTTGCTGGAGCCGCCCAGCGCCGAGCAGGTGACGATGGCGTTGTCGAACGCCTCGCGGGTCAGCACGTCGCTGGGGCGCAGGTCGTCCCAGACCATCTCGACGATGCGCTCGCCGGTCTGGTAGGCGACCATGGCGCGCTCCTTGTAGGGCGCCGGAATCATCGCCGAGCCGGGCAGGCTCATGCCCAGCGCCTCGGCCAGGGAGTTCATGGTCGAGGCGGTGCCCATGGTGTTGCAGTGGCCCACCGAGGGCGCCGAGTCGGTGGCCCGGGCGAGGAACTCGGCGTAGTCGATATCACCCGCGGCGAGGCGCTTGCGCAGCTCCCAGATGATGGTGCCGGAACCGACCCGCTCCGCCCCACGCCAGCCGTTGAGCATCGGTCCGCCGGACAGCACGATGGCGGGGATATTGACCGTGGCCGCGGCCATCAGGCTGGCCGGGGTGGTCTTGTCGCAGCCGGTGGTCAGTACCACGCCGTCCAGCGGGTAGCCGTGCAGCACCTCGACCAGGCCCAGGTAGGCCAGGTTGCGATCCAGCGCCGCGGTGGGGCGGCGCACGTTCTCGTGGATGGGGTGCAGCGGGAACTCGAAGGGCACCCCGCCGGCGGCGCGGATACCGTCCTTGACGCGCTTGACCAGCTCGATGTGGTGGCGGTTGCACGGCGTGAGGTCGGAGCCCGACTGGCAGATGCCGATGATCGGCTTGCCGCCCACCAGCTCATCGAGGGTAATGCCCTGGTTGAGGTAGCGCTCGATGCACAGCGCCGTGGTGCCCGGGTGCTCGGGGTTATCGAACCAGTAGCGCGAGCGCAGCTGCTCCGGCGTGATCCTTTCGCTTCTCATGTCGCTAGCCTCTAGTTTGATGAGCCACCGTGGAGGTGCTTTCCATTTTCCATGTTTTGGGCAAGACACGGATCTCGCTGCCCAACACCTTGATCCCCCCTTTGAGCGGCAGGTCGCTGCTGGAGGGTCCAACCGCAATATCGAACTCACCAGGCTCGACGATGCGCTCCCAAGGGCGATCCGTGTAGTTGAGCATATCGACCGGAACCGTGAACCTTACCCTGGCGATGGCACCTGCCGGCACCGCCACCTTGCGGAAAGCCTTCAACTCCCTAACGGGCCTGACCCGCTTGGCCAAGCGGTCACGCACATAGAGTTGGACAACTTCTTCGCCGTCGTAACGACCGATATTCTCGATGGTCACCTCAGCCAGAATCTCGCCGGTGATCGCCACCTCAGGCGTCTCGATCCTTAACCCGCGGTAGGCGAAGCGACTATAGCCAAGGCCATAACCGAAT
Organism: Halomonas socia; assembly: GCF_010977575.1. GTDB lineage: Bacteria > Pseudomonadota > Gammaproteobacteria > Pseudomonadales > Halomonadaceae > Franzmannia > Franzmannia socia. The sequence goes on from NZ_CP048812.1 coordinate 25,217, forward strand.
GGATAGCGTGCCCCAAAGCTTCGCGAGATCGGCGTTCCGCTACTCTTGAACTTGTGGTTGTAGAAATAGGGCATGGCCCCGGCACTCTTGGGCACCGAGATGGGCAGCCGCCCCGACGGATTCACCTCACCGCTGAGGACATCGACCAGGGCATTGCCGATCTCCTGGCCACCGCTGAAGGAGAGCAACAAAGCGGCGACTTCATCCTCCAGGCCCCCCAGGGAGTATGGCCTGCCACCCGAGAGGACGACCACGACGGGCGTTTCACTAGCAACCACGGCCGAGAGCAGCGCCTGCTGCACGCCGGGCAGCTCCAAGGTATCCGTGTCTGAGCCTTCGCCTACGGTGCCGCTCTGGAACAGGCCGGGCAGGTCGCCCAGGAAAACCAGGGCGATATCGGCCTGGGTGGCACAAGCCACGGCCTCCTCAATGCCCGAGCGATCCTCGCTAAGCGGGGAGTCGAGCTGCAGCGACGCGCTATCCTCGACATCCCCCGGGAATACCGCGCCGCCGGATCGCGGCGAGGCGAGAATATCGCACCCCTTGGCATAGGAGATCTTGCCAGCATAGCGCTGCCGTAGCGCCTGCAGGGGAGTGACGACCTGCGCCGCGCTCTCCTGGGTATTCTCATGCAGCGAGTGAACCGGAAAGCTGTAGCCACTGAGATGCGCCAAGGGATCCGCGGCAGTTGGGCCAATCACCGCGATCTTGCCATAGCGATCCTCCTCCAGGGGCAGCACACCATCGTTCTTCAGCAGTACCAGCGACTGGCGGGCCACCTGACGCGAGAGCTCAAGGCTCTCCGGCCGCTGAAAGTCGATCGCCTCTGCGTCCGTATAAGGCTGCTCGAAGAGCCCCACCCGGAACTTCTCGGTCAGCACCCGGGCGACGATGACGTCCAGCGTGGCATCGGGCAGCGCCTCGCGATCCTCGGGGTCTAGCTTGCCGACACAGTCATCCCCCGGCAGCTCGACATCGAGCCCCGCACCAAAGGCCTGACCGGCAGCGTCCTGGGCGTCGCGAGCGGTGCCATGATGCTGATAGAGCAAGCTCACGCCGATATAGTCGGCCACGATCAGCCCATCGAAGCCCCACTGGTGACGCAGCAGTTCTGTCAGCAGCCGGTGATCGCTATGGGCGGGCAGACCATCAATATCATGGTAGGCGGGCATGATGCTGGCGGCATTGGCCTGCTTGATCGCCATCTCGAACGGCAACAGGAAGATATCGTGGAGCTCGCACTCGCCCACACGAACCGGCGCGTGATTGCGCGCCCCTTCGCTGAACGAGTGGCCGACGAAATGTTTCAGGGTTGCCAGCATATCGCGCTCATCGCCCTGCAGCCCGCGGACATAGCGCGTCCCCATGACGCCGACCAGATAAGGATCCTCGCCGAAGGTCTCCTCGGTACGCCCCCAACGAACGTCGCGCGAGACGTCCAGCACCGGGGCCAAGCCTTGCCGGCAGCCGATGCTCCTGGCTTCCTTGCCGATTGCGCTGGCGACGGCCTCTACCAGCTCCGGTTGCCACGTCGCCCCATGGTTAAGCGGCCCCGGAAACAGCGTGCTGCCGCGGCACATCACGCCAACAAGACACTCCTCGTGAGGCAGTGCCGGAATACCGAGGCGGGTATTCTCTACCAGATGGCGTTGCAGGGCGTTAAGCGCCTGGACGCCCTGCCTCGGATCGACCCCATGGGAGCCCAGGGGCCGCGTGATTTGGCCAAGCCCATGCGCGAGGCGGCTCTGCCAGCCCTCGCTCGACGTTCCAGCAAAGCCATCTTCGCGCAGTCGGTGCTGCCCCTCAGGATCCAGCAGCAGCCATAGGGCATGGATCTGGGCCAGCTTCTCCTGGCGCGTCATGCGTGCCAGCAAATCGCGCACCCGCTCGTTGAGCGGTGCCGTTGTGTCTTTATAAAGCGCTACCATGTCAACTCACTCCAATGCACAAATATGATGCCCTTATTCGTAGGCCATCGCTTCGAGCTCTTTGCCCCGCGTCTCGTTGACGAAACGCAGCACGAAGAACACCGATACCACGGCACAAAAGGCATACAGGCCATAGGCGCCGGCCAGGCCGACCGAGGCCAGCATGATGGGGAAGGTCATGGTGATAGCGAAGTTAGCCAGCCACTGGAAAAGCCCCGCAATGGCGAGACCCGAACCACGCATCTGGTTGGGGAACATCTCGCCCAGCATGACCCACATGACCGGGCCCCAGGAGACGTTGAAGAAGAACACATAGGAGTTGGCGGCAAGCAGCGCGACAGTCCCCATATCATCGCTGAGACGCAGGCTGCCACCGACCATGGACGCGGTAGAGAAGGCATAGGCCATGCAGACCAGGGTGATGGCCATACCTACCGAGCCCGTCCACAGCAGTGGCTTACGCCCGATCTTGTCGATCAGCGCGATGGCGACCAGGCAGGCGCCAATACTGACGGCACCGGAGATCACGTTGATCAGCAGTGCATCCCCCTCGGAGAAACCTACCGACTGCCACAGCACCGCGCCGTAGTAGAACACCACGTTGATGCCTACCAACTGCTGGAACACCGCCAGGCCGATACCTACCCAGACGATGCCGTGCACCTTGCCGGTGGCCCTATTGATGACGTCGCGCAGTCGGGGCCTGTGATCCTGGGCCAAGGTGGCATTGATCTCATCCAGCTTGGTGCCGACATGACGCTCGGGCATCACCAGTCCCAGTACCCGCCGAGCGTCATTGTGACGGCCGCTGCTGATCAAGTAGCGCGGGCTCTCGGGAATGAACAGCAGCGCCACCAGGAACACGGTCGCCGGCAGCAGTTCGATCCAGAACATCCAACGCCAGGTGGCAAAGCCCAGCCACAGCTCGGCCATGGCCGATCCCGAGACCTGCGCCAGCACATAGTTGCTGAGGAAAGCCACGAACAGCCCCGAGATAATCGCTACCTGCTGGATGGTGGCCAGCCGGCCACGATAGGCGGCAGGCGCTACCTCGCTGATATAGGCCGGGGTCATCACGCTGGCGGCGCCTACCGCCATACCGCCCAGCACACGGTAGATCACGAACTCCATGGAACTACCGGAGATGCCCGAGCCCCAGGCACTGATCAGAAAGCAGATGGCCGCCGCGATCAGCAGGGTACGACGGCCGAAGCGGTCCGCCAGACGCCCGGCGAAAAAGGCGCCGATGGCACAACCGAGCAGCATCGAGGCGACGTTGAAACCGGTACCGGCACTGTCGGAATCGAAGGCTGCCTGCAGGCCATCGACGGTACCGTTGATGACGCCGCTATCGAAACCGAATAGAAAGCCGCCGAGGGCAGCAATACAACAGATGATAAAGATATAGCTGGATTGACTCAGCGGATGGCGTTTTGCCATGACCGAACTCCTTGAAAAAGGGCGCCCGCAAACGGGCGCCAAGATGACGAAACAGCGCGAGACAAAGTTCGCGATGTCGGCTTACCACCACACATCCATCTGCACGCCAAAGGTAAGGCCATCGTTGTCGTCGACCTCGATGCCATCGCCCGCGGCCCCGGCATCGATGGAGCGGCTGCTGCGATCCGCCTGTAAGGCCTCCCCGTTCCAGTCGGCATAGGTGGCAAAGACCCGGATGACCGGTCGCGCGAAGCCGCCCATCCCCGCGGCCCATTGCTGTGCCAGGGTGACCTTGGTCAGGCGGCGGCTGTCGTCGCCATTCTCGGGATCGACATAGTCGTGACCGAGCTCCAAGGCGGTGCTCAAGTGGTCCGTCCAGTAGTAGGTCGGGCGCACCCCGGCCGAGATCCAGGTCGCGCCGGAGTCGTCATCGAAGCTCTTGTTTTCGTAGATCGCGGCATAGAGAAGGTCGAGCTTGCCGGGAGAGAGCCAGACATTGCCGTGATTGATAACGCGCCACATCTCGCCACCGGGTACGTCCGGGGAGACGTCAGCGTTCATGCGCCCCTGCCCGGTACCGGCATTGATGATGCCGTCGGTGGCGTACTGTAGGGCCAGCTTGTTGGAGCCGCCGAACCAGTTGCTCTGCTCGTGCTGGACGGTGAACATATGGCCACGCTTGGCCTCGCTGTCATCGTAATAGGTCCTCTGGGCATCGCTCAGCTGAGCGCGGCCATAGTTATAGCCCAGCACCAGCGAGCCATCGGGATTGACGGGGATATCGGACCAGCGAATGTCCAGGGTGTCGTTGGAGATACGGTTGTCGGCATCGGGGTACTCGGTATCGTCGGTGCCCGTGGCGCGCATCCAGGCAAGGTGCAGCTTGCCGGTGCCCACATCGATGTTCTCGATGCCGCCACCGGGGCCGGTGGAGTCCCAGTAGAAGAAGTCGTTGATGTGCACGTCGTGGCGGCGGTAGAAGCGCTTGCCCGCCCACAGGCTGGCGCCAGGCAAGGCGTCGACCACATTGTTGCCCTGCACGTACAACTGCCGCAGGGAAACCTCGGTATCTTCGGAGTCGTTCAGCTGGTTGGTGAAATAACCCACCATGCTGTTGAAGTAGAACGATCTGTCGCCCTCCTCAAAAAGCGTGGCGCCTAAGCCCAACTCGGCATAGGTCTCGCACTCGTTACCCAGGCGGTACTTGGCCCCCGCGCCGCTGGCACGGAAGCAGGCCTGGTCGCCACCACCTGCGGTATTGCCGACGCCGGACCTGGCATAGCCGGTGAAATCGATGGCAGAGGTAAAGTCCTCCTGGGCCTGGGCGATGCCGAAAGCGAGGCAGCCGACCCCGATCAGCCCCAGGCGGGACAGGGTTAGCGTAGCGTGATGCGGCGTTTTCATTGTTGTGCTCCTTGTGAAGAATCGCGTCGATACTGCTTATTGTTGGTAATAACTTTGAACTAAGTAGTCGAGGCTTGGGCCGTGTAGAACTCCTTTGTGCAGCGGGGGGATTTACTGCCCAGCCAGGCAGAAGCGACAGCACATCAGATGGCGCTCTCCCTTCCCCAGCTCGACTAGGCCATGGCGTTGCGGGTCGTCGAAGTGATAGGCGTCGACATCGTGGGAAACCGGTTCAAAGCAGAAGAAATCGGCCTCTGATCCCGGCGAGAAGACCAGATAGCGTGAGGCGTTGGCGTACACCTCGAGTGCCATGTCACGCTCCGGCCAGCGCAACACAGCCCTACCGCTCCAGCCGGTAAAGAGATTGTCGATTCTGTCCGTGGGCAGCGGCGCCGGGAGCGCAAAATTCCATGGGTCTGCAGCATGCAGCCTCCGCCACTCGGTGGGTAGCTGAGCGCTATCGACCTCCCAAACGCCCTCGGCGCTCGCTTCGAGCCGTACCTCGGCACTGCGCGGGAACCAGGGGTGCAGACCCAACCCGTAGAGAGCAGGCGTGTCGCCCAGATGGGTAATGGCAAGCCTCACCTCGAGAGCATTGTCCTCAAGGCAGTAGGTCAGCGCCGCCCGGTAGTCGAAAGGTGACTGGTGTGAAGAGCGCAGGCCGAGCCGCAGTTGCACATCGCCTTGCTCCACCACCTGCCAGGCACGCTGCCAGCCGTCACCGTGGATGGGCAGCGCCTCGCCGGGCAGGTTAGGCTCAAGCGAGTTGAACTGCCCGCGCCAAGCGAAGCCACCCCCACCGATGCGATTGGACCACGGCATCAGCGGGTACATGGCCAGCCGGTTGGGGTCACTTTCGTCTTCGCTGCCGGGACGCATCAAAGGCTCGGGGCCGTGCTCGGTCAGCCTGTCGAAGCGCACCACGGCGCCGCCAACGTCGGGGTTCACCGTGAGCCGCAAGATTCCGTTGTCGAGAGTGATGGTCATGACGTTTCGCTCGTTCACGGCTCAGGCGATACTGGCCTGGGACCGGGCCAAGGCCTCGTCCGCCAGGCGCTGACCGTCGGCATCGAAGCCATGCAGTAGCTCGTGGCGGGGCGTCAGGTAGAGTACGTCGCCGCTGCGCACTGCCGCATCGCCGGGAAGGCGCACAATCAGCGCGCCGGTGGCCTCGCTGTCGACATAAGCAAAGGCGTCGGCGCCAAGCATCTCGACCACCCTCACCCGGGTCTGCCACTCCCCCGCCTCGCGGCTCATCTCGAGGTGCTCGGGGCGAATGCCGAGCGTGGCGGCACCGTAGGCCTTGGCCACCTCGCCCTCGATCAGATTCATCCTGGGAGAGCCGATGAAGCCAGCCACGAACAGTGTCTCGGGGCGCTGGTAGAGCGCCATGGGCGTGCCTACCTGCTCGATTCGCCCGGCGTTCATCACCACGATGCAGTCGGCCAGGGTCATCGCCTCGACCTGATCGTGAGTGACGTAGACCATGGTGGCATCGAGGCGCTGATGCAACTCGGCGAGCTCCACGCGCATGCGGTTGCGCAGCGCCGCGTCGAGGTTGGAGAGCGGCTCGTCGAACAGGAACACGCCGGGGTTGCGCACGATGGCACGGCCGATGGCGACACGCTGACGCTGGCCGCCAGAGAGCTCGGCCGGCTTGCGCTCGAGCAGCTCCTCGAGGTTGAGTAGGCGCGCCGCCTCGGCCACCTTGGCGCGGCGCTCCTCGGCGGGCACCTTGGCCAGGCGCATGCCAAAATCGATGTTGCGGGCCACCGTCATATGCGGATAGAGCGCATAGGACTGGAACACCATGGCGATGTTGCGATCGCTGGGCTCGGCGATGGTAACGTCTTGCCCACCGATGGAGATGGCACCGCGCGTCACGGTTTCCAGCCCTGCGATCATGCGCAGTAGCGTCGACTTGCCGCAGCCGGAGGGCCCCACCAAGACGGTAAAGGAGCCGTCTTCGATATGCAGGTTGAGATTGGGAATCACCGTGGTCTTGCCACGGAAGGTCTTTTCGATGTCGACCAGGGTTACTTCAGCCATAGCGTGCTCTCATCTTGGCGCTTGTTGTATCTATCGGTGCGCGAATAATCGGGTTCAGGCGTGACGGAGATAGCAAAACCCAGCGAAGTCTGCCGGCCTGGCTCGCCCGCTGATGTCGTGAGCCGCCATGCCCAGGAAGTTGCCGGTGAAGTAGCCATGCGCCCGGCCACTCCCCTCGTCCGAGAGCAACCCGGCATCCAGCAACGGGCCGATTGGCTGCCAGCCGGTATCGCCCTGGGCGAAGCGAAACTGCAGCTCGGCCCCGCCAATGTCGAGGCCGAGATGCACCGGTCGGCCGGGCTCGAGCCCTACGCCGGCCACGGCGATATCGAGCTGCCCGCTGGGCCACTCGTCGTGGCAGCTCATCACGCTGAGCACCTTGTCGCCCACGTCGTTCAGGCTCACCGCCAGATAGTGGAACTTGAAGCGGTTGTAGTAGGCGATCAGACCGGCAAACTGCTGGATGTCATCTGGTTCAAATTCGAGCTCGGTCTCGGCGCTGCAGTGCCAGCTGTCCTGACGCCGTGCCACCAGCGCCTGCTCGAACCAGGAGCCCACCGACTCGCGACCGTATAGGCGCAGATAACCTGGCCGTTCAGTCAGCGAGAAGAGACGCTCGGGATGCGGCGTGCGCAGCCACTGGAAGTCTGCCGGCAGCCCACCGGGCTCAAATCCATAGCGCTCCTCGGTGGCCGGGGTGCGCTGCGTCACACCGGGCATGGATATCTCCAGCGCTGGAGCATTGCCGCCCTGCGCCAGCCGCAGCCAGCCATCCTCACTCCACACGACTCTCTGGATGGCCGTCTCGCGCCCCAGCGGTGAGCGACGCGTGCCAGGCAACGGCCGGCTGCACAGGTGCACCATATAGGTCTCGCCTTCCGGCGTATCGACCAGGTCGGCGTGGCCGGCGCGCTGCAGCGGGTTCTGCGCATCGTTGCGGGTGGTCAGCACCGGGTTGTCCGGATGCACCTCATAGGGGCCGGTGATCTCGCGCGAGCGCGCCATGGTCACGGCGTGGTCGTAGCCGGTGCCGCCCTCAGCCACCAGCAGGTGATACCAGCCGTCGCGGCGATACAGGTGCGGCCCCTCAGTGAGCTTCATCTCGGTACCGGCAAAGACGTTGTGGATCGGGCCGACCAGACGGCGATGCTCGACGTCGTACTCCTGCAGCAGAATGCCGCCGAAGCGGTCGCCACCCGCGAGCTGGCGATAGTCCCACTTGAGATTGACCAGCCACTTGCGGCCGTCCTCGTCGTGGAATAGAGAGGGGTCGAAGCCGCTGGAATTGAGGTATGCCGGATCGCTCCAGGGCCCCTCAATGGCGGGTGCGGTGACCAGGTAGTTGTGGCCGTCCTTGAAGTTGCCCTCGTAGCGCTTCATATCGGTGTAGATCAGCCAGAACAGGCCGTCGGCGTAGGACAGGCATGGCGCCCAGATACCGCAGGAGTCAGGGTTGCCGCGCATGTCGAGCTGGGCGGCCCGAGCTAACGGCCGACAGACCAGGCGCCAGTTGGCCAGGTCCCGCGAATGGTGGATCTGCACGCCCGGGTACCACTCGAAGGTGGAGGTGGCGATGTAGTAGTCCTCGCCGACCCGGCAGATCGAGGGATCGGGGTTGAAACCGGCAAGTATCGGGTTGCGGAGGGTATCGGTCATCGCTGTCATCCCTTGACGGAGCCGCCGGTGAGGCCGGCCACGATGTATTTCTGGGCGGCGAGGAAGAAGATTACCGCCGGCGTAATGGTCAACGTCACGAACGCCAGAATCATGTTCCACTGGGTCAGATACTCGCCCTGGAACTGCATCATGCCGAGCGGCCAGGTGTAGATGGCACGATCGTTGAGCACCACCAGCGGCAGCAGGAAGTTGTTCCAGCTCTGCACGAAGACGAACACACCGACGGTAGCCAGTATCGGCGTCGATAGCGGCAGGGTGAACGACCAGAAGAAGCGCAGGTAGCTGCAACCGTCGACGTAGGCGGCCTCGAACAGCTCCTTGGGCAACTGGTCGAAGAACGCCTTGAACAGCAGGATCGCCAGCGACAGGCCGAAGGCGGTCTGCGGCAGGATCACCGCCCAGTAGGTATCCAGCAGCCCCAGGTCGCGCACCTTGATGAACAGCGGCAGGATGGCCGCGGCAAAGGGGAACATCAGCCCCAGCAGCAAGTAGGAGAGAATCATCTTCGAACCGAAGAAGCGGATCTGCGAGAACACGTAAGCTGCTGCCGCCCCCACTATCAGGGTCAATAGCACCGTCATCGACGAGATCAGGAACGAGTTGCCCATATAGCGCCAGAAACTACCGTCGAGGAAGATCGCAACGTAGTGCTCAGGGTTCCAAACATCAGGTAACCACAGCGGATTGGTACGCAGTTCGGCGTTGCTCTTGAAACCGCCGAAGAACGAGGCCAGCAGTGGCCCGATGACCAGGCTGGCCACCAGGATCAGCACGATCACACGCAGCGTGTTACGGGTCGTGGCGCTAGTCATGTGCGCTCCCCCTTCGCCGTGGCGCGTTGATAGAACAGCGCGATGCCGATGGCGAGCACGAACAGCACCACGGCAGTAGCGCTTCCGAAGCCAATATTCAGCCGCGACAGACCGAAGGTATACAGGTAGGTGACGATGGTATGGGTCGAGTTGGAAGGTCCACCGTTGGTCAACGGAATGATGATGTCGAAGATCTGCAGCGAGCCGATAATGGCGAAGAAGCCGCTCACCACGATGGCATGCTTGATCAGCGGGATCTGCACGAACAGCGCCACCTGGCGCGGCTTGGCGCCTTCGAGCTTGGCCGCCTCGATCAGGTCCTTGGGCACACTCTGCAGCGCAGCGATGTAGATCATCATGTGGAAACCGAAGTACTTCCATACGATCACCGTCATGATCGCCGGAAAGGCCCACTGACGGTCCGCCAGTACATAGACCGACTCCTGGCCCAGCGACTGAAACATCATGGCGGTGATGCCGTAGTCGCCGTCGAAGACGAAGCTCCAGATCAGCCCGGCGGCTACCTCGGCGAGGATGTAGGGCAGAAAGAACACCAGCCGGAACAGCGTATTGGTGGGTGTCTTGCGATACACCAGCAGTGCCAGGCCCAGGGCCAACGGCATCTGGATGATCAGCGAGACGAGAATCAGTTTGGCGGTATTCCAAAGCGCAGTATGGAACACCGAGTGATCGAGCAGGCGCTCGTAGTTCTGGGTGCCGACGAAGTCGGTCGGCGAACCGTAACCGTTCCACGAGAAGCCGCTGTAGTAGGCGGCATCGGCGAGCGGCAGGACGACGAACAACGAGAACAGGATCAACGCCGGCGGCAGCAGGATCAGCACAGCGGTAAATTTGCCGCTGGCCAGCCCCTGCCGTAAACGATCGGCGTTGCTTCTCCTGTGCACGGCGGGTCGGGTCAGAGTACTCATGACAGCTTCCATTCAGGGGACAGGGCCCGGCACAGCGAGAGTGCTGCACCGGGCATGCGATGGATTCAGCGGAACATCCAGGCCTCTTCGACCTGGGCAGCCGCCTCCTCGGGCGTGACCTCGCCCAGGGCCAGGTCTCCGCTAATGTCGTTGACCGTGGCACCGACCGACGTACCCAGCGCCTGATCGAGGAACACCTGATGGAAGTTCGATTCGCTGAGGATCTCCGCCACCTTGCGCGCGTAGGGCGTGTCGAGTTCCGCTTCGGAGCCTTCAGCTACCGGCACGAAGATGCCGAGTCGCGCGGCTTCGCGCTGGTTCTCCTCGTTGAGCAGGAAGCGCAGGAAATCCACCGCCTCGTCGGAAGCGTCGCGGGTCACGGCGAAGCCGTTCATGCCTCCGAAGCTGTCGTCGTTGCCGACGCCACCCTCCACGCTGGGAAAACGGATGAACTCGAGGTCCTCGTCGGGCACGCCCTTCCCCGTCATCGAGCGCTCCTTGGAAGGGATATAGTCCCAGTCGCCCATCAGGTGCAGGGCCGCCTCGCCGTCACCGAACATGCCACTGGCGCGCTCATAGGAGGTCGCCATGAACCCCGACTGAAAGGGATTGAGCTCGACGAATGACTGCAGCAACTCACCGGCGCGCACGAAGGGCTCACCCTCGAAGCCGCCGTTTTCGCCCTGCTTGGCCGCCTCGATGCCCTCGCCCCCAGCCAGCCGAGTAGCCAGGTAGCCCCAGTAGAAGTGCATCGGCCAACCGTCTTGGCCACCCACCACGGCGGGCGTAATGCCGCTCTCCCGCAGGGCGACCACCGCCTGCTCCAGATCCTCCCAGGTCTCGATGGCCTCGATGTCGACCCCGGCCTGCTCGGTCAGCGCGGTGTTGGCCCAGAAGCCCACTACCGTGGCGTAGAGCGGCGCGCCGTAGACACGCTCATCGAGCGTGAAGGCGCGCACGGCCGACTCGGGAAAGAGCTCCTGCCAGCCATCCTGCATTTCCTCGGTGAGATCGCGCACGAAGCCGGCCTCGACCTGGTCACGCAATCCCTCGCCCCCCCAGCTATAGAAGATGTCGGGGCGCTGATTGGACTGCAGCAGGGTCGGCAGGCGCGTCTTGTAGGCCTCGTTGGCGATGTACTCGAAGACCACATCGACGCCCGGATTCTGCGCCTCGTACTCGGCGACGATATCGGCGTAGTACTGCTTCTCTACGTCGCTGATCTCGACCCTCAGCAAGCGCACGGTCGTATCCGCCACGGCGATGCTGGAACTCAGCGCTGCAGCGACCGCGACGGCTACCGTTAACCAACGCTTGGCAGCGGGTGTGTATGCGTGGCTATCGTAACGTTTCATGGCAAACTCCTTGTTGTATTGTTAGATACGTGGCGTACGTCTCTTTTATTCTCTATGCACGAACCAAATTGCCCCGGGGATTACCCCCAGCCTCCATCGACGGCTATTTCCTGGCCGGAAATGGCCTGGCTTTCCTGGCTGGCCAGGAACAGCGCCAAAGGCGCTACATGTTCTGGCACTAAGCGCATCTTTAGGGATTGGCGTGCCTGAATCGACGCCTCCTCCTCGGGGCCGATCCACTTCTCCAATTGGCGCTCGGTCATGATCGAGCCGGGCACCAGCGTATTGACGCGAATATTGTGCTTCCCAAGATCACGCGCCAGGCTACGCGTCAGACCGCATGCCGCCGCCTTGGCGGTCATGTAGGCGGAGAGATCGCTGATAGCCATTTGCACGCTGATCGAACCGAAGTTGATGATTGAGCCCCCTCCGATCTTGATCATCTGATGGGCCGCGGCCTGAGCGGCGAAGAACATCGGTCGCAGGTTGAGCGCCATGCGCTCGTCCCAATAGGCGACATCGACCTCATCCCAGCGATGGCGGTCGTCGTTGGCGGCGTTGTTGACTAGGGTGTGAATCGGCCCCAGCTCGCGTCCAACCTCGGCGATCGCTGCCTGCAGCGCTTCAACGTCGCGGATGTCACAGCGACGATAGTGTGGCATCCGACCTGTTTCGGCCTTCAGCGACTCCGCCAGCGCCTGACTGGCGGCATCATCGATATCAACGAACGCAACCTTAGCCCCCTGCAGATGAAAAGCTCGGGTCAACGCGGCCCCAATGCCGCTGCCCCCTCCGGTAATGAAGACCACCTGCTGCTCGAGATTGGGGTAACGCGTCGCATCATTGCTCATATCCTCTCCACTTAGTTTTATCTATTTACTAAGAGCAGAGTGGACACCGGCGGGCGGGGCCGCAATGCTACATTAGTTCAAGGATTGAACTTAGTGACCGACAACGAGTTGCTCGACATCCGGCACTGTCTTGCTGCGACTCGCGCAAGCATAGTCGGTAGGTTGGGATTCGTTTAAGCTTGGAACCAAGTCCTTTGCCTGTTCCGGTGCGGCATGCCAGCCTCCAAGTCGAGGGGCTTCATCGGTGCGCGACAAAGACATCGACGTCACCCCTTTTCTTCGCCGCACCCTCGATGTGCGGCTTGCAAGGCCTCATCCATCTATGCCAACCAGCTACCAACAGCAACACAGAGCGGGCGATCTTCACTTCCTCAAACGGCTCAATCGTAGCGCCATCCTCGAGCAGATACGTCGGGCTCCCGGGCTGACGAGGGCCGATGTTGCCACTCAAGCCCTATTGACCAAGGCCACCGTAGGGGCCGGCGTGCAGTCGCTGCTCAAGCAGGGCTGGCTGCGCGAAGGAGAGTTGCAAAAAAGCAATGGCGGCCGGCCGGGCCGCTCGCTGTATCTGAATGATCAGCACTACGCCATGCTAGGAGCCGAAGTCGGCGTACATGGACTACGCTTGGTTGCTTGCACTCTGTCGGGCGAGTTGCTGGCCTCGCACCATGAGCACCTGGTGCCGACCACCCCGGAAGTCACCGCTGCACTGCTCGCCGAGTCGTTGCAGACATTAATGGCATCGCCAGCGTTTGCCGGGCGCCACTGTTTGGGCCTGGGCGTCGCCCTGCCCGGCCCAATCGATCCAGCCACCCCCGTGTTGCGCCGCGCTCCCAACCTGGGCTGGAGTGACATTCGTTTTCTCGATTTGCTTTCCCCCCATCTGCCTCAGATGACTGGGGTCTGGATAATGGATAATGAGGCAAAGTCGGCCGCCTTCGGCGAACTCTACTTCCGCACAGGCCAGATTCCCGACTCCTTGGTTTATGTCAGCGCCGGCACCGGCATCGGTAGCGGCATGGTCGAGGGCAGTCATCCACCGCTCATCTCGCGCGGTCTCCAAGGGCTAGCCGGCGAGATTGGCCATACCATATTGCAGCCCGGCGGGCTCTACTGCCATTGCGGCAACCGCGGCTGTGCCGAGACGCTGGTCAGCGGCTGGTCCATACGCGCAGCACTCGGCATTGCCGAAGAAGAGAATCTTATCGAGGCCATACTGCCACGCCTGCATGAAGAGCAGGTTCAACTTACCCTGCGCCGCGCTGGAGAAGCCCTGGGCACCCTACTACTCAACCTCCACCACACTCAGAACCCCTCCGAGATCGTTCTCGGCGGCTCACTGGTTCAACTTGGCGCCCCGCTTCTCGACCCCACCCTGGCCTTCTTCAAAGCCCACCAGAACCGTCTTCTCGGCACACAGCGCCAGGTTCCATTGCGTGTCATTGAGGACTCCACTTTTATCGCTGCCCGCGGTGCTGCAGCACAAGTATTGGCCAGCGTGATTCATGGCCCCAGCGACTTGATATGACACCCGTGCTCTCGACCAAAGTCGCATCGACCGACTAAGTAAAGAGATTGAACATACTATCCAATTCTTTCAGGATAGGGCATCAATCCATCACACAGAGGGAGAGTCATATGCCCCTATCCGGACAACTCCTCATCGGCCAGCAGGCCGTCAGCGGCGAGCGCGCCGAGATCCGCGCCACCAATCCCGCCAATGGAGAGACGCTCGAGCCGGTCTACCGCGGCGGCGGCCAGGCCGAGGTCGAGCGCGCCTGCGAACTCGCCGAGGCGGCCTTCGGCGCCTACCGCGAGACCTCGCTCGACGAACGCGCGACCTTTCTCGAGACCATCGCCGCCGAGATCGAGGCGATCGGCGATGACCTGACCCAGCGCGGCATGTCGGAAACCGGCCTGCCCCAGGCGCGCCTCGAGGGCGAGCGCGGCCGCACCTGCGGCCAGCTGCGGCTGTTCGCCGCGGTAGTGCGCGCCGGCGAGTGGCTCGACGTGCGCCACGACCCGGCGCTGCCTGAGCGGGCGCCGATGCCCCGCGTCGACCTGCGCCAGCGGCATATCGCCCTGGGCCCGGTGGCGGTGTTCGGCGCCTCCAACTTCCCGCTGGCCTTCTCGGTGGCCGGCGGCGACACCGCCTCCGCCCTCGCCGCCGGCTGCCCGGTGGTGGTCAAGGGCCACTCCGCCCATCCCGGCACCTCGGAGCTGGTGGGGCGCGCCATCCAGCGCGCCGTCGCCAAGTGTGGGCTGCCCGAGGGAACCTTCTCGCTGCTGTTCGGCGCCGGCAACGAGATCGGCCAGGCGCTGGTCAGCGACCCGCGCATTCAAGCGGTGGGTTTTACCGGCTCGCGCGGTGGCGGTACCGCCTTGATGAAGACCGCCCAGGCCCGCCCGCAGCCGATCCCGGTCTACGCCGAGATGAGCTCGATCAACCCGGTATTCCTGCTGCCGGAAGCGCTCGAGGCGCGCGCTGACAAGATCGCCGAGAGCTTCGTGGGTTCCTTGAACATGGGCGCCGGGCAGTTCTGCACCAACCCCGGCCTGGTGCTGGGCGTCAAGGGCGCGGCGCTGGACGCCTTCGTCAAGGCCGCCGGCGAGGCGGTCACGGCAAGCGCTGCCCAGACCATGCTCACCCCCGGCATCCACGGCGCCTATGCCGACGGCCTGGGGGCGCTGGCCGGCCACCCCAAGGTCCGCGAGATCGCCCGCGGCCAGGCCGGCGACGGCCCGCACCAGTGCCAGACCGGACTGTTCGTGGCCAGTGCGGCGGACTTCCTCGCCGACGCGGCGCTGCAGGCCGAAGTCTTCGGCGCCACCTCGCTGGTGATCGAGTGCGCCGACCAGGCCGAGATGCAGCGCGTCGCCGCGGCCCTGGAAGGCCAGCTTACCGCCACCCTGCAGATGGACGACGGCGACCTGGCCGCCGCCAAGGCGCTGCTGCCGGTCCTCGAGCGCAAGGCCGGGCGTATTCTCGCCAACGGCTGGCCCACCGGGGTCGAGGTATGCCACGCCATGGTCCACGGCGGGCCCTACCCGGCCACTTCGGACTCGCGCACCACCTCGGTGGGCAGCGCCGCCATCCAGCGCTTCCTGCGTCCGGTGTGCTACCAGGCGCTGCCGGCGGGCCTGCTGCCCGAGGCGCTCAAAGACGGCAACCCGCTGGGCGTGTCCCGGCTGGTGGATGGCAAGCGTGGAGACTAGGACATGCAGACACTGAACCACAACGCGATAGGCCTGCCCGACGATCATCATCAGGCGCTGCTGGTAGGCCGGGTGTGGCGCGAGATACCCCAACCAGGCCCAGCCCTGGTGGTGATTCGCCATGGCGAGGTCATCGATATCAGCACCTCCTGTTACTGCATGGCCGATCTGCTGGAACGGGAGGATGCTGCAACGTTCGTCTCACAGGCCGAGGGCGAACCCCTCGGCCCGGTCGAGACATTGCTGGAGAACTCGCTGGCCGAGCCGCCGTACGCCCCCTACCTGCTGGCGCCCTGCGACGTCCAAGCGATCAAGGCGTGTGGCGTCACCTTCGCCGTCAGCCTGATGGAACGCGTCATCGAGGAACAGGCGGGGGGAAGCGCGGTCCGGGCCGGAGAACTACGCCGGGAACTGCAGGCCTTGATCGGTAGCGATCTTTCCCAGATCACACCAGGCTCCCAAGAGGCCATGGCCCTCAAAGTGGAGCTGCAATCGCGCGATGCCTGGTCGCAATATATGGAAGTCGGCATCGGTCCCGATGCCGAGGTGTTCACCAAGGCTCAACCCTTCTCGGCGGTAGGCTTCGGTGCACGCGTCGGGCTGCATCCGACATCGAAATGGAACAATCCCGAGCCGGAGATCGTGCTGGCAGTGGATGCTCAAGGCACGCCCCGCGGCGCCACACTGGGCAACGATGTCAATCTACGCGATATTGAAGGACGCAGCGCCTTGCTGCTGGGCAAGGCCAAGGACAACAACGCCTCCTGCGCCATCGGTCCCTTCATTCGCCTGTTCGACGACACCTTCACACTCGACACGGTGCGCCAAGCTAGGGTCACGTTGCGTATCGAAGGCGAAGACGACGGTTTCGTCCTCAACGACGAAAGCGACATGCGCCAGATTAGCCGCGATCCACTGGACCTGGTGAGTCAGACCATCGGGGCTCATCACCAGTACCCCGACGGGCTCATGCTGTTTCTCGGCACTATGTTCTCGCCGATCCAGGACCGCGATGGCGCGGGACAGGGCTTCACTCATCACCTGGGTGATCGTGTCACCATCGCTACCCCCGCGCTGGGCGCCTTGGTCAATCGTGTTGATCGTAGCGATCGCTTGCCGCCCTGGTCATACGGCATCCGTGCTTGGCTCACCACGCTGCGCACCACCGGCCATGTCTGAGCCATCCGTTTGACATTGGCCGTTGACGAGGGTGTAGGCCTCACACATCCACCCAGGCGCCTCCCGCCGCGGACGACGCCAGCGCCCGGGTGATGAATACCAGGCCATCGACCCCATCGCTCACTCCCGGGGTGCCCTGGGCCAGGGGCTCGGCCGAACGCCCGCCCTGCCGGGCGCGGATCTGCTCGGCGAAGTCGCCATATAGCTGGGCGAAGGCTTCGAGATAGCCCTCCGGGTGCCCGGGCGGAATCCGCGCTGCCGCCAGCGCCGCATCAAAGAGCCCCGGGCCGTTGCGGGTGAGGATCCGCGGCGGCTCGCCCAACGGCGAGTGGAGCAGCCGGTTGGGCTCCTCCTGATGCCACTCGAGGCCGCCCTGGCTGCCATAGACCCGCAGCTTGAGGCCGTTCTCGTTGCCCGGCACCACCTGGCTCGACCACAGCATGCCCCGCGCGCCGCCCTTGAAGCGCAGCATCATGTGCACGTTGTCGTCCAGGGCGCGGCCCTCGACGAAGGTGTGCATGTCCGCCGCCAGTGATTCGAGCTCGAGCCCGGTGACGAAGCGCGCCAGGTGATAAGCGTGGGTGCCGATATCGCCCAGGCACCCGGCCGGACCGCTGCGCTTGGGGTCGGTGCGCCACTCGGCCTGCTTGACGCCGCTCTCCTCGAGGCGCGTCGACAGCCAATCCTGGGGGTATTCGACCTGTACCACCCGCAGCTCGCCAAGCTCACCGGCGGCGACCATTTCACGGGCCTGACGCACCAGCGAGTAGCCCGAATAGTTGTGGGTCAGGCCGAAGAACAGGCCGCTGCGTTCGACCAGCGCGGCCAGCGCCTGGGCGTCCTCCAGGTTGGTGGTCATCGGCTTGTCGCAGATCACGTGGATGCCGGCCTCGAGAAAGGTTTTCGCCACGTCGAAGTGCAGATGGTTGGGCGTGACGATAGCGACCACATCGATGCCGTCCTGGCGCTGGTGTTCGGACTCGGCCATGGTGCGGTAGTCAGGGTAGGCGCGCGCCTCGCTTACGTGCAGCTCGGCGGCCGCTGAGCGGCTGCGCTCGGGGTCGGAGGCGAAGGCGCCGGCGACCAGCTCGTAGTGGTCGTCGAGTCTGGCGGCGATGCGATGCACGCCGCCGATGAAGGCGCCCTGGCCGCCACCGACCATGCCCAGGCGCAGCCGGCGGGACGTATCCTGTTGTTGGCTCATGTCGTCGTATCCTTCAGTCGAGGCCCAGCAGGCGGCGGTTGGTTGCCTCGTCGGCGCCGGCGTCGGCGAAGTCGTCGAAGGCCCGCTCGGTCACCTGGATGATATGGTCGCGAATGAAGGTGGCCCCTTCGCGGGCGCCGACCTCCGGGTGCTTGAGGCAACACTCCCACTCCAGCACTGCCCAGCCGTGGTAGTCGTTGGCGGCCATCCACGAGAACATCGACTTGAAGTCGACCTGGCCGTCACCCAGCGAGCGGAAGCGCCCGGCGCGTTCGGTCCACGGCTGGTAGCCGGAGTAGACGCCCTGCTTGGGGCTGGGATTGAACTCGGCGTCCTTGACGTGAAACATCTGGATATATTCGCGGTAGACGTCGAGGAAGCCCAGGTAGTCGAGCTGCTGCAGGATCAGGTGGCTGGGGTCGTAGAGGATGTGGCAGCGCGGATGGTGGCCGACCCGCTCGAGGAACATCTCGAAGGTGATGCCGTCGTGCAGGTCCTCGCCGGGATGGATCTCGTAGCAGAGGTTGACCCCAGCCTCGTCGAAGGCGTCGAGGATCGGCCACCAGCGCTTGGCCAGCTCGTCGAAGGCGGCGTCGATCAGCCCCGCCGGGCGCTGCGGCCACGGATAAACATAGGGCCAGGCCAGCGCGCCGGAGAAGGTGCCGTGGTCGGTCAGGCCGAGGTTCTTCGAGGCCCTGGCGGCCAGCATCAGCTGCTCCACCGCCCACGCCTGGCGGGCCTTGGGGTTGCCTCTCACCTCGGCTACGGCAAAGCCGTCGAACATCTCGTCGTAGGCCGGGTGCACGGCCACCAGCTGGCCCTGCAGGTGGGTGGAGAGTTCGGTCAGTGCCAGGCCGTGCTCGGCCAGGGTGCCCTTGATCTCGTCGCAGTAGGTCTGGCTCTCGGCGGCACGTTTCAGATCGATCAGGCGCGCATCCCAGCTGGGAATCTGCACGCCCTCGTAGCCAAGCCCCGCCGCCCAGCGGGCAATGCTGTCGAGGCTATTGAAAGGGGCGTCGTCACCGGCAAACTGAGCGAGGAAGATCGCCGGCCCTTTGATGGTTTGCATAGTGGGCTCTCCGATGGGTGGTAGGCAGATCGATGCGGGCGAGCGTCGCGACGCTCGCCCGCCGGCTCGATCAGAACGGTGAATCGGGGAAGTAGTACTGCTCGGCATTCTCCTGGGTGATCAGCGGCGAGCCGAGGATGTACTCGCCGACCACCGGGCCGTTGGAGACGAAGTGCTGCACGGTGAGGTCCATGGCGGTGGCGATCATCGCCGGCGGATAGAGCACATCCACCGGCACCAACGCGTCGCCCTCCATGACCCGTGCGATGATGTCCTTCATGCCGGCGCCGCCGACGATGAACAGTTCGTCCTCGCGCTCGGCCTGGCGCACCGCCTCGATCACGCCGAGGGCGATGTCGTCATCCTGGGCCCACACCGCATCGATGCGGTCGAAGCGCGCCAGGAAGTCCTGCATCACCTCGAAGCCGTCGTCGCGGTTCCAGTTGGCGTGCTGCATGTCGAGGATATTGATCTCGGAGCCTTCGATGGCCTCCTGGAAGCCCTGCACACGCTCGTCGTCGATCACCGTGGGAATCCCGCGCAGCACCACGATATCGCCCTGGCCGTCGAGCTGGTCGCGAATGTACTCGCCGGAGACGCGGCCCATTTCATGGTTGTTGCCGGCCACATAGAGGTCTTCGATACCCTCCTGCTCGAGGCCGCGGTCGACCACGGTGACGAACACCCCGGACTCCTTGACCCGCCGCACCGGGTCGGTCAGCGGCCCCGACTCGAAGGGCAGCACCACCAGCGCATCGATATTGCGCTGCGAGACCAGGTCCTCGAGGTCGTTGGCCTGCCCGCCCGGATCGCTGGCGGTAGTGATGGTGATCGCTATCTCGGGATGCAGCGCCTCGAGACGCTCCTTGGCCTGCTCGGCGTGGAAGTTGACCCCGCCGGTCCAGCCGTGAGTGGCGGCAGGAATCGACACGCCGATGGTGACCTCCTGGGCCATGGCAAGGCCGGGCAGCCCGATGGCCGCCGCCGCGGTCAGGGCCGCGACGTTCATCCTGGTATTTTTGGTGATGGGCATGGTGATGCTCCTCTGCTGCTTGTGCTTGTTATGCTGCTGCCTTATGGGGCGCCTCATGGCGCCGACTTCCTCCACGATGCGCGCTGCAGGTACACCGCGACGATGATGATGATCCCCTGCACCGCGCCGTTGAGATAGTTGGAGATGGCATCGGTGAGGTTGAGAATGTTGCCGATCATGGTCAGCATGATCGCCCCTACCACCGTGCCCCAGATGCGCCCGTGCCCACCCTTGAGCACGGTGCCGCCGATGATCACCGCGGCGATCGCCTCGAGCTCCCAGAGCACCCCGGTCGCACCCGAGGCCGAGCCCAGCCGCGGCACGTAGATGATGGTCGCCAGCGCCACGCACACGCCTTGCAGCATGTAGGTCATGGTCTTGATGCGGTCGACGTGGATGGCGCTGTACTCGGCCACCTTCTCGTTGGAGCCGATGGCGAAGCAGTAGCGACCGAAGCGGGTATGGTTGAGCAGGATATAGCCGGCCACCGCCACCAGCAGGAACACCAGTACCGGGATCGGAATCCCCATCAGGCTGCCGTAGTAGACCGGCCGATAGATGTCGCGCACTCCCCAGTCCAGCGACAGGGTGCCGCCGTCGGCGAGGTAGGTGACCAGCGAGCGATAGATGCCCATGGTGCCGAGGGTGACGATAAAGGCCTCGATCTTGCCCTTGGTGGTTACCATGCCGTTGATGAAGCCGGCGCACAGGCCCAGCAGCAGCGAGGCGCCGATGCCCAGCAGGATGGTGGTGAGGCCGGGGCCGAACTGCTCGACCAGGCTGTTCATGAGGATGATCATCACCCCGGCGATGAATGCCGCCATCGAGCCCACCGACAGGTCCAGCCCGCCGGCGGTGATCACGAAGGTGGCGCCGATGGCGATGATGCCGATAAAGGCGCTGCGGGTGAGCATGTTGGAGAGGTTGTCCAGCCCCAGAAAGGCCGGATTGATCAACATCCCCAGCACCGCCAGGGCCAGCAGGGCAATGAAGGGCCCCCAGGTCTTGAGGTCGACGGAGACGCGACTCCGAGCGGCTGGCTTGTTATCAGGCACGACGCTGTTCATCGACTCCTACCCCTTGATACCGGATGCGTACTGCATGATTTCGTGTTCGTTGATCTGCTCGCCCTCGAGCACGCCGGTCAGTTCCCCGGCGCACATCACTGCTACTCGGTGCGAGAGGCCGATCAGCTCGGCCATCTCCGAGGAGACCAGGATGACCGAGCAGCCGGCGTCGGTGAGTTCGCGCACGAAGTGGTAGATCTGGTGCTTGGTGCCCACGTCGATGCCACGGGTCGGCTCGTTGATGATGACGATCTCGGGGTCGATGGACATGACCTTGGCCAGCAGCAGTTTCTGCTGATTGCCGCCGGAGAGCTCGGCGGCGGTAGCCGCCTGGGTGCGCAGGCGGATGTCGAAACGCTCGATGGCCCCTTGAAAGGCCTGATCCTCGCGGCGCCGGTCGATCAGCGGCCGGCAGTAGGCGCGCAGGTTGAGCAGCGTGAAGTTGGGGCGCAGCCCCATGTTGAGCACCAGGCCCTTGCCCTTGCGATCCTCGGTGAGATAGGCGATGCGCTGGCGTACTGCATCGCGCAGGTGGCGCAGCACCACCGGCTGGCCGTTGCGCAGCACCTCGCCCGCGCTGCGCACCCGCAGGCCCAGCAGCGCCTCGATCAGCGCCGTACGGCCGGCCCCCACCACCCCGCCGAAGCCCAACACCTCGCCGCGGCGCAGGCTGAAGCTCGCCCGTTTCACGGCGCCGGGCACCACCATGTCACGCGCTTCCAGCACCACCGGGGCGTCGCTGGCCAGTTCGGTGCGCTCGGGATACATGTCATTGATCTCGCGCCCCACCATCAGCCGCGCCAGCTCCTCCTTGCTGCGCCCGGCCATGGGCCCGCTGTCGATCAGCCGGCCGTCGCGCAGCACCGTGACCCGGTCGGCGATCCGCTCGATCTCGCGCAGCTTGTGGGAGATGTACAGAATCGCCACGCCGCGCTGGCGCAGCCGCCCTATCAGCGCGAACAGCACCTCGACTTCATGCTCGGTGAGGGATGCGGTGGGCTCATCCATGATCAGCACGCGCACGTCGCGGGTGATCGCCTTGGCGATCTCGACCATCTGCTGGTCGGAGGTGCTGAGGTCCTTGACCCTGGCGCGCGGGTCGACCCGGGTCTCGAGCTCCGCCAGCGCCGCGCGGCAGCGCTCGCGCATGGCGCGGCGGTCGAGGAAGGGGCCGCGGCGCAGCTCGCGGCCGAGGAAGATGTTCTCCTCCACGCTCAGCTGCTCGGCCAGCGCCAGCTCCTGGTGGATCATCACCACCCCGTCGGCCTCGGCGTCGCCGCTGCTGCGATAGTGGCGGACCTCATCCGCCAGGCAGACCTCACCGCCGCTGGGGCTCAGGTAGCCGGCGAGAATACGCACCAGCGTCGACTTGCCGGCGCCGTTCTCGCCCAGCAGCGCGTGGACCTCACCGGGCTTGAGCGCGAGGTCGATGTCGAACAGCACCTGGTTCTCGCCAAACCAGCGAGAAATACGCCGCGCTGCCAGCAGTGGCTGATCCGGCATGCTCATCAGCCCCACCCCGCGTCGACGCAGAATTCGTGGCCGGTCAGTTGGGCGCTGTCGTCGGCGGCCAGGAACAGCACCATCGGTGCCACATGCTCGGGGGCCAGGCGCACCTTGAGGCACTGGTGCTGCTGGATGCGCGCCTCGTCCTCGGGGCCGATCCACTTGTCGAGCTGGCGCTCGGTCATGATGCAGCCCGGCACCACCGTGTTGACGCGGATGCTCTGTTCGCCGAGGTCGCGAGCCAGGCTGCGGGTCAAGCCGTGCACCGCGGCCTTGGCAGTGACATAGGTCGGCAGGTTGCCCAGTGCCAGGCGCACGCTGATCGAACCGAAGTTGATGATCGAGCCACCGCCGGCCTGGGCCATGCGTTCGGCTACCGCCTGGCTCGAGAAGAACATCGGACGCAGGTTGAGCGACATGCGCTCGTCCCAGTAGTCGACGCTGACCTCGCGCCAGTCGTGGCGGTCGTCGTTGGCGGCATTGTTGATCAGGGTGCGGATCGGCCCCAGGCGCTCGCTCACCTCGTCGATGACGGCCTGCAGGGCGCTGATATCGCGGATGTCGCAGTGGCGATAGCAGGGTGCACGGCCGGTCTGCGCCTCGAGGTTGCGGCACAGCGCCTGGCTTGCTGCATCGTCGATATCGACGAAGGCGACACTCGCGCCCTGGTGGTGAAAGGCCTCGACCAGGGCCGCACCGATTCCGCCACCGCCTCCGGTGACGAAGACGACGCGCCCGGCAAGACTCGGGTAGCGGGCCATCGGCTCGCGCATGGCGATCTCCCCTGTTGTTATTGTCGGAAGCTGTGGAGCAGCTGGCGTGGATTTAATTTAGACCCTAAAATAAATACGTGCCTATGCAACTTAGGTCGCATCAGATAACGGATATCGTGCCGTGCCAGCCACTGGCCGTTGCCTGATTGCGTCTCTGGTAGACTGCCCATGACCCACAGCAACGGCGAGATCCATGGCCTCTCAGCCCCATGACACCAGCCGCCACGACAACACCCTGGCGGTGATACGCACCCTGCGTGAGCAAGGCCCGGTGGCGCGCGTCGACCTGGGTATTCTCAACGGCATCAGCTCGGCCACCGTGACCTCGATCAGCGCCGAGTTGCTGCAGCAAGGATTGATTACCGAACTGCCGCCTGCCCCCCCCGTCCCAGCGGACGCGGGCGCCCCAAGACGCTGATCCAGCTCGCCCCCGAGGCGGCCTGCGTGATCTGCGTCAAGCTGTCGATCAATGAGCTGCAGCTGGTGGTGGGCGACTACAGCGGCCAGATGCAGCATAGCGAGCACCATAGCGTCGCCACCCTGGCCCTCACACCAGAGGACCTGGTGGCGCTGCTCGAAGAGAAGATTGCCGCGGTGCGTGATCTGGCGCTGGCCAGCCACCGCCGCCTGGTGGGTATCTGCCTGGCGGTACAGGGGGTAGTGGCGTCGCATAGCGGCACATTGATCTGGTCGCCGGCACTGAGCTTTCGCAACACCCCGCTGGCGCCGCTCGTGGCCGAACGCTTCGACTGCCCGGTGCTGCTCGAGAACGATGCCAACTGCATCGCCAGCGTACTGGCGACGCAGCCCGCCTATGCCGGCTACCCCAATCTGGCGGTGATCATGCTGGGGTATGGCATCGGCATGTCGCTGCTGATCGACGGCGTGCCGTTTCTCGGCGCCAACGGTTCCGCGGCGGAGTTTGGCCACAGCAAGTACCAGCCAGGGGGTGCCCAGTGTGCCTGCGGCAAGCGCGGCTGCGTCGAAGCCTATGCCAGCGACTACGCACTCTATCGCGAGGCCCGCGAGGTCCTCGAGCTGCCCGCTGGCGACAGCGCCCACCCGTCGGAGGCACAGATGCAGGCCCTGACGCAGCTGGCCATGCAGGGCGACCCCGACGCCCAGCGCATCTTCGCCGAGGCAGGGCGCGCGCTGGGCTACGGCATGGCCAATCTACTGGCGCTGTTCAACCCCGACCTGGTGCTGGTGACCGGCTCCGGGGTACGCGGCTACGCGGCCATGCAGGAGGCCATGCAGGCCGCCATCGACGAGGCGCTGGTCAGCGAGCTGATCGGCCCCACGCGTATCGTCAGCTGCCCCTGGGATCGCGACATGACCTGCCTCGGCGGCATCGGCATCACCCTGCAGGCGACCGATTCGCAGCGCCTCACAGAGAGCTAGTACGCCAAGCAAGCACCGCTCCACTTGCCAGTGCAGCAAAGTGCTCGCAGGGCTGAGGATATATCCTGCTCATTTAGCCTGTTTGGGCCACATCTTGGAGGCGCATATTCGGCAGTCAATCGTATCGCAATGTTAATAAGCATTCTCCATCATAAAGCCTGCAACTAAAGTATTACTCTCTATCCTGGCGATACAAAAAGACATAACAATCAGCATCTTGCCGAATATTTTCTGTTCCACACCGACCCACAGAGTCACCTGTCGAGCTTATTCCCAAAGGCTAAACTTGCAGGGTATGCTGATATGATCTAAAAAATGTAATGCATTACATTGCATCGATCTTCTCGTGATAAGGAGATCTTCATGAATATCTATGATGAAAAATAAGTAGATGAAGGAACGCATAAGCTGCAGAAATTCCGCAGCATATGAATTTGCAACAAGGAAAAACAAACGGAGAATGGCATGCCATCACATATGGATAAATGGAAAAAATATGCCGCAATTACAATAGGATGCAGCGCTTTCACTTCCATCGCCATACCTAGCCTAGCCCAGCAAGAACCGAGTGAACTTCCCATAGCTGTGCAGATGTACACATTGCGTGATTTCGGTGACCTGGAAGAGCAGATGGCCGCCGTTCAGCGATCCGACGTAGGCGCCATCGAGACGGTAGGAGATCAGGGCGTTTCGTCAGATGAACTCAAGGCGCTGCTGGCGGAGTATGAGCTAGAGGTGATCTCGAGCCATATACCCCTGGAGGATCTCAGGCACCGCTTGGATGAAACCATAGCCTTCAATCGTGCCATCGGCAACGACACCCTAACGCTACCTTATCTCGATGAGAGCGAGCGACCCGAGAGTATTAGTGAGTGGCAGTCACTAGGCCAGGAGCTGGGCGATATTGCTTCGCGCTTGAACGATGAGGGTTTCCGTCTCGCCTACCACAACCATGAGTTCGAGATGGAGGTGTTAGAGGGCAAGACAGCATTGGAGCATATGTTCGATGCCGCTGGGCCCAATCTCTTGGTGGAGCTGGATATCGCCTGGGTCGCTCGTGGTGGATTGGACCCAGCAGAGTACGTGAATCGCTTTGAAGAGCGTCTATTCGCCGTGCACGCCAAGGATAATAGTCCAGAAGGTAGCGCCGAAGAGGAAGGCGGTTTCGCCACTCTTGGTATGGGTGTTCTCGATTGGGAAACGATTCTACCAGTTATCGAATCGAGTGAGTCGGAGTGGTACATCATCGAGCACGACCACCCCATCGATGCTGAAGCCGTGATCACCGAAGGTAGTCGCTTCCTGTGCCAGGAGCTTACCAAGCTCCGCATGGAGTGACATATCGCAGCCTCCACTGGCCCAAGACGACAATAATGAGGTTGGCATCATGAGTAACTCCATCGACAGACGACGCTTTCTGAGCCATAGCATCGCCGGCGCTGCAGGGTTGACGGTATTGAGCTCCATCGGTAACGGCACCTATGCCGATGTTAACGTTACGCCTCCGACACTCAAGGGAAATATCAATCACTCGGTGGCACGCTGGACGTTCGACTTTCTTTCCTTGGAAGCGCTATGCCAACTGGCAGTGGGACTCGGTATTTCGGCTATCGACCTGGTCGGGCCTGAAGAGTGGCCTGTACTTAAACGCTACAGTCTCGACTCCTCCATGTGCAATGGGGCCGAGTTGAGTCTAGAGGATGGCTGGGGAGACGACCGCTTTCATTCGAAATTGGTTGATCGCTACCTTGAGCATATCGATCTGGTGAGTGAGGCCGGCTACACCAACCTGATCTGCTTCAGCGGGAATGCTCGAGGTATGACGTCGGAGCAAGGGCTGGACAACGCCGAAAGAGGGTTGAAGAGAATTCTCTCTCACGCCGAGGAGAAGAGGGTCGTACTGCAGATGGAGTTGTTTAACAGCAAGATTGATCACCCGGATTATCTCTGTGATAACTCTGCCTGGGGTATCGAGCTGTGCCGACGCCTCGACTCCCCCAACTTCAAGCTTCTTTACGACATTTATCACATGCAAATAAGCGAAGGAGACATTATTCGAACCATTCGTGACCATCATGAGTACTTCGGTCACTACCATACGGCTGGAGTTCCTGGAAGAAATGAGATCGACGATAGCCAGGAGTTGAACTACCCCGCCATATGTCGGGCAATTCGCGCTGCCGGCTTCCAGGGGTATATTGCCCAAGAGTTCCTCCCTGACAGGAACGATAATCAAGAAAGAATCGCGTCGTTGCGCGAAGCGATTCATCTCTGCGACGTCTAAGTCGCCACGCCATACTCACAAGAAAGGTGTTTTTTCATGGCCAACAATCACTATGGTTCTTCGTCACTTCACGTGGATTTGGTCTGATCGAACAGGCGGCCCACCGGGCTGCCAATCAGGTAGATCATGGCGATGAAGTTGGCCTCGTTCCGGTAGCCGCGTGCGCGTGACCGAGCCGCCTGGAACAGGCCGTTCATGCCTTCCAGTCGTGCGTTGGTCAGTCCCGAGATCCAGCGCCTGACCACCGCGTCGGCATGGCGCTCCAGCGTCGCCAGGGCCTTCCCCATCGGCTTCAGGAGAGGCTTCTCGGAGACCGCCGCCTTCATGACCTTGAGGTAGTTCGTGATGCGCCACCGAGCCGCCCGCGGCGTCGGGGCCTTCTGGATCCAGCGCAGCTTCTCCTTGATCACCCAGGCATCTGACGTGGCGCTCTGGTCGGCCACCAGTTCCTGGAGCGCCGCCAGCTGCTTGGGCGTCAGGTTCTCGTTGTCCAGGCTCTTCAGCAGGGCCCAGCGCAGCGACTTGGGGTGCCCCTGCTCCCGGCGCTCCTTCTTGCGCACCTCGTCCAGCCTCTTGGTGAAGGTCTGAACGATATGGAACCAGTCGACCGTGACGTCGGCCTTGGGAAGATGCTCGGCCACGCCGCTGAGGAAGGCTTGTGACATGTCGCACACGACCTCGACCACGTTGTCGGTGTCGCCGCCATGCGCCGCCAGGAAGGTGCTGAAGGCCTTGATGGCGTCCTTGCCGTGGCCGGGGACGGCGAAGATCACCGGCTCCTGCTTGCGCTGCATATCGAGGAACACCGTGACGTAGCGATGGCCGCGTCGGGACGCGGTTTCATCGACGCCGACGGTGGCCACGTTGCTCAGGTCCAACTCCCCCAGCATACGGCCCACGTAGTGATGCACGATGCGCCACAGTCGTTTGTCGGAGATCTCCAGCTGCCGGGAGACGGCTAGTACCGGCATCTCCTTGACCAGCGACATGGCGGCTTGCTCGAACAACAGGGTGAAGTCGCTGCCCGGCCGCGCCCAGGGCACCTCGATGCGTTTTACGCCATGTTCAGGGCACTTGGTGCGAGGCACGCGAGCATGCAGGTAGCAGTGATGCTGGAAGAAATTCAGGTGCCGCCACGTCTTATCGGCGAAGTCGTGCGCCGGGCAGGCCTTGCCGCACTCCGGACAGGGGTAGAGGCTGCCACGCTCGGTCTCGACATAGAGGTCCAACCGGTGGGGAGACACGGAGGTATCCAGGTGCTGGTCCTTGAGGATCCAGGGCGCTTCCAGGCCCAGGCCGAGGGTCAGAATCTGGGTGCCGTCCATGCCATGCCTCCTGTCGTCGTGGAGGTCATATCCTGGCCCAGCTCAGGGGGCGAATTCCACACCCAGCGTCGAAGAGCCATCACTATGATGCCATCGTGGTAGGCTCTGGCATAAGCGGCGGCTGGGCCGCAAAGGAGCTGACCGAAAAGGGCCTCAAGGTACTACTTCTTGAGCGAGGTCGTAATATCGAGCATGTAAAGGATTACACCAATGCATCCAAAGAAGTCTGGGACTATCCCCATCGTGATCAACCCACTCAGGAGATGAAAGAGAAGTTCCCGGTATTGAGCCGCGACTATCCATTGAATGAATCGACCATGGGGCTGTGGGCCGACGAGCAGGCCAACCCCTATGTCGAGGAGAAGCGGTTCGATTGGTTTCGCGGCTACCATGTGGGCGGTCGTTCACTGATGTGGGGGCGCCAAAGCTACCGACTCAGTCCCATGGACTTCGAGGCCAACCAGCGTGAGGGAATCGCCATCGATTGGCCGATTCGCTACGAGGACCTGGCTTCCTGGTATGACTATGTAGAACGGTTTGCGGGTATTGCCGGTACCCGTGAGGGGCTCGATGTACTCCCCGACGGCGAGTTTCTTCCTCCGATAGCACTCAACTGCGTGGAGAAGGACATCGCCAAGCGTATCGAGGAGACCTTCGGTGGGCAGCGCCACTTGATTCACAGTCGAGTGGCCAATATCACCCAACCCAAGCCGGAACAGAACCGGGTCGATTGTCAGTATAGGAACAAGTGCTGGCTGGGCTGCCCTTATGGCGCCTATTTCAGCACTCAATCGGCGACGCTACCGGCCGCCATGGACACCGGCAACCTGACGCTGCGACCCTTCTCGATCGTCACCCAGGTGCTCTACGACAAGGATCGCAAACGGGCCCGCGGCGTCGAGGTCATCGATGCCGAGAATCACCAGACCTACGAGTACACCGCTGATCTCGTGTTCTTGAATGCCTCGGCATTCAACTCGACCTGGATACTGATGAATTCCGCCACCGATATCTGGGAGGGCGGCCTGGGTAGCAGTAGCGGTGAGTTGGGCCACAACGTAATGGACCATCATTTCCGCTGCGGTGCCAGCGGTGACGTCGAGGGCTATCTCGACAAGTATTATCTCGGACGGCGTCCGGCCGGTTTCTATATCCCTCGCTTTCGCAACGTCGGCGACCAAGGCCGGGACTATGTGCGGGGTTTCGGTTACCAGGGAGCGGCGAGTCGCCAGGGCTGGGATCGGGAGATCGCCGAACTCAATATTGGCGCTGAGTTGAAGCAGGCGCTCAGCCAGCCTGGCGGGTGGACTATTGGCATGACCGGCTTCGGCGAGATGTTGCCTTACCACGACAACCGCATCGCACTCGATCACAGCGTGCGTGACAAGTGGGGGCTGCCGGTATTGAGCGTCGATGTGGAGCTCAAGCAGAACGAGCGGGATATGCGTAAGGACATGATCCAGGATGCCGTGGATCTATTGGAAGCCGGCGGTGTGCAGAACGTCAAGGGAGAAGAAGGCGACTATGCGCCGGGTATGGGGATTCACGAGATGGGCACGGCACGCATGGGGCGCGATCCGCACACCTCGGTGCTCAATGCTTACAACCAGGTTTGGGATGCCCCCAATGTCTTCGTCACCGACGGTGCTTGCATGACGTCATCGTCCTGCGTCAATCCATCGCTGACCTACATGGCACTGACTGCCCGCGCGGTAGATCACGCGGTAGCAGAGCTCAAGCGGGGGAATCTGTGATGAACCGTCGTGAACTACTCAAGATGATCAGCGTGGCGACTGGCAGCGCATTGATCGGTGGCCACTCCTTGGTGGCGTTTAGTGCCCTCGACGAGAGCGAGTACGACTTCAGTGCCATGGATGTCCGCCGGCTGGATGAGTTGGCCGAGACGATCATGCCGCGTACCGATACCCCGGGTGCCAAGGATGCCGAGGTAGGCGCCTTCATGACGCAATTCGTCAGTGCCTGCTACAGCGCTCAGGAGCGCACCCTCTTCCACCATGGCCTGGCACAGCTTGAGGCGCGCAGTCGCGCTGAATATGGGCAGGAGTTCCTGGCTCTGGATGAGCCACAACGACGTGCTCTAGTCGATGCCTTGGACCGGGAAGCTCGTCTCCAGGAGGAAAGTGCGAGCGAACCCCACTATTTCACCATGATGAAGCAACTGACGCTGTTCGGTTTCTTCACCTCAGAGGTGGGGGCCACGCAAGTCTTGCGCTACGACGCGGTGCCTGGTCGTTACGATGGCTGTGCACCCTACGAGGAGGGGGAGCCCGCCTGGGCGACCACCTGACTGGCGGCTGTGGCGCTGCTCTCGAGGCCGTCGAGACTCGTATCGCACCCCGGTGAGCAGCCGCTTTCTCTCGATATGCCATTCATCTCTGGCGGACCTAAGGTCCGTCAGGAGGTGTCTTGCTGTCCGATCGCGGAGCTCCTTCGCACGCTCACCAATGACAACAATCGGAGCAATGGACATGTTTCACAACTTTCACCCTCGCCTCCTCCTGGTTGCCGGCTTGGCAGCCATCGGCAGTTCCCCCAGCCTGGCGCAACTCGTCTACGAGGGGGAGTCGGGAGAACTCACCTTTGGTGGCGATGTCGAGCTGGATATCAATGCCCAGAACACCCACGCCGGCGAGGGGCCGATCTTTTTCGAAGACGATGTCGATCATGGCGATGAGTTCAATCAGACCGGACGCATCCTGCTCGACATCAGTGGCGAGCGCCGCAGTCCAGCCAACCACTATGCAGGCTTCAAGGTGCAGCCGCTGATTCAAACCGATGGCAACTTCGCCGTCGATGATGCCTGGCTAGCCATCGGCAATCGCCATGGTCTCGAGTTCAAGGTCGGCCGTTTCGAGGCATTCGACCTGTTCCCACTCGGGCAGGATGTCTTCGTTGGCTTCAGCGGCGACACGTCGGACGGCTTGTATCGCGACGGCCAAGGGTATATCTATCAAGCCAAGGAGGGTCGTGGCCGTGGCGGCGATTCCGGCCAGGTAATGGTAAGCCAGCGCAGCGGCAACCTTTATGGCGAAATTTCCACGCTATTCGGCGATCGCAGCGATCTCTTCGATACCGATACCTACCACGGCTACCGGATCGATCCCAACCAGCGCAGCAAGGACTCCTTTATCGTACGTCCCGCCATCGCCTGGGCACCTGGACCGTGGACGCTGGCAGCAGGATTCGAGACCAATCTGGTCGACGATGCCATCGTCGATGAGCGCGGTGCCGACATCGGCGATCGTACCGGCTACGGGGTGCGGATCTCCTACGCAGCAGGCGACTGGCAGTGGAATGCCAATCTCGCCTACCTGGATGCCTTTGAGGAGACCAATCAGACACTGGGGGTAAATGCACTATGGCGTCAGTTTGGTGTGGGCTATATCCATGCCCGCAACGACATCGACGACGTCAATCCCGTGGAGGGTGACGATGTCGTGTTCAGTGTGCCGGGGCGCTACGACATCGACACGCTCTATACCTCCTACCACTTCGCCGATGTGCTGAGCATCGACGATCTAAGTCTCTATCTAGGGGCTTACTACAGCCGTATCGACCACCAACAGATCGACAACCTGGACGACGCTGACCGCTACGGCGCCCGGGTACGTTTCAAGTACCTGTTCTAAACTGCAAGGAGTCTAATGATGAATACCCCCACGCGCATGATCTGGATCACCTGTAGCAGCCTGGTGGCGTTGTCCGCCGTGGCCGACGATACCACGTCGACGGAGGAACACGATCCTCGGCAACAAGCCGCCGAAACGGAAGTCTGGGAGCCGGTCCCCCCGTGGTGTCAGCCCCTGAGGGAAGAGCCCCGTCCGATGCCATCGTACTCTTCGATGGCAGTGGCCTGGAGGCCTGGGAGGCCGAAGAGGGTGGGCCGGCGATGTGGCGTCTCGAGGGCGATGCCATGACGGTGGAGCGCGGTAGCGGCGGCATTCGCACCCGCCAGGATTTCTGCGACGTGCAGCTCTATCTGGAGTGGCGTGCACCTGCCGAGATCGATGGCATGCAGGGCCAGGATCGCGGCAATAGCGGTGTCTTCCTGCAGGAGCGCTACGAGATTCAGGTACTCGACTCCTACGACAACGAGACCTACCCCAACGGCCAGGCCGCATCGGTCTACAAGCAGCATATCCCACTGGTCAACGCGTCACGCCCGCCGGGTGAGTGGCAGAGTTACGATATCCTCTACACGGCGCCACGCTTCGACGAGTCGGGCGAGCTGGCCTCTCCCGCCTATGTCACGGTACTGCACAACGGCGTGCTGGCTCAGCATCACGTCGAGATTCAGGGCACCACCGAGTGGATTGGCGAACCCGATTACGACGAGGCGCATGGCTGTGCGCCGATCTATCTGCAGGACCATGACGCCGCGGTGAGTTTCCGCAATATCTGGGTCAGGGAGCTTTAGGGAAGCGCTGAACAAATCGGCGAGCGGAGCAAAGCGCAAGAACCGCAGCCTATGCGGTATAGGTGGGGATTCTGAGCACCGCGTAACGTAGCGATTTGCCCGCGCAGGCATTTGTGCAGTGTTTCCTTAGCCATACCGGCGCTAAATCACTCAACGAAAGCTTCGGTGGCGTCACGCTCCCCGTACATGAAGGCGTCCGCCACGTGGCGCAGCGGCGCCACGTCGACCTCGCGCTGGCCGCTTGCGATCAGCTCGGCAAAACGCGCATAGAGGCCGGCGTACTCGCGCTCCTCCCCCTCCAGCAAGAGCTGGCCGTCGAGGCTCAACCGGCAGCCGCCCTGGGTCAGGCTGAGGCGCCCGGCCTCGGTCTCGACGTGGATGTCCCAGGTCGGCGGGCCGCTCTGACGGAAGTCGAAGTCGGCCTTGATGGTCGCCCCATCGGGGTCGGCGAAGCTGAGCGCGGCGGCGATCGGTGTCTGGCAGTTGCTCGGCACCAGCAGCTGCGCCTGACGCAGGAAGAACGCCTGGGGCAGGATCGCGGTGGCGACCGACAGGGCATTGACGCCGGGGTCGAAGACGCCCATGCCGCCGGGCTGCCAGATCCACGCCTGGCCCGGATGCCAGACCCGCACATCCTCCTTCCAGACGATCTCGACGCGCTCGATGCGCCGCTCGGCCAGCCACTCGCGGGCCCGGGCAACGCCGGGGGCGAAGCGCGAGTGCCAGGCGGCGAATAGCGTGACGTCATGCTCGGTGGCGACGTCGATCAGGTCTTCGACCTCGCTGAGGGTGGCGCCGGGCGGCTTTTCGAGCAGCACGTGCTTGCCACGCTGCAGCGCCAGGCGCGCCTGGGCGTGGCGCAGACGGGTCGGGGTACAGATCGCCACGGCGTCGAGCTCGAGGTGGGCATCGAGCATCGACGCCATATCGGCGTAGCCCGGCACCTCGGGCAGGCTGGCATGGGGGTCGGCGCTGGCCAGCAGCCGGTAACCGGGGGTCGCCGCCAGGGCCGGCAGGTGCTGATCGCGGACGATCTTGCCGACGCCGACCAAGCCGAGGGAAACATCAGACATGAAGGACCTTTTCACGGTAGATAACAGCAGCGGTAATGACAGCTACTCAGGGCAGATCCACGCAGCGGCCCAGCGAACTGGCGCCGGGCTCCAGGCCCAGCGCATCGGCGGTGCCGGCGAGTACCGCCTGGGCAGCCAGGAACGCCTCGCGCGGGCGCCGCATGCGGATGCTCTCCATCAGTTGGCGGTGGCGCTCGAGGCTGTCTTCCGGGTCATTAGCGCTCTCGTTGGACATCGATACCAACAGGTGAATCGAGGGGCGCAGGATATGCGACAGCTGCGCCCAGACGATATTGTGAGTGGCCTTGAAGATCGCTACGTGGAAGGCCACGTCGCACTCGCTGTGCAGGCGCCGCTCCTCGGCGCAGCTAGCGTTGCGCAGGTTCTGCCCCAGCCCTTCGAAGGCCTCTTCGATGGCGACCAGGTCGCGGGCCTTGGCACGCCGCGCGGCGGTCATCGCCACATAGGGCTCGACGTCGAGACGGAAGGCCAGTATCTCGCGCTGGATCTCCGGGTTGGGCGCGGCATAGCGGGTCATCCAGTCGGTCACCAGGGGGTCGAGGATGTGCCACTCGGCGTACTCGCGCACCTTGGAGCCGTGGCCGGAGATGCGCTCGATGATGCCGGCATCGACCAGCTGTCGCAGGTCGCTGCGCACCGCCGAGCGGTTGATGGCAAAGCGCTCACAGAGGTCCAGCTCGCGGGGCACGAACTCGCCCGGCTGGTAGCGACCGGAGAAGATCGCCTCGGCGAGATGATCAGCGATGCTGGGGCGCGCCGTAGGCTTGGATGCCGCAGGCTTGGAGAGTGGTGACGTCAAAGCGGTGAGATCCTGTTGCGATTCCTCGATATCATACCGTATCCGTGCGCTCGACTGGCTGGCGCAGCGCTGGCTCGGCACCGGCGCGCAGTCTAAGCTCCAGGCGCCGCTCGTAGAGCCCCTTGGCGGTCAGCGTGCCAAGCACCAGCGCACCGCCCACCAGCGCCATGGGCGCCGGCTGCTCCGAAATGATCCACCACGCCAGCAGCGTGCCCACCACCACCTCGAGCAGCAGCAACAGCCCCACCTCGGCGGCGGGCAGGTAGAGCGGGCCGCGCTGCAGCAGGGTCACCCCACAAGGCACGATGATCAGGCACAGCAAGACCACCACCGCCAGTTGGTTCGTCTCTGGCAGCGACGGCTCACCGCCGGCCAGCCAGAACAGCCCGGCCACGCTGCCGACGATGATGCCGTTGAAGACCAGCATCGGGCTCATGTCGATACCCGGCCGGGTGCGGCACAGGGTGAAGTTGATCGCCAGCGTCGTGGCCGCCATCAAGGCAAAGGCATTGCCTACCCAACTGCCAGCCCCGGCGTCATCCAGGGCGATCATGGCGATCCCCGCCAGGCACAGCCAGATCGCGATCCAGGTGCGGCGCGGCAGGCGCTCCTTGAGAATGACCCACGACAGTGCCGCGGCAATCAGCGGCGCGCCGGCGAGGATCATCAGCACGTTGCCGGCCTTGGTGTACTGGTTGCCGAGCACGAAGCCACAGGTGGTAAGGCTGAACAGCAGCGCCACGGCGATACCGGTCCAGCCGCAGCGGCGGTATACGCCCCAGATGCCGTTGCCATGGCGCATCAGCGCGATCAGGAAGAACCCCAGCGCCGACAGAAAGCCCCGCCACATCAGAATCTCGGCGTCGGGCAGATTGGCGACCTTGATCAGCAGCGCATCGGGGGCCATGATCAGCGCCCCGCCGGCGGTCAGCAGCAGGCCCTGCTGACGGTGTGAAAGGGATGCAAACGCCGCCATGTCAGTGGTTGTCCCGCGGCGGGCTGAGCCGCGCCACATCGCGGTATTTGGTCGCCGGCGCCAGGGTCATGCCACGGTCCAGCGGCTCCACCAGGCTGCGCTGGATCTCCTGCCACGGCGTCTGGTGAGCCGGGTAGCGATAGCCGCCCTGGGCCTCAAGGCGCTCGCGCCGCGCGGCCAGTTCGGCGTCGTCGACCAGCAGCCGCACCTCGCGCCGGCCCAGGTCGATACGCAGCCGGTCGCCGTCCTCGAGCAGCGCCAGGCCACCGCCGGTGGCCGCCTCCGGCGCGGCGTTGAGGATCGACGGCGAGCCCGAGGTGCCCGACTGGCGGCCGTCACCGAGGCACGGCAGCGACTCGGTGCCGGCGCGAATCAGCGCTTCCGGCGGCTGCATGTTGACCACCTCGGCGCCACCGGGGTGACCCACCGGGCCGGCGCCGCGCATGACCAGGATGGTGCGCGCGTCGATGCCCAGCGTCGGGTCGTCGATGCGCGCGTGGTAGTCCTCGGAGCCGTCGAACACCACCACCTTGCTCTCGAAGGCGTTGGGGTCGTCGGGGTCGCTGAGAAAGCGGGCGCGAAAATCCGCCGAGATCACGCTGGTCTTCATCAGCGCCGAGTCGAACAGGTTGCCCTTGAGGTTGAGGAAGCCGGCGTGGTCGACCAGCGGCTCGGCGTAGCGGCAGATCACCGCGGGATCCTGGATCCCGCGCCCCGCCAGGTTGTCCGCCAGGGTGCGCCCATTGACGGTCAGCACGTCGCCGTGCAGCTTGCCGGCGCCGAGCAGCTCGCTCATCACCGCCGGCACGCCACCGGCACGGTGGAACTCTTCGGAGAGATAGGCGCCTGCCGGCATCACGTTGGCCAGCAGCGGCACCTCATGCCCCAGCCGCTGCCAGTCGTCGTTGCTCAGCTCGACGCCAATATGCCGGGCGATGGCGTTGATGTGGATCGGCGCGTTGCTGGAGCCGCCCAGCGCCGAGCAGGTGACGATGGCGTTGTCGAACGCCTCGCGGGTCAGCACGTCGCTGGGGCGCAGGTCGTCCCAGACCATCTCGACGATGCGCTCGCCGGTCTGGTAGGCGACCATGGCGCGCTCCTTGTAGGGCGCCGGAATCATCGCCGAGCCGGGCAGGCTCATGCCCAGCGCCTCGGCCAGGGAGTTCATGGTCGAGGCGGTGCCCATGGTGTTGCAGTGGCCCACCGAGGGCGCCGAGTCGGTGGCCCGGGCGAGGAACTCGGCGTAGTCGATATCACCCGCGGCGAGGCGCTTGCGCAGCTCCCAGATGATGGTGCCGGAACCGACCCGCTCCGCCCCACGCCAGCCGTTGAGCATCGGTCCGCCGGACAGCACGATGGCGGGGATATTGACCGTGGCCGCGGCCATCAGGCTGGCCGGGGTGGTCTTGTCGCAGCCGGTGGTCAGTACCACGCCGTCCAGCGGGTAGCCGTGCAGCACCTCGACCAGGCCCAGGTAGGCCAGGTTGCGATCCAGCGCCGCGGTGGGGCGGCGCACGTTCTCGTGGATGGGGTGCAGCGGGAACTCGAAGGGCACCCCGCCGGCGGCGCGGATACCGTCCTTGACGCGCTTGACCAGCTCGATGTGGTGGCGGTTGCACGGCGTGAGGTCGGAGCCCGACTGGCAGATGCCGATGATCGGCTTGCCGCCCACCAGCTCATCGAGGGTAATGCCCTGGTTGAGGTAGCGCTCGATGCACAGCGCCGTGGTGCCCGGGTGCTCGGGGTTATCGAACCAGTAGCGCGAGCGCAGCTGCTCCGGCGTGATCCTGTTATTCGTTGCCATC
Source organism: Halomonas socia (assembly GCF_010977575.1). GTDB lineage: Bacteria > Pseudomonadota > Gammaproteobacteria > Pseudomonadales > Halomonadaceae > Franzmannia > Franzmannia socia. The sequence continues at coordinate 62,831 of NZ_CP048812.1, forward strand.
GTCTCTGCTCCATTCACCGGGTTAACGACGCTGATGCATGGTCAATGCAATTGTCATTAGTGCGAGCTGTCATTAGTGCGAGTGCCGCGGCACCTCGGCGCCGCGGCAGCCGACCAGAAAATCGAAGTCGCAGCCCTCGTCGGCCTGCAGCACGTGCTCGATGTACAGCTGGCGATAGCCGCCGTCGCTGGCGATGTGCCGCGAGGCCGCACCGGGATCCTCTGCCGCCAGGCGTGCCGCGAGTTCGGCGTCGTCGATCTCCAGCTGCAACCGGCCGGCCGCGCAGTCGAGGCTGATCCAGTCGCCGTTGCGCACCGCCGCCAGGGGGCCGCCAGCGGCGGCTTCCGGTGATACGTGCAGCACCACGGTGCCGTAGGCAGTGCCGCTCATGCGCGCATCGGAAATCCGCACCATGTCGGTCACCCCTTGCTCGAGCAGCTTGGCCGGCAGCCCCATGTTGCCCACTTCGGCCATGCCGTGATAGCCCCGCGGCCCGCAGTGCTTCATGACCAGGATGCTGTCGGCGCTGACCTCGAGGTCGGGGTCGTTGATGCGCGCCTTGTAGTCGTCGAAGTTCTCGAACACCACCGCGCGGCCGCGGTGGGTCATCAGCTCGGGGGTCGCCGCCGAAGGCTTGAGCACCGCGCCCTGCGGGGCCAGGTTGCCGCGCAGCACGCACATGCTCCCGTCGGTGACCAGCGGCGATGCCAGCGGGCGGATCACTTCGTCATCGTAGAGCGGGGCCTCCTCGACGTTCTCCCATAGGGTCTTGCCATTGGCAGTCAGGGCGCCCTTGTGGGGCAACCGGTCGGCCTCGCCGAGGCGCTTGAGCACCGCCGGCAGGCCGCCGGCGTAGTAGAACTCTTCCATCAGGAAGCGCCCCGAGGGTTGCAGGTCGACGATGGTCGGCGTGCCGCGGCCGATGCGCGTCCAGTCGTCCAGCGCCAGGTCGACGCCGATGCGTCCGGCGATCGCCTTCAAGTGGATCACTGCGTTGGTCGAGCCACCGATGGCGGCGTTGGTGCGAATGGCGTTCTCGAATGCTTCGCGGGTCAGGATCTTCGACAGCGTGAGCCCTTCGTCGACCATCTCGACGATGCGGTTGCCGGACAGGTGCGCCAGCACGTAGCGCCGCGAGTCCACCGCGGGGATCGCCGCATTGTGCGGCAGCGTGGTGCCCAGCGCCTCGGCCATGCAGGCCATGGTCGAGGCCGTTCCCATGGTGTTGCAGGTGCCCGCCGAGCGCGACATGCCGGCCTCGGCGGCCATGAAGTCGTGCAGCGAGATGGTCCCGGCCTTGACCTGCTCGGAGAGCTGCCAGACCACGGTGCCGGAGCCAATGTCCTTGCCCTTATGCTTGCCGTTGAGCATCGGCCCGCCGCTGACCACGATGGTCGGGATGTCGCAGCTGGCCGCGCCCATCAGCAGCGCCGGGGTGGTCTTGTCGCAGCCCACCAGCAGCACCACGCCATCGAGCGGATTGCCGCGGATCGCCTCCTCGACGTCCATGCTCGCCAGGTTGCGGGTAAACATCGCCGTGGGCCGCAGGTTGGACTCGCCGTTGGAGAACACCGGGAACTCCACCGGGTAGCCGCCGGCCTCCAGCACGCCCTTCTTGACGTGCTCGGCGAGCTTACGGAAATGGGCGTTGCAGGGCGTCAGCTCCGACCAGGTGTTGCAGATGCCGATGATCGGCTTGCCCTGGAACTCGTGGTCGGGAATCCCCTGGTTCTTCATCCAGCTGCGGTACATGAAGCCGTTCTTGTCGGCACTGCCGAACCACGCGGCGGAGCGAAGGGGACGTTTGGGCTGGGAACTCATGGGCGCCTCGGTTGGTAGCAGCGAGATGTCATGAATTGACGGTAGTCTTCTTCCCGCGCCTAGTCGACACATACAAAAGTATATGTTGAACAAATTGCCAATAAGTTCGACATTGAATGGGCTAACGCCGACCTCGGGCTCCTCGCCACGGCGTTGCCCCTACAACAACGACACAATGGAGACTCACGCCATGCACGCAATCTGGCGCAGCACCCTCACGCTGGCAGGCACCGCCACGCTCACGCTGGGCGTTGCCCACGCCCAGACTCCCGACCTCTCCGACCCGCCGCCCATCGAGGGCGAAGTGATCACCGAGGACCTGGGGTCCCACACCATTCGCGTCGGCCTGGGCCTGGCCGAAACCTCACCGCTGTATATTTCCACCCAGCACTTTGGCAATATTCTTTCCGAGCGCACCGAGGGGCGGCTGACCGTCAACGTCTTCCCCAATAGCCAGTTGGGTGACGACGCGCAGATGATGGAGATGCTGCAGACCGGCTCGCTGGACATGACCATCCCTTCGACCTCGCCGGCCACTACCTACGTCGAGGAACTGGCGGTGTTCGACCTGCCGTTCCTGTTGCCGACCCGCGAGGCGGCCGTCGCCGTACTCGAGAGCGATGCGGCACTGGACCTGCTCGATAAATTCGACGGCACCGGCATCAAGGCCTTCGCCTATCACGAGAACGGCTATCGCCAGTTGACCAACAGCGTGCGTCCCGTCGAGTCCCCCGACGATGTCGCCGGCCTCGATGTCAGCGGCCTGACCATTCGCACCATGGAGAACCCGGTGCAGCTGAGCATCTGGGAAGCGCTCGGCGCCAACCCCACGCCGATGGCCTTCGGCGAAGTGTTTTCGGCCATGGAGCAGGGCGTGATCGACGGCCAGGAGAACCCCTGGAGCACCATCCTCACCTCCAACTTCCATGAAGTGCAGGACTACGGTTCCGAGACCCGCCACGTCTATACGCCGTTCATCATCATGATGTCCGAGCGCACCTGGGAGCGGCTCGACCCGGCCTACCAGGAGCTGGTCGAAGAGGCGGCACGTGAAGCGGCAGCTTACGAGATCCAGCTGGCCACCGAGTACGACGACTGGGCCCGCGATCAGCTCGAGGAGCGCGGCATGCAGGTCACCCGCCTCGACGACGAGCAGATCGCCGCCTTCCAGGACGCCGTGCAGCCGGTCTACGACGAGTGGGCACCGCGCATCGGCGAGGACCTGGTCGCCGAGATCCAGCAGATCGTCGCAGACACCATGAACGACTGATATCGCATGACGATGAGAGACGCGGGCCAGCGGTTGGCCCGCGTTGCGCCTACCTGCCCTTGGAGCGCCTATGGATACCCCTCACTCACCGCCCCCGGACCCGGCCGAGTTTCTCGATGACCCGCGTCGCCAGCCGTTGGAAATCGATCCCCAGCAGCGCCGCGGCCCCGCGCTGTTCCGCTGGTTGACCGTGGCCATGGAGCATCTGATCGCCACGATCCTGGTGGCGCTGATCGTGTCGGTCTCGGCCAACGTGGTGGGCCGGTCGCTGTTCAACCGCTCACTGCCGTGGGCCGATGAACTGGCGCGCATGCTGTTCATCTGGCTGATCTTCGTCGGCGCCGCTGCGGCCTTCTCACGCTTTGAGCATATCGCCGTCGACCTGCTGCTGCGCAAGCTCAAGCCGCGCGCCGCCTACACCCTCTACCTGCTCCAGCACCTGCTGATCACTGGTCTGATGATCGTGATCATGATCGGCGGCTACTTCGTGCTGGCCCGCTCCACCGGGCGCACCGCGATCCTCGGTGTGCCCTGGAACCTGATCAATATCTCGCTGGTGCTGTGCGCCGCCTTCATCGCCGCGGTGGCGATCTGGCGCGCCTGGCGCGCCGGCCAACTGATGCTCGGCGCCCGCTAGGAGGCCTCTGTCATGCTCTGGATCTTTCTCGGCATCCTGTTCGCCTCCCTGGCCCTGGGGCTGCCGATCGCCTTTGGCTTGGGCATCGCCGCGGTGGTCATGGCGGTGATCTCGGATATCCCCCTGTCGATCCTGATCGAACAGTCGGTGCGCGGGGTCAACAACTTCCCGCTGCTGGCGATCCCGTTCTTCATCCTGGTCGGCGAGGTGATGAGCGCCGGCGGTATCGCCCGGCGGCTGATGGAGCTGGCCGGCGCGCTGGTCGGCTTCATCCGCGGGGGGCTTGGCCAGGTGGCGATCACCGGCTCGATGTTCTTCGGCGGCATCAGCGGCTCGGCGGTGGCCGATACCGCCGCCACCGGCTCGATGATGATCCCGTCGATGAAGCAGCAGGGCTACTCGGCGCCCCAGGCCACCGCGATCAACACCGTCTCCTCGGTGATCGGTATCATCATCCCGCCGTCGATCCCGCTGATCCTCTACGGCATCGTCACCGAGACCTCGATCAGCCGGCTGTTCATCGCCGGCATCGTGCCCGGGGTGATGATCGGCATCGGGCTGATGGTCACCACCTTCATCATGGCCAGCTTCGGCGGCGCCGGACAGACCCGCACGTTCCGCCTCGACCTCCTGTGGCAGGCGTTCAAGGCTGCCTGGCTGGCGCTGGTGCTGCCGGTGATCGTGATCGGCGGCATCATCGGCGGCATCTTTACCGCCACCGAGGCGGCGGTCGCCGCGCTGCTCTACTCGCTGGTCATCTCGCTGCTGGTCTACCGCGAGTTTCACGTGCGCGAGCTGTGGGGCATGCTGATCCGCACCGCGCGGCTGACCGGCATGGTGCTGCTGCTACTGGCCTTCGCCACGGTGATCGCCTGGTTCCTGACCATCAACATGGTGCCGCAGACCCTGGTGACCCAGGTCCAATCGATCACCCAGGAGCCATTCTGGCTGCTGCTGATCGTCGCTGGCCTGCTGCTGCTGGTGGGCTTCGTGATGGACCTGACCCCGGCGATGGTGATCATGGCGCCGATGCTCACGCCGATCGTCACCTCGGTGGGCATCGACCCGGTCTACTTCGGTGTGCTGATGGCGTTCATTCTCGGCATCGGCCTGCTGACCCCGCCGGTGGGCACCTGCCTGTACGTCGGCTGCGGGGTGGGCAAAGTGACCATGGAGCAGTTGGTGCGGGCGATGCTGCCCTACTACGCAACCCTGCTGATCATGGCGGTGATCCTGATCGCCTTCCCCGGCCTGGTGACCTGGCTGCCCGACCTCACCGTCGTGGGCGGTAACTGAACTGGCTGACACGACAAGGACTAGCCCATGCGACTGATCCAATACCTCGCCCAGGACCAACTGCGGGTGGCCGTGGTGGAAAGCAGTGAGGCGGTGCGTCCCATCGACATCGACGGCGGCAGCTACGCCCTGGCGCGCATCGCCATCGACGCCGGCCAGCCGCTCACCCAGGTCGTCGAGGCGCGCCTCGGCGAGACCCTGGTCGACTACCAGACGCTGGTCGACGAGCAGCGCCTGCTGCCACCACTGACCCATCCCGACCCGGCCCACTGCCTGGTCACCGGCACCGGCCTCACCCATCTGGGCAGCGCCGATACCCGCTCGGCGATGCACGCCCACTCTCAACAACAGACCCAAGTGAGCGAGGAGGAGCTGACCGACTCGATGCGCATGTTCAAGCTCGGCGTAGCGGGCGGCAAGCCCGCCCGCGGCGAGAGCGGCGCCCAGCCGGAGTGGTTCTACAAGGGCGACGGCGACTGCATCGTCGCGCCGGAGGCCGCGCTACCCTCACCGGCCTTCGCCGAGGACGCCGGCGAGGAGCCGGAGCTCGCCGGGCTCTACTTGGTGGGCGCCGACGGCACCCCGTGGCGGGTCGGCTATGCGCTGGGCAACGAGTTCTCCGACCACGTCACCGAGCGCTTCAACTACCTGTGGCTGGCCCACTCCAAGCTGCGCGCCTGCAGTGTCGGCCCGGAGCTGCTGGTCGGCGAGCTGCCGGCGCACCTGGAGGGCGTCAGCCGCATCGTGCGTGACGGCGAGACGCTGTGGCAGAAGCCGTTCCTCACCGGCGAGGCCAACATGGCGCACAGCCTGGCCAACCTCGAGCACCACCACTTCAAGTACCCCCACTTCCGCCGCCCCGGCGATGTCCACGTGCACTTCTTCGGCACTGCTACCCTGAGCTTTGCCGATGACATTCAGACCCGCGACGGTGATCGCTTCGAGATCGAACTGCCCGCCTTCGGCCGGCCGCTGCGCAATCCGCTGCGATTCGCCGAAGCGGCTTCGGTCACCGTCGACGCCCTTTGAGCGACCCCAGGAGGACAGCATGACGTTACAAGGCACTTCCCTGATCGGCCAGCAGGCCGTCAGCGGCGAGCGCGCCGAGATCCGCGCCACCAATCCCGCCACCGGCCAGCCCCTTGAGCCGGTCTACCGCGGCGGCGGCCAGGCCGAGGTCGAGCGCGCCTGCGAACTCGCCGAGGCGGCCTTCGGCGCCTACCGCGAGACCTCGCTCGACGAACGCGCGACCTTTCTCGAGACCATCGCCGCCGAGATCGAAGCCATCGGCGATGAGCTGACCCAGCGCGGCATGGCCGAGACCGGCCTGCCCCAGGCGCGCCTCGAGGGCGAGCGCGGCCGCACCTGCGGCCAGCTGCGGCTGTTCGCCGCGGTGGTGCGCGCCGGCGAGTGGCTCGACGTGCGCCACGACCCGGCGCTGCCTGAGCGGGCACCGATGCCCCGCGTCGACCTGCGCCAGCGGCATATCGCCCTGGGCCCGGTGGCGGTGTTCGGCGCCTCCAACTTCCCGCTGGCCTTCTCGGTGGCCGGCGGCGACACCGCCTCCGCCCTCGCCGCCGGCTGCCCGGTGGTGGTCAAGGGCCACTCCGCCCATCCCGGCACCTCGGAGCTGGTGGGGCGCGCCATCCAGCGCGCCGTCGCCAAGTGTGGGCTGCCCGAGGGAACCTTCTCGCTGCTGTTCGGCGCCGGCAACGAGATCGGCCAGGCGCTGGTCAGCGACCCGCGCATCCAGGCGGTGGGCTTCACCGGCTCGCGCAGCGGCGGTACCGCCTTGATGAAGACCGCCCAGGCCCGCCCGCAGCCGATCCCGGTCTACGCCGAGATGAGCTCGATCAACCCGGTATTCCTGCTGCCGGAAGCGCTCGAGGCGCGCGCTGACAAGATCGCCGAGAGCTTCGTGGGTTCCTTGAACATGGGCGCCGGGCAGTTCTGCACCAACCCCGGCCTGGTGCTGGGCGTCAAGGGCGCGGCGCTGGACGCCTTCGTCAAGGCCGCCGGCGAGGCGGTCACGGCAAGCGCTGCCCAGACCATGCTCACCCCCGGCATCCACGGCGCCTATGCCGACGGCCTGGGGGCGCTGGCCGGCCACCCCAAGGTCCGCGAGATCGCCCGCGGCCAGGCCGGCGACGGCCCGCACCAGTGCCAGACCGGACTGTTCGTGGCCAGTGCGGCGGACTTCCTCGCCGACGCGGCGCTGCAGGCCGAAGTCTTCGGCGCCACCTCGCTGGTGATCGAGTGCGCCGACCAGGCCGAGATGCAGCGCGTCGCCGCGGCCCTGGAAGGCCAGCTTACCGCCACCCTGCAGATGGACGACGGCGACCTGGCCGCCGCCAAGGCGCTGCTGCCGGTCCTCGAGCGCAAGGCCGGGCGTATTCTCGCCAACGGCTGGCCGACGGGCGTCGAGGTATGCCACGCCATGGTCCACGGCGGCCCCTACCCGGCGACATCCGACAGCCGCACCACCTCGGTGGGCAGCGCCGCCATCCAGCGCTTCCTGCGTCCGGTGTGCTACCAGGCGCTGCCGGCGGGGCTGCTGCCCGAGGCGCTCAAGGACGGCAACCCGCTGGGCGTGTCCCGGCTGGTGGATGGCAAGCGCGAGGTGTGACGCGGACGCCTTAAGGTAACGCTGAAACGAAGCAGGCCGGGGACGATGTCCCCGGCCTGCTTTCGTTGCCGAACTCGACCGCCGCGAGGGCGGTCGTGGTATCAGGCGCTGGTGCGGCGAATCGGCGCGTCGCCGTCGCTGCGCCGACGCGGTGCGCGCTCCGGCGCGCCGCTGTCTTCGCTGATCTCCAGCGGACGACCGGCGACACGGGCGCGCGCCATCTTGGCCAGGATGCTGGACGGCAGCGAGCTTGGCAGCTCGACCACCGAGAAGGCGTTGCGGATATCGATGCGGCCGATACGCGCGCCCTCGATGCCGCCTTCGTTGGCCAGCGCGCCGACCAGTTGGCCGGGCTTGACGCCATCCTTGTGACCGACTGATACGCGGTAGCGGGTCATGCCTTCACGCGGGGCGCTGTCGCGACGCTTGGGCTTGCCGTCACGCGGGGCGCGATCGCTGGCACGCTCGGCGCGCGGCGCCTGCACACGGCCGATCGGTGCCTCGTCGGCGCGCGCCATGGCGGCAAACACGCAGGCCAGCTCGATCGGATCGTTGCCTTCGGCCACCAGACGCTCGATCAGCGCTTTCTGCTCGTCGGCACCCGCGGTGATCATGCCCTGCACGCGCTTGGAGAACACCTCGTCGCGGTGAGCGCGGATTGTCGCTTCGTCGGGCAGCGGCATCTCGGCCATGTGCTGGCCGGTGGCCTGCTCCATCCAGCGCACCTTGCGGGTCTCGCGGAAGCCGACGAAGGTGATGGCGATGCCGGTCCGACCGGCACGACCGGTACGCCCGATGCGGTGGGTGTAGGCCTCGCTGTCCTGCGGCAGGTCGTAGTTGATGACGTGGGTGATGCGCGGCACGTCGAGGCCGCGGGCGGCCACGTCGGTGGCGATCAGCACGTCGACCTTGCCACGCTTGAGGCGCGTGATGGTGCGCTCGCGCAGGCTCTGGTCGAGATCCCCCGACAGGCCAGCGGCGTTGACGCCGCGTGCGGTGAGCTGCTCGACCAGAGTGGTACAGGCGGCACGGGTGCGCACGAAGACGATGGCACCGTCGACCGGCTCGACCTCGAGAATGCGCGCCAGTGCTTCCAGCTTGGCGCCACCGTCGACGCGCACCATGCGCTGGTCGATGCTGGCCGCCGTACCGGCGCTGGCCTCGATGGCGACCTTGACCGGGTCGACCAGGTAGCGATTGACGATGCGTTCGATCTCGGCCGGCAGCGTGGCAGAGAAGAATACCCGCTGGGCATCCTTGGGTGTGTCGGCGACGACGCGCTTGACGTCATCGATGAAGCCCATGCGCAGCATCTCGTCGGCTTCGTCGAGCACCAGGGCGGAGAGGCCGTCGAGCTTGAGGCTACCGCGATCCAGGTGGTCGATGATGCGGCCTGGAGTACCGACCACGACCTGCGCGCCGCGCTTGAGAGCGCCGAGCTGCTCGCGATATTCCTGGCCGCCGCACAGGGTGGCGACTTCCAGGCCCTTGAGGTTCTGGCCGTATTTGCTGAACGACACGGCGACCTGCTGGGCCAGCTCACGGGTCGGCGCCATCACCAGCACCTGGGGCTCGCGGCGGTCGAGTTCGATACGCGACAGGATCGGCAGCGCGAAGGCTGCGGTCTTGCCGGTACCGGTCTGGGCCTGGCCCAGCATGTCACGGCCTTCCAGCAGTGCAGGAATAGTCTGCAGCTGGATCGGCGAAGGAGTCTCGTAGCCCAGTGTTTCCACAGCGGAGAGAACGGCAGGCAACAGAGCAAGATCGCCGAAGCTCGGCGAAGCGACAGAAGTCGAGATCATCAATCACACCTTGGTAGGCCGGTCATTACCGGCAACAGAGTTTGGTGGTGTCCCTGATCCCATCAATACGCCAACCGTCACGGACGGGCGGGCCTGCCCCTTGGGGCAACACGGGCGGAGTCTGGGACACCGGTCGCACCTGGCATCCGGTTCGCGTACGTAGATTCGGCTGGGCCGAACCGGCTCGGGCCATGGCGGGCAGCTGCTCGCGTAGACCCTCGGCGAACCGCTGTGGCGACCGTTTGCGCCGCACGGAATGACAATCCGCGTTCCTGGGCGCTCCATCTACATAGTCGGACGCATCTGGCGTCCTGCAAAGCGTCGTGCAGCATCATCGAATCAAGCAGCGATGAGCGACGAACCGTTACGATGGTGGGGTCAACACATGCGAGGAGCGCGCATGCTAACATCGCCACCCGGCCCTGGCCAGTCTTTTCGCGGCCACCCTTTTTGCCCTCATGCCTGCCCTCGTCACCTCACCGTTCATGGACGTTTCATCCAACTGCCCTCGATCCGCCATCGGATCAACACGCGTCGGTCATATCTCGCCGCTAGAGTCGCCCCATGAGATCGATCTCATCGATCACACGTTCATGAGGCAGCGACATGGCAGATCTACTCAGCGTGGCGAAGTTGGCCGGCGTTTCCCGCGCCACGGCGTCGCGCACCTTCGCCTCCCCCGAGCGGGTAAGTCCCACGACCCGCCGTAAGGTAGAGGATGCGGCAACCCAGCTCGCCTTTCGGCCCAACAAGGTGGCGCGCCAGCTACGCGCCCAGGCCACCAAGATGATCGGCGTGATGGTACCCAGCCTTAACAACCCGGTCTTCGCCGAGCAGCTACACGCCATGGAAGTGGCGGCCCGTGAGGCCGGCTATTCACTGATCGTCACTACCAGCGGCTATGACCCCAGCCGCGAGCAAGCGATCGTCGAAGAGATGCTCAGCCAGCGCGTCGACGGCCTGGCACTCACCGTTGCCGTGGCCCGCGACAGTGCGGTGCTGGCCACGCTACAGCGCGAGACCACGCCCTGCCTGCTGGTCTACAACCCGCCCCACCCCGGCGGCCTTCCCGCCATCGGCGTGGACAACCGCACCGCCATGGCCGAGGCCACGCGCCATCTCATCGCACGGGGCCACCGCCACATCGGCATGGTCGCCGGCCCGTTGCTGCAGTCGGACCGCGCCCGCCTGCGCTATGCCGGCTACCGCCAGGCCATGCGCGAGCACGGGCTGGCAGCGCGGCCACTGATCGAGATGCCGCGCCACACCCAGGCCGAGCTGGCCTGCCTGGCGCCGGCCCTGGCGGGCCCCAACCGCCTCACCGCCGTGCTATGCACCAACGACCTGCTGGCCATCAGCCTGATAGGCGAACTGCAGCGGGCCAAGTTCTCGGTACCGGACGACCTCTCGGTGATGGGTTTCGATGGTATCGACCTGGGGCGGTGCCTCTACCCCTCGCTGTGCAGCATGGAGCAGCCGCGTATCGAGATCGGCCGCGCGGCGATTGCCACCCTGCTGGCCATGATCCAGGGGCAGTCGCCCCCTCTCCCCTTCCTCCCTCACGCACTGCGGGAGGGAGAAAGCGTCGGAGCGCCTCCGACGTCCCGGCAAGCCCCCACCCTTCGCTCACCTTAGAGGAATACACCATGAGCGCTTCGCGTCTTCGTCAAACCCTGCTGGCTAGCGCCCTGCTCGGCGCCAGCTCCCTGGCCAGCGGCGATACTGCCATCTGCTACAACTGCCCGCCGGAGTGGGCCGATTGGGGCACGCAGCTGCGTCTGATCGAGCAGGAGACCGGTATCCGCGTACCCCAGGACAACAAGAATTCCGGCCAGTCGCTGGCGCAGTTGGTGGCCGAACAGAACAGCCCGGTAGCGGATGTCGTCTACTATGGCGTGACCTTCGGCATCCAGGCCATGGAGGCCGACGTCGTCGCGCCCTATCAGCCGGCCCACTGGGACGAGATCCCCGAGGGGCTCAAGGATCCTGACGGCCACTGGTTCGCCATTCACTCCGGCACCCTGGGCTTCATGGTCAATGTCGACGCCCTGGACGGCGCGCCGGTGCCTAGCTCATGGAACGACCTGCTCAAGCCCGAGTACCGCGGCATGGTCGGCTACCTCGATCCCGCCAGCGCCTTCGTCGGCTATGTCGGTGCCGTAGCGGTGAACCTGGCCAAGGGCGGCGATCTCGATGACTTCTCGCCCGCCATCGACTACTTCAACGCCCTGGCCGACAACGCCCCCATCGTTCCCAAGCAAACCAGCTACGCCCGGGTACTCTCGGGCGAGATTCCGATCCTGCTCGACTACGACTTCAACGCCTATCGTGCCCGGCACGGCGATAGCGCCAACGTCGAGTTCGTCATTCCCGCCGAAGGCAGCGTAGTGGTGCCCTATGTGATGAGCCTGGTGAAGGATGGCCCACACGCCGACAGCGGGCGCGAGGTGCTCGACTTCGTGCTCTCGGATCAGGGCCAGGCGGTGTGGGCCGATGCCTACCTGCGTCCGGTACGCGACAGCGCGATCTCCGAGCAGGCGCGCGAGGTGTTCCTGCCCGACAGCGACTACGCACGAGCCCAAACCGTGGACTACGACGCTATGGCGGCGGCACAGCGCCAGTTCTCCGACCGCTACCTGTCAGAGGTGCGGTGATCATGTCGGTGGTATCACAGCAGCGGCCCCAAGCGGGGGCCGCTTCATCGCGCAAGCCGGCGCCAGCCGCCGCCCTAAGGGGGCTGGGGCATCCGGCCATATTGGCCTTGGTGCCGGCCTTGACGCTGTTCTGTGCCTTCTGGCTGCTGCCTTTCGCCCGGCTGGTACTGATGGGCGCCGAGGTCGACCGTGGCAGTGGGGTCAGCGCCTACCTGGCCATCCTCACCCACCGGCAATACCTGACCAGCCTCGCCGCCACGCTGGGCATTTCCCTGGTGGTATCGCTGGCGGCAGTGGGCATCGCGGGCCTGGCCGGCTTCTTCCTTGCCCGCCACCGCTTTGCAGGCAAGTCGCTGCTGGTCGCCAGCTTGACCTTTCCGCTGGCCTTCCCGGGGGTCGTGGTCGGTTTCCTGGTGATCATGCTAGGCGGGCGCCAGGGCGCCCTGGCGCAGTTGAGCCTGTGGTTGTTCGACGAGCGTTGGATGTTCGCCTACTCGCTGCTGGGGCTGTTCGTCGGCTACCTCTACTTCTCCATTCCCCGGGTGATCACCACCGTGATGGCGGCCTGCGACACCCTCGATCGCAGCCTGGAGGAGGCGGCTCGCTCACTGGGGGCCAGCACCTGGCGGGTCGCGCGTGACGTGATCGTGCCAGGCATCGCGCCGACGCTGCTCTCCACCGGGGCGATCTGCTTTGCCACCAGCATGGGGGCTTTCGGCACCGCCTTCACCCTGGGGACCCGCATGAGCATTCTGCCCCTCGATATCTATGGCGAGTTCACCAACTACGCCAACTTCTCCATGGCCGCCGCCCTCTCGGTGGTGCTCGGGGTGATCACCTGGATCGCCCTGAGCCTGGCCCGCAAACTGGCCGGTGGCGGCCTGGGAGCACCGGCATGACGTCACGCCTACGCTTTCTGCTACAGCTGGGCTTCACCCTGCTGGTATGCCTGTTCATGATCGTGCCGGTGGTGATGTCGGTGCTCGCCGGCCTCACCGAAAACTACTTCGTAGGTCTCCGGAGCGGCTTGACGCTGCGCTGGGTCGACGAGGTCTGGTCGCTCTATTCCGACACCATCTGGCTATCGATCCGGCTGGCGCTGGCCTGCCTTGCCGTCACCGTGCTGCTCGGCGTGCCGGCCGCCTACGGCCTGCTGCGTAGCCGCCGCCGCTGGGCCAATGCCATCGAGGAAACCCTGCTACTGCCGGTGGCCGTGCCCGGCCTGGCCACGGCCCTGGCGCTGCTGCTGGCCTATGGCCACTACCGCGAATTTCGCGACAGCTGGCTATTCATCCTGGTCGGCCATGTGCTGTTCACCCTGCCGTTCATGATCCGTCCGGTGCTTGCCGTGATGCGCAGCGCGCGCCTGGCGCTGCTCGAGGAGGCTGCGGCAAGCCTCGGTGCCGGCTTCTGGCGACGCTTCCTGACGGTGGTGGTACCCAACTGCATGAGCGGCATTCTGGCCGGCGCCCTGATGGTGGTCACCCTGTCGATCGGTGAGTTCAACATCACCTGGATGCTGCACACGCCGCTGAACAAGACGCTACCGGTGGGGCTGGCCGACAGCTACGCCTCCATGCGCCTGGAGATCGGCTCGGCCTACACCCTGATCTTCCTGGTCATGATCGTGCCGCTGCTGGTCGCCATCCAGTGGCTGGGGCGCCTCACCGGCCAGCGCCACTAACCTTTGCCGATATCCTGCGAGACCGATATGAACTCATTCGTCAGCATCGACCTGGAAGCGTGCGGTCGCACCTTTGCCGGTGGCCACACCGCTCTGCACCCCCTCGACCTGAATATCGCCGCCGGCGAGACTCTGGTGCTACTGGGGCCCTCCGGCTGCGGCAAGACCACCACCCTGCGCCTCATCAGCGGCCTGGAAAGCCCCGATCCCAACGGCCGCGTGCGCTTCGACGGGCGCGACGTCACGCCGCTGCCCATCGAGAAGCGCAAGGTGGGCATGGTGTTCCAGAGTTATGCCCTGTTCCCCAACATGAACGTCGCCGCCAACATCGCCTACGGGCTACGGATCCAGCGCCTGCCGGCAGCCGAGATCCAGCAGCGGGTGGACGAGGTGATGGCCATGACCGACCTCGGCGGCTTCGGCGAACGCCGCATCGACGCGCTCTCCGGCGGCCAGAAACAGCGCGTGGCGCTGGCCCGCGCCATCGCCGTGCGGCCCAGGGTGCTGCTGTTCGACGAGCCGCTCGCCGCCCTCGACGCCAAGCTGCGCGATCGGCTGCGCATCGAGATTGCCAGGTTGCTCAAGGAGCTGGGGATCACTGCCGTCTATGTGACCCACGACCAGTCGGAGGCGATGGCGCTCGGCGATCGTATCGCCGTCATGCACCAGGGGCGTATCGTCCAGCTCGGCACACCGCAAGAGATCTACCATCGCCCCGCCAGCACCTTCGTGGCTAACTTCATCGGCGCCGTCAACCGCCTGCCGGTGCTCGCCGCTGGCGCCGCGGGCCGGCTGGCAGTCCACGGCGGCGAGTTGTTCAGCCCGCACCTACGCGGCAAGCGCACCCTCTACTGCCGCCCCGAAGACATCCAAGTCGTAGCGCTGGACGCCGCGGCCATTCGCGGCCGTGTCCTGGAGAGCGTCTTCCTCGGTCAATCCCAGCGCCTGCTGGTGGATACCGGTAGCGACGCCCCACTGCAGGTGGATGCCGGCTCGCGCCACCAATGGCGAGTCGGCGAGGCCATCGGCCTGGCGATTCCTCCCGAGGTGCTGTTTCACCCTGAGCAGCACCCCGACGCCGCCCGGGCCGAGGAGGTGTCGCATGGTTGATTCTTGCCTGATCGCCCAGATCAGCGACCCCCACATCAAGGCCGAGGGGCGCCTCTCCTATCGCCAGGTCGATACCGCCAGGGCGCTGCGCCAGGCCATCGACAAGCTCGAACGGCTGATACCACGCCCGCAGCTGCTGCTGATCAGCGGCGACCTGGTGGATTTCGGCAGACCCGACGAGTACGCCACGCTGCGCGAGATACTCGCTGGTTCGAGCCTGCCGATCTACCTAATTCCGGGCAACCACGACCACCGGGAGAACCTGCGCGCCGCCTTCTCGACACTCACACACCTGTTTCAGCATCCGCGCTTCGTGCAGTGGGCGGTGGACGACTACTCGGTTCGGCTGATCGGTCTCGACTCCAGCGTGCCTGGGGCGTCCCACGGTCTGCTGTGCCCGGCGCGCCTGCAGTGGCTCGATGAGACCCTGCACCAGCAACCGACCCGCCCGACCCTGGTCATGCTGCACCATCACCCCTTCGCCAGCGGCATCGCGCATATGGATCGCCAGCCGCTGCGCCATGCCAGCGCCCTGGCCGAGGTCATTGTCCAGCATCCCCAGGTCGAGCGGGTGCTGTGCGGCCATCTGCACCGCAGCCTCCAGGCACGCTTCGCCAACACCCTGGCAATGAGCTGCCCAGGCGTGTCGCACCAGGTCAGCCTGAGGTTAGGCGACGAAGGCACGCCGAGCTTTCATCTCGAGCCCCCCGGCTACCTGCTACACCACTGGACGCCCGCTGCTGGTCTGGTGACCCACCAGGGATTCATCGACGACTACCCGGGCCCGTTCCCCTTCTATGACGACAACGGCTTGATCGATTGAAGGGGCGGGCACGACCGCATGCTATGATCCCTCGCCGACACCGTTCAGGAGCCCTGCATGCCTAGCCTGTGGATCGATGCCGACGCCTGCCCCAAGGTCGCCCGCGAGATCATCGTGCGTGCCGCCGAGCGCACCGCCACCCCCACCTGGTTCGTGGCCAACCACCAGATCCCGCTGCCGCCGTCGCGCTGGGTCAAGTCGCTGGCGGTGGCCAGCGGCTTCGACGCCGCCGACGATGAGATCGTCGCCCGGCTCGAGGCCGGCGACCTGCTGATCAGCTCGGATCTGCCGCTGGCCATGGAGGCCATCGACAAGGGTGCGGCGGTAATGACCAGCCGCGGCGAGATGCTCGACAAGAGCAATATCAAGGCGCGGGTGCAAATGCGGGATTTCATGGAAACCCTGCGCGCCAGCGGCGAGCACACCGGCGGGCCCAAGGGCTACTCCGATGTCGACCGCCGCGAGTTCGCCAATGCGCTGGACCGCTGGCTGGCGAAGCAGACCTAAGGCGTCACGCGTCGGGCCGGCCGGTACTCTTGCGCACGATGAGCTGGGTGCTGAGTGTCTGACGCCTGACCACCGGCTCGCCCCGCATGAGTCCCAACAGCAGGCGCATCGCCTGCTGCCCGATCTCATTGCGCGGCTGGCTGATGGTGGTCAGTTCCGGCTCGCAATACTCGCTGAAGCCGATGTTGTCGAAGCCGACCACCGAGAGCTGCCCGGGCACCGCCAGGCCGAGTTGGCGAGCAGCCTTGAGCACCCCGATGGCCATCTCGTCACTGTGGCAGAAGATGGCGGTGGGTCGCGTCCGGCCAGGCTCGAGCAGCGCCAGGCCCTGCTGATAGCCAGAGCGAAAGCCGAAATCGCCCTCCACGATGCGCGCCTCGGCAACCAGGCCATGGGCGGCCAGGGTGTCGTGATAGCCACGAACCCGCTCCTTGCAGATCGGGTTGGCAGCGGGGCCGCTGAGCGTGGCAATGCGTCGATGCCCCAGTGAGATCAGGTAGTCGATGGCGTGACAGGCAGCCTGGTGGTTATCGATGGCAACGGTGGGCAGGTCGATATCGGCAAAGAACTCACAGGCCATGACCAGCGGGAAGCTTGACTGCCCATCGGCCTGGCGGACAAGCACCATGGGCACCTCGGCGGTCAGCAGCAAGATACCGTCGGCCTGATTGGTCGGCAGCAGCTCGAAGTAGGCCTCCGCCCGTGCCGGGTCATGCTCGCAGTCACCGATCAGCACCTGATAGCCGGCCAGATGCGCAACCTCCTCCATGCCGTTGATGATCTCGGAAAAGAAGGGATTGGAGATGTCCGGCAGCAGCGCAACGATGGTCTTCGACTCGGCACGCCGCAGGTTGCGCGCCGCCACGTTGGGCGCATAGCCGACTTCTGCGATGGCCAGGGCGACCCGCTCACGCGTCGTGTCACTCACCTTTTCGGGGTTGGCCAGGGCGCGGGATACCGTCGCCGTCGAGCAGCCCGCGACCCGGGCGACATCCTTGATGGTGGGCATTAAGTGGTTTCGCTTGCCAGATACCTTGGCGCGTAGCATATCGCGATTGTCCTGATGGAGGTAATGCCCTGCACGCTCGTCAGGGCCATGGCGTCCCTTTCGCTTGAATGTAAAGCTTTACACAAGCATGACCACCAGCACCACCCTCCTTCGCGACATAGCTTCCCCCTGCTTCCTGCATGCCCATAGATGGATAAAACCGGTTTTCACTCATACATTGGTCTAAAAAAACAGCAGCTTGCGCACCACTAGTTGACCAAAAAAGCGTGTACTTCCGGTGCATTACGGCTATTTCAGCGCCTCCTCTGATACTCCTGCTCTGGCTTGACCCTCTTAGCCGTCTCTGCTGACATGTAATCCATTACATTTATGTCGGGCTGGATTTCATTCACGCCCAGGCCACGCGATCCGAACCACGAGGTGCACGATGAAGACCATCAAGGGGCCGGCACTCTTTCTTGCCCAGTATGTGGGCGACGAGTTTCCCTTCGACAGCCTGGCGCATCTCGCCCCCTGGGCGGCGTCACTCGGCTTCAAGGGGGTGCAGATCCCCACCTGGGACAAGCGGCTATTCGACCTCGAGCAAGCGGCCGAGAGTCCTGAATACTGCCGTGAGATCCAGGTGCTGCTGGCCGAGCATGGTCTGGAGATCACCGAGCTCTCGACCCATCTGCAGGGGCAACTGGTGGCGGTGCATCCGGTCTACGACAGCGTGTTCGACGGCTTTGCTCCCGCCGAGCTGCACGGCGATCCCGCTGCGCGCCAGGCCTGGGCGGTGCAGCAGCTCAAACTGGCGGCTCGCGCCAGCGCCAACCTGGGACTGAGTGCCCACGGCACCTTCTCCGGCTCGCTGCTGTGGCCCTTCCTGTATCCCTGGCCGCAGCGCCCCACCGGGCTGGTCGAGGAAGGCTTCGCCGAGCTGGCCAGGCGCTGGCGACCGATCCTTGATGCCTTCGCTGACGCCGGCGTCGACCTGTGCTTCGAGATTCACCCCGGCGAAGACCTCCACGATGGCGCCACCTTCGAGCGCTTCCTGGAGGAGGTGGATCACCACCCGCGCTGCTGCATGCTCTACGACCCTTCCCATATGGTCCTGCAGCAGCTCGACCATCTGGCTTTCCTCGACCGCTACCACCCGTGGATCCGCATGTTTCACGTCAAGGACGCCGAATTCCAGCCCTCCGCCAGCCAGGGCGTCTATGGCGGTTATACCAACTGGATCGATCGTGCCGGGCGTTTCCGCTCCCTGGGCGATGGCCAGGTCGACTTCAAGGGCATCTTCTCGAGGCTCGCCCAGTACGACTTCGACGGCTGGGCGGTGATCGAGTGGGAGTGCGCCCTGAAGCATCCCGAACAGGGCGCCGCCGAGGGAGCACGCTTCGTCACTGACCACATCATCCGGGTCACCGAGCGCGCCTTCGACGACTTCGCCGATGCCGGCACCGACCGCCAGGCCAACCGCGTCCTGCTCGGACTCGACTGACCACTCACCAAACACCCGCAAGGAGCCCGCCATGACGCACGACTCAACGCGACCCCGCCTGCGCCTGGCCATGATCGGCGGCGGCCAGGGCGCCTTTATCGGCGGCGTCCACCGAATGGCCGCTCGCCTGGACGACCGCTTCGAACTGGTTGCCGGCGCCTTCTCGTCTCAGGCCGAGCGCAACCTGGCCACCGCGAGTGAGCTGGGCGTCGACAAGACGCGCTGCTACGCCAACCACGAGGCACTGCTGGCCGGTGAGACGGCACGCGAGGATGGCGCCGAGGTCGTCGCCATCGTCACCCCCAACCACCTGCACTTTCCGGCAGCGCTGGCGACGCTGGAAGCTGGACTGCACGTGGTGTGCGAGAAGCCCATGACGCTGAGCGTCGCGGAAGCCGAGCGCCTGGCAAGGGCCGCCGCGGCCAGCGAGCGGCGTTTCGTGCTGACCCACAACTATGCGGGCTACCCGCTGGTCCAGCATGCCCGGGCGCTGGTCGCTCGTGGCGAACTCGGGCGACTGCTCCATGTGCAGGTGGAATACCTTCAGGAGTGGCTCAGCGAGGCACCAGACGCAGACAACCGCCAAGCCGCCTGGCGGCTCGATCCCGCCCGTGCCGGGGCAGCCGGCTGCCTGGGCGATATCGGCGTTCACGCCTTCCAACTGGCCCAGTTCATCAGCAGCCAGCGAGTCAACCAGGTGAGCGCTGAATTAAGCAGCGCGGTGCCTGGCCGCGCGTTAGACGACAATGTCCAGGCGCTGCTGCGTTTCGACGGCGGCGCCCGCGGCATGCTGTGGGCGAGCCAGACCGCGGCGGGCTTCGAAAATGCCCTGAGCATCCGCGTGATTGGCGAGCGGGGCAGCCTGCAGTGGGCCCAGGAGATGCCCAACGAGCTGTGGTTGAGGCCACTCAACGGCCCCAGCCAGCACCTGACGCGCCGCGATGACACCCTGAGCGCCGAGATCGGCCGCGGCGTGCGTCTGCCAGGGGGACACCCGGAGGGCTACATCGAGGCCTTCGCCAATCTCTACCAGGCACTGGCCGACGATCTGGCGGCAGACGAACACTCGGCCTGGCTGCCGGGGATTACCGATGGCGTCGACGGCATGCGCTTCATCAGCGCCACGCTCGCCTCCAGCCAGGCAGCGGGCAGCTGGACGTCGCTGACGCAGAAGGGGGCCCCAGATGCATGAGCCCATCCTGCGCCTAGAAGGCATCGCCAAGGCTTTCGGCCCGGTCCAGGTACTAGAGGACATCTCACTCTCCATCGCCCCGGGCGAGGTGCTCGGCATCCTCGGCGAGAACGGCGCCGGCAAGTCGACCCTGCTCAAGATCGTCAGCGGTATCTACACCCCGAGCGCGGGCACCATTCACCTGGACAGAGAGGCACTCAGCACCCTGGATCCGATCACGGCGCGCCGCCACGGCGTGGCGATGATCCCCCAGGAGTTCAATCTGGTATCGACCCTGCGGGTCTACGAGAACGTCTTCCTCGGCCAGGAGCTGCGCCGCAACGGGCTACTCGACCACAGCGCCATGCGCCAGCGTACCCGGGAACTGCTGGCCTCTCTGGAGGTAGCGCTCAATCCCGACCTGCCCATCGAACGTCTCAGCGTCGCCGAGAAGCAGATGGTGGAAGTGGCCCGGGTGCTGGTCAACGAGGCGCGTATCGTCATCCTCGACGAACCGACCACGGTGCTCACCGACCGCGAAGTGGCGGTGCTGTTCAAGGTGGTGCGCACGCTGGTCGCCCGGGGCGTGGCGGTCATGTTCATCTCCCACAAGCTCAAGGAGGTCAAGGAACTCTGCGACCGGCTACTGATCCTTCGCGATGGCCAGCAGGTCGAGCTGTGCGAAGTGAGCGAGCTTAGCGAGGAGGACATGGCGCGCAAGATGGTCGGTCGCGAGCTGTCGCAGGTCTATCCCGACAAGCCCCCTGCCCCGGCGCATGAGGCCTCGCCGGCACTGTGCGTGCGCGGTCTGAGCCTCAAGGGCATGCTTCACGATATCGACCTGGAGGTCCAGCACGGCGAAGTGCTGGGACTCTCCGGCCTGGTGGGGGCGGGCCGCACCGAGATCGCCGAGACGATCATGGGCCTACGCCGCAGGGACGGCGGAGCGCTGCATATCGACGGCAAGGCAGTCGATATCCGCTCCCCCAACGAGGCACATGCCCACGGCCTGGCCTACCTCTCCGAAGACCGCCAGGGCAAGGGGCTGCAGCTCTCCTTCAATGTCATGCAGAACATCACCTCGCTGAGCCTGAAGCGCTATGTGCACGGCCTTATCCGCCATCGTGCCGAACGTCGCCAGGCCGAACACTACCAGCAGCGACTCTCGATCAAGGCCGCCAATCTGGGCGCCCCCGTCGGCAAGCTGAGTGGCGGCAACCAGCAGAAGGTCTACTTCTCCAAACTGCTCGATATCGATCCGGACATCCTGATCCTGGACGAGCCCACCCGCGGCATCGATATCAGTGCCAAGCAGCAGATCTACCGGCTGATCCGCGAGCTCACCGACCAAGACAAGGCGGTCATTGTGATCTCCTCCGAACTCGAGGAGATCATCGGCATGGCCGACCGCGTTCTGGTGGTCCGAGAAGGGCGGATAGCGGTCGAGCTGAACGGCGACGACATCAATGAAGAGCAGATCATGCTGTATGCCGCTGGTGCACGACAGCACGCCAATTGCGAAAGAGTGGGGACGTGAAATGAACCAGTCACAGAATACTAAACCAGCGGCAGCGCTCGTCATCCAGGGCCTGCGCAAGATTCCGCTAAACGCCTCTATTCTGGCCCCCTTGGTGGCTCTGATCCTGCTGTTTGCAGTATCGTCGCTGGCCAGCGAGTACTTCCTCAACGCCCGCAACATCTCCAACGTGCTGCGTCAGGTCTCCTACACCGGGATCATCGCCATCGGCATGACCTTCGTGATCATCGCCGGCGGCATCGATCTCTCGGTGGGCTCGATGGTGGCGCTGGTCGGTGTGATCGTACTCTACGTGGTCAACACCATCAGTGACCCCGTCCAGGCGGTGATCCTGGCGATGCTGGCAGCTATCATGGCCGGCGCGCTGTTCGGCCTCTTCAATGGCCTGATGGTCACGCGAGGACGCATTGCCGCCTTCGTGGTGACCCTGGCCAGCATGTCGATCTTCCGTTCGCTGGCGCTCTACTTCACCGATGCCGCCGAGGTCTCGACGCGCAACCCGATCTTTTCCAACGTGGGCGGCGGTTTCTTCCTGAGCATACCGATTCCGGTCTGGGTGTTCTTCGGCCTGGCCATCGTCGCCCACGTCCTGCTGTTCCATACCGCGTACGGTCGGCATGTCTGCGCCGTAGGCGCCAATCCGCAGGTGGCCCGTTACTCCGGCATCCGCGTCGAGCGCATCGTGCTCTCCACCTTCGTCATCGCCGGCCTCTGCGTTGGCCTGTCGGCGATCATGCTGACCTCACGCCTCAACTCGGTAAGCCCCAGCGACGCCGGCTACTTCTACGAGCTGGATGCCATCGCTGCGGTAGTCATCGGTGGCACCGCGCTATCCGGTGGACGTGGCACGGTATGGGGCACCGTCATCGGGGCACTGATTCTCGGCATCATCAATAACATGCTTAACCTGACCGGGGTCTCGCCTTATCTGCAGGGACTGGTCAAGGGCGCGGTGATTCTGCTCGCGGTGCTGCTCCAGTACAAGCGCACCCCCTGAGTTCCAATTCGGCCGCTCCAACCTCAATCGATCAGGACGGCCAAATGAGGTGGGGCCTATCGCCCCATCCGATCATGACGTCACAATGACATCAATGGGAGCACAACAATGACTCTATCACGCGTACTCAAAATGGCGGCACTGGCCACCGCCTTGACCGGCACCGCCGGCCTGGCCAGCGCCAACGACTATCATATCGGCGTCACGGTACCCTCGGCCGATCATGGCTGGACGGCGGGCCTGATGTGGTGGGCCCAGCAAGCCACCGATGAGTTGAGTGAAAAGTATCCGGACGTCAGCTTCACCGTGCTCTCCGCCAATTCCGGCACCGCCCAGGTCTCCAACGTGGAGGACCTGATGATCCGCAACCTGGATGCGCTGGTGATACTGCCCTACAACCCGGCGACCCTGCAGTCGGTGATCTCGGAAGCCTACGAGGAGGGCATCTATACGGTAGTCGTGGATCGCGAACTGGAGACCCCGGCCCAGGACGTCTTCCTGGCCGGCGACAACCCCGGCCTTGGCGAGCAGGCCGCGCGCTATATCGCCGACGAACTCGGTGGCGAAGGCAACATCCTGGTTCTGGAGGGGCCACCGATTCCCATCAACAGCCAGCGCGTAGACGCCTTCAACCGAGTCATGGGGGAGTATTCGGGGATCAACATCCTGGCCTCCCAGAATACCGATTGGAATCCGCAGCAGGCACTGAGCGTCACCGAGGATCTGCTCGGTAGCAACCCCCAGGTGGATGCCATCTGGGCCGGTGACGACGATGTGCTGGTCGCAGCGCTGCAGGCCATCGAGGAAAACGACCGGGACGATATCCAGCTCGTGGTGGGCGGTGGTGGCTCGCAGCGGGTCATTGAGATGATTCGCGACGACCACCCCTTGGTCAAGGGTACCGTCACCTATCCCCCCAATATGATCGCCTCGGCAATTGCCTTGGCCGTGCACGGCGTCAAGGGCGAACGCCTGGGTGACATGTATCACGGCATTCCGTCACGCGTGATCCTGGCCGCCGACCTGATCACCGCCGACAACGTCGAGGAGTTCTACGAGCCCGACGCGACCTACTGATACAACGGCTTCCCTTGCACGATGGCCGCACCCCTTCGCCGGAGCGCGGCCGTTGCGTCATAGCGCCGTCACTCCCTCTCGCGAATCCCCTGCCCCGGCAGCCGCTGGCGATCATGGGCGCGCTCGAGGTCGAGCAGCGGCCCCTTGGGCACGATGCGGGTCGGGTTGATGGTGTCGTGGCTGTAGTAGTAGTGGCGCTTGATGTGGTCGAAGTCCACCGTCTCCTTGATGCCCGGCCACTGGTATAGCTCACGCAGGTAGTTCGACAGGTTCGGGTAGTCCCCGATGCGCTTGAGATTGCACTTGAAGTGGCCGTAATAGACGGCATCGAAGCGCACCAGGGTCGTGAACAGGCGAATGTCGGCCTCGGTCAGCCACTCGCCGGCCAGATAGCGATGCTCGGCGAGGCGTGCTTCCATGCGATCCAGCGCTTCGAACAGCGCCACCACATGCTTGTCGTAGACCTTTTGCTCGGTAGCGAAGCCCGACTTGTAGACGCCGTTGTTGATATGGTCGTAGACGTCGGCGTTGACCGCGTCGATGCTCTCACGCAGGTCAGCCGGATAGAAATCGAGGCGATTGCCGGTCAGCTCGTCGAAGGCACCGTTGAGCATGCGCAGCAGCTCGGCGGACTCATTGTTGACGATGCGGCCACCCTGTTTGTCCCACAGCGCCGGCACGGTGACGCGGCCGGTGTAGTGCGGGTCGGTGAGGGTATAGAGCTCGCGATGATAATCGACGCCGTTGACCGGGTCGCCGCTGGCGCCCTCTTCGCGGTTGTAGGTCCAACCCTGGTCGAGCATCAGCGGGCTGACGTGCGAGACGCCGACCAGCGCGTCCAGCCCCTTGAGCTTGCGCAGGATCAGGGTGCGGTGCGCCCAGGGGCAGGCCAGCGACACATAAAGGTGGTAGCGGTCCGCCTCGGCGGGCAAGCCCGGCTGGCCACCGGGGCCGGGGCTGCCGTCGGCCGTCACCCAGTCGCGCAGCTGGGCGGATTCACGCACGAATTCACCGCCGTGCTTGTCGGTGTCGTACCACTGGTCGAGCCATTTGCCGTCGATCAACAGGCCCATCGGCCACCTCCGGATCTTGAGAAGTCGAGTGGCCATAGCCTACCCCTCTCGACCCGGCGCTCAAGCGCAAGTTTTGCACCTACTCATTCGATGGCGTCGAATCGACGCGGCTCTCGCAGCAGCTGGCAACGGCCTGGCTCAGGGCATCGGCCATGGCGTGGGCGGCGGGACCTGCGCGGTCACGATCGCGATAGATCAACTGCATCGGCACCTCGCGAATACCGCCGGCGCTTAGCGGCAGCGGCATCAGGGTGCCGCGCTCCAGTGACTGGTGGATGCGCGTCTCCGGCACCCAGGCAAAGCCCAGGCCGCGCTCGAGCATGTCCACTGAGGTATCGAGATGGCTCAGCGTCCAGCGCTGCTCGGCCTTGAGCCAGCCGGCATCCATCGACTGGCGCTGGGCCGAGTCGCGCACCACCAGTTGGCGATGTTGCTTGAGATCGCGCAGATCCAAAGGCCGGCCAAGCCGGTGCAGCGGATGCTCGGGGTGTGCCACGGCAATGAAGCGTACCGTCACCAGCGGTTCGCCGAGAAACCCCTGGGCCGCCAGCCCCGAGGCCACCAGATCGGCGCGGCCATCGTAGAGCATTTCGATCCCGCCATTGAGCACCGTCTCGTGAAGCTGTACGCGCACCCCGGGGTAGCGGGACGAAAAGGCATCCAGCGCTTGGGCCAGGGCATCCGGCGGAAACAGCTGGTCGATGGCCAGCACGATCTCCGCCTCGAGCCCCGCGGCCAGGCTTTCGGCCACCTCTTCGAGCGCCTCGGCGCTCTCGATCAACTGACGGGCACGCCGCAACAGCAGCTCGCCGGCCTCGGTCAGCCGCACCTGGCGGCCTACCGGCTCCAGCACCTTGACGCCGAGCTGCTCCTCGAGCTTGTGCACGGCATGATTGAGCGTCGAGGGGCTCTTGTGCACCGCCTCGGAGGCGCGCACGAAGCCGCCATGGTCGACCACGGCCGCCAGCATCTGCCACTGCGATAGGGTCACACGGGACATTTCGAATTCCTCGAACAGTTGCAGCAAAACTATGCGCTTCTGATGCCGCCTGTCCATCATCGATAATAGCGGGCATAGGTACCAACCCTTTCTCCAAGGAGATACGCCATGACCCACTCCCCTGTTCGCCAAGTCGTCTCGGTGGTACGCAGTCAACCCAGCCAGGATGGCGACGGCGTCAAGATCAAGCGCATCCATGATTTCGGCGGCGGCATCGATCCTTTCCTGATGCTCGACGAGCTCGGTTCCGATCAAACGGACGATTATATCGGTGGTTTTCCGCCCCACCCGCACCGCGGCATTCAGACCCTGACCTACGTGATTCACGGCGGCCTGACCCATGAAGACCATATGGGGCATTCCAGCACCATCAACGCCGGCGATGCCCAGTGGATGCATACCGGACGAGGCATCGTGCACTCGGAAATGCCGCTGACCGACCATCACGGCCTGCACGCCTTTCAGCTATGGCTGAGCCTGGCGGCCAAGGACAAACTCAGCGAGGCCACCTATCGCGACGTGCGGGCAACCGAGATACCACACCTGCAGGGCGAAGGTGCCAAACTGATTGCCCTCGGCGGCAAATGGCACGCTATCGAGCCACAACAGGACGTTGCGGGCCCGCTGGATGCACTGGCCGGTGATGGTGGCGTCGCCCATGTAATTCTCGAACCAGTTGGGCGACTACTGCTCCAGCAGGAGTCACCGATGCTTG
Source organism: Halomonas socia (assembly GCF_010977575.1). Classification (GTDB taxonomy): domain Bacteria; phylum Pseudomonadota; class Gammaproteobacteria; order Pseudomonadales; family Halomonadaceae; genus Franzmannia; species Franzmannia socia. The sequence goes on from NZ_CP048812.1 coordinate 89,123, forward strand.
CCGTCTATGTCTTCGCCGGCGAGCTCGAGATCGGCGAGCAGCGCATCCCAGCGGGCCACCTGGTTCGACTGGGTGACGGGCAGCAACTGCCACTCTCGAGTGAGGCCGGCGCCCAGGCACTGCTCCTCTCCGGCACGCCGCATCGAGAGCCGATCGCCCACTACGGCCCCTTCGTCATGAACACCCAAGATGAGCTCGAACAGGCCTTGAACGACTACCGAAGCGGCAGACTGACAGGATAATCCACTTGAGTTGTTGCCCAGCGAACGCGCGCACACAGATAAAAATGCTGTAACGCTGGGCATTTCCAGCATGACCCACCGCCAGACCTAAGTCGAACAGCGCTTCCAAACCGTGATCAAAAAGGCTGTATGAACATACAGACTAGGCATCTCAACCGCCTTGGGGTAAGGTTCTCGTGCCTTTTTACGTTCATCTAACAAGTCACGGCCTTTATCATGTTGCGAATTCTTCATTCGCTGCCCCGCACGCACAAGTTACTTTTACTGCCCGTTGCCACCATGGTTACTGTGCTGGGTACGCAAAAAATCATCGGCGCTTTCGACAGCACTAGTGAAAGCCCTGTTGCCGCTTCACCGATTCATATTCCCCTCGATTCCAACACAAACCGCGACACCGACACCCTCGAATTCGAGCGTAGTGCCGTGTCAGAAGCAGTGGAAATGGCCAGCAATGCGCTGGACGCCACCCGCCAGTACGTGCCGATTGCCGAACTGGCTGCCCAGGAAATCGTTGACATCGACGTGCTCTCCACGGCACATGCCAGCGATGAACAGATGCCGGTTGTCGCGCTCACCCCCGGGTCGAGCAACGCCGACGACGAGCAACAGTACAGCGACTCGCCGGCAACCATCGATACCGATGTCCTGCATCTCGCCCTGCACCTTCCCGAGCTGGGCCAGACCGACGACCTCGAACAGGTCGGCGACTCCTTGCAGGACAGCGGATTCGACGACGAAGCGATGGCGTCGTACACCTCCTACGACGACTATCTCGACGGCCCCTTGGTACTGTTCGATGACGGCGAGGTGTTTCTTGACGAAGAGCTGATTGCCGAACAGACCTATGTGCCCGAGTGGGAAACCTATACGGTGCAGCAAGGCGATACTTTTGCCGTCATGGCGCAGCAGACGCTGGGTCTCGGCTATAGCGAAGTGCTGCAACTGCTCGACAAGATGCCCGACCGCAATGTCCTGACCCGTTGGCGGGCCGGGCATAATTTCGACTACCAGCTCGACGAAGACGGGCAACTCCTGGCGCTGCGCGTGATGAAGAATCCGCGCAGCGGCTTCTTGATAGAGCGCGACCCCGACACCGCGTTCGAGGTATCGAGCATCGAGAAAGCCGGCGAACCCACCCAGCGGCTGTTTGCCGGCACCGTCAGCGGCAGCTTCGGGCGCTCCGCCGAGGCCACCGGGCTTTCCGCTTCCGAAGTCGCCCAGCTCAGCAATTTGCTGGAGAAGAAACTCGACTTCCGCCGCGACACCCGTCGCGGTGATCGTTTCCAGGTGCTGGTAGAGTCCGACCTGATCGATGGCCAGAGTCTCGACTCCCGTGTGCTCGCGGTAAAATACGAAGGCGCACGGATGGACCTGACGGTCATCCGTAATAGCTCCGACAGCCGCTTTTACACGCCGGAAGGTTACAGCCTCGACCCTGCCTTCGAGCGCCACCCCTTCAACGGCAGCTATCGCATGAGCTCATCGTTCAACCTGCGCCGCAAGCATCCGGTCACCGGCCGCGTCAGCCCCCACTACGGTACCGACTGGGCGATGCCGATCGGTACTTCGATCAATGCGCCCGCCGACGGTCGCGTGGAGAAGGTCGGCAATCACCCGCTGGCCGGCCGCTTCATCGTGGTACGCCACGACAACGGCTACCGCACCCGCTACCTGCACCTCTCCCAGCCGCTGGTCGGCCGCGGCGATCGCGTCAACATGGGCGAAGCGATTGCCAAGTCGGGCAACACCGGACGCAGCACCGGCCCGCACCTGCACTACGAGGTGATCGTCAACGGCAACCAGGTCGACCCGATGCGCGTCGACCTGCCCGAGAACCAGAGCCTCGAAGGTGATGCCCTGGCCGCCTTCCAGCGCGAGTCCGAGCGCCTGCTGGCGACCCTCGAAAGCGGCGAGACCGGCACCGTCATCGCCAGCACCGGCGAGCCTGAGCCGCGCCGCCCTGGCGACGATAGCTAGGCTACCGTGCTTGACGCCACGACGCCCCGCTCTGCGGGGCGTCGTGGTTTCTAGGCCTTGGCAGGAAGCGTCGCAGTGCCGAAGCGCAGCAGTAGCACATAGCTGAACACGGCCACCAGCACTCCCACCAGCGGCGGCAGCAGCGGCGAGAGATAGGCGGCCAGCGAGCCCAAGGCATAGGCCAGCAGCCCCACCCAGTGAAAGGCCGGCAGATTCGCTGACTCGAGAGACGGATAGCGCCCCTTATGGCGCAGCCAGAAATCGGCCATGATCACGCCGCCGATCGGCGGGATGAAGGTGCCCAGCAGCACCAGATAGGGAATCAGCAAGTCGTACATGCCGCCGACCGCCAGCAGCGTACCGATAGCCGCACCGACCACGGTCACCAGCCGTCGGCGGGGCGTGCGCAGCAGGTTGCAACCGGCCACGGCGAAGTTGTAGATGGTGTTGTCCTGGGTGGTCCAGATATTGAGGAACAGCATCAACACCGCCAGCACTACGAACCCTTGCGCCAGCATCACGTCGACGATGTCCGCCTGCTGATAGATCAGCGCGCCCAGCGCACCGGTGAGTACCATCAGCCCGTTGCCGACACAGAAGGCCGCCAGGGTAGCGATCACCGCGACCTTCGGCGAGCGCGCGAAGCGGCTCCAGTTGGTGGCCTGGGTCCCGCCACTCACGAAGGTACCGATGATCACCGTGACGGCAGCGGCAAAGCTCATGCTATCAGTGGGCGTCTGGCCTAACAGGCCGGTCAACCCGCCGATATCGTGCATGCCGGTATAGAGGCTGATCAGGATGAACAGCAGCATGGCCGGCACGGCAAAACGCGACAGCCAGTCGAGACCGCGATAGCCGATCATCGCGGTAATGCAGAAGGCCATGCCGAACACCACCATGAGCGGAATTTCTAGCCAGCCGGGCAGGTTAGTGGTTTGCACCAGGATTACCGCGATGGTGGCCGTCCCCCAGGCGTACCAGCCGATCTGGGTGAAGCCGAGCAGCAAATCGGAGAGCTTGCTGCCAATCTCGCCGAAGCAGAAGCGTCCCATCAGCACCGAGTTGAGGCCACTGCGACAGGCGATATACGCCAGTGCCGCGGCATAGCCTCCAAGCAGCAGGTTGCCGACGGTAATCACCCACAGCAGCTCGCCAAAGGTGAACGCCGTGCCCAGCGAGCCACCCGCCCACATCGTCGCCGTAAAGAAGGTAAAGCCCAGCAGCACCATGGTCGTCGAGAGCAGTCCTTTGCGACGACTTGCCGGTACGGCGCTGAGCGGATAATCGGATGTTTTCATTGTTAGCTCCGGAAGGGATGGAATGCCCCGTCTAGCGGGAAGGCCGACGCGACAGCGCCCCGGCGCTGATGGCCGGGGCGCGGCGCGTGCATCGCTCGAATGACGCTATCAGGGCATGCGCTCGGGCTCGATGGCCGCTGCCGTCGCCGAGACGTTCACCGGCGACATCACTTGGCTTGCCACATAGTAGATGACTGCACCCAAGGCCGAGCCGGTGAACCAGCCGTAGTCGTAGAACCAGTACATGGTGCCGGTCAGCAGCGATACCACGGTCAGTGCGACGGGAATACCGAAGGCGACGAAGCCAGGCCAGTTGACCGCCGGATAAGCGCGCCCATCCTGATACAGGCTCGGCACATCGAGCCGCTGGCGCTTGATCAGGAAGTAGTCCACCGCCATGATCCCGGCGATGGGCCCCAGCAGGCTCGAATAGCCCAGCAGCCAGTTGGAGTACATCTGCTCGAGCGACACCCCGGAGGTAATTACTCCGGCCTTCTGCAGCAAGTCATAGCCCATCAGCAAGACCCCCACGGCGCCGGTGATCAACACACCGCGGGTCTGGTCGACCAGCTTGGGCGCCACGTTCTGGAAGTCGTTGGTCGGCGATACGATATTGGCGGCAGTATTGGTCGAGATGGTCGCAATGATGATCAGCAGCATGGCAAGGGCAACCCAGAAGGGGTTGTCGATCATGCCGATCAGGCTCACCGGGTCGGCCACGGTCTGCCCCACCAGCGACTCGGACGCGGCCGTCATCACCACCCCGAGGGCAGCGAAGAAGAACATGGTCAGGGGCAGGCCCAGCACCTGGCCGACGATCTGGTCCTTCTGGCTCTTGGCGAAGCGGCTGAAGTCGGGAATGTTGAGCGACAGCGTCGCCCAGAAACCCACCATCGCAGTCAGCCCGGCGAAGAAGTAGCCATACACCGGCGCCCCTTCCGGGCGCGACGGTGGCTGAGCCAGCAGCTCGGTCATCGACATGTGCGGCCAGGCCCAGAACATCAGGCCTATGGCTACCGCCAGCAGCAGCGGCGCGGCCAGTGTCTCGAGCCACTTGATCGACTCGGCGCCGCGAATCACCACGTACAGGTTCATGGCCCCGAAGACGAAGAAGCCGATCACCTCACCCAGGCCACCCAGCGCCTGCCACGGCGGAAAGATCGTCGCCAGCAGCAAGTGGATGGCCAGCCCACCGAACATGGTCTGCACCCCGAACCAGCCGCAGCCCACCAATGCCCGCACCAGGCACGGCACATTCGATCCCAGGATGCCGAACGATGAGCGCAGCACTACCGGAAACGGAATACCGAACTTGGTGCCGGGAAAGGCGTTCAGCGTGAGCGGTATCAGTACCACCACGTTGGCCAGCAGGATCGCAAACAATGCCTCGCCGACACTCAGGCCGAAATAGGCGGTGAGCACCCCGCCCAGGGTATAGGTCGGCACGCAGATCGACATGCCCACCCACAGGGCGGCCACGTTCCATTTCGACCAGGTGCGTTCATGAGCCTTGGTCGGCGCGATATCAGCATTGAAACGTGGACTATCGCGGACGTCATCGCCCTCCTCGAGCTCGATCAATCCTTGCCTATCCACCATCCTCGATGCCTTGACGGTCATTGTTGTTCTCCTCGTCACTCGTGTCGTCACAACGCCTGGCGGCGCACGTGTCAGATGCAACGCAATAAGCGTGCCCAGTTGCGCCATTGGCGACGCATGACGACACTGCCGGTCTCGCCCCGGGGCATGCCTACTGCCATCAACTCAATGATTTTTGTGAAAAACTGTCCTAACAGACAGCTTAATTAGCGTCATTTCAGCGAAAGGAAAAGCCGACTTCCTTGCCATCACCCTTACGCTTCATGACAGGCTAGTCAGTTTTCATAATGGTTCAAGGTTCATTAACGAGCTAACAAAAAACCCTCAGATATACGACACAAGTAATTGTTAATTATAGATTATTTATAAAAGGCATTGCTCGCCATTATGGTGCAGCGAATCACCAAAATGGGGATGTCGCCGCACAGAATAATAAATACAACTTTTAATACAACAACTTATACATAAGCTGTCCAGGCGGGTAAAAAGTTCTTGCAGGAACCTGGCAATGGCGACTAGCTTAAAAAACTGTCTAACGAGTCAACTTTATTGACAGCCTAGATCGTGCCTTGGACCCTTCCCGCACCACCACGGCAGGGAAGTTGTCCTGACAACAAACACAAGATGAGTGAAATGCCATGCAGAAGATGAAGATCGGTCTGATCCAGATGGCGCTGAACACCAGTACCGACCTGGAACCGGACGCCATTCGCGACGCCATGAACGAAGCCCACCTACCGCTGATCCAGCAGGCCGCCGATGCAGGCGTACAGGTGCTGTGCTTTCAGGAAGTCTTCAACCAACCCTACTTCTGCCCCAGCCAGGATCCCAAGTGGTATGCCGCCGCCGAGCGAGTGCCCGAGGGGCCTACCTGCCAGATGATGCAGAAGCTTGCCGCCAAGCATCGCATGGTGATGATCGTGCCGGTCTACGAGGAGACGGTGGCCGGGATCTACTACAACACCGCGGCGGTCTTCGACGCCGACGGCAGCTATCTCGGCAAGTATCACAAGACCCATATCCCCCAGGTCGCCGGTTTCTGGGAGAAGTTCTACTTCAAGCCCGGCAAGTCGGAGTGGCCGGTGTTCGATACCGCCTACGGCAAGATCGGCGTCTATATCTGCTACGACCGCCACTTCCCCGAGGGGTGGCGGGCGCTGGCACTCAACGGTGCCGAAGTGATCTTCAACCCGTCGGCCACCGTGGCCGGGCTGTCCCAGTACCTGTGGGAACTCGAACAGCCGGCATCGGCCGCCGCCAACGGCTGCTTTATCGCCGCCATCAACCGCGTCGGCAGCGAGGCGCCCTGGAACATCGGCGAATTCTACGGCTCGAGCTACATCGTCAATCCGCGCGGCAAGATCGAGGCCCAGGCCAGCGACAAGGAGGACGAGTTGCTGATCCATGAGATCGACCTCGAGATGGTCCGCGAGGTGCGCAACAACTGGCAGTTCTTCCGCGACCGCCGCCCGGATGCCTACGCCCGGCTGACCGACGGCGAATGATCCCGACACCAGGAGACGCACCATGAGCTTACTGATTCACGGTGGCACCGTGGTCACCGACAGCGACGCCTACCGCGCCGATATCCTCTGCGACGACGGCAAGATCCAGGCCATAGGCGCCGACCTCGACACCCCGGCAGGCGGCGAGGTCATCGACGCCGACGGCATGTATGTGATGCCCGGCGGCATCGATCCCCACACCCATATGCAGCTCCCCTTCATGGGCACCGTGGCCAGCGAGGATTTCTATACCGGCACCGCCGCGGCGCTGGCCGGCGGTACCACCTCGATCATCGATTTCGTGATACCCCAGCCCGGCCAGTCGCTGCTCGAGGCGTTCGAGACCTGGCAGGGCTGGGCGGAAAAGGCCGCCACCGACTTCGCCTTCCACGTCGCCATCACCTGGTGGGACGACAGCGTCCGCGAGGAGATGGGCACCCTGGTGCGCGACCACGGCGTCAACAGCTTCAAGCACTTCATGGCCTACAAGGGCGCGATCATGGCCACCGACGACATCCTGGTGGAGAGCTTCTCGCGCTGCCTGGAGCTCGGCGCAGTGCCCACCGTGCACGCCGAGAACGGCGAGCTGGTCTACCACATGCAGCAGAAGCTGCTGGCCGAGGGCATGACCGGGCCCGAGGCGCACCCGCTGTCGCGACCGCCCCAGGTCGAGGGCGAAGCGGCCAGCCGCGCGATCCGCATCGCCAGCACGCTGGGCGCGCCGATCTACCTGGTCCACGTCTCGACCAAGGACGCCGTCGACGAGATCGCCTATGCCCGCCAGCAGGGCCATCCGGTCTACGGCGAGTGCCTGGCCGGTCATCTGGTGCTCGACGACAGCGTCTACCTGGATACCGACTGGGGACGCGCCGCGGCCCACGTGATGAGCCCACCGTTCCGCCCCAAAGGCCATCAGGAGGCGCTGTGGCACGGCCTGCAGTCGGGCAACCTACAGACCACCGCCACCGACCACTGCTGCTTCTGCGCCGAGCAGAAGGCCGCCGGCAAGGACGACTTCACCAAGATCCCCAACGGTACCGCCGGGGTCGAGGATCGCATGGCGGTGCTGTGGGAGGAGGGGGTCAACAGCGGCAAGCTGTCGATGCACGACTTCGTCGCCCTGACCTCGACCAACACCGCGCGGATCTTCAACCTCTATCCGCGCAAGGGCGCAGTGCAGGTCGGCGCCGACGCCGACCTGGTGGTATGGGACCCCAAGGGCACCCGTACCATTTCGGCCAAGACCCACCACCAGAACGTCGACTTCAACATCTTCGAGGGCAAGACGGTGCGCGGCATCCCGCGTCACACCGTCAGCCAGGGCAGGTGGGTATGGCGCGACGGCGAGCTGCGCGCCGAGCGCGGCGCGGGCCGCTACCTCGAGCGCCCCGCCTACCCCGGCGTATACGAGCTGCTCGAACGCCGCGCCGAACTCAATGCGCACAAGCCGGTGAAGCGCGGCTAGCCAGGCCCACAACAACAACGAGGTATTACCGTGAAACATGACCTGACCCACCTGCCCCGGGCCGGCGATGCCGTCGCCGGCCGCCCGGGCGCGTCGCCCCAGGCGCTGGAGGCCAACTTCAGCGACCTGCATCCGCCGCTGACCCAGCGCCAGGCGCTGATCGAGAGCCAGCGATGCCTGTACTGCTACGACGCCCCCTGCGTCGAGGCGTGCCCGTCGGATATCGACATTCCGCGCTTCATCCGCCAGATCAGCGAGCAGAATATCGACGGCGCCGCGCACACCATCCTCGAACAGAACATCCTCGGCGGCAGTTGTGCCCGGGTCTGCCCTACCGAGATCCTCTGCGAGCAGCGCTGCGTACGCAATCACGATGCCGAGTGCCAGCCGGTGCTGATCGGCCTGCTGCAGCGCCATGCCACCGACCATGCACACTTCGACGGCCATCCGTTCAAGCGCGCCGCCGATAGCGGCCACCAGGTGGCAGTGGTCGGGGCCGGGCCGGCAGGGCTGGCCTGCGCCCATCGGCTGGCGATGCTCGGCCACCGGGTCACCGTCTTCGAGGCCGAGACCAAGCCCGGCGGGCTCAACGAGTACGGCATCGCCCGCTACAAGATGACCGACGACTTCGCACGCAAGGAGGTCGAGTTCCTGCTCGAGATCGGCGGCATCGAGATGCGCTACGGCCAACGTCTGGGCGACAACCTGCAGTTGGCCCAGCTGCACGCCGACTACGATGGCGTGTTTCTCGGCCTCGGCCTGGGCGCCAGCCGCCGGTTGGGGCTGGCCGGCGAGGATGCGCCGGGCCTTGCGCCGGCCGTGGACTATATCAAGACACTGCGCCAGACCGACGACCTGACCCAGCTCCCGCTGGCACGCCGCTGCGTGGTGATCGGCGCCGGCAACACCGCCATCGACATGGCCACCCAGATGGCACGCCTGGGCGCCGACGAGGTGACGCTGGTCTATCGGCGCGGCGTGGAGGCCATGTCGGCCACCGGCCATGAGCAGGAGATCGCCAAGGCCAACGGCGTGCGCATGCTGACCTGGGCGACGCCTCGCGAGGTGCTCGTCGACACCGAAGGCCGCGTGAGCGGCATGCGCTTCGAGAGAACCCGCGAGATCGAGGGGCAACTGCAAGGCACCGGCGAGAGCTTCGAGCTGGCCGCCGATGCGGTGTTCAAGGCTATCGGCCAGGGCTTCGATGGCGACAGCCTCAGCGACGCCATGGCCAGCGAACTGGCCCGTGACGGCGAGCGCATCCACGTCGACGACGCCTTTCGCACCTCGCTGCCGCGGGTCTATGCCGGCGGCGACTGTGTCGCACCCGGCCAGGACCTCACCGTCCAGGCCGTGCAGCACGGCAAGCTGGCTGCCCACGCCATTCATCAGGATCTCTTGGCCAAGCAGGAGGCCGCATGAACACTCGCACGGACCACCTCGTCAACGGTGTCGACCTGTCCATCGACTTCGCCGGGATCAAATCTCCCAATCCTTTCTGGCTGGCCTCGGCCCCGCCCACCGACAAGGCCTACAACGTCGAGCGCGCCTATCGCGCGGGCTGGGGCGGCGTGGTCTGGAAGACCCTTGGCGAGGATCCGCCCGCGGTCAACGTCTCGTCGCGTTACTCGGCACACTTCGGCAAGAACCGTGAGGTGCTAGGCTTCAACAATATCGAGCTGATCACCGACCGCTCGCTGGAGATCAACCTGCAGGAGATCGCCCGGGTCAAGCGCGATTGGCCGGACCGCGCGCTGATCGTCTCGCTCATGGTGCCCTGCGAGGAAGCGGCCTGGCGGCACATCCTGCCGCTGGTGGAGGCGACCGGCGCCGATGGCATCGAGCTCAACCTGGGCTGCCCCCACGGCATGCCGGAGCGCGGCATGGGCGCGGCGGTGGGCCAGAACCCCGACCTGATCGAACAGGTGGCGCGCTGGTGCAAGCAATATTATTCCAAGCCGGTGATCGTCAAGCTGACGCCCAACATCACCGATATCCGCGTCGCCGCCCAGGCCGCCCTGCGCGGCGGCGCCGATGCGGTGTCGCTGATCAACACCATCAACTCGATCACCAGCATCGACCTCGACAACATGGTGGCCAAGCCCACCGTGGGCCAGCAGAGCACCCACGGCGGCTACTGCGGCAGCGCGGTCAAGCCCATCGCCTTGAACATGGTCGCCGAGATCGCCCGCGACACCCCTACTCGCCATCTGCCGATCTCGGGGATCGGCGGCATCTCGGACTGGCGCGATGCCGCGGAGTTCGTGGCACTCGGCGCCGGCAGCGTGCAGGTGTGTACCGCCGCGATGCTGCACGGGTTTCGCATCGTCGAGGAGATGCAGGACGGTCTGTCGCGCTGGATGGCCGAGCAGGGCTATCGCTCGCTCGATGACTTCAGCGGCAAGGCGGTGGCCAACACTACCGACTGGAAGCACCTCGACATGAACTTCAAGACCATCGCGCATATCGATCAGGACACGTGCATCTCATGCGGGCGCTGCTACATCGCCTGCGAGGACACCTCGCACCAGTCGATCGCCCAGCTGATCGACGCCAGCGGGACGCGGCGTTACGAGGTGATCGACGAAGAATGCGTGGGCTGCAACCTGTGCCAGATCACCTGCCCGGTGCAGGACTGCATCAACATGGTGCCGCAGGAGACCGGCAAGCCCTATATGAGCTGGAACCAGGACCCGCGCAACCCCTTCCGCCAGGCCAGTTGAGCACTGGCCGATCGCCGCGACCGCACTCTCATTCCGGGCAGTGCGGTCCCGGCTTCTGCAACGGCATGTTCCCTGTCGGCAGGGCGACAAGCCCACCGCACCCTGAAAAAATGAGAAAACATCTTATCCGATAGTTTTTCTCACGAATCAGGAGCATCCATGACCTCGTCTCGCCTCTTCGCCGCCGCCGTGCTCTCCCTGAGCAGCGGTATCGCCGCCGCCGCCCCCACCAGCATCGCCACCTTCGATCTCGGCAGCCTGGATAGCCTCGATGCACTGGGCTTGGGCGAGCATGTCGTCGGCGTCCCCCAGCAGAGCCTGCCCACCTACCTGGCCGACTACGCCGACGCGGCCTATGCCGATATCGGCGGCCTGCGCTCGCCCGACCTCGAGGCGCTTGGCGAGATCGCCCCGGGGCTGATCCTGATCACCGGGCGGCAGGGCGACTGGCGCGACGAACTCGAAGCGATCGCCCCGATCATGGACACCGGCCTGGCCAGCGGTGACTACCTGGCAGCCTTCGACGACAACGTCATGGCGCTCGCCGAGCGGCTGGACGCCGGCCAGACAGCGGAACACGCGCTCGCAGAGCTGCATCAGCATATCGACCAGGCTCGCCAGGCGCTGGCCGACGCCCCTGCGGTGCTGGTCGCCACCCACAATCAGGGCAACTTCACCCTCAATCACCACCCGGTCGTGCATCAGGTGCTGGCCATCGACTCGCCAACCCTGCCGGACAGTGTGGCCAGCGAGACCCGCGGCAACCGCGTATTCACGCCGCTGTCGACCGAGGCCATTGCCGAGATCGACCCTGCGGTGCTGCTGGTCATCGACCGCAGCGCCGCCATCGGCGATGACGCCATCGACACCGCCGCCGTGCAGCAGGCGCTGGCCTCGGCCGGCGCCGACACGCTGCGCATCGAGGTGTTGTCGCCGGCGCTCTGGTATCTCTCGGGTGGCGGGCTGCAGAGCCTGCGCCTGCAGGTCGATGAGGTGGTCACCGCCCTGCAACCCTGAGGCCTAGGCCGACAGGCCGATACCGCGCAAGATCACCGACGTCACCGACTGCACCGCCCGCTCGAACTGGATATCATCGAGCGGGCGGTCGTCGTTGAGCAGCGCAATCTGGTAATCGAAATCCGCATAGTGCTGGGTCGAGGCCCAGATCATGTAAAGCAGGTGCGACGGCTCCACCGGCAGAATCTTGCCGCTCTCGACCCACTCGCGAATCTTGGCCTCCTTGAGCTTGGCCCACTCGTAGAGGTTGTCGCGCAGGCGCTCCTGAAGCACCGGTGCGCCCTGCATGACCTCGGCTGCCCATACCTTGGAGCCATAGGCGCGATTGCGCGAGTGCTGCATCTTGGCGCGAATATAGCTCGACAGGACGATACGTGGGTCGTCGTAGAGCTCGAAGCACAGCGCATCCTGCTTCCAGACCTCGAGCAACCCCAGCAGCACCTCGCGATACAGCTCCTCCTTGGTCGCGAAGTAGTAGTGCACGTTCGACTTGGGCAGATCAGCCAACTGGGCAATATCGCCCATGGCGGCGCCCGCATACCCCTTCTCGGCAAAGACCCGCTCGGCGGCGAGCAGGATCTTCTCGACATTGCGGCGACGAATATCGCCCTTCTTCTTGGCCATCCCGCCTCCTTGCACCCCATCTCACGCTTAACGCTGGCCACCGCCCGCCGGCGAGGCTCTATCCAGCGTACCATTTTCCACCCCCCGGGCGGCGCAACCACGCCCAAGCCGACGCCTAGCCGCCCCAGTTTCCTGCACCCCGGCATAGCGGAGCCACCCTGTCATTGCACCAACTTGCACCATGCAGCGCAGCATAGCGCGCACCAAGAACAACCCAATCCATTGAATAAAAAGTTAAATACAATAAACGGCAAATTAATTGCTTGGTGAATGACAGATATTGACGTGGACCAGGCTCAGACCGAGTACGAGTGCGTCGACCTGACCTTCAACGGCGAAGGCCCTGATCGTGAGTTCGACCGTCACTTGACGAGGCTAGTCCCATGGATATTCGCAACAAGGCCAACAAGATCCGCCTGTTGAGCTTCAACACTCCCCAGATGCGGGCCTTCCACTTCTCGTGGTTCGCCTTCCACATTTGCTTCTTTGGCTGGTTCGGTATCGCCCCACTGATGGCGGTGGTCCGTGAAGACCTCTCGCTGACCCAGACCCAGATCGGCAACACCATCATCGCCTCGGTGGCCATCACCGTGATCGTGCGCCTGCTGATCGGCGTGCTCTGCGACCGTATCGGCCCGCGCAAGGCCTACTCCGGGCTGCTGATCCTCGGTTCGATTCCGGTAATGGCCATCGGCTTCGCCAACAGCTTCGAAACCTTTCTGCTGGCACGCCTGGCCATCGGTGCGATCGGTGCCTCCTTCGTCATCACCCAGTACCACACCACCATGATGTTCGCGCCCAATGTGGTCGGTACCGCCAATGCTACTAGTGCCGGCTGGGGCAACCTGGGCGGTGGTACCACCCAGATCCTGATGCCGCTGATCTTCTCGGGCCTGCTGATGCTGGGTGTCAGCGAAACGCTCGGCTGGCGCCTGGCCATGGTGGTGCCCGGCGTGGTGCTGTTCATTACCGGTATCTGCTACTACCGCTTCACCCAGGATGCGCCCAACGGCAACTTCGAGGACTTGCGCGCCCGGGGCGAACTACCCCAGGCCGACGGCGACAGTGGTGCCGGCCAGACCTTCCTGGCGGCCGCCAAGGACATCCGCGTCTGGGCACTGTTCGTGGTCTACGCCATCTGCTTCGGCGTCGAGTTGACCATCAACAACATTGCCGCCATCTACTTCTTCGATAACTTCAACCTGACCCTGGCCACCGCCGGCCTGATTGCCGGGCTGTTCGGCTTGATGAATGTCTTCGCCCGCACCATGGGCGGGATCTTTTCCGACCTCTTCGCACGCAACGGTGGCCTCAAGGGCCGTGTTCGCTGGCTGTTCATCGCCCTGGTGTGCGAAGGCATCGCCCTGGTGGCCTTCTCGCAGATGCACGTGCTCTCCTACGCCATCGGCATCATGCTGGTGTTCAGCCTGTTCGTGCAGATGGCCGAGGGCGCGACCTACGGCGTGGTCCCCTTCATCAACAAGCGCGCGCTGGGCGCCGTGGCCGGGATCGTCGGTGCCGGCGGCAACGTCGGCGCCGTGGCAGCGGCCTTCCTGTTCCGCTCGGAAGCCATCACCTATCAGCAGGGGCTGTTCTACCTCGGGCTGATCGTGCTGGTGCTGGCCTCCTGCGCCCTGCTGGTGCGCTTCTCGCCGGAGACCGAAGCCGAAGAGGCCGACGCCTACCAGGATGCCGTGGGCGAAAACACCGGTGCCGGAGCCCTGTCGCTGCGCTGAGCCCCACCGATAGCAACCGACAAGCCAGCCGCCGCCTGCTCAGGGCGGCGGCTGACGTGACGATGAACGGCATATTCCACAGGAGATCTCGTCCATGAACCCTGCCCACCGTCTGCTGCAGGCCGCCAAGCGTAGCGAGATCGACACCCTTCAGCACCTTGCCACCACCTGCGAACTGGTCGGCGATATCAGCCGCTTCATCCATGCCCTGCAGAAAGAGCGCGGCGCTTCGAATGTCTTTCTCGCCTCCCATGCCCAGCGCTTCGCCAGCCGCCGCCTGGAGCGCGTTGCTGACAGCCTCACCCGCGAACAGGCCATTCGCGAGCGCCTCGACCACCTCCCGCAATACGCCGCGAGCAATGCTCGCCTGCTCAAGCGCATCGCCTGTGTATGGGTCGCCCTCGACGACCTTGCCGGCCTGCGCCGCAACATCGAGACGCTGGCGATCAGCGCCGATGCCGCCACTCGCACCTACAACCGGCTGATCGGGGGGCTGCTAGCCGTGGTCTTCGATGCCGCCGACACCGCCGACGACCCCGACGTGACCCGCTCGCTGGTGGCCATCTTCCACTTCATGCAGGGCAAGGAGCTGGCAGGCCAGGAGCGCGCCTGCGGGGCCATCGGATTTACCGCCGGCGAGTTCGACGCCCCTCACCGCCAGCTACTGCTGCAACTGATCGACGCCCAGCAGCGCTGCTTCGATACCTTTAGCGAATTTGCCAGCAACGCCGCCCGCGAGTATTGGCAGCAGCAGCTGTCGCTGCGTACCCAGGACGGCATCCAGCAGCTGCGCGAGCGCGCCTGTACCGACGCTGCGCAGCTGCTGGACCGCGGCCTGGGCGAGACCTGGTACGAGCTGACTACCGCGCGAATCGATGCCATGCAGCAGGTCGAAGCGCAGCTGGCGGCCGAGCTCTCGCAGCTCTGCCATCGCAAGATCGAGCAGGCCCAGGCCGACATACACGACCAGCAGCAGTTGGACGCCTCGCTGCAGGATGCGATCGAACACTGCTCGACCTGCGAACAGCTGGCCGACCTTTTCCCACAGGAGGCCACCCACGAGCTCGGCCAATTGACCGCCGATGCCGTGGAATCGAGACTCAACCGGGCCCTGATCGACCTGATGCAATCCCAGAATGCGCGACTGCAACATATCAGCGATGAGCTGGAAAATACCCGCAAGACGCTTCGCGAACGCAAGCTGATCGACCGTGCCAAGGGCATGATCATGGAGCATCAGCAGATGAGTGAGGAGGAGGCGTATCGTTTCATGCGCAAGGCCTCCATGGATCAGAGTAAGAGCATGGCAGAGATGGCCACGACTATCATCGATCTGGCCGATATTCTGCATAAGCGCCAGGTGTGAGCCCGCCTATGGTGCGTCGCATCATGGATGCGCACCAAGACAACGCCAAGCGAGATATCACCGTTCACAGGCTGCTATACGCAAGTCCTTGTTGGCGAAAGAAACAGCACCATTACAGGTAAAAATGGCACCCTAACTGCAACGGTATTGGCGTACGCTGAGTCAACGACGGTTCAGCTCCCAGGCAGTTCTCAATACCGGACAACGGCGTCTGATAAGAGTCCCCCAGTGAGTGGGGGCTTACATCAGGCGCCGTTTCTTTGTTTGGAGCCATCACATGAACAACAACAGATTCAAGGGTTACTCCCCTCAGCGTCGTCGCTTCCTGAAAAACTCCGCCACTCTGGTCGGCGGTTCGGCGCTACTCAGCAGCCTGCCGGTGAGCTGGGCCTTTGCCGACGGCCAGCCGGAAACCACCGCGGCCAAGCTCGGCTTCATCGCCTTGACCGATGCCGCACCGCTGTTCGTCGCCGACGAGAAGGGCTTCTTTGCCAAGCACGGCATGACCGATGTCGAGGTGCTCAAGCAGTCCTCCTGGGGCACCACCCGCGACAACCTGGTGCTCGGCTCCCAGCGCAACGGCATCGACGGGGCGCATATCCTCACCCCGATGCCCTACCTGATCAGCGCCGGCGCGGTGACGCCCAACAACCAGCCGGTGCCGATGAGCATCCTGGCGCGCCTCAACCTCAACGGCCAGTGCATCTCGGTGGGCCGCGACTATGCCGATCTCGAGGTGCAGCTGGATACCCGCGAATTCGGCCAGACACTGGCCGAAAAACGCGCCGGTGGCGACGAGGCCAGTGCCGCCATGACCTTCCCCGGCGGCACCCACGACATGTGGATTCGCTACTGGATGGCCGCAGGAGGCATCGACCCCAATCGTGACGTCTCGACCATCACCATTCCGCCTGCGCAGATGGTCGCCAACATGCGCGTAGGCAGCATGGATACTTTCTGTGTCTGCGAGCCCTGGAACCACCAACTGGTCAACCAGGGGATCGGTTATACCGCCAATACCACCGGCGAACTGTGGAACGACCACCCGGAAAAAGCCTTCGCCATGCGCAGTGACTATGTGGAGGAAAACCCCAACGCCACTCAGGCACTGTTGATGGCCATCATGGAAGCACAGATGTGGTGCGAGGATCCGGCCAACCACGAAGAGATGGCACAGATCTGCTCACGTCGTCGCTGGATTCACGCACCCTATGACGATCTTATCGACCGTATCCAGGGTAATTTCGACTATGGCACTGGACGCGTTATCGAGAACCATCCACAGATGATGCGCTACTGGGATCATCACGCGTCTTATCCCTTCAAGAGCCACGACCTGTGGTTCTTGACCGAGAACAAGCGCTGGGGCTACCTGCCCATGGATCTCGACAGCGCCGCCCTGATCGAGCGGGTCAATCGCGAGGACCTTTGGCGCCAGGCAGCCGACCGCCTCGGCGTGGCATCAGCCGACATTCCCGACTCGACCTCGCGCGGCATCGAGACCTTCTTCGATGGCAAGACATTCGATCCCGAGGATCCCCAGGCCTATCTCGACAGCCTCGAGATCAAGCGCCTGGCCTGAGCCATATGCTTGACCTACCACTGATACACTGACATGGGAGAATCGCCATGAGCGTTTCATCCAGCGCTGACAGCACCGGCCAGCCTCTATTGGGCGGGTGGTCAGCCAACCTTCAGAAGCTTCGCGATAGCCTGATACACAATGTCCTGCCGCCGGTGATCATCCTCGCCGTGCTCGGGGCCATCTGGGAGATCCTCTGCTCGTCGCCGGGGGCGGCACTGCCGCCCCCTTCCCAGGTGGTGACCGACACCTGGGAGCTGATCATCGACCCCTTCTATGACTATGGCGGCAACGACAAGGGCATGGGTTGGCAGATTCTCGCCAGCCTCGAGCGCGTCGCCTACGGCTACTCGTTGGCCGTGGTGGCCGGCATCAGTCTCGGCGTACTGGTCGGCCAGTCCACCTGGGCCATGCGTGGACTCGACCCGGTGTTCCAGGTGCTGCGCACCGTGCCACCGCTGGCCTGGCTGCCGATCTCGCTCGCCGGCTTCCAGGACAGCACCCCCTCGGCGATCTTCGTGATCTTCATCACCGCCATCTGGCCGATCATCATCAACACCTCGGTCGGCGTGCGTAACATTCCCGAGGATTACCGCAACGTGGCGCGGGTACTGCGCCTCAACGGCCTGGAGTATTTCACCCGCATCATGCTGCCGGCCGCCGCACCCTATATCTTCTCCGGGCTGCGCATCGGCGTGGGGCTCTCGTGGCTGGCCATCGTCGCCGCCGAGATGCTGATCGGCGGGGTGGGCATCGGTTTCTTCATCTGGGATGCCTGGAACGCCTCGATGATCAGCGACATCGTGCTGGCGCTGATCTACGTCGGCATCGTCGGCTTCTTCCTCGACCGCATGGTCGCCTATATCGGCAACCGCGTCACCCGCGGCACCGCCAAGGGCTAACGGAGACCTCCCATGACCACACGCTATCTAAGCATCGAGCAGGTCGACATGACCTTCCACACCAAGGGTGGCTCGAGCAACGTACTCAAGGGCATCAACCTGAGCGTCGCCCGCGGCGAGTACATCTCGATCATCGGCCACTCCGGCTGCGGCAAGTCGACCCTGCTCAATATCATCGCCGGGCTGACCGACTCGACCTCCGGTGCGGTGATCCTCGACGGCAAGGAGGTCAACGCCCCGGGCCCCGATCGCAGCGTGGTGTTTCAGAACCACTCGCTGCTGCCGTGGTTGACCGTCTACGAGAATGTCGCGCTGGCGGTCAACAAGACCTGCGCCCGGACCAAGAGCAAGGCCGAGCGCCACGCCTGGATCCTCAAGAACCTGGAGATGGTGGGCATGGGCCATGCGCTGGACAAGCGTCCGGCGGAGATCTCCGGCGGCATGAAGCAGCGCGTCGGCATCGCTCGGGCGCTGGCCATGGAACCCAAGGTGCTGCTGCTCGACGAACCGTTCGGTGCCCTCGACGCCCTGACCCGCGCCCACCTCCAGGAGGAGGTAATGCGCATCCAGGATGAGCTCGGCAACACGGTGCTCATGATCACCCACGACGTCGACGAAGCGGTGCTGCTCTCCGACCGCATCGTGATGCTGACCAATGGCCCCTCGGCGTGTATCGGCGAAGTGCTCGACGTCGACCTGCCGCGGCCGCGCAACCGCATCACCCTGGCCGATGACCCGACCTACAACCACTACCGCCAGGAGGTGCTACGTTTCCTCTACGAAAAGCAGCGCAAGGTCGAGCAGCTCGCCGAACGGCGCGACAAAGCCCCCACCCCCGAGGCCTCCAAGGCCCGAGCCTGAAGACTGCCGCGCCGCCCATCGGGCGGCGCGGCATTGGCATGGAATGATCACAAAGATGGCAACCTGGCGGGTGTCGAGCCATGCTCATAGCCATCGCCCGCGACACAGAGCCCGCCCAGTGAGAGACTTCCCTCGCGTCACGGTATTCTACGACGAGCGCATGCTGGCCCATGAGCCAAGCGCCGATGCCGCTTTCCTCCCCGGCCGCATGGATACCCGCATCCGCCAACTGCTATCCAGGCTCGGCGTGCCCTGGAAATACCCCGAGCATCCCGGCCGGCTTACCGCCATCAACCAGTTCCTGGCCCTCGCGCCACTTCAGGGCGTCACCTTCGAGACGGGAAAGGCGGCCACTGCCGAGCAGCTAGGACGCGTTCACACCTCGTCGTACCTCGAGCAGGTGTTCAAGCTGCGCGGCCAGCATGCCTGGCTGGACGTGGATACCACCGCGGTATCGCCGGGTAGCGTGGATGCCGCCGAAGTGGCCGCCGGCACCGCGATTGCCGCCGTCGAGTCGGTGGTCGCCGGCGCAAGCGACAGCGCCTTCGCCCTGGTACGCCCGCCGGGGCATCACGCCGAACCGGTGCGCGCCCGGGGCTTCTGCCTGTTCAACAATGTGGCGGTGGCCGCTGCCCACGCCAAGGCGGCGCTGGGCTGCCCGCGCGTGATGATCCTTGACTGGGATGCGCATCACGGCAACGGCACCCAGGACATCTTCTGGGCTGACCCCGATGTGCTGTTCATCGACCTGCACCGTGGCGCTCCCTTCTATCCCGGCAGCGGTAGCCTGGACGAGATCGGTGAAGGACTCGGAGAAGGCACCACCGTCAACATCCCCCTGCCGGCCGATGCGGGCGACGCGGCCTATCTGCTGGCCTTCGAACGCATCCTCGAACCCGCGGCGGACTGGTTCAAACCCGACCTGATCCTGGTCTCGGCAGGCTTCGACCCCCACGCCCATGACCTGGCACTCAACGTCTCCTACCGCGGCTTCGCCTCGATGACACACCGCCTCAAGCAGCTTGCCGCCCGCCACAGCCAGGGCCGGCTGGCGTTCGTGCTCGAGGGCGGCTACAACCTGATTTCGCTGTCACATGGCGTCAAGGCCGTGCTCGAGGTGCTCGCCGGCACAGTTCCGCCGCCGCCGGGCGAGTGCGGTATCGCCGAGGTCGAAGCCGCCGCCGCCTTTCACCACGGCGCCTTCAGCGACCCCTCACAGTGAACGCCGCACCTGCGTGACTGACGGGTTACGCGTACACTGGCGGCTCCCCCGCCAGGAGCCCGTTCGTGTCGTCACCGCCCGCCCCCGACCGTGACAGCAGCAATCCCCTCGCCGGGTTCTTCGGCGTGTTTCGCTACAGCCGCCGGGCGCTCGGCCTGGTGTGGGAGACCTCGCGCTGGATGACCCTGGGGCTGATGCTCTGCACCCTGGTCGCCGGGGTGCTGCCGGCAGTGGCGGCCTGGGTAGGCCAGTTGATCGTCGACGGCGTGGTCGCCGCCATGGAGGCCCACCGCGCGGCCAGCGATCCCGAGCTGCTCGCACTGATCACCCCGGTGCTGTGGCTGGTGGCGCTGGAGGGGCTGATCATCGCGCTGATCGCGCTGGCCCAGCGCGGCCTGGCCGCCCAGCAGTCGTTGCTGCGGGCGCTGCTCGGCCAGAAGGTCAACGTGATGATTCTCGAGAAGGCCGGGAGACTCTCGCTGGCGCAGTTCGAGGACTCCGAGCTCTACGACCAGCTGACCCGGGCCCGCCGCGAGGCCTCGACCCGCCCCCTGGCGCTGGTCAACAAGACCTTCGGGCTGCTGCAGAACGCCATCTCGCTGGCCAGCTTCGGCGTGCTGCTGGTGCAGTTCTCGCCCTGGGCGCTACTGCTGCTGGTGGCAGGCGCCCTGCCGGTGTTCATCTCCGAGGCCAAGTTCTCCGGCGACGCTTTCCGGCTGTTCCGCTGGCGCTCGCCGCAGACCCGCATGCAGATCTACCTGGAGACCGTGCTGGCCCGCGAGGACAGCATCAAGGAGGTCAAGCTGTTCGGCCTCGAGGGCCTGTTCCTGCAGCGCTATCGCGATATCTTCACCCGGCTGTTCGCCGAGGATCGCCTGCTGACACTGCGCCGCGAGAGCTGGGGCTTCCTGCTCGGCCTGCTCGGCACCCTGACCTTCTACGGCGCCTACGGCTGGGTGGTGGTGGAGACCATCGCCGGCGGCCTCACGCTGGGCGAGATGACCATGTACCTGATGGTCTTCAAGCAGGGCCAGGCGGCGCTCTCGGCCAGCCTCACCGCGATCAGCGGCATGTACGAGGACAACCTCTACCTCTCGAACCTCTACGAGTACCTGGAGCAGCCGGTGGAGGACGGCAGCGGCACCCTTACCCAAGGTGCCACGCCCGGCGATGGCCTGCGTTTCGAGGACGTCGCCTTCGCCTATCCCGGTGGCGAGGAGGTGCTGCACGATATCAACCTGCACCTCGCCCCGGGCCAGAGCCTCGCCCTGGTGGGCGAGAACGGCTCTGGCAAGACCACCCTGATCAAGCTGCTGACGCGGCTGTACCACCCCACCCAGGGACGCATCCTGCTGGATGGCAGCGACCTGCGCGCCTGGCAGACCGAGGCCCTGCGCGAGCGCATCGGCGTGATTTTCCAGGATTTCGTGCGCTACCAGCTGCAGGTCGGCGAGAACCTCGGGGTCGGCGACACCCACGCCTTCGAGGACCAGCAGCGCTGGCAGGAGGCCGCCCGCCACGGCATGGCCGACGACTTCATCGCGCGCATGGCCAGCGGCTACCAGACCCAGCTGGGCCGCTGGTTCAAGGGCGGCCAGGAACTCTCCGGCGGGCAGTGGCAAAAGATCGCCCTGTCGCGGGCCTATATGCGCGAGAACGCCGATATCCTGGTGCTCGACGAGCCCACCGCAGCCATGGACGCCGCCGCCGAAGCGGAGATCTTCGCGCGCTTTCGCGAACATGGACGCGACAAGATGACCATCCTCATCTCGCATCGCTTCTCCACGGTGCGCAGCGCCGAACAGATCCTGGTCATCGACCGCGGCGAGATCATCGAACGCGGCACCCACGACCAGCTGCTGGCCGCCGACGGGCGCTACGCCACGCTGTTCCGGCTCCAGGCCAAGGGATATCGCTGACAGCCCGGGCTCAACGGCTCTCTCCCGACCGCTTGACGCTTGATCAGCGATTGTTTATAAGAAAAAGGTCACTCACCTCAGGTGGGCGGCGTTCAACCTATCCAGAGACCGTTTTCTCATGCGCTGGCAAACCCGCGTCAACCGTCCAAGCAAGCTACATCGCATTGCCAATAATGCGATGCGAGCCTGCCGTTGCCGCGTGCCAATCCGATACTGAGAAACGATGGCCGCGGCATGTGTCGCGGCCATGTGATTACCCCCGCTGTATTCGGTCATCTCCTGTTCGCGCTGCATCCCGGCCTCCCGCAAGGAGACCGAGAAATGGCAATTTCCCCTAGCCTCAAGAGCCTGCTTCACGCACTGCGCAGCCGTGCGATCAAGCGTCGTCAATTCGCTCAACTCAGGGAGTGCGACCCACGCATGCTCAAGGACATGGGCCTGCGCTGGGAGCGCGGCACCCTGGTCGCCATCAATCCCGAGCGTGATCCATCAGGCACTACCCGCGACGCGCATGAGACCTGTCCCCACTGCGGGAGCAGACTGACGTAGCCAACGCCCCGGCCACAGGACGTGGCCGGGGCGTTTTCGCTGGCCCATACAGTACCGCCCGCCTCATTCGTCAGCCCCTTACTCATTAGCCGAGTGAATATCACCCTAAGAATCACTAGAATCGACGTTTCGCTTCGCTGCCGGACACGCCATGAGTTCTGCCCACGCCGCCGACCCACCCGCCGAAGAGCGGGTTGCCCTGCATCGCCAACCCGGCTTTGTGAGTTTCCTGGTATCGCGCCTGGCAGCGGTGTTCGCCATGCAGATCCAGGCAGTGGTGGTGGCCTGGCAGGTGTATGCGATTACCCGCGATCCGATGTCGCTGGCCTATGTGGGCCTGGCCCAGTTCCTGCCCATGGTGGTGCTGTTGCTGCCCGCCGGCGACCTGGTCGATCGTTTTCCGCGCAAGCGCATCCTGCAGCTGAGCTGGGGCGTCCAGGGGGTATGCAGCGCCCTGCTGCTCGCGTTATCGCTGGCCGCCAGCGAGCGGGTCGGGGCCTTCTACGCGGTGCTCGCGCTGTTCGGCTGCGCCCGCGCCTTCACCGGCCCCACCCTGCAGAGCCTGCTGCCCAATATCGTGCCACGCAGCCAGCTCGCCCAGGCCATCGCCTTGAACAGCTCAATCATGAAGATCGCGGTGATCGGTGGCCCGCTGCTCGGCGGGATTCTCTATGCGCTGGGCGGGGGTGGGCTCGCCTATGCGGTATGCCTGGGCTGCTTCGCTGTCGCGCTGGTTCTGCTGGTACCGGTGCCGATCCGCTTCGCCGAGGCTAGCCAGGCGCTTGAAGCCACTGCCTGGCGGCGCTTCACCGCCGGCATCGGCTATATCCGCCGCCAGCCGATCATTCTCGGCGCCATCTCGCTGGACCTGTTCGCGGTGCTGCTGGGTGGGGTAATCGCGCTACTGCCCATCTATGCCCAGGAGGTGCTCCATGTCGGCCCCGAGGGGCTCGGCGCACTGCGTAGCGCCATCGCCGTCGGCGCCCTGCTGATGGGGCTCTATCTGGGGCTGCGCGGCATCAAGCGACACGCCGGCATGGTGATGTTCGTGGCCGTGGCAGTATTCGGCATTGCCAACCTGGTGTTTGCCTTCTCGACGCTGTTCTGGCTGTCGCTGCTGGCCATGCTGGTGGCCGGCGCCGCCGACATGATCAGCGTCTATGTGCGCATGACGGTGATCCAGTTGGCCACCCCCGACGCGATGCGCGGCCGGGTCAATGCCGTCAACATGCTGTTCATCGGCTCCTCCAACGAGCTCGGCGAGTTCCGCGCCGGCAGCATGGCGGCCTGGCTCGGCGCCGTGCCGGCGGCGGTGATCGGTGGCCTGGGAACCCTGGCCGTGGTCGGCGCCTGGATGCGGCTGTTCCCCACCCTGCGCCGCGTCGACCGCTTCGATGACGCCTCGCGCTGACAGTGTTCAGCGGCCTGGCAATTTGCGTCTAGACTGGCTGAGGAGTCGTCATCAAGAGGAGAGCACCATGTCCACTCCCCGCCAACATAGCGGCAGCTGCCTGTGCGGCGCCGTGACCCTGAGCGTCGAGGTCGAATCCGACGAGGTCGCTGCCTGCCACTGCAGCCTGTGTCGCCGCTGGGGCGGTGGCCCGCTGCTGGCACTGGAGGGCGCCAGCTCAATAGACCTCGTCGGCGAACACAACGTCACGGTGTATCCCTCCTCCGAGTGGGCCGAGCGCGGCTTCTGCCGGCACTGTGGCACGCATCTGTTCTACCGCCTGAAGAGCGGCGGGCACCACGCCGTGCCGGTAGGGCTGGTCGACCAGGGCCACGGCTGGCACTTCGCCAGCCAGATCTTCATCGACGAGAAGCCCGGCTACTACGCCTTCGCCAACGACACCCACGATATGACCGGCGATCAGGTGTTCGCGGCGTTCAATGGCGAAGATCAATGATTAACCAATCACTCGGCTCGCGACCGCGCTCAATCTCTACCGAACAGGTTCTTCTGCACTTCCCGGAGATGCTCCTCGAGTAGCGCCCTGGCCGTATCTTCGTCGCGATCGCGCAGCGCCGCGACAATGGCGCGGTGCTGCATTTCGTAGCGCTTGCGCCGCTCGGGGGTGAGTGATATTCGCTTGAGACGCCCCCACTCGCCCTCTTCGCGCACCACATTGGTCAGCTCCAGGATACGCAGGAAGAAACTGTTGTGAGTGGCTTCGGCAAATGCCTGATGCAGCGCGCCGTCCCAATGTTCGAACTCCTCGATGGCAGTAGCACCTTCAGAGCGGAGAATGCACTCGTCCATGCGCTCGAAATCAGAGGCCGTAGCATAACGCACGATCAGCGCCACCATCTGCGGCTCGATCAGCAGCCGCGCTTCCATCAGCTGCGCCGGACTCGTCTGGATGGCCACCGCGCGAGCGCCCGCCCTGGGTTCACCTCGAGGCTCCACCAGCTCGCCGACACGCTCCGAGACGAAGGTGCCGCTGCCCACCACCTGGGTGATCAAGCCCTGTTGCTTGAAGTTACCGAGTACCCGCCTGACTGCCCCACGCGATGCAGCAAAGCGTTCGCTCAGCTCGCGCTCGGTAGGCAGCCGATGCCCTGCAGGGAAACTGCCGCTTTCGATCTGCTGCTGAAGATAGCGGGACAGGGAACGCGCGCCGTCGGCGCGTACCGCCTTGCCCAGTGTCTTGTCACTCACAGGCTGTCCTTGATCCTGATACCAATTCAATCATCAATGCAGCAAAGTTATACCATTTGGTCCCACTATTCAAAAAACCCCCTTGAATTGGTACATTTTTAGTTCTAGTCTCGATGAATACGGGACCAAAACAAACCTATGGAGAACCAAGCCAGATGAAATTCGCCACGCTCCGCTCAAGCCCCGACCAGCCGGCTTTCGTCGCCCTGGTCGATGGGGACGCCCAGCGCTACTGGCCGCTATCCGATCTGATAGCCGATTTCTCGGGAGATATGCACCAACTGGTGCAGGCATGGGACAGTATTCGGGAGAATATCTCTCCTAGCGGTGACGGCCAGCCACTCAGCGGGGTACGAGTGGAAGCCCCCATACATCCGCAGCGCAACATGTTCTGCGTGGGCAAGAACTACTTCGAGCACGCCGCCGAATTCAGCAACTCGGGCTTCGACAGCAGTACCAGTGCCGACGATGTAGTACCAAAGTTCCCGATCATCTTTACCAAGGCCTATAGCACCCTGATCGCCGACGGTGACGAGATTCCACGCCACGCCTCGGTGACCGAGCAGCTCGACTACGAGGCCGAGTTCGCCATCATCATCGGCAAGGGCGGACGCGGTATCCGCAAGGCCCAAGCCTTCGACCACGTGTGGGGCTACACCGTGGCCAACGACGTCACCGCCCGCGACCTGCAGAAGAATCACAAGCAGTGGCACCTGGCCAAATCCCTGGACGGCCTGTGCCCGATGGGGCCTTGGATCACCACCGCCGACGAAATCGATCCCAGCAACGCCAGCATCAAGTGCTGGGTCAACGGCGAGCTGCGCCAGGACTCCAATATCGGTCAGCTGATTTTCGACATTCCCACCTTGATCGAAACCATCTCAGCCGGCATCGCACTCAAGCCGGGAGACGTGATCATCACCGGCACCCCGGTCGGGGTCGGCATCGGCTTCGAGCCTCCCAAGTTCCTGCAGACCGGCGACGTGGTACGCGTCGAAATCGAAGGCATGGGGGCAATCGAGAACCAGGTCGGCCGATAGCCGCCCATCAGGTAAACGCACCGGGTCAACAATATTTCACAACAACACCAGGAGCACGCCATGTTCACTAACACTCCCACACTCAAGACCCTATCAGCGGCCGTGCTGGTCACCGCCGGCAGTATTGCCGCCTCACCAGCCATAGCCGACGACTTCTACGAGGGCAAGACCATCGAGATGGTCGTGCCCTTCGGCGAGGGCGGTGCCACCTACGTGGCGGCACAATTCCTCAGGCCGTTCCTTGAAAAACACCTCCCCGGCAATCCGCGTGTGGATGTGCAGACCCGCCCCGGTGGCGGTTCGATCCTTGGCGCCAACTGGTTCGAGCAGAACGCCGAGCCGGACGGTGAAACCATCCTGTTCACCACATCATCGACCTCCAACCCCTACGTGCTGGACATGGAAGAGGTGGAATACGACCTGGCCGCCATGCGACCGGCCTACAGCCTGCCGTTCGGCGCGGTGATCTATGTCTCGCCGAACACCGGCATCGACTCGCCAGCCGGCCTCCTGGAACCCGATATGCCGCTGATCTATGGCGGCATCGCCGCGGCGGCCAGCGATCTGCCGACACTGCTGGCCTTCGAGCTACTCGACCTCGACATCCAGACGGTGCTCGGCTTCGACGGCCGCGGCCCGGCGCGCCTGGCCTTCGAGCGCGGTGAGACCAACATCGATTTCCAGTTCACCCCCGCCTACATGTCGCAGGTGGTCGACATGGTCGAGGCCGGCACTGCGGTCCCCATCATGACCGGCGGCTCGGTCGGCGAGGATGGCGTGCTCAGCCAGCGGGACACCGCCTTCCCCGACTACCCCTCGGTCTACGAAGTGTATGAAGAGCTGAACGGCGAAGCGCCTTCCGGCGTGGAGTGGGACGCCTTCCAGTCGACCGGCGCCGTGACCTTCAACTACGGCCTGACCGCCTATCTCCCAGAGGGGACGCCGGACGAGATCCTCGAGATCTTCGAAGCCACCATCGCCGCCATCAACGAAGACCCCGAGTACCAGCAGCAGAGTCAGGATGCCGTGGGCGGCTATTCGCTGCTGCCCGCCTCCGAGGTCACCGAGTCACTCAGTGAGGCGCTGCAGCCTTCCGACGAGGTACGTGAGCACCTGCGCACGCTGCTCTCGGAAGAGTACGACGTCGACCTCTGATGCCAACTTCCCTGCCGCGGCCAGCCACCTCTCTCACGGGTGGCCCTGGCCGCGTTTTTTTGCCCCCTGCATAGGACCTGTCTTGTGCTCGAGAACATTACAACGGCCCTGTCGATCCTGTTCGAGCCCATGCGGCTGCTGGCGCTGTTCGCCGGGATGCTGGCGGGCATGGTATTCGGCATGTTGCCTGGCCTCGGCGGTGTCGCCGCGGTGTCGATCCTGCTGCCATTCATCTATCTGATGGACAGCTACGCCGGGCTGGCCATGCTGCTGGGCGCCATCTCGGTGATCTACACTGCCGACACCATTACCTCGGTCCTGCTCGGCGCACCGGGCTCGCCGGCGTCGGCGCCGACGGCCATCGAAGGCCATGCCCTGGCCAAGCAGGGCAAGGCATCGCTGGCGCTGGGTGTGGGCTTTCTGGCCTCGATGATCGGTGGACTGTTCGGTGCGCTGATCCTGTCGGTGGCGATCCCGATCGCTGGCCCGCTGGTACTCGCGCTGGGTACGCCGGAGCTGTTCATGTTCGCCCTGGTGGGGCTATGTTTTGCCGCCAGCATGGTCGGCAAGGATATCGCCGTCGGCCTCGCTGCGGCCTGCTTCGGCATCCTGCTGGGGGTGGTCGGCGCCGCCCCGGCGGCGGCCAACTACCGCTTCATCTTCGGCCAGCCCTACCTGATGGACGGCCTGCCACTACCGATCGTCGCGCTGGGGCTATTCGCCGTGGCCGAATTGATCGGCATGGTCGCGTCCGGCGGCGGCATCGCCGGCAAGCCGATGGCCATGGGCAAGTGGGGCGAGAGCTTTCGAGAATTCTGGCGCAGTCGCTGGCTGATCGTGCGCGCCTCGATCATCGGAATCTTCGGCGGCTTCGTGCCAGCCGTCGGCGCCAGCGCCTCGACCTGGATCGCTTACGGCCACGCCATGAGTTCGACCAAGGACAAGCGGCGCTTCGGCAAGGGCGAGATTCGTGGGGTGGCCGGTGCCGAGGGTGCCAACAACGCCACGGTGATCTCCGACCTGGTACCGACCATGCTGTTCAGCGTGCCCGGCGGCCCGGCCGCAGCGATCTTTCTCGGTGCGCTGTTCTCGTTCGGCTTCTATCCCGGCCCGCGGATGGTCAGCGAGACGCCGGACCTGATGTACATGATCGTCTGGAGCGTGGCGCTCGCCTCGGTGATGGGGGCCGCGCTGTGCTTTGCCGTGACGCCCTACCTGGCCCGCCTGACACGCATCAACTTTGCGCTGATCGCCGCGCCGCTGCTGCTGATCATGGTCGCCGGCGCTTATCAGGGCACCCAGACCTTCGGCGACATCCTCGCGCTGCTGGTACTGGGCGTGATCGGCTGGCTGATGAAGAACGCCGGCTGGCCGCGTGCACCGGTGCTGGTCGGCTTCGTGCTGGCCACGCCGATGGAGCAGTACTTCTGGCTGACCACGCAGATCCACGGTTTCGCCTGGCTGACCCGACCTGGCGTGCTGATCATTGCCTCGTTGATCGTGGTGCCGATGCTGCTCAACCTGGTGCGCAGGTGGCGGGCCTCGAAGGCCTCCGCCGCGGCCAATCCGGCCGATACTCAACCTGCCAGCGACGACGACGCGCCCCGCGATAGCACCATCCTGCTGCTCGCCTCGGCATTGCTGCTGATCGCCTTTGCCTATGCCTGTTACGAGATGATGGGATTTCGCAGCAATGCCCGGCTGATGCCCGCGGTGGGGATCGTCCCCGGCTTGCTGCTGAGCGCCTATATTTTTGGCCGCCAGCTCTACCGGCTACGGCAGCGAGGGCAGATCGTTCACTTGGGCTCGCGTCAGGAGCTGCCGGTCCTGGCAGGCATTCTCGCCTATGGGGTGGCGATGTGGCTGATCGGCTTCAGCTTGGCCACTCCGCTGCTGTTGGCCTGGCTGCTGTTGCGGTGTGCCAGGATGCGCCTGGCCAGCGCCGTCATCTATGGCGTAATCGTCTACGCTACCGCCCAGGGGATGTTCGCCCTGATGCGGCTCACGCCACCCGTGGGGAGCTGGATCAACCTGCCGATGCCGTGGTAACCATGACTGACCTCATGCGGCTGGACAAGGCACAACATCGGCGTAGCCTAGGAAGGACTACTCATTCACATCAAGGATGTTCGTATGACGCTCTCAGTAGGTGACAAGATCCCCGATATCGCCATCAAGACCAATGGCCCGGACGGCCCCCAGGACATCTCCACCGGTGAGTTGTTCGCCGGCAAGCGCGTGGTACTGTTCGCCGTTCCTGGCGCCTTCACCCCCGGCTGTTCCAACACCCATATGCCCGGGTTCGTGATCAAGGCCGACGAGATATTTGCCAAGGGCATCGACACCATCGCCTGCATGGCGGTCAACGATGCCTTCGTGATGGACGCCTGGCAGACGCATCAGAATGCCCAGGCCTTCACCATGCTGGCCGACGGCAACGCCGAGTTCACCAAGGCGATCGGCACCGAGATGGATGCCAGCGGCGGCGGCATGGGCATACGCAGCAAGCGCTTCGCGCTGATCGCCAACGACGGCGTGGTGGAGTACATCGGCATCGATGCCAAGGGCGTCGACAAGAGCAGTGCCGAGACGGTGCTGGCCCAGCTCTGAGACTATCTGCGGTACGCAAGGGCCGACCCTGGTGGCCGGCCCTTGTGCGTCCCCGGGGTGATTGGTCAGAATAGTCGGCTGCCACACTCGAGACAGCGCATGGATATCACCCCGATTACCGCCGACGACTTCCGGGCCTTCTGGCCGACCTTCCAGGCCATCGTCGAGGCGCAGGAGACCTACGCCTTCGACCCGAACATGGATTTCGATACGGCCTGGCGGCTGTGGTGCGAGCTTCCCCAGTTCACCTTCGTGGTCAAGCAGGACGGCGAGTTGCTCGGCTCCTACTACCTCAAGCCCAACGCCGCCGGGCCCGGCGATCATATCTGCAACTGCGGCTATATGGTCACCCCCCAGGCCCGCGGCAAGGGGGTGGCCCGAGCCATGTGCGAGCACTCCCAGCAGGTCGCCATCGACGCCGGCTACCTGGCCATGCAGTTCAATGCAGTGGTCGCCACCAACGAGGTGGCCATCCGCCTATGGCAGAAGCTCGGCTTCGAGATCATCGGCACTGTGCCCAGCGGCTATCGCCACCGCGAGCTGGGCCTGGTCGATACCCGCATCATGTACAAGCGCCTGACCGCTGACGCCTGAAGGGCCACTCGCCCCAGGCGGGCGACCCTCGCCACAGCGGTACCGCTCATGGATCAAACGCCACCATGAGCAGCGCGAGTATGATCGCCACCAGCAGTGCGGAAACCCCTTTCCAGAACAGCACAGGGTCGCGTTCGATCAAGGGGGGACGCGCCTTGTGGAGGAACGCCTTGCTGGGCTCGCGCAGCTCATGGGTGAACTCCGAGAGCGCCTCGAAGCGTCGTTCGGGCTTGAGGCTCAGGGCTTTCTTGAGCACCTCGTCGAGCCAGGGCGGTAGATCGTGATTGGCAGCGAGTAGCGGCTGATAGACCAGCCGGTTCTGTGCCGCCCGCGTGCGCGCCTTGGCCACCTCGGTACCATAGGGCAGCTTTCCGGTCAGCAGTTGATAGGCGATCACCGCCAGCGAGAACATGTCCGAACGTGGCGTGGCCGGCTCACCGAGGAAGCACTCCGGCGCGGTATAGCCTGCCGTTCCCAGCAAGTCGGCGCTCTGCTGTGGCCTGCCTTCGGCGATCCCGGCCACACGAACCGAGCCGAAATCGATGAGCGTCACGCTACCCGAGCCATCGATCATCACGTTATTGGGCCGCAGGTCCTGATGGACCATCTCCAGGCGGTGAAAGGCACGCAGCCCACGGGCGATCTGTTCGACGATGCTGCGCACCGTTTCCAGGTCGGGGCTCGGGTTGTCGCGCATCCACTGGGCCAGGGTACGCCCTTCGAGATAGTGCATGACGTTATAGAGGTAGCTACGCCGTCGCCCGGGCAGATGCGCCTTCACTACGTGCAGGTTATCGACGCGTCGGGCAATCCACTCCTCCATCAGGAAGCGCTCCACATGGGCGGGATCCTCCTGGAGCTCAGTCGCCAGCGTCTTGATCAGCACGCGGTCAGACGTTTCGAGGTCGACGGCGAGGAAGGCATGACTGCGGTGGCTGGCATGCACATGGCGTTCGATGCGGTAGCCATCGAAGACCTGTCGCGGCTCGAGCTGAGGGGGAAACGGCAGCGCCGCCACCCCGGAAGAGAGCTCAGCGGCCTCGGCCAAGGGCACTTCGTCAATCCGCGCGACCTGCACCGTCAGATTGTCGTCGCTGCCGTGGTCGTAAGCTGCCTGGACGATGGCGGCAGCCGCCGTGTCCAGATCGTTCGGATGCCGCTCCAGGAGTGCTAGCATCTCCTTCTCACTGAGATACTCGTGGATGCCGTCGGTTGCCATCAGGAAACGGTCGCCTACCTCGATGGGCAGCGCGAGATAGTCGATTTCGAGCTGCTCGCTGGCCCCCATGGCGCGACCGAGATAGTGCTTATCCGCCGACACCCAGACACGATGTTCGCGGGTCAGCGGCTCCAGGCCACCGCCCACCGCCCGATAGAGCCGCGCATCACCGACGTGAAAGACGTGGGCCGTTGCCGACTTCAAGACCAGTGCGGTGAAGGTGCAGACGTAGCCGCGGTCCTTGTCCCAGCGGTACTGGCTATTACGGGTTTGGGCGTGCAGCCAGGAGTTGGTCGCCATCATCACCCGCTGTGCCGAGAGCTTCACGGTCCAGCTCTCGGCCGTGCAGTAATAGTCCTCGATGAAGCTCTTTACCGCCGCTTCGCTGGCAATCTGGCTCACCGTGCTGGTGCTGATACCGTCGGCCAGCGCCAGCACGATGCCCTTCGCCGAGCGCTGCGGTTCATAGGGCACATAGGCTGCGTAAAAGTCCTGGTTGGTGGGCTTGCGCCCCGCTGCCGAACACTGGCCCAGGCTGACGTTCAACTGGCGTTTCATGTATCCATCCAATGAGGCCAACGGCCGATCACTTGCCCTCAGATCCGACGCTGCGGCCCGGTGCGCACATGGGTGGCGTACAGCGTCAGGCCGGTCAGCGAAATGCCGCCGACCAGGTTGCCGATCACGACCGGGATCTCGTTCCAGATCATGTAGTCCATGATCGAGAACTCGCTGCCCAACATCAGCGCCGAGGGGAACAGGAACATGTTGACGATGGAGTGCTCGAAGCCCATGTAGAAGAACAGCATGATCGGCATCCACATGGCGATCACCTTGCCTCCCACCGTCGTCGAGATCATCGCCCCCACCACGCCGAGGGATACCATCCAGTTGCACAGCACCCCACGGATGAACACCGTCAACATCCCGGCAGCGCCAAACTCCTTGTAGCCCAGGGTACGATCCTTGCCGACTTCGGAGATCGCCAGTCCCACTTCATCCGGCGGCGTCGAGAAGCCATAGGTGAAGACGATTGCCATGAGAAAGGCCACCGTCAAGGCACCCAGCAGATTACCGGTAAACACCACTCCCCAGTGCTTGAGGATACGTGGAAGGGTGACGCCAGGGCGCCGGTCGAGCCAGGCCAACGGGGTCAGGACGAACACCCCGGTGAGCAGGTCGAAGCCCATCAGGTAGAGCATGCAGAACCCCACCGGGAACATGGCCGCACCCAAGAAGGCGGAGCCGGTCTGCACCGTGATGGTCACGGCAAAGACGGCGGCCAGGGCCAGGATGGCGCCGGCCATGAAGGAGCGTAACAGCGCATCTCGCGTGGCCATATAGAGCTTGGACTCGCCAGCATCGACCATCTTGGTCGAAAATTCGGAAGGGAGCAGATAAGACATGGCTTTCAAGGTCTCGCATAGTGAGCGTGGCTGGTGCACGAACGAAAAGGCGCCTGAAGCTGAATGTCAGCTCCAGGCGCCTTTGCCGATGTTCGTTGCGATGGGGAAGGTTCGAACATGACGCCGGTCTTCGTTGACCGAGACGCCTACGAACGCGAATACCCCGTCACCTGTATAAAGCACGTCCCGTGCCAAGTATTGAAAACTCGCGTCAAGAGCGGTGAAAAGGACGCAAGGTGGCGTATCTACAGGTTCTCTCGCGCCGTGGTGACGCAAGATGTACATCGGCTTGCCTGCAACTTCGTGGCATAAGCGATCAATGTGGTGCACGGCCGATCCAGATCGCTCGCCTTTGGTGCAATGGGCCCGAGAGGACTGCGTCAGGGCGTCAGCTGCTTGGCCACAGCCGCCGGACTGGTCGCCACCATGCGCACCACGCTGCCGACCACGATCAGGCACGGCGAGGGCAGCGGTTGGTCCGCTAGCTGCTGCGGCATATCCGCCAGGCTGCCGGTGAGCGAGCGCTGCTCGGGCTGGCTGGCGTTGGCCACCAGCATGATCGGCCAGTCGCCGGGCAGGCCGGCGTCGCGCAGCCCGGCGCAGATGGCGGCGACCTTGGAGAGCCCCATATAGAACACCAGGGTCTCGTCGCGGCGCGCCAGCGAGGCCCAGTCTGGCGTGCCGTCCTCGCGGCATAGCTGGGCGGTGACGAAGCGCAGCTGCTGGGCATGGCCGCGGTCGGTGAGCGGAATTCCCATGCTCGCCGCGGCGGCCGAGGCGGCGGTAATGCCAGGCACGATCTCGGCGGGCACGCTTGCCTCGCCAAGGGCGGCCAGTTCCTCGCCCATGCGCCCAAACACGCCGGGGTCGCCGCCCTTGAGGCGCACCACCGACTTGCCTTCGCCGGCCAGGCGCACCATCAAGGCGCCGATCTCGGCCTGGGGTACGCTGTGATGGCCGCGCGCCTTGCCCACGTAGTAGCGCTCGCAGGCGGCACCGATCAGCGCCAGCACTTCGCCGCCGACCAGGCGGTCATAGACCACCGCATCGGCCTGCTGCAGCAGCCGCGCGGCCTTGAGGGTCAGCAGTTCGACATCGCCGCTGCCGGCACCCACCAGGTACACCTTGCCGGGTCGACACTCGCCGCGCAGCGGCATGCTCGGGGTGGCAGCGCCACGCGTCTCGCTGCCCAACGTGGCCAGGTAGCGGGTCACGCCCTGGCTCAGGCGAGCCAGGGCCTCAGGCCACTTGCGTTTCAGGGGTCGGCTTGGCGCGCTCATGGGCCCGCTCCTCTTCGATCAGTGATTTGAGTTCCGGAATGCAGCTGCCGCACTGGGTGCCGCAGGCGAGCCGCGCGCCCAGCGCCTCGACGCTGGTATCACCGTCGCGAATGGCGGAGACGATCGCCTTCTGGCCGACCTGGTGGCAGCTGCATATGGTGGGGCCGGTATCGGCGGCGCCATCGTCGCCGCCGGCCAGCAGCCGGCGGCGATGGGTGTCGCTCAGCTCGGCGTCGTTGAAGCGCTGCTCGAGCCAGGCCAGGCCGGGCAGCTCGGCGGGCAGGCCGACCATCGCCCACCAGCACAGGCGCCCGTGCTTTACCGCCGCGGCGCGCAGGCGGCCGTCGCCGCTATCTTCGCACCACAGCGTCGCTGCCTCGGGCAGCCACTCCGCCAGGCGCGCCAACCAGTCGTTCTCGGCCCGCTCGCCGGCCAGTTGCCAGCGCTGACAGCCGCGCATGGGAATCCGCGCCCAGTAGTCGCTACCGCACCAGGGCCTGGCCGTTTCAAGGTCCTCGGCGACCAGCAGCGTGGCCTCCCAGGCGGTACCCAGCGGGGCCAGGGCCACGGCGCCATGCTTGGACTCCGGCTGGCCCGAGAGCGGGTCGGTATGGCCGTTGATCAGCGCACCGCTGCGCGCCTGCTTGGTGAAACGATCGGTCCAGTGCATGGGCACGAAGACCTCGCCGGCGCGCTGGCTCTTGGTAACGCGCACCCGACCGCGGAATTCGCCGGCCTCAGCGGTCAGCACCGCCAGGCGCTGGTCGGCGACGCCATACGCCACGGCATCATCGGGATGCACCTCGATAAACGGCTCGGCGCGGTGGTTCATCAGCCGCGGGGCGCGAGCCGTGCGCGTCATGGTGTGCCACTGGTCGCGGATACGTCCGGTATTGAGGCGCAGCGGACGCGCCACACTCAGGCGCTGCTCGGGGAGCCGCGGCGTGATCGGCACCAGCCGCGCCAGACCGTCGTCGGTGGCGAAGCGGCCATCCTCGAATAGCCGTGCGGTGCCCGCGGGAGCCTGGGCGGTAACCGGCCACTGGATCGGCGCCAGCGCGTCGTAGGCGGCGCGGTCGAGCCCAGCCAGCGCCGAGATATCGAACAGTCGCTCGCTCCCGTCTTGGTTCTCGAAGCCCGAGAGCCGGGCATGTTCGTCGAAGATCTCGCTGGGGTGGGCGTAGGCAAAGGCCTCACCATAGCCCAGGCGCTTGGCGACCTCGCAGATGATCCACCAGTCGTGGCGCGCCTCCCCCGGGGGCGGTAGCAGGCCGCGCTGGCGCGAAATGCAGCGCTCGGAGTTGGTCACGGTGCCGTCCTTCTCCGACCAGCTCGAGGCCGGCAGCACGATATCGGCATAGGCCAGCAGGTCGGTGTCGGTGACGCACTCGGAGACGATCACCAGCGGGCACTTGGCCAGCGCCGCGCGCACCCGGGCGGCATCCGGCAGGCTGACCGCCGGATTGGTGGCCATGACCCACAGCGCCTGGACCTCGCCGCGCTCGATGGCGCTGAACAGCTCGACGGCCTTATGGCCCGGGCCCTTGGGCAGGGTCGGTGTCAACTGCTCGGTGCGCCAGAAGCGGGTCACCCGATCGATGGCGCCGGGGGTGTGATAGTCCATATGGGCGGCCAACTGGTTGGCCAGCCCGCCCACCTCGCGGCCGCCCATGGCATTCGGTTGGCCGGTGATGGAGAAGGGCCCGGCACCGGGCAGGCCCAGCTTGCCGCCAGCCAAGTGGCAATTGATGATCGCATTGCACTTGTCGGTGCCGCTGGTGGACTGGTTGACGCCCTGGGAGTAGAGGGTGACCACGTGCAGCTGGCTGGCGAACCAGTAGTAGAAGGTCTCCAGCGCCTCGGCATCGAGGTCACAGTCTGTCGCCACTGCCTCTAGATCGCTGGCATCGGCATTGGCGGCGGCCAGCGCTTCGCCGAAGCCCCGCGTATGGCCCTCCAGGTAGACCCGATCGAGGCGCCCCTTGGCCGCCATCCAGCTCAGCAGGCCGTTGAACAAGTGGGCGTCGCTGCCGGGCTTGAGGCCCAGATAGAGGTCGGCAATCTCGCAGCTGTCGGTGACGCGCGGGTCGATCACCACCACCCGCATCAACGGATTGCGGGTCTTGGCCACCTTGAGACGCTGGTAGAGCACCGGATGGTTCCAGGCCAGGTTTGAGCCCACCAGCACCACCAGCTCGGCCTCCTCGAGGTCCTCGTAGCAGCACGGCACCGCGTCGGCGCCGAAGGCGCGCTTGTAGCCAGCCACCGCCGAAGCCATGCACAGCCGCGAATTGGTATCCAGGTGCGGCGTGCCGAGAAAGCCCTTGAACAGCTTGTTGGCGACGTAGTAGTCCTCGGTCAGCAGTTGGCCGGAGAGGTAGGCGGCCACTGCGTCGTCACCGTGCTCGTGGCGGGTCGCCGCGAGGCGGCCGGCCACGGCGTCCAGCGCCACGTCCCAGTCGACCTCGACGCCATCCACCCGCGGCCGAGTCAGGCGGCCGCGCTCGCTCAGGGTTTCGTGTAGCGCCGAGCCCTTGACGCACAGCCGCCCATAGTTGGCCGGGTGCTGGCGATCCCCTTCCACGGCGGTTATCGCCCCATCCTCGAGGGTTGCGGTCACGCCACAGCCTACCCCGCAGTAGGGGCAGGTGGTCTTTGCTTGATCGCATATCGGCGCTGAATCATCGGCCTGATACATGGTGACTCCTCGTTTCGCCGCCGGGCCTTAAAACGCAAAACGTCCACTATCGGCATCTCAGAATGTCGATAGCGGACGTCGTCGTCGGATGAGGGCCGGCGTTGGCCCTCGGCAGTTGTCTATGCTGTCGTCATAGCGCTTTGCTATTCAGTTTAAGCAAGGGCCATGCCAGCTTGCCTCTGCCTCGCCGCCACGGCCTAGCGGAGCGGGCCTGGCGACATACCGCGGGCAGCGCCTCGCACCTGATGGGGCGACGCTCCTCGCACCACGGCATTGCGCTCGAGCGGCATATTGCACCAGCATGATGCGATGCAGCAGCCGCCGAGCCATTGGCCGATGCGGGTCGATGGCTGCGCAACGTGCCCAGCCGCGGTGCATTCACTGCTCGGATGCGCTGCTGTGGAACACAAATTGCACTGCCAAGGCAGGTGCGCCTCAACCACTGCCACACGAGCCCATACCATGCCCCCAGCGCTTGATGTCCTACTGGTCGATGATGAAGCGGTGCGCGCCGCCATGGTCGAAGAGGCACTCACGCGAGAGGGCCACCGGGTGATCTGCCACCTCAAGAGCCCCGCCAGTCTCAATGACATGGTGGCGCGGCATCAGCCCGACGTGGTGATCATCGACATGGAATCGCCGGATCGCGACACCCTCGACAGCATGACCCAGCTCAACCGCGAGAACCCGCGCCCGGTGGTGTTCTTCGCCGACCAACACGACCCCGACACCATGCAGTCGGCGCTCAAGGCCGGGGTCAGCGCCTACGTGGTCGACGGCCTGGTGCAGGGGCGGGTCAAGCCGATCATCGAGGTCGCCATCGCCCGCTTCGAAGCCTTCCAATCGATGCGCCAGGAGCTCGACCGCACCCGCACCCAGCTCACCGAACGCAAGCGCATCGAGCGCGCCAAGGGGCTGCTGATGCGCCACCAGAGCTGCGACGAAGAGCAGGCCTATCAAATGCTGCGCAAGCTGGCCATGGACCGCGGCCAGCGCATCGCCGAGGTCGCCACGAGCGTCATCGACATCCTCGAACGTCTGGAGAAAGGCCTATGAACACGCTGCCTCAGGCCGAGCTGCCGCGCCTGCAGCTGGGTTTCATTCCGCTGCTCGACTGCGTGCTGCTGGTGGTCGCCCGCGAGCGCGGCCTGTTCGCCGACCAAGGGCTGGAGGTAACGCTATCGCGCCAGAATGCCTGGTCGACGCTGCGCGACAAGGTCGCCGCCGGGCTGCTCGACGGCGCCCATATGCTGGCGCCGATGCCGCTGGCCATGAGCCTGGGCCTGGGCCGTGCACCCTGCGACACCCTGGCGCCGATCACCCTGAGCCGTAACGGCAATGCCATCGTGCTATCCCGGGAGCTGGCCGCTGCCTGCGACGCCCGCCTGGGCGACGACCCGGCCATCAGCGCCAGCGCGCTGGCCGGCTACCTCGCCGCCAGCGGCGAGCGGCCGCGTCTGGGCATGGTCTACCCCCACTCCTGCCAGCACTATCAGCTGCGCCACTGGCTGGGCCTCGGCGATATCGACGCCAACCGCGCCGTCGAACTGGTGGCCCTGCCGCCGCCGCGCATGGTCGACGCCATGCAGCAGGGCAAGATCGATGGCTTCTGCGTCGGCGAGCCCTGGGGCAGCCTCGCCGAGCACCGCCAAGTCGGTCGCATCGTCGCCAGCGGTGCCCAGCTGTGGCCGGAGCAGCCGGAGAAGGTGCTGGGCGTGACCCGCTCCTGGGCGCACCGCTATCCGGCCACCCTGGCCAGGCTGATCCGCGCCCTGGTGGCGGCCAGCGACTGGCTGGCCGAATCGCCGGCCCACCGCCTGCAGGCCCGTGACTGGCTGGCCCTGCCGCCCTACCTCGACCGCTCGGTGGGCCACCTCGAGACCCTGCCCATCGACGCCCCGCCGCTGCGGCAGCGGCTCTGCGGTCGCGATATGCTGCGCCCCGACCCTGCGTTTGCCGAGCTGCTTGCCGAACAGATCGACCAGCAGCTGCGCGAGCAGGGACAGCACCTCGACCTCGCCACCCTCGGCGAGTGTTACAGCGCCGTGCATTTCGACCACGCCTTGCACCACTGACGTGCAGCCGGCCCCGCATCGGGGCCAGCTTCGGCATCCCACTTAACTATCAATCACCTGATAAATATCAAAAAAATCTATATTCATCTTAGTTGGCAGCCGGTTTGCTTAATCTAGAGTAACGCAATATTCGGCGGCATCGCGGTCGCCCGACGGTCAATGGCGACCGTCACCACCAGACACAGACGTCTTGGCGTCCTGCTCCAGCAGGACGCCAAGACGTCTTTTTTTTGGCCGCATGTTCCAGTCATCGAGGAGTCGACCGACATGACACCAACGCCCCAAGCCCCCACGCACGGAGGCACTGGTCACCGCGACCGGGTACTGGTCATCGGCAACGGCATGGCCGGCCAGCGGCTGGTCGAGGCGCTGCTCGCCAAGCCCACGCCCCCGGCAAGCATCACCGTGATCGGCGCCGAGCGGGTGCCAGCCTACAACCGCATCCTGCTCTCGCCGCTACTGGCCGGCGAGCTGGACCACGCCGCCCTGACCTTGCGCGACGCCGACTGGTATGCCGAGCAGGGCGTCGAGCTGCTCCTCGGCGACCGCGTCGAGCGCATCGAACGCCAGACCCACCAGGTAATCACCGCCAGCGGACGCAAGCTTGGCTACGACCGCCTGGTGCTGGCCACCGGCTCGCGCCCGGCCATGCCCCCGGTGCCCGGCATCGATCTCCAGGGCGTCCATGGCTTTCGTGACCTGGAGGACGCCGCCACCCTGACGGAGTGTGCGCACGACGGTGGCAGCGCCGTGGTGATCGGCGGCGGCCTGCTGGGCCTGGAGGCCGCCGAAGGGCTGCGCAAGCGCGGCATGGCGGTCAGCGTGCTACAGCGCGCCTTGCGGCTGATGAACCGCCAGCTCGACGCCACCGCCGCCGGGCTGCTCGAGGATGAACTCACCGGCCGCGGGCTAACGGTCATCACCGACGCCCGGCTGGCCGCCGTCGAGGACGACGGCCACGGACGGGTCGCCGCGGTACGCCTCGAAGATGGTCGCCGTCTGGCCACCGACTGCGTGGTAGTGGCCGCGGGGATCACCCCCAACGCCGAACTGGGCCGCGACGCCGGGCTCGACAGCGACCGCGCCATTCTCGTCGATGCCCACCTGACCACCAGTGACCCGGCAATTCACGCCCTCGGCGAGTGCTGCCAGTTCGAGCAGCACACCTACGGCCTGGTCGAACCGATCTGGCGCCAGGTCGAGGTGCTTGCCGCCCATCTCGCCGGCGAGGCGATCGGCGGCTACGTCGAGCAGCCCAGTGCCACCAAGCTCAAGAT
The DNA here is from genome assembly GCF_010977575.1 of Halomonas socia. Classification (GTDB taxonomy): domain Bacteria; phylum Pseudomonadota; class Gammaproteobacteria; order Pseudomonadales; family Halomonadaceae; genus Franzmannia; species Franzmannia socia. The sequence continues at coordinate 129,723 of NZ_CP048812.1, forward strand.
CAGCGGCGTGTCGCTCTACGCCTTCGGCCCCATTGATCCCGCCCCGGAGCACGACGTGCTCAGCTACCACGACCCCGAAAAGGGCGACTATCGCCGCCTGCTGCTGCGCGATGGCCGCCTGGAGGGCGTGGTGCTCTACGGCGATACCCGCATCGGCCCCTGGGCCTTCGATCACGCCCTGGCCGGCAGCGATCTGCGCGCCTGCCGCCAGGCTCTGCTCTTCGGCCCGGCCGACGTCCAGGCGCTGCTCGATGCAGCCGCCGAGGACGCCGACCGCGCCGCCGACTCCGCTCATCAAGAACGCCCCGTCGAGGAGGCCGCATGACTACCCCCGCACCCACCAAGCAGCGCCTGATCATCATCGGTAACGGCATGGTCGGCCACCACCTGGTCGAGCAGCTCGTCGAGCAGGGCGCACTAGACCGCTACCAGGTCACGGTGTTCGGCGAGGAGCGCCATCTGGCCTACGACCGCGTACACCTCTCGGAGTACTTCAGCGGCCGCGATGCCGACTCCCTGGCCCTGTCCACCGCCGACTACTACGCCGAGCACGGCATCGAGCTGCGTCTCAATGAGGCGGTGTTTGCCCTCGACCGCGAGGTCAACGAGGTGGTCACCGACCAGGGCCGCACCCCCTATGACCGAGTGGTACTGGCCACCGGCTCCTACCCCTTCGTGCCGCCGATCCCCGGCAACGACCGCGACGGCTGCCTGGTCTATCGCACCCTCGAGGATCTCGACGCGATTCGCGCCGCGGCCGAGCAGGCCAATACCGGCGTGGTGGTCGGCGGCGGCCTGCTCGGCCTCGAAGCGGCCAACGCCCTGCGCGGCCTCAACCTGGACACCGCCGTGGTCGAGTTCGCCCCGCGGCTGATGCCGATGCAGGTCGACACCGAGGGCGGCGAACTGCTGCGCGAAAAGATCGAGTCGCTCGGCGTTCAGGTCCTCACCGAACGCGCCACCCAGCGCATCGAGGACGGCGACAATGCGCGCCATCGCATGGTGTTCCAGGACGACAAGATCCTCGAGACCGACCTGATCGTGTTCTCGGCAGGGATTCGCCCCCGCGACGAGCTGGCCCGCGACTGCGGCCTGGAGATCGGCGAGCGCGGCGGCGTGGTGATCGACGACCAGTGCCTGACCAGCGATCCGCAGATCCTCGCCGTTGGCGAAGTGGCGCTGTGGCAGCAGAGCATCTTCGGCCTGGTCGCCCCCGGTTACCAGATGGCCAAGGCAGCGCTGGCCACCCTTATCGAGGGCGAGACACGCTTCAAGGGCGCCGACATGAGCACCAAGCTCAAGCTGCTCGGCGTCGACGTCGGCTCCATCGGCGATGCCCACGGCAACCAGAACCCCGGCGCGCGGATGTTCCGCTACCTCGACCAGATCAAGCAGGAGTACCGCAAGCTGGTGGTCTCCAGCGACGGCAAGAAGCTGCTCGGGGCGATGCTGGTGGGCGATAACAGCTACTTCGACACCCTGATGCAGTACTACGACAACGGGCTCGAGCTCCCCGAGGACCCCGCCTCGCTGATCCTGCCCTCAAGCGAAGGCGCCCCGGCACTGGGCCCGGACGCACTGCCGGAAACCGCCACCATCTGCTCGTGCCATAACGTCACCAAGGGCGATATCTGCGCCTCCATCGATGCTGGCGCGGTGGACCTGGCCACGGTCAAGGGCGACACCAAGGCCAGCAGCGGCTGCGGCGGCTGCGCGGCGCTGCTCAAGAGCGTGGTGGACCACGAGCTGACCGCCCGCGGCGTCGAGGTCGACCAGTCGATCTGCGAGCACTTCGCCCATACCCGCCAGGAGCTCTACGACATCGTCCGCGTCGAGAGCATCAAGACCTTCGGCGAACTGATCGAGAAACATGGCCATGGCCTCGGCTCTTCATCAGCCCCGGGACTCGGCTGCGATATCTGCAAGCCGGCGGTGGCCTCGATCCTCGCCTCTTGCTTCAACGAGCCGATCACCGACGCCGCCCACGTGCCGCTGCAGGACACCAACGACACCTTCATGGCCAATATGCAGAAGAACGGCACCTACTCGGTGGTGCCGCGTATCGCCGGCGGCGAGATCACCCCGGACAAGCTGGTGGTGCTCGGCCAGGTGGCCCAGAAGTACGACCTCTACACCAAGGTCACCGGCGGCCAGCGCATCGACCTGTTCGGCGCTCGCCTCGAGGACCTGCCGGATATCTGGGGCGAGCTGATCGAAGCCGGCTTCGAGACCGGCCACGCCTACGGCAAGTCGCTACGCACCGTAAAATCCTGCGTCGGCAGCACCTGGTGCCGCTACGGCGTGCAGGACAGCGTAGGCATGGCGATTCAACTCGAGAACCGCTACAAGGGCTTGCGCGCGCCGCACAAGATCAAGTTCGGCGTCTCCGGCTGTACCCGCGAATGCGCCGAGGCGCAGAGCAAGGACATCGGCGTGATCGCCACCGAGCACGGCTGGAACCTCTACGTCTGCGGCAACGGCGGCATGCGCCCGCGCCACGCCGAACTGTTCGCCACCGACCTCGACGACGAGAAGCTCTACCGCACCATCGACCGCTTCCTGATGTTCTACGTGCGCACCGCCGACCGCCTGCAGCGCACCTCGGTGTGGCGCGAGAACCTCGAGGGCGGGCTGGATTACCTCAAGGAAGTGATCCTCGACGACAGCCTCGGCCTCGGCGACGAGCTGGAGCGCCAGATGCAGACGGTGATCGACAACTACCAGTGCGAATGGGCCGATGCCATCAGCGACCCGGAGAAGCTCAAGCGCTTCCGCAGCTTCGTCAACGACGCGCGCCCGGATCCGGACATTATCATGACCAGCGAGCGCGGCCAGTTGCGCCCGGCTTAAGGGAAATAAAGGGAAAACAGCATGAACACTGCGACAGCACTAAAAGATGAGGCACACACCGACGTGACCTGGCAAACCATCTGCACCAAGGCCGACCTGGTAGCATTCTCCGGCGTCGCCGCCTGGCTCGAAACCGCCGAGGGCCCGGCCCAAGTGGCGATCTTCTACCTGCCAGGTCACGCCCGGGAACTCTATGCCATCGACCACCACGACCCCTTCTCCGATGCCAACGTCATCGCCCGCGGCATCGTCGGCGATATCAAGGGCGACGCAGTCGTCGCCTCGCCGATCTACAAGCAGCACTTCCGCCTCGAGGATGGCAGCTGCGTGGAGGACGAGGGCGTAACGCTGCGCACCTGGCCGGCGCGCTTCGATGGTGAGCGGGTCGTGATCGAAGCCTGAGGTAGGTTGGCGTGACGTAAAAAAGCCGCCGGTGCTTGAAGCACCGGCGGCCTTAGAGAGCCGTCGCCATCGATGCTAGTGAAGAACGATCATCACCTCTCTGGCGGCGTATCCCACAGCTGCACCTCGATGTAGAGTTCAAAGTCAGTTTCCCAGTAGCGCTCATAAGGAACCTGATGATCATTGTCAGGAATACCGAACCGTGACACGAGCCGATCGACTTCGTTGAGTAGAAATACCTGATTGTAGAAAGGCTTATCGGCTTGGGTGAGTGCAATGAAGCTATCAGGATAGGTCAATGACACCACCTCGGGGTCGAGGCACGAGAGCGGGAGCCTGACTTCCGCCTGATCGGCATTCAGCTCACGGAACCAGGGAGACTCTCCCAACACCAGATAGAAAGGATAGCGACGACGCGGCTTTCCACCGCGTGCAATGAAGTGTTCGCGTAGACGCTCCTCTACGTCGCGCCGCATGTCGATATAGTGCCTGCCATAGCGGCGCCGATAGCCAGGATCACGCTGATGGCGCGTCAATAGATCCAGAAATACGGGATTGTCTGCACCACCAGCAAGCTCCGACAGGCTTCGAAACGGCCCGTTCTCACGCAGGTAGTAGTGAGTCGCAACGTCCGGAATCACCATAGCATTCGCCTTATCGAGCTAACCCTAGCTGCCAGCCAAGCAAAGCCGCAGAAAGTATGAAGCGGCTAACCATGCCGCGTAGCGCATTATTGGATGAAATAGCCAGAAACACGCCAGCAACCATCCACCGCCATGGGCGTGATCGTCTCAACGGCATCCGGCTTATCTGTAAAGACCGTCTCGAACTGCATCTGAACATTTACCCAGCGTGACTGAGTTTCCAAAAAATCACCAATGCGTTTCTCAAACGGTGGTAGCTTGCGCTATGTACCTCCTGCTCAGTTGCTCACCGCATTCATGCAGCAGAGCATTCACTCCTAGCGAATATATTTCCTAACACTTGGCACGTACAAAAGGCAAAGTGTTTCTTTAAGGCACGAACAACCTTCATACGCCAAGGCGGCTTTGTACCGTTTACCTATGGTGACGGTTTAAAGGTTCCTCCTCACCTCAGCGACTATAATCCTGACCATGACACACCTCTTGCCTGCTCAATGCACAGCAGCTATGCGCCTATTGCTAAACTCGTCAGGCTAACATCTGCTGTTCAAAATTGACCCGCTGTGCCGAGCATCGCGAATAAGTGCGCGCTCTCAAGCTCTTCTATGGCCTAGCCGTAGAACAGGAGCGCTACTGCACTGGGATAAGTCCAGCCCGGTTAGAAAGCGCGCCTTACTGGTGAGGTAGGCGCGCCATACGTTTCACCGGGTTAATAGCGAGTAATGAGATCAAGCCACGTCTGCGGTAAGTTTTCAGTAGCCCAGACTAAAACCCAGGCATCGAAACCCGTTAGTATCATCACACCCACCGTCACTAGGCTTATTCCCAACACCTGCTGAGCAAACTGGCCACCAGCAGCTATTTTTGGCAAAAAGCGCCGGGCGCTGCCTGCGAATGCATAAGCAACAACGATCAAAGGTATCGCGGCACCAATACCGAATATCGCCATCTGCAGCCCAGCGCCAGCGAGACCGGAAAATCCGGATGCGCCCGCAAGCCCTAAGGCTGCTCCTAGCAGCGGTCCAGCACAAGGACTCCAAATTGCTCCCAGCAATAGGCCCAATAAGAATGATCCACCCGGACGCCCTTCGACTCGACTGCTTAGGTTATCGGCCGCGACCGCCACAGGACCGAATAGACCTGCCGCACGCTGCTTGAAGACAGAAACGCTCATCGCTAAGCCAGCCAACAATAGAATACCAGCGAAAAACGGCCGGGTTACACTATCATTAAGACCAAACGCATGGCCGACGCCATGAAGGAACGTTCCCATGAGCGCGAAGCCGGTTGCTAAACCGGCACCTGTCAAGAGTGGGGCGAAGCGGTTTCGTGCTAAACCAGAGGTCAACATGACGGGCAAAACGGGTAAAATGCACGGCGAGAGCGTAATCAACATACCCGCCAATAGCATCAGGCTTAGTATCGTGAGATCCATAGTTGACCCACCGCCTATTGAACGGCGAGCAAGAGCTCAGCGAGAATACTGTCTGGGTTGGTTAAGCCGATGCTTCGCGAAACCTCCTTACCATCGCGGAACACGATTATTGTGCTCTGTGAGAACACCTCTAAGCGATGATTCAACTCATCTTCCTTTGTTTGATCGTACTGCATGATCTTGAGTTCCGCCAATCTTGAGTCTCCTAGGGCTTCACTAATTGCCGGTACCTGTCGGGCGCAAACCGGACAGCCCGGCTTTGTCGCAACAAGGACAAAGCTCTCGGCATTCTTTTCGGCCATTGCTAACGACTCGGCCGAATAATCCGGCAACACGAGGGGGGCATCATGCTCTGCCGAGGTCACTTGTGATGCGAAGCCAAAAAGTGAAAGCAGAAAAGCCGCAAGCAAGCCAGCAGCAGTAGAATTGGGCAGGCGAAAAATTCCAAGTCGTATCATTTTGGTCTCCTTGTCGCTTAATGAGTTAGGTTACTGCGGCACCGACCGTATAGTACCGTCTACTCATTGCGCGCAAGCTCGAGAAACGTTACAGGTACTTGGTGAAAAAAATTTAGCATGTTTGTAACTTTTCTCGGTTATCGAGACAATAACCATTATTAACCCATTAAACAGCCGGGCACCTTTGGAGAAACGATGGCCTCTTGGGAAGATTTACTGGGCAAGGCACAGCAAGGGGATCGCGAGGCCTATACTGAGTTTTTACGGGCTGCGGTGCCTTTTCTGAGACGTCGTGCTCGACGCTTGGTGCCGACAGAGCACTTGGACGACTTCGTTCAGGATACGCTTTTAACCTTGCATAAAGTGCTACACACCTATCAACCGGGACGGCCCGTCGAGCCCTGGGTTAGCGGTATTATAAAGCACAAATATCGAGAGACATGGCGCCGCTTGGTCAAGCACCGTCATACGCCGCTGGACGAGGCTTCAGCCTTGATTGGCGATCTGTCAGTAGACACGGTCGAGTGGAAACTGGACAGCGAACGGCTGTTGAGAAGGCTTCCTAAAGAACAAGCCAAGGTGATCTACGCAACCAAGATAGAAGGACGAACATTAGCAGAAACCGCACTACTGATGAGCCGAAGCATTGCCTGGGTAAAGGTTAATGTTCATCGAGCGACAAAATCACTTCGCTATGAGCTTCAGCATGATCAGCAACGGGCCACAAGTAAGCAGTAGGAGTATCAGCCATGGTGAACGAAGCACCACAGGATAAGTTAATCGATAGCCTAGCGACAGAACTGCAGCCATTAAAACCCTTCATACCAGGCCAAGCTTTACAGTGGGTTCCCGCGCTGATGATCGTGGTAGGTGTTTTTACCATAGCAATACTAGGTTTCCGCAGTGATTGGCAGCTGGCCGGCCTTGCGAAAAGCGCTGCTTTCACGCTGCTTCTATTGAGCATGGTACGCGTCATGAAACTTGCAGGCTGCCCGGAGCGGTGCCGAATATACAGCGATGCCTGGGTAATCGGCGGCATTATGGGCACAGTAGGACTATTCGGCGCGCTTGCGGTGATCGGCGCATCACTTAGCATATCGCAAGCGCTGACGACGTCGTCATTGTGGACCTGTATCGGCTGGGTTGCGATCACCGGCATCCTGATTACGTTACTGCTGCAGGCCCTAATGGCCCGCGCACGCCCGCAATACCCTCGTCGACTGGCTGTTGGCTGCGCAATCTCGGCCAGCATGATCGGTGCCGTCATTTATAGCTTGTACTGCCCGGTCGATGCGCTGACTTACATTGTTATGGCATACGGTGGCGCAACGCTTCCCAGCATTATGATCAGTCTTCTTTTTGCTAGTCGGTTATGGCGCTGGTAGCCAGCGACTACTCAGCAGCACCTGCGATAAGAATGGTATCAAGTTGATGCTATTACGTAAGTTAAGGTGTTTCCTGTATCTTAACTCAAGGGCCCACACCGCAGAAACCGATCAGTTCAGACGACGTTCTATCGACTAGCGCCCACGGTCCAATACTATGTAACTCGTAACAAGCTAAACACCATTCGGTGAACTGTCGAGTAGCCGGCTCATCACAAACGCCACGAGCCGAATGCTTCATCACGTCTGGGTCGCTAAGAGTTTCGGCTAACACGGGATCATCCTCTAAGGACAGTTGCCGTAGAATCAGCCTCTCAGTTCCACAAATTTTCACTTCTGCCCTCGCTTTTTCTACCACTTAAAGGCTCCCACAAACTGCTTTATTACAAGTATACCTCGCACGCAGGGAGCGAAGCTCATGGATTGATCACGCACCTTTCTTCTGGATCACACCATAGGTATGAAGCGCTGACTGGATTTGTGATGCTTCAGTAGTCTCCGTGGGAAAAAGACGGTAGCTAGGCGCGACTATCGACTCAGCCGTGATAGCGCTTACAACAAATATGCTGTGTATCGGATAGCGATCACCGGCCAGAGTGGCGAGTGGGCCTACCCAGTGAGAATACTCGTGCTCCGAGGGCTTTACCTCGACTGCCGTACCAATGACCTTGACGCCCTTTTGCACGAAAATTTCAACAAAGCTCAAGCATACCTTCTGATTAACCCTGATGTTCATTGCCGAACGTGGTGATGCTATGTTTGCAACGACGATATGCTGATCACCTGCAACAGCAAAGACCTCCTTTGGTGATACATTCGGCTGCCCATCTTCATCACTTGTCGCCAGCCAACAGAGCACGCTTCGCTCTATAGATGCACGGACTTCGGTAGTAATTACATATGGCACTATACCCTCCCAGGATGACTAGGTTCTGTACGAAAACTTACTGCGCTCGCCCATACGGCGTTAAAAATCGGCTCAATGTACTCATTTACACCCCGAAAACTCCGCTTTGGACTCGCGACATCCTTGTCGCTCGCTCTTTGAGCAGCGGAGCTGCCCAAACCTTCAATCCTGACGATTTGTCGCCGATTTTTGCTTTGCGACCCACATGGATGTGGGGAGTGCGTTGGCCCGTAGGGAACGGCCCTAGCCCTAGCCCTAGCCCTAGCCATCGCTCGCCGACTTTTCGTACAAAACCTAACATCGTTATCATACTCTTGGCGCATGAATGACCTTGCTAGCATCCGCTATCTGATGTTGGCTAAACACTTGAATGCCATGCCGACTTAGCAAGGCAGCGGTGACACCCATGCCGGGAATCCGGTTACCTGAAAAGCTACCGTCGTAGATGAATGAACTGCCGCAGGATGGGCTGGACTCAGCGAGTATCGCCACTTCGATATTGAATTTTTTGCACAATTCTAGAGCAATCGAAGCACCCTGGGCAAAACCGTCGGTAACGATAGTTCCATCCTTTTCAACAACATCAACTTCACCGTTCAGCACACCACCCCAACGCCTCCTAAAATCTCAGCAGGCTTCCTGGGAATGCTCATCCCGGCCTCGACCTCTGGACAAGCTGAAACAATCCTGCCTTCAGCCATCCACTTATCTATTAGTTGGTCATGCACCGAAAGGCTCCCACCATCGTATCGTACTCTTTTCCCTAGCAGGCAGGCACTCATTAGTACTTTTCTCAAACCACGCCCCCTGGCATTGTGGTAATGACGACTACAGTATGGTGTAACATCATGAGCTATTCATCCCTAAATTTGTGGTCAAACCAAAAACCGATTTATAGACCAGCTGCTTCAGGTTGTGATTATTTCACATCATTCATTCGCTGACTCTGGCGAGCTATATCTATCGTGCGCTCCACCGCCGACAATGCTTGAGGGCTATTCTTCCAGCAGGTAGTCCCAAGCATTGAGGCCACCATTTCTGCTATTTCGCTTGGCTCATGGTTTGCCAGCTCAGAGAATGAATTTATACCTATTTCCTCAAAGCGCTTAACAACCGTAGGACCAACGCCTTTTAACGCCAGCAGGGCGGCTCTTTCTGATTCAGTGAATGCCATATTAAGGATCCAAAAGCAAAATGACGTAAGGCTCATCAGAGCTACGTCTCATGTATGACGCTCGTCATCAGGTGTCTGGCCTGGTTGCACGCTCTTTCGGATGGCACGGATATCCTCGATATCTACCGGCCGTGAAAGCGCAGCTTTATACCGGATTAGGTCTTCCCGCAACATAAGGGGAAGCTCTAGGCCTAGCACATCCACGCTCACATAGCGAGAAAAAACCATGTTGAGCGGAACCCAAGTCTCTTTACCTGCATCGAAAATTCGTGGGCCGTCAGCACTCTCCACCTTTATTCCTTGGTACTTGAACTGAACATAGGTCAGATCCCAGCCTTCCTCTTGACGGTGAGCGGCAGCTTTGGATACAAATTCCTGACCGACCTGAACCACTAACAAAAAGTGCTCACCAGGGACGAAAAGATCAATGTCATGCAGCTCACGCTCAGAGCCATCCCCCTTTGCAGCGAGTCCTCCACAGATCAGAAAGGGGATATTTCTATCTCTCAGTAACCCCACAATCCATTGGGCTGCTAAATGATGCACGCTTCCTCCTTTTAAACATAACGCAAAGCTAAGCGACTGTCTTGGAGCACACTGGTAAATCCAGTCCAGTGTAGGCCCGACAAGGCCAAAACGAAATCGAGTGTTTATTATGCTACGCTGTCAAAATGCACAAGGATCGCCAAGACAGACGCAACGAGTGTGATCAAGAATGTTCCGGCGTGACCCACAAGTCGCCCCATGGTGTTCATTTTTTCCGCCCGTATGCCAAAAGCATGAGTGATGCGACAAATAAGAAGACCAGTGCCTAGAGCATGAATCATTGCTACAGAAACACCGTTCATTTCCAACAACGCAATCAATAACAACGCTAAGGGAACGTACTCAACGAAGTTGGAGTGACGGCGCATTGAAAGCAGCATTTTCTCGCTGCCACCATCTCCGATCGATGCACCAACCTTCCCTCTGACAATGCCACTCAAGGCCGAAAGAACAAGAGACAATATACCGAGAAGACCAGCATATAGAAGTGTCGCATATGGCATGGATAACCCTTTGATATTTTCACATGTAGAGTAATTATTTCCATCCAGGCACGCGCGCTGCTTGTTCAATCCACTGGCGCATTTCTGACGTCGTATTCTCCTCCAGCGACTTCAGCTTGACATACCGGGCTCGATCAGTTTCTCCAAGCGGTGGAGGATCATCGAAGTCGGCACCACCTAGGAAAACGACGTTGACGGAAATATCATAGGCAGCTATCTCGATGATCCATCCTAGACCTGGTAAGCCATAGTAGACCTTTCCCCACTTGATGGCATATTGGAGACTAGGAAGCGTCTTTCGGATCATTTCGTCCAGAATCCTCACCATGGGATTTAGATCTGGCATCACACGTCGCTGGATCCATTCTTCGATATCCGCATGGCTATCGGACGGTGTTGGCGGTTGCCGGGCTGTGTATGGCTTACGTGCTTTCGCCATGTTATATCCTCCTTTAGCATGTACATTGAGAGAACTTTATCAGCACAACGGTGTAAATAATCACACCGCTCTACAACCTTGTTGAGCCAACTCTTAAGGAAGCGCTATCTTGTACAGTGTGCATAGCAACTCCTACGCATGCCTAACAATCATTGGTCTACACGTACTGATATTGTGTCAGCATACCTACAACATTCAGAAATGTTGCCTAGGAATGTCCTTCTTCTCCTAACCTATTGATATTGTGAGACTTATACATATATTCAACTACTTATGCAGAACTCGCGCTTGCGCACTTTACTGGATAAAGGCTTCATAGGAGTTCACAGCCCACTAAGCTGATAGGTTAGTAACGTAATTTAGGTACGCTACCGCCCCTACCTGGCAGCATCGATGATGCCTCGCATCATCCTGGTGTGGCAGTCCATGCGTACCCTGTTACCGCACGGGCCATCTTAAGCGGCCTTTGTTTTATCAGCCTAACCGAGCGGCGTGCCAAGGGCAATCTCACAGAGGCATGATGCAGCGCTGTGGTCTCGAGGAAATCGCCAATGCTCAGCTTCGTTCAGCATGCCTACTGCTAGTCCTCGTTGACGATGAGCATCGACAGAAGCTTAGCGGTTAACCGTTAACGCTTAGCAGTCAGCTTTCTCTCTCGATGCAGGTGCCAGTTCTCATTGTAGCCACTGCGCAAAGGATCGACTCTCGGGCTCCCCCTCCTTCGCAGCATAGTAGACAAGGCGAAGGTGGCGCTCATCATCGATTATCAGGGTAGTATGCTCGAACGTCACATGACCCACTGCAGGGATCAGTAAATTGCGAATCCCCTGACATGGACCATGGATATCTTGCTGTTGCCACCAGGCCTTAAAGTCTGATGATACCGTTTCCAACTCTCTCACCAAATCAGTGATATCTGGGTCGTGGATGGCACGCACGAAGTCACGGCGAAAGCTCGATAATATCTGGCGTGCCTGGTCATCCCAGGGGGTAAAGAGTTCACGAAATACTGGGCTAGTAAACAGCATCCACAATAGATTTCGCCGGTTCTCCGGAACACTCGTAAAGTCGAATACTCTATCGGCAGCTGAGTTCCAAGCCAGTACATCCCAGCGCAGGTTCAGCACATAAGCTGGACGAGCAGGCAGATCTTCTAGCAGACGGCTAACTATTACAGGTACCTTGCACGAGGTGTGCCCGGATTCCTGAGGCAGCCTGTGGTGAGCGAGTAAAAACAAGTGGCGACGCTCGGTCGCATCCAGCTTGAGCACCCGAGCGAGATTGTCGAGGAACGTTGAGGACACCTTAATATCCCGCCCTTGCTCCAACCACGTGTACCAGGACAAACCAACCCCAGCCAAAGCCGCCACTTCTTCGCGCCGCAGCCCAGGTGTGCGGCGTCTGCCACCAACCGGTAAACCAACGTCCTGCGGTGAGATGCGCTCTCGGCGGCTCCGCAAAAAATCAGCCAATTCTGCCCGAGGGTGTTGCTCGAGTATCTGAGGGGAGCTCATCCAGTTACCTCAAGTAATAGCATAAACAGTCAAATTGTACTCTTCGGCAAGCCGCTGAAGAATACCTTACCTGGCTGACGAACCGAGCCAGAGATCTCATTTGATCAGAAAAAAATATTGATATTGCGTAGATCTACAAGAGGTAATGAGTATGCAAACGTCCAACCGATCCTCCACCTACCTAATAGCGTTGGGAGCTTTCTCCCTCGGCATGGCCTCTTATGTTACTGCAGGGCTGATTCCGATGATTGAAGACTCCTTCGCGGTATCCGTGGCGGTGGCTGCACAGTTGGTGACCGCTTTCACTCTGGCCTATGGGCTGGGCTCTCCTATCTTCGTTGCCTTGACTCCAGCACACCATCAACGCACAGGTCTGCTGCTGGCCCTTGTCGCTTTCATCATCGCCAATGCTGGCAGCGCATTGGCCGAGAACTTCACTGCACTGATGGCATGGCGTGCCATTGCCGGCATAGGTGCCGGCGTTTACCTGGCCATGGGCATTGGCGCCTCAGCCGCCTTATCAACGCCTGAACATCGCGGCAAAGCTATCGCCATCATCATGGGCGGCATGGCCAACGGCGTGGTATTGGGCGTTCCACTCAGCCTACTGTTTGCAGATCAGATGGGGTGGCAATCAGCGCTGTGGCTTATAGCGCTCCTCGGCTTGATTGCCTTTATCGGCTTATTGCTGAAACTTCCCGCCCTGCCCGCCGCTAAGCCCAGCTCATTGGGTCAGAAGCTAGCGATCCTCAGCGACGGTCATGTACTGGTTATTCTGACGGTCTCTCTGCTGGCAGCCATTGCCAGTCTGGGAATGTATACCTTCATCGCTCCCCTGATGACTGATCCAGCTTATGGCGCCGTACGTTCAGTCACTCCCTACCTCTGGGTTTGGGGCATTGGCGGAGTGCTGGGCAGCTTCCTCATCGGTCCGTTAGTGGATCGTCTCAAAGGCCCCCATCTGACCTTTACCATCATGCTGATTCTGGCAGCTTCTCTGTTTGTACTGCCGCTATCAGCCACTCTTAACGCCTGGGTCGTGATGCTGCCGATCGCCGCCTGGGGCGCCGTAGGCTGGGCCCTGCAAGTGCCGCAAAACAATGAGTTAATTCGCGCTCGCAAATTACAAGGCGATGGCAACCTCGCCATTGCTCTGAATGAATCGGCCCTCTATCTAGGCAGCGCCATTGGCGCCGCGGCAGGCGGTTTTGTACTGTTGCTACAGTTGCCGGTCTGGACACTAGCAGTTTGTGCTGGCGGTGTAGCCACGCTAGGGGCCATGTTGCAGACCATCAACCTGCGCCGGCGCCCAAGCCTAGCAGCCGAGGCGCTAGCCAAGCCCTGCAAATAAGCCATCGACGTGGGCTGCTGGCTTGGGTGTCCAGGAGATGTTGACGCATACTTCTGGTCATTCGCGACGCGACATTAGCAGCCCTACCCCAGCACTCCCCATCAGCCCCGCGCATACCCGATTGAACAGCCGTCGCATCGCGGGACGTGAGAACCAGTGTTGCAGCACTTTGCCAAAGAACGCATATCCGGCGATGGCAACCCACTCGAGCATCAAGAACAGCACGCCTAGCACCAGGAACTGGCCCGCGACATTGCCTGCAGGGTCAACGAACTGTGGCAGAAAGGCGGTAAAGATCAGGATCGCCTTGGGATTACCGGCGGCCAGCAGGAACTCTTGCCTCGCCAGTTGGAACAGGCTCTTTCCTCCCAGGGCGCCACCTCCACTGTCGGAGGTGTCAGCCGTCCAGAGCTGGTAAGCCAACCAAATCAGATATAGCCCTCCCACCACCTTTATCATCAGGAAGAGTTTTTCGGAGGTATATAACACCGTCGCCAGCCCAGTGGCCGCTAGCGTAATCATGCCCACGAATGCCACTAGGCGGCCGATGCCGGCATAGCAGGCCACTCGCACGCCGTAGCGTTTTGCGTTGGCCATGGAGAGCAGGTTGTTCGGCCCAGGCGCCATATTTAGCGCAAAGCACGCGGGTATGAATAGCAGTACGGTCATTAAGGTCACGGTTGCGTCTCCTCCCTAAGATAGGCGCAGGCACGGCCATTACGCCGGATAACGCCGAGTGTCGCGATCACCCCAACCAACAGCGCCAGGCCAAAGATCCCCAGCGCGGCACCATGGCCCAAGGCATCGGCCAGTGTACCGGTGGTGATGACCGGAATGCTGAAGCCGAGGTAAGCCATCAGGAAATAGCCGGCGCTCGCCCGCGACGAGTGCTCCTGCGCCACGTCAAGCACGCCACTCAGGCCACCCAGATAGATAAAACCATAGCAGGCGCTACTTGCGGCAACGGTCCCCAGTAGCACGGCCACCAATTCGCCCTGCAACGCGCCCCAGGCAATCAGTGCATAGGCCAGTGGCAAGATGACCAGGCCCACTTGCGTCGCCATCTGCGGCGCCAGCCGCCTGGCCCAGGGTTGGAACAGCACACCGCAGCTGCAGATGCCAAAGGTCGCGAAACCGGCCCAGCCGGATAGGCCATGCCGCGCCAGGGTCGAGGGCAGAATCGCAATCACCAGCCCTACGCAGGCCCATGCCAGCAGAATGGCCACCCCATAGCCGAGGGCGCCTGGTGGGTAGGCCGGCAAGCGCAGCATCCGCGCTTGGGCTTGGCGGGGTGCATCGTCCTTTAACGTTATCACTAGCATTAGGGCTAGAGAAGCGGCGCCCAGGTAGAGCCCCAGACTCGGTGGTGTCAGGCTTGGCGTGTGCAGCACGAACAGGCTGGTGAGGGCCGCTCCCAGGCCGAATCCCAGGGCAGTGCTCGCCGTTAGCCAGTTGGCCGGCCGGCGGGTGTCCTCAACGTTAAAGAAGCCACACATGTACGCCGGGGCGACGGCCGAGGTCAGTGCCGTACCGATCCCCATTAGAAAGCGGGCAAGGCCGAGGGTCACCAGCCCGGGCAGCGCCAACGTCAAGGCCGTGGCGGCCAGGCATAGCAGTAGCGCGGTGACGATCAACGGCTTGCGCCCCACCCTCTCAGAAAGCCCATTGAGCCCCAGCAACACCGGCAGGATGCCAAGCACATAGCAGGCAAAGGCAACGCTCGTGGCCGCCACGCCAGACCCGCTGCGGGCGGCCAAGGCATCATAAAGCGGCGCTTGCAGGTTCACCGCCGTGGTGATCATGCACAGGGCAAAGGCTAAACGGAGGGCAGCGGTTCGTGGCATGGGACAACACTCCTTGGCGGACGAGCACATCGATGGCATGGCATCTGAGGCTCGCATCCGTATGCCGCCGCGGTAAGGTACACTTCACCCCGGTTATCCCTGCACTGTTCACGCGTTTTGCCGAACGGTTGGTTGCAACGGAGAGTCTCCTGCCCATGAAGCTGCGTCTCGACAGGCACTCGAGCACGCCCCTCGTCCAGCAACTGGTGGAGGGCATTGGCGCCTGGATCGAACAGCACGCTGCCGGTGGCGGCCAGCGGCTACCCTCCATCAGACGCCTCTCGGCGGATCACGGCATCAGCCGCAATGCGGTGATCGAGGCCTATGAACAGTTGGTGGCACATGGCGTGATTCGCGCCAGGCCCGGCGCCGGTTTCTATGTCGCCGTCAGTGCACCCCGCGAAACGCAGGCGGCAGCCAGCGGCATGGAGGATGTCACCGATGAGATGTGGCGACTCTTCGAAGCGGATGAGGGCGACCTGAAGCTGGGATGCGGCTGGCTGCCGAATCAGTGGCGGGAGCATGACGACCTGGCCTACGCCATTCGCCAGGTGGCACGTCAGGGCGGCGCGAGCCTCTTCGAGTACAGCCCGCCCATGGGCACGCTGCGACTGCGACAGCTGGTTCAGGAGCGACTGCGGCGGCTCGACATCAACACCCAGCCCAACCAGGTCCTCATGACCGGCGGCGGCAGCCACTCGCTGGATCTCATCGTGCGGCTGTTGCTCTCTCCCGGCGATGTGGTGTTCGTCGAGGCCCCAGGCTACTACAACCTGTTCGGCCTGCTCCACCTGCAGGGCGTCACGGTGATTGGCGTTCCCCGCCTCTGCGATGGGCCGGACGCGCAGCGCCTCGAGACACTGCTTAGCCGCTACCGGCCCAAGCTGTTCTTCACCAACAGCGTGTTCCAGAACCCCACCGGCACGACCCTGGCGCCCACCGTCGCACATCGTGTGCTGCAGCTGGCGCAACGCCATGACGTTCAGATCGTCGAAGACGACATCTATGCCGACTTCCAGCATGACCCTACGCCACGGCTCGCGGCCCTGGATGGCTTGGAGCGGGTAATTTACCTGGGCAGTTTCTCCAAGAGCCTGTCCAGCGCATTGCGGGTGGGCTTCATTGCCACCCAGGCTCCGCTGCTGAAGCGCTTGGTCGATATCAAGATGCTCACCACAATCTCCACCTCGCCTTTTGCCGAGCAGGTGGTGGCCACCATGCTGGAGAACGGCTCTTACCGAAAATTGACGGAGCGGCTCAGGATAAGGCTCGCCGGGCAGATGGCCGCGACGCTCGAGCTGGTGAAAAAAGCCGGTTGGGAGGTGTTCTATCCCCCAGCCGGCGGCATGTTCATCTGGGCTCGCCACCCTGCCGTCGAGCGCTCCTCACAGCTCGTGGAGCGGGCCGCTCAGCTCGGCATTCGACTCTCCCCGGGGGATGTGTTCTTCCCCCACAGAGATGCCTCGCCCTGGCTGCGTCTCAATGTGGCCTATGCCAGCGACCCTAGGGCAGCAAGCTTCCTCAACAGCCCAGTGGCTTGCTACCACCCATAGCGTCAGTTCATGGAGGCATGAGATGGGGCACCTGGCAGGAGGAAGGCTCGCCGTTCTAGAGAACTTTCCACCAGATAGCGTCCGCCGGCCTGGCATTGGCGCCAGACCGGCGGGCGCTGTCTGCAAAGCAGTCGGCCCCGCTATTGCGGCGGCTCGATCACCCAGGGCTCCAGCTCCACTTCGTTCCTGCAACTGTCATCGACAGGCTCGTTCGGATCGTCGAGAAAGGCATTGATCATGGTGGAGCGACACTCATTGACGGGGTTGTGTCCCAGCCCTTGATATTCGACGTACTGCAGGTTGGGCATCGTCTTGCGAACATGCTCGCTCCAGCGCGTGCCACAGCAGGGGTCCATCTGGCCATGGATGGCCAGGGCCGGGGTATCCGATACCGGCGGATCGTTGTGTTCGGCGGGCACGTCACCGTCTTCGCCCCACCAGCCGCATACCCACGGGGGCTCGAAGCCCAGGATCGCCGGCTCGGTCTGCACCGCGGCGATCGAGTCTTCGCGGGTGGGCCGGTTCGTGCCCATGTCGTTGCACACATGGGCGAGGAAGTAGCCCAGCGCATAGTTGGGAGCTTCCGGTTCGGCTTCGTACGCTTCGATGAGGAAGAACTCCTCTAGCCGCGTGTAGTCACCCGCCTGGATGTCGGCAAGCAGGCTGGGCAGTTCGGCATAGGCCCCAGGCAGCATCAGGTAGAGCGTGTCGAGGAAGGCGGCCCCGTCAAAGTAGAGTGTTTCACCATCGCTGGCGTCGCCGCCGACATCGACCACGTAGGGCCTGCCATCCAGGGTGCGGCGTGCCCGGTCGAGCGCCAGCATCCAGTTGGGCAGCATCTCGCGGCACGCCTCGTCCTCGGCGGCGCACAGCGCCAGCGTATCGGTGAAGGTCTGCTTGGCGGTGTAGAACTCATCCACGGGCGCCCGGTTGCGCAGGTGGTTGAACCATGGCCAACCGAGGATGGCGGCGCGAATGCTGTCCGGATGGTACTGGATGAAGGAGAGCACGGTGCCACTGCCCGTCGAGGAGCCGAAGGCGTCGATGACATCGTACTCCAGCAACTGGCGTATCTCGTCGACATCACGCGCCACGGCATATTGATTGTACTGGGCGACGTCGATGCCCTCTTCGGTGAGCTTCTGGTAGCACGCCTCCACCTCGCTGGTTATCGCCTCCAGGCGCTCCATCGGATTCAGCGACGAGGCAATCGCCGGTGTGTGGATGATGTTGTGGTAAGGCGACACGGCCGCGTAATCGGGGCACTCCAGCGCCGGCTCGCTATGGATGAAACCGCGGTGATCCATGGTCACCAGCGTGCGGTTACCGATATCCTTGCGCAGCTGCTCCATGTAGTCGCGCAGGCCCAGAGAGGAGTAGCCCGGCCCACCCGGGAAGAAGAACACCGGCATCTCGTCCGCATCGCCGTTTTCCGGCTCGATCACCGCCACCGGCACCTGGATTCGGTTGTCGCCGGGTTCGTCCCAGTTCTCGTGGCCGTGAAAGGTATAGCAGTCGGCACCCATCTCCGTGAGCGCTTCGGTCACGCACTCCGTGGATTCCAGCCGCGGTATCGTGCCTGACTCGGTGGATTGCGCATTGGCGGTTGAATGTGCGATGAACAGCGCAAGCGAGAGAGCGCCTGTCAGGAGCCGACCACCCCCGTGCCCGTGCTGCCAGGGAGAAATAGTCATTGGATGCCTCCATTACGGTTGTTCTTGCTGTTATCGGGGCCAGCCGATTCAAGCTAGTTAGCCGGCATGGGAGCGTCAAACGAAGGTGTAAGGGCTCGCTGATGGCCAGTGCCTTGCGGAAGACGACATAGAGCTTCGCACCTGGCCAGCACGCTCGACGGCGAGCGTGTGATGATCGAGGCGTGAGAACACGGGCACCCACCGGGCGCCCGTGCTGATTCAACGCTTGAGGAAGTTGCTCTTGACCAGGCTCACTACCTCATCCATGCGCCCGGCGAGCACCGCCTTGCCGGAGTAAAGCGTAGTGGAGGCGACCTGCCCGGCTTCCACCTTGGGCGGCATCACCAGTTCCATGGGGTTGACCTTCACATCCAGCAGCGCCGGCCCCGGCTGGGCGAACAGCTCGCCGAGGGCCGCATCGAGCTCGTCTTCGCGCTCGACGCGCTTGCCCCACATGCCGATGGCCTCGGCCACGCGCCCGAAGTCGGGGTTGGTCAGGCCGGTGAAGGCGTCGAGTAGCCCTTCCACCTTCTGCTCCAGCTCGACGAAGCCCAGCGAGGCGTTGTTGTAGACCACCAGTTTGAGCGGGATCCGCTCCTGCACCAGGGTCAGCAGGTCGCCAAGCAGCATCGCCAACCCACCGTCGCCGCACATCGCCACCACCTGACGCTGCGGGTGCGCAAGCTGGATGCCGAGCGCCTGGGGGTAGGCGTTGGCCATGGTGCCGTGCTGCAGGCTGGCCAGGGTGCGGCGCCGGCCATGGGTCTGAATATGGCGCAGCATCCATACCATCGGGCTGCCGGTGTCGGCGGTGAAGATCGCGTCCTCGGCGGCCAGGCGGTCCACCGCCAGGGTCAACTCCTGGGGGTGGATCAGGCCGTCATCGCGGGTGTTGTGCGCCGACTTCTCCAGCGACTTGCGGTAGCGCTTCAGGCACTTGTCGAGCCAGCGCGTACTGGTCTGCTCTTCTACCACCTCGAGCAGCGCCTCGCAGGTATCCCGGGCGCTGCCCACCAGGCCGATATCCACCGGGTGGCGGCGCCCAATCTGCGCCGGATCATGGTCGACCTGGATGATGGTCGCCTTGTCGGGGTAGAACGGGGTCCAGGCGAAGTTGCAGCCCAGCAGCAGCAGGGTGTCGCACTCGGCCACCGCTTCATAGCCGCCCTCCAGGCCGAAGACCCCGGTCATGCCCACCTGATAGGGATTGTCGTGCTCGATGAAGTCCTTGGCTCGTGAGCTCCAGACCACCGGCGCCTTGAGCTTTTCCGCCAGCGCCAGCACCTGCTCGCGGGCGTGCTCGCAGCCGGAGCCAGCAAAGATCGAGATCTTGCCGCCTTGATCGAGCTGCTTGACCGCCGGCACGAACGACTCGGCGCTGGGGCGCATCGCGTAGTCGAAGCGGTGGGCGCGATAGGGTAGATCCTGTGACGGTGACTGCGTGAACAGGTCGCCGGGCACGATCAGCACCGCCACGCCGCGCTTGGCCAGCGCCGTCTGGGCGGCAATCGCCGTCATCCGCCGCGCCTGCTCGGGGGAGACCAGGGTCTCGCAGAACACGCTGTACTGCTTGAAGACCGGCGACTGATCGACCTCCTGGGGGAACCCCACCCCCGACTCGCCAATCGGCACCTGAGAGGCGATGAAGACCACCGGCGCGCCGTTGCGGTGAGCATCGAACAGGCCGTTGACGAAGTGCAGGCTGCCCGGCCCGCAGGAGCCGGCACACAGCGCCAGCTCACCGCTCATGTAGGCTTCGCCGCCGGCAGCAAAGCCGCCTACCTCCTCATGGCGTACCGGCACCCACTGGATATCGCTCTGGCGCAGGCTGTCGGTGAAGTGATTGAGTGTATCGCCGGCCACGCCATAGCAGCGCTTGGCGCCGGCCTGCTGTAGTGTCTCGACGATGATTTCGGCTACGTTCTGGCTCATTTGCGAATCCCTCCGCGTCAGCGGCAGCCAGGGTGGCTGCCTTTTCAACCCGCTGCCCTCATGGCACCGGTTAGTACTTTCCAGCCTAGGCCCTGCCGCGGGCGGGTTACAAATCCCTCGCCTGCGTTAAGCGTTGACTTGGAGGGCAGCGACGGTGCCCACTATGCTCAGCAAGTATTGCATTGCATCAACGCCAGGGAGGCGACATGCCCGAGACTAAAGCCATTGACCTGGCGCTTCAGGGCGGAGGCGCACACGGCGCCTTCACCTGGGGCGTGATCGACCGCCTGCTGGAAGACCCGCGCATCGACATCGAGGGCATCAGCGGCACCAGTGCCGGCGCCATGAATGCCGTGGTGGTGGCCGAGGGTCTGACGCGCGGCGGCGAGCAAGCCGCGCGGGAGGGACTCGAAGCCTTCTGGCGCGCGGTGAGCGACGCCGCCATGACCAGCCCCATCAAGCGCACCCCGCTGGACATGCTGCTCGGCAACTGGAGCCTCGACCACTCCCCCGGCTACCTGATGATGGATTTCATGAGCCGGATGGTGTCGCCCTACCAGTTCAATCCCTTCAACCTCAATCCGCTGCGCGACCTGCTGGCCAAGCTGGTCGACTTCGAGCGAGTGCGCCGCTGCGACTCGCTCAAGCTGTTCGTGTGCGCCACTGATGTGAAGAGCGGCAAGCAGCGGGTCTTTCGCCGCGATGAGATGAGCGCCGATGCGGTGATGGCCTCGGCCTGCCTGCCGTTCATGTTCCAGGCCGTGGAGATCGACGGTCGCGCCTACTGGGACGGCGGCTATGTCGGCAACCCGGCGCTGTTCCCGCTAATGGAGGAGTGCGGCTCGCGGGACATCGTGATCGTGCAGATCAACCCCATCGAGCGCGACGAGGTGCCGACCAGCGCCGCGGCGATCCTCAACCGCATGAACGAGATCACCTTCAACGCGTCGCTGATCAAGGAAGTGCGCATGGCGGCCATGCTCAAGGGCCTGATCAGCGACAGCGGCATGGATATCGGCTGCTACCGCGACACCTTGTTCCACCGCATCAGCGCCGACGACGCCCTGGAAGGGCTATCGGTGTCGAGCAAGATGAACGCCGAATGGGCGTTCCTGTGCAAGCTGCGCGACAGCGGCCGGGCGGCCTGCGACGCCTGGCTCGAGGCGGCCTATGACGACCTCGGCAAGCGCTCCACGCTGGATATCGACAGCGTCTACCTGCAACAGGAATGACACAGCGTTGACATCGGCAGTGGCACGCGAGGAAATTGCGGCACATGCTGGAGTCGAAGGGATAACCACCACACACCTAGAGGAGGAACGTAGCGCACGCATCATGGAAGCGACGCTGGGCGCCAGATGACAGCCTGTCACATGACCGTAAGGTGTCACTGCCAGTGTCGACATTGCCGTCAACCAAGGAGTGCTTCCACCGATGGTACGACTCGACAAGAAAGCCACGAGGCTTTACGTACTGGACACCAACGTCCTGATTCACGACCCCGCCGCGCTTTATCAGTTCGAAGAGCACGACGTGGTCATCCCGATGACCGTCCTCGAAGAACTCGACAAGCACAAGAACGGCATCCGCGAGATCGCGCGTACCGCTCGGCAAGTCAGCCGCACCCTCTCCGATATCACCAGCCAGGTCAGTTTCGACGACATCCAGCAGGGCATCCCGATCCCCCGCATCAGCGGTGAGACGGGGCGTTTGCGGTTTCTCTGCTACCAGGACCTCAAGCCCCTCGACAACCTCGAGGACAGCCCCGACAACCGCATCCTCGCCGAGACCTGCCGGCTGCGCGACGAGCGCCCCGACGCCTCGGTGATCCTGGTCACCAAGGACATCAACCTGCGGGTCAAGGCCTCGGCGCTCAAGGTGCCGGTGGAGGACTATCTCAACGACCGCGCCTTCTCCGACAGCGACGCCATGATCGAGGGCGCCAAGGTCTATGCCGATGCCGGCCAGGACGGCAACGGGCTGTGGGAGTGCCTCAATGTCGAGGTCAGGGTCGAGCGCGTCGACCACCACACCTTCTACCAGCTCAGTGGCGAGATGCCGCGCGACTGGCACGTCGGCATGCTGGTCTCGGACAGCGACAACGGCGCTGACTTCGAGGCCATCGTGCGTGAGCTGACACCCAGCACGGCGCGGCTGCAGCTGCTCACCAACTACCGCCACCACGCCGGGGTGTGGGGTGTGCACGCCCACGACAGCCGCCAGAACTTCACCCTCAACCTGCTGATGGACCCGGAGATCGACCTGGTCACCATTGCCGGCAACGCCGGTACCGGCAAGACCTTCATGACCCTGGCCGCCGCCTTCCAGCAAACCCTCGACGCCAAGCAGTTCGAACGCATCGTGTTCACCCGCGCGCCGATCCCCATGGGCGAGGACATCGGCTTTCTGCCCGGCACCGAGGAGGAGAAGATGTCGCCGTGGATGGGCGCCTTCCACGACAACATGGACAACCTGCTGCGCAGCGAGGACGGCGACACCAGCTGGGACAACGGCGCCACCCGCCAGTTGCTCGGCTCGCGGGTGCAGATCCGCTCGCCGGGCTTCATGCGCGGTCGCACCTTGAACGACACCTTCCTGATCATCGACGAGGCGCAGAACTTCACGCCCAAGCAGCTCAAGGCGCTGGTCAGCCGTGCCGGGCGCAACACCAAGATCGTCTGCCTGGGCAACGTCGGCCAGATCGACACCCCCTACCTGACAGCCAACACCTGCGGCATGGCGGCGGTGGTCGAACGCTTCCGCGACTGGCCCCACGCCGGCCATATCACCCTCAAGAGCGTCGAGCGCTCGCGCCTGGCGCTGGCCGCCGAAGAGCTGCTGTAACCCACCCCAGCACCCCGAATCCCCGCGCCCCGGCAATGCCGATGCGCGGGGATTGTCGTGGGGCCGCACTCACAAGATTCCATCAGGCTTGCCAACTGCACCACCTCCTCAGGTGACGCCCATCAGACTCGTCATGTTGGTGCAGTTACATTGCAGGCTAACGAAGCCGTACTAACGAATATTCTCATACCTCTTTGTCTAATGAAGGAATATTCGAATTTGGCATGGATGCTGCGATGTCCCCATTGTCTGACATGGAGGAATCGCAGATGCATGAACAACAAAAGCCATTATCATCCGGCGGACGGGACGGGACCGGCGCCATCACTGGACAGCTGACCCGCCGCCATTTCCTGCAGGCCCTTGGGGCCGTCGGCGGCGCGGGTATGCTGATGTCGGGACTTGCCGCCTTCAATATCGGCATCGCCTCGGCCCAGGATCGTCCGCCCCCCTCTCCGGTGACGGTAACGGCAAGACGGTAATTATCCTCGGCGCCGGATTGACCGGCTTGGTTGCCGCTTACGAACTAGGCCGCCAAGGCTATAACTGCAAGGTACTGGAAGCCCGCCGGTACTCAGGGGGTCGCTGCCAGACGGCACGCCGGGGTTTCGTTCTGCCTCAGCTGGGTCAGGATGACGAAGTCTGTAACTTCGACGACGGCGAGTACTTCAACCATGGGCCCTGGCGAATCCCCTATCACCACCGCTCGACACTCCACTACACCCAGGAGTTCGGGATTCCCCTCGAAATTTTCGTCAATCACAACGAAGCCGCCTTTGCCTACCGTGATGGAGAAGGCGCCCTGAACGGCCAGGCGGTGCGCCAGAAAGAAATCATCGCCGATATGCGTGGCCATACAGCGGAGATCCTCGCCAAGCATGTCGACCAGAATGCCCTGGACGTTCCCCTTACTGCCGAGGAGCGTGAGAAGTTTCTGGAATTTCTGGTCGGCGAAGGCCATCTCGACCGCGAGAGCCTCGATTACTTGGGTACCGGTGGCCGTGGCTACGCCAGCGACCCGGGGGCGGGTCTCAACCCGGGAGAGGCCTCATCGCCACACGCTCTGTCAGCGCTGCTGAATTCCGACCTCTTCGGCATCGTCAGCTCGGTGAGCGGTTACACCCAGCAAAAGACCATGTTCCAGCCGATCGGCGGCATGGACCGCATACCTCAGGCATTCGAAGAACAACTCGGTGACACTATCACCTTTGGAGCTCGGGTCACCCGCCTGCAAAAGAGCGAGGACGGAGTGGTGGTGGACTATCAGGACGGTGACGCCGGAGAGTCCCGGCAACTGGCGGGGGATTACTGCCTATGCACCATTCCGCTGTCGGTGCTGCGCAATATCGAGAATGACTTTACGGAGGAGTTCCGCAGTGCCATGGACGCCGTTAGCTATACCCCAACCTGCAAACTGGCCCTGCAAATGAAGAGCCGGTTCTGGGAGGTCGAGGATCATGTCTTCGGCGGCCACTCTTTTACCCACAACAGCGAAGTGGGCAACATCAGCTACCCCTCCACCGGCTGGCAGGGGAAAAAGGGCGTCCTGCAAGGGGTCTACAACTTCGGCGCCAATGCCGCACAGTTCAGTGCTCTGCCCCGGGAGCAGCGTATCGACAAGGCCCTGGGAGTCGGCGAGAAAATTCATGCCGGCTACCGGCGCGACTTCGAGGCGGCCTTCAGCACCGCCTGGCACCTGGTCCCGGAAAACCTTGGCGGCTGGGCCAGCTGGTCCGACGAGGCTCGACAGAACAGCTATCCGCTACTCAATGAGCCTCAGGGGCGCGTACTGCTGGCCGGAGAGCACCTTAGCTACATGACAGGCTGGATGGCAGGTGCCATCGAGTCATCCTGGCTGCAGATCGAAAAGCTGCACGAGATGGCGATGTCCTCATGAAGCAGCTAATCACTTTCACCCTCATTACCGCCCTGCCGCTGATGGCAGTACTCCCAGCAAGCGCCGATGGCGAATCCCTCTATCAGCAGAACTGCTCGGCCTGTCATATGGCCGATGGCAGCGGCATCCAGGGAGCCTTTCCCGCCCTCACCGATAGCGACTTCGTCGCTGGTGATCTGGAGGACTTGATTCGGGTAGTGGCCTATGGTCGCGCCGGCATGCCCTCCTTCGGCGAAGAGCTGGCCAGCGCAGAGTTGGCTGAGATCCTCGGCTACATTCGTGAAACCTTCAATGACACCGCCACCGACCTTAGCGCCTCAGATATCGAGAGGCTGAAGGTAACGGCAACCGCCAAAATGGGAAGAGAGGAGTAATAATGACGATCAAGTACGCAATTGCCACCACTCTGCTGGCTGCGACCATGGCGACCGGAGCCCAGGCAGACGCCATCGAGCGCCATCCGATACCGGACTCGGATTTTCCAATCCTGCAGGCCGTAACCCTCAGCGACGTTAATCTCACCTACCTCAGCGGTACCGTACCTCTGGCCAACGACGACGGTGAGTTCGGTGATACGGAAGCACAGACGATCTCCGTGCTGGAGCGTATCGAGGGGAACCTGGAGCGGCTCGACCTCGATATGTCGGATGTCGTCAAAATGACCGTATTCCTGGTGCCCACCGAGGAAACCGGCCGTATCGACTTCAGCGGCTTCATGGATGGCTACACAATGTTCTTCGGCACCGAAGATCAGCCTAACCTCCCAACCCGTTCAGTGGTCGGTGTCGCCGACCTTGCCAACCCGGAATGGCTGGTGGAGATCGAGGTGGTAGCAGCTACCGAACGCTGAGACCCATCCGCTTGTGCCGCGCCGGAGATTACCGGCGCGGTACACCACGACATAGCCATCCACCGCTCAGTCCTACGACGCTTCAGCGCATTAGCGCCAGCCACAGCCCCCCACCCAAGACCACCATCAGCGGCACCGCCCAGCGGCGCAGCCAGGCCTCCCAGCGCTGCAGTGCCGTCAGCCAGGCAATGGCATGACGTCCACAGCCGGCGGCGAGATCCTGGGCGGTTTCCTCGGCATTGCTTAGCCGCGCCACCCCGCGGCGCAGGGGGTCGCTCAGCGAGCTTGCCAGGCGCACGTAAAGCGGCCACAGGTCCCCGGGCGGCAGACGTTCGGCACGGCTCATGCGCGCATGCAGCCGCGGCTCGAGATGGCAGGCCACCACCAGCGCTGCGGTGACTACCGCCCCCAACATCACCGGCCACAGCAGACCGGGCAGCTCGCCCCAGGGCGGCAGGACGGTGGCTTGCACCGCGCCGGCGGACGCCTCGGGCAGCGTCAACCACCAGGGTACGGCGGCCAGCAGCGCACACAGCGCCCAAGCCAGGGTCATCGACAAAGGCGCTGGAGCAGCGCCATGGCGGCGCGCCTCCTGCCAGGCGTGGGCCTGGCACCACAGGGTGCGTGCCATCAGCAGGCTGGTGCCGAGTGCCGCCCAGGTCAGTAGCGTGACCAGCCAGCTCCAGCCGGCGTCGTAGAGCCCGGCCTTGAGCACCCACTTGGCGATCAGCCCGCTGGCCAGGGCCCCGGCCAGTGACAGGGCCGGCAGCGCCAGCAGTAGCCACAGCAGCCAGCCCGGCAGCCGCGGCGGATGCTCGGTGATGCCCACGCCGAGGAACAGCGCGCCCTTGTTGAGCCCGTGATGGACGGCGAACAGCACCAGCGCCGGGGCCAGCATCGGCCACAGCGACGGGGCGAGAAGGGCCAGCCCCACCAGCGTGGTCATCATGCCCATCTGGCTGACGCTGGAGTAGGCCAGCACCGCCTTGGGGTGGCGCTGGGTCACGCCATACAGCGCCGCGGCGAAGGCCGCGACCAGTCCCGCGACCATCACCACGCGCCCCAGCCCGGCAAGCGCCGTCAGTCCCAGCGGCAGGGTCTGCCACCAGCCGAGCAGGCCGGCCTTGATCATCGCCCCGCTGAGCACCGCGCTGGCCGGGGTCGGCGCCACCGGATGCGCCAGCGGCAGCCACACGTGCAGGCCGATCACCCCGGCCTTGACGCCGAAGCCCAGCCACAGCAGCGTGGCCATGGCATTGGCCTGGGGCGCTACCGCCAGCCCTTCGCGCAGGCCGGTCAGGGTCAGCGTCTCGGCGCTGGCCGCCGCCCACAGCAGCCCAGCCAGGATCATGCCCTCGCCGAGGATCGCCATGATCAGGTAGGCGCGACCGCCGCGATACGCCTCGCGGCTGCCGGCATTGACCACCAGGCCGTAGGCAGCGAAGGTCATGATCGCGAAGCCGGTGTAGAAGCTGGCAATATCCTCGGCCAGGATCAGCATCAGGTTGCCAGCCAGGGTCAGCGGCCAGAGCAGCACGAAAGCCTGCAGGTCGCGCTCGGCATCCGGGTCGCCATGCCGCGCGCGACGCGCCTTGCCGCCCAGGTAGCCGTGGGCGTAGCCGCCGGCCAGCGCCCACAGCAGCGCGGTGAAGCCGAGCAGCGCGCGGCGCGTGCCGTCCAACCGCCACTCGCCGCCGAGCAGCCACCAGTCAAGCGTGAGTGACGCCTCGGGCAGCGCCAGCGCTACCGCCAGGGCCGGCAGCGGCGCACTGACCCACAGCGCCACACGCCAGCGGGACAGCCAGTCACCGGCGACGCCCGGAGGCACCACATAGCGCCCCGAGCTGCGCTGTTCCACCAGCGCGCGGCCGTGGCGCCAGGCCAGGGTGCCCGCCACCAGCGCCGCCACGGCCAGCGGCCAGGCCACCGTCATCAGTAGCGTATGCGCCAGGCTCATGGCAGATACTCCTGAGTGGCGATCAGGCTTGCCCAGCTCAGCGGGCTGAACGGCAAGCCGGCAAAGACGCCCGCCAGCAGGCTGAAGGCCGCCGTGGCCAGCACCGGCCATAGCAGCCAGGCGCTGGTCTCGAGCCGCCCCAGACGGCGCTCCTCAGGCCAGGCGCCGCAGCCCTCCAGCGGGCCGGGCTTGAACCACAGCCGGTAGAGGATCGGCAGGAAGTAGGCGGCATTGAGCAGGCTGCTGGCCACCAGCACCGCGATCACCCACGGCATCCCGGCCTGAATCGCGCCCATGCCCAGATACCACTTGCTGAGGAAGCCGACCAGCGGCGGGATGCCGATCATGCCCAGCGCCCCCAGCGTAAAGGCCAGACTGGTGCCGGGCATGCGCCGCCCTACCCCGTCCAGCTCGTCGATACGGTGGATACCCAGCTCCTCGGCGTAGTTGCCGGCGCAGAAGAACAGCGTGACCTTCATCAGCCCCTGATGCAGCAGATGCGCCAGCCCGGCGATGGTCCCCATCGGGCCGAACAGGCTGATGCCGAGCATGATGTAGGAGACCTGGCTGACCGTGGAGAACGCCAGGCGGCGCTTGATATCGACCTGGGCCAGGGCACGCAGCGAGCCGTACAGGATGGTGAACGAGGCCGCGATGGCAAGCCCGGCCAGCAGCCCCAGCTCATAGCTCAGGGCGATGCCGTAGACGTCGTAGACCACGCGCACGATGCCGAAGGCCCCGGCCTTGACCACCGCCACCGCGTGAAGCAGCGCGCTGACCGGCGCCGGCGCCACCATCGCCTGGGGCAGCCAGCCGTGCAGCGGCACCAGCGCCGCCTTGACCCCGAGCCCCAGCATCAGCAGCACGAAGATGCCGATCAGCCATGCATGGTGCTCTGGCCCCAGCTCAGCCAGCACCTCGCGCTGGCCGAAGTTGACCTCGCCGGCCAGCACGTGCAGCGCCACCACCGCGATCAGCAGCAGCACGCCACCGCTGACGGTGTAACGCAGGTAGGTGGCCCCGGCGGCCAGCGCCTTGGGCGTGCCGCGGTGGACCACCAGCGGATAGGTGGAGAGCGTCAGCAGCTCGTAGAACAGCAGGAAGGTGAACAGGTTGCCGGCCAGGGCGATGCCCAGGGTGCTGGCCACGCACAGGCTAAAGAAGCCGAAGAAGCGCTTGCGGTTAGGCGAGCCTTCCAGGTAGCCGATGGCATACAGGGTGGTGAACAGCCACAGCAGCGACGACAGTCCGGCGAACATGATGCCCAGCGGGTCGGCACGCAGCTGGAAGCTTACCCCCTCCACTACCGTGAAGCCCAAGGCGTAGCTGTCGCCGCGGGCCACCCCGGCCACCATCAGCGCTACCAGGCCCAGCTTGAGCAGCGCCGCGCCCAGGTTCAACGTGGTGCGCGCCAGCCAGGCGCGCTCGGGCAGCAGGAAGATCAGCGGCGCCACCAGCAGCGAGGTGGCCAGGGCTGCCAGCAGCAGTCCCGGGTTGTCGTTCATGGCGGGCCTCCGATCAGCGCCACCACCGGCGCGGCGGCCAGGCCGAGGCCCATGGCGGCCAGCGCCAGCAGCAGTGCGATGATGTCCAGCGTTACCGGCGGCACACGCATCGTCTGCTCCTGCTCGGGGACGATGAAACAGTAACGGAAGACCCGGAACACATAGGCGGCGCCGAGCAGCGTCCCCACCGCAACCACCACCACCCACTGCCACTGCTGGGCGAGGATCGCCGCGTGCAGCAGCATCCACTTGGCGGTAAAGCCGCCGCTGGGCGGCAGTCCCAGCAGCGAGACCGCGGCCAGGCCGAACACCAGCAGCGACAGCGGCAGGCGCTGGCCGACGCCCGACAGCCCGGCCAAGTCGCCACGCCCCATTGCCAGCACCAGGCTGCCCACGGCCATGAACATCGCCGCCTTGGCCAGCGCGTGGCTGATCACCAGCAGCCAGGTGCTCTGCCAGGCCAGCGTGGCGACCGCCTCGGCGGTGCCGAACAGCAGCGGAAACAGCAGCAGCAGGTAGCCGACCTGGGCCACCGTGGAATAGGCCACCACCCCCTTGAGCTCGGTCTGGCGCCAGGCCAGCAGGCTGCCCCACACGATGGCCACGCTACCCAGCCAGCCGAGCAGCTGCGCGCCGCTCAGCGCCTCCGGCGCCAGCGTGGTCCATACGCTCACGGCCATGAAGAAGGCGGCCTTGATCACCAGAGCGGCGTGTACCGTACTCACCGGGACCCAGGCCGCGGCGTGGGCCGGCGGCAGCCAGCCGTGCAGCGGAAACCCCGCCATCTTGATCAGCAGCCCGGCGCTTATCACCGCCAGCCACCAGGGAGCGACCTCGACCTCGGCCAGCGCCACCAGGCTCAGGTCGGGCTGCTGGCTGGCTAGCCAGGCCACTGACGGCAGCAGCAGCAGCGAGCCGCTGAGGGTGCACAGCAGGTAGCGGCGCCCCGCCACCTGCGAGGCTTGGCTACCGGGCAGCAGCATCAACGCCACGGCGCACAGCGCAGTGACTTCCAGGACGAGATACTGGACGACCAGATGGCCACTGGCGAACAGCGTGCACAGCGCCAGCCATAGCAGCGCCAACAGCGGCCACAACAGCAGGCTACGGCGGCGCGGCGCACCGCTCGCTTGCAGGTAGCGCACGCCATGCAGCGTGCTGGCCCCGACCACCAGGGTGGTCAGTGCCATCAGCAGCAGTGACAGACCGTCGGCGTGCGGAAACGGCATCGACGCGCCGGTCAGGAGGGTTTCTTGTTGGCGGCTTTCTCGATCAGTTGCTCGGCCTCACTGGGGGAGGCCTTGGTGATGCGTTCCATGACGTCGGCGCGCAGACCGATCACGGTGTTGCAGGATGCACAGAATACCTTGTCGTCGGGGTTTCCGACTTGGGAGACTCGTGCACGGTGACTACCACAGTTGGGGCACCCGTCGGGCAGGCGGATGTCTTTTGACAGATCATGCATGCTCACTCCTCCTTGATGACCTCTGGAATAGACTTGGGGCAGCAGCGCCGAGTTCAAGCCCCGCTGGCCGGCTCGGCACGCAGCACCACGCTAAGATTATTGGCCGGCATCTCCTCCACCGCCACCACACCGAGAGCGTGGCGCTCGGCCAGCGTGAGCACGGACTCCAGCTCGCGGATACCCCATTCGGGGTTACGCTGGCGCAGGTCGGCATCGAAGGCGGCGTTGCTCTCGGCAGTGTGCTCGCCGTCGCGCATGAAGGGGCCGTACAGGTAAACTATGCCCCCTCCGGCAGCCGCGCGCCGGCCTCGGCGAACAGCGCCTCGCTCACCGCCCAGGGCGAGATATGCAGCAGGTTGATGGCCACCAGCGCATTGAAGTCCGGCACCGGCCACGGCCGCTGCAGCACGTCCAGCGCCAGCGGCGCCAGCAGGTTGGCAGGCCCGTGCTCGACGCGCCACGTCTCGATCGAGGCGCGGGCGGTAGCGCTAGGGTCGCTGGGCTGCCAGCGCAGGTTCGGCAGCGCGGTGGCGAAGTGCAGCGCATGCTCGCCGCTGCCGCTGGCCACCTCCAGCACCCGCCCACGGGGCGGCAGCCAGTCGCGCAGCACCTTGAGAATCGGCTCGCGATTGCGCGCCGCCGCCGGGCTCGACAGGCGCCGGTCGGGCCCGGGTGCCGCCATTGGGTCGAGGGTATCCATCGCCACTCCGTTCAGTCGTGGGCCAGGCGTGCCGCCAGCCAGGGGCCGATATCGGCGACCTGCTGCGGGCACAACGAGTGCTGCATGGGGTAGCGGCGGTAGTTGACCGGATGGCCCATGGCGCGGGCGCACTCGGCGCCGGCCTGGCCCAGGCTCTCCGGCACCACCGGGTCGAAGCTGCCGTGGTGGGCCTCGATCACCAGCTCACGATTGGCCTCGCTGGGGGCAATGCTGTCAGCGGTGGCGAAGTAGGTCGACAGCGCCAGCAGGCCGCCCAGCGGCTGGGGATAGGTCAAGGCCGCCTCGTAGGCCACCGCGCCGCCCTGGGAGAAGCCGGCGATGATGATCCGGCGGCTATCGATGCCGGCAGCGATCTCGGCATCGATCAACCGATGCACGCGTGCCGCCGAGGCGCGCAGCTGTGCCTCGTCGACGCGGCGCCCGAGATTCATCTCGAGGATGTCGTACCAGGCCGGCATCTGCATGCCGCCGTTGATGGTCACCGGCTGGCGCGGCGCATGCGGCAGCACGAAGCGTACCGCCAGCGAGGCCGGCAGGTTGAGCGCCGGCACCAGCGGCTTGAAGTCATTACCGTCGGCGCCCAGGCCGTGCAGCAGGATCACGCAGGCGTCGGCTGGCTTGCCGCTCGGCGGCTCGATGACCAGCTCGCCGGGGCCGTGGGAGGTCGCGTCACTCATGGTGGGGTCGAGTTCCCTGATTGGCAAAACCCTCACCCTACCCTAAAGCGCCGCGAGCGGCGAGATGGCGCCGCTGGGTGGTAGGAATATCTGGCCCCGGAAACGCACAAGGCCCGCACATGGCGGGCCTTGCATTGTCCCTCGGAAGGGACACATCAAATGTCAGCGATTAGATGACTTTGATGTTGGAAGCCTGAAGGCCTTTCTTGCCCTGGGTGACGTCGAAGGAGACCTTCTGGCCGTCTTGCAGGGTTTTGAAGCCGTCAGCTTGAATTTCGGAGAAGTGCGCGAACAGGTCGTCGCCGTTATCGTCCGGAGAGATGAAGCCGAAACCTTTGGTGTCGTTGAACCACTTAACGGTACCAGTTGCCATTTTTCAATTTCCTAATGCGTGATGATGTTGCGGGAATTACCCGTATCGAGTGGGTAAGACAAGGAGATACACCAGGCGACCGAAATTGATTCTGACAACGTTCGATTTCTACTGACGATATACAACTTGCTAACCAACTGCCAAAACAGCATGCGCGCTTCTCCGCCGCGAGTCAAACATATTTTTCACTAGCCAGCCGGGGCGTCCAGCGCACGCCGCACCGCCACGTCGCGGCCGTAGATGTCGGGCCGGAAGGCGATGCCACCATATTCGTCGGGGCTCGCGGTCCAGTAGCTGAGGATCACCGGCACCCGATTGGCCAGCGAGACGTTGCCGGTGCGCCCATCCTCGATGCGCGTGGCGATGTCATGCGCGCTCCAGCGCTGGCTGTCGGCCAGCAGCTGGCGCGCCAGCTCCTCGACGTGCTCGACCCGAATGCAGCCCGAGCTGGCGGCGCGCTGGGCGCGGTTGAACAACCACCGGGCCGGGGTGTCGTGCAGATAGATGGCATGATCGTTGGGAAAGCGGATCACCAGGTTGCCGAGCGGGTTGTCGCCCCCCGCCGCCTGACGCAGCATCACGCCGCCGGGGTTGTCCCAGTCAACCTCGACGGGGTCGAGCTCCTCGCCGCTCGGCGCCAGCACGCGCAGGTTGGCTTCCTCGAGGTAGCCGAGGTCGTCGCGAATCCGCGGTAGCTTGTCCTCGCGGAAGATCGTCGGCGGAATCGTCCAGGTCGGATTGAAGGTCAGGTGGGTGATCGCGGAACGAATCGACGGCGTTTCGCGATACGGCTGGCCGACCACGATGCGCGTGCGCCAGTCGTCGCCATGCTCGCGCACGTGATGCAGTTCGTAGCCGGCGATGTCGACCAGTACGTAGGAGGCCGGCAGATCGTGCAGCAGCCAGCGGGCGCGCTCGAGGTTGACGCGCAGCTGGTCGATGCGCGCCTCCGCCGGTACGTTGAGCGCCTGGCGGGTGTGGCGACCGACCACGGCATCGGGCTCGAGCAGGTGGCGGCGCTGGAAGAAGCGCACCTCGCGGGCCAGCTCGGCATCGAAGCGCTCGGCATCTTCGCTGGCGTCCGGCTCAGAAGCCAGCTCGACCCGCGGATAGTAGCCGGCGTCGGCCGGCAGGCTTGCCGGGTCGCGCTCCACCGCCAGGCGCTGGCGCAGCAGCGCCACGTCGGGATGCCGGTCGCCCTCGCGCAGCGACTCGCTGCGCTCGGGCAGCTCGGGCCAGCCGCCGCTGGCGGCCACGCTGCGGTAGTGCGAGAGCCCCTCGCGCAGCGCCTGGTAGAAGCTGGCCTCGGGGCGTGCCTGCTCGAGCGCCGCCTCGATATCGCCGGCGTCCAGTTGCTGTGACAGCGCTGCCCAGTCCGGCGTGTAGCCGGCCAGCGCAATGCTCCAATCCTCTTCCAGGCGCCGCGGGTCGGTCTTGCCGCGTGTCAGGTGGCGCATCGCCGTCAGCAGGCCGCGGGTCGCCTGTAATTCGAAAGCGACCCGCGCCGCCTCGTCATCGCCGAGTGCGGCCCGGCGCTCGACGAGATCACCGGGCAGGTAATCGTCCGGCGACAGTCCGTCGTCCTGCAGCGTGGCCACCGCCCCGGCTAGCGCCTCGA
The DNA here is from genome assembly GCF_010977575.1 of Halomonas socia. Taxonomy (GTDB): domain Bacteria; phylum Pseudomonadota; class Gammaproteobacteria; order Pseudomonadales; family Halomonadaceae; genus Franzmannia; species Franzmannia socia. The sequence continues at coordinate 164,261 of NZ_CP048812.1, forward strand.
CCCGCTCGGGCGACTGCCACAGCGCATGATGCGCCCGGCTGCGGTAAAACGCGGCGAGATCGGCATCCCGCGAGCCGCTGGCGGCCAGCTGCGACTCGATGGCCGGGGCCAGCGTTTGAGTGGCGCCCGCAGGCAGCGCCAGCAGCGCCACACACAGGCTCATCCCCACCACGAGCCACGCTCGCGCCCTGTTCCACTGCCCAGCTGTCGTCATACGACGTCTCCCATCCCGTCCCTGGTTTGGCTGATGCCACGTCTTCTGTTCATAATAGCGCCGTTTATTGGTTCATTCTGTTGCGCCGGAGACGTCATAACAATGCCAATCGTCACACGCCTCCCCATCGCCGGGCTTGCCCTGACGCTTTTCATGCCCGTGTCCGCCCAGGCCCACGTGCTGCTCGCCGACACCCTGCAGCGCCTGGCACCCGACGCCGAGCCGCAGGTACTGCGCCTCGCCGCCAGCGCCGTGCAGTGCGCCGACCCCGATGCCGAGCGCCTGGCGGTGATCGATTTCTCGCGCAGCGCCAACCAGCCGCGGCTGTGGGTCTTCGACCTCGAGCATCAGCAACTGCTGTTCGAGGAACTGGTCTCTCACGGCCGCGGCAGCGGCGACGAGCAGGCCGAATGGTTCTCCAACATCCCCGACAGCTATCAATCGAGCCTGGGGCTGTTTCGCACCCTCAATAGCTACGACGGCGCCAACGGCTACTCCATGCGCCTCGAAGGGCTCGAGGCCGGAGTCAACGACCTCGCCTACCAGCGTGCCATCGTGGTCCACGGCGCCGACTACGTCAGCGAGCAGTTCATTGCCGAGAATGGCCGCCTGGGCCGCAGCTTCGGCTGCCCGGCCGTGCGCCAGGAGGTCGCCCGGCCGCTGATCGACACTCTCAAGGAGGACCACTACCTGTTCGCCTACTACCCCGACCCGCAGTGGCTGGCGGAATCGGCCTATATCAGCTGCGGCCAGGTGGCGACCCTGGCCAACAGCATCGACGCTCGCGGCGGCTCCCTCGAGCAGTCGCTGGACATTCACTACCAGGCAGCGAGGTAGCCGATGGCCGTGCTGCTGTTCCGGCTCGGCGGAGTGCCCGAGGAGGAGGCCGCCGAGGTGCGGCAACTGCTCGACGAAGGCGGCTTCGATGTCTACGAGACCAGCGAAGGGCGCTGGAAGCTCTCGGTGGCAGCGATCTGGCTGCGCGACGAAGCCCAGTTGCCCGAGGCGCGCGCCGCGCTGGATGCCTATCAGGCCCGCCTGGCCGAGCGCATGCAGCAGGACCTGGCCGAGCGCGAGGCCCGCGGAGAGCCGCTCAGCCTGTGGCAGCGCCTGCGCGAGCGGCCGCTGCAGGTGATCGCCCTGACCCTGGCCGCCGCGGCGGTCCTGACCCTGTCGCTGCTGCCGTTCGTGTCGCTGTAGCCCCGCCCCTGCGCTGACGATCCGCGTAAAGAGACGAAACCCCCGGCCAGCAGCCGAGGGTTTCGCAGCATCTACCGTGTCGCGGGCAATGACACCTCTACAAGCCTGTCAACACGTAAATCAGCATCGCGATCATGCCCAAGAGAAAGCTCACACTTGCCGCACCCGCAAGGAACTTCATCATCACATCGCACCTCCCTGTACAGCGCATGTACAGTGGCAGCATCGCAACCTTCTTCCCCTCGATACGCTAACCCAGGTTATGGTTAGCGCGCCATTTCGCTATCCGCCGCGGTAAAAAAACACCCCCTGGGGAAGGGGGCGAGAAGCTGGGATGTCGGGGCTCGGTGGATTCCTTGGCTGCCGACGGGCAACGTTTTCAGCGCTTGGCAGCAGGCTACTCGACTGTGCATGATGAGTGCCTCATCCTGTGTCCAGGAGCGACCATGCTGACCTTCCATTCGCCCGATACCCAACTGCGCCAACCCGTCAGCGAACTTCACGGCGGCGAAATGGTGTCCCCCTTCGAATGCCCGGCACGGGTCGAGATCATTCTGCGCCATCTGCGCGCCTCGTCGCTGGGCGAGATTCGTGCCCCCCGGTCCTACGGGCTCGATCCCGTGCTCGCCGTTCACGACCGCGACTACGTCGACTTCCTGGCCGGCTGCTGGGACGCCTGGCAAGCTGCCGGACTGCCCGGCGAACCGATGCCGTCGGTGTGGCCTAGCCGGCGCATGCGCGGCGACCGCATTCCCGAGCACATCGACGGCAAGCTCGGCTACTACGCCCTGGCCGCCGAGACGGCGATCTGCGCCGGCACCTTCGCCGCCGCTCAGGCCAGCAAGGATATCGCCCTCGCCGCCACGGACCACGTGCTGGACAATGCCACCCCCGCCTTCGGCCTGTGCCGCCCGCCCGGCCATCACGCCGCAAGCGACCAGTACGGCGGCTACTGCTTCTTCAACAATGCCGCCATCGCCGCCCAGCATGCCCTCGACCGTGGCCTGGCGCGGGTCGCCATCCTCGACGTCGACTACCATCACGGCAACGGCACCCAGCAGATCTTCTATGACCGCGACGATGTGCTGTTCTTGTCGCTGCATGGCGATCCCCTCGAGGCCTTTCCCTATTTTCTCGGGCATGCCGACGAGACCGGCAGCGGCCGCGGCGCGGGCTACAACGTCAACTATCCACTGCCTACCGGCACCGACTACCCTCGCTGGCGCCAGGCGCTGGAGCAGGCCATGCAGCGGATTGGCGACTATCGCCCCGAACTGCTGATCGTTTCCCTCGGCGTCGACACCTACGAGCACGACCCGATCAGCGCCTTCAAGCTCGCCAGCGACGACTTCGGCGACTACGGCCGACGCCTGGCCCAGCTCGGTTTGCCTACCGTCTTCCTGCTCGAGGGTGGCTATGCCGTGGAGGAGATCGGCCACAACGTGGTCAAGGTGCTACACGGCTTCGAATCGGCATGACGCCAACGGCAGGATCGCGCCGCGACGGCTATGTTGGAAGTGACGCGCAGGACGCTCTCACCCGCTCAGGAGACTTCGACATGCACAAGCCACTCATCATTCTCTGCCTCGTCGCCGGGCTTTTCGCCACGCCGGCCCTGGCCCAGAGCGACGCCGACCAAGCCGACCAGCCCCCCATCTCCTGGGGCCCGCAGGTGGAGGGCGAGCGCTTCGAATACAGTGCCGACGGCGAGACCTATCACGGCTACCTGGCGCGCAGCGCCAGCGACGAGACGCCGCGCCCCGCGGTGTTGATCGTGCATGAGTGGTGGGGGCTCAACGACTACGTCAAGCAGCGCGCCGACCAGCTCGCCGCGCTCGGCTTCGTGGCCCTCGCCGTGGACATGTACGGAGAAGGACAGGTCGCCGATCATCCCGACCAGGCCGGAGAGTTCTCCTCCCAGGTGATGCAAAACTGGCCCGGCGCGCGTAGCCGCCTCGAGGCAGCCATGGCGCAACTGCGCGAGCATCCCGCCGTGGCCGACGGCGGCATGGCGGCGATCGGCTACTGCTTCGGCGGCAGCGTAGTGATGAACATGGCCCTGGCCGGCATGCCGCTGGATGCCGTGGTCAGCTATCACGGCGGCCCCACCCAGGCCGTGCAATCCCCCGCCAGCTTCGACGGCGCGGTGCAGATCCACAACGGCGCCGCCGATCCGATGGTATCCCAGGACGATCTCGGTGCCATGGCCAGCGTCCTTACCGCCACCGGCGCCGAGGTGGAAGTGATCAACTATCACGACGCCACCCACGGCTTCACCAACCCCGGCGCCGATGCCGCGGGTGAAGAGTTCGGCCTGCCGCTGGGCTACGACCCCATCGCCGATGCCGCCTCCTGGCAAGCCACCCTGCTGCTACTGGATCGCACCCTGAACGAATGAGCCAGGCCACTTTTTTTCGTCGACCTGAATCCGATCACCACTCTCTCGCGTAGCTAGCGATAGACCCATCGCCTTCCACTTCAACCTTGATGGGTCATAGAGAGCCGGGCACCCGGCTCGGTGGTTGGCTACTCACCGCTCAAGGAAGGCGAAAACATTGACGTGACCGCCATCCTCACCGAAGCGGTCGTTCCCAGTGACTACCTGATGCTGATGATCCACGCTGAGGAGGGCGGCATGGAAACCGGCATCTTCGAGTACACCCTGGGGGCGTCCGAAGACGGCCCGAGGCAATCCCCAGCGGCAGATGCGCCCCTGATGTCCAGCAGAACGATTGACAAGCCGATGTTCCTTTAATAGAACGTTCATTAAAAGGAACAACTGGAATCGCCTTCATGGACAAGTTCTCCCTCGGCACTCTGGGCCAGCACCTGCAGTCCCTGCGCCAGGCCAAGGGTTGGTCGCTGTCGCAGCTGGCCGCCGCTGCCGGCATCGCCAAGTCGAACCTGTCGCGCCTCGAGCAGGGCAACGGCAACCCCACTCTGGATACCATCTGGCGCCTGGCGGTGCAGCTGAAGGTGCCCTTCGGCACCCTGGTCGCCCCCATCGCGGTGCCGTTGGGCGAGGACGGCGTGGAAGTACGCCTGATCGACCAGGGCAAGGACCATCCCCAGGTCGATGCCTACTGGATGCGCTGCGCCCCGCACACCCTGCGTCTCGCTGAGCCCCACACCCCCGGCGCCCAGGAGTCCCTGACCCTGATCAGCGGCAGCCTGGAGGCTGGGCCGCAGGGCGCTACCCAACATCTCGCGGCCGGCGACAGCCTGTCCTTCGCCGCCGACCGCCCGCACCTTTACCGTACCCACGACACCTGGGCCACCCTGCTGCTGACCATTGTCTACACCGGCCAAGGAGACACCCCATGAGCCAGGCCACCCAGACGCTGCCTCGATCCTGGCTGACCGGCACGCGCGAGGCCATCCCGCTGCTCGGCGGCTATGTGCCGGTGGCGATCTCCTTCGGGCTGATCGCCACCCAGGCCGGCTTCAGCGCCTGGGAAGCCGTACTGATCTCGACGCTGCTGTATGCCGGCGCCTCGCAGTTCCTGTTCGTCGGCATGGTCGCCGCCGGGGCGCCGCTATGGCTGGTGGTGGCCATGACGCTGCTGATCAACCTGCGCCATGTGGTCTACGCCCCCAACCTGGCCCCGTGGCTAACGCCAAACCGCGCCTGGCCCTGGCTGATGCACGGCCTCACCGATCAGATCTTCGCCCTGGCCCACGCTCGCCTGCCCCAACTGCCGGCCGCCCAGCGCCTCGGCTGGTTCGGCGGCGCTGCCCTGCTGGCCTGGACGAGCTGGATCGGCGGCACCGCCCTGGGGGCAGTGGCCGGCGGCGAGCTGATCGCCCGCTGGGCGCTGATGGGCGAGATACTGCCCTTCGCCCTGCCCGCCCTGTTCCTGGTGCTGATAGCGCCGCGCTTTACCTCGCGGCGCTGGAGCCTGGCGCTGGGCTTGACCATCCTGATCGCCCTGGCGCTGACGATCCTGGGACTGACCAACCTGGCGATCCCCATCGCCGCCGCCTGCGGCGCGCTGTGCTTCCAGATCGTCAAGTGCGGCAACGCCAAGAAAGCAGAACACGCGCAAGGAGGCCGTGATGAGTAGCGCCCTGTGGATCGCCGTGCTCGCCTCGTCGCTAGGCACCCTGCTGATGCGCCTGCTGCCGCTGCTATGGATGCAGCGCCGCCTGGCGCGCCTCGATGATGGCGACGGCCTCGAGGCCATGCCCCAGTGGCTCAGCCTGCTCGGCCCGCTGATGATCGCCGCCGTGTTCGGCGTCTCGCTAATACCGGTGAATCCAGGCCTGCTGTCCTGGATCGCCACCGCCATCGGCATGTTCGCCACCCTGGCCGTGTGGTACCGGCTACGCTCGCTGGGCTGGCCGGTGGCGGCCGGCGTCGCGGCCTATGGCGCCGTGGTGATGCTGCTTGGCTGAGCCATGTTCAGGCGACTTCCCAAGGGTTGAGCGTCGTGATGCCCAACGTCTCGAAATCCTTTATGTTGCGTGTCGCCAACACCGCTCCATGCTGGAGGCAGATAGCCGCAATTTGCGCATCGGCCATATGCACTGGCCTTCCCCGGCTCTCACTAGCCGCGACCTGCTCGGCATAGTGCGCCGCGGCGTGGCTATCGAATGGCAGAATTCGGCCAGCGAAGTCCTCCTCGAACATTGCCGCCGCCATGGCGGCGAAACCCGCTTTGCGTCTGCCGTCGGGCAGGCGTTCGATCCCATGGAGGATTTCAGCCACCGTAATAGCGGAAATGGTCACCCAGGCGGCGTCCTGACGATCCAGCCAGTCGACAACGCGAGGGTCTGGCTCAGGTCGCATCAGCTCGGACAGCACGTTGGTATCCAACACCATCATGCCCCGAACTCCGGATCGCGAGGCTTATCCGACCTCGAAGGCACGTTCAGCTCGACGCCTCCGACTTGGGCAAATCGCTCCTGAATACGACTCCCCAGCCCCGCTTGCTGGGGCTGGTTCAGCGCGTTACGCAGGATAATACGCACCTCCTCTTCCATGGAGTGACCATGTTTCGCCGCCTCCATGCGAAGCTGAGCCTTTAGTTGCTCGTCCAAATTGCGGATAGTCATCGATGCCATGCCAGCCTCCACGCATGATTGCAGTGCAATCAATGATAGCATATACCAACGAGCCGTCATTTCTCGGCTACGACGGGCCAGGCAGTGCAGCGCCCTACTTCCAGCTCGCCCCCTTCCGCTCCTCGGACCATGACCCGGTGGTGGTCTCTACCTGTCAACGGAAGAAGATGCGAAAGGGGATGCAATAGCGGCCATTTGCCGCTAATAAGGGAAGCTGAAACTACAACGATAACTCAGCTCCAGAGAGGAATCCCATGGAGTCACCGCAGCACGCTGCCGACGCCCACCCCTGGATCCGCCACTACGGCCCGATTCCGGCCGAGCTGCCGCACCCGGAGCACCCCAACCTGGCCGCACTGATCAGCGCCAGCGCCGAGCGCTTCGCCGCCCAGAAAGCGTTTACCAGCTGCATGCCCAACGGCATGAACGGTTCCCTGAGCTATGCCCAGGTCGACGAAGCCTCCGACGCCTTCGCCGTCTACCTACGCGAAGGGCTGGGCCTGGCGCCCGGCAGCCGCGTCGCGGTGCAGCTGCCCAACTGCCTGAGCTACCCGGTGGTGGTCTTCGGCATCCTCAAGGCCGGCTGCGTGCTGGTGAACACCAACCCGCTCTACACTGCCTCGGAGATGGCCCAGCAGTTCCACGACAGTGGCGCCGAAGTGCTGGTGATCGTCGATATGTTCGTCGACAAGCTGCCCGAGGTGCTGCCGCGTACCGTCATCCGCCATGTGGTGGTGACCAGCCTGGCGCAGTTCTTCCCACCCGTGGTTCGCCAGGTGGTGAAGGCGGTGCTCCAGTACTGGAACCGGGTGATCCCGCCCTGCCGCGTGGCGGTGGCCCCGCTTGGCCAGGCGCTGGCCCAGGGCAGGCGGCTGCGCCAGGCGCAAGGGATCGATGTCGCCGACTACTGGCGCGACCTGACACCAACCAGCCTCGCCGCGCTGCAGTACACCGGCGGTACCACCGGCATTGCCAAGGGCGCCAGGCTCAGCCACGGCAACCTGCTCGCCAACGTGGCGCAGATCGACGCCATGGCCGGCTCGCATATCAGCGACGGCGAGGAGTGCGTGCTCACTGCCCTGCCGCTCTACCATATCTTCGCCTTCTCGGTGAACCTGCTCGCCTTCTTCAAGCATGGCGCCCACAACGTCCTGGTGCCCAATCCGCGGCCAATCCAGAACCTGCAGCGGGCGGTCGAGAGCTACCCGATCAGTTGGATCAGCGGGGTCAACACTCTCTTCAACGCCCTGCTCAACGAGGAGTGGTTCACCCTCTACCCGCCGCGCCGGCTGCGCGCGGCGGCGGCCGGCGGCACGGCGCTGCATGCCGCCGTGGCCGAGCGCTGGGAGAAGGTCACCGGCACCCCACTGGTGGAGGGCTACGGCCTCACCGAGAGCTCGCCGGTGGTGTGCTTCAATCCGCTGGTCGGGCTGCGCAAGCCGGGCAGCATCGGCATCCCGGTGCCGGGCACCGAGATCCGCCTGGTCGACGCCAGCGGCCGGCCGGTGGCCCGGGGTGAGGCGGGGGAGCTCACCGTCCGCGGGCCCCAGGTGATGCAGGGCTACTGGCAGCAGCCGGAGGCGAGCACCGAGACCCTGCGCGGGGCTGGCTGCATACCGGCGATGTGGCCGCCATGGACGAGGACGGCTATCTGCGCATCGTCGACCGCAAGAAGGACCTGATCCTGGTCAGCGGCTTCAACGTCTACCCCAACGAAGTGGAGGAGTGCATCGCCCTGCTCGACGCCGTGCATGAGGTGGGAGTGATCGGCGTGCCCGACGCCGAGACCGGCGAGGCCGTGCGCGCCTATATCGTCACCCGCGGCGAGCTCGGCCGCGACGCAGTGAAGGCCCACTGCCGGCAGCAGTTGGCACGCTACAAGGTGCCCAAGCAGATCGTGTTCGTCGGCGAACTGCCCAAGAGCCCCATCGGCAAGGTGCTGCGCAAGGATCTGCGCGCCGACTACCTGAAGGATCACCCACAAGCCACCACCGCCGGGAGCCCCGCATGCTGAGCCCACTCGAGGAAACGCTGCTGGCCATCATGATGGCCGTGATCATGCTGGGCATGGGGTCGTCGCTGACCTTCAAGGACTTCCGTATCGCCTTGCGCCACCCCCAGGCGATCGGCATCGGCTTCGCCTCCCAGTACCTGTTCATGCCGCTGCTCGCCTTCCTGATCGGCCGCGCCCTGCAGCTGCCTCCCATCCAGGCGGTGAGCCTGATTTTGATGGGCTGCGTGCCCGGCGGCACCACATCCAATATCTTCGCCTACTTCTCGAGGAGCCTGCTCGGCCTCTCCATCCTGATGACGGTCTGCTCGACCCTAGCAGCGGTGGTCATGGTGCCGCTGGTGCTGGCCTTCTATACCACCGGCATCGACGCGGCCTTTCGCATCCCCTCGGCCAATATCGTCGCGGTGCTGGGCGTGCTGCTGGTCCCGACCCTGCTGGGGATGTGGCTGCGCCGGCGCAACGCCAACCTCGGCGCCTGCACCGAGCTGATGGGCGGCATCCTCGGCGTGGTGGTGATCGTGTTCCTGATCGCGACCTGGGTGCCGCGCAACTGGCAACTGCTGATGACCACCAGCCCCGAGGTCTACCTGGCGGCCATTGGCCTGGGCCTGTGCGGCTTCGTCATCGGCTACTGGTTCAGCCGTGCGGCGCGACTCAACCCTTTGAAGGCGCGCACCGTGTCGCTTGAGACCGGGATCCAGAACGGGCCGCTCGCGGTGCTGATCGTCACCCTCTCGTTCACCGGCGACACCCAGCAGCAGATGCTGCTGATCCCGGTGATGTACTCGCTGTTCATCGTCATCACCTCCACCTTCGTGACCTTCTACTACCGACGGCGCAGCCTGCGCGAGGAGCTATCCCGCGATCAGGCAAAGGTGGAAGCCGCGGCGCCGACCAGGGGCTGAGTCGTTACCTGGGTCCGCGAGAACCGCCAAGCGAGGCGCTCACAGGCTTGATCTGCCACTGGAATTTTTGCCATCCCGACTTCACCATTGCTGGAGGGATCCAATAGGGGCTCGTGTTGATGACTCATCATGGAGGAGGACGCGGCAATGGCCGATCAACCACGCCAGCAAGTGGACTATGAGGATATTTCTGGGGGCCAGGGACCCGGTGAGCGATCCGCAAGCATGACCTGGGGCCTGCGAGCCTTCGGCTTGCTGATGGCACTGATCGTATGGCTCGCCATGGGCTTCGCCGAGGGACTCTCGTCGGACGCACGCTGGGTCGCCGCGATCGGTACCCTGATGGCGGTCTGGTGGATGACCGAGGCGATCCCGCTCTCGGTGACCTCGCTGCTACCCATCGTACTGATCCCCATGCTCACCGAGCGGACCGTGAGCCAGGCCACGTCCCCCTATGCCAGTCCCATCGTGTTTCTGTTCCTCGGGGGATTTCTGATCGCCATCGCGATGGAGAAGTGGAACCTGCACCGCCGTATTGCGCTGCTGACGCTGGCACGAGTAGGTGTCGAGCCGAAGCGTATCGTGCTCGGCATGATGCTCGCTACGGGCTTTCTGTCGATGTGGGTCTCGAACACCGCGACGACGCTGATGATGCTGCCGATCGGGCTCTCCGTACTGGCCCTGATCGTCGAGCGTAGCGACGGGACTGACACCCACGGACAGCCCGCGGAGCAGGAACATACCCCGCACCAGCCGGGTCATGTGGACGACATATCCGACGACAATATCAAGCGCTTCGGCCTCTGCCTGCTGCTGGCGATCGCCTGGTCGGCCAGCATGGGCGGCCTCGGCACCCTGCTCGGCAGCCCGCCCAATGCCATCGTCGCCGGCTACGCCGCCGACGAGCTGGGGCGCAACATCGGCTTTCTCGAGTGGATGATGCTCGGCGTGCCGCTGGCCTTCACCTTCATCCTGGTGGGCTGGGTGCTGATGACCCGGGTGCTCTACCCCTTCAAGGTCGAGGAAATACTCGGTGGCAAGGAGATGATCACCGACGAGATCCGCAAGCTTGGCAGGTTCAGCCAGGGCGAAAAGATGGTGCTGCTGGTGTTCCTTTCGGCGGCATTCCTGTGGGTCGTGCCCGGCCTTCTCACCAATCTCCCCGGGATTGGCGATCGGTTGGGGCCCTTGGGCCAACTCAACGATACCGCTATCGCCATCGCCGCCGGCATCGCGATGTTCATATTGCCCGGGAAAGGACGCGGCGAGATGGTACTGACCTGGCAGGATGCCGAGAAAGGGCTGCCGTGGGGGGTGCTGCTGCTGTTCGGCGGTGGCCTGAGCCTCGCCGGTGCCGTTGCCGCATCCGGCCTCGACAGCTGGTTCGGTGAGCAGGTCACCGTCCTCGGCATGCTGCCGATCATCCTGTTGGTTGCCGCCGTCGCCACGATCATCATGTTCCTGACCGAAGTGACCAGCAACACCGCCACCGCCGCGACCTTCATTCCCGTCCTCGGGGGCGTTGCCGTGGGCATCGGCGCGGACCCGATGACGCTGCTCATCCCGGCCGCCTTTGCCGCCACCTGCGCCTTCATGCTGCCGGTGGGTACGCCGCCGAATGCCATCGTGTTCGGCACCGGTGCCGTCACCATCGGCCAGATGGCGCGTGGCGGGGTCGTGCTCAACGTCATCGGTATCGTCCTGATCACCCTCTTCTGCTACCTGATCGGCGGCTTCGCCCTCGGGCTGGCGTTCTGATCATTGGCGGTAAGCGGTGCCGGGTGGGTTGCTGCCTGGCACCGCTGATAAAGACGGTATTGCCACTGATTGCGTTGATGGACTCAGCTGGGTTCGAAGCAGCGACCAAGAGATGGCGGTCTCAATGACCAAGTCGCTCCCCTAAGTTCGTAGAATAACCGCAGCACTTTGGCCAACACGGCAAAGTCCAGGAGGATCAGCACCGAGCCAGTGCTCAGCAACCGCTTTGACCCACCAGCGATACCGCCCCTAGCTGGGCATATACAATAGCGCGCGACGCATACGATGCCACACCCGCCCTACCGGAGCCCGCCGACTACGTGCCGCCCCATCAGCCACCTTACACCTCCAATAGATATTTACCCGCATCAATGCATACGTAACCATCCATAATACCAAAGTATATTTTCATTATTATCATGAGGTTATGAATTTTAAGCACTAGTGCATTTGCCTCACTGATTGCATACGTATGCATTACTGACTAGAACAGGAAGTGTGACCTTCGAGTCGCGGTGCTCAAAACCGCACTCCATAACGACAACATCACCAGCACACGCGCTGGAACAACATCAGGAGTTCAGCATGAAGCGTCCCTCTACCCAGACTGTGACTCTCTCCACCCTCGCTGGCGCCATCGCGCTGGCCGCCTCTGCAACGGCACATGCCGAGCCAGATCGCGTCATCGATGTCAGCCTCCCGTTGGGCCCGGAATCCCAGCAGGGCGTCGGCGTACTCAAATTCGGCGAGGAGCTGGAGCGCCTCTCAGACGGCCGTCTGGCCATAGAGCCTCACTACAACAACGCCCTGGGCGCGGAGCGAGAGGTGATCGAGGGCATGGGCTTCGGCCTTATCGATGCCGGTATCTCCTCCACCGGCCCAATGGGCGGCTTCATCGATCAGTTTCTACTCTTTGACTTGCCCTACGTCTTCGATAACCACGCGCACGCATACGCCTTTCTGGACAGCGAGCACGGTGAGCATCTCGCTCAGCTGGCCGAAGAGCAGATGAACGTCAAGTTCCTGGCATGGATGGAGAACGGCTTCCGCCACAACACCAACTCGGTTCGGGCGCTTGAGCACCCCAACGACCTGGAGGGTATCAACCACCGCACCCAGGAAAGCCGCGTTCAGGTCGACACCTGGGAAGCGCTGGGTGCCAACGCCACGCCCATGGCTTGGACAGAAGTCTATACCGCCCTTCAACAGGGTGTGATGGATAGCCAGGAAAACCCCCTACCCACCATCTATGACGTGAATTTCTACGAAGTTCAGGACTATCTGAACATGACCCAGCACGTCTATTCTCCTGCGCCACTGATGATGGGCCTGGATCTCTTCAACTCCTTCAGCGAAGAGGACCAGGCAATCATCCTCGAAGCGGCCCAAATTGCTCTGCCGGTTCAGCGTGAGGCCAGCCAGGAACTCGAGCAGCGTTATCTCGTGCAACTCGAAGAACTGGGCATGACCGTAACCCATCCCGACCTTGCCCCCTTCCGCGAGGCAGTCAGACCCGTCATCGAACAGTGGGCCCCCACCGTCGGTGAAGATCTGGTCGACGCTGCCATCAACTTCGAGTACTGAGCCTACGACGCCCGCAGGTGGCACTCCCACCTGCGGGCGCAATCTTGATGTATGAGGCAGCCATGAAGACCTATTTATTGCTGACCAACAGAGCCATCGATGAGTTCAACCGTCTGATCGGCTGGGTGCTGGCTGGACTCTTGCTGGTGATGACCGTACTCATCTTCTGGCAGGTATTCGCTCGATTCGTGGTGGGCAGACCGCTGTACTTTTCCGATGAAATCGCCCGCTTCGCGATGCTCTGGTTGACCTTCCTCGGCGCCGGTTATGCCTACCGGAAGGGCAAACTGATCGCCGTAGATATCGTGCTGGAGTATGCCGGCAAGAAGCTGTCCTGCCTGCTGCGCATCGCCATCATCCTGTGCTCCGCCCTCTTCGCCTTCATCATGGTCAAATATGGCTATGAAATCACAGAGCGTGTCTCCGGCCAGACCGCACCCAGCACACGTATTTCGATGATGTGGCCCTATATGGCCGTTCCCGCAGGCGGTGTTGTCATCATGATCAACAGTCTGGGCCTGTTAATCGATGAGGTACTCGGCATTCCTAACAAACCCAAACAGGAGGTGAACTGACCATGGCACTGCTCCTGTTTCTATTGCTGCTCTCGCTGTTCATCATCGGCGTGCCCATCGCCTTCTCTCTCGGCCTGGCCTCCGCCGTGACCGTATGGCATGGCGACCTAATGCCGATGCTGGTTATCGCACAGCAGTTGATTGCGTCGGTGAACTCCTTCCCGCTGATGGCAATCCCATTCTTCATCCTGGCGGGGTATTTAATGCAAGGGGGCGGCATCTCCCAGCGCCTGGTCGACTTCTCCAACACCCTGGTTGGAAGCATGACGGGGGGCCTGGCGATGGTGGCCATCGTCACCTCGCTGTTCTTCGCAGCCATCTCGGGATCAGGCGCAGCCACCACCGCGGCGATCGGCTCCATCCTAATCCCCGCAATGCTGGCCAAGGGTTACCCCGGCGGCTATGCCGCCGCCAACCAGGCCGCCTCGGGTGCCCTCGGTGTAATCATCCCACCCAGCATCCCGCTGATCCTCTACGGGATTGCCGCCAACGTCTCCGTCGGTGACATGTTCATCGCCGGTATCCTGCCAGGTATTCTGGTCACCCTGACCCTGCTGATCTTTGCCTACTTTTTCGCCAAGGCTAACGGATTGGGGGGTAATACGGAAAAGAGCTCCCTGAAGGACGTCTTGCGCGCGGGGCGGAAGGCCATCCTGGCGATCCTGATGCCTGTCATCATCCTAGGCGGCATTTATGGCGGCATCTTCACGCCGACCGAAGCCGCGGTGGTTGCGGTTGCGTACGCCTTCCTGATCGGTTTCGTCATCTATCGGGAAATCAAGCTGAGTACGCTGCTCGACATCCTCAAGCAGTCGGCAGTCACGACCGCCGTGGTGCTCAGCATCATCGGCGCCGCTGGGCTCTATGGTCGCATTCTTCAACGCCTGAGAGTGCCGGACATGGTTTCCCAGTTCGCGGTTTCTACCATCGACAGTCCGCTACTGTTCATCATCCTGGCCAATCTCCTCTTGCTGTTTGCCGGCATGTTCATCGAGGCGGCCGCGGCAATCCTGATCTTCGTTCCGATCCTGCTGCCCATTGCCATCGGCTTCGGCTTCGATCCGGTCCACTTCGGCATCATCATGGTGGTCAACCTGGCCATGGGCATGTTTACCCCGCCGGTAGGGCTCAACCTTTTCGTCGCCTCCCAGATCGCCAATATCGGTATTGCCCGCCTCACCTGGGCCGTCTTGCCCTTCGTCGGCATCGTACTCATCAACCTGCTACTCATCAGCCTGCTGCCCTTCCTGTCCACCTGGCTGCCTTCGCTGTAAGTTCCTTCACGGAGAGAGACCCCATGACCGTCTTAGCAAGCCTGACGCCACGCCACGGCCTCAGAGTTCTCATCACCGCCGGTGCCAATGGCATCGGCCTGGCCATCGCCCAGGCCTTTCAGGAAGCAGGTGCCCGCGTGCACGTCTGTGATATCGACACCCAGGCCCTGGCCGTCCTCCCCGAAGGGATCACCCATACCCAGGCCGATGTCAGCCAGGAAGCAGATGTCGATAGGCTGTTTCAGGATGCCGCCACCCTGGGCGGGCTCGACGTGGTGATCAACAACGCCGGCATTGCCGGGCCCACCGCCGGGATCGACGAGATCGACCAAGACGCCTGGACCCGCACCATCGATATCAACCTCAACGGCCAGTACCGGGTCGCCCACCGCGCCGCTCCACTATTGCGCAAGAGCCAGGGGCTGCTGATCAACCTGGCCTCGGTCGCCGGCCGCCTGGGCTTTGCCTATCGCACCCCCTACGCCGCCAGTAAATGGGCCGTCGTTGGCTTGACCAAGAGCCTGGCCTGCGAGCTCGGCCCAGAGGGGGTACGGGTCAATGCCATCCTGCCCGGCATCGTGCGCGGGCCACGCATCGAGAAAGTCATCGAGGATCGCGCCGCCAAGCGCGGCATCAGCTACGCCGAGATGGAAGAGGAAAACCTCGCCAAGATCTCCATGCGACGCATGGTGGAACCCACCGACATCGCGGCAATGGCGCTATTTCTCTCGGCGCCGGGCGGCGCCAACATTTCGGGCCAGGCGCTGAGCGTCTGTGCCAACGTCGAATCCCTGTGACTGGCAAAGGAGTCACCTCATGACAGCTCGCATAGGAATCGTCGGCGCCGGCCTGATCGGCCGCGCCTGGGCCATCGTCTTCGCCCGGGCCGGCATGCCCGTGTCTCTCTACGACGTGGATGCCGTTGCCCTGGACAAGGCTCGGGAGGCCATCCGCCAATCCCTCGATGACCTTCAGCAAGCAGGCCTGATCGAGGACGTGGAAACCCCGCTAGCGCTTATCCAGACGGAGAGCGACCTGGCGCGCGCCATGGCTGGCGCAGCGTATATCCAGGAATGCGGCCCCGAGAACGTCGAAGCCAAGCGGCGCATTTACTCCGACCTGGAGGCAGTAACAACCGAGGACACCGTGCTGGCCAGCTCCACCTCGGGCATCGCCGCCTCGCAGTTCACCGACCATTTGCGCCACCCTGAACGCTGCCTGGTCACGCATCCGGTGAACCCGCCCTACCTGATCCCGCTGGTCGAGGTCGCCCCCGCCCCGGCCACCTCGGAGTCAGCGGTGAACCGCACCATGCACCTGATGGAGCAGGCCCGGCAGGCGCCGATCCTGGTCCGCAAGGAAATCCAGGGCTTCATTCTCAACCGCCTGCAGGGGGCTCTGCTCAACGAGGCGTTGCGCCTGTTCCGTGACGGCTACGTCTCCGCCGAGGACCTCGACAAGACCGTCAAGCACGGGCTGGGGCTGCGCTGGTCCTTCATGGGGCCCTTCGAAACCATCGATCTCAATGCACCATCCGGCGTGGTCGACTATGGCCAGCGCTACGGCCCGCTGTACCGCGACGTCGATCGCCAGCGCAGTGACGACGATCCGTGGGATGCCGCGACACTTACCGCACTGGACAAGGAGCGGAGAGAACGGCTTCCGACCGAAGGGCTCGCCGACCGGCAAGCCTGGCGTGATCGCCACCTCATGGCGCTGATGGCCCATCAGCGCAGCCATTCCCCTTCCTGATACCCGATTTTCGATACCCTACGACCAACGAGGAGAAACCTTCCATGGCTACCCAACGCAAGGTCATCATCACCTGCGCCGTGACTGGCGCCATTCACACCCCCTCCATGTCACCGCACCTGCCGGTCACCCCGGAGGAGATCGCCGAGGCGGGCATCGCCGCCGCCGAGGCAGGCGCCTCCATCCTTCACCTCCACGCGCGCGATCCCGATACCGGCAAGCCCACTCAGAACCCCGCGATGTTCGAGCGCTTCCTGCCGCGCATCAAGGCTTCCACCGATGTGGTCATCAACCTCACCACCGGCGGTAGCCCGCACATGACCGTGGAAGAGCGCATGCGCCCGGCCATGGAGTTCAAGCCGGAGCTCGCCTCGATGAACATGGGCTCGATCAACTTCGGCCTGTTTCCCATGCTCAACCGCTATGACAGCCTCCAGCACGAATGGGAGCGCGCTCACCTCGAGAACAGTCGTGACCTGGTATTCAAGAACACCTTCGCCGACATCGAGACGGCCATGACACTTGGCGGCAAGAATGGCACCCGCTTCGAGTGTGAATGTTACGATATTGGTCACCTCTACAGCCTGCGCAATGTCATGGATCGCGGTATCGTCGGAGGGCGCATTTTCGTACAGAGCGTATTCGGTATCCTCGGTGGCATAGGCCCTCATCCGGAAGACGTGATGCACATGCGCCGCACCGCCAATCGGCTATTCGGCGATGATTACGAATGGTCCGTGCTGGGTGCCGGCAGCAGCCAGATGCGTATCGCCGCCCAGGCGGCGGCCATGGGCGGTCATGTTCGCGTGGGGCTTGAGGACTCCCTGTGGCTCGCACCGGGCAAGCTGGCCGAAAGCAATGCCAGCCAGGTGGCCAAGGTGCGTGAAATTCTCGAAGGCCTCTCCTTCGAGGTAGCGACCCCCGACGAGGCACGTGAGATGCTACAGCTTAAAGGCGCCGACAAGGTTGGCTTCTAAGGAACCCGAAATCGATGAAACGCAAGTCCGTTACCTCACGCGATGTCGCCCGCTTGGCCGGTGTTTCGCAATCTGCCGTCAGCCGCACCTTCTCGCCTAATGCCAAGGTATCGGAGAGTACGCGCAGAAAGGTAATGGACGCCTCCCGCGAGCTGGGCTATCGCCCCAACACGATTGCCCGCTCGCTCATCACTCGTTCGAGTCGAACCATCGCCGTGGTGACCTATAGCCTGGAGAACCCCTTCTATAGCTTCATGCTGGAGAAGGCCTCACGCTTCTTCCAGGCGCAGGGCTATCACCTGCTGATGTTCTTCGCTCCACCGAGTCGCGACTTCGACGCCGTCCTCGATGACATCATTCGCAGCCAGGTCGAGGGGGTGTTGATGCTGGCCATCACCATGACTCAGCGCCAGGCCGGGCTGGTGGATGACTTCGGCATCCCGGTCGTTATCATCAACCGCACCGTGGACTATGCCGGAATCAGTCAGGTAAGCAGTGATAACTTCCAGGGCGGCTACTGGGCCGGTCGCTACCTGGCATCCCTTGAGCATCAACGTATTGCCTTCCTTGGCGGCCTACCGGACTCCTCAACGCATCAGCAGCGTGAGGCCGGCTTCCTCGAAGGACTGCACTCCATGAACCAGACCTGTCCGGCAAGCGAGATCGGCAACTATCGCTATGAGGATGCCTGCCAGGCGACCCGACGCCTTTTCAGTTCACCCAAGCCCCCAGACGCCCTCTTCGCGGCCAATGACCTGATGGCACTCGCCGCCATGGAGATCCTGCGTCATGAGTTTGGGCGCAAGGTGCCCGGCGACGTCTCGATTATCGGCTTCGATGACGTCCCCATGGCAGCCTGGCCAAGCCACGCATTGACAACCGTCAGGCAACCCGTCGATATGATGATCGAGAAAGCCACCGAACTGCTGATGAAGCAGGTGGCGCAGGAAGACATACCACCCGAGCACCACATATTGCCGGTCACGCCTATGTTGCGCGGCAGCACCCGCCCGCCAACCCGGTGAGTTCGCCCATAAACGAAAACGGTCACTTAGAGCCATCGGCTTTGGCCAAGGATTGTTAGCTTGCTTTTACAACAATAAGTTACTGACAAGGAAGGGAAGTTGGCCAACATCGACAAAACAAAAAATTATTTATAATCAGCTATTTAACGCAAACTGAGGATAGCATGTGAAGCTCGTGTGTGTACCGATGGTGTACCTTTTCAGAGCAGGTGCGAGTGGATACATGGCACACCCTCCGTACTATCCTGTGATTACTGTGTAACACATGGGGACGGCGTCATGCGCAATGCTACTTTCACCTTTCGGGTCGATGAAGACCTGAAAGCAGAATTTGCCAGTGCAGCAAAGGCCCACGACCGCACCGGGGCACAGCTCCTACGCGGCTTTATGCGCCACTATGTGGCGCAGCAACAGGAGGCCCAAGATTATGACGCCTGGCTGACTGCCAAGGTAGAACAGTCACGAGCCTCTGCAGAAGCAGGTAACCTTACCCCTGCTGCCGATGTTGAAGCCAAAATTTGCAGCCCGCCGTGCTGCGACTCGTGCTCACCTGACAAAGGCTAAATAATTGAGCTGGCCTGGACACCAGAGGCAATACAGGATCGTGATGACATTTACGTTTTTTTCCAATCTCATCTCAACGGCGACTTGCGATCGCATCAGCCAAGACACACAGCAGCTCAAACATCAGCGTCGCTCCAGTCAGAGCGGTGACGCCCGATGTGTCGAACGGCGGCGACACCTCCATGACGTCAGCACCCACCAGGTTGAGACCGCGCAGGCCGCGGATCATCTGCTGGGCTTCCCGCGTCGTGAAACCGCCGACCTCGGGCGTACCAGTGCCGGGGGCGTAGACCGGATCCAGGGCGTCCACGTCGAATGTGACGTATGTCGGTGTCTTTCCCACCACACGGGCGATTTCCGCGTTCACCTTCTCCGGGCCCAGATCGAAATACTCCTCGATCTCGATGATACGAATACCTTGCTCGAGGGCCCAGTCAAGGTCACTCGCTTCATACAAGGAGCCGCGAATACCGACTTGGACAATGCGCTTTGGGTCGAGAATGCCTTCCTCGATGGCGCGACGGAAAGGCGTGCCATGAGTATAAGGATTATCGCCGAAGTAGGTGTCGTTGGTATCGGAATGCGAATCGAACTGGACCAGTGCCATTGGCTCATCGCGGGCGATACCGCGTAGGATTGGCAGCGTGCCAAGATGGTCTCCCCCTGCGGTCAATGGCACCGCTCCGGCACGATGCACCTGTCGATAGAACTCTCCGGCCTGCTCCAACGTATCGCGGATATCAATCGGATTGACTGGTGCGTCTCCAAGGTCGGCAATGCGGCACAGGTCGTAGGGTGCGATACGGCTCGCTTGGTGCACCAGACGCATCATGGTCGAATTGTTGCGGATCTCGCGCGGTCCGTGGCGCTGGCCAACACGATTCGTCGAGCCGCTGTCCCAGGGCAAGCCGATCAGTGCAATGTCGACCTCGGCCGGGTCCTCGATCTGCGGCAATCGCATGAAGGTGGAACGTCCGGCGAAGCGCGGAACCTCACTACCGCTCAGCGGCCGGAAAAAAGACGCGTCGTAAGCCATCATGAATGTCCTTTATAGATGTTGAGAAGTGGTGTGGAGATTGGAAAGACTCTGGAGAAGCGTTCATGACATGACACTGCCGCCATTGACGCCATAGGTCTGGCCGGTGATGAAGGTGGCATGTGGCCCCGCTAGGAAGGCGACCATGTTAGCTATCTCTTCGGGATGCCCAATGCGTGCCAGCGGGATGTCGCTTTCCTTCTGTCGTTGCGCCTCGCTCATCACCTCGGCACCAAGCATGTCGGTGTCGACGGGCCCGGGAGCCACGGCATTGACCAGGATTCGCGGGGCGAACTCTAGGGCCCAGGCGCGCGTCATGGCGCCAATACCCGCCTTGGAGGCGCAGTACGCGGTATTGCGCTCGCGACCCAGATACCCCAGGTCTGAGGCGATATTGATCACGCGCCCACTCCCTTGCTGCACCATGTGTCGGATCGCCTCGCGTCCCACCACGAAGGTACCGCGTAGGTTCACCGCGATGACCTTATCGAAGGCCTCGACGGTGGTATCCAGCAAGCCGGCCTCATGGAGCACACCGGCATTGTTGACGACCACATCCAGGCCACCAAGACCCTCGATTGCACTATTGACCATCTCGATGGCCTCAGCTTCCACCGAGACATCCGCCTCGATCGAGAAGGCCGCGGCATCATGCGCCTGGACCGCGGCCAATGAGACGGCGGCTGCAACGTCATCGCCATGATGGCCAAAGGCCACGTTCGCCCCTGCCGATGCCAGCGCGATGGCAGTGGCACGTCCAATACCCCGTGAACCGCCGGTCACCAGTACGCGCATCTCGGAAAGCGTGTCATTCATGCCATCACCTCCCCGCGGTCGATCGGGATCGCCTGCCCCGTCACATTGGCAGCAGCCTCAGAGGTGAGGTACAGGTACAGCCCTGCCACATCGTCAGGCTCCATCAAGCCTTCCAGCGACTGGTCAGCAGCAATCGAATCGGTCAGTGCCTCCTCACTCACCCCCTGGTCCTGGGCCATTACCGCCAATGAGCGAAGCGAGGCTTCAGTACGTACCCAGCCCGGGCAGACCGCATTGACGCGGATCGAACGTGGGCCGAGTTCGCGAGACAAGGTTCGCGAGAGCCCGATCAGCGCATGCTTCGAAGCCACATAGCCAGCAAAGCCAGGAACGGCAGTGCGACCCCAGATCGAAGAGGTGATGAGAATCCGCCCGCCTGCACGCATCTTCGGTAGTGCGGCCCGCGTCACCCACCAAGTGCCCATGACGTTCACATCGATGATGCGCTCGAACGCATCATCAATGGCGTCATGGTCGTCTTCGACCGGCGTCGGCAGTTCCACCCCGGCATTGTTGACCAGCACATCGAGCCGACCGATATTCTCCAGGGCGTCTCTGACGGCATGGCGATCGGTGATATCGCAGTGCTGCGCCCAGACCTCACTCCCGGTTTCCGACGCGATCTTCCGCGCCGCTTGTACGATCCCGGCATCCTCGGCAAGCACACAGACCCGAGCACCGGCAGCCGCGAACGCCTTCGCTACGGCAAAGCCGATACCGCGGCTGGCGCCGGTAACGAGCACCGTCTGGCCACTGAAATCAAAGGAAATCGCCATCGTCCCCTCCCGAAACCAACACCGCTGCTAACCCCTCAAGCAGAATACCTGGACATCGCATACGAACCTCCTTCACGACAGAAGCTCGCGCCGCACGGCAGCAGTCATATCGCGGCGATACTGCGCCGCCATGATGGCGCCCTTCTCCGGCGAGGCCAGTGCAGCCGAGGTGAGGGCGCCCGATGCCGGGACCCACTCCTGTCGTGCCGGCCAGACGTCATAGGGCGGCGCCTCCATGGGAGCGTTGTCGGGAATTCGGTCGGTACGCACCAAGTGGGGATAAAAATGCATCATCAGCGATGTCTCGAGCACCGCCGCGTGTTCCAGTTCGATGCCCGGAAAGCCATCCGGGAAGACGTCATCGAGAGTGTCCCGGGTCAGGAATTCCCAATGCTGCAGACACATGATCCGTAGGCCGGTGTCACCGACCTCGCGCATCGCCAGATCGATACCTTCGTTGAGGAACCAGAGGTTCTCGAAATGACCGTCTATGACGCAGAGGCGGCGTACCCCATGGCGCGCCAGCTCACGAATTACGTCGCGCACCACCGCACTCAGTGTAGCGCCATCGAGCCCGGTGCTGCCGGGAAAGGAAGGGCCGCCCCCGGTGCGCGGCATCGACTTGTAGCCATAATTAATCGGTGGGGCGACGATACCCTCGACCTCTTGCGCCACCATCATGGCGATGGCCGTCGGCAGCAGATGATCCACGCCCATGGGAAGGTGTGGTCCATGCTGTTCCAGCATGCCAGTGGGGAGAAACACCACCGGCTCGTCATCGAGACGTGCGCCAAACTCGGGCCACGTCATCTCTGCCATCAACACCGTCGATTGCTTCATTAGGCCTCTCTCATGATCGTGTTTTTGGCTGCCTCGCGCCGTCACGGTGCAGTCTCGTCGCTACCCTGTTCGCGCATCAGCTGCAGGATGTGGCGCTCCATGTCGCCGTATCCGGCCAGGCCGATCAGCTCCTCTTTCTGGCCGATCCGGCGTCCCTGTTTGAATGCGGGGATGATCTCTTCGTGAACCCTCCCAGGGTGGCGTGACATAAACTCGATCCGGTCCGCCAGGAAGATGGCTTCCTCGATGTCATGCGTCACCATCAGCACCGTCGTATTGGCGGCCTTGACGATGTCCATCATCAATTCCTGCATCTGCCAACGCGTTTGGGCGTCGAGTGCACCGAATGGCTCATCCATCAACAGGATCGCCGGGGCGTTGGCGAGCGTGCGCGCGATCGCCACACGCTGTTTCATGCCCCCGGAAAGATGTCGCGGATAGGTGCTGGCGAAACGGCTCAGCCCCACAAGCTCGATGAAGTGCTCGGCCCGCTCGCATCGCTCTTGTCTGGGAACATGGTTCAACCGCATGCCGTATTCAACGTTCTGCTGAACGGTCAGCCAGTCGAAAGAGGTATAGGCCTGGAAGACCATTCCTCGCTCCTGGTCTGGGGCGACGATCGGTTCCCCATCAAGCGTCAGCTCTCCTGTGGTCGGTTGTTCAAGCCCCGCGACCATACGTAACACCGTGGACTTGCCGCAGCCGGAGGGCCCCAGCAGAACGCAAACCTCGTTCTCACGGGCGTCGAAGCTGACGTTGGCGATCGCTTCAATGGTTTCTCCACGCGGGAGACGAAACGACTTGCCTACCCCCTTCAACCGAAGCTTGGGAACCGCGGCGACATCGCCAGAAGGGCCGGGGGCAAATGGCATCACATCATCCATGGGTTGGCTCATCAGTCGCCCTCCTGTCTGAGATAGGGAAAGAGCGCACGCTGCAACCACCGGAACAGTAGGTCGAATGCAAGGCCAAGCAAGCCGATAATCAGAATCCCGGCCATGATTTCGTCGGTATTCAGGAAGCGTCGCGCCCGCATCATCATGGCGCCGATGCCGGTCGTCGAGGCGATGATCTCGGCGATCACCAAGTAGGTCCAGGCGATCGCCAGCATTTGCCTCATGGAGGTCAAGATGTTGGGCATCACTGCCGGCACCACGACCGTCCAGAGAATCTGCCAACGCTTGCCGCCAAGCGTCATGGCGGTTTCGATAAGCTCCGCACGCACCTGGCTCGTGTGGTCCATGATCAAGGTGATCAGGAAGAAGATGACCCCCAGGAACAACAGCGCCAGTTTGGGCAATTCACCCGTGCCGAACCACATCAGCAGAATGGGAATAAAGGCGGGGGCCGGCAGGTAGCGCCATGCCGACACGAACGGATTGAACAACGCCTCCACTGTCTTGAACGTTCCCATCAGGATGCCGAGGGGTACCGCGATCGCGCAGGCCAACAGGAAGCTTCCGATGATGCGCGCAATACTGATGCCGACATCCCCCAGGAAGCCGCGCTCGGCGAAGAGTTCATAAAGAGTGGTGATTACGTCGACCGGCGAAGGTACCAGCAACGCATTGACCCATCCGCGTAATACCGCCGTCTCCCAAACCCCGAAAAACACGATCCACACCAGGGCACCCAAAACAAGCCGCCACCCTCGCGGCACTGGTGTCAGGAACTCGAACCAGCGTGATTGGTAGGCACGTTGTCTGGATTTACCTGCCATTCATATTCCCCGTCTGTAAAGGCTATTGGCTCAAAGGCCAAACCAGGCCATGTTACGGGAAGCCCCGACAGAGGCGGCACTTCCCGCTCGTCATTAACGCGCGGACATGGACTGGCGATAACCTTCGTCGACCAGATCAGCGATCAGGCTACAGTCGACGCCTTTTTCCGCGTCGTGCACTTCATCCATCAGCCCCAGTGTCACCCACCATTCGTTGGTACGCTCGACACTTTGCACGATGGAACCATGCTCGATGCCATGCGGTGGCTCGCCATCAAGCGCGCCGCAGATCCGAGCCGTTTCATCGAAATCAAGCATGTAGAGGCCATCGTCCAGGTACTTGCCGTTGGTTCCCACTACCGACTCGATATCGGCCACCGGCCACTGGAGGTAATCCGAGAACAGCTGATTCACTTCTTCGGTATTGTCGTGCCAGTACTGCAAGGCATCGAAGCGGGCGCGGAGTATGTCCATGGCCGCCTGCCGCTGTTCGCCGATGAACGTCTTGTTCATGTACATCGCATCCATGAAGATACCGGTGTCGAGGTAGTAGGGCTCGGCGGTATTCGCCGCGATTTCGGCGGTGTCAAGATTGTCCATAACGCGCGTGACCCAGGGTTCGTACATGTATGCCGCCGCTAGGTCGCCCGACATCACCGGTCCTACGGCTTCGTCAGCATTCAGGTTTACCCACTCGACCTCATTCGGGCTCAGGCCTTCCTTGTCGAGCCACATGCCCATTAGTATTTCGCCGATGTAGGCTTGCGGTGCTCCGACTCTCTGTCCTCTCAGCTCCTCTACACCCATGTCATCGGCAATCAACACCTTGTCGACGCCATAAGAAATATTGAGGTGAGACACTAATACCGTGTCCGTACCTCGCGCGATGGCGAGTGGGGTATATTCGGCGGTGCTGAGATAGACGTCTATCTGGCCCGCTGCGAGCGCCGCATGGCCGCCGAGTGGATCCTCGAAAATGGTGAGATTGAGCTCGTAATCGCCGGCGAGGTCTTTCTGCCTCGCGACTTCGAGAAAGGAAAAGCCCGGCCACGACACGTTGAGGCCGATGTTGATTGTGTCGTTGGCCTGGGCAGCAGCGACGCCTGGCAAAATCGCGACGGAAGCGAACAACAGCGTGGCGATAGCGGTTGTTTTTCTTGGAAAATATATGTGCTTCATTTTATTATTCCTAGTTTTGGCAAGATGTTTAACCACGGCAAGTCTAACCATTCGACTTTGGGGGAATGCCGGTTGCTGTTCAACGGGTAATCTCTTGACTTAAATTGAGCATATACCTTGAGGGTTGATCGAACCATTACCAGATCACAAACCAAGGTTTGAGTATGGATAAAGTAACTCAATTGCTTCATTTGGGTGCATTTTTTCAGTTCTTGCTGCCATTTGGTGCAGTTGCAATAAGGCAAGCTAGTCTTTGACAGGAAAACCGAAAAACAGCTTTTACTTGGTTTATTCTGCTGGTTATCTTAAATTTTAGCGATATATGGTGACACACATGACGACTCGATACTCAAACGTTCCAAACCTCACCGACTTCGATCTCAAGCTTCTACGCGTCTTTCATGCCGTGGTTCAGGCTCAGGGACTTGCGCCGGCCCAGCAGGTATTGGGTTTGTCGTTGTCGACCATCAGCATCCAGCTCAAACAGCTTGAAGAACGCCTCGGCTTCACCCTCTGTGAACGGGGAAGAAAAGGCTTCGCGCTAACGGAAGAAGGTGAACGAATCCACAAGAGCCTGACACCACTGTTCGACTCGGTGGCAGGTTTTCGCGATATTGTGGCAGAGGTTCGCGGCAACTTGAGCGGTGATTTGCATTTCGGCGTCGTCGACGCACTGGCAACGAATCAAGTGGCACCCTTGCCCAAGGGGTTTAAGAATTTTACGGAGCTAGCTCCCGAGGTTCATCTTCACGTGGATATTTCCTCGCCAGAGCAGCTCATCCAGGGGCTGGTCGATGGGCGCTATCACTGTATCCTGACTCCCGTCGAGCCGAATCACGACTCCGTCGACAGCGTGCCCGTGTTCAAGGAGCGCCAACAACTTTATTGCGGGGCTGATCACCCGCTATTCAACGAAACCGACCCGGCTCGTATCCTGGACGCCCTGCAGCGGACGACATTGACGGACAAGAGTTATGCCTCCTTGCCCTCAATCGATAATCCACGTTTCACCGCTGAAGGCCCCACCGTTTCGCACATGGAAAGCAATGCTCTACTGATACTCAGTGGGCGCTACATTGGTTACCTGCCAGAACACTTTGCCGATTACTGGGTCAACACCAACCTGATGCGCATGCTCCTGCCTGATACCCCGAGCTACGAAAGTCAGTTCTATCTCTGCACAAGTAAGCATCACAGTTCCCGCTCAGCAGAAGTCTTTCGCCAGTGTATGGTCGATGTGTTGATGAAGGAGCCCAGCACCTATTCTTGAGCTAACTACATTGGTCGATTCGTCTTGAGCAGCCAGCCTGATTCCACCTCATTCACCAGGCTGAGATAGAAAATAAGATGGCGAGAAATTTCTCTTGCAGAATCAAGGCGTGCCTGCCGGAACACGATTCAAGAGGACTACTAGTCATGGGTGAAAGCCTATCCACCTGGACACCCTCCCGCAATGGGTCAATCGCGTCGAGATGAGCGGTCATAGCGCATCCAGCGATAGCGGTGCTCTGCTGCTGCGCGAAGCGCTCTACAACAGCGGTATCATTGCCGCACTTGAGGATCACTTGGTCGACGGTGTGATCCACAACACATCCGCCACTCGCTGACCAGCCAGCTACGAAAACTGACTTGCAGCGATAAGCGGGCGCAACGCCCGCGTTAACTACGTCGGCACCAAGAGCGGCCGCAACCGCTTCATCCTATCGACCGGAATCTCTACTACCGCCTCAAGACACACGGCCCCAGCGTCGGCCGATTCTTTCCGAACGACGACTACCAGAGCTTCACCAACGCCCTCGAACATGCCTGCATCGATATGCCAGGGGACAGCGTACCCATATGCTTCGGCGCACCTTCGCCAGCCATTTCATGATGAACGGCGGGAACTTGCTGACGCTTAAGAATATCTTAGGTCATCAGAGCATTCAGATGATCATGCGCTACGCGCACCTGTCCCTAGATCATCTCAGCAGCGAAGCGGTGAAATCGGCCACAAGGCCAAGCGTGGACACATTGTGGACACTGCACCACAAGTACAGCCAGAAGGCGGGGAAAAGGATACGTAAATGTTTGATTACATGGTGGGCCCAGCTGGACTCGAACCAGCGACCAAGGGATTATGAGTGCAACCATACCGTATCGGGGACCGCGCCTGCAACGCATGTCTTCGGTATTTCAGGCGGTTACGGACGTCCACCTGTTACATGGTTTGCACTGGATTCACCCCATCAGCAACCAAATCGCAACCTGCACAGCTTGAGTAGCCACACCTTCCACCTCGGCCTCCGCCTTGTCCTTGGGCTTGTAGGGCCGCGCCAGCAGCACCGCGACCTGACTAGTGGCGGGCCATCTCCGCATAGGTCGCATTGAGCTGGCTCTCGTAGCGACACGCCCGCGTCACGGCGCTCTTCAGGTTGTCGGGGACGAGCAGCTCGGGCACCCCACCCAGGAACTGGAAGGTGCGCAGATGAGACGCGATCCAGTCGGGCAGTGCCTGGCTCCAGGTAGCCTCGGCGAAGGTGTAGCTGGACGCGCCCAGTACGGCGACGAACACATGGGCGTTGCGCACCTCGCCGGTGGCCTGGTTGATGATCGGCACGGTCGGGCCGCAGTAGTCGATAAACAGCTTCTCGCCGGCGCGGTGGACCTGACGCATGCTGCGCCGCTGACGTTCACGCCAGGCTCGGTAGTGATGGCAGAACTGGCTGTAGCGGTGCGCCTTGTCGCCTTGGACCTCCACGTATTCTGCCCAGAGCAGCTGCAGGGTCACGCCCTTGCGCTTGAGCGCCTGGTGGACCTGGAAGTAGTCCGGCGCCGAGAAGCGCACCGGCAGCGTCTTGGCGGGAAACAGTCGCGCCTCGGCCGGTGACCCCATCTACCGCCAAGGCTCGGCTTCTGTAACGGTAGGTGCCCATCTATTGTTAAGTGGGCACCTAATGTGGTGTTTCACAAGTTAGGGTCATTAATTGCCTCGGCCTTTCTGCCGATTTAGTGATGCAGCGGCTCTGCCAACGGAAGCGATAATGTCATCCGCCGATTTTCGCCACTTGAACGGCTTGGGATCCTCGTTGTAAATCGCTAGATAATGCCGGATCGAGTCTTCCAAATCGTTCACGCTGGTGTGCGCTTGCCGCTTGATCCATTTTTCGCTGATTGTTGAGAAAAAGCGTTCCACCAAATTCAGCCAAGACGCTGAGGTCGGGGTGAAATGGATATGATAGCGTGGCCTCTCTGCCAACCAGGCTTTCACTTTATCGGTCTTGTGGGTTCCGTAATTATCCATGATGAGGTGAATATCCAGACATGTTGGCACATCCCTGTCGATGGCATTGAGGAACTCCAGAAACTCCGCACTGCGATGGCGACGCTTGAGTCGCCCAATGACCTTGCCCGTTGCAATGTCCAAGGCAGCGAACAGCGATGTCGTACCATGGCGCTTGTAGTCATGGGTGTGTGTTTCAGGCTTTCCGAAGGTCAAGGGCAGTCCCGGTTGGGTCCGGTTTAGCGCTTGAATCTGGCTCTTCTCATCAACCGATAGCACTAATGCTCGGTCCGGTGGGTTCATATGGGGCATCACCTAATGTAGTGGGTGCTGGTTCCATCTAGCCCCGCGTTCTTCCACCATAGCCCTGTCATGATCGCGCTTTGATGGGGAGACCATGGATCAGAACCAGCTCTATGAACGTATTCTCGGCCTTTCTACTCCGTGGTTCGTCAGTAAGGTGGACCTTGATGAGAGTAGTGGCTTAGTCGAGGTGCTGGTCGAGTGCGGTGCCTCTGCACAGCTGTGCTGCCCTCAGTGTGATCAACCTGCGCCGCGGTATGACAAGCGCCGCCGCCAGTGGCGTCATCTTGACACCTGCCAGTTCCAGACCAAGGTTGTGGCGGATGTGCCTCGTGTCCGCTGTCCAGAGCACGGCTGCCGGACGATCCAGGTGCCCTGGGCAGAAGGCAACAGTCGCTACACCGCGCTTTTTGAGGCCCTTGTCATTCAATGGCTGAAGGAGGCATCGATCCAGGCCGTCAGTCGGCGATTGCAACTGAGTTGCACCGCGATTGACGGCATCATGAAGCGAGCGGTCCGGAGAGGCCTGGCAACGAGGGCATCCCCGGATGTGCGCTTTCTGTCGGTGGATGAGACCGCGTTTCGCAAGGGGCACGACTACGTCACCATCCTCTCGAATCACCAAGGGCAGGTGATTGTCGTCGAAGATGGAAAATCAGCCGACAGCCTGTCGCGATGCTATTTGGCGCTCACGGAAGCGCAACGCGCGAGTATCGAATCCGTCTCAATGGACATGAGCCCTGCCTATCGCAAGGCCACGTTTGTCCATGTTGAGAAGGCCTACCGCAAGATCGCCTTCGACCACTTTCATATCGCCCAGCCCCTGAACGATGCGCTTAATGCGACGCGCAAGTCTGAACTCCATTCAGTAGACGCCTCTCTACGCCGGACAGCCCACCAGTCGCGCTACTCTTGGCTGAAGCGCCGAGATCGGCTCGATGAGCGAGAGCGATCCACTCTCAACTGGCTATCGAGCCAATTTTCGAATACCACGATCGCGTGGTACCTCAAGGAAAAGGCTCGGAATATCTGGAAGGGTAATCGCGTGCGAGGTGCCCGCGCCGCTTGGCAAGAGTGGATTCGGTTGGCCAAGGCGTCTGATATTCGGCCGGTAATGACCGCTGCCGAGCAAGTGGAAGAGAAGCTTTGGGGCATTCTCAACGCCATGCGGCTGAAGGCTTCCAACGGTCTGGCCGAGGCGCTGAACGGCAGGATCCGGGGCCTGAGAGTCAGGGCTAAGGGCTACCGCAACAAAGAGCGCTTCAAGACGGCGATACTGTTTCATTTCGGTGGGCTGGAAATGACTCCCAACCCACTGAAATAAGTGAAGAGCCGTTCATATACAGGCCAACGATATCGTGCACTTTATCAACGAAGGCCGGGTCCGTGAAAGTTTGAAGGTCTTCTCTTTATGTGGCTTGAGCCCGAAGGCATGCCAGATTCGCTGCACGCTGGCGGGAGAGATGCCAACGGCCTCGCTCATCTGCCGAGTACTCCAGTGGCTGGCATTATCGGGCTGGGTTTGGGTAGCGCGATCAATGACCTCCTGAACTTGTTCGTCACTGATGCTTCTCGGCCGGCCCGAGCGGGGTTCATCATTCAAACCATCAAGCCGCCACCGGCCGAAGCGGACTCGCCAGCGAGAGACAGTATGGACGCCGATACCAAGGCGCCGGGCAATGGCTGCCCCTGACTCGCCGTTGGCGCAGCCCAGGATAATCTTGGCACGAATGCGCCCATCGGAAGGGCCTTTACGTTGCCTGACTCGGCGAGCGAGCTCGGCATGCTCCCATTCGGTCAGAGTAATCGGTGTCGCGGGGCGGCCTGTCTTCATGTTTGCCTCCCAGAGTGATATGAATCGGCAGTATAGACCAAACATTATGGCTGGTACTTTTGAAACACCACACTAACGATGACTACCCTAAGCACCGAGCGTGAGATACGCAGATGTCGCCGCTATACGCCTGAGTTCAGAGCCAAGATCGTGACGGCGTGCCTGCAGGGCGATGCCTCGATCGCTCAGGTAGCGCTGCAGCACGGGCTCAACACCAACCTCGTCCAGACCTGGATCCGCAAGGCCAGGCGTCAGAGCCAGTTGCCGGCCGTTCCGGACTTCGTACCACTCTCGGTGCCGCCCCCAGCGCCTGATCTTCCCATGTCGGCCACTGCCTCCGCGGAAATTCGTATCGAGGTGCCCTCGGCGCGCGGCACGATCACCGTGCATTGGCCAGTGGTCGAGGCGGCGCAGTGCGCGCAGTGGTTGAAGGGGCTGTTGTGATGATTCGCATCGACGAAATCTGGCTGGCCACCGAACCGCTAGATATGCGCGCCGGTCCCGATACTGCACTGGCCCGGGTAGTAAAAGTGTTCGGCGCTGCCCGGCCGCACTGCGCGTATCTGTTCGCCAACCGCCGAGGCAATCGGATGAAGGTGTTGGTTCACGATGGCCTGGGAGTCTGGCTGTGCGCTCGGCGTCTGAACCAGGGCAAGTTTCACTGGGCTGGCAACTGGCACGGCGATCGCGTCGAGCTCTGTCCCGAGCAAGTGACGGCGCTGGTACAAGGCCTGCCCTGGCAGCGCCTCGGCGTCGGCGGTGAGATCTCGGTGGTCTGAAGCGCACCTGCAATGAATGGCACAGAAGTCAGTGGCTGGGTATTCGATGATGCGCCAATCCCGCTTTCCTCCGGCAGCTGGCATACTCGCCAGATGAACGCGCCATCCGATCTATCCCAGCTGTCCCCCGATCAGCTCCGCCACCTGGCGGCGGCGTTGATGTCGCAGGTCGAGCAGCAGGGGCAGGCACTGGAGCAGAGCCAGAAAACGCTGCGTCACACCGAGCAGGTCAACCAGAACTGACCTATGAACTGGCACTGCTCAAGCGCCACGCGTTCGGCAAGCGCAGTGAACAGCTCAACCTCCTGCAAATCAATCTGCTGGATGAGGTGGTGGATGCCGACATCGCCGCCATCGAGACTGAGCTGGAAAATCTGGTCACGCCCGACGCGCCACCGGCAACCAAGAAGACGCCCAAGCGCGCCCCCTTGCCCCCTGAGCTGCCGCGCACCGAGATCCGCCATGACCCGGAGAGCGAGCACTGTGACTGCGGTTGCCAACTGCGGCGCATCGGTGAGGATATCAGCGAGAAGCTCGACTACACGCCGGGCGTGTTCCACGTCGAGCGTCATATCCGCGGCAAGTGGGTCTGCGACCAGTGCGAGACGCTGACCCAGGCGCCGATGCCGGCACAGATCATCGACAAGGGCATCCCCACCGCCAGCCTGCTGGCCCAGGTGCTGATCGCCAAATACGCCGATCATCTGCCGCTCTATCGCCAGGAGCAGATCTTTGCCCGTGCCGGCGTGCCGATTCCGCGTTCCACCCTGGGCGAGTGGGTCGGCATCTGCGGGGTGCGGCTCCAGCCGCTGGTCGATGCCCTACGCGACCTTCTGCTTGCCGAGCCGGTACTGCATGCCGACGAGACCCCGGTGCCAATGTTGGCGCCGGGCAAGAAGAAGACCCACCGCGCCTACCTCTGGGCCTATGCCACCACGCCCTACGCCGGGTTGAAGGCGGTGGTCTACGACTTCACCGAAGGGCGCGGCGGTCAACATGCTCGCGACTTCCTCGGCGACTGGCGGGGCAAGCTGATCTGCGATGGCTACAGCGGCTACAAGCAGAGCTTTGCCAAGGGCGTGACCGAGATCGGCTGCATGGCCCACGCGCGACGCAAGTTCGTCGACCTGCACGTGGCCGACAAGAGCCAGATCGCCGGGCAGGCCATCGACCTGATCGGCCAGCTCTACCAGATAGAACGCGAGGCCCAGTCGCTGCCGACGCACAAGGCCAGCAAGATACACGAACTCCTGCTCCACAATTGGCAGCATACCGCCTGATCATTGACAAGCGGTGATGCCCGTTCGCTTACCCTCCAGTGCCGTCTCGTCGGTGCCGTCCGGCAGCGGCCAAGTGATGCCGGCGACTTGCGCCAGGTTAACGTACTTGCTGACCACGCCCTTGGAGAGGCCACAAGCCCGCGCAATCTTCTCGTGGCTGAGCCCGGCGTCGTACTTGAGGCGCAACACCTCGGTGATGGTTCGCATGGGAATCCTCGGTGTTGGCATGTCCCCCTCCAGGGGCAAAGGCAAAGGAGGGATATGCCGTAAAAGTCCGAATTATTCCGGCGAGTTAGGTGAGATTCCGGGAACGTGACCGATGATTCCGGCATCGTGACCGCGGATTCCGGAAAGGAGGCCGAAATCGGTCACGATGAAACGGAATGGCCGGTCACGATAGATCGGAACGGGCGGTCACGATGGCCCGGAATACGCAGGAGGTCAGCATCTGCTGTTCAGACTCCGTGAGAGGGGCAACAAAGCGGCGCCTTGCCATGGGCTCATCCGTGTCAGTGATCCAGACGCCAACACTACACGAAAATTTCCGATTAGGCACTTAGCAGAGAATAACTTCTATAGGCGATTTGATCATCCGGGACCCTACACGTAGGCTCTACGAGAGGCAAGATTAACAATCTCCCGGTCTACTCGACTTATATGAATCCAAGTCATTGAAGTCGCCGTTTACTGGCCTGAAGACGCGTAAAGACTATTCGAACGCCCCGCTTGACTAGCGGCATGCATATCACAACTATCGTCAGGAAGAGAAGCACTATGGAGATGGGACGTTCAATGAACACAGAAGGATCACCTTGAGAAGAGATGAGAGTCCGGCGAACCCCTCGCTCCAGTAGCGGCCCAAGAACAAGACCAAGAATAAGCGGCACCGGTGTGTATCCCAGCTTTAGCATGAGATACCCTATGATTCCTGCTACCAGTGCTGTTCCGACATCTATAGTCGAATAATTTATCGAGTAAACCCCAAATATGACGATGCCAATTACCACTGGATATAAAAGCGCTCTCGAGACAAATACGATACTTGCAAGAAAAGGAGTTAGCAGTAAAGTAAGGATGACGAGCATAATATTTCCTGTCCAGAAGGTACCGAACACTGTCCAAACGAACTCCGGCTCATTAACAAAGAGGAGAGGCCCCGGCTGTAAACCAATCATCAGCAGCCCACCAAGAAGGACTGCTGTCGTAGCCGAGCCCGGTATCCCAAGAGTAAACAATGGGATCATAGAGGCGTAAGAAGATGCATTGTTTGCTGCCTCTGGCGCCGCAACTCCACCTATGGCACCTTGTCCGAACTCATCTGGGTTTCGTGAAGTTTTCTTGGCAAGTCCGTATGATAGCATGGTCGAGGCAGTAGCGCCCACACCAGGTATGACACCGATGAAAAAACCGACTATAGACCCCATTACAAGTATTACTTTACACTTAACTATATCTGCAATATTTGGCATTAACGACAAAAATGAGTGTTTTTGAAGACTTCCGCGCAGCTCTGATGAAAGGCTTATGAACATTGCCGAGAACCCAAAAAGCCCAACTGCTACTATGGTAAAATCAATACCATCAAAAAAATGTATAGAACCTTGTGTATATCTGACCGGACCACCAATCGGGTCAAGGCCAATCATTCCAATCCACATTCCTATAAAGAGCGATACAAAAGCCTTGACCATATTTCGCCCTCCTAGGACGCTGACCAAGGATAGTGCAAAGCACATCAACGCCGTCATTTCCGTCGGTCCAAATGCTAGAGCCGCGCTAGCGATAGGCACGGAAAGGAGAGCGAGAAAAATAATGCCAATGCTCCCCCCGACAAAAGATGCGAAAACGTTCATTCCGAGGGCCCGGCCAGCCTCTCCCTTTTTTGCCATAGCATTACCGTCAATAACGGTCATAACGGAAGGCGCATCCCCTGGTATACCAAGGAGTATAGAGGTTACCGCACCTCCAAACATTGCGCCAAAGTATATGCCGGCTAATGCTGCTATTGCAGCCGTACCACCGAAGCTAATCGCTACTGGTAACATGATCGCGACACCAGCAGCCGGTCCCAAGCCGGGGAGTACGCCGACCATAAGACCGATAAGAACCCCGATGAAAGTTGCAAAAAGCAGTGCGGGGGCGGCTGCGTTGACAACGCCGCCAGCCAGAAGCTCGAGACTTTCTATCATTTAGGATCTCCCTAACTGCGTTTCATGATCAAAACCCCAGTACACCGGTCACAAGGTTCACATTGAGGAAAACGGAAAAAATCAAGTAAGCGGAAAAGGGAAATATAACTCCGATTGTCCCCAGTTTATAAGCATATGTGGCGCGCATTTTTGGTTGGATAATGTAACCGATGGCTATCACGAGGAAACCACTGGCGAGAAGCATTCCAAAATAAGGAGCGATGAGGATAAAAACTACAATTGCCACTGCTATTCCAGCGGTCTTAAAAAGTCCAATGCTATCGAAGTTGTCAGAAAAAATCTCTATTCCTCTAAGGCCCCTTAAAACATTTACCGCACTTAAAACAATTATTCCAATTCCAGTCCAAAATGGGAAAAACCCGGCTCCCGGGCTACCTCGAGTTTCGTACCCATATCCAATAGCCCCATAAACTATATAAATACCGAGCACCATGGTCGCGGTGGCGAATATCACATCAATACTGCGCATGATTCATCGCTCCTCCTGAACTAGCAGGTGCCACAAATATGCAGCACCCCTACTCATTACTGCTCGATGTCTAATTCATTCATCATTCTGGCATACAGATCGTTAGTTTCTTCAAGTATGCCTGAAAACTCCTCACTACCGACAAAACGTGGTACGTCGCCAAAGCGGTTCAAGTATTCTTCCTCCCAAGCATCGCTCTCTGCGACTTGGCGGAATATATCTTCCCAGTAAGAAACAGCATGATCAGAAATTTCCATGGGCATCACAATACCACGCAACTGGACATGCTCTATATCGTAACCACTCTCTTCAAGTGTTGGAACTTCGGGAAAAGACGGCAGCCGCTCATCAGTACTGACAGCAAGAGCTCGTAGAGTTCCAGCTTCAAGTTGCGGCTCTATTTCTCCTGGGTTTCCGAACATGAAATCAATATGACCTCCAAGCATTGCAGACAATACCTCTCCAACACCATCAAATGGCACTGCATCAATTGTCGCACCTGATTGTTCCTGCATCAGTTGCGAAAGTAGCGACGCATCAGATACAACTCCAGGGGTTCCAGTCGTAAGTCGTTCTCGGGATTTAAGGTCAGCGATGTCATTAATATCTGAACCTTCAGGAACAGCGACAATATATGGGGACATTGCGATTGCTGCGATAGGTGTGAAGTCCCTATAATCTACTGGTGAGGAACCAAGTAATGGAGTAGTGAAAAAGCTGACGCTAACTGTCCCGATAGTGTAGGGATCTCCACGTTGCTCAGCAATATAGTTGTAGCCACGTGCCCCACTACCACCAGGATGGTTTTCAACTTGAATGTTAGTCGGGAGAAGTTCGAGTTGATCAATAACATTAGCGATAGTACGTGCAAGGATGTCGCTTCCACCACCCGCACCGAATGGTACGATGATTGTCGGTGTGCTATCCGGCACAAATTTTTCGTCTGCTATAGCAGTACTCACTGACATAGCAAAAGCAAAAGTTACAGTAGTAGCAGCCATTATAGTATTAGTTTTTATTGATATCATAGCGTTCTCCGATAATCTATAAATGCATTCTCGTTAGCTTGTTAAGTATGCTGTTTTTCTATGGCCTCCCTAAGTAGATAACCGTGACTGTCCCGCCCTGATAACAGGCTCTCTTTAGGGTCAGTTATTCTTCCATTATCAAGGGCGTCGTAATTAGGAGTAAACCCTAGACCTGGCCGGCCAGTCAGTGTCATCTTTCCTCCAGCTGGCTCCGGAGTTCCATCGAAAAAATGCTTGCCAGTCTGCCACATGCCATAATGAAACTCGACCGGCCCCCCGTTCATTAAGCCACACAAATGATGCATATTGAAGATTGGCCAACCACCACCATTTGCCATGGGCAGGTTGAATGCTTGGGCCATATGCGCAATTTTTAATGTCTCCGTGAACCCCCCATGATAGAGTACGTTTGGTTGGATGACATCGACAGCGTGATGAACAATCAGCTCTCGCGAGCGCCAGCGATGGCCCTCCATTTGTCCGGCCGCCACAGGCATAGTGACTTTTGAGCGGAAGTCCGCAAGAGCCCTTGCGTCATTTTGTTCAATAGGCTCTTCAAACCAACAAACATTACAGTCTGCGATACCTCGGGCTAAAAGCCTTGCATCATTAGGGTTGAACCAACAATTAGCGTCAATCATTAAATCAATATCTGGGCCAATTGCTTCACGGGTAGCATGCACTCGACGAACATCATCCCTCCATGTACGAGTCGGCTCACCACCAACCACCATCTTAAGCATTTTATGCCCATCTGCCACAAATTTTAAGGCATAGTCAGCTAACTGCTGCTCATCGAAGAATGGGTAGCCAAAAGTTGCGTAGGTGGTCGCCCAGTCCCTATAGCCACCAAGTAATTGGTGGATAGAAAGCCCCTCTCTCTTTCCGCGGATATCCCATAATGCAATATCTATTGCTGCCAAAGCATTAGATATAACGCCTGTGTAGGTTCGACTATTTAGCTTCTTCCATACATGTGCGTGAATTTCTTCAGTATTGTAGATATTTCGGCCCAGCAAAGCTGGCTTGAGGTGGCCATCAATACAGGCAATGATGGCCCAAGGCAGAATTGAGCCTGTAATGCCAAAGCCTGACAAACCTTCGTCCGTATCAATCTCGACAAAAACAAACATACGACTTTCGATGGATTTACCTATATCAGGAAGGTCAATTTCGTGCCGATGCAGGCTAGCCCTGATGTCAGTAATTTTCACTAAATTCTCCTAGTTGCTGTTAGCGTTGGTGGTGTGGTTCTTCAACCGCATTTCATTCCATCGCCTTTTTCCGGCGATGACGTGGGCCTCGCCTTGCCAGCGTGACGCATCTACATCTCGCGCTTCAATAGCAGATATAATAGCCTCATGCTCAGTAATCGAGTCGTCTGTTGACATTGCTGCAATGCGATGAGCGTGCGTTTCCTTAACCAGATCATCGTAAACACGCTTAGCCGTTTCGTTATTTGCCAATTTAGCAATATAATTATGGAATTCTAGGTTGGCATTATAATAATCGGCTTGATTTCCGGTTTTCGCTGCAACTCTCATCCTATCGTTCAGCTGCCGCAATTCCTGGCATGCTGCACGGTCGGCACGTTCCGCAGCGCATTGGCACATTAGTCCAGTGATTACTGCTCGGAGGTCATATACCTCGTTTAAGTGACGCTCTGATAACTCCCGTACGAATACTCCCTTGGCCGGCACAGCGGTGACAAGGCCAGCGCGCTCAAGTGCACGACATGCCTCACGAATTGGGCCTCGGCTAACACCAATTTTCTCTGAAAAGTGATGCTCATTAAGCCGCTCTCCGGGCTTCAACTTCCCCGTGAGAATCATATCTTCAATTTCCCGGTATGCGAGAACCGAAAGCCTATCTCCACGCTGAACCATTTTGATTACCTCTTAATTTTGATTTTCAAGATAGGCGTCTCTCGGAAAACTGTCAACTGTTTTCCTTATTGTCTTTTGATTGATTGATTGAATACAACGTTGGGATGATGATTTTTCTTTAAAATCAATTTTTTAGTGCGCCAGGCATGGCGCGCAGCGCCTAACGGGCGCTGTTTCCGAGGGTGGTGCCTCGGAATGACTTGGGGGTGAAAGTCCCCTGCACACCCGGCAAGGGAAGTGCTAGCCGACGGCAAGGGTGTCTCCCGTGAGGGAGAATCTGAAGGAAGCCCGAGGCAAAACGCTGGCCTGACGAACAGGAAGCGGATACGAGGCGTCATGGCGGGGTGAGATGGCTAAAATCATCAAAGCCCGATACTTGCACGAAACGCCATGACGTAGATCCGACAGGCATAAGCGGGAAGGTCGCGCGTCTTACCCTGGGAGGTCTGGTGGCACGCAACCACGAGCGGCTGGAAGAGGTGGTGGCCGCACTTCGCGCTGCCGGCCACGAAGCCGAAGGCCTGGCGCTGGACGTTCAAGACCAGGCCGCTACCCGCCGCGCCCTGGCGGGTTGGCGCTTCGACATCCTGGTCAACAACGCCGGCACCAACCGCCCCAAGCCGATCGATCAGGTCACGGAAGAGGATTACGCTGCGGTCATGGAACTCAACGTCCGGGCAACCTACTTCCTTACCCAAACGGTGATCGAGGAAATACCAGCAGGGGGGAGCGTGATCAACATCTCCTCGCAGATGGGGCACGTGGGCGCCAGGAACCGCAGCCTCTACTGCGCCTCGAAAGCCGCAGTGGAAGGCATGACCCGCGCCATGGCGGTCGAACTGGGGCCTCGCGGCATTCGCGTCAACAGCCTTTGCCCAACCTTCATCGAAACCCCGATGACGCAGCCCTTCTTCCAGGAACCCGGCTTCCGTGAGGCGGTGCTCGCTCAAATACCGCTGGAAAGGCTCGGCCAGATCGAAGACGTGATGGGGCCGGTGGTATTTCTAGCCTCGCCCGCCGCCGGCCTGATCACCGGCAGCGCGCTGATGGTCGACGGCGGCTGGACAGCTCATTGAGGCCAGCGATATAGCCCGAATATTTCACCAGTTTCGCGAGGTTGGCCTGCTGGGTGAGCAGCCCAGATCTCACTCTGGATTTAGCGAGAGTCGGTCACTTTTCGATCGATTATACAGCGTCGAGGCGTACTGCCCCCTACCCAGTTGTTTATCTCGTGCCGGGGATAGCACTGTGTCGCGCATCCCGGCACCAGCTTGCGTGCAAGCTTCTGGAAGAGGTCCTAGTCGGGGTAGTGACTGCTCATCATCAGCCGGACGCGTCAGGTATTTCGGATCACCACGCCACCGATCCTCAGCAGCTTCAGGTGCAGGGTAATGACCTGAGCCGTAGCATCCGCGGTGCGCTTCAGATACGCCGCTCCAGCAGCAGGTAGGCCAGGCCGGCCTGCAGCAGCCGGTACTGGTTGGACCAACAGTCATGGCAGCTGGTGCGGTCGGCGAACAACCACTGCTGCTCCTTGATGCGGTTTTTCATGTCGCCGGGCGTACAGTAGCGATGGCCATAGAGCCACTGCGGACTGCCGTGCAGGTTGGTCACCACGTAGGGTTTTGAATCCGTTTTTCGACAACTCCAGGCCGCGCTTGCTACAGGAATTTGTCGATAAATCAACCACTTGCACACTTACACTGCATACACACACAACGTAGAGTCGCTGCAATCTGCGACCAAGCACACCACCATACCCGTTCTAAAGCTGCTACACGCCACTCTCTTCTCTTGCCTTTCGACACAGCTGCCAATGGCCCAGCGGATCTGGAGGCGTCTACGGAACCCGGGACAATTCAGCCCCTGTTCAGTGGCTGGGGATGAACAGAGCCGGTTTTGGCACTCGTGCTTGGTAGGCTCATTGAGCACCGAGCCTAGACCTTGTCGGCGGTATCCGGAGCACTGAACACCGCCGATGCTGCGCTTATCGCTTGAATTCAGGACTGCAAACCGGACGAAGAAGCACTCTGGTTTGAGCATTATCGCTTGTTCGACTAATTATACATGGTCATATATGATTGCATAATGTACAAAAATCACGAATAACCTTAATGGAGATGGAGGCTAATGAGAATTGTTATCTCTGGGGCTGGTATAGGTGGACTGACTGCCGCGCTGGCTCTGATTAGAAAGGGATTTGAAGTAACAATCTGTGAGCGCACCGAGGCCTTCGCACCAATCGGAGCGGGTATTCAGATCGGGCCGAATGCCAGTCGTGTACTACTCGCACTGGGTTTGGAACAGGCATTGGCATCTGTGGTTTGTGAAGCCACGGGGAAAGAAGTCCGCCTCTGGAATACCGGCGAGACCTGGCCGCTTTTCGATCTCGGTGCAGACTGCAGGGAACGGTTCAGCGCACCTTATTGGACTGTGCACCGTGGCGATCTGCATCAAGTTCTCGTGGATGCAGTAGAAGCTTTATCGCCAGGGGCACTCCAACTCGGTCATGCTGCAAAGGACGTCAGCCAATCGAGCGCTGGCGCGATTCTTCATACATCTAGTGGAAATGTAGTAGGTGATGTAGTCATCGCCGCCGACGGGGTTCATTCATCCCTGCGCAGTGCGCTTTTCCAATCACCGAAAGCCCGATTCACCGGTCTCATGGCATGGCGCGGGCTGGCCCCGATGGAGGCCCTCCCCGACGCCCTACGCCATCCCGTCGGGGCAAACTGGGTCGGGCCAGGCGCACATATCATCACATATCCCGTCCGGGACGGGACCCGTCTAAACTTCGTCGGTGTCGTCGAGAACGATAACTGGACTTCCGAATCTTGGTCGGAGTCCGGCACCCATGAGGAATGTGCCGCCGATTTTATGGGCTGGCACCCCCATGTGCAGCAAATCATCCATGCGCTTGAGACGCCCTTCCGGTGGGCCCTAGTAGAACGGGAACCACTGCAGACTTGGTCCCAAGGACGTGTGGCCATGTTGGGCGACGCATGCCA
This sequence comes from Halomonas socia, assembly GCF_010977575.1. Classification (GTDB taxonomy): domain Bacteria; phylum Pseudomonadota; class Gammaproteobacteria; order Pseudomonadales; family Halomonadaceae; genus Franzmannia; species Franzmannia socia. The sequence goes on from NZ_CP048812.1 coordinate 205,593, forward strand.
TGCCACCCTGCCGTTTCTAGCACAAGGCGCAGGAATGGCGATAGAGGACGGCTGGATCCTTGCCGATTGCTTAGCCGAATCCCCCCTTCATCCCGAAACGGCCCTACAACGCTATGCTAGTCTACGCCAGCCCCGCACTGCTGCCGTAATTGCAGGATCTTCCGCAAATACAGGACGGTTCCATAATCCAGACCTTGCGCATCCGGAGCGAGCCCGAGCGTACATTCAAGCCCAATGGGAGCCGGATAAAGTCCGCCAACGCTACGACTGGCTATTCGACTATGACGCACTCTCCGCGACACAAGGGCCTAAAACAGCTCAGCCTCAAACTAATGGATAATTTCTCACAATGTGAGATTTGAACATACTATCGTATCTCAACATGACAATAAGCCTGCTGTAAAGGCATTAGGAGAAAATATGACGTTATTCAGACCAAAAATTGCCGCTTTTGCGACGCTGCTCTTGCTCGCTTCGGCGACACAGGCGCAGCAACTGGGTATCGGCACGATGGGCCAAGGCACCAGCGGATACTCTATGGGAGCCGCGATTGCACGCGTCCTGTCGGAAAACGATATTGGCGCACTCGTCCAACCGAGCTCGGGTACCAGCGCTTACCTGCCTCTGATCGATATGGGTGAACTCGACCTCGGCATTGCCAATGCCATTGAGATTAGCGATGCGGCCACCGGCAGCGGAGACTTCGAAGGGCGTGCCCTTGAAAACATTGCCCCTGCCGCGCGGCTCTATCCGTTCCGGGTGGGTATTTTCGTTCAGGACGATAGCGATATGCAGACTATTGCTGACCTGGCCGGGAATTCTGTTACCTACGGCTTCACCAACCAGGTCACGATCAATCGGGTTGTGGATGCGATACTCGCCGCTGGCGGCATCGAGCCGTCCGATATCGAACAAACAATGGTACCGAATGTCGTGCGAGGGGCAGACGATTTCCTCGCTGGCCGAGCCGATGGAGCCTTCTTCGCCATAGGGTCTGGCAAGGTTACGGAAGTTGACGCCTCCGCGGGTGGCGTTCGCTTTCTCCCCTTGCCTGAAGGCGACGAGGCGAAAGCACGCCTTCAGGAAGTAATCCCCCAAGCCTACGTGGAGATCCTCGAACCACACGAGGGCCTGACTGGCATTGACGAATCCATACCGGTCATGGCCTATGATTATATGCTGGTTGCGGGTAGCCACGTTCCCGACGAACAGATGGCTCGCATCGTCACTATCCTTCGCGACAACAAACAGGCTCTTGTCGACTCCTTCGGCGCGTTTCAGAGCATGGACCCCGAGGACATGTATGTCGATATCGGTGTGCCCTATCACCCCGGAGCACTCAGCGTATTAAAAACCGAAGAGAAAACTGACGATTAAGCTGCGCCTACCACGGACATGGCACTGGCCTGTCCGTGGAAGGCTCCATCCCTTTTCGTGTCCGCACCACGCAGTCCGGACTCCGCCAATTTCTGATTGATGGATACAGCCATGACCACCCCGTCCCCTGGTTCCCCGCGACGGTTCGTCTCCTTTGGCCCGCTGATTATGACACTGGCCACAATCATGACTCTCGGCGCGATTCTTCAAGCACTCGATGTGCCCCGGCGGATAGGGCTCAGCCTCTATACTGAACAGTACTTGGCTGCGATCCTTGCCTTCGCGCTCGGCATGACCTTCCTAGTGGCACCCCGCTTCACAGGACGACTTCGCATCCTCGATCCGGTCCTGGCATTTTCAGGATTCTGTGCCGCCGGCTATGTCGCCTTAACCTATCCATCGATTGTCAATGAGTTGGTCTATAGGCCTTTGGACGGTCTGATCGTAAGTCTCGTCATCGGCTTGCTGACAGTCGAGGCCGTACGCCGGCTAACCGGACCGGGACTGACCATCATTATTGTCATGTTCTTAGCCTACGGCGCCTTGGGTCATCTGCTGCCTTTCGGGATGACGCGGCCGATCCTGTGGGACCGACTGGCGATCTATGTAGTGATGGATACCAACGGCCTGATCGGTCTTCCGCTGATGGTCACGGCCAGCATGGTGTTTGCGTTCATCTTTTTGGGCCAGCTTCTGATTAGATCCGGCGGTAGCGCCTTCTTCAACGATTTGGCCATGGCTTTGGTGGGGCGTTCTAGAGGCGGAGCCGCGAAGATTGCGGTCGTCTCGTCTTTCCTCTTTGGCAGCGTCTCAGGCAGCGCGGTCGCCAACGTAGCGGCCTCAGGCGGCGTAACCCTCCCACTGATGCGCCGAGCAGGATACAAACCCCACATGGCCGCAGCGATCGAGGCGCTTGCGTCTACCGGTGGGCAACTTGCTCCGCCTATCATGGGTGCAGCGGCCTTCCTGATGGCGGAGTTTCTCCAGATCTCTTTCGGCACAGTGATCCTGGCTGCGGTGATCCCTTCACTGCTCTATTACCTAGCGATCTTCTTCTATGTCGATGCCCATGCTGCAGCGACCGGCATGTCCCTGCCCGAGGACGTAGAGATACGCCCACTCCGGCAAGTATTAGCGGACGGTTGGCAGTTCGTCGTACCCTTCGTCATTCTGATCTTTGGCTTATTCGGGCTACACTGGCGCCCGGAACTTGCCGCGCTTGCGGCCGCACTGGCATTAGCCATTCTGGCTTTGTTCCTGCCCTACCGTGGAAAGCGCAGCCGCCTAGGCGATCTATTTCGTGCCTTTCCCGACGCGGGTAAGGGTATGGTCGAGATCATCATAATTTCTGCCGCGGCTGGCATGGTCATCGGTGTACTGAACATCTCGGGGCTTTCGTTTTCCCTGACGCTGAGCCTGGTTGCGATGGCGGAAGGTAGCCTGATGCTGCTATTGCTCATCGCTGCGCTTGTCAGTGTTGTGCTGGGCATGGGGATGCCCACCGTGGGCGTCTACGTGCTTCTGGCCAGCCTGATCGGTCCGGCACTTGTCCGTGCCGGGATCGAACCTGTCGCCGCGCACATGTTCTTGCTCTACTTTGGGATGCTATCGATGATCACACCCCCGGTCGCTTTGGCCAGCTTTACCGCCGCGACCATGGCCGGTGCCGAAGCGATGAAAACCGGCTGGCAGGCGTTCCGCATGGGCTGGGTCGCCTACCTGATACCTTTTGTTATGGTGTTTGAACCGGGGTTGGTCATGCAGGCCGAAGCCTCCGACATTATGTGGCAACTAGCGGGGGCAGTAGCCGGGGTCTGGTTCGCGACCGGTGCAATTTATGGTTACCTCACTCGGCATCTTAACATCGTGGAGCGAACACTTTTGGCTGCGATCGCTCTGGCAGGAATACTACCGCTTTCGCTGGGCTGGGGTGGATATCTTGTCAATCTACTAGCAATTTTCGCAGGCGTGGCCCTGACATTCCGCTCTCGACTGATCCCGAGCCTATCTGGAAGGAGTTGATCAGTGGCTAAAGGAAACTCATCTTCAAGCCTTAAACGGCTAATGTCGATCCTCGACATTTTCACCGAATGTCGCCCCGAATGGTCATCGGAAGATATGATGGCCGTGCTGGGTTATTCGCGCCCGACGCTCTACCGCTACCTTAAAATTCTCACCGATTCGGGAATGCTCGCATCCAGTGCGACCGGGATCTACGCACTTGGGCCCAAGATCGTCGAAATGGATCATCTTCTCCGGCTATCCGACAAACTAGTAGTCACTGGCCGTCCGATAGTCGAAAGACTGGCCGGCCAATTTACTTGCACAGCCTTCCTCGTACGCTGGTACCGTGATCGGATACTCTGCGTGCATTCGGAAACTTCGCTTCTAGCTCCGCTCAGCAGCTATCCGCGTGGTCGCGTCATGCCTATGAACCGGGGCGCCATTGCACGAGCGATCCTCGCCCACCTGCAACCCCGCAAGGCACGCAAAATAGTTGGATCCTTTGCCCCCGAAGGGCCAGAAGAAGTCCGCAAAGCACATATCTCCGAACAGATCTCAGCGCTGCGCACGGTCCGCCGGAACGGCTACGCCATCGCATTCAGCGAGGTCACTCCCGGCGTCGTCGCTATGGCCTCACCAATCTTTGGAGAAACGGCAGAACCAGCCGGCGCGCTCTGCGTGACCATGCGACAAGAAGATTGTCCATGCAAGGTACAGGCCCTCGTAGCTCAGGCAGTCCCGGCCGCAGCCGAAAGCATAACCACAACGCTGCGACAGGTCCGCCCCACTGGCGAGGCCAGACCAAAACTCACAATTGAAGAGGAAGCTTAGAACTGATGAGAAACAAACAGGATGCAGATGTCATCATTTCAGGCGGTGGCCCCGTCGGGATGGGCCTTGCAATAGAGTTGGGGCAGCGCGGCGTGGCCGTCCTCGTGATCGAAAAGCACCCTTCTCTGCAGCGGATCCCCAAAGGGCAGAACCTGACGCAACGGACAATGGAGCATTTTCGCGCCTGGGGCGCCGAATCTGAACTACGCGCAGCTCGAACCGTACCGGCCGGTTTCGGCATCGGTGGGTTGACCAGTTACGGCACACTGTTAGGCGAGCACCACTACGATTGGTTGAAACGTGAACTCGTCCGCCCCTATTATAGCGCCGATAATGAGCGCCTTCCGCAGTACGCGACCGAAGAAGTACTGCGTACGCGGGCGGCCGCTCTGGACAGTGTGACACTGCTGACCAAAAAGGAGGTGCGTGATGTCCGTGAGGATGACGAAGGCGTAGCCGTCACGGTCCGTGATCGTACTTTTAACACCGACGAGATATTCCGCGCAGCCTATGCCGTCGGGGCCGACGGCAGCCGATCAGTGGTGCGCGAAGCAGTCGGGCTAACACAAACCGTATTCGATCATGATCGGTTAATGGTCCTTCTGGTGTTTCAGTCCGACACTCTACACCATGCCCTTTTAGATAAGCATCCCGGAAAAAGCTTTTTCAATGTCCTGCATCCAGACCTTCAGGGCTACTGGCTGTTCTTCGGCCGCGTCGATCTGGAAGGAGAGTTTTTCTTTCATGCTCCTCTGCCTGCAGAAGCCGATCCCGAGACCTTCGATTTCCAGGAATATGTCGAACGCGCCATCGGCCGGTCTATTGACATGAAGATCCGCCATCGCGGGTTCTGGGATTGCCGCGTGGCCATCGCTGACAGTTACTGTAGCAGACGGACTTTCATTGCGGGGGATGCTGCGCACAATCACCCACCTTATGGCGGCTACGGGATCAACACAGGGTTCGAGGATGCTCGAAACCTTGGTTGGAAACTCGCAGCTCAGATCGAAGGCTGGGGCGGCCCCAAGCTTCTAGCCTCCTACGATTCCGAGCGCCGGCCGGTCTTCTGGTCCACCGCGAAGGACTTCATCGAGAAATCCATCGAGACCGACCGCGAGTTCCTGGCAGTCTACGATCCGGCCACTGACCCTGCCGCATTCAAGGCCGCCTGGTCTGCACGCGCACATGGCGCAGGGGACGAGGTTGGAAGTTTCCAACCGAACTACCGCGGGTCTCTTATAGTTGCTGGATCCCAAGACGGCACCGCCGATGCGAAGGGGCCACGCAGCTTTGCCGCCCGTGCCGGATACCATCTCGTGCCGCGCGCCCTCCCCGAGGGAGGGACAACCCATGACCGGCTCGGAACAGGCTTCTCGCTAATTGCTCTCGGACAACCAAGCGCCGCTGCCGGTTTCGTCGATGCCGCCACCGCACTGGGCATTCCGTTGACGATCGTTGAAAGTACTGCGCCAGGATCGAATGACGAAACGGTTGACTATGGGGCATCGCTCATCCTCGTGCGTCCCGACCAGTTCGTTGCCTGGGCCGGCGATACAGTATCCGGGGATCTCGGCGCAGCAGGCATCCTGAAATTAGCGGTCGGCGCTTGATAGTGGCAGGCTACAGGGAATCTTCTCCGGACTCCCAGTCATCCTCCCGATCTCTTGCGTCGCCTTCGTCAGAGCGGCCTGCAATCCAACGTTTTCTATCGGGTTGTCGAACCTGCTAACCCCAAGCGCTGTCAGCGCTGCATGAATCATACCATCCGCCCCGAAAATCGGGGCGGATATACCATAAAACCCACTTTGCAGGCGACTTTCGGTCATAGAAAGCCGACTTTCGCGGATGGCTTCCAGCCCAGCACTCACATCTGAGAGCAGGCCGGGCCTCTGTTGTTCCTCGATTTCCGCTAACACCCTCCACTGCGACTCTGGAAGATGTGCCATAAACATTCTCCCTGTCGCAGTAGTCATGAGTGGCAGAACAAACCCCACTTTCACCGAAAAAGGCGACCGGTAACGCCCATCTAACTTATATATGATCGTGGGTCCGTGGTTACCCCAGATCGACAGGGTAAAGGCCTGAGGAAAGCTGTCCTGTAAAGACTGAATGTGAACCGCAGCGGCATTAGCCACGTCATATTGGTTAATTGCTGCCGCACCTAGTCTCAGCGCAGCTGGCCCGAGGCCGTAGTGTCCGGTCCTAGGATCCTGTGCAACCATTTCCAGCCGCTGGAAGCTAACGAGATAGAGATAAGCTTTGCTGGCAGGCATGCCAGCCTCTTCCGCTAATAATTTCAAGGGCATTCTTCGTCCAGCCCTTTCCAGGGCATGTATGAGTCTAAAGCCTACTTCTAAGGACTGAATACCTCGTTTCGAATTCATATGAAGCTCCGCTCCGCCAAGTTCAGTCATCAGCCTAGGCTATCGAAAATTGAGTACAGACACCAAAAGAAAATATTTAGGCCAGCCAACCTATTCAAGGCGAGGCGGAAATAAAAATAACAATATATCTTATTGCTTTTTATTGGTTTATGTCCATTTTTAATGCGTGAAAACGTTCCTTAAGGCGCACGAATGGACATGCCATGGGAAGCTGTCGGGTCCCGTGTGATTGATTACCCGTTTGGTAAACAGCTCAGACCGTTTGGCCTGCCATTCCTTCATCGCTGCAATCGGTGATTGGACTTCCCCCGGTGCAGTAGCTGGCAGTGAAGCCAGCTACCGTCGATGTCAGCAGCACTTCTCTATGACATCTCTGATTTTCGCTGGCTCGCACACGGTATCGAAGACCCACTGGCCGAATCCACCCTGCTCGTTGACGGCCTTTACCCTGGTCTCCATAGCAGCGCGCACAGCATGCAACGCTTGCCATAGCTGGTGGAGGAGCCAAGCGCCTGTACGGCGTTCTTGTTGCCACTCACATCCGCTGGCAGCAGCATGCTTGTCTCCTCGCGATGCCCCTCACTGGTGCATCAGTACACCGGTCACTTGGATACCACGTGCAACCAAGTCGTATCGGGGATCGCGCCTGCACCGCAGGTCTTCGATATTGCAATCAGTTACAGAGCTCCATCTACTACATGGCTCACACTGAATTCACCCAGCCAGCAACCAAATCGCAACCTGCACAGCTTGAGTGGCCACTCCTTCAGGCCTCGGCACGCGGATCGTGAGACGTGCCGGTCGCCTCATTGTTGACCTGACGGGTGATATCAACCCCCTCCTCCAGCATGTACATCTCGGCGCGCTTAAAGATGCCATCTAGCGGTTTGCCCTGTGCCTTGGCCAGCTCGCGAATCAGCATGATCAGCCCCGCCTTGCGCAGCGGCCCGCGCAGGGTGCCGCCATTCAGGAACACCTGGCCGTGCGGCGTTCGCGGCAGGCGCTGGTCCATGCCGAAGTAGTCGACGGCGATCGGCGCCTCGGCGGTGATGACGCCGGAAAGCTGGTAGGCAAGGGGTTGAAGCATGAAGTGGCTTCCAGGCATGTGAGACATGGCTGCCGATACTAGTGTGGTGTTTCAAAAGTACCAGCCATAATGTTTGGTCTATACTGCCGATTCATATCACTCTGGGAGGCAAACATGAAGACAGGCCGCCCCGCGACACCGATTACTCTGACCGAATGGGAGCATGCCGAGCTCGCTCGCCGAGTCAGGCAACGTAAAGGCCCTTCCGATGGGCGCATTCGTGCCAAGATTATCCTGGGCTGCGCCAACGGCGAGTCAGGGGCAGCCATTGCCCGGCGCCTTGGTATCGGCGTCCATACTGTCTCTCGCTGGCGAGTCCGCTTCGGCCGGTGGCGGCTTGATGGTTTGAATGATGAACCCCGCTCGGGCCGGCCGAGAAGCATCAGTGACGAACAAGTTCAGGAGGTCATTGATCGCGCTACCCAAACCCAGCCCGATAATGCCAGCCACTGGAGTACTCGGCAGATGAGCGAGGCCGTTGGCATCTCTCCCGCCAGCGTGCAGCGAATCTGGCATGCCTTCGGGCTCAAGCCACATAAAGAGAAGACCTTCAAACTTTCCACGGACCCGGCCTTCGTCGATAAAGTGCACGATATCGTTGGCCTGTATATGAACCCACCGGACCGAGCATTAGTGCTATCGGTTGATGAGAAGAGCCAGATTCAAGCGCTAAACCGGACCCAACCGGGACTGCCCTTGACCTTCGGAAAGCCTGAAACACACACCCATGACTACAAGCGCCATGGTACGACATCGCTGTTCGCTGCCTTGGACATTGCAACGGGCAAGGTCATTGGGCGACTCAAGCGTCGTCATCGCAGTGCGGAGTTTCTGGAGTTCCTCAATGCCATCGACAGGGATGTGCCAACATGTCTGGATATTCACCTCATCATGGATAATTACGGAACCCACAAGACCGATAAAGTGAAAGCCTGGTTGGCAGAGAGGCCACGCTATCATATCCATTTCACCCCGACCTCAGCGTCTTGGCTGAATTTGGTGGAACGCTTTTTCTCAACAATCAGCGAAAAATGGATCAAGCGGCAAGCGCACACCAGCGTGAACGATTTGGAAGACTCGATCCGGCATTATCTAGCGATTTACAACGAGGATCCCAAGCCGTTCAAGTGGCGAAAATCGGCGGATGACATTATCGCTTCCGTTGGCAGAGCCGCTGCATCACTAAATCGGCAGAAAGGCCGAGGCAATTAATGGCCCTAACTTGTGAAACACCACACTAAGAATGAACGGCATGTCTACCTGACGGAGCAGGAGCTGGCCGAACTGCTTGCAGTGGTACCCGAACGCTACCAGGTCGAGCGAGAGGCGATCTTGCTGGCAATGCTGACGGGCATGAGGCGGGGTGAGCTGATGGCCCTGGAATCCAGGAACGTCTACAACGGTCGCATCGTGCTCAAGCCAAACCAGACGAAAAACGGGAAGCCAAGAATCATCCCCCTGACAGAGGAAGCCCTACCGCTGGTGGAAGCCTTGCCGTTTGACACGACCGGCGACAGGGTGCGCGGCGCATTCGAGAAAGCCCGGGAGAAGATTGGCCACCCTGACATCCGCTTTCACGATTTGCGTCACTGCTATGCCTCACTGCTGGCGAGCAAAGGGGAGGCGCTGACGAGCATCCGGGATCTGCTCGACCATTCGTCACTCACGGTGACGAGCCGCTATGCCCATGCGGATCCGGCAAGGTAGGAAAGCGTGGTGGCAAAGTTGCCGCGGATCAGCAACCAAACCGCAACCACACATTGATGGAAATTGACTCTTGGTCACGTAACCACCTGATTTTAATGGTGGGCCCAGCTGGACTCGAACCAGCGACCAAGGGATTATGAGTCCCCTGCTCTAACCAACTGAGCTATAGGCCCATCGGGAGGGGCGCGTCAGCGCGCGGGCGTATGATAGCGAATGCCGATGGGTGAGGCCAGCGTAGCCGCGTGCAGATTGCTGGAATGGGGCACTTTTCCGGCGCTGGCGTGTCTTTGCTGTGTCATCGACCGGGAGACTCATGTGAAAGCCTATCTTGCCCTGTTTGCCCTGCTCATCGCCCTGCCCGCCCATGCCGATTGGCAGCTCGACCCCAAGCGCTCGCAGGTCGAGGCGACCATTTTCGAGTTGACCGACAGTGGCCCGGTGGAGCATCAGCACCGCGTGCGCGAACTGCGCGGCGATATCTCCGAGGATGGCATTCTGACGCTACCGCTACGCCTCAACCAGACCGACGCGCTGGATCGGCTGGGGCCGCTGCCGCCGTGGCTTTCCGGCATCACCGACATGCCGCTGGCAACCCTGAATACGCAACTGCCGCCGGAGCGCCTCGATGCCCTCGACATCGGCGAATCGATGGTCGAGACACTGACCTTCAGCGTGCGCGCCGACGGCAACCTCCAGCAGGAGCCGGTGGACCTGCGCTTCACCCGCGAGGACCTCAACACGGTGCGCGTGACCACCGCCGAGCCGGTGGCGCTGGACGGCCAGGAGATAATGGCCAACTCCACGTTGCGCAGCGTGCTGAGCCTACTCGGCTATCAGCGCATCGGCAACGAGGTGCCGGTGGTGCTTGATGCAACGCTGATCCAGCATTGATACCCGGACCGGACCCACACGCCACGGCGATGCTTGCTCACCGCGGCGCGCAATCAAGTCCATTGCGGCATCAGAACGCCCAGTCTTCGTCCTCGGTGGCCACCGCCTTGCCGATCACATAGGAGGAACCGGAGCCGGAAAAGAAGTCGTGGTTCTCGTCGGCATTGGGCGAGAGCGCGGCGAGGATGGTCGGGTCGACGTCGGTGACGCTTGACGGGAACAGCGCCTCGAAGCCGAGGTTCATCAGCGCCTTGTTGGCATTGTAGTGGAGGAACTTCTTGACGTCCTCGCTCAGCCCCACCTCGTCGTAGAGCGACTCGGTGTACTTGACCTCGTTGTCGTAGAGCTCCAGCAGCAACTCGTAGGCGTACTCCTTGACCGCCGCCTGGCGCTCCGGTGTGGCCTCGGCCAGCGCCTGCTGGAACTTGTAGCCGATGTAGTAGCCGTGTACCGCCTCGTCGCGAATGATCAGGCGGATCAGGTCGGCGGTGTTGGTCAGCTTGGCGTGGCTCGACCAGTACATCGGCAGGTAGAAGCCCGAGTAGAACAGGAACGACTCGAGGAACACGCTGGCAACCTTGCGCATCAGCGGGTCGTCGGCGCGGTAGCGCTCGAGAATCAGATCCGACTTGGCCTGCAGGGTCGGGTTCTCTTCGCTCCAGCGGAAGGCGTCGTCCACGTCCCGCGTGGTGCACAGCGTCGAGAAGATCGAACTATAGGAGCGCGCGTGCACCGCTTCCATGAAGGCGATGTTGGCGTAGACCGCTTCTTCGTGGGGCGTGCGCGCATCCGGCATCAGCGCCGGGGCGCCGACGCTGCTCTGGATGGTGTCGAGCAGCGTCAGGCCGGTGAAGACGCGGATGGTCAGCTGCTGCTCCTGGTGCGTGAGGGTATTCCACGACTGGATGTCGTTGGACAGCGGCACCTTCTCCGGCAGCCAGAAGTTGCTGGTCAGGCGGTTCCATACCTCCAGGTCCTTGTCGTCCTGGAGGCGGTTCCAGTTGATGGCATCGACCCGCGATAGGCGCGGCGCTTTGTCTTGCATCGTTTGTGCGGTAGTCATGATTCGCTCGCTTATCAGAGACTGCAGGAGACGCAGCCCTCTACCTCAGTGCCTTCCAGGGCGCTTTGGCGCAGGCGCACGTAGTAGAGCGTCTTGATGCCCTTGCGCCAGGCGTAGATCTGCGCCTTGTTGATGTCGCGCGTGGTGGCGGTATCGGGGAAGAACAGCGTCAGCGACAGCCCCTGGTCGACGTGCTGCGACGCCTCGGCGTAGGTGTCGATGATCTTCTCCGGGCCGATCTCGTAGGCATCCTGGTAGTAGGCCAGGTTGTCATCATTGAGATAGGGCGCCGGGTAGTAGACGCGCCCCAGCTTGCCCTCCTTGCGAATCTCGATCTTGGCCGCCACCGGGTGGATGCTCGAGGTAGAGTGGTTGATATAGGAGATTGAGCCGGTCGGCGGCACCGCCTGCAGGTTGCGATTATAGAGGCCATGCTCCATCACCGAGGCCTTGAGCGACTGCCACTCCGCCTGGCTAGGAATGGCGATGCCGGCACGCTCGAACAGCCCGCGGACCTTCTCGGTACGCGGCTGCCACTCGCGCTCGGTGTACTTGTCGAAGAACACGCCGCTGGCGTAGTCGGAGTCGGCGAAGCCGGCGAAGGCTGTGCCGCGCTCGATGGCCAGGCAGTTGGAGGCGCGCAGGGCGTGGTAGGCCACGCAGCAGAAGTAGAGGTTGGTGAAATCCAGCCCCTCATCCGAGCCGTAGTAGATGTGCTCGCGAGCCAGGAAGCCGTGCAGGTTCATCTGCCCCAGGCCGATGGCGCGGGAGTGGGCGTTGCCTTCGGCGATGGATGGCACCGAGGAGAGGTGGCTCATCTCCGACACCGCGGTGAGGCCGCGCACGGCGATCTCGACGCTGGTGCCGATATCGCCGGCGTCCATCACCTTGGCGATGTTCATCGAGCCCAAGTTGCAGGAGATATCCTCGCCGGTGTGGCGATAGCCGAGGTCGTCGTCGTAGAGGCTCGGCGTATTGACCTGGAGGATCTCCGAGCAGAGGTTGCTCATGTTGATGCGCCCGGCGATGGGGTTGGCGCGATTGACGTTGTCCTCGAACATCACATAGGGATAGCCCGACTCGAACTGCACCTCGGCCAGTATCTGGAAGAACTCCCGGGCGTTGATCTTGGACTTGCTGATGCGCGAGTCGTCGACCATCTCGTGGTACTTCTCGGTGACGCTGATATCGCCGAACGGCACGCCATAGACGCGCTCGACGTCGTAGGGCGAGAACAGGTACATCGCCTCGTTGCGCTTGGCCAGCTCGAAGGTGATGTCGGGGATGGTCACGCCCAGCGACAGCGTCTTGATGCGGATCTTCTCGTCGGCGTTCTCGCGCTTGGTGTCGAGGAAACGCAGGATGTCCGGGTGGTGGGCGTTGAGATAGACCGCCCCGGCGCCCTGCCGCGCGCCCAGCTGGTTGGCGTAGGAGAAGGCGTCCTCGAGCAGCTTCATGATCGGGATGATGCCCGACGACTGGTTCTCGATGCGCTTGATCGGCGCGCCGAACTCGCGGATGTTGCTGAGCAGGAAGGCCACCCCGCCGCCGCGCTTGGAGAGCTGCAGCGCCGAGTTGATGGCGCGGCCGATGGACTCCATGTTGTCCTCGATGCGCAGCAGGAAGCACGACACCAGCTCGCCGCGCTGACGCTTGCCACAGTTGAGGAAGGTCGGCGTGGCGGGCTGGAAGCGGCCGCTGACGATCTCGTCGACCAGCGCCCGGGCCAGGGTCTCGTCGCCGCGGGCAAGGCTCAGTGCCACCATGCACACGCGGTCCTCGTAGCGCTCCAGGTAGCGCTTGCCGTCGAAGGTCTTCAGCGTATAGCTGGTGTAGTACTTGAAGGCGCCGAGGAAGCTCGGAAAGCGAAACTTGTAGGCGTAGGCCTGCTCGAACAGCGACTTGATAAAGGCGCGATCGTACTGCTCGAGCACCTGGGGCTCGTAGTAGCTCTCCTCGACCAGGTAGTCGAGCTTCTCCTCCAGCGAGTGGAAGAACACGGTGTTCTGGTTGACGTGCTGCAGGAAGTACTGGCGCGCCGCTTCGCGGTCGCGGTCCAGTTGCAGCTCGCCCGACGGGCCATACAGATTGAGCATGGCGTTGAGGGCGTGGTAGTCCAGCGTGCGTCCACCCTCGCTCTGCCCGGCGGGCCGGTGAATCTCGCTCATGGCTGTCGTTTCCAAAACGCATCTACTCCCTGTTGAACCCTGGCCACGTCGTCCGGCGTGCCCAGCAGTTCGAATCGATACAGTAGCGGCACGCCGCATTTGTCGGCAACGATGCGCCCGGCCAGGCCGAAGGCAGCGCCGAAGTTGGTATTGCCGGCCGCAATCACGCCGCGAATCAGGCCGCGATTGTGCGCATCGTTGAGAAAGTGAATCACCTGCTTGGGCACCGCACCGTCGGCGCTGCCGCCACCGTAGGTGGGGGTGATCAGGATAAAGGGCTGGGTCACGCGCAGCGGCGACTCATCGCGGCTCAGCGGGATGCGCTGCGCCGGCAGCCCGAGCTTCTCGACGAAGCGCTGGGTATTGCCCGACTTGGTCGAGAAATAGACCAGCCCTCCTCGAGCATGCTCAGTAACCGGCTGTTCGTGCACCTGCTCGGCCAGCATGGTGATCTCCTGCAGTGACCTCGAGCCTGATTTACGCCAACGCCTGAATGCGATCCGGACGGAAGCCCGACCAGTGGTCGTCACCGGCCACCACCACCGGCAGCTGACGGTAGCCCAGGCCTTCCACGGTTTCGCGAGCGCTGGGGTCCTGGCTCAGATCGATGACCTCGTAGTCGAGCCCCTGCTTGTCCATCGCGCGGTAGGTGGCGGTGCACTGAACGCAGGCAGGCTTGCTGTAAATCTCAATCTTCATGGTTATCGTTTCCTTACAAATCAAGGCAAGTATGGCTTGGCCGACGACTCTTAGGATACACCATATCTGGTGAATTCCGCCATGAAGAAATCAATATATAGTGTCTATTGGCCAAACGCACCCCCGCATGCGGTAGCCAGTCGACGAGGCTCCAGGCGCCCTGATGGCGGGCGGTACGCGGGCAAGGCCAGGCTAGCCGGCTACGCCGACGAGACCCTAACGGAGATCAAGAAAGGTGGCGAGAAACACACAAGAGAGCGCCGCGGCCAGGTGGCCGCGGCGCTCAGTCTTACGCTGTCAGTGGAGAATCAGGCGATTGCCGCTTGGTAGCGACGCTCGACCTCATCCCAGTTGATCACGTTGAAGAACGCCTCGATGTAGTCCGGGCGCTTGTTCTGGAACTTCAGATAGTACGCATGCTCCCAGACGTCCAGGCCGAGCACCGGCGTATTGCCATGCATCAGCGGGCTGTCCTGGTTGAGGGTATTCTCAACCACCAGCTTTTTCTCCGGAGTCACGCTGAGCCAGGCCCAGCCGCTACCGAAGCGGCCCAAGGCAGCCTTCTTGAAGGCATCCTTGAAGTCATCGAAGCCGCCCAGCTGCTCGTCGATGGCTGCTGCCACCTGGCCCTTGGGCTGGCCACCGCCCTGGGGAGACATCATTTCCCAGAACTTGGAGTGGTTGGAGTGGCCGCCGCCGTTGTTGATCACCGGCTGGCGCTTGTCGTCGGGAAGCTTGTCGAGATTGGAGATCAGCTCATCGACCGGCGTCTCCTCGAAGCCAGTGCCCTCCAGGGCGGCATTGAGGTTGTTGACGTAGGTCTGGTGGTGACGCGAATGGTGAATTTCCATGGTCATCGCGTCGATGTGCGGTTCCAGCGCGTCGTAAGCGTAAGGCAAATCGGGCAGTGAATGAGGCATGACTCTAGCTCCTCCCTTTGCTGAAAGATAAGACACGGCGCTTAGCCGCAACCTCCTATGTTAGCTCAGAATGGCAGAGCAACGCGAACGGCGCGAATGAATTGTATTGCCAGCGATCAAATACGAATAAACATCATTCGCCTATTGTTCTATCATGTCCTCTCCAGTCGCTGAGGACCGTCACGCCATGCCTACCTCCCCATGCCAGCGCTACTGTCGCGACGACTTCACCGCCTACGGGCAGCGCTTCGGGATCGCCTACCGCTTCGCTCGCCGCGGTCGCCTACCGGTGGTTCAGGGCCGGGTAGAGGAGTTCGCCCTGCGACCGGGCATGCGCCTGACCCACTCCGACGTCGAGGTCCTGCAGCACTATGCGTCCTCGTCGCTGCAGTCGGCCGCACTGCTGGTACTGGTGGTGCTGGAGGGCAGCGTCACGTTGCAGGTGGGAGGCAGCGAACGCCACCTGAGTGCGGGCATGGCGATGAGTATCCGGCTGGCCGGCTCGGGGCCTGCCTTGCATGCCAGCCAGGCCCCCGGCCAGCGCTTGCGCACCCTGACGCTGGGCCTCGAGGATGCCGCGGCGCTGCCGCAGCTGGCGCTCGCCGCGGTGGCGCCGGCGCCCTGCGCCTGGCGCCTACCCGAGCACCTTACGCGCTCACTGGAGCACGCCCTGGACGACCACTGGCACGCCGGGGCGCAGCGCCTGCTGCTGGAGGGCCTGGCACTTCAGCTGCTGGCGCACGCCCAACCCACGACACCACCGCATCCATTCGGGCAACTCGACTTCTCGCCCGGCGAGCAGGCGCGACTCGAGGCGGTGCGCCAACGCCTGCTGCAGCACCCGATGGACGCGCACCGGCTCGAGGATCTAGCGCGTCTCGCGGCGATGAGCCCCAGCAGCCTGCGCAGCAAGTTTCGCCACGCCTTCGGCCAGTCGGTATTCGACTGCCTTCGCGAGCGGCGGCTGACCCTGGCCCGGGAGTACCTGGCCCAGGGGCTCAGCGTTCAGCAGACGGCACAGCGCTGCGGCTATCGCCATGCCAGCAATTTCACCACCGCCTTTCGCCGCCACTTCGGCGTTTCCCCACGACGCCTCGTCCGCACCCTGGCATAGCGCATAAGGCTTCTGGCGCAGCGCATACATCATGCGCCCCTCGGCAATGTAATAATTCTCATTACCATAAATCCTATTGCATCATCGCCAGGGGACATCGCCTCCATGTTCAGACCGCACCAGCTGTCACTCGCCATCGCCGTACTCGCTGCTGGCGCAACCACCAGCGCCTGGGGCCAGAATGGCGATCAGGCCAGCCAGCTCGACACCCTCACCGTCACCGCTCAGCAGGCCGCCACCAAGGTGACGACGCCCTTCGTCGAGACACCCCAGGCGGTGTCGCTGATCAGCCGCGAGGAAATGCACACCCAGGGCGCGCGCACGGTACAGCGCGCCACTAACTACACCCCTGGGGTGTTCAGCAACCAGGTCGGTGCCTCCAACCGCTACGACTACCTGGTGCTTCGCGGCTTCTCCGACGGCAGCCTGAGCAACACCTTTCTCGACGGCTTGAAAGTGATGGGCGACAGCAACTCCTACAGCTCGATGAGTGTCGATCCATGGTTCCTGGACAGCATCGAGGTAGTGCGCGGCCCCGCCTCGGTGCTCTACGGGCGCGCCTCCCCCGGTGGGGTGGTGGCGCTGACCAGCAAGCGCCCCGAATTCGAACCCGGCGGCGAACTGCGCCTCTCGGTAGGCAACAACCAGCAGCGCAGCGCGGCCTTCGATCTCACCGGTCCACTCGGCGACGAGAACCGTGTGGCCTATCGCCTGACCGGCCTGGCCAGCGCCGCCGACACCCAATTCGGCCCTGTCGAGGAGGAGCGCTACGCCATCGCCCCCTCCTTGACCTGGGACGTTACCGATGCCACCAGCCTGACGCTGTACGCCTACCTGCAGCAGGATCCCGAAGGTGGCTACCACTCCGGCGTGCCCTATGAAGGCGCCGTGGTCGACCGCAACGGCCGGCGCATCTCCAACAACTTCTTCGACGGCGAAGAGGAGTACGATCGGTTCAAGCGCACCCAGCGCATGCTCGGCTATGAGCTGGAGCACCACTTCAACGATGACTGGCGGGGTCGCCAACGGCTGCGCTACCTCAATGCCGATGTGGTCATGGATCAGGTCTACGGCTTCGGCTGGGCGCCGGGCTCGGGCAGCGAGCTGATCCGTTACTATGCGGGCGGTGACGAATCGCTGGAAGCCTGGACTCTCGACAACCAGCTCGAAGCCGACCTCAGCGGCAGCTTCATCGACCATACCCTACTGCTGGGTGTCGACTACCAGCAGCGCGACAACCGGGTCGACTGGCCCTCGGGCGCCTTCCCCAACCTCGATGCCTTCGACCCGCAATACGGCGCCGATCCCATCGCCATGTATCCGCCCACCCGCGAGGATCATGAACTGCGCCAGACCGGAGTCTACCTCCAGGATCAAATGGCCCTGGGCAACTGGCGGCTGACCCTCGGCGGGCGCTATGACTGGGTCGATATCACCAACACCAATCTCGACAGCGGCGAGCGTAGCGAGCTGGACGATACCCAGTTCAGCGGCCGCGCCGGCCTGCTCTATCTGTTCGACAACGGCGTGGCCCCCTACGTCAGCTACTCCACGGCCTTCACCCCGACCAGCTTCGTCGATGCCGACGGCGACCTGCTGCCGCCCATGGAGGGCGAGCAGCTCGAAACCGGCCTCAAGTACCAGCCCGCCGGCAGCGAGGATCGTTACAGCGTCTCGCTGTTCCGCATCAATCAAGAGAACGTCGCCACCAAGGAACAGCCGACCGATCCCTATCGCGCAGTGGGCGAGATCGAATCCCAGGGTGTCGAACTGGAAGCCTACACGCAGCTCACCGATCGCTTGCACCTACAAGCGAGCTACAGCTACACCGACATCACATACAAGCGCAGCGACGACGGCAACCAGGGTAACCGGGCCATCTACGCGCCGCGCCATCAGGCCAGCCTGTGGGGGCACTACGCCTTCGACAGCGGCGCTCTCGCGGGCCTCGACGCCGGCCTCGGCGTACGCCACTACGCCGATATCCAGGCCGACCGCGCCAACACCGCCAAAGTGCCCGAGTACACCCTGGTCGACGCCACCCTCGGCTACGACCTGGGCCGCCTCGGCTATGAAGGCCTCCGCGCCCGCCTCAACGTCACCAACCTCACCGACGAGGAGTACGTCGCCGCCTGCAACTCGCTGGAATACTGCTACTTCGGCGCCGAACGCAGCGTGCTGGCCAGTCTCAGCTATCGCTTCTAGCCCAGGAGCACTCGGCCACGATGGACAGCTCGCTCAAGTGGTGGCACACTCCTGCATCGAAATAGCAACCATTATCACAGCACGATGTCGCGAAGGCACTGACCCCTACATGCTTGCTTCCCTTACCGCGCGGCTTTATCGCCTAGGTGGCTCTCTCATGCTGGTGTCGGGGCTCGGGTTGGCTGACGCATCCGGTGCCACCGCCGAGGGCATCGCCAGCATCGACTGGACCCTGGCCGAAACCTTGGTGGCCCTCGAAGCGCCGCCTCGCGGCGTGGCCCAGGCCGACGCTTATCACGACTGGGTCGCCGAGCCCCGCCTATCGGACCGGGTGATCGATCTAGGCTTACGCTCTCAACCCAACCTCGAGCTACTCGCCCAGCTCGCCCCCTCGAAGATTCTCATCTCGCCGATGTTCACCCACCTGGCCCCACGCCTGGGCCGAGTCGCCGAAGTGGACAGCGTATCCCTCTATACCCTGCAACAAGATACCTGGAGTGAAGTCCTCGAAGTGACCCGTTCGCTAGCAGACGCGACGGGGCGCGCGGCAGCAGCCGAAGCACTGATCGATAACGCCGCAACGCGCTTCGAGACACTGCGCCAACGACTTCCCGAGCGCGTCGCGCCACTGTTGATCGTACAGTTCATGGACGATCGACACGTCCGCGTCTTCGGTGAACATGCGCTATATCAGGCGGTGCTGGAACAGTTGGGATTGGAGAATGCTTGGCAGGAGCCAACCAACGCTTGGGGGTTCAGTCTCGTCGGCCTCGAACGCCTGGTCGAGCTCGACGCTCGACTGGTCGTGGTAGAACCCTACCCCACCGGCGTCGAGGAAAAACTCCGCCGCAGTGCACTATGGCAGCACCTGCCCAGCGTCCGCGACGGCACCTGGCTTACCCTGCCGCCGGCGTGGAGCTTCGGTGCCCTGCCATCGGCACAGCGCTTCGCCGAGCACCTGGTGGCCAAGCTGGCTGCGGCCCCCGAGACCGGATCCTGACCATCCTGATTCGCTCGTCACTCCGGCCATCGCGGCGAGGTTACACCGGGGCCTGGCGCCCCACCCGCGCCACCGCATCACGGCTGGCAGCAATGCGCTCCTCGCCGATCAACTCATGGAGCTGCCCCTCTCGCATCTCCAGCAGGCGGTCGGCCTGATCGAAGTAGTGATCGTCGTGGCTGATCACCACCAGCGTTTTGTCCAGCGCCCTAAGCTGCGGCAACAGCTCACGGTAAAAGACGCGGCGGAATTGCGGGTCCTGGTCGGCAGCCCACTCGTCGAGCAGTAGTAGATCACGCTGTTCAGCAACCGCCAGCAGCATCGCCAGGCGCTTGCGCTGCCCCTGAGAGAGGTTGATGTTGGTGATGCGATCGCCCTCGAAGTCGAGCTTATGCTGCATTTCCAGCTCGCCTAGCCACTCCTCCACCAGGGCAGTATCCGGCGACTCGCCGGCTGGGCCGATCAACCGATCGAACAGATGGAAATCGGTGTAGATAGCCGAGAAATGCTGGCGATAGCGTGTCCAGTCTTCCTCCTGCAGCGGCCTGCCATCGACCCGGATACACCCCGCTTGGGGCTGGTAAAGCCCGGTCAGAAGTCTCGCCAAGGTCGATTTGCCGCTACCGTTACCACCGATCAGAAACACCACCTCGCCGCGCTTCAAGGTCAGGTCGATCGGGCCAATGGCAAAGCCCGGCCGTGCCTCCTCATCCGGGTAGCGATAGCTGACCTGCTCCAGGGTCAGCTCCTGCCAGTCATGGCGCAGCGCAGAGTGCCCGAATGCCTCTCGGTACTCAGCCAGATCTAAACTGCTGATCTTGTCGAAGGCCACCCGGGCGTTGATCAGCGTCGGCACGGCACCCACCGCCTGGATCAAGGGTGCCCTCAGAAACAGCAGCGTGAGAGAAAAGGTGGTGGCCACCTGCGCCGACGCCCACCCCAGGCCGTTGGCGAGGAAGAACACCACGCCGATGGCGCCCAGCATCATGATGTTGAACCAGTTGATCGCGCTGAGATGATAGGTGTCGCCACGCACGATATGGTGGCGATAGGCATCGGCATTGGGCGTGTAGACCTCGCGATACAGCCGTTCCGCCCGATCACGGTTGAGCGCCAACTCCTTGCGCCCCTCGATGACCGACTGATAGTCCGCATAGAGCCGATCCTCGACTTCGCGGAGCTTGGCCATATGCTGGTAAACCCAGGTCACCATGCGCATCCCGACCACCACGGTGGCCGCGACCCACAGTGCCGTCACCCCGAGTATCGTAGGCGACAGCCAGCCAAGGTAGAGCGAGGCCCCCACCGTCAGCACCCCGCCCTGCACCAACTCCGGCAAGCGCACAAAAGCCACGGTGATATAGCGCACGTCGGTGGATAGGCTAGCCAGCAGGCGGGCGCCACCGATCTGCTCGACGCGCTCGATATCGGTGTCCATGATGCGCTTGATCAGCTGCCCGCGCAGTCGGAAGACGAAGTAATGCCCCAGGGTGGTCAAGGCCAGCTGCGAGGCCAGCGTTACCACTAGCAGCAGCACGATCAAGCCGAGGAACAGCGGCAAGACCCGCCACGGATCGGCGAAGGCCGCGAGCAGCCGCTGATTGATAAAGGCGATCACGCCGATGCCCAGGCCAGCACTCGCCAAGCTGAGCAATATCACACCGACGAAGGCCCAGCGGTAGTCACGCCATACGATTCTGAACAGCTCCATTGAGCTTGGCTCCTGGCAAGAGTGGAAATTTAAGAGGGTGTTTACAAAACAGACGAACGAAGACAAGACGAGGCAAAAATTGACGAAATACGGACCGGGCTCGCGCACGAGTTTACGGGGTGTAAGGCGCCTCGCCCCCCAGTTCGAGATAGCGCAGCAGCGGCTCACCCGCCCCGCCTCCTTTACAAGCGCCGCAGCCCCCACATGAAGTAGGCACCGCCGATTAGCGAGGCGACCAAGCCCGCGGGTATTTCGTAGGGAAAGATCACCTGGCGGCCCACCCAGTCGGCCAGCACCATCAGCAGCATGCCCACCAGTGCCGCTCCCAGCAGATGCTGGTGGGCTCGCGACAGCCCCAGCAGCCTGGCCATGTGCGGCGCCAACAGCCCGATGAAGGAGAGCGGCCCCACCACCAAGGTGGCGCAGGCGGTCAGCAGGGCCACCAGCAACAGCAGCAGCAGGCGGGCGCGGTTCATGGCAATGCCCAAGGAGCACGCGGTGGGCGCCCCTAGCGGCAGGATGTCCAGCCAGCGGGTGAGCGGCAGGGTGCACAGCGCCAGCAGCGCGGCCAGCGTCCCCACCACCAGGGCGCTGGTCAGGTCGACGTAATAGGTGGAACCCGCCAACCAGGCGATCACCTGCTGCCCGCGCGGATCTCCCCCCGCCAGCATCACGCTGCGCACCGCATCGAACAGCGCCGTAACCGCCACCCCGGTGAGCAGCAGGCGCTCGGGCACGAAACCGCTGCGACGATTGAGCGCCACCAGCACCACCAAGGTGGCAAGGGCGCCCAGGGTACCGACGCCCACCAGCATGCCGCTGGTCGGCGCCGGCAACAGGAAGATCCCCAGGATCAAGGCAATGGCACAGCCACCGCTGATGCCTAACACCTCGGGGCTGGCCATGGGATTGCCGGAGAGGCGCTGCAGCAGCGTGCCGGCCACGGCCAGCATCAAGCCACTGGCGGCCGCCGCTATCACCCTGGGCATGCGCCACTGCATCACGTTCCAGTTGTCCGGGGACAGCCAGTACCAGCCATTCACCCCCTGCCCCAGCAGCAGCCCCAGCCCCGTCGCCAGTAGCAGCCCAATGGCCAGGCGAGTGGCCAGACGCCCCGGGGCGGGATGACGGTTGGCCAGCACGGCAGCCGGCTGGGGGGCACGGTTGCCCTGCAGCTTCAGGCGCGGGATCAACCACATCAGCAGCGGCGCGCCCAGGGCACCGGTCACTGCACCGGTGGGAATCAGCGTCGGCAGCACGCCCGTGAAGTTCTGCAGCAACAGGTCGGTAGTGGCTAGCAGTACCGCCCCCAGCAGCGTGCCCCACAGCAGGCGCTCGCCGAGACGTCGCGCTCCGGCAATGCGCACGATATTGGGCGCCGCCAGGCCGATAAAACCGATGATCCCCACCACGCTAACGATGCTGCCGGTGATGAACACCGCCAGCCCCATACCGGCAAAGCGCAGATAGGTGAGCGATACCCCCAGGCTCTTGGCGCTGGCATCATCCAGCTCCAGCACCGCCAGGGGGCGCAGGAGGAACCAGGCCGCCACGCAGCTGATGGCCATCCGCGGCCAGAGAATCGCCACGCCATCCCAGCCGTTCTGGGCCAGCGATCCGGCTCCCCAGATCAGCAGCCCCGACAACGCCTCGTGGTTGAACAGCAGCAGCGCCGTGGCCAGTGCCCCCAGGTAGAGGTTGACCACCAGCCCCGCGAGCACCACCACGATGGGCGCCAACCCCCGCCGCCAGGCCAGCAAGAACACCAGCCCCACCGCCAGCCCACCACCGGCCAGCGCCACCCACTCGCGGCCAACGGCCAACAGTCCCGGCGCCAGCAGGGTCGCCGTCATCAGGGCCAGGTTGGCCCCCGAGGCCACGCCCAGCGTAGTAGGCGACGCCAACGGGTTGCGCAGCACCTGCTGCATCAATACCCCGGCCAGCGCCAGGCCCCCGCCGGCCATCAGTGCAATGGCGAGCCTTGGCCACCAGGCATAGTGCAACAGCAGCTGATCGACATCTTCGAACGATGGCGACAACAGCGCCTTTATGCCCAGCGCCATCCCGCCCTGGGCCTCCAAGCCAAGCCAGAACAGCACCACCAGCGGCAGGCTCAGTAGCCAGCAGGTCAGCGCTGGCGCACCTCCGCGCTTTTTCTGACCCATTGCCGTCGTACCTAGCACGCCGAGTTATCCCGCTTAACAGCCGCGCACGGGGCAGTGCGCAGCGCCGTCACCCGCTGGGTCACTCGCAAAGCCATTGTCAGAGGCATTTTCTTAGCCTTCCCTCACGATAGGGTTGAATGATGGAAGGCAATTCTAAATGATAAACATTTGTACTACAATTGGCGCTTTTCCCTGGAGTCACACACCATGGCAGCACAGCAGCGTTACCGACTCTTCGCCATCACGCTTGCCCGGCGCACCCAAGTCAGCCCGTCTCTGGTCAGATTCACCTTCTGCGGCCCGCAGGTCGCGCAGATGGCGACCTATGCACCAGATCAACGCATCAAGCTGTTCTTCCCCGAAGGCGAAGGCAGCCTCGAGGCCCTGTTCAACATCGCCAAGCTGGAAGAGCATGACTGGTACGGCGCCTACCGCGCCCTGCCGGATGCACGGCGCCCCGCAATGCGCACCTACACCATCCGCGCTCTACGCCCTGAGCGTTCCGAGGTCGATGTGGAGTTCGTGCTTCACGGCGACAATGGCCCCGCCTCGCGCTGGGCGATGCACGCCCGCCCAGGTGACCAGCTGGCGATGACGGCGCCGGCAGCCAACGCAGAGGGCCCAAAGCTTGGTTATGAGTGGAAGCCGCCGCGGGGTGTGCGCCGCATTCTTATCATCGCCGATGAAACCGCATTGCCCGCGGCGGCGGGTATTCTTGAAACCCTCGATGTCCTGCCCTTTACCCCGAGGTCGAAGCGCTGATCGAAGTCCCATGCAGCGACGATGTTCAGCCACTCCCCCAGGCAGCCAAGCTGCGCTGGCTGACTCGGGATACCGAGCCAGCCTGCCACCATGGCGACCTGCTGTTACGGGCAGTACGTGACGTTGATTTGCGCCAGGAGGCTCTAGCGCTGGGGGGGTGCCTCATCGACTGCCAGCGATGACAGGGAGGACGACGACGCACCGCTATGGGAGCCTGCCACCCTTGATGACAACGCGCCCTTCTATGCCTGGATCGCCGCCGAAACCAAGGTCGCCATGCAGCTGCGTCGCTACTTGCTCAACGAGTGCGGCCTGCCCAAACAGTACGTTACCAGCATGGGCTACTGGCGCCTGGGCAAGGCCAACGGCTAGGGGCGCGCCTGGCTCACCTCGTCCATATCACCCTCTATGGGTTGCTACTGTGGCTGCCTGCCTTCGCTCTGATATTTGACATACCCATCCCCATCCACCAGAATGCAAATCAATCTCATTGAGATTTTTTATGGTGCCCTATGACCGCGGAACGCTCCCAGCTTTACTACACATGCGTTTTTCTGCACGTCTCCTTCCAGGCGATCCAGAACTCGGTGGCCACCTCACCCAAGAGAGACGACACACCCTGCTGGCTGGATGCGCAGACGCTGCGCATGCTCCTCAATGAGCTGCAGCGTTGCCGCCAGGAGGCCGCTCCCTTCAAGGCGGTCAGCCAGCCGCTGGACACCGCGATCTACCACTGTGGCCTGCTGATGGCGCAGTGCCCTGCCGCCCTCAACCGCCAGCTCTGCCATCACCATCTCGCGGCCGTTATGGCACCGCTCAAGGAAGCCACAGCGCAACTCTCAGGCAACGCCAACCGCACTTCTGGCAGTCGTGTCTCATCGCCCGGCCAGCGCCTGCGCAGCTGGCTGGGAGGGTAGAGGCCGCTAGTACGCGGTCTTGGCAAGCTCTTCGGCTACGCACTCACGACAGATAAAAGCAACGATTCTCGTTTACTCTGTGAGGATCGACTTCCCGCTCAAGGAAACCATCATGTTCGAGGTCAAGGGCGCTACCTTCGAGGTCAACGGCACCTGTCTGCTCCACCCCGTGGAGCACCGTTTCGAGGAGGGCAAGATCTACGCGTTGATCGGCCATAACGGTTCGGGGAAATCGACGCTGATCAAGCTGCTCGCCCAGCAGCAGCCCGTCAGTCGCGGCGAGATCCGGCTCGACGATCGCCCCTTGAACGACTGGGGTCAACGCGAGTTCGCTCGCCGGGTCGCTTATCTGCCCCAGCACCTGCCGAGTGCCGAGAATCTCATCGGTCGCGAGTTGATCGGCTTCGGCCGCTACCCCTGGCACGGCCTGCTGGGTCGCCATACGGCTGAGGACAAAGCCGCCGTCGAGCGGGCCATCGAACTCAGCCATACCGAAGCCTTCGCCGACCGCCTGGTGGATACCCTCTCCGGCGGCGAGCGCCAGCGCGTGTGGCTGGCCATGCTGCTGGCCCAGCAGAGCCGCTTCCTGCTGCTCGACGAACCGCTGGCCGCGCTGGATATCTCCCATCAAATGGAGGTGCTGGCACTGATCCGCAAGCTGTGCGACGAGCTCAAGCTATGCGTGATCATCGTGCTCCACGACATCAATATGGCCTCACGCTACTGCGACGAGCTGCTCGCGCTGCACAGCGGCCGAGTACTGGCCCACGGCGCCCCCGAGGAAATGATGACCGACGCCACCCTCGAGGCCATCTACGGCCTACCCATGCAGGTCATGCCCCACCCCAACGGCGAGCATCGTATTGCCGTGGCGTGCTAGGTGCAGGCCACTCCGTCATCCTGCCGCGTGAAGGGGAGTGACCTGAGAGCGTAGACGGACAGTACGCGTCAGGAGAACAATCCACATGGCTCCACCAAGCCCCGACTCCCCCCAGCCACCGGCTGCCGCGGGAAGCCCCCATCGCTCCCTGCCGAGAAGCATCTGGGTACTCGGGATGGTGTCGATGTTCATGGATATCTCGTCGGAGCTGGTCCATAGCCTGCTGCCGATCTTCATGACCAGCGTGCTTGGCGCATCCATGCTGACGATCGGAATCATCGAAGGTGTCTCTGCCGCGACTGCCGCGGTCACCAAGGTCTTTTCCGGGGCGATCAGCGATTTCTTTCGCAGGCGTAAGTTTCTCGTCGTGCTCGGTTACTCACTGAGCGCACTTACCAAACCGGTATTTCCGCTCGCACCGACGGTCGAGTGGGTATTCGGGGCACGCTTCGTCGACCGCATCGGCAAGGGTATCCGCGGCGCCCCGCGTGACGCTCTGGTGGCCGATATCGTCCCCCCACGGCTGCGGGGGGCAGCTTACGGCCTGCGCCAATCCTTGGATTCTGTCGGTGCCTTTCTCGGTCCGCTGCTGGCGGTGCTATTCATGCTCTGGCTCGCCGGCGATGTCCAACTCGTGCTGTGGGTGGCGGTGGTACCGGCGCTCATCGCGATGCTGCTGACATTCACGGTGCACGAACCTACCTCTCAAGAGCGTCACCCAGGCGCCAGAAAGCGCCTGACACTGGCACACGCCACACGGCTGCCACTGCGCTTCTGGCTGGTGGTTGCGTTGGGGGCAGTATTCATCCTGGCGCGCTTCAGCGAAGCGTTCCTGATCCTCCGCGCCCAGGATGTCGGGCTCACCATTGCCTACGTACCCGCGATCATGATCATCATGAATATCGTCTACGCCGGATTCGCCTACCCGGCGGGGATCGCGGCCGACCGGTTGTCGTCACGAGCGCTGCTGCTGTTGGGGCTGGCGGCACTGATTGTCGCCGACATCATACTGGCCATGGCGCTATCATCGTGGGCGGTATTCCTTGGCGCCGCATGCTGGGGCCTGCATATGGCCCTTACCCAGGGATTGCTCTCCAAGCTTGTTGCCGATAACGCACCTGCCGAGCTGCGCGGTACCGCCTTCGGCATATTCAACCTGGTGAGTGGGGGCGCGCTACTGCTGGCAAGCATCATTGCCGGGACCTTGTGGAGCCTGTTCGGCGCCCCGGCCACCTTCATCGCGGGGGCATCGTTCGCGGCAGTCGCCGCCGCGGGCTTGCTCCTTTACCGCCCGGCAACACGAACCGCTGCCGGTGGGGCAGCCACTTGACGCAGCATGAGCCAGCGCTCAAGTAGTAACCGCGGATAATGCCCTTTAGCATCAGACGGATTTACATCCGGGATATCCTCGAGCATAGCGAGTACGACAAGGGCAGATGGAAGGACTGACCATGAACGCCATTCTTGATCAAGCGACAATGCACTGGGCATACATCGCCCCCTGCTCAGCGAACCTGAGAGTGAAGCGGATTACGACACCAAGGTCGAGGCCCTGGACGAACTGCTCGACATGGTAGGTGACGACGAGAATCACCCACTGGCAGGGTTGGTAGCGCGTCTCGGTGACGTCATCGAAGCCTATGACGAGGAGCATCGTCCCATGCCGGACGTCTCCAACGTCGATGTGCTCCGCTATCTCATGGAAGAACATGGCGTCACCCAAAGCAACTTACCCGAAGTTGGTGCTCAGCCCGTCGTGTCTGCCATCCTGGCGGGTAAACGCTCCCTGAACTGGCGCCAGATCTGCGAGCTCTCCGAGCGATTCGGTGTGCCAACCGATGCATTCAAGGGCCGCGCGGCTGGCTGACCACCCATGCAGCATGAATGTTGTACAGCTGGCGGGGCTCCACTCTGGGCCCCGTTATCCCACTTAATGATAATTCTGATTACACCACCTCCGCTCCAGCCCCTACCATCGCCTCAACTGCCAACAGCTTGCCGCTCTCCAGCCGCACCAGCCGGTCAGCGAGGGGGAAGTAGCGGTCGTCGTGGGAGATCACCAGCACGGCCTTGCCCATGCGTTTCAACTCCGGCAACACCTCGCGGTAGAACACCTCCTTGAATAGCGGATCCTGATCCGCCGCCCACTCGTCGAAGACCAGGAAGGGGCGATCCTCCAGATAGGCCACCACCAGCGCCAGGCGTTTGCGCTGGCCCTGGGACAGCGCCTGGGTGGAGAAGGCGCCGTTCTCGACCCGTACCTTGTGCTGCAGATGCAGCTTGGCCAACAGGCGGTTGCCCTCCTCGTCGAGATCGGCACGCGGCGCTTCCAGCAACCGCTCGAACAGATGAAAGTCGGAGAACACCACCGAGAACAGCTGCCGGTAGGCATCGCGATTATGCGCCTCGATGCGCTCGCCATTGAGCCATATCTCACCGCCTTCCGGGGGATAGAGCCCCACCAGCAGCTTGGCCAGGGTGGTCTTGCCGCTGCCGTTGCCGCCCACCAGGAAGACGATCTCGCCGGGCTCGAAGGTCAAATCGATGGGCCCCAGCTCGAAGACGTCGTCGCTCTGCTCATGGTAATAACCGTGGGTGACCCACTTCAGCACCAGGCGCTCCAGCCTGGTCGGTGCAGTGCCCTCGGCAGTGCCCTCCATCCCGGGCATATCCGCGGTGAGCTCGCCGATGCGCGTGGCCGAGACACGCGCCAGATTGGCGCGAGGGATGTTCATCAGCAGCGCCTCCAGCGGCGTCACCATGAACACGAACACCAGAGCGAAACCGGTCATCACCCGGGTCTGATCCGGACCACCGCCCACCAGTACGAACAGCACCAGGCCAATGAAGGCATAG
This sequence comes from Halomonas socia, assembly GCF_010977575.1. GTDB lineage: Bacteria > Pseudomonadota > Gammaproteobacteria > Pseudomonadales > Halomonadaceae > Franzmannia > Franzmannia socia. Next base: position 234,334 of record NZ_CP048812.1, read on the forward strand.
ACCAGGAACTGCCCCCAACTGGTCGACACCACGAACAGCGACATGCCCCGAGTGCGCAGGCGTCGCACGCCGTCGATGGAGGCCTCCAGCACCTCGCCGATGAAAGCCCTGCGCTTATGGCGATTGAGGCGCAGCTCCTTGGCGCCATCGGTGAGGGCACGGAAGTGACCGAACAACCGATCCTGCTCGGACGATGCCGCGTCGAGATAGCGAATCGCCCGCAGGTGCGCCAGGTGGTAGCCGATGGAACCCAGGCCGATCACTGCGATGGCCATTAAGAATATCTGCCAGGAGAGCAGCGCCAGATAACACAGACACCCCACCACCACCACCGTATTGGTCAGGATCACCGGCAGGCTGACGAAAAACTGCGCCACGTTGGTGCTGTGCTCCGACAGTGCCGACTGCACCCGGGCACTGCCCACCCGTTCGAGATGCCGATAGTCGGCGGCGGCGACGCGCCTGGAGATGAAGCGGCGCAGCTCCGCCAGGGCGTGCTGCCCCAGGCGTTCGAACAGCACCGCCGATGACATGCGACTCAGCATCAATGCCACCGCCACCACCGCAAAGAGCCAGGCGATGCCGGCGCGGCTCTCCGCGTCGCTGGTCAAGGCGGCGTTGATCTGCGCGATCAGCAACACGCTGCATAGCCCCGCGGCTACGCTGGCCAGCGTAGCGGCCAGCATCAACCCACGGGAACGACGAATCAGATAGGGCAGCACAGCGACCTCACTCGGATGGGGCATTTCCTTAGATGACGAGCGACACGCCGGAAAAGTTATCGACCGACGCCCCAAGAATTAAACAAGGCGCATTCTCATTCGTCATCAAGGTGAGCAGGCCACTTGCCTACGCGAGCCCATGACAGGAGCCCCGCAGTGTCTACCACCGTTCAAGCAGAACCACATATCACGGCGCAACGCACGGCAACCAACGAGTTCGTCTCCTACCCCCATGGCGTGCCGTACCGAGTGGAGCACGATGCCGAGACCCACCGACTACGCATCGAGGGCGGCCCTCACAGCACCACCTGGCAGCTGGGTCAAAGCGCCGGCCAGCTGGCGCTCACCTGGCCCGCCGGCAGTACCCCACCACGCGACGCCACCCTGGCGGCCATCGACGCCGCCTTCGCCTTTCACCCCGAGGCACAGTGGCTGCAGCTGCAGGGGCCGGAGGCGATGTATCCGGCGCTGCGCCATACCGGCATCGTGGTGGATGACAGCGAGGGGGCGCCCTGGGTGCCCGCCGAGCTGTTCTGGCAGCAGCCCGGCATGTGGCTGCCCTCGCCTCGGCCACTGCCCTACCCCCAGCAGCCGGTGCTGAGCGCAGGGCAGCGCCACCCGCGCCGCCCGCCCAAGCCCGAGGGCACCGTCTACCGGCGCCATATCCCCTGGCTGAATGCCCCCCTGAGTTTTCGCGTCCTCGATCTGGAACGCGACCTCGAGCGCTTCAACCGCTGGATGAACGATCCGGTGGTGGCCCACTTCTGGGAGGAGCAGGGCGATCTGGCCCAACATCGCCAACGCTTGGAAGCAACCCTGCGCCATCCCAACGCCCTACCGCTGATCGGTTGCTTCGATGACCAGCCCTTCGGCTACTTCGAGGCCTACTGGGCCAAGGAGGACCGCATCGGTGCCTATTACGATGCGGACGACTTCGACCGCGGCTGGCACCTGCTGATCGGCGAAGCCGCCTTCCGTGGCTCGCCCTATGTCGCCGCCTGGCTGCCTTCCATCTCCCACTATCTGTTTCTGGACGACTGCCGCACCCAGCGCCTGGTCATCGAGCCTCGCGTGGACAACGCCAAGATGCTCCACAACCTGGCGCGCTGCGGTTACGCCCATCTCAAGGCATTCGACTTCCCGCACAAGCGGGCCATGCTCGGCATGCAGCTACGCGAGCACTTCTTCAACGAGCGCAGCTGGGTGCCCCTGCCGCCTCACCCCGGATCGGCCCCCAGACCCGACCCACGCTTCGCCCGATAATCACGACACCCACGAGGATTCACATGCGTATTCACGACCTGATCGGTATCGGCTTCGGCCCTTCCAACATCGCCCTGGCCATCGCCCTCGAAGAGCAGGGCCACAGCGGCCAGCCTCGGGATGCCTTCTTCATCGAACGTCAGCCCGCCTTCGCCTGGCACCCGGACATGATGCTCGACCATGCCCATATGCAGATCTCCTTCCTCAAGGACCTGGTCACCCCTCGTGCGCCCTCCAGCCACTACACCTTTTTGAACTACCTGCATGCCAAAGGCCGACTGCAGGACTTCATCAACCTGCAGACGTTCTTCCCCAGCCGTCACGAGTTCAACGACTACCTGTCCTGGGTGGCGGCGCACTTCGAGGAACGCTGCAGCTATGGCGAAGAGGTCGTCGAAGTGCTGCCCCACAGCGAGGACGATGACATCACGCTGCTACGCGTATGCTCGCGAGACGCCAACGGCAACCACCACGAGCGCCTGACGCGCTCCCTGGTGATCGGCGTTGGCGGCGCACCCAATATTCCGCCCTGCTTTGCCGGGCTCTACGACAACCCCAGGGTCTTCCACTCCAGCCACTATCTCAAGGAGCTGACGCGGCAAAAGTCGACGCGACGCATCGCCGTGGTCGGCGCCGGGCAGAGCGCTGCCGAGATATTCCTCGACCTCCACAATCGCCCCGGCATCGAGGTCGACCTGATCACCCGAGCCTGGGCCTTCAAACCCTCCGACGACAGCCCCTTCGTCAATGAAATCTTCAACCCCGAGTACACCGACTATGTGTTCAACAACCCCACCGGTCAGCGCCAGGCGCTGATGCAGGAGTACAAGAGCACCAACTACTCGGCCCCCGACCTGGCACTGATCGAGCAGATCTACAACGTTTTCTACCAGCAGAAGGTCACCGGTGAGACGCGCCATCGCTTCCGCCGTCGTCATGAAGTCACCCATGCCGAGTCGACAGCGGACGGCGTACATCTGGACATCACCGAGCTGGATAGCGGCGCCACGGACACGGCCAGCTTCGACGCCGTTGTGCTGGCCACAGGCTACCGGCGTGACGTGCACAAGACGCTGCTCGACCCGCTCAAGCCCCACCTCGGCGACTTCGCCGTCGATCGTCACTACCGCGTGTTCACCCCACCCCACTTCAAGCCGGCAATCTTCCTGCAGGGCTGCTGCGAGCCCACCCACGGCCTCAGCGATACGCTGCTGTCGATTTTGGCGGCACGCACCCAGGAGATATGTGAAGTGCTCGACGCCACGCTCCCGGCAGCGCAAACACCCCGTGTGCATACGCCAGCTGCATCCCTGGTAGGCACCAACTGACACGCGACAAGACCCCGATGACCCGGCCGCTCCAGGTGGAGCGGCCTACCTCATAGGACACCCAATCCATCACCACCTTACTAAGCAGCGACGTGTCACTCCCTGGATGAGGCAGCGCCCCGAATGGTGGCGGGCGCTCCACAGAAGGCCCTATCAAGACGCGTCGCTCACCAGACACATTACAACCGATGGTTGTCTTGATGTAACAAGTAGTTGCACAGGTCGCACCTATGCGTATACTAAGGCTAATAACAATTATTCTTATTAAGAATCAGAAATACCGATATATCCAAGGGCATCTTCATAGGAGATCAATGATGACATCCCCCCCTCTACACAGGCGTCTACTCACCGTTGCCATTGCCGCAGCATGTGGCTCCCCCATTGCCGGGCTTGCCCAGGACTCACAATCTGCACGTCAGGCCGAAAGCAACACGGACGCACTTGCGCCCATCACGGTAACTGGAGAACGACTCCCCTATGGCATAACCGAAAATAGTGGCTCTTATACAAGCGAAGGAGCCAGCATTGGCTTGATGCCACAGTCAGTGAAAGAGACACCTCAATCAGTTAGTGTCGTAACACGGGAGCGCCTGGACGACCAAGGGGCTACCTCATTGTCTGAGGCCATGCGTAATGTCACGGGGGTCACTCTAAATGAGTATGGGCCGAACCAGTACGTGATCAAGAGTCGAGGATATAATATTGACTCTTTTCTTATGGATGGGAGTCCAGTCCAGAGTTCAGGAAGTGCCTGGGAAACTGCTGGGGTATTTGACACAGCACTGCTCGACCGTATTGAAGTGCTGCGCGGCCCTGCTGGCATTCTTCATGGTTCAGGTGAACCAGGCGGCACCATTAACCTCGTGCGCAAGCGTGCTTTAGCGGAGAGCCAAGCCTCTGTCTCCCTCTCTGCCGGTACGGATGACGCATACCGGGGCGTTGTGGACCTTACCGGTGCATTAGACAGCGAGGGACGAGTCCGTGGGCGTTTTGTGGGCGCTTACGACGATAGAGGTTCATTTGTTGATCATGTTTATTCCGAAAACCAAGTCGGTTATGGTACGATTGAATATGACTTAACACCTGACACAACACTTTCTCTAGGCATTCAATTACACGACGAAGAGCTAAGGCCCCATTCTGGTCTACCAGCATATTCTGATGGCACCCTACCCAATGTAGATCGCTCTACCTATATTGGTTCTACCTGGGACAAGCAGACAGGAGATTCGCAGCGGTATTTCTTGGAAATTGAGCATAACTTGGCCAATGGCGGGGAAATGACATTCAAAGCAAACCGCCTGGACCGTGATGCGAGCCTTAGAAAAAGTAGTGAAGGGGTGCTCCCAGCTGATCGAGATACCGGCGACTTTACGATCCGTCAACTCGCATGGAACTTTGAGAAGCAGGACGATTACATGGAGGCTAAGGTTAGAACGCCATTTCAGCTGGCTGGAGTGTCCCACGAGGCCGTACTCGGAGCCAGCTATCAGAATAGTGATTTAAGTAATGAATGGATCTATGGAGATCCACAATTTCTCCCCCAGAACCTGTTTGAACCGACACATACCTATCCTGAACCTGACTTCGATACTCCACCCGGTAGAAATAGTTTTAACACGAAGCAATATGCAACCTACGGCCAAGCCCGCTTCAATATTATAGATGACGTTACCGTTGCACTAGGCGGCCGCCTAAATTGGTGGGAAACAAATAATTTCGTAGGTGGCGAGATGTCTAGTGACGACGGCACCGAATTCATCCCCTACGCCGGGTTAATCTATCGTCTCAATAGTGATATAAACCTATATACTAGCTATACTGGAATTTTTGTACCACAAACTGCTGTAGGTATCGATAACACTCCTATAAAGCCAAGAGAGGGTGAGCAGTACGAGATAGGCATTAAGGGCTCGCATGCCGAAGGCAGCATAAACTGGCATGCTGCAGCTTTCCGCATCGAGGATACTAACCGCGCCTACTCTGACCCTAATAATCCAGGTTTTTCCATTCCTATTGGCGAAGCAAGAAGTGAAGGCTTCGAACTAGAAATCAGCGGCCAACTGATGCCACGCTGGGACATTAGTGCCGGTTATGCCTACACACAGACAGAGTTCGTAAGAGATGCCAGCTCAGAAGGCCTCACACTTTCGCCTGACACACCAGAGCATAACTTCAACCTTTGGTCACGTTATCGTTTCAGCGACAACCAGAATCAGGGATGGCGTATTGGCGGTGGCATTAATACAGTGAGCAACATGTATGCCGAAAGTTCTGATGGCCGTATTAATCAAGGAGGGCATACAATTTTCTCAGCCATGGCCGGTTATCGCTTCAATGAGAAGCTTGACGTTTCTCTGGTTGGCAACAACTTGACCGACAAAGAATATTACTCTTCAATTCGGGGTGATACTAGACACAACTATTATGGTACGCCGCGAAACTTTATGATGACAATGAAATATGACTTTTAAAAACACCATCAACAATCATTTTTTTCAGCCCTGCGTCGGCAGGGCTGAATTCAACTTCGCCATTACCAAATTTAAAACTCACGTAGTCGACATACAAAGACGCACAAATTTTACGTCAACACCAACCCAGTTTAATCACTATAGGACTTTCTGTGCATCTCTTTAAATTTTTCAATAACAAATGGAGCTTGAGTTTTTGCACCGCATGTTTTTCATTAACAGCCAGCTCATTAATGGCTGATAACGTACCGTCTTCCATCTCAGCTTTTGATTGGACAATTGCAGAAACCCTTCTCTCGCTTGAGCCTGACTCTGCATTACTGGGCAGCATTGATGCTTTCCATACATGGACAGGAGATGAATACAAAGATTCCAATATCGTTGACATTGGAACACAGACTTTTCCAAATATGGAACTACTTAGCAGCATTTCACCTGAGCGAATACTTCTCTCCCCTAGCCAGATTCGCCTAGGACAAAGGCTGCGTAGCATCGCGCCTATTACTATAATAGAATCCTATCCCTATAACAACGATATAAGCGATAACACCTGGAAAAGACTTGAAAGATTTACTCTCGAGATTGGCACGGCAGTCAATCGAACAGAAAAAGCGGAACAGTCGGTTTCGGGCACACGATCTCATCTCGAATCATTGAGGAGTAACGTACCCCCACAGCGCCCACTTCTTATCGTTCAGTTGGTCACTGAACATCATGTCCGTGTATATGGAAAAAACAGTATGTTTCAGGGTGTAATAAAGCAATTGGATTTAAGCAATGCATGGACGAAAAAAACTAATCAATGGGGCTATACTCTAGTGAGCATCCGGGAGCTTTTCAATGTGGGTGAAGCGAGACTGGTTGTTCTTGAGAGTGCAACTCCTATAGGTATCGAAAACAGACTCGAGACCAGCGGAATATGGCAATATTTACCCAGCGTCCAGCGGGGAGACTTCATCTTGCTACCATCCTCTTTTTGGATAGCGGGAACCCTTCCCTCCGCTCAACGCTTTGCTAACTCGTTAGTGAGGGCCTTACAATCACATCGCCCTACGTAACCCCTCACGCTAACCAGCAGATAGGATGAAGGCCATAGCCGTAGCGGAAGACCACTACGGCTATGCGATAAACTTTACTCAAGCTGGCGCATGCTCCCCAATATACACGGGGCTACTGGCTTGCAATCGCTGCACCACCTGAGATATCAAATCCTCATCCCCCACAATTGAGAAGTGATCATTGGGATTTTCAATTGAGGTTTTAGGAGTTAGATTTAACTGGAATGCTAACTCCTGCCGCTCCTGCCAGTCTCTTCCAAATGCCCACCAACAATCCACTTCACAGCCCAACGTTGGCAAGGTATCAAGCTGCAGTGAAAGGTGCTTCAAGTGCCGAGCCACGCAGAATATTCGAGCAAGTTCCTCGCTGCCCAGTGCTGCGTACCCCTCACGACCAGATACATCGAAGGACGCCATTAACCTTGATAACTTAATAGCAACCTCTTCCTCACTCGCTTCTTCGTTGCTCTCTTCATTACCATCGTGCGCTTCAAGGTTAACGCCTGGTAGTACTATCGATGCAAAGTCAGCAAAATCTCTCTCCCAGCTATCCTCACTGTGCAGGCCAACGCCAGGTATATAGGGATCTATCAAAGCTAGTTGGCTCACGTCTTGTCCCTGCTTTTCAAGACGTGCCGCGATCATGGCTGCCAATGCTCCACCAAGGGACCATCCCAATAACCGATAGGGCCCCACGGGCTGTATGCAGCGTATCGTTTCAACATAGGTGTCCGCCATTGCCTCCAAGGAAGAGTCTTGATGCTCAGGATCAGTTAGCATCTGACACGGAAGGCCATAGACCGTGCATACTCCCTGCAAGCGGCGAGCCAACGGTTGATAGTCAAAAACCGTCCCCATCACGGCATGAATGCAGAATAGCGGCGGCTGACTGCCACACTCGCCGTTGAGCATGACGGCCCCTTCATGCTCGACCTCAACGGGCGTTCTTCCCAATAGGTCAGCTATGGTCGGCTTCTGCATTAGATCGAGCAGTGAAAAAGCAGGCCTCGGCTCCTCTAGGGCCTGTACACAGCTCATTACTTGTAGACTCAACAGGGAGTCTCCACCCAACTCAAAGAAGTTGTCGGTTTCGCCAATCCGCTCAACGCCAAGCACTTGCTGCCAAATCTCGGCGAGTTGGTGCGCCTCTGGTGTAGAGGGTGCCACGTACTCTCGGACTTCCTCTAGATGAGGCTCAGGCAGCGCCTTACGGTCTACCTTACCGTTGGCATTCAGCGGCAGTGCATCAAGCGAGACCAGCACTCCCGGCACCATATAGTCCGGTAGCTTTTGACCGAGTGCTTCACGTAGTACGGCGGTGTCGAGTTCAAGGGTAGCCTGGGGAACCAGATACGCCACTAGTCTCGAGCCGCCGGGGCCTTCTTGTGCCACCACCACCGCCTCGCGAACCTCCGGTTGCGATAGCAGCTCGGCTTCGATCTCGCCCAACTCGATACGTAGGCCGCGAATCTTCACCTGATGATCGAGGCGGCCCAGGTACTCGAGCTGGCCGTCCTCCCGCCAGCGCACCAAGTCGCCGGTGCGATAGAGGCGCTCGCCCTCATTGAACGGGTCGGCGACAAACCGCTCCGCCGTGAGTTCACTGCGATTGAGATAGCCACGGGCCAGGCTTACCCCGCCCAGGTACAACTCTCCCGCGACGCCCTGTGGCACCAAGTTGAGTTCACCATCCAGGACGTAGGTGCGAGTACCGCTAATGGGTCGCCCAATGGGTATTTGGCGGTGAGCGTCATCACGGCACCACCAGTGCGTGACATGGATGGTAGTTTCAGTAGGGCCATAAAGATCATGCAGATTGGCACCGTCGAGATACTCAGCCACATCCTGCTGCAGCGTGGCGGGAACGGCCTCGCCGCCGCACATGATATGCTTGAGCCGTGTCTTGGCCTTGACATCGGGATAGGCCAGGAAGGCCTTGAGCATGGAGGGCACAAAGTTGAGCGTGGTCACGCCGTGCCGCTGGATCAGCTCGATGATGCGCTCGGGGTCTCGATGGTCTCCGGGCTGGGCAATCACCAAACGTGCCCCGACACTCAGCGGCCAGAAAATCTCCCACACCGAGACGTCGAAACCGAACGGCGCCTTGTGGAGTACGGCATCGGTATCGATGAGCTGGTAGGTCTCCTGCATCCACACCATGCAGTTGCTCAAGGCATCATGGCGGATGGCAGCCCCCTTGGGCCGCCCGGTAGAGCCCGAGGTGTAGATCACATAGGCGAGGTGCGCGCCGTGCAGCGCTATTGCTGGGTTGCTAGAGGCATGGTGCGCCACATCCAACTGATCCAGCTCAATAACGTTCAGGCCCCCCACGACCGGCAAGATGTCGCGCAGATGCTGTTGGGTCAGCAGCAGCTCGATGCCACTATCGTCGGCGATGAACGCCAGCCGCTCGGAGGGGTACTCGGGATCCAGCGGCACATAGGCGCCCCCCGCCTTGAGGATCGCTAGCAGCCCTACCACCATTTCGATGGAGCGCTCCATGGCGATACCTACCCGGGTCTCGGGGCGCACGCCTAGACCGATCAAATAGTGGGACAGACGATTGGCACGGGTATTGAGTTCGGCGTAGCTGAGGGACTGATCGTCAAATACTAGCCCCGTAGCCTCTGGGGTTGCCGCAGCCTGGCGCTCTATCAGGTGATGGATTGACGCAGCCTCGGAATACTGTTGAGCATTCTCTCCCCACTCGCTCAACAGTTGCAGCTCGGTTTTTCCGAGCAAACTAATCTCCGTTAGTGATTGCTGAGCTCCCGCTTGCAGACTCTCCACGATGCCCGCCACGGCCGAGCACATGTAATCACACAGGCGCTGGGCACCGATTGTGCAGCTCACCTGCCCCACCAGTCGAAAGCCTTCTCCAAGATCATCTACCGACATCCCAATGGGGTAGTTGGTACGCTCCTGCCCTCCCAGAGACTCCATGCCTTTCCATACATTAATGGATCTACTTTCTGTCTGGGGTGCGCTATAACGATAGTTCAGCAAGCTCGTAAATAGTGGCATTCCCCGGGCACCCCACTGCAGCGCTGTGCTAGCCCGAGGCTGGCATGCTCGTGGTGCAACAACGCACTGAGGGCGCTGTGAGTCTGCCGCAAGCACTTATCGACGGTTTGAGCCCCCATTGTGATGCGCAAAGGCAAGGTGTTGATAAACATCCCCAGTGCCCGATCGGCCCCTTCAATACCCCGCATACGGCCGAATAGCACGGTGCCGAACACCACATCGTCCCGCCCGGTGGTTTTGCTCAGTACCAGTGCCCAGGCCAGATGGAACAGGCTGGCCGTGCTGACGCCATGGCGCTGCGCCTGTTGCCGCACCTGTTGGGCCAGTTCCGTGTCCAAAGGAACGCGCACTTCTTCGATATCGCGGCCATCGCCACGTACCTCCAACAGCCCAAAGGGGCTGTGGGTTCTTCAATATCGCCCAACTGCTCGCGGAAGAAGGCTGCATGCTTTTCTGAGCTTACCCCCAGGCGTGCCTGCGCCACGAAGCTGCGGAATGGAATCGGCTTGAGCAGTTCATCCCCGCAACCTTGCTGGATCAAAGCGATCTCTTCCACCAGTAGCTCGAGGGTGGTGTGATCCATGACCAGGTGGTGGCTGGGTAGCTGTACCAGCCAGCGCTTTTGCTCAGAATCATGAGCTGCAACCGCACGCAGCATAGGCGCTCGGCGCACATCAAGGCGGTGATGCTGAGGATCCACCTGAGCGGATAAACGCTCGGCCACAGAACCCACAGCCTCATCCGGCAAGGCCGGCCATTCGATATTCAGCACGGCATGACGGTAAACCACCTGCACCGGCTCGCGCAGGTTCTCCCAGAGAACTGCAGTACGCAGAATATCGTGACGGGCGATCAGCTGGTTAAAGCCGGCAATAAAGGCTTCCAGCCTCTCGCGGCTATCGAAGCCCAGTAGTCGAGGCGTCACATAGGTATCGCCTTCTTCTTGCAGCCGGTGATGGAAGAGAATGCCCTCCTGTAGTGGTGCCAGGGGGTAGATGTCCTGAATATTGCTAGCGCCACCGGGCACAGCGGCTTCGATCTCACGAAGTTCTTCGGCATTGAGCTCGATTAGCGTCAACATCTCGGGCTGGAGAGTCTGACAATCGTGAGGAATCAGATTGGGTGGGATGGTGATATCAGTATGCTCGGGTGCTTGCGTCAACGCTTGAGCAAAGGCCGCCAGCTCTGGACATTGGAACAGCGTGCGCACCTCTGCCGTCAGGCCTCGATGCCGCATTTGCTCCAGCACTTTCAGAGCCAATAACGAGTGGCCACCCAGCTCGAAGAAGTTATCGTGGCGTCCCACCTGTTTGACGCCAAGTATCTCTGACCAAATGTCTGCCAGCGCTTCTTCCACCTCGCCCTGCGGCGGCGCGTACTGCGAGCCACTGGCCAACTCCGGCTCGGGCAGGGCCTTGCGATCCACCTTGCCGTTGGCATTCAGCGGCAGCGCCTCGAGGGTGACCACGACGCCCGGCACCATATAGTCCGGTAGCTTCTGCCCCAGCGCTTCACGTAGAACGGCGGTATCGAGTTCAGTGTCAGCCTGAGGAACCACATAGGCCACGAGCTTAGAGCCATTGGGGCCTTCTTGGGCGACCACTACTGCCTCGCGAATCTCTGGCTGAGAGAGTAGCTCGGCTTCGATCTCGCCAAGTTCGATGCGCAGGCCGCGGATCTTCACCTGATGATCGAGGCGGCCCAGGTACTCGAGCTGGCCATCCTCCCGCCAGCGCACCAGATCACCGGTGCGGTAGAGGCGTTCTCCTTCGGTGAACGGGTCGGCGATAAACCGCTCTGCGCTAAGGTCAGGGCGGTGCAGGTAGCCCCTCGCCAGACCAACACCGCCGAGGTAGAGCTCACCCGCTACCCCGGGCGGCGTCATGTTGAGATCGCCGTCCAGCACATGGGTGCGAATGCCAGCGATCGGTTGGCCGATAGCGACCTGGTTGCGCCTATCGTCTTGGCAAGTCCAGTGGGTAACGTCGATGGCCGCTTCGGTGGGGCCATAGAGGTTATAGAGCGCCGTGTGAGGCAAGCGAGCAAACACTTGGTTCTGCAGCTCCGCCGGTAGCGCTTCGCCACTGCATACCAGCCGCGTCAGGCTGGTGCAGGTCTCGACTTCTCCATGGGCCAGGAAGGCCTGCAGCATAGAGGGCACGAAGTGCAGCGTGGTGATCTTGTGGGTACGGATCAGTTCGACCAGTTGTGCCGGTTCGCGATGGGCGCCTGGTGGCGCCATCACCAGTCGAGCACCCTGCATCAGCGGCCAGAAGAACTCCCATACGGAAACATCGAAGCTGAATGGCGTCTTCTGCAACACTGCGTCGTCGGCCGTTAGCCGGTAGGCATCCTGCATCCACGCCAGTCGGTTGCTCAGCGCGCGGTGACGGTTGGCTGCCCCCTTGGGTCGCCCGGTGGAGCCAGAGGTGTAGATCACATAGGCGAGATGCTCGCTATGCAGAGCGACGCCTGGGTTGGTCGCCGCATGGTGTGATATCTCCAACCGATCCAGCTCAATAACCCTTAGGCGCTCAGCCACCGGCAACGACTCGCGAAGACGCCGCTGGGTGAGTAGCAGCTCGATGCCGCTGTCATCGACCATATAGGCCAGCCGCTCGCTGGGGTAATCCGGATCCAGCGGCACATAGGCGCCCCCCGCCTTGAGGATGCCCAGCAGCCCCACCACCATCTCGATGGAGCGCTCCACGGCGATGCCCACCCGGGTCTCGGGGGTTACGCCTAAACCGATCAGATAGTGGGCCAACTGGTTGGCCCGGGCATTCAGCTCAGCGTAGCTGAGTGACTGATCGTCGAATACCAGTGCCTCGGTCTCTGGGGTTGCTGCAGCCTGTAACTCAACCAGATGATGAATTGGAGAAGTGTCAGAATACTGCTGAGAATTCTCCCCCCACTCACTCAACAACAGCTGCTCGTCTGTTCTGAGTAGGCTGATCTCACTTAATGGTTGTTGAGGCGCCGCTTGCAGATTTTCTACGATGCCTGCAATGGCTGTACTCAGGTAGTCACATAGCCGCTGAGCACCGATGATACGGCTCACCTGCCCTACCAACTGGAAGCCGTTACCTAGATCGTCCACCGACATCGTGATCGGATAGTTGGTGCGCTCCTGACTATCCAACAAAATCATGCCCGGGCTAGTCTGAGAGTCTGCATCCTCTGGCGGGCTATAGCGGTAGTTAAATAGAGTTGTGAACAGCGGTGTTCCTCCAGGCAGACCACTGCAGCGTTGCGCCAGGGCCAAGCTTGCATGCTCGTGGCGCAACAGCGCAGACAGGGCATCGTGGGTTTGGCGCAGGCAGTTATCGAGCCCTGGGGAGCCCGTCTTAATGCGTATGGGCAACGTATTGATAAACATCCCTAACGCGCGCTCTGCACCCTCGGCGCCTTGCATACGCCCGAACAAAAGGGTGCCAAACACCACATCGTTCCGCCCAGTGATTTTGCTTAGCACCAAGGCCCAAGCCAAGTGGAACAGGCTGGCCGTGCTCACACCGTGGCGCCGGGCCTGTTGCCTCACCTGCTGAGCCAGCACCGTTTCCAAAGGAACGCGCATTTCCTCTATTTCGCTGCCATCGCCGTGAACATCTAACAGACCGAAGGGCGCTGTCGGTTCTTCAACATCGCCCAACTGCTCTCGGAAGAAGGCCTCATGCTCTTCCTGGCTTACCCCTAGCCGGGTCTGGGCAATAAAGTTACGGAATAGAAGTGGTTTGGGTAGTTCATCTTCGCGGCCTTGCTGGATCAGGGCAATTTCTTCCACCAGTAGTTCGAGGGTGGTGTGATCCATGACCAAATGATGACCGGGCAACTGCATTAGCCATCGGCCCTGCATAGCATCGTGAGCAGCCAACGCCCGAAGCATCGGTGCTCGGCGTACATCGAGGCGATGGTGCACAGGATCCACTTTAGCATTCAGTTGTTCAGCGGCGCTTTGTGATGAGTCGATATCCACGGTCAGCCACTCGAGGGCTAATTCAGCCTGTCGGTACACCACCTGCACCGGCTCGCGAAGCCCTTCCCACAAAACCGCGGTACGCAGAATATCGTGACGGGCGATCAACTGGTTAAAGCCGGCAATAAAGGCTTCCAGCCTCTCGCGGCTATCGAATCCAAGCAGACGCGGGGTAACGTAGGCATCGCCCTCTTCTTGCAGCCGGTAGTGGAAGAGAATTCCCTCCTGCAGTGGTGCCAGGGGGTAGATGTCCTGAATGTTGTTGGCGCCACCGGGCACAGCGGCTTCGATCTCACGAAGTTCTTCGGCATTGAGCTCGATTAGCGTCAACATCTCGGGCTGGAGAGCCTGACAATCGTGAGGAATCAGATTGGGTGGGATGGTGATATCAGTATGCTCGGGTGCTTGCGTCAACGCTTGAGCAAAGGCCGCCAGCTCTGGACATTGGAACAGCGTGCGCACCTCTGCCGTCAGGCCTCGATGCCGCATTTTCTCAAGCACTTGCAAAGCTAGCAGCGAATGGCCACCCAGCTCGAAAAAGTTGTCATGACGCCCCACCCTTTCGATGCCAAGGACTTCAGACCATATCTCCACGAGCGCTTCTTCCACCTCGCCCTGCGGCGGCGCGTACTGAGAGCTAGTGGCCAACTCCGGCTCAGGCAATGCCTTACGGTCAACTTTGCCATTGGCATTCAGCGGCAGTGCCTCCAGGGTGACCACGACGCCCGGCACCATATAATCCGGTAGCTTTTGACCCAGCGCTTCACGTAGTGAGATGCAGTCGAGGTCAGTGTCAGCCTGGGGAACCACATAGGCCACCAGCCTCGAACCACTGGGACCTTCCTGGTCCACCACCACCGTCTCGCGAACCTCTGGCTGAGCCAATAGCTCGGCCTCGATCTCACCAAGTTCGATGCGCAGGCCGCGGATTTTCACTTGATGATCGAGGCGGCCCAGGTACTCGAGCTGGCCGTCCTCCCGCCAGCGCACCAGGTCGCCGGTGCGATAGAGGCGCTCGCCCTCATTGAACGGGTCGGCGACAAACCGCTCCGCCGTGAGTTCACTGCGATTGAGATAGCCACGGGCCAGGCTTACCCCGCCCAGGTACAACTCTCCCGCGACGCCCTGTGGCACCAGGTTGAGTTCACCATCCAGG
Organism: Halomonas socia; assembly: GCF_010977575.1. Taxonomy (GTDB): domain Bacteria; phylum Pseudomonadota; class Gammaproteobacteria; order Pseudomonadales; family Halomonadaceae; genus Franzmannia; species Franzmannia socia. The sequence continues at coordinate 249,338 of NZ_CP048812.1, forward strand.
ACGTAGGTGCGAGTACCGCTAATGGGTCGCCCAATGGGTATTTGGCGGTGAGCGTCATCACGGCACCACCAGTGCGTGACATGGATGGTAGTTTCAGTAGGGCCATAAAGATCATGCAGATTGGCACCGTCGAGATACTCAGCCACATCCTGCTGCAGCGTGGCGGGAACGGCCTCGCCGCCGCACATGATATGCTTGAGCCGTGTCTTGGCCTTGACATCGGGATAGGCCAGGAAGGCCTTGAGCATGGAGGGCACAAAGTTGAGCGTGGTCACGCCGTGCCGCTGGATCAGCTCGATGATGCGCTCGGGGTCTCGATGGTCTCCGGGCTGGGCAATCACCAAACGTGCCCCAACACTCAGCGGCCAGAAAATCTCCCATACCGACACATCGAACCCGAACGGCGCCTTGTGGAGTACGGCATCGGCATCGGTAAGCTGATAGGACTCCTGCATCCACACCATGCAGTTGGTCAAGGCATCATGGCGGATGGCAGCGCCTTTGGGTCTCCCGGTGGAGCCCGAGGTGTAGATCACATAGGCGAGGTGCTCGCCGTGCAGTGTTACCGATGGATCGGTAGAGGCGTGATGTGCCACGTCCAGTCGATCCAACTCAACAACGCTAAGGCCATCCGCTAGCGGCAAGGACTCGCGCAAGTGGTGCTGGGTCAGCAGCAGCTCGATGCCACTATCGTCGGCGATGAACGCCAGCCGCTCGGAGGGGTACTCGGGATCCAGCGGCACATAGGCGCCCCCCGCCTTGAGGATCGCTAGCAGCCCCACCACCATCTCCATGGAACGCTCCATGGCAATGCCCACTCGGGTCTCGGGAGTTACGCCTAAACCGATCAGGTAGTGTGCCAACTGGTTGGCGCGGACATTCAGCTCGGCATAGCTGAGTAACTGATCATCGAAGATGAGGGCCGTGGACTCTGGAGCTGCAGACGCTTGGCGCTCGATCAACTGATGAACTGGTGCAGCCTCGGAAGGCTGTTGAGCATTCTCTCCCCACTCGCTCAACAACTGCCGCTCATCCTTTCCTAGCAGGCTGATCTCACTTATCGCTTGCCGCGGTGCCGTTTGCAGGCTTTCCACGATGCCCGCCACGGCCGAGCACATGTAATCACACAGGCGCTGGGCGCCGATTGTACGGCTCACTTGCCCTACTAGTTGGAAGCCTTCTCCCGAATCATCTACCGCCATACCAATGGGGTAGTTGGTACGCTCCTGGCCGCTCAGCACTTCCATCCCTTCCCAGGTGTGGGTGGGCGTTCCTTCTTCCTGGAGAGCGCTGTAACGGTAGTTCAGCAGACTCGTGAATAGCGGCGATCCTCCAGACAACCCGCTGCATCGCTGAGCCAGTCCGAGGCTGGCATGCTCGTGATGCATTAGCTCAGAAAGAGTGTCGTGGGTGTGACGTAGACACTTATCAACACTCTGGGAACCTGTTTTGATACGCACCGGAAGCGTATTGATAAACATCCCCAGCGCCCGCTCGGCACCTTCGATGCCCTGCATACGGCCAAACAAAACGGTGCCAAATACCACATCATCCCGTCCGGTGGTTTTACTCAGCACCAAGGCCCAGGCCAGATGGAACAGGCTGGCCGTACTGACACCATGGTGCTGGGCTTGTTGCCGCACACGCTGGGCTAGCTCTGCTTCCAGTGGAACGCGTACTTCTTCGATATCGCTGCCATCGCCACGCACCTCCAATAGCCCGAAGGGTGCCGTGGGTTCTTCGATATCGCCCAACTGCTCGCAAAAGAAGGCCTCATGCTCTTCCTGGCTTACCCCTATCCGAGCCTGGGCCACGAAATTTCGGAAGGGCAGCGGTTTAGGCAGCTCATCGTCGTGGCCTTGTTGGATCAGGGCAATTTCTTCCACCAGCAGCTCGAGGGTGGTGTGATCCATGACCAGGTGGTGGCTAGGAAGCTGCAGCAGCCAGCGATCTTGTTCTACATCATGGGCAGCCACTGCTCGCAGCATGGGGGCCCGGCGAACATCGAGGCGATGGTGTTCAGGATCCACCTCGGCATCCAGTTGTTCGGCCACGCTCTGTGATGGGGCACCATCCAAGTCCAGCCATTCGAGTACCAGTTCTGCATGCCTGCAGACCACCTGCACCGGTTCGCGAAGCCCTTCCCAGAGAACTGCGGTACGCAGAATATCGTGACGGGCGATCAGCTGATTAAAGCCAGCAATAAAGGCTTCCAGCCTCTCGCGGCTATCGAAGCCCAGTAGTCGAGGCGTCACATAGGTATCGCCTTCTTCTTGCAGCCGGTGATGGAAGAGAATGCCCTCCTGTAGTGGTGCCAGGGGGTAGATATCCTGGATATTGGCGACCCCGTCGGGCACCGCCGCTGCAATGAAGCCGATCTCTTCAGCATCGAGCTCGATCAGCGTCAACATCTCGGGCTGGAGAGCCTGACAATCGTGAGGAATCAGATTGGGTGGGATGGTGATCTCAGTATGCTCGGGTGCCTGCGTCAACGCTTGAGCAAAGGCCGCCAGCTCTGGACATTGGAACAGCGTGCGCACCTCTGCCGTCAGTCCTCGATGGCGCATTTGCTCCAGCACTTTCAGAGCCAATAACGAGTGGCCACCCAGCTCGAAGAAGTTATCGTGGCGTCCCACCTGTTTGACGCCAAGTATCTCTGACCAAATGTCTGCCAGCGCTTCTTCCACCTCGCCCTGCGGCGGCGCGTACTGCGAGCCACTGGCCAACTCCGGCTCGGGCAGGGCCTTACGATCCACCTTGCCGTTGGCATTCAGCGGCAGTGCCTCGAGGGTGACCACGACACCCGGCACCATATAGTCCGGCAGCCGCTGCCCCAGTGCCTCACGTAGTGAGCTATTGTCGAGTTCACTGCCGGCCTGGGGAACCACATAGGCCACCAACCTAGCGCCATTAGGGCCTTCCTGGGCGACCACTACCGCCTCGCGAACCTCCGGCTGAGCTAATAGCTCGGCCTCAATCTCACCCAGCTCGATACGTAGGCCGCGGATTTTCACTTGATAATCGAGGCGCCCCAGGTACTCGAGCTGGCCGTCCTCACGCCAGCGCACCCGGTCGCCGGTACGGTAGAGGCGCTCCCCCTCGGTGAACGGGTCAGCGATAAACCGCTCAGCGCTAAGGTCAGGGCGGTGCAGGTAGCCCCTCGCTAGACCAACACCGCCGAGGTAGAGCTCACCCGCGATTCCAGCCGGCACGAGATTTAGATCGTCATCCAACACCAATGCCTTACGTGCCCCAATTGGCTGGCCAATCGGCACTTGGGGGGACTGATCCAACCCAGCATCGTCCGACCATAGCGTCGGTGAGATGACGGTTTCGGCCGGACCATAGGCATTGAAAAGGCGTTCTGGCTGGCAAACACGACGAATTCTCTCATAGTCTTCCCGTGCCCAGGCTTCACCACCGGAAATACAGAGACGTACTGGCAACGAGCCACCCTGTAAGTTCTGATGGAGATGTCGCAGATAGGCTGGCGGCAGATATAGCACGCTAACGGCATGCTGCCGCACCAAAGTGGCTAGATTCTCGGCACCTAGATGTCGGTTCTGTGGTAGCACCAGGACTGCCCCTGCTAGCAGTGGAAGCAACCACTGCTCCCCAGCGGCATCAAAACTGATCGAAGCAAACTGAAGTAGCCGGTCTTCGGGTGTCAGGCCATAGCGCGCTCCAATCGCCTGGAGATGCATCGACAGAGGATCATGACTCACCCCGACCCCTTTGGACCGCCCGGTGGAACCAGAGGTGTAGATCACATAAGCAAGGTTTTCGCCATGCAGCGTCACCTCAGGATTGGTCGAGGCATGCTGTGTGGCATCCAACTGATCCAGCTCGATAACGCTTAGGCTCTCAGCCACCGGCAACGACTCGCGGAGCTGCTGCTGGGTGAGCAGCAGCTCGATGCCACTATCCTCGACCATATAGGCCAGCCGCTCGGCGGGGTAATCTGGATCCAGCGGCACATAGGCGCCGCCGGCCTTGAGGATACCCAGCAGCCCCACCACCATCTCGATGGAGCGTTCCATGGCGATGCCCACCCGCGTCTCGGGTTTTACACCTAGACCGATCAGATAGTGGGCCAGTTGGTTGGCACGGGCATTCAGCTCGGCATAGCTGAGTGACTGATCGTCGAATACCAGTGCCACGGCCTCTGGCGTTGCCGCGACCTGGCGCTCGATCAGTTCATGGGTGGGCTGTCCATTGGGGTACCACTGCGTGTTTACGCCCCATTTCTGTAATTTTAGCCGTTCATCTTTATCTAGCAGCTCAATATCGCTCAATGCACTCTCTGGCATCTCAGCTAATGCCTTTAGGATGGCAGCATAGTGCTGTGCCAAACGTTCTATAGTGGCTGGCTCGAACAGTTCATCAGCATAAACGAAGCGTGCTTCCAGGCCACCATTCTTGCGCTCTACCACATCAAGGGTCAGTTCAAACTGCGCCCCCTTCTTTTCTAATGGCCAATTGCTCAATTCCAATCCTGGCAGCGTCTGCAACGCGCCATGATCCTGCTGTTGGTGGTTGAACATGACCTGGAACAGCGGTGTGTGGCTCAGGCTGCGCTCTGGCTGCAGCGCTTCCACTAACTGTTCAAAAGGGAGATCTTGATGGTCTTGAGCCCCCAGCGCCGCGCGCTTGCCCTGCTCAAGCGCCTTGGCCAGGCTTAAGCGACCATTCAATTGGTTACGAAGTACCTGAGTATTAACGAAGAAGCCCACCACGCCTTGAGTTTCCGAGCGATGGCGGTTGGCGATCGGCACCCCGACCCGGGTATCCTCCTGCCCGGTATAGCGATACAACAGCGACTGGAAACCTGTCAGTAGCGCCATAAACAGGGTGGCGCCCTTCGCCTGGGCTTGCTGACGCAATCTACTTACCATAGAGGCAGGAAGCACGATTGCGTGACGTGCTGCGTGATAGTACCCATCGTTGCGACGTGGACGGTCTGTCGGCAACTGCAGAACCGGGTGTTCATCTCCCAACTCAGCCTGCCAATAAGCGAGCTGGCGCTCTTTTTCACCCGCTTCCATCCACTGGCGCTGCCATAGTGCATAATCGGCATATTGAATCGGCAAGGCGGGTGACTGCCAGGCCTCTCCTGTCACTCTAGCGGCGTAATTCTCGGCAAATTCATCGATGATCAATTGCATTGACCAGCCATCGGAGACGATGTGGTGCATTACCACTACCAGAAGGTGCTTCTCTTCTGATAAACGTAGTAACCCCACCCGCAACAGCGGCCCCTGTTCAAGATCGAAAGGGTCATTGCAAAGCCGATCAAGCTGCTTTTCTATTGCCGCGTCTCGCTCATCCTTCGGCATATGAGCTAGGTCGACCTCATGCCATGCGACGTTGCTCTCAACCTGCACCATTTGCATCGCCCCACCCTCACCATCGTCACGGAACACCGTGCGAAGTGCCTCATGACGGGACACCAAGTCGCTGAAACTATCCCGCAATGCTTCAGTATCCAGCGATCCTTCAAGGGTTAGAGCCCCGGTAATATGGTAAGCACTACTTTGAGGGTCCAAGCGCCACAAAAACCATTGGCGCAGTTGCGCATAGGAGGGTGAGCAAATACTCAACTGGGAATCAGGGCGCTGAAGAATAGGAAACTGGCCAATTCCCAATCCTTGATTACGAATTTTTTCGTAAACCACACGGCGCTGCTCCACCGGCAAGCCGGAAAAGCGTTCTGCAATACGGTAGGTATCGATGTTACTCATTGAACGGTATCCATGCTGTCGATAAAGGAATCAATATCGGAGAGCGACTTTTCTAAGGAGCTCCCGCTTCTTAGTGTGGCAATACACTCTGCTAGATCGCACAGCTGTGTTTTTTTCAACACCTCGGATAATTGGATATCAACTTGTATGTCAGCTTGAATACGAGCCACCATTTTCACAGCAAGTAGTGAGTGCCCACCTTGATCGAAGAAGTTATCGTGGCGGCCCACCCGTTCGACGCCAAGTATCTCTGACCAGATGTCTGCCAGTGCTTCTTCCACCTCGCCCTGAGGCGGCGCGTACTGCGAGCCACTGGCCAACTCCGGCTCGGGCAGGGCCTTGCGATCCACCTTGCCGTTGGCATTCAGCGGCAGGGCATCGAGCGTGACCACGACGCCCGGCACCATATAGTCCGGCAGCCGCTGCCCCAGTGCCTCACGTAGTGAGCAGCTGTCGAGTTCACTGCCGGCCTGGGGAACCACATAGGCCACCAACCTAGCGCCATTGGGGCCTTCTTGGGCGGTTACTACTGCCTCGCGAATCGCTGGCTGAGAGAGCAGCTCGGCTTCGATCTCACCCAGCTCGATGCGCAGGCCGCGGATTTTCACCTGATGATCGAGGCGGCCCAGGTACTCGAGCTGGCCATCCTCACGCCAGCGCACCAGATCACCGGTGCGGTAGAGGCGCTCTCCTTCGGTGAACGGGTCGGCGATAAACCGCTCTGCGCTTAGGTCAGGGCGGTGCAGGTAGCCCCTCGCTAGACCAACACCGCCGAGGTAGAGCTCACCCGCTACCCCGGGCGGCGTCATGTTGAGATCGCCATCCAGTACGTAGGTGCGGATACCGGCGATCGGTTGGCCGATAGCGACCTGGTTGCGCCCATCGTCTTGGCAAGTCCAGTGGGTAACGTCGATGGCCGCTTCGGTGGGGCCATAGAGGTTATAGAGCGCCGTGTGGGGCAAGCGAGCAAATACTTGATTCTGCAGCTCCGCCGGTAGCGCTTCGCCGCTGCATACCACGCGAGTCAGGCTGGTACAGCCTTCGACGTCGCCATGAGCCAGGAAGGCCTGCAGCATCGAGGGCACGAAGTGCAGCGTGGTGATCTTGTGGGTACGGATCAGTTCGACCAGTTGCGCCGGCTCGCGATGCGCCCCCGGTGGGGCCATCACCAGCCGCGCGCCTTGCATCAGCGGCCAGAAGAATTCCCACACCGAGACGTCGAAGCTGAACGGGGTCTTCTGCAGCACCGCATCGTCGGCCGTCAGCCGGTAGGCATCCTGCATCCACGCCAGGCGGTTGCTCAGCGCGCGGTGACGGTTGGCCGCACCCTTGGGTCGCCCAGTGGAGCCAGAGGTATAGATCACATAAGCAAGATTCTCACCGTGCAGCGCCACGTTCGGGTTGGTCGACGCATGATGCGTCACATCCAACTGATCCAGCTCAATAACGTTCAGGCCCCCCACGACCGGCAAGATGTCGCGCAGATGCTGTTGGGTCAGCAGCAGCTCGATGCCACTGTCTTCGACCATATAAGCGAGCCGCTCGCTGGGGTAATCCGGATCCAGCGGCACATAGGCGCCGCCGGCCTTGAGGATGCCCAGCAGCCCCACCACCATCTCCATGGAGCGCTCCATGGCAATGCCCACCCGGGTCTCGGGGGTTACGCCTAAACCGATCAGATAGTGGGCCAACTGGTTGGCCCGGGCATTCAGCTCGGCATAGCTGAGTGACTGATCGTCGAAGATGAGGGCCGTGGACTCTGGAGCTGCAGACGCTTGGCGCTCGATCAACTGATGAACTGGTGCAGCCTCGGAAGGCTGTTGAGCATTCTCTCCCCACTCGCTCAACAACTGCCGCTCATCCTTTCCTAGCAGGCTGATCTCACTTATCGCTTGCCGCGGTGCCGTTTGCAGGCTTTCCACGATGCCCGCCACGGCCGAGCACATGTAATCACACAGGCGTTGGGCACCGATTGTGCAGCTCACTTGCCCTACCAGCTGGAAGCCTTCTCCCAAATCATCTACCGCCATACCAATGGGGTAGTTGGTACGCTCCTGGCCGCTCAGCACTTCCATCCCTTCCCAGGTATGAACGGGACGTCTCTCTTGTTGAGGAGCGCTATAGCGATAGTTCAGTAGACTCGTGAACAGCGGCGTTCCACCAGGTAACCCACTACAGCGCTGTGCCAGGCCAAGACTGGCATGTTCATAGTGCATTAACTCAGATAAGTTATCCTGGGTCTGGTGCAAACATTCAGCGACACCTTGTGTCCCCGTTTTGATGCGCACCGGTAAGGTATTGATAAACATCCCCAACGCCCGTTCGGCGCCCTCGATGCCCTGCATACGGCCGAACAGCACGGTGCCGAACACCACATCGTCCCGCCCAGTGGTTTTGCTCAGTACCAGTGCCCAGGCCAGATGGAACAGGCTGGCCGTGCTCACACCATAGCGCTGGGCCTGTTGCCGCACCTGTTGGGCCAGTTCCGTGTCCAAAGGAACGCGCACTTCTTCGATATCGCGGCCATCGCCACGTACTTCCAGCAGCCCAAAGGGGGCGGTGGACTCTTCGATATCGCCCAACCGCTCACGGAAAAAGGCTTCATGCTCTTCCTGGCTTACCCCTAGCCGGGCCTGCGCCACGAAATGTCTGAATGGCAGTGGTGTGGGCAACTCCTCTTCGCGACCTTGTTGGATCAGGGCAATTTCTTCCACCAGTAGCTCGAGGGTAGTGTGATCCATGACCAAGTGGTGGCTAGGAAGCTGTAACAGCCAGCGCTTTTGCTCAGAATCATGAGCTGCAACCGCACGCAGCATAGGCGCTCGGCGCACATCAAGGCGGTGATGCTTAGGATCCACCTGAGCGGATAACCATTCGGCCACAGAACCCACGGCCTCATCCGGCAAGACTGACCATTCGATATTCAACACGGCATGTCGGTACACCACCTGCACCGGTTCGCGAAGCCCTTCCCAGAGAACTGCGGTACGCAGAATATCGTGACGGGCGATCAGCTGATTAAACCCGGCAATAAAGGCTTCCAGTCTCTCGCGGCTATCGAAGCCAAGTAGTCGAGGCGTCACATAGGCATCACCTTGCTGCTGCAACCGGTGGTGAAAGAGAATCCCCTCCTGCAATGGTGCTAGCGGATAGATATCCTGGATATTGGCGGCCCCGCCGGGCACGGCCGCTTCGATCGCGCTGATCTCTTCGGCATTGAGATCGATCAAAGGCAACATCTCGGGCTGGATCGCCGAACAGCCGTCTGGGATGCGGTTAGGAGGGATGATGATTTCCTGCTGTTCTGATGCCTGCGTCAATGCCTGAGCGAAGGCCACCAGCTCCGGGGATTTAAACAGCGTACGTACCTGCGCCGTCAGTCCTCGATGCCGCATTTTCTCCAGCACTTTCAGAGCCAATAACGAATGGCCCCCCAATTCAAAGAAGTTATCGTGGCGCCCCACCTGTTCGACGCCAAGTATCTCTGACCAGATGTCTGCCAGTGCTTCTTCCACCTCGCCCTGAGGCGGCGCGTACTGCGAGCCACTGGCCAACTCCGGCTCGGGCAGGGCCTTGCGATCCACCTTGCCGTTGGCATTCAGCGGCAGGGCATCGAGCGTGACCACGACGCCCGGCACCATATAGTCCGGCAGCCGCTGTCCCAGTGCCTCACGTAGTGAGCTATTGTCGAGTTCAGTGTCGGAATGTGGAACCACATAGGCCACCAACCTGGCGCCATTGGGGCCTTCCTGGGTGACCACGACTGCCTCGCGCACCTCCGGCTGCGCCAGTAACTCTGCCTCGATCTCGCCCAGCTCGATACGCAGGCCGCGGATTTTCACTTGATGATCGAGGCGGCCCAGGTACTCGAGCTGGCCGTCCTCACGCCAGCGCACCAGGTCGCCGGTGCGGTAGAGGCGTTCTCCTTCGGTGAACGGGTCGGCGATAAACCGCTCTGCGCTAAGGTCAGGGCGGTGCAGGTAGCCCCTCGCTAGACCAACACCGCCGAGGTAGAGCTCACCCGCTACCCCGGGCGGCGTCATGTTGAGATCGCCATCCAGTACGTAGGTGCGGATACCGGCGATCGGTTGGCCGATAGCGACCTGGTTGCGCCCATCGTCTTGGCAAGTCCAGTGGGTAACGTCGATGGCCGCTTCGGTGGGGCCATAGAGGTTATAGAGCGCCGTGTGGGGCAAGCGAGCAAATACTTGATTCTGCAGCTCCGCCGGTAGCGCTTCGCCGCTGCATACCACGCGAGTCAGGCTGGTACAGCCTTCGACGTCGCCATGAGCCAGGAAGGCCTGCAGCATCGAGGGCACGAAGTGCAGCGTGGTGATCTTGTGGGTACGGATCAGTTCGACCAGTTGCGCCGGCTCGCGATGCGCCCCCGGTGGGGCCATCACCAGCCGCGCGCCTTGCATCAGCGGCCAGAAGAATTCCCACACCGAGACGTCGAAGCTGAACGGGGTCTTCTGCAGCACCGCATCGTCGGCCGTCAGCCGGTAGGCATCCTGCATCCACGCCAGGCGGTTGCTCAGCGCGCGGTGACGGTTGGCCGCACCCTTGGGTCGCCCAGTGGAGCCAGAGGTATAGATCACATAAGCAAGATTCTCACCGTGCAGCGCCACGTTCGGGTTGGCCGACGCATGATGCGTCACATCCAATCGGTCCAGCTCGATAACCCTTAGGCTCTCAGTCACCAGCAGCGACTCGCGAAGATGCTGCTGGGTCAGCAGCAGCTCGATGCCACTGTCTTCGACCATATAAGTGAGCCGCTCGCTGGGGTAATCCGGATCCAGCGGCACATAAGCGCCGCCGGCCTTGAGGATGCCCAGCAGCCCCACCACCATCTCCATGGAACGCTCCATGGCAATGCCCACCCGGGTCTCGGGAGTTACGCCTAGACCAATCAGATAGTGGGCCAGTTGGTTGGCCCGGGCATTCAGTTCGGCGTAGCTGAGTGACTGATCGTCGAATACCAGTGCCTCGGCCTGTGGGGTTGCCGCGACCCGGCGCTCGAACTCGTGGAAGATGGGCTCAATAGACTCACTCGTCGCCTCTCGGCTGCCCCAATCGAGCAGCAGGGCTTTCTCGGCATTGCCAGGTAGTTCGATCGAGGAGAGCCGGGTATCTGGCTCCTCCAGCAGGATTCCCAGCACCTTCTGGTAATAACCAATCAGTCGCTGGATGGTCTGCTCCTCGAACAGGTCGGTATTGAACTCCAACGCACCAACCACTTGCTCCTGCTCGATAAGCATATCCAGGGATAGCTCAAATTTTGCACTCGTCTGTGGAATGTCGATCAGTGCAGCTGATGTCCCCTCCAACGCGAGCGCTTCGTCCTCTGACTTGAGCTGGAGACCGAACATGACCTGGAATAGCGGCTGCCGAGTCGGGTCTCGCCTAGCCTTCCGCTCTTCAAGCAATATCTCCAGTGGCATATCGGCATGGTCGAGAGAGCCCACCACATCTTTCTTGATTTGGCGACATACCTCACCCAGGGACAGGTCCGGCCCCACTCTCGCCCGAAACGGAAGCGTGGTAATGAAAAAGCCCACGACGTCTTGAAATTCTTCCTGCTGTCGGCCTGAGGATGGCACACCGATGGCAAAGTCCTGCTGCCCACAATAGCGGGACAACAGAATTTGCCAGGCGGCGAACAGCGGCACGAAGGGTGTCAATCTTTCGCGCTGACAAAAGGCTTTCAGGGAGTTCGCGAGACGGCCTTCCAGCACAAAACGCTGCGCAGCGCCGTTGAACCCGAGCCGCTTGGGATAGGCATGATCCGTCGGGATATCCAGCGGGGGAACATCATCGCCAAGATGGTCGTTCCAGTACTTGAGCTCCTTGTGAATGGCGCCCGTTGCCACTCTCTCCTGCTGCTGTCGCGCATAGTCGCTATACTGCACTGACAGGCTCGGAAGCTGAATATCTCCGTCCTGGTGCAAGGCCATGCGATAGGCGTCGCTTAGGTCGGACTCGATGATACGGTTGGACCAGGCATCCGAGATGATGTGGTGAAGACAGACGACCAGAACGTGTCGGCGCTCCTCCATCCTGATCAATCGAGCCACGAGCAGCGGTGGCTTGCCAAGATCGAAGACGTGCTGCGCAACGCTGTTGATCGAACGCGCCAGCCTTTCGTCCTGCTCTGGCCCGTCCAGTCCAGAGAGGTCTTCCCTATCAAGGGAGAACGGAACATTGGAGAGTGGTATCTGCAGTGGTACGCCAGCACGCTCGAAGAATCGCGTTCTCAGTACCCCATGGCGCTTGATCAACGCTTGCAAGGCGCGCTCTAGCGCCCCAGCATCCACGCTTCCGGTTAGGCGATACGCGCGCGGCTGGTTATAGGCGGTAAGGTCCGGGGAGTAACGGTATAGGAACCAGAGCTGCTGCTGCGAGTATGACAGGGGGAACCCATTACCTTCTGAGGGCACACTGTCTCGCACCGCCGTTTCATTATCTGGTGCTGTCAGACCTGGTGAATGAACTGCTTCCTTCATGAATTGCCCCTCTTCCTGAACCGTATTGCGAATGGTGTTATCGAACGGACTTGGCATCTCAGTGGGTATCGAGCTCGGCTAGCCCGCCTTCGCGCGCCTCCGAATCGCTCTCACGCAGCACACTCCCCAGCTCAGCAGCGGTGGGGTGGTCGAACACCACGCCGGGGGCTATCTCGACACCCAGTTGTTTACGGATACGGGCCACCAGCTTGATCACCAGCAGGGAGTGCCCGCCCAGTTCGAAGAAGTCTTGGTCGATGCCGATCTCTTCGCGCCCCAGCAACTCGGCCATCGACTGGCACAGGGTGGCCTCCACGGCGTCCCGCGGTTTCGTCAGCGGTCGTTGCTCACCTGCTTGGTGAGCAAGAGCGTCCAGCGCTTGGCTATCGACCTTGCCATTGCCCAAGCGGGGAAATTCCTCGACGTGGATAAAGCGAGAAGGATGCATGGGCTCGGGTAGGCGTGTGGCCAACTGCTCGCGAAGCCGGACCTGGCCTTCTGCGGACACGGCCTCGGCATCCGCCACCAGGAACGCCACGAGCTCCTGCCCGTTGCTGCCGCAACCGCTCAGACGCACCAGGCTCTGCTTGATCCCTGGCTGGGCTTGCAGCACGCTTTCGATTTCCGCCGGTTCGATACGAAAACCGCGCCGCTTGATTTGGTCGTCGGCTCGCCCGATAGGCCTTACGCCACCCTCGGGCAGCACGCACACCAGGTCGCCGGTGCGGTAGAGCCGTTCACCGGGCATGAAGGGATCCTCGACGAACGCTGCCGCAGCGTGATTGAGATAGCCGCGGGCCAGTTGGGCGCCGCCCAGATACAGCTCCCCCACGGCACCGGCAGGCGTTACCCCCAGGTCGTCGTCCAGCACCCGACAGCGGCAGTTGGGCAACGCCTGGGTGAGTGGCAAAGGGCCGCCCATATCGTGAGACAGCGATACCGGGTGCACCAGGACGCCGACGGTCGCTTCCGTGGGGCCGTAATGGTTGTATAGCTGGATCTCGGACGAGAGCTGCGCGATGCGAGAAAGCAAGGCAGGAGAAGCCGCTTCACCGCCCAGTATCAGGGTGCTGGGCAGGCGCGGGACATTGCTCTCGAGCAAGGCCTCCAGGTGAGACGGCACGATCTTGAGCGCATCGATGTCGGTCGCTGACATGAAACGCGCAAAACCCTCTCCATCCTGCATGTCGTCAGGCCCGGCGATCACCAGGCGGGCACCATTGAACAAGGCGCCGAACAGTGCCGTATTGCCCAGGTCAGTGGCCAACGACCCCGTCAGTGCCCAGCGCTGGCATGCCGAGAGGTTCATGGCCCTGGTGGCAGCGGCCACATAGTTGAGCAGTTGGGCGTGCTCGATCATCACGCCTTTTGGGGTGCCCGTGGAGCCTGAGGTATAGAGGAGATAGGCCACGTCACCCAGGCCTGGCTCTGGCAGTGATACTGCGCTGTCGGTCTCTTCCACCTGTTGTGGCAAGCCCACGCAGGGGATGCCTGGAAGGACGAACGCAGTGGATTCCGCTTCGGCATTTTCAGCGTTCACCACCAGCGCGGGCTGGGCATCCTCGAGCACCTGCCGTTTGCGGGCGGTGGGCCACTCCGGATCGAGCGGTAGATAAGCGGCACCGGCACGCCATACTGCCAGTAGCAGCACGACGGCATGCGTGGAGCGCGGCAGGTTGAGTGCCACGTAGTCGCCACGCTTGACGCCCTGGCTACCCAACCACCCCGCGATATCATTGACGCGGGCGTGTAGTTGGGCATAGCTCAGCGTGGTGCCCTGCTCTTCGATAGCGATGGAGTCAGGCGTCGCGTCCGCCCATGCGGCAATATGCGCCGCTACGCTGCGTTCACCAACCTCGAGTGTGCCCCCCTCGAGCGCTGGCGCCTGCTGCTGATCAGGAAAAATAAGCGGTACCGAGCGTATCGTCTGCGCAGGATCAGCCAGCCCCACCCTGAGCAACAACTGATACTGGTCCAGCAGGCACTCGGCGACCGCTCGGCTGTAGCATGCGGGGTCGGTGTAGAGCGTCGCCACTGCAGCATGCTCACTGCGGCCAATATGCAGGATGAGTTCGAATGGTGACGAGGGCCCAGGCAGTGCCCGCAAATGCCAGCGTACCTCCGCGGCATCGTGGTCCCTCGCCTCGCTGGCAAAAGCGAACCCCGCTGCGAGATGGCGCTTATCGGATAGCGCATCCACCGGCCAATACTCCTGGGCCTGGATATGCCCCTCCAACTGCTGCGAAAGACGCACGATCCAGTGGGAGAAGTCGCTATCCATGACTCCGTCAACCAGCACCGGCAGGACTTTATCGAAGAGGCCGACCGCCCCCTGCATCACCTCGTAATCCTGCCGGCAGTCGTGCTGCCAACCACCCAGCGCGCACTCGCTGCCGCTGATCCTGGCGAGTAACGCCCACCAAACCGCCTGCAGCACTGCCTCTGCGGATACCTGAAGCTCGTCGGCCAGGCCATTGATGCGCACTACCAAGTCGGGGTCGAGTGCCCAGGCCACGTGCTCATACGCTGGGCTCGATGCAGGCTGGCCCAATCGCCTGGCAGGCAGACGCCACGCCCCCGCTTGCTCAGCGCCTTGCTGATGCGCTTGCCAGTACTCACGCCCTTCTTGGGCGTCTTCGTCATTTTCGAGCGACGCGCGCCATTCGATGAATTGGGAATACTGCAGCGCCGGCTCATCATCGGCTGCGTCGCCTTGAACATAGGCATCCGTTAGCGCCGAGAACAGCGCTTGCAGACTGCCGCGATCCGCTGCCAGCGCCGAGACTGCCAGGAGCAGTACCCATGCGGCGTCACCGGTACGCAGCAGTGCCGGGCGAAGCAGCTCGCCGTGCTCGACGGCCAGGGGTCGCTGTTTAAGCGCCTCGCCATGGTCGTCAAGCCGTGTTTCTTTATCATCGCGGCCGCGCAAGTCCCCGTGCAGCCACTCGATATCAGGAAGGGCTTCGAGTGCCTGATGCCTCAGCCCACGGTACCCCGCCACCTTGCATAGCGCCGTGGACAGGGCTTCGTGCTGCAGCCTGAGGTCGCTCAGTGTGCGCTCCAGCCGCGATACATCCAGCGCCCCCTCAATGTCGATCGCCATGATGTGGATCTGCGGCGACGCTGTCGGTGGGGTGTCACCTTCCTGGGTGTCCGACGCCGCCAGCACCGCGCGCTGTTCAGGGCTCAGCGGCCAATGGGCCAGGTCCTGCCGTTCGGTTATCGCATTCATCGATTGACTCCCCATACCCGTGGTTTCATTGACCGACCAACTCGGCATCGGCGCTTGCCCCTTGGATCTCTGCCAATGCCGAACGCTGGTAGATATCCCCCATCGCCACCACGAGCTTGCGTGGCCCTTCAAAGGGATCCCGGGCATGGGCCGCCAGCATGTTGTCGACCATCACGACATCACCCTGGCGCCAGTCGAAGCGCACGGCACATGCCTCGTAGGCCTCGCCAACGATCTGCATGATCTCGTCACTAATGACGGAGCCATCGCCGAAGTAGACATTGCGCGGCAGACGCTCCTGGCCGACCAAGCCAAGCAGGTCGTCTCTCACGTCAGGCTCGAGACAGCTGACGTGGTGGAGCTGCACCTGATTGAAGAACACCCGGTCGCCGGTCACCGGATGTGTCACCACTGCTGGGCAACGTGTGCGTGTCTGCAACTCATCGTCGCCAAACCACTGCCAATCGATGCCCGCCTCTTCGAGCCGGGCCTCCACCTCCCCCTTGCTATCGGTCTTGAAGAAGTCCCGCCAGCTCACGTCCAGGTTGCGGGTGAAGGTGCGTACATAAAGCAGTTCTTTGCGCTCGAACGCCTCCACTACGTCGGCGGGTAGCTGGCGCAGCATCTCGCGACAGTCCACGATCGGGGTGGCACCTCCAACAGGAGAGGGGTACTCACAGAAGAACAGTTGTTTGCGCGGCCAGCGATCCAGATGCGAGCTTTCGTTGTGATAGAGAATCATCTGTCGCTCGGGATAAGGGGTTGAACGGTAGGTATTGCGCCCCCCTTCTTTCTTGGGCAGATCACCATAGTTGCCATACAATCCCGGCTGAATCGCCTCGGCAAAGGCTTCGAACTCTTGCGGCGTAGCAAGGCCGAAGTTACGGAACAGAATGCCGGCGTGCTTACGTAAATGTTGCTCGATAACGTCACGCTGTGAGGTTGCCCAAGCCACCGCATCAAGGTCCGTATCGGTTGCCTCTATGACCAGGGGAAAGATTCTCTTGTCGTCGAGCAATGATGTGCGAATCGGCGCCTCACTCTTGGATGAAGAACGTGCACCTTGCTGGGATTTTAGGCTGCCGAGCTTGTTGAGCTTAGAGCCTTTGGCAAGCTTGCTTTGCATAGCGTGTTTCTCCTTGGTAGGTAGGCGAAACTCCTCAATGAGACGGCTAGGGGCTTCTACGATCTGCGCCAGCAGCGACTGCCAATCTTCTGTCAGCTGCTCTATAGTTTCGCGTCGATAAAGGGCCGTGGCATAGACCCACTCGACCGAGATCCCGGCATCACGCTCTTCCACGAATATCGCCATATCGAACTTCGATTCTTGTCTAGGTTGAGGCATGACCTCGACATCCAGACCTGGGATCGAGAATCGCTCGGTTGGCGTGTTTTGTAGTACGAATAGGGTTTGTATCAATGGAGAACGATCGCGCTCACGAGCAATACCCGAAAGCTCGACAATGCGGTCGAAGGGGACGTCTTGATGATCGAAGGCATTCAGCACGCTGGTCTGGACTTGTTCGAGCCAGTGGCAGAAATCGATCTGCTCCTCCGTCAAGCGAGATCGCAGCGGGATTACATTGACGAAGAAACCAATCAGCGGCTCCACGTCGGGATGCTGGCGCCCGGCGACATCGGTGCCCACCACCAGGTCTTGCTGCCGCGTCTGACGATGCATCATGAGCAGGAAACTCGCCAACAGCAGGGTAAATAGCGTGGTGCCACGCTCTGCTGCGAGCCGATTCAACGACGCTGACAGCTCGGGACTTAGCTGGGTGCGAAAGGCCTTACCCGCATGCGATACCTGGCTGGGCCTGGAGAAGTCGGATGGGAGTGTCGAGAGCGGCGGCGCACTCTTTAGATAACGCCGCCAGAAAGCCGCGCTTTTCTCGAACGCCTCTCCCGATAGGGCTTTCTCATGCCAAGCGGCGTAGTCCACGTACTGTATGGGCAGCTCGGGAAGTTCGCTCTCTTTCTCATCGATCAGCGCCCGATAGATCGTGACGAACTCTTTGATAAAGACGGCTTCCGACCAGCCATCGAAGACAATGTGATGGATGACCAGTATCAGGGCGTGGTCCTGGTCGCCAAAACGTAGCAGGCACGCTTTTATAAGGGGCCCCGCGGCCAAGTCAAACGCGCCGCTCGCATACTCCGCAAACATTTCCTGCCGATATCGCTGCTGCTCATGCTCCGACAGGCCACGGCAATCCCGAACGGGCAGATCGACGATCAGTCGATCTTCGATGACCGCAATGGGCTCGCCGTTCTCGTTCTCCGGATAGCGTGTACGCAAGATTTCATGCCGTGCCACGATGGCATTGAGGGTGTTCTGCAAGACATCCAGCCACAGCTCTCCTTTCAGGGAAAACAGTGCAGGCAAGTTGTAGGCGGCACGTTCTTGGTCACTGGTCTGACTCGCCAAGCGATCCACCAACCAGAGCCGACGCTGGGCAGGTGCCAAAGGTAGCGTGTTGTGCCGCGGAATGGGCACTAACGCATCCCGGAGGGGCATCCCGCTGCTCGCCATCGAGCGCGTTGCGAAGCGTTCGATCTCTTCACTCTGAGCGTCAAGATACGGCGTCTCCATCAGGACTCGAGTCGGGAAATCGATCTGCCAGCGCTCACTGATACGTCCCGCCAGCTGCACCGCCGCAAGTGAATTACCTCCGCTGGCGAAGAAGTGGGCATCGCTTGCCAACGGCTTGTCGTCGTCAATTTTCAACACCTGGCGCCAGAGCGTTGCCAGGGTGCGCTGTGTTTCACTCTCGATCGAGGTTGCTGTCGTAGTGGTTTCGGCAGCGTGCCCAGGCGCTGCCGGGCCATCGGGTGGGTCTCCTTCCTCGCCATCGTCGCTACCGCTGACGAAGTGGCCGAAGGCATGGATGGCGTAGGCATCCAGGCTGCCGGCCTCCCAGCCCTGGCGACAGGCACTGCGCTGCAGCTTGCCGCTGGTGGTTTTGGGAAGGCCACCTGGGTTAAGCAGTAGCACTACCGAAAGCGGCTCGTGGCAAGCGCTCCCCACCGTCTCGCTTAGCGCTTCGACCAACTTCTCGGCGGGCACTAGCTTCTGTATGCCGCGGGAAACTTCTGCCGCGACGCCGATCCCTTCGTCCCCCTCCGGCGTAGTGACGGCAAAGGCCGCTACCCGCCCCTTGCGCACCGCTTCCACCTCGGCTTCGATGGCGCACTCGATGTCCTGGGGGTAGACGTTATGGCCGCGCAGGATGATCAGGTCCTTGATACGCCCGGCAATGTACAGCTGCCCGTCATGCAGGAAGCCTAGGTCGCCGGTGCGCAGCCAGCGTCCCACACTGCCGTCGGCGTCTTGCTGACCGTCAGCGGATTGCCAGTTCACCCCATCGCGACTGACGAAGGTGTGTGCCGTTGCTTCGCTGTTCTGCCAATAGCCCAAGGCCACGCTGGGTCCATGCACCCAGATCTCGCCCACCTCGCCCGCCGGCAGGGAGTGGTGGCCCTGCGGGTCGACGATATCGATGGCGTGGTCGGGTGGCGGCGTGCCGCAGCCTACCAGGGTGTTGCCCTCCGCCGCGGGGCTGGCTTGACCCTGCGCCAGCGACGACTGGGAAAACGGCGTGCCCACCACGCCAGTATCGCGTGGGTTGCACGTTACCAGCAGCGTGGCTTCGGCCAGCCCATAGCAGGGGGCAGCCGTGTCGGCGGCAAAACCCGCCGGGTGGAAGCGTTCGATGAAACCGGTAAAGGTTGCGTGGCGCACCGGCTCGGCGCCCGAGAACGCCACCCGCCAGCTGGAGAGGTCCAGCGCGGCGAGCTGGTCGTCGCGAATGCGCTCGAGGCATAGGCGGTAGGCGAAGTCGGGGCCGCCGCTGACGGTTCCACGGTGGCGGGAGATCGCCTCCAGCCAGCGCACCGGGCGCTGCAGAAAGAAGGTCGGGCTCATCAGCACGGCGGGAATGCCGCGATAGATGGGTTGCAGCAGGCCGCCGATCAGGCCCATGTCGTGATACAGCGGTAGCCAGCTGACGAAGACATCGTCGGCGCCGATCGAGAACCCCGTGGCAATGGCCCGCTCATTGGCCATCAGGTTGCCATGGCTGACCATCACCCCCTTGGGCGTGGCCGTGGAGCCCGAGGTGTATTGCAGGAAGGCCACGTCGCCTTGCTGCGGGCGATGCTCGCGCCACTGGTCGGCGCGGGACTCGTCCACGGCATCCACCGGGATCAGCTCGGTGCTACCGAAGCCCTCGCCGGCCGATGCCAGTACCTCGATGATCGCCGTCGAGGTCAGCACGCAGGCGGCCTGGGAGTCGGCGGCAATGGCCAGCAGGCGTGCCAGGTGCTGCTGTTTGGCCGACTCCGGGGGGAACACCGGCACGGCGATCACCCCGGCATACAAGCAGGCAAAGAACGCCACCACGTAGTGCTCGTCGTTGTCGAGCAGGATCAGGGCCCGCTCGCCGGGCGAGAAGCGCGCCTGCAGGTCGCTGGCCAGGGCACGCGAACGCCGCTCCAGGGTGGCGTAGTCGAGGGTGATCTCGCCTTGGGCGCTGACCACGATCAAGGCACTATCGGTGGGCCGCTCGCTGGCCAGCCGGCTCAAGTGCTCGACGAAGTCGTGAGAGCTATCGGTGCGGGGTGTGGCGGGATGTACTGCGTTCATATGCGTACCTACTGGAAGTTCGAATACTGGAAATTGAGTGTCAGTACATGACGTGAGCAATTTGGCAGTACCGCGCTGTCCCCAGTCTTCCCAACGGCGGGCCCACAGGCGCCTTACGCTCGAATGCTTCCGCGGCGTGTTTCACTGGTGTTGTGCCATTGCTGTGCATGGCTGGCCTCCTAAAGAGTGTGTGCTGAAGGGTTCGCTCGCCGTCCTGTCGGCACAGGCCAGCGCGGCGGTATAGCCTGCCGGCGCGCTGATCGCCCAGGCTTCCAGGGGTGGGGCGGCCAAGCGGTAATCGAGTCGGTAGGCGTTGCGCTGGCCAGACGAGAGGAAGACCGACAGCGCCGGTAGATGCTCGGCGATCCCCACGCCCAAGGCCTTGAGCGTTGCCTCCTTCACGACCCAGCGCTCGATCAGGGGCAGGACCGCTTGGCCCCCGTTGTGCTCGGCCCGCTCGCTCGGCGATAAAAGCAGGGCGTAAAGCGCTTCGAGCTCGGCGTCGGTATGCTGCCGCTCGATGTCGACCCCCACCGCGCCGCTGGGAGCCAGTGCAATGAGGGCAACGTTGCCGGCATGCGAGACGTTGAACGCCGGCCCCTCGACACCGGCCAGCAACGGCTTGCCGTGGGCGTTCTCGCTGAACGTCAACTTATCGGCCGCCACGCCGATTCGGCCTGCCAGCAGACGGCGCAGTGCTGCGCGAGTGGTGACGGCACGCACACGATCCGCCTGATGGCGAAAGCGACGCGCCCGTGCCTGCTCTTCGCGACTGAGTAGCTGCCAGGCCTCTGCGCTTGGCTCCCTGCCGGTATCCAGCAGCAACTGCCAGACTTCCAGCTCCGCGGGCACTGATTCAGCCAACGGCAGGCGCTGCATGGGGCACCTCCTCGATCCATCTAGACAGGGTCCGTTCAATGGCCTCCAGCACTCGCCCCTCCTGCTGACGAATGAAGAAGTGCCCACCTTCGAACCAATCCAGAGAGAATTGCCCGCCCGCCTCGCGTCGCCATGCTTCCAAACGCGCTCTCTCGATATCGTCGTCGTGCCCAGCGAAGACCTGTAACGGATAGTCGAGCGGCGGCCCGCCGCGATAGCGGAAACTCCTGCAGAGGCGATAGTCGGCCGCCAGGACGTCGAGGGTGAGGCGCAGCAGTTCGGGGCTTTCGAAGACCGCCTCGGGGGTGCCGCCCTGCTGGCGCAGATCGGCGACCAGGGCCTTGTCGTTGTCGAGCCCGGCGAAACGCTGCGGGTCGCGCATCGAGGGCGACGGGCTCCCCGAGGCGAAAAGCATCTGCGGCTGGGGGCGCCCCACATCATCGCGCAGGCGCACCGCCATGCCATGGGCCAGCAGCGCCCCCATGCTGTGCCCGAACAGGGCAAAGTCACCGCGCATCCGCGTCGCCTGCTCCTCGCACAGGCGCACCACCAGGCTCTCGAAATCCTTGATGAACGGCTCCCCCAGACGCTCGCCCCGCCCTGGCAGCTCGACGGGATGGACCTCGATCCACCCTGGCAAGCGACGCTTCCAGTGCAAAAACATGGTGGCGCTGGCACCGGCACAGGGCAGGCAGAGCAACGTCAGCCGTTTAGTCTGCATTCACCTGCTCCGCCTCGGCGGCTTGCTGCTCATCCATCCACTTACGCAGCGAGAGCGGCCGCATATCGGTCCAGGTCTTCTCTACGTAGTCGAGGCAGGTCTGCTTGTCGCCGAGCACGCCGGTATCCGTCCAACCGGGGGGAATCACCTTCCACTCGGGCCACAGGGAATATTGCTCTTCGTGATTGACCAGGACGCGGAATACGCCGTCCTCGCGATCGAAACAACTCGTCATGACGCTTACCTCGCCGTTGCATGGGTTCTTCGAAGCACGCTATTGCTTCTCATTTACCATGACGAACGAGGTGCGAGAGAATTTAAGGCGAGGCTTGGCTCACCTTCAGAGCAGAGAGGAAAGGGAGAAGAAAGGAAGAGGGAAGAGGGAAGAGAACGTTACTCGTCTTTGGGCGGTACCAGCCCAGTAAGCGTCCATAGCCGCTCGGCCTCCTGAAAGGCCTCACGATGGTTTGGCGACGCCGCCAACCAGGCATGCAGTTGCGCACGCTCCGCATCCTCGAGGTCACCGTCGTGCATGCGCATCGACCAGTCGAGCGCTGCCTGCCACACGGCATCTTCGCCGCTATCACTCGCCATTGTCCTAACGCCCCGCTGGGTTGCTGGCCATGCGTTTTAAAGGTGGCCATTCATACGCATGGTAACGAAACGCAACGAGAAGTCGATTTGAAACCATTACTTACTCGCTCGATAGCGAGCTGCGACAGTGGCTGAGCGCATCACGTATCATGAAGTTGACCAGCGTGGTCGATACGCCCAACTGCTCGGCCACTTCGCGCTGGGTGTAGCCTGCCATCCGGTAGAGCTCGAAGGCCCTTCGCGTCCTGGTCGGCAGGCTATTCATGGCCCTCGACACCAGCCGCAACTCTTCGCGGCCTATTTCGATTCTCTCCGGCGTCGAGTAGGTGACGCCCTGCGTATCGTCACTCTCGCCCGAAAAAATACCGGTTTCGAGCGCGCGACGCCGATAGCGATCGATCGCCAGGCAGCGTGCCACCTGGAAGGCGTAGGCAGCGGGCTGTTTGACGGATACGGCTGCCCCGGCCTCCCTCACTTTGAGATAGGCATCGTGGACTACATCTTCTGCCAGCTCGCGGTTGGCCAATATTTTTAATACTGAATTGAATATTTTTATTCTGTCTTTTACGAAGACCTCTTCGACCGGACTCAACGGCTTCGACTGTCGCATACCCGGCCTCCTGCCAGTAGCCACTCGACGCCGACATAGTAATACGAATTTATATCATTTGCACTCTAGACGCATTCACTGCCTGCGCCAGCGGTTTGAAGGCCATGCACGCGGCACAGCAGGACCTGCAAGACTTATGCTTGCCGGCAGCCAGGGAGCGTGATAACTTCTCAATTGCATTTGATTATCAAATGCAATTGAGAGAGAAGAGGGGTATTCATGATCAAGACTCACACCTCATGGCGACGGCTCAGCGGGCTGCGCTATCTGCCCGTCTGGCTATGCGCTGCTCTACACGCTGGAGGAGGTGCATATCGCCTCGGAAACCCAAGATGTGGAAGGGGTGCACCAGCACGGTGAGGTCTATTTGACCGAGTCGCGCAAGATCATCGACTGACCGCACTCGCTCAGCGTTCGATGTCTCGCGAACCCGAACGTGGCTTACTGTTGACAGGATGCTTGGCCGGAGACGGCCAAGATCCTGTCTTTTTCGTCCCTACCAGCGGTAGCGCAGGCTGCCGACCACGCTGCGCGACTCGCCGTAGTAGCACCAGTAGTCGCAGCCGCTGACGTACTCCTCGTCGGTGAGGTTGTTGACGTTGAGCTGGGCGGTCCAGTGTTCGTCGATCGCGTAGCTGAGCTTGGCATCGAAGAGGGTGTAGCCATCGACCTGTGTATCGCTGTACTGCGGTGAGTCGACGCTGCTGCCGACGTAGCGCGCACCGCCGCCCAGGCTTACGCCATCGAGTGCCCCGCCGATGACGTCGTAGTCGAGCCATAGCGACGCCTGGTGGCGCGGTATCAGGCCGGCACGCAGGTCGGTCAGCGTCGGGCTGATATCGACCCGGGTATCGGTGTAGGCATAGGCCGCCGTCAGCCTCAGCGCATCGCTCAACTGCCCCACCCCTTCCAGCTCGAAGCCCTGGGAGCGGCGCTCGCCGCCCTGGCGATTGCTCGCTTCGCCGCTGGTGAAGAGCGTATCGCTCTCCTTGAGATCGAAAGCCGCCGCGGTCACGTAGCCGTCCAGCCAGTCGGGGGAGTATTTGACACCGAGCTCCCACTGCTCACCTTCGCTGGGGCTATAGGCCTGGCCGTCGGGGTCGCTGCCGATCTGCGGGCTGAACGACTCGCTATAGCTCAGGTAAGGCGATACGCCATGGTCGCCCAGGTACATCACCCCGCCGCTGAAGGAGAACTGCGAGTCGTCGTAGCTCTGATCTTCGCGCCCCTCGGCACGGTTGGTGACATCGACGCTGTCGTGACGCAGCCCCGCCAGCAGCACCCAGCGATCGAAGAGCCGCCACTGGTTCTGGGCATACAGGCCGATCTGCTCCTTGCCCTCCTCGTGCCGGGTATGCAGCGGAGCCGGCGAGTAGTTGCCGTACTGCGGGTCGAAGATATCGATTGGTCCGCCGAAGGCGAAGTCATCGCCGTTGCCATATTCGACGTCGAACTTCTGGTAGTCGACCCCAAGCAGCAGGGTGCTCTCGGTGTTGTCGGTATACCAGTTGCCGACCAGGCGGTTGTCCACGGTAAAGGCGTCGTAGTCGCCATCGCGGTAGGTCAGCCCCCGGCCCGCCTGGCGATCATCGAGCATGTAGGAGGCATAGACGCCGCGCAGCAGCATCTCGAGCCGGCTATAACGAACGTTCTGCTGGAACTCCCAGCTGTCGTTGACGCGGTGTTCGAGCTCGTAGCCAAGTGAGAGCTGGTTCACTTCACGGCGATCATAATCCGGTTCGCCAAGGTTGGTGCTGCGGTCGACGCGGCCGAACGGCGTCTCCTCGACCGTGCCGTAAGGCAGGAAGAACCCGTTGGTCGGCGTGCCGTGGTCGCGCATGACGCTGCCGAGAAAGGTCAGGGTGGTATCGTCGCTGAGGTCGATCGCCAGGCTCGGCGCCAGGTAGACCCGCTGGTTGTCGGTGCCGTCGAGTTCGCCATCCCCCTCGCGGAACAGCCCCACCAGGCGATAGCGCATATCGTTGCCTTCAGCAACCGGCCCCGAGCTATCGATGCCCAGTTGGCGATGCCCGTGGTTGCCGCCCTGGATCTCGAGCAGCCCCTGGGCTTCTTCGGTGGGACGCTTGCTGATGGCGTTGATTACCCCGCCGGGAGGCGCTTCACCATAGAGTATTGAAGCCGGGCCCTTGAGCAGCTCGACGCGTTCGAGACCGAAGGGCTCGCTTTGCCACCAGAAGTAGCCGCCCTCGCGGAACAGCCGCAGGCCATCCTGATAGGTGGAGTCCTCGGCATTGAAGCCGCGTAGATAGAACCAGTCCGCCTTGCTGTCACGACCGAAGGGCGCAGACAGCACGCCGCTGCGATAGCGGAACGTCTCGTCGTACTTGTTGACGGCGCGCGACTGCAGGTCGGCTTCCTCGACAAGCGAGGTGGCACGTGGCGTTTCGAGTGCCGGCGCTGCCACCTTCAGCGCCGTACCTACCACCACCATAGTGTCTTGGGTCTCGATATCGTCTTGAGCCTGTAGGCTCATGGAGGTGGCGGCGAGGAGGCCGGAAAACGACAGCGTGGCGGCACGCCGAATCGCCACGCTCAGGGGAGCTGGCGTAGGGCAAGGAGAGCTATGGGACATGGGAGCGTCTCGATCAGGGAGCGGGATGGCACCGGCGACAACGCCAGCGAAGCTAAATTATAAGAATTATCATTTAGCTTATCAACAGCATCCGTTGCCCGCGTACAGGGCTGGCGCCCCCTGATGAGCCCCTATCGCGCGAATACCACCGTACGCTTGTCGTTCAGAAACACCCGGCGCTCGAGGTGGTAGCCCACCGCCCGGGCCAGGGTCAGACACTCGATGTCGCGGCCCTTGGCGACCAGGTCCTCGGGGTGTCGGCATGAGTCACCGGCTCCACGCCCTGGGTGATGATCGGCCCTTCGTCGAGGTCGTCGTTGATGTAGTGGGCAGTGGCACCGACCAGCTTGACGCCCTTCGCATGGGCCTGGTGGTAGGGCTTGGCGCCCTTGAAGCCGGGCAGCAGCGAGTGGTGGATATTGATCGCCTTGCCCGCCAGCTTCTCGCTCATCTCGCTGGAGAGTACCTGCATGTAGCGCGCCAGGATCACCAGCTCGGCACCGCTCTCCTCGATCACCTGCCACACCTGGGCCTCCTGCTCGGGCTTGGTCTCCGGGGTGATGGGAAAGTGATAGTAGGGCAGCTCGTGCCAGGCGGCCAGCGGCTCGAGGTCGGGGTGGTTGGAGACCACCGCGCGGATCTCGATCGGCAACTGGCCGGTGCGATAGCGATAGAGCAGGTCGTTGAGGCAGTGGTCGGCCTTGGAGACCATGATCACTACCGGGGTGAGCTGGCCCGGCGCGGTCAGCTCGAAGGTCATGTCGAACTCGGCGGCGCGGGCGGCGAAGGCCGCCTGGAAGGCGTCGGCGTCGAGCGCCCCGCCCTCGGGGCGAAAGGCGGTGCGAATGAAGAAGCGCTGGCTGAGGCGATCATCGAAGGATTGCTGCTCGGTGATGTAGCAGCGCCACTCCTTGAGCAAGCGGGTGACCACGTCCACGGTGCCTAGCCGGCTGGGGCACTGGGCGGCGAGAATCCAGGTATCTGAAGAGTGATTCATTGGGGCTCCTGAAGATCAGCGTGGGCGGACGTTGCCGCGGCGGTGCATCGTCTGGGGCTGGCCATTCCCCGCTATGCGACGAAGGGGAATGCTCCGCAAACACGCCGTGAGCCCGTCCCTGGGGCTCGACTACGGCATCCCTGCCGTAGACGGTTTGCTTGAGCATGCCCCTTGTCGCTTATGCTGACCATAGCGGCATTCGCTTTGCCACCTACCGCTCGACGCCTATTGCATACTCCTCGCCGGCATCCAGCAACCAGCGGTAGCAGTAGTCGGCGAAGCTTCTGCGCACCACCAACTCCCAGCGCGTCTCGCCGCTGCGGCGCACGATGGCGGTGGCCTTGGCGAACACCGTGTTCACCCCCTTGCCCACCTGGAAGTGGCTCGGGTCGACATCGTAGACCACCGACTTCATCAGCAGCTCGGGTACCGCCTCGCCCTCCAGCGTGAGCAGCGTCTGGCCGCCGCTGACGTCGACGATGGCGAAACTGGCATCACCGAGGCGCTCGCGCAGCCGCCGCTCCACCGTAAAGGCTTCGCCGCCGGGGACGATCAGCAGCCACTCGTCCGGCGACAGCCACTGGATCGAGCGCTCGCCGCTGGCGTCCCAGCTCAGGGTGTTGGGGCGGCCCGGCAAGCCGAGATCCAGCACCTCGCGCAGCGCCTCGTCGAGCACGATGGCCCCGCCGCGCAGGATCAGATGGCCGAGGAAGGCCTGCTCACGCAGTACCACCCGGCTGGCGGCGCTGGGGGCCGGCGCGCCGCTGCGCTGCAGGGAATAGGCCAGCGGCGACTCGACTGCCACGCTGGCGTGGTCGGCACGGGAATCAAACAGGTTCACTCGGCTCAGCGCTGAATCAGACATGCTGACGCTCTCCCTTGGGATCGATGAAGATCGTGCTGGTGATCTCGGCTTCATGGACGCTGCCGTCGGCCATCGGCAGGTAGACGCTCTCGCCCATGCGCTGCTGGCCGCCCTTGACCACCGCCAGCGCGAAACCGCTGTCGAGGGTCGGGCTGTAGTAGCTCGAGGTGACGTGACCGACCATCGGCATGGGGATGGCGTGATGCGGATCGAAGACGATCTGCGCCCCCTCCTCCAGCACCACCTTGGGGTCCTTGGGTCGCAGGCCGACCAGCTGCTTGCGGTCGCTGCGGGCGGTGTCGCTGCGCGTCAGCGCGCGCTTGCCGATCCACGAGAACGGCTTGTCGTAGCCCACGCACCACTGCATGCCGAGGTCTTCCGGGGTCACCGAGCCGTCGGTGTCCTGGCCGACGATGATAAAGCCCTTTTCCGCGCGCAGGACGTGCATGGTCTCGGTGCCATAGGGCGTCAGGTCGTACTTCTTGCCGTGGGCGAACAGCGCCTTCCAGACGTGCATGGCGTAGTGGGCCTGGACGTTGATCTCGAAGGTCAGCTCGCCGGTGAAGGAGATGCGGAACACCCGTGCCGGCACCCCGGCCACCGTACCCTCGCGCCAGTCCATGAACTTGAAGCTGTCGCGGTCCAGGTCGATGTCGGTGAGCTCGGCGAGCAGCGCCCGCGACTTGGGCCCGGTGACGGTCATGGTCGCCCAGTGGTCGGTCACCGAGGTAAAGGTGACATCGAGCTCCGGCCATTCGGTCTGGTGCCACAGCTCCAGCCACTCGAGGATCGCCGCAGCGCCACCGGTGGTGGTGGTCATCACGAAGTGGTTGTCGGCCAGGCAGCTGGTCACGCCGTCGTCGGTGACCATGCCGTCGTCCTTGCACATCAGGCCGTAGCGGCACTTGCCGACCACCAGCTTCGCCCACTTGTTGGTGTAGATGCGCGCCAGGAATTCCCGGGTGTCGGAGCCCTGGATGTCGATCTTGCCCAGCGTCGAGGCGTCGAGGATACCCACCCCCTCGCGCACCGCACGGCACTCGCGGGCCACCGCCTCGTGCATGCTCTCCTGCTTGCCGCCCTGCGTGTGCGGATAGTACCAGGGCCGCTTCCACTGGCCGACGTCCTCGAACTCGGCGCCGTTCTCCACGTGCCACTGGTGCAGCGCGGTATAGCGCTCGGGGTCGAACAGCGCGCCGCAGTGACGGCCGACGATGGCGCCGAAGGTCACCGGCGTGTAGTTGGGCCGGAACACCGTGGTGCCCACCTCGGGGATCGTGCGCTCGAGGCAGCGCGCAGCGATGGCCATGCCGTTGATGTTGCCGAGCTTGCCCTGGTCGGTGCCGAAGCCCATGGCGGTGTAGCGCTTGACGTGCTCGATGGACTCGAAGCCCTCGCGGGTGGCAAGCTCGATGGCCGCCGCGGTGACGTCGTTCTGCAGGTCGACGAACTGCTTGGGCGCGCGCAGCGTGGGCTTCTCATGGGGCACCTGGTAGAGCGCGCAGGCCGGCGATTCGCTGATCGCCTCGCTGGCCGGCAGCGCTACCTCGGCGGCCTCGCCGCCGGTCGCCGCGGCGGCCCGCGAGCCCACCGCCACGCCATCGGCCAGCACCTCGCCCAGGGCATAGATGCCGTGGGCCGCGCCGCTGGCGAGTACGCCGTCGACCAGGGTCGGCACGAACCCCAGAAGGACGTCGTCCCAGGTCGGTCGCGCCCCGGTGTGGGAGGCGAGGTGAATCACCGGGCTGTAGCCGCCAGAGCTGGCCACACAGTCGCAGGCCAGGGTCTCGACCGGGCCGGCCACGCGAAAGCCGTCGATATCGATCCTGGCGACCCGCGCCGCGCTGACGCGGCTGGTGCCCTTGGCCTCGATCACCGCGCTGCCGGTGATCACTTGAATGCCGCGCTCACGGGCCGCACCAACCAGGTCGCCATCCGGCGCCTCGCGGGCATCGACGATGGCCACCACCTCGCGTCCGGCATCGTACCAGTCGAGGGCCGCGCGGTAGGCGTGGTCGTTGCTGGTGGAGAGCACCAGCTTGTTGCCCGGCAACACGCCGTAGCGGCGGATATAGGTGGAGACGGCGCCGGCCACCAGATTGCCCGGCACGTCGTTGCCGGCATACACCAGCGGCCGCTCGTGGGCGCCGGTGGCCAGGATCACCTGCCCTGCACGCACCCGGTACATGCGCGCCCGGCTCTGGCGTGCGCCCTGGGCAGTGCGCGGCGCGTTGTCGGCGAGGTGCTCGGTGCGCCGCTCGTGGAGGGTGACGAAGTTGTGGTCGTGATAGCCGTTGGCGGTGGTGCGCGGCAGCAGGGTAACGTTGGTAAGCCCACTCAGTTCCTCGAGCACCTCGGCGACCCACTGCTCCGCCGGCTTGCCGTCAAGCGTCTCGCGGCTATCGAGCAGCGAGCCGCCCATCTCCTCCTGCTCGTCGGCGAGGATCACCCTCACGCCGCTACGCGCCGCCGCCAACGCCGCGGCAAGGCCCGCCGGACCGGCACCGATCACCAGCACCTCGCAGTGGCGATTGAGGTGATCGTAGATATCCGGGTCGGCTTCGGCGGGGCTGCGCCCGAGGCCGGCGCTCTTGCGGATGTATTTCTCGTAGGTCATCCACATCGAGGCTGGGGCCATGAAGGTCTTGTAGTAGAAGCCCGGCGGCATCAGCTTGCCGCCGACCTTGCCGACCAACCCCATCAGGTCCTTCTGTACGCTGGGCCAGCCGTTGGTGCTGCGCGCTACCAGGCCGTCGTAGAGCGCCTGCTGGGTGGCGCGTACGTTGGGCACCTGGGCGGCCTCGCTGGCGCCCAACTGAACCACGGCATTGGGCTCTTCGGCGCCGGCGGCAACGATGCCCCGCGGCCGCGAGTACTTGAAGCTGCGGTTGACGATGTCCACGCCGTTGGCGAGCAGCGCCGATGCCAGGGTATCGCCGTGATAGCCCTGGTAGGCCTGGCCGTTGAAGGTGAAGCCGAGTGGCCGGCTGCGGTCGATGCGCCCGCCCTGGGCGAGTCGCTGTACGTGCTGGTTCATGCGCGGACTCCTTGGCGGACATCAGCAGTGGAGGCGGCCGCTTCGCTGGCCGAAGGCTCAGCGGTGACGCTGGGCTGCTCGCCGATCTTGTAGGTCTCGAGGATCGCGTAGCTAACGGTGTGCCGGGTGACGTTGAAGAACTTGCGACAGCCGACGGCGTGCACCCACATTTCGTGGTGGATGCCGCGCGGGTTGTCGCGGAAGAACAGGTAGTCGCCCCACTCTTCATCGGAGCAGGCCTCGGGGTCGGCGGGGCGCACGATATGGGCCTGGCCCTTGGGGTGGAACTCCTCTTCTTCGCGGAGCTCCTCGCAGTGGGGGCAGTAGATCTGAAACATGGGGTTCTCCCTTGGAGAGACTTTCTCAATCCGGCATCGATGAGCTTATCCGTCGACAAGGCGGCGCGAGGGCGCTGTGAACCCATCCCTGGGCGCTACTTTTGCCCTGCGGCGCTCTCGCATCCTGCTCCGCTTGCAGGGCCTGGGTTGGCCATCCATGGCCAACCCGTTCGGCGGGAAGAACATGTTCTTCTGAATCCGCCTCACCCATGGCAAAAACCCTCGCTTTGCCTTGTCCCCGGCGCTCATCTCGAGCACCTATCCACGACAACATGTCGGGGCGCCTATTCTCATTACCCGCTCAGTGCGCCACGCCAGCGGCGCCGTGTTCGTCCACCAGCGCTCCGGTATGGAAGCGATCGATGGAGAACGGCGCGGCGATGGGGTGCATCTCGCCCTTGGCCAGGCTGGCGGCAAACACATGCCCCGACCCGGGCGTGGCCTTGAAGCCGCCGGTGCCCCAACCGCAGTTGAAGTACAGGCCCTTGACCGGCGTCTTCGACAAAATCGGGCAGGCGTCCGGGCAGGTATCGACGATACCGCCCCACTGGCGGTTCATGCGCACCCGCGAGAAGATCGGGAACATCTCGACGATGGCCTGCAGGGTGTGCTCCACGGTGGGGAAACTGCCGCGCTGGCCGTAGCCGTTGTAGCCGTCGATGCCGGCGCCGATCACCAGGTCGCCCTTGTCCGACTGGCTGATATAGCCATGCACGTGGTTGGACATCACCACGGTGTCGAGGATCGGCTTGAGCGGCTCGGAGACCAGCGCCTGCAGCGGATGCGACTCCAGCGGCAGCCGGAAACCGGCCATCTTGGCCAGCACCCCGGAGTTGCCGGCGGTGACGCAGCCAATGGTCTTGGCCTCGATGTCGCCACGGTTGGTGTGCACGCCGTATACCTGGCCGTCGCGGATCTTGAAGCCGGTAACC
This sequence comes from Halomonas socia, assembly GCF_010977575.1. Lineage (GTDB taxonomy): Bacteria > Pseudomonadota > Gammaproteobacteria > Pseudomonadales > Halomonadaceae > Franzmannia > Franzmannia socia. Next base: position 281,025 of record NZ_CP048812.1, read on the forward strand.
TCGGTGTTCTGCAGCAGGTCGACACCCAGCGCATCGGCGGCGCGGGCGTAGCCCCAGGCCACCGCATCGTGGCGCGCCACCCCGGCCCGCGGCTGCCAGGAGGCGCCCATCACCGGATAGCGGGCGCGCTTGGAGCAGTCGAGGATCGGCACGATCTGCTGTACGCCGTCGGCGTCGAGCACTTCACTATCGATGCCGTTGAGGCGGTTGGCGTTGACCCGGCGCTGGATGTCGCGCATGTCCTGCAGGGTGTGGCCGAGGTTGAGCACGCCGCGCTGGGAGAACATCACGTTGTAGTTGATGTCCTGGGAGAGCCCTTCCCACAGCTTCATGGAGTGTTCGTAGAGCGCCGCCGCCTCGTCCCATAGATAGTTGGAACGCACGATGGTGGTGTTGCGGGCGGTATTGCCGCCACCCAGCCAGCCCTTCTCGACCACGGCGACATTGGTGATGCCGTGCTCCTTGGCCAGGTAGTAGGCGGTGGCCAGGCCGTGCCCGCCGCCGCCGACGATGATCACGTCGTACTGCTTCTTGGGCGTGGGATTGCGCCACTGGCGCTCCCAGTGCTCATGGTGGCTCAGCGCGTGCTTGACCAGGCCGAAGCCGGAATAGCGTTGCATGGACGACTCCTGGGAGTGGCTGCGCTCAGCGCAGTTTCATGGTTGTGAGCAACTGCATCACTGACGACGATGGTAGAAGCCGTTCAACGAGGTGAACTACTCGCCAGCGTCATGCCGGGTCGCATTTGCGACAGGCAGGCCCAGAGAAACGCGGCCTGCCATGCAAAAACCCTATGGCAACATGAGCAGCATCAATGCATCTAGCGCGCTACCAGCGTGTGACCCAGAGGATTAGCTCAGGAAACAGAGTGAATAGCCCCACTGCTCCAAGCAGTATCAGCCAATAGGGCAGGGAAGCCTTGGCAGCAGTGGTGAGGTCAACTTCGTTTTTGGAAATGGATGTCAAGACGAAAAGATTCAGTCCCATGGGAGGAGTTATCATTCCTATCTCAACCAACAAGGTAACAACGATGCCAAACCAGATGGGATCAAACCCAAGGCCAATAATCATAGGGAATGTGATAGGTAGCGTCATCAACAGCAGTGAAATACCATCGAAGAAGCAACCAAGCACAATATAGACGATTACGATTAACAGCAGAATGCCGTAGGGGCCTAGGCCAAAACCACTGATAGCGTCTACCGCGGACCGGGGATACCCAACAGACTAACCGCCTGGGATAGGATTACCGTGCCGAGCAAGATCATGCCAATTGCTGCGAACATGAAGGAGGCATTCTTAAAAGCCTGCCACAGCTTGGGTAGATCGAGATTTCCCCATGTCATGCCCAGCACGATACTAGCTACAACACCCAGAGCGGCGGACTCTGTAGGTGTAGCTATACCTAAGTAAATTGTTCCTAGAACGAAGAAAATCAATATCGGCAGCGGCCAGATTTCCTTAAGCCCGCGGGCCACCGCTAGCCAATCCATTCGCCCCTCTGACTCCGGTGCAACCGGCCCGCCAAACTTAGTACGCAATATGATCCATATTGAAAAGGCGCAAGCAATCATCAGTCCAGGCAGCATGCCCGCGATGAACAAGGTGCCGATGGACACATTCTGGGTGGCCCCGTAGATGATCAGCGCCAGGCTCGGCGGTATCAATAAGCCCAAGGTACCGCCCGCCGCCAGGCTGCCTACCACCATGCCCGGCTCATAACCGCGCGACCTCAGCTCGGGATAACCTACCGAACCGATTGCGGCGGCGGTCGAGGTGCTGGATCCGCTGACAGCACCAAACAGTGTACATACCGCAATATTGGTATGAAGCAGTTGCCCTGGTACGCGTGCGAAGAGTGGCGTCAGACCATTATAAACTCGCTTGGATATACCACTCGCCAGGAGAATTTCTCCCAGGAAAATGAACAGCGGTACCGCGCTCAGCGTAAAATCAGTCAACATATTCCAAGAGGCGGTGATCGCCAGGGGTGTAGCGCCGTTAGCCTGAAAATACAGCAGCGCCATGCCAACCAACCCCAGCGCTGCACCCAGTATTGCTCCGCTAGTAAGAAGTACGGCAAGCCCACCACTAAGCAGTAACCAGCTCATGGTCCAACCTCCCCTGCCGAAGCGCTGTCGCTAGGTGGCTGGCGTATACCATGGCGAAATTGCACCAGTATGCATAGCAGCATGGAAATAGGCATGAGCGTCATCCAAGGCCATAGCAGAATGCCACTGATATCCGTTCGAGATCGGATGGAGTGGGAGAACTCCATGAAGCTCCATGCCTCATAGGCGAACACCACACAGAAGGTCACCAAGGTAAGCGTGCCGATCACATCCATGATACCGGCTGCAGGCTCAGGAACCATTCTTCGAACTATCTCTATACGGATATGGCGCCCCCTGTCCAGCACGTAGGGCAGGCAAAGGAAGGTCATGGAAAGAAACAACAGGCCGGCCAATTCGTCAGAAAAGCGCACTGGCCGGCCGCCTATATAGCGCATTAGCGTACTGACGAAGATCAGCCCCGTCATCGCAATACCGCTGAGCACGCCCAGCAGAAAGGCGCCATGAGCCGATCGCTCAACGATGGCGCTCATTTTCTTCAGCATCGATTAGTCCACCCTGAAATGAAAAAATTCGGGAGCCAGCTACTGGCCCCCGATGGATAGACCTCACTCGGAGAGTGCTTTGGTCACTGTCTCGTAGTACCGCAGGCCATCCTCTCCGGCGTTCTCCGCCAGACTCTGCCAGTTGTTCCAAGCCGCCGTCACGAAGGTATCAACGTCCTCAGTGGAGAATGGCTCAAGCACGGTGATACCCAGCTCTTCACGTTCTGCCCGTGCCTCGGCCTCTCGCTCTGGATCCACGGCTAGTTCACGAGTGATTTCCCAAACTTCCTGGCCGGCCTCTTCTAGCGATTGACGCTGATTCTCGTTGAGTCGTCCCAAAGCCTGCTCACTGATGCCGAATATCCAGGGCGCCGCGGCCCATGGGTGTAGATAGGCCTCGTACTCGGTGACTTCCTGTAGAGAAATTGTCTTGGCGACGGTGGAGAGATAGTAGGCGCAATCCACGACACCGGTCTGTAGGGCCATGTACATATCGTTCTGGGGGATCACCTGAGCGGCAATACCCAGCTCATCGAAGGTTTCGACTAGGTGTCTAGACCAAACTCTGACCTTCTTATCCTGCAGGTCTTCCAAGGTGTTGACGGGGCTCTTGCAGTGCAACCCTACGTCGAATACTGGCGCTACCACACCACCCACGGTGTGAATGTCCCATTGAGCGAAGCCATCGTCATACAGCTCCTTGATAACAGGTAGGATGTCAAGGTGCTGCTCAGGTTCGGTGATCGCACCTTGGGCATACACCGCCGAGAGAGCGGGAGCATCCCGTGTATAATACTCACCATACAGCAATGCCATATCCACCATACCGCGCTGCAAAGTACGCAGGATATCCGCTTCCTTGAGCCCCAGTGCACCAGCATGATAGACGTCGATCTTCAGTTCACCTGCAGATTTTTCCTCTACCAGTCGTGCAAACTCCTCAATATGTTCCGCCTCGGGGCGAGACTGCGCCAGACCGCTATGGAAATTCAGTGTAATCTCGCTCGCCTGAGCATCGGATGCTACCAAGGCTAGGCCTAGCAGCGGCAAACAAATTCTTAATTTGTTGATTTTGTTGTCTTTCATCGATTCACTACCTTCGAGAGAGGAGGAGAATTTCATTCTGGCCGCGCCCCCCACCCAGCAGCGGACCGCATGCGACACCTTCATGCCGCAGAGCGACGACTTTGATTTCGGCACCACTTTGCGTATCTTGGACTTTGGTCTACCCGGGGCAGTCCCGGATCGAGACCCAACATCAGGAGCCCATTCCCACATGGCCGCTCATTTCGAAAGCTTGCTCAAGAACAAGAACAGGGCTTATCTCCCTCCCAGCTCGCACCGAATGGGGCCGCCCCAGACGCGCAAGGTTGCTTTCGTACTGCTGGAGCACTTTTCCATGATGGCCTTCACCGGTGCAGTGGATGCCTTGGTGACTGCCAATCTGATGCGCCCCTCTACACCTTACGAGGTGATAGTGACTAGCATTTCAGGAAAGCACGTATTGAGCGACTTAAACATCGAGACGCCCGTAAGCTGTCAACTCGAGGAACTCGATGAAAGACAGCTAGATATGCTGATCATCTGCGGGGGGTTGCGCGTTCAACTACGGCAAGTCCAAAGTATACGCAATAAACTCAGAGCTGCCAGCAAGGAGGGAGCCACACTGGGTGGCTTGTGGAATGGCGCCTGGTACCTTGCCGAAGCTGGGCTGTTACATGGGTACGAATGTGCCTATCATCCCGACGGGCGCACCGCCCTCCGAGAGATGTTCCCCGAGGCCGCAATCTCCAAGCATCACCATGTTCTGGATAGAGAGCGATTGACTTGTGCAGGAGCCAACAGCTCGCTGGACATGATGCTGGAGGTGGTGCGGCGTGATTGCGGAGAAGAGTTCACCAACGCCATTGAGGAGATCCTCAGTTGCGACAAGCGACAAGAAATAGCCGACATATCCGTCATCAGCATCGACCACGACCCGACTCTTCCTCAGCCATTAAAAATTGCACTAGAACTAATGCAAAATAATATAGAGGAACCGCTCTCCATCCACGAAATCGCCGACTGCATCGATATTTCCCGGCGGCAGTTGGAACGCCTATTCCAACGATATGTAGATGCCTGCCCTTCACGCTACTATCTGGAACTTCGCTTGACTCATGCTCGCCGCTTACTGCAACAGACAAACAAATCCATCACCGAAATCGCCGTAGCCACTGGGTTCATCAGTATTTCCCACTTCCGACGTAGCTTCCACCAGCTATTCGATATTCCACCTGGCCGCTTTCGAAAGACACAGGCTAGCCAAGAGCACAATCTTCAAGGCTAGCCTGCTTGAGTATCCAAAGACGCTACTATCGTAAGTTTCCTTATGGAATATAGCCCGCGCCTAACTCAGGCGATGGCGCCTTGCCGCTCGACGTCAGAGTGTCGGCTATCAGCATAGACGGGGTAGCGGGCACACAGCGCCTCGACCTGGGCGCGCACCGCGGCTTCCACCGCCGTGCTGTCGCCACCTTCGGCGAGGACATCGAGGATGTCGCAGATCCAGCCGGCCAAGGCTTTGCAATCGTCGACGCTGAAGCCGCGGGTAGTCACCGCCGGGGTGCCGATACGCAGGCCGGAGGTGACGAAGGGGCTCTGCGGGTCGTTGGGTACGGCGTTCTTGTTGACGGTGATATGCGCACGCCCCAGGGCGGCATCGGCGTCCTTGCCGGTGACGCCCTGCTCGATCAGCGAGACCAGGAACAGATGGTCGTCGGTGCCGCCGGAGACCACGTCATAGCCGCGGGCCATGAAGACGCCGGCCATGGCCCGGGCGTTGTCGATCACGCGCTGCTGGTACTGTACGAACGCCTGGCTCATGGCCTCCTTGAAGGCCACCGCCTTGGCGGCGATGACGTGCATCAGCGGCCCGCCCTGCTGGCCGGGGAACACCGCGCCGTTGAGCTTCTTGTAGAGCTCGGCATCGCCACTGGCGGAGAGGATCAGGCCACCGCGGGGGCCACGCAGGGTCTTGTGGGTGGTGGTGGTGACCACGTGGGCGTGGGGCAGCGGGCTGGGGTAGAGGCCGGCGGCTACCAGCCCCGCCACGTGGGCCATATCGACCAGCAGCCAGGCACCAACGGCATCGGCGATGGCGCGGAAACGCCGCCAATCGACCACCCGCGAGTAGGCCGAGAAGCCGGCCACGATCAGCTTGGGGCGGTGCTCATGGGCCAGCCGCTCGACCTCGGCGTAGTCGATCTCGCCGGTGGCCGGATCGAGGCCGTACTGCACGGCGTGATAGTGCTTGCCGGAGAAGTTGGGCGCGGCGCCGTGGGTCAGGTGGCCGCCGTGGGCCAGGCTCATGCCCAGCACGGTATCGCCGGGGCGGATCAGCGCCATGAAGGCGGCGGCATTGGCCTGGGCCCCGGAGTGCGGCTGGACGTTGGCGTAGTCGGCGCTGAACAGATCGCAGGCGCGCTCGATGGCCAGCGACTCGACCACGTCGACGTGCTCGCAGCCGCCGTAGTAGCGCTTGCCGGGATAGCCCTCGGCATACTTGTTGGTCAGCTGCGTGCCCTGGGCCTGCATGACGTGCACGCTGGCATAGTTCTCGGAGGCGATCAGTTCGACATGCGCCTCCTGACGCGCCGTCTCGTCGGCGATGGCCGCGGCCAGCGGGGCGTCGAATGCCGCCAGGGTGTCGGTATAGGCAAAGCCGTCGCGATGTGGCATCAGGGCCTCCAGAAGCACGGTAATGAGCGGTGATTGATTTCACTTGCGGCGATGGTATCCCCCGCCCCGCCGGCCAAGATGCTTGGCGACGTCACGACGCGATGCGTTTGCGACAGAGCTGTCGGGCTGCGACATCGGCCCAGCCTTTGCAGCGCAGCATGAATCGACGACAATACCCCCTCACCTTAGACCTTCGTCGCTGCCAACGGCGCCGTATGCCCGGCAGCACAACCAAGGACAGCGCATGTTCGTCGAACTCTTTGCCGTGATGGCGCCGGTTTTCGTGGGCGCCAGCCTGGGCTTCACCTGGATTCGCCTCGGTCACGCTTACCCGGTGGAGTTCGTCACCAAGCTGGTCTTCAACATCGGCACCCCGGCGCTGATCCTGGCCTCGTTGAGCGGTGCCGAAATCGATGCCGGCAGCTTCGGCAGCACCATGCTCGGCACCCTGCTGGTGATCGTCGCCATGGGACTTTTGACCTTCGCCGTGGCGCTGCTGCTTCGCAAGGACTGGCGGGTACTGCTGTCGCCGATGATGTATCCCAATACCGGCAACATGGGCCTGGCGGTGGCACTGTATGCCTTTGGCAGCAGCGGCTTCGCCTTCGCCATCGCTTCGATGGTCACCGTGTCGCTGGTGCAGTTCACCTTCGGCACCGCGATGCACAGCAGGAGCGGCCGGCCGCTGCGTACCCTGGCCCGCACCCCCACCGTCTACGCCATCGGCATCGCCTTGGCGCTACTGCTCACCGACACCGCCCTGCCGCGCTGGCTGGACAACACCGTGGACCTGATCTCGGGCTTCACGGTGCCGCTGATGCTGATCACCCTGGGCGTGTCGCTGGCCAGCATCCAGGCCCGCAACCTCTCGTCGGGGATCGGCTTCAGTGTCATCCGCACCCTGTGCGCGGCGCTACTGGCGTGGGGCGTCGGCACCGCCATCGGCCTGCCGCCCATGGCCCACAGCATCCTGGTACTGCAGATGAGCATGCCGGTGGCGGTGTTCAACTACCTGTTCGCCCAGCGCTCCGGCCGCGAGCCCAAGTACGTCGCCGGGCTGGTTTTCTGCTCCACGCTGCTGTCGTTCATCTACCTGCCGATCCTGCTGGCGATCATGATGTGATGCTTGACCTCCTAAGTCGGCCAACTATTGAAGGACAGTGACGACACACCTTGTAAGAGATCAACGACACTTGCCCCCTCTTTATGGTAATAACTCTCATCCGTGAGTAGGATCCCATTAAAGCACACCTCAGGAGAGTTCATGGATGGACCAAGCAAAGCTCGGCGATAAAGTCGTCTGCCGCTGCAAAGGAGGGCCTCACCGCATCGTTAGCGGGGCATCGACAACCCTTGTTGACGGCCTACCGACTGCACGCATGGGTGACAAAAGCTCATGTGGGGCCAGCATCACGTCGGGGCTCGGCTGGCTAAGTATCGAGGGATCGCCAGCCGCCATTGACGGTAGTGCCACCTCCTGTGGAGGCCAGGTGGTGGCCCGTGCCACGGCTAAGACAGGCAGCCCCTCCCAAAGTCGAGTGAGCCCTGCCGCCGTCACCGCTACCGCCATTGCTGGCGCTAGCGCTCTAGCTGCAAGCCCAACTCTCGATAGCCGTTCAACCATGAGCGCTCTGCATGCCGGTGAAGACGATGAGAATCAAAGCAGCCTCGCTCCCGGTTTCGTTATCGTGCGAAAGCTCACTCCCCAGGCAGAACTGAAGCGAGACATTCTCTCGCACCGACGCCCTCCGCCACTTGAACGTGTCTGCTCGCGCTGTCATGGAGAAAATCGCCCCCACCGGGGTCTCTGCTAGGGTGAAGGTCATCCATCCATGTCAGTGAGTTCGACACAGGGAGCGAGATCATGAGCAAGTTGGGCAAGACATCGCATGGCGCCTTGCTAGGCAGTGCGCTGATCGCCGGCGGCCTGCTGGGCTTGAGTAGCGCCCAGGCCGAGGAGGTGGTCGCCGAGGGCATCGACAGCGAAGAGGCGGCGCTGCGCATCGTGCAGCTGGCCGGCGGCCTGGAGCACCCCTGGGGCATCGCCGAGCTGCCCGACGGCCGCTTTCTGATCACCGAACGCGCCGGCCGCGTGGCGCTGATCGATGACGGCGAGATCACCCACCTCGAGGGTGTGCCGGAGGTGGCCGTCAACGGCCAGGGCGGCCTGCTCGACGTGACCCTCCACCACGCCTACGCCGACGGCGAGGAGTGGCTCTACTTCAGCTACTCCAAACCCGGCGATGGCGGTACCGTCAGCGCCCTGGCCCGGGCACGCCTGGACGGCGAGGCGCTGGTCGATGTCGAGGAGCTGTTCGAGCAGGACCGCTACTCCCAGCCCGGCCGCCACTATGGCTCGCGGCTGGCCTGGCTGCCCGACGGTAGCCTGCTGATGACCGTCGGCGACCGCGGCGTCGAGCCCGAGCGCTCCCAGGACGCTGGCGACCACGCCGGCAGCGTGCTGCGCCTGACCGAGACCGGCGGCGTGCCCGACGACAATCCCTTCGTCGACGATGATTCGGCGCTGGACGAGATCTACTCCATCGGCAATCGCAATATCCAGGGCTTCGCGGTGGATGCCGACGGCGTCATCTGGGCCAGCGAACACGGCCCGCTGGGTGGCGACGAGCTCAACCTGATCGAAGCCGGCGAGAACTACGGCTGGCCGACGGTGAGCCGCGGCGTCGACTACGGCACCCGCGAGCCGATCGGCGAGGACTCCCACCCGGATATGCAGGACGCCCGCTATATCTACGAGGATCGCTTTGCACCCTCGGGCCTGGCCCAGGTCGACAGCGAGGCGTTCGCCGCCTGGCAGGGCAACCTGCTCGCCGGCGGGCTGCGCAGCGAGCAGCTCAAGCGGCTAGTCATGCAAGACGGAGAGGTCGCCCATCGCGAGATCGTGCTCGACGGCGAGATCGGCCGCATTCGCGAGGTACACCAGGGCAGCGACGGCTACGTCTACCTGCTCAGCGACTCGGGCAACGGCGGCCTCTACCGGCTCGAGCCGGACGGCTAGGGATTGGGCGGTGGCCAGCCTCGAGGCAATGTGTACATGAACATGACACCTATGTACACTTTGCCTCGACGCCTCCAGAGACCGCCACGATGCCATCCACCGATTCGCCCCCTACCAAGGGTTCACGCGACGTCTGGCTCGATGCGGCATTCGAACTGCTGCTCGAATCAGGCGTCGATAGCGTACGCATCCTCCCCCTGGCCAAGCGCCTACAGCTCTCCCGCACCAGCTTCTACTGGTTCTTCAAGGACCGCGAAGCACTACTGAATGCATTGATCGAGCGCTGGAGAGAGAAGAATACCCAGGGCCTGGTGCGCCAAACCGAAGCCTATGCAGAGAATATCGTCGAGGCGATGCTCAATGTCTTCGACTGCTGGCTGAATCCCCAGCTATTCGACGCTCAGCTGGAGTTCGCCATGCGCAGCTGGGCGCTGCAGTCACCGCCCGTGGTCGCTGAAATCGATGCCGCCGACGCCACGCGTATCGAGGCGCTGACGCAGATGTTCGAGCGCTACGGCTTCGAGCCACTGGCGGCCAACGTACGCGGGCGCACCATCTACCTGACCCAGATTGGCTATATCTCAATGAAGACCCAGGAACCGCTAGAGGTGCGCATGCAGCGCATCCCTGACTATGTGAAAATCTTCACTGGCCAGCCCCCGGGGCCTCGCGATCTACAGCGCTTCCATGCCCGACATGGGTATGTCAACGGCCAGTAGATCGACTGAAAGGATCGGCGGCCGCAGACGACAACCCCCCACACTGGGGCGGGACGCCGTCGCGGAGCGATCTCTTACAGCTTGCTCTCCAACTCCGGCAGCACCTCGAACAAGTCCCCCACTAAGCCATAATCGGCGACCTGGAAGATCGGCGCCTCCTCGTCCTTGTTGATGGCAACGATCACCTTGGAGTCCTTCATCCCCGCCAGGTGCTGGATCGCACCGGAAATACCCACGGCGATGTACAGGTCCGGGGCGACGATCTTGCCGGTCTGGCCGACCTGCATGTCATTGGGCACGAAGCCGGCGTCCACCGCGGCCCGCGAGGCGCCGATGGCGGCCCCCAGCTTGTCGGCGATGCCGTCGAGCAGTTTGAAGTTGTCGCCGTTGCCCATGCCGCGGCCGCCAGAGATGACGATCTTGGCGCCGCCCAGCTCGGGGCGGTCGGACTGGGCGAGTGCTTCCTTGACGAAGGTGGACTGGCTGTTCTCCACCACCGTGTCGACGCGCTCAATGGCGGCGCTGCCCTGATCTTGAGAAGAACGGGCCACGGCGTCGAAGGCGGTGGTGCGTACGCTGATCACCTTGAGCGGGTCGTCGCTCTTGACCGTGGCGATGGCGTTGCCGGCATAGATCGGCCGCTGGAAGGTGTCGGCGCTCTCCACGGCGATGATCTCGGAGAGCTGGCTGACGTCCTTGAGCGCGGCAAGCCGCGGCAGCACGTTCTTGCCGGTGGTGGAAGCGGCCGCCAGCACGTGGCTGTAGTCATCGGCCAGGGCCACCAGCAGCGCGCCCATGGGCTCGGCCAGCTGGTGGGCGTAGACGGCGTGGTCGGCGACGCGCACCTTGCTCACCCCGTCGAGTGCGGCGGCGGCCTCGGCGGCGCCCTGGACGTCGTCACCGGCCACCAGGACGTGGATATCGCCACCGCTCGACGGTGCAATCTGTTGGGCCGCGGCGACCACGTGGGCGGTGGCGTCGGCGAGATGGCCGTCGTGAAGATCGGCGAGAACCAGAATGCTCATATGATCGACTCCTGTTGAAGCACTTTTATCAAAGCACCTTGGCTTCGTTCTTCAGTTTGTCCACCAGCTCGTCAACGGAGCCGACCTTGACACCGCCCTGGCGCTCGGGGGGCGGGGTGACTTTGAGCAGGCTGACCCGGGAGCCCACCTCGACCCCCTGCTCCGCCGGGGTCTTGACGTCGAGCGGCTTCTTCTTGGCCTTCATGATGTCGGGCAGCTTGGCGTAGCGCGGCTCGTTCAAGCGCAGGTCGGTGGTGACGATGGCCGGCAGCGTGAGCTCGACGGTCTGCAGGCCGCCGTCGATCTCGCGAGTGACCTGCAGCTTGTCTCCGTCGACCACCACTTCGGAGGCGAAGGTGCCCTGGGGCAGGCCGCTCAGCGCCGCCAGCATCTGGCCGGTCTGGTTGTTGTCGGTGTCGATGGCCTGCTTGCCGAGGATCGTGAGACCCGGCTGCTCGTCTTCCACCACCTTGGCCAGCAGCTTGGCCACCGCCAGCGACTCGACCCGCTCGTCGGTCTCGAGATGAATGGCGCGGTCGGCGCCCAGCGCGAGTGCCGTGCGCAGCTGCTCCTGGGCGGCCTTGGGGCCGACGGTCACCGCGACCACCTCGCTGGCGACCCCGCGCTCCTTGAGCCGTACCGCTTCTTCCACGGCGATCTCGCAGAAGGGGTTCATGGCCATCTTGACGTTGGTGAGGTCGACGTCGGAGTGATCCGGCTTGACGCGGATCTTGACGTTGTAGTCGATGACGCGTTTGACCGCGACGAGGATTTTCATGGCTCTCTCCTGGCTGGCATTCACTTCTCGACGAAGGCGCGCTCAATCACGTAGTCACCCGGCTCGCCCTGCTGCGGGCTGGCCTCGAAGCCCAGGTCGTCGAGCATGGCGGATAGGTCCACGAGCATGCCAGGGCTGCCGCACAGCATCACCCGGTCGGTCTCGCGGTTGAGCTGGGGCAGGCCGATGTCGGCGCACAGCTTGCCGCTCTCGATCAACGTGGTGATGCGCCCTTCGTTGCGAAACGACTCGCGGGTCACCGTGGGGTAGTAGATCAGCTTGTCGCGGATAGTCTCACCGAGGAATTCATGTTCGGGCAGCTCTCCGGTGATGTGGTCGTGGTAGGCCAGTTCACTGACGTAGCGCACGCAGTGCACCAGCACCACCTTATCGAAGCGTTCGTAGACCTCCGGATCCTTGATGATGCTCATAAACGGCGCCAAACCAGTCCCTGTGCTCAGCAGGTAGAGGTTGCGGGCCGGGGTCAGGTCGTGGATGACCAGGGTGCCCACCGGCTTGCGGCTGACCATGATCTGGTCGCCCACCTTGAGGTGCTGCAGGCGCGAGGTCAGCGGACCGTCGGGCACCTTGATGCTCAGGAACTCGAGGTAGTCATCGTGGTTGGCGCTGACGATGCTGTAGGCCCTCATCAGCGGCTTGCCCCCGACCTCGAGGCCGATCATCACGAAGTGGCCATTCTCGAAGCGCAGCGTCTGGTCGCGGGTGGTACGAAAGCTGAACAGGGTGTCGTTCCAGTGGTGAACGCTCAGTACGTCGGCGGTTCCGATAGCAGCAGCCATGGACTTTCCTCCAGTCGTCATGCATCGAAGCGATGCGAGGGTTAAACGCTTGTCGTTGAGTTCAGGCCAGCGGCAGCAGTGCCAGTAGGCCCATGACGGTGAACACGAGTACGGCGCTCAAGGCACAGAGCAGCGACACTGGCCGCCAGCCCTGGCCCAGCAAGTCGCTCATCGAGGTACGCATGCCCAATGCCGCCATGGTCACCAGCAAGCACCACTGCGAGGCGCTGACCAGCAGTTCCTGAAGCCCAGGCGTCAACAGCCCCAGGCTGTTGGCCGCGAACAACGCCACGAAGCCGAGCAGGAACCAGGGGAACGCGCCGCTACCATTCTCTCCGTGGCGCAGCAGCACACCGAGCAGCAGCACCAGCGGCATGAGCAATGCCACGCGTAGCAGCTTGGTTAGCGTGGCCACGTCACCGGCATCGTCGGAGACGAGATACCCCGCCCCCGCGGCCTGGGCCACATCGTGAATGGTCGCGCCGAGGAATAATCCACTGGCGATGTCGCCATAGCCGAGCAGCGTAGTGAGCAGTGGCAGCCCGAGCATCGTGGCGGTACCCAGCGCGGTAACGCACACCACCACGCCGAGCAGGCGGCGCTCCTCCAGGCGCCCGGCAGGCAGCACGGCAGCCACCGCTACCGCCGCCGACACACCGCAGATCGCCACCGCCGCGCCGGCCACCAGGCTATGCAGCGTTGGTAAGCCCAGCCAGCGGCCCAGCCACAGCGCCACGCCGATGACCAGCGGCACGCTGACCAGAACCACTGCCAGCGGCAGCCAACCGACCTCCTGAAGCTGGGCCAACCCGATACGTGCGCCGAGCAAGGCCACGCCAATGCGCAGCACGCGGCGGGCGCAGAAGCCGACTCCCGCCTGCATTCGCGCCTCGCCTGCCTGCCTGGCAAAACCGAAGCCCAGCAACAACGCAAGCAACAGCGCCGGAGCAGCGTAGTGTTCGGCCAGGAAGCTGCCGGCCAGCGCCAGCACCGTGCACAGTGCCACCCCGGGATAGCAGCGTTTGAGCCTTTCCCAGGACGGCGCCAGGACGAGTGGGATCGGGGCGTTCATCACTCTACCTCGCCCAATTCGCGCAGGTAGGCCCAGGGGAAGACGCCGCGACTATGGCCGTCGGAAAAGAACAGCTGCAGCCCGCTGACGCCGAAGGGCTTGGCGTCAACGATGGTGATGTCAGCATCGTACAGCGCCAGGCGCCCGCTGCGCTTGGCATGCAGGCAGCTTGAGCAGGCGCAGGCGGCTCGCAGAGCAAGGCAGGAAAGCTTATCCGTGCGCCCATCCGGCCAACTGATTTCCACCTCTCGCATGCGGCGGTTCAGGTGCACCCCATCAGGTGCGGCGACGGTATGACGCAAATACTCACGTGGATTGGCGTTGGTAGTCATGTCGACCTCCTGGCGGTCAAGTCTGCGAATCTTGGGACAGCCGATCCCGCAGGCACAGCATCGGCACCTCCGCGGGCGGGACGGGAACGGCTACGTCGACCATCGGCCGGGCACTGTCATTGACACTGGCACCCAACGCGACGACCAGCAGCGTAAAACGCACACCGCAACTCGTTATGACAAGTTGGTGCATGCCTCAGCGCTCCAGGTACTGCAACTTCTCGCCCCGGTCGACCCAGACATCGGCCTCGCCCAGCGGCAGGCGGGTCTCGGTGATCACCGGCCACACCTGGGCGAGTTCGGCGTTGATCTCGAGGAAGTGCACCTGCTCGGGCGGCAGTTGGTCGGCGGCATAGATCGCATCCGCCGGACACTCCGCCACGCACAGCGAGCAGTCGATGCACTCCACCGGGTCGATGACCAGGAAGTTGGGCCCTTCATGGAAGCAGTCCACCGGACACACTTCGACGCAGTCGGTGTATTTGCAGCGGATGCAGTTTTCGGTGACGACATAAGTCATGGTCGTTTGCCTCTACAGAGTTCGTTCAGAGCCGGTCTACAAGCGAGCGAGCTAGAGCGAGACAAGGCGGAAGCAGCCGAAGACGCGGAGTTTACGGTAGTAAATGAGCATCTGAGGTTGCTTCCAACGCGGTATCGCCGACGCGCAGCCGCTTGTAGATCGGTTCTAGGCGGCGTTGTCGAGCTGCGACTTAGCCCAGCGCGCCAGCTTGCGCACGTCAGGGTCAGGGTCGTCGAGAGCCAGCTCGATGAACGGCCGGCACTCCGGCTCGGCAATGGCGCCGAGGGCACCGATGGCGGCCTTGCGCAGGTTGCTCATCGGATCCCGGGCACATTCACCCAATGCCGGTACGGCCGCTGCCACACGCAGCTTACCCATGGCCTCCGCGGCCTTTTCGCGCACCTGCCAGGTGGCATCACGGCTGGCCACGATCAGCGACTCGAGCCCGGCCTGGTAGTCGAGCTTGCCGATACCAACGGCAGCCTCGCAGCGCACCTGCCAGTGGGGATCGCCGAGGATCGTCACCAGTGGTGGCCCCACCCGCTCACGCGCGGCGTAGACCAGAGAGCCGGCCGCGGCGCGGCGCACCTCGGGGTCGACATCGCACTTGGCGCGGTCGATCAGTGCCGGCAGGTTTTCCTCGGCCTTGAGCCAGCCGAGCACGCCCACCGCCTCGCGGCGAACGCGGGCATCCTCATCGCTCAAGCGCTGCAGCGCCGGGGTCTGGGCGGCCGCGACGCGCAGCGGCTTGAGCGCCCGCAGGATGCCGGCCACCACGAAGGGGTCGTCGCTGCGCTCCAGTGCAGCGAGCAGCGGCGGCGCGACGCTGGGGTCCTTGAGATCGGCCAGGGCGTGGGCAGCGGCGTTACGCACCATCTCGTCGGCATCGCCAAGCGCAGCCAGCAGCGAATCGGCGATATCTTCGGCATCGAATTCGTCGACCACCTTGGCCGCCTCCTGGCGTACCGCGCTATCCTCGTCCTTGAGTGCCTGGATCAGCAATTCGGCGGCCTCGGGCTCGCCCGAATCGACCAGCGCCAGCACCGCGACGCGGCGAATGCCGGGGTCCGGGTCGGTGAGCTTGTCGGCGATGTCCTGCAGCTCGGGATCGTCGTAGCGTTTCATGGCTCACCTCAGCAGATAGGGGATTTCGACCTTGACGGCATCGGTCGGACAGTCGGCCTCGCAGGGCAGGCAGTACCAGCACTCGTCGTAGCGCATATGCGCCTTGCCGGTGGCCGGATTGATCCACAGCACATCGAGCGGACAGACGTCGATGCACACGGTGCAGCCCTTGTCGGCGATGCACTTGTCCTCGTCGACGATCACCGGGACGCTGGTGCGTTGCGTTGCAGTCGGCATGGTTTCCTCTCCTCGAATTCGGTTGTTTGCGCCTTGTGGCCTCAGGCGTTGGCGGCCTTCTGCACACGCAGCTTCTGGTAGGCGTCCTTCTCCTCGCCGAGCTCGACGATGTAGGGCGCCACCGAGCGCTTGCCGTGGGCCATGTTGCCGTTCTCGTCCTTGTACAGACGGGTATGGCAGAACCAGTCGGCATCGTTCTGCTCCGGGCAGTCGACGCGATAGTGGTAGAGCCCCCAGCGCGACTCAGTGCGATAGAGCGAGGCGCGGGCGGCCATCTCGGCGCAGTCGATGATCGAGTGCACTTCCAGCGCACGCAGCAGCTCGTGGGGGTCGGTGGCCTGTAGACGGGGCAGGTCCTCACGCACGGCGAGGATGCGCTGTAGGCCAATCTCCATCTTCTTGGTCACCTTGGGCGGCTGCAGGTAGTCGTTGACCAGGCGGCGCACCTTGTACTCCATCTGCGACGGAGGAATACCATCGGCCACATTGAGTGGCGCCTGGATGCGTTCGAGCTCCACGGCGATGAAAGCCTCGTCGAGGGTCGGCAGGTCGCGCTCCTTGGCGAAGGCAGCCGCACTCTCACCGCAGATCTGGCCGTAGACGAAGGCGCCAAGCATGTAGGAGTGGGCCACCGAGGCCATGTCGCCGGCCCCAAACAGACCCGGCACGGTGGTGGCGCCGGTCTCGTCGACCCACACGCCCGAGGCGGAATGGCCCGAGCAGAAGCCGACCTCGGAGATGTGCATCTCGACCATGCTCTGGCGATAGTCGGTCTCGCGGCCATCGTGGAAGCGCCCACGCGAGGGCCGCTCGTTGGTGTGCAGGACGGTCTCGATCTCCTGGATGGTCTCCTCAGCCAGGTGATCGAGCTTGAGGAACACCGGGCCATTGCCGCCCTCCAGCTCCTTGAAGAACTCGAGCATCATCTGGCCCGACCAGTAGTCGCAGTCGATGAAGCGCTCACCCTGGGAGTTGGCGGTGAAACCGCCAAGCGGGCCTGTCACGTAGGCGCAGGCCGGACCGTTGTAGTCCTTGAGCAGCGGGTTGATCTGGAAGCATTCGAGATTCGCCAGGTCGGCCCCCACATGGTAGGCCATGGCATGGCCATCGCCGTTGTTGGCCGGGTTCTCGTAGGTGCCGAAAAGGTAACCTGAGGTCGGCAGGCCGATGCGTCCGGCGGCCCCGGTAGCCATGATCACCGCCTTGGCACGGATGATGATCGGCTCGGCGGTACGGGTATTGACGCCGATCATACCGGCGATACGCCCATCGGCGTCCTTGAGCAGGCGGGTGGCCTGGTAGCGGTTCTCGATCTGTACCCGGTTGCGGCGCAGGCGACGGTAGAGAATCTTCTTGACGTTATGACCCTCCGGCATCGGCAGCACGTAGGTGCCGAGGTGGTGAACCTTCTTCATGTCGTAGTCGCCGGTCTCATCCTTCTGGAAGTGCACACCCCAGGAGTCGAGCTTCTCGATCATCGGGAAGGAGCGCTGGGCATAGGCCATCAGCGCCGGCTGGTGGACGATGCCGTCGTTGGCGATAGTGATCTCTTTGACGTACTGCTCGGGCGTCGAGTGGCCGGGCACGATGGCATTGTTGAGCCCGTCCATGCCCATGGAAATGGCGCCGCTGCGCTTGACGTTGGCCTTCTCCAGCAGCATGACCTTGAGGCTCGGGTCCTGCTCCTTGGCGGTGACGGCCGCCATGGGGCCGGCGGTTCCGCCGCCAATGACCAGCACATCGGTGTCGATGACGGGAATATTGCTTACGTTCATGATTCCTCCGATTTCCGATCCACTCGGAATTGGTATTTGAAGGCGTCCCCGCGGAAGCAGAGGTACTCGAAGTCGACCGGCCGACCGGCCCGGTCATAGGTCAGCCGCTCGACGCGCAGGATGGGCTCACCCATCCCGAGGTTGAGGTGGTGTTGGGTCTCCTCGTCGCAGAGGGTGGAGTCGATGGCGATATCCGCCGCGCCCAAGAGAATGCCAAAGCGATTCTCCAACATCGGGAAGATGTCGCCTGAGAGTTCCTGGCCGAATAGCCGCCGGCCTATATCGATGGGGAAGTAGCTGCTCTCCAGCGAGACCGGCTCACGGTTGAGGTAGCGCACCCGCTTGGCCTCGACCACGACATCGCCCGAGTGCAGCCCGAGTGCGGCGGCCACCGCCTTGCCCGGCTTGCACTCCTGGATGGAGAGCAGCCTTGCCGTCGCTTCATAGCCTTGCGCCGCCATCGCCTCACCAAAGCCCTGCAGGCGCTGCACGTTCTGCACCGCCTTGGGCTTGCTGACGAAGGTGCCCTTGCCCTGGGCTGAGAACACCAGCCCTTCGTTATGTAGGTCACGTAGGGCTTGGCGAATGGTGATGCGGCTCACTCCGAAGGTCTTCATCAGCGCGTTTTCCGATGGCAACCGCTCATGGGGCGAGTAGCCGCCCTCGAGGATGTTGCGGCGCAGGGTGTCGCGGATCTGTACGTAAAGTGGCTGCGGCGAGTCGCCCGGTTGCAGCTTGAGTTCCTGGCTCTTCATGGTCGTTGTTCTCTTGTCATGACATGTCATGTCGTGTGTACGACAAGGGCATGTCGAGCTGCGGTTTAGCTCGCCTGGTTCTGTTGCTCAAAAGCACGCAGCGTCTGCTCGCGGATCAATCCCAAGCACTCGCGCTTGACCGTCATGAACTCTGATGTGGTCAACAGTTCCTGAGTACGCGGACGCGGCAACCGTACGGGTATGTCGGCGATGATTCGCCCAGGGCTCGCGCTCATCACCACGATGCGATCGGAGAGGAACACCGCCTCGTCAATGTCATGGGTGACGAACAGCACCGTGTTCTTGAACTCGCTCCAGATCTCGAGCAGGTTCTCCTGCATCATGCTGCGGGTCTGGGCATCCAGCGCACCGAAGGGCTCGTCCATCAGCAGAACGCTGGGATAGTTGGCCAGTGCCCGGGCGATACCTACGCGCTGCTGCATGCCACCAGAGAGCGTGGAGGGATAGGCTTTGGCATAACGTGACAGCCCTACTAGTGAGAGGAAGGTACTTGCCACGCTGTCAGCCTCCCGCGAGCCCACGCCCGCCATCAGTGGGCCAAAGGCGACGTTCTGTTTCACCGTTTTCCACGGGAACAGAGAATGCTGTTGAAAGACCATGCCACGGTCAGGCCCTGGGTTGGCAACCGCCTGGCCGTCGAGCAGCACCTCTCCCCGGGTCGGCTTGACGAAGCCGGCCACACTGTTCATCAGGGTCGACTTGCCGCAACCGGAGGGACCCAGCAAAGAGACGAACTCACTCGGCTGGATCTCGAGACTAGCGTCTTCCACCGCAGGATGGGGGCCATTGGCGGTGGCGAAGACGATGTCGATGCTGCGCACGCTGATCCTGCCCTTGCCACTTGTCGTGCGAGGGCGATAGTTGTGGGGGTGTTCGACGACAGCGGCGCGATTGAGTCGGGTGGTGCTCATCATGACTTGGCTCCCTCGATCTGCCAGCGCAGCAGCGGTGCGCAGGCCTTGCGGACCAGCAAGGTGCACAGCGAGCCCAGCCCGCCAATGACCAACATACCGATGATGATCTTGGGGTACTCGACCAGGGTGTAGGCTGACCAGGTGAAGTAGCCAATGCCGTACTGGCCGCTGATGATCTCGCCGGCCAGCAGCGAAAACCATGCCACGCCCATACCGATGGCAAGCCCCGCAACAATGCTCGGCAGCGCGCCGGGGAGCACCACGTGCCAGAGAATGGCGGTATTGCTTGCCCCCAGGCTACGGGCTGCACGCACCAGCACCTTGGACGTCTGATCGACGCCATGTACGGTATTTATTACAATCGGGAACAGCGCCCCGAGGAAGGTAATGAAGACAATGCTCGACTGTTCACTAGGCATCATCAGGATCGCCAGCGGAATCCAGGCCACCGCGGGAATAGGCCTTAGTATCTCGATGTAGGGCAGGATCACGTCCTCGGCGAAGCGCGAGCGGCCCATCATCACCCCAAGCACCACGCCGGTCACCACGGCAAGACCGTACGCCATAGCGATGCGCAACATGCTATGGAAAATATGAACATAGAACTCCTGGCTCGAAGCCTGAGCCAGGAACTCCGCCCCCACCACCAAAGGCCCGGGCACGTTGTCAAAGCGCACGAAGAAATCGAAGCCGTAGGTCGATGCGAGATGCCAGCCGAGGGCCGCCACCAACAACGCGCCGATGCGTACCATGTATCGATCCCAGTTCGCTGGCAGGTAGCTCCGGGATTCGCCGAGATACGCGCCAGCGGGCGTTGCTGTAACAGGCTTGGCCTCGGCTGGGGATCGCCCGGAAGATTCCAGCGGGCCAGACATTACAGCCTCTGAGAGTGGTGGGCGGGGCTTAGGATTCAAGCTCATTGGGGTCACCTTTCGTCACGGGAGCGTGTCAACGCTACGCTGTGGGTAGTGAATCCGGCTCTTGTTCTGTGGCTATTGCCGGGAGTGAAGCTTGTACTAACAAGTCATATCATTTACCCAGTAAGTTGCATCAGTCGTGCCAATACCTCTCAAAACCTTTCCAAGGACTTAATCCAAAAGGAATTTTTATTTTATCGCCACATTAAAACGAACTCTTGGCGCATATAGCAGCGCACCTACATGGTGCATATCGTCATT
This sequence comes from Halomonas socia, assembly GCF_010977575.1. Taxonomy (GTDB): domain Bacteria; phylum Pseudomonadota; class Gammaproteobacteria; order Pseudomonadales; family Halomonadaceae; genus Franzmannia; species Franzmannia socia. The sequence continues at coordinate 301,632 of NZ_CP048812.1, forward strand.
GAGCGGCGCCAGCTTGAAGCGCGCTTCGCCTCATGAAGAACAAGATCTTATAACAAGTAGTACAAGCCATCCCTCGCAAATCGGTTGCCGATCTCAAGAAACAAGCCAAGTAATATCAGGAAACGAGAAAATGGGGCACGGTTGAAGCCGTGCCCCTGGAACCAATAAAAATATATGAAGGTCTTTGAGTCAATTCGTCATGGCAAGGCCTTCCTCGTCGGAAGCGGCCAGGGCGATCATCCTGCCTCCGTTATCGGCTATATATGCTTCAGAATCGGCACGCTTCATGAAGGCTACCACTTCGCCGGCAGGTGTTTCGGAAAAGAAGGCTGCCTTGCCGAACATCTTAATCCCACTGTGATGATCGTATACGTATGTGGCGTAGACCTCTCGCCCTTCGTCCTCGGCTACACGGTAAGCAGACACCATATCAGCCACACTGTCGTACTCGACGATAGCGTCGTCGGCGAACCATATCTGAGCCGGGCTGAGATCGGAGTTCTGCGCCACGGGCGTGACCATGCGCTCAAGATCGGCGGCATAATCCAATCCGGACGCCTCATAGGCACGACGTATGTAGCCATCATCGACCCAGGCGTCGAAGTCGAGATCGGGTATGTCGCGCTCGTCCTGCAGTAGAGCATGATCGTACTCCAGCGCATCGACCCACTCCGACTTGATGGTGGCGTCCAATGTACTGATGCCGCCCTCGCTGAGGTAGAGATAGAGCACCTCCTTGGCCACCCCGGTCCATTCACTCAATTGAACGGCAGCGCGCATCGGATCCTCTTCAACCCACTGCTGCGCCTCTAGAGTGGCCTGTAGCACGCCATCTACCACCTCTGGATAGCGCTCAGCAAAAGCCTTACGCACCACGATGCCATGGAAGGTCGGCACGCCAGCCTCGCTACCGTCGAAGATCTTGCGCCCTGTGCCGCGGAATTCCATCACTTCCGACCAGGGTCCGAAGTCGGCATGGGCATCGATGCGGTTACCGGCGATATTGGCTACCCCAACGGGCGGACTCTGGTCTACGATGGCGACATCGCCGTCTAATCCTGCATCGCGCAGCGCCTTGAGTGTCATTCCCCAAGCAGCACTACCCACCGGCGTAGAGATACGCTTACCGGCCAGCCCTTCTAAGGAATGTACGTCGGAGGCCACCGGGACTACGATGCCGTTGCCGGTTCCCTGCCGATTGTAACCAGTCACGGCAATGAAACGGGTCTCGTTACGTCCAGTAGCCTGAAAACTGGCCCCGTTGACAATCAGCGGGTAGTCGCCCATCACACCAAATTCCAGGTTCCCTGCCATCATCTGGTTGGTAATGGGCGGTCCCGAATCATAATCGCGAAAGATTATCTCGTACTCGACATCAGCATAATTGCCGTCTGTAGGAAGATACTTTTCGATCAGGCCAAGTTTCTCCAGTACGATGCCACCCGCGACGGTATTGGTCACCATACTCTGGTGGCCGACACCAATCGAAATACGCTCCCCCCAAGCGTGACTGCTGAAAATAATCAGTGAACCTAATGCACAGCTAGCCAAAAAATATTTCTTACTACTCATGTCCACTCACCTCAAGTAATAATGAATTGTACTTGTACTATCCGGTCATTACCTTCACCCATCACTTGCAGTCCGCGTGCCATATAACGCGACTCCCCGCACATCTTCATGATTCTAAAAGAGAAAAATCTAAGCCTCGAAATCGAACCAATGACCACTTTATGAATTCTGCTCACAAATAGTGCAAAAAAACCCTAAAGGTACTACGACGGGGCAACCTCTCGCTGAAAGAAATAAGACAAATAGGACAAGTGGCAGAAGGTACACGTCATTGGCAGACATCCGGATCCACGAGCGACTTCCTAAGTACCTCTGCGAAAATTTCCAGCAATGTTCTCTAACCCAGCGCCTTGCGTGAGGTTGTCAACGTTCTAGTCAAGTCATACAAAGAGCCCCCACAGGGCCACGGGAGCTGCAATCGGTATATGAACAGGATCGACCGAAGAGATCTTACCTCTCAGTCGTTTAGGGACTCATGGTCGGTGTCTTACCCTGAGCCACTGGCCGCCCGAAAGGCTGCCTCGAGGCCACGAGAAATCGCCTGGCCGATGCCCTCACCCATCATCGTTGTCAGCCCCTTGGCCGTGGTGCCGTCATAGGCAATCAGCCGCTCCACCATGTCGCCTGGGTCGGCTCCCAGACTTTCCAGCAGCAGGCTGCCGCCCACCAGGGTCTGCATGACGCCCTCGAGGGCGATGTCATCGGCGATTCCCATCTGCCTGGCGTGCTCCAGCATCGATTGGGCCAGCAGTGCCGGGTAGGCAGGGCCGGCGCCACTCAGGGCCGTCAGGTAATCGAGGTCACGCTCGGCGGGAAGCTCCCGGGCTCTGCCGCAGCTCTCCAGCAGCGCTTGCACCAATCGCTTGTCGGCGTCGGTGACCTGCTGCGAGGCAAACCATGGAAAATAGGCCCGGCGAATCTCTGCCGCCGCGTTCGGCATCGCGCGCACCACCCGACGGCTGCCCACCTGGCCGGCGACCTCCTGCAAGGACGCCATCGCCAGCAGCGAAACGACCAGCTTGTCGCCGGCCTCGATATCGACGCCGGCGAGATCTTGTGGCCGCACCGAAAGCACGATGACGTCCGCCAGCTCGGCTAGCTCACGGTTGTCCTCGGTGCCGCGAACGTCGGGCCAGTCGCGGTAGGCGTTGCTGCTCCTGGAGCGCGACGAGACCACCAATTGGCCAGCAGTCACGACGCCCTGCTCCAGCAGGGAGAGCCCGAGCGCTCGCCCCATCCACCCCTGCCCGCCGATGATGCCGATCACCGTGCCTTGCGACATGTCTCCACCTCTCTTTGCCACGGGCTAACGCCTGCCGGCAACGATTCCGCCCCTTGATGGCAAGCCTGTTATACCCAGTGCCCCTTCTATCAATGTACATATATGTACATTGAATTGACAAGCATGTACATGCGCGACTAGATTTGTCAAGACCACAACAAGATGGAGCCCCGACCATGGCTAACGATCCGCTGCTGCAGTCCTTTCAGCTCAAGCATTTGTCGTTGAAAAACAGGCTGATGATGACGGCCCACGAGCCTGCCTACCCCGAAGACGGGATGCCCAAGGCGCTCTACCGCGACTACCACGTCGAGCGGGCTCGTGCCGGCATCGGCCTGACCATGACCGCCGGGTCGGCGGCGGTGGCCAAGGACAGCCCGCCGGTGTTCAACAACATCCTGGCCTACAAGGACGAAGTGGTGCCGTGGATGAAAGAACTCACCGACGCCTGCCACGAGCACGGCACGGCGGTGATGATCCAACTGACTCACCTGGGTCGGCGTACCCGCTGGGACAAGGGCGACTGGCTACCGGCAGTGTCGCCCTCGCACCGTCGTGAAGCCTCCCACCGCGCCTATCCCAAGCAGGTCGAGGAGTGGGATATCGAACGCCTGATCCGCGACTACGCCGACGCCGCCGAGCGCATGCACGCGGCGGGCCTGGATGGCATCGAGCTGCAGGCCTATGGCCACCTGATGGACCAGTTCTGGTCGCCGCTGACCAACACGCTGGAAGCTCCCTACGGAGGCAATCTCGACAACCGACTGCGCTTTACCTTCGAGGTGTTGCGCGCCATTCGCCAGCGGGTCGGCGAGGCATTCATCGTCGGGGTGCGCTATACCGGCGATGAGATGCTGCCGGGCGGACTCACGGCCAGCGACGGGATGCAGATTTCGCGGCGCCTGAAGGAGAGCGGCCTGGTCGACTTCCTCAACGTGGTCCGCGGGCATATCGACACCGACCCCGGGCTCACCGATGTCATCCCCATCCAGGGCATGCCCAGCGCCCCGCACCTCGACTTCGCCGGTGAGATCCGCCGCGCGGTGGACTTCCCCACCTTCCATGGCGCCAAGATCCAGGACGTCGCCACCGCCCGCCATGCCATCGCCTCGGGCAAGGTCGACATGATTGGCATGACCCGCGCCCACATGGCCGATCCGCACATCGTGCGCAAGATCATCGAAGGCCGCGAGGAGGAGATCCGCCCCTGCGTGGGTGCCAACTACTGCCTCGACCGTATCTACCAGGGCGGTGCCGCCTACTGCATCCACAACGCCGCCACCGGCCGCGAAACCAGCATGCCCCACACCATCCCCAAGGCAGAGCGGCAGCGCCGAATGGTGATCCTCGGCGCCGGACCCGCGGGCCTGGAAGCCGCCCGTGTCGCCGGCGAACGGGGTCATTCAGTGGTGGTGCTGGAAGCCGCCAGCGATGCCGGCGGCCAGGTGCGCCTCACCGCGCAGAGTGAACGCCGCCGCGAGATGCTGGGCATCATCGATTGGCGCCTGGCGCAGTGCGAAGCGCTCGGCGTCGAGATCCGCTACAACGTCTGGGCCGAGGCCGAGGAGGTGCTCGCCGAGAAACCGGACGTGGTGATCGTGGCCACCGGCGGCTACCCCATGGAGGATCAGCCCGCGGTCGGCAGCGAGCTGGTGGTCAACACCTGGGATATTCTTTCCGGGCACGTCGCGCCGGGCAAACGCGTGCTGCTGTTCGATGATGCCGGCGATCATGCCGCCATGCAGGCAGCGGAGATCATCGCCGCCAGCGGGGCCGAGCTCGAGATCATGACACCGGATCGTACCTTCTCGGCGGAAATCATGGCCATGAACCTGGTGCCCTACATGCGCTCTCTGCAACGCCCCAACGTCACCTTCACCCCCACCTATCGGCTGAAGTCCGTGCAGCGCGATGGCAGCGAGCTGCTGGCTACTATCACCAGCGACTATCTGGACCTGAACCATGAGCGACGCATCGATCAGGTAGTGGTCAATTACGGCATCACGCCGATGGCCGACATCTATTTCGAACTCAAGCCACACTCCAGCAACGGCGGCGAGGTGGACTACGAAGATCTCATCGTCGGCAGGCCACAAGCCGTCAACCGAAACCCGGAGGGTGGTTTCCAGCTGTTCCGCATCGGCGACGCCGTCGAGTCGCGCAACACCCATGCCGCGATCTACGATGCCCTGCGGTTGGTCAAGGACCTGTAACGCGATAGCCCCGTGCCGCAACGCGGCACGGGGCTCGCAGCACGTCCTCTCGCCTCAGTACTCCACCACCACATCACCGGTGGGCATGCTGCAGCAGGAGAGAATATAGCCCTCGGCGATATCCTCGTCGGTGATGCCGCCGTTGTGCTCCATCTCGACCTGCCCCGAGCTCAGCGGTACGCGGCAGGTGCCGCAGATCCCCATCCCGCAGGCCTTGGGAATGTGCAACCCGAGCTTGGCGGCGGCAGCATGCACCGTCTCGCCGGGCTGGATACGCACGCTCTTGCCGGTGGCGGAGAACTCGACGCTGAGCATCTCCTCCACGTCGAACTCGTCGGCCTCGGCTTCGGCCTGCTCGACCAGCTCCAGCACGTCCTCCTGCACCTCAAGTGGCGTGGCGCCGAACGACTCCTCGTGGTAGTGGGCCATATCGAAGCCGTTGTCGCGCAGGATACGCTTGACCGAATTCATGTAAGGCGTCGGGCCGCAGCAAAATATCTCGCGCTCCATGAAGTCCGGGGCCATCAGCTCGAGCATTGCCTGGCTGAGATAGCCACGGAAGCCGGCCCAGGGTTCACCCAGCTCGTCGCTGCGCTCGCAGACGATATGCAGCTTGAATTCGGGAATCCGCGAGAAGATATGCTCCAGCTCACGATGGAAGATGATGTCGCCGGGGGTGCGTGCGCTGTGCACGAATTCCAGATCCACCGCGGCATTGGTATCGAAGAACCAGCGTGCCATCGACATCAGCGGCGTGATACCCACCCCGCCGGAGAGCATCAGTATCTTGTCGGCGGGATAATCGATGGCGTTGAAATTGCCCACCGGGCCATGGACTGCCAGCTCGTCGCCAATGCGCAGGTGATCATGCAACCAGTTGGAGACCTTGCCGCCGGACACCCGCTTGACGCTAATCGAGAAGCTGTAGGGGATTGAGGGCGAACTGGAGATGGTATAGGAACGCATCATCGGCTCGCCGTCGATCTCCAGCTCCAGGGTCACGAACTGGCCGGGCTTGAAGAAGAACAGCACCGGCTGCTCGGCCATGAAGCAGAAGGTACGCACGTCCCAGGTCTCCTGGATCACCTTGACGCAGCGCACCAGGTGGCGGCCGTTGGTCCAGGTCTGAGTGGTGACCGGATTGAGGAAGTTGCTTGACATGGTGGCTCGCCTGGCTGCGGTAGCATGACGTGGCGGCGCTGGGACGCCGGCACCTGTTGCTGCGAATTCTGCGCACAGCGCGGCCATGCCACATGCCTGTCTGCGACATCGGCATGCCCACCCTTTCCAGCGCCGGGCAAGATTTTAGCGCGGCGCGTCGCCGCTGCATCATGCCTTGTCGTCGCCAGACAACCGTGCGTCGAGCGGCTGGTCCACACTCGCCGAACAAGTATCCCCGATCGCGCCGGTCACACCCCAACCACATCCGTCCCGCGCCGCTGCCGCGGCCCCGTTACAAGAGGAAGCGTTTTCATGGACTCGATGTCACCCGAGCGTCTCGACGATCCGTTGGCCGGCGCCCGCGAAGCCACCAGCGCCATGCTCGCCCAGCGCACTCCGCAGTTCTCGCTGCCCCAGCCGTTCTACAACGACGCCCGGCTGTTCGCCCTGGACATGCAGGAGATCTTCGAGAAGGAGTGGCTGTTTGCCGGCATGGCCTGCGAAATACCCGCCAAGGGCAATTTCATCACCCTCGAAGTCGGCGACAACCCGCTGATCCTGGTGCGCGGCGCCGAGGGTGCCATCCACGGCTTCCACAACGTCTGCCGTCACCGCGGCTCGCGGCTATGCGTGAAGGACAAGGGCAAGGTCGCCAAGCTGGTCTGCCCCTACCATCAGTGGACCTACGAACTCGATGGCCGGCTGCTGTTCGCCGGCAGCGACATGGGCGAGCACTTCGACCTGGGCCAGTACGGCCTCAAGCCGATCCAGGTACGCACCGCCGGTGGCTTCATCTTCGTCAGCCTCGCCGAGCAGCCGCCGGCCATCGACGACTTCCTGGCCACCCTCGAGCACTATCTCGAGCCCTACGACATGGCCAACACCAAGGTCGCGGTTGAGTCGTCGATCGTCGAGCAGGCCAACTGGAAACTGGTGGTCGAGAACAACCGCGAGTGCTACCACTGCAACGGCGCGCATCCGGAGCTGCTCAACACCCTGCTCGAGTTCGATGACACCGACGACCCACGGGCCACCCCGGCCTACAAGGCCCAGGTGGCGCGCAAGCAGGCCGACTGGGACGCCGAGCAGGTGCCCTGGCAGCTCAAGCGCTTCGGCAAGCGCAACCGCCTGACCCGCACCCCGCTGCTGGAAGGCACCGTGTCGATGACCATGGACGGCAAGCCAGGCTGTCGCAAGCTGATGGGTCGCCTGCAGAGCCCCGATATGGGCTCGCTGCGTATCCTTCACCTGCCCAACTCCTGGAACCATTTCATGGGCGACCACGCCGTGGTGTTCCGGGTACTGCCACTCGGCCCACAGCAGACGCTGGTGACCACCAAGTGGCTGGTACATGCCGATGCCGTGGCCGGCGTCGACTACGACCCCGAGCAGCTGCGTAAGGTGTGGGACGCCACCAACGATCAGGATCGCCGCCTCGCCGAAGAGAACCAGCGCGGCATCAACTCCCGGGCCTATCAGCCAGGCCCCTACTCGACGACCTACGAGTTCGGCGTCATCGACTTCATCGACTGGTACAGCGAGCGCCTGCAGGAGAATCTCGGCCATACCGCTCCCCACCTGCACGTGGTTAAGGGCTGACATTCGTCGCCTTGGCCACCGGCTGAACGGTCGGTGGCTGGATTTCCGCGCCGCGGCGTGTTGGGATAGTCGCTGATCCGAACATCGCGGTAAGCTCTGCATGCGCCTACGCAACATCATTATCGTCACGGTTCTGGTGCCGCTGTTTCTGATCCTGCTGGTATTCAGTCTGGTGGCGATCAAGTCGCTGGAAGACAACGTGCGCACCAAGCTGCAGAGCGAGGTGCAGATCATCAGCCACGCCATCGGCACCTCGCTGGGCTACGCCCTGGAGCGCGATACCCCCGACGCCCTGCAGGAGTCGCTGCACTCGGCGTTCTCCTTCCACCGCATCTACGGCGCCTATGTGTTCGACACCGAGGGCGAGAAGATCTATGGTCTGGGACTCGGCGAGGAACTGTTCGACGCCGACGACATCCGCGCGGTGGTCGAGGCCGAGGAGCCCACCGGCGACTATCGCCAGCACGAGCGCTGGAACTACTACTCGGCGCTGGTGCCGTTGACCACGCCCGGCGGCGAGATCCGCGGGGTGCTGCAGGTCAACCGCCTCAATACCGGTATCGAGAACTATACCGGCTTTATCAGCATCGTCGCGGTGGTGGTCTTCGCAGTGGGGGCCGCCGGCATCGTATTGATGATCTGGTGGGGCTTTCGCCACTATATCGAACGCCCGCTCAATCGCCTCCTGGGGGTCATGGAACGGGTCGAGAAAGGCGACCGCAGCCAGCGCGCGGCGATCGACGGCCCCACCGAGTATCGCAAGCTGTCGCTGGCCCTCAACGGCATGCTCGATGCCATGGCCGAGAAGGACACCGACATCGAGGCCCGCCAGCGCAAGGAGATCGAGCTCGAGAAGCGCCTGCGCAAGTCGAAGAAGCTCGCCGAGCTTGGCGTGTTGGCCGCCGGCGTCGCCCACGAGATCGGCGCGCCGCTGACGGTGATCAACGGCCAGGCCCAGCGGTTGGCACGCCGCGAGGTAATCGGCGAAGACGAGCGCGCCAAGCTGGGCCGCATCCGCAGCGAGGTCGAGCGCATCGTGGTGATCGTGCGCCAGCTAATGGAGCTGGGCCGCCAGCACAATGTCGAGAAGGAGAGCTGCCAGCTCGACGAGCTGATCGCCTCAGCGATCGACCTGCTCGAGGACGAGCTCGAACGCCTCGGCAGCCGCGTCGAGGTCGACCTGCCCGCCCCCGCACCACAGTTGACGGTCAACGGCCAGCAGTTGACCCAGGTGTTCACCAACCTGATGCACAACGCCCTACAGGCCAACCCCGGCGGGCATATCCGGGTCAGCGCCGAGACGCTCAACGGCGAGCTGCATATCAAGGTCGAGGACGATGGCCCAGGCATCGGCGAGGCCAACAAGAACCGCGTCTTCGACCCCTTCTTCACCACCAAACCGGTCGGCCAGGGCAGCGGCTTGGGCCTGTCGATGGTTCACCGTATCATCAACGACCACGGTGGTACCGTGGGGGTCTTCGACAGCGCCCTCGGCGGCGCCGGGTTCGAACTGACCTTCCCCGCCGAAGACCCGACACCCACGCAAGGAGCGCAACCCGCATGACAAGGAGACTTTCGTGACGCCGCCGATCCTCATCGTCGAAGACGACCCGGCGATTCTCGAGCTGCTCGAGGAAGAGCTCCAGGATGCCGGCTATACCACCCTCGGGGTCGCCAGCGCCGAGGATGCCATTGCTACCCTCAGCCACGAGAGCGTCGAGCTGATCATCAGCGACGTGCGCCTGCCCGGCATCAGCGGCATGCAGCTGCTCGAGCGGCTGCGCCACGACGGCAGCACGGTTGGTTTCATCGTGATCACCGCCTTCGGCACCATCGAGCAGGCAGTGGAAGCGCTGAAGATCGGCGCCGACGACTTCCTGACCAAGCCGTTGGATCTCGAGGGCGTGCGCGATGCGGTCTACCGGGTGCTCGAGAATCATCGCCTGGCCGCGCGCCTGGAGAGCGCCGGCGGCGCCCGCCCGCACTTCCACGGCATCGTCGGCGAGAGCGAGGCGATGCAGTCGCTGTTTCACGACGCGGCGCGGCTGGCCAGGAGCAGTGCGCCGATTCTGATCCTCGGCGAGAGCGGCACCGGCAAGGAGCTGCTGGCCCGCGCCATCCATGCCGAGAGCCCGCGCCATGACGCCCCCTTCATCGCCGTCAACTGTGCCAGCATTCCCATGGAGCTGATGGAGAGCGAGTTCTTCGGCCATGTGAAAGGTGCCTTCACCGGCGCCAACGAGGCGCGCCAGGGGCTGTTCCACGCTGCCAACGGCGGCAGCCTGTTCCTCGACGAGATCGGCGAGATGCCGCCCTCGCTGCAGGCCAAGCTGCTGCGCGCCCTGCAGGAGCGGTGCGTGCGTGCGGTAGGTGCCGAAAAGGAGGAGCGGGTCGATGTGCGCATTATCGCTGCCACCCACCGCGATCTGGAGAAGGAGATCGAGGGTGACAACTTCAGGAGCGACCTGTTCTATCGCCTCGAGACCTTTTCGCTACGCATTCCGCCGCTGCGCGAGCGCGAGGGCGATATCGAGAGGCTAGTCGCCGCGCTGATCGACAAGCACGCCGAGCAGCAGGGCAAGCACATCGAACAGGTCGAGCCGTTGGCCCTCCAGGCCCTGCTCAACTACCCCTATCCGGGCAACGTTCGCGAGCTGGAGAATGCCATCATGCGCGCGGTCACCCTGGCCGAGGACGGCATCCTGTGCCACGACGACCTACCCGAACGCCTGCGCGGCCACGCAGAGGAGCAGCGTGCCGCTCTCGGCAACGAGGTGACGCCTGCCGCCCAGGGCGCTAGCTGGCCCAGCCTCGAGGATGTCGAGAAGCGCTATATCCAGAAGGTGTTGGAGGCAACCGGCGGTAACAAGCGGCGCACCGCCGACATCCTGGGCATCGCCCGCAAGACCCTCTATCGGCGCCTGGAAGACCACGACGACGCCAGCTAAGCCCCTCTTGTTCTAACTGCTCGGCAGTCGCATACCCGCACACACCAACGGCGCCTACTGAGGCGCCGTTGTTGCAAGCGATCGAAGCACATCAGCCAACACGACTGACGGTTACCGCCGCGATCAGTTAACCTCTTCTTCCTCTGGCAGCGGCTCGCCAGAGTGCTCAGCGGGCGGGTCCGCTTCGCCGGGCATGGCCTCACCGCCATCACCGAAGCCAGCTTCCTCTTCTTCCGGCATGCCGGCTTCGGGCTCCTCCCCGGTCCCAGGCTCACCGGTGGTCGGATCGGCGGTACCCTGCTCGGTATCGGCGGGGTCGGTCCCCGGAGTAGCCGGGTCCTGGGTGCCCGGTGAGGCAGGATCCGAGGTTCCCGCGGGATCGGCGGGCGCGCCGTTGTCATGCATATCGGCGATCGCCAGCGGACTGGCGGCAAGCCCCAGCGATACGCCAACAACACCGATCTTCTTCAAGAAAGCCTTGGACATCATCGCAAACAACCTCCTGATCCAGTGTGGCCACATCCCTGTGTGGCCTGCCAGCGAACGTGTCGCCGGTCGACAAGCAAGGCCTCCGTGCCCCGCCATCATGCAATTGAACTACGATTCCCACATGGGGTGAACGATCAAAACTCGTCGTCCTGATCCTCCATCATTGGATCTTCTTCCATCATGCCGTCGTCATCCATGGCGGGGTCGTCGCCCATACCCTCATCCATGCCGGGCTGTTCATCCATGGGCTGATCCGTGGCCGGATCCTCTTCCATCGGCGGCATATCGTCGTCATTTCCGCAACCTGCCAGTGCCAGGCTGCCCAGTAGCATGGCGGCAATCGAGGTGGCGGCCATGAATTTGCGACTTGCCTTGGTGCTTATGTTCATCCTTGCCTCCTGACGATTGCTTGAGTGTCACCCAAGATCAAGCAGAAACCGTGCCATTTTTCTAAAAAATAAAAAAATCCGATAAAAAACAAATAGATAAAATTGTTACAGGTATGCCAAAGGCGCCACCACCTGGCCCCTATAGTGGGCCAGGAGTGGTGAAAAATGACACATGGGTCGCAATGGCTAGACTAGCGCGCCTGGAGGATATCTTCGATGGCTCGACGCACCGATGGCAGCATGATCTCGCGCTGCTGCATCAGTGCGGCGATCTCCGCCTCCAGCCCCGGCACCCCGACCTCGCGCTGCCTGCGCCTGGCGAGCCGGGCGCAGGTCTCGGGGCAAGCGCCCTCGGGAAGCTGCACGCCCAGCGCCACCAGCCGCTGGCGAAAGTCGTCCCCATCGATCAGTTCGGCAATCATCATGACATGGCCCTCCTCGCCTCCATCTCTCGCCTCCATCCCTCGCATTCCTCCGCAGCTAGGCCGGGGCCGTCGCAGCGGCCGACAAGCGGCAAGCGGCGTACTTGAACTCGGGGATCTTGCCGTAGGGATCCAGCGCCGGGTTGGTCAGCACGTTGGCCGCTGCCTCAGCGAAACAGAACGGCACGAACACCATGCCGTCCGGCATCAGCATGTCGGCCCGGGCTCCCAGGGTGATCGAGCCGCGCCGGGTGGTAATGGTCAAGGCGTCGCCGGGCTGCAGGCCCAAGCGGCGCAGCTCGGCCGGCGAAAGGCTGGCCACCGCCTCGGGTTCGAGGTCGTCGAGCACCTTGGCACGCCGCGTCATCGAGCCGGTGTGCCAGTGCTCCAGCTGGCGCCCGGTGGTCAGCACCGTGGGGTAGTCGCCGTCGATGGGTTCGTCCGGTGGCAGCGGCACGGTGGCGCTGAAGCGGGCGCGGCCACTGGCGGTGGGGAAGGCATCGCTGAACACCACGTCGGCGCCGGGGGCATCGTCCGCCGGGCAGGGGTAGGTCACCGAGTCCTCGCGCTCGAGGCGCTCCCAGCTGATGTGGTCCAGCGACGGCATGCCGCACTGCATCTCGGCGAACACCTCGCGGGGATGGGTATAGTCCCAGGCCAGGCCAAAGCGCCGGGCGATCTCCTGGATGATCCACCAGTCGGGCTTGGCGTCGCCAGGCAGCGGCATGGCGGCACGGCCCATCTGTACCTGGCGATTGGTGTTGGTGACGCTGCCGTCCTTCTCCGGCCACGCCGAGGCGGGCAGGATGACGTCGGCGAACTGGGCGGTCTCGGTGACGAACAGGTCCTGCACCACCAAGTGCTCGAGCTTGGCCAGGGCCGCCCGGGCGTGGTCGAGGTCGGGGTCGGACATGGCCGGATTCTCGCCCTGGATATACATGCCGCGAATGGTGCCAGCATGCACGGCGTCCATGATCTCGACCACGGTGAGGCCGGGCTCGGGATCGAGCTGGGTGTTCCACAGCTCCTCGAAGGCGCTGCGCACCTGGGCGTCGGAGACCGGCTGATAGTCGGGCATCACCATCGGGATCAGGCCGGCGTCCGAGGCGCCCTGGACGTTGTTCTGGCCGCGCAGCGGGTGCAGGCCGGTGCCCGGACGGCCGGTATGGCCGCAGGCCAGCGCCAGCGAGATCAGGCAGCGGGCGTTGTCGGTGCCGTGGGTGTGCTGGGAGATGCCCATGCCCCAGAAGATCATCGCCCGCTCGGCGGTGGCGTATTCCCGCGCTACCTGGCGGATCTCCTCGGCGCTGACGCCGCAGGCCGGCGCCATGACCTCGGGGGTCATCTCGGCGACGTGGGCCTTGAGCGCCTCGAAGCCCTCGGTGTGGGCGTCGATATAAGCCTGGTCGTAGAGCCCCTCGCTGACGATGACGTTGAGCATGGCATTGAACAGCGAGACGTCGCTGCCCGGGGTGAAGCGCAGGGTCTGGTGGGCGTAGGCGCTCAGCGCCTGGCCGCGGGGGTCGATGACGATGAGCTTGGTGCCGCGCTTGGCGGCCTGCTTGAAGAAGGTCGCCGCCACCGGGTGGTTCACGGTGGGATTACAGCCGGTGAGGATCACCACGTCGGCCTGCTCGGCCTGCATGAAGGAGGCGGTGACCGCGCCGGAGCCGATGCACTCCATCAGCGCCGCCACCGAGCTGGCGTGACACAGCCGGGTGCAGTGGTCGACGTTGTTGGAGCCGAAGCCGGTGCGCACCAGCTTCTGAAACAGCCAGGCCTCCTCATTGGAGCACTTGGCACTGCCGAAGCCGGCCAGCGCCGCCGGGCCGCGCTCGGCCTTGAGCGCGGTGAGACCGCCAGCGGCGGCGTCCAGCGCCTCCTCCCAGCTCGCCTCGCGGAAGTGACTCAGCGGCTGGGCCGGGTCGAAGTCGGGGTCGAGCCCCTTGGCCACCCCGGCCCGGCGGATCAGCGGCGTGGTCAGCCGCGCCGCATGGCGCGGGTAGTCGAAGCCGAAGCGCCCCTTGACGCATAGCCGGTTGTGGTTGGAGGGCCCGTCGCGGCCCTCGACGAATAGGATCTCGTCATCCTTGATGTGGTAGGTGAGCTGGCAGCCCACCCCGCAGTAGGGGCACACCGAGTCGACCTGACGATCGGCCACGCGGGAGTCACCGCGGCCCTGGGCGTCGATCAGCGTGGCCGGCATCAGCGCGCCGGTGGGACAGGCCTGGACGCACTCGCCGCAGGCCACGCAGGTGCTCTCGCCCATGGGGTCGTCGAAGTCGAAGACGATCTTGGAGGCCGCGCCGCGATGGGCCAGGCCGATCACGTCGTTGACCTGCACCTCGCGGCAGGCGCGCACGCACAGGTTGCACTCGATGCAGGCGTCGAGGTTGACGTGCATCGCCGAGTGACTGGCGTCATGGCCCGCGGCATGCGGCAAGGCCTCGTCGTCGCGCGCGGCGACGTGATGCACCGTGGGCGCATCGCGCTCGCTGCGCGGCGGCAGCCACTCACGCACCGCCGTGGCATCGATGGCCAGCTGATCGGCCATGGCCCAGAAGTGGCTGGCACGGTCGGGGCTCTGCTCGCGCTCGGGCTGGTCGGCGATCAGCAGCTCCATGACCGCTTCGCGGGAGATCCGCGCCCGCTCTGAGGTGGCGCTGTTGACCACCATGCCCGGCGCGGCCTGGCGCAGGCAGCTCGCCGCCAGCGCTCGCTCGCCGTCGATCTCGACCATGCAGGCGCGGCAGTTGCCATCGGCGCGGTAGCCGTGGGCGTCCTTGTAGCACAGGTGGGGAATGGTCTCGCCGGCGCGCTTGGCCACCTGCCATAGCGTCTCGCCGGGATGGGCGATGACCTCGACGCCGTCGAGCGTCAGGCTGAAATTCTGTTCGCTCATGCTCATCTCCCTTAGCCCTTGACGATGACGTGCTGGGCAGCGAGTTCACCGCGGAAGTCCCTGAGCAGCCCCAGCACCGGATTGGGCGCCGCCTGGCCGAGGCCGCAGATCGAGGCGTCCATCATCACCTGGGACAGGCGCTCGAGGTCGGCGGCGTGCCACTCGTCGCGCTCGAGCAGGGTCAACATCTTCTCGGTGCCGACCCGGCACGGCGTGCACTGCCCGCACGACTCGTCGGCGAAGAACGCCAGCAGGTTGGCGGCCGCGCCGCGCAGGTCGTCCCGGTTCGAGAGCACGATCACCGCCGCCGAGCCGATAAAGCAGCCCTCGGCCTGCAGGGTGTCGAAGTCCAGCGGGATATCCGCCTTGCTGGCCGGCAGGATGCCTCCGGAGGCGCCACCCGGCAGGTAGGCGGCGAGGCGATGGCCGTCGGCCATGCCGCCGCCGTACTCCTCGACCAGCTCATTCAGGGTGATGCCCGCCGGGGCCAGGTGCACGCCGGGGCGCTTGACCCGCCCGGACAGCGAGAAGCTGCGCAGGCCGCTGCGCCCGTGGCGGCCATGGCCGGCGAACCACTCGGCACCGCGCTGCCAGATCAGCGGGATCCAGTAGACGGTCTCGACGTTGTTGACCAGGGTCGGGCGGTCGAACAGGCCGCGCTGGGCGACGAACGGCGGCCGGTGGCGCGGTTTGCCGGGCTTGCCCTCCAGCGACTCGATCATCGCCGACTCCTCGCCGCAGATATAGGCGCCGGCGCCGCGCCGCATCACCACGTAGCCGGGGCTAACCAGGCCGGCGACCTCGAGCTCGGCGATCGCCTCGTGCAGCACGCGGTGCAGGCCGGGGTACTCGTCGCGCAGGTAGATGTAGAGCGCCTCGGCGTCCACCGCCCAGGCGCTGACCAGCGCGCCCTCGAGGAAGCGGTGCGGCGCCTGCTCCATATAGTAACGGTCCTTGAAGGTACCCGGCTCGCCCTCGTCGGCGTTGATCGCGCAGTAGCGCGGCCCCGGCTCCTGGCGCACGAAGGTCCACTTCTTGAAGGTCGGGAAACCGGCCCCGCCCAGGCCGCGCAGGTTGGCCGCCTCGAGGGTCTGCATCAGGCTGTCGACGCTCACTTCATCGCGCCGACAGGCGTCGAGTAGCACATAGCCGCCCTCGTCGCGGTAGGCGTCGAGCCGCTGCCAGTCGACGGCCTCGGGATGAAAATGGCCGGTATCGACCACCGCCTCCACCGCCTCGCGGCTGGCGTGCAGTACATGGCGGTGGCCGACCTCGACCACCGGCGCGCTCTCGCAGCGGCCCATGCAGGGCGCACGCCGCACCCGCACCTGGGCCGGGTCGACGCCGGGCTCGAGCTCGCCCTGCAGCGCCGCGGCGCCGGCCAGTTGGCAGGACAGCGAGTCGCAGACGCGGATGGTCACCGCCGGCGGCGGCGCCTGGTCGTCGTGGACCACATCGAAGTGTGCGTAGAAGGTCGCCGTCTCATACACCGTCGCCATGGGCAGGTTCATGTAGGCGGCCAGGGCGCGCAGGTTGGCCATCGACAAGTGGCCGTGGTGGTCCTGGATCAGGTGCAGGTGCTCGATCAGCAGATCGCGGCGCTGTAGCGACGGGGCCTTGCGCTCGTCGCCGAGCAGCGCTCGCAACGTCACCAGCGCCTCGGGGGCCAGCTCGCGGCCGCGGGGCGTGCCGCGGAAGCGACGCACGGGGGTCACGGGGGTCTCGGTCATGGGCGTGCTCGTTGTCGTTGAATCACTCATCGTCGTGGCAATGGCACCGGCCAAAAAATGAAACAATTTGTTATCACAGCATTGAAGTTCTATAAATCGGCATTATCTTTAACGGTGCACGTCACAGTAAAGGATGCGCTGTCACAGCCAGTCTGTCACATAGCATAGACGCTATGTTCGCCACACACGGCGAACGCCTCCCTGAAAACGACGTCAGGGCCGCGAGCAGATCACGCTGTGGATACGGATCATGGCAACCACAAGGAGGAGCCGCCATGAATTGGGACCAGATAGAAGGACGCTGGAAGGAATTTCAAGGCAAGGCCCGCGAGAGCTGGGGCGAGCTGACCAACGACGAGCTCGACCAGATCGCCGGCAAGAAGGATCGAATGATCGGTAAACTGCAGACCAAGTACGGCATCTCCAAGGAAGAAGCAGAAAAACGCGCCAACGACTGGGCCGCCAAGCTGTAAACGGCACCCAAACAGTGACACCACGAAAGGACCATCGAGGAGATCACAGTATGCGCAAGACTACTCTCGCACTCAGCATTTCTCTCGCCGCCAGTGGCATGGCGCTGGCGGGTACCGCTCAGGCTGAGGCCGAAGGCCTCTACTCGGCCGATGCGATCATGGATGCCGATGTCTACCTGGACAGCGACCCGGACGAGAACGTCGGTGACGTCGAGGATATCCTGCTCGACGACGACATGAGCGTTCAGGCCATCGTCATCGAGACCGGTGCCACCCTGGGTCTTGGCGGCCGCGACGTGGTGCTCGACAACGACCACTACCGCCTGGAAACCGAGACCGACGAAGACGGCGACACCGTGCACCGCGTCTATGTCGATGCCACCGCAGACGAGTTCGCCGATCTGCCCGAATACGATCGCGACTGGTGGAATCAGGCCCGCGAGAACGCTGCCGAAGCCTGGGAAGCCACTCGCGAGGGCGCCCAGAGCGCCTGGCAGCGCACCCGTGAGGGTGCCGAAAGCATCGGCGACACGGTCGGCGAAACCGTCAATAACTGATGTCGTCCTGACCGACGCCGCTGTTCGGCGCCGTTCAACAGGCCCGCCATTTGGCGGGCCTGTCTTTGTATGATAGAGGTCAGACATGGCGAGGTCGCATCGGCGATATCGACGCTGCGCGACCTGCCCAATAATGGCCCTAGCGCTGAGTTCATCTGCATCTTACGGGCCGTTTGCCTGGCAATTCACTGGTAAAGCGTCACAATAACCGTGAGCCATCACAACATACGCACAAGGGAGATTTCGCAGTGGAAAAGAATTCTCAAGATCCCTCTTCCCAGGAGCAGCAAGAAGGCTCCGAAGGCATTCCCGCCCCAGAAGGCCCCGCCAACCTGATCGATACCGACTATGTGATCGGTCAGGATAATACCCAGGCGTCGCCGATGGGTTTCAACATTGATCTCCACGGCAAGGTATTCGGGATTTCCTCCCTCGTGGTGGTGTTCTTCGTGATCATCACCATGGCCCTGCAGGAGCAAGTGGCGCCACTCTTCAACGCCACTTTCGTCTTCCTGACCAGCAACATGGCCTGGTTCTTCCTGCTGGCCGCCAACATCTTCGTGCTACTCTCGATCACGCTGATTTTCACGCCACTCGGCAAAGTGCGTATCGGCGGGCAAGATGCAAAGCCGGACTTCAGCTATGCGGGCTGGTTTGCCATGCTGTTTGCCGCCGGCATGGGTATCGGCCTGATGTACTTCGGCGTCTCTGAGCCTATGGACCACTTCCAGGCCGCACTGGGGGGCGTCACTACCGAGAACGGCGCACGCACCGACTGGGCCCCGCTGGGCGGCACCGAAGGCGACGAGGCCGGCGCCGTTGCGCTGGGCATGGCCGCCACCATCTTCCACTGGGGCCTGCATCCCTGGGGCATCTACGCCGTGGTGGCACTGGCGCTGGCGCTCTTCTCCTTCAACAAGGGCCTGCCGCTGACCATGCGCTCGATCTTCTACCCGATCCTGGGGGAGCGCGTATGGGGCTGGCCGGGCCATTTGATCGATATTCTGGCGGTGTTCGCCACCCTGTTCGGTCTGGCCACCTCCCTGGGGCTGGGCGCCGAGCAGGCCACCAACGGCCTCAATGACCTGTTCGGCATTCCTAACACCAACACCACCATGGTGCTGCTGATCATGGGCATCACCGTCATCGCCATGTGCTCCATCCTGCTCGGCGTGGAAAAGGGTGTGCAGCGCCTCTCCCAGCTCAACATGGGCCTGGCCTTCCTGCTGCTGGCCTTCGTCATCGTCGTTGGCCCGACGCTGATGATCGCCACCGGCTTCTTCCAGAACCTGCTGAGTTACCTGGTCAACCTGCCGGCGCTCGCCAATCCCTTCGGGCGTGAAGACGCCAACTTCAGCCAAGGCTGGACCGCCTTCTACTGGGCCTGGTGGATCTCCTGGTCACCGTTCGTCGGCATGTTCATTGCCCGCGTCTCCCGCGGCCGGACCGTGCGTGAATTCCTGATCGCCGTGCTACTGGTACCGTCGCTGGTCTCGGTATTGTGGATGACCTCCTTCGGCGGCGCCGGCATCGACCAGTTGCTCGCCGGTACCTTCGAGGGCGAGGCGGATGCGCTCTTCGTGATGCTGGCAGGCCTGCCGCTGACCGAGATCACCTCCTTCATCGCTATCGTGCTGGTGGTCGTGTTCTTCATCACCTCGTCGGACTCCGGCTCGCTGGTGATCGACTCCATCACCGCCGGGGGCAAGGTGGACGCGCCCAAGCCGCAGCGTATCTTCTGGGCGATCATCGAGGGCGCCATTGCCATCGCGCTGCTACTCGGCGGCGGCCTCGCGGCGCTGCAGGCAGCGGTGATCTCCACCGGCCTGCCCTTCACCCTGGTACTGCTGGTCGCCTGCTACGCCATCGTCAAGGGACTGATGAGCGAACCCCGCGGCTGACCGCATCCAGCCATAGCGCATCGGGCGGCCTGCGGGCCGCCTTTTTGCGTATCAAGCACTCAACTCCAGAGCTGGCCGATTGGCGTGCCGGGCTGATGCCGGGCGGCGATCTGCGCCTGCAGCAGCTCGGCGGTGGCCAGCGCGTCGATCAGCGCATGGTGCCCCTGATACGGCGGCAGGCCGTAGCGCACGCGGCTGTTGTGCAGGCGAATCGACACCGGCGGGCGTCCCATCCAGCGGCGAAAGCGCGCCCACAGCGACTGACGATGAATGCGTGCCTCCAGCGACATGGTATCGATCATCGGGAAGCGCAGGCTTTCACTGCGCCGCGACTGCATCGCCGCGTCGAGGAACGGCCGCTCGATATGCCGGTAGTGGACCACCACCAGACGCCCCGCCAGAGCCGCCAGCAACTCGTCGATGATCTCGTCGAGGTCCGGCGCGTCGACAATCTCGGAGTCGGTGATGTGGTGAAAGGCCACCGATTGACGCAATAGCGGCCGCGGTGGGCGTACCACCCAATAGCGGCGCTCAGCTAGGCGGATGCGGCCCAGGCTAAAGGGCACCAGGCCGATACTGACAATGGCATGGCGCCGCTCGTCGAGGCCGGTGGTTTCCATGTCCATGGCCACCAGCGGTGCTTCACTGATCGGTGTTTCCGGCGCCAGCTGGCTGGAGGCGAAAAAATCGGCCACGCGCGGATCGCGGGCCTGGCCGGCACGCCGTGCCAGGTAGTCGGGCCAGTTGGGAGCCGAGGATTTTAGCGAACGCAACGAGAGCATGCCGATCAGCGCCGCGACGGCATGGGGTAGCGGAACTTGAGGAACTTCTGCGCGTTGCTGAGCAGTTGGAAGGCGTCCTTGAGATGGTGACGCTCGCTGTCGGAGACGTTGCTTGGGGCGATGTTGTTGTCGGGCTCCTGGTCCTCGCGCAGATCGATGGCCTGGTGGCGAATGCGTACCATCGACAGGAACTCGAAGGCGTAGCGGATCTTGTCGCCGGTGCCGGCCGGCAGCAGTTGGGTCTTGGCGATATCGTCAAGACGCTCGAAGCTGTTCTGTGCCCGCGAGCCGCAGGCCAGGGCATGCGCCCGAATCAGGTCGACCATCGGCGCCGTGCCACGGCGCTTGATGTTGATGGTGTTGTTCTGCTTGCCGTCCTTCTCCATCACGAAGGTGCGGAAGAAGCCCAGCGGCGGCGTACGGCCCAAAGCATTACGCGCCATGGCAGCGAGAAATAGC
Organism: Halomonas socia; assembly: GCF_010977575.1. Classification (GTDB taxonomy): domain Bacteria; phylum Pseudomonadota; class Gammaproteobacteria; order Pseudomonadales; family Halomonadaceae; genus Franzmannia; species Franzmannia socia. The sequence goes on from NZ_CP048812.1 coordinate 322,511, forward strand.
GGGCTCTCGGGCGCCTTGCGGGCCACCAGGTCCTGCAGCTGCTCGACGAAGGCCTCCTCGCCATGGACGCTATCGAGATCGAAGAAGATCGAGCTGTGCAACAGATGCTCCGGGTTGGGGTTGTCGATCCAGTCGCTGAAGTAGCCCTTCCATACCGCCAGCGGCTGACGCCACTGCCGGTTGGTGGCCATGACGTCACCCTTGCAGTAGGTGTATCCGCAGGCGTCGAGGCCATCGCTGACGCGCTTGGCCAGGGTCGCGAAGTAGTCGTCATGCAGGGTCGGGTCGAAGCGGTCATCGAGAATCAGGGCGTTATCCTGATCGGTGACGATACTCTGCTCGTTGCGCGCCATCGAGCCCAGCGCCATGAAGCAGTACGGCACCGGCGGTGGCCCCAGCTCCTCTTCGGCGAGTTCGAGCAGGCGGCGGGTAAAACTGCGACCGATGGTCGACAGTGCCGAGCCGACCATGTGCGAGTTGGCGCCCTCCTCGACCATCCTCACGAAGGCCTCGCGCACGTCAGGCTTGAGGCGTTCCAAGCCCTTGGCATCCGGTTGATGGAAGATATTGCTGACCAGATAGAGGCTGCTGTGGGTCTCGTAGCGAATGATGTCGGAAAGATGCAGCACGCCCATCGGCCGGCGCCGATGGAGCACCGGCAGGTGATGCACGTTGTTGCGCAGCATCGACAGCATCGCCTCGTGCACTGATTTGTCGGACTGCACGCTGATCAGGCGTGAACTGACGATCTCGCCGACCCGGGTCGACACGCTACGCCCTTCGGCCAGCACGCGGTTGCGCAGGTCCTGGTCGGTGACGATGCCCTTCAGGGTCCAGCTTTGCCCGTCCGGGTCGTTGAACTGGTAACGCGGGTCGTCCTCCGCCGTGGTCAAGACCAGCGCCGAGGAGACGTTCTCCTCGTTCATGCGCTGGGCCAACTCCTGCACGCTGGCACTCTCCTCGATCATCAGCGGGCGGCGCGATACCAGCTTGCGCACCCGGGTGATCATCATGTCGTTGCTCTTGTGCTGCTCCTCTACCGCCGCCTTGAGCCGTGTACGGCCAAACTCGACGAAGTCGGCAAAGTGTTCATCTTGGTCGCACAGCTCGCGGAAAACGTCACCGGGAATGAAGTAGATCAGGGTATCTTCGAGGGCCTTGGCGGGTAAATGCACCTTGCGGTTACGCAGCAGGCTGTAGTGGCCAAAGATATCGCCTTCGCTGAGCCGGTTGTAGAGCTCGCCGTTGCGCCAGAAGATCTCCACCGCGCCGCTGCGGATATAGTGCAAGTCCTCGATGGCATCGCCGAGCTGCAAGATATCGCTGCCAGCCTTGAAATAGGCGACTTCGATACGCCCGGCCACGCTATCGAGATGCGCATCGCTCAGACCGTCGAAGGGGGCAAAGCGGGCCAGTTGCTCGCGAATCTCCAGCAGTTCGATATCCATGTCTACTCCTGGCCCGGCGTGATTGCCTGAAGTCTGATATTCCCAGCGCCTGCTGTAAAGCCGCCAGTGGGTTGGCGTCGCCGTGAGCCATCCAGACGTCGCCCAGACACGCCAAGGGCCGCTCGAAGGCGGCCCTTGACGCTCATGCTGTCGATGGGAGTCGACGCTGAGTGCAGCTTACGACTGTTCAGCCATTTCCTGAACTCGCTGCATCATTTCCGGGTCTTGCTGGATGGTGTGGCCGATCGCATTGAAGGTATCGACGTCCAGACCGCTGTCTTCGACGACTTCGACCATGCGGTCATTGGCTTCCATGCGGACTTCCTGCTGGGTCGCTTCATCTTCGGCGCCCTGCAGGCGCTCGGTGTACTCCTGAGAAATCATGGCGATTTCCTGAGAAGCATCGGCAAATTGCTGAAGCTCTTGATCGGAGAAATCCTGAGCGGGTGCCGCCTGCTGCTCCGGCGCCGCTGCGGGATCTTGTGCCGGATCCTGGGCAGGATCCTGGGCGAAGGCTGCCTGGGCCGAGAACAAACCAGCAGTCAGCAGTGCTGCAGAGAACAGTGCAGTCATCCGTTGCATATCAATACCTCCAGAGTGTTGCTTGAGTATGTGCCCCACTGTGACGGCGCCGCACCAAGAGGGTTCATCTTTTTTGAGTAACAGAAGGAAACAGATGATATCTATAATAGTTACAATAGTCGCAAAATAACGACAAGTGAGAAACTACCAACCTGACAGCCCCGCTTCCATGGGAGTCTCGGCAATGCGCGGGCAAGGGGATAAGACAAATTATTATTTATCTGCAAAGGCCGTGGTCCACTACTCCGCCGCCGCGGCTTTTCGCCACCGCAGCCAAGGCGTAATCTCTTGGCTCGATTCATCGCCCGCCTGGGGAACAAGGAACCCATCGATGCCCACCCAACATCCTCGCCGCTTGGCCCTCGCCGCGATGCCGGCACTCTTCGTGCTGCTGTGGAGCACCGGCTTCATCGGCGCCAAGTACGGGCTGCCTTATGCCGAGCCCTTTACCTTCCTGTTCGTACGCTTCGCCCTGACTCTGGCGCTGCTGGTTCCATTGGTATTTTTCTTCAAAGGGAGCTGGCCGCGAGATATCGCCCTATGGGGGCATATCGCCGTCAGCGGCCTGCTGGTGCACGGCGCCTACCTGGGCGGCGTCTTCTACGGTATCTACCTGGGTATGCCGGCAGGGCTTGCCTCGCTGCTGGTGGGCCTGCAACCGCTGCTTACCGCCGCGCTTGCCGGGCCGCTGCTCGATGAGCGGTTGACGCGCTGGCAGTGGCTGGGACTGGGCCTCGGCCTGGTCGGTATTGCCATGGTGCTGGGCAGCAAGCTCGACCCCGGAGCGGCGCTGTTTCAGGGCTTCGGCCTACCCGCGCTGCTGGCCGTGCTGGTGGCACTGCTGGGGATTGCCTGCGGCACCCTCTATCAAAAGCGCTTCTGCGGCGGCATGCCGCTGCTCTCGGGCACCGTGGTGCAGTACCTGGCCGCCGGGGCCCTGCTCGGCGTAGGGGCACTGCTGTTCGAATCGCGTCAGATCGACTGGACGCCGACCTTCGCGCTGACCCTGGCCTGGCTGGTCTGCATCCTGTCGATTGCCGCCATCCTGCTGCTCATGGCGCTGATCGAGCGCGGTGAGGCATCGCGGGTTGCAAGCCTGTTCTACCTGGTGCCGCCGGTCACCGCGCTGCAGGCCTGGTGGCTGTTCGGCGAGCGCCTGCCACCGATTGCCCTGCTGGGCATGGCAATCGCGCTAAGCGGCGTGGTGATGACGGTAAAGGCAAAGCGCCGCGCGGTTAAAGCCCCAGGCAGATGAGCGGATAACAAGATCATAATCTTCTAACCTTAATGTCAGATCGGCAAATGAGACAAGAAACGCTTATGGGTCATTGTGCGCGAGTCGACAGCCATTGCGGGCGCTGCGACATCCCTCTGCCCTTCGATTTCACAATGGCCTTCCAGCCCATCGTCGATATAGAGTCCACCCGCATCGTCACCTACGAAGTGCTGGTGCGCGGTCCCGGCGGCGAATCGGCCTACAGCGTCATTTCCAAGGTCACCGACGATCTGATATATCGCTTTGATCAAGCTTGCCGGAGCAAGCCCATCGAGCTGGCCAGCCGCCGCTGGAGCGGCAGCTCGTGCAGGCCTGGCTGTAACGGCTGCCCCGCAGCCAGCGCAACACCCAGCGAATCATCGGAACCGCCCCGGTGAGTATCTGCCTCACCAGCCCCGAGGGGCGCTTCGAGATGGTCAATCCCTCCTCCCAGGAGTTCCTGGCAGTGATGTCCGCGGTCTACCTCGGCGGGCCGAGCTGGCCATGCGGCGAGTGCGCCATACGTTAGCCATCTCTTCCCTCACCGAGCAGCAGCTGAGCATTACACTATCGGCGGGCGTAGTGGGCGTATGCGCAGACACGTCCCTGCCATGCGTGGTGGCGACATACTCAAAGGCCCAACAAGACAACCACAGGTCGCTTTCACGACACTGCTGCCGCTCCGTGGGCACAACAATGGCTAGCCCGGTCTTTCGTCACAACCGGCGCCAAGCAAGAGACACCAATAATAACCACCGAGGTAACCCCATGAAACATGACGATGCGCCTATCCTCTCGCCTGGGCAAGACAACGCCCAGGTGCTGGGAATGGACTTTCACCATCCCGTCTTTCCTCTCTCGGCCTTGGCCATCCTGGCCTTCATCCTCTACGCCCTGATCTATCCCAACGCCGCCAACAGCCATCTCACCGCCGCCCGCGGCTGGTCGATCGAGTACTTCGATTGGCTGTTCATGATCGCCGGCAACCTCTTCGTGCTGCTGTGCCTGGCGCTGATTGCCATGCCGGTGGGGCGCATTCGCCTGGGCGGCAGCCAGGCCCGGCCGGAGTACTCGACCACCTCCTGGTTCGCCATGCTGTTTGCCGCCGGCATGGGCATCGGCCTGATGTTCTGGAGCGTGGCCGAGCCAGTGGCCTATTACACCGACTGGTACGGCACCCCACTCAATGCTGAAGCACACACCCCGGCCGGGGCCAGCGCGGCTATCGGCGCCACCATGTTCCACTGGGGCCTGCACCCCTGGGCGATCTATGGCGTGGTGGGTCTGTCGCTGGCCTTCTTTACCTACAATCGCGGCCTGCCGCTTACCCTGCGCTCGGCTTTCACGCCAATCCTCGGCGAGCGCGTGCGCGGCTGGTTCGGCCACGTCATCGACATCATCGCGGTGCTGGCCACCATCTTCGGCCTGGCCACCTCGCTGGGCTTCGGCGCGTCGCAGGCAGCGGGCGGTCTCAACTACCTGTTCGGCGTGCCCAATACCATCGGCACCCAGCTGGCCATCATCGTGGTGGTCACCACCGTGGCACTGTTCTCGGTGTGGCGCGGCATCGACGGCGGCGTCAAGCTGTTCTCCAACATCAACATGGTGATCGCCCTGGCGCTGCTCACCTTCGTGATCGTCACCGGCGGTGTGCTGCTGTTCGTCAACAACCTGTGGAGCACCACGCTGGCCTATGTCGGCCATATCGCGCCGCTCTCCAACTGGATCGGCCGCGACGACACCACCTGGTACCACGGTTGGACGGTATTCTACTGGGCCTGGTGGATCTCCTGGTCGCCCTTCGTCGGTATGTTCATTGCGCGGGTTTCCCGCGGGCGCACGGTGCGCGAGTTCCTGATTGCCGTGCTGCTGGTGCCGACCCTGGTCACCCTGGTATGGATGAGCGCCTTCGGCGGCACCGCCCTGGGCCAGTCGGCCGCTGGCGTCGGCGCCCTGGCCGACGGTATCAGCGACGTCTCGCTGGCGATGTTCCAGATGCTCGAGCAGCTGCCGCTGACTACCGTGACGTCCAGCCTGGCGATCCTGCTGGTGCTGATCTTCTTCATCACCTCGTCGGACTCCGGCTCGCTGGTGATCGACAACATCACCGCCGGCGGCAAGACCGACGCCCCCCGCGGCCAGCGTGTATTCTGGGCGGTGCTGGAAGGCGTGATCGCCGGCATCCTGCTCTACGGCGGCGGTAGCGCGGCACTGGGCGCGTTGCAGGCGGGTGCCGTGGCCACCGGACTGCCCTTCACCCTGGTGCTGCTGGGCATGGCCTTCTGCCTGGTGAAAGGACTACTGGAAGAGCAGCGCGGGCAGGTAGCGGCCAAGCCGGTCTGATACGCAAGCGTCCCTTGCTTTAACGCAATGACCCCGGCCTTGGCCGGGGTCATTGCTTGGCTGGTACTTCGGACAAGCCTAGCGAAGCACGCCTTCTTCTTTCAGCAACTTGAAGATCGCTTCGGCGCCCTGCTCCGCCGAGACGCCCTCGAGTACCTGGCCGCTGCTGCCCTCCGCCTTGGCGGCGGCGGCCTTGAAGCGATCCCGGGCCGAGGCGGCCTTGACGATCTTCAGGCGCTTGGGCCGCTTGCGGGCCGGCGCCAGCTGCCACTCGGCCAGTTCCTGGTCGGGCTGGGCGGCCACCGGGATGACCTCGAGCTCGGCCCGACGAGCCGGGCCGAAGGCGCTCTGGCGCGCCACCGGGGCCGCCCCATCCACGCTGACGATGGCCGGCAGGCGCACCTTGAGGCGCCGCCGCTGGCCCCGCGGGAGGGCCTGCAACAGGGTCGCCACGCCGTTCTCGACCGTCTCCACCGCGGCCAGACCATTGACCAGCGGCCAACCCAGGCGTTCGGCCAGGGCATAGGGCAGCAGCCCCGAGCCCTCGCCACGCTCGGCCCGGGCGCCAGTGATCACCAGTTGCGGCGGCGCCGCGGCCAGGTGCTCGGCCAGGGCCGGGATGGCATCGCTGCCCTCGGCCTGCTCCAGCAACGTTAGGGTGTCCAACCCCATGTCGGCGCCTGCGGCCATGCCTAAATAGCCGCGCAGCGCCGCCTCGCTCTCCTCGCCGCGCGGGCCGGCGTGCAGTAGGCTGACCCGGCTGCCGGGCAGTTGGCGCTCCAGGCCCAGGGCCAGCTCCAGGCCCCGGGCATCCTGATCGGCGCGGCGCGCGCGCCCGGTGATGGGGTGACGCCCCACCGAGACCAGTACCGCCACCTCGATTTCCTGCTGCTCAGGCCGCATCGCGCTGCCCTCCTCGCTGCTGTTCCACCTTGGCCACCAGGGCGGCGAGGATCTCGGCGCTATCGCCGATCACCGCCAGGTCGGCGCGCTTGATCATGTCGCAACCGAGGTCGAGGTTGATGGTCACCACCTTGTCGCAGCTCTGAATGCCCTGCAGGTGCTGGATGGCCCCGAGATGCCCACTGCCAGGTAGACCCGGGCGGTGACCCAGGTGCCGGTGGCACCCACCTGGCGGTCGCGGGCCATGAAACCGTCGTCCACCGCCACCCGGGAGGCGCCTTCCGTGGCCCCCAGCACCTTGGCCGCATGGTGGAAGCCGTCCCAATCCTTGACGCCGTTGCCGCCGGAGAGGATGAACTCCGCCTCGGCCAGCGCCACCCCGGCGGGATCCACCGCCACCTGCCCCAGATCCTCGATCCGCGACAGGGCGCTGGGAATCGTCTCCCCCAGGCTCACCGGCGCGGCGGCGTGACGGGTCTCGTCCACCGGCTCGGCGCACTCGGCCAGCACCAGGGCGACCCGCGGCAGGGGACGCTGGATATCCAGGCTCTCCGCCGCGCCGCGGGCAGTGCAGCGCCAGCCCAATGGCGCCTCGCCATCCGCCTCGATCTGCCAGACGCCGGTGGCGGGTCGCTCGTCTCTCCCCTCACCCAGGCGCAGCGCCAGGCGCCGCCCCAGGTCGGCCCCGCCCAGGGGCGAGTCGGGCAGCAGCCAGTGGCGCGGCGCCAGCTCCCGCTCCACGGCGGAGAGCGCCGCCAGCCGCGCCTCGGGGGCAAAACCGGCGTAGGCACCACCATTGATGTGCAGCAGTTGATCGATGCCTGCCTCGCCAAAACCCTGCTCTTTCAGCTCGCCGCTACCCTCGCGGTTGTGCTCGCCGAAGACCACCGCCAACACGGCGCCGGGGCGATCGGGGGCGGCATCCGCCAATTGCCGGGCCAGGCCAGCAGGTCGCGATCATGGCTGGAGAGTCGCCCGCCTGGCATATCCGGCACCACCGTCACCAGGAAGGCGGGATCCTCGATGGTGACATTACGACGGCGATCCTGGGCTTCCTGGCGGGCCGCACCCGCCGCCTGGCCACCCTGCTGGGCGCCGCTGCGGTCGATGCGCTTGACGCCATTGGGGCCGATAAAGCCGATGGCACGAGGGTTCTTGCGTATCACCCCGTTGGGACCCAGCCACTCGCTGGCGGCGCCCCCCTCGATGCCATCAAGGGCTGCCAGTACAGCGGCGTGCTTGGGATGCAGGCGGTTACGGGCGATCCATTCGCGGCGTGGATCGCGACGACGAATCTCGCTCATCAGATCACCTCCTCGGCGGTCTTCCCGGCGGGACGGCGGGTCGCATCGACCGCCTCGGCGGCCGGACTTTGCATCTGGGCATTCGCCACCAGGGCGTCGGCCACCAGCTCGGCGATATCGCGCACTTCCGCCGTGGCATCCACCACGCCCTCGAGCATGGCGGTGCACTGGGGGCAGCCCACCGCCACCAGCTCGGCGCCGGTCTGCTTGACGTCGTTCATGCGCATATCGGGGATCCGCCGCTCGCCGGGAATATCGGTGATGGGGGCACCACCGCCGCCGCCGCAGCAGCGCGAGCGAAAGCCGGAGCGCTCCATCTCCTTGACCTCGATGCCCAGTGCCTTGAGCACGTTGCGCGGCGCATCAAACTCGCCGTTGTAGCGGCCCAGATAGCAGGGGTCGTGATAGGTGACGCTGCCGCCCTTCCAGGGGGCGAAGTGCAGGCGCCCCGCCTCGAACAGCTCGGCGATATAGGTGCTGTGGTGGCATACCTCATAGACACCGCCCAGCTCGCCGTACTCGTTACCCAGCACATGGAAACTGTGGGGATCACAGGTGACGATGCGCTGGAAGCGGTACTGGGCCAGGGTGGCGATATTGCGCTTGGCCAGCGACTGGAAGGTCGCCTCGTCGCCCAGGCGCCGCGCCACGTCGCCGCTGTCGCGCTCTTCAACGCCGAGCACCGCGAACTCCACCTCGGCGGCGCGCAGCACCTTGACCAGGGCGCGCAGGGTGCGTTGGTTACGCATATCGAAGGCGCCGTCGCCCAACCACAGCAGCACTTCGGCCTGCTTGACATCCGCCATCAGCGGCAGCTCGAGGTCCGCCGCCCAGTGCAGCCGCGAGCCGGGATCGAAGCCACCGGGATTGTCGGTGGCGATCAGGTTGTCGAGCACCTCGGCGCCCTTGTTGGGGGTCTGGCCCCGCTCCAGGGTCAGGTGGCGGCGCATGTCGACGATGGCGTCGACGTGCTCGATCATCATCGGGCACTCCTCCACGCAGGCGCGGCAGGTGGTGCAGGACCACAGGGTTTCGGCGTCCACCAGGGCCTTGCCTTCGCGAGCCACTATGGGACCGTGTGGGTCGCCGCGGTGCTCTCCAACCGATTTTCCTGGATAAGGGCTGCCGGCATAGTGCGCATCGCTGCCGCCGGCCAGGCCGACGACCATGTCCTGGATCAGCTTCTTGGGATTGAGCGGCTGGCCGGCGGCGAAGGCCGGGCAGACCGCTTCGCAGCGACCGCACTGCACGCAGGCGTCGAAACCGAGCAGCTGGTTCCAGGTGAAGTCGCTGGGCTTCTCGACACCCAGGGGCGCCGCCTCGTTCTCCAGGTCCAGCGCCTTGAGGCCGGTGGAGCGGTTGCCCTCACCCCCTTTCGTGGAAAAACGCTCGGCGCGGCGATGGAAGGCCAAATGCAAAGCGCCGGCAAAGGCGTGCTTCATCGGCCCGCCCCAGGTCATGCCGAAGAACATCTCGCCCAGGCCCCAGGCCAACACCGCGGCCAGCGCCAAGGCGAGGATCCAACTGCCAGCTCCTTGTAGAAAGCCTTCGGGAAGTACGCCTACCGTCGGCAGGGTAATCAGGAAGACGCTCAACGAAAACGCCATCAGGCTTTTCGGCAGCCGCATCCACGGCCCCTTCGAAAGCCGCGCGGGCGGGTTGCGGCGACGCCGGGCTACGAACAGGCTGCCCACGAACATGGCGGTACTGGCCAGGAGCAGCAGCCCGCCGAGGACGGGGTTAGCCAATCCCAGACCATGCACCAGGATCATCAGTACGGCCGCCGCGACGAAGCCACCGGCAGTGGCCACGTGGGTGTTGGACATCACCTTGTCGCGCCCCACTACATGGTGCAGGTCCACCAGGTAGCGACGCGGCATGGCGGCCAGGCCCTTGAGCAGCGGCACGGCGGAGGGCCGCCCCTGGCGCCACAGGCGAACTCGCCGAATGGCGCCGATCACCGCCAGCGCCAGGGCTGAGAAGATGAGTATCGGCAGTAGGGTCTCGAGCATGGTGGCAACCTCAGTAATCGGGCTACGGGCTACGGCTGCATGATGGCTCGTGGCTCGTGGCTCGTTGCCCGCAGCTCGTAGCTCGTAGCTCGTAGCTCGTGGCTCGTGGCTCGTTGCCCGCAGCTCGTAGCTCGTAGCTCGTAGCTCGTAGCTCGTAGCTCGTGGCTCGTGGCTCGTTGCCCGCAGCTCGTAGCTGACGCGAAGCGTCTTTAAAAGTCCTTGCAGATCCGCAGGGCATCGTAGATGGCCGCATGGGTGTTACGCGGCGCGGTGCAGTCGCCCAGGCGGAACAGCAGGAAACCGTCGCCTCCCTCCTCCACCAGGCAGGGCTGCGCCTGGGTAGCGTAGAGCACCTCCAGGTCCAGCTGGCCCTTGTTGCGGGACTGCTCCTTGAGGGCGTAGTAGAGCGCCTCGTCGGGACGCACGCCGTTCTCCACCACCACCTGGTCGATCACCCGCTCCTCCTGAGCGCCGGTGTACTCGTTCTCGAGCACCGCCACTAGGCCGTCGCCCTCGCGGTAGACCTTGTGCAGCATCAGGTCGGAGGTCATGACCACCTCCTTCTCGTAGAGGCTGCGGTAGTAAGTCGGGAAGGTGGTGCCGCCCACCGCAGCGCCCGGCTTGATATCGTCGGTGACGATCTCCACCTTGGCGCCCTTGTCGGCGAGGAAATCCGCTGCCGAGACACCGGAGAACTCGCAGATGGCGTCAAAGATCAGCACGTTCTTGCCCGGGGCCACCTTGCCGGACAGCACGTCCCAGGTGCTGACCACCAGGCTCTCCTCGGCATCCTCCGAGTAGCCCCACTCCGGGTACTGGCTGAGGAAGGGCTGGCCACCGGTGGCCAGCACCACGATATCAGGGCGCAGGTCGAGCAGGGTCGCCTCGTCGGCACGGGTACCCAGGCGCAGGTCGACCTTGAGCCGCGCCAGCTCCAGTTGGTACCAGCGGGTAATGCCGGCGATCTGGTCACGCTGCGGGGCCTGGGCGGCGATGGTGATCTGCCCACCCAGAGCCTCCGCGGCCTCGAACAGGGTGACGTCGTGGCCGCGTTCGGCAGCGACGCGGGCCGCCTCCATGCCGCCGGGGCCCCCGCCCACCACCACGACCTTGCGCTTGGCGCCCTCGCTCTTCTCGATGATATGGGGCAGGCCCATGTACTCCCGAGAGGTGGCGGCGTTCTGGATGCACAGCACGTCGAGGCCCTGGTACTGGCGGTCGATGCAGTAGTTGGCGCCCACGCACTGCTTGATCTGGTCGACCTGCCCCATCTTGATCTTGGCGATGATATGCGGATCGGCGATATGCGCCCGGGTCATGCCCACCAGGTCCACATAGCCGCCTTCCAGGATACGCTGGGCCTGGTTGGGGTCCTTGATGTTCTGGGCGTGGATCACCGGCACGCTGACCACGTCCTTGATGCCCGCCGCCAGGTGCAGGAAGGGCTCCGGCGGGTAGGACATGTTGGGAATGACGTTGGCGAGCGTGTTGTGGGTGTCGCAGCCGGAGCCGATCACGCCGAAGAAGTCCACCATGCCGGTGGCATCGTAGTAGGCGGCGATCTGCTTCATGTCGTCGTGGGAGAGGCCGTCCGGATGAAACTCGTCGCCACAGATGCGCATGCCCACCACGAAGTCGTCGCCGACCTCGGCGCGCACCGCCTTGAGCACCTCCATGCCGAAGCGCATGCGGTTCTCGAAGCTGCCGCCCCACTGGTCCTCGCGCTTGTTGACCCGCGGACTCCAGAACTGGTCGATCAGGTGCTGGTGCACGGCGGAGAGCTCGACGCCGTCGAGGCCGCCTTCCTTGGCCCGGCGCGCGGCCTGGGCGAAATCACCGATGATGCGCCGGATCTCCTCCTCCTCGATGGTCTTGCAGGTGGAGCGGTGCACCGGCTCGCGTATCCCCGAGGGCGACACCAGGGCCGGCCAGTCGAAGCCGTCCCAGCGCGAACGGCGCCCCATATGGGTGATCTGGATCATGATCTTGCCGCCGTGCTGGTGGACGGCTCTAGAGAGGTTCTGGAAGTGCGGAATGATGCGGTCGGTGGCGAGGTTAACCGAGCTCCACCAGCCCTGGGGGCTGTCAATGGAGACCACCGAGGAGCCGCCGCAGATGCACAGGCCACAGCCGCCCTTGGCCTTCTCCTCGTAGTACCTGACGTAGCGGTCGGTGGTCATGCCGCCGTCGGTGGCGTGCACCTCGGCGTGGGCGGTGCTGACCACGCGATTGCGAATGGTCAGCTTGCCGATCTGGATCGGCTCGAAGATCGCGTCGAATGCCATGAAAACCTCCTCAACCCCGGGCGTCGGGCAGCGGCTGGACGGTGAAAATGCCCACCTCGCAGCCGGGCTCGGCGGCGCTCCGGGTCTGCTCGGCGACGGTGCGCAGCGCGCTTCCACGTGCGGCGAGGATCTGGTCCATGGCCCCGGCGAACCAGCCGGTGAACATGTACTCCTCCTTGTGTCCAGTCTTGCCCAGTTGATAGACGAAGGCGCTGTGCTCCAGGCGTACCCGAGCGGTGCCGGCATCGAGGTTGATGTCTTCGGTGACGAACTTGCCCCAGCCACGCTGGGAGAGACGCGTCATATAGTGCTCGAAGACGTCGACACCCTCGAGGCCATGGCATTCGGCTTCCTTCTCGCACCAGTGCCAGGCGCTCTTGTAGCCGGCGTGGTAGAGAATCTCGGCGTACTTATCCACGCCCAGCGCATCGGCGACGGCAGTGTGGTTGTTGATAAAGAAGTGGCGCGGCACATAGAGCATCGGCAGGGCGTCGGTGGTCCAGACGCCGGTCTCGCTATCCACCTCGATGGGCAGTTCGGGGGCCAGTTTGGTCACGGTCGAATTCCTAGAATCTTGCTGATTGTTTTGAAGTGGCGAAGCAGTGGTCGTTGCCGACATCGCTCGGGGCTGATCCGGGGGCAGGTCTGCGAGGAGGCGCTGTGAACCCATCCCTGGGCGCTACCTTGCGCCATCCATGGCGCAAACCTCCTCTTCTACCTACCCCCGGCGCCCCTCGCTATGGTGCCGGAGCTGCTGGACCGACAGGCCCCGGCGCTCCTCGCTACAGGGCTATCTCAGCCGCTATCGTCACTCGCCCCAAACATCCTTGAGTACCCGTACCCAGTTCTCGCCCATGATCTTGCGCACCTGGGGCTCGCTGAAGCCGCGGCGCAGCAGCGCCTCGGTGAGATTGGGGAACTCGCCGATGGTACGGATGCCCTCGGGGTTGATGATCTTGCCAAAGCTGGTCAGGCGGCGGGCGTAGCCCTTGTCGTGGGTCAGCCACTCGAAGAAATCCTGGCCGTGGCCCTGGGTGAAGTCGGTACCGATGCCGATGGCGTCCTCGCCGACGATATTCATCACGTACTCGATGGCCTCGACATAGTCGTCGACGGTGGCGTCGATGCCGGCGCGCAGGAAGGGGGTGAACATGGTCACGCCGACGAAGCCGCCGTGGTCGGCGATGAACTTGAGCTCCTCGTCGGACTTGTTGCGCGGATGCTCCTTGAGGCCCGAGGGCAGGCAGTGGGAGTAGCAGACCGGCTTCTGGGATTCGAGGATGACTTCCTCGGAGGTCTTGCCGCCCACGTGGGAGAGGTCGCACATGATGCCGACGCGGTTCATCTCGGCAACGATCTCGCGGCCGAAACCGGACAGGCCGCCGTCGCGCTCATAGCAGCCGGTACCCACCAGGTTCTGGGTGTTGTAGCACAGCTGCACGATACCCACACCGAGCTGCTTGAAGACCTCGACATAGCCGATCTGGTCCTCGAAGGCGTGGGCGTTCTGGAAGCCATAGATGATGCCGGTCTTGCCCTCCTCCTTGGCCCGGCTGATATCGGCAGTGGTGCGCACCGGGCGCACCAGGTCGCTGCACTCGGCCATCAGATGGTTGGACTTGACGATATTGTCGACGGTGGCCTGGAACCCCTCCCACACCGAGACGGTGCAGTTGGCGGCGGTGAGGCCGCCGCGACGCATATCCTCGAGCAGCTCGCGGTTCCATTTGGCGATGATCAGGCCGTCGATGACGACGGCGTCGTTATGCAGGTCGAGCGGGGACATGGAGGTTGCTCCGGCAGTGACGTGGACTTGCCGGCAGCATAGCGCCGCCCTGGCCGCGGGCGACGCTTGGAAACGACGGGGGAAATCCCAAAAGCGTCATGGCTGTCGCAATCTCGATAGCCGCGCTCAGAGCTGCTCCAGGTAACTGGCACCACCGAGGTTGTTCATCTGCTGATGGATCCAGGCGCTGCGCCGCTCGACGTGGGCGCTGGGCTGAGAAGCACTCCAGTTGCGCGGGCTGGGCAGGATCGCCGCCAGTCGGCTCGCCTGATGGGCGTTGAGCTGCGCAGCGGAGACGCCGAAGTAGTGCTGGGCGGCGGCTTCCAGGCCGAACACGCCGCTGTCCCACTCGGCGATATTGAGATAGACCTCGAGGATGCGCTCCTTGGGCCAGAGGGCCTCGATCAACAGCGTGAACCACGCCTCTAGCCCCTTGCGCAGCCAGCTGCGCCCGGTCCATAAAAACAGGTTCTTGGCGGTCTGCTGGCTAATGGTGCTGGCACCGCGCAGGTGGCCTCCCTGCCGGCTGGCTTCCCAGGCGCGCCGCATTTCGTCGACGTCGAAGCCGCGGTGGTGCGGGAAACGCTGGTCCTCGGCGGCGATCACCGCCAGCTTGGCGTGGGCGGAGAGTTCGCCCCAGGCACGCCACTGGTGCTCGATGCGAATCGGCTCGCGGGCCACCCAGGACTCGACCTTGCGCTCCACCATCACCATCGAACCGAATAGCGGCACTACGCGAAACAGCAGCACCACCAGCACCGACAGGGCGACGAAGCCGATCACGGCATACAGCAGACCACGCAGCACGCCGCGTAGCGAGACTCGGTGTCGCCAGGCCAGGGCCATAGCAGGACTCCTCGGATCGATGGCGCCGCGCGCCCGGAATGACCTATGCCGGCAGTATAACAAGCGTGCCCCGAGATTCGGGGCACGCTCTCAACGCAGGGATAGCAAGCGGATGACGGCCTAGAGCGGCACGCTGGCATAGGTCGGTTCACCGCGAGCCTGGGCCAGCGCCAGTACCGCGCTCGATACCAGTTCCGGGGAGGAGTCGGCCTGAGAGACGGGATGGACCATGGCCACCTCCACGCGTTGACCCGGGCGCGAGATACCCAGTCGCTCGTCCCGCGGCGGCATGCCGAAGTACTCGCGATAGCACTTGGAGAAGTGCGGGGTGGAGACGAATCCGCACGCCGAGGCGACTTCGATGATCGACATCGGCGTCTGCTTGAGCAACTGCCGCGCGCGGGTCAAGCGCAGCTTGAGGTAGTAGCGCGACGGCGAGCAGTGCAGGTACTTCTGGAACAGCCGCTCCAGTTGACGCCGCGACACATCGACGTAGTGGGCCAGCTCGTCGAGGCCGATCGGCTCTTCCAGATTGGCCTCCATCAGGGCGACGATCTCCAGCAGCTTGGGCTGGGTGGTGCCCAGCACATGCTTGAGCGGCACGCGCTGCTGGTCCTGCTCGTTGCGCACCCGGTCGTAGATGAACATCTCCGAGATCCCGGCAGAGAGCTCGCGGCCGTGGTCGCGGCCGATCAGGTTGAGCATCATGTCGAGCGGCGCGGTGCCGCCGGAGGCGGTGGCGCGGTCGCGGTCGATGGAGAACAGCCGAGTGGTCAGCGCCACCCGCGGGAAAGCTTCTTGCATGGCGGCCAGGCACTCCCAGTGGATGCTGGTCTCGTAGCCATCGAGCAGGCCGGCGCGGGCCAGTGCCCAACTGCCGGTACACACCGAGCCGAGGCGCCGCGACTGGCGGCCCTGGGCCTGCAGCCAGTGAACGTGCTCGCGCTGCACGCTGCGGCTGGGCCCTACCCCGCCGCAGACGATCACCATGTCGAGCGCCAGCGGCGTGGCGGTGGCGGCATCCGGGGTCACCTGCAGCCCATCGCTGGCACGCACCGGCCCACCATCGAGGCTAAGCGTATACCAGCGGTAGAGCTCGCGACCGGCCAATTGGTTGGCCATGCGCAGCGGCTCGATGGCCGAGGCCAGTGAAATCAGGGTGAAGTTGTCCAGCAGCAGAAACCCCAGGGTCTGGGGTGCGGCAGGGGGTCGTGCGGCCTGGGGGGGAAACGTCATGGGTCACTCCAGCACGGTTGGCTAGGGGAGGTCGCCGGCGTCGCCGACGACCGCTGTTATCGTTATTAGGTGTCGCTTGCCTGTCGCGAATAGGCACGTCACACGGCAATGTAATCGCGCTGCGGCGCCGACACAGCTCAAATTTGCCTATCGCATCGCCGGGATGCAGTAATCCACGACAATCGTGTCGCGAATCGGCATGCCGAGGTCGCCCTGATCGTCGGCTCTAAACCAAGGACGCCGCTGCAAGGCAGCGGCGTCGTGGATGAATAATCGGCGAGCGTTCAGCGTTTCTTGAACAGGTGCTCGGCATGATAGCGCAGGTGATCCTCGATGAAGGTAGCAATGAAGAAGTAGCTGTGGTCGTAGCCCGGCTGGCGGCGCAGCGTCAATGGATGGTCGTGTTCGGCACACACCGCTTCCAGACGCTCGGGGCGCAACTGCTCCTCGAGGAAATTGTCGGCCTCGCCCTGGTCAATGAACAGCGGCTGGCGCGAGGCGCCCTTGGCCACCAGTTCACAGGCGTCGTACTGGGTCCAGCTGCCCGGATCGTCGCCCAGGTAGTTGCTAAAGGCCTTCTTGCCCCATGGGCAGGTGGTAGGATTGACGACCGGCGCGAAGGCCGACACCGAGGCGTAGTGCCCCGGGCGGCGCAGCGACAGCACCAGCGCCCCATGACCGCCCATGGAGTGACCGCTGATCGACTCGCGGCCGTTAACCGGGAAATGCTGCCGCACCACCGAGGGCAGCTCCTCGGCCACGTAGTCGTACATGCGATAGTGCTTCGACCAGGGATCCTGGGTGGCGTTGACATAGAAGCCGGCGCCACTGCCGAAGTCGTAGCTGTCGTGCTCTCCGGGCAGGTCGGTACCGCGCGGGCTGGTATCGGGGCAGACGATGGCGATGCCCAGCTCGGCGGCCAGACGCTGGGCACCGGCCTTGTGCATGAAGTTCTCATCGTTACAGGTCAGTCCCGACAGCCACCATAGCAGCGGCACCCGCTCGTTCTCGGCCTGGGGCGGCAGGTAGATGGCAAAGATCATCTCGCAATCCAGCGCCCGTGAGTGGTGCTTGTAGCGCTTCAGCCAGCCGCCGAAGGATTTGTTGGCCGACACCAGCTCCAACTGTTCGCTCATGGTCATGTGGCGTTCTCCTCTAAGCCATAAACCCCGGCCACCACTGGGTAGCCGGGGGATTCCCCGCACTCTGATTCAACAACAGCCGTGGCGCGTATCGCTCTAACGTTTCGCGCGGCGCCGGGCGCATTTAACAGTCGCGCGGCAGCGGGCGCGTTTAAAAGTGCAAAACAGTGCGAATGCTCTTGCCGGCATGCAGTAGCTCGAAGGCCTCGTTGATCTGCTCGAACGGCATGTCGTGGGTGACGAACTCGTCGATCTTCAGCTCGCCGTTCATGTAGCGCTCGACGTAGCCCGGCAGCTCCGAGCGACCCTTGACCCCGCCGAACGCCGAACCCTTCCAGACCCGCCCGGTGACCAGCTGGAACGGCCGCGTGGAGATCTCCTCGCCGGCTCCGGCCACGCCGATGATGATCGATTCGCCCCAGCCCTTGTGGCAGCACTCCAGCGCCGAGCGCATCACGTTGACGTTGCCGATGCACTCGAAGGAGTAGTCGACGCCGCCGTCGGTGAGGTCGACGATCACCTGCTGGATCGGGTCCGAGTACTCCTTGGGGTTGACGACGTCGGTGGCACCGAACTGGCGCGCCAGGTCGAACTTGTCGGGATTGACGTCGATGGCGATGATGCGCGAGGCCTTGGCCATCTGTGCGCCCTGGATCACCGCCAGGCCGATGGCGCCGAGGCCGAACACGGCCACAGTGGAGCCCGGCTCGACCTTGGCGGTGTTGAGCACCGCGCCGATGCCGGTGGTGACGCCGCAGCCGAGCAGGCAGATCTTGTCCAGCGGCGCCTGCTTGGAGACCTTGGCCAGCGACACCTCGGGCAGCACGGTGTACTCCGAGAAGGTCGAGCAGCCCATGTAGTGGTGCAGCATCTTGCCGTCCAGCGAGAAGCGGCTGGTGCCGTCGGGCATCAGGCCCTTGCCCTGGGTGGCGCGCACGCTGCCGCACAGGTTGGTCTTGCCCGAAAGGCAGAACTTGCACTTGCCGCACTCGGCGGTATAGAGCGGAATGACGTGGTCGCCCACGGCAAGCGAGGTGACGCCGTCGCCAACCTCCTCGACGATGCCGGCGCCCTCGTGGCCAAGCACCGCCGGGAAGTTGCCCTCGGGGTCGGCGCCGGACAGGGTGTAGGCGTCGGTGTGGCAGACGCTGGTGGCCTTGATGCGCACCAGCACTTCGCCGGCCTTGGGGCCTTCGACGTCGATCTCGGTGAGATCCAGCGGCTTGCCGGCTTGCAGTGCAACTGCGGCGCGTGACTTCATTGGCGGACTCCTGTAGACCCGTGCGTCGAGGCGTGCGTCGGCGACTGCCGAGCGCCACGCCAGTGTCTTGTCAGTCTAGGTCAGGCATCGCCACTGGATAAACTGGGCTAGGCTCATAAGATTATTGTCATCAAGCAATAATCCAACGGGGAAACCACCATCATGCAACGCTGGGATCGCATCGAGGCCTTTATCGAAGTCGTCCGGCTGGGCACCTTCTCGGCCGCCGCGCGTCACCTCAAGGTATCCAACTCCCACGTCAGCCGTCTGGTCGGGCAGTTGGAGAACCAGCTCGGCACCCAGTTGCTCTACCGCACTACCCGCCAGATCCGCCTGACCGACGCCGGCGCACTCTACTACGAGCACTGCCATCATCTGTTCGACGGTTTCCGCGAGGCCGAGGCGGCCATCGACGACCTGCAGCGGCGCCCCAAGGGCATTCTCAAGCTGACTTCGGCAACCACCTTCGGCGAGCGCTTCGTGGCCCCGCTGGTCAATGACTTCCAGTGCCTGTACCCGCAACTCGAGGTCTACATGCACTTCACCAATCGCCAGGTGGAGCTGATCGATGAAGGCTACGATATTGCCATCCGCATGGGGGTGCTCAAGGATTCGACGTTGATCGCGCGACGCCTGTGCGAACGCCGCGAGTATGTGGTGGGGTCGCGGGAGTATTTCGAGCAGCACGCCCGCCCGCATTCGCTGGCCGAGCTGGCCAACCACCGCTGTCTGCTGGGGTCGCGGGACTTCTGGCTGTTCGATGTGCGCGGCTCACGCCGCGAGGTGAGGGTTCATGGGCCCTGGCAGGCCAACTCGGGGCCGGCGCTGCTCGACGCCGCGCTCAAGGGGCTGGGGCTGGCGCAGCTGCCGGACTACTACGTGGAGCCCTATCTGCAGTCCGGCGAGCTGGTCTCGGTGCTCGACGCCTTTCAACATACCGATACCGCGGTATGGGCGGTCTACCCCCGCCACCGGCATCTCTCGCCCAAGGTCAGGCTGCTGGTCGACCACTTGGTCGCCAATATCGGTGAGCGCATCCAGCACTGCCACGACCACCCGGGCGTCGGCTTCCAGCCGCCGGCGCGTAGCTAACCCACGTCGTCGAGCAGCGGCCGTAGGCTATCGATCAAGTAGCACTGGTCGAATTCACCTTCGTGCGCCAGCGCTTCCATATCGGGGATCAGCAGCTGGTGGCGATCGCGATGCACCAGGTCGTCCTCGCCCAGCGCGCTGAAGGTACGACTGACGTGGACCGGGCTGAGGCCGAGGATATCCGCCAGCTGCTCCTGGGACAGCGGCAGGCGAAAGGCCGCGCCACCGTCGGGCTCGGTCTGGCGTAGCCGCACGTACATCTCGAGCAGGAAGTGCGCCAGCTTCTGGCGCGCACTGCGCCGCGCCAGATTCACCAGGCGTTCGGTCAATAGCGCCTGCTGACGGCTGGAGATCGCAAACAGCACCGAGGTAAGGGTGGTGGACTGGCGGAACAGCTCGAGCATGCAGGCGTGAGGAAAGTGGCAGACCACTCCATCTTCGATCATCTGCACGCCGGCCAGGCGCTGAGAGAACGCGAACTCGCTCAGGCCGATGATATCCCCAGGCAGATACACCTCGAGGATCTGACGGTTGCCATTCTCGAGATACCGGTAGGAGTAGGCCCAGCCGGTACGCAGGGTGCAGAACTCCGTGGCACGATCGCCCTCCTCCCAAAGCTGAGCGCCGGCCTTGATTTCGGTCGGGCTCTGTTCCAGGTCGTTGAGCAACCGCTTGTCATCTTCTGACAGTGCACAGTAGTGATTGAAGTGCCGAATAATGCAGCTGTCATTGATGTCCACGCCCGCCTCTCCTTGTGATGACAATATCGAGCACTGCTGTCGGCGCTGGCGGCAGCATTTTTCCTACTATACCCTATCGCTCACATACCGCCGACTGCCATCCGCCCCCTCTATAGGACAGATCTAGACGGCTTTACGAATCAACGACCAGGCAGGCTTCCAGGACGCAGCATAGGCTATTACAGGGAGATGTCTAGACGCATGACACCGAGGGTGGCCTGCCCGAAAAGCAGACACTCAGCGCCTTGCCGAGGCCGAACGGCAGTCTCGAGTTCAACGGGCTCCTGGCTGCTGCCGGAGGCGCCGCGAGGCGCCCTTGATCAACATTCGATGGCGTTGACGGCCAGACCACCGCGGGAGGTTTCCTTGTATTTCTCCTGCATATCGGCACCGGTATCGCGCATGGTGCGGATCACCTTGTCCAGTGAGATGAAGTGCTCGCCATCGCCGCGCAGCGCCATCTGGGCGGCGTTGATCGCCTTGACCGAGGCGATGGCGTTGCGCTCGATGCACGGCACTTGCACCAGCCCGCCCACCGGGTCGCAGGTCAACCCCAGGTTATGCTCCAGGCCGATCTCGGCGGCATTCTCCACCTGACCGACGCTGCCGCCCATCAGTTCGGCCAAGCCGGCAGCGGCCATGGCGCAGGCCGAGCCCACCTCACCCTGGCAACCCACTTCGGCCCCCGAGATCGAGGCGTTCTTCTTGCATAGGATGCCCACCGCCCCGGCGGCGAGCAGGAAGTCGACCACGTCGCGCTCGCAGGCGTCGGGCTGGAATTTCATGTAGTAGTGCAGCACGGCAGGG
Organism: Halomonas socia; assembly: GCF_010977575.1. Taxonomy (GTDB): domain Bacteria; phylum Pseudomonadota; class Gammaproteobacteria; order Pseudomonadales; family Halomonadaceae; genus Franzmannia; species Franzmannia socia. The sequence continues at coordinate 343,553 of NZ_CP048812.1, forward strand.
ATGATGCCCGCCGCGCCGTTGGTGGGCGCGGTAACCATGCGCCCGCCAGCGGCATTTTCCTCATTGACCGCCAGGGCGAAGACGTTGACCCAGTCCATTGCCGAGAAGGTCGTGGCAATCAGGCTGGGGCTCTCGCCCACTGCCAGCAGGCGGCGATGCAGGGCCGCTGCCCGGCGCTTGACGTTGAGCCCGCCCGGCAGTATGCCTTCGGCAGCCAAGCCGGTATCCACGCAGGCACGCATGGCCTGCCAGATCTGCCACAGGCCGTCGCGAATCTCGGCCTCGCTGCGCCAGGCCTTCTCGTTCTCGAGCATCAGTTCGCTGATACGCAGGTCGTGGAGACGGCACAGGGCCATCAGCTCGGCCGCGGAGTTGAAGTCATAGGGCAGCGCGGTGGTGTCGCTGTCGAGTTCGCCGGCCTGCGCCTGCCGCTCGTCGATGACGAAACCGCCGCCCACCGAGTAGTAGGTGTTTTGGTGCAGCGTCTCGCTATGGCCATGGGCCACCAGCCGCATGGCGTTGGGGTGATGCGGCAGGCACTCGTCGTGCCACTGCAGGTCACGGGTCCACAGGAAAGGAACAGCCAGACGGTTGTCGAGCAGCAGGCTGTGGGACTCGAGCAATTCCTCGATGCAGGGCCCGATGACGGCGGGGTCGATGCGGTCGGGCTGCTCGCCCATCAGCCCCATGATCACCGCGCGATCGGTGCCATGGCCCTCGCCGGTGGCCGACAGCGAGCCGTAGAGATGCACCTCGATACGCGCCACCCGCTCGAGCAACTCGCTGTTTTTCAGTTCAGCGACGAAATCGCAGGCGGCACGCATTGGTCCCACGGTATGCGAACTCGACGGCCCGACGCCGATCTTGAACAGGTCGAACACGCTGATGGACATCGCTCGGCTCCCAACTTGGCCCGCAGGCCTTTAGATCAGTTTGACTAAACCTCGATCGCAACGCATCGTGCCAACCAAGGATAGCCCACGCACTGACGCTATGTTCAATCACGATGCGATAGGTGACAATCGAGAATATCTTGCCTTGGATATACTTAAACTAAACCATGAGCCGTTCACTCAACGCCCAGACCCATGCCTGGCTGAAGGTCTTCGCGGTCAGCGCCCGCCATCTCTCCTTCACCCGCGCCGCCGAGGAGCTGCACGTCACCACCGGTGCCGTCAGCCAGCAGATCAAGCAGCTCGAGGAGCGCCTGGGTTTCAAGCTGTTCCGACGCCGACCGCGGCAGCTGGAGCTGACCGACGAGGGGCGCCGGCTGGCGACGGTGGTCGACGATGCCTATCAATCGGTGGGGCTGGAGGTGAGGCGCCTGCGCAGCGGTGTGATGAGCGGCATCCTGCGCCTGCGCAGCGTGCCGTCGTTCCTGGCCAAGTGGCTGATGCCGCGCCTGCCACGGCTACAGGCACGCTTCCCCGACATCGAGCTGCAGGTGGTCGCCGAGGATAGCAATATCTCGCTACGCGACGGCGACTACGACCTGGCCCTGGACCTCAACGACGGCCACTATCCGGGGCTCGCCATCACCCCGCTGATGGACGAGGTGATCTTTCCGGTTTGTGCTCCGGCGCTGCTGCGTGGCAAGCCCTCGCTGTCAGCCCCCGAGGATCTGGCCTGGTATCCGCTGCTGCACGACGTCACCGCCTGGCGCGGCAGCCACGACTACGCCGAGTGGGAGCACTACCTACAGGCCATAGAAGCGCCCCACGTCAACGTGCGGCGCGGCTACACCTTCAATCGCAACCAGCTGACCATGGAGGCGGCCATTGCCGGCATGGGCGTGGCCATTGCCCGCCAGACGCTGATCACCAGCGAACTCAAGAGCGGCGCGCTGATCGCCCCCTTCCCCCAGCGCGTGGCCACCGGCAAGCGCTACGGTATCGTCCACGCTCAGGGGGCACTGGACGACCGCCGCGTCCTGGCGGTACACGACTGGTTGGTGGAAGAGGCCAGGCGCTCGGCGCCGCCGCTGGCTGGCACTTAGCAAAGGGGATAACATACAACAACGTATATATGATGCCGAGTTCTCGATGCCCACGCACGCCCCCAACGAGCCGATCCACTTCGGCTCCGCCACCCTGCGCGCCCTGTGCTACATCCTGCTGATCGTCGCCCTGACCCAGGGCGTCTACTATGAGGCGCTGTATCTCGAGCAGGTGCGCTTCACCGAGCTTGGCTTCACCGAACTGGCCCAGACGGCACTGCTGGCAAGCGCCTCGGCGCTGCTGCTCTATGTTCGCCAGGTGCTTCGACAGCTGCCCCATGTCACCCTGCTGATGTTCGCTTTCGTGTTCAGCTCGCTGATTCGCGAGCAGGACTCGCTGCTCGACCACTACATTGCCGATGGCACCTGGCAGGTACTGGTGAGCCTGGTGATCGTGCCGATTCTGGGCTGGGTAATCCTCCGCCGCCAGGCCTTCGCCGACGAGTTCTCGCGCTACGCCAACAGCGCCTCGTTCGGCATGTTTGCCGCCGGCATCCTGACCACCTATGTCTTCTCACGGCTCTACGGGCGTAGCGAAATGTGGATGGCAATCCTCGGCGACAGCTATCAGCGTACCTTCAAGGATGCCGCCGAGGAGGCCGTGGAGCTGCTTGGTTACACCCTGATCCTGATCGCCATGATTGAGCTGTTACTGCTGGCACGCCGCTGGGCCCGACGCCGCACCTGACCGCAGCCTTACCCCCAACGCAAGACGCCCGCCACCTTGCGGCGGCGGGCGTCGTGCCTGAGACACTGCGCGGGTCATTCGTCGAGGAACGAACGCAGCGGCTCAGAGCGGCTCGGGTGACGCAGCTTGCGCAGCGCCTTGGCTTCGATCTGACGGATCCGCTCGCGGGTCACGTCGAACTGCTTGCCGACTTCCTCGAGGGTGTGATCGGTGTTCATGTCGATGCCGAAGCGCATGCGCAGCACCTTGGCCTCGCGGGCGGTGAGACCGCCGAGCACGTTACGGGTGGCCTCGATCAAGCCTTCGCCGGTGGCCGAATCGATGGGCAGCAGCATGGTGCCATCCTCGATGAAGTCGCCGAGGTGCGAGTCGTCGTCGTCACCGATCGGCGTTTCCATGGAGATCGGCTCCTTGGCGATCTTGAGCACCTTGCGCACCTTGTCCTCGGGCATCTCAAGGCGCTCGCCGAGCTCTTCCGGGGTCGGCTCGCGCCCCATCTCCTGAAGCATCTGGCGCGACACGCGATTGAGCTTGTTGATGGTCTCGATCATGTGCACCGGGATGCGAATGGTGCGCGCCTGGTCGGCGATAGAGCGCGTGATCGCCTGACGAATCCACCAGGTGGCGTAGGTCGAGAACTTGTAGCCGCGGCGGTATTCGAACTTGTCCACCGCCTTCATCAAGCCAATATTGCCCTCCTGGATCAGGTCCAGGAACTGCAGGCCGCGGTTGGTGTACTTCTTGGCAATCGAGATCACCAGACGCAGGTTGGCCTCGACCATCTCCTTCTTGGCGCGACGCGCCTTGGCTTCACCGATCGACAGCCGGCGATTGACCTCCTTGAGCTCGCCCACCGGTAACTGGACCATGTCCTCCTCGAAGGCGATCTTGCGCTGGGCGCGGGCTATATCACTGCGGAACGGCGCGAGACGATCACTGAACTTGGCGTTGGCGGCCAGGAAGTCGTCCATCCAGTCACTGCGTGACTCGTTGCCGGGGAACGACTTGATGAAGGTCTTGCGCGGCACCTTACCGCGCTTGACGAACACCTGCATGATGACCTTTTCCTGCTCGCGGACCTGCTCGACACTGATCCTCACCTGGCCCACCAGGCGCTCGAAGTGCTTGGGTACCAGCTTGATCGGCGAGAACAGCTCGGCCAGCCGCGCCTGCTCCTCGAGTGCCTGCTTGGAGGTGCGACCATGCTTGGCGATGGCCGCCTGGACCAGGGCGTTCTGCTCACGGATCTGCTCGAAACGCGCGCGTGCTTCCTCGGGGTCGGGCCCGCCTTCGTTGCTGCTGTCGTCCTCCTCGTCGTCGCCATCTTCGTCGAGCTCGGACTCGGGTTCCGGCTCCGGCACTTCGGCCTCGGCCACCCCGGGAATTCCCTCGTCAGGGTCGATGAAACCGGAGAACAGATCGGACAGGCGGCCCGGCGCCTCCTCGTCCTGGGTGCCGTCATAGATCTCGAGAATCGACTCCACCGCGCCCGGCAGGTAGGCCAGCGCCGACATTACCTCGCGGGTGCCTTCCTCGATGCGCTTGGCGATCTCGATCTCGCCTTCGCGGGTCAACAGCTCTACGGTGCCCATTTCGCGCATGTACATGCGCACCGGGTCGGTGGTACGGCCCACGTCGCTCTCCACCGCGGCGAGCGCCGCCACCGCCTCTTCGGCAGCCTGCTCATCGGTGGAGTGATCGGACATCATCAAGGTGTCTTCATCGGGGGCTTCTTCAACGACGCTGATGCCCATGTCGTTGATCATGCCGATGATGTCTTCCACTTGATCCGGGTCGGCGATATCCTCGGGAAGGTGGTCGTTGACCTCGGCATAGGTCAGGAAGCCCTGCTCCTTGCCGCGCGCGATCAACTCCTTCAGACGTGACTGCTGCTGCGCATTTCCAGCCATAGAAACCCTATCTCGACGAAGAAGAATGAAGCACCCAAACGGGTAGGCGAAGAAAATCGTAAAGCCGACCAGTATAGCTGCTAGCCATAGGGGTCCGCCAGTGATGCGTTTGCGCCGACGTTCAGGTGTGTTAGGTTGTTCGGTTAGGCTCTCGACAGCGGTCGCCTTGCCCCTTAGATGGTGTTGCTGGGTAACAATTCAACCCTGATGCCAATAAAGGCCCTAGCCGCTCATTTCTCTGCCTCAGCCAACAAGGTCATGAGGCGACGCCGTTCCTCGGCCGTCAACGTCTCTCCCTGACGCTTTCTTCCCAGCAATGCATCGATTTCCTGCTGACGAGTCGGCTGCTGCCGATTGCGCTGGAAATAGGCCACCAGGCCATCCAGCTCAGCGCCGCGATTGGCGCGGGGAATCAGCAGTTCACGATGCGCCAGCGCCGCCAGCCGCTCGCCCTCCTGGCTACCGTGAAAGTGCGCCAGCAGCACTTGGGCGCTGCGGTAACCGCCGGCACGGACCAGCGCGATCACCTCGCGACACAGCGCGCCATCCGGGTCGCCCTCGGGGCACCAGTCGTCGCCCTCCGGCAGTCTCTCGACCAGCCCCGGCTCATGCACCAGCAGCTGCAGTGCGCGCGCCGCCAGGCTCAGCGCGCCCCGCGACACCGCGGGACTCTCGCGGTACCTTGCTTCATGGGGCTCAACCGCTGCCAGCACCTGCTCGGCGGGCGGTTCGGGCGTAGCCAGCAACGCCTCGAAGCGCGCCTGCTCGACACCGGTGCGCTTGGCCAGCTCACTGAGCAGCAGCGACTTGAGCACCCCCTCCGGCAGCCTGGCCAACGCCTTGAGCACCTGGCTGGCGTAGCGCTCGCGCTCCTCGATACGCGCCAGATCACGCCCCGCCGCCGCCTGATCGAACAGGAACTCCGACAGCGGGCTGGCGCAGATCACGCGGTCCTGAAAGCCCTCGGCACCTTCGTTGCGCACCAGCGTATCCGGATCCTCGCCCTCGGGCAGGAACAGGAAGCGCGCCTGACGACCGTCGATCATCATCGGCAGCACCGTTTCCAGCGCCCGGGTCGCGGCCTGACGACCGGCGCGATCGCCATCGAAGCAGAACACCACCTCGTCGACCATGCGGAACAACCGCGTCAGGTGGTCCTCGCTGGTCGAGGTGCCCAGGGTGGCGACCGCGTTGCGAATGCCGAACTGGGCCAGCGCCACCACGTCCATGTAACCCTCGACGATCAGCACCCGCTCCAGCTGGCGATGCGCCTGACGCGCTTCAAAGAGGCCATAGAGCTCGCGCCCCTTGTGAAACACCGGCGTTTCCGGCGAGTTCAAGTACTTGGGCTTGGCGTCACCCAGCACCCGCCCGCCGAAGGCGATGGTATTGCCCTTGACGTCGCGGATCGGGAACATCACCCGATCGCGGAAGCGATCATAGGTGCGGCCACTCTCTTCGCGGTGCACCAGCAACCCGTACTCGACCTGTACCGCTTCGCTGATGCCCTGCTCACCCAGATGGCGCTTCAGCGCCTCCCAGTCGTTGGGGGCAAAGCCGATGCCGTACTCCTCGACCACCTGGGGCGACAGGCCGCGACGTTCGAGGTAGCCGCGCGCCGCCTGCCCTTCGGGCATCTTCATGCGCTCGCGAAAGAAGCTCGCTGCCAGCTCGAGCAGGTTGACGCCCTGCTTGCGCTTCTTCTCACGGGCCTGGGCTCGCGGGTCGTCGGCACCTTCTCGAGGCACTTCCATGCCCTGTCGTGCGGCCAGTTGTTCGACCGCTTCGGGGAAGCGCAGGTTGTCATATTCCATCAGGAAACGCAGCGCATTGCCGTGGGCTCCGCAGCCAAAGCAGTGATAGAACTGCTTGTCCTGACTGACGGTGAAGGACGGCGACTTTTCCTGATGAAACGGACACAGGCCCGAGTGGTTGCGGCCACTCTTCTTGAGCTGCACGCGCTCACCCACCACCTCGACCACGTCGACGCGGGCCAGCAGATCATCGATGAAGCGTTGCGGAATTTGCCCGGCCATGAACCTCAGCGATCCTGAAACGCACACGCCAGCACTTGCCTGGGCATGGGCGGCGCGTGAAAAACAAGCGGCCACCGAATCGGCGGCCGCTTGGCGTCCCTCTTGGAACGGTCAGTCAACGCGACGGCGACCGCTCCCAGTACGGATCAATACAACCGTTCGAAACGCTTGCGTTCACGCTGCAGCTTCTTGGCGTGACGCTTGACGGCGGCTGCGGCCTTGCGCTTGCGCTCGGCAGTCGGCTTCTCATAGTGCTCGCGACGACGCACTTCGGAGAGAACACCGGCTTTTTCACAGGAACGCTTGAAGCGACGCAGAGCGACGTCGAACGGCTCGTTATCACGTACTTTGACAGAAGGCATTAAGCACTCACCTACCTTGGAATCATGAGTTCGGTTTGAACGCACGCCCTGGGGACCACGTCCCTCACGCGTTTCGTCACTGGCTGGCTTCGCCATGAAGCATGACAAGGCAGCAAAAGGGAGAAGCGAAAGAAAGAGTGCATCCCGGGCGCACGACCCAGTCTTACAGCGCACAGTAGTCTAGTCGTCGTCTGCGAGGTTTGCAAATTTCCCGACCGGACGCTGCCCCCAACGTCGCAAAGCACGTAGAATAAGCGCCCCACAGCGACCACGGAAGCCAGCCACGATGCGCGTACTGGGGATCGAGACCTCCTGCGACGAGACCGGTGTCGCCCTGTTCGACAGCCAGCGCGGCCTGCTCGCCGACGCCCTATATAGCCAGGTGGCAATGCACGCCGACTTCGGCGGCGTGGTGCCGGAGCTGGCCTCCCGCGACCACACCCGGCGCCTGCTGCCACTGATCGACGAGGTGCTCGGCGAGGCCGGCCTGGGCCGCCACGACCTCGACGGCATCGCCTATACCGCCGGCCCCGGCCTGGTCGGCGCGCTGATGGTGGGTGCCGCCACCGCCCACGGCATGGCACATGCCCTGCAGATTCCGGTACTCGGCGTGCATCACATGGAGGGGCATTTGCTGGCGCCCATGCTCGAGGCCGACGCACCCGCCTTTCCGTTCGTCGCACTACTGGTCTCGGGTGGCCACACCCAACTGGTCGAGGTGCTCGGCCTGGGGCGCTATCGCCTGCTCGGCGAGTCGCTGGACGATGCCGCCGGCGAGGCCTTCGACAAGGCCGCCAAGATGCTCGGGCTCGACTACCCCGGCGGCCCCCAGATCGCCCGCCTGGCGGAACACGGTGACCCCAAGCGCCTGCGCTTCCCACGGCCGATGACCGACCGCCCGGGGCTCGACTTCAGCTTCTCCGGGCTAAAGACCCATACTCTGACCGCGATCCGCCAGCTCGATGCCACCGGCGAACTCGACGACCAGGCGCGCGCCGATGTCGCCCGCGCCTTCGAGGAGGCGGTGGTGGATACCCTGGTGATCAAGTGCCGCCGCGCGCTGGATGCCAGCGGACAGTCACGCCTGGTGGTGGCCGGCGGCGTCAGCGCCAACCGGCGCCTGCGCGAGCGCCTAGACCGCGAGTGTGCCAAGCGCGGCGCCCGGGCCTATTACCCGCGCGGGCGATTCTGCACCGACAACGGCGCCATGATCGCCTATGCGGGCGCCCAGCGCCTATTGGCCGGCGAACGCGACAGCGCCACCATGCTCGCCGTGCCGCGCTGGCCGCTAGCGGACCTTATTCCTCCGGCGGGGTGATGCGGCGCTCGAGACGCGGCTCGCCGGCGCGCCCCAGGCGGCGGATATTCCAGACATGGCGCGTCACCACCACCAGCGCGAAGGCGCTGACCACCCACACGTAGTCCGGGGCCAGCCACCAACTGGCTAGCGGCGCCAGACAGGCTGTGGCCAGCGATGCCACTGCCGCAGTGCGCACTCGCCAGGCCAGCAGCGCCCACAGCAGGGCGCACAGCAGCGCCACCCAGGGAGTCAACACCAGCAGCACGCCGAAGGCGCTGGCCACCGCCTTGCCGCCGCGAAAGCGATGCCACAGCGGATAGCTGTGGCCCAGCAGCACGCCCAGGCCGACCAGCCCCTGGGCCCAGGCCGGCAGCGCCAGTCCCTTAGCCAACCACAGCACCGGCATGCCCTTGGCGGCATCCAACACCAGCGTGGCCAACGCCAGGCGGGCACCGTATAGCCGCAGCACGTTGGAGAACCCCGGATTGCGCGACCCGGCCAGTCGCGGGTCGCGCACACCGGCCCAGCGGCATACGCTGAGCGCTCCCAGCCAGCCGCCGCAGGCATAGGCCAGCGCCACCAGCAGCAGGGTGATGAGCAGCAGTTCGACTAACGACATGGCGAGCGCGCCGCGGCGAAGAATGCCTCGATTCTGCCAGCCTTGCCGGCCCAGCGGTAGCCGTGCCTTCCTATCGTTGGCGACATGGCTACAGTACAATCGCCGCTCGTTCGTCAGACAGCAGGTTGGGAGACAGGGATGCGCAGCGATCGAGTGATCATCGAGTCATTGGCAGTGGAGACCGTGATAGGGGTCTACGACTGGGAGCGTAAAATCCGCCAGCGGCTGCTGCTCGACCTCGAACTGGCCACCGACATCCGCGCTGCTGCTGCCGCTGACGACATCGCCCTGACCCTGGACTATGCTGCCATCAGCCAGCGCATTGCGCGTTTTGCCGACGAGCAGGCGTTCGCCCTGGTCGAAACCTTTGCCGAGCGCCTGGCCGGCCTGTTGCATGAGGAGTTCGCCATCGCCTGGCTGCGGCTCACGGTGCGCAAGCCCAGCGCCGTGGCCAGTGCCGCCGCGGTGGGTGTGTGCATCGAGCGGGAGTGGTCGTAATGGCTCTGGTGACGGTCAGTATCGGCAGCAATATCCAGCGCGACCATCACGTGCGGGTGTGCCTGGACGCCCTCGTCGAGCGCTTTGACGCCCTGCAGATCTCGCGGGTCTTCGAGAGCAAGCCGGTGGGATTCGAGGACGGGCGCAACTTCTACAACCTGGTCGCGGCCTTCGAGACCCAGCTCGGCGTGGGCGAACTGCAGCGCTGGTGCAAGACCCTCGAATACGCCAACGGCCGGCGCAAGGACAGCCCCAAGTACAGCCCGCGCACCCTCGACATCGACCTGCTCACGGTGGGCGACGCCTGCGGCCTGGTGGACGGGGTGGCGCTGCCCCGCGACGAGGTCGACAAGCACGCCTTCGTGCTGAGGCCGCTGGCCGAACTGCTGCCCGACCAGCACCACCCGCTCAATGGCCAGCGCTATGCGACCCTCTGGGCGCGCTTCGCCGAGAGCGAACTGGCTCGCCAGCAGCCGCTGTGGCCGGTGGATTTCGTGTGGCAAGGCAAGGCCATCTCCACCGCCCGCTAATGAGGGTGTCGATCAGATCAGGGCGTCGGCGATCACCTGTTGGCGCCGCCGGCGCACCTCCTCGCCCAGCGCCTTGCCACGGTAGCCCTCCTCCAGCAGCAGCCGCGGCACGACCTGCTGCGCCAGCCGCCAGGCCAGTGCCAAGTCATCGGCCAGCGCCGGACGCTCGAGGCTGACCAACGAGATCAGCGGCACCACCCGCGCACTGCGCCGCCAGGCATCGATGGCGTCCAGCCAGCCCAGGATCGCCGCCGCGTCGGGGTGGTCCTGGCGCCATAGCCCGCGACTCAGCGCCACCTGCCGCGCCAGGTCGGCGTAGACATTGGGCAGCCGCAGGCGCTTGGCCAGGGCGTCTCGCTGATCGTCAGCGAGGTGTTCGACCAGCCGCGCCCAGCGCCAGCGCGGCAGTGCCCCGGCGGGGTCGTCGAGGGGCTCTTCCGGGACCCGTGCAAGACGCGACAGGGCCGCCGCGAGCTCGTCCGAGTCGCCCTGGAGCTCTGGCATCAGCCGTGCCAGGGCGCCACAGGCATCGAGCATCGTGAAGTAGGCCTCAGGGTGCGGCTCGCCGAGGGCCTTTTCGGTTTCCCCCCAGACGCGTTCGGCGACCAGGTGAGCCAGCTCGCCGCTGGCCGCCAGGCCACGCATTAGCGCCAGGGTTTCTTCAGCGATAGCAAACCCCAGTCCCTGGTAGCGCGCCAGAAAGCGTGCCGCGCGCAGCACCCGCAGCGGATCCTCGGCGAAGGCCGGCGACACATGGCGCAGCACCCGTGCCTCGAGATCGTCGCTGCCGTGAAAGGGGTCGACCAGGCCACCGTCGGCGTTCTCGGCCATGGCGTTGATGGTCAGGTCGCGGCGCGCCAGATCCTCTTCGAGGGTCACCTCGGGACTGGCGTGCACCACGAAGCCGGTATAGCCATGCCCGGCCTTGCGCTCGGTGCGCGCCAGGGCGTACTCCTCGTGGCTCTGCGGATGCAGGAATACCGGGAAGTCGCGGCCCACCGGCTTGAAGCCGCGCCGTTGCATCTCCTCCGGGGTGGCGCCCACCACCACCCAGTCATTGTCGTACACCGGCCAGCCGAGGCGCGCATCGCGCACCGCACCGCCGACCCGATAGACCTCGAGCCCTGCGGTGTAGCGGTCGCCGGCAACGGCCATCTCAGTACGCCACCCGGGTCGGGTGGCGCTGCGCCCAGTCGCTGAAGCCACCGTCGAGGCTATACACGTGCCGATAGCCCTGCCCGGCCAGCCAGGCGGCGGCCTGCTGGCTGGAGTGGCCGTGGTAGCAGACCACCACCAGCGGCCGGTCGTGGGGCGTCTGGTCGAGCAGCACACCGGCGCTGGCGTTGTCGAGGTGGCGGCTGCCCGGAATATGCCCCTGGGCAAAGCTCATCGGGTCGCGGATATCGACCAGCGTAAGCGAGGCCTCGGCGTCGAGCCAGTCGGCTAGCGTGGTGGGATCGAGATGCTCGAAGCTGGTATCGCTCATGGGTGTCTCCTGTGGCATGCCTGGTGCTGTCTCAGCGCTGCTGGCTGGGTACGCTGACACGTTCGCCGCTGTCGAGGTCGAGCGCCGTCAGGCTGCCCCCCCAGACGCAGCCGGTATCCAGGGCCTCGGCGCGCACCCGAGCGCCCGGCGTATGACCCTCGAGCGCCGCCCAGTGGCCGAAGATGATCTGCGGATCATCGCCGCGCGGGTAGCTGAACCAGGGTGCGAAGCCCGGCGGCGCCGAGTCGAGGCCCTCCTTGGCGGCAAAGTCGAGGCAGCCGTCGGCGTCGATGAAGCGCATGCGGGTGAAGGCGTTGATGATCACCCGTAGGCGCTCGATGCCGTCGAGGTCGTCTCGCCAGCAGGCCGGCTGGTTGCCGTACATCTGCTCGAGGAAAGCCCCGCCACGTTCGCTGCCCAGCCGTTCGCGCACTTCACCGGCCAGCCCCAGCGCCCGGAGCAGCGGCCACTGCGGCAGAATGCCGGCATGCACCATCAGCTGCTCGCCCTCGGCCACCGCCAGCGGCTGCTGCATCAGCCAGTCGAGCAAGGTGTCGCGGTCGGCGGCGCCGAGGATGGCATCCAGGGTATCGCTGCGCTTGAGCCTCGCGCCACCCCGCGCCACCGCCAGCAGATGCAGATCGTGGTTGCCCAGCACCACCCGCGCCGCGCCGCCCAGCGCCTGCACCTCGCGCAGGCAGTCGAGGGAGCCCGGACCGCGGTTGACCAGGTCGCCGGCCAGCCACAGCTGGTCGCGGTGCGGGTCGAACGCCAGGCGCTCGAGCAGCGCGACGAATTCGCGGTGGCAGCCCTGCAGGTCGCCAACGGCGTAGCGCGCCATGGTGCTCTCCTTGCTCTGCGGTGGAAATGGCGCCGACGGCAGCCGACACTCAGTGTACCTGATTGGGTCCGGCCAGACGGAAGGGCGCAATGGCCACGTCGAAGGCCCGCTGGGCGGTGGTATCGATGCAGGTATAGGTGCCCTCCATGACCCCTACCGGGCCATCGAGGATCGCCCGACTGGTGTAGCGGAAGGTCTGCCCCGGGCCGATCAGCGGCTGCTTGCCGACCACCCCCTTGCCGCGCACCTCCTGCACCTTGCCGCTGCCCTGGGTGATCTTCCAGTAGCGCGCCAGCAGTTGCACGCTGCTCGGCGAATGGTTGTGCACGGTAATGGTGTAGCTGAACACGAAACGCCGCTCTTCGGGCGAGGACTCCTCCTCACGGTACTGCGGGTCGACGTCGACATGTACGCCCTTGGGCAGCGGTAGGCGGCTCATGGCGAGGCCTCCACCAGGTGATTGGCGATGCGCACGAACTCCTCGATGTGCAGCGTCTGGGGCCGGCGCGCCGGGTCGATCTCCAGGCTCGTCAGCGCCTCGGCACCGATGCGCCCCTTGAGGTTGTTGCGCAGCGTCTTGCGGCGCTGGCCGAAGGCCTCGCGCACCACCTCGAACAGCACTCGCTCGTCATGGGTCGGGTACGGCAGGTCGGCATGCGGGGTCAGGCGCACAATGGCCGAGTCGATCTTGGGCCGCGGCACGAACGCCTCAGGCGGCACCACGAACAGCGACTCGACCCGGCAGCGATACTGGGCCATTACCGAGAGTCGCCCCCAATCGGGGCCGCCAGGCGTTGCAGCCAGCCGCTCGACCACCTCCTTCTGCAGCATGAAGTGCATGTCGGCAATCGCCTCGCGCTGCTCGAGCAGGTGCACGATCAGCGGGGTGGAGATGTTGTAGGGCAGGTTGCCCACCACGCGCAGCGGCTGGCCGTCGCCCTTGAGCGCGGCAAAATCGAACTTCAGCGCATCGCCCTCGTGGATCGTGAACGCCGGGTAGTTGAAGAACTGTACGCGCAGCCCGGGGATCAGGTCACGGTCGAGCTCGATGACCTCGAGGCGCCCGCCGGCGGCATCCAGCAGCGGCTCGGTCAGCGCCCCCTGCCCGGGGCCGATCTCGACCAGGCGCTCGCCGTCGCGGGGGGCGATGGCCCGCACGATACGCGAGATGATGCCGGGATCGCGCAGAAAGTTCTGGCCGAAGCGCTTGCGGGCCCGGTGTACGGGAGGGCGAGATGACATGCGGGTTGGCGTCCTCTATGGGTCAGGCGAAAATCATGAATCAGGCGCTGGCGGCCCGTGCAACGGCCATTTCGGCAGCCAGGTTGAGTGCTACCTCAAGGCTGCCGGCATCGGCGCGACCGCTGGCGGCGAGATCGAGGGCAGTGCCGTGGTCCACCGAGGTACGCACGATCGGCAGGCCCAGGGTGAGATTGGCGCCGCGACCGAAGCCGGCGTACTTGAGCACCGCCAGCCCCTGGTCATGATACATCGCCAGCACCGCATCGGCGCCGGCCAGATGACGCGGAGTAAACAGGGTGTCGGCGGGCAGCGGGCCATCCAGGGTCAGCCCTTCGCCACGCAGCGCCTCCAGGGTCGGCGTGATCACTTCGAGCTCCTCGCGCCCCAGGTGGCCATCCTCACCGGCGTGGGGGTTGAGCCCGCACACCGCGATGCGCGGTCGGGCAATGCCGAAATCACACCGCAGGTCGTGGTCGAGAATCCGCAGCACCCGACCAAGTGAAGCCGGGGTAATGGCATCGGCCACGTCGCGCAGCGGCAAGTGCGTGGTGGCCAGCGCCACCCGCAGCCCAGGGCCGCCCTGCCAGCCAGGCAGTCGAGCATGCAGCGCATCGTCGGTGGCCAGCATCATCACCACCTCATCGACACCGCAGGCATCGCGCAGGTACTCGGTGTGGCCGGTGAAACCAGCGTGGCCCGCCTCGATGATCACCCCCTTGTGCAGCGGCGCGGTGACCATGGCGGCCGCGCGCCCCTCGCGGCAAGCGGCAATCGCCAGATCGAGACACTCGAGCACATGGCCAGCATTGGCCAGCGCCGGTGTGCCAGCCTGGCAGGGCGCCTTGAGGGCGACCGGCCAGAGCGATAGCCGCCCCGGGGCCATCTGCGGCGCCTCGCCGTCGGCCAGGGCAACCACCTCGACCGCCAGGTCGAGCTGCGTGGCACGCTGGCGGAACAGCTCGGGATCGCCGATCGCCAGCCACGGCCGCCCCACCTCGGCGCCGTCGGCGGCCAGCCCAAGGATCAGGTCGGGGCCAATGCCGGCGGGCTCGCCGGCGGTGATCACCAACGGGCGCATGCTTACAGCCGTACCTCGATGAAGGCATCGGCGCGAATTTCCTGCAGCCAGATATCCAGCTCGTCGTTGGCCTTGCGCTGGAACAGCGCCTGGCGCGCCTGGTCGCGCTGATTCTGGCCGCCGGCCGACTGGCCGCTCTGTTCGCTATCGAGCAGCTTGACGATATGGAAACCGCTGGGGCTGCGCAGCGGCTGGCTGAATTCGCCCACCTCGAGCTGCGGCACCACATCGGCAAATACGCTGGGCACCTCGCCGGCTTCGCGCCAGCCGATTTCACCACCATCGAGGGCCTGTCCACCGTCGGACTCGGCTGCGGCCAATTGCGCAAAGTCAGCGCCGTCCTGCAGCTCGCCGCGCAGCCGCTGGATAGTCTGCTGCGCCTCACTGACCTGGTCGCTGGTCGGCGACTGCGGCAGCGCCACCAGGATATGCGCCAGGCGGTAGCGTACCCCCTGGGTGGCGCCTTGCTGGTCGAGGTGGCGATCCACCTCGCGCTCGCTGACGTTGACCCGGCTGCCTACCTGGCGCTGCTGCAGCTCGCGCATGACCAGCTCGCGTCGCACTTCCTCGCGCACCGACGCCAGGGTCAGGCCATCTGCCTCCACCGCATCGGCGAACTGGTCGAGGGTCATATTGTTGCTCTCGGCGATCGAGCGCACCGCGCGGTTGAGCTCGGTATCGTCGACGCTGAGGTTGGCGCTACGCGCCATCTGCAGCTGGATCTCTTCATTGATCATCTGCTCGAGCACCTGGCGACGCAGCGTCTGGTCGGGGGGGGAGTCGATGCCGCGACCGGTAAGCTGGCTGCGCGCCTGCTCCACCCGCTGCTCGAGCTCGCTGGCCATGATCGCGCCCTGGTTGACCACCGCCACGATTCGGTCGAGCGGCTGAATCGACTGGGCCCAGGCGACCGGCGCCAGCAACAGCAGGCCGATGGCCAGCATCAGCCAGCTTGTCACCGCGAGTCGCGGGGAGGAATGTCGACTGCGCATAGCTACCTCATCTACTCTCATCATTGACTCTCTGCTCGGCGTCCCGCCCGTAGACAGGACACGATGTATCTACGTGCCGTTGCCAGGACAACGGCCGCAGCATTAGAACTGGGTCGCCCGATAGCCGGGGATCGCCTCTTCGAAATAGCTGTCCGCATCGCGCCCAACGCCACCCAGGCCCTTGAACACGAAGCGCAGGAAGATACCGCGATCGGTGAAATCATCGTCGATTCTCGCCGTATCATTGTCGTCGACCCATTCACGCCACACCAACTGCAGTCCGTAGCAGCAGTCGTTCCACTGCACCCCGGCCAGTTGTTCCAGAGCCCGGCTGTTGGTGTGGTCGTACGTGAATCGTCCGATCACGTCCACTCGCGGGCTGATGCGATAGGCGCCAGAGATATCGTACTCCTCACGGTTGTAATCGAGTCGATCCTCTTCATCCAGCGACGGATCGAACCCTTCGAGTTCCCAGCGGTAACCAAGGTTCAACACATGGCCGCGCGGATCGCGATAGCGCAGGTCCACCGAGTTGCGCTCGGTGAGACGCCGCTGCTCATCGTAAAGCAGCTCGTAGCCGGCACTCCAGCGGTCGGTGACCTGCCAGTCCAGTCGGGTGACCACCGGCGAGCGGTCACGAATGGCATTGTAGTGCCGCTCGACATTCCCTTCGGGGGCAGAGTGTCGGGATCGCCGTTCATGTCGATGGTGCGATCATCGAAGTAGGTGGCCTGCCCGACTCCCAGCGAGAAGCGCTCGCGGCCGCTTTCATCGGCCAGGAAGCGAGTGCTGACGCCATAGGAAAGCCGATTGAGGTCACCGACCCGATCCGCCCCGGAGAAGCGATGCGGCGACCATAGCTGGTTCCAGGAGAACGCTCGCTCGTTGGTATCGAACTCCGGGAAGTCGCCCTGATCCCGGGCCGGCACGTAGGCGTAGTTGAGACGCGGCTCCAGGGTCTGGCGGTAACCGTTGCCGCGCACGTCGAGCTCACGCTCGAAGATCAGGCCGGCGTCCACAGAGGTGACCGGCACGGTTCGTGTCAGGCTAGTGTCACGATCGGTCTGGCGATCACCATAGTCGACCTCATAGGCGGTGTGCAGCATCTCCACCCGCGGCTCGAGAAACCCCCAGCTCGGCTCGCCCCGCCAGCCGAATGCCGGGGAGAGATGCACGCGCCCGCCGGTCGCCGACTCGCGCAGCGGCACGATGGTTTCGTCGACATCGCGCCAGAAGTAGGTGGCATTGGAGCGCCACTGTTGATAGAGCCCGTTATCCTGGCGCCAGGTCGCATTGGCGGTCAGACTGGGTAGCCGATAAAAGGGCTTGTCGCGGTCGCGTAGCGGGTCTTCCAGCTTCTGGAAGCCCTGGGCACGCGCCTCGAGCCGCCACAGGCTGCCGCGGTAGTCGAGCTGCGCCAGGCGCGGCATGTTCTCGGTCTCCTGCTCGCCGAAGTCGCCGCCATAATCCTCGAAGTAACGGCCATCGCTGGCGCCGCCGTAGCGCAGCTGGTAGCGCAGCTGGGGAGAAAAACGCCCCTGATGCTGATAATCGATATACCAGCGATCCTCACCCTCGAAGCGCCGGCTGGGGTTGTCGGGATCACGCGCCGAGCCTCCCCGATCATCGGCCAGGTAGGCGCCTTCGATCTGGCCTTCGTCGCTGTCGAACAGATAGCGGAACTCCCCCCCCAGCAGCAGGCCGCGATCGGTGATCCAGCGCGGGGTCAGGGTGGCATCGTAGTTGGGCGCGAGATTGAAGTAGTAGGGCTGAGCGTAATCCAGCGAGTTGCTGGAAAACCCCAGGGTCGGCCAAAGAAAGCCGCTCTGGCGCCGGTCATCGATGGGAAAACGCACCCAGGGCCAGTAGAACACCGGCACGTCGGCCACCTCGAGCCGCGCGTGGCGCGCAGTCCCGAAGCCGCTCTCCTCGTCGAGCAATACATCGTTGCCGACCAGATGCCAGAGGTTGTCGCCGGGATCGCAGGTGGTGAAGCTGGCCTCGGTCATCCGGTAGCGGCCGTCCTCGAGGCGCTCGAGGCGCTGCGCCCCGCCGCGCAAGCGCTGGTCGTGCAACACGTAGTGGGCGGTATCGACCTCGGCCTGGTCATCGACCAGCGACAGCTCGGCAGCATCCCCGCGCAGCAGCAGGCCTCGGTCGCGCAGCGTCACCGGGCCCGAGGCGAAGGCGCGATCACGCTCGGCGTTGACCCTGACCCGGGGTGATTCGAGCTGGCTCTCGCCACGGCGTAGCACCACCTCACCGCCGAGGATCGTCTCGCCATCTTCGCCGTAGCTGGCATCGTCGGACTCCGAGCGCGCCTGTTCCGGGCTCGGCGCGGCCTGGATACGGTAGTCGGGCATCACGTAGCGCCCGCGGCACAGCGCATCGGCCGGGGCCTGCTCTCCCCAAGGCTGCCAGTCGAGCCGATCGGCCGGAAGCGGCGGCGGTGGTGCGGCGTGAGCCGTCATGACCCACAGGCCGGAGCCGCTGGCGAGCCCGACCAGGGCAGTCCAGGAGAGTCGCTTGCCCATGTTTCTCGATGTCCTTGGCGAGTGAAATCGGTATTATACAGAGCGCGTTACGGCTGTCGCCCGCGACTGGCCCTGATCGCCAGGTGGCGTCTGGCTCAGCATGCGGTGGCGCCCGCGGCCCGTCAACCGCTGGCACCGGCACGGCCCATCGACCAGGAGTTTTCATGCCCCACACACCTCGCCTCGCCGCCCTGGCCAACTGGAGCGCTGCCCGCCACGGCCTAGCGGCGGGCAGCGTCGATCTGCAGCTGGCCGCCGGTGACGCCAGTTTTCGCCGCTACTACCGCCTGAGCCTGCCCGACGGCACCACACGGATGCTGATGGACGCCCCTCCGGTGCAGGAAGACAGCGCGCCCTTCCTGCGCATCGCCGAGCAGTGGCGCGACGCCGGCCTGCCGGTGCCGCGTGTCCATGCGGCCGACCTCGAGCAGGGCTTCCTCGAGCTCGACGACCTCGGCGATGCCCCGCTCAACGCACAGCTCAGCGACGCGGGCCAAGACGCAGCATATGCCGCCGCCGAGTCTCTGCTCGACGCGCTGCAGAACCAGGCCCCGCTGGACGGCCTGCCGGCCTATGATGCCGACCTGCTCGGCCGCGAGCTGGACCTGTTCCCCGACTGGTGCCTGGCCCGGGTGGTCGACCTCGCACCGCCGCCCCAGTGGCCGGCCTGGCGTCAGCGCTTGATCGAGATGGCGCTGGCCCAGCCGCGGGTCGCGGTGCATCGCGATTTCGACGCCATGAACCTGATGTGCCACCGCGAGCGGCTCTATGTCATCGACTTCCAGGACGCCGTGGCCGGGCCACTCAGCTACGACCTGATCTCGCTGCTGCGCGGCCGCTACCGGCGCTTCGACCTGGACGATTTCGAGCGACGCTGCGAGGCCTTTCGCCAACGCGCCCTGGGCGACGGCCGCCTGCCCAGAGACGAGGGAGCCGAGGCGTTTCGCCGCCAGGTCGACGCCATGGCCGCCCAGCGCTGCCTCAAGGTGCTGGGCATCTTCTGCCGCCTCACCCTGCGCGACGGCAAGGCCGGCTACCTGGCGCGCCTGCCGCACTTCGTGGCCCACCTCGAGGATAGCCTAGCGCCCCACGCCGAGTTCGCCGCCCTCGCTGACTGGCTGCAGGGTCAGTTCGATCCGGCGCTGACACGCGCGCTGCAGGCACACGGCGTCGAGGTAGCGTACTGATGAAGGCGATGATCCTGGCCGCCGGGTTCGGTACCCGCATGCGCCCCCTCACCGACCACTGCCCCAAGCCGCTGCTGCCGGTGGCCGGCAAGCCGCTGCTTGTTCACCACCTGGAGCGACTGGCGGCCGCAGGCATCGATGATATCGTGATCAACGTCAGCTACCGCGGTGGACAGATCATCCAGGCCCTGGGAGACGGTAGCAACTACGGCGTGCACGTCACCTGGAGCCGCGAGGAGGCGCCGCTGGAGACGGGCGGCGGCATTCGCCAGGCGCTGCCACTGCTCGGCAAGGCGCCGTTCCTGCTGGTCAACGGCGATATCTGGTGCGATGCCGCGCTCGACACCATGCCGGCATTGCAGGGGGCCCTGGCGCATCTGTGGCTGGTCGACAATCCCGACCACCACCCGGCCGGCGACTTTCATCTCGATGCCAGTGGCGGCGTCCACGTCGAGGGCTCGCCGCGCCTGACCTTCGCCGGCCTCAGCCTGCTCGACCCGGCACTGGTCGCCGACCAGCCGCCGGGCGCTTTCGCCCTGGCGCCGCTGCTCAAGCGCGCCATGGACGCGGGCCAGGTTCGTGGCCACCACTACCGCGGCTCCTGGGTCGATGTCGGCACCCCGGCGCGCCTTTACGCCCTCGACGCCCAACTACGGGGCACGCCCTCCGCTCACTGAAACAGAAGGATCGCGATATGAAAGCCAGTGTCAAATGGACCGATGGTCGCCAGTTCGTTGCCGAGTCAGGCAGCGGTCACAGCGTGGTGATCGACGGTCCCCCCGACCACGGCGGCCGCAATACCGGCCCACGCCCGATGGAGATGCTGCTGATGGGCCTCGGCGCCTGCACCTCCTTCGACGTGCTGGAGATCCTCGAGAAGTCCCGCGCCCCGGTCAGCGACTGCGTGGCCAGCATCGAGGCCGAGCGCGCCGACAGCGTGCCCAGCGTCTTCACCAGGATCCATGTGCACTTCACCGTCACCGGCCGCGGCCTCAAGGAAAAGCAGGTGGAGCGCGCGGTGTCATTGTCCGCCGAAAAATACTGCAGCGCCTCGATCATGCTCGCCCAGGGCGGCGTCGAGATCAGCCACGCCTATACCATCGTCGAGGAGTAAAGCGAGTGCTGGGCGCAGGGCGCTTGCAGCTCGGGCTACAGGCGGTAGACGCTCTGGGTCATTGCCTTGGAGACTAGGCGCATGCCGAGCTTGACCGGCAGCGGAAAACGCATGCCGCCGGCCTCCAGCGCCCAGCGCTCGTGGTGCGCCTCGTCCTCGCACATCTGCTCGAGGACCGCCCGCGAACGGCGATCCGCCGCGGGCAGCTCATGCAGATGCTCGTCGAGGTGCTTGCCTACCTGCTCCTCGGTGGCGGCCACGAAGCCCAGGCTGACCCGGTCACCCACCGCGCCAGCCACCGCACCCAGGCCGAATGAAGCGGCGTAGAACAGCGGATTGAGCAGGCTAGTACGGCCATCGAGCTCCTGCAGGCGCGCATCGCACCAGGCCAGGTGGTCGATCTCCTCCTGGGCGGCGCGCTCCATCTGCTCGCGGGTATCGGGTAGCTTGGCGGTCAGACCCTGGCCCTGATAGAGCGCCTGGGCGCACACCTCGCCGGTGTGATTGATGCGCATCAGGCCCACCGTATGCTCGCGCTCGACCTCGCTGAGCGACGCCTCGGGTAGCTCGCCGGCCGGCGACGGCCGCGAGGCCTGGGCGGCGTGCGGCACCAGCGTACGCAGCACGCTATCGAACTGGCCGATCCACTGGTCGGTAGCGGAGAGTTGGCGTGACATGGTGGATGCCTCCTGGCAGGAATGATGGCCTTGGCCACGCAGCAGACGGCCGCCCGGGGGCGGCCGTCCGTTACTGCGCTGTAAGGAAACACTGTATAAATGACTGCGCGTGCGAATCACTACGTTGCGCGGTGCTGGTGCGCCAGCCCGGTCGAAATCCTCACCTATACCCATAGGCTCCGGTTTCTGTGCTCCGTGCGCCTTGTGCTTCATCCCGCTCGCCGATTTATTCAGCACTTCCTTGGTGCGGAAAGGGTATGCACCGATGCGTCGCAGCGCTTAGGGGGCGCGGAGCACGAGGCCCGTAGAGCGCCGGCTAGCCAGCCGGCCAAGTGAAGCGGCGACCGCCCATCAGGTGCATATGTATATGGTAGACCGTCTGGCCACCATTTTCATTGCAGTTCATCACCACCCGATAGCCCTCCTCGGCAAATCCCAGCTGCTTGGCCAGCTTGGCGGCAACCAACGGCAGGCGCCCCACCAGCGCCTGATCCTCCTCGGTGAGGTCATTGAGGGTGGCGATCGGCTTCTTGGGGATGATCAGGATATGCGTCGGGGCCTGGGGGTTGATGTCGCGGAAGGCCAGCACCTGGTCGTCTTCATAGACGATGTCGGCGGGCACTTCGCGCTCGATGATCTTGCTGAACAGCGTAGACATGGGCGACTCCTGGCAAAGGTTCGGTCAACGAAAGCGCCGCTGGGCGAGCAGATGGCGCAACAGCGGGGCGAGAATCAGCTCCATGGCCAGCGGCATCCGCGAGCCGGGCACCACTAGGGTGTGGGGGCGGCTCATGAAGGCATCCTGGATCATCGCCAGCAGGTAGGGAAAATCCACCGCCGAGGGGTCGCGGAAGCGGATCACCACGAACGACTCGGCGTCAGTGGGAATGTCCTGCACTTCGAAGGGGTTGGAAGTATCCACGGTGGGCACGCGCTGGAAATTGATATGAGTGCGCGAGAACTGCGGCTGGATATAACGCACATAGTCGTGCATGCGCCCCAGGATGGTGTCGATCACCGCTTCCTGGGAGTAGCCGCGCAGCTTGGTATCGCGATCGATCTTCTGAATCCACTCCAGGTTCATGGTCGGCGCCACCCCCACCAGCAGGTCGACATGGCGGGCGATATCCAGATCGGCGGTGACCAGGCCACCGTGCAGCCCTTCGTAGAACAACAGGTCGGTGCCACAGGGCAGCGGCTGCCAGTCGGTGAAGGTGCCGACCTGATGGCCGGCCTCGACCATGCGCTTGTCTTCGGCATGGATATAGTGCCGGTAGGTGCCGGTGCCCTGCTCGCCGTACTCCTGCAGCAGCATCTCGAGGCGATCGAGCAGGTTGGCCTCGACGGCGAAGTGCGACAGCTCGTCGGTGCGCTCCGGCTCCTCGCGAAACATCCGCGCCAGCTCATCGCGGGTATAGCGGTGGAAGGCGTCACCGTCGACGAAGGCAGCATGCACGTCCTCGCGAGCGAACATGCGCTCGAAGGTGCGCCGCACCGTGGTGGTCCCGGCCCCCGAGGAGCCGGTCACCGCGATCACCGGGTACTCGCGGGACATCAGTCGCGCCCCGCGCGGGAGTGACGGCGTAAGTGCCGGGTGGCAGCAATCATCATGGGCCTCTCCGGTTGTTGTTGTAAGCGGCAACTGGGGTGCCGGCAAGCGAAGCGTTCAGGATGACGCCATTCATGCCTCGCGGGCAATGGCACGATAGGCGATATCGCGACGCAGCAGCACCGCGGGCCAGTCGATGGCCGCCGCACCGCGGTAAGCCAGATCACGTGCCTGGGAAACGCTGTCGCCCAGCGCGGTGACGCACAGCACCCGGCCGCCGCTGGTCACCACGCGCCCCTGGGCATCGCTGGCGGTGCCAGCGTGAAAGACCTTGCAGCCGGTCTTTGCCGCGGCAGCCAGGCCGTCGATCACGTCACCCTTGCGATACTCGCCTGGGTAGCCGCCGGCGGCCAGCACCACGCCCACCGCCGCACGCGGATCCCACTCGCAGCGCGCCGTGTCCAGTTCGCCGCGGGTCGCGGCCAGGCACAGCGCCGCCAGGTCAGACTGCAGGCGCAGCATGATCGGCTGGGTCTCGGGATCGCCGAAGCGGCAGTTGTACTCGATCACCTTGGGGTTGCCCTCGGCGTCGATCATCAGGCCGGCATACAAAAAGCCCACGTAGGGGTGGCCTTCGGCGGCCATGCCCTCGACGGTGGGCGCAATGACCTGCGCCATGATGCGCTCGTAGACCGCCGGGGTAACCACCGGCGCCGGCGAGTAGGCACCCATGCCGCCGGTGTTGGGACCCGTGTCGCCGTCATAGGCGCGCTTGTGGTCCTGGCTGGTGGCCATCGGCAGCACGTGCTTGCCGTCGACCATGACGATGAAGCTGGCCTCCTCGCCGTCGAGGAATTCCTCGATCACCACCCTTGCGCCGGCATCGCCGAAGGCGTTGGCCTCGAGCATATCGCGGATCGCCGCCTCGGCCTCGGCCTCGCTCATGGCCACGATCACGCCCTTGCCGGCCGCCAGGCCGTCGGCCTTGATCACGATCGGCGCGCCCTTATCGGCCAGGTAGGCCAGCGCCGGGGTTATCTCGGTGAAGGTGGCGTACTCGGCGCTAGGAATCGCGTGGCGCGCCAGGAAGTCCTTGGTGAAGGACTTCGAGCCCTCGAGCTGGGCGGCGGCCTGGCTGGGGCCGAAGATGGTCAGCCCTGCGGCCTGGAAGCGATCGACCACGCCCTCGACCAGCGGCGCCTCGGGGCCAACGATGGTCAGCTCGATGGCCTGCTGGCGCGCAAATGCCTCGAGCCCGGCCAGGTCGTCAGCCGCCAGCGCGACGTTCTCGAGCTTGGGCTCGCCGGTCGTACCGGCATTGCCCGGCGCCACGAAGACCCGCTCCACGGCGGGAGACTGGGCGACCTTCCAGGCCAGGGCATGTTCGCGGCCACCGCCGCCGATGATCAGAACCTTCATCTACAGACCTTGCTCGACAGATTGATACGCAGGATGGGAAAGATTTCGGGCCGACAGTATGCCAGAAGCCCGGCAGGCTGTCGGCCGCCATTACTCCTCGTCGTCCTTGCGCTGCTGGCCCTGGTTGATGGTCTGCTGCCAGAAGCGCATGTTCTCCTCGGCCAACTCGCGCATCAGCTCCATCGGTGAGTGGCGCATGGCCTGCTGCCACTGATCCTGCATACGCTGCTGCTGCTCCATCATCAGCCGCGTGCCCTGCTCCAGATAGCGCGCCAACGGCAACGGCTGGGACATGGCATAGACTCGGATCAGCTGCTCCAGCAGGTCATTGGAGAACACCTCCGACTCGCCGTCGGCCTGCTCCTGCTCGATGATGATCGATAGCAGAATGGTCCGCGTCAGGTCCTCACCGCTCTTGGCATCCTCGACGCGAAATGACACCTCGTCGAGAATCAACCCACGCAGATCCTCGAGGGTCACATAGCGGCTCTGCTCGGTATCGTAGAGACGGCGGTTGGCATACTTGCGAATCACGCGCACGGCGCTGCTCCTTTATCCATTGTTACGGGTATTGTGCACCGGCTGGCCGACCATGCAAACGAAACTCGCCCACGCTGGGGTAGACTACCGACTGCCAGCCAGCTTTAACCAAGAGACGAGATGAATCTGATACTGCTCGAAGCCGACGAATGGCAGGCCAATGGCCAGGCGCACATCGGCGACCCGCGACGCCTGCGCCACCTGCGTGAAGTGCACCGCGCCGGCCTCGGCGACGAGCTGACCCTGGGCCGGCTCGGCGGCGGCATCGGCCGCGGCCGCTTGACCCACCTCGACGCCGCGGGCGCCTGGTTCGAGTGCGATGCCCTCGACCAGCCCCCGCCCCCGGCGTTGGACATCGAGCTGATCCTGGCCCTGCCGCGCCCACGCATGCTGGCCCGCAGCCTGGAACACGTCACCGCACTGGGCGTCAAGCGCATCACCCTGCTGCATACCCGGCGCGTCGAGAAGAGCTACTGGCAGTCGCCGGAGCTGGCCGCCGACAAGATCCATCAGCACCTGGTGCTGGGCCTCGAGCAGGCCCGCGATACCATGCTGCCCGAGGTGCGCCTGGCGACCCGCTTCAAGCCCTTCGTCGAGGATTGCCTGGCCGATGAAATCGCCGGGCGCCGAGCCCTGCTGGCGCATCCCGGCATGCTCGCGGCCTGCCCGCGAGGAATTGACGCGCCCGCTACTCTACTGGTCGGCCCCGAGGGTGGTTTCATCCCCTACGAGGTCGAGCAGCTGCTGGCCGCCGGCTGCGAAGGCGTCCACCTGGGCCCGCGCATCCTGCGCGTCGAGACCGCGGTGGTCGCACTGCTCGCCCGGCTCGGCTGACGGCCTGTGCGTAGGTGGTGGACGATTCGGCCTAGCAACTGTTGACGTTTCGCAGCAGGGGACGTTGCAGGATAAGAGCAAACCCAAACCCGCAGAATTGAGATTCCTACTCAGACAACCCTGAGAGTCTGCAATGCTCCGATTTATGCTCAGTGACGAACTCTGGTCGAAGCTGGAAAATGTTGCTTCAATAAGCAATCTTCCGCATGCCTGATTTGCAAATGACAGTTGAAGGCATCCTCTACCGGATACGTGTGGCCTGCCCATGGCAGAACTTTCCCCGTGCCTTCGAGTACTAGAATTCGGTCTACAAGCGCTTCACTGCCTGGTCGGCGACAGGCAAGCTGTTCAAGGTATTCAGCTCCCTAGTCGAAGAGCCCAACCTTGAGTAGATATTCATCGATGGGACTTACATCAAAGCTCACCATCACAGTACCAGTATCGTCAGCCAGCAGCCATCGGTAAAGCCGCGCTGGTCACACGAGCAAGATTCACCTGACGGTCGATACGTATGAGTTGCCTATCGCTTTCAGACTCACCAGAGATGAGGTCAATGACTGCACTGAAGCCCCCGAACTGATAGCACAACTGCCACCTGGCGAGGCGATTGGGCGGATAAGGGCTATGGCAGTGAGCACATCCGCGAACAGATCAAGAACCAGGGGGTAGCCCAGTGATTCCGAGAAAATGCAACTCGATCCAGGGTAAGGCCGCTCGGGACATGGGGCTGTATCGCCATCGATATTTAGTTGAAAATGCCTTCGCGCGCTTAAAGAATTACCGCGCAGTGGTGTTCCGTTATGACAAGCTGAAGCGGAGTTAAGAGCACATGGTCGCCATGGCATGTAGGTTCCTATAGCTAGTAATGTGAAACGTCAACAGTCCCTAGCAAACTCACCATAATAATTATTCTAACAGTCATTTTTCGTTAATGTGAGGAGGCAGGAATGCTGCACGATATGGATTAATACCGCCTTATTCATGAGGGCCCCGGGCGTGCATCGTGACGCCACAGGTTGCCGGATTCTTCTTTCAGAAACAGCATCTGCGGCGTGAGAACCTGCTAATCGATGCCTGAGTGCAGGTTTCCCTCGCTCTTTTACAACCTTCAGGAATTAGTATCGGCCAGCAGGGTAGCCGTGTTCGCCAGTAACCGCTTTGCTCTTGAGTCAGTTGTGGTATTGCCGTGGCGTCGGCTTAGATTGGTCAGCTTCGGCAACCCCTTCAGCAAGTTAGGCTAACATTTCTTGGCGGCGGCGCCGAAGTGAACGGTGATACGCAGGGCATGCAGCGACAGCGTGGCGGCGACCTTGGGCACCTGCTCGCGCGTCCGGATCAGGCTCCAGCCCAACACCCGCTGCAACATCAGGGTGCATAGCTAACTGGCCAGCGAATAACGGATTCGCAGCAGGTTGCACCGATCTACTAGCTTATCCTCCAGCGCGTCGATTACGCCGCTGTTATCGAGAATTTCACGCAGCAGCCGAGCGCCGCTGTCGCTGGTGGTACGCTGGCCATCGAGCTCAACTCGGATGGACCCGTTGCAGGACGAAGTCTAGGGAGATACGCTTTCAGCCATAGCGGATGGTCCTCTGGAATCAGATCTTGGCGGAACGCACTGATTTTTCAAGAGCATACCATCCACTATCTTCGTTTTCAGGCCAGTCTCATGAATAAGCCGGGTTAATTCTATCCACCACCGGTCCGTCGAATGATTTCCTGGCTTCTTGCCAAGATGCGGAGCTGAGCGTGATCTAAGTGACGTCGCATAGCTTGGAAGGCGGCATCGGGGTCTTGTTCGGCGATGGCTTGATAAATTCGCTGATGCTCGGAGTCGATGGCAGCTTTTCGCTCGGCATGGCCCAGTTGAGACAAGTGGCTGGCAAGGTGAATATCTAGATCAATGTCGTAGCTGATAATAGAAAGAGAGTGCAGATAGTGGTCATTACAAGATGCTTTAGCTACCGCTTGGTGGAAAGCCATGTCGACCCGTTGCCTGGAAGCACCTAGATCAAAGTGTCGGAATGCATCCAATGCGGATGCAATTTCCTCGAGTGCTTCGGGCAAGCGCCTAAGTGCAGCATAATAGGCCGCTTGTGGCTCGGTGCTGCGGCGAAATTCTAGGGCATAGAGAATGTTATTTAGCTGTCGCTGTGGCTCCTCAGAGGAGCTGGCCAGAGCGACATCCATCGAGACATATGAGCCCGAGCCCTTTCGCGAGATAACTAGGCCATCCTCTCTACAACGCGCTAGGGCACGTCTGACCACCGGACGCGATACGTCAAAGAAGCGGCAGAGCTCGACTTCAGCGGGTAGCTTTTGGCCTGCGCTCAATTCTCCAGTTCGGATCAGTTCGGACAAAGACTCGTAAACGGCATCTCCAAGGGTGCGCTGCTGCGCAGGACGTATCACCGGTTCAAGGTGATGTTCTTGTTTGGCTGTCAGTATGTTGTTCCTTTCCTCATTGTTCATTTTTTCCTCCTCCCGCGATCGTAAGTCATAGGTTTTGAGGGAGTGGAATCAGATTCAAAGCTCTCAAGCATACCGTTAAAACTCCTTAAGGAACCACTGATCAATGCGCCCCTGAATGGCTGAAGCCTTCAGCGCGGCTCAATTACCACGTAAGCACTCACTTTTAGACTACCTCAAGTAGTCTATTTTCCCTGCAGCCAAGATATTCGGCTGCCAGACCAGATTCAAGGCGTACGGCCTCATCTAGGCGCCCCCGCATCGTTTCGCCAACACCAAATTGGTCAGATCAAATAGGGTAAACAGCTGCGCCTGGTTCTTAGCCAGCCCTTTGTAGTAAACCTTCCGGTAGCCGAAGAGATTCTTGATGAAATGAAACGGGTGCTCCACTGTAGCGCGGTTGCTGCCCTTGGCCTCCCGAATTCCAGCAGCACTTTCATGGGGCTGTCTTCCCTCCTCTGATGGCGCTGCGCTTGGCGGCGGCACAACACTGGGAGTCCAAGGCATCCTTCTCTTCGTCCAAGTACTTCCACATGCCAGTGTAACCGTATAACCGCGGGTCATCGCCCCAGACCAGGTGACTGGCCGTGGTGACATCGGCAACGTTGGCCGAGGTAGCGGCGACACTGTGGGTCAGCCCGGTGATCGCATCGGCACCGATATGGGCCTTCATACCGAAATAATATTGATTGCCCTTCTTAGTCTGCTTCATCTCCGAATCGCGTTGCTTCGTCTTGTTCTTGGTGGAGGGCGCGCGGTCGCCAACCAAGAAGATGGCATCGACGATGGTCCCTCGCGCATGAATAGACCCTGTTCGGCCAGGCAGGCAGCTGCGGCGGGTTTTATGCAGCATTCCCTTAGTACGGCTTGCAGACATTGACAGTTCCATTTGATGGGATAGGCTGTAATATCAAATTACAGCATTGTAGGAGTGGTAGTGCATGCAGGTTCTGAGTGAGCAAGGGCTGTTCAGGCAGCAGTGTTATATTAACGGGAGCTGGATGACAGCCGATAACATGGCGGAGATTGAGGTGATCAATCCGTCCACGGGTGAACTGATTGGTAGCGTGCCAAAACTGCCTCGGTCACAGGTGGCGACTGCCATCGAAGCTGCAGACCGGATCTTGCCGGCATGGAAGGCCCGCACAGCCAAGGAGCGTTCGGCCATTCTCAGACGCTGGTTTGATCTCTGCATGGTCCACCAGGAGGACCTCGCCCGTCTCCTCACTCTGGAGCAAGGCAAGCCGCTGACCGAGGCCAAGGGCGAGATCGCCTACGGTTCCTCTTTCATCGAGTGGTTTGCAGAGGAGGCCAAGCGCGTCTACGGTGACGTGATTCCCGCCCATGTTACGGACAGACGGATTTTGGTCACCAAGGAGCCGGTTGGCGTAGTGGCGGCCATTACTCCCTGGAACTTTCCCAACGCCATGATCACCCGTAAGGCTGCGGCAGCCATGGCCGCCGGCTGCACGGTAGTGGTCAAGCCAGCCTCCAGCACGCCCTACTCGGCGCTGGCCTTGGCCGAGCTCGCCGAGCGGGCAGGAGTGCCGGCTGGCGTATTCAATGTGGTGACCGGCAGCGCCCGCGAGGTAGGCGCCGAGCTGACAGGCAACCCGCTGGTACGCAAGCTCTCCTTTACTGGCTCCACCGAGGTGGGCAAGTTGCTGCTCGGCCAGTGTGCGGAGACTGTCAAGAAGGTTTCCATGGAGTTGGGTGGCAATGCGCCCTTTATCGTCTTCGATGATGCCGACCTCGACCTGGCCGTATCGGGCGTGATGGCTTCGAAATTCCGTAACACTGGCCAGACCTGCGTCTGTGCCAACCGCATCTTCGTCCATGAGCGCATCTACGACGAATTTGCCGCGCGCCTGGCGTCGGAGGTTAATGCCCAGCGAGTGGGTGATGGCCTTGAGGAGGGGGTGACCTTGGGGCCCTTGATCGATGCGGCAGCCGTCGAGAAGGTTGAGGAGCATATCGACGATGCTACCAGAAAGGGGGCCAAGGTCCTGCTGGGTGGAAAGCGCCATGTCCTGGGCCATCACTTCTTCGAACCCACCGTGCTCACCGATGTGACGGCGAATGCACGCCTGATGAGCGAGGAGACCTTCGGGCCCGTGGCCCCGTTGCTGCGTTTCAGCGACGAGCAGGAGGTGATCCGTCAGGCCAATGCCACCCCCTATGGTCTGGCGAGCTATTTCTACAGCCGCGATCTGGCACGGGTCTGGCGGGTGGCCGAGGCCCTAGAGTGCGGCATCGTCGGCATCAACGAGGGCATCATCTCCAGTGAATTGGCGCCTTTTGGAGGCGTCAAGGAGTCGGGCATCGGGCGCGAGGGCTCCAAGTACGGTATCGAAGACTATATTGAGATCAAGTACCTCTGCATGGGCGGTCTGTGATCTCAACGCCCCCTAAGGAGAAGAGGATGGACGCAATAACGTTGAAACAAGCGCATATCGGCATGGTCGGAGTCGGTCTGATGGGACATGGTATCGCCAGTAATGTGCAGAATGCCGGCTGGCTGCTGCACTTCCTCGACCACCCCGGTAACCAGCCGGTCGAGGGGCTGGTGGCGCAGGGCGCCAAGGCTCATCCCGGCTGCAAGAGTCTGGCCGCAGAGTGCGAGGTGATCATTCTCTGCGTCACCGGCTCACCCCAGGTCGAGGAGGTCCTGTTCCGTGAGGATGGTATTCTAGCCGGGATTCGACCGGGCAGCGTAGTCATCGACTGCTCGACCTCCATTCCGAGGTCGACGGTAGCGATTGCCCAGGCGGTGGAGCAGGCCGGTGGGTACTTCATGGATGCGCCCATGACCCGCACGCCCAAGGAGGCCGCCGAGGGGCGGCTCAATCTAATCGTTGGCGGCGAGCGCGAGCTGTTCGAGGCCTGCTTGCCGCTCCTGCAGAGCTATGCCGAGCACATCACGCATGCCGGGCCGGTCGGTGCCGGCCATAAAATGAAGCTGCTGCACAACTTCGTTTCACTAGGCTTCTCGACGGTGCTGGCGGAGGTGGCAGCCTGCGCCGAGCGGGGCGGCATTGACTCTGAGGTGCTTGTCGAGGTGTTGGCCCAAGGCGGAGGCAAGGGGGCTATTCTGGATCGTTTGAGTCCCTATATCCTGTCCCAAGATACCAGCGGCTTTCAATTCAGCCTAGCCAATGCGCATAAGGATCTCGATTACTATATTTCCATGGCTACCTACTTGGGTGCTGCTCGGCAGACGGCATTGAGTATCGCTGGGGTGTTCGAGGAGGGTATCGCTGCACGGGGTCCCCAAACGACAGTGCCGGAATTGATCAGTATCTTGGCTGATACGCGAGGAGACTAAGAAGTCCTTTCAAATCTAATGTTGATGAGCATAGACGGTTGGTCTAAATTAATATGATCATGACTGTATTAACTGACAAACCTCGTCGGGGCCGTCCACCCAAAGTGCCACGCGCTGATCAAGATACTCGTGCGGCGTTGATCCGCAGTGGTACAGAGGTGTTGACGGAGCAAGGTTTTGTGGGGGCCGGTCTCGACGGCATCTTGAAACGTGTGGGCGTACCCAAAGGGTCGTTCTACTACTACTTCCCGAGCAAGGACGCCTTTGGGCGGGCCGTGATGGCGCATTATGGCGCCTACTTTGCTCGAAAACTCGACCATCATCTGCTGAATATGGCACATCCGCCGCTGGCGCGGATCGAGGCCTTTGTGGCCGATGCCGCCGCCGGAATGGCCCGGCATGAGTTTCGTCGCGGTTGCTTGGTGGGCAACTTGGGGCAGGAGGTAGGCGGCCTGCCCGATGACTACCGGCAATGGCTACGTGAGACGCTGAGCGACTGGCAGCAACGGCTAGCCAACTGCCTGGAAGAGGCAAAGGCACAGGGAACACTGGCCGCCCATGCCAACTGTTCGCATCTGGCGGAAGCGTTCTGGATCGGCTGGGAAGGCGCGGTCATGCGGGCTCGGCTGGAGCGTAACACTCGGCCTTTAGAAATATTTTTGGCCACGTTTCTCGATGGGCTCCCATGCTAATGTTTACGACATTAAGTAGACGATCGGTCTAAATGGAGATGGCAGATGTTCAAGGCACTGGTGATCGAAAAGTATGAGGATGGACAACAGGTGGGCATCAAAGCGCTGAAGGATGCCCAGCTCCCCGATGGCGACGTGACGGTCCGGGTGGTCTGCAGCACATTGAACTACAAGGATGCGCTAGCCATTACAGGCAAAGGTCCACTAGTCCGGCAGTTCCCCATGGTGCCAGGGATTGACTTGGCGGGCACGATCGAGGCGTCTAGTAGCGATACCTTCAAGCCAGGTGATGCGGTGCTGCTGAATGGTTGGGGGGTAGGTGAAAAGCATTGGGGCGGCCTGGCGGAGAAAGCCCGCCTGGACAGCCGCTGGCTGATTCCTCAGCCCACCGCATTTACTGCACAACAAGCCATGGCGATTGGCACGGCGGGTTACACCGCAATGCTGTCAGTGATCGCTCTGGAGCGCCATGGCGTCACGCCCGACCGGGGCGATGTATTGGTAACGGGGGCTAACGGTGGCGTAGGCAGTTATGCAATCGCATTGCTCACATCGCTTGGTTATCAGGTGGTAGCTTCCACGGGGCGCCCCCAAGAGGCAGAATATCTGCGGGCGCTGGGAGCCCAAAAGATCATAGACCGCCAGTCGCTGTCGGAACAGGGCCGCCCGCTGGCTAAAGAGCGCTGGGCGGGGGCCATCGACGCAGTGGGAAGTCACACATTGGCAAATGTTCTTGCTTCTACGTGCTACGGCGGCACGGTAGCGGCTTGTGGGTTGGCTCAGGGTATGGATCTCCCCGCCAGTGTGGCGCCTTTTATCCTTCGTGGCGTAACGCTGGCGGGGATCGATAGCGTGATGCGGCCATATGCTGATCGTGTCGAGGCATGGTACCGGTTGGGTGAATTGCTTAACCCCGAGCAGCTTGAAGCCATCACGCAAACGATTGCCCTCGAGGATGCTATCGAAACCGCGGCAGATCTACTTGCTGGCAATGTGCGCGGCAGAGTGGTGGTGAAAATGCCCTCTGAATCCTGAGACATTCCCAGAAAACACATAATAACATCAGTGACATATTATTGAAAAAGTCCGCATGGGTTGGCACGTTGTAAGTCGCCAAACACACAATGATGCCGAAGGAGACCCATGCAGTCCCCTCGATCCTTGCACACTCTGCTGGCCTCATCACTCCCTGTGATCCACGCCATACGCCTGCACGCGCCTTGAACCGCCTTATTCATGAGGCCAGCCTGAAAACGAAGATAGCGGATGGCATTCTCTTGTGAAATCAGTGCGTTCCGCCAAGAACCTGATCCGAGAGAACCATCCGCTATGGGTGAAAGCGTATCTCCCTGGATTCCGTCCTGCAACGGCTCCATCCGCGTTGAGTTCAACGGACAGCGCTCCACCAGCGACAACGGCGTTCTGCTGTTGCGTGAAGCCCTCGACAACAGCGGCGTGATCGAGGCGCTCGAAGACAATCTGGTCGATCAGCGCCACCCGCTGCGCATTCGCCACAGATACGCACCCTGGTGCTATGCTACAGCGAGCCATGGGCTGAATCGACCGGTCTGGCGTCTGGCCTCGCTGAAAAACGGCGAGCGCCTCTCGCAGTTGACCCTGGACATCGACGGCCTGCCGATTGAGGTCCACGGTCACCAAGGCTGTTCGGCATTTCATGGGCTTTACGGCGCACGGATCTACTCGCCATTGGTCGCCTCGCTGGCCGAAACCGGTGATATGGTCGGCGGCCTGCTGCGCGAGGGCAACACCGCAAGCGCGGCAGCTGCGAACGCAGCCGACAAGCTATGGAGTCACAGCGCACGATTCGGCACTCTCGTGAATAAGGCGGGTTGAAGTCACTGCTGTACTGCCGATGTTTCTTACTCATGATCAGGCTCTCCTGGTCGGTCTGATCAGAGCTTAGCGCCTGGTCCAATTTTCGGGGACCACTTCAACCCACTGTGGTGACTCCATGGATTGGCCTTTCTTTCTGACCAACAGGGAATGGCTCTATTCCAGTACATACGCTGTTATTAAGTGGTCAAGCAGTGTTCTACTAGCCATAGTAAAGGCGCTGCCGTGACTACCATGGCTAAGTTATAACGCCAGTGCCATAGCAATATCTGCCCCATGCTGACCCCGTAACGTCCTTGCATGGTGAGGTTGAGGCCGGAGAACGGGCTTGCCACGGTGGCCACACTCCATCCGATCAGGAAGGCGACGGCAAGGAGCGTCGGGTCGGGGTGCAAGGGTGACAACAAGGTGCCCACGGCGGCGACACCGATGACGGGATGCACGCCGATCAGGGACAGCACGACGATGCCGACTATCACCAGCCAGGCTTCGATGGCTCCGAAGGCCGAAAAGGGGGTCCACTCACCCAGTTGCAGGATGACGCTATGCAGCCCGGCGGCCATGACGCCGGCACTGAGGAACAGGGCCAGCTCATTCTCCACTCTGGGGATGTTGTAGCAGACGTGGCGTGTGGCCCGCTGAGCCGGGTTCGTCCCGCCAAGCGCAACCCCCGCGAGGGCAGCGATGGGGGCGAGCGTGGTGATGACCGCAATCACGGACAGATCCGGTCTTGCCACATAAGTGCCGATGACGAGGATCGCAAGGACAGAGGGGATGACAAGACGCTGGAAGTCCACGGGGTAGCCGCGGAAGTGCTCGCCGACGTGGCGTCCGGTACCCATCCAGGTTCCCCCCGCTGCTAGCAAGGCCATCGGCAGGCCGACGGCCATCAGATGCATGAGGTTGGCACCAGGGGCGAAGGTGAGGGTCACCGCCATGGCGGCAAAGAACGGAGACCACAATTCTGCCGTCGTGAAACCTCGGGTCAGCAGAATGGTTTCGGCGCGCCCCAGGGGCTCGTGCCGACGGAGTTGATCTGCCACGATAAGGACCGCAGAGAGGTTGATCACGGCCCCGAACAGATGCACCCCCGCGAAGGTGTTCCGGAATCCGCCGGGTCCGTTATCCCGTCGATTGCCCGCCGTGTCCGTCCCGCTCGGCATGGTGACAAGCTGTAGGAAGCTGACGCCGACCAGCAGGCCGACGATCGGTATGCCGTTGGTCAGTGCGGCCTGCCAGTCAGGCGCGGCACCGTGCATCGCACCCCAGCCGATGCCAGCCAGGCCGACCGTCATCAAGGCGAGCGAGATGCCGCGGACACGACTCGCCAGGCGTGGCCATACGCCCCCCAAGGCCAACCAGCCGCAGGTGGCTGCTGGCAACATCCATGCAGGGTGCACCAGCACCCCAAGCGCGGCACCGATGCACACTACGGCAAGCGCCGACCCCACCAGCGGCCGGCGCGCATCCTTCAGCAGCCGGGTATCGACCGTACTCATGTCAGGATTGGAGCTGCAGGGCCTTGTATTCGAGGAACTCCTCCAACCCATACCGCCCCAGCTCTCGGCCGTGACCGGACTGCTTGAATCCGCCGAAGGGTGCCTTCAGGTTGAACGGGCCGCCATTGATGTCGATCTGTCCTGCTCGGATGCGCCGTGCCACCCGCTCTGCCCGAGCATCGTCCGCCGACCAGACGGCCCCCGCGAGACCGTAGATGGTGTTGTTGGCGATCTCCACGGCATGCGCTTCGTCGGTGTAGGGAATCACGGCCAGCACCGGCCCGAAGATCTCCTCCTGGGCGATGGTGGCCCTGGGGTCCACGCGCCCGAACACCGTGGGCCGTATATAATGACCCTTGTCGAAGCCGGCAGGGCGCTCCTCTCCACCGGCAAGCAACGTCGCCCCTTCCCGGATACCGACGCGTATATAGTCGAGTACTGCCTCGCGCTGTTCGGCGGACACCAGCGGCCCGATGCGGGTGGCTGCGTCCAGTGGGTCACCCACGGCGAGCCCCTCGGCGAGGTTGGCAGCAAGGGCGGCTGCCTCATCGTGCACTTCTTCGGGTACCAGCAGGCGCGTATAGGCGTTGCAGTTCTGACCGGAGTTGAGGAAGCAGTTGGCCACGGTGGCCTTGACGGCCTTTGCGAGATCCGCATCGTCCAGCAGCACCGACGGCGATTTTCCACCCAGTTCGAGCGCTACACGTTTCACCGAGTTCGCGGCAACCGTCGACACGCGCTTGCCCGCACGCGTCGAGCCGGTGAGGGAGACCATATCCACCTCGGGATGACCGGCAAGGGCTTCGCCAACGGTGGCGCCGTCGCCGGTGACGAGATTGAACACACCGGCCGGCAGTCCTGCGGCGTGAATGATCTCGGCCAGCACGAAGGCGTTCAGCGGTGCCAACTCCGACGGCTTGAGTACGACGGTGCAGCCGGCTGCCAGGGCAGCTGCCACCTTGGCCGCGATCTGGTGCAGCGGATAGTTCCAGGGGGTGATGCAGGCGACAACGCCAACGGGCTCGCGCAGCACCCGGGAATTGCCCACCGACTCCTCCAGGGGGAAATCGGGCAGCAGTTTGGCATACATCCCGAACGATGCGGCAGGCAAGATCGCCTGAATGCGTCGGGTGAGTTTCAGCGGCATCCCCATTTCCGAGGTGATCAGTTGTGCGATTTCCTCGGCGCGTTCCTCCAGACCTGCCTGGATCCGCGCGAGAATGGCCGCCCGCTCCCCGGCTGGGGTTGCCGCCCAGGCCGGAAAGGCGCGATGAGCCGCCTTCACCGCTGCATTGACGTCATCGGTCGTCCCTGCGGGTATGTCGCCGATGATCGCCTCGCTGGCGGGGCACTGGACGGTGATTCGTTGATGGCCCGTCGGTGCGATCCAATCTCCCTCTATATATAGATGGGTACGTGACGTCATGGATAAGCCTCGATCAATGTCCACGAGCCGGGGCGCGACAGCACCTAGCGACTCCTGAAGGTGGGTTTGCGCTTCTCGACGAAGGCGCGGGCGCCTTCCAGGTGGTCTTCGGTCATGCCGCAGCGTGTGTGGTGCCAGGCTTCCAGATCCATCACCTCGGCCAGCGTGCCGGTCTCTGCCGCATTGAGATTGCGCTTCATGTAGCCATACGCAATGCGCGGTCCAGCGGCGAGGTGGGTGGCAAGGGCCTGGGTCTCCTCTTGCAGGGCATCGTTTGCCACGACCCGGTTGACCATTCCCAGGCGCAGCGCCTCGGCAGCATCGACATGCGCCGACAGATAATAGAGTTCCCGGGCCTTGGACGGACCAACCAGCCTGGTCAGGAAGAAGCTGCCGCCGAAGTCGCCGGAGTAGGCCACCTCGCCGAAGGCGGTGATCAGCCTGACATTGTCTGAGGCGATACGCAGGTCGCAGGACAGGGCGATGGAGAGCCCCGCACCGGCCGCCACTCCTCTCACCATGGCCAGGGTGGGCTTGGGCATATCATGCAGCAGGCGCGCGCACTCCATGGCACGTCGCAGGGTCTGGGCACGGCCCTCCAGCGTCGGCTCGGTGAACTCCTCGCCGGAGGCCATCCCCGCCACGTCACCGCCGGCACTGAAGGCGCGGCCGCTGCCCGTGACGATGACCACGGCCACCTCAGTATCGTGGGCCAGTTCCTCGAGGGTCGCACTGAGCTGAAGGAAGCCGTTCGTGGACAGCGCATTCAGCTTGCTTGGACAGTCCAGGGTGACCCAGGCGATGCCGTCGCTGACGGTGGAGGTCACTTCACGTTTCATGAGATGTTGCTCCTGGAGTTGGAGGCTGGGATGAGGCTGGAAGGTTGGGCTGAAGGCTTTGCGTCGTTGCCCGGCCGTCCCGGCGTCAGTACCACCAGGGCGTCCAGCACCACCATGCCCTGGCCGATGCTGCGGACAAGGACGGGGTTGAGATCGATGGATTCAATGCGCTCCTCCGACAGCATCAGGCTTCCCAGCCGCTCGGCCGCGTCGCAAAAGGCAGGAAGGTCCAGGGGCGGTTCGTCCCGGGCGCCTTGGAGAACGGGCCAGATGCGGGTGCGTTGCAGCGCTCGCAGCACCTCGTCGGCGGTGAATGGAGGGGCGAGCAGCTCGTAGTCGCGCAGGGCTTCCACGTACTTGCCACCGTCACCGGCCATGATCACCGGGCCGAAGACCGGGTCCCGTTTTGCGCCCAGCACGAGTTCCCGCCGCCCGGTTTCCTGTCGGGCCACGACCACCGTGCCGTCTGCCCCAAGCCGGTGCATTATGTTCGTGCAGTCGTCAAACATCTGCCGGGCCAGCTTCGGGGAGTCGACTCCCAGCTTGACGAGGCCATGCTCCGACTTGTGCGGCAGTGCCGCACTGCAGGCCTTGACCACGCAGGGCGTACCCAGTGCGTGCAGCGCTGACTCCGCTTCGTCGGGGCTGCGGCAGACGCGATAGACGACAACGGGAATGCCGATTGCCTCCAGCAGCTCCAGACTCTGCACTTCGTCCAGGACTTCGCCGGCATCGGCCGGCAGTGCAGCGGCCAGGTGTCGGGTTTCGATGGGCAACTCTTCGGCCATCAGTGCCCGGTGCGCCACGACCTGTCGGATCGCGGCCAGGGCATCTGTATCGCTCTGAAAGGTGGGAATGCCCTGTGCCGAGAACTGCTGCAGCACGTTGCGCTGGGGGCCGGATACCACCACCGGCTTGCCTTTCTCCCGGATGACCGCGCGAGCCGCGCTGGCAAAGGCGGTCAGGTCGTAGCCCTGGCCGGCCACTGGGACGCCGATGTGAATGATGTCGATGGCAGGGTCATCGGCAATGGCGGCGAGGGCCTGTTCGAACAGTGCGCTGTCCCCCAGCAGGCCGGCCGTGAGATCCAGGGGGTTCTGGATGGCGCCGAAGGCGGGCATGATCTCGCGCAGTCGCCGTGCGGTGACGTCGGATAGCTCGGGAAGGGTCACCCCCAGACGCTCGGCCGCGTCGGCGCAGACCACGCCCACCGCGCCGCTGTGGCTCATGATGAGCACGCATCCCTTGCCGGTAGGCGCTTCGCCCAGGTAGAGCGCGGCGGCTCTGGCCAGTTCCGCGGTGTCCTGCACGCGCCAGATACCGTGGCGACGCAGATACGCAGTGACCACCGCATCCTCGCTGGCCAGCGCGCCCGTGTGGGACCGCGCAGCGCTGGCCCCGCGGGCGCTGGAGCCCGGTTTGAGGGCCACCACGGCGACGCCCCGGCGGCGCGCCCGCTGCGCTGCTCGAGCCAGCGCGTCGGCGTCCTGGATCCCCTCCATATAGAGCAGCACGAGACGAATCTCTGAATCTTCCAGCACGCCGTCCAGCAGATCGGCGGTGGTGAGGTCGGCTTCATTGCCCGTGGCAAGAACATAGCGGGCGCCGAGATCGTTTTCACGCAGCAGGGCGTAAGGCATCACGCTGGCAGCACCGCTCTGGCTGATGATGGCAATGGGGCCGTCCTGCGGGGGAACCTCGGCAAACATCGTGGAGAAATTGGCGATGGCGCCGCTGCGCAGATTCGCCAGGCCCTGGGAGTTTGGGCCGATCAGCCGGCTCCCTCCGGCTCGGGTGATCTCGACCAACCGCCGTTCCGCTTGCCGCCCGGCTTCTCCGGTTTCCCGGAAGCCGGAGCTCATGATGATGATGGCCTGGATGCCCTGATCCACACAGTCGCGAACGGCTTGTTCCGCGCGCGCCGCGGACAGCGCGATGATGGCGAGATCGGGTGTGGTCGGCAGGTCGGCGAGGGACGGGTAGCAGGTGAGCCCTTGCACTCTGCTGCGCCGGGGATTGACGGGATAGATTGCCCCTTGGAAACCGAAGCGCTGCATGTAATGGATGGGTCTGCCACCCACACTGTTCGGGTTGTCCGTTGCACCGATGATGGCAACTGCGGCCGGGTCGAGCGCCGACGCTGCCCAGTCCAGACGTTGCGCTGCCGGGGTCATGGTCATGAACGGCCCTCAGAGCGCTTGCTGCGGCTGGTGCGCTCCTCCAGGAAGCGGCGCATGATGAGCTGAGGAGCTCCGCCTTTGTAGTCTTCAAGGTGGAAGTCGACCGTGGCCCGACAGGCGCCGTCGAAGCCAGCCTGGGTAACGTCACGAAAGCGGCGCTTGGTCAGCC
This sequence comes from Halomonas socia, assembly GCF_010977575.1. Lineage (GTDB taxonomy): Bacteria > Pseudomonadota > Gammaproteobacteria > Pseudomonadales > Halomonadaceae > Franzmannia > Franzmannia socia. Next base: position 383,438 of record NZ_CP048812.1, read on the forward strand.
GCACTGCCGTGCGCGGTAGGCTGGCGAACTCCTTGGCGAGTGCCACGGCCCGCGGCAGGACGGCCTCGGCTGAGGTCAGCTCGTTGATCAGCCCGACTTCCCGGGCCCGGGTGCCGCTGATCAGCTTGCCCATCAGCGACAGTTCAACGTTCTGTGCATAGCCCAGGTGCAGGGACATCAGGTAGGAGCCGAGGATGCTGGACAATCCTACTCGAACCTCAGGCTGACCGAGGTGAATGTCGGCGTGTGCAACCCTGAGATCGGCCAGCAGCCCCATCTGGAAGCCGACACCGACAGCGAGGCCATTGAAGGCGGCCACTACGGGCTTGTCCAGGTTACGTACGGCGGCGAGCAGCGCAGACTGGTGGTTCATCCAGGCTTCCACCTCATGCAGTTCGAATGCAGCGGCCTCGGCCAAGTCCTGACCTGCGGAGAAAGCTCGATCGCCTGCCCCCGTCAGCACGACGGCACCGATGGCATCGTCCTCGTTCAAGGCGCCAAGCGTGTCGATCAAGGTATCGCGCATGGTGGCGTCGATGGCATTCATCACGTCCGGGCGATTCAGGGTGACGATGACGACCGCCTCCTCGCGGCTTATTTGTACGGATTCTTCCATCATGGCCTCGGTCACTGGTTTGCCGCCGTTGGCATGCTGGGCCGGGGCGGCTGGGGTTATTCCAGAGCGGTGGTTTTCGCTGGCGTAGTGTGTGAGCTAGACCATGGCGAGATTTCTGTTATTTTGGAATCGCATGATTTAAATATCTGGTATGCGAAATGCGTATGTCGTCACTGAATCTTCGTGCCGTGGAAGTCTTCGTCTGTGTTTGCGAGCTCGGTAGCCTGACCCGGGCCGCCATGGCACTGGGCCTGACTCAGCCAAGCGCCAGCCGGGCCATCTCCGGGCTGGAAGAGCACCTCGGGGGGAGCCTGCTGCTGCGTACGGGTCGGGGGGTCACGCCCACCGAGCTCGGCCAGGCTGCGCTGCCGCGCATGCAGTCGTTGCTGACGGAAGCGGAGGCGCTGTCCACGGACTTGCGGGATCTAGGCCGGTCCCCCACCGGAATGGTGACTGTCGGCATATTGCCCTCCCTGACTCAACCCCTTGCAGGACTCTTGTTCGACCATTTACGGCGGCACTTTCCGAGACTGCAGCTGCGCATTCTGGAAGGGTTCAGTCCGCAGATCGAAGAGTGGCTGGCGGCCGGACGGGTCGACGTTGGCCTGCTCAGCCACTACCGGCGCTCCCGCTCTTCCCAAGAGGAGGAGTTGCTCACGGAGCGGCTCATGCTGGTAGGGCCGCCCGACAAGCGCTTCCCCAGGGAGGCAATCCCCTTCCACGCTCTCGCTGGACTGCCGCTGGTGCTGCCCGCCCGGCCCAACGGCTTGCGCGTTCTTGTGGACGAGACCACGGCACGTCAGGGCGTGTCTCTGGATATCGTCATGGAGGCCGACTGCCTGGGCGCACAGAAAGATGTGATCCGGCATTTCGGCTGTTTCGCGATCCTTAGTCCTCAGGCCGTCCAGGAGGCTCTGAATCTCGGTCAACTGAGATGCACGACGATCATTGAGCCCGAGCTCACCCGCCGCGCCGTGCTCGCCTCCACCACTCATCGCCCGCTCAGTCGGGGAGCTCGCGAAGTCATGCGGGCCATCCGCGAGATCACCGACTCCTTGTCAATCGAAGCTTGACAACTTCCCTATGCATCAGCCATGAATATAATCGCCAGCTTGTAATAAACAAATACAACTTTCCCGGCTGTGTCGAAAATCTCACTCGACTTTGTGAGGTGCATCGTTGTCGGGACGATATTTTAGGAGCAATTCACTATGAGCAAACTCCGCGTCAAGACAGTGCCAGGCATGTTGACAGCAACCGCCGTGACCGGGGCCTTGGCCTTGGGAGCGTTTCCTGTGACGAGCATGGCTGTGGAAAACTATCCTGAGAGCAACCTAACTGTCATGGTGCCCTACCCGCCGGGCGGTTTTACCGATCAGGTGGGGCGTCTAGTGGCGGACGGGCTTTCGGAGCGCCTGGGGGAGACCGTGGTGGTCGACAACCGCCCCGGAGGAGGCACGGTAGTAGGCCAGGATCGTGTGGCCAGTGCCAGCCCAGACGGTTATACACTAGGTATCGCACCCTTCGCTTTTGCGGTCAATCCTGGACTATTCGATGATCTGCCATATGACACGGAAAGCGACTTTGCTCATATCGCGACGCTCGGCACGGCTTTTAACGTCATGGTGGCCTACCCGGGATTCGAGCCAAACACGGTGGAGGAGTTAGTAGAGTATGCCAAGGCCAATCCCAATGCGGTGAACTGTGGCTCAGCTGGTGTAGGCTCCTCGCCTCACCTCGCCTGTGAGATGTTCAGCGCGCTAAGCGGCATTGAGTGGGAGCACATCCCTTATGGCGGTAGTGCCCCCTCACGCGTCGATCTTGAAGCAGGCCGCATTGAAATCATTATCGATAACTACTCCAACGTTAAACCGTTGGTGGATGATGGTCGTGCCAAGGCCTTGGGCGTCACACTCACTGAAGAGAGCGAGCTGATGCCGGGTATCCCGCCGATCGCCGACACTGTCGAAGGCTATGAGGTGTTAACTTGGTGGGGGCTCTATGCGCCGGCTGGTGTTCCTGACGAAATTGTCGCCAAGCTTAATGAGGCGGTAAACGACACGTTACAGTCCGAAGAGTTGTTGCAGGCCTTCGATAGAGAGGGGGTAACACCGGTGACTGGTACGCCGGAGGAGGCGCGAGAATTCGTCGATAGTCAAATGCAGACCTGGATTCCCATCGCAGAAGACATCGATATGGATGCCTATTAGAGCGTGCCGAGGCGTCGACTGGCTATCTCACCCAGCGGTCGACGCTAGGTCCTTGATCATGAGCGTGGTGCTGGTCGCCGTTTAACGGCCAGTTCGTTCTACCATCGACATCGGTGCTCCTCATGGCTTGTATCGTTATAACCGATCCTATCGATCCCGTGGTGCGTCGCCGTCTGGAAGTATATGCAGATGTCCTCGACCTACCAGAGGAGGGAAGTTTCACCTCGGCTCATGTGCTCGAACGGGCAGATATCCTCGTTGTCCGACGACTCCTTTCGCCAGATATTATCGATGCAACCCCTCGGTTACGTGCCTTTGTAAGGCATGGCGTCGGAGTGGATTTCATTCCTGTGGGTGAAGCATCAAGGCAAGGAATCGCCGTCACAAACGCGCCGGGTGTCAATGCCAATAGCGTCGCAGAGCACACCATTGGCATGATAATCGCCCTGCGGAGACATATCGCCCTCATGGATCGTGGGCTGCGATCTGGACACTGGGCCAGCCTGCGCCAAAAGGCCGTTTTCGGTAGGGAGTTGGGCGGGCAGACCCTCGGCTTACTGGGTTTCGGCAGCGTGGGAAGGCGCATAGCAGCAATCGCACGACTGGGGTTTGGTATGAGGATCCTTGCGCACCGCCAAAGTGCCGAGACTGGCGAGACAGAGATAACGTTCTGCTCCCTTGAACAGCTGTTCGAGGATAGCGATATCGTGGTGGTGGCCTGCCCGCTAAATGATCATACGCAGGGCATGGTCGGACGCGATATGCTCGGTCGCTTAGGGCCAGAAGGCCTTCTGGTTAATATCGGACGGGGCGCCATTCTGGATGAAGGTGCTATGCTCGATATGCTCGCGAACGGCCAATTAGGTGCCGCCGCTCTGGACGTGTTTACTGAGGAGCCGCTGCCCACAGCGAGCGCATTACGCCAACTGGACAATGTGCTCTTGACCCCCCATGTGGCAGGAATTTCTGTCAACAGCAATCTGGGCATGAGCACCTTGGCGGCGGCGGATAGTCTGCGCATTCTGAGAGGATATAGGCCGCGCTATCTCATCAATGATCAAGCTTGGCATGTCATCGAGAAACGCTGGGCCAGGTTGGGGCGATGCTAGAAAAATGTGACTTTATATAACAGTTATGCTGCGTTATAGCTAACTATCACAGGCGAGAAGGGGAATAGTTTTGAAAATAGCTTCCGTACACGCTGACGTGTATTCGTGTCCGTTTGAAGGCGTCGCCGTCACTCAGGGTGTCGGCAACATGGTGAAAAGGGATCTGGTCCTGATAAGAGTCACTGCTGAGGATGGCACCGTCGGCTACGGCGAATCTCACATGGGGCTGAACCCCACAGCAATCGCCGAGGTAGTCAACCACAGTATGGCACCGCAGGTCGTTGGTCAGGACGTCTTCGATGAGGCTGGCATCTGGGAGCGGGTCTACCGCCATCAGATCGTTACCCATGGGCTCGGGGCGGGCAGTACCATCGCTTTCAGCGGTATCGACATCGCGCTCTGGGATCTGCGCGGGAAGCTCTTGGAGCAACCCGTCTATAGGCTGCTCGGCGGGCGCAACAAGTCAATCCGAGCTTATGCAGGCGGCATGGGGCTGGGCTGGCAAGATAAGGAAAGCCTGGCGGCCGAAGTACAGAAATACGTGGATGCCGGCTATACGGCGATCAAACTGCGTGTCGGGCAGGGAGTCGATATCGACGCCGAGAGGGTGAGTCATGTCCGCGAGGCGGTCGGCAACGGTGTGGATATCGCCCTCGACGCTGCCACCCGCTACCGTCTGGAGGATATGGGGCAAGTGTTGCAGTACGCAGAGGCGAACCGGGTGCTCTGGCTGGAGGAACCCATCACACCTGACGATGTGCAAGGCTATGCGGAAATTCGTCGATCTACCTGGGTACCCATTGCCGCGGGCGAAAATCACTACACTCGACAAGCCTTCCGTGATCTCTTCTCTGCACGGGCGATCACCATATGTCAGGCCGACTGCACCAAGGCTGGTGGCCTGTCGGAAACCAAGAAGATCGCCGACATGGCAGCAGCTTGGCACCTGCGCGTGGCTCCACACTTAAGCCAGAGTATCATCAGTACGGCGGCCAATGTGCACCTGCTCTGTGCCCTACCCAATGCCATGATCTACGAAGCGGATATCTCGCGCATCAATCCCTGGCGGGACGACCTAGCCCGCAATCCGCTGCGGGTCGTTGACGGCTACATTCAACCGAACGAAGAGCCAGGTCTCGGCCTGGACATCGACGAATCCATCCTTGAGCAGTATCCGGCCATCCCCGGGCCCTCGTACGTGCCAGCAAGGCCCTGACAAGCGATGACTAACTGGCCGCCGGCCTGTCTAGAGGAGAAGTACCGCATGAAGATTACCAAAGTAGATGTATATCCCGTCTCCCACAAGATGGGGCCGGGAGAGGGTCCAACCCTCGGCGTGGGTCGCATGATCAAGCGCGACGCCATCATCATCAAAATTACCAGCGACGACGGCCTCGTCGGCTGGGGCGAGGCCCACCATGCCAAGGCGCCTGCCGCCGTCGCACGGCTCATAGAGGGAACCCTGGCGAACATGGTGGTCGGCATGAGTGCCTTCGACGTGGTGGGCGTCTGGCATCGTCTCTACCGCGGACATCTAGCTACCCACGGGATGGGTGCCGGCACGGTGATCGCCATGAGCGGCATCGACATGGCCCTCTGGGATCTGCGCGGCAAGGCGGCAGGGCTTCCTTTATGCCAACTCCTTGGCGGAGACTTCAAGGATCTGCCTGCTTATGCAGGAGGGCTCTCCCTGGGTTTCCAGCCTGAAATGCAACTGGTCGAGGAGGCATCGGGACTAGTCGAGCAGGGGTATCGGGCCTTGAAGCTGCGCCTTGGCGACACGCCAGCCAATGACTTGGCTCGGGTGCAGGCGGTGCGTAAGGGACTGGGGCCGGAAGTTGAGATCTTGACTGACGTCAACGCAGCTTACGATCTGGCACAAGTGGCTGCGCTGATCCCCGGGCTGGATGAGTCTCGCGTAGGCTGGCTGGAGGAACCCTTCCCCCCCTTCGACGAATACAATTACAAGCGTGCAGCTACTATGGGCCGTACGCCGCTGGCTGCGGGAGAAAATCACTACACCCGCTTCGACTTTGCCCGTCTGCTAGAGCAGGATACTGTGACCGTGCTGCAGCCAGATCTCTCAAAGGCAGGTGGCATCACAGAGGTGCTCAGGATCGCCGCTATGGCGTCGGTACGTCGGTTGTCCATCAACCCGCACACCTCCATGTCGGGGTTGAATATGGCTGCCTCGCTTCACCTTCTCTCTGCCATTGAGAATCCGGGCTTCTTTGAGGCGGATGTATCCCGCTCCAACCTGTTCCGAACAGCCTTAACATCTGAGCCCTATTCGCTTGACGCTAATGGTAAGGTTCAGGCGCCGAATGGCCCAGGCTTGGGCGTGGAGGTAGACGAGGGCTTCCTCGCCGCACATCCGCTGATCGATGGTCCCTGTTATGTTTAACATGGCATGAGCGCGAGGTGAATTATGAAAACAATTATTACCGACAAAACCCTTCTCTCCGGCGTGTTGTTCCTCGCAATAGGTACCAGTTTCTGGATTGCCGCGCAGGACTATGCTTTTGGCACCCTACGCCGCATGGGCCCGGGGTTCTTTCCCTCCTACTTAGGTGCGATTCTTGCCATTATCGGTCTGCTAATGGTAGTTCAGACATTGATCCGCAAGCGCCACGAGGCGATTCCTCCCCTCTTTCTTCGCCCCCTGCTGTTTCTGACTGCCGGCATCCTGGCGTTTGCGGCACTGATCGATCGTGCGGGGTTGATTGCTGCCTGCTTAGCAGCCGTTCTCCTCTCCAGTCAGGCCAGTCGTGACACACGGCTGCTGGAATCCCTAGTAGTGGCAATTCTGATGGCTACTTTCTCTGTGATCGTCTTTATTGTTCTGCTAGGCCTGCCATTCCGCATGTGGGTGATTTAAATGGACATGTTTCCGAATCTTTCTATGGGCTTTGGTCAGGCCCTGTCTCTGTCGAACCTCATGTACTGTTTTACCGGCGTAGTGCTTGGCACCTTTGTCGGTGTATTGCCAGGACTTGGTGCGGTCACAGCTATCGCAATGCTACTCCCCTTCACGTTCGGACTCGATCCCCTTGGTGCACTCATCATGCTGTCTGGGATCTTCTATGGTGCTCTCTATGGTGGCTCAACCGCCTCAATTCTGCTGAACCTACCAGGAACGCCTGCCGCCGCCGTGGTATGCATCGATGGTCACCCGATGGCTAAGCAAGGCCGGGCCGGGGTCGCATTGTTCATGACCGCGGTGGCCTCCTTCGTTGGCGGCACCATCTCGATAGTGATCCTCTCCATAGCAGCTCCTCTGCTGGCCCAAGTAGCTCTCCAGTTTGGCGCCCCGGAATACTTCGCGATGTTGGTGCTAGGTCTGCTTGCGGCAGCATCACTCGCTGCGGACTCACTTCTGCGGAGTATCGCCATGGTCATCCTAGGCCTGTTGCTCGGCATGGTAGGTATGGACATTATCTCGGGAATGAACCGTTTCACGTTTGGCGTTCCAATCCTGTCCGAGGGTTTAAGCTTCATCATTGTGGCCATGGCTTTGTTCGGGGTGGCCGAAGTGGCCACTAACTTGGAGGCGCGCTCTGGTCAAGGCGTCCCGTTGGGCAAACCGGGCTGGCGCTCAATGCTTCCCAATCGGGATGAGCTCCGTCGATCCACAGGGGCGATACTGCGAGGCACCGGCGTCGGGGCCGCGCTTGGCGCCTTGCCGGGAGCGGGGCCAACTATGTCGTCTTTCATGGCCTATTCGGTGGAGAAGCGGAACGCCAAGCAACCTGAGCGCTTCGGCAAGGGGGCCATCGAAGGGGTAATAGCCCCGGAAGCAGCAAACAATGCAGCTGCCCAGACGGGTTATATTCCGACGCTGACGTTGGGCATCCCAGGTGATGCGGTTATGGCCCTGATCCTTGGCACATTGATTATTCACGGTATCACGCCGGGACCGCAGGTCATTTCGACCCACCCTGAACTATTCTGGGGGCTGATTGCCAGCATGTGGATCGGAAACTTTCTGCTACTTTGGGTCAATATACCATTCATTGGAATGTGGATTCGCCTGCTTACTCTTCCCTATCGCTGGCTATTTCCGGCCATTGTGATCTTTCTTTGTATTGGGGTTTACAGTATTAGCAATAGTGCTTTTCATCTAGTTGTACTTGGGGCCCTTGGAGTTGCCGGTTATCTCTTGGCCAAGCTCGATTGTCCGGCCGCGCCGTTGCTATTAGGATTGATCCTTGGACCGATGCTGGAGGAGAATTTTCGCCGAGCGTTGCTCATTAGTCGGGGTGATCTCAGTGTGTTCATCGAGCGACCGATTAGCCTCTCAATTCTGATTATTGCTGCGGTATTGCTGTTGCTATCGGTTTTTGCGGAGATTCGTCGGGCCAGGCGTGAGCGGCATGCCGCGCTGATGGAAAGCGAATCGACCAGCTGATGGAAGGCTGGTAGGCTCAGCTTTTACATAGACAGGAGGAATCAGCGGGTAGACGACGATGCCAGTTACATTGGCATGGGGAAATACTAGAAAAGAGAAGGATGATCAGGATTCCCAGTGCCGCATTGCAGCCAAACCGGTTCCCATCAAAAGTGGGCCGTACCGGGATGCCCTGAGACTCAAACTTTGAGAGGATGGGGCCATGAACACATCAAGATGGGACTCCCCCGAAGTACGCCAGCGAGCGGTACGCATGGTCTGCGGCCACGAGGCCAACTATCCCTCCCAGTGGGCGTCCATCGCCCAAGATTGGCTGCACCGAAATCCTGCGCAGCGTGGCCCGTCAGGCCGAGCATGATACAGGCCGTCGGGAAGGTACCACAACCTCTGAGCGTGAGCGGATCAAGACGCTGGAGCGCGAGAACTGAGACTGAAGCAGGCCAATGAGATCCGTAAAGCGTCGACGTATTTTTCCCAGGCGGAGTGCGACGGGCAGGCCTTCCTGCGCCGCAGCAAGTGATGGTCGACTTCGATCATCACCAGGAGTCGTACGGGGTCGAGCCGATCTGTTATGTTCTGCCGATCGCTCCGTCGACATACTACGAACTCAAGACCCGTGAAGCCAAGCCTGACCATGCGATGTCTCGGGGCTAAACGCTGATATACAGCGTGTCTAGGACGAGAGTTTCGATGTCTCCGGTATTCGCAAGGTCTGGCCCAACTGCACCAAGAGGCCTTTCCGGTGGCCCGCTGCACTGTTGAGCGCTTGATGCGTCAGATGGGGCTGCGCGGCGTAGTCAGAGGCAAGCCGGCTTGGAAGCAGTTTCAGCCTAACGCTTTGTGGGTATCGGGCTTCACCTATGTCGCGACCTGACAGGGTCTTGTCTATATCGACTTCGTCATCAATGCCTTTGCCCGTCGGATCATCGGCTGGCGAGTCTCCCGCATACCCAGTACCGACATGATGCTGGATGCGTTGGAGCAAGCGCTTCATGAGCGCCCTCAGCGACTTGGAGCAGACTTAGACTTGGTCCAGCATAGCGATAGAGGCGTGCAGTGCGGATTCAATCGGTCGTCGCAACATCTCAATATTGGAGGTGTTGCATGGGATAATCACGTGGTTGGGCCGCCGAACAAACGGGCCGGTCACCGATGCGTCGCCTGGCCGACGGGGCCTCAACCAGCGAGATGCCAAGCGCGCGTTCTGGGAGCCCATTACTGAGGGACTATCGAGTGAGGACGCAGCCTTGGCGTATGGGGTATCGCAGCCGGTGGGATCGCGCTGGTTCCGCAAGGCGGGTGGGATGGCACCGGCCAACTTGGCACCGCACTCAGGGCGTTATTTGTCATTCACGGCGCGAAGAACTGGCGCTGTTGTGGGCGCAAGGGCATGGGGTTCGCGAGATTGCCAGGTGTCTGGGGCGGTCGCCGTCGATGGTCGCGCGCGAGTTGCGCCGTAATGCTGCCATCCGGAGTGGCATACTGGAGTATCGGGCCACGGCCGCGCAGTGGCGTTCCGTTATGACAAGCTGAAGCGAAATTACGAGCACATGGTCGCCATGGCGTGTGGGTTCCTCTAGCTACCAAAGGTGAAACGTCAACAGCCCCTAGCGCCGCTGCAGCCGCTCCAGCAGGCTGACGGTAGCGAAACCGTCCGGCACCAGCCCCTCGGCGCGCTGGTAGCTGCGCAGGCCGCTGCGGGTATTGGGACCGAACACGCCATCCGGGGTACCGGTATCGAAGCCGGCGGCGTTGAGCCGCTGCTGGAGCTCACGCACCTGGCTGCGGGTCAACGGTTGTTCGCTACGCGGCCAACCCTGCACCACGCCGCTGCGACCGGCGATCTGATCACCCAGGGTGCCCACCGCCAGCGCATAGCTGGTGGCGTTGTTATAGCGCAGGATCGCACGGTAGTTGGGGCCGGCCAGGAACGCCGGCCCGTTGGCCCCTGCGGGCACCACTACCGCCGCTTCGCTGAACTCCGGAAGGCTGCCGCCGTTAACCGGGCGCACCCCGTGCTCGGCCCACTCACGGCTGCTCATCCGGGTGTCGTCGGCCTGTGAGTAGTCGAAATCGCTACCCAATTCGACCTCGACGCCCCACGGCTGACCAGCCTGCCAGCCGGCCCGCGCCAGGTAGTTGGCGGTGGAGGCCATGACATCGGGAATGCTATCCCAGATATCGCGGCGCCCGTCGCCGTCGCCGTCCTCGGCATAGGCCTCGAAGCTCGACGGGATGAACTGGGTGTGGCCCATGGCACCGGCCCAGGAGCCAATCATCCGCTCGGCGGCGATATCGCCCTGCTCGATGATGCGCAGCGCCGCCATCAGCTCGCCGCGGGCGAAGCCCTGGCGGCGGCCATCGTAGCCCAGGGTGGCCAGCGCATCGATGGTCGAGAAGCTGCCGAAGTTGCCGCCGTAGTTGCTCTCGATGCCCCAGATCGCCACCACGATCTCGGCCGGCACGCCGTAGCGCTGCTCCATCTCACGGGCGGTGTCGCGATGCTCGGCAAGCTTGTCGCGGCCCTGGTTGATGCGCGCCGAGGAGACCGCAGTGTCCAGATACTCCCAGATCGGCCGCACGAACTCCGGCTGTGACTGGTCGAGCTCGATGATGCGCGGCTGGTAGCGCACCTCGGCGAAGGACTCATCAAGCGTCGCCTGGGAGATGCCCTCGCTGCGCGCATGGCGCTGGAAGGCCTCGACCCAGGCCGTAAAGCTGGCCGGGCGCCCGGCACCATTGTCATCGGCAGCGCCACTCGATGCTGCAACGGTACTTGCAGCAGCTGTGTCACTGGCCTGGGACTCGGCGTCATCTGCAGCCGCCGGCGGCGCCAAGCTGGCACCGGACTGGCAGCCGGCAAGCATGCTGAACACAAGAGAGGTAAATAAAAGCTTACGCATGGCAATCCCTGTCGGCGGTTCCGAAACACGTCATCTCACTGACCGCGATCATCGCCCAGATACCGCCCGAGAACCAGCCCGCGCAGCCAGCAATATTGCCAGCGACATGCCTACTCGTCGGGCTCCACCGGTTCAGCGCCACGCCACACATCTGATCGAGCGGCGACAGCGCTCGCTGCAGTAGCGCACCCCGTCCAGCAGCGCGCCCACCTGCGTCGCCATTGGTAAGGACGCTGACACTGCTCACACTGCTTGGATGGCAGATCGGCGGATCGACACATGCTCATACTCGCTTGCACCTGGGGTGCCCGATGGAGTGACCGCCTGAAGCAGGCAGCCTCAGTGCCTATACACCCAATACCTATACAATAATGATATAAATATACATGCTATGTACATAAAAAGACAGCCTTACCCCCAACGCAACAGGGCCACCCCGCCGGGTGGCCCTGTCGTCGCCGCATGGTCGTCCTGCTTTCAGGGTTTGTCGGTATTCTTGGGTTGTCGGGCGGCGTTGGCCTCGGTCTCCAGGCCGCTCTTTAGCTCGTGCGTCAATGGGTCGTAGTTGGGCTTGAGCTCATCCTTGACCGTACCGCTCCACAGCTTGGAGCCGACGAAGTAGCCGGCGCGGCCGATCACGTGCGCGGCCACCGGCGCGGTCATCAGGATGAAGGTGATGATGGCGAAGGCCCGTGCCACCACGCCGACTTCAGCAAAGTGCATGGCGACCGCCAGCATCACCAGGATCACCCCCAGGGCCGCCGCCTTGGTGGTGGCGTGCATACGCGTCAGCAGATCCGGCAGGCGCAGGATACCCAGCGATGCCAGCAGCATGAATAGCGCGCCGACGATGATAAACGTGCCCTTGATCACTTCAATCATCGCGGGGTCCTCCACGTTCCAGAAAGCGCGCGAAGCCGATGGCGGACAGAAACGCCATCAGCGCGATGACGATCGCCGCATCGAGAAAGCTCGACAGGTCGGAGCTGATGGCATGCACGCCGACCAGGCCGACGATGATGCTGGCGAACAGCTCCAGCGCCACGACGCGGTCGGGCAGGCTGGGGCCACGCACCAGGCGTACGAAGGCGAGTATCATCGCCAGGCCCATCAGCACCTGACTTATCAAAATCACGGTATCCAAGGTCACTCCTCACAGGGCGTCGAACGGTCAGCGGAACAGCGCCAGCGCCCGGCTCTCCATCTCTTGCAGGCTTTGCCGCAGCTCCTCCTCGTTATCGAGGAACATGGCGTGAATGTAGAGCACCCGCTTGTCGTCGGAGACATCCAGACTCAGGGTCCCCGGGGTCAGCGAAATCAGGTTGGCCACCATGGTGATCTCGAGCTCGGTCTCGGCCTTGAGCGGCATCGCGATCACCCCCGGCTGCATGTGCCACGGCGGAGTCAGGATATCGAAGGCCACCCGCAGGTTGGCCAGAATCAGCTCCTTGATGAAGAAGCCGATGAACATGATGATCCGCGGTATCCGCCCCGGATAGCCCTTCAGCGCATCGACCTGCGGCTCGATCAGTAGCAGCGTGATGTAGCCGAAGACCAGCCCCACTACCAGGTTGATGCCGGTGAACTCGCCGCCCAGGATGACCCAGGCCAGCGCCAGCAGCAGGTTCCAGATCGCACCGGTCATGGGTTCACCTCCAGCGCTTCGCGCAGCAGCACACCCTGATCGTCACCCAGCACCGCATTGATGTAGCCCTGGGAATTCATCAGCTGTTCGCCGGCCATCAACATCATCTCCATCAGCGGCTGCGCGAAGACCCCGATCAGCACCGCGAACAGCGCCAGTACCGCTACCGGAAGGTACATCAGTCCCAGCGAGCTCTTGACCAGGCGACCCTCGTCACCGCTGGGCGTGGAGGCTTCCGGCACCAGGTTGTCCTCGGGCAGTTTCTTCCAGAACACCTCGTTCCAGATCTTGACCATCGAGTAGAGGGTCATCAGGCCCACCGCCAGCGCCACCGCGGTCACCGCATAGGCTTCTGCCTCGATGCCGGCGCGCACGATCACGAACTTGGCGAAAAAGCCCGACAGCGGCGGCACCCCGGCCAGTGAGAAGGCCGACAGGAAGAACGCCACCGACAGCCACGGCCGCTCCTTGAACAGCCCGCCCATCTTCTTGAGCTGATAGGTGCCCTGCAGCCGGTGGGTAATACCACTGATCAGGAACAGGTTGGTCTTGACGATGATGTTGTGCATCACCGCAAATATCCCGCCGGCCAGCGCCAGCGGCGTAAACAGCGCCAGTCCCAGGATCATGTAGCCGATCTGACTGACGATATGGAACGACAGGATGCGCCGGAACTCGTACTGCGCCGCCGCCCCCAGCACCCCGGTGACCATGGTCAAGGCCGCGCCCCACAGCAGGATGTCCTGCACATAGTCCATGGTCTGGTCGAACATCAGGGTGAACACCCGGAACAGCGAGTAGACCCCGACCTTGGTCAACAGCCCGGCGAACAGCGCCGAGACCGCCACCGGCGGCGTATGATAGGACGCAGGGAGCCAGAAAAACAGTGGAAAGGCCGCGGCCTTGATGCCGAAGGCGATCATGAACATTACCGCCAGCACCTCGACCATGCCCTGGTTTTCGGCTTCGGCCAGGCGCTGGCCCACATCGGCCATGTTGAGGGTGCCGACCATGCCGTAGGTAAGGCCGATGGCGGTGAGGAAGATCACCGAGGCCAGCAGGTTGAGGGTCACGTACTTGATCGCCCCCTCCATCTGCGCCTTCTCGCCGCCGAGGATCAACAGCGCAAAGGAGGCCACCAGCATCACCTCGAACCACACGTAGAGGTTGAAGATGTCACCAGTCAGGAAGGCCCCGGCCACTCCCGCCAACAGCAGATGCATCAGCGGATAGAAGCCGAACTTCTCATGATTGGGGCCGGTGGAGGCGAGCGAATAGATCGCCAGCCCCAGCCCGATGATGCCGGTCAGCAGGATCATGATCGCGCTGAGCATGTCCGCCACCAGGCTGATTCCGTAAGGGGCCTGCCAGCTGCCCATGTGGATGACCACATAGCCCTCGCGGGAGACGCTGGTGATCAGCCACAGGCCAACCACCAGCAGCGCCAGGGTACCCGCCACGGCGATGAAGCGCTGCATGGGTCGCGAGCGCCAGAACATCAGCGACACCGCACCGGACAGCAGCGGAATGATAACGGGGAGTGCGACTTCGGGCCTCACGTGTCGGTATCCTTCATCTTGTCCAGATCATCGGCCTTGACGATTTCATAGGCGCGGCGAATCAGTACCACGGCGAAGGCCAGCACACCGAAGGCGATCACGATCGCCGTCAGCACCAGCGCCTGGGGCAAGGGGTCTGCAACCTGGCCGGCTGGCGCCAGGGCGCCTTCGGGGATCAGCGGCGGCGCGCCGCGGGTCATCCCTGCCGAGGTGAAGATCAGCAGGTTGGCGGCGTTGGAGAGCAGCATCAGGCCGATCACCAGCTTGACGATCGAGCGCCGCAGCATCATGTAGATCGCGGTGGCGTAGAGCAGGCCTATGGCGAGCGCCATCAGCGGTTCCATGGCACCTCCTGAAGAGTCGGCGTGTGAATCGTCGGCGTCACGGGATCAGGGCTCATCCTTGTCCACCTCCATCAGCGTCATGATCGCCGCCAGCAAGGTGCCGAGCACCGCCAGGTAGACGCCGATATCGAAGATCAAAGGCGTCGATGCCTTGAAGCCGATGCCCGGAATCTCCCACCACTGGGCGGTGAAGAACGCCTCGCCCACGAACCAGGCCGGCAGGATCGACAGCGTGCCCAGCAGCAGCCCAAGGCCGATCAGGTCGCGGGGGTCGACCATGCGCAGTACCTCCTTGGTCGCCGTCACCCCGAAGGCGAACAGGTAGAGGATGAAGGCGCCCGCCGCCACCAGGCCGGCGATAAAGCCGCCGCCCGGCTCGTCGTGGCCGCGCAGCAGCAGGAACACCGAGAACAGCAGCTGCAGCGGCATCAGCAGCCGTGCGGCGGTATTCAGAATGATGGTACCCGACTTAACCATCGGCAGACTCCTTGGCTCCCTGCCCCTTGCCTGCGCTCTTGGGCTCGGGCTTGGGGGCGCGTAGCTTGAGCATCGCGATCACGCCGATCGCCGCCAGTGCCAGCACGAAGATCTCGCCCAGTGTATCCAGCGCACGGTAGTCGACCAGGATCACGTTGACGATATTGCGACCATGGGCCAGCGGCACGCTGTTCTCGATCATGTAGCCGGACACCGGCACGAACTGGTTGCTATCCACCACGGTGAGGATCAGCAGCATGATCAGCACCCCCATCGAGCCCGCCACCACCAGGTCGCGGACCCGTTCCAGCGGAGTCGACAGGCTGGCGAAACGCGGCAGCCGGAACAGCACCAGGATCAGCAGGATCACGGTCAGGGTCTCGACCAGCAGTTGGGTGATGCCCAGGTCCGGGGCACTGAACAGGATGAAGATCAGCGCGATACAGAAGCCCATGATGCCCACCGAGGCCACCGCCGCCAGCCGCGAGCGCGAGATACAGGCGAACAGCGCGCCCATCACCATCAGTCCGGCCACCACCGCCTCATGGAACTGCACGTCGAGACTGATGGCGAACTCGGGGGCATGGCGCAGCAGCAGCGAATTACCCACCAGAGCGATCAACATCACCACCATCACCATGATGTAGTTACGCATATAGCCGTTCTGCAGCACCCGGGTCTGCCACTCGGAGACTCGCACGATACCGTCCATCAGGTTCTCATAGCCGGCCTCGGGGCCATGGGCGAACAGCGGATCGAGGCGCGCCAGATTGCCGCGCAGCCACTCCCAATGGCGGAACACCAGATAGCCCAGCGCCAGGCTGACCAGCGACATGATCAGCGGCAGGTTGATGCCGTGCCACAGCGACAGCGACACCGTCAGCGGCTCGCCGGCCACCGCCGAGGCTGCCGCGGTAAGCAGGCCAGTACCGGCCAGCACCGGCAACAGGCCAAACGCCAGTGTCAGCGTCGCCAGCCCCACCGGCCCGGCGAGCATCGCGCTGGGCGCCTCGTGGGCCGCCTTGGGCGTTTCGCGGCGCTCGCCGAAGAACGGTCGCAGCACCACGATGGCCGCCACAGCGATGGTGAAGATCGCCGCCGCAAAGCTGAGCAGGAAGATGATGGCGCGGAAGCTGCCGACTTCGAGCACCGACTCGAACATCAGTTCCTTGCCAATGAAGCCGAACAGCGGCGGCACCCCGGCCAGCGACAGCGCCGAAATGCAAGCCACCATCGCGGTGACCGGCATCAGCCGGCGCAGCCCGCCCATGGCGGTGACGTCCTTGGTGCCGGTCTCGTGGTCGAGGATACCGGCAACCATGAACAGCGCCCCCTTGTACAGCGAGTGGGCCAGCAGGAAGGTCACGAAGGCGATCAACGCACCCTCGGTGCCGATGCCTAGCAGCATGGTCAGGGTGCCCAACGCCATGATCGTCGAGTAGGCCAGCAGCTTCTTGATGTTGGTATGCCGCAGCGCCAGGAAGGCGCCGGTAAACATGGTCAGGGCACCAACCACCGAGAGGATGCCGATCCACAGCTCAGTGCCGCCGAGTCCGGGGTGCAGTCGTGCCAACAGGTAGATACCGGCCTTGACCATGGTCGCCGAGTGCAGGTAGGCCGACACCGGGGTCGGCGCGGCCATGGCGTTGGGCAGCCAGAAGTGGAACGGGAATTGCGCCGACTTGGTGAAGGCGCCGCCCAGCAGGCACAGCAGCATCGGCAGGTAGAGGGCATGCTCGCGCAGCACCTCGCCACCGCTCAGTAGCTCCTGCAGCGACCAACTGTCGCCGGCTATCGCCAGCATCACCAGCCCCGCCATCAACGCCAGGCCACCACCAACGGTGACGAACAGCCCCTGACGAGCCGACTTGCGCGCCTCGAGGTCGGTGTGATTGAAGCCGATCAGCAGATAGGACGTGATGCTGGTCAGCTCCCAGAACACGAACAGCGTCATCAGGCCATCGGCGAGCACCAGCCCCAGCATCGACACCATGAAGGCGACGATCACCACGTGGAAGCAAACCAGATCGGGGTGGCCCTTGAGATAGCCGCCGGCATAGATCAACACGAAGGTGCCGATCACCGTGATCAGCAGCGCAAACAGCATCGACAGGCCGTCGAGCAGGAAGGTCAGGCTCATGCCCAGCGCCGGTACCCACTCCAGGCTGAACACCAGCACCTCGCCGCCCATCACCGCCGGCAACTGGGTCAACAGCCACAGCGCCAGGGCGGCAGGATAGAGCGCAAGCACCAGGCTGGTTCGTGCGCCGCACCAGCGCTGCAGCAGCGGGGCGAAAGCGGCCAGCACGAAGCCTGAAAGCACGGCTAGTTGCATAACGCGGGTCTCTCCTTGTGGTCGTCGTCACCCGCGCTCGCAGGGCGGCAGATGGCGCAATGATATAAATATCCTACGCCTAATGGTTAACTGCGGGGCGACATGCAAGCCTACAATGATGGAAGTAAAGCCTATAGAATCAACGTGATAGTTGGCAAGAAATAGCGGCCCGTCGCGCCTGAAGACTTCTTCCCCTTTCGCGCTTACCCCCTGTTTTTTCTGGAGTTTTATCGCCTGACGCGCTAAACGACAGCGTCGCCACGCCACGACAATAACCCGAATGGCAACGCCCCGGGCGTGCCCCGCTGCGACGGGACCGATTCTCGATGTCACTGCTGTGGATTCTTTTCGCTCCCCTGGCCGGCAGTCTGCTGCCACTGCTCGCCGCCCAGCGTGGTCGCTTGCTGCTTACCCTGACAGCCTTGGTTCCGCCGCTTCTGGCCCTGCTGCCACTGAGCCTGACGCTTCCCGGTCTGCTGGCCGGCGAGCTGCCGCGCGTGCAGCTCAGTTGGATGCCGGCCCTGGGCCTCGACCTGGCGCTGCGCCTGGACGGCCTCGGGCTGCTTTTCGCGCTGCTGATCCTCGGCCTGGGCAGCCTGATCATCGTCTATGCCGGCCACTACCTCCACCGTGACGAGGCCGATGCGCGCTTCTTTGCCTACCTGCTGCTGTTCATGGGCGCCATGCTCGGCATCGTGCTGGCCGACAACCTGCTGCTGCTGTGGCTGTTCTGGGAGCTGACAGGGCTCGCCTCCTTTCTGCTGATCGGTTTCTGGTCGAAGCTCAGCGATGCACGGCGCGGCGCGCGCATGTCGCTGGTGGTGACCAGCGCCGGTGGTCTGGCGCTGCTGGCCGGCATCCTGCTGATCGGGCATGAGGTCGGCAGTCTGGCGCTTGGCGAGGTGCTGGCCGCCGGCGATACGCTGCGCGCCTCGCCCCACTACCCGCTGATCGTGGCGCTGGTGCTGTTCGGCGCCTTCGCCAAGTCGGCGCAGTTCCCACTGCACTTCTGGCTGCCCCACGCCATGGCCGCGCCGACGCCGGTGTCAGCCTTCCTGCACTCGGCGACCATGGTCAAGGCCGGCGTTTTCCTGCTGGCGCGCCTGACCCCGGCGCTCGGCGACACCTCGCTGTGGGCGCTGTCGCTGTCGCTGATTGGCCTCGCCACCCTGCTCTACGGCGCCTGGTTCGCGCTGTTCGAGCGCGATCTCAAGGGCATCCTGGCCTTCTCGACCATCAGCCACCTGGGGCTGATCACCCTGCTGCTGGGGCTAGGCAGCCCGCTAGCGATCGCCGCCGCACTGCTGCATATCCTCAATCATGCGCTGTTCAAGGCGGCGCTGTTCATGAGCGCCGGCATCGTCGATCACCAGACCGGCACCCGCGACCTGCAACGCCTCGGCGGGCTGGCCCAGGCCATGCCACTGACCGCCACGCTGACGATCATGGCCGCCGCAGCCATGGCCGGACTGCCCCCGCTCAACGGCTTCCTGTCCAAGGAGCTGCTGCTCGCCGCCACCCTCGACAGCCGGCTGTTCGGCGGCCTGGGCCCGGCGATGGTGCTACTGGTGGGGCTCGCCACGCTGCTTTCGGTGGGCTACTCGCTGCGGCTGGCATATGGCGTATTCGGCGGCCGCCGCAGGAGCGATGCGCCGCTGCCCCACGACCCGCCCCGCGGCATGCTCGCCCCAGGGCTGCTGCTGGCCGGCCTGTGCCTGCTGGTCGGCCTGCTGCCGATGACCCTGGCCGCGCCGCTGGTCACCCTGGCCAGCCAAGCCGTACAGGGCAGCGCCACGCCGAGGCTCGATCTGGCCCTATGGCACGGCCCCAGCCTGCCGCTGGCGATCAGCGTGTTTGCGGTGCTCGGCGGGCTGCTGGCCGCCATGCGCCAGTCCCAGCTGGCACGGCTGGTTGAATTGTTCCCGCGGCGCGACGCGCGCTGGCTGTTCGAAGCCGCGGTGATCCGCCTGACCAAGGCCAGCCTGTGGCTGACCCTCAAGCTCGAGAACGGCTCGCTGCAGCGCTACCTGGCGCTGCTGCTGCTGACCGCCGTGGCCATGGCCGGGTTCGGCCTGGCCCAGATCGAACGGCTCACCGGCGAGCGCGGCGTGCAGCCGCTGGACGGCATGCTGGTGCTGGGCGCGGCGCTGATGGTGTTCGGCGCCATCGGCAGCGCCCTGAGCCACCGCTGGCGGCTGGTATCGCTGCTGATGCTGTCGGTGGTGGGGCTGTCGGTGGCGCTGACCTTCGTGCGCTTCTCGGCCCCCGACCTGGCGCTGACCCAGCTGTCGGTGGAGGTGGTGTCGATGATCCTGCTGATGCTGGCGCTGTTCTTCCTGCCCCAGCGCCCGCCACCCTGGGTCTCGACCCGGCGCATCCTGCGCGATCTGCTGGTGGCCGGGCTGTGCGGGCTGGTGGTGGCCAGCCTCAACTATGCGCTACTGACCCGCGAGACTCACAGCATCGCCGATTTCTTCCTGCGCGAGAGCGTGTCCGGCGGCGGCGGCACCAACGTGGTCAACGTGATCCTGGTCGACTTCCGCGGCTTCGATACCTTCGGCGAAATCACCGTGCTGACCCTGGCAGGGCTTGCCACCTACAAGCTGCTCAACCGCATGAAGTTGTTCATGCCGGCGGGTAACGTCGAGGGCATTCACTGGTCGCAACACCGCCATCCCATGATCCTGGCGGTGATCGCCCAGGTCCTGCTGCCGCTGGCGCTGCTGGTTTCGGCGTATATCTTCCTGCGCGGTCACAACCAGCCCGGCGGCGGCTTCATCGCCGGCCTGATCACTGCCGTGGCACTGCTGCTGCAGTACCTGGCGCGTGGCTACGACTGGACCCGCCAGCGGCTGCCGCTGTCCTACCCGCTGGTGGCCGTCTCGGGGCTGGCCATCGCTACCGCCACCGGGCTCGCCAGCTGGCTGTTCGGCTACCCCTTCCTGACCTCGACGTTCGGACACTTCCGCCTACCACTGATCGGCGAGATCGAGCTGGCCTCGGCACTGCTGTTCGACCTCGGCGTCTACCTGGCGGTGGTCGGTGCCACCCTGATGATCCTGGTCAACCTCGGCCGCGTGACCACCGTGCACCGTCCCAGCATCGAGGAGGAGAGCTGATGGAAGCGCTATTCGCCGGGGTGGTCGGCACCCTGACCGCCTGCGGCCTGTTTCTGATGCTGCGCGGCCGCACCTTCCCGGTGATCGTCGGCCTGACGCTGCTCTCCTATGCGGTCAACCTGTTCCTGTTCTCGATGGGCGGGCTCAACACCCACGCCGCCCCGGTGATCGGCGAGTCGCTGTCGCCCAGCGATCCGCTACCCCAGGCGCTGGTGTTGACCGCCATCGTTATCGGCTTCGCCATGACCGCCTTCGTGGTGATCCTGGCGATTCGCGCGCGCAGCGAGCTGGGCAATGATCACGTCGACGGCAAGCAGGGCGACGAGGAACCACCGCGATGATCGCCCAACACCTGCCGATCCTGCCGATACTGCTGCCGATGCTGGCCGCACTGGTGCTGCTCGGCCTGCGCCTCGACGACGCGCGCCAGCGCCTGGTCAGCATCGCCGCCACCGCCCTGCTGGTCGCGCTTGCCTGCATGCTGCTGCAACTCGCCGGCAGCGACGAGATCCGCCACTATGCGCTGGGCAACTGGCAGGCGCCATTCGGCATCGCGTTGACCCTCGACCGACTGGCGGCGCTGATGGTACTGCTCACCGCGGTGCTGGCACTGGGCTGCGTGACCTTCGCCTGTGCCGGTGAAGACGCCCAGGGCAGCCACTTCCATGGCCTCTTCCAACTGCAACTGATGGGGCTCAACGGCGCCTTCCTGACCGGCGACCTGTTCAACCTGTTCGTATTCTTCGAGATCCTGCTGCTGGCCTCCTATGCGCTACTGATGCATGGCGGCGGCAAGGCGCGGGTCGCCGCCGGCCTCCACTATGTGGTGCTCAACCTGATCGGCTCGGCGCTGTTCCTGGTCGCCCTCGGCGTGCTCTACGGTGCCACCGGCACCCTCAACATGCTCGACATGGGCCAGCGCATGGCAGCGCTTGACGGCGACCGGGCGGCGCTGGCCACCACCGGCGCGCTGCTGCTGGTGGTAGTGTTCAGCCTCAAGGCCGCGGCGCTGCCGCTGTACTTCTGGCTGCCGCGCACCTATGCCGCTGCCCCGGCCCCGGTGGCCGCGCTGTTCGCAATCATGACCAAGGTCGGCGTCTATGCGCTGCTGCGCGTCGAATCGCTGATCTTCGCCGGCACACCCGCCAGTGCGCCGGTCCAGACCTGGCTGTGGGTCGCCGGCCTGGCGACCCTGGCGCTGGCCACGCTCGGCGCGCTGGGCGCCCGCGACCTGCGCATGCTGGTCGCCTACCTGGTGCTGGTCTCGGTGGGAGCCCTGCTGGCGGCCGTCGGCATGGGCCAGCGCGCCAGCGACGCGGCGCTGCTCTATTACCTGGTGCACTCGACGCTGGTCGCCGCCGCGCTGTTCCTGATCGCCGAACTGGTCGACCGCCAGCGTGGCCAGGCCGGCACACGGCTGGTATGCGGCCGGCGCCTGAACCAGCAGCGCCTGCTCGGCGGGCTATTCATGGTCGCCGCCATCGGCATGGTCGGCCTGCCGCCGCTGTCCGGCGCGCTAGGCAAGCTGTGGCTGCTGCAGGCGGCGGGGAGCGAGCAGGGCCTGTGGCTATGGGCGCTACTGCTGCTGGCCACGCTGGCCGCGCTAATCGCGCTGTCACGGGCCGGCTCGGTGCTATTCTGGGCCAGCCACAAGGGCAAGCCGGGCAACCAGCGGGTACGAGCCGGGCAGCTCATCGGCGTACTGTGGCTGCTCGCCGGCCTACCGCTACTGACGCTCTTCGCCGGCCCGATCAGCGGCTACGCCGAGGCCACCGCCGCCCAGCTGGCGCTCAGCGAGGTCGTCTCGACACCACCGACCACCGGCGCGGGAGTACGACCATGAGATCGCTGGGCAGACTGCTGCCGACGCCTACCCTGTCGCTGGTGCTGCTGGTGGTGTGGCTGCTGCTGGGGCGTAGCCTATCCCCCGGCCAGCTGCTGCTGGGCGCTGGGCTTGCCGTGGGGATACCGCTGCTGATAGGGCGCCTGTGGGAGCCGCTGCCGCGGGTGCGCAAACCCTGGACGCTGTGCCGCTTCGTGGGCCGCGTGCTGTGGGACATCCTCAAGGCCAACCTCGAGGTCAGCTACCTGATTCTCAAGCCCGGACGCGCACCGCGGCCAGGCTTCGTCGAGTACCCGCTGCTGGTGCGCGAGCCGCTGACCGTCACCCTGCTGGCCAACACCATCACCCTGACCCCGGGCACAGTGTCGACCAATATTCGCCTCGACCGCTCGTCGCTGCTGATCCACGTGCTCGACCTCGACGACGAGCAGGCGTTGGTCGAGGAGATTCGCAGCCGCTATGAGCGGCCGCTCAAGGAGATCTTCGAATGCTAGATACCGCACTGTGGATCAGCCTGGTGCTGATCGTTGCCGCCCTGGCGATGAACGTGGTTCGCCTGGCCCGCGGGCCCGACATTCCCGACCGGCTGCTGGCCCTCGATACCATGTACGTCAACTGCATCGCGCTGATCGTGCTGCTGGGGCTATGGCTCAACACCAAGGTCTACTTCGAGGCGGCGATCCTGATCGCCATGCTCGGCTTCGTCAGCACCATGGCAATCTGCCGCTACCTGTTGCGCGGCGACATCATCGAATAGGGGGCCATGGCATGGCGTTCTACGTATTTCTCGAATGGCTGATCGGCCTGCTGCTGATCGCTGGCGGGCTGTTCGCCTTCGTCGGCTCGCTGGGCATGCTGCAGTTCAAGGACTTCTTCATGCGCCTGCACGGGCCGACCAAGGGCACTACCCTGGGCATCGGCTGCATCCTGATGGCGTCGATGGTCTATTTCAGCGTGGTACAGCCGGGCCTCCACGTGCAGGAGCTGCTGATCACCCTGTTTCTGTTCATCACCGCGCCGGTGACCGGCCATATGCTGGCCAAGACCGGCCTGCACATGCACCTGCGCTATACCCGCGATACCCGCGGCTCGCCCCCCGAGCTACGCGACGAGGACGTCGGCCAGGGCCGGGTGGCACGCCCGCCGCGGCCGCGCCGCCCGGCCAGCGAGGGGCAGAAGCGCCGCTGGCGCCTGCGCCGTTAGAGGAACTTAGATCCACCCCCCCAGCTCATTGATGGCCACCTGCGCCAGCGCCTCGATATGGTCGTCGCGGTCGTTTAGACAGGGCACGTAGGTGAAGTGCTCGCCACCGGCCTCGAGGAAGCTGTCCCTGATCTCCTCGTTGATCTCCTCGAGGGTCTCCACGCAGTCGGAGGCGAAGGCCGGCGAGACCACCGCGATATGCTTGTGGCCCTGGCGCGCCAGCTCGGCGACGTGATCGACGGTCTGCGGGCCAACCCACTCTTCGGGTCCGAACTGCGACTGGAAGGCGGTGACGATCTGGCTGTCGTCCCAGCCCAGCCGCTCCTTGAGCAGCCGTGTGGTCTTCTGGCACTGGCAGTGGTAGGGGTCGCCCTCCATCAGGTAGCGCTTGGGCACGCCATGATAGGATGCCACCAGGATATCCGGGCGTGACTCAGCGGCGGCATAGGTTTCGTTGACCGAGGCCGCCAGGGCGTCGAGATAGGCCGGGTGTTCGAAGTAGGCCGGCACGGTACGAATCGCCGGCTGCCACTTGAGCTTCATCAGGGTGCGGAAGGCCTGGTCGTTGGCGGTGGCGGTGGTCGGCGAGGCGTACTGCGGGTAGAGCGGGAAGAACAGGAGCTTCTCGCAGCCCTGGGCCTGCAGCTGGCGCAGCACGCTATCGGTGGAGGGGTTGCCATAGCGCATGCAGAAATCCACCACCACCTTGTCGCCCAGCGCCGCTTCGAGGCGGGCGCTGAGCTTGGCGGTCTGGTCGCGGGTGATGGTCAGCAGCGGGCTCTCGTTGTTCTCTTCGTTCCAGATGCTGCGGTAGGCCTTGCCGGAGCTGAACGGACGCTTGGTCAGGATGATGCCTTGCAGCAGCGGCTGCCACTTCCAGGAGGCGTAGTCGACGACCCGCTTGTCGGACAGAAACTCATTGAGATAGCGGCGCATCGACCAGTAGTCGGTGGCGTCGGGGGTGCCCAGGTTGGCAATCACCACGCCGATCTTGGCGCGGGCAACCGGCGGATGGTCGGGGCCGGCATTGGCCAGCCGGCCCTGGCCTGGCTGGTCGAGTTCCACATCACTTGCTGACATGCATTGGCATCCTTGTTGGGTAGGCGGGTTAGCGCAACCGCAATACCCCTGAATTGGCTCGATATCGTGCAGCGATTCTAGCATCCGGCTTGTCGCCGAGGAGAATCGGGTTATACTATCAGCATTATTTGTATAACTTCAGGTCAACCCATGTCCAAGCCTCTTTTGCTGATGCTCGGCGATCAGCTCAGCCACGACCTCGAGATCCTGCGCGATGCCCCAGCCAACGCCGTGGTGGCGCTGTGCGAGGTCGAGGACGAAGGCCGCTACGTCCCTCACCATCCGCAGAAGATCTGCCATGATGCTGGCGGCGATGCGCCACTTCGCCGAGGAGCTGCGCCAGCGCGGCATGAGCGTGCACTACAGTCGACTCGACGACGCTGATAACGCCCACGGACTGATCGCCGAGGCGCAGCGTGTCGCCGAACGCCATGATCAGCGGCCTACCGGGGTTGGCAGGCGGGTTGGACGCGGGGTATCGCTGGTTCACGCTCCGTCGGGTGCGGCTGGGGCGCTGGTGGCAGGCGCGGCGCAAGGGCCGCTGAAGAAGCGGCCTAGAAGACCAGCGGCATGCGCGACGACAGCGGGTCATGATAGTGGGCATCGCGACCGATCATCTCGTCGTGGGCCACGTACTGCACCAAGTAGGCGCGATGAATGCCGGCGCGCTTGAGTTCGAGGTAGATATCGTCGAGGGCGCGGAACATCACCGGCTTGCCGCGCCGACACAGCATATGGCGCTGCCCTTCCACGTCTTCCAGCTCCAGCTGATAGTAGCGGCTGCCGGCGTGGCTGATGACGCGAATCTCGAAATTGTCGTGGTCGGCCACGAAGGCTTTGAGATGATCGAATTCCATGGATCCAGCTCCCGAAACATGACGACGAATGGTAGGTAAATAGGGGTGAGCATGGCGCCACCCGATGACAACGTCGTGTCCCTACAGCGACAGATTTGTGACCCTGTCCAAGTCGTCAAGTTCCAGGCGCAAGCCCGCTTTCTACGCGCTTACTGATAGTCGGCAGGATCGATCGCCTTGCCCAGTGAGTTGCGGTCGACCCAGTTGCCAGCCTTGGTCTCCTTGTAGCGGAACACCACCCGGTCGCCGACCTTGACCGGCACCTCGGAGTCCTCGGTCTGGTAGCTATAGGTCACGCCGTCGACCACCAGCCGGTAGCGGTAGAGGTCGGGCATGCCCAACCACTCCTTGAACGGGCCTTCGCGCTCGAGCTCCTGAAGCTCGCCGCGCCCCTCCAGCTTGGGAATGCGCTTGCGGTTACCGCGTCGAAATCCGCCTGCCATGAGGCCTCCTGATTGCGGGTTGCGTGGGGCTCGGCATTATACGGGCTGGGCGCCGCGGCTCAAGGCCGCCGCCCTATTCACCGAAGTGCTGACCATAGCTATCCGGGGCCAGATCCTCGAAGCGCGTGTACTTGCCGATGAACGCCATGTGCACCGTGCCGATGGGCCCGTTACGCTGCTTGCCGATGATCAGCTCGGCGAGTCCCTGATTGTCGGGATTGTCCGGATTATAGACCTCGTCGCGATAGACGAAGGCGATCACGTCGGCGTCCTGCTCGATGGCGCCCGACTCGCGCAGGTCCGACATCACCGGGCGCTTGTTGGGGCGCTGCTCCAGCGAGCGGTTGAGCTGCGACAGCGACACCACCGGACAGCCGAACTCCTTGGCCAACCCCTTGAGCGAGCGCGAGATCTCGGAGATCTCGCCGGTGCGATTCTCGGAGAAGCCGGGAATCTGCATCAGCTGAAGATAGTCGATCATGATCAGGCCGATATTGCCGTGCTCGCGAACGATGCGCCGCACCCGCGAGCGCATCTCGTTGGGCGACAGCGCCGCGGTGTCGTCGATGAACAGCTGTTTGTCCTTGAGCAGGTTGACCGCCGAGGTCAGCCGCGGCCAGTCCTCGTCCTCGAGCTGGCCGGTACGCACCCGGGTCTGGTCGATGCGCCCCAGCGACGACAGCATGCGCAGCATCAGCGATTCGGCGGGCATCTCCATGGAGAACACCACCACCGGCTTGTCGCTGGAGATCACCGCATGCTCGACCAGGTTCATGGCGAAGGTGGTCTTGCCCATTGAGGGCCTTCCGGCAATGATCACCAAGTCGGAAGGCTGCAGCCCCGAGGTCATGTCGTCGAGATCGCGAAAGCCGGTCGACAGCCCGCTCATCTCGCCCTGCATGTTGAACAGCTCGTCGATGCGGTCCACCGCCTTGGCCAGCAGCTCGCTCATGCCGATCGGGCCGCCCGACTTGGGCCGCTCCTCGCTGATCTGGAACACCAGCCGCTCAGCCTCGTTGACCAGCTCGTCGGCGGGCCGCCCCTGGGGCGCGAAGGCGCTCTCGGCGACCTGGTTGGCGGCCTGGATCAGTTTCCTGAGCGTGGCCCGCTCGCGGACGATATCGGCGTAGGCGCGAATATTGCTGGCCGAAGGCGTATTGCGCGCCAGCTCGGCAAGGTAGGCCAGCCCGCCCACGGTATCCAGCTGGTCGCGGTTCTCGAGCGCCTCGGACAGGGTCACCACGTCCAGCGGGTGGGCCCCCTCGGCCAGGCCCTGCATGGCGTTGAACACCAGCCGATGCTCGTAGCGGTAGAAGTCTCCCCCCACCAGCCGCTCGGAGACGGTGTCCCAGGCCTGGTTGTCGAGCATCAGCCCGCCCAGCACCGACTGTTCGGCTTCCAGCGAATGGGGCGGCACCTTGAGCGCGGCGGTTTCCTTATCGGTCTCTACGATGTCGTTCATGACGCTTCACGGCCTGAGGGAAGTCGGGACGGCTGGCGCGCCAGTGCTCGCGCCCAACCAAGGCGCATTCTACCCCAACCCAGGCGGACACTCCGAGCCGAATACGAAAATCCCCACGCCGAGGCGTGGGGCAAAGGATCGAAACAGCATGCCAGGCGTGCGACTAGAACCAGGTCTCCATCTGCACCCCGAAGCTCCACTGGCCGCCGCTGAAGCCGTCGTTGCCGAAGGAGCTGGCGCCATAGTCGTTGAGTTCGCCGCTCCAGTCGGTGTAGGAAGCGAAGGCGCGCACCTCTGGACGCTGCCAGAAGCCTCCCACCTGGGGCTTGAAGGTCGGTGCGATGGTGAACTTGCCGAAGTCGCCGCTGACCGCGTTACGGCCATCGAAGCCCTGGGGGTCGAGGTCCATGTACTGGTAGCTGGCCTCGTACTGCATCTCGAAGTTGTCGGTCAGCTCGTTGGCCAGACGCAGGTTGAGGCCGGCCCAGGTGTAGTCGTCGCCCTGCACGTAGCGATCCTTGCTGACCTCGGCGAGGATCGACGGCGCGATGCGCCAGTTGGGCGCCAGATAGGTGGTGCCGTACAGCCCGAGACGGGTGGCCTGGGCATCGTCAGTGAGGTTGCCGTCGGCGCCCAGCGTCTTGGCCTCGGCGCCGAGCCCCCGGCCGTGGATCAGCGCCGCCTTGAAGTTGCCCTCGGCGAGGCCGAAGAAGCTGTCGCCGTGGTAGGCGATCATGGTGTGGAAACCGCTGTCGGCGGCCGCGTCGCCGCCCTCGAGCGCGCGCTCGTCGTTATCGGCAGCGGACAGCCCGCTGACCATCCACTGCCAGTTGCCGATATAGTTGTTGGCGGTGAGGATCAGGCTGTCGGTCTCGCCGCTGCCCGGATCCTCGCTGCCGACCACGTCGAAGTCGCTGAAGCTGCGCCCGTAAAGCGAGAAGTTGCTGCGCCAGTCGTCGGCCAGCTGGACGTCATAGATCCCCGCCCCGGTGCCGGCCAGGAACACGAAATCGCTGTCGATCCAGTGGATATCGAAATTATCGCGATCAAAGCGCTTGCCGGCCCAGATCGAGGCATCGGCGAAGGCGCCGGTAAAGCTCGGCAGGTCGCTCAGCTCGGCGTAGACCTGGCGCACGTTGAGGTTGGACTCGTCGGAGGTCCAGTCATTGCTGGTCGACACCGAGTCGGCAAGCATCATCCGATAGTGGGCGCGGGCGCCGTTGTCGTAGCGGGTCTTGTAGTTGAGGATCGCCTCGACGTAGGTGTCCGGCTCGTTGCCCAGCCGCCCCACGGCGCCGCCCAGGTCGCCGGCCGGGGTCACGTAGGGACCGCCGTCGATGCTCTTGCGGTCCTCGCCGAGCAGCAGCCCGGAGCGGGCATAGCCGTTGAAGGAGAACCCCTCGTCACCGCTGGCCTGGCGCTCTACCCGGGCCAGGCGCTCTTCCAGTGCCGCCTCGCTGGAGCCGGCTTGGTCGGTGGGTGCGGCCTGAGCTTCGGCGAGTTCTGCGCGCTGTTCTGCGGCATCGGCACGCTGCTCGGCAGCGGCGATGCGTGCCTCGAGTTCCGCCAGGCGCTGCTCGAGGGCCGAATCGGCACTGGCCAGCCCCGCGGTCCCCAGGCTGGCGATGGCCACGGCGGTGACGAGTGGCGTCTTGAACATGGCTGCTTTCATGGATGCGCATCCTTTTATGCTTGTTGTGTAACGACAGCGAACGACTTAATCGATTAAGTCCCAGGCCTGAAACCAGGCCGCAAAGCAGCTGCAAGGCTGGCGTGCAATGCTCTACCGGGGTGTCGCCAGACCATTCGCGACGCCGTCCGCTCACCGCCACTCAGGGCATGCAAGAGTGGCTTGCAAGCAAACTTAATCGTTTAAGCCCATCACTGCAAAAAGCAATATGTAATATTACTACCAATGTCTAAGCGGTAGACGTGGGCCTCTAGCTGGCAGCAGACATGGATCAGGCAGCCCTGCCACCAGGCCTCGCTCAACCGCAGCGACGGTTCAGCGAGGCCGCTGACCCTGGGGCGATTGTCGGCTTCGAGGTAACGGTAGTGTTCGAGCGGGGTCGCAGCGACTCAAGTCGTGCTGGCCTGCCAGGCCGCCACCAGGCGGCGGGCCTGTTCCCTCACCTGGTCCGCCTCCTGCCCCGGCCGGTAGAGCGCGCTACCCAGTCCCGCGCCGTCGACACCGGCGGCGCGCCAGGCGGCGAAGTTGTCGACGCCGATACCGCCCACCGCGTAGAGCCGGGTGCCGGCGGGCAGCACCGCGCGCAGCGCCTGCATGCCAGCGATACCCGCCTGCACCGCGGGGAACAGCTTGAGCCCGCTGGCGCCGGCGTCGAGGGCGTCGAAGGCCTCGCTGGGCGTGACCACCCCCGGCCAGCTGGCCATCTCCATGTGTCGGGTCGCCGCGATCACCGCCGGGCGGCAGTTGGGCGAGACCACCAACTGCCCGCCGGCGGCGTGCACCTCGCGGACCTGGGCGGGGCTCAGCACGGTGCCCGCACCGACCAGCGCACGCTCGCCCAGCGCCTCGCGCAGCCGCGCGATGCTGTCGAGCGGCTGGGGCGAATTGAGCGGCACCTCGAGGGTAGTGATCCCGGCGGCGAGTGCCGCCTCGCCTACCGCCACCGCTTGCTCGGGGGTGACGCCGCGCAGGATACCGATCAGGGGCAGTGTCATAGGGCAGTCTCCAGCAAATTCCATGATCAGGTCTCAGGCCTGGCGTGACGCCTGGGCCAGGCTCAGGCCGGCCAGCACGGCGGCCTCGCCGTCCAGACTGCGGCTGGCGTGACCCAGGGCCTCCAGCGCCAAGGCATAGCGCGCGCAAAGGCTAGCGTCACCGATCAGCGCGACCGGGGCCTCGGCGTCCAGCTCACTGCCCAGGCCGGCCAGCTCCAGGCCGATGGAGAGCCCCGAGAGCCGCGCGGCCAGGCGGGCACCACGAGCAGCGCCGCTGGGCAGGTCGCCATCCAGTAGATCGGCGGCACGCAGCCCGAACAGCGCCGTACCATAGTGGCCCGGCGCGCTCAGGCTCTGGCGTACCGCGGCGACGAAGGCCTCGCGGTCACCGACAGTACTGAGGTCGTCCTTGCCGATCGAGTGCTTGAGTACCGAGTGGCGGGCCAGCAGGCCATACAGCTCGCCGGTGATGCAGGTAGTGAAACGGGCCACTGCGCCCCGCTCGATGCGTGCCCACTTGGCGTGGGTACCCGGCAGGCAGACCAGCCCCGAGAAGCCGGGCTCGCGCGCCACCAGGCCGGCCAGCTGGGTCTCCTCGCCGCGCATCACATCGAAGCCCCCCTCGCGGGTTTGGCACAGTCCCGGCAGCAGCAGCACGGCCAGGCGCGGATCGCAGACCGGCGGGCTCACTGCGCCACGCTGCAGAGCGTCCAGGCGTGCCGGCAGCGGCAGGTAGGCGGCCTCGCGCCAGCCCTGGCGGGCACCGGCCATGCCGCACACCAGCACCGCGACGCGCCCGCTGTCGGGCAGCCAGCCGCCAATCACGTCGAGCAGTGCCGCTTCGTAATCGCCGGGAGTGAGCGACAGCATGCCCTGCGGGCTGGCGGCCGGGGCCAGCACCTCACCTTGGGCATCCAGGGCCCAGGCGCGCAGGTTGCTGGAGCCCCAGTCGACGGCGATCCAGTTGAGGCGTTCTGCCACCGCGCTCACCATTCGGCTACCGACCCATCGGCGTGGGTCCACACCGGATTGCGCCAACGGTGGCCAACCTTGGCGCGCTCCTCGACAAACGCCTCATCGATCTCCACGCCCAGCCCGGGCCCCTGAGGGATAGCGCAGAAGCCGTCCTCGATGGCCAGCGCCGACTTGTCGACCAGATAGTCGAGGACGTCGTTGTCCTGGTTGTAGTGGATGCCCATGCTCTGCTCCTGGATAAAGGCGTTGTGGCAGACGGCATCCAGCTGCAGCGAGGCAGCCAGCGTCAGCGGGCCCAGCGGGCAGTGCGGCGCCAGCGCCACGTCATGCGCCGAGGCCAGAGTGGCGATCTTGAACCCCTCGCTGATGCCGCCGCAGTGGGAGAGGTCGGGCTGGACGATATCGATCATGCCGTCGGCCAGCAGGTCACGGAACTGGAAGCGCGTGTGCAGCCGCTCGCCGGTCGCCAGCGGATAGCCGAGACCGCCGGCGATCTGCTTGAGGCATGGCAGGTGCTCGGGGGCCACCGGCTCCTCGACGAACATCGGATGGAAAGGTTCCAGCTCGCGCAGCAGCGCCTTGGCCATCGGGCGGTGCACGCGGCCGTGGAAATCGATGCCGATGCCAACGGCGGGCCCCACCGCCTGGCGCGCCTCGGCGACCCGCGCCACCGCCTCGTCGATCTTGTGGTGGGAGTCGACGATGGCCAGCTCCGGCGTGCCGTTCATCTTGAAGGCGGTAAAGCCCTGCTCGACCAGCGCCCGGGCCCCCTCGCCCACCTCGCTGGGCCGGTCGCCGCCGGTCCAGGCGTACATGCGCATGCGATCGCGTACCGCGCCGCCCAGTAGCTGATGCACCGGCACGCCGAGATCGCGGCCCTTGAGGTCCCACAGCGCCTGGTCGATGCCGGCGATGGCGCTCATCAGGATCGGGCCGCCGCGGTAGAACCCGGCGCGGTAGAGGATGTTCCAGAGATGCTCGATGCGGTGCGGATCCTGGCCGACCAGATAGTCGGCGAGTTCGTGGACGGCGGCCTCGACGGTCGCCGCGCGCCCCTCGATGACCGGCTCACCCCAGCCGTAGCAGCCCGCGTCGGTTTCGATCTTGAGGAACAGCCAGCGCGGTGGCACCTGCCAGGTCTTGAGTCGAGTGATCTTCATATGCGATTCCTCATGGTTCGGGCAGCGTCGCGGGAGGCGGATATCTCGGCGACGATGCCGAGGTCGATGGCGGTACGCTTGAGCACCTCGCGGGCAGCCCGCTCGGCGGCCTGGGGCTGGCCCTCGCGGATCGCCGCCAGCACCCGGCCATGGCGCGCCAGGCTGTCGTCGAGCGCCGCGACGCTGTGCTGCGAGTGCTGGATCAGGGCCATGATGGAGGGCCGCAGCAGATGGCCCATCTGCCGCCACACCAGATTATGGCTGGCCCGGTAGATGGCTTCATGGAAGGCCAGGTCGTACTCGATGTGGTGGGGGGCTTGCTGGGCATTGGCGGTGGTGCGCATGCCGTCGAAGGCCTGCTCGATTGCCGCGATGTCGGCGGCCACCGCAGCACTCGCGGCGAGGCTGGCAACCACCGGCTCGGCGGAGTAGCGGAAGGCAAAGATCTCACGCACCAGCTTGGGATCGGGAGCCTCCAGCCCGGCCAACCACTCGCTCATCAGCGGGTCGAGCAGGTGCCAGTCACTGATCTGGCAGACCCGGGTGCCGCGCCCGGCGGTGCGCTCGATCAGTCCGGTGGCAGCCAGGCTGGCCAGGGCGTTGCGCACCTGGTTGCGGCTGACGTCGAAGTGCTGGCACAGATCCAGCTCACGGGGAAGGCCTCCCCCGGCTGCCAACCGCCGGCCAGCAGCGCCTGACCCAGCAGGCGTGCCAGTGACTCGGCGCCGCCCTGATGGCGGGGCAGGTGATCTAGCGGCATGATGGCTCTCCACGATGACAGGCCATCAGCCTATTAAATGTCTGACATTTTGGCAAGCGTAACCAAGGCCGTAGCATCCGCCACGCTGGGCCAGGCACGAGCAAGCCCCCGCAGCAGGGCTACGGGGGCTTGGGAGGCGCCGGGCGATGACGCCCGACGACGGCGGACGAGTGCCGCCTATGGCGTATCACGCTTACTCGGCGACCACGACCACGCGCACGCTGGTAGCGACTTCGGCATGCAGCTGCAGGTCGATGTCGTACTCACCGGTGGCACGGATCGGACCCTCCGGCATGCGCACTTCGCTCTTGGCGATGTCGATGCCGGCAGAGGCGATCGCTTCGGCCAGGTCGCGCGGACCGATGGAGCCGAACAGCTTGCCTTCGTCACCGGCCTTGGAGACCAGCGACAGCTCGATTTCGCTCAGCTGTGCGGCACGCGCTTCGGCCTCGGCCTTGCGATCGGCGGCCTGAGCCTCGAGCTCGGCACGCTGCGCTTCGAAGGCGGCGACGTTGTCCTTGGTGGCCGGCACGGCGAGGCCGTAGGGCACCAGGTAGTTGCGGCCATAACCGGGCTTGACGGTGACCTTGTCACCCAGGCCACCCAGCTTGCCAATCTTGTCGAGCAGAATGACTTCCATCTCGTTAACCTCTTGTCAGTCGCTTCGGGCCAGGCGCCCGCGGAAGTCCGCGAGCGAGTCGATGAAGGCCAGAAGCAGCACAATCAGAATCATGGGCCAGGTGGTTATCAGCAATACGTAGAAGGCCACCAACCACAGCCCGTTCATCCCCTTTACACCAATAAAACCATGTACCAGCGCGACACCGGCCACCAGCAGCGGCACCCAGCTGAGCATCGCCAGCGCCGGGATCCCCAGCAGCATGCCGATCACGCCCAGCACCACCAGTACCGCCAGCTCCCTGGGTGCCACACGCAGGGCGTGGAACTCCTCGCGAAAACCGCCGGGATTATACAGCCCGGCCTGCCAGCTGCGCGCCAGGGCCAGGCAGGCCACCGCGGCCACCAGCACGATCAGGCCGGTCACCCCACCGATCAGCAGCACCGCCAGGCGCTCGGTATCGAGCCCCTGATTGGCGAACTCGGTGAGCATGCGATCGACCTCGGCCGAGTTCTGCCGCACCTGTTCGAGCAGCGGGCCGGCCCCACCAGGAGGCACGAACAGCCCCAACTGGACCATGGCTGCGCCGGCCAGGGCGCCGACGATCAGCGCCTCGCTCCAGCGCATCCGCGCGCGCAGTACGCTGGCCATCAGCGTGACCAGCAGCACCGTGGCCAGCGGAATGGCGTCGCCCTGCATCCACCACCAGCCGGAGGGCAGCGCTGCGGCGAGGATCACCGGCATCGCCGGTGCCAGGCCGTGACGCAGCGTCACCAGGGCGGCAATGGCGGCACTGAACCAGAACAGCCAGGGGACGACGGCGGCGAGTGCCGCGGCACCCACCGCATAGGGGGTGCCGCGCATCAGCCAGCGAGCGACGGGCAGCATCACGCCAATGGCTTACTGGTGGCTATCGGTGTACGGCAGCAGCGCCAGGTAGCGCGCCCGCTTGATCGCGGTAGACAGCTGGCGCTGGTAGCGGGCCTTGGTGCCGGTGATGCGGCTCGGTACGATCTTGCCGGTCTCTGTGACGTAGGCCTTGAGCGTATCGATATCCTTGTAATCGATCTGCTTCACGCCTTCGGCGGTGAAACGGCAGAACTTGCGGCGACGGAAAAAGCGTGCCATGTAAAGTCTCCTATGGTCGTGCGAAATCAGTTGGCTTCGGCGGTTTCTTCTTCGTTCTCGTTACGCTCGCGGGGCTTGTCCTCGCGGCGCGGACGCTTGTCTTCCGCCGGCTTCATCATCGGTGACGCTTCGGTGATGGCTTCCTTGCAGCGCACGACCAGGCTACGCAGGATGGCGTCGTTGAAGCGGAAGATGTTCTCGATTTCCTCGAGGGTCTCGCCGCGGCACTCGACGTTCATCATCACGTAGTGAGCCTTGTGGATCTTGTTGATCGGGTAGGCCAGGTGACGGCGACCCCAATCTTCCAGACGATGCACGGTACCGCCGCTCTCGGTGACGAGAGTGGTGTAGCGCTCGACCATCGCCGGAACCTGTTCGCTCTGGTCCGGGTGGACCATGAACACGATTTCGTAATGACGCATGCTAGCTCCTTTCGGTTTGACAGCTTCCTGAGGCCTGACGTGGCACGACCAGGGGAAGCAAGGAGGTGATAGTGGAAACACTAATGCCCGCACGAAGGACGCACGGGCGCCAGTATTCTAAGGACTAAAGGCAAATTTCGCAAGCTGGAGGAAGGGATACACAGGGCGACACCGCTCGGCATTGAGGTGGAGCGAGGGACGCCGGGGGCAGGTCGAAGAGGGGGTTTGCGCCATGGGTGAGGAGCACTGCTCCGAACGGGCTGGCCATGGATGGCCAGCCCCGGTCCTGCAAGCGGAGCAGGATGCGGGAGCGCAGCAGGGCGCAAGGTAGCGCCCAGGGACGGGTTTACAGCGCCCCCTCGTAGGCCTGCCGACGGATCAGTCCCGAGCGGTCTCTTATCGACGCTAGTGCTTAAGGCAAGTGCAAAACCAGTTCAAGATCGCCGCGCAGCTGAGCCCCGCTGTCGCACCGCCTCGAACAGACAGACGCCAGTGGCCACCGAGACGTTCAGGCTGGAGACGCTGCCGGCCATTGGCAGCTTGACCAGGCCGTCGCAGGCCTCGCGGGTCAGGCGCCGCATGCCCTTGCCCTCGGCGCCCATCACCAGCGCCGTGGCGCCGCGAAAGTCGGCCTCGAACAGGCTGGCATCGGCCTCGCCGGCGGTGCCGGTGATCCACACCCCCAGTGCCTTGAGCCTGGCCATGGCCCGCGCCAGATTGGTGACCTGATAGACCGGCACACTCTCCGCCGCACCGCAGGCCACCTTGCGTACGGTGGCATTGAGCGGCGCGGCCTTGTCCTTGGGCACGATCACACCGTCAACGCCGGCGGCATCGGCACTGCGCAGGCAGGCGCCGAAGTTGTGCACATCGGTAACGCCGTCGAGGATCAGCAGCAGCGGCGGCGGTGCATCGACCGGCCAGGCCTCGAGACGCAGCCACAGCGAAGCCTCTCCCTCGGCGGCCAGCGGCGTACAGAACGCAACGATGCCTTGGTGGGCCGCCCCCTGGGCCAGCTCATCGAGCAGCTCGCGGGGCTGGCTGACCAGCCGTGCGCCGCGCTGCTGAGCGCTGTCGACCAGCTCGGCAAGCCGCGCCGCGGCCCCGCCCTCCTGCACCCACAGCTCACGGGGGCGCTCGCCGCGCTCGAGCAGTGCGCGCACCGCGTGCACGCCATAGACCGCATCCAGGCCACCGGGGGGCTGGGCTTTATTGCCTTTCGGCGACGGCTTGCGGCGCTTGTGTATCGCCATCAGCGCTTGCCGCCGCCCTTGGGCTTGCGCGGACCGCGGCGGCGGCGCGGCTTGCCGCCCAGCGCGTCGGCCTTGTCGCTCTTGGCGCTGCCCGGCTTGGCGGCGCTCGGCTTACCACGTTTGGGCGGTCGCTGCGGACGCGGCTTGTCGTCGACCAGGTCGAAGTCGAGCTTGCGCTCATCGAGGTCGACCCGCGCCACCTGCACCGTGACCCCGTCACCCAGGCGATAGGAGACCCCGGAGCGCTCGCCCTTGAGGCGATGCTTCTCGGCCTCGTAGTGATAGTAGTCGGAGGGCAGCGAGGTGACGTGAACCAGGCCCTCGACATAGATGTCGTCGAGGCGCACGAAGATTCCGAACTGGGTGACCGAGGCGATGGTGCCGTCGTAGACCTCGCCGAGCTTGTCGGACATGAACTCGCACTTGAGCCAGTCCTCGACGTCGCGGGTGGCGTCGTCGGCGCGGCGCTCGGTCATCGAGCAGTGCTCGCCGAGCTCGATCATCTGCTCGAAGGTATAGGGACACCAGCTGCTCGGCGGATCCACCGGCGCGCCATCGCCGCGCAGCACCGTGGCGGTCTGCCGTGGTCCGCGCACCACCGAACGAATCGCGCGGTGCACCAGCAGGTCCGGATAGCGGCGGATTGGCGAGGTAAAATGGGCATAGGCCGGGTAGGCCAGGCCGAAGTGGCCCTCGTTGTGCGGCGAATAGACCGCGCGGTTCATCGAGCGCAGCATCACGGTCTGGATGATGTCGGCGTCGGGGCGGTCCTTGATCACCTCGGCGAGCGCACGATAGTCCTGGGGCGTGGGGTCATCGCCGCCACCCAGCGACAGTCCGAGCTCGTTGAGGAACAGCCGCAGCTTGTCGAGACGCTCCGGCGTCGGCGGCTGGTGGATGCGGTACAGCGCCGGCAGGTCATGCTTGTCGAGGAAGCGCGCGGTGGCCACGTTGGCGGCCAGCATGCACTCCTCGATGATCTTGTGGGCATCGTTGCGTGAGCGCGGCACGATGCTCTCGATCTTGCGCTCCTCGTTGAACAGGATTGCCGTCTCGGTGGTCTCGAACTCGATGGCGCCGCGCTCGCTGCGTGAATCGCGCAACAGGTGATAAAGCGCGTGCAGATTCTCCAGCGACGGCACCAGCTCGCGGTACTCCTCGCGCAGCGCAGTGCGCTCGGGGCTCTCCTCGCTCTCGAGGATCTTGCCGACCTTGTTGTAGGTGAGTCGCGCATGGGAGCAGAATACCGCCTCATAGAAGCGGTAGCGGCTGATCGTACCGTTCTGGGAGATGTTCATCTCGCAGACCATCGCCAGGCGGTCGACGTCAGGGTTCAGCGAGCAGAGTCCGTTGGAGAGCAGCTCCGGCAGCATCGGCACCACTTGCCCCGGAAAGTACACCGAGTTGCCGCGGGTGTGGGCCTCCTGGTCCAGGGCAGTGCCGGGGCGCACGTAGTGCGAGACATCGGCGATCGCTACCACCAGCTTCCAGCTGCCTGACTTGGTCTTCCAGGCGCACACCGCGTCGTCGAAGTCCTTGGCGCTCTCGTCGTCGATGGTCACCAGCGGCACGTGGCGCAGATCGATGCGGTGCGCCTTGTCATCCTCGGCGACCTCGGCCGACATGCTGGCGATCTGATCGAGCACGTCGGGCGGGAAGTCGGCGGGAATAGCGTGACTGCGGATGGCGATGTCGATCTCCATCCCCGGATCCATTCGTTCGCCGAGCACCTCGACTACTTCGCCCACCGGCTGCACTCGGGTCTCAGGCTGCTTGACGATCCTGGCCGAGACCACCTGGCCATCCTGGGCGCCGCCGCAGGCACTGTGAGGGATGATGACTTCCTGGGAGATGCGCGAATTCTCGGGGATCAGCACCCCGAACTCATCACTGTTCTGGCGGTAGACGCCGACGATGGTCTGGGTATTGCGGGCAATGATCTCGGCGATGGTCGCCTCGTCGCGGCCGCGGCGGTCGCGGCCACTGACCCGCACCAGCACGTGGTCGCCGTGGAACACGCGGCGCATCTGACGCGGAGGCAGCACCAGATCGGGCTTCTTGCCGTCATCGCGGATCAGGAAGCCGAAACCGTCGCGATGGCCGAGTACCTTGCCCTTGATCAGGTCGAGCTTG
Organism: Halomonas socia; assembly: GCF_010977575.1. Lineage (GTDB taxonomy): Bacteria > Pseudomonadota > Gammaproteobacteria > Pseudomonadales > Halomonadaceae > Franzmannia > Franzmannia socia. The sequence goes on from NZ_CP048812.1 coordinate 422,186, forward strand.
TTGATCAGCGCGTAGGCACCGCGACGGTCGCGCAGGATCTGGCCGTCGCGCTCCATCGCCGCCAGGCGGCGGCGCACCGCCTCGAGCTGATTGTCATCCTCGAGGCCCAGCATGCGGCTCATGTTCTCGTGGGTGATCGGCTTGCCGTAGTCTTCCAGTCGGGCCAGCAGATATTCGCGACTGGGCACGGGATTGTCGTACTTGTGAGCTTCACGTTCCGCGTGGGGGTCGTCGCTGAGCGTCCAATGAGTCATGCGAGGGGCGTCCTTGAAGAATTGCGCGCGAGGCACTGCGGGCGGGAGGCAATATTCGGTCGTGTTGTCAATGTCATGGCGGCAGTATAGCGCCGCCGCTCTCCACACCCAACCATTGCCGATCTGCAGTGCTCGCTGGCGCACTGAAAACGCGCCCAGGCGGCGCTCTGGGCTTGCAATTCACCGCGCAATCGGTATGATGCTGGCCACTTGCCCAGATGGCGGAATTGGTAGACGCGCTAGCTTCAGGTGCTAGTGTCCTTACGGACGTGGAGGTTCAAGTCCTCTTCTGGGCACCAATCGACATCTCCGGATGTCACGGGATCCTCGATTCCACGCTCTTTATCAGCTCGACGGTTCATGTTCGCCCAGGTGGCGGAATTGGTAGACGCGCTAGCTTCAGGTGCTAGTGTCCTTACGGACGTGGAGGTTCAAGTCCTCTCCTGGGCACCACGCGAACATGACCACACGATACGCCCAGGTGGCGGAATTGGTAGACGCGCTAGCTTCAGGTGCTAGTGTCCTTATGGACGTGGAGGTTCAAGTCCTCTCCTGGGCACCACGCGTATCGTGCAGCAAGAGCCCCCTTCGATGTATTCGCTGCCCAGATGGCGGAATTGGTAGACGCGCTAGCTTCAGGTGCTAGTGTCCTTACGGACGTGGAGGTTCAAGTCCTCTTCTGGGCACCACCCGTCATACCCCTCTCATACCTTTTCGACTCGCACCACCGCCCCGAAGCGCTCCGGGTGGCATTTTCTCGTGCCTGCTCACTGAACGCCGGCCGGGCTAGTCGAAGCGGCCCGGCAACCTGGCGACCTCATCCAGTGCCCAGCTGTCGGTGACCACGCGGCCCTCCAGTCGCTGCGCCTCGGGCGCCGGCAGATTGGGGAAGAAATCCAGCCCGGTGCGCGCCTCGACCTCGTCGATACTGACCAGATAGTCGTCGAGAGGCTCATCGCCGGCGACCTCCTGGGGCATGATGAAGGCCAGCGCCAGCGGCTGCTCGGCGGGCACCACCAGGATCTTGTAGAAGGCCTCGGGAATCTCCACCAGCCCCACGCGATTGAAGACGTTGTCCATGAATCGCTCGGGGAACACCGGCCCGGTGATCACCTGCACCACCCCGAAGCGCGGCACGAAATGGTCGATCACCACCTCCTCGAGACGCTGCCAGAGGCGTCGGTTGAGGTCCGGACGCTGCGGCGAGATATTGCTCATCAAGAAGCTCTGCGCCTGGGCCTCGACGCCATGCACCGCGGCGATGGCATAGTTGGGCGCCAGGTGGCCGCGGTCATAGCCGCTGCCGAAGTAGCTATCCGGCGCGACCGGCCACAGCGTGCGCCAGTCGCGCTGAAAATTGGGCCGTGGGCCGGCACGCGGATCCTCCACCGCGTGCAGGGTATAACTGACCCACAGCGGGTTGACGCGCAGATCCGACCAGCCGACCAGAAAGCCGTCGTTGCGCAGCACCCGATGCAGGCTGGTCGGCGTCGGCGACTCCCAGGTCGGCACCCCCATCCATACCAGCTGGTCGCGGTAGCCTTGCTCCTGGCTGTACCACAGGCCGGTACCGACCAGCACGAACACCAGGCTGATGCCGAAGCCGCGCGCCCTACGGCGCCAGCGAGATATGCGTCGCTTCATGTAGTGAACACTTGCTGACTCTCGATCATCCGTGAAACGGGGCCACGCCGGAACGCGCCACGTTAGCTAAAGTGCCCCAGTAAGTGCTTACCAACCGACCGAGAACATCGTCTCCAGGTCGTGGCGCGAGTGCACCTGCATGGCGTTGAGGGTCTCGGTTTCGCGGATCCCCTCGACCTGGTCGAGGCGCTCGGTGACCAGTTGCGCCAGGCCCTCGAAGTCGCGGGTGCGGGCGATCGCCACCAGGTCGTAGCGACCGCAGGTGGAGAACACCTCGCTGATGCCCTCGACGTCGGCCAGGCGCTCGGCCACGGCCTTGATCTTGCCCTTCTCGGCGTTGATCAGAATCACGGCGTTCTGCATGGGTCGCTCCTTGAATGGGGGGTAAAGCGGTGGCGGGATTATAGCAGCGTGGCGCCCTCGGCGTCCTTGTGTCTCCTCTTCGGCCTACCCCCGGCGTTCCTCGCATTGGCCACTGCGATGGTCACTGTCATCGCACAGCAAGGTGCTCCGTTAGAGACACGGCGGCACGCCGATCACCGGGATCCCCACGAACAGCGTCGCCACTGCCGAGTACAGATAGAGGCCGGCCGACACCGCAGCCACGAAGCGCGACCTTCCCGGCTTGTCGCGGGCCGCCTGCAGACAGGCCCAGGCCAGCCAGCCGAGCAGCGCCGCGGTCGCCGCGGTGAGCAGGCCCAGTGCGACATTGATGGTGGTCAGCGCGCCCTGCTCCGGTGCCGGCGGTGCCACCGCACAGGCCACCGACAGCCCGCCGTAGATGGTCACGAACCATAGGCTCCACAGCGTCAGCCCGATGACCAGGTGCAGCGGATGGGTCAGCGCCAGACGCCTCATGCGCCACCCCCCCACCAGATCGGCATCACCGCCATGGCGAATACGACTACCCAGAAGACCACCAGGTTATAGCGCCACAGCCGTGCCACCACGGCGGGCTCGAAAGGTGCCGTGGCGCTGACGTAGCCATAACCAACGCGCAGCCCCTGCAGCAGGGTCAGTATGGCGCCCAGAGCGCCGTGCAGCAGCACATAGACCAGGCCGAGCATCAGCACCGCATCATGGGCCGTCTCGGTGGCGGCGAGGCCGGCCTGCCAGGTCACCACCCCGAGCAGCACCAGCTGTACGCCGCCCAGTGCGCTGACCGCGAACAGCCCCGGCGCCAGGCCGCTGTCATCCTGGCGGCGGAGGCCGCGCACCAGTTTTTCCAGCCACAGCGTACCGGCCGTCAGCGCCGCCCCCGCCAGTATCATCAGCGGCAGCGACAACGGCGAGGCGTCGGGCATGCGCCACTCCGGCGAGACCGTCCACAGGTAGAACCAGCCGAACAGGTACGAGAGGAAGAAGGAGCCGTTGGCGAGCAGCGCAATCGACATCGCCCATAGCCCCGGGCCGTCCATGGTCCGCGAATGCAGCGGCGGGTCGCCGGGCTGCACCTGGGCGTCGGGTGCGGCCCTGGGGTGCGCACCGTTCTCCCACGACCAGCGCAGCAGGAAGCCCACCGCCGCCAGGGTGGCAAGGCCGGCCAGCGGATACAGCCGCACCAATAGGCATACACAGACCACCGCCAGCGCCAGTGAGGCGAACAGCGGCCACCAGGAGTTGCCCGGCAGGTGAACGATCTCGCGCACCTTGCCCGTGAGCGGGTCGCTGCCCCACAGCTCGCGGCGGCCGTGGTCGATCACCGCCAGGTCGTGCTGGCCCTCGGCGATGGTGCGCGGCAGCTCGGGATCGTCCCACAGCGGGTGACGGCTGTCGACCCGCGGCAGGCTGGCGAAGTTGTAGGCGCTGGGCGGCATCGAGGTGGTCCACTCCAGGGTATCGGCGTTCCAGGGGTTCTGCGGCGCCGGCCGGCCGAAGCGGAAGTGCAGGGCGATATCCAGCAGCACCATGGCAATCCCCGCCGACATCACGAATCCGCCAATCGACGACAGCAGATTGAAAATATCCCAGCCCATCACCGTCTCGTAGGTATAGATGCGCCGCGGCATGCCCAGCAGGCCGGTCCAGTGCATGATCAGGAAGGTTGCGTTGAAGCCGAGGAAGGTCAGCCAGAAGCCCCAGCGACCCAGGCGCTCGGAGGGCATGCGCCCCGAATACAGCGGTAGCCAGTAGTAGAGTCCGGCCATCAGCGGGAACAGCATGCCGCCGACCAGCACGTAGTGCATATGGGCGACCACGAAGTGGGTGTCGTGGACCTGCCAGTTGAACGGCACCAGCGCCAGCATCACCCCGGTCAGGCCGCCACATACGAAGATGATCAGGAAGCCGAGGATCCACAGCATCGGCAGCTTCATCACCGGCCGCCCCAGCCACAGCGTGGCCAGCCACACGAAGACCTGGATCGCGGTGGGCACCGCCACCAGCATGCTGGCCGCGGAGAAGAACGCCTGGGCCAACTGCGGGATGCCCACCGTGAACATGTGGTGCACCCACAGCCCGAAACTGATGAAGCCGGTGACGATGATCGCCAGCACTACCCAGCGATAGCCGACGATGGGACGGCCGGCGAACACCGGGATCAGCGTCGAGACGATGCCTGCGGCGGGCAGGAAGATGATGTAGACCTCGGGGTGACCGAACAGCCAGAACAGATGCTGCCAGAGGATCGGGTCGCCGCCAGCGGCGACCTCGAAGAACGGCATACCCACCGCGCGTTCGAGCTCGAGCATGATGCTGGCCAGGATCAGCGGCGGAAAGCCGACCACGATCATCAGCGCCATGGCCAGGATGTACCAGGCGAACAGCGGCATCTTGTCCAGTGACATGCCGCGGGTGCGGGTGCGCAGGATCGACACCACCAGCTCGACGCCGGCCGATAGCGCCGAGATCTCGACGAAGGTGATGCCCAGCAGCCAGAAGTCGGAGCCCGGTCCCGGCGAAAATTCTCCGCTGCTCAGCGGGGTATACATGAACCAGCCGCTATCCGGCGCCATCTCCAGGAACAGGCTCGAGGTCAGGATGATGCCGCCGAACAGGTAGCACCAGTAGCCTAGCGAGGTGAGGCGCGGACAGACCAGATCGCGGGCACCGATCATCTTGGGGATCATGTAGATCGCCAGCCCCTCGAGCATGGGTATGGCGAACAGGAACATCATCACCGTGCCGTGCATGGTGAAGACTTGGTTGTAGATCTCCGGCGCCATGAACTCCTGGTCGGGGAAGGCCAGCTGGGTACGCACCAGCATCGCCAGGATCCCGCCGATCAAAAAAAACACCATCCCGGTGACCATGAAACGCAGGCCCAGGGTGGTGTGATTGACGATGGTCAGCGCCTTGAGGCCGCGCGGGTTGCCCCATACCTCGTGCATGTCCTCATGCAGGCGCTGGGGATCTCGCGGCGTCGCCGTCTGGGCGGTCTCGCTCATGGGCTCAGGGCCTCCAGCCAGTCACCGAGCGCATCCAGCGTCTCGGCATCGAGGTGGTCATGGGACGGCATGCGGTTGCCGGGCTTGAGCTGCTGGTGGTGGCGCAGCCAATGGGCGATGGCGCCCTCCTCCATGGCCAGCCGCCCCGCGCCGAGGCTGACGCGGTCGCCGATATCGCTCAGATCCGGGCCCTGCTGGCCGTCGCTCACCCCGGCGACGCGATGGCAACTGGCGCAGTGCTCGACGAATGCCTCGCGTGCCGCATCGTGGCTGCCGGACTGCTCGGGCGGCGACTGACGAGCCGCCAGCCAGGCATCGAAATCGTCACGCGCCATGGCCTCGACATGCAACTGCATATGGGCGTGCTGGGCGCCGCAGAACTCGGCGCACTGGGCACCGAACATCCCGCTGGCATCGGCTTCGAGGCGGATCACGTTGGTGCGCCCGGGGATCATGTCGATCTTGCCGCCGAGACGCGGAATCCAGAAGGCGTGGATCACGTCAGCGCCGGTGACATGGAAGTCCACCGGCTCGCCCACCGGCATCATCAGTTGGTTCGAGGTCACCACCTCGCCGCCTTCGGCATCCGGGTAGCGCACCTCCCACCACCACTGATGGCCGATCACCTCGATGCGCTCGGCCTGCTGGCCGTCGACTAGTGGCAGCGGCAGCATGCGCTGTCCGACGGGCACGCCGAATACCAGTAGCACCGCAATCGACAGCCCCGGCAGCAGCAGCCCACCGCCGATGATCCAGCGCCGTGCGATGCGCTGCTCGTCGCGGCTCGAGCGGGCCACGCGCCGGCCACCACGGAAGGCGTAGAGCCACAGCGCGGTGATCACCACCAGCACCAGGGTCGAGAAGGCCAGCATGCCCCACCACAGCCAGACCACCTCGCGGGCGGCCTGGCCGGCCGGGTCGAGAATCGAGCGGTCGCCGCTGCAGCCGGCAAGCATGAGCCCCAGCCACGGCGCCAGGCAGCACGCGCCACGGTTGACCCACTGCCGCGGGACGCGTTGAATGCCAGATATCCCTACTGCATCGCTGGCGCAAAGGACGCGACCATGGCCAACACTTCCTCCCCCAAGACGCCGCAACGCTCGATCAGGAGTCGCGCCTCCTTCGCCGGCCATCCGCTGCATCCGGTGATGATCCACTTCCCGGTAGCCGCACTGATGGCGCTGGTAGCCAGCGACCTGGGCTACCTCTACAGCGGCGATCCTTTCTGGGCCCGGGCCAGCCTGTGGCTGGCCGGCGTCGGCGCCTTCGGCGGCTGGATCGCCAGCGTCGCGGGTATCATCGATCTGGTCACGGTCAAGGGCATACGCCGCCTGGTCACCGGCTGGAGCCACGCCATCATCGCCGTGATGATGCTCTCGCTGGCCTCGCTCAACTGGCTGTTTCGGCTCGACGACCCCAGCGACATGCTGCCCTGGGGGCTGGCCCTGTCGCTGCTCACCGCGGCGATGATCGCACTGGCCGGCTGGCTGGGCGGCCAGCTGGTCTACGAGCATGCAGTAGGGGTCGACGTCGACGACTGAGCGCGGCGGCCGTATCCCTGGCGAGTGCTGCATTCGGCGTCTCCTCATAAGTGGCGTCAGGCGAACGGCTTGGACAGCACCAGTGCGATGACCGCCAACATCAGCAGTGACGCCAGCGTGGCAATCAGCGCGCTCAGCGTCCACACCCCCCGCCGGTGCTGCTGCTCGACACGCAGGATCAACCAGCCACACAGCGTATGGCACAGCACCATGCCGACCACCGCGGCGAGCTTGAGTACCAGCCAGCCACCGGTCAGGCCGTGAACCAGAAACAGCAGGGTACCGGAGGCAATGGCTAGCAGTGCCGCCGGGGTGGCAGCAGTGTTGAACAGGTAGCGGGGCATTGGCGGCGCGTCGTGATCGAAGCCACCATCGGCGCGCTGCCGCACGCTGGCCATCAGCAGTGCAGGCAGGTAGAGCAGAGCGCCGCACCAGCAGACCAGTGCGGCGATATGCACGAACTTGATCCACGGCATGGCGGCATCCTTGCGTAGCGATTCGAATCAGGACGTTATGCCAAACACCCTACCCCAGCGGTGCCTCGGGCGCCAAGCGCCGCCGCTCACTGCAACGACGACTCGAGCACCAGCAGCCGCGCCTTGAGCGCTTCGCCGCCGCTGTAGCCGCCCATGCCGTCGGCGGCCACCACCCGGTGGCAGGGTATCAGCAGCGGCAGCGGGTTGGCGCCGTTGGCAGCGCCGATCGCGCGCGCCGCCCCTTCCCGTCCCAGCCGCTTGGCCAACTCACCGTAGGTGCGCGTCTCGCCGTAGGGAATGCGCAGCAGTGCCGCCCACACCTGGCGCTGGAAGTCGCTACCGTGGGGCGCCAGCTCGAGACTGAAACTGCGCCGACGCCCATCGAGATAGGCCAGCACCTGGTCACGCGCGGCGGCGAAGCCGGCATCGTCACGCTGCCAGTCGTCACCGATCTCGAGGCTCGCCTCGCCGTCGAGCAGCACCAGATGCGCCAAGCCGTGTCGATCACCGGCCAGCAGAATCTCGCCGAACGGCGAGGCGAACTGGGTATAACGCATGACATCTCCTTGACTCGATAGTGTGGCGCCGCGCCTGGCGCGACATCTCGACGCAGATTCGCGAAACGCCGGCCAGATGCTCTAGCATGAGGGCGAACTGCACGGCGTGGGTACTGTCACATACAGGTCGATGACGGGCTCGCTCGTTGTAGGATAGCGTCTGTCTCGCGCAATGTTCGAGGCCTGCGCTGCGGGGCAGCCAACGCTTGCCCCATTATAGAGGCGGACACCGCCCGACCATGGACGGCCCCTGGGTCGCCCTCAAGCACCGTGAAGGGAGTCTTCGCCGCCCCTGGCAGGGCGTAACGAAGCCCCCAATAAAGGATGATAAGGAGATACCATGGCTAACCAGAGTCGTCGTGACTTCATGCGTAACAGTCTGCTGGGCATGGCCGCCCTGCCGCTGGGTGCGGGTATTCTGTCGAAGAGCGCCTTCGCCGACAGCCTGCCGCGCCTGGACCCGAGCGCCCCCGAGGCCGAGGCCCTCAACTACGTGGAGGATGCCAGCGACGCCAGCGATCACCCTGCCTATGAAGAGGGCGAGCGCTGCGACAACTGCATGTTCTACACCGAGGCCAATGAAGGCTGCTCGCTGTTCCCGGAAAACAGCGTCGAGCCGGCCGGCTGGTGCCAGTCCTGGGTCGAAATGGGCTGATACAGCGTGGTTCCAGCGCCATAAAACGCCGCTTCGTGCGGCGTTTTTTGTCTCCATCCCCCGCTCGGGGAGAACACCGACGAGTATCAGGCCGACTCCCGCCGTCCCTCCTCGGGCAACGGCCACTGGTAGCGGCGCACCACCTCTCCCTCCTCCAGCGACTCCAGTTTCACCGTGAAGCCCCATAGCTGGTGAAGGTGGCGTATCACCGGGTAGACGCTCTTGGCCAGCGGCCGGCGACGATCCTGGATATGCCGCAGGGTCAGCGAGCGGTCGCCGCGAATATCGGCGGCATAGATCTGGATATTGGGCTCGCGCACCGACAGTGCGTACTGCACCGAGAGCGCCTCGCGCACCCGCTTATAGCCGCGTTCGTCATGAATCGCGCTGACCTCGAGCATCTCCTCCTGATCGTCGTCGACCACGCTGAACAGCTTGAGATCGCGAATCACCTTGGGCGACAGGAACTGCTGGATAAAGGATTCGTCCTTGAAGTTGCGCATGGCGAAGTGCAGCGTCTCCAACCAGTCGCTGTCGGCGATGTCGGGGAACCACTCGCGATCCTCATCGGTAGGCGCCTGGCAGATGCGCTTGATGTCACTGAACATGGCGAAGCCCAGCGCATAGGGGTTGATGCCGCCGTAGTGGGGACTGTCGAAATCGGGCTGGTTGACCACCGCGGTGTGCGACTGCAGGAACTCGAGAATCAACCCCTCGTCGACCAGGCCGTCGTCGAACATGCGGTGCATCAAGGTGTAGTGCCAGAAGGTCGCCCAGCCCTCGTTCATCACCTGAGTCTGGCGCTGGGGGTAGAAGTACTGCGCGAGCTTGCGCACGATACGCACGATCTCGCGCTGCCAGGGCGCCAGCAGCGGCGCATTCTTCTCGATGAAGTAGAGCAGGTTCTCCTGGGGCTCCGGCGGATAGCGCTGATGCTGGTGCAGGCCGAGCGGGTCGTCGTCATTCGGCAGCGCCTCTTCGGGCTCGCTGCCGCCGAGATTGGGGATGGTGCGCCACAGGGTGTTGACCTGGGCCTGCAGGTAGGCCTCGCGCTCCTTCTGACGCTGGGCCTCCTCGGCGGCGGAGATCGGCGAGGGGCGCTTGTAGCGGTCGACGCCGTAGTTCTGCAGTGCATGGCAGGCGTCGAGCAGCTGCTCCACCGCCTGCACGCCATGACGCTCCTCGCACTCGGCGAGGTACTTTCGCGCGAACACCAGGTAGTCGATGATCGAGGAGGCGTCGGTCCAGGTGCGAAACAGGTAGTTGCCCTTGAAGAAGGAGTTGTGACCGTAGCAGGCGTGGGCCATCACCAGCACCTGCATCATCAGGGTGTTCTCCTCCATCAGGTAGGCGATGCACGGGTCGGAGTTGATCACCAGCTCGTAGGCCAGGCCCATCTGGCCGCGCCGGTAGGCCTGCTCCACGGCCAGGAACTGCTTGCCGAACGACCAGTGATGATAGCCCACCGGCATGCCCACGCTGGCGTAGGCATCCATCATCTGCTCGGAGGTGATCACCTCGATCTGGTTGGGATAGGTGTCGAGGCGATACTCGTCGGCCAGCCGGGCGATCTCGCGCTCGAAGACTTCGAGCACCTCGAAGTTCCAGTCCGATCCGCTGGCGATAGGCTTGCGTAATGTCATGCACTCTCCTCCCCCGGGGGGCCGTCAGGCCTCTTCGCGACGCCTGAACAGCTCGCGGAACACCGGATAGATATCGTTGCCTTCGACGATCTGACGCATGGCGAAGCGCGACGGGAAGCGCGCCGCCACCGTCTCGTACTCCTCCCATAGCGCCTGGTGGGCGTGGGGGGTGATCTCGACGTAGGTAAAATACTGCAGCCGCGGCATCAGCGACTTGAGCAGCAGGTCGCGGCAGGTGGTGGAGTCGTCGTCCCAGTTGTCACCGTCCGAGGCCTGGGCCACGTAGAGGTTCCACTGCCCCGCCGGATAACGGTCGGCAATAATCTCGTCGACCAGCGCCAGCGCGCTGGAGACGATGGTGCCGCCGGTCTCCCGGGAGTAGAAGAACTCCTCCTCGTCGACCTCCTTGGCCGCGGTGTGGTGACGCACGAAGACCAGCTCGACCTTCTCGTAGTTGCGCTCGAGAAACAGGTAGAGCAGCAGGAAGAAACGCTTGGCGATGTCCTTGTGGGCCTGGGTCATCGACCCCGAGACGTCCATGATGCAGAACATCACCGCCTTGTTGGAGGGCTGCGGTTGATTGGTGAGATTGTTGTAGCGCAGGTCGTAGGTATCGATGAACGGCACCGCCTCGAGGCGCTTCTCGAGGCGCTCGATCTCGGCCTTGAGTTCAGCGATGCGCGCCGGGTTGCGTAGCACGGCATCCTTGCGCTCCTCGGCGTCGAGTGCCTCCTGGGCCTCGCGCAGGGCGCGGCGAATCGGCGCGCGCATGGCGATGCGCCGCGCATGGGCCTCGCGCATCGAGCGCACGATATTGATGCGCGCCGGGACTCCGTCGCGCGAGATCCCGGCGCGCACCGGCCGCACCTCATCGAGGTCCTTCAACTGTTTGCGCTCCAGGTGCGGCAGTTCAAGGCCGTCGAACACGAAGTCGAGAAACTCCTCGCGGGTCAGGCTGAAGGCGAACTCGTCCATGCCCTCGCCCTGATTGGAGGCGCTGCCCTCGCCGGCCCCGCCGCCTCCACCGCCGCCGGGGCGACGCAGGCGGTCGCCCTCGACGAACTCCTTGTTGCCTGGCGCGACGATGGTGCGCTCACCGCCCGGGCCGTGCTGAAAGACCGGCTCGGAGATGTCGCGGGCGGGAATCGAGACCTTCTCGCCGCGCTCCATGTCGGTGATCGAGCGACGGTTGACCGCCTCCTCCACCGAACGCTTGATATGCGTGCGATAGCGGTCGAGGAAGCGCTGCCGGTTGACCGCGCTCTTGTGCTTGGCGTTGGCTCGCCGATCGATGAAATAGGTCATGGCGACCTCCTCGGCCTACTGCGACTTGCGAACCCGCAGATACCACTCGGAGAGCAGGCGCACCTGCTTCTCGGTATAGCCGCGGTCGACCATGCGGGCCACAAAGTCCTCATGCTTGCGCTGATCCGCCTGCGATGCCTTGGCATTGAAGGAGATCACCGGCAGCAGTTCCTCGGTGTTGGCGAACATCTTGTGCTCAATCACCCCGCGCAGCTTCTCATAGGACTGCCAGCTGGGATTCATGCCGTTGTTCTGGGCGCGTGCCCGCAGCACGAAGTTGACCACCTCGTGGCGGAAATCCTTGGGATTGGAGATGCCCGCCGGCTTCTCGATCTTCTCCAACTCCTCGTTGAGCGACTGGCGATTGAACAGCTCGCCGGTCTCGGGGTCGCGATACTCCTGATCCTGGATCCAGAAATCGGCGTAGGTCACGTAGCGATCGAAGATGTTCTGGCCGTATTCGGAGTAGGACTCCAGATACGCCGTCTGGATCTCCTTGCCGATGAAGTCGACGTAGCGCGGGGCCAGGTACTCCTTGATATAGCGCAGGTAGCGTTCGTGGGCCTCCTTGGGCAGTTGCTCCTGTTCGAGGCGCTGCTCCAGCACGTAGAGCAGATGCACCGGGTTGGCGGCGATCTCGTGGTTGTCGAAGTTGAACACCTTGGACAGGATCTTGAAGGCGAAGCGCGTGGAGAGCCCGTCCATGCCCTCGTCGACGCCTGCCGAGTCGCGATACTCCTGGATCGACTTGGCCTTGGGGTCGGTGTCCTTGAGGTTTTCGCCGTCGTAGACGCGCATCTTGGAGTAGACGCTGGAGTTTTCCGGCTCCTTGAGCCGCGAGAGCACCGAGAACTGCGCCAGCATGCGCAGGGTATCGGGGGCGCAGGGCGCTTCGGCCAGCGACGAGTGCTCGAGCAACTTCTTGTAGATGTTGATCTCTTCCGTGACACGCAGGCAGTAGGGCACCTTGACGATGTAGACGCGGTCGAGGAAGGCCTCGTTGTTGCGGTTATTGCGAAATGCCTGCCACTCGCTCTCGTTGGAGTGGGCCAGCACCACTCCGTCGAAGGGAATCGCGCCCATGCCCTCGGTGGGGTTGTAGTTACCCTCCTGGGTGGCGGTCAGCAGCGGATGCAGCACCTTGATCGGTGCCTTGAACATCTCGATGAACTCCATCAGCCCCTGGTTGGACTTGCACAGGCCGCCGGAGAAGCTGTAGGCATCCGGGTCGTCCTGGGAGTAGAGCTCGAGCTGGCGGATATCCACCTTGCCCACCAGCGAGGAGATGTCCTGGTTGTTCTCGTCGCCGGGCTCGGTCTTGGAGATGGCGATCTGGTTGAGCCGCGACGGATACAGCCTGACCACCTTGAACTGCGAGATATCGCCGCCGTACTCCTTGAGCCGCTTGGCCGCCCAGGGCGACATCACGCTCTTCAGGTAGCGGCGCGGGATGCCGTACTCCTTCTCGAGCAGCTCGCCGTCCTCCTCGGGAGAGAACAGCCCCAGCGGCGACTCGAACACCGGCGAGCCCTTGATGGCATAGAACGGCACCCGCTCCATCAGCAGCTTGAGGCGCTCGGCCAGCGACGACTTGCCGCCGCCCACCGGGCCCAGCAGATAGAGAATCTGCTTGCGCTCCTCGAGGCCCTGGGCGGCGTGACGGAAGTAGGCGACGATCTGCTCGATCGCCTCCTCCATGCCGTAGAACTCGGAGAACGCCGGATAGCGGCGAATCACCTTGTTGGAGAAGATCCGCGATAACCGGGAGTCCTTGGCGGTATCGATCACCTCGGGCTCGCCGATGGCCACCAGCATCCGCTCGGCGGCGGTGGCGTAAGCGGTGGGCTCGCTGCGACACAGTTCCAGATATTCCTGCAGGCTGATCTCTTCCTGCTGAACGCGTTCGTAGCGGTTCTGCACATGATCGAAGATGCTCATCGAAGCCTCCTTAAGCGCGGACCCTCGGCGGCAGCGTCAAACCTCATGCCGGGCGAGGTGACTCTATCAGCGTAGACAGAATTAGGCAGCGCTGGTTGGATACCGGACGCCGCCGATTCAACGCTAGTCGTCCCGACGCGACCCGCTACCCCTCAGAGCGCATTTCCTCGAGCAAGTTCGTTGAATAGCATTGAGGATTAGAGCCGCGCCGCCAGCCGCGTGCCCTGGTCGATGGCGCGCTTGGCATCCAGCTCGGCGGCCTCATCGGCGCCGCCGATGATCTCCACCGCGACCCCTGCGGCCTTGAGCGGTTCGAACAGCTCGCGCACCGACTCCTGGCCGGCGCACACCACCACGCTGTCGACCTCGAGCAGGCGCCGCTCGCCGTCGCGGCGGATGTGCAGGCCGTCATCGTCGATGCCCAGGTACTCGCAGCCGGCCAGGGTCTCGACGCCGCGCTGCTTGAGCGCGGCACGATGCACCCAGCCGGTGGTCTTGCCCAGCCCCTTGCCCGGCTTGGACGCCTTGCGCTGGAGCAGGAACACCTGGCGCGGCACCTCGGGACGCTGGCGCGGCTTGAGCCCGCCGCGCTCGGCCACACCCAGGTCGACTCCCCACTCGTCGCACCAGGCGTGGGTATCCAGCGCCGGGTGGTCGACATGGGTCAGCAGCTCAGCAACGTCGAAGCCGATGCCGCCGGCACCGATGATCGCCACCCGTCGCCCGACCCGCTCGGGGTGGGTGATCGCCGTGGCATAGCTCATCACCTTGGGGTGGTCGCTGCCCGCAAGCTCGAGGCGCCGCGGCCGCACGCCGCTGGCCAGTACCACGGCATCGAAGTCGCGCAGCGCATGCGCGTCGGCCTCGCAGTTGAGGCGCACCCGCACGCGGTGCTTGTCGAGCATCACCTTGTAATAGCGCAGGGTCTCGTCGAACTCCTCCTTGCCGGGAATCTTGCGCGCATAGTTGAACTGGCCGCCGAGCTCGCCGGCGCGCTCGAACAGCGTGACCCGGTGGCCGCGGCTGGCCGCGGTCACTGCGGTCGCCAGGCCCGCCGGGCCACCGCCGACCACCGCGACATCGCGCGGCTCGGAGGCAGGTTCGATGATGAGCTCGGTCTCGTGGCAGGCGCGCGGGTTGACCAGGCACGAGGTCAGTTTGCCCTGGAAGGTGTGATCGAGGCACGCCTGGTTGCAGGCGATGCAGGTATTGATCTCGGCACTGCGCTCCTCGGCGGCCTTGGCCACCCACTCGGGATCGGCGAGGAAGGGGCGCGCCATGGAGACCATGTCGGCGTGGCCGTCGGCCAGTACCCGCTCCGCCACCTCGGGCATATTGATGCGGTTGGTGGTGATCAGCGGAATCGACAGCTCGGCCTTCATGCGCCGGGTGACCTCGCTGAAGGCCGCCCGCGGCACGCTGGTGACGATGGTCGGCACTCGCGCCTCGTGCCAGCCGATGCCGGTATTGATCAGGCTGGCACCGGCGGCCTCGATGGCCCGGCCCAGGGTCACGATCTCGTCCCAGTTGCTGCCCTCCTCGACCAGATCGATCATCGACAGCCGGAAGATGATCAGGAAGTCGTCGCCCAGGGCGGCACGGATGCGCCGCACGATCTCCACCGGCAAGCGCATGCGGTTCTCGAACTCCCCGCCCCAGGCGTCGTCGCGCTGGTTGGTGCGCAGGCACAGGAACTGGTTGATCAGGTAGCCTTCCGAGCCCATCACCTCGACGCCGTCATAGCCGGCGTCGCGGGCCAGGCTGGCGCAGCGCACATAGTCGTCGATCTGCTGCTCGACCTCGTCACTGGAGAGCGCACGCGGCGTGAAGGGGTTGATCGGCGCCTGCAGCGCCGACGGCGCGACCAGATCGGGGGAGTAGGCGTAGCGCCCGGCGTGTAGGATCTGCAGGCACAGGCGCCCGCCCTCGGCGTGCACCGCCTCGACCACCGGCCGATGCCGCTCGGCCTCCTCGCTGCAGGTCAGCTTGGCAGCGCCCTGGAACACCGCCCCCTCGGGGTTGGGCGCAATGCCGCCGGTAACGATCAACCCCACCCCGGCGCGGGCACGCTCAGCATAGAAGGCGGCGAGGCGCGCGTAGCCGTCCGGCGCCTCCTCGAGATTGGTGTGCATGGAGCCCATCAGCACGCGGTTGGGCAGCGTCACGCGGCCCAGGCGCAGGGGACGGAACAGGTGTGGATAGTCGGTCACGGCGGCTGCCTCGCTTGCGGCAAAATTCAAACAACTGTATGACAATTCTGCGATGAGAGTGTAGACGAGCCGGCCAGGGACTCAATCCCTACCAAGGCCGTAGCGGCATTCCGTCATTGCCAAGGAGCCCACATGTCCGATCTTGCCGTCAGCCCCGTCGAACGCCACGCCGTACCCCTCGCAGTGGGCGCGGTGCATCTCACCCGCTTTCGCCCGGCGGGCACGCCGCGCGGCCGGGTGCTGTGCTGGCACGGCGCCATCGAATCGGGACGCATCTTTCATAGCCGCTCGGGCAAGGGCCTGGCACCGTGGCTGGCCCGCCAGGGCTATGAGGTGTTCGTCGCCGACCAGCGCGGCCGCGGCGAGGCACCGCCGCGACCGACGAGGGGCATCGCCCTGGAGCAGACCGACGTCATCGTCGACGAGATCCCGGCGGCCATTGAGGCCTGCCTGGCGCTGTCCGGCGCTGCGCGCCTGCACCTGGTCGCTCACTCCTGGGGTGGGGTGCTGCTCGCCTCGAGCCTGGCACGCTTTCCGATGCTGCGCGATCGAGTCGGTCGCCAAGCCTACTTCGGTACCAAGCGTAGCGTGAAAAGCTGGACCCCGCAGCGGCTGCTCTACGTCGACCTGATCTGGAAGGGGCTGGCACCGCTGGCGAGAGGGCTGTGCGGCTACCTGCCGGCGCGGGCGCTGCGCTGGGGCAGCGACGACGAATATGCCGGCAGCCATCACCAGGGCGCCGACTGGGTGCGGCCCAGGCCATGGGTCGACCGCCGCGACGGCTTCGATTATGCCGCGGCGCTGGCCGAGGGCGGCCTGCCGCCGGTGCTGCATATCGCCGGGGCGGCGGATCGTGCCCTGGGCCACCCCGCCGATGTGGCACGCTTCGCCGTGGAATGCGGCCCGCACAGCCAGCGCCATGTGACCCTGGGACGCCATCAGGGACTCAAACGCGACTACGGCCATCTCGACATGCTGACGCACCCCAGCGCCATGCAGGAGGTCTTTCCGACACTGATGGAGTGGTTCGAGGAGGGCTGACAGCAAAAACCCCAAGCCTCGGCTCGGGGTCTGCAGAATTCGGGGTTGTCGATATGGCGGACCGGACGGGACTCGAACCCGCGACCTCCGGCGTGACAGGCCGGCATTCTAACCAACTGAACTACCGGTCCGCGATGGTGGGTGATACCGGATTCGAACCAGTGACCCCCAGCATGTGAGGCTGGTGCTCTAACCAACTGAGCTAATCACCCACGCGTACGACAATAAGACAGGCACAGACATGGCGGACCGGACGGGACTCGAACCCGCGACCTCCGGCGTGACAGGCCGGCATTCTAACCAACTGAACTACCGGTCCGCTGTGGCGATAAGGCCTGTCGGCCAGAGCGCGCATCTTGCCTGGTGCTGCTGGCAGCGAACTGCCGATTGGAAAACTGGCGGACCGGACGGGACTCGAACCCGCGACCTCCGGCGTGACAGGCCGGCATTCTAACCAACTGAACTACCGGTCCGCTGTGTTTCCTACGTAGCCAAGCCTGCTGTCTCAGGCCCCATCGCTGGGCGATGGTGGGTGGTACTGGGTTCGAACCAGTGACCCCCAGCTTGTAAGGCTGGTGCTCTCCCAACTGAGCTAACCACCCCTCGGTACGTGGCGACGCATTCTACAGCGCGCGGTTTCGATGTCAACGCTTTTTGCATCATGCCAGGCTCATCAAGACCACCATCCAGCAGCCACGCTTTTGGTTGACTTTCATCGACTTGCCTGCATTGCCACGGCGATCGCCTCGGCCGCCTCGTCGATCAGCGAGGCCTGGGTGCGACCCGACATCTTACGCGGTTTCCAGTCGTGCTCGCCGTCCTCGAGAAAGTGCAGCCGGGTCTGCGCCGGCAGCCGATAGCCTTCGACCTCGTCGCGATTGCCGAACGGATCGCGACTGCCCTGCAGCACCAGGATAGGGCAGGCCAGCAGCGGCCAGTGGGCAAGCCGCGTGGCGTCCGGCTTGCCCGGCGGATGAAACGGGTAGCCACACAGCACCAGCCCGGGGGCCTCGTCACGCGCGGCGAGTAGACTCGCCGCACGTCCACCCATCGACTTGCCGCCCAGCCACGGAGCGGGCAGCGAATTATGTGACACGATGTCGCACCAGGCAGCCAGTTCATCGACCAGTTTATCGATCCGCGGCGGCGGCCGGCGGCGGCCCTCCTGACGCATGCGACGCATGTAATCGAACTCCACGCCGAGCGCCTGCACGCCGCGCTCGGCGAGTGCCTCGCGCAAGCGTTGCATGAACGTGGAATCCTGCCCGGCGCCTGCGCCGTGGGCCAGTAGCAGGCGCCCCACGCGTGCCTCGCCGGTCACCTCGAGACGGCCGTGAGCGACCACCTCGAGGGTGCCCTGACGCCCCTCGACGAGCCACTCCGCCACCTGCTGGGGTACTACGCCAACCTCGTTTCGTCCCTGCCCGTGGGTCACGTTCATCTCCTGATAGGGTCTACGCTTAAGCGTTAATGGATGTTCAGCTTGGGCGACGGCTGCGCTAGAATCGCCGCCCGATATCTTGATCTGCATCATCATGGGGGCGACCGCGCCCGGGCACACTAGCGCCCGGAACGTCTCCCCCACTCGCGTTCGATGGGAACCTGACATGAGCACAGCATTTGAACACCCGACCTACAACTACAAGGTAGTTCGGCAGTTCGCGATCATGACGGTGGTCTGGGGCATCGTTGGCATGGCCATCGGTGTCATCCTGGCCGCTCAGCTGGTCTGGCCGCAACTGAACCTCGGGCTGCCGTGGACGAGCTTCGGCCGCCTGCGCCCCCTGCATACCAACGCCGTCATCTTCGCCTTCGGTGGCTCGGCGCTGTTCGCCACCTCCTACTACGTGGTTCAGCGCACCTGTCAAACGCGCCTGATCTCAGACAAGCTCGCCGCCTTCACGTTCTGGGGCTGGCAGGCGGTCATCGTCGCCGCGGTGATCACCCTGCCGATGGGCTTCACCACCTCCAAGGAGTATGCCGAGCTGGAGTGGCCGATCAACATCCTGCTGGCTGTGGTGTGGGTGACCTACGCCATCGTCTTCCTGGGCACGATCAAGATCCGCAAGACACCACACATCTACGTCGCCAACTGGTTCTTCGCCGCCTTCATTCTCACCGTGGCAGTGCTGCACATCGTCAACAACGCGGCGATCCCGGTGACCATGATGAAGTCGTACTCGATCTACGCCGGCGCCATCGACGCCATGGTGCAGTGGTGGTACGGCCATAACGCGGTCGGCTTCTTCCTCACCGCCGGCTTCCTCGGCATGATGTACTACTTCGTGCCCAAGCAGGCCGAGCGCCCGGTCTACTCCTACCGGTTGTCGATCGTGCACTTCTGGGCGCTGATCATCATCTACATGTGGGCCGGGCCCCACCACCTGCACTACACCGCGCTGCCAGACTGGGCGCAGTCGCTGGGCATGATCATGTCGATCATCCTGCTGGCGCCCTCCTGGGGCGGCATGATCAACGGTATGATGACCCTCTCCGGCGCCTGGCACAAACTGCGCACCGATCCGACCCTGCGTTTCCTGGTGGTGGCGCTGTCGTTCTACGGCATGTCGACCTTCGAAGGACCGATGATGGCGATCAAGACCGTCAACGCGCTGTCGCATTACACCGACTGGACCATCGGCCACGTCCACTCCGGAGCGCTCGGCTGGGTGGCGATGATCACCATCGGCTCGATCTACCACCTGCTGCCAAGGCTCTACGGCCAGACCGAGATGTACTCGGTCAAGCTGATCGCCGTGCATTTCTGGCTGTCGACCATCGGTACCGTGCTGTACATCGCCGCGATGTGGGTCAACGGCATCCTGCAGGGCCTGATGTGGCGCGCCGTCAATGCCGACGGCACCCTGATGTATACCTTCATCGAATCGGTGGAGGCCAGCGGGCCAGGCTACATCGTGCGCTGGATCGGCGGCCTGTTCTGGATCACCGGCATGCTGCTGATGGCCCTGAACACCTATATGACCATCAAGCGTAGCACCGCTGCCCAGCAGCCGCTGCCGCAGACCGCCTGAGCAACCCGGGGAAGTCGTTAGCATGAAACACGAGATTGTCGAAAAGAACGTCGGCCTGCTCTCCGTGCTGATCCTGGTGGTGATCAGCTTCGGCGGCCTGGCCGAGGTCGTGCCGCTGTTCTTCCAGGAGGACACCACCGAGCCGGTCGAGGGCCTCGAGCCGCTGTCGGCGCTGGAGCTCGAAGGGCGCGATATCTACATCCGCGAGGGCTGCGTCGGCTGCCACTCGCAGATGATCCGCCCATTCCGCGCCGAGACCGAGCGCTACGGCCACTACAGCGTGGCCGGCGAATTCATCTACGAGCACAACTTCCTGTGGGGTTCCAAGCGCACCGGTCCCGACCTGGCGCGGGTCGGCGGCCGCTACAGCGACGACTGGCACCGCGCGCACATGTACAACCCCCGCGACGTGGTGCCCGAGTCGATCATGCCGGCCTATCCGTGGCTGTTCGAACGCACCCTCGATGGCAACAGCACCCCGCGCAAGATGCAAGTACTGCGCAGCATGGGCGTGCCCTACACCGACGAGGACATCGAAAACGCCACCGCCGAGGTGCGCGGCCAGCAGGAAATAACCGCGCTGATCGCCTACCTGCAGCAACTTGGCACCGTGCTCGAGGGCACTCGTTGATCATGGATACCGGAACCTTTCGCGGCATCATCACCTTTCTGGTGCTGGTTTCCTTTCTCGGCATCACCTGGTGGGCCTACTCGAAGCGCCGCAAGCCGGACTTCGAGGAGGCCGCCAACCTGCCGTTCGCCGATGACGATGAGCAGTCGCAAGACGCCAGCGCCCCGGCCCGCGAGCCTGACACTCGCGACGCCGAATCCCGTACCGACAAGGGAGACAAGAACACATGAGTAATCTCTGGGATGACTCCCTCTCCGGCTTCTGGAGCGCCTGGATCATCGTCATCACGCTGGGCACCATCGCCTTCAGCGCCTGGATCCTGTTCGCCAACCGGCGCACCGACAAGGTGCCCGACGCCGAGGGCAACGTCGAGACCACCGGTCATGCCGCCGACGGCATCGAGGAGTATGACAACCCGCTGCCGCGCTGGTGGTTCATGCTGTTCATCGGCACCATCATCTTCTCGCTGGGCTATCTGGCGCTCTACCCTGGCCTGGGTAACTTCCGCGGCATTCTCGGCTGGACTCAGGTCGGTCAGTGGGAGGACGAGGTGGCTCGCGCCGAGGAGCGCTACATACCGATCTTCGCCCAGTACAATGAGATCGAGATCCCCGAGCTGGCGCGGGACGCCGAGGCGATGCGCGTCGCCGAGCGCATCTACCAGAACAACTGCGCGGTGTGCCACGGCGCCAACGCCCAGGGCGGCTACGGTTTCCCCAACCTGACCGACGGCGACTGGCTGTACGGTGGCGAGCCGGATGACATCGTCACCAGCCTGGTGCGCGGCCGCAACGGCCTGATGCCCTCCTGGCAGCAGCTCGGTGCCAGCAACATCGAGAACGTCACCCAGTACGTGCTGTCACTCTCCGAGCTCGACCACGACGAAGAGCGCGCAAGCCAGGGCCAGCCGATCTACGCCGCCTCCTGTGCCGCCTGTCACGGCGCCGAAGGGCTTGGCAACCAGGCCCTGGGCGCGCCCAACCTGACCAACGACATCTGGCTCTACCAGGCACCGGGACAGAGCGTGGCCGATTCGGTACGTCAGACCCTGCGCAACGGACGCAACGGCCATATGCCGGCCCAGGCAGCCTATATCGGCGAAGAGCGCGTTCACCTGGTGGCCGCCTACGTCTACAGCCTCAGCCTGGACGACGACGAGGAGTAATGCGTGGCTGGCGCCGCCTGGCGCCAGCGGCAAGCTATCCGGCAAGTGCGGGTGCGGCCCGCGGTCGCACCGGCCTCTCCGGCCTCGTGTCGGCGGTACAATTCCCTTTCTCCTCCTGTTTCAGCGCCCCGTGCGCGCGGTGACATCGCCATGTCCGAGCGGATTCCCAGCCGAGACGTCACGCCCGACCCGGCAGTCGGCCAGCACCCGCCTGTCAGCGTGCAGCAGAACATGTACGCCAGCCGGCAACATATCTACGTGCGCGAGATCAAGGGGCTGTTCCAGCGCCTGCGGCGCAGCGCCAACTGGGCGCTGATGCTGCTGTTCTTCGGCATGCCCTGGCTGACCTGGGGCGGCCGGCCAGCGGTGTGGTTCGACCTGCCGGCGCGGGAGTTTCATATCCTCGGCGGCACCTTCTATCCCCAGGAGTTCATGCTGCTCTCCTGGCTGCTGATCATCTGCGCCTTCGGGCTGTTCCTGATCACGGTGTTTGCCGGCCGGGTGTGGTGCGGCTACACCTGCCCGCAGAGCGTCTGGACCTTTCTCTACATCTGGGTCGAGCATCGCCTGGAAGGCACCCGCAATCGCCGCATCAAGCTCGATCGCCAGCCGCTGAGCCTCGACAAGGCGTGGCGCAAGACCGCCAAGCACGCCGTGTGGCTGATGATTGCGCTGGCCACCGGTGTGACCTTCGTCGGCTACTTCACGCCGATCCGCGAACTGGTGGTGGCGCTGCCCACCCTCGAGGCCCACGGCTGGGCCTATTTCTGGGTCGGCTTCTTCGTGGTCTTCACCTACCTCAATGCCGGCTGGTTGCGCGAGCAGGTGTGCATCTACATGTGTCCCTATGCGCGCTTCCAGTCGGTGATGTTCGACCGCGACACACTGATCGTCTCCTATGACGCCGCCCGCGGCGAGCCGCGCGGCTCGCGCAAGCGCGATGCCGACCCCAAGGTCCAGGGGCTCGGCGACTGCATCGACTGCGAGCTGTGCGTGCAGGTCTGTCCTACCGGCATCGACATCCGCGACGGCCTGCAGTACGAGTGCATCAGCTGTGCCGCCTGCATCGACGCCTGCGACAGCGTGATGGATCGCATGGGCTACCCGCGCGGGCTGGTGCGCTACACTACCGAACGGGCCCTCGAGGGGGGCAAGACGCATATCCTGCGCCCGCGCCTGGCCGGCTACCTGGGCGCGCTGGTGGTCATGATGGGCTTGTTCGCCTGGGCGTTGAGTGAGCGGGTCCCCCTCGAGTTCGATCTCGAGCGCGACCGCAACAGCCTCTACCAGCAGACCCGTGACGGCCGCATCAGCAACGTCTATACCCTCAACGTGCGCAACCTCGACGACCGCGAGCATACCTATCGCATTCACGTCGACGGCCCCGAAGGGTTGACCCTGGTCGGCAACGACACTCTGCGCATCGGCGCCAACAGCTCGCGGCTGGCGGTCATCGAGCTGACCCTCGACCCCGAGCAGATCGACATGCCGAGCAAGACCATCGAAGTTCGCCTGGTATCGCAGACCGATGCCAGCATCAGCCAGACGCGCGAGTCGCGCTTTATCGGACAGATCAGGAGATAGTCTTGAGCACTACCCCCGTCACCCCCTGGTACAAGCAGTTCTGGCCTTGGCTGCTGCTCGGCCTGCTGTTTACCTCGATCACCGCCAGCTCGACCCTGGCGGTATTGGCGATACGCTCCGCCGACGGCATGGTCCAGGAGGATTACTACGAACACGGCCGCGCCATCAACATGGTGCTGGCCAAGCAGCAGCGCGCCGCCGAACTCGAGCTGGCCGGCGACCTGCGCATCGACGACCAGACCGGCGATATCACCCTCGACCTGGTCGGCGACGACCGCCCGAGCGGCTGATGCTCAAGCTGCTGTTCCCGACCCGCGACGACCGCGACCAGGCCTTCACCCTCGAGCACGTGCACGACGGCCGCTACGTTGGCCAGGCCGAGGAACGACTCGCCTACCGCTGGTACCTGCAGCTGCAGCCGGACCAAGATACCCCTGAGTGGCGGCTGAGCGGCGAGGCGACCTTCCCCGTCGACGAGGCTATCGTACTGGCCCCGGGCGGGGCCGGTTGAGGCGCCGATGAGCGAGTCCCTCGCCGTCGAGGCGCCCAGCCACTGCTACCACTGCGGCAGTGAGGTGCCGCCGGGCGCGCCCTGGCAGATCCGCCTCGACGAGCAGCGCCATGCGCTGTGCTGTCCGGGCTGCGAGGCGGTGGCGCATGCCATTGTCGACGGCGGCCTGGCCAGCTATTACCGCTTTCGCACCGAGCTGCCCGAGCGTCCCGACGACCGCCAGGCGGTCAAGGCCGAGACCTGGGCAGTGTTCGACGACCCCGGCCTGCAGCAGCAGTTCGTGCACCCCGAGGGCGACGGCGTGGCCGCCACCCTGGCGGTGGACGGCATCACCTGTGCCGCCTGCGCCTGGCTGATCGAGCATCGCCTCAATGCCATCGACGGCATCACCGCCAGCGCCGTCAACCTCAGCCACCACCGCGTGCGGGTCAGCTGGGATCCGGCGCGGGTGTCGCTGTCGCGGATCCTCGCCGAGATGGCCGCCATCGGCTACAGCGCCCAGCCCTACGAGCCGGACGCCGCCCAGGCGCGCCTCCAGCACGAGGAGCGCATGAACGTGCGGCGGCTGATCGTCGCCGCGGTGGGCATGATGCAGGTGATGATGTTCTCGGTGCCGATCTACGTCGCCGAGCCGGGCCAGATCAGCGCCGACTTCTATGCCTTGTTCCACTGGCTCTCCTTCGCCCTGGCCACTCCGGTGGTGCTGTTCTCGGCGCAGCCGTTCTTCCGCAATGCGCTGCGCGATCTGCACACCCGCACCCTGGGCATGGACGTACCGGTGTCGATCGCCATCGGCGGCGCCTACCTGGCCAGCGGCTATGCGGTGATCTTCGACGTCGGCGAGGTCTATTTCGACTCGGTGGCGATGTTCACCTGCTTCCTGCTGTTCGGCCGCTACGTCGAGGCCCGCGCGCGGCGCCGCAGCGGCCATAGCGGCAACGCCATGTCCGGTGCCCTGCCGCTGTCGGCGGTGCGCCTCACCGCGGACGGCGAGGAGCGCATCCTGCCCGCCAGCCAGCTCAGCCCCGGCGACCGGGTGCTGGTCAAGCCCGGCCACAGCGTGCCCGCCGACGGCGTGATCGAGGCCGGCGAGTCGAGCCTCGACGAATCGATGCTCAGCGGCGAGTACTTGCCGATCACCCGCGGCGTCGGCGACAGCGTCACCGGCGGCAGCCAGAACGTCGAGAGCCCGCTCACCGTGCGCGTCACCCACGCCGGCCGCGAGGCGCGGGTGGCGAGCATCGTCGACCTCACCGACCGCGCCTTCACCAGCCGCCCCAAGATCGCCGAGGCCGCCGCACGCATGGCGCACCTGTTCGTGCTGCGGCTGCTGGTGGTGGTGGTCGGTGTGGCCGCGGTGTGGTGGTTCATCGATCCCTCGCGGGTACTGTGGGTGACGCTCTCGGTGCTGGTGGTGACCTGCCCCTGCGCGCTGGCGCTGGCCACCCCCACCGCGCTCACCGCCGGCCACGGCCAGCTGCGGCGGCGCGGCGTGCTGGTGACCCGCGCCCACGCCATCGAGGGGCTCTCCCAGGCGACCCGGGTGATCTTCGACAAGACCGGCACCCTGACCCGCGGTGAAGTGCAGCTGGTCGATACCCACCCGCTGGTCGAGCATCTCGATGCCACGCGTCTGCGCCAGTTGGCCTCCGCCCTAGAGGCTCACTCCGAACACCCCATCGCGCGGGCGTTTCGCCCCCACCGGCTGGCCACGCTGCGCGCCAGCGAGGTGGTAAGTCGCCCGGGGCTGGGCCTCGAAGGCGACATCGACGGCCAGCGCTACCGCCTCGGCAAGCCGGCCTTCGCCGCCCCCGAGCACGACCTCAAGCCACCCAGCGACGGCCAGTGGCTGCTGCTCGCCGCCGACGGACAACCACTGGCCTGGTTCGGCCTGCGCGACCACCTGCGCGAGGACGCTGCGTCCACCGTGGAGGGGCTCAAGGCCCAAGGGCTGGCAGTGAGCCTGCTGTCGGGGGACACCTCGGCCTCGGTGGCGGCGCTTGCCGCCCAGCTCGGCATCGACGACTGGCAGGCCGGCGCCAGCCCCGAGGACAAGCTGGCGCGGATCGAGGCCTACCAGGCCGACGGCGAGCAGGTGGTGATGGTCGGTGACGGCATCAACGACGTACCGGTGCTGGCTGGCGCCGACGTCTCGATCGCCATGAATGGCGCCACCGACCTGGCCCGCACCAGCGCCGATGCCGTCTTGCTCAGCCCCCGCCTGGGGCGTATCGTCGAGGCCATCGAGCTGACCCGCGCCACGCGGCGCATCATTCGCCAGAACCTGATCTGGTCGGTGTGCTACAACGCCACGGCGCTGCCGATTGCCGCCCTCGGCGTGGTGCCGCCCTGGGTCGCGGCGCTGGGCATGTCGGCAAGCTCACTGGTGGTGGTCGGCAACGCCCTGCGCTTGACCCACATGCAGCCGCGCAGCCCCGCATCGCCCATCCCCTCACCGGAGCCCGCATGACGATTCTCTATCTGCTGATTCCGCTGACGCTGATCCTGCTGGCCTTGGCCGTCTGGGCGTTCTTCTGGGCGGTGCGCAACGATCAGTTCGAGGACCTCGAGGGCCCCGCCCACCGTATCCTGTTCGACGAGGACGAGAACGACCTCACCCCTGAAGAGCGTCAGCGCCGCCGCGACCAGGCCGCCGCCCGAGACGCCTCGCGACAACAGGACGACCCGCCGCACTGATGGATCCCACCGGCCTCGACCTCCCACCGCTGGCGGCCGCCTTCGTGTTCGGCCTGCTCGGCGGCGCCCACTGCATCGGCATGTGCGGCGGCATCATGAGCGCGCTGACCTTCGCCGTACCGCCCAGCATGCGCCATCCGGCGCGCCTCGGCGGCCTGCTGCTGGGCTACAACCTGGGCCGTATCGCCAGCTATATGGTCGCCGGCGCATTGGTCGCCGGGCTTGGCACCCTGGTCGGCGGCCTGGCTGGCGAAGTGCGTCTGGTGCTGCAGCTGCTGGCCGCCATCATGTTGATCCTGATGGCGTTGTACATCGCCAACTGGTGGAAGGGCCTGCTCGTCGTCGAGCGGCTTGGCCGGCGCCTGTGGCGCCATATCGAGCCCTACGGCCGACGCTTGATGCCGGTGGTCAAGATCCCCCAGGCGGTGGCGCTGGGCGCGGTGTGGGGCTGGCTGCCGTGCGGGCTGGTCTACTCGATGCTGGCCTGGAGCCTGACCCTGGCAAGCCCCCTGCAGGGCGCAACGCTGATGGCTGCCTTCGGGCTCGGCACCCTGCCCGCGGTGCTGGCCACCGGCATGGCTGCCCACGGCCTGGCGCGGCTGATCCGCCACCCCACCACCCGCGCAGTGGCCGCGCTGAGCATCATCGCCTTTGCGCTATGGCAGCTATGGCGGCTCCTTCCCGGTAGCGCGGGACACTGAACGACGGGGCAGCTTCACAACCATAGCGAGGGGCGCCGGCACCAACTGACCTCGACTTGACCCAACGCAAGATCGCCGCGCTGCGCCGACGCTAGCATGGGCGCAAGATCCTCGTCAGGAGTGCCCACCATGTCTTACGCCACGCCCATCGCACCGCCCCAGGCGGCGGCGTCCTCCGCCTGGGACGAGGCGCTGATTCGCCGCTACGACGTCAGCGGGCCGCGCTACACCTCATACCCTACCGCACTGTCGTTTCACGACGGCATCGGCGCCGAGGCGCTGGCCGATGCGCTGTCACGCAGCAATGCCGGCGGCCGGCCGCTGTCGCTCTACGTGCACGTGCCGTTCTGCCGCAAGATCTGCTTCTACTGCGCCTGCAACAAGATCGCCACCAAGAATACCCGCCTGGCCGAGCCCTACCTGGCCAGGCTCGACCGCGAGATGGTGCTCGCCGCGCGCCACCTGGATACCTCGCGGCCAGTCAGCCAGCTGCACTGGGGCGGCGGTACGCCGACCTTCCTGACCCTCGACCAGATGAGCGACCTGGTCGACCGCCTGCACAGCCGCTTCGGGCTGAGCGGCGACCCGCAGCGCGACTACGCCATCGAGATCGACCCCCGTGAAGCCAATATGCTGACCCTGCGCCACCTGCAGGCGCTGGGCTTCAACCGCATCAGCCTAGGGGTGCAGGACCTCGACCTGCGGGTCCAGAAGGCCATCAACCGCGTACAGCCGCGGGTGCTCACCGAAACCCTGGTCGACGAGGCACGGCGGCTGGGGTTCCGCTCGCTGAACATGGACCTGATCTACGGCCTGCCTCACCAGACCCGCGACAGCTTCGCCGCGACGCTCGAGCAGGTCATCGACATGGCCCCGGCGCGGCTCTCGGTGTTCAACTACGCGCACATGCCGCAGCGCTTCGCGCCGCAGCGACGCATCAGCGAGGCCGACCTGCCCAGCGCCGAGGAGAAGCTCGCCATCCTGCGTACCACCATCGACATGCTCGAGGCCGCCGGCTACATGCATATCGGCATGGACCACTTCGCACGCCCCGACGACAGCCTCGCCGTGGCCCAGCGCCAGGGCACCCTGCAGCGCAACTTCCAGGGCTACTCGAGCCACGCCGACAGCGACCTGGTGGGCCTCGGGGTCTCGGCGATCTCACGGGTCGACGACCTCTATGCCCAGAACCCCAGCGACCTGGCCGGCTACGAGGCGGCGCTGGATGCCGGACGCCTGGCGACCCGGCGCGGCGTGCGCCTGAGCCAGGACGACCTGCGCCGACGCTACGCCATCGAGCGCCTGATGTGCGACATGCGCCTCGACCTGGCCGAGCTCGGTACTCGCTTCGGCATCGACGCCGAGCGCTACTTCGCCGACAGTCTGCGCCAGCTGGAGGGTGCCGAACGCGACGGCCTGGTGACCCGCCAAGGCCCGACGCTGATTGCCACCCCGATCGGCAAGCTGCTGATTCGCCATCTGGCGATGGCTTTCGACGCCCATCTCACGCCAGGCCAGGGGCCGCGCTACTCGAGGATTGTCTGATCATGCCGGAAAGTATCCTTTGCCCAGACACCGCGATCCGCCATACTAATGGGTGTGCCACCACTCAGGAGGAGGTCATGTCGCCCCCCGCCACCGCCCCGCAAAGCGCGCGCCTGCATGAGACGCGCTGCCAGACCTGCAGCCTGAGTTCGCTGTGCCTGCCGCTGGCCCTGGAGCTCTCCGACGTCGACCAGTTCGACGCCATCATCCGCCGCCGCGCGCCGCTCAAGAAGGGCGAGACGCTGTTCCGCCAGGGCGAGGCGTTCACCAGCGTGTTTGCGGTGCGCTCGGGCAGCCTCAAGCAGCTGGCCAGCGAGGGCAACGGCGAGGACCAACTGACCAACTTCTACCTGCCCAGCGAGCTGGTCGGCCTCGACGCCATCGACGACGAACGCTACCCCGGCACGGTCACTGCCCTCGAGACCACCACGGTGTGCGAGATCCCCTTCGACCGCCTGGACCATCTCTCCGAACAGTTGCCGGAGCTGCGCGCGCAGCTGTTTCGCAGCATGAGCAAGGAGATGCGCGACGACCGCCGCATGATGCGCCTGCTGTCACGCAAGACCGCCGACGAGCGCCTGGCCAGCTTCCTGATCGGACTGTCGAATCGCTTCCGCCGCCGCGGCTACTCCGCCTACAGCTTCCGGCTGTCGATGTCGCGCGCCGATATCGGCAACTACCTGGGCCTGGCGGTGGAAACCGTCAGCCGCATCCTCGGCCGCTTCCAGCAGCAGCAGCTGTTGGCGGTGGCCGGCCGCGAGGTCAATATCCTCGACCTGGCAGCACTCGAGTCTCTCGCCGAGGGCGACGGCTGCCTCTAGCCACCCCCGCCGCGAAACCCACAGCGCCCCCGCCGAGCAATTGGCGGGGGCGCTGTGCATCTATATAGCAAACTGGACGATTAGGCTTGGCGGGCCAGATCGAAGGCTTCGATACGATTGGCCTGCAGCCGCGTCTGCTTGTCCTCGAGCCCAACGAAGTCGAACAGCTCGCGGTCGGCGAGCTGCGACGGCGCCACGTTGGTGACCGCCTTGAACATGGTCTCGAGCCGCCCGGGGTGCTTGGCCTCCCACTCGGCGAGCATCTCCTTGACCACCTGGCGCTGCAGGTTGGGCTGCGAGCCGCACAGATTGCAGGGGATGATCGGGAACGCCATGCGTCGGGCGAACTCGGCGATGTCCGCCTCGCGGCAGTAGGCCAGCGGGCGGATCACGATGTTCTTGCCATCGTCGGCGAGCAGCTTGGGCGGCATCGCCTTGAGGCTGCCGCCGAAGAACATGTTGAGAAACAGCGTCTCGAGGATATCCTCGCGGTGGTGGCCCAGCGCCACCTTGGTGGCGCCAATCTCTTCGGCGAAGCCGTACAGCGAGCCGCGTCGCAGCCGCGAGCAGAGCGCGCAGGTGGTCTTGCCCTCGGGGGTCTTCTCCTTGACCACCGAGTAGGTGTCGCGCTCGAGGATATGGTAATCGACGCCGACGCCGTCGAGATATTCGGGTAGCACGTGTTCGGGAAAGCCGGGCTGCTTCTGGTCGAGGTTAACCGCCACCAGCGAGAAATCCACCGGCGCGCTGCGCTGCAGGCTGCGCAGGATCTCAAGCATGGTGTAGGAGTCCTTGCCACCGGACAGGCAGACCATGACCTTGTCACCGTCGCGAATCATGCCGTAGTCGATGATTGCGTTGCCCACCTGACGACGCAGGCGCTTCTGCAGCTTGTTGAACTCACGCTTGTCGCGGGCGTCGCTGACGCCCGCCGCCTGGGGAGGAAGTATCTCGGACATGATCGCAGCATCGGGGCCGGAAATGGCCGGCCATCTTACCATCGCCGCGCAACGACGTCAGTCGCCGCGCATCGCGCCCTTCTCCAGGCGCAGGTACATGAGTGCCGCGGTGACCGCATCGCCCAGCGCAGTATGGCGGCCGATCACCGGCACGTCGAGGGCCTTGGCCACCGCCTCGAAGCGCAGATTGGGCTCGATCTCGGGATGTGCGCGCCGCAGGTCACGCACGTAGCGCTGTGAGACTTCGATCAGCGCATTGGGCAGGTCGAAGCCGAAGCGCGGGCGCAGGTGGCGGTTGAGTATCGTTATGTCGAAGTCCAGGCACCAGCCCATCAGCGGCCGGTTGCCGATGAAGTCGAGCAGCTTGTCCAGCGCCTCCTCGACACAGTCGCCGCCGGCCAGATCGATGCCGCGCAGGCCGTGGATACGGATCGAGTCACCGTTGAGGCTGGCCGGACGCTGCAGGCGCAGGTCCAGCGACTCGCTGGTCAGCACCCGGCCGTCGCGCACCTTGACCGCGGCGATCGATACCAGCTCGGCACTGCGGGTATCGAGGCCGGTGGTCTCGCAGTCGATGGCCACCATCTCGTTGCCGGTATAGGGGTGAAACAGCCAGCCATACTCGCCTTCGGCATGACGACGTCGGTCGCTGGCTCGGCGCAGGGCGCGCAGCATGAGAACCTCCATGGCTCGGTTATCGTCGTTGTCTAGGCCTCAGCGGAGCCTCAGCTGTATTCCAGATGAAAGCGCTGTGACAGCCGCTGCTTGAAGTCCTTGACCATGTGCAGCGCCTCGCGCAGCAGGTCGCGCTCCAGCGACGACAACTGCTGCACCACCACGCGGTTGGCATCCTCGCCGTCGCCGTCACGCTCGAGCTGCTGACGTAGGCGCAGCTCGGTGAACAGCGCCAGAGCCTCGCCCAGGTCCTCGGCGAAATTGGCCTCGAGACGGCCATCCTCGGCCAGGGCGTCGAGGCGATCGAGGGTCGAAGTGGCGCGAATGCCGCGCTCCAGCGCCAGGGTTCGCACGCCGTGGACGATGGGGAAGATACCGCCCTTCTTGATATCGATGCCGTGCTGTGGCTTCTTCAGCGAGCCGAACAGCGTCAATGGGGTGGAGAAGCGCAGCGCGGTGCGCGCGAAATAGGAGAGCAGGATTTCGTCGCGGCGGCAGCGCTCGAACAGCTCGTCGCGCACCTGCTCAAGCAGCGCGGTCTGGCCCGCCACGGCGTGGGCGTCGAGCATGATGGCGAGCTTCATCAGGCTGTCGCCGTCGCGGCGTGCGGCCCAGCGCGCGATGCGCTCGCGCCACTCGCTGACGCTACCCACCCAGTCGGGGTTGGAGACCATGATATTGCCCGGACACGGCGGGTAGCCGAGGCGAATCAGGGTATCGGTGACCTCGCGCATCTGCGCTTCGCACTCCGGCCAGGCGTGGCCGTCGGCCAGGATCAGCGCATTGTCCTGGTCGGTCTTGAGAATCTGCTCACCGCGCCCCTCGCTGCCCATCACGATCAGGCAGCTGGCGTCGCGATGGGCCGCATCGATGACGAAGCCCCACGCCTTGGCCATGATGCGGCCATTGAGAGCCGCCAGCAGGCCCATGGCGAAGCGCAGCTTGACGCCCTGGGCCATCAGCGCGCGCACCAGTTCCGGCGTACGCGCGCTGGCGCGGGCCAGCTCGTCGAGGCTATCGGCCTGCTCGACCTGCAGGCTGACCACGTAGCTGCGGCTGGAGAAGAAGCTCAGCACGTCGGTGAGCTCGACCACCCCCACCGGCTTGCCCTCCTCGACCACCACCACTCGCGCTACTTCATGGCGGGTCATGCGCACCAGCGCCTCGAACAGATACTGCTCGGCGCTGGCCGTGACCAGCTCGAAATGCGCCACCTCGATGGCCGGACGCTGCTGGTCCAGGCCCTCGATCACCACGGCGTTGAGCAGGTCGGTCTTGGTGACCATGCCGAAGCGCTCGCCGTCGCACTCTCCATCGCATACCAGCAGGCTGTCGGCGTGACTGGCATTGAGGGTGCTCACCGCATCGAAGATGCTGGTCGCCTGATCGACCACCAGCGGCTCGCGCATGCACTCGCCGATGCGTGCCAGCATGAAGCCGGCCATGGTCACTCCGCCCTCGGCGCGCCGTTCGGTCAGCAGGCGCGCCTTGTGGGTCAGACTCTGGCGGAAGAACTCGGCGAACGCCGGGTAGTCATCGCACAGCCGCTGGAACAACGCCTTGGGCAGCAGATAGCAGAGGCTCTCCTGCTCGGCCTGGAAGCGGTAGCGACTCTTGCCATTGAGGATGCTAATCGCACCGAACAGGTCGCCGGCGGTGTAGTGACCGATCCGCGCTGCCGCTGCCGGCATGGTCGGGTCGAGTTCGGCCACCTCGCCCTTGTGGATCATGAACACGAATTCCCCGGGCTGGCCG
The DNA here is from genome assembly GCF_010977575.1 of Halomonas socia. Lineage (GTDB taxonomy): Bacteria > Pseudomonadota > Gammaproteobacteria > Pseudomonadales > Halomonadaceae > Franzmannia > Franzmannia socia. The sequence continues at coordinate 454,912 of NZ_CP048812.1, forward strand.
GCATCGAGGATGACTTCCTGAGTGTCGAAATAGGCCAGGTCGACACCGCCACGTACCCGCTCACGTCCTGCGTCATCGAGCAGCGTGAATGGCGGTTGGGAAAGATCGACATCGACCATGGTAGCAACCTCGAAAACGCGTAAGACTTTCCGCTTGTATACTTTCGGTTAACCCTGCCTTACTTATATTTTTTCGTATCCACAGAATAACAAAGCCAGAGACTCCGCCGACAGCTAGACTATCGTTCAATGAGGCGTCGCCTTTGGTATAAAGTGCCGCCAAGCGACGCTATACCATCGTCCTATAGTGCCTCGCCCAGCCGCCCAAGTTATTTTCGATAGATCGAACAACACATTGATTTAAGTGAAAAAATAATGTTCAAATAGACATCAACAAAAGGCGTGATACCAAAGTCTGGGATTTATTTTTAGGCATCTATTGACCACTATCAGTCGTGAATCATGCAGGGCAATCTCACGTAGATGACAGGGTCGACGTTAGTCATATACTTGTGGATGACGACACGACCAGCGTTCGATAGGTGCGATTGCCTTGCTGGGTTACACCAACTCTCATCACCACACCAACACTTCCAACACACGTGGAGAGCTTCACAATGGCAGATGATAAATCCAATGCCGCTGCATACTGGAAGGCGAACGTGCGCTTGATAACCGGCTGCCTGATTGTCTGGGCGCTGGTGTCATACGGCTTCGCCATTCTGCTGCGCCCCTTGCTGTCCGGTATTCCCATTGGTGGCACCGACCTGGGCTTCTGGTTCGCTCAGCAGGGCTCCATCCTGACCTTCATCGGCATCATCTTCTTCTATGCCTGGCGCATGAATAAGCTCGATGCCCAGTTTGGCCTGGGGGAGTAAGCAGACATGAGTCAGTTTGCCATCAACCTGCTGTTCGTCGGCGCCTCCTTTGCCCTCTACATCGGCATCGCGATCTGGGCTCGCGCCGGCTCGACCAAGGACTTCTACGTCGCCGGCGGCGGCGTGCACCCGATCACCAACGGCATGGCCACCGCCGCCGACTGGATGTCGGCGGCCTCGTTCATCTCCATGGCCGGCCTGCTGGCCTCGGGGGGCTATGCCAACTCGACCTACCTGATGGGTTGGACCGGCGGCTTCGTGATCCTGGCGCTGCTGCTGGCCCCCTACCTGCGCAAGTTCGGCAAGTTCACAGTGCCCGACTTCATCGGTGACCGCTTCTATAGCAACACCGCGCGTACCGTGGCGGTGGTGTGCCTGATCGTGGCTTCGGTGACCTACGTCATCGGCCAGATGACCGGCGCCGGGGTGGCCTTCTCGCGCTTTCTCGAGGTCAGCAACACCTGGGGCATCTGGATCGCCGCCTTCATCGTGTTCCTGTACGCGGTATTCGGCGGCATGAAGGGCATCACCTATACCCAGGTCGCCCAGTACATCGTGCTGATCGTGGCCTACACCATTCCGGCCATCTTCATCGCCCTGCATCTCACCGGCAACCCGATCCCGATGTTCGGCATGTTCAGTACCCATACCGAGTCGGGCCTACCGCTGCTCGAGAAACTCAACTCGGTGCTCAACGAGTTGGGCTTCGAGGACTACACCGCCGACGTCGACAACAAGCTCAACATGGTGCTGTTCACCCTGTCGCTGATGGTCGGTACCGCCGGTCTGCCCCACGTCATCATTCGCTTCTTCACCGTGCCCAAGGTGGCCGATGCACGCTGGTCGGCGGGCTGGGCGCTGGTGTTTATCGCCATCCTCTATCTGACCGCTCCGGCGGTGGCCTCGATGGCACGTCTCAACCTGTTGACCACGGTCTATCCCGAGGCAGCCGACCAGGTCGAGAACTACGAAGAGGCGATAGATAACGCACTGGTCTATGCCGAGCGGCCGGACTGGATCATCACCTGGGAGAACACCGGGCTGATCGAGTTCACCGACCACAACGATGACGGCCGCATCCAGCTCTACAACGATGCCAACCCGGACTTCGAAGAGACCGCCGAGGCACGCGGCTGGGAAGGCAACGAGCTGGAGGTCAACAACGACATCCTGGTTCTCGCCAACCCGGAAATCGCCAACCTGCCGGGCTGGGTCATCGGCCTGATCGCCGCCGGCGGTATCGCCGCTGCCCTCTCCACCGCAGCCGGCCTGCTGCTGGCGATCTCCTCGGCGATCAGTCACGACCTGATCAAGAAGACCATCAACCCCAATATCACCGAGAAGGGCGAGATGTTGGCGGCACGCATCTCGATGGCGGGTGCCATCCTGCTGGCGACCTACCTGGGCCTCAACCCGCCAGGCTTCGCCGCCCAGGTGGTGGCACTGGCCTTCGGCCTGGCCGGCGCCTCGATCTTCCCGGCGCTGATGATGGGGATCTTCTCCACGCGCATGAACAGCACCGGTGCGATCTGCGGCATGCTGGCCGGCCTCGGCGCCACCCTGCTGTACATCTTCACCTACCTCGGCTGGTTCTTCATGTCCGGCACCAACATGCTGCCAAATACTCCGGAGAACTGGATCCTGGGTATCTCACCGCTGTCGTTCGGTGCGGTCGGCGCAATGATCAACTTCGCCGTGGCCTTTGCGGTCTGCAGCGTCACCGCGCCGCCGCCGAAGGAGATCCAGGAGCTGGTGGAAAGCGTGCGCTATCCCAAAGGTGCTGGTGGTGCCATCGACCACTAGGCCATAATGGCCCCCGGCGCCAGGCGCCGGGGCTCGTTCACCGCAACATGTCGGGCTTCCCCCTGGGAAGCCCGACTGCTTTCAGAAAGGTTTTCTATGATATGGCACTTGATTGCAGCCGCCTTTGCCGGCCTCGGCGCCGCCGGCGTCGGGCTGCTGCTGCGTTTTCTCAGTGGCAAGCGCTTGCCGCGCTGGATCATCCCGGCATGTGCCGGCCTCGGGGTACTGGGCTATCAGATCCACCACGAGTACTCCTGGTACAGCCACAAGCAGCTGCAGCTGCCCGACTCCGCCGAGGTGATAACGGTGGAACATGGCGGCGCCTTCTGGCGGCCCTGGACCTACTTCTTCCCCATCACCAACGCCTTCGAAGTGGTCGACCAGGCCAACCTGTCGGTCACTGACAGTGACGGCGAACGCCTGGTGGAGTTCATCCGCTACCGCTTCGAGCGCCACTACATGGATCTCGTCACCCATCAAGCCTACCTGATGAACTGCTCCACACAGGAGTTGGTACCGCTGACCGGCGAGCCACGCCAACCGCGGCTCTCGGCGCTGCGCAACCTCGCCGAGGGCGACCCGCTCTACCAGGCGGTGTGCAACGCTGACTGAGCCCCGGCGACGGCCACCGCGCCATTGCTCTAGAATGCTTGCAGATCAAGGGGAGGATGCATGTTCGCCGGCTGGCTGCTGATCGGCATTTCATTGACCTATATCGCGGTGCTGTTCGCCATCGCCTGGCGCGGCGACCGCCATGCCAGGCTGCATGGCGCCAGCCGCCGACGCCCGGTGATCTACAGCCTGGCGCTGGCCATCTACTGTACCTCCTGGACCTTCTATGGCGCGGTGGGCGAGGCGGCGACCTCGGGCTGGTCGTTCGCCAGCATCTTCGTCGGGCCGATCCTCACCTTCCTGCTGTTCTGGCCGGTGCTGGCCAAGATGATTCGCGTCGCCAAGCACCAGAACGTCACCTCGATCGCCGACTTCATCGCCTCGCGCTACGGCAAGACCCAGTCGCTGGCAGCCTTCGCCAGCCTGGTAGCGCTGATCGGCACCCTGCCCTATATCGCCCTGCAGTTGAAGGCGGTATCGACCTCGTTCATGGTGCTGACCGACACCTCGGACATGACCCGCACGCCGCTGTTCGCCGACACCGGCTTCTACGTAGCGGCAGTGATGGCGGTGTTCGCGATCCTGTTCGGTACCCGCCATACCGACGCCACCGAGCACCACGAAGGACTGGTACACGCCATCGCCTTCGAGTCGCTGGTCAAGCTGCTGGCCTTCCTGATCCTCGGCGCCTACGTCACCTGGGGGCTGTTCGGCGGACTCGGCGACCTGCTGGGCCAGGCGGAACAGCAGATGCAGCTGCAGCAGCAGCTCGCCGCCCAGGACTTCGGCCGTAGCTTCTGGGCCCAGACCCTGCTGGCCATGCTGGCGATCTTCTGCCTGCCGCGGCAGTTCCACGTCGCGGTGGTCGAGAACACCCATCGCGACGATGCCACCAAGGCGCGCTGGCTGTTCCCGCTCTACCTGGTGGCGATCGGTTTTTTCGTGCTGCCGCTGGCCGCCGCGGGGCTGATCATGTTCCCGGGTGGCGACGTCGCACCCGACACCTTCGTTCTGGCCATCCCCATGGCCACCGGCAATCAGCTGCTGACCCTACTGACCTTCATCGGCGGCTTCTCCGCGGCCACCGGCATGGTGATCGTCGCCGCAGTGGCAGTATCGATCATGATCTCCAACGAGATCGTGATCCCGGCGCTATTCCGGCTACGCTGGTTCGATACCAAGCCCCGCGATTACGGCCGCCTGGTGCTGCGCGCACGGCGCATCACCATCGTCGCCATCCTGGCGCTGGCCTACGGCTTTCATCAGTTGATTGCCGAATATGGCACCCTGGCCTCCACCGGCATGCTGTCGTTCGCCGCCGCCGCCCAGTTCGCCCCGGCGCTGCTCGGCGGCCTCTACTGGAAGCGCGGCAACCGCCTCGGGGTGATCGTCGGCATGAACATCGGCTTCGCTATCTGGGCCTATACCCTGCTGATGCCGACCCTGATCACCGCCGGCGTGCTGCCCCAGGCGTGGCTCGTCGGCGGCCCGCTGGGCATCAACTGGCTGGCACCTACCCAGCTGTTCGGCCTCAATATCGGCGACAGCTTCACCCACGGCGTGATGTTGTCGCTGGGCCTCAACCTGTTCTTCTATATCTTCGTCTCGCAGATGACCCCCCAGCGGGTGGTCGAACGTATCCAGGCCTCGCTGTTCGTCGACAGCGTCGAGACCCGCCAGACCTCGGTCAACCGGCCCTGGACCGGCGCCACCACCGTGGGCGACCTCAAGGTGCTGTGCGAGCGCTTCCTGGGTGCCGGCCAGGTGTCGCGGGCCTTCGACGACTACGCCCGGCGCACCGGCAAGCCGCTGGAGGATACCGCCCGCGCCTCCATCGACGTGATCCAGTTCACCGAGCGCTTCCTGGCCTCGGTGCTCGGCGCCTCCTCGGCGCGCATCGTGGTCAACTCGGCGCTGCAGGGCCGCGGCATCGGCATCTCGGATGTGATCTCGATCGTCGACGAGGCCTCCCAGGTGCTGGAGTTCAACCGCGCCCTGCTGCAGGCCACCATCGAGAATATCAACCAGGGCATCAGCGTGGTCGACCAGAACCTGCGCCTGGTGGTGTGGAACCAGCGTTACCTGGAGCTGTTCCGCTTCCCCGACCACCTGATCCGGGTCGGCGCACCGATCGACAAGATCTTCCGCTACAACGCCCACAACGGCGAGTACGGCCCCGGCGACCCCGAGGAGCACGTCGAGCTGCTGATCGACAACATCCGCCAGGGCCACCCGCACCGCTACGTGCGCTACCGCCAGGACGGCACCGTGCTCGAGGTGCAGGGCAACCCGATGCCCGGCGGCGGCTTCGTCTACACCTACCAGGACATCACCCAGCAAAAGCGCATCGAGGAAGCGCTGATCCGCTCCGAGAACAACATCCGCATCTACACCGACAACGTGCCGGCGCTGATCGCCTACTTCGACAAGGAGTGCCGCTACCTCTTCACCAACCGCGCCTACGAGCAGGCCTTCAACATCGACCGCAACGCGGTGATCGGCGAGCGCGTCGATACGGTAATGCCGTCACACATTGCCCGCGACCGCGCGCCGTGGATGAAGCGCGCTTTGGCCGGCGAACGGGTCAGCTTCGAGATCTCGCTGGACGACGGCGACGGCGGCACTCGCTACATGCTAGTCACCTATACACCGCACTTCGGCGACAGCGGCACCATCCTCGGCTTCTTCTCGCTGTACCAGGACATCACCGAGCGGCGCCTGGCCGAAATAGCCCTCAAGGAGACCAACGAGAACCTTGAGGAGCGGGTCCGCGAGCGTACCCAGGCGCTCTCCGAAGCCAACGCCGCGCTGCGCCAGGAGAACCGCGTGCGCGCCGAGGCCGAGCAGGCGCTGCGCCAGGCCAAGCAGGTGGCCGAGGACGCCAACGCCTCCAAGACCCGCTTCCTGGCCGCCGCCAGCCACGACCTGCTGCAGCCGCTCAACGCCGCACGGCTGTTCACCTCGGCGCTGGCCCAGGAGGTCGACGCCGAGGACATGAAGCGCACCATCGGGCATATCGACAACTCGCTGCAGGCCGCCGAGGAGCTACTCGGCACCTTGCTCGATATCTCCAAGCTCGACGCCGGCGCCTTGACGCCGCGGCGCAGCCACTTCGCGCTGGCCGATATCATCCGCCCGCTGCGCGCCGAGTTCGAAGTGATGGCCGAGGAGCGCGGCCTCGACCTGATGGTGGTCACCACCGGCTGCTGGGTCGACAGCGATGCCCAGATGCTGCGCCGCATCGTGCAGAACTTCCTCTCCAACGCGATTCGCTACACCCAGCACGGCCGCGTGCTGCTGGGCTGCCGCCGCCGGGGCCAGCGCCTCTCCATCGAGGTCTGGGACTCCGGCCCCGGGATTCCCGAGTCGAAGCTCTCGGAGATCTTCCAGGAGTTCCGCCGCCTCGATCAGGCCTCGCGGCACAAGGAGAGCGAGAAGGGCCTGGGCCTGGGGCTGTCCATCGCCGACCGCATGAGCCGAGTGCTCGACCACCCGATCCAGGTGCGCTCCTGGGAGGGGGTCGGCACGGTGTTCTCGGTCAGCGTGCCGCTGGTCGACGCCCAGGCGCCGCGTGACAGCGACGAGGAGCGTCCGGCACGCCGCAGTGGCAACAAGCTGGCCGGCGCCAAGATTATCTGCATCGACAACGAGACGCTGATTCTCGAGGGCATGAAGGCGATGCTCAGCGGCTGGGGCTGCGAGGTGTTCACCGCCACTTCGATCGGCGGCGCCAAGTCGATCCTGCGCCACCTGGAGGGAGACCCGGATGCCATCCTCGCCGACTACCACCTCGACAACGAGGTCACCGGGATGATGGCGCTTGAGGCCCTCGCCGAGCGCCTCGACGGCGCCGTGCCGGGCATCGTGATCACCGCCGACCGCACCGACGAGGTCGCCGAGGAGGTGCGCCGCGCCGGCTACCAGCTGTTACTCAAGCCGGTGCGCCCGGCGGCGCTACGCGCCCTGCTGACCCGCACCCTGCAGGCCAGCCGGGCGCCGAGTGCCTAGAGGGAAGAGGGAAGAGGGAAGAGGGAAGAGGGAAGAGGGAAGAGGGAAGAGGGAAGAGGGAAGAGGGAAGAGGGAAGAGGGAAGAGGGAAGAGGGAAGATAGCCTAGCGCCCCCTACCCCCTAATCAAGGTTTTTCTTCACTCTTCCAGGCGCGAAGCGCCGATCTTCCTTCTTCCAGCGGCACAGCCGCGATCTTCTTCAAGCGCGAAGCGCTGATCAGGACTCCACCTTGGGCGGTTCGACCTCTAGCTTCTGCGCGGCGATCACCGCCTGAGTGCGCGAGTGCACGCCCAGCTTGCGCAGGATCGCCGTCACGTGAGCCTTGATAGTGGCTTCCGAGACGTTGAGCTCATAGGCGATCTGTTTGTTGAGCAGGCCTTCGGTAAGCATGTTGAGGACGCGGAACTGCTGCGGCGTCAACGAGGCGATCGCCTCGGCGAACTTGGTCTCCTCCTCGTTGGATTCGCCCAGCGCCTCGGCCAGTTCCGGTGGCAGCCACACCTCGCCGTCGAGGATTTCGCCCACCGCCTCGGCGATCAGCGATAGCGACGACGACTTGGGAATGAAGCCCGAGGCGCCGTAGTCGATGGCGCGCCGCACCACATAGGGCTCGTCGCTGCCTGAGACCACCGCCACCGGGATGTCGGGCATCTGACCACGCAACTGGATCAACCCGGAGAAGCCATGCGCCCCTGGCATATGCAGGTCGAGCAGGATCAAATCGGCGTCCGGATGCCGCGTGACCACCTCGGTAGTCGCCTCCATGGTATCGGATTCTACGATCTCGGCCTGGGGAGCCAGCTGTCGCAGCGCTTGGGTCAGCGCCGCACGGAACAGCGGATGGTCATCGGCGACGATGAATTTCTGGGCAAAGGCCATTGAGACTCCTCCGGTTCCTCTTATCGCGAACGCGCGGCCATTGCCAACGCGCGGCCGCCCCTTCGGCGCCTAGGGGCGGGTTCGCCATTGTTACACGGCATGTTACCCCATGGCGATGAAGAATCCCAAGCCCGCACGTTCAACCCTACGCGGTTTCATCAGGCATCGCCGGTAGACATGAAAATGCCGGCTTGCTACGGCCGGCATTCGCTGTAGACGGCAGCGCTATTCACATAGCGCTCGCCGTTCACGTCGCCGCTCAGCGGTTGGCGCGGTTCTCGATCAGGTCGTCGACCACGGTGGGATCGGCCAGGGTGCTGGTATCACCCAGCCCATCGCACTCGTTGGCGGCGATCTTGCGCAGGATACGGCGCATGATCTTGCCCGAGCGTGTCTTGGGCAAGCTCGGTGCCCACTGGATGATATCCGGCGAGGCAATCGGTCCGATGTCTTTGCGCACCCACTGGGTGAGCTCCTTCTTGAGCGCATCGCTGGGCTCGCTGCCGTCAGTCAAGGTCACGTAGATATAGATGCCCTGGCCCTTGATATCGTGGGGGAAGCCAACCACCGCGGCCTCGGCCACCGCCGAGTGGGCGACCAGCGAGGACTCGATCTCGGCGGTGCCCATGCGGTGCCCGGAGACATTGAGCACGTCGTCGACACGCCCGGTGATCCAGTAGTAGCCGTCCTCGTCGCGGCGGCAGCCGTCGCCGGTAAAGTACATGCCTTCGTAGGTCGAGAAGTAGGTCTGAACGAAGCGCTCGTGGTTGTTCCAGATGGTCCGCGCCTGGCCCGGCCAGGCATCGAGGATCACCAGATTGCCTTCGGTGGCACCCTCAAGGATGTTGCCCTCGTTGTCGACCAGCGCCGGCTGCACGCCGAAGAACGGCCGCGTCGCCGAGCCCGGCTTGAGATCGATGGCTCCCGGCAGCGGCGTGATCATGATGCCGCCGGTCTCGGTCTGCCACCAGGTGTCGACGATCGGACACTTGCCGTTGCCGATCACGCGGTGGAACCACTCCCAGGCCTCGGGGTTGATCGGCTCGCCCACCGAGCCCAGCAGCCTCAGGCTGGTGCGCTTGCTGGAGTCCATGACCTTGTCGCCGTGGGCCATCAGCGCGCGGATCGCAGTAGGCGACGTATACAGGATGCTGACGTTGTGCTTGTCGATCACCTCGCCAAGGCGGCCATTGGTGGGGTAGCTCGGCACCCCCTCAAACATCAGGGTGGTGGCACCGTTGGCAAGTGGGCCATAGACGATATAGCTGTGGCCGGTGACCCAGCCAACGTCGGCGCTGCACCAGTAGACCTCGCCCTCCTGGTAGTCGAAGACGTACTGGTGGGTCAGGCTGGCGAAGGTCAGGTAGCCGCCGGTGGTGTGTTTGAGGCCCTTGGGCGCGCCGGTGGAACCGGAGGTGTAGAGGATGAACAGCGGATCCTCGGCGTTCATCTCCTCGGCGGGGCAGTCGCTGGACTGCTGGTCGACCAACTCGTCGAACCACACGTCGCGGCCTTCGTGCCAGTCGATATCGCCACCCGTGCGCTTGACCACCAACACCGATTCGGCGACGTCGGTGCCGTCACGGGTCAGGGCGGCGTCGACGTTGTCCTTGAGCGGCACCTGCTTGCCACCACGTACCGACTCATCGGAGGTGATCACCAGCTTGGACCGCGAGTCGATGACCCGCTGGGCCAGGGCATCCGGCGAGAAGCCGCCGAACACCACCGAGTGAATCGCGCCGATCCGCGCGCAGGCCAGCATCGCCATGGCCGCTTCGGGGATCATCGGCATGTACAGGGTGACCACGTCGCCCTTCTTGACGCCCAGCGACTTGAGCGCATTGGCCAGCTGACAGGTCCGCGCGTGGAGCTCGCGATAGGTGATGGTCTTGGACAGGTTGGGGTCGTCGCCCTCCCAGATGATCGCCGGCTGGTCGCCGCGCGTCGCCAGGTGGCGGTCGAGGCAGTTGGCCGAGGCGTTGAGGGTGCCATCTTCGTACCAGCGGATGTCGACGTTGTCGGAGGCGTAGGAGGTGTTCTTGATCTTGGTCGGCGCCTTGATCCAGTCGAGCCGCTTGGCCTGCTCGGCCCAGAACGCATCGGGTGCATCGACCGACTGCTGGTACATCGCCAGGTATTTTTCGTTGTCGGCCCAGGCATTGGCAGCGAACGACTCGCTCACCGGATAGACATGCTGCTGTTCGGTCATCGATTAACCCCTGTCCATGAGTGGTTATGGAATGACGATTGCCGACGGCGAATTTTGCTGCAGCGCGTCGACCCTAAAAACACACCCAGCATATACCCCTGCAGGGCGTCCGCCTTTTAGACATTGGTATTAACAAATAACCATTTAACAACAGTAACTTATGACGATTTTTCGTCAGCCTCATGGGGCGCATAGACCAAGGTCTGAGCACAATGTCGACAACGATAGCGGCTGCCGCGACGGGCCAATGCATGGCGACGCGGGGTAAAGAAGTGGGCACGACAGGCGCAGCGATAGCAGTGCGGCGCGGAGCTTGCACGGCTGACGTCGAAGCGATGCGTGACGTGGGGCTCGCGGGCAAACAGCCGGCGCATCACCGTCTGCCACTCACGGCCATGGGGCCTTGCACGCGGCCCGTCGTCGAGGTGCTGGACCAGCCAGTGGGCCATCTCGTGGGGCACCACCTCGGCCAGGAAGGCCTGGCGGTTCTCGGCGTAGAGGCGCGCGTTGAAGCGCAGCCCGCCGCGGCCGAAGTGGGCCTGGCCGGCACTCTTGCCGCGCAGGTCGCACCACACCCGCGGCCGCGGCAGGTCGGGGTGAACCTCGCGACAGCGCTGCCAGGCGGCCTCGACCTGAGCCTGCAGGCAGGCCTCGAGCTGTGCGGCATCGAGGCCCTCGAGATGGTCGCGAGAGGGAACGGGGAGCGCTGAAAAGGTCATGGGGTGCTAGAATGACCGGCCAATTCGCCGCCGTCCAGCCAGAGAGTCCCATGTCCGATACGCTGCCCCCCCAGCCGCTCCTCGACGATGACGCCCTCGACCGTCTCGATGACTTCCTCGCCTCGGAGCGGGTCGGCGAAGACGCCCTCGACCTGATCAGCAGCCACGGCTACCTGGTGGCACTGGCGGTGGCGCCGCGCGAACTCGATCCGGCGGTATGGATCGGCGAGCTATTCCACGGTGAGCCGGCATTCAGCGACGACGCCGAGCACGACGAGATCATCGGCCTGCTCGAGGCGCTCAAGGCCAACGCCGTCTCGGCCCTCGACCAGGGCCTGCTGCCGGAACTGCCCTTCGAGCTGACCCTGGCCGGCCTGCCCCCTGAGGAGACGCCGATCGGCGACTGGTGCGCCGGCTTCATGGAGGCGGTATTCCTCGACGAACCGGCCTGGTTCGACGGCGACGAAGAGGGGGCAGCGGCGCTGCTGCTGCCGTTCATGGCACTCTCGGGGCTGTTCGATGACGAGCCCGACATGGCCGAGATGGTCGACCCAACGCGCCTCGAGGGGCTGGTCCAGCAACTGCCCGAGCTGGTGCTCGACCTCTACCTCAACTACCGGGTACCGCCGGAAAAGCCCAAGCCCACCCCGCGCAAGAAGGCCCGCGGCGGACGCGGCAAGCGTTAAGGGCGTCGGGCGTCGGGCGTCGGGCGTCGGGCGTCGGGCGTCGGGCGTCGGGCGTCGGGCGTCGGGCGTCGGGCGTCGGGCGTCGGGCAGCAGTTTAGCTCGTAGCTCGTGGTTAGCGCAGCCGCGTCAGCATTCCATCGAGGCTACCGAACAGCCACTCCTTGAGGCGCTGCAGGCGCGGGCGCTGAGCCCACTGCACGGGGTCGATCTCGTGGCTGGCGGTGAAGTTGCGTTCGAACAGCGCCGCCACGTCCTCGGCGAAGCGACGGTCGTCCACCTCCTGGTTGGCCTCCAGGTTCCAGTGCAGGCTCCAGTGGTCGAAGTTGCACGAGCCCAGGGTGCACCAGTCGTCGGCCAGCGAGAACTTGGCGTGGATGAAGGTCGGCTGGAACTCGAAGATGCGCACTCCGGCGCGCAGCAGGCGGCCGTAGAAGCGCTGCCCGGCGTAGCGCACGCCGGGATGGTCGTGGGCATCGCCGGGCAGCAGCAGGCGCACGTCGACGCCGCGCCGCGCGGCCCGCGCCAGCCGTCGGCGCAGTGACAGGGTCGGCACGAAATAGGGGGTGCAGATCCAGATGCGCTGGCGCGCCGAGGAGACCTGCTGATGCAGCGAGTGGCGGATGGCCTGGTAGCGATAGCCCTGGCCCCACACCACGCGACCGCGCATGCCCTGGTAGTCGTCGCCATCGCGGGGCACAACCGTCAGCTGGCGCACCAGCCGTGCCGCGCCGTCGCCGCGGGTCAGTGGCGAGTCCCAAACCCGCGAGAACAGCCGCACCCAGTCGGCCACCACCGGCCCCTCGATACGCACCGCCACCTCGTACCAGGCGTCGAGGAACTCATCCACGGCACCGAAGCCGCCGGTAAACGCCACCTCGCCGTCGACCACTACCACCTTGCGATGGTCACGGCTGAGATTGCGGGCCAGCGAGTGAAAGCCCAGCGGGTTGAAAAAGCGCAGCGCCACGCCGCGCTCACGCAGCTCGTGGCGATCGTCATCGGCCAGGCCCATGCCACCGTAGCCGTCGAGCATCAGCATCACGTTGACCCCGCGCTCGGCGGCTCGCCCCAGGGCATCGATCAGGCCGCTGGCCAGCCGCCCCGACTCCATCAGGTAGAGCTCGATGAGTATCGATTCCCGGGCCGCCTCGATGGCGCTGAACATTTCCGGAATGAAGCACTTGGCCTCTGCCAGCAGCGTGAAACGGTTGCCCTCTCGCCATACCCCGCGCATGCGCATCCTCCCCGTGGTCAATCGGCATTGACGCACGTTTGCCGGCCCAACGAAAGCTGCAGCGGGGCCCGCGCCGCCGCTATACTGGTGCCGACATCCCGCGACAAGGCAAAGGAATGGCCGCGAACGCTCTGCGACACCCGCTACGCTGGCTGCTGTCACGCTGGGTCGAGGTACGCCTGATCGAACCCGTCCCGGCGAGCCTGGCCCTCGACCCGGCACTGCCCACCCTCTATGTACTGCCGCATCCCGCCAGCTCCGATGCGGCGCTGCTCGGCGAGCTGTGCCGCCAGCACGGCCTGCCCGACGCCGATGCCACCCTAACCCTGGCCGGGCAGGCGCACCCTGCGCGCCTGAGCCTCAGTCCGCCGCGCCGACGCTGGCGGCGCCGCACGCACCGCGCGCCCTTCCTCGGCGCGCTGCAGCACCTCGACCACGCCGCGGGCAGCGATGTCCAACTAGTGCCGGTGAGCATCTTCTGGAGCCGCGCGCCGGGCAAGCGCTTCGGCCTGGCCAAGCTGCTCGCCGACGACGACTGGCAGCTGGTGGGGCGCCTGCGCCGGCTGTGGTCGGTGCTGGTCAACGGCCGCAACGTCGAGGTGCACTTCGGTGCGCCGCTGCGCCTTGCCGAGCTGCGCGACGGTCGCGACGATGCTCTCACCAACCGCAAGGCGGCACGCCTGCTGCGGGTGCACTTCCGGCGCATGCGCAGCCGGGTGCTGGGCCCCGACCTCTCCCACCGCCGCACCCTGGTCGACGGCGTGGTGGCAAGCCCCGCGGTGCGCCAGGCGATTCAGGAAGTGGCCAGCGCCCAGCGCCGTTCGCCGCGACGCATCGAACGCCGCGCGCGGCGCTATGGGCTGGAGATCGCCTCCAACATGTCCTATCCGGTGCTGCGCTTCATGGACCAGCTGCTGACGCGGTTGTGGAACCGTCTCTACGACGGTGTCGAGGTCCAGGGGCTCGAGCGGGTCAAGGCGCTGGCCGGCGACCATACCCTGGTCTATGTGCCCTGCCACCGCAGTCATGTCGACTACCTGCTGCTCTCCTACGTGCTCTACCGCGACGGCCTGATGCCGCCCCATGTCGCCGCCGGGCGCAACCTCGACATGCCGCTGATCGGCGGGCTGCTACACCGTGGCGGCGCCTTCTTCCTGCGCCGCAGCTTCAAGGACAACCGCCTCTACGGAGCCGTGTTCAACGAATACCTTCACCGTCTGATCGCCCGTGGCCACCCACTCGAGTACTTCATCGAGGGCGGCCGCTCGCGCAGCGGCCGCATGCTGCCGCCGCGGCCCGGCATGCTGGCCATGACGCTGCGCTCGCACAGCCGCGACGCCAGCCGACCGCTGGCCTTCATCCCGCTGTATATCGGCTATGAGCGCATCCTCGAGGGCGGCAGCTATCAGCGCGAACTGCACGGCGGCAAGAAGCGCAAGGAGTCGCCGCTGGGGCTGCTGCGAGTCGCCAGGCAACTGCGCGAGCCCTTCGGCCGCGTCGCAGTCAGCGTCGGCGAACCGCTGATCGCCGATGCCTTCCTCGACCATCACGCCCCTCGCTGGCGCCACGAGCACAGCGCCCGTCCGAACTGGCTCAGCCAGGCAGTACCGGCGCTCGGCGACGAACTGGCACGGCGCATCAACGCCGCCGCCACGCTCAACGCCGTCAACCTGGTGGCCCTAGTACTGCTAGCCACGCCTCACCGCGCCATCGAGACCCGGCTGCTGTCCCGTCAGTTGGCGCTGCTGGCGGACTGCTGCCCGGCAACGCAGCGCCCCGCCGGCGACCCCGCCCAGTGGATCGCGCGGGTCGCCGAGCTCGGCATGGTCCAGCGCCGCGACCAGGCGCTCGGCGAGCTGGTACTGGCCAGTCCCGATCAGGCCGAGCGGCTCAGCTGGTACCGCAACAATGTGCTGCACCTGTTCGCCGGTCCGGCGCTAGTGGCGTTTGCCTTCCGCAACCACACCGCCCTGCACCAGGGTGAGCTGCTCGAGCGCCTAGCGCCGGGCTGGCCGATCATCGCCCGCGAACTCTTCCTGGCCGTGCCCGAAGACCTCAGCGAGACCTTGGGCCAGGCCGTCTCGCAACTGGCCGCCCAGGGCCTGCTGAACCATGACGGCGAACGCTGGCAGCGCCCGGCCCCGCATCTCGAAGCCTTCGAGCAGCTACGCCTGCTCAGCCAGTTGATCCAGCCAACCCTTGAGCGTGGCTACCTGCTGCTCAACCTGCTACTGGCTGCCCCCAGCGGCCAGCTGAGCCGCAACGACCTCGCCGAGCGCGGCCGCCAGCTTGCCGAGCGCCTGGCGCTGCTGTCGGGGCTCGATGCGCCGGAATTCTTCGATCAGCGGCTGTTCGCAGGCTTGGTCGACAGCCTGATCGAGGAGCGCTGGCTATGGCAGCAGGATGAGCGGCTGTGCTACGACGCGCGCCTGGTCGATGCCGCCCAGCGTGCCCGCGAGCTGTTCGACCCGGCGCTGCGCCAGCGCCTGATGCAGCTCGCTGCGACACCCGAGACTCAGGCCGGCAGCGAGCGGTGAACGTAGAGGTCGTAGCGGCTGGTCTTGCCTTCGATGGCGTGGCCAGGCGCGGGGCCGGCAATGGGTGGCGCCTTGCACGGACGCTTGACCGCCACGCGGTGGGTAGCGACGTCCAGCGCCGCCTCGAGCAGGCGTGGCGCATCCGGATCGTCGCCGGCCAGCTCGCGGAATACCCGCATCTCCTTCTTGACCAGCGCCGACTTGTCGCGGTGGGGAAACATCGGGTCGAGGTGGATCACCTGGGGGGCGAAATGCGCTGCGGCGACCAGCGCCGCCAGCTCGCGGGCGGCATCGCCGTGGGCCAGCGCCAGGCGGGCGTTAATCTCGGCGAGCTCAGGCTCGCTGGCAGCGCGGCTCAGGCCATCCTCGAGCAGGGCAGCAATCGCCGCGACGCGCTCGATCATCAGCACTCGCGCGCCGAGGCTGGCGAGCACGAAGGCGTCGCGACCCAGGCCCGCGGTGGCATCGACGATCGACGGCTCAGCGGCCTTGCCAAGCCCGCAGGCCTTGGCCACCAGCTGGCCGCGGCCGCCGCCGAAGCGGCGCCGATGGCCGGCCTTGCCGCCCACGAAATCGACCTTGAGCGATTTGCCGTATCGGCCTTCATCGCCGGCCAATACCAGTACCCCGGCCTCGCGCACCAGCCTCAGCCCGGTACGCTGCTCGGCCTGCCAAGCCAGGCCATAGCGGGCGGCGAGGGACTCGAGGCCCTCGCCGCAGACCATCACCCCACTGCTGTCGGCCATCGCGTTCAACGGCTCTTCTGCCACGCCACCTGATCGCGCAGGTAGACAGGCTGGGCCGCAGCGGGCGTGCCGCGCTCGCCGGCGGCGTAGCGCTGGGCGGCCAGTCGCACCAGGTCCTCGGCGGCGGGCTGCCAGTCATCGAGATGCTGGCTGATGCCGACCTGCAGGGTGGCGTGCATCGACGGCCACAGCGCCCAGCCCGAGCCAACGCCGACCCAGTCGGCCTCCTCATGGCCGGGCGGCAGCGTCAGCCGCTCGGGCGGCATGACCGCCTCAGCGGCCAACGGCGTGAGCTCGCCATCGTGGCAGCGGTAGGCTGCAACGTAGATTTCGCCCATTCGCGCGTCGAGGGCCGGCAGCACATGACGCAGGTGCAGGCGGCGATGGGCGGCCAGTGCCAGGCCGGCCAGGGTCGAGACCCCCAGCAACGGCTTGTCGAGCCCGTAGGCCAGGCCCTGGGCGGTCCCCGCGGCGATGCGCAGGCCGGTGAAGGAGCCGGGGCCGTGGCCGTAGGCCAGGGCATCGAGGTCGGCCAGCGCCACGCCCGCCTCGGCCAACACCTCGTCGACCATCGGCATCAGCCGCCGGGTGTGTTCACGGGGCGCCTCGACGAAACGCGCCACGACGTCGGCATCGTGCCCAGCGGGCTGGTGCCAGAGGGCCACGGAACAGGCAGTCGAAGAGGCGTCTAACGCCAGCAGGGTGGGCATGGGGCATCGCTCTCGGTGGGCAAATCGAACGCCGGGATTATACGCCAACGGCCCGCAAAATGCGGGCCGTTGCAGCTACCAACAACTGGCTGGGTCAGCCCTCCAGGGCATCGATCACCTGGCGGGTAATGTCGTTGACGCTGCCCACGCCTTCCACGCGGTGGTAGGTCGGCGCGGCCTCGGGATCCTGTTCGGCCCACGACTGATAGTAGTCGACCAGCGGGGCGGTCTGCTCGTGGTAGACCGCCAGGCGATTGCGCACCGTCGACTCACGGTCGTCGTCGCGCTGGATCAGCGCTTCGCCGGTGACATCGTCCTTGGCGTCCTCCTTGGGCGGATTGTATTCGATGTGGTAGACGCGCCCGGAGCCGGGGTGCACACGACGCCCGGCGAGGCGCTTGACGATCTCCTCGTCGGCCACGGCGATCTCCAGCACGTGATCGAGCTTGACCCCGGCCTCCTTCATGGCATCGGCCTGGGGAATGGTGCGCGGAAAGCCGTCGAACAGGAAACCGTTCTCGCAGTCCGGCTGGGCGATGCGCTCCTTGACCAGCGCGATGATGATGTCGTCGGACACCAGGCCGCCGCTGGTCATGATCTCCTTGACCTTGAGCCCCAGCTCACTGCCCTCCTTGACCGCTGCACGCAGCATGTCGCCGGTAGAGATCTGCGGGATCTTGAAACGCTCGCAGATGAACTGGGCCTGGGTGCCTTTGCCGGCACCCGGGGCGCCCAACAGGATCAAACGCATGGGTACTGCTCCTTGAACGAGTTGAAAACGTTTTTATAAATGTGGGTCATGACCAGAGGTAAGCACAGTTAGCGCGACAATACCCCGCGCGGGTCGCCTAGACAAGCCGACCATTCGCCGAAGAGCCCTGCCACTTTTTATAAAAAAGCTTTCAATACATAAGGTTGAACAATAAGTTGCACTTTGGTCTGGCGCCCGACGGTCGCCTTGGCGGTGACCCATACGCAAGACGGCGCCCGCAGGCGCCGTCTCGACTACCGCGCGCTCCGCTTACATCAGCAGGCGGCGGATATCGGTCAGCAACTGGCCCAGCAGCGCCGTGAAGCGCGCCGCATCGGCACCGTTGACCGCACGGTGGTCGTAGGACAGGCACAGCGGCATCATCAGCCGCGGCTGGAAGGCCCCACCATCCCATACCGGCTTCATCTGCGCCTTGGAGACCCCCAGGATGGCGACCTCTGGGGCGTTGACGATGGGCGTGAAGGCGGTGCCACCGATCGAACCCAGGCTGGAGATGGTAAAGCAGCCGCCGGTCATCTCCTCACGCTTGAGCTTCTTGGTCTGCGCCTTCTTGGCCAGCTCGACGCTCTCCTTGGCCAACTCGATCAGCGACTTCTGGTCGGCGTCGCGGATCACCGGCACCATCAAACCGTCCGGGGTGTCCACCGCGAGGCCGATGTGGACGTATTTCTTCCACACCAGGGTCTCGCCGTCGGCCTTGAGGCTGACGTTGAACTGCGGATACTGACGCAAGGCGAAGGCGCACGCCTTGATCAGGAACGGCAGCGGCGTGAGCTTGGCGCCCTGAGCCTCGGCCTCGGCCTTCATCGACTTGCGGAAGGCCTCCAGCTCGGTGATGTCGGCTTCGTCGAACTGGGTGACGTGGGGCAGGTTGACCCAGCTGCGGTGCAGGTTGGTGGCGCCCATCTTCATCAGGCGGCCCATCGGCTTCTCTTCGATCTCGCCGAACTGGCTGAAGTCCTGGTCGGGGATCGGCGGAATGCCGCTGCCAGCCGCGGCGGGAGCCGCCGCTGCCGGAGTCTCGGCCTTGCCGGCCATGACCTGCTTGACGTAGGCCTGGACATCCTCCTTGAGCACCCGCTCCTTGGGGCCACTGGGCTTGACCAGTCCCAGGTCGACGCCCAGCTCGCGGGCCAGCATGCGTACCGCCGGGCCGGCGTGGACCAGCTTGCCGTCGCGGGGCTTGTGGGCCACCATCTGGGCCTCGGGGCTCGGCGTGCCGGCCGCTGCCGGCGCCGGTTTGCTGGCCTTGGGTGATTCAGCCTTCGACGCACTCGGCTCGGCCTTGGGCGCCGGCTGGCTGCCCGCTACCTCGATATAGCCGATCAGGTCGCCTTCGGAGACGCTGTCACCCTCCTTGACGGTGAGCTCCAGCAGCTTGCCCTTGTAGGGGCTCGGCACGTCCATCGAGGCCTTGTCGGACTCCAGGGTGATCAGCGGGTCTTCCTCGTCGACCTCGTCGCCGGCGCTGACGGCGATCTCGATGATCGGCACGTCGCTCGAGCCGGACAGGTCCGGCACGCGGATCTCGCGGCGCTCCGGCTCGCCGGAGGCAGCTTGTTCCTGCTGCGACTCTGGCTCGGCCTCGGCGGCCTGCGGCTCGGGCTCGGCGGCGGCCGGTGCGGCTTCTTCACCGCCTTCGCCACTGATTTCCATGCTGCCGATCACATCGCCTTCGGAGACCGTATCGCCCTCCTTGACGCTGAGCGAGACCAGCTTGCCGGCATGCGGGCTGGGCACGTCCATGGAGGCCTTGTCGGATTCCAGGGTGATCAGGGTGTCCTCCTCGGCGACCTCGTCGCCTTCCGAGACAGCCACCTCGATGATCTCCACGTTGCTGGAGCCGCCCAGGTCCGGCACCTTGATCTCGACGGTCTGCTTGCCGCCAGCGCCGGACTTGGCCGCTGGCTTCTCCTCGGCGGGAGCCTTCTCGGCCGCCGCCTGGCTATCGTCGGCGCCTTGATCAGCGCTGCTGTCAGCCGGCTGGCCAGCGGCGTCGCTATCGCCGCTGCCCTCGGCTTCCAGCTCGACGATGTCGTCGCCTTCGGAGACGCTGTCGCCCTCCTTGACCAGCACCTTCAGTACCTTGCCGCCCTTGGGCGATGGCACGTCCATGCTGGCCTTGTCGGACTCCAGGGTAATCAGGGTGTCTTCGGCCTCGATGACGTCGCCTGCGGACACCGCGATCTCGATGATTTCGACATCGGTGCTACCGCCGATGTCGGGGACTTTGATGATTTCGCTACTCAAGGTCGCGCTCCTTCCAAATCGTGCTCGGAACCGGCGGGCCTATGGCGGCACGCCGCCGGTTCCAGATCAGCGGGTCAACGGCTCACACCATCAGCGGGTTAGGCTTCTTGGGGTCGATGCCGTACTTCTTGATCGCCTCGCTGACCACCTTGCGGTCCAGCTCGCCGCGGTCGGCCAGCGCCTTGAGCGCGGCCACGGTAACGAACTTGCGATCGACCTCGAAGAAGTGACGCAGCTTCTCACGGGTGTCGGAACGCCCGAAGCCATCGGTACCCAGTACATGGTAGTCGGTCGGCACCCAGGCGCGGACCTGGTCGGCGAACAGCTTCATGTAGTCGGTGGAGGCGATGGCCGGGCCCTTGCGCCCTTCCAGGCAGGTGGTGACGTGGGGCTTGCCCGGCTCGTCCTCGGGGTTGAGGAAGGCCTGGCGATCCACCTCGAGGGCTTCGCGACGCAGCTCGTTGAAGCTGGTCACGCTCCAGATATCCGCGCCGATGCCCCACTCCTCCTTGAGCATCTCGGCGGCGGCTTCGACCTCGCGTAGGATGGTGCCGGAGCCCAGCAGCTGGACGTGGCCCTTCTTGCCCTGGGTCTCGCGCAGCAGGTACATGCCCTTGATGATGTCCTCGCGGGGCACCGTCTCGAGCTCGGGATGCTCGTAGTTCTCGTTCATCACCGCCAGGTAGTAGAAGCAGTTCTCCTTGTCGACGAACATGCGCTTCAGGCCGTCATGGACGATCACCGCCACTTCGTGGGCATAGGTCGGGTCGTAGCTGCGGCAGTTGGGGATGGTCGAGGCCAGGATATGGCCGTGGCCATCCTGGTGCTGCAGCCCCTCGCCGTTGAGAGTGGTACGACCGGCGGTGCCGCCGACCAGGAAGCCGCGCGCCTGCAGGTCGCCTGCCGCCCAGGCCAGGTCGCCGATACGCTGGAAGCCGAACATCGAGTAGTAGACGTAGAACGGCAGCAGCGTCAGGTTGTTGTTGCTGTACGAGGTAGCGGCGGCGATCCACGCCGACATGGCGCCGGCCTCGGTGATGCCCTCCTCAAGGATCTGACCCTTCTGATCCTCGCGGTAGAACATGATCTGGCCCTTATCCACCGGCTCGTACTTCTGGCCCTCGGAGGTGTAGATACCCAGCTGGCGGAACATGCCCTCCATGCCGAAGGTACGCGCCTCGTCGGGGATGATCGGCACCACCTGCTTGCCGACCTTCTTGTCCTTGACCAGGCCATTGAGCACTCGCACGAAGGCCATGGTGGTGGAGACTTCACGGCCCTTGGAGCCGCCCATCTGGGAAGCGAAGGTCTTGTCCTCGAGCGCCGGGATCTCGAGCGCCTCGAAGTCGCTGCGGCGCTGCGGCAGGTAGCCACCCAGGCGCTCGCGCTGCAGATGCATGTACTTCATTTCCGGCGAGTCGTCGTCGGGCTTGTAGTACGGCATCTCCTTGAGCTGCTCGTCGGAGAGCGGAATGCCGAAGCGGTCGCGGAAGCGCTTGAGCGCCTCGTACTCCATGCTCTTGAGCTGGTGCGCCTCGTTGGCGGCCTCGCCGTCGCCACCGCCCATGCCGTAGCCCTTGACGGTGTGCGCCAGGATCACGGTGGGACGGCCGTTGGAGTTATTGACCGCCGCGTGATAGGCGGCATAGACCTTGTAGGGGTCGTGGCCCCCGCGGTTGAGCTTCCAGATGTCCTCGTCGGACATGTCCTTGACCAGCTCGGCGGTCTCCGGGTACTTGCCGAAGAAGTGCTCGCGGGTATAGGCGCCGCCGTTGGCCTTGTAGTTCTGGTAGTCGCCGTCGACCGCCTCGTCCATGCGCTTCTGCAGCACGCCCTTCTTGTCCTGCTCGAACAGCGGATCCCAGAAGCGGCCCCAGACCACCTTCTGCACGTTCCAGCCGGCACCGCGGAACACGCCCTCAAGCTCGTCCATGATCCGCGAGTTACCGCGCACCGGGCCGTCGAGACGCTGCAGGTTGCAGTTGATGACGAAGATCAGGTTGTCGAGCCGCTCACGGCTGGCCAGGTGAATGGCACCCAGCGATTCCGGCTCGTCGCACTCGCCGTCACCCATGAAGCACCAGATCTTGCGATCGTGCATGTCCTTCATTTCGCGGGAGTGCAGGTACTTCATGACGTGGGCTTGATAGATGGCCTGGATCGGCCCAAGCCCCATCGACACGGTGGGGAACTGCCAGAAGTCCGGCATCAGCCACGGGTGCGGGTAGGACGATAGGCCATCACCGTCGACTTCCTGACGGAACTTGTCCATCTGGTCCTGGGTGAGGCGACCCTCGAGGAAGGCACGCGCGTAGATGCCCGGCGCCACGTGGCCCTGGATGTAGACCAGGTCGCCCTCGAAGTCGCCGTTGGGCGCGCGGAAGAAGTGGTTGAAGCCCACGTCGTACAGCGTCGCCGCCGACATGAAGCTGGCGATGTGGCCACCCAGCCCCGGGTTGGCACTGTTGTTGCGGATCACCTGGGCAATGGCGTTATAGCGAATCAGCGAGCGGATCTTGCGCTCCATGAACAGATCGCCAGGCATGTGCGCTTCGCGATGCACCGGGATGCTGTTGCGATGAGGGGTCGTCACCGAGAAGGGCACCTGCATGCCGTCACGACGCAGGCGGTCGGCCAGACGGCTCAACAGGTATTGGGCGCGATCTTCGCCCTCGCGATCCAGGACCGATTCCAGGGATTCCATCCATTCCGTGGTTTCGACCGGATCGAGATCTTCTCTTGCCTCCAGACTCATAGACGTCTCTCCGAATGAAGATATTGTGTCGGTCTGCCCTCACCGCAGTGATGTGGAGGGGCATGTGGCGCTCTTCAGTGCGGGCATGACCTTCTATGGGTCATATCTCCGGAAAATCGTGCTGTAATTTGATTACAGCGGGGCGCGTAGAAAGCCCGTCGTAGGCCGATGAAGATACCGCAAAGCCTGGCTCCTGCCAATTGTAACCGTCATGGAAATTGATTCCACATATGATATTGCGCCGCAGCACAAGGCCTTGCAGGCCCCACCCCAAGCCTAGCCGAAAAGTGCCAACGTGTAGTGTTACTACATGCAATCCAGCAGACAGCGCCGCATGAAGGCCCAGTCGAAGGCCGGACCCGGGTCGCTCTTGCGCAGCGGGGCGATCTGCGCATGGCCAGTGATGCGGCCCGGCGTCAGCGCCGGATAGTGCTCGCAGAGCGCCGTGACGATCCGCGCCAGGACGCGATACTGGGCCTCGCGGTAGGCCGACACCTCATCGCCCTCGAGCTCGATGCCGATGCTGAAGTCGTTGAGTTCGACCCGCTCACAGCGACGCTGAGGATCGAACCAGCGTGAACGGCCGGCGTGCCAGGCGCGCTCGTCGAAGGGCACGAACTGCACGCACTCGCCGTCGCGGCGAATCAACAGGTGCGCCGAGACCCGCAGGGCGGCAATACCGGCAAAATAGGGGTGCGCCGCAGGATCGAGGCGATTGGTGAACAGCCGCTCGATATCGCCACCGCCGAACTCCCCCGGCGGCAGGCTGATCGAGTGCAGCACCAGCGCCGAGACTTCCCCCGCGGGGCGCGCATTGCGATTGGGCGAAGGCAGGCGTCGGACGGCGTCTAGCCAGCCCTCGCGAATGTCAGCAGCTCGCGTCACGGCTGATTCCTATGGCTGAATTGCCTATACTGACGGGCATTGTCGCACACCCCGACCGCCCCCGTTCACCCTGCATCAAGGCCCGTCATGCACTATCAGCAAGCCCTCGCCGAAGAGATCCGCCAAGCCGCCGCCCGGCTGCTCGCCGAAGACGTCGGCCCGGGCGACATCACCGCCCAATTGATTCCCGCCAACCAGTGGGCCAAGGCCAGCGTGATCAGCCGCGAAGACGCCGTGCTGTGCGGTGTGGCCTGGGCCGACGAGGTGTTCCGCCGCCTCGATGCCAAGGTCAGCCTGCAGTGGCTGGCCGCCGACGGCGACCGCCTCAGCGCCGGCCAGCCGTTTCTCGAGCTGGAGGGGCCAGCGCGCAGCCTGCTCACCGGCGAACGCGCCGCGCTCAACCTGCTGCAGACCCTCTCCGCCACTGCCACTCGCACCCGCCACTGCGTCGACCTGCTCGAGGGCACCGGCGTGCGCCTGCTCGACACCCGCAAGACGCTGCCCAACCTGCGCCTGGCGCAGAAGTATGCGGTGACCTGCGGCGGTGGCCACAATCATCGCATCGGCCTGTATGACGCCTTCCTGATCAAGGAGAATCATATTGCCGCCTGCGGCGGGATCGCCGCAGCGGTCAGGGAGGCCCGCGATATCGCCCGCGAGCTGCCGGTGGAAGTCGAGGTCGAAACCTTCGAGGAACTCGACCAGGCGCTGGACGCCGGCGCCGATGTCGTCATGCTCGACAACTTCACCCTGGCGGCAATGCGCGAAGCGGTAGCGCGCACCGCGGGCCGGGCCACCCTGGAGGCCTCGGGTAACGTCGACGAAACCACCCTGCGCGCCATCGCTGAGACCGGCGTCGACTGCATCTCCAGCGGCGCCCTGACCAAGGACGTCAAGGCCATCGACCTGTCGATGCGCATCCTCGAGACGCGGACCGCCTGAGGTGGAGCCGGCGAGTTTCGTCCTCGAGGCCATCGGCCATATCGAAAGTGACTTCCGCGACAAGTTCGGCGTGCCCCGCCAGCCGGGGCTGGCCCCTGCCGCCCGCGCCCGGCTGGTACTGCACGGCGACTACGCCGACCCCCTCGCGGTGCGTGGCCTCGACGCCTGCAGCCATGTGTGGCTGACCTTCATCTTCCACCACAGCCCCGAGCGCTGGACGCCGCTGGTGCGCCCGCCGCGGCTGGGTGGCAATGCCAAGCTCGGCGTCTTCGCCACCCGCAGCACCCACCGCCCCAATCGCCTGGGGCTGTCGCTGGCCACCCTCGGTGCCATCGACACCCACAGCGGCGTCACCCTCGAACTGCACGGCTGCGACCTGATCGACGGCACCCCGGTGCTGGATATCAAGCCCTACCTGCCGTGGGTAGAGGCACTGCCCGATGCCCGGGCCGGCATGGCCCCGGACGCCCCGCCACGCTATGCGGTGCGCTTCTGCCAGGATGCCATTGACGCCCTCGAGCAGCGCAGCGACAGCGGTTCGCTACGCACCCTGATCGAGCAGGTGCTGGCCCAGGACCCGCGCCCCGCCTACCACCGCGACAAGGGCGACGCCGAGCGTGTCTACGGCGTGCGGCTAAGGGATCTGGATGTGCGCTTTCGGGTGGAGCAGGACGGCGAGCCAACATGGATGCACGTGATCGAGCTGGTGCCTCTCGGCTAACGGGCCAGACTGGAGTGACCGGTTACAGTTACGAAATGAGCCTATCCGTATAGCTGTCGGTCACCTTCTGGTACTGGCTGGGCGAGGCACCGATATGGCGGCGGAAGAAGCGCGTGAAGTGGCCCTGTTCAGAGAACCCCAGGGACTCCGACAGATTGCCCAGAGTGCCGGAGCGATTGTCGGACAGACAGCGAAACGCCATCTGCATCTTGCCGATATTGGCGAACATCTGCGGCGTCATGCCGGTGTTCTTCTTGAACAGGGTAAAGAAGTGCGCCCGGGAAAGGCCGCACTGCCGCGCGATGCCTTCCATATCCAACTCCCCTTGAGGATGGTCCAGGATGAACTGGCTCGCCTGGCGAATGCGGGCATCATAGAAGTCGCTGGCGACACCCACTCGCAACTTGGCCAAGTGGCGCCAGTCGGAATGTTTCTCGGTGATACCGATCAACAAATCAAACAGCAGCTCTTCCAGCCTATCCTGAGGCACCAGTCCAAAGGAGAGCATGGCATCGATCAACAGATCGGCATGATGCCGCATGCGGGGTGTGAGTTCGATGCAGGGGCTGGAGAAGAAGTCGGGTCGACCGCTCAGCGACAAGCCACGCTGCAAAGCCGCCAGCCAGCTCGGCTCGATGTAGAGGGCCAGGATCAGGGTATCGGCGGCACCGCTCTGGTGGTCGTAGAAATGCGGCTCCCAGGCATTAATGAGCACTGCCGTCCTGTCGGTCAGCGGCAACCGGCGGTCACGCACCGAGAAGAAGGTATCCTCTCCGGAAACCTTGAGCAGTACATGACATTCGGAATGGGCATGGGGCACCAGCGACTCGTCCATGTCCAACAGGGCGATGCGACCAAACCCGCCATGGAAGATGCGGTGTGCGCTCGACATGACGTTCTCATCATTGGCATCGTGACAACATGCTGATCTCGATCAGCATACCACTCTTCGTCAACACATCACTGAGACTCAAACTAAAGGGGAATGGCCGCTCGGCATGTAGCGTCGTCTCAGTCTCAGAGCGCATTACGCGAACGCCCATGGTAAGCCCGAACAATATCAGCCATGACTGCCAGAGCGATCTCGGCCGGGGTTCTGCTTCCCAGATCGAGGCCGATCGGCATGTGGATGCGATCGATATCGCCCTGGGACAGCCCCCCGGAACGCAGCAGTCGTGTGGCGCGGGCATCCGAGGTCCGACGCGAGCCCATCACACCGATATAAAAGGCCTCGGTACGCACCGCCTCGATCATGGCCAGGTCATCGATGCGCGGATCATGAGTCAAGGCCACCACCGCGGTTGCCGCATGGCATCCCCCGGCAGCGATAAAGGTCGACGGCAACTGTGGCACCACCGTTACTCCTTGCGCACTGAATCCTTCACGCGCTTCAGGACGAGGGTCACAGACGATCACCTCGTGGCCCAACGTTTGAGCGAAGTGAGCACAGGCCTCCGCTACCGGCGATAGGCCCGCTAGTAGCAAACGCAGCACGGGGCCGATATGGATATCGACTGTCGCGGACCGGCGCACCACACATGCCCCCTCGGCAACCTCATCATCACGAGCCTGAAAGGCGCCAGCCTCGACATCGACTCGCCGCACCAGTCGACGCTGCCCCTGCCGCGCCTGGTACAGCACCTCGAGATGCTCCAGCCAGGGAGCATCAGGCGCACGGTGCTCAATCAGCACCTCGAGCACGCCGCCACAGGGCAAGGCGAGGCGTCGGCTCTCCTCGCGACTGTCACCATAGCGACGTAGAGTCACCGTCCGGTCGAAGTCGCCGGCGACGAGTTCCTCGAGGAAGGCCTCCTCGACACAGCCGCCAGATAGCGAGCCGACATACTGGCCGTCGCTACACGCCACCAGCATGGCGCCCGGTCCACGGGGCGCCGAGCCATAGGTCGACAGCACGGTGCAGAACCAAATGGGGTGGCCGTCGCGAACCCAGGCCAGCGCCTGGGTCATCACTTGGGTATCGAGGTCGTGCATCACGCTCTCCCTCCTGCTTTGTCGTGCTCAGTCCGCGACCTGGGTCTTCTCTGCCTCGGGGTCGAGTGTCTTCTCGCCCAGCAGCAGGGAGACCGCGATACCACAGACCAGCGCCCAGAAGGGGGCGCTGATCCCCAGCAGGCTGATGTTGCTCATCGCCACCACCAGGGCCACAAAGGCACCGATCTGATGGCCACGATGCCGGGAGAAGGCATGCTGGAAGGCTGCCAGCAGCACGCCAATCATCGCCAGGCCGGCCACGCTGCTGATCAGGGCGCTGGGCAACGCCAGGATGAAGGGCACCGCCGCACCGGCAAAGAGCCCGAAGGCACAGAACAGTACGCCGTTCACCAAGGTGGCACCATAGCGGGTGCTCTTGTCGTCGCCGGCCTGTTCGGAGGAGCAGATGGCGGTCATCGGCCCGGCGATGTTGGCGTTATGGCCGCCGAGGAGGCCAGCGAGCATGCCACCGATACCGCTGATGATAGTCATGGCATTGACCGGGGGGCGGTACTCCTCGGCCAGCAGCACCCCAGTGGCCTGAGCATTCTCGGCCCCTATCACCAGTGCCGCCAGCGGCACGGAGATGGCCAGGAAGGCACCGAGGGTGAAGCTCGGTGCGGTGAACTGCGGCGCGACGAATGCGATATCCACGTCGGCGGGTTGTACGGCTCCCATCGCCAGTGCGACGCCGAGGCCAACCACCGCCGCCACCAGCACCGGTGGCACCGCCCTGATGAAGCGCGAGCTGAGGAAGAAGGCCACCACCGCCGTGCCAGCGATCCAGGGTGCGGCCCCCACCGAGTTCACCGCGCCGATGCCGAAGCGGATCAAGGCGCCGGCGATCATCGCCATGACGATCGGCATCGGTAGCCAGCGCATGATGCGTCCGACCACCCCGCTGACGCCCAGCGCCAGAACGATTGCCCCGCTCATGATGAAGGCGCCGACCGCCTCGGAGAAGGGAATCGTCGCTAGGGCGGTGATCATGATCGCCGCCCCGGGAATCGAGTAGGCACCAGTGATCGGCTGGCGATAGCGCAACGCCATGATCAGGCTTATCAGGCCACCCAGGAAATAGATGGCGAACAGCCAGGCCACGGTTTGGCCATTGCTCAGGTTACCGGCATCGGCGGCACTGATTACGATCAGCGCCGGACCCGAACAGCCGAATAGCGCCGCGACTGTGCCGGCACTGATCGACTTGGCCGTAAAGACCCGGGGCAGGTCCCTGGGCAACGGACGCTTGGCGTCCACGACTGCGTCTGACGTGGGACTGGCCCTATTGTTATCGTGTGCTTGCATGGTATCTCTCCAGGGTTGTTGTTATGTCATGGGGTACGGGTCATTCACCGGTGAAGACGGCCCGGCGCTTGGCATGGAAGGCCTCGACACCCTCGCGGAAGTCGCTGGAGGCGCGCAGCCGGCTGTAGCAGTGTCCTTCCATCTCGATGGCCACCGACAGCGGGGCGTCCTCGTTGTCGTTGATCAGTCGCTTGGCGGTGCGCTGGGCGAGCGGCGAGAAGCCGCGCAGCTCATCCACCAGCATCTGGGTAGTGCTCTCCAACTGGTCGTCAGGCACGCACTCGGTGGCGATACCCCAAGCCAGTGCCTGGGCGCCACCGATGCGCTTGGCGCGCATCACCATGTGCTTGGTCCGGGCGATACCAATGATCTTCTGCAGGCGGGCCGAACCTCCAGAACCCGGGATTTGCCCCAGCTTCTGCTCCGGCAGGGCATAGAGGGTCGTTTCGGAGGCAATGCGGAAATCGCAAGCCAGCGACAGCTCGAAACCGACGCCGAAGGTGTAGCCACGGTTGGCGGCGATCACCGGCTTCGAGCAGCGCGCCGGGGCGGCCACGTTGTCGGCCAGTTTCGAGACATGTTCTGGTGAGGCCTCGAGGAACCCCTTGATGTCGCCACCACTGGAGAAGTGTTCTCCTTCGGCGCGTAGTACGATCACACGCACGCCGTCATGGGCGTCCAGCGCCTCGAACACGCGGCGCAACTCGTCGCGCTGGGGCATCGAGATCACGTTGAGCGGTGGACGACCGAGGATGATGTCGGCGCGCTCGGCCTCAGCATCGACCTGGACCCTGAAGCCGTCGAAGTCGCTGGCAAGAATGGTGTTCACGTCGCTGGTAGTCATGTCTTGGTTCCTTGTCGGTTTGCAAGTCAGAGGGGTTGTGCGCTAGGAGTATTCGGTTCGCGCAGCACGCGGCGCAGGATTTTTCCCACGGGGGACTTGGGAATCTCGTCGACGAAGACGTAGCGCCGCGGGCGCTTGAAGCGGGCCAGGCCTGAATCCACGCAGTGCCGGTCGAGTTCGCCCTCGTCGATGGCCTGTCGAGCCTTGACGAAGGCGGTGACCACCTCGCCCCACTGCTCGTCGGCCAGACCCACCACCACGACCTCTTCCACCTGGGGGTGCACCGAGAGCACGTTCTCGATCTCCGCCGGGCTGACGTTCTCACCGCCGGTGATGATCAGGTCATCAACCCGGCCAGTGACGAATAGGTCGCCGTCGGCGTCGAAGTAACCGGTGTCGCTGGTGAAGTACCAGCCCTCCTTGAGCGCCTTGCGGTCGGCATCGGGGCGGTGCCAATAGCCCTGGAAGGCCTCATCGCCAGACATGTCGGCGATGATCTCGCCCTCTTCCCCCACGCCCAGGATCTCGTCCGGCGACTCGGCGCCTACCCTGACCACCCGGATGCGCTGGTTGAGCGACGGCCGACCCGAGGAGCCCGGCTTGTCACTGGCCCGTTGGTCGATGGTGAAGGTATAGATCTCGGAGCTGCCGTAGTGGTTGACGAACAGACTGGGCTGGAAGGCCTCCTGAACCCGTGCCATCAGCCCCGCACTCATCGGCGCGCCGGCGAAGCCCAGCTTGTCGACGCTGGCTACCCGTGACGGTGAGAACCCGGGGTGCTCGATGAGCATGTGGTAGAGGGTCGGCACCAGGTAGAGGTTGGTGACGCCCTCACGCGCAATGGCCTCGAGAGTAGCCGCGGGATCGAACTTCGGCACACAGACGAAGTGGCCATCGATCAGTGCCATCGACAGCAGCGAGCGTACGCCCATGGTGTGATAAAGCGGCATCACGCCGAGGGTGCACTCGTCGTGGCGATAGAGGTTCTGGGCCACATGGGCCAGCGCTGCGGCGCGCTCGGCGCGATGCAGGCGTGGCACGCCCTTGGGCTTGCCGCTGGTACCCGAGGTGTAGAGCATCAGCGAGACATCCTCGGCACCGGCGCGCAGCACCAGCTCACCGTCCACACCGAGCAGGGCGTCGAAGTCATGGGCACCGATGTCCTCACCCCCTCCGGCGGTGATGCGCGGCAGCCGCTGCGCCTCGGGACAGCCGTTCACCGCTTCGGCCACCGAAGCGTCATAGGCGAGCGCCTTGACCTCGGCATCCTCGATGCAGTAACTCAGATCCCGGGCCGTGGATCGCCAGTTGAGAGGGGTGACCACGATCCCTGCGAATTGGCAGGCCCAGTGCAGGGTCGCCATCTGCCAGCGGTTCTGCATCACCACCAGCAGGCGGTCCCCCTTGGCCAGGCCCATCGCTTCGAGGCTCCTGGCCACGCTCTGGATATCGGCGAACCATTCGGCATAGGTCTTGCGTAGCTGGCCATCGGAAATGGCAACCGCCCGAGGGCGACGCTCCACCGCGGCGAGAAAACTGCGTCCAAGGTCAAACATCGTTATTCTCCTGTTCACTATCGGTCCGGGGCGCCTCGCGACGCGCCCGGGCCACGTCGAGCACCGCCCGGACCATGCCGGTGTAACCGGTGCAGCGGCACAGATGACCCGACAGCATGTCGCGCACCTGGGCCTCGCTGGGGTCGGCCACACGGTCCAGAAACTCCTCGCAGGACATCAGAATGCCTGCGGTGCAGAAGCCGCACTGCAGGGCGTGATGACGCCGGAAAGCCTGTTGCAGATCGGAAAGGCCCTCCTCTCCTGCCAGCGACTCGACGGTGTCGAGCCGCCGCCCCTCGGCCTGTACCGCGAGCATCAGGCAGCTGCGGCTGGCGCGATCGTCGACGCGCACCGTGCAGGCCCCGCACACGCCGTGCTCACAGCCCACATGCGTGCCGGTGGCCCCCAGCTCGTGGCGCAGGAAGTCGCACAGCTGAGTACGGGGCTCGGCGTAGCCGCTGCGCTCGCGGCCATTGAGGGTCAGGGTCACGCGAATGCGCTGGTCAGCCCTGGCGTGCATGGGCGATCTCCTCGTCACTTGGTCCACCGGCGATCCACTCCCGGCCGAGCTCACGAATCAACTGGCGGCGATAGGCCGCCGTGGCATGGGCATCGTCCTCGGCGCCCAAGGACCAGGCGAGGGCGTTGAGGGCCTCGCTCGGGTCATCGTGGCGGGCGAGCTCGCGACTCACTGGGCGGTCGGCGACGCCCCCCACGCCGAGGGTGACGCGGTCGCTGTCGATCACCGCCGCCAGCGCGACAATGGCGAAGTCGCCATGGCGCATGGCCACTTCGTGAAAGCGGTACTCCGCGCCCGGCCTCGCCAGGGGAAACCGCACCTCGGTGATCAGCTCGTCGGGGTGGCGGTCGGTGGTCAGTACGCCCTGGAAGAAGTCGCGAGCCGGCACCCGCCGCACCTTGCCGCGCCGGTTCTCGAGCACCACCTCCCCCCCCAGGGTGGCCAGACACAGCGGCAGCTCGGCGCTGGGATCGGCATGGGCGATCGAGCCGCACACCGTGCCGCGGTTACGGGTCTGCCAATGGCCGATCCAGGGCATCGCCTGGGCCAGCAACGGGACCGCCTCGGCGAGACCGGGGTACTCGTGTAGTTCGGCCTGGGTCACCCCGGCGCCCACGGCCAGATGGTCGTCACGACGCTCGATGTAGTGCAGGTCCTCGATACCCGCGATATCGATCAGCCACTTAGGCTGGGCCAGGCGCATATTGAGCACCGCCATCAGCGACTGCCCACCCGCGATCAGTCGCGCCTCATCCCCATGTTCGTGAAGCAACTCACAGGCCTCGCGACGGCTGCTCGGCCGCCAGTAATCGAATGCAGCGGGTTTCATGAGTGTCCTCCCCGGCCGGTGAGCAGGATCTTGAGGCGTTGCCACAGCGACAGTCGTGGTGCGGCGCCGCCCATACGCTGGGCCAGGCGCGTGAAAATCTGGCCGATGATCATCCGCGAGGCGCTTTGCAGCATGCGCCCACCCACCGAGGCGACCTTGCCGCCCACGGCGGCGTCATAGTCGTAGTCGAGTCGCGTCTGGCCGCCCTCGATCCCGGTCAGCCGAATCCGCGCACTGCCCTCCGCCGAGCCCATGGCACTGGTGCCGGCCCCGGAGAGCCGCAGACCGTGCGGAGGGTCGAGGTCGGAGAGTGCCACCCGCGCATCGAAGCGCGCGCGGATCATCCCCACGCCGACGGTGACATCGGCGCGGTAGGCGTTCTCGCCGGTGAGTTCCAGAGCATGGCAGCCAGGGATGATCGCCTGCAGGGTCTCGGGATCGAGCAGGGTGTCGAAGACCGCCTGAGGGCTGCCCGGCAGCGTCACCGAGTCGCTGGCGGTAAGCCGCGAGCCGCCACCGGCGGCGGGAGCCGCCCGATCCTCCCCCACTCCCTGGGGCCGCGGCGGCTCCTCGATGCCGATCAACGTACGCACCTTGGATGGCGTCAGCGGCAACTCGATGTCCGCGCTGCCCAGCGCGTCGGCCACGGCATTGGCGATGCACACCGGGGTGCTCATGTTGTTGCCCTCTCCGACCCCCTTGGCACCCAGCGGGGTGAACGGCGAGGGCGTCTCCCTGTGCAGGATCAGCGGCTCAGGCACCTCGACGCTGGTCGGTACCAGGTAGTCGGCGAAGGTACCGGACTGGAAGCTGCCATCGTCGCCGTAGGTAAATTCCTCCATCAATGCCGCACCGAGTCCCTGGGCGAAGGCCCCGCGCACCTGGCCATCGACCAGATCGGGATTGAGCAGGCGGCCGGCGTCATGCAGGGTGACGTAGCGGTCGAGTCTCACCTGGCCGGTGATTCGGTCGACCTCCACCCCGCAGTAGTCGAAGATGAAGCCGTAGCAGAGCGAGCTGTTGATACGATCGTCATCGTCCGGTGCCTCGAGCTGGGGCGGCGACCAGAAGGCCGTCTCGCGCAGTCCGCCCGGCTCGCCCTCGGGCAGTGTGCCCGGCGCCCAGTGGGTGGCACCGGCCAGGCGGCCAAAGGGCATCGTCAACTCGCTATCGACCACCCTCACCTGCCCCTCGGCGAAGCGAATGCGGGCGACCTCCACCTGCCACTGGGCGGCGGCGATGCCGGCCAGGCGATCGCGCACCTTCACCGCCGCCTGATAGACCGCCCCGGCCACGGCGCCGGAGAAACGACTGGAGTAGTTGCCCGAGGCGATTGACCAGGCGTCCTTGCCAGTATCGAGCTCGACATTGACGCTGATCGACTCCAGCGGTACCCCGAGCACCTCGGCGATCACCTGGGCGACCACCGTGCGATGCCCTTGTCCTTGCGGCGTTGACGAGACATGGGCGCTGACGTCGCCCAGCGGGCCGACGCTGATCGTGGCGGTGCTCACCGCGCCGTTCTTGGGGCCGGCCTTGCGCCGCTCCTCGGGCGTCATGGCGGTGGTGATGTACCCCATGTTGGAGATCGAGGGTTCCACCGCCACGGTGTAGCCGATGCCATAGAGCCGCCCCTCGCGGCGTGCGTTCTCGCGGCGCGCCAACAGCTCGTCCAGTCCGCCATCACGAACGCCTTGCTCTACCGAGGCGGGATAATCGCCCGAGTCGAGCAACGCCCCGGCCGCGGCACGGTAGGGGAAGCTCCCGGACGGCACCAGGTTGCGGCGTATCACCTCGAGAGGATCCAGCTCGAGCTCCACGGCGATGCGCTGCATCAACCGCTCGAGGGCAAAGTACACTTGGGGGCCGCCGAAGCCACGGTTGAGCCCCGTAGGCGTCTTGTTGGTCAGCGCGACTCGGTTGCGCACGGAGAGATGCTCGATGGCGTAGGCGCCGGTGAGATTGCCGTGCATGCGATAGAAGGTGGCCGGTTCAGGGGCACGCAAGTAGGCCCCGCAGTCGTCGACCTGGTCCCAGTGCAGCGCGGTGACACGGCCGTCATGGGTCACCGCGGCCTCGATCTCGGTCACCCGATTGGTGGCCGAAGAGGCCCCCTGCAGGTGCTCGAGACGATCCTCCACCCACTTGACCGGAGCACCGGCCTTGCGCGCGGCCAGGCCCATCATCACCACATAGGGAAACACCCCCTGCTTGATGCCGAAGCTGCCACCAGAGTCCGGCGGGGTACGCAGGCGCAGGCGGTTGCCGGGCACCTTCAAGGCACGAGCCATCACCGAGTGCAGCGCGTAGGGCCCTTGAAAGTTGGAGAGCACGTCATAGCCAGCATTGGCCGGGTCATACTCGGCGAGCACCACATAGCACTCCATCGGCGTACAGGAGCTGCGCGGCACGCGCACTTTGAGTGCGACACGGCGCTCGGCCTCGGCGAAAGCTTGCTCGGGATCGCCATAGCGAAAGTGGCGTTCGCTGACTACGTTACTGCCGACGCCCTCATGAAGCAGCGGAGCGTCTTCGGCGATGGCCGCCTCGGTATCCACGGCGACGGGCAGCGTCTCGTAGTCGACGCGAATAGCATCGAGGGCGTCCTCGGCGAGATAACGACTTTCAGCCACCACCACTGTCACCGGCTCACCGACATAGCGCACCTTGTCGACCGCGAGGCACCAGTGCTCCATGGGCTGGCGCACGCCGACCGGAAAGGGCTGCGCCCAGCGCTTGACGTCCTCACCAGTGAGGACGGCATGCACGCCGGGCATGGCCAGCGCCGGAGAAACGTCCAGGCCGACCAGCCGGGCGTGGGCATGGGGAGAACGCAGCACGGCAGCATGCAAGGTACCCGGCGACACCGCCAGGTCGTCGGCATAGCGACCATGACCACGCAGCAGGGCGTCGTCCTCGACGCGCTGCTGTCGCCGGCCAATCTGGCCCGACCGCCCCTCCCGCATGGTTGGCTCGAAAGCGTTCATTCATCTCTCCACGGTGGCCGTGTTGGTATCGGTTACCATCTGGAGAGGAGTCTACGGAGCGGTGCGTCGCTCAGCTTTGCCCGGCGGGAGGGAGTTTGACCCGAGCATCGGATAATTTACCCGAGAGTCTGATTTGCGACCAAAGGATAAGAGCTAAAAACGGACCAACAGACGTTGTAAGAATGTAAAAAGGCGACCCTCTGGCCGCCTTCCAGTCGTGACACTTGAGTCCTTCGTCAGCAGTGACTCAGCCGAAGTCGACACCGATGCGCCGGCCCACTTCCTCGTAGGCCTCGATCACGCCGCCCAGGCCCTGGCGGAAGCGGTCCTTGTCCATCTTGTCGCGGGTATTGGCATCCCACAGGCGGCAGCCGTCCGGGGAGAACTCGTCGCCGAGCACGATCTGGCCATGGAACAGCCCGAACTCCAGCTTGTAGTCGACCAGCAGCAGGCCACCGTCGGCGAACAGCGCCTTGAGCACGTCGTTGACCTTGAAGGTCAGCGCCTTCATCTCGGCGAGCTGCTCCGGCGTGGCCCAGCCGAAACTCTCGGCCAGCGACTCGTTGATCATCGGGTCATGCTGGGCGTCATTCTTGAGGAACAGCTCGAAGGTCGGCGGGTTCAGCTCGATGCCCTCCTCGACGCCGAGACGACGCACCAGACTGCCGGCGGCGATATTGCGCACCACGCACTCCACCGGGATCATCTCGAGCTTCTTGACCACGCACTCGGTGTCGGAGAACAGGCCGTCGAAGTGGGTGGGAATGCCCGCCGCCTCGAGCTTGCGCATGATGAAGGCGTTGAACTTGTTGTTGACCATGCCCTTGCGCGCCAAGGACTCCATGCGCTCGCCGTCGAAGGCGCTGGTGTCGTCGCGGAAATGCAGGATCATGCGCTGGGGATCGTCGGTGTGGTAGACCGACTTGGCCTTGCCGGCGTAGAGCTGTTGACGCTT
Source organism: Halomonas socia (assembly GCF_010977575.1). GTDB lineage: Bacteria > Pseudomonadota > Gammaproteobacteria > Pseudomonadales > Halomonadaceae > Franzmannia > Franzmannia socia. The sequence goes on from NZ_CP048812.1 coordinate 491,245, forward strand.
TTCCATGGGAGCGGTCTCCGCAAAAATCACTGTTGAGTCGGCCGGCCGATCAGGCGATGCGCTGCCAGGCCAGGCCGTGATCCTGGGCGGCCACCGAGAGCCGCGAATCGTCGCCGTCGAGCAGCGGCGTCAGGGTATCCAGCACGCGCTCGGGCAGTTGTTGTGTTCCGAAAGATGCGAGCAGACGATGCGCTGCAGCCGGTCGAGCCCCAGGCGCGGCAGCAGCGCCGCGGCCTGGACGTTGGCCAGGTGCCCCCAGTCGCCGCCGACGCGACGCTTGAGGCTCGCCGGATAGGGCCCCTCGGCGAGCATCTGCACGTCGTGATTGCACTCCAGGACCAGCGCGTCGCAGCCGTGGAAGGCCTCGGCGACATGGGCGCTGGGGTGACCCAGGTCGGTCAGCACGCCGATACTGCGGCCATGGGCATGGAAGCGAAACTGCACCGGCTCGCAGGCATCGTGGGGCACCGTGACCGGGTCGATCTCCAGGCCGTTGATGACGAAACGCTGCTGCGGCGTGACCCAGTGGTGGTGGGGACCGAGCCGAGCCGGCCGCTGCGCCAGGTACCGGGCGTCAGATAGACCGGCAGCCGATAACGGCGCGCCAGCGCGCCGACCCCACGCACATGGTCACCATGCTCGTGACTGACCAGGATGGCATCGAGCTGCGAGGGGTGCAGGTCGAAGCGCGCCAGGCGCTTCTCGGCTTCGCGCATGCCGAAACCGCAGTCGACCAGCACCCGGGTCTCGCCGTCACAGACCAGGGTGGCGTTACCCTTGCTGCCACTGCCCAGCGAGGCAAAGCGCAGTGCTGACGTCACGACGTTGGCCTCCTCTCCTCTAGCCCGGCCATCAGCGCAGCAGGGCGGCGACGCGGTCGAGCAGCTCGCGGGTATCGTCGGCGGTGAGGTTCTTGTCGCTCTCGTTGATCACCTGCACACGAGTCTCGCCGCCGGGCGCCTGCTCCAGGCTCAGGCGCAGCCACTGGGCGCTCTGGCGCACATCGGGACTGAACACGATGGAGAACACCCCGCGGTTGCGTTCGCTGGCGGTCATGTACTCGAGCAGGAAGTCGCGATTGGCCTCATCGCTCTCGAGCAGCAGCTCGCGGTTCTCCTGGGTAAAGTTGCGCGACAGCTGGTACTCCATCTCGGCCCAGGCGCGCTCCATGTCGGCGGCCAGCAGCAACTGCCAGCTATCGTCGCTGCGTTCCAGACGCACGCTCTCCTGCTGCTGCTGAGCACGCTGGGTCGCCAGCGCCGAGGCACTGGCGGTGCGGCTCTCGGCGGTCAGGAAGTCGTTGAGCGCGTCGAGGCACTGGGCGTGTACGGCACCGCCCTGCTCGCAGCGCACCTCGGTGGCGCCGCTGCGCACCCCGGGCTGCAGGGTGAAGGTCGCCTCGCTGGTGGCCAGCACGCCGCGCTGGGGCTGCTGTCGGTCACGCTGAGGCCCTGGCGGCGGCTGAAGTCCTCGATCCGCGGCCACACATCGCCGGCATCGGCGTTGACCAGCAGCCAGTGGTCGCCACCCGATTCACGGCGCTCGACGAAGTCGCGCTGGCCGCCCCGGGCCACCGCATCGGGGCGCGGCGCGCGGAAGCGGCCGTCGCTGGCGACGAACTCGCCGCGCGCCTCGGGTACCGGCATGATATCCCGGTAGCGGCTCTGGTCGCGGGTCTCGGGCAGCACCAACGGCCGGCCCTGCTGCGCCTCGGCGTAGTCGATATTGCGGTCGTGAAAATAGCCATCGCGGGCGCAGCCGGCGGTCACCAGAGCGATCGATACGACGAGCGGCATCCATTTCAGCGCAGGGTTCATGCATCCACCTTGTTGAGAGTCCACGGGAGCTGTCAGCGGTACGCCGTTCAGTCGTCGATGACGCCGGCCAGCTGCAGCGCTTCGCTGACCGTGGAATGATATTTCTCGGACAGCCAGGTCATCGGCAGGCGAATGCCGGCCTCGGCATAGCCCATGCGGTTCAGCGCCCACTTGACCGGGATCGGGTTGGACTCGATGCCCAGATTGGTGTGCAGTGGCATCAGCCGGGTGTTGATCGAGTGCGCGGTCTCGGTATCGCCGGCCACCGCCGCGACGCACAACTCGTGCATCGCCTTGGGGCGACGTTGGCGGTCACCGAGATATCGCCATGGCCGCCCATCAGCATGAAGTCGCAGGCGGTGGCATCGTCGCCGGAGTAGAGCTTGAAGTCGCTGCCCTCGAGGCGGCCGATCAGGTCCTCGGCGCGCTCGAGGTTACCGGTGGCATCCTTGAGGCCGATGATATTGTCGATCTCGGCCAGGCGCAGCACGGTCTCGTTGTAGAGATCCGAGCAGGTGCGCCCCGGCACGTTGTAGAGAATCACCGGCAGATTGGCGCCTTCGGCCACCGCCTTGAAGTGCTGGTACAAGCCTTCCTGGGTCGGCTTGTTATAGTAGGGACACACCGACAGGCAGTAATCGGCGCCGACTTCCTTGGCGTAGCGCGCCAGCTCCACCGCCTCCGACGTGGCGTTGGCACCGGTGCCGGCGATCACCGGAATCCGCCCCGCCACCTCTTCGACCACGGTGCGGATCACGTCGAAGTGCTCGGCGAAGGACATGGTGGTCGGCTCGCCGGTAGTGCCGGCGGCGACGATGGCGTCGGTGCCGTTCTCGAGGTGGAAGTTGACCAGGCGGCGCAGCGCCGGCCAGTCGATCTCGCCGGCCACCTTCATCGGCGTCGCCAGGGCGACGATACTGCCTGTGATCATGCTCTGTTCCTCTCCAAAACCGTGGCCTGCCGGCCGCCTCGCCGGACCGCGACAGGCATCCAGGGGCTAGATGGTACTCAGGCGGCGAAAGTCTGTACAGAACCGGATGCGCGTCGCTGGCGATTGCTGACGTAGCGCTTTACAGCGCGCGACGGGTTGCGTGTAATCGTAGCGCGTTGTTTCACTCAGCCTAGAGGAGCCTCCCATGAGCGTCAGCCCCGGCCAGCCCGTGCCCGATTTCACCGCCGCCACCACCGGCGACACCACCATCACCCTGTCCGAACTGAAGGGCCAGCAGGTGGTGATCTACTTCTACCCCAAGGCCAGCACCCCGGGCTGCACCACCGAGGGCAGCGACTTCCGCGACCACAAGGCGGCCTTCGACGCCGCCAACACCGTGATCATCGGCGTCTCGCGCGACGGCCTGCGCGCCCAGGAGAACTTCAAGGCCAAGCAGGGCTTCAACTTCGCGCTGATCTCCGACAAGGACGAGGCAGTGTGCCAGCTGTTCGACGTCATCAAGCTCAAGAAGATGTATGGCAAGGAGCATCTCGGCGTCGAGCGCAGCACCTTCCTGATCGATACCGACGGCAAACTCGCCCGGGAGTGGCGCGGGGTCAAGGTCAAGGGCCACGTCGAGGAGGTGCTCGCGGCGGCCCAGGCGCTGCACGGCGGCTGAGCCGACCGGCCCCGCCGCGGCGGGGCCTACTCCTCGGAGAGCGACTCTACCGCCACATGGTGCTCGCGGCTATCGAGCCCCCGCGGCCAGGCCACCACCAGTGCCTTGAGCAGGGTGGCCAGCGGAATCGCGAAGAAGATACCCCAGAAGCCCCACACCCCGCCGAAGAACAGCACCGCGACGATGATCGACACCGGGTGCAGATTGACCGCCTCGGAAAACAGGATCGGCACCAGCACGTTGCCGTCCAGCGCCTGGATGATGCCGTAGGCGATCAGCACGTAGACGAACTGGTCGCTCATCCCGAAATGGAAGCCGGCCACCGCCGCCACCGGCAGCGTAGCCACCGCCGCGCCGATGTAGGGCACCAGCACCGAGAGCCCCACCAGTACCGCCAGCAGCGCCGAATAGGGCAGCCCGAAGTAGGCGAAGGTCATGAAGGCCACGCTGCCGACGATGATGATCTCGATGAACTTGCCACGCACGTAGTTGGCGATCTGGTCGTCCATCTCGTTCCAGATGCGCGTCATCAGCGAACGCTTCTGCGGCAGCAGCGACAGCGTGAAGCCGACCAGGCGATCCTTGTCCTTGAGCATGAAGAACACCAGGATCGGCACCAGCACCAGGTAGATGATCAGCGACAGCACGTTGCCCAGCGAGGCCAGTGACAGGGTCAGCGCACGCTGGCCGACCTGGGTCATCTCGCGCCCGGCTACGCCGATCCAGTTCTGGATCTGGTCGGGGGTGACCAGCTGCGGGTAGCGCTCCTGGAGGTTGTCGAGCAGTTGCTGGCCGGCGGCAAACATGCGCGGCGTCTCCTGCACCAGCCCCACCAACTGGTTCCAGATCAGCGGCAGCAGGATAAAGGCGATCGCCAGCAGCAGGCCAATGAAGCCCAGGAACACCACCGACACCGCCAGCAGATGGGGCACACGGCGGCGAGTCAGGGCATTGACCGCACCCTGCAGCAGAAAGGCGATCACCAGCGCGGTCAAGAACGGCGCCAGCATGCGGCCCAGCCAGATCACCACGGCAAAGCCGAGCACCAGCACGATCAGCAGAACCACCGCCTCCTCGTCGGAGAAGTAGCGCTCGACCCAGCTCTTGAACAGCGCACGCATGGTCATGCCGACGCGGCTCCCGATCCTTTGCGAATCCAGTAGACGTAGACCTCGTCGCGGGTCTCGCGGGCCACCAGCTCATGGTCGCTATGACTGGCGAAGGTCTCGAAGTCCTGCCAGGAGCCGGCATCGGTGGCCTGGACCTCGAGCAGCTGGCCCGGTGCCAGGCGCGACAGCGCCTGCTTGGCCTTGAGCAGCGGCAGGGGACATGGCAGGCCACGGGCGTCGAGCTGATTATCTGGTTGCAGGGCCATGCGATCTCCCGAAAAATGACTGAAGCCACTGAGATTTAAAGGCACTTTGCCTAGCGAATCAATGTCGGATGAGCAGCACTGCGCTCGCCCCCTATGCCGAGGATGGTCATGTTGCACGCCTTGAAGCCCTGTCTTGCCGCCGCTGGCCTGGTACTGGCCGGCCTGCTGCCGAGCTCCGCCACCGCCGTCGATGACTACGGCCTGCCACAACTCGGCAGCGGCGGGGCCGGCGCCGCTGGTGCCGAAGAGTACCGCCTGGGGCGCGCCTGGCTGCGCCAGTTTCGGGCCCGCGCGCCGGCCTGGCAGGACCCCATCACCCAGGATTACGTCGAGTCGGTGATCTCGCGCCTGCTGCCGCACAGCGACCTCGCCGACAACCGTACCACGGTGACCCTGGTCGACAGTCGCCTGCTCAACGCCTTCGCCGTGCCCGGCGGGGTTATCGGCGTCAACGCCGGGCTGTTCGCCTTCGCCGAAGAGGAAGATGCCTTCGCCTCGGTGGTCGCCCACGAACTCGGCCACCTCTCCCAGCGCCACTATGCGCGACAGGTGTCCCGCGCCGAGCAGACCCAGGTGCCAGCCATGGCGGCGATGCTGGCCGGCATGCTGATCGCCGCCGGTGGTGGTGGCGACGCCGGCATCGGCGTGGCCATGGGCTCCCAGGCCGCCTTCATCCAGGACCAACTGGCCTATTCGCGGCGCTTCGAGCAGGAGGCCGACCGCATCGGCCTGCAGGCCATGGCGCGGGCCGGCTACGACCCGCAGGCGATGGTGCGCATGTTCCGCTCGATGCAGCGCATGGCCTCGCTGCAGGGCGGCAACCCGCCGGAGTTTCTGCTTACCCACCCGGTCACTGAGTCGCGGATTACCGATACCGAGGCCCGCGCCAGCCAGCTTAGCGCCCGTGAGCGTCGCGAGGTGGGGCCGCGCTACGACCTGGTGCGTGCCCGGGCGCTGGTCTCGGTCAACCGCGACAACCTCGGTCAGGCCGAGGCCCGCCTCGCCCAGAGCGATCCCGAGCCACAGGTCAGGCGCTATCTGGAGGCGTTGATCGCCGCCGAGCGCGGCCATCATGGCGCGGCCCTCGAGACCCTCGACGCCCTCGCCAATGAACTGCCGGATCTGCCAATGCTGCCGGTCACCGCCGCCGAGGTAGCCTACGACGCCGGCGACTACGCTGCCGCCATCGAGCGCAGCCGCCGGGTACTGCGGCTGATGCCCGACTATGCGCCGGCCAGCCGCGTGCTCGGCGAAGCGCTGCTGCAGCGTGACCCGGACGAGGCCTATCGCGTGCTGCGCGATCTCGGTGATCGCCGCCAGGAGGATCCGCAGGTGTTTGCGCTGCTGGCCGAGGCGGCCGGGCGCAGCGGACGCGACGGCTGGGGCCACCTGGCTCGCGCCGAGCACCTGCAGCTCACCGGGCGCATGGACAGCGCCATCCGCCAGCTGCAGGTCGCCCGCGACAGCGCCCGCCAGGCCGACGACGCCAGCCTGGAGAGCCGCATCGAGCAGCGCCGCGAGGCGTTCATGGGGTACCGCGAGGCGCTGGAGAAATTCTGAGCTACGAGCATTTTAGGGCAAACAGCCCGTGACAACGTCACGGGCTGTTTGCCCGAAGCTCAGGCATTGAAGTTGAGCATCCGCTCCAGCGGCTTGAGGGCCGCTAAGCGCAGCGCGTCGTCGACGCAGATCTCGCCACTGCCGTGGCGCAGCGCACCGGCCAGGTTGTCCAGCGCGTTCATCGCCATCCACGGACAGTGTGCACAGCTCTTGCAGGTCGCGCCGTTGCCGGCGGTGGGCGCCTCGAACAGCGTCTTGCCGGGCACCGCCTGCTGCATCTTGAAGAAGATGCCGCGGTCGGTGGCGACGATCAGCTTGTCCTGGGGCAGCTCCTTGGCCGCCTTGATCAGCTGCGAGGTAGAGCCGGCCACATCGGCCAGGCCGACCACCGGCGCTGGCGACTCAGGGTGCACCAGCACCGCGGCGTCGGGATACAGCGCCTTGAGGTCCTGGATGCCCTTGGCCTTGAACTCCTCGTGGACGATGCAGGCACCGTCCCACAGCAGCATGTCGGAGCCGGTCTGCTTCTGGATATAGCCGCCCAGGTGCTTGTCCGGTGCCCACAGGATCTTCTCGCCGCGGGCCTGGAGGTGCTCGATCACGTCCACCGCGATGGACGAGGTCACCACCCAGTCGGCACGCGCCTTGACCGCCGCCGAGGTATTGGCATAGACCACCACGGTGCGCTCCGGATGCTGGTCGCAGAAGGCCGCGAACTCGTCGGCCGGGCAGCCGATATCCAGCGAGCAGGTCGCTTCCAGGGTCGGCATCAGCACGCGTTTTTCCGGCGACAGGATCTTGGCCGTCTCGCCCATGAAGCGCACCCCTGCCACTACCAGGGTCTCGGCCTCGTGACGAGCACCGAAACGGGCCATTTCCAGGGAGTCGGCCACGCAGCCACCGGTCTCTTCAGCGAGCTGCTGGATGGCATCATCGGTGTAATAGTGGGCGACCAGCACGGCGTTGTGGGCCTCGAGCAGTCGCTTGATCTCATCGACGCGCGCTTCATCCTCGGCGGGAATCCGCGTCGGGCAGTAGGCGCGGGCCAGGTGCTCTTGCACCTCGGCGCGGGAAGTCATTATCGTCATCGTGTCTACCACTGTGACTGGCAGGGGCTCCCCCTGCATGTACCAGGTGTACCGTGGCGGGCTCTCTGCCCAGCGGCACACGCCAGAAGACAGCATTACCGCGGCGGCTCCCGCCGCGTCTGTCTCGTCCTATTCTAGACCACAACGCTACCCGATTGCTCCCCCAAGGTGCACGAAAATGCCCGCATACGAAAACGCCCCGGCGCTGGTGGCGCCGGGGCGTTTCGAACACGTTCTGGTGGGTCGTGTATCCACCAGAAAGAAACCTTCCAGCCCCTATCGTTAGAGCACTCTACGGCATCGCTAGGTGACAGGTGCCCCCATACATGCCCCCTCACATCATCAGTAGCCAGAGGGTGGGATGGTTCGCCCCACCCCCTTAGCAGAACAGGCCTAGTCGGCCCAAAATGAGCCGTCCCGGCCAGGCAGGCGCCTACGCCAGGTGCTACCGTCGTGCAGCCCCTCACCACCCCGGTTCATCATCAGCGAGAAGAAGCCCGGGCGGAGGCTGCTGGCGCGACGCACAGCGTCAAGGTCGCCAGTTGCCTGCCAGGCTTCATGAGCCTTCAGAATGTTGCTGGCCCACTTCTCGGAGGTGCCGCAGCGCTCGGCGGCTTCGCTGCTCGTTATGCCGATCTCGGCAAGATCCAAGACCTGCCGCGCCAGAATAGCGCCCTCGATGAAGGCGCCACTCGGCGGCCACCAGTGCTCTCCCCCAGCTCCTCGCAGACGGCAAGCGCCAGCCCAGTGCCCAGCTCGAGCACCAGGGGGTGCTCGTCCGCCAGGTGGTCGGGCCGCGGAATGTAGAGCGAGGCAACAGAGCCAGCACCAGGGCGAGGCGAACGCCTGGGCACCCGCCGTGCGAGGCGCATGGCCCGGTCTAGGCCGATGATGTAGGCAATCGGATCGAGGGAGTTAGGCAAGATCAGGGGCGGGGGTGGTCGCTTGGGCAAGGCCATATCTCCAGCAGGTAGGGGCCTGGCTAGACGAACTCACCCGGGAAAGCGCTGGGGCTTTCACGTAACCCGCTGCGCACCAGGCCAGGACGCAACAGGCAGAAAATTGAGGCCGGCCACGGCGGCAAAGGAAACCGCCCGCCGGCTGACGGGGTTTTTCGAAAGAGGGGGCACTCGCCGTCTAATCCCCTTTCCTGCGGGATAACTCTACGTTGGCAGTCCACGCTCTACAGCGGCGGCCAGCACCTTCGCCAAGGATGGCTTGCAGCCTGTTTCCTTGGCGATCCTCGCCCGCTCAGTGTGAGCCCGCTCGAGGATCTCGCGCGGCAAGGTCGTGGCGACGCGCTGCCGGGGCATGTTGTGATTCACAGTTCCCATGGCATCAAGCTCTCCGTGTCTCTCATCCAGCCTTGCCGGCGGCGGCGGCCAGACTTCAGCAGGTCAATGCGGGTCTGTCGATCCTCTCGCTGCCTGGCAGCACGGTTGCCCAGCATCGACATGGCCCGCGCGATTTGCTGGCTCGTCAGCTCAGGCCAGTGCGCCTTGAGTCGCTTCGTAACGGCGGCGGGGTCGTCGAGGTACATCGGCTTTGACCCAAGGAAGTTCATGGCCATCGGCCTGGCCATCTTCTCGCCGTGCTCATCCTCGACAAAGGAGCGATGCACCACCCCCACATCGTCAATGGCCTGCACCAGGTCGGGGGCAAGGCTCCCCCCTTCGGCTTGTACCGCTTGCCCAGCACGACGCCGATCAGCCATCTCATGCCGACACGCTCCAGAAAAAGGATTCATCCGGTAGCAGGGCCATGGCGTCACACCAGCACGTCACCGCCAGGCCACCATCGAGCCGGGTGCGCTCGACCAGGACGCGAATATCATCCATCAGCGCGATGCCCAGCCGATCAAAGGCGCCAACGAAGGTGCCGGCATGCTCACCGGTCAGCTCAGCCGGGACGCCAGACACCTGCAGGTTGCCGTTATCGACCTGGGCGCCAGCGCCAGCAGTGCCAACAAGCGCTTGCAGCTCACTGAATCGCAGCCCCTTGCCAGCGGCGCCGGCTAGATCAAAGGAAGCGCCACCGCCCTCGAGGGCATCCAGGGCGGCCGCCACGCGCGCCAGCGCAACACGGTCGACCAGCTCGGCAATGCCGTACACGATGCCGTTGATGATCTTGGCATCCAGCTCACCCGGGAAGCTGTCCTTGTAGTCGCGCCGGCTCAGCTCGAACCGCACGCCGTATTGGCCCATCAGGTCGAGGTCAATATCTTCTGTGCTGGTGGGCAGTCCCTGAGCGACCAGGGGGCTCACATCATCCCCCTCGGTGAAGTTGGCACCGCTGACGATGGTGAAGCCGCCTGCACGCTTCCATAGCGCGGTCGGGCTACCTGGCTCGGGCGCCAGCTCCACCGGGATGACGCGCGCCCCAGCCTGGGCCACGCGGGAGCGCCTGACGATCGCCATGGCCAAGGACTCGGTCTCGCCTGCCGGCTGTGACACGGCGCGCGTCGTGGTCTCCGAAAGACGCGGCACCGTGTCGGTCAGGGAAAGCGAGCCGCGGCTGGCCGCTACTGAGGAAGCACCGGGAAGGCGCTGGTACGTCTCACCGGGAGAGCCCGGATTCTTCAGAGTGACGTTTGCCGGCAGCGCTCTGGATGCCTGGGTCATGATCTGCTGAATGGATGCCTGGGGCATGCTGGTCTCCTCGGTTAAGCCGCTGCTAGGCTGGCACGGCCACGCGCCTGCAGGAGCTTGGCCATATGCTTCGGTACGTTGGTCACGCGCTGGCCTGGCAACACCATCGCCCCACCCACCATGATGGGCTCGACCACCTCGATGGCCACCCGCGGCTCATCCTTGATGGTTGCGTCGCTGCTGCTGTCACTCCACTGGATCGTGTCGCGTTGCTTGCTCATCCGTCGCGCTCCTCGGTTATGTGATCCAAAGTGTGACAAGTCGGCACAGGTAGCGCCGCTGGCCGTGGTTCCGGTGGGTCAGGGCCAGCCGAAACAACAACAATCAACCCGGCCTGGGGCGCCTCGCTCACGTGAAAGACCGCGCCCGCGCTCACCCGCAGGCCCGCCCCCGGCGGGAGTACCTAAAAAGTTCTGGGCAGCTCGAGGCATCAGGCGCGGACGCTGGCAGGAATGCGGCCGGCTGGCTCGATAGACTCGACCAGCGCGGCGCACGTTGGCTGCCCTGGCCGCAGGGCCGGGGCGAAGTGGTCAGGTGGCGCGGCGCCACCAGGCGGATACAGGCGGTCGATGTGATAGCGGTCGAGCGCATCGGGTCTTTGCCATTGATCGATCGCGTCGCGCGCGTACCGCGCGATGCTCTCCCACTCACTGGCCACCAGCTCCAGGGTATAGTCAGCCATGCTGGGCGCGATGGATCTCACCACGTGCTGATGCCTACCTGACCACACGCCGAGGCCATCGCTCGCCTGCAGTAGATCCTCGCCGTTGAGCCAATCGCCCCGATGGAACAGCTCAGCGGCCACACCGGCCATTGAGATGATCGCGTGCCACTCCGGCGTGGCAGGGCAAGCGCTGCACATCGAGGGGTGAGAGATGCCGGCACTGGCAGGCCTGGGGTGCTCCCAGACCAGGAACCAGCCGCCGGCGCCTGAGCACTCCATCGCCACCAGGTGGCCCGCCTGCCGATAGCAGGCCAGCGCCAGCCCGCCCCGGTTGAGGCTGGCCACCTTCGGGACATCGGACACGCTTAACATGGTGACTCCTCCAGTTGTCGGGGCGGAGCAGCGCCAGCATAGCCAGGACACTCCGCGCGCCTCTGCTCACTCGTCAACGACGTTGCCGCCTGATAGCGGATGGGCCTTCTTGATTCTGAAGATCTGCGGGCGCGCAACGGCGGCAAAGCCCAGCTACTCGCCACGGCATCCAAGGCACTACGCTGAAGGTCACACCGCACATTGAACAGCGCCCCCTCGGGGTATTAACGATCATGCTGAAACCTCCTCCAAAACCTACCCCGGGTGGCTCCCTATAGGTGTGTCCCATATTCAGGACGCAAAGCACCCCCGGAAATGGTCGAAAACGGTGTTTGCGTCCGCCACACGGACGCAAACCTTTCTCGGTGTCCCGTATTCAGGACGCAATCACGTGATTGCGTCCGCCTCGCGTACGGTTGGCCTGTTCGCTGCGGGTGCCTGCTCCCAGCGGTGACTCGGTGGAACAGGGTTCTCGATCGTGCCCGTGGGCATCCATGTCAGGCGCCAAGATCGGGTTCTCGAGCCATATCGCGAGTCGAACAGTGACTCAGTTGCCTCCTCAATAAAGCCGGCCGCCACCAGCTCCTTAAATGCCCGGGCAGCCCGGTCCTTGGAACACCCGACCTTCTCGGCGGCCTCTCGAACGCCGAAGTCAACGGGCTTGTTGATGCGCCAGTGAAGTTGCAGTAACGGCACCAGAGCCTTGGCGTAGGGGGACAGTGCGAGGAACTGAGGCGAGGCGAGCATATGGCCAGCCTGAACCACCACGCCGCCACGCTTATCCAGCGGCAGCTTGACCTGCCGCCTCTTGGGCTTGGCCATGACATCCTCCAGACCAAAGGGAGCCCCGAGTCGAGGCCCCCTTTTTACGATCACTTCGACTCGAGCAGGCGGTAGCGTTTGACTCGCTTACCTGGCCGCGATGGATGGGGATGCCACTCGGTGACGATTGAATAACCCTTTTTGCGGAGGTCTCTCACTGCCGCAGGTGCGTGAGCGATGCGCAGCCCCCACTGCAGCTCGGCGGCACTCATCGGCTGGCGCTCAAGGGCCTCTAGCACCTGGCCGGCCTGAGTGGTAGTGTCGGGCTTGGCAAGTGATTTTGAGATAGCCTGGCTGCCCCCGCGGTCAGGCTTTTTCATTGGCTCTGACATATCCAGCCCCTCCTGCGCTCGTTCGATGTTGGCCCGATCGACCCCGGCACAAATATCAACGATCATGGCCACCCCCTTCGCCAAAGCTGGTCTTGGGCCCTGGGGAAGCCTCCTGCATCTCCAGAGTGACGCCATCCAGGTACTCAGCAGCCAGCCCAACGCAACAGGCCAGGCCATACTCGGTAACGTCGTCCAGGCGCTCCCCTTCACCACGGTGGGCGTTATCTTCCAGCAGGCCAGCAACTGCCCGTAAGGCATGAGCCGCCTTGTCTACGTCAGGGATAAAGGCAGCAGGGGCAGCCATCGGATCGCCGCGCTGCGTGGTAGTGGATTTCGGATCCTGATTCATGCCGAGCCCTCCAGGGCGGCCAGGCGCCGCTCCAAGGTCTTTGTCAGCCAGGCGCGCAGTGCCTCCTGTTCCTGATCGGTGAGCACCAGCAGTCCATAGCTGGTGGCCACCTGGCCGGCGCTGGGCGCCTGCTTGCTAAGTGCGTAACGGGTGTGATCGATGGCGTCGGCGAGGTCACTGCTGCCCAGCTCCATCACGATGTCGGCGGGAGTCATGGCTGGCCCTCCAAGCGGTCGACGGCCTCGGCTATGGCATCGATACGATAGGTGAGCTGCTTGATGGCGGTATTGATGATCCCCTGCTCGAACTGGGTGAAAACAGGCTGTTCACCATCGGCGCCATAGCGGCAGCCGTCGTCCTCGAGGATCTTCGTCAAGCCGTAGATGGTGGCGTTGACCTCCTCTAGCTGATCAGCAAGCCTCATGACATCACCCCCTGGCCGGCGATGCTGGCTTCCAGGCGGCGGGCTTTCTCGATGTGGTGGTTGTAACGCTTCAGGCGGGTGCTGGCGCTGGAATCGCTGAACAGGGCGGCTCTGGCCATTGCCCGGTGGGCAGCGGCGCGCGCAGACGGATTGCGGGTAGGGAATAGCATTGGTGAGGCTCCTTGATTCTTGGAGCCACCCCCGGCTGTCGCCAAACAGCGGTTGGGGGTGACTGTACGCGGGTTGGCGAACCGGGAATCAAGGAAACCGGCAGACCCAGAGGTCTCCCACGCACAGCCACCATAGACGCAATGGACAGGCATGAAAAAAGCGCCTGCATCACGGTGGGCGCTTGTGCGCCTCGATTCACTCGGGTCGCCAAACCCGGCTGACGATTTTGCGCCAGCACTGGGAGAGTAGCCCTGGGCGGTGACGGTCGTCAACATCAAGCCACCTCCCCACGCTCTGCCTGGCGGCTCTCGACCCAAGAATCGACCTCGGACTCGAGCCAGGCAACAGCGCGGCCATTGGGGGTGAGTTTCACTGAACCGGGGAAGTCACCCTTCTTCATCAGGCGGTAAATGGTCGGGGTGCTGAGGCCGACGCGCTTGCGAACTTCGGGAAGTCTGAGAAGTGCTGCCATGCCGTGAATCCTCTTGATAGGTTGGCATGGCTAATGCTGGGCGGGTTTGGGGGCGGGGTCAGGGTGCAAAAAACTTGCTATTTCTTGCCCTTGGCGCCCTGAATGGCGGCCCTGATTCGGCTTATGGGCCAGTCACGGCCGTACTCGATCCCCAGCCGATCAGCCTCCTTAAGAATGGCTTGCCAGCGGTCACGGGAGCTCAGGTGCTTGTCAGCCAGGGAACGAAGATCATCACGCTTGGCCCAGCTCTTAACGGTCTCTGCTGATCCCACGCCGTGCGCAATGGCGGCCCTGATTCGGCTTATGGGCCAGTCACGGCCGTACTCGATCCCCAGCCGATCAGCCTCCTTAAGAATGGCTTGCCAGCGGTCACGGGAGCTCAGGTGCTTGTCAGCCAGGGAACGAAGATCATCACGCTTGGCCCAGCTCTTAACGGTCTCTGCTGATCCCACGCCGTGCGCAATGGCGGCCCGGTCGGCGGCTTCCTCCAGCGTCAGGCCCTCAACCTGCAGGCGGCGCATCGTTATTACGGCGTTATACCTAGGGCCGTGGGTCTCCATGGTTGGCGCCCGCTTCGGGCGACCCCTGGGCAGCTTCACCACGTCAGCGATCTGTCGCCGCTGGTCTGCCGTCAGGTCAGCTTGCCGGATGGTCGCCAGCAGCCTCTCGAACTCCTCGCCCCTCACGCCTGCCCCCGGATAGGCACCACGTTGCCGGTGCCGTCCCGGAGCGCCTCCAGGTAGTCCGCCCAGCTCTGCAGCATCTCCCGGCGCTGCTCGAGGAACTGCGTCCGGTTATAGGCGCGGCCATTGGCATCGCGCACCTTGTGGGCGAGCTGCTGCTCGATATGCTCGGGTGAGTAGTTCAGGCGCTCGGCAAGGATGGTGCGGGCCATGGCGCGGAAACCGTGGGCGGTCATCCTGTTCTTGAAGCCGAGGTAATCCAGGGCGGCGCCGATGGTGCTGTCGCTCATGGGGCGGGCATTGCTGCGAGCGTTGGGGAAGACGTATTCGCTGCCGCCAGTGAGGCCGTGAAGGTCACGCAGGATCGCCACAGCCTGACGCGGCAGCGGGACGATCAGCGGATCGGCGTTCTTGCTCGGCTGGAATGACCAGGTTGCCGCCTCGAGGTCGAAGTCGACCCACTTGGCGGTACGCAGCTCACCAGGGCGAACGAACACCAGCGGCGCCAGGTTGATGGCGGCCACCACCACCGGCGTGCCCCCGTAGCCGTCCAGCGCCTTGAGTAGGGCCGGTATCTCCTTGGGGTCGGTGATCGCGGCAAAGTGCTTGGTCTTGGCTCGCCGGAGACTGCCACGCAGGTCAGCCGTAGGATCACGGCGGGCCTTGCCGGTAGAAATGGCGTAGCGGAAGACCTGGCCGCACACGGTCTTGATCCTCGAGGCGGTCTCGAGGTGGCCGCGCTTCTCTACTTTGCGCAGACAATCCAACAGCTCTGGCGGACTGATCTCACCAACGGGGCGATGCCCCAGCGTCGGGAAGATGTCGCGCTCCAGGCGGCGCTTATTGCGGTCGTAGTGGGCCGGCACCACCTCATGCTTATGGATGTGCTCCAGCCACTCGGTGGCCACGGCCTTGAAGGTATTGTCGGCGGCTGCCCTGCCCTGCTCCTTGGCGAGCCGCTTGGCGGTGCTGGGGTCTAGCCCCTGCGCCAGCAGCTCCTTGGCATCGTCGCGGGCCTTGCGGGCCTGCGCCAGCGAGACCCGGCCGGCTCCCTCGCCATATACGCCGATCGCCAGGCGCTTCTCCTTGCCGTGGTAGCGATACTTCAACCGCCAGTACATGCCCCCAGCCGGCGTGATTTCCAGGTACATGCCCCCACCATCGGCAAGGCGGTATGTCTTGTCTCGGGGCTTGGCGTTGCGAACCGCGGTGGCGGTCAATTTATTGAGCTGGCGCAGGGTCGACATGGCGGGGGCACCTCCCGGCCGCAGTGGGGTTTTGCCCCCACTTATGCCCCCTGGGATGGCGATAAGTCAAGATAAGATTAGAGAAGCACAGACAACAAAAAAGCGCCCGAAGGCGCTTCTTTGCTGGCTTGCAGAGACCTAGTGATAAGTCTTGAAGCCTATATATGGTGGGTCGTGTAGGATTCGAACCTACGACCAATTGGTTAAAAGCCAACTGCTCTACCAACTGAGCTAACGACCCGCAACCGTAAGCAAGAGGCGCTTACGCAACGGCGGATATGGTGGGTCGTGTAGGATTCGAACCTACGACCAATTGGTTAAAAGCCAACTGCTCTACCAACTGAGCTAACGACCCGCCGCCATCTGACGACAGGGGCCACGTCATGTTTCCCCTCCCGACAGGGCGCACATATTACCCATGGCACCCGGTGATGACAAGCCTTTTCGTGCCAACTCCCGAGCGTTTCGTTCCCGCCTCAGGGCTTACGCGTGCCCTTGGGCTTGCGCATCGCCTGCACCGGACGCCGCTTGTTCTTGTCGCGGCTCCAGCGATTCTTCTCGTCCGGCGTCAGCTCCGGCACCTTGCGGCTGGCAAGCCCCGCCAGTGTAGCGAGATCGTCGACCTCGTCCTGGGTCAGCTCGGTCCACTCGCCGGCCTTGGCCCGCTTGTCGAGGAAGATATTGCCATAGCGCACCCGCTTGAGGCGGCTGACGGTGAGCCCCTGGGATTCCCACAGCCGGCGCACCTCGCGGTTGCGGCCCTCCATGATCACCACGTGGAACCAGGTGTTGATGCCCTCGCCGCCAAACTCCTGGACGTCGCTGAAGCGCGCCGGGCCGTCCTCGAGCATCACTCCTTCGACCATCGCCACCACCTGCTCGCGGCGCACCTCGCCCATCACCCGCACCGCATATTCGCGCTCCACTTCGGTGGAGGGGTGCATCAGCTTGTTGGCCAGCTCGCCGTCGGTGGTGAACAGCAGCAGGCCGCTGGTGTTGATATCCAAACGACCGATGGCGATCCAGCGCTCGCCCTTGAGACGCGGTAGCCGTTCGAACACGGTACGCCGCCCTTCCGGGTCCTTGCGCGTGCACAGCTCGCCCTCGGGCTTGTTGTACATGATCACCCGTCGCGGGGTCTCCTCGGCGCCGCGCAGGGTCACCGGGCGGTCGTCGAAGGTGACCTTGTCGCGCATCTCGATGCGGTCGCCGAGGGTTGCCAGCTGGCCGTTGACCTTGACTCGCCCGGCGCTGATGGCGGTTTCCATCTCGCGGCGCGAGCCCAGGCCGGCACGCGCCAGGACCTTCTGCAATTTTTCCGTGGTAGTCGTCATGAGTCGTCTGACATCTCGTCTGTAGAGGATTCCACGCCCCCGCGTCCGTCATCATCGACGCTCTCGGGGGCGCGTTCGGCCAGGCGGGCTTCGAGATCGGCGAAGCTCAGCCTGGGCCGCGTGGACGCCGTCCCGGCGTGTGATTCGGCGTCGACCATCCCGGTCGTCGCCTGCTGCTGTGGTGTATCTTGCTCGGCCGCCGCGTGCTGCTGAGCGGCGCCAGCGTTATCCATTGCGTCCTGCTCGAAGCTGGCATGCAGCGCGTCGAAATCCTTGAGTTCGTGCATCGGCGGCAGCGCGTCCAGCGTCTTGAGGCCGAAGTCGTCGAGGAACTGGCGCGTGGTGGCATACACCGATGGCCGCCCCGGCACGTCGCGCTGGCCGACCACGCGGATCCAGCCACGCTCGGCCAGGGTACGCATGATCGAGCTGCTCACTGCCACCCCGCGCACCTCCTCGATATCGCCGCGGGTCACCGGTTGGCGATAGGCGATCAGCGCCAGGGTCTCGAGCAGCGCCCGCGAATAGCGCTGCGGGCGCTCGTCCCACAGCCGCGACACCCACGGCGAGAGCCGCGAGCGAATCCGCAGCTGAAACCCCGAGGCAGTCTCGATCAGCTCCAGGGCGCCCTGGTCGAGGCGCTCGCCGAGTCGCACCAGCGCCGCGCGCAGTTCGCTGCGCGGCGGCCGCTCATGGTCGTCGAACAGCGCCTCGAGCCGCTCCGGCGAGAGCGGCTCGCCGGCGGCCAGCAGCGCCGCCTCGAGGATCTCGTCCAGGGGGCTCACCGGATCGCTGATGCGCGTGTTCATGATGGCGGTAGCGCTTCCTCATGGTCTTCGAAGGGGCTCTCGCCTGCCTCGTGTTCTGCCTCGTCGTCGGGGGCCTCGTCGGCGTCGCCGGCCAGCCGCGCACGCACGTGGATCGGCGACAGCGGCGCATTCTGCACGATCTCGATCAGCGCCTCCTTGGCCAGTTCGAGGATCGCCATGAACGTCACGATCACCCCAGGGCGGCCCTCCTCGAGGGTGAACAGCGCCTCGAAGGGGGTGTAGTGCTGATGCTCGAGCCGCGCCATGATCGCCAGCATGCGCTCGCGGGTAGAGAGCACCTCGCGGCTGATCTGGTGCGACTGGGTAAGCTCGGCGCGGCGCAGGATACCCGACAGCGCCGCCAATAGCTCGTCGAGTTCGACCTCGGGATGAATCACCCGCGACTCCAGCGGCGGCAACCCGGCCTGGGCGGGAAACCAGTCGCGCCCCAGACGCGGCAGCTCACCCAGCGTCTCGGCGGCGTGCTTGAGCCGCTCGTACTCCTGCAGGCGGCGGATCAGCTCGGCGCGCGGATCGCCCTCGTCGTCCTCGTCATCGCCCTTGGGCGGGCGCGGCAGCAGCGTGCGCGACTTGATCTCGGCCAGCATCGCCGCCATCAGCAGGTACTCGCCGGCCAGCTCGATCTCCATCGCCTTCATCAGCTCGACGTACTCGATGTACTGATGGGTGATGGCGGCCACGTCGATGCTCAGAATATCCAGGTTCTGACGCCGGATCAGGT
This sequence comes from Halomonas socia, assembly GCF_010977575.1. Taxonomy (GTDB): domain Bacteria; phylum Pseudomonadota; class Gammaproteobacteria; order Pseudomonadales; family Halomonadaceae; genus Franzmannia; species Franzmannia socia. Next base: position 509,764 of record NZ_CP048812.1, read on the forward strand.
AGAGCAGCAGATCCAGCGGCCCCTCGAAGGTCTCGAGGAACACCCGCAGCGCCTCCGGCGGAATATACAGGTCCTCCGGCGGCGCATAGACTGGCTCGTTGAGCACCCGCGCGAATAGCTCGCCCTGCAGCGGCGTGGGGATTTCCTCGACGGCGGTGGTGGGCGTCTCGCTCACGCGTGGCCTGGCCTCCTGCGGCGTCTTTCGGCAAAGAGTCGATCAAGGGTGCAGTCTAGCAAGAGACGTGCGCCGCTCACAGCGTCGCGCTGTCGGCGCGGCGATAGCGGCCAGTGTAGTCGAACAGCTTCTCGCGCACCTGCCAGTGGCGGCCGACCTTGCGCCCGACCACGAAGTCCGGGGCGCGCAGGCGGCGCTGCTCGTCGACCACCTCTTGCGGGCTGGTGGGACGCCAGGTAATCCCCGGCGCACGCAGGTGGTCGCGCAGGAAGACCGCATGGAAGGCGCCGCGCTGGGCCCGGGTCTCGAGAGCGAACCACTCGGCCAGGGTGGCGCCGTCCTCATCGTGGTAGGTGACCTTGAGGCGCGGCATGCCTCGGCCATTGACGGTGGCCTCGAGCTGCATGCCGGTCACCCGCAGCACCCGGGCATCCTTGAGCCTGAGCGCCGCCTTGAGCTTGTCGTCAGCATCGACCAGCAGCGTCTGGCAGCCGTGACAGCGCCGCGCGGCGATATCGTTCTCGGCGCCACACTCGCCGCACATCTTGAAGCGGAAGCGGAACGTACATTGCCTCATCGCCGGCGTTGATGTCGTGCTTTTAGCGCGGCTTCGGGCGCTATCGACAACCAGCCCCTGGCAGCGGCGGCCGAAGTGTTCGATGACCAGCTCGCCGTCGCGCTTGCCCCAGAACAGGTTGGCGTGGCCGCACTCGGGGCACTCGACCTGCACCGGCTCGGCGTCGGAGGCGGGCTTGGGTGCGCCTACCTCCGGGGCGTAGAGATCCCAGGGGTTACCGGCGTAGTCGAGGATCAGGCAGTCCTGCTTGCCCGGTGCCAGGCGCAGGCCGCGGCCGACGATCTGCTGGTAGAGGCCCACCGACTCGGTGGGGCGCAGGATGGCGATCAGGTCGACGTGAGGCGCGTCGAAGCCGGTGGTCAGCACCGCCACATTGACCAGGTACTTGATCGCGCGGGCCTTGAAGGCGGCAATAATCGCCTCGCGCTCGCGCCCCGGGGTGGCGCCGGTGATCAACGCCGCCTCGCCGGCCGGCAGGTAACCGAGAATCTCCTCGGCGTGGGCCACCGTAGCGGCGAAGATCATCACCCCCTGGCGCTCGGCGGCGCGCGCCACCACCTCGGCGATGATCCCCGGGGTGGCGCGGTGGCCGGCAACGACACGGTTGAGCTCCTCCTCGCGGTAGAGACCGCTGGCCGCCGGCGCAAGCGCCGAGAAGTCGTAGCCTGCCACCGCCGCATCGATGCGCGTCGGCGGCGCCAGGTAGCCCTGCTTGACCATCAGCCGCAGCGGCTGCTCGAACACGCAGTCGCGAAAGAAGCACGTCTCGTCGCCACGCACCATGCCGTGATAGTGGCGGTGGTAGATGAAGCCCTGGCCCAGCCGGAAGGGCGTGGCAGTGAGCCCCAGCACCTTGAGGCGGGGATTACGCCGCTGGAGATGCGCGATCACCTGACGGTAGCTCGAATCGTCGCCCAGCGAGACCCGGTGGCACTCGTCGATCACCAGCAGCGTGAAGGCGCCCTGCCCCGCCTCCTCTGCGTCGAAGGCGTCGAGGTTCCGGACCACCGACTGCACCGAGCCGAACACCACCTGGCGACCGCTCTCCTTGCGCCCTAGCCCGGCGCTGAAGATGTCCGCTTCCAATCCGTAGGCGAGGTACTTGGCGTGGTTCTGCTCGACCAACTCGCGGACATGCGCCAGCACCAGCACCCGGCCCCGGGCCAGGCGCGCCAGCTCGGCGATCACCAGCGACTTGCCGCTGCCGGTGGGCAGTACCACCAGCGCCGGGTCATCGCTGGCACGGAAATGCTCGACCACCCGGCCTACCGCCTGCTGCTGGTAGGGGCGCAGCACCGGCGGTGAAGACGGCGAAGGCGGCCCGCAGGCCGCCTCGCTAGGGTCGTGCTGTGCCACGTGCAGGCTCAGCCGAGCCACACCCGGGCGTTGCGGAACAGCCGCAGCCAGGCGCCGTCCTGGGTCCACTCGGCGGGGCGCCAGGAGTTGGTCACCGCCCGCGCCACCCGCTCGGGGTGCGGCATCATGATGGTGACCCGGCCGTCCGGGGTGGTCAGGCCGGTGATACCCGACGGCGAGCCGTTGGGGTTGGCCGGATAGCGGCTGGTGACCTGGCCGTAGTTGTCGACGTAGCGCAGCGCGATCTGGCTGCTGCCCTGCATGGCACGCAGGTGGCCGCTGTCGCGGAACTCGGCGCGCCCCTCGCCGTGGGCCACGGCGATCGGCAACCGCGAGCCCTGCATGCCGGCCAGCAGGATCGACGGACCCTCCTCGACTTGCACCATCGACACCCGCGCCTCGAACTGCTCCGACTCGTTGCGCACGAAGCGCGGCCAGCTGTCGGCGCCGGGGATCAGCGCCTTGAGCTGGGAGAGCATCTGGCAGCCGTTGCAGACGCCGAGGGCGAAGCTGTCGTCGCGGCCGAAGAAGGCGGCGAACTGCTCGCGGGCGCGTTCATTGAACAGTACCGACTTGGCCCAGCCGCCGCCGGCGCCGAGCACGTCGCCGTAGGAGAAGCCGCCGCAGGCCACCAGACCCTTGAAGTCGTCCAGCGCCACGCGTCCGGCGAGGATATCGCTCATATGCACGTCGACCGCCTCGAAGCCGGCACGGTCGAAGGCCCAGGCCATCTCCACCTGGCCGTTGACGCCCTGCTCGCGCAGCACCGCCATGGCCGGCCGCGCGGTGTTGACGAAGGGCGCGGCGATATCCTCGTCGACATCGAAGCTGGGCTGCGCCGAGAGGCCCGGGTCGCGGTCGTCGAGCAGGCCGTCGAACTCGCTCTTGGCGCAGTCGGGGTTGTCGCGCAGTGCCTGCATGCGATAGCTGGTCTCGGCCCAGGTGCGCTGGGTCAGCAGGCGGGTGGTCTCGAGCAGCGGCTCCTCGAACAGCGTCACCCGCACCTGGTCATCGTAGCGCGGCCGGGCGATCACGCCGCAGGTCTCGATACCGGCGGCGGCGAACTGCGCCAGCACCTCCTCGGTGAACTGGCGGTTGACCTGGATTACCGCGCCGAGCTCCTCGGCGAACAGCGCATTGAAGGCATCCACCGGCTCGTCGATCAGCCAGTCGAGCTTGATCTCGAGGCCGGCATGGGCGGCGAAGGCCATCTCCAGCAGGGTCACCAGCAGGCCGCCGTCGCTGCGGTCGTGGTAGGCGAGCAGCTTGCCGTCGCGGTTGAGGCCCTGGATGACCTCGAAGAACGCCTTGAGGTCCTCCGGGTCGTCGACGTCGGGGCACTCGTCGCCGACCTGCCCGTAGACCTGGGCCAGCGCCGAGCCGCCGAGGCGGTTCTGGCCGCCGCCCAGGTCGATCAGGATCAGGTCGGACTCGTCCTGGTCGAGGTTGATCTGCGGGGTGAGCGTCTTCAGCGCATCGCTGACCGGCGCAAAGCCGGTAATAGCCAGCGACAGCGGCGCGATGACGCTCTTCTCCTCGAGCTCGCCCTGCCCTTCACCAGCGCCGTTCTCCTCCTGCCAGGCGGTGCGCATCGACATCGAGTCCTTGCCCACCGGGATAGCGATGCCCAGTGCCGGGCAGAGTTCCATACCCACGGCGTGGACGGCGTCGTACAGCGCCTGGTTCTCGCCGGGATGGTCGGCGGCGCTCATCCAGTTGGCGGAGAGCTTGATATCGCCGAGCTTGGCGATGGGCGCGGCGGCCAGATTGGTGATCGCCTCGGCCACCGCCAGCCGCGCGCTGGCGGCGGGGTCGATCAGCGCCACCGGGGGCCGCTCGCCCATCGCCATGGCTTCGCCGGCATGGGTGTCGAAGCTCGCCGTGGTCACCGCCACGTCGGCCACCGGCACCTGCCAGGGGCCGACCATCTGGTCGCGGGCCACCTGGCCGGTGATCGAGCGGTCACCGATGGTGATCAAAAAGCTCTTGGAGGCCACTGCCGGCAGCCGCAGCACCCGGTCCAGCGCCTCACGCAGGTCGAGGTTGTCGAGCATCACCCCGGACAGCACCCGCGACTGGCGCTGGAACTCGCGGGTCATCTTGGGCGGCTTGCCGAACAGCACGCTCATCGGCAGGTCGACCGGCGTGGTCTCGAAATGACCATCCGCCACCGTCAGGTGATGCGCCTCGGTGGCATCGCCGACCACCGCATAGGGGCAGCGCTCGCGTGCACACAGCGCCTCGAAGGTCTCGAGGTCGTCGGGCGCCACCGCCAGCACGTAGCGCTCCTGGGCCTCGTTGCACCAGATCTCCAGCGGGCTCATGCCCGGCTCGGCGTTGGGGATCGCGCGCAATTCGAAGCGGCCGCCGCGCTCGCCATCCTTGACCAGCTCCGGCAGGGCATTGGACAGCCCGCCCGCACCCACGTCGTGAATGAAGCGGATCGGGTTGGCATCGCCCAGCGCCCAGCAGCGGTCGATCACCTCCTGGACGCGGCGCTCGATCTCGGGGTTATCGCGCTGCACCGAGGCGAAGTCGAGATCCTCGCTAGAGCTGCCCGAGGCCATCGACGAGGCCGCCCCGCCGCCCAGGCCGATCAGCATCGCCGGCCCCCCCATCACGATCAGCTTGCCGCCGACGGGGATTTCGCCCTTCTCGACGTGCCCGTCGCGGATATTGCCGTAACCGCCGGCGAGCATGATCGGCTTGTGGTAGCCGCGCCGCTCGACGCCGTCATTGCCCAGCGCATCCTGCTCGTAGGTTCGAAAGTAGCCGGCCAGGTTGGGGCGGCCGAATTCATTGTTGAAGGCGGCGCCGCCGATGGGCCCCTCGAGCATGATCTCGAGGGCCGACTGGATGCGTTCCGGCTTGCCGTAGTCAAAGGCTTCCCAGGGCTGCACGAACTCGGGGATGCGCAGGTTGGAGACGCTGAAGCCGGTGAGGCCCGCCTTGGGCTTGCCGCCGATACCGGTGGCACCCTCGTCGCGGATCTCACCGCCGGCGCCGGTCGCCGCGCCCGGATGCGGGGCGATCGCCGTGGGGTGGTTGTGGGTCTCCACCTTCATCAGGATCTGGATCGGCTCCTCAACGGCGGCGTAGCGGGCACGCTCGCCGGCCTCACCGGTCAGCGCTGCGGCAAAGAAGCGCGGCGCCGTGGTGCCCCGGATCACCGCGGCGTTGTCGCTGTAGGCCGAGAGGATATCGTCCGGTGAGCAGGCGTAGGTGTTCTTGATCATCTTGAACAGCGAATGCGGCTGCGCCTCGCCGTCGACCACCCAGTCGGCGTTGAAGATCTTGTGCCGGCAGTGTTCGGAGTTGGCCTGGGCGAACATCATCAGTTCGACGTCGGCCGGATTGCGGCCCAGCTCCTGAAACGCCGCGAGCAGATAGTCGATCTCGTCCTCGGCCAGCGCCAGGCCGAGCTGGCGGTTGGCCTCGGCCAGCGCCTCGCGGCCGCCCTCAAGGATGTCGACCTGGCCCAGTGGCGCCGGCTCATGGTGGGCAAACAGCCGTGCCGCGTCGCTTGAGTTGGCCAGCACCGTCTCGGTCATGCGGTCATGCAGGGTGGCGACGATGGCCTCGAAGGCTTCCTCCGAGAGGGTGCCGCTCAAGCGCACCCGATAGGCCACCCCGCGCTCGACGCGGCGGACCCTGGCCAGACCGCAGTTGCGGGCGATATCGGTGGCCTTGGATGACCACGGCGACTGGGTGCCGATACGCGGCACGACCAGGAACAGATGGCCCTCTTTTGCCGCACCGGCCTCGCTGCCGTAATCGAGGAGGCGCTCGAGCAGCTGGCGCTCGTCGACGTCGAGTTCACCATCATGGTCGACGAAGTGAACGTACTCGGCGTGCAGCGCGTCGACGTCGGGAACCCGGGCGCGCAGGGTGGCCAGCAGCTTGGCATGTCGGAAAGCAGAAAGGGCGGGCGCACCTCGCAGTTCAAGCATGGTCGATCGAGCCTCTGGTGAAAGCGAAATGAGGGCCGCGGCCGGCGGCAATGAGCGCACATGATACTGGAAAGCACCCGGGGCGCGAAATCCGCGCAGGTGACAGCCCGTGCTGCGCCCGTTATCGTGAGGGGTCTCATTGCCGATCGTCTCCTTCATGCCCAAGGCCGTTCTGACCCATCTGCGCCGCCACCCGCGCGGCTATCTGCTGACGTGCGTCGGTGTCGCGCTGATATGGCTCGCGCCGCCGCAGCCGCCGCCACACAACGCCCAGTGGGATGCCATTCAGGCGCGCGCCTTCCTCGCCGTGCAGACCCGCAACACCCCGACGACGTATTACGAAGGGCGCCACGGCCCCACCGGCTTCGAATACGACCTGGCACGGCGCTTCACCGAGCATCTCGGGCTGAGCCTGTCGATGGATACCGAGCCCAACGTCGAACAGGTGCTGGAGGCGGTGCGCCGGGGTAACGCCGACATCGGTGCCGCGGCGCTGCCACTCGACCTGAGCCGCTCCGGACTGATCTATAGCCGACCGATCCTCACCCTGCAGCCGCTGGTGGTCTACCGCCGCGGCCTGCCACCGGTGCGCGATATCGATGACCTGCGCGGCCTGAGCATCGCCAGCATCCGCGGCTCGGGTACCGGGCAGGTGCTGCGCGAACTGCAGCAGGAGCTCCCGGAGCTGAGCTGGAAGGAGTCCGACGAACTGGAAATCGCCGACCTGCTGCAGCGCATCGAGAACGGCAGCCTGGACGCTGCGGTGGTCTACCAGCACCAGTTCAAGACCAACCGGCTGTTCTTTCCCGAGGTCGAGCTGGGCTTTCCCCTCGGCGAGCCGCTGTCGATGGCCTGGGCCTTTCCCGCCGGCCAAGGCGCGGCACTGCAGCAGCGCGCCCACGATTTTCTCCACGCCCTGCAGCAGGACGGCACCCTCGATGAACTGATCGGCCGCTACTTCGGCCACGACGACTATCTAGAGTATGTCGGCGCACGCATCTTTATCAGCCACGTGCGCGAGAAACTCCCCGAATACACCGACCTGTTCCGCCAGGCGGCGCGCGACAGCGGCTTCGACTGGAAGCTGCTCGCCGCCCTGGGCTACCAGGAGTCGCACTGGGACCCTGAGGCCACCTCGCCCACCGGCGTTCGCGGCCTGATGATGCTGACCAACCCCACCGCCGAGGAGCTCGGCGTCAGCGACCGCCTCGATCCCCAGCAGAGCATCGACGGCGGCGCCCGCTATTTACGTCAAATGAAGGAACGTCTACCCGACTCAATCAACGGTGACGACCGCCTGTGGATGGCCATGGCAGCCTATAATGTCGGCTTGGGGCATTTGTATGATGCGCGCAATATCGCCGAACAGCGCGGCGGTGATCCCAACCGCTGGGCCGACGTGCGCGAGGCGCTGCCGCTGCTGCAGAACAGCGAGTGGTACAGCCAGACCCGCCACGGCTATGCGCGCGGCGGCGAGCCGGTGATCTATGTGCGCAACATTCGCCGCTACTACGAGATTCTCGACTACGTCGACCGCAGCCAGCAGCAATTCCACCAGCTCAACGAGCGCCTGCCCGACGACGATGACGACAGCCACCTGTTCGACGTCGTCCCCCCGGTGCTCTGATACCGCCACGCCACGAGGAGGTGCATGACGCGAATCGGCCCCCTGCTGGCCTTGACGCTAGCGCTGCTGACGCTGCTGCGCCAGGATGCCGAGCCGGCCCAGCATAGCACCGCCGTGCTGCTCGTCGTGCTGGCCGTGGCCCACTGGCAGCCCGAGCGCGTCTGGCGGCGGCGCGCCTGGCTGCTGGGGTCGCTGCTGCTGGTGATGCTGCTGGTGATGGCAAGCTACCTACTGCCCGAGTACTGGCTGAGCATCGCCCACTGGAACGCCTGGCTGAGTGCACTGCCGGGCGACGCCGCCAACGCCTACCGCTGGCGCCCGCCGGCGCTGATGACCCTGGCCCTGCTGCTGCTCGCCGCCAGCCTGCAGTTGAACCTGCGCCTGGCCCTCGGCGCCCCGCTGCTGCTCACCCTGTCCGGCCTTGCGCTGCTCACCCAGGCCCTCGACCAGCAGTGGGCGACCAGCATTTGGGTGCTCGACCACGCTGCATCGCCGTCGCTGCTGGCCGCCGCCGGCTGCCTGCTGACGGTTCAGGCCAGCCTGCTGGTTCAGCGTCGCCGTGAGCAGCTACCCAGGCTGCGCCGCCCGCTGCTTGCAGGCCTGGCGGTGAGCGTCGCCGCGCTGCTGTTCTGGCACCAGCAGACCACCCTCGAGGACCGTCGGCAGTACCATGTCAGCGCCGTTAACAGCCAGGCGCTGGCCGAGGATTTCGAGCGCGAGAACGCCGAGCATCTCGCCGCCATGCGCCGTTTCGTCAGTTTCTGGGAGCTCTATGATGCGCCGCCCAGCGAGGCGGCCTGGGCGCGCCAGGCCGGACGCTACCATCAGGACTATCGCTATTTCCTGAATATCGCCTTCATCATGCCAACCAGCGAGATCACTCGCGTCTACCCGCTGGCCGGCAACGAAAACGCCCTCGGCGCGCGCCTGTTCGACGACCAGCCGGCCGGGCGCACCGCCCTGAGCGAAGCGCTGATCCACGGCCGCGAGGGCAGCACCGGCGCCATCGACCTGCTGCAGGGCGTGCCCGGCATCATCCACTACCTGCCGGTGCACAACAGCGCCAATGACGAGATCCTCGGCGCTACCGCCATGGTGGTCAGCCTGCCGGCGCTGCTCGACACCCTGTTCGACGGCATCGATACCCGCGCCCAGGCGCTGCGCCTCTACGCCGGTGAGCAACTGCTGGCCGGGGTCGGCAGCCTCGACGACCGCGTCAACTGGCGGCACCGCTTCAGCATCGACGTTGGCGGCCAGCCGCTGCTGCTCGATGCCCTGCCCGGACGCAGCGCATTATTGATGCAGCGCGCCCGGCTACCGGAAGTCGGGCTGCTGGTGGGGCTGACCTTGGCCTATCTGCTGTACCTGGTGCTGTTTGCCTACCAGCGGCTCGCCGGCCAGCATCGTGCCACTCACCACACCAATCAGGAATTGCGCCGCGAAGTGCAGGCACGCAGCATCCTGCAGCGCGAAGTGGAGTGGATGGCACGCCACGACGAGCTCACCGAGCTGCCCAATCGCCGGCTGTTCATGGAGACCCTCGACGCCAACGCCGAACGGCACCCGCTGAGCGTGCTGATCTGCGATGTCGATCACTTCAAGCGCATCAACGATCATCTCGGCCACCTCGCAGGAGACCGCTACCTGCGCCAGATCGCCGAGATCGGCCGCGAGGTGATCGGCCAGCAGGGGCTGTTCGCCCGCTACGGCGGCGAAGAGTTCGTCGCCTGCCTGCCCGGGGTAGACGCGGAATGCGCCGAGCAGCTGGCCGAGCGGCTGCGTCAGGCCGTTCATCAGGCCGACCTGCATCACCACGACGGCCAGCGGCTGAGTATCAGCATCGGCATTGCCACCCAGATTCAGGGGACGCTGGATATCGGCCAGTTGATGCAGGTCGCCGACGAAGCCCTCTACGTTGCCAAGGCAGGCGGCCGCAACCGGGTGGTCAACGGGCGCCCACTGACGCTATCCGACGATACCCATGGCCAGCTATCACCGCGCTAGCCATCCGAGGCATCGCGCCGGGCCGCGAAGAACTCGCGCAATAGCCGCTTGGCCTGGGCCGCCAGCCGCCCGCCTTCGACCTCGACGCAGTGATTGTGCCAGGGCTGGGCGAACAGATTGGCGCGCGATTCGACCATCCCGGTCTTGGGCTCGGCGGCGCCATATACCACCCGTGCCAGGCGCGCGTGAATCAGCGCGCCGCTGCACATCAGGCACGGCTCGAGGGTCACATAGAGGGTGCAGCCATCAAGGCGATAGTTGCCGAGCCGGGTGCAGGCCGCCCGCAGCGCCTGCACCTCGGCGTGGGCACTGGGGTCATGCTCACCGATCGGCGCATTGAAGCCGGCGCCGATGATCTCGCCGGCGGGGTCCACTACCACCGCGCCCACCGGCACCTCCCCCGCCGCCAGCGCCAGGCGCGCCTGGTCCAGCGCCCGGTGCATGTAGAAATCGTCGCTGCGCATCGCCATTGGCCACTCGAATCCTGATAAAATGAAACAACCGTATGAGCGCCGCCATCGGCCGCTCGACTCGACCCGATCCACCCTGAGGAGTCTGACATGTCCCGCGCCCTGGATGACCTGGTTGCCCTGCTAGGCCTGGAAATGATCGAGGAAAACCTGTTCCGAGGCCACAGTCAGGATCTCGGCTTTCCCCAGCTGTTCGGTGGCCAGGTCCTCGGCCAGGCGCTGTCGGCGGCCAGCCAGACCCTCGAGCCGACGCGCCGAGTGCACTCCCAGCACGGCTATTTCCTGCGCCCCGGCGACCCCAAGCGCCCGGTGGTCTACCAGGTCGACGCGGTGCGCGACGGCGGCAGTTTCACCACCCGCCGGGTCACCGCCATCCAGCGCGGCAAGCCGATCTTCTTCTGCAGCGCCTCCTTCCACGGCGAGGAAAGCGGCCATGCCCACCAGCTCGCGATGCCCGCCCTCGACGATCCCGACACCCTGATCGCCAACGGCGCCAAGGTGTTGAGCTTCGACGGCCACCCCATCGAGTTCCTGCACCTCGACGACCAGTATCAGGCCGGCCAGGCGGCGCGCAAGCAGCTGTGGTTCCGGCTGGCCGGCGAGCTGCCCGACGACGCCGCGCTCAATCGCTACCTGCTCGCCTACAGCTCGGACTTCAACCTGCTGACCACCAGCCTGGTACCGCAGAGCATCAAGTTCGGCGACCCGCGGCTGCAGATCGCCAGCCTCGATCACGCGCTGTGGTTCCATCAGGACGTCAAGGTCAACGACTGGCTGTTCTACGACATGGACAGCCCCTGGGCCGGCGGCGCCCGCGGCTTCGCCCGCGGCAGCATCTACGACCGCCGCGGGCGGCTGGTAGCCTCCAGCGCCCAGGAGGGACTGACCCGGGTGCGTGACTGACTTAGCCTCGAACGATCAGTACCACCCCCTGAATAAAGTAGAAGGCGCCGATGGCGGTGACGATCCAGCGCGTCCAGACACGGAAGTTGGCATCGGTAAGGCGCGCCAGGATACGGTTGCCGGCGTTGGTGCCGAGCATCGCAAAGGGCGCAGCGATCAGGATGATCCCCCACTCGCCGGCGCTCAGCGCAAGCGCCGAGCCGAGATAGAACAGGATCTTGATGGCATGCGAGACCACCTGGATCATCGCCTTGGTGGCAACGACCTGGCGGCGATCCATGCGCGAGCGCACGAAGAAGATATCGATCAACGGTCCGGATAAGCCCGCCGCAATGGTCAAACCACCCGAGACAACCCCACACCCCACGGCGTGGCTCGACTTGTTGGCATCAAAGCGGAACCAGCGCTTTGGCATCCACACCAGAATCGGCATCAGACCAATCAAGATCGACACTGTTGCCGTGTCTGGCGAGTAGTTGACCCACAGCAGTACGGCCGCGGCTAGTACTACCCCAGAGGTCATCAACGCCACTATCCGCCAGACGATGAAATGCCGCGACAACCAGGCCCGCGAGCCGTTGGCGGTCATCTGGATCACCCCGTGCACGGCGATGGCCGTGGTGGCCGGGAACAGCAACAGCAGAAACCACAGCAGCACTAGGCCGCCGGCCATGCCAAATACGCCCGACAACATCGAGGTAAGAAACACCACGGCCACGAAGACCGCTCCAACCAGCATCGACACGGCGACTCCTGATAACGACTTGCGGCCGGCAACAGGCCGGCCGCCAAGCGTTAACAGTTTACATTAGCTCGCTATGTTTCGCGACGCTGGTCATCAGAGGCGGATACCCGGCTCCTCGTCGCTACCCGGCGCACCGCGCCCCCGCGGCCGCGGTGTCGGCACGTCAGTAGAGAGTGCGAGCTCGTGCACTTCACCCTCCTGCCAGTAGCGCAGCTGGGCCTCTTCATCGGCGGGGGTATCACGCACCAACTCGAGGAAGTTCATCGGCGACGACGGCACCTCGTCGTTGACCGACAGCAGCAGCGCCCCTGGCGCCATGCCCGCGTCTTCTGCGGCGCCGCTGACGTCACTGACCAGCAGGCCGTCATCGTCGGGCAGCCCGAGCGCATCGCGCAGGTCGTCGCTGACGCGGGTCACGGTGATGCCGAGTGCCGCCACCACGGTATCTTCCAGCCCCTCGTACTCGATCTGCCGCGCCGCCTCACGCACCTCGGGCGCCACGTGGATGGTCGCCCCGGCCTGCAACGCCAGCGCCAGGGCATCGCTGGGCCGGCTGTCGATACGCACCGGCCCATCGCGCCCTTCGACCTCGAGTTCGAGCATGCCGAGGAAGGTATTGTCCTGCAGCGCATCGACGTAGACCCGCGCCAGTCTCACCTCGAGACCATCGAGCACGTCGTTGAGCAATTCGTGGGTCAGCGGCCGCCGCGGCCGGTCACCGCGCAGCGCGCGCAGGATGGCATCGGCTTCATTGGGGCCGATGAAGATCGGAATCACGTCCTCACCGCCCGGTTCACGCAGCAGCACCACCGGCGGGCCCATGGCCCCCGCCACACCCACCGTGGCGATCTCCACCTCGATCATCTCATCGGGCTCGACGGCCAGATCCCGAGCCAGCGCCTGAGCGGCGGCAGCGCTCAGTATCAGGCTCAGCAACAGTGGCGCCAGCAAGCGCCGTGGTAACGACCTCAACATGCTCACTCCTTGGCGGCCAGCACGATCCAGGCGGCCACACGGGATGTATTCCGGTTCAGGATGGCACTCATCGGCGGGGCCTGCCATGCGACAAATAACCCTGTCCCCACTGCGGCTTGTTGAGTAACATTCTGGCCGTATTGATGAGCTGACAGGACAACGATATGGGCAGGGCCTTCCAGAACCGCAAGGAATCCATGGCCAAGACGGCCGCCGCCAAGACCAAGGTCTACAGCAAGTACGGCCGCGAGATCTACGTGGTGGCCAAGCAGGGCGGCACCGACCCGGCCGGCAATCTCAGCCTGCGCGGCCTGATCGAGCGCGCCAAGAAGGACCAGGTGCCCAGCCACGTGATTGAAAAGGCTCTCGACAAGGCCAGCGGCGCCGGCGGCGAGGACTTCTCGCCGGCCCGCTACGAGGGCTTCGGGCCGGGCAACTGCATGGTGATCGTCGACTGCCTGACCGACAATCCCAACCGCACCTTCGGTGACGTGCGCGCCTGCTTCACCAAGACCAAGTGCAAGATTGGCACCCCCGGCAGCGTCAGCCATATGTTCGACCACTGCGCCATCCTCGCCTACCACGGCGACGATGAAGAGGCGGCACTCGAGGCGCTGATGGAGGCCGATGTCGATGTCTCCGACATCGAGAACGAGGACGGTCAGATCACAGTGTTCGCCCCGCACACCGAGTACGCCAAAGCCAAGCAGGCGCTGATCGATACTTTCGGCGAGCTCGACTTCGAGGTCGACGAGATCCAGTTCGTGCCCCAGACCACTACCTCGGTGGAGGGTGACGACGTGGCGCTGTTCGAGAAATTCCTCGACATGCTCAACGACCTGGACGACGTGCAGAACGTCTTCCACAACGCCGAGCTGCCCGCCGAGGCCTGATTCGTGTCAGCCTGCCTGATGCCCACATCAGGCAAGCAGTTCGCGCAGGCGCCAATCGTTGTCGGTCAAGGCTACCCCGCCGTGTTCGGTGACCATCACCGTATCGCTGAGGCCGATCCCCCAGCGGCCGGGTAGGCGCAGGCAGAGTGGCAGGTGAAAGACCATGCCGGCCTCGAAGCAGCGCGCCTGCCCGCTGGCGATATACCCCGTGCCTTCGACCCAACTGGGCGGGAACTGCGCGCCCACCGCATAGCCGAACACCCCGGAGTGGAAGAGCGTCTCCTGCCACCCCGACAGCACCGCCTCGGCGGCCCGGGCCGCGGCATCGAACGTCTCTCCCGGCAGCATGTGGCGACACAATACCTCATACAGTTCACGGCACAGGTCGGCCACGGCCTGCATCTCATGACTCGCTTGGCCGGCGATGGCGGTACGCATCATCGGCGCAGTGTAGCGCTGATAGGCGGCACCGAACTCGAGGAACACCGGGTCACCCGCCGCGATCACCCGGCGCTTGTGGTTGACGTGGATCACGCTGATGCGTTCGGCGCTGGTGACGATCGGCTGCAGGCTCATGAACTCGCTGCCCGCGGCAAGTAGCGCCCGGGCGCCCTCTGCCGCCACCTCGTTGTCGGTCACACCGGGGCGAATCGCCGCCATGGCCGCCTCGAGCCCGGCCGAGGTGATCCGTGCGCTCTCCCTTAGGCAGGCAAGCTCGGCGTCGCTCTTGACGATGCGTATCGCATCGAGCAGCGCCCCCGCCTCCTGGAATCGCTCGGCCCCGAGCCGCGCCGTCAGCGCCGCCATCACGCCCTGCCGCAAGCCCGCATGCCAGCCATCGATCCCCACCCGCTCACACGGCGTCAGCAGGTCGCAGAGCGGATCAATGACTTCGTCGGGATTCTCCCAGCGGTAGCCAAGAATATCGTCCGCGCGGGCCGTGACCACCGCCGCCCCGGTCTCGATGGAGGCCACCTGCAGCACCAGCCGTTGCGCGGTACACACCAGGCAGGCGTGCACCGAGACCTCGAAGGTGTGGTAGCCGGTGAGATAGTTGATATCGGCGGGGTCGGTGAGCAGCAGCGCACCGAGGTCCTGGCGCTCCATCGCCGCGCGCACCTTGCTTAGCCGCGCCTCGTATTCGTCGGCGCTGAAGGGCAGCTCGCTGCGTGCCAGCGTTTCGGCAAGAGTGTGGCGATAGGCGGTGTAGTTCATGGCGGTCTCCGATGGTCCATCTTTTCAGACGAAGCCTAGAGTGTAGAAGCTCAGCGGGGGCGTGACAGCCCGGCTTCTGCTGCCAGGAAAGCATCGATGCCTTCCAGGTAGTCAGCTTCGCTATCGACGAAGCCGGTGTTGTGGCCGCCGTGAATGGTCAGCAGCTGCTTGGGGGCGTTGGCGGCGCGGTAAACCGCCTCACCTTCTGCGTACGGAATCACCTCGTCGTCACGGCTGTGGATCACCAGCAGCGGCGCCGAGATCCGCGTCACATAAGATTCTACCGGGTAGTCGATGCGCGCCAGCCAGCGCGCCGGCAGGAACGGATAGAGCCGCTGGGCCAGCTCCGGCACCGAGCGAAACGGCGACTCGAGGATCACCGCCGCGGGGCTGCCTGCTGTTGTTCCAGGCTCGCAGTGAGTTCTGCGGCCACCGCCGCCCCCAGCGAGCGGCCGAACACCACGACCTCGCCGGCCTCCTGCCCGGCCTGCTCGCGCAGCCACTGCCAGGCGGCACGGGCATCCAGCGCCGTGCCGGCTTCGGACGGCCGCCCCTCGCTGCGGCCGTAGCCGCGGTAGTCGATGATCAGCACCGAGAGCCCCAGGCGCTGAAACTGGGCGATGCTCTCCAGCCGATGTGAGATATTGCCGGCGTTACCGTGGAAGAACAGCAGGCCGCCCCGCGCTTCCGGTGCCGGTATCCACCAGGCATCGAGGGCCAGATCATCCTCCGTGGTCAGCGTCACCTCTTCCCACGCCAGGCCGCGCTCGGCCGGGGTGGCGACATGCTCGCGGCCGGTGTGGGGCAGATACAGCAGGCGCTCCTGGAAGGCCCACATCAGTGCCACCACCAGTAGATAGACCGCTACCAGCGAGAGCAGGAAACGTATCATCAGATCAGCTCACCGGGATAGGTCGAGGCCATCAGCCCGAGCATGAAGATTACCCCCCAGGCACCACCCCACAGATGGGCACTGTGATTGACGTTGTCGTCGACGTGACGCTGCGCCCACAGTGAGTAGAACACGTAGAGCGCGGCGAAGGCGATCGCCGGCACCGGCACCACGAACACGAACAGCAGCGACCAGGGCCGCAGCAGAATGTAGGCAAACAGCATCGCCGCCACCGCCCCAGAGGCGCCCAGACTCAGGTAGCTGGCATCGCCCCGGTAGCGTAGGTGGGTCGGCAATATCGCGATCAGCAATCCCAGCAGGTAGAACAGCACGAACCCCAGCACCCCGATATGCGGCACCAGCACCAGTTCCATCACCGTGCCGAACACGTAGAGAGTGATCATGTTGAAGGCCAGGTGCATGACGTTGGCGTGTATCAGCCCGTGGCTGACCAAGCGCCACCATTGCCCCCGCGCCACGCCGGGCGGCCAGTAGATCAACGCCCGCTTGAGTGCCGGCAGCATCCAACCCAGCGCCGAGACAAGCACCGTCAGGGTGACCAGCGTCAGGGTCACGTTCATGAGTCTGCTAGCGAGTTAACCATGTCGGCTGTGACCACGGCAGACCCATTAGGTGCCGAACCGCTCAGGTGGAGGCGTTGTCGCAGCCCATCACCCCACCTTTGGCCCACCCCTCGCCGTCGATCTCGTTGAAAAACACCTGCACCGACTCTGGCTTGAGGTCATAGACCTCGACGAAGGCCTCGGTAATGCGCCGGGCGAGTTCGCGCTTCTGCGCCAGGTCGCGGGGAAACTGCTGGATGGTGACGATCGGCATGCGGAACTCCTCGGGGCGGGCAAAACGCCATGGTCCGACGAAAAGGTGCCGCCTGGCAATCTCCGCTCACTCGGCCAGGAACGCCCGATAGGCCTCCCAGGCATCCTCCACACCGGTCTCGAGGAAATCCTGGCCGTGCTCGACCTTGGCCAGCGTGGGGTCGGAGCCCATGCGCCCATCGGGGAAGCGCCTGCGAAAGGTATCGGCATCGCAGTCGGCGCTGCCCTTGGGCGCCAACTGCGGCGACATCGCCACCGACTTCTCGACCCCGGCGGCGTACCACGAAAGCGCCACCTCCGAGGCGGTGGCGTGGCTGCCCTCGGCATCGCCGTACAGCGACTGCGCCAGATCGCGCCCGCGCCGCCCGCTGAACCAGCTGTACAGCGACAAGTTCAGCGGCCGGCCGTCGCCGGCCAGGCTGCGCGCGGTATAGACCTCGGCGAAGGCGGCCTTGATGGTGGCAATGTTGCCGCCGTGGCCGTTGAGGAAGAACACATGGGTGAAGCCGTGGCGGGCCAGCGACACGATGGTGTCTCGCAGTACTGCAATCAAGGTGCTGGGAGCCAGGCTCAGCGAGCCGGGGAAGGCCAGATGATGCTGGGCCATGCCGATATTCTGGGTCGGCGCCACCAGCACGTCGTGGCGCTCCCCCAGGGCCCAGGCGATCGCCTCGGGGCAGATCGCATCGGTGCCGATCAGGCCGTTGGGGCCATGCTGCTCGGTGGAGCCGATCGGCACGATGATACCCGTGTGACGGGCCAGGTAGGCCTCGACCTCCTGCCAGGTGGCGTGCTGCAGTCGCATGGCGGCTCCTCGACAAGCTCAGACAATGGATACCCCCACCTTAGCAGCAAACTGCCGCCCGCCAAGCCCCCCTCAGTAGCTCGGCAGCGCCGCCTGGCCCTCCTCGACCTTGAAGCGCTGGATCAGCCGCGCCAGCTCGCGAGCCTGGTCCTTGAGCGACTGGCTCGAGGTCGAGGCCTGCTCGACCAGCGCGGCATTCTGCTGGGTGACCTCCTCGAGCTGACTGACCGCCTGGTTGATCTGCTCGATCCCGGTGGACTGCTCGGTGGCCGCGGTGGCGATCTCGCCAACGAAGCTGGTGACCTGCTTGACACCGTCGGCAATGGCCAGCAGCTGCTGGCTGGCGTCGGCGACCAGCGTCTCGCCCTCGTCGACTTTCTCGACGCTGGCGTTGACCACTGCGCGAATCTGGTTGGCCTCATCGGCACAGCGTCCGGCCAGCTGGCGCACCTCGGAGGCCACCACCGCGAAGCCGCGGCCGTGCTCGCCGGCACGCGCCGCCTCTACCGAAGCATTCAGTGCCAGCAGGTTGGTCTGGAAGGCAATTGCATCGATCGCCTCGATGATGCTCACCACCCGCTGGTTGGCGTCCTTGATCGCCTGCATGGCGGCCGCCGCCTCGGTTCCCACGCTGCCGGCCTGGCGCGCCTTGTCGTCGAGCTCGCGCGACAAGCGCTCGGCCTGGGCGGCGGAATCGGCGGTCTGGCGCACGGTAGCGGTCATCTGCTCGATGCTGGTGGCAGTCTCGACCAGCGACGAGGACTGCTCTTCGGTGCGGCTGGCCAGATCCTCATTGCCCTGGGCGATCTCGCTGCTGGCGGTACTCACCGACTCGGCGGTGCCCTTGATGTCGTGCATCATGCGCCGAAGGTTGGCCTGCATCTCGTCGATATGCGCCAGCAGGCTGGTGGTATCGCCAGGCTTGACCGGCACCCGCATGGTCAGGTCGCCGTCGACCACCCGGCGCACCACGTCGCTGGCCTGCTGGGGGTCACCGCCCAGCGTCTTGACCACCGAGCGCACCACGCCCAGGCTGACCAGTACCGCTACCACCACGATCACCGCGGTCATCGCCACCAGTAGCCAGAACACCCGATGCACTTCGGCCAGCGCCTCGCGCTCGGGCCGCTCGACCACCAGCCCCCAGTCGAGGCGTGGCAGATAGCTGAAGCTGCCGATCACCGGCGTGCCGGCGGCGTCGCGATACTGACCAACGCCGGCCTCGCCCGCGGCCACCGCTTCGGCGGCGCGGGTGGCAAGGGTGGTATCGCCCTCGCCCAGCGACGCCACCGGCGTCACCGGGGTGCCGTCGCTGGCCAGCAGGAAGGTGTCCGAGCTGCCCCCCAGCGACATCTCGGCCATGCGCTCGAACAGTACGCCAAGGCGTACCGCGGCACGCACCACGCCGACCACCTCACCGCCGTCGTAGACCGGCACCACCACGTTGCTGACCTGATTGCCGGTCGCCCGCGACACCAGTGGCTGCGAGAACACCATCTCGCCCTCTATCGCCTGCTGGAACCAGGCGCGGTCGGCGACCGCGAACTCGGCTGCAACGCTCGGCGACATCACCTCGACACCGTCGTCATAGCTCACCCCGGACACCCCGTGGCCGTCCGGACCGACGAAGAAGATGGTGTCGTAGAAGCCGTCCTGGGCGGCGATCTGTGCCAGCAAATGGTCGATCTGTTCGACCTCGACCCGACGCACCGGATCGAGACCGGCGATATAGCGCATGTCGTCCTGGCGCGCATCGAGCCACTGGCTGAACGACTCGCTCATCATCTCGCCGGTGCCCTGCAGCTGATTGATGGTCGCCTGGGTATAGGACTGGCGATATTGGAGATACACCAGGCTGGCGACCACGATTACCGACACCAGCACCAGTGACACGATCATCAGCGTCAAGCGGCTGCTGAAGCCCAGGCGACGGACTTTATTAGTATTTCTTTTATTAACAGCGTGCTGATTACCCCGATCATGGTGATAATCATCGGGGGACGGCGTCAGCATTTGATTCATGGCGTAGTTCCTCTGCGAGTCGGCGAGGCGCCGGCAGGCCTGCACGCGTCAGGCTGCCGGGATGTTATTATCGAGTGGTGATGATCTTGCTTTGATTATCGGCACTCACCGCGCAGACTTTAGGCGTATACCAGAAGAGTTGTATGCATAACGTTTAATCGTTATAGCCGACCGCCTTATATGATGGGTTATTTATATAATCATATAAATAATTTCTATTGCAAAAGTTTGCCGTTTGCTTGTTTAGCTACTCACAAGATCAGTGCTCGTCTTGCTGCTCATCGGCCAGCGCTGCCATACGCTCGGCGTGTGCCTCGCGGGCGTCTTCGATGACCTCGAGCAACTGGTCGACGTCGACCGCACGGGTATCGGGGGTAAAGCAGCCGGTCAGCGGCGCGTCCGGCTGCAGCTCGCCGGCGGCATACAGCGCCCAGATCTCCTTGCCGTAGTCGGTCTCGAGCAGCGCCGGTGCGAAGCGGCCGAAATAGCGGCGCATGTTGTCGACGTCACGCTCGAGCATGCTCGCGGCGCTGTTATTGCCGGCGGCGTCCACCGCCTGGGGCAGGTCGATGATCACCGGGCCGTGGGCATCGACCAGCACGTTGAACTCGGAGAGATCGCCGTGCACCAGGCCGGCACACAGCATGCGTACCACGTCGCGCATCACCTGGGCGTGATAGTCGATGGCCTGCTCGGCACTCAGGCTCACATCGTCCAGGCGCGGGGCGGCGTAGCCTTCGGCGTCCTGGATCATCTCCATCAGCAGCACGCCGTCGACGAAGCCGTAAGGCTGCGGCACCCGCACCTCGGCCGCCGCCAGCCGGTAGAGCGCATCGACCTCGGCGTTCAGCCAGGCCTGCTCCTGCTCCTTCTGGCCGTAGCGGGTCTTCTTGGCCATGGCACGCGTGCGGCGACTGTTGCGCTCGCGGCGCCCCTCCTGATACTGCGCCGCCTGCTTGAAACTGCGCTGCTTGGCTTCCTTGAAGACCTTGGCGCAGCGCAGCGCCTCGCCGCAGCGCACCACGTAGACCTGAGCTTCCTTGCCGCTCATCAGTTGGGTGACGACCTCATCGATCATCCCATCCTCAACCAGCGGCTGTAGACGTTTGGGTATTTTCATGGCCCTAGTGTGGCATATCAGTGGCGAATTCGGCGCACGCGAACGCGACGCCCCTTGAGCGGGTCGGCGCTCAGCTTGGCCAGGGCCTGCTCGACCACCTCGCGGCTGACCGCGACATAGGCGCTGCGCGCCAGCACCTTGATCTTGCCGACCTGGTCACCGCTGATGCCGCCTTCCCCGGTCAGCGCACCCAGTATATCGCCGGGGCGCAGCTTCTGCTGCTTGCCGCTACCGAGCTGCAGCGTGGCCATCGGCGGCGCCGCCGGCTCGCGCTCGAGCACGCTGCGCGGTGGCAGCATCGCCTCCTCGAGGGGGGCGCCGAGAAACTCGACGAGACGCGCCAGGCGGTAGCTTTCGGCCTCGCTGACCAGCGTGCAGGCGACACCGGAATCTCCCGCGCGCCCGGTGCGACCAACCCGGTGAACATGCACCTCCAGGTCGCGGGCGATCTGGTAGTTGAAGACCGCATCCAGCGCGGCGATATCCAGCCCGCGGGCCGCCACGTCGGTGGCCACCAGGATCGAGGCGCTGCGGTTGGCAAACAGCACCAGCAGCCGGTCGCGGTCGGCCTGCTCGAGGTCGCCGTGCAGCGCCAGGGCGCTGAACCCGGCGTCGCACAGCGCCGCGGCCACCTCATCGGTCTCGCGCTTGGTGTTGCAGAACACCACGCTCGAGGTCGGCCGCAGCGCCAGCAGCAGGCGCCGCAGGGCGTCGAAGCGCGCCGCCTCGTCGGCGACGCGATAGACACGCTGGTCGATGCTGTCGGCGTCATGGGTCGAGGCGATCTCGACGCGGGCCGGCTTGCGCATCAGCGCCTCGGCCACCGCCTTGACCGCCTCGCTGTAGGTGGCGCTGAACAGCCAAGTCTGGCGGCGCGGCGGCGTCTCGGTAACGATCGCCTCGAGCGACGCCTGAAAGCCCATGTCGAGCATGCGGTCGGCCTCGTCCAGCACCAGCGTCTCGAGCCCGCGCAGGTTCAGCGAGCCCTTGCGCAGATGCTCCTCGACGCGCCCCGGCGTGCCCACCACGATATGTGCCCCATGGGCCAACGAGCTGAGCTGCGGCCCCAGCGCCGCGCCGCCGCACAGCGTCAGCACCTTGACGTTGGCCAGCAGCCGCGCCAGGCGACGCAGCTCCTCGGCGACCTGATCGGCCAGCTCGCGGGTCGGGCACAGCACCAGCGCCTGCACGCGAAAGCTCACCACCTCGAGCCGCGCCAGTAGTCCCAGGCCGAACGCCGCGGTCTTGCCCGAACCGGTCTGGGCCTGGGCGATCAGGTCGCGCCCGGCCAGCATCGGCGGCAGGCCCTCGGCCTGCACCGGCGTCATGCGCCGATAGCCCAGCGCCTCGAGGTTGGCGAGCAGTTCGGGGGCCAGTGGCAGCGCGCTGAAAACAGCGTCGGCGGGGGCATCGGACACGGAGTAGTACCTGCAGCGAGAATGCGGGCGGCGAGAATACCAGAAAGCGCGCCGTGCAAGAATGCTATATACCTGCTCGCCGCTCGACACCGTCGATCAGCGGCGTCACAACACTTCCGCAACTCGCAGGGCCACGGCCTGCGTCGTTTTATCTTGCCATACCACACTTCACTTAGTCTGGCATACAAGATTATGCTGCATCGCAGCAAAAACGCGGCTAAAATAAGGATGTCGCCCACAGGAGGGTCAACGCCATGCACCTTACTCCGACGACTGCCCCCCCGGCAGATAACGACGTCCTTGATCACTGGCTCCATCAGGCCGAACAGCTGCGCGCCGCCGCCGAGGCGCTGAGCGAATATCTCGGCTGATACCGCTCGGACAAGCGCTGGGTACGCAAAGCCTGCTATGATGGCCCGGCAACATCGTCAAGCACGGAGAAGACACCACGATCGATCATTCTTTCCAAGCCCTACCGGAGGTTCTCATGAAGGTCTATAAACCTGAGTGGCACTGTACGTTTAGCGTAAACGAGAGCGCAGAAGAATCCGCCAGCTGGAAAGAGCGCATCGCCTGGCTGATGCGAGATATCGCAGACAGGTTGGACGGAAGCGGTAGAACGATCAAGATTGACTGCGACGTCACCCCACGGGTGAGCCGTCAGGAGGTGGACAGCTGCCTGGGCAAGGGCTTCGAGGTGACTCAGAGCCTACTGATGCAACTCGCTCACCAGGCCGCATGCGAGGATGTCATGCGCGACGCCAAGGCGGAGCTGTTCGAGGAAGACTACCAGCACTGACCTCAGTCATTGTCCGATGTAACGCGGTGACATCACCCCACCCTGCTCAGCAGCGTGGGGTGTTTCGCTTACGGCCCAGGCGAACGGTTCCGCGGTATCCGGCAGTGAAAAAGTGCTAAAGGTATCGTGCCAGAGTCCGTTAATCCCTGTATGGATGTCGCATCCCCGTAACACGAGACTGCCTATTGAAGCCTGCCGTGCGCTTTCGACTGACCCCACGCTTGCTGGCTGGCGTGTTATTGGGGCTCTGCTGGCTCACTCAAGCGCTGGCCGACGTCCCGACCCTTGCGCTCAGTGACGCGCAGGGCCGTTATGCGCTGGATCCCTACACCGCGCTAGTGACCGACCCTCACCGCGACCTGACGCTCGACGCCCTGCTCAACGAGCCCATCGACTTCACAATGGCCCAGCAACGCAGCAACCTGCACCTCGGCTATACCCAGGGCCCAGTGTGGTTGCGCAGCGAGCTGCAAAACGCGAGCAGCGCAGCGCAGCAGTGGATCGTGCAGTTCGAGTACCCCTTCCTCGACTACGTCACGCTGCACATCGTACGCGGCCAGACCACCGAGGTGCTGAAGAGTGGCAGCGCCGTACCCGTTGGGCAGCGTGCCATGGCCCATCGGCAAGCGGTATTTCCACTGACGCTGACAGCAGGAGAAGACGTCACCCTGCTCGCGCGAGTGGAGTCTCACGGCAGCAAGATGCTAAGCGCCAACCTGCTCAGCCCCGAGCGCTTCTACACCAGCAACGACCGCCAGAACTTCTGGTTGGCGACCTACTTCGGCATGCTGCTGGCGCTCGGGTCCTACAACCTGCTGCTGTTCTTCGGCCTCAGAGAGCGGGTCTTCCTGCACTATGCGCTGTTCGTGTTCGGCTTCACCCTGGCGATCCTCACCTTCAACGGCACCGGCACGCTGATCTTCTGGAGCGCGCTCGGCGAGCACAGCGGCCGACTGGTCACACTGGGCTTTACCCTGGCCTCGGCGATGGCCACGCTGTTCGCCCAGAGTTTCCTCGACACCGCCACCTACAGCCCGCGCTGGCATCGCGTGCTCGGCGCGTTTCGGATGTGGTGCTGGCTGGCAGTGGTCATGGCGCTGCTGCTGCCGATGCAGGCCGCGCTGCAGGTCATGGACGTGACCGGGTTCGGCGCGGCGCTATTGTTGCTGAGCTGCGCCATCAGCAGCAGCCTGCGCAAGGTTCCAGGGGCACGGCTGTTCATGCTGGCCTGGTCGATCTTCCTGCTCGGCGCTTCGGTATTCGCACTGCGCAATCTCGGCATTCTGCCGTCCAACTTCATCACCCTCCACGGCATCCAGATCGGCTCGGCGCTAGAGATGCTGCTGCTCTCCTTCGCCCTGGCGGCGCGCTTCAACAAGCTCAAGCGGCAGAAGGAACAGGCCCAGGCCGACATGCTGGCCTCGCTCAAGCGCCATGAGGCCGCCCTCGAGCAGAAGGTTGCCGAGCGTACCACCGAACTCGAGACAATGGCTTCAAGCGACATGCTCACCGGGCTCTTGAATCGCAATGGCCTGGCACAGTGTGCGGCCTCGGCATTAGAGCGCAGCCACCGCATGCAACAGCCATTGGCGCTACTGATGCTCGACCTGGACGACTTCAAGCCGATCAATGACCGCTTTGGCCACGCCGTCGGCGACCTGGTGCTACAGCGCGTGGCGCATCGAATCGCCGCCCAGGCCCGCGATGGCGACCACTGCGCGCGCTTTGGCGGCGACGAGTTCATCGTCCTTGCCGAAAACTGCGGTGATGAAGACGACGTGGCCGAGATCCGTCAGCGCCTCACCGAAGCCATCACCGCACCCATCGCGCTACCCAACGGCAGCCGCGTCAGCGTCGGTGTGAGCATTGGCAGTAGCCGCTACACCGGCGGCCCACCCGACTTCGGAGAGCTGCTGCGTCAGGCCGACATCGCCATGTATCGGACCAAGAGCGGGGAGCGCCGCCAGGAGTATACGCCTGGCCGGAAATAAGCCGTGAAATGGGGCCAGATCGTACGCCATAACGCGCTATTGAAACCGTATGCTACACACTATAGTGAGGATGAGACCGTTGCCTTACGGAGTGACCAAGATGGGTGTCTCAGGCGTCTCCTGCCATCTGCCTGCCGAACCGGTGAGTGCCGCCTACCCGTTGGCGGATACCCTCAACTGGCGATTGATGCCACCCTCGGTTGCCGCCTGGCCAAGGCCAAGGTGCGCCTCGACCGCCTCGAGCAGCAGCCCCACTCGCGCGACGATTCGGCGCTGGCCTCCGCCCGGGTGGAATTCGCCCTCGCCTCGCGGGCATTGGCCGATGCTCTGATCGCTCAGCGAGTTCACTTGACCCTTGAGCAATGAATCAACTATCGCTCGGCCTGTAGCCAAACGACAACACCAGAACCCTTTGCTTTTATTATAAAAAAACCTGAAACTCGTAATGAGTGTTGGTAACTGAAGACATATCTCCTGTTGTAGCTAGCAAAAGATCAATGCTTACGGGCAGCCTGGCCCGCCTACCCCCCCACCTCTTTGTTTTTACATAACAATTCATTTATTTGGAACATTTTTTGCCTATAATATGCGACTGGGAAGTTGCTCCGTGCCTGCCAGTGGCCGCGAAAAGTTCGTCATGGATAGACGTATGGACGAGTCCAGCAAGGATGCTTTTACTCCAGAGAATTCACCTTTAGCAGATTAGCTCCAACTTTTCTGGCGTCCCTAAGGATGTGTTTCCACGCGCTACGTGTAAATGCAGCCACGACTCGACCAGTCAGCGATGTGCGTCAACTTGCAACTCTGTTACGCCCGGCAGCTACAGATTTCGAATCGAGACGCCTGACATGAAAAAAACTCATCACAATGCTCTGACGACAAATCTCAACCTATTGATCTCAGGCACTATCTTCGCCCTCGCCATTGGGCCAATTACGACATCAATGCTGAAGCAGAGAAGCTTCTCAGAGGCTGGCGCGATAGGCTCTCCCAGCTTGGAGATCATATTCAGCTGTGCATTTCTTGGCGGTGTCGTACTGGTCCTCGTTGCCATAGTGAGACCGCTATTCCGAGCTTACCAAGCACGCGAAGAAACATTGCGCACCCTGGAGCGTGAGCAAAAGAAACTTGAAGACCGCAACCGCCAGCTAGCACACCAGGCATGCACTGATGGATTACTTGGCATCACCAATCGGCGCGAACTCGAGCGTCTATTAGCACTAGAATGGAAACGCGCGAATCGGGAACAGCAGCCTCTCGCCTTGCTACTGATCGATGTCGACCACTTCAAGCACTACAACGACAGCTATGGCCATTTGCAAGGGGATGCTTGTCTGAAGCGCCTCGCCCAAGCTCTCCAGCAGTCAACTGGCCGCCCATGCGATGTAGTCGCTCGCTTCGGTGGAGAAGAGTTTGCCATCCTGCTGCCAAATACCAAGCTCAATGGTGGGCTTGAAGTTGCCAAACGCGTTCACGAGAACCTCTCATGCCACGCGATCGCTTTTCCCAATTCCCCTTGCTCGGCTTTTGTTACGGTCAGCATCGGCGCCGCCAGTATGACACCCGAGCTGCTTGACTGCGGCCATGACCTGATCCAGCGTGCTGACAAGGCCCTCTATGCGGCCAAATACAATGGCCGCAACAGAACTGAATGCTTCCAGCCACCGAGCCTAGTGTCGACTTCATGCATAGGGAAAATGTCTCCAAAGCCGCAGCACCTAGCAAGTAGCGGTAAAAGCCAGCGCATCGCCTAGTCCAGCGGAGGCCTGAAGTTCAGGAGACAACCGGCCGCACGGGGTTTGCCCCACTGCCGTAGACAGGAGAATCTAAGCAGGCATTTCTTCACCTACCATCAAGGGCTTATCTCGCACCTGCAGCATTTTTACTATCACGGCCGAATTTCGCCATTTTGCTGCCATCATCGTCGATTTCCAAGACGGCTTGCCAGACCTCACCGGGGCGGCTACTATTCGCTGACCCTATGGCCCCTCATCGCATCGATGGACACACGGCCAACACGAGATCCGTGAGGTATCACCATGGGAAAGCTATCCCGATTTCTGCTCACCTGCTGTCTGACGGCGTTGCTGGCCGTCGGCTACGCTCATGCGCACCCGGTCGAGCCCGACGAGACCCAGCTGGGCATCGCCTCCTACTACAGCGACCACTTTCAGGGCGCCACCACTGCCAGCGGCGATCCATTCGACCAGCAGGCGCTGACCGCCGCCCACCCCACGTTGCCGCTGGGCACCACGGTAGTGGTCACCCGCCCCGATACCGGCAAGGAAGTGGAAGTGCTGATCAACGACCGCGGTCCCTTCATCGACGGCCGCATCATCGACCTCTCCAAGCGCGCCGCACGCAAGCTCGATATGCTGCACCGCGGCGTGGCACGGGTCGAAGTCACCCCCATCGCCACCCCGAACTGACGCTCGGCTTTACGCCGCAGCAACGCAACGCGCCCGCTACCTGGCCAGGTAGCGGGCGCGTTGCGTTAAGCAGGATTAAGCGTCGGAGGTCAGCTTGTCCTGGGTCTTGCGCGCGAAGTCGCTGGCGTCGTGGCGTTCACGGAGCTGCATCTCCGGCTCGCCGAAGGTGCGGTTGACTATCCGCCCACGCTGCACCGCCGGGCGCGCATCGATCGCCTTAGCCCAGCGCTGCACGTGCTGGTACTCCTGCACCTGCAGGAACTCGCCGGCATCGTAGACGCGATCGAGCGCCAGTTGCCCGTACCAGCACCAGTTGGCGATATCGGCGATGGTGTAGTCGTCACCGCCGAGATAGCGGCTCTCGGCCAGGCGCCGATCCAGCACGTCGAGCTGGCGCTTGGCCTCCATCGCGAAGCGGTCGATGGCGTACTCGATCTTGGTCGGCGCGTAGGCGTAGAAGTGGCCAAAACCGCCGCCGAGATACGGCGCGCTGCCCATCTGCCAGAACAGCCAGTTCAGCGTCTCGGTGCGCCCGGCCGGGTCGCCGGGCAACAGCTCGCCGAACTTTTCGGCGAGATACAGCAGAATCGACCCCGACTCGAACACCCGGGTGGGCGGCGTGGTGCTGTGGTCCATCAGCGCCGGGATCTTCGAATTGGGATTGACCTCGACGAAGCCGCTGCCGAACTGATCGCCGTCACCGATCTTTATCAACCAGGCATCGTACTCGGCGCCTGTGTGACCCAATGCCAGCAGCTCTTCGAGCATGATCGTGGCCTTCACCCCGTTGGGCGTGGCCAGCGAGTAGAGCTGCAGCGGATGCTTGCCCACCGGCAACGCCTTGTCGTGGGTGGGGCCGGCGATGGGGCGGTTGATGTTGGCGAACTCGCCACCGCTGGCCTTTTCCCATTTCCAGACCTTCGGCGGCACGTACTCGTGTTCCTGGCTCATGAAGACTCCTGTCAGGGAATATATGACAAGTCACTCCGCTACACAGCGGATGTGCCCATGCCGGTCCGACAAAAGATAGCCTGTTAAGGTTCGCTCTTCGAGTCGGCCTCACGCCAGTTGGGCGGTACCAGGCCATGGCGACGCATGCGCCGATAGACGGTGGGCCGAGAAACACCAAGCCGCCGCGCGACGAGGCTGACGTTCCAACCGCACTCCCGCAGCAGATCATGCAGTGCCTGCCCCTCGTCTGGATCACCCGCCTGGGCCATCGCGTAGATCTGCGGCATGGCACAGAGGTGGCCTTGGCACTCTTCCGGCAGGTCGTAAAGCGTAATTTCGTCGCCTTCGGCCGTGGCCAGGGCGAAGGCCACGGCGTTCTTGAGCTGGCGGACATTGCCCGGCCAAGCATGGACCAGCAGCGCACTCATGGCATCGGCGCGCAGGCGCACCTCCCGGTCGCGCTCGGCAAGCAGTGCCCGATAGACGCTGCGAATCACATAGTGCTTGTCGGCCCGCTCGCGCAGCGCCGGCACCGGCGTGGGCGAAGGCGTCACGGCACACGGGGGCAGGCGCCGGCCGCGCGGCTCGATCAAGGTAACAAAACGGGTGGTGTCGTTGGCGCGCGCCCGAAAGGCGCGAATTCCATCATCGCTGGCGGCCGGTATGCCCAACAGCTCGCCCATCTCGCCGTCGAACAGCTGGGTGACCGACGGCTGCCAGCCCGGTGACCACGGCGGCCAGCGGCGTGGATATCGAGCGCATCAACCCACGTTCGGTGACCCTCACCGATGGTTCCGAACTGCCCGCCGACCTGATCGTCTACGCCACCGGCTACGGCTCCATGAACGGCTGGGCGGCGCGCATCATCTCCCAGGAGGTGGCTGACAAGGTCGGCAAGTGCTGGGGGCTCGGCTCCGACACCACCAAGGACCCCGGCCCCTGGGAGGGCGAGCTGCGCAACATGTGAAAACCCACCCAGCAGCAGGCGCTGTGGTTCCACGGCGGCAACCTGCACCAATCGCGCCACTACTCCCACTACCTGGCGCTGCAGCTAAAGGCGCGCCTGGAGGGCATCCCCACGCCGGTGTACGGCCAACAGGAAGTGCACCACCTCGCCTGACCCCTATCTGGACACAGCGGGCCGGCGCAGGACGCCCGGCCCGCCTGGCGAGAATATTGAGGTCGTCCCATGAACGAGGATAAGCGCACCATAGTAAAATAAATCCGAAACCCTTTGACCCACACCGTCAGGCATGACACCGTGGCGACAGTTGGTTGGCAAGCAAGCATAGTTCCAGAAGCATTCGATTTTTTCGGCAGCCTGTAATTGTATTCCTTGTTTTACCCGCTACTCCTCTGGGTAATACTAGGATTTATTGCAATGCGCTTGGCGCGAAAGGATTTAATATGACGACTGGCACAGTTAAGTGGTTCAATGATTCAAAAGGTTTTGGCTTTATCGCTCCCGCTGACGGCGGTGATGACGTTTTTGCCCATTTCTCCGAGATTCAGTCCGAAGGTTTCAAATCCCTGCAGGAAGGTCAAAGCGTCTCTTTTGACGTGACCCAGGGCAAGAAAGGCCTTCAGGCTTCGAACATCAAAGCGCTCGCCTAACCTAACGGTGACGAGTTTCGAGCCTGATAAGCTCGATAACGGGGCCCGCCTAGGCGGGCCCCGTTGCGTTGTGGCTAGCGGCTAATTTAGCTCGCGACCATCTGCATGCCCGCCCTTGGCGATATCGTGCTGACGGAGCACTACTACCTCTCGCGGCCACCACTCGGGGTGGTTGTCACGAATGAAGGCCATCAGCTTTTCGCGGACATTCATTTCCGCTATCCAGCCGGCGAAAGGATCCGAGGCCATGAGATAACAGGAGACTGTCTGTGTCCTTTCACTCTGGCCGGTGACATAGCAGCAAAGCTTGTGGTGTTCGACGACGTTATCCTCTTCCTTGGCGAGCGCCAGAAACTTATCCCTGATGATCTGGATGTCTGCACTCAGGTGGAGAACCAACTCCAGCGTCCGACACATCTTGGCGCTCTTGACCGATAGATTTTCGAAAGGCCTGGAGACAAAGTACGTCACCGGCACGATCAAGCGTCGCTCGTCCCAGACCCTCAGCCGTATGAAGGTATAGAAAATGCCCTCCACGTAGCACCACTGCCCTTCGAACATCACCAGGTCGCCGATGCGTACCGGCTTGGCCAACGACACCTGGAACGAGGATAGGATATTGCCCAGCACCGCCTGTCCCGCGATACCCACCAACACTGCCAGGACGCTGGCCGACGCCAATATCGACATGCCCAGCGTCTCGAAGAGCTGGATCTGGCTCAACACATAGACCGCAACGGCAACGACCGTGATCAGGATGATGACCCGGCGCAGCGCATAGAGCGTGGTCAGCAGCTTGCGCTCGTCGCGAGGCTTGGTGTCGTCGATTTCCCCCACGATCCGCCTAGTCACTTTGAGCAGTAGAGTGTCCACCAGGCGCAACGCGATCGTACCGACACCCCAGGCAATAAGGATGATCAACAAGATCCGAATGAACGTGGTGGCAACGGCTGTGAAGGAGACAACATAGTCGAGCACGGCCTGGGCCACGATGGCCATGACCAGGAGAGCCATGGGGCCGCGGATCCTGCCGGCGAAGATACTCGGTGCGCCGCTGGGGAACCAGTGCGCCAGCAGGCCAACCAGACCGTAGACCCCCCACCCTACCAGCCCGATCACTAGCAGGAAGAGCGGGATCGCGATCCACTCCCAGATCTGCAGCATGCCGAGCGTCGCCTTGAAGCGGTCCGGGATAAACGTTTCCAGCAGCGATGGACCGAACGCTTCGTAGAGCACGGGAATTGACGCAACGCTATCGGCAGTGATTAGCCAAACCGGGTCCTCGTTCTCCACTCGATAGCGGGCCAGACGGATATCGTAGGTATCACCCTCGGCATCGAGCGAAGCCAGCTCGAGGTTTCGACGCGGCTGCCCTACCTGCGGATGCTGCCCCGACGGATCCTCGATAGCGGCATCTGGACGGCCGGACAGGTCAGAGGCATTCAGTCGCTCACCACGCTGAAGCACCTCGGCCAGTTGCCTGGCCAGCTCTGCCCCCCTCTCTCGCTGCTCTGCAGGGTCCAGCTCACCAAGGTTGAGCACATGAGCCGCGCCGACGAAATCCTCCTGTTCGGTAAGCTCCAGAAAACTGCGGATTGTCTCGCGCGGTGTTTCCCGCCGGAGCTCTTCTGGGACCTCATCCAACCCGGCATTTATAGACTCGAGAGGAAACCACTCCCTCTCTTCGCTGTCTCCATCATTCGCGTCCGTGCCCTGCGACATCTGGGCCACCCCGGGCCCAGCAAGGAGGATGGCCAATGCCATTGCCACCCATACTGCCAATAGCCGCCTTGCGCCGTTTCCTTTCATGACATTCTTCCTGATTGAAGCGGAGCGCCGTCTCTTCCGTCAGACAGCGCTGCCCGAGGTTAGCCGCCCCGAAGACAGATAGAGTACAACTCACCAGCACCCTCCGCGTCCAGGCGTCAAATATCAATTCTGCGAGCCGGCTTCTAAGCGTTCAAGAAATGGATCAGGATGATGTGCGCCTCAAGTAGGTCAGATGCACAAACGGCACCAGCAGCGGGCTGGCCAAGCTGCCCATCGCCAAGATGATCACGCTCTCCGGCACCTCCCAGCCAGCGACGATCAGCCCCAACAGCAGCAGCGATACGCCCAGCAGAATGGCCCCCATGCAGGCGGCCCGCCACCACCAAAGTGTCGCGCTCAGGCCCGCCTGGCGATGCCACAGATAGGCAATCGCCAGCCGCCACAGGCCGAAAATCCCCAGCTGGCACAGCAGCACCCAGTGCATGAACGCCAGCTCGGCAAACCCCCAGGGAAAGCTCACGGTAAGCATTAGGGCCAGGCTGAAAAATACGCAGATCGCGCTGGTCGGCAGCGCCAGCACCAGCATCTCGGTCACTATCAGCATCCGGTGGATGCGCTCTCTGCTCATGTTGTGAAAAGCTCGAAATCAATCACGCGCCACCCGCCGCAGTGCCTCGATATCCCCCGCGACGATCAGCGAGAGATGCCGGGTGATCTGCTCCAGCGGCCAGTCCCACCAGGCGATGGCCTGGAGAGCAGCGACCTGCTCAGGATCGAAGCGCTGCTTGATGATTCGGGCCGGATTACCGCCGACCACCGTATAGGGCGGCACGTCGCCGACCACCACCGAACGCGACGACACGATGGCACCGTTGCCGATCTGCACACCAGGCATGATCAGTGCGTCGTAGCCGATCCAGACGTCGTGACCGATGAGCGTGTCGCCCTTGTAGGGTAAGTCGCTCAGTTCCGGCATGACCTTCTCCCAGCCGTTGCCGAAGATCTGGAACGGATAGGTGGAGATACCCGAAAGCTTGTGGTTGGCACCGTTCATGATGAACTTGGCGCCGCGGGCGATAGCGCAGAACTTGCCGATGATCAGTTGGTCGCCGATGAAGGGGTAGTGGTAGAGCACGTTACGCTCGAAGCCCTCTGAATCCTCCGGGTCATCGTAGTAGGTGTAGTCGCCGACAATGATATTCGGGCTCTTCACGACGTTCTTGATGAAGCACACCTGGGGGAAGCCTTCCATGGGGTGCGGGTTGGCGGGGTCGGGTCCATGCATGGGTGTCCTCCTCTCATTATATAGTCCGCACTCCACAATCTTTCTTGACAATGTCATATTGGCTGTAAATACGCACGCCCTCTTGCCGGAGGACGCCTGCAGTATGAGTGTGAGAATTTTTTGGAGTCGAAGATATACTTCCGAGTCGATGCGATGAGGCCCTAAATGTCCCAAACCCAACTGCCACCGTTACGTGTCGGCTTCATCCTGCTGCCGCTGTTCACGCTGAATGCCTTTGCCGGCTTCATCGATTCGCTGCGCCTAGCCGCCGACAAGGGCGGTCGCAGCCGACAGATCCATTGCAGTTGGCAGACCATGGGGCCAGGGCCGGTGACCTCGAGCTGCGGCCTGGAGGTCCACCCCCAATCTTCTTACCGTGATCCGTGCCACTTCACCCATATCGCCGTATGCGGCGGCAACAACTACCTCGACCCCCACGAAGACAAGGCACTCAGCGATTACCTGAAGGATGCCAGCCGAAAGCGACCGTACCGGCTATATCATCGGGCTGACCGAGGCGCTCCAATGGTGGCAACGCTGCGAGTTGAGCGACCTGCTCCCCGCTCTTGCCATCGGGAAACAGCTCCGTGGCCACCGGGCCGGGGGCGACCGCGTTGACGGTGATCTGGCGCCCGCGCAGATTGGTTGCGATGGTCTCGTCGAAGGCCGACAGAGTGTCACTGCCGATGGTCGCCATGTGCATGATACCGGCACTGTTGACCACCACATCGATGCGCCCGAAGGCCTCCTGCGTGGCACTGAAGAGACGCTCGACGTCTTGCGGGTCAGCGACGTCGCCCTGAATGGCGATCGACCTACCGCCGTTGGCTTCGATGGCTGCGACCGTTTCCTCCGCCTTGGCGGTGTTCCCCGCATAATTGACGGTGACGGCCAGGCCGTCCGCTGCCAGGCGTAGAGCGATGGCCCGCCCGATACCGCGCGAAGCACCGGTGACGATGGCGGTGCGCTGTGTCGCATGTTCCATGGATAACTCCTGCTGATGTGTCGATGGCTTACAGGAGTGAAGTTTTATCGTTCTGCTACGAGAGATAAATGCGTCTAGAATGACTTCTTCCAGATCGCCGCGGATCGTATCCAGAAAATCGATCCGCAGACTGGCCGTGTCATCACCACCATCCCGGCGCCCGCCGGTGGCAACTCAGGGCTCGCATGGACCGAGGGTACGCTCTGGGTGGGACAGCACCCGGACCGGCGGATCTATCAAGTCGACCCTCAAACCGGGGCGATTCTGCGCACCATCGAATCCAACCGCTTCGTCACCGGCGTCACCTGGGTCGACGGCGAACTATGGCATGGCACTTGGGAGGATGACAGCAGCGACCTGAGGCACATCGATCCTGACACGGGCGAAATGCTGCAGCTACTCGAGATGCCCCGGGGGACAGGCGTTTCGGGGCTCGAGTCGGATGGCGCCGACCGTTTCTTCTGCGGGGGCGGAGCCAGCGGCAAGCTGAGGGTCGTGAGGCGTCCTAGGCAAGGAGGTGCAGCGTGACGGCGACCCACAAGCGAGTCGTCACGCCTCGCGTTTTTTATTTCTACCGGCCGTATCGGAGGCTATTAGCAGGCAGAGAGCACCATCGCGGAGTGGCCCATCAGGGCCTCCATCTTCTCCTGAGTGTCCGTATCGCGGGTAGGCACGTAGGTGATCAAGTGCAGTGGCACCCCATTGCCCCCGGCCACCTGCAGGATGACATAGTCGAAGGAGAGCCGGCCCACATCGGGATGCTCGTAGAGCTTGACGCCATCATGGGGTAAGCGGACTTCGTGCTCGTCCCACCACTCGGTGAATGCAGGGCTGCGCGATCGCAACAGCTCGATGAGTTGGTTGAACCAGGGGTCGTCGAGATAGTTGGCCTGGGTCAGACGCAGTTTGGCCACGCAGTCCTGGGCATGGACCTCCCAGTCCACCAGCATGCGGCGCATCCGTGGGTTGAGGAAGAGTTGATGGATGCCGTTGCGCTCGATTCCCTGCATGCCACCAAGATCACCGTGGATGACGGCCGCCGCCCGGTTCCAGGCCAGGATGTCCGAGCGGGCACCCATGATCCAGGCCGGGCAGCACGCCATCTGATCCAGCAGTCGCTGCAGGCTGTCGCCCACCGCCGCCTCGCGCGCCAACCCGCTGCCGCCGTTCTCCAGGGCATAGCCCCCCAGAGTCAGGAGATGCTGCTGCTCGGCGGGTTCCAGCCGCAACGCCTGAGCGATGCGCTGCAGGGTGTCTAGCGAGGGGTGTACGTCGCGCTTCTGCTCCAGCCAGGCATACCATTCGGTACTGATGCCCGCCAGCTCGGCGATCTCTTCACGGCGCAGGCCGGGCGTACGCCGCCGCGTGCCACGCGGCAGGCCGACCTGTTCGGGCTGCAACCGGGCACGCCGAATTCTGAGGAAGGTAGCGATTTCGCTGCGACGAATATTGCTGAGCACGGTGTGGTTCCTTGGGGGGAAGTGCGAATACCAGAATAGCGCGTTCCTGAACGATGTCTCACAGCCTGCGTATCGTCTCATCGTACACCGCCGCCAACCGCGAGTGGCAGCGGTACCGACCATCATCGAGCGGAGGCAGCAGGATGAATCGACCCATCACGACGCTGGATACCTACCAACTACTCGGCCGTTCGGGTCTGCGTGTTTCCCCTTTATGCCTGGGCACCATGACCTTTGGCTCCGACTGGGGCTGGGGTGCGGACGAGGCAACCTCCGAGGCGATCTTCCGCGCCTACGCCGAACGAGGCGGCAACTTCATTGATACGGCCAACTTCTATACCGCAGGCACCAGCGAGCGCATCGTCGGCCGCTGCATCGCCGGCGACCGGGACCGCTTCGTGCTGTCCACCAAGTATACGCTCAACATGCGCCCCGGCGACCCCAACGCTGGCGGCAACCATCGCAAGAGCCTGGTGCAGGCCGTGGAAGCCTCTCTCAAGCGATTGGGCACCGACTATATCGATCTCTACTGGGTCCACGCCTGGGAGTACCGCACGCCTATCGACGAGGTGATGCGCGCCCTGGACGACCTGGTGCGGCAAGGCAAGGTGTTGTACGTCGGGGCATCGGACTTTGCCGCCTGGAAGGTTGCCGAAGCCAACACGCTGGCCGAACTCATGGGCTGGTCGCGTTTCATCGGCTTACAAGTGGAGTACAGCCTTGCCCGACGCGACAGCGAGCGCGACTTGATCCCGATGGCCGCGGAACTGGGGCTGGGCGTGATGCCCTGGTCGCCCCTCGCCGGCGGCCTGCTGACTGGCAAGTACACCCGCGAGGACATCGAGCGCCAGCGCCATGCCAGCGAGTCGGGCGAGCTCTCAGCCTTCGGTGGGCAGCAACGCCTGCTACTACCGAGTGAGCGTCAGTTAAGCATTGCCGACGCTGTTCAGGCAATCGCCGAGGAACTCGAGCGCACGCCGGCCCAAGTGGCGCTCGGCTGGCTGCTGACCCGCCCTGCCGTCGCCAGCCCCATCATGGGAGCCCGTCACCTGGCACAGCTCGAAGACAACCTCGGCGCTCTGCACGTCCCCTTCAGCGATGACCAATTGGTACGACTCGATCGGCTGAGCCAAGTCGACCTAGGCTTTCCCCACGACTTCATCACCAGCCCGTTCGTCAATGACAACGTTACCGGCGGCGCCAGGATTCCGCCCCAACGCATAGCCGTACGAGCAGGGCAATGAGCCCAGGTATCCATGACGAATTACGCAAACCACCCCGCAAGTATCAGGAGCACCTCATGCAATATCGCACACTCGGCAATACCGGCCTTTTCGTCTCCCAATTCTGCCTGGGCACCATGACCTTCGGCGGCGAGGGCGAGCTGTGGAGCAAGATCGGCAACCTGCAGCAGAGCGATGCCGACAGGCTGATCGCCCGCGCCCTGGAGGCCGGCATCAACTTCATCGACACCGCCGACGTCTATTCCGAGGGGCTTTCGGAGCGCATCACCGGCCAGGCCTTGAAGAACCTCCGCGTGCCGCGCGACGAGGTGGTCGTGGCCACCAAGGTATTC
Organism: Halomonas socia; assembly: GCF_010977575.1. Taxonomy (GTDB): domain Bacteria; phylum Pseudomonadota; class Gammaproteobacteria; order Pseudomonadales; family Halomonadaceae; genus Franzmannia; species Franzmannia socia. Next base: position 546,607 of record NZ_CP048812.1, read on the forward strand.
GGTGAAACCGGCCCGGGTGTCAACGCCAGGGGGCTGTCGCGCTATCACATCATGGAGGGGGTGAAGGCGAGCCTGGAGCGCCTGCAGCTCGATCATATCGACCTCTATCAGGTGCACGGCTTCGACCCCGCCACACCCATCGAGGAGACACTGAGCGCCCTCGACACCCTGATCCAGCATGGGCACGTGCGCTATATCGGGGTCTCCAACTGGGCCGCCTGGCAAATCGTCAAGGCGCTCGGCATCGCCGAACGCAAGGGGCTCAACCGCTTCCAGTCGCTGCAGGCCTACTACACCCTTGCCGGTCGCGACCTGGAACGCGAAATCGTTCCGATGCTGGAGAGCGAGGGCCTCGGACTGATGGTGTGGAGCCCGCTTGCCGGCGGCCTACTCAGCGGCAAGTACGCACGCGACGGCCAGGCCATGAGCGATGATCGTCGCGTCACCTTCGACTTCCCGCCGGTGGACAAGCAGCGCGGCCATGACTGTGTCGACGCGATGCGCGACATCTCCGAGGCAAAAGGCGCCAGCGTTGCCCAGATTGCGCTCGCCTGGCTACTGCACCAGCCGGCGGTCACCAGCGTGATCCTCGGGGCCAAGCGTATCGACCAGCTCGATGACAATATCGCCGCCGCACAGGTCGCACTCAGCGATGACGAGCTCGCCGTACTCGATCGCGTCAGCCGGCTTCCCCCCGAGTACCCCGGCTGGATGTTCGAACGCCAGGGCGAGTTCCGCCGCCAGCAGCTGGCCCAAACCCGTACAACCTGAAAAGTCCCTCCCCAAGGATTGGCCAACCCACATACGACACCATCGTCCAGTCGCATGCCGGATGGTCGCTTTGAGACGAATCGCTCCCCAAACCCGGGGAGCACCAGGGAGTTTCTGTCATTGCCATATATTATGTTATAACGTATCATTTACTGATACCCAAAGGCGAGCTCATCCGATTACATGGCAGAAGGAGCGTTGACAATGAAAATGGTACTGACACAAGGGGTAAGCATACTAGCCGTCAGCTTACTGGCACTGGCGGGTGCCCAGAGTGCAGCGGCATCGCAAGACGAGCATGAACACGACCATGACCACAGTCATGATCATAGCCATGACCATGATCACAACCATGACGAGGACATCTATGCCGGCTATTTCGAAGACAGCCAGGTAGAAGATCGCTCGCTTTCAGATTGGGAGGGGGATTGGCAATCCGTATATCCCTACCTGGAAGACGGTACCCTCGACGAGGTCTTTGCGCATAAGGCGGAACATGATGACGAGAAGACGGCCGAAGAGTACAAGGCATATTATGAGACGGGATATCAGACAGATGTAGATCGCATCGTCATTGAAAGAAATACCGTCACGTTCCATGAAAATGGCGACGAAGGGCGCTCTGGCGAGTACGCCTATGACGGATACGAAATCCTGACCTATGAAGCGGGCAACCGAGGCGTCAGGTACATCTTCGAACTCGCCGAAGAGGCTGACGGACTTCCCCAGTATATTCAGTTCAGTGACCATGCCATCTACCCGACTGACGCCGATCACTTCCATCTGTACTGGGGCGACGACCGTGAGGCCCTATTGGAGGAAGTCACGCACTGGCCGACCTACTACCCTTCCGAATTGAATGGACATGACATCGTCCATGAAATGATGGCGCACTGAGTGGTGGACGGCTTCGCCAGGGCGCCTAATCACAAGCACCCATGCCTCTTCCAGTACGTAGATCAGGGCCCGCCAGCGCGGGCCCTGTAGCGTTCATGCCTGCCGAACCGACCTGCCAGCGTCTTAGACCTCCTGAGGCATCGACACCAACCCGCGACGGCTTGAGGTTCACATCATGCCATTGCAACGCGGCTGTATCTGGCCCCGGCGATGTTCGTTGTCGGCACACCGCGGTAGTCGCGACAGGCTGCTGGGTCACGCCGTCAGGTGGCCTGCGCGGGCTGGAAGTAGCCAGACCGGGCGATGCACGCGGCATCGATATACAAATGCAAGTGATTCTCATAAATATTGACGATACACACTCATTCCCATATTATCCTTTGCTGTTTCGACTGCGACACTTTAATCGTTGATAAACAGGCGCCCTAGGGGGCGACGCAAGGGATCCCAATGAAAACGTCATCGCACCGTCTCTGGGGCATGATCGAGTCGACAGTGCTCAACCACTCGACGGCAACCCCGTTCCTCTCCTGGCGAGATGTCTCGCTAACCGCCCTCCTCTCGGCGACACTGTTCGCTTCGAGCGGTGCGCTGGCACAGCCCACGGCCTCCGACGACACCGAATCACTGGAGACCGTGACCGTCACCGGCGAGAATCTCTACGAGAACGTGGGCTACACCCGTCATAGCACCGGCGCCGCAACCCGGTTCGACTTGAGTCCGAAAGCGATTCCGCAAGCGCTCAGCCTCATCACCGAACAGCGCATCCAGGATCAGAACCTGCAGACCGTCGAGGACGTGCTCGCCAATACCATGGGCATCTCCGTGCGCAAGATCGATAGCAGCCGCGTCAGCTTTTTTTCCAGAGGCTTCCGGATCAATAGCTATCAGTACGATGGCCTGCCCACGCTCAACACCGACAACCGCTGGGATTTCGGTGAGGGCGACCTGAACACGGCGATTTACGATCACGTCGAGGTGGTGCGTGGAGCCAACGGCCTGATGACCGGGGCCGGTAACCCCGGCGCATCCGTGAACTTCGTGCGCAAGCGCGCCGATAGCCGGGAGCTCACCGGGTCGCTGTCGGGATCGGTGGGACGCTGGGACCAACGCGGTACCGTTGCCGATGTCACCACGCCGCTGACGCAGTCCGGCGACGTGCGCGCTCGCTTCATTGGCGGGTATGAGGAGGGGGATTCGTTCCTCGACCGCTTCGGCGAGCGCAAGAAATTCGGTTATGCCGTGCTCGATGCCGACGTGACCGAGAACACGACGCTCTCGGTAGGCTACGACTATCAGCGCGGACGCCACTCATCGCCGACCTGGGGCGGCTTTCCACTGTGGTACAGCGATGGCGGCGAGACGAACCACCGCCGCTCCTTCAGCGTGGCACCGGACTGGTCCTACAACGACAGGGAATCGGAAAAAGTCTTCGCCGATGTCGAACACCGCTTCGGCAACGGCTGGCAACTACGTGGCATGGCGACGCACGCCGTAACGAATCTGGACTCCCAGCTCGCCTACCCCTACGGCTTTCCCGAGCGTACGAGCGGACAGGGCGTATATTATTACACAGGCTGGAACCGCGGCGAGCGCACGGTGGACGCGGTCGACGCCTATGCCAGCGGCCCCTTCGCTCTCTTCGGCCGCCAGCACGAGCTGGTCGTCGGCAGCAGTTACAGCGAGCAGTCCAACGACTACGAAAACGCCTTCACGGAAGGATTCGATGCAGGTGATTTCAATCGCTGGGACGGCTCGACGCCAGATCAGGACTGGCCGGACTTCGCGCCATCGGAAAGCACCAGCGTTCGCCAGAAGGCCATATACAGTGCCGCACGCTTCTCCCTGGCCGACCCGCTGACGCTGATTGTCGGTGCGCGATACAGCGACTGGAGCGGCAGCAGTTGGACTGCGGCAGGCGGCACCGACACCCAGGGGCAGAATGAGATCACCCCCTACGGCGGGTTGATCTACGACCTCAACGATACCTGGTCGGCCTTCGCCAGCTATACCGAGATCTTCCAGCCACAGGACTATCGCGACGCCAACGGCCGCTTCCTCGACCCCATCGTGGGCAAGAACTACGAAACGGGGCTCAAGGCAGCATGGTTCGATGGCCTGCTGAATGCGTCGCTCTCGGTGTTCCGCATCGAGCAGGACAACGTCGCCCAAGCCGACCCGCTCGGTCCAGGCGAGACGCAGACGACCTATCACGCAGCGCGGGGCGTGGTCAGCCGAGGCGTCGATGTCGAGGTAAGTGGCGCACTCACCAGCCACCTGGACATGACGTTCGGCGCCACGCACTACACGGCAACCGATGCCGAGGGGCCCTACAATACCGACCGGCCGCGTACGCAGGTCAAGCTGTTCTCCAGTTACCGCGTCCCGCAATGGCAGAAACTGACCCTAGGCGGCGGCCTCAACTGGCAGAGCCATACCTTCGTGGATGACGCCGCCGGCCCGAATGGTCCTCGACGGTTCGACCAGGGCAGCTACACGTTGGCCAACCTGTTCGGCCGTTACCAGTTCACTCCGCAGCTGGCCATGCAGGTCAACATCAACAACCTGTTCGACGAGAAATACTACAGCTACTTCGATGGCTACGGCGTCTATGGCGAACCGCTCAATGCCACGGCGGCGGTGACCTATTCGTTCTGAGCCACTCCCGGCACCGCGCAGGTGCCGGGCGCTTCATCAACCGCGACTTCCTGAGAAAGGTCACTGGCGACATCGAGAAAAATAAAACGCGAAAGGCTTTGACCCAGGCCGCCTGGCATGGCACTGGTTGAGCCAGTTGGTTGGCAAGTAGCATGATTTCAGCAGCACTCGAGTTCTTTCGGCCGCCTGTGATTATAATTCTTGTTTTACCCGCTACTCGTCTGGGTAACATCAGGATCTTGACAAGGCGCTAAGCGCGAGAGGATTCATCATGGCGACCGGTACCGTCAAGTGGTTCAACGACTCCAAGGGTTTCGGCTTCATTTCTCCTGCCGATGGCAGTGATGACGTGTTTGCCCACTTCTCCGAGATTCAAGCCGAAGGATTCAAATCCCTGCAAGAGGGTCAAAGCGTCTCTTTCGACGTGACCCAGGGCAAGAAAGGCCTTCAGGCTTCGAATATCAAATCGCTCGCCTGATCACGAGCGCTCACGAACCTCTCTCCGGTTCGTAGATCGGGGCTCGCTCATGCGGGCCCCATTTCGTTTTCGCCTGCCGAGCCTTACTGTCTTCCTAGTCCGAACATCGGGCAATGGCAGTCTCAGCCCACCTCGGCGCATCGCCTCAGGGCCTCGTCGTTCCCCGAAACGATGACGGTGAGGTGCTGGGCGATCTTCTCAATCGACCAGTCCCACCAGGCGATGGTTTGGAGGGCAGCGAGAATGACCGCATTGCGATGGCTCCAGCCTGACCAGGCCCCTTCCGAGCCATACAGGATCATCACGGCAGGCAAATACCCCCTCGCCCGGCGGCGGGCCGTAGGTAGTGCCCCATGCGGGGATCAGGCGCCATACTATCCGTAGCTCCATCAATGACTCCTGTCGTCGCACTAATTCAGTGGATGGGGGACCACCTGCCAGCCACGTTTTACCGCGCCATCTCCCCGAGCCGCTCGAGCTCGGCATCGTGCAGCGAGACCAGCAGCGGCTCGCCACGCTCGTTGACGCGAAACTGGCCGTAGCGGGCGGGCTCATAGCGCTCGGCGTGGCCCTCCTGGAAGAAGAAGGCGTCGGTGGCGAACCGCACCCGGCCGTTGCGCACCCGATAGCGCAGGCGCATTTCATCGTCTTCCAGCGCCTGCTCGCCGGCATCGAGACGCTGAAAAGCCGCGATGCGCTGCGCATCCAGTTGGACGATCACATGGCCATTGGCAGCTAGCGGCTCGCCGCCCTCCGAGCGCTGGGTAGCGCGCGCTGCGCGGATACGGTTGGCGAGTTCGAAATTCAGCGCCATGTAGTCGCCCTGCATCAACGAACGGGGGTCCACCGGCGCCAGCTCCAGATACACCACCTCCCCCTCGGCCAGATGGCGTTCCTTGGCCCAGATCGCCCAGTTGACCAACGCCAGGACCAGCAGGGTGGCAACCACCACCAGACCCCGGCGCCCCTTGATGGAGGACATCATGGCGCCACCTCCCCTTCGCCCCGCCGCCACCAGCGCTGCAGCCCCCAGCGAAGCGCCAGCAGCAGCACGCCCAGTGCCAGCAGCGTCGCTGACTTGGCCAGCAGCGTGACCTCCAGCCAGTAGTAATAGTTCGCCGTGGCCAGCAGCAGCAACAGCACGCCAAGCGCGATGATCAGTCGGTGACCGATGGCAAACCCCAGCGCGATCACCACCACCGCCTGGCTCAGGCCATGGGCCTGCAGCGAGAGCAACATGACGACGATGGCGGCGCCATAGGCCGCCATCCGCACGCGTAGCGGCACGGCCTGCGCGTGGCGCTGGAAGAGATGGTGCAGCAGCAGCAATAGCGCCAGTGTGGCCAGCGCATCGCCCATCCAGGGCGCCAGCCAGGCCAGTACCAGGCCATCCTGATGAAGCTCCATGAGCAGCGACTGGCCGGAATACTCCATCATCTGAATGGCCAGCAGGCCCAGCAGCAGGCCATGGCCCAGCGCCTGGCACTGGCGCATTCGTGCCGGCCAGCGGAACTCGTTAAGCCACAGCGCCACGGCTACCAGCAGCACCAGGCCGGCGGCGATGGGCGCCGCTGAGAGGCTCTCGCTCAAGGCCATGTAGAGCGCCAGGCTTGCCGCCAACGCCGACAGGGCGCGATGCGTAAGGCTCGGCATGACCAGGGCGAGCAGCACCTGGAGCAGCAGCAGCGCCCACCACAGGCCGGCGGTTTGATTCACCAGGGCATGGGCCAGCGCCCAGGCCACCAGCAACTGCCCAGCCAGGCTCGCAGCCAGCGCCAGATGCTCCACGAAATCGCCGCCGTTGCCGCGCAGCAGCGCATAAGCGCCGGCGATCATTACCAGCCCCAGCACGGCGGCAGCGACGCTGCTCTCGAGCACGAACACCATGCCCATGCCAATAAAGCCGAGCAGGAACAGCGCCGCCAGCCACCCCGAGAACGCCTGCAGCGCGCGCACGAACCAGGGCGGCTCGATTGCTGGCGCCGCCTCGCCTTCGACCAGCGTAATACCCGCCCGGTCGAGCCTCTCTCTGAGCGATTCCGTCATGCCGACATCTCCCTATGCAGCCGCTTGAGCCAGATCACCGCCATGGCCCCCATGCCCAGCACCGCCATCGCCAGCACCAGCAAGCCGCCCGGATCCCCCTGGCGCATGAAGTAGCGGCCGATCATGGCGGTCACCATCACGATCACCGACAGGCAGCCCCCGCCAGCACGAAGAGGTCGGCTCGCCAGTAGCGATACACCGCGTAGAGCGCCGCCAGCCAGGCGGGATAGACCAGTGCGGCGGCCGAGAAGCCCGACCGCTCATCGAAGAGCCAGGCGAGCGCCAGCAGCGTCACAGGGATGCCGCTACCCAGCGCCAGCAGGCACGTGGCCCAGCCAGCCGACAGCCATTGCCAGCGCCGCGCACCCAGCTCCCATACCACCAGCGCCGAGGTATTGAGCGCGAACAGCCCCCACAGGGCGGCAGCGTCACTGATGAAAAGGGGCCCGAAGGCACCGCTCCAGGTACGGAAATAGAGCGCCACGGAGAGGTTGAGCAGCCCAAGCCACAGGACCCACAGCGCAGCGAAGCGCGCCACCAGCACCCAGGGCAGCATCAACACCGCCCAGATGCCGAACAGCTGCCAGGGATCGGCGCCGGTCTGGTAGACCTGGCCGTACAGCGCCAGCAGCACGCCCAGCAGCAGCATGGCCGCCGTCAGCGCCGCCCGGGCGACCACCACGCGGCGCACGCCCCAGCAGTAGACGGCAATCGCCGCCACCAGCGCCGCTTGCACCAACCCGAAGCGCAGCCAGCGCCCCATCTCGCTCCAGTTGTAGGCCACCAGGAACAGCATCGCGCAGACCAGCGCCAGCGTGCCCAGCCACAGCAACAGCCGATCCACGAACAGGCCCCAGGCCCGCCCCGACGGATGTAGCCCGGAGAGCGCAACCGCCCGCCCCACCTGCCCAGGCGGTATTGCCCCCTGCTCGATCAATGCCACCAGCTCACGGCGAGTAGAAGCCATGTCGTTTCCCTGTGTGAATCACCCCAGCCAGTCTAGGCACTTATCGCGCAGCTTGCTGTATCAGCAAGGTGCAATACGTATGCATCGACAAGATTGGCCTGCGTTGCGCCCCCTGCCCTAGACTGGCGGGTTCATTCCTCTATCAAGGAAGACCACCATGCAGTCACGCTACTTCACCATCAACGACTACCCCCAGGGCACGCCAGACCGCGAGCTGTTCGAACTGCACGAGACCGAGCTGCCCGCCCTGGCAGAGGGCCAGGTACGCATCCGCAACACTTGGCTGTCGGTGGATCCCTACATGCGCGGCCGCATGAGCGGCGTGAAGACCTATGTCGATCCTTTCACCCTCGGCGAGCCGCTCGAAGGCGCCGCGGTGGGCGAGGTGATCGAGTCTCGAAATGCGCGCCTGCCCGGAGGGCTTCGATGTCTACTACGAGAACGTCGGCGGCGTCTGCCTTGAGGCCGCGCTCAACACCCTGCGCACCGGCGGTCGCATCGCCGTGTGCGGAATGATCGCCCGCTACAACGCAGAAAGGCCGGCTCCCGGACCCAGCAACCTGGCCATGGTGCTGATCAAGCGCCTGCGCATGCAGGGCTTCATCATCTTCGACCACTGGAACGACTATCCGCGCTTCCTGGAAGAGGTCGGCCCGCAGGTCGCCAATGGCGAGATCGACTACACGGAGACCGTCGAGGAGAGCCTCGAACGCACGCCGGATGCCTTCCTGGCGCTGTTCGAGGGCACCAACACCGGCAAGATGCTGGTACGGATCTGAAGCCTCCACCCACTACCTTGGCGTGATCGGCTCGACGAGATGCGCTCTATCCACCGGGGCCGAGTAAGGCTCGGGCCAGTACTCGACCAGCCGCGTGATCTCGCCCGTCTGCACCGTGAAGAAGGAGATCGCCATGGCCGATTGGACGCCATCGGTGATGGCGACCTCTGTCACCACCGCATCGCCTCCTTCGACGATACGGTTCAGCGTGAACTGCCAGCGCCCGTGGGCCGGGTATTCCGCATTCATCTGTGCGAAGCGCTCACCACCGCGGATGCGCTCGTTGGACTGCGGCCATTCAAGCACGAAATCCCGCGCGAGTACCGCCGCCACCGAGTAAAAATCGTTGGATGCCATCAGCCGCCAGAATTCGCACACCACCTCGCCCGCCGTTTTCATCCTGCTCTCCCTTGCACAGCCCTAACGCAGCCAGGCCGCAACGGTCTCTTTGATCGACCAGCCGCGCCACGCGGCTAGCCCAGGTGTCGTTCGAAGAAATCGATCAGCAGTTCATGGTGATGATTCTCGCCCTCGCTTCCCGGCAGGTGGTCCTCGCCCTCGTAGTAATGGACTTCAGGCCTGCGCTCGTGGGCCAGGAGACGCTTCTCCAGCCGTCTCGTCATATCCACCGACCACAGCCTGTCCTTCAGCCCATGGGAGAGAAACAGCGGCCCAGGGTACCGCTCGACCTCAATCGGAGTCGTGGGCAATACCCCTTCGGCGCTATCCTTCCAGCTCCAGGCACGCTTGCCGCCATCCCATGACTGCCAGCCGGGGTCGCCGGAATCGCGAAAGCTGCGCGCATCGAAGCCACCACACACCACATCGGGCGGGCTGTGCGCGGCAATCGCCTCGGGGATCCCTGGCATAGCATCCTTGGCCATCAATGACGCGAGCAACAGGGCGTGTTCTGCACCGCGCGAGACACCGTAAAGGCCGATTCGCGGCCCGGCCAACGGAAAGTCGCGCAGTGCTGCCAGCGCAGCTACGCTGCGATCCAGCGGACAGTCGACGATATGCCCCGCATTCCAGGCATTGCCACCGCTGGAGTAACCCAACGGAAAGGCCAGGAACCCATGGGCAGCAAGAATCGCTGCGTTGCGGTGACTCCACCCCGACCAAGCCCCTTCCGAGCCATGCAGAACCATGATGGCAGGAAAAGGGCCCTCCCCCGGTGGGCCATAGGTGGTGCCCCATTCAGGTATCAGGCGCCGTACTATCCGAAGCTCCATATAGTCATCCTGTCGGTACGCAAGTGGTAGGGCCAGTCACAAAGCCCGCAAGACACGATCCGCCTCGACAATCTCATGCTGGCTGTAAACGTGCACCCCCTCCTGCCGCAGAAGCGCCGAGGTAACGCCAACACCGGGTCGCCCGCCACCCGTAAATACAAAAATTCTCATTCGCATTGAAAGCTTGCGATCATTCATGCATGCTTAGCCTATCCACATCGCACCCCCAACCTCGCCGACGACGGCCCTCCGAGCACACACAGGATGCCTGCCGCCGCGGGTAGCGTCATTGGCCGGAACTCCCCGAATGGATGCAGTGACTTTCATGGCAGATCCCGCCCAGTCTCCGAGCCAGCCAGGCCGCGCCACGACATCCGACCGAGCGCGGGCATCGTGCAACGCCTGGCGACTCGTCGGTGTGCTCGTCGCCGCCGGCTGTGTCGGCGGCCTGCTCACCCTGCATCTACCGCTGCCGATGGCAGGCACCGCGGCGCTCGTCGTCTTCTGTATCGGCCTGTGGGCAACGGCAGCCGTGCCCGAATACTGGCCGGCACTCGCTTTCTTCCTAATCGCCATTCTGTTCCAGCTGGCTCCGGCCGAGACGGTCTTCTCGGGCTTTCACTCCTCGACCTTCTGGCTGTTCTTCGGTGGCATCGTGCTGGGGATCGCCATTCGCCATACGGGCCTCGGCCAGCGTATCGCGCAGCTGCTCTCCAGCCGCCTCGGCGACACCTACGCTGGGATGATCGTGAGAGTCACGCTGGCAGGGCTGGCCCTGGCCTTTATCATCCCCTCCTCGATGGCTCGCATCTTCCTGCTGCTACCGCTGATCATGGCGATGGCCGACAGCCTCGGCTATCACCCCGGCTCGAACGGCAGAACGGGCATGTTGATCGCCGCCGTGTTCGGCACCTGGGCCCCGCGTTCAGCATCCTCCCCTCCAATGCGCCCAACATGATCCTGTCCGGCATGGTGGAGAGCCTCTACGCTCAGCAGTTCTCGTACGGCTACTACCTGCTCCTGCACTTCCCCGTGCTCGGCCTGTTGAAGGCCGTGGCCGTGGCATTCCTGGCGCTTTGGATGTTTCCCGATCGCGATCCCGTCACCACTGACGCCGAGGCTCGCCAAGCTTCCTCTCCCCTGAGCGCTGCGGAGCGGCGACTCGTCGGCGTGCTCGTCGCCTGCATTCTCCTGTGGCTGACCGATGGCCTGCACGGCATCTCACCAGGCTGGGTCGCCCTGGCCGCAGCGCTCTACTGCCTGCTGCCGGCGTCTCACCTCAGCCCCGGCCAATCCATCAACGCACGGGTCAACTACGGTTCGCTGTTCTTCGTGGCGGGGATCATCGGCCTGGGAGCGGTTATCGCGTCGACGGGGCTGGGCGAGGCCGCCATGAACTGGACGGAGCGCCACGTGGCCTTCGCCCCCGACCAGCCGCTGTGGAATGCCCTCGTCTTGACGGCCATTTCCACCCTGTTCGCCATCGTCGTCAGCCTGCCCGGCGTGCCCGCCATCATGACCCCCGCCGCGGAAAGCCTGGCCGACGCGACTGGACTCTCGCTGATGGCCGTGCTGATGACCCAGGTGCTCGCCTTCTCCAACGTGCTGTTGCCCTATCAAGCGCCCCCGCTGCTGGCCGCCCTGCACATGGCCCAGTTGCCCCTGGAGGCGATGACCAAGTTCTGCCTAGCGCTGTTCGCGGTCGGCATCGTGGCGCTGGTACCGCTGGAGCTGGCCTGGTGGTTCGTGCTCGGGTTGTTGTGACTACCGAACGTCGACTCCGGATCGACGAGAAAGGCGGCACCGCCTGCCAGGTGGGCAATGCCGAAGGTGAGCATGGGTCTTCCTGCCGTCAGTCAGCAATATCACTCTCTTGTCGCAGTGAACCGGTCAGTCCCATCCCCCCTGTCGTCTACACTGCACTCTGCAGACGACCATCAGGAGCCCCCATGTTACCGGAACCCCCGCCCCTGTCGCGGCGGCGACTGCTCGGCGGCCTGCTGGCCCTCGCCGCCGGTTCGGCGCTGCCGCCGCTCACCGCACGCGGCGAGCCCGGCGAAATGCTCACCCGCGAGGTGCCCGCCACCGGCGAGTCGCTGCCGCTGGTGGGGCTGGGCAGTTGGATCACCTTCAACGTTGGCGACGACCCGGCACTGCTCGAGGCGTGCACGGCCGTGATGGCGGCCTTCTTCACCGAGGGCGGACGGATGATCGACTCCTCGCCGATGTACGGCTCCTCCCAGGCCACCATCGGCCATGCCCTCGCCGAGCTCGACGCCACCGACCGCGTCTACGCGGCCGACAAGATATGGACCTCCAGCCCCTCCGAAGGACCTTCGCAGCTCGAGGCCTCTCGGCGCGATTGGGGCGTGCCGCGATTCGACCTGCTGCAGGTGCACAACCTGCTCGCCTGGGAGAAAAACCTGGCAACCCTGCAAGCCATGAAGGCCGAAGGCGACGTCCGCCACATTGGCATCACCACCTCCCACGGTCGGCGCCACGACGTCATCGAGCGCATTTTACGCGAGGCCAACATCGACTTCGTGCAGCTCACTTACAACATCGTCGACCGCGAGGCGGAAGAACGCCTGCTGCCGCTGGCCCGCGAGCGCGGCATCGGGGTGATCGCCAACCGTCCCTTTCAGCAGAAGCGTCTGATACGCCGCCTGGAGGGCGAGCCGCTGCCCGATTGGGCGACCGAGATCGACGCCGAGACCTGGGCGCAATTCATCCTCAAGTTCATCGTCGCCCATCCCGCCGTGAGCTGCGCCATCCCTGCGACCACCCAAGTCGAGCACGTGCGCGAGAACCTGGCAGCGGCCCGCGAACCGCTCCCCGACGCCGAACTGCGCAGCCGCATGGCCGGCTACGTCCAGAGCCTGTAACGAGCCATGCCGATAAGCGAGTGGTGGAGCTACCATCCTGCGGACTTCCTGATGTTTTCGCTGCGCGTCTACGAGCGCCTCTTCGTGCTGCACAACCAGGCGCTTTGGCCGGCCCAACTGCTGGCGCTGGCTCTCGGCGTCGGCCTGCTCCTGGTGCTGTGGCAACCCAGGGCCGGGCAGCTACGCCTTATCGTTCCTCTGCTGGCGACGGGATGGGTTTTCGTCGCTTGGGCCTTCCTGTGGCAGCGCTACGCCCCCATCAACTGGGGCATCCGCTACGTGGTGCCGCTCTTCGTGCTCCAGGCACTGCTGCTGCTCGTCCTGAGCCGGTGGCACGGAGGGCGGGTTCTGTCATCGCACCGGCTGACGTCACGCGCCCTTGGCCTGGGGCTCGTGGCCTATGCCGTTTTCCTGCATCCCCTCACCGCCCTGCTGAACGACCACGGCCTGGCCAGTGCCGAGGTGATAGGGCTCACTCCCGACCCGCTGGCCATCGCCACGCTCGGCGTAGCGGCGCTGGCCCGATCGGCGCGATGCGGCTGGGCCCTGTTGATCATCCCCCTCCTGTGGTGTCTGATCAGCGCCGCCACCTTGCAGTTGCTGGAGGCGCCGGGCGCCTGGGTGCCGCTACTCGCGGCTGTAATCGCCGTGGTCGCACGGCTCATGCCACACGGCTGAGCCGGACACTTGCCTGGTCAATGCGGGGCACCACAGCAGGCCTTGAACTTGCGGCCGCTGCCGCACGGGCAGAGAGCGTTGCGGCCGGGCTTGAGCCGATGGACGACGGGATTGCCATCGAGAACCGCAGACGGCACCGATGCACTGCAAGGTGGCCGGGGCATTGAGCAAGTGGCGCATGGGCGGCTATCCATGTCCTTCAAGGACGACGCATGGCGGCAACCAGGGCGCTCGCCCCGATCAGGCTGCCGGCACCGGTGCGGTGAAGGAGGCGGCGCAGCCGGGCGCTCAGCAGTTGTCCGCCGCTGGTGGCCAAAAAGGTGTAGGCAAGATCGCTGAGCACGCCGAGGGCCAGGAAGGTCGAGAACAGGATGGCCAACTGCGGCAACAACGGCTGGCTGGGTACCACGAACTGGGGCATGAAGGCCATGAAGAAGGCCAGGCTCTTGGGATTCAGCGCAGTGACCAGAAACGCCTTGGCCGTCCCTAGCCGGATATCCGCACCCGAAGGCGCCAAACTGCCCATCTGGCCGGCCTCGCGCCACATCTTGATGCCCAGGTAGAGCAGATAGGCGGCCCCGAGCCACTTGAATATCTGGAACAGCTCGGCGGAGGCCATCAGCAGGGCGCCGACCCCGGCGAACGACAGGGTCATGGCCAGCAGGTCACCCAGAAAGAAGCCGGGCAACATGGCCAGGGCGGCGCGGCGCCCACGATTGACCCCGGTAGTGACCAGCAGGGCCACGGCGGGACCGGGGGATGCAATGATCAATAGGGAGGCCAAGCAGAAAGAGAGCCAGAGTTCCAGCGGCATAACGCGTTCCTCGAATGGGTCATGTCCGTGACGATCAGAGAATGAACATGATCACGAAGGGTCACTGCTTCCACACCGAAAAGCAATACGGACATCAGCCGGTTGATGCGGATCAGAGCTGGACCACCGACCTGACGCACGTTGGGTGCGGCCAGGATCGGCGGTAGCGGCATCAGATTTCCCTGACAATGCTCCGCCCCTGAGTCGTCATATCGGTGCACACACTGATTCACCAGCAATGGGCTCCGGCAGCACCGCCTCGGCCTCGATGGCGATCAGCCACTCCGGCTCGGAAAGGCCGCGCACGATCAGCCAGGAGGCGGCGGGCGGCGCCACTGGGAAGCGGCGGCGCAGCACCTCCACCACCGATTGCTGCTCGTAGCGGGCGAACTCGGCCAGATAGATCCTCAGCATCACCACTCGGGATAAGTCACTGCCGAGACTCAGTAATAGCCGCTCGACATTGTCCAACGCGGCCTCGGTCTGCTCGGCCAAGTTGGAGCCAGCCAAGTGGCCTTCGGCATCGCCCCCTATCTGGCCGGAAATCAGCACCCGATACCCCCCCCTGCACCAGCACGGCTTGGCTGTAGCCATCGGCCAGGGTATCGGGCAGGTCGGGCGGATTCAGGGACTCGCGTCTTACTCCATGCATCACTGCCTCCTGTTATGCCTGTTGGTTGTACCGGTCAGAGCGGCATAGACCGGAAGAACTAGTAAGAGGCCTCGCCTCTCCCCTCATTCCACAACCGAAATCGTAGCCCTGGTTCGCCCTGCTCGGCTGTGAGGCGCCAGCCGTGCGCCAAAGCGATCTCCTGGCAGATGGCCAGGCCGAGGCCTGCTCCGTGGTCTCGGCGATGCGCAGCGCGCCAGAAGCGTTCGAATAGCAGGGGCAATTGCTCTGCATCGACGCCGGGGCCTCTATCCCGCACGGTCACCGTATCGCCCTGGATTTCCACGCTGACGGAGGTCTGCGCGGGCGCATGCTGAATGGCGTTCTCCAGCAAATTCTTGAGCAGGGTGAAACAGGCCGCGCGGTCGGCCTTCCACTTCACGTCGCCGACAGCACGCACCGCCAAGTGCACGTCGGCGGTTTCCGCCATGCGTTGCAGGTAGGAAGCGGCCTCGTGGGCGACCTCCTGCACCCGCACGACGGCAAAGCGGTAATTGTGCGCCTCGCTGGCTTCCGCCAGGAGCAGTAGTTGCTGTACCTGTCGCGTCATGTATGCGACGTCGCTCAATAGCGAGTCGCGGTCGCTCTTGCCCTCCTCTTTCAATTCGATCTGAGCGCGGATCAGCGCCAGCGGCGTCTTCAACTCGTGTGCCGCATTGCCGAGAAACTCCTGCTGCACGCGGTAGCCTCGTTCGAGACGCTCCAGGGCTCGATTGAAGCTGTCCACGAAAGGGGCGATCTCCACGGGCACCGCTTCCGTTTTCAGCCGGGCATCAATGGAGCGCGGCGAGATGGCCGCGGCAGATTCCGATACATCGCGTAACGGCTTGAGGGTGTAGCGTAGGGTGACGTAGGCACACAGCCCGAAGGCGACGAACAGGACACTGCCGAATACCATGACGCCAGCGACCATACGCGGCAAGGCAACTTTATGAAGGATATCCATAAACCTCGCACTGGCGACGAACTGCAGGTACCAGGTTCGCCCAGCATGTTCGAGGGGCTGCGTGGCGCCGTAGAAAGTGTTTCCCTCGTGCTCGAAGGTGAAGTTGCCCCGCGCCAATCGAAGAAGGTCTCCGTCGTCCGGCCAGAACGCCTCGCCAGCACTAGAGAAGGCAGCCACGTCCCCGGCATCGTCCAGGATTCGGTAGGCCATTTCGCGCTGTGGTCCTTCGTACAGCCAAGCGCGATCGTCCATGCTCGAGTCGAAGCCGGTGGGTCTGCCGCTGCTGTTGAACTCAATGTTCTTCACCAGTTCAGCCGCAGCGTCGGCCAGATCCATCCGGGCCAGTACGTTGCTCTTGACCACCACCACCGCAACGATCACGAGCAGCGTGATGCTGAGCACCATCCCCGCTACATAGGCCAGCAGCACCTTCAGGCTGATGCTATTCAGCGGTATCAGCTTCACGAAGCGCATAGCCCAACCCCCTGACGTTGACGATCCGCTGGCGCGAACCGATGGCGAGCAGCTTGCGGCGCAGGCGGTGCAGGGCCACATCCAGGGCGTTCGGCGTCACCGCCTCGCTCAGCCCCCAGGCCGCCGCTTCCAGTGCGCTGCGGCGCACGACCTCTTTGGGCTTGTGCAAAAGCAACTGCATAATGTGCAGCTCCGCCGGGGCAAGGGTGACGCTTTCCTCGCCGCGGCACAACACGCCTGCTTCGGGGCGCAGGGTGAGGTCGCCATGGCTGGGGTCGAGCGGTTGGAATTCGACAGGGCGGCGCAGCAAGGCCCGGACACGCGCCACCATCTCGTCCATGGCGAACGGCTTGGGCAGGTAGTCATCGGCACCGGCTTCGAGTCCCTGTACCCGGTCATGCAGCGCATCGCGCGCCGTCAACACGAGGCAGGGTACGCCGAGACCGGCATTGCGCAGTTTCTGCAGCAGAATGAGGCCATCCCCGTCCGGCAACCCCCGATCGAGAATCAATGCCTGGTAGGGCAACTGCTGAATGGCAGCCCATGCGCTGTCAATGCGGCCAGCCACATCGGCGGCAATGCCGGCGGCTTCCAGCCCCTTGCACATCAGCCGGGCCAGCCGGTCGTGGTCCTCGACCAGGAGTATGCGGCTCATCAGAAGCGGTAGATGTAGCCAAGGAACACGCTATTGGTGGTCGAGCGGTCCACCAGCGGGCTGTCCTTGATCTCATCCGCCAGGCTCGTCACTTCGATACCCATGAGCGCTGAGTGGTGCTTATCGAACATGTAGACACCTCGCACCCCCGCTTCGATGTTGGTAGCGGACTCCCCTGCATAGGCGGGACGACCGAGACGCACCTCATTGTCGCGAACGCCGTAATAGTAATCGATGGCTTTATCGTCCTGCCAGCTCGCTCCCACGTGCGGAGTGAGCAGCACGCGGTTGCCGAAGCGCCACGTTCTCTCCAGGCCGAGACTGACGACTTGGCCCTTGCTGTTACCCGACGCGTCGGCCAGCCATTCGGCGCTGACGTCCACGAAGTCAGTGCTCCACTCCACCTTGGCGCCTGCCCAGAAGCCGCCCTTGCGCTTGTCCATGTCGTTGAGGATCGGGGCGTCATCCTCCTCGTAGCCGCTGCCGTCGTACTTGCCGACAATGCCGAAGTTGAGCTGCTGAGAGTCGCTGATGTCGAGGCTCGGCAGCTTGAATTCGACTTGAGGGCCGAAGAGGTGAAGGTACCGGTTCTCGAACTGAAGCAACGGTACTGGCGTGTTATCCCGGCCGACACCGGTGTAAGGCCCCTGCTCGCTCATGACACCGAGGCCCAGCCCCCAGGAGGTGGAGGACGACTCAGCGCCAGTCGGCTCTTGGGCCATGCCCGTCGCCGAGGTGAAGAGCCCAACGGCGAGCATTGAAGCGGCTGCCATACGCGAGGCGGAACCAAGGAAGGTCAAGGCAAACGGGAACGATAATGTCATGACGGTTTCTCGCGAGTTGCTGAAAGAAGCCCACTTTCTCAGTCGCCTACTTACGGAAAACTTACTGAAAACACTCGGTCGCTCCGTCCCACCGGTAAGGCTTCTGAAAGACGTGCTGGTCCTGCTGTCCGGAGTTTCATGCAGCCGGTCACCATCCTCGTGGCGCTGGTGCTCTCCGTTCCCGGGGCTTTCCTGGCGCTGCTCACTACCCCAGCCTTCGCTGTCGCTTCCGGCGATGACTCAATTGGGGAGAAACTCGGCGCACAGGGGATGGAGATATCAACGCGGCCCAGGTATCGTGAAACCGCCATCGACCAGCATCGATTGTCCGGTAATGAATCTCGCCTCGTCCGTACACAGCCACACCGCAACGTCCGCCACATCCTGCGGCGTGCCGATGCGACCCAGGGCGGCGCGCGCCGCCAGCGGCGGAATGACCTCTTCCCCGTGGGCACGCAGCATGGGGGTATCGATGACGCCGGGATTGATGTTATTGATGCGGATCCCCTTGTCCCCCACCTCGAGCGCGATCGCCCGGATCATGGCGTCCAGCCCGGCCTTGCTTGCCGAGTACGCGGACGTACCGGCGGCTGCCCCCGTAGACAGGAAGGACGAGGTGTTGACGATGGCGCCGCCATGTCCGCCATCGAGCATGGCGCGCAGCACAGCCCGGGTCAAAAGCCACGGCCCTTTCAGGTTGATGGCGATCAGCTCGTCGAAGCTCGCCTCCTCCATCTCGACGACCGGGCCGCCATTGCCCTGAATCCCGGCATTGTTGAAGACGCAGTCGATCTGGCCGAAGCGGTCCAGGGTGTCGGCAACGACTCGCTCCACATCGCCGGACGAGGACACGTCGGCAGCCACCATGATGGCCTCGCCGCCGGCCTGGGAAATTGCTTCGGCGTTGGCCCGCAAGGGAGTTTCCCGGCGCCCCACCAACACGACCCTGGCGCCTTCCCTGGCAAAGGTGCGCGCCGCCGCCTCACCGATGCCGCTTCCGGCTCCCGTCACGATGACGACCTTACCTGCCAAGCGTGGATTGCCACTGTCATTCATGGGTTATCTCCAACTATTGCTTGCTGATGTGATGCCGCTCAAACTTATTCCCCCAGAGAAGACGGAACAAGCCACGAAACTCCCAGTAGACTGATGCGTGAGATTCATCAATGTCGCGAACGATACGTACCGGAGATTTCGCTGAACTGAGGGCATTCGCTGCGGTCGCGGAAGCACGAAGCTTTCGCCGAGCCGCCTCGGAGTTGGGGCTCGACCCTTCCACGCTCAGTCATGCGGTTCGCGCGTTGGAAAACCGCCTCGGCACGCGCTTGCTGCACAGGACAACCCGCTCGGTCGCCCCGACGGAAGCCGGCACGCGTCTTCTTGCCAGGCTGGCGCCCGCGCTCTCGTCGCTGGAAAGCGCGCTCGAAGATGCATTGGCGCCTGGCGACACGCTTTCTGGCACGGTTCGCCTTGTCGCGCCGCGCCTTGCCATTCGCACGCTGGTCGCTCCCATTATCGAAGGCCTCGCACGCGACTATCCCCATGTAACGCTCGATGTGATCACGGACGAACGGCCCGGCGATATCGTCCGGGCCGGTTTCGACCTGGCGATCAAGCTGGGCGAGTCGATCGAGCGCGATATGGTGTCGGTACCGCTGATGCCCCGCTTCACGACCGCAGTCGTTGGCTCACCGGCTTATTTCGCGGAGTATCCACCACCCACCACGCCGCATGATCTCGCCAGGCACCGCTGCATCGGCTGTTACAGCGGCCCGGGCGGAAGTTTCTATCGGTGGGAATTTGAAAAGGATGGAGCAGCCATTGTGATGGATGTGACAGGGCCGCTTGCGACCGACGATCCCGACCTGATGCTGTCTGCGGCGCTGGCAGGCGTAGGGCTGTGGCACGGCGTCGAAGAACTGGCGCGACAGGCTATCGCCGAGGGTCGGCTGATCCGCGTGCTGGCCGATTGGTCACCCAGCTATCCGGGCTTCCATCTTTGCTACGCTGCGGGTGTTGGGCTAGCGCCCGCCACCCGGGTGGTGGTGGATGCTCTCAAGGCAAACGCCCATAGCGCAGGCCATATCAAAAGGTAGTCGCTCGCTGACCGCATCCCATTCCTCGACCTGTAGCGCATCGAACCTTGGAATCGGGCCGATACCAGCGTTGTTAACCAGGACGTCGAAGTGGCCGTAGCGTTCACAAGCGCACTTCGGCATGCTTTCTCACGTTTTCACCTCAGTAGAGGGCATTCGTCTTCCGTTTTCAGATCAACCAATTGCTTTGAATCTCTCCACAACCTGGCGGCACGCTCTTCGTCATACGACATCGTTGCAGAACGCATTTCATTGAACGAACCGTCGTTGACCTGGAAATACTTGCCGGAGCCGTGGGTATAGGCCGGATCGATAGCCAGCTTTGCCAGGGATGCTCCCGAGAGGTCGAGGCTTCCCACCGTTATGCCGGCGCGTTTCATCATCCACTTGGCGAAAGCCGAACGGGCGATCATCCGCAAAGGCGCCGGCAGGCCGCGCAGGAACCCCGTCTCCGATATGGAACCGGGATCGAAGGCGATCGAGGAGATACCGCTACCGGCTTTCCGCAGGCGTCGATGCAATTCATATGCGAACAGGATGATGCATAGCTTCGCTGTGGCATAGCGAACGCCGGCCGAAAGAGGTTTGCCGCCATCCTTGCCGGTAGCCGCGAGCATCCCGGCGTCGGGCT
This sequence comes from Halomonas socia, assembly GCF_010977575.1. Classification (GTDB taxonomy): domain Bacteria; phylum Pseudomonadota; class Gammaproteobacteria; order Pseudomonadales; family Halomonadaceae; genus Franzmannia; species Franzmannia socia. The sequence continues at coordinate 567,108 of NZ_CP048812.1, forward strand.
CCACAGCGGGCCCGACCGCCTTGCCGTCCCGTGTGTCGGGATCGTGTGTCCCGCTCGCCGTGAACACGATACGGCCATTGTCCGCCAGCGTGTCGATCAGCAGGTGGACCAGCAGGAAATGGCCGAGGTAATTGCTCGCGAAAGTTTCCTCGTATCCTTCCAGACTGTACTGAACCGCTCCGAAAGCGCGCCCTCCTGCGTTGCAAAGAATCGCCTGGAGTGGCTCCACATCGCCGCTTTTCAGCAGCGACCGGAACTGTGCAGCGGCCTCTCTGACAGAAACCAATGAAGAGGTATCGAGTTGCAGTATGCTGACTTTCGTGCCGTGATCTTGCCGAAGCTGATTCGCGACTTCCTTCATGCGATCGGGGCTTCGGCCGGCGAGCACGATATGTTCAATCGAATCCAAAGCGAGTCGTTTGACACATTCCAGCCCGATCCCGCTGTGACCACCTGTGATCAATACAGTTGACATTCCGTATTCTCGTTCATGCTGTTCAGCGTTGAGGTCAATGAGGTCCAGGAAGAGATCACCACGGAAGCAAGCCGTTCGTATGCGAGAAGGTACCTGTCGGCCCGTCGGGCCCGATCAGCGCAAGGCGCACCGCCTCGCGGGCGCCTTCTTCGACCGTCTCCGTGCCTGAATATTTGTTGAGGTTCGTCCTGGTGAAGCCCGGGGAGACGGCGTTGACCTTGATCCCGTCCTCTTCCAGCTCGACCGCCATGGCAAGCGTCATGGCGTTGAGGCCCGTTTTCGATGCCGCATAGACGGGCGTGTACATCGGACGGTGGGAGTTGGCCGGATCCGCGTTCAGCATCAGCGACCCGGCCCCGCTCGACACATTGACGATATTGGCATGCGGCGCTTCGCGCAGCATCGGCACCATCGCCTGGTAAACGGCGAGCGGGCCGAATACGTTGGTCTCCCACACCGCCCGCATCTCGTCAAAAGAGACAACGCTGGGGCGGGTCGTGCGCGCATAGTCCTCGAGCGACATGCCCGCTTCCCAGCTCGTGTTCGAGATGGCCGCGTTGTTGACGAGCACATCGAGACGGCCAAACGCGCTGCGGATATGCTCCGCCGCGGCGGCGATCGAAGCGCGATCCGTCACGTCGAGCTGGATGGCGCGCGCGTCTCCCTCGATCTCGGCCGCCGCAGCCTCACCGCGTGCGAGATTGCGCGACCCCACGAGAGCGGTGAAGCCCTTCGATGCGAGTTCTTTTGCGATCTGAAGACCGATTCCCTGGTTGGCCCCGGTGACCAGGGCGACGGGTTTATCGTGTGCCATGATGACTCCTGCAATTTGCGATGCTGAGAGTATGGCGTGCCATCACAGGATGATCTACAATATTACGTCCATATTTCTTTTTCATATGTCCGGAAATGATCGACCCGCTCGCCCAGGTGGTCACGCTCCTTCAACCCGTTGCCCCGTTCTCGAAACGGGTGAGCGGCGCTGGCCGTTGGTGCGTTCAGCGCACAGAGTTCGGACGCCCCTTCTATTGCGCCATTCTTGAGGGGGAGTGCCGTCTTGCAACCGACGGCCACGACGAGATCGTTCTTCGGGGGGGAGATTTCGTGCTGATCCCCTCGGCGCATAACTTCACAATGTCTAGCCATATGCCAACAAGCGCCGAAGACATCGTTGCAATGCCTCACATGCTATCCGATGGTGAACACCGGCTCGGCAACCCAGAAGGCCCTCCCGATGTTCACTTCCTGGTGGGTTACTGTGTTTTTCGCTCCCCGGATGCGGCTCTGCTCGCTTCGCTGCTGCCGCAGCTCGTGCATATCCGAGGCGTCAATCGCCTGGCCACGCTCATGCAACTCGTAAGCGATGAATCGCGTGCACAGCGACCAGCGCGTGATGTTGTTCTGGAACGCCTGCTGGAAGTCCTGCTCATCGAGGCTCTTCGCTCCAGTGGACAGACAGATACATCGCTCGGGCTACTGCGCGGCCTTGCCGACGAACGCCTCGCCGTCGCTATTCGCCGGATGCATGAAAGTCCCGATCGGCCCTGGACGGTTGCGCAACTGGCAAAAGAAGCGACGCTCTCCCGGTCTGCGTTTTATGAACGGTTCGGCCGCGCAGTGGGCATCGCTCCGATGGAGTACCTGCTCGCCTGGCGTATGGCACTGGCCAGGGACTGGCTGCGCAGAGGAAAAACCAGCATCGCTGAAATCGCCGAACGAGTCGGCTACAGCTCCGCGAGCACGTTCAGCGTCGCCTTCGCCCGCCATGTCGGACTACCGCCTGCCCGCTACGCCCGGGACGAGCCGTTCGACAGGATGCCGCAGGCCGAAGCCGGAAACTCCACGAAGGCCGGGCCGATCACTTGAGCCACGGCTCCTGGGCAAGTAATCCAGGACGCTCAGCTGCTCTGCCACGGCATGATATCGAGCGCCTGCCGCCCTCTCCTCAAGGACCAACCGGACATCGCACCTTGCGCTGATAGGCTTCGACGATCTCTGCGAGGACGGACACGGCTAGCGCCGACGCCTCACGCATCGAAGGGATCAAACCGACGGGGCCACGGATGCGTTCGATCCGTCGCTCGGCGATACCGGCCGCACGCAGCTTCTCGCAGCGCCGGGCGTGAGTCGTCTTGCTGCCAACGGCACCGATATAGAAGGCCGGACCGGTGAGAGCCTGGACAAGGAGCGGTTCCTCCCAGTCGACATCATGGAAGGCAAGGAGAAAGGCCGTCCATGAATCGTCGTCAAGAGCCGGCAGCGTCGACGGAACCGTCAGCTTCGTGACTTGGTCGATTCCCAGACGTTGAGCGTCCAGGAGTTCGGCGCCGTCGCGGAGTTGTAGCTCGGTTTGGATGCCGCTCGCCGTCGCCAGCCGGGCTAGCGCCAGGCTGTCGGCCCCACGCCCGGCAATGCGCAGGCGGAGCTTGGGCGTATAGCGGAAGGACAACGCATTTGTCTCTGCCATATGCCCCACTCCGAGATCGCCGGATGGCGAAAGCGTGAGCGTCACCGGCTGGCGCGAGGCAAGGCGGTCATGGCACACCCGCAGGACACTAACGTCCGCCTCCGGGAGTATGCAAACCTCGATCGCACCGCCGCAGGGGAGCGGCAAGTCGATGAAAGGCGAGCCATTGCCGTATCTCAGACACTCGACCCACCCCGAGCGAAGCGCCTGCCGAGCATGATTCACCACATCCGCGTCGATGCATCCACCTGAGAGGTAACCGCAACTGTCACCCGCCGCGGACACGGCCATCAGGGCGCCCGGCGCTCGTACGGCGCCACCCTCCGTCGCCGTCACGACGACGAGTGCGACCGCCCCCGCCTTGCGCCAGGCGAGCCATTGGTCAAGGACATCCTGTGCATGTTCCAGATACACATGTTCAAGATACATAGTGGGCCTCGACGATTTGTCTTCGTCAGCGCTAACCCTGGACATGATCGGTCAACGGCAGGTGGCGGATTCGCTGCTGCGTGGCGGCGAACAGCGCGTTGGCCAGCGCCGGCGCGAGCGGAGGAACGCCCGGCTCGCCGACGCCGCCCAAGGGAGAGCCGATCTCGACGAGGCTCACCGCCACCGATGGCGCCTCCCCGATACGCAGCAGTGGATAGTCATGGAAGTTCGATTGTTCCGCATGGCCGTCGCGGAGGGTGACCTTCTGCCTCAGCGCCGCGCCGAGCGCATCGATGACGGAGCCCTGCATCTGCGCCTCTACCTGGCCCGGATTGATCGCACGTCCGCAGTCGATAGCCGCATGGACCCGTTCCACATGGATACCTGCATCGTCGACCCGTGCCTCAACCACCTGGGCGACGCAGGAGCCGTAGCTTTCGACCACCGCCAGGCCACGACCCATTCCCTCTGAAGCCAGTTCGCTCCATCGCGACATCTCAGCGACCCGGTCGAGGACAGCGAGCATTCTTGCCTGCTCGGTGCAATGGCTTCTGCGAAACTCCAGCGGATCGCGGCCCGTTGCTGCTGCACACTCATCCATAAAGCTTTCCAGGAAGAAGCCGTTGAAGGAGTAGGCAATCGAACGCCAGGCGCAGAGCGGGACCGGCAGATCGACCACGGCGTGCTCTATGACAAGGTTCGGGATGACATAGGACATGTCCGATAGCCCACCGAGCGAGAACGGATCGAAATTCGCGAGGTTGCCCGTCGCCTGCGCCATCTGCTCGGGATCCATACCGTATTCGCGGCCCATCTGCGGCCCGGCGACGCGAATGCGCATGCCGATGATATTGCCGGTATCGTCCAGGGCCGCGCGGACGCGGCACATCATCGTTTGGCGGTACCGCCCCTGCTGAACGTCGTCCTCGCGGGCCCACAGCACCTTGACCGGCCGGCCACCGACGGCGCGGCTGGCGAGTGCGGCCTGAAGGGCGATCTCGCCATGCGTCTTGCGGCCAAAGCCGCCGCCCAGATAGGTGGTATTGATGAAGAGCCGTTCGGCCGGCACCTGCAATGCGTTCTCGAGCGTCCTGCGGACCATGTCGTGGCCCTGGGTGCCGATCCATAGCGCCGTGCGCTCCTCGGTGGATTCCGCCGTGCAGTTGATCGGCTCCATGCATACATGCGCGAGCAGTGGCACCGAGTACTCGGCTTCGACGACCTGGCCTCCCGTTGGCAAGGTCGCCTCAGCGTCGCCACGTAGCGTCGAGACCGGCACATCGGCTCGATCCAGTCCCTCACGCAGCATTGTATCGATCGCATCGGTGGAGAGGTCGTCGGCGGAGGTTTGTGTAAAGGCGATATCGAGCGCATCGGCAGCCTGCTTGGCCTGCCACCAGGAGTCGGCGACGACCACCGCGCCGCGCGGTACGCGAACCACTGCCACCACACCCGGCATCGCGGAGACGCTGCTCTCGTCGATCGCCTCCACCTCGGCGGAGAAGACCGGGGCGAGCCGGGCGGCGCCATACAATGTGCCTTCGCGCTCAACGTCCATCGCGTACACCGCCTTTCCTGTCACCTTCGCCGGTGTATCGAGGCGCGGTACCACGCGCCCGGTCAGCGTTCGTTGGTCGTCGGGACGCAGGGTCGGCTCCTCCGGCACCGGCAGCGTTATGGCGTCTTCGACCAGCTCCCCGAAGGGAAGGCTACGCTCGGATGCGGCGTGGAGGATGAAGCCGTTCTCGGCCTGCAACGTCGCGGGTTCCACGCCGAGCCGCATGCCTGCAGCCTGGGTCAACATCTCCCGCGCCTGCGCAGCCGCGCGGCGCAACGGGTCGTACCAGGCACGGATGCCATACGACCCCACGGAGAGCATCTGGCCGGACGGAAGCCTGTAGTCAGGCGCCGGTTGCTTCGGCATGTCAACGATGATGCTCGGCCAGTCGGCGCCCAGCTCCTCGGCGAGCACCTGGGCCTGCCCCGTATGGGTCCCCTGGCCCATTTCGCAGGTGGGCAGCAGGAAAGTCACCTGGCCGCTCGTATCGATGCGGATAAAGGCTTGCGAGAAGCCCGCCGTTTCGCTCTGCCCTGCCCATGCTGGCAGCCGCAGGGGAATGACGAGGGCGGCGCCGGCCGCGATGGCACCGGCCAGGAAGGACCGACGGGTGAGGGTGAAATGTTGCGGTTTCATCGTGCTACTGCCCCCTTGGATAAGCGCGTTGATGTAAAGCGGAGCTCGTTAGCCCTCAGCAGCACGGTGAATGGCCGCCCGAATGCGTACATAGGTGCCGCAGCGACACAGATTGCCGCGCATCGCTTCATCGATCTCCGCATCGGAAGGGCTCGGATTTTGCGCCAGCAGTGCGGCCGCGCTCATGACCTGCCCGCTCTGGCAATAGCCGCACTGCGGTACGTCCATCTCCGTCCATGCCCGCTGAACGGGATGCGAGCCATCCTCGGACAACCCTTCGATGGTGGTGACGTCCCGGCCTTCGGCGCCGGATAACGGGAAGACACAGGCGCGCATCGGTTCGCCATCGACATGGACCGTGCACGCACCACACTGTGCGACGCCGCAACCGAACTTGGTGCCGGTGAGCTTCAGTTGCTCTCGGACCACCCAGAGCAGCGGCGTAGCCGGCGCGGCGGCGACCTCGACCGCACGCCCGTTGATCGTGAATGCTGTCATGAGTGCTTCTCCTCGGCCTGGTCTCTGGTTGCGTGACGGAATGCGCTTGCGCTTAGTGTGCGTTGAGCATCTCGAGCGCTTGATCGAAGTGTCCGTCGCGCTCCGCCCAGCGCAGGAAGTTCACCTGCTCCACCAGAATCTCCCTGGGCGTCGGCTGTCCACGGAACAGCGCCATGACCTCGTCGATGAACTCATCGAGGGGCATGGCGTGAGCGGGTCGACTGGCCGGGTTGAGCTCGGTATGCACCGCGGGCGGCGCAAGCTCGATGACCTCAATCTTGCCCTTCAACTGTTCGCGCAAGGACACGGTGTAGGAATGCAGCGCCGCCTTGGTGGCGTTGTAGGTCGGCGTGCTGCTCAGTGGAACGAAGGCCAGGCCGGACGATACATTGACGATCGCTGCATCAGGCTGATTCACCAAATGGTCGGTCAGCGCATTGGTCAGCCGGATCGGCCCGAGAAGGTTGGTGACGACGGTCTGCTCGGAATCGTGCAGGTCGCGGGTCCTGGTCAGGTCCTCACGCCGCATGATGCCGGCATTGTTGATCAGGACGTTAAGGCTGGGATACTCGGCGACGACACGGTCGGCCAAGGCCGTGATGGCCTCCGGATCCTCGACATCCAGGACCATGGCGTGCATATTCCGCCGGCCGGCAATCGTTGCCTCCAGCGTCTCCAGGCGTCGCCCAACGACGATCACGGTATTGCCAAGCGCGTTGAAGCGTCGAGCGAGTTCGCGGCCGATCCCGGAACCGCCCCCGGTAACGAGCATGGTGTTTTCAGATGTCTTCACTGTTTCGTCCTCTATCTGCTCATGGACCAACGCAATCAATTCGGCCGGTACGCCCGCTCCGTGCAGTCGCCTTCGACACCGCAGGCACTGCGACTGCGTTGGCATTGACGTTGTAACAATTCGGCGAGCGACAGCGCTTGCCACCTCCTGCGCAAGACTTGCCTGATCCTGCAGTGGTGGTGAACGACTCTCACCACCATGCTAAGTTCGGGTCGAAAGACGGGAGAGATGCCTATGAACTCGCTCAAACAGGCTGTCCAGACTTATGCCAGCCACCACGCCAACAGCGACGGCCTGGCGCTGACGCCGGTGTCGGGGCTGCGCATGATGCGCCTCGAGGCGCCCGCCGGCGACCTGCATTCGGTCTACAGGCCGCTGATTTGCCTGGTTCTCCAAGGTGCGAAACTCTTGATCGTCGGGAGGGAGGAACGAGTCTTCTACGCCGGTCAGTCCGTGATTGTGAGCGCCGATATGCCGGTCGTCGGACGGATCGTGCAAGCGAGCCGAAACGAGCCCTATCTGGCGATCGCGGTCGAGCTGGAGATGGCGACCTTACGCGAACTCGCCGCCCATATGGGTAGCCACCACCCACAGCGCCTCTCCAGAATGCCTACGTTATTCACCATAGACACCGAAGCCGCGCTGCTCGATTGTGCATCGCGGCTGATGCGCCTGCTGGATCACCCCGACGCGACGCCGCTCCTGCGCCCGGGCATCATGCGGGAATTGCATTATTGGCTCCTTTCGGGGCCTCACGGTACCGCCTTGCGGGCCCTGGCGGATCCGAACAGCCACGCGGGCCGTCTAGCCGCCGCCATCGCGATCCTCAGAGCCGAGTACCGGTCGCGCGTGCCCGTGGAACGGCTGGCGGAGGAAGCACGCATGAGCCTCACCGCGTTTCACAAGCACTTCAAGCACATGACCTCGCTGACGCCGGGGCAATACCAGAAGCGGCTACGTCTGATCGAAGCACGCCGCCTGATGCTCGACGAAGGTTCCTCAGCCAGCAACGCTGCCTTCGAAGTGGGCTACGAGAGCGTCTCGCAGTTTACCCGCGACTACGGCCGCCTGTTCCAGGCGCCGCCGAAACGCGACGTGCTGCGCGTACTGAGAGCTGCCGAGGTGGCCGGCCAAGACGCAGCCGTATCGCAACGAGCAGGCGCCTTAACCTGATACGATGGCTGGCCAGGGCGGCGCAATTCCAGCCACGCCACTGCCCATGCCAACGGTCCGAGCCCACCCAACGCACGCCCGCTCATATCAGCAGGATGACGACATTGAACCAACTACTCGCCATGCGGGCGTTCGTCCGCGTCACCGAAACGGGCTCTTTCAAGCAAGCGGCGGATTCTCTGACGCTGTCCCCGAGCCTTGATCGCGGTACGTCCTCTCAAACGATGGAGGCAAGTTCCGGTAGCACCGCCTCGGCCTCGATGGCGATCAGCCACTCCGGTTCGGAAAGGCCGTACACAATCAGCCATGTGGCGGCTGGCGGCGCCACAGAAAAGCGCTGCTGAAGTGCCTCTACCACCACCTGCTGATCATAGCGCGAGAACTCAGCCAGATAGATCCTCAGCATCACCACTCGAGACACGTCGCCGCCGAGACTCAGCAATAGCCGCTCGACATTGTCCAACGCGGCCTCGGTCTGCTCGGCCAAGTTGGGGCCAGCCAGGTGGCCTTCGGCATCGACACCTGCTTGGCAGGATATTAATACCCGGTAACCTCCCTGCACCCAAACGGCTTGGCTATAGCCATCGACCAGGGTATCGGGTAGGTCGGGCGGGTTTAGGGGGCGTGTTTTATTCCATGCATTACTGCCTCCTGTTATGCCTACTGGTTATGCCGGTATGAGCGATGGCGCCTTTCCCAACCTTGTAGCGTGTGGTTGCGCTCCCAAGAACCTAACGACAGCGCTACTTTCAACATGGCGGCATGGACCGGAAGAATGGGTCAGAAAGTAGTTATCGATGTAAGCCTTACAGTGTTAGTCTTGGCAGCAACATTACCCTTACACTGTTAGCCTGGCAATAGGTGATCATGGCCATCCAACGCGACCACGTCATACAGACCGCCCTCAAACTCCTTGACGAAGGGGGGATCGAGGGATTGACCTTGCGCAAAGTGGCGCAAGTGCTCGACGTCAAGGCGCCTTCGCTCTACTGGCATTTCGCCAACAAACAGGCGCTGCTCGACGCGGTCGCCGATGCGCTCATCGAGGACGTGGGGCACGATATCCCGCCGGGCCAACACTGGCGTGACACTCTACGCCAAATTGCCGAGGAGCTTCGCCAAGCCCTCAAGTCACATCGCGATGCGGCGCGCGTCTTCGCGGGCACCTACGTCGCCACCGAAAACGTCCTGCGCCCGGGAGAGGCCATGCTCTCGGCTCTGTTGGATGCCGGCGCGGACATCGAATTCGCCGCTAACACGATCTTCCACATCGGCTACTACGTGATGGGCTTCGTGATCGAGGAACAGGCGGTATCCGACGACAAGATCGACATGGAGCAGCGAACTGCCACATTTCTGGCGCTTGCGAAAGAACGGTTCCCGAAGTTCCACCGTGCGGCGCATGTGCTGTTCGAGCCCGACTTCGATGCACGTTTTACCGTCGGTGTAGACCTACTGTTGGCGGGCATCGAGCAGCGCCTGACGGCACTCCCGCAGTCGGAACCACGAGTCGGTAAAAAACGGTAGATGCCGTGGCAGACCTAATGACACTCGATCCTGCCCTGGTCGATGCCTCCGATGGCCCGGCCGTGTTCGTCGTGGCGGGCCGCTGCCAGGACACCGAATTCGACCAGGGGGCACACCGTCATGCCCGCAGCCAGATCTTCGGCTCGCTGCAGGGCCTGTTGTCGGTCGGCGTGGAAGGCGTCATGTGGGTCGTTCCGGCCATTCATGCCATCTGGCTGCCCCCGCATCACGTCCATTCGGCGCGTTCTCATGGTCCTTTCAATGGGTGGAGCGCCTTCATCGCAGAGGCGGCATGCGAGAACCTCCCGCAAAGCCCGTGCACCATTCGCGTGTCCGGCCTGTTGCGTGAGGCGGTACTGCGGGCGAGCACCTGGCCTGTGGAGCCGCTCGATACGGTGCGCGAGCACGTGGCCGCGGTCATCCTGGATGAGATCCGAACACTGCCGGTCGAGACCTTCGGCTTGCCACTGCCCAAGGATCCGCGTCTGCAGCGTATCGCGCGCGCCTTGATCGACGACCCCGCAGATGAGCGCAACCTTGAGCTCGGCTACAACGATACCCCCTGCAAGTGCTGCCTGGCGGCATCGATGAAGGCGCGCACGTTGGGGTGCTCCCGGCGGCCGCTCTGAAATAGCAAGGAAATCGGCAGCGCCGGGGCGGCATCGTCATTCAGGACATGCTCGAGCCGCCCCGCCGCGACATCCTCGGCGACCTGGTAAGAGAGCGTGCGTACCACGCCGAGCCCGGCGACCGCCGCGGCAATGGCCGCGTCCATATGGTTGACCGTCAACCTCGCGGGGTGTCGTACCTCGTCGAGCCCCCACCCACGATGCGGGCCTATCTCGTCCTCGACCCGGATCACGTCATGATCGCGCAAATCGGCGAGTGACGTCGGCCTGCCCCACGCGGCGAGATAGCTCGGGCTCGCGCTCATCACCCGCCGTACCTGGCCGACGTTCAGCATGTGCAGCGAACTATCCGGCAGCTCGGCGATGCGCACGGCGACATCGATGCCCTCTTCAACCAGGCTAACCACCCGATCCAGCAACAGCAGCCTGACCTGAAGCTCGGGATACTGCTGCATCAGCCCAACCACCACCGGCAGCACGTGCAGCCGGCCGAACATCACCGGAGCGGTCACCGTCAGGGTGCCGCGCGGCGCAGACCGGGCGCCCCGCACGCTCTCGACTGCCGCGTCGATCTCGGCGAGCCCTGCCCGGCATCGCGCCAGAAACAGCGCCCCCTCTTCGGTTAGCCGCACGCTGCGTGTGGTGCGCCTCAACAGCTGAACGCCAAGGCTCGACTCCAGCGCCGCGATCGTCCGTGTCACGGTGGTGGGCGACATCCCCAGCCGCCGTCCCGCTTCGGCGAAGCTCGATTGTTCCGCGACGCAGATGAAGGTCCTTAGCGTTCGCAGCCTGTCCATCGCGCCTCCTGTCCATCGCCCGCCGAGCATTATTGTCAGTTATCGCAATGATGAAGTGCGATTTTTAAGGATTCTCTCACTTTGAAGCGAGGGAGAGAATGCAAAAGCCAGAATGCGAAAGACAGAAGTCAGCCATCAACTGCAGAGGATCGTCGCCATGCAGCTCTACCATTACGCACTCTCAGGGCACGCCCATCGCGCCGCCCTGTTTCTCTCCCTCGCCGGAGTCGAGCATGAACTGATCGAGGTCGATCTGGCGGCCGGTGCCCACAAGCAACCGGAATTTCTCGCGCTCAACGCCTTTGGTGAAGTACCGGTGCTCGACGACAACGGCATCATCATCGCCGACTCGCTCGCCATCCTCGTCTATGTGGCAAGGAAGATCGGTCCTTCCCACTGGCTGCCGACCGATCCCGCCAACGAGGCACAGGTACAGCGGTGGCTCTCGGTGGCGGCAGGCAAGATCGCCTATGGCGCCTGTGCCGCCCGGCTTATCACCGTATTCGGTGCGCCCTTCCGCCCCGAGGAGGTGATCGAGCGCGCCCACGCCACGCTCGCCGTCATGGAGCGGACGCTGGAAGGCTCGCGCTGGATCGCCACAACGGCAGAGCCGAGCATCGCCGACATCGCGCTCTACAGCTACATCGAACGGGCCCCCGAGGGCAACATCGATCTCACCGGCTACCCAAGAGTCCTGGCCTGGCTGCGCCAGATCGAAGGCCTCCCCGGCTTCATCCCCTTCCAACGCACCCGCGCCGGGCTCAACGTCTGAGCCAGCCACTTCCTTAAGGAGTCATCAGCATGCGCTTCGACACCCTACGCCTCGACCATATCGGCATCCGCGTCACCGATCTCGCCACAGCGGAAGCCTTCTACGCCAAGCTCGGCTTCCTGCGCGACCCCGAAGAGTTCGCCCCCGAGGCCAAGGCCTGCGGGCTCGTGCACCCTGCCGGCATGCGCATCCACCTGATCTACAACGGCGTACCCGCCGAGGAGGGCAATGTGCTGCTGGACGCACCGGTCAAGCGGCCCGGCTACACCCACGCCGCCTTTATCGTCGAGAGCATGAACGAACTGGTGGATTGGCTGGCGCGCGAAGGGATCAAGATCACCGAAGGGCCGGTAACGATGGGCCACGGACGCCGCAACGTCTGCTTCATCCGCGACCCCGACCTGAATGTGCTGGAGTTCAATGAGATCCTGGCGTAGCAGCAATGAAGCTGCGGCAAGGCATGCTATGCGCTGCAGGGGGCCACGGATGGCCCCTGCTGCCGCAAAGTACCAATCGCGTCGAAGTGACTGTCAGCGCTTATCGCGCAAGTGGCGATTGAGCCATGTCTTGACATCAATGGTCTCAAGGCCTTTTTCATGATTATAGGTTTTTGATTTCTCCCACCACATGCCTGTACCGAGAGCAAATGCCTTACGGTAGCGGAGCATGACATCACCCGGATCTTGGGAAAGTTGGTCATTGAGCTCTTCGAGAGATAACTCGACACGCTTGACGACCTTCCCTGCTTCCTCTTCGACGATCGTAGCCAGCTGGCCATATGAGAGGGTGTCTCCCGCTACAAAGACCACTTCATTGCTGATGTGGGGCTCTTCAAGGTATATCTCGGTCGTCAGACGCCCAATATCCTCGGGTGTCGTCACGGTGACACGCGTATCCCAGCTTCCAAGTGCCCGGACGGTGTTGGTTTCAAGGTCGACGACACCGAAGTCAGGCTCGAACAGGAAGCTCGTAAACATTCCTGTCGAGACGATGACCCATTCGGTTGCTTCCTGCGAGCGCAATAGTTTCCTCACCTCGTATTGCTCATCCCATACAGGTTGGCCACTTCCTTTTCCAACGATGTCGTAATCGACCCCGAACTGCCAGGGGAAATACCTATTGACTCCAGCGGCTAAAACCGCATGCGTAACCTTCATCTGTGTGCCGGCTCCTGCCGCGAAACCCGTACAGCAGATGACCGTATGAAACTCTGCAAACAATTCGGCAAGGCTCGCCTCAGTGCCTTCGGACAGATCGAAGGGTAAGATCTCTACCCCAAGCTTACCGAGCTCTTCCGTCGCTTCTTCCTTGTACTTATCCGGCGATGTGGTGAAGCCAGGTTCTACAAGGACGCGGACACTGTCAGGGCTGACCCTGGATGCCATGTTTTTGATCACTTGCATACCGAGCTGACCGGCTCCGAGGATAAGGATGTTTCCAATACTGGGTTTTTCATTGATGGGCATGTATATGGCCTATGTTAATTGAGATAGCTTAGTAATTTATGGCTTCAGAAAGCACGGGCATGCTTCCCACACTAGACTGAGGCCGTCAATTTTCTGCAAGCCGCACATTTAAACCAAATGGTTATCACCGAAATGGCTCACATACAGACTACTCTTCGACATATATCCTGTTAATAGTTGATATTGGGAAACATAATTCTGCAAAGACAAATAATGCATACATTTATTTATTGGTATTTTTGAAAATATATTTTCCTGATAGTGGAATTAAAATCGGCTACGCAACCGACTACACTGTTGCCAGCGTTTTTATTATGGAGTTGACCCATGCCAACAGCTCATTCCCTGAGACTGCACGATGACACACGAATCCCAGCCCTCGGCTACGGTTTGTGGCAAGTACCGATAGAAACGAGTGCCGTCCTGGTCAGTCGCGCCTTGCGGACCGGTTACCGCCTGATTGACACAGCAGAAGCTTATTACAACGAAGAAGGGGTCGGCGAAGGGATTCGTGACAGCGGGGTCGCGCGTGAAGAGATCTTCGTGACCACGAAAGTATGGAATACACATCACGGCTACACTCAAACCCTACACGCCTTCGATGCCAGCCAGCAACGGCTCGGCCTCGACCGGATCGACTTGTACCTAATGCACTGGCCTTCACGCATTCGTGACGCCTATGTGGACACATGGCGGGCAATGATTCGCCTGCGCGATGAGAGCCGGGTCGGTGCCATCGGCGTCTGTAACTTCTCGACTGGCCAACTGCAGCGCTTGATTGGGGAGACAGGAGTGAAGCCGGTGCTCAATCAAATTGAACTACACCCTTACTTCCAGCAGAAGGCACTGAGAGCCTTTCACCACGAACAGGGCATTGTGACCCAGTCCTGGAGCCCGCTGGGCCTGTGGTGGCAGAACCCGGAGCCAGCCGCATCTCCGCTGGAACATCCACGGATTCGGGAGCTCGCCAAGCGACATGGCAAGAGTCCGGCCCAAGTCATCCTGCGCTGGCACCTCGACAGTGGCCTTGCCACCATATCGAAATCCGTGCGGCCTGGGCGTATCGAAGAGAACTTCCAGCTATTCGACTTTGCACTGACGCCGAGCGAGATGAAGATGCTGGCCGGGCTGGATCGTCGTGATGGCCGTCTGGGACCAGATCCCGAGACGGCCGATTTCTGACCGTGGGAGTCAGCTGCGCTATGATGACCAACCGGAAGCCGGGGAGCACGACACATGGATCGACTTCAAGCCATGCAAATATTTGCCCGAGTGGTTGAGATGCACGGCTTCAGCAAAGCCGCGGAGAACCTGGCCATCCCCCCCTCGACGGTCACTCGCGTCATTAAGGAACTAGAAAATCACCTTGGCGTGAAACTACTCCAGCGTACCACGCGGCATTTGAACCTGACTCCCGATGGCAGCCTTTACTACGATCATTGCTGCCGTCTACTGGCCGAACTTGAAGCCGTCGAGGCAGGCTTTCGGGGTAACGCTGAACAGGTCAAAGGCAAGCTACGAGTCGGCATGACCGCCTCGCTGGCTCGGCTATTCGTAGTGCCTGCCATCAAGACATTTCAGGCCCGTTACCCCGATGTGGAATTGACCCTGACCTTGAGCGATCAGACCGTGGAGCTGGTTCCGGAGGGCATCGATTGCGTCATTCGTGCCAGAGTACCTCATGATTCCCCTACTCTGGTGGCACGTCGTATTGCTAGCTTCGAATGGGTGATATGTGCATCACCTGAATACCTCAGAGAATATGGCGAGCCGCACTCATTGGAAGATTTGAAGCGCCATCATGCTGTCGGCTTTCTGCCAGGGCATCAGGGCCGCTCAATGGATTGGCGCTTCGTGATCAACGATGAAGAGCAAGTCGTACGGATGACCGAGAACCTGACCGTCAACGACACCGACACCTATATCGCTTGTGGCTTGGAAGGCTTGGGCCTGATACGTGCGGCAAATTACATGGTGCTTCCGCACCTACGCAGTGGCCAGTTACAGCGAGTACTAGACCACAGCCAAGCGCCATCAGTGCCTATATCGATCATGTATCCACAGAATCGACACTTGTCGCCCACTGTAAGGGCATTCGTGGATTGGATCAGCGATCTGATGCAACATGCCGAGCGCCAATGGCAAGTCGGCATCATCCGTTGAGAGGAGGCTCGCCAGATAAACTGCCGACATACGCCAGCACCAAAGACGCATGGCTCATTGACCTGTTAGGCTATTAATTTCAGCCGTTCAAATATGCACACCTCCAGTATACTGGCAGGAATAGTTAATGAGGGAGCCTGACAACCAGCTCCATTTCGACTTGCAGGTCGGGTGCAGCCAGCGCTTCAACGCCAACACCAGTCACACAGGGTTGAGCACCGTCGAAGGTGGCTATAAAGGGTGGCATCAGTTGCTCTAGCCTTTCAGGGGTGAGACCAACCACATAAACGCGTGCCACCACCACATGCTCTGGTTTTGCACCCACTGCATCTAATGCTGAACGCGCATTCTTTGAGACCAACCTCATTTGCTCGACCAAGCTATCTGGCACTGGCTCACCGTGTGGCTGCCAGGCTACCTGCCCCGAGATATAAGCCATGCGGCCCGGCTCGACTATCGATATCTGCGAGTAGCCCATTTCCCCGGCATTCGGCAATGTCGATGGATTGAGGCGAACGATTGAGTTGGTCATATTTCCTCCACTTGCGGAATAAAATTCAACGCACTACATTATACGCGCATGATTGTTGAACCAGGATCGCCAATGGGTTTCCGCTCGCTCCCTATCGACCACAAGCAAGCGTCCGATCTTGACCTCGGCGCGCTTCGCGTCTTCGTCGCCATCGCAGAGTCAGGCAGTTTCAGTGCGGGTGGAAGAGCTCGGGGCCTGACGCGCTCTGCAGCGGGAAAGGCGGTGGCCAGGCTCGAGGCACATCTCGGAACGCGACTCTTCCATAGAACGACGAGGCGCCTGTCTCTGACAGTCGATGGGCAACGACTCCATGAGCGCTGCGTGCAAATACTGCAGGACCTGGCGGAAGCCGAGGCCAGTATTCGACAGGACGCGCCCCAGCCAACGGGGACACTACGACTGACGGTCCCGGAAATATATGGCCGTGCCGTTGTGCTCCCTTTCCTGAGCAGGTTTCTGGACCAGTGGCCAGCGCTCGATGTGGAGGTCAGCTTTACCGACAGGATCGTCGACCTGATTGAAGAGGGCTTCGACTTGAGCATCCGGTTAGGCGAAGTCGCGCACGACTCTCAATTGATTGCACGGGTTGTCGAGCAGGCTCAGGGGGGCTTGTACGCTTCGCCAGCTTATCTCGAGCGCTTCGGCATCCCGGCCACACCTGGTGATCTGGCGCGCCACCAGAGGCTCATCTATGGATTGAGCCCACGTCCTGGCAGTTGGACATTGGCAGCGCCAGACGGAGTGCCCGTGGCGATCGAGGGAGGACGCCTATTCCGCTTCGATAGCGGCGAGGCCATCCGCGAGGCCGCCATTCATGGCATGGGTATCGCGTTTCTTCCCTCGTCGCTCATGGAAACCGACGTCAATGCTGGGCGCCTAGCGAAGCTGTTACCCAACCTCCAGGGCAGCACGCTGCCCATTCAGGTCATCTATCCCAGCCGCAAGCACTTGGCGGCAAAGATTCGGCAGTTCATCGATGGACTTGTCGAGTACCTCAACGAGCGCTGATTGGCCTGCGTCCCCTCCCCCTCAAGGCCGCCGCATGGCGGCGACCAGGGCGCTCGCCCCGATCAGGCTGCCGGCACCGCTGCGATGCAGGATGCGACGCAGCCGGGCACTCAGCATCCGGCCACCGCTGGTCGCCAGGAAAGTGAAGGCCAGATCGCTGAGCACGCCGAGGGCCAGAAAAGTCGAGAACAGGATGGCCAACTGCGGCAGCAAGGGCTGGCTTGGCGCCACGAACTGCGGCATGAAGGCCATGAAGAAGGCCAGGCTCTTGGGGTTTAGCGCAGTGACCAGAAACGCCTTGGCGGTGCCGAGACGAATATCCGTACCCGTAGGCTGCAGGTCGCCCAGTTGGCCGGCCTCGCGCCACATCTTGATGCCCAGGTAGAGCAGATAGGCCGCCCCGAGCCACTTGAACAGCTGGAACAGCTCGGCGGAGGCCATCAGCAGCGCACCGACCCCAGCGAACGACAGGGTCATGGCCAGCAAATCCCCCAGGAAGAAGCCGGGGAGCATCGCCAGGGCGGCACGTCGCCCACGGTTGACCCCGGTGGTGACCAGCAGCGCCACGGCGGGGCCGGGCGAAACGATGATCAACAGGGAGGCCAGGCAGAAGGAGAGCCACAGTTCCAGCGACATAGCGCGTTCCTCGAATGAGCATATCGATGACGTTCAGCACATGCTTAATAAAGCATCCCTGCCACCACCTGTAAAAGCAACACGGCCAGCACCTCGATCTAGAGGAATCGGCGCCCCTCCAGCAGTAGCTGAAAGGCCTCGTCGAGGTGGACATAGTCCAGCCGCTGCTCGGCATCGCCGAGCACTACCGCGTTGGGGTTATCGCGGGGCAGGTCGGCAAACTCGGGCTCGAGCCGCTCATGGATCAACAGGTAAGGGCGCAGCCCACTACGCTCGAGATGGCGACGGATGGCCCCCGGCGCGGTGAAGACCTGCTCAGGGGCCGGGGCGAACCCCAGCCGCTGCAGCTCATCACGCATCGCCACTGAGGTCTTGCGCGAGGTGTTGGTCAGAAAGCGCAGCGCCAGGCCGCTGGACTGCAGCCGCGCCACCGCATCCACCGCGCCGGGCAGGGCCTCGCCGTCCTCGGTCAGCACGCCACTGATATCGAGCAATACCGCCTTCAGCATCACCGTCTCCCCCTTAGCGACCCGCAGCATCATCCCGGTCGTTTCTCTCGGATGCCGATGAGGCCGACGACGTGACATTGTTGATCAGCTGCGGCACGAAACGCTCCGAAAAGCCCGCCACGAATGACCAGAACAGCAGCTTGGCCAGATCCGACCCGGAGCTGGGGTAGGTCTCCCGGAAGATGCTGAGCATGAAGTCGTCACCTGACTTCCTCGCGTCCTGTGCCGGGAAAGAGAACTGGGGGAAGAGATCACCGGAAACAATGCCAGACAGGAACACCAGGTAGAGCACCAGTGCGAAGACACCGCCGAAGATCGGCACCAGCAGGATCTGAAACAGTGAGGCATCCAGCAACGCGAGCTCTTCATCGGTAACAGTGTTCAAACGCTGCTGAATACTGACGAAACCGCCAATGATGCCGCACAGGGGAACGGCCCAAGTCACCAAAAACGCTGGTTGAAGAAAAAGGTCAGCGCGAATATAGCGCCCAGCACGGCAACCGCTATGGTCGTCATGATGATCAGGCGCTTGGTGATGGAATGGATATGCCGGATGCGCTCCATGGTGTGGCCCTGCCCCGTGATCACCCGGCGGCTGCCTGCTTCCAAAGCAACCCCGCGAGCATGATCCTCAACCTGAATGACGGCCTCCATTCCTCTATTCACGATAGTCGACCTCCCCGCCACTCACCATCCAGGCGGCGTGCTGCCTTCCGGCGGCCGCCAGGTCCGGGTCTATAATGCGTTTTCTTTGCCGTCTTATAAGCCCTCAGAAATTTATCTCGTTCAACAGTGCAACCTTAATTACAGCCATCGTGGTGACCGCCTTGCTCTTGGAATAGCCTGTACAGCTCAGAAGGCACTTCACAAGGACCTTCAAGACACTCGATCAGCGCCCTCATGAATGAGGCAAGTTAGTGGCATTTCAATTACTGAGCGGCCAAATTTTGCAGAAGGAAGGCTGTGCTTGGTCATTGAGACCGACCACATTGAACGCCAAAACTAAATCTTCTTTACCAAGATAGCGCGAAATATATTTACGCGATTCCAAAACATCCAGCTTCCAATCCCGCCAGTGAAATATGCAAGTACATCAATTATGTCAGCAGTGCCCCTGTCAAAATAGTAAGGCCCAACAAATTCGAATCCAATTGACCAAATAATTAGGGGAGGAATCATCTCCTTAAGCTGTGGAGGAACATCCACTTTTCTAGCGCCACAAATCTTTGTTATAAACAACATGATAGGAAATGCAACTGCAGGAAAAAGAATATCGTTTAAATAACTATCAAAGAACTCAATGCCTTTTTTTAAATGGTCTGGAACCAGCCATTTATTTAAAATATAAATAGCCAGAGCAGACAAAAAAAGCCGATCAAGCATATACTTAAAGCGAATCTCAGTTCTATCTAGCATAACTAGACCCATCAGCGAGCACAATTAAACCATCCTATATATACAGCCCATCTATTCGACTGATATAACATAGAGCTCTAGCGCACTATAATAGCATTAAGAATACAAAGCCCATAATCACGAATGTTAGCACTGTTATTAAAATGATAGACCATGGGCTAGCGCTTGGGCTTGGGCTTGGACGTCCACAATGTGGACATTGCCGAGCAGTGTTAGAAACTTCTTTTTCACAGCTTCTGCATTTCACTAAACTCATATTAATTCCCCTTGTTCGCTGAGTATGTTATATCTTTTCCATGATGAAATACCCACCATCCCAAATAGTATAGGCGGCATCTTCTTTTGCTTTTATAATTGTCAGGCCTGGTCCCATCCAAGCCGAATCGCAGTTTATTTCTCTTATCTCTACTGAGGAGCTCTCGATTTCAAGACTTGCTAATGACACCCTATGTGTTGCCATGAAATCATTAGCTGATACTTCCTCGATTCCGTATATTGGGTTATTGCAAATTTGATTAATCAGCTTTACTGAGGTTGTTTCATAGCTAATGGTTTGATTGATCCATTCCTCAGCCTCTTGTTCAGACATAGCCGACATCCCAGGAAATTTCACTCCTGTAATTCTCCACTCTCCTAGCAGCCATGGGTCTCCCTCAGCAAAAGCAGAAGCTGAGAACAAAGAAAGAAACAATGAAAATACAGTTATTAAATGCATATTCACTCCGCTGTGATTGTGAACGATCTTCTGCCTAAAATATCAAATATTTTCCATCGATTATCGGTATTCAAAAGCTCGGCGGTATACTGTGCCCGAGGCCGGTCTCATATTCAGATTTTCAAACTTACCTTCAAAGTACCTATTCTCTACAGCCTAGTCAGATAATTGAGGACAATCTGTAAAGCCGCCGAGCACTTGTATGTCTGCTTTGTTCTTCTTTACTTTCGATTAAGCTCTGCGAGGCAGTTATTAGCACTGATTCACTAGGAGGGGAATCGCCACAATCAGAAATAAAAAAGGTGGAAGCGAAAGGTGTTACCTGTTTTGCCAAGGCTTGCATGTCGCCCCCCAGAACAAATTGATTTGTTTTTATTTGAACCCCTACATTAAACGCTAGCAGTTTTTTTAACGGCCAGGATAATTTTTTTACGGCCAAGAAGTGCAAAATCAGAGGCGACTGATATTTAGAGAATATTTTCCTTTGCTAAACAGGATATTACCATTGCCTCTCATCTCAAGGCATGAGAATTTTAATCATACAATGCTGATGAAATTGAGTTATTTGGCCTTATTAATAGAATCTCGCTTAAATAAAAAAAGACTACATAAATCATGCGACACCTATCTTGCGGCTAGCGGAGGAATTTGTCCTTACCCCGGCTGCTTCCGAGGCCATCGACCTGCTAGAGGAGTGGCAGGCTAGCGACGACCCGATGAAGAACTCGATGGTGGAAGAGATGCTGGAGATGCAACGCCGCCCACCAAGCCGTGGGGCAGCGACGCAAATACACCGGCGAGCCCTACTGGCACCACCCGGTAGCCGTCGCAGAAACCGTGTCAGCCGTGGAGACGGCGACAGCGGAGATGATTGCCGCTGCCCACCTGCACGACGTGCTCGAAGATACCGCCGTGACGGCGCTGGACATCGAGGAGTGCTTCGGCCAGCGCGTCGCCGTCCTGGTCCAGGAACTGACGGATCAATTCATCGATCCGGAAATCGGCAACCGCGCTCACCGCAAGGCGCTGGAGCGCAACAGACTGGCACTGGTCTCCCCTGAAGCGCAGACTATCAAGTACGCCGACCTGATCGACAACACCATCAGTATCGTCGCGCGGGACCGCGGCTTCGCCCGTGTCTACCTGGCCGAGAAGCGCCGGCTCCTCGAAGTGATGACAGCGGGTGACCAGGCGTTGAGACGCCAGGCATGGCGCGTGTTAGAGGAAGGCGAGGCAAGGATCCGCGGCGTAGCGCGATAACCAGGGAAATACTGCACAAATGCCTGTGCGAGCGAATCGCTGCGTTGCGCGGTGCTGGTGCGCCAGCCCGGTCGGAATCCTCACATATACCCCATATGCTCCGGCTCCTGTGCTCCGTGCGCCTTGCGCTTCATCTCGCTCGCCGATTTGTTCAGCACTTCCCCAACTGCAGCCAGACGAGCCCCTCGTGACCGTTCACGAAAGGCCGGCAAGAGCGACCACGCAAAAGTTACCGATCGGTAATCTTTTCTGCAAGTCGAACCTTGATCGCCTCGATAATTACCGATCGGTAATCTCTTCATTGCGAATCAGCAAATCCATACCTAGAATTACCGAACGGTAATTACACGCGGATTTGCTATGCCGACTAACGAGTTCACTGCTTCGCCCTCCTTGACCGTTCCTATTCGCCACAGCGAAGACCTTGGCAAGCTGGTGCGCCAGCTGCGCGCCGAGCAGGGGCTGTTGCAGATCGACCTGGCCGGCCTCGCCGGCACCGGCAATCGCTTCATCGTCGACCTGGAGCGGGGCAAGCCGACACTGCAGTTGCAGAAGGTGCTGGATGTACTCGACCTGATGGGGCTCGAGGTGGTGGTACGGCGCAAGGGTGGCCACCGCCATGGCCAGTGACGATACCCTGGCGCTTTACCACGGCGACAGGCATGTCGGCCAGCTGCATGACGCACAACCGCTGCGCTTCGAGTATGCCCCCGCTTGGCTGGAAAACCCTGAGGCGGTGAGTCCCTCACCCTCTATACCGACGAAGGCCCCCGGCTGGCACCGTTTTACGACCTGATGAGCACCACGCTCTACGAAGGCCTCGCACGCCGCTTTGCGTTGCGCATCAATGGTGAGGATCGACCCGGTAGCATCGAACGCTCACACCTCGAAGCGCTGGCACGCTCGATGCGATTCCAGCCTCGCTACGTCTTGCGCCAAGGCCTCGAACTCGCCGAACGCATGCCGGCGGCCATCGACGCCACCCTCGCCATCCTGAGCCCCGAGGCGCACCAAGGCAGCGAGCAAACGCTGCTGGAGAGGCTGCTAAGCAACTGCCGCAAGCTGCCGGAGCGGTGGACAGCCGGGGGCGGTTGAGTAGGCCACGGTAGCCATCATGGCAGCACCTACACTGAATGGAGCAAGGGCGCGAGCGGGTCCTAGAGCCGCCCACAACAACAAGCTCCATTTTTCGCCATCGCAGGGGGCGAATACTCTGCCTATATAGCCCAATATAGCCGCTTCATCTTAATTTTCGACACATCGCCGATTTTATGACAAGCACTGATAAACTCCGCCCGTAACAGGCTCTGCCCCGCGGCAGAGCTTCCATACTCATCGGCAGGGAGACCTTCATGGCCCGCAATATCATCGTTCTTGGTGCCGGCATGGTCGGCGTATCCGTGGCCTGGCATCTGGTGCGTCGCGGTCATGACGTCACCCTAGTGGACCGCCGCGAGCCGGGGCTCGAGACCTCCTTCGGCAATGCCGGCATCATCCAGCGCGAGGCGGTGCGCCCCTACGCCTTCCCCCGCGATATCGGCACCCTGCTGCGAGTGGTGCCCAACCGCAAGGTGGATATCCGCTACCGCCCCACCGGCATGATGAACGCCGCGGGCCCGCTGCTGAACTACTGGCTGAACTCGAGCGGTAAGCGCTACGAGCGCATCGTTACCGAGTGGGCATCGCTGATCATGCGCTGCCAGGATGCCCACGCGCCGATGATCGAGGCCGCCGGCGCCGAGGCGCTGGTGCGCCAGGGCGGCTGGCTGGAACTTTACCGCACCCGCAAGGCGTTCGAGGCGTGCCAGGAAAAAGCCAGAGAAAACCACGAGCGCTTCGGGGTCGAGTATGAGGTGCTGGACGCCGAGGCGCTCCACGCCAAGGAGCCGCACCTGGACAAGGGGCTGATCGGCGCGATCCACTGGACGCAGCCGTGGATGGTCTCGGACCCGGGCGGCCTGGTGCAGGCCTACGCCCGCAGCTTTGCCGAACAGGGCGGCAAGGTGATGCAGGCCAGCGTCGAGGACGTACTCCAGGTCGAGGGCGGCTGGCAGGTCAAGACCAGCGAGGGGCCAATGGAGGCCGATGAGGTGGTGGTGGCCCTGGGGCCCTGGGCCGGCGATATGCTGGAACGGCTGGGCATGAAGGTGCCGCTGTTCGTCAAGCGCGGCTACCACATGCACTACTCCGCGGAAGAGGGCGCCAAGCTCAACCACTGGGTGATGGACGCCGAGAAGGGCTTCCTGCTCGAACCGATGCGCGCCGGGATTCGCCTGACCACCGGCGCCGAGCTTGCCGACCTGGACTCGCCGCCCCAGTACAAGCAGCTGGCGGCCGCCGAGAAGGTGGCACGCAAGCTGTTTCCGCTGGGCAAGCGCCGCGACGGCCAACCCTGGAAAGGCGCCCGCCCCTGCCTGCCCGACATGAAGCCGGTGATCGGCCCTGCTCCCGACAAGGCCGGACTATGGCTCGCCTTCGGCCACGGCCATCAGGGCTTTACCCTGGGCCCGGCCACCGGCGAACTGCTCGCCCAGATGATGGATGGCGAAACGCCCGCGGTGGATATGGCACCGTTCCGAGTCGATCGCTTCTGATTGCAAGCCCACAAGGAACTAGATGCGGGATCCCCGATGATCAGCGACCATGCCGGCACATCTGTGAAGCTGGTCATGGTCGCTTGGTAGGGGGCGTCAGGTATCGATCTGCGGTGAAGTGGCAGGTGCCTGCGCCGATGGTTCCGCCATTTCCGTCTCTGCGGATGAGGGCTGTTCCGCGGGATTGGTCAGCAAATAAATATGAGCGACAATGCTGATAGGCCACAGGCTGAGACCGATGGTTTTGGCCAGTAGAAACAGCCACCCGTTATCATAAAACTCGTTTATTGCCAGCCAGACCGTACCGCCTCCGATGACGACTGTCAGGCCTATACCCCAGCATAAAATTGCCACCGTAGCATCGGTGAAACTGTTCAATCGCTTGGCGACTAGCTTGAGGATCCAGATGCATCCCACCACTGCCAGTAGCAGTATGAAAAAGCCACCGGTCTTTAACGTTGAATCGGCTGCCCCATAGTAACCCATCCCTGATTGGTTGTTGAGACGCCAAAACATGATGGTGCTAATTGCGACACCTATTACGCTGATCACCAAGTGGGCTAACAGGTAGCGGCGCAAGAAAGCCAGGCAGTCCAGCTGCTTTTCCGCAGGCATGTCCGGCCGCTGTCGTAAGAGCGCATGTGACGGCTCGACATCGCGAAGAGAGCGTAACGTGAAACCCATGAGTAGTGCCACGACACCTATTATTGCCAGCCCCCCTGTCAATAGTAGTGGATACCAAAGGTCCCCATCCATAGGATTCGATGTCGCCCAATTGAACACTGAGCCCAAAGCCCCTAATGAGTAAATTCCGACCCCGGCGAGGCTACCCCAAACCCGTCCGAAGGCGTTCATACCCACGATGATGCACAGAACGATCGATACGAGATCCATTGAGACATGCGGCGTGAAGAAATAACTACCCCAAAAGAAGGCTTCAGGATAGAAGCTTGGCGTCATGTCCCATAAGAAACGGCTTTGGCTCATAAGAAACGCAGCGCCCAGCTGTATGCTTATCAGCAAGTAGGCAGCCAGCCAGTAGCGGTGCCGATCCAGACGCGGCTCGCTCATCGAGCGGAGCCAGTAAAGTTCTTTCAAAATGTGAAACATACCTTTCCTTAGGAATTACGTTAACGTTAGCGGGGTACTTACCTTGGGGATAAACCACTTCGCGAAGATCACTTCCCCTCGATCGTCGCGGGTGGCTTGCTGCTTACGTCGTACATGACGCGATAGGGAACGGTTTCCAGCAGCTCTTGCCAAACTGCCCAGCCCCTCACCGTGGCTGATAGATCTATGGGACGCCGTTAGACCATTCCATAGCGGGTAACATCTATATATTCTAATATTTAAAACCACCAAGACGCAACAACCGCATTTCCTCATTGTTCCGGCAGTCTGCTTGACCCACTTCATCCATCACATACAGGTCGACGCCAGCGAGTTATGATTGATTTACTCCCTATCAATCGTCGCGGGGGCTTGCTGCTGACGATACGTTGCGAGAGAAACGTCGTAGGCCAGGCCAAGCTGCCGGGCAGTGGCTCGCCCAGATGATGGGTGGCGAAGAACCGGCGGTGGATATGGCGCCGTTCCGGGTTGATCGCTTCTGAGTGTTAATCACCACAACAGCACTGTAAGATATTGCTTACATTGCTGTAAGAGATTGCTGAAATCCCCGTCCATCGGTAGCCAAGGCACCAACGATAGTGATAATCGATAAGTAGTCAGGTATGAGATCGAAGGTGCCAATCAATGGAGCTGGCAAAGCTTGGCGATAAGGTGGCCTGCTCATGCAAAGGTGGGCCGCACCACATCGTTTCCGGTGCCTCTACCCTCCCCCTCCAGTACAAGCGGCTATACATTACTCGGCGATTTTCTTACTACCCTGACGACCGATATTGAACCGAAAGACATCGAAGTGCCCGCACTGAAGTATCGCGAGTTCTCCGTCCCGTACCTCGAAGTCAAGCGGGCATTTCCACCTGGCCTGATGACAACGTCGACCCCATTGGCCATGCCGACTTCTCACTGCCTATGCCGCCCCGCCGCCTGACGTTTCAACTGAACGGCGGCTATTTCTATTCCAGCGGCTCAGGTAACTTGGCCTCCCGCACGACAAGCATCGCCTTTGAGATCGAGGTAGAACCATTGTGAAAAGCAGCTTACTTATTGCGCTAGCCACCCTACTGCTTACCGCCTGCTCACCGGCCCAAGGCGAATCAGCAGAGCATTACCAGGAGCGCGCCAACGCAGCACTTATCGAAGCACATGGCGATGCCAACCAGCTAGAGGATGTGCTCAGGATCTACGATGAGGGTCTCGAAAAGCACCCAACCGACACCGACCTTCTCAACAGCCGCGCACAGCTAAACGCCAGCCTAGGCCACTACGCTGCGGCCAAGGCTGATCTGGATATTCTTAAAGAAGGCGAGTTACACAAGGAAGGGAGGCTAATGCGCTGCATGCTGCAAGAGCGTTTGGAGGGAGCCACGGACGATGCCTTGGCGTGCTACTCAGAAGTGCAGAGTGACTACGCCAGCGAAATCACTGCCCCCCCGGATGCCAACCACGTCTTGGCGGCTCGCCTGGCCGCATCACCCGAAGCCGTTCCCCTGCTAGAGGAGTGGCAAGCCAGCAACGATCCGATGAAGAACCCAATGGTGGAAGAGATGCTGGAGATGGAGCGGGAAGCGCTTATTCAGATGCTATTGCCTTAATGGCTTATCAGCGCCTAGATGTAGGGTCCCGGATGATCGGCGGCGCTGCTGCGGTTCAGGCGTTCAGCGGGGCGAGCGCCATGATCGCCTCGCGCTGGGCGTCCTTCTCGGTCTGGAGGGCGGCCTGCCAGGCGGCGATATCAGCGCTGGCGTCGGCGGGGGCCGCGCCGCTCTCGACGAAGGCGGCAAGCCAGGCTTCCCGAGTGCAGAGATCCTGGAGCTCCCCCAGTAGGGTCTGGCGCTGCTTCAGGTCGGCCAGCAGCGCACGGTGGCGCTTCGGTTGCAGCTCGGCCAGGTAGCGGATGCGCTTCACGGTCTTGCGCAGGTCGTGGAAGGCCTGGTCCGGGGCCTCAAGCGAGAGGGCGACAAGGTCGCGGTTGTGGCCGGCGATGCGCTCGTCGAGTACCGCTTCGATCCGCGCCGGGGTTATCCGGGCCAGGGCATCACGGAACGCTTCACCCTCGAGGTAGGCCTGCCAGGCCTGCATCTCCGCGGCATAGTCCGGCTGGCGAAGCTGCTGGCAGAGCCGCTGCTGCTCCCCGCGGGCCCGCTCGCTCAGCCAACCGTGAAGGGCACGGCGCGTGCCCTCCTCCGCGGCGGGCGGCGCGGTTGCCAGGCGCGCCAGGAAGACATCGAGGTCGCGCAGGTCGCTGGTGTCCTGGGCGCGCCGCTTGAGGTGCTTGAGGTGGCGTTTCAGGCCGGGCACCTTGTCGCGCCCAGGGGCACGGGCGGTGGCCAGTAGTGCCTCGCCGATGGCGCGACTGCGACGCAGGTTGACCCGGTACTGGTGCAGGAATTCGGGGTCGGCACCGGCCATCACCCCGGGCTCGAGGGCTCTGACCAGGGCGTAGAGATGCCCAAGCTGCATCTGTAGGCAGCCAGCCAGGTCGGCCTTGCCCTGCGCGCGCGGCGTGGGGGCACGGCGCTGGAAGAGCGCGTGGCTGGCCGCCGTCGGCACCAGGCTGGCGGCAAGCCGGGCGCAATCGGGCGCGAGTGCCTGCCAGGGGACACCCGGCAGGACGAGATGCAGCAGGCCGCCGGTGGGCAGCCGATCTGGCGCGTCATGGCAGAGCCAACGGCCGAGCTCCACCAGGGCCGGGTTGTGGCCGATCACCAGCACCCGCTTGGTCGGGTCGGGAAGGCGCTTCACCCAGTCAAGCAGCGCCTCCCCCTCGAAGGCGTAGAGGGCATCCTGGCGTTGGGCCCGTGCGGCCAGGCCCAGGTTGGGTACGGCGGCATCAAGGGCCACCAGGGTCTCCCAGGTGCGCCGCGCGCTGCTGACGTGGATCTCACCCGCCAGGGCGCCCCAGCGCTGCAGGGGACCGGCCATGGCGGCAACCTGTCGCTGCCCGCGCCGGCGCAGCGGCCGCTGGTGGTCGCTCATGTCGCCGCCAGCCTGGCAAGCCTTAGCGTGACGCATCAGGAAGAGGTGGCGCATGGTGGGTCTCCAGCAAGCCGCTCATGCTGCCAAGCTTAGGCCAAGATTTTATCCGCCCCCCCGACTTATAGCTCTGACGCTGACGCTACCACATGCACTACTCCGCCGAAGAGGGCGCCAAGCTCAACCACTGGGTGATGGACGCCGAGAAGGGCTTCCTGCTCGAACCGATGCGCGCCGGGATTCGCCTGACCAGCGGCGCCGAGCTGGCCGACCTGGACTCACCGCCCCAGTACAAGCAACTAGCCGCCGCCGAGAAGGTGGCACGCAAGCTGTTCCCGCTGGGCAAGCGACGCGACGGCCAGCCCTGGAAAGGCGCCCGCCCCTGCCTGCCCGACATGAAACCGGTAATCGGCCCCGCCCCCGGCAAGGAAGGGCTGTGGCTCGCCTTCGGCCACGGCCACCAGGGCTTTACCCTGGGCCCGGCCACCGGCGAACTGCTCGCCCAGATGATGGATGGCGAAACGCCCGCGGTGGATATGGCGCCGTTCCGGGTGGATCGCTTCTGAAGGTGAATTCATAACGAAAGCGGGCGCCTCAAGGGCGCCCGCTTATTGCAGATGCAATAATGATGGGTCTCTAGCACTGAGCTTACCTCTCACTATTTCAGGCCAACTTTCTCCTAATATACATAATGCAAAGCACACCAGCGGCAATGTAGCGCAGCAGAATTGTTTTCCAGTGCGGCATTGTTAGCCTCGACACCGACCGTGCCTCAGTACAGATGTTGCTGAAATTCCAC
Organism: Halomonas socia; assembly: GCF_010977575.1. GTDB lineage: Bacteria > Pseudomonadota > Gammaproteobacteria > Pseudomonadales > Halomonadaceae > Franzmannia > Franzmannia socia. The sequence goes on from NZ_CP048812.1 coordinate 596,061, forward strand.
AAAGACTTCCCGGATTTGGCCCGCAGGGCCAAGTTCTCGGACGGCATCTCCCAGGCTGTGGTATTTCAGTTCTATTAACTGCGGCAGCTTGTCGGTGGAAAGCTCACCCACGCCGCGCGCGACATAATGATCGAGCACGAAGCGCAGGAATTCCTGTTGCCGGTAGTCGTGGCCCTGGAAGATGGCTTCGCGGTGTGAATCCACCCGCTCGGCGCGTGTCACTGGGGCCAAGTTGAAAGCGATATAGGCCAGCACGTCATACAGGTCGCTGTTCTCGGCTTCGATCAGCTTGCCGACCTCGGCCAGTTGTTCGACCCCATAGCCCTTTTCCTCCAGCCCCTCCAGCAGCTTGCGTCGGGTATCCGGCCGACCCCACACAGAGCGCAGCTCATCCTCGTCGGCAAACAGCGCGGGCAACTCACCAAACAGGCGCTGGATGAACTCGGCGGCGGAGATCGGCTTGCCGTCCGGGCTCCAGAAGCTGGTAGCACTCATATGCTGGATGGTGCGCTCTTTGCCGTCGGCAAGTTTCACCTTCACCTTGCGGCGCTTCTCGCACACGCAGGGCCGTTCGCCGCACACCTCGCAGGGTTCGGGCGGTTGCTTCTCGCACTGGCACGGGCGCTCGCCACACACCGGGCACGGCTCGGGCGGGTTGACGGCACAGGTACAGGGTTGCTGGCCACAGGTCGCGCAGGGTTCCGGCGCCAGCGGCTCGCCATCCCACTCCGGGTCGTTGAAGTGTTCGTAGGCCTTCACGAAATCAAAGATCGTGAAATAGTCCTTGCCGTCGTACAGGCGGGTGCCCCGGCCGATGATCTGCTTGAATTCGATCATCGAATTCACGGGCCGCATCAGCACGATATTGCGCACATTGCGGGCGTCCACCCCGGTGGAGAGTTTCTGCGAGGTGGTCAATATGGTCGGAATGGTCTTCTCGTTGTCCTGAAACTGCTTCAGGAAACGCTCGCCCTCGGCGCCGTCGTTGGCGGTCACGCGCTCGCAGTAGTTCGGATCAGTGCTGGTCTTCATCTGGTTGATAAGATCACGCACCGCCAGCGCGTGGACCTGGGTGGCGCAGAACACCAGCGTCTTCTCGCACTGGTCGATCTGTTCCATAAATACCCTGACCCGGTACTGCTCGCGCTCGCGGATCTCGATCACGCGGTTGAAGTCATCCTCTGTATAACGCTTGCCCTCCTCGATCTCGCCCTCAATGACCTGGTCATCGGAGGTATACACATAATCATCCAGGGTGGTGGCGATCTGGCGCACTCTGAACGGCGTCAGGAAACCATCGTTGATGCCGTCCTTGAGCGAATACACATACACCGGCTCACCGAAGTAGGCGTAGGTGTCAGCGTTGTGTCGGCGTTTGGGTGTGGCGGTCAGACCCAGTTGAACGGCGGGCGCAAAATACTCAAGAATGCCGCGCCAGTTGCTCTCGTCGTTGGCACCCCCGCGATGACACTCGTCGATGACGATGAAATCGAAGAAGTCCTGTGGGTAATCGCCAAAATTGGGGGCCGGGTCGCCGTTCCCATCACGCCCAGTCATAAAGGTCTGGAAGATGGTGAAAAACACATTGCCGTTCTTCGGCACACGGCCCTTCTTGCGGATGGTTTCCGGGTCGATGCGTACGAGCGCATCCTCGGGAAAGACGGAAAAATCATTGAAGGCCTGGTTGGCTAGGATATTTCGATCAGCCAGAAACAGAATGCGCGGCTGGCGCTTCGGTTCGCCACTGGCACGCGCTGCTAGGCTCCAGCGGGCATGGAACAGTTTCCAGGCGATCTGAAAGGCAATGGCCGTCTTGCCGGTGCCGGTGGCCAGAGTCAGGAGAATGCGTTCGCGGCCATCGGCAATCGCCTCCAGTGCCTGGTTGATTGCGTTGTGCTGGTAATAGCGCGCCTGCCAGAAACCGCCCTTATCCTCGAACGGCACCGCACCGAAACGTTCGCGCCAGGTGTTGGTGGCCTCATCCTTGCCGTCAAAGGTCTCAGCCCAGAGTTCGTCCGGCGCAGGATAGCCCGCCACCTCGCCCTCGGCACCGGTTATCATGTCGATGCGGTAAATAGCATCGCCGTTGGTGGCATAGGCGAAGCGGGCCTGCAGGCGCTCGGCGTAGCGCTTGGCCTGGGCCAGCCCCTCGGTGGCCAGCAGGCTGCGCTTCTTGGCCTCGATCACCGCCAGCTTCTGGCCGCGGTAGATCAGCACATAATCGGCGATGTCCTGCTTTGCCCGCTTGCCCGCGCCCTGAAGCCTGCCCAGAGTGATCATCTCGCGCCGTACTCGGCTGGCCTCCACCACGCCCCAACCCGCAGCTTTCAGGGCCGGGTCGATCAGTTCCGCGCGAGTTTCGGCCTCATTGAGATTCGCATCCTTCACTCGTCGGCTCCTGCCAGCATATTCATGATCAGGCGGATCATGGTCTCCTTGTTTCCAGGGGTGGACTCGGCCACCAGCAGGGTCAGCGCCGCCAACCCCACATCGTTGATCACTGGCTCACCGGCGGCGTTGAGCAGACGGCCATTGCGATGCAGGAAATCCACGAACAGGAGGGCCGCGCTGCGCTTGTTGCCGTCCGAGAACGGATGATTCTTGACCACAAAGTACAGCAAGTGCGCAGCCTTGGCTTCCACGCTGGGGTAGGCGGGTTCGCCAAATACGCTTTGATCCAGGTTGCCCAACAGCGACGCCAGGCCGTCACCTAGGTCGCAGGCAAACAGTTCAGTAGCTTCGCCGCGCGCGATCAGCTCGGCCTTGAGCCCATCCAGCGCGGCGCGCGCCTCCGCCACAGCCGGCAGCGTGCCGCCTAACTGGGCTCGCGGCTCGGCCAGAAGGCCCTCGTCGTAGCGTTGCAGCAGCAGAAACGTCCGCGCGTAGCGGCTGACAATATCCACAAGCCCGCGCCCGCTATCGGTATCCAAAGCAGGGCTCTGCGCTGCCTTGCGCACCAAACCCAATGCGGCTTCCAGTTCACGAGCGTTCTCTTCGAAGCGCTGCTGGTTCAGCGTCCAGCCCCGGGTGAGGTGCTCGCGCAAGGTGCGGGTAGCCCACTGCCGGAAGCGGGTACCCTGTTGGGATTTCACCCGGTAGCCAACCGAGATGATCACGTCCAGATTGTAGTGCTCGATAGCCCTGGTCACCTGTCGGCTGCCTTCCTGGCGAACTATCCGGAAATCCCGGATAGTTGCTTCACGCTCCAGTTCACCCTCGGAATAAACGTTCTGGACATGCTCGTTGACGGTCCGAACGTCCTTGCCAAACAGCTCGGCCATCTGCCGCTGGTTGAGCCAGACGGTCTCCTGGTCTGCGTCCAGCCGTACCTCGACGGCCTTGTCGGCATCCTCAAAAATGACGATGGGGCTTTGGCCGTCTGCTGTCACGCGACCTCCTTATCGGCGATATCCTGCTTCGCACGATTGCCCGCACCCTGCGGATTCATAGCTCGAAACTCTCCTGCCCGGTTACCCGCTTGCCGGCGCCAGTGGGCACCATGCCATGGCTGCGAAGCCGGGCGATGGCCTCGTGAAATTGCTGCCGGGTGTATCGCTGCTTGTCCGGGTGCCAGTTGTCCCGCGCCTCGTGGACAATGTCTGCCTCCGTGGGCTTGTGACCATCCAGCAGGAGGTTATTCCAGGCTGCATAAACGGTGGCGACCAGTTCCGCCTTTTGAGTATCCAGCGGCATCAGCAGGCTCACCACCCGGTCCAGGGCGCTCTTGTAAGGCTCAACGGCATCCAGTGCACGGGCCAACCATTCGCTGTAGCGCTTACCTTTGACAAAATCATAGCCCCGCTTGCCCTCTGGCCGCTGAACAAACTCGTAATAATCATTTTCTCTGGCCCATTTTTCGGCCGTGCGCATATGGGCGAAATCATTGGGGCCAGCAGCATCCTTGACAGGCGCGCGCCCCAGATCGATCCGGGACAGTGCTTCCACCAGATGCAAGGTTTTCTGCGCCTTCACATGGCCAAAGGTTTTATTCTTGCCCCTGGATTCGTGCCAATGATAGGCCACCGCCATAATATGGGCAGCAAAGGCGGGCGAATCGGTGGTTGGCGGCGCACTCGATTCTTTGGCCGAAGTGATGGGAACTACATTGCCCGCCGTCAACTCGCCGGAGAAGGCCTTTTGCAGCAGGGATTGTTTAAGCTCAGCCAGGGCGGTGAGTTTTTTTTGGTAGATGGCTTCGAGGCGTCTTGTCTCCTCAGTAATTTCATTAATGAGTTCCACGATATTTTTTTGCACTTGTGTATCAGGAAGCCTAACCGGTAGTTCCTTTATGATACCCATATTCAGACCTGACATGATGGAGCCTTTCGCACGCGACTCTAGGAAATTGCGAGCAATTGGATGATAAAGGAAATACGAATGTAGAAACTCAGGAATACATTTTGACTGATCAAGCGAAATGCAGCAAAGGTGCTTTGTATTAATCGACAGAGGAATGTCGGTCGGAACGACGGCGCACCGTCCACACGTGCCCATTATTGTGATGAGAACATCGCCCGGTTGAACTGTGTACCTTTTCAGCTCCTGATATTTATCCTCAGTGATGTAACGTTTTTTATCCCAGGCGAATACATTCTGCACAGTATTGTCTATTCCGAGTACAGCGATACCATCATCCACAAATTCACTGTGAAGCAGTTGACTTCCGAAAGGACCTGTTCGTATCGAACCTTTTTCGGGTCGAGCGAGCTCCTCAACAGTCGCTTCTGACCATCCCTTGGCATCGGGATCACCGAAAATCCTATCGGCGACCAAGTTCTCAAACAGCTCGCGGGAGTTGGCGAGGTTATTTTGAGTGTTGGTGATGGCCGCATCGATCCCGGCGAAGGCTTCATCAAGGATGGTGACGATGCGTTTTTGCTCGGGAGGAGAGGGAAGTATTGCTCGATAGCATAGACCACATTCCGGTTTATTCCGGGCTTTACTCCTGTTGCCAGCGCAGGAAGATTTAGAGCCGACAACATGTAGTAAAGAAACTTGCGGTCATGCTTTTTATTATCGAATGTGACGTAGTAAGTGACGTCCAGCGGCCAAAAACCACCCTCGACGAGGTTCACTGCCCCTGCAGTGCCCTTACGACCGACAATGACACTTGGGTGCAGCCAGTAGGGTTCTCTGGAGTAACATTTGATGCCGTTTGCTCCAAATGCGGGGAAGCCTTCTTTTTCGCCGCAACGCTCGTCCTTCGGTAGTGGCTTACCGTATTCAAGGGTGATCACATCGCCAAGCTTTTGTTTAGTCCACCCTTCCCTCATAACATCCCCCGAATCCCTTCCAGGATTTCCTCGCTTTCCTTATCCAGCGTTTCGATCTCGTTGATGATCACTTCGGGGTCGCGCAGGGGTTCGGCCTCAGCCTTATTTGGGTTTTTCACCGTGAGATCGACGCTGTCGGGGTCGATGTCGGCCACGTCCACGGTCCAGCTGTTCTCCGATCCCTCACAGTTGGCCTGGCGGGCGACGAAGTCGGCCAGGTCGTTGTCGTTGAGCGGGTTGGTCTTGCCCAGGCTGCGGCCGGGGTCGAGCTGGTAATACCAGATCTTGCGTGTGGGCGCGCCTTTCTCGAAGAACAGCACCACGGTCTTGACGCCGGCACCGAGAAAAGTGCCACCGGGGCAGTCGAGAATGGTGTGCAGGTTGCAGTTATCCAGCAGTTCCTTGCGCAGGGCGCGGGAGGCGTTGTCGGAGTTGGAGAGAAAGGTGTTCTTGATGACGATGGCGGCCCGACCACCGGCGCGCAGGTACTTGATAAAGTGTTGCAGGAACAGAAAGGCCGTCTCGCCAGTCTTGATCGGGAAATTCTGCTGTATCTCCTTGCGCTCCTTGCCGCCGAAAGGCGGGTTGGCGAGGATCACATCGAAGCGGTCTTTTTCCTGAATATCGGCCAGATTCTCGGTCAGGCTGTTGGTATGGACGATATTGGGCGTCTCGATACCATGCAGGATCATGTTCATGATGCCGATCACATAGGGCAGGCTCTTCTTCTCTTTGGCGTAGAAGGTGCGCTTTTGCAGGGTATTGAGATCAGCGGTGGAAAGGTGACTGCCATCACCCTTGCCGTCCGGGCCGTAGCGAAGATAGTCGTGTGCTTCGCAGAGGAAGCCCGCCGACCCGGCGGCGGCGTCGTAGATTCGCTCGCCGATGGTCGGCTTGACCACTTTAATCATGGCGCGGATCAGCGGGCGCGGGGTGTAATACTCACCACCGTTGCGCCCAGCGTTGCCCATATTCTTGATCTTGGCTTCGTACAGGTGCGACAGCTCATGCTTTTCTGCCTGTGACCTGAAGCTCAGCGTGTCGATCAGCTCCAGCGCATCGCGCAGGCTGTAGCCGCTGGCAAACTTGTTGCGGATCTCGCTGAAGATCTCGCCGATGCGGTATTCCAACGTGTCGGTGTCGCTGGCCCGCTCGCGAAAGCCCTGTAGGTAGGGGAACAGCTCGCCGTTGACGAAAGCAATCAAGTCGCTACCGGTCAGAGCGGCATCGTGATCGAATTCACCTTCTGCATTTTTCGGCGCGGCCCACGCCGACCATCGATAAGACGGGTGGATGACGAAGCGGTACGGCTTGCCCACCAGCTCCGCCTCCTGGGCGCGCTCATGCTCCAGATCGTCCAGATACTTGAGAAACAGCATCCACGACGTCTGCTCGGTGTAGTCCAACTCGGTGGCACAACCAGCCTCTTTCCAGAGCACGTCATCAATATTGCGGAAGGTTTGTTCGAACATTTAGGGCCTGTGTTCTGTCTGTTAACTTATGCTATAGGCTGAGCTTTTATGGGCTAATGCCACTTAGCATGCGTAGCTTTATAGTGGAATAGAAGACGCAACGGAAAGCCATTAATGCACACATTGCCTTAGCGCTACCTACAGCCTACAAAGATAAAATACTGTAATGCCATAAAAATCACACCCTGCATGTCATATTCAATAGCGCCCCTCCGAACCACTACTAAGGAGCCAATAAGTGCATAAACCCACTAAATCACATATCCAAAAATTGCCGACTAAGAAAACTCTTAATCGGCTAATTCTTCTTCTACTTAAGGCACGACAGGACTCTGCCCCTCCCTCGATGAGTTCGACATTATATATTCTTCCATCAAGAACTTCTAGAAATTCAATCTAATACCCCTCTTGAGGGCCAATGAAATTTGGCCTTCATCCATTTCAATTGGAACACTACCGTCCGGGGATAACACCCTTTCCCTGCGACCGCCCTGTCTGCGTTGTACATACCGGCTCTATCGGCAGTCGTCTCATCGACCTTAGCCCGAGTAGACAAAACCCGGTCACGAATTGCAAAGAAAAAGGGACTACCCATTCGTAGACCCTTGGTCTCAGTCAGATTAGCTTTGCCAGGCGTTCTGCCTAGGCGTGCCTCACTCCCACTCGATCGTCGCCGGGGGCTTGCACTGACGCGTAGGTCACGCGGGAGACGCCGCTGATCTCGTTGTTGATTAGGTTGGAGACGGTTTCAAGCAAGTCGTAGGGCGGAAGGTGCGCCCAGCGTGCGGTCATAAAGTCGATGGTTTCCACGGCGCGCAGGGCGATGAGCATTCGTAGCAGATGCGTACGCCCAGGCCTGGCCACCGGGGAACTGCTCGCCCAGATGATCGATGGCGAAGAACCCGCGATGGATATGACCCCGCTCCGGGTCGACCGCTTCTGAGTGTGAGCTCATGACGATAGAAGGCGCTCTTGAGGCGCCCGTTATTATTCGAATCAATGCACTAGATTGTCTCGGCGCAGGGATACCCACGTCTCCCCTGTCTTATGGGGGCCACCTAAGTGATAACGACGACTTCGGCAGGTAAGGCTGGGGGCCACACAGCACCAGGCAAGCGCTGATAAATAGGTGCTGACTATTGCAACAAACTTCCTGCGCGATGGGCGATTATGGAATGAAAGCTGCACCATAGAATTGGGACATAAGGGAGAAACCCACAGTCCTGTGAAGGCCTCGCTGAAATAATTTTCAAGACTTCACCCTTAGACAGCGAAAGTTAACTGCACCTGAGTTCGCGCTGTGGCCCGACGCCATAGCCAGGCGTCAAACTCTCGGCGTGGAAGCGAGAGCAAGTCAGCAGCACAGCAAAATGATGCGCGCAAGAAATGATAGTCGTCTCTCTCTACATCAATTGCTTTGGCGAACGCACGAACATGGCGATCAACTGCGATAGAGTCAATGCCAACGAGGCATGCCATATAATCGACGGTCTTCGGACCAATACCGCTGATGGTTTGGATTGCATTGCAGAATTCATCGGATGCCAAATCTGTACGCAAATCCTGAACATCCTCGATGCCCCACCGCTGTAGGAAAATTACCAGCGCCTCGAAACGGCTAACTTTCTCATGATGACGCCAATTCAAGAATGCACCCGCCCCCCATCCTGAATAATTGAGATCAATGAGGAAATCGTATGGCAGCTCGGATACGTCCGCAGAATGTCTAGCACCCGTGGACGCACAACCGTCGTGTAATTGAGCCCGGCTTGGAGCACCGAGTCCGCTAGAACAGCCCCTAAGTGGTCGCAGGTAACACGCGTCTGTCTCTTACCCGAGAGCACGCCTTCATCCTTCGCGTGATTGGCAATGCGACGCGCTACGAGCAGCACTTCGATGGCGGGACTGGTCATACTAATTTAGCCTCTTTCAATGCACTCAGGCGCTCGACGCAGTTCGGGCAGGCACCGCAGGGAAACTGTGCAGCCGCTTGGCACGAGTATGTTCGCCCGATAGGTACACCAAGCTCTGCAGCTGTCCTGGCTACATCAGCCTTGGACGAATAGCGGTACGGTGAGTGAAAGCGAACGGGGCCTATGCTCGATGTGAGGCCATCGAGACTATCCATAAACGCGGCAGTACAGTCGATTTCTTTGGCGTGGTTACTGTTGATGAAGCCAGTATAGACATCCAGAATACCAACGGTTTGCGCGTGTGCCGCGGCAGCGGCAAAAAATAGCATTGTTCTGTATGGTATGTACAAATCGTCATCCTTGACCTCTTCAGTCCAGAGGTCGGCTTCGCAAATCAACCGCGACGATGAACCTCGGAAGATGGACGATATGTCGAAGCGCTCAGGCCGCTGCGTATCAGAGGGAAGAACTTCGTTCACACGACTCCACTCAACGCCTACGCAATGTTGCCCGTAATCGAAAAAGATTGGTACGACCTCCACACCTGTAGACGCGAGCTGGTACGCAACAGTTGTTGAGTCCAATCCACCCGAAGCCAGTAGGAGTACTTTTCTCATCGCAATTCAGCCCTCAGTTCAGAGATGACGTTGAAAGTGCCGTTGAGACACGCATCAAGGTCCGCGGAGTACACCAAACTTCCGGCGATCACCATCGTGTTCTCATTTTCACGTCGAGGGTCGTAGGTGATGACAGGCTTCCCCATTTCAATTGCCATGCCGATTTCAACGAGCGTACCAGGATCACGGTCGAGAGGAACCGAGAAGACTAAATCACATTCTTTCAACAGCTGGCAGTCCATCTGATACGTTCGGCGCAGATCAGACTCACCCGCAGGTCGCTTTAACTCGCCATTCTCCAAGATTGGACGCCGCACCTTGAAGTTGTGGTACGTGAGGCTATCCAAAGCACGATCAAGCTCCTGTTTTTCGACGTAGGAGAAGTCCGGGCCAGCAAGGTAGATTGAGTAGCTTTGACGGTCGTGCCATGGAAGCACCGTTCCACCGAGCGCTTGCAGCACCTCCACCGAGAGTCGGAACCCGCGCTGCACATCGCGCTTGATGTCGTCGGGAAACGTCGACTGCGAATACGCCGTAGCAGCCTGGCTTCCGCGCCAAGCTGCCTCAACCCAGCCCTTGTGACAAGAGAGGCCCACCATGACGCTTGAGTACACATCCCCAACGCCGACCGAATTGACGGTGCCGCCCAATGTTGCAGGTATCTCTTCGATGCCGCCATCCTGCATGTTGAATAGTCGGCTGCCACCACGGTTCTCTTTGAGCAGGAAAACCTCCGGCGCAAGCGTTATCATTGTATCCTCTAGCAGTCCCTCTATATCGTCCTTTCCCAGTCTCGTGAACAACGAAGATGATGTCGAGATAATGATTGCATCTATACGCCCTTTAAACCCCTTTAGCGATGAGAGGTCGTCAAGGTCGTACGCGATATCGAACGACAACCGCGCGTTCTCTGAGAACGCACTGGCGAGCTCGGAGATACTGAACCTCCCTGGGAATACAAGAATCTTTTCGTAGGCGTCGAGGTTGGGTAGCGGGTCGTGCATCTTCGCCACTTTAGTATCACGCATCAAGTCTTCGTAGCCTTGGTGCGCAACCTCCTTCACGTCACCAATAAGGATGACGCTCGGTGCGCCGAGTACATCGCCTAGCCAGATGAACTCCTTGCACCCGAGCTCCTCGAGGTAGCGCGTTGCCTCACCGAGGAGGTATTGTGGGCAAAAAGCCGCCAATGAATATGGAAGGTCTGCGGCCCATAAGCCCCTCGCGGCGTGTCCAATACCACCCAAGCGAAGTTTGCATGCTGCGCCAGGCTGAGCGAGCGTGTAATCGACTACAAGCTCCCCAACAATAAGGACAGTGTCTTTGTGGTCCATAACTACTGTGGACCGAAGTCAGCAGCTACGGTGGGAACGGGTGAGACTGCGCTGGAGGTAACCACTCCGACGTATGTCACACCGTCCTCCAGGCATGCCACGAGGTAGTTGTATGATGTGGGGAGCGCTCCAATTTTCACACCATTAACATCGACTGCGAAGACGCGCTTCTTGTCGAAGATAATGCTCAGTTGGCCTCCAACAGCTGGGACAGCGTTGAATTGCGAATAGAAATCGCTGTTTCCAACGTCATCGAGGAGCACGTGAAACGCCTGCTGGCATTTGTCGGCCCCGCTCGCACCACCTTCCATACCTGTTCCACTCCCTGCGACTTCCTTAGCCCTCGTTCCGGGATAGTCTGAAAAACGACCCGAGCCTGAGCTTCCCATATTCCACCCCTTCCTGGTTGATCCAGTCTTTTTGCACTGGTGTTGTTCGACCCGCTCTACGAGCGAGCGCCACAGGGCCACCGCCCCACGGGCTAGAGAAATGTGCGGCCGCCGACGGCATAACCAAAACCACGCTACCGCCCGGGGATAACATCATTTCCCTGCGACAGCCCTGTCTGCGTTGTACTACCTGTTCTATCGGCAGTCGTCTCAGCGACCTTAGCCTGAGTAGACAAAACCCGGTCACGAATTGCAAAGAAAAAGGGCCTACCCTTTGGTAGACCCTTGATCCCGGTCAGCTTAGCCGCGTCAGGCGTTCTGCCTAGGCGTGCCTCACTCCCACTCGATCGTCGCGGGCGGCTTGCTGCTCACGTCATAGGTCACGCGGGAAACGCCGGCGATCTCGTTGATGATGCGGTTGGAGACCTTCTCCAGCAACTCATACGGCAGATGCGCCCAGCGTGCGGTCATGAAGTCGATGGTTTCCACGGCGCGCAGGGCGATAACCCATTCGTAGCGGCGGCCGTCGCCGACCACGCCGACGGATTTCACCGGCAGGAACACGGCGAAGGCCTGGCTGGTCTTGTGGTACCAGTCGGCGTTGTGCAGCTCCTCGATGAAGATGGCGTCGGCTTCGCGCAGAATGTCGGCGTACTCTTTCTTCACCTCGCCGAGGATGCGCACGCCCAGGCCCGGCCCCGGGAAGGGGTGGCGGTAGACCATGTCATAGGGCAGTCCGAGCTCGACGCCAAGCTTGCGCACTTCGTCCTTGAACAGCTCGCGCAGCGGTTCGACCAGCTTGAGCTTCATGGTCTCGGGCAGGCCGCCGACGTTGTGGTGCGACTTGATCACGTGGGCCTTGCCGGTCTTGCTGGCGGCGGATTCGATCACGTCGGGGTAGATGGTGCCCTGGGCCAGGAAGTCGACGCCTTCGATCTTGCTGGCTTCCTCATCGAACACCTCGATGAAGGTGTTGCCGATGATCTTGCGCTTGGCCTCGGGGTCGGCTTCGCCCTCGAGCTTGTCGAGGAACAGCGGTTCGGCGTCGACGCGGATCACCTTCACGCCCATGTGCTTGGCGAAGGTCTCCATCACCTGCCCGCCCTCGTTCTTGCGCAGCAGGCCGTTATCGACGAACACGCAGGTCAGCTGATCGCCGATGGCGCGGTGCAGCAGCGCCGCGACGACCGAGGAGTCGACGCCGCCGGAGAGGCCGAGCAGCACGTGGCGGTCGCCGACCTGGTCGCGCACCCGGGCGACCTGGTCTTCGATGATCTTGGCCGGGGTCCAGAGTTTCTCGGCGCCGCAGATGCCGACCACGAAGTGCTCGAGGATGCGCTGGCCCTGCAGGGTGTGGGTCACCTCGGGGTGGAACTGCACGCCGTAGAAGTGCTTCTCGGCCCAGCTCATGGCGGCGATGGGGCAGCTCGGGGTGGAGGCGGTCACGGTGAAGGTGTCCGGCGCGCGGGCGACCTTGTCGCCGTGGCTCATCCACACGTCGAGCAGCGCCTTGCCGTCGTGGTCCACGTGGTCCTTGATGTCGCGGAACAGGTCGTCGCTGCTGTCGATGGTGACCTGGGCGTAGCCGAACTCATGCTTGTTGGAGCCTTCCACGGCGCCGCCGAGCTGCTCGGCCATGGTCTGCATGCCGTAGCAGATGCCCAGCACCGGCAGGCCCAGTTCGAACACGCACTGCGGCGCGCGGGGCGAGCCCTCGGCCACGGTGGACTCCGGCCCGCCGGAGAGGATGATGCCGTTGGGGGCGTACTCGCGGATCTCCTCCTCGCTGATGTCGAAGGCGCGGACCTCGGAGTAGACGCCGATCTCGCGCACGCGGCGGGCGATCAGCTGGGTGTACTGGGAGCCGAAGTCGAGGATCAGGATCTTGTGGGCGTGAATGTCGGTCATCTGGGCGTCTCTTGCTGGCAGCGTAGGCGGCGGGCCGGATACAAAAGGGTGCGGCGGGGTCGTTTGACGCTGCCCCGCCGCTATTGAGTCCTGCGATGGGCTCAGCTGGCCCGGTAGTTCGGGGCTTCCTTGGTGATCTGCACGTCGTGGACGTGGGATTCGGCGAAGCCGGCCCCGGTGATCTGCACGAACTCCGGCTTGGTGCGCATCTCGAGGATGGTGGTGCAGCCGGTGTAGCCCATCGAGGCGCGCAGGCCGCCCATCAGTTGGTGGACGATGGCACTCATCATGCCCTTGTAGGGCACGCGGCCTTCGACGCCTTCCGGCACCAGCTTGTCGGCGCCGGCGTCCTTGTCCTGGAAGTAGCGGTCGCTGGAGCCCTGGCTCTGGGACATGGCACCCATCGAGCCCATGCCGCGGTAGGCCTTGTAGGTGCGCCCCTGGTAGAGCTCGACCTCGCCCGGCGCCTCTTCGGTGCCGGCCAGCAGGCCACCGATCATCACCGTGCTGGCACCGGCGGCGATGGCCTTGGCCAGGTCGCCGGAGAAGCGGATGCCACCGTCGGCGATCAGCGGGATGTCGTAGGGCTTGAGCGCCTCGGCGACGTTGGAGACCGCGGTAATCTGCGGCACGCCGACGCCGGCCACCACGCGGGTGGTGCAGATCGAGCCCGGGCCGATACCGACCTTGACCCCATCGGCGCCGGCTTCGGCCAGTGCCACGGCGGCGCCGGCGGTGGCGATGTTGCCACCGATCACCTGCACGCCGGGGAAGTGCTCCTTGGCCCAGCGCACGCGGTCGATCACGCCCTTGGAGTGGCCGTGGGCGGTGTCGACGACGATCACATCGACCCCGGCCTCGGCCAGCGCGGCGATGCGGTCCGGGGTCTCGGGGCCAGTGCCCACCGCGGCGCCGACCAGCAGGCGGCCGTCGGCGTCCTTGGCGGCGAACGGGTAGGTGCGCGCCTTCTCGATGTCGCGCACCGTGACCAGGCCGTGCAGGTGGAAGTCCTCATCGACGATCAGGATCTTCTCGATGCGGTTCTCCTGCAGCTTGACCTTGATCTCCGACAGCGGCGTGCCCACCGGCACGGTGACCAGCTTGTCGCGCGGGGTCATGATCGCCTCGACGCTGTCGCTGTGGTCGGGCTGGAAGCGCATGTCGCGGCCGGTGACAATGCCCACCAGGGTCTCGCCCTCGACCACCGGGAAGCCGGAGTAGCCGTACTCGTCGGCCATCGCCAGCAGGTCCTGCAGCTTGGCCTTGGGGCCCACGGTAACGGGGTCCTTGACGATCACGCTCTCGTGCTTCTTGACCTTGCGCACCTCGGCGGCCTGGCCGGCGATGGTCATGTTCTTGTGGATGATGCCGATGCCACCTTCCTGGGCCATGGCGATGGCCAGGCGCGCTTCGGTGACGGTATCCATGGCGGACGAGACGAGCGGGATATTGAGTTCGAGGTTGCGGGTCAGGCGGGACTTGAGGCTGACGTCCTTGGGCAGGACCTCAGAGTAGCCGGGAACGAGTAATACGTCATCGAACGTAAGTGCTTCTTGAGCCATACGTAGCATAGCGGCAACACCCATTTTGAGCAGATGGGAAGTGGGGCGAGGGAAAAGTTAATCGAGCATTATAGCGGGTCGGGTGCGGGTGCAGCAATGCGAGTCGTGGTCTGTCGCACATGGCGTGCTAAGCTGCGGGTTTTCGCCGCGTAAAGTAGCTTCCGCCATGCCCGCCGCTCCCGATACCGTGCTCTCCGTCAGCGACCTCAACCGCCGCGCCCGCCTGCTGCTGGAGGGCGACTTCGGCGACTGCTGGGTGGAGGGCGAGCTGTCCGGGGTGTCGCGGCCGGCCTCGGGCCACGTCTACTTTACCCTCAAGGATGAGCGCGCCCAGCTGCGCTGCGCGCTGTTTCGCAACCGCGCGCGCTTCGTCGGCGCGCCGCTCAACAACGGTGACCGGGTCAAGCTGCGCGGCAAGGTGTCGCTGTTCGAACCGCGTGGCGACTTCCAGATGATCGTCGATGCGGTACAGGCGGCCGGCGCCGGCGACCTGCTCGCCGCCCTGGAGCGCCTCAAGCATCAGCTCGCCGCCCAGGGGGTGTTCGCCAATGCCCGCGCCCTGCCCTTTCCGCCGCGCCGGCTGGTGGTGATGACCTCGCCCAGCGGCGCGGCGATCCGCGACGTGCTGGCGGTACTGCAGGCACGCTGGCCGCTGGTGGAGGTCAGCATCGTGCCGGTACCGGTGCAGGGCCGCGAGGCGGCGCCGGCGATGATCCGCGCCCTGGCGCTGCTCAACCGTCAGAGCGAACCGGGAGGCCGCTTCGACCCGGCGCGCGATGCGCTGCTGATCACCCGCGGCGGCGGCAGCCTCGAGGACCTGTGGGCCTTCAACGACGAGCACCTGGCGCGGGCGATCTTCCATTCGCGGCTGGCGGTGATGTCGGCGGTGGGCCACGAGGTCGACACCGGCCTCAGCGACTTCGCCGCCGACGCCCGTGCCCCGACCCCCTCCGCCGCCGCCGAGATGCTGGTACCCGACCAGGCCGACCTGCGCCGGCGGCTGGGCCTCGCCGGCCGGCGGCTGGCCGCAGCTCAGCAGACCCGGCTTCAGTGCGAGGCCCAGCGCCTCGACCACCTGCGCGCACGGCTGCGCCACCCCGGCGAGCGCCTCGCCCAGCAGCGCCAGCATCTGGCCCAGCTGGAGGCGCGCCTGCAGCGCGCCATGCGCGCGCGCCTCGAGCACGGCCGCCAGCGCCAGCAGCACCTGCAGGCGCGGCTCAACGGCATCGACCCGGCCGGCCTGCTGCGCCAGGCCGAACTGCGCAAGCGCCAGGCCAGCGAGCGGCTGTTCGCCGCCATGCCGCGCCAGCTGGAGCGCCAGCGCAGCCGCCTCGAGGCCCTGGCCCGCGAGCTGCAGGCGGTCAGCCCGCTGGCGGTGCTGGGTCGCGGCTATGCCATCGTAGAGGACGAACAGGGGCAGGTGGTGCGCCGCGCCGCCGACGCCCAGCCCGGCCAGGCGTTGACTACCCGGCTCGGCGAGGGGCGCCTCGCGGTCGAGGTCAAGCGGCGCCTGGAGGAGTAGCTAGCCGTTGCTGACCAGCTCGGCGGCGCCCGGCTTGAAGCTGCTGGGTTCGAGCTCGTGACGATTGAGCAGCTTGTAGAAGTCGGTGCGGTTGCGCCCGGCGATGCGCGCCGCCTGGGTGACGTTGCCCTCGGTGATCTTGAGCACCTTGATCAGGTAGCTGCGCTCGAAGCTGGCGCGGGCCTCGTTGAACGACGGCAGCGCATTCTCCTCGGCGGCCAGCGCCTGGGAGACCAGCGCCTCGGGTATCATCGGCGAGCTGGTCAGCGCCACGCACTGCTCCACCACATTGACCAGCTGGCGCACGTTGCCCGGCCAGGCGCTGGAGGCCAGCAGGTTGAGCGCCTCCGGCGAGAAGCCCTTGACGAACGGCTTGTGGCGCTCGGCGGCCTGGGTCACCAGGTGCTTGGCCAGCAGCGGCACGTCCTCTGCGCGCTCCTTGAGCGCCGGCAGCTTGAGATTGACCACGTTGAGGCGGTAGTAGAGATCCTCGCGGAAGTCGCCCTCGCGCATGGCGCGGTCGAGGTCGCGGTGGGTCGCCGAGATGATGCGCACGTCGATGGGCACCGAGGTGGTCGACCCCAGCGGGCGAATCTGGCGCTCCTGGATGGCGCGCAGCAGCTTGACCTGCAGGGTCAGCGGCATGTCGCCGATCTCGTCGAGGAACAGGGTACCGCCGTCGGCGGCCTGGAACAGCCCCTGGTGCTGGTTCACCGCGCCGGTAAAGGCACCCTTGGCGTGGCCGAACAGCTCGCTCTCGAGCAGCTGCTCGGGCAGTGCGCCGCAGTTGATGGCGACGAACGGCTTGTCGGCCCGGGAGCTGGCCTGGTGAATGGCATTGGCCATCAGCTCCTTGCCCGAGCCCGAGGGGCCGGTGACCAGCACGCTGACGTCGGCGCCGGCGACCATCCGCGCCTGCTCGAGGATGCGCTCCATCTGCGGGCTGCGGGTGATGATCGCCGCGCGCCAGGCGTTGTCGCCGTCGACCGCCGGCCCCGGGGTCTGCGACAGCGCCTCATCGATGGCGGCAAACAACTCCTCGCGGTCCACCGGCTTGGTCAGGAAGCTGAACACTCCCTGGCGAGTGGCACTCACCGCATCGGGGATCGAACCGTGGGCGGTAAGGATGATCACTGGCAGGCCGGGGGCCTGGCGCTGGATCTCATGAAACAGCGCCAACCCGTCCATTTCGTCCATGCGCAGGTCGGATAGCACCAGGTCGGGCCGCGACTCGCCGAGCCGGTCGAGGGCCTGGCGGCCGCTTTCAGCGGTGGTGACACGAAAGCCGCGGCTCTCCAGGCGCAGGCCCAGCAGCTTCAGCAGGCTCGCGTCGTCATCCACCAGCAGGATATGGGCGCCTTGCGGTCGGGCTGCTTGTTTCACGATTCACTCCCTCGTCTCGTCGGTATTGCGGGTCTCAGGGCGAGAATTGGCGCAGATTGATGCTCTGCTCGATATCGGTCAGCGCCTCGAGCTTCTCGGCCAGCGACTCGTTCTCTTCAACCAGGCCGCGACGCTCGCTTTCGCTGCGCCCGAGCCGGTTGGCCAAGGCGCGTCGCCCCTCCACTTCGTTGAGCCAGTAGCGCAGCAGCGGCTGCAGGTCGCTGGGTGCGGCATGCAGGTCGTCGCGCAGCAGCTCGGCGGCCTCGCTCCATTGCCGCTCGCTGCCCCAGGCCAGCACCACCGCGCGCTGCAGGTGCTGCTCCGGGGCGCTGCCCTGCAGTTGCTCGAGCTGCGCATCACGCCACTCGCGGTCGGCACGCTGCGAGGCCAGGCCGTAGGCCACCCAGGCATCCACCAGGCAGGCGCTCTCGACCAGGGTCGGGATTGGCTCGTTGCACTGGCTAGGCAGTTCCACGTCTTGCTCTGCCTCGCTCTGGGGCATGCCGGGGAACGCTTCACACCCCGCCAGCAGCATCACCGTGGCGAGTGACAGCAGTGTTCGATAGTTCATGGTTCAGTCGTTCCTTGCGTGTAAGCTTGCCGCCTTTGCGGTCAGCATCAAGGTCGCATTGTTCGTCTCTTGCCCGCCGGCGTCGGCATCTGCCCAGGGCAGCACCAGGCGAAAACACACCGGCAGTTGGCTGTCTTCGACCAGCATCAACTCGCCACGCTGAGCACGGGCACAGTCGGCGGCTACCGACAGGCCGATCCCCGACCCCTTGAGCGGGCCCTTACGGCGCGCCCGGCCCTGATAGAACGCCTCGAACAGCCGCGGGCGGTCTTCCTCGGCGATCGGCTCACCGCTGTTGGCCACCTCGATGAACAGCCGCTCGCCGCGAACCCAGGCGCGGATCGCCAGCTCGCCGCCGTCTTCGCCATAGGCAATGGCATTAGACAGCAGGTTGTCGAGAATGCGCCCGGTGGCAATGCGATCGGCCTGCCAGTCAAGGGGCTTGTCGAACCACTCGACGCGCATCTCCTTGTGCTCGAGGGCCAGCTGGTGCTTGGCGAGCAGCTCCTTGACCACGGTGGCCAGGTCGAAACGCGCCACGTTGGCGCCCTTGTCATGCTGCAGCAGATTATAGTCGAGCAGCTGCTCGATCAGGGTTTGCAGCTCCTTGCCGCTGCTGTCGATCAGCTCGAGGATCTCCAACTGGCGCGGGGTGATCTCGCCGGCCACGCCGTCGCTGAGCAACGCGGTGCCCTCGCGTACGCTGGCCAGCGGGGTCTTGAGCTCGTGGGACATGTGGCGCAGGAACTGCTGTTTCTGGGCCTCCAGCTCGCTGAGTCGCGATGACAGCCAGTCGAGCCGATCACCGAGACTGACCAACTCGGCCGGGCCCTGGATGGTCTTGGCCGGCGCCGCCGTGCCGCTGTTGCCGAGCCCCAGGATGCGTCGCTCGAGCTGACGGATGGGGCGAATGATCAGCCAGGTGAACAGCAGCATCAGTACCAGGCTTGCCGAGACCAACGCGGCGGTCTGCAGCCACAGGCGGGCCTGGACGCTGCTGGCCTGCTCACGAATGGTGTCGATGCGCGCGTCGATATGCCGGTTGGTGGCTCGGCGCACCGCCTCGGTGTTGGCGGCGAAGGGCACGAAGGCGAACAGCTCCTCGCGGAAATCTTCGATAGGCAGCTCGGGCATGCTGCGCAGCAGGCTGAGCTGATCGACCAGCGCCAGCATGTGCGGGTCGTCGGGCAGCAGCCGGCGATGCTGGGCGAGCAGGTCGCCGAACTCCTCGACGCGCTCGAGATAGATCTCCATCAAGCCTTCCTGCTCGATCACCGCGTACTGCCGCGCACTGCGCTCCATCTCCAGCGCCAGGCTGGAGAGCTCGCGAGCACGGCGCGTCTCTTCCACCGCCTGGCGGGCGCTGACGTCGGCCAGGCGGGTGAGTTCGGAGAGCGCCTGGCCGGCCTGAAACATCAGCACGCCTAGCGGCAGCATCACCACGATGAAGGCTAGCAGCACCAGCTGCAGCAGCGAGCGGGGGCGCCAGCGGCGCGAGACCTGGGTGGTCATGACCAAAGTTCTATGTAAAAGGAAAAGAGGCGGCGTCATGGCTGTTCCACACAGGATAACAGATTTGTCGTTATTGCCGGCGGGCAAAAAAAGAGGGCCGGCAGAGCCGGCCCAAGGTACGCAGGGAACTGAAGGGGTAGAGATTGAGATGCATTAGCCGCCTGGCCGGATAATTCATCGTCGCACTCTGAGGACCCGAAGGTCCGGAAGCCATACGTCGACACCCTAATGCCAGGATCTGCCGCCGCACTTGGAGTGGCACGCCACTCTGCTTCATTCTTCATCATGCCGCTCATCGCGCCATGATCCTGAATTCGATCCCCCGCAGGGGATGAGGCATCCATGCCTGGGCATCCTTGCCCTTACGGTGCCATTCCTTGCCTAGCTGGCGGCACCCCGTCTCATCGCAACCTAAGTCACACATCGCGTGGAGCAGACGCTGACCGGCCCAGTCGAGCAAGTGGCACAGGGTGGTGATCCTTGCCCTGCTGGTCCGATCCGGGAAGCGGATCGAGCCGTATTGATCCGTTTCCCTTGCTCGCCCTATACATTGCGACGATCGTGCCAAAAACCGTGATGTACTTTTTAAATCAAATAGTTAAAAGCATGGAAAATGTGCCAACTCGAGGCGGAGTGCGAAAAACCGTCAGATCGAGGCAAATTTTCGGCATTTGTGTCGCCATACACCAACGCTGATGTGCACAAAAGAAAATATTTACTTAAAATCAATGGCTTGCATAGTTGCCATATGGCGACATCCCAAGCCGACCTGCCGCATTTCGGCGACAGGGCGGCCGGGTGCTAGCCCAGCGGCTTGAGCAGGATCTTGGATTTACGCGCGTGGTTATAGGCATCGCGCTTGAGGTGGGGCAGCTCGCCGAGCTCGGCCAGGCGGAAGCCGTGCTCGAAGAACCAGTGGGTGGTGTGGGTGGTCAGCGCAAACAGCGACGTCAGCCCCTGGCGCCGGGCGCGGCGTTCGGTCTCGGCCAGCAGCAGCTCACCGCGGGCGCCGCGCCGGTAGTCGTCGTGCACCGCAACGCAGGCCAGCTCGCCCATGCCCGCCTCGGGGAAGGCGTGCAGCGCCGCACAGCCGATGATCATGCCGTCGCGCTCGATCACCAGGTAGTCGTCGATCTCGTGCTCGAGGCGTTCGCGGGAGCGCGCGACCAGCATGCCGCGCCGTTCGAGGGGCTCGAGCAGCTCGAGCAGGCCGGCGATATCGCCCAACTGCGCGGCGCGCAGCTGCTCGTAGCGGTGCTGGGTGATCATGGTGCCGACGCCGTCGCGGGTGAACAGCTCGCCGAGCAGGGCGTCGTGGTCGTGCCACGACAGCAGGTGGGTGCGCGCCACGCCGAAGCGCGCCGCGCCGCAGGCCGCCGCCAGGTGGCGGTCGAGTTCACTGCCCGGCGATGAGCGGTGCCGTAGCGGCTCGGCCTCGGCCGGAGTCAACTGACGCTGCAGCGCGCCGCTTTCGTCGTGCAGGCCGTCGGCCTCGCCGAGCAGGATCAGCTTGTCGGCCTTGAGCGCCACCGCGGCCTGCTGGGCAACCTCCGAGGCATCGAGGTCGAAGACCTCGCCGGTGCTCGAGAAGCCCAGCGGCGGCAGCAGCACCAGCGCGCCCTGCTCGAGCAGCGCCTGGACCGCCGCGGCGCGCACCCGGCGCACCTCGCCACTGTGGTCGTAGTCGACGCCCTCGCGCACACCTAGCGGCTTGGCCATTACCAGGTTGCCGGACACCGCGGTCAGCTCGACGCCGTGCAGCGGGGTGTTGGGTAGCCCCAGCGAGAGGCGCGCCTCCAGCCACAGCCGCTGCTCGGCGGCGACCCGCTCGACGCAGGCCATGATGGCGCCATCGGCGATCCAGCGGCCGTCGTGGCGGGTGGGGGTGACACCCGCTGCCTCGAGCGCGGCATTCACCTGGGGGCGAATGCCGAACACCACCACCAGCCGCACCCCCAGGGTGTGCAGCAGCGCCAGATCCTGGATCAGTTGCTCGCCGCGCCCCTGCGCCATGGCCTCGCCCTCGATCAGGATCACGAAGGTTCGCCCGCGGTGCGCATTGATATACGGCGAGGAATTGCGGAACCAGTCGACGAAGGGAAAGCGAGTGTTCAAGGGCCGCGCTCCGGCAGCAGGGAAATGGAAGGGGTCGAGGCTCGATGATAGCAGAGCAACCAAAAGCGCGGCACCACTGCCCTGGTATAGCCGCTTCGAGCTTCGAGCTTCGAGCTTCGAGCTTCGAGCTTCGAGCTTCGAGCTTCGAGCAGATTATGCTTCTGCCCGTAGCTCGTGGCCCGTAGCCCGCGGCTTGTCCTTACCCAAAAATCCCCTTGAACATGAAGAAAAACATGATCGCCAGGCCGGCCCCGGCGGGCAGGGTGATCAGCCATGACATCACGATGGTGCCGATTACCCGCAGGTTGAGGGCCGCCATGCCGCGCGCTAGGCCAACACCAAGAATTGCCCCGACCAGGGTATGGGTGGTGGAGATCGGCAACCCGGTGCCCGAGGCCAACACCACGGTGGTGGCTGCGGCCAGGGTCGCGGCGAAGCCGCGGCTGGGGGTCAGCTCGGTGATACCGGTACCCACGGTGGCGATCACCTTGTGGCCATAGGTGACCAGGCCGAAGACGATGCCGCCGCCGCCCAGGATCAGCACCCACCAGGGCACCAGTGCGGCGCTGTCGATGACGCCATCGCTCTGTACCACGCTGATCACCGCGGCGAGTGGCCCGACCGCGTTGGCGACGTCGTTGGAGCCATGGGCGAAGGCCATGGCACAGGCGGTGAAGATCATCAGCACGCCGAACACGCGCTCCACGCCGGCATAGCCGAAGTGGTCGTCGGCGGGCGGGCGCGAGGGGTTGGCGCTCCGTTCGAGCACGATCCCGAGCAGCATGATGACCAGGCCGAACAGGATCGCCAGCAGGAGGCTCTGGCCGAAGCTGAGGTCGAGGCCGACGTGGGTCAGGCCCTTGATCAGGGTGACCATGGCGACCACGAAGCCGACCAGGAAGACGTACACCGGCACGTAGCGCTTGGCCGCGGCGAACGGGTCCTTGGCCTCGAAGATCAGGTACTGCACGGTCTTGAACAGCATGAAGGCAATGCTGCCGGCCAGCAGCGGCGATATCACCCAGCTCGAGGCGATGGTACCGACCCGGCCCCAGGCCACCGCCTCTATGCCCAACCCCACCGCGCCGAAACCGACGATGGCACCGACGATGGAGTGGGTAGTGGAGACCGGCCAGCCCCGCGCCGAGGCGACCATCAGCCAGATTGCCGCGGCCAGCAGCGCCGAGAGCATGCCGTAGACCAGTAGCTCGGGATTGCCGTCGAGCAGGTCGGGATCGATCATGCCGCCACGGATGGTGGAGGTGACCTCGCCGCCGGCGAGCCAGGCGCCGAGGAACTCGAAGATCACGGCGATGATGATCGCCTGCTTGATGGTGATCGCCTTGGAGCCCACCGAGGTGCCCATGGCATTGGCGACATCGTTGGCGCCCACGCCCCAGGCCATGAAGAAACCGAAGACACACGCCAGGAGGATGAAGATTTCGCCGTGTTGCGCAATGATCGACATAGGGTCGGGTCCTATGTAGGTGTCGGGTCAGGACGAGGCGACGTGCAAGGCCTCAGCGGGCGGTGAGGATCTGCAGGCGGCTGCCGACGCGCTCGGCGCGGTCGGAGAGTTCGCCGATCCAATCGATGATCTTGTAGAGGAAGATCACGTCTACCGGCGGCAGCTCGCTCTCCAGCTCGAACAGTTGACGGCGTATCGCCACCTGCTGGTCATCGGTCTGGTGCTCGAGCTCATGCAGGTCGCGAATCAGGTTCTGCATCACCTCGGTGACGTTGCGTCCGAAGCCCGACTCGAGCAGCTCCTTGAGCTCCTCCAGCGCCTTGCGCGCCTGGGCCACCGAGGCCACCGAGGTGACCAGGTAGTCGCGCATCGGCTGGGCCAGCGGCTGTGGCATGGTCATGCAGCGCCCCAGCATGATGCCGGTAATGTCGCGGGCCTTGTTGGCGATCTTGTCCTGGACACTGATCAGGTCGAGCAGGTCGGAGCGCGACACCGGCAGGAACAGGGTGTTGGGCAGGTTGAGGCGTAGCTCGGTCTTGAGTTCGTCGGCCTGGTGCTCGAGGTCGGTGATCGCCTCACGATGGCGGGCGGCAGCGACCCAGTCGCCGGCGAGCGCGGCGTCGTAGAACGGCAGCAGTTGGTCGGCACACTCATTGACCTTGACGATATGCGCCAGCAGCGGCTGGAATGGCGAGCGACCGAACATCGCCGAGAACGGATTGGTGGTTACCATAGAGCGGTTTGCGCAGTTGGGAATGGCGGCGACAGTATAGAGACTGCCACCCCCAGCGTCATGAAAAATTCATCCTACTGTCATCTCATACGCGCCAAGGGGACCTTCGCTCATGAGCCAGGAAATCGAACTCAAGCTCGCCGTGGAACACGGCGAGCTTGCCGCCCTGCCCGCCCATCCGCTGCTGGCCAGCGGGGCGGAGGGCCCGCGCCGCTTGAGCAACACCTACTTCGACACCCCCGACGGCGCCCTCGAGAAGGCCCGGGTAGCGCTGCGCATTCGCCAGGTTGGCGGGCGCTATCTGCAGACGCTCAAGACCAGCGGTGCCGGCAGCGGTGGGCTCTCCCAGCGCGGCGAGTGGGAGTGGCCGATCGACGGCCCGGCGCTGGACCTGCCCGGGCTTGCCGCCCTGGCGCCAATGCGCGACCTGGATCGCGCCACCCTCGATACCCTGGCACCGCGCTTTCGCACCGACTTCCAGCGCCTCACCTGGCAGCTCGAGCACCACGACAGCCGCATCGAGCTGGCCGTGGACGAGGGCGAGATCGTCGCCGACGGACGGCATGCCGAGATCTGCGAGCTGGAACTCGAGCTCAAGGCCGGCAAGATCGCCACGCTGTGGCAGTTGGCGGCGGCGCTGGCCGAGCGGGTTGCGCTGCGCCCCTCCCAGGCCAGCAAGGCGGCCCGCGGCGCGGCGCTGGGCGCCAGCCAGTGGGTGCTGCCCGCGGACGACACCACGCCGCGGGACTGCCTCGACCGCGCCATGGCCGCCCTCGACGCCTTTCGCGATAGCCACCAGCCGGCGTTTCTCGAGGCCGCCCACTCGGCGCTGGCCGGGCTTGCCGCCAGCGCCGATGCTCGCGACACTCAGGGCCTGGCCCGGCGCATTGCCGAGGGCCTCGATGCAAGCGGCCGGCTCGATCTCGCCGGCGGCCAGGCGGCGCTGGCCCTGGCGCAGCGGCTCGCCGACTGACGGATCGGGAGGATCCCATGCACCCCACCCTCAAGCCCGCCGGCGAAGGCCTGCGCACCCGGCTGTTTCAGGTCATCTTCGAGTCGGACACAGCGCTGGCCAAGGGCTTCGATATCGCGCTGATCATTGCCATCCTGGCCAGCGTGCTGATCGTCATGCTCGACAGCGTCGAGCACCTGAGCGCTACCTACGGCGGGCTGTTCTACTGGCTGGAGTGGGGCTTTACCCTGGCCTTTAGCGTGGAATTGCTGCTGCGCATCTACTGCCTGGAGCGCCCCCACCAGTACCTCAAGAGCTTCTACGGCGTGGTCGACCTGCTGGCGATCCTACCCACCTGGCTGCTGCTGGTGGTGCCGGGCACCCAGTCGTTGGTGATGATCCGCCTGCTGCGGGTGCTGCGTATCTTCCGCGTGCTGCGGCTGATGCAGTTCGTCGGCGAGGGGCGGCTGCTGGTCGAGTCGCTCAAGAACAGCTGGCACCAGATCATGCTGTTCCTGTTTGCGGTGCTGATGATGGTGACGCTGTTCTCGTCGCTGATGTACGTCATCGAGTCGCGCGAGGCGGGCTTTACCAGCATCCCGATGTCGATCTACTGGGGTATCGTCACCCTGACCACGGTGGGCTACGGCGATATCGTGCCGGTGACGCCGCTCGGCCAGGCGATCTCAACCCTGGTGATGCTGCTCGGCTACTCGATCATCGCGGTACCCACCGGGGTATTCTCCGCCGAGGTGATTCGCTCGATTCGCGCCGATCGCTACTCCGACGAGGCCTGCCCCGGCTGCGGCCACGACCGCCACGAGCAGCGCGCCCGCTACTGCCTGCGCTGCGGCACCTGGCTCGACGAGGAGAGCCCCGATCCCAACGCCGAGCAGGAACACAACGACGACGCCCCCTCCACCGATCCGGCGTGAGGGGGCGTGGCGGCCTTGCTCAGACCTGGAAGGGTGCCGGGTCGCCGCGCCCTTCGCGCACGATCACCGGCGGCAGATCACGCAGGTCGACCACCGTGGTCGGCTCCAGATGGCAGGCGCCGCCGTCGATGATCAGGTCGAGGTGGGCGCCGAAGCGCTCGCGAATCTCCTCGGGGTCGGTCATCGGCAGCTCCTCGCCGACCGGGATCAGTGTCACGCTCATCAGCGGCTCACCCAGCGCGGCGAGCAGCGCATGGGTGATCCGGTGGTCCGGTACGCGTACGCCGATCGAGCGGCGCTTGGGGTGCAGCAGCAACCGCGGCACCTCCGAGGTGGCATTGAGGATGAAGGTGTAGGGCCCCGGCGTATGCGTCTTGAGCAGGCGGAATACGGCGTTGTCGACCTTGGCGTAGGTGCCGATCTCGGACAGGTCCGAGCACACCAGGGTGAAGTTGTGCTTGTCATCCAGCGAGCGCAGCCACTTGATCTTCTCGATCGCCTTCTTGTCACCGAGGTGGCAGCCCAGGGCGTAGCCGGAGTCGGTGGGATAGGCGACCACCCCGCCCTGGCGAATGATCGTGAGGGCCTGGTCGATCAGGCGCTTCTGGGGGTTGTCAGGATGCAGTTGAAAGAACTGGGTCATGGCATGACTCCTTGTCGCGTTTGTTTCAGCGTAATCGGCCAACCGGCCAAGAGCGATCTCTAAGCCGCTGCGAAGTCGGCCAGCGCCGGATGCATCCACACCGGCCTGACCGCGCTGCGCGGCGCAGGGCTCATGCTGCCCGGCGCCAGCGCCCCACCGGGGAAGTGAAAATCGCTGCCCAGCGAGGCGTAGAGCCCGCGCTCGTCGAGCTGGCGGGCCAGGTCGCGGGTAGCGTCGGCATTCTGGTAGCCGCTGATCAGCTCGGCGGCCTCGCCGCCGGCGGCGCTGAAGTCGTCGAGCAGCAGGCCACGCTTGCGTCGGGTGGTGCCGTAGCGCAGCGGGTGGGCCAGCACGGCCACGCCGCCGGCATCGCGGATCCACTCCACCGCGGTGGGGATGAACGGCCAGTGCGCCTTGACGTCGCCGGGCTTGCCGCTGCCCAAGTGCTTCTTGAAGGCGGTCTTGATGTCCGGCGTGAGACCGGCCGCCACCAGCGCCCGGGCAAAGTCAGGGCGCCCCAGCGGACGCTCGCTGCCGGCCTGCTCGCGGGCGCGAGCCAGGGCGTCGTCGAGCCCCAGCTTCTCCAGCCGGCGGGCGATCTCCTCGGCGCGCGCCTTGCGGGCCTCGGCCTGGGCGGCAAGCCCCGCTTCGAGGCTGCCGCGCACGCCCCGGGGCAGCAGCGCCACCACATGGATGTTCATGCCGCGCCACTGGGTCGAGAGTTCGGCGGCGGGCAACACGCGCAGGCCCAGTATCCGAGCGGCCTCCTGGGCCTCGGCGACGCCGGCGACGGTGTCGTGGTCGGTCAGCGCCAGGCGTGCCAGGCCGCGGGCATGGCACAGCGCCATCAGCTCGGCGGGAGGCAGCGCGCCGTCCGAGGCGGTGGAGTGCATATGCAGATCGATGCCGCCGACGCCTTCCAGGGCAGCCGGCAGTGGCGCGAGTGAGGTCATTGGCATGACGCCGACTGGCGTCTTTGTCAGAATAGGAGTTCCATGGTGCGCGCCGCGCGCCAGAGGGTCAATCACTACTCAAGGAAGCCCTGAGATGCTCTATGCGATCATCAGTGAAGACGTGAAGAACAGCCTCGAACGGCGCATGGCGGCTCGTCCCGACCATCTCTCCCGCCTCGAGAGGCTGCGCGACGAGGGCCGCCTGATCCTTGCCGGTCCGCACCCGGCGGTGGACAGCGACAACCCCGGCGACGCCGGTTTCAGCGGCAGCCTGGTGGTGGCCGAATTCGACGACCTGAGCGCCGCCCAATCCTGGGCCGACGCCGACCCCTACGTGATTGCCGGGGTCTATGCCAAGGTCACGGTCAAGCCGTTCAAGAAAGTCCTGCCTTAACGCCAGCCAGGTTTGTACCCAACAAGGGTTTTCCACAGCCGGACTATGCACAGTGGCTGTGGAAAACCCTGTTAGTAGCCCGCGGACGCCTTTTGGCAGGCGCCATGAGATGCCGCCCGGCGCAGGCTGCTCAATTTTTGACCACTCCCCGCCGCCCGGAGCACACCGGTGACCGACCGCCCCCGCGACAGCCTCGCCGCCCTGGAAACCGCCCGCCTCGACTGGCAGCGCGACGACGGCGACCTGGAAACGCCCCACTCGCTGACCTTCGGCGATGTCTACTTCTCGCGCCAGGACGGTCGCGCCGAGACCCAGCACGTGTTCATCGCCGGCAACGACCTGCCGCGGCGGTTCCGGGAATGGCGCGAAGCGCGTCCCTTCGTGATCGGCGAGACCGGCTTCGGCACCGGCCTCAACATGCTCTGCGCCTGGGCCTGTTTTGACCGCCACGCGCCCCCCGAAGCACGCCTGCATCTGGTCTCCACCGAGAAGCATCCGCTGACCCGCGACGACCTGGCCCGGGCGTTGGCCGCCTGGCCCGATTTCGCCGACAGCGTCGCCAGCCTGGTCGCCCAGTGGCCCGAGCCGGTCGCCGGTGTGCACCGCCTGTGGCTCGACCCGCGGGTGACGCTGGACCTGCACTTCGGCGACAGCGCCGAGTGCCTGGCGGCCCTCGACGGCCGCGTCGACGCCTGGTTCCTCGACGGCTTTGCGCCGTCGAAGAATCCACAGATGTGGCAGCCGGCGCTGTTCGAGGCCATGGCGAGTCACAGCCACCGCGGCGCCACCTTCGCCACCTTTACCTGCGCCGGTGTGGTCAAGCGCGGCCTGAAGGCTGCCGGCTTCGCCTGGCGCAAGGTTCCCGGGTTCGGCCGCAAGCGCGAGATGCTGACCGGTGAGATAGATCAACCGCTCCGGGACGACGTCCGCCGTGCGACGCCCTGGTTTACCCCGCCGCTGCCGAAGCCGGCGCGTCATGTTGCGGTGATCGGCGCCGGGCTGGCCGGTGCCAGCGTGGCCCACGCCCTGGCCAAGCGCGGCGTGGCGGTGACCCTGCTCGACCGCGACGCACCCGGCGCCGGCGCCTCGGGCAACGCCCAGGGAGCGCTATACATCAAGCTGGCGGTGGCGCCCAATGTGCACAGCCGGGTCTACCTGGCCGGGTTGCTGCACAGCCGCCGCTGGCTCGAGGCGCTCGATCCCGAGGGCGCGCTGTGGCAGGCCAGCGGCGTGCTGCAGCTGGCCAACGACGCCCGCGAGGCCGAGCGCCAGGGGCGCTTTCTGGCCCAGCATGCGCTGCCTGAGACGGTGGTGGAGGGAGTGGATGACGACTCGCTGGCCAAGCGCAGCGGGCTGCCGGCCGCACTGTTCGCCGCCGAGCGGGCACTGGATTACCCCGCCGCCGGCTGGGTGCGGCCCCAGGCGCTGTGCCGGCGCCTCGCCGCCACCCCGGGGGTGGGCTTTCAGCGTGGCGAGGTGGAGGCAGTGACGCCGCAGGCCGACGGCTGGCGCCTAACGCTGACTGACGGCGCCTGGCTCGACGCCGACCAGGTGGTGATCGCCACCGCCCAGCTCGCCAACCGCTTCGCCCAGACCGCGAGCCTGCCGCTGCAGCCGATCCGCGGCCAGGTCAGCCAGGTCGCACTGCCGCTGGGGGCGCCTGCGCCGAGCCGCGTGATCTGCGCTGGCGGCTATGTGCCGCCGCCCTGCGACGGCCGGCTGACCTTCGGCGCCACCTTCGCGCCCCATGACGAGAGCGACGAACTGCGCGAGGCGGACCACGCCGTCAACCTGGCCGAGCTCGAGCGCACCCTGCCCGGCTACCTCGAGGCGCTGCGCGAGGCCGGCGCCGACCTGGCCCCGGCACAGATGCAGGGACGCGCCGCGGTGCGCGCGGCGAGCCCCGACAAGCTCCCCTACGCCGGCCCGGTGCCCGACGCCGCGGCCTGGCAACGCGACTACGCTGCCCTAGCCAAGGACGCCAAGCGTGTTCCCGCCACGCCTGGGGCGCATCATGGCGGGCTATGGATCAGCGCCGCCCACGGCTCGCGGGGGCTGGCCAGCGCGCCGCTGTGCGCCGAGCTGATCGCGTCGAGAATCTGTGACGAGCCGCTGCCGCTGCCCGCGGCGCTAGCCGATCAACTGCACCCCGGGCGGCGGCTGATCCGCGAGCTGATTCGGGGCAATTGAACGAGCGGTGGTGAGTGTCTAGGTCTCTTCATCGTCGGCGATATCGCGGCCGAAGCTACGCCATTGGGCCAGGGTCATCACCTCGGTGGTCTCGGTCTGCAGGTCGTGGACGATCAGCAGTTCGCCGCGGACGAGCTGCTGCTTGAGCTGGGCCGTCCAGCCACGCATGCCGTCGCCGGAGGTGTCGGTAGTGTCGTAGCCCTGGCGGGTCACGAAGGCCTCGAGCAGCGCATCCAGGGTCTCGCCGGGCAGCATGGCGTGGGGCACTTCCACGAAACGTCCGCTCATGATATCTGCTCCTCGTCTGCCTGATCCGCGTATAACTGGTCAGAGCCACCGGCCTCCCAGCGCGCCAGCCGAGTCAGGAACTCGGCCTCGTCGATCACCGCCACATCCAGCTCCTCGGCCTTGGCCAGCTTGCTGCCGGCGCCTGGTCCGGCCACCACGCAGGCGGTCTTCTTGGAGACGCTGCCGGCGACCTTGGCGCCGAGGGCCTGGAGTCGCGCCTTGCCTTCGTCGCGGGTCAGGTTCTCGAGGGTGCCGGTGAGCACCCAGGTTTCGCCTGCCAGCGGCTGGGGCCGCTCGCCGATCTCCTGCTCCTCCCAACGCAGGCCGCAGCCGAGCAGGTCGTCGATGATCTCGCGGTTGTGCGGCTCGCGGAAGAAGCCGTGGACGTGGGCGGCGACGATGGGGCCGACATCGTTGACCGCTTCGAGATCCTGCTGCTCGGCGTCCATCAGCGCCTGCAGGGTGCCGAAGTGGCTGGCCAGGTTGCCGGCGGTGGCCTCGCCCACCTCGCGGATGCCCAGCGCGTAGATGAAGCGGGCAAGCGTGGTCGCCTTGGCACGCTGCAGCGCCGCCACCAGATTCTCGGCGGACTTCTGGCCCATCCGCGGCAGCTCGGCGAGATGTTCGGCGTCGAGCCGGAACAGGTCGGCGGGCGTCTTGACCCAGTCGCGCTCGATCAGCTGGTCGATCAGCTTCTCGCCCAGGCCGTCGATATCCAGCGCACGCCGTGAAGCGAAGTGCTTGAGCGCCTCCTTGCGCTGGGCGGCGCAGTAAAGGCCGCCACTGCAGCGCGCCGCAACCTCGCCCTCGACCCGCTCGATGGCTGAGTCGCACACCGGGCAGCGCTCGGGAAACACGATCTCGCGGGCATCCACCGAGCGCTGCTCCTCAAGCACCCGCACCACCTGGGGGATCACGTCGCCGGCACGGCGGATGCTCACGGTGTCGCCGATCATCACCCCCAGCCGGGCGATCTCATCGGCGTTATGCAGGGTGGCGTTGGAGACCGTGACCCCGGCCACGCTGACCGGCTCGAGGCGCGCCACCGGGGTAATCGCCCCGGTGCGGCCGACCTGGAACTCGACGTCGTTGAGCCGGGTGGTCTGCTCCTGGGCGGGAAACTTGTAGGCTACTGCCCAACGCGGCGCGCGGGCCACGAAGCCCAGCTCGCGCTGCAGGCGCAGGTCGTCGACCTTGATCACCACGCCGTCGATATCGTAGCCCAGCGCATCGCGCCGCTCGCCGAGGCGCCGGCAGTAGTCGATCAGCCCCTGGCTGCCGACCACCGTGGTCAGTTCGCGGCTGGTGCGAAAGCCCCACTCACCTAGCCGTTTCATCTGTGCGCTATGAGTTGAAATCACACTATCGTCAATGTTGGCCATGTCGATCCGCGCCACCTGGTAGGCGGTGAACTCCAGCGGCCGGGTCTTGGTGATTGCCGGGTCGAGCTGGCGCAGGCTGCCGGCGGCAGCATTGCGCGGATTGGCAAAGACCTTGCCGCCCTCCTCGCGGGCCTTGCCGTTCATGGCTTCGAAGTCGGCGTGGCGCATGGTGACTTCACCGCGCACCTCCAGCAACTCGGGCCACGCCTTGCCGCGCAGCTTCAAGGGGATCGACTGCAAGGTCTTGAGGTTGGAGGTAATGCCTTCCCCGGTGCGGCCGTCGCCGCGGGTGGCGCCGAAGGCCAGCACGCCGTGCTCGTAAACCAGCGACACCGCGGCACCGTCAAGCTTGGGTTCGCAGCAGTAGGTAAGCTGTTCGCCGTCATGCTCGAGGCGCTCGCCGACGCGCTTGACGAAAGCCCTCAGCTCCTCGTCGTCGAAGGCGTTGCCCAGCGACAGCATGGGCACCGCGTGCCGTACCTCGGGAAAGCCGTCGGCCGGCGCGGCGCCGACCCGCTGGGTGGGCGAATCCAGCGTCACCTGGTCGGGGTATTCATCCTCGAGTTCCTGGAGGCGACGCAGCTTGCGGTCGTAGTCGGCATCGGTAAGACGTGGTTCATCGAGCACGTAATAGCGATGATTGGCGTCGTCGAGTTCGGCGCGCAGGCGGGCGATCTCGTCGCGGATCTTGGGATCGGGTTGGGTCATTGAATCGGGAGTCTCAATACATGCGGGGGCATCGAAGCTCGAAGCCAATAGTAATTGCCGCCTAGCTTACCAAAGCAACAACCCCCGGTGGGATATACCGGGGGTTGTTGGCAAGGACGCCGCTGAGAGGACTTATCCGTCGACAGGCCTGCGAGGAGGCGCTGTAAACCCGTCCCTGGGCGCTACCTTGCGCCCTGCTGCGCTATCGCATCCTGCTCCGCTTGCAGGACCGGGGCTGGCCATCCATGGCCAGCCCGTTCGGAGGAATCCTCCTCACCCATGGCGCAAACCTCCTCTGCGGCCTGTCCCCGGTGTCCTTCGCTCGAGTAGCTACGGACTTGGAGTCGTTGAGCTGCCACTGGGCGCTAATTCGCCTGGTAGCGATGCAGCCGGTGGCGGCGCTCGAACTCCTGCACCCGCTGGCGGGCGAACTCGACGGTTTGCGCGGTCATCACGCTGCGGTTCTCGTCCTTCAGTTCGCCGCCGAGGTGGCGCACGATGACCATGGCGGTCTCGACCATCGCCTCGAAGGCGGCGGCGGTGTCCACCGCCCCGGGCAGCGGCATCAGCAGCGTCACCCCAGGGGTGCGGAACTCATCCATGGTATCCAGCGGGAAGGTGCCGGGCTTGACCACGTTGACCATCGAGAACTGCAGTTCGCTCTCGGCGTCCTCAGTCTCGAAGCGGTTGAAGATGCCCATGTCGCTGCTGTAGCGCAGGCCGCAGGCGAGCATCAGGTCGAGCAGCGCCGAGCCGCTGAAGCCCTGCTCGTCACGCGACATGATGCTGATGACGATGACTTCCTCGGCGTGGCTCAGGGTATCGCGAGCATGCTCGACGTTGATGTCGTGACGCAGCGCCTTCTCGACCACCGGGTGCGAGCTGACGGCCGGCTCATGCGCGGCGCCGGGGCGCGATTCATAGGCCGAGTCGTCCACCGGCCGCTGCACGCTGGCGGCTTCTTCTGAGGCCGGATCGGCGTAGCGGCTGTCGACATGATGCAAGCGGCTCGGCGCGAACAGCGGATCGTCCTGGTCCTGGGCATCGATCGCCTGCTGCTCACGAAGCTCGGCCTGGCGAGCGGCTTCCTGCTCGCGCTCGGCGGCCAGCTTGGCAGCCTTCTCGGCCTCGGCCTGCTTGCGACGGCTAGCCTCGCGGGCCTGCTTCTCGGCCTTGAGACGCGCCTTCTCGAGCTTGTCCTTCTTGCGCTGCTCCTTGCGAGCGGCAAGGGATTGCTTCATCGAGGAGCCGAAACGCTGCATCGACGCGCCGACCTGGGTCGAGCGTTCCTTGAACGAATCGGTCATGCCCTCGAGATCGACCAGCCGATAGCGCTCGGCGTCGTGATGCTCGTCATGATCCTCGGGATCCGCGGCCAGCGGCTCGGCGGCGACCTGCGGAGCCTCGTCGGCATCCAGCGCCGATAGCGTCGGCTCGGTACGCGCCGGCTCCTCGGTTCGCGTCGCCTCGGCCCGTGCTGCAGCCTTGGGCGTTTCGCTGGCGGCAGGCTCGGGCGCCGCTTCAGACGCAGCCTGAGGCTGGCTCGCACGAGGCGTGGCGTCGGGCGCCGGCTCGGCGTGGTGCCGCTCGGCGCGCGGCTGCTCCACGTCGTGGGTCGGTTCGGCGCGGGGCGCTGCATCACTAGAGGCTGCAGCAGGTGCCGTCGCTTGCTGCGGGGGAACCGCCGCTGCAGGGGCGCTGGCAGGCGCCTGAGGCGTCGAGGCGTGACTGGACTCGGCCGCCTGGCGCTGAGGCGCCACGCTGCCGGTAGCAGACGCGCTGGTCGAATCCCGCGTCTTGTCACGCCACTCGGCCAATACCCGCGAGGCGCCAGGATGCTCCTGGCGCTTCAGCTTGGGCTTGGCCGCGACCTGCTCCGATGCGGCAGGGCGAATCACCCGGGCGCCGCCGTTGGGCAGCTCCCAATTGATCTCGGCCTGTTTGGCCTCGTCGTCGAGGTCCATGTCTACCCGATTGCTACCGCGGGATCGTGTGTCGACCCGGTCCAATCTGGGCACGCGACGCTGACGCTGAAGACGACGCACACCGTCAACGACGATGATGGTCACCAGGGCCAGCCCCAGGATGATCAGCCACTCTCTTAGTTCCATGGGTCATCTTGCCTGTTTGCTAAGGCGCCATGCCTGATAAGTTGTTCGTCACCAGCATAGCGCGATTACCAAAAAAAGGGCCACTTTTTTGAATGTCAAGCTTATCTATCACACTTGGTGAATGATAAATCGCCAAGCGGTGGCGCCTAGTGCAAATGCCCTGCGTCTATCCTTGACCTTCATCGTGTTTCTTCCTTGTTAACGTGTTTGCTGTTGTGGTGCAAGCGCTTCAGGCTTCTGCCAGCTCCGCGGCTTCCTCGACACCCACGGAAACCAGTCGCGACACGCCCGGCTCCTGCATGGTCACCCCCATCAAGCGTTCGGCAGCCTCCATGGCGATCTTGTTGTGGGTGATATATATGAACTGTACGGTCTCTGACATCTCTTTTACCAGCGCTGCATAACGACCGACATTGGCATCGTCGAGTGGCGCATCGACTTCATCAAGCATACAGAAGGGTGCCGGATTGAGTTGGAAGATGGCAAATACCAGTGACAACGCGGTGAGGGCTTTTTCTCCCCCCGACAGCAAATGAATGGTGCTGTTTTTCTTCCCCGGCGGCCTGGCCATGATCGCCACCCCGGTCTCGAGCAAATCCTCGCCGGTGAGCGTCAACCATGCGGTGCCACCGCCGAAGACCTTGGGGAAAAGCGTCTGTAGACCGGCGTCGACCTGATCGAAGGTCTGCTTGAAGCGCGTCCGGGTCTCCTGATCGATCTTGCGAATCGCCCGATCCAGGGTTTCCAGCGCCTCGCTGAGCTCGGCCTGCTGGGCCTCCAGGTAGTCGCGTCGCTCGGCCTGCTGGTCGTACTCCTCGATGGCAGCGAGGTTGATCGCCCCCAGCCGACGAACCTTCTCGCCCAGGCCCTCGAGATGCGCCTGCCAGGCCGATTCGGTGGCCTCGGGGTCGAGCCGCTCGGCCAGCGCCGCGGCGTCATGCCCCAGCTCGCCGAGCTGCTCGTCCTGGGCATCGGCCTTGAGCTTGAGCGCCTGAACCTGCAGCCGCGCCTCCTGCAGGCGCTCGCGCACGCCTTCCAGATTGCGCTCGTGGTTCTGACGCTCGAGCTCGTCCTTGCGCAGCCGCTCGCTGAGTTCGGCGGCCTGGTCACGGCAGGCGTTGAGCGCCTGCTCGTGACGCTCGCGCTGCTCGAACAGCTCCTCGAGGCGCTCGCGTTCGACGTCTTCGGGCTCATGCAGGGCCTCGCGGCTGGCGGTGAGTTCGGCGCACTTCTCCTCGAGCCGCGCGCGACTCTCCGCGCTGCGGCCACGCTGCTGGACCAGGCCGGCGCGCTCGGTGGTCAAGCGCTGCAGCTCGAGGGCCAGCTGCTGGCGGCGCTCGCTGAGCGGACGCTGGCGAACCCGTAGCGCCTGCAGCGCCTCGCCGGCGTCGCGGCGCTCGCGCTCGAGCTGCTCGCGGGTGGCGCCGCTGGCTTCCAGGCGCGTCATTGCCTGCTGCCAGGTCTCGCGGGCCTCTTCGAGCTCCAGCAGGCGCGCCGCATGGCGCTCCGCCAGGTCGGCCAGCTCGGCGTCGAGCTCGCGGCTGCGGCCGTCGAGGTGCTCGAGCCGCGTGGCCAGGTTGGCTTCCTCGAGGGCCAACTGCTGGCGGCGACGCTGCAGCTCGGCTTCCGGCTGACGGCAGGCCTCCAGCGCCGCCTCGGCCTCGCGACTGGCCTCGCGGCTGGCGTCCACGCTGGCATCGAGCTCGGCGAGCTGGGCGTTGAGGTCCTCCAGCGTGGCGGCGATCTCGTCGCGGCGGCGGCGGCTGGCGAGCAGGCTGTCGGCGTGCTGCTGGCCAGCGCGGCGCCGCGCCCAACCGTGGCCGAGCCACAGTCCGTCGCGGCTGATCAGGCTCTGCCCCGGGGCCAGCTCGGCGCGCCGCTGCCAGGCCTCGCCAGCCGAGTCGACGGTGAGGATGTTGGCCAGCAGCACTTGGCAAGCACCGGCACCGGCGACTTCAGCGGCCAGGCTGCCGGAGGGCGGCGTGGTGGCGGCGCCACTGGCGTCGAGCAGTGCCAGTTCGCCGCCGTCGAGGCCGTCGAGTGCCGACGCGGCGGCGGGCAGGTCGACCAGCCGCGCAGAAAGCCAGGGCGCCAGCACCCAGGAAACCGCGTCCTCCCAGCCGGCGGCGACCTCGAGCCGCTCGCCGAGCTGCTGCGCCTCGCCCAGGCCGTGGTCGTCGAGGTGCTGGGTGAGTGCCGCATCGCTATCGACCAGTGCCGCCTCGATCAGCGCCTCCAGCGAGGCCATTTCGCCCTGGCGCTGGCTGCGCTGCTGGCGCAGCGTCTCGCGCTGTGTTTCGTCCTGCTCAAGGCGCTGGCGGGCCGCGTCACGCCGCACCAGCTGGGTGTCGCGCTGCTCAGCCAGCGCCTGCTGTTCGAGATCCAGCTCGGCGAGCTGCTCGGCGAGCATGTCACGCTGTTCGCGCAGCTCGCCGGCATCGGGCAGCTCGCTACGCTGCTGCTGGCGACGCTGGCGCTCCTGGGTCAGCGACTCCAGACCGCGCTCGAGGCTGGCAATGCGCTCCTGGGCGCGCTCGGCGTCGCGGCTGGCGTCACGATGGCCGTCGTTGAAGGCTTCCCAGCGTTCGCTGGTCTGCTGCTGGCGCTGCTCGGCCTCGTCCAGCGCCGCTTCGAGCTCCTCGAGCTGTTCGGCGACCGCCTCCTGTTGCGGCCCCAGGTCGGCGATCTGTTCGTCGAGCTCGGTGAGACGCAGACCATCGGCCTCGCCGAGCCGGCCGAGTTCGGCCAGCTCCTGGTGGGCGCTCTCCAGGTCGCGGGCCAGCTGCTGGTCGCGGCTGCGGGCGTGCTCGAGCTGCTGCTCGAGGCGGGCAATGGCGGCGGTGGTTTCGTAGAAGCGCGCCTGGCAGGCCTCCAGCTGCTCGCTGAGGCCGTCGTGCTCGAGACGCGCCTCCTCGAGGCGCGTCTCGCACTGGCGGGCGCCGAGCAGCTCGCGCTCCACGGCGGTCTCCAGGTCACGCACGCGGGCCTCCTGCTCGCCCTGCTCGGCGCGCAGCGCGCGGCCACGCAGCAGCGCCAGCTCACCCTTGAGACGGTGTTCCTGCTGCTTGAGGGACTGGTAGCGCTTGGCCGCCTCGGCCTGGCGCTTGAGGCGCTCGAGCTGCTTGTCGAGCTCGTCGCGGATGTCCTCGAGGCGCTCCAGGTTCTCCTGGGTGCGACGCATGCGATTTTCGGTCTCGCGGCGCCGCTCCTTGTACTTGGAGATGCCCGCGGCCTCCTCGAGGGTGGCGCGCAGATCGTCGGGGCGCGCCTCGATCAGCCGCGAGATCATGCCCTGGCCGATGATGGCATAGGAGCGCGGCCCCAGGCCGGTGCCCATGAACAGGTCGGCGATATCGCGGCGCCGGCATTTCTGGCCGTTGAAGAAGTAGCTCGACTGGGCGTCGCGGGTCACCACCCGCTTGACGGCGATCTCGGCGTACTGGGCGTACATGCCGCCCATGCCGCCGTCGCGGTTGTCGAACAGCAGCTCGATGGAGGCCTGGCCCACCGGCTTGCGGCCGGTGGAGCCGTTGAAGATGACGTCGGTCATCGACTCGCCGCGCAGGGTCTTGGCCGACGACTCGCCCATTACCCAGCGCACCGCGTCGATGACGTTGGACTTGCCGCAGCCGTTGGGCCCGACGATGGCGGTCATGTTGCCGTCGAAGGGCACCGTCACCGGATCGACGAAGGACTTGAAGCCAACCAGCTTGATCGAGGTGAGACGCATGGCGGCAGTCGGCCTCCGTTATTCGAAGACGCGATCGATGACCACCGGGACGGCATCGCCGCCGGTGGCACCAACGGGTACCGCATCGTGGTCACCGAACAGGTCGCCGGGCTGCGGGGTGGCCTGGCCGCTGGGCGAGACGCGCACCATCAGCCGCGCCTGGTTGACCTGGGAGATGCGGCCCTGGTCGCTCATGGCGTTGGCGTCGCTGAGCGTCACCGTGGTCGGCAGCTCGCCGACCAGCAGTTGAGCCACCGCCAGCGGCGGGCCTTCGCCGTCGGGGTCGTGGGCGACCACGAATACCGTGGCCTCGTCGTCGACTCGATCACGCAGTGCCTCGGCGAGGCTGACCTCGACGCGCACCCCGGGGCCTTCGCTGACGTCCGCCTCGAGCTCATCCTGCGACAAGCCCAGGCGCTCCTGGGCGGCGGCGATACCCTCGCGCAGCGCCGCGGCGGAGCCGGGGTCGTCGTAACCGGCGATGGCGCGACGCCAGTGGCCGATGGCGTCCTCGTAGCGCCCCTCGTCGAAGGCGTTGATACCCAGCATGCCGAGCACGGTGGGCTGACGCGGGTCGAGCTCGAGGGTCTCATTGACCAGCGCGCGAATCTCATCGTTCATCTGGCGTTGGGCAACGAAGTACTGGAGCTGCGCCTTCTGTGCCAGCAGCGAGGGCTCACGCCCCTCCATCTCGATCAGGCGCTCGATGGCATCCAGCGCCTGGGTGGGACGGTTGGCATCGCGATACAGCGGAAACAGCGAGTACCAGACGTTGACGTTATCCGGCTGGCGCGCAGCCTCCTCTTCCAGACGCTCGATCATCATCTCGCGGGAGCCCTGGGGGTGCTCGCGCACCTCCTGCTGGGCGGCGTGCAGGGCCAGGTCGCCCTCGGCGCCCTCGTGCTGGTACCACAGCACGCTGGCGATGACCACCAGCACCAGCAGCACCGGCACCACGATACGCCCGTCGGCGGCGGCCTTGAGCGGAGCGCGCTTGAGGTTCTCGGTGTCCTCGAGCAGGCTGCGCTCGAGATCGAGACGGTCCTCGTCGAAGCGCGCCTGATCGATATCACCGCGTTCCAGCGCCGCTTCCAGCGAGGTCAAACGACGCTGGTAGATCGCCACGTTCTGCTCGGCGGTGCGGTCGTTGCTCTCGAACTCGTGCTGGGCGTCGTGCAGCCGACGAGCCCCACGCAGCGGCGCGATCAACAGCCAGCCAGCAGGCAACAACAGCAGGGCAAAGGCGGCCCACAGTAACGTCATGGTGTCCTCTCGCGGTTGATCAGTTCATCGAGGCGCGCGCGCTCCTCGGCGGACAGGGCCTGCGCCGAGGCGTTGCGCCGCCGCCGCACGATCACCACCACCAGCACACCACCCAGCACCACCAGCGTGCCGGGCAGCCCCCACAGCAGCAGGGTACGGCCCTCGAGACGCGGATTGTAGAGCACGTAGTCGCCGAAGCGCGTGGTCATGTGATCGAGGATCTCGATGTCCGAGCGGCCATCCTGCAGCATCACGTAGACCTGCTCGCGCATGTCGCCGGAGATCGGCGCGTCAGAGTCGTCGATGGCCTGGTTCTCGCACAGCGGACAGCGCAGCGAGGCGGTCAGGCTGCTATAGCGCTGCTCCATGACCGGGTCGTCGAATTCGCGTATCTCGATGCCCCCCGCCCAGCTCAGACCGGCGATCAGGGTCAGTATCAGCACAAGTGTGGCGTGTCGGATTACTGCCATTTTTCCACCTCCGGCAGGATGTGGTCGCGGACGTCGCTGGGGTCGATGTACCCGGTGTGGTGATAACGGATCACCCCGTCGCGGTCGACCAGGAAGGTCTCCGGGGCACCGTAGACACCCAGGTCGAAGCCCAGCTCGCCGTCGGGATCGAAGATGTTGACCTCGAAGGGGTTGCCGAACTCCTCGAGGAAGCCGAGCCCCTTGTCGCGAGTATCGCGGTAGTTGACCCCGACCAGCCGCACACCGCGGTCGGCCAGGTCGAGCAGCTGCGGCATCTCCTGCTTGCAGGCCGGGCACCACTCGCCCCACACATTGACCAGGGTCACCTCGCCGTCGAACAGCGACGGGTCGACCCGCCGTTCGGGGTCTTCGAGGGTGACCATGTCGAAGGCCGGGAACTCGCGGGCCAGCAGCGCCGAGTCGCGGTGGAAGGGGTCCAGCGACAGGCCGCGATACAGGAACACCCCGAGCACCAGGAAGATCAGCAGCGGCAGCAGCAGGATCAGGCGACGATTCATGCGTGCGCCTCCCGGGCCACCGCGTCAGCCTCGCGGGGCGCCTCGGCGCTGCGCCGGCGGCGATAGCGGCGGTCGGCGATGGCCAGGATGCCCCCGGCGGCCATCAGCAGCGCGCCCAGCCACAGCCAGCGCACGAACGGCTTGTACTGGATGCGCATCGCCCAGTCGTCGCCGTCGAGCTCCTCGCCCATCGCCACGTAGAGGTCGCGTAGGAAGCCGGGGCGCAGCGCGACCTGGGTCATCGGCATGCCGCGGGCGATGTAGAGGCGCTTCTCGGGGCGCATCTCGAAGCTACGCTCGCTGCCCACGCGGCTGACCTCGATAGTGGCGGTATCAGCCAGGAAGTTGGGGCCACGGCGGGACTGCAGGTTGGTCATGGTGAACTCGTAGCCGGCCACCTGGACGGTATCGCCCGGTCCCATGCGCACGCTGCGCTCGACGTTGTAGTGCGAAACCACCGCCACGCCGACGATGGTCACCGCCACCCCCAGGTGGCCGAGCTGCATGCCCCAGTAGGCCAGCGACAGCTTCTTGAGTCCGGCGCCGAACGAGCTGGCGCTACGTGTCTTGTCGTAGAGGTCGCGGAACATCGGCAGCACGATCCACAGCGCAGTGATCAGGCCGATCGCCACCCACAGGTTCCACTGCTCGGCGAAGATCAGCGGCAGCAGCGCCCCCAGCACCAGCGCTGCCACCCCGGCCAGGGCCACGCGGCGCCCCAGGTCGCGGGCCGACATGCTCTTCCAGCGCGCCCCCGGGCCGAGACCCATGAACACGCACATCAACACCGTCAGCGGCACGAACAGGGCGTTGAAGTAGGGCGGGCCGACGCTGATCTTGCCAAAGCCCAGGGCATCGAGCAGCAGCGGGTAGACGGTGCCCAGCAGCACGGTGACGGTAACGATCACCAGCATGATGTTGTTGACCAGCAGCAGGGAGTCACGCGAGACCCAGTTGAAGCCCACGGTGTGGCGCACCCGCGGCGCGCGCAGGGCGAAGATCAGCAGCGACAGCCCCACCGTGACGGTGAGCAGCATCA
Source organism: Halomonas socia (assembly GCF_010977575.1). Lineage (GTDB taxonomy): Bacteria > Pseudomonadota > Gammaproteobacteria > Pseudomonadales > Halomonadaceae > Franzmannia > Franzmannia socia. The sequence continues at coordinate 637,409 of NZ_CP048812.1, forward strand.
GGATGAAGAAGCCGCGCGAGGGGTCGTTGGCGAAGGCGTGCACCGAGGTCAGCACCCCGGAGCGCACCAGGAAGGTGCCGAGCAGCGACAGCGAGAAGGTGAAGATCGCCAGCAGCACCGTCCAGCTCTTGAACGAGCCGCGCTTCTCGGTCACCGCCAGCGAGTGCATCAGCGCGGTGCCGGTGAGCCACGGCAGCAGCGAGGCGTTCTCCACCGGATCCCAGAACCACCAGCCGCCCCAGCCCAACTCGTAGTAGGCCCACCAGCTGCCCAGTGCGATGCCCACGGTGAGGAAGGCCCAGGCCAGGTTGGTCCAGGGCCGCGCCCAGCGCGTCCAGGCGGCGTCCAGGCGGCCACCGAGCAGCGCGGCAATGGCGAAGGCGAAGACCACCGAAAAGCCCACATAGCCCATGTACAGCATCGGCGGGTGGATGATCAGGCCGAAGTCCTGCAGCAGCGGGTTGAGGTCGGCGCCGTCGGACGGCATGTTGGGCAGCAGCCGCTCGAAGGGGTTGGAGGTAGCCAGGATGAACAGCAGGAAGCCTACGCAGACCAGGCCCATCACCCCCAGCACCCGCGCCACCATGTCTTCCGGCAGGTCCCTGGAGAAGCGACTGGCGGCGAAGCCCCAGCCGGCCAGCATCAGGCTCCACAGCAGCACCGAGCCCTCATGGTTGCCCCATACCGCGCTGAACTTGTAGTACCAGGGCAGCATCGAGTTGGAGTTGTTGGCGACGTTGGCCACGCTGAAGTCGTCGAGCATGTAGCTGGCGGTGAGACAGGCGTAGGCGATCGCCACGAACAGGAACTGGCCGGCAGCCATGGGCCGCGCGAAGGCCATCCACAGCGGGCGCCGGGTGGTGGCCCCGGCCAGCGGCAGGGTGCCCTGGACGATCGCCAGCAGCAGCGCGATCACCAGCGCGAAGTGGCCGATTTCGGGAATCATCTTGATCAGCATGGCGGCTCCGGATCAGTACTGGCTAGCGCCGTTGTCGTCGTACTCGCCCTGGGCTTCGAGTCGTTTACCGACCTCGGCGGCCTTGGCCTGGAAATCGGCCGGCGAGTAGCCTGCCTCTTCCAGCGCCTGGGCGACTTCCGGCGGCATGTAGTTCTCGTCGTGACGCGCCAGCACCTCGTTGGCGCGGATCCAACCGTCGGGCTGCAGTTCGCCGACCACCACCACGCCCTGCCCCTCACGGAACAGGTCGGGCAGGATACCATTGAAGTGTACGCGCACCTCGTCGACATAGTCGGTCACGGTGAACTCGACGTCGAGACTCTCGGCATTGCGCGACACCGAGCCCTCCTGAACCATGCCCCCGGCACGGATGGTGCGCTCGTAGGGGGCGTCACCGGCGGCGATCTGCACCGGACTGAAGAACAGGTTGATGTTGCTGCGCAGGGCGAACAGCGTGAGGCCGACGGCGATCGCCGCCAGCGACATCAGCCCCAGGATGATGAAGAGCTTCTGCTTGCGTTTAGGTGTCATCGGCTAGGTTCCTCGCTGGTTCGCTTCCGACACGGCGCTCCCTGCGTTCACGTCGTTGCAGATCACGGATCAATTGACGGCGTTCGGCCCGCGCATGCACTACCGATCCCAGCAGCAGCAGCGCGGTCACCGCCCAGGCGGACCACACGTAGGGGGCGTGGCCGCCCATGGCAAAGAAGTCCTGGAGTGAGGCGAACGCCATCAGTGCTCTCCTCCGGCCAGGTCACGTACCCAGCGCTTGCGCGACTCGCGGCGCAGGATCTCGTTGCGGGTACGCATCAGCGTCAGGGCGATGAAGAAGCTGTAGAAGCCCAGCACCATCAGCAGCAGCGGCGCCCACATCTCCATCGGCATCGCCGCGCGGCCGGTGACGGTAAAGGTCGCCGGCTGGTGCAGGGTATGCCACCACTCCACCGAATACTTGATGATCGGAATATTGATCACCCCCACCATGGCCAGCACCGAGGCGGCCCTCGAGCCACTGTCGCGGCTGGCGAAGGCACCGCGCAGGGCGATCACGCCAAAGTACAGGAACAGCAGGATCAGCATCGAGGTCAGGCGCGCGTCCCACATCCACCAGGTACCCCAGGTGGGTACTCCCCACACCGCACCGGAAAATAGCGCGATAAAGGTCATCGCCGCGCCCAGCGGTGCCATCACCGCGGCGGCCATGTCGGCGATCTTGATCTTCCATACCATGAACACCACCGCCGCGACCGCCAGGCTGACGAAGATCGACTGGGCCAGGAACGCCGCCGGCACATGGACGTAGATGATCCGGAAGCTGTTGCCCTGCTGGTAATCGGCCGGCGCAAAGGCCAGGCCCCAGATGCTACCCGCAGCGATCAGCAGCGCCGCCGCCGCCCAGAACCAGGGCTGCAGCCGCGCGCTGATAGCGTAGAACCACTTGGGGGAACGCAACTTGTTAATAAAGGCCCACATGCCTCTCAACCTCTCAACCGTTGATACTGATACGCAGTGACGCGGCGATGGCCCAGGGCGCCAGCATCAGCGCGCCGGCCAGCAGCGCGCCAAGAATCGCCAGATGCGCGGCCAGCGCATCGCCCAGCAGTGCGGCCTGCACCGCCCCGGTGCCAAAGATCAGCACCGGCACGTAGAGCGGCAGCACCAGCAGCGACAGCAGTACGCCGCCGCGGGCCAGGCCCACCGTCAGTGCCGCGCCGATGGCACCGATCAGGCTCAGGCTGGCGGTGCCCAGCGCCAGCGACAGCGAGAGTATGCCGTAGCTGCCAGCCGGCAGTGCCAGGGTGATGCCCAGCAGCGGCGCCATCAGCGCCAGCGGCAGGCCGGTCAGCAACCAGTGCACCGCCACCTTGGCCATCACCAGCAGCGCCAGCGGCTGGGGCGACAGCAGCAGCTGCTCGAGGCAGCCGTCCTCGAAGTCGGCGCGAAACAGCGAGTCCAGCGACAGCAGCGTCGCCAGCAGTGCCGCCACCCATAACAGTCCCGGGGCAACGGTGGCGAGCAGCTCGGCGTCCGGCGAGATACCCAGAGGGAACAGCGTGATCACCAGGGCGAAGAACACCAGCGGGTTCATCACCTCACTGCGACGCCGCATCAACAGCATCAGGTCGCGACGCAGGGTTGCCGCTAGTGCGACCCCCAGCCCTCCGCGGGGTTCCGTCACCGCCAGGCGTTCAACGTGCTGCATCGGCGCTGCCTCCTTCGCCCAGGCGTACGCGACGAATATCGCCGAGCGGGGCCAAGTCATGGTGAGTGGTGAGAATCACGCTGCCACCGCGGGCGGAGTGGGAGAGCAAGCGCCGCTCCAGCGCTGCCACACCGTCCTTGTCGATCGCCGTGAAGGGCTCGTCGAGCACCCACAGCAGGCGCGGGATCAGGCTCAGCCTGGCCAGCGCCACGCGCCGCTGCTGGCCGGCCGAGAGCTGGGCACAGGGCACATCCTCGAACCCCGCCAGGCCGATCTCCGCCAGCGCCGTCATACGCCCCCGATGGTCGCCCGCTTCGCCGGCCAGCGCCTGATGCCAGCTCAGGTTCTCCAGCGCCGTGAGCGCGCCCTTGATGCCCGGGGCGTGCCCCAGGTAGAGCAAGTTGGCGAGAAAGGCATCGCGCGCGGCGTGCATCGGCACATCGTCCCAGTAGAGCTCGCCCTGGTAGTCGCCAAGCTGGCCCGACAGGATCTTCAGCAGGGTGGTCTTGCCGCTACCGTTGGGGCCTTCGATACGCACGATCTGCCCTGGCCCCACCTCGAGATCCAGGTCGCAAAACAGCAGGCGATCATCGCGCTCGCAGGCCAGTTGGCGGGCTTGCAGGCGGAGGCTCGAGCCCCCTGTCGCCGCACTCTGCACCGCGGTCTCCCAGCATCGATTATTGGCTCGGCACTCTACACGGAATGGCCTAGTGCCGCTAGCGCCGGGCGTGCGTCAGCCGGTCGCATCGGGACTTGCCTTGACCTCAATCAAGGCCCCGGCAAACGCGTCAGGACTTGCTACCCGCGCCGCCCTTGCTATGATGCAGAAGTGCTGTAAAAAATAACAGGTATTGGCACCCTGCCCCGGAGGGAGAAAGACCATGCTTCAGTCTGCACCGCACTATCTTCATCGCCTGCCCAATCTGCCCATGGCAGAGGCGTGGCAGGCCCTCGACGACAGCGAGCTTGGCGAGCTGGTCGAAGTCCCGCTGCTCGGCAAGGTGGCGGCGGGCATGCCCATCGAGGCCTGCACCGATACCGCCAGCGTCTACGTGCCCACCAGCATGGTACGCCGTAACACCTACGCGCTGCGGGTGTGCGGCGACTCGATGATCGACTGTAATATCTTCGACGGCGATGTGATCATCATCGAACGTCAGGAGAGCGCCGAAAACGGCGAGACCGCGGTAGTCATGATCAATGACCAGGAGGTTACCCTGAAAAAGCTCTATATCGAGAAAGCCGGGGTACGCCTGCAGCCCGCCAACGAGCGCATGGCACCGATCTTTCTCAAGAACGACGATATCAAGGTGCTGGGCATGGTGATGGGCGTGATGCGTCAGCCGACTCAACTGATGTGATGGGCTACCCGATACCCGATCTCGAGTCCGGCTGTTGGCATGTCAGCGAGCTTGAGGTCGAGAAGAGCCGCTTCATTGCCTGGCTGTGCCATGCGCCCAGCATCGAGGCCTTCGAGACGCTGCTGAGCCGCGCTCGCCAGGCCCACCCCGCTGCCAGCCATCACTGCAGCGCCTTTATCGCCGGGCCTCCCGGCGAGCAGCAGGCGATCGGATTTTCCGATGACGGTGAGCCCGGCGGCACCGCCGGACGGCCGATGTTCCAAGTGCTGGATGGTGCTGGCATCGGCCAGGTGGGCTGCGTGGTCACGCGCTACTTCGGCGGCACCAAGCTGGGCACCGGCGGCCTGGCCCGCGCCTACTCCCAGGCCGTGGCCCAGGGCCTCGAGCAATTGCCCCGCCGCGACTTCATCCCCCGCCGTACGCTCGCCCTCGGCATCGACTTCGCCGGCGAGGCCGAGGCCCGCAGCTGGCTCGCCGAGCGCCACGTCCCGATACACAGTGCCGACTATCACGCCCACGGCGTGACCCTGCAGGTCGGCTGGCCCGCCGGCGAGGACAGCGCTCACCTGGATGAGCTGGCCTCACGGCTCAAGGGGCGGCTCAGCGTCACCGCCTGAACTATTTGCAGCTGCCCAGGGCCACTTCGTAGGAGCGCTCGATATGGTCCTCGAGCAGCGCCCGCGCCGCCTTGACGTCGCGCTCCAGCGCCAGTTCGACCAGCTCGCCGTGCTGGGCATCGAGAATCTTGCGCACCGCCGGCACGCCAGGGGCCATGCGCCGATAGCGGTCGAACTGGTCGTGCAGCTGGTCGATGAAACGTAGCAGCCACACCGAGCCGCAGGGGGCCACCAGAGTGCTGTGGAAGCGGGTATGCAGCTGCTCCCACTCGTCGACCTTGGTCGGCGATAGATCCGCTCGCTTGAGGCGGTGCGCCGCGGCCAGCAGCTCCGACTCCCACTCGGCGTCGCCGTTGAGGATCGCCCGTTCGAGGGCCATTCCTTCCAGCTCGCGGCGCATGCCGGCGACGTCATCGAGCTCGCGGCGATCCAGCCGCGGCACCCGAAAGCCGCGCTGATTCTCCTGTACCAGCAGCCCGTAGGCGGCAAGGCGATTGAGCGCTTCGCGCAGCGGACTCAACCCCACTTGATACTGCTCCTTGAGGCCATTGATGGCCACCTTCTCACCGGCGGTGAAGCGGCCATTGACCAGGTCGTGACGCATGGCGTCGAACACCCGACTGGCGGTGGTAGCACTCTGTTTGCGTTGCGGGACGTCCATCTCTCCTCCCCTGGAAGGACCACTCTGTAACCACAGAGCTTGACGCATCCTCGAAAAGCAATCGAAGCATCGTATCATCTGTGATTAATAACTTACCCAATAAGTCAGGTCGCTAGATCTATCATTTTTCACCACCGTAACATAACGCTAAATAGTGTAGCGTCTTCTTCGAAATATGGTGGTTGTAAATCCAACGTACCGTTTCAGCGTCTTTCATTAAGGTTCCCGCCTTATCTATAGAGGTGAGTGGCTATGAAATCGTTGATGCGAAGATTAAAGCGTTTGACTATGTCACTCATTTGAGGCATTCCCGATCAGAGGAAACAGTGATTTATACTATGTGCTTGTAAAGTTTATAACATCCAATAGATTTATAATCAGTGAACATGAAAAACTTACCGTTGTCAGCCAGCACTATCTGAATATTGTCGGGAACCTCCTCTACTTCTGGTTACTTAACAAACGACGTCCTTCGCAGACTGGCTGTTTCTGACCTGATTGCATTGAAATGGTGCCACCCAAACCAAAGACAGCGATAGTCGGTTTTTCCATAACAAGCCCCTATAAAGTCTACATACCTACCAGACCAGTAACAATTAGCCTAACCGCCAATATTGTCAAGATTAAATTGATGATAAACTTAAAACTCCTCTCATCAATTTTGTAAAGCACATGTCTTCCAAAATATGTACCGAAAAAACCGAACAAAATCATCAATGCAATAAAAGGCAAATAAGGGTAGAAAGAAAATCCTAACAGCCCAAACACCACAATCTTCAACAGCTGTTGGCTGAGCATGCAAGCTGAAAATGTAGCAATATGCCTAACCCTATCAAAACTCATTCCCTTTATGATAGCAGCGACAATCGGCCCAGTCACCCCTATAAAGAGGGATAGGGCACTAGTCAGCGCGCCAGACACTCCTAACTTAAAAGTCGATTCTTTCTTCAAAACAGGTAGTGGACCGAAGCATGACCATAAAATAAACATTCCTATTGCTATTTCCAAGACCCCTTCCTGTATTTCTACAAGTACCTGTGCTCCCGTAAAAGCCCCTAGAGCACCACCTATCCCAAATGAAATAAAAACAGGCCAGGCAACATTTCTCCACATTATAGCAACCCGACTTAGCACAGAGCCTATTTGAATAAAGCCATGAACAGGAATTAAAACTGTTGGAGGAAAAAAAATAGACATGACAGCCATTAAAGAAACTCCACCACCAATGCCAGCTGCTGTAGAAAGGAAGCAGGTAAAGACACTAGCACTAATCAGAATCATCAATGTCCAAGCGCTTAGTTGGGTGGGAATAAAAGAATCTATAAACTCTATCATGTGAAAATTCCACATTTTCAATACAGCCCCTTGTAGCCTACCAAGGGGCTGAAAGCCTAATTTATTATTTTGCTTCTGGGGCTGATATGAAGGCATGACAAGCATGCCAAAATAAATGGCGATTCTTACTCAAAGGGGCTACATGAGCCATATTTGGAATCATTATAAACTGCTTGTCCGAAACCTCAAGCTCTTCGAAATAGTTAAGCAAATCTTTCTCAGTAGCAATGCCATCATGCTCACCTCGCATAATCATAACTGGGCACTTTATATTTTTAGGATCATTTATTGGCAAATTAGCACACATATCTAAGTAGGTACCCGTAGGCACCGTATCCCCATATTGCAATTCAGCATCTGCAAGTGCATCAGAAACCCCTTCTTCAGACGTTCCTGGCTCATCGCGGTTAAAAATGGAGTGGTAAAATTCACGGTCTACAGGACGAACATTATTCGAACGCCATTGATCAAGTTTCTCTCTACGCTTTATCAAAGTAGGTGCATTTTCACCTGTCCACACAAAGGCATCGAGAATGGCTTTTTTTACACGCCCAGGACGCTTCTCGGCATAAAGTGCAAGGCGAATCGCACCAGAGGACTGCCCATAAAAATAGTAAGAAGCAAGTCCTGTCTCATTCTCCACTAGCTCAATTGCCCTATCGAGATCGTCTATCGCCATAGATATATTGGAGTTACTATTAGTGCGCGATGAACGACCGTAACCTTCAAAGTCCATCGTCCACACATCATAACCAAGCTCAACAAACTTATCCATAAATGAATAGTTCGGTTTGCCGGACACAGTCAAGTCAAAGCCCGACTTTCCACAAAAAGATGATCCATGGACTAGAAAAAAAACTGGGCGCTGCTCACCAGTATCAATATTTTTCCTATACACAAACAGATCAACATCGCCTTTCTTTACCCAATGTTCTTCCGCAATGATATTGTTCATATTTACCCCAATTACTTTACAGTGTTTGTAAGAGAGCCAATCGGCTCAATCGTAACTGTTACGGAGTCACCCGCAACCAAATACTTGGGGGGGTGAATCCAATCCCAACCCCCACAGGGGTGCCCGTTGCTATAATATCCCCCGGCTCCAGTGTTATAGTCTTACTAATAGTCTCAATGAGCTCAGGGATTTTGAAAATTAAATCTCTTACTTTAGCTTTTTGACGCACCTCCCCATTAACCAAGGTTCTCAATTCAAGACCTTCAACATCAGCGATTTCATCAGCAGTTAAAATTGAAGGCCCCATAGGGCAAAATGTATCAGGTGATTTTCCTAAAAACCACTGATTGTGATTTTTCTGTGTTATACGCGAAGTAACATCATTAACCAGCGTATAACCAAAGATATGGTCATATGCTTCATCTTCAGAAACTCCTTTGGCTTTTTTTCCTATAACAATGGCCAATTCACCCTCGTAATCTATGGAGTTCGTCGAATCCATACTGCTATCAATCTCAGCATTATGAGCAATTACTGAAGTTGGAGACTTGGTAAAAATTATCGGGTATCCAGGAAGTTCTTCACCCTGTTTCGACGAGTCAAAGCCACTGACATGAAACTCCGTCGCATGCTCAGCATAGTTTTTACCTACGCATATGATATTTTTAGCAGGCCGTGGTATGGGAGCGTTTAACTCAACACTTTCCAAAGCGAGCCATTCACCTCTACCAGAATATACAGCCTTCTGTAATTCTTTGAGACTATCAGAGCCTGAGTTTATTAAATCCAGAACGCTCTCAACACCTGCTCCTGGAAGAATATCTGCTAGTGAAGAGACGTTTCCATCCATCAAAACACCACCGGCTGATTTTCCATTTTTTTCAAAAGTAACAAATCGCATTACTACACCTCACTCACACTTTGTTTTAGGTGATTTTTTCTTGCTGCTTCTTGGCGATTAATTTTTTAAACATTCTGACTATAGGCGGACCAACAAGAGTTGACGCCAGCAGCACCCATAAAACGTTCCCAACTGTAGACGTGAAAAATACAGTGTAATCATTACCAGAGATCCTCATTGCTAGCAGAAATGAACGCTCAATAAGCGGTCCTAAGATCACGCCTATCAGAATTGCTGCCACATGGAACCCCGTTTTCCTTGCAATATACCCTATAACACCAAACGCTACTGCTATGCCTATATCGAAAACAAAGCCCCTTGGAACAAATGCACCTACTAGGGTGAACGCTACGATCATTGGTCCAAGATACAATGTGGAAATTGCTGTAATCCTAGACAAATAACGCGCCATGGGGAAAATGGCCAATAGCATGAAAATATAGGCCACCATCATTGCCATAATAATGCCATAAGCCAAGGTCGGCTGTTCCACGAAAAGTCGTGGCCCGAAAGGAAAACCATGAAACTGAAGCACAACCATCATTACCGCTGCTGTACTTCCTCCAGGAATGCCAATGGCCAAAAGCGGAATCATTGTGCCCGTAGTAACACCGTTATTCGCAGCTTCCGGGGCAATCACGCCTTGCTCGTGACCAGTACCAAATTTCTCAGGCGTTTTTGAAAACATCTGAGCCTGCTGATATGCAACGAAAGCAGCAATACTTGCACCGGCACCTGGAAGTACACCTATGAGCAAGCCAAGTACAGAGGCCCAAACCACCATCCACCAATGCTTTAGTGCCCCAAAAAAATTATTAAGCGTTTGCCCCCAGTTCGGTCGTACATTACTTACATCAGCACCTTCTTTGATGATTGATTTTTTTTCTATCATTACAAGAGCTTCTGATATGGCAAAAAGCCCAACAAGAACAGGTACTAATGGCAAACCATCAAAAAGCTGTAAGGAACCAAATGTTCCCCTAGGCAGCGAGTGCATTTGGTTAGCACCCATTGCTCCCAACATAAGACCTAGCGACCCAGCAACGAGTCCTTTCAACAAGTCTTTTGCAGCTATAGCGGCAATCAACGCAAGGCCGAAAAGCATTATAATAACCATTTCTACAGATTGAATATGATAGCCAATCTGTCCCAAAATGGGCAATGCAAGAATGGTGATTGCAGTAGTGATAATACCACCAAAAACAGAGGCTATAAATGAGAGCGCGAGCGCCTTCGCTGCATGCCCATTTTGGGTCATCTGGTATCCATCCAGAGTAGTCGCTGCTGCCCCGCCAGTACCTGGAATATTCATTAAAATTGCAGGCACTCCTCCCCCTAGGTGAGAAGCACAATACAATGAAACCATAAACACTAATGCCATTTCAACATTGAAAGCAAGTGTCAAAGGCAATAAAATTATGATCGTATTGTGCGCCGCAAATCCTGGAATTGCCCCCATCAGTATCCCGATAAATACAGCCGGGATAATCAACCACCAGTAACCAAGTGTATTAACAAAAATAGAACCAATATCGCCAAAGGGAATATCCATTATAAAATCCCTCCTACTAATTGCTCAAAGGGGCCTCTAGGAAACCTAGTACCCAGAAGAACAATAAAAAATATCCAGCCACATAACGCAGCCACTGCCGCAATAATTGCTGATTTTTTTATCGGCTTAATGCCTAGAGTTAGCAAGCTTAAAAAATGAATAAAAAAGTAGTTAGAGTAAACCCTCCCCACCTTACCGTTGCAACATACACCAAAATTAGACAAAAAAGCCAGCTCGCTTCAGCATCGTTTCTTGAGGTCCGAAAGAGTCACCTAAGCTTAGTTTGTAACTTCCTTTTAATGATTTTATAATAATTTTTAGTATACAGAGCACAGAAAATACTAGCAGTATGCCTGCAAGGAACCTACCGCTTGTTTGTGTATGTTGGGGAAAGTTCCAAATAGAGCCAACATAGTAAATTGCATAAGCAATAGAAGCTACAGGAATGATTAGCTCTGCTATTAAGGAAGGCCTATCATCCTGAGATGATGCATTTCTTTTCATCATCACCAACTCTCCTTATCCCCTGGTTGTTATTTTTGAATGGGGTGGGAAATGAATATAAATGGCGCTCCTGACGGAGCGCCAAATTTCTTATCCCGCCAAAAGGTCCTTGAACCTTTCAGCAAGCTCAAGCGTAAGCTCTGCCTCCGCCATTGCTTCTTCCTCATTACCTGGACGAATGAATATAGCCGGCACTCCTGAAGCTTCAACTGCCGCCTCATATTCAGGATCATCAAATGTAGCATCAATAGTTTCCTTCAACCTTGCTACACGATCCGGATGATTATCGTATGCTTCGCGCTGAACACCCCAGGCTCGTGAAGATGTCAGCTCTGGAATAGAAGTTCCGAATACGCTATTAATTGTAGGAGCATCGTTAGTTCCACTAGGTGCAGGATTTGAGTCTGAAAACAACCCAAGTACCTTTGCATCATCGCCAAGTGCTATTGTATTAGTTACTGGTAGCGCACAACAATCGACTTCACCAGTTATGGCAGCCATTGCCGATGGATTTCCACCACCAAATGGCACAAGATTAAAATTTGCGCCAGTTTCTTCAGCCAGTGCTAGCATACCAATAGATGCCGGGTGTGGTAACCGGCTAACTGCTACCGTGACGGGACGGTTCTGAGCTTCCTCGACTAACTGCTCAACATTTTCGAAGCGCGAATTTGGGCCAACCCAAACGGACATTGGCTCCGATAGTGTTCTTCTAATGAAAACAATATCCCTGCGAAGCTCAATTCCTGGGTTTTGTGTAGCGAGCATGATGATTTCTGGACCGAGGTTAGCAAACAGCAAATTAAAGGCATCAGGGTCTCGATCCATGTAAAACTGATACCCTACTTCACCGGATGCACCGGGCTGATAGGAAAATTCAAAGCTTGTATTTAGGTGATTTTGCCACACTCGGGTAAAAGCCCGGGCATCACGATCCGCCCCACCACCTTCGCCAGTAGGGATAGTGATATGGACATTTCGTGAGGAATAATCCTCTGCAAAGGCAGTGCCGAATTTACCGAGGGCCAACATCCCTGCGGCACCTGCTGTACCAGCCATGAATGTTCTACGTGAGATTGTTAGGCGTTTGCTCATATAGCCTCCAAGAAGCTTTGTGTTTATAATTAGATATTTAATAACTGAAGTCTACTACAACACTCTCTCCACCTTCCCTCCTCTACTTATGGATAAAACTCCATAAATAAGTCAAACAACAGACTCATCCAAGATAGACCCACATTTGCACAGTCGCTACTGCTGGAAGCACTGCAATACCTTAACTTCATTTAATGCTTTATTGAATAAGCTTCAGACCTGCCAAGCCATCATCAGTACGATCACTTCATATCCCCCCCTTGCTTCATGCACTTAACCCAAGGGCGAGTCACTTTAGCGATTGGGTGACCCAAGGCGCATCAGCAGCACCTCCATCTACGGTGCTGTAGTGGTCCCACCCAACTATGTTGGACAGGCCAGTACCACGGAAGACGGTCGAGCACCATGATCTTGGGTTATTGAGAGCTGCATTTTTTGCGCCTTACTCCAAATGGAGCGCAGCGAGTAGTCGTCGTATTTTCTCATCTTGGATCGTCTTATAGTCATAAAATCGATTATTGTCATGAAAACGTAGATCACCTTTTCCAGGTCAGTCAAGATTTTTTTAGCGATGCTTCATCAGCTCATTCAATGGTCCCCTCCAGTGCTGGCCCCCGAGGCTGTGAGGCCCACGAAATGGATTTCGGCTACTACTTTTAGCGTTTTGAGAAGCAATCCGGCAGGCAGTACTTACATCCGAACAAGCACCACTGCCACCAAGGTGGGTGATATAACAGCAACGAGCGGCCCCATAGCCCATGCCTCTGTGCGTCGTTCTCGCACGACTCCGTGCCCGCTTGCTCGCGAGCTGATTCCTAGTTAATTAGTACGATGGCCGGCTCGGCACCGCGGGGTGCCCGATGTTCCAAGTGCTGGAGGGGTCCGGTATCGGCCAGGTGGGCTGCGTGGTCACACGCTACTTCGGCGGCACCAAGCTGGGCTCCGGCGACCTGGCCCGCAGCTGGCTCGCCGAGCGCCACATCCCGATACACGGTGCCGACTACCACGCCCACGGCGTGACCCTGCAGGTCGGCTGGCCCGCCGGCGAGGACAGCGCTCACCTGGATGAGCTGGCCTCACGGCTCAAGGGACGGCTCAGCGTCACCGCCTGAACTATTTGCAGCTGCCCAGGGCCACTTCGTAGGAGCGCTCGATATGGTCCTCGAGCAGCGCCCGCGCCGCCTTGACGTCGCGCCCCAGCGCCAGTTCGACCAGCTCGCCGTGCTGGGCATCGAGAATCTTGCGCACCGCCGGCACGCCAGGGGCCATGCGCCGATAGCGGTCGAACTGGTCGTGCAGCTGGTCGATGAAACGTAGCAGCCACACCGAGCCGCAGGGGGCCACCAGAGTGCTGTGGAAGCGGGTATGCAGCTGCTCCCACTCGTCGACCTTGGTCGGCGATAGATCCGCTCGCTTGAGGCGGTGCGCCGCGGCCAGCAGCTCCGACTCCCACTCGGCGTCGCCGTTGAGGATCGCCCGTTCGAGGGCCATTCCTTCCAGCTCGCGGCGCATGCCGGCGACGTCATCGAGCTCGCGGCGATCCAGCCGCGGCACCCGAAAGCCGCGCTGATTCTCCTGTACCAGCAGCCCGTAGGCGGCAAGGCGATTGAGCGCTTCGCGCAGCGGACTCAACCCCACTTGATACTGCTCCTTGAGGCCATTGATGGCCACCTTCTCACCGGCGGTGAAGCGGCCATTGACCAGGTCGTGACGCATGGCGTCGAACACCCGGCTGGCGGTGGTAGCACTCTGTTTGCGTTGCGGGACGTCCATCTCTCCTCCATGGAAGGACCACTCTGTAACCACAGAGCTTGACGCATCCTCGAAGAACAATCTACGTTCTAAATATAATAATCGATTTTACGACAACAAGACGATTAGCGATGAAAAAATACGACGACTACACGCCACGCTCCACCTGCCATAGGTCGCCATAATGCCGCACTCGACGATACAGGGTCGCGGTGCCCGCCAGCGCGACCTGTTCTGGGCCTTCCTGCGCATCGGCCTGCTCGGCTTCGGCGGCGGCCCCGCGATGATTCCCCTCGTCCAGCAGGAGGTGGTCAAGCGCCACGCCTGGCTCAGCGATGAGGAGTTCGCCGATATCCTGGCCATCGCCAACACTCTTCCCGGCCCCATCGCCACCAAGATGCCCGGCTATATCGGCTATCGCGTCGGCGGCGTGACCGGCTGCATCAACGCCGTGCTGGCCGTGATCCTGCCCACCATCATCGCCATGATCGCCTTGCTCGGGGTGTTCAGCCGCTACCGCGACGTGGCCTGGATCCAGGGTATGGGCCAGGGCGTAGTGCCGGTGGTGATGGTGATGATGGGCCAGTTGGCCTGGGACTTCCTCAACAAGTCGCAGCTGGTGCTCGGCTGGCTGGTCAGCCTGGCCATGGCGGCGGTGGCCGGCGTGCTCATCTATTGGCTAGGCGTGCATCCCGGCTGGGTGATCGGCGGCATCCTGGCGGCGGCGCTGCTGCGCCCGACACCCAAACGGGAGGCCACCCCATGATCTACTGGGAGCTGTTCCTGGCCTTCTTTATTCCCAACATCATCGGCTACGGCGGCGGCCCGGCGATCATCCCACTGATCGAGGCCGAAGTGGTCGGCCGCTACGGCTGGATGGGTGCCCAGGAGTTCGCCGAGACCCTGGCGCTGGGCAACGCCCTGCCCAGCCCCATCGCCACCAAGATGGCCGGCTACGTGGGCTATGACGTGGCCGGCGTGGGCGGCGCCATCGTCGCTGTGTTCGCCACCGTGGTGCCATCGCTGCTGCTGATGCTCGGTGCCTTGGGGCTGCTCTATCGCCACCGCGAGTCGCCGCGGGTCAAGCGCATGAGCCAGTGGGTGCGCCCGGTGATCGCGCTGATGATGGCCTGGCTGACCTGGAGCTTCTTCAGCGAAGGGCTCAACAGCGCCGGGCTGCTCCACACCCTGCTGATCGGCGCCGTGGCCGCCGTGGCGCTGCTCCGGTTTCGCGCCCACCCGGCCTTCGTGGTGCTCGGCGCACTGGTCTATGGAGGAGTGTTCCTGGGCTGAATAACGGCGCCGCTGACGGCCACCACGACACCATCCTCATCCAACAATACAACGAGGACGACACCATGCAGAGCTACACGCCAGCTTCATTCACATGCCACGGCCCTTGCGCTGAGGGAGGGCAGCATGTCGACCAATGATCAGCACATCGATCCCACGCTGGATCTCTATTCCGGCGCTATATTCACCGCTATCGGCCTGGGCGCGATGATCACCGCACGCAACTATCCGCTGGGCAGCATCGATCGCATGGGTCCGGGGTTCTTCCCGATGGTGCTTGGCGCCATCATCGCGACACTCGGCATCATGCTGATAGTCAAGAACCTCGAGGGATTCCGCCAGGCGCGTCGCCGCAAGCATGCAGCAGCCCCTGACCCCGAGGTTGACAGTAGCAGGCGAGTCGGCATGCTCAGGGCGGCCCGGTCGATGCTGTTCGTGCTCGGCGGCATGACCTTCTTTGCCCTGACCATCGAGCATATCGGCCTGCTGCTATCGGTCATCGGACTGGTGATCATCTGCTCGTTCGCCGAGACGGGCATGAAGTGGCGCTCCACGCTGCTGTTGGCGCTGTTCATGGCCGCCCTCTCGGCGGCGATATTCCGCTACGGCATCGGCCTTCCTCTGCAGCTGTGGGGTAACTAATGGAATTCATCGACCACCTCGCGCTGGGCTTCGGCATCGCGCTGTCACCCGAGACGTTGATGTACTGCTTCATCGGCGTGACCCTGGGCACCTTCATCGGCGTACTGCCGGGGATCGGGCCGCTGGCCACCATCGGCCTGCTGCTGCCGGTCACCTTCCACCTGCCGCCCACCGAGGCGATCATCATGATCGCCGGGCTCTACTATGGCGCCATGTATGGCGGCTCGACCACGGCCATCCTGCTCAACCTCCCGGGCACCGCCGCCTCGGTGGTGGTCGCCCTCGATGGCCACCCCATGGCCCAGCAGGGGCGCGCCGGGCCGGCCCTGGTAATGACCACCCTCGTGTCCTTCGCCGCCGCCTGCGTAGCCATCGTCATCATTGCCCTCTTTGCTCCGCCACTGGCCCAGTTCGCACTGCGCTTCGGTTCCCCGGAGTACTTCTCGCTGATGCTTGCCGGCCTGCTCGGTGCGGCCGTCTTGGTCAACGGCTCGCTGATCAAGGGCATCGCCATGGTGATCCTCGGCCTGCTGCTGGGCATGGTTGGCCAGGACGTGACCTCCGGCATACCGCGTTTCACCTTCGGCAGCATGAGCCTCTACGACGGTATGGGCTTCGTGGTGGTGATCATCGGCTTGTTCGGCCTGGCCGAGGTGCTCAACAACGTGGCCCTGGGCGAGAAACGCGAGCGCTTCGTCGGCAAGGTGCCGTGGCGTGACCTGGTTCCCACCAGGAAGGATCTTCGCGACTCGGCTGGCGCCACGGCGCGCGGCACCGGCCTGGGCTCGCTGCTCGGGTTGCTGCCCGGCGCCGGGCCGGCGATGAGCACCTTCGCCGCCTATGCCGTGGAAAAGAAGGTCGCCAAGGACCCCAGCCGCTTCGGCAAGGGCGCCATCGAGGGCATAGCCGCGCCGGAGGCGGCCAATAACGCCGCGGCGCAGACCTCGTTCATTCCCACTCTTTCGCTGGGCGTGCCCGGCGACGCCACCATGGCGCTGATCCTCGGCGCCATGATGATGCATGGCCTGGTGCCGGGGCCGCAGATCGTGACCTCCAGCCCAGACTTCTTCTGGGCGCTGATCGCCAGCTTCTGGATCGGCAACCTGCTGCTGCTGATCCTCAACCTGCCGCTGGTCGGTATCTGGATCAAGATGCTGTCGATCCCCTACCGCATCATGTTCCCGGCCATCGTGACCTTCATTTCGATCGGCATGTACAGCCTGCACCTGGAGATCTTCGACGTCTTTCTCGCCGCGGGTTTCGGGCTGGTCGGTTATCTGTTCATCAAGCTGCGCTGCGAAGCGGCGCCGCTGCTGCTCGGGTTGATCCTGGGCCCGATGGTGGAAGAGAACCTGCGTCGCTCGATGCTGATCTCCCGCGGCGACTTCAGCATCTTCTTCACCCGCCCGATCAGCCTGAGCTTCCTGATACTTGCCGTATTCATCATTGCAATCGTGCTCGGCCCAGGCCTCTACCGGCGCTGGAAAGCCAGGGCCGCCTAGTCGAGCACGCTGCATCCTGCGCACGGTTCGACCGTGCGCCACAACCGGCGACACGCCCAACACCAAGACCGGAGTACAACAATGCCAATGCTCATCAAACCCCTCGCTACCCTTGCCGCGATCCCGGCACTCAGCATGATGATCGCGACCACCGCCGCCGCCGACTATCCCGAGCGGGAAATACGACTGATCATCCCGTTCGGCGCAGGCGGTTCGACGGATATCGTCGGCCGTACCGCGGGGCAACCGCTCTCCGACCGGCTCGGCCAGCCATTCGTCTACGAAAACCGCGGCGGCGCTGGCGGCACCGTGGGGACCCGTTCTGCCTCCACCGCCAACAACAATGGCTACACCCTGTCGGTCGGCTCGACCAGCACCCACGCCGTCGGCTACCTGGTCCACGACGATGTCGGCTACCACCCCATCGATGACTTCGAGCCGATCAGCCTGATCGCCGAAACGCCCTACGTGCTGGTGGTGCACCCCGACTCCGATTTCCACTCGGTGCAGGACGTCATCGACCACGCCCAGGAGAATCCCGGCGACATGAACTTCGGTTCCGCCGGGGCCGGCAGCACCACCCACCTGTCGGCGCTGATGTTCAACGACATGGCCGACGTCGATGCCGTGCATATCCCTTATGAAGGCAACGCCGAGGCCACTACCGCCGTGCTCGGTCGGGAGATCGACTACCTGTTCGGCAGTTTCCCGGCGGTGTACTCGGCCATCCAGAACGAGCAGCTGCGCGCGCTGGGCGTCGGCACCGAGAACCGGGCCTCGCAGCTGCCCGATGTCCCCACCGTCGAAGAGGCCGGGGTCGATGGCTATCTCGCCACGCTGTGGCTGGGCATCTTCGCCCCGGCCGGCACCGATGACGACATCGTGGCCCAGTTGCACGGCGAGATCGCCGACATGATCGAGAACGACGAAGCGGTCCGCGAGGCGCTGCGCGACAACGGCGCCGAGCCGGTCTTCAGCGAGTCGCCGGACGACTTCGCGACTCTGATCGAGTCCGAGATCGAGCGCTATCGCGAGATCGTCGACAACATCGACGAGTAATCCCTTCGCTCAACCACCGCGCCCGCCGCGAGCGGCGGGCGCACCAACCCGCAAGGACCCGTCCATGAGTCAAGACAACTACGTGTTTACGCCCCCCAAGCCGGCCACCCTTCCCGTCGCCGGTGGCGACGCGTGCTTCCCGATCCGCCGCGTATACTGCGTCGGCCGCAACTACGCCGCCCATGCCGTCGAAATGGGGCACGACCCGGACAAGGAGCCGCCGTTCTTCTTCCAGAAAAACCCCGACAACGTCACCCTGGGCGGCGATTTCACACTCCCAGCCCACTCCCAGGACGTGCACCATGAGATCGAGCTGGTGGTCGCCATCGGCAAGGGTGGCCGCCACATCTCCACCAGCGAGGCCATGGACCACGTATACGGCTACGCCGTGGGCCTCGACATGACCCTGCGCGACCTGCAGAGCCAGGCCAAGAAGATGGGCCGCCCCTGGGAGATCGGCAAGGCGTTCGAGAAGTCGGCGCCGTGCAGCCCGATCGTCAAGAAGGAAGGGGTCGACGTCGAGCAAGGCGCGGTCTGGCTCAAGGTCAACGGCGACGTGAAACAGGAGGGCGATCTCAACCAGCTGATCTGGAAAATTCCTGAAGTCATCGAGCACCTCTCGGGGCTATTCGAACTGGCGCCCGGCGATATCATCATGACCGGCACCCCGGCAGGCGTGGGCCCCGTCAGCAAAGGCGATACCCTCGAAGGCCACGTCGACGGCGTCGGCGACCTGCAACTCAAGGTCGTCTGAGCACGGCGGAGGCTGGCTACGGCCAGCCTCCACCACCTGTTGTCCAGCACTCCCCACCGCGTATACGCAACTCCCGCATGCCCCGGCCAAGCCCTTGACTCGCGTCGAGACGTGACACTATAGTCGATTCGAATAATCGATTTTTTAGTCACAAGACGATTGAGAATGACAATATCAACCATAAAACAAACGTTATCGATAGCGGCTCACGGGGTTTGGGCATGAGCCTGTCGACGACCCAACGCCGCGACGCCAATCAACGCGACCTGTTCTGGGCCTTCCTGCGCATCGGTCTACTCGGCTTCGGCGGCGGCCCCTCGATGATTCCCCTCGTCCAGCAGGAGGTGGTCAAGCGCCACGCCTGGCTCAGCGATGAGGAGTTCGCCGATATCCTGGCCATCGCCAACACTCTTCCCGGCCCCATCGCCACCAAGATGCCCGGCTATATCGGCTATCGCGTCGGCGGCGTGACCGGCTGCATCAACGCCGTGCTGGCCGTGATCCTGCCCACCATCATCGCCATGATCGCCTTGCTCGGGGTGTTCAGCCGCTACCGCGACGTGGCCTGGATCCAGGGTATGGGCCAGGGCGTAGTGCCGGTGGTGATGGTGATGATGGGCCAGTTGGCCTGGGACTTCCTCAACAAGTCGCAGCTGGTGCTCGGCTGGCTGGTCAGCCTGGCCATGGCGGCGGTGGCCGGCGTGCTCATCTATTGGCTAGGCGTGCATCCCGGCTGGGTGATCGGCGGCATCCTGGCGGCGGCGCTGCTGCGCCCGACACCCAAACGGGAGGCCACCCCATGATCTACTGGGAGCTGTTCCTGGCCTTCTTTAT
This sequence comes from Halomonas socia, assembly GCF_010977575.1. Classification (GTDB taxonomy): domain Bacteria; phylum Pseudomonadota; class Gammaproteobacteria; order Pseudomonadales; family Halomonadaceae; genus Franzmannia; species Franzmannia socia. The sequence continues at coordinate 657,387 of NZ_CP048812.1, forward strand.
TCCCAACATCATCGGCTACGGCGGCGGCCCGGCGATCATCCCACTGATCGAGGCCGAAGTGGTCGGCCGCTACGGCTGGATGGGTGCCCAGGAGTTCGCCGAGACCCTGGCGCTGGGCAACGCCCTGCCCAGCCCCATCGCCACCAAGATGGCCGGCTACGTGGGCTATGACGTGGCCGGCGTGGGCGGCGCCATCGTCGCTGTGTTCGCCACCGTGGTGCCATCGCTGCTGCTGATGCTCGGTGCCTTGGGGCTGCTCTATCGCCACCGCGAGTCGCCGCGGGTCAAGCGCATGAGCCAGTGGGTGCGCCCGGTGATCGCGCTGATGATGGCCTGGCTGACCTGGAGCTTCTTCAGCGAAGGGCTCAACAGCGCCGGGCTGCTCCACACCCTGCTGATCGGCGCCGTGGCCGCCGTGGCGCTGCTCCGGTTTCGCGCCCACCCGGCCTTCGTGGTGCTCGGCGCACTGGTCTATGGAGGAGTGTTCCTGGGCTGAGACGCCCGCCGCAACGACACAATAACCCGACAACGGGATCACGCGCTCACTCGCCGCCGGGAGGTCCGGCGGATCACAACCACACCACCACAATACAACAGGTGTTCAACATGACGCGTTCGAAGCTACGTCTCACCACCGCCATCGCCGCCATCGGCCTGGCCTTCACCGGCACCGCCCAGGCCGACTACCCCGAGCAGGACATCCGGCTGATCATTCCCTATGGGCCCGGCGGCGCCACCGATATCATCTTCCGGCTGATCTCCCAGGAGGCCGAGCAGTACCTGGGCGAATCGATCGTGCCGGTCAACATGGCCGGCGCCGGTGCCACGCTGGGCTCGCGCAACGTCAAGGATGCCGACCCGGACGGCTACACCCTGCTCGGCAGCCACGACACCATCGCGCTATCCAAGCTGGCCGGCACCGTCGACTACTCATACGATGCCTTCGAGCCGATCGCGCTGCTGACCCAGACCATCAATATCCCCACCGCGCACGCCAACCATGAGGTGCAGAGCGCCGACGAGATCGCCGACTACGTGCGCGAGAACCCGGGCCAGGTGCGCTTCAGCATGATCCCCAGCTCCACCGACCACTTCTTCTGGGCACAGTTCTTCCAGGAGGCCGACATCGACATGGCCGACGTGCGCCTGGTGGGCTATCCGGACACCGGCGAGCAGGTCTCGGCGCTGATCGCCGAGGAGATCGACTTCGCCATGTTCAACCTGCCGTCCGGCGGCTCGTTCTTCGAGGAGGGCACCTTCCGCCCGCTGGGCATCGCCCACCCCGAGCGCCTCGACAGCATGCCCGACGTGCCGACCCTGCGCGAACAGGGCATCGCGATGGACCACTCCACCAGCCGCGGCATTTTTGCCCCCGAGGGCACGCCGCAGGAGATCCAGGACACCCTCGCTGAGGCCTACGGCCAGGCACTCGAAAACGAGGAGGTCAGGAGCCGCATCGAGAACGAGTTCGGCTCGGTGGTGCGCTTCCTGGCCGGCGATGACTACCTCGAGTTCCTCGACGAGAACGAGGCGGCGCTGTCGGCGGCCGCCGAGAACATCGACTTCCAGAACTGAGCAAACTCCCCGCCCCGGCGCGCCGGGGCGGGGAGCGGAGATCTCTCGATGTTGACGCTTACCAAGGACCGCACCCTGGCGCTGGCTCTGCTACTCATCATTAGCGTGATGTGGGTCGAGTCGGGCAATATCCGCCCGCCCACCTCATGGCAGCCCTACGGCTCGGCGCTGTTCCCGCGCATCCTGCTGGTGGTCATCGGCCTGCTGTCGCTGCTGATCCTGGCGCGCTCGCTGCTATCAGGCGCGCCTGCAAGAACACAGCCACGGCGCAGTTTCACCGAGTGGCTGGCCCACAATCGCACGGTATTCTCGCTGTTCGCGCTGTTCGGCCTCTACGCCGCGCTGCTGCCGGTGCTCGGCTATATCGTCGCCACCCTGGCCTTCCTGATCGGCTCGCTGGGTCTGCTGCTGGGGATCGATTCACGCCGCAAGTGGTTCATCAACCTCGCCGTCAGCTGCACCCTGGTGCCGCTGGTGTACGCGATCTTTCGCTTCGGCCTCAATGTCTGGCTGCCCTGACGCCCGGGAGTAATACATGGCGGATTTCTTTATAGAAGCCCTTGGCCTGGTCAGCAGCCCTGCGGTACTGGCGCTGATCGTGATCGGCGTGCTGTTCGGCATCATCGGCGGCAGCATCCCCGGCTTCACCGTGACCATGGCGATCCTGGTGGTGTTTCCCTTCACCTTTGCCATGGATCCGGTCAGCGGCGTGTCGCTGATGGTCGGGGTGTTCGTCGGCGGCTACTCCGGCGGCATCGTCTCCGGCGTGATGCTGGGCATCCCCGGCACGCCGTCATCCATCACCACCGTCTACGACGGCTACCCCATGGCCCAGAGGGGCGAGTCCGGCCGCGCCCTGGGTATCGGCGTGGCGGCCTCGTTCATCGGCACTCTGATCAGCGTCGCGGTGCTGGTGTTCTTCGGCCCGCTGATCGCCAGCTTCAGCATGAACTTTCGCCCCTGGGAGATCACCGCACTGATCGTCTTCGCCCTGACGCTGGTCGCCGGGCTCTCCAACGGCGCGCTGCTCAAGGGGCTGCTGGCCGCTGCCCTGGGGCTGCTGATCACCACCGTGGGCTATGACCGCAACAGCAACCTGCGCTTCGATTTCGGCCTGCCGGCGCTGGGCTCGGGCTTCGAGATCCTGCCGGTGATGATCGGCATCTTTGCCTTCTCGCAGCTGATGGGCAACCTCGAGAAGCTGCGCGACGAGCAGGACGAGGTCAAAGGGGTAGACACCAATGTCTCGATCCCCTATCGCCGCATCCTCAAGGACATGGCCGGCCAGAAGCTCAATACCCTGCGCTCGTCGCTGATCGGCAGCCTGGTCGGCGCGCTTCCCGGTACCGGCGGCACCGTGGCCAACTTCATCAGCTACGACCAGGCCAAGAAGTTCTCGCGCCAGCCGGAGACCTTCGGCACCGGCACGCCCAGCGGCATCGTCGCCTCGGAGGCCTCCAACAGCGCGGTGGCCGGCGGCGCCTTCGTCCCCACCCTGGCGCTGGGCATCCCCGGCGACCTGCCCATGGCGATCATGATGGGTGTGCTGATCCTGCACGGCATCACCCCCGGGCCGCTGATGTTCGAGCAGAACCCGGTACTGGTCGGCGCCATCTACGCCAGCCTGCTGATCGGCGCGGTAATCATGGTGCTCTGCCAGCTGCTGCTGGTGCGCTGGTTCGCCAAGATCTCGCTGATCCCCCAGGAGATCCTGGTGCCGGTGGTGCTGATGCTGTGCGCCATCGGCTCCTATGCACTGAACAACAACCTGTTCGATATCTGGGTGCTGTTCGTGTTCGGGGTGATCGGCTATCTGCTGTGGAAGGCCGAGGTGCCGCTGACGCCGCTGATCCTCGGCGTGGTGCTGGGCAACAATCTCGAGCGCCAGCTGTTTCGCGCTCTGGAGCTCAACGAGAGCTGGATGACCTTCCTGACCCGACCGCTGTCGGCGCTGTTCCTGGCGCTGGCGGTGGCCTCGGTGATCTTCTCGCTCTATCAGGACCGCAAGATTCAACGCAACCGACTCAAGGCCCAGCGCAGCGACGCCGGTGCCGATTAAGGAGCCCCCAATGCAGCACGATGCGCTTTACTACCCCAGTCCCTCGCGGCGTATGGCCGCCTTCGGCACCCGCGGCATGGTCGCCACCTCCCAGCCGCTGGCTGCCCAGGTCGGCATGAGCATTCTGCAGCAGGGCGGCAACGCAGTGGATGCCGCCATCGCCAGCGCCGCGGCGCTGACCGTGGTCGAGCCGACGTCCAACGGCCTGGGCAGCGACGTCTTCGCCATCGTCTGGATCGACGGCAAGCTGCACGGCCTCAACGCCAGCGGCCCCGCCCCTCAGGCCGCCAGCATCGAGGCCATGAAGGCGCTGGGCCATGACCACGTGCCCAACCACGGCCTGCTGCCGGTTACCGTACCCGGCGCGCCGGCGGCCTGGGCGGCGCTCTCCGAACGCTTCGGCAAGCTGCCCTTCGCCGAGCTGCTGGCGCCAGCCGTGGCGCTGGCCGAGGAGGGCTTTGCGGTATCGCCGGTCATTCACCAGATGTGGAACGAGGCCTTCCACAGCTACTCGGCCTACCACGATGCCGCCTTCACGCCATGGTTCGACACCTTCGCCCCCGACGGCCGCGCACCGCAGCCGGGTGAGCGCTGGTCGTCGCCGGGTCATGCCAGCTCGCTGCGTGCCATCGCCGAGACCCAGGGCCGCGCCTTCTACGAGGGTGAGTTGGCCGACAAGATCGACGCCTTCTTCCGCGAGCACGGCGGACTGCTGCGCAAGGAGGATCTGGCGCGCTTCGAGCCGGAGTGGGTCGACCCGATCAGCGTGCGCTACAAGGGCCACGACATCTGGGAGATTCCGCCCAACGGCAGCGGGCTGATCGTGCTGCAGGCGCTGGGCATGCTGGAGCGCATGGGACCGGAAGGACGCGACCCGGTGGAGACCCTGCATCGCCGCATCGAGGCCACCAAGCTGGCCTACGTCGACGGTTTCGCCCACATCACCGAGCGCGAGGCCATGCGGCCAAGCGTCGAGCAGATGCTCGACGACGGCTACCTCAAGGCCCGCGCCGGGCTGATCGGCGAGCAGGCCGTCGACCCGGTCCACGGCAATCCGCTTACCGGCGGCACCGTCTACCTGGCCACCGCCGATGGCGACGGCAACATGGTGTCGTTCATCCAGAGCAACTTCAAAGGCTTCGGCTCGGGCATCGTAATTCCCGGTACCGGCATCAGCCTGCAGAATCGCGGCTGGTCGTTCTCGCTCGACCCCGAGCACCCCAATGCCCTGGCTCCGGGCAAGCGCACCTACCACACCATCATCCCCGGCTTCATCACCAAGGACGGCCAGGCGATAGGACCGTTCGGGGTGATGGGCGGCTACATGCAGCCCCAGGGCCACGTGCAGGTGATCACCGCCATGCTCGACGATCATCTCAACCCCCAGGCGGCGCTGGACATGCCGCGCTGGAAGTGGACCCAGGGCAAGACCGTCGAGGTCGAGCCGCACTTTCCCGATCACCTCGCCCAGGCGCTGGCGCGGCGCGGCCACGATATCGTCAAGGTCGCCGACACCATCAGCTTCGGCCGCGGCCAGATCATCCTGCGCGATAGCGCCAGCGGCGTACTCAGCGGCGGCACCGAGCCGCGCACCGACGGGGCCGTGGTGCCCTGGTAACCCCGCAGTTCCGGGCCCGGCCTCTGCCGGGCCATCCTCGACCACAACCGGAGAAGCAAGATGCCGACACCCAACAACCCCAATGTCGCCTCGCGCCATCCCCTCACCAAGCGCTGGACCCTGGCGGCTACCGCCCTGGCCAGCGCCAGCCTCGTCGTTGGCGGCCTGGCTGCCAGCGCCCACGCCGACGACTATCCCGATAGCGCCATAGAGTTCATCGTGCCCTGGGCACCGGGCGGCGGCAGCGACGTGCTGATGCGCCTGATCTCCAACCATATCGAGCCGCACCTCGGCCAGCCGCTGCCAGTGATCAACATGCCCGGCGTCAGCGGCACCACGGGCCTTGCCGACCTCGCCGACCGCGACAACGACGGCTACACCATCGGCCAGGTCCACGACGGCTTCATGGTCTCCCACCACACCGGCCTGACCGAGTACAACTGGGACGACTACGAGCCGATCGCCGCGATCACTGCCTCTCCCCAGTACCTGACCGTCAGTGCCGACAGCCCTTGGGAGACCTTCGAGGAGTTCGTCGAGTATGCCCAGGACAATCCCGGCGAGATTCGCTTCGGCGTGACCCTCGGCGGAGTGCCGCACATCCACGGCGCGATGATCGAGGACGCCGAGGATCTGTCGTTCCGCTACGTCGGCTTCGAGGGCACTGGCGAGCGCATCCGCTCCCTGGTCGGCGGGCATATCGACGCGGCGATGGGCGATATCGCCTCCAGCCTGCAGTTCGTCGAGAACGACGACCTGCGCTTCCTGGCCGTCGGCCACACCGAGCGCATGGCGCAGACCCCCGACGTACCGACCTTCGCCGAGCTCGGCTACGACGACCTGAACCTGTCGATCCTGCGCGGCCTGATCGCACCGCAGGGTACCCCCGAAGATCGTATCGAGGTGCTGGCCGCCGCGGTCGAGGCGATGGCCGCGGAAGAGGAGTTCGTGACCCGCATCAACAACGCCGGCGCCGAGGTGCAGTTCATGGGCCCTGACGAGTACCGTGACCACCTCGAAGCACTCGATGCCACCATCGAGCGCCTGGCGGGGAACTTGCAGCAATGAGCGGTGCCACTTCCGACTCCCGGCCGCAAGGCCGGGATTCCGTCCCCCACGGCGAGCGCGCCAAGGCGGTAGGCCATATCGTCTTCAACCTGGCGCTGCTGGGCATCGCCGCGGTGATGTTCGTCCACGCCGGCGGGCTACCCTCGTCGGCCTGGGAACCGATCGGCTCGGGCAGCTTCCCGCGTCTGATGCTGGCCATCCTGGCGCTGCTCAACGTCATCGTGATCATCAAGGAAGTGGCCAAGCTGCGGCATACCGCGGCGCTGCCGAGTGGCAGCGTCGGCGACTGGCTGTGGCGACATCGCCTGGCGTTCGGCGTGCTGGGACTGTTCACCCTCTACGCCATTGCCATGCCGCTGGTCGGCTTTCGCTGGGCCACGCTGCCCTTCGTGCTGGCCTGCCAGGTGCTGCTGGGTGCGCGTCGCCCACGCCAGTTGGCGATTGCCGCGGCCATCGCGCTGCTGATGTCGGTGGGCCTCGACGCGCTGTTTCGCCACGTGTTCACCATTTCTCTGCCGCGCGGCTCGCTGCTGTGAGTCGTGCGCTGCTCGATGCCTCCATTCGCTGACCCAGGAATCCGCACATGATGGAATCCATTCTGGCAGGGGCCGACCAGCTGTTTACCCTGCCCACCATGCTGACCATGCTGGTAGGGGTGGTGGCCGGGGTGATCACCGCGGCCATTCCCGGCTTCACCATCACCATGGCCATCGTGCTGGCGCTGCCGCTGACCTTCACCATGCCCGCGCTGCAGGGGGTCGCCACCCTGCTCGCGGTGTATATCGGCGGCTATACCGGCGGCATGATCAGCGCCGCCCTGCTGGGCATTCCCGGCACGCCCTCGGCGCTGGCCACTACCTTCGATGCCTACCCCATGGCGCGCCGCGGCGAGCCCGGCCGGGCCCTGGCGATTGGCATCTGGGCGTCGTTCTTCGGTACCCTGATCAGCTCCATCGTGCTGATCATTGCCGCCCCGCCGCTGGCCATGATCGCCGTCAAGCTGGGCGCCTGGGAGTACTTCTCGCTGGTGGTGTTCGCCCTGACCATCGTCGCCAGCCTGGTCGGCAAGTCGATGCTGCGCGGCCTGCTGGCCGGGACCATCGGCCTGATCATCGCCACCGTAGGCTCGGACCCGCTGATGGGCGTGACGCGTTTCTCGTTCGACCTGCGCATGCTGTCGGCGGGCATCCCCTTCCTGATCGTGCTGATCGGTATCTTCGCGGTCAGCCAGCTGCTGCGCGAGGTCGAGGACGCCGAAGAGGTCAAGGCCGGCAAGCAGCTGATCGACAGCCGCATCATCTTTAAGCCCTGGGCGGCGATGCGCGAGGTGCTCTCCTACCCCTTCAACTTGCTACGCTCATCGATGGTCGGGATCTTCATCGGTGCAGTGCCGGGGGCGGGTGGCAGCATCGCCAACCTGCTGGCCTACGACCAGGCCAAGCGCGGCTCCAAGCACCCCGAGGCCTTCGGCCATGGCTCGAGCGAGGGGGTGATCGCCTCGGAGTCGGGCAACTCGGCGACCTCCGGCGGTGGCCTGATCCCGATGATCGCCCTGGGTATCCCCGGCAGCGCCGTGGATGCGGTGCTGATGGCAGCGCTGATGGTCCACGGCATCGGCGTCGGTCCGCGCCTGATCATGGACCACGCCGACACCGTCTACGGCATGTTCATGGCGATGTTCCTGGCCGGCGCCATGATGCTGGTGGTGTGCCTGCTCAGCATGCGGCTGTTCCTCAAGGTCACCAGCGTGCCCAAGTCGGTGATCGTGCCGGTGGTGCTGACCTGCTGCATGGTCGGTGCCTTCGCGCTGAACAACCGCGTCACCGACATCTACCTGCTGCTCGGCATCGGCATCTTCGGCTATGTGCTGGCCAAGCTCGACTACCCGCTGGCGCCACTGGTACTCGGCGTGATCCTTGGTCCCATCGCCGAAACCAACCTGCGCCGCGCACTGATGACCAACGAGGACTGGACGCTGTTCTTCACCCGGCCCATCTCGCTGGCCCTGCTGACCCTGGCCGCGCTATCGATCGTGCTGGCCCTGCGCTACCGGCTCAAACAGCGCCGCCAGGACCTGGCGCTGGACTGACCCATCTCGCAACGCAAGGAGGGGGCCATCAGGCCCTCCTTGTTGGTTGGTATTGCCAGGAACTCACTAGCCCAGGTACTTGATCATTACCCCAGCGGCCACCGCCGAGCCGATCACCCCGGCCACGTTGGGCCCCATGGCGTGCATCAGCAGGAAGTTGTGGGGATTCGACTCCAGCCCCACCTTGTTGGCCACCCGTGCCGCCATGGGCACCGCCGAGACGCCGGCGGCGCCGATCAGCGGGTTGATCGGCATCTTGCTCATGGCGTTCATCAGCTTGGCCATCAGGATGCCGGCGCCGGTGCCGATGGCGAAGGCCACGATCCCCAGCCCCATGATGCCCAGTGTTTCCAGCGCCAGGAACTGGTTGGCCACCAGCCGCGAGCCCACCGCCAGGCCGAGGAAGATGGTGACGATGTTGATCAGCGCATTCTGGGCGGTGTCGGAGAGACGCTCGACCACGCCACACTCGCGCATCAGGTTGCCAAAGCAGAACATCCCCAGCAGCGGCGCGGCGTCGGGCAGGAACAGCGCGACCAGCATCAGCAGTACCAGCGGGAAGACGATCTTCTCGAGCTTCGACACCGGGCGCAGCTGGGTCATGGTGATCTGACGCTCGCGCGTGGAGGTCAGCGCGCGCATGATCGGCGGCTGGATCAGCGGCACCAGCGCCATATAGGCGTAGGCGGCCACGGCGATCGCCCCCAGCAATTCCGGCGCCAGGATGCTCGACACATAGATCGAGGTCGGCCCGTCGGCGCCGCCGATGATGCCGATGGCGGCGGCCTGGTTGAGCGAGAAGTCCATCACCCCCAATGCCGAAAGCCCCACCGCGCCGAGCACCGTGGCGAAGATGCCGAACTGTGCCGCGGCGCCCAGGAACAGGGTGCGCGGGTTGGCCAGCAGCGGGCCAAAGTCGGTCATCGCGCCGACGCCCATGAAGATCACCAGCGGCGCGATGCCGGAGGCGATGGCCACCTGGTAGAAGGTGTAGAGCATGCCGTTGCCGTAACCGACCCCACGCGCCACGTCGCTGGCGGCGCGCACCTGCTCGGGATCAAGGCCGTTGTGATACTCGGCGTACAGGCTGGCTCGCCACGCCTCGGGGCCGGCCAGCGGGTCGAGGGTCAGCTGCATGGCCGCGGCGATCTGCTGCAGCACCGCGGGACTGGCCACCTCGATGGCCTGGTCCAGCGCCGACAGAGCAAGGCCCGCCTCGGGGATGTTGGCGAGTATCCCACCGAAGCCGATCGGCACCAGCAGCAGCGGTTCGAACTTCTTGTGGATGGCGAGATAGAGCAGCACCAGGCCGATCAGGATCATCACCAGTTGGCCGAGCTGCAGGTTATACAGACCCGAGCCGTACCAAAGCGTCAACAGGTTATCCATGCGCCGCCCTTAGAGAACGATCAACGTATCGCCTACCGATACGCTGTCGCCTTCCTTGACCTTGACCTCGGATACCGTGCCGGCACTGGCGGCACGCACTTCGGTCTCCATCTTCATGGCCTCGAGGATGATCACCACGTCGCCCTCGGCGACGCTGTCACCGGCCTTGACGTTGACCTTGAAGATATTGCCGGCCAGTGGAGCAGTAATCGACTCGCCGCTGGCGGCCGGGGCACTCTCGACGGGCGCCGCAGCGGGCTGAGGCGCCCCCCCACCCTCCTGTACCTGGCCGATCTCACCGCCTTCGGCGACTTCGACCACGTACTGCTTGCCGTTGACGGTGATGGTATAGGTCTCGGGGCCGGCAGCCTCTTGCCGGGTGGCCGGTGGCTTGGCCGCTGCGGCCTTCGCCGGTAGCTGGGCCGCCGCCTCGGGGGCCTGGGGCACCGGCTCGAAGGCGTCGGGATTGTCGCGGTTCTTGAGGAACTTGAGGCCGATCTGCGGGAACAGCGCATAGGTCAGGACGTCGTCAATCTCGCGCTCGCCCTGTTCGAGGCGAATGCCCTCGTCCTTGGCCTTGGCCTTGAGCTCGTCGCGCAGGCGATCCATCTCCGGCTCGAGCAGGTCGGCCGGGCGGCAGGTGATCGGCTCCTTGCCCTCCAGCACGCGCTGCTGCAGTTCGTCGTTATAGGGCGAGGGGGCCGCGCCGTACTCGCCCTTGAGCAGTGCCTGGACCTCCTTGGAGATCGACTTGTAGCGCTCCCCCATCATCACGTTCATCACCGCCTGGGTGCCGACGATCTGAGAGGTGGGCGTGACCAGCGGGATGAAGCCGAGGTCTTCGCGCACCTTGGGGATCTCGGAGAGCACGTCGTCGAGCTTGTCGCCGGCGCCCTGCTCTTTGAGCTGGCCTTCCATGTTGGTGAGCATGCCGCCGGGCACCTGGGCGACCAGGATCCGCGAGTCGATGCCCTTGAGCGAGCCTTCAAAGGCGGCGTATTTCTTGCGCACCTCGCGGAAGTAGGCGGCGATCTCCTCGAGCAGCTCGAGGTCGAGGCCGGTGTCGCGTTCGGTGCCGGCAAGGATCGCCACCATCGATTCGGTGGGGCTGTGGCCGTAGGTCATCGACATCGAGGAGATCGCGGTGTCGACGTTGTCGATACCCGCCTCGACCGCCTTGAGGGCAGTGGCGGTGGACATGCCGGTGGTGGCATGGCACTGCATGTGCACCGGAATCTTGAGCGCTTTCTTGAGCCGCGAGACCAGGTCGAAGGCGGTATAGGGGGTGAGCAGGCCGGCCATGTCCTTGATCGCCAAGGAGTCGGCACCCATCGCCTCGATCTGCTGGGAGAGCTCGACCCAGCCCTCGATGGTGTGCACCGGGCTGACGGTATAGGAGATGGTGCCCTGGGCGTGGCCCTCGATGTCGCGCACCGCCTTGATCGCCCGCTCCAGATTGCGCGGGTCGTTCATGGCATCGAAGACGCGGAACACGTCGACGCCGTTGGTGCGGGCGCGCTCGACGAACTTGTCGACCACGTCGTCGGCATAGTGGCGATAGCCGAGTAGGTTCTGGGCGCGCAGTAGCATCTGCTGGCGAGTGTTGGGCATCGCCTCCTTCAGCGCGCGGATGCGCGCCCAGGGGTCTTCGCCAAGATAGCGGATACAGGCGTCGAAGGTAGCGCCGCCCCAGGACTCCACCGACCAGAAGCCGACCTCGTCGAGCTTGGCAGCGATCGGTAGCATGTCGTCGAGACGCAGGCGGGTGGCGAACAGCGATTGGTGAGCGTCGCGCAGCACCACATCGGTGATGCCCAGCGGGCGTTGGCTCTCACTCATGTGACCTTATCCTTGTAGCTGAAATCGTATCTTGGCTGGCCAGCGGCATCGCTTAGCGGCGATGGCGCTGACGGTAACGGTGCAGGGCGGCGCTGATCACCACCATCAGTTCTTGACTGTCGTTGTCGTTGCTAGCCGATGGGCTCGCCCGCGACGGCGCATCGGCGGCAGGGGCCGGCGCCAGGCGCCTGACCAGCAGCGACATGACGGTGGTCGACAGCACCAGCACGGTCAGGAACACGAACACGAAGCCCATGCCGAAGGCCATCAGGGCGAGGCCCTCTTGCATCAGTTGGGTGTCCAGCATGTCAAAACCCCCTTGCTCTTGGCCGGCACATTGAGCTCCGTGGCGGCGCATCTTGGCTGGTACAATAACCTGCCTGAATTCCACGATATTGCAATGGCACCATGGTTGAGCCGCACGTTGTTAATTTACTACATAAGGGCCGCATCGGCCTAGCGCCCATGGAGGGCGTGATCGATGCGCACACCCGTGCGCTGCTGACCGCTCGCCCCGGCTTCGACTGGACGGTGACCGAGTTCGTGCGCGTGGTCGATGCCCGCCTGCCACCGCGGGTATTCCTCAAGCACTGCCCGGAGCTGGCCCGGCATGGCCGCCAGGGCGAGGAGGTGGCCACGCCTAGCGGCGTGGCAGTGCACCTCCAGCTCCTCGGCTCGGATCCCGAAGCCCTGGCCGCCAATGCCCAACAGGTGATCCGCCTTGGCGCTACCAGCCTGGACCTCAACTTCGGCTGCCCGGCCAAGCTGGTCAATCGCCACGACGGCGGCGCCTCGCTGCTGCGCGACCCGCAGCGGCTCGAGCGGGCGGTCGCCGCCGTGCACCGCGCTGCGGCGGGCCGGGTACCGGTCACCGCCAAGATCCGCCTGGGCTTTGCCGACCGCCGCCTGGCACTCGACTGCGCCCGCGCCGCCGAGCAGGGCGGCGCGACGCAGCTGGTGGTCCACGCCCGCACCCGCAACGAGGGCTACCGGCCGCCGGCCCACTGGGAGTGGATCGGCCGCATTCGCCACCACCTGGCAATCCCGGTGGTGGCCAACGGCGATATCTGGTCCCTCGAAGACTACTGGCAGGCGCGCACACTGTCCGGCTGCGACGATGTGATGCTCGGCCGCGGCGCCCTGGCCGACCCCTGGCTGGCAGCGCGCATTCGCCACTGGCAGCACACCGGAGAGCGCCTCGCCGAGACTGCCTGGGCGAGCCGCGCCGCCATGCTGAGCGACTATGCCGCATTGCAGCGTAGCACACTTCCCGCGCGGGTCGTGGTGTCGCTGCTCAAGCAGTGGCTCAATCAGATGCGCGCCCGCGACGCCGAAGCGGCACGCCGCTTTGCGACGCTCAAGCGCATCACCGATCTCGACACGCTACTGACAGGCTTGCTGAGCGATATACCCGGCCACGCGCCGGGCAAAAAGAAGGCGTCGCTCGCGAGCTGCGAGGACGCCTGACACGACCGAGCTAAAAACACAAAACCCGCCCTTGCGGAACAAGGACGGGTCGGATATGGCGCGCCCGGGAGGATTCGAACCTCCGACCACCTGATTCGTAGTCAGGTACTCTATCCAGCTGAGCTACGGGCGCGTGACTGTCGAATCGACAGTTGGACTGGCACCACGAGAATCACTGACATCGACAGGATGCTTGAGTATCGTGGGAGGAAGCTGGCGCGCCCGGGAGGATTCGAACCTCCGACCACCTGATTCGTAGTCAGGTACTCTATCCAGCTGAGCTACGGGCGCAACTTCCAATGCATGCAGGACATGCGTGTGCTGCTGAGATCACGCTGACAGCCTATCGCAAGGTACAGCGTGATGGCGGAGAGGGAGGGATTCGAACCCTCGATGAGGCTATAAACCCCATACTCCCTTAGCAGGGGAGCGCCTTCAGCCACTCGGCCACCTCTCCCTCATCAACACGGCGCGTATGTTACCGTTTCTGAAGGTCATTGTCCAATGCCTTCAACAACTTTCTTCCCCTCACGGCCTGACCCAGACTCGCCGACATGGCACTCAGCACCGTCTGCCGGGCCATCGGGACAGCGCCCCTGAGACGAACATAAGATGCGCAAAAGCCGGCAAAGCGCGTGACTCTGCCGGCCCGAGCGTGCGCCTGACAACCCGACCGTCAGGTCGTTCGTCAGGCCTGAGACTCACCATCGTTTCCATCCGACTTCTCGCGCTGGATACGCTGATAGATCTCTTCACGATGCACGGCCACATCCTTGGGAGCATTGACCCCGATGCGAACCTGGTTACCCTTGACGCCGAGCACTGTCACGGTGATGTCATCACCGATCATCAGCGTCTCGCCGACGCGGCGGGTTAGGATGAGCATGACTGATCTCCTTCTCAGACTTACGACTACGGGATGCACTGCGCCTGTCGCTAAGCGCTGACAGATTATGCGCCATTCGTCACGCTAGGCCAAACCCGGCACTGCCTTCATACCCCACCATCACACGCGAAATTGGCGTTGAATGAAAGCACCGCCGGAGTGCATCGGCGTCCTTTCTCCCTAAGGGTAGAACGCATCGGCGTTTGGCGAGTTCCTTATTCGCTCTCGATGTCGCTCTTGTCGAGGCCGAACGCCTTGTGCAGCGCCTTGACCGCGAGCTCCATGTGCTTCTCGTCGATCACTACCGAGATCTTGATCTCGGAGGTCGAGACCATGCGGATATTGATGTTTTCATCCGCCAGCACGCGGAACATCTTCGATGCCACCCCGGCGTGGGAGCGCATGCCCACTCCGACCAGCGAAACCTTGGCGATATTATCGTCACCGCGCAGTTCGCCACCACCGAGGTCCGGGATCACGTTCTCCTCGATGATGCGCTTGGTCTGCTTGAAGTCGCCCTTGGCCACGGTGAAGGTGAAATCGGTATAGTCACCTACCGGCGCCACGTTCTGCACGATCATGTCGACTTCGATATTGGCATCGGCGATCGGGCCGAGAATCCGCGACGCCACGCCCGGTACGTCGGGGGTATTGAGCAGGGTCAGCTTGGCCTCGTTGGCGGTGAAGGCGATACCGGAGATCAGCGGTTCTTCCATGGAGTCCTCTTCTTCATCTGTGTCAGCGATGATCAGGGTGCCGGGGCCGTCCTCGAAACTGGACAGCACGCGCAACGGCACGTTGTATTTGCCAGCGAACTCCACGGCACGAATCTGCAGCACCTTGGAGCCGAGACTGGCCAGCTCGAGCATCTCCTCGACGGTGATGGTCTCGAGGCGCTTGGCCTTGGAGCAGACCCGCGGATCGGTGGTGTAGACGCCATCGACATCGGTGTAGATCTGGCACTCATCGGCCTTGAGCGCCGCGGCCAACGCCACCCCGGTGGTATCGGACCCGCCGCGCCCCAGGGTGGTGATGTTGCCTTCGTCATCGACACCCTGGAAGCCGGCGACCACCACTACCTGGCCGTCATCGAGATCCTCACGCATGTCGTCGGTCTCGATGCCCTGGATGCGCGCCTTGGTGTGGGCGCTGTCGGTGCGAATGCCGACCTGGGCGCCGGTGTAGGAGGTGGCCGGCACGCCCAACTTGTGCAGCGCCATGGCCAGCAGCGAGATCGTCACCTGCTCACCGGTTGATACCAGCATGTCCATTTCGCGTGGCGTCGGCTCGTCATTGATTTCGCTGGCCAGGCCGATCAGGCGGTTGGTTTCGCCGCTCATCGCCGACACCACCACCACGATCTGGTGGCCCTCGTCGCGGAAGCGCTTGACCTTCTCCGCCACCGCCTTGATGCGCTCCACCGAGCCCACCGAGGTGCCACCGAATTTCTGTACGAATAACGCCATATGCGATTGTCCTGGTTGTCAGTGGAAAGTCATGGTCCTTTTATACTGCCGATCATGGAGTGATCGCCATAAACGCCAGGAGGACCGCCCCAACGGACTGGCCCTCCTGCTATTAACCCAGCTTGGCGGCCAGCCAGTCCGGCACACTGGCCAGTGCCCCAGGCAGTGCCGCCGCGTCACTACCGCCGGCCTGGGCCATGTCGGGTCGGCCACCGCCCTTGCCACCGACCTGGCCGGCCACATGGTTGACCAGCTCGCCGGCCTTGACCCGTGCGGTGAGGTCATCGGTGACCCCGGCGATCAGGCTGACCTTGCCGGCGTCGGCCACGCCGAGCACCACGATGCCCGAGCCGAGCTTGTTCTTGAGCTGGTCAAGCACACCGCGCAGCTCCTTGCCGGAGACGCCCTCGAGCTGCTTGACCAGCAGCTTGATACCACCTACCTCTACGGCCTCGGCAAGCATGTCGCTGCCGGCGGCGCTGGCCAGCTTGGCCTTGAGGCGCTCGAGCTCCTTCTCCAGGCTGCGGTTGCGCTCGACCAGCGAGGCGACCCGCTCCTCGACCTGTTCCGGCTTGCTCTTGAGCGTCTCGCCGAGACGCGCGACCCGCGCCTCCTGGGCCTGGAAGTAGGCCAGGGCATGCTCGCCGGTGAGCGCCTCGATACGCCGCACGCCGGAGGCGATACCCGTTTCGCTGACGATATGGAAGCAGCCGATATCGCCGCTGCGCGCCACGTGGGTGCCGCCGCACAGCTCGATGGAGAAGTCGTCGGCGCCGATGGTCAGCACCCGCACACTGTCGGCGTACTTGGCCTCGAACAGTGCCGCCGCGCCCTTGGCCTTGGCCTGGTCGAGGCTCATCTGCTCGATGCGGGTCGAGGCGTTGGCGAGTATCTGGGCATTGACGATGGCCTCGACCTCGGCCAGCTGAGCCGGCGTCATCGCCTCGAAGTGGCTGAAGTCGAAGCGCAGGCGCTCGGCGCTGACCAGCGAGCCCTTCTGCTGTACATGATCGCCGAGCACCATGCGCAGCGCCTTGTGCAGCAGGTGAGTGGCGGAGTGGTTGCGCACCGTGGCGCCGCGCAGGGCGGCATCCACCTGGGGACGCACCTCGGCGCCCACGCGCAGCTCACCCTCGACCATCACGCCGTGATGCAGGTGGTGCCCGCCCTGCTTCTGGGTGTCGGTAACCTGAAAGCGGCCACCGTCAACGTGCAGGTAGCCGGTGTCGCCTACCTGGCCGCCGGACTCGCCGTAGAAGGGCGTGCGATCCAGCACCACCACCCCCTTGTTGCCCGCCTCCAGCGCGGCCAGCGGGTTACCCTCGCCATCGACCAGGGCGGTGACCCGGGCATCGCCCTCGAGGCGCTCGTAGCCGGTGAAGGCGGTCTCGCCGTCGAGCTCGATGGCCGCCGCATAGTCGGCGCCAAACTGGCTGGCAGCACGGGCGCGCTGGCGCTGGGCCTCGAGTTCGCGCTCGAAGCCGGCTTCGTCGAGGCTTACCCCACGTTCGCGACACACATCGGCAGTCAGGTCGAAGGGGAAGCCGTAGGTGTCGTAGAGCTTGAACACCGTGGCACCGGGCAGCTCATCGCCATCGAGGTCGGCCAGCGCCGCCTCGAGCAGGCCCATGCCGTGATCCAGGGTGCGCGCGAACTGCTCCTCCTCCTTGAGCAGCACCCGGGCGATCTGCTCGCTGGCCTCGCGCAGCTCGGGATAGGCCTCGCCCATCTCGGCGTCGAGCGCCGCCACCAGCTTGTGGAAGAATGGTTCGCTGGCGCCCAGCTTGTGGCCGTGGCGGATGGCGCGACGGATGATCCGGCGCAGCACGTAGCCGCGCCCCTCGTTGGAGGGCAGCACGCCGTCGGCGATCAGGAAGGCGCAGGAGCGGATATGGTCGGCGATCACGCGTAGCGAGGGGGCGCCGGTATCGGCATGCCCGGTGGCCTCGGCGGCGGCGGCCAGCAGGTTCTGGAACAGGTCGATCTCGTAGTTGGAGTGCACGCCCTGCAGCACCGCGGCGACCCGCTCCAGGCCCATGCCGGTGTCGATGGAGGGCTTGGGCAGCGGGTTGAGGGTGCCGGCGGCATCGCGATCGAACTGCATGAACACCAGGTTCCAGATCTCGATGTAACGATCGCCGTCCTCTTCCGGGCTACCCGGCGGGCCGCCCCACACCTCGGGGCCATGGTCGAAGAAGATCTCCGAGCAGGGGCCGCAGGGACCGGTGTCGCCCATCTGCCAGAAATTGTCCTTCGCACCGATACGCGCAATGCGCTCGTGAGGCACACCAATTTCATCGGCCCAGATGTTGTAGGCCTCATCATCTTCGGTAAAGACCGTGACCCATAGCTTGTCGGCGGGCAGCCCCAGCCGCTCGGTGAGGAACTGCCAGGCGAAACGGATAGCCTCGCGCTTGAAGTAGTCACCGAAGCTGAAGTTACCCAGCATCTCGAAGAAGGTGTGGTGGCGCGCGGTATAGCCGACGTTGTCCAGGTCGTTGTGCTTGCCGCCGGCCCTCACGCAGCGCTGGGCCGAGGTGGCGCGCACGTAAGGGCGCGGATCCTGGCCCAGGAAGACGTCCTTGAACGGCACCATGCCGGCATTGGTGAACAGCAGGGTGGCGTCATTGCCCGGCACCAGCGAGCCAGTCGGCACGATGGTGTGGCCCTGCTCTTCGAAGAAGGTCAAAAAGGCCTGTCTGATATCTGCACTTTTCATAGGGTGTCCGTGACGATAAGCGTGTTGACCTGGCAGGCGAGCCGGCGCACCGCGCCGCGCAAGGGCACGACCTGGGTCGCTCAAAGGGGCACTAGTATAACGCAGTCGTCAAGCGACGACAGTGGGCACCGTGAGGTGGGCAGTTCAGGGCGCCGCTGGCGCGGCTCAGGCCGGCCAGGCGTACTGCATGGCGTGGCGCACCTGCTCGAAGTCGAAGCCCCGCGAGGCCAGGAAACGCTCGCGACGGGCGCGATCGCGCGGCGACTCCCCGGGGCCGGTGAAGCGCTTGGCCAGCACCTCGGCGGCCAGCGCGAACCAGTCGGCCTCGCCGCGATCCTCGCTCTCGCTCACGGCCTGCTGGATGCCGTCGCGGTCGATGCCGCGCTGGCCAAGCTCGGCGCGAATCTTGAGCGGGCCCTGGCCGCGGGCGATGCGCGAACGCACGAAGCTCTCGGCGAAGCGCGCATCGCACTGCAGGTTCTGCTCGGCCAGGCCATCGAGGCACGCCTCGATAGCCGCGGCCTCGTGCCCCTTCGCCGATAGCCGGCTGTGCAGCTCGGCGCGCGAGTGCTCGCGCCGCGCCAGCAGCCGAATGGCGTCATCGCGCGGCGACAGGGGTTCAGCGTCGGGCTTGCGCTGCATGGCTTAGAGCAGGCCGTCCTCGCTGGACTCCTCGGCGCTGTCGGCCAGGGCGGCCTCGGGCTTGTCTCTCTCCCTCGGCTCGACGGTGGCCAGCAGCTGCCCGCGGATACCGCTCTCGATCTCGTCGAGGATCGCCGGATTGTCCTCGAGAAACTGAGCGGCATTGGCCTTACCCTGGCCGATCTTGTTGCCCTGGTAGCTGTACCAGGCACCGGCCTTGTCGATCAGCTTGCACTGCACGCCCAGGTCGATGACCTCGCCGGCATGGTAGATGCCCTTGCCGTAGAGGATCTGGAACTCGGCCTGGCGGAACGGTGGCGCCACCTTGTTCTTGACCACCTTGACGCGGGTCTCGTTGCCGGTGACCTCGTCGCCCTGCTTGACCGAGCCGGTGCGACGAATGTCCAGGCGCACGCTGGAGTAGAACTTCAGGGCGTTGCCGCCGGTGGTGGTTTCGGGGCTGCCGAACATCACCCCGATCTTCATGCGGATCTGGTTGATGAACACCACCATGCAGTTGGCATTCTTGATGTTGCCGGTGATCTTGCGCAGCGCCTGGGACATCAGGCGCGCCTGCAGGCCGACGTGGGAGTCGCCCATCTCGCCCTCGATCTCGGCACGCGGTGTGAGCGCGGCCACCGAGTCGATGATGATCACGTCGACGCCGCCGGAGCGCACCAGCATGTCGCAGATCTCGAGGGCCTGCTCACCGGTATCGGGCTGCGACACCAGCAGGTCGTCGAGGTTGACGCCGAGCTTCTCGGCGTAGCTCGGGTCGAGGGCGTGTTCGGCATCGATGAAGGCACAGGTCTTGCCCTGCTTCTGGGCCTGGGCGATCACCGACAGGGTCAGCGTGGTCTTGCCCGAGGATTCGGGACCGAAGATTTCAACCACGCGCCCCAGCGGCAGACCGCCGATGCCCAGGGCGATATCCAGGCCCAGGGAGCCGGTCGACACCGACGGCATGATCACCCGGGGCGTATCGCCCAGCCGCATCACGGTGCCCTTGCCAAACTGCCGATCGATCTGGGAGAGGGCGGCATTCAATGCCTTGGAACGGTTGTCGTCCTGGGCCATGGGAGATCTCCTAAGCGATTGCGGATATAACGTCGATCACGAGCTCGGGATCGAATACTGTATGACTGCACAGTAGTATGGCGAAAAATTCCTCGCGCGCCTACTCTCAGTCGGTAAATTTCTGTGCCTCAGCGTCGAGGCACTGGATCAATCCCACCAGCGCGACGCGCACGGCCTGCTCGCGCACCGCACGGCGGTCGCCGGGGAAATGGTAATGCTCGGCTTGCTGGGTGTCGGCGTCGCCCCAGGCCAGCCACACCGTGCCCACCGGCTTGGCGTCCGAGCCACCTCCGGGGCCCGCCACGCCGCTGATCGCCACGCCCAGCGCAGCACCGCTGTCGCGACAGGCGCCGGCGACCATGGCCTCGACCACCTCGCGGCTCACCGCACCATGTGCCTCGAGCAGCCCCGGGTCGACGCCGAGCAGGCGGCTCTTGGCGGCATTGGAGTAGGTCACGTAGCCGGTCTCGAAGTAGTCGGAGCTGCCCGCCACCGCCGTGATGGCGCTGGCCACGCCGCCGCCGGTACACGACTCGGCGCAGGTCACCTGCCGCCCCTGCTGGCGGCACAGCCGGCCGAGCCGCTCGGCGAGGGTAGCGAGATCGAGGTTGCTGAGGCGCTGGGGGGATGCTGGCATGCCGGGTCTCCTGACGTGGCGCTGGCTTGCGCGTAGAATACTGCCTTTTGGTCGCGAATGCAGAGTCGTCGACGCTAGGTCCCATCCAAGGAGTCAAGGAACCCCATGAGCCAGGCCAGCCCCTCGCATACCCCGATGATGCAGCAGTTCCTCAAGATCAAGCGCGAGCATCCCGACGTGCTGCTGTTCTATCGCATGGGCGACTTCTATGAGCTGTTCTTCGACGACGCCAAGCGCGCCGCCAAGCTGCTCGATATCACCCTCACCCAGCGCGGCCAGTCGGCGGGCAAGCCGATTCCCATGGCCGGCGTGCCCTATCACAGCGCCGAAGGCTACCTGGCGCGCCTGGTCCAGGCCGGCGAGTCGGTGGCAATCTGCGAGCAGATCGGCGACCCGGCGCTGGCCAAGGGGCCGGTGGAGCGCCGGGTGGTGCGTATCGTCACCCCCGGCACCCTGCACGACGAGGCGCTGCTCGACGCCCAGCGCGACAACCTGCTGCTGGCGCTGCACAGCCAGGGCGGGCGCTGGGGCTTGGCCTGGCTGGAGCTCTCCAGCGGGCGCTTCAGCGTGCTCGAGGTCGACGACGACGCCGAGATGCTCGCCGAGGTGCAGCGCCTGGCGCCAGCCGAGCTGCTCGCCGCCGACGGCCTCGAGCTGCCGCCGACGCTCGGCGAGCGTGCCAGCCTCAAGCGCCAGAGCGACTGGCTGTTCGACCACGACAGCGCGCTGCGCCTGCTGTGCGACCAGTTCCAGGTCCAGGACCTGCGCGGCTTCGGCTGTGCCCACCTGGAGGCAGCGATCATCGCCGCCGGGGTGCTGGTCGACTATGCCCGCGATACCCAGCGCTCGCGGCTGCCCCACGTCACCGCCATCGGTGTCGAGAACCGCGACGATGCGGTGGTCATCGACGCCGCCAGCCGCCGCAACCTGGAGATCGACACCAACCTAGGCGGCAGCAGCGACAACACCCTGGCCAGCGTGCTCGACACCACCACCACGGCGATGGGCGCTCGCCTGCTCAAGCGCTGGCTCAACCGCCCGCTGCGCGACCGCGCCCTGATCGGCGCGCGCCAGACCGCAGTAACCCTGCTGCTCGACCAGGAGGGCTACCTGGCACTGCGCGAGGAGCTCAAGGCGATCGGCGACGTCGAGCGCATCCTCGCGCGGGTGGCGCTGCGCAGCGCCCGCCCCCGCGACCTGGCGCGGCTGCGCGACGCCCTCAATGCCCTGCCCCAGTTGCAGGACGCGCTGCGCGGCTACGCCGAGGGCAGCGCCCTGGACGACCTCAGGCGACATATCCGCCCCTACCCGGAACTCGCCTATACCCTGAGCCGGGCACTCATCGACAATCCGCCGGTGGTGATTCGCGACGGCGGCGTGATCGCCGACGGCTTCGACGACGAGCTCGACGAATACCGCGGCCTGGCCGAGCATGCCGGCGACTACCTGATCGAGCTCGAGCGCCGCGAGCGCGAGCGCACCGGCCTGGCCAACCTCAAGGTCGGCTACAATCGCGTCCACGGCTACTACATCGAGATCCCCCGCGGCCAGGCCCGCGACGCCCCGGCGGACTACATTCGTCGCCAGACCCTGAAGAACGCCGAGCGTTTCATCATTCCCGAGCTCAAGGAGTTCGAGGACAAGGCGCTGTCCGCCAAGTCCCGCGCCCTGGCTCGCGAAAAGCTGCTCTATGAGAGCCTACTCGATGCCCTCAACGCCGAGCTCGCGCCGCTGCAGGCCAGCGCCCAGGCCCTGGCCAGCCTCGATGTGCTGGCCACCTTCGCCGAACGCGCCGAGGCACTGAATCTGGTGCGCCCGCGGCTCGCCGACGCGCCCGGCATCCGCATTCGCGGCGGCCGCCACCCGGTGGTCGAGAATGTCAGCGAGCACCCCTTCGTGCCCAACGACCTGGAGATGGACGACACGCGGCGCATGCTGGTGATCACCGGCCCCAACATGGGCGGCAAGTCGACCTACATGCGTCAGGCGGCGCTGATCGTGCTGCTTGCCCATACCGGCTGCTTCGTGCCCGCCGACGACGCCGAGATCGGCCCGGTGGACCGCATCTTCACCCGCATCGGCTCCTCCGACGACCTGGCCGGCGGGCGCTCGACCTTCATGGTCGAGATGACCGAAACCGCCAATATCCTGCACAACGCCAGCGACCACAGCCTGGTATTGATGGACGAGATCGGCCGCGGCACCAGCACTTTCGACGGCCTGTCGCTGGCCTGGGCCAGCGCCGAGCACCTGACCCGCTCGCGGGCCTTTACGCTGTTCGCCACCCACTACTTCGAGATGACCGCCCTGACCGAGCAGGCCCCCGGCGTGGCCAACGTCCACCTCACCGCGGCGGAACACCGCGATGGCATCGTCTTCATGCACCGCGTCGAGGAGGGGCCGGCGAGCCAGAGCTATGGCCTGCAGGTCGCGCAGTTGGCCGGGGTGCCCCAGGCGGTGATTGCCCGGGCGCGGGAAAAGCTCGCCCAGCTCGAGCAGCACGAGGTCGACCAGGGTAGCCGCCCTTCGCTTGCCGCCAGCGGCGAACCGACACCCCAGCAAAACGATCTGTTCGCCAGCGCGCCGCATCCGCTGATCGACGAACTCGGCGGCCTGGCCCTCGACGAGCTGAGCCCGCGTCAGGCGCTGGAGCTGTTGTATCGCTGGCGAGAGGCGCTGTAAGCCTAAGCCATTGCTGCAGGTGCTGGCGGTAAGGACTACTAACGTTGCGAAGGGGCGCCGGGGACAGGTCGTAGCGGGGGTCCGATTCCAGGGAAGGAATCGGTAGCGTACAAGGAAGTATTCACAGCGCCCCCGCCTAGACCTGTCGCCGGATTAGCCCCGACTCCGCACCTAGGGATGGGTTTACAGCGCCCCCTCGTAGGCCTATCTGCGGAGCAGCCCCGACTTCGCGGTGTCGAAGGGCCGGCCGATTGGCCCAAGACGACAGCCACCATCGCTTGCGACGCTATGGGGGGCACGACTAGAATGGTCAGATTCCCCGCCGCACCAGCATAAAAACATCGGCTCTTATAACTTTTTTACCAACCATCATCGTGGCCGAGCGACCGGCCAGAGGAAGGGAGACTGGCATGACATTCGTCGTCACCGAGAACTGCATCAAGTGCAAGTACACCGACTGTGTCGAGGTCTGCCCGGTGGACTGCTTCTACGAGGGGCCCAATTTCCTGGTCATTCACCCCGACGAGTGCATCGACTGCGCACTGTGCGAGCCGGAGTGCCCCGCCGAGGCGATCTTTGCCGAGGATGAGCTACCGGAGGGCCAGGAAGAGTTCATCGAGCTCAACGCCGAGCTCGCCGAGGTGTGGCCGAACATCGCCGAAAAGAAGGACCCGCTGCCCGACGCCGAGGAGTGGGATGGCAAACCCGACAAGCTTGCCCAGCTCGAGCGCTGAGGATTTCCACACCACCTCGCCAGACAAAAAACGCCGCCGGTCACTGACCGGCGGCGTTTTTCATCGTGCGTGCATGGAAAAGGCGACCCGCAGGCCGCCCGCTCCAAGCCGAATCCCTTGAGCATGTCCCTATGCCCACGTCCTGATGGTGACGTCCGTGCCGGGAGGCGGCTTCCTGCCACACCCGGCGCACCACGACTAGCATCCCGTTGCATCCTGCCGGAAAAGCACTCCCCGCTTCTCCATATCCCAAGGTCATTGTGGCAGCTATCGCCGTGATCACAAGGCGGTCTCCAGAGCGCAGAGCGCTAGCGCCTGGCGCACAGACAAAATTAAAATCCATTTATTATCAATAAGTTACTTTAATCAACACGCCTGACATAGCAACTCAAACGGCGCATTCGAGCAAAGTTCGCAGGCGAAATGTACGAGATGTCTTACAAGAGATGGAGAGATTGACGACAGCCAAATGCCGCTCAGCGCAGCGGCCATGAAAAGGGCGGGGCCAACTGGCGCCCCGCCTGACACGATGCCGAAAGCACTACGCTGACGACACTAAGCAGAGCACTAGGCCGATCAAGCCTGACCCTTGATCGCCGCCAGCCCGGGGTAGACGGCCTTGTCGCCCAACTGCTGCTCGATCACCAGCAGGCGGTTGTACTTGGCGACGCGATCGGAACGGCACAGCGAGCCGGTCTTGATCTGTCCCGCCGAGGTGGCCACCGCCAGGTCGGCGATGGTGGTGTCCTCGGTCTCGCCGGAGCGGTGCGAAATCACCGCGGTAAAGCCGGCGTCCTGGGCCATCTTGATGGCATCCAGGGTCTCGGAGAGCGAGCCGATCTGGTTGAACTTGATCAGGATCGAGTTGCCGATCCGCTCGTCGATGCCGCGCTTGAGAATCTTGGTGTTGGTGACGAACAGATCGTCGCCGACCAGCTGTATCTTGTCGCCAAGCTTGTCGGTCAGGGTCTTCCAGCCGGCCCAGTCGGACTCGTCCAGGCCATCCTCGATGGAGACGATGGGGTACTGGTCGCACAGCTCGGCCAGGTAGTCGACGAAGCCCGCTGCGTCGAAGGACTTGCCCTCGCCGGCCAGGTTGTACTGGCCGTCCTGGTGGAACTCCGAGGCGGCGCAGTCCAGCGCCAGGGTGACGTCGCGACCCAGCTGGTAGCCGGCGTCTTCGACGGCCTGCTTGATCACCGCCAGCGCCTCGGCGTTGGAGGCCAGGTTGGGGGCGAAGCCGCCCTCGTCGCCCACCGCGGTGGAGAGCCCCTTGGCCGACAGCACCTTCTTCAGGGCGTGGAAGATCTCGGCGCCGACGCGCAGCGCCTCGCGGAAGTTGGGCGCGCCCACCGGCTGGACCATGAACTCCTGGATGTCGACGTTGTTGTCGGCATGCTCGCCGCCGTTGAGGATGTTCATCATCGGCACCGGCATGCTGAACTGGCCCGGCTGGCCGTACAGCGCGGCGATATGCTCATAGAGCTCGACGCCCTTGGTGGCCGCCGCCGCCTTGGCCGCCGCCAGCGACACGGCGAGGATGGCGTTGGCACCAAGGTTGGCCTTGTTGTCGGTGCCATCGAGTTCGAGCATGGCGTCGTCCAGGGCGCGCTGGTCGGCAACGCTCATGCCCAGCAGGCGCTCGCGGATCGGCCCGTTGACCGCCTCGACGGCCTTGAGCACGCCCTTGCCCAGGTAGCGGGCCTTGTCGCCGTCGCGCAACTCCAGCGCTTCGCGCGAGCCGGTCGAGGCGCCGCTGGGAGCGCAGGCGACGCCCTTGGCGCCGCTTTCCAGCACCACTTCGGCCTGAACGGTGGGGTTGCCACGCGAGTCGAGCACCTCGAGGGCGCGAACGTCGGCAATCTTGCTCATGGTGTCATCCTTTAATGAGTCAGCGTTGATCTAGGGAAACACTGCATAAATGTCTGCGCGGGCGAATCACTGCGTTGCGCGGTGCTCGAAATCCTCACCTATACCACATAGGCTCCGGTTTCTGTGCTCCGTGCGCCTTGTGCTTCATCCCGCTCGCCGATTTATTCAGCGCTTCCTAGCTTGAGAGAGGGTCACGGCTCCGCTCAAGAAATCGTCAGGGGCGCAAAGCCTTTGACCAGCTCGTCGAGCGCCTTGAGCTGGGCAAGGAAGGGCTCGAGCTGATCCAGCGGCAGCGCGCAGGGCCCGTCGCACTTGGCGTTGTCCGGGTCCGGGTGCGCTTCCAGGAACAGCCCGGCCAACCCCACGGCAACGCCGGCCCGAGCCAGTTCGGCAACCTGGGCACGGCGACCATCGGCACTGTCGGCGCGCCCCCCCGGGCGCTGCAGCGCATGGGTCACATCGAAGAACAGCGGATAGCCGGTCTGCTTCATTTCGCCGAAGCCGAGCATATCCACCACCAGATTATTATAGCCAAAGCTCGAACCGCGCTCGCAGAGGATCAGCCGGTCGTTGCCGGCCTCTTCGCACTTGCGGATGATATGGCGCATCTCGTGGGGCGCCAGGAACTGCGGCTTCTTGATATTGATCACCGCAGCGGTCTCGGCCATGGCCACCACCAGGTCGGTCTGGCGCGCCAGGAAGGCCGGCAGCTGGATGATATCGGCAACCTCGGCGGCCGGCTGGGCCTGCCACGGCTCATGCACGTCGGTAATCACCGGCACCCCGTAGCGCGACTTGACCTCGGCAAGGATCGCCAGGCCCTGGTCGAGCCCTGGGCCGCGATAGGAGTGAATCGAGCTGCGGTTGGCCTTGTCGAAGCTGGCCTTGAACACGTAGGGAATGCCCAGCTTGGTGGTCGCCTCGACGTAGGCCGCGGCCACCTCGAGCGCCATGTCGCGGGACTCGAGGACGTTCATGCCGCCGAACAGTCCCAGCGGCAGGGAGTTGCCGGCCTGCAGGCCGGCGAACTCGATGATGCGTTGCGATGACGACATGCTCGCTCCTGGGGCTCAGCCCTGTGGCTGGGCCTGGGAATGCTGACGGGCGCGGACGTTCTTGTGCTCCAGCGCAGCGTTGACGAAGCCCGAGAACAGCGGATGGCCGTCGCGCGGCGTCGAGGTGAACTCGGGGTGGAACTGGCAAGCCACGTACCAGGGGTGCTCGGGCAGCTCGATCATCTCCACCAGCGACTGGTCGACGCTCTTGCCGGAAACCACCAGGCCGGCCTTCTCCAACTCCTCGATGAACTGGTTGTTGACCTCGAAGCGGTGGCGATGACGCTCGACGATCTCGTCGTTGCCGTAGGCCTCACGGGCCTTGCTGCCAGCCTTGAGGTGGCACACCTGACCGCCCAGGCGCATGGTGCCGCCGAGGTCGGAGGCGGCGTCGCGCAGCTCGATCTTGCCTTCGGGGCTCAGCCACTCGGTGATCAGACCCACCACCGGGTGCTGGGTGTCGTGGGTGAACTCGGTGGAGTTGGCATCGTTCCAACCCGCCACATGGCGGGCGAACTCGATCACCGCGACCTGCATGCCGAGGCAGATACCCAGGTAGGGGATGCCGTTCTCGCGGGCGTAGCGGGCGGTGATGATCTTGCCCTCGACGCCGCGCTCGCCGAAGCCGCCGGGCACCAGGATGGCATCCTTGTCGGCCAGGCGGTCGGTGCCGTGGCGCTCGATGTCCTCGGAGTCGACATAGTCGACGTTGACCTTGACCCGCCCCTGGATGCCGGCGTGGATCAGCGCCTCGTTGAGCGACTTGTAGGCGTCGAGCAGCTCCATGTACTTGCCGACCATGGCGATGTTGACCGACTTGAGCGGATTGAGCTTGGCGTCGAGCACCCGCACCCACTCATGCAAGTCGGCGTCGCTGGCTTCCAGGCGCAGCTTGTCGCAGACGATCTCGTCGAGGCCGTGCTCGTGGAGCATCAGCGGGATGCGATAGATGGTGTCGGCGTCCTGCAGCGGCACCACGGCGCGTTCTTCGACATTGGTGAACAGCGCGATCTTGCGCCGCTCGCTGGCCTCGAGCTCGACTTCGCTGCGGCAGATCAGGATATCCGGCTGGATACCGATGGAGCGCAGTTCCTTGACGCTATGCTGGGTCGGCTTGGTCTTGGTCTCCCCCGCCGTTTTGATATAAGGCACTAATGTAAGATGCATAAAGATCGCGCGGTTGGCGCCGAGTTCGCTTCTGATCTGGCGGATCGACTCGAGAAACGGCAGCGACTCGATGTCGCCCACGGTGCCGCCGATCTCCACCAGCGCCACGTCGAAGCCCCCACCGCCTTCGTAGATCCGGCGCTTGATCTCGTCGGTGATATGCGGGATCACCTGCACGGTGCCGCCGAGGTAGTCGCCACGGCGCTCCTTGCGCAATACGTGCTCGTAGACGCGACCGGTGGTGAAATTGTTGCCCTGGGTCATCTTGGTGCGGATGAAGCGCTCGTAGTGGCCCAGGTCGAGGTCGGTCTCGGCGCCATCTTCGGTGACGAACACCTCGCCGTGCTGGAAGGGGCTCATGGTGCCGGGATCGACGTTGATGTACGGATCCAGCTTGAGCATGGTGACCTTGAGGCCGCGCGCCTCGAGGATCGCCGCCAGCGAAGCCGACGCGATGCCCTTGCCGAGAGAGGACACAACGCCGCCGGTCACGAAGATATATCGTGTCATGGAAAACCTGTCGAAACGTGATCAGAAGGCGCCGCAGGAAACCGCGCCAGGATGGGACGACAGAGTAGCAGATTCGGCGAATCGGCTCAATTTTGGCGAGGCTAACGGCGTGGCATCAATAGACCAGTGCAGCCGGCGCCTCCTGAAGGCGAGACGCGTGACCCCAAGGGCGAAACCCTGGCCATTTACTGGCGGCTACGCGTCGGGGCAAACCGGGGTCCCTCCCGCTTGTCCCTCGATCGACATCCATGTCGATCGCCGCGTGCCGCTGCGCTACTGGCCAGCGCCCTCGGGAAGTCACGCCGCTGCGCCTCCAGGAGGCTTGGGTCGCGGAATTCCACGCCCAACCTAGCGGCGCTGGGGTAGAAGGCTGCAGAACGCCAGCGGCGCCGCTCACCTTGGTGGCTTACACGCCCAGATAGTCGAGGATGCCCTCGGCGGCCTGGCGGCCCTCGTAGACGGCCGTCACCACCAGGTCGGAGCCACGCACCATGTCGCCACCGGCAAAGATCTTCTCATTGCTGGTCTGGAAGGCGAACGCCGCTTCCTCGCTGGTCTTGATGCGGCCGCGCTCGTCCACCGCAATGCTGTTCGGCGCCAGCCAGTCGATATCGGTGGGCTGGAAGCCGAAGGCGATGACCACCGCGTCGGCGGGCAGGATCTCCTCCGAGCCCGGCACCACCTCGGGGCGCTGGCGGCCGTTCTCGTCCGGCTCACCGAGCCGCGTGCGCACCACCTTGACGCCCTCGACCCGCTCCTCACCGACCACCGCCACCGGCTGGCGGTTGAACAGGAAGTCGACGCCCTCCTCGCGGGCGTTCTTCACCTCGCGCTTGGAGCCGGGCATGTTGTCCTCGTCGCGGCGGTAGGCGCAGCTGACGCTGGCCGCCCCCTGGCGGATCGCGGTGCGGTTGCAGTCCATGGCGGTATCGCCGCCGCCCAGCACCACCACTCGCTGGCCTTCCAGCGACACATAGTCGGCCAGGTCCTTCTCGAAGCCCAGGCAGTGGTTGACGTTGGCGATCAGGTAGTCGAGCGCCTTGTGCACGCCGGGCAGATCCTCGCCCGGGAAGCCGCCCTGCATGTACTTGTAGGTGCCCATGCCCATGAACACCGCGTCGTACTCCTCGAGCAGCGCCTCGATGGTCACGTCGCTGCCGATGTCGGTGTTGAGGCGGAACTCGATGCCCATCTCCTCGAACACCGCACGGCGCCGCTCCATGACGTGCTTCTCGAGCTTGAACTCGGGAATGCCGAAGGTCAGCAGCCCGCCGATCTCCGGATAGCGATCATAGACCACCGGCTTGACACCGCTGCGTGCCAGGATATCGGCACAGCCGAGCCCGGCCGGGCCAGCGCCGATCACCGCCACCTTCTTGTCGGTCCAGGTCACTTGGGACATGTCCGGGCGCCAGCCCATGGCGAAGGCGGTATCGGTGATGTACTTCTCCACCGAGCCGATGGTTACCGCGCCAAAGCCATCGTTGAGGGTACAGTCACCCTCGCACAGGCGATCTTGAGGACAGACCCGACCGCACACCTCGGGCAGCGAGTTGGTCTGGTGCGACAACTCCGCCGCCTCCAGGATGTTGCCCTCGCTGACCAGCTTCAGCCAGTTGGGAATGTAATTGTGGACCGGGCACTTCCACTCGCAGTAGGGGTTGCCGCAGTGCAGGCAGCGGTGTGCCTGGCTGGCCGCCTCCTGGGGTCTGTAGGGCTCGTAGATCTCGGCGAATTCCTTGGCCCGGGTACGCGCCTCTTTCTTCTGCGGGTCCTGGCGACCCACATCGATGAACTGAAAGTCGTTGCTCAGACGGTTTGCCATGGTCGTCTCTCCTCGAAGTCTGGAACGTCGGGCTTACTCGGGCCGCCGGCGGGATTCAGCGAGCAGGCCATTGAGGCTTGCCGCTTTCGGCTTGACCAGCCAGAAGTGGCGGATGAAGTCGCTGAAGTCCTCGAGGATCGCGTGGCCGCGAGCCGAATCGGTGGCCGCGACATACTCCGCGATGACTTCCCGCAGGTGGCGCCGGTAGGCCTCCATGGCCTCGGTGTTGATGCGGTGGATCTCGACCAACTCGTGGTTGTACTTGTCGACGAAGGTACGGTCCTCGTCGAGCACGTAGGCGAAGCCGCCGGTCATGCCGGCACCGAAGTTGACGCCGGTCTCGCCGAGTACCGCGACCAGGCCGCCGGTCATGTACTCGCAGCAGTGATCGCCGGCGCCCTCGATGACCGCATGGGCGCCTGAGTTGCGCACCGCAAAGCGCTCGCCGGCCTGGCCGGCGGCGAACAGCTTGCCGCCGGTGGCACCATACAGGCAGGTGTTGCCGACGATCGCCGTCTTGTGGCTCTCGAAGGTGCTGGCACGCGGCGGCACGATGGTGATCGAGCCACCGTTCATGCCCTTGCCGACGTAGTCGTTGGCGTCGCCCTCGAGGTGCAGGTGCAGGCCGCGGGCGTTCCACACCCCGAAGCTCTGCCCGGCCACGCCGGTGAAGCGCGCGGTGATCGGCGCCCCCTCGAGACCCTCTTCGCCGTAGCGCTTGGCGATGGCCCCCGAGGTCAGCGCCGCCACGCTGCGGTCGCAGTTGGTGATGGTGAACGAGAACTCACCGCCGGACCTGGCCTCGATGGCGTCGCTCAGCGCGTCGAGCACCTCGCGGCTCTTGGCGCCTGGGTCGTGGGGCATGTTGCGCTCCACCTGGCAGAACTGCGGCGCCTCGGCCGGCACGTGGTCGTTCTCGAGCAGCGGCGTCAGGTCGAGCCGGCGCTGGGCGCTGGTCTGCCCCTCGATCACCTCGAGCAGGTCGGTGCGGCCGATCAGGTCGGTAAGCTTGCGCACGCCGAGCAGCGCCATCAGCTCGCGCACCTCCTCGGCGATGAAGCGGAAGTAGTGCTTGACCATGTCGACGGTGCCGCGGAAGTGCTCGTCGCGCAGGTACTGGTGCTGGGTAGCGACGCCGGTGGCGCAGTTGTTGAGGTGGCAGATGCGCAGGTACTTGCAGCCCAGCGCCACCATCGGCGCGGTGCCGAAGCCGAAACTCTCGGCGCCGAGGATCGCCGCCTTGACCACGTCGAGGCCGGTCTTCAGGCCGCCGTCGGTCTGCAGGCGGATCTTGTCGCGCAGACCGTTGATGCGCAGCGCCTGATGTACCTCGGGCAGGCCCAGTTCCCAGGGGCTGCCGGCGTGCTTGATCGAGGTCAGCGGACTGGCTGCGGTGCCGCCGTCGTAGCCCGACACGGTGATCAGGTCGGCGTAGGCCTTGGCCACGCCGGTGGCGATGGTGCCGATCCCCGGCTCGGAGACCAGCTTGACCGAGACCTGGGCATCCGGGTTGACTTGCTTGAGATCGAAGATCAGCTGCGCCAGGTCCTCGATGGAGTAGATGTCGTGGTGCGGCGGCGGCGAGATCAGCGTCACGCCGGGCACCGAGTAGCGCAGCCGGGCGATCAGGTCGTTGACCTTGCCGCCGGGCAGCTGGCCGCCCTCGCCGGGCTTGGCGCCCTGAGCCACCTTGATCTGCAGCACCTCAGCGTTGACCAGGTAGGCCGGCGTGACGCCGAAGCGCCCGGAGGCGATCTGCTTGATCTTGGAGCTGCGGATGGTGCCGTAGCGGGCCGGATCCTCGCCGCCCTCGCCGGAGTTGGAGCGCCCGCCGGCCTCGTTCATGGCCTGGGCCAGCGCCTCATGGGCCTCCGGCGACAGCGCGCCAAGCGACATGCCGGCGCTGTCGAAACGCGGAAGCATGCTCTCTACCGGCTCCACCTCGTCCAGCGGCAGCGGCTCGGCGGCCGGCTTGAGGGCCAGCAGGTCGCGAATGGTCGCCACCGGCCGCTCGTTGACCAGCCGCGCGAATTTCTTCCACTTCTGGTAGTCGCCCTGCTGCACCGCCTCCTGCAGCGTCATCACCACGTCGGGGTTGTAGGCGTGATACTCCTTGCCGTGGACATACTTGACCAGCCCCCCCTGGCTGATGCCCTTGCGCGGCAGCCAGGCGTCCCGCGCCTGCAGCGCCTGCTGCATCTGGATCTCGGCGAAACCGGCACCCTCGATGCGCGAGGCCATGCCGGTGAAACACATCTCCATCACCTCGGAGTGCAGCCCCACCGCCTCGAACAGCTGCGAGCCGCGGTAGGAGGCCAGGGTCGAGATGCCCATCTTGGAGAGGATCTTGTAGAGCCCCTTCTGCATGCCCTTGCGGTAGTTCTCGCGGGCATCCGCCGGGTTGCCGGTGAGCTCGCCGGTGCGGTGCATGTCGGCCAGCACCTGGTAGGCCAGGTAGGGGTAGACCGCGGTGGCGCCGACGCCGAACAGCACCGCCATCTGGTGGGCGTCGCGGGCGTAGCCGGTCTCGACCACGAGATTGACCCGCGGACGCAGCGCCAGGCGGCCCAGGTGGTGGTGAATGGCACCGGTAGCGAGTGCCGCATGAATCGGCAGCTGGCCCTTCTCGAGGCCGGCATCGCTCAGCACCAGGATCACCTTGCCGTCCTTCACCGCCGTCTCGGCGGCCTGGCACAGCGCCTGCAGCGCCTGCTTGAGACCCTGCTGCTCGGGTCGTAGCCAAGCGACAGGGTGTGGCTGACGAACGCCGGGTCGTCGTAGCTGACCAGCGCGGTGAACTTGCGCGGCGATAGCACCGGGGTGGTCAGGATCAGGCGATGGGCATGGTCCGGGGTCGCTTCGAAGACGTTGAGCTCAGCGCCGCAGCAGGTCTCCAGCGACATCACGATCGCTTCGCGTAGCGGGTCGATGGGCGGATTGGTGACCTGGGCGAACTTCTGGCGGAAGTGGTCGGTGAGTACCCGATTCTGGCGCGACAGCACCGCCATCGGCGTATCGTCGCCCATCGAGCCCACCGCCTCCTGGCCGCTCTCGGCCAGCGGCCGCAGCAGTTGGTCGCGCTCCTCGAAGCTGATCTGGAACATCTTCTGGTAAACGTTCAGCTCGTTGGTGTCCATCGGCTGGAAGCGCGCCAGCTCGGTGAGCGCTGACTCCAGATAGTGGGCGCGATCCTTGAGCCAGCGCTTGTAGGGGAACGCCGACTTGAGACGGTCGTCGATGTCCTGGGTGTGCAGCACCTCGCCGGTCTCGGTGTCGATACCCAGCACCTGACCGGGCCCGACGCGTCCCTTGGCGACCACGTCCTCGGGGGCGTAGTCGTAGGTACCGATCTCCGAGGCCAGGGTGATGAAGCCATTCTTGGTGATCACCCAACGCGACGGGCGCAGGCCATTGCGGTCGAGCATGCACACCGCGTGGCGGCCATCGGTCATGACCATGCCGGCGGGGCCGTCCCACGGCTCCATGTGCATGGAGTTGTACTCATAGAAGGCGCGCAGGTCGCCGTCCATGGTCTCGACGTTCTGCCAGGCCGGCGGCACCATCATGCGAATGGCATTGTAGATATCCATGCCGCCGGTCATCAGCACCTCGAGCATGTTATCCATGCTCGACGAATCGGAGCCCACGGTATTGACGATCTCGTCGAGCTCGGCGATGTCGGGCAGCAGCTCGCTGACGAAGTTCTCCTTGCGCGAGTTGGCCCAGCCGCGGTTGGCCTCGATGGTATTGATCTCGCCGTTGTGGGCCAGGAAGCGGAACGGCTGGGCCAGCGGCCAGCGCGGCGCGGTATTGGTGGAGAAGCGCTGGTGGAAGACGCAGATGGCGGTCTCCAGGCGCTCGTCGCCGAGGTCGCGATAGAAGGTCGGCAGGTCGACGGGCATCATCAGGCCCTTGTAGGAGACCACCTTGGCCGACAGCGAACAGATATAGAAGTCTTGTTCGTCGCGCAGGCGCTGCTCGGCGCGGCGGCGCGCCATGAACAGGTCCACCGCCAGTTGGGCGTCGAGGCGCTCGTCGGGAGCCTCGACGAACAACTGGCGGATGCGCGGCAGGCAGTCGAGCGCCATCGGCCCACACACGCTGGCGTCGGTGGGCACCTCGCGCCAACCGTGCACGGTCAGGTTGCGCGCGGCCAGCTCGGCCTCCAGCACCTCGCGAGCGTGGGTTTCGCGGGCGTCGTCGTCGGGCAGGAACAGGCTGCCCACGGCGAAGCTACGCCCCAGCTCGACGCCCAGCGACTCCCTCGCCACGGCACGCATGAAATCGCTGGGCATCTTGAGCAGCAGGCCACAGCCGTCGCCGGTCTTGCCGTCGGCGGCGATGCCGCCGCGGTGGGTCATGCAGGTCAGCGACTCGATGGCGGTCTTGAGCAGCGCATGGCTGGCCTGGCCCTCCATGTGCGCGATCAGGCCGAAGCCGCAGTTGTCCCGGAACTCACCCGGCTGATGAAGACCCTGTCTCATGGGCGTGCCTCACTGAAATCGATGTCTTGTATCCAGAAGCGCTCAGTGCTATATTTTAATGTTTTATTTTATTTACATTACCGTTGAGCGGTCGTTGTCTGGCGTGAAAAAGGCCGTACAGCATAGCCAGCTACCCTGTGACACGCAATTCCCCGCCTCGTCTCCAGCCTGAAAAATCGCCAGAAATCGGCTAGTTAGCGCACCATTCAATAAAAAACACGTGGCAGGTCAATGACTTGTACCGTCACTTTGCCAGCCTCATCATTATTAGACTTTAGTCTACAATTTGCACGCAAGGTCATGCGAGTTGTGCATAAGGCATGCGAATTCATGCCAGAGGGCCACACCTTGCCCCGACCGGACAGCAGCAAAAACGGCGCCTGCGGTCAGCAGGCGCCGTGATCTTGTTGCAGCGCAGGGTAAAAGCAGCGAAATCAGCTGCGCGGATAGTCGCGCAGCAGCGCCTCGAGCAGCGACGGCGGGGTCTGGTCATCCAGGCAGGCATCGCCCAGTCCACGCAGCAATATCAAGCGCAGCCTGGCATCGATGTTCTTCTTATCGAGGCGCATGCGGCTCAGGAAGTCGTCGACGCCCATGGCCGCCGGGGCCGCCTCGGGCAGGCCGGCAGCAGCGACGATGCGCCGCGCTCGGGCGATATCCGCCTCGCTCAACCAGCCCAGCCGCCGCGACAGTTCGACGGCCATCAGCATGCCGGTGCCCACTGCCTCGCCGTGCAGCCAGTTGCCGTAGCCCTGGTGCGCCTCGATGGCATGGCCGAAGGTGTGGCCGAGGTTGAGTAGCGCGCGCACGCCCTGCTCGGTCTCGTCGGCGGCGACTATCTCGGCCTTGAGTGCACAGCTGCGACGGATCGACTCGCGCAGCGCTGCCTGGTCCAGCGCGCGCAGCGCCGCCATGTTGGCCTCCAGCCAGGCCAGGAAGTCGGCATCGCGGATCAATCCATACTTGATCACCTCGGCGAGTCCCGCCGACAGCTCGCGGGGCGGCAGCGTGGCCAGGGTGTCGGTATCGATCAGCACCGCGCGGGGCTGCCAGAAGGCGCCGATCATGTTCTTGCCCAGCGGGTGGTTGACGCCGGTCTTGCCGCCCACCGAGGAATCGACCTGGGCGAGCAGCGTAGTGGGCACCTGGATGAAGGCCACGCCGCGCTGATAGCCGGCCGCGGCGAAGCCGACCATGTCGCCGATCACCCCGCCGCCCAGCGCCACCAGGGTGCAGCGACGGTTGAAGCCGGCCTCGAGCAGGGCATCCCAGATGCGACTGACGTGGTCGAGGGTCTTGGTCGCTTCGCCGTCGGGTAGGACTAGCTCGCGCACCTCCAGGTCGGCGGGCAGGCCGGCCTTGAAGCGTTCGAGGTAGTGCGGCGCGACCACCTCATTGGTGACCACCATGACTTGGCGCCCGGCCAGATAGGGCGTCAGACACTGGGGCTCGCCGAGCAGGTCGGCGCCGATATGAATGGGATAGCTACGCTCGCCGAGTTCGACATTGAGCGTCACCGGTGACGGGGCGTGTGGAGTCATGTCAGGCCTTGCATTGCAGTGGATCGACGAGGCGCGTCACGCGACGCACGATTTCGCTGACCACCGAGCGCGGACCGCGGCGGTCGGTGCGCACGATCAGGTCGGCGGTGGCGCGGTAGAGCGGGTCGCGCTTGGCAAACATGCCGCGCAGGATCTCTTCGGGATTACCGTTCTGCAGCAGCGGGCGATTGCGATCCTTGGCGGTGCGTCGCAGCTGCTGCTCGACGGTGGTGTAGAGATAGATCACCGTGCCGCGCTCGCGCAGCGCCCGGCGGTTGCTCTCGCGCATCACCGCACCGCCGCCGGTGGCCACCACCACGCCGTGACACTGGGTGAGCTCATCGACCATGGCCTCCTCGCGTTCGCGAAACCCCGCCTCGCCCTCGATTTCGAAGATCCACGGGATGTCGGCACCGCAGCGGCCCTGGATCTCGTGGTCGCTATCGAAGAAGTCGCGCGACAGTTCGGCCGCCAACAGGCGGCCGATGGTGCTCTTGCCGGCCCCCATGGGGCCGATCAGAAATAGGTTGGGTAAATCCTGCATCAGCGAATTGCCAGTCCGTCCTCGATGATTCTCGGGGTGATGAATACCAGCAACTCTACCTTTTCGCTCGAGTCTTGGGTATAGCGGAACAGATTGCCGATCAGCGGCAGGTCGCCGAAGAACGGCGTCTTGAACAGGCTGCGGATCTGCTCGGTGGTGAGGATCCCGCCCAGCACCACGGTCTCGCCGTTATCCACCAGCACCTGGGTCTCGATCTGATTGGTATCGATCGCCGGCGCCCCCTCGAAGCTTTGATCGGAGACCGTATCGTTATTGATCACCAGGTCCATGATGATGCGGTTGTCCGGGGTGATCTGTGGCGTCACCTCCAGCGACAGCACCGCCTCCTTGAACTCGGTGCTGGTGGCACCACTGGAGGTGGCCTCCTGATAGGGAATCTCGGTGCCCTGCTTGATCACCGCGGTGCGCTGGTTGGCGGTGATCACCCGCGGCTGGGAGATGGTCTGGCTCTTGCCTTCGCTCTCCAGGGCGCGCAGCTCGAGGTCGAGCAGGATATCCCCCGATAGATAGCCGAAGGCGAAGGTGGTTAACGGGTTGGTAGCGCTGCCCATATCCACCGCCAGTCCACCGCGCGCACGATTAAGGCCCTGCGGATTGATGTCACGGGCGATGAAGGAGCCATCGTCGACGCCAGGATCGGCGCGGAAGCCTCGTGTCGACTCGGCCCCCCAACGTACCCCCAGCTCGCGGGTAGCGCTGTCGCGAGCAATCACGATACGCGCCTCGATCTGCACCTGGCGCACTGCCACGTCGAGCTGGTCCAGGGTACGCAGGATGCTCTGGATCTGGTCGACGGTATCCTGGATCAGCAGGGTATTGGTGCGCTGGTCGACGCTGACCCGGCCGCGCTCGGATAGCAGTCCGAAGCCGCCCTCGCCACGCAGCAGGGCGGCCAGGTCCGAGGCCCGCGCATAGCGCACCTGGATCATCTCGGTGGTCAGCGGCGAAAGCGCCTCCATCTGCTCGCGGGACTCGAGCTCCTGGCGTTCGATATTGGCCAGCTCCGAGGCCGGCGCGACGACGATCACGTTTCCCTCCTGGCGGCTGGCCAGGCCGTGGCTCTTGAGCACCAGGTCGAGGGCCTGGTCCCAGGGCACGTCCTCGAGGTTGAGGGTCACGTTGCCAGTAACGCTGTCGCTGGCGACCAGGTTGAGGCCGGTAAAGTCGGCGATGATCGCCAGCACCGAACGCACCTCGATATCCTGGAAGTTGAGGGTGATGCGCTCGCCAGTATAGGCGAAGCGCTCGCGCTCGCGGGTCTCGCGCTCGGCCTGGGACACCGGCTGAATCTCGATCACCAACTCGCGACCGCTGTGGGTCGAGAGCATGGCGTAGTCGCCGCTGGCCTCGAGCTCGAGGGTCACGCCGTCGCGCCCCGGCTGGGGAGTGATACGCCGCAGCGGAGTGCCGAAATCGGTCACATCGAGCACTTGATCAAGCTCTGCCGGCAGCTCCACCCGGCGCAGCTCGGCGATCACGCGACTGCCGCTCTCGCGGACTCGGGAGTCGACGCCCGAGCGGTCGAAGGTAACGATCAGCCGCCCCGCCCCCTCGTCATCGCGACGGAAGTCGATATCCTCGATACGCGGCTCGCGGCTAACCGGTGCTGCGGCTGCCTGAGCGCCAGCCGGCTCGGCCTGTGGCGCCGCCGCCTGCAGGGCGCCGCCCTCGCCGCCGATCGACAGTACCAGGGAGTCGCCCTGCTGACGGGTGTTGTAGGGCAGCGCACCATCGAGGGCGAACACCAGTCGAGTACGCGCCCCGGCCTCGAGGGTGGTCAGGTCGCGCACCCCGGCGATATCCAGCGACTGCCGGCTGCGCTCGAGGCGGCTGGCGGTATCCATCAGGTCGATGGTCAGTCGTGCCGGATCGTCGAGCCGATAGCCGCGCACCTCGGGCACGCCGCCGCTGAACGACAGCACCACTTCCAGCTCACCGCCCGCCCCCTGGCGATAGGTGAGGTCGTCGAGAGTCGACGCCGCCAGCGCCGGAAGGCTCAGCAGCACCATGGTGAGGACTGCGGTCAGACGCCTGATAATCGTCATCATGATATTCCCCTGCGCCGCGCCACCTGCCCTCCCGGCTCAGCGGCATATTTTGTTCGCCCTAGTTGGGCAGCGTCATTTCTCGCGTTCGCTCGACCCAGGCGTTGCGTTCGCGCACGGTCTCCACCAGCACGATCGAGGCTCCTGTAATGCTCACGATGCGGCCATCATCGACCCCCAGATAGTTGCCGACCCGCAGCCGGTGCACCTGCCCTTGCGGCGAACGCAGCAGCGCCGAGGACCGGGCATTGACGGTCAGGGTGCCGACCAGTTCGAGCTCGCTAAGGTCGTAGCGCTCGAGCGGTTCGCGCGGCCGATCGGGATCCGGCGCGCGCTCGCCCTGCGGCGCGGCGGCGGTGTCTTCTTCCGGCAGGCGCGCCAGGAACGGGCTACGTGCATTGGTCTGCTCGTAGCCCGGCGCGCGGTAGCGCGGCACCTCGGGCAGTGGCTCGACCGAAAGCTCGCCGGGATTGCGCTTGAGCGCCTCGAGCTCGCGATCGAGACCGGCCAGGCCGGGGTCGGCACAGCCGACCAGCAGTAGGCACGCCGCTAGGGCGAGCGACGACATCCTCATGGCGCCTCCTCGACGTCGCGGCGATAGCTGTAGGTACGCGCCAGCATCGACAGGCGCAGTAGCCCCGGATCATCCACCGGCTCGAGGCTGAAGTCGTGCTGGGTAACGATCCGCGGCAGGCCGGCCACCCCGGCCAGGAAGGCGGCAATGCGGTGATAGTCGCCCTGTACCTGGATGTCGAACGACTGCTCGACGTAGAACTCGCGCTCCTCCGGGGCGCGCAGCCGGATGAAGTCGATCGACAGCTGGTTGTCGATGGCCGTCTCACTGATATTGTCGATCAGCGAGGGAATCTCGGCGCCGGTGGGCAGCATCTCGAGCAGCGCTTCGAGGCGCTCTTCCAGCTCATCCGACTGGGCGCGCATCGCCGGCAGGTTGGCCGCCTGCACCGCCTTGCTCTGGTAGTCGCGCAGCAGGCTCTGCTCCTGACGCTCGGCCGCGGCCAGTTCCTCGGCCTTGGGCGCCGCCAGGTACCAGTGCATGCCGGCGAAGGTCAGCCCCAGCGCCAGCAGACAGCAGATCAGCTGCAGCGACCAGGGCCAACTGCCTGATTCCTTGATGTCCAGCTCGCGCCACTCCAGCTCGCTCAGCCGCCGCCACTCTCCCGCCAGGCTCATGACGACACCTCCTCGGCATCTGGCTCAGGCGCTGTGTCATCGTGCTGCTCAGCGCCCTCGGGCATCTGCTGGTTGACGCTCAGGCTGAAGCGGCGCCGCGCCGCGCCATCCTCCGACTCGACCTCGGAGAGCACCGGCACATCGAGCGCGCTGGCCGCCGCCAAGGCACGCAGTTGATCGGACACCTGGCGGTTGCTGTCAGCCAGGCCGTTCAGGCGCAGCGAATCGCCCTGCCGTGACAGGCGGGTATAGTGCACGCCCTCCTCGAGACTCTCGACCAGCTGATTGAAGACGTGCACGGTCTGCGGCCGTCCTACCTGCATGTGACTGAAGACATCGATCTGATCGAGCATCTGTGCCCGCGCTGCCTCGTACTCGCTGATCGAGTGGATATCGCGCTCGAGCTGTGCGGCCTGGGCTTGCACATGAGCATTGCGCTGCTGCTGCGCCTCGAGCCGCTGCTGATAGAAAAAGGTCATACTGGCCCCGCTGCCCAGGCCAATCGCCGCGGCCAGCACCAGCGCCACGTGGAAGCGTCGGCTACGCTGCTCGCGAACGCGGTCGCGCCACGCCAACAGGTTGATCTCGATGGTCATCGACGCGCCCTCATGGCCAGACCACAGGCGGTGAGCATGGCCGGCGCATCGCCGGCCAGGGTGTGGATATCGATGCGCGAGTTGATCTTCATCCGCAGAAAGGGATTGGCAATGGTCACGTCCATGCCACTGTCCTGGGTCAGCCGCTCGCTGAGCCCCGGCGCCACGCTGGAGCCCCCGGCGATCATCAGGCGCTTGACCTCGAACTTGCGACCCGCGGTGTAGTAGAGCTGCAGCGAGCGGCCTATCTGCTGAACCAGCGTATCGAGAAACGGCTCCAACACCTCGCGAGGGTAGTCCTCAGGCAAACCGCCGCGCTTCTTGGCCAGGCCGGCCTCCTCGAGGCTCAGGCCGTAGCGGCTACGGATCTCCTCGGTGAGCTGACGGCCGCCGAATACGGTATCGCGGCTATAGGTCACACGACCCTGGCGCAGCACGTGAAACGAATTCATGGTGGCGCCGATATCGACCAGTGCCACGCAGTCATCCTCCGGCGCCAGCGGCGGCTGCAGCAGATGGCGCAGCTCGCCGAAGACACGCTCCATGGCGAAGGTCTCGACGTCTACCGCATCGGGCTCGAGGCCCGCCTGCAGCAGCGCCTCGGTCAACTGGCTGACGTCCTGTAGGCGACACGCCACCAACAGTACGTCCTGCTGGTCGGCGTAGCGTGCATTGGGTCCCATGCGCTGGAAATCGAAGGCCACCTCGGCGAACGGAAACGGAATATGCTTGTCTGATTCGAGTTCTATGCGCGCTTCGATCTCGTCGTCGTTAAGCGAGGCGGGGAAAGTCAGTGTTTTCGTAATCGCAGCACCAGCGGGCACAGCCACGCAGGCAGCGCGAGATTTCAAACGCGCTTGCTCCACTGCGGCCTGGAGCGCTGCGACCACGCCCTCCATATGTCGAATGCGGCGCTCCACAACGGCCCCTTCACGCAGCGGCCGCACGGCGTAGCTATCTACCTGGTAGCTTCCAGCTGTCGGCTTTAGCTCGATCAACTTGACCGTCGCCGAGGTGATGTCGACACCGACCAATGCCTTGCTCGAGCGATTGAATCGCAGCACACGACTCTCCATTAGAGGGGATACTCAGATCTCTCGAGGAATTATCGGCCAGTGACTGCATCATCTTGAGGCAAACACTCCGTTTTTATGGTTCCAATTCGCCCCTTAATCGCGCAGAAACGATGAAAAGTCGTATCATTGCTGGTGGGGCATGGCCCGGATTCATATAATGAGCCATTACCTCCATCCCCACCGAGCACGTCTACTGATTGCACGCACTACGGGTACCATCTCCATATGAAGTTGCTCAGAACCTCTGTTATCTCGCTGCTCTGGCTTGTTCTCTCGCTGGGTACCGCCAGCGTACTGGCCGTGGTCGGCGCGGCGCTGTACTTTGCACCGGGCCTGCCCGACGTGCGCCAGCTACAGGACTTCGAGCTGCATACACCGCTGCGCATCTTCAGCCGCGACGGCAAGCTGATCGGTGAGTTCGGCGAAGAGCGGCGCATGGCCATCGATTTCGACGAGGTGCCCGAAGACCTGGTGCAGGCGCTGCTGGCCGCCGAGGACGCCAACTACTTCGACCACCCCGGGGTCGACCCTCGCGGCCTGGCACGTGCGGCCTATGAGCTGGTCTCCAGCGGCGGCACCATCCAGACCGGCGGCTCGACCATCACCATGCAGGTGGCACGCAACTACCTGCTGACCCTCGACCGCACCTTCACCCGCAAGATTCGCGAGATCCTGCTGGCGCTGCAGATGGAGCAGGTGCTGAGCAAGGAGGAGATCTTCGAGCTCTACATCAACAAGATCTTCCTCGGCAACCGCGCCTACGGCGTCGCCGCCGCCGCCGAAACCTACTACCAGCGCCCGCTTTCGGAACTGACCCTGGCCCAGAAGGCGATGATCGCCGGCCTGCCCAAGGCACCGTCGTCGTTCAACCCACTGGCCAACCCCGAGCGCTCGCTGATACGCCGCAACTGGATCCTGTATCGCATGCGCGACCTGGGCTATATCGACCAGGCCGCCTACGACGACGCCGTGCAGGCACCGATCACCGCCCAGCGCTTCACCGCCCAGGTCGAGGTCGATGCCCCCTACGTCGCCGAGATGGCCCGCCAGTTCGCCATCGAACGCTACGGCGACGACGCCTATACCGGCGGCTATCGCGTCCACACCACCCTCGACAGCGAGCTGCAGCCCTTCGCCCGCGACGCCCTGACCCGCGGCCTGATCGACTACGACACTCGTCACGGCTGGCGCGGAGTCGAAGAGAGCGGCATTCCCTCGAGCCTGGTAGAGGCTCAGGAGCGCGCCGAGCGCAGCGGCCTGGAAGAAGAGCTTGGCGAGTCACCGGAGGTCATGGAGACCGCCCGCCAGGCCGCCGAAAGCAGCCAGAGCCGGGTCGAGGGAGTCGATGGCGACGTCAGCAACTGGCTGCGCGTGCTTGAGCGCACCCCCGGCTTCGGCCCGCTACAACCGGCCATCGTGGTCGAGAGCGAGGCACGCGAGATGACCGTCCTCGATCGCCGCGGCGAACTGCTCACTCTCGAGTGGGACGGCCTGAGCTGGGCGCGCGAATACCGTAGCGCCTTCGCCCGCGGCGCCGAGCCGAGTTCGGCGGCAGAGATTGCCAGCCGCGGTGACCTGGTGCG
Organism: Halomonas socia; assembly: GCF_010977575.1. Classification (GTDB taxonomy): domain Bacteria; phylum Pseudomonadota; class Gammaproteobacteria; order Pseudomonadales; family Halomonadaceae; genus Franzmannia; species Franzmannia socia. Next base: position 700,844 of record NZ_CP048812.1, read on the forward strand.
CATCCTCGAGCGCGACGACGGCAGCTTCCGGCTCTCCCAGCGCCCCGACGCCGAGGGCTCGATCGTAGTGCTCGATCCCGACACCGGGGCGATCCTGGCGCTGCAGGGCGGCTTCAGCTTCAATGCCAGCAAGTTCAATCGCGCCACCCAGGCCCAACGCCAGTCGGGCTCGATCTTCAAGCCGTTCGTGTTCCTCGCCGCACTTCAGGACGGCAGCATGAACGCCGCCACCGTGGTCAACGATGCTCCGGTGGTGATGCAGGACGGCAGCAACGACCTGTGGCGACCGGTCAATGCCGGCGGCAACTTCCTCGGCCCCACCCGCCTGCGGGTGGCGCTGGCGCAGTCGCGCAACCTGGTCACGGTGCGTGTGCTGCAGAGCCTCGGCGTCGAGAATGCCATCGAGTTCCTCGAAGGCTTCGGCTTCGCCGAGAGCCGCCTGCCGCGTGGCCTGTCGCTGGCGCTGGGCAGCGCCTCGCTGACGCCGCTGGAGATGACCAACGCCTATGCGGTACTCGCCAACGGCGGCTTCCAGGTCTCGCCGTGGTTCGTCGAACGCGTGACACGCGGCGACGACGACAACGTCATCGACGAGGCGCTGCCGCGGGTCGCCTGCCGCGAGTGCGACAACGGCGCCACCGAGGTGGAAATCGACGGCCGCGTGTATCCGCTCGCCGAGCGCGTCGCCGACCCCTCCTCCGTCTACATTCTGCGCGACATGCTGCGCGACGTGATCGACAGCGGCACCGGCCGCGCCGCCCTCGAGCTCGGCCGCCAGGACATCGTCGGCAAGACCGGCACCACCAACGAGCAGCGCGACGCCTGGTTCGCCGGCTACAACGACGATCTTGTCACCAGCGTGTGGATCGGCAAGGACAACAACGAAACCACCGGCGAGTACGGCGGTCGCGCGGCCCTGCCGGTGTGGATCGACTTCATGGGCAATGCCCTCAACGGCCGTCCCGAAGCGATGCCCGAAGCACCAGCCAATATCGTTCGCGTGCGCGTCGACGCCGACACCGGCCGCCGCCTCCATGACGACCAGTCCGGCGGCATCAGCGAGCTGTTCCACGGCGACCATCTGCCCGACTACCAGCCGCGCAGCGTGGGCCGCGAGATCGAGGACAGCAGCGGCTCCCAGGGCACCGGCTCCTACGAGGCGATCTTCTAGGGGCTTGGCCCGTCAGCCAGATCGGGCGGCACGGACGCCGCCCGATCTCACTTCGCAACCTGGCACCCAGCGTCTACCCTCGGTAGGCTGACACCCATGCAGCGACAGGGAGTTACAGCATGCGACGTCACCGGCTCGGCCTATGCCGCATAGCCACTATCCTGCTGGCGCTGCCGCTTGGCGCCCAGGCGAGCCCATTCTATGCGCCGCCCCCGCCCGACGAAGAGGACGACGTCTTCGCCGGCGACCTGGAATTCGGCTTCACCCAGCTCTCCGGCAATACCGACAGCCGCACCCTGCTCGGTAAGGGCAGGCTCACCTGGCTGACCGGCGACTGGACCCACAGCCTGCGCGGTGAGATCCGCAACGTGGCTCGCGACGACACCACCAGCGCCGAGCAGTATCTAGCCGCCTGGCGCGAGCGCTACGATTTCGATGGTGACCACTATCTGTTCGGCTTCGCGCGCTGGGAGAAAGACCGCTTCAGCGGCTACGACCAGCAGGTCACGACGATTGCCGGCTATGGCCGCCAGATTCTCGACAGCGACACCCATCGCCTATCACTGGAAGCCGGCCCCGGCTACCGCTTCGACGACGTGCGCGACGAGGAGAGCGAAGGCTTCAGCGTCGGCTATGGCGCGCTGGCCTACGACTGGGAGATCACCGACAACGCCTCTTTCTCCCAGGAGCTGTCGCTGGAGGCGACCCGCGACAACACCACCTCACGCTCCTACTCGGCGCTGACCGCACGCATCAATTCGCGCATGGCACTGCGCCTGTCCCACGAGATCCGCCGCAACTCGCAGCCTCCCGAGACCGCCACCGCCCGCAGCGACATGACCACCAGCGCCTCGCTGGTCTACAGCTGGTAAACGGGTAACAAAAATGCCGGCCCCATGGGGCCGGCATCGTGTGCTGCTTCAGAGCGTCCTGACTCAGCCGCCGTAGACCTCGTCGACACCGTTCAGCGGGTAGTGGGCCGGGAACGGCTTGCGAGCGACCCCAGAGTCCACTGCGGCTTGCGCGACCGCTGCCGAGACGCGGTCGAGCAGGCGCGCATCGAGGGGCGTGGGCAGGATGTAGCCGCGACCGAACTCGAGGCCGTCGAGCTCATAGGCATCCAGCACGTACTGGGGCACCGGCTCGCGGGCCAGATCCTTGAGGGCGTGAACCGCAGCGACCTTCATCTCCTCGTTGATCGCCGTGGCGCGCACGTCCAGTGCGCCGCGGAAGATGAACGGGAAGCCCAGCACGTTGTTGACCTGATTGGGATAGTCGGAGCGACCAGTGGCCATGATCACGTCATCGCGAACCGCGTTGGCGACATCGGGATGAATCTCCGGGTCCGGGTTGGAGCAGGCGAACACCACCGGGTTGGCGGCCATCGTCTTGAGCTGCTCGGCGGACAGCAGGTTGGGGCCCGACAAGCCAAGGAAGACATCGGCCCCTTCGATGGCATCGTCCAGGGTGCGCTTGTCGGTCTCGGTGGCAAACATCGCCTTGTACTGATTGAGATCGTCACGGCCGCTGTGGATCACGCCCTTGCGGTCGAGCATGAACAGGTTCTCGGCCTTGGCACCACAGGCCACCAGCAGCTTCATGCAGGCGATGGCGGCAGCACCGGCTCCAAGGCATACGATGCGCGCCTCTTCAAGGGACTTGCCGGCGATATCCAAGGCGTTGAGCATGCCCGCCGCGGTGACGATGGCGGTACCGTGCTGGTCATCGTGGAACACCGGAATATTGCAGCGCTCGACCAGCGCCCGCTCGATCTCGAAGCACTCCGGCGCCTTGATGTCCTCGAGGTTGATGCCGCCCCAGGTGTCGGCGATGCGCGCCACGGTGTCGATGAACGCCTGGGGGCTCTCGGCGTCGACTTCCAGATCGACCGAGTTGATACCGGCAAAGCGCTTGAACAGCACCCCCTTGCCTTCCATCACCGGCTTGCTAGCCAGCGGACCGAGATTGCCCAGGCCGAGGATCGCCGAACCGTCGGAGATCACCGCCACCAGGTTGCCCTTGCCGGTATACAGATAGGCGTTCTCGACATCCTTGGCGATCTCGCGGCACGGCTCGGCCACGCCCGGGCTATAGGCCAGCGCCAGATCCTTGGCCGAGGCAGTCGGCTTGGTGAGCTCGACGGAGAGCTTTCCGGGGATCGGGTTGGCGTGATAGTCAAGCGCGGCTTGCTTCTTGGCGTCTGTCATATGCGTAGTTGTCCAGTCGTCTTCAACGAGAGAGTCGAATCAGAATATAGAAAAACGCTCAGCCCCACAACTTGAGCCAAGTTGCTGTCATTCAAGGCTTTTAATCGGATGTTTGAAGCCATTTCCAGATATTTAGTGGAACTTATGGCCAACCCATCAGGCATAACGTCGAGCTTATTGCCACATGCCAGGCGAGCAGCCACAAAAAAACCCGCCGGGCGGCGGGTTCTTCGCGTATCGACTGCGAGCGTATCAGCCGCGCTTGACGGCGGCACCGAAACGCTTGTTGAAGCGCTCGACGCGGCCACCGGTAGTCGCCTGCTTCTGCTTGCCGGTATAGAACGGATGGCACTGTGAGCAGACGTCCAGGTTGAAGTCCTGGCCAGAGGTCGAGCCGACCTCGAAGGTAGCGCCGCAGCTGCAGGTAGCGCTGACCTTCTTGTAATCGGGGTGGATACCTTGTTTCATCTTGAAGCCTCATGATGCTGTATGCCGCCACCTGATCACCTGCCAGGCACCGCATACGGTTGTCATACAGTTGTCATGCCATTCAGCGCAACGACAGACCGGGTGGTTTCGAAGCCACGAGGTCGCGCCCCGAGCCCGAAGGGCACGTATCTTAGCAGAGCCAGCCGCGGAGGCCAATTGCCTGCCACTCCTTTTACCACGCCCGCTGCATCACGCGCCTCATCCATCCTGGCAGTCGCCGTGCCCAGCCCCCTGCGGCGACTGTTCGACTACCGTCCCTGCGCCACGCCGCCACCCGACGGCTGGCACCCGGGACTGCGGGTGCAGGTGCCGTTCGGGCGACGTGAGGTGATCGGCATCGTCGTCGAGTGCCGGGCACACAGCGAGTTCCCGCTTGCCGATCTCAAGCCTGTCAGCACCTGGCTCGACAGCGACCCGCTGCCCGACGACTGGCTGTGGCTGTGCCGCTTCGCCGCACGCTACTACCAGCACTCGCTGGGCGACACCCTGCACCAGTCGCTGCCGGTGCTGCTGCGCCAGGGCCGGCCGCTGGAAGCGCGCACCCGCGAACGCTGGCAGTTGACCGCGAGCGGCCGTGGCGCCTCCCGCAACGACCTCGGCCGCGCGCGTCGCCAGGCCGACCTGCTCGAACTGCTGCAACAGCACCCGCGGGGTCTGGCCGTCAACGCCATCACCGCCCAGGGCTTCGGCCGCGCGCAGCTCGATGGCCTGCTGGAAAAAGGGTTCGCCGAGACCAGCAGCGAGCCGCTGATCGCCGCCCCTACCCCGGCCGCCAACCAGCTGCTGGCCGAGCCCAGCCTGCCGCTCAAGCGCGAGCAGGCCGAGGCGCTGGCGGCGCTGCACGAAGGGCTCGAGCGCTTCCACCCCTGCCTGCTGCACGGCGTTACCGGCAGCGGCAAGACCGAGGTCTACCTGCAATTGATCGAGTCGGTGGTGGCGCGCGGCCGCCAGGCGCTGGTGCTGGTCCCCGAGATCGGCCTCACCCCGCAGACCCTGCAGCGCTTTCGCAAGCGCTTCCGGGTACCGGTCGTCGCCCTGCACTCGGGGCTTTCCGACGGCGAGCGCCTCGACGCCTGGCTGGCCGCCGCCAGCGGCCGCGCGCCGATCGTGATCGGCACCCGCTCGGCGGTGTTCACGCCGCTGGCGGCGCCCGGAGTGATCATCGTCGACGAGGAGCACGACGGCTCGCTCAAGCAGCAGGACGGGCTGCGCTACCACGCCCGCGACCTGGCCGTGGCCCGCGCCCACCGCGATGAGATCCCGCTGGTGCTGGGCAGCGCCACGCCGTCGCTGGAGACGCTGGCCCAGGCCCGCAGCGGCCGCTATCGCCACCTGCGCCTGATGAGTCGCGCCAGCCGCCATGCCCCACCGCGCATGGAGCTTATCGACCTGCGCGGCCGACCGCGCCGCGGTGGCCTGGTGCCGCCGGTGATCGAGGCCATCCGCACCACCCTTGCAGCCGGCCATCAGGTGCTGGTGTTCATCAACCGCCGCGGCTTCGCCCCGACCCTGGCCTGCCACGCCTGCGGCTGGATGGCCGAGTGCCGCCATTGCGACGCGCGCCTGACGCTGCACCGCCACCCCCAGCAGCTGGCCTGCCACCACTGCGACCACAAGCAGCCGCTGCCCGACGCCTGCCCCGACTGCGGCAGCGCCGACCTACGCCCGCTCGGCGCCGGCACCGAGCGCACCGAGGAGACTCTCGCCGAGCTGTTCCCCGACGTGCCGGTACACCGCATCGACCGCGACAGCACGCGGCGCAAGGATGCCATGGAGCAGCTGCTCGGCGAGGTCAAGCGCGGCGAGCCATGCCTGCTGGTAGGCACCCAGATGCTGGCCAAGGGCCATCACCTGCCCCACGTGACCCTGGTGGTAGTGGTCAACGCCGATGCCGGCCTCTACGCCAGCGACTTCCGCGCCCTGGAACAGAACGCCCAGCTGCTGGTGCAGGTCGCCGGACGCGCCGGACGCGCCGAGCACCCCGGCCGGGTGCTGGTGCAGACCCTGCACAGCGACGACCCACACCTGCGGCTGCTGGCCGAGACTGGCTACGATGCGCTGGCCGAGCAGCTGCTCACCGAGCGCCGCGCCGCCGGCCTCCCGCCGTTTCGCTTCATGGCGCTGGCGCGCTTCGAAAGCCCCCGCGAGGCCGACGCCACGGCCCTGGCCGCCGGCGCCGGCGAGGCACTGCGCGAATGGCTCGCCGGCAGCCTCGATGTGCACTGCCTGGGGCCGGTGCCGGCGCCCATGGAGCGCCGCCAGAACCGCTACCATGTTCAGCTGATGCTAAGCGGCGCACAGCGCAGCAAGCTCCACGAAGCCAGCGCCTGGCTGGTGGCGTGGCTGGAGGCCAGCCGCGACGCGCGCCGGGTCAGGTGGTCGCTGGATATTGATCCGCAGACGTTGAGTTAGGCGACAGGCGTCGTGGCAACTATAGCGCCACGCTGCTACTGGGTGCCGACGCTGCCGTGGCCGCGGCGCCGGGGACAGCCTTGAGCGAAGCTCATTTTTCAGGGTCGAAATGTGCTCCATGCTATTTCGACATTTCCGCCATCCATGGCGGTCAGATGAAAAATGGAGCGCCCAAGGAAGGGTTCACAGCGTCTTCGCAAAAGGCTGTGCCCGGTAAAGCCGCGACCGTCGACGCGGTGAGCAGGGGAACAGCCGCGCAATACTCCCACCAAGCGTTCGTACCTGCTTTCCCCCCACAGGGTTTAAAGCCGCCCCGCAATTACCGATAATGGGCGGCCAAGCCGTTACGGCCGTTGCCACGCCACGCGCCACAGGACACCAGAACACTCATGAAAGAGACCATCATCGCGCTGCTCGACGAGGCACTTGCCAACCTGAAGCAGCAGGGCGTGCTACCCGCTGATGCCGCGCCGACCATCAAGGTCGATCCCACCAAGGACAAGGCCCACGGCGACTACGCCACCAACCTGGCGCTGATGCTGGCCAAACCCGCCGGCAAGCAGCCGCGCGACTTGGCCAAAGCCCTGGTCGCCGCCCTGCCCGAGTCTCCGGCGGTGAGCAGCACCGAGATCGCCGGGCCCGGCTTCATCAACTTCTTCGCCGCCACCGACGCCGTGGCCCAGGTGGTGCAGCAGGTGCTCGATGCCGGCGACGCCTTCGGCCGCAGCCTGATCGGCCAGGGCCAGAAGGTGCAGGTCGAGTTCGTGTCGGCCAACCCCACCGGGCCGCTGCACGTCGGTCATGGCCGCGGCGCGGCGATCGGCGACTCGATCTGCCGGCTGCTCGAGGCCACCGGCTACGACGTCACCCGCGAATTCTACTACAACGACGCTGGCGCCCAGATCAGCAACCTGGCGCTCTCGGTGCAGGCCCGCGCCAAGGGCCTCGGCCCGGACGACCCCAGTTGGCCGAAAGACGGCTACCGCGGCGGCTACATCGAAGACGTCGCCGCCAGCTACCTGGCCGGCGAGACGGTCGACGCCGATGACCGCCACGTCACCGCCAAGGCCGATGCCGACGACCTCGACGCCATCCGCGAGTTCGCCGTGGCCTATCTGCGCCGCGAGCAGGACCTCGACCTCAAGGCCTTCGGCGTCTCCTTCGACGTCTACTTCCTCGAATCATCGCTGTACGACGATGGCAAGGTCGAGGCCACCGTGGCCAAGCTGATCGACGGTGGCCACACCTTTGAAGACGACGGTGCCCTGTGGCTGCGCACCACCGATTTCGGTGACGACAAGGATCGCGTGATGCGCAAGCGCGATGGCGGCTACACCTACTTCCTGCCCGATGTCGCCTACCACCTCGACAAGTGGCAGCGCGGCTTTGGCCAGGTGATCAACGAGCAGGGCGCCGACCACCACTCCACGGTGACCCGCGTGCGCGCCGGCCTGCAGGCCTTGGAAACCGGCATCCCCCAGGGTTGGCCGGACTACGTGCTGCACCAGATGGTGCTGGTCACCCGCTCCGGGGTCGAAGTCAAGCTCTCCAAGCGCGCCGGCAGCTACGTCACCCTGCGCGACCTGATCGACGAGGTCGGCCGCGACGCCACACGCTACTTCCTCGCCGCGCGCCGCGCCGACTCGCAGCTGACCTTCGATATCGACCTGGCCCGCTCACAGTCCAACGACAACCCGGTCTACTACGTGCAATACGCCCACGCCCGGGTATGCAGTGTGCTACGCCGCGCCGAGGCCGACGGCAAGCCCTTCGACCACGCCCTGGCCATGGCCAGCCTGGCCCAGCTCGACGTCGACCAGGAGAAGGCGCTGATGAACCGCCTGGCGCGCTTCCCGGAAGTCGTCGAGCACGCCGCCGGCAATCGCGAGCCACAGCAGGTCGCCCAGTACCTGCAGGACCTGGCCGCCGATTTCCACACCTGCTACAACGCGGTCAAGGTAATGGTCGACGACGACGCCCAGCGCAACGCGCGCCTGGCGCTGGGGCTCGCCACCCGCCTGGTGATCCGTAACGGCCTCGACTTGCTGGGCGTCAGCGCCCCCGAGGAGATGTAATGGCCCGCCGCCCCGCGCCAAAGAAACGCGGCGCCGCACCGCGCCGCCGCGCCCCGGCTCAGCGTCGCGGCGTGCCTGGCTGGCTATGGGGCGTGGCCGGCCTGGTGGCCGGTTTCTTCCTCGCCCAGTACGTGCAGGAGAGCGCTCCCACGCCGATGGCCACGGTACTGCCCAAGCCGCCCTCGAGCAGCCCCGCCGAGGGCGAGCCCGACGCGACCGACGAGCCGCGCATGCCGACCTTCGAGTTCTATACGCTACTGCCGGAATCCGAGGTGGTCGCACCACGCTCCGAGGTAGTGGTACCGCCGCAGCCACCCACGCCCAGCGAGGACACAGCCGCCACCGAACCGCCCAGCGACGAGAGCGTGGACCCCATCGCCGAGCAGATCGCCCGCACCACGGCCGCCGACCAAGCTGCCGCCGAGCAAGCCACCGCTGACCCCTCCAGCACTGCTCCGGCCGAGACGAACAACAGCCGCTATATGCTGCAGGCGGCGTCATTCCGGGAATCGGGCGATGCCGAGCAGCTCGCCGGCAGGCTGCGCAACTTCGGCCTTCAGGCTCAGATCAGCGAGGTACAGTCCGGCGACAACGAGACCTGGCACCGCGTCCAGGTCGGCCCCTACGACGATACCCGCGAACTCAACCGCGCCCAGGACCTGATGCTGACCCAGGGCATCGAACCGCTGATGATCCGGCTGCAGAACTGAGCCAGCGCGTCCGCCAGGCACTCTCTGGCGGTTGATTTCAGCGCGTGGCGCCCGCATTTCCTATTGCACGTCTTTTTGGGAGTAAGCACTACATGACCACGATCGTATCCGTGCGCCGCGAGGGCAAGGTGGCGCTGGCCGGCGACGGCCAGGTATCACTCGGCAATACGGTGATGAAGGGCAACGCCAGCAAGGTGCGTCGGCTGTATCGCGGTCAGGTGCTGGCCGGCTTTGCCGGCGGCACCGCCGACGCCTTCACGCTGTTCGAGCGCTTCGAGTCGCAGTTGGAAAAGTACCAGGGGCACCTGGTCAAGGCCGCCGTAGAGCTGGCCAAGGACTGGCGCACCGACCGCGCGCTGCGCCGCCTGGAAGCGCTGCTGGCCGTTGCCAACAAGGACGCCTCGCTGATCATCACCGGCAACGGTGACGTGGTGGAGCCCGAGCGCGGCATCATCGCCATCGGCTCGGGCGGCAATTTCGCCCTGGCCTCGGCCCGCGCGCTGCTGGAGAACACCGAGCTGTCGGCCCGCGAGATCACCGAGAAGTCCCTCGAGATCGCTGGCGATATCTGCGTGTTCACCAATCACAACGTCACCCTCGAAGAGCTCTGAAGGCCGCCCCATGACCCAGATGACACCCCGTGAAATCGTTCACGCCCTCGACCAGTTCATCATCGGCCAGCAGGATGCCAAGCGCGCCGTGGCCATCGCTCTGCGCAACCGCTGGCGGCGCATGCAGCTCGACGATTCGCTGCGTGGTGAAGTGACGCCCAAGAATATCCTGATGATCGGCCCCACCGGGGTCGGCAAGACCGAGATCGCCCGGCGCCTGGCCAAGCTCGCCAACGCCCCGTTCATCAAGGTCGAGGCCACCAAGTTCACCGAGGTCGGCTATGTCGGCCGCGACGTCGAGTCGATCATTCGCGACCTCACCGAGGCCTCGATCAAGCTGACCCGCGAGCAAGCCAAGGAGGAAGTGCGCCACAAGGCCGAGGACGCCGCCGAAGACCGTATCCTCGACGCCCTGCTGCCGCCGCCACGTGGCCAGGAGGACGCGCCGCGCAGTGACGGCTCGACCCGCCAGCTGTTCCGCAAGAAGCTCCGCGAAGGCCAGCTCGACGACAAGGAGATCGATGTCCAGGTCACGCCCCAGGGGCCGGGCATCGACATCATGACCCCGCCGGGCATGGAGGAGATGACCAACCAGCTGCAGAGCATGTTTGCCAACATGGGCAAGCAGAAGAGCGAGACCAAGCGCGTCGCGGTCAAGGACGCCTGGCAGTTGCTGCGCGACGAAGAGGCCGCCAAGCTGGTCAACGAGGAGGAGATCAAGCGCCGCGCCATCGAGGCGGTGGAGCAGAACGGCATCGTCTTCCTCGACGAGATCGACAAGGTCACCAAGGGCCAGCAGTCGAGCGGTGGCGAAGTCTCTCGCGAGGGCGTACAGCGCGACCTGCTGCCGCTGATCGAGGGCTCGACGGTGTCGACCAAGCACGGCATGGTCAAGTCCGACCATATCCTGTTCATCGCCTCGGGGGCCTTCCACCTCTCCAAGCCCTCGGATCTGATCCCCGAGCTGCAGGGCCGCCTGCCGATTCGCGTCGAGCTCGAGGCACTGACGCCCAACGACTTCCAGCGCATCCTCACCGAACCCTCGGCGGCGCTGACCAAGCAGTACGTGGCCCTGCTGGCCACCGACGGCCTGGAGATATCCTTCACCGAGGACGGCATCCAGCGTATCGCCGAGATCGCCTGGCAGGTCAACGAGGGCACCGAGAACATCGGCGCACGGCGCCTGCACACGGTGATGGAGCGCCTCCTCGAGGAAGCCTCGTTCAAGGGCGGCGACCTGGGCAGCCCGCTGACCATCGACGCCGACTACGTCAACTCGCAGCTCGGCGAACTGGCCATGGACGAGGACCTGTCGCGGTATATTCTTTAAGCCACGCGCTACGAGCTTCGGGCCACGAGCCGCTCGAAGCTCGAAGCTCGAAGCTCGAAGCTCGAAGCTCGAAGCTCGAAGCTCGAAGCTCGAAGCTCGAAGCTCGAAGCTCGAAGTCAGGAGTCTGCCATGACCGTCCCCATCCCCAGTAAAGTGCATTACCACCAGAAGGCCCGCGAGCTGGAACTCGAGTACCCCAACGGCGAGCGTTTCCTGCTCAGCGTCGAGTACCTGCGTGTCTTCTCGCCCTCCGCCGAGGTCCGCGGCCACGGCCCCGACACCGCCGTGCTCCAGGTCGGCAAGAAGGACGTCGGCCTGCAGAACATCACCCAGGCCGGCAACTACGCGCTCAAGCTGCACTTCGACGACGGCCACGACAGCGGCCTCTACAGCTGGGACTACCTCTACGCGATCGCCGTCGATCACGACACCAACTGGGCCGACTACCTGCGCCGCCTGGACGAGGCCGGCGCCTCCCGGGAAGCCCAGACCATCCAGTTCAAGCAGCTTTGAGGCCCCACCACGCAGGACAATACCCCGGGCAGGGCGCTACAATATCGCCATTTGCTGACGTGCCCGGCACGTCGGCTCGACGAATCCAGCCAGGGGCCATCCATGGACAAGCGCACCACCCATTTCGGCTATCAGGAAGTCCCCCTCGAGGAGAAGGCCTCCCGCGTCGCCGGTGTCTTCCACTCGGTGGCGGCCCGCTACGACGTCATGAACGACCTGATGTCGCTGGGCATCCACCGCATCTGGAAGCGCCTGGCCATCGAGCGCGCCGGCGTCCGCCCCGGGCACAGCGTGCTCGACATCGCCGGCGGCACCGGCGACCTGACGCTGAAGTTCTCGCGGCTGGTCGGCCCGCGTGGCCGCGTGGTACTGGCCGATATCAACGAGTCGATGCTGCGCGTCGGCCGCGACAAGCTGCTCGACCAGGGCGTCGGCGGCAACGTCGAGTACGTCCAGGCCAACGCCGAGTGCCTGCCGTTCCCCGACAACAGCTTCGACTGCATCACCATTGCCTTCGGCCTGCGCAACGTCACCGACAAGGACGCCGCGCTACGTTCCATGGCGCGGGTCCTCAAGCCCGGCGGTCGGCTGCTGGTGCTGGAGTTCTCCACACCGCCCAGTGCGCTGCTGTCCAAGGTCTACGACGAATACTCCTTCCGCCTGCTGCCGAAGATCGGTGAGCTGGTCGCCAACGACGCCGACAGCTACCGCTACCTCGCCGAGTCGATCCGCATGCATCCGGACCAGGAGACGCTCAAGGCGATGATGGAAACCGCCGGCCTCGAGCGGGTCGAGTACACCAACCTCACCGGCGGCATCGTCGCCCTGCACCGCGGCATCAAGCTGTGATGCTGCTGGCCGGCCTCGAAGCGACCCTCAATGCGCTGCTGGCCCGCGACCCCGCGGCGCCGGCGCGGCTCGAGGCGCTGGCCGGCAAGCGGCTGGTGGTCAACCTGGCCACCCCGCGCCTCAGCCTGCTGCTGCAGGTGCATGCCCAGGGGCTGCACCTGCAGCGCGCCGAGGCCGATGACACCGCCGACGCGCGGGTCGACCTCGACGCCGAGAGCCTCGGCGCCCTGCTCGGCGGCGAATCCATCGAGCGCCTGATGCTTCAGGGCCGCCTGTCGGTGCGCGGCAACCCGACCCTGCTCGAGGCGCTGCGCGACCTGCTGCTCGACCTCGACACCGACTGGGAAGGCGAACTGGCCCGCCTGCTCGGCGACCAGCCGGCCCATCGTCTGGCCGAGGGCAGCCGCCGGCTAGGGCGGTTCGGCGCACGCAGCGCCCGCCAGCTGCACGCCGACTTCAGCGAATACCTGTTCGAAGAGGCGCGCCTGCTCACCGGCCGCGACCAGCAGGAAGTGGCCCGCGACCTGCTCACCGAGCTCGAGCTTGGCAGCGACCGGCTCACCGCCCGGGTAGCACGCCTCGAGCGACGTCTGGCCGCGCGGCGCGGAGGCACACCATGAGGCTGTTGCGCATCCTGTGGGTGATCACCCGCTTCAGGCTGGATACGCTGATCCCGCTGGAGCGCCTGCCATGGTGGCTGCGCCTGGCCTTCCGGCTTTCGCCGCTGCGGCTGGTGCCGGTCGGCAGCCGCTCGCGCAGCGAACGGCTGCGCCTGGCGCTGGAAGCGCTGGGGCCGATCTTCGTCAAGTTCGGCCAGATGCTGTCGACCCGCCGCGACCTGCTGCCCCCCGACATCGCCGACGAGCTCAAGCGCTTGCAGGACCAGGTTCCGCCGTTCCCCGGCGACGCGGCCGTGGCGCTGGTCGAGGACGAGCTCGAGATGTCGCTGGCCGAAGCCTTCGCCAGCTTCGACACCACGCCGCTTGCCTCGGCCTCGATCGCCCAGGTCCACGCCGCCCGGCTGCACGGCGGCGAGGACGTAGTGGTCAAGATCATCCGCCCCGCCATCGACCGCGTAATGCGCCAGGACATGGCGCTGATGTACCGCGTGGCGCGGGTCCTGGCGCGGGTACCCGAAGCACGCCGCCTGCGTCCGGTAGAGGTGGTGCGCGACTACGAGGCGACGCTGTTCGACGAGCTCGACCTGCACAAGGAAGCCGCCAACACCTCACAGCTCAAGCGCAACTTCAAGGACTCGCCGCTGCTCTACGTGCCGGCCATCCACTGGTCGCTGACGCGTACCCGGGTGATGGTCCAGGAGCGTATCCACGGCGTGCCAGTGGCCGAGCTCGGCGCCCTCGAGGCCCAGGGCACCGACCTCAAGAAGCTCGCCGAGCGCGGCGTGGAGATATTCTTCACCCAGGTGTTCCGCGACAACTTCTTCCATGCCGACATGCACCCCGGCAATATCTTCGTGGCCCGTGGCGACCCGCAGGATCCGCAGTATATCGCCATCGACTGCGGCATCGTCGGCAGCCTGACCCGCGAGGACCAGGACTACCTGGCACGCAACCTGCTGGCCTTCTTCCACCAGGACTATTACGAGGTGGCGGCGCTGCACATCGAGTCGGGCTGGGTCGCCGAAGATACCCGCGCCAACGAGTTCGCCGCGGCGATCCGCGCGGTGTGCGAACCGATCCTCGAGAAACCGCTCAAGGACATCTCCTTCGGCCAGGTACTGCTGGGCCTGTTCCAGACCGCGCGACGCTTCAACATGGAGGTCCAGCCGCAGCTGGTGCTACTACAGAAGACCCTGCTCAACATCGAGGGCCTGGGCCGCCAGCTCTACCCCGACCTCGACCTGTGGAGCACCGCCAAGCCCTATCTGGAGCGCTGGATGAAGGAGCGCGCCGGCCCCAGCGGGCTGTGGGAGTCGCTCAAGCGCCAGGCGCCGGAGCTGACCCGCCAGCTACCCGAGCTGCCGGTACTCGCCCACCAGGCACTGTCGCGGGCCGAACTCGAGCGCCAGCAGCGTCGCCGTCAGGCCGAGTCGCTGGTCGGCATGCGCCGCCAACTCATCTCCAGCAGCCGCGGCGCCCGCCGGCTGCGCCTCGGCATGCTGCTACTGGCCGCGGCGCTGGCCTGGCAGCCGCTGCTGGATTGGGCCGCTCAGCAGCCGTGGCCGGTGGTGGTGGTGGCGGCCCTCGGCGTGCTGCTACTCGCCTGGCATTGACCCCAACCCCCTTGCGACGGAGGATGATCCTTATGAGTGATATACTCGAGCGGCTCGCTGACGTGCTCGCCGAACGCCGCCACGCCGCCGCCGACAGCTCCTACGTGGCCGCCCTGCACCACAAGGGCCTGAACAAGATTCTCGAAAAGGTCGGCGAGGAAGCCACCGAGACGATTCTCGCCGCCAAGGACGCCGCGCGGGGCGTTGACAGCGACCGTCAGGCAGTAGTCGCCGAAACCGCCGACCTGTGGTTTCATAGCCTGGTGATGCTGTCGCACCTCGACATCGAGCATCAGGCGGTACTCGACGAGCTGGCACGTCGCTTCGGCACCTCCGGGCTGGATGAAAAGGCCGCCCGCACGCCGTCGCCCTGAACCGGCACGCATAATTCGATTAGTGGGAGACCCAATCATGTTAGGTGGCATCAGTATCTGGCAGTTGTTGATCGTACTCGGCATCATCATTCTGGTGTTCGGTACCAAGAAACTGCGCAACGTCGGCGGTGATCTGGGCGGTGCCGTCAAGGGCTTCAAGAAGGCCATGCACGAGGACGACAAGGACAAGGACAAGGACAAGGACAAGGACAAAGACGAGGCCGCCGACCAGCCCCAGGCCAAGGTCAGCCATGAGGAGGAGTCCGGCCACACCTATGACGTCCAGGCCGAGCAGAAGGCCGAGGACCAGGAAGAGCGCAAGTAACCGCCCATGTTGGATATCGGCTTCCTCGAGCTGCTGCTCATCGGCATCGTCGGCCTGCTGGTGCTGGGCCCCGAACGGCTGCCCAAGGCGGCGCGCACCCTGGGGCTGTGGATCGGCAAGATCAAGCGCACCGTGTCGGGCATGCAGCGCGAGATCAACTCTCAGTTGGAGGCCGAAGAGCTGCGCCAGAAACTCAATGAGCAGCAGAAGAAGCTCGACGAGAGCCTGGGCAAGGTCAAGCGCGACGTGGAGCGCTACGCCGAACCCGACAGCAGTGCGCCGCCCAAGACCGAAGCTGGCGCCGATGACGCCGAAAAGAAGGCCCCGCCCGCTGCCAGCGAGCGGCTGGACAAGGCGCTGAGCAGCAAGGCACGGCGCGAGTCGGCGACGTCCGAGCAGGCAGCCCCTTCATCGCCTTCCAGTGACAAGGATTCGCCCTCCCGATGAGCGACGACGCCTCTCGCAATAATCAGCGCAACGATCAGCACGATGAAGCGTCCCAGGCCCCCTTGATCGAGCACCTGATCGAGCTGCGCTCGCGGCTGATGCGCTCGGTGGTAGTGATCCTGGTGATCTTCCTGGGTCTCTACGCCTTCGCCAACGATATCTATACCTTCGTTGCTCAGCCGCTGATGGACATGCTGCCGCAAGGCTCGCAGATGATCGCCACCGAGGTCGCGTCGCCGTTCCTGGCGCCGTTCAAGCTGACCCTGGTAGTCGCGGTGTTCATCGCCGTGCCGTTCGTGCTGCACCAGGCCTGGGCGTTCATCGCGCCGGGGCTCTACGACAACGAGAAGAGCCTGGCGATTCCGATCCTGGCATCCAGCGTGGCGCTGTTCTATGCCGGCGCGGCCTTCGCCTATTACGTGGTATTCCCGCTGCTATTCCAGTTCTTTACCCAGACCGGGCCGGAGAACGTGGCGGTGATGACCGATATCAACTCCTACCTCAACTTCGTGCTCAAGCTGTTCTTCGCCTTCGGCGTGGCCTTCGAGATTCCCATCGCCACCTTCCTGCTGATCTTCTCCGGCGCCACCAGCGTGGAGAGCCTGTCCAAGAAGCGTCCCTATATCTTCCTCGGCTGCTTCGTGATCGGCATGCTGCTGACCCCGCCGGACATCATCTCCCAGAGCCTGCTGGCGGTGCCCATGTACCTACTCTATGAGGTAGGGCTGCTATTCGGCCGGCTGGCGCAGCGTAAGAAACGCCAGGTGGAGGACGAAGAGCCATAAGCTTTAAGCCATAAGCCCCAAAGCTCAATGCCCTGGCGGTTTAACTTACGGCTTATAGCTCCCGGCGAAGCCGGGATCACAGATCGATTAGCTCATCGATGCGCTCGACCAGCTTGAAGATACCCGCAGCTGCCTCGCTGATTCGCTCGGCCAGCATATAGGCCGGGGTGGTGACAATGCGGTGCTCAAAGTCGACCACGATATCGTCGACCCTGCAGCCACGGTGCAGACCGCCCATGGCGCTTATCGCCCCGGATACCGCCGGGTCGTGGCCAATCGTCACCGCGATCCCCTCGCCGAACAGTCGCGGCACCAGCACCGGCGCGATACACATCAGGCCGATCGGCTTGCGCGCCTCGTGGAAGGCCACCAGCGGCTCGGCGAGCTGATCCAGTATCTGCATGTCGTTGCCGGCGACGGCGAAATCGCTCAGCGTCTTGGCCACGCCGAAACCACCGGGCAGGATCACCGCATCGAACGCCTCCGGGTCGAGCTCGGCGAGCTCACTGACCTCGCCGCGCGCCAGCCGTGCGGACTCGACCAGCACGTTGCGCGTCTCGTCTGGCTCCACCCCGCCGCGGCAATGATCGATGACGTGGTGCTGGGCGATGTCCGGGGCGAAACAGCGATAACCGATGCCCAACTGATCCAGCCGTAACAGGGTCAGGGTGGTTTCATAAATCTCGGCGCCGTCCTGGACACCGCAGCCCGACAGAATGACCGCCACCTGCTTGCTCATATCGCTCTCCTTGTGACCGCAATGCTGCCGCCCGGCAGCAGCAAACCCTCACTGTAGCCCATCTCCGACGCAGCGTCTGCGCCGCGCCTCTCCCGCTGCCGCCCGGCACTGATATACTCGAGGCATCGCCGGAAATTGCATCCGGCATCACCCACGCGCCCACCGCTGTCATCGATTGGTCATCTTGGCGACCCATACTGAGTCAGCGGTCACGCCCAACGACCGGAGAGTTCCCTTGAGTCTTGGCACATCCCGACAGTTTCCCACGGCGCGCATGCGCCGTATGCGCAAGGACGACTTCTCGCGCCGCATGATGCGCGAATCGACGCTGACCGCCGCCGACCTGATCTGGCCGGTATTCGTGCTCGAGGGCAGCGGTCGCCGCGAGGCGGTGCCGTCGATGCCCGGCGTCGAGCGCCTTTCGCTGGACCTGCTGGTAGAGGAGGCCCGCGAGGCCTTCGAGCTGGGCATTCCGGCGCTGGCGCTGTTTCCAGTGGTCGACGCCGAGCTCAAGAGCGAGCTGGCCGAGGAGGCCTACAGCGCCAACGGCCTGGTGCAGCGCAGCGTACGCGAGCTCAAGGCGGCCCTGCCCGAGCTGGGCGTGATCACCGATGTGGCCCTCGACCCCTACACCAGCCACGGCCAGGACGGGATCCTCGATGAAACGGGCTATGTGCACAATGACCGCACCGTGGAAACCCTGCTCAAGCAGGCGCTGTCGCATGCCGAGGCCGGCGCCGACGTGGTGGCCCCCTCGGACATGATGGATGGGCGCATCGGCGCGATCCGCGGCGTGCTCGAACAGGAGCACCTGCACAACACGCGCATCATGGCCTACAGCGCCAAGTACGCCTCGAGCTACTACGGGCCGTTCCGCGATGCGGTGGGCTCGGCGGGCAACCTCGGCCGTGCCGACAAGAGCACCTACCAGATGGACCCCGCCAACGGCGACGAGGCGCTCCACGAGGTGGCCATGGATATCGCCGAGGGCGCCGACATGGTGATGGTCAAGCCGGGCATGCCATATCTCGACGTGGTGCGACGGGTCAAGGAGGAGCTCAGGGTGCCGACCTTCGCCTATCAGGTCAGCGGCGAGTACGCCATGCACATGGCGGCCTTCGAGCAGGGCTGGCTCGACGCCGACAAGGTGATGCTCGAGTCGCTGATGTGCTTCAAGCGCGCCGGGGCCGATGGCGTCCTGAGCTACTTTGCCAAGCGAGCAGCCCGCCTGCTCGCCAACTAACTGCAAGGGTCCGCATCCAGCCGCGCGGCCCTTCTTCTGCCTTGAGGAGGCGAGATGCAAGACCCGCGCGCCATGCCCGACCCCCAGCCCACCGAGGCGCAAGCGGCAACAGAGCCGCTGCCGCTGCGGGTCAACCGGACCCGCACCGGCGTACGCGCCAAGGGCGACCCGGCTGCGCTCGATCTCGACGACCCGTCGCTCTACCTGAATCGCGAACTGTCGCACCTGCAGTTCAATATCCGCGTGCTCGAGCAGGCACTGGACACCGCGCATCCGCTGCTCAACCGGCTGATGTTCCTGCTGATCTTCTCCTCCAACCTCGACGAATTCTTCGAAATCCGGGTCGCCGGGCTCAAGCACCAGCTGGCGCTGGGCAACGACAGCACCGGCGCCGACGGCATACTGCCGTGCCAGGTGCTCGGCGAGATCTCGCGCATCGCCCATGAGCAGGTCGACCGCCAGTACCGGCTGCTCAACGACACCCTGATCCCGGCGTTGGAGGAGCAGCACCTGCGCTTTCGCCGCCGCGACCAGTGGACGCCGGCCCAGCAGGCCTGGGTGCGCGACTATTTCGACGACGAGATCATGCCGGTGATCAGCCCGATCGGGCTGGATCCGTCGCACCCCTTCCCGCGACTGGTCAACAAGAGCCTCAACTTCATCGTCGAGCTGGAGGGCAAGGACGCCTTCGGTCGCGAAGGGGGCCTGGCGATCCTGCCCGCGCCGCGCTCGCTGCCGCGACTGATCGCACTGCCCGCAGCATGCTGCGAGGAGGGCTACAGCGAGTACGTGTTCCTGTCGTCGATGATCCACGCTCACGCCCACGAGGTGTTCCCCGGCATGCAGGTGTGCGGCTGCTACCAGTTCCGGCTGACCCGCAACGCCGACCTGTCGGTCGACCCCGAGGTGGTCTCCGACCTGGCCTCGGCGCTGCGCGGCGAGCTGCTGGCACGCCGCTACGGCAGCGGTGTGCGCCTGGAGGTCGCCGACAATTGCCCCGAGGCACTGGCCAGCTTCCTGCTCAGGCAATTCGAGCTCGAGCAGAGTGATCTCTACCGGGTCCAGGGACCGGTCAACCTGACCCGCATGATGGCTGTACTCGCCGACGTCGAGCGCCCGGAGCTGCGCTATCGCCCGTTTACCCCGGGGCTACCCAAGGCACTCAAGAAGCACGATTCGCTGTTCGAGGCGATCAAGGACAGCGACATCCTGCTGCACCACCCCTTCCATGCCTTCTCGCCGGTGGAGGAGCTGCTCGCCGAGGCGGCCCGCGACCCGGCCGTGCTGGCCATCAAGCAGACCCTTTACCGCACCGGCGCCGACTCGGCGATCGTCTCGGCGCTGGTCGAGGCGGCCCGCGGCGGCAAGGAGGTCACGGTGGTGATCGAGCTGCGTGCACGCTTCGACGAGGCCGACAATCTGGCGCTGGCCTCGCGCCTGCAGGAGGCCGGCGCCATCGTCATCTACGGCGTGATGGCCTACAAGACCCACGCCAAACTGATGCACATCGTGCGCCGCGAGCGCGGCGAGCTGCGCTACTACGCTCATCTAGGCACCGGCAACTATCACGCGGGCACCGCCAAGCTGTACACCGACTACAGCCTGCTGACCGCCCACGAGACGCTGTGCGAGGACGTGCACAAAGTCTTCCAGCAGCTTTCGGGGATGGGCAAGGCGCGGCATATCGAGCACCTGCTGCACGCCCCCTTCACCCTCCATGAGCGGCTGGTGGCGATGATCGACCGCGAAGCCGCCCACGCCGTGGCGGGCCGCCGTGCACACCTGATCATCAAGTGCAACTCGCTGACCGAGCCCAAGCTGATCCGCGCGCTGTATCGCGCCTCCCACGCCGGGGTGGAGTGCGACCTGATCATTCGCGGAATGTGCTGCCTGCGCCCCGGGGTCCCGGGCATCTCGGACAATATCCGGGTGCGCTCGATCATCGGCCGCTTCCTCGAGCACACCCGGGTGTTCTATTTCCACAATGACGGCAGCGGCGAGGTGTGGGCATCCAGCGCCGACTTCATGGAGCGCAACATGTTCCACCGCGTCGAGACCTGCTTCCCGCTGCTCGACGCCAAGCTGGCGGCGCGGGTGCGCAAGGACCTCGAGACCTACCTGGTCGATAACTGCCAGAGCTGGCTGCTCGATAGCGACGGCCACTACACCAAGCGCGAGCTGGGCGACGCCGCGCCGATCAGTGCCCAGGAGACGCTGCTCTACGCCTACGCCAGCAAGGCCTGATAGCCCCCTAGCCACGCTTGAAGGCGGCCAGGTCCTCGGTATCGTAGCCGTCCACCTCGAGCGGCAGGCCCAGCCGTTCGCGCTGCTGACGCAGCTGCTCACGTTCGGCGATCAGCTCGCTGTCGTCGTCCAGGGTGCGGCCGTTGAGCTCGGCGAGCTGCGCCATGCCCTGGTGGTAGAAGCTGAGGATACCCAGCGCCAGATGGTTATGCTCCTCGACGCCGCGGCGCAGTGCCGGCAGGTAGCCGCTGACCCGCGATAGATGGTGCTTGAGCTGCCACACATAGCGCATCTCGCGCATCCATGGCCGCTCGCGCAGGGCGGCAAACACCATGCTGGTGGCCACTAGGCCGAGCAGCACCCCCAGGGCGTTGAGCCACAGACTGGAACCGAAGGTGCGGGTCAACAGCTGGGCGAACAGCATGCCCAGCACGATCAACTGGGCGGCCATAGCCACGCTGATCAGGCGCGCCTTGCGACGGTAGACCTCGGGCTCATGGGATTCGAAACGAAACTTCATCGACAATCAATTCCTTGGATAGCGTCAGCGCAGCCGCTCGGCGGCCAGGCTCAGCAGATGCTCGGTGGTCTCCCAGCCGATGCAGGCATCGGTGACCGAGACCCCGCGACGCATCGTCCCCGGCTTTAGCGGCTGGCGGCCTTCGAACAGCTGGCTCTCGAGCATTACCCCGCACAGCGCTGTCTCGCCGGCCAGGCGCTGGTCGAGCACGTCGAGCAGCACCTCGCTCTGGCAGCGATGGTCCTTGCGCGAATTGGCGTGGCTGCAGTCTACCATCAGGCGCGGCACCAGGCCCGCCGCCTCCAGTGCGCGGCGGGTCGCCGCGACGTGCTCGGCCTGGTAGTTGGGTTCGCCGTGACCGCCGCGCAGCACCACATGGGTGTGCGGATTGCCCGGCGTGTGGCGCAGGCTGGGCTGGCCCGACGCCGACAGCCCCGGGTAACGGTGGCCGTGGGCCGCAGCCTGGATGGCGTCGATAGCGACCTGGATACCGCCATCGGTGGCGTTCTTGAACCCCACCGCCGCCGCCAGGCCGCTGGCCAGCTCGCGATGCACCTGGGATTCGGTGGTGCGCGCGCCGATCGCCGTCCACGCCAGCAGGTCATCGAGGTAGCTGGCCACCATCGGCTGCAGCAGCTCGGTGGCCACCGGCAGGCCAAGCGCCACGATATCACGCATCAGCGCACGAGACGCGGCCAGGCCGTGGGTCATGTCGTCGCTGCCGTCGAGGTGGGGGTCATAGGCCAGGCCCTTCCAGCCTACCGTGGTGCGCGGCTTCTCGACGTAGACGCGCATCACCAGCAGCAACTTGTCCTCGACCTGGCGCGCCAGCACGCTGAGGTTCTCGGCATACTCGCGAGCCGCCTGAGGGTCATGGATGGAGCAGGGGCCGACCACTACCAGCAGGCGCTGGTCGCGGCCATCGAGGATCGCCTTGACCGCCTCGCGCTGGGCGGCAACGCGCTGGCGCAGCTCGGCGTCGAGGGGCAGCTGCTGGCGCAGCGCCTGGGGCGTGGGCAGCGGCGTCTCGCCCACCAGGTCATCGTTGGGCGTGGCCAGGTCTGCGGCGGGCGCGGCATCGCTGGGGGCTGGTTTGATCAGGGTCATGGTCATTGCGCTTACCTCGTACAGGGTGTCGAACATCGGATCGTGGTGCCACCGATGATCTCCCGGCCGGAGGTGGCGAACTGAGCCGACCGGAGGGCGCTAAATCGCCAGCTGCCATACCCAGGGTAGCGGGCGGTGCATGACAGTCGTGGGAAGGCGATGCGCTGGAACATGGTCGGTCTCCTCGTCGTTGAATGACGTCACAAACAAAACCCCCGGTCGGGTTGCCGACCGGGGGTTCTGAAAGGTGGTGGAGGCAACCCGGTGGGGTGTGCCTCGCGATGGGTCAGTGCGACCGCATCGCCGGCACACCGGCGCTAAACCAATACCAATAGCCACCCACCAAGGCCCACGCGGCAACCACGATGGCGGGCATCGAGTCGGCGCTGGCGAAATGGCGAAGGCTTGCGGTCATGGGTCGCTCCAGGGTTGCGTTGGGTTCTATCCTACCGCGCTGAGTGTGCTTGGCAAGTATTCTGTTAGCCTAGTAAGTCAATCGCAGTTGCCCGTAAGCGAGGGACGCCGGGGACAGGCCGAAGAGGAGGTTCTACGCCATGGGTGAGGAGCACTGCTCCGAACGGGCTGGCCATGGCTGGCCAGCACCGGTCCTGCAAGCGGAGCAGGATGCAAGAGCGCAGCAGGGCGCAAGGTAGCGCCCAGGGATGGTTTACAGCGCCCCCTCGCAGGCCTGTCGCCGGGTCAGTTCCGAGCGGTACTGCCTATCTGCGATAGCCCTGGTTAGCCTAGCCAGCCAGCTGAATCCAGCCGATGGTGGCCGGCAACGCGCTCATGGCCACCAGTACTACCAGCCCCACGATAATCGCCAGCATGCCGGTATCGTCTTTGAAGTTGGGATCCTGTTCCACCATGGGGTCTCTCCTGTTGGGCACAGCTTGGATGGGCGCCATTCTAGCGCAGGTGGCGGCCGCCATCGACCGGCAGCGTAACGCCGGTGACATAGCGGTTGTCGAGCAGGTAGCGCAGGCTCTGATAGATCACTCCGGGGCCGGGAATCATCTGCATGGCCGACTTGGCCTTGGCTTTCTCGGCATAGGCCTCGTCGTCACCCTGGTTGAGCATGATCAGCGCCGGGGCGATGGCGTTGACCTGGATGGCCGGTGCGTAAAGTGCGGCGAACGACAGCGTCAGATTGTCGAGCCCGGCCTTGGTGGCGGCATAGGCGGCGTGCTTCTTCGAGCCCTTGTGCACCACGTAGTCGGTAATGTGCACGATATCGCGCTGCGGCTCGCTGCAGGCCTCGAGCAGCTCGCGGCAGTGCAGGTTGATCAGGTAGGGGGCCTGCATATGCACCCGGAACAGCCGCTCGAAGGTGGCGCCGGCTTCGCTGCCGGTGCTGTCCGGCGCCCAGTCGCTGGCATTGTGGACGATCGCCCGCAGCGACGGGGTGGCCTCCTTCAAGCGCGCGATGAAGTCGAGAATGCCCGCTTCGCTGGAGAAATCCGCGACCAGGGTGACCACGCCGCGCTGGCGCAGCGCCTCGAGCTCGGGACGCTCGCGGCGGTAGCTGATGATCAGCGCATGGCCGTCGTCGAGCAGCCGCTCGGCGCAGTAGCGACCGAGGCGCTGGGCGCCGCCGGTGATCAGGATCGGCGAGGCACTCATGACGAGGTCTCCCGCGCCTTGACCAGGCTGCCCACGGTAGGTACCAGCGGGTCGCGCGGCGCGTAGGCGAACACATCCGAGAACACCCGCGAGGCGTCGAGCCCCAGCGAGGCCAGCACGTCGACGCAGGCATAGACCATGCCCGGCGAACCGGAGAGATAGACATCGTGCCCCGCCACGTCCCTGAGGATACTGCCGAGTACCGCGTCGACCCTCCCCAGGTGGCCGCTGACGCCCTCACCGTCGAACGGCTCCTCGGGGACGATCTCGCTGACCGCATGGAAACGCACCCCGGGGTACTGGGCGGCCCACTCGCGGGGCAGCCACTCAAGGTAGAGGTCGCGGCGCTCGCGGGCCGCCCACCACAGGTCGATTTGGCGGGCCGGATCGGCGGCCAGCGCCGCCTCGACGATGGCCTTCATCTGGGCAAAGCCGGTCCCGGCGGCGACCAGCAGCAGTGGCCGCGTGCTGTCCGGGTCGAGTACGCAGTCGCCCCCCGGCAGGCGCAGGGTCAGGCGGCTGGCCTCCTGCATCAGCTCGCGCAGGCGCGCCGAGTTGTCGCGCTCCGGCCAGTGCTGGATATGCAGCTCGATCAGGCCGTCTCCGCGATGGGCATTGGCGATCGAGAACGGTACCCAGATGGCGTCGTCGAGCTTGAGCTCGAGGTACTGGCCCGGGGCGTGGTCGACGGCCTCGGCGCGGCCCTGCAGGCTCACGCGGAAGACATCGGGGGTGAGGTTCTCGACCTCGTCGACCAGGCAGGTCAGGGTCCGTGCCGTCATGGCGTCCTCTTGTCTGTAGTGGCATCCCCCGGCAACGGGATACCGAGCGTTTCCCAGCGCGCCGTCACCGATTGCTTGACGCCCTCGTCCATGACGATCGGCGTACCCCACTCGCGGTCGGTCTCGCCTGGCCACTTGCTGGTGGCATCGAGGCCCATCTTGGAGCCGAGGCCGGCCACCGGCGAGGCGAAGTCGAGGTAGTCGATGGGGGTGTTCTCGACCAGCACGGTGTCCCGCGCCGGATCCATGCGTGTGGTGATCGCCCAGATCACATCCTTCCAGTCGCGGGCGCTGACGTCGTCGTCGAGCACCACCACGAACTTGGTGTACATGAACTGGCGCAGGAAGCTCCAGACGCCCATCATCACCCGCTTGGCATGCCCGGGATACTGCTTCTTCATGGTCACCACTGCCATGCGGTAGGAGCAGCCCTCCGGCGGCAGGTAGAAGTCGACGATCTCGGGAAACTGCTTGCGCAGGATCGGCACGAACACCTCGTTGAGGGCGAGGCCCAGGATCGCTGGTTCATCCGGCGGGCGTCCGGTGTAGGTCGAATGATAGATGGCGTCACGACGCATGGTCATGCGCTCGACGCTGAACACCGGGAAGTGTTCGACCTCGTTGTAGTAGCCGGTGTGATCGCCGTAGGGGCCTTCGGGGGCCATATCATCGGGGTAGATAAAACCTTCCAGGATGATTTCAGCAGACGCAGGGACTTCCAGGTCAGCGTGGCCGCACTTGATCAACTCGGTGCGCGAGCCTCGCAGGAGGCCGGCGAAGGCGTACTCGGAGAGCGAATCCGGCACCGGCGTGACCGCGCCGAGGATGGTCGCCGGGTCGGCGCCCAGCGCCACAGCCACCGGGAACGGCTGGCCGGGGTTGGCCTTCTGGAACTCCTGGTAATCCAACGCACCGCCGCGGTGCGACAGCCAGCGCATGATCAGGCGGTTCTTGCCCAGCTTCTGCTGGCGGTAGATGCCCAGGTTCTGGCGCTTCTTGTGCGGCCCACGGGTCACCACCAGCGCCCAGGTCACCAGCGGCGCGGCATCGCCCGGCCAGCAGTGCTGGATCGGCAGACGGTCGAGGTCGACCGCATCGCCCTCAAGGATCACGTCCTGCACCGGCGAGGAGCGCACCACCTTGGGCCCCATGCTCATGACCTGCTTGAAGATCGGCAGCTTCTGCCAGGCGTCGCGCATGCCCTTGGGCGGGTCCGGCTCCTTGAGGAAGGCCAGCAGCTTGCCGACCTCGCTGAGCGCCTCCACCGAGTCCTCGCCCATGCCCAGCGCCACCCGGTGCGGGGTGCCGAACAGGTTGCCGAGCAGCGGCATGTCGTGGCCCTTGACGTTCTCGAACAGCAGCGCCGGCCCGCCGGCGCGCAGGGTGCGGTCGCAGATCTCGGTGATCTCGAGGTAGGGGTCGACCTCGGCGGTTACCCTCACCAGCTCGCCACGCGCCTCGAGCGCCGCGATGAAGTCGCGCAGGTCCTTGTACTTCATAGGCTTCCTGTTTCAAAACGACGAAAGGGGCAGCATAGCATGCCGCCCCTTACAGCTTCGCCCTGCGAAGCTACTGACAATCCAGCCTCACCATGCTTGAACCGCGGCTGTTCTGGCGATAGGCCATCGCGAGCTTGAACCGCGGCTGTTCCGGCGATAGGCCATCGCGAAGACGCTGTGAACCCTTCCCTGGGCGCTCCATTTTTCATCCCTGAAAAATGAGCTTCGCTCAGACCTATCCCCGGCGCCGCTCGCCTCGGCAAGCTGCCAAAGCGTTGAGAGCTGGCCGTTGCGAGCGAAGACGAGACAAGGCGGAAAACAGCGAAAGCGCGGAGTTTACTTTAGTAAATGAGCAGCTTGAGCTGTTTTCCAACGCCGTATCGTCGAGCGCAGCAGGCCAGAATCAGCGTCTTTTCATGGCCTCGAAGAACTCGATGTTAGTCTTGGTATCCTTGAGCCGGTCGATCAGGAACTCGGTGGCGCCCATATCGTCCATCGGATTGAGCAGCTTGCGCAGGATCCACATGCGCTGCATCTCGTCCTCGGAGGCCAGCAGGTCCTCGCGGCGGGTACCGCTGCGGCGAATGTTGATCGCCGGGTAGACGCGCTTCTCGGCCAGCTTGCGGTCGAGGTGCGCCTCCATGTTGCCGGTGCCCTTGAACTCTTCGAAGATCACCTCGTCCATCTTCGAGCCAGTATCGACCAGTGCGGTGGCGATGATGGTCAGGCTGCCGCCCTCCTCGATATTACGCGCGGCACCGAAGAAGCGCTTGGGCTTCTCCAGGGCGTGGGCGTCGACACCGCCGGTGAGCACCTTGCCGGAGCTCGGCACCACGGTGTTGTAGGCCCGCGCCAGGCGCGTGATCGAGTCGAGCAGGATCACCACGTCCTTCTTGTGCTCGACCAGCCGCTTGGCCTTCTCGATCACCATCTCGGCGACCTGCACGTGGCGTGCCGGCGGCTCGTCGAAGGTCGAGGCGACCACCTCACCGCGCACGGTGCGCGACATCTCGGTGACCTCCTCGGGCCGCTCGTCGATCAGCAGCACGATCAGGTGACACTCGGGATTGTTGCGCGTAATCGAGGTGGCGATGTTCTGCAGCATCAGCGTCTTGCCCGCCTTGGGCGGCGAGACGATCAGGCCACGCTGGCCCTTGCCGATCGGCGCGGTGAGATCGATGATGCGCGCGGTCAAATCCTCGGTGGAACCGTTGCCGATCTCCATCACCATGCGCTCGTCCGGGAACAGCGGGGTGAGGTTCTCGAACAGGATCTTGTGCTTGGCGTTTTCCGGCTTGTCGAAGTTGATCTGATTGACCTTCAACAGCGCAAAGTAGCGCTCGCCCTCCTTGGGCGGACGAATCTTGCCGGAGATGGAATCGCCCTTGCGCAGGTTGAAGCGCCGAATCTGTGAGGGCGAGACATAAATGTCATCGGGCCCGGCCAGATAGGAGCTGTCGGCGCTGCGCAGGAAGCCGAAACCGTCCTGGAGTATCTCCAGTACGCCATCGCCATAGATATCTTCACCGCTCTTGGCGTGTTTCTTGAGAATGGCGAAGATAATGTCTTGCTTACGTGAGCGTGCGAGGTTGTCGGCACCCATTTCCTGGGCGATTTCCAACAGTTCAGGCACGGTCTTTTGCTTGAGTTCGGTAAGATTCATCGGTTTGTTCAGAAATTGCTCGTGTCAGCGGGGCGCAGGAGCGCCGAAATAAGACAGGAGGCGGTGACGAAACGCCGCGTGGTGCGTTCAGAGCCCGGTGGGCATTCACTCTCGGGAGTCATTCGCCATTCGGCGTTTCCGCCAGGAAACGACAGAGACGATAGCAAGCACGAGGGAAGCGATGTTCATGTCGCCTGAATAACGGCTCGGCAAATGGCTATCCATTATCCGGCACGGAATCAGCGGGCTGTCTGACGACTTGGAGTTGACCGCGACGCGGTCGGGAAGTATTCGGAACAGGCGAACGACTCGATGTTAGACAAGCCCAGCGGCAAACGCAAGCCCCTGCAACGTTTGCCGCTCGCCGCGGCGGATTGACAAGCATCGGGAGCCACCGCAACCTTGCACGATGCAGATGCAAGGATCTCCACATGCTTTCTGATTCGGCCACGCGCAGGATGCCCCGCGCCAGCGACACCGCCCGCCGCTTTGCCGCCATCGATCTTGGTTCCAACAGCTTTCACCTGCTGGTCGCCAACTACCAGGCTGGCCAGCTGCAGGTAGTGGCCAAGCTGGGCGAGAAGGTCCAATTGGCGGCCGGCCTCGACGACGATGACCGGCTCAGCGAGACCGCCATGCAGCGTGCCCTCGACTGCCTGGCGCGCTTCGCACCTTTTATCGGCGACACCCCCGCCGAGCAGCTGCGCGTGGTCGGCACCAATGCCCTGCGCGCCGCCAGCAATAGCCGCGAGTTCATCGACCGTGCCGAAGCCCAGCTCGGCCACGGCATCGAAATCATCGCCGGCCGCGAGGAGGCGCGCCTGATCTACCTGGGCGCCGCCCACGCCCTGGCCGAGGTCCACGGCCGGCGACTGATCGTCGATATCGGCGGCGGCTCCACCGAGTACATCATCGGCGAGAACTTCGCGCCCCTGGCGCTGGAGAGCCTGCACATGGGCTGCGTAACCTATACCCGGCGCTTCTTTGGCGACGGCGAGCTCAGCGAAAAGCGCTTTCGCCGCGCCGAGCTGGCAGCGCTATCGGAGCTGGCCAACATTCGCCGCGCCTACCGCGCACTGGGCTGGGCCGACCCGGTCGGCTCGAGTGGCACCGTCAAGGCCGCCGCCGCGGTGCTGGCGGCCAGCGACGAATGCCCGGAAGGGGTGATCGAGCGCGAGGCGCTGTTTAACCTGCGCAAGCGCCTGATCAAGTGCAAGCGCCTCGACCAGGTGGACATGGAGGGACTCAAGGAGGATCGCGCCGCGGTGTTCCCCGCCGGCATCGCGATCCTCTGCGCGACCTTCGAGGCCTTCGACCTCACCCAGATGCGCTTCGCCGATGGCGCGCTGCGTGAGGGGGTGCTCTATGACCTGGTCGGGCGCAACACTGCCGAGGACTCGCGGCGCCAGACGCTGGCCACGCTGCGCAGCCGTTACGGCGTTGACCACGACCAGGCCCAACGCGTTGCCGCCAGTGCCAGGGTGCTGTTCGATCAGGTCCGCACGATCTGGGCGCTGATCGACGAGCAGGCGCAGTTTCTCGACTGGGCCGCCCAGCTGCACGAGATCGGCCTGGCCATCTCGCACAGCCAGTTTCATCGCCACGGCGCCTACCTGCTAGACCACTCCGACCTGCCCGGATTCTCGCGCCCCGAGCAGCAGGTGCTGGCTTTCCTGGTGCGCGCCCACCGCCGCAAGTTTCCGCTCAAGGAGCTCGACAACCTGCCCCAGGCACTGCAGCAGCCCTATGCGCGCCTGGCAAGGCTGCTGCGCCTGGCGGTGCTACTCAACCACTCGCGCCCCGAGGCGCCGGCACGCGGCATCGAGCTGGTGGCAGACGGTGACGGCCTGATCCTGACCCTCCATCAACCGCTGGACGACGCCGCCCTGCTGGTCACCGACCTCGAACAGGAAGTCGAGTACCAGGCCGCAGCGGGTTTCAGCCTGAGCCTGGTGGTGCCAGCAGCGACATGAGGCGCCAGCCCGGCGCACAAGGCACGGCGGCGCGCCCCGTGCCATCGATCACCGCCACCACCGCCCCGACGTGCCACACCACCAGCAGCCGCCGGCGCTGCCAGGGCGGCAGCCCGGCTTCCTGAAGCAGACGCTTGAGGTCACGGCTGCCGCGCTGCGGCTGTGCCAAGCGCTCGCCGCCCCGGCGCGCGCTCACCCGCAGCGCAAGGCGCTCTCCTCCATCATGCTGCAGCATACAGCTCAGCCGCCCCAGCGGCGTGTCCAGCGGCCAGCAACCGTCCCACACCGCCTGCCAGGTAGCGGGCAGCTCAGGCAGCGGCGCCAGCAGGTGCAGCGCCCCGCGCCAGCAGCGCACCTCGCCACCCGGCCAGGCGATTCGCACCTCGGCGTCGCGGCGGCTGGCGAGCTGCTCCAGCAGGGTTGCCAACCGTGCGGCGGGCGGCATCGGCAGCTCCAGCACCTGGCAGCAGTGGCGGATCAGTAGCCGCTGACGCGGCGCCGAGAGCTCCGTCAGTGGCGTCAGCGGCAGCCGTTCGGGGCAGCCCCCCAGCGCGGCCAGATCGAGGGTCGCCAGGTCACCGAGCAGCGCCTCGGCTTCACCGGCCAACTGCGCGGCACGCGCCAGCGACACGCTGGCATCCGGCCAACGTGCTGCGAAGCTCGGCATCACCTGGTGCCGCAGGCGATTACGATCCAGCGTGACATCGGTATTGCTGGGATCCTCGACCCAGTTGACCGCCAGCTGACGGGCGGCCTCCTCGAGTTCGGCCCGGGCCACCCCCAGCAGCGGCCGCCGCAGGTCGCGCCCCCGCCACACGCGATGCGGCAGCATGCCGGCCAGGCCACGCACGCCACTGCCGCGCAGCGCGGCAAGCAGGAAGGTCTCGGCCTGATCGTCACGATGCTGGGCCAGCCACAGCGTCTCTCCCCGCTCCACCCGGCGAGCGAAGGCGGCATAGCGCGCTTCACGGGCCGCCCCCTCCAGGCCACGGCCACTCTCGCGCTCCACCGCGACTCGCTCGACGTAGAGCGGCACGCCCAGCCGCGAGGCGAGGCGCTGGCAGTGGCGCTCGAAGTCATTGGCGGCGACCTGCAAGCGGTGATTGACGTGCAGGGCGTACAAAGGGCGGGGATGGCGGCGACAGGCGTCGGCGGCCAGGGTCAGCAGCAGCGAGGAGTCGAGCCCGCCGGAGAGCGCCACCCAGACAGCACGCCCCGGCGGAGTCTGGGCCAGGGCGTCGTCGATAAGAAGCTGTAGGGACATGAGCAACCCTCAAACCCCGCGGGGCCGCTTCGAGCGAAGGTCAGACAAGGCAAAAATCGGCGAAAGAGCGGAGTTTACTTTAGTAAATGAGCATCTTGAGCCGATTTTTAACGCAGTATGACCGAGCGCAGAAAGGCCTCTAAGCTGGGGCGCCATAGCTCATTAAGCGTTGATACCGCCGCTCCAGCAGGGCGTCGATATCCATGCTCTGCAGGCGCTCCAGGCTGCCCTGCAGGGCCTCCTTGACGCGGCTTGCGGTCGTCCTGGGATGGCGATGGGCGCCGCCCAGCGGCTCGGGAATCAGGGTGTCGACGAAGCCCAGCTCCTCGAGGCGCTCGGCGGTGATGCCCATGGCATGGGCGGCGTCGGAGGCCTTCTCGGCGCTCTTCCACAGGATCGAGGCGCAGCCCTCGGGGGAGATCACCGAGTAGGTGGAGTACTGCAGCATGGCCAGCTCGTCGCATACGCCGATGGCCAGTGCCCCGCCGGAGCCGCCCTCGCCCACCACGGTGGCGATGATCGGCGTCTTGAGGCGCGACATCACCGCCAGGTTGTAGGCGATCGCCTCGGACTGGCCGCGCTCTTCGGCGTCGATGCCGGGATAGGCGCCCGGGGTGTCGATGAAGGTCAGCACCGGCATCTTGAAGCGCTCGGCCATCTCCATCAGCCGACACGCCTTGCGGTAGCCTTCGGGGCGCGGCATGCCGAAGTTGCGGCGCACCTTCTCCTTGACGTCGCGGCCCTTCTGGTGGCCGATCACCATCACCGGCTTGTCGTCGAGCCGCGCCACGCCGCCGACGATGGCGGCGTCGTCGGCGAAGTGCCGATCGCCGTGGAGCTCATCGAAATCGGTAAAGACGTGCTCGAGGTAGTCGAGGGTGTAGGGGCGCTGGGGATGGCGCGACAGCTGCGAGACCTGCCAGGCGCTGAGGTCCTTGAAGATCGACTCGGTGAGCTTCTTGCTCTTCTCCTCGAGCTTGGCGACCTCGTCGTTGATATTGATCTTGCTGTCGTTGCCGACCAGCCGCAGCTCTTCGATCTTGGCCTGCAGTTCGGCGATGGGCTGTTCGAAATCGAGATAGTTGGGATTCATAGTGGCTAAGCCGCCTTGTCATTGCTGTCGCCGGGGAATGATGAGTGATGTTCGCCCCGGCGGCCATAAAGTCGAGTGTCGGGCATTATCGCACCCTCAACGCGCTGCGCAAGGCAAGCCCATGATGAGCGCACGACGAGTTCCTGCGCTGCCAAGGGGCGCCGGGGACAGGTCGAAGAGGAGGTTTGCGCCATGGATGGCGCAAGGTAGCGCCCAGGGATGGGTTTACAGCGCCTCCTCGTAGGCCTGTCGCCGGCTCAGCCCCGATGCCGGCGCGCCTCGCCGGATCCGCGCAAGTATCCGTCATCGATGCCTAGCGGTATTTCAAGCGCACGCCGTCCTGCCCCTCGACCTCGCGCAGGGCGATCAGCAGCTCGTCGCTGGGCGCCACCTTCCACTCCTCGGCCAGCTCCAGCCAGCCGCTGGCGTCCTGGTTGCGGTACTTGAGCCGCACCGGCAGGCCGCTGGCATCGCGATGGGGCGTCAGGCTGTCGCGCAGGCTGGCCACCATGCGGCCGTTGGCGCGGGCGCCGTCCAGCGAGACTTCCACCGCCTGGCCGAACTTGCTGCGCGCCTCGACCATCGGCGTGATCTCCTTGCCGCGCAGGCGCAGGCCACCGGAGTAGTCGTCGCTCGACACCTCACCCTCGACGATCAGCACCTGGTCGGCGTCGAGGCGACCGCGCAGTTGGTCGAACAGCTCGCCGAACAGCGAGGCCTCGATGCGCCCGGTGCGGTCGTCGAGGGTGACGAAGGCCATGGTGTCGCCGCGCTTGGACTTCATGGTGCGCAGCCCGACCACCAGGCCAGCAACCCGCTGCGGCTCCCGCGACGGCTTGAGGTCGCTGATACGCGTCGAGACGAAGCGCTTGAGCTCCTGCTCGTACTCGTCGATGGGGTGACCGGTGAGGTACAGCCCCAGGGTGTCCTTCTCGCCGGCCAGGCGCTCCTTATCGGTCCATTCCCGGGCTGCGCGGTAGTCGGCATAGGCGTCGCCGGCCTCCTCATCGACGAAGGCCTCGCCGAACATGTCGATCATGCCCAGGTTCTGGTTGCTGAGGTTCTGGGCAGCGGCCTTGAGCGCCGCCTCGAGTGCCGCGCTGAGCACCGCCCGGTTGGGGCCGAGGTTATCCAGCGCCCCGGAGCGAATCAGCGCCTCGAGGGTGCGCTTGTTCATGCGCTTGGGGTCGACCCGGCGGCAGAAGTCGAACAGGTCCTTGAAGGGCCCGTCGGACTCGCGGGCCTCGACGATGGCACCGATCGGCCCCTCGCCGACGCCGCGAATCGCCCCCAGGCCATAGACCACCCGGCCCTCGCTATCCACGGTGAACTTGTAGCCGCCGACGTTGACGTCCGGCGGCGTCACGGTGAGCTTGAGGTTGCGGCACTCCTCGATCAGCGGCACCACCTTGTCGAGGTTGTCCATCTCGGTGGACATCACCGCCGCCATGAAGGGCCCGGAGTAGTGCGCTTTCAACCATGCCGTTTGATAGGAGACCAGGCCATAGGCCGCCGAGTGAGACTTGTTGAAGCCGTAGCCGGCGAATTTCTCCACCAAGTCGAAGATATTACCGGCCAGCTCCTTGTCGAGGCCGTTGGTGGCACAGCCCTCCATGAAGCCGGCGCGCTGCTTGGCCATCTCCTCGGGCTTCTTCTTGCCCATGGCGCGGCGCAGCATATCGGCCTGGCCCAGGCTGTAGCCCGCCAGCACCTGGGCGATCTGCATCACCTGCTCCTGGTACAGGATGATGCCGTAGGTGGGCTCGAGTACCGTTTTCAGCCACTCGTGCTGGTAGTCCGGGTGCGGGTAGGAGATCTCGGCGCGACCGTGCTTGCGGTTGATGAAGTCGTCAACCATGCCCGACTGCAGCGGCCCCGGGCGGAACAGTGCCACCAGGGCGATCATGTCCTCCAGCGAATCGGGCAGCAGGCGCTTGATCAGCTCCTTCATGCCGCGCGATTCGAGCTGGAACACCGCGGTGGTCTCGGCGCGCTTGAGCATCTCGAAAGTCGGCGCATCATCGAGCGGAATGGTATCGATATCGAGCGGGCCTTCGCCCTTGACGGCGCGCACCTTGTCGACCATCTCCAGCGCCCAGTCGATGATGGTCAGGGTGCGCAGGCCGAGGAAGTCGAACTTGACCAGCCCGGCCTCCTCGATGTCGTTCTTGTCGAACTGCACCACCAGGCCGTTGCCCTCCTCGTCGCACAGCAGCGGCGAGAAGTCGGTGAGCTTGGTGGGGGCGATCACCACCCCGCCGGCGTGCTTGCCGGTACCGCGGGTGATGCCCTCGAGCTTGAGCGCCATGTCCCAGATCTCGGCGGCCTCGTCATCGTTGTCGACGAACTCCTTGAGCGCCGGCTCGGCCTCGATGGCCTTGGCCAGGGTCATGCCGACCTCGAAGGGGATCAGCTTGGAGAGCTTGTCGCCCAGCGAGTAGGGCCGCCCCTGGGCGCGGGCCACGTCGCGGACCACCGCCTTGGCGGCCATGGTACCGAAGGTGACGATCTGCGACACCGCGTTGCGACCGTAGCGCTCGGCCACATAGTCGATCACCCGGTCGCGCTTCTCCATGCAGAAGTCGACGTCGAAGTCGGGCATCGAGACCCGCTCGGGGTTGAGGAAGCGCTCGAACAGCAGGTCGTACTCCAGCGGGTCGAGGTCGGTGATCTTCTGCGCGTAGGCCACCAGCGAGCCCGCCCCCGAGCCGCGCCCCGGCCCCACCGGCACGTCGTTGTCCTTGGCCCACTGGATGAAGTCCATCACGATCAGGAAGTAGCCGGGAAAGCCCATCTGGATGATGATGTTCAGCTCGAAATCCAGCCGCTCACGATAGCGCTGGTCGATCTTGGCATATTCGGCGCCGTCGCGTGGGTAGCGCTCGGCCGGGTACAGGAAGTCGAGGCGCTCGGTGAGGCCGTCGTGGGAGATCTTGCGGAAGAACTCGTCCTGGGTCATGCCCTCGGGGATCTCGAACTCCGGCAGGAATATCTCGCCCAGGCGTACGTCGACGTTGCAGCGCGCCGCAATCAGCACGCTGTTCTCCAGCGCCTCGGGAATGTCGGCGAACAGCTCGGCCATCTCCGCTGGGCTCTTGAGGTACTGCTCCTCGCTGTAGCGGCGCTCGCGGCGGCGGTCGTCGAGCGCCTTGCCCTCGCCGATGGCGACCCGGGTCTCGTGGGCCCAGAACTCTTCGCGATCGAGGAAGCGCACGTCGTTGGTCGCCACCACCGGAGTGCCGCTCTGCTCGGCCAGGGCCACCGAGAGGTGCAGGCACTCCTCCTCGTACTGGCGCGAGGTGCGGGTCAGCTCCAGGTAGAAGCGCCCCGCAAAGTGGGCGTTCCACTCGTCGAGCAGCGCGCGGGCCTCGTCGGGGTGGTCGGCCAGCAGGTGGCGGCCGATCTCGCCCTCGCGGCCGCCGGAGAGGGCGATGAGCCCCTCGCTCTGTTCGAACACCCAGGCCTTGTCGAGAATCGCCAGCCCCTGGCGCTGGCCGTCGGTCCAGCCGCGGGAGATCAGTTCGGTAAGGTTGCGGTAGCCGACGTCGTTCATGGCCAGCAGCGTCAGCCGATAGGGGTGGCCTGCATCGTGGGGATTGTGCAGCCACAGGTCGCTGCCGATGATCGGCTTGAGCCCAGCGCCCTGGGCCGCCTTGTAGGCCTTGACCAGGCCGAACAGGTTGGCCTCGTCGGTGATCGCCGCGGCCGGCATGCCGCGCTCGGCGGTGGCCTTGACCAGCGGTTTGAGGCGCACCAGGCCATCGACCAGGGAGTACTCGGTGTGAACGCGAAGATGAACGAAGGGCGTGGTCATGGTGGACTCAAGATTTGGCGATAAGTGGTACGGGTAACGGTGCTCGGGCCGATCTGGCGCTTATGTATGCTGCCCGCTCGGGCTGATCCGGCGCTTGCCTATGCTGCACGCTCGGCGCTCATCCGGGGATAGGCCTTCGAGAGGGCGCTACAAGCTGTCCCTAGGCGCTCCCGATGCCCTGCCGCGCTCTCGCATCCTGCTCCGCTTGCAGGACCGGGGCTGGCCGTCCATGGCCAGCCCGTTCGGAGCAATGCTCCTCACCCATGGCATCGAACCCTCTCTACGGCCTATCCCCGGCTCGCCTCGCTATGTCTCGAGCGCGTAGCATCTTTAAAACAACGCCAGCTGGCGCTTGACCGGGCCGAAGGAGCAGCGGTGTTCGGGCAGCGCGCCGAGTCTCTCCAGGGCCGCCAGATGCTCGCGGGTCGGGTAGCCCTTGTGGCGAGCAAAACCGTAGTCGGGATGCCGGGCATCCAGCGCCGCCATGTCGGCGTCCCGGGCGACCTTGGCGAGTATCGAGGCGGCGGCGATGGCCGGATGGCGGGCATCGCCCTTGACCACCGCCTGGCCAGGAACATGATGCCCGGGCAAGCGATTGCCGTCTACCAGCAGGTATTCGGCGGCCGGCGCCAGGGCGTCAATGGCGCGGCGCATGGCCAGGTGGGTGGCGTGGTAGATGTTGAGCGCATCGATCTCGGCGGCGCTGGCCTCGGCCACCGCGAGGGCCAGCGCCCGTTCGCGAATCTCGGCGTCCAGTGCCTCGCGGCGTTTGGCGCTGAGCGTCTTGGAGTCGTTGAGCCCCTCGACCGGGCGCGCAGGGTCGAGGATCACCGCCGCCGCCACCACGCTGCCGACCAGCGGCCCGCGCCCCACCTCGTCGACACCGGCCAGGCGCGCGCCGCGATAGCCGACCACCAGCGGCGGCAGGGTCGCGGCCTTCATGGCTGCACCTCGGCGAGGGCCTCCGGGGCCACGCTGTCGGGCAGCGGCCGACCAGCGATCAGCGCGGCGATGGCGTCCACCGCCCGCTCGCTGGCGCCGCGCTGCAGCCCGGCGTGCATGGCGGCGAAACGCGACTCGAGGGCCGCGCGTCCGGCGCTGTCGGCAAGTAGCGCTTCGAGTGCCGCAGCGATGGCCTCGGGGCTGGCGGCGTCCTGGATCAGCTCGGGCACCAGCGCTTCCCCGGCGATCAGGTTGGGCAGCGAGATCCACTCGGTCTTGACCAGGCGCTTGGCCAGCCAGTGGGTGGCCGGCGCCATCTTGTAGGCCACCAGCATCGGCCGGTGGCACAGCATCGCCTCCAGCGCCGCGGTGCCCGAGGCCAGCAGCACGGCATCCGCCGCCACCATGGCCTCGCGGGAGCAGCCGTCGAGCAGGGTCAGGCGTGTGGCCAACGCCGGCCGCTCGTCGAGCAGCGCGGCGAGCTCGCGGCGCCGCTGCGGGGTCGCCGCCGGCACCACCAGGTGCAGCGCCGGTCGCGCCCCGCAGAGGCGTTCGGCGGCATCGAGAAAGGTGGCACCGAGGAAGCGAATCTCGTTGGACCGCGAGCCGGGCAACAACGCCAGCAGCTCGCCCTGCTCGCGCAGGCCGAGCTCACGACGCATCGCCGCACGGTCGGTCTCCAGCGGCAGGTCGTCGGCCAGCGGGTGGCCGACGAAGGCCACCGGCACTTGATGGCGGGCATAGAAGGCCGCCTCGAAGGGCAGGAAGGTGAGCATGGCATCCACCGACTTGGCGATGCCCTTGACCCGGCCCTGCCGCCAGGCCCATACCGAAGGACTGACGTAGTGGGCGGTGGTGATACCGGCGTCACGCAGCTGGCGCTCGAGGCCGAGGTTGAAGTCCGGCGCGTCGATGCCGAGCATGATGTCCGGCTGCCAGGCCAGTGCATCGCGCCTCAGTTCACGACGCACGCCGATCAGCCGCGGCAGGTGCTTGAGCACCTCGACCAGGCCCATTACCGAGAGGGTCTCCAGCGGGTAGCGGCTATCGATGCCTTCGGCCAGCATGCGTGGGCCGCCGATGCCGCGAAAGGCCACCTCGGGATAGCGTGCCTTGAGCGCACGCATCAGGCTGGCGCCGAGAATATCGCCGGACAGCTCGCCGGCAACCAGGTAGACCTTCAGCGCGGGGCCTTGCATGCTTAGCGGGTGATGCCGCGGGTGGCCACTTCGATGGAGGCGATGAAGGTATCGACCTCCGGCAGTTCATAGCGGCGGCGGATTTCGGCGAGGGCCTGCTCGACGGTGAGCCCCTGGCGATAGACCAGCTTGTAGGACTCGCCGAGAGCCTTGAGCGCTTCCTTGGAGAAGCCACGACGCTTGAGGCCGATGAGGTTGAGGCCGTGGGCCTCGGCGGGATTGCCGTTGATCATCATGAAGGCCGGGGTGTCCTTGGTAATGATCGAGCCGCCGCCGGCCATGGCGTGGGTACCGAAGTGGCAGAACTGATGCACCGCCGAGAGCCCGCCGAGGATCGCGAAGTCGCCCAGCTTGACGTGGCCGGCCAGGGTCACCTGGTTGGCCAGGATGCAGTCGCTGCCGATCACGCAGTCGTGGCCGACGTGGGCATAGGCCATGAACAGATTGCGCGAGCCGATGGTGGTCTCGCCGCGATCCTGTGCCGTGCCGCGGTGCAGGGTCACCCCCTCGCGGATGACGTTGTCGTCACCCATCACCAGGCGGGTCGGCTCGCCGGCGTACTTCTTGTCCTGACAGTCTTCGCCCACCGAGGCGAACTGGAAGATGCGCGTACGCGCGCCGAGCACGGTGGGGCCCTTGATCACCACGTGGGGGCCAATCTGCGAACCTGGGCCGATCTCGACGTCGGCGCCGATCACGCTGAACGGGCCGACCTCGACGTCCTCGGCGAGCCGAGCGGCGGGGTCAACGAGCGCAGTGGGATGAATCAAGCGACCTTCCTCTCGGCGCAGATGATTTCGGCCTCGCAGGCGAGTTCATTGTCGACGCTAGCGCGGCAGGCAAACTTCCAGATGCCGCGCTTCTCGCGGATCACCTTGGCCTCGAGGTGCAATTGATCACCGGGCATCACCGGCCGCTTGAAGCGCACGTTGTCGCTGCCCACCAGGTAGTAGACGTAGCCGTCGGCGGGCAGCTTGTTGACCGTCTTGAAACCCAGGATGCCGCACGCCTGGGCCATCGCCTCGATGACCAGCACGCCGGGCATGATCGGGTGATGCGGAAAATGCCCGTTGAAGAAGGGCTCGTTGATGCTGACGTTCTTGTAGCCGCGGATCAGTTCGCCGAGTTCCAGTTCGGTGACGCGATCGATCAGCAGAAAGGGGTAGCGGTGAGGCAGATACTCACGAATCTCGTTGATGTCCATTACCATCGATGCGACCTCTGAAATAGCGAAACGGCTCACCTCGGTGAGCATGCAGTGGCGGCGGGCGCCTCCCTGGCCGGGACAGCGATTATACCGGCAGACTGACGAGACTCAACGGCCGCCTTGATGCTTTTCCAGGCGTACCAGCCGCTTGGCGATGTCATCGAGCTGCTTGAAACGCACGGCATTCTTGCGCCACTGAGCGTTGCTCATGGCGCCAGTGCCGGAGGAGTAGATGCCCGGCTCATTAATGGAATTGGTGACCAGGCTCATGCCGGTGACCTGCACTCCATCGCAGATCGTCAGGTGACCCGACAGCCCAACGCCGCCGCCCAGCATGCAGTGCTTGCCAACCTTGGTGGAGCCGGCGATGCCGACGCAGCCGGCCAGGGCGCTATGGTCGCCGATCTGCACGTTGTGGGCGATCTGCACCTGGCTGTCGATCTTGACGTCGTTGCCGATCAGGGTATCGCCCAGCGCACCGCGATCGATGCTCGAACAGCTGCCGACCTCCACGTCGTCGCCGAGCACCACGCCGCCGAGCTGGGCAATCTTGTGCCAGCGGCTGCCATCGTGGGCAAAGCCGAAACCGTCGCCGCCGATCACGCAGCCACTGTGCAGGATGGCACGCTCACCGATCACCACCGCGTGGCAGACGGTGACGTTGGCATGCAACCGCGAATCGGCACCGATGCGGCTGTCGGCGCCGACCACGCTGCCCGGCCCAATGACCGTGCGATCACCGATCACCGCGCCGGCTTCGATCACCGCCTGGGCGCCGACCTGGACATCGGCGCCCAGCGACACGCCGGCCTCGATCACCGCCGAGTCGTGTATGCCCTGGGCGGTGCGATTGGCCAGCGGATCGAACAGCCGCGACAGCTCGGCGTAGCCGAGATAGGGGTTGTCGAGGGTCAGGCAGGCGACCGGGCATTCTCCGGCGTAGCTGGGGTGCAGTAGCACTGCCGCTGCCCGGGTGCCGGCCAGGTGCTTGAGATAAGCCTTGTTGGCGAGAAAGCTGATCTCGTCGGGACCGGCATCGCTGAGCGTAGCCAGGCCACCGACCTGTCGGCTGCCATCACCGACCACCTCGGCGCCCAGGCGCTCGGCGAGGTCGTGCAGCGTGTAGCGGTGAGAGGTGGCGTCGATCATGGAACCTGGGTCGGCTGCAGGAGGCAGGGACCCGCCCTCAACGGGCGGGTGCTCAGTTCATCGAGTCGAGGATCTCGGTGACTTCATCGGTAAGATTCATCAGATCCTGATTGGTATTGATGATGCCGTTGATATCCATCAGTACGTCGATACCGTGGCGCGCCATGATCTCGTCCACGGCACGCTCCAGCTTGGGCTCGGCGTCCTGCAGGAAGGTCTGCTCGGCCTGCTGTTGAGCCTCCATGATCTGCTGACGCAGCTCGACGAACTGCTGCTCCTTCTGCTGCCCTTCCTGCATCAGCGATTGGCGCTCGCTGTCGGACATCACCGCACCGTCCTGCTGCAGGCGCTCCTGAAGCTGCTGCAGTTCCTGGCCCAGCGACTGGGCCTGCTGCTGCTGATTGCCGATCTGGCTCTCGAGCTGGCTCATCGACTGCTGTGCGGCGCGGGTTTCCATCAGCGCCTGGCGCCAGTCTACCACCGCCACTTCTGCCGCCTGGGCGGCCGAGGCGAACAGGCCAAGCAGCCCCAGGGAGATGACTCCCATTACCTTACGCATGACACCACTCTCCTGAAAAACGTATCGCATCTAGACTCTCCATGGTAACCGGCTTAGAAGGTCTGGCCCAGCGAGAACTGGAAGAACTGGGTATCGTCGCCGCCCTTGTCGTTGAGCGGCTCTGCGATACTGAAGGTCAGCGGCCCCACCGGGGTCAGCCACGACAGGCCGATACCCACACTGTAGCGCAGCTCGCCTAAATCGACGCCTGACTCACAGCGCGACTGGTCGCCGTCGAGGACCTCGTAGCAGTCGGTCAGGAAGGTGTTGCCGGCATCGAAGAAGAAGCCGGTCTGCACCGAGCGCTGATCTTCCATGAACGGCGTCGGGAACAGCAGCTCGGCCGAGCCCTCGACCAGCACGTTGCCGCCCAGGGTGCGGTCATTGCCGCCGCCGCGGGGGGTGGTACGCGGCCCCAGTGTGTTGCCGGTGAAGCCACGTACCGAGCCCAGGCCGCCGGAGAAGAAGTTCTCGTAGAACGGATAGGGGTCGTTGCCGACGCTGTCGGCATAGCCCAGGGTGCCGCCGAACTTCAGCGACCAGTCGTTGTTGAGCGCAAACAGCTGCTGGGCGCGGGCGCGCAGCTTGTAGTACTGCGCATCGCTGCCCGGCGCGGCAGTTTCCAGCGACAGCCGCTGGTAGTTGCCGGCAGTGGGCATCACGCCGCGATTGAGGTTGTTGCGCGTCCAACTGGCGGTGAGCTTGAGGCTCTGGGCACCGGCGCCCTGATCATCGACGTAGCGCACGATCTCCGACGCGGTATCGTTGTAGGTCTGGACCGTCAGGTCTTCCACCGTGGCGCCGAAGTTGAGGCGCGCCAGCTCGTTGATCGGATAGCCGAAGTTGATCCCGGCACCGTAGGCGTCGGTGGAGTAGGTCGAGATATCCGAGTCTTCGTAGTCGGTCTCACGGTAATAGAGGTTGTAGCCCCGCGAGATGCCGTCCAGGGTCCAGTACGGGTCGGTGAAACCGAAGTTGAGGCTGGTGAAGGTGTCGCTGCGCTGGGCGCCGACGTTGACCCGGTTACCGCTGCCAAGGAAGTTGTTCTGCGACAGCGCCGCGCCGTAGATCACCCCGGCGCTCTGCGAGAAGCCGACGCTGGCCGAGATCGAGCCCGAAGGCTGCTCCTCGACGTTGTAAGTCACGTCGAGCAGGTCGTTCTCGCCGGGCACCGGCTGGGTATCGACGTCGACCTGGCGGAAGAAACCCAGCCGCTCGAGACGCTGGCGCGACTGGCGGATCTGGTCGGTGGAGGCCGGTGCACCCTCCATCTGGATCATCTCGCGGCGCAGCACCTCGTCTTCGGTGGTGGTGTTGCCCTCGAAGGTGATGCGCCGCACGTAGGCGCGCTGGCCAGGATTGACGTTGAAGACCACGTCCACCGTCTCGCCGTCGGCGGATGGCTGCGGGCGGGCATCGACGTTGGCGAAGGCGAAACCCTCGGCGCCGAGGCGCGAGCGCAGCGCCTCGGAGGAGGCGGTGATATCGCTGCGCGAGAAAATCTCGCCGGGCTCGGCGGTGACCAGCTCGCGGGCCTCGGGTTCGGGAATCTCCAGGTCGCCGGCGAAGCGAATGTCGCCGAGGCGGAACTGCTGCCCCTCGTCGACATTGACGGTGATGAAGATCTCCGACTTGTCGGGGCTGATCGAGACCTGGGTCGAGGCGATATCGAAATTCACATAACCGCGATCCAGGTAATAGGAGCGCAGCCGCTCGAGGTCCCCGGACAGCGCCTCGCGGGAGTACTCGTCGCGGGAGAACCAGCCGAAGAAGCGGCCGGGGCGGTCGTTGAGCTCGAACTGATCACGCAGGGTATCGTCGTCGAACGCCTCGTTGCCGACGATATTGATCTGGCGAATCGAGGCCACGGCCCCTTCATTGATATCGACGTTGACGCGCACCCGACTCTCGTCGATCTCGTCGACGCTGGTCTCGATACGCGCGCTGTAGCGGCCCTGGGCCTGATAGACCTGCTCCAGCTCGCGCTGGATCTCCTCAAGGGTCGAGAGCTGTAGCACCTGGCCCTCGGCGAGACCGGCCTCGCTCAACCCCTCGCGCAGATCGGACTCGGATATCTGCGAGTTGCCGGTGATGCTCAGCGCGGTGATAAAGGGGCGCTCGACCACCTGAATGATCAGGATGTCGCCGTCGCGGGCCAGTTGGACGTCGTCGAACAGACCGGTGGCGAACAGCTCGCGAGCGGCACTGGCCAGTTCGCCCTCATCGACGCGGTCGCTGGTGCTGACGGGAAAAGCATTGAACACGGAGGCTGCAGAAACTCGCTGCAGGCCCTCTACGCGGATGTCGGAAACATTGAAAGAGTCTGCCAGCGCTACCTGGGCGCTGGTAAGCAGCAGCGCCGCCAATCCGATGGTCTTGAGTTTCATGCAGTCGATTCGCTCGAGTTGGTCTGCCCGCGTGTGGAACAGGCACCATATACATTTGTGCAGGGTTCTGACAAGCCGAGGCCCGCCGAACCCTGCCGCGGGTCGTGCCTCACCATAACCGCATCAGGTCGAAATACAGCGCCATCAGCATCAGGCTGCCGACCAGTGCCACGCCGATGCGCAGCCCCATGGCCTGCACGCGTTCCGATACCGGCTTGCCGCGCACCGCTTCGACGGCATAGTAGACCAGATGCCCACCGTCCAGCACCGG
The DNA here is from genome assembly GCF_010977575.1 of Halomonas socia. Lineage (GTDB taxonomy): Bacteria > Pseudomonadota > Gammaproteobacteria > Pseudomonadales > Halomonadaceae > Franzmannia > Franzmannia socia. Next base: position 744,653 of record NZ_CP048812.1, read on the forward strand.
GATCGGCAGCAGGTTGAGGATCGCCAGGCTGATCGATAGATAGGCCAGGAAGCTGATGAACGTCTCCAGACCGGTGCGCGCCGAGTCGCCGGCCACCCGGGCGATGGTGATCGGCCCGGAGAGGTTCGTCGGCGAAATCAGGCCGACGAACATCTTGCGAATGGCGTCGACGGTCAGCAGCGACATCTCGCCGGTGCGCGACAGCGACTGACCGACCGCAGCCAGTGGCCCGTAGCGGATTTCGCGACGATACTCCTCGGGCCACTCCACCGCTTCGACGCCGGCACCGATATAGCCGATCACCACGCCGTCCTCGATCTCGTTGCGCCCAGGCGTCAACTCAACGTCCAGGGTCTCGCCGTTGCGCTCCACCTCGACCGCCAGGGGAGAATCGGGGCTGGCGCGCACCAGGTCGACAAAGTGCAGCCAGTCGTCCACCGGCTCGCCATCCACCGTCAGCACCTGGTCGCCGGGCTGCAGCCCGGCCTGACCGGCGGCCTCGCCATCCAGCACCTGGCCCAGCACCGCCGGAAACGACGGCCGCCACGGCTCGAGCCCCAGGCTCGGCAGCGGCTGCGGTGGGTCCTGCCGCACCAGCCAGTTGTCCACCGGCAGCTGGTAGTCGCGGGCGCTGCTGCTACCCTCGTCGCGGGCGCTCAGCGAAAGTGCGCCGCTGTGGCCGATGGCTGCTATCAACTTGAGGTTGATCTCGTCCCAGGAACGCACCGCCTCGCCCTGCACGGCGACGATCTCCTGGCCGGGGCTGAGCCCGCCCTGCTCCGCCGGCGAGCCCGGGGCTACGCTGCCCACCACCGGCGCCACCGTGGTGGTGCCAACCACAAACATCAGCCAGTAGGCGACGATCGCCAGCAGGAAATTGGCCAGCGGCCCGGCCGCCACGATGGCAATGCGCTGCCACACCGTCTTGCGGTTGAAGGCCTGATGCTGCTCGGCGGGATCCACCGGCGCCTCGCGCTCATCGAGCATCTTGACGTAACCGCCCAGCGGGATGGCGGCCACCGCAAACTCGGTGCCGTGGCGATCGACCCGCGACCACAGCGGCTTGCCGAAGCCCACCGAGAAACGCAGCACCTTGACGCCGCAGCGCCGGGCCACCCAGAAGTGGCCATATTCGTGAAAGGTGATCAGCACGCCGAGAACCACGATCACCGCCAGGATGTTCTGTATCACGCCCATCTAGATCGTCTCCTCGAGCATCCGCACCAGAATTGCCTGGGCGGCCTGTCGCGCCTGGCGATCCTCGTCGAGGATCGTCGCCAGTTCATCTGCCGGCAGCACCGGGCGAGCGTCACGCACCCTCGCCACCAGCTCGGCGATAGCGGTAAACGGCAGCCGGCCGGCGAGAAAGGCATCCACCGCCACCTCGTTGGCCGCATTGAGCACCGCCGGTGCCGTGCCACCGGCGGCCATCGCCTCACGAGCCAGGCGCAGGCAGGGGAAGGCCGTCTCATCCGGCGCCTGGAAGTCGAGCCGCGCCACCTGGAACAGGTCGAGCGGCTCGACGCCGGCGTCGATGCGCTGCGGCCAGGCCAGCCCGTAGGCGATCGGCGTGCGCATATCGGGGTTGCCCAGTTGGGCGAGCACCGAGCCGTCGCTATAGCCGGCCATGGAGTGGATCACGCTCTGCGGGTGGACCACCACCTGTACCTGCTCGGGCCGCGCATCGAACAGCCAGCACGCCTCGATCAGCTCGAGCCCCTTGTTCATCAGCGTCGCGCTGTCCACCGATATCTTGCGGCCCATCGACCAGTTGGGGTGAGCGCAGGCCTGGGCCGGGGTCACCTCGGCCAGCTGCGCCGGCGTCCAGCCCAGGAAGGGTCCGCCGGACGCGGTCAACAGCAGTTGGGTGACGCCGTGGCGCGAGAGCCCGCCGCGGTGCTCAGCGGGTAGACACTGGTAGATGGCATTGTGTTCGGAATCGATCGGCAGCAGGGTCGCGCCATGGGTCGCCACCGCGTCCATGAACAGCGCTCCGCTCATCACCAGCGCCTCTTTGTTGGCCAACAGCACGCGCTTGCCGGCGCGCACCGCGGCCAGCGTCGGCAGCAGCCCGGCGGCGCCGACGATGGCCGCCATCACCACGTCGACCTCGCTGGCCTCGGCAACCTCGACCAGTGCCGCCTCGCCGGCCCTGGCCTGGGTGTCGAGCCCCGCCTCGGCCAGCCGCTCACGCAGCCAGACGGCATCGGCCTCATGGGCCAGCACCGCCACTTCTGGACGGTGCTGCTGGCACAGCGCCAGCAGCGCCTCCCGCGAGGTGTGGGCGGTCAAGGCGTGCAGGCGGTAGCGGTCGGGATGGCGGGCGATGACATCCAGGGTACTGGTACCGATCGAGCCGGTGGCACCCAGCACGCTGACGCACTGCACGGCGGCGCTCATAGCAACCACGCGCAACTCACAGCCAGCCACCGAGCAGCGCAAACCACGGCACCGCCGCGGTCAGGCTATCGATGCGGTCGAGCACCCCGCCGTGGCCGGGCAGCAGGGCACTGGAGTCCTTGATATCGCGGTGGCGCTTGAGCATGCTCTCGAGCAGGTCGCCGAGCACCGAGATCAGCGTCACCAGCCAGGTGATCGCCACCAGCGCCAGCCCTTGAGCGAGGCCCAGCGTCTGCCAGAGCGCAAACAGCAGCGCCAGCAGGGTGGTCGCGGCCAGGCCGCCGGCCACACCCTCCCAGGTCTTGCCCGGGCTGACCCGCGGCGCCAGCTTGCGGCGACCGAAAGCGCGGCCGGCGAAATAGGCGCCGGTATCGGCGCACCACACCAGCAGCAGCACGAACAGCAGCCATACGGCGCCGCTTTCGCGCAGCACGATAAAGCCCACCCAGCATGGCAGCAGCACCCATAGCCCCATGGCCAGGCGCCGCGAGGTCGGCTGCCAGCCGGCCCCCTTGTCGGGGTATTGCGCCACCCAGTAGAGATTGGCCAGCCAGCCCAGCGCCCCCAGCCACAGCGGCCAGGCGCTGTGGGCGGCACCGCCGAACCACAGCAGCAGCATCAGCAGCGCCATGCCGGCAGCGCCGAGCAGGCGCTGGCGCTGGCTATCGAGGCCGGCCAGGTTGACCCACTCCCAGCTCGCCAGCAGCACGATCAGCGCCGTGAACAGCGCGAAGGCCCCGCCGTCGAGCCAGAACAGCCCCAGCAGGACCAGCGGCGCCAACCACAGGGCGGTGATGATGCGCTGTTTAAGCATGCTGCGCCTCGACCTGTTCATCGGTCATGCCAAAGCGCCGCAGGCGACCGCGGTAGGCATCGAGGGCCTGGTCGAAGGCGGCGCCGTCGAAGTCGGGCCACAATAGTGGAGTGAAATAGAACTCGGCGTAGGCCAGCTGCCAGAGCAGAAAATTGGAGATACGCTGCTCGCCGCTGGTGCGAATGCACAGGTCCACCGGTGGCGCCTCGGCCAGGCACACCTGGCTGCCCAGGGCGGTCTCATCGACCTGGGCAGCACGTAGCTCGCCGGCCTCGACGCGCTCGGCCAGGCGCCGGGCGGCTCGCGCCAGATCCCACTGCCCACCGTAATTGGCGGCGATCACCAGGTGCAGGCCCTGGTTGTCTCGGGTCAGCGCCTCGGCGCGTTCGATATGCTGCTGGATCGCCGCCGAGAAGCCCTGCCGATCGCCGATCACCGAGAGCCGAATATCGTGCTCGTGGAGCTTCTTGACCTCGCGCTTGAGGGCCCACAGGAACAGCTCCATCAAGGCGCTGACTTCATTGGCGGGGCGCCGCCAGTTCTCGCTGGAGAAGGCGAACAGGGTCAGCGTCTCGATGCGCCGCTCGGCGGCGCGGCGGATCACCGCACGCACCGAGGCGACGCCGGCACGATGGCCGCGCACCCCGGAAAAGCCGCGGGCTCGCGCCCAGCGGTTGTTGCCGTCCATGATGACCGCCACATGGCGTGGCAGACCATCACGGCACCCTTGTGAAGACAGCGTTGAGGTCATGGAGTCTCGCATCGGGAGAGGAGATGGGGCGGGCACGCGGCCCGCCGGCCGCTCACACCTGCATCAGGTCGTGTTCCTTGGCTTCCAGCAGGCTGTCGATCTCGCCGATGTACTTGTCGGTGAGCTTCTGGATCAGATCCTCGCCCTTGTGCTGCTCGTCCTCGGAGATATCCTTGTCCTTGAGCAGCGACTTGAGATCACCGTTGGCGTCGCGGCGCACGTTGCGCACCGCCACGCGGGCGTGCTCCGCCTCGCTGCGCGCCTGCTTGATATAGCCCTTGCGCGTCTCCTCGGTGAGCATCGGCATCGGCACGCGAATCACGCTGCCGGCGGTGGACGGGTTGAGGCCCAGGTCGGCGCTCATGATCGCCTTCTCGACCTTGGGCACCATGTCCTTCTCCCAGGGCGATACGCTCAGGGTACGGGCGTCCTCGATGTTGACGCTGGCGACCTGGTTGATCGGCACCTGGCCGCCGTAGTACTCCACCATCACCGCATCGAGGATGCTGGTATGGGCACGCCCGGTACGGATCTTGTGGAAGTTGGCCTGCAGCGCCTCGAGGCTCTTCTTCATGCGAGACTCGGCGTCTTTCTGAATATCGTTGATCACGTCATTACCCTCTGTCTATCAGCGTGCCTTCCTTGCCGCCCACCACCAGGTTGAGCAGGGCACCGGGCTTGTTCATGTCGAATACGCGAACCGGCATGTCATGGTCCCGCACCAGGCAAATAGCGGTCAAATCCATGACCCCCAGCTTCTGGTCGAGCACCTCGTCATAGGTCAGGTGCTCGTACTTCACCGCGTCGGCGTGCTTGACCGGATCCTTGTCGTAGACCCCGTCGACCTTGGTGGCCTTGACCACCACGTCGGCGTCGATCTCGATGCCACGCAGGCAGGCCGCCGAGTCGGTAGTGAAGAAGGGGTTGCCGGTCCCGGCGGAGAACAATACCACGTCACCGGAGGTCAGGTAGCGAATCCCGGTGCGACGGTCGTAGTGTTCCACCACCCCGCTCATGGGAATCGCCGACATCACCCGCGAGCGAATATTGGAGCGCTCCAGCGCATCACGCATGGCCAGGGCATTCATCACCGTGGCCAGCATGCCCATGTGGTCACCGGTGACGCGATCCATGCCCGCCTCATTGAGCGCCGCACCGCGAAACAGGTTGCCGCCGCCGACCACGATGCCGACCTGCACCCCGATCCCCACCAACTGGCCGATCTCCAGCGCCATGCGGTCCAGCACCTTGGGGTCGATGCCGAAGTCATGCTCGCCCATCAGGGCCTCGCCGGACAGCTTGAGGAGGATGCGCTTGTACTTCGATTTGGCGCTGCGCTCCGGCTTGGTGCCGCGCTCGGCGCCGTGGGGGTCGTGGCTGGTAGGCATGGAAGCTCTCCTGATGACTATGCTAGCGGGCGGGGCCGGCTGGCATCCACCAGCCGGATACGCGAAGGCGTGCGCTTGCGCGCACGCCAACACGTGTCGACGGAGTCAGACCTCAGCTACGGCGAGCCTGTTCCATCACTTCCTTGGCGAAGTCGACCTCTTCCTTCTCGATCCCTTCCCCCACTTCGAAGCGCGTGAAGCCAACCACTTCGCCGCCGGCGCTCTTGACGTACTCGGCAACGGACTGGTTGGGGTCCTTGACGAACGGCTGCTCGGTCAGACTGTTCTCGGCCAGGTACTTCTTGAGGCGACCCTGGACCATCTTCTCGGCGATCTGCTCCGGCTTACCGGCCATGTCCGGCTGGGCCAGGATGATGGCCTTTTCCTGGTCGAGCTGCTCCTGGGGCATGTTCTCGGGCAGTGCCACGGCCGGGTTGATGGCGGCAACGTGCATGGCGACGTCCTTGGCGACCTCGGCGTTGGCGCCCTTGAGCACGGTCAGCACGCCGATACGGCCACCGTGGACGTACTCGCCCACCAGGTTGCCGGCGCCGGCCTCGACCACCACCGCGCGACGCACGCTGATGTTCTCGCCGATCTTCTGCACCAACTGCTCGCGGGTCGCTTCCATGTCGCCGGCCATCAGCGCGGCCACGTCGTCGCTCTTGGCGGCGAACAGCGCGTCGACGACCTGGTCGGCGAAGCCCTTGAAGTTGTCGTCACGGGCGACGAAATCGGTCTCGGAGTTGATCTCGACCATCACGCCGTAGCTGCCATCCTCGGCAACGCGGGTCACCACGGCGCCTTCGGCGGCGGTGCGACCGGCCTTCTTGGCGGCCTTGAGACCGGAGTTCTTGCGCAGGTCCTCGATCGCCTGCTCGATGTCACCACCGGCCTCGGTGAGGGCCTTCTTGCACTCCATCATGCCGAGCCCGGTACGCTCGCGCAGTTCCTTGACCTGTGAGGCGCTGATAGCTGCCATGATATTAACCTCTGAAATTGGTTCGACGTCGCTACGCGGGGCCCCCGCGCAGCGGGAAAAAAGGGGGCCGAAGCCCCCTTCTCGCCTGCCCGCCGCACGGGCGGCACGGCAGCAGGCGCAGCGGTGTTACTCGGCGGTTTCGCTGGCGTCAGCGTCGGCGACTTCAACGAACTCATCGGGACGACCTTCCTTGGCGCGACCGCAGGCATCGGCGATGGCCTTGACGTAGATCTGGATGGCGCGGATGGAGTCATCGTTGCCCGGGATCACGTAGTCGACGCCGTCCGGATCGGAGTTGGTGTCGACCACCCCGATGACCGGGATGCCCAGCTTGTTGGCTTCGTTGATGGCGATGCGCTCGTGGTCGACGTCGATCACGAACAGCGCATCGGGCAGACCGCCCATCTCCTTGATGCCGCCCACCGAACGTTCGAGCTTGTCCTGCTCGCGGGTGGCCATCAGGACTTCCTTCTTGGTCAGCTTCTCGAAGGTGCCGTCTTCGTGCATCGCCTCGAGCTCGCGCAGGCGCTTGATCGACTGACGAATGGTCTTGAAGTTGGTCAGCATGCCGCCCAGCCAGCGGTGATTGACGAACGGCTGACTGACGCGATTGGCCTCTTCCTTGATGATCTTGCTGGCGGAACGCTTGGTGCCGACGAACAGGATCTTGTTGTTGGAAGCGGCCATCTTCTCGACCACGCCGATGGCGTCGTTGAGCGCCGGCAGGGTGTGCTCAAGGTTGATGATGTGAATCTTGTTGCGCGCACCGAAGATGAATTTGCTCATCTTCGGGTTCCAGTACTTGGTCTGGTGACCGAAGTGGGCGCCTGCCTTGAGCAGGTCACGCATATTGACGTGTGCCATGGATGACTCCTGATAAATCGGGTTAGGCCTCCACGCACCCCATGGATCCGACCAGCGCACTCGCGTGACGCAGGCACCCGGGACCATGTGACGGTGCATGTGTGATTTAGGCGTTCAAACGCCCTCGCATTATCGCTGCCCTGCGCCGAGCGCTCAAGGCCCGACCGCATTCCGGTCAACGATTGCAGGAAAGCGCGCGGCTTTATACCATAGTTCGCTACCGAGATGAAGTCGCCGGCCGCGCGCACTGCCCATCCAGAGCCCATCGCCCGGCGCGTCACCCGCCTCCAGATTCGAGACTCCATGAACGTTCCCATCAAGACCGCAGCGGAAATCGACAAGATGCGCGAGGCCGGTCGCCAGGCCGCCCGCGTGCTGGAAATGATCGCTCCCCACGTCGAGGCCGGCGTCTCCACCGGCAGGCTCGACCGGCTGTGCCACGAGTTCATCGTCGACGAACTCGGCTCGACCCCGGCGCCGCTCAACTACCACGGTTTCCCCAATGCCACCTGCACCTCGATCAACCACGTGGTGTGCCACGGTATCCCCGATGACGCCAAGAAGCTCAAGAAAGGCGACATCATGAACATCGACATCACCGTCAAGACTGCCGACGGCTACCACGGCGACTCGAGCAAGATGTTCGTGATCGGCGAGACCATCCAGGGCGAGCGCCTGTGCCGCGTCACCCAGGAGTGCCTCTACAAGAGCATCGCCCTGGTCAAACCCGGCGCCCGGCTCTCCGAACTGGCGCGGGTCATCCAGCAGCACGCCGAAGCCAACGGCTACTCGGTGGTACGCGACTTCTGTGGCCACGGCATCGGCGCCGGCTTTCACGAGGACCCGCAGATCCTCCACTACGACGGCTATGCTCCCGACGCCGACATCGCCCTGGCCGAGGGCATGTGCTTCACCATCGAACCGATGATCAACGTCGGCGGCTATCGCACCAAGGTGCTGCGCGACGGCTGGACCGCGGTCACCAAGGACCGCAGCCTGTCGGCGCAGTGGGAACACACCCTGCTGGTCACCGCCCACGGCGTCGAGGTACTCACCGCCCGCGGCGAGGAAGACCTCGCCTTTCTCGACCGCTGATATGCTGCTGCACCACTACCGCTTCACGCCCGACACCACGCTGTTCGACGAAGCCACGCTGCGCGCCGAGCTGGACGGCAGCCGCTCGCCGATTGCGCCCTTCAAGGCCGTCCTGCGCGAGATCCAGGCGCGGCTCGATGAGCGCTTTCGCGCCGGCGCCGACATCCGCGATCTGATCCACGGCCGCGCCTGGTGCCTCGACCGGCTGCTGCAGGTGGCATGGTCGCGCCATGCCTGGCCCGACGACGGCATCGCCCTGCTCGCGGTAGGCGGCTACGGCCGCGGTGAACTGCACCCGCACTCCGACATCGACTTGCTGCTGCTGCTCGAACACGACGACGATACGCCCTACCGCGAGCCGCTCACCGACTTCATCACCTTCCTGTGGGACATCGGCCTGGAGATCGGCCACAGCGTGCGCTCGCTCAACGACTGCCAGCGCGAGGCCGCGGCCGATGTCACGGTGATCACCAACCTGCTCGAGACCCGCACCCTGGCCGGCGACGAGCGGCTCCGCGAGGCCATGCGCGAGCGCCTCTCCACCGCCCGGCTGTGGCCCGCGGATCGCTTCTTCGAGGCCAAGTGGCAGGAGCAGATCACCCGCCACTACCGCTACAACAACTCCGAGTACCACCTCGAGCCCAATATCAAGAGCTCCCCGGGCGGGCTGCGCGATATCCAGATGATCGGCTGGGTGGCCAAGCGCCACTTCGGCACCCTGCGCTACGAGGACGTGGTCGACAAGGGCTTCATGAATGACGCCGAGCTGCGCATCCTGAGTCAGGGCCAGGCCTTCCTGTGGCAGGTGCGCTACGCCCTGCACATGCTTACCGGGCGCGCCGAGGACCGCCTGCTGTTCGATCACCAGCGCGCCATCGCCGAGCTGTTCGGCTACCGCGACACGCCGGAGCGCCTCGCCGTCGAGCAGTTCATGAAGCGCTACTATCGCCACGTCACCGCGCTTGCCGGCCTCAACGACATGCTGCTGCAGCACTTCGACGAAGTGATTCTGCGCGGTGACGAGCAGCTCGCCACCACTCCGCTCAACGACCGCTTCGAGATCAAGGGCGGCTATATCCAGGCGCGCCATCCGCGGGTCTTCCGTCAGCGCCCGGCGGCACTGCTCGAGCTGTTCCTGTTGATGGCCCAGCATCCCGAAATCGAGGGCGTGCGCGCCGAGACGATTCGCCTGATCCGCGACTACCGCCACCGTATCGACGACCTGTTCCGCGACGACGTGCGCCACCAGAGCCTGTTCATGGAGCTGCTGCGCTCCAGCGGCAATGTGGCGCGCCAGCTGCGGCGCATGAACCGCTACGGGGTGCTCGGCAAGTACCTGCCGGAGTTCGGCCAGGCGGTGGGGCTGATGCAGCACGACCTGTTCCATATCTACACCGTCGACGCCCACACCCTGCGCCTGCTCAAGTTCATCCAGCGCTTCCGCGCACCGGAAGGTCGCGAGGCGTTTCCGGTGGCGGCGACCCTGGTTCACCAGTTGCCCAAGCTCGAGCTGCTGTGGATCGCCGGGCTCTATCACGATATCGGCAAGGGCCGCGGCGGCAACCACTCGCTGATCGGCGCCCGTGACGTCGAGGGCTTCGCCGAGCGCCACGGCCTGTCGCCCCGCGACACCCGGCTGCTGAGCTGGCTGATCGAGCACCATCTGCTGATGTCGAAGACCGCCCAGAAGCGCGACATCACCGACCCCGACGTGATCCGCGACTTCGCCCGCCAGGTGCGCGACGAGATCCACCTCGACTATCTCTACGTGCTCACCGTGGCCGATATCAACGCCACCAACCCCTCGCTGTGGAACGGCTGGCGCGCCAGCCTGCTGCGCCAGCTCCACGCCGAGACCAAGCGCGCCCTGCGCCGCGGCCTGGAGAACCCGCTGGACCGCGACGACTGGGTGCGCGAGACCCGCGAGGAGGCGCGCTCGCTGCTGACCAGCGTCGGCGCCGACCCGGCGCGGGTCGAGCGGCTGTGGGAGTCCCTCGGCGAGGACTACTTCCTGCAGTACGCGCCCAGCGAGATCGTCTGGCAGACCCAGGGCATCCTCGGCCACGGCGGCTCCCAGCTGCCGCTGATTCTGGTCAGCGTGCCCGCCGAGGACATGGCAGAGGGCGGCACCAAGGTGTTCATCCACACCCGCTCGGTGGACGACCTGTTCGCCGCCACCGCCGCCGCCATGGAGCAGCTGGGGCTGTCGATCCACGACGCGCGCATTGCCACCTCGAGCAACGACTGGACGCTCAACACCTTCATCGTGCTCGACGACGACGGCGAGGCGATCCGCAACCGCGAGCGCATCGAGGCGATACGTCGCCACCTGGTCGAGGAGCTCGACGATCCCGACGACTACCCACAGATCGTCACCCGTCACACCCCGCGCCAGCTCAAGCACTTCAAGGTGCCCACCCAGGTGCTGATCGAGCAGGACCCGGCCAACGAGCGCACCCTGCTGGAGCTCACCGCCCCCGACCGCCCCGGCCTGCTGGCTCGGGTCGGGCGCATCTTCATGGAGCAGGATATCGCCCTGTCGGCGGCCAAGATCGCCACGCTGGGCGAGCGCGTCGAAGACGTCTTCTTCATCACCACCAAGGGCGGCGAGCCGCTCACCGACCCCCAGCGCCAGCAGCGTCTGCGCGAGCAGCTGATCGAGGTGCTGGGGGTCTAGTCGAGGGCGCGGGTTTGAGGCGTCCCGGCCGCTTCCCTATAATCGCCGGGTCATGGCGTCGCCGCCGGCGCCGCCCAGCCCAAGTTTCCGCCGTTCCGAGGCGGCCAGGACAGCCATGAACCCCGATCTCGATGCTCTCAAGCCCTACCCCTTCGAGAAGCTCGCCGCGCTCAAGGCCGATGTCACCCCGCCGGCGTCGCTGGCGCACATTCCGCTGACCATCGGCGAGCCGCAGCATGCGCCCCATGCCGCCGCCCTCGAAGCGCTGGTGGCACATCAGCAGGAGATGGCGCGCTACCCGGCGACCCATGGCATGCCCGAGCTGCGCCAGGCCATCGCCGCCTGGGCGAGCCGCCGCTTCGGTCTTGCAGGCCTCGATCCGGACGCCCAGGTGCTGCCGGTCAACGGTACCCGCGAAGCGCTCTTCGCCTTCGTCCAGGCCGCACTCGACCGCAGCCGCCCGGCCAGGGTGGCGGTACCCAACCCCTTCTACCAGATCTACGAAGGCGCCACCCTGCTGGCCGGCGGCACGCCGCTCTACCTCGACTGCCGTGCCGAACACGGCTTTCGCCCGGACCTCGACGCCGTGTCCGCCGACACCTGGCGCGAGGTGCAGATCGTGTTCCTGTGCTCGCCGGGCAACCCCACCGGCGCGGTCACGCCGCTGGCCGACTTCCAGCGCCTGATCGAACTGGCCGACGAATTCGACTTCATCATCGCCTCCGACGAGTGCTACTCCGAGCTCTACCTCGACGAAGCCACTCCGCCGCCGGGGCTGCTGCAGGCCTGCGCGGCGCTGGGACGCCACGACTACCGCCGCTGCCTGGTATTTCACTCGCTCTCCAAGCGCTCCAACCTGCCCGGCCTGCGCTCCGGTTTCGTGGCCGGCGACGCCGCGCTGATCGCGCCCTTCAAGCGCTACCGCACCTACCACGGCTGCGCCATGTCGCTGCCACTGCAGCACGCCTCGATCGCCGCCTGGCAGGACGAGCAGCACGTGCGCGCCAACCGCAACGCCTACCGCGAGAAGTTCGCCGCGGTCACCGAGACCCTCGCCCCGGTGATGGACTTCCCCACACCCGAGGCAAGCTTCTACCTGTGGCCGGCGGTACCCGGCGGCGACGACGCGGCCTTTACCCGGGCGCTCTACGCCGAGGAGCATGTCAGCGTGCTGCCGGGCAGCTATATGGGTCGCCCCGCCGCCGACGGCCGCAATCCCGGCAGCGGCCGCGTGCGCCTGGCGCTGGTCGCCGAGCTCGAGGCCACCGTCGAGGGTGCCCGCCGCCTGCGTCGCTTCATCGAACGCCAGTGAATGAGGACTCCACCATGCTGACCCTGTTTGGCATCAAGAACTGCGACACCTGCCGCCGTGCGCGCAAGGCCATGGACGCCTCCGGCGTACCCTATCAGTATCACGACCTGCGCGAGGACGGCCTCTCGGCGGCACTGCTCGAGCACATTCTCGAACGGGTGCCGGTAAAGACCCTGCTCAACACGCGCAGCACCACCTGGCGTCAGCTCGACGACGCCGACAAGCAGGACATCGACGCTAACCGCGCCCGCGAGCTGATGCTGGCTCACCCCACGCTGCTCAAGCGCCCGCTGCTGGATACCGGCGACGAGATCCTGGTCGGCTATCGCGACGGCGACTACGACAACCTGAAGATATGAGCCGCGGCTCGCTCTCATACCCTAGCTCGTAGACGCTTTTCATCGACCCATTTCAAGAGGACACCCTCATGCTCAGCTTTGCACTCGGCATCGGCACCCAGAACACCCAGGGCGACTGGCTGGAAATCTACTATCCGGCACCGCTGTTCGCGCCCGACGCGGCGCTGGTCGAGGCCGCTCGCCAGGCCCTCGACGCACCGGCCGGCAACGCCGCGGTGAGCTTCCTGCCCGAGCACTGTGCGGCGCTGGCCGCCGCGCTCAAGGCCGCTGGCGCCGCCGAGCAGGCCGAGCTCGCCGAGTCGCTCGCCGCCAGCAGGCGCCCGCTGGTGGCGACCTTCCTCGACACCGATACGCCGCCGGAGAACGCTCCCGAGGTCTACCTCAAGCTTCACCTGCTGTCGCATCGGCTGGTCACGCCCCACCAGCTCGACCTGACCGGCATGTTCGGCCTGCTGCGCAACGTGGCCTGGACCAACGAGGGCGCCATCGATATCGAGGAACTCCCGGCGCGCCGTCTCAAGGCGCGCCTCGAGGGCCGCGCGCTGTCGGTGGACTGCGTCGACAAGTTCCCCAAGATGGCCGACTACGTGGTACCCAAGGGCATCCGCATCGGCGATACCGCCCGCGTCCGCCTGGGCGCCTATCTCGGCGAGGGCACCACGGTGATGCACGAGGGCTTCGTCAACTTCAACGCCGGTACCGAAGGCCCGGGCATGATCGAGGGCCGCATCTCGGCCGGCGTGAGGGTCGGCAAGGGCTCGGATCTGGGCGGCGGCTGCTCGACCATGGGCACCCTGTCGGGCGGCGGCAACATCGTGATCAAGGTCGGCGAAGGCTGCCTGATCGGCGCCAACGCCGGCATCGGCATCCCGCTCGGCGACCGCTGCAGCGTTGAGGCCGGGCTCTACATCACCGCCGGGGCCAAGGTCACCCTGCTCGACGACCAGGGCCAGGAGGTCAAGACCGTGGCCGCCCGCGAGCTGGCCGGCCAGGACGACCTGCTGCTGCGCCGCAACTCCCAGAACGGCCGCATCGAGTGCCTGACCAACAAGAGCGCCATCGCGCTCAACGAGGCGCTGCATGCCCACAACTGAGTCGCAGGCCCTGTCGCCGACCCTGGAACTGGCCATCGACCTGCTGGCCAGGCCCTCGGTGACGCCGGATGACGAGGGCTGCCAGGCGCTGATGATCGAGCGCCTCGCGGCGCTGGGCTTCCACATCGAGCGCCTGCCGTTCGGCGAGGTCGACAACTTCTGGGCGGTACGCGGCCACCACGGCCCGGTGCTGGCCTTCGCCGGGCATACCGACGTGGTGCCCAGCGGCCCGCACACCAACTGGGAGACGCCGCCCTTCGCGCCCTGCATCGACGCCGATGGCATGCTGCGCGGCCGCGGTGCCGCCGACATGAAAGGCAGCCTGGCGGCGATGGTCACCGCGGTGGAGCGCTTCGTCGCCGCGCATCCCGATCACCACGGCAAGCTGGCCTTCCTGATCACCTCCGACGAGGAGGGCCCGGCGGTGGACGGCACCCGCGCCGTGGTCGAGCACCTGCGCGAGCGTCACGAGCGGCTCGACTACTGTATCGTCGGCGAGCCGTCGTCCAGCGAGCGCCTCGGCGACGTGATCAAGAACGGCCGGCGCGGCTCGCTGGGCGGAGTACTGCACGTCAAGGGCCGGCAGGGCCACGTGGCCTATCCGCAGTTGGCCACCAACCCGATCCATGCCGCCATACCGGCGCTGGATGCACTAGTGCGCGAGCACTGGGACGACGGCAATACCTTCTTCCCCGCCACCAGCTTCCAGGTCTCCAACCTGCGCGCCGGCACCGGCGCCACCAATGTGATCCCCGGCGAGCTGGAAGCGGTCTTCAACTTCCGCTACTCCACCGAAGTGACTCACGAGCAGTTGCGTGCACGCACCGAGGCGATCCTCGACGCCCACGGCCTCGACTACCGCCTCGACTGGACGCTCAACGGCGAGCCGTTTCTCACCGCCGAGGGCGAGCTGGTGAAAGCCACCATCGGCGGCGTCGAAGCGATCACCGGGCAGCGGCCGGCGCTGTCGACCAGCGGCGGCACCTCGGACGGCCGCTTCATCGCCACCCTGGGCAGCCAGGTGGTCGAACTGGGGCCGCTCAATGCCACCATCCACCAGGTCAACGAACGCGTACGCGCCGCCGACCTGGACACCCTGAGCGATATCTACGAAGCCATCCTGGTGCGCCTGTTCACCAGCGGCGAGGCCAGTTGAGGTGACCATGCAGCGCTACCCGGATATCGAGATCTACCTCGCCGACGCCAGCGTCGAGGCGCTTAGCAAGTGGCTCAGCGCGCAGCTCGACGCCGCACCGCTTCAGCCTGCCGGCAAGCGCAAGTGGCGCACCAGCGGACACCTGCAGGGCCAGCGCATTCCGGTTCTGCTGGTCGAGCAGGCCGCCGACGGCTTCAGCAGCCTGTGGTTCGACAGCGACGCGACGCCCTGGCCGCGCGATGCCGACTGCGCCCGTGACGCCAGCCAGGCGCTGGGCTGCGAGGTGCGCTGCTCGCTGGGCGGCTGGCAGCCCGGCGACGACCCCGACCGCTTCTGGCGCATTCTCCCCGACGGCCACGAGGAGGCCATTACCTGGCCCGACTCGGGGCAGTGATCCGAAACGACATCGCCCCGCAGAAGCGGGGCGATATCTGATAATGGTGTAACCACCTTTTTATCGAAAGCTGACGAGCGATGGCCAGGCTAGGCGGAAGCGCGACGAGAGAGCGGAGTTTACTTTAGTAAATGAGCATCTCGCGTCGCGCTTCCAACAACGCCTGGGCGAGCGCAGTCGCTTTCCTAGGTAATCACGGTGACGTCGTCGGCCTGCAACCCCCGCTCATTCTCGACGATGTGATAGCGCACCTTCTGGCCCTCGGCCAGGGTACGATGTCCCTTGCCGCGGATGGCCCGGAAGTGTACGAAGACATCGTCGCCGTTATCGCGGGTGATGAAGCCATACCCCTTGTTGACGTTGAACCACTTGACCTCGCCGATCTCGCGGTCATCGTTCTCGATATCGGCGAGCACCGCCGAGGCAGGCGCCGCTGCAGGTGACAGCACCTGGACGGCGCTGGTCGCGACCAGCAACAGCACGAACACCGCGGCGGCAGCAGCGAAGTACACAGCTGCCACGCCGCCCAGTTCGAGGGATGCCAGCAGCTGCTGTGACAGTAGGCCACCGGTCAACGAGACGAACAGGGTGATCAGCAGTGGAGCGGGCGCGGCGAGCAGGAGACTAATGATGATGCAACGAAGAAACACCTTACGATTCATGGACCTCAACTTCTCTTGTTGTGTGGACGTGGATACTGGCTATGACGATCACGGTCTTGCCCATTGGCCAATGACCGACGAACCACAGTGACATTGATGAAGGTGCAGCGATGAACGGCAACACGCAACGCGGCGATTCTAGCATGCCTGATCACGAGTCGCTCGCCGGCCTGGCCGCGCGACTGGAGGCACTCGAGAGCCGCACCGCCCACCAGGAGCACTGGCTGGACCAGTTGGACGAAGCGGTAGCGAGTCAGGAGCGGCGCCTGCGGGAAGTCATGCGGCTCAACGCCCTGATGCAGAAGCGCCTGCGCGAACAGCAGCAGGCGCTGAATGACCAGCCCGATGGCTTCGACCCTACCCAGGAGCTCCCGCCGCACTACTAGCTACTAGCTACTAGCTACGAGCTACGAGCTACGAGCTACGAGCTACGAGCACACAGCCTAGCCCGAAGCCCGAAGCCCGAAGCCCGAAGCCCGAAGCTTAAAGTTCGTCGAGGTAGCGCTCGGCGTCCAGCGCCGCCATGCAGCCGCTGCCGGCAGAGGTGATCGCCTGGCGGTAGACGTGGTCCATGACGTCGCCGGCGGCGAACACCCCGGCCACGCTAGTCGCGGTGGCGTTACCCTCGAGGCCTGACTTGACCTTGATATAGCCGTTGGCCATGTCCAGCTGGCCCTCGAACAGGCCGGTGTTGGGGGTATGGCCGATGGCGATGAACACCCCCGGCGCGGCCAACTCCTTGGTACTGCCATCGGCGGTGGACGCCAGGCGCACGCCGGTCACGCCACTGTTGTCGCCCAGCACCTCGCCGAGGGTGTGGTTCCACTCGATGGCCATGTTGCCGTTCTCGACCCTGTCGAACAGCTTGTCCTGCAGGATCTTCTCGGCGCGCAGGCTATCGCGGCGGTGTACCAGGGTCACCTTGGCAGCGATATTGGAGAGATACAGCGCCTCCTCTACCGCGGTATTGCCGCCGCCGATCACCACCACCTCCTGGTTGCGGTAGAAGAAGCCATCGCAGGTGGCGCAGGCCGACACGCCTTGGCCCATGAACTGCTGCTCGGAGGGCAGCCCCAGGTAGCGGGCGCTGGCGCCGGTGGCGATGATCAGCGCATCACAGGTATAGGTGCCGCTGTTGCCGGTCAGGGTGAAGGGACGGTTACGCAGGTCCACTTCGTCGATATGATCGAACAGCACCTCGGTGTCGAAGCGCTCGGCGTGGCGCTTCATGCGCTCCATCAGCTCGGGGCCCTGGACGCCGACATCGTCACCCGGCCAGTTGTCCACGTCGGTGGTGGTGGTCAGTTGGCCGCCAGCCTGCATTCCGGTGATCAGCAGCGGCTTGAGGTTGGCGCGGGCGGCATAGACGGCAGCGGTATAACCGGCCGGGCCGGAACCGAGAATGATCAGGCGTTCGTGGCGTGCGTCCATGGATGACCTCATGGGTGTCTTGAATGATGGCGGGCAGCGTTAACGCCGCGCTGGCGACGCGTTGCGGCATGGCGGCCCGGATCGACATGCCGCAACGCTCCGGAAACAGAGTGTATCACTCCACCAATGCAAAGAGGCGGCCCGCAGGCCGCCTCCCAGCAAGCGCTCGACTTACAGCGCCTTGGAGTGGGCGCCGAGGTACTTGGCGACGCCTTCCGCGGTGTCCTTCATGCCTTCCTGGCCTTCGTCCCAGCCGGCCGGGCAGACTTCGCCGTGCTGCTGGTGGTGCTTGAGCGCCTTGACCATGCGCAGCATCTCGTCGACGTTGCGGCCCAGCGGCAGGTTATTGACGGTCTGGTGCTGAACCACGCCGTGCTCGTCGATCAGGAAGGAGGCGCGCATGGCGACGCCGGCTTCCGGATGCTCGATGCCGTAGGCCTGGGTCACTTCGTGCTTGACGTCGGCCACGATCGGGAAGCCAACTTCGCCGATGCCGCCCTTCTCGGGAGAGGTCTTGCGCCAGGCGTGGTGGGTGAACTGGGAGTCGATGGAAACGCCGATCACCTCGACGCCAAGCTCCTTGAACTGCGCCAGACGGTTGTCATGCGCGATGATCTCGGACGGGCACACGAAGGTAAAGTCGAGCGGCCAGAAGAACAGCACGCGCAACTTGCCGTGGCTGTCGGAGAGCTTGAAGTTATCGACGATCTCGCCGTTACCCAGCACAGCGGCGGTTTCAAAATCGGGGGCTTGGCGGCCTACCAGTACGCTCATTCAGGTCTCTCCCTTGAGGTGCGAATGATGATTGAGTGGTCAAAATGGTGTATCAGACTAAAGTCAAACTAACGATGTTGGCAATTAAAAACAACGATCAATGCCATAGCCACACTCTATCATAAGTCACTCGCGCCACGCTCAGACCACGTCGTCGTCGCGCCCCAAGGTTACGCTCTCGAGCTCGCCACTGTCCGGCGCGACGCTGATACGTAGCTGGATCGGCGCGCAGCAGCGCGGACAGTCCTCCCAGGTCATATGGCTGCCCTGGCTGGCGTCGACCAGCAGATCGAAGGCGGTGCTGCAGTAGGGGCAATGAACCGCCTGAGAAGTGAGCATCTCTTCGTGCATGGGGTAACTCCTGTCATCGGCCTGCCACCCGGCGGGTTTATAATGCCAGTAGCGGCCTTGGCGTCATTCCAGCATAGACGCTGACTACCGGGCGACGCTTGAAATCAGCGCCTATCATGACCATGTGATACTGATGACCGTGCTTTCGTGCGCCCCGGATGGGCGCCCATCGCTCTTCATGAGGAGGAGACCATGAGCCACACGACCCCCGAGACCCTGACACAGCTCGACGTCGGCGGACAGAGCTACCACTACTACAGCCTGCCCAAGGCCGCCGAGGCGCTGGGCAACATCGACCGCCTGCCGATGACCCTCAAGGTACTGCTCGAGAACCAGCTGCGCTTCGCCGACGACGACAGCGTCGACGTCGACGACATTCAGGCACTGGTCGATTGGCAGCAGCAGGGACGCTCGAGCCGCGAGATCGGCTACCGCCCGGCCCGGGTGCTGATGCAGGACTTCACCGGCGTGCCCGGGGTCGTGGATCTCGCCTCCATGCGTGCCGCCGTGGCGGCACTCGGCGAGGACCCGGCGCGCATCAACCCGCTGTCGCCGGTGGATCTGATCATCGACCACTCGGTGATGGTCGACAAGTTCGGCAACCCGGCCGCCTTTCGCGACAATGTCGCCATCGAGATGGAGCGTAACCGCGAGCGCTACGAGTTCCTGCGCTGGGGCCAGGAAGCCTTCGACAACTTCCGCGTGGTGCCGCCCGGCACCGGTATCTGCCACCAGGTCAATCTCGAATACCTGGGCAGGACGGTGTGGACCAAGGAGGTCGACGGCAAGATCCTCGCCTACCCCGACACCCTGGTAGGCACCGATTCCCACACCACCATGATCAACGGTCTCGGCATACTCGGCTGGGGCGTGGGCGGCATCGAAGCCGAGGCCGCCATGCTCGGCCAGCCGGTGTCGATGCTGATTCCCGAAGTGATCGGCTTCAAGCTGACCGGCAAGCTGCGCGAAGGCATCACCGCCACCGACCTGGTGCTGACGGTCACCGAGATGCTGCGCAACAAGGGCGTGGTCGGCAAGTTCGTGGAGTTCTACGGCGACGGCCTCGACGACCTGCCGCTGGCCGACCGCGCCACCATCGCCAACATGTCGCCGGAGTACGGCGCGACCTGCGGCTTCTTTCCGGTCGACGAGGAGACCCTCAACTACCTTCGCCTGACCGGCCGCGAGGATGCTCAGATCGCCCTGGTCGAGGCCTACAGCAAGGCCCAGGGGCTATGGCGCGAGCCCGGCGCCGAGCCGATCTTCAGCGACACCCTGCACCTCGACATGGCCGAGGTCGAGGCCAGTCTGGCCGGCCCCAAGCGCCCCCAGGACCGCGTCGCACTGACCGACATGAAGGCGACCTTCGAGGCGCTGATGGGCGACCGCCTGAATGAAGTACCGACCACCGAGAATGGGCGGCTGTTCTCCGAAGGCGGCCAGACCGCAGTGGGTATCGAGCAGAGCTACGAGAATGCCGACAGCCGGGATATCGATTACGGTGGCAAGCAGTTCAGCCTCGACCACGGCGCGGTGGTGATCGCCGCCATCACTTCCTGCACCAACACCTCCAATCCCAGCGTGATGATGGCCGCCGGCCTGCTGGCACGCAAGGCCCGCGAGAAGGGGCTGACCACCCAGCCGTGGGTCAAGACCTCGCTGGCACCAGGCTCCAAGGTAGTCACCGACTACCTCGCCGCCGGCGGCGTGCAGGAGGATCTCGACGCACTGGGCTTCAACCTGGTGGGCTACGGCTGTACCACCTGCATCGGCAACTCCGGGCCGCTTCCGGAGTCCATCGAGAAGGCCGTCAATGAGGGCGATCTCACCGTGGCCTCGGTGCTCTCCGGCAACCGCAACTTCGAGGGCCGCGTGCACCCGCTGGTCAAGACCAACTGGCTGGCCTCGCCGCCGCTGGTGGTGGCCTACGCCCTAGCCGGCAGCGTGCGTCGCGACCTCTCCAAGGAGCCGCTCGGCGAAGGTAGCGACGGCAAGCCGGTATATCTTCAGGACATCTGGCCGTCCCAGGCCGAGATCGCCGAGGCGGTGGAGAAGGTCAAGACCGAGATGTTCCGCAAGGAGTACGCCGAGGTGTTCGACGGCGACGACGTCTGGAAGGCCATCGACGTGCCCCAGAGCGAAGTCTATCAATGGCCCGAGTCGACCTATATCCAGCACCCGCCGTTCTTCGACGGCATGGGCAAGGAGCCGGAGGCCATCGACGACGTCGAGGACGCACACATCCTGGCCATGCTCGGCGACTCGGTGACCACCGACCATATCTCGCCGGCCGGCGCCATCAAGCCCGATAGCCCCGCCGGGCGCTACCTGCAGGAGCACGGCGTCAAGCCGGTGGACTTCAACTCCTACGGCTCACGCCGCGGCAACCACGAAGTGATGATGCGCGGCACCTTCGCCAACGTACGCATCAAGAACGAGATGCTCGACGGCGTCGAGGGCGGCTTCACTCGCCATGTGCCGAGCGGCGAACAGCTGGCGATCTATGACGCGGCGATGAAGTACCAACAGGAGGGCACGCCGCTGGTGGTGGTGGCCGGCAAGGAGTACGGCTCCGGCTCGAGCCGCGACTGGGCCGCCAAGGGCACCCGGCTGCTCGGCGTACGCGCGGTGCTGGCCGAGTCCTACGAGCGCATCCACCGCTCCAACCTGATCGGCATGGGCGTGGTGCCGCTGCAGTTCCCCGAGGGCGAAAGCCGCCAGTCGCTGGGCCTGACCGGCGACGAGACGATCTCCATCGAGGGGCTCGGCGAGCTCAGCCCGGGCTGCCAAGTCAAGGTGACCATCAAGAGCGACAAGGGTGAGAAGAACATCGAAGCACTGTGCCGCATCGATACCGCCAACGAGCTGGCCTACTACCAGCACGGCGGCATCCTGCACTATGTGCTGCGCAAGATGATCGGCAGCGCCTGAGGGTGCCAGCGGCGCCTGCGGGCGCTGACGTGAAAACGCCCAGCCGGTTAGCCGGCTGGGCGTTTTTGTATCGGTTACGGCTATAATTCCCGCCGGCTACCCGGCGCAGGTCAACGCGAACACGCTGTGAATCCATCCCTGGACGCTCCATTTTTCATCTGACCGCCATGGATGGCGGAAATGTCGAAATGGCATGGAGCATTTTTCGACCCTGAAAAATGAGGTTCGCTTATGACCTGCCCCGGTGCCGGCTTGCGCTGCTGCTAAGTGAGCTCAAAACGCCTTGCGCCGGTACTCGCGGTAGCGCGGGAACCAGAAATTGGCCTCGATGGCCTCGCGCAGCGTCTCGTCGTCGCAGGTCAGGGCCACATCCTCGGCCATGGCCTGCTTGGCCACGTCGAAGGCGATCGCCTTGCTGATCTCGCGGATCTCGGACAGCGCCGGCAGCAGCGGCCCCTTGCCCTCCTGGACCATGGGCGCGCCCTTGGCCAGCGCGTTGGAGGCCGCCATCAGCATGCCGTCGGTGACCCGCGAGGCGCGCGCCGCAATCACCCCGAGGCCGATACCGGGGAAGATATAGGAGTTGTTGCACTGGGCGATGGGGTAGTGCTTGCCGCGGAACTCCACCGGCGCGAAGGGGCTGCCGGTGGCCACCAGCGCCTGGCCTTCGGTCCACACCAGGATCTCCTCCGGGGTCGCCTCGACCTTGGAGGTAGGATTGGAGAGCGGCATCACCAGCGGCTTGGTGCAGCCAGCGTGCAGCGCCTGGATCACCTCCTTGGTGAACAGGCCGCGCTGGCCGGAGACGCCAATCAGTACCGTCGGCTTGGCCTGAGTGACCACGTCGAGCAGCGACGTACCCTGCCACCCGGCCGGGTCATGGGCGAGCCGCGCCTGGAAGTCGTAGAGGCCCTCCATGTCGCGGGTCAGCAGGCCGTGGCGATCGACCATGAAGATGCGTGCCCGCGCCTCGGCTTCGCCCAAGCCTTCAGTCTGCATCGCCAGCACGATCTGCTCGGCGATGCCGCAGCCCGCCGAGCCGGCGCCGACGAAGGCCACACGCTGCTCGCTGATCTGCTCGCCCTTGGCCTTGCAGGCCGCCAGCAGGGTACCGACGCACACCGCCGCGGTGCCCTGAATATCATCATTGAAGCAGCACAGTTCGTCGCGATAGCGATCCAGCAGCGGCATGGCGTTGGTCTGGGCGAAATCCTCGAACTGCAGCAGCACGTTCGGCCAGCGACGCTTCACCGCGGCCATGAAATCGGCGATGAAGGCGTCGTACTCGGCCTGGGACACCCGCGGATGGCGCCAGCCCATGTACATCGGATCGTCGAGCAGGGTCTGGTTGTTGGTGCCGACGTCGAGAGTGATCGGCAGCGTATAGGCCGGGCTGATACCGCCACAGGCGGTATACAACGACAGCTTGCCGATCGGAATGCCCATGCCGCCGATACCCTGGTCGCCAAGGCCGAGGATGCGCTCGCCATCGGTGGCCACGATCACCTTGACGTTGTCCTTGGTGGCGCTGCGCAGGATGTCGTCCATGTACTCGCGATCCGGGTAGCTGATGAACAACCCGCGATGGTTGCGATAGATATTGGAAAACTCTTCGCACGCCTCGCCCACGGTGGGGTATAGATGATCGGCAGCATCTCCTCGAGGTGCTCCTCGAGCAGGCGGAAGAACAGCGTCTCGTTGTCGTCCTGAATGGCACGCAGGTAGATATGCCGGTCGAGGTCGTTCTGGCACAGCCGATACTGACGGTAGGCGCGCTCGGCCTGCTCTTCGATGGACTCGACGTTCTGCGGCAGCAGGCCGATCAGGTTGAAAGCGATGCGCTCGTTGAGGGTGAAGGCGCTGCCCTTGTTGAGCAGCGGCATCTCGAGCAAGGTGGGGCCGGCATAGGGAAGGTACAGCGGGCGCTTGGCGGTTTGCGTCATCTCTCGTCTCGTCACTGTTGATAGAGGGCCTGGCGCTCTTGGTGGCGCCCTGATCGCGCCATTCTACCATGCTCAATGCGCTAGCTTCCCACCCAACGCAGCGCGCCCCGGCAGTGCCGAGGCGCATGGGCGAGCAGCAGCGTGGGCTCAGCAGCGCTTGGCGGCCGGCCGCCGGCCTGCCTCGCCCTCGAAGAACAGCGGCCGCAGCCGTACACCAAGCATATTGCCGGCGAAGCCCGCCATAAGCCACACCCAGCCGTGCAGGCTGCCCGAGGCGATACCGCTGAAGTAGGCGCCGATGTTGCAGCCAAACGCCAGTCGCGCGCCGTAGCCGAGCATCAGCCCGCCGATCACCGCCGCCGCCACTGATTTGAGCGGGATGCGGAAATTGGGGGCGAAGCGGCCGGCCAGGGTGGCCGCCAGCAGCGCGCCGAGGATGATGCCGACGTTCATCACCGTAGTGATATCGCTCCATACGCTGGCCTGCAGCGCCTGAGCATTGTCCGGTGCCTGCCAGTAGCCCCAGCCGGAGACATCACCGCCGAGGAACTCGAAACCCTTGGCGCCCCATAGGGCGAAGGCCGAGGTGATGCCCCAAGGCCGCCCGGCCAGCGCCAGGGTGGCGAAGTTGAGCAGCGCCAAGGCCACGGCGCCGAACAGCAGCGGCCAGGGGCCGGTCAGCCAGCGGCGCTCGCGCACTTCAACCCTGGGTGCTTCCTCCAATTGGCCGTGGCGGCGCTTCTCCATTGTCACGGTGAAGGCGGCAATGGCCGCAAACAGCGCCAGGCTGATAGCGATGCCACCACCGGACCCGGCGGCATCGACCAGCGACACCGGTTGAAAAGCCGGCAGGCTCTGCCACCAGGCGAAGTGGGCGCTGCCGATCAGCGAGCCGACGATGAAGAACAGCAGGGTGATCAACATTCGTGCATTACCGCCGCCGGCAGTGAACAGCGTGCCCGAGGCACAGCCTCCGCCAAGCTGCATGCCGAGGCCGAACAGGAAGGCACCAACCACCACCGACACGCCAATGGGGGCGACGAACCCCGACACCGGATTGCCGAACAGGCTGCCGGTTCCCAGCACCGGGAAGAACAGCAGCACGGCGACGGCCAGCATCACCATCTGGGCGCGCAGCCCGCGACCGCGACGCTCGCTGATGAACACCCGCCAGGCGGCGGTGAAGCCGAAGGCGGCGTGGTAGAGCACCAGGCCGAACAGGCCCCCAACCACCATCAACAGGCCAGTGCGAGCCCCGAAGGAAATGCCGACCGCCAAGGCGCCGAGCAGCAGTAGCCCGGCGGCGATCGGTGTGATCGGCGACAGGCGCTGCGTGGCCAGGTGCGTCGTCATGATGACCTCCTGTGAGTTTCGGTAATGGGGCGGCATTTCTCCGCAATGCTGCAATACCTTAGTATTTCACTAGGAATAAAGGAAATGCATGACGACTATGGCGAGCATTCTTTTACGTCATGAGGTGCCCCATGATCGGCGCAGGGCCTAGACAAAGCGGCCCAGCCCCGCCGCCTGGCGCAGGCGGTCCATGAAGGGCGCCGCCTCGGCGCGGGCGCGCTGGGCTCCCTTGAGCAGTACCTGCTCGATGTGCCCCGGGTCCTCCATCAGCGCCTGGTAGCGTTCCCGCGGCTCGCGCAGATGCTCGTTCAGGTACTCGAAGACGCGATTCTTGGCCTCGCCCCAGCCGATGCCGTTGGCATACTCCTGGCGCATAGCGGCGCTCTCCTCGGCGCTGGCAAAGGCCGAGTAGATCTGGAACAGGGAACAGCTATCCGGGTCCTTGGGCTCGCCGGGCTCCAACGAGTTGGTCTTGATCTTGCGCACCAGCTTCTGGAGCTTTTTCTCGGAGACGAACAGCGGAATGGTGTTGTTGTAGCTCTTCGACATCTTGCGCCCGTCCAGACCATTCAGTGTCGGCACGTTATCGTCGACCACCGCCTCGGGGTGCGTGAAGTAGTCGCCCTTGTAGAGGTGGTTGAAGCGCCCGGCGATATCACGAGCCATCTCGATATGCTGGATCTGGTCGCGGCCCACCGGCACCTTGTGGGCGTTGAACATCAGGATATCCGCGGCCATCAGCACCGGGTAGCCGAACAGGCCCATGGTGATGCCCTTGTCCGGGTCCTGGTTGCCGGCCGCTTCGTTGTCGGCCACCGCCGCCTTGTAGGCGTGGGCGCGGTTCATCAGCCCCTTGGCGCAGACGCAGGAGAGCATCCAGGTCAGCTCGGTGATCTCGGGCACGTCCGACTGGCGGTAGAAGATGGCGTTGTCGGTATCCAGACCCAGCGCCAGCCAGGTGGCGGCGATCTCGAGGCGCGACTCCTGCACCCGACGCGGATCCTGGCACTTGATCAGTGCGTGGAGGTCGGCGAGAAAGTAGTAGGACTGCACGCTGGGGTCCTGACTGGCGGCGATCGCCGGCTTGATGGCGCCGACATAGTTGCCCAGGTGGGGCGTGCCGCTGGTGGTAATACCGGTCAGGACGCGGGTCTTCTGCTCGGAAGCTGCACTCATGGAAAGCGGACTCTCGTGGTCGGAAATGCCGCTATGGTAACGCGCGGCCCGGGTCAAGGCGACCGAGGCTGACGTTAGCGGGGCGGCACTCGTGTCAGCATTCCCGGGGTATCGCTTCGCTGCAGCTTGTGAAGCCGCCACCAGTGCTGGCAATTAGCCTACCAGTGATGCGGGATCGACAAACTCCAGTCCAAAGGCCTCGGCCACCGCGCGATAGGTGGCCTGGCCGGCATGCACGTTGAGTCCCGGCAGGAAGTGGCGGTCGTCGGCCAGCGCCTGCTGCCAGCCCTTGTCGGCCAGCGCCAGCACGAACGGCATGGTGGCGTTGGTCAGCGCCTGGGTCGAGGTGCGCGCCACCGCGCCAGGCATGTTGGCCACGCAGTAGTGCACGATACCGTCGACGATATAGGTCGGCTCGGCGTGGGTGGTGGCGCGGCTGGTCTCGAAGCAGCCGCCCTGATCGATGGCCACGTCGACCAGCACGCTGCCGGGCTTCATGTCGGTGAGCATCTCACGGGTGATCAGCTTGGGCGCCGCGGCGCCGGCGATCAGCACCGCGCCGATGATCAGGTCGGATTCGCGGGCCGCCTTGTCCAGCGCATCGGCGGTGGAGTAGACGGTGCGGATACGGCCCTGGTAGCGGTCGTCGAGCACCTCGAGACGAGCCAGCGACTTGTCGAAAATGGTTACCTCGGCGCCCAGCCCCAGCGCCATGCGCGCGGCGTTCTCGCCGACCACGCCGCCGCCGATCACCGTGACCTTGGCCGGCGCGACTCCCGGCACCCCGGGCAGCAGGATCCCGGCGCCACCCTGGGCCTTCTCCAGGCTGTGGGCGCCGGCCTGAATGGCCATACGGCCGGCCACCGCGCTCATCGGTGCCAGCAGCGGCAGACCGCCGTCGGCGCCGGTGATGGTTTCATAGGCAATGCAGGTCGCACCGCTCTGCAGCAGGCCACGGGTCAGCGACTCCTCGGCGGCCAGGTGCAGATAGGTGAACAGGGTCTGCTCGGGCTTGAGGCGGGCAACCTCGTCGGGCTGCGGTTCCTTGACCTTGAGGATCAGCTCGGCGCCGTCCCACAGGCGATTCACATCCGCCTCGATGCTGGCCCCGGCGGCCTGGTAGTCGGCGTCGCTGAAGCCAGCGCCCTCGCCG
Organism: Halomonas socia; assembly: GCF_010977575.1. Classification (GTDB taxonomy): domain Bacteria; phylum Pseudomonadota; class Gammaproteobacteria; order Pseudomonadales; family Halomonadaceae; genus Franzmannia; species Franzmannia socia. The sequence continues at coordinate 771,713 of NZ_CP048812.1, forward strand.
GCAGCGGCCTGCACCACCACCGTGTGGCCGCGGCCGCTCAGCTCACGAGCCCCGGTGGGGGTCAGGGCAACCCGGTATTCGTGGTTCTTGATCTCCTTGGGAACGGCGATCTGCATGACGGCCTCCTGTGCGATGAACGGGGTACGCTTCGACGTTACCTTCATTACAGCACAGCCGCACGATCACGATAAAATCACGCTAAAAATCAGTAAAGAGAGCAATACTGCGCCGTTATAGCAAAAAAATATTCGGCAAATTCAGGTTATTTCGAAGCATCTTGCTCATCGACCAGCACACTGCCATAGCCGGTGACGTATTCCGCCGGCATGCGCCGCGGGCGGCCGCTGGAGAGCTCGATGCAGGCGAAGCGGGTACGCGCGCGCAGCAGGGTGCGCGCATCGCTGGGGCGGCGCAGTTGGAAGCGTCGCGTCAGGGTCAGGCGGCCGTCGCAGGCGACGACCCAGGTGGCCAGCTCGAGCCGCTCGCCGACCAGCGCCGGCGCCAGGTAGTCGAGCTCGTGGCGGTGTACCGCCATGCCGCGGTCGAGCTCACGATAGCGCGCCAGGTCAAGCCCCAGCTCAGCGGAGTGCTGCCAACTGATCGCCTCGATCCAGCGTAGGTACTCGATGTTGTTGACGTGGCCGTAGTCGTCGATGGCCGCGGCCTCGACCTCGATAGGCAACACGTACGGGCGCGGTAGATCCCACTCCATGGTCGCTCGAACTCCTATGGCTTGATGGTGTCGCACTGCCAGCAGGCATCGAAGGCGCCCTCGAGGCGCTCGCCGCAGCCCGGACAGACCCAGTCCGGGACTGGCTTATCGGCGCCCTCGAGACTTTCGCGAATCAGGCACCTGGCGCGCTCGACATTGTGTGGCGCCACCCACACCTCGGGCTCGCACTCGCCCAGCGGCAGCTCGCCTGCCCCGCCGCCCAGCGTCATATTGCGCAACTCGACGGGGATATCGGCGGCACGCAACACGTTGTGCAAGTGGCTGACCAATAGCCCATTGGAGTGGGCAAAGACGCGAATGTAATCGAATTCCGCCATATCGCTCAGTCGCGGAAGACGCGTACGCCGAGGGCCTTGAGATACGCCGTCTCGGGAATCGCCGGATGCACCGGATGATCCGGCCCCTGGTGGCCCTGATAGATGACCTGACCGTGGCGGTCCTGGTGGCGCACCGCGCCGCGCACGCACTCGACGAGCCGCTCCGGCGCCAGGTGCATGGAACACGACGCCGAGAGCAGCATCCCATCGCGACCCAGCAGGCGCATCGCCTCGCGGTTGAGGCGCGAATAAGCGCGCTCGCCGTTGGGGATGTCCTTGCGCTTCTTGATAAAGGCCGGCGGGTCGAGAATCACCACGTCGAATTCCTCGCCGTCGGCCTTGAGTGCGGCCAGCGCCTCGAAGGCATCGCCCTCGCCGACCGCCACCTGCTCGGCCACGCCGTTGAGGGCGGCATTTTCGGCCACCCGCGCCAGCGCCTCGCCGGAGGCGTCGACACACAGCACCTCGCTGGCCCCGCTGGCCGCCGCCTGCACGCCCCAGCCGCCCACGTAGCTGAACACGTCGAGCACCCGCTTGCCGGCCACCAGGCCGTTGAGCCAGGCGCGATTGGCGCGGTGGTCGTAGAACCAGCCGGTCTTCTGGCCGTCAAGCACCGGCGCCACGAAGCGCACGCCGTTCTCCTCCAGCAGCACCTGCTCGGGCAGTTCGCCCTTGACCACCTCGACGTGACGCTCGAGCTGCTCCTGGCGGCGCCCGGAGGAGTCGTTCTTGAACACGATGGCGCGCGGCGACAGTACCTTGTCGAGGGCGGCGACCACCTCTTCGCCGAGGCGCTCCATGCCCAGGGTATTGAGCTGCACCACCAGCACGTCGTCGAAGCGGTCGACGATCAATCCCGGCAGCAGGTCGCCCTCGCCGTGCACCAGGCGATAGAACGGCTTGGCAAACAGTCGCTGGCGCAACCCCAGCGCCTGTTTGAAGCGGTGCACCAGCAGCGAGCGGTCGAGCCGCACGTCGGGGTCGCGAGACACCACCCGCGCACAGATCAGCGAATGTGGATTGACGTAGGCCACCCCCATCGCCTTGCCGTTGGCGGCCTCGATCACCGCCTGGGCGCCGGGTTCGAAGCCCTTGAGCGGCGTGGCCTCGATGTCGACCTCGTTGGAGTAGAGCCACAGATGCCCCGCCTTGAGGCGGCGGTCGGCATTCTTCTTCAAGCGCAGGCGTTCGGTCACGGATATCTCCAACGATAGGGATCAAGCTGATAGGGGGCATTCTAGCATTCACGCGGCGCTTTTCGGTTACCCTCGGCGGCAATAGACCGGCACCTTCAGGTCTGGCAGTGACCGCAGAACACGCTGGCGCGCTGGCCGAGGGTGATCAGCTTGAGCTCGGCGCCGCAGCGCCGGCACGGCTGGCCGTCGCGACCATAGACATTGAGGCGCTGAGCGAAGTAGCCCGGCTCGCCGGTGCCACTGACGAAGTCGCGCAGAGTGGTGCCGCCCTGGGTGATGGCCGCTGCCAGCACCTCGCGCACCGCCGCGGCGAGGCGCTGATAGCGCTCCAGCGAGATGCGTCCGGCGGCGCGGCGCGGGTCGACACCGGCCAGGAACAGCGCCTCGCTGGCGTAGATGTTACCCACCCCTACCACCACGGCGTTATCCATCAGGAACGGCTTTACCGCAATCCGCCTACCCCGCGACATGGCGTATAGCCGCTCGCCATCGAAGTCCGGCGACAGCGGCTCGGGGCCGAGCCGCGCCAGCCGCGGGTCGCTGAGCACGTTGCCGGCCAGCCAGTCGACGAAACCGAAACGGCGCGGGTCGTGATAGCGCAGGATGGCGCCGCCGTCGAGCACCAGGTCGAGGTGATCGTGCTTGCGCGGCAGATCGCCGAGGCGGGCCACGCGCAGGCTGCCGGACATCCCGAGGTGCCAGAGCAGCGTGCGCTCGGCTGCCGGCTCAGCGCCCGACAGCGGTATCAGCAGGTACTTGGCGCGTCGGCCGAGGGCGCCGATACGCGCACCGATCAGGGCGTTCTCCAGCCCCTCCGGCACCGGCGTGCGCAGGCGACGCTCGCGCACGATCACCTCACGGATCTCGCGTCCCTCGACGTGGGGCGCGATGCCACGGCGGGTGGTCTCGACCTCGGGCAGTTCGGGCATGGCGGACTCTCGCTACGATCCATCGGCACAGGTCAACGGCGCGCGGGGCTGATCTGTCGGCACGCGCCCCAATACGCGAAAACCCGGCACCGGGCCGGGTTCAGCGTCAGGCTCGCGCCTGCGGAGGAGACCAGATCAATTACTTGATCTTGGCTTCCTTGTACATCACGTGCTTACGGACCACCGGATCGAATTTCTTCATTTCGAGCTTGTCCGGAGTGTTCCGCTTGTTCTTGTCAGTGGTGTAGAAGTGGCCGGTACCGGCGCTGGACACCATTCTGATCTTGTCGCGCATGACTCGTTCTCCCTGGAATTCGCTTAGACGCGGTCGCCGCGCTTGCGGATATCGGCGATCACGGCCTCGATACCCTTCTTGTCGATGATACGCATGCCCTTGGAGGAGATGCGCAGCTTGACGAAGCGCTTCTCGGACTCCACCCAGAAACGGTGGGAGTGCAGGTTCGGCAAGAAACGACGACGCGTCTTGCGCTGGGAGTGCGATACGTTATTACCAGTCACCGGGCGCTTGCCGGTAACCTGACATACTTTGGACATGGGAGCCTCCAACCGCTTGGCCAGGTGTTCAAGACCTGAGTGTTCAAAACCTGTCGGGCAAACCGGGCCGGTAGAACGGCTGATAACCGCTGCCTGCCCCCTCATTTAACCCAAGGGAATTCTAAAGGGTGCACTTTATACCAGACGCCACGACGAACGGCAAGCAGCATGCCAAATATTGCGCACTCCCTAGCAAGGCGCTCTCTCGTAGCAAGGAACGCCGGGGACAGGCCGAAGAGGAGGTTTGCGCCATGGATGGCGCAAGGTAGCGTACAGGGAGGTATTTACAGCGCCTCCTCGCAGGCCTGTCGCCGGATCAGTTCCGAGCGATGCTACTCAAACCGCGGAAACACTGCCACCCTGCACCGCCGGCCGCGCCTCTACAGCCACCCGCGTTCGGCGAAGGATATTACCTCACCGTCACCGACAACGAAATGGTCCAGCACGCGAATCTCGAACAGGCCAAGCGCAGTGGTCAGCCGCTCGGTGATGCGCCGGTCGGCATCGGAGGGCTCGGCCACCCCGGAGGGGTGGTTGTGGGCGAAGATGATCGCCCCGGCGCCCAGCTCCAGGGCCCGCCGTGCCACCTCGCGGGGGTAGACCGAGGCGCTGTCGAGGGTGCCGCGAAACAGCGACTCGAAGCGGATCACGCGATGCTGGGTATCCAGGAACAGCGCTGCGAACTCCTCGTGGCCGAGGTGGCGCAGATGCGCCGAGAGAAACGCCCGCACCAGGCTCGGTGAGGTCAGCGCCCCGCCACGCTCGAGCTGGCTGGCCAGGTGGCGCCGCGACAACTCGAGCACCGCCTGCAGCTGCACGAACTTGGCCTCGCCCAGGCCGTGCTCGGCGCAGAAGCGGTCGCGCTCGGCCTCCAGCAGCTGGCGCAGGCCGCCGAACGCCCCCAGCAGGTCGCGGGCCAGGTCCACCGCCGAGCGTCCCTTGACCCCCACGCGCAAGAAGATCGCCAGCAGCTCGGCATCCGATAGTGCCTCCGAGCCCAGTACCAGCAGTTTTTCCCGCGGCCGCTCCCCCTCCGGCCAGTCACGAATCGACATCGGCGCCTCCCTGCTCCGCTACACTGAATGACAATGGCCGAGTTCATCCCGGCCCAACCTGCGGCGTCGCCGAATCGCGACCCGCGCTTACTGGTCAAGTGTAGCCGGCGATCCGCATGCCGCCCGGCTACGCAAGAAGCGGCACCAATGGTAAGGTAAGCGCCTCCCTACAGCCGCTTGGAAGCTGCCATGTCACCGCTACTCGGCCAGCGCATTTTGCTCGGCATCAGTGCCGGCATCGCCGCCTACAAGAGCGCCCACCTCGCCAGGCTGTTGAAGAAGGCCGGCGCCGAGGTGCGGGTGGTGATGACCGACGGCGCCCAGGCCTTCATTACTCCGCTAACGCTGCAGGCGCTGACCGGCGAGGCGGTGCGCACCTCGCTGCTCGACCCCGAGGCCGAAGCCGGCATGGGCCATATCGAACTGGCGCGCTGGGCCGACACCCTGCTGGTCGCCCCGGCCACCGCCGACCTGATGGCGCGCCTTGCCCACGGCCACGCCGACGACCTGCTGACCACCCTGAGCCTGGCCAGCGACGCCCGACGCGTGATGGCACCGGCCATGAACCAGGCGATGTGGCGCCACGCGGCGACGCAGCGCAACGCCGAACGCCTGGCCGGCGACGGCTGGCAGCTGCTCGGCCCCGCCGCCGGCGACCAGGCGTGTGGCGACGTCGGCCCGGGGCGCATGCTCGAGCCTGAGGAGATCGTCGCCGCCCTTGGCGCCAGCCAGGGTGCCGACGCGAGTGCGTCTGGCCCCGCCGCCGGTCTGACCATCACCCTGACCGCCGGGCCGACCCGCGAGCCGCTCGACCCGGTGCGCTACCTGACCAACCATAGCTCCGGCAAGATGGGCTACGCGCTGGCCGCCAGTGCGGCGCGCCTCGGCGCCCAGGTGCGACTGATCAGCGGCCCGGTGAGCCTCGCCACCCCGCCGGGCGTGGAGCGCATCGAGGTCGAGACCGCCGAACAGATGCACGCCGCCGCGCTGCGCCTGGCGGTGGACAGCGACGCCTTCATCGGCTGTGCGGCGGTGGCCGACTACCGCGCCGCGCGAGTCGCCGAGCACAAGCTCAAGAAGCGCGACGACGCCGAGGGCCTGACCCTCGAGCTGGTCAAGAACCCCGATATCATCGCCGCGGTGGCCGCACTGCCGGCCGCCGAGCGACCGCTGGTGGTGGGCTTTGCCGCCGAGACCCAGAACCTGGCGCGCTACGCCCAGGACAAGCTGACCCGCAAGCACCTCGACATGATCGTCGCCAACGACGTCTCCCAGGCCGGCCAGGGCTTCGGCGCCGACCACAATGCCGCCCTGCTGCTGTGGCGGCGCCCCGATGCGACGACACCCGGGCGTCACCAGACGGCGACGCTTACCAAGGCCGAACTCGCCGACACCATCCTTCACCACCTGCTCGAGCGGCTCAGCGCGCGGCAGGCCAGCGACCCGCACACCCAGGACACGCCATGACCGCACCCGCCGACCGTCCCCGCCTCGCCGTCAAGATCCTCGACCCACGAGTCCGGGAGTTTCCGCTGCCCCACTACGCCACCCAGGGCTCCGCCGGCATGGACCTGCGCGCGCTGCTCGACGCCCCGCTGACGCTGGTGCCGGGCCAGTGCGAACTGGTACGCACCGGACTCGCCGTGCATATCGCCGACCCCGGCCTTGCCGGCATGATCCTGCCGCGTTCCGGCTTGGGGCATAAGCACGGCATCGTGCTCGGCAACCTGGTCGGCCTGATCGACTCCGACTACCAGGGCGAGCTGATGATCTCGGTGTGGAACCGCGGTACGGCGCCGTTCGTGCTCAAACCCTTCGAACGCCTGGCACAGTACGTGCTTGTCCCTGTGGTGCAGGCCGAACTCGAGGTCGTCGACGATTTCGACGCCAGCCTGCGTGGCGACGGCGGCTTCGGCAGCTCCGGCCGCCACTGAATCCTGGATAACGCAAAAAGGAATTGCCCATGAGCTCTGAACACAGCGCCTCCGTTCCGGCTTCGATCTTCCGCGCCTACGACATCCGCGGCATCGTCGACGAGACCCTGACCGAAGCCAGCGTCGAATTGATCGGCCGCGCCATCGGCAGCGAAGCCGCCACCCGCGGCGAGTCGACGGTGGTGGTGGCCCGCGACGGCCGCCTGTCAGGGCCGCGCCTCAGCGCCGCCCTGACCCGCGGCCTGACCGCCGCTGGCCGCGACGTCATCGACATCGGCATGGTGCCGACCCCAGTGCTCTACTACGCCACCCACGTGCTCGACGGCACACGCTCCGGGGTGATGGTCACCGGCAGCCATAATCCGCCCGACTACAACGGCTTCAAGATCGTGCTCGGCGGCGAGACGCTGTCCGGGGACGCCATCACCGCGCTCTACCAGCGCCTCGTCGACGGCGAGCTGAGCGTGGGCCAGGGCAGCGTGCGCGAGGAGGACGTGCGCGACGCCTACCTCGAGCGCATCCTCGGCGACGTGTCGCTGGCCGGCCCGATCAAGGCGGTGGTCGACTGCGGCAACGGCGTGGCCGGCGAGCTGGGCCCCAAGCTGATAGAGAGGCTCGGCGCCGAGATGATTCCGCTGTTCGACGAGATCGATGGCACCTTCCCCAACCACCATCCGGACCCCGGCAAGCCCGAGAACCTGGTCGACCTGATCCGCACCGTCAAAGAGAGCGGAGCCGACATCGGCCTGGCCTTCGACGGTGACGGCGACCGCCTCGGCGTGATCACTCCCGCCGGCGAGCTGATCTACCCCGACCGGCTGATGATGGCATTCGCCGAGGACATGCTGTCGCGCAACCCCGGCGCGAAGGTGATCTTCGACGTCAAGTGCACCGGCAACCTGGCCCAGGTGATCGAGGCCGCCGGCGGCACCCCGGAGATGTGGCGTACCGGCCACTCGCTGATCAAGGCGCGCATGAAGGAGACCGGCGCCCTGCTGGCCGGCGAGATGAGCGGCCACATCTTCTTCAAGGAGCGCTGGTACGGCTTCGACGACGGCCTCTACGGCGCCGCCCGGCTGCTCGAGATCCTCGCCAAGCAGGGCGACGACGCCGATGCCTACTTCGCCCGCTTCCCCCAGGACCTCGGCACCCCGGAGCTCAACATCACGGTGACCGACGAGAGCAAGTTCGACATCGTCGCGCGCCTGGCCCGCGAGGGCGACTTCGGCGACGACGGCATCAAGACCACCCTCGACGGCATTCGCGTCGACTACCCCGACGGCTGGGGCCTGTGCCGCGCCTCCAACACCACCCCGGTGCTGGTGCTGCGCTTCGAGGGCAAGAGCGAGGCGGCCCTGGCGCGCATCCAGGCCCAGTTCGGCGCAGCGCTGTCCCAGGTCGCGCCAGACATCGAGCTGCCCTACTGACCCGTTTGACACAAGGACCTTCGATGACCGACCAACAGACCCGCGACCCGCAGCTGACCGTCGAGGTGCTCTCCGAGGCGCTGCCCTACATCCAGCGCTTCTCCGGCAAGACCGTGGTGGTCAAGTACGGTGGCAACGCCATGACCGAAGACACCCTGATCGACTCCTTCGCCCGCGACATGGTGCTGCTCAAGGAAGTCGGCATCAATCCGGTGGTGGTGCACGGCGGCGGGCCGCAGATCGGCGACCTGCTGGCCAAGCTCAATATCGAGTCGCGCTTCGTCAACGGCATGCGGGTCACCGACGCCGAGACCATGGACGTGGTGGAAATGGTCCTCGGCGGCCTGGTCAACAAGGGCATCGTCAACCTGATCAACCAGGCCGGCGGCAAGGCCATCGGCCTGACCGGCAAGGACGGCTCGCAGATCCGCGCCCGCCAGCTCAAGGTCGAGCACCAGACGCCGGAGATGACCGCCCCCGAGATCATCGACATCGGCCACGTCGGCGAGGTCGAGCATGTCTCCACCGACCTGATCGAGATGCTCGCCGAACGCGACTTCATCCCGGTGATCGCACCGATCGGCGTCGACCGTGAGGGCCACAGCTACAACATCAACGCCGACCTGGTGGCCGGCAAGGTCGCCGAGGCGCTGTGCGCCGAGAAGCTGATGCTGCTGACCAATGTCGCCGGCCTGATGAACGCCGACGGCGAGGTGGTCACCGGCCTGTCGACCCAGCAGGTCGATGCGCTGATCGCCAACGGGACTATCCATGGCGGCATGCTGCCCAAGATCCGCTGTGCCCTGGAAGCGGTCAAGGGTGGTGTGGCCAGCGCCCATATCATCGACGGCCGGGTGCCCCACGCCACCCTGCTGGAGATATTCACCAACGCCGGCGTCGGCACCCAGATCCTCGAGACCGGTTCAGCCGGCGAGTAGGCCACCGCCATTCACCTCACGGCGGGTTTGCCCCGCCGCGAGGGCGACAGTAGGATGAGCGGACAACGGGATCATTAGAAGAACATCATGACGCAGGATAATTCGAAAACGAACCGCCGGGAGCAGATCCTCCAGGCACTGGCGCTAATGCTCGAAGAAGACAGCGGCAAGCGCATTACCATTGCCGCCCTGGCACGCCAGGTCGGGGTCTCCGAGGCGGCACTCTACCGCCACTTCCCGAGCAAGGCGCGGATGTTCGAGGGGCTGATCGAGTTCATCGAGGAGAGCCTCTTCGAGCGCATTCGACGCATCCTCGACGAGACCCCCGAGGCACTGCCGCGCTGCCAGCAGATTCTCACCCTGCTGCTGGGCTTCGCCGAGAAGAACCCCGGCCTCAGCCGGCTGCTCGGCGGCGACGCCCTGACCGGCGAGACCGCGCGACTACGGCTGCGCATCCACCAGCTCTTCGAGCGCCTCGAGACCCAGCTCAAGCAGGTGCTGCGCGAGGCCGAGCTGCGCGAACAGCGCCGCCCCAGCCTGCCCGCCTCGGCCGCTGCCAACTTGCTGATGGCCTACGCCGAGGGGCGCATCTCGCAGTACGTGCGCAGCGACTTCTGCCGCCGCCCCACCGAGTACTGGGACGACCAGTGGCAGCTGCTCGCAGCCCGACTACTGGTGAATGCCCCGCGAGTGGTGGGGGCCTAGTGCCTGTTAAAACACTACTGTCACGACAGACACATCAGCCCTCTTGACCTACCATTCTCTCCTCGCAGCATGCAAAGTCGTATTATGCTGTAAGGAGGGCGCACTGGAGATGGAGGGAAGCATGAGGACTTGGTCAGCCCTGATTATCGGCGCCGCACTATTCGTTGCCTTTCCTTCGCTGGCCTCCACCCTGGCTCTTGAGCGGGTCGTGCTCTCCTCCGGCGGGCTCGGCTATTTCGAATACGAGGCCGACGTCGATGGCCACGCCGAGCTTGAGCTTGATGTCCCTCTGGAGCAGGTCGACGATGTGCTCAAGAGCCTGGTGATCTACGATGATCAGGGTGCTATCGGCACGACCACCCTGCCAGGGCGGGAACCAGCCTCCCGTGCGCTGCATGACCTTCCCTTTGCCCCCTCGGCACTGGACTCCAGCGCCGAGACCTTGCTCGCCCTGCGCGGTGAAGAGGTCACGGTGCGCGGCCCCCAGACCCTGCGCGGACGTCTCGTGAGCGTCGAACAGAAACAGCACACGTCCCCCTCGGGTGAGAAAATCCAGCATCGCCACCGCGTCACCCTGGCCACTGACACCGGACTCGCCCACTTTGTGCTCGAAGAGGCGGAGTCGATAGACTTTTCCAACCGCTCATTGAGCGGGGACATCAATACCGCCTTGTCTCGCCTGGCCTCCGGTCGTGAGCGTGACGCCCGGCGGTTGACCATCACCATGCAGGGCGACGGCCAGCGTCGGGTACGCGCCGCCTACGTGGTAGAGGTGCCCATATGGAAGACCGCCTACCGCTTGACCCTGTCCCGCGATACGAATGCCACCGAAGCCGCCATGCAAGGCTGGGCGATACTCGAGAACATGAGCGGCGTGAATTGGAGCGACGTCGAGCTGACCCTGGTCTCCGGCCACCCCGTCGCATTGCGCCAAGCCCTCTATGAGAGCTACTACGTCGAGCGCCCCGAAGTCCCGATGGCGGTCATCGAGCGCCTACTTCCAAATCTGGACCGAGGCAGCATAGCGCTCGAAGGAGCCGCCATGGAGGATAGTGCCGCCCCCACCGCCCGCTTGGGCTCGGCACCGACCGCCTCGATGGCGGAAGCGGCGCCGGAGGAGCGCTTCAGTGCCGCCCCCTCAGCCATCGGCATCAATGCCGAGGAAGCCACCACACAGATTAACTTCCGCTTTGCCACGCCGGTCAGTGTGGCTCAGGGACAGTCCTTGACGCTACCGATCATCGACCGTGCTCTACCCGCGGAACAGATAGCACTTTATCGACCCACCGACACGGCATCGCGCCACCCGCTGGCCTCACTACGCCTTGCCAACGACAGCGACAGCGGTCTACCAGCAGGCATCCTGACCCTTTACTCGCAAGATTCCCAGCTAGGCACCGGAACCCTCTATCTGGGCGATGCCCGCCTGGATGCCTTGCCCAGCAGCGACCGACGTCTGGTCAGCTACGCCCTCGATCAGAACGTTACCATCGAACAGGACGAAGGGGACTCCACGCGGCTCGACAGCGGCCATATCGCCGATGGCACCTTGCACATCGTGACCAGGGAACGCCACACGGCCACCTATCGCATGAAGAATACTGCTGGAGAGGAAAGATCTTTGTTGATCGAGCACCCGATGCGCCGGGGTTGGCAACTGGTGGCACCGGATGACCAGGATATCGAACTCTCAGAGGGACACTACCGTATTCCGATCACACTGGCGGCCGACAGCGATGGCGAGGTACTGGAGGTCGTTTTGGAGCGCCCCGTGGAAGAAAGCTTGGCCTTGATCGACGGGTCCCGCGAGCGAATCGCCTCCTTTGCCCGGGCATCCGAACTCGACGAGCCGACGCGTGCACGGCTTCTCGAGGTACTGGCGCACTATCAAACGCTGGGTGCACTCGATAGCGAGATCGAAGCGCATGCCGCAGAAGAAAGCGACATCGTTGCCGACCAGCAGCGACTACGCGACAACCTGGCTCAGGTACCGGCAGGCTCTGACCTGGCACGCCGCTACCTGACGCGACTGGATGACCAGGAGTCCGAGCTGGAAGCGTTGCGTGATAGGCTGTCGGAACTCAGGCAACGCCATGCCGATGCGCGTCAGGCCTTGATCGACCAGGTCAGGCGCACCGCCCCCAGCGACTGACCGGCTTCGCACCCGGCTCACCGCTACACAAGCAAACGCAACGGCCCGCTCCCATGTCAGGAAGCGGGCCGTTTGAGTTGCGTCTTATCGACCGGAAAATCAGGCCACCAAGGCATCGCCGATCTGCCGCTTGATCTTGTTCATGGCGTTCTTCTCGAGCTGGCGGATGCGCTCGGCGGAAACCCCGTAGACATCGGCCAGTTCGTGGAGCGTGGCCTTGGGCTCGTTGAGCCAGCGGCGCTCGAGAATGTCCCGCGAACGCGCGTCGAGCTCCTTCAACGCCAGCTGCAGACGGTGGGTCGAGTCCTCTTCCCAGTCGCTGTCCTCGAGCTGGGTCGCCGGATCGAAGCGGGCGTCGTCGAGAAAGTGCACCGGGGCCTGGTAGGTCTGCTCGTCATCATCGCTGGGCGAGCCGTCGAAACCGGCATCGTAGGCGGACAGCCGCCCCTCCATGTCGCGTACCACCTCGGGCTTGACGTCGAGGTCCTTGGCAATGGCGTCGACTTCGTCGTTGTTGAGCCAGGCCAGGCGCTTCTTGGCGCTGCGCAGATTGAAGAACAACTTGCGCTGCGCCTTGGTGGTGGCGATCTTGACGATGCGCCAGTTACGCAGCACGAACTCGTGAATCTCGGCCTTGATCCAGTGCACGGCGAAAGACACCAGCCGCACGCCCTGGTTGGGGTCGAAACGCTTGACCGCCTTCATCAGGCCGACATTGCCCTCCTGGATCAGGTCGGCCTGGGGCAGGCCGTAGCCAGAGTAACTGCGCGCGATATGCACCACGAAGCGCAGATGCGACATGACCAGGCGCCGTGCGGCTTCCAGATCGCTCTGCTCATGCAGGCGGAACGCCAGCTCGCGCTCCTCTTCGGCAGACAGCACGGCGATGCCGTTGACCGCCTGAATATATCCATTCAGGTCGTGGCCCGGGGATAGATGACCAACAGGCTGAAGACTGGTACTCATGTGACGAGGGTCTCCAAGGTTGCCTACTTTGATGAATGCCGGTACGTGACGATGGGTAACCGTACGACCATACTTAGCTGCCTAACTACACTACTGGCCACTAAGACACCCTGTGGCCGGAAAAGTTTCCATCTAGCCGTGCCAGTCGGGCGCTTCCAGTACTGCCATGATGCTCAGGAGGGACGCATCTCGGCGAGATGGCGGCTCACCGCAATCCACGCCCCCAGCAGGCCCAACAGTGTACTCGAAAATAGCAGAGTTGCCGAGCCCGCGGCATCCAGCTGCGGCAGGCTGAAGTGGGCGCCATAGCTCTCGGCCAGCGCCGTCACCGGTGCTGCCAGCCACTGCCCGCCGAGGCTCAGCAGCGCCCAGGCCAGCAACCCACCACCCAGGCCATACCAGGCGCCACTGTAGAGGAACGGGCGGCGCACGAAGGCGTGGGTGGCGCCGATCAGCGTCACCACCTCGATCTCCTGGCGGCGACTCTCCACCGCCAGGCGAATGGTGTTGCCGACGATCAGCAGCACGCCGAGGCCGAACAGCACCGCCAGCGCCAGCGCCACTCGGCGCCCCAGCTCGGCGAGCTGCGCCAGGCGCTCGATCCAGGCCAGGTCGAGGCGCACCTCGTCGACGCCGCTAACCGTTTCGAGCTGCTCGGCCAGGGCGCGCACCGCATCCGGCCGGGTCTCGCGCGGCGAGACCACCACGCTGGCCGGCAGCGGGTTATCGTCGAGGCGACCCAGCGCATCGGCCAGGCCCAACGAGTCCTGGAACTCGGCCATGCCCTCGGCGGCGGTAATCAGCCGCGTGGCGCCCACCTCCTGGTGGGCGCCGAGCGCTTGGTTGATGCGCATGGCCTGGGCCTCGTCGACCCCTGCCTCCAGGTAGGCGGTCAGGGTCGCACTCTCGTCGAGCTCGGCGTCGAGCAGCCGTGCGCTGTCGAGCACCAGCCACAGCGCCGCCGGCAGCACCAGCGCGATGGCGATGGCGAGCATGGTCAGCAGGCTGCCCAGCGGCTGGCGCAGCAGGCGGCTGGCGCTGTCGAGGCACATGGCGCGATGGTGGCGCAGCCAGCTGCGCAGGCGGCTACTGGTGCGCGTCTGGTGGCTGCGCGCGCCGCGCCGCGGTGCAGGCTGGGCGCCGCTCATGCCGCCTCCTGGTCGGCCACCAGGCGGCCTTCACGCAGCTGCAGCACGCGGTGGCGCAGGCGCGCAATCAATGCCAGGTCGTGGCTGGCGATCATTACCGTGGTGCCGATACGGTTGAAGTCTTCGAACAGCGTCATGATGTCGGCGGAGAGCTGCGGGTCGAGGTTGCCGGTGGGCTCGTCGGCGAGCAGCAGCGCCGGCTTGTTGACCACTGCCCGGGCGATGCCGACACGCTGCTGCTCGCCGCCGGAGAGCTCGATGGGCAGCGCCCGCTCGCGGTGCAGCAGGCCGACCTTGTCGAGGGCGGCACGCACGCGCCGCGAGGCCTCGCGGGGCTCAACGCCCTGGATCTCCAGCGGCAGCGCCACATTGTGGTAGATCGAGCGGTCGAACAGCAGCTGGTGGTCCTGGAAGACCACGCCGATCTGGCGCCGGTAGAAGGGCACCTGGGAGTGGTGAAGGCGGTTGATATCGTGGCCGGCGACCAGCACCCGGCCACGCGAGGGCCGCTCGAGGCGCATGATCAGCCGCAGCAGCGAACTCTTGCCGGCACCGGAGTGGCCGGTGAGGAACAGCATCTCGCCGCGCTCGACCTGGAAGTCGATATTGGCCAGCGCCTCGAAGCGCCCGCCGTAGCGCTTGCCGACGTGCTCGAAGGCAATCACGGCTCAGCGCTGCTCGTCGCGGGCGAACAGCGCGTCGACGAAGTCGCGGGCCTCGAACGGGCGCAGGTCATCGAGGGTCTCGCCGACGCCGATATAGCGGATCGGCGTGCCGAGCTGCTTGGCCAGGGCGAAGATGATGCCGCCCTTGGCGGTACCGTCGAGCTTGGTCAGGGTGATGCCGGTGACCGGCACCGCCTCGTTGAAGGTGGTGGCCTGGGAGATGGCGTTCTGGCCGGTGCCGGCGTCGAGCACCAGCATCACCTCGTGGGGGCGGTGGCGTCGAGCTTGCCCATCACCCGCTGGACCTTCTTGAGCTCCTCCATCAGGTGGCCCTTGTTGTGCAGCCGCCCGGCGGTGTCGGCAATCAGCACGTCGATCTTGCGCGCCTTGGCGGCGGCCACCGCATCATAGATCACCGAGGCGCTGTCGGCGCCGGTGTGCTGGGCGATCACCGGCACACTGTTGCGCTCGCCCCACACCTTGAGCTGCTCCACCGCGGCGGCGCGGAAGGTATCGCCGGCGGCCAGCATCACGCTGCGCCCCTCGGCCTGGAAGCGCTTGGTCAGCTTGCCGATGGTGGTGGTCTTGCCGACCCCGTTGACGCCGACCATCAGGATCACGAAGGGCCCCTCCCCCTTGGGCGGCAGCGCCAGCGGCGTGGCGACCGGGTCGAGCATGGCGCCGAGCTCGTCCTGCAGGGCGCGATACAGCGCCTGGGGATCGGCGAGCTCCTTGCGCGAGACCCGCGCCGAGAGGCTGTCGATGATCTCGCTGGTGGCCTCGATGCCGACATCGGCCAGCAGCAACTGGGTCTCCAGCTCCTCCATCAGGTCGTCGTCGATCTGCTTCTTGCCCAGGAACAGGTCGGCGATGCCGTCGGTGAGGTTGGCGCGGGTCTTGCCCAGGCCCTGCTTGATGCGCGCAAACCAGCCGCGTTTCTCGGGCGCGTCAGCGGTCTCTGACTGGGCCGCTGGCCGAGGCTCGGGCTCGGGCTCGGGCTCGGGCTCGGGCTCGGGCTCGGGCTCGGGCTCGGCAACAGTATCGACCGCGGCCGGCGTGGCCAGGTCGTCGACCTCGTCCGCCAGCGGCGTCTCGTCGAGCGCACTGACCTCGCCGTGCTCGGCCGGGGCATCGGCGAGTGCCTCGCGGGCCGCGGCCTGTTCACGGGCCGCGGGCGTGACGTCGACGGCGGCCTGATCGGCTATTGGCTGGTCGTCGACTGCCGCGTCCGGTGTCTCGTCGTGCTGCGATTCGTCGAGCGCCTGGGCGTCCTTGGGCGACTGCTGGGACTCGTCCTGCTGCTTCTTGCGCTTGAAAAATCCGAACATGGGCGTGATCTGACCTCGGAACCTGGAGAATCGCGGAACAATCGGCTCATCCTACCACCGCCGACGGTGACTGTGGATAAGCCCGGCGGTACAATTCGGCCACCATGACTCGACGCCGCTCCCCCTCACGCCGCCGCCCCGCTGCCCGTGCCAACCAGGCAGGCGGTCGCCTGCGCATCATCGGCGGCGAGTTTCGCCGCCGGCTGCTGCCGGTGCTCGACCGCCCGGGCCTGCGACCCACGCCGGACAGGGTGCGCGAGACGCTGTTCAACTGGCTGGCCGATACCCCACTCGGCGCCCGGGTGCTCGACCTCTATGCCGGCACCGGTGCGCTGGGGCTGGAGGCGCTGTCGCGGGGCGCCCGCCAGGCCCACTTCGTCGAACGCGACAAGGACGTGGCGGACGCCCTGCGCGACAACCTGGCTACCCTCGCTGCCAGCGGCCGGGTCTCTACCGTGGAGGTGCTGCCGCTGCTCGAAGCTCGCGCCGACGCGACGGCACCCTACGCGCTGGTGTTTCTCGACCCGCCGTTTCGCCAGGGCCTCGCCGAAGCGAGCTGTGCGGCCCTTGAAGCCAACGGCTGGCTCGCCGAGCGCGCCTGGATCTACCTGGAAACCGAGACCGAACTGTCGCCCCGGGTACCAGTAACCTGGACGCTGCACCGCGAGGTGCGCGCCGGCGACAGCCACGGCCGGCTCTATCACCGCCAGGCGTCGCTGCCAGGCGACGCTTGCTGAGCCGCGCCACGCATCGTACGCTGCGCCCAGGCCAGCCCCGGCATTCCGTCCGGGCCCAGACGCCGCAATCGAATCAGGAGACCAGGATGAGCATCGAACTCTTCAATCAGCTCGAGCAGAAAGTCGGCAACGCCGTCGAGGCCATCGAAATGCTCAAGATGGAGGCCGAGGAGCTGCGCGAGGAAAATGCCCGCCTGAAGCAGGAGCACGAGCAGTGGCAGCAGCGGCTCAGCGGCCTGCTGGAGAAGTTCAACGAACTCGACGGTGGTGGCAACGACAGCGCCTGACCCTCAGCGGCGATGGCCGGTGAGCGGGCAGGAGAGCAGTAGCGCATCCTCCCGCGCACCCGGCCCACGCCCCGCGGGCGGCGGATAGTAGCCGCGCCTTACACCGTCGTCGCCAAAGCCAGCACGCCGGTAGAGTGCCAGTGCGGCAAGATTGGAGGCGCGCACCTCGAGCAGCAGCCGCTCGCTCCCCCACTCTTTGGCCTCATCGAGCAGTGCCGTCATCAGCCGTGCGGCCAGCCCCCGGCGTCGCGCCTGGGGGGCAACGGTAATTGCCTGCAGCTCGGCATCGAAGGGCTGGCGGCTCAGCACCGCAAAGCCGCGCAGCCCACTCCCCGCCCTTTCGCCCTCACCGATGCCCCACACGCTGCCCTGAACATCGGTCAGCGCGCCCATCAGCTGCACCCGCGACCAGGGATGCGCCTGGCCAGCCCGCTCGACCCGCTCCACCGCGTCCAGCCACTCGGCGTCGAGCCGCGCGAGCCAGGGCTCCGCCATCGTCATTCGGTCACGCCGCCATCGGCGGCGCCCAACCAAGCCTCGCGCCACTCTCCCAGGCGTGGCAACAGTGCACGCTTGGCGTCGCCGTCGCGGCCAAGCTCGGCAAGCGCGGGCCCCTGCCAAGCCGGGAGCTTGAGCAGACCGCAGTGGCCCGCCTCGATCGCCAGCACCGGCGCCAGCGCCGGCGCCTCGCCGAACAGCAGCAAGCGCTCAGGCCGCCAGCCGCCGCGCCGCCGCCCGTCGAGAAAGGCGCGCAGGCCATCGCGCGCCTCGTCGAGCGGCGCCTCCACCGGCAGTTCCTCCATCATCGGCCAGTGAAAGGCCTGGAACACCGGAGGCTCGGCCAGGTGGATGCCGGCGGCGTGGAGCAGGTTGCTCAGCAGGCGCAGGTCCGTGGCATCCGGCACGCTGGGCTGGGGCAGCAACACCAGCCAGCGCCCTTCGAGTGCGGCGATCTGCAGGCTGAAGCGCAGCGCCTGCTGGGGTTCGCCGGGAGCGGTCGCGCTGTCGGCCTCGCGAGATACCTCGGGGGCTTCTCCAACCACGTCCACGCCCAGCATGGCCCGCGCCTTGCCACGCCGCGGCGGCTTGGCGGGGGCCGGCGCCTCCGGCGTCGCAGGCCGGGCCGGCACGTCGTCGAGCAGCGCATGCAGGCGCTGCGACGGCGCCGGGGCCTCCACCACCTCGGGCTGCGGCCAGTCGCAGGCCGGCGTTTCCAGGGCATTGGGCAGGCGATAGCGCGCCACCCAGGTGGTGACGCCCATGGCGCTCAGGTACTGCAGGCGCTGCGGCTCGCTGGTCACGCGCTGCTGCCACCGCGGCAGTCGGGCGAGTCCGGGCGCTGCCCGCCGCGCGCCTGCCACTCATTGGGCGTATAGGGGTGCAGCGCCAGGGCGTGCACCGGTCCGGCCAGCTCATCGGCCAGCAGCGCATACAGCTGCTGATGGCGCTTGACCGGCATCATGCCCTCGAAGCGCGCCGAGACCAGCGTGACCTTGAAGTGGGTTTCCGAGTTGGCCGGCACGTTGTGCCGGTGGCTCTCGTTCTCCACCGTCAGCCAGGTGGGCGATAGCGTCTTGAGCTTGTCCTCGATCTGCGCCTGAATACTCATGGCGGTTGCCTCGTGGTAATCGCGTCGTGAAGTGAGCGGAGCAGGGTCATTGTACTCTTTCAATCCCGCTCCGGCGACGCACGCTCGGCCAGCGACGGACGCGCATCGGGCGCCAGCCGGATACGCCGCAGGCTGACCGCCACGGCCAGCGCGCAGGCGCCGCAACCCAGCCACAGCGAGGACTGCACCGACCCTGACCCCAGCGCCAGGAACACCCCAACCAGCGCCACGCCCAGCGACTGGCCGATGGTGCGGGTGGTGCTCATCATCCCCGAGGCGTTGTTGCTGCGCTCCCTGGGTACGCTGCTCATCATCTCGCGGTTGTTGGGCGCCTGGAAGAACCCGAACCCGAGCCCGCACAGCGCCGTGCGCCACAGGATATCGACGATACCGGCGCCATCGGGCACCAGCGCCAAGGCCACCAGCCCCACCAGCAACAGTGCAAGCCCCAGGGTCGAGAGCAGGGTCGGATTGAAGCGGTCGGCCAGGCGTCCGGCCAGCGGTGCGGCAAACATGATGGTCAGCGGCCAGGGCGTGAACAGCCAGGCGGTCTGCAGTGGCGAGAAGCCCATCTCCTGCTGGTAGAGAAACGACAAGGCGATGAACGCCAGCCCCTGGCTGACGAAGGCCAGTCCCGAGACCACGATCGCCAGGCTGAAACGTGGCTCATCGAATAGCGATAGCGGCAGCAGCGGGTAGCTGGCGCGGCGCTGGCGGCGCAGGAACAGCCAGCCGGCGACCAGGCTGGCCAGCAGCAGCCCCAGCACCTGCCACCACGGCGCCTGGTGGCCGGCACCGTCCATGGCCAGGAAGAAGCTGGCCAGCATCGCCGCCGAGAGCAGCGCGCCAGCGATATCGAAGCCG
The DNA here is from genome assembly GCF_010977575.1 of Halomonas socia. GTDB lineage: Bacteria > Pseudomonadota > Gammaproteobacteria > Pseudomonadales > Halomonadaceae > Franzmannia > Franzmannia socia. The sequence goes on from NZ_CP048812.1 coordinate 791,258, forward strand.
CCGCGGCGGCGCGACTCGACGGGCAACGCCTTCACCGCCAGTACCAGCGCCAGCAGGCCCACCGGCACGTTTAGCGCGAACAGCCACGGCCAGTCGGCAAACGACAGGACCACGCCGCCCAGCGTCGGCCCCGAGGCGTAGCCGGCGGCCACCACCACCGCGCTGAGCCCCATCGCCGCGCCCAGCAGCCGGGTAGGAAAGATCAGCCGATAGATCGACGGCCCGATCGACAGCGTGGCCGCTGCCCCCAGGCCCTGGAGGGCACGAAAGGCCAGCAGCATCTCCAGGCCGTTGGCCAGGGCAGCGCCCAGCGAAGCCAGGGTAAACACCACCAGCCCGGCGATATACAGCCGGCGTCGGCTGACCAGCTCGCTGAGCGAGGCGAACAGCAGCAGCGTCGCGGCACACACGATCTGGAACAGGCTGACCACCCATACCGCCCGCGCCGCGGAGATCTCGAGGTCGCGGGCAATCGACGGCAGGGCGATATTGATCATGGTGGTGTCGATCACCGCCATCAGGGTGCCGACCATCACCACCAGCACGGCAATGCGGCGCTCGCGGCCGGGCAGGCCATCGTCATCGTCATCGGGGCGGGTCTCGAACAATCGGCTCATTGGGTATCCTGGCGTTCCACTGACACGAAAAGACCGGCCTTGGCCGGTCTCGACTCCCCGCGGGGAGCTTCTGCTAGGTGGGCGGTAGCGGCGCCCACCGGCCACTCAGTCGCGGTCGGTCTCGAGCAGCAGGGCGTCGTCGACCTCGGCGATCTCCAGCGGTGCTTCATCGTCGAGGTCGACCGCCAGGTAGCTGTGCTCGACCTGCACGAAGCGCTGGAACAACGCCCAGTCGAGGCGCTCGGGCCACTGCCGCTCGTCCTCTTCCCAGGCGCGCAGCTCGGTCTCGAGGATCTCCATGTAGCGTTCGTTGATGAACGCTTCGAGGGCTTCCGGAGTATCCATCTCCGGAATCAGGTAGACGGTGTTTTCGCGGTCGATATCGTCAATCGTCAGATCATCGTCACCGACCGTGGGCTCCAGGGAGTTGATCCAATCCAGAAAGGCCTGGGTCGGCTTGACGCTCAGGGCGGAGCGATTAAGCAGTTTCATCACGATCTCCTCGACGGCGAAACGCCAACCATTATGGGCGCTCGAAGCGCACCTTACCAACACTTCCGGCCCATCCACTCTCGGAGATGAACGCCAGACGGACAAGGCAACGCCCACACGCTGTTAACCCTTCCCTGGGCGCTCCATTCTTCATCCCTGAAGAATGAGGTTCGCTTTTGCCTTGCCCGTCTGGCTCTGATGCGCCGCGCCTCCCCTTACAGCTGCCTCCGGCGCCCCTTCAGTCGGCTTCCGGGCGCATGGCCGGGAACAGCAGCACATCGCGGATCGAGGCGCTGTCGGTGAACAGCATCACCAGCCGGTCGATGCCGATGCCTTCGCCGGCGGTCGGCGGCAGGCCGTACTCCAGGGCGCGCACGTAGTCGGCGTCGTAGTACATCGCTTCCAGGTCGCCGGCGTCCTTCTCGGCGGCCTGCTCGCGGAAGCGCTCGGCCTGATCCTCGGCGTCGTTGAGCTCCGAGAAGCCGTTGGCGATCTCGCGGCCGCCGACGAAGAACTCGAAGCGGTCGGTGACGAACGGGTTGGCGTCGTTGCGCCGCGCCAGCGGGCTGACCTCGGCCGGATACTCGATGATGAAGGTCGGCTGGTCAAGGCGATGCTCGGCGACCCCCTCGAAGATCTCGGTATGCAGCTTGCCCAGCCCCCAGCTCGGCTTGACCTGGATGCCCAGGCGCTCGGCCACCGCTGCGGCGGCCTCGCGGCTGTCGAGATCGGCATCGTCGATGCCCTCGCCGTACTCGAGAATCGCCTGGCGCATGGTCAGGCGGTGGAACGGCTGGCCGAACTCGTAGGTGGTGCCCTGGTAGACCAGCGTGGTGGTGCCCAGCACCTCCTGGGCGGCGTTGCGGATCATCTCCTCGGTGAGATCGAGCAGGTCATGGTAGTCCGCATAGGCCCAGTAGAATTCGAGCATGGTGAACTCGGGATTATGACGGGTCGAGAGGCCCTCGTTGCGGAAGTTGCGATTGATCTCGAAGACCCGCTCGAAGCCGCCTACTACCAGCCGCTTGAGATACAGCTCGGGAGCGATGCGCAGGTACATGTCGATATCCAGCGCATTGTGATGGGTGATGAACGGCCGCGCCGCCGCGCCGCCGGGGATCGGCTGCAGCATCGGCGTCTCGACTTCCATGAAGCCACGCGCCTCGAAGAAGCGACGAATCGAGGCGATCACCCCGGCGCGCACCTCGAAGGCCTTGCGCGACTCGGGGTTCATGATCAGGTCGACGTAGCGCTGGCGGTAGCGCGCTTCCATGTCGGTGAGGCCGTGGAACTTGTCGGGCAGCGGCCGCAGGCTCTTGGTCAGCAGCGTGGCCTCGACCATCATCACGTAGAGGTCGCCCTTGCCCGACTTGTGCACCGGGCCACGGCCGGCCACGATGTCGCCGATATCCCAGCCCTTGATGTCGTCGAGCACCTCGGCGGGCAGCCCCTTCTTGTCGACGTAGAGCTGGATCTGCCCCGAGACGTCCTGAATCACGATGAACGGACCGCGCTTGCGCATGATGCGCCCGGCCACCGCGGCCTGGCGGTCGAGGGTTTCGAGCTCGGCCTTGTCCTTGTCACCCAGTTCGGCATCCAGCTCGGCGGCCAGGCTGTCGCGACGGAAGTCGTTGGGAAAGGCGCTGCCGCCGGTCTTGGCGGCCTGCTCGCGGCGCGCCGCCAGCTTGGCGCGGCGCTCGGCGATCAGGTGGTTCTCGTCGTGATGGGGGCTATTCTGTGAGGCGTCGTGGTCGGCCATGTCGTTACCTGTAAAGAATTGGCTGCGGGCTGCGGGCTGCGGGCTGCGGGCTGCGAGCGACGAGCGCAAACGGCCCGTGGCTCGAAGCTACAATCCTTGCTTCAAGCTGGCTTCGATAAACTGGTCAATATCGCCATCAAGCACCTTGTCGCAGCTGCTCGACTGCACGCCGGTGCGCAGGTCCTTGATGCGCTGATCGTCCAGCACGTAGGAGCGGATCTGGCTGCCCCAGCCGATGTCGGCCTTGGACTCCTCGGCTTCCTGCTTGGCGGCGTTGCGCTTCTGCATCTCGTGTTCCCACAGCCTGGCCTTGAGCTGCTTCATGGCGAAGTCGCGGTTGGCGTGCTGGCTGCGCTGGCTCTGGCAGGCCACCACGATGCCGGTGGGCTCGTGGGTGATGCGCACCGCCGAGTCGGTGGTGTTGACGTGCTGGCCGCCCGCGCCACTGGAGCGATAGGTATCGGTGCGCAGGTCGGCGGGGTTGATCTCGACCTCGAAGCTATCGTCCACCTCCGGCGACAGGAACACCGAGGCGAACGAGGTGTGACGCCGCCCACCGGAGTCGAAGGGGCTCTTGCGCACCAGGCGGTGCACGCCGGTCTCGGTGCGCAGCCAACCGAAGGCGTGATCGCCCTGGACGTGGATGGTGGCCGACTTGATGCCCGCCACCTCGCCGGCCGAGACCTCGGTGATCTCGGCCTTGAAGCCATGATGTTCGGCCCAGCGCAGGTACATGCGCAGCAGCATGTTGGCCCAGTCCTGGGCCTCGGTGCCACCAGAGCCGGCCTGGATATCGAGATAGGCGTTATTCTCGTCCATTTCGCCGGAGAACATCCGCCGGAACTCGAGTTTCTCGAGGCTCAGCTGCATGCCGTCGAGCTCCTTGCGGACCTCCTCGACGGTGCCCTCGTCCTCTTCCATCTCGGCCAGCTCGAGCAGGTCGGCGCTATCGGCCAGGCCCTGGTCCAGCTCGTCGATGGTCGCGACGATCTGCTCCAGCGAGGCGCGCTCCTTGCCGAGCTTCTGGGCGTAGTCCGGATCGTTCCAGACATTGGGGTCTTCCAGCTCGCGGGTAACCTCTTCTAGCCGATCCTTCTTCTCGGCATAGTCAAAGATACCCCCTCAGGACGTCTGTCCGCTCGGACAGGTCCTTGATCAGATTGTGAATCGGGTTGGTTTCCAACATGTGGCTCGCCTGAGTCTGCAGGGAAAACGGCCACCGCGGCCCCGGCGCAAGGCCAGACCGCGGTGGCACGAAAAAGACGCTCATTGTAGCGAAACCCGGCCGCTCCAGCTATCCCGAGCCCCCAAACGCCAACACCCGGCCGAGGCCGGGTGTTGGCTTGCTGCGCGGGCTCGCCTAGAAGCGGTAGGTCAGCTGCGCACCGAAGCCATGGGCTTCGTTTTTGTAGTCGGCCGTGTATGTCGAGGTAACCCCCGGGACGCCATCAATCAGCTCGTCGGTGCGCTCCTGATCGACATGAGTCCCACGCTCGGTGAGATAGGAGTAGGCGAAGTCCAGTGTGAGATCGTCTGTGGGGCTCCAGCCAGCACCAACTGAGAAAATCCGACGATCATCAGAGGGAATCCGCGCACTGCGGAATTGGTCACTAGTCGGTGTGTTGTCGATAGTCACACCACTACGCAGTACCCACTGTGGATTGAGCTGGTACTCACCGCCTACGGCAAAGGCCCAAGCATTAGAATAATCCTGTGGCTCACGCGTAATGGTTTCGCCCTCGCCGTCGGTCACCAGAATCTCATTGAAGCGGCTCCAGCGAGTCCATGAGATGCCAGCCATGAGCTTGAGATTGTCACTCATCTGTTGAGTAACGGAGAAGTTCACCGTCTCGGGCGTCGTCAGATCGAGGCTTGCGTTATCGTCTTGAGCAACTACATCACCTTGGCCAGCGCCAATTCCAAATGGCGGGGGATTGCCCAGGGTATTGTCATTGGCCGTCGCACGGAAGTCACCTTCGAGGGTGTAACTGACCTTGGAGCGATAGGTCAGGCCAAACGTGGTCTCCGACACCGGCTGATACATGATGCCGAGATTATACCCCCAAGCCTCATCGTCGCCCTCTACGCGCGAATCCACTTCTCCGCCCAAAGCATGCGGCACCTGACGATGAAGTTCTCCATCCACACGGTTATAGGTAATGCCCGCACCGATCGCCCACTGGTCATTGAAGCGGTAGGAGACGGTCGGTTGGGCACTCATCACCGTCAGCTCGGTATAGTTGCCCAAGTTGCGGCCCAAGAACCCATCTTCGTAATCGGTCTTTGAACCGAAAGGCGCATAGACGCCGAAACCGAACGCCAAGCGCTCATTCACCGGTTGAGCATAAAAGGCAAACGGGACGAATGACCCCGGCACCATATCACCTTCGGTGGTGCCTTCGATGGGCGCCCCATTGCGTGTGGCGCTCGCATTATCGATATCGCTATTGACGTTGAGGTAAGTGCCACCCGCCGTCACCTGCGCACGATCGAGAAACGACATCCCCGCCGGGTTGCCGAATACGATGGTGGCGTCGTTGACGTTGGAGCTGCGTCCGGCGTGGCCGTAGCCCTGGCCGCTGACGCTCTGTTCGTTGATCTGGTAGCCGCCGGCGTTGACCTGGCTGGCGAAAGCGGCGGCCGCAATGGCGACGGCCCAGGTAAGCTTGTTGACGTTGTTGTGCATATTATCGACGTCCTTTTCCAGGTGAGGCTGGAGCTGTTTTTCTGACTTGCCCGCACCGGGCAAGGGCGTAGACCCCCTTTTTCGCGCATCGCGCCGCCAGGATCAAGGCCAAACGTTTGTTTTAACATAGTTTTTACTAATACTTTGGTCGCACAGCCGTTTGATCTCTCGAACTTTCATCGACTTAGCCTGTCGCGCCAGCGCCACTATTGGGCGTGTGCAACGTTGCTTGACCTAGGTGTTACCCAAAGGTTTTACACTTCTGGCACGACTTCCGCTTGCGAGGCCACCATGAAAGTCAGCGAACTGGCCAAGGCCGCCGACGTCACCGCCGAGACGGTGCGCCACTACACCCGCGAGGGCCTGCTCACCCCGCGTCGCCACCCGGACAACGGCTACCAGCTGTATGGGCAGCACGATCTATCGCGGCTGCGCTTTATCCAGCGCGCCCGTACCCTGGGCTTCAGCGTGCGCGAAATCGGCGAGATCCTCGACCACGCCGACCACGGCGACTCGCCCTGCCCGCTGGTGCGCGACATGCTGGCCGCGCGCCTGCCCGAGGTGCGCGCCAAGATCGCCCGGCTCGAGGAGCTCGCCGCACGCATGCAGCAGGCCCTCGACAGCTGGGCCGACATGCCCGACGGCACTCCGGACGGCCATAGCCTGTGCCGGCTGATCGAAAGTTTTCCACAGCCCCTGGACGCCAGGCGAGGTGATCGTCATGAATGATGCCCCCCTCGAACGCCAGGTACCGGGGATCAGCTGCCAGGGCTGCATCGGCAAGATCCGCCGCGCGCTGCAAGCCGAGGATCCCGACGTCGAGGTGAACGGCGACCCGGCCGCCAAGCGGCTGTGGGTAAGTGGCGTGCTGAGCGAGGCGCGGCTCGATGCACTGCTGCTGGAAAGCGGCTTTCCTTCCGGCGATATGCACACCGACGCGCCAGCCAGCCCCGACGACACACCGGCCGTGGGCAGTGTCGCACCGCCACCCGCCGCCCATGGCGTCGACAGCCAGCGCCTGGCGATCTCGGGCATGACCTGTGCCAGCTGCGTGCGCTCGGTGCAGGACGCCCTTGCCAAGGTGCCTGGCGTGGAGAACGCCACGGTCAACTTCGGCAGCCACACCGCCCAGGTCTACGGCCGCACCGCGCGCGAAACGCTGATCGCCGCCGTGGAGGCCGCGGGCTACGGCGCCGAGCTGATTCTCGACCTGCGCGAGGCCGAGCAGGCGCGCCAGCGCAACGACGCCCGCGAATACCGCCGCCGGCTGCGCGGCAGCGCCTGGTCGCTGGCGCTCGCCGTGCCGCTGATGGCCAGCATGTTCGTCTATCACCCCCATCCGGTGGGCATGGGCCGGCTGTTCTGGGCGCTGATCGGCCTGCTGACCCTGGCCGTGCTGCTGGGGCCTGGTCGCCACTTCTTCGTCAACGCCTGGAAGGCCTTTCGTCATCACCAGGCCAATATGGATACCCTGATCGCCATGGGCACCGGCACCGCCTGGCTCTACTCCATGGCGGTGGTGCTCTTCGCTCCCTGGCTGCCGATGGTGGCCCACGGCATCTACTTCGAAGCCTCGGCGATGATCATCGGCCTGGTGCTGCTGGGCAATGCCCTGGAGCTGCGCGCCCGCGGCCGCACCAGCGAGGCGCTCAGGCGCCTGCTCAACCTGCAGAGCCGCCACGCCCGGGTGATCCGCGACGGCGAGGAATTCGAGGTCGAGCTGGATGCGGTTCGCCAGGGCGACCTGATCCGCGTGCGCCCCGGCGAGCGTCTGCCGGTGGACGGCGAGGTGGTCGAGGGGCAGAGCCATATCGACGAATCGATGCTCACCGGCGAGCCACTGCCGGTGAGCAAGGCCGAGAGCGACGAGGTCAGCGCCGGCACCGTCAACGGCAAGGGCGGGCTGGTCTACCGCGCGACCCGGGTCGGCGACGACACCCGGCTGGGCCAGATCACCGAGCAGGTGGCCAGGGCCCAGAACTCGCGCCCGCCGATCGGTGCCCTGGCCGACCGTATCTCGAGCGTCTTCGTGCCCACGGTCATGATCATCGCCGTGCTCACCGCGCTGGCCTGGTTCAATGTCGGCAGCGAGCCGCGGGTGATCCATATGCTGGTCACCGCCACCACGGTGCTGATCATCGCCTGCCCCTGCGCACTGGGCCTGGCCACGCCGATCTCGACCATGATCGGCGTGGGCAAGGCCGCCGAGCGCGGGGTGCTGGTGAGAAGCGGCGAGGCACTGCAGATCGCCAGCAAGCTCACCACCCTGGTGGTCGACAAGACCGGCACCCTGACCCAGGGCAAGCCCCAGGTGACCGAGGCGCACGTTTTCCCTGATGCGGCCCTGGAGGCCGACCGGCAGAGCGTGCTGGGCCTGGTGGCAGCGCTGGAGCGCGGTTCGGAGCATCCGCTGGCCGCGGCGCTGCTGGCACATGCCGAGGAGAGCGGCGTCGAGGCCGCCGAGATTCGCGGCTTCGAGAGCGTCACCGGCGGCGGTGTAAAGGCCGAGAGCGCCGATGGCCGGCCGCTGCTGCTGGGCAATGCCCGCCTGCTGGAAGACGCCCGCGTCGACCTTGCCAGCGGCAAGGAGATCGCCGCGCGGCTGGAGCAGCAGGCCCGCACGGTGGTCTACCTGGCCGTGGACGGCCGGCTCAGCGCCCTGTTCGGCATCAGCGACCCGCTGCGCGACGACAGCGTCGCGGCGGTCAGGCGCCTGCAGGCCGACGGCCTCAAGATCGTGATGCTGACCGGCGACAACCCGCACACTGCGGCGGCCATTGCCCGCGAGGTGGGCATCGATGACTTCCGCGCCGGGCTGCTGCCCGAGGACAAGCACGCCGAGATCGAACGCCTGCAGCAGGCCGGCGAGGTGGTGGGCATGGTCGGTGACGGCATCAACGACGCCCCGGCCCTGGCCCGCGCCGATGTCGGCTTCGCCATCGGCCAGGGCACCGACGTGGCCATCGAGAGCGCCGGCATCACCCTGATGCGCGGCTCGCTGCACGGCGTCGCCGACGCCATCGAGATCAGCCGCGCCACGCTTGCCAACATCAAGCAGAACCTGTGGGGCGCCTTCGGCTACAACAGCCTGTGCATCCCCATCGCCGCCGGGGTGCTCTACCCCTTCACCGGCATGCTGCTATCGCCGATGATCGCCGGGGCGGCCATGTCGCTATCGTCGATCACCGTGGTCAGCAACGCCAACCGCCTGCGGCTGTGGAAGCCGCGTCAGGAGGCCGCCTCATGAGCTGGGTCGTCAATCTCGCCGGCCTTGCGCTGATCGCCGCCATCGTCTGGTGGTTCTGGCTGGCCAAGCGTTGACCACCCTTAGAGGGTGTTTACAAAACAGGCGAACGAAGGCAAGACGAGGCAAAAATTGACGAAATAGCGGAGTTTACGGGGTGTAAATGAGCATATTGAGTCAATTTTTAACGACGTATTGTCGAGTGCAGCCCTTTTGTAGACACCCTCTTAGCTGACGCCCATATAGCGCCCGGGCTTGTGATTCAGCGCCACGATCAGGTTGAGCACCAGCGCGCCGATCACCGATAGCGCCAGCCGGTGGCGTACTGGACCAGAAACGCCATGCCCGCGGTGCTGCCGGTGAGCAGCAGCGCCTGGCTGTAGAAGTGCACCCCCAGTGCCACCAGCAGGGTGCCGAGCAGCATCGCCATCACGTCCTCGTAGGGGCGATGCGGATCCTGAGGAAGGTCGGTCTCTTCCATTCATGCGTCCTTGTGGGCTAGCGATTGAGTGGATTAGGGTTTGCCTGAAAGGTCAGTGAGCGAAGGTCGGGTTAGCGCGGCTCGGCGTGCTCGATCATCAACTGCAGGCTCTCGCGCCCACGCCAACGGTTGCGGTTGAGCTTGTAGGCGCAGCGCAGCGTCGCGCCGAGCCCGAAGGGCGGCAGCTCGCCTGGGGTCAGGGCGCGGAACCAGATCGCCTTGAGGCTGACGCCCTCGCGGGACAGCTCGAGCATCAGGTGGTTGCCCTCGGCCCCCACCGGACGCAGCGACTCGACCAGGAAGTCGCCCTCGAACAGCGGAGCATCGAACTCGCGGCCGTAGGGCGCCAACGCCGCCAGCTCGTCGAGGCTGGCCAGGCTGAGCTGCGCGGCGTTGAGCTCGCCGTCGGTGAGGATGCGCGGATAGAGCTCGACCTCCCCCAGCTGTTCGCTGACCGCCTGGCTCAGCGCGGCGTGAAACGCCTCGAGCTGGTCGACGGGCACGCCGACCCCCGCCGCCCCGCGGTGGCCACCGAAGCGCGGCAGCGCCTCCGGCGCCAGCTCGTGAGCACGCTGCAGGGCATCGCGCAGGTGCAGCGCCTCGATGGAGCGCCCCGAGCCGGTCAGCATGCCAGGCTGGACCGCCGGGGTCAGCACCAGGGTCGGGCGGCCGTAGGCCTGTACCAGCCGCGAGGCGACGATGCCCTGTACCCCGGCGTGGCCCTGCTCCAGATACACCAGCAGCAGCGGCGCGTCGGCGGCCAGCTGCGGCTGGGCCAGCGCCCGGGCCTGTTCGGCCATATCGGCCTCGATGGCCTTGCGCGACTGGTTGTCCTGATCCAGCACCTCGAGATGGCACTGGGCTTGGTGATCCTCTTCGGCGAGCATGAAGTGCAGCGCCGCATAGGGGTCGTCGAGCCGCGAGCGGGCGTTGATCCGCGGCCCCATCTGGAAGGCCAGGGTCTCCGCGTCGAAGGGCACGCTGTCGGCACCGAGGCGCTCGGCCATGGCCCGCCAGCAGGCGGCGTCCATGCGGTTGATCAGTGTCAGGCCGTGGCTGACCACGGCGCGGTTGGCCGGGCTGCCGCCCAGCGACACGCAGTCGGCCACCGTGCCCAGCGCCACGTAGGAGAGCCACGGCGAGAGCTTGGGCGTCGAGTCCGGCAGCGCGCCCCACTCGATCAGCACCTGGCGGGCCAGCGACATGGTCAGCCAGGCCACCATGCAGCCGGCAATAGTCGGGTCGGGGTAGTTGCAGTCGTCGCGGGTCGGATTGACGCAGGCATAGGCCGAGGCCGGCGGCCCCTCCAGCGGCAGCGCGTGGTGGTCGCTGACCACCACGTCGATACCTTCCGCCTTGAGCCGGGCGATGCGCGGCTCGTCGCTGCTGCCGCAGTCGGCGGTGATCACCAGGCTCGGTCGCGGCGTAAGGCGCAGCGCGCGTTCCACCAGCGGCAGGCTGATACCGTAGCCGTCGTTGATGCGGTGGCCGATCAGGCTGTGCAGGCGGCTGGCCGGCACCCCGAACAGCTCGGTGAGGGTGCGCAGGATTACCACGTGGGAGGTGATGCCGTCGACGTCGTAGTCGGTGAGGATGCCGATGTGCTCGCCCTCCATCACCGCCTGGGCGATGCGCTCGGCGGCGCGGCGACCATCGGCGAGCCGCTCGGGGTGGGCGAGGTGGCGCAGGCTCGGCGACACCAGCGCCTCGATCTCGCCTTGATAGCCGGCCAGGCGACCGGCCAGCACCCGCGCCTGCAGCTCGGAGAGCCCTTCGCGCTGGGCGCGAGCATAAAGCGCTGCGTCGCGGGGGCGCGACTCCAGCCGCGGCGTGAGCCGGCTATGCAGGTCGGTGGGGGCTATCACGTCCAAGCGTGGCTCCTGCTGCAACTAGGGGTGTTGTATGAGTACCGGGGCCGGAGGACGGGCCGTTGGCATCGAGAAGGGACGCCGAAGCCAGCCTTCACGAGTGCTCTAGCCCCATCGCCTCCCGCTCGGGCTAGCCGGCGACAGGTCTACGAGGAGGCGCTGTGAACCCATCCCAGGGCGCTACTTTTGCCCTGCTTCGCTCACGCATCCTGCTCCGCTTGCAGGACCGGGGCTGGCCATCCATGGCCAGCCCGTTCGGAGCGATGCTCCTCACCCATGGCAAAAACCTCCTCTTCGACCTGCCCCCTATGCCCTCGCTACCTTGGCGAGGTAGCTTGCTGGAGACTAACGACGATTTTCGGCCACGAACGCTTGCACCTTGTCCAGCTCCGCCGGCAGCACGCTATAGCGCTCCTCGCGCTCCAGCAGGTCGTCCATATGCGGCGGCAGCGGCACACCCGGGAAGCCGGCCTTGACCACCGCCTCGGCGAACTTGGCCGGGTGGGCGGTGGCCAGGGTGATCATCGGCGTGGCGGCATCGGCCCGCGCCCGCTCGGCGGCGCGATAGCCGGTGGCGGTATGCGGGTCGAGCAGCTCCTTGGTGCGGTGGTGCGCCTCGCGGATCACCTCGAGGATGGTGGCATCGTCGACGCTATGGCTGGCGAACAGCGAGCGCAGCCGCTCGAGCGGCGCCTCAGCCAGCGCCGTGGGCTCGGCCTGGAAGCGCTCGAGCAGCTGGCGAACCGCCTCGCCGTCACGCTCGTAGGCCTCGAACAGCAGGCGCTCGAAGTTGGACGACACCACGATATCCATCGACGGCGCCAGGGTCGCCTTGAGCTCCTGCTTGGAGAAGTCGTTGGCGGCCAGGGTGCGGTGCAGGATGTCGTTGGCGTTGGTGGCGATGATGAACTGCTTGACCGGCAGCCCCATGCGCGACGCCATATAACCGGCGAAGACGTTGCCGAAGTTGGCCGACGGCACGCAGAAGCTGACCTGGCGATGCGGCGCGCCCAGCGCCACGCCGGCAGCCACGTAGTAGACGATCTGGGCCATGATGCGCGCCCAGTTGATCGAGTTGACCGCTACTAGCCGGGTGCCGCCGAGGAACGACTGGTCGGCGAAGCTGGCCTTGACCATCGCCTGGGCGTCGTCGAAGTTGCCCTCGATGGCGATATTGAAGACGTTGTCGGCGAGCACCGAGGTCATCTGGCGGCGCTGCACCTCGGAGACCCGGTTGTGCGGGTGGAGGATGAAGATATCGAGGTTGTCGCAGTGGCGGCAGCCCTCGATGGCGGCGGAGCCGGTGTCGCCGGAGGTGGCACCCATGATCACCGCACGCTCGCCGCGCTTGCTGAGGAAGTGGTCGAGCAGCCGGCCGAGCAGCTGCAGGGCGACGTCCTTGAAGGCCAGCGTCGGGCCGTGGAACAGCTCGAGCAGGAAGTGGTTGGCGTCGAGCTGGTTGAGCGGTACCACCGCGTCGTGGCTGAAGGTGGCATAGGCCTCGGTGACGATGCCGCGAAACGTCTCGTCGTCGATCTCGCCGTTGACGAACGGCTTCATCACCCGAAAGGCGATCTCGGCATAGGAGAGCCCGGCCATCGCCGCCAGGTCGTCACGGCTCAGCTGCGGGATCTGCTCCGGCACATAGAGGCCACCGTCGCTGGCCATCCCGGTCAGCACGACATCCTCGAAGGAGAGCGCGGGCGCCTGCCCGCGGGTACTGATATAGCGCATTGGTTCACTCCGTGGGCATCGGGCTGCGAGCCCTGGGCTTCGAGCGCCCTGCGCTCACTGCCCGTAGCCCGTGGCCCGTAGCTGATATCATTCCTGCTCGTCGAGGCTCTCTACCCGAATACGGGTCAGCGGGCCGGCGACATCGGCCAGCGACTCGAGCTGGCGGATCGCATCGTTCATGTTCTTTTCGCGGGTGCGGTGAGTCAGCAGAATGATCGGCACCAGCTCACCCTCGGTGGCTTCCTTCTGAATGATCGCCTCGATGGAGATGCCCTGCTCGGAGAGAATCGTCGCCACGCGCGCCAGTACACCCGGGCGATCCACCGCCAGCAGCCGCAGGTAGTAAGCGGTGACGATGTCTTCCATGGGCAGCATCGGCAGGTTGTTCTCGACATCGGTGATGCCGCTGAAGGCCAGGTAGGGCACCCGGTAATGGTGAGCGGTGGTGATATCACGGGCCACGTCGAGCAGGTCGGCGACCACCGCCGAGGCGGTCGGCTCGGCACCGGCGCCAGCGCCGTAGTAGAGCGTCGGGCCCACCGCATCGCCCATCACTGCGATGGCGTTCTTGACGCCGTGCACGTTGGCCAGCAGCCGCTCCTTGGGGATCAGGGTGGGATGCACGCGCAGCTCGAAACCCTCATCGGTGCGCTTGGAGATGCCCAGGTGCTTGATGGTGTAGCCGAGGTTGTCGGCCTGCTCGATGTCCTCGGCGGTGATCCGCGAGATGCCCTCGGTATAGGCCTTCTCGAACTGCAGCGGCACGCCGTAGGCGATCGAGGCGAGAATGGTCAGCTTGTGGGCGGCGTCGATGCCCTCGATGTCGAAGGTCGGGTCGGCCTCGGCATAGCCCAGCGCCTGGGCTTCGGCCAGCACGTCTTCGAAGGCACGGCCCTCATCGCGCATATGGGTGAGGATATAGTTGCCGGTGCCATTGATGATGCCGGCCAGCCACTGGATACGGTTGGCGCCCAGGCCCTCGCGCAGCGACTTGATCACCGGGATGCCGCCCGCCACCGCGGCCTCGAAGGCGACGATCACGCCTTTCTCGTGGGCGGCATGGAAGATCTCGTTGCCGTGTACGGCAATCAGCGCCTTGTTGGCGGTGACCACGTGCTTGCCATTCTCGATGGCGGTCAGCACCAGCTCGCGGGCCACGTCATAGCCCCCGATCAGCTCGACCAGTACGTCGATGTCGGGGTTGCGGGCCACCTCGAACACGTCGCTGGTGGTCTTGACGCCAGTGGTATCGCAGTCCGGATTGTCGCGACGCATCGCCACCTGTTCGATGACGATCGGCCGGCCGGCGCGACGCGCAATATCATCGGCATTGCGTGTCAGCACATTGAAGGTGCCGCCGCCGACGGTACCCAAACCACAGATTCCCACTCTTACCGGTTTCAAATCGCTCTCCCCTTGCTTGTATGATGGCGTGTCGCAGCGAGCGCCAGACGCCTTATTGATTGATATCGAGCATCTCTGCCAGGCGCTCGGCGGGTACGTAGCCCGGCACCATGCGGCCATCCGGCAGGATGATCGCCGGCGTGCCCTGAACGCCGACATCCATGCCCAGATGATACTGATCCTCGACCGGATTGTCGCAGTCATGGCCGTTGTCGAGACGCGCTTCGCGCTTGGCGGCACTCATCGCCTCACTGGGGCTATCGGCACACCAGACCTGCTGCAGGATGCGTCCGCCCTCGGCATTCATGCCCGAGCGCGGAAATGCCAGGTAGTGCACCTCGATGCCCATGGCGTTGAGCTGCGGTATCTCCTGGTGAAGCTTGCGGCAGTAAGGGCAGGTGGGATCGGTGAAGACATTGACCACCGCCCGGCTCTCGGCTCCGCGAAAGACTACCTTGTCTTGCTCGGCAATACTCGCCAGTTGCTGGGCGCGGGCCTCATTGCGCCCCTGCTCGGTGATGTTGACCAGGCCACTGTCGGCATTCTGGTAGATGTCGCCAACCACGAAATACTCGCCTGCGGCATCGCTGTAGAAGGTCTCGCCGTTCTCCAGGCGCACCTCGAAGAAGCCCGGCAGCGGCGTCTCGCGCACCTCTTCCACCGGCATCGGCTCGCCGTTGACGGTCAGCCGCTCGGCCAGCTGCTGGTGCGTGGATGCCAGCGCGGAAGCGCTGACGGCGATGAGGGAGGCGGCCAGCAGGCGGCTCAGCAGGGCGGGCAGTGATGACGTCATGTTCAACCTCGAGGATGGTGATCGGCATGCAGCGTTTCCAGGCGCGCCTGGGCGACATGCGTGTAAATCTGGGTCGTCGACAGATCGCTATGACCCAGTAGCAGCTGTACGACACGCAAATTGGCGCCATGATTCAACAGGTGCGTGGCAAAAGCATGGCGCAGGGTGTGCGGCGACAGCGGCTTGTTGATGCCGGCGGTGCGTGCATGCGCCTTGATGCGATGCCAGAACGTCTGGCGTGTCATGAAACCGTCGCGGCGGCCGGGAAACAGCGGCGGCCGGGTGATATCCATCATCAGCGCGCCACGCCCGCCGCGCAGATAGCGCTCCAGCCATGACAGCGACTCCTCGCCGAGCGGCACCAGTCGCTCCTTGTCGCCCTTGCCCAGCACCCGCACCACGCCCTGGCGCGGGTTGATGGCATCCACGCTCAGTCCCACCAGCTCCGAGACCCGCAGCCCCCCGGCATATAGCACCTCGAGCATGGTGCGATCGCGCAGGCCCAGCGGCGTGTCGGTATCCGGCGCCGCCAGCAGCCGCTCCACCTCGTCCTCGTCGAGGGTATCGGGCAGATGGGGACGCACCCGCGGCAGCCGTATCTCGGCCAGCGGGTCGCGGTCGAGCAGACCTTCGCCCAGCGCCCAGCGGTAGAAGCGCCGCAGGCTCGACAGCAGCCGGGCATTGCTGCGCAGCTGGTAGCCAGCCCCTCGACGCGCCTCCAGCCAGGCAGCGAGCCGCGTATCGCCGGGCGCCAGCAGCGTCTCGCCGTGCTCGGCGAGGCAGGCTGCCCAGGCGCTCAGATCACGGCGATAGGCGGCCAGGGTATGCTCGCTGGCCCCCTGCTCCAGCCACAGGGCGTCGAGAAACGCATCGATCCGCTCACTATCCTGCATTGCCCCTCACTCGGTTAATCGCCAGCCCTGAATGCAACGAGACCCCGCCCCGCGCAAGCGGTGACGGGGTCTCGCCAGGCGCACCGCAGGGCGCGCCGTAGCCATCGCGGAATATCGCTTAGGCCAGCTTTTCCTTGATGCGAGCGGACTTGCCGCTGCGCTCGCGGAGATAGTACAGCTTGGCTTGACGCACGTCGCCGCGACGCTTGACGTCGATGGCTGCAACCAGCGGGCTGTAGGTCTGGAAGGTACGCTCGACGCCGACGCCGTGGGATATCTTGCGCACGGTGAAGGCGGAGTTGAGGCCGCGGTTGCGCTTGCCAATGACCACGCCCTCGAATGCCTGCAGACGCTCGCGGCTACCTTCCTTGACCTTGACCTGAACGACCACGGTGTCGCCCGGGGCAAAGGCCGGAATTTCCTTGGACATTTGCTCGGCTTCGATCGCCTGGATCACCTTGTTCTTGCTGCTCATTGCTAGCTCCTCGATACATTGATGCCAGCGGCCATGCCGTCTGGCTGTGACCCCGACGCTCGTCGCTGCTGCGATGACGCGGGAATCGCTGGTGTGTGACACAGGTGCCTCGCCGGCCGACGTCTCAGACGTCCGACTCGGGGCGAGTGCCCTGCACCTCCGCCTGGTCGGCGTAGTCGGCGATGAACTCGTCGAGCAGCTTACGCTGTTCGCGGCTCAAGGCCTTGTCCTGCAACAGTTCGGGGCGACGTAGCCAGGTGCGCCCCAGCGACTGCTTCAAGCGCCAGCGGCGAATCTCGCCGTGATGGCCGCTGAGCAGCACGTCCGGCACCCTACGCCCGTCGATCGCCTCGGGGCGCGTATAGTGCGGGCAGTCCAGCAGGCCGTCGTTGAACGAGTCCTCGACCGCCGAATCCTGATGGCCCAGCACCCCCGGGACCAGCCGCGCCGCGGCGTCTATCAGCACCATGGCCGGCAGCTCGCCGCCACTGAGCACGTAGTCGCCGATCGACCACTCTTCGTCGATATCGGCCTCGACCACCCGCTCGTCGATGCCCTCGTAGCGCCCCGCCACCACGACCAGCGGGCCACCGCGGGCCAGTTCCTGCACGCCCTGCTGATCCAGCACTCGCCCCTGGGGCGAGAGATAGATCACCTTGGCCGGCCCGCCACTGGCGGCTTCGGCGCGATCACGGGCGGCGTGGATCGCCGCACGCAGGGTCTCGACCTTCATCAGCATGCCCGGGCCGCCACCATAGGGGCGGTCATCCACCGTGCGGTGCTTGTCCGTCGCATAGTCCCGGGGATTCCAGAATTCCAGTTCCAGCAGCCCCTGTTTCACCGCTCTCCCCGTTACGCCGTAACGGCCGATCGCATCGAACATCTCCGGGAACAGCGAGACAACCCCAATCCACACGGCAGTATTTCCAGACAGCTAGAAGTCGGGATCCCAGTCCACCGTCATTCGCCCGGCTTCGAGATCCACCTCGCACACCACCTGGTCGGGCAGAAACGGCAGCAGCCGCTCCTTGTCGTCGACGGCCTCGGCGTCGCCCCTGACCACCAGCACGTCGTTGGCGCCGGTCTCGAACAGGTAGCTGACGCGGCCCAGGTCGACGTTATCGCGGGTGATCACCCGCAGGCCTTCCAGCTGATGCCAGTAGTACTCACCCGACGCGAGGCGCGGCAGGGCATCCTTGGGCAGCAGTATCTCTGCCCCGGCCCACTGCTCGGCCAGCTCGCGCGACGCCACTCCCTCGAGACTGGCGACCAGGCCCTTGCCTTGGCGCCGCCCTTGGCTGAGGCGCCGGGTGACGGTATTACCGTCGAGGCGCAGCTGCCACTCGGGGTAGTCGAGGATGCCGTCTATCGGGCTGGTGTACGAATACACCTTCAGCCAGCCCTTGACCCCGTAGGGGCTGGTCAACTTGCCCAGCACCACGTACTGGTCGTCGCTGCCCGTCTCGGGGCCGGCCAATGACTCTCTCACGGCGTCACGCATCAGGCTCAGGCCTGCTTGCGGGCTTCCTTGAGGAGTTCGGCGACGCGGTCGGAGACCTGGGCGCCCTGGCTCTGCCAGTGGGTCACACGGTCGAGGTCGACGCGCAGACGCTCTTCCTGGCCGCGGGCCACCGGGTTGAAGAAGCCGACGCGCTCGATGAAGCGGCCGTCACGAGACTTGCGCGAGTCGCTTACAGTCAGGTGATAGAAGGGACGCTTCTTGGCGCCACCACGTGCCAGACGAATGGTAACCATTGCGTTAACAGTCCTTCGGTTGGAGTTGCTGAAATGTCATATGCTTACTGCTGCTCGGTCGAGGGACCGCGGTTGATCGCGCGGTCCTGCCACGAAGACGCAGCATTCTACGGAAAACGACCCTGGATGGAAACCTTTTTCCACCTTGGCCGAGCGCTCAGCGCCACGGCAGGCCGCCGGGACCACCCATGCCACCGCCACCCATCGGGCCGCCTGGGCCACCCGGGCCTCCGCCGCCCATCATGCCCGACATGCCGCGCATCATCTTCTGCATGCCGCCCTTCTTGCCGGCCTTCTTCATCATCTTTTGCATCTGCTTGTGCTGCTTGAGCAGGCGATTGAGGTCGGGCACCTGCAGGCCGGCACCGGCGGCAATGCGACGCTTGCGCGAGCCGTTGATGATCTCCGGCTTGTGGCGCTCCTTGGGCGTCATCGAGTTGATCAGCGCCTCGAGCTTGCCGAGCTCTTTCTCCGGCCCGGGGCCCTGGGCCACCTCGGCCATCTGCCCCATGCCCGGCAGCTTGCTCATCAGGCCGCCCATGCCACCCATCTTCTTGAGCTGCTGGAGCTGGTCGCGGAAGTCCTCGAGGTCGAAGCCATCGCCCTTCTTGACCTTCTTGGCCAGTTTGTCGGCCTTGGCCTTGTCGACGGTGCGCTCGGCCTCCTCGATCAGCGACAGCATGTCGCCCATGCCGAGGATACGTGACGCCACTCGGTCGGGGTGGAAGGGCTCCAGGGCATCGACCTTCTCGCCCATGCCCATGAACTTGATCGGCTTGCCGGTGATATGGCGCACCGACAGCGCGGCACCGCCACGCGCATCACCGTCGGCCTTGGTCAGGATCACCCCGGTCAGCGGTAGCGCCTCGTGGAAGGCCTTGGCGGTGTTGGCGGCGTCCTGGCCGGTCATGGCGTCGACCACGAACAGGGTTTCCTGCGGCGAGACGGCCTTATGCAGCGCCTGGATCTCGGCCATCATCGCGTCGTCTACGGCCAGGCGGCCGGCGGTGTCGACCAGCACCACGTCATGGAACTGAATCCTGGCGTGCTTGATCGCTGCCTCGGCAATCGCCACCGGCTGTTGGTCGGAGCGCGAGGGGAAGAAATCGACGCCGACCTCACTGGCCAGGGTCTCGAGCTGGTCGATGGCCGCCGGGCGGTAGACGTCGGCGGAAACCACCAGCACCTTCTTCTTCTCGCGCTCCCTGAGAAAGCGCGCCAGCTTGGCCACCGAGGTGGTCTTGCCTGCGCCCTGCAGGCCGGCCATCAGCACCACCGCCGGCGAGCCCTTGAGGTTGAGCCCCTCGTTGGCCTCGCCCATGACCGCCTCGAGCTCCTGCTGGACGATCTTGACGAACTGCTGGCCCGGCGACAGGCTCCTGGACACTTCCTGGCCCACCGCGCGCTCGCGCACCCGGTCGATGAAGGCCTTGACCACCGGCAGCGCGACGTCGGCCTCGAGCAGTGCTCGGCGCACCTCGCGCAGGGTATCCTTGATGTTGTCTTCGGTCAGCTTGGCGTGACCGCTGATGGACTTGAGCGTCTTCGATAGACGCTCCGACAGATTCTCGAACATGGGGCCTCTCCGGCAACGGTGCCTTGGCGTTGGGGGCCGATTATACGCACAACCCGGGTCAGTCTCCATGGCGCTGGCTGGGCGGCGTCGAGTGGATTGGGTATAGTAGCGGCTCAGGTGACATTTCTCGTCAACAGCCGACCTCGACGGCGCATGGACAGCTACCGATGCAGGCGCTCCCTTTTGCCCTTCTTGCCATGATTCTCTATCTCGGCGCGGCCTCCTGGCAGGGCCTGGCGCTGGTGCGCCGCGTGCCGCCGCGCCCGGCGCTGGTGCGTGGGGTGGGGATGGCGGCACTGCTCTGCCATGCGCTGGTGATCGCGGCCATGATGCGCGAGGCCGACGGGTTATGGCTGGGGCTGTCGGCCAGTGCCGCAGTACTCAGCGCGGTGATCACTGCCGTGCTGCTCGGCGGCAGCCTGGTCAAGCCGATCATCAATGCTGCCACCGCGCTGTTCCCGCTGGCCGCCGCGACCCTGCTGCTGGCGGTGGGCCTGCCCGCCCCGGCCCGCGACAGCGGCCTGACCCCGGGTATCGCGCTGCACGTGATCAGCTCGACGCTGGCCTTTGCGGTGCTGGCCATCGCTGCGGTACAGGCGGTGCTGGTGGGGCTGCAGAACCAGGCCCTGCGCCATCACCATATCCGCGGCATGGTCCAGGCACTGCCGCCGCTGACCACCATGGAGCGAGTACTGTTCGAATTGGTCTGGGCCGGCATGCTGCTGCTCACCCTGTCGATCGCCAGTGGCTTCGTGTTCCTCGACAACCTGTTCGCCCAGCACCTGGCACACAAGACGATCCTGTCGCTGGCCGCCTGGGTGCTGTTTGCGATCCTGCTTGCCGGTCGCCACTTCCGCGGCTGGCGCGGCCTGCGCGCGGTGCGCTGGACGCTGGGCGGCACTCTGCTGCTGCTGCTCGCCTACTTTGGCAGCAAGTTCGTGCTCGAGATCATCTTCCAGCGCAGTTGAGCGGCTGCCGTCGCGCCTTGACAGGCCATTGCCGAATCCCTACAAACGAGCCTGACATGCCATTGAGGACTCACCCAACTTGAGCGACGACTTCCCGCTGGGACTGCTGTTCGGCCTACTGTTTCTACTTATCTGCCTGTCGGCGTTCTTCTCCAGTTCCGAAACCGGCATGATGTCGATCAACCGCTACCGCCTGAGCCACCAGGCCGGCAGCGGCGAGCGCGCCGCCAAGCGGGTGATGCGCCTGCTGGCCAGACCCGACCGCCTGATCGGCGTCATCCTGATCGGCAACAACCTGGTCAACAATCTGGCCGCAGCGATCGCCACGGTGCTCGCCATCCACTTCTTCGGTGACGTTACCGGCCCGGCAATAGCACCGCTGGTGTTGACCATCGTGATTCTGATCTTTGCCGAGGTGACCCCCAAGACCTACGCCGCGGTGAAGCCCGAGCGCATTGCCTACCCGGCCTCGGTGATCCTCGAGCCACTGCTCAAACTGCTCTACCCGCTGGTGTGGCTGGTCAATGCCATCTCCAACGGCCTGCTCAAGCTGATCGGCGTCAAGAGCATCGACGGCGGCGCCGACAACCTGACCCGCGACGAGCTGCGCACCGTAGTCCACGAGGCCGGCACGCTGATCCCGCATCGCCACCAGGCCATGCTGCTGTCGATCCTCGATCTCGAGAACGTCACCGTCAACGACATCATGGTGCCGCGCCACGAGGTGGTAGGCATCGACCTCGAGGACGACCTGGAGAGTATCCTGGCGCAGATCCGCACCAGCCAGCACACCCGCATCCCGGTCTTCAAGGGCGATATCAACAACATCATCGGCATGCTGCACCTGCGCAACGCGGCGCGCTTCCTGTCCAAGCGCGAGGTCACCAAGGCCTCGATCGTGCAGGAGGCCCGCGAGCCCTATTTCATTCCCGAGTCGACGCCGCTACACACCCAACTGCTCAACTTCCAGCAGCAGAAGCGGCGCATCGGCATCGTGGTCGACGAGTACGGCGACGTGGAGGGCCTGGTGACCCTGGAAGACATCCTGGAGGAGATCGTCGGCGAGTTCACCACCGATGTGGCGGGGATGCATCAGGAGATACACTTGCAGGACGACGGCAGCTACGTGATCGAAGGCACTGCCAATATCCGCGAGATCAACAAGTCGCTGGGCTGGCAACTGCCCACCGACGGCCCCAAGACCCTCAACGGCCTGATCCTCGAGCACCTCGAATCATTTCCCGATGGCCCCGCCTCGCTGCAGGTCGGCACCACCCGCATGGAGATCCTGCAGGTCAAGGACAAGCTGATCACCTCGGCGCGCTGCTGGCAGCATAGCCGCCGCGCGCCACGCCGCGGCTAAGCGACTTAGCCCCCCACCTCGCAGGGCCTTCAGCCCTCGCTTCGCAGAACGGGTTGCGCCCAGCGGTCGGCTTCGGCCTTGAGCTCGCGCACCCGCGCCTCGAGCACCCCGCAGCGCGCCTGCTGTGGCGACAGCGGCTCGTCGAAGTAGAGCGCCACCCGTGCGCGGAAGCGGCGCGGCCACTTGGTCAACGCCCGCCCGCCCTGGTGCGAGGTCCACGACCCCCACAGTCCGGCCAGCCCCGCCGGCACCACCGGCACCGGATCGCGTGCCAGGATGATATCCAGCCCGCGGCGGAAGCGCTGGATCTCGCCATCCGGCGTCAGCCGGCCCTCGGGGAACAGCATTACCACCTCGCCGTGGCGCAGCGCATGACTGACCTCGTCAAGCGCGCGGCGCACGCTGCCCGGGTCGCGACGATCGGCGTCCACCGGGATCGCCCCGACGATACGAAACCACCAGTTGAGCCACGGCGACTCGTAGATCGGTCGATCCATCAGGAAGCGCAGCGGACGCGGGCTGGCGCCACCGATCACCAGCGCATCCATGAAGCTGACATGATTGCACACCACCAGCGCCGCGCCGCGCGCCGGAATATGCTGACGGCCGCGAAACTTGAGGCGGTAGATCAGATGCACCAGGGCGAAGATCAGCAGCCGCAGCAGCGGCCGCGGCCCGCGCACCAACAACCCCAGCCCGATCAGCAGGGCGATGCCGCCGAGGCTGGCGACGAAGGCCGGCAGGCCGACCCCCGCCACGCCCAGCATCAGCATGCCGAACAGCGCTGCGACCAGCATCAGCAATGCATTGAAGATGTTGTTGGCGGCGATCATCCGCGCCCGCTGTCGCTCGCGACTGAGCACCTGAATCAGGGTGTAGAGCGGCACGATATACAGCCCGCCACCAATGCCCACCAGCCCCAGCGCCGCCAGCATGCGCCAGAAGCCGAGCTGCAGCAGCAGCTCGCTCAAGGTCGCGGCGGATAGCGCCAGCGGCGCCGAACCGGCCAGCCACAGGCCGCCGACGCCCATCAACAGCGCCCCCAGCACCACCAGCCCGAGCTCGAGACGCCCCGCCGAGAGCCGCGCACAGAGCATCGCTCCGGCCCCCACGCCCAGCGCAAACGCCGCCAGCAACAGGTTGAAGGCCGAGGCCTGGCCGCCAGCGACTTGGCTGGCCCAGGCCGGCAGCAGCGTCAAGTAGCAGGTGCCCAGGAACCAGAATGCGCTGATCCCCAGCATCGCCGGCAGCAGCTGGGGCGCGCGCAGGCTGTCGCCGAGCACCGCCCAGATGCTTCCAAAGGGATGCCGCACCGCCGTGTCGCTGCCCGCCGACGGGGGGGCCGGAGGAATCATCAGGCTCGTCGCCAGGCCGGTCACGGCCACTGCCAGCAGGGCCAGCACCGCCACCGGCCGTGCCGCGCCCGGCGGCAGGGTGGCCACCAGCCCGGCCAGCAGGGTACCGGCGAGGATCGCCGCGAAAGTGCCGAGACCCACCCAGGCATTGCCGCGCACCAGCTCGGTGGGCGCCAGATGCTGGGGCAGGATGGCGTACTTGACCGGGCCGAACAGCGCCGACTGCACGCCCATCAATAGCAGCAGGCCATACAGCAGCGGCCGGCTCTCCCACCACACCACCGCCGCGGCGAGCAGCATGATACCCAGCTCGAACAGCTTGAGGCGGCGAATCAGGCGCTGCTTGTCGAGGCGGTCTGCCAGCGACCCGCCCCAGGCGGAGAACAGCAGGAACGGCAGGATGAAGAGCCCCGCGGCCAGATTGGTCGCCAGGCCCTGACGCATCGGGTCGTCGGGCAGCGTGGCAAAGACCAGCACCAGCAGCAGCAGGGTGCGCAGCAGATTATCGTTGAGCGCCCCGAGGGCCTGGGTCCAGAACAGCGGGGCGAAGCGGCGCTGGGCGATCAGCCGACTCACGAGCCACTCGGCGGCTGACGCAAGCCGGCGAGAATGGTGGTCAACAGCTGATCGAGCAGCTCACCGACTTCCAACTGCTGATCCTGCCAATAGCCCAGGCGCTGATTGAGCCCCAGCTGTACCAGGCCGTGCACGCTGCCCCACAGGGTGCGTGCCAGGCGCCGCGCCTCGGCATCGCCCAGCGCCGGCTGGTACTCCTTGAGGGTGGCCTCGACGCGCACGAACAGGGCTTCGATCATGTCGCTCTGGCGCTGGTCGAGCTCGCCCTCCTCGGCCAGCGGATAGTCGAACAGCAGCTGCCAGCGGTGACGATCCTGCTGGGCGAACTGCCAGTAGGCGGTGGCCAGCCCCTTGAGACGCGGCTCGGGGCTGGCCGCCGCCAACCCTTCGATGGCTAATTTGAGGCGCCCCAGGGTCTCGACATTGACGTGCTGCAGCAGGTTGCCGAAGCTACCGTACAGCTTGAGCAGGGTGCTCGGCGCGCAGCCCACCTCACGCGCCAGCGAGCGCAGCGACAGCGTATGCACGGGGCGCTCCTGCAGCCAGGCATCGCATGCGGCCATGACCTGGGCATGCAGTGCCTCGGGCGCATGCTGTCTGGGACGAGCCATCGGCTTCCTCGCGTGTGAATGCACTATTCGAACAGTGTTTCCGGACAGCATATCGATACCTGCGGCAAACGCAAGCTCGGCATTGCTCGCGTCGCTTTCGCGCACTGCCCGAGTTGGTTACCCTGTCGCCTCGCCACTGGACAGGAGCGCGCATGGCCGGTCGCCTCTATATTGCCCCGACGCTCGACCTCGAGCGGCTGCTGGGTGGGATCGAGCAGCACGGCGAGCTGCTCGCCAACCCCAATCTGGCCCCGCGCCGTCCGCTGTCGATGCTGCATCATGCCGCCGGCGGCCCGCGCCTGAGCAGTGCCTTCTGGGGGCTGACCCCGCCGTGGCTCAAGGTCCTCGACCACGCCCCCCACTGCGCCCGTGCCGAATCACTCGACGCCCGCGCGATGTTCCGCGACGCCTTTGCCGCACGGCGCTGCCTGGTGCCAGTCAGCGGTATCTACGTATGGAAGCCGCAGCCGCGCATGAAGCAGCCCTTCCTGGTCACCCACTGCGAGCGCCAGCCGCTGCTGCTAGCCGGCCTGTGGTGTCGCTTCCACACGGCCCTGACCGAACATCATGACTCCTGCGCGTTGATCACCGTGCCCAGTAACGCACTGCTGGCGCCGCTCAGCGATCGGCTGCCGGCGGTGATCGCACCGGCCAGGGCGCGCCGCTGGCTCGACCCAACTACCCCACTGGAGGAAGCCCGCGCACTGCTGACCCCGGCAGAGATGGAACTGTTGGGCGCTTTTCCGGTATCAAGACGAGTCAATGATCCTTCACATCAGGACTGGGCCTGTGCTCACCCCACCGGCCCCATGCATCGCTGGACCACCGCACAGGAGACATGATGCGCCTTTCGTCCTCTTTTTCCGGCTCGCCCGGCGCCAACGCGCTGCGCCTGCCGCCCCCACTGACGGCTAGCCTGCTCGGCGCCGCGCTGCTCACCTGGTTCGTCTCCCCGCTGCACGCCGACGACACGGGTATCGCCGAGGTCGACACCCCGCACATGAGCCCCCACGACACCCGCGACTACCGTACCCTGGAGCTCGACAACGGCCTCAGCGTGCTGCTGGTCAGCGACCCGGAAGCCGACAAGGCCGCCGCCTCGATGAACGTCAGCGTCGGCAGCACCCAGGATCCCGACGACCTCGCCGGCCTCGCCCACTTCCTCGAGCACATGCTGTTCCTGGGCACCGAGCCATTCCCCGAGGCCGACGCCTACCAGAGCTACATCTCGCGCCACGGCGGCAACCACAACGCCTTCACCGCGCCCAGCGATACCAACTACTTCTTCGATATCGAGCCCGAGGCGCTGCCCGGCGCCCTCGACCGCTTCAGCCAGTTCTTCATCTCGCCGCTGTTCAACGCCGACCAGCTGGCCAGCGAGCGCAGCATCGTGCACTCCGAGTATCAGGCGCGGCTGCGCGATGAAGGCCGCCGCCAGCTCGACGTGGTCAATCAGCGTCTCAACCCCGACAATCCCACCACGCGCTTTGCGGTAGGCAGTCGCGAGACCCTCGCCGACCGCCCCGACGACGAGCCGAGCCTGCGCGAGCGGGTCATCGAATTCTACGAGCAGTATTACGACGCCAACGTCATGAACCTGGCGCTGGTCGGCCCGCAGCCCCTCGACGAGCTGGAGGGCCTGGTCCAGGAGCGCTTCGTCGATATCGCCGATCGCGGCCTCGAGCCGCCGACCATCGACGAATCGCTGGTACTCGACGACAGCCTGCCCCAGGCTCTCGAGGTCCAGAGCCTGCGCGACAGCCGCGAACTGCGCTTCCAGTTCGCCATCGACGACCCCCGCGACGAGTACCGCACCAAGCCCGCCGACTTCCTGGCCAACCTGCTCGGCCACGAGGGCGACGGCAGCCTGCTGGCGGCGCTGCGCGAGGCCGGCCTGGCCGACGGCCTGTCCGCCGGAGTCAGCCGCGGCGACGGCAATCAGGCGCTGTTCACGGTGACGGTCAGCCTCACCCCCAGCGGGGCAGAAGCCCTCGACACCATCCAGGCCAGCCTGTTCGAGGCCATTGCGCTGATCGACGAGAAGGGCCTGGAGGAGTGGCGCTACGACGAGCAGGCCAGCCTCGCCGAGCAGGAGTTCACCTTCCAGCAGCACGGTGCACCGCTGCAGAGCGCCATGCGCCTGGCCATGAACCTGGCCTACTACCCCCGCGAGGACGTGCACTACGCCGCCTACCGCATGGACGGTTTCGACGCCGAGCGCATCACCGAGTACCTCGCGGCGCTGCGCCCGGACAACCTGCTGCGCATTTACAGCGGTCCCGACGTGGAGGGTGAAGAAACCTCGCCGTGGTTCGATGCCCCCTACCGGGTCGAGCAGCCGGCCGGGTGGGCGGAAGCCGAGCCGCTATCGGGGCTGGCGCTGCCCGACCCCAACCCCTTCATCGCAGAGGACCTGACCCTGCTCGAGGAGCAGGACGACGTGCCCTACCCGCTGATCGAGGGTGACAGCTTCTCGCTGTGGCACCAGGCCCATGCCGGCTTCAACACGCCCAAGGTCGAGTGGCGCTTCAGCCTGCAGCACCCCCAGGCCACGCATAGTGCGCGGGACGCCGCGTTGACCCGGCTGCTGGCCGGCTGGCTCGACGACAGTCTCAACGAGGCCTTCTACCCGGCGCGGCTGGCCGGCCAGCGCTTCGAGTCCTACGCTCACTCGCGCGGCATGACGCTGTCGTTCTCGGGCTGGCGCGACCGCCAGGAGCTACTGATGCGCCAGGCGCTGTCGCAGCTGATCGAGGGAGAAATCAGCGATGCCAGCGTCGAACGGGTGCGCTACCGCCTCGAGCGCGAGTGGCGCAACGCGCCGCAGACGGCGCTGCACCAGCAGGCCTACCGGACCCTCGGCGAGGCGCTGATTCGTCCCCAGTGGTCGACGTCGGCGCTACTCGAGGCGGTGCGTGAGCTCAAGGCCGACGACCTGCGTGACTTCCGTCGCCGGTTCCTCAACGAGCTGCGTATCGAAGCCATGGTGGTCGGCAACCTGCCCGCCGAACTCGCCGAGCGCGAGGCACGAATGGTCGCCGATGCTCTGCGTCCGCAGCTCGGCGAGGGCGATATCCCGCGCCTCGAACCACTGCGCGCCAGCCAGTTGGCACCGCTGCATCCCGACACCGAGCGCCAGGAGTCGCTGGTGCTGCGCTACCTGCAGGGTGCCGACCGCAGCCTCGACAGTCAGGCCCGCCTGGCGGTGATTGCCCAGCTCATCGACACGCCGTTCTACACCCGGCTGCGCACCGAGGAGCAGCTCGGCTATATCGTCAACGCCGGCTACTCGCCGCTGCTCGACGCCCCCGGCGTGGCGCTGGTGGTGCAGTCACCGGAGACCGACAGCGCCACCATCGGCGAGCGCATCGATGCCTTCCTCGACGACTTCGAGACGCGCCTGGAGGCGCTTGAGGACGACGACATCGCCGCCTATCGCCAGTCGGTACGCGACCGCCTACTGACCCGCGACACCTCCCTTGGCGCCCTGACAAACCGCCAGTGGCAGGCGCTGGCCTACGGCGATACCGACTTCGACCGCCGCGAGCGCCTCGCCGCACGGGTCATGGAGGTTTCCGCCGACGAGCTGCGCGAGGCCTGGCCGAGCCTGCGCCGCGAGGCGGTGGTCGACGTGACCTTCGACCCCGGCGACGAGGCCAGCGACGTGGCCAGCGCCAGCGAGGAGCTGGAACCGCTGCCGCTGCCCGACGACTGAGCAGGCTGAACGCACCGCGCCCGGCCAAGTTGGCCGGGCGCGGTAGTTTGAGCTTACGACGACTCGCGTCAGCCGAAGGCCTGGGGCGGCACGATCGACTCGACATGCATCACCAGCTCCTCGAGCACCTGCCGCTCATGGTCGTCCAGCGTCACCTGGTTGAGGCGTTCGATCTCGCGCGCAAAGCCGGCCAGGGTCAAGCCACCCAGGCTGGCATCGTTCATGCGCGCCCAGCGGAACTCCTCCCAGCGCGCCTGCTCCTCGCTGGACAGGGTGTCGGGGTAGCTGCGCGCACGAAAGCGAAACAGCATCTCCTCGAGGCGCGGGTCTTGGAAGGCGAAGGCGGTCTCGCCCAGCTCCCAGGGATCGGTGTCGCGCACCCGCTGCATCTGCTGGCGGTCCGCCGGTGAGAAGAACCCGCCGGAGTAGAGCATCAGATCAGGGTCCTGGGGGCCTTCGGGGGGCGGCTCGGCGAACACCGCGGCGGCCTTGCGCGCCGCCTCGGGGTTGGCGCACAGCGCCTGCCAGTGCTGCTCACAGCGCGCCCGGTCGAGGGACAGCCGTTCGGCGACGTCCGGGGTCACCGCCTTGATCGGCAGCACCACCGGGCTCTTGTTGATATGGATCACCTTGAGCGGGATACGCGTCTCGCCTTCGGCCAGCTCGTCGGCACCGACGAAGACCCGCGCGCGAATCTCCTCCGGCGACAGCGAAAACAGCGGCGCCGGATCGTCGCCGAGGTCGTAGACGATCACCCCGTTGGGGTTGGTGGGGTGCTCGGCCAGCGGCATTACCAGCGCACTGCAGCCGCGGCTCGCCGGGTAGCGCCGCGACACGTGCAGCATCGGCTTGCGCGAGGGGATATCCAGCAGCCTGGCTACCTCGCGCTTGCTGCGCAGTTTCAGTAGGTAGTCGAACAGCTGCGGATTACGCGTCTTGAGCAGCCGCGCCATGGCGATGGTCGCGCGCACGTCGGCCAGCGCGTCATGGGCACCGGCATGCTCGATGCCGTTGGCCGCGGTGAGGTGCTCGAGTTTGAAGCTCGGCGCGCCGTCTTCACGCCGCGGCCATTCGATACCCTCGGGACGCAGGGCATGGAAGGCGCGCACGGCGTCGATCAAGTCCCAGCGCGAGTTGCCGTTCTGCCACTCGCGGGCATAGGGGTCGAGGAAATTGCGGTAGAACAGGTGACGGCTGACTTCGTCGTCGAAGCGCAGGCTGTTGTAGCCCAGTGCACAGGTGCCAGGCTCGCTCATCGCCGTATTGATGTGTCCGGCGAACTCCGCCTCGGGCATGCCGCGGCGGCGCGCCTGCTGTGGCGTGATGCCGGTGATCAGGCAGGCCTGGGGGTGCGGCAGGTAGTCGTCGGCTGGCTTGCAGTACCACATCAGCGGCTCGCCGATCTCGTTGAACTCGGCATCAGTGCGGATGGCGGCAAACTGGGAGGGACGATCACGCCGCGGATCGGCGCCGAAGGTCTCGTAATCGTGCCACAGAAAACTCTGCGGCGCGGCAGGGAACTGCGCCATGGGGATAGTCGTCTCTCTTCAGCGGGCCGGGCACCTAGCCTAGCACATCGCCGGGGCCGCGCTCAGCCACCCCGGCAGGCGGCTCAGCTGCGCGGCAGGGTGACGTTGAGTTCGAGCACCGAGCAGTCGTCGTCGCGGTCGAGGCTGATACTGATGGCATCCTGCTCGACCTTGACGTAGCGCCGAATCACCTCCAACAGCTCACGCTCCAGCATCGGCATATAGTCAGGCTGATCGCGCTGGCCGCGCTGGTGAGCGACGATGATCTGCAGGCGCTCCTTGGCCACGGACGCACTCTTCTTGCGCTCGCCTCTGAGAAAATCCAGTAGTTTCATCGGCGACCTCCTCCGAATACCCGGCTCAGCAGACTCTTCTTTTGGTACTCATGAAAACGCAGCGGGACGTCCTCACCGAGCAGCCGCGAGACCGTGTCGGTATAGGCCTGACCGGCATCGCTGTTGGCGTCGTGGGTGACCGGGATGCCCTGGTTGGAGGCGCGCAGCACGGCCTCGGATTCAGGGATCAGGCCAAT
Organism: Halomonas socia; assembly: GCF_010977575.1. GTDB lineage: Bacteria > Pseudomonadota > Gammaproteobacteria > Pseudomonadales > Halomonadaceae > Franzmannia > Franzmannia socia. The sequence continues at coordinate 821,684 of NZ_CP048812.1, forward strand.
CAGGTCGATGGCCAGGATCTCGCGAATGTCCTCGAGATTGAGCATATCACCGTGGTCGACCCGCGCCGGGTTGTAGCGGGTGATCAGCAGATGCTCCTTGATCGGCTCCTGGTTGCGCTCGGCACGGCGGGTCTTCGACGCCAGCAGCCCGAGAATACGGTCGGAGTCGCGCACCGAGGAGACCTCGGGATTGGTCACCACCACCGCTTCGTCGGCAAAATACATCGCCAGCTGTGCGCCGCGCTCGATCCCTGCCGGTGAGTCGCAGAGGATGTAATCGAAGTCCTCCGACAGGCTTTCGAGCACTTTCTCCACGCCTTCGCTGGTCAGGGCATCCTTGTCGCGGGTCTGGGAGGCCGGCAGGATGTGCAGGTTGTCGACCCGCTTGTCGCGGATCAGGGCCTGGTTCAGCCCCGCCTCGCCCTGGATCACATTGACCAGGTCGTAGACCACGCGTCGCTCGCAGCCCATGATCAGGTCGAGGTTACGCAGGCCCACGTCGAAGTCGATCACGACGGTCTTGTTGCCGCGCAGCGCCAGCCCGGTGGCGATGGCTGCTGCGCTGGTAGTCTTGCCGACCCCACCCTTGCCGGAGGTCACTACGATAATCTTGGCCAAGATAAGCTTCCTGTTGCTATGAGGGGTGTCGTCGTCACGCTCACGTCAGCCCGGCGATGGCCAGCTGGTCGTCGCTGAGACGGACCTGCACCGCGCTGCCCAGCAGTCGCGGATCGATGTCTTCCAGACGTTTGTAGTTGCCGGCCACCGAGAGCAGTTCGGCGTGCAGCTCACGGCAGAAGATGCCGGCCAGGGCATCGCCGTGAATGCCGGCTAGGGCACGGCCGCGCAGCGCCCCGTAGACGTGCACGTTACCCGCTGCCAGCACTTCGGCACCGGCATTGACCGAGCCGATGACCACCAGATCGCCATCGGGGGCGGTAAGCTGCTGCCCCGAACGTACCGTGCCGCGGTGAATGCGCCCGCCGCCGGCCACCTGCGGCACGCTCTCCGCCGGGGTCTCCGGGGCGGGTACGGCGACGCTTTCCAGGTTACGCGGCTTGATCTCCTGGGGCGGAAACCAGCCGAGCCCCAGTGCCCAGGCCGACTGCTTGATCGGGTCGGCGCCACCGCGCACTGCCACCGGCAGCAGCTTATGGGCACGACACACCGCGCAAATGCGTTCCAGCGCCAGGTGCGGCTCATCGAGCTTCTCGACACTGAGCACCACCGGCGTGTGCTGAAAGAATGCCGGTGACTGGCTGAGCTTGCCGGCCAGTTGCTCTCGGATACGCTCGGGATCGGCACTGATCAGTTCCATGACCGTCATGGGCAGCATGCCGCCCTTGAAAGTAAAGGCTGTGCTGGCCCTGTCCACGTTCAGGCTCATGGCCGGACTCCAGGTCGAATGATGACAGTAAAGCTAAGCGAGGGGCGCCGCCCCTGCAACTGATCATAAGACCAGCCGCGCGGCTTGTCAGTGTCTCCAGTCGGCAACAGCACTCGCGCCGAGGCCTTTTCCGCTGCCGCATCACATGCTTAGATAGCAGGTCGGGGATTTGCAGAGAACAACAATATCCCGCCTTTCACAAGGATATGCCGCGTCATGCCAGGAAGCTTCATGTCAGGTTGGTTTCGTCAGCTGTTCGCACCGCGCTGGCAGCACCCGGATGCCGAGCGTCGCCGGCAGGCCGCCAGCCAGCTCGATCCCATCCAGGACGAAGGCCGTGCCGCCCTCGTACACCTCACCGGCGATGCCGATGCGCGGGTCCGCCAGGCCGCGCTGGCCCGCTTCGAGTCCATCGACACGTTGCTGGCACTGGTCGATACCCACCCCAGCCCCGAACTGCGCGCACGCCTTGCCGCACTGCTGGTCGGCGCGGCGGGCAGCACGCCGCTGGACGACCGCTTGGCCTGGGTCGCGCAGCTTGGTGACCAGGGCCTACTCCAAGAGGTCGCCCTGCATGGTGACAACCAGCAGTTGCGCCTGGCTGCCGTGGCCGCTCTTCGCGACGACGACGAAGCCGCGCTGATCGCCCAGGCCTGCGAGAACGGCATCGCCGCCGTACGCCACGCCGCCGCTATCAGGGTGAGCAGCGAAGCCGGCCTGCAGCAGCTCGTCCGCCAGGCGCGTCGCGACAAGCAGGTCGCCCGGCTGGCCCGCGAACGGCTCAATGCACTGCGTGCCGATGCCGCTCAGCAGGCCGCCGCCGAAGCCGAGCGCGAGCGTATCCTCAACGCCCTGGAGCAGCACGGCCATCACGCCTGGGAGCCGCTCTATGCCGGGCGCTACCGCCACCTGCAGCGGGAGTGGGAGGCACTCAAGGACCTGCCCAGCGCCGAGCAGGAGCGGCGCTACCAGGACGCCTGCCTGCTGTGCCGCAAGACCCTTACCGACCACGACGCCCAGCAGCACGTGCATGCCGCCTTCGACCAGCGTCGTGAAGATGCCGACCAGACCCGCGAAGGGCTGCTCGAGGCCCTGGAAGAGACCCTCGAAAGCTTGCGCCGCAGCGAGCACCTGGCCGCCCAGGACATCGACAGCCTGCACGCCCAGAAGCGCCTGCTGGCCACCCGCTGGCAGGCGTTGTCGGACCACCATGCCCCCGACGACACGCTGCGCCAACGCTACGACCGCGCCCTCGAGGAGTACGACCGCATCGGCCATGCCTGGGAGCGCTTCCGGGCTCGTGCCGCCGAGCTCGACCAGGCCCTGACCGCCTGCGACCGTGAGGCGCTGCAGGCCCTTCTGACGACCTGCGCCTGGCCCGACGACCTGCCTCCCACCACGCTGCTGGCCCGCGCCCGACGCAGCGCCGAACAGCAGCCGACAGCCCGCAGCGTGCCCGACCCGAGCCAGTTCCAGCGCGACGTCGACGAGCTCGGCGTGCTGCTCGAGCGCGGCGCCTTCAAGAGCGCCAGCCGCCTGCATCAGCGACTTCGCCAGCGCCTCGACCAGTTGCCCGAGGAGCACCGCCGTCGCCATCAGCCGGCGCTCAAGCGGCTCGGCGCCCAGCTCGCCGAACTGCGCGACTGGCGCGGCTTCGTTGCCGGCCCCAAACGCGACCAGCTGTGCCAGGCGATTGCCGAGCTGGCCGCGGACACCCAGCTCGCCGAGGCCGCCCTGGACCGCCGCCACCGCCAGTTGGTCAAGGAGTGGGCCTCACTCGGCGATGCCGCCGCCGACCGCGAGCTATCGACCCATTTTCGCGCCTGTTCGGACCGCATTCATCAGCGCCTGGCAGCGTGGCGCGCAGCGCTCGACGCCGAGCGCCAGCGCAACCTCGAGGCCCGCGAAGCGCTCTGCGAACAGCTCGAAGCGCTGCTCGACAAGCCCGACCCCGAGGCCGACCCCGACGCACTGCGCGATATTCGCGACCGCGCCCGCGAGCAGTGGCGGCGCTACTCACCGGTACCGCGTGACCGCGCCGAAGCCGTCGGGCGCCGCTTCGGCCGCGTGCGTCACGGCCTGCAAGCGCTGATCGACCAGCGCGCCCAGGCCATTGCCGCCGCCAAACGCGAACTGACCGATGCCGCCCAGGCACTGCTCGACAGCGACCAGCCCAGCCACCGCCGCGCCGAGCAGGCCAAACGCCTGCAGCAGCGCTGGCGAGGCCTGGGTCGTGCCCCCAAGGGCGAGGAGCAGGCGCTCTGGCGGGAGTTCCGCGGCATCTGCGACCGCATCTTTGCTAACCGCGAAGCGGAGCGTAACGACCGTACAGAGCGTGCTCGCCAGCAGCTCGACGCCATGCAGGCACTGATCGACCGCCTCGACGGCTGGCAGCCGGCGACGCTCGAGGACGCTGCCACCCTGGATGCCGCCATCGTCGAGGCCGAGGCCCTCGAGCCGCTGCCCGCCGGGCGCCGCAGCGACGGCATGCGGCGGCGCTGGTCGGGCATCGTGCGCGCACGCCGCGAACGCCTGGCGCGCCTGGCTGTCTGCGAGGAGGTCAGCCGCTGGCGAGCCCTGCAACCGCTGCTCAACGCCCATCTGGCGGCCGACGCCGCCGTGCTGAGTGGCCAGCCGGCTGGCGACGTCGAGGCCGATGACAGCCTCGGCGGCGACCTGCTCAGCGCCCACCGGCTGCGCAACGCACAGCGCCGCGAACCACCGCCGGCGAACGAGATCGAGGAGTCGCTGGCGCGGCTGCGGGTACATCTGGCGCTGCTGGCCGGCAGCCGCGTCGGCCAGCAGGACGACCCGCTACGCCTGGCGATCCAGGTCGAGCGCCTCAACGAAGGGCTCGGCCGTGAGTTGAGCAAGGCCGAGGAGCTCCACGAGGTGTTGCGCGAGCTGTTCGCCACCGGGCCGGTAGCCAGCGAACTGTGGCAGCGAGAGGCTCAGGAGCTCGACGCTATCTTTACTCAGCTGCTGCGCCTGCCACCGCCCTGAAACGCGGAACGCGAGGCCGCAGCCTCGCGTTCCCAAGCGACACCAACATTCACGATGCCGCGCGCTGGCGTGCAGCGCTCAACCCATGAACTGACCGCCGTTGATGTCCAGGTTAGCGCCGGTGATATAGCCGGCCTGCTTGTCGGCCAAGAACACCACCGCGTGGGCGATCTCCTCAGGCGTCCCGTAGCGCTTCACGGGGATCGTCTCGCGGATCGCCTCGCGCACCTTCTCGGGAATCTTCATGATCATGTCGGTGGCGATATAGCCAGGCGACAGGGTGTTGACGGTGATGCCCTTGGTCGCCGTCTCCTGCGCCAGCGCCATGGTTAGACCGTGCATCCCGGCCTTGGCCGCCGAGTAGTTGACCTGCCCGAACTGGCCCTTGCGGCCGTTGATCGACGAGATATTGATGATGCGTCCATAGCCCTCCTCGAGCATGTCGTTGATCACGCAGCGGCAGGTGTTGAAAACGCTGTTGAGGTTGCAGTCGATAACCTCGTGCCACTGCTCCGGGCTCATCTTCTTCATGGTGGTGTCGCGGGTGATACCGGCACAGTTGACCAGCACGCTGACTGGCCCGTAAGTGTCGCGAATCTCCTTCGCGCCGGCCTCGCAGGCCTCGTAGTCCACCAGGTTGGCGCCCGACAGATCGATATTGTCATAGCCGTCGGCGCGCTGGCTTTCCAGCCAGTTCTTGGCCTTGTCGGGATTGTTATAGCCCGCCACTACCTGATAGCCCGCCTTGGCCAAGGCCTGGCAGATAGCGGTACCGATGCCGCCGGTGCCACCGGTGACCCAGGCAACGGGTGCTGAGTTGGTCATATGCGGTTCTCCCTGATGCCCACACCGCAACGACGGCGGTGCGGCTCAATGCGTCCAGTCTCGAGTGGTAGGCGCCACTGCCTGGCGCCCACTACCCAGTATGGCTCCTCCTCGGCGCTCTGCACGAGCGTTTAACCAACCATTGACGCAGCGCAAGAAAGCTGTAGAATACGCCTCACGTTGATGCGGGGTGGAGCAGTCTGGTAGCTCGTCGGGCTCATAACCCGAAGGTCATCGGTTCAAATCCGGTCCCCGCTACCAAATATCGAAAGAAGCCAATTCCTCAGGGAGTTGGCTTTTTTCATGCCCGATGACCGGCCATCGGTTCGCTCTGGTTTCAAGGTCGGCGGTCCCCGCTACCAAATATGCGAAAGCCGATACTCGAAAGGGTGTCAGCTTTTTTGCTTCCGGCTTTACGCCGGCCTTCTGGCGCTCTCGTCTCCTGAAAGCAGCAGATCGGCTATCCGCCCGTCATGCTCATGAAGCGTACTACCTGAACGTCACCATCGGTGGTGAAGTGGTGACGCTCGGGCTTCTTCGCCATGGCGGCGACGATGGCCTCCTTGAGGCGCTCGCTATCACCGGGGTGGCGACGCAGCACGGCGCGCAGGTCCACCGAATGCTCGTTCCCGAGGCAGAGCAGCAGGCGCCCCTCGGCGGTGACCCGGACCCGGTTGCAAGCGTCGCAGAAGTTGTGGCTGTGAGGCGAGATAAAGCCGATCCGCGAGTCGCTACCGGCCATGCGGAAGTAACGTGAGGGGCCAAGGGTGGTCTCGGTGGTAGGCACCAGGGTATGGCGAGACTCGATGATGCCGCGCACCGTATCGCTTGAACAGAAGGTGGCGGCGCGGTCATGGCCGATGGCCTCACCTAGCGGCATCTCCTCGATGAAACTGATATCGACTCGCTCCTGCCGTGCGAATTCGACCAGGTCGAGGATCTCGTCGTCGTTGCGCCCCTTGAGGATTACCGCATTGAGTTTGATGCGCTCGAAGCCGGCCTTATGGGCGGCACGAATGCCGTCAATGACCTTCACCAAGTCACCGGTACGGGTAAGAGCGCGAAAGCGGTCCGGGTTTAGGGTGTCCAGGCTGATATTGAGGCGCTTTAACCCCCCACCGCGCAGGGCAAGTGCGTACCTGACCAGACCGGCGCCATTGGTGGTCATTGCGAAGTCTGAAAGTCCCTCCATCGCGCCGACCTCTGATACCAGGGTCTCGATGCCACGCTTGACCAGTGGCTCGCCGCCGGTGAGACGGATCTTCTCCACGCCCAGATCAATGAAGGCATGGCACAGGGTGGCCATTTCCTCCAGGGTGAGCGTCTGAGCACGGGGCAAGAAGGTCATCTCCTCGGCCATGCAGTAGACGCAGCGGAAATCGCAACGGTCAGTGACCGAGAGTCGCAGGTAGCGGATAGTGCGGCCGAAGCCGTCGACGAGCTTGCTCATTCGCGGACCTCAGTGCCCATCGGCAAGCGGGCAATCAATTCCCTTACCTCGGACGCCACCTCGGCCACGGTCTCCTCATCGTAGAGTTGGCCACGCCGCTTGCGTAGTCCGCGCTCGTAGAGCTTGACGTGCTCGGTAGGGGAGACGCCGGCATTGGCAAGACAATGGCTGGCACAGTGCATCTGGCAGCCATCAATGGCAATAATAGGCCGGCCGGAGCGTGCGGTGCGCACCAAACCGGATACACCGCCACCGACACCGGCGATGCAAGACATCTCGGCCACGCCAGCGTGGTCCAGGCGCAGCGCCACATCATTGGCTAGTTGGGCCACGTCAGAGCAGCCGGAGCAGGAGTAGATCAGGGTGCGGTGTTTGCTCGCAGATCGGGACATTTCGGCCTCCAGGGAGTAGCAACGGCAGTCCGGTCGATAAAATGAGCTCAGCCGTCGATCATCATGAATTCGCGCAGCTTCTGCTCATCCAGTACGGTGAGCCGCCGCTGATCGAGATTGATGGCGCCGCTCTCGCGGAGCTTGGCCAGCAGACGTGACAAGGTCTCGGGAGACATGGACAGCTGCGCTGCCAGCCAGCGCTTGGGAATGGTCAGTCGAATCACCCGCGGGGCTTTCGAGCGACGCGATGGCAGTTGACGCAGCAGATAGCCAACCAATCGCGACATGGCGTCGCCTTGAGTAAGCTGCGCCAAGTCTTCGAGCCGATCGGTGAGCTCCAGGGCCAGTTGGCTCATGAACTCGGCTCGACAGGCCGGCTGGCGGTCCATGATGTCACGACACAGAGGCGCCGGAATGGATAGCAAGCGAGTAGGCAGAAGCGCCTGGGAGGAATAGAGGTAAACACCAGCGCTGGACACCATGCTCAGCTCGCCAAGGGTGGCGCCGCGCTCCACACAGCGGATAGTTGCCATGCGGGCAACACCGGTGACGCGCACCAGGCGCATGGCACCGCTAATGACGATGTGCAGCCACTGGGCCGGGGTCTGCTGATGAAACAGCCATTCACGAGACGTCAGGGTTCGCAGCTCGGATGCATCCAGCAGCGCATCAACCTCTTCTTTACTCAGGCCTGTTAACCAGGGCACGCCCACTACCAACTTGCGCAGCTTGCAGGGGTTGAAGAGCAGCTCAGTCGAGGAACTGGGCGACGGGGAAGTATTCGTAGGCATGGCCCTCCTCCACATCCTTATTGGCATCGACCATCAGATAGCCATTCGCTTGGCTCGCCGCGCTTAGCATGTGCGAACCCTGACCGCCGGCCAGGTGGGCCACTGGCGCTCCCGGCGCCCAGTCGAGCACCACCCGAAGTAGCTCGCGCCTTCCCTTGGGACCACGCCGGGAGAAGCCCGCGGTCACTGGGAAGTGCTGCAGCGCGGCCGCTTCACCACCTTGGCAAACCTGCACGAAAGGGAGAGCCAGCAGCTGCCAGCCCACCAGTGATGCCACCGGGTTGCCGGGGAGAGCGATCAACGGCGTCCCACCGGCCAGCGAATCGCCCAGATAACCGAGGGCAAAAGGCTTGCCAGGCTTCATGGCCACGCCGTGAAAGGCAATCCCGCCCAGCCGTTCGATAACCGGTCGCACATGGTCCTCCTCCCCTACCGATACCCCACCGGTACATATCACCAGATCGGCCTCATCGATAGCCAGCCCAAAAGCCTGATGCAGGTCAAAGGGAGCGTCCGCAATCACGCCCAGGTCGAGTACCTCGCAGCCAGCCTGGTCCAGCAGGGCACGCAGCAGCACGCGGTTGCTGTCGTAGACCTGACCAGGCACCCGGGCGGTGCCGGGCTCGATCAACTCGTCACCGGTGGAGAGCAGCGCCACCTTCAGGCGGCGTACCACCACTGCCTCGTTGATGCCGTGGCTGGCGAGCATGGCGATGGCAGCGGCGTCCAGACGCGCCCCCTCTGGCAGCAGCAACTCGCCCTCTCGGGTCTCCTCGCCGCGGCGGCGGATATTGGCTCCCTCGGTGAGCTCGCCCTCGATGTGCATGCGGCCATGGTCATCCAGGGTCACGCGTTCCTGGGGCACCACGGCATCAGCACCCAGCGGTACCGGCGCCCCCGTAAAGATCCGTGCACAGCTCCCCACCGGCAAGCGCATCACGCCTGCACCGGCGGGAACACGCAGTGCCACCGGCAAGCCCTCCGCGCCAAGCTCATCCATTCGCAGGGCGTAGCCGTCCATGGCGCTGTTGTCGACGCCAGGCATATCCAGGATCGCCAGGACATCCTCGGCCAGTACTCGGCGGAAAGCGCCCCCCAGAGACACCCGCTCAACCCCGGCGACGGGCCGGGCCGTGGCGATCATCTGCTCCCGGGCATCGAAGAGGTCGAGCAGGCCCGGGGTGACGACCTCGGTGCAACCGCAGACGGTCATGATTCCACCGCCTGGCGGATCGCCTCGGCCGTGGACCTCGAGGACTGCCGGCTGGTGCAGCGCTCGGCCTGCGACAGCACCATGGCCACGAAGTTGCAGGGCCGGGTGCGGGCATCGAGCTGGGCGACCAGGATACTGTCCCACGCAGTGGCACAGCCCTTCGGAGAGCCCGGCATGGCGAAGACCAGAGTACGATCGATCACCCCACCCACGGCACGCGACTGAATCGTAGAGGTACCGATGCTTTCCAGCGATAGCTGACGAAACAGCTCGCCATAACCGTCGATTCCCTTATCGAACAGCGGTGCCAACGCCTCGGGCGTGTTGTCGCGGGGGGTGAAGCCGGTACCGCCATTGACCAGCACCACCTGGATGTCGCCACGCACCACCCAGGTGGATACCACCGCGCGGATGCGATAGACATCGTCGGGGACGATACGCCGCTCAACCAGCCCATGGCCGGCCTGGGTAAGCCGTTCGGCGAGCAGGTCGCCACTGCCGTCCTGGTCGAAACCGCGGGTGTCGGAGACGGTCAGCACGGCAATGCCGAGGGGCGCGAAAGGGGTGTTGGCGTGAACGTGGGCCATGAGATTCTCCTCACCGCCCGCAGGGCGGGCGGCGGCATGCAAAAGGGTAATCGCCGAACAGCAGGGCCGAGCACGCCCCTGCTTTCACTGCATCAGACTGCCCGCGGCATCATCATCCAGGGCAATGCCCTCGACGCCGATCTCCGACTCCAGCACCAGCAGATAATGACGCAGGGCTCGGCGAGTGGACTGCTCGCGAAGGCTGTGTCGCACACGCTCAGCGACGTCCTCATAGGGCAGTTCGTGCCCCTCGCAACGTTCGTCGATGATGACCAGGTGCCAACCGTAGCGGGAAGCCAGGGGCCGGTCATGGAGTCCCTCGGGCAGGTGCTGCAGGGCGCGGTCCAGCTCGGCCACGGTCTGGCCCGGCGCCAACCAGCCCAGTTCGCCGCCCTGCTCCTTGGACGGGCAGGCGGAGTGGCGCATGGCGAACTCGGCAAAGCGCTCGGGGATCTCGGCCAGGGCTTTGAGCAGCTTTTCGCCCTGGCGATAGCCGGCATCCCGGCCCTCGGCGTCATCCGGTGCCGCCGGCAGCAGGATATGGCGCACCTTCACGAGGGTCGGCTCGCTGAAACGCTCGATGTGGGCGGCGTGGAAGCGGCGACAGTCCTCCTCGGAGGGCGCCGGCACGTCCAGTTCCTGTTCCAGAAGGGCGGCGATAGCTGCGTCGCCTTCGTCTAGCGCGTCGCCAGAAACGTCGGCAAGGCCCAGTGCCGCGGCACGCTGGCATAGCAGCTCGCGAACCACCAGCGCTCTGGCTGCCTTGAGCTGGGCGGTACCAGCGGAGTCCGCTGGGTGATACTGCATCTCCTGGGCGATGGCGGACTCCTCGATGGTGGCGCCACCGACCCGGATGGGAGGGGGGCTCACGCCCCCCGGGATCTGCTCGATCTCGATCATCTGCATGGTGATGACTCCTTATCCTTTTTTACGCACGAGCTGGTAGCGACGAGTGATATAGCCGAGCGGAATGCTCCATACGTGCACCAGGCGCGAGAAGGGAAACAGCAGGATGATGGTCAGGCCGAAGAAGATGTGGAGCTTGTAGATCCAGGAGACACCGTCCATGTACTGGGCAGCACCGCCGCCGAAGAAGACGATGGCCTGGGCCCAGCTCGAGAGGGTGATCATCATTTCGCCGTCCATGTGGCCCAGCGAGAAGATGATGGTGACCATGCCCAGGAAGGCCTGGAAGACGATCAACCCGAGGATCAACGTATCCATGGTGCTGGAGGACGCCCGCACCCGCGGGTTGAAAATGCGTCGATGCAGCAGCATCGCACCGCCCATCAGGCACATCGCTCCAGCGATGCCGCCCACCACGATGGCCAGCAGCTGCTTGGTGCCAGCGTGCAGGAAGGGGAATAGACCCAGTGCGGCGTCAGCATGCCGAACAGGTGACCGAAGAAGATCACGATGATGCCGATATGGAAGAGGTTGCTGCCCAGGCGCATGTTCTTCGACGAGAGCATCTGGCTGGAGCCGGTCTTCCAGGTGAACTGACCGTGGTCATAGCGCAGCAGGCTGCCGACCAGGAATACGGTGCCGACCAGGTACGGGTAGTAGCCGTAGATCAGGTGGTCGAGATAGGTACCAATCGCAGACATGGTGATTCTCCTGTTAACGGCCCTTCACCGCAGGCATCGCCTCGGGTGAGAGAATGCGAACGGTCTCGCTCTGCACGCCTTGCTTACGCTCGGCCAAGCGGCGGCCCTCGGCGGACTGAAGCGCGCAGTCCTGGTCAGACTCAGCGGAGAAACGTACCGCCTCCTCTTCCCAGACGGCATCCAGCGCCTCAGGGGTATGGTCCGGTTCCTCGGCCTGGACCGCCTCGCGGTGGGCCTCGGCCTGGACCTCGGAACCGATCAGGGCCAGCAGTCCACGCGGTGCCAGGGCATGATCGGCACCGCGCTCCTCGAGGCGCGCAGTGAGCAGGCCAAGGATATGGCTGATCTCGCCCAGCCAGCGGCCGATTTCTTCCTCGGAGCGAGTAGAAAGGTACTCCAGGAACACCGGCAGGTAGTCCGGCAGCTCGCGGGCATCCAGCTCGAAGCCGGCGGCGTTGTACTCGTCCATCAGGTCGACCATCGCCTGGCCACGGTCGCGAGACTCGCCGTGGACGTGCTCGAACAGCAGCAGCGAGGTCGCGCGCCCCTTGTCGAACAGGGCCACGTACTCAGACTGCAGTTCCAGCAAGTCGCCGTCATGGATGCGTTGGCACCAGTCCATCAGGGCGGTGCGCAGGGGCGCCGCGAGGCGGCGCTCCTGATCGATGATTTCGATGAGCTCGCCGGCCGCAACCTGGAGTTCCTGGGTGGGGTAGTCGAGCAGTCGGGCCAGCACGCGCAGGCTGCGCATGCCGACGACAGGCTCGGCCATCTTCATAGCGGCCTCAGTCATGATGCACCTCCTCTGCTTTCTCTTCGCGCCGCCCCCCGCTCTGCAGGTCATAGGATTCCACTGGCTTGACCAGGGTGGTGGTCTGCGAGCGGCCGTTGAACAGACTCGGCTTGCTCTCGCCGTGGCAACCGTCGCCAAAGCTGAAGCCGCAGCCGCCACGCTCCGGGAAGGCCTCGGTCGCCATCTCGCGATGGCTGGTGGGAATCACGAAACGATCCTCGTAGTTGGCGATGGCCAGGTAGCGGTACATTTCTTCAACCTGGCTCTCGGAGAGCTCGACGTCATCAAGCACGTCGGTGTTGGCCTGCCCATCGACGTGCTTGCCACGCATATACAGGCGCATGGCCATCAGCCGCTTGAGCGCCAGTACCACGGGAGCCTCCTCACCGGCGCTGAGCATGTTGGCCAGGTAGCGCACCGGGATGCGCAGCGACTCGATCTTGGGCATCACGCCGTCGAACTCGTCTCTCTCAAGGTCGCCCGCCTCAAAGGCGGACTGGATCGGGGAAAGCGGCGGCACGTACCAGACCATCGGCAAGGTGCGGTACTCCGGATGCAGCGGCAGCGCCAGCCCCCACTCCATGGCCATCTTGTAGACCGGTGACGCCTGGGCGGCGGCAATCACGTTGTCAGCGATACCATCCTCCTTGGCCTGAGCGATCACCTCCGGGTCGTTGGGATCCAGGAAGATCTCGCACTGGCGATGGTAGAGGTCACGCTCATCCGGGGAGCTAGCCACTTCTTCGATACGGTCGGCATCGTAGAGCAACACGCCGAGGTAGCGGATGCGGCCCACGCAGGTCTCGGAGCAGATGGTCGGCTGCCCGGCCTCGATACGCGGATAGCAGAAGATGCACTTCTCGGACTTCCCGGTCTTCCAGTTGTAGTAGATCTTCTTGTAGGGGCAGCCGGAGATGCACATCCGCCAGCCGCGGCACTTGTCCTGGTCGATCAGGACGATGCCGTCCTCCTCGCGCTTGTAGATCGCGCCGGATGGGCAGCTCGCCACGCAGGTGGGGTTGAGGCAGTGCTCGCACAGGCGCGGCAGGTACATCATGAAGGTGTTCTCGAACTGGCCGTAGATATCGGCCTGCACCTTCTCGAAGTTGGCGTCGCGACGGCGCTTGGCGAACTCGGTGCCAAGGATCTCCTCCCAGTTCGGGCCCCATTCGATCTTCTGCATGCGCTCGCCGGAAATCAGCGAACGCGGACGCGCCACCGGCTGATGCTTGCCGATCTTGGCGGTGTGCAGGTGCTGGTAGTCGAAGGTGAACGGCTCATAGTAGTCGTCGATCTCCGGCAGGTCGGGGTTGGCGAAGATGTTCGCCAGCACCCGCCACTTGCCACCAATGCGCGGCTCGATCTTGCCATCCTTGCGGCGCATCCAGCCGCCCTTCCACTTTTTCTGGTTCTCCCACTCCTTGGGATAGCCGATACCCGGCTTGGTCTCGACGTTGTTGAACCAGGCGTACTCGACGCCTTCACGGCTGGTCCAGACGTTCTTGCAGGTCACCGAACACGTATGGCAACCGATGCATTTGTCGAGGTTGAGAACCATGCCTACCTGGGAACGAATCTTCATTTCACCGCCTCCTGCACGTAGTCATTGCCCTCTTCATCCAGCCAGTCGACGTTCTTCATCTTGCGAACCAGAACGAATTCATCGCGGTTGGAGCCGACGGTGCCGTAGTAGTTGAAGCTGTAGGAGAGCTGCGCGTAGCCGCCGATCATGTGGGTCGGCTTGGGGCATACCCGGGTCACGGAGTTGTGAATCCCCCCGCGTGTCCCGGTGATCTCCGAGCCGGGTACGTTCACGTTGCGCTCCTGGGCGTGGTACATCATCACCATGCCGTCCTTGACCCGCTGGCTGACGACCGCCCGCGCCGCGATGGCGCCGTTGGCGTTGTAGACCTCGATCCAGTCGTTGTCCTCGACCCCGATCGACGCCGCATCGGGCTCGGACAGCCAGACCACTGGGCCGCCGCGGTTGAGGGTCAACATCATCAGGTTGTCACTGTAGGTAGAGTGAATACCCCACTTCTGGTGCGGCGTGATGAAGTTCAGCGCCTTGCTCGGGTTACCGTTGTCTTCGGGCAGCTTGAAGCCCTTGGCTGCCTTGGTATCGATTGGCGGACGATAGACCAGCAGGCTCTCGCCAAAGGCCCGCATCCAGGCGTGATCCTGATAGAACTGCTGGCGGCCGCTCACGGTGCGCCATGGAATCATCTCGTGGACGTTGGTATAGCCCGCGTTGTAGGAAACGTGCTCGTCCTCGAGGCCGGACCAGGTCGGGCTGGAGATGATCTTGCGCGGCTGGGCGACGATGTCGCGGAAGCGGATCTTCTCCTCGTGCTTGGGCGTGGCCAGGTGGGTGTGATCGCGCCCGGTGATCTTGGAGAGCGCCCCCAGGCTTTCACCGCCACCTGGCCGTTGGTTTCCGGCGCCAGCGTCAGGATCATCTCGGCGGCATCGACAGCGCTCTCGATCTGCGGGCGTCCCTTGTGCGGGCCGTCCTGCTTGCGGTGGTTGAGATTGCCTAGCAGCGCGACCTCACTCTCGGTGTTCCAGGCGATACCCTTGCCGCCGTTGCCGATGCTCTCCAGCAGCGGACCCACGGAGGTGAAGCGCTCATAGGTCTCGGGATAGTTGCGCTTGACCTCGATCAGTGCCGGCATGGTCTTGCCGGGGATCGGCTCGCACTCGCCCTTCTTCCAGTCCAGCACTTCAGGCTGGGCCAACTCAGCGGGGGAATCATGCTGATGCGGCAGGGTGACCAGGTCGGTCTCCTCGCCCAGATGCCCCACGCACGCCTTGGAGAACGCCTTGGCGATGCCCTTGTAGATCTCCCAGTCGCTGCGCGACTCCCACGCCGGATCGGTGGCCGCGGTCAGCGGGTGGATAAAGGGGTGCATATCCGAGGTGTTGAGGTCGTCCTTCTCGTACCAGGTGGCCGTCGGCAGCACAATGTCCGAGTAGAGACAGGTGGTGGACATGCGGAAGTCCAGCGTCACCAGCAGGTCGAGCTTGCCTTCCGGCGCCTCGTCATGCCACTTGACCTCTTCCGGCTTCTGGCCGCCGAAATCGCCCAGGTCCTTGCCCTGGATGCCATGGCGGGTACCCAGCAGGTACTTGAGCATGTACTCGTGGCCCTTGCCTGAGCTACCCAGCAGGTTGGAGCGCCAGATGAACATGTTGCGCGGGAAGTTCTGCGGAGCATCCGGGTCTTCCGAAGCGAAGCGAAGCTCTCCGCTCTTGAGTTGCTCGACGGCATAGTCCTGGGTGGACAGCCCGGCAGCCTCGGCCTTCTTCGCCAGGCTCAGCGGGTTGGTGCCCAACTGCGGGGCGGAGGGCAGCCAGCCCATGCGCTCGGAGCGCACGTTGAAGTCGATCAGGCTGCCCGGATAGTCCTCGGCCTTTGCCAGCGGGGAGAGGATCTCCTTGATCTCGAGCTTCTCGTAGCGCCACTGGGAAGAGTGGCTGTAGAAGAACGACGTGGAGTTCATGTGGCGCGGCGGACGCTGCCAGTCGAGGCCGAAGGCCAGCGGGGTCCAGCCGGTCTGCGGCCGCAGCTTCTCCTGTCCCACGTAGTGCGCCCAGCCGCCACCGCTCTGGCCTATGCAACCGCACATGACCAGCATGTTGATCAGGCCGCGGTAGTTCATGTCCATGTGGTACCAGTGATTCATGCCGGCACCCACGATGATCATGGAGCGTCCCCGGGTCTTGTCGGCGTTGTCGGCGAACTCACGGGCGATGCGGGTGGCCTGCTCGGCGGATACGCCAGTGATCTTCTCCTGCCAGGCCGGGGTATAGGGACGAACCTGGTCGTAGGACGTTGCGCCGTCATCGTCGCCTGGACCGGTAAAGCCGCGGTCGATGCCGTAGTTGGCACACATCAGGTCGAACACGGTGACCGCCAGCATCTCGCTGCCGTCGGCCCTGCTTAACCGCTTGACGGGCAGGTTGTGGAACAACAGGTCATCGACGGCGCCCACGCCTTCGCCTTTGACATGGTCGAAGTGCTCGTGCTCGATACCACCGAAGTAGGGGAAGGCGACCCGGGCCACCTGGTCATGGTAATCGGCGAGGCTCAACAATGGCTTGATCTCGGTGCCCTCGGCGTCCAGCGGTTCGAGGTTCCACTTGCCGACTTCATCACCGCTCTCCCCCCAGCGGAAACCGATGGAGCCGCGGGGCACGACGAGCTGATCACGAGTCTCGTCCCACGCCACGGTCTTCCACTCAGGGTTGTTCGCCTGGCCGAGGCTGGCATCGAAATCGCTGGCGCGCAGTTGCCTGCCGGGGGCATAGCTGCCGTCCTCACGGGCCTCAAGCTCTACGAGGCATGGCATGTCGGTGTACTGGCGCACATACTCGGTGAAGTACGTGCTGGGCTTCTCGAGGTGGAACTCCTTGAGGATGACGTGCCCCATGGCCATGGCCAGGGCAGCATCAGTGCCCTGCTTGGCGGAGAGCCACTCGTCGGTGAGCTTGGAGACCTCGGCATAATCCGGGGTGATCGAAACGGTCTTGGTGCCCTTGTAGCGCACCTCGGTGAAGAAGTGGGCGTCCGGGGTACGGGTCTGGGGCACATTGGAGCCCCAGGCGATGATGTAGCCGGAGTTGTACCAGTCGGCGGACTCGGGCACGTCGGTCTGTTCGCCCCAGGTCATCGGCGAGGCCGGCGGCAGGTCGCAGTACCAGTCATAGAAGCTCATGCAGACGCCGCCGATCAGCGACAGGTAGCGACTGCCCGCGGCGTAGCTGACCATCGACATGGCGGGGATCGGCGAGAAGCCAATGATGCGGTCCGGGCCGTACTGCTTGGCGGTGTAGACGTTGGAGGCAGCGACCAGCTCGTTGAGCTCGTCCCAGTTGGCCCGCACGAAGCCCCCCATGCCGCGGGCGCGCTTGTACTGCTTGGTCTTGGCCGGGTCCTCGACGATCGAGGCCCAGGCGTCGACCGGATCCTTCTCCTCCTCAAGGGCGTCGCGCCACAGCTTGAGCAGCGGCTTTCTGATCAGGGGGTACTTGAGGCGATTGGCGCTGTAGAGGTACCAGGAGTAGCTGGCACCCCGCGGGCATCCGCGCGGCTCATGGTTGGGTAGGTCAGGGCGGGTGCGCGGGTAGTCGGTCTGCTGGGTCTCCCAGGTGACCAAGCCGTTCTTGACGTAGATCTTCCAGCTGCAGGAGCCGGTGCAGTTCACACCGTGAGTAGAACGCACGACCTTGTCATGCTGCCAGCGCTGACGATAGCTGTTCTCCCAGCCGCGCGACTCCTCGCGAGTCTCGCCATGCTCGTTGGCGAAGGGCTCGCGCGCCTTGCGGAAGAAATTCAGCCGATCAATGAAGTGACTCATGGTCGATCTCCAGGCTTCTTGGAAAGTAGGGCGTGACCGTCCCGGGTCACCCGGCCTGCCGTCTTGTTGAGTGCGATGGGCTTAACGTCAGGCAGGAATCTTGGAGGCATTCTGGGCGATCAGAGGGTGGAATACTGCCTGGTTACCTCCATATACCGCCCCCCTACCCCCAAGGTGATAGGCCCGCCGAACCAGGGGGATATACCCCTCGATCAGGCTGCTCCGGATTGCCCGCTGGCGTGGTCCCAGATCATTACCAGCATGCACACCACAAGTGATGCATAGAGGAACATGAAACCCGCCGTGCGGATGCCGACCCACTCGTTGCCGAGTACGAACACCAGCGGTAGCAGGGCAGCGAACAACCCTCCCAGGGTCAGCGCCAGCCCTCCCACTAACGGCATCTCGTTACCGTGGTCGCGATGCAGCAGACGCATCAGGCTGCCCTTGCCGACCCCCATCGCCGTGCCCATCAGAGATAGCAGCAGCAGCAAGCCCCAGAGTGGCGCCTCATAGCGCACTGCGACCACGCCGTGGACGCCCTGTACCTGCATGGTGAAGGGGGGGTAGGAGAGCAGGAACAGGCAGGCTAATGTGAAGGCACTGACCCACCATCGCAGGGCGCGGAAGTCACGGCGGTCTGCCCAGGCACCACCGACTACCTGGCCGATGCCCACCGCCACAGTGAAGGGCAGTGAAGCCAGGGCAGCCTCTTTGAGGGGAAGTTGGAACTGGGCGCTGAGGTAGGCAGGTAGCCACAGTGCCAACGCCACGAAGGCGCCGAAGAAGAAGCTGTAGACCAGCGCCAGGCGCCAAAGCGCCCAGCAAGCCAGGCGGCGTAACAGCGCCTTGCCAGACAGTGAGGTTTCTTCCGGCAGGTTCGGCACGGCATCGCGGTCGTCGGCAAACAGCCACAGCAAGGCGGACACCAGCAGCACCGGCAGCAGGTAGATCAGCGGTGCGGCTCTCCAGCCATAGGCCTGGCTGACCAGCGGCAGCAGCAAATAGCTGAGCCCGGCGCCAAGCATGCCGGCGCCATACAGCCCCAGCGCCAGCCCGGTGTGGCGCCTGGGACACTGCCCTGCCACGTAAACCAGCCCCGCTGCGAGCGAGCCGGCGCCCAGGCCAAGGCCGGCACCAGCCAGCAGAAGGTGGTGGTAGTCGCGGGAGTGGGAGAGCCCCACAGGAAGGGGCAGATTATCAACAGGCAGGCAATCATTACCCGCCGTCCGCCGAACCTCTGCGCCAGCAGGGCCGTGGGCAACGACGCCAGCGCACCGATGAACATGGGCGCGGCTAATAGCAGGGCAAAGTGTCCCTCACCGAAGCCGAGCAGCGCCTTGAGCTCCACCCCAAGCACCGCAAAGATGGTCCAACTGGCGAACACCAACGCAAAGGCCAGGGGCGAGAGCAGCACGACAACCAGGCGCCGATAGCCCCCGGTCGGGTCCTGGTCGAGCTCCTGGTCGAGTTGCTGGGCGGCTGTCATCATGGGGTCGGGAATCGGTGTGGGCCTCGGGAAAGTCTCGGGAGCGCGCCCCTCGAGGTCAAAGGAGCATAAGAGGTATGCGCTCTACCCCAATGGGGTAGTAGACTGGACCTAGGCCCAAATATCATGAGGCGCAATGAAACTCCTGCGACACTCCCTGGTGGCCCGGATCATCGCTTCGCTGCTGGCCATCAGCGCCATGGCGCTGATCAGCATCGTGGTCACTATGATCGTGGCTGCCCACAGCCGCGGTGACGCCGCTGCCATCAACATGGCCGGCTCGCTGCGCATGAACACCTACCAGATCGTCAGCGCCCTGCAACGCTACGAGCAGCAACCCGGCGCCGGGGAACGCAGCCGGGTGAGCGAACTGGCCGAGCGCTTCGAGCAGCGCCT
The DNA here is from genome assembly GCF_010977575.1 of Halomonas socia. GTDB lineage: Bacteria > Pseudomonadota > Gammaproteobacteria > Pseudomonadales > Halomonadaceae > Franzmannia > Franzmannia socia. The sequence goes on from NZ_CP048812.1 coordinate 840,977, forward strand.
GGTCAGCGCCGAACTCACCGGCGCCATGCCCCAGGCCCAGGAACATTCGCTACAGCGCCAGCACCGGTTGATCCAGTCACGCTGGGAACAGGATCTCGCCCTCAGGTAGCTCAGGCCACCGACGGGGGAGGCGTGAATACCGACGCCCTGCGCGAGACCCTTGATGACCTGGTTGCCGAAATCGATGTCATGGTCACTCTGTTGGAGCAGAACAGTGAATCCAAGATCCAGTTGCTCAGCGTCCTGCAGATAATCTTCCTGGCGCTCATCGCCGTAGTGGTGGTGATCTCCCTCTACGATATCCGCCACAACCTGGTGATGCCGCTACGCCATCTGGTAGTGCTGGCTCGGGAAGCCGCTCACCGCAATTTCGGTCACCGCACGAAGCTCTCCGGCAACGATGAGCTGGCCCTGCTGGGACGCACCTTCGACACCATGGCCGAGGAGCTCGGCACCAGCTATGCCGAGCTGGAGGAGCGGGTATCGCGCAAGCAGGCCGAACTGGAGCGCAGCAACCGCGCCATGCAGGTGATGCACGATGGCAGCCGCGCCCTCTACGGCGGGGGCAATGACCTCTGTGCCAGCGCTGCGCCCATGCTGCGGCGCTTGGAGCAGTTGCTGGAGATCGGCCCCATCCGCCTGTCCCTCAACGATCCTCATGACGACCGCCAGATTCCGATACTGGCCACCCACTCGGCACGCCGCCCCGAGTACTGTCGCGACTATGACTGTCATGCCTGCCTGCTCGATCCCCAGCCCCTCTCCCTCCAGGAGACCGAGGCTGGCGAATGCCTGTTGCTGCCGGTCAGCGTGGGAGACTTGATGCTCGGCACCTTGGAGGTGTGGTATCCGAAGAACATAGCGCTGCCCGATAACGTCAGGCGTCTGCTCAACGCCTTGGCCGACCAGTTGGCCACTGCGGTGTATCTGCAGCGCCGTATCGAGGAGCAGCAGCAGGTCACGCTGATGAACGAGCGCACCATCATCGCTCGGGAACTCCACGACTCCCTGGCCCAGTCGCTCTCATACCTGAAGATGCAAGTCGCAAGACTGGAGCGCATGCAGGCCAAGGGCGTGCCCCAGGCGACACAGGGGGAAGTATTTGGTGAACTTCGTACCGGGTTGGACAGCGCCTATCGCCAGCTGCGTGAGCTGCTAACCACTTTCCGTCTAAAGTTCGAGGGCCCTGGTCTAAACGGTGCCCTTCGCCAGACGGTTGCCGAATTCAGCGAGCGGCTGGAAAGCCCCATCGCACTGGATGTCGACCTGCCGCCGCATCTGCTCAATCCCAATGAGGAGATCCACGTACTGCAGATCGTGCGTGAGTCGCTGGCCAACGTTGTCAAGCACGCCAACGCCCACAGTGCGGCCGTATCTGTCACCTTCCGTGCCGCCCAACTACATGTGGTCATCGAGGACGACGGCGTGGGCCTCGAGGACGACAGCTCGCCGCCCATGCACTACGGGCTGGTGATCATGCGTGACCGGGCCGAGACCCTCGGAGGGGAGTTGAGCCTGTGCAACCGCCCCGAGGGCGGCACACGAGTTGCGCTGATCTTCACTCCGCAGACAGCAAGGCTCATAAGCCAGCACGTCGTGGAAACTCCGTCGCCCACCCCGACAATCGACCCGCATGTCCACACCCCATCACCGATCACCGATTACCATGGGAACAGGGAATAAACCAGGATGACAGACAAGACCCCCGATGCCCTCGCCAGCATCCTGATCATCGACGACCACCCGCTGCTGCGCCGCGGTGTCTCCCAGCTGCTTGAGCTGGAGGAGGACATGGTGTTAAGCGGAGAGGCTGGCGAGCCCGAAGCAGGCATCCGCCTGGCGTTGGAGCTCGATCCCGATATGGTGCTGCTCGACCTCAACATGCCCGGCATGAACGGCATCGAGACCCTGAAGCAGCTCCGCGAGAGGGGCTTTGCCGGCAGGGTCGTGATGTTCACCGTCTCCGACCAGGAAGATGACGTGGTGGCCGCCCTGCAAGCCGGTGCCGACGGCTATCTACTTAAGGACATGGATCCTGAGGAGATGATCCGTCAGCTACGCCAGGCCTCTCTGGGGCGCATGGTGATCAGCGAGAGCCTCACCGCCCTGCTCGCCGAAGCGCTGCGCAGCCAGCGCAACCAGCCCGCCGCCCCGGATATTCACAGCCTGACCCAGCGCGAGCGCGAAATACTGCGCGAGCTGGCTGGCGGCCTTTCCAACAAGATGATCGCCCGCAAGCTGGATATCACCGAAGGCACGGTAAAGGTCCACGTCAAGCATCTGCTCAAGAAGCTCAACCTGCGCTCTCGCGTGGAGGCAGCCGTGTGGGCGGTTCAGGAAGGCATCGAACGCTAGATTCGACGGCTCTGTGTGGATACCTCCAAATATTCTCGGAGTGCCAACCAGCCCCACGCGGATCGCGACGCCATGCAAAAAAACACTTTAATACAGTAGCTTAGCACATATCTCTCGATACCTCCCTGGAGGTATCTCTCGCTTTACGAGCGTTTTTCCCTACGTTTCGCCCCCCTGTACACAGGCGTATCTTTCCCCTCAAAGCTCCATGTCTTGATATCAGTCAACCGGTATCTGGCACTGCGAGCACTGCGCTGTATATCAAGGGGGTACGCAATGATCAGGAAGAATGCCGACATCGAACACTGGGATGTCGAGAACGAGAAGTTCTGGGAAAGGGAGGGCAAGCGGGTCGCCAACCGCAACCTGTGGATCTCCATTCCCAGCCTGCTGATGGGATTCGCGGTCTGGATGATGTGGGGCATGATCACCACCCAGATGCAGAACCTTGGCTTTCCCTTCACCACCGATCAGCTGTTCACTCTGACCGCTACCGCGGGCCTCGCCGGTGCCACCCTGCGCATCCCGGCCTCGTTCATGATCCGTATCGCCGGCGGCCGCAACACGATATTCCTGACCACCGCGCTACTGATGATTCCCGCGCTGGGTACCGGTATCGCGTTGATGAATCCAGAAACCCCCTTCTGGATGTTCCAGGCTATGGCCCTGCTTTCCGGAATTGGAGGCGGTAGCTTCGCCTGTTCGATGAGCAACATCTCAAGCTTCTATCCGAAGAGCCAGCAGGGCTATGCCCTTGGCATGAATGCAGGCCTTGGCAACTTCGGGGTCACTACCATGCAGATTCTGGTGCCACTGGTGATGACAGTGGGCCTCTTCGGCACTATTGCCGGCGCCCCCCTGGCGCTTGAGAGCTCAAGCGGCACCCTGATCGGTCGCATAGAGGCGGGCACCGATACCTGGATCCAGAATGCCGGCTTCGTATGGCTACTGTTCCTGGTTCCACTGGCATTCGCCGGCTGGTTCGGCATGAACAACCTGCGCCCTATCACTCCCAACCCGGGAACACCCTTACAGGCTTTTGGAAAAATCCTTGGCCTTTATGGTGTCGGAATTCTGGCCACCGTACTTGGCCTCATTGCCCTTGAATGGCTCAATATGTGGCTTGCACTTCCGCTAACCGTTGTGCTGACGCTAATCATGCTTCGCCTCTTGCCCGGCGAGGACATCAAGCCAAATATTCAAAAGCAGTTCGCTATCTTCAGGGACAAGCATACCTGGTCGATGACCCTGCTCTATATTCTCACCTTCGGGTCCTTCATCGGCTTCTCAGCAGCGCTACCGCTCTCCATCACTATCATATTCGGTAGCATGGTCGAGGTTACTGCAGACGGCGGTGTGACTCGCGTCGCCAACCCCGATGCCCCTAGCGCGCTGACCTGGTCCTGGATCGGCCCCTTTATTGGCGCCCTGGTTCGCCCCATCGGTGGTTGGATCTCGGACAAGCTGGGCGGCTCCTTTGTTACACAGGTCATCACCATCGTCATGGTTGTCGCCGCTATCGCAGCCGGTTACGTGATGATGCTGGCCTACAACGCCACCGACCCCAACCCGTATTTCTGGATGTTCATGCTGCTGTTCATCGTTCTGTTTACCGCTAGCGGTATCGGCAACGGCTCCACCTTCCGCAGCATCGGATTCATCTTCGATGCTCAGAAAAAGGGACCGGTGTTGGGCTGGACGGCCGCGGTAGCAGGCTACGGCTCCTTCATCGCCCCCGTGATGATCGGCAACCAGATACGTGCGGGATCCCCCGAGGTAGCCATGTACGGATTCGCGGCCTTCTATGCGGTTTGTCTGGTAATCAACTGGTGGTTCTACCTGCGCAAGAACGCCTACGTGAAGAACCCGTAACAATAAAATGCCTTCGCCGAGGAGTACCACATTTCTCCGTGGACTGCATGGTCGCTGAGCAGGTGCATCTTAAGGCTGAAGGCAGGCCCTGACCGGAAGACTTCGCCCCGCTGGCCGGCGTTGGCCAGCCATCGGTATCACTATCAGGAGGGCAGCATGGCAAATGTGCGCTTCAAGCAGTACTCGGTTCTTACCGCCAACACCTTCGCCTTCACCATGTGCTTCATGGTATGGACCATGTTCGGCGAGATCGGCGTACCTATCGCTGAAGAGCTCGACCTCAACGGCACCCAGTTCGGGCTGCTGACATCAGTGCCCATACTGACTGGCGCACTGATGCGCCTGCCTCTGGGTGCTCTGACAGACCGTATCGGCGGACGGCCGGTATTCATGGCACTGATGCTGGCCACGGTACCGGCCATCTGGGCGGTACAGTTCGCGACCCAGTTCTGGCAGCTGATCTTGCTTGGCGCCGTGGTGGGGCTGGCCGGCAGTGGCTTCTCCGTTGGCATCACCTACACCGCCAAGTGGTTTGATCGCGGCCGTCAGGGGCTAGCCATGGGGATCTTCGGTGCTGGTAACGCCGGGGCCGCTGTGACCAAGTTCATCGCCCCCTCGGTGATCATCTTGCTCGGCTGGCAGGCAGTGCCCAATATCTATGCGGCGATCATGCTCATTACCGCAGTACTCTTCTGGTTCTTCACTTTTTCCAATCCCGCGCACCGCAACGCCGACCGCCCCTCGCTGAGCGAGCAGGTTGCCGTGCTGCGTGACCCCAAGGTATGGAAGTACTGCCAGTACTACTCGGTGGTGTTCGGTGGCTATGTGGGTGTGTCCCTGTGGCTGACCCGCTACTACATGAACGAGTACGGCATGGGCATCCAACTGGCGGCGCTAATCGCCACCATCTTCGTGCTGCCTTCCGGGGTGGTACGTGCCTTCGGCGGCTGGCTCTCGGACCGCTTCGGTGCCCACACTGTGACCTGGGCCTGTATGTGGGCCAGCCTAATCGCACTGTTCATCATGTCCTACCCGGAGACCCAGTACTCGGTGCAGGCCGCTGGTGGTGAGGGCACCATCGAGTTCGGCTTTGGCATTCCGATCTGGCTGTTCACACTGGCGTTGTTCATGGTGGGCATCGCCTGGGGCATCGGCAAAGCCTCGGTGTTCAAGTACCTATCAGACGAGTTCGACCGCAATCTTGGCCTGGTCTCCGGCATTGTCGGCCTGGCGGGCGGTGTCGGTGGCTTCCTCCTACCGATCATGTTCGGCGCACTGGTCGACTACACCGGCGTCGCAACATCGGTATGGATGCTCTGTTTCGGCGTGACCCTGGTATCGATCATCTGGATGTGGTGGACCGAGCGACGCATGCCGATATTCACACGCGACGCGTACCACCAACCCACGGTGGTCAATCCCAAGAACCAGGAAGCTTGAGCTGAGCCATGCCGCCTAGGGCAACACCCGGGCGCTCATCTCACACGCATGGGAACGAAAGCCGGCAGCGCACTGCCGGCGGTGGGACATCAGCCCTCGGAGAGGTCTTCTATCCAGGTCAGTGATGCCACGCTAGCGGGCAGACCCAGGGTCGGAATGGCCAGCATGGCCACCTGCTTCAACGCCTCGGGGGACTCGCCCTCCTCCAGACCACGACGGGCATGGGAGTGCACCGCCCCTTCGGAGCGCGCACCCACGGCGAGTGCCAGCTTGACCAGCCGGCGCGTTCGCTCATCCAAGGGGCCGGCCTCGGCGCATGCCTTACCCAACTCCGCGTAGGCGTTCCACACCTCGGGGTATTGCTCGGCGACCTTGCCCGCGCCGGAGGGAAGTTGCTCTTGGCTCATCGAATCGCTCCTTGTGTGATGGGGTGTCCGGCAGTATAGCCGCAAGAATATGGAGTGCCGGCTGCTTGAGTCATACCATGCCTCAGGCTGCCGCCAACCAGGAAAGCGGGCTCTTTTGCAGTGCCGCCCCCAGCATATAGATGAAGGCAGCCATTGCTGCTATCGCCGCGCCACCGCGCACGGCAGGACTTCGCCCTCGCTTGATAGCCAGCGTGCCGAGGCCGATGTAGACAAGCAAGGCGATCAGCTTGGCGGCTAGCCAGGGATGCTGGTGGGGCCACATCCGAAGCATGACCATCAGTAGCACACCGAGTGTCAGCAACAGAGTGTCGTTGACGTGGGGCAGCACCTTCACCCAACGGCGCTGCAGCCAGGGCGACTCGCGTACCGACCACCAGGCTCTCAGCGCGAACAGCGCCAGGCTGAGCGTTGCGGCGGTGATATGCAGGTGCTTGATCAGAAAGTAGTGCTCGATCATCTCGGACCTCGCAGAAAGCTTAGCCGTCCTTGCCGTCCACGCGAGTGGTCAGCAGCGGTACCGTGTAGTGGAACAGGAAGATCAGAAAAGCGATGCACCAGAACAGGATGCTGACGCTGTAGGTCCAATGTGTGACTTGCGGGAACATCGCCAGCACTGGCGAGCGCAGCAGCGCCCCTGCAAACATCAGCATGAGCCCGATCCCGATGCCTGGCAGGGTGCGAATCTCCCGCCCAGTGTGGCCGAGTGCAACCCGGGACATCATCGCCAGCATCATGCTGCCAATGCCACCGATGGCCAGAGCGTGCACTGCCAACTCCACCCGAAATACGCCAGTCTGAGCAAGGGCCCACATCACCAGCCCTACCACGATGAAGGCGTAGCTCAAATGCAGGCCCCACAGCAGGGGTTCATACAGGGTCCGCCACCCTTCCCAGCGCGCAAGTCGCACGCCATTGGCGCCAGCGGCCACCAGCATGGCCCAACCCAGCAGACCGGGAGGCAGCTCGACCGAGAGCAGAACCGCTAGCTGCAGCAGCACCACGGCGTAGATGGACCACAGAGCGAGGCGCTCGAGCATCGGCCAGTCGGCCGGCCGCTGGCGTCCCAGCTTGCGCGAGGTAAAGAAGGGAATCACACGACCACCGAGCAGCACCATCAAGGTGGCGATCAGCAGCACAGCAAGATAGCCTCCCTCGCGGATCAGCAGCCACTGCCCGCGCATTACCCCGATGTGCATCGCCAAGTTGGCTACGGCCAGCAGTAGCAGGATGGGCACGAACACCAGGTTGCGCCACTGTCGAGCCGCCAGCACCATTTGGCCTAGGGCTAGCGCTGCCAGCGGCAGGAAAGCCAGGTCGATGACCATCAAAAGCCCAGCCGACAGCCCCATGGGAAACGCAAGCAGCAGCCGCGCGGCTAGCCAGACGCCGACCAGTCCCAGCAGAAGCCGACCCTGCAGGCTGCGCTGCCCGGTCCAGTTCTGCGCTGCGGTAAGCAAAAACCCCACCACCACGGCCGCGCCGAACCCGAAGAGCATTTCGTGCTGGTGCCACCACATCAAGCCGCCGTGAGGACGCAGCAACACGCCGCCGTGCCAGAAGGCGAGCCACACCATCAACGACAGCACCCCGAACAGTGAAGCCAGAAGGAAGAAGGGACGAAAGGCGAGCCGGGCGATGGGCGCCCCTGACAGCTCGGGTTGGGGTAAGGTCATGACAGGAATCCCGACAGTTGCACTTGGACTTTCCCCATTGTGCCTCGCCCGAGGACGCCGGAACCATGACAGGCATCAAGAATACTTCTTATCAGAATCAACTCGGCGCTCCTGCGGTATCGAACTACCAAGCGACAATTTCTACCCGACGGGTTGAGAAATGCGCCGGTTCGGCCTCTGCTGACTGCGTGAGGGCTCATGGGAGCTCGGGCCACCCCGGAAGGTGAAACTCCTCCTGAAGATGGCGAAGTTCCGGCTGGTGCATCTCGGCGATTAACTCGGCAAGCTCGGCCCCCTTCGACAGCAAGTGGACCTCGATACGGCGACGGTCGTCGCGCCCCGGGCGCCTGACCACCAGGCCGGATTCCTCACAACGATCCACCAGTGCCACGGTACCGTGGTGCTTGGCCTGAAGCCGATCGGCCAACTCGCCCACCGTAGCCCATTCACGAGCCTCAAAGCCCTTGAGATGCAGCAGCAACTGATACTGCAGCGCGGTCACACCATAATGGCGGCAGATATCCTCGCTTTGTCGCAGAAAACAGCGCAGCTGATATCGGAAGTGCGACAACCGCTGGAAATCCTGCTTGGTCAATCGACCGACCTCGGCCATCAGGCACTCCTCTCTATCCCTTCACTTACCTTGACAGGTTTCACAGCAAGCGCTAACTGTTAAAACACAAATATCACAATGTGATATTAGGTGCCGTACTACAGCCCCGCAACCCCTGCTCGGGCCGTCGAAGTCCATGTGCCAACACGGTCAGGAGGAAAACACCATGAAACTGACCACCGTCATCCGCCTACCCTTTACTCGCACTACAGGCTGGAATGAGCTTCAGCGGCGCAGTCCTTCCATCCCGCTGCTGGCCTGGACCATCGTGTTGCCCATGTCACTGCTGCCACCGCTGATGCTCTACTATGCTGGCACTCACCATGGAGATGCTTTCGTTGCCGGCTTCGCCGAGCGAGAGTGGCGCTTCATCACCACCATCTTATTCCTGGCAGAGCTGTTGACCTTCTTCGTGATGGGCTGGCTGATCCACAGCGTAGTCAACGCCACCCGTGAGCTTTCGATCAGTTATCACCACGCCTATCTAATCGCTGCCCTGGCGCCGCTGCCACTGTGGTCATCCGCAATAATACTGCTGATACCCAGCTTGATGCTCAACGCTATGGCGGTATTGGTAGCACTGGGCATTTCGTGCAGCCTGATCTACCACGGGCTGCAGGCACTCTGCGAGCGAGGAGATGAGGATGTGGTGACCATGTCGGTGACCTACACGATCATGGCCGCCGGGATCATGGCCTGGGGCCTGTTGATGGCAGTGGTCTGGGCCTACTGATACACCGTCAGGGTCACTGGAAGCCCACCACCTCACCGCTACGATTGAAGGCCAGGAATGCCTCGATACTGCCCATCTGCAGCGTCTCCACCATGCGCCGCAACTGCTGCTCAATGACCTCATTATCGCCGGGATCGGTCATCGCAGCCGCAAAGACGAGATCCCAATCTTGGCCAGTCTGATTAGACTGCTCGACAAAGGTGGCCATGTCACTGAGTTCGTCGGGGGTCTTGTCGACACAGGTGACCGGTGTCAAGGCCCCGCCTTCGCCCTGCTCGAAGCGGCGGCGCTGCTCTTCGCTGGGGTAGTCGGGTAGTTCAGCCCTAGCGCAAACGAACAGCAGCCGCTGCGGCTCGGGCTGTTTACGCGCTTCGGAGAGCAGGTCGGCAAAGTTTGAAATGGCCATGAAGTCTCCTTGGGATTCATTGCTCGGATGACGCCCTCAGGTTAGAGGGAAGGCTTCAGCGTTGGAAAGTGTCAATCTCGACCAACTGCGACAGCTCGCCTCATGACAACGGCAACAATAACATGTATTTTATATGAATGTTATGAATCAACAGCCACGATCAAGGACTTACTCGCTATGCTCAGCCGTGACCAGGAACTGCTAATCGAGGACACTGCCCCGGTGGTAGCCGCACATCTGGATGATATTACCCGCCGATTCTACCCGCTGATGTTCGCGCGCTATCCCGACGTCAAGCCGCTCTTCAACCAGGCCCATCAGCAAGACGGCGGCCAACCCCGGGCACTGGCTCGTTCGGTGCTGGCGTATGTCCAGCTCCGCAAGGCCCCCCAGCAAGTCCGAGGCGCCCTGGCCACGGTGGTCAGCAAGCATGTCTCCCTAGATATCCAGCCCGATCAGTACCCTATCGTCGGTGAGTGCCTGATGGCTGCCATTGGCGAGGTGCTGGGAGATGCTGTCACTCCGGAGATTGCCGCGGCCTGGAGTAGCCTCTACGAAGAGCTCGCCGGCCTGCTGATCGAGCTGGAGGACCACCGCTATCAGGCGTTCGAGCAGCGCCGCGGCGGCTGGCGCGGCCCCCGCGAATTCCGCATCGCCGAGACCCGCCAGGAGAGCACGGTGATTCGCTCTTTCGTGCTGGAGTCCGTGGACGGCGGACCGGTAGCCGAACATGCGCCCGGCCAATTCATCGGCGTCAGGTTCAGCATCGACGGCGAGCCGCTCTATCGCCACTACAGCCTCTCCGATGTACCCAACGGCAGGCACTACCGCATCTCGGTGAAGCGCGAACCACTGGGGCGCGCCAGCCGCCACCTGCACGACGCAATGGCACTGGGCGATACCCTGGAACTGCTTCCACCGGCCGGCGACCTGACCCTTGCCGAGGGTAACGAGCCCCTGCTGCTGGCCTCTGGCGGCGTGGGCCAGACGCCGATGCTGCCCCTGGCCAGCCAGGCGCTTGCCCAGGGCCGGCGGGTGGTCTACCTGCACGCCGCTCTGGATGCCGAGCACCACGCCTTCCGCGATGAGGTGACGGCCCTGGCCGAGGCGCACCCGGGACAGCTGCAAACGGTGACCGTCCACGAGTGCGGCGACCAGGCCGACCATATCGGCCGAGTCGACCGCGCGCTGCTGGCTCGACTGCTACCGGAGGGCGCACGCTGCTATACCGTGGGTCCCCAGGGCTTCATGAGCGCCGTCGACAAGGCCCTGGCTGAGTTGGGCGTACCAGTAGAGCGTCGCCACCACGAGCACTTCGGTCCCTCGCGCCCCCTCGACGCCGCTTGAGACTGACCGGCCCTGCCGACACTTCAGCGCCCCGGCATTTGCCGGGGCGCTGTCGTTGGCGAAACCGACGTCAGGCGCTCAATACATGTCGAGGCGGGCGAGCTTCTCGCGATCCGCAGGGCTCTGCCGACGCTCTATGGCCGTGGGCGGATCATCGTTGATCAACCAGGGGCGAATTTTCTCGAACTGGCGGAAGAACAGGCGCTGGTCCACCACCAAGTCGCGGATCATCGGCATACCAGGCAGCGGGCGCAGCGTCAGGGTGTTGCCGCTGCCCAGTACCTCATCTACCGGCGTGATGCAGGCCAGGCCATTCTTGCCGTTGATATTCATGCCATCCGAGCCACACACGCCTTCCCGACAGGAGCGCCGATAGGCCAGGGAGGCATCCTGCTGCTTCAGGTGTTCGAGCACGTACAGCACCATGGCTTTGCGAAAGCGCTCCCCCACCTTCAGGGTTTCCATCCTGGGCAGGTCATCCTGCTCGGGACGGTAGCGATAGAGGCTTACCTCGATCATGACACCCTCCTATGATATCGCTGCCGCGCTCGCGCAGCGGCGGAATCGCCACCGGATAAACCGACAGCCGATGATAAAGATCAGCCCGAAAGTGACCTTGCCGCACCGCCTCGGCGAGTTATCGGTTGGTGGCGGCAATGACGCGCACGTCCACCCGTCGCGGCGTGTCCTCACCCAGACGCTGCACCTCGCCTTCCTGCAGGGCACGCAGCAGCTTGGCCTGCATCGGGAGAGGAAGCTCGCCCACTTCATCGAGGAACAAGGCGCCCCCGTGAGCAGCCTCGAAGCGCCCGACCCGCGCGCCAGAGGCGCCGGAGAAGGCTCCCTTGACGTGGCCAAACAGCTCATTCTCGGCCAACGATTCCGGCAACGCCGCACAGTTGACCTGTACCAACGGCGCAGCGTGACGGACCGAGCAACGGTGCAGACGGCGAGCAAAGAGCTCCTTGCCCACCCGATCACTGGCATCGAAAGTACCTGCCTCAAGTGCGTCCAGGGTCAAAACTCCCCAGGGTTCACCCTCCACATGCAGGCTGATCCCCATGCAATCATGGACCTGCAACGGCTGACCGGGCTGCTGTTCCACCAAGCCATCGTAAGGGTCCGGCAGACTGGCATCCGGTGGAAAAAGCGTGGTGCAACGGCTGGCGAGGATAGTGGCCAGGCGCGGATGGTGGGCCACTTCGAAGCGCCGCCCTAGTGCCTCACGCACCAGACCTACTACAGCAACTGGTAGCAGGGCATTTTCCTCCAGCCGCAGCAAACAGACCGCGCCGCAGCGAAAGTCTTCGCACAGAGTCTGTACCAGGCGCTACAGCCGCACTGCGCTGGGCAGGTCAGTGACCAGATCCGCCAGCAGAGTTTCCTCAAGCATGGTCATAACCACCTTTTTAGGTACTTATCACCCCACTCTACCTGGGTATTTTCCGCCGTAAAATGGATTCCCACCCGTACTCAGCGGGCCTCCCCGGCTGGCACGCCCCTTGCACTGACAACATGAGACTTCCACTCAACTTTACCAGGAGTTTTCCATGAGCCTGATCGAGCAGAGCATTGGCCACACTGCCCTAACCCTGCCCGGGGCGACCCGGGTGTTCCGTGACCACAACATAGATTTCTGCTGCGGTGGAGGCATCAGCCTGCGGCAGGCCGCTGAGCTCGAAGGACTACCGAAAGGAGAGCGCGACGAGCGCGACTGGCAGTCTGCCAGTAACAGCGAGCTGATCGAGCATATCCTGGCTCGCTATCATGACGTTCACCGCAAGCAGCTTCCCGAACTGGTAAAGATGGCTCGCCGCGTCGAGCAAGTCCACGGGGAGCGCGATACCTGCCCCAACGGCCTGGCCGACCTGCTAACCACCATCCACCAGGAAATGGAGAGCCATATGCAGAAGGAGGAGCAGATCCTTTTCCCGATGCTACGCCAGGACAAGGGCGCCCAGGCCAAGGGGCCCATCGCCGTGATGCGCCACGAGCATGACGACCACGGTGAAAACCTTGAAAAGGTGATGGCGCTGACCGACAACATCACTCCGCCCAAAGGCGCCTGCACCACATGGCGCGCGCTATACACCGGACTGCGTGAGTTCCGCGACGACCTGATGCAGCACATCCATCTTGAAAACAATTTACTGTTCGAGCGCGCCGGCTGAGCCATTCACAGGCGCACGGGTGCGTCACCGCGACAAGCTCGAGGTGCTGATCGTGGAGCACCGCCGCATCACGACCTACGGCCGTGAGCTTGAGGCAACGTTCCTCCGAATGGCAGACCAGACGCCACAAACCGAGGCTGATACCAACCTTCTCAATCTGACCCTCGCCTTCAGCGAGCTCTACCACCACCACCTGCACAGCGAGAATCGCCACATCTATCCACTGGTCGAGCGCTGCATCCCCGCCAAGGAGCTGGATGATCTGGCGTCAGGCTTCTGGGTTTCGAGCCCCAAGGAAGACAGCCACAGCTTTCAACGGCTTTACCAAAGAATCGCCGACCGGCATACCGGGCTGAGCTTGGGCCACGCGGAGCAGGCAGACTTCTGCCCGCTCTGCGATGCCAAACCGACTGCTTCTCATTAATCCAGAAATCAGACGATAAAAAGATACCCCCCACTGGCATCGCCCTCGTAGGGACATTGAACTGGTCTAATCGGAGAGGACATCTCGGTCATAATAGAACTTCATGTAAACAATGCCCGGGGTCAACACCAACCGCCAGGCCAGCTCTACCTCTTCATCGAACTGCTCATCGAAGTCTCGAGCAGTGTCGATCAGGGTCTCGAGCCAGAGATCGTAGAGCCTTGGGGCGATATCGAGGCGTACACGTAACTCGCATCGAACAAACGCTCAACGTCCATGGCCACCCCACCTGGCGAGCATGCCTGATCCAAGCCTGGGCCAGACACAGGCGTCGAGCCATGTCGGGCGTTTTCCTCTTGCCCTGGGTATACCTACGGCAGGGTATCTACAAATGTCCTTCGCTATGATCAGCGTCAAAGGCCGCCAGGGAAAGGTCGACTAGCATAGTCGGGGTTCCCACGACAGGAGGCTCACCATGGAGCTCGTCTGCCCCGCTGGCAACCTGCCCGCCCTGAAGCGCGCCGTGGATGAAGGGGCCGATGCCGTCTATTTCGGCTTCCAGAATACGACCAACGCCCGCCAGTTCGCCGGGCTCAACTTCACCGAGAAACGCGCGCGTGAGGGAATCGACTACGCCCACGCCCGTGGCAAGCGGGTATTCTGCGCCATCAACACCTATCCGCAGCCGGACGGCTGGGCAATGTGGGCCCGTGCCGTGGACCAGGCCGCCGATCAGGGCGTCGACGCCCTGATCATGGCCGACATGGGCCTGCTCGACTATGCTGCCCGCCGCCACCCGGATCTCGCCCGCCACCTCTCGGTGCAGGGGTCGGCAACCAGCCACGAGGCACTACGCTTCTACCACGCCCAGTTCGGCATCAAGCGCGCCGTGCTGCCACGGGTGCTTTCCATGAGCCAGGTGCGTGACCTGGCGAAACAGAGCCCCGTGGAGCTGGAGGTTTTCGCTTTCGGCAGCCTGTGCATCATGGCTGAGGGGCGCTGTTATCTCTCGTCTTACCTCACCGGGGAGTCGCCAAACACCCGCGGCGTCTGCTCGCCGGCCGCCCATGTGCGCTGGGAGGAGACCCCGAGGGCCTGGAGTCGCGGCTGAACGGGGTGCTGATCGATCGCTATCGCGAGGGCGAGAACGCCGGCTACCCCACCCTGTGCAAAGGACGATTCGAGGTGGGCGGCGAGACCTACCACGCCATCGAGGAGCCGACCAGCCTCAACACCCTGGAGCTGCTGCCCGAGCTATCGGAGCTTGGCATCAGCGCGGTGAAGATCGAGGGCCGCCAGCGCAGCCCGGCCTATGTGTCCAAGGTGGCCGGCATCTGGCGCCAGGCCCTGGACCGCCTGGCAGGGGCCCCGGGCCGCTTCCACACCGATCCCGCCTGGATGATCGGCCTCGGCGAGGTCTCAGAGGGCAGCACCACCACCCTGGGCGCCTACGAGCGCCGCTGGAAATAGGAGAGCGCCATGTCCCCCTTCAATCCCTGCAGCTGTCGCTGGGCCCGGTGCTCTTCTATTGGACCCGCGAGCGCTACGCCGACTTCTATCGCGAAGCCGCCGACTGGCCGGTGGAGATCGTTCATCTGGGCGAGTCGGTGTGTTCGCGCCGCCGCGACATGAAGCTCGACGACTGGATGGGCATCGGCCGCGAGCTGACCCAGAGCGGCAAGCAGGTGATGCTGTCGAGCCAGACCCTGATCGAATCCGAGGCCGACCTGCGCGACCTGCGCAAGCTGTGCGACAACGGTGAATTCATCGTCGAGGCCAACGACCAGAGCGCCCTGCAGCGCCTCTCGGCGGCGGGTCTGCCCTTCGTGGCTGGTGCGGCGCTCAACCTCTACAACCCGACGACACTCGCGGTACTCGCACGCGCCGGCATGCAGCGCTGGGAGGCGCCGGTGGAGATGTCCCGCACGGATCTTGCCCGGCTGCTCGACGACTGCCGCACGGAAGGGCTGGACCACCCCTGCGAGGTGTTCGCCTACGGCCATCTTCCGCTAGCCTGGTCGTCGCGCTGCTTTACCGCGCGGCGCCACCAGAATCCCAAGGACCGCTGCCAGTTCGTCTGCCAGAAGTATCCCGAGGGGCTGCCGCTGCGCTCCCAGGAGTCGAAGGAGGTGTTCACGCTCAACGGCATCCAGACCCTCTCCGGTGCCTGCCAGGACCTGCGCCACGGGCTTCCCGACATGGCCGAGATGGGCGTCGGCGTGGCCCGCCTGAGCCCCCGCGCGGACGGCATGGCCGAGGTCGTCGCCGCCTTCGACGCCGCCCGCCGCGGCGAGCTGCCGGCCCCCGATCCGCTGACCCTGGTCGAGGCCGAGGTCTGCGACGGCTACTGGCACGGACGCCCCGGCATGATTAACACCTACGCCGCTGCCGACTGAGGCGACCGACAGCCCCGCCGCTGCCTGCTACCGGGCAGCCTTTCACAGCGGGCCCCGTCACTCGAGGGGGCCCACTGTCGTTCATATCTCCGCTCCCCCTCACCTCGCAATCTGGCCTTTTTCTGACCTGGATCATTCCTTCCAGCCGCCTTAGCCTCTAGCCTTAATGACACAACATATAGTGCTAAATAGAAACACAATCCCCATATATAGGGAGATAGCGGTGAACACCCCCTCCAGCCGCCAGGCCGGCAAGCGCCACGTCGAGGTCGCCTCGACGATCAACGAATACCTCCAGCGCGCCGACTGGCGCGTGCACGCCAACGCCAACCAGGGCTACTCCCTGGGCGGGTTGATCCTCAACGTCTCGGGCAAACTGATCGCCAACTACTGGCTCGATGAGGTCTACCCGGCGGCGGTGGGCACCGCCCACCGCAAGGGCGACCTGCATATCCACGATCTGGACATGCTCGGCGGCTACTGCGCCGGCTGGTCGCTGCGCACCCTGCTGATCGAAGGCTTCAACGGCGTGCCGGGTCGCGCCGAGAGCGCCCCGCCGCGCCATCTCTCCAGCGCCCTTGGGCAGATGGTCAACTTCCTCGGCACCCTGCAGAACGAGTGGGCCGGCGCCCAGGCCTTCAGCTCCTTCGACACCTACCTGGCGCCCTACGTGCGCAAGGACGGGCTGGACTACCAAGCAGTGAAGCAGGCGGTGCAGGAGTTCATCTACAACCTCAACGTGCCGTCGCGCTGGGGCAGCCAGACCCCCTTCACCAACCTCACCTTCGACTGGGTGTGCCCGGCGGACCTGCGCGACCAGGTGCCGATCATAGGCGGCGAGGAGCAGCCCTTCAGCTACGGCGAGCTGCAGGCCGAGATGGACCTGATCAACCGCGCCTACCTGGAGGTGATGGAGGCCGGCGACCGCCAGGGGCGGGTGTTCACCTTCCCGATTCCCACCTATAACATCACCACCGACTTCGACTGGGAGAGTGACAACGCCGAGCGGCTGTTCGCGCTGACCGCCAAGTACGGGTTGCCCTACTTCCAGAACTTCCTCAACTCGGACCTGGAGCCGCACATGGTGCGCTCCATGTGCTGCCGCCTGCAGCTCGATCTCACCGAGCTGCTCAAGCGCGGCAACGGCCTGTTCGGCAGCGCCGAACAGACCGGCTCGCTGGGCGTGGTAACCGTCAACTGCGCGCGACTGGGCTACCGCTTCGCCGGCGACCGGGCAGGGCTTTTATACGAGCTTGACCGGCTACTGGCGCTGGGCCGCGACAGCCTGGAGCTCAAGCGCAGCTGCATCCAGCAGTGGATGGATGAGGGGCTCTACCCCTACAGCCAGCGCTACCTGGGCACCCTGCGTAACCACTTCTCGACCCTGGGGGTGAACGGCCTCAACGAGATGGTGCGCAACTTCTCCGACGACCGTTTCGATATCGCCAACGCGGAGGGGCAGCAACTGGCCCTGGACCTGCTCGACCACGTACGCGGGCGAATGCAGGAATTCCAGGAGCAGACCGGCCACCTCTACAACCTGGAGGCGACCCCGGCGGAGGGCACCACCTACCGCTTCGCCCGAGCCGACCAGAGGCAGTTTCCCGGCATTCTGCAGGCCGGAACGCCGGAGACCCCCTATTACACCAACTCGAGCCAACTGCCGGTGGGCCATACCGACGACCCCTTCGAGGCGCTGATACATCAGGACCCGCTGCAGACCCGCTACACTGGCGGCACGGTGCTGCACCTGTACATGCGCGAGAGGCTCTCCAGCGCTGCGGCCTGCCGGAAGCTGGTGCACACCGCCCTGTCACGCTTCCGCCTGCCCTATATCACCGTCACCCCCACCTTTTCGATCTGCCCGGTACACGGCTACCTGGCCGGCGAACACGAGTTCTGCCCGAAGTGCGACGAAGCGCTTCTAGCACAACAAGCCAGCCGGGTCGAGGCAACGGCCTGAGACCGGCTTTCCCCCTGCCACCTAACCAGGAGCACGATATGCGTCAGATGGATACCACCACCCTGCCCACCGCACAGCGCCAGCGCTGCGAG
This sequence comes from Halomonas socia, assembly GCF_010977575.1. Lineage (GTDB taxonomy): Bacteria > Pseudomonadota > Gammaproteobacteria > Pseudomonadales > Halomonadaceae > Franzmannia > Franzmannia socia. Next base: position 858,890 of record NZ_CP048812.1, read on the forward strand.
GTCTGGACCCGAGTAATGGGCTATCACCGCCCAGTCAGCCAGTTCAACGTCGGCAAACGCGCCGAACATCGCGAGCGCTGCCATTTCCGCGAAGACACCGGCGACCGCTAGTCGCACCACGCCCTCGACAGGCCGGGCTCCCTCGGGGCCCGGCATGGACACCCCGCCATGCTCACCACTGAATCCTCTTTCAGCCCTTCCGCCGGCAGCACCCAGGACCCGCTTCGCCTGCCGGTGGCCGGGCTAACGCCGATGACCACCCTGGACTACCCCGGTCACCTGGCCTGCGTGATCTTCCTGCAGGGCTGTCCGCTGCGCTGCGGCTACTGCCACAACCCCGGCATGCTCGCCTCCCGTCGGGGCGAGCTCGGCGAGTGGGCCGAGATCGAGGCCTTTCTGAGAAAGCGCCGGGGCCTGCTGGAGGGCGTGGTCTTCAGCGGCGGCGAGCCTACGCTCCATGCCGAGCTACCCACCGCGGTGGAGCGGGCCAAGGCGCTCGGCTTCAAGGTCGGCCTACATACGGCCGGTGTCTATCCGCGGCGCCTGCGGGCGCTGCTGCCCTGGCTCGACTGGGTAGGCTTGGACGTAAAGGGCCTGACCGATGACATCGACCGCATCGTCGGACGCCGCGGCATGGCTCCCCCGCATGAGCACAGCCTGGCGCTGCTGCTGAACAGCGGTATTGCATTCGAGTGTCGCACCACGGTGCACTGGCGCGACTTCGACCTGGAACGCCTGCGCCGGCTGGCCCTGGATCTCGCCGAGCGCGGCGCCACCCACTACGCGATCCAGCTGGCCCGCACCGGCCAGTGCCTGGATGCCCGCTACGCCGCACCGGTGCCGGGCGCTCCGACAACCTCAGAGGTAGAGGCGCTTGTCAGCGAACTGCGCCCCAACTTTCAAAGGCTGACCCTACGACAGTGATATCACGCTGGTTCGCCGAGCCCCCAATGCGGTAAAGCACGCTCGCTTATGACGACCGTCAAAGGGCGCGGTCGGCGGATCGACTAGCATGGTCACACCGTCGACACACGAGCCTCCCCATGCATCTGGAAGCCACTCTCCTACCCTCGCCCCGCCTGCCCATTGCCGGACTGACCGCTGCCAGCACCACGGCCTTTACGGGCCGGCTGGCGGCGGTGGTCTACCTGCAGGGCTGTCCGCTGAGCTGTGGCTGGCAGTGGGCCTGCATACCGCCGGCCCCTACCCGGAGCGCCTGGAAACGCTACTGTCGCTACTCGACTGGGTGGCCCTCGACGTCAAGGGGCGTGGCGATGAGTTCGACCGGATCGTCGGGCGACGCGGCTGATACCACCGTCGATCAGTATGTGACGCTTGACTGCATCACGCCTAACCGCACTTCGACCAACCGCAGCCCGCGTAACACGTCGGACAACCATCCATCATGATCAGCTCGCCGCGGCACTCGGGGCAGTGTCCCACCACCGTGGGGCCGTCGCCCTTCTCCTGATCCTGGGCTTGAGCCTTGGCCTGCTGTTCGGCTCGGGCCTCCTCCTCGAGGGTGGGCGGCTGCCAGGGGTGGCCATGGGTCAAGCGGTGGGCGTAGCGGCTGACCAGTTCCTCCACCGGTACCTGATTGCCATCCTGGTCGAGGAAGCCGCGGCGGTAGAGGATCTGCTGGATCGACCAGGCGATGGCCGCCACTTCGGAGTCGTGGAACATCGGCTTGCCCCAGCGGTTCATGCCGCAGCGCACCAGGCCCTTGTCCCAGGCCACCTTGCGCAGGTCGGCCACCGCCTGGGTGACATAGCCGCCGCGGGCGGCCAGCGACAGGCTGCGCATGGTGGCGGTGATCCACTGGTGCTCGCTGGAGAGCTGGCCGGAGGGGAAGAAGAACTCCACCGGGCGCTCGATCACCACCCGCTTGCCGTCGAGCACGCCTTCCACGGGCATGAAGGACACCAGCAGGTAGACCTTCTTGCGACCTTCAGCACCTACATAGGAGATTTTTTCGGAAACGGCTTCTAGCGTCCCTTCCGGGCGCGAGGGGATGCGCACCGTCAGCGGATTCTCATCCGCCAGCGGCGTTTCCTCCACGGACTTCTTGACGCTGTAGGAGACGATCTTGGACTTGATCTCGACAGCCATCAGCGGGCTCCTCCGGAAATTGGTGCGTTGACGCTTGAGTAACGGTGCCTCAGGATCGCATCGGCGAGCGCAGTAGGTCGTGACTTACCACTTTCCATAGGTGCCTTCCTTCAACGCGTCATACAGGTTCGCCGCGTTGTGCTCCTCGCCGTCGTAAACCACCTTCTCGGCGCCGGAAAGCTCCAGCGTCTCGCCGTTCTCCAGCTCGAACACGTAGGTGGTGTTCTTGAGGTCGTCCTCGCGCACCAGCACGCCCTGGAAGGCTTCGGGATTGAAGCGGAAGGTGGTGCAGCCCTTGAGCTTGCTCTGGTAAGCGTCCTGGTAGAGATCCTTGAACTGTTCGAAGGGGAACTCGGTGGGTACGTTGACCGTCTTGGAGATCGCCGAGTCGACCCACACCTGGGCCGCTGCCTGCACCGCCACGTGCTGTGGCGGTGTTACCGCATCGGCGGTGATGAAGTAGTCCGGCAAGTCGCTCTCCACGGCATCGCTGGCGATAAAGTGGCGGTAGGCGGCCAGTTCGAAAGAGCACACCTCGACCTGCTCCTTGGTCTTCTTGCCCGCCTGGATGACATTGCGGAAGTAGCGGTGCGAGAACGACGGCTCAATGCCGTTGGAGGCGTTGTTTCCCAGTGACAGCGAGATGGTGCCGGTGGGCGCGATGGAGGAATGGTGGGTGAAGCGCGCGCCGTGCTCGGCTAGCGCCGCGACCAGCTCCGGCTCGACCTCGGCGACCTTCTGCATGTAGCGGCTGTAGCGCGCATGCAGGATGCGTCCCGGCACCTTGTCGCCCACTTCGTATCCATCCTTGACCAGCTCCGGCCGCTCGCGCAGCATCTTCGGAGTGATCTCGAAGTCCTCGGTGAGAATCGGCGCCATACCCTTCTCACGGGAAAGCTCCAGCGCCTGCCTCCAGCCCTCGATGGCCAGGTTGCGGCTGACCTCCTCGGTGAACGCCAGCGACTCGGCCGATCCATAGGGAATCTTGAGCATGGTCAGGGTCGAGCCGAGGCCGAGGAAGCCCATACCGTGGCGGCGCTTGGCCTCGATCTCGCGGCGCTGACCGGCAAGCGGCAAGCCGCTGATCTCGACCACGTTGTCGAGCATGCGGGTGAAGATCGACACCACCTGGCGATAGCGCTCCCAGTCGAAACTCGGCTTCTTGCCGAAGGGGTCGATGACGAAACGGGTCAGGTTGACCGAGCCCAGCAGGCAGGCACCTTCCGGCGGCAGGGGCTGCTCGCCACAGGGGTTGGTGGCGCGGACCTCCTCGCAGAACCAGTTGTTGTTCATGCGGTTGACCTGGTCGATCAGGATGAAGCCCGGCTCGGCGAAGTCGTAGGTGGAGCGCATGATGGTGTCCCACAGCTCGCGGGCCTTGATCACCTCGACGACGCGGCAGGCCACGCGACCCTCGGCGTCGACGCTGTACCCTTCCTCGATCATCGGCCAGTCGCGGTAGATCAGGTCCTCGGGCTTGACGTCCTCCTTCTCGCCCGCGTGCAGCGGGAAGGCCAGTGGCCACTCGGCGTCATTTTTCACTGCTTCCATGAACTCGTCGGTGATCAGCAGCGATAGGTTGAACTGGCGCAGCCGGCCCGCCTCGCGCTTGGCCTCGATGAAACTGCGCACGTCGGGGTGGCCGACGTCGAAGGTGCCCATCTGCGCGCCACGACGACCGCCCGCCGAGGCCACCGTGAAACACATCTTGTCGTAGATATCCATGAACGCCAGCGGGCCGTTGGTGCCGGCACCGGCGCCGAACACGAAGGCGCCCTTGTGGCGCAGGGTGGAAAACTCATAGCCGATGCCGCAGCCCGCCTTGAGGGTCATGCCGGCATCCACCACCGAGGAGAGGATGTCATGCATGGAGTCGCGGATCGTGCGCGAGACGGTGCAGTTGATCAGGCTCACTGCAGGCTTGTACTCTTCGGCGCCGGCGTTGGACATGATCCGCCCCGCCGGGATGGCGCCGTGCTCCAGTGCCCAGCGGAACTTGGGTAGCCACGCATCGGCCTTGTCGCCTTCCACCGCGGCCAGCGCCCGCGCCACGCGCTCCCGGGTCGCTGCCACGTCCTCGTCGACGGGCCGGCCATGACGATCCTTGAGACGATACTTGGCGTCCCAGATATCGCGTGAGGGCAGTTGCATAGGCACCTCGTGAGATGTCTTGACGGCCTTGGTGGAAGTACTCATGCAGGGATCTCCAGTAAGGGGCAAAAAGTCGAATCGTTCAACGTTCAGGGCAGGCCAGGCGCTCGGCGCGCGCAAGCCATTCACCGAGGCGGCCCTGGGCCAGCCCTTCCTCGCGGCCATCCAGCAGGTTCTTGACCATCAGCCCAAGCTCGGTATCACCCTCAATCAACAGTCGGCGCTGGAAGAACAGGGCGTCGGGGTCCTGGCGTCGGGTCGCCAGGCACAGGAACTCGCGCCAGCCGCCGCGAATGGTGGCTTCGCCCGCCTCCTGGGTGAGCCGGAAGCGCTCCCCTTCGAGGGTCAGCGTCAGCTGCACGCCCAGGTCCTCCAGGTGCAGCGAGATGCGCCGCCCCTCCAGGACGTCGAACTCACCCTCTTCCAGGGGCTTGGCAAAGGTTCGGTTGAGCAGCGGCTCGATCAGCTGGCGCTTGACCGCCAGTGGCACTCGGGGATCAATGCTACGAATCAAACGGGGCAGTGCAGGCGGACGTGGCAGGGGCAGTAACGGCGGGGACATGACAGCTCTCCTGAAGATATCTATGCGGCCAAAGCCGCCAACCCACACATCCTAGGCCGGTGTTTCCGAGGCTGCACTGACATGCATCAACTCGCCGGTAGCACCGGTCCTTCGCGGCTCAACTACTATATATAGACCATATTATTTAGATTACCCCCGTATATGGTGAAATCCTGGTGATAGGGTAGATTGCTACCCCTCAGCCGTGTCGCGGGGGAGCACTATACGGTCCGGGAGTAGCGACCGCGGCTGCTTGCCAGATAGGCATCGAAGGCCATGGCGGCGTTGCGCATCATCAGACGGCCGGTTGGCAGCAACTCGATCTCGTCTTCGCGGATCGCTAGCAGACCGTCTTCTGCCATCTCCTGTAACTGCTCCAATGCGTCGGCGAAGTAATCGCGGAAGACGATGCCGTGGGCGGCCTCGATTGCAGCGAAGCCGATGCGGTTGTGGCACATCAGGGCATTGATCACGTCGCCGCGCAGTCGGTCATCGTAGCTGAGCCGGTAGCCGCGGAACACCGGCAACTGGCCCTGCTCCAGGCGGTGCTGGTACTGGGCAGTTTCCTTGACGTTCTGGCTGTAGCTGTCGCCGACCTTGCCAATGGAGGTGATGCCCAGCCCGACCATGTCGCAGTCGGCGTGGGTGGAGTAGCCCTGGAAGTTGCGCTGAAGGGTGCCGTTCTCCCTGGCCTGGGTAAGCTCGTCGTCGGGCAGGGCGAAGTGGTCCATGCCGATATAGACATAGCCGGCGGCAGTGAGGCGGTTTATGGTCAGCTCCAGCAGTTCCAACTTGCGCTCCGGCGGCGGCATGTCCTCGGGGCATATCATCCGCTGGGACTTGAACAGCTCCGGCAGGTGGGCGTAGCTGTAGGCGGCGATGCGGTCCGGGCGCAGGGCGATGATCTTGGCCAGCGTGGTATCGAAACTCGCCACCGTCTGCAGTGGCAGCCCGTAGATCAGGTCTACGCTCACTGACTGGAAGCCGGCGTCACGGGCCGCCTGAACCAGCTCCATGACCTGCTCCTCACTCTGCAGCCGATTCACCGCTTCCTGCACTTCGCGGTCGAAGTCCTGCACGCCGAAGCTCAGGCGATTGAAGCCCAGGGCGTAAAGCTCGTGGATCTGCTCAGGCGTCACGGTGCGCGGGTCCACCTCCAGGGAGAACTCGCGCTGGGCCGGCTCGGCGAAGTGGAAGGCCTCATCCAGCGCAGCCATCAGCCCACCGAGCTGGGCGTTGCTCAGGTAGGTCGGTGTGCCTCCGCCCAGATGCAGCTGGATCATGCACCGCGACTCGTCGAAGAGCGCCCCCTGCACCCGGATCTCTTTCTTGAGCCATTCGAGATACTCGGCGGCCCGCTGAGTGTTGTGGGTGATGACCTTGTTGCAGGCACAGTAGTAGCAGAGGCTCTTACAGAACGGGATATGCACGTAGACAGACAGCGGCTTGGGTGTCTCGGCATGGTTGCTCCGCTCGGCCGCAGTACGGTAATCATCCTCGGCAAAAGCCGCATGGAACTGGGGCGCCGTGGGGTAGGAGGTGTAGCGCGGTCCCGGACGGTCGTATTTCTCTACCAGGGGGCGATCAAACAGCAGGTCATCATGCATCGTGAAACGGCCTCTTGAACAGGATGGCGCCACCACGGGTGTCGCAGAATACGGCAGAGTATGGCATTCAGGATTCGGCACGTCGGTACCCTTCTCGAGGTAGCTGGCCCAGATCAATCCCCTCGCCAGCTAGACTGGACATTGCCGTGGCACCATTGAATCGTCCCCCATGCGACGACTCGAATGAGGCTTTGCGCGCGGCATTAAGATTCATATAAAATGCTATTTACTGGGCATCACGCCAAGTGGGAGATCCCCATGACGCATCCTGTTTCACGCATCGCCTGGAGCGGCCTGGCCTACGGTTGTATCGGGCTGGGCGCCGCTGGGCTGGTGGTACCGTTATTGCCCACCACGCCGTTCCTACTCGTGGCAGCCTGGGCCGCATCCAAGGGCTCGCCCCGGTTGGCACGCTGGCTGCACCATCATCCCCGTCTCGGCCCGACACTGCAGGCTTGGCGCGAGCAGCGAGCCGTGCCGCGACGCGCCAAGCGACTGGCCTTAGTTCTGCTCGCGGCCAGCTGGCTTATGCTGTGGATCGGTAGCGCAGCACCGCTGGTACTCGCGCTTACCGCGGCGCTGTTCTTGGCCGTTGTCACCTTTCTGCTGACGCGCCCTAGCGCTGCAACCGACAGCCCTGGCAACATTCAGCAGGCAAACCCTATAGAGTGACACTCTCCGCCATCAACGCCTTGCCCCAAAGCAAACCATGGAGCGCCGAATACCTTCATGCATCTGACCCGCTTTACCGACTACTCCCTGCGTGTTCTCGTCTTTCTAGCCGTCAAGGGGAGGAACGATCCACCATCCATGAGATCGCCGAGAGCTTCGACATCTCCCGCAATCATCTAATGAAGGTCGTTCAGGACCTGAGCCAAAAAGGCTATATCACCGCCATCCGCGGCAAGAACGGCGGCCTTCTGCTCAAGAAAGCCCCCGAAGATATCCGCCTGGGAACGCTGGTGAGCGATACCGAGCATGATCTACAGCTGGTGGAGTGCTTCGGCGAGGATAACGAGTGTAGGATCACCCCCGCCTGTCGACTCAAGCCGATCTTAGCCGAGGCACTCGGCGCCTTTCTCGCGGTACTCGATAATTACACCCTAGCCGACATGCTAGGGCCGCAGGAACCGGTTCTGGTCCAACTGCTTAGCATCCAGCCGTTGACCAGCCCCAAGGCTGAAGCCGCCCCATCACAGGTCCCCTAGCCCAGCGCTGGCCTCTCGGCCGCAGAGAAATTGCTCTGGATCAAAGCAACACGGGCTACTAAGCGGCAAGCTGAAGACCTGTATCAAGGGAGTTCATCATGCGTCGGCTCACTCGGACATCACCAGCACAACGCACGGCAGGCCGCCTTCTGGCCATCCTGCTCGCGCTGCTGTTGGCGATGGTCACGCTGACGAGTCACGGCGCCATGGAGCGCCTTCAGGCCGACTGCGGCGTCGCCGCCGAATGGAGCTCAGATGACGGCCATTCGGATCATGGCCCCAATGCCGAACATGATCATGACGCCTCACCATGCGCCCTCTGCTCCATCGCCACAGGCCAGGCGCGACTTCCCTTGGTTGGCCCACAGCGCCAGGTCAATTCACTGGCCATGGCAGCGTCCCCGCAGCCCCCTCTTACCCCCAGGCGCCCTCCCAGATCCTGATCGAACGCAGACGGCATAGCCGTCGGATCGCGACCCGCTCGCGTTACAAGGTCCCGTTTATCAGGAGTTCATCATGTCTATTCGTTTCTCATCGGCCGTAGTGGCGCGCCAGGCATGCCCGCAATCCTCATTTCCTCTCAACGGAAATCATCGGCTTCTTGGCTGGCTCTTGGCTGCTGGTCTGGCCCTTTCCAGCGCACCGACGCTCGCCTCGGCACTTCCCCAGGGAAATGTAGTAACTGCCAACGAACGCGGCGCCTCACTGACTCACATCAACCTAGCGAGCGGTGATGCCACAACCCAATCCATCGGCATTGCCCCCCACAACGTCCAGCTCAGCGCCTCCGGCCACTACTTGATGGCCGTGGGGGAGCCTGCCACTGACGGCCATAGCCATGGTCATGACGGCGGACATGCCCATGGTGATGCCCCCGGCAAGCTCAAGCTCTACCCGGCCAATGATCCAACCGGCGCTCTCGTGGCCAGCATCGAGGTAGGCAGCCACCCGGCCCATGTGGTCAGTGATCTGGAAGGTCAGTTCGCCTTCGTCACCAATGCTGGAGATGACAGCGTCTCGGTCGTCGACCTCGAGGCCAGGGAGAGCGTCGCTACCATCGCCACCGGCGAGTATCCCCACGGCCTGCGCCTTAGCCCCGACGGCGATGAGCTATACGTGGCCAACGTGCTGGACGGCAGCGTCTCGGTGATCGACGTCGCTGCGCGGGAAGAGGTCGCTCGCCTGCCGGTGGGCCATGCCCCCGTACAGGTGGGCTTCACCCCTGATGGCGCCTGGGTCTTCGTCTCGCTGCGCGACGAGAACCGCGTGGCCGTTATCGACACCGCCAGCCGTGAGGTCATCGAGCGTATCGAGGTGGGCCGGCTACCGATTCAGGTACACGCCACCGCGGATGGCCGCTTCATGCTGGTGGCCAATGAGGGCAGCGAGACCGAGCCCGACAACCGGGTCTCGGTCATCGAGCTTGACAGCCTGTCGGTGGTGGCCACCCATGAGGTCGGCGCCGGTGCTCATGGCATCAGCGTCGACGACACCGGCCGCTTTGCCTTCATCACCAGCCTGTATGACGACAGCCTCTCGGTCATCGACCTGGAAGCCGGCGCCGTCATCAGCCGCCACGACACCGACCAGGGACCCAACGGCGTGACCTGGGTAGGCCACTGAGGAGTAAACCATGACCGCAAACTGCACTGCCCTGATGAGTTCCATGGGTTGGATCATGCCCATCGGCACCCCCGGCATGCCGGGGCCCAAGCAGGGCGAGTGGGACCTCTACCAGTTCCGCGATGGCGAGGCCACGCCGAGTTATTGTCAAATCTGGTGTTCACGAAGTTGATCAGGCAGCGTCCTGGTCGGCTGTGTTCACCTCGATTCCATCTTTGAATCTGACCCCGGTAATCACCTTGGCCAGATAACTGAAGCCGCGCTGGCGGCGCCAGTTCTTTTGTGCACACTCTCCCAGCTTGAAGATCATGTGCAGCATTCCGTCTCGCGTCAGGCAGCCCTTGGATCGCTTGGTCCGATGCCGGATGGTGCCGAACGTCGATTCGATCGGATTGGTGGTCCGCAGGCTCTGCCAGTGCTGGGCTGGAAAGTCGTAAAACGCCATCAGCTCGTCCCGGTCTTTCTGCAAACAGTGCACCGCCTTCGGGTACTTGGCCTCAAACAGTGTCTCGAACTGCTCGAAGGCCGCTTCGGCATCGTCTTTCGTCTCGGCCTGCCAGATGTCGTGCAGCGCCGTTTTCATCTTCGGTTGCACCGACTTGGGTGCGCAGTTCAACACATTGCCGGTCTTGTGCATCCAGCAGCGTTGTTGACGTGTCTCGCTGTAGACCTCGTCCAGCGCCGCCCAGAACCCCATCGCGCCATCACCCACCGCCAGCTTCGGAGCGTTCATGCCGCGGGCCTTCAGCCCCAACAACACTTCACGCCAGCTTTGTGTGGACTCCCTTACCCCGTCTTCAATCGTCAGGAAGTGTTTCTCGCCCCGCTCATTGACGCCGATGACCACCAGGGCGCACAGCTTGGCGTCCTCGGCCCGCAGGCCGCTGTAGATGCCATCCACCCACAGGTATACCCAGCGATCTCTGTCCAGCCGACGCTTCCGCCAAGCCTGGTACTCCTCGCCCCACTGCTGCTTCAAGCGTGCCACGGTGCTGGCTGAGAAGCCCCTGGCCTCAGGGCCGACCAGTGTGGCCAGCGCCGCTTCCATCTCACCGGTGGACACGCCCTTCAGGTACAACCACGGCAGTGCCGCTTCCAGCGAGCGCGTTTTGCGCACATACGGCGGCACCAGTGCCGACCGGAAGGTCACGGGCCGACCGTCCTTGGCCCGGACCTTCGGTATCTTCACCCTCACGGGGCCAATGCCGGTCTGAACCGGTCGCTCAGGCTGATAGCCGTTGCGTACCACGGCAGCGCGGCCATCATCAAGGCGGCGACCCTCGAACCTCGCCATGAACTCCGACAGTTCGGCTTCCACAGCCTGTTGGATCAGATCCCGTGCCCCCTGGCGCAGCAGGTCGGTCAGTGGATCGGCAATCTCCTCTCGACCGGAAAACTCAACAACGTTACCCTTGCTCATAGCGGCGTATTCCTCGGTTGATCGTTTTGTTTGGCGACTAACAATCAACCAGATACGCCGCTTTCTTTCAATTCATCAAACACCAGATTCAGTTATAACTCGGCCACGCCCTTCATGACCCTCTGATCTAACCTGGAAAATGCCGTTTCAACCTACTGCTGAGCGGCATTTCCAAGGGAGTGCCAACGCCAATGAACAACCGGCCAAGCCTTAGATAGACTGGTAGATGACCCGTAGGATAGGGATCACTTCAGCCTTACGGTCATTTTTTCTGGTAATTTCAACTCCATTTTTGTGACAGCATCTGTGACTAGCAATTGATCCCAATCGACCCTAATGTCATCTGGCGAACCCACCTAAAACCCAATGACCACGAGCGCTAGAAACACATTACAGCAATTGGCACTAGGGAGCGCAGTAGACCGTCATCCGCCTCATAACCCAAAGGTCATCGGTTCAAATCCGGTCTCCGCTACCACCTTCGTAAGCATCCCCGGTCACTCTCAGAAGTGCCGGGGATGTTTGCATTTCCCCAAACCTCTCGGCCTCGAAGTCCAAGACTAATCCTTCCGAAAATTTCTCTCCTCGCCGCCCTGGCGCACTCGGGATCACCCTTGCATCGGCTCGCCTAAGAGCCTGGCCACGCTGCCGGTGAAGCGGTCTCGCCGATCTTGGTTGCCCTCGATACAGTAGTGAAGCACCGAGCTGAGTGAAGGCGACGGCGTCGAGCTGCAGCGTGGCTGTCATGGGCCTCCTGGCATGAAAAGCCACCGCTTGGGTGGCTAACGAGAAAACCGCCTCTCTTCGACACATGTGTCATATGTCCACACCCGCTAGGCGGCGAGAACATGCTGATCAGCGAGGGGCTGAACAGGCACATTGCGATAATAGAATGATTTCTCTGTTTTTTTGAAATCCTGGCTTGGGCCATGCATCGCGTTGAGCGCATCTTACGATCCATTCCACATCTACACGGATCGTAACGAGTTCATGGAGAGCGTGGCTTGATGGCCTCTGCTCAGGGACGACCCGCAAGCCCTTCACATTCAATGAGGTGCAAGCATGATGTCCAAGGAATTTCTCAAGAAACTCGGTATCCTCGGCATTTCTTTCGGCCTGGTTGCCAGCCCGCTGGCCTTTGGTGAGTTCGACGAGGAGGAGGAGGAAACGACAGATCCTGCTCAGGAACAGATTAACGATGACTACACCGGCTCCGGGGTAGACATTGAGTACGAGAATGAGGAAGAAGAGTGGGAAGAGGAAGAGGAAAATGAAGAGGAAGAATGGGAAGAAGATGAGTCTGAAGAAGGCTTCTAACTCTCCTTCCTGATCTTGACCGCCGCCCATCAGACAACTTCTAATGGGCGGCTTTTCATTTTACGTCTGGCTTCCCTCTTCACTCATCGATGTGCCCGGCCACTGTCGGTGCCATGCCCAGCCGACCGATGCCGGGTAGCTTGAACGCCGGGCGCAACAGATCGACGCCGAAGGTCAGCCCGAACAGGGTGATCTCGAGGCCTTCGACACATGCCACGCTGACCCCGAACAGCCCACCCAGCGCCAGTTGGTAGCCGCTGCCGCTGGTGGTGGGCGCCCACCACTCGCCGAACAAGTAGTCGCGGCCGACCGCGGTCACTGGCAGCGCCACCTCGAAGCCCGGCACCTCGCGCATTACCCAGGCCACGAAGGAGTTGCTGTTGGGCCCCGGCCAGGCGCGGTAGCGATCGGGCTCCGGGTAGTCGGCGATGGCCGCGTCGATCAGCGGTACCAGCGCCGCCGCCGCCTCGCCGCGATAGTCGGCCAGCAGCGTCGGCGGATTTCCAAACCAGGCGCGATCCGGGGTATCGACCCCGGATACTACCGTGGGCCGGCGCCAGCTCAGCACGTGATGCAGGCGAAAGTCCTCCTCGCCCTCGGCGCGGGTCGCGATCCAGGTATGTACGCCGAAGGCGCCGCGCCAGCCGAAGGCGCGCGCGGCATAGACCTGTACCACCGGCGTGCCTGGGGTCTCCGGCGCCAATCCGGCCGGCGTACGATCCGCCGCCGACCAGTGACGCCCCAGCGGGACCTCACCGCTGGCCAGCATCCACAGCGGGCCGGCCAGCAGCAGGGCCACCACCAACAGCACGGTTCCCATGCTGCGCAGTACGATTTTCATCGTGTGTTTCTCCCAGCGTGGCGAGCAAATGCCCGCGCGGGGCTTGAATCCCGCCGCCGCGGCCCGCATCTTGCGTGTAAATCCGCCTGCTTCAAGGTCATATTGTATGCCTATCGTCGATCCCAACAGCGGTCAGCCGCTGACCAGCCCCGACTCCGCCAAGGCCAATGCTGCCGCACCGGCCGACGTCATTGTCGACATCGACATGACCAACTTCCAGCAGGTGGTACTGGAAGGGTCGATGCAGATCCCGGTGCTGCTCGACTGCTGGGCGCCCTGGTGCGAGCCGTGCAAGAACCTGATGCCGATCCTCGAAAAGCTGGCGGTGGAGTACAACGGCACCTTCATCCTCGCCAAGCTCAATATCGAGGAGCACCAGCAGATCGCCGCCCAACTGGGCATCCGTTCGGTGCCCGACGTCAAGCTGATCATGCAGGGCCAGCTGTACGATGAGTTCCAGGGCGCCCTGCCCGAGAAACAGATCCGCGAGTGGCTGGCAAAGTACATCCAACCGCCGGAGGATGCGCCGCAGAGCCCCGAGGAGCAGGCCCAGGCGGCTCTGGACGCTGGCGACCCCGCCACGGCACGCGGCATCTTCGAGCAGTTAGCCCAGGCGCACCCCGATCACGTCGATTACCGTATCGATCTGGCCGGCGCCCTGCTCGCTGAGGGCAATCCCGACCGCGCACGTGCCATCCTCGACGGCCTCGCCCCAGAGGACCGCGACGCCCCAAGGCGCGCGGCGTGCGGGCGCGCCTGGAGTTCGGCGAGGAGGCGCCCAGCGATGAGACGTTGGCAGCGCTCGAGGGCCGCGACGACAGCGAGGCACAGTACCTGCGTGCGCTGCGGTGGGTCGCCGACGGCGACTACGAGACCGGCCTCGGCGAACTGCTCACGCTGATGCAGCGAGATCGCGCCTATGGCGACGACCTGGCCCGCAAGACCCTGCTACGGGTGTTCGATGCGCTGGGCGCCGACCACCCGCTGACGGTCGCCTACCGTCGCCGCCTGTTCGCCATGATGTACTGAGCGGCTATCCCACTAGCCGTGCGTCGAGCCGTACCAGTGCCGCCTCCAACTGTGCCTCGGTGGTGCCGAAGTTGAGCCGCACGAAGCCCGGCCAGCCGAAGTCGGCGCCGTCGGAGAGTGCCACCCCGGTGTCGCGCAGCAGGGTCTGCTGGGGGCAGTCGCCGAGGCCGGCCTGGCGCATGTCGAGCCAGGCCAGATAGGTCGACTGCGGCGCATGCAGACTGACCCCGGGCCAGCTCGCCGCATGCGCTACCAGGCGCTGGCGATGTCCGCGCAGCACCTCGAGCAGCGCCTGGCGCCACGGCTCACCCTCGCCATAGGCCGCCTCGGCGGCGACCAGCCCGAGTACGTTCGGATCCGACTGCAGCCCTTTCATCTGCTCAGCGAAGCGCCGCCGCAGCTCGGGGTCGGGGATCACCGCACAGGCGCAGGTCAGGCCAGCGAGGTTGAAGGTCTTGGAGGGTGCCCACAGGGTGATGATGCGCGCCGCCAGCGCCGGGAAGGCAGCCGCCAGCGGCCGATGCCTGGCGCCCTCATCGAGCAGCAGGTCGCAGTGCAGTTCATCGGAGACCACCAGCAGGTCGTGTTTCTCGACCAGCGCGGCAAGCCCGGCCAGCTCCTGTTGCTGCCAGACGCGACCGGTCGGATTGTGCGGCTGGCACCATAGCAGCAGCCGCGTGTCGGCGCTGATCGCCGCCTCCAGTGCCTCGAGGTCGAGCCGCCAAGGCTCACCAGGCGCCGTCGGCTCGGCTAGCGGCGCCTGCTGCGCCACCCGTCCGGTGCGCTCCGCGACCTTGAGGAACGGCGGGTAGATCGGCGTCACCGTGAGTACCCCGTCACCGGGCTCGGTGAGTGCCATACTGGCCAGGTGCAGCGCCGGTACCACGCCGGGCAGCCACAGCTGCCAGTGTGGCTCGATCGGCCAGTCGTAGTGCTTGGCACTCCAGTCGCACAGCGTGCGGCGCAGGCTACCGGGCACTAGGCCATAGCCGAATACGCCGTGGGCGACCCGCGCCTGCAGCGCCTCGATCACCGCCGGCGGCGAGACGAAGTCCATGTCGGCAACCCACAGCGGCAGCACGTCGTCGCCATAGCGGTGCCACTTCTGCGACGGCCACTCGGGGTGTTCTACGCGAGCGTCGGGCGGATGCCGACGCGCCACCGGCGTGGCAAAATCAAATTGCATGATGTGCCTCCATTCACCGCTCAGCCAAGGAATCGTCTTTGAACATGCCTGAAAGCCCCTTCTATGCCAAGGCCATGCGCGGCGCCTCCCGGCTGGTCGGCCACTGGCTGCTGCTGGGCCAGGCCGACCCCGACCGCCTGGCGATGATCCTCGCCGACACCGCCCGCGTGGCCAAGCTCGGCGAGCCCGAGGAGACGCCCGATGGTGCCACCCTCGGCGCCTGGAGCGGCGATGCCACGCCGCCGCTGTGGGCGGCCCGTGCCGCGACCTTCCTGCTGCTGCAGATGCCGGCCAAGCCGGTACCCCGCGACGAGTTCGAGGCCTGCGCCTGGGCTTACTGCTGGCTGCGGCTGCGCCATTTCGAGTCGCTTGCCGATGCCCAGGCGGCGCTGCCGACGCACCTTGCCGAGCCGTTGGCCGCTGCCCTGCCGGCGGCCTGGCACGATCATCAGCGGCTGCGCCTGATATGATCCGGTCTTTGCCCGAGGAGCCGACATGGATGTACCGCTGAGCTGGCAGTTGGCCAAGCTCGCCGTCTCGATCGGCCTGGTGCTGGGTCTCTCCTCCATCGCCGTGCGGGTCAGTGCCCGCGTCGCCGGCCTGCTGGCCGGCTACCCGCTGGGCACCTCGATCGCCTTGTTGTTCATCGGCCTGGAGATCTCGCCTGAGTTCGCCAGCACCAGTGCGGTGCACACCCTGGCCGGATTCACCGCTACCCTGGCGCTCGGTGCCGGCTACCTGGCCTGCGGCCGTCGCGACGGTCTGGGCGGTATCCTGCGTGGCTGCCTCGGCGGCTTTGCCGCCTGGCTGGCGGTCAGCCTGCTGCTGACCCAGGTCGACTTCACCCGTGTCACCGGCACCCTGACCACCCTGGCGGCCATCGTCCTGGTGACCTGGTACTACCGGCGAGTGCCGGACAGCCGCACGCCGCCGCCGGGGCGCTTCTCGTGGACGGTACTGGCGCTGCGCGCGTCGCTCGCCGCGCTGATCATCGTGGTGATTACCAGCCTGGCGCATCTGGTACCGGCCGCGTGGGCCGGCGTCATGGCCGCCTTTCCGGTCACCCTGTTCCCGTTCCTGATCATGCTGCACCTATCCCACGGCGCGGCACCGGTAGCTACGGTGATCAAGCACTTTCCTGCGGGGCTCGGTTCGCTGCTCAGCTATACGCTGTGCGTATCGCTGGCCTACTCCACCCTGGGGCTGGCCTGGGGGACGCTGATCGGCTTTGTGATTGCCACGTTGTGGCTGCTGGGCTGGTCGCAGTGGCTGGCATGGCGTCGCACGCAGCAACTGAGCCGGGAGGCTCGCGCATGACCCCGGCGATCAAGGCGCTGGCACGCGCCAAGGTGCCCCACCAGGTGCTCGACTACCCCCACGATCCGCGCGCGCCGGCCTACGGCCTGGAGGCCGCCGAGGCGCTCGGCCTGGCCCCGCAGAGCGTGTTCAAGACCCTGCTGGCACGGCTCGACGACGGCCGCCTGGTGGTGGCCATGGTGCCGGTCAGCGCCCAGCTCGACCTCAAGGCCCTGGCGCGGGCCGCCGGCGCGCGCAAGGCCACCATGGCCGAGCCCGGCGACGCCGAGCGCGCCACCGGCTATGTGCTCGGCGGCATCAGCCCGCTGGGGCAGAAAAAGCGCCTGGAGAGCTTTATCGACGCCAGCGCCGCGGGCCGCGACCCGCTGTACATCAGCGGCGGGCGCCGCGGCCTGGAGATCGCCCTGGCCTGCGCCGACCTGATCGCACTGACCGGCGCTAAACTCACCCCGCTGGCGCGCTAATGGAGCCGAACGCCAGGCTATGCTGTCTCAACACCACGCCCTTGCTCCGGGAGCCCCATGGTGATCCGCTACAATCTCTGGCTGGACCCCGACAACACCGCCCAGCACCGTGCGGTGGAAGCCGACCTGGAGCGCTACTTCATGGAGCGCTTCGCCGATTACCCGCACATCCGCTTGTTCGGGGCTGATCCCTACGATTATGATGCCCCGTTCAATCGTCTCTACGACGTGCTGATGGCCCGCGCCGCCGAATACTGCGAGCGCCAGTGGCGCTACGTGGCGACCCCGGTGCAGCTCAACCAGGCGTTCTTTCGCGCCGTGGGCCGCTCGAACAAATTCCTGCGAGATCCCGACGATGGTGCTCCACCCCGACACGATGCCTGATGAACGCCAGCTGACGACCATTACCCAACAGCTGGGCCGCATGCCGCGTGGCATCCAGGCCCTGGCGGCCACCGACGTCGAGGGCACGCCGCTGGTGCTGAGGATGGCGTCGATCATCGACGGCAAGCCCTTCCCGACCCTTTACTGGCTCAGCTCCGAGCGCCTCAAGGTCGAGATTTCGCATATCGAGGCCGCCGGGGTGATCAAGTCGCTGGAGGCGCGCCTGCAGGAGGATCCGGCGTTTCTCGCCGCCTACCACGACAGCCATCGCGACTACGTCGCCCAGCGCTGGCAGCACATGCCTACCGAGCAGCAGGCCGAGGCCGAGCGCCGCGGCTATGCGGCGCTGCTCCGCGAGCGCGGCATCGGCGGTATCGCCAACTGGGATCAGGTGCGCTGCCTGCACACCCAGTACGCGCATCATCTTTGCGGACACAACGTGATCGGCCAGTGGCTGGACGCCGAATATGGCATCGCCGACTGCCTGCCCTGAGCCCACGACGATGCTAGGATAGAGGGCCATTCAAGGAGGGTGTCATGGCCAATATCTGTGTCTATCTCGGCTCACGCGAGGGTCGCGAGCCATATTTTCGCGCTGCCACCGAGGCTTTGGGTACCGAGATCGCCTGGCGCGGTCATCGGCTGGTCTACGGCGGCGCACGCATCGGCCTGATGGGGGCTCTGGCGGATGCCGCCATGGCCGAGGGCGGCGAGGTCATCGGCGTGATGCCGCACCACCTGGTCGAGCGTGAGCAGGCACACCACGGCCTCACCGAACTGATTCGCGTGGCCAACATGCATGAACGCAAGGCCAGTATGGCGGCCCGGGCCGACGCCTTCATCGCCCTGCCCGGCGGCATCGGCACCCTGGAAGAGCTGTTCGAGGCCTGGACCTGGCAGTATCTCGGCCTGCACGACAAGCCGATAGGCGTACTCGACACAGGCGGCTTCTACGCCCCGCTGCTGGGCTTTCTCGACAGCACCGTGGCCCACGGTTTCCTCAATCCCGAAACCCGCGCCAACCTGCTCTCGGCCGAGACGCCCGCCGCGCTGCTGGCCCACCTCGAGTCACGCCTAGTCGGCTGAGACCGACGCTCACAGCCCGCGGCGACGATGCGCCGCGTTGGCATCGACCAGCGCCCGGGTGCGGGCATAAGTCATCTGCAGCAGTCGTGCATCTTCCCCGGCGCGGTGGCGCTGAATGTCGCGTTCGCGGATCAGGGTTTCCTTGGTGGCCTGCCACAGCGCCAACTGCTCGTCGCACAGCAGGCGGCGCAGCGCCTCAAGACGGAAACGCGGCAGCATGCCCGCATGGTGGAACAGCAGCGATAGCCAAGTGTTGTCATAACCCCAGCTATCGCTGTAGGCCACACCCAGCTCAGTGAGCTCGTCGTTGAGCCAGCGCGCCACCTCGATCACCGGATGCCCCTCTCGAGACAAGCGGTTGCGCGAGATGCCGTGCAGCAGCTCGGCCTTGGGATCCCAGTGGGTCCACTCGGCCAGCGGCTGGATCAGGAAGGCACAGCACGAACCATCCGGCCGCGCCAGGCCCACCTCGATCGGGTAGCTACCGCGTCCGAATCCGGACGCTTCGATATCCAGCAGGGTAGGCAAGGCCACGTGGTAGGCATCCTCTGAAAGCGCATAGGCCCGATCGAATGCTCGATCAGGCCTATAGGGTAAGGGCTTAGCGCGCCGCGGTCGACTAGTGGCAGGTGGCCGCTTGAGGCATATCGAGGCCGGCGTGCTGATCGGCCAGTTGCTGCCAGTAGGCGGCGCGCTGGCAATCGACAGCCAGGCCAAGTTGGCCGTGCCGATAGGCGTCGGCCAGGCGCGCGGCGGCCAGCGCATGACCGGCTTCACCGGCGCGCGCATACCAGGTCACCGCATGATCGTCGCGACGCGGGTACTGGGCACAGCCGTGCTCGTAGATCGCTCCAGCCTGATGCTGGGCGTGTCGGTCCCCGCTGTGGGCGGCCTGCAGTACGTAGCGCGCGCCCTTGGCCTTGTCCTGGGGACTGGCACCACGATGAAACAGCATATGCCCATAGACCGACAGTGCAGCGGTATGGCCGGCATCGGCACAGCGCTGGAAGAGGTGCATGGTTAGACGCTGGGTACGCGGCGAGCGCGGCAGCCAACGGGTATGAAACAGCTGTTCCGCCAGGCGGTACTCGAGACGGGTGAACAGTGAAGATGCCTGCGGCATGGCAAACAACCTTGAATCCTGTGACCGGTGCAATGATCTCGGCGGCACTACCCTGTACCTGATCATCGACGCTCTGAACGACTGGCTATCCGGGCTCCGCCGGGCCAACGGGGTCGCAAGCATACGCCCCCTGCACAGGCGACTCAACCCCCGACATTTGCCGCTTTGGCAGCCCCCCGCTACCATGCCTCTGGCACCCGTTCCGTTCTTTCCCCGATCTGGAGTGACGAATGCAGATTCGACCCCTTGGCGATACCGGTATCGACGTCAGCCGGCTGTGCCTTGGCACCATGACCTTCGGCGAGCAGAACAGCGAGGCCGAAGCCCATGAGCAGCTCGACCGCGCCGTAGCGTTCGGTATCAACTTCATCGATACCGCCGAGATGTACCCGGTGCCGCCCAAGGCCGAAACCCAGGGCCGCACCGAGGCCTATATCGGCAGCTGGCTCAAGCGCCGCGGCGCCCGCGACGATGTGATCATCGCCACCAAGGCGGCGGGGCCCGGACTCGACCATATCCGCGGCGGCCCGCGCATGTCCCGTTCACATATTCACAAGGCCATCGACGCCAGCCTGTCCCGGTTGCAGACCGACTATGTCGATCTCTACCAGCTGCACTGGCCGGATCGTAGCACCAACTACTTCGGCCGCCTCGGCTATGTGCACGACGACGAAGAGGACGCGATTGCGCTGGAGGAGACCCTGGCCGCGCTCAAGGAGCTGGTCGAGGCCGGCAAGGTACGCGCCATCGGCCTCTCCAACGAGACACCCTGGGGAGTGATGCGCTGCCTGCGACTGGCCGAGACCCTCGACGTACCCCGCGTCGCCAGCGTGCAGAACCCCTACAACCTGCTCAATCGCAGCTTCGAGGTGGGCCTGGCCGAAATCGCTCACCGTGAAGGCGTCGGCCTGCTCGCCTATTCGCCACTGGGCTTCGGCGTGCTGTCGGGCAAGTACCTTGACGGCGCGCGCCCGCCCAAGGGCCGTCTGACGCTCTACGAGCGCTTCAAGCGCTACACCTCTGAGGTCGCCGAAGAGGCCACCCGTGCCTACGTGCAGATCGCTCGCGAGCACGGCCTCGACCCGGCACAGATGGCGCTGGCCTACGTCAATTCACGGCCCTTCCTGACCAGCAACATCATGGGCGCCACCAGCATGGAGCAGCTCGAGTCCAACCTGGCCAGCGAGTCGCTGAGGCTCGACCAGGAAGTGCTCGAAGCCATCGAGGCGGTACACCGCCGCCTGCCTAACCCCTGCCCCTGACGTCCAGGGCGCGGCCTATCGCCTCGATAGCCGCGCCCACCGGGTGGGCTTGATATACTGGCGGCAGCCAATTCCCGGGTTACAAGGAGCGCCCCATGCTGAGCGTGATATCCCCCGCCAAGACACTCGATTTCGAGACCTCGCCCTCCACCACGACCCACAGCCTGCCGGACTACCTCGACTACAGCCAACAGCTGATCGACATCCTGCGCAACTACTCTCCGCAGCGGCTCTCGGAGTTGATGGGCATCAGTGACAAGCTGGCCGGCCTCAATGCCGCGCGTTTTGCCGAGTGGCAGCCGCCGTTCGATCTCGACAACGCCAAGCAGGCCGCCCAGGCCTTCCAGGGCGATGTCTACGTGGGGCTGGAGGCAGACCGGTTCAGCGAGGAGGACAATGCCTTCGCCCAGGAGCACCTGCGGATCCTCTCGGGACTCTATGGACTGCTCAAGCCCCTCGATCTGATCCAGCCCTATCGGCTGGAGATGGGCACCCGTCTGCCGAACGCCGCCGGCAAGGACCTGTATGCGTTCTGGAAGCCGATCCTGACCCGTGAGCTCGACCAGGCCATCGCCCGCAGCGGCAGCAAGGTGTTGGTCAACCTGGCCTCCAACGAGTATTTCAAGGCCATCGACGCCAAGGCACTCGATACCGAGGTCATCACCCCGGTGTTCAAGGATGCCAAGAACGGCCAGTACAAGATCATCAGCTTCTACGCCAAGAAGGCCCGCGGCCTGATGAGCGCCTGGATCATTCGCCAGCGCCTCAACGACGCCGCCGACCTCAAGGGGTTCGATGTCGCCGGCTATCGCTATCACCCGGCGATGTCGGAGGGCGGCACCTTGGTCTTCACTCGCGAGGAGGGCGCTAGCTGAAGGCCAGCGGCCGCGCCGCACGCTCGCGCAGCAAACGACGGTGGATATCCTTGAAGCGCGCATCGTCGCAGCGGCGCAGCCACTCGTAGGCGACCATGTCGGCACTCACCGCCACCGCGCCAGCCTGTGCGGCACGCTGCCTGGCCAGTCGCGCCTCATCGCGACGCCGACTGACGGTGGCCTCGTCCAGCCAGAACACCGCATAGCCCGCCTCGAGCAAGCCGAGCGCTGTCTGCAGCACGCAGATATGCGCTTCGGCCCCGCACAGCACGATCTGGCGTCGCCCTCTGGCCGCCAACGCTTCGGCCAGGGGCGGCTCGTCCAGCGCGCCGAAGTGCGACTTCTGCCAACAGCAGGCCTCCGGCAGTGCCTCCAACAGGCGCGGATCGCTATGCCCCAGGCCAGCCGGGTACTGTTCGGTCAGCCATACCGGCACCCCAAGCTCAGTGGCCAGCCGGCCCAGCCATATGGCCTCGCTGACCGCCTGCTCGCCGCCATCGACTACCGGCAGCAGCCGCGCCTGCAGATCGACCACCATCACCAGGCTATCCTCCAGCACCATGCGCATCGCGCGCCCTCGTCTCGACGTTGCGGGCATTCAGCATAGCCCTGCAACAGGGTATTCTTGAAGCCTACCGATGACTGATGAAGAGACTTGGTACGATGCGCAATCTATTTGTGATGCTGCTGGTCGGCATGATGGGCTTCGGCCTCGCCATTGACTATGCCGAGGCACGCCGCATGGGCGGCGGTGGCAACATCGGCAGCTTCTCACGTTCTGCCGATCGCCCGGCATCGACGCCAGCCCAGGCCGGGCAGCCCGCCAATGCCGCTCAGGCTGGGGCTCGTGCCGGCGGCATGGGAGGCATGATGGGCGGCCTGTTGGCCGGCGGGCTGCTCGCAGCGCTACTCTTCGGCGGCGCCTTCGACGAGTTACGGCTGATGGATATCCTGCTGATGGCGGGTCTGGGCTTCCTGCTGTTCCGGCTGCTGGCGCGCCGTCGCCTGGCCGTGGCCGGTAATGAGCAGTCGGTCCCTCATGGCGAGGCGCGCGCTCAGGCGTTCCAGGCCGCCCCTGGCGCTATGCTGGGCGCAGGCGTCGGGCTCGATAGCCTGCCAGCCTGGTTCGACAAGGAGCGCTTCCTGGGCAGCGCCAAGGAGCACTTCATGACCCTGCAGCGAGCCTGGGACAACAACGACCTGAGCGGCATCCAGGAGTACGTGACTCCCGAGCTATACAACCTGCTGCGCGAGGAGCGTGCCCGGCACCCGGCCAACAATCGTACCGAGATCATTCGCCTGTTCGCCGAACTAGGTGATGTGAGTGAGATCGGCCAGAAGGCCGAGGCCACGGTAATCTTCCACGGCATTCTCGACGAGAACGGCACCCAGACTGAATTCAACGAGACCTGGCACCTGACTCGCGACCTGCGTGATGGTGCCCCCTGGGGCCTGCAGGGTATCGAACAAACCCGGCCCACTGATAATAGTTTAATCGCTCACCATAAAGGCCAGGCAATGCCTGGCCCCTAAAGACATTATCGTTCAGCTGCACTCAGTTCTGGGCGTCTTCAGCGCTCTCCTGAACATTCTCGCCCAGCTCCTCCATGCCCTCCCCGGCATCGTCCATGGCGTTGTCGATATTTTCACCCGCTTCCTCTGCCGGGCCTTGATCATCGCAAGCCGCAACTCCGCCAAGGACCATGGCCATCAGCACTGCCAGTCCGAGTTTCCACAGCATCGTCGTCTTCATCCTTGTCTCCTCCTGAGAACATCGGGTATGCCTTGATCTTCGTTACGCTGACCAGACACCCGATTATTGCGCAAGTTGCCGGCACTAACAAAATATCCGGCGTAGTATCCAGCCCGCCGAAAGACTCACCGTATAATTGGTGCTGGCTCTCAAACAGCGAAGCCCCGACCAATGGCCGGGGCTTCTAAATAAGTGCCTGACGATGTCCCGGGCGGCGCTTCGCTACTCTGTAAGCGAACGGGCATCACCCTTTGTGAATGATCAGTCGACGAGTTGCCAGTTGTGGGGCAGGAGTTCGTGGAGCTGGCTGGCCTTCTGGGTCGGCAGCCGTTCGAGCACATCCTTCAGGTAAGCGTAGGGCTCATGGCCGTTCAGCTTGGCGCATTGGATCAGGCTCATGATGTTGGCGGCACGCTGGCCGCTGCGCAGCGAGCCGGCAAACAGCCAGTTGCTGCGACCGAGCGCCCAGGGACGAATCAGGTTTTCCACCCGGTTGTTGTCGATGGGTAACCCGCCGTCATCGAGGTAGCGCGTCAGCGTCGCCCAACGCTTCAAGCTATAGTCCAGCGCCTTGGCCGTCGCCGAGCCGTTTGGCACTTTCTCGCGGTGAGCCAACATCCAGCGGTGCAGCGCGTCGGCGATGGGCCTCGCCCGTGTCTCCCTCAGTCGTTGGCGTTCTTCCGCGCTCAGTGACTGGGCCTCGCGCTCCACCTGGTAAAGCTGGCCGATCAGTTCGATGGCCTGTTTGGCAATCTGACTCTTGGCAGCCACGTGTAGGTCGACGAACTTGCGTCGCGCATGAGCCATGCAGCCGATCTCGGTGACGCCCTTGGCAAAGCTCTGCTTGTAGCCGCTGTAGTCGTCGCAGATCAGCTTGCCCTTCCACTCACCGAGGAAGTCACGGGCATGCTGACCGCCACGCCCCTCGCTGAAGTCGTAGACCACCGCCTGCAATCCGGCGTAGGGCGTCGTGGCGTAAGCCCAGAGGTAGGCACGGTGGGTCTTCTTCTTGCCTGGGGCCAGCATCGGCACCGGGGTCTCGTCGGCATGCAGCACGGGCTCGGCAAGCAACAGGTCACGCAGCGCATCGACCAGTGGCTGGAGCCGCACCCCGCAGATGCCAGCCCACTCGCCCAAGGTGGAGCGCGGAATCGGTACACCGGCACGGGCAAAGATCTGCTCTTGGCGATAGAGGGGCAGATGATCGGCATACTTAGCGATCAGCACCTGGGCCAGCAGGCCGGCGGTGGGGATGCCCTTGTCGATGATCTGGGCCGGCATCGGCGCCTGGATCAGCGTCTCACACTGGTCGCAGACCCATTTGCCGCGAACATGGCGCTCGACGTGGAACACGCCTGGCGTGTAGTCGAGCTTTTCGCTGATCTCCTCGCCGATCCGCCGCAGCTGGCAACCGCAGGTGCAATGATCATTCTCCGGATCATGGTGAACCTCGGTGCGCGGCAGCTCGGGAGGCAAGGGGGCGCGCTTGGGGGCCTTCTTGGGCACCGGCGGAGTGGAGGTGAGCTTCAGATCCTCAAGCTCAGTCTCGATGGCGGCGATGTCGGCATCCACCATCTCCTCCAGCAGGCTGATCTGCAGGACGTTGAGCTGTTCGCTGCGCTTGCCGAAAGCGTGGCGCTTAAGCAGCGCCAATTCATAAGTCAGCTTCTGATTGACCTGCTCGGTGTGGCGTAGCGTTTCTTGGCTCTGTGTCAGCGCCCGGTCCTTTTCCTCCACCTGCGCCATCAGCGTTGCCGCCAGGTGGCGGAGCTGATCGGGAGAGAGTTGGGACAAGTCAGGCGGCGTCTTCATCCTCTGATTATGCCAGCCCGCCAGCAGCAAAGGGATGCGCAGATTATCGAATGGCCAGGGCTCGCCTTCTGTGCCGATAAGTTCACCGCGCGACTTACAGTACCGAAATGGCCCCCGCCGGACCGATGCGTTGCCAGGGCAGGCCCTGTACCAGCGCCGCCACCTGCTCGGATGACAGTTCCAGCTGGTCGCCGTGCCAGTTGCCGGCCCAGTGGAACTTGCCTTGATTGAGTCGGCGAGCACAGAGCCAGACTCCCAAGCCATCGTGGATCAGTACCTTCATGCGGTTGCCGCGGCGGTTGGCGAACAGGTAGGCACAGTGTGGTCGGGCGGTGCCAAACACCTTGACCACCCGCGCCAGGGCGGTATCGGGACCGGCGCGCATGTCTAACGGCTCGGTGGACAGCCAGATCTCATCGATGCGAATCATCACAGCAGCCCCTTCAACCACTGTACACATTGCGCGGCATCGCTGACCGGCCAGCGAACGGTGATGGCACCACGTGCATTGGGGATCTCAATGGTAATGTCCGAGGAGGAGGGCTGAGCCGATGGCCTTTCTGGAGTTGTTGTGGGTACAGGCAACGACACGAAATCCGGCGGAGCCGGCAGGTGGCTCTGTTTCTTAGCCAGGCGGATCCACTTCTGGACGAGGTTGGTGTTCAACCCATATGCCAGGGCCACTTGGGCAATCGAAACATCGGGTTGCTGACAGGCGGCGATAACGCTGGCCTTGAACTCGCGGGTGTAGCGCCGCCGGCGGCGAATCTCACGCTCGGTACTTGGGGTCGTCATGATAGGTGCCCACTTAAAATAGGTGGACACCTAATGTCGCCGGCGCGGAGCCTCAGCGTAAGGTGTGTTCACCGGGCGCATACGCTACTCTCCATGGGGAGACCCCTTGATTTTTCTTGTGCTCAACAAAAAACCCAGCCTGGTGGCTGGGTTTTCTGCGGTATAAGTGCCTGACGATGACCTACTCTCGCATGGGGAGACCCCACACTACCATCGGCGCTGAGCGGTTTCACTGCTGAGTTCGGCATGGGATCAGGTGGGTCCCGCACGCTATGGTCGTCAGGCGAAAAACAGAGGAATCATGCCAACCAATACGTCTCAACGCATCCGCAATTGTGTCGTAATCCACAGACCCCTTGGGGTTATATGGTCAAGCCTCACGGGCCATTAGTACACGTTAGCTCAACACATTGCTGTGCTTCCACACCGTGCCTATCAACCAGCTAGTCTCGCTGGGCCCTTCAGGAGGCGTAAAGCCTCAGGGAAGTCTCATCTTGAAGGGGGCTTCCCGCTTAGATGCTTTCAGCGGTTATCCTGTCCGCACATAGCTACCCGGCAATGCCACTGGCGTGACAACCGGAACACCAGAGGTGCGTCCACTCCGGTCCTCTCGTACTAGGAGCAGCTCTTCTCAAACTTCCGACGCCCACGGCAGATAGGGACCGAACTGTCTCACGACGTTCTAAACCCAGCTCGCGTACCACTTTAAATGGCGAACAGCCATACCCTTGGGACCGACTTCAGCCCCAGGATGTGATGAGCCGACATCGAGGTGCCAAACACCGCCGTCGATGTGAACTCTTGGGCGGTATCAGCCTGTTATCCCCGGAGTACCTTTTATCCGTTGAGCGATGGCCCTTCCATACAGAACCACCGGATCAC
Source organism: Halomonas socia (assembly GCF_010977575.1). Lineage (GTDB taxonomy): Bacteria > Pseudomonadota > Gammaproteobacteria > Pseudomonadales > Halomonadaceae > Franzmannia > Franzmannia socia. The sequence continues at coordinate 885,696 of NZ_CP048812.1, forward strand.
TAGAACCTACTTTCGTACCTGCTCGACGTGTCTGTCTCGCAGTTAAGCACCCTTATGCTCTTGCACTCAATGCACGATTTCCAACCGTGCTGAGGGTACCTTCGTGCTCCTCCGTTACGCTTTGGGAGGAGACCGCCCCAGTCAAACTACCCACCACACACTGTCCTCGACCCGGATAACGGGCCTGAGTTAGAACGCCAATGATGCCAGGCTGGTATTTCAAGGTTGGCTCCACCCGAACTGGCGTCCGGGTTTCCAAGCCTCCCAGCTATCCTACACAAGCAACATCAGCATCCAGTGTGAAGCTATAGTAAAGGTTCACGGGGTCTTTCCGTCTAGCCGCGGGTACACAGCATCTTCACTGCGATTTCAATTTCACTGAGTCTCGGGTGGAGACAGCGTGGCCATCATTACGCCATTCGTGCAGGTCGGAACTTACCCGACAAGGAATTTCGCTACCTTAGGACCGTTATAGTTACGGCCGCCGTTTACCGGGGCTTCGATCAAGAGCTTCGCCTTGCGGCTAACACCATCAATTAACCTTCCGGCACCGGGCAGGCGTCACACCCTATACGTCCGCTTACGCGTTTGCAGAGTGCTGTGTTTTTAATAAACAGTTGCAGCCACCTGGTATCTTCGACCGCTTCGTGCTCGGGGAGCTAGTCCCTTCACACTAATGCGGCGTGCCTTCTCCCGAAGTTACGGCACCATTTTGCCTAGTTCCTTCACCCGAGTTCTCTCAAGCGCCTTAGGATTCTCACCCTGACCACCTGTGTCGGTTTGGGGTACGGTCTCACATGGCCTGAAGCTTAGAGGCTTTTCCTGGAAGCGTGGCATCAGTGACTTCCAGCCCGTGGGCTGTTCGTCTCGCGTCTCGGCCTCCTCATTGAAGAGAGTGATCCGGATTTGCCTAGATCACTGGCCTACAAGCTTTCACCAGGACAACCAACGCCTGGCTCACCTAGCCTTCTTCGTCCCCCCATCGCAACCATGTCAGGTACGGGAATATTGACCCGTTTCCCATCGACTACGCCTTTCGGCCTCGCCTTAGGGGCCGACTCACTCTGCTCTGATTAGCATCGAACAGAAACCCTTGGTCTTCCGGCGGGGAGTTTTTCACTCCCCTTGTCGTTACTCATGTCAGCATTCGCACTCGTGATACCTCCAGCAGACTTCTCAATCCACCTTCATCGGCTTACACGACGCTCCTCTACCGCGAATCCACGCCGAAACGTGAACTCACCCGTAGCTTCGGTACCTGGTTTAGCCCCGTTACATCTTCCGCGCAGGCCGACTCGACTAGTGAGCTATTACGCTTTCTTTAAAGGATGGCTGCTTCTAAGCCAACCTCCTAGCTGTCTGAGCCTTCCCACATCGTTTCCCACTTAACCAGGATTTCGGGACCTTAGCTGACGGTCTGGGTTGTTTCCCTTTTCACAACGGACGTTAGCACCCGCTGTGTGTCTCCCACGCTCGCACTCACCGGTATTCGGAGTTTGCCTCGGGTTGGTAAGTCGGGATGACCCCCTAGCCGAAACAGTGCTCTACCCCCGGCGGTGATACGTGAGGCGCTACCTAAATAGCTTTCGAGGAGAACCAGCTATCTCCGGGCTTGATTAGCCTTTCACTCCGATCCACAAGTCATCCAAATCTTTTTCAACAGATCCTGGTTCGGTCCTCCAGTTGATGTTACTCAACCTTCAACCTGCTCATGGATAGATCGCCCGGTTTCGGGTCTATATCCAGCGACTGGTCGCCCAGTTAAGACTCGGTTTCCCTACGCCTCCCCTAATCGGTTAAGCTCGCCACTGAATATAAGTCGCTGACCCATTATACAAAAGGTACGCGGTCACAGAACATGTCTGCTCCCACTGCTTGTACGCACACGGTTTCAGGATCTATTTCACTCCCCTCGCCGGGGTTCTTTTCGCCTTTCCCTCACGGTACTGGTTCACTATCGGTCAGCCAGGAGTATTTAGCCTTGGAGGATGGTCCCCCCGTCTTCAGTCAAGGTTTCACGTGCCCCGACCTACTCGATTTCACGCGATCAGATTTTCGGCTACGGGGCTATCACCCGCTATGGCGGCATTTCCCAATGCCTTCGCCTAATCCGTCACACGCTTAAGGGCTGGTCCCCGTTCGCTCGCCGCTACTAGGGGAATCTCGGTTGATTTCTTTTCCTCAGGGTACTTAGATGTTTCAGTTCCCCTGGTTCGCCTCCCAACACCTATGGATTCAGTGTGGGATACCCCGCTTGTGCGGGGTGGGTTTCCCCATTCAGAAATGCCCGGGTCACAGGTCGTTTGCCACCTCGCCGAGCCTTATCGCAGGCTTCCACGTCTTTCATCGCCTCTGGCTGCCTAGGCATCCACCGTGTGCGCTTAATCGCTTGACCATATAACCCGAAAGGGTCTGGTCTGCGATTACGTACGACAATTGCCGGATACGCTTGAAACGTATCGTGCTTTCTCCTTGCGGAGAAATTTGTCAGCATGATTCACATTGTTAAAGAGCAGACTGTCAATCGACAGTCATAAACCGGTCATCGTCTTGGGCGATGGTGGCTTATGACTGCGGATCCGATCAGGTCATTCGACTGTTGGGAAGTAGCGTAGCCAAACGATCTGAGGCAAGGCGAAAGGTGACGACGTATAGCCTGCTATACGAGGAGCCTTTCAACGACGCATCAGGAAGTTTGGTGGAGCCAAGCGGGATCGAACCGCTGACCTCCTGCGTGCAAGGCAGGCGCTCTCCCAGCTGAGCTATGGCCCCTTTTCAACATTCACTCCGATGAAGGAGAAAGTGCAATTTCGTCGGAGACAAGGCGCTTTTTACCGACGTGTAGCCTGCTATACGAGGAGCCTTTCAACGACGTATCGCGCAAATTTGGTGGGTCTGGGCAGATTTGAAATAAACCCGGCGACCTCACCCTTCTCTTTACAGAACTTCCGGGGGTGCGCTCTCACCAACTGAGCCCATCCGGCATCTCGGAGAATGGTGGGTCTGGGCAGATTTGAACTGCCGACCTCACCCTTATCAGGGGTGCGCTCTAACCAACTGAGCTACAGACCCATTGGTCACGCTGGGCCTATACCCAAACAGTCTTTGCTCTGGCCGATCAGGTAATTCATTGTGAGCACTTGCCGACACGAAGTGAGTCGTCGGTAAGGAGGTGATCCAGCCGCAGGTTCCCCTACGGCTACCTTGTTACGACTTCACCCCAGTCATGAACCACACCGTGGTGATCGCTCCCCCGAAGGTTAAGCTAACCACTTCTGGTGCAGTCCACTCCCATGGTGTGACGGGCGGTGTGTACAAGGCCCGGGAACGTATTCACCGTGACATTCTGATTCACGATTACTAGCGATTCCGACTTCACGGAGTCGAGTTGCAGACTCCGATCCGGACTGAGGCAGGCTTTATGGGATTAGCTCCACGTCGCCGTCTTGCAACCCTTTGTACCTGCCATTGTAGCACGTGTGTAGCCCTACCCGTAAGGGCCATGATGACTTGACGTCGTCCCCACCTTCCTCCGGTTTGTCACCGGCAGTCTCCCTAGAGTTCCCGACCGAATCGCTGGCAAATAGGGACAGGGGTTGCGCTCGTTACGGGACTTAACCCAACATTTCACAACACGAGCTGACGACAGCCATGCAGCACCTGTCTGTGCGTTCCCGAAGGCACCAATCCATCTCTGGAAAGTTCGCACGATGTCAAGGGTAGGTAAGGTTCTTCGCGTTGCATCGAATTAAACCACATGCTCCACCGCTTGTGCGGGCCCCCGTCAATTCATTTGAGTTTTAACCTTGCGGCCGTACTCCCCAGGCGGTCGACTTATCGCGTTAACTGCGCCACTAAGAACTCGAGGCTCCCAACGGCTAGTCGACATCGTTTACGGCGTGGACTACCAGGGTATCTAATCCTGTTTGCTACCCACGCTTTCGCACCTCAGTGTCAGTGTCAGTCCAGAAGGCCGCCTTCGCCACTGGTATTCCTCCCGATCTCTACGCATTTCACCGCTACACCGGGAATTCTACCTTCCTCTCCTGCACTCTAGCCTGACAGTTCCGGATGCCGTTCCCAGGTTGAGCCCGGGGCTTTCACAACCGGCTTATCAAGCCACCTACGCGCGCTTTACGCCCAGTAATTCCGATTAACGCTCGCACCCTCCGTATTACCGCGGCTGCTGGCACGGAGTTAGCCGGTGCTTCTTCTGTGAGTGATGTCTTCCCTTGGGCGTATTAGGCCCAAGGCCTTCTTCCTCACTGAAAGTGCTTTACAACCCGAAGGCCTTCTTCACACACGCGGCATGGCTGGATCAGGCTTGCGCCCATTGTCCAATATTCCCCACTGCTGCCTCCCGTAGGAGTTCGGGCCGTGTCTCAGTCCCGATGTGGCTGATCATCCTCTCAGACCAGCTACGGATCGTCGCCTTGGTGAGCCGTTACCTCACCAACTAGCTAATCCGACATAGGCTCATCCGATAGCGCAAGGCCCGAAGGTCCCCTGCTTTCTCCCGTAGGACGTATGCGGTATTAGCCTGGGTTTCCCCAGGTTATCCCCCACTATCGGGCAGATTCCTATGCATTACTCACCCGTCCGCCGCTCGCCACCAGGAAGCAAGCTTCCCGTGCTGCCGCTCGACTTGCATGTGTTAGGCCTGCCGCCAGCGTTCAATCTGAGCCATGATCAAACTCTTCAGTTTCAATCAGTGCGGTTCTTACTCACCTGACATCCGAAAACGCCAGGCAAAAGCGAACCAAGCTTGGCTCAAGGGTCAAACGTTTACTCAATTCCGATCCGAAGATCGGTGACGAGTCGCTTGCCTTGATGATGTGGTGACTGATCACCTCGTCATCGACAAGCGCCCACATGAATTACCTGATCGATTGTTAAAGAGCGGCGCCAGGCCGGATGAGGCGTGGCGCGTCTCGCTGTTGCCGTGGCTCGTAGTGAGCCGCCGGCGCCCGGCGAGGAAGGCGTATTCTACCGAAGCGGCGCGGCTTGTCAAGCCGTGGCGGGGAGCGTCATATCGATAGAACCGATCTCGACTCGTCCTGCCAGGCGTCCTGCGACGCGCTGCCGAGTGGTGCGCATTCTACCGTCTCCGGCGGGCCTGTCAATCGCTTTCTCTGTCGAATCGACAAGAAAAAACCCAACAAAACCAACTGCTTGCACCTCTCTTCACCGCCACCAACGTGTGCCCGTCGGCAGCAGCGGATGCGTACTTTACGGCTTTACCTTGGGGCCCGCAAGCCCTTTTTGATAGAAAACTTATCCACACCCCGCAAGCAGCGAGCGCCTGTGGATAGCCGCCCGCGAACAGCGGCCGGGTAATCGGGCCATGCAGACGACAACGCCCGCACGGGGCGGGCGTTTGACGAAGGCGAAAAGGTCAGGCCTCAGGGGCGTGCTGCATCTTGCGCATCACCGCCAGCGCCGGCCCCGAGACCACATAGGCACCGAACAGCAGCAGCAGCATCACCGAGGGCTGCACCGAAATCATCACGAAGCCGAGCACGATGGCCAGCAGTACCACGAAGGGGACCGGCTTCTTGAAGTCGATGTCCTTGAAGCTGTGATAGCGAATATTGCTGACCATCAGCACCCCGGCGGCGGCCACCACCAGCAGCATGAGCAGTTTGAAGCCCACCGCATCGGCATCGAAGCTGTTGAAGGTCCAAACGCTGGCGGCAACGAAGGCCGCCGCCGAGGGACTGGGCAACCCGATGAACCACTTCTTGTCAGTGCTGCCGATCTGCACGTTGAAGCGGGCCAGGCGCAGGGCGGCGCAGGCCACGTAGAGAAATGCCACTACCCAGCCGGTCTTGCCGATGTCCTGGAGGATCCAGGTAAAAGCGACCAGCGCTGGGGCCACGCCGAACGACACCATATCGGAGAGGCTGTCGTATTCGGCGCCGAAGGCGCTCTGGGTGTTGGTCATGCGCGCCACCCGGCCATCGAGGCCATCGAGCACCATGGCGATGAAGATCGCCACCGCGGCGGCGGTGAAGTCACCGTTAATGCCGGCCACCACGGCAAAGAAACCCGAAAACAGCGCCGAAGTGGTGAACAGGTTGGGCAGCAGATAGATACCCCGTCGCCGTACCTTCTTGCCATCCTCTACCGCCTCTTCGACGACTTCGGTCTCGCGCACGAAGGCCGAGGCGATGTCTTCGTCGGCGCGCGACGGAGGCACCTGCTCGGCACGATCCTGCTCTGGCGTGTTCGGCTCTTGGCTCATAATTCTCTTTCCATTGCCCAAAAAAAGCGCCGCGGCGCCTTTTCCATTCTACACCCTGACTCGTATTACGATAGCGACGGGGCGCTTTCCAAGGGCAGCAAGGCCCCAGCAACGACAAGGGCGCGGATATCCGCGCCCTTGTCAGCATGAACCACCGGCTCGATCAGTTCTTGGACTTGTCGACCAACTGGTTGGCGGCGATCCACGGCATCATCGAACGCAGCTTGGCGCCGACCTGCTCGATGTCGTGCTCGGCGTTGAGGCGACGGCGCGCGGTCATCGACGGGTAGTTGCTGTTGCCCTCGTTGATGAACATCTTGGCGTATTCACCAGTCTGGATGCGCTTGAGCGCGTTGCGCATGGCGGCGCGAGACTCGTCGTTGATGATCTCGGGGCCGGTGACGTACTCGCCGTACTCGGCATTGTTGGAGATCGAGTAGTTCATGTTGGCGATGCCGCCCTCGTACATCAGGTCGACGATCAGCTTGAGCTCATGCAGGCACTCGAAGTAGGCCATCTCCGGGGCGTAGCCGGCCTCGGTGAGGGTCTCGAAACCGGCCTTGACCAGCTCGACGGCACCGCCACACAGCACCGCCTGCTCGCCGAACAGATCGGTCTCGGTCTCGTCCTTGAAGGTGGTCTCGATGATCCCGCTGCGGCCGCCGCCGACACCAGCGGCGTAGGAGAGCGCCAGCTCCTTGGCGGAGCCCGAGGCATCCTGGTGGATGGCGATCAGGTCGGGAATGCCGCCGCCCTTGGCGAACTCGGAGCGCACGGTGTGGCCCGGGGCCTTGGGTGCGATCATGATCACGTCCAGATCCTTGCGCGGCTCGATCTGGTTGTAGTGGATGTTGAAGCCGTGGGCGAAGGCCAGGGTGGCGCCTTCCTTGAGATTCGGCTCGACCTCGTTTTCGTAGATCGCCTTCTGGTTCTCGTCCGGGGCCAGGATCATCACCACGTCGGCGGTCTTGCACGCCTCGGGCACGGAGGCGACCTTGAGGCCAGCCGCCTCGGCCTTGGCCGCGGAGGACGAACCGGCACGCAGGGCGACGGTGACGTCGACGCCGGATTCCTTGAGGTTGTTGGCGTGGGCGTGGCCCTGGGAACCGTAGCCGACGATGGTGACCTTCTTGTCCTGGATGAGGGACAGGTCGCAATCCTTATCGTAATAGACGCGCATTGGGATTCTCCTGAGATATTGCGGATATGGGATTCAGCGTTGATGGCCACCCGCACCGTCTGTCGCGGCGCTGGGATTCGTCGAAACGATGACGACACCTTAAGACAGGCGCAGCGTTGCGTAAAACGCTATATTTGCAATACCACATTGCATCCTATGAAATACATCACATGGACTTGCGCCCGCTCAAGCACTTCCTGGCCCTGGCCGACATGCTGCACTTCGGCCGCGCCAGCGATGCCTGCCATATCAGCCCCTCGACGCTGTCGCGCTCGATCCGCCAGCTCGAAGAAAACCTCGGCGCGCCGCTGTTCGAGCGCGACAACCGTCACGTGTCGCTGACCCGCCAGGGGCAGATGTTCCAGCACTATGCCCGCGATGCGCTGGAGCAGTGGGAGGCGATACGCCACTCGTTGATGAGCGAGGCCCGCGAGCTGGCCGGCGAGATCAGCATCTACTGCTCGGTGACCGCCAGCTACAGCTTCCTCTACGCGCTGCTCAGCGAGTTTCGCCTGCGTCACCCGCGCATCGAGCTCAAGCTGCACACCGGCGACCCCGCCGAGTCGGTGGGGCGAGTACTGGCCGGCGAGGAGGACATGGCAATCACCCCCCGGCCGCGCACCCTGCCCGACGGCCTGGCCTTCAAGCCGATGACCACCTCGCCGCTGGTGTTCATCGCCCCTCGTGAAGAGACCAGCTGGATGCCCAGCACGCCGCAGACCCCCAGCGCCGCCCAGTGGGCCGGCGTGCCGATGATTCTCTCCGAGTCGGGCCTGGCCCGGGAGCACTGCGATACCTGGTTCAGGGCACTCGGTATCACGCCGCAGATCTATGCCCAGGTAGCCGGCAACGAAGCCATCGTCAGCATGGTCGGCCTGGGCTTCGGGGTCGGCGTGGTGCCCAAGATCGTGCTCGACAACAGCCCGCTGCGCGACCGGGTCGCGGTCCTGCCGGTCAAGCCCGAGCTGCCCCACTACGACGTCGGCCTGTGCGTTGCCAAGCGCCGTCTCAAGAGTCCGCTCATCCGTGCGCTTTGGGCGGAGGTATAAAGAGCGCGCGCTTTGGGCGCAAGTGTAGAGAGCGCCTACGAAAAAGCCGCCCCGGAGGGCGGCTTGATAGGCTGCTGGAGATCTGGCTAAAGGCTGAGCACCTTATCGCCACGCGCTATCCCCGACACCCCGGTGCGCGCCACCTCGAGAATCCCCACCGGCGCCATGGCCTGCAGGAAGGCATCCAGCTTGCCGGCGTCGCCGGTGATCTGCACCGTGTAAAGGCTCGGCGTGACGTCGACGATCTGCGCGCGGAAGATGTCGGCGGTGCGCTTGACCTCGTCCCGCGCCGCACCCAGCGCCTTGACCTTGACCATCATCAGCTCGCGCTCGATGTGGTTACCCTCGGTCAGGTCGACCAGCTTGACCACGTCGATCAGCTTGTTGAGATGCTTGGTGATCTGTTCGATCACCCGGTCATCGCCGATCGTGGTGACCGTCAACCGCGACAGGGTCGGGTCTTCGGTGGGCGCCACGTTGAGCGTCTCGATGTTGTAGTTGCGTTGGGCGAACAGCCCCACCACGCGGGACAGCGCGCCGGGCTCGTTTTCCATCAGGATCGAAATGATATGGCGCATCAGGTCCGCTCCGTCTTCGAAAGCAGCATGTCACGCATGGCGCCCAGCGGCACCTGCATCGGATAAACGTGCTCGCGCGGGTCGACATAGATGTCGAGGAACACCAGCTCGTTATTGTCGGCGAAGGCCCGCTCGAGGGCGGGTTCGAGATCCTCGTGACGCTCTACCTTGATGGCGGTAAACCCGTAGGCTTCGATTAGCTTCTGGAAGTCGGGCAGCGACTCCATGTAGGAGTGCGCGTGGCGCGACTTGTAGTTGAGGTCCTGCCACTGGCGCACCATGCCCAGTGAGCCGTTGTTGAGGTTGACGATCTTGACGCCTACCCCGTACTGCTTACAGGTCGACAGCTCCTGCATCATCATCTGGAAGCTGCCCTCGCCGGTAATGCACACCACATCGTCCTGGGGGTAGCTCTTCTTGATGCCCATGGCCGCCGGGAAGCCGAAGCCCATGGTGCCCAGCCCTCCCGAGGTGATGAAGCGGTTGGGCTTGTCGAACCGGTAGTACTGGGCGGCAAACATCTGGTGCTGGCCAACGTCGGTGGTGACGAAGGCCTCGCCGCGGGTGACCTTGCACACCGCCTCGATGACCTCCTGCGGCTTGAGCGCCTCACCGGGCTCGGAGGGCTCGTAGAGCTTGCCGCGGCGTTCGTCGCGCCAGCCGTCGATTTTCTGCCACCACTCGCCGAGTGCCTCGGGATGGGCGATCTCCTTGCCCTGTACCAGGCTGATCATCTCGTTGATCACGCTGGCCGCCGGCCCGACGATGGGCACATCGGCACGCACCGTCTTGGACACCGAACTGGGGTCGATGTCGACGTGCACGATCTTGGCCGTGGGGCAGAACTTGGAGGTGTTATTGGTGACGCGGTCGTCGAAGCGTGCGCCGATGGCGATCACCAGGTCGGCATGGTGCATGGCCATGTTCGACTCGTAGGAGCCGTGCATGCCCAGCCAACCGAGGCACTGGGCGTCGCTCTGCGGGAAGGCGCCGATGCCCATCAGGGTAGTGGTGATCGGGAAGCCGAGCTGCTTGACCAGGTCGGTGAGCCCCTCGCAGGCGCGGCCGGTGATCACCCCGCCGCCGGTATAGAACACCGGCCGCTTGGCCTTGAGCATCAGCTCCACGGCCTTCTTGATCTGGCCGGTATGGCCGCGGGTCACCGGGTTGTACGAGCGCATCTTGACCTTTTTCGGGTAGACGTACTCGTAGCGCTCGGTGGGCGCGGTCATATCCTTGGGAATGTCCACCACCACCGGGCCGGGACGACCGGTGGCGGCCAGATAGTAGGCCTTCTTGAGGACTTCGGGAATCTCGGACGGATGCCGGATCGAGAAGCTGTGCTTCACGATCGGGCGGGTCACGCCGATGATGTCGGTTTCCTGGAAGGCGTCATCGCCGATCAGGTGGCTCATCACCTGGCCACACAGCACCACCATCGGAATCGAGTCCATATAGGCAGTGGCGATGCCGGTCACGGCGTTGGTCGCGCCGGGCCCGGAGGTCACCAGCACGGTGCCAGGCTTGCCGGACGCGCGGGCATAGCCGTCGGCGGCGTGGGTCGCCGCCTGCTCGTGGCGTACCAGGATGTGCTTGACCTTGTCCTGACGGAACAGCGCGTCGTAGATATGCAGCGCTGCGCCGCCCGGGTAACCATAGATATATTCGACGCCCTCATCCTGCAGGAAGCGGGCGATCATGTCGGCGCCGGAAAGCAGTTCCACGTGTGTTTCTCCCCTGGAGGTCTCGAGTGCGATCCATGGCCCAGTGCGGGTCATGGGGTCGAGTGCGACGGTACGTCGCTGCCGGCAGTGCCGGCACCTGATGCCAAACCCTGGCTAATCAGCCCTGTTGGGGCCTGCACTCTCATTCGGCAACATCGATCCATGCAGCATGAATCGGCATTGCCTTTCACGGCGGTTCGCCGTGTCGGGGGCGTTGGCCAGACCGAGCGGTTAGCTCGGGCCGGAAGTCCTTCGGCGGGTAGAGGCCATTCGGCCTACCCTTCGCGCGGTGAGTGGGGGTTGCCCGTATGGTCCGCGCCCGCAATCAGGAACCGACAAGATTCCAATAGCGCGGCTGGGCTGTCAACCGCCAAACTGCTTCGGGTAGCCCAAGGCCGACAATTGAGCAAGGCGCAGACATTAAAAAGCCCGTCTCGACCAGCGAGACGGGCAAACGAGGTCGGACGCGACCGTTTAAACGATTATCGACACAGGCCTCATTTCCTGAAGTGTAGCTGACCTTCCTCGGCGCTGACCTTGATCACGTCGCCGGGGACGAACTTGCCACTCAGCAGGTCCTGGGCCAGCGGGTTCTCGATGCGGCTCTGGATCGCCCGCTTGAGCGGCCGTGCCCCGAACACCGGATCGAAGCCGACCACCGCCAGTTGGGCCATGGCATCGTCGCTGACCTCGAGCCCCAGCTCGTGCTCGGCGAGGCGTGCGCGCAGGCGCTCGAGCTGGATGCCGGCGATGGCCTGGATCTGCTCCTGGCCGAGAGCGTGGAACACCACCACCTCGTCGATACGGTTGATCAGCTCGGGGCGGAAGTGGTCGGCGACCGCCGCCATCACCATCTCCTTCATCTGCGCGTAGCCCCGCTCGCTGTCGTCCTCGCTGGCGCCCATGCGCTGGATGATGTCCGAGCCCATGTTGGAGGTCATCACGATGACGGTATTGCGGAAGTCCACGGTGCGGCCCTGGCCATCAGTCAGGCGGCCGTCCTCGAGCACCTGCAGCAGGATATTGAAGACATCGGCGTGGGCCTTCTCCACCTCGTCGAGCAGCAGCACCGAGTAGGGCTTGCGGCGCACCGCCTCGGTCAGGTAGCCGCCCTCCTCATAGCCGACATAGCCGGGAGGTGCACCGATCAGCCGCGCCACGGAGTGCTTCTCCATGAACTCCGACATGTCGATGCGCACCATCGCCTCTTCGGTATCGAACAGGAAGTTGGCCAGCGACTTGCACAGCTCGGTCTTGCCGACCCCAGTGGGGCCGAGGAACAGGAACGAGCCGTTGGGGCGGTTGGGGTCGGCCAGGCCGGCCCGCGAACGGCGCACGGCGTTGGCCACTGCGGTGACCGCCTCGTCCTGGCCGATCACCCGCTGGTGCAGGGCCTCTTCCATGCGCAGCAGCTTGTCGCGCTCGCCCTCGAGCATCTTGGCCACCGGGATGCCGGTCCAGCGCGATACCACCTCGGCGACCTCCTCTTCGGTGACGTTGGAGCGCAGCAGGGTGTGGGTCGAGGTATCCGCCCCGCCCGACTCGCTCTCGGCGATCTTGCGCTCGAGGTCGGGTATCACCCCGTACTGCAGCTCGGACATCCTGCCCAGGTCGCCCTGGCGCTTGGCGGCGTCGAGCTCGACCCGTGCCTTGTCGAGGGCGTCCTTGTACTGCGCCGCGCCCTCGATGCTGGCCTTCTCGGATTTCCATACCTCCTCGAGGTCGGCGTATTCGCGGGCCAGCTCGTCGATCTGCGCCTCGAGGGTCTCGAGGCGCTTCTTGGAGGCCTCGTCGGTCTCCTTCTTGAGGTGCTCACGCTCCATCTTGAGCTGAATCAGCCGGCGGTCGAGGCGGTCCATCTCCTCGGGCTTGGAGTCGAGCTCCATGCGAATCCGCGACGACGCCTCGTCGATCAGGTCGATGGCCTTGTCGGGCAGCTGGCGGTCGGTGATGTAGCGCGCCGAGAGCCGCGCCGCGGCGATGATCGCCGAATCGGTGATGTTGAGACGATGGTGGACCTCGTAGCGCTCCTTGAGGCCACGCAGGATGGCGATGGTGTCCTCTTCGGAGGGCTCGTCCACCAGCACCTTCTGGAAACGCCGCTCGAGGGCCGCGTCCTTCTCGATGTACTTACGGTACTCATCGAGAGTGGTGGCGCCCACGCAGTGCAGCTCACCGCGGGCCAGCGCCGGCTTGAGCATGTTACCGGCATCCATGGCACCTTCGGCCTTACCGGCACCGACCATGGTGTGCAGCTCGTCGATGAACAGAATCACCCGGCCTTCTTCCTGGGCCAGCTCGTTGAGCACCGCCTTCAAGCGCTCCTCGAACTCGCCGCGAAACTTGGCACCGGCCAGCAGCGCGCCCATGTCCAGCGACAGCACGCGCTTGTCCTTGAGGCCTTCGGGCACCTCGCCGTCGACAATGCGGTTGGCCAGCCCCTCGACGATGGCGGTCTTGCCGACGCCGGGCTCACCGATCAGCACCGGGTTGTTCTTGGTGCGCCGCTGCAGTACCTGGATGGTGCGACGGATCTCGTCGTCGCGGCCGATCACCGGGTCGAGCTTGCCTGCGGCGGCCCGAGCGGTGAGGTCGAGGGTGTACTTGTTGAGCGCCTCGCGGTTGTCCTCGGCGTTGGCGTCATCGACGCGTTGGCCACCGCGCAGGCTATCGATGGCGGTTTCCACCGCCTTGCGGGTCAGGCCGGCCTGGGTCAGCACCTTGGCCAGCGCGCCGCCCATCTCCAGTGCCGCCAGCAGCACCAGCTCGCTGGCCACGAACTGGTCGCCACGCTTCTGGGCCTCGCGGTCGGCGAGGTTGAACAGCCGCACGAAATCGCGGGACGGCTGCACCTCGCCGTCGAACTTGCCGACTTCGGGCAGGTTGTCGAGGTATTGCACCAGGCCCGCACGCAGGCGGCCACTGTCACCGCCGGCCTGCTGCACTAAGCCCTTGATGCCGCTATCGCGGGCATCGAGCAACGCCAGCAGCAGGTGGCCGGGATCGAGTTGGTTATGGCCACGGCCCACCGCCAGCGATTGGGCGTCGGCCACGGCATTCTGCAGCTTGCCGGTAAATTTATCGGGTCGCATCGATCTCTTCCTCCATCGGGATGGCGGCGCGTTCGGACGCACCGCTTGGCCCTGTCAATAACGTCTTGACATCATCAATGGAGTCGGCGGGGGCCGCTTTCAAGAGGCGCGGGGGAATAACCCCGGGGGTTGATATAGATCAAGAGGGAAGAGGGAAGAGGGAAGAGGGAAGACAGCCTGTTGTGGCCTCTTCTCCTTCAATCAAGCTTTTCTTCCTTCTTCCAGGCGCGTAGCGCCGATCTTCCCTCTTCCAGCTCCGGGCGAAGCCCGGTTAGCGCAGCCAGATCACGCTGGCCATGCGCCCGGTCTGGCCGTCGTCGCGGCGGTGAGAGTAGAAGCGCGGCTCGCAGGCGGTGCAGAAGTGGCCGCCGCTGACTTGGTAAATGCCGAGACGCTCGAGTCGCAGTCGCGCCAGCCGGTAGATATCGGCCATATAGTGGTCGAGGCGATAGGGGCTCGGCTCGAAGGCCGAGGCCGCCTCCGGTTGCACCGCGGCGAAGGCCTCGAACACTTCGAGGCCGACCTCGAACTGGGCGTTGGAAATCGCCGGCCCGAGCCACACCAGCAGCTCCTCGGGGGAATGTCGAGGGCGGCGACTGTCGCCTCGAGCACGCCGCCAGCGAGGCTGCGCCAGCCGGCGTGGGCCAGCCCGACCTTGGTGCCCAGACGGTCGCAGAAGAACACCGGCAGGCAGTCGGCGGTCTGGATCACGCAGGCGTAGCGCTTGTCATCGGCCACCGCCGCGTCGGCCTGGGGCACGTCGGGATCATACGCCTGCTGCACCGCCGCGCCGTGCATCTGGTCGAGCCACAGCAGCGGGCGGTCGTCGTCGAGCTGCGCACGTAATAACTCGCGGCAGCGCTCGACCATGGCCGGATCGTCGCCGACGTGCAGCGCGGTATTGAATGCCGCGAAGGGCCCCTGGCTGGGGCCGGTCTCGCGGGTGGTGACGAAGGCGCCGACCCGGGTCGGCGCCGGCCAGTCGGGCAGAATCAGCGTCGGGTGCGGGTGCAGGTCGTCGGCGGCGTCGTGCATCGCGGGCTCCTCAGCGCATGGTGGCGTGGTCGTCACGCAGGTAGTCGAGCAGCATCAGCATGTCGTCGGGCAGCTCGGCGCGGTATTCGACCCGCTGGCCGCTGGCCGGATGAACGAAGGCCAGCTTGCGGGCGTGCAGCGCCTGGCGCGGAAAGCCGCGCAGCAGCTCCTTGAGTGCATCGTCGGCGCCCGGCGGCAGCTTGAGGCGCCCGCCGTAGAGCGCATCACCGATCAACGGGAAGCGCTTGTGCGCCAGATGCACGCGGATCTGGTGGGTGCGTCCGGTCTCGAGCTTGCAGCGCACATGGGTATGGTGGCGAAAGCGCTCGGTGACCCGGTAGTGGGTCACCGCCGGCTTGCCGTTGCCGGTCACCGCCTGGCGCTTGCGATCCTTGGGGTGGCGACCGATGGGCGCATCCACGCTGCCGCCGGAGGTCATCACCCCGGTGACGACGGCGTCGTACTCGCGGGACATGCTGCGCGCCTGCAGCTGCTCGACCAGCGCAGCCTGGGCGGCCAGCGTCTTGGCCACCACCATCAGCCCGGTGGTGTCCTTGTCGAGGCGGTGCACGATACCGGCGCGGGGAATGCTTGCCGCCGCCGGATGATGGTGCAGCACGGCGTTGAGCAGGGTGCCGTCCGGGTTGCCCGCCGCGGGATGAACCACCAGCCCCGCCGGTTTGTTGATCACCAGCACCTCGGCATCTTCGAAGACGATATCCAGCGCCATGGCCTGGGGCTCGAAGCGGGTGTCGTCCTCGAGCTCGGCGCGCAGCAGCAGCTGCTCGCCGCCGTGGAGCTTGTGCTTGGGCCGCAACTGCTCGCCATCGACGGTTAGCGCACCCTGCTGGATCCAGCCCTTGAGGCGCTCGCGGGAGAAGTCGTCAAACAGCTCGGCAGCCGCCTGGTCGAGGCGCTGGCCGGCCATGGCGTCGGGGACGCGGGCGTCACGGTGTAAGGTCTCGGACATGATGGAACGGCGGGGCCTGTGTGTTTTGCAAACGGGTGCGTTATAGTGAGCCGATTGTGGCAGATTGCGAACGATTCTAGCATGGCCACCCGGGTTGTTTGATACGAGGATCAAGATGCGCGTTATGCTTACCGGCACCCGGTTCGGTGCCTTCGCCCTCGCCGTGACCCTGCTCAGCGGCTGTGCCCTGTTCGGCGGCGGCAGTGACGACGAGACGGAGTCGGACGACGACCTGCCCCAGGTGTCGGAACAAGAGCTCTACCAGCAGGCCCGCGCGTCGCTGGAATCGGGCCGCTACTCCGCCGCCGTGGAAGAACTCGAGACGGTAGACAGCCGCTTCCCGTTCGGCGACTACGCCGAGCAGGCCCAGCTCGAGCTGATCTACGCCTACTACCAGACCGACAACTGGGAAGCGGCGCGCGCCGCAGCCGGGCGCTTCATACGCCTGCAGCCGGACCACCCTCAGGTCGACTACGCCTACTATATGCGCGGCCTGTCGGCCTATCAGGCCGGGCGCTTCAGCCTCGAACGGCTGCGGCTGGTCGACCTGTCGCGCCGCGACCTGGGCGCCTCGCGAGATGCCTACAGCGACTTCAGCGAGCTGATCCAGCGCTATCCGGAGAGCGAGTACGCCCCGGACGCCCGCCAGCGCATCATCTACCTGCGCAACGTGCTGGCCGCCCAGGAACTCCACGTGGCCGACTTCTACCTGCGCAAAGGGGCCTATCTGGCCGCCGTGCAGCGCGGCCGCTGGGTGATCGAGAACTACCCGGAGGCCACCGCCAACCGCGACGCCCTGGCGGTGATGGTGGAAGGCTACCTGGGCCTCGGCATGCGTGACCGCGCCCGCGAGGTACTGGCCACCCTGATCGAGAACGACCCACGCCACGAGCGCCTGAGCGGCCGCACCTTCCGCCCGCTGCACGTCGACGCCGACTCGATTTCGGCGTAGCGGGCGCCGAGCGCCGCAGGATGTTGCCATGGGCTTTCATGGCGTCAACAAATAGCCCCCGCCGGATTCGATCCGGCGGGGGCTATTTCGTTAGTACCTCGACACCAGCCACCTCAGTAACCTACCTGCGGGGCGCTGGGCGCTTTCCGCTCGGCGCTGCCCTCACTCCCCCGGCTGCCAGCCGTTGACGATCGGGTAGCGGCGGTCGCGACCGAAGCCCCGCGGCGTCACGCGCACGCCCACCGGCGCCTGACGGCGTTTGTATTCGCAGCGATCGACCAACTGCACCACGCGATAGACATCCTCGCGAGCGAAACCAGCCTCGATGATCGCCTCGGCACTCATGTCACCCTCGATGTAGCGCGCCAGGATGGCGTCGAGGGTATCGTAGCCGGGCAGCGAGTCGCTGTCCTGCTGGTCCGGCGCCAGCTCGGCGGAGGGCGGCCGCGTGATGACCCGCTCGGGGATCGCCGGCTCCTGGGTGTTGCGCCAGCGCGCCAGGCGGTAGACCCAGGTCTTGTAGACGTCCTTCAAGGCGTTGTAGCCGCCGACCATATCGCCGTAGAGCGTCGCATAGCCCACCGCCATCTCGCTCTTGTTGCCGGTAGTCAGCACCATCAGGCCCTTCTTGTTGGAGATCGCCATCAGCAGCACCCCGCGCACCCGCGACTGCAGGTTCTCCTCGGTGGTGTCGCGCTGGGTGCCGGCGAAGCTCTCGGCCAGCGTCTCGCTGAAAGCTTCGACCATTGGCGCGATCGGCATCACCTCGTAGTTCACACCGAGCAGGCGGGCCTGCTCGGCGGCGTCCTGCTGGGATATCTCGGCGGTGTAGTGATAGGGCATCATCACCGCGTGGACGCGCTCGGGGCCGAGGGCGTCCACCGCGATGGCCAGCGACAGCGCCGAATCGATACCGCCGGACAGCCCCAGCACCACGCCCTTGAAGCCGCTCTTGTTGACGTAGTCGCGCACGCCGGTGACCAGCGCGCAGTAGAGGCTCTCCTCGGCCTCCACCTCGGGCTCGGTCTCACCGCCGCGGGGCACCCAGCCGCTCTTCTCCTTGACCAGCTGCACCGGCATCAGCCCCACCTGCCAGTGCGGCGCCTGCACCTGTAGCTTGCCCTGGGCGTCGACGCAGGCCGAGCCGCCGTCGAACACCAGCTCGTCCTGGCCACCGATCTGATTGACGTAGACCAGCGGCAGCCCCACCTCGGCGGCGCGCTCGGCGAACAGTGCCAGGCGCTCGGCAGGCTTGTCCTGATGGTAGGGCGAGGCATTCAAGGTCACCAGAACATCGGCGCCGGCCTGCTTGGCACGGCGCGCCGGGGCTTCCTGCCACATGTCCTCGCAGATCAGGATGCCGAGCCTGGCGCCCTTGTGCTCATGCACCAGCGGCTCGCTACCCGGCGTGAAGTAGCGCTGCTCGTCGAATACCTGATAGTTGGGCAGCGCCTGCTTGGCATACTCGGCCACCCATTCGCCCTGGTAGAGCAGGCCGGCGAGATTGTAGCGCTGGCCCTCGCGCACGCCGGGGTAGCCGACGATGACCAGCACCTCGCGGGACATCTTCTCGGCCATACGGGCCCGCGCCTCGCGCAGGCGGGTCTCCATGGAGGGGCGCAGCAGCAGATCCTCCGGCGGATAGCCGGTCAGGAACAGTTCGGGCAGCACGACGATATCGGCACCATGCTCGATACGCGCCTCGCGCACCGACTCGATGGCGCGCTCGGTATTGCCGGGAATATCACCGACCAGCGGGTCGAGTTGGGCCATCACCAGCGTCAAGTCTTGCATGGGCGTGAAAATCTCTCGAAACTCTTGGTTAGTCCATTGTCCCGCATGGCCGCACCGCTGGCAAAGCCACGACGCGTGCCCGCCTCCCGCAAGGAGTCATAGAAGGATGAATCTGTTGATCATTCGCCTGATCATTTTCGCCGTGCTGTTCTTCGCCGGCCTCAAGCTCTACCGCATGTACCGCGAGTGGAAACTCGACCGCGAGGAGCTGCTGGACCACGATGCAGGCGACAGCGACGCCAACCAGATCGTGCGTTGTACCTACTGCAAGGTGCACCTGCCCGAAAGCGATGCCCTGCGCGAGCGCGGCGAGTGGTTCTGCTCCAGCGCCCACCGCGACAAGTACCTCGAGGAGCAGAAGGACGAGTAGCGCCGAGCGCCGACTGAATGAACCGTCCAACTATTGGGGTCAGTTCAATTCACGCCAGCGGGGCTTATCTTTATCACTCCCTAGACCGGCTGCTCGCCACTGAGCAGCTGGGCACTTTTAGCTAGGCGCTGATCAGGCGCCCTTCCAGCCGATAAGGACTCGGATCGAGGATCGCTTCGCGTCCCAGCAGTTGATCCGCCAGCAGCCGCGTCGAGGCCGGCGCCAGCACCAGGCCATTACGGTAGTGGCCGGCATTGACGCTGAGATTATCCAATCCCGGCACGCGGCCGATAAAGGGCGTGCCATCCGGCGAGCCCGGCCGCAGCCCGGCCCAGTGGTGCTCCACCTCGCACTCGGCCAGCGCCGGTACGATGCGCGTGGCACTCTCCCACAGCGACTCCTTGGCCGCCCGGTCGGTGCCCTTGTCGAACCCCGTCTCTTCCAGGGTCGAGCCGGCCAACACGCGGCCGTCGGCGCGTGGAATCACGTAGCGGCCGTCCATCAGCACCACTCGCTGCAGTAACCCCGGCGGCGCCTTGAACAGGATCATCTGCCCCTTGACCGGGCGCACCGGCAGGCCCACGCCGAGTGCCTCGAGCAGCTCGGCGGCCCAGGCGCCGCCGCAGACCACCACCTCACCTGCAGTGAAACGTGCCGCGCCGGCGTCAACCGCCGTGATACGCCCGGCCTGGTGCTGTAGCCCGGTCACCTCGCAGCCCTCGACGATGCGCACCTTGGGCATCGCTGCCAGACGATCGCGCAGCGCCTTGACCAGCCGCGGATTGCGAATGCTGCCCAGGGTCGGCATCCACAGCGCGCCATCGCAGCCCGGCACCACCGCCGGCTCCTTGGCGTAGAGGAAGTCGGCCGCGACCCGCTCCAGCGGCTTGCCCACCGCCCGCGCCCAGCCCAGCGCCCGCGCCTCGTCGTCGACGCGCAGGTACAGCAGGCCCTTCTGACGATACTCCGGGTCGATGCCCGTTTCTTCCAGCAGCCGCAGCGCAAGCTCGGGGTAGTAACCTTCCGACCAGGTCGAGAGACGCGAGATCGGCGCCGAATAGCGCCACGGGTAAAGCGGCGAGACGATACCGCCGCCGGCCCAGGAGGACTCGCGGCCGCACGCGCCGCGCTCGAGCAGGGTCACCTCGTGGCCGGCATCGGCCAACTGCAGCGTGGTCATCATGCCGATGACCCCGCCGCCTACGACTAGGAAATCACTCACAGCAGAATCCGATATGGCTTACATAGGCTTGGGCTAGGGTGACAGTAGCGGCACCAGGGATGGAACGCGCCTGCCAGGGAGGCCCCCATGCACCCACCGAGCCACCAAGACTATCACGAGACGCCAGCGGCAAGCCGCCAGCGCATACGTCATCTAAGCCAGGGATTTACGCTGATCGAGCTGCTGGTGGTCATCGCCGTGGCAGTGATCATGGCCACCTGGGCGCTGCCCAATTTTCAGCACATGATCGCCAGGCACGAGGTCGCCTCGGAGGCCATTCGCATTAGAACGGCCCTAGCCCGGATGTTGCACCGGGCCGGCCAGACGCTCCCAGATCTCAGGCTCGGTGAAGACATTGGCGCTACGGGCTTGAGATTGGCTATTTCTTGATCAATTTTCTGCGCTCAGGACGCACTGCCCCCAACCCCCATGTGTTTTCTGTGCCGGGGACAGCACGCCGCGGCGCTATCCCGGCACCAGCTTGCTGGCCAGCTTCAGGAAGAGGTCCTGCTCCGGGTACTGGCTGCTCAACATCAGCCGAATCGTGCGCGTGTTGCGGGTGATGACAGCGCCGATCTTCAGCAGCTTCAGGCGGAGGGTGTTGACCTGGGCCTGGGCGAAGGCTGTGCGCCTGAGGTAAACCCGACGCAGCCGCTCCAGGAGTAGGTAGGCCAGCCCCGAGAGCAGCAGTCGGTACTGGTTGGGCCACCATTCGTGGCAGCTGGTGCGGTCGGAGAACAGGAACTGTTGCTCCTTGATACGGTTCTCCATCTCGCCTCGGGCACAGTAGCGGTGGTCATAGAGCCACTCGGCGCTGCAGCCGCGCAGGCTGGTGACCACATAGCGGGTGTTGAAGCCACGCCAACTGGTCTCGGATTTGACGACCACCTTTCGTCGGCGCTTCTTCCAGCTCTTGGCGGCGTACTCGATGAAGCCGAAGACTCGCTGCTTCTCACGGGTCTTCTCGAAGCGGATAGCTGACTCGTAGTCGATATCCAGGGCTAGCTTGGCCAGCCGCGGGTTGCCGGCGAGGCCGACGATGTAGTCGACACCGTGGCGCTCGCACCAACTGAGGATCAGCGGGCGGCAGAAGCCGCTGTCGCCGCGGAATACGACCTTTACCTCAGGCCACGCCTGGCGCAGCCGCCGAACCAGCAGGGCAAGAATGGCGCCGGCGTGGTGGGCGGCATCTCGGTAGGCCGGGCGAAGGTAGCTGACCAGCAGCTGATCGCCACAGAACACGAACAGCGGCAGAAAGATGTAGTGGTTGTAGTAGCCGTTGAAGTGCCGCCCGAGCTGCTGGCCGTGCACCCGGTCGTCGGTGGCATCGAAGTCGAGGTAGAGCGGCTTCTTGGGTGGCCGCCGGAACGAGCGGATGAACTGCTCGATCATTTCCTCGTGGATGGTGACCGCCCAGTCCCGATCGGCTTGCTGCTCGAAGCGACACAGCGTGGACTGGCTGGCCAGCACGCCGTCGGTATCGACGGCGGTCTGCAGGGCGATGTCGTGACGCAGCGCCTGGTGGTCGTTGAGATCCTCGTAGCCCAGCGCCAGGCCAAACACGCGCTGCCGAACCAGGGTTTCGGTGCGATGCAGGCAGCGTTGAGGATCGCGGTCATCACTCAGCCGGCGAGCGATAGCGCGGGTCAGGCCCATCTCGCGGTCGAGCTGCCGCAGCAGCAGGATGCCACCGTCAGAGGTGACCTCGCCGCCATCGAAGCTGGCGGTGATCTGACGGCCTTTGCAGCGTGGAAAGGTGGCGGTGGGCGTGGTACATTTTGTCATGGCGGCTGTGTCGGCTAATTCTTGGTTAGGCTCTTGAATTATAACCGATTTTCAGCCGCTTTTTTCATGCCTGGTGCAATATTCGGGCTAGCCACCGCAAGGCATGCGGCTGTCAGCCGAGGTACCACAGTCACCCTCTGTGCAGTATCACAGCAAGAGCACACCCGCTGTGACTATCGTGATTGGAGCCAGCGCTTGATCATCGTAGAAGGCCAGGCACCGGGTGGGGAGCTCTCCAATGCACCCGTGGTCAGCATCTTCGACGGGGGGGCGAACCTAAGGGTAACGTTCAGTCGCCATCGACCGATCAGGCATCAGGCTGGCGGCTGGTCACGAGGCCACAACGGAACCTTTATGGTATGTGGGCGCCGCGGCCATTCCACAGCTATCGTACTCAGCAACGCGGGCAGGGTAAGAAGCGAGAGCGGAGCCCATGTTAGCTGCTGAACGTGGTGGGCAGCATCCAGCGAGGCCGGCACAGATAGCTGACCAGCAGTTGATTGCTCAACCGGCGAGCAACGGAGAGGGGTAGCCCCATCTCACAATTTAGCTAATGTAGCAGCAGTATGCCGCCGTCGGAGGTGACGTCGCCGCCACCAATGCTGGCGATGATCTGACGGCCTTTGCAGCGTAGAAAGGAAGCGGAAGGGGGGTATATTTTGTCATAATTGCTGGTACGATTGTTTTTGTATAAGCATTTTAATTACAATCTATTACAACCATTTTTTACGTCCAGTTTAATCTCCGGGCTAGGCCACCTCGCCACGCAGTTCAATCAAGGATTGAATCCGCTTGACCAGTTGAATGCCATACTCACCATCTGGTAAAGGCCGCTTGATATGTACCACATGCCCATCTTCGGACATTGGCTCTTCTGCTAGGTCGAGAATATAAGGAGAAATCTCGTTACCATATGAATCAAGCACCACCTCGACTTGTGGCTGCAGCTTACGGTTCGGCGTCACTGCCGAGACCAGTGCCACGTCATGCGTAGAAAGCTCGACGATACTGCCAACAGGATAGACGCCAACCATTCGGATGAAGCCCTCGACCATTTCACTATCGAATTGTGTCCCACGCCCCTTATAGAGAATATTAGTTGCAAAATTGGCAGGCATCGCTTCCTTGTAGGCACGACTGCTAGTAATTGCATCGTAAACATCTACGATACTGACCAACCGTGCATAGCGACTAATATTAGGCGCCGTCAGGCCATCAGGGTAGCCGTTTCCATCCAGACGCTCATGATGATGCAAGGTAACGTGTTTGACCTCCGGATGTGAATCCTCACGTTCACACAGCATGCGGTACCCCTCTACGGGGTGCTGTTTCATGATCTCGAACTCTGGGTCCGTCAAGCGTCCCGGCTTGTTGAGTATGTGATCAGGCGTCTTTATCTTGCCAATGTCATGAAGCAGGCCTGCCAGGCCGACGATTTCCTGCTCCTGCTCGTCCATGCCAAGAAAGCGCGCAAAGGAGATAGCAAAGACCGACACCCTCAGGCAGTGCTCCGCCGTATAAGCATCTTGATCCTTTACACGGGTCAACCAGAAGAGCGCGTAGGCGTTGGCGTTGACGCTGGCAATGAAGTTCCTGACGATCGGACGCGCCGCCTCGAACTCCGGGTCTTTGCCTTCGCGGATATCCTTGAAGACTTCCTTGATGAACGTTTTGGACGCGTCATACGCCGATGCCGCACGGGGCAACTCCTTGGCCACCGAATGGCGCTGGGGAAGGGCGTAGTGCCCCTCCGCTTCACTCGCTTCTAACTGCCGTAGAGCATGCTCGACCAGCTCCGCCTCGCCCTCCACCAGTACCCAGCGGCAATACTTGCGCAAGGTACGGATATCGGCCTGTTCACGAATGACGAAGCCCTGCAGCAACACCGGCACTTCTTCCCAGTCCCTGTCGAGCCCAGTTAGCCGCATGCCAGGCTGCAACAAATGAACGGGAAGGCGCGCCTCCCGCCACACGGCTACGGATGCATGCTGCCGACGATTCGGAGGCCCGCCTTGTTTGCGTCTACGGAATAGCATCGGTTGGTCATACCTCAGGTCGAGCCGATGGACAGGCGCTAAACGCGCATTCCATTTTCGACTATAGAGGATGCCAGGGGGGAAGGAACCCTCACATGCCCACTGCCGGTACGCCAATGGGGGTAGGGTCAATAGCAGCCCGATGCCTCGCCAGAAGCCGTGCGTGCGCCACGATGATCGATCGCCAGCACTCCGCACTGCTGATCGCGGGCGGCCTGTACCCCTTGTGGCGACGCACTGATGACAAAGGACTGGTCATCGACTTGTGCCTCGAAGATATAGCGCCCTTCAGCCTCGATCTGGGCCACGCAGCCATTGGCAGGCAACTCATCCCCCGCGTAGCTCATATCGACGGTGTAACGTCTCGCCATAGCCTGCGAGAGCTCGCTGAGGCAGGCCGTGGCCGCTGTCCGCCAGGTCGCTGTCACATAGCGCTGGTAGCTAGGGTAAGCCACTGACGCCAGAATGGCGATGATCGCTACCACGATCATCAGCTCGATCAGCGTGAATCCCTTGTCCTTGGCATGGCTCATTTGCATCTCCTCAACGCAACTGTCTCCACGACTGGCGGCCGGCACTCGCCTCCCCTGCACTGCCCACGGCCACGTAGCCGCTGCCATCGGGCGTCGAGGTAGTGTCATCGGGGTCGCCTACGAATAAATAATCCAGCCCGGCGCCTGGATTGTTGACGCTGGCCACGGTTTCGCCACTGCCAAAACGCAGCCCGGCGATCACCTCGTCATTGACGAGATCCCGCTCGTCCACCACACCATCGCGATCCAAGTCGAAGATGGGCTGGGTCCCGCTGCCGCCAGTATCGATACTTACGTCCATCAGGAAGCCCTCGACGCCACCTTGGCAAGGGTCATCCAGAGGGCGCATGCTCGAAAAGCGCACGCGGTTCTGGCCAAAGCCCTGCGCCAGAGCGGGAGTGGAGATCACTCGCTCGCCACCGCTCAAGGACAGATACCAGCCGCGATGGCGGGCCTCCAAGGCATGATTCGTCACCGTGCGTAGGTGATACTCGATACTCTCGTCACCCTGCTGGATCAGCGTCGTAATATTGCCTATCGTCTGTTCTTGGAAGTCGTTGCCGCGACTGCCACCAAGGGTGTCCTGTATGCCATAGAGGCGCTGCGCATCGCTGGACGTGGCATCGTTGACCTGAAAGTAACTCCCGGTACCAAACATCACCATCAGCGTATCGGCATCGCCTGGCTTGAGTGCCAAGGCAGGGGCCGAGGTGATCGGCTGCGACGCCCTCCCCGCCAGCAGCGACTGAGTATCGCCACTTACCAGATCGAATCTCCACATGTTGCCCAGCAAGTCGCCGGCATAGGCAAAGCGTGCCCTGCCATTGAAATCAGGCCACTGCGTCGTTGCCGGCGCGGCCAATCCATTACTGCCGCCCCCCTGGCCCACCTCCAGATGGCGAATGAGGTTGCCCGTCAGCAGGTCCACCACGAACAGGGAGGCGCGCTGCCCGCTGCTGTTGTAGCCATTGCCGAATATCACCGCCCAGGTGCCGTCGCCGAGCCGTGCAATGACCGGGTCGCTGACGCCCTCTCCTAGCGAGGGGTGCTGAAATTCCCACAAGACATCGGCACTGCCGAAGTCCTGCGGCGAGGTCACATCGAGGGCAAATACCGTGCGCCCGCCGGCACCCATGCTACCGACCAGCACTTGCCTCGGGGTATCGGCGCTGCCCACATTGCGCACGGTCGGCGTGCCGTCCATGAAATAGCGATGGCTATAGTCCGGCTCCATCAGCTCGGTCAAGGGGGCATCGCCCTGGACCAGCTCGCTGGGGATGTAGGCGAACAGCTCGGCACCATCGCGACTGTCGAAGGCATGCAGCATACCGTCATTGGCCGCCACAAACAGCACGTCAGGCTGAGCGCTACCCGATACCGCCGGGCGCAGCACGGGGTTGGCATTGACGATGTCGCCCAACAGACGGCGCTCACCAGACGGAGAGCGGCGCTGCCGCAGGCTGCCATCCTCACCGAACAGCCACGCCACCTGCTCCGCCGATAGCGCCGTGCTGGCACTTGCGAGCGGCCCCGAGGGGGTGTAAATCCTGCGTGACGGCTGCTCGGCCAGGCGCCGCTCCGCATTCCACACCACGCTGCGGTTCAAGTTGCCGTCGAGGCGAAACGCCTCCAACCGGCCCGACCAGTCCTCGCTTCGAAACCCCGCGGTGTAGAGCTGGGTTCCGCCGCCGAGACGCAGGGTGTTGATCACCGAGGAGGTACCGGACTCGCGTGGCGAGGCGATGATGTTATCGAATACGCGGGTCATGGTGTCGTCCAGCGAGCCCTCGTCGCTGGCGAGATAGGCCCGCGCAGTGCCACCGGCATGCGCCAGTTGCTCGAGCTGATCTTCACTGACGGTCGGCGGCATGGCGAACCCCACCACGTAGAGATCCACCCCTGCCTCTTGATGCAGTGCACTCGCTGCAGCAACGGCCTCCTGGAGTGCCTGCTGGGTATTGGCACCGAGCGGCGTGCCCTGCCGGTTCACGGACGGCATGCCGTCGGTCAGCCAGATCGCCGTATTGATGTCGCAGCTCTCGGGGAGGGGATGCTGGGCATTGCCACGCCCCTGGGCGTTGCCAAAGTGTGCGGTCTGATTGAGAAAGTAGTCCCTGGTCGTATACAACGTGCCCTCCAGCGGCGTCAGGCCCGCGGCTACCAGGGGGTCGTTGCGATGGGTCAGCAAATTGCTCGTCACCGACGTCGGCTGGGTACCCAGCTTGGTACGTATGGCGGCAGCGTGAGTGCCATCCAGTTCCCGAATGGGTTGATGCAGATAGCCGAGTCCCGGGGAGTTTGCCGCAAACCACTCCTGCTGATTATATGGCAGCCATACCATGCGCTGCCCCCAGTTGGTAACACCTCGTGCCCTGGCGCTGTCATTCAGGTTGCCTGAGGTCGTTCCGCAGGAATTGCTATACCCATATTGTGCACTGCCTCCGCCGCCGAAGTTGCTTGGAATTCTGTTGTCCGTACCACTTTTATTAGCATAACAGTTGAAGAGAAATGGCGCACTGGTCCACCCGCCACCTGACTCCCGTGCCGTGTAAAAAGATGTCGTTATTTCACCAGGTGAGTAACCCGGGACGCGAACATTGAAATGAATATGATCACCCGCTGAACGGGGATTTGGAACTCTCTGTCTCTTGCGGTTATCGTCCCAGGGATATCCGGAAAAGCTAGGGGTGTAGTCGGATGAGTTATAACTCACGTCATATATCCGATCTCCCACCCAGAGTCGATTCACATTACTATTATCCGCTGCAACGTTGCCTATGCTGCCCTGCTGGTAAGCCATCAACCCCAGGTTGATACGCCCCAAGTACTCATCGAGCAGGCGCCTGCCCACGCCGCGAATGATTTCCGACTTACTGCGCGGGCTGGCCGCCCCTGCCACGCAGTTGGCGCCAGGTCCCGGGTCACATTCTGCCGCCACCGCCCCGCTGACGTCCTCGACCATGGAGTTGGAATTATCCAAGATAAGAAGAATATTGGGGGTGACATTGGGCGTGACACTAAGCGGCATATTGGCGATATTCACCGCGGCCTGGGTACTCGGCACTAAGCCCCCAGAAGGGCGCCAAAGGCCGCAACCACCATGGCTCTTGTGCTAACATTCATCGGCGGTCCCATGCATGATCAGTCACAGCTTTCGGAAATATCATTGATATAGCGGGATTCAAGGTCCACACGACTGTTGAGCGTGCCACCATAGCCGGTCGCAGTAATATGGAACGCGCGATAGACACGTTCACAGCCCTGATCGTTAACATAGCCGACCACCCCAAGGTCATAGACATGATACTGCGGCTCCCTCGCCAGCCGTGCATCGCTCGCCAGGGTATGCTCAGCGGTATAGCGCGGCGCCGACTCACGCCACCTGGCATCGTCCAATACGCTGGTGTTGCCGGCATCGACCTGGCGCTCCGCCTCTCTGAGCGCGGCCTCCGCCGCCTCGAATGCCATTAGGCGATCCCGCTGGTTCCCCGCCATGCGCTCCTGCATGGTGGTATTCTGCATCGATGAAAGGCCAATCATGCTCAACAGCATCAAGAACACCAGACTGACGATCAGCGCCATGCCCTGCTGAGCGCGTGGCCCGCTGGGGCGGCAATGGAATGGCATGGCAGCGCGGCAGAAAAGGAGGCTCATATCATGGCAACCGGTTACGCAGGCCAACGGTAGTAGTGAACACCTGGTACATCCGCCGGTTCCCTGGCTCGGCATCGAAGCTGATATTGCCCATCTGCAGCGAGACCGGCTCCGGCATCACGTTGGCTTCCTCCGAACGCAGTAGCAGGCTCAGGCGAATCGCAACGACTTGCGTCCAGTCGTCAATATCATCAGCACCGACATAGGATTCGACCCTCCCACGCCCTATCCCATAGCGGATACGCAACGACTCCGCACCACTGATCAAGGCTTCGTTACTGCCACCCACGACGTAGCGACGCAAGCTGGGAATACCGTCCACATCCTGGCCGATATAGTAGTGAATGGTGTCGGGCTCGGGGTACAACATGGCGCCCTCGGCATAATCGCCGCGTAAGCCACCACTATTACTGTTACCGCCACCACCACAGCTGCCCCCCCTAATACAGGCAATGAGGCTGCCGGACGGAGTCGGATTGTGGATTTCAAAGGTATCGCACTGCACGCCATTGGTCAGCGTCACGATATCTCCAGCCTCAATGGGGAACTGCCCGACATCGGCCAGTTGGAGGCTATTGCCTTGGCTGACACTTTCGACTTCGGCGCCCTGACTATCCGCGCCATGATGCAATCTCAGCACGTCGCTGCCTTCGATGTGTCCCGTCAGAGGGCTCGCTGTCGCATCACGCTGCCAGCCGCTCACCGCATCCAAGGTGACCAGCTCCTCGCCACTCTCCACGTGGTTATACGCCACGCTACAGCCCCCATGGTAGCCAGCATGGCGTATGTCTCTGCTGATCATATCGAGGGCGAAGCGGCCGTTTTCCTGGATGTGCGACAGCGCCTGCTGCATCCGCTGGGTCTGCTGGTTGGAGAGAAACACCTGATAGATGGCGGCGGTCACCAAGAGCCCCAGCACCAGCGCGATCATCAATTCTACCAGCGAAGCACCAGCCTGGTGATGTCGATATGTGGGCGAGGCAATGGGCATCATAAGTCGGTCACTGTCACAAAGTGCTGTGAATCACCATCGCGATCCCGCCACTGGACACCGATGGAGAGTCGTTGAGTAGAGAGTGAGATCTCGCCCTTCCCCTCGGGCAGAGTTAACGCAAGATCGCTCAGCCACTCCCGCACATCTGCGGCTGCGACGCTGTTCCCTGCAGGTGGCCCAGCCTGCATCTCATGCGCATAGTCACCGTCGAGAGAAGCAGAACGATTGGCACGCATCCGGTCAATGATGTCATACGCCATGTTATTGGCCTGGCTACGAAGGTACGCACTGTGGTTCATTTGCAAGGAGGTGGTTTGCATGGCGGCCACGCCCAGCAAACCGACCGACAGCACCAGCACGGCGATAAGCACCTCGACCAAGGTCACGCCTTGCTGCCCCTTCAGGCTCGGACGCATCATGATCCCGTCCCGTTGCTCGCCCTTTCGGCCGTGGCCAGGCCACTGCGGCCGATCGTGATCTGTCTCGAGCTCTCCTCCATAGCCAGCTCGAGCGTCGCACTGCTCGACAGACGTCCCATGCCATCGAACTCGACCCGGGCCTGGGTCGAAGTAATGCGTACGCCACTGTTTGCGGTTTGCCATGAATAAAGCATCGCCTGCGAACGGTCTTGTAGCTGCCAGCCCAGCGACCAGTCGAGGCCGGCACAATCGGGCACCGCACACATGCGGGTTTCTTCACCGCGCTTGATCGCTTCGCTTCGAGCCAGGTTGACCGCTGCCAGCAAGTCGTTGGTGGCATGCACCAGCCGTTGCTCGCGCATCAAACCGGCAAAGCTCGGTATTGCAATGGTCGCGATCATGGCGAGTACGGCGATCGCCACCATCAGCTCGATCAAGGTGATCCCCCCCTGCCTCATCGGGCGCCGGGAGGCGTTAAGGGTAGCTTGCCCTGCACACACTGCGGTGTCCCCTGCTTGTGTTTGCCCTACGCACTTGCGTCGCGTCGGGATTCAGTATCTATCATGCCACCGCGTCTGACAGCATTAAGGCGCAAAAAACCGGGCATAATGCCCGGTTCCCTTACCAGTCTCTCTCGTCAGAGTAGCCCACTCCGGGCTAGTGCTCACTCACTGGCGATCACACGCTCTCTCAACTCGCGCGGCATGGAGAAGGTGATGGTCTCGGCGCGGCCGGAGAGTTCTTCGGGAATACTGGCGCCAAGGCTCCGCAGCCGTTCGATGACACCCTCGACCAGCACTTCTGGGGCGCTGGCGCCGGCGGTCAAGCCGATGGCGGTGACGCCGTCGAGCCAGGCCGGGTCGATCTGGCTGGCGTCATCGACCAGGTAGGCCGGGGTGCCAACCCGCTCGGAAAGCTCACGCAGGCGGTTGGAGTTGGAGCTGTTGGGGCTGCCCACCACCAGCACCAGATCGCTCTCGGCGGCCAGGCCACGCACCGCGTCCTGGCGGTTCTGGGTGGCATAGCAGATGTCGTCCTTGCGCGGCCCCTCGATCTCGGGGAAGGTCGCGCGCAGGGCGTCGATGACCTTGGCGGTGTCATCCATCGACAGCGTGGTCTGGGTAACGAAGGCCAGCCGGCTGGGGTCCTTGACCTTCAGCGCGGCGACGTCGGCCTCGTCCTCGACCAGGTAGATCGCCCCGCCGTGGGCGGTGTCGTAGCGGCCCATGGTGCCTTCCACCTCGGGGTGGCCGGCGTGGCCGATCAGGATGCACTCCTGACCGCGCTTGGCGTAGCGCAACACTTCCAGGTGCACCTTGGTCACCAGCGGGCAGGTGGCGTCGAAGACCCTGAGGCCGCGGCGGTCGGCTTCTTCCTGCACTGCCCGCGACACGCCGTGGGCGGAGAAGATCACGATCACGTCGTCGGGCACCTCGTGAAGCTCCTCGACGAACACCGCACCGCGCTCGCGCAGGGTATCGACCACGAAGCGGTTGTGCACCACTTCATGGCGCACGTAGATGGGCGGGCCGAACACGTCGAGGGCGCGGTTGACGATCTCGATGGCGCGGTCTACCCCGGCGCAGAAGCCGCGGGGATTGGCCAGCTTGATGTGCATGGCGGTCTCTCTTGCCGTGGGCATCAATGAGTGGTGGCCGGGCGAACCTGAATCACCTCGACCTCGAAGGTCAGGGTACGCCCCGCCAGCGGATGATTGAAGTCGACCTCGACCTGCTCGCCGTCGATGCCGGCGATCACCCCGGGCAGCTCGCCGCCGGCGGCGTCGGCAAACGACATCACCGTGCCCACCTCAGGCTCGACGTCGTCGAAGTCGTCACGCTTGAGCAACTGCACGTTCTGCGGATTGTGCTGGCCGAAGGCGTGCTCCGGAGAGATCTGGTAGCTGCCGGTGTCGCCGTCGATCAGGCCTTCGAGGGGCGCCTCGAAGCCCGGCGGCAGGTTGCCGTCGCCGACCTGAAAGGTGGCCGGGCGCTTGTCGCGGGTCGAGTCGACCACGGTGCCATCCTCGAGCTTGAGGGTGAAGTGCAGGGTGACTTCCATGCCGTCAGCGACGCGATGGACGCTAGCAGGTTGATCGCTCATCTGTGTCTCTCTTGCCGTGGGCGGGGCGCTGCCGTGAACCGATTGGACGCGCCGGCCGCCGTGGGGTTCAGCGCCGTGCGTCGCGGATCGATTCGAGAATCAGGCCCGCGGCACCGAGGGTAATGCCGATATCGGCGACGTTGAAGGCCGGGAAGTACCAGCCGGCGGCGTGGAAGGAGAGAAAGTCCACCACGTAGCCGTGCACCAGGCGATCATAGAGGTTGCCCAGCGCACCGCCGATGATCAGCGCCAGCGACGGCGCCAGCAGCACCTCGTGGGCCTTGAGGCGGCGCAGCCAGATCGTCAGGCCGATGCTGGCACCAATGGCGATCAGCGCAAAGAACCAGCGCTGCCAGCCCGGGTGCCCGGCCAGGAAGCTGAACGCCGCTCCGGTGTTGTGCAGCAGCGTGAGGTTGAAGAACGGCAGCACCTCCACCGGCCGGGCGTAGCTCAGCCAGGCGCTGGCGGCATACTTGGTCGTCATGTCGAACACGATCACCGCCGCGGCCAGCCATAGCCAGCGCAGCGGTTTGTGCATCGGAGGGGCGGAGCTCTTGTCGGTCATCTCGGCAGTCTCGGGCATCGTCGGTCTCAGGCATAACTCAGGCATAGCGCCGGGTTTCACCCGGGCCGTCGGGCAGGTTGCTGATACAGCGCCCGCACAGCTCGGGGTGCTCGGGATGGCTGCCCACGTCCTCGCGGTGGTGCCAGCAGCGGTCGCACTTGCTGTGCGCGCTGGCGACCACGGCCACCTTGAGGGTGTCCAGTTCGGTGGCCTCGGCATCGGTGCCGTCAGCGAGCGGCGCTAGGTGCACGTCGCTGGTCAGCAGCACGAAACGCAGCTCGTCTCTCAGCTTAGCCAGCGTGTGGCGCAGGCCGTCGTCGACGTAGAGGGTCACCTCGGCGGCCAGGCCGCTCTTGATCTGCTTGGCGTTGCGCGCGTCTTCCAAGCACTTGTTGACCGCCTGTTTGACCTCGAGCACCTGCTCCCAGAAGTCGCGACCCAGCGACGCGTCGTCGGCCAGGGTGGCAAGGCCTGCGTAGTACTCCTCGAGCAGCACGCTGTCGGCGCGCTTACCGGGGATGTGCTCGTAGATCTCCTCGGCAGTGAACGACAGGATCGGCGCCACCCAGCGCGACAGCGCCTCGACCGCATGATAGAGCGCGGTCTGGCAGCTGCGGCGGGCCAGCGAGTCGGCCTGGGTGGTGTACTGGCGATCCTTGATCACGTCGAGGTAGAAGCCGCCCAGCTCGCGGGAGCAGAAGGTGTGCACCTGCTGGTAGACATCGAGGAAGCGGTACTCGTCATAGGCGGTCTGGATACGCGCCTGCAACTGGGCGGCACGGTCGACCACCCACTGGTCCAGCGCCAGCATGTCATCGAAGGCCACCGCGTCGCGCTCGGGATCGAAGCCGTTGAGGTTGCTGAGCAGGAAGCGCGCGGTGTTGCGGATACGCCGGTAGACGTCGGCGGTGCGCTTGAGGATCTCGTCGGAGACCGCCATCTCGCCGGAGTAGTCGGTGGAGGCCACCCACAGCCGCAGGATATCGGCGCCGAGCTTGTCCATCACCTCCTGGGGCGCGACCACGTTGCCCACCGACTTGGACATCTTGCGGCCCTGGGCATCGACGGTGAAGCCATGGGTGAGCAGGCCGCGATACGGCGGGTGGCCATCGATGGCGCAGCCGGTCAGCAGCGAGGAGTGGAACCAGCCGCGGTGCTGGTCGGAGCCCTCGAGGTAGAGGTCGGCGCGCGGGCCCTCGGTATGGCCGAGCTGGTGGGAATCGCGCAGCACGTGCCAGTGGGTGGTGCCGGAGTCGAACCACACGTCGAGGGTATCGGTGACCTTGTCGTAGTCGGCGGCCTCGGCGCCGAGCAGCTCGGCGGCATCGAGGCGGAACCAGGCGTCGATGCCCTCCTTCTCGACGCGGCTTGCCACCTCTTCCATCAGCTCGACGGTACGCGGGTGCAGCTCGCCGCTGGCCTTGTGCAGGAAGAACGGGATTGGCACGCCCCAGTTGCGCTGGCGCGAGATGCACCAATCGGGACGATTGGCGATCATCGAGTGCAACCGCGCCTTGCCCCAGGCGGGGGTGAACTGGGTCGCCTCGATGCCGTCTAGGGCGCGCTGGCGCAGGGTCTTGCCATCGCTGCCCTCGAGATCCATGCCAACGAACCACTGCGCCGTGGCGCGGTAGATCACCGGGGTCTTGTGGCGCCAGCAGTGCATGTAGCTGTGGGTGATGGTCTTGTGGGCCATCAGCGCGTTGACGTCGGCGAGCTTCTCGACGATCTGCGGATTGGCCTTCCAGATCATCTGGCCGCCGAAGAACGGCAGGTCGTCGGCGTAGACACCGTTGCCCTGCACCGGGCTCTTGATCTCATCGAAGCTCATGCCGTGGGCGCGGCAGGTGACGAAGTCGTCGACCCCGTAGGCCGGCGCCGAGTGCACGATGCCGGTGCTGCCCACCTCGGACTCGACGTAGTCGGCGAGATACACCGGTGACAGGCGATCGTAGAGCGGATGGCGGAAGTCGATCAGGTCCAGCGAGGCGCCCTTGGCGGTAGCGATCACCTCGCCGCTGAGGCCGAAGCGCTCCAGGCAGCTCTCGACCAAGTTGGCGGCCAGCAGCAGCAGGCGCTGGCCAACGTCGACCAGCGCGTAGTCGAACTCGGGATGCACGTTGAGCGCCTGGTTGGCGGGGATGGTCCAGGGCGTGGTGGTCCAGATCACGATGGCGGCCGGCTTGGGCAGCTGGCCCAGCCCGAAGGCGGCGGCCAGCTTGTCGTCGTCGGCGCAGGGGAAGGCCACGTCGATGGCGTCGGACTGCTTGTCCTGATACTCCACCTCGGCCTCGGCCAGCGCCGAGCCGCAGTCGAAGCACCAGTTGACCGGCTTGAGCCCCTTGAACACATAGCCGCCCTTGACCATCTCGGCCAGGGCGCGGATCTCGCCGGCCTCGTTGGCGTAATCCATGGTCTTGTAGGGGTGCTTCCAGTCGCCGATCACTCCCAGGCGGATGAAGTCGCGCAGCTGCTCCTGAATCTGCTCGCTGGCATACTCGCGGCACAGGCCGCGGGCCTTTTCGGGGTCGAGGTGCTTGCCGTGGGTGGTCTCGACCTTGTGCTCGATGGGCAGGCCGTGGCAGTCCCAGCCCGGCACGTAGGGCGCATCGAAACCGGCCAGGCTCTTCGACTTGACGATGATGTCCTTGAGGATCTTGTTGACCGCGTGGCCGATATGGATGCTGCCGTTGGCGTAGGGAGGGCCGTCGTGGAGCACGAAGCTCTCGCGGCCGCGGCGCTCGTCGCGCAGCCGCTGGTTGATATCCAGCTGCTCCCAGCGCGCCACCCGGTCGGGTTCGCGCTTGGGCAGCATGCCGCGCATCGGGAAGTCGGTTTCGGGCAGGTTCAGGGTGTGCTTGTAGTCGCTCATGAGTATCCGTCAGCGTCGCGCCCGGCAGCCGCATCGGCGGCCGAGGAGTCGTAAGTCGCAGCCTCGCGCGCCAGCGGCGCCGATGCCAGGGGAAGAGTGTCGTCGAGCCCGCCAGCATGGCGGGCAAAGTAGCGCCGCGCCTGGGCCTGGTCGCGGGCAATCTGGGCCTTGAGCGGCGCGAGGCCATCGAAGCGTATCTCGCCGCGCAACCGGGCGCAGGGCACCACCGTCAGCCGCGCACCGTAGAGGTCGCCGTCGAAGTCGAACAGGTGCACCTCGAGTACCGGACGTGTGCTGCCCATGGTGGGGCGCCAGCCGACGTTGGCCACCCCGGGCAGGCGGCGCCCGTCGGGCAGCGTGACCACCACCGCGTAGACCCCGCGCAGCGCCAGCGGCAGGCGCAGCAGCGGCAGGTTGGCGGTGGGCACGCCGATGGTGCGCCCCAGCTGCTGGTCGCGCACCACCCGGCCGCTCAGCGCATAGGGCCGGCCCAGCATACGCTCGGCCTGGTCGAAGTTGCCGCTGGCCAGCAGGGTGCGCACCCGGGTGCTGGAGACCCGTTCGTCATCGAGCGCGAAGGTACGGGTGTGCTCGACGCCCACGCCGCGCTCGGCGCCGACCTCGGCGAGTAGCGCGAAGTCGCCGCTGCGGTCGCAGCCAAAGCGGAAGTCATCGCCTACCACCAGGTGCTTCACGTCGAGGCCGTCGAGCAGCACACGGTCGATGAACTGCTGGGCGGTGAGGCTGCGCAGCGCGTCGTTGAACGGCAGGCAGAGCACGAAGTCGGCGCCGTGGGCGTCGAGCAGGGCGACCTTGTCGCGCAGCCGGGTCAGCCGCGGCGGCGCCTGGTCGCCGGCGAAGTACTCCCGCGGCTGCGGCTCGAAAACCACCACGGTCACCGGCACGCCGAGCACGCGAGCGCGCTCGCGGCACTGCTCGAGAATCGCCTGGTGGCCGCGGTGGACGCCATCGAAGTTACCGATGGTCGCCACGCAGCCGCGATGCTCGTCGCGCAGATTGTGCAATCCTCGAATCAGTTGCATGCGTTGCTCGCGTACTCCGTGCCGATAACCTCAGCGAATAAAACCATCGATTATAGCGGCCCATACTACGGCCGCCTATGCCGCCGATCAGTTGGCCGCTTGGGACTGATCTACCGGCGTCCCCCGCCGATGGCTGTTTCGATCACTCTGGCCGCTTAACCATTTAACTTGAACTGGCTGGGCCGCACGCCCAGCGCCAGCAGCCAGGCGAAATAGGCCCCGGCGCCGGCCACCACCAGGGTCGCCAGCCAGCCGACTCGGGTCCAGACGCCCCAGCCCAGCCAGGCCTGCCAGTCCGGCGCCAGCCCCCACAGCAGCGCGCCCATCACCGCACAGCCGCCGCCCAGCTGCAGCGCGAAGCGCCCCCAGCCGGGCTGGAACGTCAGCACCCCTTCGCGGCGCAGCAGATAGCCCAGCAGCCCGGCGTTCATGAACGCTGACAGCGCCGTGGCCAGCGCCAGGCCGGCATGCGCCAGCGGCCAGATCAGGATCAGGTTGAAGACCATGTTGGCCGCCATGGCGATGATCCCGACCTTGACCGGGGTCTTGGTGTTCTGGCGAGCGAAGAAGCCCGGCGCCAGCACCTTGATCAGCATGAAGGCGACCAGCCCCAGCGAGTAGGCGCGCAGGCTCATCGCCGCCATGCGGATGTCGTGTTCGGTCATGGCGCCATAGTGGAACAGCGAGATCAACAGCGGCTCGGCCAGCAGCACCAGCGCCAGCGCCGCCGGCAACCCTAGCAGTAGCACTGCGCGGATCGCCCAGTCGAGCATTCGCGAAAAATGCTGCGGCGACTGCTCGGCGTGACGCTTGGAGAGCGCCGGCAGGATCACCGTGCCGATGGCGATGCCGAACACCCCCAGCGGCAGCTCCACCAGGCGGTCGGAGTAGTAGAGCCAGGAGACGCTGCCCGGTGTCAGCAGCGAGGCCAGCACGGTATCCAGCAGCAGGTTGATCTGCGATACCGAGACCCCGAACAGCGCCGGCGCCATCAGCAGCAGGATGCGCTTGACGCCGCTGTGGGCGAAGTTCGGCCAGGGCCGCGGCATCAACCCCAGGCGCACCAGGAACGGCACCTGGAAGGCCAGCTGCGCCATGCCGGCGATCAGCACCCCCCAGGCCAGCGCCATGGCCGGCTCGCTCATCAGCGGCGTCAGCAGCACCGCCGCGCCAATCAACGACAGGTTGAGCAGCACCGGCGTGAAGGCCGGGATGGCGAAGCGGTTCCAGGTGTTGAGCACGCTGCCGGAGAAGGCGGTCAGCGAGATCAACAGCAGATAGGGGAAGGTCAGCCGCAGCATGTCGGCGGTCAGCGCCAGCTTGTCCGGGTCGCGCCCGAAGCCCGGGGCAAACACCCACACCAGCCAGGGCGCGGCAAACATCGCCAGCGCCGTGATCAACAGCAGCACCACCGCCAGACTGCCGGCCACCGCGTCGAGCAGCTCGCGCACCTCCTCGCGACTGTTGCGTGCGGCGTACTCCGAGAGCACCGGGATAAAGGCCTGGTTGAAGGCGCCCTCGGCAAACAGCCGGCGCATGAAGTTGGGGATCTTGAAGGCCACGAAGAAGGCATCGGCGCCGTTGCCGGCGCCGAACAGCGCGGCCACTACCACGTCGCGGGCCAGGCCCATGACCCGCGACAGCATGGTCATGGCACTGACGATTAGCCCCGAACGCATCAGCCCGACCCGCGCCGGTGGCTGAGCGCCCGCGGCGGGAGTTGGGTGGGGCGGCGGCTGAGATGAGGAGTCGTCGTTGGCCACGTCGAGGCGTCACTTCCAGGGCTGATGAATAGCGGAACCAGGCACAAAAAAACCGGCCGCAGCCGGTTCTTTTGCAGAGAGCGTCCGGCTTACGCAGCCAGCGCCTTAATTCGCTTGTTCAAGCGGCTCTTCATGCGCGCAGCTTTCTTCTTGGACAGCACGTCCTTGTCGGCGATGCGGTCGATGACCGGCTGCGCCTGCTTGAAGGCGTCCATGGCCTGGGCGTGGTCGCCGCCGTTGATGGCCTTGATGACGCGCTTGACATAGGTGCGAACCATGCTGCGCTGGCTGGCCTTGAGGACGCGACGGTTCTCGGCCTGACGGGCGCGCTTACGGGCTTGCTTGCTGTTAGCCACTTACTGTCTCCTTGGAGAATTATTTCACCGACTTACGGTAACTAGTTGACCAAGCTGGGATTATGCTACCACTCCCAACCGGTTTGGCCGTACTGGGTTGCACTCAACCACCGGGCCGTGTCTGAGAGGATGGCATATCCTATCATGCTGTTGGCGCGCGTGCTACTGCGAAACCCGCACGGCACGGGCCTCACAGCACCACCAGGTTGTCGCGATGGATCAGCTCCGGGGCTTCCATGTAGCCGAGCAGCGCCTCGATCTGATGACTCGGCTTGCCGAGCAGCCGTGCGGCGTCCTCGGCGCCGTAGTTGACCAGCCCCTTGGCGACCCGCTCGCCGTGCTCATCGACGCACACCACCATGTCGCCGCGCACGAAGCTGCCGCTGACCGCAGTGACCCCCACCGGCAGCAGGCTCGAGCCGCGCCCACGCAGCACCTTGACCGCCCCGGCATCCAGGGTCAGGCTACCGCGCACCTGCAGCTGCCCGGCCAGCCAGCGCTTGCGCGCGGCGAGCGGCGCCTGCTCGGGGCGCAGCAGGGTGCCCAGCCGCTCGCCCTCGATCAGCCGCGTCAGCACCTCAGGCTGGCGGCCACTGGCGATCGCCGTGACCGCGCCGGAGCGCGCCGCCAGCTTGGCCGCCAGTACCTTGGTGGTCATGCCGCCGCGCCCCAGCGCACCGCCGCCGCCGGCCATCGCTGCCAGCGCCGGATCGCCGGCGCGGCCCTCGTGGATCAGCTTGGCGGTCGGGTCGTGGCGCGGATCGGCGTCGAACAGCCCCTCCTGGTCGGTGAGGATCACCAGCGCATCCGCCTCGAGCAGATTGGCGACCAGCGCACCGAGGGTGTCGTTGTCGCCGAAGCGGATCTCGTCGGTGACCACGGTGTCGTTCTCGTTGACCACCGGCACCACCCGCAGGTCGACCAGGGTACGCAGCGCCGAGCGCGCATTGAGGTAGCGCTTGCGGTTGGAGAGGTCGTCGTGGGTCAGCAGGATCTGCGCGGTGAGCAGGTCGTGGCGGGCGAAGTGGCCCTCGTAGCACTCGGTGAGGCCGTTCTGGCCCACCGCCGCGGCGGCCTGGAGTTCATGCACCGCCGAGGGCCGCACCTGCCAACCCAGCCGCACCATGCCCGCCGCTACCGCGCCGGACGACACCAGCACCACCTCGATACCGCGGCGATGCAGCTCGGCGATCTGGTCCACCCAGCCGCCGATGGCCGGCTCGTCGAGGCCACGGCCATCGTTGGTCAGCAGCGCACTGCCAATCTTGACCACCACGCGGCGGGCCCCGCTCAGCGCCTCTCGACCGGGCATCTGCTGGTTGCTATCCACTTGGTTCTGCAAAGCAACGATCCTCGAGTTCAGCGAAACGTGACGAGCGGGTTACTGCACGTACTCCACTTCGACATCATAATCATCGTCGTCGATATCGTCGTCATCCTCGTCGTGGCGCTTACGCTTGCGGCCCAGCCGCGCCTCGGTGCGCGCCACCGATTCGGCCTCCATCCGCGCGCACATCTCACGCTCGCGCTCGGCGGCGGCTTCGTCTTCGTTCTCGAGGCGGCGCTGCTCGGTCAGCCAGCGGTGCGCGGCCTGCACCAGCACCTCGGTGCCGTCGCCGGAGATCGCCGAAATGCGATACACCGGCCCGTCCCAGGCAAGGCGCTCGAGGATCGCCTGGGCGGCGGCCTCGCGCTCCTCCTCGGGCAGCAGGTCGAACTTGTTGAGCACCAGCCAGCGCGGCCGTTCGGCCAGCGTCGGCGAGAACTGCTCGAGCTCATGCACGATCGCCTCGGCAGCCTCCACCGGGTCCGACTCGTCGAACGGCGCCACGTCGATCACGTGGAACAGCAGCCGGGTGCGGGTTAGGTGCTTGAGAAAGCGCAGCCCCAGGCCAGCACCGTCCGAGGCGCCCTCGATCAGCCCCGGCACATCGGCCATCACGAAGTGCTCGTGCATGCCGAGCTTCACTACCCCGAGGTTGGGCACCAGGGTGGTGAAGGGGTAGTTGGCGACCTTGGGCTTGGCGGCGGAGACCGAGCGGATCAGCGTCGACTTGCCGGCATTGGGCATGCCCAGCAGGCCAACGTCGGCCATCACCTTCATCTCCAGGCGCAGGTTGCGCCGCTCGCCCTCGGTGCCCGGCGTGGTACGCCTAGGGGCGCGGTTGGTCGATGACTTGAAGTGGATATTACCCAACCCGCGGCGGCCGCCCTGGGCGACTAGCACCACCTGGCCGATCTCGGTGACATCGGCGATCACCTCGAGGGTGTCCTCGTCGATCACCGTGGTGCCCACCGGCACCTTGACATGCAGGTCCTCGCCGGCCTTGCCGCTCATCTGGCGACCCATGCCACCCTGGCCGTTCTGGGCCTTGTAGAAGCGCTGATACTTGAAATCGATCAGGGTATTCAGCGCATCGTCACCGATCAGGTAGACACTGCCACCGTGGCCGCCATCGCCGCCGTCCGGGCCGCCCTTGGGCACGTATTTCTCACGGCGGAAGCTCAGGCAGCCGTTGCCGCCGTTGCCGGCTTCGGCGATGATCGAGGCTTCGTCGACGAACTGCATGTTTCACTCTCCTGACGGGCATGGCCGTCATGATACGCAAAAGGCCCCGCCGTGGCGGGGCCTTTTACAGCAAGTTCATAGCGCTCTCAGGCAGAGACGACGCTGACGAACTTGCGGTTTTTCGGACCCTTGGTCTCGAACTTGATCACGCCATCGTTCAATGCGAACAGGGTGTGATCACGGCCGAGGCCGACGCCAGTGCCGGCGTGGAACTTGGTGCCGCGCTGACGCACGATGATGTTGCCAGCGGTCACTACCTGGCCACCAAACAGCTTGACGCCAAGGCGTTTGGATTCGGAATCGCGGCCGTTGCGCGTGGAGCCGGCTGCCTTCTTATGAGCCATTGCAAATACCTCGCTCTATCAGGGGGCGTGTCCGCTTAGGCGGAGATCCCGGTGATCTTGACTTCAGTGAACCACTGACGGTGGCCCTGACGCTTCATGTGGTGCTTGCGGCGACGGAACTTGATGATGGTCACCTTGTCGCCACGGCCGTGGGACACGACCTCGGCGGCAACCTTGGCGCCATCGACCAGCGGTGCGCCGACCTTGATGTCGTCGCCGTCGCCAACCAGCAGCACCTGGTCGAATTCCAGCGTTTCACCGGTGGCGATTTCCAGCTTCTCGAGCTTCAGGGTTTCGCCTTCCTGAACGCGGTACTGCTTGCCACCGCTCTTGATAACTGCATACATGTCGTAACTCTCCAGACACTCATCGGGGTTGCGCTCTTCATCGGCCT
Source organism: Halomonas socia (assembly GCF_010977575.1). GTDB lineage: Bacteria > Pseudomonadota > Gammaproteobacteria > Pseudomonadales > Halomonadaceae > Franzmannia > Franzmannia socia. The sequence goes on from NZ_CP048812.1 coordinate 927,336, forward strand.
GCGGCGAGTGGCGCCCCTTTTGGCAGCCATCTGACAGGGAGCATGATGAGTTGGGTCGCGGATTATAGCCGCCAGGCAAGCGCGACACAAGCCCTCCTCGTGGCGCCCATCCTCGCTTGACGCCCCCATGGGGCGCCCATAGCATAACCCTCAATCCAAGGTCGGCCCGCTTCCGGGCGACAGGCCCCACCTCTTACAAGCAGCGCGCCCATGCAGCCGACAGCATCGCCCCTTCACGCGGCGGTGGCAGAGGATTTCGCCGCCGTCGACCGCACCATTCTGGCCAAGCTCTCCTCACGAGTGCCACTGGTCGAGTCCATCGCCGGCTATATCGTCGAGAGCGGTGGCAAGCGGCTGCGCCCGCTGCTGGTGCTGCTCGCCGCCCGCGCCCTGGGCTACGCCGGCGACAAGCACATCACCCTGGCCACGCTGATCGAGTTCATGCACACCTCGACGCTGCTGCACGACGACGTGGTCGATGAGTCGCACATGCGCCGCGGCAAGGCCACCGCTAACGACGCCTGGGGCAATGCCCCCTCGGTGCTGGTCGGCGACTTCCTCTATTCGCGCTCCTTTCAGATGATGGTCGAGGTCGGCTCGATGCGCATCATGGAGGTACTCTCGGCGGCGACCTGCACCATCGCCGAGGGCGAGGTGCTGCAGCTGACCAACGTCGGCAACCCCGATGTCGACGAAGCCGCTTACTTCGACACCATCCAGGGCAAGACCGCCATGCTGTTCGAGGCCGCCAGCCACAGCGGCGCGATCATCGCCGCGGCCGATGCCGAGCAGGAAGCCGCCCTGCAGCACTACGGCCGCTACCTGGGCCTGGCCTTCCAACTGGTCGACGACCTGCTCGACTATCAGGGCGACGCCGCGGCGATGGGCAAGAACGTCGGCGACGATCTTGCCGAGGGCAAGCCGACCCTGCCGCTGATCCACGCCATGCGCGAGGGCACCCCGGAGCAGGCCAAACTGATTCGCCAGGCAATCCGCCAGGGCGGCCTCGAGCGGCTCGATGAGGTGCTGGCGATCGTCGACCAGACCGGCGCGCTGACCTACACTCGCCAGCGTGCCGAGGAGATGTCTGCCAAGGCCCTCGAGCAGCTCGAGCGGCTGCCACCGAGCCGCTATCGCGACAGCATGGCAGAACTGGCGCGACTGGCCGTGGAACGCACCACCTGAGCCGCTTCGACACTTGCATCACGGCACAAAATCCGTATACTTCCGCATCGTTGAGGCGCTAGCCCAACCGCGTCGGAGCGTAGCTCAGCTTGGTAGAGCGCTGCCTTCGGGAGGCAGAGGTCGTAGGTTCGAATCCTGTCGCTCCGACCAGAATATCCAAACGCCCTGCGATCACTCGCGGGGCGTTTTCGTTTTGACCGTTTGGCCGTCACTCCCCAGCCAGGATCCAGCGCGCCGCCTTCTCGGCGATCATCAGCGTCGGTGAATTGGTGTTGCCGCTGGTGATGGTCGGCATCACACTGGCGTCCACCACCCGTAGTCCTTCGACGCCGCGCACCCGCAGATGCGAATCGACCACCGCCATGGGATCCTCGGCGCGGCCCATCTTCGCCGTGCCCACCGGATGGAAGATGGTGGTGCCGATATCTCCCGCCAGCCGCGCCAGGTCCTCGTCGCTCTGGTACTCGATGCCTGGCTTGACCTCCTCGGGCCGGTATTTGGCAAAGGCCGGCTGTTCGGCGATGCGCCGGGTGACCCGCAGCGAATCCGCTGCCACCTTGCGGTCCTCCTCGGTGCTCAGGTAGTTGGGCGCAATGGCCGGGGCCTGACGCGGATCGGCACTCTTGATACGCACCGTGCCGCGGCTGGTGGGGTTGAGGTTGCAGACGCTGGCGGTGATCGCCGGGAAGTCGTGCAGCGGCTGGCCGAAGGACGGCAGGCTGAGCGGCTGGACGTGGTACTCGAGATTGGCGTGCCGGTAGTCGGCGCTGCTGCAGGTGAAGGCGCACAGCTGGGACGGCGCCATGCTCATCGGGCCGGTGCGATGCAGCAGATACTCCAGGCCGATCCTGGCCTTGCCCAGCCAGGTCGCCGCCAGGGTATTGAGGGTCTTGGCACCGCTGACCCGGTAGACCGAGCGGATCTGCAGATGGTCCTGCAGGTTCTCGCCAACGCCGGGAAGCTCACGCACCAGAGGAATGCCGTGTTCGGCCAACAGCGCCGCCGGACCGATGCCGGAGAGCTGCAGCAGCTGCGGCGAACCGATGGCCCCGGCGGCCATAATCACCTCGCGCTTGGCCGTCACCGGGGTGACGGCACCACCGCGCTCGAGTTCGACGCCGCTGGCGCGGGGCTTTCCGTCATTATTGCCCTCGTCGAACAGCAGCCGATGCACCTGGGCGGAGTGCCACAGGGTAAAGTTGCTGCGCTTCTCACACACGGGGCGCAGGAAGGCCTTGGCGGCGTTCCAGCGCCAGCCGGCGCGCTGGTTGACCTCGAAATAGTCGACGCCTTCGTTGTTGCCACGGTTGAAGTCGTCGGTGCGCGGAATGCCCGCCTGCACCGCCGCCTCGGCGAAGTCGTCCAGCACCTCCCAGCTCAGGCGCTGCTTCTCGACCCGCCACTCGCCGCCGTGGCCGTGATAATCGCGGTGGCCAGCATCGGCGTCACCGCCTGCGTCCAGGCGCTGGTGATCCTCATGCTTGATGAAATCCGGCAGGCAGTTTTCCCAGCGCCAGGCCTCATCGCCCAGCGCCTCGGCCCAGCCGTCGTAGTCGCGGGCCTGGCCACGAATGTATAGCATGCCGTTGATGCTCGAACAGCCGCCCAGGGTCTTGCCGCGCGGGTAGATCAGCGAGCGGCCGTTGAGCCCCGGGGCCGGCTCGGTGCGAAACAGCCAGTCGGTGCGCGGGTTGTCGATGCAGTAGAGATAACCCACCGGAATATGAATCCAGTGGTAGTTGTCGCGCCCGCCGGCCTCGATCAGCAGCACCCGATTGGCCGGGTCGGCGCTCAGGCGATTGGCCAGCAGGCAACCGGCGGTGCCGGCGCCTACCACGATGTAGTCGAACTCTGCCGCATCACTTTGCATCGGCGCACCATCTCCCGTCGCTGTGTCGTGCGGCATCGACGCCGCTGGCCCACCCCAGCCTACCGGGATTCCCGCCACCAACAATTGACCTTTCGGTTAGCGGGCGGGCGCGCGGTGAATGATAGAATGCAGAACTCGCAGCGACGTCGAGGATAGCAGCCATGAAAGTACTGGTGGTGGAAGACAATGACAATCTGGCGCGCTCCATCTCGGCGGCGCTCGAAGACACCGGCTTCAAGGCCGACGTGAGCCGCGATGGCCTCAGCGCCGAGCACTGTTTGGAGATTGGCGCCTACGACCTGATGGTCCTCGACCTGGGGCTGCCGGAACTCGACGGCATCAGCCTGCTGCGTCGCCTGCGTCAGCGTCAGGACAACATCCCGGTGCTGATCATCTCGGCGCGGGATGCCCTCGACCAACGCATCCTGGGGCTCGAAGAGGGCGCCGACGATTACCTCTGCAAGCCATTCTCGCTGGACGAAGTCGCTGCCAGAGCCAAGGCGCTGGTGCGGCGTGCCAAGCAGTTTGGCGGCGAAACCCTGCGCTGCGGACGCCTGGAATTTCATCCGGATGCCATGGAGCTGCGCCTGGACGGCAAGCCAGTCGCCCTGCACCGCCGCGAGTTGGAAGTGATGGAGTACCTGCTGATCAATCAGGGGCGCCTGGTCAACAAGGGGCAGATCGCCGACCGTCTCTCCACCACTGACGATCCAGTCAGCCATAGCGCAGTAGAGACCTACGTATCGCGCCTGCGCAAGAAACTCGGCGTCGATGTCGGCCTCAAGACGGTACGCGGCCTGGGCTACCTGCTCGACCCCCAGGATGCCGGCTGATGCGTTCGATTCGTGCACGCCTGCTGATCTGGATCGGCCTACCTTTCACTGGCCTGGCCCTAGTCACCCTGCTGGCCAGCCATTACTTGCTGTCGCGCCAGATCAACGAAACCTTCGATGACATGCTGCTCAACGCCGCCGAACGGGTCGAGCGGCGCATCCACTCGGTGGATGGCGAGCTGCGTATCAATATGCACTACTTCAGCATCAGCACCCTCGGCAGTCGCGGCGACGGCAAGATCTTCTATCGCATTCAAGAGGTCGATGGCGACATGTTGGCCGGTTTCGCGGGGCTGCAAGGCCCGACTACCGAACTCGATCAGCCGCTGTTCTACGACGTCGACTATGCCGGTAACGCCCTGCGCGCTGTGGCCCTGACATTTCCATTGACGCGCGCCAATCAGTACCGCGAGATCGAGGTGATCGTCGCAGAATCCACCGAGCCACGGCGGACACTGATCGCTGAATTCATGCTGACGCTGAGTAGTCTGATGGCGGTCGGAGGCCTGCTCGCCATCACCATTGCGCTGGTGGCCATTCACAAAGGGCTGGCACCGCTCAATGCCATCCGCCGTGCACTATACCGCCGCTCTCCGAATGACCTGGAACCGCTGACCGGCGAGGTCCCCCGCGAGGTTGCGCCGCTGATTCAGAGCATCAATCAGCTGATGGAGCGTATGCGCCTGAGCATTCAGAACACCCAGCAGCTCAATGCCGACGTCTCGCACCAGCTGCGCACCCCGGTCTCGGAAATCCGCGCCCTGAGCGAGCTGACCCTGGCGCGCAGCCATGAGCCGGAGGCGCGCGCCAATCTCGACGAGATTCGGCGCATCGCCGAGCACGCCGGGCACACCGTCGAGCAACTGCTCAGATACGCCAAGACACGCCATGAGTTGGTCGACAGCGCCACCCTGGCCAGTGTCGACCTGGTAGCCATCTGCTGCGACGCCTGCAGCCAGGCGGCAATGAGCGTCTATCAGCGCGGCCAGGAGCTGGCCCTGGAGGCCGATGAGGCCGCACCGTCGCTACTTGGCGATCCCATCATGCTGCGCTGGATGGTGCAGAACCTGATCGACAATGCCAGCCTGCATGCTGGCGGAGAACAGCCCTACCGAGGCAGTATCCAGGTAGCCGTCGAGCGCCAGGAGGGCGGCTACCGGCTGGCGGTTCGCGACGCTGGCGTCGGCGTCGACGAGGCACGCCTGGCACGCCTCACCGAGCGTTTCTATCGCGCCGATACGCGTATCCAGGGCAGCGGCCTGGGACTGGCCATCGCCGAGCAGATCGCCCAGACCCACGGCGCCGAGTTGACCCTGCGCAACCGCCAGGAGGGAGGCCTCGAGGCCAGCGTCAGCTTCCCGGCATAGACGCCCCATAGCGAGACCGTACCCAACGCAGCATCCACGGGGTAAGCACGATCAGCAACAGCAGCCGCAGCACGTGGTGAGACACCACATAGACCGGATCGACGTCCACCGCCACGGCGATGACTGCCATCTCCCCCACGCCACCTGGAAGCAGCGCCAGCAACACCGCCACGAAGCTCAGCTCGGTGGTGAATGCCACCAGCAGTGCCACCCCCACCGCCAGGACCACGGCAAACAGTGCAAACAGCAGCCCGACACGGCCCACCTGCACCACGCGACGCCACGAGGTGGCCGAGAAGCGCGAGCCAATGGAGCTGCCGAGGATCAGAAAGGTGGCCAGCAGGCACACGCCGGGCAGCGCCAGCGGCACACCGAGGCTGGTAAGCAGCGCACTCGCCAGCAGTGGGCCGAGGAACTCGGCCAACGGCAACCGCAAGCAGCGACCAAGCCACCAACTCACAGGTGCCAGCAGCCACCAGAATAGGTCAACCGTCAGAAGCCCGGTGTCATCCGCCATAGCGACTTCGTCGACCAGTAGTGACGCCATCAGCGCTGCGCTAGATACCACCACGGCCAGACGCATGGAATGGGAAATGGCGATCCAGCGCACGTCGCCGCCGGCACGCTCGGCCAGCACCAGGGCCGAGTTCATGCTGCCCGGAAAGGCACTGAACAGAGCGTTGAGCGGCGCCACGCCGCCGCGCATGAAGAGTGCTCCCCCACCGACCAGCAACAGCGCCATGTAGAGCAGCATGGCAATCACGCTGGGATACCAGGCCACCAATTGCACCAACTCGCCGACGTCCACGCGCTGGCCGATAAATACTCCCAGGGTGGCGATGGCCAGACGATGCAGCCGTTTATCCACCGCGGTGGCCATGCCAAGCAACGACACCGCCAGTATCATGAACAGCGCGCCCAGCATCCATGCCAGCGGTAGCGACAGCAGGCTGGCAAGCGCGCCGCCCAGGGCGCCAAGGGCCAGGGTCCGCCCGGTCAGCGGCCGGATCTGCTTAACTCGATGCATCGGTCGAGGCGAGCCGCTTGCGGCCTAGTCGCGCCATCAGTGGCCGGCCGAACAGCGACACCAGCATCAATACCACGATGCCCATCGCCACCGGTCGCTCGAACAGATAGCCAATATCACCGCCACTGATCTGATGAGAGTGCAGCAGCGATTTCTCGGCCATGGCCCCGAGCAGCATGCCGATCACCGCCGCCGGCACCGAGTAGCCGTAGTGCCGGAACAGCCAGCCGACCACGGCGAAGATCAGCACCGTTGCCGGCCCCGTCATGTTGCCGGTCAGGCCGAAGGAGCCCATCACCGCCAGCACCAGCACCGAGGGAATCAGGTAACGCATCGGCACCTTGATGATGTTGGCCAGCAGCGGGATGAACAGAAGTCCCACCACCGCCAGCAGAAATACCTGAGCGAAGTTGGCGAAGATGATCGCGTAGACCACATCGGTCTGCTGGCGAATGAACTGCGGGCCACCGGTGATATTGTGCATGGCGAAGGCGGCCAGCATTACCGCCGTGGCGCCGCCACCGGGAATCCCCAGCGCCAGCAGCGTTGCCATCGACCCCGCCTCCGAGGTGCTGTTGGCCGACTCGGAAGCCACCACTCCCTTGGGATTGCCCTTGCCAAAGGTGGAGGGCTCCGGATCACGACGTTGCGTCTCGACGTAGGAGAGCAGATTCGACACCGAGGATCCCACGCCCGGCACCGCGCCGACGAACACTCCAATAAGGCCACCGCGGATCATCACCCATGGGTAACGACAGGCCATCTTGAAGCCCTCGAAGATCTCGCCGATACGCACCTTGCGCGACGCTTCTGACTCGACAATGAAATCCTTGTTGGCCAGCTTGAACAGCTCGGAAGCGGCGAACATGCCCATCATCGCCGGAATCACCGGCACCCCGTCGAGCAGGTAGGTCTGCCCCATGGTGCCGCGCGCCATCCCCAGCTCGTTGAAACCGATGGTACCCACCAGCAAGCCGACGAAGCCGGCGATCAGTCCCTTGAGCACCTGCTCACCCTTGAGGCTGGCGATTAGCGTCATGCCCCACAGGATCACCGCAAACATCTCTGCCGGCCCCAGCCTGAGCACCATGAAAGAGAGCGGCTGGATCATCACGAACAGGATCAAATAGCCCATCAGCACGCCAATCACCGACGACGCCAGCGCAATGCCCAGGGCCTGGTTGTGGCGCCCCTGACGGGACATCGGGTAGCCATCGAAGGCGGTGGCGATCGCCGATGAAGTGCCGGGAATATTCATCAGAATCGCCGGGATGCCGCTGCCGAAGGAGCCGCCGGTGAAGATCGCGGTCAGGAACAGCATCGCCTGGACGAAGTCCATGTACAGCGTCATCGGCAGGAAGATCGCCATGGCCATGGAGATCTGCAGCCCCGGCGTGGCGCCGAAGATCAAGCCGATGATGATCCCCGGTACCACTACTAGCCAGGGGCTGAAGTTGGAAAACAGCAGATTCAGGCCCTGCTCGACGGCCGTGAAATCGATCATGGTGTTACCCCGTTAGCCCTGGAGGATCAGCATGTGCATGGGATAGGGCAGCATCTGCGCGAAGAAGAACGCCACGCCGAAGCCGAAGGCCAGGCTATAGCCGCCGAGCAGCAGCCAGTTGCGCTCGCCTTTCAGCACCAGGAAGGCCGCAATGAAAAGCACCGTGGCCACGTCGAAGCCGAGCGTCTCGAGCGAGATCACATAGGCGGCGAAGAGCCCCACCACCGGCAGGGTCTGGCGCAGCGGCTCGGCGTCGGGGCGCACCAGCAACGTGCCCTTGCGCAGCCGCATCACCAGCTCCAGCAGCACGATGATCAGCACGATTAGGGCCAGGGGAAGAATCAGTAACAGGTTCTGGACGGCGGACGACACGCGAATGGCATCGAACAGATACCAGAGCGTAAAGCCGGCCAAGGCCATGAGGACCAGCAGGTCCCCATAGTCGCGATCACGGGTGGTCATGGAATCACTCCCAGCCACCCCAGACAGAGCATGGGGCGGCGGCAACGGATGGGATCAGTTGAGCAGGTGGGCGTACTTGTCGAAGATCTCGTAGTTCTCGCGCATCAGTTCGTTGGCGCGCTCGGGACCCACCCATACGCCGCCGATCTCGTTACTATCTAAATATTCTTGAACATCCTTGCGAGCCAAAACGTTCTTAATAGCTGTAGCCAGCGCATCGAAGCGCTCAGGGTGCTGACGTTCAACCTCTGCCGTTACCGCAATACCACGCATTGCACCTTGAATAACTGGCACACTTATTCCGAGTGGCTCTAACGCTTCATTAATTGCTGGAGCATCCCACTCAGGCTCTCTCTCGTCACTCACTAACGCTAATGGGGTTATAAATTCAGCGATACTTTCCGTGCCGCGTGCTGCTATCACTAAAAAATCCACCTGCCCACCAGCCACTGCTGTGCGAGCTTCTCCGCCACTAGAGTAAGTAACCAAATTAATTGCATCCTCTGGTATCTCATATTCATCCATTAGCACTTTCGTCACCAAGTGACCCGCTGAGCCTTGAACCACTGCCCCGCGCACTGATCCGGGATTATCTTTCATCTCACTAAGCAATGACGCTAGATCGCTATAACCCGAATCGCTGTTAGCAACTATTAGATCCTTGTCGAAATTCTGGAGGTTTATATATGAAAAGTCCTCAACATTATAACTTGCACCACCTACTAAAACAGTATTTGTCAGATAGGGGGCAAATGTAGAGGCATAAATAGTATAACCATCATCTGGAGCATTAAGAACATAGTTAGCAGATACTTGCGTACCGGCTCCGGGGCGATTCGTCACCTGAACAGGTACGCCAATTTCCTCAGACAAGAAATTCGACATTGCTCGTGCAGTGCGATCGGCACCGCCCCCAGTGCCGAAACCAACCACCATGTTGATGGGGCGATCAGGGAACTCCTCGGCAGCCACCGGCATTGCCATGGAGGTCAGCATGGCCGCAGCGCCAATCAGCAGCGCTTTTCCTTTGACGAGATTAAGGGTATTGAGCATGACGTTTCGCCTCTTGTAAGCGTTTATTGTCACAGGCAGGCACCTGTGTGGGAATGAACGCTATCCGACGAAACTGTCATCAAGCTTGCATGGCACCATATCTAGACCAAAGTTGAATGCCCAGCATTGCCGAGTTGCCACGCCACCTGGAGACTTTGCACCGCTGGCTTTTCTACCTACGCTCCGGCTCGACCGTTGGCAACCACCAGGCGACGATACCCAGCAGCGGCAAGTAGGCACACAGCCGATAGACGGTCTCGATGCCGGTCTGGTCGGCCAGGTAACCAAGCAGCGCTGCAGCGATACCGGCCATGCCGAAGGCCAGGCCGAAGAACAGGCCCGAGATCAGCCCGATACGGCCAGGCACGAGCTCCTGGGCATAGACCACGATTGCCGAAAATGCCGACGCCAGCACCACGCCGATGATGGCCACCAGCACCGCGGTCCACCACAGGTCAACGTGGGGCAGCAGTAGAGTGAAGGGCGCCACACCGAGAATTGACGCCCAGATGACCCGCTTGCGGCCAATGCGGTCGCCAACCGGGCCGCCGATCAGCGTACCGACCGCCACCGCCGCGAGGAACAGAAACAAGTACAGCTGCGCAGCGGGAATCGAGAGCCCGAAGCGCTCTATGAGGTAGAAGGTGAAGTAGTTGTTGAGGCTCGCCAGGTAGAAATATTTGGAGAGGATCAGCACACCCAGCACCATCAGCGCCTGCCCCACCCGCCGCCGCGTGACACGGCCACCGCCGCGCATGCTGACAGGCCGGCCGCGAGTGGTCGCTGCCAGCGCGGCACGGTGTTCGCGATACCACTGTCCGACGCGCCACAGCACCAGCATGGCCACCAGCGCTGCCAGTGCCAACCAGGCGACACTACTCTGGCCGTGGGGGATGATCACCAGCGCTGCGAGCAGTGGTCCCAGTGCCGAGCCGGCATTGCCCCCCACCTGGAACAGCGACTGAGCCAGCCCATGCCGGCTACCCGAGGCCATCCGTGCCACCCGCGAGGCCTCGGGGTGAAAGATGGCCGAGCCGGTACCAACCAGCACCGCTGCCAGCAGCAGAAAGTAGAAGCTCGGCGCCACCGACAGCAGCAGCAATCCCAGCAGGGTGAGGCCCATACCGACGGTCAGCGAAAAAGGTAACGAACGCCGGTCGGTATACCACCCTATGCCCGGCTGCAGCAGCGATGCCGAGAGCTGATAGCAGAGCGTGATCAGGCCAATCTGGGCAAAGCTCAGCGAGAAACTGATCTGCAGCAGCGGATAGATGGCCAGCAGGATCGACTGGATGGTGTCATTGACCAGGTGCGCCAGGCTGATGCCACCGAGCACCGTGAAGCTGGTCATCGTCACCGGTCGATGCTCACCGGCCACCGCATTCGCTCGCCCTAGCCGCATATGGCGTTCCCGGCAGTGCGGCGCCCCTCAGGCGCCTGACACGGCACATGGGCCTGGCTGACAGCCAGGCGCTGGAGACTTACAACGACGACGCAGGTCTCGATGGCCATCATTGGGCTCCTTGAAAACGACACCGCATGGGGAATGCATATCGGCATCCTAAACGACCACCTGCCGAGGAGCCAGAGCCGCGCCGGAGTCGCACTGGCCTGGCGCCATGGCGCAATACGCCAACTATACGGCGCTTTATGTAGCGTTGCCTGGCCGCAGTTCAACGACACTCCCCTCACCACATGCACCCGCGGGAGGATCCGTCCCCATGAATCGCAACGTCATCCTCACCTGCGCCGTTACCGGCGCCGGCGATACCACCGCCAAGAGCGACAAGGTCCCCGTCACTCCCAAGCAGATCGCCGACGACTGCATCGCCGCCGCCCGGGCCGGGGCCAGCGTGGCGCATATCCATGTCCGCGACCCGGAGACCGGCGGGATCAGCCACTCCGTGGATCACTTCCGCGAGGTGATGGAGCGGGTCCGCGAGGCGGACGTGGATATCGTCATGAACATCACCGCCGGCGGCGGCGGCGACTGGATCCCCGACGCCGCGGACCCTACCCGCGGGGGTCCGGGCACCGATATCCAGACCCCGGCCCAGCGCCATGCGCCGGTGGCCGAGCTGCTGCCGGAGCTCTGCACCCTGGACTGCGGCAGCCTCAACTTCGGCGACATGGTCTATGTCAACAGCGCCGACTGGCTGCGCGAGCATGCCAGGCTGGTGCAGTCCGCCGGGGTCAAGCCGGAGCTGGAGTGCTTCGACCTGGGCCATGTGTGGTTCGCCCGCCAGCTGCAGCAGGAGGGGCTGATCGACGGCGACCCGCTCTACCAGCTCTGCCTGGGCATCCCCTGGGGCGCCGAGGCCGACACCGAGACCATGCTGGCCATGCGCAACAAACTGCCCGAGGATGCTCACTGGGCGGCCTTCGGCATCGGCCGCCAGCAGATGCCCATGGTCGCCCAGGCGGTGCTGCTGGGCGGTCATGCCCGGGTCGGCCTGGAGGACAACCTCTATCTCAAGAAGGGGGTGCTGGCCAGCAACGGCCAACTGGTGGAGAAAGCCGTCACCCTGATCGACAACCTCGGCGCCCGGGTGATGACGCCCGCCGAGACCCGCGCCCAACTCAAGCTGCGCGACCCGCGCAGCGGCCGGGTCGTGGAGAAAGTCGCGGGAGGTGACGCATGAGCCGCCAACTCAGCGTGATCGGCACCGGCGTCATCGGCAACGGCTGGATCGCCCGGGCCCTGGCCCGAGGCTGGGACGTGGTGGCCTTCGACCCGGCCCCGGAGGCGCCCCAACGCACCCGCGCCTTCGTCGACAACGCCTGGCCGTCGCTGACGCGCCTGGGCCTGGCCGAGGGCGCCAGCCCCGAACGGCTCACCTTCGTGGAGAGCCCCGAGGCCGCCGTGGCCGGCGCCGACCTGATCCAGGAGAATGTGCCGGAGCGCCTCGATCTCAAGCGCGAGATCCTCGCCGCCCTCGACGCCGCCGCCGAACCCGAGGTGCTGATCGGCTCCTCCACCTCCGGCTTCAAGCCCAGCGACCTGCAGCAAGACTGCACCAGGGCGCCGGGTCGGGTGATCGTCGCCCACCCCTTCAATCCGGTCTACCTGCTGCCGCTGGTCGAGCTGGTGGGCGGCGACGCCACTACCACCGAGCATACTCGGCGCGGCCAGGCGCTGTATCGCGAGCTGGCCATGCGCCCGCTGGTAGTGCGCCGCGAGATCGAAGGGCATATCGCCGACCGCCTGATGGAAGCGCTGTGGCGCGAGGCCCTGCACCTGGTCAACGACGGCGTGGCCACCACCGAGGAGATCGATGCCGCCGTGGTCTATGGCTGCGGCCTGCGCTGGTCACTGATGGGCACTTTCCTGACCTTCCACCTAGCCGGCGGCGAGCCGGGCATGCGCCATATGCTGGAGCAGTTCGGTCCCGCCCTCAAGCTACCCTGGACCAAGCTCGAGGCCCCCGAGCTCACCGATGAGCTGATCGACAAGGTGGTCGCAGGCTGTGAGCACCAGGCCGCCGGCCGGCCGGTCAGCGAGCTCGACCGCCGCCGCGACGACTTCCTGGTCGAGCTGCTCGACCTAGTGCAGAAATACTGGCCGGAAGCAGAAGGTCTGCAGGGGCGCATCTGATGATGATCCTCGAGACCCGGGTGGCCCCAGAGTGGGTCGACTACAACGGCCATATGAACGACGCCGAATACGCCAGGGTCTTCTCCCTGGCGGTGGAGGCGCTGATGGAGCGAATCGGCCTGGATGCCGCGGGACGCGCCCGTCACGACTATACGCTCTACACCCTGGAGACTCACCTCTGCTACCGCCGCGGCGCCCTCCAGGGCCAGCCGCTGGCGGTCACGGTGACCCTACTGGATCGCGACGCCAAGCGGCTGCACGCCTTCTTCGAGCTGTTCGACGAGGAGCACAACCTGCTGGCCAGCAGCGAGCAGATGCTGATGGGCATGGACCAGCAGAGCGGCCGCCCCTGTGGCTTCCCGGCGCCGGTGGCCGAGGCCATCGCCGCGCTGCCTCACGCCGAACCGGGGAACTGGCCGGCGCTGGCTAGGCGCACCATCGGCATCCGCCGCTAGGCGCATTGCCGGCCCCAGCTGCATCCTCGGCGGGGGCACGCTACTCTGGCCGCCATGAGACTTCACTACCGCGGCCCTGAGCCGGAACCCATCGGATTTCTGCTGCTACCGCGCTTCGCCATGGTGGCGCTTTTCTCCGCCATCGAGCCACTGCGGATTGCCAACCGCATGGCGGGTCGCGAGCTGTTCCGCTGGCAGTTGCTCAGCATCGACGGCGCCCCGGTAGAGGCCAGCAACGGCATGCCCCTGGGGGTCGAGATGGCCCTGCAGCAGGCACCCAACTTTCCCAGCCTGGCGGTCTGCGCCAGCTTCGACCCTGAGGTGGGCCTGACCCCGTCGCTGCTGGCTGGGCTCCGCGAACGGGCGGCTCGAGGCGGCGTGCTGGGCGGCGTGGATACCGGCTGCGTAGCGCTGGCTGCGGCGGGGCTACTCGACGGCCAGACCGTGACCCTGCACTGGGAGAGCCTGCCCGACTTCCGCCGCCGCTTCCCCGCCATCGACGCCGTGGAGTCCCTCTACGAGGTGGATACCCGGGGCTTCTCCTGCGCCGGCGGCAGCGCCGCCATCGACATGGCCCTGGACCTGGTGCGACGGCGTCACGGCGACGCCCTGGCGGCACGGGTCAATGCCCAACTGGTGCACGCTCGGGCTCGCCTGCCCGCCAGCCGCCAGCGCCCCGGTGCGCCGCCTCACCTGCCGACCGAGCTGCGCCGCGCCATCGGCCTGATGGAGGCGAACCTGGAGTCGCCGCTGGCCATCGCCGACCTGGCCCAGCGCCTGGCGCTCTCCTGGCGCGGCCTGGAGCGCCTCTTCCTACGCTACCTGCAGCGCTCGCCCCGCGACCACTACCTGGGGCTGCGCCTCGACCACGCCCACGGCCTGCTGCTGGAGACCCCCCACCGGGTCCTGGATATCGCCCTCGCCTGCGGCTTCGCCTCTGCCTCCAGCTTTACCCGCGCCTTCCGCCAGCGCCACGGCCTGACACCCAGCCAATTGAGGCACCAGCAGGATCAGGCCTGGCTGTCGAATGGTGCATAGTCGGCGTCGAATGGTGCTGCTTCCCGTAGTGGCGGTGCAGACAAGCTAGGCGACTCCATTCCCCCAAGAGAGATCGCCATGAACTCGCTCTCGTCCCTACCGCTCACCCCGGACTACGACACCTGGCCCATCGAGGCCGATATTCTCTCGGTCGACCACGACGCCCGGGTGGTGACGCTGGGCTGGAGCGACGGCCGCAAGAGCCGCTACCACGGCATCTGGCTGCGCGAGAACGCCGCCGACGAGAGCACCGTGAACCCGGCGACCCGCGAGCGCATCCTCGATCTCTCCCGCCTGCCCGCCTGGCCGCAGATCGCCGCCGCCGAGATCGATGACGCTGGCGCGCTATGCGTGACCTTCGCCGCGGAGAATCGTCACCTGCGCTTTCACCCCGGCTGGCTGCGCGCCCACGACTACGACAACGCCGGCGACCCCGAGGCGCCGCTGGTGCCGGTCAGGCTCTGGCACGGCGGCCCCGGCGCAGATCCAGACAGCCTCGACGCCAGCGGCCTGCTCGACACCGAGGCGGCTAGCGAGGCCGAGGAGGCGATCCTCGCCCCCGCCCTGGAAAGCGTGCTGGGCAAGGGGCTGGTGCGCCTGCGCGGCCTGCCTACCGAACCCGGCTCGCTGGAGGCCATCGCCCGGCGCATTGGTCCGGTCCGGCCCACTAACTTCGGCCTGCTGTTCGACGTCAAGGCCAAGCCGGACCCGGACTCCAACGCCTACACCTCCATCGCCCTGCCGCCGCACACCGACCTGCCGACCCGCGAATATCACCCCGGCTTGCAGATGCTGCACTGCCTGGAGAACAGCGTGGAGGGCGGCGAGGCGGTGATGCTCGACGGCTTCGCCGTGGCCGAGGCGCTGCGCCAGCGTGCCCCGGACGCCTTCGCTACTCTGACCCGGGTGCACTGGTGCTACGCCAATACCGCCAAGACCACAGACTACGTCTGGTATTCGCCGATGATCCGCCTCGACGCCCGCGGCGAGCTGCTCGAGGTGCGTATCGCCGACTTCCTGCGCGGCCCCCTGCAGGCCCGCTTCGAGGAGGTGGAGCCAGCCTACGAGGCGCTGATGACGCTGCAGGCGATGCTGCGCGAGCCGCACTTCGCCATCCGCTTCACCTACGCGCCCGGCGACCTGGTGATCTTCGACAACCGCCGGCTGCTGCACGCCCGCGACGCCTTCGAAGGCACCAGCGGCCACCGCTGGCTGCAGGGCTGCTACATGGAACGCGACGAGATCCGCTCACGCTATCGCATGGTGCAGCGCGCCCGGCGTCAGCATCGGGTCACCGAAGGCCTGGAGGCCTAGAGCGAGCCGCGCTCGGCGGTGGTACTTGGGGCCTCATTGAAGCGGCGCCGATAGGCCCGCGAGAAGTGCGCCGGCTGAGTAAAGCCGGCGGCCATGGCCGCCTGGGTGACGCGGCAGCGGCTGTCGGCGAGAATGCGCCGCGCCTGATCGAGGCGCAGGCCCAGGTAGCACTGCTTGGGGCTCTCGCCGAAGTGAGCCATGAAAAGCCGCGTCAACTGGCGCTGAGACTGGCCCACCAGGCGACACACCTCGGGAATCGGCAGCGCCTGGGCCAGGTTGGCCTCCATCACCGCCAGCGCGCGCACTACGCTGCGCGGTAGCTCCTCGTAGAGGTGACGCTGGGCCAGGGAGGCCTCGCCCCGGGCGCGCTGGTGGACCAGTTGGCGCCCCACTGCATTGGCCAGCGCCGGCCCATAGGCCCGCTCGATCCAGTCCAGCATCATGTCGATCCCAGCGGAGCCCCCGGAGCCGGTCAGGCGCTCACTGCCAAACTCGTAGCGGGCCTGGCTGATCGCCAGGTGGGAAAATTCCTGGCGAAAGGCCGGCACGCTCTCCCAGTGCAGCGCCACCCGATACCCCTCCAATACCCCCGCCCGGGCGAGGATGAAGGGCGCCGTATCCAGCCCACCCAGCCAGCCGCCATGAGCAGCGATGCGCCGCAGCACCGCCCGCTCTGCCGCCCCCACCGTCAGCTCCGCCTCATAGGAAGAGACCACCATCAGGCCGGTACCGTCGGCGAGTGTCTCCAGCGAGTCATCCACGTCGATACGCACCCCGTTGCTGGCCACCACCGACTGCCCGCTGGCGGAGCGCAGGCGCCAGGCGAAGAGATTGCGGCCGAAGCGGTTGGCCACCCGCAACGGCTCGAGCAGACAGAACAGCGTCAGCATCGAGAATTTGGGCACCAGCCACACGTCCATGGTGTGCTCGGCCTCATCGGGGGTCAGCAGCGGCGGAGAGTCAGGCCGCGGGTAGGGCCATTTGTCGGGGTAGGTTTCCATTATGGCTAATAAAATCAAGCATGCGGCCAATTTTATCAAGTCCGTAACCGCAACCGCGGATATGGTAATAGCACTCACCCAACGCCAGTGACCGAATCTTGTGGAGACGCCATCATGACTCACATCAGGCTCCAGTCCGAAGGCCAACGCCTGGTCCTCGACCATCGGGATCAATCACGGGAGTTCACCGCTCTGTGGCTGCGCGAGCGCAGCCCCGATCCCCAGACCCGGGACCCGCGCACCGGTCAGCGCCTGATCGAGGCCGCCGAGCTGCCGCTGGATCTGCGCCTGGAGTCCGCGGATAGCGTCGATCACGCTCTGAGGCTGCACTTCAGCGATGGCCACCGCTGTGACTTTCCGCTGCAGGAGCTGCTCGACGAGGCCGTCGACCCGCCCCAACGCCTCTGGGACGCCGCCAGCGCTCCCACGCCCCGGGCCGACTTCAGTGCTGCCCTGCACGACGACGCTGCCCTGCTGGCCATGCTCGACGCACTGCAACGCGACGGCTTCGTGATGGTCTCCGGGATCCCCAGCGAAGAGGACGGCATGCGCCCGCTGATCGACCGCATCGGCCCGCTGCGGCGCACCAACTGGGGCGGCATAGCCGACGTCAAGTCGGTGGCCAATGCCTACGATCTGACCATGACCCAGCGGGGCCTCGAGCCGCATACCGACAATCCCTACCGAGACCCCATCCCCGGCTACATATGGCTGCACTGCCTGACCAACGCCGCCGAAGGCGGCGACAGCACCCTGGTCGATGGCTTCATGGCCGCCCGGCTGCTGCGCGAGCGCGACCCTGAGGCCTTCGACTGCCTGAGCCAAGTGCGTCCCGGCTTTCGCTACCGCGACGACACCACCCACCTCGAGAGCGAGGGGCCGCTGATCGAGCTGGATAGCCACGGCGAGCCCATGCGCGTGCGCTACTCCAACCGCACCGAACGGGTGCCGGCCCTGGCACCGGATGCCCTCGATGCCTACTTCGCCGCCCGCCGCGCCTTCCATGAGCTGATCACCGGCGAGGAGCTGACCCTGCATCTCAAGCTCGATCCCGGCCAGATGCTGATCATCGACAACTACCGCCTGCTGCACGGGCGCCGCGCCTATCAGCTGGCCGGCGGCGTGCGTCACATGCGCCAGGGCTATGTCGACCGTGACAGCACCGCCAGCCGCCGGCGGGTACTACGCCGCCAGGCCGAGTCCTACGCCCAAGGAGAACCCGCATGAATCAAGCTAGCTTTCGTCACTTCGGCGAGGCCCAGCGCGACGACTGGGCGCTGATCGACGCTCGCTTCCGCGACTATGTCGAGGATGCCCCGCGCCGGGTGCTGGCCCATCTGCACAACCTGGCCGGCGACACCCACGGCTACCCGGTGGACCGCTACCAGCACTGCCTGCAGACCGCCACCCGGGCGCTGCGCGACGGTGCAGATGAAGAGATGGTGGTCTGCGCCCTGCTCCACGATATCGGCGACGACCTGGCCCCGGCCAACCACGCCGAGGTCGCCGCGGCCATCCTCGAGCCCTTTATCGACCCCCTCAACACCTGGATGATTCGCCACCACGAACTCTTCCAGGGCTACCACTATCGCCACTTCTTCGGCCAGGATCGCCACGCCCGCGAGGCTTATCGAGATCATCCGGCCTATGTGCGCACCGTGCGCTTCTGTGACGACTGGGACCAGGCCAGCTTCGACCCCGACTACGACACCCTGCCGCTGGAGCACTTCCTGCCCATGGTGGAACGGGTACTCGGGCGTACGCCCCGCGGCGGGCTGCCCGAAGCGCTGCCCGAGCACCGCGTGGAGCACGACTGACATGCTTCAGACCTGTGCCAACTACCTGCTGCGACTGCTCGAAGCCTATGGCGTGGACACCGCCTTTGGCATTCCCGGCGTGCATACCATCGAGCTCTACCGTGGCCTGGGCGACAGCGCCATCCGCCACGTCACGCCGCGCCATGAGCAGGGCGCCGGCTTCATGGCCGATGGCTATGCCCGCGCCAGCGGCAAGCCCGCGGCCTGCTTCATCATCAGCGGCCCGGGGATGACCAACATCGCCACGGCCATGGGCCAGGCCCTGGCCGACTCGGTGCCCATGCTGGTGATCTCCAGCGTCAACCGCCGCGACACCCTGGGGCGCGGCCAGGGGCGTCTCCACGAGCTGCCCAGCCAGCAGCAGACCCTGGCCGGCGTCAGCGTCTTCAGCCATACCCTGCTCGACCCGACAGCCCTGCCGGAGGTGCTGGCGCGGGCCTTCGCGATCTTCCACGGGGCTCGGCCCGGGCCGGTACATATCGAGATCCCCCTGGACCTGCTGGCCGCGCCCCTGGAGGCACCGGCGCCGCGCCCGCTACGGGTCTATCCGCCGGCGGCCCCGGCCGCGGCCATCGCCCAGGCCGCCGACTGGCTGGCTACGGCCGAGCGCCCCCTGCTGCTGCTGGGCGGCGGCTGCGCCAATGCACCGCAGGCGGCTCGTGCCCTGGTCGAACGCTGCCAGGCCCCGGCGCTGACCACCATCAACGCCAAGGGGGTTCTGGGGCAGGATCACCCCCTGGACCTGGGCGCCACCGCCAGCCTGCCCGCCGCTCGCCGCCTGGCCGCGGAGGCCGACGTGATCCTGGCCCTCGGCACCGAGCTCGGCGAGACCGACTATGACCTGGTGTTCGATAACGGTTTTCGTCTCCACGGGCGGCTGATCCGCGTCGACATCGATCCCCAGCAGCTGGGCCGCAACCAGGCCGCCGACCTGGCGCTGCTGGCCGACGTGGGTCAGGTGATGCACAACCTGGCCGAGGCCCTGCCGCCGCGTGCCGACGACGGCCGCGCCGCGGCGGTACGCAACCAACTGGCCCTTACCGAGGACCCGCAGCTCGCCGCCTATGTGCCGCTCTATGCCACTCTGCGCGCGGCGCTGCCCGACGCCATTCTGGTGGGCGACTCCACCGGGCCGGTCTATGCCGGCAACTTCCTGGCCTCGCTGCCGGCACCGCGGCGCTGGTTCAACGCCGCCACCGGCTACGGCACTCTTGGCTACGGTCTGCCGGCGGCCCTGGGGGCGGCGCTGGCCTGCCCGGAGCGGCCGGTGGTGGCCCTGGTCGGCGACGGCGGCCTGCAGTTCGTGCTCGGCGAACTGGCCACCGCCCGCGATCTGGGGCGGCCCGTGGCGGTGGTGATCTGGAACAACCACGGCTACGACGAAATTCGCCGCTATATGGCCATGCACGAGGTGCCCCAGCTCGGCGTCGATCTGGCGCCGCCGGACTTCGCCACCCTGGCCGACGCCTATGCCTGCCGCTACCGAGCGGTGGGCGCCCCCACGGCCCTCGGCGAGGCGCTTGCCCTTCTCGGCGACGACGACTCACCGCTGCTGATCGAAGTGGACGCGGCGGCCTGGATGGCCACCGCGCCACCCTCCCATCGATAACCGACAACAAGGATCCCTGACATGCGCAACAACACCCTACTCACCGGTCTCATCCTCATCGGCCTGCTGCCGCTCACCGCGCTTGCCAACCAGGACGCCAGCGATGAGCTGCGCCTGGTGGTGCCCCCTGGCCGGGTGTTACTGTCAAGTCGGAGATCTTCGCCCAGCTCGCGGAGCCCCTGGGGTATCGGGTCGAGGCGCTCGAGGTCAGCTCCACGGTGGGCTACCAGACCCTGCAGAGCGGCGACAGCGACGCCTTCCTGGCCGGCTGGCTGCCCTCCCAGCAGCAGAGCTACGACGCGGCCATGGAAACGGGCAGCATCGTCGACCTGGGCAACAACGTCAGCGGCGCGCGTATGGGCTTCGCGGTACCCGGCTACGTTTATGAGGCCGGCGTGACCCACGCCGAACAGCTGGCCGACCCCGAGATCCGTGAGCGCTTTGACGCCGAGATCTACTCCATCGAGAGCGGCTCCACGGTCAGCGACCACCTCCACGACGCCGTCGACGCCGATACCTACGGGCTCAGCCAGTGGCGGCTCCGCGAGTCCTCGACGCCGGGCATGCTCGCCGAGGTAGACGCGGCCAAGCGTGACCGGCGCTGGATCCTCTTCTACGGCTGGACGCCGCACTGGATGGCCCCGGCGTATGACATGCAGATCCTCGATGATCCGGCTAGCGTGTTCGGCGAGAACAACGGCGCAAGCGATGTGCGCACCATCGTCGCCAGCACTTACCACGCGGCCAACCCCAACATGATCCGGCTGCTGGACCAGTTCGAGCTGACGGCCGACGAGCAGAGTGAGTTCATCCGCGACTTCGGCCTCGAAGAGGGCGAACTGGAAACCGTCGCCCGCGACTGGCTGCTGGCCAATCCCGAGCGCATCGAGACCTTTCTGGAGGGGGTTACCACACGCGACGGCGAGCCCGGCCTGGCGGCGGTTCGCGCCAGCCTGGAGTGAAGCGCCCCGGGCCGGCGTGACGCCGGCCCCAGCACGTCTGGAAGCGAGAGACCCTATGCATTATTCACGACTGACCGGCCGCATCGCCGGCGAAGGGGCCGCGGCCTGGGATATCCACTACCGCGCCCTGGCCCGCCAGGCCGCCGGCGAGGCAATCACCGTGCTCTCGGTGGGCGACCCGGATTTCGCCACCCCGAGCCCATCGTCGAGAGCGCCGTGGCCAGCCTGCGCGGCGGCGCCACTCACTACCCCAACGTGCAGGGCAAGCTGGCGCTGCGCCAGGCCATCGCCGACGACTATCGTCGCCTGGGCCTCGACGTCGGCCCGGATAACGTCATCGTCCTGGCCGGCGCCCAGTGCGGCCTCTATGCCGCCGCCCAGTGCCTGCTCGACTCCGGCGACGAGGTGCTGGTACCCGAGCCGAGCTATGTCACCTACGAGGCGGTGCTGCGTGCCACCGGCGCCGAGCTGATGCAGGTGGCGCTCAACGGCGAGGCGGACTTCCGCCTCGACCCGGCGGCCCTGGAGGCGGCCATCACGCCGCGCACCCGGGCCATCCTGCTCAACAGCCCCCACAACCCCACCGGGCAGTTGATCGACGCCGAGACCTGGGCGGCGATCGCCGCGCTGTGCCGCCGCCACGATCTGTGGCTGATCTCCGATGAGGTCTACGCCGAGCTGATCTTCGAGGGCGAGCATATCTGCCCCGCCAGCCTGACGGGCATGGCCGAACGCAGCGTAGTGATCAACAGCCTCTCCAAGTCGCATGCCATGACCGGCTGGCGGCTGGGCTGGGTACTGGGCCCCGAGGCGCTGATCCAGCACCTGACCCACCTGGCGCTGTGCATGCTCTACGGCTGCCCCGACTTCATCCAGGACGCCGCCTGCGATGCCCTGACGACGCCGCCCACCGAGCTGCAGGAGATGCGTGAGGTCTATCGGGCGCGCCGCGACGCCGTCTGCGCGGCCCTCGCCGAGAGCCCAGCGGTGACAGCGATCCGCCCGCCGGCGGGGATGTTCCTGATGGTGGATATCCGCGCCACCGGCCTCTCGTCCCAGGCCTTCGCCGACCGCCTGCTCGACGAGGAGGGCATCTCGGTGCTCTCCGGCGAGGCCTTCGGCCCCTCGGCGGCAGGCTTCGTGCGCCTCAGCCTGACCGTGGAGGCCGAACGCCTCGCCGCGGCCAGCCGGCGCCTGGCGGCCTGTGCGCAACGCGCCCGAGATGAACGCGCCCTGTCACCGACCCCGGCCTCGGAGGCCGATTGCCTATGACATCATCATTCGAGCGTCCCCTCCGTCCCCAGGCCGCCCCCGCAGTGGTGGCCGACCACCTGATCAAGCGTTTTGGCGAATTGGAGGTGCTCAAGGATGTCTCGCTGAGCGTCGCCGAGGGCACCGTCACCTCGATCATCGGCGCCAGCGGCTCCGGCAAGAGCACCCTGCTGCGCTGCATGAACCTGCTGGAACGCCCCGACCGCGGCGAACTGGCGATTGCCGATGAGGCGATTCGCTTCGCCCGTAACGCTCAGGGCGACATCGTCGGCCTGGATCGGCGCCAGCTGCAGCGGCTGCGTGCCAAGGTCGCGATGGTCTTCCAGCAGTTCAATCTTTGGCCCCACTTGAGCGGGCTGGGCAATGTCATCGAGGCCCCCATGCGGGTCAAGGGGCTCTCCCGCAAGCAGGCCACCGCCCTGGGCGAGCACTACCTGGAGCGGGTCGGCATGGCCGACAAGCGCGATGCCTATCCTGCCTTCCTCTCCGGCGGCCAGCAGCAGCGGATCGCCATCGCCCGAGCCCTGGCCATGGAGCCGCGCCTGCTGCTCTTCGACGAGCCCACGTCGGCGCTGGACCCGGAGCGGGTCAACGAGGTGCTGGGCGTGATCCGCGGCCTCGCCGACGAGGGCCGCACCATGCTGCTGGTTACCCACGAGATGCGTTTCGCCCGCGAGGTTTCCGACCAGTTGGTCTACCTCGACCAGGGCTGCATCGCCGCCGAAGGCACACCGCAAGACGTTTTCGATGATCCCCGCTGTCGCCACTTCGTGGCGCCCGCGGCCTGAAGGCTCCACCTAACCATAACGACAGGAGAAGACCATGAAGTTCCCCCTGATGATCGCTAGCGCCGCGGCCGCCATCAGCCTCGGCCTCACCGCCCAGGCCGCTGACCCGCTCAAGGTGGGCATCTCCGGCGAGCCCTACCCGCCCTTCACCTACAAGGCCGCCAGCGGCGACTGGACCGGCTTCGAGGTGGAACTGGCCCACGCCATCTGCGACGCCATGGGCCGCGACTGCGAGATCACTCCCACCGGCTGGAGCGGTATCATTCCCGCCCTCAATGCCGGGCGCATCGACATGATCATGAACTCCATGTCGATCACCGAGCAGCGTCAGCGGGTCATCGACTTCACCCGCCCCTACTACTTCACCCCCGGCGCCTATGTCGCCGCCAGCGATCTGGCGCTGGACATCCCCGATGACCTGGACGGCCTGGTGATGGGGGTGCAGAGCGCCACCACCAACGCCACCTATTCCCGCCGCGAGCTAGGCGATAGCGGCGTGGATATCCGCCTCTACGACCAGGCGGAACAGGTCAACAACGACCTGCTGGCCGGTCGCCTGGACCTGATTCTCGCCGACGAGATCGCCATGCTGCAGTTCCTCGACCGGGACGAGGCAGGGGGCTTCGAGGTCAAGGCCACTGCCCCCCACCACGAGGCCTACGGCGAGGGCATCGGCATTGGCCTGCGTCAGGAGGAGGACGATCTGCGCGAGGCGCTCAACGCGGGCATTACCGCGGTGATCGAGGACGGCACCTGTGGCGACCTCTCCGTGCAGTACCTGAGCACCGACGTCTGCGTCTACGACTGAGCCTTCAACGGCTGCCATACCCCCGGCGCCAGCGGCGCCGGGGGACTTCGTTGCGTGACCGAGGAAAGGCTCAACCATGACTGCGATGACACCGGAAGGGCTCGGCGACTGGGCCGGCCCGATCATGGCCGGGGCCCTGACCACGCTGCAGATCGCCGTGCTGGCCTACGCCATTGGCCTGCTGCTGGGACTGCTTGGCGCCGGCGCCAAGCTCAGCCCGTGGGCGCCGCTGCGCGGCCTGGCCACCGGCTACTCGACGCTGATTCGCGCGGTGCCCGAACTGCTGCTGATCATCCTGCTCTACTATGCCGGCGCCCAGGCGCTGGACGCTTTGTTGGCGCATCTGGGCGTGGCCGGCGCCGTGCAGATCACCGGCTTCGCCACCGCCGTGGGCGTGCTGGCCTTCGTTCAGGGCGCCTACATGACCGAGGTGTTCCGCGGCGCCATCCTGGCCATCCCGCAAGGCCAGTTGGAGGCCGCCGACGCTTTTGGCTTCTCGCGCTGGACCCGCTTTCACCGCATTGTGCTGCCGGGGATGCTGCCCAATGCCCTGCCGGGCATGTCCAACCTGTGGCTGATCCTGATCAAGGACACCGCCCTGATCAGCGTGATCGGCTTCAACGAACTGTTCTTCACCATTCAGCAGGCCGCCGCCAGCAGCCGCGCCTACTTCCTCTTCTACACCGCCGCCGGCGTCATCTACCTGCTGATGACCCTGACCTCCACGGCGCTGTTCGCCCGCCTCGAGCGTCATGTGCGCCGCGGCCAACCCACGGAGGCCTGAGATGGACTTTTCCTGGCTGAGCGACCCCTTCTACCAGGCCTACCTGTGGGAAGGCTTCGTCAATACCTTGTGGCTGCTGCTGGTCTCGGCAGTGGGCGGCCTGCTCCTCGCCGTGGCGGTAGCCCTGGCCCGGCTGCGCGGCCCCCGCCCGTTGGCCTGGCTGGCCTGGGCCTTTACCACCGTGATCCGCGGTACGCCGCTGCTGGTGCAGCTGTTCTTCTTCTATTACGGAGTGGGCCGGCTGCTGGAGGGGGTCCCGGGCATCCGCGACAGCATCTTCTGGCCGCTGCTGCGCGAGCCCTTCTTCTTCGGCGCCCTGACCTTCATCCTCAGCGTCGGGGCCTACTCCGGCGAGGTGATCCGCGGCGCCATGCAGAGCGTGCCGCGAGGCGAGCTGGAAGCCGGCCGTGCCTTCGGGCTGTCGTCCTTCCAGGTGCTGACCCGGCTATGGCTGCCGCGGGCCATCCAGCTCTGCCTGCCGACCCTCACCGGCGAGATGATCCTGCTGCTCAAGTCGGTGCCGCTGGTCTCCACCATCGCCATGATGGACCTGCTGCAGGCGGCCAATATCATTCGCGACGAGACCTTCCGGGTCTACGAGCCGCTGCTGCTGATCGCCGGCATCTACCTGGCCACCACCGTGGTGCTGACCCTGGTACTGCGCCTGGTGGAGCTGAACTTCCCCGGCATGCAGCCGACCCAGCGGCGTTGGCTACCCATTCGCTAAACACGCCGCGGCTTACTGCCACTGCTGTCCGACCGGCCTCGCAGCTCCCGCGGCGACACCCCATAGTGGACACGGAAGGCGCGGGCGAAGCTCGAGCTCGAGGTGAAGCCGCAGGCGAGCCCCACCGCGAGCACATCGAGGGCGGTCTCCTCGAGCAGATGCCTGGCCCGCTCGAGCCGCTGCAGCAGGTACCACTGGCGCGGCGTGGTGGCGAGGTGCTGCTCGAAAAGCCGCTGCAGCTGGCGCGGCGAGACGCCGCTGCGCCGCGCCACCTCGGCGAGGCTCAGCGGCTCCTCGAGGTGGTGCTCGATCAGCGCCACGGCCTCTATCAGGCGGCGATTATGCGTTCCCAGTCGCCGTACCAGCGACATACGCTGCTGGTCATCGCGGGTGCGCATGCGCTCATGCACCAGCTGCTCGGAGACGTCGATGGCCAGCTTGGTGCCGTGGCGCCGGGCGATCATCTCCAGCGCCATGTCCATGGCCGCGGCCCCGCCGGCGCAGGAGAAGCGCCGCGTGCCGAGTTCGAACAACTCGTCGGAGGTGGCAATCGCCGGGAAGCGTTCGCGAAAGGCCGGCAGGCTCTCCCAGTGCAGCGTCACGCGTTCACCGCCGAGCAATCCCGCCGCGGCGAGCAGAAAGCAACCGGTATCGAGCCCGCCCAGCACACAGCCGGCCTGATCGAGATGGTGCAACCAGGCCAGCAGCGGGCGCTTGAGGTGCTGTTCCGGGGCGAAACCGCTGCACACCGCCAATGACGGCAGGCCGTGAACCTCGGCCATGGGCCGATCGACGAGCAGGGTCATGCCGTTGGACGCGGTGACCGGCTCGCCATCCTCGCTGATCAGCGTCCAGTCGAACAGCGGCCGGCCGCTGAGGCGGTTGGCGATGCGCAGCGGCTCCACCGCGGCGAAGAAGGCCATCATCGAGAAGCTCGGTAAGAGCAGATAGCCGACGGTTTCCGGCAGTGCACCGCGATAGTCGAGTCGCAAACTCTTCTCCTTGCGGTAGACGCCCGACAGACGACTAGGCTTAGTACGAAAAGTCGGCGAGCGTGGGCAGTTTTCGTACTAAGCCTAGAGCCAGTCCTCGAGACGCAGTGCCCGACTGCTCCAGGCGCCCAGCCGCCGTAGCCAGCCGCCCGGCTCGCGGCTCAGCACCTCGGGCTGGTCGGCGTTATCGGTATGCCACTCGAGGCCGCCGACCTCATCCAGGCCCACGGCATAGCTCAGCGCCGGCCCCATGCCCAGCTCGGCCAGTTCCCATAGCTCGCGGTTGAGGGCCTGGCTTTCCACCAGCACGCCTACTTCGCTGTTCCACCAGATCGAGCGCGGGTCGATATTGTAGCTGCCCACGAACAGCCGCTCGCGGTCGAAACCCAGCGCCTTGATATGCAGGCTCGACGACGATGCCCCCGGCACGCCGAGGCTGGCGCTCTCCTGGTGATCGGCACGCAGTTCATACAGGCGCACGCCGCTTTCAAGTAGCGCCGGGCGATAGCCGGCGTAAGCGCCGTGCACCGGCGGCACGTCGGTGGCTTCCAGCGAGTTGGTGATCACCGCCACCTCGACGCCATCCCGTGCCAGGCGCTGCAGCTGGGCGGCGCCCTGGGGAGTGGGGATGAAGTAGGCCGAGATGATCAGCAGCCGCTGCTCCAGCTCATCGATGACCTCGACCAACTCCCCGGAGAGGGTCTCCTCCAGCGCCGGCCGCCCGCGCCCCGCCAGCTTGGCCGGCGGATCCCACAGCGCTTGCCCCGGCGCCCAGGTCAGCGGCGCCAGCAGCGCCCCGGGGGTGGCCTCGGCGAAGCGCTGGCGCAGCGTCACCAGGTAGGGTGAATCGTGGCGCTGCTCCTCGAGCCACGCCGCCAGGTCCTCGCGCAGTTCGCGCCAGGCGTCGGGCTCGGCCTGGCGGAAGCGCACCATCGGCAGCGCCAGGTGATGGCGCCAGTAGTCGTCGAAGCTGCGCGACAGGTCGCGCGCCACCGGCCCCACCGCCAGCAGGTCGAGGTCGGCGAAGTTGCGCTGCTCATCGGCGTTGAAGTATTCGTCGCCGAGGTTGCGCCCGCCGGTAATCGCTACCGCGCCATCGCTCAGCCACAGCTTGTTGTGCATGCGGCGATGCTGGCGACGCAGGTCGGCGGCCATCATCACCCCGCGACTCAGCAGCGTGCCGCGACCACGCAGCAGCGGATTGAATAGCCGCACCTCCACCTGGGGGTGGCTGTCGATGGCGGCCAGCAGGGCTTCGTTTTTGAGGCTGGCCAGGTCATCGAGCAGCAGCCGCACCCTGACACCGCGCTCGGCGGCATCCAGCATCTGCGCCAGCAGCACCCGCGAGGTGAGGCCGTCGTCGGCGATATAGGTCTGCACGTCGAGGGTACGCTCGCTGCGCGCCAGCAGTGCGGCACGCAGGGCGAAGGCCTCGTCGCCGTCGACCAGCAAGCGAAAGCCACTCTGCTCGGCTGCCTGCTGCGCATGCTGCTCGGCCACCCAGCCGCCCAGCGCGGTCGCCTCGCTCTCGTGCAGCGGCAGAGCCCAGGAGTGGCTGCGCGCCACCGGCACGGGGGCGCAGCCCGCCAGCAGCAGGCAGCCGACCAGCAGCGGTGTCAGGACGAGACGCGCGCCGATGCTGGCGCGACCAATCACCGCAGGTCACTCGTCATGCTGATGCGCCACCTGCTGCTTGCGTCGCTTGTTGCGTCGGTAGAGCCGCGCCAGCGCAATGCCCAGCGCCACTGCCACCATCAGCGCCAGGGCCACGCCCTGCCAGGCACGGGCGGCATCGCCAAGCAGCGTTTCCAGGGTGATGATCACGATGAAGCCGAGTGCCTGGCTGGCGATCGCCAGGGCGCGCAGAATATCGAAGGCAGGCTTGGCCATGTGCAACTCCGGGGGTGACAGTCGGGCGCAGCGTCAGTACGCTTCTAGCGCATGGCGCTGCGCGCCCCTAGTGTAACAGCGGCCGCCCGAGGCCGCCGCCCCCCTGACCCGTTGGAGCTTGCCGGATGGACGCCATCGCCATTGGCCCAGTGCTGCTTTCCCTGCCCCGCCTATACGCTTTCGGTGCCGGCCTGATACTGCTGCTGGCCAGCCTGATGCTGCTGGGCCTGCCCAAGGGCACCCATGCGCGCTGGTTCAACGTTCTGGTGATCGTGTGGCTGATCGGCGCGCGGCTCGGCCATGTGCTCACCCACCCCGACGCCTACGCCGCGGCACCGCTGGATATCGTCAAGTTCTGGCAACCCGGCTTCCATGGCCTATGGGGGCTGCTGGCGGCGCTGATCTGGACCGCCTGGGCGTTGCGCGAGCACCTGATCAAGATGCTTGGCGGCATGGCGCTGGTGATCGGCAGCTCGGCGCTATGGCTTGCCGTAGTGACCGTCTCGCCGCTAGGTGGCGAGATCGCCATGCGCGAGCTGCCCGACCTGACCCTGGACAACCTCGACGGCGAGCCGGTCACCCTCAGTGACATCCAGGACGAGCTGGTGATCGTCAACCTGTGGGCAACCTGGTGTCCGCCCTGCCTGCGCGAGATGCCGCTGCTGGTCGAGGCCGACCAGCGCGACGGGGTCAGCGTGGTGATCGCCAACCAGGGCGAGGACCTGATGCAGGCCATGCGCTATCTCGATGAGCAGGAGTTCGTGCTCAGCTACCCACTGCTCGACCCACATCAGGAGCTGACCGTGCTCAGTGAATCGCCGGGGCTGCCCACCACCCTGCTGTTCGACGCCGATGGCCGCGTCCTCGAACAGCACATCGGTGAGCTGACCCGCGCCCAGCTCGAGGACTGGCTCGACCGCCACTGAGAGGCGTATCAGCCGTACGCGCCACGATCAGCGCTTAAGTGCCGCGCCAGTTTCCGTTACCATACCGCGCCCCGCCAGCGTCGTCGGCCCACCGCCGCGACAGCGGGGCGCGTTTTCGTTGAGCATCCGAGGCATCATGAGCGAATTTTCTCCCGGTCAGCGCTGGATCAGTGACGGCGAAGCCGAGCTGGGCCTGGGCACCGTTCTGAACGTCGATTTCCGCAGCGTTACCGTGCTATTCAGCGCCAGCCAGGAAACCCGTACCTACAGCGTGCGCCAGGCGCCGCTGACCCGCGTGGCCTTCGCCCCCGGCGACCGTGTGCAGTCCGCCGAGGGCTGGCAGATGACCGTCGACGACAGCAAGGAGCTCGACGGCCTGGTGGTCTACATCGGTGAGGACGACCAGGGCAACCTGCGCGAGCTGCCCGAGGCACGGCTCGCCGACAGCATGCAGTTCGACCAGGCCCGCGACCGCCTGCTGACCGGCCAGGTAGACCGCAACGACTGGTTCGACCTGCGCTTTCGCACCCTGCACCACCACCAGCGCATCGAGCAGAACCCGGCGCTGGGCCTGGCCGGGCCCAAGATCGACCTGATCCCCCACCAGCTGTATATCGCCGACGAGGTTGCCCGACGCCACGCCCCGCGGGTGCTGCTGGCCGACGAAGTGGGCCTGGGCAAGACCATCGAGGCGGGCCTGATCCTGCACCGCCTGCTGCTCAACGGCCGCGCCGAGCGCGCCCTGATCCTGGTCCCCGACAGCCTCACTCACCAGTGGCTGGTCGAGCTGCTGCGCCGCTTCGCCCTCGACGTACGGCTGCTCGACGAGCACCAGAGCCTGGCCCACCTCGACGACAACCCCTTCGAGTCGGCGCAGCTGATCCTGGCTAGCCAGCAGTGGCTGTTCGCCAACCCGCAGCGCCAGGCTCAGGCCCAGTCCTGCGACTGGGACCTGCTGATCGTCGACGAGGCTCACCACCTCGACTGGCATCCCGAACACGTCGGCCCCGGCTACGCCTGCGTCGAGGCGCTGGCGGCGCGCACCGAAGGCGTGCTGCTGCTCACCGCCACCCCGGAGCAGATGGGGGTGGAGAGTCACTTCGCGCGGCTGCGGCTGCTCGACCCCGAGCGCTATCAGGATCTCGAGCACTTCAAGGCCGAGGAGCTCGGCTATGCCCAGGTCGCCGAGGCGGTGGATGCCCTCGAACGGCTGGCCGGCGAGGAAACACCCAGCGACACCGACCGCAACAGCGTGGCGACAGTAATCGACGACAGCGACAGCCAGGCGCTGCTGGCGGTGCTGGTCTCCGCCGAGAGCAGCGCTGAGCAGCGCCAGGTGGCACGCCGCGAGCTGCGCGAGCAGCTGCTCGACCGCCACGGCACCGGGCGGGTGATGTTCCGCAACAGCCGCCGCCACGTCGGCGGCTTCCCGGCGCGCCGGTTGCACGTCACCCCGTTGGCGCTGCCCTCAGCCTATCGCCGCGTGCTGCGCCGCCTCGAGCGCGACGAGGACTCGCTCGACGAGTTACTGATCGAAACCGGACTCGACCACCCCGAGGTGGTGCTCTACCTCGACGCCATGTACCGCGCCCTGCCTCACGACCCGCTCAACGAGGAGCCGTGGTGGCGCATCGACCCCCGCGTCACCTGGCTGCTCGAGCTGCTCACCGAGGTCGGCCGCGACAAGCTGCTGGTGATCGCCCACGACCGCGACACCGCCACCGACCTGGCCAAGGCGCTGCAGGCGCTGGGCGGCATCCACGCGCCGGTGTTCCACGAGGGGCTGTCGCTGATCGAGCGCGACCGCGCCGCGGCGGCCTTCGCCGACCTGGAGGACGACGGCTGCCAGGTGCTGGTATGTTCGGAGATCGGCTCAGAAGGCCGCAACTTCCAGTTCTGCCGCCATCTGGTGATGTTCGACCTGCCGCTGCACCCCGACCAGCTCGAGCAGCGCATTGGCCGCCTCGACCGCATCGGCCAGCAGCACGTCATCGAACTCCACGTGCCGGTGTTCGAGACCAGCCCGGGGGAGCGCCTGCTGCGCTGGTACCGCGACGGCATGGATGCCTTCAGCGCGCCCCACGGCATCGGCAGCGACCTGTTCGCGGCCTTTGGCGACGCCCTCGCCGACGCCCTGCTCGACGAGGAGAGCCTCGCCGAGGTGATCGCCGAGACCCGCACCCTGTTCGAGGCACGCCTGGCCGAGCACGATGCCGGCCGCAACCGCCTGCTGGAGTGGGGGGCGTGTCGCCCGGCCCGCGCCAACGCAGTGATCGACGCCATCCGCGAGCTCGACCACGACAAGGCGTTGCCGCGCTATCTCGACCAGGCCATGGATATCTTCGGCGTCGACAGTCAGGAGCTCGGCGGGCGGGTACTGCACCTGCAGCCCAGCCAGCACATGCTCGACGGCCTGCCGGGGCTGGTCAAAGGCGAGGAGGGCTTTTCGGCGACCCTGTCGCGCACGGTGGCGCTGGCCCGCGACGACGTCCAGCGCCTCTCCTGGGAGCACCCCCTGCTGCGCGAGATGATGGGCCGCATCCTCGACGGCCAGATGGGCAACACCGCCCTGGCGCTGCTCAAGCACCCGGCGATTCCTGCCGGCCGCCTGATGGTCGAACTGGTGTTCCGCACCCACTGCCCGGCGCCCAGACGGCTGCACCTCAACCGCTTCCTGCCGGCCACCGCGGTACGCGTGCTGCTCGACGAGTCCGGTGCCAACCTCTCCGACAAGGTGTCGTTCAGCGGTCTGTCCAAGAACCTGCAGAAGGTCAAGAAGGCAGTGGCCCGCGACCTGATCAAGAGCCGCCACGACCAGCTGCGCGGACTGCTGGTCCAGGGCGAGGCTGAAGCCGAACGCGAACTCCCCAGCATCGTCGAGGCGGCCCAGACCCGCATGCGCGAGGCTCTCGACGGCGAGCTGGCGCGCCTGCAGGCGCTGGCCGAGCGCAACCCGGCGGTACGCGCAGATGAACTCCAGGCGCTGGTCGACGAGCGCCGCGCCCTCGACGCCGCCATCGAAGGCACGCGCCTACGCCTCGACGCGGTGCGCGTGATCGTCACCGTGGACCACGACAGCCGCTGAGCCAACTAGGCGGCACTCAGGTCACCGCTAGTCGAGGATCGCCGCTAGCGCCTTGTCGAGGGTCGGATAGGTGAAGGTGAAGCCGGCCGCTTCGAGGCGCGCCGGGCGCATGTCGGCGCCGGTCAGTAGCAACCGTGACATCTCGCCGAAGGCGAGCTTGAGCACTGCCGCGGGTACCGGGAAGAGTGACGGTCGCCCCAACTGGCGTGCCAGGCTGCGGCTGAAGGCGGCGTTGGTCACCGGGTGCGGCGCCGAGCCGTTGAAGGGCCCCTTGAGGTCGTCGCGCTCGAGCAGGAACTCGATGGCACGCACCAGGTCTTCGCGGTGCACCCAGGGCATGAACTGGCGGCCGTCGCCGAAGCGCCCGCCCAGCCCCAGCTTGAACGGCGGCAGCATCTTCTGCAGGCTGCCGCCGCCCTGGTCGAGCACCAAGCCGATGCGCAGCAGCGCGACACGGGTGCCGTGCTCCGCCGCGCCGCGTGCCACGCTCTCCCAGCGCTCGCAAAGCCGGTGCGCGAACTCGTCGTGGGCGCTGCTCTCCTCGGTGACCGGCCGCTGGCCGGGCTCGCCCTGTTTCGGCTGGGCGCCGTAGTAGCCCATCGCCGAGGCCGATACCAGCACTCGCGGCGCCTGGCCGTTGGCCGCCAGCTTGGCGCACAGCATCACCAGGTCCTGGGTGACGTCGACCCGCGAGTCGATCAGGCGCCGTTTCTGCTCGTCGCTCCAACGCTTGGTGGCGATCGACTCGCCGGCCAGGTTGACCAGTGCCTCGGGCGCCGCGTCGAGTGCTTCCAACACGTTGGCGATGACCTGGGTGCCCTCGGGCAAGCGCCGACGGGCCGCCTCAGGGTCGCGAGATACCACCACTAGCTGGTGGTCGGCGGCCAGTCGCTGGCACAGTCGCTGCCCCACGAAACCGCTGCCGCCGGTGATCAAGATGCGCATGGCCAAGCTCTCCTTGCCAAGTCAGTGGCGAGTTCACCAAGGGTTATACAAAAACTGTACTATACCTGATAATCTATCCGACATTCTCATACCGACATGGATAACGCCATGCCTCCGCCCTCTTCAAGCATAGCGGTGATCGGCGCCGGCATCGCCGAACGTTGGCTCGCACTACCCATATGAGCGGGCGGCCAGCAACGCCGTGCATTAGCGCACCAAGTCTCGCCGTTGGCCGGCGGCAGCGCTAGAATAGCCTCGCTTTGTACAGGGGCATTGCCTTGTACAACCTTTTGCACCATCCTGAACATCATATACGTTAAGGTGATCGCCGCCATTGATCACCACTATGAACGAGAGGCATCAGAGCGCATGAGTGACAAGGCGACCCATCCGGCCGATGCGCCGCTCTACCCGATCCGCGAAGTCTCGCGCCTTACCGGCGTGAACTCGGTCACCCTGCGCGCTTGGGAGCGCCGCTACGCCTTGATTTGCCCGCAGCGCACGCCCAAGGGGCACCGCTTGTATGCCCGCGATGACATCCAGCGCATCGAGAGCATCCTGCAGTGGCTCAACCGCGGGGTGCCAGTAAGCCAGGTGCGCGAGCTGCTCGACCAGCCCAGCACCGTCGAGGCCCCGGAGCCCGCCGCCGGTGACTGGCCCAGCCAGCGCCAGCAGCTGATCGCCGCCGTCGAGAGCCTCGACCTGGTGCGCCTCGATAGCCTCTATAACCAGTGCATGGCGCTCTATCCGGTCAGCACCTGCCTCAGCGAGCTGTTCAAGCCGGTGGTCGAAGCGCTCGAGGAGCACTGGGACGAGCAGCTTGGCGCCGCCCTGCAGCGGCGTACCTTCGAGGCCTTCCTGCGCACCCGCATCGGTACGCGGCTCTACCACGCCAACCTCAATAGCCAGGGCGCCACGCTGCTGATCAACCGCCTGCCCGACGATCACGGCACGCTGTGGGATCTGCTGGTGGCGCTGGCCGCCAGCCAGGCCGGCTACCGGGTGCAGCTGTTCGATGCACCGCTGCCGCTCAACGAACTGCCACTCGCGGTGGAGCGTCTGCGCGCCGGCGGGCTGCTGCTTTGCAGCGGCCACTCCGAGCGCGCCGACCTGGTCCGCCGCCAGTTGCCGCGCCTCGCCGAGCAGCTCGAGGTGCCGGTGGGGCTGTGTGGCCCCATCGCTCGGATCCGCGCCGGTGATCTCGCCGACAGCCAGGTGGCGGTGCTCGGCGATGACCCGCTGCAGGCCATGACGCGCCTGGCGCCGCTACTGCGCGCCTGACCCCGACGCGGCATCGCCCTGCCGAACGAGGATGTCCGCCATGTATGCTCCCCGCCTGGTGTGGTTTCGCAGCGACCTGCGCACCCACGACAACACCGCCCTCGCTGAGGCCGCCGCCCGCGGCCCGGTGATCGCGGTATTTCTGCGCTGCCTCGACCAGTGGCAGCAGCACGGCCACGGAGCCAACAAGCTCGACTTTTGGGCGCGCGGCGTGGCCGCGCTGCGCGACGACCTGGCCAGGCTCAACATCCCCCTGCTGCACCGCGATATCGGCCGTTTCGACGCCGCCCCCGCGGCCTTGCTGGCGATCGCCCGCGAGCACGGCGCCTGCGCGCTGCACGCTAACGCCGAATACCCCCTCAATGAGCAGCGCCGTGATGCGGCGGTCGCCAGTGCCTTCGACGATGCCGGCCTGGCGCTGCACCTTCACCGCGACGCCGTGACCTTCGACCCCGGCGAACTGCGCACCGGCCAGGGCGACTATTACAGCGTGTTCACGCCCTTCGCCAAGGCCTGGCATCGCCAGCTCGCGGCTGAGCGCCTCAACCTGCGCGAGACACCGGCGCCCCAGGCGCGCCTGGCACTCGAGAGCGACCCTTTGCCGACGCTGCCCGGCCTCGACGATACGCCGGTAGACGGCCGCCACTGGCCGGCCGGCCAGGGCCCTGCCGCCGATCGCCTGGAACGCTTCCTGCGCTACCGCAGCAAGCACTATCACCAGCAGCGCGACTTCCCGGCGGTGCGCGGCACCAGCGAACTCTCCCCCTACCTGGCGCTGGGCATGGTCTCCCATCGCCAGTGCCTGCAGGCGGTGATGAGCGAGAACGTCGGCCAGCTGGCCGACGGCGATGCCGGCCTCAGCGCCTGGGTCAGTGAGTTGATCTGGCGCGAGTTCTATCAGCACATCGTGGTCGGCTTTCCCCGCGTGTGCCAGCATCGTGCCTTTCAGCAGCACACCGAAGCCCTCGCCTGGCGCGACGATGATGCCGGCTTCGCCGCCTGGTGCGAAGGGCGCACCGGCTATCCGCTGGTCGATGCCGCCATGCGCCAACTGGTGCAGACCGGCTGGATGCACAATCGCCTGCGCATGGTCACGGCGATGTTCCTGACCAAGCACCTGCTGATCGACTGGCGCCGCGGCGAGTGCTTCTTCCTGCGCCACCTGGTCGACGGCGAGTTTGCCGCCAACAACGGCGGCTGGCAGTGGGCGGCCTCCACCGGCACCGATGCCGCACCCTATTTCCGCCTCTTCAACCCCACCACCCAGTCAACACGCTTCGACCCGCAGGCAGATTTCATTACTGAATTTGTACCGGAGTTGTCCAGCGTGGCGGCCAAGAAGCGCCACGTCCCCGTAGGCGACCTCCTCGACAGCGCCGCTTACCCGGCCCCCATCGTCGACCACAAGGCCGCCCGGGCGCGCGCACTGGATGCCTTCAAAGCCCTGAGGGATTGACCTCGACCCGGCCACCTCGAACAGAACCCCGCCATGCGCCAGGCCCCTGCCCTGGAGCCTTTCTGCGATCTCCACAATAATCTATACAAAACCCATACACACCTACTGCGAGAGGTATACACTAGGGACGTGGTGTTCCAAGATCCGCTGCATCGTATCGACGGGATCGCGGTCCTGACCGGCTACTTCGAGCGGCTCGCTCCGGCCATGACCCTGGGCGCGCCCGGCACCGCTGACCGGCGCGGTATGAGCCTGGTACGCCTGCAGGACCCGCAGGTGCAGCGGGCACTGTATAACGTGGCAGCCTTTCAGGTCGGCTGGTTCAGCTGCGTGCTGGGCGGCTCGCTGATCGGGGCGCTGGTGGCGGGTTGCATCATCGGCGTGCATCTGCGGCGGCTGGCAAGCTTCGTCGAGCTGGCGGCGTGGCTGCTGCCAGCACAGGCCGCGGTGTGGGCTCTGCTGTGCCTGTGGCTATGTCGGTGCCTCGGCCGGCGGGCAGTGGCTCAGGCCAGCTGCGGCTCACCCAGCTGATGCGCCTCGACCTCTGCCGCCGGCAGCGGCCTGGAGAACAGGAAGCCCTGCACCAGCGGGCAGCCGTGCTGGAGCAGAAACTGGCGCTGGGCCTCGGTCTCCACCCCTTCGGCGATGACCTCGAGATCGAGGCCGCGGGCCATGGCCAGCACCGCGCTGACGATCGAGGCATCGGCCGGATCGTCGGGCAGGGCGCTGACAAAGGCGCGGTCGAGCTTGAGCTTGTCCACCGGCAGGCGCTTCAAGTAGCTCAGCGACGAATAGCCGGTGCCGAAGTCGTCGATGGCAATCTGATGGCCCAGCTCACGCAGCGCCGCCATGCGCGGGTAGATATCACCGGCACGCTCGTCGAGCAGCACCGACTCGGTGAGCTCCAGCCCCAGCAGGCTGGCCGGCAGCTGATGCTGCGACAGGCAGGCCGCCAGCCGCGACTCGAGATCGCCCTGGATCAGCTGGATCGCCGAGATATTGATCCATACCGGGACCGCCGGCATGCCGGCCAGGCGCCAATTGGCCAACTGCGCCGCGGCGCGCTCGACCACCCAGTTGCCCAGCGCGCTCATCATGCCGTGGCGCTCGGCCAGAGGAATGAAATCACCCGGCGAGATCATGCCGTGCTGCGGATGGCGCCAGCGCAGCAGCGCCTCCATACCAACCAGCTCGCCGCTGTCGAGGCGGTGCTGGGTCTGATAGTGAAGCTCGAGCTGGCCGCCGCTGGCCAGGGCTGCGCGCAGGTCGTTGACCAGCGCCAGTTGGCGGTCGCCGGCGACGTCCAGCGACGGGCGGAAGCGCTGGTCGTGATTGCGTCCGTGACGCTTGGCACTGTACAGCGCCGACTCCAGACGCTGAAACAGTACCCCGGAGTCGCGGCCATCCTCCGGCGCGCGGCAGCTGCCGATGGTCAATCCCAGGCGCAGGCAGTGGCCGTTGAGCTCGAACGGCTCGCTGAGATGAGTGCGCAGGCCGGCGACCCACTTGTCGTGATTGTCGAAGGTGGTGGTACGAATCACCATGAACTCGTCGCCACCAAGCCGCCCGACCACCCCACCGGCGACGTGCCCGGCCAGGCGCTGGCCGAAGCGCGCCAGCAGCCGATCGCCGAGGTCGACGCCCATGGCATCGTTGACCACCTTGAAGCCGTCGATGTCGATCAGCGCGATATCCAGGCCCTCGCCGGCGCGCAGGTGGCGCAGCCGCGAGGTCATCAGGTCATGCAGGCGACGGCGGTTGGGCAGGCCGGTCAGCGGGTCCTCGAAGCCGATCCGGCGCAGATCCTGCTCGCGGGCCTTGTGGCGGGAGATATCGGTGAACATGCCGACGTAGTGACTGATGCGGCCGCGGTCATCCGGGCAGGCCTGGACGCGCAGCCACTCGGGGTATTCGTCGCCGTGCTTGCGGCGGTTCCAGATTTCGCCTTCCCAGCGTCCGGTGGTGGTCAACGACTGCCAGTAGCGCTCGTAGAACACCTTGTCGTGACGCCCGGCGGAGAGCATCGACGGATCCTGGCCCACGACGTCATCGCTGGCATAACCGGTTA
Organism: Halomonas socia; assembly: GCF_010977575.1. GTDB lineage: Bacteria > Pseudomonadota > Gammaproteobacteria > Pseudomonadales > Halomonadaceae > Franzmannia > Franzmannia socia. The sequence continues at coordinate 965,450 of NZ_CP048812.1, forward strand.
TCTTGGTAAAGGCGGGGTTGACGGCAACGATGCGATTGCGCGCATCGCTGATCATCACGCCATCTTCGGAGAGCATCAGCGCCGCCTCAGAGAGCCGCGCACGGCGATGCTCGCTACGCACCTGGCGCCAGGCATCGAACAGGCCCAGCGCAATGATCGCCACCACCGTCAGGCGCAGCCACACGCCCGGCAGCCAGCTCACCGCCGCCAGGCCGGCCAGGGCCAGCCAGACTAGCGGCCGGCTAAGCGAGAAGTGTGGCCACATGGCACAGTGTCGTGAAATCGGGGATCAATGCGTTGTCCTGCCTCGTGGCGGTTTGTCATCATCACTGGATTATCGGCATCATGCCCCCAGGCTGAAGGGCAATGCAAAAAATGCCCGCCAACGCAGCGGCCGACGGCCGGCGTGCAATCACTGCTCGCTGTCAGTAGAATGCAGCCAGTCCGCATGTAGCGCGGTCCACAATAAATTCGACTCTCGGAACGACTCAGTGACCAAGCAAGAATCCTATAGCCGTGACGAGCTGCTGGCATGCAGCCGAGGCGAACTGTTCGGCCCAGGCAATGCTCAGCTGCCGGCCCCCAACATGCTGATGCTCGATCGCATCGTGCGCATCAATGAGGCAGGCGGTGATCACGGTAAAGGCGAACTGATCGCCGAGCTCGATATCAGCCCCGACCTGTGGTTCTTCGACTGCCACTTTCCCGGCGACCCGGTAATGCCCGGCTGCCTGGGCCTCGACGCCATGTGGCAGCTGGTCGGCTTCTATCTCGGCTGGCTCGGCCATCCCGGTCGCGGCCGCGCACTGGGCTGCGGTGAGGTCAAGTTCACCGGCCAGATCCTGCCCGAGGCCAAGAAGGTCACCTACCATATCAATATCAAGCGCATCATTACCCGGCGCCTGATTCTGGGCATGGCCGACGGCACCGTGACCGTTGACGGCCGCGACATCTATCAGGCCAACGACCTGCGGGTCGGCCTGTTTACCTCTACCGCGAATTTCTGACAGGAGGCTCCCATGCGACGAGTGGTAGTCACCGGACTGGGCATCGTGTCCTGCCTCGGCAACGACCAGCACCAGGTCCTCGATGCGCTCAAGGCAGGGCGCTCGGGTATTCGCTTCAAGGATGAATACGCCGAGCGCGGCTTCCGCAGTCAGGTCGCCGGCGTGGTCAATATCGACCTCGATGCCCTCATCGACCGCAAGCTGCGCCGCTTCATGGGCGATGCCGCGGCCTACGCCTACGTCTCCATGGCCCAGGCCATCGAGGATGCTGGGCTCAGCGAGGCCCAGGTCTCCCACGAACGTACCGGCCTGATCGCCGGCTCCGGCGGCGCCTCCAGCGCCAATCAGGTCGAGGCTGCCGACGCGATGCGCGACAAGGGCCTGCGCCGCGTGGGGCCCTACCGGGTGACGCGCACCATGGGCAGTACCGTCTCGGCCTGCCTGGCCACGCCGTTCAAGATCAAGGGCGTCAACTACTCGATCTCCTCGGCCTGCGCCACCTCGGCGCACTGCATCGGTAGCGCCGTGGAGCAGATCCAGCTGGGCAAGCAGGACGTGGTCTTCGCCGGCGGCGGCGAGGAGGAGCACTGGACCCTGTCGTGCCTGTTCGACGCCATGGGCGCGCTCTCGACCCACTACAACGACACGCCGGACAAGGCCTCACGCCCCTACGACAAGGCCCGCGACGGCTTCGTCATCGCCGGTGGCGGCGGCATGCTGGTGCTCGAGGAGCTCGAGCATGCCCGCGCCCGCGGCGCCAGGATCTACGCCGAGGTCACCGGCTACGGTGCCACCTCCGACGGCCACGACATGGTGGCACCGTCCGGCGAGGGCGCGGCGCGCTGCATGCGCCAGGCGCTGGCCACCGTCAACGGCAGCATCGACTACATCAATACCCACGGCACCTCGACGCCGGTGGGCGATGTGGCCGAGCTCAAGGCGGTGCGTGAGGTGTTCGGCGACCGGACCCCGGCGATGAGTTCGACCAAGTCGCTGACCGGCCACTCGCTGGGCGCCACCGGCGTGCAGGAGGCGATCTACTCGCTGCTGATGATGGAGCACGACTTCATCGCCGCCTCGGCCAACGTCGATGACCTCGACGAGCAGGCTGCCGGCTTCGATATCGTCACCCAGCGCCGCGATGCCACGCCGGTCAACCGGGTGCTCTCCAACAGCTTCGGCTTCGGCGGTACCAACGCCTGCCTGGTGCTGGAGAAGCTCAGCGACTGAGACTGAGCGTCGCGCGTGCCAACCGCATAACGACGAACGGCGCCCCCTGGGGCGCCGTTCGTCGTCAAGGTCCATGCAGCCGCTCAGCCGGGCAGCGGCTCTCCACGCCCGACGGGGGCCGCGGGCCGCGGCACTTCGGAAACCTCCGCCAGCTGGCCCTCGATCCACGCCTCGACCTCGACCAGTACGTCTTCCGGGGTGCGCCCACGGGTGTCGATCGGCTCACCGACCCGCACCGACAGACGCCCGGGGTTCTTCACCCAGTGGCGCCCGGGCCAGCGTTCACCGGCGTTATGCGCCACCGGCAGCACCGGCATGCCGGCGCGGCAGGCGATCACCGCGCCACTCTTGTTGTAGTGGCGGCGCTGGCCCGGTGCGACCCGCGTGCCCTCGGGAAAGATCAGCACCGACAGCCCCTCCTCCAGGCGCTGCTTGCCCTGGGTCAGCACCTGGCGCATGGCGCGGGCCGGCTTGGAGCGATCCAGGGCGATGGGGTGCAGCAGCCGCAGCCCCCAGCCGAAGACCGGAATATTCAGCAGCTCGCGCTTGAGCACCGTGCACACCGGGGGCTTGAGCACCTGCAGGAACAGCGTCTCCCACTCGCACTGGTGGTTGGAGAGGATCACGCAGGGCGCATCGGGCAGGTGCTCGCGACCGCGTATGTCGTAGCGCACGCCGCAGCTGATCCGAAACCAGGCAATGATGGCGTGGTTATACAGGTTGAGCAGGCGGTAGCGCCCGGCCAGCGGCAGCAGCGGCGCCAGCGGCAGGAACAGCACGCCGCACACCAGCATGGTCAGGAAATACCCGGCATAGAACAGCAGACTACACAGCAGGTTCATGATGCCGCTCCACCACTGCGGCCATGGCACCAGGTGTCGAGCATGCGCCCCACCTCCAGCCGCCAGGGCTTCTGGTGCACGCCGAAGGCTTCCAGTACCCGCCGACAGTTGAGCACCCGGCGCAGCGGCTGGTCGTGGTGGTGGTTGAGCGCCTTGAGCGGACCCAGCTCGACCCGCTCGCCAAGCCCTTCGAGGCGCGTGGCAAGCTGGGTGCGCACCATCGAGGCGAAGGTGTAGCCGCTGACCGGCTCGGTGCCCGCCAGGTGGTAGGCGCCCCACGCGCGTGCCGCGCAGTGCTGCTGGTGCAGCATGCCGAGCAGCGCCATGGCCGCGGCATCCGCCGAGGTCGGGCAGAAGATCACGTCCTCGGCCACCCGCACCTCGTCGCCGGCCAGCAGGCTATCGATCAGCTCGCTGAGCCAGGCGCTGGTGCCGTCCAGCGCGAACAGCGGCCCCAGGCGCACGATCAGGTGCTCGGCGTGCTGCTGGCGAATCCGGTCGCCGACCTGAATTAAGCGCCGCAGGCTCTCGTCACGCGGCGCGGGTATCACATGCTCGTCGATGGGTGCATCGTGGCCGTCCTCGTAGAGCTGGTCGGAGACGCACCACACCAGCGGCGTACGCGTGGCACGACACGCCGCCAGGCACGCTTCCACCGCCTCGGCGTGGGCGACTACCGCCGCCGGTTCAGCGCTGATCGGCCTGGCCAGCGGCGGGATCACCAGCGCGTCGGGTGCCAGCTCGGTGAGCGCCTCGGCGCTGATCGCCAGGCGCTCCTCGATCATCAGCTGGGTATCGCTGCGCCGATTGGCCTCACGCGCCAGTGCCAGGCTCAGGCAGTGGCCGGCATCGAGTATCAGCAGCCTCACGATCAGAACGGGATTTCGTCGTCGAAGTCGTCGAAGCTACCCGGTGCCGGCGCCCCATAGTTATTGCCCTGCTGCTGGCCGCCCTGGGCCGGCGGCTGCTGGGGAGCAGGCTGCTGGGGAGCAGGCTGCTGGGGAGCAGGCTGCGGTGCCGGCTGCTGTGGCCGCGGCTGGCCCTGGCCAAACCCTCCGCCCTGGGGCGGCGGCTGCGGCGCATTGCCGCCCTGCTGAGGGTAACCACCCTGCTGGGGCATGCCGCCGGCATAGTTGCCCTGCTGCTGGAAGTCGCCGCCCTGGCCAGCACCGCGACTATCGAGCATCTGCATGTCGTTGGCGACGATCTCGGTGCTGTAGCGATCCTGACCGTCCTGGCCCTGCCACTTGCGCGTCTGCAGGCGCCCTTCGATATAGATCCGCGAGCCTTTCTTGACGTACTGCTGGGCGATCTCGGCCAGCTTGTTGAACAGCACCACGGTGTGCCATTCGGTGCGCTCCTGACGCTGGCCGCTCTGGCGGTCGGTCCAGCTGTCGGTGGTGGCGATGCGCAGATTGGCCACCGGGTTGCCGGAGGGCAGGAAACGCACCTCCGGATCCTGACCGAGGTTACCGATCAAGATGACTTTATTCACTCCACGAGCCATGTCTCGCTCCTTGATTGCCGGGCGACGTCATGACGCCCCCAATGTCTTGTTGACCACCAGCCAACGGCTAGTGGTTTCGCTTGATCCCCACCACTCGCGCCAGGGCATCGCTGTCGAGGCGCTGGCGGTCGACCTTGAGATAGGCCAGCCGCTCTTCCGGCACCACCAGCACGTCCTCCACCCCAGCCACGTCGGCAAAACGCTCCATCAGCGTCTCCAGGGCATCACCATGCGCCTGCTCGTCCAACGCTACCACTTCACTGGCCAGATGGCGCGGCGCCGGCATCCGCCAGATCGCCGCCAGCCAGCCTAGCCCAACCAGCGCACTGCCATAGAATACCGCATCATGGCCCCACTGTTGGGCCAAGGCACCGCCCATGATGCCACCCAGGAAGGCACCCAGGAACTGGCTGGTGGAGTAGACCCCCATGGCGGTGCCCTTGGCCCCTGCCGGCGCCAGCTTGCTGAGCATCGACGGCAGCGTCGCCTCGAGCAGATTGAAGGCGATGAAGAAGCCCAGCAGCAGCAGGCTCATCGATACCAGGCCGACCGGCAGCGCACCGAGCCCCAGCAGACACAGCGCCAAGCCGGCCACCGCCAGCAGGAACATGCCGCGCATGCGGTGACGTTTCTCGGCAAAGATCACCAGCGGCACCATGATCACGAAGGCCAGCGCCATGACTGCGAAATAGACCCAGCCGTGGTGCGGCAGGGCGATGCCCACCTCCAGCAGACGGAACGGCACGGCAACGAAGATCGCCATCAGGATCAGGTGCAGGGCAAAGATCGAGATATCCAGTCGTACCAGATCACTGCGCCCCAGGGTCGCCTTGAGCTGGGCGCGATCGAGCAGCACGTCGCGATGGCGCAGGCGGCGCGGCGCCTGGGGCACCAGCCGCCACAGTACCAGCAGGCTCAGCACCGCCAGCAGCGCGGTGAACCAGAACACCCCGGACAGGCCGAAGCCACTGGCCAGCCACGGGCCGATGACCATTGCCAAGGCGAAGGCCACGCCGATCGACATGCCGATGGTGGCCATCGCCGCCGTGCGCACCTGCTCGCGGGTCTGGTCGGCGAGCAGCGCCATGATTGCCGCTGCCACCGCCCCGCTGCCCTGCAGGCAGCGCCCCAGGATCACCCCGCCAATGCTGTCGGCCAGCGCGGCGACCACGCTGCCGACCAGGAACAGCAGCAGGCCGGCGGCGATCACCGTCTTGCGTCCGATGCGGTCGGAGAGCAGTCCGAAGGGAATCTGCAGGATCGCCTGGGTCAGCCCGTAGGCACCCAGCGCCAGGCCGATCAGCAGCGGCGTGGCGCCGGCCAGGTCGTCGGCGTATAGCGCCAGCACCGGCAGCACCATGAACAGCCCCAGCATGCGCGAGGCATACAGGCTGGCCAGGCCGATGATGGCGCGGCGTTCGGTGGCTAACAGCAGACCAGAGAGCATGCGCAGTGCAACGTGTCGAACTCGTATGGACGGGCGCGGGACGCCCGAGGATGATGGACCGAGTATTCTACCCACTCGCCGCCGTACAGGGAATCCATCCCGCAATGCCGCTGCATGACATGCGCCTTTGCCGCGACTCATGGCGGGGCCGTATAATCGAGCTTTTGCGCTGCGTATGAGGTGGTAATGGACAGGATTCTGGTCAGGGGTGCGCGCACCCACAACCTCAAGCAGGTCGACGTCGAGCTGCCCCGCGACAAGCTGATCGTGGTCACCGGGCTGTCCGGCTCCGGCAAGTCGTCGCTGGCCTTCGATACGCTCTACGCCGAAGGCCAGCGCCGCTACGTCGAGTCGCTCTCGACCTACGCCCGGCAGTTCCTGTCGATGATGGAGAAGCCCGACGTCGACCATATCGAGGGTCTCTCGCCGGCGATCTCCATCGAGCAGAAGTCCACCTCCCACAACCCGCGCTCCACCGTGGGCACCATCACCGAGATCTACGACTACCTGCGCCTGCTGTTCGCCCGCGCCGGCACCCCGCGCTGCCCAGAGCACGGTGAAGATCTCGAGGCCCAGACCATCTCGCAGATGGTCGACCAAGTGGTGGCGCTGCCCGAGGGCAGCAAGCTGATGCTGCTGGCTCCGGTGATCAGCGGCCGCAAGGGCGAGCACCTGCAGCTGCTCGCCGAGCTGCGCGCCCAGGGGTTCGTGCGCGCCAAGGTCGACGGCCAAATCCTCGAGCTCGACGACATCGCGCCGCTGGACAAGAACAAGAAGCACGACATCAGTGTGGTGGTCGACCGCATCAAGGTCCGCGACGGTCTACAGCAGCGCCTCGCCGAATCGTTCGAGACCGCACTCGGCCTGGCCGACGGCGTGGCGGTGATCCACTTCATGGACGGCGAGCACGAGGACATCAACTTCTCGGCGCGCTTCGCCTGCCCGGTGTGCGGCTACTCCATCGCAGAGCTCGAGCCGCGGATGTTCTCGTTCAACAACCCCGCCGGCGCCTGCCCGAGCTGCGACGGCCTCGGCGTTCAGCAGTTCTTCGACCAGGCCAAGCTGATCAGCCACCCCGAACTATCGCTGGCCGAGGGCGTGATCAAGGGCTGGGACCGGCGCAGCGTCTACTACTTCAACCAACTGCAGGCGGTGGCCAGCCACTACCGCTTCGCCCTGGAAACCGCCTGGCAGGATCTCGCCCGCCACGAGCAGGAGGTGATCCTCCACGGTAGCGGCCACGACGACATCGCCTTCAGCTACGTCAACGACCGCGGGCGCAAGGTCACCCGCGAGCACCCCTTCGAGGGCGTGCTGCCCAACATGCAGCGCCGCTACCGCGAGACCGAATCCAACATGGTGCGCGAGGACCTGGCCAAGTACCTCGCCGTACAGCCCTGCCCCAGCTGCCACGGCACCCGGCTGCGCCAGGAGTCACGCCACGTCTATATCGACGATCGCACTCTGCCGGAGATGGTGCGCATGCCGATCGGCGAGGCACTGCGCTATTTTCAGCAGCTGACGCTGCCTGGGCGCAAGGGCGAGATCGCGGTCAAGATCGTCAACGAGATCCAGGCTCGCCTGGAGTTTCTGGTCAACGTCGGCCTCGACTACCTCAACCTGGAGCGCAGCGCCGAGACCCTCTCCGGCGGCGAGGCCCAGCGCATCCGCCTGGCCAGCCAGATCGGCGCCGGCCTGGTGGGGGTGATGTATATCCTCGACGAACCCTCCATCGGCCTGCATCAGCGCGACAACGACCGCCTGCTCAAGACCCTGGTGCATCTCCGCGACCTGGGCAATACCGTGATCGTGGTCGAGCACGACGAGGAGGCGATCCTCGCCGCCGACCATGTGCTCGACATCGGCCCGGGTGCCGGCGTCCACGGCGGCCAGATCGTTGCCCAAGGCACTCCGCAGCAGATCAAGGAGTGCAAGCAGTCGCTGACCGGCCAGTACCTGGCCGGCACCCGGCGCATCGAAGTGCCGCCGTGGCGGATCCCCGGCAACCCCGAGAAGCAGCTGCGTCTCACCGGCGCCACTGGCAACAACCTGCAGGACGTGACCCTGACGCTGCCGCTGGGGCTGCTGGTCTGCGTCACCGGCGTGTCCGGCTCCGGCAAGTCGACGCTGATCAACGGCACCCTGATGCCGATCGCTGCACGCGAGCTCAACCGCGCCACCACCCTGACCCCGGCACCCCATGTCGGTATCGAGGGCCTCGAGCAGCTCGACAAGGTCATCGACATCGACCAGAGCCCCATCGGCCGCACGCCGCGCTCCAACCCGGCCACCTACACGGGCATCTTCACGCCGATCCGCGAGCTGTTTGCCGGCACCCAGGAGGCGCGCTCGCGGGGCTACAAGCCGGGGCGCTTCAGCTTCAACGTCAAGGGCGGGCGCTGCGAAGCGTGCCAGGGCGAAGGCATGATCAAGGTCGAGATGCACTTCCTGCCCGACATCTACGTGCCCTGCGACGTCTGCAAGGGCAAGCGCTACAACCGCGAGACGCTGGAGATCAACTACAAGGGCAAGAGCATCCACGAGGTGCTGGAGATGACCGTCGAGGAAGCCCTCGAGTTCTTCTCACCGGTACCCGCCATTGCTCGGCGCCTGCAGACCCTGCTCGACGTCGGACTCTCCTACATTCGCCTGGGGCAGAGCGCCACCACCCTCTCCGGCGGCGAGGCGCAGCGCGTCAAGCTGGCCCGCGAGCTGGCCAAGCGCGATACCGGCCAGACGCTCTACATCCTCGACGAGCCCACCACCGGCCTGCACTTCGAGGACATCCGCCAGCTGCTCACCGTGCTGCACCGCCTGCGCGACCACGGCAACACCATCGTGGTCATCGAGCACAACCTGGATGTGATCAAGACCGCCGACTGGATCATCGACCTCGGCCCCGAGGGCGGCTCCGGCGGCGGCCGGATCATCGCCGAGGGTACCCCGGAGCAGGTCGCCAAGATCGCGGGGTCCCACACCGGCCACTTCCTCAAGCCGCTGCTGGAAAGGCAAGCCACGCGCTCCGAGCCGCGGGCCACGAGCGCGGCGGAGACCTGACCAAGCGGGAAGCCACCAATGGTGAGCGGCGCCGGGGACAGGTCGTAGCGGGGGTCCGATTCCAGGGAAGGGATCGGTAGCCTACAGGGAAGTATTTATAGCGCCCCCGCGGAGACCTGTCGACGAGCAAGCCGCGACTCAAGGCCATCAGGATCAGCAACCGTCAAGCCAGAGACAAAAAACCGGCTCCTCGAAAGGAGCCGGTTTTGTCTGCCGTGCCGAAGGCAACGCCGGGGATCACTCCTCGGCGGCAGCCTCTTCGGCGATCGGACGATCGACCAGTTCGACGTAGGCCATGGGCGCGTTGTCGCCGGTGCGGAAACCGCACTTGAGAATACGGACGTAACCGCCCGGACGCTCGACGTAACGCGGACCCAGCTCATTGAAGAGCTTGCCGACCGTCTCTTTCGAGCGGGTGCGGCTGAAGGCCAGACGACGGTTGGCGACACTGTCCTGCTTGGCCAGGGTGATCAGCGGCTCGATATGACGACGCAGTTCCTTGGCCTTGGGCAGGGTAGTCTTGATCATTTCATGCTCGACCAGCGACACGCACATGTTCTTGAACATGGCCTGGCGATGCGAGCTGGTACGGTTTAAGTGGCGACCACTCTTACGATGACGCATGGTTGTGATTCCTTACCAAACTGGGACTCGAGTCGACGCTCACGCGGAGGCCTTGTCGTCCTTCAGGCTTGCCGGCGGCCAATTCTCCAGCCGCATGCCCAGGGACAGACCGCGCGCAGCCAACACGTCCTTGATTTCATTCAACGACTTCTTGCCGAGATTCGGGGTCTTCAACAGCTCCACTTCGGTGCGCTGGATCAGATCGCCGATGTAGTAGATATTCTCGGCCTTCAGGCAGTTGGCACTGCGGACGGTCAACTCGAGATCGTCTACGGGACGCAGCAGGATGGGATCGATATGATCCTCTTCCTCCTCCACTTCCTGTTCCTTGTCGGCTTCCAGGTCGACGAACGCACCCAACTGCTCCTGCAGGATGGTGGCGCTGCGACGGATCGCCTCTTCCGGATCCAGGGTGCCGTCGGTTTCCAGGTCGATGACCAGCTTGTCGAGGTCGGTACGCTGCTCGACACGCGCCGCTTCAACGGCGTAGGAAACCCGGCGAACGGGGCTGAAGGTCGCATCCAGCTGCAGGCGACCGATGGCCCGTGATTCGTCATCCGCTCCAACGCGAGCATCCGCCGGCTCATAGCCACGGCCGCGAGCGATCTTGAGCTGCATCTGCAGCTCGGCGCCCTCGTTGACGTGGGCGATGACGTGCTCGGGGTTGACGATTTCGACGTCGTGGTCGGTGGCGATGTCACCCGCGGTCACGATGGTCGGGCCCTGCTTGTTCAGCGAGAGCACCGCCTCGTCGCGGCTGTGCATCTTGATCCCCACGTCCTTGAGGTTCAGGAGGATTTCGATGACGTCTTCCTGGACCCCCTCGATCGCACTGTACTCGTGGTCGACACCCGCGATCTCGGCTTCCACCACGGCACAGCCGGGCATCGACGAGAGCAGGATGCGACGCAGAGCATTCCCCAGGGTGTGACCGAAGCCGCGCTCGAACGGTTCGAGCACGATCTTCGCGTGGTGCGCGCTGATCTCTTCGACCTTGATATCGCGAGGACGGAGAAACTCTGTCACTGAACGCTGCATATGAACACCTTTCAGGCTGCCAAACGGATACTCGGTACTCTGTACCGGGCCCTTGCGGGCCCGGATCACCCGTCGGGTGATTACTTCGAGTACAGCTCGACGATCAGGTTTTCGTTGATGTCGGCAGACAAGTCGCCACGTTCAGGCAGGGCCTTGAAAGTGCCTTCCATCTTCTTGGAGTCGACGTCGATCCATGCCACATCGCCACGGTTGGCGGAAATCGCCAGTGCGGACTGGATGCGGGCCTGGTTCTTGGCCTTCTCACGAACGGACACCACGTCACCCGGCTTGACCTTGTAGGACGCCACGTTGACGGTCTTGCCATTGACGACGATCGCCTTGTGGCTGACCAGCTGACGCGCTTCGGAGCGAGTCGAGCCGAAGCCCATGCGGTAGACGACATTGTCCAGTCGGGATTCGAGCAGCTGCAGCAACACTTCACCGGTCGCGCCCTTGATGCGGGCCGCTTCCTTGTAGTAGTTGCGGAACTGCTTTTCGAGTACGCCGTACATACGACGCACTTTCTGCTTCTCACGAAGCTGCAAGCCGTAGTCGGAAAGACGCTGACGGCGCTGGCCGTGCACACCCGGGATCTGCTCGGATTTGCACTTTTTCTCGAAGGGAGTGACACCGCTCTTCAGAAAGAGGTCGGTACCCTCACGACGAGACAGTTTGCACTTCGGTCCAATGTAACGAGCCATGAATCTGTCTCCTTAAACGCGGCGTTTCTTCGGCGGACGGCAGCCGTTGTGGGGAACGGGCGTCGCGTCGGTGATGCTTTGCACGCGGAAACCGGCGGCGTTGAGCGCGCGCACGGCGGATTCACGGCCTGGACCGGGGCCCTTGACCAGCACGTCGACGTTTTTCACACCATACTCGGCTGCAGCAGTCGCTGCACGTTCGCTTGCCACTTGAGCAGCGAACGGGGTGCTCTTGCGAGAACCACGAAAACCCGAACCACCGGCAGTCGCCCATGACAGAGCGTTGCCCTGGCGGTCTGTGATCGTCACGATCGTGTTGTTAAAAGAGGCATGGATGTGGGCAACCGCATCCACTACCTGCTTTTTCACCTTTTTACGGTTACTACGCGGGTTAGCCATGTTGATGTTTCTTCCTGTCTTAACGCCAGAACATGCGTGTTATTTGCGGATCGGCTTGCGCGGGCCCTTGCGGGTACGCGCATTGGTCTTGGTACGCTGACCACGCAGCGGAAGACCACGACGATGACGCAGACCACGGTAGCAACCCAAGTCCATGAGACGCTTGATATTCAGCGTCACATCACGACGAAGGTCACCTTCTACGGTGTACTTGCCGACTTCAGAACGCAGGGTGTCCAGCTCTTCGTTGGACAGCTCCTGGATCTTGGTGGTCGGCGCAATACCGGCAGCAGCACAGACTTCCTGTGCACGAGTGCGGCCAATCCCGAAGATATAGGTCAGCGAGATCGCCGCATGCTTGTTGTCCGGGATATTGACGCCTGCAATACGGGCCATCAGCTTACTCCGAAGTTTGCGAAAAACCGCTTGAATGGCTGCGCGGGCGAATCGCTGCGTTGCGCGGTGCTCGAAATCCTCACCTACCAATAAGGCTCTGGTTCCTGCGCGCCGTGCGCCTAGCGCTTCACTCCGCTCGCCGATTCAGTCGGCGTTTTCTGAGCGGCTTGCTCGATTAATCATCTACAAAAGGCGCAACAGCATACCCCTTTCCCTCCCAGAGGGCAAGGGGCATGCCGGCACCCGGTTGAATCACAGACCAGGAATCAACCCTGGCGCTGCTTGTGCCGCGGTTCAATGCAGATGACGCGCACGGCGCCATTGCGTCGAATGATCTTGCAGTTACGGCACATTTTCTTTACGGAAGCTCGAACTTTCATCGTTCTCTCCAAATCGCAACGGCGCGCCTCAGCGCATGATGCCGCCGCTACCGTAGCCTTTCAGGTTGGACTTCTTCATCACCGACTCATACTGGTGCGACATGAGGTGCGACTGCACCTGGGCCATGAAGTCCATGATGACCACCACCACGATCAGCAGCGAGGTACCGCCGAAGAAGAACGGCACGTTCCACGCCACGATCAGGAACTGGGGCATCAGGGAAACCGCAGTGATGTACAAGGCACCGAACAGGGTCAGACGGGTCATGACCTTGTCGACATAGCGAGCAGTCTGCTCACCAGGGCGTATGCCCGGCAGGAAGGCCCCTGACTTCTTGAGGTTGTCAGCGACATCCTTGGGGTTGAAGACCAGCGCTGTGTAAAAGAAGCAGAAGAATATCACCGCCGCGCCGAAAAGCAAGATGTACAGCGGCTGTCCCGGCCCGAGGGCCAGCGACGCCGTCTGCAGCCACTCCATGCCCTCGCCGGCGCTGACCCACTGGCCCAGCGAGGCGGGGAACAGCAGGATGCTGGACGCGAAGATCGCCGGGATGACACCCGCCATGTTGACCTTCAGCGGCAGGTAGCTGCTCTGGCCGGCATACATCTTGTTACCCACCTGGCGGCGCGGATAGTTCACCGTGATGCGGCGTTGGCCGCGCTCGATGAACACCACGAACGCCACGGTGGCGATACCCAGTACCGACAGCGCCAGCAGCGGCAGCACGTTCCAGGCGCCTTCGTTGCGCGCCAGCTCGAACGCCTGGCCCACAGCACCCGGCAGACCTGCAACGATCCCGGCGAAGATCAGCAGCGAAATGCCATTGCCGATGCCCTTCTCGGTGATCTGCTCGCCCAGCCACATCATGAACACGGCGCCGGCGACGAAGGTCGTCACCGCCGTGAAATAGAAGCTGAAGTCGGCGGTATAGGCAATGCCCTGCCCGGCCAGGCCGACGGACATGCCGACTGCCTGGATGAAGGCCAACACCACCGTACCGTAGCGCGTGTACTGGCTGATCTTGCGGCGGCCGGCCTCGCCCTCCTTCTTGAGCTGTTCAAGATGGGGCGAGACCGCAGTCAGCAGCTGCATGATGATCGACGCCGAGATGTACGGCATGATGCCCAGGGCGAAGATACTCATGCGCTCCAGGGCGCCACCCGAGAACATGTTGAACATGCCCAGGATGGTGCCCTGCTGCTCCCTGAACAAGGCAGCAAGCTGGTCAGGATTGATACCGGGCACGGGGATGTGGGCACCGATCCGGTACACCACGATGGCGAGGAGCACGAAGCGCAAACGCGCCCACAGTTCACCCAGACCGCTGCCCATCGCCGGCATTTTTCCTGACTTAGCCATTTAGTCCTCTACCTTGCCGCCGGCAGCTTCGATCGCAGCACGGGCACCCTTGGTGACCTTGATGCCACGAACGGTAACCGCCGTGTTCAGTTCGCCGGAGAGGATCACCTTCGCATGCTGCGTGGCGTCCTTGAGCACGTTGGCATCCTTGAGGGACTGCAGGGTGACGTCGCCACCCGCGACCTTGGCCAGCTCGGCCAGGCGCACTTCCTCGGACACCAGCGACTTCATGGAGGTGAAGCCGAACTTGGGCAGACGACGCTGCAGCGGCATCTGGCCGCCCTCGAAACCGGGCTTGACCGAGCCACCGCTGCGCGACTTCTGGCCCTTGTGGCCACGGCCACCGGTCTTGCCCAGACCGGAGCCGATGCCACGACCGACGCGCTTCTCAGCGTGCTTTGAACCCGGTGCCGGGCTCAGGCTATTGAGTTTCATGGATTACTCTCCCTCAACGCGCACAAGGTAATTCACCTTGTGGATCATGCCGCGTACGGCGGGGGTGTCTTCCAGTTCGACCGCGTGACCGATTCTGCGCAGCCCGAGACCCTTCATGGTGGCCTTGTGCTTGGGCAGAATGCCGATGGTGCTGCGGGTCTGGGTAACCTTGAGTGTTGCTGCCATGGTGTCTTACCCCGAGATCGCTTCGACAGACAGGCCGCGCTTGGCGGCGATGTCGTCCGGAGACTGCATGGCGGCGAGACCATTGATGGTCGCGCGCACCACGTTCACCGGGTTGGTGGAACCGTAGCACTTGGCCAGGACGTCATGGACGCCAGCCAGCTCGAGCACGGAGCGCATGGCACCACCGGCGATGATCCCGGTACCTTCTGAGGCCGGCTGCATGAATACCTTGGAGGCGCCATGACGGGCCTTCACCGGGTACTGCAGCGTGTGGCCGCTGAGGCTGACCTTGATCATGTTACGGCGCGCCTGGTCCATGGCTTTCTGGATCGCGACCGGCACTTCACGTGCCTTGCCGCGGCCGAAGCCGACACGACCATTGCCATCACCAACGACGGTCAGTGCGGTGAAACCGAAGATACGGCCACCCTTGACCACCTTGGCGACACGGTTGACCTGCACGAGTTTCTCTTGCAGATCGCCGTTGTTCTGTTCGTTCTTCGCCATCGTAAAAACCCTTTAGAATTCCAGGCCGCCTTCACGAGCGGCGTCGGCCAGGGCCTTGACACGACCGTGGTACTTGAAACCGGCCCGGTCGAAGGCAACCTGAGTGATGCCCGCTTGCTTGGCGCGTTCGGCAATCAGCGCGCCAACCTTGGAGGCGGCGTCTGAATTACCGGTCGCACCCTCGCGCAGGGCCTTGTCCAGCGTCGAAGCGCTGGCCAGGACCTTGCCACCATCCGGCGAGATAATCTGCGCATAGATGTGGCGCGGGGTACGGTTTACGCACAGGCGGAACACGCCCAGCTCGCGAATCTTGGCGCGAGCGCGGCGGGCACGACGGAGACGAGATTCTTTCTTCGCGTTCATAACCCTGCCTTACTTCTTCTTGGCTTCTTTGCGGCGGACCTGCTCGTCGCCGTACCGGATACCCTTGCCCTTGTAGGGTTCGGGCGGACGGAAGGCGCGGATTTCCGCGGCGACCTGGCCGAGCTGCTGCTTGCTCGCACTCTTCAGCACGATGATGGTGTTCTTCGGGGTTTCCGCAGAGACACCTTCCGGCAGCGTGTATTCGACCGGGTGGGAGAAGCCGAGTGTCAGGTTGAGCGTCTTGCCACTTGCCTGGGCACGATAGCCGACGCCATTGATCTCGAGGGACTTGGTGAAGCCCTCGCTTACACCGGTGACCATGTTCTGGACCAGTGCACGGGTAGTGCCGGCCATTGCCCAGCTCTTGGCGGACTCACTCGGCACGAAGGTCAGCTGACCCTCTTCCTGGCCGATGGTCACGTCGCCATGAATGGTCATGGACAACGTGCCTTGAGCGCCCTTGACGCTCAGCTGGTCGCCGTCGAGCTTGACCTCGACGCCGCTAGGCAATTTAACCGGATATTTGGCTACGCGGGACATTCCAAACTCCTAGAATACGGTGCAGATGACTTCGCCACCGACACCAGCCTGACGGGCCGCACGATCGGTCATCACGCCATTAGAGGTGGAAACGATCGCGATACCCAGGCCATCGGCGACTTTCGGCAGTGAAGCCTTGCCCTTGTACTGGCGCAGGGACGGCTTTGACACCCGCTGAATGTGCTCGATGACGGCCTTGCCCTCGAAGTACTTGAGGGTCACGGTCAGCTCGGGCTTGGCCCCTTCAGCGACGGCGAAGTCGTGAATGTAGCCCTCTTCCTTCAATACGCGGGCCACCTCGACCTTCAGCTTGGAGGACGGCATGGTGACCGTCTCCTTGGTGGCCATCTGCGCATTGCGGATACGAGTGAACATATCCGCCAGCGTATCTTGCATGCTCATTACGTTGCGCTCCTGATGATTCTACGTGGCGTTACCAGCTGGACTTCTTGAGTCCAGGGACGTCGCCACGCATGGCGGCTTCACGCAGCTTGTTGCGGCCGAGGCCGAACTTGTTGTAGAAGCCGTGCGGACGGCCAGTAATCCGGCAGCGGTTACGCTGACGCACCGGGCTGGAGTCGCGCGGCAGCTGCTGCAGCTTGAGCTGCGCGTCGAAGCGCTCTTCGTCGGAAGCGTTCACGTCGTTGATGATGGCCTTGAGCTCGCGCCGCTTGGCAGCGTACTTCTCGACCATCTTGGTACGCTTGAGTTCGCGCTCTACCATGCTTTTCTTTGCCATGATCCCACCCTTATTTCTTGAACGGGAAGTTCAGCGCGCTCAGCAGCGCACGACCTTCTTCATCGGTGTTGGCAGTGGTGGTGATGGTGACGTCCAGACCACGAATCCGGTCGATCTTATCATATTCGATCTCCGGGAAGATGATCTGCTCACGCACCCCCATCGAGTAGTTGCCACGACCGTCGAAGGACTTCGGGTTGAGACCACGGAAGTCACGTACGCGGGGGATCGCGATATTCACCAGGCGGTCCAGGAAGTCCCACATGCGCGCACTGCGCAGTGTGACCTTGATACCAATGGGCCAGCCTTCACGCACCTTGAAGCCCGCGATGGACTTGCGTGCCTTGGTGACCATCGGCTTCTGACCGGAGAGCTTCTCCAGGTCACCGACGGCATTTTCGATCAGCTTTTTATCGCTGGTCGCTTCGCCGATACCCATATTGAGGGTCACCTTGGTGATCCGGGGTACCTGCATAACGTTGGCGTAGCTGAACTGCTCTTTGAGTTGAGCCACCACCTCGTTCTGATAACGTTCTTTCAAGTTCGCCATTTTGCTACCCGACTCGCGTTAGGCGTCGATCTGCGTCTGCGTCGACTTGTAGATACGTACCTTGGTACCGTCTTCCTTCACCTGGAAGCCGACGCGATCCGCCTTACCGGTCTCCGAATTGAAGATGGCTACGTTGGACGCGTGAATCGGAGCCTCGCGCTCGACGATACCGCCCTGATTGCCCGCCATGGGATTGGGCTTGGTGTGACGCTTGATCATGTTCACACCGGACACCACGAAGCGGTTTTCGAGAACCCGCTTAACGGTGCCACGCTTGCCCTTATCCTTGCCGGCGATGACGATCACTTCGTCATCACGTTTGATCTTTTGCATATCCGCCTCGCTCCTTACAGCACTTCAGGCGCCAAGGAAATGATCTTCATGAACTTTTCATTACGAAGTTCACGAGTGACCGGCCCAAAAATACGGGTACCGATCGGCTGCTCGTTGGTGTTGTTCAACAGAACCGCCGCATTTCCATCGAAGCGGATCAGCGAACCGTCGGGACGACGGACGCCGCTGCGGGTGCGAACGACCACCGCCTTGAGAACCTGGCCCTTCTTGACCTTGCCCCGCGGGATGGCTTCTTTCACCGTTACCTTAATGATGTCACCCACTCGGGCGTAGCGGCGGTGTGAACCGCCCAGCACCTTGATGCATTGCACCCGGCGCGCTCCGCTGTTGTCGGCGACATCCAGCATTGTCTGAGTCTGAATCATCGGTTTTCTCCAAACCTAATCTGACTGCACTGGTTTCGAAGGCGCTTGCCGAACTTAGCCCTTGGCTTGCTCGACCACCTCGACCAACGTCCAGGCTTTCTTCTTGGACAGGGGACGCGATTCCTGGATGGAAACGGTGTCGCCGTCCTTAGCCTGATTCGCCTCGTCATGGGCGTGCAGCTTGGTGGAGCGCTTCATGTACTTACCGTAGATCGGGTGACGCTCGCGGCGCTCGATCATAACGACGATGGACTTGTCCATCTTGTCGCTCACCACCTTGCCGGTGAGCGTACGGGCTTTCTTTTCTTCGGCCATCTCAGTCACCTGCCTTCTCGTTGAGCACAGTCTTGACGCGGGCGATATCCCGACGGACCTGCTTGAGCAGATGAGTCTGGCTCAGTTGGCCGGTGGCCTTCTGCATGCGCAGGTTGAACTGCTCGCGGAGGAGTTCAAAGAGCTGCTCGTTGAGCTCTTCTACTGACTTTTCACGAATTTCCTGGGCTTTCATCACATCACCGTCCGTTTCACAAAGGTGGTGGAGACCGGAAACTTCTGAGCGGCCAGGCTGAATGCCTCACGCGCCAGCTCTTCAGAAACGCCTTCGATCTCATACAGGACACGGCCTGGCTGGATCTGCGCGACCCAATACTCGACCGAGCCCTTCCCCTTACCCATACGGACTTCCAGGGGCTTCTTGGAGATCGGCTTATCCGGGAACACACGGATCCAGATCTTGCCACCACGCTTGACGTGACGGCTGATGGCACGACGACCCGCTTCGATCTGGCGGGCGGTAACGCGACCGCGACCGGTGGCCTTGAGGCCATACTCACCGAAACTCACTTTGCTACCGCGATGCGCCAGGCCACGGTTGCGGCCTTTTTGCATCTTGCGGAATTTCATACGCTTGGGTTGTAACATCGATTCGCTCTCCCCTTACCTGGAACCTTTCTTCTTGGAGGGCGCGTTCGTCGGCTGCTTAGCCTTGGCGCGAACCTCTTCGATGCCCCGAGGATTTCACCCTTGAAGACCCAGACCTTGACACCGATGATGCCGTAGGTGGTCTTGGCTTCGTAGGTGGCGTAGTCGATGTCCGCACGCAGGGTATGCAGCGGCACGCGGCCTTCGCGATACCACTCGGTACGCGCGATTTCCGCACCGCCGAGGCGACCCGACAGCATCACCTTGATGCCGCCTGCGCCGAGGCGCATGGCATTCTGTACGGAACGCTTCATGGCACGACGGAACATCACGCGGCGCTCGAGCTGGCCGGCGATGTTCTGCGCGACGAGCTGGGCGTCGAGTTCCGGCTTGCGGACCTCTTCGATGTTGACGTGCACCGGCACACCCATCATCTGGGTGACGTCGCGACGCAGCTTGTCGACGTCTTCACCCTTCTTGCCAATCACGATGCCCGGACGGGCAGTGTGAATGGTGATACGGGCGTTGTTGGCCGGACGCTCGATGTGGATGCGACTCACGGACGCATTCTTCAGACGCTCCTCGAGGAAGCGACGCACTTCGAGATCGTTGTTCAGCTTGTCGGCATAGGCACCGCGCTCGGCGTACCACACCGAGGTATGGTCTTTGACGATACCCAGCCGAATACCTGTCGGATTTACTTTCTGACCCATCTGGTCGACTCCTACTTCTCGGCTACCTTGACGGTGATGTGGCAGGTGCGCTTCAAGATACGATCCGCACGGCCCTTGGCGCGCGGCTGGATGCGCTTGAGCGTCATGCCCTCATCGACACAGATGGTCGAGACACGCAGCTCGTCGATGTCCATGCCGTTGTTTTCTTCCGCATTCGCGATGGCGGACTGAAGCACTTTCTTGACCAGCTTGGCAGCCTTCTTCGGTGAGAAGGTCAGCAGGTCAATAGCTTCGGCGACCGGTTTACCGCGCACCTGGTCAGCCACCAAACGGGCCTTCTGGGCGGATAAACGAGCGCCACGCAGCTTAGCTGTGACTTCCATCTCTCAATCCTCTCTGGCTTACCGTTTGGCTTTCTTGTCCGCCGCATGACCGCGATAAGTGCGGGTGGCAGCGAATTCGCCCAGCTTGTGGCCAACCATTTCCTCGGAGACATGCACCGGGACGTGTTGGCGACCGTTATGGACTGCAATGGTGAGGCCCACCATGTTCGGCAGGATCATGGAGCGACGCGACCAGGTCTTGATCGGTTTGCGGTCGCTCTTCTCCACTGCAGCCTCAACCTTCTTCAGCAGATGAAGGTCGATAAAAGGACCTTTCTTCAGTGAACGTGGCACAGCCGTTACCCCTTAATGTGTGTTACTTGGCCTTGCGGCGACGAACGATAAGCTTGTCGGTGCGCTTGTTCTTGCGGGTCTTGTGGCCCTTGGTGGGGATGCCCCACGGGGAGACCGGGTGACGACCACCGCTGGTGCGGCCTTCACCGCCACCGTGCGGGTGATCCACCGGGTTCATGGCCACGCCGCGAACAGTCGGACGCACACCTCTCCAGCGCTTCGCACCGGCCTTGCCAAGTTGACGCAGGCTGTGCTCGGAGTTGCTCACTTCACCCAGGGTCGCACGGCACTCGGCCAGGACCTTGCGCATCTCGCCGGAGCGAAGGCGCAGCGAAGCATAATTGCCTTCGCGGGCGACCAGCTGAGCACTGGTACCGGCGCTGCGTGCGATCTGTGCGCCCTTGCCGGGCTTCAGCTCGATGCAGTGCACGGTGGAGCCCACCGGGATGTTACGCAGCGGCAGGGTATTGCCCCGCTTGATGGCTGCGTTGACGCCGGACTCGAGGGTATCGCCCGCCTTCACGCCCTTGGGCGCGATGACGTAGCGGCGCTCGCCGTCCAGGTACTTGAGCAGTGCAATGTGGGCACTGCGGTTTGGGTCATACTCGATGCGCTCAACGACGGCGGGAACGCCATCCTTGGTGCGCTTGAAGTCGACCATACGATAGTGCTGACGGTGACCACCGCCCACGTGGCGGGTGGTGATGCGACCGTTGTTGTTACGTCCACCGGACTTGGACTTCTTCTCAAGCAGCGGCGCGTAAGCGCGGCCCTTGTAGATCTCGTCGTTGACGATCTTGACGACGTGACGACGACCGGCGGAAGTGGGTTTAGTCTTGACTACTGCCATGATCCGTACTCCTGCCCTTATTCGGCGCCAGAGAAGTCTTCGAGCGTCTCGCCCGCGGCCAGGGTCACATACGCCTTGCGGTAACCCTTGCGCTGGCCGATGCCATGTGCGGTGCGCTTGGTCTTGCCCTTCATGTTCAGGACCTGCACGCGATCGACCTTCTTGCCGAAGAGAGCCTGGACGGCCTTCTTGATTTCCGGCTTGGTCGCGTCATCCGCCACCTTGAACACATACTGATTGCGCTCAGCGGCGAAGGCGGCCTTCTCGGTCATGTGCGGACCAAGCAGAACCTTGAATACACGTTCCTGGTTCATGCCAGCTTCTCCTCGAATTTACGCAGAGCAGAGACGGTGACCAGCACCTTGTCGAAGGCGACCAGGCTCACCGGGTCGGCAGCGGCAACGTCCACCACATCCACGTTGGGGATGTTGCGGGCGGCCAGGTAAAGCTTCTCGTCGACCTCTTCGGTGACGATCAGCACCTTCTCCAGACCCAGCTCGCCGAGCTTGGCGACCAGCTGCTTGGTCTTGGGTGCGTCGACGGTGATCTCCTCGACCGCCACCAGGCGCTCCTGACGCACCAGCTCCGAGAGGATCGAGCGCATCGCCGCACGGTACATCTTGCGGTTGACCTTTTGCGAGTGGTCCTGGGGACGCGCTGCAAAGGTCACACCGCCACTGCGCCACAGCGGCGAGCGGATGGTACCGGCACGGGCACGACCGGTGCCCTTCTGGCGCCACGGCTTCTTGCCACCGCCGCGCACGTCAGAGCGGTTCTTCTGGGCACGGCTACCCTGGCGACCACCGGCCAGATAGGCGGTGACGACCTGGTGTACCAGTGCTTCGTTGAATTCTTTGCCAAAGGTCGCATCGGACACTTCGACAGTGCCGGCGCTGGCACCTGCGAGATTCAAATTCATCGGTTCCAACCCCCTCAGCGAGCTTTGACGGAAGAGCGCACGACGACATCGCTACCCGGCGCACCAGGGACAGCGCCCTTGATCAGCAGCAGGTTGCGTTCGGCGTCGACACGGACGACTTCCAGGCTCTGCACGGTGCAGCGGACATTGCCCATCTGACCGGCCATCTTCTTGCCCTTGAAGACGCGACCCGGGGTCTGGCACATGCCGATGGAACCCGGCGCGCGATGCGACAGCGAGTTGCCGTGGGTGTTGTCCTGGGTGCGGAAGTTCCAGCGCTTGACGGCGCCTTGGAAGCCCTTGCCCTTGGAGGTACCGGTCACATCGATGATCTGACCAGCTTCGAAGAGGGATACGGTGAGTTCGCCACCCACTTCCGGAGCTTCGTCGCCTTCGGCGAGACGAAATTCCATCAGTGAACGACCGGCCTCGGTACCTGCCTTGGCAAACTGTCCAGCTTGCGCCTTGGTCAGGTGCTTGGCCTTGCGGGAACCGGTTGTCACCTGGACTGCGCTATAGCCGTCGGCATCGACGGTCTTGACGCGAGTCACGCGGTTAGGCTCAACCTCGATAACGGTTACAGGCACGGATGCGCCATCTTCGGTGAAGACACGGGTCATGCCCGCCTTCTTACCGACTAAACCGATAGTCATGTTCAGTCTCCTAATAGTGTACGGGGCTATCACCCGCTATGGCTGCCCTTTCCAGAGCATTCCACTAGCACGTTGTATGACGCCATCCCGGCGTGGCGGCTGCTGCTCGGCGATCTGTAAGCCGGGCGCTGGGCCGCAAGTGTCTAGTGAGGTCTCAGTCGAGTTTGATTTGCACGTCCACGCCGGCGGCGAGGTCGAGCTTCATCAGTGCGTCAACGGTCTTTTCGGTGGGTTCGACGATGTCGAGCACACGCTTGTGAGTGCGAATCTCATACTGGTCGCGCGCGTCCTTGTTGACGTGCGGCGAGATCAGGATGGTATAGCGCTCACGATTGGTCGGCAGCGGGATCGGACCGCGCACCTGAGCACCGGTACGCTTGGCGGTTTCTACGATCTCCGCGGCGGACTGGTCGATCAGGCGATGGTCGAACGCTTTCAACCGAATGCGAATCTTCTGGTTCTGCATTTGCCCTAAACTCCAATGGATGTCGACGGCGCGAGCCGTCTACCCACGCATTCAAAGGATGCGCATTATAGGCATGGTGTCAGCCGGAGTCAAACACTCTGGCGAAAACATGCGCAGAAAGGGGGCCCCCGCAGGAGCCCCCTTCGATCATCGGGCGAGCCTAAGGCTTACTGGATGATCTTGGCGACAACACCGGCGCCGACGGTACGGCCGCCTTCGCGGATCGCGAAGCGCAGGCCGTCTTCCATGGCGATCGGAGCGATCAGGGTGACAACCATCTTGACGTTGTCGCCCGGCATGACCATCTCAACGCCTTCCGGCAGTTCACAGGTACCGGTCACGTCGGTGGTACGGAAGTAGAACTGCGGACGATAGCCCTTGAAGAACGGCGTGTGACGACCGCCCTCTTCCTTGGACAGCACGTAGACTTCGGCTTCGAAGACGGTGTGCGGGTTGATGGTGCCCGGCTTGGCCAGGACCTGGCCACGCTCGACGTCGTCACGCTTGGTGCCGCGCAGCAGGGCGCCGACGTTCTCACCGGCACGACCTTCGTCGAGCAGCTTGCGGAACATCTCGACACCGGTGACGGTAGTCTTGGTAGTGTCCTTGATACCGACGATCTCGATCTCTTCGCCAGCCTTGACGATACCGCGCTCAATACGGCCGGTGACCACGGTGCCACGACCCGAGATGGAGAACACGTCCTCGATCGGCATCAGGAACGGCTGATCGATGGCACGCTCCGGCTCCGGGATGTACTCGTCCAGGGCCTTGATCAGGTTGGCAACGGCGGTGGTACCCATGCCGTTGTCATCTTCACCGTTCAGCGCCATTAGCGCAGAGCCGATGATGATCGGGGTGTCGTCGCCCGGGAAGTCGTACTCGGAGAGGAGTTCACGAACTTCCATCTCGACCAGCTCGAGCAGCTCTTCGTCGTCGACCATGTCGGCCTTGTTCAGGAACACGACGATGTACGGCACGCCGACCTGACGCGACAGCAGGATGTGTTCGCGGGTCTGCGGCATGGGGCCGTCGGCTGCGGAACAGACCAGGATAGCGCCGTCCATCTGGGCAGCACCGGTGATCATGTTCTTGACGTAGTCGGCGTGGCCCGGGCAGTCGACGTGCGCGTAGTGGCGCTCTTCGGACTGATACTCGACGTGAGCGGTGGCGATGGTGATGCCGCGCTCACGCTCTTCCGGAGCGTTGTCGATGCTGTCGAACTGGCGCCATTCGCCGCCGAACACTTCGGCAGACACGCGAGTCAGGGCCGCAGTCAGCGTGGTCTTACCGTGGTCGACGTGACCGATGGTGCCGACGTTGACGTGCGGTTTGGAACGTTCAAATTTTTCCTTAGCCACTGCTATAACCTCTTTACGTTAGCTAACGGTTAACCGTTCTGGTTGATGACGGCTTCAACGACGCTGGAGGGCGCCTCGTCGTACTTTGCAAACTCCATGGAGTAGCTTGCGCGGCCCTGGGTCTGAGAGCGCAGGTCGGTCGCATAACCGAACATCTCACCCAGCGGCACCATTGCGCGGATGATCTTGCCCGAAGACGAGTCATCCATGCCCTGCACCAGACCGCGACGACGGTTCAGGTCGCCCATGACGTCACCCATGAAATCCTCGGGGGTCACGACTTCGACCTTCATCATCGGCTCCAGCAGCACGGCCTTGGCCTTTCTGGCACCTTCTTTGATCGCCATGGAAGAGGCGATCTTGAACGCGGTCTCGTTGGAGTCCACGTCGTGATAGGAGCCATCATACAGCGTGACCTTGACGTCGATCATCGGGTAGCCCGCGATGACACCGTTTTGCAGCTGCTCATAGGCCCCTTTCTCGACGGCCGGCACGTATTCCTTGGGAACCACGCCGCCGACGATTTCGGAGGAGAACTTGAAGTGGACTTCTTCGTCCTCTTCCTTTTCCGCTTCGGTGAAAGGCTCAATGCGCAGCCAGACATGGCCGAACTGGCCACGACCGCCGGACTGGCGCACGAACTTGCCTTCCTGCTCGACGCTGCCGCGAATGGTTTCGCGGTAGGCGACCTGCGGCTTGCCGATGTTGGCGTCGACCTTAAACTCGCGACGCATGCGGTCGACGATGATATCGAGGTGCAGCTCGCCCATGCCGGAGATGATGGTCTGTCCGGTCTCCTCGTCGGTGCGAACCTGGAAGGACGGATCCTCCTGGGCCAGCTTACCGAGGGCCACCCCCATCTTCTCCTGGTCGGCCTTGGACTTCGGCTCGACGGCCACCGAGATCACCGGATCCGGGAACTCCATGCGCTCGAGGACGATCTTGTCGTTGAGATCGCACAGGGTGTCGCCGGTAGTGACATCCTTGAGGCCGATACAGGCGGCGATATCGCCGGCGTAGACCTCTTTGATCTCCTCGCGCGAGTTGGAGTGCATCTGCACGATACGGCCGACGCGCTCCTTCTTGCTCTTGACCGAGTTGAAGATGCTGTCACCCGACTTGAGCACGCCCGAATAGACGCGAATGAAGGTCAGGGTGCCGACGAACGGATCGGTGGCAATCTTGAACGCCAGCGCGGCGAACGGCGCGCTGTCGTCAGCCTCACGGGTGGCGATGGTGCCATCCTTGTCGTCCAGCTCACCCTCGATGGCCTTGACCTCGGTGGGTGACGGCATGAACTCGATGACGCCGTCGAGTACCGCCTGGACGCCCTTGTTCTTGAACGCCGAGCCGCAGGTGACCAGCACGATCTCGTTGGCCAGGGTGCGCGCGCGCAGGCCGGCCTTGATCTCTTCGATGGTCAGCTCGCCGCCCTCGAGGTACTTGTCCATCAGCTCTTCGGAGCCTTCGGCAGCGGCCTCGACCATCTCCTCGCGATACTTCTCTGCGGTTTCCTGCAGCTCAGCAGGAATGTCGGCCAGGTCATAGCTCATGCCCAGGTCGTCTTCGTTCCACAGAATCGCCTTCATCTGCAGCAGGTCGATGACGCCCTTGAACTCTTCCTCGGTGCCCCAGTTGATCTGGATCGGTACCGCATTGGCGCCCAGGCGCTCCTTGAGCTGGTCGACGACCATGAAGAAGTCGGCACCGGCACGGTCCATCTTGTTGACGAACACCATGCGCGGCACTTCGTACTTGTTGGCCTGACGCCACACGGTCTCGGTCTGCGGCTGCACGCCGGAGGAGCCGCACAGCACCACGACGGCACCGTCGAGCACGCGCAGCGAACGCTCGACTTCGATAGTGAAGTCGACGTGCCCGGGAGTGTCGATGATGTTGATGCGGTGCTCATCGAACTGCTTGTTCATGCCCTGCCAGAAGCAGGTGGTCGCCGCGGAGGTGATGGTGATACCACGCTCCTGCTCCTGCTCCATCCAGTCCATGGTGGCCGCGCCATCATGAACCTCGCCAACCTTGTGCGACAGGCCGGTATAGAACAGGACACGCTCGGTGGTAGTTGTCTTACCGGCGTCAACGTGGGCGACGATACCAATGTTGCGGTAACGCTTGAGCGGAGTCTTGCGTGCCACGATGGAATTCCCCATTGGTTGCACGTGCCACCCGCCAGGGCAGCACGTCGTGTATGGAAGTCGGCGAGCGCGCCGTGCTTAGAACCGGTAGTGGGAGAAGGCCTTGTTGGCTTCTGCCATGCGGTGCACGTCTTCGCGCTTCTTGACTGCCGCACCCTTGCCCTCGGCGGCATCCAGCATTTCGCCGGCGAGACGCTGCACCATGGTCTTTTCACCACGGTTGCGAGCGGCGTCTACCAGCCAGCGCATGGCCAGGGCCTGACGGCGAGAGGGACGAACTTCCACGGGCACCTGGTAGGTTGCACCACCGACCCGACGAGACTTGACCTCGACCATGGGCTGGATGGTTTCCAGCGCCTTGTCGAAAATCTCCAGCGGCTCTTCCTTGCTGCGCTCGATGACGATATCGAGTGCACCATAGACGATCTTCTCAGCAACAGACTTCTTGCCGCTGATCATCAGGTGGTTCATGAACTTGGCCAGGCGCTCACTTCCGAATTTGGGATCCGGCAGAATCTCGCGCTTCGCTGCTACTCTTCTTCTAGGCATGATAAGCCCTCAGTAAAGGGTCCTTCAGGTAAACCCGAGACTCGCCACGCAGGCCGCTCGACCTTACTCTTATCTGACCGTTGCAATGCTGTGTGTCGTGACGCCCCGACTTAGGACTTGGGACGCTTGGTGCCGTACTTGGAACGGCCCTGCTTGCGGTTCTGGACACCGGAGGTGTCGAGAGCGCCGCGCACGGTGTGATAGCGCACACCCGGCAAATCCTTGACGCGGCCACCGCGAATCAGGACCACGGAGTGCTCCTGGAGGTTGTGGCCTTCACCGCCGATGTAGGACGACACTTCGTAGCCGTTGGTCAGGCGTACGCGGCACACCTTACGCAGGGCCGAGTTCGGCTTCTTCGGGGTGGTGGTGTAGACGCGGGTGCAAACGCCGCGCTTTTGCGGGCAGGCCTGCAGCGCCGGCACGTCGCTCTTGGCGACGGGGCGCTTGCGCGGCTTGCGCACGAGCTGATTGATAGTTGCCATGGTCTGTTGCTGACTCCAATGATTGCCTTAGCCTTTTCTGTGGGTGCGGGCGTACCCACCCCACTATTAAAGGCTGCGCATTCTACTGTCTTGCTGCAATGCCCGTCAAGCCTAGGCCCGACCAGTGCGGCGCCGCTGCCGGCGCCGCACTGCAAGACACTGCCTAGATGTCGTCGTCATCGGCATCGAGGGCGGTGAGCTGGGCGCCCAACTCCTGCTCGACATCGAAGGCCGACGGGCTAAGCGTACGCTCGGCGTCTTCACGCTTGCGCTTGCGCTCGGCGTGGTGGGTGAGGCCGGTACCGGCCGGGATCAGGCGTCCCACCACCACGTTTTCCTTGAGGCCGCGCAGGTAATCGCGCTTGCCGGTCACCGCCGCCTCGGTCAGCACCCGCGTGGTCTCCTGGAAGGAGGCCGCGGAGATGAACGACTCGGTGGCCAGGCTGGCCTTGGTGATGCCGAGCAGCAGGCGGTCGTACTTGGCGGGGAACTTGTCCCCCGCCGCCAGCCGCGCGTTCTCTTCCAGCACCCGCACCAGCTCGACCTGATCGCCGGTGATGAAACTGGAGTCACCGGCATCGGTGATCTCGATCTTGCGCAGCATCTGACGCACGATCACTTCGATGTGCTTGTCGTTGATGCCCACGCCCTGCAGACGGTAGACCTCCTGCACCTCGGCGGTGATGTACTTGGCCAGCTCGGCCACACCCAGCAGGCGCAGGATATCGTGGGGGCTGCTGGGGCCGTCGGAGATCACCTCACCGCGCTCGACGGTCTCGCCTTCGAACACCGCGATCTGGCGCCACTTGGGAATCAGCATCTCGAACGGATCGCCGGATTCCGGGGTGATCGCCAGACGGCGCTTGCCCTTGGTCTCCTTGCCGAAGCTGATCACGCCGCTGATCTCGGCCAGGATCGCCGGTTCTTTCGGCTTGCGCGCCTCGAACAGGTCGGCGACGCGGGGCAGACCACCGGTGATGTCCTTGTTGCCGGACGCCTCCACCGGGATGCGCGCCACGACCTCGCCAATGCCCACCTTGGCGCCGTTCTCCGCCGAGATGATCGCCTTGCCCGGCAGCAGGTACTGCACCGGGGTATTGGACCCCGGCAGTGCCACATGCTCGCCGGCGTCGTTGGTCAGCATGATCATCGGGCGCTTTTCGCGGCCGGCGGCGGGACGCGCCGCCGACTCGATCACCTCGATCGATGACAGGCCGGTCATCTCGTCCACGCTGCGGTGGATGGAGATGCCTTCATCCATGTCGATGTACTGCACCTTGCCCTCGACCTCGGCGACGATGGGGTGGGTGTGCGGATCCCACTTGGCCACCGCCTGGCCGGCGTCGACGGCATCGCCGTCCTTGACCGACAGCTCGGCGCCGTAGGGCAGCTTGTAGTACTCGCGCTCACGGCCGTGGTCGTCGGCGACGGCCAGGGCGCTGGAGCGCGAAACCACCACCAGCTTGCCATCGGCACGCTCCACCGACTTGATGTTGTGCAGGCGCACGCGTCCACCGTGCTTGACCTGGACACTATCCACCGCCGAGGCCCGCGAGGCGGCACCACCGATGTGGAAGGTACGCATGGTCAGCTGGGTGCCCGGCTCGCCGATCGACTGGGCGGCGATGACGCCCACCGACTCGCCGATATTGACCTGATGACCGCGCGCCAGGTCGCGACCGTAACAGGCCGAGCACACGCCGTGGGCGGTCTCGCAGGCGATGGTCGAGCGTACCACGATCTCGTCGACGCCCATGGTGTCAAGCTCGGCGCACCACTTCTCGTCGAGCAGGGTGCCGCGCGGAATCAGCACTTCGTCGTTGCTCGGATCGATGACGTCCTGCGCCACCACCCGGCCCAGCACGCGCTGTGCCAGAGAGACGATGATGTCGCCGCCCTCGATCACCGGGTGCAGGGTCAGGCCCTCTTCGGTGCCACAGTCGGTCTCGGTGATCACCAGGTCCTGGGCCACGTCGACCAGACGACGGGTCAGGTAGCCGGAGTTGGCGGTCTTGAGTGCCGTATCCGCCAGGCCCTTACGGGCGCCGTGGGTGGAGATGAAGTACTGCAGTACGTTCAGGCCCTCACGGAAGTTGGCGGTGATCGGGGTCTCGATGATCGAGCCGTCGGGCTTGGCCATCAGGCCACGCATGCCCGCCAGCTGGCGGATCTGGGCGGCACTACCACGGGCCCCGGAGTCGGCCATGATGAACACGCTGTTGAACGAGTCCTGCTCCACCTCGTTGCCGTCGCGGTCGACCACGGTCTCCTTGGAGATCCCCGCCATCATCGCCTTGGCCACCTTGTCGTTGGCCTTGGACCAGATGTCGATGACCTTGTTGTACTTCTCGCCGGCGGTGACCAGGCCCGAGGAGAACTGATCCTCGATCTCCTTCACCTCGTCCTCAGCGGCATCGACGATGCCCTTCTTGGACTCGGGGATGACGAAGTCGTTGACGCCGATCGAGGCGCCGGACCAGGTCGCCATGCGGAAGCCAGTGTACATCAGCTGGTCGGCGAAGATCACCGCTTCCTTGAGGCCGGCGCGGCGGTAGACCTCGTTGATCAGCTTGGAGATCGCCTTCTTCTTCATCGGCTGGTTGACCAGTTCGAAAGGCGCCCCCTTGGGCAGAATACGGAACAACAGGGCACGGCCCACGGTGGTATCAAAAATCGAGGTCTGCTCGATCTTCTCACCGCCCTCTTCCTCCGCCAGGTACTCGGTCAGACGCACCTTGACGCGAGCGTGCATGGAGACGCTCTGGGTCCCGTAGGCGCGCTCGACCTCCTTGAGGTTGGAAAAGACCATCCCCTCGCCCTTGGCGTTGATCTTCTCGCGGGTCATGTAATACAGACCCAGCACCACGTCCTGGGACGGCACGATGATCGGCTCGCCGTTGGCCGGCGACAGCACGTTGTTGGTGGCCATCATCAGCGCCCGCGCCTCGAGCTGGGCTTCCAGGGTCAGCGGCACGTGGACCGCCATCTGGTCACCGTCGAAGTCGGCGTTGTAGGCGGCACACACCAGCGGGTGCAGCTGGATCGCCTTGCCCTCGATCAGCAGCGGCTCGAAGGCCTGGATGCCGAGGCGGTGCAGGGTCGGCGCGCGGTTGAGCAGCACCGGGTGCTCGCGGATGACGTCGGCGAGGATGTCCCACACCTCGGGCAGCTCGCGCTCGACCATCTTCTTGGCCGCCTTGATCGTCGAGGCGTAGCCCAGCGACTGCAGCTTGGAGTAGATGAACGGCTTGAACAGCTCCAGCGCCATCTTCTTGGGCAGGCCGCACTGGTGCAGACGCAGGGTCGGACCGACGGTAATCACCGAACGGCCGGAGTAGTCGACGCGCTTGCCCAGCAGGTTCTGGCGGAAGCGCCCCTGCTTGCCCTTGATCATGTCGGCCAGCGACTTCAGCGGGCGCTTGTTGGAACCGGTGATGGCGCGGCCGCGGCGGCCGTTGTCGAGCAGCGCATCCACCGACTCCTGCAGCATGCGCTTCTCGTTGCGCACGATGATGTCCGGCGCATTGAGGTCGAGCAGCCGCTTGAGGCGGTTGTTGCGGTTGATCACCCGGCGGTACAGATCGTTGAGATCCGAGGTCGCGAAGCGGCCGCCGTCCAGCGGCACCAGCGGACGCAGGTCCGGCGGCAGCACCGGCAGCACTTCCATGACCATCCACGCCGGCGCATTGCCGGACTTGTAGAAGGCCTCGAGCAGCTTGAGGCGCTTGGACAGCTTCTTGATCTTGGTCTCGGAGTTGGTCTGCGGAATCTCTTCGCGCAACCGGTCGATCTCCTCGGCCAGATCGATGTCCTTGAGCAGCGCCTGTACCGCTTCGGCGCCCATGCGGGCGTCGAAGTCGTCACCGAACTCCTCGAGGGCCTCGAAGTACTGCTCGTCGTTGAGCAACTGGCCACGCTCCAGCGTGGTCATGCCCGGGTCGATGACCACGAAGCTCTCGAAGTAGAGCACCCGCTCGATGTCACGCAGGGTCATGTCGAGGAACATGCCGATGCGCGACGGCAGCGACTTGAGGAACCAGATGTGCGCAACGGGGCTGGCCAGCTCGATATGGCCCATGCGCTCGCGGCGCACCGCGGCCTTGGTCACCTCGACGCCGCACTTCTCGCAGATGATGCCACGGTGCTTCATGCGCTTGTACTTGCCGCACAGGCACTCGTAGTCCTTCACCGGACCGAAGATCTTGGCGCAGAACAAGCCATCCCGCTCCGGCTTGAAGGTGCGGTAGTTGATGGTCTCGGGCTTCTTCACTTCGCCGTAGGACCAGGAGCGGATCATTTCCGGTGACGCGAGCGTAATCTTGATCGCGTCAAACTCTTCGGACTGAGCCTGCGATTTGAGGACTTTCACCAAATCTTTCATTGGGGGGCTCCTAGCTCTCTAACTCGATATCGATGCCCAGCGAGCGGATTTCCTTCACCAGCACATTGAAGGATTCCGGCATGCCTGCCTGCATGGTGTGGTCGCCGTCGACGATGCTCTTGTACATCTTGGTCCGCCCTTCGACATCGTCGGACTTGACCGTGAGCATCTCCTGGAGGGTATAGGCCGCGCCGTACGCCTCCAGCGCCCAGACCTCCATCTCGCCAAAGCGCTGACCACCGAACTGCGCCTTGCCGCCCAGCGGCTGCTGGGTGACCAGCGAGTAGGAGCCGGTAGAACGCGCGTGCATCTTGTCATCGACCAGGTGGTTGAGCTTCAACATGTACATGTAGCCCACCGTCACCGGCCGGTCGAAGGATTCGCCGGTACGCCCGTCGAACAGCGTCATCTGACCGGAATCCGGCAGGTCGGCGAGGGTCAGCAGGTGCTTGATCTCGTGCTCCTTGGCGCCGTCGAAGACCGGGGTCGCCATGGGCACGCCGCCCTGCAGGTTCTTGGCCAGGGCGATCACCTCGTCGTCGGACAGCGAATCGATGTCCTCATGACGGGTACCCGCGGTGTTGTAGATCTTGCCGAGGAACTCACGGATCTCACCGACCTGCTGGTCGCGAGCCTCGCGCAGCATGCGCTCGATCTTCATCCCCAGGCCACGCGCGGCCATGCCGAGGTGGGTCTCGAGGACCTGACCGACGTTCATCCGCGAAGGGACGCCGAGCGGGTTGAGCACCACGTCGACCGGCTCGCCACCGGCGTCGAAGGGCATGTCCTCGATCGGCATGATGGCCGAGATGACGCCCTTGTTACCGTGACGCCCGGCCATCTTGTCGCCCGGCTGGATGCGCCGCTTGACCGCCATGTAGACCTTGACGATCTTGAGCACGCCCGGCGCCAGGTCGTCGCCCTGCGTCAGCTTGCGCTTCTTGTCCTCGAATCGCTCGTCCATCTCCTTGCGACGGTTCTCGAGCTGCTCGTCGGCCTGGGCCAGCAGCTCGTTGAGCGACTCGTCCTGCAGACGCAGCTTGAACCACTGCTGACGCGGCAGCTCCTCGAGGTACTCCTCGCTGAGCACGTCGCCCTTCTTGAGCTTGGGCCCACCGTTGACGGCCTGGCCGTCGAGGGTGCGCTTGAGGCGCTCGAAGGTGGCGTCTTCGGCGATGCGATAGGTCTCCTGGAGATCCTTGCGCACTTCGTCGAGCTGCATCTGCTCGATGGACAGCGCCCGTGAGTCCTTCTCCACGCCGTCGCGTGTGAAGACCTGGACGTCGATCACGGTACCGCGCATGCCGGTCGGCGCGCGCAGCGAGGTGTCCTTCACGTCGCTGGCCTTCTCGCCGAAGATCGCACGCAGCAGCTTCTCTTCCGGGGTCAGCTGGGTCTCGCCCTTGGGCGTGACCTTGCCGACCAGGATGTCGCCGGGGCCGACTTCGGCACCGATGTAGACCACGCCGGCCTCGTCGAGCTTGCCGAGGGCCGACTCACCGACGTTGGGAATGTCCGAGGTGATCTCCTCGGCGCCCAGCTTGGTGTCGCGGGACACACAGGTCAGTTCCTGGATGTGGATGGTGGTGAAGCGATCTTCCTGCACCACGCGCTCCGAGACCAGGATCGAGTCCTCGAAGTTGTAGCCATTCCAGGGCATGAAGGCGATGCGCATGTTCTGGCCCAAGGCCAGGTCGCCCATGTCGACGGACGGGCCGTCGGCGAGGATGTCGCCGCGCGCCACTTCGTCGCCGGGGCGCACGATGGGACGCTGGTTCATGCAGGTATTCTGGTTGGAACGCACGTACTTGGTCAGGTTGTAGATATCGACGCCGGCTTCGCCGCCGATGATCTCATCCTCGTTGACCCGCACCACGATGCGCTTGGCGTCGACCGAGTCGATCACACCGCCGCGGCCGGCCACGGCGCAGACGCCGGAGTCGCGGGCCACGAAGCGCTCCATGCCGGTCCCCACCAGCGGCTTGTCGGCACGCAGGGTCGGCACCGCCTGACGCTGCATGTTCGAGCCCATCAGGGCGCGGTTGGCGTCATCGTGCTCGAGGAACGGGATCAGCGCCGCGGCTACCGACACCACCTGGCGCGGCGAGACGTCCATCAGGGTCACCTTGTCGGGCGCCATGAAGGTGGTCTCGCCGCGGTGGCGGACCTGCACCAGGTCGTCGATCAGCTTGTTCGACTCGTCGACGGTGGCCGAGGCCTGGGCGATGATGAAGTCGCCCTCCTCGATCGCCGAGAGGTGCACCACGTCGTCGGTGACCTGACGATCGACGACCTTGCGGTACGGTGTCTCGAGGAAACCGTAGCTGTTGGTGTGGCTGTAGGTGGCCAGCGAGTTGATCAGGCCGATGTTGGGGCCTTCCGGCGTCTCGATCGGGCACAGCCGGCCGTAGTGGGTGGCGTGAACGTCACGCACCTCGAAACCGGCGCGCTCGCGGGTCAGGCCGCCTGGGCCGAGCGCCGACACGCGACGCTTGTGGGTCACCTCGGAGAGCGGGTTGTTCTGGTCCATGAACTGCGACAGCTGGCTGGAACCGAAGAACTCCTTGACCGCCGCGGCGACGGGCTTGGCGTTGATCAGGTCCTGCGGCATCAGGCCTTCGCTTTCGGCCATGGAGAGGCGTTCCTTGACCGCACGCTCGACGCGCACCAGGCCAACGCGGAACTGGTTCTCAGCCATCTCGCCAACGCAGCGGATGCGACGATTGCCCAGGTGATCGATGTCATCGACGTCGCCGAAGCCGTTGCGGATCGCAATCAGCTCCCTGAGCACGTCGATGATGTCCTGGTTGTCGAGCACGCCGGAGCCGGTGTCGCCCTCGCGGCGCAGGCGGCGATTGAACTTCATACGGCCAACGCCCGACAGGTCGTAGCGGTCTTCGCTGAAGAACAGGTTGCGGAACAGCGTCTCGGCGGCCTCCTTGGTGGGCGGCTCGCCGGGGCGCATCATGCGGTAGATCTCGACCAGCGCCTCGAGCTGCGACCGGGTGGTATCGAGCTTCAAGGTGTCGGAGATGAACGGACCGCAGTCGAGATCGTTGGTGTACAGCGTCTCGAGGGTGGTGATACCGGCCTGGGCCAGCTTCTCCATCAGCTCCGGCGTGATCTCGGTGTTGCACTCGCAGATCAGCTCGCCGCTGTTGGGGTCGACCTGATCGCGGGCCAGGGTCTTGCCGTACAGGTACTCCATCGGCACCTCGAGACGCTCGAGGCCCGACTTTTCCATCTGCCGGATATGCTTCTGGGTCACCCGGCGGCCTTCCTCGACGATCACGCTGCCATCGACATCCTTGATGTCGAAGGTGGCGGTCTCACCGCGCAGGCGTGACGGCACCAGATCCACCGAGAAGCCGGACTTCTCGATATGGAAGGTGCTGGTCTCGAAGAACTGCTCGAGGATCTCTTCGGCGCTCATACCCAGCGCGCGCAGCAGCACCGAGGCCGGCAGCTTGCGGCGACGGTCGATGCGCACGAACACGCTGTCCTTGGGATCGAACTCGAAGTCGAGCCACGAGCCGCGGTAAGGAATCACGCGAGCCGAGTAGAGCAGCTTGCCGGAAGAGTGGCTCTTGCCCTTGTCATGGTCGAAGAACACGCCCGGCGAGCGGTGCAGCTGGGAGACGATGACGCGCTCGGTACCGTTGACGACGAAGGTACCGTTCTCGGTCATCAGGGGGATCTCCCCCATGTAGACTTCCTGCTCCTTGATGTCCTTGATCGCCTTGTTGGATGACTCGCGATCGTAGATGATCAGGCGTACCTTGACGCGCAGCGGTGCAGAGTAGGTAACGCCGCGCAGCTGGCACTCCTTGACATCGAAAGCCGGGGTGCCGAAACGGTAGCTGACGTATTCGAGCGCGGCGTTGCCCGAGAAGCTCTCGATCGGGAAGACCGACTTGAAGGCGGCATTGAGGCCGATCTCCATGCGTTCTTCCGGCGCCCGATCCTGCTGGAGGAAGTCGTAGTAGGAATCAAGCTGGATGGCCAGCAGGTAGGGCACATCCATCACTTGGGGCAGTTTGCCGAAATCCTTGCGGATGCGTTTTTTCTCAGTGTATGAGTAAGCCATCTGTATTCCCCAGCTTGTTCACCATGGGTGACCGATGCGTGTCGGCGCCACCCGACGAGAGCACTACCGTCAGGCGCTGACGGCAAGCCCCCGTATGAGAGCTCGCCGTCGGAATTCGGCTAGCGGCTACGCCAACATGGCGGCCGGCTAGTAACAACAGAAAAAGGCCGGCAGCGGGTGTCCCGCCACCAGCCGTGGAAGCTTACGCAGCGCGTGAAGCCATGGGCACAAGGATTACTTGAGCTCCACGGACGCGCCGGCTTCTTCCAGCTTTTTCTTGGCTTCTTCAGCGTCGTCCTTGGACATCGCTTCCTTGATGGTCGCCGGCGCGCCGTCGACGGCACCCTTGGCTTCCTTCAGGCCCAGGCCGGTGATCTCGCGAACGACCTTGATCACGTTGACCTTCTTCTCGCCAGCGCCAGTCAGCACCAGGTCGAACTCGGTCTGCTCTTCAGCAGCCTCACCAGCGGCAGCCGGGCCAGCCACGACGGCAGCGGCGGCGGACACGCCGAACTTCTCTTCCATCGCTTCGACCAGCTCGGCGACTTCCATCACGGACATGTCGGCGACGGCGTTGATGATGTCTTCTTTGGTCAGTGCCATTTTCACATTCCTAACTTTGCGGGAGCCTCGGTCGCCCGAGCGCTCGTTGATACAGTGTTCGATTCAGACAGCACGTTCGAGTTCGCCGTTCAGGCGGCCTCTTCCTGCTTCTGGTCACGCAGCGCAGCGAGAGTACGAACCAGCTTGCCGGCCGACGCTTCCTTCATGACGGACATCAGCTTGGCGATGGCCTCGTCGTAGGTCGGCAGCGTTGCCAGGCGATCCAGGTCGGAAGCCGGGATGAACTCGCCTTCGTATGCCAGCGCCTTGACCTCGAAGTCCTTCTCAGACTTGGCGAACTCCTTGAACAGGCGAGCGGCGGCGCCCGGATGCTCATAGGAGAAGGCCAGCATGGTCGGACCCGAGAACGTCTCGTTCAGGCACTCCCAAGGAGTACCCTCGAGGGCGCGGCGTGCCAGGGTGTTGCGCACAACACGGATCTGCACGCCATTCTCGCGAGCCTGCTTGCGCAGGTCGGTCATTGCCCCTACGGCAACGCCACGCGAGTCGGCAACGACGACGGAGAGCGCATCCTTGGCCGCTTCACTGACCTCGGCAACGATCGCTTTCTTGCCTTCGAGTGCTAGTGGCACGGTGATCACTCCTTCGTGCCGGAAGCCCGTATCGAGCATTCCGGTGGTTACCATCTCCCCCGCCTGCCGGCTGGCACTGCGGGGGTACCGGGTGATGGTGCTCACCAGATGACTGGCGGCCACACCATCTGCGCAGGCCCCCTCAAGGGGCGATTAAGCCGCTCCGAAGAGCGGCGCCTGCGGTCTTTGACGGTGCCCCGCCGTTACGCCTTGACGCCGCGCACGGGGACCGCAAAGTTACTGCCTGTTGCGTCGATGCTCGCCTGGCGATCACGCCAGGGCCGAGTGATCGACGGTGATGCCCGGGCCCATGGTGGTGGACAGGGTCATCTTCTTGAAATACACACCCTTGGACGTGCTCGGCTTGAGCTTCTTGAGGTCGGCGACCAGCGCCTCGAGGTTGCCCTGAATCGCGGCAGCATCGAAATCGACCTTGCCCAGGGTGGTGTGGATGATACCGTTCTTGTCGGTACGGAAACGCACCTGGCCAGCCTTGGCGTTCTTGACGGCGGTGACCACATCGGGGGTCACGGTGCCGACCTTGGGGTTCGGCATCAGGCCGCGCGGACCGAGGATCTGACCCAGTTGGCCGACCACGCGCATGGCATCCGGTGACGCGATGACCACGTCGAAATCGAGCTGGCCCTTCTTGACCTGCTCGGCCAGGTCGTCCATGCCGACGATATCGGCACCGGCTTCCTTGGCGGCATCGGCGTTGGCACCCTGGGTAAAGACGGCAACGCGCACGTCCTTGCCGGTACCGTTAGGCATGACGGTGGCGCCACGCACTACCTGGTCGGATTTACGCGGGTCTACGCCGAGGTTGATGGCGACGTCCAGCGACTCCTTGAACTTGACGGTGGACAGCTCGTTGAGCAGCGCCACGGCTTCTTCCAGGGAGTAGACCTTACCGGCCTCGACCTTTTCGTTGATCAGCTTGGCACGCTTGGTCAATTTAGCCATGATCAGAGGCCCTCCACGTTGAGGCCCATGCTACGGGCACTACCGGCAATGGTACGCACGGCGGCGTCGAGATCGGCAGCCGTCAGATCCGGCTCCTTGGTCTTGGCGATCTCTTCGAGCTGCTCGCGGGTCACGGTCCCGACCTTCTTCTTGTTCGGCTCGCCTGAGCCGGACTTGATACCAGCGGCCTTCTTCAGCAGCACGGCGGCCGGCGGCGTTTTGGTGATGAAGGTGAAGCTGCGGTCGGAATAGACGGTAATCACCACGGGCGTCGGCAGACCCGGTTCGATGTCCTGGGTCTCGGCGTTGAACGCCTTGCAAAATTCCATGATGTTGACACCGTGCTGACCCAGCGCAGGGCCGACGGGGGGGCTCGGGTTGGCCTTACCAGCTGCGACCTGCAGCTTGATGTAAGCCTGTACTTTCTTGGCCATGATGGACTCCAGTTGGGTAGTAGCGCCTTGCGGCTCCCCGGGTTAATGAACCGCCCAGCGGTTCATACGATACGTTCAGGCCGAGACTCAGTCCTTCTCGACCTGTGAAAACTCGAGCTCGACAGGGGTCGAGCGGCCGAAGATCAGCACACTGACCTGCAGGCGGCTCTTGTCGTAGTTGACCTCTTCAACCACGCCATTGAAGTCGGCGAAGGGCCCATCGACGACACGCACCGACTGACCCGGCTCGAACAGGGTCTTGGGGCGCGGCTTGTCGGTACCGTCCTGCACGCGGCGCAGGATGGCATCGGCTTCCTTCTGAGTGATCGGCGCCGGCTTCTCCTTGGTGCCACCGATAAAGCCCATCACGCGAGGCGTCTCGTTGACCAGGTGCCAGGTGCCATCATCCATCTCCATCTCGACCAGCACGTAGCCGGGATAGAACTTGCGCTCGCTCTTGCGGCGCTTGCCGTCGCGCATCTCTACCACTTCCTCGGTCGGCACCAGAATCTCGCCGAAGCGGTCCTCCATGCCATACATCTTCACGCGCTCGATGAGCGAGCGCATGACATGCTTCTCGAAACCGGAGTAGGCATGCACGACATACCAACGCTTGGACATGGAATCTCCTAACCGATGACGCCGGACATCGCCCAGCCTAGAATGGTGTCCATCAGCCACAGCATCAGGCCCACCACCAGCACCGCCACCAGCACGATGGCAGTGGTCTGAATGGTCTCGGGGCGGGTCGGCCAGACCACGCGCTGAATTTCCTTGCGCGCACTGCGAGCGAGCTCGAGCAGATCGCGCCCCTTGGCAGTAGTAAAGCCGACTACCGCGGCCAGCGCGCACAGCACCACCACGCCCAGCACCCGATAGAGGATGGCCTGATCGGCAAAATAGGAATTGCCAACCACGGCAACGACCACCAAGGAAACGACCACCGCCCACTTGAGCCCGTCGTGGCGCGACTCCTGCACCTCGGCGTTATGTTTCATGAAAACGAGACTCCTCAGGGTGCGGCAATCGAAACATGAAAGTATAAGAGATATCGCCAGCCTGGGGAAGACTGGCAGGCCAGGAGGGAATCGAACCCCCAACCTGCGGTTTTGGAGACCGCTGCTCTGCCAATTGAGCTACTGGCCTGTATCGGCGCTGCTACCTCACACCTTTTGCAGGCGGCCTACGCAACAGCGGGCGCAATGATAGCGGAAGCGATTCCGCCTTACAACCCCCGGCACGCCTCCGGGAAAAGAAAAGGCGAGCACTTGGCTCGCCTTTTCCAATATGGAGCTCATGGACGGATTTGAACCGTCGACCTCACCCTTACCAAGGGTGTGCTCTACCCCTGAGCTACATGAGCAAAACTCTACAACTACTGCGCTGACCAGAAACTGGAGCGGGTAGCGGGAATCGAACCCGCACCATCAGCTTGGAAGGCTGAGGTTCTACCATTGAACTATACCCGCCTACCCACTTTTGCAGCCGGACTGCAGTACGTCGGCAAAATCTGGTGGAGGGGGAAGGATTCGAACCTTCGAAGCTTTCGCGGCAGATTTACAGTCTGCTCCCTTTGGCCACTCGGGAACCCCTCCAGGCCGCGGCAAATTCTACCGCTTTTCTCAGATTTGTCAAGTGGTTACCCGGTGGATATCTGACTCCCTCCGGGGGCCGCTATGGCTGAGAACGCGCAAAATTATGTCAAAGCAGCATCGAGAAGGCAAGCCCTGCGCGTATCTTTTCCAGCGCCACCGGCGCCGGGACCCACGGCGCCCCCGATAGCCGGCCGGCTCGCTCGGCGCTGGTCAGCGGGAAGCAGGCCTCCAGGCCGCCGTAGACCATATCCGGCCACAGCGCATGGGGCACGCGCATGCCGCGCGAGATGACCCGTGCATCACCACCGGTCAGTAGCAGCGGCATGGCCACCCCCTCGCGATCGCAGACCTCGGCATAGATCCGATTCACCGCGCTTACGGCAGCCATATAAATACCGTGATTGACCGCCTCGACAGTATTCTTGCCCGGCGCCAATAGCTCGTCGGCCTCGCTGTCGGGGTCGATAGCCACATTGCGCGTGCCCAGCTTGAGACTCTCCTTCATCAGCCGCAGCCCGGGCAGGATATAGCCACCCAGGTGACGCCCACCGGGCAGCACGAAGTCGATGGTGATGGCGCTCCCGCAGTCGACGCTGCAGCAGCCACCGGCCAGGTGGTAGCTGGCCAGCGCCCCCATCCAGCGGTCGACACCCAGGCGCCCCGGCTCCTCATAGCCGTTGGTGACGCCCAGCGCCTCACGTGTCGAGTGCGCCACGTGTACCACCCCTACGCGGCGACGCAGCAAGGCCACGGTATCCAGCAGCACCGTTCGTCGCGCTACGCTGGAGATACGCACCGCCTCCACCACGTCGAGGTCGGGGATATCCGAGCCTGGCCGCCACTCCTCGCGCGTCCACACCGCCCCCCGCGAACGAATTTCGCTGCTGACACTGTCCTTGAGCCGCCATTTGGAGAGCGTATTGCCAATATCCAGATCGAGAATCATGAACGTCCACGCACGCTGATTTCGCCACCCGCCAAGCGTCGCTGCTCACCGTCATGGCGTACCAGCAGGTTTCCTGCGCCGTCGATACCCTCGACCCGCGCCACATAGCGCCCATCACGCTGGATCACCTCGATCTCCCGATCGGCATAGGCATGGCGGCGCGACCACGCCGGCTGCCAGGCAGCGAACCCTTCCTGTTCGTAGCGCGACAGCAGGTCAAGTAGCCCGGCCATCAGCTCTGCCGCCAACTGGTTGCGCGATACCTCTGGCGCCACATCATGCACGGCGGCCACCGGCTGATCGATACCCGCGCGTACCTCGGCGGGCAGATCGACATTGAGCCCCAGTCCGACCACCACCTCGCACGGGCCCGCCAGATCGCCGCTCACCTCGAGCAGGATGCCCGCCAGCTTGGCCAGCCCATCAGGCGTCTCGAGCAGCACATCGTTAGGCCACTTGAGCGCCACCACCAGTCCATGGCGCTCGAGCACCTCGGCCGCCACGACCCCCACCGCCAGGCTCAGGCCTTCAAGGACATTGGCGCCCCCCTCGAACCGCCAGCCCACCGACAGCATCAGGCCACGCCCCCAGGGGCTTTCCCAGCCACGTCCGCGACGCCCCCGACCGGCGCTTTGCGACTCAGCCAGGCACACCTCGCCGTGCCCCGCCCCCTGCACGAAACGCTCGCGCAGGTATGCATTGGTCGACGACACGCTCTCTTCGATGATCAGGCGATTCAGGCAAGTACGGCTATTACGCGGTAGCTGGGCGACGATACCGGCACCGTCGAGCAGTTCCAGCGGCGTGGCCAGGCGGTAGCCCAGCCCCTTGATTGCCTCGAGGGGAACATCCATGGCCTCGAGCTTCTTGAGCTGCTTCCATACCGCCGTGCGCGACACGCCCAGCCGCTCACCCAGCTGCTCGCCGGAATGAAACTCACCATCACGCATCAGGCGGATCAGGTCACCAATGGTCATCACAACGGCCCCAGCTGGGAAAACCCATATTCTATCGGAAGCGGCCTATCAGCGGGAATGCCGCGACCAAAGTGCAACGCTCACCTAGCCTAAACGACGAAGCCCCGACCAATGGCCGGGGCTTCTAAATAAGTGCCTGACGATGACCTACTCTCGCATGGGGAGACCCCACACTACCATCGGCGCTGAGCGGTTTCACTGCTGAGTTCGGCATGGGATCAGGTGGGTCCCGCACGCTATGGTCGTCAGGCGAAAAACAGAGGAATCATGCCAACCAATACGTCTCAACGCATCCGCAATTGTGTCGTAATCCACAGACCCCTTGGGGTTATATGGTCAAGCCTCACGGGCCATTAGTACACGTTAGCTCAACACATTGCTGTGCTTCCACACCGTGCCTATCAACCAGCTAGTCTCGCTGGGCCCTTCAGGAGGCGTAAAGCCTCAGGGAAGTCTCATCTTGAAGGGGGCTTCCCGCTTAGATGCTTTCAGCGGTTATCCTGTCCGCACATAGCTACCCGGCAATGCCACTGGCGTGACAACCGGAACACCAGAGGTGCGTCCACTCCGGTCCTCTCGTACTAGGAGCAGCTCTTCTCAAACTTCCGACGCCCACGGCAGATAGGGACCGAACTGTCTCACGACGTTCTAAACCCAGCTCGCGTACCACTTTAAATGGCGAACAGCCATACCCTTGGGACCGACTTCAGCCCCAGGATGTGATGAGCCGACATCGAGGTGCCAAACACCGCCGTCGATGTGAACTCTTGGGCGGTATCAGCCTGTTATCCCCGGAGTACCTTTTATCCGTTGAGCGATGGCCCTTCCATACAGAACCACCGGATCACTAGAACCTACTTTCGTACCTGCTCGACGTGTCTGTCTCGCAGTTAAGCACCCTTATGCTCTTGCACTCAATGCACGATTTCCAACCGTGCTGAGGGTACCTTCGTGCTCCTCCGTTACGCTTTGGGAGGAGACCGCCCCAGTCAAACTACCCACCACACACTGTCCTCGACCCGGATAACGGGCCTGAGTTAGAACGCCAATGATGCCAGGCTGGTATTTCAAGGTTGGCTCCACCCGAACTGGCGTCCGGGTTTCCAAGCCTCCCAGCTATCCTACACAAGCAACATCAGCATCCAGTGTGAAGCTATAGTAAAGGTTCACGGGGTCTTTCCGTCTAGCCGCGGGTACACAGCATCTTCACTGCGATTTCAATTTCACTGAGTCTCGGGTGGAGACAGCGTGGCCATCATTACGCCATTCGTGCAGGTCGGAACTTACCCGACAAGGAATTTCGCTACCTTAGGACCGTTATAGTTACGGCCGCCGTTTACCGGGGCTTCGATCAAGAGCTTCGCCTTGCGGCTAACACCATCAATTAACCTTCCGGCACCGGGCAGGCGTCACACCCTATACGTCCGCTTACGCGTTTGCAGAGTGCTGTGTTTTTAATAAACAGTTGCAGCCACCTGGTATCTTCGACCGCTTCGTGCTCGGGGAGCTAGTCCCTTCACACTAATGCGGCGTGCCTTCTCCCGAAGTTACGGCACCATTTTGCCTAGTTCCTTCACCCGAGTTCTCTCAAGCGCCTTAGGATTCTCACCCTGACCACCTGTGTCGGTTTGGGGTACGGTCTCACATGGCCTGAAGCTTAGAGGCTTTTCCTGGAAGCGTGGCATCAGTGACTTCCAGCCCGTGGGCTGTTCGTCTCGCGTCTCGGCCTCCTCATTGAAGAGAGTGATCCGGATTTGCCTAGATCACTGGCCTACAAGCTTTCACCAGGACAACCAACGCCTGGCTCACCTAGCCTTCTTCGTCCCCCCATCGCAACCATGTCAGGTACGGGAATATTGACCCGTTTCCCATCGACTACGCCTTTCGGCCTCGCCTTAGGGGCCGACTCACTCTGCTCTGATTAGCATCGAACAGAAACCCTTGGTCTTCCGGCGGGGGAGTTTTTCACTCCCCTTGTCGTTACTCATGTCAGCATTCGCACTCGTGATACCTCCAGCAGACTTCTCAATCCACCTTCATCGGCTTACACGACGCTCCTCTACCGCGAATCCACGCCGAAACGTGAACTCACCCGTAGCTTCGGTACCTGGTTTAGCCCCGTTACATCTTCCGCGCAGGCCGACTCGACTAGTGAGCTATTACGCTTTCTTTAAAGGATGGCTGCTTCTAAGCCAACCTCCTAGCTGTCTGAGCCTTCCCACATCGTTTCCCACTTAACCAGGATTTCGGGACCTTAGCTGACGGTCTGGGTTGTTTCCCTTTTCACAACGGACGTTAGCACCCGCTGTGTGTCTCCCACGCTCGCACTCACCGGTATTCGGAGTTTGCCTCGGGTTGGTAAGTCGGGATGACCCCCTAGCCGAAACAGTGCTCTACCCCCGGCGGTGATACGTGAGGCGCTACCTAAATA
The DNA here is from genome assembly GCF_010977575.1 of Halomonas socia. Lineage (GTDB taxonomy): Bacteria > Pseudomonadota > Gammaproteobacteria > Pseudomonadales > Halomonadaceae > Franzmannia > Franzmannia socia. The sequence continues at coordinate 1,010,192 of NZ_CP048812.1, forward strand.
GCTTTCGAGGAGAACCAGCTATCTCCGGGCTTGATTAGCCTTTCACTCCGATCCACAAGTCATCCAAATCTTTTTCAACAGATCCTGGTTCGGTCCTCCAGTTGATGTTACTCAACCTTCAACCTGCTCATGGATAGATCGCCCGGTTTCGGGTCTATATCCAGCGACTGGTCGCCCAGTTAAGACTCGGTTTCCCTACGCCTCCCCTAATCGGTTAAGCTCGCCACTGAATATAAGTCGCTGACCCATTATACAAAAGGTACGCGGTCACAGAACATGTCTGCTCCCACTGCTTGTACGCACACGGTTTCAGGATCTATTTCACTCCCCTCGCCGGGGTTCTTTTCGCCTTTCCCTCACGGTACTGGTTCACTATCGGTCAGCCAGGAGTATTTAGCCTTGGAGGATGGTCCCCCCGTCTTCAGTCAAGGTTTCACGTGCCCCGACCTACTCGATTTCACGCGATCAGATTTTCGGCTACGGGGCTATCACCCGCTATGGCGGCATTTCCCAATGCCTTCGCCTAATCCGTCACACGCTTAAGGGCTGGTCCCCGTTCGCTCGCCGCTACTAGGGGAATCTCGGTTGATTTCTTTTCCTCAGGGTACTTAGATGTTTCAGTTCCCCTGGTTCGCCTCCCAACACCTATGGATTCAGTGTGGGATACCCCGCTTGTGCGGGGTGGGTTTCCCCATTCAGAAATGCCCGGGTCACAGGTCGTTTGCCACCTCGCCGAGCCTTATCGCAGGCTTCCACGTCTTTCATCGCCTCTGGCTGCCTAGGCATCCACCGTGTGCGCTTAATCGCTTGACCATATAACCCGAAAGGGTCTGGTCTGCGATTACGTACGACAATTGCCGGATACGCTTGAAACGTATCGTGCTTTCTCCTTGCGGAGAAATTTGTCAGCATGATTCACATTGTTAAAGAGCAGACTGTCAATCGACAGTCATAAACCGGTCATCGTCTTGGGCGATGGTGGCTTATGACTGCGGATCCGATCAGGTCATTCGACTGTTGGGAAGTAGCGTAGCCAAACGATCTGAGGCAAGGCGAAAGGTGACGACGTATAGCCTGCTATACGAGGAGCCTTTCAACGACGCATCAGGAAGTTTGGTGGAGCCAAGCGGGATCGAACCGCTGACCTCCTGCGTGCAAGGCAGGCGCTCTCCCAGCTGAGCTATGGCCCCACTGATATCCCGTACGTGCCATGGGAATTTTATTCAGGACAAGGCATGAGCCTTGGGCACAAAATAAAATGTAATTTGTGCGAGACAAGGCGAAAGACGACGACGTATAGCCTGCTATACGAGGAGCCTTTCAACGACGTATCGCGCAAATTTGGTGGGTCTGGGCAGATTTGAAATAAACCCGGCGACCTCACCCTTCTCTTTACAGAACTTCCGGGGGTGCGCTCTCACCAACTGAGCCCATCCGGCATCTCGGAGAATGGTGGGTCTGGGCAGATTTGAACTGCCGACCTCACCCTTATCAGGGGTGCGCTCTAACCAACTGAGCTACAGACCCATTGGTCACGCTGGGCCTATACCCAAACAGTCTTTGCTCTGGCCGATCAGGTAATTCATTGTGAGCACTTGCCGACACGAAGTGAGTCGTCGGTAAGGAGGTGATCCAGCCGCAGGTTCCCCTACGGCTACCTTGTTACGACTTCACCCCAGTCATGAACCACACCGTGGTGATCGCTCCCCCGAAGGTTAAGCTAACCACTTCTGGTGCAGTCCACTCCCATGGTGTGACGGGCGGTGTGTACAAGGCCCGGGAACGTATTCACCGTGACATTCTGATTCACGATTACTAGCGATTCCGACTTCACGGAGTCGAGTTGCAGACTCCGATCCGGACTGAGGCAGGCTTTATGGGATTAGCTCCACGTCGCCGTCTTGCAACCCTTTGTACCTGCCATTGTAGCACGTGTGTAGCCCTACCCGTAAGGGCCATGATGACTTGACGTCGTCCCCACCTTCCTCCGGTTTGTCACCGGCAGTCTCCCTAGAGTTCCCGACCGAATCGCTGGCAAATAGGGACAGGGGTTGCGCTCGTTACGGGACTTAACCCAACATTTCACAACACGAGCTGACGACAGCCATGCAGCACCTGTCTTTCGGTTCCCGAAGGCACACCAAGATCTCTCTCGGCTTCCGAAGATGTCAAGGGTAGGTAAGGTTCTTCGCGTTGCATCGAATTAAACCACATGCTCCACCGCTTGTGCGGGCCCCCGTCAATTCATTTGAGTTTTAACCTTGCGGCCGTACTCCCCAGGCGGTCGACTTATCGCGTTAACTGCGCCACTAAGAACTCGAGGCTCCCAACGGCTAGTCGACATCGTTTACGGCGTGGACTACCAGGGTATCTAATCCTGTTTGCTACCCACGCTTTCGCACCTCAGTGTCAGTGTCAGTCCAGAAGGCCGCCTTCGCCACTGGTATTCCTCCCGATCTCTACGCATTTCACCGCTACACCGGGAATTCTACCTTCCTCTCCTGCACTCTAGCCTGACAGTTCCGGATGCCGTTCCCAGGTTGAGCCCGGGGCTTTCACAACCGGCTTATCAAGCCACCTACGCGCGCTTTACGCCCAGTAATTCCGATTAACGCTCGCACCCTCCGTATTACCGCGGCTGCTGGCACGGAGTTAGCCGGTGCTTCTTCTGTGAGTGATGTCTTCCCTTGGGCGTATTAGGCCCAAGGCCTTCTTCCTCACTGAAAGTGCTTTACAACCCGAAGGCCTTCTTCACACACGCGGCATGGCTGGATCAGGCTTGCGCCCATTGTCCAATATTCCCCACTGCTGCCTCCCGTAGGAGTTCGGGCCGTGTCTCAGTCCCGATGTGGCTGATCATCCTCTCAGACCAGCTACGGATCGTCGCCTTGGTGAGCCGTTACCTCACCAACTAGCTAATCCGACATAGGCTCATCCGATAGCGCAAGGCCCGAAGGTCCCCTGCTTTCTCCCGTAGGACGTATGCGGTATTAGCCTGGGTTTCCCCAGGTTATCCCCCACTATCGGGCAGATTCCTATGCATTACTCACCCGTCCGCCGCTCGCCACCAGGAAGCAAGCTTCCCGTGCTGCCGCTCGACTTGCATGTGTTAGGCCTGCCGCCAGCGTTCAATCTGAGCCATGATCAAACTCTTCAGTTTCAATCAGTGCGGTTCTTACTCACCTGACATCCGAAAACGCCAGGCAAAAGCGAACCAAGCTTGGCTCAAGGGTCAAACGTTTACTCAATTCCGACCCGAAGATCGGTGACGAGTCGCTTGCCTTGATGATGTGGTGACTGATCACCTCGTCATCGACAAGCGCCCACATGAATTACCTGATCGATTGTTAAAGAGCGGCGCCAGGCCGGATGAGGCGTGACGCGTCTCGCTGTTGCCGTGGCTCGTAGTGAGCCGCCGGCGCCCGGCGAGGAAGGCGTATTCTACCGAAGCGGCGCGGCTTGTCAAGCCGTGGCGGGGAGCGTCATATCGATAGAACCGATGTCGCCGCGTCCTGCCAGGCGTCCTGCGACGCGCTGCCGAGTGGTGCGCATTCTACCGTCTCCGGCGGGCCTGTCAATCGCTTTCTCTGTCGAATCGACAAGAAAAAACCCAACAAAACCAACTGCTTGCACCTCTCTTCACCGCCACCAACGTATGCCCGTCGGCAGCAGCGGATGCGTACTTTACGGCTTTACCTTGAGCCCCGCAAGCCCTCGGCGAAGAAAAACTTCACGCGACTGTCACTCTCTCGACATCGTTGCTGAAGCGGGCTGCGCGCGACTGGCGCGATCCAGCAGCGACAGCACCGAGCGGTAGGGAATACCGCTGTGCTGGGACAGCCCGATCTCGCAGGTACGTGAATTGGAATAACCGGCACTACAGCCTTCTACCTGGCCCGCCAACCCCTGCAGCGCCGAGGCGTTCAACTCCGGCGTGGCGAAACCCTTGTCGCCGGCAAAACCGCAGCAGCCGATCTCGGCTGGCACTACTACCTCCCTGGCGCAGGCTCGCGCCAGGGCCACGAACTTATCGGCCAACCCCATGCGTGTGCTGGAGCAGGTCACGTGCACCGCCACCTTTTCGTTGAGTGGCTCGATTTCGAGCCGAGCCAGCAGGTGGTCATGGGCAAACGCCACCGGCTCCTGCAGCGACAGCCGCTCATCGAGCTGTTCGCGGGCGTGCAGGCTACAGGGACTGGTGTCGCAGAGGATCGGATAGCAGCCGTTGTGGCTGGCCGCCAGCAGCTCGCGATTGAGCTCCCGCGCCTTGTGCTCGGCTTCATCGAACTGCCCCTTGGACGCAAACGCCATGCCGCAGCACAGGTGGCCGGGGATTGCCGGGATGATCACCTCGAATCCCGCCTTGTCGAGCAGCGCCAGGGTGATCTCCATGATCGAACGGGTCTCGTCGTCATGTCGCGAGGCACCGAACACCCGCGTCGCGCAGGCTGGCAGGTAGACCACCTTGTCGCGACCGCCATCACCGCGCTTGGCCGCACGCTCGAGCACCTTGATCGATGCCGCTCGTGGCAGACTCGGCATCCACTGCGGCAGCCGTTCACCGGAGAGCTTGCGCAATCCGCCACTAACCGTCGTCATACCACGCTCACCAAGCACCGCCTGGCCGGCACCGGCGATGTTGAGCGCACCGCGGGCCACACGGGTAGCGCCGGAAAAGTGCCGCCCGATTCGCCGCGCCATATCGGCCTGGCCAAGGTTGCGCTCACGGCGCAGCCCGCGCACCAGATCGCCGGTATTGATACCCACCGGACACTGGGTGGCGCAGAGGCCATCGGCGGCACAGGTGTCGATACCTTGATAGTCGTAGTCTGCCAGCAGGACATCATGACGCTCACGCTCGGCAGCGCTGGCGCCGCTGCCCAAGGCGTCGAGTCGTGCCAGCTCGCGCCACACCACGATGCGCTGCCGCGGCGTCAGGGTCAGCTCCTTGGAGGGGCACACCGCCTCGCAGAAACCGCACTCGATGCACTTGTCGACCAGCGGGTCAGCCGCCGGCAGCGGCTTGAGGTTCTCCAGGTGCAGGGTCGGATTGCGACTCAGGATGACCTCGGGGTTGAGCAGGTTGTCGGGGTCGAGCAACACCTTGATCTGCCACATCAGTTGGTAGGCGTCGCTGCCCCATTCGAGCTCAACGTAGGGCGCCATATTGCGCCCAGTGCCATGCTCGGCCTTGAGCGAGCCGCCATACTCGACGCCGACCAGCTGTGCCACCTCGTCCATCAGCGCCTGGTAACGCTCGACCTCACCAGGCTTCTCGAAGCCCTGGGGGAATACGAAATGCAGGTTGCCCTCCAGGGCGTGGCCGAACAGGATCGTTTCCGGGTAGCCGTGCTTGTGGAATACCTCGGTCAGCGCCGCCACGCCCTCGTCGAGGCGCTCGATGGGGAAGGCCACGTCCTCGATGACTACCGTGGTACCGGTATCGCGCACCGCCCCAACCGCCGGGAACAGCCCCTTGCGGATCTTCCAGTAGAGGTCGTAAGTGGCAGCCTCGCGGGTAAACACCAGCGGCTCGAGGGTATTGATGCCTTCGAGGGTCGCGTGGACCACCTGCATGCGCGCCTCGAGCTCCGAGTCGCTATTGGCACGTACGTCGATCAGCAGCGCGGCGGCGCCGTCGGGCAGCGTCTTGAGTATCTCGGGCATGCCCGGCTTGTCCTGCACCGAGCGCAGCGCAGCGCGGTCCATCAACTCCACCGCCGAGACCGGCGCCTGCTTGAGGGCAATGGTCGCGCGACAGGTAGTCTGCATGTCGGGAAAGAAGGCCAGCGCCGCGGCCTTCTCGGTCTCGTCGACCACGGTGTCGTAGGTGATCGCGCTGATGAAGCCGAGGGTGCCCTCGGAGCCGATCATCAGGTGCTTGAGAATCTCGATGCCGTCGCGGTAATCCACCAGGCTGTTGAGCGCATAGCCGGTGGTGTTCTTGAGGCGATACTTATGACGGATCCTGGCGGCCAGCGCGGGGCTGCTGCGGGTCTCGACGGAGAGCCACTCGAGGCTCGCCAGCAACTCACCGTGGGAGGCCTTGAAGGCAGCTACGCTGTTGTGGTCGGCGGTATCCAGCAGCGCGCCATCGGCCAGCATCACGCGGATATCGCGCACGGTACGATAGCTGTTCTGGGCCGTGCCGCAGCACATACCCGAGGCGTTGTTGGCGGCGATACCGCCAATCATGCAGCTGTTGATGGACGCCGGGTCAGGACCAATCTTGCGCCGATAGGGCGCCAGCAGCTGATTGGCACGCGCTCCGATCACCCCTGGCTGCAGGCGTATCGCCGCGCCGTCGTTGAGGATCTCGTGGCCGCGCCAGGCGCGCCCCAGCAGGATCAGCACCGAGTCGGTCACCGCCTGTCCGGACAGCGAGGTCCCCGCAGCACGGAACGTCACCGACAGCTGGCGCGCATGGCACTGGGCCAGCACCTCGCCGAGTTCGGCTTCACTCTCGACGCGTACGATCAGTCGCGGAATCAGCCGATAGAAGCTGGCATCGCTGCCGTAGGCCAGGGTCCGCAGCGGGTCGTCGATCAGCCGCTCGGCAGGAATGCCTTCGGCCAGGGCCGTCTTCAGGTCGGCCCAGGCGTTCACATCTACCTCACTCATGCCGGCACCCCCCCGGTGTGGCGAACGATCACCACCAATGCCTTGGGGCCATGTACCCCATAGGCCAGGGTCTGCTCGATATCAGCGGTCTTGCTGGGCCCCGAGATCAGCAGCGCGTTGGTCGGCATGCCCTGCGCCCAGGCATGGCATTCCACCACGTCGAAGAAGGTATCTTCGATGCTGTCGGCATCGAGCACGGCGATATGGATCGGCGGCACCAGGCTGATCAGGCGCGGCTCGTCGGGGGTCGGCCACAGCCACAGGCTGCCGGTCTCGGCGATGCCGCCACGGGTCGAGGTCAGGCCAGCATCCACCGACTCGAACTGCTCGCGCTGCCACTCCTCGATGTCGCGATCGGCGTCGACCAGCTCGACGCCGCCGTCAGCCAGGGCGCTCCGCGCCTCGGCGGCAACCGGATGCTGGCGCCCGAGCGCCAGCCGCATGACACCCTTGGCGGCCAGTACCTCGGCGAGCGTATCGGTCCAACTCGCTCGGGAGGTATGCACCACTTCGCCATGCACCGAGCCGATCAGCCGCTCGAAGCGCGCCACACGTTCGGCCGCGTCCCAGCCACGGCCGGTCACCACCGCAAAGTCGCTCACTGGCGCCGTCAGCGGGCCGTCGCTGCGCTCGCGCAGGCGCTTGAGAATCGTCTCGCGGCTGCTCATGACTCCCCCTCCCCGCGGCGGTGACGCTTGACCAGCGCATGCAACGAGGCCTTGGCCGGCTTGGGCGCGCTGCGGTAGTCGGTCCACGGGCCAATGCTCGAGGGCAGCAGCTTCTGCAGCTTGCCGGCCAGCGCCGTGGTGCGCCGCCAGGCGGCAGGGTGCGTGGCCAGCCACTCAAAGCCCTTCCAGGCCGCTACTTCCTTGGCGCTGCGCTTGACGCCGGCACCCGGCACGTTGCCGCGTCCTTGGCCGACCGACTCCTTGCGCAGCCGCACCAGCAGGTCGGGAATCGGAATCTTGACCGGACACACCTCGCCGCAGGCACCGCACAGGCTGGAGGCGGTGGGCAGGTCCTTGGTCTCTTCCAGGCCCAGCATATGCGGCATAAGGATGCTGCCGATCGGGCCCGGGTAGGTCGTGCCGTAGGTATGGCCCCCCACCCGGGTATACACCGGGCAGTGGTTCATGCAGGCCCCGCAGCGAATGCAGCGCAGGGTGTCGAGCAGTTCGTCGTCCTGGTAGATGCTCGAGCGACCGTTGTCGACCAGCACCAGGTGCACCTCGCGGGGCCCGTCGTGCTCATCGGGCTTGCGCGGCCCCGAGATCATGTTGAAGTAGGTGGTCACGTGCTGGCCGGTGGCCGAGCGGGTCAGCAACGCATACAGCGGCGGCACATCGCGCAGTTGCTCGACCACCTTCTCGATGCCGGTCACGGCGATATGCACCGGCGGCACCGTGGTGGTCATGCGGCCGTTGCCCTCGTTTTCCACCAGGCACAGGGTGCCGGTCTCGGCCACCGCGAAGTTGACCCCTGATACGCCCACGTCGGCGGCCATGAAGCGCTCGCGCAGCTGCTGGCGCGCCGCCGCGGTCATGTAGTCGACGTCTCGGGTGCGCTCGGTGCCGGTCCTGGTGTGCATGATCTCGGATATCTCATCGGTATTGAGATGGATCGCCGGCATGATGATGTGAGAGGGCGTCTGCTCGTTGAGCTGCACCAGGTACTCGCCGAGGTCCGACTCCAGGGCCTCGATACCCGCCTGCTCGAGGTGGGCATTGAGGTGCATCTCCTCGGAGACCATCGACTTGCCCTTGATCACCGCGCGGGCGTCGTGGGACTGGCAGATCTCGCCGATGATGCGGCACGCCTCGTCGCCGTCTGACGCCCAGTGCACCCGGATGCCGTTGGCCTGGCAGTTGGCCTCGAGCTGCTCGAGCAGGTCGGGCAGCTTGGCCAGGGCGCGCAGGCGAATATTGGCGCCCAGCTCGCGCAGGGTCTCGAGGTCCCAGTCGCTGAATACGCCGCGCCGCTTGTCCATCAGGCCATCCATCGCCCGCCGGAAGTTGTCGCGGATCTGCGGGTTGCCCAGCGCATCGTGGGCCTGGCGGTGGAATTCCCGAGGCGTATAGGTGTGTACCGCGTCCTGAACTGCGCTCATGAGGTTCTCCGCCATAGATAGCTGGCGATGTGCTCGCCCTGCACGTCCTTGCCCTGGTGCGCGAAGCGCCCGGCAATGTTCATCAGGCAGCCGCAGTCGGAGGTCACGAAGCGCTTGGCACCGGCGGCCTCGATGGCCTGGGTCTTGTCTTCGACCATCGCCGCCGACACTTCGGGATGGCGTACCGCAAAGGTGCCACCGAAGCCACAGCACTCGCTGGCCCGCGCCTGCTCGACCAGCTCGACCTGCCCCAGCTTGGCGAGCAGCGCCGGGCCTGTGTCGGCCAAGCCCATTTCGCGCCGCGCGCTGCACGAGGTGTGCATGGCGATCGTCTCGGACTCACCGCGGTCCTTGAGGGGCAGGTGGCAGACGTGCACCAGAAACTCGGTGAGCTCGAAGACCCGCCCGGCGACGTCACGAGCCAGCGCCTCGTCGACGCTGCCGGCGAACAGCTGGGGATAATGGGCGCGCATCATGCCGCCGCACGATCCGGACGGTACGATGATCGGCCACGGCTCAGGAAACAGGCCGAGCTGCGCCCGTGCCACCTCACGGGCTTCATCGTGGTAGCCGGAGGTATAGGCCGGCTGGCCGCAGCAGGTCTGGTCGTCGGGAAAGATTACCTCGATGCCTTCGCGCTCCAAAAGACGCATGGCATCGAGTCCCGCCTCGGGGTAGAACATATCGATCAGACAGGTACCGAAGAGATAGACCTTTTCCGGCCTCGGGGGGTAAAGCTTGACTGCTGCCATGGCTATGTCTCCTCACCAAGCCCCCGCGACACATCCTTGGCCTGCATCATCGAGTCAGGCGCGGGGTGTCATCGACCGCCGGTGAACATCACGGTTAATTGGTAAAACCAATTTACGATTTTTTATCGAAGCACCTTAGGCGGCGCACTATTCGAGTGTCAAACGCCTCGCGCAATTTTGCTTATCCAACGCCTTTATACTTTGGTATCAGCGTCACGTCCGCCAGTTCAAGCGCTTGAAAATACGCCATATATTGTCTGTTTCCGGGATTGCGCCGAGGCCGCATAATCGCCTAGAATTGGTAATACCAATTATCGCCAGACAGCGACTGACGTTTTTACCACCATCACGCCCACGCTCAATCCACCCCGCGAGAGCCCCTCATGGCCTATCAACCCGTTCGACAGCCACGCATCGCCGATGTGATCACCGAGCGACTCGAGGCAATGATTCTTGAAGGTAGCCTCAAGCCCGGCCAGCGGCTACCGGCTGAGCGCGAGTTGGCCGAACGTTTCGGCGTATCGCGACCCTCGCTGCGCGAGGCGATCCAGAAGCTCGCCGCACGCGGGCTGCTGTCGAGTCGCCAGGGCGGCGGCACCTACGTCAACGAAACGCTCAACAGTCGATTCAGCGACCCGCTACTGGAGACCCTCAGCCGCCACAGCGAATTCAACCTCGACCTGCTCGAGTTCCGCGATGCCATGGAAGGCATCTCCGCCTACTACGCCGCACTGCGCTCGACCCCCGCCGACAAGGCGCTGCTGGTGCAGCGCTACGAAGAGCTCGACGCCTGTTTTCTAGGCCGCAACCCGGGGCTCGAAGCCAAGGCCGATGCCGCCTTCCACCTGGCCATCGCCGAGGCCGCCCATAACGTCATGCTGCTGCACACCATCCGCAGCACCTTCCACCTGCTGGAGAAGAGCATTGTCGACAGCCTGGCGCACCTGTTCCAGCGCCCCGACGCCCGCACCACGCTGATGGAGCAGCACCGTGCGCTGCTCGACGCCATCCTCGACGGCCGCGCAGAGGATGCCCGGGCACGCGCCCATGAGCACCTGGTATTCGTCGAGGAAGGGCTGCTCGAGATGGAGCGCGCCGAGACCCGCGCCCAGCGCGCCCTGCGCCGCGCCCAGGCGATGCCCGAGCGTGCCAATGGCTAGCCGGCCCTCCTCACGCTGGCGCCGCTGGCTATGGCTACTGGCGCCGCTCGGCTTCGTGCTGGTGGTGTGGCAGGCCGCCACGGTGGCTAGCGACCAGGCCCTGCAGACCCTGCGCGACGAGGCCGAGAACGAGCTGCGCCTGTCGGCGACCGGCCTCGAGGGGCACCTGTCGCGCCACGACTACCTGCCCGAGCTACTCGCCTCACGCAGCAGCATGCGCGACTTCCTGGCCGACCCCGACGCCCACGATCCGATGCCGATCAACCTGATGCTGGATCGCTTCCGGGCCACCGCCGACGTCTCCGACATCTACCTGCTCGACCACTTCGCCAATACCCTGGTGGCCAGCAACTGGCACATGCCCAACACTTTCATCGGCCAGAACTACGCCTTCCGCAGCTACTACCAAGACGCCATTGTCGGCGACCTGGGCCGCTTCCACGGCCTCGGCGTGCAGTCGCTGGAGCGCGGCTACTACTTCTCCGCCCCGGTGCACCTCGGCGAGGAGGACAGCCGCCCCGACGGCGTGATGGTGGTCAAGGTGCTGCTCGACGCCGTGGAGGAGAGCTGGGCCGAGCAGAACGCCGAGCTGCTGGTCACCGACCAGGACGACATCATCTTCATGGCCAGCCGCCCGGAACTGCGCATGCGTGCCCTGCAGCCACTCTCCGACGAAGAGCGTCGCGCCCTGCTGCGTACCCGCCGCTATGCCGATGAGCCGCTCTCTGCCGCCGGCATTCAGGCCCTCGACCGACGCCGTGACGGCAGCCAGCTAGTGGGCTTCGAGGACGGCCCGCTGGCCGAGCAGGAGTACCTGCTGCTGAGCCGCAGCCTGCCCGAGTTCGGTTGGACAATGCACATCCTCAAGCCAAAGCGCCAGGTGGAGCGCGCTCAGTGGCAGGCAGGCCTGCTGGCCGGCGGACTCTACGGCGTGGTGGTGTTCGCCGGCGGCTTCGGCTGGCAACGCCTACGCCTGCGCCGCGAGCGCGAGGAGTTCGCCGGGCGCGAGCGCCGGACCCTGGCCCGCGCCCGCGACGAACTCGAGCGCAACGTCGAACGCCGCACCCGCGACCTGCTCGACTCCAACCAGCGCCTCTCCGCCGAGATCGAGGAGCGCCGCCGCGCCGAAGCCAACCTCCGCCAGACCCGCGACGAGCTGGTTCAGGCCACCAAGCTCGCGGTGCTCGGCCAGTTGGCCGCGGGCATCAACCATGAGCTCAACCAGCCGCTGGCGGCGATCCGCGCCTACGCCGAGAACGCCCGCACCTTCCTCGCCCACCAGCGCCCCGAGGCCGCCGGCGACAATCTCGAACAGATCGTCGAGCTGACCGCGCGCATGGCCGAGATCAGCGCCCAGCTGCGCCAGTTCTCGCGCAAGAGCGGCGAGTCCCTGACCGCGGTCTCCGTCGCCGCCTGCTTCGACTACGCGCTGCGCCTCTACCAGGCGCGGCTCAGCGCCGCCAGCGTGCAGGTCGAGCGCCGTTTTGCCGGGCAGGACGTGTGGGTGCGCGCCGATCTGGTGCGCCTCGAGCAGGTGCTGGTCAACCTGATCGGCAATGCCCTGCAGGCGATGAGCGAGACCCCTGACCCGCGGCTCACGCTGAGCGTCGAGCGCCGCGGCGACGAGGTACTGATCGGCGTTGCCGACAACGGTCCGGGTATCGCCGAGGAACATCTCGGCCGGCTGTTCGAGCCGTTCTTCACCACCAAGTCTCCCGGCAACGGCCTGGGGCTGGGGCTGTCGATCTCGTCGCGCATCATCGACGATCTCGGCGGCTCGCTGAACGCCGTCAACCGCCCCGCGGGCGGCGCCCTGTTCACCATCCGCCTGCCCGCCGATGCCGCAAGCGACTCGCACAACACCCTCACCCAGCAGGAGTCTAGCCCCCATGCATGAGCCGGCGCCGCCCCCAGTCCTGATCATCGACGACGAGCAGCACCTGCGCATCACCGCCAGCCAGACCCTCGAGCTGGCCGGCTATGCCCCTGAAGCCCACGCCAGCGCCGAGGCCGCGCTGGAGGCGCTGGCGCCGGACTTCTCCGGGGTCGTGGTCAGCGACATCCGCATGCCGGGCATGGACGGCATGACGCTGTTGCGCGAGGTGCGGCGCCGCGATCCCGATATGCCGGTGATCCTGATCACCGGCCACGGCGACATCTCCACCGCGGTGGAGGCGATGCGCGAGGGCGCCTGGGACTTCCTGGAGAAACCGTTCGCCGGCGAGCGGCTGGTGGAAATGGTCCGTCGCGGCGTCGACAAGCGCCGCCTGAGCCTCGAGAACCGTGAGCTCAAGGCCGAGCTCGAGGCCCAGCAGTCGGCGCCCGGGCCGCGGATCGTGGGTCGTACCGCCGTCATGCAGCGGCTCGCCTCGATGGTCCAGCGCATCAGCCAGGTCGAGGCCGACGTACTGCTGTTCGGCGAGACCGGTACCGGCAAGGACCTGGTGGCGCGCTCGCTCCACGAGCGCAGCGGTCGCAGCGGTCGCCCCTTCGTCGCCATCAACTGCGGGGCGGTGCCCGAGAGCATTATCGAGTCGGAGCTGTTCGGCCACGAGAAAGGCGCCTTCACCGGCGCCGTGGAGCGACGCATCGGCAAGTTCGAGCACGCCAACGGCGGCACTGTATTCCTCGACGAGATCGAATCGATGCCGCTGGCACTGCAGGTCAAGCTGCTGCGGGTGCTGCAGGAGCGCTGCATCGAGCGGCTCGGCGCCAACGAGCCGGTGGCGCTGGATATCCGCGTGATCGCCGCCACCAAGGTCGACCTCAGAGCCGCCGCCGAGGCCGGTGAATTTCGCGAGGATCTCTACTACCGACTCGACGTGGTGACCCTGCCGATCCCGCCACTGCGCGAACGCCGCGAAGACATCCCGCTGCTGTTCCAGCACTTCGCGGTGGTCGCCGCCAACCGCAGCGGCCTCGAGGCACCGCCGGTGGACAACGCCGGCATCTCGGTGCTGATGGCACACGACTGGCCGGGCAACGTGCGCGAACTGCGCAACCTGGCCGAGCGCTACGTGCTGCTGGGCGCCACCTGCAACTATCGCCTCGATGCGCTGCTTGAAGGCATCGAGCCCGGGCCCGGCGACATGGCCCTGCCGCAACAGGTCGAGCTGTTCGAGAAGAGCCTGATCAGCCAGTCGCTGGCCAGCCACCGCGGACGCATTCCCGACGTCTGTGAACACCTCGGCCTACCGCGCAAGACGCTCTACGACAAGCTCAAGAAGTATGCCCTCAAGGCCGACGACTACCGCCAGGCAGCACCTTGAACGTCAGCGAAACTCAACCAGGCGACCGCGGCACTGCCACGCACTTGAACAGCGCGGGATCCCACACATTCGTGCGAAATAGCTGTGCGAAGCTCCACACGAGCACGGTAGTCACGACTTAGACGTTCGTCGCAACACGTGCTTAAAGCCTATTGATTTAAAAACAAATCGACTAATACGGCATGCAGGATGCACATACATATTATATCCGCCATGCTGAGCATGACGGATATAACCCAATAACCATAATGTTCAGAGGAAACAATCGATGATGCTACGCCATGCCAAGCACTTCAGCACGGTCCTCCTCCTGGCCGTCGCGGCCGGTACTGTGAGTGCAGATACCTCACCTGCGATAACCAGCCCCGCAACGCAGAACCCCGCTCAGATCCTGTACGTGGGTAACAGCTATTTTTATTACAACAATAGTTTGCACAACTACGTGAGACGCATGGCGGTCGCCGCCTACCCGGACATGGAGGATCAGTTGAACTCCAAGTCCGCCACCATATCCGGCGCCTATCTGGCACAGCATGATGTAACCAGCTACCTGTTTCCCGGCGCCCTCGGACTGAGTAATCCCTTCGATCTCGTCATTTTGGGTGGGCACAGCACGGCCAGTCTCACCCCAGAAAAGCAGGAAGCCTTCCGTGTCGCCGTCACCACACATGATGATGTGATCAAGGCTAGCGGTGCGCAGACGGCGCTCTACATGACGCCTGCCTACAACGAATATCATAATAACTACGACCCCGAGATGCAGGACAAGGTGGATGAACTGTATACACGAGTCGGCAACGAAGTGGACGCTTTGGTCATCCCCGCCGGGTTGGCATTCGCTAAAGCCTATGAGCAGCGCCCCGACATCGAGCTTCATGTCGACTACGATGGCAGCCACCCCACCCCGCTTGGCTCATATCTCGCCGCAGCGACGGTATTTGCGACGCTGTATGACACTCCCATCACCGGCAACCCCTACACCTATTACGGGCTGATTGACGAAGAAGATGCCGCCTTCCTGCAAGCCATTGCCGAGGAAACGGTGGAAGAGTACTTCTCCCGATAACCCGCCCCACCGGGCAACTCAGCTGCTACCCGACATCGGCGTTTCCCACCCTGCGCCTGCCTCGATAGGCGCAGCCCTCAACGCAGTAGCGCCGATATCCACAAGGTGCCGCCCTGAGCGACCAACCCCAGCAATGAGGACAGCGGCGGCAGCCACGGCGCCAGGGCCGCCGCGCCCATCAACATCAGCAGCGCGTGGCTCGGCTGGCGCAGGTTGCAGAGCTTGAGCGCAGTGCCGAACGAGCGCTTGATGCGGGCTCCGACCAGGTCGACGCTGTACAGCTCATCGAGCAGCAGATGAATCACATAGCCCAGTCCCAGCGCCAAGCCATAGGCCCAGGCCATGCCGGCACTCTGCTGTAGCAGCCGGTAGCTCAGCGCCGTGGTCACCAGGCCGCACAGCGCGCCGGCCAGCAGCGAGTGCCAACTGCCTCGGTGCACCGTGAAGCGCGCAAAGACCAGCCCCGCCAGATAGCGCACCGCCAGGTAGAGGCCACCGCAGGCCGCCAGCAGTTGGCCCGGCGCCAGGCGATGCTGCAGCAACAGCGCCCCGGTCACCACGGCGAGTACCGCCAGCAGGTTGAAGATCAGGCGAATCGCCCGCGAGTGGTCGGCATCGATATCCGGCAGGATGCCGCCCAGGGTCACCAGCGCGACCAGCGGCAGTCCCTCGGCAAAGCCCCACAGGCCCGCCTGCCAGCCGCCGTGGGCCAGCAGTGCGCCGCCGCCGGCGGCCACGCTGAGATGGGTGCGAAATTCGGCCATGGACGGGCGCCAATACTGGATAAAATCCCAGATTATCGCCCGACCAGCCCAAGAAAAACAATCAGTTGTTGCCGCTCAGCTGGCTACTCGGCCAGATACTGGTCCTTGAGCTTGACGTAGTTGCTGGCGGTGTAGGTGAAGAAGGCCCGCTCGCTCTCCTTCAAGGCGCGCAGCGGCTTGGCCGGGTTGCCAGCGTAGACATGGCCGCTGGTCAAGCGCTTGCCCGGGGTGACCACGGCACCGGCAGCAATGATCACCTCGTCCTCGACCACTGCGCCGTCCATGACGATGGCCCCCATGCCGACCAGGATGCGGCTGCCCAGGCTGCAGCCGTGGAGGATCGCCTTGTGGCCGATGGTCACGTCGTCGCCGATGGTCAGCGGGTGGCCGCTGGGATTGAAGTCACTGGCGTGGGTGATATGCAGCACGCAGCCGTCCTGGACGCTGCTGCGCGCGCCGATGCGAATACGGTGCATGTCGCCACGCACTACCGCCATCGGCCACACCGAGCAGTCATCGCCCAGCATCACGTCGCCGAGCACCAGGCTCAACGGATCGAGATAGACGCGCTCGCCCAGGCGCGGAGTGCGGCCCTGGAAAGGGCGCAGGGCAGAGGGGTCGCTCATCACAGTCTCCGGTCGTAGTGGCCGCTGCCGGGCGGCTCAGATCAGGCCGCTCATCAGCACCAGCACGGTCAGCGGAATCGATACCCAGCGTACCACGCCCTGCCACACCCGGAAGCCGACAGGCCCGGCGTCGAGGGCGCGCAGCGCCGTCTCGCGGGGCATCACCCAGGCGGCGAAGACCGCAATCAGCAGCCCGCCGATGGGCAGGAATATCTCGCTGGGCACGCTGGAGACCAGCTCGAAGAAGTTCATGCCGGCCACGATGTGTACGGCTTCGAGGTGCGAGAACGACAGCACCGAGAGAATCCCGACCAGCCAGATGCTTACCGCGATCAGCGCCGTGGCGCGGCTGCGCCGCAGGCCCAGCCCCTGCAGGCCGGCGACCATCGGCTCGGCAAGGTTGATCGACGAGGTCCAGGTCGCCAGCAACAGCAGCAGAAAGAACAAGCCCAGCCACAGCGAGCCCCACGGCAGCTCGGCGAAAGCGATCGGCAGGGTGACGAACATCAGCCCCGGGCCTTCACCGGGGTCGATGCCCTGGGCGAATACCACCGAGAAGATCGCGATACCGGCGAGCAGCGCCACCAGCACGTCGAGTACCGCCACCGCGCCGGCGGCGCGCGGCAGGCTCTGATGGTCGGGCATGTAGGCGCCGTAAGCCATCAGCGCACAGGCGCCCACCGCCAGGGTAAAGAAGGCGTGGCCCATGGCGTTGAGCACCACGCCAACGCTGATGGCAGAAGGGTCGGGAGTGAACAGCCAGCGCAGCGCCGGAGCAAAGCCGTCGGTGGTCGCGGCATAGATTGCCAGCACCAGCAGCAGTAGGTAGAGCAGCGGCATCATCAGGTTGTTGAGCCGCTCGAGGCCCTTGCTGACCCCCGCCGCCACCACCGTCATGGTCATCAGCAGAAACAGGGTGTGATTGAAGGTCATGCGTAGCGGGTCGGCGAGAAAGCCCTCGAAGAAGGCGCCAACCTCGGCCGGCCCCTGGCCAGCGAAATTGCCGTTGACCGCGGCAATCAGGTACTCGATCGACCAGCCCGAAACCACCGAATAGAACGACAGGATACAGAATACCGTCAGTGCCCCGAACAGCCCCAGCCAGCGCCACTGATCGCTGCTGCCGGCCTGGCGCGCCAGCACCGCCAGCGACTGGCTGGGGCTGCGCCGCCCGGCGCGGCCGATCATGATCTCGGCCATCATCACCGGCAGGCCGAGCAGCAGCACGAAGGCAATGTAGAGCAGCAGGAAGGCGCCGCCGCCGTTCTCGCCGGTCATGTAGGGAAAGCGCCAGATATTGCCCAGGCCCACGGCAGCCCCGGTGACCGCCAGAATGAAGGCGCGCCGTGAACTCCAGCGTTCGCGTGTCTCGTGCATCGGGTATTTCCTCATGGCCTCGCCGAACCGGTCGGCGGCGGAGGCGCAAGCCTACCAGCCCGCTCGGCGGCGGCCAATGCATTGAAACCCGCCACCGCTGCCCGCATCTAAGCGGGAAGACTCTTACACCGATGAGGTTCGCATGTCCCGCAATCCGCTGCTCGAACGCCACACCCTGCCGCCTTTCGCCGAGATTCAGCCCGAGCACGTGGTGCCGGCCATCGAGCGCCTGCTGGACGACAATCGTGCCGCCATCGAACGCCTGGTCGTGCGCGCCCGCCGCGAGGCACCCACCTGGGAAAACCTGGCCGCGCCGCTGGAAGCACTCAACGACCAGCTCGCCCAGGCCTGGTCGCCGGTCTCGCATCTCAACGGCACGATGAACTCCGAGCCGCTGCGCGAGGCCTATCAGGCATGCCTGGCCAAGCTCTCCGAGTACAGCACCTGGCTCGGCCAGCACGAGGGGCTGTGCCAGGCCTACCAGGCGCTCAGAGACTCGCCCGCCTATGCGCGTCTCGACGAGGGCCAGCAGCGCTCGGTGGACAACACCCTGCGCGATTTCCGGCTAGCAGGCGTCGACCTGCCGGCCGCCAAGAAGACCCGCTACGGCGAGATCCAGGCGCGCCTGTCGGCGCTGGCCAACGGCTTCTCCAATAACCTGCTCGACGCTACCCAGGCCTGGCACAAGGACGTCACCGATGTCGCCAACCTCGACGGCCTGCCCGACAGCGCCCTCGATACCCTGCGCGCCAACGCCGAAGCCAAGGGCGTCGACGGCTACCGCATCACCCTCGATTTCCCGAGCTTCTTCCCAGTGGTCAGCTACGCCCACGACCGCGAGCTGCGCCGCGAGGTGTATACTGCCTTCGTCACCCGCGCCTCCGATCAGGGCCCCGACGCCGGCAAGTTCGATAACGCACCGATCATCGAGGAGCTGCTGGCGCTGCGCCGCGAGCTCGCCGAGCTACTCGGCTTTGCCAGCTACGCCGACTACTCGCTGGCCACAAAGATGGCCGACTCCCCCCAGGAAGTGCTCGACTTTCTCGGCGACCTTGCGCAGCGCGCCTACCCCCAGGCCCAGCAGGAGTATGCCGAGCTGGCCGACTACGCCCGCGACGAACTGGGCCTGGCTGACCTGCAGCCGTGGGACATCGGCTACGCCAGCGAAAAACTGCGCGAGGCGCGCTATGCCATTTCCCAGGAGCAACTGCGCCCCTACTTCCCCGCGCCGCGAGTGATCGACGGCCTGTTCAGGGTGGTCGAGACGCTCTACGGCGTGAGCTTCGAGGAGGACGCAGACGCCCCGCGCTACCATCCCGACGTGCGCTACTACCATATTCTCGAGCAGGGCGAGCCGATTGCCGGTTTCTATCTCGATCTCTACGCCCGTGAAGGCAAGCGCGGCGGCGCCTGGATGGACGAATGCCGCGTGCGCCGCGCCCGCGAGGACGGCCGTATCCAGTTGCCGGTGGCCTACCTGACCTGCAACTTCACCCGTCCGGTGGGCGACAAGCCGGCGCTGCTGACCCACGACGAGGTCACCACGCTGTTCCACGAGTTCGGCCACGGCCTGCACCATATGCTCACCAAGCAGCAGGTCGCCGACGTCTCGGGCATCAACGGCGTGGCCTGGGATGCGGTGGAGCTACCCAGCCAGTTCATGGAGAACTTCTGCTGGGAGCGCGAGGGTCTCGACCTGATCGCCGGCCACGTCGACACCGCCGCCAAGCTGCCCGGCGAGCTGCTCGAGCGCCTGCAGGCGGCGCGCAACTTCCAGTCGGCGATGGGCATGGCCCGCCAGCTGGAATTCTCGCTGTTCGACTTCCGCCTGCACCTGGAGCTCGCCGCCCCCAGCGCCACCGAGGTTCAGGCACTGCTCGACGAGGTCCGCGACGGCCTGTCGGTGCTGCCCAAGGTCGACTTCAACCGCTTCCAGAACGGCTTCGGGCATATCTTCGCCGGCGGCTATGCAGCGGGCTACTACAGCTACAAGTGGGCCGAGGTGCTCTCCGCCGACGCCTACAGCGCCTTCGAGGAGGCCGGCATCTTCGACGCCGACACCGGCGCGCGCTTCCGCCGCGAGATCCTTGAGCCGGGCGGCGCCCGCGATGCCGCCGAGCTGTTCCGCGCCTTCCGCGGCCGCGAGCCCAGCGTCGAGCCGCTGCTGCGCCATACCGGCATCCGTGCCGCCTGACAGGAGGAGCCAATGGCTGTCCCCAAACGCTTTATCGCCGGCGCCATCTGCCCGCGCTGCGCCGCCATGGACCGAATTCGCGCCTGGGAGCAGCATGGCGTGCGCTACCGTGACTGCGTCGCCTGCGACTTCTTCGAGCAACTGCCCATCGAGGAGTCGGCCGCGGATGAACTCGAGACCCGCGTCAATCGGGTTCGCGACGAGCAGGCCAGCAACGATGTCCAGACGGTAAGGATCCTCGACCCCAAGGGCCGCTGAATTCCCTCCTGTCGCGCCGGGTGCGGCAATCCACACGGCTCATGCACAAGCGCCTCCCCGTGGGGAGGCGCTTGTGCATGAGCGCTGAAAATACCAAGGGCCGGTACCTTGCTCGAGGGCACCGCAGCGCAAGCTGTGCGGTTTTCCGCACACCCCTGCCCTGCCGCTGTGCGAACCCTCAGACAAAAGGCGACCAACAGGATTCGACTTTGGTGGAATGAAAAATGTGTAAGAAATTGAATTTAAATGCCTTATTATCGACAGGCACAAGGCTTGCTGCTTATAGGGGCGAATAGCAACACCTCAACGATAACGACACTGAGAGAGTCCCTATGACCGCTCCCAAGCACGCACTGCTGCGCACCGCTCCCCGCACCCTGGGCATGGCCCTGGCCTCCAGCGCCCTGATCGGCGGCCTGCTGGTCAGCGCCAGTGCCCAGGCCGACCGTGAAGGCTGGCCGTCCAGCTTCACCATGGGCACCGCCAGCCAGGGCGGCACCTTCTACATTTACGGCTCCGGTTGGGCCAACCTGATCGCCGACGAGCTGGGCGACATGTCCGGCGGCGGCGAAGTCACCGGCGGCCCGACCCAGAACCTGGCGCTGGTCCACAACGGCGACATCTCCTTCGGCATGACCACCATGGGCCCGGCCGAAGATGCCATGAACGGCGAAAGCCCGCTGGCGCCGGGCGTGGTGATGGACAACGCCTGCGCCATGTTCCCGATGTACGAGACGCCGTTCTCGGTGACAGCGCTGTCGAGCTCAGGGATTACCAGCATTTCCGAGATTCCCGACGGCGCGCGCATCGGTTTCGGCCCCTCCGGCTCGACCTCCGATACCTACTTCCCGGCCATCCTCGAGGAACTGGGCATCGACTTCGAGCGGCGTAACGGCGGCTGGACCGACCTGGGTGGCCAGCTGCAGGACGGCCTACTCGACGTCATCGCCTTCGCCGCGGGCATCCCGATCCCGGCGGTCAGCCAGCTCGAGGTGCAGACCGACGTCAACATCATCGAATTCTCCGAGGAAGAGCAGCAGGCCGCCATCGACGCCTTCCCGGTCTCCGAGTTCGATATCCCCGCCGATACCTACGAGACCCTCGAGGAAGATGCCCGCGCCGTGTCGATGTGGAACTTCGCCATCGCTCGCTGCGACCTGCCGGAAGACTTCGTCTATGAAGTCACGCGCATCACCATGGAGAACAACGACAAGATGATGGACGTGCACCGCAGTGCCGAAACCACCATCCCCGAGAATGTCGTGCACAACACCGTGATGCCGTTCCACCCGGGCGCCGCGCGCTGGTTCAACGAGAACGGCTACGAGATCGATGACGACATGATCCGCTAAGCCACTACGCTAGCAATCAATCACAAGGGCCGGCACCTGATCTCAGGGTCGGCCCTTGCCACGCCATTACTGCTTCAGGAAACGCTGATCAAGCTAGGGCCGACGCGGCCGATCAGCTGATTCCGATACTCAAGGGTAACTGTCCCATGAGCAACACACCCGACAACCGTTCTTCCACCGAGGCCTCGGCTGGCGACGCGGAAGAGCAGAAAGACGCTTCCGAGCTGCTCGCCGAAGGCGTCGACGAGGAGGTCATCGAGTCCAACCGGCGGCTGTTCACCGGCTGGCAGTGGGCGCTGTTCGGCGGCCTCGCCGTGGCCTACTCGCTGTTCCACCTGATTACCCTCAACGTGATTCCGATGGAGACCTGGTCGTACCGGGTGATCCATATCGCCGGCGCACTGATCCTCGGCTACGGCCTCTACACCGGCGGCCGCTTCGCCAGCGACGGCCAGCAGGCGGCGCCCAAGTGGCAGGCCCTGGTCTCTGGGCTGCTGCTGCTGCCGGCGCTCTATGCGCTGCTGCAGAGCGTGCTGATGTGGCGCACCATCCAGGGCGGCGCCATGCGCATCGAGCCGCACGTCGAGGCCTGGCACTACGGCTATCCGCTGATCCTGGCCACCGCCGCGGCGATCGTGATGTCGTGGTGCTACCGCCAGGTGCGCGAGAAGTGCGCACTGCCCGACCTGGTGCTGATGGTCTGCGCCCTGGCCAGCGCCGGCTACTTCCTGGTCATCTACAACACCCCGCTGCGCATGTCGACCGGCACCTCCTTCGCGCCGATGGGCATCTCCTATGCGGCCATCGCCGGCTCGCTGCTGATCCTCGAGATGACCCGCCGGGTCACCGGCAATGCGCTGGTGATCATTTCGCTGGTGTTCCTGCTCTATGTCTGGGGCGGGCCCTACCTGCCCGGCTTCCTCGGCTACCCGGGCCTCTCGGTGGGGCGCTTCTTCAGCCAGGTCTATACCGATGCCGGGATCCTCGGCCCGACCACCGCGGTGTCGTCGACCTATATCATCCTGTTCATCATCTTTGCCGCCTTCCTGCAGGCCTCCAAGGTCGGCGACTACTTCGTCAACTTCGCCTTCGCCGCCGCCGGCCGCGCCCGCGGCGGCCCGGCCAAGGTCTCGATCTTCGCCTCCGGCCTGATGGGCATGATCAACGGCACCAGCGCCGGCAACGTGGTCTCCACCGGCTCGCTGACCATCCCGCTGATGAAGAAGGTCGGCTACCCGGCGCGCAGCGCCGGGGCGATCGAGGCCGCGGCCTCCAGCGGCGGCCAGATCATGCCGCCGATCATGGGCGCCGGCGCCTTCATCATGGCCGAGATCACCGGCATCCCCTACCGTGAGATCGCCGTGGCGGCGCTGATTCCCGCCGCGCTGTACTTCCTCTCGGTGTACTGCATGGTCGACTTCGAGGCCGCCCGCAAGGGCATGCGCGGCATGCGCAAGGACGAGATCCCGCAGTTCCGCCGCCTGATCAAGCATGTCTACCTGTTCGCCCCGATCGTGATCCTGATCGCTGCGCTGTTCATGGGCTACTCGGTGATCCGCGCCGGTACCCTGGCCACCGCCTCGGCGGCGGTGGTCAGTTGGCTGTCGCCGCACAAGATGGGCATCCGCTCGATCCTCAAGGCGCTGCAGCTGGCCGGCACCATGTCGATCCAGATCATCGTGGTCTGCGCCTGTGCCGGGTTGATCGTCGGGGTGATCTCGCTGACCGGGGTCGGCGCGCGCTTCTCGTCGCTGCTGCTGGGCCTGGCCGGGGTCAGCCAGTTGCTGGCGCTGTTCTTCGCCATGTGCATCTCGATCCTGCTGGGCATGGGCATGCCGACCACGGCGGCCTATGCGGTGGCCGCCTCGGTGGTCGCGCCGGGCCTGATCGGGATCGGCATCCAGCCGCTGGTGGCGCACTTCTTCGTGTTCTACTTCGCGGTGATGTCGGCGATCACCCCGCCGGTGGCACTGGCGGCCTACGCCGCCTCGGGCATCTCCGGGGCCAACGCCATGGAGACCTCGACCACCTCGTTCAAGATCGGGCTGGCGGCCTTCATCGTGCCGTTCATGTTCTTCTACAGCCCGGCGATCCTGATGGAGGGCAGCGGCCTGCAGATCCTGCGCGTCGCGGTGACCGCGACGATCGGCGTGGTGATGCTCGCCGCGGCGGTGCAGGCGTGGTACTTCGGGGCGGTCAAGGTGTGGCAGCGGTTGCTGCTGCTGGGCGGCGCCATCTGCATGATATACGGCGGCATCTACACCGATATCGCCGGCCTGCTGGTGGGCGCTGGCCTGCTGATGATGCAGCGCAGTCTCAAGCGCAGTGGCAACACGCCGCAAACTACGAGTTGAGCAACATCTAGCACCACCCAAAAACGCCGGCCCAAAGGGCCGGCGTTTTTTTGCGCCTCACATTTGCCAGTGTCGATCCGGGCTAACACCGTTGCACTAAGCAAGGGACGCTGGCGGCAGGTCGTAGAGAAGGTCCTAGGCGCAGGTCAGGCCAGGTTGTCGAGTACCCGCAGCGAGGCGGTGGCCTGATTGAGGGTATAGAAGTGCAGGCCGGGTGCGCCACCGTCGAGCAGCCGCTGGCAGAGGCGTGAGACGACCTCTTCGCCGAAGGCCTGGATGCTCTCGCTGTCGTCGCCGTAGGCCTCGAGCTGCTTGCGCACCCAGCGCGGAATATCGGCGCCGCAAGCGTCGGAGAAGCGCGCCAGCTTGGTGTAGTTGGTGATCGGCATGATGCCGGGCACGATCGGCGCCTCGACACCCAGCGCGCGGGCACGATCGACGAAGTGGAAGTAGGCCTCGGCGCTGAAGAAGTACTGGGTGATCGCCAGGTTGGCACCGGCCTGCATCTTGCGCGCGAAGTTCTGCAGGTCGTGCTCGTAGCTTGGCGCCTGGGGATGGCACTCCGGGTAGGCGGCCACGGCGATCTCGAAATGGTCGCCGGTCTCGGCGCGAATGAACTCGACCAGCTCGTTGGCATAGCGCAGTTCGCCGATACCACCCATGCCCGAGGGCAGGTCGCCGCGCAGCGCCACCAGGCTGTTGACACCGTCTTCGCGGTACTGAGCCAGTAGCTCACGCAGCTCACCCTTGTCGCTGCCGATGCACGACAGGTGCGGCGCGGTATTGATGCCGCTCTCGCCGATCATCTTGACCGTGCGCGAGGTGCGCGCCTGGGTCGAGCCACCGGCGCCATAGGTCACCGAGAAGAACCGCGGCCCGCACTTGGCCAGGGCATCGCGCACGCCGACCAGCTTGTCGCGCCCGGCCTCGGTGTTGGGCGGAAAGAACTCGAAGCTGATGCCCAGCGGATGCTCTTGTACACTCATCGACTCAATCCTCACGGGTCGCCTGCTCAGGCGACGCGGCTAACGGGTGACATGGCGCCATGGCCTGATAGGGTCGCATTCTGACGACTCGGCGTCGCGCCGGCCAATGAAAGTTTCCCGGCCCGCGTATCAATTTCATTCATGTTGGCGGCTTCACGTGCCCGGCAAGAGCGGGCATCATGAGCCATCTTGCATGGACGGAGACACCCAGCGTGGAACTCGATCTCGCCGGCACCCTGATGGCCCCGCTGTGGATGCTGCTGGCCTACGTCGGTCTGGGGGTAGCATGCGCCCGCTGGCTGGCGCTGGAAGCACGCCCCATCGCCACTCTGCTGATCTACCTGATTGCCCCGCTCACGGTGTTCCGCGGCCTCACCCTGGGCGGGCCGACGCTGGGCTACCTGGTGCTGACGCTGGGCACCTTCGTCGCCGCCAGCCTGGTGGCGATGTTCGCCAACCGCCTGGCACGGCGCTGGTTTGCCCCCCAGGAGGCGGCGGTGCTGGCGTTCTCCGCCGGCACCGGCAATACCGGCTACTTCGGCCTGCCGGTGGCGATGGTGCTGCTGCCCGCCGAGGGCGTCACCATATACCTGTTCTGCATGCTCGGCGTGACCCTCTACGAGTTCACGGTGGGCTTCTACCTCAGCGCCCGCGGCCGCTTCTCGATGCGCCAGAGCCTGGCCAAGATCGCCCGCCTGCCACTGGTCTACGCCTTCGTCGCGGCGCTGGTGGCGAGCGGCGTGGGATTGTCGGTGCCCGCTGGGCTGATGGACGGCCTGGCGGTATTCCCCGCCACCTATACCCTACTCGGCATGATGGTGATCGGCATGACCCTGGGTCGGGTGACCGTGCGCGAGGTGGATGGGCGCTTCATCGCTGCCTGCGTGGTGCTGCGCTACGCCGTGTGGCCGCTGCTCGCCGGCCTTGCCGTGCTGGCGCTGCAGGCCACCCTGGGCATCGATGAACAACTGGCCCTGGCGCTACTGCTGGTCGGCGTGGTGCCGATGGCCGCCAACGTGGTGGTGGTGGCCATGGAGCTCGACATCCGCCCCGAGAAGGGCGCCATTGCCGTGCTCCTGACCACCCTGATGGCGCCGCTGCTGATCCCCTTCTACCTCTATGCCCTAACGCGGCTGCTGGGGCTCGCTTGAGCACTTGCGAGATACCGCGACCCGGCTAGCCTGAAAGAGCGATCTTCTCTACCTGGGGGCGAATCATGCTCAGACGACAGTTACTGACAGGCGGCCTGCTGGTCGGGCTAATACTGGCGGCACCGCTAAGCGCGCATCACGGCTGGACCGGGGGCGAGACCATCGAACTCGAGGGCACCATCACCGCGACACGCCTGGGTAACCCCCATGGCGAAGTCGTGCTCGACGTCGACGGAGACGACTGGACGATAGAGGTAGGCCAGCCCTGGCGCAACGAGCGTGCGGGCCTGGCCGAGGGCGACTTGCGTGAAGGCGCGGCGCTGCGCGTCTCCGGCGAGCATGCCGGCGAGCAGCTGCTCAAGGCCGAGCAACTGTGGATCGGCGAGCAGCACTACGTGCTCTACCCCGGCCGTATCTGACCCCAACCCATGCAAGGGTGGCTGAATCAGCTGGCCGGCACCGCGCTGGCCGAATGGGTGCAGGTCTCGCGCTGGGGGTATGCCGGCATCAACACCCTGCATGTGCTGGGTATCGCGCTGCTGTTCGGGAGCATCGCAGCGCTCGACCTGCGCCTGCTGGGCGCTGGCCGTCATCTATCGCTGTTCGCCGTGGCGCGCCTGCTGCAGCCGCTGGCCATCGCGGGCCTGCTGCTGGCATTGGCCAGCGGCACACTGCTGTTCCTCGCCGACCCCAGCGGCTACGCCGCCACACCGCTGTTCCTCTTCAAGCTAGGGGTGATCGTCCTGGCCATCGCCAACGCGGTGGCGCTCAATCTTGCCCCTGGCCTGGCACAAGCGAGTCCCCGGCGCCTGCGCAGCGCCGCCCTGGCCTCGCTGCTGCTGTGGCTAGCGGCGCTGATCGCGGGGCGGATGCTGGCTTTCATCTAATAGCGATAGCTGTCGGGCTTGAACGGCCCCTCGGCGGGCAGGCCCAGGTAGTCGGCCTGCTGCGGCGTCATGCGCGTCACCACGCCGCCGAAGCCTTCGACCATGTAGCGCGCCACCTCCTCGTCGAGATGGCGCGGCAGCACGCTAAGGGTCAGCGCCTGGCGCTTGGCCGCGGCGTCGAGATCGGCGAAGCGGCCCTCGAAGAGATGCATCTGCGCCAGCACCTGGTTGGCGAAGGAGCCGTCCATGATCCGCGACGGGTGGCCGGTGGCGTTGCCCAGGTTGACCAGCCGTCCCTCGGCGAGCAGTAGCAGGTAGTCGCGGCTCTCGGGGTCGTACTCGCCGGGGTCGCTGTCGCGGTAGACCTTGTGTACCTGCGGCTTGATCTCCTCCCAGTGCCACTGGCGGCGCATGAAGGCGGTGTCGATCTCGTTGTCGAAGTGGCCGATGTTGCACACCACCGCACCGCGCTTGAGCGCCTTGAGCATGGGCGCGTCGCAGGCGTCGATATTGCCGGTGGCGGTGACCACCAGGTCGATCTTGCCAAGCAGTTCATGGTCGACGCTGGCCACCCCCTCCTTGACCCCGCCAACGTAGGGCGAGACCACCTCGAAGCCGTCCATGCAGGCCTGCATGGCGCAGATCGGGTCGATCTCGGTGACCTTGACGATCATGCCCTCCTGGCGCAGCGAGGCCGCCGAGCCCTTGCCCACGTCGCCGTAGCCGATCACCAGCGCCTGCTTGCCGGCCAGCAGGTGGTCGAGGCCACGCTTGATGGCGTCGCTCAGCGAGTGGCGGCAGCCGTACTTGTTGTCGTTCTTGGACTTGGTCACCGCATCGTTGACGTTGATCACCGGCACCTTGAGGGTACCGTCGCGCAGCATCTCGTGGAGGCGGTGCACGCCGGTGGTGGTCTCCTCACTGATGCCGTGGATGGCATCGAGCAGCGTGGGATGCTGCTCATGCAGCAGCTGGGTGAGGTCGCCACCGTCGTCGAGCACCAGGTTAGGCGTCCAGCCGTCGGGGCCGGCGACGGTCTGCTCGATGCACCACCAGAATTCATCGTCGGTCTCGCCCTTCCAGGCGAATACCGGGATACCCGCGGCGGCAATGGCCGCGGCGGCGTGATCCTGGGTCGAGAAGATGTTGCACGACGACCAGCGCACGCTGGCGCCGAGGTCGATCAGCGTCTCGATCAGCACCGCGGTCTGGATGGTCATGTGGATGCAGCCGGCAATGCGCGCGCCGGCCAGCGGCTGGACATCGCGGTACTTGGCGCGAATCTTCATCAGCGCCGGCATCTCGGTCTCGGCGATGCGGATCTCGCGCCGGCCCCAGTCGGCCAGGGTGATATCGGCGACCTTGTGGTCGTGGGTGGGAACTGCCGCGGAAGCCAGTTGGCTCATGGGTCTACTCCATTCCGGGGAATGGGCGCCGTTGCCTATGCCCAACCTGCCCGAGCCTCGCACCCGCCTGCCCGGCGGGTGCTGCAGCGCCCCTCGAGCAGCAGCAACCTAACCATGGAGTCGTCGACTCCGGATTCGGTTCCAACGTCTTCAGTTCAAACCAGCCGGTGGAGTTTTTCAAATCGCGCTACCAACGCAAGACGCCCGGCTGCCATCGACAGCCGGGCGTCCGGGGAGGCCTGGAACCGATTACAGGCCGGCGGCGGCCTTCAGCGCCTCGGCCTTGTCGACCTTCTCCCAGGGGAAGGCAGTGAAGGTCTCGGTGTGCTCGCGGCCGTCGACATCGGTCCAGGTGTAGGAGGTCTCGAACGGCTCGCGACCGAAGTGGCCGTAGGCTGCGGTGAGGCGATACATGGGATGCAGCAGGTCGAGCATGCGGGTGATGGCGTTGGGGCGCAGATCGAAGTGCTCGCGCACCAGCTCGATGATCTTGGCGTCGGCGACCCTGCCGGTGCCGAAGGTATCGATCGACACCGAGGTCGGCTCGGCCACGCCGATCGCGTAGGAGACCTGGATCTCGCACTTGTCGGCGAGCCCCGCGGCGACGATGTTCTTGGCCACGTAGCGCCCGGCGTAGGCAGCGCTGCGGTCGACCTTGGAGGGGTCCTTGCCGGAGAAGGCGCCGCCGCCGTGACGCGCCATGCCGCCGTAGGTATCGACGATGATCTTGCGCCCGGTCAGGCCGCAGTCGCCCACCGGCCCGCCGATCACGAACTTACCGGTGGGATTGATGTGGTACTTGGTGGTGTCGTCGAGCCATTTGCCGGGCAGCACCTGCTCGATGATCTCGCGCTTGACCATCTTGCGCAGCGCCTCCTGCTCGATCTCCGGGTCGTGCTGGGTGGAGAGCACCACCGCATCGACGCCGCACGGCTTGCCCTCGGCGTCGTAGCGGAAGGTCACCTGGCTCTTGGCGTCCGGCCGCAGCCACGGCAGCAGCCCCTGCTTGCGCAGCTCGGCCTGGCGCTCCACCAGGCGGTGGGCGTAGTGGATCGGCGCCGGCATGTAGCTTGCGGTCTCGTTGGTGGCATAGCCGAACATCAGCCCCTGGT
This sequence comes from Halomonas socia, assembly GCF_010977575.1. Taxonomy (GTDB): domain Bacteria; phylum Pseudomonadota; class Gammaproteobacteria; order Pseudomonadales; family Halomonadaceae; genus Franzmannia; species Franzmannia socia. Next base: position 1,039,634 of record NZ_CP048812.1, read on the forward strand.
CGCCGGCGCCCTGGTCTTCGGGCTTGCTGCGGTCGACACCCTGGGCGATATCCACGCTCTGCTTGCCGATCAGGTTGAGCACGCCGCAGGTCTCGCCGTCAAAGCCGACGTCCGAGGAGGTGTAGCCGATCTCGGTGATCACCTCGCGCACCAGCGCCTCGAGATCGACCCAGGCGGTGGTCGAAATCTCGCCGGCGACGATCGCCACCCCGGTCTTGACCAGCGTCTCGCAGGCCACCCGTGCCTGCTTGTCGCGGGCGATGATGGCATCCAGCACCGCATCGGAGATCTGGTCGGCGATCTTGTCAGGATGGCCCTCGGAAACGGACTCTGAGGTAAACAAGGAGTATTCGCTCATGGCGTGCTCGACCCTTTGGGGAATAGAGGAAGCGGAGTAGAGAGGCGGCCCACGGGGCTCGGTGAGAAAATTCTACACAGCCCCAGGTCCGGTTCCTAGGCCAACACCCGGCAATGATTTGATGGATCGGCGCATCTCGGCGACAATAAGCGCCTGTTTTGTACGTCGACCGTCGGCGCCCCAGCCTTGGCGTTTCGCGGCCACGGCCCGATGCCGGGCTCGACCACGTCATCCCCACCATTGCCGCCGCAGGCGAGGAGCTACTCAATGCCGTCCCGTTTCGAACTGGCCAATGCCATTCGCGCGCTGTCCATGGATGCCGTACAGAAGGCCAAGTCCGGCCACCCCGGTGCCCCCATGGGCATGGCCGATATCGCCGAGGTGCTGTGGAACGATCACCTGAGCCACAACCCGGCCAACCCCCACTGGGCCAACCGCGACCGCTTCGTGCTCTCCAACGGCCACGGCTCGATGCTGCTCTACTCGCTGCTGCACCTGTCCGGCTATGCGCTGGGCCTCGAGGATCTGCAGAACTTCCGCCAGCTGCACTCCAGGACCCCGGGCCACCCGGAGCTGGGCTACACCGCCGGCGTCGAGACCACCACCGGGCCGCTGGGCCAGGGCCTGGCCAACGCGGTGGGCATGGCCATTGCCGAGCGTACCCTGGCGGCGCAGTTCAATCGTCCTGGTCACACCGTCATCGACCATCGCACCTGGTGTTTCCTCGGCGACGGTTGCCTAATGGAGGGCATCTCCCACGAGGTGGCGTCATTGGCCGGCACCCAGGGCCTGGGCAAGCTGGTGGCCGTCTATGACGACAACGGTATTTCCATCGACGGCGAGGTGGAAGGCTGGTTCACCGACGATACCGCCAAGCGCTTCGAGGCCTACGGCTGGCACGTGGTGCCCAACGTCGACGGCCACAAGCCCGAGGAGATTCAGGCCGCCATCGAGCTGGCCAAGCAGCACGACGACAAGCCGAGCCTGATCATCTGCAAGACCATCATCGGCTTCGGTGCGCCCAACAAGCAGGGCAAGGAGGAGTGCCACGGCGCCGCCCTGGGCGACGACGAGGTGGCCGCGGCACGCGTCCAGCTCGACTGGCCGCATGCGCCCTTCCATGTCCCGGAAGCGATCTACCAGGGCTGGGACGCCACGGCCCGTGGCGCCGAGCTAGAGCAGGCGTGGGAGGCGCGCCTGGCGCGCTACGCCGAGGCCTTCCCCGCCGAGGCCGCCGAGCTCCAGCGCCGCCTCAAGGGCGAGCTGCCCAGCGACCTGGGCAGCGAAGCGCTGGTCGAGCAGGCCCAGGAGAAGGCCGAGAGCATCGCGTCGCGCAAGGCCTCGCTGGCCTGCCTCAACGCACTCGGCCCGCAACTGCCCGAGCTGCTCGGCGGCAGCGCCGATCTGGCACCCTCCAACCTGACCTTCTGGAGCGGCGCCAAGGCGATCTCCCAGCAGGACGCCAGCGGTAACTACCTGCACTACGGCGTGCGCGAGTTCGGCATGGGCGCGATCATGAACGGCATCGCCGTGCACGGCGGTTTCGTGCCCTACGGCGCGACCTTCCTGACCTTCATGGAGTACATGCACAACGCCGTGCGCATGGCGGCGATCATGAACCAGCAGGCGATCTACGTCTTCACCCACGACTCCATCGGCCTGGGCGAAGATGGCCCCACCCACCAGCCCATCGAGCAGTTGGGGGCGCTGCGCTCGACGCCCAACCTGGCAACCTGGCGACCCTGCGATGCGGTCGAGACCGCCGCCGCCTGGGATGCCGCCCTGAAGCGCCATAGCGGCCCCACCGCGCTGGTGCTGTCGCGCCAGAACCTGCCCCACCAGCAGCGCGACAAGGCGCAGCTGGCCAATATCCAGCGCGGTGGCTATGTGCTGCGCGACTGTGACGGCACCCCGGAGCTGATCCTGATCGCCACCGGCTCCGAGGTCGGCCTGGCCATGGACGCCGCCGCCGAGCTGGAGGCCAAGGGCCGCGCCGTACGCGTCGTCTCGCTGCCCTCCACCAGCACCTTCGACGCCCAGCACGCCGACTACCGCGAGAGCGTACTGCCGCGCAGCGTGACTAAGCGCATCGCCATCGAGGCCAGCCACTACGCCTACTGGTACAAGTACGTCGGCCTGGATGGCGACATCCTCGGCATGCAGACCTTCGGCGAGTCGGCCCCCGCCGGCGACCTGTTCAAGCACTTCGGCTTCACTGTCGATAACCTGGTCGACAAGGCCGAGACACTGCTGGGCTGATTCTTAACCAGCACCGGCAACTATCAGAATGGGCACGACCTGGCGGTCGTGCCCATTTTATTTGCGGTGGCCGAGGTGTGTCCTCAGGCCACGGTCACGCTGTTGTCGAGATAGACGTCCTGAATAGCGTTGAGCAGCTCGACCCCCTCGGCCATCGGCTTCTGGAACGCCTTGCGCCCGGAGATCAGGCCCATGCCGCCGGCACGCTTGTTGATCACCGCGGTGCGTACCGCCTCGCCGAGGTCGGAGTGCCCCTTGGAGCCGCCGCCGGAGTTGATCAGCCCGGCGCGGCCCATGAAACAGTTGGCCACCTGGTAGCGGGCCAGGTCGATGGGATGATCGCTGGTCAGCTCGTCATAGACCTTGTCGTGGGTATGGCCGAAGCCCACGGCGCGATAGCCGCCATTGGTCTCAGGCAGCTTCTGCTTGACGATATCGGCCTTGAGGGTCGCCGCCAGGTGGTTGGCCTGGCTGGTGAGGTCGGCGGCAACGTGATAGTCGGTGCCGTCGTGCTTGAAGGCCGGGTTGCGCAGGTAGGCCCACAGCACCGTGACCATGCCCAACTGGTGGGCGCGCTCGAAGGCCTCGCTGATCTCCATGATCTGGCGGCGGCTCTCGTGGGAGCCGAAGTAAATGGTCGCGCCCACCGCCGCACAGCCCATGTCGTGGGCCTGCTCGACCTCGGCGAACAGCGTCTGGTCGTAGATTGCCGGGTAACTCAGGGTCTCGTTGTGATTGAGCTTGAGCATCATCGGGATCTTGTGGGCATAGCGCCGCGCCACCGACGACAGAACGCCCAGCGTCGAGGCCACGCCGTTGCAGCCGCCCTGGATGGCAAGCTCGACGATATTGGCCGGGTCGAAGTACAGCGGATTGGGCGCGAAGGAGGCCCCCGCCGAGTGCTCGATGCCCTGATCCACCGGCAGCAGGCTGAGGTAGCCGGTGCCCGCCAGCCGGCCGTGGCCATAGAAGGCCTGCAGGTTGCGCAGCACCGCCGGGCTGCGGTCGCTGTCGGCCATCACGCGGTCGATGAAATCGGGGCCAGGCAGGTGCAGGCTGTCGCGGCGCACGCCCTGGCAGGTGTGGCCAAGCAGGGAATCGGCGTCTTGGCCTAGCAAGGCGGCAATATCCGTCATGGTGTCATCCTCTACATCCGTGAAGTGGGGTGGGTGCAATGTGCGTGGCGCGAAGCGACCCCCTTAGCGTAGAGGAAATGCCGCCCCAATGCAGGGGCAGCGGTTCACCGCTCAGACGACCTGGATCTCGATGGCCAGATCATCGAGAGCGCCATCGGCAACGTCCTCTGACGGAACCAGTCGCGGCGCCGGGATGCGCCGCTATCGAAACGCTTGAGATCTCCGAACATATCGAACACCGCCAACGTGTGGCAGGTTGTGGAATGAGGCCACAGAGCTGACAGGGCCTCTATAATCTGCAAAATAGGAGCGCTCGGCCGGCTTTCAAGCCCCTGCCAACGATTTTTTACACGACCAAGGATGCTTATGTCGGCACTGCGCGGGTTCCTGTGGCTGGTGGTATTTCTGCTGTGCGGCGAGGCGCTGGTCTGGGCGCTGACGCTGCCGATCTCCCCGGGAGTGGTCGGCATGCTGCTGATGACCCTGTGGCTGGCCCTGCGCGGGCGGGTCGGCCACGACATCCAGGCCGCCAGCCAGCCGCTGATCGCGGTGCTGGCGATGCTGATCATGCCCGGCGTGGTGGGAATCTTCTTCATTGCCGACGAATTCGCCGGCCAGTGGCTGGCGGTGGCGACGGCGCTGCTGCTCGGCACCCTGGCCAGCGTCGCCACCACGCTATGGCTGATGCTGCGCTTCATGCCGCCGGAGGCAGCCGATGAATAGCGGCTGGGACGGGCTGCGCGAGCAGCTGCTGGCCACGCCGATGCCGGCCATCGCGCTGACCCTGGCGGCCTTCTTCGTCGGCGGCTGGGTGTTCACCCGGCTCGGCAAGCCGAGCTGGTGCCCGGCGATACTGTTCGCCGCCATGCTGCTGGCCGCCGCTCTGGTACTGCTCGGCATCGACTACGCTGACTATCGCGCCGGGGCCGGCTGGCTGATGCTGCTGCTCGGCCCGGCCACGGTGGCGCTGGGCGTGCCGCTCTACCAGCAGCTGCCGCGCATCCGCGCGGTGTGGAAGCCGCTGCTGATCAGCCTGCCGCCGGCGGCGATGCTGGCCGCCCTCTACGCCGTCGGCCTGGCCTGGCTGCTGGGCGCCTCGCCGGAGGTGCTCGCCTCGTTGGCGCCCAAGTCGGTCACTGCACCGATCGCCATCGGCATCACCGAGCAGCTCGGCGGGGTGATCCCACTGATGATGGGCGGCCTGTTGATCACCGGCGTGGTCACCACCGCCTGCGTCGGCCTGCTGGCCCGTCGCCTGCGACTGCGCGACCCGCGGGTGCTGGGCTTCGTGCTCGGCGTCAACGGCCATGTGATCGGTACCGTGCGCGCCTTCGAGCTGGGCCCCACCGCTGGCGCCTTCGCCTCGCTGGGCATGAGCCTCACCGGCATCTTCAGCGCGCTGTTCCTGCCACTGGCCTGGCGACTAGTGGGCCTGTAAGGGGCAAATGCGCTAGAATCGCGCTTTTCTCGACGTCAGCCATCGCCTGCGAGCTCCTCCATGGCCCATCGTATCGCCATCAATGGTTACGGCCGTATCGGCCAGTGCGTGCTGCGCGCGCTGCACGAGCGTCGCGACCTCGACGACCTCGAGGTGGTAGCGATCAACGAGCTCTCCGACCTCGACACCATCGCCTACCTGACCCGCTACGACACCACCCACGGCCGCTTTCCGGGCCGCGTGGCACGCCACGGCGAGCGACTGCTGATCGACGAGCGCGAGATCCGCGTGGTCTCCGCCGCCGACCCGCAGCAGCTGCCGTGGCGCGAGCTCGGCATCGACCTGGTCCTGGAGTGCTCGGGCAGCTTCAGCGAGCGCCACATGGCCGAGCGGCATCTCGCCGCCGGCGCCGGGCGGCTGCTGTTCTCGCAGCCCGCCGAAAGCGACGTCGACGCCACCATCGTGTGCGGCATCAACGACCATACCCTGGCCGCCGAGCAGCGTATCGTCTCCGCCGCCTCGTGCACCACCAACTGCCTGATCCCGGTACTCACCGTGCTCGACGAGGCACTGGGCATCGCCCACGGCGTGACCACCACCATCCACTCGGCGATGAACGACCAGCCGGTGATCGACGCCTACCATCAGACCGACCTGCGCCTGACCCGCTCGGCGATGCAGTCGATCGTGCCGGTGGACACCAGCCTGGCACGCGGCATCAATCGCCTGATGCCGCACCTGGCGGGGCGCTTCGAATGCCTGCACGTGCGCGTGCCGACCATCAACGTCTCGGCCATGGACCTGGCAATCAGCGTCAACCGCGACACCAGCGCCGCCGAGGTCAACGCCCTGCTGGCCGAAGCCAGCCACGGCCGCCTGGCAGGACTACTGGGCTTCACCGAGGAGCCGATGGCCTCCATCGACTTCAACCACGATCCACGCTCGGGTATCGTGGACGCCACCCAGACCCGCGTGGCCGGCGGCCGCCTGATCAAGCTGCTGTGCTGGTTCGACAACGAGTGGGGCTTTGCCAATCGCATGCTCGACGTCGCCGGCCGCCTGGCGCGCATCGGCCCACCGCCGGCGGCGTCCACATGACTCCGTTTACCTTCTGGCATCTCAACGCGAGGATTACCCTGCGATGAACGTACGCAAGATGACCGACCTGCCACTCGCCGGCCAGCGAGTGCTGATCCGCGAAGACTTGAACGTACCGGTCAAGCATGGCCGCGTGTCCAGCGACGCCCGCCTGCGCGCCGCCCTGCCGACCATCCAGGCCGCCGTCGAGGCCGGTGCCAAGGTCATGCTGATGAGCCACTTGGGGCGCCCCACCGAGGGCGAACCCGCCGAGGAGTTCTCGCTGGCGCCGGTGGCCGAGCGCCTCGGCGAGCTGCTCGGCCACCCGGTGCGCCTGGTCGACGACTACCTCGACGTCTCCCTCGACCTGCTCGACGGCGAGGTGGTGCTGCTCGAGAACGTGCGCTTCAACCTCGGCGAGAAACAGGACGACGAGACGCTGGCCAAGCAGTATGCCGCGCTGTGCGACATCTACGTGATGGACGCCTTCGGCACCGCCCACCGCGCCCAGGCCTCGACCCACGGCGTGGCGCGTTTCGCCCCCAGCGCCTGCGCCGGGCCGCTGCTGGCCGGTGAGCTCGACGCCCTGGAGAAGGCCCTGGCCACGCCCCAGCGGCCGATGGCGGCCATCGTCGGTGGCTCCAAGGTCTCCACCAAGCTCGAGGTGCTCAATGCACTATCCGAGAAGTGCGACCAACTGATCGTCGGCGGCGGTATCGCCAACACCTTTATCGCCGCGGCGGGCTACAACGTCGGCAAGTCGCTGTATGAGGCCGATCTTGTCGAGCAGGCCAAGGCGCTGATGGCCAAGGTCGAGATCCCGCTGCCCACCGACGTGGTCGTGGCCACCGAGTTCTCCGAGCGCGCCACCGCGGTGACCAAGCCGGTCGACCAGGTCGGCGACGATGAGATGATCCTGGATATCGGCCCCGATACCGCCGGGCGCCTCGCCGGCCTGCTCAAGGACGCCGGCACCATCCTCTGGAACGGCCCGGTAGGGGTGTTCGAGATCGACCAGTTCGGCCGCGGCACCGAGGCGCTGTCCCAGGCGATCGCCGAGAGCAACGGTTTCTCCATCGCCGGCGGCGGCGACACCCTGGCGGCCATCGACAAATACACCATCGCCGACCGGGTCTCGTACATCTCCACCGGCGGCGGCGCCTTCCTCGAGTACGTCGAGGGCAAGACCCTGCCGGCGGTGGCGGCGCTGGAGGCCGCCTACGAGGCAGTCCGCTAGGCCTAGGCCTCACCCCACTTTACCCTACAGGCGGCGCACCCAGTGGGCGCGCCGCTATCATCGATAACGTCGAGACAAACTATGGCACTGATCAGCATGCGCCAGATGCTGGACCACGCCGCCGAGCGCGGCTACGGCATCCCGGCCTTCAACGTCAACAACCTCGAGCAGATGCGCGCCATCATGGAAGCCGCCGACCAGACCGACTCGCCGGTCATCGTGCAGGCCTCCGCCGGCGCCCGCAAATATGCCGGAGCGCCCTTCCTGCGCCACCTGATCCTGGCCGCGGTAGAGGAGTTCCCGCATATCCCGGTGGTCATGCACCAGGACCACGGCACCAGCCCGGCGGTGTGCCAGCGCTCCATCCAGCTCGGCTTCTCTTCGGTGATGATGGACGGCTCGCTGGGTGAAGACGGCAAGACCCCAATGGACTACGACTACAACGTCGACGTCACCCGTCGCAGCGTCGAGATGGCCCACGCCTGCGGCGTCTCGGTGGAGGGCGAACTGGGCTGCCTGGGCAGCCTGGAAACCGGCATGGCCGGCGAGGAAGACGGCATTGGCGCCGAAGGCAAGCTCGACATGGAGCAGTTGCTCACCGACCCTGAAGAGGCCGCCGCCTTCGTCAAGGCCACCCAGGTGGACGCCCTGGCCATCGCCATCGGCACCAGCCACGGCGCCTACAAGTTCACCCGGCCGCCCACCGGTGACACCCTCTCCATCCAGCGCATCAAGGAGATACACGCGCGCATCCCCGACACTCACCTGGTGATGCACGGTTCCTCCTCGGTGCCCCAGGCGTGGCTGGCCATCATCAACGAGTACGGCGGCGAGATCCCCGAGACCTACGGCGTGCCGGTGGAAGAGATCGTCGAGGGCATCAAGCACGGCGTGCGCAAGGTCAATATCGACACCGACCTGCGCCTGGCCTCCACCGGCGCGGTGCGTCGTTTCCTGGCCCACAACCCGGCGGAGTTCGACCCGCGCAAGTTCCTCAAGGAAACCGTCTCCGCCATGCGCGAGGTGTGCATTGCCCGCTACGAGGCCTTCGGTACCGCCGGCAACGCCAGCCGCATCAAGCCGATCAGCCTTGAGGCGATGGTAAGCCGCTACGACAGCGGCGAGCTGGCGCCCAAGGTGAAGTAATACGTCATGTCAGGCAAAGCGCAGCGGCGGCCCATGGGCCGCCGCTGCTGTATTGGCCGGTCTCAGCGAGCCAACCGATCAGTCGTCCTCTTCTTCTTCACCGTCGCCATTCTCGGCATCGCCCTCTTCGTCATCCTGCTCTTCACTATCGTCGTGGGCCTCGTTGGGGCTACCCGAGCCACCGGTACCGGCCTCTGGGCTCTCTTCCTCGTCGTTGCCATTGTCGTTGGTCGACGCGTCCTCGTCCCGCGCCTCGTCGTCATCGCGCACCAGCGAGCCGGCCTTGATGCCGTACTCTTCCTCGAGCTCGGCATCGCTCATCGGTTCGTCGGCGTGTACCAGGGTAGTAGTGCCCAGCAGCAGTGCGGCAGTAAGGCCAACGGTGGTCAACCAGGGTATCAATCGCATCCGGTAATCTCCTTGTATGATCGGGATGGCGTGTCCGCGCGGGGAGCGGCGCCATTTCAGACTAGCCCAGGCGGGAGCGCATAGAAATGCACCTTGCGTGTTAGTCTCTTGATCGGCATTCCATCAACTCAACAAGGGGGCTCTCATGCACAAGCGTATCGTGGCCTATCGGCGCCTCAGCGACAGCCAGCTCGCAGCGTTGCGGCACGACTTTCACGTCGACTACTTCGCCGACCTCGCCTCCACCGACGAGCCAGCGTTCCGCACGGCACTTAGCCAGGCCCACGGCGTGATCGGCGCCGGCCTGCCGTTGACGCCGGCACTGCTCGACAGCGCGCCCCAGCTCGAGGCGGTGGCGACCATCTCGGTGGGCTACGACAACTATCCGGTCGAGGCCCTTACCGAACGCGGCATCCTGCTCTGCAATACCCCCGACGTGCTCACCGAAACCACCGCCGATACGGCCTTCGCGCTGATCATGGCCAGTGCGCGGCGAGTGGTGGAGCTGGCCGATTTCATCAAGCGCGGCGATTGGCAGGAGAGCATCGGCGAGGCGCAGTTCGGCAGCGACGTCCACGGCAAGACCCTGGGCATGGTCGGCATGGGCCGGATCGGCGCGGCCATCGCGCGGCGCGGTGCGCTGGGCTTCAATATGCCCATTCTCTATTCCAACGCCTCGTCTAAGCCTCAGCTCGAGGCCGACCTGAGCGCTCGACGCCGCGAGATGGACGACTTGCTGGCCGAGGCCGACTTCGTGTGCATCACGGTACCGCTCAGCGCCGAGACCGAGAAACTGATCGGCGCCCGCGAGTTCGGCCTGATGAAGCCCGGCGCCATCTTCATCAACATCGCCCGCGGCAAGGTGGTCGATGAAGCCGCGCTGATCGAGGCACTCGAGAGTGGCCAGTTGCACGGCGCCGGCCTGGATGTCTTCGAGCAGGAGCCGCTGGCCGCCGACTCGCCGCTGCCGCACTTGGCCAACGTGGTGGCGCTGCCGCACATCGGCTCGGCGACTCACGAGACACGCACCGCCATGGCCCAGCGTGCCGTGGACAACCTGACGCTGGCACTCAAGGGCGAGCGGCCGATCAACCTAGTCAACGACGCCGCCTGGGCGTCGCGCCGCGGCACCGACTGAACCGCCAGCCCATGAAAAAGCCGCCCGTTGAGGGCGGCTCATTTCAGTCCGACATAGTCTTGCAAAAAGGCCGCTTCCGGGGGTGGCCGGAAGCGGCAGCGCTGTGATGCAACGTGCAGTGGAGACACGTTGGGGCTCGAGGGGGTGAGCCCACCGCCCGTCCCTGGGCAGCATCATCTTGCAAGGGAACGGGTCAGGAATTACCAGGACTGCTCTTCATCGTCCTCGTCAGGAGTTTCCCACTCCTCCTCTTCGTTCTCCTCCTCTTCATCGAAGGTGAACTCTTCTTCCTCGTCTTCGTACTCAGTGTCGAATTCGTCGTCGTTGGTGCTGAATTCATCGCCACCATCGACATCAGGTGCCGGCTCTTCCTGCGGCGCTGGATCCTGCGGATCGTACTCTTCGTCGTCCATGCCGGCCATGGCCAGCGGGCTGGCGATCAGGCCAAACGAAACACCCAGAATACCGATTTTCTTCAGAAAGTCCTTGGACATCATGTCGTACATCCTCCATTGGGGCGCGTCATATGACGCTGTCGATAACGTCTAAATCAAAGCATCCCTGTGGTCGCTGGCGCCCTTCCCTGGGCGCCCGAGTCAATCACTGTTACCAGGACTGCTCTTCGTCGTCCTCTTCAGGAGTCTCCCACTCTTCCTCTTCGTTCTCTTCCTCGTCATCGACGGTGAACTCTTCTTCCTCATCCTCGTATTCGGTATCGTAATCCGTGCTACCGAACTCATCGTTGCCATCAGCCTCCGGAGCAGGCTCTTCCTGCGGCGCCGGATCTTGCGGCTCGTACTCTTCGTCGTCCATGCCGGCCATGGCCAGCGGGCTGGCGATCAGGCCGAAAGAAACGCCGAGAATACCGATCTTCTTGAGAAATTCCTTGGACATCATGCTCGCACCTCCATTTGACTTCAGTGCTTGCTGAGTTTGAAGACGTACTGCCTATTGCTAGGTATCGAATCGATCATGCTGACTCGCTTCGATGCTGTTCGTCTCTTCACCCAAGATACTGCAGCAGCCATGCCACTTCGTGCCAAAAACAAAAAATAAAATAAAAACAATGATTTAATATATTCACAGTGTGCCAACCTTGGCACTCAGAGGCCAGCAAGACGGCCCTCAGGGTGGCGACATATGACACATGGGGCAGTTTCGACACGCCCAGCGAGTGTGTCGCTAGGGAGCAGGACGTCGCGAGTCGACGCGCCCACGCGTGAAGGTTGGTGAACAGTGTTCAAAAAATGCGGAAACTGGCCCTCAATATTAGGCGTGATACGCCGATATCTGTAACACTAGGGCTATAAGTCCTTGACTTGCGCCGATAGAGGTCTGGCAATGGCGATACCTCGATGCCTGCTATTCGACTGCGACGGAACCCTCGTCGACAGCGAACCCCTGCTGGCCGCCGAGATGGCGGAAAGCCTCACTCAGGTGGGCCTGCCGTTTTCGCCCAGCGACTACATGGGTGAATTCCGCGGCGCGCGTTTCTCCAATATCGTCGCCGAGCTGCAGCGCCGCCACGGTGCCATCGACCCCCAGCGCTTGAGCCACTCCGAGGGCGAGATGCGCCGCAAGCTCGCCGCTCGCATCGACAGCGAGCTGCTGCCGCTACCGGGCGTGCGTGAAGCGCTCGATGCCCTGGCCGACTTTCCTCGCGCAGTGGTCTCCAACGGGCCGGAGACCAAGATCCGCGCCGGCCTGCGTGCCACCGGCCTGGCCGATGCCTTCGGCGACAATCTGTTCAGCGGCTATACCGCCAACTGTTGGAAACCCGATCCCTGCCTCTATATCCACGCCGCCAGTATCATGGGCTACCGCGCCGAGGAGTGCCTGGCGATCGACGACGCCATCGTCGGCGTCAAGGCGGCGTTGGCCGCCGGCATGCGGGTGGTACATCTCAACCGCTTCCCCGATGTCGAAACCACTCCGGACGGGGCCATCAGTATCAGCAACATGCACCAGCTGCCCACCATCATCGGCCGCCTGCTGCTGCCGGAGACGGCCTCGCTCTGATCCACGCGTTTTACCCACACCCCGGTGTCGCCAGCGACGGTGGATAACTTGCCCCCTGCCGAGGGTCGCTGCCCTCGGGTATCATGGCCCGACACTCTCATCCGGACACCCCGAGCAGGAGCATCAGCATGGCATCCCTTCGCGACCAGCTCAGCGGGCTGGTCTACTCCACCGAGCACGGCGACATCTGCCCCGACTGTCGCGCGCCGCAGGCCGACTGCCAGTGCCACGCCCAGGCCGAACAGGCGCGTCTGGCCGAGCTGGACGGCATAGTGCGCATCCGTCGCGAGACCAGCGGCCGCAAGGGCAAGGGCGTGACCACCATCAGCGGCGTGCCGCTGGGCGACGCCGACCTCAAGGCGCTGGCCAAGACCCTGAAGAAACGCTGCGGCACCGGCGGCGCCGTCAAGGACGGCGTCATCGAGATCCAAGGCGATCATCGTGACACCCTGCGTGATGCACTCACCCGCCAAGGCTATACCGTCAAGCTGGCCGGCGGCTGACCAGGAGACTCCCATGACCGTTGACACCCACGGCCCACGCCGCCTATGGCACATCGCCGCGCTGTGCCTCGCCGTCGCGCTGCTGGCCGCCTGTGCCGGACGCCCCGATTTTGCGACCCTCGACACCCGCGTGGTGCCCGAGGCGCCGCTCGAGGCCGGCGATGATGCCGCGCTGCGCGTGGCCCTCGAATCCCTCGACGCCGACGGCGCCCGCGGTGAGTTGATCGCCGAGACCCTCTCCAGCCAAGTCAGCGATGCGCCGATGGACATCAGCCTGCAGTTCGACGGCCGCGCACTGGACGCCGAGCGCGACTATGCGCTGATCGCCGAGATTCGCGAGGAGGGCCGCGTCACCCACCGCAACAGTGAGCAGGTCACGCTGACTGGCGCGCAGATCGGCCAGCAGCGCATCGAGATCCCGCTAGCGCCACGCTGATTGGCATCAGCTCTCGAGGTATTGCGCGAGTGCACCGAGGGTGGCACCGATGGGCGCCTCGAGCTTGAGTTCATAGAGCGCATCGGCGCGGGTATGACCAAGGTTGAGGCAGGCCAGCGACTTGCCCTCGGCCAACGCCTGGCGCGCGAAGCGGTAGCCGGAATAGACCATCAGCGACGAGCCCACCACCAGCAGCGCATCGCCACGCGAGACCGCCGCACGCGCGGCTGTCACCCGTTCCGCCGGCACCTGGTCGCCGAAGAACACCACGTCGGGCTTCCATATTCCGCGCCCGCAGCGTCCGCAGCCGGGCACCTGAAAGTCGCCGAAGTCGCGCTCCAGGTCGGCATCGCCATCGGGGCCGAGGCGCGCCTCGACGGACAGCCAGTCAGGATTGGCGGCGGCCAGTTCGGCGTGCAGGTCGTGGCGCATACGCCGCGCATCGCAGCCCATGCAGCGCACGATCTCGGCGCGGCCGTGAAGGTCGATAACGCGCCGATTGCCGGCACGCTGGTGCAGGCCATCGACGTTCTGGGTAATCAGGGTGTCGAGGCGCCCGCGCCGCTCGAGCAGCGCCAGGCCGCGATGAGCCGCGCCGGGACGCGCCTCGCTTAGCGCGCGGAAGCCGATCAGGGCGCGCGCCCAGTAGCGCTGTCGGGCCGCATGGCTGGCCATGAAGTCCTGGTGATTCATCGGCGGTGGTCGCTTCCAGGCCCCGCCGCGGTCGCGGTAGTCGGGAATGCCGCTGTCGGTGCTGACACCGGCACCGCTGATCACCACCAGGCGCGGATGGCGGCTGATGAATTGGGCAAGCGCCGCGGCGGCCTGGCTCACCCTGTGTGACTCGTGGGTCGCCGCATCAATCCTGGAGGCATCGCTAGGAGGCATGGTGGACATGGTTGGCATCGCCCTGGCTGGCCGCAGACGGTGATCTTGGAGCCGGAAATGACCACATTGTTCACCCAAGTCTGCCGAGGTTAGCTAGAATGAACGCGCAATCGTCCCCGCCGTATGGCGATCCATCCCACTAGGCAAGGACCGCTGCCGATGGCCTGGCTGGAATACCTACTGCCGCTGATCTTCCTGTTTCCGCTGGGAGCCACCGCGGTGATCGTGCTGGCGCTGCGCAACCTGCACGATGCCCGAGTGCGCTCGCCGTTCGACGCCCACCCGCTGCGCGAACCCGGTCAGGCGCTGCGCGACCGTCTCGACCGCGCCTTTGCCAGCCTGTTCCTCAACGGTGCGCTGGGCCCCATCGTGGTACTCGCGCCGCTGGTCTACGGCATGGGCCGCATGCTGTTCGCCACTCAGCAGGACTGGGTGGAGTGGAGCCTCTACGGGCTGCTCAGCACGCTGCTGGTGATGGTATTCTGCTTCCTGCTGATCCGCGACTACCAGCGCATCCGCCGCCTCAAGCTCGGCCTGGCCTGCGAGCTGGTGATCGGCCAGGAGCTCGAGCGCCTGGTGCGCCCCGACGCCCACCCCTATCACATCTTTCATGATATCCCCGCTGACACCTATACCATCGACCATGTGGCGGTCACGCCCCACGGGGTGTTCGTGATCGAGACCCGGGCGCGTACCTGGCCGGTGGACCCCGGCGGTGAGGGACGCAATCAGGTCTACGTGGAGCGCCAGCGGCTGCGCTTCCCCGGCTGGAGCGAACGCCGCCCGCTGCTCAAGACCCGCCAGGCCGTCAAGTGGGTGCGCAAGTGGCTGGCCCAGGAGTGCGGCACCGTGGTGCCGGTGATGGGGGTGCTGGCGCTGCCCGGCTGGGAGATCGACGCCAGCCAGGCCGACGATGACCTGCTGGTGGTCGGCGGCGACCGACTCGCCGAACAGCTCGCCGCGATGCCGCTCGGCCCATTCGACGATGCCACCCACGATCGCGCCATCCGCGCCCTGATGCAGCGCGCCGCGCTGGTCGAGCTGCAGCATCTGCAGGAGCCTTCCGTCTAGTCATCACCCGAAGCTGCGCTCGGCGACGTTTCAGACAATGCCCAAGTTATCCTGCGGCAGGAATCTGCACGCGGTTATGGCAGCGCCCGGGGCGCTGCTCGACCAAGCTCTCGGCATCCGGAAAATCGCTCAACTGATCAACGGCAATGCCGATGCGCACCTCGCTAAGCCGGCGGTTGCTGCGGCCGCGGCACTCCAGACGCAGCGCGCGGCCGGTGTCGCGCCCAAAGGCCGCCTCGAAGGCACCGATCAGCTCGTTACGCGCGACCTCTCCGCCCTGGTTGAGCACGACGAAGTCGGCAAAGGCGCTGGCATTGACCCGCTCGAGCAGCGTAAGCGAAGCAGCGAAATAGTCCTCGGCGTCCAGCGCCAGGCAGGCGGCGTGCTTGGCATACTGATAGCGATCCAGGCAGCTGGCACGCCCGGGCATGCCTTCATCCAGCGCCTCGACGAGCGGCGCGGGCAGCTGAAAGGGCGGATGCGCCCGGCAGAAGCCGCCGTCGGCACGCGGCTCTTCGATAAAGCACCCCTCGCGCCACCACTGCGGGCGGTCGACGCCGTCGCGGGCAAAGCGCTCGGGCAGCGATGGCCAGAGCCCGTGCAGCACGAAGCCCTGCCCCGCCTGGCGCTCGCGGCACTCCTCGGGCGGCCGTGAGTGGGTATCGCAGAAGCCAGGGTGCCAGGTCAAGGCCAGGGTATAGTGGTCGAAGCCCTCGCCGTCGAGGCCCAGCGAATCGGCCGCGGCGAGGCCCACGCCGAGCAGCGCCAGCAGCAGGCCGGCGAAGCAGCGCCGCACCTCAGTCACCCCTGAGCCGCCCGCCCATCTCCTGGGCCAGGTCGACGGCGTAGTGGTCGGTCATGCCGCCAATGAAGTCGAGCATGCGCCGGTAGCTGGCATACAGCGACCAGGAGGGCCGCGGAGTGTTTTCACCGATCAGCGCCAGCACCCGCTGGTGCTTGAAGCTCGACTCGCCATGGTAGTGCAGCTCATGAGCGGCGCCGATAAAGGCCTCCAGAAGAATCCCCAGTGTCGTGTAGGCGCCGATCTCCAGCTTGGCCTTGCGCTCGTTCTGAAAGATCCGCTCGCGGGCCAGCTGCTTGGCGGCCTTGACCCCCCAGTCGAGATCCGGGTGGCACAGCTCCAGCAGGTCGTGCTCCAGGGCGCCGCCCAGCAGCTCGCCCTCATGCTGCACGAACACCGCCCCCACGTCGCTGACCGCACGCTCCATGGCGGCACCGCGCAGCGCGGCGATGCGCCGCCGCTGGGAGACGCCGTCGCGCAGCATGGTGTCGTACTCCGGCGGCTTGCCGCCGGCGATCTGGGTCAGCACCTCGGCGACTTCGTCGTAACGCAGGATGCCCATCTCCAGGCCGTCCTCGAGATCGAGCAGTGCATAGCAGATGTCATCGGCGGCCTCGACCAGCCAGGCCAGCGGATGGCGGCACCAGCGCCCTTCGCCGTTGGGCAGCAGGCCCAGCCGCTCGGCGACGTCGGCGAGCAGGTGTGCCTCGGACTGGTAGCTGCCGAACTTGCCCGCCACGCCGCCGTGCTCCACGGTCCAGGGGTACTTGAGCAGGGTCCCCAGGGTCGCACCGGTGAGGCGCATGCCGCCCTTGAACTGGTTGTACTCGATCTGGGTGACGACGCGAAACCCCTGGGCGTTGCCTTCATAGGTCAACAGGTCGGCGCGCTCCAGTGCGGAAAGGCCGGCCAGCAGCCCGCTGCCGTCCTGCTCGGCGCGCTTGAACCAGTCGCGGATGGCATACTCCCCGGCGTGGCCGAACGGCGGATTGCCGATGTCGTGGCCCAGGCAGGCGGCCTGCACGATAACGCCGAGATCGGCCGGGGTGATCCACTGCGGCAGGCGGTGGCTAAGCTGCTCGCCGACGATCATGCCCAGCGAACGGCCCACGCAGCCCACCTCCAGCGAGTGGGTCAGGCGGGTGTGGATATGGTCGTTGTCGGTCAGCGGGTGCACCTGGGTCTTGCGCCCCAGGCGCCGGAACGAACCGGCGAAGACGATCCGGTCGTGATCCTTGTGAAACGGGCTGCGGCCGATCTCGTTACTCGCCGAACGCGGCTTGTCGTTGAGCCGACTCGGATCGAGCAGTCGCTCCCAGTGCATCTGCGCCATGGATGAGGCCTCCTTGAGAGGCTTATTCTGGCAGCGTGGGACCCTGGGTGCTAGGCCAGCACGCTCACTAGCCCGGTACGCTCGGACTGATCCGTCGGCACGCCGATCCCCTCAATCCCCGTCGGCGAGCGCCGGCAGCAGCACCTTGACCTTGCGGGTCAGGGTATTGCGCCCCCAGCCCAGCAGCTCGGCGGCCTCGCCCTTGCGCCCGCCGGTGTGCTTGAGCGCGGTCTCGATCAGGATGCGTTCGAAATCCGGTACCGCCTCTTCCAGCAGGTGGGTGTGTCCAGCGGCCAGGGCGCGGTCGGCCCAGTCGCGGAAGGCAGCGCGCCAGTCACCCGCGGCGGCCTCGCTACCCTCGGTGGTGCGCAGCTCCGGCGGCAGGTCGTCGATCAGTACTTCGCGCCCCGAGGCCATCACCGTCAGCCAGCGGCAGGTATTCTCCAACTGGCGCACGTTGCCCGGCCACGGCAGTCGGGTCAGGTGCTGTTCGGCATCCTTGGTCAGCACCTTGGCCTCGGTGGAGAGCTCACGGGCGGCCTCGGCGAGGAAGTGCTGGGCCAACCGCGGGATGTCCTCGCGGCGTTCGGCGAGCTTGGGCAGGTGCACGCGGATCACGTTGAGGCGGTGGAACAGATCCTCGCGGAAGCGGCCGTCCTCGACCAGCGTCTCGAGATTCTGGTGGGTGGCGGCGATGATGCGCACGTCGGCCTTGACCGACAGATGCCCGCCGACCCGATAGAACTCGCCGTCGGCCAGTACCCGCAGCAGGCGGGTCTGGGTGTCCGGCGGCATATCGCCGATCTCGTCGAGAAACAGGGTGCCGCCGTCGGCCTGCTCGAAGCGCCCGCGACGCTGGGCGGTAGCCCCGGTGAAGGCGCCCTTCTCGTGGCCGAACAGCTCCGACTCCATCAGGTCCTTGGGAATCGCCGCCATGTTCAGCGCGATAAACGGATTGCCGGCCCGCGGGCTGTGCTGATGCAGCGCCTGGGCGACGCGCTCCTTGCCGGTGCCCGACTCGCCGTTGATCAGCACCGTGATATGCGACTGTGAGAGCCGGCCGATGGCGCGGAACACCTCCTGCATCGCCGGCGCCTCGCCGATGATCTCCGCCGACAGCCCCTCCGGAGCCACCGCCGGGCTCTGCCGCTCACGGGCGTGGGCCACCGCCCGGCGCACCAGCGCCAGGGCTTCGTCGACGTCGAACGGCTTGGGCAGGTATTCGAAGGCGCCGCCCTGGTAGGAGGCGACGGCGCTGTCGAGATCGGAGTGGGCGGTCATCACGATCACCGGCATGTCGGGGTGCGCTTCGCGCACCTTGGCCATCAGGTCGAGACCGTCGAGGCCGGGCATGCGGATATCGGTGACCAGCACGTCGGGAGGGCGTTTCAGCAGGCCGTCCAGCGCGCTGTCGGCGCGCTCGAAACTCTCCACCTCGAGGTCCGGCTGGGCCAGCGCGCGCTCGAGCACCCAGCGAATGGCGCGGTCATCATCGACGATCACGATACGGGCAGGATCTGTCATGCAAGCCTCCAGAAAATGTCACGACAGCGGTCAGCCGTGGCACGAGTAAAAGCGTCGGAAGCGCGGCTCATGGCAGCGCCTCCAGCGGCGTCAATAGCCGGAATTCGGTGCGTCCGGGCTGCGAGTCGCACTCGATCAGGCCCTGGTGCTGATGCAGGATCGATTGGGCAATCGAGAGCCCCAGGCCGCTGCCCTCGGCGCGACCCGATACCATCGGGTAGAACAGCGTCTCGCGCAGGGTCTCGGGAATGCCCGGGCCGTTGTCGATGATCGCCACCTCGCAGACCAGCCGATGGCGTTCGGCGCCGAGCGTGAACTGGCGCCGCGCGCGGGTGCGCAGAATCAGCCGCGGAGCGGCGACTTCACTCTCGGTCATCGCCTCCACCGCGTTGCGTGCCACGTTGAGCACCGCCTGGATCATGCGCCCCTCGTCACCGCACAGATCCGGCAGGCTGGGGTCGTAGTCGCGCTCGATGGTCACCGCCGGCTGCTCGGCGAGCAGCAGCGAACGCACCCGCTCCAGCACCCTGTGAATATTCAGCGGCTGATGATGGGTGACCTGGTTGGGGCCAAGCATGCGGTCGACCAGGTCGCGCAGGCGGTCGGCCTCCTCGACGATGATGCGGGTGAATTCCGCCAGCTGCGGATCGGGCAGGTCGCGCTCGAGCAGCTGGGCGGCGCCACGAATGCCGCCCAGGGGATTCTTGACCTCGTGGGCCAGCCCGCGGGTCAGGGTCTTGATGGTCTCCTGACGGGCGATCAGCGCCTCCTCGCGGGAGATCCGCAGCAGCCGGTCGCGGGGCTCGATCTCCAGCAACAGCTCGTCATCGGAAAGCGGGGTGACGGTGAAGTCGACGGTAACGTTCTCGCCGCCGGCCAGGGTCAACACCGCCTCGCGCTGGGTGAAGGGGTGAAACTCGCTGCGGGCCTTGCCGAGCACGCTGGCCACCGCACCGTCGACGCCTTCCAGGCTCTCCAGGCGGGTGCCTTGTACGCGACCCACGCTCACCGCGAGCAGCGCTTCAGCGGCCGGATTCATCCACCGCAAGCGCAGGGTGCCGTCGAGCAGCAGCACCGCCGTGGTGAGGTGTTCCAGCAGACGTTGATACATGGGGCATTCCGCCGTCCTTGAGTTCACTATTGCTGTGCAAGAAGCGCGCCAGCCTGGCAAGCGCCTATCGCCAGCGTTCCAGGAGGGTGCAAGACACGCCAGTGCACCATATTAGTGCAAGACTGAGAGTGTAGCGATCAGCGCGGTGCATCGTCGGCTTCGCGGCGCGACGGCGGGGGCTGGTGATCGCGAGCGGCGCTGCTGGAACCGGCTCGATAGTCGAGCGCACTGTTGTCGCGCACCCGCTCGGCATGGTCGAAGGCGTCCATGCTGCTCGTCTGCGGCGCACTCGAGCGGCAGGGTCTGGGGCTGCCGTCCGGGCACGGCGACCGGGGTGCCCGGCGCGGGGGCAGCTAATTGGGGTTATTGGGATTCTGCGGCAGGTTGACGCTGGCGCGCTGCACGTAAAGCGTTACCGGCGCACTGCGATGGCGCACCTCGCCGCTGGCATCGAGCAGCTCGGCCTGCAGCACGCGCTCGCCACGCTCGAGATTGCCAACCATGAACACCTCGCTGTGCAGCGCCGACTGGCTGACCGCGCCATCGACCAGCAGCCGCACGCGATGATCCTCGCGCAGTGCCGGCTCGATGCCCAGTTGGACCTGCAGGTTGCCGGCCTCACCGGTCTGCAGCGTCTCCTCGTTACGCGGCGCGGCGATGCGAAAGGTCGAGTAGGGCATGAAGGGCGCCGATGGCGCCTGCGACGACGATGACGGCGAGGCACTGACCTCTGGCAGCGGCTGTGGTGCCGGCGCTCGCTGGCCCGACGGCACCACGGTCAGCGGGTTGAGCTCGACCTGCTCACCGCCGCGCTCGGGGTTGTCGGTGAACACCACGTTGCCCTGGGCATCGGTGGTGCGGTAGATCGACGTGGCCTGGGCGCTGCTGGAGACACCCAGCAGGGCAACCAGCAGCACGCGGCAAGCGGTATTGATTGGCGAGACGCTCATGCACCTTGCTCCAACGAATGGCGACCCGCGCGGGTCCGGTAGGTGATTGGATGGGGAATTAGATAGTCTAGTGCAAAAAGGGGTTCCGCCGTGGCGGAACCCCTTCGCTTACTGCACGCTGCAACTATGCGCCGCCGCAGCGGCGCGTAATCAGCAGCTGTAGTACATGTCGAACTCGACCGGGTGCGTGGTCATGCGCAGGCGCTCCACGTCCTCTTCCTTGAGCTCGATGTAGGCATCGATCATGTCGTCGGTGAACACGCCACCCTCGGTGAGGAAGGCACGATCCTTGTCCAGCGCCTCGAGGGCCTGGTCGAGGCTCTCGGCGACGGTGGGGATCGCCTTGCCCTCTTCCGGCGGCAGGTCATAGAGGTTCTTGTCCATGGCGTCGCCGGGATGAATCTTGTTCTTGATGCCGTCGATGCCGGCCATCAGCATGGCGGCGAAGCACAGGTACGGGTTGGCAGTCGGATCCGGGAAACGCGCCTCGACACGCTTGCCCTTGGGGCTGGCGGTGTACGGGATACGGATCGACGCCGAACGGTTGCGGGCGCTGTAGGCCAGCATGACCGGCGCTTCGAAGCCCGGCACCAGACGCTTGTAGGAGTTGGTGGAAGCGTTGGTGAAGGCGTTCAGGGCACGCGCATGCTTGATGATGCCGCCGATGTAGTAGAGCGCCATCTCGGACAGCCCGGCGTACTCGTCACCGGCGAACTGGTTCTGACCGTCCTTCCAGAACGACTGGTGTACGTGCATGCCGGAACCGTTGTCGCCGACCAGCGGCTTGGGCATGAAGGTAGCGGTCTTGCCGTAGGCGTGGGCCACATTGTGGATCACGTACTTCATTTCCTGAACTTCGTCGGCCTTCTTCACCAGGGTGTTGAACTTGACGCCGATCTCGTTCTGGCCGGCATTGGCCACCTCGTGGTGATGCACTTCGACGCTCTGGCCGATGGCTTCCAGGGTGTTACACATGGCGCTGCGGATGTCGTGGAAGCTATCCACCGGCGGAACCGGGAAGTAGCCGCCCTTGACCCGCGGACGGTGCGCCAGGTTGCCGCCGTCGACGTTGCGGTCGGTGGACCAGGCGCCCTCTTCCGAGGTGATCTTGTACATGGCGCCTTCGATGTCGGCCTTCCAGTGCACCTCGTCGAAGATGAAGAACTCCGGCTCCGGCCCGAAGAAGGCGGTGTCGCCAAGGCCGGTGGACTGCAGGTAGGCCTCGGCGCGCTTGGCGATGGAACGCGGATCGCGCTCGTAGCCCTGCATGGTCGCCGGCTCGATGATGTCGCAACGCAGCACCAGGGTGGCGTCTTCGGTGAACGGGTCGAGGAAGGCCGAGCCATCTTCCGGACGCAGGATCATGTCCGACTCGTTGATGCCCTTCCAACCGGAGATGGACGAACCGTCGAACATCTGGCCGTTCTCGAAGAACTCATCGTCGACGTCGCGCGCCGGAATGGTGACGTGCTGCTCTTTACCCTTGGTATCGGTGAAGCGCAGATCGACCCACTTGATGTCGTGCTCTTCGATCAGGGCGAGGGTCTTCTCAGACATAGTGTTCTCCACTAGCGAGCGTTGCTCGAATATTGGCGTTGCGTGTCCAGCGTCGTTTGTAGCACGGCGAAAGCTGCTTGCCCACGACGACCAGCATGGACGACGACTCGGTTGATGCTTCTGCACTGTGCAATGCAGGCAGCGTGCCAAAATGGCGCAAAGCGCCGCATAAAACAGGCAACAACATGTTTTTTAATCGTTTTTTTCATCATGCGATATTGCACCATGATTTTGCATTGAGCTATCTAGTTGCCTAATAGGGCGCCGAACGAACCATTTTGGTGCAAAGGCAACGCAAGCGGATCACAATGGTGCAAAAAATCCGTCACATGCAACGCCATGGTGCCGATGCGCCGACATCAGCCGCGTCTCGGCGTCCGCCGCTAGAAAAATCAGCCGACAAAATGATTGATACCTTTTGAAACCAAAGGCTACTATCGCTTACACAAGGGCATGCCTGCGCCTCCCGTCGGCATGACGCGACCGATCCGCCGCTAGCCGCCACACACTCGGCCGGGGCAATGCGCTAAGGGCACGATGTGATGGACGCCTACTGCATCATTATCGATTCTCGGCTGATGGCCGCGCGTCTGCCGCGCTGCCTGGCTACCCTGAACCATGCGGTGGCGCACTATCCCGACAAGGTCGATATCCGCGTGGTCAGCGATGATGACAATGACTCCCTCGCGACCCTGACACGTCGCATTGGCGCCCATTTCGAGCCGGTACCGCTACGCTCGATCGGCGCCCGCGGCAATGAGGCGGTACGCCGCACGCCGGTCAATACGCTGATCTTTCCCACTCCACGCATGCGCCTGGTCGCCGATTGGCTGGACGAGGCCGATCATCTGCTGACCCATCACCAGTGGGATGCGGTACTACTCACCCCGCGTCAGCGCCCTCTCACGCAGGGTCTCAAGCGCCTCTGGCAGCGCGAGCCGGAGGCCGGCACGCTGTGCGTACGGCGCGACTGGTTCGAGCGCATCGGCGGCTTCGACCCCAGCCTCGACGAGAGTGCCCACGGCGACCTGCTGGCGCGTCTGCGTGCCTGCCAGGCACGGGTACTCGAGTTCCCGCTGTAGCCGACCACCGCGCGCAATACGCCCAAGCGCATTACACTGACATTAGGTGACACGACCCGCGCAGGAGGTTCGCCATGACCCATTGGAACCTCGCCCTAGACATGGCCCAGCGGTTACGTGGGCATTGGCGGCGCAGCCTGCGCGTGCCGCTGCAGGGACGCCGCGCGATCCTGGTGCTGCACAGGGTACTACCCGATGAAGCCGCCGCCCGGCTGCCACATCGCGCGCCTTACTGCCTCGGCCCGGAGAGTTTCAAGCATCTGCTGATGTCGCTGGTCGAGGTATCGCGCATCGTCTGCCTCGACACCGCCTTGAAGCCCCACCACGACCCGCGCGCCTGCATCGCCCTGACCTTCGACGACGGCTGGCGCGACAACGCCGAGGTCGCCGCGCCGCTGCTTGAGCACTACGCCCTGCCGGCCAGTATCTTCGTCACCACCGGCCTGCTCGGCCGCCCGCGCGGCGTGTGGTGGGAAGTGATCGGCGAAGGGCTGTGGCAAGGCCGCGCGACCCAGCGCATCCACGACACCCTCTGCGACGCCGGGCTGCCGGCGCCGCCGCTGCCGCCGGCCCATCCCGATCACGCCTATAGCGAAGCCCTGTTGGGTTACCTGACACAGCTGCGACAGTGCGACCCGCTGACGGTCAACGTCACGGCCGAAGCGCTCTACCCCGACCTCGACCAGGCGCCGCACGGTCTCGACCCGTTCAGCGTCAAGCGTCTTGAGCACGGCGGGCTGTTTCGCTTCGGCGCCCACGGCGTGCTGTCGGAGTCGCTGGAGCCGCTCAGCGATGCCCGGATCTGCTGGCATATCCGCCGCTCCCGCGACGACCTGGCTAGACTCTGCCAGGCGCCGCTGGAGGCCTTCGCCTATCCCGACGAGCAACCCTCGCCACGGCTGCGGCGCCTGGCCAGCCGCTGCGGTGTGCGCCAGGCGTTAGCCGGGCGCGGCGGCTGGCTGGCCCCACAGCTCGACCCCCTGGCGATCCCCCGCATCCCCATCAGCCAGCCGGTGGCCCAAAGCCCCGGACGACTCTACGACTGGCTGCTGAGCAGCTAACGTTGAAGCTTCGTCGGCCATGGCATTTGTTTCTCAACGGTAGGCTGGTTAGTTTTCGCGTTCGACCTTACAAGAACAGCAATTACGCGCGCTCACGCGGCCTGCACCAATAGAAGTTGCTGTTTCACTGTCAAATAAATAACCATAGTGACGGCTGCATGGCACGTATGGATTTCTGGTCAGGGGCGGTGGTCAGCGCACTGGCTCTGGCGCTCATTATCTGGGTGATCCCCACCTACGGCGGCGGCGGCGCTGCATTTGGCCTGCCTCCGCAGCTACTGGCCAGCCTGGGTGCCTGGCTGATGCTGATCTGCGCCGCGGCGCTCAGCTTGGTCAGCGCCGTCAAGCTGTGGCGCGCCGGCGAGTCGCCAATTCAGCTGCCCAGTGGCAGCCACCTCTGGCACATGCTGTGGCCGTTTCTCTACGTGCTCGGCTTCATCTTCCTCGTCGACCGCTTCCCGCTGACATGGATCGCACCGTTGCTGATCGGCGCACTGCTGGTGATTCTCGGCGAACGTCGCTGGTATCTAGTGCTGCCGGTGGCCGTAGTCCCAGCGCTGGGGCTTTACGTCCTGACCGCCCACCTGATGCGCATTGGAGTGGTGTGAAATGATTGGATTCGACGCCATCCTGGCCTCGTTTGGGGCTGCCTTCACATTTCACTCCATCGCCGTGATTTTCGGCGGCGTGCTACTCGGCTATATCGTAGGGGTGATTCCCGGCCTCAACCGCTCGGTGGCCATTGCCATTGCCATCCCGTTGACGTTCTACATGTCCGCCTATGCCGCCATCGCCTTCTTGATCGGCCTCTCCAAGGGTACCGCCGCGGGCAGCGCCGTCTCGGCGATCCTGCTCAACACCCCCGGCGAGCCCTCCTCGGCAGCCACCTGCCTCGACGGCTATCCGCTGGCGCGCAGCGGCAAGCCGCGCAAGGCACTCAAGGTCGGCCTGCTGGCCTCGGTGGTCGGCGATCTGCTGGCAACCCTGCTGCTGATCGCCGTGGCCATCCCGTTCGCCGCCGTGGCGCTCAAGTTCGGCCCCTACGAGCTGGCGGCAATCCTGATCTTCGCCCTGGTGTTCATTGCCGGCATGGCCGGCGGCTCCTTCCTCAAGGGCCTGGCCGCCGGCGGCATGGGGGTGATCCTGGGTACCGTGGGGCTCGACCCGGAAACCGGCGCCATGCGCCTGACCTTCGGCTATGCCGAGCTGATGGAGGGCGTGCCGATTCTGCCACTGGTGATCGGCACCCTGGCACTCTCGGAGATGTTCGTTCAGCTCGAAGAGTACCGCCGCAACAAAGATGCCGACGTCATTCGGCTGAGCAAGAACGCCGATGACGACCTCTCCTATGGCGAGTTCAAGGGCACCCTGCCGACCATATTCAAGAGCACCGGTATCGGCGCCTTCGTCGGCGCTCTGCCGGGCCTTGGCCCCTCGGTGGGCGCCTTCATGGCCTACGGCTTCGCAAAGCGCTCGGCCAAGAACCCGGACAGCTTCGGCAAGGGCAACCCCAACGGCATCGCCGCCGCCGAGGCCGCCGACAACGCAGTGATTCCGGCCAGCTATATTCCGCTGTTCGGCCTGGGTATCCCCGGCAGCGTGTCGGCGGCACTGCTGGTCGGCGCCTTCATGATCCACGGCATCCAGGTCGGCCCGCTGATGCTGCGCGACCATCCGGAAATGCTGTTCACCATCTTCTCGGGCATGATCGTTGCCAGCCTGTTGATGCTGGCGATAGGTTGGTATGGGCTACGCATCTTCGCCAAGGTCACCAGCGTGCCGCCCAATATCGTCATCCCGGTGGTGATCTTCCTGTGTCTGGCCGGCATTCAGGTCCAGGGCTACGGCACCTTCGGGCTGATCGTGGTGTTCGGCTTCGCGATCTTCGGCTACTTCCTGAAGAAGTTCGACTACTCCTTCGTCACCTTCCTGGTCGCTTTCATCGTTACCCCGATGCTGGAGATGAACCTGCGCCAGTCGATCATCCTCTCCGGGGGCGAGATCTCGATACTGCTCGAGCGCCCTATCGCGCTGGTCTTCGTGATCATCACCGCGCTGATGGTGCTGCACCTCGGCTGGTCCAGTTATCGGCGTAATGCCTCTCGCCGGGCGGCTTCCTGAGCTCGGCCTAACCGCGTCGCCCCAGGCGAACACGTAATCACAACAACCTGAATGAGGAATCTCCATGTACCTGAAACGACTCAGCACTGCCATTGTGGCCACCGCCATGGCGGTGGGCGTGGCTCAGGCCGACGACTTCCCGAGCCAGCCGCTGACGCTGGTAGTAGGCTTCGGCGCTGGCGGCAGCACCGATATCCAGGCCCGCGTGCTGGCCAACGTGCTCGAGGAAGAGCTCGGCCAGCCGGTCAATGTGGTCAACCAGCCCGGTGCCGGCGGCGGCGTGGCGCTGTCGCGCCTGGCGGTCAACGACGACGAGGGCTACACCTTCGTCTTCGGCACCTCGATGACCATCACCTACGGTCCGCTGTCCACCGAGACCAACTATCAGCTAGACGACTTCCGCTACGTGGCCGGCGTGACCCTCGGCCAGTCGGCCATGGTCACCGGCGAAGACCGTCCCTTCGGCGACACCTGGGAAGGCCTGATCGAGTACGCCAAGGAGAATCCAGGCACCAGCTACGCGACCCAGACCGCGCTGGACCGCATGATCATCGAGTATATCGCCCAGCAGGAAGGCCTCGACCTGCGCATCGTGCCGACCTCCGGCGGCGCCGGCATGGCACCGCTGATCCTATCCGGCGACGTCGACTTCGCCTACAGCGGCGGCACCCACTCGGGCTACGCCGACTCTGGTGAAATGCCGGTGCTGCTGAGCCTCGCCGAAGACCGCCTGGTGGCCTTCCCCGACGCGCCGTCGATCCAGGAAGCCGGCTACGACATCAACCCCGCCGAGATCCGCGTGGTGATGGTCCCGCAGAATACCCCGGACGGCCACGTCGAGCGCCTCGCCGAGGCCCTTGAGGTGGCCACCCAGGACGAGCGCTTCATCGAGATCACCGAAGAGCGCATCCTGATGCCGGTGGTCTACATGGACGAGGATGAGGTCACCCAGACTCTCAGCGACCAGGTCACCGGCTACAGGGCCCTGCTCGAAGAACTCGGCGGCGTCCCCGGCGAGGACGACGAAGACTGAACCCGATCCGCTCGCTTGGCGCCCGTCACCCTCGGTGGCGGGCGCTTGCGTTAACCCGCCATGAGCACTCTGCCGCCATCGCCAGCCTAGCCTGACGTTTATGCACGGTCTTCAGCGCCTCTTCTATAGTGAAGTTTCACTTGGAGGATTCCTGATGCCTGTATCCGCCCGGCCCTCTCTATGCGCATCCCACGGCGGACATGCCGCTGGTGCCTGCCAGTGCGGATCACCACTGCTACAACGCTTTCATGAGCGCATCATGGCCGATCTGACCCGGCGCCAGTTCCTCGGCGGCAGCGCGGCCGTCATGGCGCTGTTTGCAGGACTGCGGACGCCTAGCGTGATTGGTGCCCAGCCGCGTGATAACGGTCAGTCTTTTCTACTGACCAACCTGCGACTCTTCGATGGCAGCGGTGCGCCGCTGCGTGATGATGTCTCGATAAGGGTGGACGCGGGGCGCATTCAGGAGATCCTGCCGGCCCAGGCGGAAACCGGCGAGGTGGAGCATATCGACTGCGGCGGGCGGGTGGTGATGCCGGGGCTGATCGATGCCCACTGGCACGCCACCCTGGCGACCATCACCCAGACCGCGGCAATGACCGCCGACCCCGGCTACGTGCATCTGGTGGCCGCCAGGGAGGCGGAGCGCACGCTGCTGCGCGGCTTCACCAGCGTGCGCGACGTGGGTGGACCCTCGTTCGCCTTGAAGCGCGCCATCGACGAAGGCATCGTCCACGGCCCGCGCATCTTCCCTGCCGGCGCCATGATCTCGCAGACCTCCGGCCACGGCGATTTTCGCATGCGCCATGAGATTCCGAGAGGCACGACCACGCCACTGAGCGCTGGCGAGCTGATGGGAGTGAGCGCCATTGCCGACGGTGAAGCGGAAGTGCTGCGACGCACCCGCGAGCAGCTGATGCTGGGTGCCGCGCAGATCAAGCTGATGGCCGGCGGCGGGGTCGCCTCGAGCTACGATCCGCTCGACAGCACCCAGTTCTCCGAGCGTGAACTGCGCGCCGCGGTAGAGGCAGCCGATGATTGGGGGACCTACGTCACGGTGCATGTCTATACGCCGCGCGGCATTCAGCGCGCCATCTCGGCCGGAGTGAAATCCATCGAGCATGGCCAGCTTGCCGACGAAGACAGCGTGCGGATGATGGCCGACGAAGGCACCTGGTGGAGTCTGCAGCCCTTCCTGCAGGACGAGGACGCCAACGTCTACCCCGATGCCGCGCGTCGCGAGAACCAGCGTCAGGTGGCCGAGGGAACGCTGCGCGCCTACGAAATGGCCCAGCGCTTCGGCGTCAAGACCGCCTGGGGCACCGACATCCTGTTCAGCCCCCAGAACACCCCCAGCCAGGGCCGGCAGTTGGCCAAGCTGACCCGCTTCTACGCGCCCCTCGACGTGCTGGCCATGGCGACCGGCAGCAATGCCGAACTGCTGGCGCTGTCGGGGCCCCGCAACCCCTATCCGGGTCATCTGGGACGCCTCATACCGGGTGCCCTGGCGGATCTGCTGGTGGTAGACGGCGAACCCAACGCGAGCCTCGACTTTCTCGATGATCCTGAGCGCAACCTGCGCCTGATCATGAAGGATGGGCGCATCTACAAGGATTCCCTATGAAGACTCGTCTGCTGAGTGCCAGTGCCGTGCTGCTCACGGGCACCTTCTCGGCAACAGCCGCGGCCGATACCTGGCGCGGCCAGGTGACGCCCTATGTGTGGATGCCAAGCCTGGCCGGCGACATCCGCCCCACGTCCAGCGCGCCGACGCTAAGCACCCGGCAATCCTTTGGCGACATCCTCGATGACCTGGACGCGGCGTTCTTCCTGCACGCCACCGCACGACGCGATCGCCTGGTGCTGTTCGGCGATATCTCACACGCCTCGTTGAGCACCAGCGCCACCCTGGCGCCAGGCGTGAGCATCGAGGGGCGGGCGCGGCAGACATCATTGACGGCAGCGGCCGGCTATCAGGTCGTGCAAGCGCCGGATATCTCCCTCGACCTGCTCGCCGGTGCGCGGCTATGGCGCGCTCGGGCTTCGGTAGACGTACCGGCACTTGGCCTGGGCGCCATCGAGTCCGAGCGCTGGGTCGACCCGCTCCTGGCCGCCAGGCTGCGCAGCGATCTCACCCCGGACTGGTCGGCGATGCTGTATGCCGACGTCGGCGGCTTCGGCGTCGGCTCCGACGCGACCTGGCAAGCGGTGGGCAGCCTCAACTACCGGCTGAACGATGCGTTATACCTCTCCGCCGGCTATCGCCACCTGGCGGTTCGCTACGAGGATAACGGCGCCCGGCTGGATATCGAGATGAGCGGTCCCTTGCTGGGCGCCACCTGGCGCTTCTAGGCGTTATCCGTACACAGCCTGTCCCCTCAGGCGCCGGCCCCTCGCCATAGTGCTATTACCCCGCGCGCCGAGTCTGTACAATGCGCCACCAACCTTCCCTACCCCGCGCCTAGGGTACGTTACAAGACCGTGTACATAGGTGCGTACATAAAGACGAGCTACAACCCTATGAGCACAGACGTAACTGGTTCTCACATCGAGAAAATCAGGAATATTGCCATCATCGCCCACGTCGACCATGGCAAGACCACCCTGGTCGACAAGCTCCTCAGCCAGTCCGGCACCCTGGACCGCAAGGCCGAGGGGCAGGAGCGCATCATGGACTCCAGCGACCAGGAGAAGGAACGCGGCATCACCATCCTGGCCAAGAACACCGCGATTCGCTGGCACGACTATCACATCAACATCGTCGACACCCCGGGACACGCTGACTTCGGCGGCGAAGTCGAGCGCGTCATGTCGATGGTCGACTCGGTGCTGCTGCTGGTGGATGCCGTCGACGGCCCCATGCCGCAGACCCGCTTCGTGACCCAGAAGGCCTTCGCCCAGGGCCTCAAGCCGATCGTGGTGGTCAACAAGATCGACCGCCCCGGCGCGCGCCCCGACTGGGTCATCGACCAGATCTTCGACCTGTTCGACAACCTCGGCGCCTCCGATGAGCAGCTCGACTTCCCGATCATCTACTGCTCGGCGCTCAACGGCATTGCCGGCCCCGACCCGGACCAGTTGGCCGATGACATGGACCCGATGTTCCAGGCCATCATCGATATCGTCGAGCCGCCCAAGGTCGAGCTAGACGGCCCCTTCCAGATGCAGATCTCGGCGCTCGACTACAACAGCTATGTCGGCGTCATCGGCCTGGGCCGCATCAAGCGCGGCAGCGTCAAGCCCAACCAGCAGGTCAGCGTGATCTGCACCGACGGCAAGACCCGCAAGGGCAAGATCGGCCAGGTAATGACCCACCTCGGCCTCGAGCGCGTGCAGACCGAGCAGGCCGACGCCGGCGACATCGTCTGCATCACCGGCATCGACGATCTGGCGATCTCCGACACCTTGTGCGATCCGGCCAATGTCGAGGCGCTGCCGCCGCTGTCGGTGGACGAGCCCACCGTGTCGATGACCTTCCAGGTCAACGACTCGCCGATGGCCGGCCGCGACGGCAAGTACGTCACCAGCCGCAATATCAAGGAGCGTCTCGACCAGGAGCTGATCCACAACGTGGCGCTGCGCGTCGAGCCGGGCGATACACCGGAGAAGTTCAAGGTATCGGGCCGCGGCGAGCTGCACCTCTCGGTGCTGATCGAGACCATGCGTCGTGAAGGCTTCGAGCTGGCCGTGGGCCGCCCCGAGGTGATCATCCGCGAGGTCGACGGCGTCAAGCAGGAGCCCTACGAAGAGGTCATCATCGACTGCGAGGAGCAGCACCAGGGCGCGATCATGGAAGAGCTCGGCTACCGCAAGGGCGAGCTGACCAACATGAACCCCGACGGCAAGGGCCGCGTGCGCCTCGACTTCATGATCCCGGCGCGCGGCCTGATCGGCTTCCGCGGCCAGTTCCTGACCCTGACCTCGGGCACCGGCATCCTCACCAGCCGCTTCGACCACTACGGCCCGCTCAAGCCCGACGCTTCCATCGAGCGGCGCAACGGCGTGCTAGTGTCGATGGTCGACGGCAAGGCCCTGGCCTATGCCCTCTACGCCCTGCAGGAGCGCGGCAAGCTGATCATCGACCATGCCACCGAGGTCTACGAAGGCATGCTGATCGGCATCAACAACCGCGCCAGCGACATGGTGGTCAACCCCACCAAGGGCAAGAAGCTCGACAACATGCGCTCCACCGGCAACGACGAGAACATCGTGCTGACGCCGCCGGTGAAGTTCTCGCTGGAGCAGGCCATCGAGTTCCTCGACTCCGACGAGCTGGTCGAGATCACCCCTAACCATATCCGCCTGCGCAAGAAGTTCCTCAAGGAAAACGAGCGCAAGCGCGCCAGCAAGGGCTGATCGGCCCAAGCCCGCGCCACTAGCCCGGCATTAGAGCCCACCCTCGCGGTGGGCTTTTTCATGCCGTCTACTCGTAGGTCACCACCAGGAAGGCCAGCAGCGGCGTATCGCCACCGTTCTCGATGGTGTGCTCGACATCGGCGTGGTAGTGCGCCGAGTCGCCCTGGCCAAGCTCGCAGCGGTGGCTGCCCGATGCCACCCGCGCCCGGCCCTGGGTAATGCTGAGCAGCTCGCGGGAGCCCTCGAAGTGGGCGGCGCTATGCAACCGCGCCCGCGGCGCCAGCCACAGCTCATAGCACTCCATGCGCTTTTCCAGATGCAACGGCGACAGGGTGCGGATACGGCACTCCCGGTCATCGCGGAACAGCTGGCTGGCGTCGTCGCTGCGCACCACGTCGATGCGCGACGCCGCCCACGGCTGGTCGACCAGCTCACCGATATTGAGCCCGAACGCCTGGGCGATGCGCAGCGTCACCGCCAGGGTGGGGTTGGCGCGGCCGCGCTCGATCTGGCTCAGCATCGAACGGCTGACCCCGGAGGCCGCCGCCAGCTGCTCCAGGGTCATCTGGCGCTTCTTGCGCAGTTCGGTCACGCGGCTCGACAGCACCTGGCTGCCGAGATCGCCGCTGGCGTGGGCGCCGCTTTCACTCTCATGCATTTGTGTCATGGCCTACATTGAAATCCTGTATCCAAGAAAAAAGTCTTGCATACGAGAAATCGTCTGCAATACTGGAATTAATTCTTGCATAGTAAACCCCTGGCGCGATAGGCCAGTCCGACGACAAGGAGACTCCATGAAAGCACTGGTCAAGAAGGACGCCGCGCCGGGACTCTGGCTCGACGACGTGCCGATCCCCGAGGTGGGCATCAACGACGTGCTGATCAAGGTCAAGCGCAGCGCCATCTGCGGCACCGACGTGCACATCTACAAGTGGGACAGCTGGGCGCAGAAGACCATCCCCACGCCGATGGTGGTGGGCCATGAGTTCGTCGGCGAGATCGTCGAGGTGGGCTCCAACGTCAACGACTTCAGGCCGGGCCAGATCATTTCCGGGGAGGGCCACGTGGTGTGCGGGCGCTGTCGCAACTGCCTGGCCGGGCGCCGACACCTGTGTGCCCACACCAGCGGCGTAGGGGTCAATCGCCCCGGTGCCTTCGCCGAGTACCTGGTGCTGCCGATGTCGAACGTCTGGGAACACAAGCCGGGCATCGACCTGGATGTGGCAGCGATCTTCGACCCGCTGGGCAACGCCGTGCACACCGCGCTGCAGTTCGACCTGCTGGGCGAGGACGTGCTGATCACCGGCGCCGGGCCGATCGGCGCCATGGCCGCTGCGGTATGCCGCCATGCCGGCGCCCGCCACGTGGTGGTCACCGACCTCAACCCTGGCCGCCTGGCGCTGGCCAAGCGCCTTGGCGCCACCCGCACGGTGGACGTGCGCCACGAGAGCCTGGCCGAGGTGCAGCGTGACCTGGGCCTGGCCGAGGGCTTCGACGTCGGCCTGGAGATGTCCGGCAGCCCGGCGGCCTTCCGCGACATGCTGGCCAACATGTGCCACGGCGGCAAGGTCGCGATGCTGGGCATTCCCAGCGAGGAGATCGCCATCGACTGGAACACCGTGATCTTCAACATGCTGACCCTCAAGGGCATCTATGGTCGCGAGATGTACGAGACCTGGTACAAGATGTCGGTGATGATCGAATCGGGCCTCGATATCTCGCCGGTGATCACCCATCGGCTGCCCTAT
This sequence comes from Halomonas socia, assembly GCF_010977575.1. GTDB lineage: Bacteria > Pseudomonadota > Gammaproteobacteria > Pseudomonadales > Halomonadaceae > Franzmannia > Franzmannia socia. Next base: position 1,073,426 of record NZ_CP048812.1, read on the forward strand.
AGCGAATTCCAGCAGGGCTTCGATGCCATGCTGTCGGGAGACGCCAGCAAGGTCATCTTGGACTGGGAGTGAAACATGTACGGCGAATTCCAAGATCACCTGCAGCGCGAGCTCGAGGCCATCGAGACGGCCGGGCTGACCAAGCACGAGCGGCCGCTGACCTCCGCCCAAGGCGCCCGTATCGGCACGCCCCAGGGCGAAATGCTCAACCTCTGCGCCAATAACTACCTGGGCATGGCCCAGCATCCCGAGGTCGCCGCGGCGGCCCGTGAAGGCCTGGATACCTGGGGCTACGGCCTGGCCTCGGTGCGCTTCATCTGCGGCACCCAGAGCCTGCACCAGCGGCTCGAGCGCGCGCTGAGCGACTTCCTGCACAGCGAGGAGACCATCCTCTACCCGTCATGCTTCGACGCCAACGGCGGGCTGTTCGAGACCCTGCTCGGCCCCGAGGATGCGGTGATCTCCGACGCCCTCAACCACGCCAGCATCATCGACGGCGTGCGGCTGTGCAAGGCCAAGCGCTACCGCTATCGCAACCGCGACATGGCCGACCTCGAGGCGCAGCTCGAGGCCGCCCGGCGTGACGACGCGCGCTTCATCATGATCACCACCGACGGGGTGTTCTCGATGGACGGCTACATCGCCCCCCTCGACGAGATCTGCGACCTCGCCGAGCGCTACGGCGCCCTAGTCCACGTCGACGACTGCCACGCCACCGGTTTCATGGGCCAAGGCGGGCGCGGCACCCCTGAACACCACGGCTGCATCAAGCGCGTCGACATCACCACCGGCACCCTGGGCAAGGCACTGGGCGGCGCCAGCGGCGGCTATACCAGCGGCAGGCGCGAGATCATCCAACTGCTGCGCCAGCGCTCGCGGCCCTACCTGTTCTCCAACAGCGTGGCGCCGCCGGTGGTCGCCGGGGCGCTCAAGGCGCTCGAACTGGCGGCCAACTCCAGCAAGCTACGCCAGCAGCTTTTCGACAACACGGCGTATTTCCGCGCCGGCCTCGAGCGCCTCGGCTTCGAACTGCTGCCCGGCGAGCATCCCATCGTGCCAATCATGCTCCACGACGCCGCGCTGGCGGCGCGCTTCGCCGATGCCATGCTCGAGCGCGGCATCTACGTCACCGCCTTCTCCTACCCGGTGGTGCCCAAGGGCCAGGCGCGCATCCGCACCCAGCTGTCGGCGGCCCTCAGCCGCGACGACCTGGACACCGCCCTGGCGGCCTTCGACAGCGTCAAACGCCAGCTCGCCGCCTGACGCACACCCCTCGTTGACCGCCGCGCGCCAGCGCAGCGTTGAAGCCCACCACCAAGGTGGGCTTTTTTCGTGGCGCAGAAACCTGTCTACTCTTGGGGTGACAAACGCACGTTCGAGAGCGAGGCCAGCCGATGCACAAGCACGTGGAGTGGGACGCCCCGGGGCGTGATAGCGTCGCCGACCATTTCGCCAACCACCCGGAGCGCTACGTCGAGCCCGGCGCCGGTGACGTGCTCTCGGCGCGGCTCAAGGGCATGGTGGTACGCATCAAGGTCGCCGCCTACGTCGACGGCACCAGCATCGGTGACGTCGTCGCGCTGATCGACCCGGCCAGCGGCGAGCGCATGAAGTCGTGCGACAAGCTGGTACTCGGCGACACCGTGCGCCTGCCCGACGCGGCACGCGCCTTCGAGCCGCCGCCCGGCGACGATCCTGATCGGGACGACAGCGACGACTGATGCCGCGCCGAGCGGGCCAACGCCCTCTTAACGAACGCGCCCCAGGCGAGTAAACTCCGCGCTCGCCATGACTCTGTCATGCCGCGCCATCCCGCGCGCATGGCCACGATGGCTCACAAGGCCAACGCACAAGCTTCAGGACATACGACATGAGTACGCATAACGTCTGGACGCACAAGGGTACCTTCCTGCTGGCCGCGGTCGGCTCGGCGGTAGGCCTTGGCAATCTGTGGCGCTTCCCCTACCTGACCGGTGAGAACGGCGGCGGCGCCTTCATCCTGGTCTACGCCCTGACCATCTTCGCGGTGGGCATCCCGATCCTGATCGCCGAGACCATGCTCGGCCGCACCAGCCGGCGCAGTCCGATCATGGGCATGCGCCACCTGACCAGGACCCACGGCACCTCGCGGGCCTGGGAGTCGATCGGCTGGCTGGGCGCCGCCTCGGCGTTCCTGATCCTGAGCTTCTATTCGGTAATCGCCGGCTGGGCCGTGCACTACACCGGCCAGATGTTCTCCGGCGCACTGGTTGGCGCCGATGCCGAGACCATCGGCGCCGGCTTCGATGGGTTGCTGGCCTCGCCGGGGCTGCTGACCCTCTACCACACGCTGTTCATCATCGCCTCGGCGCTGATCGTCGGCATGGGTATCCACAAGGGCATCGAGAGCGGCCTGCGCATCATCATGCCGGCGCTGTTCGCGATCCTGCTGCTGGTGCTGTTCTACAGCATCGCCAACGGCGACATCGGCGCCGCCGCCACCTTCCTGTTCACCTTCAATATCGCTGACCTGAGCCTCGAGGGCTGGCTGCAGGCCATGGGCCAGTCGTTCTTCACCCTGAGCCTCGGCATGGGCGCAATCATGGCCTACGGGGCCTACATGTCCAGCGAGGTGTCGCTGACCCGCACCGCGGTGGCGGTGGCCTTCGTCGACACTGCGGTGGCCATGGTCGCCGGCCTGGCGATCTTCGCGCTGGTGTTCGGCGCCGGCCTCGAGACCGACCAGGGCCCCGGCCTGATGTTCGTGACCCTGCCGCTGGCCTTCGCCGAGATGCCGTTCGGCGCGCTGGTCGGCGGGGTGTTCTTCATCCTGGTGCTGGGCGCGGCGATCAGCTCGTCGATCTCGTTGATCGAGCCGGTGGCGGCGTTCCTGGTCGAGCGCTTCGACCTGACCCGCCCCAAGGCGGTGAGCCTGGTGACGCTGGGCGCCTGGCTGATGGGCCTGCTCACCGTGGTCAGCTTCAACGTCTGGGCCGAGGGCACCATCTTCCATACGCTGTTCGGGCGTAGCGCCTTCGACTTCATCGAACTGCTGACCAATATCTTCATGCCGCTGGGCGGCCTGCTGATCGCGCTGTTCGCCGGCTGGGCGCTGACCCAGAGCGAGGTCATGAAGGAGCTGCGCACCAGCGACGGCTGGTTCAAGACCTGGCGCTTCCTGGTGCGCTTCGTGGCGCCGGCGGCGGTGTCGTTCGTATTCCTGCGCACCATTCCGCAGATCGACGGCTATCTGATCCCCACGCTGGGTGCTATCGTCATCGTCGGCGCCTTCGCCGCCGGTCGCACCTTCCTGGTCGAGGGCAGCGCGCGCTGATCCCGCGGCCGGCCACCCGCGGGTGGCCGGCCGCCCGGCGCCACATGCCAATAACAACAGCAACGCTTCGCGGGACACTTCATGCCTTCCATCATCGACGTCAAGCACGTGCACAAGGCCTTCGGTGGCCTGACGGTCATCGACGACTGTTCGATCAGCGTCGAGCGCGGCTCGATCACCGGGCTGATCGGCCCCAACGGCGCCGGCAAGTCGACGCTGTTCAACATCATCGCCGGCGCCCTGCCGCTGGACAGCGGCCAGGTGCTGCTCGACGGCGAGGACATCACCAACCTGCCGGCCAACCAGCTGTTCCACAAGGGGCTGCTGCGCACCTTTCAGATCGCCCACGAGTTCTCCCAGCTCACCGCGCTGGAGAACCTGATGATGGTGCCGCCCAAGCAGCTCGGCGAGTCGCTGTTCTCGGCCTGGTTCAAGCCCGGCCAGGTGCGCACCCAGGAGACCGAGGTGCGCCAGCGCGCACTGGAGGTGATCGACTTCGTCGGCCTCAACCATGTGCGCAATGAGCTGGCCGGCAACCTCTCCGGCGGCCAGAAGAAGCTCCTCGAGCTGGGCCGCACCATGATGACCGACGCCCGGGTGGTGCTGCTCGACGAGATCGCCGCGGGGGTCAACCGCACCCTGCTCGGCGAACTGATCACCAACATCGAGCGCCTCAACCGCGAGATGGGCTACACCTTCCTGGTCATCGAGCACGACATGGACATGATCGCGCGGCTCTGCGACCCGGTGATCGTGCTGGCCCAAGGCCAGGTGATGGTCGAGGGCTCGATCGAGGAGATCCAGAACAACCCCGAGGTCATCGAAGCCTATTTCGGTGCCGGCGCCGCCTAGGCCGCCGTATAACGAACAATATTCAGGGAACCCACCATGCCCCTACTCGAAGCACGGGACGTTCACGGCGGCTACGGCGGCATGAATATCCTCAATGGCGTCGACATGAGCATCGAGGCCGATGAGATCGGCGTCATCGTCGGCCCCAACGGCGCCGGCAAGTCGACCATGCTCAAGGCGATCTTCGGCCTGCTGCAGGTCAATCAGGGCGAGATCCGCCTGCGCGGCGAGCCGATCACCAACCTCGCGCCCAACAAGCTGGTACATCTGGGGATGGGCTTCGTGCCCCAGGAGAACAACATCTTCCCCAGCTTGAGCGTCGAGGAGAACCTCGAAATGGGCGCCTATATCCGCCCGTCAGGCGTCAGCCGCATGCTCGAGCAGATCTACGACTTCTTCCCGCCGCTGCTGGAGAAGCGCCGCCAGCCCGCCGGCGAACTCTCCGGCGGCCAGCGCCAAATGGTCGCCATGGGCCGCGCACTGATGGTCGAGCCCAGCGTGCTACTGCTCGACGAGCCCACCGCCGGGCTATCGCCGCTGTTCATGAACGAGATCTTCGAGCGGGTCAAGAAGATCAACGCCGCCGGGGTCGGCATCCTGATGGTCGAGCAGCACGCCAAGCAGGCGCTGACGATTGCCCACAAGGGCTTCGTGCTGGCCGCCGGCCACAACCGCTTCACCGATACCGGCGAGGCGCTGCTCAACGACCCCGACGTCGCCAAGAGCTTCCTGGGCGGCTGATCGCCGCGACGACAAGACCGACACAAGAACAGTGGCCAGCGTGCCAACGCAGGAGATGTCGCTTTGAACGAACTGGTGTTTTTCATCAACAACGTGGTGGTAGCCGGCAGCGTGACCGGCTCGATCTACGCCATGGGGGCGATCGGCGTGACGCTGGTGTTCAGCATCATGCGCTTCGCCCACTTCGCCCACGCCGACATGATGACGCTGGGCGCCTTCGTGGTACTGCTGCTGAGCCTGGCCTTCCCCGGGGCGGGCAGCGTGGTGGGCCTGCCCACCGCCATCGTCATGCTGCCCGTCGCCATGCTGGTTACCGCGCTGGTGGCGGTGGGCATCGACAAGGCCTTCTACAAGCCGCTGCGCGCCCACGGCGTCAAGCCGATCGTCATCGTCATCGGCTCGCTGGGCGTGACGCTGATGCTGCAGGGCCTGCTGCGCCTGTTCGCCGGCACCAGCCCGCAGAACATGTACGTCGCCGAGCGCAAGGAGATCTATCGCCTTGAGCTGCCCTTCGAGGCGGTGACCCGCCCGATCATCGTCACCGAACCCCAGGTGATCCTGTTCATCCTGGTGGTGGCCGCGGTGGTCGGGCTGCACCTGTTCCTCAGCAAGACCCGCACCGGCAAGGCGATGCGCGCCATGTCCGACAACCCCGACCTGGCCCGCGCCTCGGGCATCAACACCAACCATATCGTCTCGGTGACCTGGGTCATCGCCGGCAGCCTGGCCGCGGTGGCCGGCACCCTGCTGTCGATGGACGTGACCTTCAAGCCCGACCTGAGCTTCTTCCTGCTACTGCCGATCTTCGCCGCGGCCATCGTCGGCGGGGTCGGCCACCCCTACGGCGCGATTGCCGGCGGCTTCGTGGTCGGCTTCGCCGAGACCCTGGCGGTGTTCAACTGGGCGGTACTGCTGCGGCCCTTCCAGGAGCGCCTGCCCGACTGGCTGGCGCTGCCCAATAACCTGGCCTTCGTCGGCACCGAGTACAAGATCGTGGTGCCCTTCTTCATCCTGGTGGCGATCCTGGTGTGGCGCCCCACCGGCCTGTTCAAAGGGAAGGTGATCTGATGACAACGCCCAACACAACGGATCGCGCCGTCTCCCCTCGCATCCCCACTCGCGAGCTGCTGCTGTTCGGCGGCCTGCTGGCCGCCGTCCTCGGCGTCTATGCGGTCATGGGCGCGGCCTACAGCACGCGCATGCTGGTCGAGGCCGCCTGCTACGCGATCATCGCCCTGGGCCTGACCATCCAATGGGGCTATGCCGGCCAGTTCAACGCCGGGGTCATGGGCTTCGTGGCGCTGGGCGGCTTCTGCGCCATGTTCTTCGGCATCCCGGTCAACGAGGCCTTCTGGGACAGCCAGCTGCCCGGCGAGCTGGGTCGCGTGCTGCTCTACCTGGTGGCCTCGGTGCTGCTGGTATGGGGCGCCACCAAGCTCGACCGCCTCGGCGTGCCCAAGCGCTTGCGCACCATCATTGCCGTGCTGCTGGCGGTGGTGCTCTACCTGGTGGTGATCAGCCTGCTGCGCGAGGTGACCGGCGAGATTCGCTCCCAGGCCGGCTTCATCGGCGGCCTGGGGCTGCCGTCGTGGATCGGTTGGATCGCCGGCGGCGCCCTGGCCGGCTTCATCGGCTACTACATCGGGCATATCTGCCTGGGGCTGCGCAGCGACTACCTGGCCATCGCCACCCTGGGCATCGCCGAGATCATCAAGGCGTTCCTCAAGAATTCCGACTGGCTGACCCGCGGCACCGCCACCGTCTCGCCGCTGCCCTGGCCAACCCCCGGACCCAGCGACCTGGGCTTCGTGCTGTCCCGGGCGGTCTACCTGTCGCTCACCGCGGTGGTGATCGCCGGCATCTTCTTCCTGCTGCACCGCGCCTATCACGCTCCCTGGGGGCGGATGATCCGCGCCATCCGCGACAACGAAATCTCCAGCGCGGCGATGGGCAAGGACATCAACAAGCGGCGCCTGGAGATCTTCGTCTTCGGCTGCATCCTGATGGGCATCGGCGGTGCCGCGCTGACCAACTTCAACAGCATCTTCGACCCCCAGGGCTACCTGCCGCTCAACCACACCTTCCTGGTGCTGGTGATGGTGATCCTCGGCGGGCCGGGCAACAACCTCGGTACCATCTTCGGCGCCGTGCTGGTCTACATCATCTGGCTGATGTCCGAGCCGCTGGCGCTGTTCCTGATGAACATCGCTGTGTATATCGGCGAGGGCTGGTTCGGCTGGGAGCCGCCGTCGAACATCTCGAGTCGCGCGCTACAGGCGCGGGTGTTCGTGATCGGCCTGCTGATCTCGCTGGTGCTGCGCTACGCGCCGCGCGGCCTGATGCCGGAGAAGGTGCCCCACCATCAGTGAGGGGGCATGATACGCCAGCGCCACGGCGACGAGCCGCGGCGCTAGCAGCAGACAGCAGTTCAGACGTTCCTACGCCACTTGCACGGCTGCCCAAGCCTGCTCGAGATCCGCTTTTAGATCATCGACGGCCTCTAGGCCGACATGCAGGCGCAAGCAAGGGCCTCGCGACGCCCAACGGGTATCCAACTGACGGGCGGCGGCGATGTTGCATGGCAAGGCAAGGCTCTCGAACCCTCCCCAGGACGAACCGATAGCGAATAGCGTCAGTCTATCCACGAGAGCGTCGACCCGCTGGGCCGGAGTGTCCGCGGTAAACTCCACCGTCAACAAGCCGTTGCCACCGGTGAAGTCACGCTGCCATAGCGCATGGCCAGGATGCTCTGGGCGCGATGGCTGATGCACACGCACCACCTGGGGCTGGTCCACCAGCCACTCGCCAAGCTCCCTGGCCTGCCGGTCATGCGTCTCCATGCGGCAGGCCAGGGTACGCACCCCGCGCAACGCCAGGTAGGCATCGTCGCCACCGATGCTCTGCCCCATGGTGATCGCCGTCTCACGTAGCCGCTGGCCGATATCACCATTCGCCGTCACACTGCCCAGCATGACATCCGAGTGCCCGACCAAGTATTTGGTCCCCGCCATCAGAGAGACCGAGGCACCATGCGCTAGAGGCTGCATGCGGACCCCACTGGCCCAGGTATTGTCTACGGCAAGTGGAATCCCCCGCTCGTTGGCGATAGCGGCCAGTGCCGGGAGGTCCTGCATCTCATACACCAACGATCCCGGCACTTCGGTATAGATCAAGCGGGTATCGTCGCGCAGCGTTGCCACGAGGTGCTCGGCGCTGCCGTCGAAGTAATCGACCGCCACTCCCCAGGGCCGTAGCCACCCTTCCACGATACGGCGCACCGGCTGGTAGACGCTATCGGCGATTACCACGTGCGTCCCGGGGCCCAGCAAGCTCATGAATACCAGGTTGATCGCAGCGACACCGGATGGCAGCAGCTGAGTGTGTTCGCCGTGTTCAAGGCGCGAAATGGCATCTTCCAACGCGTAGGTGGTAGGCGTACCGCGACGTCCATAGCTGAACACCCGCTCACCTTGCTCACGGCGCTGCTTGGTGTCACGCATCTCCGCCAACGACTCGAAGGTCACCGTACTGGTCCGCACCACCGGAGGGTTGACCGGGGCGGGACGCTGCTCAGGACGAGCCACGTGAATCAGATCAGTCTCTAGTTGCATGCTTTGCTTCCTCTCGGCACGCCTAAAGCGCAAAGGTGGCACGTTCCTGGTCATCCAACTGGGCCAGCAAGCCGGTCTCCCAGGCGAGATAGCGACGGGAGGCCTCCAAGTTGCCGTCATGGCGATCATGAACGAAGAACAGGTAGTCGATACAGTCAGCATCGCTAGGGTCATTCGGGGTGCTTTCTAACTCGATGCCGTGCTGTTGCCACGCATCGAGGTCATCCTGCAGCCAGCCAATCCGATCGCCCCCCCGTGCCGCGAGGTCTCGTGCCATACATGCGGCACCCTCCGCATCGCCAACCAGTACTACCGGGTGGCTGATATCAACGCCTGCCAGCTGACTCTCGAACAGGGCTCGGTTGATCCAGCGCGATCCGGGCAGGTGCCCGCTACGAAACTGCATGCCGGGCCGTATGTCCAGCGTCAGCGTCAGGGGATCGAGGGCGGTATCGAGGTCGCTGACAGCCGGAGGAGAAGGTGGCCGGGCACAACAACGCGCAGCGTGTTCGGTCCAAGGAGCCAATGCTGCCCAATGCTGCGTGCCGCCACTTAGCCAAGTGGCCTCAATGCCCATCAGGGCCAACCAAGCCGCTATGACGGGGGCACGGCACTCATCGTCGTCGACCAGCACCAGCCGAGCACCGTGAACGCCTACCCAATGATCCGTGGCCTGGATCAACTGCCCACCCGGAGCATGCACAGCCCCAGCAAGGGTGGCTTGCTGGTATTCCTCGGCACTACGCACGTCGAAAAGATAGGTTGTGCGTTGATCGTCCTCCAACCAGGTCCTCACCGTCTGTGCATCGATGGCCTGAGCCCCACGCGCTTCGGCAAGCCGTCGCGCGGCGGCTCCGTTCGGTGAACCGGGGATGACCTCAGCTGGATAGTGGCGGTTGCTTCCATGTTCTAGCTCGAGGCCAGCCAGCCGCCACCCCTGGGTGCCATTTTGCAGTGCGAAGACAGGATTCTCGAGCCCCAACCATTGCAGGGTCTGAGCGCCGATGATGCTGCGGGTGCGACCCGCACAGTTGATGACTACCGGCGTCGAGGTGTCGCCATCGAGCATGGTTGGGAGTCGCTTGGCCAGCTCGCCATTAGGGCAACAAGTACTGCCGGGAATGTTCATCTTGCGGTATTCATCGAGCGGACGCCCGTCAATGACGTGGACACACTTCCCTCGTTGCAGCCAATGAGCCAGCGTCGATGCCGCGATCGATGGGGTGTGGTAATGCTCATGTACCAGCTCACCGAACGTCTTGCTCATCACGTTGACGCCGGAAAAAACGCTATGGCCCGCCTCTTTCCAGGCCTCGACACCCCCAGCCAACCATGACACGTTACGGTAACCAAGATCGCTCAGGCACTGCCTGGCATGGCGAGCACGTCCTTCGTCTTTCTCGTCCATGACCACGACGCTCACCGAGCGACGCGGCACCAGTCGGCCAATGCCAGCTTCGAGCCGGCTGAGGGGCAGATTGACGGAATGAAAGGGATGTCCCATGCCATACTCGCCGAACTCACGAATATCGAGAAAGGCTATTTCCCGCCCCGGGGTCGCCAGGTGCTGCTTGAGTGCACAGGGCGTCATCGCGCTCATCAACGAGCCCCCTGCTGGCGAGTCTTGACGCCGATATCCATGATCCGGCAAGTACCTGCATCCACATCGAAGGCGATGCGTTCGGTCAGCGTCTCCAAGGCTCGCCCATAGAGATGGAGATGCCGAATCGGGGCCTCGCCTTCTATCATCACCGAGTGAATGTCATCGGGCATCATGGCAATACCCTGGCCGGGGCCGATAACGACCTCCCGATCCACTTCGAGCGTCGCTCTACCAGCGATCAGGCCATCGTCGAGGCGCCGGTAAAGCGTATTGCTTTCTTCGCCCTCAACGGCAGCGATACATGCCCAGGTCGTGTGGTTGTGCGGTGGAATCCGCTTACCGGGCCGCATGACATTGAGATAGAGCGCAATGGTCTGATCGTCTTGCTGGTCGATCAGATAGCGAGCCTGGCGTTCATCCTCTGCTGGTGGAGGAAAGTCCTCGGCGTTCCAGAATTCGCCACATGCCGCTAATTGCTTGAGCTCGAAGAGTATGTCGTCAAGCGCCTGGCGACTCAGTTGCTGTTGATCGAGGACGTGTCGTACGCGATCGAGAACGTCGTTCACCGCCTGCTGGCGAACCGTCTTTGCATGCTCCATGAATTTATCCCGTAGTGATGAGAACACCTCTACAAGGTACTGCAACAAACTTTAGAAATATAATAAGCTTTAAAGAACAAAACATAAGTAGGGTTTAACCATATGCGCCATCTGGATCTATCTCTGTTGCGAACGTTCGTGGCTATCTGTGATGAAACCAGCTTTGCCAAGGCCGCCCTCAAGGTACATAAATCCCAACCGGCGATCAGCCAACAAATGGGGCGTCTGGAAAGCGAGCTACAGGTGACTCTCTTCGTCAAGCGAGGTCGCCAAAAGCAGCTCACTGCGGCCGGCATACGCCTCGAGGAGTATGCTCGGCGCCTGTTGGCCCTGCATGACGAACTCTGGGCTACCCTACACGATCAGGAGCTCAGCGGCCCCGTCCGAATAGGGGCCCCGGCGGATATCGCCGATACCGTGCTACCGGGGATTCTACAAAGCTTCGCGCGTGCCAACCCCCGCTTGTCGATGGCAATCCATGTGGGTCGCAGCCCAGACTTGATGGATATGCTGTTCGCCGGTGAGCTGGATCTCACCATCTCCACCCGCGAGGCCCCGAACTTCCCACACATAGTGTTGCGCAACTCGCCGGTAGTATGGATCGCAGCCAGCGACTACCAGTTCGACAAACTCGGGCCACTGCCCCTGGTGCTCGCCGACGAGCCGAGCATCTTCCGGCGTATCGCCCTAGAGGCGCTACAGGAACATGGGCAGAGCTACAAGGAGAGCTACATCTCGCCCAACCTGGCGGGCATCAAGTCGGCGGTACGCGCAGGGCTCGGCATCACCGCGCGCAGCATCGAGGTCGTAACACCGGAGTTCCGCGTCTTGAGCGAACGCCAGGGGTTGCCGCCGCTACCTAACGTCAACTTCTACCTTTACCTTCGCGACGACAATCCCAGCGAGGCGGCCACCAAGCTCTACCAGCTACTGGCAAGCCAGGTCGGCGGCGCTGCTTCACCAGCGCCTAGCCCGGCACTTGGCGACGCCGCCGGATGATGAGCTTGCCGAGTGGCCACACCATGAAAATCAAGGTGAAGAGCAGCATGGCAGCACTCAGTGGCTGAGTGACGAAGTATGCGACCGAACCGCCCGACAGCGACATGCTCTGAAAGAACGCGCGCTCAATGACCGGCGCCAGCACCAGGGCCAGAATGAAGGGTGAGAGGGGCACCTGGAGCCGGTTGAACATGAAGCCGATAATACCGAAAGCCAGAGCGACCATGATACCGAAGACGCTATTGCCAATGGCGAAGGCTCCAGTGAAACAGAGACAAGCAATAGCGGCAGCGAGTAGTGCCCGCGGCACCGACCGGATCATGTTGGGAATGATTCGTGCCAACAACAGCCCAAGGGGAAACATCGCAAGGTTTGCGATTAAGAAACATAGGACGATGAGGTAGGCAATATCAGGTGTATCGGTAAACAGCGAAGGGCCCGGTCGCAACCCTTGGATCAACAATGCCCCCAGGAATAGCGCGGATGTCGAATTCCCTGGAATGCCCAGAGAGAGCAAGGGCACCATGGAGCTGGCGACGACCGAGTTGTTAGCCGCTTCCGGGGCAGCGACCCCCTCCGGCAGCCCCTGGCCACAGCGTTCACCAAACTTGCGACGTACCCGCTCGTAAGCCATGTAGATGGCAACGAGCATTCCCGCCCCGGGAAGGACACCCACCAGGTTGCCCAGTGCGGAGGCATTCAACCAAGTCGGCAGCAGCCTACGAACCATACTCCATGGAAGCAGCATGTCGGCGAAGCGCACCGGCACTTCGTCAGCGCCCTTGTCGCGCGCATCGGAACGCTCGCTCGACAACATCTCGAACACCACACTCAATCCGAAAAGGCCGATGAGAATAGGCGTGAGGGGCAGTCCCTCGTACAACCAGAAATTTCCGGACGTAAAGCGAGGATAGCCCGACTCGGGGCTCATGCCGATCATGGCCACCAGCAATCCCAACAGACAGGCAAGTGCGCTCTTCATGGCATTCCCGGCGCCCATCCCGACGACGGTCGACAGCCCCAGGATGCACAGCGCAAAGTACTCTGCTGGCCCAAAGCGTAGCGCGTACTGCGCGAGAATCGGCGCAAAGAAAATCAACACCAACGCTGACAGCGTACCGGCAAACGTCGAACTATATGTCGCAATCCCCAAGGCCTGACCCGCTCGCCCCTGCCGTGTCATGGCATGGCCGTCGACAGCGGTTAGCACGGAGGAGGCCGTGCCGGGGATCTTCAACAGAATGGCGGGGAAGGCGCCCCCAAAACACGCCGAACAATAGACGCCAACCAGTAATGGAAACGCTATATCAGAAGGCAGCGCGAAAGTAATTGGCACTAACACGGCCAGCGTGATGGTGTCGTTAAGGCCTGGAATGGAGCCGACCACCAGGCCCAACGAAACACCGGCCAAGAGACTCAAGAGCGGCCACAAGGAAAGGGCATGCGCTCCAGCAGCCAGCAGAGCCGAGTAATCCATGATGAGTTCCTCTCGGAGAGCTAGAGTGAGGCGTTATGCGCTGAAGAGTGCGAAAACAGGACCGGGCAACGGCACGCCGAGCAGCCCCCCGAATATGGCCCCCACCAGGATGACAAACAGCAAGGCAGTTGCGACTAACCGCAGCCCAGGTGGATACCCCGACAGCACGGCACACCCCACGAACAGCACGAACAGCGCGACATCCGCACCCAGCGAGGCAAACAACCATAACACCGCAACGAAAACGGCCATCCCCCAGAGCAAGCCACCAATGCGTACATTGCGCATGTCAGCGCGCTTTCCAGGAAACAGCCATAGGCCGATTCCACAGCCCATCAGCAGCCATCCAAGGATCATCGGCAAGGCTCCTGCCGATGTGGGGTAGCCCTTGGCGATCATCAATACGCCCGCGCCCAAGGCCAGACACACCAGCGACAATCCCCTGTCCAGCCAGTGGCTGGACAGGGCAAAGAGACGTCGCTGGGTCATGACGCCGTTTCCAGTAGGGGCAACACGCGCAACATCTGCTCAGCGGTCCCCTCCAGCAGCTCGCTGAAGGCATCGCCATCGCGGTAATCGACGCGATATCCTGCCTCCCCCATGCGTTTCACGAAGTCGGGAGAGGTAAGCAGCTCGCCAAGCCGCGCTTCCAACTCCACCTTCACATCATCCGCCAGGCCAGCGGGCGCAGCGATGCCACGGAACGTCCCCCACTGGAATTCGTGCCCCGTGACCTCCTGGTAGGTTGGCGCCTCGGGAGCGAGGTCATTGCGCGATCCATCCAATAGCGCGAGGATGCGAATACTGCCATCTTCCACGGGGCCAATGGCTTCGCCTAGCGACATGAACCCTGCCTGTACGTGCCCTCCCATGAGCTGATGTAACTGCAAGGCAGCGCTCGTGTTGTGGACGTAACGGAAATTCAGCCCCTCCTCTTCGGCCAAGGCCAACGCCGTGACATGGTGCGACGTCGAATCGCCCGGCGTGGCAATGCTGACCGAGTCATTACTCGCTGCATCCAAGAAGGCCTGGAGATCGTCCAACTCACCGTCGGCAGCGGTCACGATAACGCCAGGGTCGAGGTTGAACAGCGCCAGGGGCGTGAAACTGTCGAGGTCATAGTTGACCGGCTTGGTCAACGCGTTGTTGATGACGGAAGATGTCATGGCCAATAGCGTATAACCGTCGGCGGGCGCCATGCTGACATGGGTCTGGCCGATGACTGCACCGCCACCAGGCATGTTCTTGACGATGAAACTGTGGCCGTCGAAGGCCTCAGGTGCTGCTTCGGCGATGAGTCGACCGGTGAAGTCGACCGCTCCGCCGGGGGCAAAAGGCACGACGTAGTCGATGTTCTTCTGGGGGTAGTCGGCTGCATGGAGCGCACCACTCGACAACCCAGCGAGCAGGACGACAGCGATTCTCAAGGGGATAACTGACATAGTAAGGGTCCTTGGTCGTGTTGTGTTTTATGGATCGGGACCTTACTAACGCTATCGCCAAACACTTATAAGAACAATTAAACAAAAAATACAAAAGCATAAGCATTGATTATGCAATATCTACGCATGCCCCCCTCACCGGCGCACATTCACGTTGCCCTCTTCCTGCCGCGGGAAGCAGAAAACGATCACACTTGCCGGTCACGGACACCTCAACCGAGCCACCGTGGATACTCGAGGCTAAAGACTTTGAACGCCTGCCACAGTGGACTGCGGTAGCGATCAGGATGCCATAGCAGTGAAAACATCCTGGAAAGCTCCAGGCCACTCTCCAGTGCCACCAGCTCGCCACGCTCGAGCTCCCCCGCCACGCTGAGGCGTGATAAGCACCCCAGTCCGAAGCCAGCCTTGACGGCCTGTTTGATGGCTTCATGCTGGCTCAACTCCATGCGCACCTGCAGCCGTTCCACGCGATGCAGTACAGCGGCCTCGAAGATTTCACGCGTGCCCGACCCTGCCTCGCGCAATATCCACGGCGTGGCAGCTAGATCAGCGTCATCGAGCCACGCCTTCCCGGAAAGGGGGTGCAGAGGCGAGCAGACGATAACGAGCTGGTCCTGGCACCAGGCTTCGCTAGTCAGACGCGACTCATGGCACTGCCCCTCTATCATCCCGATATCCGCATCGAAGCGCAGCAGGTCGGTTATCACTTCTCCCGTATTGCGCAACCTGAGCCGCAGGTCCACTCCTGGGTGCTGATTACTGAAATGCCCTGCCAAGGGGGGCAACAGGTAGGTGCCAATGGTCGTGCTGGCCGAGATATTGAGCGTGCCTTGCAAGTCGCCTTCGGGTTCTTGGGCCGCTGCCACGAATTCGGCCATACCGTCCAGCAAGCGTTCGGCTCGCGGCAAGAGGTGGCGCCCCAGGTCATTGAGCCGCAAGCGTCTACCCAGCCGCTCGAACAGATCAATGCCCAACTGACGTTCGAGGTCGGATAGCGCTTGGCTGGTAGCCGACTGCGATAGACTCAAGCGTCGTGCAGCGGCCACCACCGTGCCCTCGCGTGCCACGGCGACAAAGACTTGCATCTGTCGGAACGTCACATGAGGCGTCATAAATCGGTTCTACCGAATAGCCATATCGTTATTTGATGATAACCATAAGGAATATAACTGCATAGGCTGGTGACGCATACTCCCGGAAGGAATAACGTCATCATGTGGCAAGGTCTATTTCTATGTGGCTCCTTGACCCTGGCAAGCTTTGCGCTGGCCCGCCTGCCCGCACTCGCCGTTAGTGGTATCAGCCCCCTCGTTTTCGCCTTGCTGATGGGGCTCATGGTGGGCAACCTGCCATTCGCACGCCATCTGCCAGATATGCAACCCGGCCTTAAGTTCGCCACCCGCTACCTGTTGCGCGGCGGCATCGTGCTGTTCGGCTTGTCATTGACGCTGCATCAGGTTGTCGCCCTTGGGCCTGGCGTACTATTGCTCGACCTGGTGGTGGTCATCAGCGTGCTGCTCAGCGGCTATCACATCGGCACCCAGGTATTGCGCTTAGACCGTGAGACGGCATTACTGACCAGTGTCGGCAGCGCCATCTGCGGTGCCGCCGCGGTACTTGCCACCGAGACCACCATTCGTTCGCGTCCCGCCGCTGCCTCGATGGCCGTGGCGACCGTCGTGCTCTTCGGCACGCTGGCGATGCTCGTCTATCCCTTGCTCTACCAATTTTCCGGGATGAACGAAGGGCTATACGGCATCTATATCGGCGCGACCGTGCATGAGGTAGCCCAGGTCGTGGCCGCCGGTGATGCGGTGGGCCAGGAGGCACTAGCCAATGCCGTCGTCGTCAAACTAGTACGTGTGATGTTGTTGGTGCCTTTCTTGCTGATCGTGGGCCAGTGGTGGCTGCGCCGGCCAGCCCAGGAGGAAGCAGGCCCAGCGGCCGGCAAACTGGTGATTCCATGGTTCGCCTTCGGGTTCATGGTCATGGTCGGGTTCAATAGTGTCGTCGACTTGCCCAGCAGTCTGCATCAGACATTAGTCATTGCTGGGCAGGTAGCCCTGGCCATGGCCATGGCCGCGCTGGGCTTCGAGACACGCTTCGAGAAGCTCAAGGCGTTGGGCATCCGCCCCTTCATTCTGGGCATGATACTGTTCGCCATGCTAATCGTAGGAGGCGGCCTGGCCAGCCAGCTGTTGATGGGCTAGACCTCCAACATCCTCTCGCATCACGACACCGCCCCGGGAGGCTAGCCTCCCGGGGCGGTGTATTGCCCTCCAGTGACGACGGGAAGGTCGAGCCTTACAGCGCTTCGGGGTCCAGGAAGCCCTGGTTGGTGAAGCTGCCGTCTTCCACGACCATCTCGACCACCACGCCGGGCACGTCGCCGTTCTCATCGAACTCGTGGCTGCCCGAGGCACCTTCGTAGTCGATCTCTTCACCGGCGGCGATCAGCTCCACGGCCTTCTCCCACTCGCCGGGCAGGATCCGCTCGCCGGGGGCCGACGACACGCTGCGCAGCGCCTCGGAGAGGCCCTCGCGCTCGGCGCTGCCGTTCTGCTCGATAGCCAGCGCCAGCAGGAAGGCGGCGTCGTAGGCCTGGGCGGCGAACACCGCGCTGGGGTCGATATCGGCCTCGGCGGCGAGCGCCTCGAAGGTCTCGGTTCCCGGGGTATCGGGGCTACCCGGGCGGGTGGCAATCATGCCCTCGAGCACGTCGGCGCCAATCGCCTCGACCAGGCTGTCGCCGACCATGCCGTCGGCGCCCACGTACTGGGTGAACATGCCGCTCTCGTAGGCCTGACGCAGGATGGTCTGGCCCGAGCCGTCGGCGTAGGCCAGCACCACCAGCGTCTCGCTGCCGCCGGAGGAGAGCGAGCCCAGCTCCGAGCGGTAGTCGGCGCGGCCGTCTTCATGCGCCTCGCTGGCCGAGACCATGCCGCCCTCGGCCTCGAAGGTCGCGTTGAAGGCATCGGCCAGGCCCTGGCCATAGTCGTTGTTGACGTAGGTCACCGCGGCATCGGTGATGCCCTTGCTGACCAGCAGCTTGGCCAGCATCTCGCCCTGGAAGGCATCCGACGGCACGGTGCGGAACACCAGGTCGTTGTCGTCCAGGTCGGTGACCGCCGGCGCCGTGGAGGCCGGCGAGACCATCACCACACCGCCAGGGATGCCGGCGTTGTTGGCCGCGGCCACGGTGGCCCCGGTGCACAGCGCGCCGACAATGGCGGTGACGTTTTCGGTATTGACCATGCGATCCGCGGCGTTGGACGCCGCCGAGGCATCGGCGCAGGTGGTATCGGCATTCGGCATCACCAGCGTCTGGCCGCCGAGGATGCCACCCTGCTCGTTGACATGCTGCACGGCCAGCTGGGCGCCGTCGAAGATCGGCGGCGTGAGGCTCTCGATGGGGCCGGTGAAGCCGCCCAGGAACCCGATCTTGACCTCGTCGGCCTGCGCCGCACCGATGAACGTGGCGGAGGACGCAGCCACCGCCATCGCTAACAGAGCTTTCTTCATGGTTGTTCTCGCTGTTGCCAGTTAAATTAGTGCCTCCCTAACTCTGGAAGTGTTCAGGCAAAAACACAAGGGCTACGGCGTTAACGCAAGCGAGCGTTTGAACCTTGCTAGCCTTTTGAAAACCGGTCGGTTTTTAGCACCATGCCGCGGCGCTCGCTGCACTTCAACGCTGCACGCGGTAGGCTTGAGGAAATTCCCTCGCCAAGGAGCGTCTCGCATGCTCGACGTGACCCACCTGCACGGCAGCCGCCACGCCATCGGCCTGGCCCACGGCCAGCGCCACGCCGCGCAGATTCGCCGCAGCATCGCGGTATACGACCGGCTGTTCCAGGACTTCGTGGGGCTCGACTGGGCCGCCGCCAGGCGCGAGGCGCAGCGCTTCGTGCCGGCCATCGAGCGCGGCTTTGCGGCGATCCTCGACGAGCTGGCGGGCATCGCCGAGGGCGCCGGCCTCGACCGCGACGACATCCTCACCCTCAACTGCCGCAGCGAGATCTCGCTGACCCAGGCCAGCGGCGGCTGCTCGGCCTTCTCTCTCTACCAGCAGGGCCGCCAGTGGCTGGCGCAGAACTGGGACTGGCGCGCCGACCAGCTCGACAACGTGGTGCTATTGCGGATAGAGGGCGATGACGCGCCGCCGCTGACCAGCGTGGGCGAGGCCGGTATGGTCGCCAAGATCGGCCTCAACGCCAACGGCCTCGGCGTGTGCCTCAACGCCATCCGCTCGCAGACCTGCGGCGACGGCCTGCCGATCCACTTTGCGCTGCGCAAGATCCTCGAGAGCGACGGCTTCGCCGCGGCACGGCGCATCGTCGAGGAGGACCGGGTCGCCTCGCCGGCGCACTTCCTGGTCGCCAGCGCCGACGGCCAGGCCGCCGGCTTCGAGGTCCAGCCCGGGCCGCCCGGCGTGCTCACGCCCAGCGCCGGGCGCGTCACCCATACCAACCACCTCTACGCCGAGGCCGCCACCGCCTGCGTGGCCGACTTCCCCAAGCCCGACTCCCATGTGCGGCTGCGCCGCCTCGATGAGCTGCTCGACCCGCCGCCCGAGGCCAGTGTCGGCGCGCTGTTCGAGGTCCTCAGCGACCACCACAACGCACCCATGGCGATCTGCAAGCACACCGACCCGGGCATGCCCGAAGCCGAGCGCATGGAGACGCTGTTCGCGGTGGTGATGGCCCTCGACGAGCGCAGCCTGCACCTGCGCCACGGCTACCCCTGCGAGGCCGAGGAGACGCTCAGCGTCAGCCTCGCCTAGCCGCGCGAAGCAAGGTCACGCTCACCCAGCTCGCCCTTGAGGTACTGCTCGGTGGTCAGCAGAAACAGCCGCCGGAACAGGTCATGCACCGCCTCCTCGCGCTGCAGCGCCAGCAGCACCTGCTGCTCCTCAGAGAGCGGGTCCGTTCGACGCGGACGCTGCCAGGCCAAGCGTACCGAGCCAGAGGTGGCATCGCAGACCTGCAGCGACGGATTGGGGCCCTTGAAGGTGGTATTGATGCGGTAAGTCATCGCGGCCTCCTTGACAGCTCAATCAAATAACAAAAATTATCATTTGCAATTGAGAATCTAGGCCGCCACCGCCACCCTGTCAAGGTAAGCCCAAGTCGCTATTATCCGGCCAGCGCCTCTTCTACCAGCCCCCGCGCCTCCTCGCTCATCGGCAACTGCAACGCTAGCGCGTGGGCCTCGGGCGACATCTTCTTCCAGGTCTTCTGCACGATGCGAATCAGATGGTCGTGCTCCACCTGGCGCGAAAAATCGCCGAAGTAGTTCTCCAGGAATACCAGGCAGGCGCAGTCCTCCAGCGCCTGGGTCTCCGGGTCGCGGCCCAGGCCCTGCTTGCGGATCAGGCGCGCCGCGCGCGCCGCGTCATCTGCCGAGTAGCCCGCCGCCTCCATCAGCCGCGCGGTGGTCTCACCGGCCTGCTTGCCCTGGTCGCGACGCCAGGTCAGATAGCCCACCCGGCCCTCGGGGTACGCCTCCCGCGGCACCTTCCAGCGCTGCAGGTGCTGGGCACGCACCGCCAGTTGCAGCGGCTCGCTGGGCGAGTCAGCCAGCGTCTCCAGCCAGGCGCTCATGCGCCGCGCATAGAACAGCTCCTGGGGCAGCGACTCGCCCTCCACCCGCGGATCCTCGGCGTGCAGCGCATCGATGGCGGCCAGGGTCTGGTCATAGGGGGTATCGGACATACTCACTCCTCATCGTCGGTGGCGGTCCATTGCCGCTGTTTCATATAGCCTATCAGCGTAGCGGCTGGATAAGGACGACGGGCGGGATACACTGCGCCAAGACCGCAACCCTCAACAGCAGCGACAGGGAGCAGCGCCATGAAATATATCTTCGAAGTACATATCCGCGACGGCTACCAAGCCGAGGACTACGCCGACGCCTGGGTCCGCGCCAGCGAGCTCATCCAACAGGCGCCGGGGGCACGCGGCACCGAGCTGCACCGCAAGTTCGGCGACCCCAGCACCCTGATCGCCATCGCCCACTGGGACAGCAAGGCCAGCCGCGACGCCATGGAGGCCCAGCCCAACCAGGAGGTAAAGGAGATCATCCGCCGCGCGGCGCCCTGCTGCGAGATCCGCCTGATCGGCGAATTCGAGGAGCCCGAGTGGGTGGTGATGCCGGCGGAAGGGCCGGTATGGTGAGATCTCAGTCGCGGCAAGACAACATGTCCTTAGTGTTGTACATGTCGTGCCAGCTAAGCTAGACTTGTACAGTGAAACGTACAGGAGGTGCTCCGTGAAAATTATCTCTTTCACAGAGGCTCGCAATGGCCTTAAAGCGGTGCTCGACGGCGTGGTGAACGATGCCGATACCACGGTGATTGCGCGCCGTGATGCCGAGGACGCCGTGGTAATGTCTCTTGAGTATTACAACAGTCTTATGGAGACGGTACATCTGCTGCGTTCACCCGCCAATGCTCAGCACTTGAATGAGTCAATTGCGCAATACAGGGCTGGAAAGGCAACCGAACGTGAGCTGATAGATGCAGACGACTAGCCGGCTGCTGTGCTGGACTACGGCGTCATGGAATGACTATCTCTATTGGCAAAGTCAGGATAAAAAGACGCTAAAGCGAATCAATAAGTTAATCGCTGATGTACAGCGCTCTCCGTTCGACGGTATTGGTAAACCAGAGCCACTTAAGGAGAACTTGGCTGGATTCTGGTCGCGGCGCATTGATGAGACAAACCGCTTGGTTTATGCAGTGGATGGCGGCTCCATCACGATAATCTCCTGCAGATACCACTACTAAAGAAGTCAGTGCCAGTTACTCCACTAGTGTACTTCTGAGCTGCCTCGGTGGTAGATGCAAGCGACTAAGGGTGTCCCCCCAACCGCTTACCTAACATCAATTTTCGGGGCGGTTTAACGCCCACATCCCGACTGCTAAAGCCCCGCGCCTGCGGGGATCGGTCCCCGTCCTCGAACTCGACAAGAATCACTCCCGGTTGAGCCCCGCGCATGCGGGGATCGGGCTTACGCGACGAGTAGTGCCACCGGCTACAACGGTTGAGCCCCGCGCATGCGGGGATCGGGCCAGGTCGGGCAGTCGGCGCTGCTGCCGCTCCGGTTGAGCCCCGCGCATGCGGGGATCGGGCGCCGGCGCTCGACCTCTGCGCGACGCAGCACGGTTGAGCCCCGCGCATGCGGGGATCGGACCCGCAAGGAAGTCACCGAGCACAAGGCGGCCGGTTGAGCCCCGCGCATGCGGGGATCGGGAGCAGACCCTGGCCCGCTACGGTGCCGACGGCGGTTGAGCCCCGCGCATGCGGGGATCGGGCTTACGCGACGAGTAGTGCCACCGGCTACAACGGTTGAGCCCCGCGCATGCGGGGATCGGGGTCGGCCAGTCCGTTCGTTCCCCCGTTAATTCGGTTGAGCCCCGCGCATGCGGGGATCGGTGTAGAGAGCGGAGGGGACATGGATAATGCGGCGGTTGAGCCCCGCGCATGCGGGATCGGGCTGGGCGGGGCGGTTGGTTGTTAAGCTGTGGACGGTTGAGCCCCGCGCATGCGGGGATCGGCCGATCTCTTGCAGCGTCGCCGAAGCGTTTGCCGGTTGAGCCCCGCGCATGCGGGGATCGGAACTGTTCGCCGTTGATGTTCTTGCTGATGTACGGTTGAGCCCCGCGCATGCGGGGATCGGTACCCACTGTTTAATGTGAGGCGGCCACTTTCCGGTTGAGCCCCGCGCATGCGGGGATCGGCGCTCGAAAGCGTGTCGAATGTTGAGCTCAGGCGGTTGAGCCCCGCGCATGCGGGGATCGGACATCCCCAAATTGTTCAACGTTTCAGGGACTCGGTTGAGCCCCGCGCATGCGGGGATCGGGCTGGCGAGGACTACCTGATCACCCGCACTCACGGTTGAGCCCCGCGCATGCGGGGATCGGATTCTATGTTGGCTCGATGCCGGAGCGTGCCGCGGTTGAGCCCCGCGCATGCGGGGATCGGTTGGCTCAGCGTGGTTTATGGGACAAGGCGACCGGTTGAGCCCCGCGCATGCGGGGATCGGAAATTCAATACCGCCGACATGCGCGGTCACGCCGGTTGAGCCCCGCGCATGCGGGGATCGGCAGTGGTCAGCATTGGCGCAGGAAGTGTGCGGCGGTTGAGCCCCGCGCATGCGGGGATCGGCGATTTCACGGATGATTCCTCGATCGATGACTCGGTTGAGCCCCGCGCATGCGGGGATCGGGCTGAACTGTCGGCCCTTGCGCTTTTCCTCGTTCGGTTGAGCCCCGCGCATGCGGGGATCGGCCATGACGCTACATGCCGAGGACAATGCCATCCGGTTGAGCCCCGCGCATGCGGGGATCGGTCAGGGCGGCTCAGCTTCTCGCGCGTGCGCTGCGGTTGAGCCCCGCGCATGCGGGGATCGGTCCCAAACAAACTCTATTATCTCCACTGCTGACGGTTGAGCCCCGCGCATGCGGGGATCGGTGGTGCGCCCCGCTCCTCGATGGAGTGCATCACCGGTTGAGCCCCGCGCATGCGGGGATCGGTCAACCCACTCCAGGACGTCCAATGGGTCGGCCGGTTGAGCCCCGCGCATGCGGGGATCGGCCTTGCACATGGCGAAGGAACTTTTCGAAATACGGTTGAGCCCCGCGCATGCGGGGATCGGCCCAAGATCTCCACGTCGGTCATATCCTCGGGCGGTTGAGCCCCGCGCATGCGGGGATCGGAGCAACGAGTTAAGCGCCGCGATGGGCATAGCCGGTTGAGCCCCGCGCATGCGGGGATCGGTTTGCGAACCATCTCTTGCGCAGGCTTAAAAACGGTTGAGCCCCGCGCATGCGGGGATCGGCAGGCGCTAATGTGGGTGATCACTACTGCCGGCGGTTGAGCCCCGCGCATGCGGGGATCGGCCGTGAACGGGCTGCACCATGCTCCTTAAACCCGGTTGAGCCCCGCGCATGCGGGGATCGGCGCGCTACGCTCCACCCGCACAAAAGCAAGGGCGGTTGAGCCCCGCGCATGCGGGGATCGGGTGATGCCCGACTCGACCGCCTCGAGCTTGGCCGGTTGAGCCCCGCGCATGCGGGGATCGGGATACCGAAGGGGGATGACGATTCGTTGGGCGCGGTTGAGCCCCGCGCATGCGGGGATCGGCGCCAAACACATATGAGCTGACGCCAGTTTGACGGTTGAGCCCCGCGCATGCGGGGATCGGAACCCGACGGTCTCGCCGGACATGGCGGTATGCGGTTGAGCCCCGCGCATGCGGGGATCGGTCGTGGTCGGCGCCGGTCGAGAAGTGCCAGAACGGTTGAGCCCCGCGCATGCGGGGATCGGAAGAACTCTGTCTTCCAGCCACCACCTGCCTTCGGTTGAGCCCCGCGCATGCGGGGATCGGTTTTTGGCGGTAGCCCGTAGCTCGGACATGACCGGTTGAGCCCCGCGCATGCGGGGATCGGGGTATCAATTTCCGACTCCCAAGGCAATCATTCGGTTGAGCCCCGCGCATGCGGGGATCGGTGCTTCAAGTCGAACAAGGAGTTTGCCAAGTTCGGTTGAGCCCCGCGCATGCGGGGATCGGGTTGGTTTAGTGACATCAAAAAGCCAACCGGCCGGTTGAGCCCCGCGCATGCGGGGATCGGTCGGGGGTGCCGGTTCCCATGCGCGAGCCGTCCGGTTGAGCCCCGCGCATGCGGGGATCGGTTGCGCTCTTGCTTGAAGTCCGCGCCCAGATGCGGTTGAGCCCCGCGCATGCGGGGATCGGGAGCGTGCACGCAAATGAACAGTGGCTCAAGGCGGTTGAGCCCCGCGCATGCGGGGATCGGGAAGTGACACAGCGAGAAGCCCAATCCAAAGTCGGTTGAGCCCCGCGCATGCGGGGATCGGAATAGCGGTGCTGGTCGTCTCAAATATGTCACCGGTTGAGCCCCGCGCATGCGGGGATCGGTTGAATATGTCCGGCCACTAATGTACAAAAGTCGGTTGAGCCCCGCGCATGCGGGGATCGGTGATTCCAGAATTGCATCCTATCGAAAAGTTGCGGTTGAGCCCCGCGCATGCGGGGATCGGTCGCTCATGCGGCGGGCCGTTTTCCAGTCGTTCGGTTGAGCCCCGCGCATGCGGGGATCGGCCGTAACCGCACGGCTTACCATTGTAGTAATGCGGTTGAGCCCCGCGCATGCGGGGATCGGACAATCATATAAGCCCCCAGCCGGATAGCACGCGGTTGAGCCCCGCGCATGCGGGGATCGGCGGCCCAACACCCTGGAGATCCCGGCGGCCGGCGGTTGAGCCCCGCGCATGCGGGGATCGGGTGCCGTCGGGGAAGCGCACGAACACGTTGTGCGGTTGAGCCCCGCGCATGCGGGGATCGGTCGAGCTCGTTGGCGACGAAGACGCGGGTCGCCGGTTGAGCCCCGCGCATGCGGGGATCGGGCGCAGCTCGATGCCTGGAGCCGTTTCCCCGACGGTTGAGCCCCGCGCATGCGGGGATCGGGGGTCGCCCTTCAGGTCGACGTCGCACACCTCCGGTTGAGCCCCGCGCATGCGGGGATCGGACCCTCAACCTCGCTCGCGGTGCTGTCCACGGCGGTTGAGCCCCGCGCATGCGGGGATCGGATGTCGTTTGGTGTTGGGCCTAATCGGCGCAACGGTTGAGCCCCGCGCATGCGGGGATCGGTAATAGCGTGAACCACTGTTGCGCAATGTACGCGGTTGAGCCCCGCGCATGCGGGGATCGGGACATAGGCAAAATACGCAGCGGCTAGGCTGGCGGTTGAGCCCCGCGCATGCGGGGATCGGGATAGGTGAGGATCATTGTAGCACACCACAGGCGGTTGAGCCCCGCGCATGCGGGGATCGGCGATTCTTGATGGCCAGGTTGGGGTAATACGACGGTTGAGCCCCGCGCATGCGGGGATCGGCAGCAGTGTAAAGTAGGGTGAGCGCGGCTAGGCGGTTGAGCCCCGCGCATGCGGGGATCGGCCGAGGGCATATCACGGGCGATTAGTGGCGAGCGGTTGAGCCCCGCGCATGCGGGGATCGGGGTGTGTGGTCATATGCCGATGAGCAAACCGCCGGTTGAGCCCCGCGCATGCGGGGATCGGAAACGCCATCTACAATTTGCGCATCGAATGATCGGTTGAGCCCCGCGCATGCGGGGATCGGAATTGCAGGCGTGCCGGGTAGTCATGCGGTTGCGGTTGAGCCCCGCGCATGCGGGGATCGGACGCATGAACGTAACGTTAACATCGAAAGATGCGGTTGAGCCCCGCGCATGCGGGGATCGGAGCTCAGGCGTCATCCATGGCGGCTCGATTACCGGTTGAGCCCCGCGCATGCGGGGATCGGACTAATTGTAGATACTTGATCTACAAAAGGAAAATCGCCAGCAGAAATTCCACCGACGGTTTTGCCTATTTTTTGTACAGACTAAATTTTTAAAGATCTAGGTTTATCAACTACTTAGCCTCAATGGGTAGAAAGCGCACCAGACGCAACCCATCGTGATCCCAAGGCTCGCGCCGGTTAGCGCCATAGGTTTGGAACTCGAAGCCGGACTCATGGTTGCTGGCCCAAGCCATGACGACATTGCCATCCTCCGCCAGGACGTTGACATGTTCCCAGATCATTTCCCGAATCCGCTTGCTGACATCGCCCACATACACGCCAGCACGAATTTCCAGCAGCCAGACGGCAAGCCGTCCGCGCAGGCGGGGCGGTACGGCTTCGGTGACGACGACAAGCATGGCCATACTATTGACTCCTGTGGCCGCTATCGCCCAGCGATGTCGGTTCAGGGATGGCGGGTGGCACAGCGTCCGCTGGTGGCGGCGGCGGTTCGATCTCACCGGCGGCCAGCACCTCTTCGATCATCGGAATGATCCGCTGCAGCAACCGGGTCTGCTTGAAGGCGTCCCGGCAGGCGATGCGTACCTCGCGCTCGGGCATGGGGGGATTCCTGGCGGCGATACGAAACGCCGCCGGAACGACGGTCTCGAATTTGACGATATCGGCGATATCGTAGACGAAGCTCAGCGGCTTGCCGGTATGCAGAAAACCGATGGCCGGAGCGTAACCGGCGGCCAGAATCGCGGCCTCGGTAATACCGTAGAGGCACGCCGTGGCTGCCGAAAGACACTGGTTGGCCACGTCCGAGGCATCCCACTGCTTCGGGTCGTAGCGTCGTCCCTGCCATTTCAGGCCATACTGCTTGGCCAGTACCTGGTAGGTCTTGCGCACGCGGGCACCCTCGATGCCGCGAAGCTGTTCGACACTGCGCCGTGAGGGCGGCGCTTCACCAAAGCGCAGCTCGAACATCTTGCGTACGACCTTGAGTCGTAGACTGTCGTCCAGCGCCAGTTGAGCCTGGTAAAGCAGCTTGTCGGAGCGAGCCCCACCGGGCTGTCCGGCACTGTAGAGCCTCACCCCGGCATCGCCCACCCAGATAAGCAGCGTACCAACGACCGAGGCGAGCTTGACCGCCGCGTGGGAGACCCTTGTTCCGGGTTCGAGCAGCAGGCAGGCAACCGAGCCCACCGGAATGTGCATGCGCTCGCCGTTGACTTCGTCGATGACGACGAAGGCCCCGTCTCGCACATCGATCTGCCCCATGCCGACGAAGATCATCGACATGCGATCCTTGATAGGGATGGGTTTGAGAGGGATGAAGCCCATGGGTCACTCCGGTACGCGGCGTAGCAACATCAGGCCACAGCCAAAGGCCTTGGCGCGACCAATGCCCTCTTGTAACGCACGATTGAGCCGTTCGGGTTCCGTCACCTCCAGCAAACCCTCGTAATCCACGCTAGAGTAGCGAATGGGCTCCCCGCCCTCCTTCTTGCTCAGCGCGTGCTGGCGGTATGCGCCCACCTCCGGCGCAACCGGCAGTGTGAATCCAAAACCTTCGGCACGCGTTTGGAGCCAGTTGCGCGCCGCAGCCTCCATCGCCTCGACGCACGCCAGACTCGTCCGCTCCCCCTTGGGAAACGGTTTGCGCGCATCCATCAAGATATCGGCACGATGGGAGCGGCTGCCATGGCCGACGGATTTAGCAACAGTGGGATTGGCGCGCAGCCGAAACGCCAGTCGGTCGCCTTGCGCAAGCTGGGGAGTGAAAGGCTTGCACTGCACGTCGAAGCCCTCGACCGGCTCGAGCGGTCGATCCGAGGCAACGTAGAAGCGAGGCAGTCCTGCGCTCTTGCCGCTGGCGTCTTCTTCCATCTCCTGGCGGAAAATAAAGGGCCGCTCGCCCTGAGGCGTCTCGGGAAACAGCCTCCAGAGCAGCTGATGAGCGGTGTAAGCGCCCCCTTCCAACACATCGAACAACTCGGCACGAGTCAAACGATTGAGATCGAGCCTGACACTAGAAAGATACATTAGTGTGTCTCCTCCACAGCTTCGATTCGCCTGTGTTCAAGGCGCGGCCCGAACTGCCAGCGGCGGCGATGCAGCGGTTCATCCCAGACCTCACTGCCCTCGTTGGACACCTCGCTGCCATCGAGCGCATCAGCGGCTCCCTCCCAGACGTAGAGCACCTGCTTGGGCAAGCGCAACAGCCGTTCATCCTGTACCGCGTTGCCCACTAAGGGCAGCCAGGTACGGTCGGGGTTAAGTGCGCTTTCAAAACGATGATCCAGCGCCTGCCGCCAGTGGCTGGCCTCGACCACGGCCGGCACCAGGGGAGCCGCCAGCGGGCATGCCTTGCGGCCGAGGTAGAGCGGGAAACGGGGCCTTTCCAGCGCCGCCTTCAGCTCATCCAGTGTCCAACCAGCTTCCGACGCTAGGCGAATCGCAACGGTCCAGAGGCCGTCGCAACGATAATCGCGTGAGGAGAGAATGGTATTGAGTGCCTCCTTGGGCACCGAAAGCTCTTCACGGCGCGTGCGGTGGGTTACTTTCGCTTGCGATGGCGGCACCTGCACGGTGTGATAGTCGCGCAACAACAGCCCCGGTGAGCGCTGCTTGACCGCCACTTGCAGGCCATTACGCAGGCAGCGCTGTCCTTCATCATCGTCGCGCCGGATGCCAAGTGCCGCCCCCACTAGCCCCAGGATGGCGCTACGACCAGGGTAGGTCGCCGTCGGCCGTGTCTCGCCCACCGCGGCCTCCCCCCAACTCGCCATGGGCGCATAGAGGCGAAAAACCAGATGTCGTGGCATACCGTCTCCGTTCACTCGTCGTCTTTGAGAAAGGTCAGCAGATCCTGCAAGTTGCCTCGCTGAATATCACCCTTCAGAGCAGGCGTGCCGTACTCCGGCGTTGCCGAGAGGATAAAGCGGCGATCCGCACCGGCACCGTAGGCGTCATCGAAGGCTTGGGCCTGCCTTTCCAGTTTCTCGATAGCCTTGGTGGCCTGCTCTTCGCCGTTGACCGGCTGCAGGAAGGAAGCCGCCAGCGAGCGTGGCTGCTGGTCGCCCTTCTCTGCCAGCAAGTAGCTCGCATGGGCGCGGGAGCCGAAGCTGTTCTGCTTACCCTTGGGCGAGATCTTGACGGCAGATTCCACCAGCGCGGCGATGGCACGATCAGCCAGTTCTTCGTTACCTTGGAGGTTCTCAATCAGGAGATCCCGGTCGATGCAGATGTAGAGATAGAAGAGCCCGGCGGCGAAGCCGGCCTCGCCAATATGCGCTGCACCGCGATCGTCAACGCCGCTGTTGAGATCATCAACGGCGGTGAAGTAGTCATCCTCGACCTCAGCGGCGTGTACGGTGATGGCATGGGCGACCTGGCAGGCGGCTTCGACGTTGTAGCTGGGGGCAGCGGCAAGCATCCGCCCGAACAGCGCCACATCGACGGCAGTGGGGCGCTGCACGAGCAACTCTTTGAGTTCTTCATCGGTCGGCTCGCGTTTTTCGGCACTGAGCTTGTCCGCCAACTTCTCTACGGCCGCCCACTCTTCGGGACCTATGTGAACGAGCTGTTCGATTTCATATTCGTGCTTCTCGTTTTTATCGACCTTACGCAGCTTGCCGAAGACACTGGCGATTTTCTCTGCACTAGCGGCTGCTATTTTTGCATCTGCACCTGAAATGCGGTCATACACCTGCTTGCCCAGGCGCTTAGTGCGCGTGCCCTTGTGCCCGTCGACCGCCTCTTCGAACAAATCGGATGTGCGCCAATGGCGTTTGAGGCTTTGCGAAGAGACGCGCAGCCGCCGGGCACCGCCCATAAAGGCTGTCTTGGGGCGGCCCAGATCATCGCGGTTGAGGTTGGAGGGTGGGTAGGAGGTGAGTAGGTGCAGCTGAATAAAGTGGCTCATGGTGGGTTCCCTGAATACAAAGAGTGATACGGATGTTGGAAAGTGGCTGTCGTCGTTCAGTCACCCGCTGCCTGTTTCAACGCTCGCGCTTTGAAGTAGGCATCGCTCATGGCGAAGGCGAAGCGCTGGGTGGCCTTGGCGCGGTACTGGCCGCGCTGCTCGCGATCCCAGAGCGCGACCATATCGGCAAGATGGACAACGCTGACACCGGCGTTATCAGCGAGTTTGAGCGCCCGACGAAAGCGGCGAATCAGCTCGTCACCGCTGTGACAGTCGAGCAACTGCTGAAAGCGTAAGTCGCTCATCCGCGGAGTATCGACGGTATTGGGGCGTTTCTCTCCCAGACGCTTACCCAAGGGTGCATCAAACGTTTCGGCGCGCAGCTCGCACACCACCGCGGCAATAACCGACCAAACTTCGAGACGTTGATTGCGCGTATTCGGCCCCTCTGTCGCCGCCTCCGTCCAGGCCCGTGATTCGAGCGCCTGCCAAAGATGGCGAAAGGCCTCGGTCAGCATGACCGACTCGATAGTGGCGCAGCGGCGCAGCGTAGCGCGCACGCCGCGGGGATAGGGCCGCTGCTTCGTGTATCGCTTGAGCGCCTTGTCATCCATGACCAGTCGCCGCCACCATAGGCGCAGCTCATAGGCCTCTTGCTTAGTGAGCGCATAGCGGTAGCGCTCTACCGTATCGCCTGCAGTGGCCTCGCCCTCTGCCGCTTGTGGCTGCGGCGCTTTTGGCTCCACCTCACTCATGCTGCGCTCTCCTCATCACGTTGGGGCATTGAGGCTTGCAGCTCAAAGCCGCCCTCCTGGGCGAACGTCTGAACCGTTTTGCCGATCTTCTTGCCGTTACCGTTCAAATAGGCTTGTAAGTAGCGCCGGGCGCTGGTGATCCGCTCCAGTTGCTGCATCTTCATGCCCTCCAACGGCCCACTGATGGCCTGTGCATCGAACAGGGCTAGCGCCTCGCGCTTGAGCGCCAGATACCACTGGCGGTGGGTTTCGGGCGACAGCGTGGGCGTCTCCGTTTCCTTGCGCAGCACCTCGCCCATCTCGCGCAGCGCGGAGAAAAACGTCAGTTGGGTAGCCTCGAAAAATTGGGCGTCGATCTGGCTCATGTCGCCCTTGGCGTCTTTAGGCCTTCTAAACCAAGCATCTTTAAGCCGATCGCGAAGTTCTTTAACAATTTTTTCAGCTAACTCGACGAAACGTTTGACCCAGTCACGCAGGGTGTCCTGATTTGCTTCGGGCACACCTACCAAAGGCATCTCGATGCTGTACCAGCCACGGGCGTCCATTTGCTTCATGTCGTAACCGAACACCCAAAGTCGAGTGCGCCGGAACAGCGCTTCGAACGCTTCGCCATCGTCTCTTGCAGCCGCAACCATGCGATATTTGTGCAGATGATGGGTGATCAAGCGTGCCGGTAAAGCGCCATCAATGACTTCATCTTCCAGCATCATTCCCGACCAATGTTGATAACTGCTTGGCCCACCGGGTTGGCCTTTCTTGGAAAAAGGAAGCTCACCAGGCTTTTTCGGGTTCATACGATATGGAGTCAGAGGGTGTCGCCAAGGGCCGTCGTAGTTGGCGCCATGCTTTTTTGACCGTATGCGGCGCACTAACCGAGTCGCCTCCATACCACAGACATCGCAATAGCCAGACTCGTTGTCGAACAGAAGTCGATAGCGCCGCGGCATCGACCAAAAGGCGTGCAGTGGGTGCACCTGCTCGGGCAGTACCTCTTTTCCCTTCTTATCACTGATGCGAGTCTCGGCCATCCAGAAGAACAGATCACCATCGTCTGCTTTGGGCGGGCGCCAGGTCTGCCCCGGCTGGCTTACGGCATCGGCAGGCAGTACGTTGGGCCAGAGCCGCCCCCAGAGTGGCTTGCTTTTGTCTTCTGGCAAAATCAGTGTGGTCAGTGGCCCACCGCCTCGTAATCCTGTGCGTATTCCAGCGCCACCTTCAGGTGCGTTGATCTGCATGGTATAGAGCGCTAAAGCCGTACACTTTGTGCAAAGTCCCACGACACGGTCGCGCTTTACGAAGAAATCTCGATTTTTCTTAACCGTACTAACGCCCGGAGAGTCAACCAGAAGACTGCTAACAGAGGCTTCAGTGACATCGTTGAGTGAATCAAGATCCTGCATGAAACGCGGGCCGTCACCATCCAGCTCAAAGGCCGAGGCAAAAGGCGCAAGAAGAGCATCGAGCTCGGCCACGCTGGGCGGCGTCTGATAACGATCCAACCAGGCGTCGGTATCCTCCGGCGTCATTGCTGTCTGCAACAGCGCAATCAGAAACTGCCAGGCTGCGCCCTGGAAATCGGCCCTAGGCAGCGCAAGATCGAGCACCTCTGGGTCGGCGAGGGCCGAGGGTAGGCGATATTCGATTCGGCCATCGTGATGGCGAAAGGGTAACCAGGATTCTGTAAGTAGATTCATCGGCACCTCTGCAGCATTCTATAAATTCTTATTCATTAGCCTTGGCTCACTTACCTTTCATGAACATTGCATCTTCCACTACACCTATAGACTCACGCCCCACTGCTCATCGTAACCACACTTGTCGTCCTCTTCCGGCAGCCAGGGCTGGACGAAGCGCAGCCCACGGTGGCGCTGCTGCAGCGCATCCCACTGCTCGGTATAGTGCCCCGGTAGCGCGGCGAGTTTCTTGACCTGGCTCTCCCTTAGGCGGCATCGGCTCAACCGGTCGGCATGGAGGTGGTCCTCTGCCCAGAGCACCAACGTCTCGCCCTGGCGTTTGAGTAGCGCCACCTCAAGGCTCCGCTCGTCGCTAAGCCGAGTGCCGAACTCACGTTCCTCCTGCCAGGGGTCGAAATCGGCATTGAGGCGGTAGCCCGCTTCCAGATTCAAGGCGTTATGGGTGGCCATCGAGACCGCCAGCTTATCCATCCCCGTACGCTCGAAGTGCGCCTGATCCAGCGCCTCGGGAATATCATCCACCGGGAAGGCGTAGACACTCTCGATCATCGCCCGCGCTTCGCCAGGCATGCTAATGGCGCCCAGCTCGCGCAGCACACGCTGAGTCAGCCAGATCAGCGACGTATCCTTATATACCGCCTGGGTGCCGCGATGTGCCTGGCTTAGCCAGTCCGCCCTGGGATGCGCGTCCCATTCAGGCGCGAGCACGTGCAACATAGGGTCGGCTCGCTCACCGCGCTGGTGGCGCTGCAGGCGCCCGGCGCGCTGAATCAACAGATCGATAGGGGCGATATCGCTGACCATTCGGTCAGCGTCGCAGTCGAGGCTCTCTTGAAAAACCTGTGTTGTGACAAGCACTTGGCCGCACCTTAGCGGAGGCGTTGAGTCCTTGCCAAAGCGGCGGATGACCTCGGATTCGATGCGCTGGCGGTCCACCATCGCAAAGCGGGCGTGGAAGAGCAGGCAGCGCTCTGGCTCGGGATGACGCTCGCGTAGCTGCTGAAAGGCGCGGATGGCGTCGTCGACGGTGTTGCGCACCCAGACGATGCATTCACCCGCCTCCACCGCCGCCAGCACGCACTCGATGGCCTCTTCTTCTCTCTCCAACCACTCGATGGCCACGCTACGCGTGACTTCCGAGCGGGCTGCGACAGGGATCTCCTCGGGAGTACTCTCCCCACAGTGGGTGAGCAGCGGATAGTCGGTTTTCTCGAGCAAGCTGGGCTCCACGCCAAGCCCATGACGCCAGGCCGCTACCAGCGCCTCACGCATGGCATGGGGCAGCGTCGCCGTTAGCAAGATAGCGCTACCGCCCTGGCGTGCGTGGTGGGCCAGCAGTTGGTGCAGTAAAGTCTGCATGTAGTGATCGAAGGCGTGAACTTCGTCGATGATCAGCACCTTGCGCGCCAGCCCTAATAGGCGCAGCGACTGATGGCGAAACGGCAGCGCGCCCATCAACGCCTGGTCGATGGTGCCGACCCCCACGTCGGCCAATAGCGCTTTCTTGTTCGAGTCGGCTAGCCAGCGATTGCATTGGGTCGAGGCGCTGGCGTCTTCTGCATCGTAGTCGTCGTTTTCCGGCTGGGAGATGGCGCGTTCGAACTCCTCGTTGAGTGCGCGAGCCCCGTGGGCAAGTACCAGCGAAGGGCGCGAAGCGCTGCTGTAAAAATGGTGGTGCAGGTCGCCCAGGCGGCTATACATGGCATTGGATGTCGCCATGGTGGGTAGCGCAAAGTAAAGCCCTTCGCCGTGACCTGCGGCCAGCAGGCGCTGAGCCAGAATGCAGGCGGCTTCGGTCTTGCCCGCGCCGGTCACGTCTTCGAGGATGAACAGCTGCGGACCGCCCTCCAAGGGGAGACTCTCTGCTTGCTGCTGAAGCGGGGTAGGCGTGGCGCCACCGTCGAACCATTGGGCAAGGCCAGCGTAGGGTATCGGTTCCGGCGGGCGGCCGAATCCGGTGGACTCCAGCACTGCCTCGGCCTGCTTGAGCGCCCATGGCCAGTAGTCACTCAGTGGCATGGGCTGTTGGCAGTAGCGAAAGTAGTCACGATGCGACCCTAACCAGTCGCTGAGGGTGGCCCAACCGGCAACCGTCCAGCTCAACGTCTTGAAGACCGCCTGCCAGTTTTTGTCGAGCAGTCTTTCGAGCGGCCAATGAGGTTTGATGAGCGCTGCCCAATCGGCGACAAAATCGCCCGCAGCGGTGATATCGTCGAGCTCACCATCGTCGATGTAGAACTGAGCGAGCGTGAGCTGGCCAGTAGATACGGGACGCCCGTGATGGCCAAAGAACGGCGCCATCAGACTATCCATGGGTTCCAGCAGTTTCGAGCTGCGTACACCCGCGTTCTCGGGCCAGCCAAACGCCCCTTCCCTTCGCCATGTATTCCAACAGGCGTCCCAGACCAGAACGCCCAGGCGGTCGTGGCGCGCGGTGTAGGCCACGTTCATTGGTTTGGCCATGCCATCGAGGGGGAGTTTCAGCACTTCCTGGAAAGCGCGAGAGAACTTGCCGAGATCATGAAGCCCCAAGAGAAACACCAGCAGACTCCGCAGCGGTTCGGGCTCGATGCCGAGCCGCAGGGCTAACTGTTGCGTCAAGGGGCGCTCGGGGGCCAGCAAATGCCAGCCAACGGCGGCAACATCCAGGCTGTGCCAGGCCAATAGGTGACAAGCATCATCTTGTTGGCCGGGTAACGCTTTACCGGCATAGCGGTGATAGCTCAGTGTACCCAAAGGCTCGGTTGTCATTCAGCTTCCTAGCGTCGACAAGCGCTTCGTTCCCTTCCAAGTAGTACGGCGACAATGATCATTGAGAGTCTGCGCCTGCTCTGGCTCGTGCCAGCGGCGGTAGCCTTCCTGCCTCTACCGTGTGGGACAAAGTGCTACGTTTATTCTATGAATCCAGCTTTATATATCTGTAGCTAAGCACCCCTAACCCAACTTCGCCACTTATTGATTCAACTTTCCTGTTATTCGCATATGCGACGCAGCGACCGCGCATCTCAGACCCCACTTTTCTTGCATCCCTCCCCCCACGTCAGTACGGTTATTGATTGAGCATTCAATAAAGGAGTCACCATGCGCCTCCCCCAGAGCCGCTTTTCGCGCGTCAGCCTGCCCTTCGCCCTGCTCGGCGGCGGTGCCTTGCTGCTGCCGCTCTCCGTTCAGGCGGATGCCCTGCAGCAGCAGCTGGATGATCTGCAGGACTTTCAGGTGATCGCCCACCGCGGGGCCAGCGGGTACGCGCCGGAGCAGACGCTGCCGGCGCTGGAGCTGGCCCATGAGATGGGGGTCGACTACCTGGAGCTGGATATCCAGATGACCGCCGACGGCGAGCTGGTGGCCTTCCACGACGAGACCCTCGGCCGCGCCACCGACGGCGAAGGCGAAGGCGAAGGCGAAGGCGAGCTCAAGAATTTCACCCTGGAGGAGCTCAAGGCGCTGGATGCCGGTAGCTGGTTCAACCAGGCGTCGCCGGAGTATGCCGACGACGCATTCGCCGGGGAGCGGATCCTGACCCTGGGTGAGGTCATCGAGCGCTTCGGCACCAATGCCCGCTACTACCTCGAGACCAAGTCGCCGGAGCGCTATCCGGGTATCGAGGAGGCGCTGGTCGAGGAGCTGGAGGCCCATGGACTGATCGAGGCCGGCGCGGCGGTGATCCAGTCGTTCAGCCAGCCGAGTCTGCTCGAAGTACAGGCGCTGAATGACGAGGTGCCGCTGGTGCAGCTGGTGTGGTACTACCCGAAGGAGGACGGCGAGGAGCGCCTGGTGGAGTGGACCGGGGTGACGCCGGGGCCGAGCGAGATCGAGGATGCCGACTTCGAGGCAATTCGCGACTATGCCGTAGGCATCGGCACCAACCTGACCTATGAAGACGAGCTACAGGTGATCGATGCCGCCTTCGTCGAGCAGGCCCAGGCCAACGACCTGCTGGTGCATGTCTACACCATCAATGAGGCCGACGACATGCAGCTGCTGCTCGACTGGGGCGTCGACGGCATCTTCACCGACTTTCCCGACCGGCTCAACGCGCTGGTCGAGTAAGGCTACCGGTTAGCCGTAACGCCCACTCCATACATAAGCGCCGCCCCTGAGGGCGGCGCTCGTGTGTCGGGCGGGGCGTTACTCCGCCTCGTCGCCCTCGTCGTGGTAGAAGTCAAGATCCTCGAGCTGGCCGACCACCGCAGTGGCGATATTGGCCAGGTGCGAGGCCACGCGCTTGTAGTGGCGCGCCAGCAGCGAGTAAGCCACCGCCTCGTGGAAGGCGACCTGCTGGTCGTCCTTGAACAGCTCCTCGATCAGGTGGTCGCCCTGGGCGCGAATGCCGCGGGCCATGGAGAGCACCTGGCGCGCCTTGGCTTCGTCGGAGTCGCGGGTGGCGCTGACCATCATGCCGAACATGCGGCCCATCTGCTCGGCCATGCCGTCCAGCGGCCCCTGGTAGCGCGGCACGTGGAAGCCTTCGCTGTAGAAGCTGCCCACCTCGAAGACGTTCTTACAGTAGTCGCCGATGCGCTCGGCATCCTTGGCCACGCTCATCAGCGCCAGGCAGATGGCCACGTCGTGGCCGGGGTTGACGGTAAGGTGGCGCAGCACCTTGCGACGAATCGAGCGCTCCAGCTCGTTGATCGCCTGGTCGCGGTCGTAGAGCGGCTGGCGCACCTCGTCGGCGGGCACGGTGCTGTAGAGCACGTCGTTGGCGCGGGCGAACATCCACTCGCCGTGCTCGAGCATGGCAGTGAGGTCCTCGAAGGCCTGGTCGAGGGTGTTCTCCGAGGTCAGGGCGGTATAGAGCTGTCGAAACATGTGACGGTCTCCCGGTGGGCCGCGCTCAGCGCAGGCTCATGAACAGTTCGGTGGCGGCAATGCCGGCCAGCGGCACGATGAAGAACACGCCGATCAGGAACAGGAAGGCGTAGCGGGTCTGCTTGGCCGCCAGCTTGCCGTACCAGCTGGCCACGCGCAGCGGGATCACCCGCAGCGGCCACCAGATGGCGGTGCCGGTGAGGTTGAAGATGACGTGGAACAAGGCCACGGTCATCGCCGCTGCGATAGGATTGGCGGTGGCGGCCAGCAGACTGGTCACGGTGGTGCCGAGGTTGGCGCCCATCATGAACGGCAGCACCCGGCGCATGCGCACCACCCCGGCCCCGGCCAGCGGCACCATCAGGCTGCTGGTGATGGTGCTCGACTGCACCAGCACGGTGGAGACCACGCCGACGCCGTAGGCGCGCAGGTCGGTGCGGAAGAAGTAGGTGCGGAACAGGCCGTCCATGTGGCGCAGCAGCGCGCCGCGCAGGTTCTGGACCATGAAGATCAGCGCGGCGAACATCAGCAGCATGCCGAAGGCCGCTACCAGCAGCCCCTGGGCCGGCGAATTCGGCAGCAGGAAGCCGCCGATGGCGTCGAAGGCATCGACGATGGGCGACGTGATCAGCTTGATCGGGCTGTTGGGCCGGGCCACCTCCTCGAGGCCGATCAGCTCGGCGAGCCAGCCGGCCAGGCGCGTGAACACCCCGCGGCCGGCCTCGTGAAACATCCCGCTGAGCCACTCGATGGGGAACACCACCGCCACGGTGAGGATATTGAAGAAGT
The DNA here is from genome assembly GCF_010977575.1 of Halomonas socia. Lineage (GTDB taxonomy): Bacteria > Pseudomonadota > Gammaproteobacteria > Pseudomonadales > Halomonadaceae > Franzmannia > Franzmannia socia. Next base: position 1,111,365 of record NZ_CP048812.1, read on the forward strand.
CGTGCATCAGCGCCGCGGTGAACGAGCGCCGGAAATTGCGCTTGATGCGCATGTTGGCCAGGGCCACGATGACCCCGGTGACCGCGGTGCCGATATTGGCACCCATGATCGCGAACACCGCGGTGCCCAGGGTCATCTCGCCGCTGGCCACCAGCGTCACGATCAGCGCCGAGGTGAACGACGAACTCTGCACGATCATGGTGACCAGCACGCCGGCCAGCAGGGCGATGAAGGGGTTCTCGCCGTAGGCGAAGGCGCGGGTCAGGAAGTCGCTCTCGCCGCCGAAGGTGCCGAGGCCCGAGCCCAGCACGTTGAGGGCGGCCAGGAACAGGTAGAGGCACAGCCCGGCGTAGAGGCCACGCATCCAGGCCGGCGTTTCACGACGCGCCTGACGCTCGAAGGCACGCGGGTCGGAGGGCGGTGTGGTGCGGTTCGTCATAAGTGAGTAGCTACCGTGTGGGTCCGCGGGTGGTATGACGGTTTAATGACGCTTTGATGTCAGCGCGCACCCTAACGAGCATAGATGACAGTTTGATGACATAAAGGACACGCATGGCGAATTCTGCACAGGTGATCATCGTTGGCGGTGGCATGGTAGGTGCTGCGCTGGCCGCCTCGCTGGGCCAGGCGGGCCTTGGCGTGGCGCTGATCGAGAGCGGCGCGGCTCCCACGCTACCACAGGACGACGGCTTCGATCTGCGGGTGTCGTCGCTCAACTTGGCCGCCGAGCGGCTGCTGGCCGAGGTCGGCGCCTGGGAGAGGATCCCGCAGGATCGCCGCTGCCCGTTTCGGCGCATCCACGGCTGGAGTCAGCAGGGCCGCGGCGAGGCGCACTTCGATGTAACCAGCCTCGGCCACGACGCCTTCGGCAGCTTCGTCGAGAACCGCTGGATTCGCGCCGCACTGTGGGCGCGCCTGGCCGAGCTGCCGACGGCCACCTGCTACTGCGGGGTGCGGCCGATGGTGCTGCGCCAAGCGGCCAACCAGGTAGAGCTGGAGCTCGACGACGGCACCCGGCTGAATGCGGCGCTGGTGGTCGGCGCCGACGGCGCACGCTCGGCGCTGCGCGAGCTGGCCGGCATTGCGGTCGAGAGCGGCGACTACGACCAGCGCGCGCTGGTGATCAACGTCGCCACCAAGCTGCCGCAGCAGGACGTCAGCTGGCAGTGCTTCACGCCCGATGGCCCCCAGGCGATGCTGCCGCTGCCCGGCGCCCACGCCTCGCTGGTGTGGTACGGCAAGCCGGATACCATCACTGCCCTCGAGCAGCTCGACCCGGAGGCCCTGCGCCAGACGCTGGAACGCGACTTTCCGGCGCGCCTGGGCGGCGTCGAGGCGGTGCTGGGTCGCGCCAGTTTTTCCATCCGCCGCCAGCATGCCCGCCATTATTGCGCCGCGCGCTGCGTGGTGATCGGCGATGCCGCCCATGTGATCAGCCCGCTGGCGGGCCAGGGCCTGAATCTCGGCCTGCAGGATGTGATCGCCCTCAGCGAGCGGCTGGTCGCCGCGCATCGCCGCGGCCAGGACCTCGGCAGCGCGCCGCTGCTCGACGCCTATGCGCGCCAGCGCCGCCCGCAGACGCTGGCAATGATTGCCGCCACCGAGCTGCTGCACCGGGTGTTCACCGGCGCCCCACCGCTGCGCCAGCTGGGCAGCCTGGGGCTCGCCGTCACCCAGCGCCTGCCGCTGGCCAAGCGCCTGATGATGCGCCAGGCGATGGGCCTGTGACCCCGCCAATGACGCTATAGTAAGCACGACCCACGCCAATCGGAGCCCCACCATGCGCTACTCCACCGTGCTGATCGCCAGCCTCGTGCTGCTGCTGAGCCTGCCCGCCACCGCTCTGGGCCAATCCTCGTCACAGGAGTGGCAGGGCTATGCCGGCGCCCTGGCCCGCGGCGAGCGCCACGCCAACCTGTGGCAGGCGAGCTGGACCGGCATCTACGGCGCCAGCCTGGCGGTCAATGCCTACCAGGCCAGCGAGGCGAGCGACCGCGACGACCGCTACGATGCCCGGGTCGGGGTGGTCAAGTCGGCGCTGGCGCTGGGCGGCATGTTTCTCGACCGCCAGCCCCACCCGGCCGCCCACCGCGACTTCCGCGACCTCGATCAGGGCGACGACCTCGACCACGCCCGGGCGCTGATCCGCGAGACCGCCGCCGACGAGCGCCAGCGCCGCTCCTTCGAGGCGCGCCTGGGCTCGCTGGCGGTGAATACCACCGCCGGGCTGCTGATCGGCGTCGGTGACGGCCGCGGCCGCGACGGGGCGATCAACTTCGCCACCGGCATGCTGGTCAGCGAGCTGCAGCTGCAGACCCAGCCGCGCCAGGCCGGCCGCGCGCTCAATCGCTTCCAGCCCGCCCAGGCCTCGCTCGGCGAGCTGCGCTTCGACTACGAATACGCGCTGCTGGCCAGCCCTGAACAGCTGGGCGTGGCGATCCGCTACTGACGGTTGGAGCACCACCCCATGGCCGCTATCATAGGCGACCATTTTCATGCCGAGAGCGGCGTGGCTTTTCAATCAACTTGTTATGTTATAACCTTCCTGTCATTCACGAGGGACGCTTCATGGCACACCGTCACCACCATCGGCCCGAGGGCCGTGCCACTTTTCACTGATGTCGCTGGCCGCCGGCCGCCGCCTGCTGCTGGTCGCGGTGCCGCTGGCCGGGCTGTGGCTGGCGGTCTCCTGGGCCGCGGGCTGGTGGTCCTGATGTCGCGCCTGCGCCTCAACGACCTGCAGCTCGCCCAGGGCGGCCGCACCGTGCTGGAGCACGTCAGCGGCAGCTTCGAGGACGGTGCCATCACCGCGCTGATCGGCGCCAACGGCGCCGGCAAGAGCACCCTGATCCAGGCGATCATGGGCGAGCTGGCGCCGATCAAGGGTCGCGTCGAGTGCGACGTGCCCAAGGAGCGCCGCGCCTGGCTACCCCAGCAGCTGGCGCTCGACCTGACCTTCCCGATGAGCGTGGAAGAGCTGATCATGACTGGCACCTGGCCCAGCCACGGCGCGCTCAAGGGCTACTGCGGCCCGCACTACCGCCAGGCCCGCAAGGTGATGGCGCGGCTGGGCATCTCACAGCTCGCCCACCGCCCGCTGGGCGAACTGTCCGGCGGCCAGCGCCAGCGCGCGCTGCTCGGCCGCACCCTGATGCAGGAGGCCGAGCTGCTGCTGCTCGACGAGCCGTTCGCCAACGTCGACCTCGACACCGTCGAGGTGCTGATGGACGTGCTGCGCGACATGGCCGCCCAGGGCACCACCATCATCGTGGTGCTGCACGACCTCGAGCAGCTCTCGCGGCTGGCCGACTGCGTGCTGGCCCTGGCCGGCGGCCATGCCCGCTGGAGCACCCCGGAAGCGATCCTCGAACGCCACCACGGCGGTACCCAGCGCCATCACCACGCGCCGATCCTGCCCCTCGACCTGCCGGGGCTGTCGCCATGATCGCGCTGCTGAACGAGTGGTTTATCGCCCCCTTCGACTACGGCTTCATGCGCCGCGCCTTCGTCGCCGGCATCGCCCTGTCGCTGGCCGCGCCGCCGCTGGGCGTGTTCCTGGTGCTGCGCGGCATGAGCCTGATCGGCGACGCCATGGCCCACGCCATCCTGCCCGGCGTGGCGCTGGGCTTCCTGCTGGCCGGCTTCTCGCTGCCGGCGATGAGCCTCGGCGGGATTCTCTCGGGGCTGGTGGTGGCCGGGCTCGCCGGCGGCGTGTCGCAGATGAGCGGCCAGCGCGAGGACGCCGCCATGGCCAGCTTCTTCCTGATCTCGCTGGCCGCCGGGGTGATGCTGGTGTCGCTGGGCGGCAGCAGCGTCGACCTGACCCATGTGCTGTTCGGCTCGATCCTGGCGGTCAACTCCAGCGCCCTGGTGCTAATCGCCGCCATCAGCAGCCTGATCGTGGTGTGCCTGGCGTGGATGTTCCGCGCCATGGTGGTGGAGTGCCTCGACCCGCTGTTCCTGCGTGGCCAGGGCAACCGCAACGGCTTGATCCACGGCCTGTTCCTGGCGCTGGTGGTGCTCAACCTGACCGCCGGCTTCCAGACCCTCGGCACGCTGATGGCCGTGGGCCTGATGATGTTGCCGGCCACCGCGGCACGCTTCTGGAGCAAGCGCCTCGAGGGGCTGATGGCCATCGCCGTGGTGTGGGCGATGCTCGCCAGCACCGGCGGGCTACTGCTGTCGTATCACCTGTCGATGCCGTCCGGGCCGAGCATCATCATGCTCGCCGGCATCGGCTATATCGCTTCGGCGCTGTTCGGCCGCCATCACAGTCTGATGGCCAAGCTGCGACGCCGCGCCACGCCGCTGGAGGCCAGCGAGGCCGGATAGCGCATTTTCCATCACGTAACGCCACGAGGTACGCCATGAGAACCAAGCCCTTCGCCCTTAGCCTACTGCTCGGCAGCGCCGGCCTGGTCGCCCTGTCTCCACTGCAGGCCGACGAGCGCATCGAGGTGGTAGCCAGCTTCAGCATCCTGGCCGACATGGTTCACAACGTAGGTGGCGACCACGTCAATGTCACCTCGCTGGTCGGCGCCGACAGCGACGCGCATGTGTTCTCGCCCAGCCCCACCGAGGCACGCGCCATCGCCGAAGCCGACCTGGTAGTGTTCAACGGCCTGCAGTTCGAGGGCTGGATGGAGCGGCTGATCGACTCCAGCGACTACAGCGGCCCACTGGTCACCGCCACCGACGGTATCGAGCGCATCCCCTACCACGGCCACGACCACGGGCACGCCCACGGCCATGATCACGACCATGACGACCATGGGCATGACGATCACGGCCACGAAGATCACGACAGCCATGACGACCATGACCATGGCGAATACGATCCCCACGCCTGGCAGGACCTGGCGCTGGCCCAGACCTATGTGCTGAATATCCGCGACGGCCTGATCGACGCCGACCCGGACAACGAAGAGGCTTACCACGACAATGCCGAGCGCTACATCAACGAGATCGACGCCACCGACGCCGAGATCCGCGAGCTGCTCACCGAGATCCCGCCGTCGAGCACCATCATCACCGGCCACGACTCCTTCGGCTACTTCTCGAACGCCTACGGGCTGCGCTTCCTATCGCCGGTGGGGCTCTCCACCGAGGCCGAGCCCAGCGCCGCCAACATGGCCGAGCTGATCGACGTGATCCGCGAGCAGAACGTCCAGGCGCTGTTCCACGAGAACATGACCAGCCCGGCGATCATCAACCAGCTCGCCGAAGAGGCCGGCCTGGAGATCGCCGGCACCCTATACGCCGATGCCCTGGCCTCTGAAGGCGAAGCCAGCACCTACCTGGGCATGATGCACCACAACGCTACCACCCTGCACGAGGCGCTGGCCGACTCCGATCACGACGAGCACGGTCACGAGCACGACGACCACGACCACGACCACGACCACGACCACGACCACGACCACGACCACGACCACGACCACGACCACGATGATCATGGCCATAGCCACTGATAGCTAACGCAAGACGGCTTGGGCGCCACCTTTGGGCGGCGCCTTTTTTATGCAACACTCGGGACCGGTTCATCACCCTAGAGCCACGGTCCAGGCCGTTTCGCCTGCAAGCGATTTATGGCGTATTAATGCTAGACTCATGATGTCATTGAGAGAGCATGTCGCAATGCGCCTGACCCATGAACAAATCCACACCATTGTTATGACCGTGCATGGCATCGCCGGTGAAGACGTCGAGGTGCGGCTGTTCGGCTCGCGACTGGATGACACCCGTAGGGGAGGCGACCTTGATCTCCTGCTCATTTCTCAACGCCGCCTACCGCGCCTAGCCCTCGCCGAGATCAAGGCAAAGCTCGAAGCACGGCTCCACCTGCCAGTGGACCTGTTGGCGTACTCCAAAGGTACCCCCCCTTCGCCTTTTCAGGCCATTGCACTTGAGCAGGCCCACCCCCTGGAAGACGCCGCATGACACGCGATCTGCTAAAAGAACAGCGTCGCCACCTGGCCATGCTGCTCGAAGCCATACAGCGCTGTGCCTGGTTCCTTCACCAGTCAGATGGCAAACTCGAATGGCCGATCGATGCTATCGAGCTTGAGACACATAAGAAGGATGTCGACCTGTTCGAAACCCTGGCCGCCATTAACGAGCGGTTCGCCAAGCTACAGGATTCCCTCGCTTCGGCCATGCGTCACAGCGCTCTGCTAATGGGCGAGCCTACCGACAGTTTCCTGAAGGTACTGGCCTTCTTCGAGAAGCAGGGGGTGATCGACTCCATAGACGACTGGCAACGCAGCCGCATGGTCCGCAACATGGCAGCGCATGACTACGCCACGGACTATAGCGATGTCGCCGAGCACTTCAACCTGCTCCATGAGCTCAGCGGATGGCTTTTCCAGACGGGAAGAAGGCTGATTCAACTTTGCCGTGATCTGATCGGTATTGAGCCAGCTTCCTCCGACTTCACTGACGAGTTCGACCGCATCTTCGCCTAGCCAACCCGCTTGTGGGACGATAAACCTTTTCCCGAGAAAGGCAGGGCCATGCTCGAGCTGCGCCGGGTTACGAAATCCTACGCCACGCCCCAAGGGCCACTCAGGGTCCTCGACGGCGTGGATCTCTCACTCGCCGCCGGCGAGAGCCTGGCACTGATGGGTGAGTCGGGCAGCGGCAAGTCGACCCTGCTACACCTGGCCGCCGGCCTCGACCTGCCCGATGCCGGCAGCATTCACGTCGACGGCCGGCCACTGGCCGACATGAATGAGGCCCAGCGCGCGGCGCTGCGCCGGGCGCGGCTGGGGCTGGTGTTTCAGCAGTTCCACCTGGTGCCGAGTCTCAGCGTAGCCGACAACCTGACCCTGCAGGCGCGCCTCGCCGGACGCCACGACCGCACCTGGTGCGACACCCTGCTGGTGCGGTTGGGGCTTGCCGAGATGGCCCGGCGTTACCCCGAGCAACTCTCCGGCGGCCAGCAGCAGCGTCTGGCCATCGGCCGCGCTCTGGCGGTACGTCCGGCTCTGCTGCTCGCCGACGAGCCCACCGGCAACCTCGACGAGTCCACCGCCGACGAGGTGCTGGCACTGCTGCTCGAGCTGGTTCACGACAGCGGCTGCGCGCTGCTGATGGTGACCCACAGCCCGCGGGTGGCGGCACCGCTGAACCACTGCCTGACCCTGGCCCACGGCCGCCTGCAGGGCTCCACGAGCGGCGCGCCATGATCGCCGCAGCGGCTGCCACCCTGCTCTCGCACTATCGGCGTCATCCCGGGCAGCTGGTGATGCTGCTACTGGGCCTGTGGGTGGCCAGCGCGCTGTGGAGCGGCGTGCAGGCGATCAACGCCTCGGCTCGTGACAGCTACGACCGCAGCGCCGCGCTGTTCGACGCCGGGCTCGACCGCATCGAGCGCCGCGACGGCGCACCCCTGACCCTCGACACTTACCTGGCGCTGCGCCAGGCCGGCGTTGCGGTGTCGCCGCTGATCGAGGGCGAACTGGCACTGGCCGGCGGCGAGCGGGTCACGCTACTCGGCATCGAACCGCTGACCCTGCCAGCCGCCAGCGGCATCCAGGCCAGCGGCGGGCCGGACGCCCTCGGCGACTTCCTGCAGCCACCCTGGCGAACCCGGCTGGCCGCCGATACCCTGGCCGCCCTCGACACCGCCCGACACGGCGAGCGCCTGCTCGACCGCAACCGCCAGCCGCTGCCGCCGCTGGCCCTCGACGCCAGCGTACCGCCGGGCACGCTGGTCACCGATATCGGCGTGGCGGGAGCGCTGCTGGGCATGCCGGACGATGCGATCAGCCGCCTGCTGATCGCCCCCGGCGACCCCGCCGAGCTGCCCGCGCCGTTGGTACGCCTGCACGCCGAGCAGCTCGCCGACCCCGGCCAGCTCAGCGACAGCTTTCATCTCAACCTCACCGCCCTGGGCCTACTGGCGCTGGTGGTGGGGCTGTTCATCGTGCATGCCGCGCTGAGCCTGACCCTGGAACAGCGCCTGGGCATGCTGCGCACGCTGCGCGCCCTGGGCGTGCCCGGCACCACCCTGGTTGCCCTGCTCACCGCCGAGCTGCTGGTGCTGGGCGTGGTCGGCGCACTGCTGGGCATCGTCAGCGGGGTGTGGCTGGCCGGCCAGCTGCTGCCCGACGTGGCCGCCAGCCTCGCCGCGCTCTACAGCGAGCAGGTCGGCAGCGAGCTGGCGCTGCCCTGGCACTACTGGCTGGGGGGCCTGGCCATCACCCTCGGCGGCCTGTTCAGCGCCGGCGCCACTACCCTGTGGCGGGCGGCACGCCTCGACGTGCTGGCGCTTGGCCAGCGCCAACGCTGGCGCGGTGGGCTGCAGCGCCAGCTGGCGATCATGGCCGTGGTCGGCGCCGGGCTGTGGCTGCTAGCCCTGGGACTGTGGCTATGGCTCAGCGGCCAACCGCCCGGCGAGCGTCTGCTGGCCGGCTTCGCGCTGGTCGCCATCGGCCTGCTGGCGGCTACCCTGTGGCTGCCGCCACTGCTCGGGCTGCTGCTGGGCTGGGCGGTGCGGGGGCTGCGTCAGCGCCCGCTGGTGCAGTGGGCGCTGGCCGACCTGCAGCTGCAGCTACCGCGCCTGCAGCTGGCAATGATGGCACTGCTGCTGGCGCTGGCCACCAACCTCGGTGTCGGCAGCATGGTCGGCGGCTTTCGTCTCACCTTCCTCGACTGGCTCGACCAGCGGCTGGTCGCCGAAGCCTATGTGCGCCCGCCCACCGAGCAGTTCGAGGCCAGCGTGGCTTGGCTCGAGGCGCGTGACGAAGTCATCGACCTGCTGCCGACCCGGCGTGCCGATGCCACCCTGCGAGCCGCTGGCGTCGCTGCCCAGCCGGTGGGCGTCTACGGCATCACCCCGGCGCCGCGGCTCACCCAGCACTGGCCGCTGCTGCACACCGAGCAGGGCGTGCTCGAGGCCTGGCAGGCTTTCACCGAGGGTGCGGCGTTGATCAACGAGCAGCTGGCGATCGCCACCGGCCTGGGGCCCGGCGATCGCCTGACCCTGAGCAGCGCCGAGGGACCGCTCGAGACCGCGATTGCCGCCGTCTACCCCGACTACGGCAACCCCCGCGGCGAGGTGACGCTGACCACCACGGCACTCGCCGAGCGCTTCGCCGCACCGCCGGGGAGCCTGGGCATCGTGCTGGCCGAGGGTAGCGATGTCGCCGCGCTGGGCCAGGCGCTCGACCGCGCCATCGACCTGGCCGGCGCCAGCCTGATCGACCAGCAGGCCATGAAGCAGCAGGCCCAGGCGATCTTCGAGCGCACCTTCGCCATCACCCGGGCGCTCACCGTGCTGACCCTGGCCGTGGCGGGGCTAGCGCTGTTCACCAGCCTGCTGGCCCAGGGCGGCGAGCGGCGCGCCCAGCTGGCGCCGCTGTGGGCGCTGGGGGTAACGCGGGGGAGGCTTGCCGGGGTGTCGCTGGTCCAGTTGAGCCTGGCGGCACTGGCCACCGCGCTGCTGGCGATTCCGCTGGGCATCGCCCTGACCTGGGGGCTGGTGGCGGTGATCAACGTCGCCGCCTTCGGCTGGCGGCTGCCGCTGCATGTCTTCCCCAGCCAGCTATTGCTGGCCCTGGGCCTGGCACTGGCGGTGGCCTGGCTGGCCGCCCTGATCCCGCTGTGGCGGCTGTGGCGTAGCCGCCCCCGTGAGCTGCTGATGGAGTTTTCTGCCTCATGACCCGTCGCCTGCTGCTCTTGACAGCCGCCCTACTCGCTCTGGCACTGGTGCTGCGCCCCAGCGCTGTCACTGAGTCTCCCCAAGGCTTCGCCGGCCTGGGCGCCGAGGCCGAGGGCTACGCCGAGGCCGGCCCTGGCCAGCCGCTGCGTTTTCCCGACGACCACGGCCCTCACCCCGATTACCGTATCGAGTGGTGGTACCTGACCGCCAACCTGGCAGATGAGCAGGGCCAGCCGCTAGGTATTCAGTGGACGCTGTTTCGCCAGGCCCTGGCGCCACCCGACGCATCGCCGGTCGAGCCGACGCGGCCCTGGCACAGCCGCCAGCTGTGGATGGCACATGCCGCGGTCTCCCGCGGCGAGCGGCATCTGGTCGAGGAGCGCTTCGCGCGCGGCCTCACGCTGCCCGATGCCGAGGCGCGCCGCGCCCAGGCCGGTGCCGTGGCCGAGCCGTTCGCCGCCTGGCTCGACGACTGGCGACTGAACAGCCGGGTGGTCGACCCGGCGGGGGATACCTTCGAGCAGCTCGAGGTCAGCGCCAGCGGCGAGGACGCCGGCCAGCCGTTCGGCTACCGCCTGACGCTGACCGCCGAAGGGCCATTGGTGCTCCACGGCGAGGCCGGATTCAGCCAGAAGTCCGCCGACGGCCAGGGCTCCTACTACTACAGCCAGCCGTTCTGGCGCGTAGAGGGCGAGGTCGAACTGGACGGCGAGACGCATCGCGTCTCAGGACGCGGCTGGCTCGACCGCGAGTGGAGCAGCCAGCTGCTCGGCCCCACCCAGCAGGGCTGGGACTGGTTCTCGCTGCACCTCGACGACGGCCACCGGCTGATGGCCTTTCGCCTACGCGGCGGCGGCCGCGATGGCGACGACTACCTCTCGGGCAGCTGGATCGCCCCGGACGGCAGCCTGACCCCGCTCAGCGGTGACGACCTGGCGCTGATACCCCAGCAGACCAGCAGCGCAGCCGGGCGCGAGGTGCCGACCCGCTGGCGGCTGCAGCTGCCCGGGCAGGGGCTGGACCTGGCGGTGACCGCACGCCACCCCGAGCGCTGGATGGAGACCGCCTTCGCCTACTGGGAGGGCGAGGTCGTGGCCGTCGACCATGATAGCGGCGAGCGGCAGGGAGAGGGCTACCTGGAGATGACCGGCTACTAGGCCAACGCCGCCACTTCGTCCAAATATTGTCCAACTATTGTATTGCGACCCGGTAGTGAGACGACCGCAGTGTCGCAGAAAACTCGCCTGATGCCTCATCCTCTCCTACATTACCTGTACACTCACTCATGAGGCGCAAGTCATGGCTGACAGCCCCCATCCGGTGTCGGGCAGCATCACCCTGAAGCAGTTGAGCCGCGGCATCGCCGACGGCCACACGCCGATCGTCGAGGTCGAGTCCCAGGACGGCATCTACATCGTGCGGCTTCACTATTCAAACGGCGTGGCCGAACTGTCCGACGAGCACGGCAAGACCCGCACCTTCCTGGGCACCGGCGAGATCCGCGACCTGCTCGGTGAAACCGGCCTGACCCACGGCGTATTGACCTGGGCCGACCAGTGCGGCGACGAGATGATCGGCGTCCCGGGGCATGCCATTACCCCCGACGAGATGCTCGCCTACGGCACGCGGATCTCGTTTCGCTGAGCCCAACGCAAACGCGGCACCCCCGGAGGTGAGTCAAGTGTCCCAGGGCGCCGCGATCATCGCAGGTGCAGGCATCAGTCGCCGAGACGGTTCAGCCGTGCGGCCTCGACGATCTCGATCCAGTAGCCGTCGACGTCCTTGATGAAGGCTACATCCTTCATCTTGCCCTGGTCGGGGCGCTTGATGTATTCGACGTCGTTGGCATCGAACCAGGCCACCGCGGCATCGAGGTCCGGCACGCTGAAGCAGATATGCCCGAAGCCCTGGGGCTCGGCATTGCCGTCGTGGTAGGCGAATCCCTGCTGGTCTTCGGTGCCCCAGTTGTGGGTCAACTCGAGCAGGCCCTTCTGGCTGAAGGTCCATACCGTGCGCTGCCCGTCATCCTCCGGCACCTCGTCGCCAGCCTCGAGCTTGGCCAGGAAATAGAGGCTGAACTGCATCTCCTCGAAGTCGAGCCGCCGTATCACCTGCATGCCGAACACCCGAGTATAGAAGGCCAGCGCCTTCTCGGGATCCTTGATACGCAGCATGGTGTGATTGAGACGGAAGCCCTGGGATTCGGCGCTAGGCGCCGCGACGCCGGGGTGCTGCTCACCGTTGAAGCTCATCGGTCCTCTCCTTGTCGTATATAGCAACGTTCAGTCGGTATGGGGGCGATAGGGACGAGTTACCAGCCCCCTCGCCCGCCAGTGTCATACGGCACCCTCGCGCATCAGCTGGCCGATGTGCTCCGCCTGGCGGATCGCCAATGCAACGATGGTCAGGGTCGGGTTTTCCGCTGCCGAGGTGGTGAACTGACTGCCGTCGGAAATGAACAGGTTGGCGATCTCGTGGCTCTGCCCGTAGGCGTTGCAGACGCCATCCTCGGCGCGCTCGCTCATTCGACAGGTGCCCAGGTTATGGGTCGATGGATAGGGCGGCACCTCGTAGATATCGCGTGCACCCACCGCACGATATAGCTCACTGCCCTGCCGATAGCCGTGCTCGCGCATTGCCACATCATTGGGATGGTCGTCGTAGTGCACATTGGCCACCGGCAAGCCGTACTGATCCTTCGCCGCATCGTTGAGTGTGATGCGATTGGTGTCCCTCGGCATGTCCTCGCCCACCAACCACATGCCTGCCATATGGTCATATTGGTCGAGGGCTCCGGCGAAACGGCTTCCCCAGGCCCCCGGGTCGAGAAACGCCGCCATGAACGGCAAGCCTAGCGCCAGGGTTTCCATCTCGTAGCCGCCGACGAAGCCCCGCGACGGGTCATGTCGCGACTCGTCGGAGATGATCCCAGCCATGGTGGTGCCGCGGTACATGTGCACCGGCTCGTCGAACGTGGCGTACACGGAGCCTGTCATGTGGCGCATGTAGTTCCGCCCGACCTGCCCCGAGCCGTTGGCCAGGCCATCGGGAAAACGAGACGATGCCGAGTTGAGCAGCAGCCTCGGCGTTTCGATAGAGTTCCCCGCGACGGCGACCAGGCGCGCCTTCTGGCGCTTTTCGTTGCCCTCTGCATCGAAATAGACCACCGCCGTGACACGGCCGGTATCGTCATGCTCGATGCGCGCCACGTGGGACTCCGCGCGCAGTTCCATGTGCCCGGTGGCGATTGCCTCAGGCAGCTCGGTATACAGCGTCGACCACTTGGCCCCCACCTTGCAGCCCTGAAAGCAAAAGCCGCGCTGCTGGCAAGCTGCCCGACCGTTGCGGTTCTCACTGTTGATGGCCATGTGTCCGGTGTTGCAGGAGTAACCGAGCTTTTCGGCACCGGCATGCATGACCTTGAAGTTGTTATTGCCGGGTAGCCCCTTGTTGTCGTGGGTGCGGGTCACACCCATGCGCCGCTCGGCGTTGTCGTAATAGGGCGCCAGGTCAGCGTAGCTCAGCGGCCAATCGAGCAGATTGGCATCCTCCACCGCGCCGTAGGTCGTCAACGCCTGGAACTCGTGGGGCTGAAAGCGCAGGCTGGCGCCGGCCCAGTGGACGGTGGTGCCGCCCACCGACTTGACGATCCACGCCGGCAAGTTGGGGAAGTCCCGGGCGAGGCGAAAACTACCCGTGGTCGTACGGTTGTCCAGCCAGGCCAACTGAGCGAAGGACGCCCACTCATCGGCGAGAAAGTCACTGCGGGTGTGCAGCTTCCCGGCTTCGAGCACCACGACATCCATGCCCTGCCGAGCGAGTTCATTAGCCAGGGTACCGCCGCCGGCCCCCGAGCCGATGATCACCACGACGCTGTCGTCATCGTGGGAGTAGGTATTCTGTTTATCGGTCATGGCCATGATGGCGACTCCTCATATCGTTGTTGTTGGAGCGACTCAGACGCTTTCATTGGGCAGATAGCCACCCGCCGGCTTAGGGGGGTCGGGCAGCCAGGTCAGGTCATTGAAACCACGCTGCAGATAGCCGGCATCCCCTTCGCTGCCTTGATAGCCGAAGTGGGCGTAGGCCAGCGGATTGTCATAGAGCGTCACGACGGCGGGCCCGCGAACCTGCTCAAAAAACGCCGAGCCAGCCATGGCCTCGAGCTGCGCCAAGCGCTCGGTCTCCGCTCGAGATAGCCAGTCGCCCCCGGCGGCTGCATCTAGCTCGGCCACCCCCTGCTGCAGAAGGTCGAGCGTCTGGCTATCGGCGGCACGCCGATCCTGGTCCTTGACCGTCAACGCATAGACGGCATCTTCCAATTCAGAGTGGGGAAATATCTGCCGCGTCATGGCGAGTAGCACCTCACCCTCATGGGAACTTAGGTGGTCGAGCGACATCGCCCAGCTGCGCGACGGTGCCAGCAGGGCGATGGGGCCGCTGGCCAGAGCCAGGGTGCCTGCCAGCACCCCTCCGCTGGACTTGAGGAAAACACGACGGGTAAGCGACGTGGTCAACATGGCGAGCCTCCCAGGGAAGCAGGCGGGGGCGATTTCCATCGTCTCCCGCGATTGTTGTGATTATCGGGTAGACGCATCCATTGGCATCTCATTGCAGGCTAGGCCGAGCGCTCCTGCAGGGGGTAACAATGGGCTACTACGTAGACCAAGGTCTGGGCCAGCGGGCCAAGGCAGGGTCTCGTGTTCAAGGGGGATGGCCGCGTCGCAAGGATGGCGCTAATGTAATATAGGTAACGGCTACGAAAGAGGGCCTCGGCATGTGCCACGTCTATGCTTCCACCGATCCGCAGCGCTATGACAGCACCACACGCTCGGTGCGCCTGCAAGGCTGCGTGACGAGCGTGCGCCTGGAAAACGAATTCTGGGAAATCCTCGACGGCCTGGCCGCCGGTCAGGGCATGTCGGCCGGCCAGTTCATCAGCAAGCTTTATGGTGAAGTGATTGCCGACAAGGGCGATGTGCCCAATCTAGCCTCGATGCTACGTGTCGCCTGCGCCGTGCATCTACACATCCGCAATGCCACCGCCACCGATCAAGGACGCCAGCTGGCATGATGCGCGCCGCTTATGCACAGTTTCAGGCCTTTTCAAAAACACGCCATTGGCACGTATGGCCACTGCTACTCGCTCTGCTAATGGGCGGCTGCGCCAGCCGCGACATCGCCACCCGCGACACGCCGATCGACGCTGACGGGCTCTCCATCGAGCGCGCCATGATACTGGCCAACGCCCAGCAGGCGCTGGGTACGCCGTATCGCTTCGGGGGCAACTCTGCGGATGGGCTCGACTGCTCGGGGCTGGTGGAGATGGCCTATCGTGCCGCCGGGATCCGCGTGCCGCGTACCGCCCATGACCAGTTCCGCCAGCTGCCGCAGGTGGACGAGGCGCGCCCCGGCGACCTGCTGTTCTTCGGCAGCGGACGCAAGGCAACCCACGTGGGGATCTATCAGGGCGACCGCCAGATGATTCACGCCCCCGGGCGCGGCCGCGAGGTGGTCAGCGTGCCGCTGGATATCGACTACTGGCAGAATCGCTTCCTGGGAGCCGCCGGGCCGGCGCCATGACGGCGATGGCCAAGTGCGTCAGGACGACTGGCGCTGCTGGCTGATGCGCTGCATCGCCGCCAGGGTCTCTTCGCTGACGTGATGCTCCATGCCCTCGGCGTCGATGCGCGCAGTGTCGTCGCTGATGCCCAGGGCACGTAGAAACTGCAGCACGATGGCGTGCCGCTGGCGCGACATGGCGGCCATCTCTTCCCCACGTTCGGTCAGGAACAGCGAGCGATAGGGCTTGCTGGCCACCAGGCCGAGCCCCTTGAGCCGCGCCACCATCTTCGACACCGTGGCCTGGCTGACCCCCATGCGCTGTGCAATGTCCGCCGAGCGGGCCTCGCCCTGGTGCTCGATCAGATCGCCGATCAGTTCGACATAGTCTTCCAGCAATTCGGTCTCATGCGCATTGCGCACCGCAGCGTACTGCTGGGCGTGCTGTTCGCTCGGCGGCAGCGCGTCCGCTTCGCTCAGACTCGGGGAGGGCGTTTCTTCGGGGGTCTCGATCATGGGACGAATATAGCCAACCTCCTCTGATGCAGCAACCTCGCTTCATTGCAGTCTTGCGCAATATAGTTAGCCTTTGCTAAGTTATTTTGACTATACTCAAAGGCACCAGTGGCCGCTCTACGGCCCTGACCGGCAGGAGAACAGCATGACAGCTTATATGCGCGGCGCCTTGCTCGGCGCTCTGACCATGGGCCTGGTCGGCACCGCCCAGGCACAACCGTTGAACGTGGCAGTGACCTTCTCGGTCCTCGGCGACCTGGTCGAGCGTGTCGCCGGCGAGGATGCCGCGGTCAGTACCCTGACGCCGGTGGGGGCCGAGGTGCATGAGTGGGAGCTGATTCCCAGCAACTTCGTCGACCTTGAGGAGGCCGACCTGGTGTTCTACAACGGCTACGGGCTCGAGCAGTGGCTGCCCCAGGTCGAGTCGAGCGTCGGCGACGGCGTTGCCGTGGTGGCGGTGGCCGAAGCCTCCGGCTATCCCACCCAGCCGATCGTCACCGGTGAGCTTGCCGGCGAGCCGGACCCGCACCTATGGATGGACCCGCGCGCCAGCGCCGAATACGCCCGGGTGATCGCCGACGCTCTGAGCGAGGCCAGGCCCGAGGCCGCCGAGGGCTTCCAGGCTCGCGGCGCGGCACTCGCCGAGTCGCTCGAGGCACTGCACACCGAGATCGAGGCGGCGCTGGCCGAGATCCCGGCGGAGCAGCGCCTGTTGATCACCAGCGAGGCGGCCTTCCTCTACTTTGCCGCCGCCTTCGGCTTCGAACATGACGGCATCTGGGGTACCAACGCCGAGGAGGAGGGCACCCCGCGTCAGCTGATGCGCATCGTCGATCTCATTGAAAAGCGACAACCGGCGGCGATCTTCTGGGAAAGCACCATCTCTGACCGCCACGTGCGCAGCGTTGCCGAAGAAACCGAGATTGCCATCGCCGGGCCGCTGTACGTGGACTCGATCAGCAGCGTCCAAGGCGAGGCACCGGATTACGCCGCCATGCTGCGCCACAATGCCGCCATGCTGAGCGAGGCGCTGGGAGCCCACCATGACTGATACCCTAGCCATCGAGGCGCAGCAGCTATCCGCCGCCTACCACCGTAAACCGGTGCTCAACAATATCAGCCTGACGCTTCCCGCCGGGCAGTGGACCGCCATCGTCGGCCCCAACGGGGCCGGCAAGTCGAGCCTGCTGAAGGTGGTAACCGGCACCCTGCGGCCGCTGCACGGCGAGCTGCGTATCTTCGGTGCCAGCGCTGGTCAGCAGCGCCGCGCGGGCAAGATCGCCTATATGCCCCAGCACGAACAGATGGAGTGGGATTTTCCGGTCTCGGTTCAGGAGACGGTCATGACCGGCCGCTACGGTCTGATGCGTCACGATGCTTGGTGGCAGCGGCTGCTGCCCCAGCGCTGGGCCAATCCTATGCACCGGCATGCCGTGGAGGAGGCCCTTGACGCAGTCGACATGCGCGAGCATGCCACGCGACCCATTGGGGAGCTTTCCGGCGGCCAGAAGAAACGTGTGATGCTGGCCCGGGCGCTGGCCCAACAGGCCGAGATCCTGCTGCTCGACGAACCGCTGGCCGGCGTCGACCCGCCCAGCGAGCGGCTGATCCTGGCAATGCTCGAGCGTGAGCGCCGGGCTGGCCGCAGCATCGTCATGGTCACCCACGACCTGCCCAGCGCCCGCTGCCATGCTGATCAGGTGGTCCTGATCAATCACACACTGGTCGGCATCGGTCCGCCCGGCGAAATGCTCAGCGACGCCATGCTGGCGCAGCTGGCCGTCGGCGGCTCGCCCTCGGGAGGTCTACATGTCGCTGCTTGAAAACCTGGGCAACGGCCTGATCGAGGCCCTGATTGCACTGCTGATGCTCGGCGTCAACCTGCTGCCCGAGAGCTTCTCGGCCGCGTTCGAGTACCGCTTCATGCAGCGCGCCCTGCTGACCGCGGTGCTGGTCGGCGCCATCTGCGGCCTGCTCTCCAGCTTCGTGGTGCTCAAGCGCTGGTCGCTGCTGGGGGACGCCATCTCTCACGCCGTGCTGCCAGGCGTCGCCATCGCCTATCTGCTCGGCTGGCCGTTCTTCGTCGGTGCCTTCATCACCGGCGCGCTGACCTCGCTGGGCATCGGCGCCATCGAGCGCCATACCCGCATCAAGCCGGATGCCGCCATGGGGCTGATGTTCACTGCAGCCTTCGCGCTAGGCATCGTGATCATCAGCAAGATCGCCTCGAGCACCCATCTCATGCACATCCTGTTCGGCAACGTGCTGGGCGTGCAGACCTCGGCGCTGCTGCTCACCCTGCTGGCCGGCCTGGTCGCGGTGCTGGCAGTGTGGCTGGCCTATCGGCCGCTGCTGCTCTACACCTTCGACCCGCAGCAGGCCCAGGCGCTGGGGTTCAATATTGGGCTGATTCACTATGGACTGATCCTGCTGCTGACCCTGACCATCGTCGCCAGCCTGGAAACCGTCGGCATCATCCTGGTGGTGGCGATGCTCGTCACCCCGGGCGCCACCGCGCACCTGCTCACCGACCGCTTCAAGCCAATGCTGGCGATCTCAGTACTGGTCGGCATCGTCTCGGCGGTGGCTGGCCTACTGCTATCGTTCCACCTCGATGTCGCCTCCGGCGGCGCCATCGTGCTGGTCGCCACCGCACTGTTCTGCCTGGCGCTGCTCGTCGCCCCCAAGCACGGCCTGGTGGTGCGCATCTGGCAGCGCCACAGCCTGCTCCACGAGCAGCGCTAGGCAGCCCGATGCTGCAAGACATGCCACTGACACATCGTTGTCATCACTTCGCCATAGCCTTGAGCTTCATGCTCATCTACGGCGGAGGCCAGCATGCGCACCTCTTCTCCGGCACTCCATGTTGCCAGGCTGTATAAATGCTTCGGTAACAACACCGCCCTTGATGGGGTTGATCTGACCCTTCCCCGGGGCCAGGTGCTAGCCCTGCTGGGTCCTTCCGGCTGCGGCAAGACCACCCTGCTGCGCTGTATCGCCGGGCTGGCCGAGGTCGATGGCGGCAAGGTACACCTCGACGGTCAGTGTGTCGCCGCCCCAGGCCGCCACCTGAGCCCCGATGATCGCCGCCTGGGCATGGTCTTCCAGGACTACGCCCTGTGGCCACATATGAGCGTCTACCAGAACGTCGCTTTCCCGCTGGAGATGCAGGGCGTCAAGGCCAACGCGCGACGCCCCCAGGTGGAGTGGGCGCTCTCCCTGGTTGGGCTTGGCGATTTCGCCGAGCGCTCACCCGGCGCGCTCTCCGGCGGCCAGCAGCAGCGGGTCGCCCTGGCCCGGGCCATCGTCGCCAAGCCGCGGCTGCTGCTGATGGACGAGCCCCTCTCCAACCTCGACAAGGGCCTGCGCGAGAACCTGGCTCTGGAGATTCGCAACCTGATCGAGGAGCTCAACCTGACGGCGGTGTTCGTCACCCACGACCAGCACGAAGCCTTCGCCCTGGCCGATCGGGTGGCCGTGCTCCAGCACGGCCGGCTGCAGCAGATCGACTCGCCGGAGGCGCTCTTTCATACCCCGGCCACGCCGGAGATCGCCGATTTCGTCGACGCCGGCACCTTGCTCGACGGTCGACTCGATGCCGAGGGCCTGGCGCTTGCCGATGTCTATCTGCCGCTCGGCGCCGCCTGCGGGCACCGCGGCGAGGTAAGCCTGCTCCTGCCGCGCCGCGCCCTGCGGCTCTGCGCGCCCGAGGAGGGCCTGCTGCGCGGGCGCATCACCGGCCGCCTGTTCCAGGGCGAGCACCTGTCGCTTCAGCTCACCCTGGCCGATGGCCGCACGCTCAAGCTGCATGCGCCCCATGCACCGGAGCGCGGCTGCCAGGCGGGTATCGACATCGACGTCAGCGCCCTGCGCGCCTGGGATGGCGAGTCTCGGCTGCTCGACCTGATGCCCCATGCTGATGTGGCGGCCACCGCCACCGGCTGATACCCCACACCGCTCACCCCATGCTCCAGGAGACAGATATGTTGCGCCTGAAACCGCTTGCCCTCAGTGCCTGCTTTTTCGCCTTGCCAGGCCTGGCCTCCGCCAACGCCTTGACCGTCTACTCGGCGGGCCCCGGCGCGCTGATCGAGAATCTCGCCGCCGACTTCACCGAGGAGACCGGCATCGAGGTCAATGTCTTCCAGAGCACCACCGGCCAGGTGATGGCCCGCCTGGAGTCCGAGCAGGCCAACCCGCTGGCCGACGTGGTGATCTCCGCCTCCTGGGACAGCGCCGAGTCGCTGCATGAGGCGGGCCTGCTGCATGAGTACCTATCACCCAACGCCGAGGCAGTACCCGACTTCCTCAAGACCGACCACTACGTCGCCCAGGGGGTCTCGGCCCTGGCCCTGGTGTGGAACCGCAACAGCGATGTACCCGAACCCGGCGATTGGAGCGACCTTACCGATGCGGCCTATCGCGACCAGGTGACCATGCCCGACCCGGCACAGTCCGGCGCCGCCTTCGAGCTGATCAGCGGCCTGCTCACCGCCATGGGCGAGGAGGCCACCTGGCAGCTGCTGGAAGACCTCGCCGACAACGGCATGCTCGTGCCAGGGCCCAACGCCCGCGCGCTCAACCCGGTGCTGCAGGGGGCCAAGTCGGTGGTGTTTGGCGCGGTGGACTACATCTCCCTGGGCCAGCAGGCCGAGGGCGAAGCCATAGAGGTGATCTTCCCCGAGAGCGGCACGGTGATCGCGCCACGGCCGATGATGATCCTGGCCTCCAGCAGCATGCCCAGCGAGGCCGAGCAGTTCGTCGACTTCGTGCTCTCCGAACAGGGCCAGGCGCGGGTCGCCGAGCGCTACCTGATGCCGTCACGCACCGATATCGAGGCGCTGCGCCCGACCATCGAGGAGCTGACCCTGATCGAGGTCGACAGCGACGAAATGAACGCCCAGCGCGAGGCGATTCTCGCTCGCTTCCGCGAGGCCACGGGTAGCTGATGGCGGCGCGTCTCAACCTGCCCCTGCCCTTAATCCTGCCCCGGGTCACCGGGGCGGGCGTCGTCATGCTGCTGACGGCGGCTGCCCTGCTGCTGCTGGTCGGGCTGCCGCTGCTCTACGTGCTGCTGCAGGCGATCTTTCCCGGCTGGTCGCGGGGCGAGCTGGCCGGCGCCTTCGGCCTGTTCGTGCCACTGCTCTCCGACCCGGCGCTGCTCGGGCTGCTGGGCAATACGCTGCGTCTGGGCATCGCCGTGGTAGTGGTCTGTGCCCTGCTGGCCATCCCGCTGGGGGCGTTGCGCGCCCTGACCCGGGTGCCCGGTGGTGCCGCCTGGGACCTGATCTTCCTGATCCCATTCATGATTCCACCCTATATCGCCGCACTGTCGTGGATGCTGACCCTGCAGCCGCGGGGCTACGCCGAACAGCTGAGCGGGCTCTCCGCCAGCGCTTTTCTGTTCTCCTTCTCGGGTATCGTCTTCGTGATGGTGCTCAACGTCTTTCCGGTGGTCTATTTCGCAGTGTCGCGCACCATGATAAGCGTCGGCGACCGCTACGCCGCCGCCGCCCGGGTCAGT
The DNA here is from genome assembly GCF_010977575.1 of Halomonas socia. Lineage (GTDB taxonomy): Bacteria > Pseudomonadota > Gammaproteobacteria > Pseudomonadales > Halomonadaceae > Franzmannia > Franzmannia socia. The sequence goes on from NZ_CP048812.1 coordinate 1,132,631, forward strand.
GGTGCGGGGGGCTGGCGCGCCTTCTGGCGCATCACCCTGCCGCTCTCCACACCGGGCATCGCCGCCAGCCTGCTGCTGGTGTTTGCGCTGACCATCGAGGAGTTCGGCACCCCCGCCACCCTGGGCGCCCAGGCGGGCTACAAGGTACTGGTGACCGGGATTCACGAGCGCTTCGCCGACTGGCCCATCGATATCCCCGGTGCAGCGGTGCTATCGCTGCTGCTGGTGATGCTGGCCATGGCGGCCTTTTACCTGCAGCACTGGCTGGTGACCCGGCGCTCTTTTGTCAGCCAGACTGGTAAGCCAGCGCCGGTTGAGCGCATCGAGCTGGGCCCCTGGCGCTGGCCGGTACTGGGCTTCTTCAGCCTGGTGGCGCTGATTGCCGTGGCTGTGCCTATCCTCGCCGTGCTGGCCACCGCCTTCACCGGCACGCTGTCCGGCGGCATTGCCTGGGACAACCTCTCGCTGCGTCACTTCGAGGCGCTGTTCGCCAATCGTGGGGGCGCGATGCAGGCGCTCTCGACCAGCCTGGGGCTGGCCATCGGCGCGGCCCTGCTGACCGGCGTGCTGGGTGCCCTGGTGGGTTACCTGGTGGTGCGTGCCCAACTGCGCGGCAAGGGGCTGCTGGATCTGCTGTCGCTGCTGCCCAATACCATGCCCGGCATCGTCGTGGCGGTGGGGCTGATCCTGGCCTGGAACCAGGCCTGGTGGCCGATCCAGATCTACAACACCGGCGCCATGCTGCTGCTCGCCTACGCCTGCCTGCTGCTGCCCTACCCGGTGCGCTACGCCTCGGCAGCCTTCCGTCAGATGGGCGAGAGCCTGGAGGCGGCGGCGCGGGTCTGCGGCGCCGGTTTCTTCACCGCCTTCCGGCGCATCCTGCTGCCGGCCCTGGCGCCAAGCCTGATCGTCTCGATGCTGCTGGTGTTCGCCATCGCCTCGCGCGAGCTGGTGGCCTCGCTGATGGTGGCGCCGGCCGGCATGCGCACGGTCTCGACCTTCGTATTCGGCCAGTTCGAACAGGGCTCCCCCGGGGTCGGCATGGCCATGAGCGCCGTGGCGATCCTCACCACCACGGCGCTGCTGGTGGCGCTGACCGTGTTCAGCCGCAAGAAGCTGCCGATCGCCGGCTAATATCCGGTGTCCTAGGCTGTTGGCCGGCGTTTTAGGGTGGTCCGCCGCTCATGATAGGCGATGGCCAGGCCGCTGCCGATGATGATCGCAGTGCCCACATACACCCACAGGTCGGGCATTTCGCCCCAGAACCACCAGCCCAGCAGCACCGCCCACAGCATCCCGGTGTAGTCGAAGGGTGCGGCCAGCGCCGCCGGGGCGTGGCGAAAGGCCAGTGTCAGGCAGGCCATGGCGCCGATGCCGAAGATCCCGGCTCCGATGAACCCCCACCAGTGCAGCGGCCAGGGCGTCTGCCACACCCAGGGCAGCATCGCCCCGGTCACCAGCAGCGGCACCAGGGTGACGTAGAACACCATCGCCCACAGGTACTCACGCACGCCGTAGCGCCTGGCGGTGATCATCACCAGGGCATAGAACATCGCCGCCGCCACCACCACCAAAGCCCCCAGTTGGAAGCCGGCGCCGCCCGGGCGCACCACCACCAGCACGCCGAGAAAACCGACGATAGCCGCCACCAGCGGCAGGCGCTCGACGCGTTCGCCGAGCAGCGGCACCGACAGCAGGGTGACGAACAGCGGCGCGGCGAAGGCGATCGCCGTGGTCTCGGCCAGCGGCAACAGCACCAGCCCGAACACGAAGCACAGCATGGTGCCGGTAGCCAGCAGGCCGCGCACCAGGTGTACGCCGGGGCGCCGGGTGGTGAGCTTGCGCAGGCCGCCGTTGAAGTGCGCGATCAGCGCGATCAGCGGCAGCGAGATCAGGGTGCGGAAGAAGATGATCTGGATCGGCGAATGCACCTCGCCCAGCCACTTGGAAATCGCATCGCCCACCGACAGGCAGAACACCCCGGCGCACATCCATAGTATTCCCTGCAGCGATGGTGACATTCGCCCTCCTGTTATACGCACGCTTCGCACCAATCGGGTGCAGCACCAAGCCTCCTAACATAGCCGAGTCGCTGGGCCGGGGCGATGCATAAGCGCCAAAAGCGCAAGCCAACGTATTCTCGTCTTTATTGTTATGTTATATAGTAACTAAATAATCTCAACCGGAGGACACTGCATGCCTGCCGCTACCGCGCCCCTGCTGGATGATCCCTTACTCGAGGCCAGCGCCATTACGCCCGATGCCGGGGAACTCCACTGGGCCTACGGCGATGATATCGACGTCTTGCCAAGGATCTTCGACCCGGCGGTCACCCTGGCGGTGATGACCCGGCGCCTGGATGCCGCGCTCCAGGCCAGTATTGCCGCCCAGCTTGGCGGTGAGCGTGGCGTGTCCTGGCACTGGCGCGGCGGCGTGGACCAGGCACTGGCCGATGACCTGGCCGCCCATCTGCCGGCCGAGGGCGCGGCGCTGATCGACGATATTCGCACCGTCGCCGAGGCCATGGCCTATCTATTCGACACCGAGACCATCGGCGTGCGCCTGCGCACCCTTGAGGGGGCGATGTGCCCGCGCTTCCACGTCGACAATCTCGCCGTGCGGCTGGTCGCCACCTACGCCGGCCCGGCCAGCGAGTGGCTGCCCGAGTCGGCGGTGAATCGTGCCGGCTTGGGCGCGCCGCACCCCGGCAAGCCCGAGGCGCTGCGCGATCCCGAGGCGATCCAGCGGCTCGGCGTTGGCGATCTGGCGCTGCTCAAGGGTGACGGCTGGATCGGCAACGAGGGGCGGGGGCTGGTGCACCGCAGCCCACAGCCCGCACCCGGCGAGCGGCGCCTGCTGCTGGCCCTGGACCCCGGCTGAGGGCGGGCGCGTGCTGGGAATGATCGTCGACTGGTTCATGCTGCCGTTCGGCTATGGCTTCATGCGCCGGGCGCTGATGGTCGAGGCGCTGGACCCCGGCTTCCTGCGCGTGCAGGGCGCGCGTCCTGCCTGGATTCAGGGCGCCTTCATGACCCTGGTGGTCCTCAGCCTGGTGACCGGTTTCCAGGCCCTGGGCACGCTGATGGCCGTCGGCCTGATGATCCTGCCGGCGACCCTGGCGCGCTTCTGGAGTCGCCGCCTGGAGGGCATGGCCGCGGTCGCCGCCGGTTCGGCGATGGTCGGCACCCTGACCTTCGTGCTGACCCGCACCCTGCCCGGCGACATGGCCTACCGCATCGCCGCCGGTCGCTACGGCCACGATATGGTCGACACTGCCGCCGCCGAGGCGGTGCGCGCCGAGCTGGCCCTCGATCAGCCGGCGCTGACCGCCTACTTCGGCTGGCTGTGGGACCTGCTGCAGCTCGACCTGGGGCGCTCGCTGGTCAGCGGCGAGCCGATGATCCAGGGTACCGCGCTGGTGATGGGCCTGATGTTCGTCGCCCTCAATACCGCGGTTGATCTCATCTGCCACTGGCTCGACCCGAGGAGACGCGAGACATGATGCAAGCGACGCTGATCGCCCCGCTGCGGCGTGATGCTGGTCAGCCACGACCCGGCGCTGATCGCGCGGCTGTGCGATCGGCAGCTAGCACTGGGCGAAGCCACCAACGCCAACGGCCCCGCAGCGAGTGCGAGGCCGTTGGAGACTGCATCAGCGTAATGTAGTGGGAATCAGGGCGTCACGACCTGGCAATCCATGCCGCTCTGCGACAGGCGGTAGCAGGTCTCGCGGGCCTGGTTCTCCTGCAGGTCGACCAGCCGGGCGCGGAAGAACTTGCGATCACTGGACTCCACTTCAGTGACCGCCACCCGCGATAGCGGCTGTTCGGTGGGCAGGTAGCTGGCCGCCCGCGACGCCGAGTCGCGGGCCTTGTCGAAGTCCTGATAGGCGCCGACCTGGATTGCCCAGTCGCCCTGTTCGATGCTGCCCTCGGAGGCGACACCGGAAGCACTGAGCACGGCCAGGATCGGGTCCTCATCGGCGCGGTAGGCAGGTGCAGTGTCAGCGCGGGAGTCGGCGCCATCAGCCGGCTGGCTGCTACGCGGGCGGGCATCCAGCGCCGCAATCAGCCGCAGCGGCCCGCTGGTCGCACCCGGCTGGGTCTGCAGGTCGGCCATCGCAGTGGTCGGCGCCTGACTCGGAATATCGCTCGACTGGCCTTGCACCGAAGCCACCAGTGTCTCCATCGGCTCGGCGATGCTGGTTTCGGCGACCCAGCCGTTCTGGTCGTTGAGGGCAGCGCGCATGAAGCCGCGGTCCAGCAGGGTGATCATATGGTCATCACGGGACTGGGCGGTAAATCCGCCCATCACCACGGCGACGATACGCCGCCCGTCGCGCACCGCGGAGGTGGCGACATTGAACCCCGAGGCGCGGATGAAGCCGGTCTTGAGGCCGTCGGCACCGGGGTAGTTGCTCAGCAGGCGGTTGTGCCCGTTGATGGTCTGGCCGCGGTAGCTGAAGCTGGAGTTGGCAAAGTAGTGATAATAGTCTGGAAAGTCGTTCATCAGCCGCACCGAGAGCGTGGCCAGGTCGCGGGCGGTGGAGGTCTGCAGCGGGTCGGGCAGGCCCGAGGGGTTACGGAAGTAGGTGTTGGGCATGTCCAGGCTGCGCGCCTTGGCGGTCATCATCTCGCCGAAGTGTTCAACGCTGCCACCCAGCGCTTCGGCCACCACTACGGCCACATCGTTGGCCGAGCGGATGATCAGCGCCGGGATTGCTTCGCGCAGGGTGATGGTGTCGCCGGCTTTCACGCCGAGCTTGGAGGGCTGCATCGACGCCGCATAGGAAGAGACCGGCAGCGGCTGGTCGAGACTCATGCGCCCCTCCTCGACCGCTTCGAAGGCGAGGTAGAGGGTCATCATCTTGGTGAGTGAGGCCGGGTAGCGAGTGGCGTCAGCGTTCGCCGAGTGCAATACCTCACCATTCTGGCTATCGACCACGATGGCCGCGTAGCGCGGATTGGCCTGGGCCGAGGAAGCCAATAGCCAGACGCCCAGCATCAGGGCAACGAGCCCCCAGAGGCGATGGCGACCGATTGTTGTCGTTATGGTCACGAGAGATATTTTCACATCGAGCCCTTCGCGTATCGCTGACTGTCCCTGCTACCTGTGCCAGGCGGCTCCATACAGGAATTTATGCCCTATCTCGGCCATCTGTCCAGTAGCATCGTCGGTATTTAGCTGGTGGTATTGCCCGCCCCGTTGGGCCGTAGGCTCCCTAGACAAGGGCCTCGCGAGTCGCCGAGCAGATACGGCAGGCATGTTAGTCAATCATTGAAGCAGTGTTTTATCCCGTTCAATTGCCGAAACTGATGACGCTTTCCCCCTTAATTGCTCGGTCAGGCTCGGGGCTCATGCCACCGCCGGCTGCTCGCCCCAGTCCGGGAAGGGACCGGACAAGCGCCGCCACGCCTCTACCCCCGCGGCCAGTTCGGCGTCGCTCAGCAGGCCGGCGTCCAGCGCCTCGCACAGCCTGGCCTTGTCCAGGTGCTGGCCGATGAACACCAGCTCCTGGCGCATGTCGCCGAACGGCTCCTGCCATTTTTCCATGATATAGCCGCGGTACTCGGGGTCATCTGGCCAGCGCACCTCGGGGACCGCCTTCCAGAACATGCCGGCATAGCCATGGTGGGCAATGCCCCCGGCCTGACTCCACTGGCCGGCGCACTGCCGCCGCATCGATATTGACCTCGCTCATGTCATTGACGATCACTGCCACGCGGCGCTGATCACGGTTGTTGAGGATATGGTTGAGCACCGTGGTCTTGCCGGCGCCGAGAAACCCCGACAGAACCGTCACCGGCAGGCGATGGGACGATCTAGGCATTGGCATGGCACGTCTCCTCTGGCGTCATGGGAAATGCCATGTAAAATATGTTATATTATAACATTTATCAAGCCGACGCCATCCGCAGATGGCGATGATTCACTCGGGGGCGATATCGAGGCTGACGCGATAGCGATAGTCGAGATCACTGCAGCGCCGCTCGCCGTTGCAGGCGAAGGGGTTCATCACGTGCAGGAACCACACCCCCGGCTCGAGCTGCTGCTCGAGGCGAAAGTTGTGCCCGCGTCCACTGTCCCAGTCGCGGGCAACCTGGTTACCCTCGGCGTCCAGCAGCCGGGCATTGGGGATCACCTGGGTCTGCTGGCCGGCGTGGGTGTGGCTTTCGAGCACTACACTGGCGGGGCTATCCAGGGTGAAGGTGAAGTAGCGCGCGCCGGCCGAGACGATCTCGACCTCGTCGCCGTCCTGCAGGGTAATGGCGCGCTGCTCGTGGGACACCGAGGCGGCGCAGCCCGCCAACAGCAGCAGGGCCACGATCATCAGCCCACTCAGGGGCATCTTCAAGGGTCTGCTCGAGGTGGTGGATCGCATGCGGCTCTCCTTTCGGGGGTACACCCTAATAACGACAGCGGGAGCCGCAAATGGCTCCCGCTGTCGATTGCGCACTGGCCCGCTGTTCGAGCACGACACCAGTTGACTGTTGCCCTCGGCGACCTGCTCGGAGCCACAGGCAACTGCTGGAACATGGCTGCCAAGCGGGTCTTGATGCTGCGTCCTTTGAGGAGAGTGGGGCGGCCCTGCATGGCGGCATTCCTTGTGCGGTGTTGTGGGAATCTGGCGTGCTGTTGTAGGCGTGCGGGGAGTCGATGTCCGGAAAAATCTATACGGTAATCAATTTTTTGACCAATTTTAATTGAATATTGTACAAATTTTTTACGCCTGCCATTCCCCGGGCCAGCCGCCGGCGATTCTGGTAACCTGCCCACTGCACACCCCTCAGGAATTCATCATGCCCCGCTATGCTGCCTCCTTCTCGGCCGCTGCCCTGCTTGCCCTGCTGCCGCTCGGCGGCGCTGCCAGCGCCGATCTCGTCGATGAACGCCTGCAGGCGATCGATGCCTGGGCCGTGGCCACCCTCGGCGATGGGGACCAGCGCGTGTATCGCGCCCTCAACGCCAGCGACTACAGCGACGCCTACCTGGCGGTGAACTACCGGGCGGGGGTCTGCGACCTGCCGGACCTGCAGATGCGCGTGACCCTGGAGGAGACACAGCAGCAGGATGAGGTGGTCAATCTGGCGCCCACCGAGATCCGCATCGACCGTCTGCAAACGCATAACGCCGCCGCCGAGTTCTCCACCCGCGCCGGCGATGACGGCTTCTATGCGCGTTTCTACGTCGAGGATCAGGCCGAGCTGCTGCGCGAGATGCGCCGCGGCGAGGTGATGCGACTGCGCTTCGAGGGGGAGGAGGAGAACTACTGGTACATGGAGTTCAGCCTCTACGGCGCCGACCAGGCGCTGCCGCTGGCCGCCGACCAGTGCCGTCGCACCAGCCAGCAGCCAGAGGATTTCTTTGACTAGGAGCCTGTCGGATTTGAGATCAGCGTTAAGTCCGACAGGCTCCTGCCTAACGGTTCATCGCCTGGGGCAGATAGAGCGCAATCTCCGGGAACAGGTGCATCAGCGCGATGGACAGCATCATCAGCAGGAAGAACGGCAGCGTGGCCTTGGTGATGGTGAGAATGTCCTTGCCGGTGAGGCCCTGGATCACGAACAGGTTGAACCCCACCGGTGGTGTGATCTGCGACATCTCCACCACGATCACCAGATAGATACCGAACCAGATCAGGTCGAAGCCGGCGGCGCTGACCAGCGGCATCAGGATCGCCGTTACCAGCAGAATCAGCGAGATGCCGTCGAGGAAACAGCCCATCACCAGCAATAGCAGGGTCAGCATGACCAGCAGCATGGTCGGCGACAGCCCCATCTCGCCGATCGTCCGGGCCAGTTGCATCGGCACCTGGGTGAAGCCCATCGCCGAGGTCAGGAAGGAGGCGCCGGCGATGATGAAGGCGATCATGCAGGCGGTGCGCACCGCGGCAAACAGCGAATCCTTGAGAGTGGCCATGTCAAAGCTGCCGGTCCAGCGAGCGATGATGATGGACAGCACCACGCCGACAGCCGCCGCCTCGGTGGGCGAGGCCAGCCCACCGTAGATCGACACGATGATGCCGCCGATCAGCAGCAGGATCGGCACCAGCGCCCAGGTGTTGCGCAGCTTCTCGGCGAAGCCCATCGACGACTCGTCGTGGCCAGTGCGCCCCTCGCGGTTGCCCTTGAGCAGCGCCCACAGCACCAGGTAGGTCATGAACAGCGCCAAGATCATCAGCCCCGGGCCGATCCCGGCCATGAACAGCCGCGAGATCGACTGCTCGGTGACCACACCGTAGACGATCAGCACGATCGACGGCGGGATCAGCAGCCCCAGGGTCGAGGCGCTGGCCAGGGTGCCGATGGCCATGTTGCTGTCGTAGCCGCGGCGCTCCAGCTCCGGCAGCGTCATCTTGCCCACCGTGGCGCAGGTCGCCGCCGACGAGCCGCATACCGCGGCGAACATGCCGCTACCGATGATATTGGTATGCAACAGCCGACCGGGGACGCGATTGAGCCACGGCGACAGGCCGCGGAACATGTTGTCGGCGAGCCCCGAGCGGAACAGGATCTCACCCATCCAGATGAACATCGGCAAGGCGGTGAGATCCCAGCCGTAGCTGGCGCCCCAGAAATCCGAGGCGAGGATCGGCCCCGGCGCGAAGGGGCTGAAGAATTCCAACGCGACCCAGGCGGTACCGATCAGCGCGAAGGCGATCCAAACCCCGCTGCCGAGCAGCACCGCCAGGGTGATGATGGTAGCCAGACTGAGTATCAGCACGAGGGTGTCTCCAGATCGAAGGGCATGGGCTCAGTGCACCTCGCTATCGTCGGTGGCGGTGGCCTCGCGAAAGCTCGCGGGGTCGCGGGCGGCGATGCGCAGCGCCATCAGCAGGGCTTCGGCAAGCGCCAGACACAGCAGCCCGACGCTGGTGGCCAGCACCGTCTGCGGAATCCACAGCGGGATCGACAGGAACCCCGAGGAGACGTCGTTGTACTGCAGGCTCTCGCGGGCCAGCTCGATCAGGCCGTAGCCGAGTAGCAGACTGATCGCCAGGGCCACGATCAGGCCGAATACCTCGAACCACACGCGTATGGCCGAGGGCAGCCGCGAAATCAGCAGGGTCACGCGAATGTGCGCGTGATGGACGAAGGTGTAGGCCAGCCCGAGGAAGGTCGCGCCGACCAGCAGGTAGGCGGCAATCTCGGAGACCCCGGTGATACTCAGCCCCAGGCGGCCCAGGCCAATCAGCACCAGCAACGCGTCGACCACGCGAAAGGCGACCTGCAGCGCCACCAACGCACAGATCGTCACCATGCATGCCGCCGCGCCCCAGGCCCCGAAACGGTAGAGCTTGTCGAACTTGAAGGTCATGATTGCAGTCTCGCAGAAGTCATTGGCACGCGGGGCGACGGCTGGGCCGCCGCCCCGGCAGGCAGACTGGCTAAGGCTTAGTTATCGAGGCTGTCGCGGTACGCTTCGAGCACCTGCTGGGCCTCGTCGCTGGCACGCTCCAGCCAGTCCTCGAACAGCTGATCGCCAGCCGTCTGCAGCGCTGCGGCAACCTCCTCGTTGGGCTCGGAGATGGTGATACCGTTCTCTTCGAGCACCGCGGCGCTGGCCTCGCCATCCTCGCGGCTCATCTGCCAGCCACGCTCTTCGGCACGTGCTGCGGCCTCGAGCACGGCTTCCTGGGTCGCCTCGTCGAGACGATCGAAGGCGCGCTGGTTGATGAAGATGATGTTCTTGGGCAGCCACAGGTTGGCGTCGGTGTAGTGGTCGACGTAGTCCCAGGCGGTCATCGAGTTGCCGGTGGAGACCGAGGTGATCATGGCGTCCACGCGCCCGGTGCTGAAGGCGGTGGGGATGTCCGACTCCTCGGTCTCGGTGGGGCTGCCGCCGAGGTTCTGCACGAAGCGCTGGGTGTTGATGTTGGGCGCCCGCACTCGCAAACCTTCGAACTGTTCCGGGTCGGTCAGCTCGTCGGCGGTGTAGATACCCTGGGCCGGCCACGACACGGCGTAGAGCGGCATGATGCCTTCCTCTGCGAACAGCTCGGTGATCAGCGGCTTGGTGGCCTCCCACAGCGCAAAGGCCTCGTCGTAGCTGCCGGCCACCCCCGGCAGGGTGTCGATCTCGAAGATCGGGTCGTCGTTGGAGAGCACCGACATGAACACCTCGCCGGCCTCGATGGTGCCGCGGCGCACCGAGGACTTGATCTCGCCGTGGGCGACCAGCGAGCCACCGCTGTGCACGTTGATGGTCAGCTCACCGTCGGTGGCCTCGGCCACGTCTTCGGCGAACTGCTTGGTATTCTGGGTATGGAAGCTGGCATCGCCGTAGGGCGTGGCCATGGTCCACTCGGCGGCCTGGGCGGTGGCCGCGGCGGCCAGGCTGCAGGCGGTGACCAGCAGCAGCGGGGTAGCGATTGTCTTGCGCATGATGAAAGACCTCTTGTTCATGTTGATGGTCGTACGGGGTGAATGTTGGACGCCGGAGCGGGATGCACCCAGCGTACCGCGAAGGCAGGGTTCGCCATGTCCTTGCGACGACCCTCGGCATAGGCCTCAGCGCACTGCTGTGCCAGTTGCCCGACGCCGCGACAGAAGCGCGGATGATTGGCCGTGCGCCAGATCACATCGTAGTGCATGGCCGGCAGCGGGACCGGCAGCGCCAGGCGATACAGCTCGCCGCGCCGCCACTCGTCAAGCACCGTGGCCACCGGCAGGGCGCCGATGCCTAGCCCTTCCATGGTCATCCGGGCGATGGTCATCAGCGTATTGACGCTGTGAATGCGTGGTTGAGCCAGGCCGCGGTCGGCGAGATAGTCGACCAGTTCCTCGTAGGGCCTGGCCTGCTTGCCGAACGAAATGAACGGTAGGCGAGTCATCCACTCCTCGGGATTGCTGCCCAGGCGTTCGGCGTGCTGCGGCGATACGAACATGCCCATTTCATAGGGATTGAGCGGCATCTGGTCGATCTGATCGGCCGCCAGATAGCCGTTCATCGCCAGCAGAATATCCAGCTCATTGTTGATCAGACGCTGGTTGACCGCCGGTGAATAATCCACCGTCAATTCGATGGTCAGCCGCGGATAGCGCTCGGTGAGCCGATGCATGAAATCGGGAAACCAGCTGTGGGCGATGGTCTCGATGGTGCCCAGCCTCAGCGGCGCGGAGAACGCCTCTTCGCTATCGAACAGCTTCATCGCCTCGTCGCGCTGCTCGAGCATGCGCTCGGCGTGCAGAAAGAACTCTCGACCACGCATGGTCGGCTGGACGGGGCGCATCGAGCGCTCCAGCAGCTGCTCACCCACCGTCGCCTCAAGCCGCGAGATCCGTTCTGAGACGGAGGGCTGGGTGAGGTGAAGCCGCGAGGCCGCCTTGCGAAAGGAGCCTAGCTTTACCGCCCACACGAAGGCCTCGAGTTCCTTGAAATCGAGCATATTGCCGATCTCGACTCAGGCCTTCGGGTGCGAAGATGGAGAGAGACAGTCTATTGAATTCATCGGTTACTCCACGGCTAGCGCTAAACAAGAGGATACTTTACTGGCACCTCATCGCTCGCGCTTGTTGTTGGTCTTGTGAACACTCACGCCAATAAATTGATAAGCCTATTGCATCGCAACGTCAACCATTTTCCCACTAAATAACAACATGATAGGGGCTGCCGATATTCAATATCGCCAAAAACGATTGGCACTCAACAGGGTGAGTTAATATATTGGAGTTCGCGCCGCAAGAAACATCCCTCTTCAACAATAACAGGAGTCCTCATGGCCATCCCCCTGCTCAACTGCGACATGGGCGAAAGCTTCGGCAACTGGACCCTGGGCATGGATGCCGATGTCATGCCGTTCGTCGACTGCGCCAACATCGCCTGCGGTTTCCACGCCTCCGACCCGCATGTGATGCGCCGCACCGTGGCACTGGCCGCCGAGCACGGGGTACGCATCGGCGCCCATCCCGGCTACCCCGACCTGATGGGCTTTGGCCGCCGCTCCATGGCCTGCACCCCCGAGGAGGCCGAAGACCTGGTGCTCTACCAGGTCGGCGCGCTAGCCGGTATCTGCCAGGCCGAGGGCACCCGGCTGCACTACATCAAGCCCCACGGTGCGCTGTATAACGACATGGCCCGCGCCCCGGCGCTGCTCGAGAGCGTAATGCGCGCGGTACGCGCCTACGACCCCAGCCTGCCGCTGATGCTGATGTCCACCGCCGATCCCGCACCGAGCCGCGAGCTGGCGGCACGCATGGGCGTGACGATCTGGTTCGAGACCTTCGCCGACCGCGCCTACGACGCCAACGGCCACCTCGCCTCGCGACGCCTGCCCAATGCCGTGCATCACGACCAGGCGACCATCGTCGCCCAGGCCGTGGCACTGGCCAAGGGCGAGCCGCTGACCGCCATGGACGGCACCGCCCTTCAATTGCCCAGCGACACCCTCTGCGTGCACGGCGACAACCCCGAGTCGGTGGCCGCGGTGCGCGCCATCCGTGAGGCCTTCCAGGCGCTGGAGAAGGCGTGACGCCGCGTATCGACACCACCGCCATGGACGCCCTGATGGTGCGCCTGTTCGACGCCATCGATGAGTCCAACATGGCCTGGGTCATGGCCGCCGACCGCGCCTTGCGCGACGCCTTCGGCGAGGCGCTGATCGACCTGGTGCCCTCCTACACCACCCTGCTGGTGCACTACGACTGCCGACAGCTCGACCATTCGACGGCGCGCGCTCGCGTGCTCGTGGCCCTCGACGGCCTGGCGCCGGCCGACACCCAAGCCGGACGGCTGCACGAGATCCCGGTGTGGTACGACGAGAGCGTAGGGCCGGAGCTGCCGCGGGTCGCCAAGCGCGCCGGCCTCGACGTCGAGGCGCTGATCGCGCGCCACTGCGGCCACGACTACTGCGTATTCGCGCTGGGCTTCGCGCCCGGCTACGGCTTCATGGGCCTGGTCGATGAATCGCTGGCCACCCCGCGCCTCGAGACGCCGCGGCGCAAGGTCGCCGCCGGCAGCGTCGGCATCGCCGATCGCCAGACGGCCATTTACCCGCTGCTCTCCCCCGGCGGCTGGAATATTCTCGGCCGCACCGCGGTGCCGCTGTTCGAGTACGCGCGCCGCGGCGAACCGCTGCTGCGCCCCGGCGACAAGGTCCGCTTCAAGACCATCTCACGCGCCGAGTTCGAAGCCGACGGCGGCGATACCACGCCCCTGGAAGAGCGCCCATGAGCGACGGCATCGTGGTCAAGCAGACCGGTCCGCTGGCGCTGGTGGAAGACGGCGGCCGATTCGGCGTACGCCACCTGGGGGTGACCCAGGGCGGCGCCGCCGACTGGATCTCGTTTCGCTGGGCCAACTGGCTGCTCGGCAACCCCCTCGACAGCGCCGCCTTGGAGATCGTCATGGGTGGCGGCCTGACCCTCGAGGTCGAGCGCGCCACGCGTTTGGCGCTAGCCGGCGCCGACCTCGCCGCCACCCTCGACGATGCACCGCTCACCCCCGGCAGCAGCTTCACGGTGCGCCCCGGCCAGCGGCTGGTATTCCACCAGCCGCTGGCCGGGCTGCGCGCCTACCTGGCGTTCCCCGGCGGCCTCACAGCCCCCGAGGTGCTGGGCAGCCGCGCCTGCACCGTGCGCGAACGGCTCGGTGGCCTGCACGGCGACGGCCAGCCGCTGGCCGTCGGCGACCGCCTCAGCTGGCCCGGCGAAGCGCCCGCCGAGCGCCGGCTGCCCGAGGGCCTCGCGCCGCACATGCCCAGCGCGGGCTACCGGCTGGCGCTGGTGCCCGGCGCGCAGCTCGCCCACTTCAGCGGTGCCAGCCTGTATCGCGCCTTCAACATGGCATGGCAGGTCGACAACCGCGCCGACCGCATGGGCGTGCGGCTCAGCGGGCCGGCACTGCGCTGTGCGCTGCGCGGCATGGTTTCGGAGGGCATTCCGCTCGGCGCGGTACAGGTGCCCGCCGACGGCCAGCCCATCGTGCTGCTCAACGACCGTCAGACCATCGGCGGCTATCCACGCCTCGGCGCCCTCACCCCCAGCGCCTGCGCCAGCCTCGCCCAGTGCCTGCCAGGCACCGAGGTACGCCTCGCAGCGCAAGGCCCCGGCCAGGCGCAGAAAGCGCATTTGCGCCAGCTGGCTGCCTGGAAGGCCTAATAAACGCTATATTTTTCAATGCAGTAAAGAATTTCAAGCATCTCGCGCCAGCTCCATGATGTGCATTTCAGATAGCCTGTCGTGCGCCACGGTCATGGCATCCCGCCTGCGGATGAACCATAACTGTAGGGTCGGGCCATGTGCCCGACCCATGCGCCTATAACGACAACAGCGGCGGAGCCTGAGATGCCAGAGGCAATCATCGAGACCACCGGCCTGACCAAGAGCTTCAAGGGGTTCAGGGCGGTCAACGACATTTCGTTCCAGGTGCTGCCGGGCACCATCCACGCCATGATCGGCGCCAATGGCGCCGGCAAGACCACCTGTTTCAACCTGCTCACCAAGTTCCTCAGCCCCACCAGCGGCCGCATCCTGTTCAAGGGGCGCGACATCACCTCGCTCAAGCCTGACCAGATCGCCCGCCTGGGCCTGGTGCGCTCGTTCCAGATCTCGGCGGTGTTCGGCCGCCTGACGGCCCTCGACAACGTCAAGCTGGCACTGCAGCGCCAGCGCGGCGAGTCCTACGACTTCTGGGGCTCGCTGCGCCGCCTCGATCACCACCGCCAGCGCGCCGAGCAGCTGCTCGACGACGTCGGCCTGGGCGACGTGGCCGACACCCCCGCCGCCGAGCTGCCCTACGGCCGCAAGCGCGCCCTGGAGCTGGCCACCACCCTGGCCCTGGATCCGCAGGTGATGCTGCTCGATGAGCCGCTGGCCGGCATGGGCAGCGAGGACGTCGGCCGCACCGCCGCGCTGATCCGCCGCGTCGCCGAAGGGCGCACCGTATTGATGGTGGAGCACAACCTCGGCGTGGTCGCCGAGCTGTGCGACCGCATCACGGTACTGGCCCGCGGCGAGGTGCTGGTGGAGGGCGACTACGCCACGGTGTCCAAGGACCCACGAGTCATCGAATCCTATATCGGAGGTGCCGCCCATGGCTGAACCAGCACTCGACCAGCGCCCCGTGCCGATGCTCAGCATCCGCGGCCTGCAGGCCTGGTACGGCGAGAGCCACGTGCTCCACGGCATCGATCTCGAGGTGCCCGAGGGCCAGGTGGTGACCCTGCTGGGACGCAACGGCGCCGGCAAGTCGACGACCCTCAAGTCGATCATGGGCATCGTGCCGCGCCGCCAGGGCAGTATTGCCCTGCAGGGCGTCGAGACCATCGCCCAGCGCCCCTTCCAGATTGCCCGCCAGGGGGTCGCCTTCTGCCCCGAGGATCGCGGCATCTACGCCACCCTGGACGTGCGCGAGAACCTCGAACTGCCGCGCCGCATCAACGCCAGCGGCCTGTCCACCGAGCAGATCCTCGAGCTGTTTCCCAACCTCCGCGAGCGCCTGCACAGCCCCGGCTCCAAGCTCTCCGGCGGCGAGCAGCAGATGCTGGCGATCGGCCGCATCCTGCGCACCGGGGCGCGGCTGCTGCTGCTCGACGAGCCTACCGAGGGCCTGGCACCGGCCATCGTCGAGCAGATCGGCAATACCATTCATCACCTCAAGGCGCAGGGCTACACCATTCTGCTGGTGGAGCAGAACCTGCGCTTCGCGATGTCAGTGGCCGACCACCACTACCTGGTCGATCACGGCCAGGTGGTCGACAGCTATGACCGCCAGCGCATCGACCAGAACGCCGATGCGCTGCTGGCCCGCCTCGGCGTCTAGGCCGACGGCGTCATTCGCGAGAGTGGTGGCGGAAATGCGACGGCGAGACGCCCTTCATGCGCTTGAAGGTCTTGGAGAAGGCGAACGGGCTTTGGTAGCCGACCCGCACTGCGATCTCTTCCACCGGCAGGCTGCTGGTGGCCAGCAGATGGGCGGCGTGCTGCATGCGTAGCTGGGTCAGCTGCTGCATGGGGCTACGGCCGAACACCTTGCGGCTGATGCGGCGCAGGTGCTCGCTGCTGACGTGGGCGATCTCGGCCATCTCCTCGATGGTCCAGTGCTTCTCGAGGGTCGGGATCACCGCGTCGAACACCGCCACGATGCGCGGATCGCGGCGCCAGGGGTCGGCGAAACGCGAGATATAGCGTTCGATGGTATCGCCCCACATCGCACAGCTGGCGGCATCGCCCTGGCCGTGAAACACCTCGCTGTAGAGGCCCAGGATGGCGTGCTTCATCGGCTCGGGGTCGAAGTGCTGCATGATCGGCGCGATGGTGCCCACCACCGAGCGCGGCGCGCTGGGCAGGTAGCGCACCCAGCAGTATTGCCAGCGGCTGTCGGGCACGGCGTGGAAGGCGTGCAGGCCATGTGCCGGGGCGAAGGACATCATGTTGCGACGCATGGTGCACCAGCCGCCGTCGAGCAGCATGCGCCCCTCACCGCCCAGCGAGCCATGGATATAGGCGCCGCTGAGTCGCGTGCGCACGATCTGGTAGGGCACCGCGGCATCGCCAACCCCGACGTGGGAGATATGCCGTTCGCGCAGCGCCTGGCAGTCGTCCACGCGCACAATCCACTGCCGGGTATCGTCCCCCACAATGTGGGTTTCGGATAGGTAGTCGTGCTCTGACGCCATGGCGGGATCACTCTTTTTGGCCCTTACTGATAGCAGCAACACATAACAGAAACCGGCTGCTCAAGGCCAACTATAACAACAGTTACAACGAGCACAGGAGAACATCATGCCAGCCAAGACCCCTTTTAAAGCCTTTGCGCTGTCGTCAATGGTGCTCGCCATGGGCGCCGCCTCCGGCGCCGTGGCCAGCAACGGCTTTTCCGACGACGTAGTGCGAATCGGCGTGCTGACCGACATGTCCGGCATCTATACCGACCTTTCCGGCGAGGCCGCGGTGGAGGCGGTGCGCATGGCGGTGGAAGACTTCGGCGGCGAGGTCGGCGGCGTGCCGGTCGACGTCATCTACGGCGACC
This sequence comes from Halomonas socia, assembly GCF_010977575.1. Taxonomy (GTDB): domain Bacteria; phylum Pseudomonadota; class Gammaproteobacteria; order Pseudomonadales; family Halomonadaceae; genus Franzmannia; species Franzmannia socia. Next base: position 1,149,602 of record NZ_CP048812.1, read on the forward strand.
ACCGCAACCGCGCCGATACCGGTGCCAGCCGCGCCCGTGAGTGGTACGACAGCGAAGGCGTGGACATGATCAACGACCTCTCCAACTCCGGGGTTGCCCTGGCGGTGGCGGCGGTCGCCGAAGAACGCCAGCGCCACGCCATCGTCAACTCGTCCTCCAATATCGGGTTGACCAACGACTACTGCTCGCCCTATGTAACCCACTACACCTACGATGCCCACTCGCTGGCCCACGGTACCGGCAAGTCGATCGTCGAGGACGGCGGTGATACCTGGTTCTTCCTAACCGTCGACTTCGCCTTCGGTATCGGCCTCGAGGAGCAGGTCTCCGAGGTGGTACGCGAGGCCGGCGGCCAGGTCGTGGGGGCGGCCCGCCACCCGCTGGATACCACCGACTTCTCCTCCTACGCCCTGCAGGCCCAGGCCTCGGGCGCCGAGATCATCGGTATCGCCTCCACCGGCGCCGATGCCATCAACGCCATCAACGCCCTGGCCGAATTCGGCGTCACCCCGGACCAGCGCCCAGCGGCCCTGCTGCTGTGGTACGACGACATCGTCAGCCTCGGCCTGGAGACCGCTCAAGGCCTGATGCTCACCAACGCCTTCTACTGGGACGCCAACGACGAGACCCGCGAGTTCTCCGAGCGCTTCTACGAGCGCACCGGGCGCATGCCCAACATGGCCCACGCCGGCAACTACTCCTCCACTATCCACTACCTCAACGCCGTGGAGGCCGCCGGCAGCGACGACCCGGACGCCGTCTCCGAGCAGATGCGCGAGCTGGAGATCAACGACTTCTTCGCCAAAGGCGGTTATATCCGCCCCAATGGCCGCATGGTCCACGACCAGTACCTGTGGGAGGTCAAGGCACCCGACGAGTCGGAGTATGACTACGACTTCATGCGCCTGTTGACCACCATCCCCGGTGAAGAGGCCTTCCAGCCGCTGGAGAACAGCACCTGCCACCTGCTCGACAACGACCAGTAAGTGAGTGAGGCCGCTGCCCGGGGCCACTCCGGGCGGCGGCATGTTACCGACCGTCGTCCCTTCGTTCTCTCTGCGAGCAGTCAATCATGGATATCTTCGGTGTGCCCATTCAGGCCCTGATGGGCCAGCTCATGCTGGGTATCGTCAATGGCTCCTTCTATGCGGTACTGAGCCTCGGCCTGGCGATCATCTTCGGCGTGCTAAAAATCGTCAATTTCGCCCACGGCGCTTTCTTCATGCTCGGCGCCTTCACCGCCTTCCTGCTGGCTCAGCACCTCGGCGCCAGCTACTGGACCACCCTGCTGGTCGCACCGCTGGCGGTGGCGCTGTTCGGCATGCTGTTCGAGTGGCTGTTCCTGCGCCGGCTGTACGGCCTCGACCCGATCTACGGCCTGCTGCTGACCTTCAGCCTGGTACTGGTGCTGGAGGGCGGTTTCCGGGTCGCCTTCGGCTCTTCCGGCCAGCCCTTCGTCACCCCCGAGGCGCTGCGCGGCACCCTCAATCTGGGCTTCATGATCCTGCCGCTGTATCGCGGCTTCGTGATCATCGCCGCCCTAATGATCTGCCTGGTGACCTGGTTCGTGATCGAGCGCACCGCGCTGGGCGCCAGCCTGCGCGCCGCCACCGAGCGCGCCGAGCTGACCCAGGCCTTCGGCATCAACGTGCCGCGGCTGGTGACCCTGACCTACGGCGTCGGCGTGGGCCTGGCGGCGTTTGCCGGGGTACTCGCCGCGCCGATCTTCCACGTCAATCCGTCGATGGGTTCGAGCCTGGTGATCATCATCTTCGCAGTGGTGGTGATCGGCGGTCTGGGCTCGATCATGGGCGCCATCGTCACCGGCCTGGGGCTGGGCGTAGTGGAGGGCTTCACCCGGGTGTTCTACTCGGAGTTCTCCTCGACCATCGTGTTCCTGGTCATGGTGCTGGTGCTACTGCTGCGCCCGGCCGGCCTGTTCGGCCGTGAGGAGGGCTGACCATGCATCTGCGCTCCCTGACCTGGCCATTGCTGATCGTCGGCCTGCTGGCGCTGATAGCCGTGCCTTTCTTCCCGCAGCTGGTGTACTCGGTGTTCGTCATGAAGACGCTGTGCTTCGTGCTGTTCGCCTGCGCCTTCAACCTGCTGCTGGGGCATACCGGCATCCTCTCCTTCGGCCATGCCGCCTTCTTCGGTAGCGGCGCTTATATCACCGGCCAGCTGGTCAAGGCCTACGGCGTGCCCACCGAGCTTGGCATCCTCGCCGGCGGCCTGGTCGCGGCGCTACTGGGTGCGGTGATCGGCGCCCTGGCGATCCGCCGCAGCGGCATCTACCTGGCGATGATCACCCTGGCGATATCGCAGCTGGTGTTCTTCTTCTTCCTGCAGGCGCCCTTCACCGGCGCCGAAGACGGCCTGCAGCGGATTCCCCGCGGCACCTTCCTCGGCGTGATCGACCTCAACAGCGATACTGCTCTCTACTACGTGGTGCTGGGCATCGTCGGCGTTGGGCTGTGGGTGGTGTGGCGTACCGTCCACTCGCCCTTCGGCCAGGTGCTGCGGGCGATCCGCGAACACGAGCCGCGAGCCATCTCGCTGGGCTATCCGGTGGCGCGCTACAAGGTGATGGTGTTCGCCCTCTCCGCGGGGCTGTCCGGCATCGCCGGCTCGCTCAAGGCGATCATCTTCCAGCTCGCCGCACTCTACGACGTGCACTGGCACACCTCCGGCGACGTCATCCTGATGACCCTGCTGGGCGGCATGAACACCGTGCTCGGCCCCGCCGTGGGAGCCGCCATCGTCTCAACCCTCAACCACTACCTGGATCCGTTCGGCGCCTGGGTCACAGTGATCACCGGCGTGGTGTTCATGGCCTGCGTGCTGACCTTCCGCCAGGGCGTGGTCGGCGAGCTCGGCAAGCTGCTGGGAACCCGCCGCTCCGCGCCACCCCAGCCACCGGCGACTCGCCCTTACAGCACAGGAAAACCCCATGAGCCAACTCGATAGAACCACCTTGATGGCGCGCTTTCGTGACATGGCCGAGCGCGGCCAGCCGATCATCGGCGGCGGTGCCGGCACCGGCATCTCGGCCAAGTGCGAAGAGGCCGGCGGCATCGACCTGATCGTGATCTACAACTCCGGGCGCTACCGCATGGCGGGGCGCGCCTCGTCGGCCGGCCTGCTGGCCTACGGCAACGCCAACCAGATCGTCCAGGAGATGGCGCTGGAGGTGCTGCCGGTGGTCAAGCACACCCCGGTGCTGGCCGGGGTCAACGGTACCGACCCCTTCGTGATCATGCCCAAGCTGCTGCGCGAGCTTAAGGATCTGGGTTTCTCCGGGGTCCAGAACTTCCCCACCGTGGGCCTGATCGACGGTACCTTCCGCATCAGCCTCGAGGAGACCGGCATCACCTACGCCCAGGAAGTGGAGATGATCCGCCAGGCCCATGAGATGGGCATGCTGACCACGCCCTATGTGTTCTCCGCCGAGGAGGCGGTGGCCATGACCGAGGCCGGCGCCGACATCATCGTCGCGCATATGGGGGTCACGGTGGGCGGCACCATCGGCGCCGCCTCGGCCAAGACCCTCGACGAGTCGGTGCGGCTGATCGACGAGTGGGCGGCGGCGGCGCGGGAGGTGCGCGACGACGTGCTGGTGCTGTGCCACGGCGGACCCATCGCCACCCCGAGGACGCCGCCTATGTGATGCGCGAGAGCAAGCAGTGCCACGGCTTCTACGGCGCCTCGAGCATGGAGCGGCTGCCCACCGAGATCGCCCTCACCGAGCAGATCCGCCAGTTCAAGGCCATCGCATGAGCCACGCCAACACAAGGAGCACATCATGACCCGTGTCTATGTCAGTGCCGTAATGCCGATCAGCCTGGAGCAAGCCTGGCGCGTACTGCGCGACTTCAACGGCCTGCCCGACTACCACCCGTTCTTCGCCAAGAGCTATATCGAGGACGGCAAGCCCGCCGACCAGCTCGGCTGCGTACGACACTTCCACGACCACGACGGCAACGCCATCCGCGAAGAGCTGCTGTCGCTCTCCGACCGCGAGCACCTGTGCTGCTACCGCATTCTCGACGCCCCGGCGCTGCCGGTGCGCGGCTATGTGTCGGAGATGCGCCTCAAGCCGATCACCACCAGCGGCCACTGCTTCGGCGAGTGGTGGGCGGAGTTCGAGGTCGACGATGCTGACCATGATGACGTGGTGCAGCGCGTTACCGACACCTTCCGGCTGGCCTTCGAAGGCGCGGCGGAAGTCGGCCGCTAGGAGGCACTCATGCAACCCATCGCCTATCTGATCGGCACCTGCGACACCAAGGCCACCGAACTGCGCTATTTACGTGAGCGGCTGGCCGCCGCTGGCGTGGCCAGCTGCATCGTCGACGTCGGCACCCAGGGCGACGACCAGGGTGCTGCCGACATCAGCGCCGCCGAGGTCGCCGCCTGCCACCCCGACGGCGCGGCCGCGGTGTTCGTCAACGACCGTGGCCGCGCGGTGGCCGCCATGGCCGAGGCGCTACGCCGCTGGCTGCCTGCGCGCGACGATCTGGGCGGCGCGCTGGGCATCGGCGGCACCGCGCTGATCGCCCCGGCGCTGCGCGAGCTGGATATCGGCGTGCCCAAGCTGCTGGTCTCGACCATCGCCTCCGGCAACGTCGCGCCCTACGTCGGCCCCAGCGACATCGCCATGCTCTACTCGGTCACCGACGTGGCAGGCCTCAACCGCATCTCGCGGCGGGTGCTGGGCAATGCCGCCCACGCCCTGGCCGGCATGCTGCGCGAGTGCATTCCGGCGGTGGCCGACGACAAGCCGGCCATCGGCCTGAGCATGTTCGGCGTCACCACCGACTGCGTGAACCAGCTCTGCGCCGGCCTCGAGGCCGACTACGACTGCCTGGTGTTCCACGCCACCGGCACCGGCGGCCAGTCGCTGGAGAAGCTCGCCGACAGCGGCATGATCGAAGGCCTGCTGGACGTCACCACCACCGAGATCTGCGACCTGTTCATGGGTGGCGTATTCAGTGCAGGCGACACGCGCCTCGATATCGTCGCACGTACCACGCTGCCCTACGTCGGCTCGGTGGGGGCGCTGGACATGGTCAACTTCGGCGCCCCGGACTCCCTGCCGGCAGCCTACCGCCAGCGCCTGCTCTACGAGCACAACCCGCAGATCACGCTGATGCGCACCACCGCCGAGGAGAACGCCCGCATGGGGCGCTGGATCGGCGACAAGCTCAACCGCAGCCGTGGGCCGCTGCGCTTCCTGCTCCCCGAAGGCGGCGTCTCGGCACTGGACGCTCCCGGCCAGCCGTTCCACGACCCAGCGGCCGACGCCGCGCTGTTCGAGGCGCTCGAAGCCACCGTCGAGCAGACCCCGCAGCGCCAACTGATCCGCAGCCCCCATCACATCAATGACCCGGCCTTCGCTGCACAGCTGGTCGAGCAGTTCCGCGAGGTCATGGCAACACGTTCAAGGAGACCAAATTGAAGAAGTGGAATCGAGAAGCGCTGATGGCGCACTTCCAAGCCATGGTGGCACGCGGCGAGCCCATCGTTGGCGGCGGCGCCGGCACCGGCCTGTCAGCCAAGTGCGAAGAGGCCGGCGGCATCGACCTGATCGTGATCTATAACTCCGGACGCTACCGCATGGCCGGACGCGGCTCGCTGGCCGGCATCATGCCCTACGGCAATGCCAACGAGATCGTCAAGGAGATGGCCCGCGAGGTGCTGCCGGTCACCCAGAACACCCCCGTACTAGCCGGCGTCTGCGGCACCGACCCCTTCGTGTTCATGGGGCCCTTTCTGGCCGAGCTCAAGGTGATGGGCTTCGCCGGCGTGCAGAACTTCCCCACCGTGGGCCTGATCGATGGCACCTTCCGCGCCAACCTCGAAGAGACCGGCATGCGCTATGCCCAGGAAGTGGAGATGATCCGCCAGGCGCGGGCGGCAGGACTCCTCACTACCCCCTATGTGTTCAGCGCCGACGACGCACGCGCCATGACCGAGGCCGGCGCCGATATCATCGTCTGCCACATGGGCCTCACCACCGGGGGCAGCATCGGCGCCGAGACCGCCATGAGCCTGGACGACTGCATAGGCGCCATCAACGACTGGGCGGCGGCGGCCAGAGCCGTGCGTGATGACATTATCGTGCTCTGCCACGGCGGCCCGATTGCCGACCCCGGGGACGCCGAGTACATCCTGGCCCGCTGTTCCGGCTGTCACGGTTTCTACGGCGCCTCGAGCATGGAGCGCCTGCCCACCGAGCGCGCCCTGACCGAGCAGACCCGAGCCTTCAAGAATATTCGCCGGGGCTGATTTACCATGTGCTTCAACTACGCTTGGGAGGTGTGGCAATGAACACCTTCTACTTCCTGGCCCTCAACGGCCTGACCATGGCGGCGCTGCTGTTCATCATGGCCAGCGGCCTGACCCTGGCCTTCGGGCTGATGCGGGTGGTCAACCTGGCCCACGGCGCCTTCTACCTGCTGGGCGGCTACGTCGGGGTCCAGGTGATTCGCGACAGCGGCAGCCTGACCCTGGGCATTCTCGCTGGGGGCTGCATCGCCCTGGTCGGCGGGCTGCTGATGGAGCGTTTCCTGCTGCAGCGCGTACGCGGCCTGGACCTCTCCGAGGCGCTGCTGACCATCGCCGTGGGGCTGATCATCGCCGACGCCCTGCTGGTGGTCTACGGCGGGCAGCCGGTGAGCCTGCCGCTGCCCCGCGAGCTGCGCGCACCGGTGGACCTCGGCGTGATGATGTACCCCTACTTCCGGGTGCTGATCATGGTCTTTGCCGTGCTGCTGGGCATCGTACTGTGGCTGGTGATGACCTATACCCGCCTCGGCGCCGCCATCCGCGCCGGCGTCGATGATCGCGAAACCGCCATGTCCCAGGGCATCAACGTGCCGCTGCTGTTCGGCGGCGTGTTCGCCGTGGCCAGCTTTCTGGCCGGCATCGCCGGGGTGATCGGCACCTCCTACATGTCGCTTACCCAGGGGCTCGACGTGCGGGTGCTGATGCTCTCGTTGGTGGTGATCATCATCGGTGGCATGGGCTCGCTCAAGGGGGCGGCGATAGGCGCGCTGATCACCGGCATGGTGTCGAGCTTCGCCACCGGCTACCTGCCGCAGTTCGCGCTGTTCTTCCTGTTCCTGCCGATGACGCTGATCCTGGTCTTTCGCCCCCAGGGCCTGTTCGGGAGGGCTACATGAAACGCGAATACCTGATCATTCTGGTGATCCTCGTCGCCCTCTTGGCCTGGCCGCTGCTGATGGGCAACTACGCGGTCTCCCAGGCCAACCGGGCGATGATCTACGCCCTGGCAGCGCTGAGCTTCTCGCTGCTGGCCGGCCGATTAGGCTGGTTCTCTCTGTGCCAGACCACCTTCGCCGGCATCAGTGGCTATACCGTCGCCATCCTGGGGGTGCGCTTCGGCCTGCCCTTCCCACTGGTGGTCGCGCTCGCGCTGCTGCTGACCACGCTGAGCGCGGTGATCTTCGGCCTGCTGACGGTGCGCTCGCGCAAGGTCAGCTTCCTGATGCTGACCCTGGCACTAGGCCAGATGGTCTGGGCGCTATCCTTCCAGTGGGTCGATGTCACCGGCGGCTACAACGGTATCGCCGGGGTACGCATGCCGGTGTATGGGGACCTCAATCTCAACGACACCCGGGTCTTCTACGCACTGGTCGCAACGGTCACGGTGGCGATCTACCTCGCCATGTGGCGCCTCTACCGCTCGCCCTTCGGACTGCTGCTGCTGGGCATACAGGAGAATGAGCAGCGCATGCGCGCGCTCGGCCATCCCGTCGCCCTGGCCCGCTTCAGCGCCTTCGTGCTGGCGGGCGCCATTGCCGGCGTGGCGGGGATCTTCCTGGTCTACGACATGGGCATCATGTCGCCGTCACCGCTGGGCCTCGGCCACGCCGTGTGGGTGCTGACCGCCGCGGTGCTGGGCGGCTATCGCAGCCTGCTGGGCCCTGCGATCGGGGTGGCCGTGCTGATTACCCTGGAAACCCTGGTTTCCCAATACACCGACCGGCACATGATGGTGATCGGTGCGGTTCTGCTGCTCTCGATTCTGCTGATGCCACGCGGGCTGGCAGAGGTGGCTGAGCAGTATTTCAAGCGCAAGTCGAAGCCCCAGGCTTCTGTGACAACAACAACCCGAGGAGAAGAGCCATGAAGCATGCCAAGACACTAATCATCGGTGGAATGTCGGCCCTCTCGCTGGCCGCCACCGCCCACCTGCAGGCCGACGACACCCTACGCGTCGGCGTGATCGGCCCCACCACCGGGGTGTTCTCTTTCTTCGGCGAGCAGCAGCGCATGGGCGTTGAGCTGGCCCAGGAGGAACTTGCCGACCGACTGGAGGCGCTCAATATCGAGGTCGAGTTCTACGACTCCCAGGGCGATGCCGAGACCACCGTCGACCGGCTGCGCGCCATGGAGTCGCGGGATGACGTCGACCTGGTGGTGGGCCCGGTGCTGGGCGGTACCGGCCTGGCCGGCCTGGAGTGGGCCAAGGGCTCGGGGATACCGACGGTGATCTCCTACTCGGCCCCCGAAGACATCACCATGCGCGACCGCGCAGAAAACGTGGTGCGCGCCGGCTGGACCGGGGCACAGCCGATGTTCGCCTTCGGCGAGTACGTCGCCGAGGAGCTGGGACATCAGCGTATCATTGCGGTGGGCCAGGACTACTCCTTCCCCTACAACCAGTTGGGCGGCTTCCTCAAGGGCTTCTGCGCCGCGGGCGGGGAGTCGGTGGAGCGCATCTGGCACCCCACCGGCACCTCCGACTACAGCTCGATCCTTGCGACCCTGCCGGACGGCGATGCGCTGCTCTACAATGGCGCGGGCAGCGACGGCCTGGCGTTCTTCCAGCAGTACCACGACTTCGGCATCGACGCGCGCATGCCGCTGCTGGGCGGTTCCAACTTCTTCGCCGTGGGCGACCTGCCGGAGATGGGCGAGCAGGCCATCGGCGGCCTCTCGGCGCTGCAGTATGCCGAAGGCCTGGAGAGCGACAACTTCCTGGCGTTCCGCGACGCCTTCTGGGCGAAGCATGGCGACGAGGTCATGCCACTGGCGCCGGCCGAGCACGGCTATGTGGCCTTCAAGATGGCCGTTAACGCCTTCGAGAGCGCCAACGGCGGCGACCGCGACGCGCTGATCGCCGCACTTCGCGAGACCGAGATGCCGGATGCGCCGCGCGGCCCCTTCCACCTCGACGACTACGGCAACCCGGTGCAGAACATCTACATCAACGAGGTCAAGGAAGTCGATGGCCGCCTGGTCAACGTGCCGATCGAGACCTACGAGAGTGTCAGCCAGTTCGGCCCCTTCGATGCTGAGGAGTATCTCGCCGGGGAGCCCGACAGCCGCGACTTCCCGCCAAGCAACTGTTCGGACCCCTACTATGACTGACGCACAGCCTGCCATGAGCACTACGCCGGCGCTGGAGGTCGCCGGCCTGGCCAAGTCCTTCGGCTCGCTGATGGTGGCCAGCGACGTCCATCTGCGGGTGGACGCCGGCGAGCGGCGCGGGCTGATCGGCGTCAACGGCGCCGGCAAGACCACGCTGTTCAACATGATCGCCGGCGAGCTCAAGCCCGATCGCGGCTCGATCGGTTTCTTCGGTGACGATATTACCCGCGACACGGTCATCCAGCGCACTCTCAAGGGGCTGGGTCGCACCTACCAGGTGTCGACCCTGGTGCCCTCGGTCACGGTCCGGGAGAACCTGGCTCTGGCAAGGGGGAATGGCCGGCTACCGTCGCTTTGGCAGCCCTGGCAGTCGCGGCTGGACGACGACCTGATGGCCACCGCCGAGCAGCTGGGGCTGACGCCGGTGCTCGACGAGGCGGTGGCCAACCTCTCCTATGGCACCCTGCGCCAACTGGAGCTTGCCATGGTCATGGCCCAAAGGCCGCGGCTGCTGCTGCTCGACGAGCCCGCAGCCGGCCTCTCCCATGCCGAGCGCCAGGTGCTGCAGGGCATCCTGCGCAACCTGCCCCAGGAGGTGACGCTGCTGATGATCGAACACGATATGGAGATGGTGCTGGCCTTGAGCGACCGCATTTCCGTGCTGCACCAGGGCGAAATGTTCGCCGAGGGCAGCCCCGACGAGATTGCCGCCCATCAGGGTGTGCGCGACATCTACCTGGGGCGTGCCGATGGCTGAAACGATGATAAGCGTCGAACGACTCGAGGCCCACTACGGCCTGGGCCTGGCGCTGCAGGACCTCAACTTCCGCGTCGGCAAGGAGTGCGTGGCGATCATGGGCCGCAACGGGGTGGGCAAGACCACCCTGGCGAGGGCGCTGATGGGGCTCGACCCGCCCCAGGCACGCGGCTCGGTGGAGCTGCTCGGGCAGCAGGTGCTCGGCTGGCCGCCGCAGCGTATCGCCCACCTGGGGGTCGGCTACGTGCCCCAGGGGCGGCGTCTGTTTCCATCACTCAGCGTCGACGAGCACCTGCAGCTGAACGCCCGCACGGGTCCCGCCGGGCAACACTGGACGACCAGCCGCGTGTTCGAGCTGTTTCCCTCGCTGGGCCGACGCCGTCGGGCCTATGGCGACCAGATATCCGGCGGTGAGCGCTCGATGCTGGCCATCGGCCGGGCCCTGGTCACCAACCCGGGCTGCCTGATCCTCGACGAGCCGACCGAGGGTCTGGCGCCAGCCGTGGTCGAGGACGTCGCCCTGAGCCTCAAGGCGCTGAGCCGCGAGGGGGTCGCGGTGCTGCTGATCGAGCAGAACGTCAAGGCCGCGGTGATGGCGGCCGATCGCGCCTACTTCATGTCGGAAGGCCAGATCGTGCATGAGACCGCCGGCGGCGAGTCGATGTCCGATGAAGCGACGCTGGGGCGCTATCTCGGTGTCTCGGTCTAGGCGGCAATGGCCTTGTTGCGTCAGGCATCGTAGAGTGGCGGCGATTCAACCATCGAGGACCGCCGCCGATGCACCCCGAGGACCTGCAGACCCTGGTCACCATGAAGATGCCCTACGGCAAGTACGCCGGGCGCCTGCTCGCCGACCTGCCCGGCCCCTACCTGGCCTGGTTCGCCCGCGAGGGATTCCCCACCGGCGAGCTGGGCCGGCTGCTGGCGCTGATGCATGAGATCGATCATAACGGGCTAAGCGAACTGCTCGACCCGCTACGCTGAGGAAACCGTATAGACCATCTGCATGGCCAGGATCACCAGCATCACCGCGAACACCCGCTTGAGGGTCGCCACCGGCAGGCGGTGGGCGAGCCTCACCCCTATGGGGGCGGTGAGAATGCTTAGCGGCGCCATCAGCAGCAGCGCCGGCAGATAGACGTAGCCCAGCGCCGCGCTAGGCAGGCCCGCCACGCCCCAGCCGTTGATCAGATAGCCCAGCGCGCCGGCCAGGGCGATCGGTAGCCCCACCGCCGCCGAGGTACCGATGGCGTGCTGAATCTTGGTATTGCACCAGGTAAGAAACGAGACCGTGAGCGCCCCGCCGCCGATCGCCACCAGCGCCGAGATCCCGCCGATACCGGCACCTACCACGCTCACCCCGAGCGGTCCCGGCAGGCCCCGCGTCGGCTTGGGCTTGAGGTTGATCAGCATCTGCGTCGCCATCAGCAGCATGAAGCAGGCAAAGAAGATCGCTAGCCCGCGGGTGGGAATCAGCGCCGCAACGAAAGTCGCCAGAAAGGTGCCCACCAGAACACCCGGGGTGATATAGCGCACCACCTGCCAGCGCACCGCGCCGTGGCGGTGATGCGAGCGCAGGCTCGACAGCGACGACGGCACGATGGCGGCCATCGAGGTGCCCAGCGCCAGGTGGGCGAGGTGCTCGTGGGGCACGCCCTGCAGCACGAACAGCGAGGTCAGCACCGGCACCATGATGCCGCCACCGCCGATTCCCAGCAGCCCGGCCATCAGGCCGACGAAACCGCCCAGCGCCATATAGGCCAACCACCAAACGAGATCCAAGGTCTCACTCCTTATCAGGCACTCTCCGACACCTGCCTGCTCTCAGCCAAAGCTGGCTAGTGTAGAGCAAAAACGTGCCGCGCTGGACGCACACAACGTCTGGCTTCCCCCGGCGACGCGGATTGCTTACCGTGGACGCATCGACCACGAGCGACCCACGAGGCTTCCATGCAGATCTCTTCCGCCCTGCGCGACACCCTGGCCCCCACCGGCGTGCTGCGCGCCTCCATCAACCTCGGCAACCCCATCCTGGCCGGCCGCGAGCCTGACAGCGGTGCGCCCTGCGGCGTCTCCGTCGACCTCGCGCGGGCCTTCGCCGAGCGGCTGGGCGTCGAGATCGAGCTGCTGGCCTTCGACTCCGCCGGCCAGTCGGTCGAGACGGTGACCGCCGAGCGCGCCGATATCGGCTTCTTCGCCGTCGACCCGCTGCGCGGCGAAGGCATCCACTTCACCGCCCCCTATGTGCTGATCGAGGGCTGCTACCTGGTACACGACGACTCGCCGCTGACCGACAACGAGCAGGTCGACCGTGCCGGCAACCGGGTGGTGGTGGGCAAGGGCAGCGCCTACGACCTCTACCTGAGCCGCGAACTCGAGCAGGCCGAGATCGTCCGCGCCCCAACCTCCACCGCGGTGGTGGCGCAGTTTGTCGAGCAGCGGCTCGAGGTTGCCGCCGGGGTCAAGCAGCAACTGGAGCAGGACCGCCAGCAGCATAACGGCCTGCGCCTGCTACCGGGTCGTTTCATGGTGATCCAGCAAGCCATGGGCCTGCCCAAGGGCCATGGCGAGGCCGCCGCCGAATGCCTGCGTGAGTTCGTCGAGGAGATGAAGGCCAACGGCTTCGTCGAACGCGCCCTCGAGCGCCACGGCATCCAGGGCGCCAGCGTCGCGCCCTGACCTCGGCGCGGCCCCGTACCCCCTTCACTGGCGGGCAAGCACGTCCGCCAGTGCGTTTAACCAGCATTTGTCCTACATTTATGGCGCACCACCTTGGTGCCAGAAAACCCTCTTTTTTTGCCGAATTTCGCCTCGCGATAACTGCCATTTCCGACATGGGCCATGCAGCTGCTGCATAATGGTGCATTGAGTCGCTGTACCGTCAACAATCGTTACTGTTGGGGAAACGTCGAATGCCCTATGTCCATGACACCATTTCACGCCTGCGCCACAGCAGTCCGGCCCAAACCGAGTTCTACCAGGCCGCCGAAGAGGTCCTCGAGTGCCTGCGCCCGCTCTTCGAGCACAGCCCCTACTACCACGACCACAGCATCATCGAGCGCATCGTCGAACCCGAGCGCCAGATCATGTTCCGCGTCTGCTGGACCGATGACGCCGGCAAGGTGCGGGTCAACAAGGGTTACCGGGTGCAGTTCAACTCGGCGCTGGGGCCCTACAAGGGCGGGCTGCGTTTCCACCCCAGCGTGACCTCCGGCACCATCAAGTTCCTGGGCTTCGAGCAGATCTTCAAGAACGCCCTGACCGGGCTGCCGATCGGCGGCGGCAAGGGCGGCTCGGACTTCGACCCCAAGGGCAAGTCAGACGCCGAGATCATGCGCTTCTGCCAGTCGTTCATGAGCGAGCTGTACCGGCATATCGGCCCCGCTACCGACGTGCCGGCCGGCGATATCGGCGTGGGCGCCCGCGAGATCGGCTATCTGTTCGGCCAGTACAAGCGCCTCACCGGCTGCTACGAGGGCGTGCTGACCGGCAAGGGCCTGAGCTGGGGCGGCTCGCTTGGCCGCAAGGAAGCTACCGGCTACGGCGCGGTCTACTTCGCCCAGAGCATGCTCGAAGCCCGCGACAAGAGCATTGAGGGCAAGACTTGCCTGGTCTCCGGCGCCGGCAACGTGGCCATCTACACCATCGAAAAGCTCTATGAACTGGGCGCCACGCCGATCACCTGCTCCGACTCCTGCGGCATGCTCCACGATCCGCGCGGCATCGACCTGGCGCTGCTCAAGGAGCTCAAGGAGGTCAAGCGCGTCTCGCTGGAGGCCTACCTGGCTACGCACCCCGAGGCCCACTACGTCCCAGCCGGCGACTACCCGGCCGACGGCCATGCGGTGTGGCGCATCCCGGCCGACGCCGCCTTCCCCTGCGCCACCCAGAACGAACTGACCAAGGCCGATGCCGAGACGCTGCTCGGCAATGGCGTCGACTGCATCAGCGAGGGCGCCAACATGCCCGCCACCGCCGACGCCGTCGACCTGTTCCTGGAAGCCAGGGTCGCCTACGGCCCCGGCAAGGCGGCCAACGCTGGCGGCGTGGCCACCAGCCAGCTGGAGATGGCCCAGAACAGCAGCATGCAGCAGTGGCCGCTGGAGAAGGTCGACGCCAAGCTCAAGGCGATCATGGCCAGTGTCCACCGGCAGTGCGCCGACACCGCCGAGGAGTTCGGCGAGCCCAGCAACCTGGTGCTGGGCGCCAACATTGCCGGCTTCCGCAGGGTCGCCGACGCCATGATCGAACAGGGCGTTGGCTGAGCTGGCAATCCCCTTGCCCGGCAATAGCCGGGCTTGGCCTTACTCGGCTATCATGCAGGCACCCAATAGTCATCCATAGGTTGCCCATGAGCTCAGAGTTAACCGATTTCGAACAACGCATGCAGCAGGAGATCGAGGACTTCCTCAAGCCTGACACCAAACCGACGACCACCCCGAGCAAGCCCGCCACGCGTCCCGTCAAGCTCGACAAGCACGACGCCAAGTCGATGAAGACTGGGCATATCGTCAAACTAGCGGTGCGCACCAAACAACTCGAGATGGACACTGCCTTCGAATACCACTCCACCAGCATCTCCAAACTGGAGGCGCAGATGGACGCCGAGAAGGCCGCCCGCAAGGCCGGCTACCCCATCGTCGGCTACGTGATCGATATTCAGCGGTTGTGAGATTACCAGTGACGGTAGACTCGGTGGTGTATCCGACGCCTGATCTAACCCAGCACTAGTGGACACCGGCTAAGTATCACGAGGGCGACAAACGGCCATGGGGCTAGCGTCGCAATGCGTTCTCGAGAGCGACTATCGGTGCCGAGATTTCTATTAGCCAGCTATCTTTGGCACAATTGCACACCTTTGGTGCAAATGGGCATTGATCTGCGTCATGAGAAGTTATCTTAGCAAGATGCGCAGTGCACCGGCCGATCGATCACGGCCCTGCTGGCGAGACGCCTTGTGGTCATGGTGTGGTGCTTTCGTGGGCATTTGCCGCGCCTCGATCCCGTCTTGCAGGGCCTGCTGGAGCGGCAGTTTGGCCTGCTGCGCCGGGATTTATGCAGCGTTTCCGCTCTACCAGCTTGCGTCATCCGTGAAATCCATCCCCCACAGTGCGCTCGTATGAGGCCGTCCTATGCGGCGGCCTCTTTTGAAAGCCATGTGCCATCCGTCGCGTGCGGAAACTTGACGGCGACCAGCGGCGGTACTAAATTAGGTATGCGGATAATATCGATATTTTGCACAAATGCCGATATGATGGATAAATATCTCTATCTTTTGGCTTTGTAAAACGGACGACACGCCTAGCGAAGCAGGAATAGGGTATTAATAAGCAACTGCCGAAGCACAGGTAAGGCTAAGACAGATACCTAGTACCGTAAGCGCGCGTCCAAAACAAAATAGATGGTTCGCACCACACAATAAGCACAATTCACGAAAATTACTTTGCATGGTGAAATATGCCACTTAATAACGTCAAGAAAGCTGCCCTCATTGGCGCTTTGACAGCAGCAACTTTTGCAACCAGTGCTGCGGCAGAGACCTACCCTAGTCAAGATATTCGTTTGATTATCCCTTACGGCGCAGGAGGCCCCACGGATATCATATTCCGTCAAATTGCACGTGAAGCTGAGAAAGAACTAGGGGTGTCGATTGTTCCAGTAAATATGTCAGGAGCTGGTGCCACGTTGGGGTCTCGGCACGTCATGCAAGCCGAACCTGATGGATACACAATTCTCGGGGGGCACGATAATATCGCCCTATCCAAGATAGCGGGTATGGTCGACTACTCGTATGACGCCTTTGACCCTGTCGCACGGCTTACCCAAACATTCAATATGCCAACCACTTATCCAGACCACCTCGTCCAGGATGCCAGCGAAATACCTCAGTACATCGCAGATAATCCCGGAGAGGTTCGGTTTAGCATGATACCGACCTCAACCGACCATTTCTTCTGGATGCAGATGTTTGAGGCCATGGATATCAATATGGATGATGTTCGAATGATTGGCTATGCTGACACGGCAGAACAAATGGCTGCATTAATGGCCCAAGAAATCGACTTTACCATTACCAACGCAGCATGTTGCTCTTCATTCTATGAAGATGACACACTGCGTGCACTCGGTGTAGCGCACTCCGAAAGACTAAATGGCCTAGAAGACATCCCCACGTTCCATGAAATGGGGATTGATATGGAGTCTGCTACTAGCCGAGGCATTTTTTCTCCTAAAGGTACCCCTCAGGAACATATCGACACCCTCGCTAGTGCTTTCGAAAAGGCGTTGGAGAATGAAGAGCTTCAGCAGCGCTTGATTAATGAACTCGGATCAGTACCGCTTTTCCTGCAAGGCCAAGAATACCGCGATTTCTTGTCGACAAATGAAGAGGCCCTAATACAAGCAGCAGGCAACATCGAATTTTGATTTAAATCTTATACAAGCCGGATGCGCTCCGGCTTTTTCCATTAAAAAATATCATTACAATAGGAAGTTCTTATGCAATCATCTGCTGCTGAAATATTAATTCAACAGCTGGCCGCGTATGGTGTTGATCGTGTTTTCTGTGTCCCTGGCGAAAGCTACCTGACTGCATTGAATGCGATGTACAATCATCAACAAATAGAAGTCATCGCATGCCGCCACGAGGGAGGAGCTGGATTCATGGCTCTGGCGGACGCGAAACTCACCAGCCGACCTGGGGTACTTTTCACTAGTCGCGGCCCCGGGGCCATGAACGCGGCAATTTCCCTTCACGCCGCGCAACAAGATGGCGTCCCGATTCTTGCTTTCATCGGCCATGTCACCAGGAGCGAATTGGGACGGGGAGCCTTCCAGGAAGTCGATTATGGTATGACCTTCGGTAATATTGCCAAGGAAGTTATTGAGATACACGATGGTTCAAGAATGAACGATCTAATCGCTCAAGCCTGGCAACTTTCGATAAGTGGCACCCCTGGCCCGATCGTCATCGTCCTGCCGGAAGATATGCTAGGAGACACTGTTTCCTCTTTTAAGCCCGCGCCCCCACCCAAAGCGGCACATTCAGGGCCAGCGACCGCCGACATTGAAGCAGTCGCTAGGCGATTAAGCGAAGCAAAGCGGCCCATACTGATTGCTGGTAGCCAGATAAGTGACGACCAAGCCAAGGCTGCTCTTCAAAAAGTCTCTGAAAGATGGCAGTTGCCTGTACTCGGTGCATTTAAGCAACAGGAAGTGATGGCCAATGATCATCTACACTGGGTAGGCCAGGTGGGTTTTGTAATGCCTTCGAGCATGACAGAGGCTCTTAAGCAAGCGGACCTAATCTTGGCAATAGGCACAAGGCTAGGGGATATCACTACACAAGGCTTTACTTTCCCGAATGCCTACGTGCCAAAGCAGGACGTGATTCATGTTTATCCAGATGCTGAAAAGATCGGTAGAAATATCACTCCCTGGCTCGGTATTGTCGCGGATAGCGGAAGCTTTCTAAGTGAGCTAGCGCATCACCCCGTAGCGAAGGAAGGTTTTTCAAATCAGGAGTGGATCGATACCTTGACCCAGCGATATCGAGAGCTCACCCATTTTACACCAAGACCGAGTCCGACGGGTGTCGACTTCGGCCGCGTTGTCATTGCCATTAACAGCTATGCCCCGCCTAGTAGCATATTTTGTCTCGACTCGGGTAATTTTGCTACGTGGGTACATCGATACCTAACCGTTCGTGAGGGTCAACGGTTGATGGGAAGTGCGTCAGGAGCGATGGGCAGTGGTGTTCCATTTGCTGTGTCATCAGCTATGCGCCACCCCGAGCGCACGGTCATTGCATTCATGGGTGATGGAGGGGCATTAATGACCGGCAATGAAATTGCCACCGCTATGCATTACAACGCCAACGTCAAGATCATAATTGCCGACAACTCGGTATACGGAACAATCAAAGGGTTTCAGCAGAAACTATTTCCGGGTCGCCCGGTTGCCACCTCATTAACCAACCCCGACTTCGCTGCCTGGGCTGAATCGTTCGGAGTAAAAGGCTACTCGATTTCAGAAGACGCAGATGCCGATCACGTCATAGAAGCAGCATTAACTCATGACGGCCCTGTCGTCGTGCATGTCAAACAAAGCGCCGAGCGCCTTAATGCCTTCAGCCCCTAGTCACACACAGAACCACGCAGCAGCTCTGCGACAGGCCCCTTCTTGGTGAGGAACCCATAAAAAAGGCCTACGGCTGAACCGTAGACCCTTGGAATAATGGCGCGCCCAGAAGGATTCGAACCTTCGACCCCTGCCTTCGGAGGGCAGTACTCTATCCAGCTGAGCTATGGGCGCGCGGCTGCAGCGGGCTGCAGTGCGTCGAAGCGGGCACAATGCTAACCGCCTGCCTGGCGAGTGTCCAGCGTCGCCACAGCCGCAGCGCGAGGGCCTTCGCCAAATGGCCTGCAATGGGGCATTTTCCTGGCAAACCTCTTGCCGGTATACTGTGGCCATTCTTCGTGCCTGGCGCGGCTACTGGGTGGCATGGCGGCGCCTCACACAATAATGCATCGAGCAGTTCTCGATACCGGACCGGAAGAGGTGGTGAGAGTGAATTCCAGCAAGTTGATCATCGGGTGCCTGACCACCCTGGGCCTGGCCGTGGCGGCCGCCTCCCAAGCACACGCCGAGGCCGATCATGATGCCATTGCCGAGCGCCTCCGGCCGGTGGGCCAGGTGTGCCTGCAGGGCCAGGACTGCGGCACCGCTGCAGCCGCGGAAAGCGGCGACGCTGCCGCGGAGAACGGTAACGGTATCGACGGTGAGGCCATCTACGGTCGTGTTTGCGCCGCCTGCCACGACAGCGGTGCTGCCGGCGCGCCGATGATGGACGACGCCGACGCCTGGGCCGATCGCATCGACCAGGGCATCGAGACCCTCTACGACCACGCCATCAACGGCATCGGCGCCATGCCACCCAAGGGCGGTAATCCCAACCTCTCCGATGAAGAGGTGATGGCGTCTACCAACTACCTGGTCGAATCCGTCTACGACGGCGATCTGCCTGAGATTGGCGGCGATGACGAGGCCGAAATGGCTGAAGAGGCTAACGGTGATGAGGCAGAGGTCGCCGAAGCCAGCGATGAGGCCGCTGCAGAAGATGAGGCTGCCGCCAGCGATGACGACAACGGCCTGGACGGCGAGGCGCTCTACGCCAGCGGCGGCTGTGCGGCCTGCCACGCCAGCGGTGCCGCCGGCGCGCCGATCCTGGGTGAGGACTGGGGCGATCGTCTCGACCAGGACATGGAGACCCTCTACGACCACGCCATCAACGGCATCGGCGCAATGCCGCCCAAGGGAGGCAACACCAGCCTCTCCGATGAAGAGGTCGAGGCCATCGTCGACTTCATGGTCGCCGAGTCTGAATAAATGACCTGAGCAGTTGACGGTCATTGCTTGGAAGGGCGCCATTCGGCGCCTTTCCTGCGTCTGGGCGGTTCCTGCTGGCGGGTAAAGGCCCTAGTTGAGTAGCGAGCGGATACCTGCCAGCGCATCCTTGCCGCGGGCCTGCTTTTTCTCCGGGTCTTCCTTGTCGGCGCGGCCTTCCCAGGCCAGGTCCGCCTCGGGCAGTTCGTCGAGGAAACGGCTTTGGGTGCAGTCCATCAGCTCGCCGTAGCTCTTGCGCTGGCGGGCCAGGGTCAGCGTCAGGGTGCGCCGCGCGCGGGTGATGCCAACGTAGGCCAGGCGGCGCTCCTCCTCCACCGTGCCCGCCTCGATGGCGTTGCGGTGCGGCAGCAGCTCCTCCTCCCAGCCCATCAGGTAGACGTGGGGAAACTCGAGGCCCTTGGAAGCGTGCATGGTCAGCAGCTGGACGCGGTCGGAGTCGTCCTCCTCGGCCTGCTGCTCGAGGATGTCGCGCAGCACCAGCCGCGAGATGGCGGCCTCCACGCTGTCGGTTTCGGTGTCTTCGCTGGCGATGCTCTCGTCCCCCGTCTCGTCCGGCGCACTCTGCATCGACTTCTCGAGCTGATCGATCAGGATCCACACGTTGGCCATGCGCCGCTCGGCGATGGTCGGCGCGCTGGCGTTCTGATAGAGCCACGCCTCGTAGTCCATCTCGCGCAGCATGTCGCGGATGGCGTGGACCGCATCGCCGCCGTCCATGCGCCGCCGCACGCCGTCGATGAAGTGGGTGAAGCGACCCAGGCGCTCCACGGCGCGGGTTGGCAATAGCTGCTCGAGCCCCAGCTCGTGGCAGGCGGCGAACAGCGAGCTGCCGCGCTCGGTGGCATAGTTGGCGAGCTTCTCCAGGGTGCCGGGGCCGATCTCGCGACGCGGCACGTTGACGATGCGCAGGAAGGCGTTGTCGTCGGCGGGATTGATCAGCAGCCGCAGGTAGGCCATGGCGTCCTTGATCTCGTTGCGCGAGAAGAACGAGGTGCCGCCGGAAAGCTTGTAGGGTATCTGGTAGTGCTGCAGCTTGAGCTCCAGCAGGCGGGCCTGGAAGTTGCCGCGGTAGAGCACCGCGAAGTCGCGCCACTCGGCACGCTCCTTGATGCGCCGGGTGAGGATCTCGCTGGCCACCCGCTCGGCCTCGGCCTCTTCGTGGCGATTGACCACCACGCGGATTGCCTCGCCATCGCCCATATCCGACCACAGGGTCTTGTCGTAGACGTGGGGGTTGTTGGCGATCAGGGTGTTGGCGGCGCGCAGGATGGTGCCGGTGGAGCGGTAGTTCTGCTCCAGCTTGATCACCTTGAGGCGCGGAAAGTCCTCGCCCAGGGTCACCAGGTTTTCGGGCCGCGCGCCGCGCCAGGCATAGATCGACTGATCATCGTCGCCGACCACGGTAAAGGTCTTGCGCTCTGCCATCAGCAGCTTGACCAGCAGGTACTGCGAGACGTTGGTGTCCTGGTACTCGTCAACCAGCATGTAGTGGATCTTGCGCCGCCAGCGCGCCAGCGCCTCGGGGTCGCGCTGCAACAGCACCACCGGCAGCAGGATCAGGTCGTCGAAGTCCACGGCGTTGTAGGCCTTGAGGTGGCGGCCGTAGGCTTCATAGACCCGCGCCGCGAAGTGCTGGTCGTCGTCCACGGCGTGGGACAACGCCTCGCCGGGCAGTATCAGATCGTTCTTCCACTGCGAGATCTGCCCCTGAACGGCGTTGATCTGCTCGGCGTCGACCTGGGCGTCCTTGTTCATCAGGTCGCGCAGCAGCGCCTTGGCGTCTTCGGGGTCGAACAGCGAGAAGCCCGGCTTGTAACCCAGCGCCTTGAGCTCGCCGCGGATGATGTTGAGGCCCAGGGTGTGGAAGGTCGAGACAGTCAGGCCGTGGCCCTCCTTGCCCTTGAGCATCTGCCCCACGCGCTCCTTCATCTCGCGGGCGGCCTTGTTGGTAAAGGTCACAGCGGCGATGCGCCGGGCGCTCATGCCACACTCCTGCACCAGGTAGGCGATCTTGGTGGTGATCACGCTGGTCTTGCCCGAGCCGGCGCCGGCCAGCACCAGGCAGGGCCCGTCGATGTAGCGCACGGCGTCCTGCTGGCGAGGATTGAGCTTGGCCAGGCGCTGCTGGATCGACATCGCTTACTCCTTGGTGGGCTCACTGGCATCGGCGAACCCCAGCTGCCGCCAGGCCTCGTAGACGATGATGGCGCAGGCGTTGGAGAGGTTCAGGCTGCGGCTATCGGCTAGCATGGGAATGCGCAGGCGCTGCTCGGCGGGCAGGGCATCGAGCAGCGCCTGGGGCAGGCCGCGGGTCTCGGGGCCGAACCCCAGCGCATCGCCGTGGCGATAGCTCGGCTCATGGTAGCCGCTGCGGCCGCGGGTCGATACGGCGAAGAGACGCTCGGGAGCCACCGCGTCGAGAAAGGCCGGCCAGTTGCGGTGCACACGGACGGCCGCCCACTCGTGGTAGTCGAGCCCGGCACGCCGCAGGCGCTTGTCGTCGAGCACGAAGCCCAGCGGCTCGATGAGATGCAGCCGGAAACCGGTATTGGCGCACAGCCGGATCAGGTTGCCGGTATTGGGCGGTATCTCGGGTTGGTACAGCACCACGTCGAGCATGCACTATCCGCGTGTCGGGCCCCAACGCACTCGGGCCCGGCTCGGCAAGGCCGAGGGGCCCGAGAAAGCGCCGCGGGCGGTGGATCAGAAGGTCAGCCGCACCCCGGCATGGGCGCCACTGTCCAGCGTCTGGTTGCCCGGCGAGGTGTCGAAGTCGGCGCGCAGGCGGCGATAGCCGACATAGCCGTCGACGTTGCGGGTAAAGGCATAGCGCGCTCGCACGCCGACTTCGAGGCTGTCGTCGAGGTCGCTGGTGGTCACCACGCTGGGCGTGTAGAACGCATAGCCACCCAGCGACACCGCCGGTGCCTGGGGCAGATAGGCATAGCCGTAGCCGCCCAGGCCGAGCCCGCCGCCGTTACCATAGTCGGTGTCATACTGGCTCCAGCGCGCGCCGATGCCGATGTCCAGGTCGCTGTTGCGATCCACGCCGAGCAGCTGGATATGCCCCTGGGTGGCATCGTCGCGGTAGTCGCTGTGCAGGATGCCGCCACCCAGGGCGATGCCCGGCGCGATTTCGCCGGCGGCGTCGAACTGCACGGCGTCGCCGCTCAGGTTGAGGTCGAGGCTGCTGGCCGCAGAGGCGGCGCTGGCAGCCAGCAGCAGCGTGCTGCCGGCCAGGACGAGGAAGGTACGTTGCATGGCATGTCTCTCACGTACAGGGCTGATGGAAAAACGCGAGTCAATGACCCACGCCGTAGCGGGCGCGATAGGCGCGAATCGCCTCGGCGTGAGGCCGCATCGACTCGCCGGCGTGCTGCTCGAGGTACTCGAGCACCATATCCAGGGTGACGATACTGATCACCGGCATGGCGTAGTGCTGCTCGACTTCCTGGATGGCACTCAGCTCGCCAGCACCGCGCTCCTGGCGGTCGAGAGCGATCACCACTCCCGCCGCCTCGGCGCCGGCAGCATCAATCAGCGCCATCACTTCGCGAATCGCAGTGCCGGCGGTGATCACGTCGTCGATGATCAGGATACGCCCGGCAAGCGGGGCGCCGACGATATTGCCGCCCTCGCCGTGGTCCTTGGCTTCCTTGCGGTTGAAGGCGAACGGCAGGTCGCGAGCGTGATGCTCGGCCAGCGCCACGGCGGTGGTCGCGGCCAGCGGAATGCCCTTGTAGGCGGGCCCGAACAACACGTCGGCGTCGATGCCACTGGCCTCGATGGCCTGGGCGTAGCAGCGGCCCAGCCGCGCCAGGGCGGCGCCGCTCTTGAACAGCCCGGCATTGAAGAAGTAGGGACTGACGCGACCCGACTTGAGGGTGAACTCACCGAAGCGCAGCACGCCCTGATCGATGGCGAATTCGATGAATTCGCGCTGGTACGGCTGCATTTCGCCAGCATTGCGTTGCTGCGCCACAGGACCCCCTATCATGTTTATCAACTAAGGCCATTTACCTAAACGTCGAAACGTCGGGTATCATACACGCGCGACGGAAAAGGGACCACGTAATGAAAATCGCCAGCATCAATGTCAATGGCATCCGCGAAGCGGTCGGTCGAGGCTTTCTCGACTGGCTGGCCAACCAGGATGCCGATGTCGTCTGCGTACAGAACCTCAAGGCCAAGAGCTTTGAGCTGGACGACAGTATTCTCTACCCCGAAGGCTACGAGGGCTACTTCCTCGACGCCGAACAGGACGGCTTCTCCGGGGTCGGCCTCTACTGCCGCAAGATCCCCAAGGCCATCATGTACGGCCTGGGCTTCGAGCAGTGCGACCACGAAGGGCGCTTCCTGCAGGCCGACTACGATCGCTTCAGCATCGCCACCTTCTTGATGCCCGACGGCAGCGACCCGCAGGCCAAGGAAGCCTTCATGGCGCAGTACCAGGAGTACCTGGGCAAGATGGCGCGCAAGCGTCGCGAGTACATCATCTGCGGCACCTGGCACATCGCCCACAAGACCATCGATCTGGAGAACTGGGCCGATAACCAGACCACGCCGGGCTTCAAGCCCGAAGAGCGTGCCTGGATGGACCAGGTGCTCGGCCCGACCGGCTTCATCGATACCTTTCGCGAGATCAACCGCGATGCCGGCGAGTACACCTGGTGGCCGGCGCTGGATCAGGATCAGCCGCGCTCGCGGCAGGAAGGCTGGCGCCTCGACTACCAGATGGTCGGGCCCAACTTCCGCCGCCATGTGGTGGACGCCTGGATCGACTACGACGCGACCTTCTCGGAGTTCGCACCGCTGATCGTCGAGTACGATCTCAGCCTGTAACCCCCAGCCCTCCCGTCCCCATGACGCCGGCCCAGAGGCCGGCGTCATGCGCTGGGGTCAGATCAGTCGCGGATGCCCAGCGCCTCGCGCTGGTGAGTGAAGAGGTCAGCCCCGGTGGCCTCGGCCAGGTCGAGCAGGGCGTTGAGCTCGGCACGCGAGAAAGCGCCGGTCTCGGCGGTGCCCTGCACCTCGATCAGCCCGCCCGACTCGGTCATCACCACGTTCATGTCGGTATCGGCGCCGCTGTCCTCGGGGTAGTCGAGGTCGACCACCGGGGTGCCCTTGAAGATGCCCACCGACACCGAGCTGACCAGCTGCACGAAGGGATCCTGCTTGATCAGCTTCTTGCGCTGCATGTAGCGGATGGCATCGACCAGCGCCACGCAGGCGCCAGTGATCGAGGCGGTGCGGGTACCGCCGTCGGCCTGGATCACGTCGCAGTCGACGGTAATGGTAAATTCGCCCAGCTTCTTGAGGTTGACCGCGGCGCGCAGCGAACGGCCGATCAGACGCTGGATCTCAAGGGTGCGCCCGCCCTGCTTGCCTCGCGATGCCTCGCGACCGCCGCGGGTATGGGTGGCCCGCGGCAGCATGCCGTACTCGGCGGTGACCCAACCCTGGCCCTTGCCACGCAGCCAACGCGGCACCCCAGCCTCGACGCTGGCATTGCACAGCACCTTGGTGTCACCGAACTCGACCAGTACCGAGCCTTCGGCGTGGCGGGTGTAGTCGCGGGTCAGGCGGATCTCGCGGGCCTGGTCGGGGCGGCGCCCACTCGGGCGAACGACATCGGGACGCATAGCACCTCACAATAAGCGCGTTGTCAGTCAAAGCCGGCTATTGTACACGCTTGTGCCCCGTCATATTGGTATAATGGGTAGACATCACCATGCAGTATAGCGACGGTACTCAATCGAGACGTCCCGCATAGAGCTCCCTGAATGCCGCATAACGAGCCGAATGCAGTTCACGCATATCTTGAGCGGGCTCCAGCACTCTCTCCCCTGGGGATAGGCCGCGCGCGACCTCCAACACATCCCCATCGGCTCGCGGCGCCAACGCAGCGACAGCAGCACCTAGCAGCACCGGCTCAGGCGCGTTGGATAAGATGACGCGACACCCCGTGCCATCGGCATAGAGTTTAGGCAACAGTGCTGAGCGACTATGGCCACCACTAAGATGCAGAGTATCGATGGCATAGCCATGGGCGTTCATTCGTTCGATAATCGCGCGAGTACCGTAGATAAGTGATGTCGCAGCGGCCCAATAGACTTTGATGAAGCTTTCACGGGGATCTTCGAGATCTAGCCCCGTGATCGCACCGCGAATTTCCGGGTCGGCCAGAGGAGAGCGATTGCCGATGAAATCGGGGCGCACGTGAGTGTTAGGGGCGGGATCACCGAGCTCGAGCCGCTCAAGCAATACATTGGATAACGCACCATGTGGGTCCTCACCGAACTCGCCACCTGCTGCAAACAATGTGGTGATATGATCCAACAGCGCCCCCGTAATGCTTTGCCCGCCCTCATTGGCCGTAAAGCCACCGCACAGAGCACCGGGGTAAGGTCCCCATATGCCTGGCACCTCACGCCGCGCGCATTGCGCCCCAATGTGGCAAGTCGACGTACCCCCGATGACAGCGAGTCGATGTTCCGGTGCCTCAGCGAGACTTCGACCCAATGTACCCAGCGCTCCGGCATACGCATCAATCATACCGACGGCGAATGTGCAGTTGGTGGTGAGTCCCAGATCAGAGGCGGCTTGCTCGGTCAGCGTACCGAGCGATACCCCCACCGGTTGAGCATGCTCAGGCAAACGTGCTCGCTCAATCACATCCTGCATGCCGATTTGATTCAGAAAATCTCTATCCCAGCCATAGCCTGGCCGAGGATCGAACGTCCACTTGCAGGTGAGCATGCATACCGAACGTTCCGTTGAGCCGGTGCACTTCAAGCCCAGCCAGTCGCCTAGATCACCCGCATAACCAATCTGCTCGTAAAGCTCAGGCCGATGCCGCTTTAACCACATCAACTTGGGCATTTGCATCTCAGGCGACATGACCCCCCCAAGTTGCGCATGGGAGCCGCCCCGGTGGCTGTGCATTCTGCTGCTTCGTCGATGGCGCGGTGGTCCATCCACACGATGACATCCCACGCCTCTTCGCCAGGAGACAAGGCTAGTGGTTCGAACTGAGAGTTGAGTAGGACCAACGAACAGGTGGCGCTGACAGACATTCCGGTCACGGTTTCCGGCGCGACCTGTGCGTCATTCAGCGCTCGTTTTGTGGCATCACAAACAGCACACCAGATATTGGAGGAGCTCTGTTCAACGTGGCGCTCAGCGGGGCGGTTCATCGCGATCGGCGCTTTCGCCTCGGCCAGTAAACGGCCTTCACGGTCGAAAAGCCCCGCCCTAGCACTGCCAGTACCGATATCGATGCCTAAGACGTGATCTTGATTTATCATGAGGGGCCTTGTCAGGACGGTTTAAGAAAGGGCATACGCAATGCCATCACAACGATGAGAAAGGCTCCCCACACCGCAGTGGCAAGATGCTGGCTTGCGCCCATCAGGTTCATACCGGAAGCAATGACCTGTAGGCTCATCAAACCCAACACCAACGGCAGGACACGTCCGAAACCACCAAAGGGATTGGCACCAGCAAGAAAGCAGGCCAACACCGTGATCAACAGGTAACTCTCACCATGACCAACGCGTACCGAATTGAATCGAGCTAGCATCACCATGCCTGCCAGCCCAGCCAGCAAGCCCGATATCGTGTAGACGGTGATAAGCACTTTCTTGACATTGATTGCCGAGTATTCCGTTGCTCGCAGATTCGAGCCCAGCATGTGGATCGAGAACCCCGTTCGCGTGAAATGCATCACATAGATCAGCCCCACCACTGCCAAAAGGAAGATCAGCATCGGCATAGGAATACCCAAAAAGCTCCCACTACCCAGTGTCTGAAAAACCTCAGGCATTCCTGATATACCACCACCGCGTGTGAGAAATTCACCCAGGCCGTGCAAGAAAATCATCGCTCCGAGTGATACCAAGATCGGATGAGCGCCCACGTAAGCAACGATCGCCCCAACGACAAAGCCAGAGACCGCACCCGCGGCCAACCCTGCCGTAATGGATAAAGGCACGCTAAGAACTCCTGCTCCAGCCAACCCTCCTTGTACTAACCATGCTGTCGTCAGCCCGGCAATATTGGCAGTAAAGGTCACGGAGAGATTCAGGCCACCCGAGATGATCGGTACCAACATAGCCAATGACAACAACCCTAACTCGGGCAACTGCATGGCCATCGAACCAAAGTTCGTGGCGCTTAGAAAACCTGGCGCAAGCAAGGAAAAGAAAACGATACTGGCCACCAGTAATGCAGTCATGATCAATAACTCAAGGGCATCGCCCCCGAGGCGTAGTCCTGCACGGTGGCATCTGTTCAGGCTCATACTCATGCACCCCTCGCGTTGGCTGTGCGGGGCAACAAGCTCCCCAGATTGCTGGTCGTGATAGCAACAAGAATGATAAGGCCGACGATCATGCGGAATGCGTAAGGAGTCACGCCCAGCAGATTGAGGCCGTTTTGCACCACGGCGAGAAGTAGCACCCCTAGGACCGCCCCTAGCACCGAACCTCGCCCCCCGCCCAGGGTCGCACCGCCAAGTACTACAGCCGCAAGGATCGGGAGCTCTTGCCCAATCAATGCGTTGGGCACCACCTCCTGCACAATGTGTGCTTGCATCAGGCCTGCTACGCCGGCGCAAAGCCCCAGCCAGCCATAGGCAAAAGCGTGGACTCGCCAGATACTCACGCCCGAGCGCCGGGCGGACTCGGGGCTAGAGCCGAAGCCATAGACGGCACGTCCAAAGCCGGTACGGGTCAAAATGAACCAGGTAAGAGTCGCCATGACGACCATGACAGCCACTGGCAGATAGAGAGTGGCTGATCCTCGCACAGCGGGTAGGTCAACTAAAGGAATCGAATAATATAGCCAGTCTGGGATCTCGTAGATAGACACCCCTCGTGTGAAGTACATCAGAAGCCCGAAGTACAGATTAAACGTGCCGATAGTGACGATAATGGAGACGATCCGAAAGCGATGGATCAGAACTCCATTGAAGAGCCCCAGCAAGGCGCCAACAGCAATAGAAAACACCATTCCCAATGCCCAGTTACCACCACCCATATAATTCATGAGCAGTGTCATCACCACGTATTGCACTACTGACGCAGCAACCGCAAACGAAATATCAATCCCTCCAGCAATCAACACAACGACCAACCCCACAGCAAAAATAATATTGACCGATTGATTGTTGAGTAGATCGAATAGGTTCTGAACCGTCAGAAAGCTATCTGTTGTGAGGGCGAGCATGGCACAGAGCAGCAGGATTATAGTAAACAAAACGCCTTCGGTACCGATTCGTCTATTACGCATTGATGGTTGCCTCCAACGCTTCTTCTGTCGTCTCCGATGGCGTAACCTCCGTTATGATACATCCATCGCGTAGCACAAGCACTCGGTCCGCGTTCATCCAGACCTCTCCCGCCTCGTCAGATATCAGAATAATTGCTACGCCCTGATCAGCGAGATGCCGGATGATATCGAAAATTCCGGCTTTGGCACCCACATCGACACCAATCGTTGGACAATCAAGAATCAACACCTCGGGTTTCGTTGCCAACCACTTGGCCAGCGCAACCCGTTGCTGATTGCCACCAGATAGGGATGAGACAGCGAGATCAGCATCACTGACCTTGGTATTAAGCTGCTGAATCCAGTGAGCTGTTAGCTCTTTGATACGCTCGGGAGATAGAAAGAAGCGTGGTTTTTCAAGCTCAGACAGCACTGTTACTGCGGTATTCATATTAATGGACTGATTCTGTACCAATCCAAGGTTCAGCCGATCCTCGGACACATAGGCAATACCATGACGTACTGCATCGCGATTAGAGCGCAATACTAGAGGCTGACCATCTTTTAACATTCGTCCTGACGTGGGTTGCTTCATACCAAATATTACATGTGAAAGTTCGGTTCTACCGGCACCCAGAAGCCCCGTGAGTCCGAGGATTTCTCCTCGGTGAAGCCGAAAGGATACATCCTTAAATTCGCCTTGACGACTGAGATTTCTTAGTTCTAGTATCGGCGAATCCCGTTGAGAAAAAGTCCGGGGTACTAGATCCAATTCAAGCCCTGTCATGAGCGTCGACAATCTCGCTTGTGTCATACCATCGGTAGAATATGTACCCACTAAACGCCCATTTCGCAGTACGGTGACACGCTGACAAATCTCAAGAACCTCCGCAAGTCGATGGCTCACAAATACTATCGATATTCCTCGTGAAGAAAGCGATCGGGTAATATCCAGAAGCGCCTTAACCTCCTTTCGAGTCAATGAAGCTGTTGGCTCATCCATGAAAATTATACTGGCCCCAGCGCGAAGGACTCGGCAAATAGCGACAAGCTGGCGATGTGCGATAGAAAGGTCTTCGACGCGTGACAATGGATCCAAGTCAAGCCCTAAACTTTGGATAACTTCACGTGATTGATCTATTGATTTTCTATAGGAAATTGGGCTAAATGGTTTGGAAACGTAATCGTCGAATACAATATTTTCTGCTACAGTTAGGTGTGAGAATAGAGCTAAATCCTGCCAAATCACGTGGACTCCACGACTCCGCGCTGCGAGCGGGCTAATCTCGGACACCATTTCCTCACCAAACGAAAACTCCCCCCCTCTTCCGGTGTGTAAACACCATTTATGATTTTTATGAGCGTACTTTTTCCCGACCCATTCTCGCCAGCTAAGCATAGCACCTCACCGCGCTGGAGCTCGAACTCAACATCATCAAGTACGCGGTTCTGCCCGAAAACTTTACTGACATGACGCACCCGAATCGCGATATCGCTCATCGGTAGCTCCTTTTCGACATCTCAGTGCCGCCCAGCAATGATGATGGGCGGCAAACATTTACACGATACAATCCAGCAGGCTCTACAGGCCTAGCTCAGCCAACTCATCAACCGTATCCTGACTAAGCTCCAACGGCTGTGAGGCAAAAATCGTCTTACCTTCCAATGTTATTTCACCCAAGACCGGCAGGTTAGCACCATCAGTGACCTCTTCACCGTTCAGGAGCATATTGCCCAAGGCCACGAATGCCTTCCCAGCATCGAGAGGGCTCCACTGAAAGCCGCCCGTAATGACCCCTTCATGTACCAAGCGACGCCCTTGACCAGGAGAAAAAAGACCCATCACAGCAACATCACCATCCAGGCCACGCTCTTTCACAGCGCGAGCGGCTCCGATCGTGCCCTGACTACCAAAAGACATGATGCCGGCCAGATCATCATGCGACCGGAGTAGGTCGAGGGTAGTATTGCGGCTCTCATCGACACTCTCGGCCACGCCAAAGCGGTCGGCGGCTTGAGTCAAACCGCTGCAGTTCTCGCTTAACCAATCCACTGCGGCATCCGCCCAAGCGTTGTGTGCGGGAACACTAAGCCCACCCACGTAGACGGCATAGGAACCTTCACAGCCTGTCGTGTTAGCCAGTAGCTTAGCGTGCTCCTCCCCCAGCTGCTGTGCCGAAATCATTTCGAAGTCGTAGTCAATATTCTCTGAGTCGGGGCTTTCGTGAGTCAGCACGATTATCCCCTGATCGCGCGCCCTCTTTAATACGGGTTCAAGCACTTCACGATCATTCGGAACCACACCTATTACATCCACACCGCGAGTAATTTGATCCTCTATTGCTCGCACCTGTAATGCCGGATCTGCACTGGTTGGTCCAACCATATAGGCATCAATCTCAAGTTCTTCACCCATTTGTTCAATACCCATTTCCATGGCGTTGAACCACGGAATCCCACCGACCTTAGCGATAACCGCGATAGTGGGAGTATCTTGAGCCAATGCTCCAGAACTACCGGTGAAGCTCGCCAGAGCAGTGGCGGCGAGAAGTGCTTTATATTTCATTGTCATTTCCTACCTTGCTATTGGCTCACCAGCCAGTGGGACGGTGAGAGTCGAAGAGCCGTTATGGACTCTGCTTGCCTTCATGCCCTCCTGAAGACAGCATGTCCTCAAGGCGCCCTTCACAACTCATGGGCTTTCGTCATGAAATGTATGCGGCATCAATCGCTTTAAGTGGCTACTGGATCAATGAATAGCGATTGTGTGTATCGCACTAAGCACAATCGGTTGTGCACTAAAGCAGCATTGACCTGATGCATCATGACGTCAATGCTACTTTTAGCTAACCTCAAGGAGTTTTTGCGTGGCCAGCGACTCGCCCAAACGGCTAACAATTTACGACCTCGCCAGGTTGGCGGAATCGTCACCCAGTACCGTCAGTGCCGTCCTCAACGGTACTTGGCAACGGCGTCGAATCAGCAAGAAGCTTGCAACGAGAATTCTCTCGCTTGCCCAGTCGGAGGGCTATTCAGCCAACATGCAGGCTCGAGCACTGCGCCGAGAGCGATCGGGCATCATCGGCATGATCTTGCCGATGTATGACAATCGCTATTTCAGCTCGATTGCGCAGTATTTCGAGTCGGAAGCACGCCGACGCGGGCTTTTCGCCATTGTTTCTTGTACAAATCGCGATCCTATACAAGAGCGTGAGGCCACTCGTATGATGCTCGCCTATCGTGTTGAGCACTTGGTCTGCACTGGCGCGACGGATCCAGATAGTATCGCCATGATGTGTCAGGAGAGCGGCATCTCGAGCCTCAATCTGGATTTGCCAGGCGACAAAGCCCCCTCGGTCATCTCGGCCAACAGGGCGGGGGCACGACGACTCACCCTCGCAATCCTTGACCGGCTGAGCGTCGAACAACGTCGAGATGACCCAGTTCTTTTCATTGGCGGCCGCGGCCAAGACCACAACACGCGCGAACGTATTGCCGGGTTCAAGCAGGCAAGAGCCGAAAGAGGGCTTGAAACCGCCCAGGAAGATATCCTTCCCTGCGACTATGCGGCAGATAAGGCACAAGCCGCATTGCGTGCATATATGCAGAACCGCTCCGGCTTACCCGGCGCAATGTTCATCAATTCGACGATCTCGCTTGAGGGCATCGTTCGCTGGCTTCAACTGAGCGGCTATTGCCTGGATGACATCATATTTGGGTGTTTCGACTGGGACCCCCTCGCTGCAGCCTTTCACCCACGCTTGATGATGGCCCGCCAGAATGTGGTGGAGATGATTGAGCGAGTTTTCGAATTGATCGACACACCACCGCCAGACCCTACGCTGCTGATTGAGGTCCAGCCAGAGATAATCGGCATTTGAGGCCCTCTCTGAACACACTGAGACAAGGGTGATGGCAAATGCTGTACACTGCCTCGACGCCCACTTCCCACGAGGGTCTGCAATGCCGTATAGCATGACCGCCTTCACCCGCCAGAGTCATGACGCCGCGTGGGGCAGCCTACAGCTCGAACTGCGCTCGGTGAACCAGCGCTATCTCGACCTGCACTTCCGTCTGCCCGACAGCTTGCGCGACCTTGAGCCGCTGTGGCGGGATGCGCTGCGCCACCGACTGGCGCGCGGCAAGGTCGAGTGTACCCTGCGCTTCGAGCCGCTGGCCGGCGGCGATGGCCTGAGTGTCGACCGCGCACGCCTCAAGGCCCTCGCCCAGGCGCTGGTCGAGGTGCGTAGCGAACTGCCCGGCGTGGCCATGCCCGATGCCCTGGGCATGCTCCAGCATCCCGGCGTTCTGGCCGCCGACACCCTCGATCTGGATGCGGTCAAAGCCACCGCTCGTGCCCTGTTCGATGCCGGTCTCGACGACCTGATCGCCGGCCGCGCCCGGGAGGGAGAGCAGCTCGCCGCCATGATTCGCGCTCGTCTCGACGGCATTCGCGAGCAGGTCACCGAGGTGCGCCGCCTGCTCCCCGACATCCTCGCCCGCCAGCGCGAGCTATTGCTGGAGCGCCTCGACGTCATCAAAGCAGAGCTCGACCCCCAGCGCCTCGAGGCCGAGCTGGCGCTGATGGCCCAGAAGGCCGACGTCGACGAGGAACTCGACCGCCTCGACACCCATGTCGTCGAGGTCGAGCGTCAGCTCACTCAGCAGGGCCCCGTGGGCCGGCGCCTCGATTTCCTGATGCAGGAGCTCAACCGCGAAGCCAACACCCTCTCCTCCAAGTCGGTGGTCGCCGAGACCACCCGCTGCGCGGTGGAGCTCAAGGTACTGATCGAACAGATGCGTGAGCAGATCCAGAACATCGAGTGATGTCCACGCTCATGCATCAAAATACACAAGTCATTATTTTTTAAGGCAATTATTTCGGGAGTTGTCTACGATGGTCTGCGGAAGTCTAGCTTACGCTATCGCAAATTGGGGAGTACAATGGGGAGTATCCCAGGTTACTCCCCACCAAAAAGGCGAAAAACCCCTATGGGTACTCCCCACTTCATACACACCCGCCCAGGCATGGCCCTCCTTTCCGGTGACGGCCCACCCCAGCAAGCCAGGCACGAAGGCCAGGCTAAACATGGAGTTGATGAGCAACACCCGACCTTGGCCGACAAAAATTCAAACGATAGTTTCAAATTTTTGATGGCAACTGACAGGAGGGGGTGATGGGGAGTTTCACAGCCAAGAAGATCCAGTCCCTGATCAAGGACGGCGCACCTGGCCGCTACAGCGATGGCAACGGCCTGTACCTGATGATCCCCAAAAAGGGAGCTCCCTACTGGATGCATCGGTTCACGATCGCTGGAAAGCGCCGTGAACTGACACTGGGAAAATGCGTGAACCTATCCTTGGCTGAGGCCCGCGAGCAAGCTGCAGATGCACAGAAAGCCATCCGGAGCGGTATCGACCCTGTCGAAGAGCGCAGGCGGGAAGAGCAGATCGTTATCCACACCGTCAGGGAGCTGTTCGATGACTGGTACCACGATCTGGAGAAGCGCCTGAAGCACCCACGCATCCCGAAGCGCATCTTCGAGAAGGAAGTCGCCCCGTCAGTTGGGCACCAGGCCTTGGAGAGCGTCACCCCCATGGACGTTCGAGACATCATCCGCAAGGTTGCCAGCAGCGGACGTCCGGCCATCGCCAACGACACTTTGATGTACCTGAAGCAGCTGTTCAATCACGCCATCAAGCTTGGACTGCTCACCTACAACCCGGCGGCAGCCTTCAGCGTCAACGACGCCGGCGGCATCGAGAAAAGTCGTGACCGAGCCCTCACCATCGAGGAGATTCACCAGGTCTTCCAAATTTTCAGAGACAACCGGGAGAGCTTCACCCGAGAGAACTATCTCGCGTGCGCGCTGCTGCTCGTCTTGGGGGTTCGTAAAACCGAGTTGACCGAGGCCCAGTGGTCAGAATTTGACCTAAAGGAGAAGCGCTGGAACCTGTCCGGCGAGCGAAGCAAGACAGGCCGGGGGATGGCGATTCCTCTGCCTCCGCAGGCTGTCAGCTGGCTGGAAGAACTCAAGATCCGCGCCTGCGGCTCGCCCTACGTCTTTCCCAGCCGCCGCAGCAGCAAGCGACCACACATGGGCAAGGACACTTTGAATCGCGCCATTTCCAAACTATTCGGCCGAGAGCCAGGCAGGAAATTACAACCTGAGAACAAGATGGGCGACATAGTAGAGTTCACGGTCCATGACCTGCGCCGCACCTGCCGCAGCCTGCTGGCCGCCGCAGGCGTACCGGGCCACGTCGCGGAGCGCTGCCTGAATCACAAGCTCAAGGGCGTCGAGGGCATCTACGACCGCCATGACTACTTCGAGGAGCGGAAAGAGGCCTTGGCTAAGGTGGCGACGCTGGTAGAGCCTGCCATCAACGGTGCATCAAAGGAGCGTTCGGAAAAAGGTGGAAAGAGTGCGACAGCATAAGCACACCACCTGAAGAGGGCAGTTCACTGCCGCCCGACGCTGGCTAGCCGTTCTCGGCGGCCGGTGTTAATGGCAATGTCGGTGGAATGTTAGGCGCTAGCTCAATGATTTACGCAGCGCCCTAGGCGTCGAGCTGCCAGGGGCCTTCTCGCAGGTCGTTGAAGGTGCCGGCGGGGATCGGGTGAGTCATGTCGTCGGGGGCTGTATGCGTGGGGCAGCGACGGGCGGTTGGGTATCGTGGTGGTCATGAGCTCAGCATGGGGCCCATAGGGAAAAGGCTGGATTTAAAGCAATTGGAGAATATCGGGAAGGGAGATTGGCGGGACAGGAACAATAGCTTGATCAAGGTCACTGGATAACGCTGGACTCGATCCCTACATTAGACTGATAAATGATAATGAAGGAGCGGGCCTATGCCATCCAGGGAAGCAAACATTCTCATCCTCTGTAAAACCTACCCATCGCCCAGTGCCAAATATGCTGAAACTTCGTGCGTTGCGGGAATGGAGGTGAACGGCTCCCTGATTCGCCTCTATCCTGTGCCATTTCGAATGATCGGTGAGGATCAGCAGTTCAAGAAATGGCAGTGGATCACTGCTCGCGTCGAAAAAAGCCCCAATGATCACCGGCCCGAGAGCCATCGAATTTATGTCGACACTATCCAGACAGGCACCGTTATCGATACGGGAAAACGCCATGATTGGGCGGCTCGACGCTCCCTGATCAGTTCCTTGCCCGTCTATGATAGCCATGCTGAGCTCGATCAGGCCAGGATCGAGCACGAGGTCTCGTTGGGGCTGGTGCGGGTTAGCCGAGTGGTCGATCTCGACATCACTCCGGCCAAGAATCCCGACTGGACCAACGAGGAGCTGTCAAAACTCGTTACCATGCAAGCTCAGGGAAGCCTATTTGAAGAGAACGAGGCCAGTGTCCAGCAGCTCGAGAAGATCCCCTTCGACTTCCACTACCAGTATGAA
Source organism: Halomonas socia (assembly GCF_010977575.1). Classification (GTDB taxonomy): domain Bacteria; phylum Pseudomonadota; class Gammaproteobacteria; order Pseudomonadales; family Halomonadaceae; genus Franzmannia; species Franzmannia socia. Next base: position 1,185,850 of record NZ_CP048812.1, read on the forward strand.
TGCAATACATCCGCTGGCACCGAGCGCTTTCGCCACAAGATCGTGGATTGGGAGGTCTGCCAGCTGTACCGCAAACTTGTGAGGAGCCATGGTCGGGATGGGTGGCAAGAGCCTTTCAAGAACAAGCTGCTTCATGAGCTACCCAAGGGAGATCTAATGCTTCTCCAGGGAAACATGCACCGCTACGCTTGGCAGTGGCTTATCGTCAGCCTGATCTACCCGCCTAGAGAGCAGCAGCAGTCGCTCTTCTGACGGCCAAGTGCTTCACCTCCAAATTAGAGTTGCGCTCTCTTCCCGCCTCCGCCACTAAGCGGCGATGGCAGAAAGTGGCATCCGCTTCGAAGCAGACCAAACAGGCATCAAGGCGGCTGGCCTCTTCCACCACCCGTTGCACAGCTTCCTCTTGGGAGGCTATGTAGGTGCGAAAGCCGAGCGTATAACGAGACCAGTCACCGTCATTCTTGTACTGCTCGCGGATCGGCTTGGGGCACCCCAGCTCACGAATATGCTCATAGTCGATACCCGCCGCCCGCAGCCGGCTAGAGAAGGCCGTCTTCGAAAATCCGGGCTTGCGCGAAATGGGGTACTGCCTGACATCGATCACCTTGTCGACACCGGCGTCCCCCAGCCGCTCCAGGAAGCTGTCGATGTCGATTCCTTCGTATCCCGCCGTGAATAGAGCCATGATGAATCCTTATGATCCATGAATGATTTGAGGCGCATCTTCCATGTATAGCTCGCCTCCGTCCAATGAATCATCCTGATGCAGATGATTCCCGCGCTTCTAACGCGGGTCTAACCCGCCTTGCCGTCCCTTCCCTGCGGCGACCTTGCCTGGCACCCATCGCCCCTCACAGCGCCTTATAGGCGGTCAAAGCGTTTATCGGCTCAGGGGCTCTTCCAGATAGTCGAATAGCGTCTGCGTTGCCGGAGTCTCCTCGCCCTCCCATAGGCCGAGTCAGAATCGGTCTGGGATGGCGCCCCACAGGTGGGAAAACTCTGTCCGAATGCCGCCAAAGTGCATCATGGCGCCGTAGACACTGCCGGTAGCAAAAGACTGGCCCTGGCTCGTCACCCTCATAGCGATTACAGAAATTTTCAGATCTATATCACCCCTGTGACCTGAGCCCTCCCCGGGCTTTATCCACCGGCACAGGAGTCGTGATATGCCCCCACCCTGCATGCGCTGTGACTCGCAGCGCGTCATCAACCTCGAGACGGCCCGCAAGCTCGGCATCGCGGCGGGCGCAGTGGCCGGGACGCTCAAGGGCGCCTATGCCTCACTGCATGGGCCCGGCAGGCTGATACCCACTACCGCGTTCCCGATCGGCCGGGTAGCAGCAGCTGTCATGGCCGGCACCTCAGGCGGTATCGCCGGGGCGGCTGCCGGGCATCGTGTGGTGCTGCACCTGTTTCCCGCGGGTGAAGGCACGCCCTGGCTTTGCCTGGGCTGCGGCCACGCCTTCCGAGATCTCGGCTGACACGCGCTCTACCGTTCTTCCCATCCCATCACATCAGCGCCGGCGCCTTGCCGGCTTTTTTTCGTCTAGGAGTTTTTTCATGGCACATCTGATCGAGCAAATGGCTTACGTCGGCGACACCCCCTGGCACGGCCTGGGGCAGCAGCTGTCGCGTCATCAACCGCTGGAGGTCTGGCGTCAGCAGGCCGGCATGGACTGGCACATCGAATCCTCCCCGGTGCGCTTCATCGCCGATGGCGCTGGCCACTTGGGCAGCATCCACTCCTTCCCTGAGCAGAAGGTGCTCTATCGCTCGGATACCCGTGCACCCCTGTCAGTGGTCTCGCAGCGCTACAAGGTGGTCCAGCCCGAGGAGGTGCTGGAGTTCTACCGCGACCTGACCGAATACGCCGGCTATGAGCTGGAGACGGCCGGGGTGCTCAAGGGCGGTCGCAAGTTCTGGGCGCTGGCCCGCAGCGGCCTGGGCACGGCCATCAAGGGCCAGGACCAGGTCAACGCCTACCTCTTGCTGGCCACGTCCTGTGACGGCTCCCTGGCAACGGTGGCGACACCCACGTCGGTACGGGTGGTCTGCAACAACACCCTAACTATCGCTGTGGACGGCATGGCGCAGGGGGTGAAGGTGCCCCACAGCACGGAATTTAACGCGCAGCGCGTCAAGCAGCAGCTGGGTATTTCGGTATCCCAGTGGGACGACTTCATGTACCGCATGAAGATGCTGGCGGAGCGCAAGGTGAGCCAGGAGGAGATCAAGACCTACTTCCAGTCGGTGATCTGCAACGCCGAGGCGCCGCTGGACGATCCTTCCAAGCTGCCCAACGTCCGGGCCCTCAACCGTGTCCAGAAGCTCTACCAGGGCGAAGGGCGGGGCTCGCGGCTGTGCACCGCTCAGGGCAGCGCCTGGGGCCTGCTCAACGCCATCACCGAGTACGTCGACCACGAGAAGCGGGCGCGCAGCAACGACTACCGCATGGATTCCGCCTGGTTCGGTCAGGGGGCGAGCCTCAAGGACAAGGCCCTGACGTCGGCCATGGCGCTGGTCGCCTGATCTTCATTCATTCCAATCCCATCACGGCATAGCGCCCGGCCCACCAAGGCCGGGCGTTTCTGTTTCTGGAGGACTCATGTCATCGCGATTGTCATTCGAGATCTGCCGCGCCCTGACTCAGCTGACTCGCCAGCTGCTGGGGGCCAATGAACGTGAAACCCATACCCACGTGCTGGCCCAGGGCCGGGTCTACCGCGTGGTCGTGTCGCTGGAGCCGGTCCCGGCCGAGCAGCTCCACGAGATCATCAATCACTATGTGTAAGGAGGTCATCATGGCGACCACCACTCAGCCAACGCATTCATCCAAGGGATCTGGGCATAACGGCCAGGTACCGGCGGCCCAGCCGTTGCAGGAGAGCACCGCGATCATCCAGGTGATCGAGCGTGCCGCCCTCAACCCCGAGGTCGATATCGACAAGGTGGAGCGCCTGCTGCAGATGCAGGAGCGCGTCCTGGATCGCCAGGCGCTGATGGCCTACAGCGCCGCCATGGCGGCGATGCAGACAGAGCTGCCGAGCATTACCGAGCGAGGCCAGGGCAACAACGGCGCCTACGCCACGCTGGAGGATATCGTCGACACCGTGCGCCCGATCATGCAGCGCCACGGCTTCGCGGTGAGCTTCCGTATTCAGACCCAGGAGCGTGGCATCCAGGTGACCGGCGTGCTGATGCACCAGGGCGGCCACCGCGAGGAGACCAGCATGCTGCTGCCGGCGGACGTCAGCGGCAACAAGAACGCCGTTCAGGCCTTCGGCTCCTCCACCAGCTATGGCAAGCGCTACGTGCTGTGCGCGCTGCTCAACATCACCACCCGCGGCCAGGACGACAACGGTCAGAGCGCAGCACCCCCGGTGAAGGTGGTCACGCCGTTCCAGGCCAGCCAGCTCAAGCAGCTGATCACCGCCTGTCCCGTCACTACCCAGGAGTGGTTCGTCGGCAAGTACGGCGAGGTCGAGCGGGTACCCCGCGACGACTTCGACAAGCTGCGCGCCTCCCTACAGAAGCGAGCCTTACCCAACCATCAACGTCATTGAGCGATCGGCGAGGGATACCCCTCGCCGCTATGCCGTGGTGTCTCGAAGGAGGTTTGTCATGCATATCCTGACACTGGAGCAAGGCACGCCCGAGTGGCATGCCGCACGCCTCGGTATCGTCACCATGTCCGAGCTGAAAACCCTACTGGTCAAGGGCAAGGGGCCGGGAGGCTTCGGTACTGGCGCCATCAGCTACATGCATCAGCTGATCGGTGAGCGCATTACCGGCGAGCCCAGCGATGGCTTCCAGGGCAATGCCCACACCCAGCGTGGCCATGCACTGGAGCCGATCGCGCGAGAGCTCTACCAGGAAGCCACTGGCCTGCCTCGCCTCGAGCAGGTCGGCATCATCCTCAACCACGGGGTTGGCTATTCCCCTGACTGCCTGGTGGACAGCAACGGCCTGGCCGAGATCAAGACCAAGCTGCCAAAGTACCAGATCGAGCTGCTGCTGGACGGTGAGCTGCCTCAGGAACACGTGGCCCAATGCCAGGGAGGCCTGTGGGTCAGCGAGCGGGAATGGATCGACTTCGTCAGCTACTGGCCGGGAATGCCGCTGTTCATGAAGCGCGCCTACCGGGACGAGGCGCTGATCAAGACCATCGCCGAGCGGGTTGAGGCGTTCTACGAAGAAATGGAGCGCCGCATGGCGCAAGTGATGGCGGCCTGAGGAGAGACACCATGAACCATCGCAAGCTGAGTGCCGGCGAGACCGCCGGTACCTATCGCATCACCGACACGGTGACCGAAGCGGAGCTTTTGGGTATCGCCAAAGGCTTTGCCCGTCGCCGTCTGGCCAGGGGGCGCAAGATCACCCAGCCAGCACTGGCCTTCGAGTACCTGCAGATCCTGCTGCAGGACTACGAGCATGAGGTGTTCAGTGCCATCTTTCTGGATAGCCAGCACCGCGTCATCTGCTTCGAGGAGCTGTTCCGCGGCACCATCGACGCGGCCAGCGTTTACCCGCGTGAGGTGGTCAAGCAGGCTCTGGCGCACAACGCCGCCGCCCTCATCCTGGTCCACAATCACCCAAGTGGCGATCCAGAACCCAGTGACGCCGACCGGCGCATCACCCAGCGCCTGAAAGAAGCGCTGGGACTGGTCGAGGTGCGGGTGATCGATCATATCGTGGTCGGCATCGATAATTGCGTATCGCTGGCAGAGCGGGGATACCTATGATTGTGAACCATGACATAACGTCGGTGCTGCCCATTGGGCAGCACCGGCATCTCAATTGGCATTTATTTTTTTGCAGTCATTGGCCGGTTTGGCGCTGTGTGATCATTGGGCAATATCAATCCCTAGCCGCTCCATCACATTTTGACCAATGACTTCAGCAAAGGCAGGGCTTGCATAACTGCCCCAGCCGTCTGCCTCACGAACCAGCATCAGCACTGCCAGGTCCTGGGCAATGGCAAGCTCCATTCCTTCTTCATCACCGAGCACCATCATGGCGGTCGCCCAGGCATCTGCCCAGGCATTCACTGCGTGGGCTACCGTTACTGAGGCGAGCTGGTGCTGAATGGGCCTTCCCGTACGGGGATCGATGGTATGCGAATAACGCGTACCATCCTCCTCAAAGTAGTTGCGGTAGTCACCGGAAGTCGCCACCGATACGTCACGTAGTGGGAGTATATGTTGCGCTTGTCGCCGATCATCAAGAGGGGCTTCTATCCCGATCCGCCAAGGCTGCCTTTCACTATCACGGTAACCGCGAACGATCAGATCACCGCCCAAATTGACCAGGTAATGACCTATCCCCTGTTGATCCAGGTATGCAGCGACGCGATCAGTACCAAACCCTTTGGCAACGCCCCCCAAATCAACATAGACGTCTCTCAGGCGACGTGCCCGTCGCTCACCCAGATCCAACTCGATGCTGTCATAGCCGACGACGGATAGGCGTTCCGACAAGATGCTTTCATCCGGCACTTCTCTCGGCCTCGCTTCGGCCCCAAAGCTCCATAAATTGACCAGTCCGCCGATAGTCACATCGAAAGCACCATTGCTTGAGGCAGAGACTGACTGACTAATAGACATAATCTCCATCAGCTCGTTTGAAAGCAGTTGCCACTCACCCAACGGTGCTTCATTAAAGAGTGTCAGCTCAGAGTCATCTCGATAGATCGACATGATGGCATCCACTGCTTCGAGCTCTTCCAGGATACCCGCTTCAATATCATCTACCTGATGTTGCGTCAGTGAATCAGAGATGGTGACCTGATAGAAGGTGCCGAAGATCTCTCCTTCCAACGCCACCGGCGAGTCCAGCTGGCGTTCGTTCTCAGCACACGCCACAAGAGCTAACACCACTGCAAGCAGTAGCAGTAGGGGAAAGTATCGCTTACACATGGGGTAATCGTCTCCAAGGGAAGTACACATCACCGCTTAGAAAAAGGTCAGCCCGACCTGGAACAGCCGCTCCACCTCGCGGATGCGGCGCTTGTCGACCACGAACAGAATCACGTGGTCGCCGGATGCCACCACCACATCGTCGTGGGCGATCAGCACCTCCTTGCCGCGCACGATGGCGCCGATGGTGGTACCGCTGGGCAGGTCGATCTCGTCGATGGCGCGCCCCACTACCTTGGACGAGCGCGCGTCGCCGTGGGCGATCGCCTCGATGGCCTCGGCGGCGCCGCGGCGCAGCGAGTGGACGTTGACGATGTCCCCGCGGCGCACGTGGGTCAGCAGGCTGCCGATGGTGGCCTGCTGTGGCGAAATCGCGATGTCTATCTCGCCGCCCTGCACCAGGTCGACGTAGGCGGCATTGTTGATCAGTGTCAGCACCTTCTTGGCGCCCAGCCGCTTGGCCAGCATCGACGACATGATATTGACCTCGTCGTCGTTGGTCAGCGCGCAGAAGATGTCGCAATCCTCGATGTTCTCCTCCAGCAGCAGGCGCTTGCTGGTGGCACTGCCGTGCAGCACCACGGTGCGGTCGAGGCGTTCGGAGAGGGTGGTGCAGCGCTCCAGGTCGTGCTCGATGATCTTGACCTGATGGCTGTGCTCGAGGTTTTCCGCCAGACGCTCGCCGATATGCCCGCCGCCGGCGATCACCACGCGGCGGAAGTCGCGGTCGAGGCGTCGCAGCTCGCTCATCACCGCGCGGATATCGCGCCGGGCGGCGATGAAGAATACCTCGTCGTCGGCCTCTATCACGGTGTCGCCGCGCGGGATGATCGGCCGGTTGCGACGGTAGATGGCCGCCACCCGGGTGTCGACATTGGGCATGTGGCGGCGCAGGAAGCCCAGCTCCTGGCCGACCAGTGGCCCGCCGTAGAAGGCCTTGACCGCCACCAGCTGGGCCTGGCCGCCGGCGAATTCCAGCACCTGCAGGGCGCCAGGGTATTCGATCAGGCGGCGGATATGGTCGGTGACCACCTGCTCGGGGCTGATCAGCACGTCGATGGGCACCGCCTCGTGGGCGAACAGCCCCTTGCGGGTCAGGTAGGCGGTGGCACGAACGCGGGCGATCTTGGTGGGGGTACGAAACAGGGTGTGGGCGACCTGGCAGGCGATCATGTTGACTTCATCGGAGTTGGTCACCGCGATCAGCATGTCGGCGTCTTCGCAGCCGGCCTGGCGCAGCACCATGGGATAGGAGGCGGGGCCGGACACGGTGCGGATATCCAGGCGGTTATGCAGGTCGCGCAGCCGCCCGCCGTCGGTATCGACCACGGTGATGTCGTTCTCTTCGTGGGCGAGATGTTCGGCCAGGGTGCCGCCGACCTGTCCGGCGCCGAGAATGATGATCTTCATGAGTGGTTCTCCGTGTCGTCATCCATCGCCGCCGCGTCATCGCGTCCGACCAGCAGGCGATAGCCGATACCGGCCTCGGTCTGCAGCAGAGCCGGCGCGCCCGGGTCGTCACCAAGCTTGTGGCGAAGCTTGCTGATGACGATGCGCAGGTAGTGGCTATCCTCGACGTGGCTGGGCCCCCACACCTCGCGCAGCAGTTGGGTCTGGGTCACCACCCGGCCGGCGTGTCGGCAGAGCCGCTCGAGCACCGCGTACTCCTTGGGAGTCAGGTGAACAGCCGTCGCGTGATGCCACAGACGCCGTGCACCGAGGTCAATCACCAGGCCACCCCGGCGATAGCAGCCTCCTTCCAGGGATAACGGCGACTCATCGCGATGGCGCAGCAAGGCACGAATCCGGGCCAGAAGCTCCTGAATGCCGAAAGGCTTGGTAACGTAGTCGTTAGCGCCACGGTCCAGGGCGCGTACCTTTTCGGTCTCCTGTCCCCGCACCGAGACAACGATGACCGGTACCTGGCTACGCGCGCGCAGACGGTTAAGCACCTCCTGGCCATCCATATCCGGCAGGCCCAGGTCCAGCAGCACCAGGTCGGGGAGCTCTTCGAGCGCCAGCGATAAGCCCTCTCCACCGCTTTGCGCCTCGTGAACCACGAATCCTTGGGAGACCAGGCTGATCCGCAGAAAGCGACGGATTTGCGGCTCGTCGTCGATCACCAGAATGCGTTGAGGCTCAGTCACCATGCTCGTCGCTCGCCTGTGTCGCTTGAGGGAGGGGAAGACGCATCACGATGCGCGTGCCCTGACCGTCGGGGGCCGGCAGGGCCGTGACACTGCCGGCATGAGCGCCCAGCATGCCGCGGCAAATGGCCAGGCCCAGACCGCTACCATGGCGACCGCGATCCCCCTCTCCGCCGGTAATGAACATGTCGAAGACCCGTTCACGCAGGTGCGGTTCGATACCCGGCCCCTGGTCGGTCACCGCGAGCCAGATATCCACCGGGGAATGGCCGGCCTCGATACGCAGTACTCCGCCAGGTGGCGAGAAGCGTGCAGCATTCTCGATGACATTGATCAGGGCCTGCTCGATAAGAGCCGGGTGTACATACAGCAACGGGAGATCGGCAGGCCACGCTCGCCGTATTTCCAGCCCCTGTAGCACTGGCCCCAGGCGTTTGAGAGCGCTCGCCACCAGATCGTCCAGGGCGATCCAGTCGCGCTCCAACTTGAGGCCACCCTGCCCCAGGCGGGTCATATCCAGCAGATTCTGGATATAGCGATCCAGCCGCTCGCTTTCACTGAGAATGCCATCAAGCAGCTCGGCGCGGTCGCAGGCGCCGAGCTGGTCTCGCAGGTCGCGCAATGTGCTCGCTGAGCCAATGATCGACGCCAGCGGCGTCCTCAGATCATGGGAGACCGATGCCAGCAGCGCCGAACGGAGTCGCTCGTTCTCTTCGGAAAGTCGTGAAGCCTCCAGGTCTGCCACCAGACGCGTACGCTCCAGCGCCAGAGACAGCAGCCGCAGCATGGCATCGATATGCCCCTCCTCATCAGGGGAAGGCAAGCGCTCTCTCTGTCCCAGCGCCAGTCCAACCAGAGCCACCAGGCGATCCTGTTCCAGTAGCGGAACGACCTGCCAATCGGTATCCATCGGCTGCTCGGTGCCTTTGCCACTCCGGCGAAGATGGCGACGGCTCCAGGCAACCGCTGTCTGGGCCCCAGCATCCAGCGACACCCCCGGCGGGGCACTGCGCGACGGCAGCAGATCGTCAGCATCTTCGGCTGCACCCAACATGACCACCGGACAACCCAGCCACTGCATCAGCGTTGCAGCGCCGGCCGCTTCGACCTGTTCACGGTGCGTCGCCATGGCCAGCTCGCGCGAGAAGGTCAACAGCTGATAGGTCTGTTCGCGACTGGCACGCAGTGCCAGCAGGCGCTTGCGCGCGCTGCCGGCCAACTGCCCCACGACCACCGCGACCAATAAATAGACGACGATGGTTACCACCTGGTCCTGCTCTACCATGGCCAGGGAGTGGCGTGGCTCGGTCAGAAAAAAGTTGAAGCCAACGAAGCCCAGCAGGGCGGCGAGCATGGCCGAGCCTGTGCCTGCCAGGGTTGCACTGACCAGCACCGCAGCAAGGAATAGCAGTGACAGGGAGCCCAACTCCAGCCAGGATGCCAGCCCCGCCGCAAGCCCCAAGGCCGCCAGCGTCGCAGCCGCCGCGATGGCCGGATCATGCCAGCGCCACTGGATCCCGCGTTGGCGGGGCCGGAAACGGGGCCGCTGGCGTGCCTCGGCAACCACCACCAGGTCGAAGGGCCCTCCCAGCCGTGCCAATCGCTCCGCGACCGGTCGGCGCCAGATTCGCCATCCCGAGGGACGTCCGTGGCCTACCAGTAGGGTGGCCACCTTGAGTTCCCTGGCCATGGCCACCAGCTCTCGCGCACGGTCCTGGCCCGCGATGATCCGTGTCTCGCCCCCCAGCCGTTGCACTTGGGCAAAGTCTCGCTCCAGGATTTGCCGCCGGTGAGGGTTTACACCGCCACTGTCCACGTACGCAGCACACCAATTCACTCCATCACGAACCGCTAGCCGATGCGCCGAGCGCACCAGGGCCGCATCTTCGGCTCCCCCACTCAGCGCCACCAGCAGGCGTACGGGCGCCAGGCGGCTCGATGCCAATGTGTCCGCTTCTACACTCTCCTGCATGCTTTCCACTCCAGCTTTCATGCGCACAACCGCCTAGCGCCGCCAGAACATCGGCGTCAACAGTACCAGTACCGTCAGGATCTCCAACCGCCCCATCAGCATGCCCACGCACAGCAGCCATTTAGCCGCATCCGGCAGCGGCGCGAAATTGCCTGCGGGGCCGATGGTATCGCCAAGGCCCGGTCCCACGTTAGCCACGGCGGTGGCCGCTCCCGAAAGCGCTGTCGTCATGTCGAGCCCCATCATCGCCAAACCTAGCGCCAGCCCGGCGATGGTCAGGAAGAAGAAGAACGAGAAGGCGACCACGCCCCGGGTGATGTCGTCGGTGATCGGCTGGCCGTTGTAGCGAGTGGTAAAGACCCCGTTGACGTGGATCAGATAACGCAGCTGATTGCGCAGCAGGATGCTGGCGATCTGAAAACGGAAGATCTTCATGCCACCGCTGGTGGAGCCGCTACAGCCTCCGACAAAGGTCAGATAGAAGAAAGCCACGAAGGCCAGCGCTCCCCAGGTACTGTAGTCGTCAGACGCATAGCCGGTGGTGGTCACGATGGAGATCACATTGAAGGTGACATTGGTCAGTGCCTCGAAGGGCGGCGTGCCGAGCCACATGCGCCAGCCGGAAAGCAACACAATCACCACTAACAGCAGCGCCAGCAGGCCCTGCACCTGCTGGTCTCGCCATAGCGCCAGGCGCGAGCCGCGTAGGAAGCGGATATAGAGCACGAAAGGCATGGCGCCCATCAGCATGAACAGCGAGCCCAGCCACAGCAGATGAGGCTGTTCGGCGTAGGCACCGAAGGAGGCATCCGAGTTGGCGAAGCCGCCGGTGGCCAGGGACGTCATGGCATGCACCACCGCGTCCAGCGGTAGCATGCCGCCAAGCCAATAAGCCAGCATGGCCACCAGGGTGAAGCCCACGTAAATCGACAGGGTTGCCTTGGCGATACCACCGGTACGTGGCATCACCTTGTCGGACCAGTCCGACGACTCAGTGTGGAAGAGGCGCATACCCCCCACCTTGAGGAAGGGCAGGATGGCGATCCCCATCACGATGATGCCGATGCCCCCCAGCCACTGCATCATGCCTCGCCACAGCTTCAGGCCGTCAGACAGGACATCGATATCTTGTAATATGGTAGAGCCGGTCGTGGTGATTGCTGATACAGACTCGAACACCGCATTGGTAAAGGAGAGCTGGGGGGCACCCAACACCAGCGGCAGGCTGGCCAGGGTGCTGATGCTGACCCAACTGAGGGTGGTCACCAGGAACATCTGCCCGGGCTTCAGATAGAATTCGGCGCGCAGGGTTGCCAACCAACTCAGGACGACCGCTCCGAGCACGATACCAATAGACATGGCGAAGGCCTGCGCATCGGGGTCTTTCTCGAGGATCAGCACCACCCAGGGCACGGCCATGAAGACCGCCAGAACCAGCCATAGCACCGATAACACCTTGAGGATCGGCGCCCAGTTACGCCACTGCTCCTGCAACTCTTGCCAAAGACTCGCCATGGACTGGACCTATCTGTCGCACCGCCCTCGCAGGGCCCGATGGCAACCATGGCACCACAGCCCAGACTAAAAAATCCGTAAAAACCGCCACCGAGGCATGAGCGTATTTTACCCTGACTGCTTGGTAGTCATCCCTGACCTACATCGAGTTACAGCAGCACAGGCAGGTGGAAGAGGCGCGTCAACACCAGGCCCAACTGGTCGATGCGCCCCGTCGGACGACTAATGGGGAGTCGTCAGCGCCGCAGATCGAGCATCTCGTACAACCCCGACGCCTGCTCAGGCTCATCTTCTAGCTCATCCGGGCACGGCTCGATGGGCGGCTCAACAGCCGCTACCTGACCATCGGGGCGCTCCAGCAGGGTTCTTAGCTGGCCGAAATGCGGCACCTCCCCACCTTCCAGATCGAGCATCCCCAGCGTCGCCACCAGCGCCTCCATGCCGTGCGCTTGGTCCTCCAGCAGCTCATATACCTGCACAAAAGGCGTTTCATCGTCCCAGCCCACCTTGATCGGCTGGTCGACGATATTGACCTGAGTGCCCACCGGCACGGCACCGAATATCGCCTCGATATCCTCCGGGTACATGCGGATACAGCCGCGGCTGGCACGCATGCCGATGCCGTCCGGATCATTGGTGCCGTGGATCAGGTAGCCAGGGATATCCAGCAGAATGGCATACTTGCCAAGTGGGTTCTCCGGCCCGGGTGGCACTACCGCCGGTGCCGGCTCCCCTCGCGCTGCAGCCTCCTCGCGCATAGAGCGGGGCGGATACCAGGCCGGATCCTCCAGACGCATGGTCGTTCGGGTCACGCCCAGCGGCGTGTCGTAGCCCTCTCGCCCGATACCTATCGGGTAGGTCTCGACCCTAGGCGCCTCGCCTGGCTCTGGCGCCGGGTAGTAGTAAAGGCGCAGTTCGGGGATATTGATCACGATGCCCGTGCGTTCCGCATCGGGCAGGATATGCCGCGCCGGTACCACCACCTCGGTCCCGACGCCGGGCACCCAGATGCTGACGTCAGGGTTGGCGCGACGAATCTCTTCGTAGCCCAGGTTATGGGCGCGCGCGATGTCGAGCAGCGTGTCCTCCTCGTGTTCAACGATGATCGTGTAAGTCTCGCCAATCACATCGCCGTTTTCCGGCAAGCGGTAGTGGCCCAGCGGCCACTCTGTGGCCTCCTCGGCCAGCGCTGGCGACGCAACCAGCAGCGACAGGGCAAGCAGCAGTGCACACTGGCCGCGCCTGGCGGAGAGAGCGCTGGCCGTGACTCGGTTAGCAAGTGGCAGCATCAGGATGCCCTCCCATGGTCGCGTGAAGGCAGCACGCCGTGGCCAAGCGCACCGTCGACCGGCTGCCGGCGTGACCAGGCGATCAGCGCCATGCCCACGACGATCATCGGTGCGGTCAGCAGCATGCCCATGGTGACCCAGCCAAAGGCGATAAAGCCGAGATGCTCATCCGGCAGCCGTACGAACTCCACGGCGAAGCGGAACACGCCGTACAGCAGCATGAACATGCCGGAGATCATCCCCCGCCGCCGCGGCTCGGCGGATAGCCACCACAGCAGCACGAACAGCACCACGCCTTCCAAGGCGAATTCATACAGCGCCGAAGGGTGGCGTGGCTCGGGCCCCATATGGGGAAACGGCATCGCCCAGGGCAGCTCGCTGACCCGACCGGGCAGCTCATGGTTGATAAAGTTGCCGATCCTCCCCGCCCCCAGGCCGATCGGCACCAGTGGCGCGATAAAGTCGGTGAGCTGGAAGTAGCCGAGCCGATGCCTACGCGCGAACAGCAGCGCCGCGACCAGCACCCCGAGCAGGCCGCCGTGGAAGCTCATGCCGCCGTCCCAGACCATGAACAGCCATAGCGGGTCGGCCACTAGGCGCTCGATACCATAGAACAGGGCATAGCCGAGGCGGCCCCCTGCCACCACCCCCAGCGCCGCATAGAACACCAGGTCGCCGATGGCATCCTGGCTAAGGCCGACCCGATGGGCACGTCGGCGCCCCAGCCACCAGGCAGCGACGAAGCCAACCACGTACATCAGGCCGTACCAGTGAATCTGCAGTGGCCCTAGCGAAATCGCCACTGGATCGATAGTGGGATAGTCCATCAGACGTCCCCCCGCGGCTTACCGTCATCGGCCGTATACGCTGTCCGCACGGCCACCCGCCGGGTGACGTGCCAGCCTTTGCAATAGGTCATGGATAACCTCTCTCGTCTCTCGTGAAGATTGGCTCGTCAGCGAGACGAGCCGCCAATCAGCTACGAGTCAGACGCGAGGGGGGCGCTCGAGACGCCCAGGAGAGGTCGACAGCCAGGCAACGACCGGCGCGCGGAGGGCCTCGCTGGAGGGAGGGAGCAGTCCGGTATCAGGGGAGGCGCCGCCGGACAGATTGACGCAGGAGGTCACGCAGCCGCTACTGCTATCGTCTTGTCCTGCATCCATTGCGATATCGACGTCGAGCGAGGAAAGTAGCTCTACGGACGGTTCAGGCTGGATCGGGCAGCTCACGTCACCATGATGGCTTGCTTCCGCCGCAGCCGAGGGCAGCGCCAGGGCAAGCACCAGCGGTAGGAACAGCAGCCAGGAAAGCAGGAGGCGCAGCATGGATCGGGATCAACAGCCAGTGGGGAAGATAATGAGAGGCAGTATTTCATGGCGTTCGGCGCCCTACAACCGAGGGGCTGCACCCAGGTCGGCCGTACGGTGCCCTCGATATCAAACGCGCCTGGGGTCTTTTGCTAGTCGACGACATCAGAGTATCGGAGCGAGTAGATATGCCGCTCGCGCCGCGACCCGATGCCAGAGCGGCTGTGCCTCCACCTCGCCGGGGCGCATCCGCCGCGAGCGGGAAAAGTCCGCCTCGAACATCGCCTCGACCTCGGCGGCGAATGCCGGGTCCATTACCAGCGCCGTCACCTCGAAGTTCAGGCGAAAGGAGCGGTTGTCCAGATTCACGGTGCCTACCGCCGCGCCGATGTCATCTACCAGGAAGGCCTTGCCGTGCAGGAACCCCTCCTCGAAGCGGTGGACCTCGACACCGGCATCCAGCAGTGAATCCAGAAACGCGTAAGCGGCAAAGTAGGTCAGCGGATTGTCCGGCCGCTCCGGAATCAGCACCCGTACGTCCACGCCGCTCAGTGCAGCCAGCTTGAGCATCGCCAGCACGCCCTCGTCGGGGACGAAATAGGGGCTGGAGATCCAGATCCGCTCATGGGCGGCATGGATCGCCTGCTGGATCATCAGGCTGGCGGTCTCGAAACGGTCCGCGGGACCGGTGGGCAGGATCAGCACCGGCGACGCGTGGTGGGTGGGCACCACAGGCTCCCAGGGCAGCTCGGGCAACGTCTCGGTGGCCCAGTGCCAGTCCTCGAGAAACACCAGCTGCAGCGCCAGGGCTGCCGGCCCCTCGATCATCAGGTGGGTGTCCCGCCAGGGGCCAATGCGTGGATGACCGCGCAGGTACTCGTCGCCAACGTTGAAGCCGCCGACCCAGGCCCGGGCACCGTCAGCCACCACGATCTTACGATGGTTACGGAAGTTGAGCTGGAAGCGATTACCCGGCCCCCGGGTGGAGTGGAAGCGGTGCACGCGGACACCGGCCTCCTCCAGCGCCCTGAGATAGCTCCCCGGCAGGGCGTAGCTGCCGATCTCGTCATACAGGAAGTAGACCTCGACGCCCTGCCGAGCCTTCTCGATCAAGCGAGTCTGCAGCGCCAGGCCCACCTCATCGGCGCGTACGATATAGAACTGCACCAGCAGATAGCGTTCAGCGGCCCCGATGCCGGCGAACAGACTCTCGAAGGTCGCCTCGCCATCGATCAGCAGCTCCACCCGGTTGCCGCCGAGAAACGGCAGCTTGGCCAGCTGCTCCACGCCCACCAAGTGCTTATCGCTGTGAGCCGCAGAAACGCCGTGGGCGCGCAGCTCGGCAAGTTTACTGGCTAGCGCCTGTCCTAGCACCGAGTCCTCGTCGCGCCGGGCCGAGACATAGCCCTGGAACCTCGCACGCCCGAACACCCAGTAGGTGGGCACCGCTACATAGGGCACCGTGTTCAGTGAGACGATCCAGGCCACTGCCCCCTGGGAGGTGCGACTCGACATCATGGCGTCCAGCGATGAGGCCAGGCCCACCAGATGGGCGACGCCCATCACAAGCAAGAGCCGGCGCCAGGGCCAGCGACGCCTGGCAGGCGCGTTCTGTGATGGTGACACGACTAGCTCCTCACTTCGCTCGGCCTTGCCGGCGCGGCCCATCAAGGGGAGTCCTCTCGACGTTCCTCTTTAGCCGTCGTTGCCGAGTCGCCAGTGCAAGGAGCACCGACGTCAGGCCTGCGCAGACAGGCTTCGCCGAGCATCAGTCGGCGCGCCAGCCACACCACGAGCGGTGGCAAGACGAGCCACTGCAGCAGCGGCGCAAGCCCCGTCCCCAACAGCGGCAGGGTGGGCATCCGCTCGGCGTATTGCCAGCGATCCTGCAGCACGGTGGCGTGCCACTCCAGCCCGATCGTGATCACCACGCCGACGACCACGAAACCGGCTATCGCCCTGCCGTGAGGCCGAAGCAACCAGTCGCGCTGCCGGAGTACCGCCGCCACGGCCCAGTAGGCCACGAGCGCGATGAGCACGTCCCCCAGGGTCGCCCGGGTGCAGAAGAGAACAGCGTCCCAGTGCCCCATTTCCGGCATCTCGGCGAACAGCGGTACTTGGAGGAACTCCCACGGATAGTTCAGCAGAAACGCAAAGAGCGCCACGTTGAACTCCGGGGTGGCCAGCAGCCGGTTCGACTTGCCGCATCCGGCTCGCGCTCCCGCCATGGTGAAAGCTCCAGAACAGAGAGGGGTCGATGCAGTGGGCAACGACAGGCGCCAGTGTTCCACGCCGCGCGAAGCCAGGCAAGCGGTGCCCTGCCCCCAAGTTGAACGGCAGATGTTTCTTGAGACTCGTCGCTCTAAGGTGCCCAAAGCGAGCCATCATGCTCAGGCCCGGCCCCGTCTATGGCGAAAGGTCTTGATCATTGCCGCCGTCTGCAGGACGAAGAGAATACCGACGAGCCCCAGGAACCAGAACCGAAACCAGTTGGGGTCCGGCACGCCTCGCTGGAAGGCCAGGTTCCTCAAGCTAAGCTCGTAATGCAGGAAAAGAAAATAAGAGGCGTGCAAGGCGACCAAGTAGAAGATGACATAGGCATACTGTTGTAGATGCTTCCAGGCCCGACTTCCCAGATAGCGTATGGCGCGATCAGAGGATATCGCCATCAGGACGAGTGCCCAGAACAGGGCCACCAGGCCGATCAGATTCGCCAGCCCGAAGCCGGGGTCTACGAGGACCGGCCCCGGAATCCCGATATTGTCAATGTGTTGGTAGCCCAGGAAGCCGCTTATCGACCAGCGTGCCCAACCGTCCCACACCAGGTAGGCATGCACGGCAGCGTACAGCGCGAACCAGATACCGAAGGCCCGCCGCCAGTGCATAAGTGAGACCATCACCTTTGGCCAGAGGCGCGCGACGGGGCCAATGGACAAGGCGACGAACAGCAGGGTGAAGGCCGCGTCCCCAAAGGCCCGCCAGGTGCGCATCTCATTATCCCACTCCAGGCGGCTGGCCCAGAAAAGGTATGTCACTACGGCACCGATGAGCACGACAGCCAGGTGCTTCAGGAGGCGGTACTTCCCCACTGAGGTAGTCGCCTCCGCCGAGGCTTCAAACGCTTTGCCCATCCTCTTCTGTCCCGGGGGGGTGCTGACTCATTCGCTTCTTCTCCAGCATCAAGAGCCACCTTACAGCGTCGACCAGTCGCGCCCACCGTTGTCACTGAGCAACAGCCGCCCCTCATCATCTGACGCCACCAGCCGCTCGGGGTCGTTCGGGTCAACCGCCAGGTGCAGCAGGTAGCGCTCCCCCCAGTCTCGCTCTACTACGTCCCACTCGCGGCTGGCCTCCTCGGCCGTGATCAATCCCGCCCCCAGCATGAAGGCATAGAGCCGCCCATCGTGAGCCGCCACCAGGCTCGCGGGACGGCGCTCTGGGTGGATCGGCCGCCAGCGCAGGCCGCCATCCGGGCTCAGCAACAGGCCGTCCTGGGTGGCGGCATAGAGATGCTCGGAGTCGCGGCTCGAGGCCGCCAGGGCGATCAGGCCGTCCGGGGCCCGCTCCTGAATCTGCCATTGCTGGCCGCCGTCGTGGCTGACCTGCAGCTGGCCGGCAAAGGCACCGTAGAGCACGTCGGGGTCGGCTTCGCTGACGGTGAGCTGATGGAAGTCCACCGGGCCATCGGCGCCAGGCGAGCGCTGCTCCCAGTGTTTACCGCCATCGCTGGAGACTACCACGCCCAGGTTGCCGCCCCGGGCCGGATGGCCGCTGGCGAAGAAGGTCTCGGCATCAGTGGGGTGCGGCGTGAAGCCCATGAAGTCATGGGTCTCCTCCGACACCCGGCGCGCCAGCCGATCGGCACCGATGGCATAGAAGCCATGGTGGGTGGCCAGCCAGATCCGCTCGCTTTCGGCGCGGTCGAAGGCCAGGCCGTGAATATGGGTCTGCTGGCGCAATTGCTCGAGGCTGATGCCCTCCGGCTCGCGGGAACAGCCCGCCAGCAGCAGGCTCGCCACGGCGGTCAGCAGCAGGAAAGCACGTCGGAAGTCACGCATCGCAAGAGGTCCTCGTTCATTCGGGTAAGCCCGGGGCTGCCGCGCAGCGCCGGGTTCGGCGGTGCCATAGGGCAGCCTCAGTTCACGCGGATCGTCGCCATCATCCCCAGTTCCTCGTGCTCGATGATATGGCAGTGGAATAGCCAGTCGCCGGGCTCGCGGAACACCATGCGCAGCTTGAGACGCTGGTAGGGTGCCAGGTTGACGGTGTCCTTCCAGGCCAGCCAGGGTGCATCGCGCCACTCGTCGTCGGCATCGCGGGTGGCGATCACCTGGAAGTGAGTACCGTGGACATGGAAGGGGTGGTCCATGTGGGAGTTGTTGAAGACCTCCCACTCCTCCACCTCGCCGGCCCGGCCCTCGAAGAGGACCTCGTCCATGGCGAAGGCACGCCCGTTGATCAGGAAGTCCACCTCCGGGCGGGCATCGCCGCCCTGACCAGCACCGTGAGCGGCATGACCGGCCCCCGGGCCATGGGTGTGGTGGTGGCTGTCGCTGCCACCTGCATGCTCGGCATGGGGATCGGCGTGGCCCTCGCCGTGGTCGTCATGGCCCGGCATCACCTCGGTAAACTCCACCCGGCGCCGTACGTCCGGCTCGCCCAGGGGCTCGACGCGTCCCAGACGCTCGGGCAGTGCCACGGCAGGATAGACGCCGGCGTTTAGGGTGTTGATCGACAGCAGCGGCAACACGTCGTCCAAGTGTGGCGGCCGAGCGCCCATCCAGCCGCGCTCATAGGGGTAGCTTGCCAGCAGGAAGCGTTCATCGGCCCGCTCACTTACCCTTACCAGCAGGTCAGCGCGCTCCCCCGGGGTGAGCAGCAGTTCTTCGAGTGGCCGCGGCCGCTCGATCAGCCCGCCATCGGTGCCGATCAGGGTGAGTTCGTGCGCATCCAGGCGCAGGCGCAGGTAGCGGCCGGCACAGGCGTTGACCAGCCGTAGCCGCAGCGTCGTACCCGGTGCCACATCCAGACGCGGTTCGCGCTGGCCGTTGACCAACAGCAGCTCACCTTCGCGGCCATTCATCCAGTCCTCGGCGGTATGCGCTGCCACCTCCCCCTCCACATCGAGACGCAGGTCGCTGACCATCAGCAGGTGCTCTTCCACCTCCGCGGGCAACACGTCCTGAGCGGGCCTTACCAGCAGTGCGCCTGCCAAGCCGTGGGCGATTTGCCGGGCGGTGCCATGGTGTGGGTGAGGATGGAACCAGTGCAGGCCGGCGCTGCCCTCGGGGAGGGTGTAGCGGTACTGTCGGGACTCGCCCGGCGCCACGGCGTCCCACGGGGCGCCATCCTGGGCCGGCGGCACCGGCACGCCATGCCAGTGCACGGTGGTCTCATGCGACAGCTCATTGAATAGGGTGACATCCAGTTCATCGCCTTCCCTCACTTCAATCAGCGGCAGTACCTTGCCGTTGTAGAGCCACAGCCTGGCCTCCAGCTCGTCGCTCAGTGGCACTGCATGAGGCGCCGGGGTCAAGGCACTTTGGAAATGGCCGGCCGCATCGCTCAGATTGACGAGGCGCGGCAGCGGCTGAAGTGCCTGGCCGCCCTCCGGCAAGGCAACAAGCGCTGCGGGTCCAGCCGTATGGGGATGTTGGCGGGATAAGGCAAAGCCCATGCCACCCGCGGTGGATAGCACCAAGGCGCCTAGCGCCGAATAACCTAGAAATTCGCGACGATTCATCAAGTTGTCCTCGTAACATGAACACGCTCACCGTGGATCGCTTACCACGGTGCAACAGGGGCAAGAGGGTTCAGGCGCGAGGAGGACGCTCGAAAGGGGCGGGAGGCCCCGACGGATAACCCAGGCCTGGCCCGGGCAGAGGGGAGAAAGATACCGCCGCCTCAGCGGTCAGCCGAGCCATGGTGGCTCCACACTGGGCGCAGGGCATGCAGCAAGGAGACGCTGCAGTGGGGTGGGACTCAGCCGTCTCGGCCGTTGCAGCCAGATCCCAGGCCTGGGGGGCATGCGTGGCCAGATTCTCCAGACAGGCAGCATCGCCCTGATGCCCGCCCGCGGCAACAGGCGGTGCGAAAGCCAGCAGCAGGGCCATCATCATGCAGATTAGCCAGTGGTAGCAGAGTCGAGACATGCGCTGAAACGGCCATTCAAGCCAAAACAGCGGCGAGTATTTCACGCCCTCAAGGAAGCCCGCAACCGACGTCCGGCACGCAGGTTGACCATCGCGGCTCGCTTGATCTGCATCAATGGAAAGGTTGCGGCGTTGAACTAGGGTGAGTGCACCACCCTGTCAGTCGAGCCTCGCGCCATGGACCTGGCCGAACCCGCGACATGCCCAGGATCAAGGCGGGGCGGACTGCCGCCCTGCCCCGGTCATTACGAGCTACCTGCTCACTCAGCGGTTCGGGCCTCGAGACTCACTCATCGTTGGTGCTGAAGAAACGACATTGACCTGCGTGCACCACACAGCTCGCAGAATGTAGACGATGGCAATCGATCGGGCCTCTCGCCCGAGGGGAGAATGAACATGAAGCTTCGCAAGCAGACGTTGACACTCGCACTCGCCGTGGCACTCGCTGCAGGTGGCACCGACATTGCCCTCGCCCAGGGGATGATGGGCGGCAGCCAGGGCGGTATGAGCCCCGGCATGATGGGAGGCATGATGGGCGGCGACCAGGGCGGCATGGGCCCCGGCATGATGGGAGGCATGATGGGCGGCGATCAGGGCGGCATGGGCCCCGGGATGATGCAGGGCATGATGGGCGGCGGCATGATGCCTTGCCCGATGATGAGCAAAGGCATGGGCATGATGCAGATGCTCGAACCCGAGCAGCGCAGCGAGATGCGTGGGCTGATGCAGGAGCACCGCCCTGCCCAGTTCGAGCGCATGGGTCGCATGATGAACCTGCGCGACGACCTGATGGCCGAGATGCACGGCGAACGCCCCGACCCTGATGAGGTCCAGGCGCTACACGGCCAGATGGCCGAGCTGCACGGTGAAATGATGGCCGAGATGGTGCGCATGCGAAACGCCATGCATGACCTGATGAGCGACGAGCAGCGCCAGCAGCTCGAGCAGGTCACTCCCGAGAGCAGCGACGACCACGACGCCCATCACTGAGCCGCCATACTAGAAGCGCCAGGATGTCCGGGCGGCCAAGCAGTGGCCGCCCCTTCGGCCCCGCTCGCAGGAGGCATGCGATGACCGATACGACCACGAAGACGATTACCCTGACGGTGCCCGGCATGGGCAGTGACCACTGCGCCGGTATCGTGCGCAAGACGCTCCAGCGCCTCGACGGCGTGGGCGAGATCGAGACCAATATCGCCAACCATCGGGTCCGTGCCTCCGTGACCGCGGATGGCCCCGATGGTGAGGCACTCAAAGGCGCCGTCGAGGGCGCCGGTTATGACGTCGCGGCAGTGCAAGACGCAGGCGACGACGCAAGCGACAGCGACGCCGAGATCGAGGAAGCCTATCTTTCCCAGGCCCGCAAGCGGCTATGGATCGCCGGCGTCCCCACCACCCTGATCATGCTGCTGATGATGCCGCATATGTTCTGGCAGCCGATTCCCGGTTATCTAGCGATCGTGGCGCTGCTGGCCTTCCCGGTGGTGTTCCTCTACGGCGGTATCGCCACCCATAAATCGAGCTGGCGCTCGCTGAAGAACGGCACCTTCAATATGGACGTGCTGATCTCCATGGGCAGCCTGCCGCCCTATTTGATCGGGCTGATCGGGTTCGTCTATCCGATGACCTCGTTCATCGAGATGGCCGCCACCATCATGACCTTCCACCTGCTGGGGCGCTACCTTGAAGCCCTGGCCAAGGGGCGCGCGTCCCAGGCCATTCGCCGCCTGCTGACCCTGGGTGCCAAGACCGCTCGGGTAGAGCGCGACGGCGAGGAGGTCGAGGTACCGGTGAAGGAGCTGGCCATCGGCGACATCATGATCGTGCGTCCCGGCGACAAGATCCCCACCGACGGCGAAGTGGTCGATGGCGAGAGCCATATCGACGAGTCGATCGCCACCGGCGAGTCGATCCCGGTCTACAAGAGCAGCGGCGACAGCGTGATCGGTGCCACCATCAACAAGGAGGGGCGCTTGCGGGTCAAGGCGACCCGCGTTGGCGGCGATACCTTCCTGTCACAGGTGGTCAAACTTATCGACCAGGCCCAGGGCTCGCGGGTGCCGATCCAGGAGTTCGCCGATCGCATGACCGGTCGCTTCGTGCCGGTGGTGTTGCTGATCGCCCTGGCCAGCCTGGTTGCGTGGCTGCTGCTCCCCGACCTCCTGCGCCCGATTCTCGACTGGGGTGCTACCTTCCTGCCGTGGGTGAACCCCGAGGCCGCCACCCCGGTGCTGGCGATACTCGCCGCCGTAGCGGTGCTGGTCATCGCCTGCCCCTGTGCCCTGGGCCTGGCCACGCCCACCGCACTGATGGTGGGCTCCGGCATCGGCGCCGAGCGCGGCATCCTGATCCGCTCCGGCGAAGCGATCCAGACCTTCAAGGACGTCAAGGTCATGGTGCTCGACAAGACCGGCACCATTACCCGCGGCGAGCCCGAGCTCACCGAGACGGTCGCCGCCGACGGCGTCGAAGAGACGCGCCTGCTGACCCTGGCGGCGAGCGTGGAGAACGCCTCGGAGCACCCCATCGCCCGGGCCATCGTGGATGGAGCCAAACAGCGCGACGTGACGCCCGGCGAGGTCAGCGAGTTCCGTTCCACCGGGGCACGCGGCGTCTCAGGCAAAGTCGGCGAGGAGACCGTGCTGATCGGCAATCGTCGACTGTTGGAAGAGGAGGGTGTGCAGGGCCTCGAGGCCCTGGATACCGCCATGGGCGAGCTCGAGGGCAGGGGCCGCACCGTAGTGATCGTCGCCGCCGACGGCCAGGCGCTGGGACTGGTGGCCGTGGCCGACACCCTCAAGGAAGAGTCGATCGAGGCCATTCGCGGCATGCACGCCCTCGGCCTGCACGTGGTGATGATCACCGGCGACAACGAACGCGCTGCACGCGCCGTGGCCAAGGAGGTCGGCATCGATGAGGTCCAGGCCGGCGTACTGCCGGAAGGCAAGGTCGATGCCATTCGCGCACTTCAGGAAAAACACGGCAACCACGTGGCGATGGTCGGCGACGGCATCAACGACGCTCCTGCCCTCACCCAGGCTAACGTCGGCATCGCCATCGGCGCCGGTGCAGACGTCGCCATCGAGGCCGCCGACGTGACCCTGGTGAGCGGCGAGCTGACCGGCGTGGTAGAGGCCATGCATCTCTCCCGCGCCACCTACGGCAAGATCGTCCAGAACCTGATCTGGGCCAGCGGCTACAACGTGGCGGCCATCCCCATCGCGGCCCTGGGCCTGCTGCACCCGATGATCGGCGTGATCGCCATGACCGCAAGCTCGCTGTCGGTGATCGGCAACTCGCTGCTGCTCAAGCGGCGCTTCGCCCGCGACACCCCGCAAGGAGACACCCAATGAACCGACTTCACCACTGGATGATGACCGCCTGCGTGGGACTGATGGCGGCGGTCATGCTGCTGCTGATGTGGCGCGCCCAGTCGCTGGGCGGCGGCGCCTGGCTGCTGCTACCCATGGCCCTGTGCCTGGGCGCTCACTGGCTGCTGCACCGCCACTGGCACCGGGAACAAGATAAGTAACCTGGCGCCAGCTGTGGGCGGATTGCAACCGCCCCCGAAGGGGAGCCATGCCGACATATCACCGTGGCCATCTCGATGATGTCCATTAATCACGAAGATGTGTCGATGCCGGCCAACGAACTTAGCAGGCTCTCCAGGTCATAAGCGCGGTGTCCCGTTGCCACGTCATTAGCCAGCACAGGGCAACCGTGGTCAGGCCTTTGTCTACCAGCACAACAACCTGGGCCAGGAACAGACGGCGACAGACGCAGTTGGCGAACCCGTCAAGCATAAGGTCTCGTCAGGACTGTTGATAGGCCTGGTAAAGATCATCCAGCAACGGCACCACATGGGCAAGCAGGGCATCGTCATCCGGACAGCGCTCCCGAGCGCCGCTCAACATCAGCTTCAGCCCCGCCGCCTCGGGTACGGGAGCCCCTCCTACATCTAGGTAGTGCACCAGTTCGCCGAGCCGTACCAGCGCGGCATCCACCACCAGCCCGAAACTCGCCAGCAATACTTCGAAGGTGACCTTGTCGTCGACATGGGTGAAGGCGGCACCATCGAAGTCGAATCCCAGCGCCTCCGTCGGACACTTCGTCGGGCTTTCCAACCACAGGAAGCGCGCCTCGGGGTCGATGAAGCGCTGGATCAACCAGGCAGAGGCCACGCGATCCACCCATAGGTGACGACGGGTGGCCCATAGTCGACTGCGGAAGGCGCTTTGCTCCAGACGGGGAATCTCGGCCCGGGTGGCCTTGGGCTCATCGGGTACGAAGCAGCGGTTATAGGTCGCCTCGGCGTCTGCCAGAGACTCGACGATTCGTTCTTTCCCTGCTCCCGGAAAGAAGTCGATCTCAATAAGAGCCTGGAAGCGTCGCTGCAACTGAAGAAGTCGGCGCTGTGCCTCGCGCGCCACGAGGCGGGGACACTCCCGTTGCCAACTGGCGATCGCCTCGAGCAACTCCTGATACTCCGCCCCCCGGTCGAATAGGGAAGGTAGCACCTCCGTTGTCTGCACGCTGGTATCGTCTACCTCAAGCAGCAGGGACGTACCCCCAAGGGTCTGAATGGCATCAGCCTGATGTTGCAGCGCTTGGTATCGAGATGGGCTTGCCGGCAACAGGTAGACACCGTCACGCAGTACGGCCGCGCCCATGCTGCGCAAGGCCCGCCAGATCCGCATGCGAGCGCTACTCGCATTGCCGCTGAGGCTCATGACAAGTATCAGCCAGCGTCTTTCTTCATCTATCACGCGATTCATCACCGTTGTATACGTAACACCTATGTTATACGCTCTACAAAATTATGCCGCCATCGTCTTCGTGAGAGTGTACATGCCGCCCGTCACCGACACACACCACCAGATTCCCTTCCGTGAGGCCGTGATGGTCTGGCTGCGCATCGCCATGCTGAGCTTCGGCGGCCCGGCCGGCCAGATCGCGGTAATGCATCGTATCCTGGTCGAGGAGAAGCAGTGGATCGGCGAGCGGCGTTTCCTGCACGCCCTCAACTACTGCATGATGCTACCAGGACCGGAGGCCCAGCAGCTGGCGATCTACATCGGCTGGCTGATGCACCGCACCAAGGGCGGCCTGGTTGCCGGTTGCCTGTTCGTGCTGCCCGGCTTCATCGCCATCCTGGCACTCAGCTACCTCTATGCGGCGCTGGGTAACGTGGGGCTGGTGGCGGGGCTGTTCTTCGGCCTCAAGGCCGCCGTGCTGGCGGTGGTGCTGAATGCGGTGGTACGGATCGGCAAGCGGGCACTCAAGAATCGGATCATGCTGGGCCTGGCGGCGGCAGCGTTCGTAGCGATCTTCTTTTTCCACGTGGCGTTCCCATTGATCATCCTGAGTGCGGCGCTGCTGGGTTACTGGGGCGGCAAGCGCGGCATGGCCGCCTTTCAGGTCGGCGGCGGCCATGGCGATGACGATGCCCAGGGCCTCAGCGACCGCGACTCGCTGCTCGGCGAGGGGCTGCCCGCCCACGCGCGGCCCAACCCCGGCTGGTCGCTGCGCGTCTCGGCGATCTTCCTGCTGCTGTGGCTGACGCCGGTCGTGCTGCTGCTGGTTACTCTGGGGGGCGAAAACGTCTTCAGCCAGATCGCCACTTTCTTCAGCAAGATGGCAGTGGTCACTTTTGGCGGCGCCTATGCGGTGCTCGGCTACGTGACCCAGGAGGCGGTTCAGAACTACGGATGGCTGGCCCCCGGGGAGATGCTCGATGGGCTGGGGATGGCCGAGACCACCCCGGGGCCGCTGATTCAGGTAGTGCAGTTTGTCGGCTTCATGGGAGCTTTCCGCGACGCCACCGGACTCGACCCCATGGTGGCAGCGACCCTGGCGGCGGTGCTCACCACCTGGGTGACCTTCGTGCCCTGCTTCCTGTGGATCTTCCTCGGAGCGCCCTATGTGGAGCGCCTGCGCGACAACCGCGCACTCAGTGCTGCTTTGTCCGCCATTACCGCAGCCGTGGTCGGCGTCATCCTCAACCTGGCGATCTGGTTTGGCATTCACGTAATCTTCGCCGAGGTCGAGGAGCGGCACGCCCTGGGGGCTCGCCTGCTGATCCCGAATCTGGCCTCAGTGGATTTGTTGGCCCTGTTGCTCGCCGTCGGTGCCATGATCGCCATCTTTAAATTCAAGGTCGGCATGCTCAAGGTGCTGGGCGCATGTGCTCTGATCGGCGTGATGGCTTCCCTATTTTCTTTCTGACCAAGGTGGTCAGAAGTTTTTGCAGGCAATAGACCAGGCCAATAGGCGCCTTGCGACCACCCTGCCCCTTCATCATGATGGCCTGTATCATCAGCAGGCTATGCACTCATCGCCGCCAGAACGACAGGACGCCCCATGAGCCACACCGACGCCCAGCTACGCGAGCTGATTCTGACCCTCGTGCCCGTTGACGGCAGCACCATCGGGAATGCCCGACTCCGCAACCTGATGGCGGCGAAGCTATACGCCAAGGTAGAAGAGGAGGAATACGAGCGCGTGCGCGACACATTGCTGGCAGAGGGCGTACTGGGCAAAGGGCGTGGCCGCGGTGGGTCGGTATACCGGCTACAAGAAGCAGAGCCCGAGGCGGAGCCTAGTGAAGATGAGCACGCACCGGACCTGAGCCTTGAAATGCAGGAAATGCCTGCTGGCTGGGCCTGACCCTGGCGGGTCTGCTGATGTTCGGCAAGACCGAGGCCATCCAGGACAATGCCGCCCTGCCGGGCTTCCACCTCGACTACCGCGAGCGTCTGGCCGACGACGAAGCCACCCGCTGGAGTGACCGGCTGACCATCGACGGCACCTGGGAAGCTAACCTGTTCCAGTTCTACCAACGCGTATCGCAGAAGCTCTCCCACGACCCGGCCCTCAAGGTACCTTTCCGGCCTGACCGCCGCGGCCAGAGTGATGCCCATGAAGCACTGAAGGAGGCGCTGGTCAACGCGCTGATCCATGCCGAGCACTCCGGGCAGGGTGGGATCGTGATCGACCGCTTCAAGGATCGCTTCGAGTTCTCCAACCCCGGTACGCTGCTGCTCTCTCAGGAGCAGCTGATGGCCGGTGGTGTCAGCGAATGCCGCAACAAGTCGCTGCAAAAGATGTTTCAGTTGTTGGGTGTAGGCGACAAGGCAGGCTCCGGGCTGGACAAGATCCGCCGCAGCTGGCACGCCCACCTCTGGCAGCCTCCAAGCTTGCGTGAGCGATTCCGGCCTGACCGGGTCATTCTGCTGCTGCCGCTAATCAGCGTGATGCCCGAGGATGTGATAGCAACACTGGAAGAGCGCTTCGGGCCCGCCTTTCAGGCACTCTCACCCGACGAGGCCCAGACGCTTGTCATCGCAGCCATGGAGCGGCAGGTCACCAATCAGCGCCTGCAGGAGATGCTGACCCTGCACCGAGTCGATATCACCCAGATGCTGCGTGGCCTGGTGGAGAAGGGGATGCTAGAGCCCCATGGGCGCAGCCGAGGGGCATATTACACCTTGCCACTGGCAGCCCCGACCGGGCTGAAGGCCGAACATATTCCCTCTCCGGCTGGCGATGAGCAGCAAGCCACGCAGAGCGAAGTCAGCTCCCTACACTCCGACACTAGCTCCCTACACTCCGACACTAGCTCCCTACACTCAGCGGTGGTGGAGCATCCGTTGTGGGATGAGCTCTCCCAGCAATTTGGCCCCGAGACCACGGCAGAGCTGGTCGACCAGACGGCCCATGTTCGCGGATACCGGCCGCCGGCTCAGGAGATGCGACGGGTGCTGCAGACACTGTGTCGAGATCGATACCTCAGCCTGGCGCAGCTGGCCTATCTGGTAGGCAGAAACCCGGAAGGGCTGCGGACCCGCTACTTGACGCCCATGGTGCGGGAAGGCCTGCTGCAACTACGCTACCCCAACGTCCCGAACCACAGTCGGCAGGGCTATCGCACGGTAGAAGGAACCCGCGAATGACCGCTCAATCCCTGATCATCAACTCCCCGTACGACCGCCCTTCCGCCTACTGGGAGCAGGACGGCGCCGGCAAGGCGATGACCCAGCGCCAGGGGCGCCGACCCGCCGCCTACGAGATCTTCGATACCCGCAACAATACGCGGCGCAGCGAACCGCTGGATTTGGTGAATCGCATCCGTCAGCGGGTCGACGAATGGCGTACGGCCGGCTACCCAGGCGTAACCAGCGTGACACGGCAACTGCTGGAGCACTGGCAGGCGCGGGGCGAATGGGACGCCGACGGTCGCCGTTGGGAGGGTGGTCCACGCCAGTACCCGTTCTACTTCTGTCAGCTCGAAGCCATCGAAACGCTGATCTGGTGGCTGGAGGCTCAGGAGTCGTTCCGCCAGGGCATCTTCCTGCCCGGTGACGGCGGCCCTTGGGAGCGCATCTGCAACAAGATGGCTACCGGCTCGGGCAAAACCTCTGTGATGGCGTTGATCATTACCTGGCAGACGCTGAATGCCATTCAGTACCCCAATGACCGGCGCTATTCCAAGGCAGTGCTGGTGGTCACGCCCGGGCTGACCGTCAAGAGCCGCCTGCAGGTGCTCTACCCAGGCAACGAGAAGAATGTCTACGACGAGTTTCGGCTGTGCCCCAACGAGTCTATGCGGCAGCAGCTCAACCGTGTGGAACTGACGGTGGAGAACTGGCATACCCTGATGCCGCTCAAGGAGCAGGCCCGTTCGGTGGTGAAGAAGGGCAAGGAGAGCGACGAGGCCTTCACCCGCCGGGTGTTGGGCAAGCTGGCGGATCGCAAGGATCTCATCGTCATCAATGACGAGGCTCACCACGCCTATCGCCAGCGCGCCGAGATGAAGGTGAGCAAGAAAGAGGCCGAGGCCCTGGGGATCGATCTGGATGAGGCCACTCGCTGGATAGAGAGGCTCGACCGAATCCACAAGACCCGGCGCATCCGTCGTTGCTTCGACCTGTCCGCCACGCCCTTCGCCCCCACCGGCAAGAGCAACACTGACGCAGGGCTGTTCGAGTGGGTGGTCTCTGACTTTGGGCTCAACGACGCCATCGAAGCTGGGCTGGTGAAGACACCCCGGGTGGTTGTGCGTGACGACGCTCTGGCCAACGCCAAGACCTACGCCAGCAAGCTCTATCACCTCTACCGTGAGGATGAAGTGCGCGACGACTTGAATCGCCGGGCAGAGCCTCATGCACCGCTCCCGGATTTGGTGCAGAAGGCCTACGCGCTGCTGGCTTACGACTGGCGGGAGACGGCCAATCAGTGGCGCGATAGCGGCCACACCATTCCCCCAGTGATGCTGACGGTGTGCAACCGCACCGAGACGTCCGCCCGCATCGAGCACTTCTTCAACAACGGCGATTGCCTCATTCAGGACACGCAGGCGCCGGATGCCACCCTGCGGGTCGACTCCAGGGTGCTGGAGAAGGCTGAGCGGGGAGAGTCCATCACCAAGGACAAGGAGTACGCGAAGCGGCTCGAAGCGATCATCCAGGCCGCCGGCCTGCCCAGCGACAAGCGCGACGACCTGCTGGCCATGAAGCAGGAAGAGCAGCTACGTGCCCTGGTGGACACAGTCGGCAAACGCGGCCAGCCGGGCCAGCATCTTCAGAACGTGATCTCGGTAGCCATGCTCTCCGAGGGCTGGGACGCCGCCAACGTGACCCACATCATGGGACTACGGGCCTTCACCAGCCAGCTATTGTGCGAGCAAGTGATCGGCCGCGGGCTGCGCCGGGTGGCCCACGACATGGACGTCGACGGCAAATTTCTGCCCGAATACGTCAATGTGTTCGGGGTCCCGCTATCAATCTTTCAGGACGACAGCGAAGGCGGCGAGGCACCGCCACCGCCCAAGCCCAGCATCCGCATCGAGGTGGAGCCGGGCAGGAATCACCTGGAGATCCGCTGGCCCAATGTCGACCGGATCGACAATGTGCTCAAGCCCGAGCTGGTGATGGACTGGCAGGGCGTGGAGCCGCTGAAGCTGGACCCGGGGCAGACGCCGCTGAACGCCGATATCGCACCATCGCTGACCGGCTCGCCCAACCTGGGCATGGTGACCGAGATCGACCTGGAAAAAGCAGTCGAGGACTTCCGCCTGCAGAACCTGGTTTTCCGGGCGGCACGCAAGCTCTACCTGCAGAACGCGACCACCTTCGGCGGCGACAAGCAGTATCTGGCCGTCCAACTGATCCGGCTGGTGGAACAGTTCCTGGCCAGCGACAAGTTGGACATCCCCAGCCTATGGCACCAGGACCCAGTGCGACGCCGCCTGCTGTTCGCTCTGAATATGGACACTGTCGTCGCACACGTCAGCCGCTTCGTCACCGAGCAGAACGTCGAGCGTCAGGAGTTGATCTTCGATGAGCACCGTCCCATTGGCTCCACCGCCACCATGCGCGCCTGGCTGACCACCAAACCCTGTGCGGCCACCCAGCACTCGCAGATTAGCCATGTGGTCTACGATAGTACCTGGGAGAAGCTGGTCGCCGATATCTGCGAGGACAATTCACACATCATCGCCTGGGCCAAGAACGACCACCTGGACTTCAAGGTGCGCTACCTTTGGCGCGGCTCATCACGCAACTTCGTACCGGACTACCTGATCCGTCTCGCCAACGGCAAGACCCTGGTGCTCGAGGTGAAGGGCCAGGACAGCCAGCAGAATGCCGAGAAACGCGCTGCCATGGAGACTTGGGTCAAGGCCGTCAACGAGCAGGGTGGCTTCGGCCAATGGGCCTTCGATACCGTATTCGAGCCTTCCCAGACACGCGACGTCATCGAGCGGTATGTGTGATGGTGGGCCTCGTTTTCTGACATGGGCGCCCACGCCTTGCGTTGTACGCATACTTTCCTCCCTAGGGGTCTCGAACAGGTTGGCACCACAGCCTGCTCATCAACAGCCATCCTTGGCTTGCCCTCATGGCTCCGCCTCTCAAGGATCGGGGCCTCTGGGAGGCCCCGTACGGTTCGGTGCGCTACTTACACCTGTGATTAGTTTTGGCTGTTGCCGAATGCCCGCAGCCCAATGCCGTATAGCTTCGTGTTGGCCTTGCACAGGTACGACGCCCGGTAGAAGGCCTGCTGGAAGCTCTCGGCATCATCTCGCTCAATCCAGTACACCGGGTTCTGCGGAACATGAATCCAAGGCTCCTGCGGGTTCCACACTACGCCCAGCGCGCTGTACCAGGCCCGAGAGATACGACTGCAGAGATTTTCGTTGGGGGAGCCCACCCTGCCGGGCAGGTGGTAGGCATCGCGATTGAGCATCAGGAAGAAGTGATAGTGCGGCTTGCCATTTTCTCCTACCTCACGGCACCAGACATAACGGACCTTGGTATCCGGCGCCCAGCCTGCTCGCCGCTTCATTGCGCGGTCATGCTTGATGATCGCCTTCAGGGACCTGATAAATCGTCGGATCAACCACTGATGGTCCTGCAGCGTCATACTCTCACTGATCTGGGTTGGGATAATCGGATCAAATCGAACAGCCATCACTCGAGGGTAATCGTCAATAGCTTTCTGCAGCGTTGTATGTAGGTCCTCAAGGTATTCAGACACCATCGGTAAATATTCCTCTTGAACGGGCATGCCTCTGAACGCGACATCGAAGCCTAGGTTTAGATTGGCGTTGGCGGGGTGTTTCGTTGTCATTTGATATCTCCGGTGACATGGGTAAACGTCCATACCTTGAAGGTCATGGACGTAGTTCACAGGCACGATTAACCCTCCAGCTGTCAGCTGGATTCGTTGATCTATATCTTGGATAATCTCTGATGCTTGCCTTGTTTATTTGGTACGGGGCTGGATGCCCCTCCCCTGCTCCATTGATTAGGGTAATAATAATTAAACAAGGGTCGAAAGTGCTGATGTATGATCATCAATGCAGGTAGGGGGATGTTGGGACAACAGAATGGTAGCGGCTTTTCCACTCTCCCATTAAATTATTACTCCCTAAAGTGACAGGTGTCAGGCTGATTCAGAATCCCTATATTCGATGCCGCTCTGAATCCAGGCTTCCACTTCACTCTCGACCCAAGCCACAGCATGAGTCCCGAGCTTTACTTGCTTGGGAAACAATCCAAGCTTCATGTACTTGTAGATCGTCGCCCTGGCGAGACCGGTGCGGTCCATGACTTCTTTGATGCGGATCAGCTTCATGCTCATGACGAACTCCTGTTATTCGATCATGAGATGTCGCATCGGAGTATTTTTTTAATTAATAGCCTGTGGCCTGACCATCATGCTATTAAAAAGGGAAAATGATGCAGCCCCCAATTGAATACAAAGCTCTGCCACATGGCTGATGGGATGGCTGCCCATATCTTCTGTCTTGCTATCCTGTGACACCCACTAAGACCATTGCTATAGAGTATCGTTTCGTAATCAAATGGCATAATTTGAGCCACCCTGATCATCCGTTAAGATTTTCCATCACATCGCCCCGCCGTAGGCGCGCCAGATACTCATCATACCCTACAAATAAATCAATATCTTACATAAAAAAGTAACGACGTTACGTTACGTAGTAACGAAACGTAGTATGAATACGTTGTGACGATACGTTGTTTTAAATAAAAGAATATGGCAATATGTATAAACATAGCCTAAACACACAAACTAAAATGAAGGGAATAAACACATGGGAAATTTAGAAAAGTGGCTAGACAAAGACGATATAGAACAGCAAATCTGGGCTAAGAAATACCTTGAAAGAAAGGGGTTACATTATGAGTCCATTGTCTATTCGTACTATGATGACTTGCTTATTCTGGAAAAAAAGCATAGAGACGATCCGAGCTATGTGCTTGCGATTAATGCAATGAAAGCTGCATGGCGTCAAAAAAAGCTTAGAGGTAAAAGAAAAGGCAAAACTGAATTTAGCTTAATAATAAGCAAAGAAAAGAAAAAATTATTGGGCACTATTTCCAAGAAGAAGGGCGTAACGTTGGGGGAAGCTCTAGAAGAACTAATAAACGATGAGCATATCAGGCAAGAGGAGCATGCTGGGGAGTTAAAAAAGAGAGGGAGCATTATAAGCAAAGGCTTGATGCCGCAAGAGGGAGCCTTCAATACAAGATATATGAAAAAGATAAAATCATATCTGTGCTTCTCCACTTAGTAGAGAGCTATATGGACGATATGATTGATAAAGAGATTGGTGGATTAAAGGCACACCAGTCTATGGACGACGGAGCTGGCGAGTCTAAAAAATACTCAGAAGGGAGGTTAAAAAAGAGCACGCCAGCGTAAATAAAGCCATTAAAACTGCTACCGGCTTACGACTCAATCTTTTCCCACTAGACCCGGTAACTAAAATCCAGATTAAACAAGAAATAAATAAAAACTAAGCTTTGAGTGAATGTTTTTATGGGGTTAACTACAATCGCAAAAGGATAAGATGATTCGCTTGTTGTCGGTGGTGTGTACAATCGCCAAGTAGTTCTGGCTCCGCACTCGTCACAGAGAGTCTCATGCTTGGTAACAACCTGGTAACTTATCACGATGCTCAGCGAGGGCTGGTGTTGAGAAATAATAACCTATCCTGCTTCTCGGGCAGTAGCCTGCCGTCGTCCAACAAGATTCGAGGGACGTTACTGTCACCTGCCAAGGGCTTGGCCAGCACGGCAGCAATGCCTGCATTTATCGCCTCTGGCCTGGCGCTCCAGTAGAATGCGCAGGGTAGCTCTCATCTCCGGCATACTTGATCAAGTGACGCTGGACAGCCTCTGCCAGGTGGGGAGTACAATGGGGAGTAATCTAAGAAACCAACCCCACCCATCACATATAACGCCTTGATTTTAAACTGCATTGTTCATTTTTTCGACATTAAGATCCAGAACATCGAGTGATGTCTACGGACGACCACCGAAGCACACAAGCCGCTTGTTTTTTTAATTAAATATCTCACCGCCTGGGGCCTGCTCAACGCCATCACCGTCTTATCCATCCCATTCCACGGCACAGCGCCCGGCTCACCAAGGCCGGGCGTTTCTGTGTCTGGAGGTATCCATGTCATTGCGAATGTCATTCGAGATCTGCCGCGCACTGACCCAGCAGTTGCTGGGTCAGTGAGCGAGAATGGACCGACTTCGTCAGCTACTGGCCCGGCATGCCGATGCTTGTGAAGCAGGCCTACAGGGACGAAGCGATGATCCACACCATCGCCGCGAGCGCGTCGAAGCGTTCTATGAGGAAATGGAGCGCCGTATGGCGCAAGTGATGGCGGCCTGAGGAGAACCATCATGACCCACGCTAAACCGATCGCGGGCGAAGTCGCCGACACTTATCGCGTCACCAACCGAGGGTGAGCTACTGCAGATCGCCTGCGGCGGATTGGTTTACCTCGCGGCAGTGCTCGATCTCCACGACCAGCAGTTGGCAGGCTGGGTAATGCCGCTGGTCCTGGACGCCTTGGAGATGGCGGTGGGCCGCCAGAACAGTCCGGATCACGCAGTGTTATGATACGAAGCGGTCAATACTGGCTCTACAAATGGTGCATATCGAAAGCAACGCAGCGAATCAGTGCATTCACCGGCATGCCCTCCGCGAGCCCCAATTCATCATAGGATTTGCGCGTCAAACGGGCACGCAGCCGGTGATGTCCTACTGCGAGCAGAATCTCCAACGAGGCAGGACTGCCAGACAGGCTACCAATCCCCTCGATAACCGCATCGAGCCGATTGCGATAGCTCGTATTATCGGGTGACGAGAGCGCTAGGGCCACATCACGCGCGGGCACCCGCACCCGTAAGCGGCTACCCGGCACTGCCTCGACATGGGGGATAACCAGCTCCTGACCATCGCCAAGGTCTAGGTGTGTCAGCATGTATTGGTGATCATGTCTGGCAACCCGTGCCTCGAGTACCGAGGCGGCATCGAACCCGCCGAGCTGCGCTGTCAGATCGATGCGACTCAGCATGTTCTCCAGGCTATCGCTGGCCACAACGCGCCCGGCTTCAATCAATATGAGATGATCAGCGATGGCGCTGATTTCCTTGGGGTCATGGCTGATGTAAACAATGGGAATCTCAAGGTCACGGGTCAGCGAAAGAATATAGCGCAAGAGCTCCTGCTTGCGGGGGCCGTCCAGTCCTGTCAGGGGTTCATCCATTAACAGTAAATCTGGCTCGGTCAGCAATGCTCGGCCGATGGAGACACGCCGGGCCTCTCCTCCCGAGAGCATGCCCGGCATGCGGTCCAGCAGTGCCTCAATGCCGAGCAGCTCGACGATGCTATCGAAACGTGACCGTGCAGAAGCGGGCATACCGTATGTGAGATTGCCCCGCACCCGGTAGTGGGGGAACAACCGCGCCTCCTGGAAGACCACACCGATCCGCCGGCGATGCGAAGGCAGAAAGAGGTTTTGCGTGGTGTCTACCAGAGGGCGGTCACCAATGTGGATACTCCCTTCGTCAGGTCGGTCAAGTCCGGCAATAAGGCGCAGCAAGCTGGTTTTACCGCTTCCGGAAACACCGAATAGCGCAGAGACGCCATGCGTCGGCAGCGCCAGACTGGCGTCCAGGGTGAAGCTCCCCAGCCGCTTGCGCACATCGAGTCGCAGGCTGTTCTCCTGCTCAGTCAATGCATGCGCGAAAGTGTCCAGGGTGGCCTTCATGGCAATGCCTCAGGTGTCGCGTTCGCGTAGACGATTGCGGGCGTGACGTGCCAGCCACTCGGAAGCCAATAGTGACAGCATGGCGATAATGATCGCCAAGATGCATAGGCGTGCGGCAGCGGCTTCTCGGCCCGGTGTCTGAATCAAGGTATAGAGTGCCAATGGTAGATTACGCGTCTCGCCGGGAATATTAGAGGCGAAGGTGATAGTGGCTCCAAATTCAGAGAGTGCGCGAGCAAACGCCAGCAGGGTGCCGGTAATCAGTCCAGGAAGCGATAGCGGTAGCGTGATCGTCAAAAAGATGCGCCAGCGACCGGCGCCGAGGGTGCTGGCGGCGGCCTCGAGCTTGGGATCGACCGCCTCGAGAGAGAGGCGGATCGCCCGCACCAGCAGCGGGAAGGCCATGACGCCGCTGGCCACCGCGGCGCCCTGCCAGCTGAACGGCAGGGAGATGCCGAACAGCTCGTGGAGCCAGCGGCCCAACCAGCCCTGACGCCCCAAGGAAACCAGCAGCAGGTACCCGATGACCACAGGGGGCAGCACTAATGGCAGGTGCACGACACCATCCAAAAGCGCCTTGCCGCGGAACTCATGGCGCGCCAGCAGCCAGGCGACGGCAATGCCGGGGGCAGGATCCAGCCCACGGCGCTAATGCCGATCTTCACGCTGAGCAGGATCGCGTCCCACTCGGCTGGGGTGAGCAAACCCAGGCTTCCTTGACTTACTGGTCGTCGTCGGCGGGCGAGAAACCGTGGGCGGCGAAGATCTCCAGCGCCTCCTCGCTTTCGAGCCAGGCACGGAAGGCTGCCGCATCGTCGTTGCCCTCGGCGTCGATCAGCGCGACCGGATAGACGACGGGATCGTGGCTGTCGAGGGGGAACAGGCCGAGGGTGCGCACGCCCTCGCTGGCCTCGGCGTCGGTCTGGTAGACGATGCCGGCCGGTGTCTCGCCGCGCTCGACCAGGGCCAGGGCGCCGCGCACGTGGTTGGCGCGGGCCAGGCGCGGCTCCAGGGCCTCCCACTCGCCCAGTGCCTCCAGGGCCTGCTGGGCGTAGATGCCCGCCGGCACATGATCCGGGTCGCCGACCGACAGGCGGTCACCCGCACCGAGCAGGCCCTCGAGGGCACCGTCCTCGCCTGGGGTGAATTCCTGCACCTCGCTGCTGGCAGGCGCTATAAGGGCCAGGCGGTTCTGCAATAGATTAGCGCGCTCCTGAAGCGGGACTTCCTGCTCCTCCAGCCAATCCATCCAGTCGAGATTAGCCGAAATAAAGAGATCCGATGGCGCACCACTGACGATCTGGCGTGCCAGCGTGGAGGACGACGCATACACAGGCACAATGGTCGTGTCTTGATGCTGGGCCGTGTAGGCCTCGATGGCTTCATCCATGGCATCGGTCATGGACGCAGCAGCAGACACGTGGAGGGTCGCTGCCTGAGCAAACGGCACAGTGGCCAGCAAGACCAAGACAAGCAGCCCACGGCGAGCCAGAGAGCAAGGCACCGATTCAAAATCCAACATGGAACCCTCGTTATGTATGATTGTACATAACGGACTATAGCGAGGTGTTCATGCCTTGCCAACTACCGCTGGCCTTTAGGGAAGCGCTGCACAAATCGACGAGCGGAATGAAGCACAAGGCGCCCGGAACGCAAAAGGCGAGACATAACATGGGGTTAGGCGAGCTTTCGAGTACCGCGTAACGCAGTGCTTCGTTCGCGTAGGCATTTGTTCAGTGTTTCCTCAATCATCGGAAGGCCCGCCACCTCGAGACAGCAACCCCAGCAAGGCACGGGCATCGTCAGAGACATCAGGGGCGAGGCGGCGCTGAAGAGCGCGATAGTGATCGAGCACTTCCTTTCCAAGGGGAGTAATGCGAGCCCCGCCCCCGGCACTACCTCCGGCAACAGTCGCAATCAATGGTGCGGGAAAGTGCCGGTTCATGGTGTCAATGAGCTGCCAGGCCTTCTTGTAACTCATACCAAGCTCGCGGCTCGCGGCGGAGATCGACCCACAGGCTTCGATACGTTCAAGTAAATCGACCTTGCCAGGGCCGAGAACAATGTCCTTTTCCGCCACGAGCCGGAGCTGAAAGCGAGGCTGGTCATGATAGGTACGCGTCATGCGAATTCCATAGCGAAGTGGTTCGTTCCATGGTAACGGCTATCCCGAGGATGGCGCGATGCTGGCTGGGCACAGCGATTATCCCAGATAACGACCATGGCCCTCGCTCTCTTTAGGCAAAGGGTGGGACCGCCCTCCCGGCTAGCCATTGGCCACCCGCGAGTCGGGCAGAAACACCCGGCTGTGGATGGGGCGAATCCAGGCATCGCCGCCCTGCGTCAGCCCCAGCGCACGGAAGCGGTGCTTGGGCAGTTCGGCGTGGACCAGGGCCTCGCTGTTGTCGGTACGCAGCTCCAGGCGCACCGTGGGGCCGACCACCGAGACCAGCTCGACCTTGGCGTGAAGGGCGCCGTCGTGATCGCGGTCGGCGAAGACCTCGATCTCGTGGGGGCGCACATAGGCCTGGCCGAGTGCGTTCTGGTAGCCCTCGAACTCCGGGGCGGGCAGGGCCACGTCGCCGATCTTCGCCACACCGTCATGCACGCGGGCATGGAAGAGGTTGACGTTGCCGAGGAACCGATAGACGAAGGGGTTGGCCGGGTGATCGTAGACCTCCTCGGGGGTGCCGTCCTGCTCCACGCGGCCCTTGTTCATCACCACCACCCGGTCCGAGACCTCCAGCGCCTCCTCCTGGTCATGGGTGACGAAGACGCTGGTGACGTGGATCTCGTCATGCAGGCGACGCAGCCAGCGGCGCAGCTCGGCGCGTACCTTGGCATCCAGGGCGCCGAACGGTTCGTCGAGCAGCAGCACCTTGGGCTCCACCGCCAGCGCCCGGGCCAGGGCGATGCGCTGGCGCTGCCCACCGGAGAGCTGATGAGGGTAGCGGTGGGCGGTCCAGTCGAGTTGCACCAGCTCCAGCAGGCGCATCACCTTCTCCTTGATCTCGGCCTTGCCGGGCCGGGTGCGGCGCGGGCGCACGGTGAGCCCGTAGGCGACGTTCTGGAACACGGTCATGTGCTTGAACAGCGCATAGTGCTGGAAGACGAAGCCCACCCCACGCTGGCTGACGTGCAGGTCGGTGGTGTCCTCGCCGTGGAAGCGAATGCGCCCGGTGTCGGGCTGCTCGAGCCCGGCGATGATCCGCAGCAACGTGGTCTTGCCCGACCCGGAGGGGCCGAGCAATGCGGTCAGCTCGCCCTCGCGGAAGGTGAGGCTGACGTTGTCGACGGCGACGAAGTCGCGGAAGTGCTTGTTGACGTGATCGATCTCGATGCTCATGGCAGTGGGTTCCTGAAGCGTGCGTGTCAGAGGGCGGCGAGGCGCTGACGGCGTTCGTCGTGCCACTCGACCAGGCTCTTGATGGCGATGGTGACCAGCGCCAGGCCGGTGAGCAGCGAGGAGACGGCGAAGGCCGCGGTGAACATGTACTCGTTGTAGAGCACCTCGATATGCAGCGGCAGGGTGTTGGTCTCGCCGCGGATACGCCCCGAGACCACCGCCACGGCGCCGAACTCCCCCATGGCGCGGGCGTTGCAGAGGATGATGCCGTAGATCAGCCCCCACTTGATGTTGGGCAGGGTGACGTGCCAGAAGGTCTTCCAACCGCTGGCACCGAGGGTCAGCGAGGCCTCCTCTTCCTCCTTGCCCTGCTGCTGCATCAGTGGGATCAATTCGCGGGCGATGAACGGCAGGGTGCCGAAGGCGATCACGATGACGATGCCGGGCACCGCGAAGATGATGCGCAGGTCGTGACTCGACAGCCAGGGACCGAGCCAGCCCTGGGAGCCGAACAGGATCACGAAGATCAGCCCCACCACCACCGGCGAGATGGCGAAGGGCATGTCGATCAGCGAGATCAGCAGCGGCTTGCCGCGGAACTCAAACTTGGCGATGGCCCAGGCGGCGGCGATGCCGAACAGGGTGTTGAGCGGCACCACGATGGCCACGATCAGCAAGGTCAGGCGAATCGCCGCCATGGCGTCGGGGTCGCGGATGGCGGCGTACCACACACCGAGCCCCTGCTCGAAAGCGCCGTACAGCACCACGCTGAGAGGCAGTACCAGGAACAGCGCCAGGAAGGTCAAGGCCACGCCGATCAGCGTCAGGCGCAGCCAGGCCGGCTCCTCAGTGGCGCGTCGCCAGCGCTTGGCGAGGGTATCGTGGGTTTCCAGAACGGTGGTCGAAGTGGTCACGAGGGGCTCCTGTTATCCGTGCCGGCGGCTGGTCCACCACTGCAGGCCATTGATCACCAGCAGCATGAGGAAGGCGGCGATCAGCATTACCGTGCCGATGGCGGCGGCGCCGTGGTAGTCGTACTGCTCGGCCTTGGCGACGATCAGCAGCGGGGTGATCTCGGTGCGGAACGGCAGGTTGCCGGAGATGAACACCACCGAGCCGTACTCGCCCAGGGCGCGGGCGAAGGCCAGGGCATAGCCGGTGAGCAACGCCGGCAGCAGCGCCGGCAGGATGACCCGGCGAACGGTGGTGAAACGATCGGCGCCGAGGCTGGCCGAGGCCTCTTCCCACTCGGCCTCGAGATCCTCCAGCACCGGCTGCACGGTGCGCACCACGAAGGGCAGCCCGATGTAGGTCAGTGCCACGATCACTCCCAGCTGGGTGTAGGCGACGCGGATGCCGAACAGCTCCAGGTACTGGCCGACCCAGCCGCTGCTGGCATAGAGGGTGACCAGGGCGATGCCGGCCACCGCAGTGGGCAGCGCGAAAGGCAGATCCACCAGGGCATCCACCAGGCGCTTGCCCGGAAAGCGGTAGCGCACCAGCACCCAGGCGACCAGGGCGCCGAACGCCAGGTTGATGGTGGCCGCGATCAGCGAGCCGCCGAAGGAGAGCTTGTAGGAGGCCACGACCTGGCGCTGGGTCACAGCGTTCCAGAAGGTCTCCCAGCTCATGGTGGTGGTGTAGAGCAGGAAGGCGCCTACCGGAATCAGGAAGACCAGGCCCAGGTAGAGCAGGGTAAAGCCCATGGTAAGGGCGAAGCCCGGGATGACCCGGCGGCGGGGCAAGGCGATGGACATGCGGATTCCTCAACATCACGAGGCGCCCGGCAAAGGCGCCTCTTCATTCATTAGCGGCAGGCGCTCAGCCGGCGTTGATCTCCTCGAGGATGCGATCGAAGACGCCGCCATCGTTGAAGTGCGTCTCCTGGGCGTTCTTCCAGCCGTCGAAGACCTCGTCGATGGTGAACAGATTCAGCTCGGGGAAGAGTTGCTCGTACTCGGCCAGGATCGACTCATTACTGGGCCGGTAATAGTGCTTGGCCGCCAGATGCTGGGCCTCGTCGGTGTAGAGGAAGTCCAGGTAAGCCTCGGCCACCTCGCGGGTGCCCTTGCGATCGACATTGGCGTCCACCACGGTCACCGGCGGCTCGGCCAGGATGCTGATCGAAGGCACGATGATGTCATATTCGCCCTGGCCGAGCTGTTCCACCGACAGGAAGGCCTCATTCTCCCAGGCGATGAACACATCACCGATGCGGCGCTGCACGAAGGTGTTGGTGGCGCCCCGGGCAGCCGGGTCGAGCACTGGTACATTGTCGTAGACCTGGCGTACGAACTCGTAGGCCTCGTCCTCATCACCGTCGTACTTCTCCAGGGCGTAGCCCCAGGCCGCCAGATAATTCCAGCGTGCCCCGCCGGAGGTCTTGGGGTTGGGGGTGATCACCTCGACATCATCCCGTACCAAGTCGTCCCAGTCCTGGATGTTCTTGGGGTTACCCTCGCGTACCAGCAGTACGATGGTGGAGGTGTAGGGTGAGCTGTTGTTGGGCAGGCGCGACTGCCAGTCGGCGGGAATCTGGTCGGCACGGTCGTGGATGGCGTCGATATCGTAGGCCAGCGCCAGGGTGACCACATCGGCGTCCAGGCCGTCGATTACCGCTCGCCCCTGGGAGCCGGAGCCACCATGGGACTGGCGCACGTTGACGCTCTGGTCGTTCTCTTCCTGCCAGTGTTCGGCGAACACCTGGTTGTATTCGCGATAGAACTCGCGGGTGGGGTCGTAGGAAACGTTGAGCAACTCGATCCGTTCCTGGGCGATGGCCTGGCCGGCGAGACCAGTAAGCAGGGCCCCGCCAAGCGCGGCGGCGGCAGCAAGCGGAAGCAGGGTGTTGTGGAGGCGTTTTATCTGGAGGGTCATGTCACTTGTTCCTTGGCGTGAGTAAAGTCGCCTCAGGCTAATGCCACCTGGAAATCCTCAAAACGAATATAAAATGGATTACTTATTCTTTTTGGTGATTACCCCACCTTATTCGCCAACACCTGCTGCACCATGGCCTCATTGAGATCTTCACGGCATAGCTCAAGGAAACGGTAAGCATAGTTACGCAGAAAATGGCCGCGACGCAGTGCCAGGTAGGTGGTGTTGCGGGGTAATAGGGAGCTGGCATCGAGCAGGGTCAGCCCTCGGTCGCGCTCCTCGTGGTAGGCCATGGAGGCGATCAGGCCAACGCCCAGCCCCAGCTCGACGTAGGTCTTGATCACGTCGGCATCCAAC
Source organism: Halomonas socia (assembly GCF_010977575.1). Taxonomy (GTDB): domain Bacteria; phylum Pseudomonadota; class Gammaproteobacteria; order Pseudomonadales; family Halomonadaceae; genus Franzmannia; species Franzmannia socia. The sequence goes on from NZ_CP048812.1 coordinate 1,228,319, forward strand.
GCCGTCAACACGATGTCAGGCACTAGGTCCGCCGAGGAGAAAGTTCGATCGATGCGTGCGCGCCCAGTGAAACCTGCATGGTAGGTGACGATGGGATGGGCAGCGATGCGCTCGAGCGTCAAGGGCTCGCCGTCATCCAGAGCGTGTCCTTCCGGGACAATCACCCCGTGGTACCAGTGGTAGAAGGGAAAGCAGGCGAACAGCTGTCCTTCTTCATGGAGTGCCTCGGTGGCAATGCCAATATCTACCTTGCCGGCCTTGAGCAGTGAGACGATCTCATCCGGGCCACACTGATGCAGTTCGAGGTGTACCTTGGGGAAGGCCTGCTTGAAGCGAGCGATGATCGGTGGCAGCGCATAGCGCGCCTGGGTATGAGTGGTGGCAATGGCCAGGCTACCTTGGTCCTGGTGGGTGAGCTGATGGGCCGAGCGCTTGAGGTTCTCGGCATCCAGCAAGATGCGCTCGACGATCTCGACCAGCAAGGCCCCAGCCTGAGTCAGCCCCAGGATACGCTTGCCACGACGTTCGAAGAGTTCGACACCCAGTTCCTCCTCCAGATCACGGATGTGCTTGCTGGCCCCTGACTGGGAGGTGTAGAGCGCATTGGAGGCTTCGGTAAGGTTGAAGCCATGGCGGACGGTTTCGCGGACGATGCGTAGCTGCTGGAAATTCATGGTGAGCTTCTGCCAGGTAGCCTCCAGAAGGAGACGGACGAGTTCATATTCTCTGGAAGAATAATAAATGAAGTATTTATTCCATAAATAATAATTTCAGCTAACCATATCGTCCGGATCGAAACCTTGAGACTGGTGAACTGGCATCCTTGATCCGGGTTGAATATCTCGAGCGGCACATGCGGGATGCCATCGACGATGATCATGCACTGTCGTGGCGGGGGTGTTCACCACGAAGGGAGAGGTCATCGCGCGCAGCAGTGCCGAGTAATCGAGCCCGAAGCGGATCTCCGTGCCGGGTGCCAGGCGCTGAGGCGTTTCCAGCACCAGGTGGTCGCTGCTGGCGGCGAGCACGCTGACGCCGACAGGGGGCGTCAGGCCTTCGGGATCTACGTCCTGTCGCCCGATCGCGGCGATCGTCTGGATGATGGTGCCGCGTTCGCGCATCGGCACCGGCACGCCGAATGCTGCCTCGCCGGTGGTGCCGCGCGGCGCCGTCGGCTTGGCCAGCGACTCGATGACAGGCACCACCAGGGTGAAGGCGTCGGTGTGCAGGCCGTGCAGCGGCATCCTTGTGAGGGGGTCGCAGCCTAGCAGGATCGACTCGCCGAGCCGCAGGTCATTGACGCGGCCGACAGGCGCGGCGATGGCCCAGGCGAGATTTGCCGAATTGCCGCCGGAAACGATCGGCAGGTGCAGGCCCAGCTCGCCTTCGAGTCTGCTCACCAGCGCCGAGAGCTCACCCATGTTGTCGGCGCTCGGTACGACGCCGGCACGGCATGCCAGGTTGGTACCGAGGCCGGCGAGCGTGACGTGGGGGAGCCGCAATATGCGCCGGGCTAGGTCGAGTACGTCCTCTGGCAGCACGCCCTCGCGCAGGTCGCCCAGCTCCACCATCAGCACCAGGCCGTGATTGCTACCGAGCCTGCCCGCCGCCGCCGAGAGTGCCTTCACTACCTCGAGCTCACTCACCTGACTGATGCTGGCGCACGCCACTGCCCGAGCGGCCTGGCCGGGAGTAGGCGAGCGCAACAGGGTCAGCGGGGCCTGGATGCCCGCGTCGCGAAGCGCCTCGAGGTTGTCGATCCTTGAATCGCCGAGACGTGCCACACCCCCCGCGAGCATGGCCCTTGCCACCTCGGCAGAGCCCAGGGCCGCCTTGGTGACCCCGGTGACGGCGATGCCGCGGCCGGACAACCGGGTGACAAGTGCGTGAGCATTCTCCTCAATCTTGGCCAGATCGATCTCGACGCGCGGGCAGGTCACGCCATTGCCAGTGGCTGACGCGCCTTAAGTGCGGGAAAGGCGGCGGTGACCATCGCCACCAGTGCCGCGGGGTCGTGCCACAGCGCGTCGGTGGCGGGAAGGCCGAGCTCGACATCGTAGCGGGCGATGACCGCCGCGACCTCTTCCCGGGTCATGTCCTCATGGTTGATGGCCAGCCCGATGACTCGTGTCTTGCCGAACAGCTCGATGAGCTTGAGCTCCGAGAGGGGCGACGGCATCGGCACTGCCGGATAGTCACTGAGCATTCGGCGGGCCGGGGCATGCTGCATGATCACGGCCTGTGGCCGGCTGGCGCGCAGCACCACCGTCGAACTCAGGTAGGCGGGGTGGCTGAGGGCACCCTGGCCCTCGATCACGATGACGTCGGGGTGCTCGCCCTCATAGGCGGCGACCACCGCCCCTTCCAGTTCTCCGACACCGAACTGGGCGGGAATGGCGTCGAGTGCGACGCCATAGGCGGCGCCCTGCATCAGGCCGGTCTGTCCCGTTCCTACCATCACGGTGTGAATCCCGGCGTCGTTGAGCGCCTGGGTGAGCAGCGTCGAAGTGGTGCGCTTGCCGATCGCGCCATCGGTGCCCAGCACCGCGATGCGCACGCAATCGACGCTGTCGATCGCACCGTCGAACATGCGCAGGTGCTTGGTGGGGCGAGGCCGGCGGATATCGTGAAGCGCAACGCCGCTGGCGAGTGCCGCCGCCGAGATCTCCGGATCGTCGGCGAGAAACTCGTGCAGGCCGGATACCACGCCGATGCCCGCCGCCACCGCCGCCAGCACCACCGCGCGGTCCGCCTCGGACATCAGGCCCGACAGCGGGGCAAGCCCGAAAATGAGAATGTCGGGCGGGCCATCGGCCGCGGCCAACGCGTCGGCCAGATCGGCCACGATGGGGATGCCCACCGCCGCCTCGCCCAGGGCGATACCCGCGTCTTCGCCACTCAGGGTGCTGTCGATGACGGACAGGATGCGATAGCGCTCACTGCTGCGCACCAGGCCGTTGGCCGTCTTGCCATCGATACGAGCGAAATTGCCCTCGCAGTAGACGATGGCCGATTGGCGGGCGTCACTGGGGTCAGCGGCGACGTCGAGAATGGCTTGAAGGGAACCAGGAAGCATGGATTGCCTACCTCGAGTCTGTACTCAGGGGAGGCGACGGGATGCTGCCGGCCGAGACAGCCGACAGTCAGCGAGAGGTCTCCACTAAGCAAGTGGATGTACGTCAGCATACACAGATTGGGGTCGCCCGTATGCTCCTGCCTGAGAACTGAAAGATGCATTTATACTTTCGTCTAACTTTGCGATTATGCCTTCCCTGATCGCTACACGGCCGCAATCACCGGAGGGCTCACCGTATGCAGGACACCACCACCACTTCCACCGGCCAGGCTCGCCATCCGCGCCTGGCCGAATTCGCCCTGGCCCTCGGTGGCTTCGGCATCGGCACCAGTGAATTCGTGATCATGGGGCTGATGAATCGTGTCGCCGCGGATCTCGCGGTGAGCGTGCCCCAGGTTGGCTATGCCATTAGCAGCTACGCCCTCGGCGTGGTAGTGGGTGCGCCGTTGATCTCGGCGCTAGCGGCACGGGTGCCCAGGCGCGCGCTACTGATCGCGCTGATGCTGGTGTTCGCGGTGGGCAATATCGCCAGCGCCCTGGCGCCGGGTTTCTGGTCCTTCGTCGGTCTGCGTTTCCTGGCCGGGCTGCCGCATGGTGCCTACTTCGGCGTCGCCGCCCTGGTAGCCGCCGGTGCGGTGCCCATCGACCAGCGTGCCCGGGCCATCGCTCGGATCATGCTGGGGCTCACCGTGGCCATCCTGATCGGCGCGCCCCTGGGCACCTGGGCCGGTAACCTGCTGGGCTGGCAGGTGGCCTTCTCGGCGGTGGGCGCCATCGCCCTGCTCACCGCCTTGCTGATCCGCCTATGGGTGCCGCCACAACCCTACGATGCCCTGGCCAGCCCGCTTCGCGAGCTGTCGGCGCTGATCAAGCAGCGGGTGCTGGTGACCGTGGCCATCGCCTGCGTCGGCTGCGGCGGGATGTTCGCCATCTTCAGCTATGTCATGCCTACCCTGACCCAGCAGGCCGGCATGAACGAATCGCTGGGCCCGCTGGTATTGGTGATCTTCGGCCTCGGCTCGATCATCGGCAACCTGGCCGGGGCGCGCCTGGCCGACCGTCACTTGATGCACGCCATCCCGCGCATCCTGATGTGGTGCGTGGCCGTGCAGGGCTTGTTCTACTTCGCTGCCAACAACGTCTGGAGCGGTTTGCTGTTCGTCGGCCTGGTAGGTACCAGCATGGCCCTGGCGCCAGCGCTGCAGACACGCCTGATGGACGTGGCCGGCGATGCCCAGACCATGGCCGCCTCACTCAATCATGCCGCCTTCAACGGTGCCAATGCCCTGGGGGCCTGGCTCGCCGGCCTGGCCATCCAGTTCGGCCTGGTGTGGTCGGCCACCGGCCTGGTCGGCGCAGCGCTGGGCCTGCTCGGGTTGGCGATCTTTTTCTTCGGACGCTGGTTGGAACGGCGCGACGCAGGCCTGCGCCTGGCCTAGGGTTCTGGTTGTGAAAGAACTCGGAGGGTAGAATTGGTCATGGCGTATCCACTCGTGTTGGTTGAGATACTGGTCGTGATCAATCAACAGGACACGCCCCCTTCCTTCCTCCCATGCATCAGAAGTCACCATAGCTCCACCGATAGTGCGCCAGTGGTGGTGCGAGTTACTCGAAACGCCACCGACCCTGTCATATCAACACTGGCTCAACTGATTGCGGCAGCGTTTGCCACTGACCATCTCGCTGGTATACCAGACGCCCCCCTATGAAGGTTGCTTGTAGTGAAAGCGGACAGCCATCTAGCTCACTGATGAGCAACAGATCGGCGTCATAGCCCACCGCAATCTGCCCTTTCTGATCCCCCATGTCGACCGCCCTAGCCGGGTTTTCGCTGACCATTTTCCAGGCCTCGGCCAACGTCATGAGATTCTGTTGCGCGGCGACGAAGGGCGCAGTAAAAAGGCTGGGATAGTGGTAATCACTGCAGAGAATATCGACCAGACCCGCGGCGACTGCATCCCTTACGCTGATGGCGCCAACATGGGAGCCACCGCGTACCAGATTCGGTGCTCCCATGAGTATCGCAATACCTGAGTTACGACTTTCCCGGGCTGTTTCAGCATCCATGGGAAACTCCGCTATGGCGGTTCCCAGGCGCACATTGCGCGCAACGTCGTCTAGCCCTTGATCATCATGAGAGGACAGGCTGACGCCAACGGATAATGCCAATTCAGCCAGCTCTCGGGTTTGCCCTTCGCCCTGCTCCCGCCTGCCCTGCAGGCTGCGAAGAAAGCCTTGAGTGGACTCTTCATCCATGGTCACACGGCGCTGTAGGCCGACGAGGTAACGATCCACGGCGCGGGCATCATCGAGTTGCGGAAGGTGGTCATTGAGTGACAGCATGTGGATACGACCGCTGCTGAGCCAGTCAATCAGCTCTTCATGGCCCTCAATATTTACCTTCTCATGACGAATATGTACTTTTGCCTGGCAGCTAAACTTGGGCATCAATTTTTCCAAGGCCAGCAGCAACTTGCGCACCGTATCTCTGCTACGCGGCCCGGGCTCGAAGCCATCGGTTATGCTGTAATAAAACGTGGTGATGCCGTTGGCAACCAAGCTGGCGTCGTTCGCTGCAAGGGCAAGATCCAGCGGGAACAGCGTGCCTGCTCGTGGTGTGATATGCCGTTCAAAGGCATCACCATGAAGGTCAATGATCCCCGGAAAGAGATGGCCACCAGCGGCATCGATAATATTTTCACTGCCTGGCACTACCTCTTTTCCTATAGCAGTAATAATACCATCTGTAACCTGTAGACAACTGTCCTGCTGCCATCCATCCGGCAGCAGCAAGTGCACATTCTTAATGATATAAGTGGCAGCAGATCTTGCATCTGTTTTCTTGGAAACTCTCATAACGCTTTTTTGCCTATCGATTTTGATGTAGGAGGCGGTCACGCATCCGCGATGAAAAACCCTCAACGATATAGACCAGAATAAAGATCGCCAAAATAATGAAAGCCGCCTGATCGTAACGGAACATCTCCATGGAAACAGCCAGTTCCGCGCCAATGCCACCGGCTCCTACAAGGCCAAGCACGACGGAAGAGCGCACCGCTTTCTCTAGGGAGAATAGGCTAGTGTTGATCATGCTGGCTAAAGCACCGGGTATTTGCACGACGGCGATCCGATCCAGAGGATTCGAACCGATAGAATCCAACGCCTCAGAAGGACCTGGGTCAACTTCCTCAAAGGCCTCGGCAAAAAAGCGGCCACAAAAGCCTATAGTGTCAACGATAATAGTCAGTGTGCCCGCAAAAGGTCCGAGACCCACAGATACAACGAAGAATAGTGCCCAGGCCAAGTCTGGCACTGTACGCACAAAGCTTATGATTGACCGGGTCACATAACGCACTAATGGATGTGGCGAGGTGTTTCGCGCGGCCAACAGTGCCATGGGCACGCTTAACATCACGCCGATAACGGTTCCTACCAGAGCCATTTGAAACGTGACCAGTATCGCTTTGAGAATAGGTTGGGCCCGATCAGTTGCGGGCGGGAACATTTCACCTACGATGGTTCCCATATTAGGCAAACCGTGCAGAAGGCTCTGCAGCGACATGCCCGCGCCAGCCAGCGACCAGAGAAAGAATCCAAGGAAAAACGCGAACAGAGCGCTGCTCAGCCAAGAGGGCCGTTGAAAGCGATCACGCAGTGGGGGTAATGCTGGGCGAGTTTGGCTGGGCTCAGGCATAAAACTCTCGCAAACTCTGAATGCTTTCCGAGTGACTGGCACTGTCTAGTTGCAATTCCGACGATCGGAGTCCCAGGATACGGTCTGCGAAATGCAGTGCATGCTCGACGTGATGGGAAACGAAAAACAGCGTTAGGTCGCGGGACTGCGAAAGGCGGGCAAATAATTCCATTACCACTTCTCCAGATTGCGGATCCAGACTAGCGGTGGGTTCATCGGCAAATAATATACTGGGCTCCTGCATCAGTGCCCGAGCGATGGCCACGCGCTGCGACTGCCCACCGGATAGTTGATCGCAGCGCTGGTAGGCAAGGTCAACCAACCCGACCTGCTCGAGACAGTGCATTGCTCGTTGGCGATCTTCCTGCCGTGCAAAACTCTGTGCCCAATTGCGTGGCCCGGAACGATGAGCCAGATTTCCATGTAGCACGTTGGTCAAGGCGGACAGCCGCGGAACCAGGCAGTGCTTCTGAAAGATAAAGCCGACACGCCGCCGTGCCTTCTTTAACGCTCGACCTGACTTTCCTGACAGGTCCTCGCCGGACAAATTAATCTTACCGGTATCAGGCTCAACAAGCCGGACACAGCATCTAAGCAAGGTACTCTTGCCAGCACCGTTAGCCCCTATCAACGCGACTGCCTGGCCTTTGTTTATGTTAAAACTAACATCACGAAACACCGCAGTGTCTGTGCCTTGGAAATGTTTCGACAACCCTTCCACCTGCAGCGAGTCCGACAGGATAGCTGCTGAGGCCTGTCCATTAGCCAATATAGACTGAGCGACATGGTTCATAAAAACGCCCTGAAAACGAAGTTTCTGAATGGTAAGGCGAAGCCGGTAACGGCCTCGCCTTCCGAATTTAGACGTTCAGTCACCCACAAAATCAGAATATTCCGGATAGCCTATAGTGGCGTACATGGAGCGCACGTAGTTGTAGTCGCTGTCATTAATATTGGCGATAAATCGCATTCCGGTATATTTTTCCACATCATGACCGCCGCCCTGAACAATGGCATCGATTAATTCATCAGAGTGGTTAACAAAGCCATCTCGCAGTCGGGCGATGGTTTCACCACTGACGTGACTGCCGGCCATAAGCAGGTCGTTGGGGAGATCCGGGCCTCGTGCAATCACACGAAATGCGCCAGGCTGGAGGCCGCCATTTTCCATTTCCTCCCGGCGAAGCTGGATGAAATTGGTGTTATTCATGCCAACGGCAGCCGCATCACCGCGTTTCAGCGATTCCCACAAGACGGGAACTGTCGTGTTCACAATTTCCATGTCTTCCATTGGCGCTACACCTGCATCTGCCAGGACCTGAATGGGGCCTAAATGACGAGATGTTGAACCCGCACTACCCATGGCAACACGCTCACCGACGAGATCCTCGACGCTGTTATAGCCACTCTCCGCCATAGTGACGACAACGGCAAAATAATCTGGCCGTGAGAACCCCACTACCAGCTTGGCGTCCGCACGGTTTTGCATGACCACGTATTCCGCAGGCCCGGTAAGCACAAAATCTACTTGTTCAAAGCGGAGCGCCTCAACGGCAGCAGTACGGTTCGTCACTGGCGTAAACTCAATATCATAACCGGTGACTTCAGAGAGCTTGTCGCGAAAGGCACCAAATTCTCGTTGCAATTCTTCCAGCCCCACCAGATCGGTGACTGCCAAGCGAATGGTATCCGCATGAGCAAAGGGTGCTGAAAGAAATAGAGACAGCAAGAACAAGCCTGTAATAGCTTTGATTTTTTTGAACATGAAATGCACCTCCGATATTTTGAATTATAAATTATAGCGGCACTACGTGACGTTTCTGCAGGAAAGCCATGACCAACAAGTGAACTAAACATGAAGCATTTAAGACGCCGCCAAGTGCATACCCAGCTGTAACTCTAGATTGTCCTGGGCTAGGCGAATATTAGCCGGCAATTGGCTTGGATCCCGCAACACATCGGCCTCTAACCGGTGGCTGATATGGGTGAGATAAGCCTCCGGACAACCGAGGCGATCAATGATCTGTACGGCCATTGGCAAGTTGTTGTGGTTTTTCGGCTCCATGTGAGATGCCGGATAGGTGGCATCCAGTACTACGACATCTGGCTCCCAGTCGCGAAGAAAGCTCTCCGTCTCACACGGCAGACCCAGAGTGTCAGTCAGATACGCCAGCTTTGTTCCGCCATCGTCCAGGCAGTAGCCGAGTGTCGGCTTGCTATGCAACAGGGGCACAGGGGTAACCGTCATGCCGTCAAGGTGAATGGGTTTAAACGGCTTGAGACCCGCGCGGAAGTCGAGAAGCCCTGGGTTGCGATAGAGATCGGCGCAGCCGTGTGAATCCTTGGGGCCAAACACCGGAATGGACGCCCCCAGCCCCCAGCGTAGGTGTAACAGTCCCTGAACATGATCCGCATGGTAGTGGGTGAGAAAGATTGCCGCGGGGCGCTCCCGCTCACAGCTTTCGACTAGATCCATACGACCAGCATCAAGCAGATAGCGGCTAGCGTTTACCCAAAACTCCGCGCTGCAGGGTCCCCGCTGGCAACTCGAGATCACCCTGGCCCGCCCACAAGCCTGGCAGTCGCAGCCGAAGCATGGGGTTTGCGCGCTGTCGCCGGTACCCACGAAACGAAATCTCATGCCGAGCCCCCCGCCTCAAGCAGTTGGGAGAGTCCCTCGAGGCTCGTTTGCGGCGTACCGGTGTTATCGATCTGCGCCACCTCAGGGAGAGAGGCTGCCAACTGCCGATGACGCAGCAGGCGCGCCTCGATCACATCCGGCGTTTCTCTACCACGGCTCACAAGGCGCTGACGCAGCAGCGCTTCCGGCGCGGTCACCAGAACAGGCAACAGCCAGTCGCCAAAGCGACGTCGTGCATCGGGCAGTGCCCGTCGGCTGCCATTGACCAGCACTATGCCATCACGGCCCAGCCAGGCTTCCAGCTCGACACCCAATCCATAGCTCAGTCCATGAGCTTGCCAACTGAGGCAAAACAGACCCGTGCGCTGCCGCACGGCAAACTCATCGAGGGTCAAGCCAATGCTGTTCTCACTGGGCCCGCTCTCCCGGGTGACATAGCGATGGGCCACCAGCCACTCGGGATGTCGACGACGAGCCTCGTCGAGCAACGTATCCTTGCCGACCCCGCTGGCCCCCATCAGGTAAACGAGCCGGGCCATCAGTGGACCTGCCTGCCGGCGCACCAAACGCGCTGTACCAACGGATGGCCATCCAGCAGCCTTACCCGGATGAGGTCCGCACGCAGCCCCACCGCCAGGCGGCCTCGATCGGTCAGCCCGACGGCCTTGGCGGGATATCGCGTAGCCGTGGCTACCGCCTCAGGCAGGCTGTAGCCTTCATCCATGACCGCAATGCGAAACACCGCATCCAGCATGGCAGCCGGGTAGTAGTCGGATGACAACACGTCCAACACCCCGCGCCGGACCAGTTCCGCTGCGGCGATGTTGCCCGAATGCGAGCCACCCCGGACGATGTTGGGCGCACCCATCAGTACTGCCATACCGGCTCTATGGGAGGCCTCGGCGGCTTCCAGGGTAGTCGGAAACTCGGCAACGCGAGTGTCGTATTCACGGCTCTCGATCACATGCTCCAAGGTGGCATCGTCGTGGCTTGCCAACGCCAGGCCGCGAGACGCGCACATGGCAGCAATGGCACGCCGTTGCTCACTGCTGTAGCGGGCGCTATTGTCTTTTTGCTGCTCGATAAACGTCGCCATCTCGATATCGGAAATGCCGAACTTGCCCTGGTAGTAGGTTCGGTACGCCTCCAGGCTGACGAACTGCCGCTGCCCCGGCGCATGGTCCATCAGCGACACCAGCCCCAGCAGCGGCGACTCTGCCAGCGTTGCGAACGTCGTTAGCGTTTCGGGATGACTCACTTCGCAGCGCAGATGCAGCCGGTGATCGACCCTGGCGAGCCCGTGGCGCTGCATGTCCAGCAGCGCGTCGTGCATCGTGTTCAGCGACTTGCTGCGCATGCTGTTCATCTCCACCGTACCGATGGAAAGCGAATCGAACACCGTAGTGATGCCGCTTGCCGCCATTTGAGCATCGTGGGCAAGCGCCGCCTGACGCGAGGGCCAGGCCACCTTGGGGCGCGGCTGGAAGTATCTCTCCATGTTATCGGTGTGCAGCTCAATCATGCCCGGCAGCAGGTAGTCTCCTGCACAGTCCAGCGCGTCGGGCAACTGGCTGGGGCGAGTGTCTAGATCCGCAATATTTCCATCACGAATCACCAGGCTGCCTTCCACTACCTCGTCGTCCAATACCAGCCGGACACGGTTCAGTACCTGTTCATCTCGCATTGTCATTGGCTTGCCTCCCCGTGTTGCGCGCCGAGTCTCGCACTAGGTCTCTGCATATGGTCATCGAGTGGCAGCAAGCGGTCGGCCACCCGCTCGCGGACATCCTCGTCGTGGAAGATCCCCAGCATCGCGACACCTCGGGCCTTGGCGGCTTGAATCAACTCCACGACCACGTCACGGTTGGCGGCATCGAGTGACGCCGTTGGCTCATCGAGCAGCAGCAGCGGGTGGCCACCGATGAAGCCCCGGGCGATGTTGACGCGTTGCTGCTCCCCCCCCGAAAAGGTACCTGGCGGCAGCTCCCACAGGCGCTGCGGGAGGTTGAGGCGCGCCAGCAGCCCCTCGGCCTCGCCGCGTGCCTGGTCAGAATCGACGCCACGCATCAGCAGCGGCTCCATGACCACCTCCACCGCAGGCACCCGTGGCACGCAGCGCAGGAACTGGCTGACATAGCCGATCACATCGCGGCGCAGCGCGTGCCAGGCATAAGCAGGCAGCTCGGCCAGATCGAGATCGCCATCATCGAAATGCAGGCACGCATGCCCGCGGGTAATGCGGTAGCTGCCGTACAACATCTTGAGCAGCGTGCTCTTGCCAATGCCGCTGCGCCCCACCAGTACCTGGCACTCGCCTGGGCTGAGTGTCAGTGACAGATCCTGCATCACATCCAGCGACAGGCCGCCTTGGCCATGCAGTACGAAGGTCTTGCCCAGCCCATTGACGCGCAGCAGCGGTCTCGTCATTGCCTTCATGTCTCCTCTCCTCATGGTGTCAGCACTGACGACACCAGCAACTGGCTGTAAGCATGCTGGGGGTCATCGAGAATCTGGTCGGTCAGGCCGGCCTCGACGATACGGCCCCGGCGCATGACCACCAGCCGATGCGCCAGCAGGCGCGCCACGGCCAGGTCGTGGGTTACCAAAATGACCGATAGGCCGAGTTCGCGAACCAGGGTGCGCAGCATGTCCAGCAGGCGCGCTTGAACCGAGACATCCAGACCGCCGGTGGGCTCATCCATGAACACCAGCTGTGGCCGTGTCACCAAGGTGCGGGCAATCTGCAGGCGCTGCTGCATGCCACCGGAAAATGTGTTGGGCGCATCGTCGATACGCTCGGCGTCAAGCTCCACCCGCGCCATCCAGTCCTGACCCGCGGCGCGCAGCTGACCGTAGTGGCGCTGCCCCAAGGCCATCAGCCGCTCACCGATGTTGGCACCGGCGGAGACGCCAAGACGCAGGCCATCGCGAGGGTTCTGGTGCACCAACCCCCACTCCATCCGCAGCAGCGCACGGCGCCGAGCCTCGCCAATGGCGTAGAGATCCAGCGTCGCGTCGTGCGCGTGATAGATCACCTGGCCGCCATCGGGGCGCTCCAGACCGGACAACAGTCTCAGCAGTGTCGACTTGCCTGAGCCCGACTCGCCGACGATACCCAGCACCTCACCTCGGTAGAGGGCCAGGTCGATCTCCTGGCACCCCTTGTCCGGGCCGTATAGACGAGACACATCCCGCGCCTCCAATAGCGTTGGGGGTTCCAGTTGGGGGTGCTTCATGCCACCTCCTCGCTGTGCTGACGGCAATAGTCGGTATCCGAGCAGACGAACATACGCCCGCCGGCATCGTCGGTGATCACCTCGTCCAGGAAGCTCTCTTGCGAGCCACACAGGGCGCAGGGCGCCTCCCAGCGCTGCACCTCGAAGGGGTGATCCTCGAAATCCAGGCTCTCCACTCGGGTATAGGGAGGAATGGCGTAAAGCCGCTTCTCACGCCCCGCGCCAAACAGCATCAGCGCCTCGCACATGTGCAGCTTGGGGTTATCAAACTTGGGGATCGGTGATGGATCCGTCACATAGCGTCCATCGACCTTGACCGGGTAGGCATAGGTGGTGGCGATATGACCGTGGCGAGCGATGTCCTCATAGAGTTTGACGTGCATGACGCCGTATTCCTCCAGGGCATGCATCAGCCGGGTCTCCGTTTCACTAGGCTCGATGAAGCGCAGCGGCTCGGGTATCGGCACCTGGAAGACCATGATCTGCCCCTGGACTAATGGCGTCTCGGGGATGCGGTGTCGGGTCTGAATCACGCTGGCGTCAGTTGCGCGGGTGGTCGTCTCCACATCCGCAACGCGCTCGAAGAAGGCCCGAATACTTACCGCATTGGTGGTGTCGTCGGCGCCCTGGTCGATGACCTTGAGCACATCGTGCTGGCCCAGAATGCTCGCCGTGAGCTGCATCCCACCGGTGCCCCAGCCGTAAGGCATGGGCATCTCGCGGCCGCCGAACGGCACTTGATAGCCGGGAATCGCCACGGCTTTGAGCAGTCCGCGTCGAATCATGCGCTTTGTCTGCTCGTCGAGGTAAGCAAAGTTATAACCGTTCATGACGACTGGGCCTCCGGCGACGCTGGCATGGGATTGTCGGCGGGCTGGGTGGCGGCATGCTCGCGGCGCAAGCGCCGTAACAGCTCCAGCTCGGACTGAAAGTCGACGTAGTGCGGCAGCTTGAGGTGCGACACGAATCCAGACGCCTCGACGCTATCGGCATGCGCCAGTACGAACTCGGCCTGCTGGGCTGGCCCGATGATGGGTTCACCCAACTCCTCGGCCCGCAGGGCACGGTCCATCAGCGCCATGGCCATGGTCTTGCGCTCGTTGTGGCCGAAGGCCAGGCCGTAGCCGCGGGTGAACTGAGGCGCCGCTTCCCGCGTGCCACCAAACTGGTTGATCATCTGGCACTCGCTGAGGGCGATCTCGCCGATGCAAACCGGCTCATCGCACTCGTCGACAACGATCTCGACGTCCACATAGCCCTGGCGAATCTCGCCGGCGAACGGGTGGTTGCGCCCATAGCCGCGCTGGGTCGAGTAGCCCAGCGCCAGCAGATAGCCCTCATCGCCACGCGCCAGCATCTGCAGACGCGTGGCGCGATCGACCGGAAAGTCGGGCGGGTCGCGGGTAATGTCGAAGGGTTCGCTGCCATCGTCCTGCTCACGCTCCATCAGGCCCTCGGCATCCAGCAACTCGAGGATCTGCGGGCATGCCGCCCGCACCGCCTCGGCGCGCTCTGGCGCGGGCACCTCCCCGTCGGCCAGTTGCATGAAGTCCAGCAAACGATGGGTATAGTCATAGGTGGGACCCAGCACCTGACCGCCCGGAATATCCTTGTAGGCAGCACTGATGCGCCGCTCGATGCGCATCAGTGCGGTGTCCAGCGGCACACTCTCGGCCAGGCGCGGCAGCGTGGTGCGATAAGCCCGCAGCAAGAAGACGGCTTCTATCAGGTCGCCGCTTGCCTGCTTGAAGGCCAGGGCGGCCAGTTCGGGGTCATAGAGAGAGGCCTCTGCCATCACGCGATCCACCGCCAGGCGCAGCTGGCCCTGGACTTGAGGCACCGACAGCTCGGCCTGTTCACGCTCCCCGCGTCGGCGGTCGGCCAGCCAGCGGTGAGCATTGCCGATGGCCTGCTCGCCCCCTTTTACTGCGACATACATGCGCCTGCCTCCTTGGTTGATAGCGAGGTGATTCGCGTACTACGTGGAATAGCGGCAAGCCGTTCGCCGCAGGTGAGTAACGCATCCAACCCCAGTGGAAAACGGTTGCGATTGGCACTCAGGCGCGCCATCAATGGGCTCGCCTCACCAACGTCGAGCAGGCGCTGCGTGGCAATTCCGGGGCCGCTCAATTGCCAGCTCCCGTCATCATCAAGCTGCTGCAGAACCACCAGCAGGGTAGTGCTGCGATCCGGATAGGTCTCGCTCCCTTCGGCAAACTCGAGCGCCGAGTCCGCCAACACATCCGGCGTCACGATGGCAAAGTGGGCCTCCTCGGGGCATCGGTGATCTGGCCGCCGGTATGAAATGCCAAGGCCTCGAGCAGGCCTTGCGCCGCCAGGTCAGGTGCCACCCAAACGCGAGTGTCCAGGTCACACAAGGAGAGCAGAGTGGCCCACAGGGCGGGGCCGATGGCCGCCCCTGGCGGCGCTGCCGGCCCATCGCATGAATGCAGGGTGCCGGGTTCTGCCATGGCGGCTAACACGCGCCGGAAGTGGCGCTGAGCATCATGGACGGGGTCATCAAAGGCGCTCCACTGCATGTTCACTCCCCCCGCACCATGGTGAAAAAATCGACCCGGGTCGCCGCAGCGACCTCAGCCTGGGCCTCGTGCTCCTCAGCGAGCCTTGCCGCGAGTGGCGCGATCACCCCCTCCTCCAGGCTCGCTTCCCACTCGGCGTGTTGTGCGCAGGCATCCACCAGAGCGATCAGTTCGGCATGACGATGATCGCGGCCCTTGACCCAGCCATGGCCCAAGGTGCCATCCTCAAGCGCCACGCTGGCCCGGGTCAGGGTCATTTCGCCCAAATGAAAGGCCTTGCCAGTTCCCCCCATACGGCCACGCACCATGGCCATCCCTGTCTCGGGACCTCTCACACAGCGGTAATGGGGTGCAATGTCGAGTCGACTCCAAGCCTCCTCCACACGGTCGCCAGGCGACAGCGCCAGAATGCGCTGTCGGCGTCGAGCATCAGTCATGGTGACACCTCGTCAACGTAAGGGATTAGCAGCGATCCAAGGGCTCGCTGAAATCGATGTGATAAGAGAGACGGTCGGCTCTCGCCCGACTGACCGAGACCTCGACCATGGCGCCAGTCGGATCGACGTTGTCGCTGGTAATCTGCAGCAGCGGGGCATTCAGCGCGCACTGCAGCCAGCGTGCGTCGCTGGCGTTAGCGCTGCCTGCTTCGATGCGCGCCTGACGCCGTCTCAGGCGCAATCCATAGTGCTGATCCAGAAAGGCACGCGTGGAGCCGCCGCGATAGCGCTCGATCCAGCCGGGTACCCGCTGCGGATCGAACCAGTGGCAGATCCACATCAAAGGGACACCCTCCACATAGCGATGGGTCTCCACCCGCAGCAGGCGCTCGTTGTCTGGCAAAGCGAAACGCTGGGCGATCGAGACAGGAGGGGTATCCAGGCATTGAGCAAGGCAACGGGTTTCGGTCGCCATCCCCAGGTCGGCAAGGTTGTGCGTGACCTTGCTGCCAGCGCTAAGCCGATAATCGAGCCGCCGATCGACCACCTGGGTGCCACGCCCTTGATGGCGAGTCACCAGTCCCTCTGCCACCAACTCGTCCAGGGCACGGCGCACCGTATGCCGATTGACGGCAAAGCGTGCGGCAAGCTCACTTTCCGAGGGCAGCAAGTCCCCTGCGCTATATTCGCCCCGCACTTCGCTTGCAAGCGTGTCAGCCAACTGACGGTAGATAGGCGGCTCTTTTTGTCTAGACATCTTTCAAGCAGCTCCATTGATAACCTATAGAAATCCAAGCAGGGTCACTCCCCTTCGATCAAACGGCCACGTATCTTTCCGGACACCCAGTCGATCAGGTAGACGGTGACCAGAATCAGAATCAGGATGGTGGCTACCTCTTCCCAGTGATGGCCGCGAATGCGCTCTGATAGCTGATAGCCAATGCCGCCGGCACCGACGATGCCAAGAATGGTGGCGCTACGAACGTTGGATTCGAAGATATAAAGCGTCGAGGAGATAAACATCGGCAGCGCCTGGGGCAATAGCCCGAAACGAGTGCACTGCAGGGTAGTGCCACCGCTTGCCGCGACCCCCTCGCTGGGCTTTCGATCGCACCCCTCAACCGCCTCCGAGAAGAGCTTGGCCAGGGTGCCGATATCCGAGATAATGATCGCCATTACCCCAGCCAGCGGGCCCAAGCCCACGGCGCGTACAAAGACCAGCGCCCAGACCAGTTGATCCACGCCGCGCAGAAAGTCCATGCTACGTCGGATACCAAAGCGCCCCAGGCGGAAGCGAAACACGTTGCGGGCTGACAGAAATGCGAAGGGTAATGCCAGCAAGGCGGCAAACAGTGTGCCGATGAAGGCCATGGCCAGGGTTTCAAAGATCGCCTTCATGAATTCCCAGACCACCGTGGGTTCGGTGGCCGGCGGCACCATAAAGCGCACCAGCATGCCCAACTGCCCGAGGCCATCCCAAATTCGCAAAGGCGAGAAGTCAAAAAGCACCAAGCCATAAATCAACATGGCCAGGGATATTCCCCAGGCCAGCCCGTGCATCAACCGACGCCGCCAGTTGATAGCAAAGATCTCGGGGTAACATTGTTTGGCCTGAGCTACCGAAAGTTCTCCGCCAGGAACTAACGTCATGACAGGTTCTCCTTGCCGATGAAGCCGTGCCGGATGCGCTCGCAGAGCATGTCCGTCAGCGATACGGTAATCACGATCAGCAGGATCAGGGCGCTAACATCTTCGTAGTAGAGCATGCGAATGGCAGTGATCAGCTCCTGGCCGATACCGCCGGCACCGACGATGCCCATTACCGTGGCGGTGCGCACATTGATTTCGAAGCGCCACAGGCTGTAAGAAACTAGCGACGAAGCCACCAGCGGGAAGACCGCAAAGCGCATACCCTGCACCCAGTTGGCGCCGGCCGCTTTGAGCCCATCCAGAGGCTTCAGATCAATATTCTCGATGGCTTCAGAGAAAAGCTTGCCTGATGCGCCCATGGAGTGAATGGCAATCGCCAGGATGCCGGCCAAGGGGCCGAGCCCGAAGGCAAATACGAAGATCAGGGCGTAGACCAGATCCGGCACCGTGCGGGCTATTTCCAAAAAGCGACGGGACAGGATCGTCAACCAGCGATTCGGCCCCACATTACGCGCTGCCACAAAGCCAAGAACGATAGCGCCCAGGGTGCCGAGCAGCGTGGCCACATAGGCCATTAAAATGGTCTCGCCAAGGAGTACCATCCAGTCGGGAAAGGCATAGAACCAGTACGCCATGTCCTCACGAATGGTCGTGACGCCAAGCTCCGGAAGGATCTTGGCAATGTACTCATGGACTTTCGGCAGCCCCTCGATAATGCGTCCCGGGCTGAAGTGGCTGAGATACGCCGAGGTCAGGAACAGAACGAGAAACGCGACCCCGCCCAGGATCCAGGCCCGATTCTTCTCGGTCTGGGCCTTACGCTGTTCGGCGCAGTAAGCCTGCCAAGCACCGGAGCCCGCGTGATCATCAAATGGTGAAGACATCGTTTGATTCCTCGGCCCGACCGCCTGACGGCGGTCGGACTACTCACAGGGAGTCGGCTTGTTCAGCGCTGGCGCCGTGAGTTACGCAGCTCCTGGACGGCAGAGAGGACCGGCTGATACATCTCGTGGGTCGCCACAACAAAGCCTGACGTCCGGCCCGAGGCGGCGGCATCGGCCAAGTCAGGGCGCTCCTCATGGAGGGTAAGAAAAAAGTCGGATATTTCCTGCTTCATATCCTCCGGCAATTCGCCGGGCACGGCATAGAGTGGGTTGGGGATCAACGGAGACTCCCAGATTACTCGGATGTCTTCACGGTCCAGCATGCCGCGGTCCATCATCATGCGCAGCTGTCCGGTATTGTCCCCCTTGGAAGTCCAGGTGAACGCAGAATCCAGAGAGCCGTTGAGCACGCCGATAACACTCTGCTCATGGCCGCCAGAGAACACGGTGTTACCGAAGAACTCGTCAGGCTCGATACCGTCCTCCCGCAGGCTGACCATGGGCACCAGGTAGCCAGAGGTCGAGTTCGGATCCGCCCAGGCAAGAGAGTTACCCTGAAGGTCGTCGAGGCTTTGGTAGTCGCTATCAGCGCGTACAATCAACACCGAATGATAGCCAAGCTCGCCATCCAGCTCTGCAGGGACAACAAGAGGTTCGATATCTCCATCGCTATCGATCCATCCCGCCGCGTAGGATGAACCACCAAGACGTGCCAAATGGATGTGCCCAGCCGTCAGTGCCTGAACAACTGCCGCATAATCATTGGCCTGCTGGATTTGCATTTCTACGCCCAACTGTTCTTCAAAATAGTCGGCTAGCGGCTGGAACCGATCGATAGTGGCGGCCTGATTTTCCACTGTGGTGGCACCAAGAGTAACCACAGGGTAGTTATCGCGCCAATCGGCTTGAGCGGCTGTCATTGCGAGAGGAGAAAGTAGAGCCGTGGCAACAGCGCGCTTTAGTATGGAAAGAGTCATGATATTTATCACCGTCGATTTAATAAAATTTAGTTTACGCTTCAGGCAACCGCAGACGCAGAAGTGGGCTTTTCAGACCACAAATCGTCAGGCGTTAGCGCTTCGTTCACTGCCTTTTCGTTATCACCAACGCCGTAAATACGCTGGATGGTGTCGTGATCGAGCTGTGAGGGTGGTCCATCAAAAACCATTTCACCATGCAGCATGCCAATAACACGATTGCAGTACTGGCGAGCTGTCTCCAGCGAGTGCAGGTTGCACATCACCGTGATGCCTCTGGACTGATTAATCTCTTTTAGGGCGTCCATCACCATGGCCGCACTTCGCGGATCGAGAGACGCAATCGGTTCGTCGGCCAGCATGATGCGAGGGGACTGCATCATGGCACGGGCAATGGCTACACGCTGCTGCTGCCCCCCTGACAAGTTGCCCGCGCGCTGCAGTGCCTTGTCGGCCAGATCTAACTGCTCAAGCGCCTGAATGGCCTGCGCCTTTTCCTCGTGACTGAACAACTTGAACATGGAGGGCAAGGTGCGATGATGAGCAATTCGCCCCATCAAAACATTGGTGATAACATCCAAGCGTGGAATCAGGTTGAACTGCTGAAATATCATGGCGGTTTTTCCGCGCCACTGACGCACGGCGTTCCCTTTCAGTTCACTCACTGGCTCACCGGCGAAGTCGATACGCCCTTCGGACACATCGGTGAGCCTGTTGACCATGCGCAGAAGCGTTGATTTACCTGCTCCTGAACGGCCAATGACACCCACCATCTGTCCTTCTGCAACTTCGAAACTCAGGTTGCGAATGACCTGCGTCTTTCCATAACGCTTACAGACATATTCCATGCGTAACACTACCCTACCCTCCTGCCACATAATGCGGCGTCATGCGGTGGTTACATGACATAAAGCGTACGCAGAGGAGATGAACACAACTTGTCTAGATGATTTCATTGATGTGAAGAAAAATAGCTCTCAGCGCTTGTCCACTGCCTATCTCAAGGCTCTGCAGACTAAGAAACAATGAGTTGCCGCTGATTCGCCGTGTCTCGACGTCAAACTGCCACCAAAATGTCATGACTGAATATCGGCAACCTAGCCTTCAAGGCCGCTCGCCGCGCGACAAACGAGAATTGATCTCACCAACCACTAAGAGAAGATCGGCAATGGTGTCGATCTGGAAGTGCGGCTGGGCGGGCGCGAACTGGCTCTCGATACTCGAACGCCTTTCCCCCAGCACAGCGGCAGGCATGTCACGAAACTCGGCGTAACTGAGCCCCAAGGCGTTGCCGGAGCAGGTCAGCCCCACCGTCCACATGCCGGCGCGGCGGCCCTCGAGGATGCCGGGAACGGTGTCGTCCACCTTGACGCAGGCGGCGACATCTCTGATGCCGAGGGCGATCACGTTGGCCAGCGCCTGAGCTGGGTGGGGTCGGCCGTTGGGCACCGTGTCGCTGGCCACAACGTGGTCTGCCTCGAACCCCTGCTCTCGCGCCCGGGCCACCACCTGTTCCATTACCACGGAGGGATAGCCCGAGCAGGAGCCAATCTTCATGCCCTGCTGGCGCAGGCCGGCGATGGCCTCCAGGGCGCCGGGTATCAGTGCCGAGTGCTCGCCGATCTTGGCGATCTGCAGCGGCATGAAGCGCTCGTAAAGCGCCGTGACGTCGTCATCGGTAGGTGCGCGGCCCAACGTCTGCTCGAAACGGGCGGCGATCGCCGGGTCATCACAGAGGGTACGAATATGGTCCCACTTGCCAACTCCCATGGGGCCGCGGGCCTCCGCCAGGCTGATCGCCACCTTCACTTCGGCGAAGGCCTCGACGAAGATCTGGGTGGGCGCGAAGGAACCAAAGTCCACCACCGTGCCTGCCCAGTCGAGGATGACGGCTTCAAGCCGCTGCGGGGTGCGGTATCGCATAACACTCTCTCCCGTCAGGAAATCAAGCAGAGGGGCGGTAGCCACCGTCCGGCAGGGTTTTATCGAGATCAAAGAGGGCAAGCCGCATATCATTCACCAGAGGCTTGGTATATCTACGAGGCACAGAGCTTGCGCTATCCCCGTGACAAGATCGTGACGCACTCAACACAGCGTGACACTTGCACCACGCCGCACCGCATGACGCCGAGCGCTGCAGCCACGTATAATGCCTGGCCTCTAGCCACTCGCCTTCTGCTCCGGAGCCGCTATGTCCCAAGGCACGCTGTTTATCGTTTCCGCGCCCTCCGGCGCCGGCAAGACAAGCCTGGTGCGGGCGCTTCTCGAGCGCCTCGACGGCCTGCAGGTCTCGGTATCGCACACCACCCGCGCCATGCGCCCCGGTGAGCTGGACGGCGTCAACTACCACTTCGTCGAGACCGCCAGCTTCGAGGCGATGATCAAGCGCGGCGACTTCTTCGAGCACGCCCGCGTCTTCGACAACTACTACGGCACCTCACGGCCGGCGGTGCAGGCGCTGCTGGCCGCGGGCACCGATGTGATCCTGGAGATCGACTGGCAGGGCGCGCGCCAGGTCCGCGAGCAGGTCGCCGAGGCCGAGTCGGTGTTCATCCTGCCGCCGTCGCTGGCCACCCTGCGCCAGCGTCTGGCGTCGCGTGCCACCGACGACGAGGCAGTCATCGAGCGCCGCATGCGTGATGCGGTCAGCGAGATGTCACACTACGACGAGTACGATCACGTGATCGTCAATGACGACTTTGCCACTGCGCTCGGCGACCTCGAGGCACTGGTGCGCGCCGCTCGCTCGCGGCTGGCCCGGGTACGCGAGGCCCAGGCCCCGCTGCTGCAGGCGCTCTTGTCAGGGAGCGCAGCGGTCGAGTAGACTCTCTTGTTCCCCATAGCATCGAATGGCCAACGCGGCCATTCTTTCGCCATTTTCGCCCTACATCGAAGTCAGGTACCTGCACATGGCGCGAGTCACCGTTGAAGATTGTCTCGAAAACGTCGAAAACCGTTTCAAGCTGGTGATGATCTCCACCCAGCGCGCCCGCCAGCTGGCCCGCGGCTCACGCGACGCCCTGCTGGCGTGGGAGAACGACAAGCCCACCGTGATGGCGCTGCGTGAAATCGCCGCCGGCAAGATCGACGAGAATGTCCTCGACGAGCCGGTGGAAGCCGCACCGGTGCGAGTGCGTCGCGAGCCGGAGATGGGCGAAGAGTGATTCGTTGACCACCCGGGGATAGGCGCGCTGCATGTTCACCATCGATGACCTGGCCGACCGCCTCGGCGGCTATCTTCCCCCAGAAGAGATCTGCCAGGTCAAACGCGCCTTCTACTACGCCGAGCAGGCCCACGACGGCCAGCGGCGGCGCTCCGGCGAGCCCTATGTGACCCACCCGCTCGCCGTGGCCAATATTCTCGCCAATATGCACATGGACCATCAGAGCCTGATGGCCGCCATGCTGCACGACGTGATCGAGGATACCGGCGTCTCCAAGGAGGCGCTCGGCGAGCAGTTCGGCGAGGCGGTGGCCGAGCTGGTCGACGGCGTCTCCAAGCTGACCCAGATCACCTTCGAGGACAAGGCGGTCGCCCAGGCCGAGAACTTCCAGAAGATGGTGCTGGCGATGTCCAAGGACATCCGCGTGATCATCGTCAAGCTCGCCGACCGCCTGCACAACATGCGCACCCTGGGCGCCCTGCGCCCCGACAAGAAACGCCGCATCGCCCGCGAGACGCTGGAGATCTACGCCCGCATCGCCGGTCGGCTGGGCATCAACACCATCCGCGTCGAGCTCGAGGACCTCTCCTTCCAGGCCCTGCACCCGATGCGCTCGGAGCGCATCAAGCGTGCCGTCAGCAAGGCCCGCGGCCATCGCCGCTCGACCATCCGCCAGGTGCAGAGCAGCCTGCAGAAATGCCTCGACGACGATGGCCTGCCGGGCACCGTGATCGGCCGCCAGAAGCACCTGCTGTCGATCTACAAGAAGATGCGCGACCAGCGCAAGTCGTTCGCCGAGATCATGGACGTGTTCGGCTTTCGCATCATCACCGACGACGTCGACAGCTGCTATCGCATCCTCGGCGCGGTGCACAACCTCTACAAGCCGGTGCCGGGGCGCTTCAAGGACTATATCGCCATCCCCAAGGCCAACGGCTACCAGAGCCTGCACACCACCCTGTTCGGCAGCGGCGGCATGCCCATCGAGGTGCAGATTCGTACCCGCGAGATGGAGGCCATGGCCAACAACGGCATCGCCGCCCACTGGCTCTACAAGGCCGGCCAGACCGAGCGCCCGATCGCCGCCGGCAGCCACGCCCGGGCACGCGAGTGGGTGCGCGGCCTGCTCGAGATGCAGCGTCACGCGGGCAACTCGCTGGAGTTCATCGAACACGTCAAGAACGACCTGTTCCCCGACGATATCTACGTGTTCACCCCCAAGGGCGACATCATGGAGCTGCCCCAGGGCGCCACGGTGGTCGACTTCGCCTACAGCGTGCACACCGATATTGGCAACAGCTGCATCGCCTGTCGCATCGACCGCCACCTGGCGCCGCTGTCGAGCCGCCTGGAGAGCGGCCAGACGCTGGAGATCATCACCGCTCCCGGGGCGCGGCCCAACACCACCTGGCTGTCGTTCGTGATTACCGCCAAGGCGCGCTCGGCGATCCGCCACGCGCTCAAGCACCAGCAGCACACCGAGTCGGTGCAGCTCGGCCGGCGGCTGCTCAACAAGGCCTTGGCGGATTTCGAGACCAGCCTCGAGGAGCTACCCGAAGGGCACCTCGCCGCGCAGCTCGACGCGCTGGGCGTCAAGCAGCAGGACGAGCTGCTGGCATCGATCGGGCTGGGTACGCGCATGGCCTATGCGGTGGCGCGCCGGCTGGTCGAGGCGCTGCAGGAGGCCCCCGAGCCGCGTGGCCCGCGCGTCGATGGGCCGATCGTGATCAGCGGCGCCGAAGGCATGGTGATCAACTTCGCGCGCTGCTGCCACCCGCTGCCCGGCGACCCGGTGATCGGGCATACCTCGGTGGGCAAGGGCATCGTGGTGCACCGCGCCGAATGCCGCAACCTCGACGACCTGCGCAGCGACCCGGAAAAGCTGTTCGCCCTGGAGTGGTCCGAGACCCAGGCGGCCGATTTCCCGGTGGCGCTGCGCATCCAGGTCGAGAGCCGCCGCGGCTTGGTCGCCGAGCTGGCCGGCCTGGTTACCGACGCCGATGCCAATATCGAGCGGATCGGCATCGAGGAGCGCGATGCGCGGCTGTCGATCGTCAACCTGACCCTGGCGGTGCGCGACCGGGTGCATCTGGCACGCATCATCAAGCGCATTCGCAACCTGCCCCACGTTGGCAAGATTCACCGCGTCACCAACTGAGCGCGACCCTTGGCCCCGCTGCGGTGCGCCGCAGCGGGGCCAGCGTCGTTAAAATACATTCATTACAATGCACCATATCGCACTACGCGAGGGAGACATCATGAGCAACAAGGCCGTGATCAACACCGACAAGGCGCCCGCCGCCATCGGCCCCTATTCCCAGGCCATCAAGGCCGGCAACACCGTTTATCTGTCCGGGCAGATCCCTCTCGACCCGGCCACCATGGCGCTGGTCTCCGAGGACTTCGAAGCCCAGGCCCGCCAGGTCTTCAGCAACCTGCAGGCGGTCTGCGAAGAGGCCGCCGGCACCCTGGCCGACGTGGTCAAGGTCAATCTCTACCTGGTCGACCTCGACAACTTCGCCATCGTCAACAAGGTCATGGAGGAGTTCTTCACCGCGCCCTTCCCGGCTCGCGCCGCGGTAGGCGTCAAGGCGCTGCCCAAGGGCAGCCAGGTCGAGGCCGAGGCGGTGATGGTGATCGGCGACTGAGGCCGTTTTCCTGCTAATCGTTTCTGGCGTAAACTCGCTGAACAAGACGCAAGCATTCAGGGACGAACCGCAGGAAAACCACATGAGACGAGTGACGCTTCATCGCCTCGCAGCCGCGCTGCTGCCCGGCATCGCGCTGCTGGGCAGCCCCGCGGCCAGCCTCGCCGACGGCTATGCCACACTGGGTGCCACCAGCGAGGGCACCCCGGCGCTGAGCCTGGGACTGGATCGCACTTTCAGCCTCGTCCACTGGCACCCGCAGCTCGATCTGCGGCTGGGCAGCGGGCTGCTGCTGCTTCCCGGCGATGACGGCGACGACAACGCCGCCTGGACGCTGACTCCGGCGCTGCGCTGGACCTTCGCCGGCGAGCGCAGGATATTCGCCGAGGCGGGTATCGGGGCGGCGGTGTTTCTCAATACCCGCCATGAGAGTCGTCATCTCTCCAGCGCCTTTCAGTTCGAGGACCGCTTGGCGGTGGGTATGCCGCTGGGCAGCGGCGAGCTCTCGGCCAGCCTGATCCACTACTCCAACGCCGGCATCAAACGACCGAATGACGGTTTTGAAACCCTATCAGTAGGCTACCGCCACCCTCTCTAAACGGCTGGGCGCTCAAGGCTACGCCTGCTCGGGAAGAAAGCCGCCCTCCCTGAGCACCTGGGCGTAGCCCTCGCGGTAGCTGGGGTAGCGAAACACATAGCCGCTCTCGCGCAGCCGGCTGTTGTCACAGCGCTTGCTGGCGCGGCGGCGCAGCGGCGACTGGATGGTCTCTGTGGACTCGACCTTGAGCTTGCCGGCCAGCCACAGCATCACCTCGTGTAGGGGAGCCGGCTCGCAGTCGCTGGCCAGGTAGAGGTCGTCGACCGAGGCCTGGTCGAGGGTGCGCTGGATCAGGTGCGCCAGCGCCCCGGCGCAGTCGTCGCGGTGGATGCGATTGGAGTACATCGGCGGGGCGCCGGCGGCGATCCGTCCTTCGCTGACCTGGCGGATCAAACGGTCGCGGCCCGGCCCGTAGATGCCCGAGAAGCGCACCACGGTGCCGGGCAGCGGGTGGTCGAGCAGCGCCTGCTCGGCCTGGCGCATCAGGATCCCCGAGAAGCCGTGCGGCTCGGTGGGGCTGGTCTCGTCCACCGCCTCGCCGTCCTGCTGGGCGTAGACGCTGGTCGAGGAGACGAAAAACACCCGCTTGGGCGGGGTCTTGCGGCCGGCAAGCTCGCCAAGCACCGCGCGCAGGCCGTCAGGATAGGCGGCGCGGTAGGCCTCCTCCTCGAAGCGGTCGGCGCTGAGTACGTAGACCACGGTGTTGGCATTGGGCAGCTCAGTCAGCGCCGCCGGGTCGCTGATGTCCAGCGCCAGCGGCTCGATTCCGCTATCCTTGAGCGCTGCGACGGCTCCGCGGCGCACTCCGATCACCCGCTGGCCGGCAGCGATCAGCTGCTGTCCCAGGGTCATGCCGATGTCGCCACAGCCAATAATCAGTGTCGTCGTCTTCACCTTTCCCTCGCCCCTTGATAAAAAGTCCCTATTGGAAATTTGCTATCCATCTGCTCGAGAGGATGCCCACTGGCACCGCTATGACTCTAACAGAACTGCGCTACATCGTAACCTTGGCCCAGGAGCGCCATTTCGGGCGCGCCGCCGAGCGCTGCTTCGTCTCCCAGCCGACGCTCTCGGTGGCGGTCAAGAAGCTCGAGGAGGAGCTCGGCGTGGCGCTGTTCGAGCGCTCCAAGTCCACCGTCCAGGTCACCCCGCTGGGCGAACGGATCGTCGAACAGGCCCAGCGGGTGCTGGAGCAGAGCAGCGTGATCAAGGAGCTGGCCAATGCCGGCAAGGACCAGTTGGCAAGCCCCTTGCGCATCGGCGCCATCTACACCATCGGCCCCTATCTGTTTCCGTACCTGGTGCCGGAACTGGCACGCAGCGCGCCGCAGATGCCGCTCTACATCGAGGAGGGCTTCACCGCCGCGCTGCGCCGCAAGCTGCGCAGTGGCGAGCTCGACGCGATCATCGTGGCGCTGCCGTTTACCGAATCCGACGTGCTGACCAAGTCGCTCTACGACGAGCATTTCGAGGTGCTGATGCCCGCCGATCATGCGTGGACGGCCAAGGCCACCATCGACAAGGAGGACCTGCTCGAGGAGCGGCTGCTGCTGCTCGGCGAGGGCCACTGCTTCCGCGACCAGATTCTCGAAACCTGCCCGGCCATCAGCCATCAGCTCAACAGTCCCAGTAACACCCTCACCGCCGAGGGCGGCTCGCTGGAGACGATCCGCCACATGGTGGCCTCCAAGCTGGGTATCACGGTGCTGCCGAAGTCGGCGATCGGTACCGGCCACTACGAGAGCGGCGTGCTGACCAGTCGGCCGTTCACTCCCGAGGCGCCGTCGCGCACCGTGGCCATCGCCTGGCGCGCCAGCTTCCCGCGACCCAAGGCCATCGATGCCCTGACCGACGCCATCGCCCGCTGCCACAGCCAGGCCATCGCCGCCGCATGACACCCTTCGAGCAGCCGGTCACCGAGCTCAGCGGCGTCGGCGAGGCGCTGGCCGCCAAGCTGGCCAGGCTACGTATCGCCAGCCTGGCCGATCTGCTCTTCCACCTGCCGCTGCGCTACCAGGATCGCACCCGCATCACCCCCATCGGCACTCTGCGCGCCGGGGTCGAGGCGGTGGTCGACGGCGAGGTGGCAGCCAGCGACGTGATACGCGGCCGCCGCCGCAGCCTGCTGGTGCGGCTCAAGGATGGCTCGGGGATTCTCAGCCTGCGCTTCTTCCACTTCTCGCCGGCCCAGCAGCAGCAGTTTCAACCCGGCACGCGGGTGCGCTGCTTCGGCGAAGCCCGCGCCGGCGCCACCGGGCTGGAGATCTATCACCCCGAGTATCGCCTGCTAAAGCACGGCGAAGTGCCGGTGGACGAGCATCTGACGCCGATCTACCCAACCACCGAGGGCCTCAACCAGGCGCGCCTGCGCGGCCTGCTCAAGCAGGTGCTGACACGCCTGGAGGAGGACCCCGATACCCTGCCCGACGGCATCCCCGATGCACTGCGCGAGCGCTTCCGCCTCGCCGGCCTGCACGAGTGCCTGCACTATCTGCATCAGCCGCCGCCGGACGCCGATCTGGAGCGCCTGGCCAGCGGCCAGCACCCGGCCCAGCGGCGCCTGGCGCTGGAGGAGCTGCTCGCTCACCAGCTGAGCCTGCGCCAGATCCGCCTGCGCATCCAGGCCGACGGCGCCCCGCGCCTGCCCTCGGGGCGCAGCCTGCAGGCGCGCTTCATCACCCAGCTGCCGTTCACCCTCACCGCCGCCCAGCGCCGCGTGCTCGACGAGATCGGCCACGACCTGGAAAGGCCGGCGCCGATGCTGCGCCTGGTGCAGGGCGACGTCGGCTCGGGCAAGACGGTAGTCGCTGCCATGGCCGCCCTGCAGACCTTGGCCAGCGACTGCCAGGCGGCGCTGATGGCGCCCACCGAACTGCTCGCCGAGCAGCACTTCCGCAGCTTCCGCGCCTGGTTCGAGCCGCTGGGCATCGAGGTGGCGTGGCTGGCCGGCAAGCTCAAGGGCAAGGCGCGGCTGGATACCAAGGCGGCCATCGCCGATGGCCGGGCGCGCATGGTGGTCGGCACCCACGCCATCTTCCAGGACGATGTGCACTTCCAGCGCCTGGGCCTGGCGATCATTGACGAGCAGCACCGCTTCGGCGTGCACCAGCGCCTGGCGCTGCGCGAGAAGGGCGAGGCCGGCGGCCTGACCCCCCACCAGCTGGTGATGACCGCCACGCCGATTCCCCGCACCCTGGCGATGAGCGCCTACGCCGACCTCGACGTCTCGGTGATCGACGAACTGCCACCGGGGCGCACCCCGGTACAGACTGCCGCGGTGCCCGACGAGCGCCGCCCCGAGGTGGTCGAGCGTATCCGCCGGGCCTGCGCCGAGGGCCGCCAGGCCTACTGGGTCTGCACGTTGATCGAGGAGTCGGAGGCGCTGCAGTGCCAGGCCGCCGAGGCGACCCACGCCGAGCTCGCCGAGGCGCTGCCCGAGCTTGCCATCGGCCTGGTCCACGGGCGCATGAAGGCCGCCGACAAGGCCGCGGTGATGGACGCCTTCAAGGCCGGTGAGCTCGACCTGCTGGTCGCCACCACGGTGATCGAAGTTGGTGTCGACGTACCCAACGCCAGCCTGATGATCATCGAGAACCCCGAGCGGCTGGGGCTATCCCAGCTGCACCAGCTGCGCGGCCGGGTCGGCCGGGGTGCCACCGAGAGTTTCTGCGTGCTGCTCTACCGCCCGCCGCTCTCGGCCCACTCCCGCGAGCGGCTGGGGGTGATGCGTGAGACCAGCGACGGCTTCCGCATCGCCGAGAAGGACCTTGAACTGCGCGGCCCCGGCGAGGTGCTGGGCACCCGCCAGACCGGCCTGGCGCAGATGAAGATCGCCGACCTGGAGCGCGACCGCGACCTGCTCGAGCAGGTCAGCCCGCTGGCACGGGCGCTACTCGAGCAGGCCCCCGAGGCCAGCCCGCCGCTGATTCGCCGCTGGCTGGGCGAGGAGGCCGGCCGCTACGGCCAAGTGTAGCGCTATACCCGACTGCCTGCACTCGCCGACTTTCCCTCGCTACCTACTCAGGCTGCAGCGGCTGATGCCTCGGGCGAAGCGCCGGCGCCTGCCATCACCAGCCGATTGGCGGCCGCGCCAATCGGCACCAGCTGCTGAGCGATCAGCCGCAGCTGGCTCTGGATCGGCCGATAGGGCACTTGCGCTTCGCCGGCCTCCGCCAGCGGCGCCTCGAGCCGCGCAAGCAGTGCATTCACCTCGGCCTCGAGCGCCCGCAACGGGCGCCGCGCCGCCAGCGCCTCGGCGATCTCGCCGAGCAAGGCGCCAATCTCGCGGGCCAGCGGCACCAGGTTAGCGTCGTCCTCGTTGTCGGCCAGACGGTGGCGGTGGGCGCCCAGCGCCGAGAGGTGGCTGAGCAGGGTGTGGGAGAGCACCAGGAAGCGCAGCCCGTCGTCGGCCTCCGCCTTACGGTAGTGGCCCGGCTCGTGGAGCATGTTGGTCAGTACCGTCGACAGCGCAGCATCGGCGTTGTGGGCGTTGCGCCGCGCCAGCCGGTAGGCCAGGTCGTCCTGCTTGCCGGCCTCGTACTGGTGGATGATCTCGTCGAGATAGCCGCGGCAGTTGGCCAGCACCTTGGCCGCCTCGCGGTTGAGCCGCCGGCCCTGCCAGTCGGGCAGGATGAACAACACCGCCAGCCCGGCGATCAGCGCGCCGAGCAGGGTATCGAACAGCCGCGGCCAGATCAGGTCGAAGCCGTCGCCGACCTGGTTGAAGCTGCACAGCACCAGCAGGGTGATCGAGGCGGTGGCGATCACGTAGTGCTTCTCGCGGTTGGCGAAGAAGGCTACTCCGGCGATCACCGCGATCAGGCTCTGCACCAGCGGCTGCGGAAACAGCGTGATCGACGCCCAGCCGACCACCAGGCCGAGCACCGTGCCGATTATTCGCTGGGTCAGGAAACGCCGCGTGGTGGCGAAGTTGGGCCGGCATACGAACAGCGTGGTGAGTAGGATCCAGAAGCCCTGCTGGGGGTCGAGCCACTGCAACAGCCCGTAGCCGGCGAGCAGCGCCAGCGGCAGGCGCAATGCGTGGCGGAAGGTCGGTGAAGCCAGCGTCAGGTTGAGGCGAATGCGCTCCCAGGCATCTTTCAAGCTGCTCGGCGAGCGGTCGAACAGCGCATCGTCGCGGCGCGGCTCGTCGGCATCCGGATTGTGGGCGCTGGCCAGCTGTGACTCCAGGGTGGCGAGGTTGTCGGCCAGCGCCTCGAGGGGGAACAGCAGTTCGCGCCAGGCGGGGCGGCGCTGGTCACGCAGGTTGTCGATCGAGGCGCGCAGATCCTCCAGCGCCTGCTCGCTCTGGCGGTGGTCGAACCCGCGGTTGAGCAGCAGCGCCTTGGCCAGCCGCCGGCAGGCCAGGCCCTGTTGGTCGAGCAGCCGCTGGCAGCGGAACAGCACGTCGTGGTGGAAGAAGGCCTCGGTCAGGGCGGCATAGGGGTAGTGGGTGGAGCTGGCCCGTTCATGGATGTCCTGGGCGATGAAGTAGATACGCAGGTAGCGGTTGAGCTTGCGGTCGCCGCGCTGGCCCTCGAGGCGTCGGAAGATCATCTCCTTGGCCTGGTTGAGGGCCTCCACCACCTTGCCGTTCTGACGTGCCAGCGCCAGCCGCCGCGCCTCGAGGTCGACGTCACGCAGCGGCTCGAGCAGCGCCGACTTGAGCACCAGATATTCGCCCAGCGTCTTGTAGACCCGCGCCATGCTCTGCTTGACCGGCTGGCGCGAGAACAGCGCGCACCAGATCACCGAGATCAGCCCGTACCAGGCCGCCCCGGCCAGCAGCAGCAGCGGCTGCCGCCAGGGGCCGTCGCCGGGCACCCCGCCGTGATGCTCGATATTGATCATCGAGTAGATTGACAGGATCAGCGTGCCGGAGGCGATAGTGGCATAGCGCTGGCCGATGGCGCCGAGCATGATCAACACGAAGGTGGCCAGGCCCAGGCCGGCGGCGAACAGCCACGGCCAGGGGTAGAGCCACTGCACGCTGAACGAGGCCACGGCAAAGCAGGCCAGGGTCACCAGCAGCGCCTGCAGGCGCCCCTGCCAGCTGTCGTCGGTCTCCGACAGGGCACTGGCGATGATGCCCAGGAACAGCGGTATCACCAGCGCCACCTCGCCCAGCCCCCAGCTGAGCAGCAGCGCTCCGCTGAAGGCCAGGAAGACCCGCAGGCTGTAGGCAAACTTGTCGAGCGTCCACAGGCGACGCAGCGGTAACGAGAGCGTAGTCGGCATAGGAACGTTATACGTTAGTATAACGATGACTGGCTAGCGTCGGTGTCAACGCGGACTGCGGCCCTAGAGGTGTCGCAGCAATGCCTGCAACCGGGTCAGATCCTTGGAGTCACCGACCAGGCGTACCTTGCCGCTCATCATGCCGTCGAGAAAGCGGCGCTGAGTCGGCTTGCGCAGCACCTGCACCGCGCTATCGGGGTCGCTGAAGCGTAGCTCCAGGTCGAGATCCACCGGCAGCCCGGAGGCCGTCTCGATGCCGCGTGGCGACATCCGATAGTGACGCGCGATGGACAGATCTTCGGTGGCGATGCCCCAGTCGAGGCCGCGCATCTCGTCGAGCGCCTGGCGAAACGCCGGCTTGCGCCGCTGCGCCCGCTTGAGCAACAGGCCGAGCAGCCACAGCATCAGTCGCAGCTTCATGGTATGTCCTGGCGTGGAAGTGGGTCGCACAGATACGACGCCGGCGGCCGAGGGTTCGGCACTGGGCGTCGCATCATGGGGCAGCGTTACTTGGCGACGGCATCCTTGAGCGCCTTGCCGGGCTTGAACGCCACGGTCTTGCTGGCCGGGATGGTCAGCGGCTGGCCGGTCTGGGGGTTCTTGCCGGTGCGTGCGGCACGCTCGCGCACGGTGAATGAGCCGAAGCCGATCAGTGACACGTCCTGGCCCTTCGACACGCTGCCGGTGATCTCGTCGAGAATGACGTTGAGCACCTGGCTGGCTTTGTCCTTGGAAAGATCGGCACGCTCGGCAATCGCCGAGGCGAGTTCTGGCTTGCGCATACAGCCCTCCTAGTTTGGCATTGGCATGGCGGCACGGCCGCCGTGTTATTGTTCGCGAAAGAACACGTTTACGGTTTGGTTACGCGGTAATGATCACTGGCTCGCAACGCAACGTCATTAGACTAGCAACGCCGGTGCTGCCCGCGCCAGTGCGACTTTCCGCCTGACGCAGGCGCCTGTCAACGCAAACCCGATCAAACGGCCGTCCTCGGCCTCGGCCAGGGCCGCCAGATCCGCGCCCTCGCCCTCGATCCGCCACCTTGCCGCCGGCCGCGTCGGCGGCAGTGCTACGCAGGGCAGCAGCGGGGTCTTGACCAGGATCGGCCAGGCGCCGTAATGAACCTCGCGGGGCTCGCCGGCAAGCGTCGCCGCCAGCGCCTTGGCGCTGGCCTGCAGCGGCTGCACGTACATCGCGTTGACGCCCGCCACGCAGGCCACGTCGCCCAGCGCGTAGATACCTGGCTGCGAGCTGCGCAGCTGGCGATCAACGCAAATACCGGCGTCACTGACCGCCAGCCCGGCCTCGGCGGCAAGCCTGGTGCGCGGCGCCAGGCCGGTGGCCACCAGCACCAGATCGGCCGCGAGCGCATGGCCGTCGTCGAGGCGCACCGCCACCTGGCTGCCCTGCGCGTCCAGCGCTGTGAGCTGACGCTCCAGGTTCAGCGCGATACCCGCCTCGCCAAACGCTGCACCCAGTGCCTGGCCCAGCGGCTCGGGCAGCAACCGCGGCAGCGGAGTGGCCTCCGGGGCGATCAGGCTTACCGCATGGCCGCCGGCGGCCAGGTCGTTGGCAAACTCGCAGCCCACCAGGCCGGCACCGACGATCGCCACCCGTGCCGGGCGCCCCAGCGCCGCGAGGGCGGCGTAAAAGCCGCGGTAGTCGTCGAGGTCATTGATGGTGAAGATCCGCGTAGCGACCGCCTCGGGTATTGCAAACGGCACCCGGGGAGCGGCGCCGGTGGCGATCACCAGCTCGCTGTAGGGCAGGGTTTCCACGCCTATCGAAAGGCTGCGCGCAGCAGGGTCGATGGCCGTGACCCGGGTGTGGGTGCGCATTACCACGCCGAGCTGGTCGGCAACCTCCAGCGCCGAGCGCGTCGCCAGCCGCTCGGGCGGCAAGCGCTTGGCGAAGCCGGTGGAGAGCAGCGGCTTCGAATAGTCGTCGCCGCTGTCGGCAGTGATCAGGGTGATCGGCCGGCGGGCGTCACGGGCACGCAGTTGGCGCACCAGGCCCAGCGCGGCCATGCCGCTGCCGATAAGGGTCAAGGGGGCGTCCATGAAACTCCTGGGGTCTGGCGTTACAAGCGGGGGCGTGTTTCGCCCATGCTACACTACGGCCCCGTTTTTGACCCGGAGCCCGCCGGTGCCCGATCACCCATCTCTGCGCTTTCCGCGCTGCCGCTGGCGGCCCGCCGCCGCCCACCGCCCGGCCATGAGCGCCGACTGGTGGCAGTGGGTCGCCTCCAGCGACTCCTTGACCGCACGGCTGGTCGCCGCCGCCGAGAGGCGTGCGTTTCGCGTCAGGCTGCTCGATCAGCGCCTCGGCCGGCCACGCCTCGACGAGGCCCGTGCCCTGGGGCTGCCGCGGCACCAGGCGGCCTGGCTGCGCCAGGTGGCACTGTGCGTCGACCAGCGCCCCTGGGTGGTGGCCCGCTCGGTGGCGCCACTCGCCCAGCTGCGCGGCCAGCGACTCGAGCGGCTCGGCGAGCGCTCGCTGGGCAGTTGGCTGTTCCGCCAGCCCGACCTCGAGCGCAGCCCCATCGATATCAGCGCCGACCCGGCGCCCTTCGCCGCCGCAGTGAACCAGAGCGGGCCCTGGGGCCGCCGCTCGGTGTTTCGCCACGGCCGCTTCGCGGTGCTGGTGCAGGAGTTCTTTCTCGATGCCATGGCGGATGAACTGGCGCTGCCGCCGCGCTAGGATGAGCGCCAGCCACACTGGAGGATTCAATGGACGCGACCCAGCCCCCCGCGGCATCCGCCGCCTGCCCGACTTCCTGCGCCTGATGCGCCTCGACCGGCCGATCGGCACCTGGCTGCTGATGTGGCCAACGCTGTGGGCGCTGTGGCTCGCCGCCGAGGGCCTGCCGAGTCGCGATATCCTGCTGATCTTCGTCGCCGGGGTCTACGCCATGCGCGCCGCCGGCTGCGTGATCAACGACTATGCCGACCGCCACGTCGACGGCCACGTCAAGCGCACCCGGGAGCGTCCGCTGGCCACCGGCCGCATCAGCGAACAGGAGGCCAAGGGGCTGTTCGCCGGCCTGGTGGCGCTGGCCTTCCTGCTGGTGCTGTTCACCAACCTGTTCACCATCCTGCTGTCGATCGGCGGCGTGGTGCTGGCCTTCATCTACCCGTTCATGAAGCGCTATACCCACTTCCCGCAGGTATTCCTGGGCGCCGCCTTCTCCTGGGCGATTCCCATGGCCTTCGGCGCCGTGCTCGGTCATGTGCCGCCCGAAGCCTGGCTGCTGTTCGCCGCCAACGTGAGCTGGACGGTGGCCTACGATACCCAGTACGCCATCGTCGACCGCGACGACGACCTCAAGATCGGCATCAAGTCCACCGCGGTGCTGTTCGGGCGTGCCGACAAGGCGATCATCGGCCTGCTGCAGATGGTCACCCTGGGCCTGCTCGGCTGGGTCGGCCTACGCCTGGGGCTCGGCGCCTTCTACTGGCTGGGCCTGGCCGCCATGGCGGCGATCTTCGTCTACCAGCAGTGGCTGATCCACGACCGCTCCCGGGAGCGCTGCTTCCAGGCCTTCCTCAACAACCACTGGGCGGGGCTGGTGCTGTTCGCTGGACTGGCGCTGACGCTATGGCCAGAGGGGTAGGGTTGTCACGAGAATGTCATCTAAGCGCGTTGTAATCGCCATACTGTCATGACCCCGATGAGGCCACCGGATGACCGCCAAGACCGTTCTGATCGTCGATGACGAAGCCCCCATCCGCGAAATGATCGCCGTGGCCCTCGAGATGGCCGACTACCGGGTGCTCGAGGCCGACAACGCCCAGGATGCCCACGCCATGATCGTCGACAACCAGCCCGACCTGCTGCTGCTCGACTGGATGATGCCGGGCACCAGCGGCATCGAGCTGGCACGGCGCCTCAAGCGCGAGGAGACCACCAGCGAACTGCCGATCATCCTGCTCACCGCCAAGAGCGAGGAGGACAACAAGATTCAGGGCCTCGAGGCCGGCGCCGACGACTACATCACCAAGCCGTTCTCGCCCCGCGAGCTGGTGGCGCGCCTCAAGGCCGTGCTGCGCCGCACCACGCCCAAGGGCGTCGAGGAGGCAGTGGAGGTCGAGGGGCTGATACTCGACCCCGCCAGCCACCGGGTCAGCGCCCACGGCAGCTCGGTGGAGATCGGTCCCACCGAATATCGCCTGCTGCAGTTCTTCATGACTCACCAGGAACGCGCCTATACTCGTAGTCAGCTGCTCGACCAGGTGTGGGGCGGCAATGTCTATGTCGAGGAGCGAACCGTGGACGTGCATATCCGCCGCCTGCGCAAGGCGCTGGGCGAACCCCATCAGCACCTGATCCAGACCGTGCGCGGTACCGGCTATCGGTTCTCCGCCAAGATCTGACATGCGTCTCTGGAGCCGCGAGCTGTGGCGCCTGGCGCTGATCGTCACCGCAGCCAGCCTGGTCGGCTGGCTGCTCGGTGCCACCAGTCTCGGCCTGGCCGCAGGCCTGGCCAGCGTGCTGCTGCTGCAGTTGCGCCAGTTGCACGCCCTGCATCGCTGGCTGACCCGCCACCCTCACGCCGAACCGCCCGCCGCCCGCGGCCTGTGGGGCGAGCTGTTCGACCGCCTCTACAAGTATCAGAAGGCCCAGCGCATCACACAGCAGCGCCTGCGCGACACCCTCAAGCGCATCCAGGACTCCTCGGAGGCGATGAGCGACAGCGTGGTGATGCTCGACCGCCGCGGCGACCTGGAGTGGTGGAACAGCGCCGCCGGACGCATGCTGGGGCTGCAGACCGTCCACGACCGCGGCCAGCACATCACCAACCTGCTGCGTGATCCGCGCTTCATCGACTACTTCAACGCCCGCGACTACCGCGAGCCGCTGACGCTGCCCTCACCCATCGATGAGCGCCAGGTGCTGCAGTTCCAGATCACCCTCTACGGCGACGACGAGCGGCTGCTGATGGCCCGCGACATCACCCGCCTGCACCGCCTCGAGCAGATGCGCCGCGACTTCGTGGCCAACGTCTCCCACGAGCTGCGCACACCGCTGACGGTGCTGGCCGGCTACCTCGAAACCTACACCGACCTCGCCAGCCAGCTGCCGCCGCGCCTGGCCCGTGGCCTGGGCCAGATGCAGGCCCAGACCTCGCGCATGCAGAACCTGGTCAACGACCTGCTGCTGCTATCGCGGCTGGAGATAGACCGGCGCGGCGACGACGAGGCGCCGGTGGCCGTCGAATCGCTGCTCGAGGCGATTCGCCGCGACGCCGAGTCGCTCTCCGCCGGGCGCCATCGGCTGCTGGTGGAGTGCCACGACCCGCGCCTGCTGGTGGGCAGCGAGCAGGAGCTGCGCAGCGCCATCTCCAACCTGGTCTTCAACGCCGTGCGCTACGCCGGCGACGACCGCCACATCACCCTGCGCTGGCGCACCCAGGGTGACGCCGCCTGCCTCGAGGTCGAGGACGACGGCGAGGGCATCGATCCGGTGCACATCCCGCGCCTCACCGAGCGCTTCTACCGCGTCGACAAGGGCCGCAGCACCGCCACCGGCGGCACCGGCCTGGGCCTGGCGATCGTCAAGCACGTGCTACTGCGCCATGACGCCCGCCTCGAGATCGTCTCCCACCCCGGCCGCGGCGCGCTGTTTCGCTGCGTTTTCCCGGCCACCCGCCTGGCCCGGCCCAGCACCGTGGCAGCATCGTCTCAGGCCTGAGCCGCGGCTATCAGTGCCACGGCAATACGGTTTCATACGCAACAGTCAAAACAGCGCTGAAAGATTGCGCAATGCCCCCCTGGCATTCTCGGCTACCTTATGAGAGAAAATTAACAAGGGCAGTCGCCCATCAAACGCTTGAATGAACCGAGGATAAAACAACATGACGTTCAACAAGACCCTGCTAGCCACCGCCGTGATCGGCGCCCTGCTGGCCTCCACGGCTCACGCCGAGACGCTGCGCTGGACCCGCTCCGCCGACAGTCTGACCATGGATCCGCACTCCCAGAACGAAGGGCCGACCCACTCGGTCAACCACCAGATCTTTGACACCCTGCTCTACCAGGACATGGACGTGGAGTATCAGCCTGGCCTGGCCACCGACTGGTACGTTCACGAGGATGATCCCAGCGTCTGGGTATTCGAGATTCGCGAGGGGGTGACCTTCCACGAGGGCCAGGCGCTGACCGCCGACGACGTGGTCTTCTCGCTCAACCGCGCGCGCCACGAGCATGCCGACATGCGCGGCCTGCTGACGTCGATCGTCGAGGTGCGTGCCGCCGACGACTTCACCGTGGAAGTGGTCACCGACGGCCCCAACCCGCTGCTGCCCAACAACCTCACCAACCTGTTCATCATGAGCCGCGAGTGGGCCGAGGAGCACGGCGTCGAGGATCCGCAGAACTACGCCGCCGGCGAAGAGACCCATGCCGTGCGCAACGCCAACGGCACCGGGCCGTTCCGCGTCGAGAGCCGCGAGCCGGATGTGCGTACCGTGTTCGTGCGTAACGACGACTACTGGGGCATCGACCACTACCCGATGGAGATCTCCGAACTGATCTTCACCCCCATCGAGTCCGCCTCGACCCGCGTTGCCGCGCTGCTCTCCGGTGAGGTCGACCTGCTCCAGGAGTCCCCGGTGCAGGACATCGAGCGCCTCGCCCAGGCCGATGGCATCAAGAACGAGCAGGGCGCCGAGAACCGCACCATCTTCCTCGGCATGCGCATGGACCTCGAGGTGCTCGACAGCGCCGACGTCGACAGCAACCCCTTCGCCGACCGCCGCGTGCGCGAGGCCATCAACCTCGCCGTGGATGCCACCACCATCCAGCGCTCGGTGATGCGCGGCAACTCCGAGCCCGCCGGGATGATCGCGCCGCCGTTCGTCAACGGCTACAGCGAGGAGATGGACGAGGTGCTGCCGGCCGACGTCGAGCGCGCCCAGGAACTGATGAGTGAAGCCGGCTACGGCGACGGCTTCCGCGTCACCCTCAACTGCTCGAACGACCGCTACGTCAACGACGAGCAGATCTGCCAGGCAGTGGTCAGCATGCTGGCGCGCATCGGCATCACCGTCGACCTGGTGGCCCAGACCCGCTCACTGCACTTCGCCGAGATGGCCCGCGAGGAGTACGACTTCTACCTGCTGGGCTGGGGCGTGCCGACCATGGATTCGGAGTACGTCTTCAACTACCTCTACCACACCAAGGAGGAGGATCGCGGCAGCTGGAACTTCACCGGCTACTCCGACGAGCGGGTCGACGAGCTGACCGTGTCCATGGGCCAAGAGGTCGACGAGGAGGCGCGCAACGAGATGATTGCCGAGGCCTGGCAGATCGTCCACGACGAGACCCTCTATATCCCGATTCACCACCAGATGCTGACCTGGTCGATGCGTGACGATATCGACTTCCAGGTGCAGAGCGAAAATACCCCGCACTTCAAGTACCTGCGATTCAATAACTAAGCCGTAACCCGTGCACAGCCCTCCGCGCGTTATCCTCGCGCGGGGGCTGCACCGTGGAGATCCCATGCTGGCATTCCTGATCCAGCGCGTCCTCCAGGCCATCTTCGTGATGCTGGTGGTCGCGCTCATTGCGTTTTCGCTGTTCCACTACGTCGGCGACCCGGTCCTCAACATGGTCGGCCAGGAGGCCACCGAGGCTGATCGCGCTGAGCTGCGCGCGCGCCTCGGCCTCGACCAGCCGGTGCCGGTGCAGTTCTTCCAGTTCATCGCCAACGCCGCCCAGTTCGAGTTCGGCATCTCCTACCGTTCGGCGCGGCCGGTGACCGACCTGATCGTCGAGCGCCTGCCGGCGACCCTGGAGCTGGCCATCATCTCGGCCATCTTCGCGGTGGTGATGGGCATCGTGCTGGGCATCTATACCGCGCTCAACCGCGGCAACTGGCTGTCCAACTTCATCATGACCGCCTCGCTGATCGGCGTGTCGCTGCCGACCTTCCTGATCGGCGTGCTGCTGATCTACGTGTTCGCCGTGGAGCTCGGCTGGCTGCCCGCCTTCGGTCGCGGCGAGACGGTACGCCTCGGCGACTGGTGGACCACCGGCCTGCTGACCACCAGCGGCCTGCGCTCGCTGATCCTGCCGGCGATCACCCTGGGGCTGTTCCAGCTGACCCTGATCATGCGCCTGGTGCGCGCCGAGATGCTCGAGGTACTGCGCGCCGACTACATCAAGTTCGCCCGCGCCCGGGGCCTGTCGAAGCGCGTGGTCAACCTGCGCCACGCGCTGAAGAACACCCTGATCCCGGTGATCACCATCATCGGTCTGCAACTGGGCACCATCATCGCCTTTGCCATCATCACCGAGACGGTGTTCCAGTGGCCGGGGGTCGGGGCACTCTTCATCACCGCGGTGCGCTTCGTTGATATCCCGGTGATGGCCGCCTACCTGATGATGATCGCGCTGGTGTTCGTGGTCATCAACCTGATCGTCGACCTGCTCTACTACGCGGTGGACCCGCGCCTGCGCGTCCAGGGAGGTGCCAAATGAGCGACACACGGCACACCATCACGTCGCCACCCCGGCCCGGCAAGCTGCAACGCTTCCTCGCCAGCGACATCGTCTACTCCTGGAAGCACCAGCCGGTGGTGATACTCGCCACCCTGGTGACCCTGGTAATGTTCGCCGGCGCCCTGTTCGCGCCGTGGATCGCGCCGCAGAACCCCTTCGACCCGCGCCAGCTCGACCTGATCGACGCCTTCGCACCACCGCTGACCACCTCGGACTTCACCGGCAACTTCTACCTGCTGGGCAGCGACAGCCAGGGCCGCGACGTCTTTTCGGCGATCCTCTACGGCTCGCGTATCTCGCTGCTGGTGGGCTTCGCCGCGGTGCTCTTCGCGCTGGTGCTGGGCACCGCCCTGGGCCTGATGGCCGGCTTCCGCGGCGGCTGGCGGGATGCCCTGATCATGCGCATCGCCGACGTCCAGCTGACCTTCCCCTCGATTCTGATGGCACTGCTGATCTTCGGCGTGGTGCGCGGTTTCCTGCCGCGCTCGATGCACGCCGAGGTAGCGATCATCGTGCTGATCGTGGCCATCGGCCTCTCCGACTGGGTGCAGTACGCCCGCGCGGTGCGCGGCGCCACCCTGGTCGAGAAGGGCAAGGAGTACGTTCAGGCGGCGCGGGTGATCGGCCTGCCGGCGCGCAATATCCTGTTCCAGCACATCCTGCCCAACGTGATGCGACCGGTGCTGGTGATCGGCACCATCGGCCTGGCGCTGGCGATCATCGCCGAAGCCACGCTGTCGTTCCTGGGGGTCGGCATGCCGGCCACCCAGCCGAGCCTGGGCACCCTGATCCGGGTCGGCCAGGACTACATGTTCTCCGGGGAGTGGTGGATCCTGCTGTTCCCCGGCCTGGCGCTGCTGATGCTGGCGCTTTCCGTCAACCTGCTCGGAGACTGGCTGCGTGATGTCCTCAACCCCAAGCTCAGATAGCCGCGACACGCCCACCGTGCCGGCGCTCAGCGTGCGCGAGCTGCGGGTCGAGTTCCCCACCCGCCACGGCACTCTGGTGGCGCTCGACGACGTCAGCTTCGATATCGCCCCGGGCGAGATCCTCGGCGTGGTCGGCGAATCCGGGGCCGGCAAGTCGATGACCGGCAACGCAGTGATCCAACTGCTCGAGCCGCCCGGCCGCATCGCCGGCGGCAAGGTCCTCCTCGGCACGCAGCGCATCGACGACCTCGACGAAGACGCCTTCGTGCCGCTGCGCGGCCGACATATCGGGATGATCTTCCAGGACCCGCTGACCAGCCTCAATCCGCTGTTCTCGGTGGGTGAGCAGCTGATCGAGACGATTCGTGCCCACCTGCCGATGAACCACAAGCAGGCCCGCGGTCGAGCCCTCGAGCTGTTGCATGAGGTGGGCATCCCGGCCCCGGAGAATCGTCTCGACGCCTACCCGCACCAGTTCTCCGGCGGCATGCGCCAGCGCGTGGTGATCGCCCTGGCACTGGCCGCCGAGCCCGAGCTGGTGATCGCCGACGAGCCCACCACGGCGCTGGACGTCTCGGTGCAGGCGCAGATCCTGGCGCTGCTCAAGCGGCTGTGCGCCGAGCGCGGCACCGCGGTGATGCTGGTCACCCACGACATGGGGGTGATCGCCGAGACCGCCGATCGGGTGGCGGTGATGTACGCCGGCCGGCTGATCGAGATCGGCCCGGTGAACGCGGTGATTCGCGACCCGCAGCACCCCTACACCCGCGGTCTGATGGCGTCGATCCCGGGCATCGAGACCTCCCGCGAGCGGCTCTACCAGATCGAGGGCGCCATGCCGCGGCTGGCGGCGATCCCTTCCGGCTGTGCCTTTAACCCGCGCTGCCCGCATGCCGCCGAGCGCTGCCGCCGCGAGCGACCCGACCTGCTGCCCGCCGGCACCAGCCGTGCCGCCTGCTGGCTGCACGACCCCATTGATCCCGTCATTCCCGTTAGCGAGGAGGTCGTTGCCGATGGCCACTGAATCACTGCCATCCGTCAAGGGCGGCGAGGTGCTGCTCGAAGCCCACGACCTGGCGCGTCACTTCGATGTCTCCAAGCCGTGGCTGAATCGCGTGTTGGAGCGCAGCGACAAGCTCACCCTGAAGGCGGTGGATGGCGTCAGCTTCGCCATCCGCCGCGGCGAGACCCTGGCGCTGGTGGGCGAGTCCGGCTGCGGCAAGTCCACCGTGGCGCGGCTGATCGTCGGCCTCTACGGCCTGACCCGGGGTCGGCTGCTATTCGACGGTGAGGACATCAGCAACCTGGTGAACCGTAGCGGCAAGCAGGCCGCGGCGGTGCGCAAGCGCTTCCAGATGATCTTCCAGGACCCCTACGCCAGCCTCAATCCGCTATGGCGGGTGGGCACCATCATCGGCGAGCCGCTGCGGGTGTTTCGCCCCGAGATGAGCGCCACCCAGCGCCGCACCCGGGTCGGCGAGCTGCTCGAACAGGTCGGCCTTTCGGCAATGGATATCCATCGCTACCCGCATGAGTTCTCCGGCGGCCAGCGCCAACGCATCTCGATTGCCCGGGCGCTGGCCAACGAGCCGGAGTTTATGGTCTGTGACGAGCCGACCTCGGCGCTGGACGTCTCGGTGCAGGCGCAGATCCTCAACCTGATGCGCGATCTGCAGCGCGAGTACGGCCTGACCTACTTGTTCATCAGCCACGACATGGCGGTGGTCAAGCACATGGCCGACCGCATCGCGGTGATGTACCTGGGGCATATCGCCGAGATCGCCCCCGCCGAGCAGCTGTTCGCCACGCCGCGCCACCCCTACTCGCAGATGCTGCTGGCGGCGGTACCCACGCTGACCGGCATGGGCAAGCAGCGCAGCGTCATCAAGGGCGAGGTACCCAACCCGGTACATCCGCCCTCGGGCTGCGCCTTCCATCCGCGCTGCCCGAACGCCGATGCGCGCTGCGCGCGGGAGACGCCGACGCTGATCGCGCGTAGCGACGGCAGCGAAGTGGCCTGCCACGCCGTGGAGGAGGGACGGATCTGATCAGTCGGACTGGCCGCGGTAGTGCTGGTCCCACATCAGCACTGCGCCGGCCACGGCACCGGGCAGCAGCAGCAGGTTGGCCAGCGGCAGCCAGGTGATCAGCGTCACCAGGCCGCCGTAGCTGAGCGTCGGCCAGGGGCGCGCCCTGAGCCGGCGGCGCATGTCGGCGAAGGTGACCTTGTTGTTGTCCATCGGGTAGTCGAGGTAGGTGATCGCCATCACCCAGGCCGAGAAGGCCGCCCACAGCAGCGGCGCCAGCACATTGAGCGCCGGGATCCAGCTGATCACCAGCAACAGCGCCAGCCGCGGCAGGATATAGCCCAGCTTGACCAGCTCGCGACCCAGTGCATCGACGCCGGTGCGCAGCAGGCCGCGATCGTCGAGGGGCTCCCGCTGACAGGCGACGATCTCCACCCTGGCCGCCAGAAAGCCGTAGAAGGGTGCGGCGATCAGGTGGGTGACCAGGGTAAAGGTGAAGAACACCATCAGCACCAGGGTCACCACGAACAGCGGCCAGATCAGCCACTC
Source organism: Halomonas socia (assembly GCF_010977575.1). Classification (GTDB taxonomy): domain Bacteria; phylum Pseudomonadota; class Gammaproteobacteria; order Pseudomonadales; family Halomonadaceae; genus Franzmannia; species Franzmannia socia. The sequence continues at coordinate 1,272,110 of NZ_CP048812.1, forward strand.
CAGCCAGGCCAGCCAGCCCGGCACCATCGCCATCCAGCCCGCCAGCCAGCCGCCGAAGTGGCTGAGCACATAGTGCAGCATGGCGGCATAGACCAGCAGGTTGACCGCCAGCGGCACGAACACGTAGCGCCGCAGCCCCGGCGAGTAGACCAGCCGGGTGCCGCGGGTCAAGGCATCGAGGGCCGACAGTGTTGCCATCAACCGCGCCGCTTGATCGCTTCTTCGTCGAGCTCGTCGGGGTCGATATGCCGGATATCGAGCCCCTTGACCAGATAGACCACGTACTCGGCGAGGTTGTTGGCATGATCGCCGATGCGTTCCAGGGCGCGCAGGATCCACATCACGCTGAGCACCGAGGTGATCGAGCGAGGATCCTCCATCATGAAGGTCATCAGCGAGCGCATGGCGGTGGTGTACTCGCTGTCCACCGCCTCGTCCTCGTGTACCACCTCGAGGGCCAGGTCGATATCGAAGCGGGCGAAGGCGGTCAGCGCATCGCGTACCATCTTGCGCACGTGCTCGCTGATATGGCGCACCTCGATAAACCCCTTGCTGCCATTGCCGGCCTCGGCCAGGCTCATGGCGTTACGGGCGATCTTGCTGGCCTCGTCGCCGATGCGCTCGAGATCCGAGGTAGCGCGGATCACCGCCAGTACCAGGCGCAGGTCGGAGGCCGCCGGCTGGCGCCGTGCCAGCACCCGGGTGCACTCGTCATCGATCTTGAGCTGCATGTCGTTGACCGCGTCGTCGTTGTCGCGGACCCGCTCGGCCAGCCGGCTGTCGCCGTCGAGTAGCGCGGTGACGGCGTCCTGGACCTGCTTCTCGACCAGCCCGCCCATCGCCATCAGATGGGTCTTGAGCTCTTCGAGCTCCTGGTTGAACTGCTTGGAGATATGCTGACTGTGCGTATCGCTGGTGATATCCATGCTGACTCTCCTGTTCGGCAGCGGCGGGAGCCTCGGCTCAGGCCATGCGGCCGGTGATGTAGTTTTCGGTGCGCGCCAGGCGCGGGTTGGTGAACAGTGCGTCGGTGGGCGCGTACTCGACCAGCTCGCCGCCGTGCAGGAAGGCGGTATAGTCCGAGACCCGCGCCGCCTGCTGCATGTTGTGGGTGACCAGCACCAGCGTCAGCTGCGATTTGAGGTTACGGATCAGCTCCTCGATCTTCAGCGTCGAGATCGGGTCCAGCGCCGATGCCGGTTCGTCGAGCAGCAGCACCTCGGGCTTGACCGCCAGGGTGCGGGCGATTACCAGGCGCTGCTGCTGGCCGCCGGACAGCGACCAGGCCGAGTCGCCGAGGCGCTCCTTGACCTCATCCCACAGTGCCGCCGAGCGCAGCGCCCACTCCACCACCTCGTCGCGCTGGCGCTTGCGCAGGCCGCCCTGCAGGCGCAGGCCGAAGGCGACGTTCTCGTAGATCGACATCGGGAAGGGATTGGGGGTCTGGAAGACCATCCCTACCCGCCGCCGCAGCTCGGCCACCGCCACCTCGGGGGCATGGATCTCCTGGCCCTCGAGGCGGATCGCGCCGCGTCGGCTGACCGTCTCGTTGAGATCGTGCAGCCGGTTCAAGGCGCGCAGCAGGGTCGACTTGCCACAGCCCGACGGCCCGATAAAGGCCGTGACCCGATGCCGCGGCACGCGCAGCGTGAGATCGCTGAGCGCCGGGGTACCGGCATAGGCCAGGCTCAGCCCCTGGATTTCCAGGCAGCTGGCGTCAGGATCGATGTCGATCACCGCGTCGCGTCTTGCGATGGCGGCCGGGGTAGCGGGTTGCGCAAGCACAGCTCTCGGATCTCCTAGCGTGGCAGCGCGCCATGACGCGCCTTGAGATGATGCCGCATGAAGATTGCAGTCAGGTTAAGCACCAGAATCACCACCACCAGCAACAGCGCCGTGGCGTACACCAGCGGCAGCGCTGCCTCGACATCGCCGCTGTGAAAGCCAACGTCGAAGATATGGTAGCCAAGGTGCATGAACTTGCGTTCAAGATGCAGGAACGGAAACTCGCCGTCTAGCGGTACCTGAGGCGCCAGCTTGGCCACCCCCACCAGCATCAGCGGCGCCACCTCTCCGGCGGCCCGCGCCACCGCCAGGATCATCCCGGTGAGCATCGCCGGCAGCGCCATCGGCACCACCACCCGGCGCAGCGTCTCGAGCCGCGTGGCGCCCAGCGCCAGGGCGCCTTCGCGCTGATGGTCGGGAATCCGCGCCAGGCCCTCCTCGGTGGCCACGATCACCACCGGCAGGGTGAGCAGCGCCAGGGTCAGCGAGGCCCACAGCAGCCCGCCGGTGCCGAAGGTCGGCGACGGCAGCTGGTCGCTGAAAAACCACTCGTCGAGGCTGCCGCCGATGCCGTAGACGAAGACCCCGAGGCCGAATACGCCATAGACGATCGACGGCACCCCGGCGAGGTTGCGCACGCTGATGCGCACCAGTCGCGTCAACCGGCCCTGGTGGGCGATCTCGTTGAGGTAGATGGCCGCCAGCACGCCGAATGGCGCCACCAGCAGCGACATCAGCAGCACCATCAGCACGGTGCCGAAGATCGCCGGCCAGACCCCGCCGGCGGTGTTGGCGGCCCGCGGCCCCTCGCTGAGAAAACGCCACGCCCGCTCGCCCCAGGCGCCGAGCTTGGCCGGCAGCGACATGGCGTTGGGACGCTGCAGCGCCAGCACCTCCTCCAGCGGCAGCGCCAGGCGCTCACCCGCGACGCTCTCCAGCACTACCCGGTCGCGGGCCATGCGCGCCTGCAGCGCCAGCACCTCGGCGTTGGCCGCGGCCAGCTCGTCCTCGAGCCGAGCCCGGCTGGCAACATCCTGCTCGGCGGACAACGCTCGTACTCGCGGCATCACCTCCTCCTGGCGCAGCGCATCGCGCGCCTCACGCAACCGCGCCAGACGCGTCAGGCGTTCATCGAGCGCCGTCCAACGCGCCGCCTCGTCGTCGATGTCGAGGGCCACGCCATCCTCCTCGAGACCCACCACCCGACCGATGAAGTCGCCCCAGCGGCGGCGCTCGACAATCACCAGCTCCGCCGGACGCTGCTGGTCGACGATGCGCGCCACCTCGACCCAGCGCCAGGGCGTGCCCAGCCACTCGCGGTTGCCGGTGTGATAGAGCCGCTCGACTCCCTCGGCGCTGCGCTCCTCGCGCCCGGGGCGAGCGGCGAAGCGGCTGCCGTCGTCGAGCTCGACCTGGACCAGCTCCCCAGGCCAGAAGTGCGCCAGCCCGCGGCCCGCCAGCAGCGCCAGCAGTGCCACCAGCAGCAGCAGCGACAACGCCACGCTGCCGGCCGCCAGCCATGCCCAGGGGCCTTCGCCACGCGCCAGCCTCATGTCGGCCCGCCAAGCCGCTGGTAGCGGCGCCTGAGCCGGCCACGCACCACCTCGGCCAGGGTGTTGACGCAGAAAGTGAACACGAACAACAGCAGCGCGCTGAGGAACAGCAGCCGGTAGTGGGTGCCGCCCAGCGCCGCCTCGGGCAGCTCGATGGCGATATTGGCCGACAGCGAGCGCAGGCCCTCGAAGGGGCTGGCGGTCATCACCGCGGTGTTGCCGGTGGCCATGAGTACGATCATCGTCTCGCCCACCGCGCGCCCGGCGCCAATCATCAGCGCGGCGAAGATGCCTGGACTGGCCGCCGGCAGCACCACCTTCCATAGCGCCTGCCAGCGCGTCGCGCCCATCGCCGCGGCCCCCTCGGCGAGGCTCTTGGGTACCCCGGAGAGGGCGTCCTCAGCCAGCGCGTAGATGGTCGGCATCACCGCCAGGCCCATGGCCAGACCGACGATCATGGCGTTGCGGCTGGCATAGTCCAGGCCTAGCTGAAGCGCCAGCCAGCTGCGCATGTCGCCGTCGAACCACAAGCGCTCCAGGCTCGGCGATAGCCACAGTGCCAGTGCCGCCAGCAGCGCCAGCCACGGCATCAGCCACAGACCCGCCCAGCTCAGCGGCAGGCGCTGTCGCCAGCGCGCCGAGCAGCACGCCCAGAGTGCGCCGCCGCTCAGCATGCCCAGCGGCAGCACCAGCAGCAGCGCCAGCACACCTGGGAGATAGCGCTCGACCCAGGGTGCCAGCACCAGCCCGGCGATAAAGCCCAGCACCACGCCGGGCAGCGCCTCCATCAATTCCAGGGTCGGCTTGATGCGCGTACGTAGCCCCGCCGACATGAAGCAGGCGGTATGCACCGCCGCGCCCAGCGCCAGCGGAATCGCCACCAGCAGCGCATAGGCGGCGGCCTTGAGCGTGCCCCAGGCCAGTGGGGCGAGGCCATAGCGCGGCTCGTCGCGGCTGTCGCTGGCGCTGGTCTGCCAGCGCTGCTGAGGCGCGGCGTAGCCCTCGTAGTGCTGCGGCAGCCACAGGCTGCGCCAGTTGACCTCGGCGTGCTCGGCGTCGATCTCGAGGCGACTGGCCGCGTCCGGGGAACCCCACCACAGGCCGCCCTGGTCGTCCCAGCCCAGCGCCTCGCCGCTTGGCGCCTGGCCCTGCCAGCGTAGGCCGCCGATGGCCTGGTAGAGCCCCATCTGGTTGGCCTCATTCACCGCCAGCGCCTGGCGGTCGGGCAGCGCAATCAGCTGGCGGATCGGCGCCGAGCCCAACGCCTGATAGCGGCCGGCCGGCACCGGCAAATCCTGATCGGCCAGGGTTACCCAGCGCTGCACGCCGCCGCCATCGTCGCCAATCAGCAGCGCCCGCCCGCCTTGCAGCGCCGCCAGCGCAGTAATGCGACGCGACGGCGGCACCGCCTCGACACGGCCCGCCAGCTCGAGCCCGCTGGCCGTGCGCTGAAAGACCACCAGTTCACGGCCGTCGGCCTGCCACTGCTGCTGCTCGCCCGCGGCACTGAGGCTATCCGTCGGCAGGCTGGCAAGCGCTGGCAGGCTGTCACCAGCGGTGGCCTGCTCGCGCACCTCGGGTGCCACGAACAGCGGCGCAACCTCGACGGCCAGAAACACCCCGATTGCCAGCACCGCGCCGATCACGCCGATGCCACAGGCGCTGATCAGCGCCGTGGCCAGGCGGTCGCATATAAAACGCAGGCGCTGTCGAGGAAAAGCAGCGTGATCGGTCATGGTGGGTGCTCGTCAGCCGCGGGTAACCATGACAATAAGGCAATTCGATGACAGCGAGATGACATCAGCCCTCCCCCAGCCCGAGTTGCGCCCGGGCCGCCCGGCGCAGCGCCTCGGGCAGCGCGATGAAGCCGCTCTCCTCGACCAGCGCCTGCCCCGCGTCGGAGAGCACCAGCGCGATGAATGCGGCCTCGGCGGGCGGCAAACGCTCGCCCGGGGGCAGGTTGACGTAGAGGTAGAGCGGCCGCGACAGCGGATAGTCGCCGCTGAGCACCGCCTCCGCACTGGGGGCCACCGCCTCGCCGGCGGCGTTCTCCAGCGCCACGGCGCGCACGCCAGCGGTGAGATAGCCGGCGCCAGCGTAGCCGATCGCCCCAGGGGCACCGGCCACCGCCGCTACCGCCGCCGCCGAGCCGGTATGCTCGTTGACATCGAGACGAAAATCGCCGCCACACAGCGCCTGGCGCTTGAAAACGCCGTGGGTGCCGGATACCGAATTGCGGCCGTGTCGCGTGATGCTGCCTTGTTGCTTGCTCCCTGCGACATCCTGCCAACGTCCCAGCGGCCGGGCCGCACCGCAGCGCCGGGTATCCGAGAAGATTGCATCGAGCTGGGCAAGACTCAGGGCCTCGAGCCGGTGGTGGCGATGCACGAACACCGCCAGGGCATCCAGCGCCACCGGTATCTCCAGCGGCAGATGGCCCTGGCGCGCCTCGATGGCCTCGCGCTCGGCCGCCGACATGCGTCGCGACATCGGGCCCAGCCGGCTGGTGCCCGCCGCCAGCGCCGCCGGCGCGGTGGCCGAGCCGCTGGCCTGCAGCTGCAGGCGCACCCCGGGGTAGTCGCGTTCGAGCTGCTCACCCCAGCGCAACATCAGCCCGGCCAGGGTCTCCGAGCCCACCGAGTCGAGGCTGCCGACCACCGCGCGCTCGGCAGCGGCTAGCGGCCAGGCCATCAGCAGCCAGCACAGCAGCAAGCAGCCGCTGGCCACTCGCCCCGGCCGGCTGCGAGGCGGGGTGTCGCAGCCGCTGGAGCTTGCCCGCGGCTGGCGTATATGATGATGTGACGATGCCGCGGTGCGGCACGCCCAACACTTCACTCTCTTTTCACAACAACAAGATGCTGCGCACTCCATGACCGACCTCGACGATGTACCCGCGCCCCAGGGCCAACTGACGCTGAAACTGCTGGCCTCCCGGCAGGATACCAACTTCTACGGCGATATCCCCGCCGGCTGGCTGATCGGCCACATGGACCAGGCCGCCGAACTCGCCGCCGGGCGCCAGGCCCACGGCCGCACCGCCACGGTAGCGCTGGAGGCGATGGATTTCCTGTGCCCGGTGCGAGTTGGCTCGGTGGTCAATATCTATACCGCGATCCGCGAGGTGGGCCGCAGCTCGGTAAAGGTCGACGTCGAGGTGTGGATCCGCCCCCACCAGGAGCGCAACCCCGACGAGCTCTACAAGGTCACCGAGGCGCGCTTCGTGATGGTTGCCCTAGACGACAACGGGCGTATTCGCGCCGTCCCCGACGCCTAAGGAAACACTACACAAATGCCTACACGAGCGAATCGCTGCGTTGCACTTCATCTCGCTCGGCAATTTGTTCAGCGCTTCCGAACGACGAAGGGTGCCCATGGGCACCCTTCATTCACGGCATCGGCGATCAGGCACCCACGGTGTCGCGCCCCTTGAGATAGGCATACTCGCCCACGTCAGTGAAGGGTCGTACCAGGCGCTGGAAGGCGAGGTAGGAGTCGTAGATCTTCTTCGAGTCGGGATCGTCATCGACCTGGCGCTGCAGCACCTCCATGGAGGACTCGTAGAGCGCCTGCATGACGTCATCGGGGAAGGTGCGCAGCTCGACGCCATGCTCTTCGACCAGCGTTTCGAGGGCTTGGGCGTTGCGATAGGTGAACTCGTCGATCATCGACAGGTTGGCGCTGCGCGCGGCTTCGGTGACCATGTCCTTGAGGTCGTCGGGCAGGGCGTTCCAGGCATCCAGGTTGATGGTGCCCTCGAGCACCGCACTGGGCTCGTTCCACACCGAGGTGTAGTAGTAGTCGGCGACCTGGTAGAGGCCGAAGGCCATGTCGTTGTAGGGCCCGACCCAGTCGGCGGCGTCGAGCACGCCGGTCTGCAGCGAGGTGAAGATCTCCGATCCGGGCATGTTCACGGCGGTGGCGCCGATGCCGTTCATGGCCTCGCCGGCCAGCCCCGGCAGACGGATGCGCACGCCGCGCATGTCATCCAGCGAGTGGATCTCCTTCTTGAACCAGCCGGCCATCTGGGTGCCGGTGTTGCCCACCGCGAACGGCTTGAGATTGTGCTGGGCGTAGAGCTCGTCCCACAGCTCCTGGCCACCGCCGTTGTAGAGCCAGGCGTTGGTCTCGGTGGTGTTCATGCCAAACGGCACGGCGGTGAAGAACTGTGCCGCGGCGACCTTGCCGCGCCAGTAGTAGGAGGCAGAGTGGCCCATCTCGGCGGTGCCCGCGGCGACCGCATCGAAGACCTCCAGAGCCGGCACCAGTTCGCCGGCGCCCAGCACCTCGACGCGCATGCGCCCGCCGGAGAGCCGCTCGATGCGCTCGGCGAAATCCTTGGCACCGGTGCCCAGCGCCGGGAAGTTCTGCGGCCAGGAGGTGACCATGCGCCAGGTGATGACCTCGTCGGCCTTGGCGGTGGAGATGAAGGGTGCAGCGGCGACGCCGGCGGCACCGGCCCCCAGGGTCTTGAGAAAGTTACGGCGTTGCATGAAGGCGAACTCCAGAAGCGTTGTTGTGATTTCCTGGCAGGCTTAGGGAAGCGCTGAATAAATCGGCGAGCGACGCGCAGACAGTTATGCAGTGTTTCCTGGGCCCTGCGGGAAAGCGTCCGCCAGCGAGTATGCTAAGCCGACTTTCGTTCGGCAAGTCCCGCGGCTCAACGCACAGCGTTAGCGCCATTACTGTTAGCAGAACGCCCTCTTCGGCCTGCCTCCGGCGTCTCTCGCTTGCTCTCGCTACAGCGGCGTTAGCTTGGCAAAGCCCAGCACCAGCCACTTGTCGCCTTCGCCCTCGAAGCTGACCTGGACCCGGGCGCGTTCGCCCTCGCCTTCGGCGTTGAGGATCACCCCCTCGCCGAACAGCGGATGGCTAACCCGCTGGCCCAGCGACAGGCTGGGCAGATCGCCGCCGCCGTCCACCGAGGTCTGACGCGACAGGCCCACCGCGGGGCGGGCGGTGACCGGACGCGAGATCTGGCCGCGCAGGCGCACCTCCTCGAGCAGTTCCTCGGGCAGCTCGCGCAGGAAGCGCGACGGCCGCTGGAAGGTTTCCTTGCCGTGCAGGCGGCGCAGCTCGGCATAGGTGAGGTAGAGCTTGCGCATGGCACGGGTCAGGCCCACATAGCAGAGGCGGCGCTCCTCTTCGAGGCGTCCCGGCTCCTCCAGCGACATCTTGTGCGGGAACAGCCCCTCCTCGACCCCGGAGACGAACACGATGGGGAACTCCAGCCCCTTGGCGGAGTGCAGGGTCATCAGCTGCACGCAGTCCTCGAACTCGTCGGCCTCGTGGTCACCGGCGTTGAGCGCCGCCTCGGAGAGGAACGGCTCCAGCGCCGCGGCGCCCTCGCCGACCTCCTGGTTCTCCAGGGCATCGCCCTGGGTAAAAGCCCGCGCGGCGTTGATCAGCTCCTCGAGGTTCTCGATCCGCGCCTGGCCCTTCTCGCCCTTCTCGTTGGCGTGGTGCTCGATCAGCCCGCTCGAGTGGTTCACGTGGGCGATGATCTCGTGCAGCGCCATGCCGGCGGTATCGTTGTCGAGCTGTTCGATCAGCTCGGCGAAGGCGCGCACGGCATTGGCGGCGCGGCCCTTGAGCAGGGCATCGCTGAGCGCGTCGTGCAGCGCCTGCCACAGCGAGACGTTGTTGAGCCGCGCATGCTCGCGGAGGATCTCCACGGTGCGAGTGCCGATGCCGCGGGCCGGCACGTTGATGACGCGCTCCAGCGAGGCGTCGTCCTCGCGGTTGAGCAGCAGGCGCAGGTAGGCCAGGGCATTCTTGATCTCGAGGCGCTCGTAGAAGCGCTGGCCGCCGTAGATCCGGTAGGGCACGCCCTGACGGATCAGGGTCTCCTCGAGCACCCGCGACTGGGCGTTGGAGCGGTAGAGGATCGCGATCTCGCGGCGCGCCGCGCCGTCGCGCACCTGCTCGCCTATGGTATCGACGATAAAGCGCGCTTCATCGAGGTCGTTGAAGCCGGCATAGACCGAGATCGGCTCACCCTTGGCGCCCTCGGTCCACAGCTCCTTGCCCATGCGTCCGGTGTTATGGCTGATCAGGGCGTTGGCGGCGTCGAGGATGGCGCTGGTGGAGCGGTAGTTCTGCTCGAGGCGCACGGTGCGGGTATCACGAAACTCCTGCTCGAAGCGGCGAATGTTCTCGACCCGCGCACCGCGCCAGCCGTAGATCGACTGGTCGTCGTCGCCAACCACGGTCATGCCGGCGCTCTCGCCGGTCAGCAGCTTGAGCCAGGCGTACTGCAGGGTGTTGGTATCCTGGAATTCGTCGACTAGCACATGGCCAAAGCGCGCCTGATAGTGGGCCAGCAGCGCCGGGGTGTCGCGCAGCAGCTCGAGGCTCCTGAGCAGCAGCTCGCCGAAGTCGACCAGTCCGCCGCGCTCGCAGGTCAGCTGATAGCGTTCGTAGAGCTCGACCATCTGCGCCATGTAGCCATCGCCGTGGGCATCGACCTGGTGCGGCCGCAGCCCCTCCTCCTTGCAGCCGGAGATGAAGTACTGCACCTGGCGCGGCGGAAAGCGCTCGTCGTCGATGCGGTGATCCTTGAGCAGGCGTTTGACCAGACGCAACTGGTCGTCGCTGTCGATGATCTGGAAGTGCTGGGGCAGCCGCGCATCCTGCCAGTGGGTGCGCAGCAGACGATGGGCGATGGAGTGGAAGGTACCCACCCACATGTTGCGCAGCGACAAGCCGAGCAGCGCCTCGAGGCGGGTGCGCATCTCGCGGGCCGCCTTGTTGGTGAAGGTCACGGCGAGGATGGCGTAGGGCGACATGCCCTCGGTCTGCAGTAGCCAGGCAATACGATGCACCAGCACCCGGGTCTTGCCGGATCCAGCCCCGGCGAGCACCAGCATATTGCCCTGGGGCCCACTGACCGCCTCGCGCTGGGCGGGATTGAGGTGATCGAGAATCGCCGTGACGTCATCCATAGGGGCTGGCACTTGCAGGTCGAAAATGGACGCCTAGCGTAGCATATCGCCGCTCACTCCTCCGGCTCCGGGAAACGCAGCGAATTGAGGCTACTCTTGACCGACTTGAGCTGCTCGGTGAGCTTGGGCCCGCGGGTCTTGGCCACCCCCACCGCAAGCACGTCGACCAGCACCAGATGGGCGATCCGCGAGCTCATCGGGGTGTAGATCTCGGTGTCCTCGTGGACGTCGATGAACAGCGGGATCGATACCTCGTCGGCCAGCGGCGAGCCGCTCGGGCACAGCCCGACCACCGTGGCGCCGGCCTCGCGAGCCAGCCTGACACTGGCCACCAGTGCCTTGGTGCGTCCGGTCTGGGAGATCGCCACCACCACATCGCCGGGCTTCAGGGTCACCGCCGACATGTTCTGCATGTGCGGGTCGGCGTAGGCCGAGGTGGATATCTGCAAACGGAAGAACTTGTGCTGGGCATCGAAGGCCACCGCCCCGGAGGCGCCGAAGCCGTAGAACTCGACGCGGTTGGCCAGCGCCAGGGCGTTGATCGCCTGGCTGAGCAGATCGTTGTCGAGACGGTCGCGCACCGACAGCAGGGTGCCCACGGTGGAGTCGAAGATGCTGTGGGAAAACTCCGCCACCGAATCGTCGTCGTTCATCGAGAACTGGGCGAACTGGCTGCCGGTGGCCAGCATCTGCGCCAGCTTTAGCTTGAAGTCCTGAAAGCCGTTGCAGCCCAGCGCGCGGCAGAAACGCACCACCGTGGGTTCGCTGACCTTGGCCTCGGTGGCCAGGTCGACGATGCGCATGTGGATAACTTCCTCGGGGTTGCGCAGCACGAAGCGCGCGACCTTCTGTTCGGAGCGTCGAAAGTGCTCCATGCGGCTTCTCAGCTCGTCGAATAGGGCGCGGCTCACGTCAGGCTCCTTGCTGGCATAACTTGTGCATAACTTATGGATATCCGGTGTACTGCCCGCGACAAGCCGCAAGCTGGCCACCAGTATGCCTCAGCGGCGGCGCGATGGTGAGCCCCGACAAGCGAGCAACGCCAACAGGGATTCATCATTTTGTCAACTGGGGTATAGTAATAATGTCCTGCCGGTAACGCAGCGGTCGACTGGTCGGATGCTACATCAAGAGAAAGTCTTGAGTCAGGAGAATCGAACATGCGCAATGTCGAACAGGTATCCTCCCTCAAAACAGAGCTACTCGATATTTTCATGAGCATGGAGGTCGATGAGCACAAGCAGCGCCAGAAGACCGCCGCCGTGCGCTACCTGCGTGCGCGCCGCGGCATCGAGCTGCACCGGGAATTCAAGCGCCTCGAGCGCGATATCGCCGATCTCGACGATGACGAGCTGATGCAGTAGCCCCAGCCGTCACTGGCGCCACGGCGCCCGCAGCACTTCTAACAGGCCTCCCCAGCGCGAGGTCGGCTAGCCTTCACTCCCTGGATATCCGTTTCTCACACTCAGAACAGCGTAGCCTGCGCCTCGCCGCTGAACGCCCCAATGGTGGCCTGACCCAGCCGTTTGGCCACCTCGTCATGCAACCGCCGAGCAAGCTGCGGCGCGTGGCGGTTATCCGCGGTATGCACAAACAGAAAAGGACTTTTCCCCTGTTTTATCCACAGGCAGAGGCGCTCCACCCAGGCCGCGAAATAGATCGCATTGACGGCCTCCTCGACATGGCCGATAAAGCGCACCAGCGGCCTCTCGCCAGTGGAGAGCACGTGCAACGGACGTTTGGGTTTTTCACCCTGGGCCTTGAGTAGTCGCGGGTCGCTGCCCGCCGAGGTCGAAAATAGCGGCCTTACGTCGAGCATCACACGGTCTACGCCGTGACTTATCAACAACCGGTTGAGTGCCACCTCGGCGCTGCCCTTGTGGAAAAATTCACTGTGACGGACCTCAACGGCACAGGGGATTTCCGCCGGCCAGCGCGATAGCAGCTGATCGAGTTGCGGAAGCTCCTGTGCCCCAAAATCGCGCGGCAGTTGCACCATCAGGGGGCCGAGACGGTCATGCAGCGGCGAGAGGCGTTCGAGAAAAACGTCCAGCGCGGCCTCGATGCCCACCAGCCGCGCCTCATGGGTCAGGCTTGCCGGCAGCTTGAAGCAGAAGCGAAACTCGGCGGGTGCCTGGCGCGCCCAGTTGGCCACCGTCTCGGCCTTGGGGGTACCGCTATAGAAAGTGGTATTGCCCTCGACGGCGGAGAATACCCGTGCGTACTCGCCCAGCCATGCCTGTTGGCCGCCGTGGGGCGGATAGAGGCTACCTCGCCAGTCAGCGTTGGCCCACATCGCCAGGCCCAGATGAAGACGACCGGCCAATTACTCCACCGTCACCGACTTGGCCAGGTTGCGCGGCTGGTCGACGTCAGTGCCCTTGAGCACCGCGACGTGATAGCTGAGCAGTTGCAGCGGCAAGGTATACAGAATCGGCGCCAGCGCCTCGTCGACGTGGGGCAGGTGCAGCACCTTGATGCCCTCACCAGGGTCAATCGCCACCTGCTCGTCGGCAAACACATAGAGCTCGCCGCCGCGGGCGCGCACCTCCTGCAGGTTCGACTTGAGCTTGTCGAGCAGTTCGTCGTTTGGTGCCACCGAGATCACCGGCATCTCGCTATCGACCAGCGCCAGTGGACCGTGCTTGAGCTCGCCAGCCGGGTAGGCCTCGGCGTGGATGTAGGAGATCTCCTTGAGCTTGAGAGCGCCCTCCAAGGCGATCGGGAAGTGCGCGCCACGCCCCAGGAACAGCGCATGCTGCTTCTCGGCGAAATCTACCGAGAGACGCTCGATTGCGGGATCCAGCGCTAGCACCCGGGAGACCAGCGCCGACAGCCCGCGTAGCGCCGTGACGATGCTGGCCTGTTGGTCCTCATCCATGCCGCGCTGGCGCCCCAGCGCCAAGGTGAACAGCATCAGTGCGGTCAGTTGGGTAGTGAACGCCTTGGTCGAGGCCACGCCGATCTCGGGGCCGGCGTGGGTCATCAGCGTGAGATCCGACTCACGCACCAGCGAACTACCCGGGACGTTGCAGATCGCCAGGCTACCCAGGTAGCCGCTGCCCTTGGCAAAGCGCAGCGCCGCCAGGGTGTCGGCAGTCTCGCCGGACTGCGACAGGGTTACGAACAGGGTGCCCTCGGGCACCACCACGCGGCGGTAGCGATACTCCGAGGCGACCTCGACCTGGGTAGGAATCCCGGCGTAACGCTCCAGCCAGTAGCGCGCCACCATGCCGGCATGGTAGCTGGTACCGCAGGCGATGATATGGATCTGCTTGGCCTTCGAGAACAGCGCCTCGGCCTCGACGCCGAAGCTCTTGACCAGCACACCGCGCTCACTCAGGCGCCCTTCCAGGGTCTGGGCAATCACCGCCGGCTGCTCGTGGATCTCCTTGAGCATGAAGTGGCGATAGCGACCCTTGCTGGCGGCCCCGTCACCGTGCTCGAAAGTCTGCACCTCACGCTCGACCATACGACCGTCGGCGTCGACGATCTCGATCACTCCCCCCGCGAGAGACGCACCACATCGCCCTCCTCGAGGTAGATGAAGCGGTCGGTGACCTGCAGCAGCGCCAGCGGGTCCGAGGCCAGGAAGACTTCCTCGATGCCCACGCCCACCACCAGCGGACTGCCCTTGCGTGCACCGATCACCACGTCCGGCTCGGCGGCGTGCATCACGCCAAGCGCATAGGCGCCGTCGAGCCTGGCCAGGACGCGCTGCACTGCCGCCTGCAGGTCGCCCTGGGCGACACTCTCGCGATCCAACAGGTGGGCGATGACCTCGGTATCGGTCTCGGATTCGAACACGTAGCCGCTGGCCTGCAGGTCGGCCTTGAGGGCCTCGAAGTTCTCGATGATGCCGTTGTGCACCACCGCCAGGCGGTCGCCCGACTGATGCGGATGGGCATTGGCCTCGCTGGGCTTGCCGTGGGTCGCCCAGCGGGTGTGGGCGATCCCCACGCTACCCGGCAGGGCCGACTGCCCGAGCCGCTCGGCGAGTGCCGCGACCTTGCCCACCGCACGCCGCCGTTCCAGGCTGCCACTCTCGTCGAGCACCGCCATGCCGGCGGAATCATAGCCTCGATACTCGAGGCGTCGCAGTCCCTCTAGCAGAATACCCTGCACGTTACGCCCGGCTACCGCTCCAACGATTCCACACATCGCGTTACCTCCTGGATTCAGCGTCATCCACCATAACGGTGACGACCTCTACATCATGGGCCTCGATTGTCCGGCGGCCGGCAGGATCGAGACGATGATCCGTGATCAATGTATCGATGCAGCCCCACGGCAACTCGAGGTTGGGAATACGTCGGCCGATCTTGTCGGCTTCTACCAGTACCACGACCTCGCGGGCCACCTCGGCCATTACCCGCGACAGTCCCAGCAGCTCGTTGAAGGTCGTAGTACCTCGTTCGAGGTCGATGCCATCGGCGCCGATGAACAGCTGGTCAAAGTCATAGTGCCTCAGCACCTGCTCGGCGACCTGGCCTTGAAACGATTCGGAATGCGGGTCCCAGGTGCCGCCGGTCATCAATAGCATCGGCTCGCGTTCCAACGCGTGTAGCGCATTGGCCACCGCCAAGGAGTTGGTCATGACGACCAGGCCGGTCATGCCGTCGAGTTCTGGAATCATCGCCGAGGTGGTGGTGCCGCTATCGACGATGATGCGGTTATGCTCTCGGAGCCGCTCAACTGCTGCTCGGGCAATGGCCCGCTTTGCTGGTGAGATATTGACGGCACCGTCCAACAGCTCGACAGGCAGTGGCACTGCGCCACCGTGGCGACGCAGCAGCAAGCCGCTCTTTTCCAAGGTTGCCAGATCCTTGCGAATCGTCACCTCGGAGAAGTCGAAGCGATGCGCCAAGCTCTCGACGCTGGTCTCCCCCTCGGCGTTGACGAATGCCAGGATGGCATGCCGCCGCTGGGCAGTATTTCGTTTGGTCATTTCATGTTAATCTTAATGTTTCGAATCGAAAGAAATTAATTTACAAATGAAAGACCAAACGCGATGCGACGTCAAGTCCCGGCCACGAAAAAGCCGCTTCAGCCAAGCCGAAGCGGCGCTATGGTGGGTTGCCAGATGGCCTAGGAATCCTTGGTCGGCCGCGGCCAGTCGGTCTTGCTGATCTGCCGTGCCCGGGATACCGCCAGGGCGCCGTCGGCAACGTCCTTGCTGATGGTCGATCCGGCGCCCACGGTGGCCCCCTTGCCGACGCTGACCGGCGCCACCAGGGCAGTGTTGGAGCCGATGAAGGCGTGGTCGCCGATCTCGGTACGGTGCTTGTTGGCGCCATCGTAGTTGCAGGTGATGGTGCCTGCCCCCACGTTGACGCCACGCCCCAGGCTGGCGTCGCCGACATAGCTCAAGTGGTTGATCTTGCTACCCTCGCCGACCTCGACGTTCTTGGTCTCGACGAAGTTGCCGACCTTGGCGCCAACCGCCAGGCGTGAACCGGGGCGCAGCCGCGCGAATGGCCCGACGCGGTTATGCCCGGCGGCCACCGCGCCCTCGATCACGCTATGTGCCTCGATCACGCTCTCGGCGCCGATATGGCTGTCGCGAATCACGCAGTAGGGGCCGATGCGTGCCCCTTCGCCAAGCTCCACCTCACCTTCGAACACGCAGCCGACGTCGATCTCCACGTCATGACCGCAGCGCAGGCTTCCGCGCACGTCGAGGCGTGCCGGATCGGCCAGCGCCACGCCCTCGCTCATCAGCCGCTCGGCGATGGCCTGCTGGTGGGCGCGCTCGAGACGCGCCATCTGGGCGCGGTTGTTGACCCCTTCGACCTCCAAGGGACTAGCCGGCTGGGCGGTGGCGATGCTTACCCCTTCGGCAGCGGCCATGGCGATCACGTCGGTCAGGTAGTATTCGCCCTGGGCGTTATCGGCCGAGAGCTGCGGCAGCCAGCGCTGCAGCTGGGCACTGGTCATCGCCATGATGCCGGTATTGCATTCATGAATCGCCCGCTCGGCCTCGCTGGCATCCTTGTGCTCGACGATCGCCACCGCCTGGCCATCGGCGTTGCGCAGGATGCGACCGTAGCCACTGGGATCGTCGAGGGTCACGGTGAGTAGTGCCATCTGCCGCTCGCTGACGCTATCGAGCAGTGCTACCAGCGTTTCGCGACGGATCAACGGCACATCGCCGTAGAGTACCAGCACCTTGTCGGGCCCCAGCGCATCGAGGGTCTGGGCCACTGCATGACCGGTGCCCTTCTGTTCGGCCTGCACGGCGAAGCTCACCGGGCAGTCGCCGAGTGTCTGGCGCAGCTGATCGCCGCCGTGGCCGATCACCACGTGCAGTCGCTCGGCGCCAAGCATAGCGGCAGTGTCGATGACGTGACGCACCATCGGCTTGCCGGCCAGGGCGTGCAGCACCTTGGGCCGCGTCGAGCGCATTCGTGTGCCCTGACCAGCGGCAAGAATCACTACGTCGAGGGTCATGGTCTCTCCTTGTTCAGTCGTCCACGTCAATGCCAATGTCGGCGAGGGTCTCGGTGCCAAAATAGTCGATCAATGCCGAGCTTACCCGCGTTGCCCAGCCGTCTCCCTCGCGCACCAGCACCACCACCATCAGGTCGTGCTGCTCGGCCAACCGCAGGCCTTGTTCAGGCCCCATAACCATCAGCGCCGTGGCCCAGGCATCGGCCCAGGCATTGGAAGGGTGCAGTACCGTCACCGAGGCCAACGTGTGCTCGATCGGCGTGCCGCTACGCGGGTCGATGGTATGCGAGTAGCGCTGGCCATCGGCCTCGAAATAGTTGCGATAGTCGCCAGACGTCGCCACCGAGATATCGTGCAGCGGCAGCGTATGATGGGCGACCTGGCGGCTGCCGTCAGGCACCTCGACGCCTATCCTCCACGGGTTCTGCTCCTCGTCGCGATAGCCCTTGACGATCAGATCACCACCCAGGTTGACCAGGTAGTGCTCGATGCCCTGGCCATCGAGATAGGCGGCGACCCGATCGGCAGCATGCCCCTTGGCCACCCCGCCGAGGTCGATGAACACCTCTGTGGTGCGCCTGGCCCGGGTTTCGCTGGCATCCAGTTCGAGCTTGTCGTAGCCGACCTCGGCCAGCCGTTCGTCCAGCTCCTCCGAGGTCGGCACCTCCTCGGGTCGCGCTTCCGAGCCAAAGCTCCACAGATTGACCAGCCCCCCGACGGTGACATCGAAGCTGCCGTCACTCTTCCCGGCCACCGACTGACTCACCGACAGCACTTCGAACAACGCATCGGAGAGGGCCAACCACTCACCCTCTGGCGTGCGGTTGAGATCCATCAGTTCGCTGTCGTCGCGATAGATCGACATCGCCGCATCGACATCGTCCAGCTCGGCGACGAAGCCCCCCTCGAGGGCTTCGGCCTGGCTGCGCGTCAGCGGATCGGCAATGGTGACCTGATAGAAGGAACCGAAGATATTGCCCTCGAGGCGCACCGGTGAGTCGAGCTCGGGGTCCTGCTCGCCACAGCCGGCCACCATAGCGGCGAGCAGTAGTGGGACAATAAAACGGGTGACGTACATGGTTGATGTCCTCCAGGGGCTACCAGAAGAACCACAGCAGCCACAGTCCAAAGATAATCCGATAGATCACGAACGGCTGCATGCCGATGCGCTTGATGAAGGCCAGAAAATAGTGAATGCACAGATAGGCGCTGATGCCCGAGAGCAGCGTGCCGACAATTAGCGCCACCCAGGCCACGTCTTCGGGCTCTTGGATCAGGCCAACTACCTCGAGACCGCCGGCCAGCACGATCACCGGAATCGACATCAGAAACGAGAAGCGCGCAGCCGCTTCACGGTTCATCCCCAGCAGCAGGGCCGCGGTGATGGTGATGCCGGAGCGGGATGTCCCGGGGATCAACGCTAGCGCCTGGGCGCCACCGATCAGCAGCGCATCCTTCAGACTCAGCTGATACTCGCTGCGGGTACCATGCTTACGCCAATCGGCGTAGCCAAGCAGGAGCCCGAAGCCGATCAGGCTAAGGGCAAGAATCAGCGGTGAACGAAGCTCCAGCTCGATGGTTTCCTTGAACACCAGGCCGATCAGCCCGACCGGAATCGTAGCCACGATGACCCACCAGGCCAGGCGCCCGTCTGCATCGCTGCCCTGGCCACGACAGGAAGCCACCCAGCTCAGCGTCATGCGCTTCAGTTCATGGCGGAAATAGACGATCACGGCCATCAGGCTGCCAATATGCAGCGCCACGTCGAAGGCCAGTCCTTGATCTTCCCATGGGGTCAGCACCGGCACCAGGATCAGGTGAGCAGAGCTGGAGATGGGTAGGAACTCGGTAAGTCCCTGCACCAGCGAGAGAACGACGACCTGTAGCCAGTCCATGGTAATCCTTTAGGGCCAATAGATGATGCTCGAAGAACGGCGCGGCGTGTACCTGCCCACCTCCTGGACAAGATGACCGCGGACAAGGATACACACTCGGTAACAGTTTGTCCGCCGTCCAGGCATGACATCTCTCACTCGAATAAGAGGCCTGTTCTGGCCACCACCATAATCCTCGACGCTGATTCCCGCTGATCACACACTGGTCAGGATTGCCGTGGCAATGCTGAAGTAGATCACCACCCCGGAGGCATCGATCAGGGTGGTGACCAGCGGTGCCGAAGCAGTGGCCGGATCCCAGCCCAGGCGGTTGAGAAGAAACGGCAGACACATGCCCAGCAGGCTGCCGAACAGCACGATGGTGACCATGCTCATGGCCACCACCATCGCCACCGCCTCTCCACCGCGCATCACCCCGATGGGTGCCACCGCCAGCGCCATGGTCAGACCCAGTGAACCTGCCACCAGCAGCTCGCGCCCCAGCAGCGTGCTCCAGTCCTTGACCCCGACATCGCCGGTGGCCATGCCGCGCACCATCAGGGTGGCGGCCTGGGCACCGGCGTTGCCGCCGCTGCCGATCAGTAGTGGCAGGAAGAACACCAGCGCCACCTGAGCGGCGATGGTGTCTTCGAAATAGGCGATACCCGCGCCGGAGAACAGGTTAGCGAATACCAGTAGCACCAGCCAGATGACGCGTTTGCGATACAGGCTCCACAGCGGCACGCGGCTGACGCCATCCTCCAGTTGGCCGATCGACATCCCTTTGTGGAAGTCCTCGGTGGCCTCCTCTTCGGCGACGTCCATGGCGTCATCGTGGGTGACGATACCCACCATCCGTTCATCACTGTCGATCACCGGCACCGCCAGCAGGTCGTAACGCGCCACCAGCCGTGCCACGTCCTCCTGAGGGTCATCGACGCGCGCACTGATCACATCCTTGATCATCAGATCGTCGACCAACGCCCCGGGGCGCGCCACCATCAACTGACGCAAAGAGAGTGTGCCGGCCAGGCGGCCTTCCTCGGCGAGTACGTAGATCTGATAGACGGTCTCGGCGTCCGGCGCGGTCTGACGCACCCGCATCAGCGCCTGGGACACCGTCATGCCGCTGGGGATCGCCACGTAGTCGGAGGTCATGATCGCCCCGGCGGTGCCCTCTTCGTAGCTGGCCAGCCGCTTGAGGTCCTCACGTTCCTGCTTGGCCATGCGCCGCAGCAGGCCCTCGCGACGATCCTCGTCGAGCAGATTGAATAGGTCGGCCCGTTCGTCCGAACTCATTTCCTCGAATAGCGCAAGCAGCGTCTCGTCGGACATCGCCTCGGCCAATTCGCCCTGCATGTCGCTCGGCAGGTAGCCAAATACATTGGCACGTCGTTCCACCGAGAGATGGTCGAGCAGGGCAAAGACGGTGGGCGTATCGTCGTCTTCCTCGGCAATATCCTCGAGGATCTCGGCGATATCCGCGGCACGCAGCTCGGGCAGCACATCGTCGAGATCGGCAGCGTCCGACTGCAGCGCCTCGAGCAGCGTGCTCTTCTGTTCGGTCAGGGCTTCATTCAATGACATAGGCATCCTCCTGACGCCGTAATCGGGCAGATTGGGTGGCGGGCATGGCGACCATCATAGCAGACACGAAAACGCCCCCCGGTCAACGACGCGGGGGGCGCTTTTCACGGCAGGAAGCGATTATCCCTTGCCTGCCTTCTTGCGCAGCTGCTGGAGAGTTCTAAGCTGGGCCACCGCCTCGGCGAGCTCCGCCGCCGCGCGCGTATAGTCGAGCTCCGAGGACTTCTCGTTGAACGACTTGAGCGCCTGCTGGCGTGCCTCTTCGGCCGCCGCCTCATCGATGTCACCGGCACGGGTAGCCGCATCGGCGAGTATCGACACCACCTTGGGCTGGACCTCGAGGAAGCCGCCCGAGATGTAGAAGTTCTCCTCGGCGCCGCCCGCCAGCGTCACCCTGACCGGACCCGGTTGGAGCTCGGTCAGCAGCGGGGTGTGCCCGGGCAGAATGCCCAGGTCACCCATGATCCCGGCGGCGACCACCTGCTCGACCTCGCCGGAGAACACCGCTTCCTCGGCGCTGACAATCTCGCACTTGAAGCTGTTCGCCATAGTGTTGTCCCCTCTGGGTGGACGGCCTTACTTCATCTGGTTGGCTTTCTCGACGGCTTCGTCGATCGAACCGACCATGTAGAAGGCCTGTTCCGGCAGCTCGTCATACTCACCGTCGAGGATACCCTGGAAACCGCGGATGGTGTCCTTGAGCGACACGTACTTGCCAGGTGCCCCGGTGAACACCTCGGCGACGAAGAACGGCTGTGACAGGAAGCGCTGGATCTTACGCGCCCGCGACACGGCCAGCTTGTCCTCATCGGACAGCTCGTCCATGCCCAGGATGGCGATGATGTCCTTGAGCTCCTTGTAGCGCTGCAGCACGTTCTGCACGCCGCGGGCGGTGTCGTAGTGCTCCTGACCGACCACCAGCGGATCCAACTGACGCGAGGTGGAGTCGAGCGGATCGATGGCCGGGTAGATACCCAGCTCGGCGATGGAGCGCGCCAGTACCACGGTAGCGTCGAGGTGCGAGAAGGTGGTCGCTGGTGACGGATCGGTCAAGTCATCCGCCGGTACGTAGACCGCCTGCACGGAAGTGATCGAGCCGGTCTTGGTCGAGGTGATGCGCTCCTGCAGCACACCCATCTCTTCGGCCAGCGTGGGCTGGTAGCCTACCGCCGAGGGCATGCGGCCAAGCAGTGCCGAAACCTCGGTACCTGCCAGGGTATAGCGATAGATGTTGTCGACGAACAGCAGCACGTCGCGGCCTTCATCGCGGAACTTCTCGGCGATGGTCAGGCCGGTCAGCGCCACCCGCAGGCGGTTGCCGGGGGTTCGTTCATCTGACCGTAGACCAGCGATACCTTGTCGATAACGTTGGACTCGGTCATCTCATGATAGAAGTCGTTACCCTCGCGGGTACGCTCCCCGACACCGGCAAACACCGAGTAACCGCTGTGCTCGGTGGCGATGTTGCGGATCAGCTCCATCATGTTGACGGTCTTGCCCACGCCGGCGCCGCCGAACAGGCCGACCTTGCCGCCCTTGGCGAACGGGCAGACCAGATCGATGACCTTGATGCCGGTCTCGAGCAGCTCGTTGGAAGCTGCCTGCTCGGCATAGGTCGGGGGCTTGCGGTGGATCGGCATGCGCTCCTGCTCACCGATCTCACCCGCCTCGTCGATCGGCTCGCCGAGCACGTTCATGATCCGTCCCAGCGTCTCCTTGCCCACCGGCACGGAGATGGCAGCGCCGGTGTTGGAAACGTCCAAGCCACGCTTGAGGCCCTCGGTGGAGCCCATGGCGATGGTGCGCACCACGCCGTCGCCCAGCTGCTGCTGGGTTTCGAGCACGGTGTCGGCGTTTTCGACCTTAAGCGCGTCGTAGACCTTGGGCACTGAGTCCCGCGGAAACTCTACGTCAATCACCGCGCCGATGATTTGTACGATACGTCCGCTCATCTTGGTTCCTCTTAAATACCTGCAAATGAAACCTGGCTTCCCAAGCTGCTATACGGCGGCTGCGCCACCGACGATCTCCGAGATTTCCTGGGTAATCGCGGCCTGACGGGCCTTGTTGTACACCAGTTGCAGATCATCGATCAGGCCACCGGCGTTGTCGGTGGCGCTCTTCATCGCAATCATCCGCGCGGCCTGCTCACAGGCGGCATTCTCGACCACCGACTGATAGACCTGCGACTCGATGAAGCGCTCGAGCAGCCGGTCCAGCAGCATCTTGGCATCCGGCTCATACAGGTAGTCCCAGCTTCCGGGACGCGACTGTTCTTCATCGTCATGCGCTTCGTTGCCCATATCGGGCGACAGGGGTAATAGCTGTCTGACCACCGGCTGTTGCGTCATGGTGTTGACGAATTCGTTGTACACCACGAACAGCCGATCCAGACGCCCCTCGTCATACGCTTCCAGCATGACCTTGACGCTACCGATCAGGTCCTGGACCCGCGGCGATTCGCCGAGCCCGCTCTTGGCCGCCACCAGGTTGCCCCCGTAGTTGCGGAAGAACGTGCTGGCCTTGGCCCCCAGCGCACAGAACTCGAGCTCTGCGCCCTGATCGCGCCAGGCTCGGGCGTCCCTGAGCACGGATTTGAACAGGTTGACGTTCAAACCACCGCACAGACCGCGGTCGGTGGAGACCACGATATAGCCAACCCGCTTCACCTCACGATCTACCATGTAATCGTGCTGATATTCGGGATTCGCATCAGCGATGTGGCTCACGACATTGCGGATCTGACGCGCATAGGGGTGGCTGGCCTTCATCAGGTCCTGGGCTTTACGCATCTTCGACGCAGCCACCATTTCCATGGCGCTGGTGATTTTCTGCGTATTCTTGATGCTCCCGATCTGGGTGCGTATCTCTTTTGCAGCTGCCATAGCGATCTACCCTCGTTCGTGGCTCTCAGAAAGCATGCTGGCCCACTCGCCAGAGTGGGCCCTCGGCATTACCAGCTCTGAGTCGCCTTGAACTTCTCGAGACCCGCCTTCAAGCCTTCCTGGATCTCGCTGCTGTAGTCGCCGGTCTGGTTGATCTTGTCGAGCAGCTCGCCGTGCTCGGACTTCATGTACTCGTGCAGAGCACGCTCGAAGTCCAGCACCTTGCTGACCTCGACGTCATCCAGGTGGCCTTCGTTGGCGGCGTACAGCGACAGCGCCATGTCGGCCACGGACAGCGGCGAATACTGGTTCTGTTTCATCAGCTCGGTGACGCGCTGACCGTGCTCGAGCTGCTTGCGGGTGGCCTCGTCGAGGTCTGACGCAAACTGCGAGAACGCCGCCAGCTCGCGGTACTGAGCCAGCGCCAGGCGTACGCTGCCGCCGAGCTTCTTGATGATCTTGGTCTGCGCCGAGCCCCCTACCCGCGACACCGACAGGCCGGCGTTGATCGCCGGGCGGATGCCCGAGTTGAACAAGTTGGTTTCGAGGAAGATCTGACCGTCGGTGATCGAGATGACGTTGGTTGGTACGAACGCCGAGACGTCGCCGCCCTGGGTCTCGATGATCGGCAGCGCGGTCAACGAGCCGGTCTTGCCCTTCACTTCACCGTTGGTGAACTTCTCGACGTAGTCGGCGTTGACCCGCGCGGCGCGTTCGAGCAGACGCGAGTGGAGATAGAAGACATCACCCGGGTAGGCTTCACGGCCCGGCGGACGACGCAGCAGCAGCGATACCTGACGATAGGCCACCGCCTGCTTGGAGAGATCGTCATAGACGATCAGCGAGTCCTCGCCGCGGTCGCGGAAGTACTCGCCCATGGTGCAGCCGGAGTAGGCGGCCAGGAACTGCATCGGGGCCGGGTCGGCAGCGCCGGCGGCAACCACGATGGTGTGCTCCATGGCGCCGTGCTCTTCGAGCTTGCGCACCACGTTGGCAATCGTCGACTGCTTCTGGCCGATGGCCACGTAGACGCAGGTGACGCCCTTGCCCTTCTGGTTGATGATGGCGTCGATGGCGATCGCCGACTTACCGATCTGACGGTCGCCGATGATCAGCTCGCGCTGGCCGCGACCGATCGGCACCATGGCGTCGATCGACTTGAGGCCGGTCTGGATCGGCTCGTCGACGGACTGACGGGTGATGACACCCGGGGCGACCTTTTCCACCGCATCGGTCAGCTTGGCGTCGATGTCGCCTTTGCCGTCGATGGGGATGCCCAGCGGGTCGACCACGCGGCCAACCAGTTCGGGGCCCACCGGCACTTCGAGGATACGACCGGTACAGCTGGCGGTCATGCCCTCTTCCAGTTGCAGGTAGTCGCCCAGCACCACGGCGCCGACGGAGTCGCGCTCGAGGTTGAGCACCATGCCGAAGATGCTGCCGGGAAATTCGATCATCTCGCCGAACATCGCGTCGGCCAGGCCGTGAATACGCACGATGCCGTCGGAGACGCTGACGATGGTGCCCTGGTTGCGGGCTTCGGATGCGACGTCAAGCTTCTCGATACGCTGCTTGATGATGTCGCTGATCTCGGAAGGATTCAGTTGCTGCATGCCATGTCCCTCAGACTCAGGCGTAGAGCGACTCGCGCAGACGGTTCAATCGACCGCGTACCGAACCGTCGATGACGGTATCGCCGGCACGCAGGATCACACCGCCCAGCAGTGCCGGGTCTACCTGAGTGGTAATGGAGATTTCGCGATTCAGGCGCTTCTTGAGCGCACTGGCGAGCTTTTTCTGCTGCTTGTCCTCGAGCGCATAGGCCGAGACTACCGTGACGTCGACACGCTGTTCGTGGTCGGCCCGCAGGGCCTCGAACTGAGCGGCGATGGACGGCAGTGCGAGCAAGCGATCCTGGCTGGCCAGGGTCTCGAGGAAACGCCGCGCGGCGGCGTCGAGTTCGGCGTCGGCCACCTCGATAAGCAGCTCGACCTTGCGTGCGTCGGTCAGCTTGGGGCTCGACAACACCTTCTCGAGCTCGCTATGGGCAACGACCTGGCCAAGGACTTTGAGCCACTCGGACCAGGTCGTCAGCGCCTGATGATCGCGTGCGTACTCGAACGCTGCCTTGGCATAGGGCCGGGCAACAGTAGATGTTTCCGCCATGGATCACCTCCTCACAGTTCGGCAGCGAGCTTGTCGAGCATCTCGCGGTGTGCCTTCTCGTCGATGGAGGACTCCAGAACACGCTCGGCGCCAATCAGGGCCAGCGTGGCGACTTGAGCACGCAGCTCATCCTTCACGCGATTGACCTCTTGATCGATCTCGGCGCGGGCGCTGGCCACCAGGCGTTCACCCTCGCTGCGGGCCTGCTCGCGCGCTTCTTCCACCATCTGCGTGGAGCGCTTGTGGGCCTGCTCGAGAATCTCGGAGGCCTGCTCCTTGCTCTCGCGGAGGGTCTGCTCGGCACGCTCCTGGGCAAGCTCCAGGTCACGCGAAGCGCGGCTGGCCGCATCGAGGCCGTCGGCGATCTTCTTCTGGCGCTCGTGGAGCGCCTGGCTGATCGGCGGCCACACATACTTTATGCAAAACCAGACAAAGATCGCGAAGGCGATCGTCTGCCCGATAAGCGTCATGTTGATATTCACAGGATGATACCTCTGACGGTTTCGTGGCGACCGGAAACAAGCACGCCGAGCGCATCACACGCTCGGCACGGCAACTCGTTACCCGGCAACGACGAAGATCAGGTACATCGCGATACCCACACCGATCATCGGCACGGCGTCGAGCAGGCCGGCCATGATGAAGGTACGGGTCTGCAGCTGGTCGCCCAGCTCCGGCTGGCGTGCGGTCGATTCGAGCAGCTTGCCACCCAGTATGGCGAAGCCGATGCCGGTAGCCAGGGCGCTGACGCTGATGATGATGGCCGCAGCAATGTAAACGATTTCCATGGTAGTGCTCCTAAGTTCAAGTTGAGGTCAGGTTTAAAGTTACCGCGTTTGCAATCGTTGCTAGGTTCGCAATGCTCAGTGATGCTCGTGCGCAGCGCTAAGGTACACGATCGACAACGTCGTGAAGATGAACGCCTGCAGCGACACCACCAGAATGTGGAAAATGGCCCAGGGCACATCCAGCAGCCAGATCGCCCAGAATGGCAGCAGGGCGATGAGGATGAAGATCACTTCACCGGCGAACATGTTGCCGAACAGACGCAGGCCCAGGCTGATCGGCTTGACTATCAGGCCGACCACTTCCAGAACCAGATTGAAGGGGATCAGCAGCCAGTGGTTGAACGGCGTCAGTGAAAGCTCCTTGGCGAAGCCACCGGCGCCCTTGACCTTGATGCTGTAGTAGATGATCAAGCAAAACACCCCGAAGGCCATCCCCAGGGTGGCATTGACGTCGGTGGTGGGTACGATCTTCATGTACTCGACGCCGAGGCGGCCAAACATCTCGGGCAGATAGTCGACTGGAATCAACTTGAGACTGTTCATCAGCAGGATCCACATGAACAGCGTCAGCGCCAGCGGCGCGATGTGGGAATTCTTGCCGTGGAAGGTCGAGCGGGTCAGGTTCTCGATGAACTCGATGACCATCTCGGCAGCATTCTGTAGCCCGCCGGGCACGCCGGTGGTGGCCATGCGACCGGCCTTGCGGAACAACCAGATGAACAGCGCGCCCATGGCGATCGACCAGCCCATGGTATCTACGTGAATGGCCCAGAAGCCCATTTCGGTGGCTTCCGCGGAATTGCTGGCCCATGACCAGCCGTTGTCAGGGTGTTTGCCGAAGGTCAGGTTCTGGAGGTGGTGCTGTATGTAATAGATGGCGGATATTTCGTTATCTGTTGCCATACGCTGCTTACCTCGGGTCAGGGGGTCGGCCGGTCACGCAATAGCCAGGGAGTCAGCCAATGCATGCTCTGGGCCGCCACATAGGCGATAAAGAAAAAAGTCGGGTTTGAAGGGGGCACTGCGACGAACACCATCACGAACAGTGCCACCGTCAAACCGAACTTGCCGACCGCTGCTTGATAGAAATTTGCCACGCTGGTGCGAGGCCGGCGCCCGCCGCGCACCTGCAGCCCACGCCACAGGAAATACAGCGTCGGCAGCAGCGCAACCCCAGTGCCCAGCAGCACGCTGTAAAGGGCATCTGAACCAGTGCTCCATAGCGCCAACAGGCCCAGCAGCAGCGCCGACATCAGCTGCGCCAGCGGCAAACGCTGCCATGACAATCCTCTACGACGGGCGCTTACGCGCATTGGCATACCTCATTGCAGCGCCCGGCGCAGTGGCGATGAGCAACCGGCGCGGCAGCGTGTCACGCCCATCCTTCAAGCAAACAACCGCGGATTATAGGGAAGCCCCCCACCACCTTCAACCGAGGGCGCGGCGATTTTGCGCGATATGACGCCAGTTTAGGACCAATGGGGGAGACTCTGCCGGGAAAACCCATTAGCGTGCTAATTTGATAAGCGCGCCTTACGCTCAGCGAATATGCTCGAGAATGCCGTCCAGCTCGTCGAGGCTGGCGTAACGAATGGTCAGTCGCCCCTTGCCGCCGCGGCCGTGCTGAATCTTGACCGGCGCACCCAGCAGATCGCCAAGCCGTGTTTCGAGACGCGCCACGTCGGGACTGGGGGCGGGTTTATCGGCCTTCTTGGGTTCGCCGGCAGCGATGCGCTTGACCAGGGCCTCGGTATCGCGAACCGTAAGATCGCGGTTGACCACCTCGTGGGCGGCGCGGCGCTGCTTGGCACCGCTCAGCGAGAGCAGTGCCCGGGCGTGGCCCATGTCCAGGTCGCCACGCTCGAGCAGTGTCTGTACTTCCGGGTCGAGGGCCATCAGGCGCAGCAGGTTGGCTACCTGGGCACGCGACTTGCCCACCGCGTCGGCGGTCTGCTGCTGGGTCAGTTCGAACTCTTCCATCAGCCGCTTGAGCGCCATCGCCTCTTCCATCGGATTGAGGTTTTCGCGCTGAATGTTCTCGATCAGCGCCAGCGCCAGCGCAGCCTGATCGCTGACCTCGCGGATCACTGCCGGAATAGTGTCCAGCTCGGCCAGCTGGGCGGCGCGCCAGCGCCGTTCGCCGGCGATGATCTCATAGCGTGCCTCGCCGACCGGACGTACCACGATCGGCTGCATCACGCCCTGAGCGCGGATCGAGTCGGCGAGTTCCTCCAGCGCTTCAGGCTGGATATCGCGGCGCGGCTGATACTTGCCGCGACTCAGCTGTCCCAGTGGCAGGCGCTCGAGGCGCTCTTCCGCGGCCGCCGCTACGGCCTCAGCAGGATCACTGCCGGCCACGAGGTCGACCTCGACCAGCGGCTCGCCGTCGCGGCGTCTGGCGCCACCGCCGATCAGGGCATCCAGGCCACGTCCCAGGGCACGTTTACGGGTCATCGGCACTTCCTCACTGGCAGATGGCGATATCGCTTACAGCGACAGTCGACGAATCAGTTCCTTGGCCAGCACCCGGTGGGCCTGGCTGCCGCGCGAAAACCGCGCGTACTTGGTGACCGGCAGGCCGTGGCTGGGCGCCTCGGCGACTCGCACATTGCGCGGAATGGTGGTTTTGAGCAGGGTGTCGCCGAAGTAGTCGCGCAGTTGCTTGCTGATATCGCGGGTCAAGCTGTTACGCGAGTCGAACATGGTGCGCACGATGCCCAGGATCTCGAGGTCAGGGTTCACGCTGTCCTTGATCTGCTCGACGGTATCGAGCAGCGCCGAGAGCCCTTCGAGGGCGTAAAACTCGCACTGCAGCGGAATCAACAGCCCATCCGCCGCGGTCAGCGCATTGACGGTGAGCATGTTGAGCGACGGCGGGCAGTCGATCAGCACTACATCGTACTCGGCGGCCAGCTCGCGTATGGCGTCGAGCAGGCAGCGCTCACGCCCCTGGTCGCGGTCGAGCAGGTCGACCTCGGCAGCGGTCAGGTCGCCGTTGCCGGGCAGCAGCGCATAGCCGGCCTGCGGGCAGTCGAGAATCACCTCGGTGGCGCGCTTGTCGCCCATCAGCACGTCGAGCACGCTGCCGTCGAGCTCATGCTTGTCGATACCGCTGCCCATGGTGGCATGCCCCTGGGGATCGAGATCGATCAGCAGCACGCGTCGATCCAGCGCCGCCAGGCTGGCGGCAAGATTGACGGCGGTGGTGGTCTTGCCCACGCCACCCTTCTGATTGGTCAAGGCGATGATCTTGGTCACGAGCGACTTCCTTCCTTGTGCCGGCCTGCCGGGGGCAGACCTAGGTGAGCGCGTGGCGTTCGAGTACCAGCAGCTGTCGCTGAGCGCTCTCGAAGGGGACCTGCAGCGCATGGCGACGACGCAGTATGACGCCCGACGGCAGTCCTGCCAGTTCGTCGTCGGCACCGGGCCCTTTCATCGCCAGCCACTGCCCCGCAGGGGCAAGCAGATGATCGCTCAGCGCCACGAAATCATCGAGGCTGGCGAAGGCGCGTGAAATCACCTGGTCGAAGAGCTGCGCCTCGAGTGCCTCGACCCGCGCCTGAATCGGCGTCACGTTGTCGAGTCCCAATTCCAGCACAGCCTGGCGTTGAAAGCGTACTTTCTTGCCATTGCTGTCGAGCAGGCTGACCTGAAGCCGAGGCGCCAGGATCGCCAATACCAGCCCGGGAAACCCGGGTCCAGCGCCCACGTCGAGCAGCCTCGGGCCGCCGACGAAGGGCAGTACCGCGGCGCTGTCGAGCAGGTGACGAGGCACCATTTCCTCCAGCGAGCGTATCGCGGTGAGGTTATAGGCGCGGTTCCACTTGTGCAACAGGCTGAGCAGGCCGAGGAGCTGCTCGCGCTGGGTGTCGTCGGGGGTGATCTGGAGTCGCCGGAGCCCTTCGTCCAGCCGAGCAGCAATGCCAGCATCGATCATCCGTTGGCCACCCGAGTGTCGTCGAGCAGGCGGCGTTTCTTGAGATGAACCAGCAGGATCGATACCGCCGCCGGGGTGACGCCGGCGATTCGCCCAGCCTGGGCCAGGGTCTCCGGCCGCGCTGCGCTGAGTTTCTGGCGGATCTCGTGGGATAGCCCTTCGACCTGCTCGAAGTCGAGTTCGGCGGGCAGTGGCGTGGCCTCGTGGCGCTTGAGCTTGTCGATCTCGTGCTGCTGGCGAGCGATGTAGCCCTGGTACTTGGCCTGGATCTGGACCTGCTCGGCGACGGCGTCGTCATCGACCGGCTGCCCTTCGATGCCGGGCAGGGAGGCCAGGTCGCGATAGTCGAGCTCGGGTCGCTTGAGCAGGTCGAGCAGCGAATACTCGTGGCCCAGCGGCTTGCCGGTCTTGTCGGCGATAGCGTCACCGGCGGCGGTGCCCGGCTGTACCCAGCTGGCCTTGAGCCGTGCCTGCTCGCGTTCGACGGCTTCACGCTTGGCGCAGAAGGCCGTCCAGCGGTCATCGTCGATCAGGCCCAACCCACGGCCAATTTCGGTCAAGCGCAGGTCGGCGTTGTCTTCGCGCAGCAGCAAGCGATACTCGGCGCGTGAGGTAAACATCCGATAGGGTTCCTGGGTGCCCATGGTGATCAGGTCGTCTACCAGCACTCCCAGGTAGGCCTCGTCACGCCGCGGCGACCAGCTGTCTAGCCCCTTGGCACGCCGCGCAGCGTTGAGACCTGCCAGCAGGCCCTGGGCGCCGGCCTCCTCATAGCCGGTAGTGCCGTTGATCTGCCCGGCAAAGAACAGGTTGTGGATAAACTTGGTCTCCAGCGAGTGCTTCAGATCACGCGGATCGAAGAAATCGTACTCGATGGCGTAGCCGGGCCGGGTGACATGGGCATTCTCCAGTCCCTTGATCGAACGCACGACCTGCAGTTGCACATCGAAAGGCAGCGAGGTGGAGATCCCGTTGGGATAGAGCTCGTGGGTATCCAGTCCCTCGGGTTCGACGAATATCTGATGACTGGCCTTGTCGGCGAAGCGATGGACCTTGTCCTCGATCGACGGACAGTAGCGCGGCCCCACGCCTTCGATGACGCCGGAGTACATCGGCGAGCGGTCGAGATTGGCGAGGATGATCTCGTGGGTACGCGCGTTGGTGTGAGCGATATGACAGCTGACCTGGCGCGGGTGCATCCCGCGTTCACCGAGGTAGGACATCACCGGGGTGGGGCTGTCGCCGGGCTGCTCCTCGAGCTGGCTGAAATCGACGCTCTTGGCGTCCAGCCGCGGTGGTGTACCGGTTTTCAGCCGTGCCACGTTGAACGGCAGCGCCCGCAGCCGCTCTGCCAGGGCATTGGACGGCGGGTCACCGGCACGCCCGCCGCGGCTCCGGTCGAGGCCGATATGGATCACCCCACCGAGGAAGGTTCCGGTGCATAGCACCACGCTCTCGGCGTGAAAGCGGATGCCGGTTTCAGTGATCACGCCGCGCACGCTGTCGCCATCGACGATCAGGTCGCCGGCGGCCTGCTGGAACAGCGTCAGGTTGGGCTGCTGCTCGAGCATTCCGCGAATCGCGGCCTTGTAGCGGACCCGATCGGCCTGAGCGCGAGTGGCCCGCACTGCCGGCCCCTTGCGAGCATTGAGCACCCGGAACTGGATTCCTCCCCGGTCGGTGGCCAGCGCCATGGCACCGCCCAACGCATCGATCTCCTTGACCAGATGACTCTTGCCGATCCCGCCGATGGCGGGATTGCAGGACATCTGGCCGAGGGTCTCGATGTTATGGGTCAGCAGCAGGGTCTGACAGCCCATGCGAGCGGAGGCCAGAGCGGCTTCGGTTCCCGCATGGCCACCGCCGATGACGATCACGTCAAAGCGGTCGGGGTAATCCACGTTGCACCTCGAATGGCACCGCTGGTGCCGAAAAAATGATCAATGCTGGAAATTGGCTGCCCAGTATAAACCTCCTGTGGGTAACCGTCAGGGGTTTTCCACACCGCCTTGGTCAGTCCTGGCTCACCCGAGTAAGACAAGAATAAAAATAAGTAGAGTAAGAAAGAAGTTCTGTTGTTGTAGTGACTACTAGTGTGGACACTTCCTGTGGGTAAGTGATTTTTATCGTTTATTATCAAGAATTTGTAGTGTTGAGGGATTGACGGACAAGAGGCGTATCGGCTGCGGACAGATGGCCGTGAGCCTGTGGACGGAAAGGCGTTTTGTGCACAGCCACAATCGCCCACCGTTTATCCACCGAGCTTGGTGATGCTTGTCACCGTGACCGCCCACAGCCGGTCAAAAAATCACCAGCACCATGGTGGCGGGGGCTGTAGAGCGATTCGATGGCGGTTGGATTTTTTTTGTCCACAGGCAAAAAAATGCCAAAAAAAGCCAGTCGATACACGACTGGCCTCATCTCAGCATCCTGGTTGACGCGATATCAGTGTTTGAGAACCCGTGACAGGAAGTTTTGGGTGCGATCATGCTGGGGGCTATCGAATAGCGTTGTGGGAGGCCCCTGTTCGACGATTTCACCGCTGTGGATGTAGATCACGCGATCGGCGACTTCGCGGGCGAAGCCCATCTCGTGGGTGACGATCATCATCGTCATGCCTTCCCTGGCCAGCTCGCGCATGGCATCGAGGACCTCACCGATCATCTCCGGATCCAGCGCCGATGTCGGCTCGTCGAACAGCATCAGCCGAGGCTCCATGGCCAATGCCCGGGCCAAGGCGACGCGCTGCTGCTGGCCGCCGGAGAGCTGGCTGGGGTACTTGTCGGCCTGGTCGCTGATGCCGACTCGCTCGAGCAGACGCTCGGCGGTGCTTGCTGCCTGCTGCCTGCTGATGCCGCGAACCTTGAGCGGTGCCAGGGTGATGTTGTCGCGCACGCTGAGGTGCGGAAACAGGTTGAACTGCTGGAAAACCATGCCGACTTCGGTGCGAATGGTCTGCAGTGCTTTGCTGCTCTTGCCGTGCGGGGTCAAGGCGTTGCCGTCGACCTCGATATGACCGGCCTGAAACTCCTCGAGGCCGTTGATGCAGCGGATCAGCGTTGACTTGCCGGAGCCACTGGCACCGATGATCACCACCACTTCACCGGGGGCGACGCTGAGTTCGATGTCCTTGAGGACGTGCAGGCTGCCGAAGTGCTTGTTGACCTGCTGCATGTGGACGATGGGCTGGGCGGCGGGGGATTGGGTTGTCATGGGTAGCTCCTTATTGTCCGACCAGGCCGCGGCGCTCCAACTGGCGCAGGATCAGCGATAGCGTCCAGGTAATCGCCAGGTACATCAGCGCGACCATGAAGTAGACCTCCAGAGCGGTGAAGGTGGTGGCGATGTAGATCTGCCCCTGGCGCACCAGCTCACCGACGCCGATCACCGAGAATAGCGAGGTGTCCTTGATGCTGATGATGCCCTGGTTGCCCAGCGGTGGAATCATGCGCCGAAACGCTTGCGGCCAGATGATGTAGCGGAACGACTGGGTGCGCGACAGGCCCAGCGACAGCGAGGCCTCGCGCTGGCCGCGTTCGATGGACTGCACCCCGCCGCGCACGATCTCGGAGATGTAGGCGCCGGAGTTGATGGCGATGGCGGCAATGCCGGCGACCAGGGCGTTGATCGGGCCGCCGAGCAGCTGTGGCAAGCCGTAGAAGATGAATAGCACCTGCACCAGGATCGGGGTGCCGCGGAACACCTCGATATAGAAGATCGCCGGCCAGCGCAGCCAGCGCAGCGGGCTGATGCGCAGCAGGCCGAAGAAGATGCCGATGAAGAAGCCGATGGCCAGTCCGCCGAAGGAGATCAGCAGCGTATAGGGGATCCCCGGCAGCAGATAGGGAATCGAGGCGAACGCCGCCGACCAGTTGAATTGAAAGGTCAGGTCCACGTCAGGGTCTCCCGTTGAGGACAGGCAGTAGAACGTCGACGGGGCCGGGTGGTCCCGGCCCCGTCAGGGTGAGCTAAGCATCAGTCGGCGTCGGGTGACTCGCCGAACCACTCTTCGTAGATGGCGTCGTAGGTGCCGTCTTCACGCATCTCGGCCAGCGCCTGGTTGGCGGGCTCGACCCACTCGCTGCCCTGGTGGAAGACGATGCCGTACTGCTGGCCTTCGTAGAGCGGTCCTACCACCTTGGTACGGCCTTCGCCGCGGGTCTGGGAGAAATAGGCGACGTTGGGTGCATCGTAGAAGGCGGCATCGACGTTGCCGCCGAGCAGTGCCATGTACATGTCGCTATTGCCTGGATAGGGCGTGATATCGGCGTTGTCGCCGAGGGTTTCCTGCAGATAGTCGTAGCTGGTGGAACCGATCCGGGTGGCGATGCTCTTGCCTTCGAGATCCTCGATGGTCTCGACGTCATCGTTATCGGCGCGGACGATGATCTGCAGGCCGCTGTCGTAGTAGGGATCGGAAAAATCGACGATCTCGGCACGTTCTTCGGTGATCGTCACCCCGGCGATGGCGATCTCCTGGTTACCAGTCTGCACGGCGGGGATGATGCCGGCAAACTCCATGGTGGTGAGGTTGACCTCGAACCCGGCGCGCTCGGCGACTTCGTTGATGATGTCCATGTCGAAGCCGACCATCTCGCCGGTATCCGGATCCATCATTTCGAAGGGTACGAAGCTTGGGTCGGTCACGACGTCGACGCTTGGCAGGTCGGCGAAGGCGGCGCCGGAAACACCGAGACTCAAGGCGACGGCTGCGCTCAGCGCGGTACCAGAGAGGTAGTGATCTAGCGAATTACGGTGCATAGGGTTCCCCATTGTAGAACGTTTATTTATGGAACTCGCCGTTAAACCATGGCGAGATAATGGGGAAGCGTCAAGCAGCAGTAGATCGTGCTGAGCGGCTGGCTCAGACCATGAAGGAGGCACCGCAGCCGCAGGTAGTGGTGGCATTGGGGTTCTGGATCACGAAGCGGGCACCGGCCAGGCCGCGTTCGAAGTCGACGGTGGAGCCGACCAGGTACTGGTAGGAGAGTGGGTCGACGATCATCGCCACGTCGTCGTAGTCGATCAGGGTATCGTCGTCGGCGACGCTATCGGCGAAATCGAAGCCGTACTGGAAACCCGAGCAGCCGCCGCCTGTCACGTAGACGCGCAGCTTGAGCGTCGGGTTGCCCTCTTCGCGAATCAACTCGCGCATTCGCGCCTGGGCGCTGCTGCTGAGAAACATCGGGCGCGGGACGAAGGATTCGGCGCTGCTCATGGACGTGCTCCTGAGCCAAAGGTGAATGGTCGTAGCAGGCAATCCGTCATTATCGGCAATCCCTAGCAAAAGGGTCAACTTTTCGTGATTGGCTCGAGGGTTGGCTATTGTATGCTGAAGACATCCACCAGATGTCCAGTGGCCGCAGCGATGGGCTGCTCGACCCGCCGACAGGAGTCAGCCTTTGCCGCGCCTGCGTTTACCTGATCTGAGCCTCGAGCGCTTCCGACGTCAATTGGCCAATGTCGATGCGCTGCCCCAGCTATGTGTGCTGGGGCTGGTATCGGGGGTGGTCACCGGTGCGCTGATGGTCGGCTTTCGCCTGCTGCTCGACCTGGGTGGGCTGGTCTTGATGCCTGGCGGCGACCATGAAGCCTTCGAGGGGCTGCCGCCCTGGGCGCGGGCGCTGCTGCCGCTGCTGGCGGTGACGCTGATCGGCCTGTGGCTGGGCCGTCAGCCACTGGCGGCACGCAAGCTCGGCGTCGGCCACGTGATCGAGCGCCTCACCTACCACCAGGGGCGCTTTCCGCTGCGCAATTGGCTGAACCAGTGGTGGGTGGGAATCGTCGCGGTGCTCGGCGGGCTTTCCGCCGGCCGTGAAGGCCCGGCCATTCATCTCGGTGCAGCCGCCTCCAGCGGCATCGGCCAGCAGCTACGCCTGCCGCATAACAGCCTGCGCGTGCTGGTCGCCTGCGGCACCGCGGCGGGCATCTCGGCGTCGTTCAATACGCCTATCGCCGGGGTCATCTTCGCCATGGAAGTGGTGATGATGGAGTACACCATTGCCGGCTTCATGCCGGTAATCCTGGCCTCGACCATGGGCGCGCTGATCGCGCAGCTGGTGTATGGCTCGGAGCCGGCATTCCAGGTGCCCAGCGTGACCCTCGACTCGCTGTTCAACCTACCATGGATCGTGGTCACGGCGCTGGGCATCGGGCTGCTTGCTGGACTCTTCATTCACGTCGCGCGCAGCGGCGAGTTCTTGACGCGCTGGCCCTGGTGGCAGCGGCTGACGGCGGTAGGAGTGATGACCGGCGGCGTAGCGCTGTGGTATCCGGAGGTGCAGGGCATCGGCTACGACAGCCTGGCAGCGGCGCTCAACGGTGCCCTGGCGGTGGACGTGCTGCTGGCGCTGGTGCTGGCCAAGCTGCTGCTGACGGCCTTCACCGTGGCCTGCGGGGTACCCATCGGTATCATTGGGCCGGTGCTGGTGGTCGGCGCCGCCGCCGGCGCCTTGAGCGGTATGCTCGGCCACTGGCTGTGGCCCGCTACCTCCGCCGACCCGGCGCTATATGCCATGCTGGGCATGGCGGCGATGATGGGCGCCGTGCTGCAGGCGCCGCTGGCGGCGCTGATGGCCCTGCTCGAGCTGACCCACAACCCCAATATCATTCTGCCGGGGATGCTGGCGGTGGTGGTGTCGGGGCTGACGGCCCGCCAGCTGTGTCGCTGCGACGGCTTCTTCATCGCCGTGACTCGCCACGGCCTGCATCCGCTGCAGCAACCGCTGATGCAGGCGCTATCGCGGGTCTCGGTGCCGGCGGTGATGGAGCGCAACGTGGCCACCACGCTGCGCTGGGTCGGGCGCGACGAGGCACGCATGCTGCTCGCCGGCAAGCCGCTATGGCTGGTGATCCGGCGCTCCAGCGACGACAAGCCGACCCTGGCGCTCAAGGCTGCCGATCTCGCCCGGGCGATGAATGACGATACGCTGTGGAACGCCGAGCAGCGGCTCGATCTGCTGGAAGTACCGGGCCAGCGCCTGGAAATGGCGCCGATTCATCTCCAGGCCACGCTCAGCGAGGCCTTCGACCTGCTCAACGACCACTCGGTGGATGCACTCTACGTCGAGAGCAACCGACGGCCGAAGGGCCCGCGAATTTCCGGTATCATCACCCGCGACGCCATCGAAACCTACTATCGCTATCGTCGCTGAGCGCTGCGGCGAGGCGTTCCTGTCCAAGGAGCCGGCATGTATCTGTGGATCAAGGCACTGCACCTGATTGCCATCGTCACCTGGTTTGCGGCGCTGTTCTATCTGCCGCGACTGTTCGTCTATCACGCCATGGCGCGGGACAAGGGCGACCAGCAGGCCATCGACTATTTCCTGGTCATGGAGCGCAAGCTCTACCGTGGCATCATGCTGCCGTCGATGATCGCCGTGCTGGGCTTCGGCATCTGGCTGCTGGCCCTGGTACCGGCGTGGATGGGCCAGGGGTGGATGCACGTCAAGCTGCTGCTGGTGGTGCTGCTGGTCGGCTATCACCATGTGTGCCTGGTGTATATGAAGCAGCTTGCCGCGGCGCGCTGCGACAAGTCCCATGTGTTCTTTCGCTGGTTCAATGAGGCGCCGGTGATCGCGCTGCTGATCATCGTGGTGCTGGCCGTGGTCAAGCCGTTCTGATGGATACGACTCATGCGCCACGAGTGGCGAACCGCCAACTGCCGGCTGTGCTGGTAATGGCCGGTCATGATCCCACCGGTGGCGCCGGGCTGGTTGCCGATGCCGAGGCGGTCGGCGCCTGTGGCGCCTGGCCGCTGACGATTGCCACCGCGCTGACGGTGCAGAGCAGCGCCGACGTTACGACGGTGATGCCCTGCGACCCGGATGGCATGCGCAACATGGCCGCGGCACTCGATGAATTCTCGGTGGCGGCGATCAAGGTTGGCCTGGTGGCGAGCCTCGAGAGCCTCGATGCGGTGGTGGATATTGTGCGCCGCTACCCTGGTGTGCCGCTGGTAATGGACCCGGTACTCAAGGCCGGCGGTGGTCGCGAGCTATCCAGCTTGGAGCTGCGCGATGCGTTCCGCGAGCGGCTACTGCCGCTGGTGGATATCATTACCCCCAATCGCCTCGAACTCTCGCGCCTGACCAGTGGCGACTTGCTCAGCGATACCGACCGTGCCATCGAGCTGCTGTCACTGGGCTGCCAGGCGGTGCTGGTCACCGCCACCGACGATCCGCTGCCTGGCAGCGACCGGCGCCAGGTTATCCACACCCTGCATACCCCGGACGAGGGGCGCCAGTGGCACTGGCCGCGATTGCCGGGACGCTTCCACGGTTCCGGCTGTACCCTGGCTGCGGCGCTGGCGGCGCGACTGGCCTGCGGCGAGCGGCTGATGCCGGCCTGCGAGCAGGCCCAGCGCTATACCTGGGAGAGTCTCGAACACGGCTGGTTGCCTGCCCCACAGCGCCCTGAGGGCCAGGCGCTACCGCGTCGGCTATGGCGCCATCCGGCCTGGAGCGATCGATATGACGACTGACTCGATGGCCTGGCAGCGCGGCCTCTACGCGATCACCGATGCTACCCTGCTGCCCGATGATCGCACCCTGCTGAACGCCTGCGATGCCGCCTTGCGCGGTGGGCTGGCGCTGTTGCAGTATCGAGACAAGTCCAGCGATGATGCGCGTCGCTGGCGCCAGGCCGCGGCGCTGGCCAGCCTGTGCCAGGAACATGCGGTGCCGTTGATCATCAACGATGACACTGGCTTGGCCCTGAGGCTGCGCGATGCTGGATTCGCGGGCGTGGGTCTGCATCTGGGACAGAGCGACGGTGAGCTGGCCGAGGCCAGGCAGCGGCTGGGTGGCGGAGCGCTGATCGGCGCCACCTGCCACGCTAGCCTTGAGCTTGCCGAGCGGGCCAGGGCCGAGGGTGCCAGCTATGTCGCCTTCGGGCGCTTCTTTGCCTCGCGCACCAAGCCTGAGGCGCCGCCGGCACCGCTGGCACTGCTGGCCCAGGCGGCCGACCTGGGGCTGCCGCGGGTGGCGATCGGCGGCATCAACGTGCACTCTGCTGCCAGCGCGCGGCGCGCCGGCGCCGATCTGCTCGCCAGCGTCGAGGCGGTGTTCGGCGGCAGCGACGTCGAGGCCAGGGTGCGTAGGCTGAACCGGCAGCTCGCCGCGCTATCGCCGTAATATTATCCACAGGTAGTGCAGAGAGAGTTATCCGCACTGTCCAGAGAGTTATCCACAGACATTCTTGACTGCCGAGAGATTGCCATGACCACTTCTGCCGAGCTCTTCGAACGGGCCTGTCGCCACATCCCCGGTGGCGTCAATTCACCGGTGCGTGCCTTCAAGGGCCTGCATCGGCCGCCGGTGTTCATCGAGCGCGCTCAGGGCGCCTACCTGTTCGATGTCGAAGGCAAGCGCTACGTCGACTATGTCGGCTCCTGGGGGCCGATGATCACCGGCCATGCCGACCCCGAGGTGCTGGGCGCGGTGCGCGACAGACTCGACCACGGCCTCTCCTTCGGCACGCCTACCGCCATCGAGACCAGCATGGCGGAGCTGATCTGCGAGATCATTCCCAGCATCGAGCTGGTACGCATGGTCAACTCGGGCACCGAGGCGACCATGTCGGCGATTCGCCTGGCGCGCGGTTTCACCGGCCGCGACAAGATCGTCAAGTTCGAAGGCAATTATCACGGCCACTCCGACTCGCTGCTGGTCAAGGCCGGCTCCGGCGCGCTGACCCACGGCGAGCCGAGCTCCCCCGGGGTGCCGGCGGCGCTGGCCGAGCACACCGTGACCCTACCCCACAACGACCTCGATGCGCTGGAAGCCTGCTTCGAGGAGATCGGCGACCAGGTGGCCTGTATCATCGTCGAGCCGGTGGCTGGCAACATGAACTGCATACCGCCGCAGCCGGGGTTCCTCGAGGGTCTGCGTCGGGTCTGCGACCAGCACGGTAGCGTACTGATCTTCGATGAAGTGATGACCGGGTTTCGCGTGGCGCTGGGCGGCGCCCAGGCCCACTACGGCGTGATCCCCGACCTGACCTGCCTGGGCAAGATCGTCGGGGGAGGCATGCCGGTGGGTGCCTTCGGCGGCAAGCGCGAGATCATGTCGCATATTTCACCGCTGGGGCCGGTCTATCAGGCCGGCACCCTG
Source organism: Halomonas socia (assembly GCF_010977575.1). Taxonomy (GTDB): domain Bacteria; phylum Pseudomonadota; class Gammaproteobacteria; order Pseudomonadales; family Halomonadaceae; genus Franzmannia; species Franzmannia socia. Next base: position 1,312,188 of record NZ_CP048812.1, read on the forward strand.
GCCGGCAATCCACTGGCCATGGCCGCCGGCATCGCACTACTCACCAAGCTGCGTGAACCGGGATTTCACGATGCCCTGGCGCAGCGTGTCGAGACCCTGTGCAGCGGGCTCGAGGCCCGCGCCGAGGCGGCCGGTGTGGCGATGATAACCCAGCGTGCGGGGGGCATGTTCGGGGTCTTCTTCACCGGCCAGTCACGGGTCGATAACTTCGCCCAGGCCACGGCCTGCGATGCCGATGCCTTCCGCCGCTTCTTCTCGGCGATGCTCGATGAGGGGGTCTATCTGGCGCCATCCGCTTACGAAGCCGGTTTCATGTCGAGTGCGCATACCGCGGAGGACATCCAGACGACTCTGGATGCCGCCGAACGGGCGTTTGCGTTCATGGCGCGTGCCATTTGACCCGCTAGCCGCCATTGAGGCCCATCGATATCGAGAGGATCCAGGGTGAGTGAAACGCTGATCGAGGCGCTCAGGTCGCCGAGTGGTTATGACCACCCCGTGGCTTCGGTGGAGGTCCACGAGACGCATATCTCGTGGATTCTGCTGACCGGCGATTTCGCCTACAAGATCAAGAAGCCGCTCGACTTCGGCAGCTTCCTGGACTTCTCCACGCTGGCCAAGCGGCGCGCGCTGTGCGAACAGGAAGTGCGTCTCAATCGTCGTCTGGCGCCTAACCTCTACGTTGCCGCGGTGCCGATCTCCGGGACTCCCGGGGCTCCGCGCATCAATGACCCCAGCGCCCCCTTCGAGTACGCCGTGAAGATGCGTCAGTTCAGCAACCGGCTGCTGTTCAGCCATTTGCAGGCCAGCGGCGAGCTCTCCCAGGAGCTGATCGACGACCTGATCGATCAGTTGGTCGACTTTCACGAACGGGCCGCTCCGGTGGCGGCGGATAGCCTGCTTGGCAGCGCCGCGTCGACCGCGTCGATCATGACGCGGGAATTCGAGCTGATTCGTGAGCGCCTCGACGATGGCGACGACCTGGCGTCTCTCGAGACGCTGGCCAATGAGGCCTTCGGCCGGCTGCAGGAGGTATTTACTGCACGCCACCGCGACGGCTTCGTACGCGAGACCCATGGCGATATCCACTTGGGCAATGCGGTCCATCACGAGGGACGCGCGCTGCTGTTCGACGGCATCGAGTTCAACGACGAGCTGCGCTGGAACGACGTGGCCTGTGACCTGGCATTCCTGCTGATGGACCTCGAGGCGCGCGGTGAAGAGCCCCTCGCCCGGCATGCGCTGAACCGCTACCTGGAACTCTCCGGCGACTATGGGCTGGCACGGGTGCTCGCCTACTATAAGCTCTACCGTGCGCTGGTCATGGCCAAAGTGGCGGCGATTCGCTATCGCCAGTCAGGCGACCAGGATGAGCAGCAGCTGGCACTGACGGAGTGTCGCCGTTATCTGCGTCTGGCTGATGGCTATGCTCGCTTTCGCTTTCCTTATCTGCTGATTGGCGTCGGGGTGTCGGGAAGCGGCAAGAGTCGCTTCACCGGCGAGGTCATTCGCCGGCTGGGCGGTGTACGGTTGCGATCGGACGTCGAGCGCAAGCGACTGTTCGGATTTCATCCACAGGCGGATAGTTGGCAACAGGGTGTGGATATCTATACTCCAGCAGCCACTCAGTGCACCTATCGGCGACTTGCCAAGCTTGCCGGCCTATTGCTGGAGTCGGGGCTTCCGGTGTGCATCGATGCCACCTGCCTGAGACGTTGGCAGCGCGACATGCTCGGCTGGGAAGCGGAAGGCCGCGGCCTGCCGCTGTTGACGGTAAGCTTCGAGGCCGACGAAGCGACGCTGCGGCGGCGTATTGAAAAGCGTGCTCGACGCGGTGGCGATCCGTCGGAAGCGAGCCTTGCCGTGCTCGAGCGCCAGCTGGCCAGTCTGGAGCCGTTTGGTGACGACGAGCGCCGTCACCTGATTCATCTCGATACCACCGCCGACGATGCTACCGAGACCCTGGTGAGCTTGATCCAGGCCAAGGTTGGCGTGCTGGAAGGTTGATGATGTTGCATCGTTAATCGTCTGACTTGTGGCAATTATGTCGAAGTGTATCAACTCTGATACGTCGTCAACCTCACTAACGCTCTGTCGTAAAAGAGCTTTTATTTTTGCCCTCTATGTTCGGCGATGAAGTGTAAACCTATTGAGTGTTTTGCCGCCGATATTACCCTCAAAGTTCCTTACTATCCTCATGACTCGCCTTGGCCACCTCCTCATAGCCTTGATATTTAAGTATATTTCAATTTGTAACTTTATGTGGCACGTATCGTGCAGTTTGTTTATCGATCGCCAGGTTTGGCGTGCGATGGTATGTCCTGTGAGGCTTCTATCCACCCGGCCGCGTGATCACAGGAAACAATAAATCATGCATGGTATGGAGAAGGATCATGAAATATTACGTGATTGCGGGAACATCAATGCTGGTATTGGCGATGGCAATTTCCAGTGCACATGCCAACCCTAGCGCCGGGGTGGCTGACGAAGTCGACCAGAAAGTCACCTCTACGGCGATGGCCATGGGGGGGAGCAGTGGGTCAGCCGATGGTGGTGCTGGTGGCGCTGGGGGGAATGGCAGCAGCATGACTAACTCCGCGGCGTTCAATGCTTCCGAAAAGATCGATGACAACGATAACGAGCTCAGCGCCACCAGCAGCGCCAGCGGCGGTGCCGGGACCGGCGGTGCGGGCGGCATGGGCGGTGCCGGTGGGACCTCCGGCGCCGGCGGCGATGCCTGGGCGATGAGCGAGTCCTACAACACCTCGACCAGCGTGATCGCCCTGCAGGAACTGCAGTCGACCGTCACTGGCGCGAAGGTATATATCAACGCCGGACATGGCGCGGTGGGTGCGGTAGGCGGTAATGGTGGCGATGCCCTTGCGGTAACCGCTGCACTGGGTGCTGGCGGTGACGGTGGCAAGGGCTACGGTGGCGATGGCGGCGACGCCGATGCCAATGCCGGCAATGGTGATGATGGCGGCGATGGTATCGGCCTCGGTCTCGGCCTCGGCGCGGGGCAAGGTCAGGGCGGAAGCGGCAGCGCCAAGAATGACGATACCTCGGCAGCCGGTGGCAATGCGCTCGGACTCGCGGCCAATCTTGCCGATGATTTCGATGACGACAATACCAACACGGCTACCAATGGCGATACCAGCAACGGTGATGCCACGGCCAGTGCTGCGGTCAACGGCGGCACCGGTGGCGCAGGCTCAGGCAGTGGCACTGGCAGCGGTACCGGCAGTGGTACCGGAGGCGCAGGGGGAGCGGTGGCGATGCCTTGGCCCAGGGCGGTGCCGGTGGTAATGGCAACGGTGGCGGCGGTGGCGGTGCGACCTCCACCAGCGGTGATGCCATGGCCCAGGCCGGCAGCGGTGGCAGCGGTGGCAACGGTGGTAATGGCGGTGCAGCCAGCCTGGTAACCGGCACTGCGAGCATGGCAGCAGGCGCCGGCACATTCGGCGGGATTGCCAACATGAACCTGTCGACCGGGATCTACAATTCCCAACTGGCGGCCACTAACGTTGCAGCTCACAGCAACGTGAATATCGGCAACTGACCGCAGGGTGAGTCGTCCGATGGGCTGGCGGCTATCCGTCGCCAGCCTCTTGTCGCTGCCATGCATTGGAGGGGCACCATGAAACACCATCGCTCACTGTTAGCACCCTGCCTGGGGACTGCCCTGCTTCTGGCAGGGTCTTGGGCACTGGCGGATGACACGCCAGCCATCGCACCGCCAAGCGACGGCTTCGCGACACTCGAAACCCTCGAGAACCAGGAGCTGGCCCATTCATATGGGCGCGAAGGCGGCTTCAACCTGGTCAATGTGCAGAGCATTCAGCATCTCGATGCGGCGGTGACCGGGGCTTCTTTTACCGCCGGCACCATCGTCAGTGGCAATGTCGTGATCGAAAACCGGGCACTGGACAATTTTTCCGGTATCGGGCTATTCAATATCATGACCGGCCACAGCAACGCCGTGAGCACGGGCGTCAATATCAGCGTCTATGCCCCGACACAATAATTCGCAGAGCGGGGAATCGTCATGCAGCGAACCATGCTACGCCAGTTTGCCCTGCTGCTGCTGTGCGTGTGGCCTGGGATGATGGCCGTGGCCGGCAGCGTACATATTCAGGGTCCTTTCGGCAGCGTCAATGTGCCCGCCCGCAGCCTGGAGGCGATGCGCTGGGATCGTGTGATTCCCCAGCAGTACGACTACAGCTGCGGTGCCGCCGCCGTGGCCACCCTGCTGACCTTTCATTATGAGCGCCCGACGACGGAGGCCGAGGTATTCGAGCAGATGATCGCCACGGGTGACGTCGAGCAGATCCAGGCTCAGGGTTTCTCCATGCTCGACATGAAGCGCTACCTCGATGGCCAGGGCCTTAACGCGGATGGATTCAGGGTATCGCTCGAGGATCTGGCGCGAATCGGCGTGCCGGCGATCACCTTGATCAACACCGGTGGTTATCGCCACTTCGTGGTGGTCAAGGGCATCGACGAAAACAACATCGTCGTGGCGGATCCCGCGGTAGGCACGGTAATCGTGCCTACCGCGCACTTCGCCAAGCTGTGGAGCGGCACGGTACTCGGGGCACGCGCCGACATGCTGCTGGCCCAGCAGAACTTCAACCATGACCGTGACTGGCGGCTCCGAGCCAGGGCACCCAAGGAGCAGGCTATCAGGCGCATGCCGATGTCCAGCATGATCCTCAATCTTCCAGCCCATAATGAGATGGGGCGATGACCATGATTGATGCCACTCTGCCCATGTATCGCACCACACATTGCCGCTGGTTGAAGGCGCTACTGATGGGGTGCTGGCTGTTTGGCTCTTCGACGCTGGGTGTGGAATTCGCCCCCTGAGCTGGGCCAGGATATGACCTCCACGACGACAGGAGGCATGGCATGGACGGCACCCAGATTCTGACCCTCGGCCTGGGCCTGGAAGCGCCCTGGATCCTCAAGGACCAGCACCTGGATACCTCCGTGTCTCCCCACCGGTTGGACCTCTATGTCGAGACCGAGCGTGGCAGCCTCTACCCCTGTCCGGAGTGCGGCAAGGCCTGCCCGGCGCACGACTTCGCCGATAAGACGTGGCGGCACCTGAATTTCTTCCAGCATCACTGCTACCTGCATGCTCGCGTGCCTCGCACCAAGTGCCCTGAACATGGCGTAAAACGCATCGAGGTGCCCTGGGCGCGGCCGGGCAGCGACTTCACCCTGTTGTTCGAGCAAGCCGCCATGTCGCTGGTCAAGGAGATGCCGGTACTAGCCGTCTCCCGGCAGCTGGAGATCTCCGACAAACGACTGTGGCGCATCGTGCATCACTACGTGGGCCGTATGCTGGGGGAGTTGGACCTGAGCAACGTGGCCACCGTCGGCGTCGATGAAACCGCGTCCCGACGCGGCCATCGCTACGTCACGGTGTTCCTCGATATGCAGCGCAAGCAGGAGCCGGTGATCTTCGCCGTCCCCGGCCACGGCAAGGACGCCATCAAGGCCTTCAGCACCTTCCTGGCGGCGCATGGCGGCGACACCGACAACGTGGTCGAGGTCGTGTGCGACATGTCACAAGCCTTCCTCAGCGGCGTGGCCGAGCATCTTCCCAAGGCCGACGTCACGGTCGACTGGTTCCATATCGTTCAGACCTTCACCAAGAGGCTGGACGAGGTGCGCAAGAAGGAGCGCCGGGAGCAGGGGCACCCCAAGTCGCTGCGCTGGGCCCTGCTGAAGAGCCTGGACAACGAGAACCTGACGCCCAAGCAGCTGGCGGCGCTCCAGGAACTGGTGGCCGACCAGAGCGCCACGTCAGATGCCTGGGTGATCAAGGAGAAGCTGCGCTGGATCCAGAAGGCCCCGACGCCGCGGGCGGCTCGGTGGCGCATCACGAACTACCTCAAGGTCATGAAGGCGGCGGTCTCCGAGAAGCCTCTCCTGAAGCCGATGGGGAAGGCCCTGGCGACGCTGGAGCGCCATGCCGACGCGGTGGTCAGGCGCTGGATCTCGGGACTGACCAACGCACGACTGGAAGGCATGAACGGCCTGTTCCAGGCGGCTCGGTCACGCGCACGCGGCTACCGGAACGAGGCCAACTTCATCGCCATGATCTACCTGATTGGCAGCCCGGTGGGCCGCCTGTTCGATCAGACCAAATCCACGTGAAGTGACGAAGAACCGGCTGTTTCCGGCAGGCGCTGTGCAGTCGGCGGGTTTCTATGCTGCCATTGATGTTGGCACTAATGTGTCGATGTCGCGAGAAGCAGTGATGACTGGAGACTCCCGGTTCTTCGCCGAGACCGCAGTGATCGATGACGAAAGCCTGGATATGTTGCGCGGTGGTTTTTCCGTCTCGGGGATGGATCTCAACTTCGGTGCCACACTCAAGACACGGATCGACAGCATGCATCTCGAATCAACGGTCAGGATTGATCGACTCGGTGCGCAGCTGACCTCTCAGCGACTGAATGGCATGGAGGTGGCTGCCTTGCCGGCTGAGTTTCAGGCAATGGTGGTCAATGGCGGTGGAGCGATCAACGACATGGCGCCTAGCTCGCTCAACCTGACCGGTCTGAAGGATTACTCGGGATTGGCGTTGCATGACACCCAGGGGTTTACCGCCGCCCTTCACAATATTACTAAGCAGGCTATCGTCAGCGCCGTGGTCAGCGATGCCTCTCAGCGCAGTGTCCAACAGACCATCGATATCAATATCAACGTCAAGAACATGCCGGCACTTCAAGCGGCATCGCAACGCCAGGCGATACTCAACTCGCTGGCGCGTTGATGCTGACGAGAGGTTAGCGTGCTCATCGCTAACCTCCCCATTCCTTACCTGATCAATACATTCCCATCCCGAATGGCACGCGCAGCGTTATCACGGTATCCGGTGCATCGTCTGTCACACCGAGCTCGAGCCCCAGGTTGACGGACACGTCTGGCTTGAGCTGGTACGACCAGCCCAGGAGCAGCGATCCAATATTGAGGCTACGTGAACTCTGGGTTCTGGAGTTACCATTGGCGCCGAGGAATTCCGTTTTGGTCTTGTCAATAAAGTCATGCTTATAGCCAAGACTGAATGATGCGCGCTCATTGATGGCGTACCCCATGCCGAAGCTGACCCTAATCGCATCACCAGGGTCCACGTCGCCGATAGTGATATCGTCATTGATTCGCTTGTTGATGCTCTCTTTTTTTGTGTACATATAGCCGAGGTTGGCAAAGAATACGGCCGGGTCGGAAGGATAGAGAGCTGTAATGCTTGGCTCCAGCGAGTGGAATCCTGAGCCAGTCGCCAATTCTCTTTCTATCCCATCACTATCACGGCGAATATCGAAGGGGCCTTCGCCGGTGGTCGTCTTGTAGCGTAGATTGGCAATCAGGTATGGCCAGTTGTTTTGTCCGCGGTTGAGCTGATAGCGTGCCGCCAGCTCGATATCGCCTAGTCCGTTGCCCGATAAGTCCCGGTCGATGTCGAACTGGCCGGCTTCACTCCCCTCCACCGTTGGTACGGTGGCGAACAGGGTATCGCTTCGATAGACGTAGGGCACCTTGGCTTCCAGCTCCAGGCGATCCGTCACGCCCAATCGACCGGTCACGGCTGCAGTCCAGGTATCGCGATTTGCCTCCTCGGCAGTGAACACGCCGATCAGCAGCGTGCTGAGAATTTCGATGCCCTGAAAGGTCAGGCGATTGACCCCGGCATGCGAGTATTGCAGCGATGGCTCTATGACCAACTGCCCACGCGGGGTGAGTACACCAGCGTACTCGGTGATGGCCTGTACATCAGGTTGGTTGATGGCATCGGGAGGCGCTTGTCCCACCGGCTCCTGCTGGGCTTGAACCAGCTGTGCGGTTAGCATCGACACCGTCAAAGGTAGCGGAGCGATGAACTTCAATACGCTTTTGTTCATTATCGAGTTCCCCATATTGAGATGGCCAGGCATAGCATGTGGTTGAGGCTTATTATTCTGTTTTTACTCTCCTTTAATTATGTTGTGTTTTTTCGCCAGGCGATAGAATGTCACTCTTGAAACTCCCATCTCCTTGGCAGAACGCGCTATATTATTATCATTCTTGATGAGTATGTTGATGATCAGTTGTCGTTCAGCAGCACCTCTAGCTTCATTAAGGGATGGTGGTGTGCTGTTTTCTAATGTATTGCAGATACCCAAAGCATCAGGCATGATAAGATCACTGTCTGAAAGAACGATGGCGCTCTTTATCCTGTTCAGCATTTCTCGAACATTACCCGGCCAATGATAGGATTTCATCAGTGCAATAGTATCGCGATGGAAACCTCTTGCCCGGCATGGATAGCGTGATGACAAATTTTCGAATACTTGATTGACCAGCAACTCAATGTCGGCCTTGCGATGCCTCAGGGGAGGAAGGTGAATGACAACGGTGTTGAGGCGGTGCAACAGATCCAGGCGGAAAGATCGGCGCTCGACTGCCGTGTCAAGATCGATATGGGTTGCGGAAACTACCCGAACATCGACGGCTATTTCCTGACTGCTACTTAGACGCTGAATACTATTCGATTCGAGAAAGCGCAGAAGATTGACTTGGAGATGAACGTTCAAGTCTCCAATTTCATCAAGGAATAGCGTTCCACTAGATGCGGCTTCAATATGACCGACTTGCTGGCTCGTCGCCCCAGTAAATGCCCCTTTTTCGTGCCCAAAAAGTTCGGACTGGATCAGGTCGTTTGAGAATCCACCACAGTTCACGGCGATGAATGGCCCCACGCAGCGAGTCGATTGTTCATGTATCGCCCGGGCAATCAGCTCTTTGCCAGTGCCTGATTCGCCCAATATCATGACGGGGGCCTTGCTATCGGAAACTCTATGAATAAGGCGAAAAATGCGCTTGAATTCTGGCATGCAACTCTTGAGTGTGATGCCGTCTACATGAATTGAATCAATGTTGTGGATATCTTTTTTTATCAAAGCCTTTCGATAAGCATTGGCAAGCAATTCACCTAGCAATGAGCAGTCTATAGGGAGTGAAAATACACCATCGAGCAGCCTGATGATATGTGCAGTTTTCGGCTGCTCTGCCTGTACATCAAGTATTACGCCTAGCCATATTATGCTCTTGCTGCAGATGAAATTTTCAACATCCTTAAGAGGAATACTCTGCAGTTCTTGGGTACAAAGGATACCGATACTGTCGAGCTTCGAGAATAGCATGACGTTATCGGCTGCATAGATGGACTCATAGCACTGGGCCGCCCAGCCTTGCGACCCTATGCTATCGACCAGCATGGCCCGCCGTGCTTTATCTTGGGTTATCACTACCACACGCCTGGGGAGTGGCATCCAGAACTCCTTTGGTCGTTACTATGCGTATGGACGAAAGGACGTAACGCCCAGAGGTTCAACCTCTGTTAGACTGGATGCAGACCCTGTTTTTGTAAAGTTATGTGATGCTATATCGGTGATGGTTTTTACCACGATAATGGACTAGGAAGCGAAACCAGCATTATTGTAAATGATCTCTCGTGTTACAGAGACTAGGATTCTCGTATAATACACATTATTTGTTGATTAAATAAATGTTAATGAAACCGGTCTTTGGCTAGGAAGGATAATTATTCAAATGATGTATGTATGGGAGTTGGGAGTATTTCAAGCCATGCTTTTCCATTAGGCGATATAGTGTAACCTTGGATATCATCAGCTCACTGGCAACGCTGACTAAGTCATAAGAGTGATTAGCTAGAGACTCTCGCAGAGCCAGATATTCCGCTTGATTTCTGACCAGTTCCAATGAGGTGATATACCGCCCCTGATGACGCCTATCGAGTCCCATGTCAGTAGGCATCAGTAAAGGGGAGTCACTGTATAGCATGGCTTGTCGTATACGATTGCTAAGCTCACGTATATTGCCAGGCCAGGTGTGAGACCGCATGATATCGAAAGTTTCTTGACTAATTCCTTGAAGTTTACAAGAGCCTTCCCTTCGGTACTTGTTGAAAAATAATTCCGCCAATGGTCCGATATCCGATATTCGCTCGCGAAGCGGTGGCATGGAAATTTCAAGCACGTTGAGGCGATGATAGAGGTCATTGCGAAATGTCTTGGCAGCAACGGCTTGACGCAAGTCGACATGGGTAGCTGCGATGATCCTCACGTCTACGAAAAAATCTTTTCGACCACCCACTCGCATCATTCTCTGATTCTCGAGGAAGCGTAACAGGTTGGCTTGTATGGCAAGTGGAAGATCCCCGATTTCATCGAGGAACAGTGTGCCGTCTGAAGCTGCTTCGATATATCCCTTGCGCTGCTGGTGGGCACCCGTGAAGGCGCCCTTTTCACAGCCATATAGCTCTGATTGTGCAAGCCCCTCGGGCAAGGCACCGCAGTTTACCGCCACGAAGGGAGCATGAGATCGCGCCGAGGATTCATGTATCGCTCTTGCTGCCAGTTCCTTGCCAGTGCCCGTTTCACCATGAATTAGCACTGGTGCGTCGACATTGGCAAAGCGTGCTATCCTATCGAAAAGGTTTCCGGTTGTCCGCGGGCTGCCGATCATCCTAACCCTACCCTCACCTACCTTGACGCTGAGCGGCTTGTTGCCTTGCCATTCATGCAGCGCGTTGAGATTGAGAAGCAGGTTGTGAACTTCTGCGGTGGGGCATGGCAAGGTTGCATAGCCATGGAAAAAGCGATCCAGCATAAAGCTGATAGTGGTATTGTTTTTTAGCTCTACACCATCTAATAGTGCCATCCAGTATAGAGATGATCCAGACAATATATGCCTTAACTCTATGGCTTTTTTTTGCTTAAAAGTAGCCTGCTGGTCGATCAGGACTAGACCGACTCGTAGAGGTTCACTTTCGACACTCTTCGTTTTTGCAACAGCACTATACGGATATGGCTCCCAACCGTGATTGAAGGATAATTTTTTTATGATCTCACTAAAGCCTACGCTCTGCCCAAGAGTGGCGAATGTTCTATTGTTCACCATTGCCGCCTTCTCCATATTATATCGACGGTTCAATGATGATTTCGCCGGCTATCTCCTCCCTTATTGCTCAATATTGGCAGTCTAGGTGTTGTCATCAAATTCTTTTTCGCCCAGTTCATGGCTTGTATTCTGTTATGAACCTTGATTTTTCTGAATATATTGTAAATATGCGATTTTACGGTATGCTCGCTGACAAACAGCTTCTCGGCAATTTCAAGATTTGAATCCCCCGAAGCCAAAAGGCTGATGATTTCCATTTCACGCTGTGTGAGGCCACATGCAGGACGAAAAATGCTGAGCTGTTGATGACGATAAAAGTCGATAAGGCGTGTCATCAATGAACGCGACATCCAGAAGTCACCTTCGATCAAGGCACCGATGCCCTTGCAGATTAATGCTATTGGATCGTTACGATAGAATACGCCATGAATATGCAACATGCGCATGATATCCATGGCGTGCTCCTCATCCTTGAGGTTGAATACCGACATGATTTTAGCTGGGCTTTCCATGCACGCCAGGTGCCATTCATGCATGTCACTTTCATGGACATGATCCGCATCAATCAATAATACGACTCTTTCATGAGACAGTTCTTGATGGTGTGCATCGGGCGGTAGTGTGCTGACACTACATTCCACTTCATTGTTGATATAGTCGACGAACAGTTGCGACTGTGGGTTGGCGTCGGTGATAAGTATTACCATGGTGTGTTCGGAATCCATGATACTTTCCCCTAAAAAATACGTCGTTACGCGGGTGCTCGTACAGGCTGCAGTAGAGCTTGTAGTATGCTTCATCTCATCAGTTTTGTAAACTATAGTAACGTTGGCAACGTTTTGGGTTTTGATGGTTCTTGTTATTCTTTTTTAGAAAAGAATAATTATATTGAATATCAATAAGATATGTCATTCTTCTCATTTTTGTCTCTTGATGAGACTGATAAAAATGATCTTTTTACATGTTTCTTTTTGTTTTTCTTGCTCCTGGGCAGGTGAGGCTCTTCATCCTTTGCCATGTCTCATACAATGTACGGTTCGCCTGCCTAGCATGACGGCGTAGAATGATTCGCGCCGTACTATCGAGGAGATCCGCATGTCGCGAGCATTCGACATTGTCCTGGCCAGCGGGAATGCTGGAAAAATAAGGGAATTCAATCAGTTACTTTCTCCTCTCGGCTATGAGGTGAAGGCCCAGGTGGATTATGGTGTCGCCGAGGTCGAAGAGACGGGGCTGACCTTCGTCGAGAATGCACTGCTCAAGGCTCGCGAGGCCAGTCGCGTCAGTGGTTTGCCGGCACTGGCGGATGATTCGGGCCTCGAGGTGGATGCGTTGCAGGGGGCGCCGGGGATCTATTCGGCGCGCTATGCAGGCGAACCCAGGAGCGACGAGGCAAATAACCGTAAGTTGCTGGATCAACTGCTCGAGGTCCCCGAAGGCGAACGCTCGGCGCGTTACTGGTGCGTGTTGGTCTATCTACGCCATGCAGATGACCCGGTACCGCTGATCGTACAGCAGCACTGGCAGGGCGAAATTCTGGCGCATCCACGCGGAGAGGGAGGGTTTGGCTATGACCCTCTGTTCTGGGTCCCCGAGGTAGGGATGAGCGTTGCTGAGCTCTCCGCCGAGGAAAAAAATCGCCTCAGTCATCGTGGGCGTGCCATGCAAGCGCTGTTATCACAGCTGGCGAGTCGCTGATGCCGCTTCCTCCGCTCTCACTCTATGTGCATGTGCCCTGGTGCGTACGCAAGTGCCCCTACTGTGATTTCAATTCTCACGGCGTTGGGCATGGTGCCGACTTGCCTGAAGAGGCATACCTGGCCGCCCTGCTCGAGGACCTCGATGCCGAGCTACCGCTGGTGGCTGGACGCGAACTGGTCAGCGTATTCATCGGCGGGGGCACGCCGAGCCTGATGTCGTCGCGTTTCTATCACCATTTGTTTACCGCGCTACGCGCTAGGCTGACGCTGGCTGAGAGCTGTGAGATCACGCTCGAGGCCAATCCAGGGACGTTCGAGCAGGCGCGATTCGCCGGCTATCGCGAGGCTGGCATCAACCGCCTGTCGCTTGGAATACAGAGCTTTCAACCGCCACAGCTGGCGGCGCTGGGCCGTATCCACAGCGGTGAAGATGCCAGCCACGCCGTGCGCAGCGCCCGCGCGGCAGGCTTCGACAATCTCAATATCGACTTGATGCATGGCTTGCCCGGCCAGGATACCGCCGGGGCCCTGGCGGATCTGGACACGGCATTGTCGCTAGCGCCCAGCCATCTTTCCTGGTACCAGCTCACGCTGGAACCCAATACCGAATTTTATTCTCATCCGCCGCCGCTGCCTGAGGAAGAGCAGCTTTGGGATATTCAGGATGCCGGCCATGCGCGACTCGTCGACGCCGGCTTTCAGCAGTACGAAATATCGGCCTACGCGCGACCCTGTCTGCGTTCCCAGCATAATCTCAACTACTGGCAGTTTGGCGACTATCTTGGGATCGGGGCTGGCGCCCATGGCAAGCTGAGCCGAATCGACGATAGCGGTTGCTGGGCAATTCAGCGGCGCTGGAAATCGCGTCAGCCGGAGGCCTATCTGCGCAGGCGTCATGACCCGCGTGGCTTCGTTGCCGGGCAGCGCTTGCTGACGGCTGACGAGCTGCCGCTCGAGTTCAGCATGAATGCTCTGCGACTGGTCGATGGCGTGCCGCTGCCACTATGGAGGGAGCGTACCGGCCAGCCGCTGTCGATGCTGTCGTCGCGGCTAGCCGCGGCGCGCAAAAAAGGACTTGTTGTGGAAGATGACCAGCGCCTGCAAGCTTCCGCCCAGGGTCTATTATTCTTGAATGAACTGCTGGCCTCGATTGAGATCTGATCAGCGGTTCTTACCTCGACGTTCAAGGAGTCACTACGCCATGCGCAAGACACTTCGTCTCGCTCCCTCTTTGGCTGCTGTCCTGCTGGTGGTTGGCTGTGCGACCAACGACCCCTACGGTGGACAGACCCAGCGCAGTAGTACCGTCACCGGTGCTGGTATAGGTGCCGCCGTGGGTGCCGCCGCCGGGGCACTCAGTGGCAGTGGCAGCACTAGTCGTCGTGACCGTGCGCTGATCGGTGCCGCGGTAGGTGCCGCCGCCGGCGGTGGTATTGGCGCCTACATGGATCGCCAGGAAGCGCAGCTGCGCGAAAGCATGCAGGGCACCGGAATCGAGGTCGATCGCCAAGGCGACGATATCGTGCTCAATATGCCGAGCAGCGTGACCTTCGGGTTTGATTCGAGTGAGCTGACCAGCTCGGCGCGCAATGCCCTCAACGATGTGTCCAATGTGCTGCGTGAGTACCCGGAGACGCGGATCAATATCGCCGGGCACACCGATAGCACCGGCTCCGCCGATTACAACCAGCGCCTCTCCGAGCGCCGAGCAGAGTCGGTAGGCAACTACCTTGGCCAGAGCGGCGTCGATCGTTCGCGCCTTGGCATGCGTGGCTATGGCCTGACTCAGCCCGTGGCGAGCAACGATACCGAGTCCGGCCGGGCACAGAACCGGCGCGTGGAAATCACCCTGACGCCGATGCAGCAGCAAATCTGACTTTGACGTTTCACAATAGCCCGCAGGCGCTGTCTGCGGGCTTTTTTATGGATCCCCCATGCTCGCCTACCAGCACGCCTACCATGCAGGTAATTTCGCCGACGTTCACAAGCATCTGACGCTGCATGCGGTGACTCGGCATCTATTACGTAAAGCGTCGCCTGTTACGTATATCGATACCCACGCCGGACGAGGAGTGTACTCTCTGGACGCCGCCGAGACGCGTAAACTGCAGGAGTACCGCCACGGCGTGGCGCCGCTTTGGCAGGACCGCACGCGGCTGCAGGGCGCAAGCCCGCTGCTCGACGCCTGGCTTGGCGCTTTGGGTGAGATACAACAAGGCGAGGAACATCTCGACCGCTATCCCGGATCACCATGGTGGCTGGCCCGGGGGCTGCGTGCTCAGGACCGACTGCAGCTGTTCGAACTGCACCCCGGGGAGCATGCCGAGCTCGAGCGGCAGATGCTGCCGGCCAATGCTAGCCGCACCTATGGCGATGGCCTGGTGGGGCTGCTCAAGCGGCTGCCGGTGACGACCCCGCGGCTGTGTGTCCTGATCGACCCCAGCTATGAGCGCAAGCCGGAATATCTCGAGGTGGCCGCTACGCTGATCGAGGTGGCACGCAAGGCGCGTCATGCGCTGGTAATGGTGTGGTATCCGCTGTTGCCGGCGGCACGTCATCAGGCGATGCTCGACAGGTTGCGTGAGGCGGGGCTGCGCAAGTTGTGGCGTAGCGAGCTGGTGCGCCAGGCCCCTGGTAATAGCCACCACGGCATGTATGGCAGCGGCATGCTGTTGCTCAACCCCCCGTGGGGGCTCGATGTTGCGCTTGGCGAGGCCCTTGACGCGACACTGCCGCTGCTCGGCGAACAGGCCCGACACCACGGCGAGTGGTGGGTCGAGGAGTGATCAGCGGCGCTGCGGGGCAAGCCGGCCGCGGCCGCGTTCTGGCACCATGCGACCGAAGTAGAGCAGTCCGAAAGCCAGCCAGCCCAGGGTCAGCAGGCTGGTCAGGATCAGGATCGCCACGGCGCCAAACTGAGCGATCAGCGGCAGTGCCGCAGCGGTGAACAGCCCGCCGCCGACCACTGGCTCGAACATAAGCTGCTTGTAGCCGAAGCTCTCCAGTGCCCCTGACTCGTTCTTGGGATCGGCCATGCGCATCAGCAGCAGGCCGGTCACCGTGACGCCCATTGATTGACCGAAGTCGCCGATACCGCGCTCGAACCAGTTCTCGGGTATCACCCGCGGGGCAATGACCAGCAGCACGAACAGCGACCAACCGATTCCCGCCATGGCCAGCAGCAGGAAGGGAACCAGGAAGTCGCCGAGGGTGGTCAGCGAGAGCGTGGCCAGGGCGGCGACGATGGTGTAGTCCAGCGCGGTACCGGCGATGCGCGACATGGTGCGCGCTGAAATATGCCGCTCCCAGCCGCGCTTGATCACGCACAGCTGGACGATTACCCCACCGATCATGGCCATGGGAAACAGTGGCACGTGGGCCATGATTTCAAGGCCGCCATTGCGTGCCCAGGTAAACTGCTCGATGGCTTGCAGGCCCTGCAGGATCAGCCAACCGATGACGATGGCGATACCTACCAGACCCAGGTGGATGCTCAGCGGGTCGGTGGTGCCGGCTTCCTGCTCGAGGTCTTTCTGAAATTCGTGAATCTCCTCCCGCGAGGGCGCGCTGTCATCCTGCATCAGCGCATCGGGATCGCCCTGATCGGGTGTTGGCGACACGATCTGGCGGCGTGCGGCGATATTGATCAGCAGGGTACCCACCAGTACCCCCGAGACGATGCCGATGGTGGCCAGGCCCAGCGCCAGGTCGGCGCCCTCTTCGAAACCTAGCTCGGCGAAGGTGTCGGCCATGCCGGCGGCGGTGCCGTGTCCGCCCTCGAAACCGATCTCGATCAGCGCGCCGGCCATGGGGTTCATGCCAAACAGTGGCGCCAGAACCAGCAGCGCCAGGCTAAGGCCCACCACGTACTGGCCCCAGGCCATGGTCTGGCCAACCACTACCTGTGGGCCGGCACGCAGCCAGATGGTGCGCAGGCCGGGTATCGGCTTGCCGAGGAACAGCGCGGCGAACACCACGTTGATCAGCAGGCCGGGAAGCGCTGTCCAGCTTTCCATGACGTAGTCGGGGAAGAGCCCTGCGCCGTCGGCGAAGGGGCTGCCGGCCACAGCACCGAGTACTTCCGGGCCAAGCAGTAGCACGATCAGGCCGCCGACCACCGAACTGGGCAGGAACAGCCGACGCATCCAGCCCACCTTGGCGCGCAGTACGGTGCTCAACAGCAGGATCAGGCCGATCAACAGCAGGGCAACGAACAGCTGGCCCACGCTCATGGTCATGAGAAACTCCCTTTCTCGTCAGCGGCACTACCAGCGTAGCCCGCTACGAGAAAAGGGGAAGGGAGTTTACTTACCGATACAGAAGCTGCCGAAGATCTCGCCGAGCAGATCGTCGGCGCTGAATTCACCGGTGATCTCGCCCAGCGACTGCTGGGCGTCGCGCAGGTCCTCGGCGAGCAGCTCGCCGGCGCCGTAGCCGGCCAGCTGGGTTTCGCCGTTGATCAGCGCCTGCTTGGCGCGATCCAGGGCGTCGAGATGGCGACGTCGCGCCGAAAAGCGCCCCTCGGTGGTGGCATTAAAACCCATCACCGTCTTGAGGTGCTCCTTGAGGGGCGTGATGCCCGCGCCGGTCTTGGCCGACAGGCGCAGTACCGGGGTGGCGGCGGAGTCGTCGAACCCGGCCGGTTCATCGCTGGTGTCGACCTTGTTACGCACCAGCGTCAAGCGACCGGGATCGGCCAAGCGGGCGACGAACTCAGGCCAGATCGCCATCGGGTCGGTGGCGGAGGTGGTGGTGGCGTCGACCAGCAGCAGCACCCGGTCGGCCTTGGCAATTTCCTCCCAGGCACGAGCCACGCCGATCTTCTCCACCGCATCGGGGGTGTCGCGCAGTCCCGCCGTATCGATGATATGCAGCGGCATGCCGTCGAGATGGATATGCTCGCGCAGCACGTCGCGGGTGGTGCCCTCTATTTCGGTGACGATCGCCGTGTCCTGTTCGGTCAAGGCGTTGAGCAGGCTCGACTTGCCGGCATTGGGACGCCCGGCGATCACGACGCTCATGCCCTCGCGCATCAGGGCACCCTGATTGGCGGCGGCGCGTACCTCGGCCAGCTCGGTCTTGACCCCTGCCAGCATCGTCGCGACCTTGCCATCGGCCAGGAAATCGATCTCCTCCTCGGGAAAGTCGATCGCCGCCTCGACGTACATGCGCAGCTCGATCAGCCGTTGGACCAGCGCCTCGACCCGCTGCGAGAAGGCCCCCTGCAGCGAGCGCAGTGCGTTCTCGGCGGCGGCCCGGGAGCTTGCTTCGATCAGATCGGCGATGGCCTCGGCCTGGGCCAGGTCGAGCTTGTCGTTGAGAAAGGCGCGTTCGGAGAATTCGCCCGGCTTCGCCAGGCGGGCACCCAAGGCAACGCAGCGCTCGAGCAGCAGGTCCATGATCACCGGGCCACCGTGGCCCTGGAGTTCCAGCACGTCTTCGCCGGTGAACGAGTGAGGGCCGGCAAAATAAAGCGCGATACCCTCGTCGATGTTGCCTTGAGCGCCCTGGAAGGGGCCGTAGTGAGCGTGGCGCGGGGTGGGGCAGTGCCCTACCATGGCGTCGGCGATGGCGCCGCTCAGCGGCCCTGATATGCGGATGATGCCCACGCCGCCGCGTCCGGAAGGCGTGGCCAGGGCGGCAATGGTGTCCTGAGTATAGAGGCGCTCGGGCATCGGGAATTCCTCGTCGTGGCGTGCGGGCATTGTCTCGGGCGTGGCCCATAAACGCCAGACCCCCGCACGTGGCGGGGGTCTGAAAGCAGCGTGGGCGCCGGTTTACTTGGTCTTCATGCCCTTGCCAATGCTGGGGTCGTTCTCGATCTTGCGTGTGATCGCATACTGCTGGGCGATCGAGATACAGTTGTTGACGACCCAGTAGATCACCAGCCCTGCCGGGAACCACAGGAAGAAGAAGGTGAAGACGATCGGCAGCATCTTCATGATCTTCGCCTGCATGGGGTCCGGCGGCGTCGGGTTGAGCAACTGCTGGACGAACATCGAGGCACCCATCAGGATCGGCAGGATGAAGAACGGATCCTTCACCGACAGATCCTGAATCCAGAACATGAACGGTGCGTGGCGTAGTTCCACCGACTCGAGCAGCATCCAGTACAGCGCAATGAACACCGGCATCTGCACCAGGATCGGCAGACAGCCGCCCAGGGGGTTGATCTTCTCCTTCTGGTAGAACTTCATCATCTCCTGGGACATTTTCTGGCGGTCGTCGCCGTACTGCTCCTTGAGGCGCTGCATCTCGGGGCCCAGCTTGCGCATGCGCGCCATCGACTTGTAAGCCTTGGCCGACAGTGGCCACATCGCCAGCTTGACCAGAATGGTCAGGAAGACGATCGACCAGCCCCAGTTGCCGAGCAGGCTATGAATCTGATCGAGCAGCCAGAACAGCGGGTTGGCGATGAACCACAGCCAGCCGAAGTCGACGGTCAGACGCAGGTTGGGCGCTACCTGCTCGAGGCGCTCCTGGACCTTGGGACCCATGTACAGGGTCGCACCCAGGCGACTCTCTCCGTCGGCGGCGATCTGCGTAGACGGGCCGGCGAAGGCCGCTACGGTGCGATTACGGCTGTCGGTGGTGCCGTAATAGAGGTTCTGCTGGTTCTGCGCCGGCGCCCAGGCACTGGTGAAGTAGTGCTGGATGATCGCTACCCAGCCGCCTTCGACGTCACGGTTGTCGAAGTTGCCTCTGCGGATATCGTCGAAGTCGATCTTTTGATAGCGATCGTCAGGAGACGAGAAAGCCGCCCCCAGATAGGAGCTCATGCCCAGCGCCACAC
The DNA here is from genome assembly GCF_010977575.1 of Halomonas socia. Taxonomy (GTDB): domain Bacteria; phylum Pseudomonadota; class Gammaproteobacteria; order Pseudomonadales; family Halomonadaceae; genus Franzmannia; species Franzmannia socia. Next base: position 1,331,655 of record NZ_CP048812.1, read on the forward strand.
CGCTGGTGGGATCGGGGCTGTCGTCGCGTGCCAACTGACCGATGAAGCGGGCGGAGACCGGATCCTGGGTATTGTTGGCCAGGTAATAGTCGACATCGACCGCGTAGTTGTCGCGCTCGAAGGTATAGCGCTTGATCACCTCAATGCCGTTGACCTCGGCACTGAGGTCAACGGTCAAGCTGCTCTCGCCCTCGGCGAGACGATATTCGGTCTGCTCGGCATCGAAGCCGATGCGACCCGAGTGTCCATCGAGCTGCAGGCCCGACTTGGCCACGTAGCTGCGTGTCTCGCTGTCGGAAAGCAGCACGAAGGGGCGCTCGGAGTCCAGCGTCAGCTTGTGCTGGGGCAGGGCGGCATAGACGATGTCGCCGCCTTGAGGGTCGATGCGTACGTCGAGAACGTCGGTGACCACCGCGATCAGGTCGCGGCTGCGGGGCTCGCTTTCGGTGGCCTGCGGCAGCTCGCCCTCCACCGTCTCCTGGGGGGCGCTGGGAACGCTCAGGCCGCCATCGTCGTCGGGCTCACCGCTTTCGACCTGCGGGGCACCGCCGTTGGTGAAGGAAGGTGCGTCCGGCGCAGGGGTTGCCTGGCCGTAGTCCTGGTTCCACTGCACGACCAGCAGATATGCCAGCACGGCCAGCGGAACCAGCAGAAGTAGTCGTTTTACGTCCATGAGGGTCCTGCCCGATGGGTAATGAACATTCTGGCGGCAACATCGACATCAGCAGTGCCGATACGCACGAAAGCCTGCCAGAGGCAGGCTCGAAGCGTCACCGCGAAGACGGCGAGGGAGTGTCCTGGCTGACAGCGGCCGTCGACTGCTTGCGTACATCCTTCTCCAGACGCCGCCACATGCCGTAAAGCTGGCGGTGCAGGGTGTCGTTGTCCAGCTCGTGTACGCCTCGCCGGGAGAGTACCACGATGTCGACAGCGGGAAGTTGGTGCTGCTGAAGGCGGATGGATTCGCGAACCAGTCGTTTCAAACGATTGCGATCCACGGCCCGGCGCACATTCTTCTTGCTGAAGACCAAGCCGACGCGGGGATGACCCAGTGCGTTGGGGCTTGCCAGTGCCAGCAATCCTTTGCCGTGAATCTTGAACGCCGCGTGATCGAAGACGTGTCGGTACTCCCCGGCATTCAGCAGTCGCAGATGCCGGGGGAAACCCTGACAGGACACACGCAAGCCGAGTTCAGGCGCTCAGACGCTTGCGGCCCTTGGCGCGGCGACGCGCCAGCACGGCGCGGCCATTCTTGGTAGCCATACGGGCACGGAAACCGTGCACGCGCTTGCGCTTGAGAACGCTGGGTTGAAAAGTGCGTTTCATAACTATCGATTCCCACGTGGTTAATTGGACGGAACGTCAATGGTGAGGCGCCCTGGCTCCGGCGGGGAACCCGGGGTAATTCGGCTCAAGACCGGGCATTTTAGTGAATTCGGGCCACGGGTGCAATTTTTCCTCGCCGTCATCGCCTGGGGTCGTGGCCGGTGCCCAGCAACCGTTCTAGACATCGGCGTGGGAACGCTTGCCGGTGGTTAGAACATCTTGTTATTAAAATTGGGGATGGACGTTGTGGATAAGCCATTTTTCATTATTTATTACAGTTAGATATACCCATTCCATGGGTGTGGGAAACATCTTGACAACCGACCGCGCCCCCACTCCCGGGCGGTCTCTCGGCCGCTCGGTGGTAACGCTTCAGCGGGTCTTGACGAGCGCGGCGTCGGCGAGTTTTCCACAGCGGCGCGGCACTGCCGGTGCGTGTGGATAACTCGCTGCTTGGGCGATACAATGTCCGGTCATGCATCAACGGGATGGTGAGGTCGAGTGTCGGTCGCTCTTTGGCAACAATGTCTGGATTTTCTGCAGGACGAGCTCAGCTCGCAGCAGTACAACACCTGGATTCGCCCCCTCCAGGCGGAACAGGGGGAGTCCAACGAACTCTGCCTGTTGGCGCCCAATCGCTTCGTGCGTGATTGGGTAAGCGACAAGTACATCAAGCGAATCAATGAATTGCTGCGTGAGCTGGCGCCAACCAAGCCGCCCAAGGTGACACTGGCAGTCGGCAGTCGTCGGGCAGTGCCAAGCCCGCAGCCGCGCGACCTGGGCAACCCTGTCTCTGCTGCGCCGCGTCAGCCCGCATCGCCGGCAGTACACACGCCGCCGCGTGGCGACCTCGCCGACGAGCGTGAGATCGAGGCACCCAGCGATCCGCCGTCGCCACGCGGTGGGTCCGTACGCGGCGGGTCATCACGCGGCGGTGGCGAACGTCAGGTACAGGTCGAAGGCAGCCTCAAGCACCAGAGTGGCCTCAACCCCAATTTCACCTTCGAAACCTTCGTCGAGGGCAAGTCGAACCAGTTGGCCCGCGCCGCCTCGCGTCAAGTGTCGGAAAACCCTGGTGGCGCCTATAACCCGCTGTTCCTGTATGGCGGGGTTGGCTTGGGCAAGACCCACCTGATGCATGCCGTGGGCAATGCGTTGGCTACCCGCCGCGAGAATGCCACGGTGGTGTATCTACACTCTGAGCGTTTTGTGGCCGATATGGTCAAGGCGCTGCAGCTCAATGCCATCAACGACTTCAAGCGCTTCTATCGTAGCGTCGACGCCCTGCTGATCGACGACATCCAGTTCTTCGCCGGCAAGGAGCGTTCCCAGGAGGAGTTCTTCCACACCTTCAATGCGTTGCTCGAGGGTGGTCAGCAGATGATCCTGACTTCCGACAGATATCCCAAAGAAATCAATGGTGTAGAAGAGAGGCTCAAGTCTCGCTTCGGATGGGGGCTAACCGTTGCCATCGAGCCACCGGAGCTTGAGACGCGAGTGGCGATTCTGATGAAGAAGGCAGATCAGGCCAAGGTTGACCTGCCTCACGATGCTGCCTTCTTCATCGCCCAGAAGATTCGCTCCAACGTGCGTGAGCTGGAAGGTGCGTTGAAGAAGGTGATCGCCGACTCCCACTTCATGGGCAAGACGATCACCCAGGATTTTATCCGCGAGTCGCTGAAGGATCTGCTGGCGCTGCAGGACAAGCAGGTCGGTGTCGACAATATTCAGCGCACCGTGGCCGAGTATTACAAGATCAAGCTGGCTGATCTGCTCTCCAAGCGTCGTTCACGCTCGGTAGCGCGGCCGCGCCAAGTGGCCATGGCGCTGGCAAAGGAGCTGACCAACCACAGCCTGCCGGAGATCGGTGACGCTTTCGGCGGACGTGATCACACTACCGTATTGCACGCCTGCCGCAAGGTGCAATCACTCAAGGAAGAGAGCGCGGATATCCGCGAGGACTACAAGAACCTGCTGCGGTTGCTGACCAGCTGATCGCGGCAATGCAAGCCATCGAAACTCAGGACAAGAGTGGAGCCCCCATGAAATTTTCCATCTCCCGCGAAGCCTTGCTGCGCCCTTTGACGCTGGTCGCCGGCGTGGTCGAACGGCGCCAGACGCTGCCGGTACTTTCCAATGTATTGATCCAGGTCAGTGCCGATGAGCTGTCGCTGACCGGCACCGACCTCGAAGTCGAGCTGATTGGTCGCACGGCGCCGAGCCAGGTCGAGCAGCCCGGGTCGGCCACGGTGCCGGCCCGTAAGCTGATGGATATCTGTAAGTCACTGCCGGAGCAGGCCGAGATCAATCTTGCCCTCGAAGAGGGGCGTGCGGTGCTGCGCAGCGGCCGTTCGCGCTTCACGCTGTCGACCCTGCCGGTAGCAGAATTCCCCAATATCGAAGAGGGCCAGGGCAGCGTCGAACTGAGCCTGCCGCGTGGTACGCTCAAGCACTTGATCGACGCCACCTCCTTTGCCATGGCGCAGCAGGATGTGCGCTACTATCTGAATGGCATGCTGCTAGAGCTGCGCTCCAACCTGGTGCGTACCGTGGCCACCGATGGCCATCGCCTGGCGGTGTGCTCGCGTCCGGTGGATATCAGCGTGGAACCGGCCCAGAAGCTTATCGTGCCGCGCAAGGGGATACTCGAACTCGTGCGCCTGTTGGATGACAGTGACGAGCCCGTCAGTCTGACGCTGGGGGCCAGCCATGTGCGCGCCCACACCGGTGACTTCACCTTCACCTCCAAGCTGGTCGACGGCAAGTTCCCTGACTATGAGCGAGTGGTGCCCCGCGGTGGCGACAAGGTGTTTATCGCCGAGCGGGCTCAACTTCGCCAGGTGTTTTCGCGAACCTCGATCCTCTCCAACGAAAAATATCGTGGGGTCAGGCTCCACCTGGAAGAGGGCAACCTGCGGGTGATGGCCAACAATCCGGAACAGGAAGAGGCCGAGGAGAACGTGGCCGTCGAGTACAGCGGCGCGGCCATGGAGATCGGTTTCAACGTTGGCTACCTGATCGACGTACTTGGCGTGCTTGACGAGGATCGCGTACAGATGACGCTGGCCGATCCCAACAGCAGTGCGCTGATGGAGGAGCCGGGCGGCGGCGATGCCATGTATGTCGTCATGCCCATGCGCCTCTGATTGCAAGGCATGATGTCGATCGCATGCCGATAGAGCGTCTCGCCTTCCAGGGGCTGCGTAACCTGGCGCCCCTGGACCTGCGCCCTCAGCCGGGTATCAATCTGCTTCTCGGTGCCAATGGCAGCGGCAAGACCAGCCTGCTCGAGGGCATTCATATCCTTGCCATGGGGCGCTCCTTCCGCACCCAACAGCTCAAGCATGCCATCTCACACGACGCGGATGCGCTCTCTCTGCACGCGCGTATTGGCGGTGATCCGCCACTGCCGATTGGCGTTCGTCGTCAGCGCAGTGGCAGTGAGCTCGAAATGCGCATGGCCGGTGAGCGTGTCGCCAGAGTCGCGCAGCTGGTCGAGACATTGCCGCTGCAGCTGATCAATCCTGACGCTTTCCGCTTGCTGGAGGGCTCTCCTTCGTCGCGTCGAGAGTTTCTCGATTGGGGCGTGTTCCACGTGAAACATGACTTCTTTGAGGTATGGAAGGGCGTGCGGCGGGCATTGAAACATCGGAACGCGTTATTAAGGCATGGTAGAATGGATGATCGCTCCCTGGCTGTTTGGGAGCATGAATTGGCACAATGGGGCGAGCGCCTTGACGTCCTGCGCAGCGACTACATGACCGCCTTCGTTCCCGTATTCGAAGAGACCCTGGCGGCCCTGCTACCGTTGCCTGATCTGACGCTGCGCTACTCGCGGGGTTGGGATAAGCAACGCTCGCTGATGGAGGTGCTCAAGCAGGGTAGAGACACCGATCGGCAGATGGGATTTACCCAGCAGGGACCTCAGCGAGCCGATCTACGCCTTCGCATCGAACGCAGGCCAGCCGTGGAGGTGCTCTCACGTGGCCAGCAGAAGTTGGTTGTCAGCGCACTCAAGCTTGCTCAAGGGAGCTTGCTCGAGCGCCAGACGGGACGGAGCTGCCTGTACCTGATCGATGACCTCCCCGCGGAACTCGATGCGCGGCATCAGCAAGTGTTTTGCCAGTGGTTGGAAACGATGCGCTGTCAGGCATTCATTACCAGCGTCGAGCCGCAGGCGCTTCGCGACAGCTGGCAGCCGAACACCCAGTTCAGCGTGTTTCACGTGAAACATGGCGAGGTTGCCCCGGACGATTCGGTGGCACTGACTCACGGAACGAAAGATTTCACGACGGAGTAGTCAATGAGCGAACAAGCTTACGACTCATCGAGCATAAAGGTCCTCAAGGGCCTGGATGCAGTACGCAAGCGTCCCGGCATGTATATCGGTGACACCGATGATGGCACGGGGCTGCACCACATGGTGTTCGAGCTGGTGGACAACTCCATCGATGAAGCTCTGGCGGGCTACTGCAGCGAAATTCGCGTCATCATCCACCCGGATGAGTCGGTCACCGTGAGCGACAACGGACGTGGCGTACCGACCGATATCCACGAGGAGGAGGGTGTTTCGGCCGCTGAAGTCATCATGACGGTGCTGCATGCTGGCGGCAAGTTCGATGACAACTCCTACAAGGTTTCCGGTGGTCTGCACGGTGTCGGGGTGTCGGTGGTCAATGCGCTGTCGGAAGAGCTCAAGTTGACGATCTGGCGTGCGGGACAGGTATTCGAGCAGATCTACCATCACGGCGTTCCCGAGGCGCCGCTGGATGTCGTCGGCAAGACGGAGAAATCGGGTACGCGAGTGCATTTCCGGCCCTCGCCGGAGACCTTCGGCAATATCGAGTTTCACTACGATATTCTCGCCAAGCGGTTGAGAGAACTCTCTTTTCTGAACTCCGGGGTGGCAATCCGGCTGCTCGATGAGCGTAGCGGCAAGGAGGAGCTGTTCCACTACGAGGGTGGGCTGCGAGCATTCGTCAATCACCTCAACACCAATAAGACCACGCTCAATCCTGTGTTCCATTTCAACGCCGAGCGCGAGGACGGAGTGGGTATCGAGGTGGCGATGCAGTGGAACGACACTTTCGCCGAGAATATCTTCTGCTACACCAATAATATTCCTCAGCGCGACGGTGGCACGCACCTGGCAGGCTTCCGCGCCTCCCTGACTCGCACGCTGAACAACTATATCGAAGCCGAGGGCCTGCTCAAGAAGGCTAAGGTCAATACCTCCGGCGATGATGCTCGCGAGGGCCTGACAGCGATCATTTCGGTCAAGGTGCCTGACCCGAAGTTCTCTTCGCAAACCAAGGAAAAGCTGGTTTCTTCCGAGGTGAAGACCGCTGTTGAGCAGGAGATGGGGCGTTTGTTTGCCGAGTATCTGGTCGAAAAGCCCAATGAGGCCAAAGCGATCGTCAACAAGATGCTCGAGGCGGCGCGTGCTCGCGAAGCGGCACGCAAGGCGCGTGATATGACGCGGCGCAAGGGTGCGCTGGATATTGCCGGCTTGCCGGGTAAGCTTGCCGACTGCCAGGAAAAGGATCCGAGCCTCTCGGAACTCTACCTGGTCGAGGGTGACTCGGCGGGCGGCAGTGCCAAGCAGGGCCGAGATCGACGCACCCAAGCGATCCTTCCGCTCAAGGGCAAGATTCTCAACGTCGAAAAGGCACGCTTCGACAAGATGCTGTCATCGGCTGAAGTCGGTACCTTGATCACCGCGCTCGGTTGTGGCATCGGGCGTGAGGAGTTCAACCCTGACAAGTTGCGCTATCACTCGATCATCATCATGACCGATGCCGATGTGGATGGCTCGCATATTCGTACCCTGCTGCTGACGTTCTTCTTCCGTCAGATGTCGCAGTTGATCGAGCGTGGGCATGTATTTATTGCCCAGCCGCCCCTCTACAAGATCAAGCGCGGCAAGCAGGAGAGCTATCTCAAGGACGAGCAGGCGTTGATCGACTATCTGACGACGACTGCATTGGATGGTGCTCGCCTTTACGTCAATCCCGACGCGCCAGGCATTGCCGGAGAGCAGCTCGAGACGCTGGTCAATCAGTACCGCGATGTGATGAAGCGCATCGATCGGTTGTCGCGGGTTTATCCCAGCGAAGTGCTGCGCAAGATCGTCCATGCCGCAACCCTGGAGGCCGAGGATAGCCTCAAGGATCGCGTCACCATGCAGCACTGGATCGATTTCCTTCAGCACGAGATGGATAATGTGGTGGCCTATCAGGGCGGACCGCGCTACACCTTCGAGCTTCAGGAGGACCCCGAACGCGGCTTCTTTTTACCGGCGGTCTCGTTGACGGCTCACGGCGTAACCACCGACTATGTCTGGGGTGTGGATTTCTTCCGCAGCGCCGACTATCGTGCCATGGCCAAGCTGGGCGAAACCTTGAACGGCCTGCTCGATGAAGGCGCCTATGTGGCGCGCGGAGAGCGTCAGCAGCCCGTCGAAAACTTCTATGAGGCGCTCGAGTGGCTGATGAAAGAGGCGCAGCGCGGCTTCTCCATCCAGCGTTACAAGGGGCTGGGTGAAATGAACCCGGATCAGCTGTGGGATACCACCATGAACCCTGAGACACGCCGCATGCTGCGTGTCTCGATAGAGGACGCGGTGGCGGCCGACATGATGTTCAACACCCTGATGGGCGACGAAGTCGAGCCGCGTCGCGACTTTATCGAGCGCTTTGCGCTGGTGGCTAACCTTGACGTCTAGACCGTTGTTTCACGTGAAACACGCTGGGTAAGCGGCCCCTGCGCCGAGCAAAGCCCCGAGATCATTAATCTTGGGGCTTTTGCTTGTGCACCGCTTATTCTATTGCACTTGTTGTTCGTCGAGCAGCCAGTCAACGAAGCTGGCCAGGTCATCGAAGATATGGGCCCGACTCTCAGGAGCTGCCAGCTCAGGGTGCTTGGTCAAGGTTCGCTGGCCCTTACCACTCCGCACCAGCACTGGCTGACAACCCCTTGCTTCGCCAACTTGAAGATCGACGTTCTTGTCACCGACCATCCAGCTACCTTGAAGTGTTGACATGCCGAGCGCGCAACCAATCTGATCGAGTAGGCCAGGGCGTGGCTTGCGGCAGTCGCAGCCATCCTCGGGGGCGTGAGGGCAGTAGGCGATATGCGCCAACTTACCTCCGACGTCGGCTAGCATGGCTTGCAAGTGCTCGTGCATGTTGGCCAGCGTGGCTTCGTCATAGTAGCCCCGCGCGATGCCCGACTGGTTGGTGGCAACCGCGACCGTCCAGCCGGCTTGGCAGAGTCGGCCGATGGCATGGATAGCACTGGGGTAGGGGCGGAACTCTTCCAGGGATTTCACATAGTCGTCGGAGTCCTGGTTGATTACACCGTCGCGATCAAGAATTATAAGGCGGTCTGCTCTCGGCATGAGGGTTCTGCTGTGCATGGCTAGGGGGTGAATGCAGAGTGTTTCACGTGGAACATCACCTGCCAAGCCCGTTGGCCACCTGCCCCTGGCATGAGTTGATCACCTGGGCTGTGTGTGTCGAGCAGGGCAGTGCATGTTCCACGTGAAACATCTGGCTGGATCGAACGGCCGGGTATAGAAAAGGGCCAGCGAGTGAATCTCGCCGGCCCTTTGGTGTTGAAGGAGAAGGTGGCTACTGCTGGAGTTCGGCGATATCTGCCACTTCCAGAAACAGCGCCTGAAGATTCGCCAGTAGTGCCAGGCGGTTGTTACGTACCGCCGGCTCCTCGGCCATCACCATTACCTCATCGAAGAAGGCGTCTACCGGTTCACGCAAGGCAGCCAGGCGATCCAGGGCGGCGCTATAGTCACCTGCCTGGAACAGCGGGGCGACCTCATCGCGGCGCGCTGCCAGCGACTGATGCAGGGCCTGCTCAGCGCTCTCCTGCAGCAGCTGAGGGTTCACGGTAGTGCTACCGTCGTGGTCTTGTTTGGCGAGAATATTCGAGACTCGCTTGTTGGCAGCTGCCAGGGCCGCGGCTTCTACGCGAGCGGCGAAGGCGTGGACGGCACGCATGCGGCGGGCGAAGTCGAGGGGTTTGGTGACCGGACGAGCACGGACTGCCAGATAGCTCTCAACCGCCATGTCTTCATCCTGTGCCCAGGCACGGAAGCGATCCAGCATGTAGTCGAGCACCTCATCCACCAGACCCTCGGCCTTGGGTAGCTGCTGGTGTTGCGCTACCGCCAGGGACAGTAGCTCGCGCAGATCGAGGTCGAGTTCTGCCTTGACCATGATATTGAGCACGCCGATGGCTGCGCGACGCAGGGCGAAGGGATCCTTGGCGCCTGTGGGCCGTTGGCCGATGCCGAAGATACCGGTCAAGGTGTCGAGACGGTCGGCCAGTGCCAGCGCCAAGCCGGTGCGCGTCTGGGGGATCGCATCACCGGCGTTGCGCGGTAGGTACTGCTCATGGAGTGCCTGGGCGACCTCCTCGGCCTCGCCGTCCTGGCGCGCGTAATAGCAGCCCATGATGCCCTGGAGCTCAGGGAACTCGAGCACCATCTCGGTGACCAGGTCGCACTTGGCCAGCAGGGCGGCGCGCTCGGCATGGGCGCTGTCGCCATCGATGCGTTCGGCAATGGCGCGGGCGATGACGGCGCTGCGCCGGGCCTTGTCGGCCAGCGAGCCGAGCTGCTGCTGGAACACTACGCTGGCGAGGCTGGCCTGGCGCTCGGCCAGTGGCGTCCTGCGGTCGACGTCGTAGAAGAAGGCGGCATCGGCCAGGCGCGGGCGGATCACCTTCTCGTTGCCGTCGATCACCCGCTCCGGCTCGTGGCTTTCGATATTGGCGATGGTGATGAATAGCGGCTTGAGCTTGCCGTGCTCATCGAGCAGGTGGAAGTATTTCTGGTTGGCCTTCATTGACGAAATCAGACACTCCGGCGGCACCTCGAGAAAGCGTTCGTCGAAGCTGCCGGTGAGCGCCACCGGCCACTCCACCAGGCCGCTGACCTCGGTGAGCAGGGTTTCGTCGATTACCGCCTGGGCATCCTGCACCTCGGCCTCGGCGAGCACCTGCTCGCGAATGCGCTCGCGGCGCCGCCGGCGGTCGGCCAGCACAAAGGTGTTTTCCAGCGCCTCGAGGTAATCGTCGGCGTGGGCCAGGGTGATCGCCCCGGGGGCATGGAAGCGATGCCCGTAGGTGAGGCGGTCGGCGCTCAGGCCGAGGGTCTCGGCCTCGATGACCTGCTCGCCGTAGAGCATCACCAGCCAGTGCACCGGGCGCGAAAACTCGATACGGGATGTGCCCCAGCGCATGTTCTTGGGCACCGGCAAGCTAGTCACAGCCTTGTCGACAATGCCCGGCAGCAGCCGCTCGATGCTTTCGCCCTGTTGGCGTTCGCGATGGCCGAGCCAGGTACCCTTGTCGGTCTCGAGGTGGATCAGTTCACCGACCTCGACGCCGCAGGAACGGGCAAAGCCTTTGGCGGCCTTGGTTGGCTGCCCATCCTTGAAGGCCGCGGCGAGTGCCGGGCCGCGGCGCTCGATCTCGCGGTCGGGCTGCTTGTCGGCAAGCTCGCTGACGTGTACGGCTAGGCGGCGCGGCGAGGCATAGGCGGTGACGCCGGCGAAGCTTACCTCGGCCTCGCTCAGGCCCTGGCGGATGCCCTCGGCGAGCGCATCGGAGAGGCGGTCGATGGCCGCGGGGGGCAGTTCTTCGACGCCGAGTTCGACCAGAAGGGGGTGAAAAGCCATACTCATGCGTCTCCCTGTGTATCGGCGGCTGCGTCGAGCAGCTCGTGGCGCAGGGCTTCCGGGGCCATGGGGAAGCCGGCGGCCTTGCGTGATTCGTAGTAGGCGTGGGCCACGTCGCGGGCCATGGTGCGCACGCGCAGGATGAAGCGCTGGCGCTCGGTCACCGAGATGGCATGCCGCGCGTCGAGCAGATTGAAGGTGTGCGAGGCCTTGAGCACCATCTCGTAGGCGGGCAGCGGCAGGCCGGCGTCGAGCAGCTTGCTGCACTCGCGTTCCTGATGGTCGAAGGCGCCGAACAGCGCCGGTACGTCGGCATGCTCGAAGTTATAAGCCGATTGCTCGCGCTCGTTCTGCAGGTAGACGTCGCCATAGGTGACCTTGCTGCCATCCGGGGCGTGGGTCCAGATCAGGTCGTAGACGCTGTCGACGTCCTGCAGGTACATGGCGATGCGTTCCAGGCCGTAGGTCAGTTCGCCGGTGACCGGATAGCACTCGATGCCGCCGGCCTGCTGGAAGTAGGTGAACTGGGTGACTTCCATGCCGTTGAGCCAGACCTCCCAGCCCAGGCCCCAGGCACCGAGGGTAGGCGACTCCCAGTTATCCTCGACGAAGCGGATGTCGTGCACCAGCGGGTCGATGCCGAGGCGTGCAAGGGAGCCCAGGTAGAGGTCCTGAAGAGCGGAAGGAGAGGGCTTCATGACCACCTGGAACTGGTAGTAGTGCTGCAGGCGGTTGGGGTTCTCGCCGTAGCGGCCGTCGGTGGGGCGACGCGAGGGTTGCACGTAGGCGGCGTTCCAGGTCTCGGGACCAATGGCGCGCAGGAAGGTGGCCGGGTGAAACGTGCCGGCACCGACTTCCATGTCCAGCGGCTGCATGATCACGCAGCCGTGTTCGGCCCAGTATTGCTGCAGGGCAAGGATCAGGCCCTGGAAGGTTGTCACGTCTGGCGTCGACTGTGTCATTGCTGATGCACCGTTGGCCCATGAATTCAAGAACCGCCAAGTATACAATTACCAGCGAATCGGTTATAGGCGCGGCGTAGGAATGTCGGCCTGGCCATCGGTCCAACGCCTGCCGCTGGCAGCGCGCGGCAACCAAGAGGACATACAGATGATTGTAGTGACGGGCGGTGCCGGCTTCATCGGCGCCAATCTGGTCAAGGCGCTGAATGCGCGTGGCCGCGACGACGTGCTGGTGGTCGACGACCTGAGCGATGGCACCAAGTTCGTTAACCTGGCCGACTGCACCCTGGGCGACTATCTCGACAAGGACGACTTCCTGATGCGCGTCGAAGCCGAGCTACGCGGCGAGGACGCCGGCTTGCCCAGCATCGAGGCAATTTTCCACGAGGGCGCCTGTTCGGATACCACCGAGTGGGACGGCCGCTTCATGCTCGACAACAACTTCGAGTACTCCAAGGTGCTGCTGCACTACTGCCAGCGCAAGGGCATTCCCTTCCTGTACGCCTCTTCGGCCGCGACCTATGGCGGCAGCGAGGTGTTCGTCGAGGCCCCCGAGCACGAGCGGCCGCTCAACGTCTACGGCTACTCCAAGCTGCTCTTCGACCAGTACGTGCGGGCGCGCTGGGAGCAGTTCTCGAGCCAGGTAGTGGGCTTTCGCTACTTCAATGTCTACGGCCCCCGCGAGCAGCACAAGGGCAAGATGGCCAGCGTCGCCTATCACCACCATACCCAGGTCCAGGCCGGCGAGAACCCCAAGCTGTTCGGCGCCTGGGACGGCTATGACGCCGGCATGCAGAGCCGCGACTTCGTTTATGTCGGCGACGTGGTCGACGTCAACCTGTGGTTCCTCGACCACCCCGAGCAGTCGGGCATCTTCAACCTCGGCAGCGGCCGTGCCGAACCGTTCAAGGCCATCGCCGAGAGCGTAATCGACTACTATGGGTGTGGGCAGATCGATTTCATCGACTTTCCCGATGAGCTCAAGGGGCGCTACCAGAGCTATACCCGCGCCGATATCTCACGCCTGCGCGCAGCCGGCTACCCCCACGACTTCAAGACCGTTGCCGAGGGCGTGCGGGCCTATCTGGAGTGGTTGAATGGCTGATGCCGGCGAGCGGATCCTGGTCGTGGGTCCCTCCTGGGTCGGCGACATGGTGATGGCCCAGAGCCTGCTAATGAGCCTCAAGGCGCGCCACCCTGGTTGCCGCATCGGGGTGGTGGCGCCGGCTTGGTCGCTGCCGATGCTGTCGCGCATGGCCGAGGTGGATGAGGCCATTGCGCTGGACGTCGGCCACGGCGAGTTCGGCTGGCGGGTGCGGCGCAAGGTGGCGACATCGCTGCGCGGACGCTTCGATCGCGCCATCGTGCTGCCGCGTTCGTGGAAGTCGGCGCTAGTACCGTTTCTGGCGCGGGTACCGGAGCGCCTTGGCTTCACCGGCGAACAGCGGCTGGTGCTGCTCAATCGACGTCGTCTGCTCGACAAGGGCGTACTCGACCAGACCGTCAAGCGCTTCGTCTCTCTGGGCTTGCCGGCCGCGGAGGCGGCCAGCGGCGACTTCACGATTCCCCGCCCGCGACTGGCAGTGGACCCTGGCAACCTCGTCGAACTGCGTCTGGACCTGGGGTTATCGTCGCGCCCGGCGATCGGCATGATGCCGGGGGCCGAATATGGCCCGGCCAAGCAGTGGCCTCCGGCTTACTTTCGGCAGCTGGCGATCTGGCTGGTGGAGACAGGCTTCGAAGTGCGGGTGCTGGGCGGCCCCAAGGACGTCGAGGACGGCGAGCAAATCGCCGCTGGCCTGGAGCACGTGCACAACCTGTGCGGCAAGACGCGTCTGGCCGATGCCGTGGATCTGCTCGCCGACTGCCAGCAGGTGGTGACCAATGACTCGGGGTTGATGCACGTTGCCGCGGCGGTGGGCACCCGGGTGCATGCGCTCTACGGTTCGTCGTCGCCGGATTTCACGCCGCCGCTGACCGCTCGGGCGCATATCCACCGCCTGGGCCTGTCGTGCTCACCGTGTTTCGCGCGGGTCTGCCCGCTGGGGCATACCAACTGCCTCAACCAGATGACGCCGCAGCGCATCTTCGCTGCGCTGACAGCCCCTCCCAAGGGGCGCGAGCCAGCTTAGAGCACCGGCGGCAGCTGCTCCTCCTCCTCGCTCAGGCCTTCGTCCTGCTCGCGTTGCGTCGGGGCGAGGCCATCCCATAGCCGCAGCTGCAGTTCGCGCTCCTCGCGCAGCTTGGCGTTGATCAATTCCAACTGATGGCGTTCGAGCAGCGTCTGCACTGGTGACAGTAGCGAGGCGCCGAGGCCGGCGCGATGCTGGTGAATCTCGAAACCCAAGGCCTCGAGGATGGTCGGGAAGACGTCGACCATCGACGACTCGCGCTCGATGCGCTGCGGCGCCAGCTCATTGCCGAGCAGCATGAAGGTGTTGTCGCGGGGGCCGGTGATCAGCTCGTCCCAGGCCGAGACGCGCATGGTCAGGTGGTCGCTGGCGATGACCACCAGGGTGTTATCGAGCAGCCCCTCGGCGGCCAGGTCGTCGAGCAGTTCGCGAGTCAGCCAGGCGTTGCACTCCACCGAGTAGAGAATGTCGACGCCGTCGAACTCGCCCTGACGGTCGAGGCAGCGCTGGGCCGGATAGCCGTGGGGCGCATGACCACCTATGGTCAGGGTGGTGAGATTCCAGGGTGCGTCGCCAGAGGCTAGTTCACGCACCTCCTCGATGACGAAATCGAACAGGGTGTCGTCGTAGAGCCCCCAGTTGTTGAGATACTCCGGGTCCTCCATTCGCGGGGTCAGCTCCTCACGACCCAGCACGCTGTCGTAGCCGTGGCCGTAGTAGAACAGCCCCTTGCCGGCGAAGGCCTTGCTGGCCCCGCCCAGGTAGGTTTGCCGGTAGCCCTGCTCGCTGAGCAGGTCGCCGAGGCAGGTCACCCCGGGTACCACCTCGTCGAGGGGTTCGAACTGACGGTCGTGGAGCAGTCCGGCGGGCATCAGCGGTGAGCCGCACTGGCTGGCGATCATGCCGGCCATGGTCCAGCCGGTGTTGTCGAGTTGACGCACGCCCTCGAAGACCTTGGCGTCCTCGCCGATGGCGTCGAGATCGGTGTAGGCGTCGCCGAAGCGCTCGCGGTCGGCGTAGGTCCGCTCGATACTCTCGAGGTAGATCAGCAGCAGATTTGGCGGGGTATCCGGGGCAGTGTGAATGACCGGTTCCACGTAGCGTCGGTCGAGCCAGGCGCCGTCCTCGGCGATGATGGCGGCGCTACGCTGGGTGATGCCGTAAAGCAGCGGGTTGCTGGCCAGCAGCAGCAGCGCCAGGATGCGCTCGAACAGTCGCCAGCGGTGGTCATGGCGCACCAGCCAGGAGAAGGCGACGATGATCAACAGCGCGCACAGCGTGGACACGATGGCGGCCATCACGCGGCTGGCGCCGCCGTGATCGGCCATTCCTGCCTGGAGGTGAAAGTAGATGGCGCCGAGGTCGACGATGCCGAAGCTGGCCGCCAGGTAGACATACAGCCACCACAGCAGCAGGGGAGCCAGCGACCAGGGGATTACCGCCTTGGGCGGCCGTGGCCGGCGCGGCGCGCCCCAGCGGAACAGATAGGCGGCGAGCAGCCACAGCGCGGCGACCAGGAAGAACGGCCAGGGGCCCAGCGGCAGCAGCGAAGCGGTGGCATAGGCCAGGCAGCCACCCAGGAAGAGCAGTGCCCACCAGCGTGGCTGGCGCAGCCTGGCGTCACGAAATACGGCTTGAAACATGGCAAGCGCTCGGCAGGTTTGGAGTGTCCCTAGCTTAGCAAGGCTGGGAGCCCGCTCATACGCCAGTGGCCGCGCGTTTGCCGGGCTCGACGAGCCGCTCTACACTTGGCGGTTTGCCGACCCACGAGGATGCCCCATGTCGCTGGCCGCGGTAGTGATCGTCAAGAATGAAGCCCACAACCTGGCCGCCTGTCTGGAGACCCTGCGCTGGGCCGATGAACTGGTGGTGCTGGATGCCGGCAGCCAGGATGGCTGCGTCGAGATCGCCCGGCGCTACGCCGACAAGAATGCCGACAAGGTCGAGGTCAATGCCGACTGGCAGGGTTTCGGGGTCCAGCGCCAGCGCGCCGAGGCGCTGGTCGAGAGCGACTGGATCCTGATGGTCGATGCCGACGAGCGCGTCACCCCCGCGCTGCGGGCCAGCATCGAGACGGCGCTGGCCGGAGCGCCGGCCATCTATCGCGTGGCGCGCCTGTCGTGGTGCTTTGGCGCCTACATTCGTCATTCCGGCTGGTACCCCGACCGGGTCGCACGGCTCTATCCGCGCGGGCGCGCCGGCTACGACAGTGCCCTGGTGCACGAGAAACTCACCAACCCCGAAGGCCTGGCGATGCACGACCTGCAGGGCGACCTGCTGCACTTTACCTACCGCGACCTGCGTCACTACCTGGAGAAGTCGGCCCATTATGCCCAGGCCTGGGCCGAGCAGCGCGCCGCGCGTGGCAAGCGCGGCAGCCTGGCGGCGGGGATTGGCCACGGACTGGGCTGTTTCGTGCGCATGTACCTGCTCAAGGCGGGGTTTCTCGACGGTCGCGCTGGGCTGCTGCTGGCGCTGCTGTCGGCGCACTCGACCTTCGCCAAGTACGCCGACCTGTGGGTCAGAACCCGGACCGCACCGCCTGACGATCCAGCAGCGCGCTGATGCGTAGGGCGGCGTCGTTGAGGTCGATGCGCGACATGTCGCTCTCGCTGTCTTTACCGGGCGGTGGGCTGAAGGCCAGGCGGCGTTCGGCGGCGTTGCAGGTCTGCCAGCGCAGCGGCGTCGAGGAGCGTTTGGCCGGATAGAAGCCGACGGTAGCCAGGTTCAGGCAGCCGGCCACGTGCAGCGGCCCGGTGGAGCCGGCGATCAGCAGGTCGGCGGCGGCGAGGCCCTGGGCAAAGTCGCGCAGCGAGTCACGCGGCGGCACCAGCTGGGCGCCCAGGCCATGTTCGCCGAGCGCATCGCACAGCGCCTCGGCGGCCTGGCGTTCGCCGGGGCCGAAGGTCAGCAGCCAGTGCGGCGAGGCCTGGGCGTGACGTGCGATGGCGCTGGCCAGGTGGGCGTACTGCTCGAGGTCTAGGTTGACCGCCGAGCCACCGCTGCCCGGGTGCAGGAAGACCCAAGGCCGCCCGATGTCGAGATCGAGGGCGGTAGCCAGGCGTTGGCGCTCGGCGTCGCGCAGGGTCGGGTCGAGCGGCCAGTAGGGCGGTGCCACCTGGGGCGGGGCAATGCCCAGTCGCGTCAGCAGCGCCTCGGCGAGCTCGAGGTTGTAGGCGTACTCGGGCTTTAGCGAGCGCGACCTGCGCTGTGCCAGGCGATGATTGTAGAATAGCTGCGCCCACTTGGTGGCCGGCGCCAGCCGCAGTGGGATGCCGGCGCGAAAGCTCAGCCAGGCGATGCGCGGCGTCGAGAACAGCGTCAGCAGCGCATCGAAGCGCGCCGCGCGCAGTTGCTCGAGCAGCTCGCGCTGGGCCTGGCGCGGGGCGCCGTCGCCGGGGTCGAGGAGTACCGCGTCGATCCATGGGCAGGCCTCGGCCAGCGGTGCGGTGTAGGCCGGCACCAGGGCGGTGACATGCAGCGCGGCATCGGCCTGCCTGAGGCAGGCCAGCGCCGGCCAGGCGAGCATGAAGTCGCCGAGTTTATCGTTACGCACCACCAGAATGCGCCGCGGCGCTGCCTGAGGGGCGGTCATGGGAGAGTCGTCTTGTCGCACAAGGTCATGCACATCTGCCTCTCGAGCGGCTGGGGTGGTCTGGAAATGTATCCCTCGCGGATTATACCCGAGCTGCAGCGCCAGGGTTGGGAGGTCCACGGCCTGGCGCTGGCCGGCTCACGGGTTGCCGATAGCCTCACGGCGGCGGGCCTGACGCCGCTGACGGTGGCGTCACGCGGCGGCGCACTGCTCGCAGTGGCGCGCATCCTGGGCTATCTGCAGCGCCATCGCATCCAGGTACTGCACTGCCACAAGTCCTCCGATCTGCGCCTGGCGGCACTGCTCAAGACGCTGCGGCCCGGCCTGCGGCTGTTCTTCACCGAGCACATGGGCGTGACCCGGCCCAAGAAGGGACTCTACCATCGCTGGGCCTACGGCAAACTTAGCCGGCTATTCTCGATCAGCGAGGCCACCCGGGCGCGCAACCTCAAGGCCTTCGCGCTGCCCCCGGAGCGCATTCAGCGGCTCTACCTGGGCATCGATCCGACGCCCTATGCCGCCCACGGCGACATTGACGCGCTGCGTAGCGAGCTTGGCGCGCCGCCCGGGGCACTGCTGATCGGCCTACCCGGGCGGCTGACGCCAGGCAAGGGCCAGGATATCTGGCTGGAGGCGCTGGCGCGACTCGCCGCACGGGCACCGGCCCTGCACTGGCACGCCGTGATGATCGGCGGTTTGCATGCCAGTGAAGGCAGCGACGAGCCCTATGTCGACGAGCTCGAGGCCAAGGTGGCGGCGCTGGGGTTAGGCGAGCGGGTTGGCTTCAGCGGCTTTCGCGCCGACCTGCCGCGCTTGCTGAGGGCGTTGGATATCGTCTGCATTCCCTCCACCAACGAGGCGTTCGGGCTGACGGTGATCGAGGCGATGGCCGCCGGGCGGGTGGTGATCGGCGCCGACAGCGGGGCGATTCCCGAGTTGCTCGACGGCGCGGTCGGGCGCCTGGCCGCCGCCGACAACCCCGACGCCTGGGCGCGGCAGTTGGAAGCCCTGGCCGACGACCTCGCGCTGCGCCAGCGGCTGGGCGTGGCGGCCGAGGAGCGGGTACGCCGGGACTTCTCGTTGAGCGCCCATGTGGCGGCGCTATGTAACGCCTATGTGGCAGCCGACACCAGCAAGGAGGCAGCATGAAGGCCTGGGTGGAAAAAGGCGGCTATCTTAATCATACCGGGCGCCGCTGGTTGTCGCGTCTGCATGCCGATAGCGTGCGGCGCATCGTCGTGATCCGTCAGTGCGCCTTCGGTGACATGATGGCTACGCGGCCCTTTCTGGTCGAGCTGCGGCGCTTCTTTCCCGGTGCGCACATCACGCTGAGCACCATCAGCCGCTATCAATATGCGCTGCCGACCGATCTGGTCGATGCGGTACATGTGCTCGATACTGAAGAGCGGAGTCTGAGCGGCAAGTGGTCGCAGCTAAAGGCGCTTGGTGAGCCCGACGTGCTGTTTGACCTTGCCGACACTGCGCGCTCGCGACTGCTGACATTGCTGACACCGGCTCGCGTCAAGCTTGGTTTTCCCTATCGGCGAATCTTTAATCGGCTACTGTTCGATATTGGTATCCTGCGCTCGGACTTTCACTACGAAGCTGAGGTGCTGCTCGACTTCCTCAAGATCATGGGTCACAAACCCCAGTATCCGCTGGAGTTCGCCATGCCGCGACATCGTCGCGAGTTAGTGAGGCCGAGGATCGTTTACTTTCCTTTTGCCGCGGTGGCGGAAAAATCGCTGTCGCCGGGGTCATGGTGCGAGGTGATCGATCAGGCCGCAGGGCGGCTGCCGCAGTTCGAGCACGTGCTGCTTGAGGGGCACAAGGTTGAGGAGAACGGCGCGTTTCTGGCTGAGGTAGTGGCCCGGCATGCCCATGTTAGCGTCCAGCCGCGGCTCGACCTCGAGGTGCTTGGGCACTTCATGGCCGAGTCCAGTGTGCTGGTTTCCGGGGATACCGGCGTACGTAACCTGGCGCTGGCTACGCACACGCCGACGCTGGGAATTTTCTTCATGACGGTGCCGTTTCGTTACTGGCCGCGCTATGAGGATTGCCACGAAGCGGTGTTCCACCGCGATGGCCAGGTGCCGGGGCGGATGGATATCATCGCTGGCCTGGAAGGATTGCTGGCGCGACTCTATCCACCGAAGGTCACTGAGGAACGATAGCCGCGGCGGATTGCTTCCATGGCCGCTGGCGGGGCGTCGAACTTGGCCAGCGAGCGCGCCAGGCGGTCGAGATTTGCGGCCTGCCAGGCGCCGGATTGGCGCAGCCGGCAACGATCGAGGTCGATCAGCCATACCTGGCCTGCAGCATCGACCAGCAGGTTGCGGGCGTTGAGGTCGACGTGGTCGAGGCCGGCGGCATGGAAGCGCGCGATGGTGGTGCCGACCCGCTCCAGCAGCGAGGCGTCGGCGTCGGCCAGCCGCTCGGCCAGCGCCCGGGTGCCGGCCAGCCGCCCGGTGATCAGCGCCGCCCGGTAGCTCAGGCCTGAGCGCCAGACGCAGGCCGCCACCGGCGGTGGCACCGGCAGGCCGCGGGCGTGGAGCTCGGCGGTGAGGCGCAGCTCACGGAAGGCGCGGGTTCGCGCCAAGCCGGTCCACAGGTAGTGGTCGCGGATGACGCGGCCGATCAGGCCGCCGCGGCGGTAGTCGCGCAGCACCCACTGTTCGGTACCAGCCTGCACGAACAGGCTGGTGCCGCGCCCGGGTGCTTCGCCCACCACGGCGCCGTGCTGGCGCCAATAGGCGGTGGTGAACAGTGCGGGGTCGATTTGTGAGGCAGGCAAGGCGTCACATACACTGTGCGCATCATATAGAATGTATGCTTTCGCCGCCTGGAACCTTGCCAACTGCATGAAGCGTCCTCTACCCGTCCAGCCCCGCCATATCGGCATCCTGCGCCTATCGGCGCTGGGCGATGTGTGTAATCTGGTACCCACCGTGCGTGCCTTGCAGCGCCAGTGGCCCGAGGCGCGCATCACCTGGATCATCGGCAAGAGCGAGCACAGTCTACTGTCGGGCCTGTCCGGGGTCGAGTTCGTGGTCTACGACAAGGCTTCAGGCCTGGCCGGCATGCGCGCGCTGTGGCGCGAGCTCGCCGAGACGCGCTTCGACGTGCTGCTGCACATGCAGCAGGCGATCCGTGCCAGCCTGCTGTCGCTTGGGCTCAAGGCCGCAGTGCGGGTGGGCTACGACAAGGCTCGTGCCAAGGACGCCCAGCACTGGTTTACCCACCGCCAGCTGCCACCGCACCCGCGCGCCCACGTGCTCGAGTCATTCATGGACTTCGCACGCCTGCTCGACGTCGAGGATACCCGTCCCGAGTGGCGGCTCAGTATTCCCGACGCGGCCTTCGACGAGGCCCGACGGCTGAGCGCCGGGCGCCGCTACCTGGTGATCAGCCCGTGCAGCAGCGTGCGAGTGCGCAACTTTCGCAACTGGTCGGCGGAGGGCTTTGCCGCGGTGATCGAGCACGCCTGGCAGCAGTATGGCCTGGTCACGCTGCTCACCGGCAGCGGTACCGCCAAGGAGCGCGAGATGTGCGAGCGCATCGCCGCCCTGGTGCCGGACCGCGAGGCGCTGGTGGATGGCGTCGGCCAGCTGTCGCTCAAGGGGCTACTGGCGCTGATCGACGAGGCGCAGGCGGTGATCGCCCCGGACTCCGGGCCGGTGCACATGGCCAATGCCTTGAATACGCCGGTGATCGGCCTCTACGCCACCACCAATCTGCAGCGCAGCGGCCCATACAACTGGCGCCACCTGGCGGTGGACCGCTATCCCCAGGCGGTGGCGCACTTTTTGCACAAGGACATCGAGGCGCTCGGCTGGGGCGAGCGGGTGCGCCACCCCGACGCCATGTCGCTGATCGCCGCCGACGACGTCATCGACCGTTTGGACACTCTGCTCTCGGAGCCCCGTGATGAAACTTGACCTCACCGCCCTGGAACATGCCCGCGTGCTGGTGGTCGGCGATGCCATGCTCGACCGCTACTGGCACGGTGGTACCTCGCGGATCTCCCCCGAGGCGCCGGTGCCGGTGGTGCGCGTGGAAGAGGCCGACGACCGCCCCGGCGGTGCCGCCAACGTGGCGCTCAACATCGCCTCGCTGGGTGGCCATGCCGGCCTCGCCGGCCTGGTCGGCGACGACGCCAACGCCGACCTGCTCACTGCCAGCCTCGAAGATGCCGGCGTGAGCACTCACTTTCAGCGCAGCAGCGAGATACCCACGATCACCAAGCTGCGCGTGATGAGTCGCAACCAGCAGTTGATTCGTCTCGACTTCGAGCAGGGGCTTGGCGAGGTTGACACCCGCGGCCTCACCGAACGCGTCGCGGCGGCGCTGGACGGCGTCGACCTGGTGATCCTCTCCGACTACGGCAAGGGTACGCTCAATCGCATCGAGGAACTGATCGCGTTGGTGCGCGGTGCCGGCAAGCGCGTGCTGGTCGACCCCAAGGGCAGCGACTTTCGCCGCTACCGCGGCGCCAGCGTGATCACCCCCAATCTCACCGAATTCGAGGCGGTGGTCGGCGCCTGCCGCAGCGACGCCGAGCTGGCGGCCAAGGGCGAGGCGCTGCGCGCCGAGCTCGAGTTGGAGGCGCTGTTGATCACCCGCAGCGAAAAGGGCATGACGCTGATTCGTGGCGATCACGCGCCGCTGCACCTGCCGACCCGTGCACGCGAGGTGTTCGACGTCACCGGCGCCGGCGATACAGTAATCGGCGTGCTCGGCCTGGCGCTGGCCGCCGACCATGGCTTCGCCGAGGCCATGACCCTGGCCAACCTGGCCGCCGGCCTGGTGGTGGCCAAGCCGGGTACCGCGACGCTGTCGATCGCCGAGCTCTATACCGCCGTGCATGGCGACAAGCTCGCCGAGTTCGGGGTGATCGACGAGACACCGCTGATCGAGGCGGTGCGCGCTGCCCAGGCCCGCGGCGAGCGGGTAGTGATGACCAACGGCTGCTTCGACATCCTCCACGCCGGCCATGTCGCCTACCTGGAGCACGCCCGCCAGCTCGGCGACCGCTTGATCGTGGCGGTCAACGACGACGGCTCCATCGCACGGTTGAAGGGTCCCAAGCGCCCCATCAACCCGCTGGCGCGGCGCATGCAGGTGCTCTCCGGCCTCGGCGCCGTGGACTGGGTGGTGCCCTTCGGCGAGGACACCCCACAGCGCCTGATCGAGGCGCTGTTGCCGGATATCCTGGTCAAGGGCGGCGACTACCGGCCCGAGGATATCGCCGGTGGCCAGGCGGTACGTGACGCCGGCGGCGAGGTGCGCGTGCTGGGCTTCGAGGACGGGGTCTCGACCACCGCCATGATCTCCACCATTCTCGATCGCGAGCGCTGATGGCGGCGGGCAAGCCTTGGGCGCGGTGGCTCTATTCGCTGGCGCTGGCGCTGCTGACGCCGCTGGTGTGGCGTCGGGTGTGGCGCGAGCAGCGTCCCGCTCGGCCGCGCTGCGAGCGTCTGGGGCTGATTGCGCCACTGCCCGGGCCCTGCCTGTGGTTGCACTGCGCCTCGCTGGGCGAAGTGCAGGCCGCCCGGCCGCTGATCGAAGCGCTGCTCGACGACTACCCCACTCATCACCTCATGGTCACCACCATGACCGCCACCGGTGCCGAGCGCGTCGAGGCGCTGATCGCCGCGCGCCACGAGACGGGCCTGGCGGCGCGGCTTCACCACCGCTTCCTGCCCCTGGACTACCCTGGGGCGACGCAGCGCTTCGTGGCGCGGCTGGCACCGCAAATGGCGATCATCTTCGAAACTGAGCTGTGGCCCAACCTGCTGGCCGCCTGCCGCCGACGGGGCGTACCGCTGGCGGTGGTCAACGGCCGGCTCTCGTCGCGGGCCTTCACGCGCTACCGGCGAATCCGGCCGCTGATGCAGGACGCACTGTGCGGGGTCGACTGGCTGGCCGCCAAGTCGGCGGAGGATCTTGCCCGCTTCCGGGCGCTGGGCATGGCCGCCGAACGCAGCCAGGCAGTGGGCTCGCTGAAGTTCGATATCAGCGTGGCGCCTGAGCTGCGCAGCGCGGCAGAGGCGCTGCGTACGGAGCTCGGCAACCGGCCGGTATGGATCGCTGGCTCCACCCACCCGGGAGAAGACGAGCAGCTGCTCGAGGCCCATGCGCTGCTGCGCCGCTCTCACCCTGACGCCCTGCTGATCCTGGTGCCCCGTCATCCGCAGCGTTTCGCGGCGGTCGCGGCGCTGTGTGCGGCACAGGGCATGTCGGCGCCGCGCCGCTCGCGGGGGCAGCTACCGGGGCGGAATGACGCCGTCTACCTGGGCGATACCCTGGGTGAGCTCACCCAGCTCTACGGCGCCGCCGACCTGGCCTTCGTCGGCGGTAGCCTGGTGCCGGTGGGCGGTCACAACCTGCTCGAGCCGGCGGCGATGGGTACGCCGCTGCTGAGCGGCGAGCAGCTGGCCAACTTCGCGGACATCGCCGAGACGCTGGATGAGGTTCGCGCGCTGGTGCGCGTCGCCGACGCGCGTGGCTTGGCGACTGCACTCGCCACCCTGTTCGACGACGCCGCCGAGCGGCTACGCCAGGGCGTAGCTGGCCAGCGGGTGGTGGCGGCTAATCGCGGCGCCCTGGCACGTACCCGGGAAGGGCTGGCGCAACTTCTGCAAGGTGAGTGAGCGTTCGCCTACTCGGTGGGCGTCAGCCGCTCGACCCCGTTGCTACCGCCCAGCAGCAGTACGTCGGCACCGCGGGCGGCGAACAGGCCGTTGGTGACGACCCCGACGATGGCGTTGAGGCGCGCCTCCATGGCCAGCGGGTCGTCGATCATGAAGTCGAAGCAGTCGATGATCTGGTTGCCGTTGTCGGTCACTACCCCCTGGCGATAGACCGGGTCGGCGCCGAGCTTGACCAGCTCGCGGGCGACATAGGAGCGTGCCATGGGGATCACCTCCACCGGTAGCGGGAAGGCGCCGAGGCGCGTCACCCGCTTGGAGGCGTCGGCGATACAAATGAAGCGCTCGCTACAGGCGGCGACGATCTTCTCGCGGGTCAGCGCCGCGCCGCCGCCCTTGATCATGTGTAGGTGAGCGTTCACTTCGTCTGCGCCGTCGATGTAGAAAGGCACGCTGCCGACCTCGTTGAGCTCGAAGACCTCGATGTCGTGGCCCCGCAGGCGCTCGGCGCTGGCCTCGGAGCTGGCCACGGCGCCCTTGAAGTCGTCGCGCAGCGCGGCCAGGCGGTCGATGAAAAGATTGGCCGTGGAGCCTGTGCCGATGCCGAGCACGCTGTTGCGGGCGAGATGCGGACGGATTTCATCGATGGCGGCGGCGGCCACGGTGTCCTTGAGTTCGTCTTGGGTCATGGGAGTTGATCGTGGCTGGTGAATGTGGGCGCCGCCAGTATACGTCAGCCACCCGCCGCTGTGTGGGTGTTGCCCCCTCGCAGCCCTGCCGACGGATCAGTCCCGAGCGGTGTAGCTTACAGCTGTGGATGGCGCGCTGGACGCCGGGGCCGCGGCAATGCTACCAATAGGGGTTTTCTCTGTCGTTTACGGCAGGCGCTTCTCTCGCCGCTTTCCCCATCAGGACATCAGGATGCTCGAAGCTACCGTCAAGAAGATTCTCCAGGCCCGGGTCTACGATGCCGCCCGTGAAACGCCGATCTCCCCGGCACCCTTCCTCTCCCGCCGCTTCAACAACCAGATCCTGATCAAGCGCGAGGACCTGCAGCCGGTCTACTCCTTCAAGATTCGCGGCGCCTTCAACAAGATGGCCCAGCTCAGCGAGGCGCAGAAGGCCAAGGGCGTGATCGCCGCCTCGGCGGGCAACCATGCCCAGGGCCTGGCCATGGCCGCCAAGCTGATGGGGGTCAAGGCGGTGATCGTGATGCCGCGCATTACCCCCGATATCAAGGTCCAGGCAGTGCGCGCCCGGGGCGCCAAGGTGATCCTCAAGGGCGACGCCTTCTCGGCGGCCGCCGAACATGCCCGCGAGCTGGTGGCCGAGCACGGCTACACCTACATTCCGCCGTTCGACGATATCGACGTGATCGCCGGCCAGGGCACCATCGGCGTGGAGATCCTGCGCCAGCACAGCGGTCGCCTCGACGCGGTGTTCGTGCCTGTGGGCGGCGGCGGCCTGATCGCCGGGGTGGCGGCTTACCTCAAGTATCTGCGGCCCGATATCAAGGTGATCGGCGTCGAGGCCGAAGATAGCGCCTGCCTCAAGGCGGCGCTGGAAGCCGGCAAGCGGGTGACCCTGGATCAGGTCGGGGTGTTTGCCGAGGGCGTGGCAGTGGCACAGATCGGCGAGATGCCGTTCAAGATCATGCGCGACCTGGTCGATGAGGTGATCACCGTCAATACCGACGAAATGTGCGCCGCGGTCAAGGATATCTTCGACGATACCCGGGCGGTGGCAGAAACCTCCGGGGCACTATCGCTGGCGGGGCTCAAGAAGTATGTCCAGCAGACCGGCGTCGAAGGCCAGACCCTGCTGTGCATCAACTCCGGTGCCAATACCAACTTCGACCGCCTGCAGCACATCGCCGAGCGTACCGAGCTCGGCGAACAGCGCGAAGCGATCCTGGCGGTAACCATTCCCGAGCAGCCGGGCAGTTTCAAGAAGTTCTGCAAGACCATCGGCAAGCGCATGGTCACCGAGTTCAACTACCGCTATGCCGACCCTGCACATGCGCATATCTTCGTCGGGGTACAGGTCAAGCCCGGCGGCGAGGATCGCCAGGCGGTGATCGACCGGCTACGTGATGCCGACTATCCGGTAGAGGACCTCACCGACAACGAGTTGGCCAAGCTACATATTCGTCACCTCGGGGCGGCCGCCCCAAGCAGCATTTCGAGGAGGAGGTCTACCGCTTCGAGTTTCCCGAGCGCCCCGGGGCGCTGATGAATTTTCTCACCCACCTGCCCCACGACTGGAACATTTCACTGTTTCACTATCGTAACCACGGCGCTGCCTATGGGCGGGTACTGGTGGGCATGCAGATCCCCAACGGCGACCGCACCCACGTCGAGGAGCACTTCGATGCCATCGGCTATCGCTATTGGAAGGAGAGCGACAACGCCGCCTACCGGCTATTCATGGCGTGATTCATAACGGCATGGCGTAGTAAGCGCCAACTCACTCCCTGCTGCCGATATGGCAGGGGTTTGATGGCCTAATCGCGGAATTGTGGCGGTTGTTTTTGTCGCCCTTGAGGCCTATAGTCAGGCTGTCGTCAGGGGCGACATTAACGTTTCCGAATGTAACAATTCCACGGAGCTCTCCATGAAGCGCAAGCCCGATCTGGTCATGGCATTGGCGCTGCTGTTTGTCATCGGTGTCGTGGCGACCGGCTACGCCCAGGCACTCGCCGGCAGCTGAGCAGACATCCCTGGCACGGCAGTGCCATGACCAGAGAACGACCGAGCCGATGCGGGGTAACCTGCATCGGCTTTTTCGTGGATGGTTCAGGTAGCGCGCGGCGGGCGTATCACCCCGGCATCGCTAGCGATGGCATCCAGTGGGATGTCCCAGCCGGCGCTGGGCAGCGCCGCAACCTGCTGGCAGGCGTGGGCGACGCCGAGCAGACGCGGTCGCGGACCGCCACGGCGGGTAAAAGCGAAACTGCGGTCGTAGAAGCCGCCGCCCATGCCCATGCGCTGGCCGTGGGCGTCGAAGCCCACCAGTGGCAGCAGCACCAGGTCCAGCGTCCAGGCCGGCAGGCGTCGCGCGCGGTGCGCGGCGTGGCGCGTGCTGGGTTCGAGGATGCCGAAGCGATTGCGCACCATTGGCGTATCGGCATGATAGTGGACGAACCACAGGCGGTTGTCGGCCAGCGGCATCAGCACCGGCAGATAGGCCCTGGCGCCGCGCCGTTCGAGCCAGTCGAGTAGCGGCGTGGGATCGATTTCGCCGTCGTTGGGCAGGTACAGGGCCACGCGTCGCGCGCGCTGCAGCTCGGGCAGCTGGCGTAGCTGATGGCAAAGACGGCGTGAGGCATCGCGCTGCTGGCTGGCGCTCAGCGCACGGCGGCGGCGACGCAGGTCACGACGCAGCTGGCGGCGCTGCTCGGCAAGTGTCGAGATGGTGTGTGTCACAGAGCGGAAATCGCGCAATAAGGTATGAAGAGTTCCCCGGAGTGCCGCTGCCGTTCTGGCCCTTGAACCCATTGGTTCAAGGTGGGTGGCCGCAGACAGACCGTCAGGCTTTCCGTCGCACGGACATGCACACGGGTCTGTCTAGCATTTGGCCCCCTGGGTACTGCGCATAGGCTCGAGGGACTATAACGACTGGCGCACACCCCAGAGAACGTCCTCATCCTAACAGAGGCGGCGGGTGCGCCAAAGCGACGGCGTGAATTATCGCCGCGGCTCAGCGCGGCGTGACGTCGGCCACGGCCTGCTCGAGGCGCTCGCCTAGCCGCTCCAGGGCGGCCTCGCTGTCCTTGCGCTCGTCGAGGGCCTGGAGTAGCTCGTGGGTAATATTGAGGGCCGCCATGAGGGCGATCTTCTCGGCGCCGAGCACCTTGCCGCGGGCATGGATGCCGTGCATGGCGCGATCCAGGTAGCGAGACGCGCGGTTGAGCTGCGCCTGCTCCTCCGGCGGGCAGGCGATCACGTAGCTGCGCCCCAGCAGCGTGATCTCGGTGGTCGGCCGGCTGTCATCGGTCATGGTGCGCTCCCGGGCAAGGGATGAGGGTGGGCCAATAGTGGGGCAGATGCGTTAGGCTATGGCTATTCGATCATCATAAGAGAGCCGCTTGCAGACGGTCAACGCGCCGCTGTGGCTCGCCCTACTCCCGCGGATGTTTTGTCATGTCACTGATCAACCACCAGCTCAGCTTCTCCGACGTCGCCGATGCCTTTCTCGTTCACGGCAGCCTGCAGTCGCCGGCCTTTCTCGATGGCCGGCTGGCCGCCGGCCTGGCCCTCCACGACTTGGCCGCCGAGGCCTGGCTCAATGAGCTCTGTGATGCGCTGGGCGTCGACCAGCCCCGCGACCAGGAAAGCGCCGAGGTGCTGTTGACCTGGCGTCGCCAGAGTCTCGAGACGCTGGCTGGCGAAGCGCTCAACTACGAGCCGCTGCTACCCGATGAGATGTTCTCGCTGGCCGAGCGCGCCCGCGGCCTGCAGGAGTGGACGCTGGGCTTCCTTGAGGTGCTCAATGATGTCGACTCCGAGCGCCGCCAGGGCTGGTCCGCGCCACTGCGCGAAGCGCTGGATGACCTCGAGGGGTTGGCCGCCATCGACACCGAGCTCGAGGAGAGCAGCGAAAACGAGAATGACCTGTTCGCGCTGACCGAGCACGTACGCATGGCGGCGATGCTGCTGTATACCGAGCAGCACCCCGGCAAGCCCCAGGTCGAACAGGTCGAGGAGCCCCACTGAATGCCGTCTCAAGATGTCAAGTCGCTGCCCCCCGCCCTGCCACGGCCGGCACCGATCGGCCTTGCTGAATATCGTGATCGTCGCTTCACGCTGATGGCGGCGCTGGCGCCCAATAGCGCCGTGCTGCTGCCGGCGGCGACCCTGGTGACCCGCTCGCGGGACAGCGAGTTCGCCTTTCGCCAGGACAGCGATTTCCACTACCTGACCGGCTTCCCCGAGCCGGATGCCCTGCTGCTGCTGCTGCCCGGTCGCGAGGCTGGCGAATGCGTGCTGTTCTGCCAGGACAAGGACGCCAGCCTCGAGGCCTGGACCGGCGTACGCCTCGGTGCCGCGGGTGCCGAGGCCGAGTTCGGCATCGACCAGGCATTCGAGAACGCCGAGCGCGAGGCGCGGCTGGCCGAGCTGCTCGATGGCCGTGAGACGCTGTATCTACCCCTGGATGACGCCGAGGTCGTGGCCCTGGCCGAGTCGCTACGCGGCGAGCTGCAGGCGCGCCGCCGTCAGGGTGCCGTGCCGCCGAGTCGCTTCAGCGACGTGGCCGAGCTGATTCACCAGCAGCGCCTGGTCAAGAGCGAGGCGGAGCTGGCGCTGCTGCGCCATGCCGGCGAGATCTCGGCGCGTGCCCACCTACGCGCCATGCGCACCGCAGCGCCGGGCCTGCATGAGTACCAGTTGCAGGCCGAGCTGGAGCACGAGTTCATGTGGCACGGCGCCAGCGGCCCGGCCTATGCCAGCATCGTCGGCGGCGGCGCCAACGCCTGTGTACTGCACTACATCTCCAATCGCGATGTGCTACGCGACGGCGAGCTAGTGCTGATCGACGCCGGTGCCGAGTTCGATCTCTATGCCGGCGACATCACCCGCACCTTCCCGGTCAGCGGCCGCTTCAGCGCGGCGCAGCGCGCGCTCTACGAGGTAGTGCTGGCGGCCCAGGAGCGCGCCGTGGCGGCGGTGGCGCCGGGGGTGACGCTCAAGTCGATCCACGACGGCGTGGTACGCGACCTGACCCAGGGGCTGCTGGCGCTGGGCCTGCTCGAGGGCGAGCTCGAGGCCAACATCGACAGCGACGCCTACCGCCGCTTTTATCTGCACTCCACCTCGCACTGGCTGGGGCTGGACGTCCATGACGTCGGCGACTATCGCCTCGACGGCGAGCCGCGACCGCTGGTGCCGGGCATGGTGCTTACCGTGGAGCCGGGCCTCTACGTTTCCGATGCCGAGGACATTCCCGCCGAGTATCGCGGGATCGGCATTCGCATCGAGGACGATGTGGCAGTGACGGCCAGAGGCCACGAGGTGCTGACCGCGGCGGTGCCCAAGCGGGTCGAGGATATCGAGGTGCTGATGGTCACTTCGTGATCAGCATGCGGCATAGGAAGAACCACATTACGTAAATTACGTAATTGCAGCGAGGTGCGCTACGCATGAAGCAGGCAGTCAGTCGAGTGGATATCGCCATCGTCGGCGGTGGGCTGGTCGGTGCTAGCCTAGCGGCGGCCCTGGCGCCGCTGATCGAGCGCCACGCACTCAAGGTGGCGGTGATCGAACCGGCCACGCTGCCTTCGAGTATAGACGCCGAGCAGGAACCGCAACCCAGCTTCGATGCGCGCGCCAGCGCCATCGCCCAGGGCTCCTGTGAGCATTTCGCCCGCCTGGGGCTGTGGTCGAGCCTCGTCGAGCAGGCCGAGCCGATTCGTGACATCCACATCAGTGAGCGCGGACGGCTGGGCGTGACCCGCCTCAGCGCCGAGGAGCTGGACGTGGCGGCGCTGGGCCATGTGATCCCCAATGCCTGGCTGGGGCGGGTGCTGCACCAGCGGCTGGCGACGCTGGCCCTAGAATGGCACTGCCCGGCGCGGGTCGAGACGATCGCGCCCCAGGCTGGGGGGCATCGCCTGCGGCTGTCGGATGGCGCGACCCTCGACGCCGAGCTGACGGTGCTGGCCGACGGCGGCCGCTCGGGACTCAAGGAGCAGTTGGGCATCGCCAGCCAGGCCACGCCCTACGACCAGGTGGCATTGATCGCCAACCTCGAGGTCGGCAAGCCGCACTGCGGCATGGCCTTCGAGCGTTTCACAGCGGATGGCCCGCTGGCGCTGCTGCCGCTCTCGGGCCAGCGCATGGAGCTGATTTGGACCCACCGTGCGGGGGCCGAGCGGGCCACCCTGGCGCTTTCCGACAGCGATTTCCTGGCCCGGCTGCAAGCGGCGTTCGGCGATCGCGCCGGCCGCTTCCGCCGCGTCGGGGCTCGCCACTGCTACCCGCTGTCGCTGGTCACCGCCGAGGAGCCGACCCGCCCGGGGCTGGTAGTGCTGGGCAATGCCGCCCATGCGCTGCATCCGGTGGCCGGTCAGGGCTTCAACCTGGCGCTGCGCGGGGTGATGGATCTGGTCGCGGCGCTCGAGGTTGCCCAGCAGCGCGGGCTGGGGCCGGGCAGTGCCGAGACGCTGGCCGACCTCGAGCGGCGTCGCGGCGTCGACCGGCATAACGTGATTCGCTTCAGCGACGGCCTGATCCGGCTGTTCGGCATCGACAACGGCTGGCTCTCCCACGCCCGCGCCGCGGGTCTGGTGGGGCTCAATCTGGTGGGGCCGCTACGCCGCGGCCTGGCGCGGCGCGCGATGGGACTGGAGCGCTGATCAGATATTGGACTTGGCGCCTTCGCTCTTGCTGGCCACGGCGTTTTCGGCGGCGGGCTGCTGGCGCCCCGGCTTGCCCGGCAGCACGGCGTCTAGCAGCAGGGCGGCGAGTGCCGCCGGCACCAGGCCTGACTTGAGCAGTAGACCAATCTGGCCGGGCATGGTCTCGGCAATGGCCTCCACCGCCGGCAGGCCGATACCCAGGCTCATGGCGACGGCGATGATCAGCATGGCGCGCTGATTGAGCTCGCACTCCTGGATGATCTTGAGCCCCGCCGAGGCGATCATGCCGAACATCACCACGCCGGCGCCGCCCAGCACCGCATGCGGCATGGCCGCCACCAGGCCGCCCAGCTTGGGGAACAGGCCCATGCAGATCAGCAGGATGCCGCCGATGGTCACCACGTGGCGGCTGACCACGCCGGTCAGGGTGATCAAGCCGACGTTCTGGGCATAGGCGGTGTTGGGCAGGGTGTTGAAGAGCGCGGCGAAGGAGGTGGCCACGCCGTCGGCCATCACACCGCCGGAGAGCTCGCGGTCCTTGGCCTGGCGGCCGGCACCGCCGATGGTGATGGCGGAGATGTTGCCGATGGTCTCGAGGCCGACCACGAACATGATCAGGGTCATGCCGACGATGGCGGTCAGGTGGAATTCCAGTCCGTACTGCAGCGGCTGGGGAATGGCGAACCAGGCGGCGTCGGTGACGCTGGAGAAATCGACCATGCCCAGGGCGATCGCCACCAGATAGCCGCTGGTCAGGCCCACCAGCACCGAAGCGGCCTTGAGAAAACCGCGGCCGAACTGGTGCGCGACGATGGTCACCACCAGCACGAACAGCGCCAGGCCCAGATTGGTGGGCGAGGCAAAATCATCGGCCCCCACCCCGCCGGCAGCGTAGTTGAGACCCACCGGCATCAGGGTGATGCCGATCAACAGCACTACGATGCCGGTGACCACCGGCGAGAACCAGTGGCGGATCTTCTTGAGAAAGGCGCCCAGCACGATCTGCAGCAGGCCGGCGATCAAGGAGGCGCCCAGCACCGCGGCGAGCCCGAAGGCGTTGGCCAGCGGCAGGGCCACCGGCAGGAAGCCGAAGCTGGTGCCCTGGACGATGGGCAGGCGGGCGCCGATCGGCCCCATGCCGATGGTCTGGATCAGCGTCGAGATGCCGGCCACGAACAGCGCCACCTGAATCAGGAATATCTGCTCACCGGTGGCGGCGCCGATCACCCCGGCGATGATGATCGGCGGGGTCACGTTACCGGCGAACATTGCCATGATGTGCTGCAGGCCCAGCGGGATGGCCTTGCCGAGCGGCGGCATGGCATCCGGATCCTGATTGATGGTGCGCGAGGGCCGCTGGCCCTGTTGGGAGTTGCTCATGGGTTAGCCTCTACTGTGCACTGTTTTTGTATACCGCTAGTGGGTTTTGTCGACACACTACTCTCGGTTATTGTGTACACAAAATAGACGGCTATGAAAAACATTTCCACCGGTTTTGTGTATCGCACGATGCTGGCTCGAGTGCACCGCGCCGGCATGAGATACTCGACGACATCGCTCAGTGGCTGAGGAGACGCCCATGCAGGCGCAAGTGATCATCGTCGGTGGCGGCATGGTGGGCGCCAGTCTGGCGGCGCTGCTGGGCAGTGCCGGACTGGCGGTGATGGTGGTCGATGGGCGACCTGCACCGCTGTCCCAGCCCTATGTGCCGGGCGACACCCCCTCGCCGCGGGTCAGTGCTTTGACGCCGGTGTCGCAGCGCCTTCTCGCGGGGCTTGGGGTATGGCCGCGCCTGGCGCGCACCACGCCCTATACCGGTATGCAGGTGTGGGACGGCGAGGGCAGCGGTGAGATTCACTTCAGCGCAGATCAGGCCGGCGTGCCCGAACTCGGCCATATCGTCGAGAACGAGGTGCTGCTGGCAGCACTCGAGGCGCGCCTGGCCGAATTGCCCAGCGTCACCCAGCGCTATGCCGCCCGGGCCGCCGAGCTTGCACACGGCGGCGCGGGCAGCCGCCTGACGCTTGAGGATGGCGAGACGCTGGAAGCGCCGCTGGTGGTGGCCGCCGACGGGGGGCGCTCGCAGTTGCGCGAGCTGGCCGGCATCGCGACCCAGGAGGCGCCGACTGGCCAGCATGCACTGGTGACCACGGTGCGCGTGGAGCGGAGCCATGCCGGGGTCGCCCGCCAGGTATTCCTCGCCAGCGGACCGCTGGCCTTTCTACCGTTGACGCTCGAAGGCGAGCCGCACTACTGCTCTATCGTCTGGTCGACGTCGCCGGCCGAGGCCGAGCGATTGGCCGGCCTGCCGCGTTCCGCGCTGGCGGTAGCGCTGCAGGAGGCATTCGAGGGGCGCCTGGGTGACGTCGAGGTCATCGATGACGCCATTGGCATCCCGCTGGTGCAGCGCCATGCCCGCGACTATGTACTGCCCGGCCTGGCACTGATCGGTGACGCCGCGCACAGCATCCACCCGCTGGCCGGCCAGGGGGCCAACCTGGGCCTGATGGATGCTGCGGTGCTTGCCGAGGAACTCATCCAGGCGCAGCGCCGCGGCGCGTCGCTCGGTGATCCGCGCATCCTGTCGCGCTATGCCCGGCGCCGGCGTGGCGACAATGCTGCGATGCTGGCGCTGATGGATGGCTTCCGGCTGCTGTTCGGCGCACGCCATCCGGCGCTGACCCTGGCGCGCAACGTCGGTCTCTCCGGTGTCGACCGGCTGACCCCACTCAAGCGACTGCTGATGCGCCAGGCCATCGGTGAGCGCGGCCGCCTGCCCGCAGCCTGCCGCTGAGTCGTGCCGGCGCCATCACCGCCTTGGCTAGGCCGTTCCGTGAGCGGCCGAGGCCCAGACCCGCGTCATGGCGTCGAGCTGACGCGACAGGCGCAACTTGAGCGCTTCCAGGGTCATGGCATCGTCGCTGACGAACTCCACGAACATCATATTGAGGCTGTTGAACAGCAGGTCGCCCAAGGCGTCGGTATCCAGCCGTGGATCGACCTCCCCCTGCGCCTGCCCGCTGGCAAGCAGCGCCTGTACCTGGGCCCGCAAGCGGTCATCGAGCTGATGATAGAGCACTCCATTTGGCGTCAGCGGCGCTTCGATGGAGAGCGCCATGGCGGCGCGCCACATCTCCTTGCTCAGGTAATTGAGCGAGTGGTCGTAGTAGTGGCTGATCAGCGCCTGCAGGGCACCGCGCATTGCCACCGGCGGGGTGGCCAGCAGTGCCTCGCCGGCGGCGAGCACCTCCTCGACCTCCATGGCGACGATGGCGATCAGGATATCGCCCTTGGTGGCATAGTAGTTGTAGACCGTGCCCACCGAGACCTCGGCGACCTCGGCGATATCCTCGATGCGCACATGGCGGTAGCCGCTGCGACGAAACAGCAGCATGGACGCCTTGAGGATGCGGCGTTTGCGGTCGGCTTTCTGGCGTGTACGAAGTCCCGTCAACCACCGTCTCCCGGGTGATGAGTAACGTTTAAAAATATTATTGACGTCAAACTTGAATCTATTCAATATTTTTTTGAGCCAGTCAGTGCTCAATCGCTGCCGGCCGCTACCCAACACCGGGAGATAACAACATGAACAAGATCCGTTTTGCGCAGGCCGCCGGCCTGCCCGCCTGTGCTCTGTTCGGCCTGACGGCGATGCCCGCCCAGGCCCAAGACAGCCTCAATGCCCTGGTGTGGTGCGACCACACCGATGCCTCGCTGATCGAGCCCTTCGAGGAGGCCCACGGAGTCACCGTCAATCTGCGCGAGTATGAGGGTACCGGTGCCGCCTTTGCCATGCTCGAGCAGTCGCGGCCCGGCGACTGGGACGTGCTGGTGATCGATACCATCGACGTGCCGCGCGCCGTCGAAGCCGGCCTGCTGGCCGCGCTGCCGGATGACGAGCTGCCCACCGACGACTTCTTCCCCGAGGTGGTGATGGCCTCCAGCAACAGCGTCGATGGCACCACCTATGCGGTGACCGAGAAGTTCGGCTACAACACCATCTCCTACAACGCCGACCGGGTCGATCCCGCCGATCTCGATGATTTGCTGGCGATCTGGTCCGGCGAGAGCGGCTCGCGGATTGCGATATACGACTACTACCTGCCAGTGATCGGCCTGGTCGCGGCGGGCCTGGGGCTGGATACCCAGACGCTTACCGCCGAGGATCTGCCAGCGATTCGCGAGGAGCTGTTCAAGATGAAGGCGGCATCGCGCTCGGTGGGCGAAGTGGTGGCGAGCCAGACCGCCCTGGCCACCGGCGAGGCCGACATCATCGTTGGCGGCGGTGAGTGGTTGACCGCGGTGCTGGCCGAGGAGCAGTCCGAGCTGACCTGGACAATTCCCGAGCAGGGCGCGGTGCGCTGGTCGCAGTCCCTCGCCGTGCTCGAGGAGAGCCACAATCGCGATCTGGCGGTAGAGTTCGTCAAGTACATCGTCAGCCCGGAAGGCCAGGCGGCGCTAGCCACCTCATCGTGCTTCTGGGGCATGCCGGCCAACCAGCGTGCCGCTGAGCTGCTCAGCGACGAGCAGAAGCAGGTGCTGCGCTGGGATGAGCAGGACGACTACCTGTCGCGCACCCAGCTGTATCCGGCCCCGATGCCCAGCTCGATGGCCAGATGCAGGATCTGTGGCTCGAGATGCTG
Source organism: Halomonas socia (assembly GCF_010977575.1). Classification (GTDB taxonomy): domain Bacteria; phylum Pseudomonadota; class Gammaproteobacteria; order Pseudomonadales; family Halomonadaceae; genus Franzmannia; species Franzmannia socia. Next base: position 1,368,018 of record NZ_CP048812.1, read on the forward strand.
CAGCACTGACCATGGCGCTCTCCACCACGCTACGCGGCTGGGGGTTCGTATCCCCGGCCCTGCTCTGGACACTGGCCTTCTTCGTCGCGCCCTTCGCCATCATGCTGGCGATGAGCCTGGCGACCCTGGAGGGCCGCGAGCTGATCTGGGGCCTCGATCTGGCCAACTACCGACGCCTGTTCGGGCAGTCGTTCCTGACTGGCGCCATTATCGTGTCGCTGCAGATCACTCTCACGGTAACGCTGGTGTCGGTGCTGCTGGCCTATCCGCTGGCCTGGATCATCGCCTTTCGGGTGCCGTCGCGCTGGCAGCGGCTGGTGCTGCTGTTGGCGATCCTGCCGTTCTGGACTTCCTATGTGGTGCGCTCCTACTCCTGGCTGCTGGTGCTGTCGCGGGAGGGGGTGGTCAACAAGGCGCTGATGGCGCTGGGAGTGATCGCCGAGCCGCTGGAGATGGCCAGCACGCGCTTCGCCACGCTGACCGGCTTCGTGCACTTCTTCGTGATGCTGCTGACCCTGACCATCTTCGCCAACCTAGTGCAGCTGTCGCCCAACTACCGGCGTGCGGCCACCGATCTCGGCGCCAATGGCTGGCAGGCGTTTCGCCATGTGATTCTGCCGCTGACCCTGCCGGGCATCATGGTCGGTGCCTTCCTGACCTTCGTGCTGTGCATCGGCGACTACATCACGCCGCAGATCCTCGGCGGCAACAACGAGCTGACCGTGCCCCAGGTGATCATGGTGCAGCTGGGACGCCGCGGCGACTTCCCGCTGGCCGCGGCGCTGTCGATCGTGCTGATGGGCCTGGTGACGCTGGCCTACCTGGCCTGCGCGCGCTGGCTACGACTGGATAGGGTATGAACATGCGCGGACTGCAGTGGGGATATCTGTTGCTAGCCTTCGCCTTCATCTATCTGCCGGTGGCGTCGCTGGTGCTGTTCTCGTTCAAGGATGGCAGCCTGCCGCTACCGCCCTTCGAGGGGCCGACGCTACGCTGGTACGGCGAGGTGCTCGGCGACCGGCGCCTGATGGCGGCGCTGGGGCATTCGCTGATGGTGGCGGTGGGCTCGTCGCTGACCGCCTGCGTGCTGGGTTTTCTGGCCGCCTACGGCCTGGCCCGACACGTACTGCCGGGGTCAGTGTGGCTGCGCGGCCTGCTGATCGCGCCGATGACCGTCAGCTACCTGATCGTTGGTCTCGGCCTGCTGATCGTCTTCAACCAACTGGGTATCGGCCTGTCGCTGTGGGCGGCGGGCATCGGCCACGTGGTGATCAACCTGCCGCTGTGCTTTGCCATCATCTACGCCTCGATGGGGGCCCAGCAGCAGAATATCGAACGCGCGGCCCGCGATCTCGGCGCCGGCGAGGCGCGGGTGATCACCCAGGTCACGGTGCCGATGCTGGCGCCGGCGATTCTGGCGGCGTTCTTCCTGGCCATGACGCTGAGCTGGGACGAGTTCGTGATCGCCTTTCTGCTCACGCGCTTCGAGGTGACCCTGCCGGTAGAGATCTGGAGCCTGCTGCGTTCGGGCCTCTCGTCGAAGACCAACGCCATCGGCAGCCTGGTATTTCTCGGCTCCGCCGCCATCGTGCTGCTACTCGAACTGTTCATCTTCGCAAGGCGCCGCCCATGACTGCTCCCATTACCATCGAGTCGCTGTGCCACGATTTCGTAGATTTTCGTGCCCTGAGCGATATAGCGCTGGAGATCGACACGGGGGAGTACATCGTGCTGCTCGGCCCGTCGGGCTGCGGCAAGACCACCCTGCTGTCGATCCTGGGCGGTTTCATCGTGCCCACCCAAGGCGCGGTGAAGATTGCTGGGCGTGACATGACCGGCGTGACGCCGGCCAAGCGGCCCACCACCACCATGTTCCAGGACTATGCGCTGTTTCCGCACATGACCCTGCGCGACAATGTCGCCTTCGGGCTGCGCATGCGGGGCATGGCGCGGCGCGAGCGCCACGCCCGCGCCGAGCGGCTGCTGGAGCTCGTCGGGCTGCACGGCGATGCCGGCAAGCGGCCCCATGAACTGTCCGGCGGCCAGCGTCAGCGAGTAGCGCTGGCCCGGGCGTTGGCGGTGGAGCCGGACGTATTGCTGTTGGACGAGCCGCTGGGCGCGCTGGATCTCAAGCTGCGGCGCACCATGCAGGATGAGCTCAAGAGCCTGCAGCGCGAGTTCGGCACCACCTTCATCCACGTCACCCACGACCAGGAGGAGGCGATGGCCATCGCCGATCGCATCGTGGTGATGAATCGTGGCCGCATCGAGGACGTGGGCCCGCCGGAGCGGGTCTATCAGCGCCCCGCCAGCCTGTTTGCTGCCAACTTCATGGGTGAGACCAATCGCCTCCCGGCCACGCGAGGGCCCCAGGGATTGGAGACGCCGTTTGGGCACCTTGCGCCCCCCGAGGCGCTGGTCGGCGACGGGCCCTTTACCGTCTGCCTGCGCCCCGAGCAGATCCGCAGCGGCAGCGAGGGCTGGTCGCTGGGCAGTGCGCGGGTCGGCGATAGCGCCTTCTTCGGCACCCACTTCCGCTGTCACCTACACTGCGATGATGACGCCGAGACGACGCTGATTGCCCACCTGCCGCCCGAGGTGCAGCCGCAGCCCGGGGCGCGGCTGACGCTGTCGGTGGATCCGGCGCGGCTGAGCGTCTTCGCTGCCGAGGAGAGCGTTTCATGAGTACACGTGCTAGCGCCGCGGAGTGGTACGCCACGTGCAACGTGGGAGACGGCGTCACGCATATCGAAGAGCCCTTCATCCAGGCCTTCTATCGCTGCAATATCTGGCATGTGCGCGGCCGCGATCGCGACATGCTGGTGGACAGCGGCATGGGTGTGGTGTCGCTGCGCGAGTGGGTGCCGCTGGTCACCGAGCGCTCCCTGACCGCGGTGGCCAGCCATACCCACTTCGACCATATCGGCTGTCACCACGAGTTCGACGAGCGCGTGGTGCATCGCGGCGAGGCGGAGATCCTGGCCCAGCCGGGGCGCCGCGTCACGCTGGCTGATCCCTACGTCAGCGATGATATCTTCGAGCGGCTGCCCCCCGAGCCCTTCGCGGCCACCACCTACGCGGTCAGGGCGGCCCCCGCGACCCGGCTGGTGGAAGGAGGCGACGTCATCGACCTCGGCGACCGCGTCTTCGAGGTGATCCATACCCCGGGGCACTCCCCCGGCGGTATCGCACTTTGGGAGGCGCGCAGCGGCATCCTGTTCTCTGGCGACATCGTCTACGACGGGCCGCTGATCGAGGACACCTACCACGCCAACGCCGCCGACTACGAGCGCTCCATGCGCCGCCTTCTCGAGCTGCCGGTTAGCGTGGTCCACGGCGGCCACTTTCCCAGCTATGGCCGCGAGCGGCATCGCCAGATCATTCGCGAGTGGTTGGATGGCAAGGAGAGCGCTGGCTGATTGTTGCCCGCCGCTAACACACATCGGGGCTTGGCGGTTGACCGCCACGCCCTGATTTCATTGATGGTGAGGGGCCGGGTGGCTCAGCCGGCGGCGGACGGCCGCCGGTTGACCACGTTGAGGGCCTTGAGAAGGTTGAGCGCCTCGTTGAGCTGGTAGTCGTCGCGCAGCCGCTCGCTAAGCCCCGTACCACGCTCGCGCTGCTCTTCACGCGAACGCAGGTGGCCCTCGAGGTCGGCTTCGCGCAGCTGGCGGCCGCTGTCGGTGACTTCCAGGCGACCACGCACCACTTCCACGTCGGGCACGATGCCCTGGGCCTGGATCGAGCGGCCGTTGGGGGTGTAGTAGAGCGCGGTGGTCAGCTTGAGGCCGTCGCCGTTGCCCAGCGGCATGACTTGCTGCACCGAGCCCTTGCCGAAGCTATCGGTGCCCATCACCACGCCGCGGCGCTGGTCCTGCAGCGCGCCGGCGACGATCTCCGCCGCCGAGGCGCTGCCACCGTTGATCAGTACCACCAGCGGCACGTCCGGGGCAGCGGTGTCGCGGTTGGCCGAGAAGCTCAGCTCGCTGTCGGCGAGGCGGCCCTCGGTGTAGACGATCAGGCCGCTGTCGAGGAAGGCGTCGGAGACCGCCACGGCGGCCTGCAGCACGCCGCCGGGGTTGTTGCGCAGGTCGAGCACCAGACCGTCAAGGGGGGTATCGGCCTCCATGCGCGCCAGCGCCTGATGCACCTGCTCGCCGGTGCGGTTCTGGAACTGGCTGACCCGCAGGTAGCCGTAGCCGGGCTCGAGCAGCTCGCTGCGCACGCTCTCGCTGCGGATCACCTCGCGGGTCAGGCTGAGCTCGCGGGGGCTGTCTTCGCCGCGGCGCTGGATGGTGATCTCGAGCTCGGTGCCGGGCTCGCCACGCATCAGGTTGACCGCCTCCTGCAGCGACATGCGGTCGGTGGACTGGCCTTCGACGCTGATGATCAGGTCGCGGGCCTGCAGGCCGGCACGCGAGGCCGGGGTGTCGTCGATGGGGGTGATCACCGTCAACTGGCCATCTTCCATGCCCACTTCGATGCCGATGCCGCCGAATTCGCCCTGGGTCGACTCGCGCAGGGTGCGAAACTCGTCCTGGTCGAGATAGGCGGAGTGCGGGTCGAGCTCGCTGAGCATGCCGCGCATGGCATTGCGCAACAGGGTGCTGTCGTCGACCTCATCGACGTAGGCGCGCTTGATGCGCTCGAAGATCTCGGCGAAGGTCTGGACGTCCTCGACCGGCAGCTCGTTGCCCGGGGTGCTATTGGCCGCCGTGGCGTGCAGGGGCATCGCCAGCAGCGCCAGCGCGGCGGCCCAGGCGATCAGGTGTTTGCTAGCAGTGTCGAGCATGATGACTCCGATCCGCAGGTAAGAGACGGCACCAGCGCACGCCGTCGGTGATGCCCAGCATAGCCGCTGCGCCGTCGGTGAATCCATAGTCCCCGTATGACCACAGCGGCTCAGCGTTGTGCGATCCAGCCTTGAGGATCGATTGGCTCACCGTTGCGGCGCACCTCGAAGTAGAGGGCGGCACGCCCTTGGCCGCCGCTGTTACCCACGGCGCCGAGCTCGTCGCCGCGGGACACGGCGCTGCCGACCTCGGCGGAGAAGTGCTGCAGGTGGGCGTGAAGGGTCATGACCTGGTCGCCGTGGTCGACGATCAGCAGGTTGCCGAAGCCGCGCATCCAGTCGGCGAACACCACCCGGCCGGCGTGCACGGCGACCACCGGGGTGCCTTCGCCGGCCTGGATCAGCATGCCGTTACGACTGATGCCGTCGCCGCGGCCGAAGCTCGAGGTCACCGAGCCCTGCACCGGCCACGGCAGGTCGCCCTGGGTCTCGGCGATGGCGGTGGAGGGCGGTGGCTCGGAGAGGCGTGCCATTTCCTCGCGCACCTGCTGGAGCACCCGCTCGGCGTCGTCGCGGTCGCGGTCAAGGCCGTCGAGGCGCTCCTGCTCGCTGGTGTAGCGCGCGTCTAGCGAGGCCACCAGCGCCTCGCGCTCCTGCATCTGTGCGGCTAGGTCGGCGCTACGTTCGGCCAGTTCGTCACCGAGGGCAGCCAGTTCGGTGTCGCGCTCATCGAGAGCGGCCTGGTTGTCGGCCAGGTGCTCATCAAGGGCGGCGATGGCATCGAGGCGCTCGTTGCGGGCACGGCTCAGGTGGTTGAGATAGGTCTGCAGGCGGTCGAGGCGTGCCGGGTCGTCCTGGTTGAGCAGCAGTTTGAGCTGCGGGGTGCGACCGAGGCGGTAGAGCGCCTCGAGCTGGGTGGCCAGCGCGTCGAGTTGGGCGTTGCGCTCGGCCTCGAGCACGCCGCGCTGACGCTCGAGTTCGTCGATCTCGTCGGCGACCTCGCGGCGCTCGGCCTGCAGCGTATCCAGGCGGCGGTGAGTCGTGGCTAGGGCGGTCTCGACCTCCCGCAGCTCGCGATCGGCGTCGTCGCGGTCCTCGCGGGTCGCCTCGAGGCGCCGCGACACCGCCTGGATCTCGCTGCCGATGGCGTCGAGGCGCTCCTGGGCGCGCCGTTCGCGGCCTTCGCTGGCATCGGTCGCGAGCGGCAGGCTCAGCAGCAGCCCCGCCGCCAGCGCCGCCAGGCCGCTGCGCCGCATGCCAGGCCTCACGCTGCGTCGATCAGCACGCGCCCGGTCATCTCCGCGGGAACCGCCTGGCCCATCATCGCCAGCAGCGTCGGCGCCAGGTCGCACAGGCTGCCGTCGTCCTGCAGGCTGACCTTGCGCTCACCGACGTAGACCAGCGGCACCTCGAAGGTGGTGTGGGCGGTATGCGGGTTGCCGGTCTCGGGATTGACCATCTGCTCGGCGTTGCCGTGGTCGGCGGTGACCAGGCAGGCACCGCCGGCGCGCTGGATGGCCTCGACCACGCGGCCCAGGCACACGTCCACCGTCTCAATGGCCTTGACCGCGGCGTCGAAGTCGCCGGTATGGCCGACCATATCGCCGTTGGCGTAGTTGCAGACGATCAGGTCGTGGGCGCCGGACTCGATGGCGGCCACCAGCTTGTCGGTGAGCTCATAGGCGCTCATCTCGGGCTTTTCGTCGTAGGTCTTCACGTCCCGCGGCGAGGGCACCAGGATGCGGGTTTCGCCGGGGTACTCGGCTTCTTGGCCGCCTGAGAAAAAGAAGGTCACGTGGGGGTATTTCTCGGTCTCGGCGATACGCAGCTGGGTCAGGCCGCGCGCGGCCACCACCTCACCCAGGGTGTTGGTCAGCGCCACGGGCGGAAAGGCCGCCGGTGCCGGGATGTCGGCGGCGTACTGGGTGAGCATCACCAGGCCGTCGCCGGCGAGCCGCGGCCGTGTGCGGCGGGTGAAACCGTCGAAGCCATCCTCGACGAAGGCGCGGGTCAGCTCGCGGGCGCGGTCGGCGCGGAAGTTCATGAAGATCGCCGCGTCGCCGTCCTCGATGACCACCGGGGCATTGTTGGGGCGCACGCTGGTGGCGCTGACGAACTCGTCGCTCTCATCGCGCTGGTAGGCCTCGCGTAGCGCGACCTCGGCGCTGACCGCGTCGAACTCGCCGGCGGCCTCGGTGATCAACCGATAGGCCTTCTCGACGCGATCCCAGCGGTTGTCGCGGTCCATGGCGTAGTAGCGGCCGATCACCGAGGCGATGAAGCCGTTATCGGCGCCGACCAGCTCGGAGAGCCGCTCGTTGACGCGTTCGATGGAGGCCAGGGCGCTCTTGGGCGGCATGTCGCGGCCGTCGAGGAAGGCGTGCACGTAGATGCGCTGGGCGCCGCGCCGTGCGGCCAGTTCGGCCATGGCGATAATGTGGTCGTCATGGCTGTGCACGCCACCCGGCGACAGCAGGCCGAGCAGGTGCACGGCGCGCTCGTTATCCACGGCGGCATCCAGGGGGCGGGTCAGAACGGCATTATGGTCAAGGTCGCCGTCTTCGATGGCCTTGGTGATGCGGGTGAAGTCCTGATAGACGATGCGCCCGGCGCCGAGGTTCATATGGCCGACCTCGGAGTTGCCCATCTGGCCGTCGGGCAGGCCGACATACTTGCCGTCGGTATGGATCAAGCTGCTGGGGCAGTCGCGCTGCAGGCGGTCCATCACTGGCGTGTCGGCGGCGGCGACGGCGTTGGCCTCGAGGGCCTCGTTGTGGCCGTAGCCATCGAGGATGATCAGCGCCACGGGGCGCGGGGTGGCATCAGACATGCAATTGGCCTCATTGATAAGCGTCGTGCCCGGGGTCCCGGGGTCGCGACTCACGGCTCCATGGGGCATCATATCGCACAGCCGCGCCGGGCGTCAGCCTGGTGGCAGGGCGATCGCAAGAGGCAGCACCGCTCGGACTGATCCGTCGACAGGCCTGCGAGGAGGCGCTGTAAACCCGTCCCTGGGCGCTACATTGCACCATCCATGGCGCAAACCTCCTCTTCGGCCTGTCCCCGGCGTCCTTCGCTGGGAGGCAACTGCAATAGCCGTGAGGCTGGCGGCCGGCGCGCAGACGTTATCTTGCAGCTTGTGTATACTGGGCGCCGCTCGGCGCAACCGTTACCCAACAAGAGTTATCCGGACCCATGATCGACCAGCTCTTCGAATTCGTGCAGAACCACCCGCTGCTGGTGGGGGCGTTCCTGTTGGTGCTGACCGCCTGGATCGCCTATGAGGTGAAAGGCAGCAGCAAGAGCGGTGTCTCGGCCAGCGAGGCGACCCAGCTGATCAACCGCGAAGACGCCGTGGTGGTCGATATTCGCGAGGCCAACGACTTCAAGGCCGGCCATATTGCCGGGGCGCGCAGCATTCCCCAGAGCAAGCTCGACAACCGCATCAGCGAGTTGGAAAAGTCGAAGGACAAGCCGATCATCGTGGTCTGCAAGCACGGCCAGTCATCCGGTGCCGCCCAGGCCAAACTGGAGAAGGCCGGCTTCGAGCGCGCCTTCAAGCTCAAGGGTGGCATGACCCAGTGGCAGGCCGACGGCATGCCGGTGGTCAAGAAGTAACCAGCGCTACTCACTTATCACACGCAACAGACGTCAAGGACCCTTCTCATGGCGGAAGACAACAATCAGCCCGCAGCCAGCAATCCCCAGGGCGCTGCCGGTGATCAGGAAAAGCCGCAGCTGAAATTCTCCCTGCAGCGCATCTACGTCAAGGATATCTCCTTCGAGTCGCCCAACGCGCCAGCGGTGTTTCAGCAGCCGTTCAAGCCCAAGGTCGGCCTCGACCTCAACACCTCGAGCAGCCAGGTCAGTGAAGATCTCTTCGAGGTAGTGGTCAAGGTCACCGCCGAGGTCAAGCACAGCGAGACCGGCAACACGTCGTTCCTGGCCGAGATCGAGCAGGCCGGCCTGTTCCGCATCGGCGGCATCGAAGGGCAGCAGCTCGAGCACACCCTGGGCGCCTTCTGCCCCAACGTGCTGTTCCCCTATGCCCGCGAGTGCATCGACAACCTGGTCAACCGCGGTGGCTTCCCGCCGCTGATGCTGGCGCCGGTCAACTTCGAGGCGATCTACGCCCAGAAGAAGAAGCGCGAGGCCCAGCAGGCCAGCGAGACCACGCAGTAAGGGCCCATGCACCTGCTCGTGACTCGCGGAGTGGCTCGATGAGCGGCCCGCGCATCCATGTCGCCGCCGACTTCACCGTTGGCGGCGACGTCGTTCTGCCCGAGGGGCCGGCCCGCCACGTGGCGCGGGTACTACGCATGCGCCCCGGCGAACGGCTGGCGCTGTTCGACGGATGCGGCCAGGAGGCCCGTGCGGTGCTGGTCGAAGTGGAGCGCAAACGGGTGGTGGCGCGCATTGAGGCCATCAACAGCGGCCGCGGTGAGTCACCGTTGGCGGTGCATCTGGGCCAGGCGATCTCCAAGGGCGACCGCATGGACTACGCCATCCAGAAGGCCGTGGAACTGGGCGTGGCCGCCATCACGCCGCTCTACACCGAGCACGGCGACGTGCGCCTCAAGGGGGAGCGGGAAGCCAAGAAGCTCGCCCACTGGCAGGCGGTGGCCGCCAGCGCCTGCGAGCAGTGCGGTCGCGCCACGCTGCCGCCGGTGCACCCGCCATTGCCGCTTGGCGACTGGCTGGCGGCCCGCTGCGAAACGCTGCGCCTGGTGCTGCACCCCGCCACCGACGGCGCCTTGGCCGCGACTCGCAGCGTGCGGGATGCGGCGCTGCTGATCGGTCCCGAAGGTGGCTTGTCACCGGCCGAGGTCGACGCCGCCCTGCAGGCCGACTTCTCTCCCCTCACCCTAGGCCCGCGTATCCTGCGCACCGAGACCGCCCCGGTGGTGGCACTTGCGCTGCTGCAGTACCGGTTCGGGGATCTGTAGCGCCACGCGGGGCGCTGTCCGTCTCCGTTAGCTATCGAGCCGCCGGGTCAGGGCTTCCAGAATGGTTTGCGTGCCTCGTGCAGTGCGGTGCGGCGGTCAATACCAATGTCATCCAGAAGATGACGATCCAGCTCCTGCAGTCGGCGCCGCGAGCGGTGGCGCTGTGCCTGTCGCCGCCAGGTAGCGAAAAGTGTGATCAGGTTGTCGTGGAGCATGACCGTTTCCTCTATGGGACACCCTGATAGGTTATTGAGAGCGCCGGGCACGATACAGACTCAGACTTTGATTGTTTTATAGATACAGAAGGGGTTTTTGGGCTTCTGTAACAGCCAATTTATGTTATCTGTATGGCTGCTTGTTTGGTTGCTGTGGATCTGTCATGAATCGTTATCAAACAGTGGCTCAAGCGATCGGCGAGCGCATCGAGCAGGGCCTGTATCGCACTGGCGATCGGCTGCCGTCGATCCGCCAGCTGTGCCAGGAGTTTCGGGTCAGCGTTTCCACGGTGCAGGAGGCCTATCGGCGTCTGGAGAAGGGCGGTGCCGTCGAGGCGCGGCCACGCTCGGGCTATTTCGTTGCGGCGCGGATCGCCCCCAGCGTGCTGCCCAGCGTCTCGCGCCCCGCCCAGCGGCCGCTGGACGTCTCGCAGTGGGACCAGGTACTGGAGTTGGTGAGTGAGTCGCCAAGCCACGACCGGCTGCTGAGGCTGGGGCGCGGCATCCCCGACCTCGAGGCTGCGACGCTCAGGCCGCTGCTACGTCGGCTCTCGACGCTGCATCGGCGGGCTGCTGCGCAGGATCTCAACTATGATGGCCTGGCCGGTAGCCTCGAGCTGCGTCGCCAGATTGCCCGCCTGGCGACGACGTCAGGATGCCTGTTGCATCCTGACGACCTGCTGGTCACCACCGGCTGCCAGGAGGCGCTGTCGCTCAGCCTGCGAACCCTGGCTGGCTCCGGCGACGTGGTGGCGGTGGACTCGCCGAGCTTCTACGGCACCATGCAGATCCTCAAGGCCCAAAAGCTCAAGGCACTGGAGATTCCTACCGACCCGCAAACCGGCATCAGCCTGGAGGCGCTGGAGCTGGCCCTGGAGCAGTGGCCGGTGCGGGCCATCCAGGTCACCCCGACCTGCAACAACCCCCTCGGCTATACCATGCCTGAGGCCCGCAAGCGTGCACTGGTCGCCCTTGCCCAGCGCTTCGACGTGGCGATCATCGAGGACGATATCTATGGCGACCTGGCCTTTGCCACGCCGCGCCCGCGCACTATCAAGAGCTTCGACGACGATGGCAGGGTGCTGCTATGCAGCGCCTTCTCCAAGACGCTGGTGCCGGGACTGCGGGTCGGCTGGATCGCGCCGGGGCGCTACCGTGACCAAGTGCTGCACATGAAGTACGTCTCCACCGGCGCCTCGGCGACCCTGCCGCAACTGGCGGTGGCGGAGTTCGTTGCCCACGGTCATTACGAGCGCCACCTGCACGGGATGGTGCGCCAGTACCAGCGCCAGCGCGACATCATGCTTGACTGGGTGATGCGAGACTTCCCTCCAGGCATCCGGGTGAGCGATCCCCAGGGCGGCTTCCTGCTATGGCTGGAGCTGCCGGGCGAGATTGACTGCGTGCGACTCAATGCGCGGCTGAGCGAGGAGTCTCTGCATATCGCCCCTGGGTCGCTGTTCTCGGCCTCGGGCAAGTATCGCAACTGCCTGCGCCTCAACTACGCGGCGCCCTTGACCGCCAGGGTCGAGGCCGCAATAAAGCGCATCGGCGAGATAGTCGCGAGCCAGCTGGCCGAGCATTAACCTTCCCTTAACCGCCGACACGCCATTCTTGTTCTCGCCATCCAGTGCATGGGTGGTGTTCCCCTGCATTGCCGCCCTGCCTGGGGCGGTTTTTTTGTATGCCATGCATAACCCTGCGTTAACCCCGACACCACTAGGGTGACATCGCCCGGTTCGGCTCCGCGATATATCGACAGGAGGGGAGAGGAGCTATACAGATCATGTGTCCAATTGTGTGGCCAAAACGTCTTCTGCCATTGGCAATCTCGCTTGCGTTGGCCGGCTGCGCTGCACTTGGCCAGGCCGAGTACGACTACCCGGCCCAGGCCGTCGAGGCGCGACGCGAGGTGGCAGACTGGCCATCGCCCGCGGCGGCGCAGACCGCCACCACGCTGGTTGAGCTGATTCCCAGCGATACGCTCGAGGCCTTGGTGGAAGAGGCGCTGTCAGCCAATCCCGGTCTTCAGCAGACGCTACTGACGTTGAAGATGCGCCTGGCCGAGGTGGTCGAGACGAGTGCGTCGCGGCTGTCGGCAGGGCAAGCCGAGTTCACCACCACGCGTGACGAGGCCGACGGTGTCGGCTATCGCGCTGGCGTGACGGTGGCCTGGGAGGCCGACCCATGGCGCAAGTTGGCCGACGCTGAAAGCGCCGCTGGCAAGGATGCCGAGCAGCAGCATGCCCTCTACGTGGCTGCCCGAGACACGCTGGTGGCGGAGACGATGAGCGCTTGGCTGGCGCTGATCGCCCAGCGGCGCAGCATCGCTATCGAAGCCGCGCGGGTGACGTCGCTGGCCGAGAACGAGGCGTTGATCGTGCAGCGCTACCGTGCGGGGCTGGGCACGTTGGAGGAGCTCGATACGGCGCGCAGCAACACCGCCAGTGCGCGGGCGACCCTGTCCCAGCGCGAGGAGGCACTGGCCCAGCAGCAGCGCTCGCTGGGCGGCCTGTTGGGGCGGTCCGCAGACGCTGATATCGAACTGCCTGAGGCCTTTCCCGAGACCCTGATTGCACTGCCCTCGCTGCCCGAACAGACCCTTGCCCGGCGTCCCGACCTACAGGCCGCCTACGCCGCGCTCGAGGCTGCCGGGCTGCGCCGGGGTATCGCCTACAAGGAGATGCTGCCTTCGCTGAATCTTACCGCGGCGCTCGAGGATGCGGCCAGCCGGCCACGGGCGCTACTGCTCAGCGATCCACTCTGGTCACTGCTCGGCCAGCTGACCCAGCCGCTGTTCCAGGGCGGTGGCCTCAAGGCGGCGGCACATATCGCCGAACTGCAGGAAGCTCAGGCCTACCAGGCCTATCGGGAGGTGCTGCTCGAGGCGGTGAGCGACGTCGAAGATGCCATCGGCCTCGAAGCGTCGCTGGCGAGTCGACAGGCGCATACCGAGGCTGCCCTGGCCAGCGCGCGCCGCAGCCACGAGCACTACCAGAGTCGCTATCGGCTGGGTCTGGTCACGCTGCTCGACCTGCTCAGCATCCAGCAGCAGACCTACGATCTCGAATCGCAGCTCAATGATTTGATCCATGAACGTCTGGCCAACCGTGTCGCCCTGGGCTTGGCACTGGGCCTGGGAGCCTCCGCATGATCCGTCGCCACTTCCAATGGTTCGTCCTGGCCGCCGCGCTGTGCTTGGCCGCGTCGGTCGGCCTTTATGTCATACATCAGATGGGCCGCGTGGCCGAGCGCCAGCCGCCGGCCCAGCCCGCGCTCGTCCAGCGCCCCAGTGTGGCTGTGTTACACGTCCAGGCGAGCCGCCATGAGGCGCGTGTGGAGGGATATGGTGAGCTACGTCCGCGTCATGAGCTGAACGTGATTGCCCAGGTTGCGGGGCAGGTCCTGGAAATGGCGGATGGCTTCGAGACAGGGCGCCAACTGTCACGCGGCGAGCTGTTGGTGCGGCTGGAGGATGAGAGCTATCGCGAAGCCCTTGCCAGCGCTGAAGCGACGCTGGCAAGCGCTCGTGTGACGCTGCTCGAGGAGCAGCGCCAGGGGCAGCAGGCGGGTGCCGAATGGCGCAGCGCAGGGCTCGCTGGTGAGCCCGACTCCGAGCTGGTATTGCGTCAGCCGCAACTGGCCGCCGCACAGGCTGCGCTGCGGCATGCCGAGCGTAGCCTGGCGAGTGCCCAACGAGATCTCGAGCATACCCGGATCGTGGCGCCTTTCGATGCGCTGGTGGTGAGTCGAGCGGTGGCACCCGGTAGTTATTTGCAGGCCGGCAGCGAGGTCGCCACCCTCTACAGCACCGAGCGTTTCGAGGCCGCCGTACCGCTGTCGGCCGACCACTGGAGCCGGTTGCTCAATGCGCTGGCGATGATCGAGGCGCGCTGGCCCGTCGAGCTTTTGGGTGTCGAGACCGGTGAGCGCTGGCTGGGCTACGTGCAGCGTGTCGAGTACCACCAGGGCGAGACGCGTCAGCGATCACTGGTGGTGGCGGTGGAGTCCCCTCTCGAGCGCCAGCCAGCGCTCTTGCCGGGCACCTTCGTCGAAGTCCATCTGGCGGGGCGCAGCCTGGATGGCCTGTGGAAGCTGCCCGCCTCAGCCCTGAGTCAGAATGGCGAGATATGGTATGTGCAGGCGAGTGGCACGCTGGCCAGCTTCGCGGCCGATGTGCTGTTCAGCGACCAGCAGGCGATTTACGTCGCCGCCCCGAGGCGTTGGCCGCGACCCCCCAACTGGTCGTGGCAAAGCCGTTGAACAGTTATCTGCAGGGTATGGCAGTGGACGTCGTGGAGGTGGGGGGGCATGAGTAGGCGCACGAGCTATCGCGGCCTGATCCCTTGGTTTGCCAGTAACCCGGTTGCTGCCAACCTGCTGCTGATCATGATTCTGGCATTGGGCACCCTCGAAATGGGGGTGTTGCGTAAGAAGGCCTTCCCCAGCATGGCGCCCAACAGCATCACCATCTCGGTGGCGTACGACAGCGGTTCGGCGCAGCAGGCCGAAGAGGGCCTGGCGATCAAGATCGAGGATCAGCTCAAGGACGTCGAGGGCATCCGCAGCATTACCAGCAGCGCTACCGGCAGCGGCGTCAGCGTCACGGTCGAGAAGCGCTCCGACTATGATCTCGACACGCTGCTGGGTGACGTCAAGACCAAGGTCGATGCGATCTCGACCTTTCCCGCCGATGCGCGCAATCCGGTAATAGAAAAGGCGAGGCGCAAGGAGCATGCGCTATGGCTGCAACTACACGGTGAGGCCGACCGGCGTACCTTGCAGCGCCTGGCCAGGCGTCTGGAAAGCGATCTACTGGCGCAGGCCAGTATCAGCCAGGTGGGCATCTCCGGCTGGCTCGACCCGATGATGCTCGTCGAGATCGACGAAGGTCGCTTGCAGGCCTACGGACTGTCGCTCTCCGACGTCGAGGAGGCCGTCAATCAAGGCTCATCCAGCACCATGACCGCGGTACTGCGCGGCGCAGATATCTACCTGCAGCTCAAGGCTTCAGAGCAGGCCTACTACTGGCAGGAGTTCGCTAATATAGCGCTGCTCACCACTGCCTCGGGGAGTGTGCTGCGCCTGGGCGAGGTGGCCACGATACGCGACACCTTCGATGACAGCAGCGCCGTGCTGTCACGCTTCCAGGGTCAATCGAGCATCGCACTGCAGGTCGTGACCACTGGTCAGGACGACATCTCCGACTCGGTTTCCGCCGCCCGCCAGGTCGTCGAGCGCTGGCGCGCTGAGGGAAAACTGCCCGAGAGCGTCGAACTCGACACCTGGTATGACCGCAGCACGATGATCAATGAGCGTCTCGAGCTGCTGATCAGTAATGCGATCACCGGGATCGTGCTGGTATTCCTCCTGCTGGCGGTATTTCTCAATCTCAGTGTGGCGTTTTGGGTCGCCTTGGGCCTGCCGTTCATCTTCTTCGGCACGCTGTTCTTCATGGGCGATCGCTTTGCCGGGCTTTCGCTCAACGAGTTCACTACCTTCGGTTTCATCATGGCACTGGGCATCGTGGTCGATGACGCCGTGGTGGTGGGCGAGAGCGTGTACACCGCCCGCGCCCAGCAGGGCGATACACTGGCCAATACGCTGCGCGGCACGCTACAGGTGGCGGTGCCGTCGTTGTTCGGCATCTTCACCACCGTCGTTGCCTTCTATGCGCTGTCCCAGGTGAGCGGCAATCTCGGCCAGCTCTACTCGCAGTTCGCGACGGTAGTGACGATCTGCCTGATACTCTCGGCGGTGGAGTCTAAGCTGATCCTGCCGGCTCATCTGGCGCATCTCGACACGCGCCGCCAGGCCAGCCGTAACCCCTTGCTACGCGGTTGGCAGGCGCTACAACGAGGTGCCGATGGCGGGCTGAGTTGGTGCATCGAGCGCGGCTATCGCCCCCTCATCTCGCTGGCATTGCAGCATCGCTACGCCGTGGTGGTGCTGTTCCTGGCGCTGTTCGCGTTGGTCATGAGCATGCCTTTCACCGGGGCGTTACGCATCAGTTTCTTCCCCGAGGTGGCGGGGGACACGATTAGTGCCGATCTATCGATGCACAGCGACGCCAGCTTCGGACAGACTCATACCGCCCTCGGGCATCTCGAAGCATGGGCTAGGGAGGCGGACATGGCGCTGCGCGGGGACGCGGCGAGCGGCATAGCCCGTCTTCAGGTGCTATCGGAGTCGGACCAGGCGGGGGCGGTCAAGGTCGAGCTCGCGGCCGACGCCCCCTATGATATCGCGGCCTTTACCCAGCGCTGGCGAACACTCGCCGGCCAGCCGGAAGGCACCCGTAGATTGAGTATCCAGCATGCGCCACAGATGGTCGACGCGCTGCGCATCGAGCTGCGCGCCGATGATGATGACACCTTGGTACAGGCAGGAGAGCAGCTGAAAGCGGCCCTGTCATCCACCGCCTCGGTCAGCGGCATCGATGACAATCTCACCCCGGGCCAGCCTCAGCTGCAACTGCAATTGACCGCTCAGGGGCGGGCGTTGGGCATGACCACCGAGGCCTTGGCCAGCCAGGTGCTGCAGGCCTTCAGTGGCCAGGTCGTCCAGCGCTATCAGCGGGGCCGCGATGAGATCGAGGTCAAGGTGCGCTACCCCGACAACGGGCGCGGGAGTGTCGATGCCGTGTTGAGTTCACGTGTGCGTACTCCCGACGGGCTGGCCGTGCCGCTGTCGAGTGTGGCCACGCTGACCCAAGGCTATACGCGTGACACCATCACCCGCATCGATGGGCAGCGCGCCATCTATCTCTCCGCCGATGTCGACAAGTCGCTGCTGTCGTCTAGCGAATTGGTCGAGCGGCTCACGCGCGAGCAGCTCCCCGTACTGCAACGCCAGTATCCTGGCCTTGCCATCCACTTCGGGGGGAGGCCGAAGAGCAGGCCGAAACCCAGGCGTCGATGCTCAATGTGTTCCTGCTGGCCATGCTCGCCATTTACATGCTGCTGGCCGTGCCACTACGCTCCTATGTCCAGCCTATGCTGATCATGACCGCGATCCCTTTCGGTATTGTCGGCGCCGTGCTGGGACACTGGATCAATGAGTTGCCGCTGGGCATCCTCTCGCTCAACGGTATCATTGCGTTGAGCGGTGTGGTGGTGAACGACAGTTTGCTGCTGGTGTGGCGTTTCAATGAGCGCCGCGCCAAGGCTGAGGGAGTACAAGAGGCGATCAGCGCTGCTTGTCGCGACCGGCTGCGTGCCGTGTTGCTTACTTCGTTGACCACCTTCGCCGGGCTAATGCCGCTACTGAGTGAGACCTCGATGCAGGCCCAGTTCCTGATTCCCGCCGCGGTATCGCTGGGTTATGGCATTATGTTTGCAACGCTAATCACTCTTATCCTTGTGCCGAGCCTACTCATGATTCAGCACGACCTTGGGCAGGGGCTTGCCCGAGCATGGCGGTCATGGCGGCCGAGTGTCGGGAGCAGTACCTGATGCCTATCGTCCTGCTGATCGAGGATGATCTCGATCTCGCGGCCACCCTGAGCGACTATCTCGACCTCGAGGGGATCCAGTGCGACCATGCCAGCAGTGGTGTCGCCGGCCTGACTCTTGTCGAACGAGCGCACTACGACGTGATCCTGCTCGATCTCAACTTGCCGCGTCTCGACGGGCTGGAGGTGTGCCAACGCATGCGTGCAGCGGGCATGGAGACCCCGGTACTGATGCTTACCGCACGCGATGGGCTGGATGCCAAGCTAGCAGGCTTTCGTGCCGGCACCGACGACTACCTGGTCAAGCCCTTCGCGCTGCAGGAGCTGGTGGCCCGGATCCAGGCCCTGGCCGGGCGGCGCAGCGGTCAGGCACAGCGTCTGGGGTGCGCTGACGTGGAGATGAACCTCCCCGAGCGCACGGTCACGCGTGGTGGGCAGCCGCTGCGCCTTTCGCCGACCGGATGGCGCTTGCTCGAAACGCTGCTGCGCGCCTCCCCTGGGGTGGTGACCCGCGCGACGCTGGAAGCGGCGTTATGGGGCGATGAAGTCCCCGATAGCAATAGTCTCAAGGTGCATCTGTACCATCTTCGTCAGGTCGTCGATGTCCCCTTCGCTCTCCCCTTGATCCACACCTTACCGGGACATGGCATTACCCTGAGAGAGGCGCCATGAAGCGCCCACTGAGTCTCAAGTGGCTATTGAGTCTTACGTTCTTGACGTTGGGACTGCTGCTGGTCGTGGGCTATTCGGTACTCAGCGCCTACTACTTCACGCGGGGAATGGACAATATCGTCATGGCTAACATGGCGCAGTCGGCGCACAGTTACCTTGAACTGATGTCACCCGCGCAACGCGCAAATCTCGAACGGTTCAGCGGTTACTACATGGCGCACGACTGGGCGCAGATGCCCGACGACGTTCGTCGCGCGTTCGGTCAGGCACCGTCTCAACCCGATACGCTCTACAAACGTGATGAGTCATCCTGGCTACGTCCGCCCGATACGCTCTACTTTGCGCTACGCCTGGCCTCCGTGGATGGCCCGATATTCATCGTTTCACGCATGGATCATGAGATGGTGATCGACAACAATGTGGCTGGGCGCGATGCCATTCAGCGGCTACTGGCCCTATTCGCCATCGCCGGGTCGATCGCATTGCTGCTGGTGGGCGTGTGGTGGTGGTTGCTGCGTCACGTGTCGCGTCCGATCAATGCGCTGGCGCAGTGGGCGCGCTCACTGGATAGCAGCACGCTGGCCGCGCCGGCGCCCGACTTCATTTATCCCGAGCTCAACGAAATGGCGCGCCTGGTACGCTCGAGCCTCTCTTCGGCCCAGCAGGGCCTGGCTCGCGAGCAGCGTTTTCTAGCCTATGCCAGCCATGAGCTGCGCACACCGATCAGTGTGGTGGGCAATAATCTCGAGCTACTGCGCAAGCTGCAGGAGACACAAGGCTGCACGCTTGCGCCGCGTCAGCGTCAGGCCATCGAACGCATGGAGCGTGCCAGCCAGAGCATGCAGCACTTGACCGAGACGCTGCTGTGGCTGAGTCGCGAGCGACAGGATGCGCTACCCAGTCGTGAGCTGGATCTCGAGGCGTTGATAGCACAACTGATCGAGGAGATGCGCTACCTGCTGGCCGATAAACCGGTTGAGGTCGAGGTGATTACAGAGACCTGCTTGGCCGTGCTGCCCGAGGCACCCGCGCGCATCGTGCTGGGCAATCTGATTCGCAACGCTTTCCTGCATACCCGGGAGGGCCAGGTGTGCATCCGCCAGCAGGGGCGGCAGGTGTGGATCGATAACCGCCAGTATGGCCTCCTCGACAGCGTGACTTACGCTAGTGCGGAGGGGCTCGGCTTCGGCCTGGGCTTGAAACTGACTGCACAACTGACCGAGAAACTCGGCTGGGCATGTATCAACCAGCCTGGCCCGGCGGGCCACGCCGTATTCGTGGTATTGGGTCGTGTCGATCCGCATGGTGGTGATGCGCACGACCCTGCATGATCAACCGCTAGGTCTGTTAGCTGGAAGCCAGCTTGTCTTTGGTGGTGCGATAGACGCTATCGAGGTGGGCGAGCATGGCGCGCTCGGCGGCGTCAGGGTCATTGCGGCGCAAGGCGTCGACGATATGTACGTGCTCCCTGTAGCTGCGCTCGATAGCCCCTTCCTCGATCATCACCTGGCGACGGATATTGAGGCCGTAGTCGTAGAGTTCCTGGGCGTAGCGCAGCAGCAGGGCGTTGTTGGCGTACTCGGAGATCAGCTTGTGGAAGCTCTGGTCGGATAGTTGGAAGTAGACGGGTGAGTCGAACAGCTTGCTTTGGGCCTCGAGCATTCGCTCCAGCTTTTGAATCCCCTCGGCGTCGATTCTGAGCGCCGCACGCCGAGCGATGGCGGCCTCGACCACGATACGGCTCTCGAACACGCAATCCACGTCGAAGTTCTCGATCTCGCCTGCCTTGGAGCCCCCCTTGCGTGTCTCGCCGAAGCGTGCAAGAGCGCGCTCATCGGCGCAGATACGCGTCTTGCTGCCGTGCGAGACGCTGATCAGGCCGAAGGCCGTCAGCTGCGCGAGGGCGCCGCGCACGGTTTCCCTGCTTACCTCGAAGAGCTGGGCAAGTTCGCGCTCGCTGGGCAGCACGTCTCCCTCCCGAAGCAGCCCCGTCAGCAGCATGTCGACCAGCTTATCAGCTAGGACGTCCTTCTTGGTCTTGTTCTTGAGTGCCTTCTCGAAGGCGAATGCCGGATTGTCCATTAACCTGTCTCCTGCTAACTGGTCTATATATTAGGCCAAAAAGAAGCATGATTGCTACATGCCTCAGCCGTGTAGACAAACGTCTATATTTCTTCAAGCTAGCTTGACGACTGGCAAGAGGGATATCTAGATTGCATTTCATTCTGGTACGGTTAACCAACCAGAAGACCAATTGCGCCAGATCTTGCTAACAACAACTCATAGGAAGCTCACCATGTTCAAGAGAACGCTAGCTCTCTCAGCCCTGACACTGGCCGTCGCCATCGGGACGGCCCAGGCGCAGGAGACGATTACCGTCGCGATAGGTGGTGCCCCACAGAGTCTGCAGGGCCAGACCGCCAAGGGATTCGCCGACCGCCTGCAGGAAAGGCTCGGTGATGAATATAAAGTGGATTATTTTGATAGTGCTCAGCTCGGGGATGAGCGTCAGCTGGTGCAACGGATGCGCATGGGTACTGTTGACCTGGCTGCCATCTCCTCGATCATGTCCTCGGTCTCCCCGGACTTTGCACTGTTCGACCTGCCCTACCTGGTTAAGGACCGCGATCACTTGAAGCGCATCGACCAGGAGATCGTCATGAACGACCTGGCCGAGAGTGCCAAGGAACAGGGCCTGACAGTGGTCTCTACCTGGGAGAATGGCTTCCGCCACATCACCAACAGCACGCGTCCGATCCATACGCCCGAAGACCTCAATGGTCTGCGCATCCGCACCCCGCAGAGCGACTGGCGCACCCGGATGTTTTCTGCTTGGGGCGCCAACCCCACGCCGATGGCTTTCTCCGAAGTATTTGTTGGCCTGCAGACTGGCGTGGTCGATGGACAAGAAAATCCTCTGAGCAATATCTATGGCGCTCGCCTCCACGAGGTGCAGGACTATCTCTCACTATCCAATCATGTATACAGTCCCATTTGGCTGCTGGCTGGTAATAGCGGGTGGGAAAATTTCTCCGATGAGGTGCGCGAGGCCATCATCGAGGCTGCCGCCGAAACTCAAGACTGGGCCCTCAATCGCGGAGCAGCACTCGACGAGGAGCTGCTGATGTCTATGCAGGAAGAGGGGATGGAAGTCAACCAGGTCGATCGTGAGGCTTTTATCTCGGGCAGCGAGTCGGTCTACGAAGCCTTCGCCGAACGGGTCTCGGGCGGCCAAGCGCTCATCGATCGCGCCATGGCACTTGCAAACGAGTAAAACGCCACCTCAACGGGCGCCTCTGCGGCGCCCGTTTCTCCCACCAATGAGAGTGATCTGCCATGGTCCTCATCGACCGGATACGCCTGTGCCTCGAGAAACTGCTCGAGGTCTTCTCTATTTTCCTGCTGATTGCCTTGACCACCATTGTGTTGGCCGCTGTGGTCTTTCGTACCTTAGGCGCCTCGCTGGTCTGGTACGATGAGGTCGCCTCTGTCGGACTAGCCTGGTTGACCTTTTATGGCGCCTGTCTGGCCACACTGAAGCGTGCCCACATGGGATTTCCGGGCATCGTTGCGAGTGCGCCATCGGCCTTGCGCAGCTTGCTATTTATTATCTCTGAGATAATTGTCATCGGCTTCTTTGTAGTCATTGCCTATTACGGATACCGAGTCCTCGACATCCTTGCTTGGGACCGCCTGGTCTCGCTACCCAGCATCAGCCTGACCGTTACCCAGTCGGTCATACCCATCAGCGCGGTACTGTTCATCGTCTGCGAATGCCTGACGCTACCCGAGGCATGGAAGAAGATGCGTGCCGGCGTCGACAGCGAGCATGAAGCCATCGAAGAGGCGATCCGCCTGGCCGAGGAAGACCTCAAGGAGAACCGCTCATGATTCTGCTGATCGTTATCGCCACGTTATTTGCTTTGGTATTGATCAACGTGCCCATCGCCGTCGCCATCGGTGTGGTTGGAGTTGTGGGAGTATACCTGAATATGGGGCCGCAGTTCCTGATGAACGTGCCTCTGACGCTATTTAATGGCGCTACCAATTTCCCGCTGATCGCTATTCCGTTGTTCATTTTTGCCGGCGGCCTAATGAATACCTCGGGTATTTCCAAACGTTTGATTAACCTGGTCACGGCGCTGGTTGGTTTCGTGCGCGGCGGCCTGGCGATGGTCAATGTCGGGGTGTCGATGTTCTTTGCCGAAATCTCAGGCTCTGCCGTAGCCGATGTGGCGGCTACTGGCTCGGTGCTGATTCCGGAGATGAAGCGCAAGAAGTACAATCCCGAGTTCTCCGCCGCCATTACTTCCTCGTCAGCATCTTTGGCGGTAATCATTCCTCCCTCGCTATCGATGATACTGTATGGCGCGATTGCCGAGGTCTCCATTGTCCGTCTATTTGTGGCAGGTATCATCCCAGGAATTCTCGGTGGCGTCGGTTTGGCCTGCTTCTGCTACTACTACGCGGTGAAGTATGACCTGCCTCGTGAAGAAGCCTTCTCACTACGCCGTCTTGGTACGGCTTTCAGAGAGGCGGTCTGGGCGTTGCTGCTGCCAGTGATCATTCTCGGTGGTATTTTCGGCGGATTCGTTACCGCTACCGAAGGCGCTGGAATTGCTGTGTTCGCCGCCCTCGTAATCGGTGGGCTGATCTACCGTGAGTTTAACCTCAAGCTCCTCTATCGCGCGGTCAACGAGGGCGTCATCCAAACTGCTGTGGTGATGTTGCTCGTGGCCACCTCCGCTGTGCTGGGCCTGTTTCTGACCGAGATGCAGCTGCCCCAGCAAATCGCCAGGGATATCACGGCCCTGACCGAGAATCCTATCGCGGTATTGGCACTGCTTAACATGCTGCTGTTGCTGCTTGGCATGTTCCTCCATGGTGCTGCGGCGATCATCCTGGTGGTCCCTATCGTCATGCCATTGGTGCATCAGATCGGTATCGATCCCATCCACTTTGGCTTGATTCTCACTCTCAACCTGGCCATCGGTCAGCAGACGCCGCCGGTCGCTTCGGTGCTGGCGACGGCCTGCTCCATCGCCAAGACCGATATGTGGAATACCACCCGGGTCAATATGCCGATGATCGGAGTGCTATTCATCGTCTTGCTGCTGGTGACCTATATCCCGGCGATTCCGCTGTATCTCGTTAACCTATTCTATTGAGCAGGAGCTACACTCATGAACGATTCACGTCCCGTCATTGCCGTTATTCTCGGAGACCCTGCCGGGATCGGTCCGGAACTGGTGGCCCGGTTATTCAATGAAAAAGATCTCTTCGACGAGGTCCATACCGTATTACTCGGCGATCGCTGGCTGTGGCAAGAGGGCCAGCGCGTGGCCGGTATCGCTCATCAGTTGCCAGAAGTCACTGACTTCGCCGCAGCGCGTGACTATCGGGTCCCTGTATTCCTGCCCATGGAGACCGTTGTCGAGGGAGCTGTGGGCTATGGCGAGGTGACGGAGGCGGGCGGCGCCTCGGCGCTGGCTTTGCTCACCCGTTGCCTTGAGGCTGCCGAGGCCGGCGAGGTAGATGCCATCTGCTTCGCCCCCCTAAACAAGCTATCGATGAAGAAAGGTGGGCTCGCCCATGAGGACGAGCTGCACTTCTTCGCAGAGTATCTTGGCGTGCAAGACTACTTCTGTGAATTTAATACATTGGGCAACCTTTGGACGGCGCGCATTTCTTCACACGTTCCACTCAAGGACGCTGCTGACTATATCACCGAGGAGCGAATCGTCGCGGCCAGTCGCTTGATCTATGACTCACTGCAACTCGCCGGCAATACTGCGCCGCGGGTCACCGTGGCGGCCTTCAATCCGCATGGCGGTGAAGGAGGGACCTGCGGTCGCGAGGAGATCGAGGTGATCGCGCCTGCGGTCGAGGCGTGCCGCGCCCAGGGCTATCCGGTGAGCGGTCCGTTTCCCGCCGATACGCTGTTCATCAAGGCCCGCGATGGCGAGTTCGATGCCGTGGTCACCATGTATCACGACCAGGGGCAGATCGCCATCAAGCTGCTCGGCTTCATGGAGGGCGTCACCGTACAGGGCGGCCTGCCGATACCCATTACAACCCCCGCCCATGGTACCGCATTCGATATCGCCGGGCAGGGCAAGGCCAATGTCGGTCCGACCCGCAATGCCTTCGCCATTGCCAGCCGCATGGGCAAGAACCTTCGCCAACAGCGTCTTGCCAGTCAAGCTTGAGTGTTACCTTCTTGAGATAGGAAAGCCACAATGAAAATTACCCGTGTCCGTACCCGTGTCTTCGAATGGAAGGGCCATACCGTGCCGGCCCAGCGGCACTTCTGCTCCAACGCCATGGATGAGCTGTGGGATCGGGGCGACTCCATGGGTACCTTCCGTTTCCACGGCTGGACCACGGTGGAGATCGAAACCGACAACGGTATTGTCGGCCTCGGTAACGTTGCCCTGGCACCGCGTATTGCCAAGGCGATCATCGATCAGTACCTGGCTCCCCTGGTGATCGAGCAGGACCCCTTCGATTACGAGTATCTGTGGCAGCGCATGTACCGCGCTACCCATGCTTGGGGGCGCAAGGGCATCGGCATGGCGGCGATCTCCGGCGTCGATATCGCCATTTGGGACATCATGGGCAAGGCGGTAGGCAAGCCGGTCTTCAAGCTGCTCGGCGGTCGTACCAAGGAGAAGATCCCTTGCTACGCCTCCAAGCTCTATCGCACCGACCTCAAGAGCATGCAGGCAGAGGCCCAGTCCTATCTCGATCAGGGCTTCACTGCGATGAAGATGCGCTTCGGCTATGGTCCCAAAGACGGCCCCGCTGGTATGCGTGAGAATCTCAATAGCGTCGCTGCGGTACGCGAGGTGATCGGCGACGACATCGACCTGATGCTCGAGTGTTACATGGGCTGGAACCTCGAATACACCAAACGCATGCTGCCCAAGCTGGAACGCTTTGGGCCGCGCTGGCTCGAGGAGCCGGTGCTGGCCGACGACATCGATGGCTACGCCGAGCTCAATCGGCTCACCAGCATCCCGATCTCCGGCGGTGAGCATGAGTTCACCTCCTACGGCTTCCGTCAGTTGCTGGAGAAGCGGGCGGTGTCGGTCATTCAGTACGACACCAATCGGGTCGGCGGCATCACCGCCGCGCATAAGATCAATGCCATCGCCGAGTCGTTCAGCGTGCCGGTCATTCCTCATGCCGGCCAAATGCACAACTATCACCTGACCATGTCGACGCTGGCCTCGCCGATGTCGGAGTTCTTCCCGGTCCACGACGTCGAGATAGGCAATGAGCTGTTCTATTACCTGTTCGAGGGCGACCCCGAGCCGGTCAATGGCTTCCTCGATCTCGACGACGACACACCGGGCCTGGGCCTGACGCTCAACGAAAAATATTTCGACCAGTTCCATATCATCGAGTGAGGCATAGCATGCGACTGATCCAATACCTCGACCGGGACCAACTGCGGGTGGCCGTGGTGGAAAGCAGTGAGGCGGTGCGTCCCATCGACATCGACGGCGGCAGCTACGCCCTGGCGCGCATCGCCATCGACGCCGGCCAGCCGCTCACCCAGGTCGTCGAGGCGCGCCTCGGCGAGACCCTGGTCGACTACCAGACGCTGGTCGACGAGCAGCGCCTGCTGCCACCACTGACCCATCCCGACCCGGCCCACTGCCTGGTCACCGGCACCGGCCTCACCCATCTGGGCAGCGCCGATACCCGCTCGGCGATGCACGCCCACTCTCAACAACAGACCCAAGTGAGCGAGGAGGAGCTGACCGACTCGATGCGCATGTTCAAGCTCGGCGTAGCGGGCGGCAAGCCCGCCTGCGGCGAGAGCGGCGCCCAGCCGGAGTGGTTCTACAAGGGCGACGGCGACTGCATCGTCGCGCCGGAGGCCGCGCTACCCTCACCGGCCTTCGCCGAGGACGCCGGCGAGGAGCCGGAGCTCGCCGGGCTCTACCTGGTGGGCGCCGACGGCACCCCGTGGCGGGTCGGCTATGCGCTGGGCAACGAGTTCTCCGACCACGTCACCGAGCGCTTCAACTACCTGTGGCTGGCCCACTCCAAGCTGCGCGCCTGCAGTGTCGGCCCGGAGCTGCTGGTCGGCGAGCTGCCGGCGCACCTGGAGGGCGTCAGCCGCATCGTGCGTGACGGCGAGACGCTGTGGCAGAAGCCGTTCCTCACCGGCGAGGCCAACATGGCCCACAGCCTGGCCAACCTTGAGCACCACCACTTCAAATACCCCAGCTTCCGTCGCCCCGGCGACGTCCACGTGCACTTCTTCGGCACTGCTACCCTGAGCTTTGCCGACGACATTCAGACCCGTGACTGTGATCGCTTCGAGATCGAACTGCCCGCCTTCGGCCGGCCGCTGCGCAATCCGCTGCGATTCGCCGAGGCGGCCCCGGTCACCGTCAACGCCCTTTGAGCGACCCCAGGAGGACAGCATGACGTTACAAGGCACTTCCCTACCCGCTGGGCGTGTCGCGGCTGGTGGATGGCAAGCGGGAGGTGTAACGCGGGAAGCCGCAGCATGCATCAGGGCAATAGGCCCGCATGTGGCAAGCAAGTGAGACCTTTCATAGCGGCCTGCGGGCCGCTTTTTTGATCACGCTTTGCCGCTGCCGTGGTTGCCACGACATAATGGCAACATCTTCGCCGTTCATCTGGATATCCGCCTATGTCCCGTACGCCTCGGGAATCTTCAATGAAGCCTGCCGTTCGCACTCCCAGTCCGCTACCCCGCATCGGCGAGGTGGCCTACCTGGAGGTGGTCACGGTCAATGCCACCGGGGCCTTTCTGGCCTGGGGCCAGCCCAAGGATCTGCTGCTGCCGTTCGGCGAGCAGCGTTTCCGCCCCGACGTCGGCAAGCGGGTGCTGGTGATGATCTATCAGGACCAGCAGGGTCGGCCGGTGGCCTCGCAGCGCCTCGATCGCTTTATCGTCGACGCCGCCGAGGGCCTCGCGGCGGGGGACGAGGTGACGCTGATCACTGAGGACCGCACCGACCTGGGCATCAAGGCGGTGGTCAACCACCGTTACTGGGGGCTGCTCTACCACGACGACCTGCCGCGCGTGCTGCGCCGCGGCCAGCGGCTGACCGGCTATGTGAAGCGGGTGCGCGACGACAGCCGCCTGGACCTGTCGCTGTTGCCGCCTGGCGCAGCCAAGCTCGATGTGGTCGGCGAGGCGGTGCTCAAGGCGCTGCGCGAGAGCGGCGGCTACCTGGCGCTGGCCGACAAGAGCCCGGCGGCCGAGATCAAGGCGCGCCTCGGGGTCAGCAAGAGCGCCTTCAAGCAGGCCATCGGGCGACTCTACAAGCGTCGCCTCATTCTCATCGAGGACGGCGGTATTCGCTTGGTACCGGGGAGCTGCGAAGGCCACTGACGGCTACCGCCGTAGCGTGGCCATTGGCGATGGGCTGGGTCATACTGCGCGCATCGTTAGTCGAACCGATGGATACCGTCTCGATGAGCAAACGCGCACTCAGGATTGGCGTGGTGATGGACCCCATCGCCGATATCGCCTACAAGAAAGACACCACCATGGCCATGCTGTGGGCGATCCAGGACCGCGGCTGGTCGCTCGCCTACATGGAGCAGGGGGACCTGTTCCTGCAGGATGGTCGCGCCTTCGCGCGGCAGTCAGAGCTCAAGGTGCATCGCGACCCCCAGCACTGGTACGACCTGGGCGCGCCAGCAGCACGGCCGCTGGCCGAACTCGACGTGATCCTGATGCGCAAGGATCCGCCGGTGGATGCCCACTTCCTCAATGCCGTGCACCTGCTGGGCTTCGCCGAGCGCGAGGGCGTGCTGGTGGTCAATCCGACCCGCGCGCTGCTGGAGTGCAACGAGAAACTCTTCGCCCAGCAGTTCCCGCAGTGCTGCACGCCGACCCTGGTGTCTTGCAGCGAGCCGGTGCTGCGCGCCTTCCACGCCGAGCATGGCGATGTGATCTTCAAACCCCTCGACGGCATGGGCGGGAGCGGCATCTTCCACGTCCAGCCCGAGGGCCGCAATCTCGGCGCCATCATCGAGACTCTCACCGAGCGCGGCAGTCGCCAGATCATGGCCCAGCGCTATATCCCCGAGATCCGCGACGGCGACACCCGCATCCTGCTGGTCGACGGCGAGCCGGTGCCTTACGGGTTGGCGCGGGTGCCGATGGCCGGCGAGACCCGCGGCAACCTGGCCGCCGGCGGCACCGGCGTCAGCCGCGAGCTGACCGCCCGCGATCACTGGTTGATCAAGCAGGTCCAGCCCATGATTCGTGACAAGGGACTGCTGTTCGTCGGCCTCGATGTGATCGGCGACTACATCACCGAGATCAACGTCACCAGCCCCACCTGCGTGCGCGAGATCGACGACCAGCGCGGCACCGACATCGCCGGGCTGCTGCTGGACGCCATCGAGCGGCGGCTCGGCTGAGGCGGCCAGCCTGTCTGCCGCCGAGCAGCCCGGAGAAGCGCGCCAGGCAGAGGTGGTACAATCGTCATTACATCCCGAACTCGACCGGGTGGCTCTGGCCACCGTGCACGGTGCGGCTCCCTACCCGCCCTTCGACGACGCGCTGGGGGAGCTCGACAGTCTATCGATCACCCGCGTCTGGCGCTTCGGGAAAGGCAATCATATCGGCGTGCAATGAGGGCAGGACCGCCCCGCGCCCGGGAGGCCCATGCAGAGCTTGAAACACCATTTTTTGCTGGCGATGCCGCATCTCGAGGATGTCAACTTCGCCGGTAGCCTGAGTTACCTGTGCGACCACGACGACAACGGCACCATGGGGGTGATCGTCAATCGTCCCCTCGACCTGACCCTCGACGCCCTGTTCGAGCAGCTCAACCTGGGCGGCGACGACAGCCCGCACCGCGATGCGCCGGTCTACTACGGTGGCCCTGTGCACAAGGATCGCGGCTTCATCCTGCATCGCGGCAGCGCCACGCACTGGGATTCGAGCATCCAGGTCGCCGACGATATCGCCCTGACCACCTCCATGGACATGCTCCAGGCACTGGCCGACGGCCGTGGCCCCGAGCAGTTCCTGGTATGCCTGGGGTGCGCCGGCTGGGAAGCCGGCCAGCTCGAGGGCGAGCTCAAGGAGAACGCCTGGCTGACCGTAGAAGGCAGCGCGCAGATCCTCTTCGAGGTGCCGGCGGAGCAGCGCCTGCAGGCCGCCGCCGGCAGCCTGGGGGTGGACCTTAACCTGATGAGTCGCGAGGCGGGCCACTCATGAGCCGGGAACGAGGCTGATGGGCAAGGCCGGCGAGCGCCTGATCCTGGCTTTCGACTTCGGCACCCGGCGGATCGGCGTGGCGGTGGGCAATGAACTGCTGGCCAGCGCGCGCCAGCTCGAGCCGCTTCACGCCCGCGACGGCATCCCCGACTGGACGGTGATCACGCGGCTGGTCGACGAGTGGCGGCCCGACCTGTTCGTGGTCGGCCTGCCGCTGACCCGCGACGGTGAGGAACAGGAGATGAGCGTGCGGGCGCGCAAGTTCGGCAAGCGGCTGTTCGGGCGCTACGGCATTGCCTGCGAGATGGTCGACGAGCGCGGTTCGACCAGGGAGGCCAAGGCCATCGCCCGTGAGGCAGGCCACCGCGGCAACTACCGTGACGACAGCGTCGACGGCATCGCCGCGGTGCTGATCCTGGAGGGCTGGTTCGCCCGCCGCGAAGGGCTTGTGCGCTAGGCGCTGTCGGCGTTCTGCTTGGCGATATCGTCGGCGGTGATGCAGGTGTACTTCTCGATGAAGAACGCCAGGGTCGCCGGATGGCTGAAGCGCTCCTCGAACTGCTCGACCTCGCCACCATGCTCGCGACGCACGCGTGCGCTGTAGTGGTTGCCTTCGCGGCCCACGGTTACGCTGGCCTTGCGCTTGTCGTTGACGTCTTCGGCGCTCAGCGGCGACTGGCGCTTGAGCAGCGCCTCAAGGGTCTTGCCGCCTTCGACGTCGGCCTCGGAAGCCCATAGCGCCTGGTCGCGATTGCCGTAGTGGAACAGGATCACCACCAGCAGCGCCGAGAATACCGCGCTGATCAGCATCCAGGTGATGTCGGTCTTCGACAGCCCTGCGGTCAATATCATGACCAGCTGCAGTACCACAGCAATCGCCAGGATACCCGCTAGTGGCCGCCAAATCCGCGGGTTCATGAAGCCGCGGCCCAGGGTGTAGCCCCACAGCCCAACCACGGCCAGCGCGCCGACGCCGAGCTGTGCCAGTGACAGCGGCGATCCGCCGCCCATCAGCAGCGCGATGGCCCCGATGACGATCAGCAGACTATAGAAGGCTCCCAACGAGAGGTAGGCGGTGTGCATGTTCATGGTCGATATGACTCCTTGACGGTACGCATGCTTGTTGTTGGTGGACGATACCAGGCCGATATGCGCAGTCTCGCACATTCCACGGCGTTCGGCAGCCTATCCCATCGGCTAGGAAGTGGCGTCGTCGACCCCCACCCGCTCGGGCACGAACCAGCGCACCGGGCGCAGGTCCTTCTCGATCAGGTCCTCGACCTGCAGCAGGGTGGCGAAGATCGCCATGCGCACCGGGATGCCGTTGTCGGTCTGGCGGAAGATCGCCAGGCGCGGGTCGCCGTTGAGATCCACGTCCAGGTCGTTGGCCTCGGCACGACTATCGCGGGGGAGCGGATGCATGACGATGGTGTCGCGGCCGCAGCGCTTGTCCATGAAGGCGCGGTCGACGCTGAAGTCTCGCGACAGGCTGAAACCCTCGCTCATCTCGGCGGTGAAGCGCTCCTTCTGGATGCGCGTGGTGTAGACCACGTCCACGTCGGCATAGTCGTTGGCCAGGCTCTCGCGCTGCTCGACCTGATGCCCGCGGGAGGTGACCAGGTCGATCAAGTGGCTCGGCATCTCCAGTCCCGGCGGCGCCACCAGGGTGATGCGCAGGGGGTCGTAGAGCGACAGCAACTTGATCAGCGAATGCACGGTGCGGCCGTACTTGAGGTCGCCGGTCAGCAGCACGTGGGCGCCTGCCAGCGGCTTGCCGAGCCGCGCGAACTCCTTGTCGATGGTGTAGAAGTCGAGCAGCGCCTGGCTGGGGTGCTCACCGGGGCCATCGCCGCCGTTGATCACCGGCACGTGAGTGGCCGCGGCGAACTCGGCCACCGAGCCCTGGTCGGGGTGGCGCATGACGATGGCGTCGCAGTAGCCGCTCATTACCCGGCTGGTGTCGTAGAGCGACTCGCCCTTGGCCATCGACGAAAAGGTGAAGCCGGTGGTGTCGCAGACGCTGCCACCCAGGCGGCTGAATGCCGCATGAAAGCTGACCCGGGTGCGGGTGCTGGCCTCGAAGAACAGGTTGCCGAGCACCGCGCCCTCCAGTACCCGGGTGACCTGGCGGCGCTGGGCAATGGGCTCCATGCGCGCGGCAACCCGCAGCAGGTGATCGACGCGATCGCGTGACAGGGAATCGACGGACAGCAGGTGGGGACTCATCGCGGGCCTCGCAGTGCGGCGGAAAACTGGCGCTCAGTGTAACCGCCAATCTCGATGGCATCACGACTTGTCATCTTCTACGTTCAGTAGGTACCGGCGCCAGGGGAAATGGCGTCGAGTCTTCAGCAACCGTCCGATGAACACAGGGAGAGGATCATGACGGACCACCAGCAACCACCTCAGCAGCAGTCTCATCAACCCGGTGCCGAGCACGCGATGCAGCCTCAGCCGGAATACATCCGCGCTAGCTACCGCGGCACCGGCAAGCTCAAGGGCAAGGTGGCGATCATCACTGGCGGCGACAGCGGCATTGGTCGGGCCGTGGCCGTTCACTATGCACGTGAAGGCGCCGATTGCGTGATCGTACACCTCGAGGAGAGCCGCGATGCCGAGGCCACCCAGGCGTTGGTCGAGGGCGAAGGCCAGTGCTGCCGGTTGATCCGGGGCGATGTCGGTGAACCCGCTTTCTGCCGACAGATCGTCGAGCGTACCCTAGCGGGCTTCGGCAAGCTCAATATCGTGGTACACAACGCTGCCGAGCAGTATGACTGGAGCGATATCAGCGAGATTTCCGACCAGCAGCTTCAGCGATCCTTTCAAACCAATATCTTCAGCCACTTCTATCTCACCAAGGCGGCACTTCCACATCTGGGCGAAGGCGATAGCATCATCGCGACCTCCTCGATCAATGCCTTCAAGGGCAATGACACACTGATCGACTACAGCGCCACCAAGGGAGCCATTCAGGGGCTGGTGCGTTCGCTGGCGGTATCGCTGGTCGAGCGTGGTATCCGGGTCAATGCAGTCGCGCCTGGGCCGGTCTGGACGCCGTTGATTCCCGCCAGTTTCGAGCCTGAGAAAGTGGCTGCTTTCGGCAGCCAGGTGCCCATGAATCGCCCCGCCCAGCCCAGTGAAATGGGCCCGGCCTATGTCTACCTGGCGAGCGAGGAGTCGTCGTATATGACTGGACAGACGCTTCACCTCAATGGCGGCGTGGTGCTCAACACCTGAGGTGCATGGCTGGCGTGGCGCTCAATACTCCTCGGCGCTGGGCAGGCGGCCGCCCAGTTGGGTAGTGATCTCGCGGGCGGCGCGGCTGACCAAGCCGCCGAGTTCGGCGAGGCGCGATTCGGGAATTCGCGCCACTGGTCCCGAGACCGAGATGGCGCCCAGCGGGTTGCCCTGCTCGTCGTGGATCGAGGCGGCCACGCAGTGCAGGCCCACGGCGTGCTCCTCGCGGTCGCAGGCGTAGCCTTGGCGGCGAATCTCGGCCATGCCCTGGCGCAGCCGCGCCGGGGTGTCGATGGTGTTGTCGGTAACCCTGGGCAGGCCGCGGGCCTGCAGGATCCGCTCGACCTCCTTCTCCGGCAGCCAGGCCAGCAGCGCCTTGCCGACGCCCGAGGCGTGCAGCGGCGCCCGCGAGCCGAGGCGCGTGATCATGCGCATCATCTGCGGCGACTCGCTCTGGGCCAGGAACACCGCCATGCCGTCGTCGCGGATGCCGAGGTTGGCCGACTCGCCGCTCTCGTCGGTGAGCCGCCGCAGATAGGGGCGGGCGGTGGCCACGAAATCGCGGGATTCGAGGAAGGTGTTGCCGATCTGGAAGGTCTTGACGCCAATCTTCCATAGCCCCAGCTCGGCATCCTGGGTAATGAAGCCCTGCTTGTGCAGCGCCTGCAGCAGACGGTGGGTGGTGGAGGGCGCCAGGCCGACGATCTGGGCGATGTCGGACAGCGCCAGGCCCACCGGCGCCGCGGCCAGCCCCTCGAGGATATTCAGCCCGCGCACCAGCGACTGGCTGTGCCCGCCGCTGCTCTTGCCCGACCCGGCCGGCCGGCCTACCGCCTTGCGTTTGGTCTCGCTCACGCCTCGCTCTCCGTCCCCGTGCATCAGTGATCACTGTGCACAGGATACACGCTCGGCGTTGGACTGTCGTGCCGACGGAAATCGATTCCATTCCGCCATTGGGGTTAGCCCAGGCGACCCTCGAGGCGCAGCAGGGCAATGCGGTTGATCTGCTCGACGGCGGTGCGGCGCTCCTCGGCGAGGTCGTTGTCGAGGCGGGTCTCGAAGGCGGCAAGGATGTCGTGACGATCGTTGCCCTTGACCGCCATCACGAAGGGAAAGCCAAACTTGGCCTTGTAGGCGGCGTTGAGGCGTTCGAAGCGCGCCAGCTCCTCGGCGCTGCACTGGTCGAGCCCCGCGCCGGCCTGCTCACGGGTCGAGTCGTCGGTCAGTTCGCCGGCCAGCGCCGCCTTGCCGGCCAGGTCGGGGTGGGCGCGGATGACCTCGAGTTGACGCTCGGCGCTGGCGCTGCGCAGCACCTCGCCCATCGCCGCGGCGAGGCCGGCGGGGCTGTCCTGTTCAGCGTCGAGGCCACCCTCCCAGGCCAGCTCGGCGACCCACGGCGAATGCTCGTAGATGTCGCCGAAGCTGGCCACGAAGGCATCGCGGTCGAGCTGGCTGGGGCGTGGGTTCAGCGTCGGATGGCTCATAATGGCGGTCTCCTGGGGGCTAAGTGTGGTGCGATACATTTACTGTATACAAAAAAACTTTGAAATGTACTCTCTTTAGAGCTAAAACTGTCTTCATAGAATAGGGTCTAGCCACCTCACCAACAAATAGGAGATCCCCATGGGACGTTTGACGACGCACGTACTGGACACCTCGCTGGGCCGTCCGGGCCATGGCATCCGCATCGAGGTGTTTCGCCTCGAGGGCGAGCAGCGCATCCGCCTCGGCGAGGTGGTGACCAACGACGACGGCCGCTGCGACGCGCCGCTTCTCGAGGGCGACGCCTTCAGCGTGGGCGAATATGAACTGCTGTTCCACGCTGGCGAGTACCTGACCCGCCAAGGCGTAGCCGGCCGCGAGCCGCGCTTCCTCGACCGCATTCCGCTGCGCTTCGGCGTCGCCGATGCCAGCGAGCACTACCATGTGCCGCTGCTGCTGTCGCCGTATAGCTACTCGACCTACCGTGGCTCCTAGGAAAGCTGCCTGAGCTCGCCGACTTGCCAGACGAAGGCGGGTTGTCAGTCATCAACAATAATGCAATGAGTTGAGGTCCCCTTCATGCAATCCTTTCTCCTGGAGTTCGCCAACCTGCTGCTGCGATGGCTGCACGTCATCGCCGCGATTGCCTGGATCGGCGAATCGATCTACTTCGTGATGCTGGACAACGGCCTGAAGAAACCCAAGGCCGCCGAGGACCGCGACAAGGGCGTGTTCGGCGAGATGTGGGCGGTCCACGGCGGCGGCTTCTATCACAACCAGAAATATGCCACGGCGCCGGCCAAGCTGCCCGATGACCTGCACTGGTCGTTCTGGAAGTCCTACACTACCTGGCTGTCGGGCTTTGCGCTGTTCGTGCTGCTGTACATGGCCAATCCCAGCTTCTACCTGGTCAATCCCAGCAGCAGCTGGGAGTGGGCCGCCAACCTCAGCGGCGCCGAGGCCAATATCCTGGCGCTGGCCTTCCTATTCGGCGGCTGGGTGGTCTACAACGAGCTATGCAAGCGCATCAGCCCCAACATGGAGCGCGATGGCCTGCTGAGTCTGGCCGTGGCGGTGCTGATGGTGGTGGTGGCTTATCTCAGCGTGCAGTTGTTCTCGGGCCGTGCGGCCTTCCTGCTCACCGGCGCGGTGATGGCCACGGCGATGTCGGCCAACGTGTTCTTCTGGATCATTCCCGGCCAGCGGCGCATGGTCGCGGCGATGAAGGCCGGCGAGACTCCCAACCCGCTGGATGGCAAGCGCGGCAAGCAGCGCTCGGTGCACAACACCTACTTCACTCTGCCGGTGGTGCTATTGATGATCAGCAACCACTACTCGTTCGCCTACAATCACGACTATGCCTGGGTGATCATGTCGCTGTTCATCTTCGCCGGGGCGCTGATCCGTCAGTTCTTCGTGCTGATGCACTCGGGCAAGATCCAGCCGGCCTACCCGGCCGCGGGCACCGCGCTGATTGCCGTGGCGCTGTGGGTGGCGATGCCGGCTGATCCTGGCGCACCGGCCGCCGGCGATGGCGAGGGCACTTCGATGGCGGAGGTCACCACCATCATCGAAGAGCGCTGCGTGCAGTGTCACGCCCAGAGCCCCAGCCACGCCAGCTTCTCCTCGGCGCCGGCCGGTGTCGCCTACGACAGCGAGGATCAGATTCGTCGCCAGATGAGTCAGATCAAGCAGGTGGTCGAGAGCGGCTACATGCCGCTCGGCAACATGACCAACATGACCGACGAGGAGCGTGAGGCGATCGCCGCCTGGCGGGAATGACCGCCCAAGCACTGCCCCTCCTGCCAGCGGCCCGCCACCTCGGCGGGCCGCAGTCGTATCCGCTGTCGCAATGTGTATACAATGATCGCATGCCAAGCGCAGCGGCCCACCGGACCAACGCCCTGCGCCGACGACGAGGAGATACCCATCATGACCCAGCGACAGCCAGCCTCCACGGCGGCACCCAGCGACGCCAAACCGCGCAAGCGCCTGGGCAAGAACGGCGACGGTGCCGAACGTCACGATGCGATCTACCGCTCGATCAGCGATGCCATCATCGAGCACCGCCTGAAGCCCGGCGCGCGGCTGCGCGAAGACGCCCTGGCCGAGGTGTTCGCGGTCAGCCGTACCGGCATCCGCAAGATCCTGCAGCGCCTGGCACTGGAGCAGCTGGTGACCCTGACGCCGCGTCGCGGCGCCAGCGTCACCCGCCCCACTGCCGAGGAAGCCAAGGACGTCTTCGACGCCCGGCAGATGGTCGAGTGTGGCTTGATGCCGGATGTCGCCCGGGGCATCACGCCAGAGGATGTCGGGGAACTGCGGGACATGGCGAAGCGTGAGCGCGAGGCGCTGCGCGCTGGCGAGCAGAGCACCGCGATCAAGCTTTCGGCGGCCTTCCATGAGCGCCTGGCCCGGCTCTCCGGCAATGCCACCCTGGCCGAGTTCGTGGCCAGGCTGTGCTCGCGCTCGTCGCTGATCCTCGCCGTCTACGGCAATCCCGGCCACCTGGGCTGCGAGTCCCACGATCACGACGAGCTGATCCACTTTCTCGAGGCGGGCGACGGTCAACGCGCCGCCGCCTTCATGAGCCGCCACCTCAAGGCCATCGAGGCCTCGCTGTCGATCGTCGAGGAGGTCGAAGAGGTGCCGGACCTGCGGCGCATCTTCACCGCGAACTGAGAGGGTGTTTACAAAAGTCACGAGCGAAGGTCAGGCAAGGCGAAATCAGCTGAAAAAGCGGAGTTTACGAGTTTGTAAATGAGCATTATGAAGGTGATTTCAACGCAGCATGGCCGAGCGCAGTATTTTGTAGACACCCTCTGAGCGCACCGGCATAGCGCTGTCGAGGAGGCTACTGCCACCTTGTGGTGCGGCCCGGCGGCGGATCGCCTTGCGAAGCCCACAGTGGCGTGCCGATGTGTTCGCCGCGGTGGCATGACCCGGGGGCGACTAAGCCATTGCTGTATACGAAATTTGTCGACTTTGTATTTTAGAGAAGTGCGATCTCCCCTCAACGAGTGCCCAGGACAGCGTCAAGTTGGCCCTGGACTTGCATTAACTCTCCCAGCAGTGCAGGCGATGCTAGGTCGCTTGGCTGGTACACCCACGAGGGGAGAGTGCAAACATGGTATACAACAAGAGTGTGCAAACATGGCGCCGTGCAGTACCCGCCGCGGCCCTGAGCCTCGGTCTCGCCGTTCTGGCGGCGCCGCTTGCCGCCCAGGCCGAACAAACCCTGCGGATCGCCATGACAGCGTCGGACATTCCGCTGACCACCGGCCAGCCGGATAGCGGTTTCGAAGGCTATCGCTTCGTCGGCTACACCATCTACGATGCGCTGATCAACTGGGACATGTCCTCCGCCGACGAGGTCAGCGGCCTCACGCCGGGGCTGGCCGAGTCGTGGCAGGTCGACGAGGACGACCAGCAGGTGTGGTACTTCCACCTGCGCGAGGGCGTGACCTTCCACGACGGCAGCGAGTGGAACGCCGATGCCGCGATCTGGAACCTCGACAAGGTCTACGACGAGGACTCGCCGCAGTTCGATGCCCGCCAGGCCGGCAACGTGCGTGGCCGCATCCCCTCGATGGACGGTTATGAAAGGGTCGACGACTACACCATCAGCTTCACCACCAGCGAGCCGGATGCCTGGTTCCCTTATCAGCTGACCTTCCTGCTGTTCTCGAGCCCGGCCCAGTGGGAGGCGCTGGACGGCGACTGGGACGAGTTCGCCCGCCAGCCCTCGGGTACCGGTCCCTTCAAGCTGACGCGCCTGGTGCCGCGTGAGCGCGCCGTGCTCGAACCCTTTGTCGACTACTGGGACGCCGATCGTGTGCCGCAGGTCGATCGCGTGGAGCTGCTACCGATGCCGGAGTCGAGCAGCCGCACCTCGGCGCTGCTGTCCGACCAGGTCGACTGGATCGAATCGCCGGCGGCGGATGCCATTGCGCGGATGGAATCCCAGGGCATGACCATTACCAGCAACCCCTATCCGCACACCTGGCCCTATCAGTTCTCGATGCTCGAGGGCAGTCCGTGGCGCGATATCAACGTACGCAAGGCGGCCAACCTGGCGGTGGATCGTGAGGGCCTTGAGTCTCTGCTGGGGGGCATGATGGTGCCGGCGGTGGGCACCGTGACCCCTGACCACCCCTGGTTCGGCGAGCCCGAGTTCGAGATCGGCTACGACCCCGATGAGGCGCGTCGCCTGCTCGCGGAGAGCGGCTACGG
This sequence comes from Halomonas socia, assembly GCF_010977575.1. Classification (GTDB taxonomy): domain Bacteria; phylum Pseudomonadota; class Gammaproteobacteria; order Pseudomonadales; family Halomonadaceae; genus Franzmannia; species Franzmannia socia. The sequence goes on from NZ_CP048812.1 coordinate 1,406,275, forward strand.
TCCAGACAATCCGGTCGCGATCAAGGTGCTGATCTCCACGTCGGGCTCCGGCCAGATGCAGCCGCTGGCGATGAACGAGTATATCCAGCAGACCTTCGCCGAAGTCGGCATCGAGCTGGAGTTCGAAGTGCTGGACTGGGAGTCGCTGTTCCCCAACTGGCGGCGCGGTGCCGATCACGAGACCAGCCTCGAAGCGCATGCCACCAACATCACCTTCGGCTGGCTCGATCCCTTCGCCGCCTTCTATCGCTTCATGCACTCCAGCATGGCGCCGCCCAACGGCTTCAACTGGGGCTATATGGATGACCCCGAGTACGACCGCCTGCTTGACGAGGCCAAGGTGACCTTCGATCAGGACGCCCAGGATGCGCTACTGGCCGAGTTTCATGCGCGCATGGTCGACGATGCGGCCTGGCTGTGGGTGGCCCACGACGTTGGCCCACGCGCCATGAACCCGCGCGTGCAGGGCTTCGTGCAGGCTCAGAACTGGTTCCAGGATCTGACTCCGGTCTACATCGAAGAGTAAGCCGCGCAGCGGCATGGCGGCAGAAGGTTGCTGCCGAAGGTTGCTGCCATGCCGCTGCCCGCCTGGAGATCGTATGCCTATCTATTTCCTCAAGCGCGTGCTCTATGTCATTCCCATCACGCTGGCGGTGAGCTTCTTCTGTTTCTCGCTGGTCCACCTCTCCCCGGGCGATCCAATGGACGCGGTGGTGTCGGCGGATGCGCCGTCCGAGGTGGTGGCAATGGTGCAGCGCGCCTATGGCTTCGATCGTCCGCTGCCCGAACAGTATGGCCGCTGGGTGCTGCGCGCGGTGCAGGGCGACCTGGGGCTGTCGGCGGCCAACGGCCGGGCGGTTACCGCCGAGGTGTTCAGTGCGCTGAAGAACACCCTGCTGCTGGCGTTTGCCGCATCGCTGATCGGCTTCACCCTGGGCTGCGTGTTCGGCACCCTGGCCGGCTACTTCCAGGGCTCGCTGCTCGATCGGCTGGTCACCGGGATTGCGGTGGGTGGGGTCAGCGTGCCGCACTACTGGCTGGGCATGCTGCTGGTGATCGTGTTCTCGGTGGAGCTCAACTGGCTGCCCTCCTCGGGTGCCGGTCCCGGTAGCTCCAGCGACTGGGCCTTCGAGTGGGCCTATCTACGCCATCTGATCCTGCCCGCGGTGACCCTGTCGGTGATTCCCATGGGCGTGGTGACGCGCACGGTGCGCGCCATGGTCGCCGATATTCTGGCCCATGAGTTCGTCGAGGCGCTGCGCGCCAAGGGCATGGCCGAACGCCAGGTGTTTCGCCATGTGGTCAAGAACGTGGCGCCCACCGCCCTGGCGGTGATGGGCCTGCAGCTAGGCTACCTGCTCGGCGGCTCGATCCTGGTGGAGACGGTGTTCTCGTGGCCGGGTACTGGCCTGCTGCTCAATAACGCCATCTTCCAGCGCGACCTGCCGATCCTGCAGGGCACCATCCTGGTGCTGGCGCTGTTCTTCGTGATGCTCAACCTTATCGTCGATCTGGCTCAGGCGCACCTGGACCCCCGGATCCAGCGTGGCTGAACGGCCGAGGAGTACGCTATGACAGTAACGCTCGATGGCGGCCAGGCCGTCGCACCAGTGCCCGCGCCGGTACAGGGCTACTGGGGGGCGGTGTTCGGCCGCTTGCGCCGCGACCCGGTGGCCCTGGTGTCCGGCATCGTGCTGCTGCTGATCGTGCTGGCTGCCGTGTTTGCACCGTGGCTGGCGCCGGCCAGCCCCTTCCAGACCAGCATGCTCAATCGGCTGCAGCCGATCGGCTCGCCGGGCTTTCCCCTGGGCAGCGACGAGCTGGGTCGCGACGTGCTGTCGCGGCTGATCCACGGCGCGCGGCTGTCGCTGCTGATCGGCGTGATGCCGGTGATCAACGCCTTTGTCATCGGCAGTGCCATCGGCATCGTCGCCGGCTTCGTCGGCGGCAAGACCAACAGCGTGATCATGCGCGTGATCGATGTGTTCTACGCCTTTCCCGCGGTGCTGCTGGCGGTGGCGCTGGCCGGGGCGCTGGGGGCCGGGCTGGTCAACTCGCTGCTGTCGCTGACGGTGGTCTTCATACCGCCGATCGCCCGGGTGGCGGAGAGCGTGACCACCCAGGTGCGCAGCGTCGACTACATCGAGGCGGCCCGCGCCAGCGGCGCCCGCAGCCTGACCATTATCCGGCGCCATGTGCTGGGCAATGTGCTGGGCCCGATCTTCGTCTATGCCACCTCGTTGATCAGCGTCAGCATGATCCTCGCCTCGGGGCTCTCCTTCCTGGGCCTGGGTGCCAGGCCGCCGATGCCGGAGTGGGGGCTGATGCTCAATACCATGCGCGACGCCATCTACGTCAATCCCTGGGTGGCGGTGCTGCCGGGGATGATGATCTTCACGGTGTCGATCTGCTTCAACATGCTCAGCGACGGGCTGCGCTCGGCCATGGACGTCAAGCTATGATGACTTCGCAACCGCTTTCCCGACATGCGGACCTCGACCGCGGCGGCAAGGCGCAGCCGCTGCTGCGGGTGCGCGACCTCAAGAAGCATTTCATCCTGGCGCGGGGCGGGTTCGGCCGCCAGGCCTCCCGGGTCCACGCCGTGGACGGCGCCGACTTCGATGTCTTCAAGGGCGAGACGCTGGGCATCGTCGGTGAGTCGGGCTGCGGCAAGTCGACCACCGCGCGTCTGTTGATGCACCTGCTGGCCGCGGATGGCGGCGAGTTGGTCTTCGACGGCGACGCCATCGGCCGGCGCGGCGGCATCTCGGTGCGCGAGATGCGTCGTCAGGTGCAGATGGTGTTCCAGAATTCATATGCTTCGCTCAACCCACGCATGAGCGTCGAGGACTCGATCGCCTTCGGCCCCCAGGTGCACGGCGTGAGTCGCCGCGAATCGCGGCTGCGTGCACGGCGCCTGCTCGATCAGGTCGGGCTGTCGCCGAGCCTGTTTGCGCACCGCTACCCCCACGAGCTGTCCGGTGGCCAGCGCCAGCGCGTCAACATCGCCCGCGCCCTGGCGCTGGAGCCGCGCCTGCTGATCCTCGACGAGGCGGTGTCGGCGCTCGACAAGTCGGTAGAGGCCCAGGTGCTCAACCTGCTGATGGATCTCAAGCAGGAGTATGGCCTGACCTATCTGTTCATTTCCCACGACCTCAACGTGGTGCGCTATATCAGCGACCGGGTGATGGTGATGTATCTCGGCAAGGTTGCCGAAATGGGCGAAGTGGAGGCGCTCTATCGTGCCCCGGCGCACCCCTATACCCAGGCACTGCTGTCGGCAATGCCGTCGATGAATCCCGATCAGCGCACCCAGCAGGCGCCGCTCGCCGGTGACCCGCCCAACCCCATCGACCTGCCGCCGGGCTGCCGCTTCTGCCCGCGCTGCCCGATGGTAGAGGACGCCTGCCGCGTCGAGGAGCCGGCGCTCGAAGCGTGCGGTACGGCACACCAGGTCGCCTGTCGGCGCGCCGACGAGGTCATGGCCGGCGCCGTTCCCGCCAAGCGCTTGTCAGAGGAGAACCCGATATGACCTTAGCTGCTGCCAAGCCCGCCGCTGCCGCGACTCAGGCCCCGCTGGTCGAGATTGCCGACCTGACGGTGCGTTTTCGCACCCCGACCCGCCAGGCGCACGCCGTCAACGGCGTCGACCTGAGCCTGCAACACGGCGAGGTGCTGACCATCCTCGGCGAGAGCGGCTCCGGCAAGAGCGTCACCCTGCGCACCCTGATGCGGCTGCTGCCGGAGCGCCGCACCGAGCTCTCGGGCCGGGTCAGCGTCGACGGCGAGGACGTGTTGGCCATGTCGCAGCGCCAGTTGATCCGCTTCCGCGGGCGCACGGCGTCGATGATCTTCCAGGAGCCGATGCTGGCCTTCGACCCGGTCTACCGCATCGGCGAGCAGATCGCCGAGACGGTGTGCCGCCATGAAGGTGTCAGCCGCCGCGAGGGCATGGCCCGGGCGCTGGAGCTGTTCGAGCTAGTGCGCATCCCCTCGCCCCAGCGCCGCCTGGCCAACTATCCCCATGAACTCTCGGGGGGCATGAGCCAGCGGGCGATGATCGCCCTGGCACTCTCCTGCCGGCCCAAGCTACTGCTCGCCGACGAGCCGACCACGGCGCTGGACGCCACGGTGCAGATCCAGATCCTGCTGCTATTGCGCGACTTGCAGCGCGAGCTGGGGATGTCGGTGATCTTCGTTACCCACGACATGGGCGTTGCCAACGAGATCTCCGACCGTATCGCGGTGATGTATGCCGGGCGCATCGTCGAGTCGGGGCGGGTGGAAGAGATCATCGGCCAGCCGCGCCACCCCTATACCCAGGGCCTGATGGCGTCGCGCGCCTCGGAGGCGCAGCGCGGCCAGCGGCTGCAGGCGATTCCCGGCGCGCCGCCCGATCTTGCCGACCTGCCACATGGCTGCGCCTTTGCGCCACGCTGCCCGCAAGCCACCGACGAGTGCCTGACGGCGGTGCCGGTCGCGCGCACGCTGAGCGGCAGCCACTGGGCGGCCTGCTGCCGGCTGGACGCCTGATGGACGAGTCGCGTCGCGGGGCAGCCGCCGGTGGTCGCGGCAAGGATGGTGACGGTGCCGCGCGCCACGAAGCGATCCATCTCGCGATCAGCGAGGCAATCATCGAGCAGCGTCTCAAGCCCGGTGAGCGGCTGCGCGAGGACGCCCTGGCCGAGGTTTTCGGGGTCAGCCGTACCGGGATTCGCAAGATCCTGCAGCGTCTGGCGTTGGAGCGCATGGTCACGCTGACGCCGCGCCGCGGGGCCAGCGTGACCCGGCCCACCGCGGAGGAAGCCCGCGAGGTCTTCGCGGCGCGCCAGCTGGTCGAGTGCGGTTTGATGTCATGTGCCGCTGCCAACATCAGCCCCGCTGACGCCAGCGCGCTGCGCGACCTGGCCCGGCGCGAGCATGAGGCGCTGCGGACCGGCAAGCAGAGCAGCGCGATCAAGCTCTCGGCGATGTTCCACGAGCGGCTAGCCCAGCTCGCCGGCAATGCCACCCTGGCCGAGTTCGTGGCCGGGCTCTGCTCGCGCTCGTCGCTGATCCTCGCCGTCTACGGCAATCCCGGCCACCTGGGCTGCGAATCCCACGACCACAGCGAGCTGATCCGGCTGCTCGAGGAGGGTCGCGGCGAGCGTGCCGCGGTCTTCATGCGCCGCCACCTCAAGGCCATTGAGGCCTCGCTGGTGGCTGTCGAGGAGCCGACGGGGGCTCCCGACCTGCAGCATGTCTTCGGCGAGTGAGGTGTCAGGATGACCGCAGTAGAGATGGTGTCCGCCGCCCCTGGCCGGGCCAGAAGCGGCGCACTGCTGCTAGGCCGCGGAGGGCAGCTGCATGCGGTAGTGGCGCATCAGGCCGAAGTAGAAAAGCCCACCCAGGGCGGCGCCCATCATCCAGCCAAAGCCGTCGAGGCCACTCATCGCCGGGACCAGCACGGTGGAAATCGAGAACAGCCCAGCGCCGGCAAAGGCCAGCAGCGCCCGGCTGTTCCAGCCGTTGACGTAGTAGTAGGCACTTCCCGGGGCCGACGAAAACAGCTCCTCCATGTTCAGCTGCTGGCGCTTGATCAGGTAATAGTCGACCACGATGATGCCGTAGAAGGGCGCGATGATGGCACCCAGTGCGTTGACGAAGCCGGGTACGCCGATCTGGCTGATCAGCGAGACCCACAGCGCACCGACGAAGAAGGCGATCACCGCGGTGATCAGCCCGCCCACCTTGAAGCTGATCTTGCTGGGAAACAGGTTGGCCAGGTCGTAGGCCGGGGGAATGAAGTTGGCCACCAGGTTGATGCCCACGGTGGCGGCGAAGAAGGTCAGGGCGGCGACGATGGTCAGCGGCAGCGAGTCGACCCGCTCGACGATATCCGCCGGGTTGGTCAGGGCGTCGCCGAACAGCACCAGGGTGCCGGCGGTGATAATCAGGGCGATGAAGGAGAAGAAGGCCACATTGAGCGGCAGGCCGAGCAGGTTGCCCAGCTTCATCTGACGCTCGGTCTTCACGAAGCGGGTGAAATCGCCGAAGTTGATTACCACTGCGGCGAAATAGGCGACCATGGTGCCGACGATGGCCAGGAAAGCCGCCACGGCGCTGCCACTGCGCTCGCCGTCGGCGCTGAAGATGGTGCCGATGGCTGGCAGCAGCTCGCTGCCGGCCTGCACCCAGACGATGATCATCAACACCACCATCACTACATAGACCAGCGGGCCGGCCCAGTTGAGGAAGTGCTTGATGCGCTCGATGCCCTGCCAGAAGATCGCGATCTGGAACAGCCACACGATCACGAACGACACCCAGGCGACCCCGGAGAGACCCAGGAAGGTGCTGCCATTGCCGGCGCCGTAGAAGGCGGTGATCAACAGCGCGACCGCCGTAGAGGCGAAGTAGGTCTGCACGCCATACCAGAAGATACCGATGATGGCGCGCAGCATGGCCGGCAGGTTGGCGCCGCGCACCCCCATACTGGCGCGTACCATCACCGGAAACGGAATGCCGTACTTGACGCTGGGTTTGCCGGTCAGGTTGACCAGGAACATCACGATCACCCCGGCCAGGATGATCGCCGCCATCACCGCCCAGCCATTCAGGCCATAGGCGAGGAACAGCGAGGCCGCCAGGGTGTAGCCGAACAGGCTCTGGATGTCGTTGGACCATACATTGAAGATCTCAAAGGCGCCCCAGTTGCGGTCCTTGTGCTTCAGCGGCGCGAGATCCTCGTTATACAGGCTTGGGTCGATGCTCCGGATATCCAGATCACTCTCTTTCATGTCGTTCACCATTGTCGTTATTGGCAGGGGCATCCCCGCTCGGCGGCTGCCGTGCGGGGCTCACCGGCGCGGTGGTTACTGCCGGAAGCGCTGGCAGGGTGCCCAGTGGCGCATCAGCAGATAGTAGGTCAGGCCGGCGGGGATCAGGCTGGCGTACCAAGAGACCGCCGAGAAGGTCAGGGCGGCGGCGATACCCACGGCAGTGGCGATCAGCGCGGCGTGGTTGATGCCCCGGTAGGGACCGCTCTCGTCGTACAGCTTGGCGATGTCCAGGGTGCGACGGCGGATCACGTAGTAGTCGACCACCAGAATGGCGAAGATCGGACCGAGGAACGCCGAGTAGGTCTGCACGAACAGCTGCAGGCCGGCGGCGGACTCTGGCTGGACCAGCTTCCAGGGGAAGGTGGCGAAGGCCAGCAGCCCGACGATCACCGTGGCGATCGGGAACTTCAACTTGAACACGTCCATCAGCACGTAGGTCGGCGGCACCACGTTGTTGAGTACGTTGGTGGTGACCTGGGCGAAGGCGATGAACAGCAGGGTGGTCATCAGCAGCGGGGTGTTGTCCACGGCGTTGGCGAACACCTGGATGGGATCGGCGGTACCGGTGGCCTCCGAGACCATATAGCCGATCAGCCCCATGAACAGTGTGCAGGGCAGGATCGACATGGCGTAGATGGTGGTCAGCAGGCCCGGGCCGGTGCCGTGCTTGTGCTCCCGGGAGTAGTCGCTGACGTTGAGCATCATGGTGCTGTAGATGCCCAGGAACAGCATGGTGGCGCCCCAGAACGGCATGCCCCAGGAGCCTTCCATGGTCAGCAGGTTGGCGGAGAGTTCGTCGCCGTAGCGCTGTACCGTGGCATAGAACATGTAAGTAAGGGAGGCGAGGATGAAGGCGCTGCCGATGTTCTCCAGCCACTTGATGCCCTGGAAACCCATTACCGACAGTCCGATCTGCAGCAACTGAAAGGTGATGAAGTAGAAGATCAGGTTGTCGAAACCGAACAGCGTGGCCGAGACCATGTTCAGGGCGCCGGCGCCGATCCAGCTCTGGAAGCCGTACCACACCACTGCGGGGACCGCTCGCACCAGGCCGGGAATGCGCGTGCCGGCAAAGCCGAAGGCACTGCGCGCCTGGACCATGAAGGGGATGCCGTACTTGTAGCCGGCGGCACCGTTGATGGCCAGGGCGATACCGATCACGAAGCAACCGATGGCGATCGCCAGGGTTGCCTGTATCAAGTTGAGCGTGCCGACCACACTGGAGCCCATGGCAAAGGTGCCGATCGACACACAGCCGCCGAACCAGGCCAGGAAATAGGATGGACGACCCATGATGCGGGTCTGCTGGGGAGCCAGGCTTTCCTGCCCCGGAGCCTTGGTTAGGGATTCGGTGGTAGGGGTGGTGGGCTCGGCCTGTGCCGCTGACTGATCGCTGTTGGTCATATCGCGGTCCTCGCAAGGGTAGGTGGCAGTTGTTGTGGTTAGGCCTGCGTTGCGCGGTGTCGTAGACAAAGAAATTTTTATTTGTATACAAAAATAGGCAAGGCTATGCTGAATTGCAAGCGCTGAATGCTGCCCGGTCGAAAATTTTTATTCCATATAAAACAGTGAATTAGATGGTTTTTTTGGAAAGTGTCTATAGCTGAAAAGTGTGATGACAATGCGGTCGGCGACTTGAAAGGCGGTATTGTCGTCATTTTTATATAAGATATGTATACAATTAGTCTGGCCGGGCAACCCGCTCGGCGACGTGCTTGAGGAGGCGCTTATGCGTTTACTGCTGCTCAATGGCAATGCCAACCGCGCCATGACCGACCAGATGGCCGCCAAGGCCCGCCGGTTGCTGGGGGCGGGCGTCGAGGTAGTCGCCGACACGGCTGTCGATAGCGTTGCCTATATCGCTTCGCGGCGTGACTGTGCGCTGTCTGCGGCCGCCGTGGTGGGACTGGCCGAGAAGCATCTTGCCGCTGAGCCTGCACGGTTCGATGCCATTCTGCTGGCCTGTTTCGGTGAGCCGGGCATCAGTGCGGTGCGTGAGATCAGTCCGGTGCCGGTGGTGGGAATGCTCGAGGCCTCGGTGCTGAGTGCCCTGCAGTTGGGCGGGCGCTTCTCGGTGATTACACCGGGGCAGCGCTGGCCGCGGATGATCGAGGACCAGCTCAACGATCTCGGTGTGGCGCGACACTGTCTGGGGATCGACGCCATCGCTATCGACGACCTGGCCCTGCCGGCGCAGCGCAATCTGGCTGCGCAGCGCCTGGCGACGACCCTCGAGGCGCAGCAGGCACGACTGGTGCCGGACGTGGTCATCGTGGGGGGCGCGGCGTTTGCGGGCCTGGCGGCGGAACTGACGTTGGCGAAAGAGTGCCGGGTGATTGACTGCCTGGATGCGGCGCTGGCCCAGGTGCAGGCCATGCTGACGCTCACCGCGGATGGCCAGGTGCGCTGAGCCCTTGCAACCCACCTGAACACACTCTATCTTGTAATTGTATACATAAAGTGTTGCCAGCATAGCGCTCAGTATAGAAATAAGGAGAGGCTCTACCATGCCCCACGACTACCCTCGCGATCTGATCGGCTACGGCCGCAACCCGCCTCAGGCCAACTGGCCGGGCAAGGCCAGGATTGCGGTGCAGTTCGTGCTCAACTACGAAGAGGGTGGCGAGAGCTGCGTACTGCACGGTGACAGCCACTCCGAAAGATTCCTCTCCGAGATCGTTGGCGCCGAAGCCTTTCCCGAGCGTCACCTGAGCATGGAGTCGATCTATGAGTACGGCTCGCGGGTCGGGGTATGGCGAGTGTTGAACGAGTTCGAGAAGCGTGGCCTGCCGTTCACCGTATTCGGCGTGGCCATGGCGCTGGAGCGTCACCCCGAGATCGCCCACGCCTTCCAGGAACTGGGCCACGAGATCGCCTGCCACGGTTACCGCTGGCTGCACTACCAGGGCATGCCGGAAAGCCTTGAGCGCGAGCATATGCAGCGCGCCATCGAGATATTCCAGACGCTCTACGGCGACAAGCCGCTGGGCTGGTACACCGGCCGTGACAGCGTCAATACCCGGCGCCTGGTGCTCGATGAGGGCTCGTTTCTCTACGACAGCGACTACTACGGCGACGACCTGCCGTTCTGGACCCGCGAGCAGGACAGCCAGGGTGAGACCCACGATCATCTGGTGGTGCCCTACACCCTGGATACCAACGATATGCGCTTCGCCACGCCCCAGGGCTTCAACACCGGCGAGCACTTCTTCACTTACCTGCGTGACGCCTTCGACGTGCTCTACGCCGAGGGTGAAGAGGCCCCGAAGATGATGTCGATCGGCCTGCACTGCCGCTTGATCGGGCGCCCTGGGCGGTTCCGTGCCCTGCAGCGCTTCCTCGACCATATCGAATCCCACGACCGGGTATGGGTCACGCGGCGCGTGGATATCGCTCGTCACTGGGCCGAGCAGCACCCGGCGCCGGCGCGCTGAGTCGACATGCTGGCCACGAGGGGGATATCGCCGACGCCGGCCCCCCGCCCATTGAAGTTGGGGAGCCGGGCAGTCAGGGCAATGGCTAGCCGCTCAGCCTACCCACTGGGTCGCTTGGGCGAAGGCCAGAAGGGCCAGTGCGATCAACACCCATACGCAGAACAGCGGGAAGAAGAACTTGACCCACTTCTGCCAGGGCACGCCGGCGATGGCCAGTGTGGCCATGAAGTAGCCGGAGGTCGGATAGAGGATGTTGCCCATGCCGTCGCCGAGTTGGAAGGCCAGCACGGCGGTCTGGCGAGTCACCCCGATGAGGTCGGAGAGTGGCGCCATGATCGGCATGGTGACCAGCGCCTGACCGCTGCCGGAGGGCACCACGAAGTTGAAGGCGAGTTGGGCGAAGTACATGCCGATCGCCGACAGCATGGTCGGCAGTTCGCCTACCAGGTTGCCGAGTCCCATGACCATGGTATCCATGACCTGACCGTCCTCGAGTACCACGGCCACGCCGCGGGCGACGCCGGCAATCATGGCGCCGACCAGTACGTCGCGAAAGCCCTTGTTGAAGGCCTCGCAGATACTCTCGGTAGTCAGGCCAGCGATCAGCCCGACGACGATGCCCATGAGGATGAACAGGCCGGCCATCTCCATCATGAACCAGCCTTGCTGCAGCACGCCGTAGACCAGAATGCCGAAGAAGGCGAGGGTGGCCAGGGCGGCCAATTTCTGGCGTGTATTAGCGATCAGAGCACCCTCGTCACCGGCATGCTGGTAGGTGGCGCGCTTTTCCGCTTCGACGGCGTCGCCGACCATCAGGCTCAGTTCCGGATTATCGCGGACCTTGCGCGCATAGCGCATCACGAAATAGATGCCCGCGCCGAGCACTATGGCGAAGGCAACGGCACGCAGGCCGAAGCCGGAATAGAGCGGCAGGTCGGAGAGCTGTTGGCCAAGCCCGGTATTGATGGGATTAAGTACGCCGGAGGCGAAGCCGGCGGTGGTAGCGCACAAGGCGACAGCGGCGGCAGTCACCGAGTCGAAGCGCAGGGCGATCATCAGCGGCAGGATGACCGGTACATAGACCAGCGCCAGTTCCTGGGTGCCAATAACGGTGGCAACCAGCGCGAATACCGTCATCAGCACAGGTATCATCAGCAGGCTCTGATTGGCGAAACGCCGGGTCAGCTTGTCGACCCCGATCTCGATGATGCCGGTACGCCTCAGCACCATGAACATGCCGCCGATCATGAAGGTAAAGAATACCACCTCCCCGGCGCTCATCAGACCATTGGGGATGGCCAGCATGAAGTCGACCACGCCGACAGGCGATGGATCAACGTGCTGGAACGACGCCGGATCGATGGTGATGCGCCCCTCCGGGCCGGGGATGCGTTCGAACTCACCGGCAGGAACGAAGTGGGTCGCCACCGCGGCGATGGCGATGAAGACGAACAGGATCACGTAGATATGGGGTATCCGAAACGACCCTGGGGTCTCATTGCTGTGGGTGCTGTTTGAGCTTGAAGGCATGGGTACCTCGTCTTGTTGAGAGTGGTGCCTAATCTGACGCAGGTTGCGTGCCGGTCTGATGCCGGCATCGTCGCGTGGGAGGGGCGGCATGTGTATACGTGGACAGCCTGCCAGCTTGCCTCCCTATCGAGTGAAGACTAGTCTGGAAATTATTTCCAATAAAATATATCGAGGGCATTCTATGACGCACCGTTCCTACTATGCGCCGCGTGGCGGCCATCCGCCCCAGACGCAGTTGATCAGCGATCGTGCGGTATTCACCGAGGCCTATGCGGTGATCCCCAAGGGGGTGTTCGGCGATATCGTCACCAGCAACCTGCCGTTCTGGCATGACACCCGGCTGTGGGTGCTGGCGCGTCCGCTGTCCGGCTTTGCCGAGACCTTCTCGCAGTACATCATGGAGGTGGCGCCGGGCGGCGGCAGCGAGCGGCCCGAGCTGGATCCTGCAGCCGAGGGCGTGCTGTTCGTGGTCGAGGGCGAGATGACCCTGACCCTGGCCAGCGAACGCCACCACATGACGCCGGGTGGCTACGCCTTCATTCCGCCGGGCAGCGACTGGCAGCTACGCAACGAGTCGGCGGCGCCGGTACGTTTCCACTGGGTGCGCAAGGCGTTCGAGTTCGTCGACGGCCTAGATGTGCCGGAGGCCTTCGTCACCAACGAGAACGATATCGCGCCAGTCGAGATGCCGGATACCGAGGGGCGCTGGGCCACCACACGCTTCGTCGACCCCGCGGACGTGCGCCACGACATGCACGTCAATATCGTCACCTTCCAGCCGGGTGGCGTGATTCCCTTCGACGAGACCCATGTGATGGAGCACGGCCTCTATGTGCTGGAGGGCAAGGCGGTCTATCACCTCAATCAGGACTGGGTGGAGGTCGAGGCCGGCGACTTCATGTGGCTGCGCGCCTTCTGCCCACAGGCCTGCTATGCCGGCGGCCCGGGGCCGTTCCGCTACCTGCTTTACAAGGACGTCAACCGCCATCCGGCGCTGCGGCTGGGTAGTCGCTGAAGAGACGTCACTGTGATGGGCACTTGGAGCACCGCTCGAGGCTGACGGCGACAGGGTTTCGAGGGGGCGCTCAGCATTCAGCATCGATCGAGGCTGATCCGGCGACAGGTCTTCGAGGGGGCGCTGTAAACCATCCATGGGCGCTACCTGCGCCATCCATGGCGCAGAACCCCCTCTCCACCCTGTCCCCGGCGCCTCTCGCTGGAACGCTGCCCATAGATAGCCCTGGGATGCAGACCACCTACTGAGGTAATCGACATGCTAGAACTCAACGCCGCGCCGCTTACCCCGGAGGCCTTCGCGCCCTTCGGCGATGTGATCGATACGCGCACGGCAGACTACTTCCACATCAACGCCGGGCGCACCCGCCGCTACCACGACCTGGCCAGGGTCGAGACCCTGGGTGAGCGGGCGCATACCCTGATCAGCATCTTCATCAGCCAGCCGGTGGACGTGCCGCTCGAGCTCGACTTCCTCGAGCGCCACCCCCAGGGCAGCCAGGCCTTCATGCCGCTGCACGAGGAGCGCTTCATCATCGTGGTCGCCCCACCGGGGGATAGCATCGCCCCGGGCGACGTGCGTGCTTTCGTCACCGACGGCCGCCAGGGCGTCAACTACCGTGCCGGCACCTGGCATGCCATCCAGTCGGTACTCGAGCGCGAGGGCGAGTTCCTGGTCGTCGACCGCGGCGGTGCCGGCAATAACTGCGACGAGTATCCGCTGGCGCTGCGCGTCAGCCTCGACTGACGTATCAGATAGCCGCTGAGCATGGCGGTGTCATCGGCATCTGCCGTAGCGGGCAGGGGGTTTGCCTCCTGCCCGCTTGGCGTGCCTGTCTGCAAAGCCCACCCTGTGAAGGGTTTTTTGCCTGGAGTTGCATGGCTATCTGCTTGAATAAATAGGATGGATAACCGTTATAATTAATTTAGGTGGAAATATTTTCCATAAAATATTGACGCCAATTCTGCGGCAGTCTAGCTTGGTATACAACAACAATTGCTCACGTCACTGAGGAGAATCGTCGTGGCCAAGATGACTGCAGCAGAAGCCGCCATCCACGTATTGAAGAAGGAAGGCATCGAGATGGCGTTCGGCGTGCCCGGCGCCGCCATCAATCCCTTCTATGCCGCCATGCGCAAGGTCGGCGGCGTCGACCACGTGTTGGCGCGCCACGTCGAGGGCGCCTCGCACATGGCCGAGGGCTATACGCGTACCCGGGCCGGCAATATCGGCGTGTGCATCGGCACCTCCGGCCCCGCCGGCACCGACATGATCACCGGGCTCTACTCGGCCAGCGCCGACTCGATCCCGATCCTGTGCATCACCGGCCAGGCGCCGCGTGCCAAGCTGCACAAGGAGGACTTCCAGGCGGTGGATATCCAGGCCATCGCCGGGCCGGTGACCAAGTGGGCGATCACTGTGCTCGAGCCGGCCCAGGTGCCGCGGGCCTTCCAGCAGGCCTTCCAGTTGATGCGCAGCTCGCGCCCCGGCCCGGTGCTGATCGACCTGCCGATTGACGTGCAGATGAGCGAGATCGAATTCGACCCGGACACCTACGAGCCGCTGCCGGCCTACAAGCCGAGCGCATCGCGCGCCCAGGCCGAGAAGGCCATGGCGATGCTCAATGTCGCCGAGCGGCCGCTGCTGGTTGCCGGTGGTGGCATCGTCAACGCCGATGCCAGCGACCTGCTGACCGAGCTGGCCGAGATTACCGGCGTGCCGGTGATCCCGACGCTGATGGGCTGGGGCACCATCCCCGACGACCATCCGCTGATGGCCGGCATGGTCGGCTTGCAGACCTCACATCGCTACGGCAATGCGACCCTGCTCGAGTCCGACTTCGTGATGGGCATCGGCAACCGCTGGGCCAACCGCCACACGGGGAATCTCGAGACCTATACCGAGGGGCGTACCTTCGTCCACGTGGATATCGAGCCGACCCAGATCGGACGCATCTTCGGCCCCGACTACGGCATCGTCTCCGACGCCCGCGCGGCCCTCGAGCTGTTCGTCGAGATCGCCAAGGAGTGGAAGGCCGCAGGCAAGCTGAAGAACCGCAGCGCCTGGGCCGAAGCGTGCCAGGAGCGCAAGCGCAGCCTGCTGCGCAAGACCCACTTCGACAACGTGCCGGTCAAGCCGCAGCGGGTCTACGAGGAGATGAACAAGGTCTTCGGCCGCGATACCCGCTATGTCAGCACCATCGGCCTGTCGCAGATCGCCGGCGCGCAGTTCCTGCACGTCTACAAGCCGCGCCACTGGATCAACTGCGGCCAGGCCGGCCCCCTGGGCTGGACCATTCCCGCCGCGCTGGGGGTGTGTCGCGCCGATCCGAGTGCCGAGGTGGTGGCGCTCTCCGGCGACTACGATTTCCAGTTCATGGTCGAGGAGCTTGCCGCCGGCGCTCAGTTCAAGCTGCCCTACATCCACGTGCTGGTGAACAACTCCTACCTGGGGCTGATTCGCCAGGCCCAGCGCGGCTTCGACATGGACTACTGCGTGCAGCTGTCGTTCGAGAACATCAACTGCCCCGAGATCAACGACTACGGCGTCGATCACGTCTCGGTGGTGGAGGGCCTGGGCTGCAAGGCGCTGCGCGTGACCCAGCCCGAGCAGATCGCCCCGGCGCTGGAGCAGGCCCGCGAGCTGATGCGTGAGCACCGCGTGCCGGTGGTGGTCGAGGTGATCCTGGAGCGGGTCACCAATATTGCCATGGGCACCGACCTGGACGGCGTCAACGAGTTCGAGGACCTGGCCGAGAACCAGGAAGATGCGCCGACCTCGATCAGCGCTCTGACGTGACATCCAGAACAGCACACGGGGCGCCGGTGATAGGCCATAGGGGAGGTTCTACGCCAGGGATGGCGTAGGTAGCGCCCAGGGAAGGGGTTACAGCGCCTCCCCGCAGGCCTATCACCGGATCAGCCCAGGTGAAGAACAGAATCAGCGACCCAAGGAGTTCGATATGCCCAAGTTTGCCGCCAACCTCAGCATGCTGTTTACCGAGGAGGAGTTCCTCGACCGTTTCGAGGCCGCCGCCCAGGCCGGCTTCAAGGGCGTCGAGTACCTGTTCCCCTACGACTACCCGGCCAGCGAGATCAAGGCCCGGCTCGATGCCCACGGCCTGACCCAGGTGCTGCACAACCTGCCGGCCGGCGACTGGGCCGCCGGCGAGCGCGGCATCGCCTGCCATCCGGATCGCGTCGAGGAGTTTCGCGCCGGGGTCGAGCAGGCCATCGACTACGCCACTGTGCTGGGCTGCAGGCAGGTCAACTGCCTGGCCGGCATCCAGCCCCAGGGCGTCAGCCAGGAGCAGGCGCGCCAGACGTTGATCGACAACCTGCGCTACGCTGCCGACAAGCTCGAGGCGGCCGGCATCCTGCTGCTCGCCGAGCCGATTAATACCCGCGACATCCCAGGCTTCTTCCTTAACCGCACCGATCAGGCATTGGCGCTGTTCGAAGTGGTGGGAAGCGCTAATCTCAAGTTGCAGTACGATATCTATCATATGCAGATCATGGAGGGGGATCTGGCGCCGACCATCGAGGCTAATCTGGTGCAGATCGCTCACGTACAACTGGCCGACAACCCCGGGCGCCACGAGCCGGGTACGGGCGAAATTCACTACCCGTTCCTGTTCGCGCACCTCGACCGGCTCGGCTACGACGGTTGGATTGGCTGCGAGTACAAGCCGGCCACCACCACCTGCGAGGGCCTGGGCTGGCTGGATAGCGTGCGCTAATTAGGCGGGGTCCCCGACGGCGATGAGCTGTTCCGGTGGCAAGCCTACGCGAGGGCGCTGTGAGCCCATCCCTGGGCGCTACATTTGCCATCCATGGCAAATAATCCTCGCTTCGACTTGCCCCCGGCGCTCATCTCTCGAGTTGCTGGAAACGAGCGCTAATTCAGAAAGCACAGTGACAAGCTGAAAGGAGACACATCATGAGCAAGATCGGATTTATCGGCCTGGGCATCATGGGCCGCCCCATGGCCGGCCACCTGCTGGATGCCGGCCACCAGATCGTCAGCGTCGAGCACACCTCGCCGCTGCCCCAGGAACTGGCTGACAAGGGCGCTACGGTTGCTGCCAATCCCAAGGCGGTCGCCGAGCAGGCCGAGGTGATCATCACCATGGTCCCGGACACCCCGGACGTCGAGCTGGTGCTGTTCGGCGAGGGCGGCGTGATCGAAGGCCTCAAGCCCGGCACCCTGGTGATCGACATGAGCTCGATCGCACCGATCGCCACCCAGGACTTCGCCAAGCGCATTCATGACGCGGGCGGCGAGTACGTCGATGCGCCGGTGTCTGGCGGCGAGGGCGGCGCCATCAACGCTGCGCTTACCATCATGGTCGGTGCCACCGAGGAGGGCTTCGCGCGGGCCAAGCCGATCCTCGAGGTGATGGGCAAGACCATTACCCATATCGGCGGTCACGGCGCCGGCCAGACCTGCAAGGTCGCCAACCAGATCGTCGTCGCGCTGACCATCGAAGCGGTGGCCGAGGGCCTGCTGTTCGCCTCCAAGGCCGGTGCCGACGTGGCCAAGGTGCGCGAATCGCTGCTCGGTGGCCTGGCCCAGTCGAAGATCCTCGACGTGCACGGTGAGCGCATGATCAAGCGCACCTTCGACCCGGGCTTCAAGATCAAGCTGCACCAGAAGGACCTCAACCTGGCGCTGGAGGGCGCGCGCAGCCTCAAGCTGTCGCTGCCGGGTACCGCCAACGCCCAGCAGCTGTTCCAGGCCTGTGCTGCCCACGGCGGTGACGACTGGGATCACGCCGGCATCCTGCGCGCCCTCGAGCAGCTCGCCGATCACGAAATCGGCAGCTGAGGCGGCGCCCAGCTTGGCCTGACACAAGGAGCACTTGCGCTCCACCCGAGTTGGCAGGCGTCGGGTCGTCGTCTGCCATCGCCACGGCATGTGGCCTTCCACCGGTGACAGGCGCCCCCTGCGACATGCGGCTTGTCACCGGCTTTTTTGCTTTCCCGATACGCGATCCCGCTTTCACTTGCGTCGCGCGCTGCGTGCTGCGTGCTGTGAGGAGTTGACCGATGAATGCCCTTACCCCCCCTGCCCCCTTCACCAGTGGCGAGGCGACCCGCCAGTGGCTATTGCGTCTTGCCCAAGCCGCGGTTGCCGCCGTGCATCCCGATGCCCTGCTGCCGGACAACCTGCCGGCGCCGCCCGCCGGCCGTACGCAGGTGGTCGGCGCCGGCAAGGCCGCTGCGGCCATGGCGCAAGCATTCGAGTGCGCCTGGTGGCAGCAGTATCCGCAGGCCGAGCTGGGCGGCGTCGTGGTCACCCGCTACGGCCATGGCGCCGAGTGCCGCCATATCGAGGTGCTGGAGGCGTCGCACCCGATGCCTGACGACCTCGGCGAACAGGCCGCGCGGCGCATGCTCGACAGCGTGAGTGGTCTCGGCGAAGAGGACCTGGTGATCGTGCTGGTCTCGGGCGGCGGCTCGGCGCTGATGACGCTGCCGGCGTCGGGCCTGGCGCTGCGCCAGAAGCAGGCCATCAACCAGGCGCTGCTGCGCTGCGGCGCGCCGATCCGCGAGATCAACACCGTGCGTCGCCACCTGTCGGCGATCAAGGGCGGCCGCCTGGCCGCGGCGGCGCATCCGGCGCGGGTGGTGACCTACCTGATCTCCGATGTGCCCGGCGACGACCCGACCCTGGTCGCCTCGGGGCCGACGCTGCCGGATGCTACCACCCCCCTCGATGCGCTGGCGATCCTCGAGCGTCACGCCATCGAGATTCCCGACAGCGTGCGACGCCATCTGGTCAGCGACATCTCGGCACCCCAGGTCGGTGCGCCGGGCTTTTCCCGCGACGCCTCGCACGTGCTGGCCAAGGCCAGCGACGCCCTGCGTGCCGCGCAGGGCCGCGCCGAGCGCAGCGGGGTGCAGGTGCGCCTGCTCGGCGACGATCTCGAGGGCGAGGCGCGGGATCTGGGGCGTGCCCAGGGGCGCATGGCGCTCACCGCCCAGGGCGAGATCAGCGCCCCGCTGCTGATCCTCTCCGG
Source organism: Halomonas socia (assembly GCF_010977575.1). GTDB lineage: Bacteria > Pseudomonadota > Gammaproteobacteria > Pseudomonadales > Halomonadaceae > Franzmannia > Franzmannia socia. Next base: position 1,425,097 of record NZ_CP048812.1, read on the forward strand.
CGGCGAAACCAGCGTCACCGTGCAGGGTGACGGTCGCGGCGGGCGCAACGTCGAGTACCTGCTGGGGCTGTTCGATACCCTCAAGGGCGCCGAGGGCATCTATGCCCTGGCCATCGATACCGACGGCATCGACGGCTCCGAGGACAACGCCGGGGCACTGTTCGGCCCCGGGTGCTGGGACCGCGCCCGGGCCGCACGGCTGTCGGTGGCCGACCACCTGGCGCGTAACGATGCCTACAGCTTCTTCGCCGAGCTGGACGACCTGATCATCACCGGGCCGACCCGCACCAACGTCAACGACCTGCGCGCCATCCTGGTGCTGCCGAGGGCCTCATGAGCGTCGACTCACCCGCCTTCCGTTGTACCAATGCCCTGCAGAGTCTCGCAAGCCGCTGACAGGTGCGCGATCTGGCGCCACACTAACGCTGGTAACCCATCTGCAACGGGAGTCATGCATGGTGCGCGCATGGTGCTGTGACAAGGGCACGCCGGAGGGCGGCGATGCGCTGCTGGCGGATGTCAGCCTGCCGGCGGCGGTGATTCATGAGTCGCCGCTGGCGCACAACCTGGTCTGGATGCAGCGCTTCGCCGATGCCCACGGCGCGCGGCTGGCGCCCCACGGCAAGACCAGCATGGCGCCGGCGCTATTCAAGCGCCAGCGTGAGGCCGGTGCCTGGGGCATCACTCTGGCCACGGCGGCGCAGTGCCGGGCGGCCTTCGCCCACGGCACCACGCGCCTGCTGATGGCCAATCAGCTGGTGGGTGATGCCAACATGGCGATCGTTGCCGACCTGCTCGAGGCCGGCGCGGATTTCCACTGTGTGGTCGATAGTGCTGCCAACGTCCGCCAGCTGGGACGCTATTTCGCCGCCCGTGGCCTGCGCCTCAAGGTGTTGATCGAGCTCGGCATCGGGGGCGGTCGCTGCGGCTGCCGCGATCACGACCAGGTACTGGCGCTGGGCGAGGCGATCGATAGCGAGTCGGCGCTGGTGCTGGCGGGCCTCGAGGGCTATGAGGGCGTGGTACAGGGTGATGAACCCCAGGCCAGTGTGCGCGGCTATGCCTGGCGCCTGGTGGAAGCCTGCCGGGCCCTCGACCACGAGGGCCTGTTCGAGACGGCCGAGCCGATCATCACCGCGTCGGGCTCGGCCTGGTACGACCTGATCGCCGAGGCCTTCCAGCAGGCGCGGTTGGCCGAGCACATCGTGCCCGTGCTGCGCCCCGGTTGCTACGTGGTCCACGACCATGGCCTCTACCGCGAGGCTCAGCGCGGCGTGCTGGCGCGGCGCCCCGAGCTGCAGCGGGGGCTCGAGCCGGCGCTTGAGGTGTTCGCCCAGGTGCAGTCGCTGCCCGAGCCGGGGCTGGCCATCGTTGCCCTCGGCAAGCGCGATATCGCCGCCGACCAGCTGCCGCTGGCGCTGCGCCGCTACCGTGAGGGCGGCAGCCCCGACAACGTGCTCTCGGTGGCCGGCTGGCAGGTCACCAAGCTGATGGACCAGCACGTCTTCATTCGCCTGCCCGACGAGCTCGACGACGACATCCGTGTCGGCGACATCGTCGCCTTCGGAGCTTCCCATCCCTGCCTCACCTTCGACAAGTGGCGCCAGCTGCTGCTGGTCGATGAGCGGCTGCGCGTGCGCGAGATTCTGCCGACACTGTTCTAAGTGCCATGACGTGGCGGGCTGCAGCCGCTCTGTGGCGCGCCTCTGCGACCAATGTATAGGGGGGCGTGCGTTGACCGTACACAGGAGGCACTGCTAGCTTTCGTAAACTGTTAACAATTTACAAGGGGTGTGAGATGGCGAAGATTCAAGCGTCAAGCGCGTTGCAGCGGTTCCGTGTGCTGGACCTGTCCCGCGTCAGAGCGGGACCGACCTGCGTGCGCATGCTTGCCGACTTCGGTGCCGACGTCATTCGCATCGAGCCGCCGATGGGCGTCGATCCCAACGCCAACATGTTTGCCGACGTGCGCCTCGGCGGCGACTTCCAGAACCTCAACCGCAACAAGCGCTCGTTGACACTCAATCTCAAGAAGCCGGAAGCCAAGGAGATCCTCTACAAGCTGGTTGAAGAGGCCGACGTGGTGGTCGAGAACTGGCGCCCCGACGTCAAGAAGCGCCTGGGCGTCGACTATGAGTCGTTGAAGAAGATCAATCCGCGCATCATCCTGGCCAGCATTTCCGGCTTCGGGCAGTCGGGGCCCTACGTCAAGCGTCCGGGCTTCGATCAGATCGTCCAGGGCATGGGCGGGATGATGTCGGTGACCGGCCTGCCGGGCCAGGGTCCTGTGCGGGCGGGGATCGCCGTGGCCGATTCCAGCGCCGGCCTGTACACCGCTCTGGGCATCATGACGGCGCTGCTCGAGTGCGAGCAGTCCGGCGAAGGCCAATGGGTGCATACGTCCCTGCTGCATGCCCAGATCGCCATGCTCGACTTCCAGGCGGCGCGCTACCTCAATGATGGCGATGTACCGATACAGGCGGGAAACGATCACCCCACCAGTTGCCCGATGGGGCTGTTCCACGGCAGCGATGGCGACCTCAACATCGGCGTCTCCGGCGACGGCCAGTGGGTACAGTTCTGCAAGGCGCTGGACAAGCCCGAGTGGGGTGAGGATCCCCGCTTCAAGACGGTCAAGGATCGTCGCGAGCATCGCCAGGAACTCAATGCCCTGATTCAGGAAATCTTCTCCACCCAGAACGTCAGCTACTGGGTGGACCGCCTGAACGCCTTCGGCGTGCCGTCCGGCCCAGTCTACACGGTACCGGAAATGTTCGAGGATCCGCAGATCCAGCATCTCGGCGTCTATCAGGAAGTCGACGATAGCGATATCGGCAAGAAATACTTCATCACCCAGCCGGTCCACCTCTCGCGCACTACCGCCAACGTGGCCAAGGTGGCGCCCAAGTGGGGCGAGCACACCGATGAGATACTGGAGGAGCTGGACTACTCCCAGGAGCAGATCAGCCACTTTCATGAGATTGGCGTCGTCTAATTGATCAGCCTGATTTATCACGAGGAAACATAACCATGAGTGCCCAAGAAAAACCGCCTGGCTACATCGATACCTCTCTCGACGGTGGCGTGCTGCGCATCATCATCTGCAATGAAAAGCGCTATAACGCCATGTCGCTGGACATGTGGAAAAGCGTCGCCCAGGCGGTGACTGACGCCCAGAGCAATGATGACGTGCGCGTCATCGTGCTGCAGGGGGCCGGCAAGAAAGCCTTCATGTCGGGCGCCGACATCAGCGAATTCAAGGAGAAGCGTAGCGACAAGGCGCAGGCGCAGCACTATGCCGACAGCGTCAATGCCGCCCAGTCGGCGCTGCGCAGTAGTCGCAAGCCCACCATTGCCGCGATCAAGGGGATCTGTATGGGCGGCGGCATGGGGCTGTCGCTCTCCTGCGACCTGCGCTATAGCACCGAAACGGCCAAGTTCTGCATGCCGGCGGGCAAGCTCGGCGTGGGCTACGCCTACGAGGGCATCAAGCGCTTCGTGGACATCGTTGGTGCCACGCGCACCGCAGAGCTGTTCCTGACCGCTCGCACCTTCAGCGGCAGCGAGGCGGGCCGGATCGGGCTGGTCAACGAAGTGTTCAGCGAGGAGCATTTCGACAAGCTCGTCGATGAGCGTATCACCAGCATGGCTGGCTATGCCCCGCTGACGATGCAGGCGGTCAAGACCGGCATTCGCTGCGTACTGCAGGAGGACGATGCCCCGTCAGTGGAAGAGGTCAGCCGCATGGTGGTGGCATGTTTCGAGAGTGATGACTATCGGGAGGGCCAGGCCGCATTCAAGGAGAAACGTAAACCCAACTTCAAAGGCAAATAAGCGCAACCAAGCAGCACAGACTGATTACACCCCATAGATCCAAGAATAAATAACCAGGAGTACGTCATGAACAACACCAAGCTGAAGAAGACAGGTACCACGCTCGCCACTGCCATTGCACTCGCCACCGCTGGCCTGGCCCTGAGCAGCAGCCACGCCCTGGCCGATGGCTGGGAGCCGGAAGAACAGTTGAATGTCACCATTTCTTTCGGACCGGGGGGTGGTAATGATGTGCTGTCGCGCACGTTGATCGACATCCTCGAGAAGTACGACCTGTACCCTGAGAATATCGTCGCCACCAACCGTCCGGGGGGAGCGGTGCCGTGGGCTGGGGTTACGTCTTCAATCAGGAAGGCAACCCCTATCACCTCTCCACCACCAGCGGCAGCTTCATCGCGACTCCGTTGCAGGCCGATACCCCCTGGGACACCATGTCCTTCACCCATATCGCGCTGATGGCGGCCGATGATCAGGTGCTGGTGGTCAACGGTGACAGCGATATTCAGGACTTCGACGACTACCTGGAATGGGCCCGCGAAAACCCTCCGGCGGTAGGGGGTATCGGTTCGGTGAACAACGACTTCATCGTCGCCCAACTGCTCTCCCAGGAAGCCGACTACGACTACGACTATGTGCCCTTCAATCAGCAGGGTGAGCTGACCACGGCACTGCTCTCCAAGTCGGTCGATGCCATGGTGGCGACGCCGGGTTCGGTGATCGGCCTGATCGAGTCGGGTGACTTTCGCGCATTGGCGTTCAGCGGCGAGACAGTGCCTGATGCGCTCGAGGGTGTGCCCTCCTTCGCGGAGCTTGGTTACGGTGATGCCGCAGTGGCCATGCCGCGCGGCCTGATCATGCCCCCGGGCGTTCCTGAAGAGGCGCGCGAGTGGTGGATCGATACCATTGCCCAGGTGGTGGAAACGCCCGAGTGGGCGGAATACGTAGAAGCCAACTTCCTTACCGAGAACGTTCAGTACGGCGATGACTTCACCGACTTCCTGGAAAGCACCATCAATAACTTCGAGACCATTCTCACTGAAACTGGCGCAATTTGATCCAGTGCGTGATTGAGTTGTATTAGATGCCTGTCCCGGCCATGTACCAACATGGCCGGGATTATGCAGACGCTGAACAAGGCGACATTGGGGTGATGTGTCGCCTATCTCGCAGCAGCCTCAGTGAGACGTACCCATGAGACTCTTCTTCTATCTTTTTATTCTGGTAGTAGCGGCTTGCTACACCTATATGGCATTTTCCGACCTGACTTTCCTGACCAACCGTGGGCGGATGGGGCCTGGTTTCTTTCCCCGAATTCTGGGAGTAACCATGGTGGTGGCCATGCTGATGGCGATCTTGATCGATATTAAGAACAAGACGTTGTTTTCAGGAGCTCAGGACAGCCAATACCAGGATGCCGCCGTGCTAATCGGGTTGTCGCTTACCTTTGGAGTGATGCTGATGGTGCTCGGTTATGTCATCGCAATACCCGCCTATATTGGTGCCACCCTTTGCTACTTCAATCGTGGGAAGCATAAAACCAATGCCGCCGTCACGGTGGCAGTGCCGGTGGTGATTCACTTCCTGTTTGGCACCCTGTTGAACGCATCACTACCGCATGGTCTGTGGTGGTAGCCCACAACCAATAGACAAGGGTATCGCAATGGAAATTTTTGACAATCTGTTGATGGGTTTGTCGATAGCTATCACTCCCGTGAATCTGCTCTACCTGTTACTCGGTGCGACGATCGGCATGGTGATCGGTTCCATTCCGGGGTTCGGGCCCTCGGCGGGCATCGCCATTCTGCTGCCCGTCACCTTCAGCATGGACCCCATCGGGGCGGTCATGATGCTGGCGGCGATCTACTATGGCGCCATGTATGGCGGCACCATTACGGCCATCCTGCTCAATACCCCCGGTGACTCCACCACGGTGGCCTCGACCTTCGACGGCTTTCCACTGGCCCAGCAGGGCCGTGCCGGTCCGGCGCTGGTGATGCAGGCCTGTGCGTCCTTTACCGGTGGTACCATCGGTGTGATCCTGATCACTCTGCTGGCACCGATGTTTGCTATGGTTACGCGTAGTTTCGGCCCACCCGAATTCTTCCTGCTGTGCCTGATGGGCATCCTCACCCTGGTGGCGCTGATGTCGGGCAACTGGATCCTGGGTCTGGTGTCGGCACTGATCGGTTTCGCGCTGGGCACGGTAGGCGTCGACATGGAAACTGGCCATCAGCGCTTCACCTTCGGTTCCACCGAGTTGATCGGCGGTATCCACTTTATTCCAGTAGCGATTGGTCTGTTCGGCATCGGCGAGCTGTTCCATGCGTTCTACAGCGGGGCTCATAAGAGTGGCACCGGTGGCATCGTTCAGTACCAGAATGAAGAGCGCTTCTGGCCGACCAGTAAGGACTTGCGTGAGAGCAAGTTCACCATGCCGCGCAATGCCATCCTGGGTTTCTGCATTGGCTTGATTCCCGGGGCCGGTGCGACCATTGCCTCGCTGATGGCCTATTCCTTGGAGAAGTCGCTCTCCAGCACGCCCAAGAAGTTCGGCCAGGGCGAGATGCGTGGCTTGACGGCGCCCGAGTCGGCCAACAATGCGGCATCATCCGGGGCCATGGTGCCGCTGCTGACCTTGGGGATTCCCGGCTCGGCCTCCACCGCCGTGCTATTGGCGGCCTTCATCATGTGGGGACTGCGCCCCGGACCGCTGCTGATGGCGGAGAATCCTCAGTTTGCCTGGGGCCTGATCAGCAGCATGTACCTGGGTAACATGGCGTTGCTGGCGATCAGCATCTTCGCCATCCCGCTGTTCGTCTACATCATCAAGGCGCCCTACCGCATTCTGGCCCCGCTGGTGCTGGTGGTCTGCGTAATGGGTACCTTCAGCGTCAATGCCAGCATGATCGAGGTGTTCATCATGCTCGGTGCCGGCGTGATCGGCTTTCTGATGAAGCGCTTCGGCTTTTCGCCGGCGGCGGTGGTGCTGGCGCTGGTACTGGGCCCGATGGCCGAAGAGTCGCTGCGTCAGACCCTGATCATCAGCCGTGGCTCATTCGATATCTTCTTCCTGCGCCCGTCGTCGGTCTACATCATGGTGTTCTTCGTCGCGGTGATTTTCTCCGGCATCCTGCTCAACGCCTATCGCAAGAGAACCAACATTCAAGGAGCCCAGGCATGATTGATGACGCAAAGGTAAGAGGCGTATTCGAAGAGGCGCTTGCCACCCAGGAGCCGGCCTTCGAGAAGTTTTTCCTGGCCAAGTTCCTGCAGCTGTCGATCACCTACACCGACGAGGTGTGTCATGTGGCGCTGCCGGTCGCGTCGCACCTCTACAACCCCCAGGGTAGCCTGCATGGTGGGGTGATGGCGCTGGCCATGGATGTCTCCATGGGGCACCTCATCCATTATGTGGTGGGTGCTGGGGGCAGCACCATCGAGATGAAGATCCAGTACATGCGCCCGGCCATAGTGGGCGAGGTGCGTCTCGAGGGCCGTTTCATCAAGCAGGGCCGCAACCTCTCTTTCCTCGAATCGCGTGCCTTCGATGAAGCAGGAAAACTGATTGGCATGGCCACCTCGACCTGGAAGATGCCGGCCAATGGCTAGCCTGTTCGCGCTGCTGGATGGACTCTCCCCGCTGTCGGGGGAGCTAATGCCCTGCTGGTCTTGCTGAGCCTGGTGACGGCATGGATGACCAGTGCCTTCGGTATCGGCGGTAGTGCCCTGCTGATCATGTCGATGGCGCAGATAATGCCGGCGGCGGCGGTGATTCCAGTGCACGGCATGGTGCAGTTGGGGGCCAACGGCAGCCGTTTCACGCTGACCTGGCGCGACGTCGACTATCGGCGCCTGGCAGCCATCGTTCCCGGCATTCTGATCGGTGCAGCAATGGCGTCCTGGCTGCTGATACGCCTACCGCCGGGCATGCTTGAGCTGATCATCGCCGGCTTCATGATCTTCATGTGCTGGGGGCCGTCGCTACCCTCACGGGCGGTGGGCATGGGCGGTAGCCTAGTGATGGGCGCCTTGACCACCTTTCTGTCCAGCTTCGTGGGTGCCGCAGGTTCGATCGTGGCGGCCTACCTCAAGCACATCAGCCCCGAGCGCCTGGTGCGCGTGGCGACCTTCTCGGCGGTGATGTCGCTGCAGCACCTCTCCAAGGCCTTCATCTTTGGCTTCGCGGGCTTCGTGTTCTTCGACTGGCTGCTGCTGATAGCGGCGATGATTGGTGTCGGGTTCGTGGGTACCTGGGCAGGACTGAAAGTATTGCAGCAGGTCAGTAATAATAACTTCGATTTTATCATGAAGATATTGCTGACAATATTGTCCATCCGGTTGCTGTGGGTGGCGTTCGAGAAATTGGTGTTGATATAATTGACCCGATATCTCCTTTATAAGTGAGGCGCGCCATGGATCCAGTATTGGAATCGGCCAATATCATTACCGAGCGCAAGGCTTCGTCATTGACGACGATCGTCGCCGAAGAGCTTGAAAAATTGATCTTATCCGGCTATTTGAAACCCGGCGAGCGGCTCAACGAAATGCGCCTGGCCGAGAAGTTCAATGTCAGCCGTGGCATTGTTCGAGAAGCCCGGCGCGGCCTGGAGCGGGCCGGCTTGGTAAATAGCCTGCCAAATCGTGGCGTGTTCGTGAAAAAAGTGACTCGCGAAGAGTATGTGGAAAATAGCGAAATCAGGGCGCTGATTACCGCTTTTTTATGTGGTAAGGCGGCGGAAAATGCCGGCATCGAAGAAAAAAGCGAGTTGCAAAAAAAGTTACGCGAAATGGAAGAGGCGGTAGCGCGCGATGATGCCGATTCCTACTTCCATCTCAACTTGGCGTTTCATGAATATATCTTGAAAACCGCCAATCATCAGCGCGCCAGTGCGATATATCGTGACCTGGTAAAGGATTCACTGTTGGCGCGCAAGTATCTGCTCCAGGGGGCGGTGGTGATGTGCAAGTCCCATGAGGAGCATACCGAGATCGTCGCCGCCATCGTTGCCAATGACAAGGCCCGCGCCTATCAGGCGGGCCTCGAACATACCAGCAAGGGCCTGGCGCGGTGGTTGGAGCGCCAGCAGGACGCCGGGGTGTGATTCTGTCAGGCGGCCCACACAATGATAATGAATCAGGAGAATACGATGAGTTCCAGAAGCGCCAGCGGCAAGGTTTGGTCACCGGTGGTGACCCCGTTCCAAGCCGACCTCTCCCCCGACCTGCCGCGCTATATCGAGCACTGCCGGTGGCTGGTCGACAATGACGTGGGCCTGGCCGTGTTCGGCACCAACTCCGAGGCCAACTCGCTCAGCGTGGCCCACAAGCAGCAGCTGCTCGATGCGTTGGCCGAGGCGGGCGTGCCGGGCAGCCGGCTGATGCCGGGCACCGGCAGCTGTGCCATCGAGGATGCCGTGACGCTCAGCCGGCACGCCCTCGCGGCGGGCTGCCACGGAGTGCTGATGCTGCCGCCGTTCTACTACAAGAACGTGCCCGATGAGGGCCTCTATCGCTACTTCGCCGAAGTGGTCGAGCGGGTCGGCGATGCGGCGCTCAAGATCTATCTCTACCACATCCCGCCGGTGGCCCAGGTGCCGATCAGCCTCGGCCTGATTGAGCGGCTGCGCAAGGCCTATCCCGAGACCTTCGTCGGTATCAAGGACAGTTCCGGCGATTGGGACAACACCCGGATCGTGATCCAGCAGTTCGCTGGCGACGGCTTTCAGGTCTATGCCGGCAACGAGCGGTTCCTGCTGCAGACCATGCGCGAGGGCGGCGCGGGCTGCATCAGCGCCACCGCCAACGTCAACGGCCGGGCCATCGTGGCGCTGGCCAGGCGGTGGCAGGAGAGCGGTGCCGATCAGGTACAGCTGGCGCTGAATGCCACTCGCGATGTCTTCGAAGGCTTCCCGATGATCCCTGCGCTCAAGTCGGCGATTGCCGATTTCCGCGGTGATGCCGACTGGTGCCGAGTGCGTCCGCCGCTGGTGGCACTGGACGAGGCGCAGCGTCGTCAGCTCGCTACCGCGTTGGCCGATCACGGCTTCTCCATGTGAGTTCAGGAACCCTTCGATGACGCATCGCAACCGTAAGCTGTCCGGCATCCTCAATCTTCACGACTTCGAGGTGGCGGCGAGGAAGAAACTGCCGCGACCGATCTTCGGCTATGTGTACAACGCCGCCGAGGACCGCAAGACCTATCAGGCCAACCGCAGTGCCTTCGACGACTACCGCTTCGTGCCGCGCACCTTCGTCAATGTGGCGTCGATCTCGCTCGAAACCACGCTGTTCGGTGAGACCCACCAGGCGCCGTTCGGCATTGCGCCGATGGGCATCAGCGCCATCTCCGCCTACCGTGGCGATCTGGTGCTGGCTCAGGCGGCCAAGCATGCCGGCATTCCGATGATTCTCAGCGGCGCCTCGCTGATCCCCATGGAAGAGGTCGCCGCCAGCGGCGGCACCGACTGGTTCCAGGCCTACCTGCCGGGCACGCCGGATGCCATCGAGGCGCTGATCAGGCGCGTCAAGCGTGCCGGTTTCCAGAACCTGGTGGTGACCCTGGATTATCCGGTGCCCCCCAATCCCGAGCACAATATCCGCAGTGGCTTCTCGTCGCCGCTCAAGCCCACCGCGCGGCTAGCGGTGGACGGCCTGCTGCGGCCGCGCTGGCTGCTTGATACCTTCTGCCGCACGCTGCTGCGCCATGGCATGCCGCACTTCGAGAACAACTACGCCCAGCGAGGCGCACCGATCATCTCACGGCACGTGGACCGCGACTTTTCCGGCCGTAGCCACTTCGACTGGGAGTATCTCGACCTGGTGCGCCGGCTGTGGCCTGGGCGCCTGGTGGTCAAGGGCGTGCTGCACCCCGAGGATGCAGTGCGCGCGCGTGATGCCGGGGTCGACGGCATCATCCTCTCCAACCACGGCGGGCGACAGCTGGACGGCACCGTCGCGCCGCTGCAGGTGCTGCCGCGGGTGGTGGCCGATGTTGCGGATATCCCGATCATGATCGACAGCGGCTTCCGCCGCGGCAGCGACGTGATCAAGGCGCTGGCGCTGGGTGCCAGCTTCGTGTTCCTCGGGCGGCCTTTCAACTACGCCGCGGCCTGCGGCGGCGAGGCCGGGGTGCGCCATGCCGTGGCCCTGCTGGCCGATGAGATGCGCCGCGACATGGCACTGCTTGGCGTCACCGAGATCGGCGCTCTGAGCCGCGAGCATCTCTACGAGACCAGCCGCCTGGCCACCGGCGCCTGACCATAACCAAAAGCCATCAGGAAGCCTTGCCATGCGTATTACCGATATTCGCGCCTCGATTCATGCTCTCAACGTTGATGTGCCCGGCGTCGCGGCGTCGGTGGAGCGCCGCGTATTCGTGTTCGTCGAGGTCGAGACCGACGCCGGCATTACCGGGTTCGGCCTGACCGGCGCTATGCTGCCGGCGGCGGTGGTGGCCTGCATCGAGCATCACCTCAAGCCGGCGCTGATCGATATGCCGGCGCTGTCGCGTGAGCGCATCCACGCCCACGTCTGGCGCAAGCTCAATATCCGCGGCTATACCGGGGTGATCTCCAACGCGCTGTCGGCCATCGATATCGCGCTGTGGGATATCTGGGGAAAGCGGGAGCAGCGCTCGGTTCACGAGCTGATCGGCGGCTACCGCGACTGGGCGCCGACCTACGCCACCTTCGGCTATCCGTTCTTCGATACCGACCAGCTCGCCGAGCACGCCAAGCGCTTCCTCGCCGATGGCCATCGGATGCTCAAGATGGTGGTGGGCGGCGACCCGTCACGCAGTTGGAAGGACGATGTGGAGCGGGTGCGCTGCGTGCGCGAGGCGATCGGTGACGACGCCGACCTGATCATCGACGCCAACTGCTGGTTCGACCCGTTCGAAGCGCGCCAGTTGGCCCAGGCGGTGGCCGAGTGCCGGCTGCTGTGGTTCGAGGAGCCGATCCAGCAGAACGACGTGCGCGCGCTGGTCGATTTGCGCGCTCAGGTCAGCATGCCGCTGGCGGTCGGCCAGATGGAGGGCAATCGCTGGCGCTACCGCGAGTTCATCGCCGAGCGGGCGGTGGACATCATCCAGCCCAACGTGATCTACAACGGCGGCTTCACCGAGTCGATCAAGGTGGCGCACATGGCCCAGGCCTTCAATATGCCGATGACCAACGGCGGCGGCTGGCCGATCTTCAACATGCACCTGCTGTGCGGCCTGATGAACGGCGGCGCGGTGGAGTTCCACTACGGCATCTGGCAGGTCGGCAAGCACTTCTTCCACGGTACTCCCGACCCCGAGAACGGTCGCATGCAGCTATTGGGGGCTCCGGGGCTCGGCTTCACGCCCAACTACGATGCGCTCGAGGCGGCGCGTCTCGATGCGACCCAGCTCGCCGCCTCGAGCAGCCACGATGCCCACGGCTATCGCCTGAGAGGCTGAGCGCGGCTCACTGCTCGATACCGTTCTCCTTGAGCTTCGTGGCCAGGCGGTTGGCGACGCGGTCCATCTGCCAGGGGTCGACGCCGGGCAGCATGCGCCGGGCCTCGGCGAATAGCGTGGCGGCCTTGGTGTGGCGGCCGGAGTAGATCAGCATGATCAGCGTCCCCTCGATCTGCTTCTCGGTATGGGCCGGCTCGTTATGCTTGTCGCGGCGTCCACCGCTGCTACGGGAAATTCTCACGGGCTGATTCTCACGGGGATTCGGCGCACGCCTCTCAAGCGGGCGTTCGATCGTCCATTATGGGCAATAACGCCTGCCGGGTCATCTCTCGAGGCTAGCGCGGCGGGGCGGCCAGCCGCGCCAGGCGGTCGCCGAACAGATAAGCCCCCAGCGCGGTCAGGATCAGCAGCGCGCCGACCACCATCGAGGGCGATGGCTGTTCGGCGTTGAACGCCATGCCCAGGCCCAGCGCCAGCACCGGCGTTATCAACGTGACCAGCGCCACCGTTGCCGCGCTGAGCCGCGACAGGATCAGGTAATAGCACAGAAATCCCAGCAGCGAGCCGAACACCCCGAGGTAGAGCACTGACCAGAGTCCACGCTGACTCAGCGGCACCATGAGCGGCTCGCCGCTGGCCAGCCACAGCGCTGCGAAACACGGCATGCTCAGCAGCAGTGCACCGACGGTCTGGTTGAGCGGATGCAGGCCGGCGGCAACGCGCTGCACGGCGATGCCGCTGGCGCTGAACAGCGTCACCGCGACGACCATCAGCGCCAGGGCGCCGAGCTGCTGCCGGCCGACCTGTAGCGAGTCGGCGAAGATCACCGCCAGCCCGACCACCCCCAGCACGCAGCCGATCCAGTGCCAGCGGGCCAGTTTGTTGGCGCCGGGCAGCAGCTGCAGCATCAGCCCCGAGAGCAGCGGGGCCAGGCCGAACATCACCGACATCAGCCCCGAGGCGAGGGTCTGGGAGGCGTGATAGCTCAGCGCCATGGCGCCGAACACCCCGGGCACCGCCGCGGCATAGCTGGCCAGGGCGCGCTTGGAGAGGCTCAGGTGCCGGCCGCTGGCGTAGAGGATCGCCAGCCCCAGCACCACCGCCATCGCCATGCGCAGCCACACGCTGCCCACCGGCGCGCCGGCCTCGGCGCTCCACTTGATGGCCAGCGGCGTGGTGGCCCACACCAGTACTACGATGAGATAGGCAGCTGAGGTGGGCATGGCATCCGTCCTTGGTAAGCTGAGCCGGCGGCACATGCTGCGCAGCAATGCGCGTCACAGCAGTGAATTTTCCCGAGAGATGCTATCAGCATAACAAAAACCGTCGCCAGTGGCGGAGGCGGCGGATGCGCAGCAGGGTGACGTAGTTGCCTATATGCGAAACACTCCGGGGGCAGGCCGACGAGGAGGTTTGCGCCATGGGTGAGGAGGATTCCTCCGAACGGGCTGGCCATGGATGGCCAGCACCGGTCCTGCAAGCGGAGCAGGATGCGGGAGCGCAGCAGGGCGCAAGGTAGCGCCCAGGGATGGGTTCACAGCGCCTCCTCGAAGGGCTGCCGACGTAGTCGCCCCGAGCGTTGCTTAGACCTACGGCAGCCTTGGGATGCATGAGAGTGCTCAGCGCTCGGTGACGGCATCCTTCATGGTGCGCGGGTCGCGGCCGATCGGATGGGGCTCGCCGCGGGCCTTGGCCAGATCGATCTGGCGCTGGCGCTCACGGGCGGCGGCGCGGGTCTTCTCCGGCAGCGAATCGATGCAGTGCGGGCAGCTCACCCCGGCCTCATAGGCGGCGGAGCGCATGTCGTCGACCGACACCGGCATGCGGCAGGCGTGGCACTGCTCGAAGTCGCCTTCGCTGAGGTCGTGGCGCACGGTGACGCGGTTGTCGAAGACGAAGCACTCGCCGCGCCACAGCGACTGCGCTTCAGGCACCTTTTCGAGGTAGTTCAGCACCCCGCCCTTGAGGTGGTAGACCTCCTCGAAGCCCTCCTTGAGCATGAAGCTCGAGGCCTTCTCGCAGCGGATGCCGCCGGTACAGAACATCGCCACCTTCTTGTGGCGGGCCGGGTCGTAGTGCTGGCGCACATAGTCGGGAAACTCGCGGAAGGTGGTGGTGCGAGGATCGATGGCGCCCTCGAAGCTGCCGATGGCGACCTCGTAGTCGTTGCGGGTATCGATCACCAGCACCTCGGGGTCGCTGATCACGTCGTTCCAGCGCTCGGGCTCGACATAGGTGCCTACCGTATCGTTGGGGTCGATATCGGGCGCGCCGATGGTGACGATCTCGCGCTTCAACTTGACCTTGGTGCGGTAGAAGGGCGGTTCGTCGCAGTACGACTCCTTGTGATCGATATCGGTCAGGCGCGGGTCGGCGGTGAGCCAGGCGAGCAGGGCATCGATGGCCTCACGGCTGCCGGCCACGGTACCGTTGATGCCTTCGCGGGCCAGTAGCAGGGTGCCCTTGACCCCGTGCGCGAGCATGGTCTGGCGCAGCGGCTCGCGGAGTGCCTCGCAATCATCCAGGGTCACGAATTTGTACAACGCCGCGACCACGATCCGCGGCGAATCGAGGGTTTCTTGCATGCTGCCTCCTGGTTGTCGCCCTCGCAAAGGGCGGACCATGGGTTGAGGCGGGCATTCTACGACAGCACCACGGGCGCTGCATCTCCTGCTACCTGATCCAGGTCAAGCCCATACAAGAAGGCCTCGTCACCACTGGTGACGAGGCCAGGTCGAGCCTCGAGCAGCGGTTGGCTCAATCCTCGAAGTTGGTCTCCGAGTAGAGTACGCGCACGCGCAGGGTATGCTCGACCTGCTTGAGCGCCTTAAGTGCCTGGGGGCCGTAGGCCTTGTCGACGTCGATCACCACATAGCCGACCTTCTCGTTGGTCTGCAGGTACTGGCCGGAGATGTTGATGCCGTTCTCCGACAGCACGCGGTTGATCTCGGACAGCACCCCGGGCACGTTGTCGTGAATATGCAACAGGCGGTGCTTGTCGGGGTGCGCCGGCAGCGCCACCTCGGGGAAGTTTACCGAGGTCACGGTGGTGCCGTTGTCGGAGTAGGTGATCAGCTTCTCGGAGACCTCGACGCCGATGTTCTCCTGGGCCTCGAGGGTCGAGCCGCCGACGTGGGGCGTGAGGATCACGTTGGCAATGCCGCGTAGCGGACTCTCGAACTCCTCGTTGTTGCCCTTGGGCTCGACCGGGAAGACGTCGATGGCCGCACCCAGCAGCCTGCCGGCCTTGAGCGCCTCGGCGAGCTCCTCGATCACCACCACGCTGCCGCGTGAGGCGTTGATCA
This sequence comes from Halomonas socia, assembly GCF_010977575.1. GTDB lineage: Bacteria > Pseudomonadota > Gammaproteobacteria > Pseudomonadales > Halomonadaceae > Franzmannia > Franzmannia socia. Next base: position 1,440,676 of record NZ_CP048812.1, read on the forward strand.
GGATGCCGCCCTGCTTCATCAGCGCGATCTGCTCGCGGCCGATCATCCACTTGGTCGAGGGCAGCTCGGGAACATGCAGGCTGACCACGTCGGCGCGTGCCAGCAACTCCTCGAGGCTGGCCACCTGGCGGGCGTTGCCCATGCCCAGCTTGGTCACTACGTCGTAATAGATGACGTCGAAGCCCAGCGACTCGGCGAGCACCGAGAGTTGGGCGCCGATGCTGCCATAGCCGACGATGCCCAGGGTCTTGCCGCGCGCCTCGTGGGAGTTCTTGGCCGACTTTAGCCAGCCGCCCTGGTGGGCGTGGGCGCTCTTCTCGGGAATGCCGCGCAGCAGCATGATCGCCTCGGCCAGCACCAGCTCGGCCACCGAGCGGGTGTTGGAGTAGGGCGCATTGAATACCGGGATACCGCGGGTCAGCGCCGCGCCAAGGTCGACCTGGTTGGTGCCGATGCAGAAACAGCCTACCGCGGCGAGCTTTTCGGCGGCATCGAACACCCGCTGGGTGAGCTGGGTGCGTGAGCGAATGCCGAGGAAGTGGACGTCGCGGATCTTGTCGATCAGCGTGTCCTCATCCAGCGAGGTCGACAGGTGCTCGATGTTGGTGTAACCGGCGTTGAGAAGGTTGTCCACTGCACTCTGGTGGACGCCCTCGAGCAGCAGAATCTTGATCTTGCTCTTGTCCAGGGAGGTTTTGGCCATCGTCGAATCAACCCTTTGTGCGGCGCAGCCGCTTGCTATCGGTATCGTGGTGAGCCTGTTGCAACAGGGTCGCTATCCTAGCACAGCAGGCCCGCGCCTCGGCCGGCGGCGGCGATGAAAATCCTGCGCCATTACTATGAGCGGGTTGCATGTAGCGGGTGGCATAACCTGGGGCAGACGACCCCGGGGGTGGAGCGTGTATACTGTGGCATCATTTTCCCACGTGCGAAGAGCAACATACGCCATGGTCGATAGCCCGGCTGATATGCCCCCGGCGCCGCAGGATTTCGCGGCTACCCTCGAACGTCTCGAAGCGCTGGTCGCCCAACTCGAGTCCGGCTCGCTGTCGCTGGAAGACTCGCTGGCCGCCTTCGAGCAGGGCGTGGGCCTGACCCGCGATGCCCAGCAGCGCCTCGACGCCGCCGAACTCAGGGTGCGCCAACTGGTCGAGCAGCCCTCCGGTGGACTCGGCGAGGCGCCGTTCGACGCCGAGGACCCGGCGCGGTGACGGCGGCGCCGCTGGCGCTGCGCCTGGCCGAGGATCGCGCGCGGGTCGACGCCCGCCTCGAGGCGCTATGGCAGGCGCGGTCGCCGGTCGAGCCACGCCTTGAGGTGGCCATGCGCTACGCTGTACTGGGCGGCGGCAAGCGGCTGCGCCCGGTGCTGGTGTATGCCGCCGGGCGGGCCCTGGGGGCGACGAATGCCGAGCTCGATGCGCCGGCGGTGGCGATCGAGCTGATCCACGCTTATTCGCTGGCGCACGACGACCTGCCGGCGATGGACGATGACGACCTGCGCCGCGGCCAGCCCACGCTGCACAAGGCCTTCGACGAGGCCACCGCGATCCTCGCCGGCGATGCCCTGCAGACGTTGGCCTTCGAGGTGCTGGCAGGTACCCGGCATGTGCGTCTCGCCGCTCTGGTAGTTACCCTGGCCAGTGCCGCCGGGCGCGAGGGCATGGTCGCCGGCCAGGCGCTGGACCTGGCGGCGGTGGGCGGGCAGCCCGATGTCGCTGCCCTGGCGCATATGCACCGCCACAAGACCGGGGCGCTGATTCGCGCCGCGCTGCGCCTGGGGGGATTGATCGCCGTCGCCGAGGACGATCCGCGGCTGGCGGCGCTGGCGGCCTATGGCGATGCCATCGGCCTGGCCTTTCAGATTCACGACGATGTGCTCGATGTCGTCGGCGATACCCAGGTGCTGGGCAAGACCTCCGGCGCCGACGCCGCACGCGACAAGCCGACATACCCGAGCCTGCTCGGCCTCGATGGCGCCCGCGCCAAGGCCGACGGGCTGCTCGATGACGCCCTGGCGGCGCTGGCGCCGCTCGGTGAGCGTGGCACGGCGCTTGCCGAGCTGGCTCGCTACATGATCGAGCGCGACCACTGACGACGGTACTCCATGAAGCTGTTCGACGAAATTCCCGCCGAGCGCCCGGCCACGCCGCTGCTCGACACGCTCGACACCCCGGCCGGGCTGCGCGCCATGAGCCCGGCTCAACTGTCCCAGGTGGCCGATGAGCTGCGCGCCTATTTGCTCTACAGCGTGGGCTGCAGCGGGGGGCACTTCGGCGCCGGGCTCGGCGTTGTCGAGCTGACCGTGGCGCTGCATCACGCCCTCAGTACGCCTCATGACCGGCTGGTGTGGGACGTCGGTCACCAGGCCTACCCGCACAAGATCCTCACCGGGCGCCGCGAAGCGATGCTCGGCATTCGCCAGTACGGCGGCCTGGCAGCGTTTCCGCGCCGCGCCGAGTCGCAATTCGACACCTTCGGTGTGGGCCACTCCAGCACCTCGATCTCCGCGGCGCTGGGCATGGCCCTGGCGGCTCGCACCCGCGGCGAGCGGCGTCGCGTGTGTGCGGTGATCGGCGATGGTGCCCTCACCGCTGGCATGGCCTTCGAGGCGCTGGCCCACGCCGGCCACGTCGACGCCAACCTGCTGGTGGTGCTCAATGACAATGAGATGTCGATCTCCGAGAACGTCGGCGGCATTGCCAGCTACCTGGCGCGAATTCTGGCCAGCAAGCCCTACACCACGATGCGTGAAAACGGCAAGCGGGTGCTGTCGCATCTGCCCGGCGCGCTGGAGCTGGCGCGGCGCACCGAAGAGCATATGAAGGGCATGATCAGCCCGGCCACGCTGTTCGAGGAGATGGGCTTCAACTATATCGGTCCTATCGACGGCCATGACCTCGACGCCCTGACCCATGCGCTGAACAATATGCGCGACCTCGAGGGTCCCCAGTTCCTGCACGTCAAGACCCGCAAGGGGCGTGGCTTCCAGCCCGCCGAGGCCGACCCCATCGGCTACCACGCCATCACCAAGCTGGAGAAGCGCGATCCGGCGCCGCTGGCACCGGCTCAGACCCAGCAAACGACGCCGCGCAGCGATGCATTGCGCCCGAAGCCGCGCAAGTATTGCAACGTCTTCGGCGACTGGATCTGCGATATGGCCGCCGCCGACGAGCGGCTGATCGGCATCACCCCGGCGATGCGCGAAGGCTCTGACCTGATCCGCTTCTCGCAGGTGTATCCCGAGCGCTACTTCGATGTTGCAATAGCCGAGCAGCACGCTGTGACCATGGCCGCCGGGATGGCCTGCGAGGGTGCCAAGCCGGTGGTGGCGATCTACTCGACCTTCCTGCAGCGCGGCTACGACCAGCTGATTCACGACGCAGCGGTGCAGCACCTCGACGTCACCTTCGCCATCGACCGCGCCGGCCTGGTCGGCGAGGACGGCCCCACCCACCACGGCAGCATGGATCTCTCCTATCTACGCTGCGTGCCGGGCATGGTGATCCTGGCCCCCGCCGACGAGGCCGAGTGTCGCGCCATGCTCAGCGCCGCTTACCAGCATCCCGGCCCGGCGGCGGTGCGCTACCCCCGCGGTACTGGTCCTGGCGCCGAGATTCCCGAACACCTCGAGCCGCTCGCCATCGGCCAGGCCGAACGGCGGCGCCAGGGGCAGGGTGTGGCGCTGCTAGCGTTTGGCAGCCTCAACGGCCCGGCCGCCGAGGTGGCCGAGCGGCTCGATGCAAGCCACCTCAACATGCGCTCGGTCAAGCCGCTGGACCGCGACGCCGTGCTGGCCGCGGCCCGCGAGCACGACCTACTGGTGACCCTGGAGGAGAACGTGGTGGCCGGCGGCGCCGGCAGCGCGGTCAATGAGCTGCTGGCCACCGAGGGCGTGGCGGTCGGGGTGCTCAATCTCGGCCTGCCTGACGCCTTCGTCGAGCACGGCAAGCCCGGAGAACTGCTTGCCGAATGCGGGCTGGATGCCGCGGGCATCGAGACGGCGATTCGGCGACGTCTGAGGGGCGGCTAGTCCGCCACTCTCACGCGCCTTACGTGGAATGGCAACGCCTCGGCCTCGGCCGGGGCGTTTTTGCGCTTATCGAAAGGCGACGTTATGGATGAGGTTTGGCGACGAAATTACCGCCACTTTATGTAAGACATATCTGACATTTAATGTAGTCAACGTTGGTGCCTTGATAGCGATGATCGCTAAAAATGCAGTTAACGTCCGATAAGATTGGCGATAACAAGAATAATGTCGTTTATCGTGCTGCCATCCAGCTCCCCGCTGCCGCCCGTTGGCTGGTCAGTACCCCCTCTGGATTACCCGATAGCGTCTGCCTACCCTCGCGCCCTCGATACAAGATCATTCAGGGTTCACCGCAGGGGGTCGCAGCATGGCGAAGGAAGGGACCGTCGCGCCGAAAGAGCGCATCAATATCAAGTACGTGCCTGCCACCGGTGATCAGCAGGCCGAAACCGAGCTGCCGCTGAAGCTGCTGGTGGTCGGCGACTTCAAGGGCGGTGCCGAAGAGACGCCGATCGAAGAGCGCGATGCGGTTTCGGTCGACAAGAACAACTTCCAGTCGGTAATGCGTGAGGCCGGGCTCGGCCTGCAGGCCAGCGTGCCCAACCGCCTCACCGATGGTGATGACGCCGCCGACCTGGCGGTGGATCTCGAATTCAAGTCGCTCAGCGACTTTGCCCCGGACAGCGTGGCCCGCCAGGTGCCCGAGTTGCGCAAGCTGGTCGAGCTGCGCGAGGCGCTGGTCGCTCTAAAGGGGCCGCTGGGCAACGTGCCAGCGTTCCGCGACCGGCTGCAGAAGCTGCTGGAAAGCGACGATGCGCGCCAGCAACTGCTCGCCGAGCTCGAGCTGCTCGACGATGGCGCCAAGGGCGACAGCTGATTTCTCCGCTGGCGCCCTTGGGCACCGCGGTCATCCATGAATTCGAGGCATAGTGATGAGTGATACGGCACAGCAGCAGGGCCAGGCCAGCGAGGCCGTGGCCGAGGAATCCCTACTCGACCAGGTCATGGCGCAGACGCGCATGGCGCCGGCCGACGAGGGCTATGACGTCGCCAAGCAGGGCGTGGCAGCCTTTATCGCCGAGCTATTGAACAGCGATAGCGAGGCGCCTCAGGTCAACAAGTCCGTGGTCGACCGCATGATCGTCGAGCTCGACCGCAAGATCGGCGGTCAAGTCGACGAGATTCTCCACGACCAGGGCTTCCAGCAGATCGAGTCGGCCTGGCGCGGCCTCAAGCTGCTGGTGGATCGCACCGACTTCCGCGAGAACATCAAGCTCGACCTGCTGCATGCCACCAAGGAGGAGCTGCTCGAAGACTTCGAATTCGCCCCGGAGCTGAGCCAGAGCGGCCTCTACCAGCATGTCTACGCCTCGGGCTATGGGCAGTTCGGCGGCGAGCCGGTGGGCGGCATCATCGGCCACTACGACTTCTCGCCCTCGACTTCCGACATCAAGCTGTTGCAGTACACCTCGGCGGTGGGGGCGATGGCCCACGCGCCCTTCCTGTCCTCGGTGGCGCCCAGCTTCTTCGGTGTCGACAGCTTCGAGGAGCTGCCCAATATCAAGGACTTCAAGGCAATCTTCGAAGGGCCCAAGTACGCCCGCTGGCGCAGCCTGCGCGAGTCGGACGATGCCCGCTACCTGGGCCTGACCGCGCCGCGCTTCCTGCTGCGCATGCCCTACGACCCGGTCGAGAACCCGGTCAAGAGCTTCAACTATCGCGAAACCGTCAGCGAGAACCACGAGCACTATCTATGGGGCAACACTGCCTACCTGCTCGCCGAGCGCCTCACCAACAGCTTCGCCAAGTACCGCTGGTGCCCCAATATCATCGGTCCGCAGAGCGGCGGGGCGGTGGAGAACCTGCCGGTGCATACCTATGAGGCGCTGGGTCAGATCCAGGCCAAGATTCCCACCGAGGTGCTGGTTACCGACCGGCGCGAGTTCGAGATGGCCGAAGAGGGCTTCATCTCGCTGACCATGCGCAAGGGCAGCGACAACGCCGCCTTCTTCTCCGCCAACTCGGTGCAGAAGCCCAAGGTGTTCCCCAACACCGCCGAGGGCAAGGCCGCCGAGACCAACTTCAAGCTCGGCACCCAGTTGCCCTACATGTTCATCATCAATCGCCTGGCGCACTACATCAAGGTGCTGCAGCGTGAGCAGATCGGCTCCTGGAAGGAGCGCCAGGACCTTGAGCGCGAGCTCAATGCCTGGATTCGCCAGTACGTCGCCGACCAGGAGAACCCGCCGGCCGACGTGCGCAGCCGCCGGCCGCTGCGCGCCGCCTCGATCCAGGTCTCCGATGTTGAGGGCGAGCCGGGCTGGTATCAGGTCTCGCTCGCCGTGCGCCCACACTTCAAGTACATGGGCGCCAACTTCGAGCTGTCGCTGGTCGGGCGTCTCGACAAGGAATAAGGGGAGCGCCACCGCCATGGCTGATGATATTGGCGGCGTGCTCGGAAGCCGGCTGTTCGAGCGCCTCGCGGCGCCCGAACGGGCCGCTACAGCAGGGGAAACTGGCCTGGCCGAGGCCGTTGAGTCGATCAAGCGCCACCTGGTGGATCTGCTCAACAGCCATCCGGGGCACAGCGAATGTGCCCCGGCGCTGGGCCTGCTCGACTTCAATGACGCGACCATCGGCGTGCTCGATCTGGAGCTCAACATCCAGCGCGCGATACGCCAGTGCATCGAGCGCTTCGAGCCCCGGGTGCGTCGCGTCGAGGTCGAGTCGGTGCCCAATCGGGGCGACCCCCTGCAACTGCACTTCCAGGTGCATGCCACCCTGGCGCTGGGCCGCGAGAACGCCCAGACCACCATCGATCTACTGCTCAATAACAAGCGCTATCAGTGTCTTGATTGATCGCCGTTGCCAGCGAGGCTTGCATGCTCAATCGTTATTATCGGGATGAGCTCAACTTCTTGAAGCGCCAGGGACGGGAATTTGCCGAGGGCAATCCCGGCCTCAGTCGCTTCCTGTCCGAGCGTAGCACCGACCCCGACGTCGAGCGGTTGCTGGAGGGCTTCGCCTTCCTCACCGGGCGCATGCGCGAGAAGGTCGAGGATGAGTTTCCCGAGCTGACGCATTCGCTGCTGGGCATGCTGTGGCCCAACTACCTGCGCCCGGTGCCGAGCATGACGGTGGTGCAGTTCACGCCGACCTGGCATGCGCTGAGCGCCAGCCAGCAGGTGCCGCGGGGTACCGCCCTGGCCAGCCGCCCGGTGGAGGGCACGGCGTGCCGCTTTCGCACCTGCCACGAGGTGGCGCTGTATCCGCTGGCGCATGCCGGGGTCGAGGCGCGTCATTCGCGGGAGTCCTCGATCGTCGAACTGGCGCTGGACGTGCACAGCGACCAGCCGCTGGATGCCCTGGGGGTCGACGACCTGCGCCTGCACCTGGGCGGCGATGGCTACACGGCGCGTACGCTCTACCTGTGGCTGAGCCACTACCTGGAGCGCCTCGAGCTGGAGGTGGACGGCCAACTGGTGCCCTTGCCCAGCAAGCTGCTCCAGCCGGTGGGTTTCTCCCGCGAGGATGCGCTGCTGCCCTATCCGCGCAACGTCTACCAGGGCTACCGCATCCTGCAGGAGTACCTGTGTTTTCCCGAAGCGTTCCAGTTCTTCGACCTGGTGGGGCTGGGTCAACACCTGCCGGCACGCCACGCCGGGCGGGTCACGCTGAGACTGGTGTTCTCGCGCACGCTGCCGGCGGATGCCAGGGTTCGCGACGAGCATCTGGCGCTGTACTGCACGCCGGCCATCAACCTGTTTTCCCACGACGCCGATCCGGTCGACCTCAGCGGCGAGCGCAGCGAATATCGTATCCATCCCAGTAGCCGCTACCCGTCGCACTTCGAAGTATTCAGCGTCGATGCGGTACACGGCTGGCTGGAGAGCGACGCAGGCAAGGTGCGCGGCGAGCCGCGCAGCTATGTGCCGTTCGAGAGCTTTCAGCATCAGATCGAGCGCGACCGCCAGCGCGAGGCGCTCTACTACCGGGTGCGGGTGCGCGACAGCCTGCGCGGCGACGGCTTCGACCACGATATCGCCTTCGTGCGCGGCGACGAACGCGCTTGCCTGGGCCTGCGCGAGACCGTCTCGCTGCGCCTGACCTGCAGCAACCGCGAGTTGCCTGAGCGCCTCACGGTGGGCGATATCTGCGTGCCCACCGAGGACAGCCCGGCCTATGCCGGCTTTCGCAACATCACCCGGCCGACGCCGGCGCTGCGCCCGACCCTGGACGGCAGCCTGCTGTGGACCCTGATCTCCAACCTGTCGCTCAACTACCTGTCGCTGCTCGAGCGCGACGCCCTGTGCTCGGTGCTGCGCGCTTACGACTTTCGCGCGCTGGTCGACCGCCAGGCCGAGCGGGTCGCCCAGAAGCGTCTGGCCGGCATCCTCGATATCGAGACGCGCTCCGTCGACCGCCTGGCGCGCGGCTTGCCGGTGCGCGGGCTGCGCTCGGTGATGACCCTCGACCAAGAGGCGTTCGGTGACGAGGGCAGCCTGTATCTGTTCGGCAGCGTGCTGGCGCGATTCTTCTCGCTCTACGCCAGCATCAACTCGTTCCATGAGCTGCACGTCATCAATCGCCACAACCGCGAGCGCTACACATGGACCTTGCAGTCGGGACAACAGCCACTGATGTAGCGCTGGCGCCCCTGCTGCGAGGGGCCCGCCGCTACGACTTCTACCAGCTCGTCGAGCTGCTGCACCGCCACCATGAGGATGACCTCGAGGCTGACGGGGGCGGTAGCGTGGCCGAGCGGGTGCGCTACAAGGCCTCGGCGTCGCTGGGCTTTCCCGGAAGCGACGTGGTGGCCCTGGCGCCGACCGCGGCGGGCCACTACGACCTGGAGGTGAGCTTCTTCGGCCTGCAGGGCGCCCAGTCGCCGCTGCCCGGCTACTACCTGGAGACGCTGGCCCACGAGGCCGCCCATCGCGAAGGGGTGGCCGGGGACTTTCTCGACTTCTTCAACCACCGCCTGCTGACCCTGGTGCATCGCAGCTGGCGCAAGTATCGCCACTACGTGCGCTACCAGGATGGCGCCAGCGACGGTTTCTCGGCGGCGGTGTTCGCGCTGGTCGGCCTGGCCGACGGCGAGCTGCGCGGCGAGACGCCGATCAACTGGAGCAAGATGCTGGCCTACGCCGGCCTGCTGGCCGGGCGCTCGCGCTCCCCCGAGGTGGTCAACAGCGTGGTCGGCCACTGCTTCGATCTCGACGGCGTGGAGGTCGAGGAGTGGGTGATGCGCTGGGTCGAGATCCCCGCGGACCAGCGCAGCCGCAGCGGCATGAGCGGCATGACCCTGGGCCAGGACATGGTCGCCGGGGAGCGGGTCGCGGATGTCGGCGGCAAGTTCGCGCTGTGCCTGCGCGGCCTGAGCCTCGAGCGTTTTCGCGACTTTCTTCCCGATGGTCGCGAGCACGCGCCGCTCAAGACGTTGGTCGACTTCGTGCTGCGTGAGCCGCTTGCCTACGACCTCGAGCTGGAGCTGCTGGAGAGCGCGGTGCGCCCCATGCGACTCGGTGAGGCCGGCAGCTGCCAGCTCGGCTGGACCACCTTCGTCAACCCCGAATCCGGCGGTGCCGCGCGGCGCCGCCGGGTGCGCATCCAGATGACAGGTTAATGCCCATGCATGCGACCCGACACTCGGCCATCACCCTGGTGGTCACCAACAGCGAGCGCCTCGAGGGGCGCTCGACCAGTAGCCACGTGTTCCACGAGGCGGGCGGCACCCTGGGCAGCGGCGGCAGCGACGACTGGCTGCTGCAGGACCACGCCGGGCGCATCCAGCCGGGGCATGCTCAGCTGCAGCGCCAGGACGGGCGCTTCTGCCTGGTCGACCGCAGCGGCCAGACCTTCGTCAATCGCGCCACCCTGCCGGTCGGCCGCGACCGGCGAGTCGCGCTGCGCGACGGCGATGAGCTGCTGGTCGGCGAGTACCGGTTGCGGGTTCATCTCGGCGACCGCCAGGCGGCCCAGCCGGGAGCCCAGCCGCTGGCCGCACTGGTCAACGAGGAGCAGGAGGCGCTGGACGGCAGCGGGACGCCGCTCAAGCAGGCCGCTCCCGCGCGCCATGACGACCCGCTCGAGGCGCTCGGCGAGTCGACCCCGGGGGCGCGGCAGCGCGACCCGCTCAGCGCGCTGGCCGACCCGGCCGGCGACGACGAGACGGTAATCGATGTGCTCGACAGCGCCTGGGGCGAGCCCCAAGCCCCCGGCGACAAGGCATATGACCTACACGATCGGCGTCAGGCGGCAATGCGCATGCCGGCCATCAAACAACGCGAGGAGACGGGCATGGACAGGAGTACGCAAATGGACGAACGGCTGCTGGACGATCTGGAACGCTCGGTGGGCGAGCAGCTCGAGGACCGCTGGCAGGAGCCGTCGCCCTCGGCGGCAGGGCACGTCGGCGCCGATCCGCTGCTGCGCGCCATGGGCGCCGAGCTGCGCTTTCGTGACACGACCGAGCAGCAGGCCTTCCTACAGGAAGCCGGCAACACGCTGCGCGCGGCCATCGAAGGGCTACAGGCGCTGCACCAGGCTCAGGACGACAGCCGCTACCCGCTGCGCGACCGCCGCCTGCAGCCCATCGAGGACAACCCGCTGCGCCTGGGCCAGCCCTACCGCGAGACCGTCTCCACCCTGTTTGCCGCCGAGCGCAGCCCGGTGCACCTCTCGGCGCCGGCGGCGGTGGCCGAGTGCCTGGCCCACCAGGGCCAGCACCAGGCGGCGGTGGAGGATGCCATTGGCGAGGCGTTGCAGGCGATTCTCTCGGCCTTCGCTCCCGAGGCGCTGCTCAAGCGTTTTCACGCCTATCGTGGCGCCGGCAGCCGGGTCGAAGACGAAGGCGGCTGGGCCTGGGACATGTACCGCCACTACTTCCAGGAGCTCAATTCGGGTCGCCAGCAGGGCTTCGAGAAGCTGTTCTGGGAAGTCTTCGAGCAGGCCTATGACCAGTCGGTGCGTCGCCAGCAGCGGGAGGGAGCATGACTCAACTGACCTCCCGCTACGCCGGCTGGTGCTGTCTGGTACTGGTCGCCCTGCTGCTCAGTGGCTGCGCCTCGACCCGTGAGGCCGGCAGCAAGACCTGGCAGGTGCTGCGCGATCCGTCGATACCGGTGGGCTACCCCGAAGACCGCCCGACGCGGGTCGACCTGGCGATGATTGCCGAGCCCGACGTCAATCCCAACGTCGACGGCGAGGGCACGCCGCTGCGTTTCCAGATCCTCCAGCTCAAGGACGACTCGATGCTGATGGCCGCCGACCTCGGCCAACTGCGCGACGACCTGGAAGAGGCGCTGGGCACCAACTACCTGACCCACGACGACTTCACCCTGCTCCCCGAGCAGTGGAAGTTCTACGAACCGTTCGAGGTCGACGAAGAGACGCGCTATATCGGCCTCATTGCCTTCTACGCCAACACCCAAGAGGCGGAGTGGAAGAAGGTGGTCAAGGTGCAGTCGCAGGGCCAGCACTATCACCTGCTGGTGCATCTGCGCGCCCTGGAAGCTGAGCTGAGGAAGGAAGACTGATGGCCAGCCGCAACCGAGTGGTCTGGAGTGAGGGGCTGTTCATCAAGCCGCAGCACTTCCAGCAGCAGCAGCGCAGCCTCGAGGGGCTGGTCGACATGCGCCTGCGTGGGGTCAGTCATGACCTCTACGGCTTTCTGACGCTGGCGCTCAACGCCGAATTCCTCAGCTTCGGGCGCATCGCCATCAGCCGCGCCAGCGGGGTGATGCCCGACGGTACCGCCTTCCAGCTGCCGGACGATGACATCGAGCCTGCGCCGCTGGAGATCGACGATGCCTCGATCACCAATCAGGTGGTCTACCTGGGCCTGCCGCTGGCCACCGATGCGGTGGGCGAAGTGCACTGGCCCGACGACGCGCTGCCGGCGCGCTACCGCGCCTCGACCCGCCAGGTGCGCGACCTGCACTCCCGCGACGGCGACCACGCCGATCTCGAGGTGGCGCGGGTGGCGCCGCGGCTGCTGCTCGAGCGCGATGACCGCAGCGCCTATGCCTGCCTGGCGGTGGCGCGCATCGTCGAACGGCGCGCCGACGGCAGCCTGGTGCTCGATGACCAGTTCCTGTCGACCCTGCTCAACGTCCAGGCCGCCAGCGGCCTGCAGCGCTTCGTCGGCGAGATGGCCGGACTGATGCGCGAGCGCGCCCGCAATATCTCGCAGCGCCTGGCCACGCCGCACCAGACCGGCGTCGCCGACGTCTCGGACTTCATGCTGTTGCAGCTGCTCAACCGTGCCCAGCCGCGCTTCCAGCATCTGGCGCGGCTCGGCCAGCTGCACCCCGAGCGGCTCTACGACACCATGCTAGAGACCGCCAGCGAGCTGGTCACCTTTACCGACGAGTCGCGGCTGCCGCCGGAGTTTCCGGCCTACGACCACGACCACCCCGAGCGCGCCTTCCGGCCGCTGATGCAGAGCCTGCGCCAGTCGCTGTCGACGGTGCTCGAGCCGCGCGCGCTGGCCATCCAGCTGCAGTCGCGGCGCTTCGGCCTGCTGGTGGCGCCGCTCTCGGACCCGAGCCTGCTCGATGCCGCCGACTTCATTCTCGCGGTGCGTGCCGACATGCCCCACGAGCGGTTGCGCAAGCTGTTCCTGCAGCAGACCAAGGTCGCCAGCGTCGAGCGCATTCGCGACCTCATCAGCCTGCAGCTGCCCGGGGTGCCGCTGACGCCGCTGCCGGTAGCGCCGCGTGAGTTGCCCTATCACGCCGGCTACAGCTACTTCCAGCTCGACCGCCAGAGCCAGGCCTGGCAGATGCTCGACGGGGCCAGCGGCTTCGCCTTCCACGTGGCGGGCGACTTCCCTGGATTGGAAATGCAGTTCTGGGCGATCAGGAGCTAAGCATGCAAGACATCACAATGACAGGCAGCAACGCTGCGCCGGACCGCTACAGTCCGCTACGCCACGAAGACCGTATCGACAACAAGGGCCTCGACCAACTGATCCACAGCCACGCCGAGCATCTCGATGCCGATGAGGACTACTGGTTCCGGCTGCGCGGCCACAGTCTCAACCCGCTGGTGGATGCGGCGAGCTCATTGCTGGGCATGGTGGTGCGGGTACGCCAGCTCGACAGCATGGATGACATCGAACGGCTCTACCGCCAGGTGGTCGACGAGATCGCCGCGATCGAGGTCGAGCTCACCGAGCAGGGCTACGATCGCCCGACCCTGCTCGCCTACCGCTACGTGCTCTGCTCGTTCATCGACGAAGCGGTGATGGGTAGCGACTGGGGGCAGCAGAGCGCTTGGGCGGAGCACTCGCTGCTGACCCGCTTCCACAACGAGACCTGGGGCGGCGAGAAGGTCTTCTCGATCCTTGCCCGCCTGCAGCAGGAGCCGCAGCGCTACCGCGACATGCTGGCTTTCATCTACCTCTGCCTGTGCCTGGGCTTCGAGGGGCGCTACCGGGTCATGACCCAGGGGCGCGAGGAGTACGAGCAAGTGGTGCGTGCCCTGGGTGACCAACTGGCAGCCCTCGGCGAAACGCCGGACGACATGCTTACCCGACCGCTGGACAACGTGGTGCGCGGTCGCCGCCGCGGCGGCCGTGGCCTGCCGATATGGGCGATCTTCGCGCTGTTTGGCGTGGCCATGGTGGGCGTCTATCTGGGGCTTGCCTGGTCCCTCGACCAGCAGGCCGGCCAGGTCAGTGCCTTGCTCGATCAGATTCATCGTTAGGAGACGACATGCTCAGGGTAGCGCTTCCGGCACTCATCGGCCGACTCAATGCCATCGCCCGCCAGGGCCTGGAACAGGCCGCCGTGCTGTGCGCCGAACAGCAGGCGCCGGAGGTCACCGCCGGGCACCTGCTGCAGGCGCTGATCGACCAGCCGCTGTGCGACCTGCGCAGCCTTCTCGACACGCTGGAGATCGACAGCGACGAGCTGCGCGCACGGCTGGCCGAGGAGACTCGCCCGACCCAGGATCTCGAGGTCACCACGCCAAGCTTCTCGCCGCTGCTGGTCGAGCTGCTGCAGGACGCCTGGCTGCTGGCCGCCACCGAGTATGGCCACCAGACGCTGCGTAGCGGGGTGATCTTCACCGCGCTGTTGCACAACGCCTCGCGCTACCTGGGGCCACGCAGCCAGGCCCTGCTCGCCGGGATCAACCGTGAGAGCCTGCGCGCCAATCTCGAGCGGCTCAGCGCGGATTCCGCCGAGGCCCCGCGTGACAGCGACGCAGCGCCAGCGCGGCGCAGCAGCGCCGCCGGCGAGGGCGACAGCGCCCTGGCGCGCTTCGCCACCTCGCTCACCGAGCAGGCCCGGCGTGGCGAGCTCGACCCGGTGCTGGGCCGCGATCCCGAGATCGACCAGATGCTCGATATCCTCGGTCGGCGGCGCAAGAACAACCCCATCGTGATCGGCGATGCCGGGGTCGGCAAGAGCGCCGTGGTCGAGGGGCTGGCGGCGCGCATCGTGGCCGGCGAGGTACCCACGGCGCTGGCCGATGTCGAGCTGATGACCCTCGACCTCGGTGCGCTGCAGGCCGGTGCCGCGGTCAAGGGCGAGTTCGAGAAGCGTCTCAAGGCGGTGATCGACGAGGTCAAGCATGCCGCCAAGCCGACCCTGCTGTTCATCGACGAGGCGCACACCCTGATCGGCGCCGGCAACCAGGAGGGCGGCGGCGATGCCGCCAACCTGCTCAAGCCGGCACTGGCGAGGGGCGAGCTGCGTACCATCGCCGCCACCACCTGGCGCGAGTACAAGAAGTACTTCGAGAAGGATCCAGCGCTGTCGCGGCGCTTTCAGCCGGTGGCGCTGGCCGAGCCCAGCGTCGAGCAGGCGCTGGTGATCCTGCGCGGGCTGCGCGATGTCTACGAGCGTGCCCACGGCGTGCTGATCGGCGACAGTGGCCTGCGCGCTGCCGCGGCCCTCTCGGCGCGCTATCTGGCCGGCCGCCAGCTGCCCGACAAGGCCATCGACGTGCTGGATACCGCCTGTGCACGGCTCTCCCAGGCGCTGGAGACGCCGCCGCGACGGCTCAGCCACCTCAAGAGCGAGCATCTGGCCACGCTGCGCGAGCGCGACCAGCTCGAGCGCGAGGCACTACTGGGACGCAGCCCCGACGCCGAGCAGCGCGACGAGTTGGCGGCGCGGCTGGACCGGCTGGACGACGAGCTGGCCAGCCTCGAGGCGGCCTGGCAGCAGCAGCGCGAGTGCGTCGATGCCATCGTCGCCCTGCATCGCCAACTGCTCGACGGCGAGGAGGACACGAGCGAGGAGCAGGACGCGGCCGATCCCCACGCCGCCCTGGCCGGGCACGAGGCGCGCCTGCGCGAACTGCAGCAGGAGTTCGCGCTGGTCAATGCCAGCGTCGAGGAGGCGCAGATCGCCCAGGTCATCGGCGACTGGACCGGGGTGCCGGTGGAGCGCATGACCAGCGACGAGTTGACCCGCCTCACCGAGCTGCCCAGCCACCTGGGGCGGCTGGTGCAAGGCCAGGAGATTGCCATCGAGCGCGTGCATCGCCACCTGCTCACCGCGCGTGCCGACCTGCGCCGCCCCGGCCGGCCGCTGGGCGCCTTCCTGCTGGTCGGGCCCAGCGGCGTGGGCAAGACCGAAACCGTGGTGCAGATCGCCGAGCACCTCTACGGCGGCCGCCAGTTCCTCACCACCATCAACATGTCCGAGTACCAGGAGAAGCACACCGTATCGCGGCTGATCGGCTCGCCGCCGGGCTATGTCGGCTTCGGCGAGGGCGGGCTGCTGACCGAGGCGATCCGTCAGCGTCCCTACTCGGTGGTGCTGCTCGACGAGGTCGAGAAGGCCCATCCCGACGTCCTCAACCTGTTCTACCAGGCCTTCGACAAGGGCGAGCTGGCCGACGGCGAGGGGCGCCTGATCGACTGCAAGAACGTGGTGTTCTTCCTCACCTCCAACCTCGGTTTTGAAGCCATCGTCGCCCACGGTGATGACCGCGAGGCGCTGGACGCCGCGCTCTACCCGGTGCTGGCCGACTTCTTCAAGCCGGCGCTGCTGGCGCGCATGGAAGTGGTGCCCTACTTGCCGCTCTCCGGGGCGACCCTGCAGGCCATCGTCGCCGCCAAGCTCGAGACCCTGGCGCGGCGCATCGGCGAGCGCCACCGGCACGCCGAGGTGCACCTCGACGACGCCCTGCGCGACGCCATCTGCGCCCGCGCCACCCGCAGCGAGAACGGTGCCAGGATGCTCGAGTCGGTGATCGACGGCGAACTGCTGCCGCCGCTCTCCCAGGCGCTGCTCGAGCGCATGGCGCGGCGCGAGATGGTGACCCGAGTGGCGCTGGGCGTGGACGCCGAGAGCGGCGTTTTTACCGCGGAGGTGGCGTAACACCATGAGCGCGCGGGCGATCGACATGGCGCAGGGCGAGGCGCGGCAAGCCGCGAGGCTGGGGCTTGCCGGCATGCCCACGGCGCTGGCACTGGTCGAGAGTGCCACCCCGCGTGCGCTGCGCGAGTGTGGCAGCCGGCTGCTGCGCGACAGCCTGGGCCTGGCCTGGGCCGAGTGCCTGTTCGTCGAGGGCAGTGGGCGCTGGCTGGGACGCGATGATGCCGATGTGCGCCTCGACTGCGACGACTTTCGCCACCCCTACGCGCATGCCATCCGCCGCGGCGAGCCGCTTGATCTGGGCATGGCCGAGGCGCGCACGCGGCTCGATCATCCCGATTTCCAGGCCCAGGTGGCGGCGCTGCCGGGCGCCCTGCGGCTGCAGATTCGGCCGCTGCGCGCGCTGGATGGCCCTCGTGAGTGGCTGGGGGCGCTGGCGCTGGCCGGCGAGGCGGCAACCCTCGAGGCGCTGGCTGCGGACGCCGAGTTTGCCGCCTTCGAGGCGCTGCTGTGCCGGCTGTGGGCGCGACTGGCGCGGGCCCAGGGCGAGCGCCAGCGCTCGGCGGTGCTGCGCGACTCGCTGGCCAAGCTCAACGACGGCGCCCGGCGCCAGAGCCTGGCCGACCGGCTGGCCGATGACCTGCTGGGGGATTCGGCGGCCATGCAGCGCCTGCGTAGCCAGGTGATCCGCGCCGCCGAAACCCAGCTGGCGGTGCTGCTGCAGGGCCAGACCGGCACCGGAAAGGACTGCGTGGCGCGCGCAATTCACCGCTTCTCGGCGCGGGCCGAGGGGCCGTTCATGGCCATCAACTGCGCGGCGATCCCCGAGGCGCTGCTCGAATCGGAACTGTTCGGCCACGCCAAGGGGGCCTTCTCCGGCGCCGACCAGGCCCGCGAAGGGCTGATCGGGCAGGCCGACGGCGGCACCCTGTTTCTCGACGAGATCGGCGACATGCCGCTGGCGCTGCAGGCCAAGCTGCTGCGCGTGCTGGAGAGCGGTCGCTACCGCCCGCTGGGGGCCAGCGACGAGCGCTGCGCCGACCTGCGGCTGGTGGCCGCCACCCATCAGCCGCTGCGCGAGCGAATCCGCGACCAGCGCTTCCGCGCCGACCTCTACTATCGCCTGGGCCAGTTTCCGCTGAGCCTGCCGACCCTCGGCGAGCGACGCGAGGATATCGCCGTGCTGGCGCAGGCCTTCGTGGTCGACTTCTGTGCCCGCGAAGGGCGCGACGAGGTCGGTATTACCCCGGCGGCACTGCGCCAGCTGCGCGAGCGCGACTACCCGGGTAACGTGCGCGAACTGAAGAACCTGATCGATTACGCCTGTGCCATGTCGCCGCCGGGGGCCGATCTCGAAGCGGCCGCGCTACCCAGCGAGGCCAGCGAGCCGACAGCAGAGATACACGCCGCGCCGCCGCCGGCAGCGTCCACGCGGGTCGATGACCTGCGCCAGGCGCTGCGCGACTTCGAGGCCGAGCTGATTCGCCAGCGCCTGCGCTATTTCGACGGCAACCGTGCCCTGGCCGCCGAGAGCCTCGGCGTGCCCAAGCGAACCCTGGCACACAAGTGCCGACTGCTGGAAGTGGATGCCCCATGAATGTGATGCGAGTGATATGGCCGAGCGGCCAGGCCGCCCTGGTGGGGCTGCTGCTCGCGCTGAGCCAAGCGGCCATTGCCGATCCGCTCGAGGCGGCGCGTGAGTGTGCCGCCGAGCCCTCGCGGCTCGAGCGCCTGGGCTGCTATGACGCCCTGTTTCAGGATCTGGACGACGCGGCGGACGAGGTCGGCCTGCCGCCACTGTGGCACGCCATCGAGCGCCTGGAAGCCGGCCGCGACGCCGACGATTTTTCGCTGCGCGTCGACGAGCGTAACGGCGACGTGCTGCTCAGCGCTCCGGCCCGCGGCACCACGCCGCCGCGGCCGCTGCTGGTGATCGCCTGCGAGAAGTCGATCACCCGTTTCCAGCTGCACTTGCCTGAGGCACTTGGCGTGCCGCGGGCGGAGCTGGTGCTGAATGCCAATGGCCACACGCTGAGCCAGGCGTGGCGGGTGCGCGATGCGGGCCATGTGGTCAGCGGTGGCCGCGGCCTGCCGGCCATCGAAACGCTGCGCCAGCTGCTCGACGCCGACGAGCTGCTGCTGGGCAGCGAGGTCGCCGTGCTCGACGGGCTGCGCTTCGATATCGCCGAATTGCGTCAGCGGATCCAGCCGCTGCGCGACAGCTGTCGTTGGTGAGGGAGCCTATGCGTATCACGTCCGATACTCAGCTTGCCGCACTGCTCGCCCCGCTGGACGAGTCGCGGGTCGGCGCCGACGTCGAGGAGAGCGCAGACTACCTGTGGCTCGACGAGGAGATGATGAAGGTCGGCTCGCTGCAGCACGGTGAGGTCGACTGGGAGGGTGCCGAGACCCGCGCCGTGCGCCTGCTCGGCCAGGCGGGCAAGGACCTGCGGGTGCTGGGGCATCTGCTGCACTGCCTGCAGCGCGATGGGGACGCGGTGCGCTTTGCGCTGTCGCTGCGGCTGCTGGCCGGTAGCCTCGAGCAGTGGTGGGACGCCGCCTACCCCTATGCCGGGCCGCGTGGCGCCAAGCGCCGTCCGCGGCTGTTCGCGCAGTTCGCCCAGCGCGCGGTGAAGCTTGCCGCTGCGCTCGACTTCGGCAGCGCCGAGGACGAACACCAGGCCTGCCAGCAGGCCCTAGAGGCGCTGCGCGAGGCGGCCAAGGCCCGCCAGCTGCCCGACGATGCCCTGGCCGAGCTGGCGCGCCAGCTGCACGCCCTGCGGCCAAGCCGCGAAGCGCCGCCCTCCGCGGCGGACAACAAGGGATCGGAGGCCAATGCGCAGGGGGCGAGCACATCCTCAGCGAGTAGCGCCACCAAGCTGCCCGAGCTGCGCCTGGAAGCGGGCAACGAACGCGCCAACCGCCAGGTGCTGCTCAAGCTGGCCGACTTCCTCAACGAGCAATCGCCCGGCGAGGCGCTCGGCTATCGCCTGCGCCGCCACGCCATCTGGTCCGCGATCCAGGCGCTGCCGGCATCGCGGGAGGGTGGCCGCACCGAGCTGGCGCCGGTCTCCGCCGACCGCATCGCCGACTACCGCGAGGCGCTGGCCCGTGGCGGCGATGGCGAGCTGTGGCGGCGCATCGAGAACAGCCTGGCGGTCAGCCCTTACTGGTTGGAGGGCCACCGGCTCAGCGCGCAGCTGGCCGAGCGGCTCGGCCACGCGCGCTGTGCGGCGGCGATCCGCGACGAGGCGGCGCGCTTTCTCGAGCGGCTGCCGGGCATCGAGGCGCTGAGCTTCAACGATGCCAGCCCGTTCGTCGACGACGAGACGCTGCGCTGGCTGCACAGCGCTCCCGGCGCCGCCGGTGAGGCGCGCGGCAACGGCGGTGATGCCGAGCCGTGGCAGGTCGCTTTCGTCGAGGCGCGTGAGTGTCTCGACGGCGAGGGGCTGGGCCCCGCCCTGGGAATACTCGACCGGGGCCTGGCCGCGGCGCGCTCGCCCCGCGACAGCGCCTACTGGCGGCTGGCCAGTGCCGATCTGCTGGCGGCGGCCGGACTCGAGAGTCTGGCTCAGCAGCACTACCAGGCCCTGCACGACGCAGTGGCCGAACTCGAATTGGAGCAGTGGGAGCCGGCGCTGATCGCGCGGCTCCGGGCATCGCTCAAGCGCTGATGCCAAGCAACAGGCGCCGCCGGCGCAGGAGCATGACCATGCATGACACAACGCACGACAGGGACGAGGGATAAGGCTCATGTGGAGAGGAATCAAGTCGGCGCTGGGCCGCTTCGTGCCTGGCGCATCACGCGCCCAAAGCAACGTCAATCAGGCCAAGGGCCACGCCAACAAGGCCAAGGGGCTCAAGCGCTTCATCGTGGCACTGTGGTGGCTGCTGCTGATCGCCCTGGTGGTGGCGATCTGGTGGCTGGGGCCGCGCTGGGAGGTTCGCGAGGTCTTCCCGCTGGGCCCCTGGCCCAATCGCCTGCTGGCGACCCTGGCGCTGGTCACCGCGGTGGCCCTGGTATGGGGCGTGCGCCTGGCGCGCCGGCTGCGCCAGGTCGACGAGGAGCGCAGCCACGCCGAGCGTCTGCAGCTCGACCCGGCCCAGGCCCAGGTAGAGCGCCAGGAGGAGACCCTCGACGCGACCCTGCACGAGCTGGAGGACAGCCTGGGCGGCGGTGCCAACGCGCGCTACAAGCTGCCCTGGTACCTGGTGATGGGCATCGAGAATGCCGGCAAGACCAGCCTGATCAACCGCTCCGGGCAGAACTTCTCCCTCACCCACGTGATGAAGGCCTCCGGCCAGGGCAAGAAGTACGGCCAGTTCGGCTTCGACTGGTGGATCGGCGACAAGGCGGTGCTGATCGATCCCGACGGCGAGCTGCTGACCCAGGGCGCGTTGGAGGGCGGCGAGCCCCAGGAAGTACAGAGCCGGCTGTGGGACCACTTCGTCGACTGGCTGGAGCGCCAGCGTGCTCAACGCCCCCTGGATGGCGTGGTGCTGGTACTCGACCTGGCGCGCCTCAGCGATGCCCGGGTGGCGGTGCGCAAGGCCTACGCCTCGCTGCTGCGTGCCCGCCTGCGTGAGCTGATGGAGCGCCACGGCGCGCGCCTGCCGGTCTACGTGACCTTCAGCAAGATGGACCTGCTGCACGGCTTCGATGACTTCTTCCGCCACTACTCCCGCGCCGCGCGCCGCGCGCCGCTGGGTTTCACCTTCAGCCCCGCCTCGATCGAGCGTCCCGGGCTGTGGGAGGCCGAGTTCGGCGAATCCTTCGATGCCATGCTCGAACGCCTCAACGCCAGCCTGCCGGCGCTGCTCGCCGAGTGCCGTGACCGCGAGGAGCGCGAGGCGGTGTTCCGCTTCGTGCGCCAGCTCGCCGGCCTGCGCGATGTGCTGCAGGGCTTCCTGACCGAGGCGCTGTCCAGCGACCGTTTCTCCACCGCGGCCATGGTCCGCGGCACCTACTTCACCTCGGTGTATCAGCAGGGCGTGCCCGAAGATCCCTTCGTGGATGCCGCGGCGCGCCGCTACGGCATGGCCGACAGCGTGCAGCCGGCCCACCGGGCGGCGCGCAGCGCGCTCTACTTCACCGAGGAGCTGTTCGACAAGGTGATCTACCCCGAGGCGGGGCTGGCCGGCGACAACGCCCGCGCCGCCCGGCGTCGCCAGCGGCTGCGCCGCGTCAGCATGCTGGCGTGCCTGTTCGTGGGGGCGGCCATGGTCGGCGGCTGGAGTCACTTCTACCAGAAGAACGCCGCAGCGCTGGCCGATGTCGAGGCGCGCACCGAGGCCTTCCTCGCCGCGCAGCCCTCCGAGCTGCACAGCGACGACCCCACCGGCTATGTCCTGCTCGAACCGCTCGATCGCCTGCGCGGCGCCACCCTGGCCTTCGGCGACCACCGCGAGCAGATGCCGCTGATCGCCGATATGGGGCTCTACCAGGGCGCCGTGGGTCGCGACGTCGAGAGCGCCTATCTGGCGATGCTCGAGTACCACTTTCTGCCCTCGCTGATGGTTGGGATCATGGATGACATGAACCGTGCCGAGGATGGCAGCAACGAGCAGCTGGCGCTGCTGCGCATTCTGCGCATGATGTCCGACGCCAGCGGCCGCCAGGCCGAGCGGGTGCACGACTTCATGGCGCGCCGCTGGCAGCGCGAATTCCCGCAGCGCGGCAGTGTCCAGGAGCGTCTGCTGGCGCACCTCGACTACGCCCTGGCCTTCACCGACCTCGAAGGCCATGCCGCCGCCGGCGAGCGACAGGCCGAACTGGCCATGCAGCCGCTGCGCGGCAGCATCGAGAGCGCCCAGCAGGAGCTCGCTCTGCAGCCCATGGACGAGCGCGTCTACGCCACCCTCAAGGCCGGCAGCGACCGCCGCAGCGGCGCCGTGCTGGACCTGCGCCAGGGCGTCGGGCCGACCTTCAGCGCGGTGTTCATGGCGCGCGACGATGACCTCGACAATGTGCGCATTCCCAGCCTGACGACGCGCAACGGCTTCGAGGGCTACTTCCTCCAGGAGCTGGATCAGGCCACCGACCTGGCGCTGATCGACCTGTGGGTGCTGGGCCAGCGCGACGATATCGACTTCAGCGAGGCCGATCAGCGCCAGCTGCAGGATGCCCTGCGCGAGCGCTACGTCAGCGACTACCACGTCACCTGGCGCCAGGCCCTCGACGATATCGCGCTGGTGCCGATCCCCGACATCGACCAGGCGGTGGTAGTGGCCGATGCGCTGCTCGGCGCCAGCCGCCCGCTGGACCGGCTGCTCGGCGAGGTCGCCACCCATACCCGGCTCTATCCCGAGCTGCCCGAGGACGACGAGACCGCGCGCCGCGCGCTGGAGCGCTCGCCGCGCTACCGCCTGGCCGGCGATATCGAGCGCCACTTCCGCGATCTCAACGGCCTGCTCGAGGTGCGCAACGGCAATCCGGCGCAGCTCGCCGAGATCAAGGAGGCGATCGCCGAGCTGCGCGACTACCTGCGCCAGGTGCAGGGCGCCAGCGACCCGGGCCGCGCGGCCTTCGTCAGTGCCCGCGACCGCCTGGCGCTGCGCGGCGGCGACCCGATCCACAACCTTCAGCGCATCGCCGAGGACACCCCGGCGCCGGTGGACCGCATGCTCGAGAGCCTCGCCGACCAGAGCTGGCAGCTGCTGATGGCCAGCGCCATTCGCCATCTCGAGCACCAGTGGCTCGACGATGTGGTGGCGCCCTACCAGGAGCGTCTGGCCGGCCGCTACCCGCTGGCGCCCGGCGCCTCGAATGACGTGGCGCTCGCCGACTTCGAGACCTTCTTCGCCTCCGGCGGCACCCTCGACGCCTTCTATCAGGACAACCTGCGGCCGTTCATCGAGGAAGCGCCCGAGGAGCTGCTCGACGCCGACGGCAACTCACTGCTGCGCGACAGCGTGTTCACCGCCGTGCAGCGTGCCGAGCGCATCCGCGAGGCTTATTTCAGCCGCGACGGCGCCCTCGACGTGGAGTTCTCCCTCGAGCCGGTCAGCCTCAGCCCCGACAAGCGGCGCAGCGTGATCAGCGTCGACGGGCAACTGATCGAGTACGCCCACAGCGCCAGCAGCCGGGTCTCGATGATCTGGCCCAATGCGCTGCGCGGTGGCACCGAGAGCCGCGTGACCCTGGTGCCCAGCGAGGTCAACCGCTCGCCGCGTAGCCTGACCCGCGACGGTGCCTGGGCCTGGTTCCGGCTGCTCGACGAGGCCGAGATCACTTCGGCCAGCGAGCGTGAGCTGGAGCTGCGCTTCAGCGTCGATGGCGGCAGCGTGCGCTATCGCCTGAACGCCAACGGCTCACGCAACCCCTTTACCCGTCCGCTGGCTGCCGGCTTCCAGCTGCCCACCGCCCTCTACGCCGAAGGAGGCCTGGATGCTGACGACGCTTAAGCGGCTGCTGGGCAGCGAGCGTCGCGCCCGGCCTATGCCACAGGCAAGCCAAGCGTTGCCCGGCGGGGGCCTGGCGGCGGCGCAGGCGGACGATATCCAGCGCTTTATCGACGCCGCGCGGCGCGCCGACGAGCACCATCAGGCGCCCTGGGTGCTGCGTGACGAGGCCCGTGTCGAGACCCTGCGCCGGGCGCTGGAGTTCACCCTGCACCGCGGGCTGTGGCTGCAGCGTGAGGCGCAGGGGGTTGGCCACTGGCAGGGCCGGCTGCTGTCGCTGCGCCACGCCGACGGGCCGCCGCTGGGCATGCTGCTGGCCTGCCGCCCCGACGACGAAGCGGCCTGGCAGCTGCGCTTCTTCTACATCGAGCCGGAGTGGCAGGGTAGTGGCCACGGCGCCCGGCTGCTGATGGCGGCACGACGCAGCCTCAGCGGCAGCCCGCTGCAGGCGCGCCTGCCGGTCAGCTGCAAGGCGGCCATTCACAGCCTGGAAGCCGCTGGCTTCCAGCGCATGCATACCGACGCCACCCAGGTGGCCAGTTTCGAGGCGCCGGCCGAGTGGCACTGACGGCGACGCCCTGACCAGAGGAGGACGACGGATGGGACGCAAGCTCGTACTCGTGGGTGACATCGGCACCGACCACGACGGTTTTCCGCCGACGCCGGTCACCGCCGGCAGCCCCACGACCATGATTGATGGCAAACCGGTGGCGCGCCTGGGCGACCCCCTGGCCCCCCACGACAAGCCCAAGCACCCGCAGCACCCGCGCACTATCGCCGAGGGCTCGGGCAGCATTCTGATCGACGGCAAGCCCGCCGCCCTCACCGGCCATGCCGTGGACTGCGGCGGTGTGGTGATCGGCTCCGCCACCGGGGAGGGCAGCTGATATGGCCACCGGATTGCAGTTCACCCTGGCCCTGGCCAGTGACGACGCCCCCGACCTGGCGGTGATCGACTTCACCCTCGAGGAGTCGCTCTCGGCGCCGTTCCGCCTCGCGGTCGAGTTCGCCAGCCGCGACCCCGACCTCAGCCCCGCGGCCTTCCTCGACCGCGAGCTGACCCTGACCATCTGGCAGGACGGCGAACCGCTGCGCCGCATCCACGGCATCGCCGCCGAGTTCAGCCGCGGCGACCGCGGCCATCGCCGCACCTTCTACTCGCTGGTGATCCGCCCGGCGCTGTGGCGCCTCTCGCTGCGCCACAACTCGCGCATCTTCCAGCAGGTCTCGCCGCTGACGATCATTAATACCCTATGCGAGGAGCGCGGCATCACCGACGTCGCCTTCGCCGTTACCCGCGAACCCGAAGAGCGCGAGTACTGCGTGCAGTACCGCGAGACCGACCTGGCCTTTATCCAGCGCCTGGCCGCCGAAGAGGGGCTGTTCTACTTTCACGAGTTCGAAGACGAGGTCGGCGGTGCCCACCGCCTGGTGTTTGCCGACGACCCGCAGTTGTTGACCCAACTGGGCGAGCGCAGCTACCACAGCCGCGCCGGTGGCAACGCCCCGGCCCGCCATGTGCGCCGGCTCAAGCAGGTCGCCCGGGTCGCCCCGGCCAGCGCCACCCTCAAGGACTACTCCTTCAAGCAGCCGGCCTATTCACAGCTACATGAGCACGTGGCCGGGGGCCTCGAGGAACATGCGCAACGAGACGACTACGAACACTACGACTACCCCGGGCGCTACAAGCACGACGCCTCCGGCGAGCCCTTCACCAAGATCCGCCTCGACGCACTGCGCCGCGACGCCGCCACCGCCGAAGCCAACAGCGACCTCCCCGAGCTCGCCCCCGGCAGCCGCTTTACGCTGAGCGACCACGACGCCGACAGCCTCAACCGCGACTGGCAGGTGGTGCGCGTCATCCACCGCGGCGAACAGCCCCAGGCCCTGGAAGAGGACGGCGTCACGCAGTCAGACAGTGCCGGCCTGCGGGGCGGGCAGGCTCGGACGCCATGACGCGCTATAACAACCAGATCGTGCTGACCCCCGGCGACGCCGCCTGGCGCCCAGCGCCCGACCCCAAGCCCCGCGTCGACGGCCCCCAGGTCGCCTTCGTGGTTGGCCCCGAGGGCGAAGAGATCCACTGCGACGAACACGGCCGGGTCAAGGTGCAGTTCCCCTGGGACCGCTACGCCGAACCGAACACCGCCGGGGCTAGCGGCGAAGCCGCTGTAAAAGACGCCAGCTGCTGGATCCGCGTCGCCCAGGGCTGGGCCGGCGGTGGCTACGGCAGCATCGCCATTCCGCGGATCGGCCATGAGATAGTGGTCTCATTCCTCGAGGGTGACCCGGATCAACCGCTGATCACCGGGCGCACCTACCATGCGGTGAACACGCCGCCCTACACGCTGCCCGAGCACAAGACGCGCACCGTAATCCGCACCCAGAGCCATCAGGGGGAGGGCTTCAACGAGCTGCGCTTCGAGGACCAGGCCGACCAGGAGCAGATCTGGCTGCACGCCCAGAAGGACCTGGAACTGCTCACCAACAACGACCGCACCGAAGAGATCGGCAACGACAGCCACCTCAAGGTCCACCACGACCGCATCAGCGAGATCGACAACGACGACCACCTCACCGTGCACGGCAGCCGCCACACCCAGGTCGACGGCGACGACCACCTGATCGTCGACGCCACTCGCCACGAGAAATACGGCCGCGCCCAACTGGTCGAGGCCGGCCAGGAAGTGCACCACAAGGCCGGCATGAAGGTGGTGATCGACGCCGGCGCCGAGATCACCCTCAACGCCGGCGGCAGCTTCGTCAAACTCGACCCCAGCGGCGTCACCATCGTCGGCCCCAGCGTCAAGATCAACTCCGGCGGCAGCCCCGGCTCGGGCAGCGGCCAGGCGGCGCAAGAGCCCAAGCTGCCGCAGGAGGTGGAAGCCGCGCCGCACTTCACCCCGGTGGAGGCGCCGCAGCACGCCGCGCTGCTGCAGCAGCAAGCGCTCTGCCCAGTGTGCGAAAAGGGTAGTGACGGGTGACGAGCATGCGGCATTGGCCACTGACAAATGGGCTGCTGGGCGGCGAGTGGTGCTGGCCCAGCGACCACAAGGTATATCTGCTGCTCGACGGCGTGCGAGTGCCGGACTTGGCCCGGCGACTCTATGAGTGGTCGCAAGGACGCTTGGAGGCGGACCTGCTGTATGCCGGCACGCCCTGGTCAGACGTCAACGACGTCTCGCCCTGGCTGGTGCACCTCGCCGTGCCAGAGGACCCCATCTTGCGGCAGTTTCTGCAGGAAGGCCTCGTCCCGGAGTGGGGCTACCTGATCGTCAGCGAGTCCGAGCTTGTCGAGCTGGGCGACCATCTCCGTGGCCTGATCCAGGTCGTGCACCCGGCGGGCATTCCGCTGTTGCTGCGCCTGGCCGATCCGGCGGTGATCGCCGCACTGCTCGAGCCGGAGAGCTCGCCCGCGCAAGTGCCCTGGGGGCCGATCCACAGCCTGTTAGCGCCGGACGCTGTGGCTGAGGAGTGGCGCTGTTGGGCGCCCACAATGAGCGATGCAGCCCCTGCCTCGCTGGATCATGCCTATCGACTCTCGGAGCCGCAGCTCCAGCGACTCCAGGCCTGCGACCTGCGCCGCGACACGCGGCGACTTATGGCCTTCGTGGAGCGCCACTGCGTCGACTGGCTGCCTGCTGATGGGGGCGCACAGCGTCATGCCCAGCTTGCCGCGATCATCGCCGAAGCGCGCGATCTCGGCCTCAATACACTGCGCGAGTGGGCGCTGCTCTGTACCCTGATGGCCCGTCTTGGCATTACCACCTGGCGTGAGGGTGCCACCGATACTGCCGCCTACCGCTGGTTCACTGCGCCGGATCTCAGCGCTATCACGCGTCTCGAGGCTGCCCTGCAAGCGGCCAACCCGCATTCATCCCCCGTCATGACATAGGGAGCCTGTCATATGTCCGCGTTCGAGCGACCCACCGATGACCGTGAAGATGGCGCCCTGGCCGCCTACGAGCTCTCCAATCGAGACTGCGATGAGGGCGGCACCTGTCCGCTGAACAGCGGCAAGGTGCAACTGTTGCCACTGCGCTATGGCCTCGTTGAGGAACTCGAGCCGGGATGCGCTACCCCGTATACCCTTAGCGCCCGGCCGCTGGGGATTCGCCTGCTGCGCAATGGCTATCTCTACGTACTCGACGCAGAGACCCATGAACTCGACGAATACGCGTTTAGTGACCAAGGCGATAAGATCACCGGTGGCAAGCTCGAATACGACACCGACCGCACCCTCTACGTCTGCTTCTCCGAAGTGAAGTGGACCGACGCCAAGCGCGCCCAGGTGCTGGAAAGCGAGGACGACCGCGACGCCTTTATGCAGGCCGTCGATCTCTCGGGTGCCAATCCCATCAACGGCGGTGGCGAGCACCTGATCACCACGGCCCAGGCAGAAGCGTGGGTCGCCGAGTTCGCCGAAGAAGCCGAACTGGAGCAGCCCGAAGACGGCCACGCGCAGGAAGGCGAGGCCTATCACTGGGAAAACGACCACTACTACCACAAGACTCGCCTCGGCAAGCTGCTCAAGCAGCACGACGTCGGGGATCGCGATGAGTGCTTGTGCCTGGTCGTACGCGACGACATCGGCGTGATGCGCGACCTGGCCATGTATCAGGACAACGTGGTGGGGTGGATCGAGGAGTGGACGGAGGAGCAGGAGAAACGTACGCAACGCAACTATGTGCTGGGCTGTTATATCGAGTCCATCACCCAACTGACGGCAGAGACGCTGGAGTCGCTGGCGCCAGGTGAAGAAGGCTCGCCGGAGTTGGCGCTTTGGCAAGACCTGGAAGCACTGGAGGAGCCGAACAGAGAGCGTACTCGGCAAACGCTGCTCGACTACCTCAATACGGAGCACACCCTGCCGCGATCCTATGACCCCGATTTGCCGGACGAACTAAGAGAAAGACTGCTCGAGGTAAGTCCGGACCCCAGTCGAACCAATGCCTATAAGATCCAGCAGAACCAGCAACGGGAAATACGCCGCTACTACGCCAACGATGCCCTGGCAGACGCCGATAGTGAGCTTGTCGAGCGGCATCTGGACACCTTGATCGACCTCAAAGAGACCAATAATCGGCGCGTTCGCGATATTCTGGAAGGGGCCTCCTTCGGCCAGCGCGGGGTTAACGACCTGATTCGCCGTGGCGAGATGGATCGGTTCCTAGAACAGCAGCGGCCCAAACTCGCGCGCTGGAACGCATTGCTGACCCATATCAGCCAAGATCGTGTCGAGATGCTGTGCTCCAACGCCTTTCACCTGGCAGCCTGGTATTTTGACGCCGACAGTGAAGACCAAGTTGAGAAAGCGTTCTCGGCGGAGTATGCCTGTACGCGGGATATCTGCCGGGACGATGACGTCATCGAGCGCATCAAGCAGTGGCTCACCGAACACCCCGAGTATGACCGCCCTCTCTTTCATACCCGTAGCCTGGAAGAGCAAGCAGCGCTGATAAAGGACTACACGGCGATCATCTCCGCGGGATACGGCATTCTGAATCACCTGGACAGCTGGGTTGATAGGCTAAAAGAGGCCGAAAATGGGAAACTGCCCGACCTGACGACATTGCCGAAGGAGATACAACCCTTGGCAAATGGTGCCAGAACCAATCTTACGCCTGCAGTGGGTGCTGGTTTAGCCAGGATCATGGAACAATTGCAACAGTCGATGGGGCAGGGCGATTTTGTCATGCCGGATCTTGAGGATCTGTTTCGCCAGCTTGATCCCCCTGCTGCATGGGCGCGCATCGTCGATGCCGCGAAGGAGAATGGCGCCCGCTTTGTTTTCTCGACGCAGAGCCTTGAAGAGTTAATGGATCTGGTGGAAGAAACCCTGGCCCTACGCCAGCGTCTCACCAGCTTGAACAATAGAAGGCGTCAGGCCAGAGGAGCCGAGCGTGATCGGTTGAGTGCTGAGCGCCGAGGGGTACAGGCACAGTTGGATGCCAATGAGCAGCGCTTGGCTGCTGCGCTAAGCCCGGTCGGCGACGTGGGGGCAGACGACCCTACCCTATCGGAAGGCGACAGCGGCCGTGCTGGTCTGGTACTTGAGTTCGATGATGCCGGCAAGGCCGTGGCGGTCGGCAGGCTAACCAGCAACCTTAGGCAAGGGATCTACCGTGCCCCTCCCGCGGGGCTATTGGGCGATGGTGTTGGACTGCTGGTATTTATTGGGCAGGCAGTGGGGCTATGGGCGGCGGCAAGGGCTCTGCGTTATGCGGAGGATGATGCAACGAACGAGGAATTAAAGGATTTAGAGAAGAGATTTTGGGCGGCAACATTTGCGACAGGTGCAGCGGGTTTTTTGGCAGCACAAAGTATTGGTGATACCGCGCTTCAGGCTCAGGCGCGTGCGCTGGGGAATGCTGTTAACGCAAGCCGCGCAAGCGGTGTATATGCTCAATTAGGGCGAATGCACTTTGGGTTGGGTGTTGCTGGGTATTTTACTGGACTCGGGGCTTCTGTATTCGGTTTATATAGTAATAGAGGTAACTGGCAGGACGCGGTGCGGAGGGGGAATTCTGCGGCTCAAGGGGCTGCCGCGCTGTCAATGATGGGAGATGCCGGGTTGATGGGGGCCCACGGCTATGGGCTAGTTTCCAATGCCAGGGCGGGAATTGCCGTTGCGCGAGGCGCTACGACATGGGCAATGGCAGGCCCTCACCTGGCATCGGTCTTTTGGCGCTTTAATGCCATTGGCCTGGCGTTTTCGTTGCTGCAGCTCGGCGGTACCTGGCTTTATAATCGTCACAATATCAGCCAGCACGATCAGTGGCTGTTGGCCTCACCCTGGGGAACCGAGGAGGGCAATGAATCCCTTGAGCACTATCTCAGCGAGCTAAGGCGTATCAGCCAAGCCGCCCATATCACCTTGGAAGAGGTCTACGCAGAGAGCTGGCGTCCCAACTGGACGTGTAGCCCCGACCACTATCAGGTTGCGCTGCATCTACCTGGATTGTCCCCCGAGGCACTGCAACCGCCACTGGTGGGGCAGGCGCCCGTCCGCCTCTCGCTCAAGGCCTGGCAGGTACAGCCTGTGCAGATCTGGCAGCGTGACGGCACGGTACGGGCACCGGAGCATTGGCTGGAAGCGACTAACGAGCTGGCAGAAGCGCTGGCGCTAGGGACCGATGGCGATAAGGGCCATGTGCTGTTATCGGGGCTGGCGCCGGACCATCGGCAGACCCCTCATGGCTACGACACCGAGCACTGGGTGGTCGGGGTGCGCCTGGAGCACCTCAATGACGAAGGAAACTATCAGGCAAGCGACGTTTACATCTATATCGACCCGCGCGGTGGGGCCGGTAGTGGCAAGCGCTATACGCCGTCCGACTTTCCCCGTCGAGGCGATCCCGGGAGCTGGTATGCTGTGGATCTTTGACCGGCAGGCGATAAGAGAAGAAAAGGAACGAGACTATGAGTAATAAGGGGCCCGACTTACCGCAACCTGAGCTGTCTCAGCCTCACCATGCGGGGGACGTGCAGGCGATCCCTGGGGGCCGTATTACTTATCTGGCGCCACTGCCCTTGTCGACGGGTCAGCCGGCCCTGGATATGAGTAAGGCCATCAGCGAACTTAACGACACTTGGCTGGATGTCGGGGGGGGTGGCCTACTGTTTTTGGGTGGCAGATGATTACTGCGGGATGGTTTGGGTTTGTATTACTGTGCCTGATAGGGTTTCCTCTCGTTAGTTTGGCTTTATTGCCTTTAGATATGGCCAAGAGCGTGTATCGCGGTTTTTTTTGGTCGGGTATAGTAGGTGGAGCAGCAGGTTTATTACTCATGTATATAGGCCATTACTTGGGCCTTCAGGATTTAAAGAAAAGCATCCCCGTTCGCTTTAATCGCCAGCGCCGGGAAGTCTGCTTCACCCTTACCGGTACACAGGAAGCCGTCTACGTGCCTTGGGAGTCCTTGATGGCCTGGGTGGTAGAGGCGCGTGGTGCGACGCAGTACGGCGTGCAACAGCAGTACGGTATGGGCGTTGGCTATGCCCACCCGGAGACGGGCCAGTGGCTAAAGCTCGAGTACATGACGGCGGGCCTGCCCCTGGCGATCAGTAACTGGGAAGCGATCCGTGCCTATATGGAGTATGAGGTCCACTCACTGCACGAAATTCAGGATCCTCATCTGCCGCGAGGCAAGGACGACCCGCCCTGGGAGGGCGTGCATACCCTGCGCAATGCGCGCCGCCGGATGCGCGAGCGCCGGGCCAAGGGGGAAGTCGGACCGATTTTTACGTTATTCTGGTATGCCTACCACGTTATCGAACTATGGAACCTGCCAGGCTACCTGACCGAGTGGGAAGCCAAGCGGTTGATGAAGAGCCGCCCCAAGCTGCGTCCGGCGGAGGTCGAAGAGTGGTCCAAGCCTCTTCCCGAGGAGCAGTGGGCCAAGCCCAGCGAGACGCTGGTGAGGCTCTCCAACGAGGTGAGGCGGATCCGCGAGCGCGACCCGCAGCGTCGCATCGAAGAAGTTTTCGCTGAGGCGTATCGGCTGGAAGGGATCGAGGCCTGACGGAGACTGCAGAGTTATAACGCGTAAGGAAGCGCAATGCTCAAGACCGCACCCAAAGAGGCCCTTCCCCCGATGCGCTCAGGTGAGCGTGAAAGCCGCGCCGGGGGCGAGCAGTACTGCTTCAGCCCGTTACCGCTCCCCGTGGATAGCGAACACGGGGTGGACGTGGCGCATATCGATGTTCGCCATGATGACGTCACCATGGATATCCGCCAGGGGGCAAGTCCTGAAAGCCTTATGACAGCTGGGCATATGTTGAGTATAGGGGCTGTGTTTATGAACGGCTTTTGCTTAATACTACTTATGATTGCCGTTACCAAAAACTCTATGTACGGAGTGGTTCTGGCTGTATGGGGGGGGGCTTTATTTCATTTTTCTGTTTGTCTTTATTCTAGGCATCGTCTGGATGAATACGCTGCTGAGGCGCATTTCACCTATTCGCTTAAACCGTCAGCGGCGTGAAGTGGCATTTGTGGTGGATCCGCCAGGTCGTTTTTGGCTACCTGCGCCTCATAATCTTTGGTTAACGTCTACGGTGGGTGTGGCTGCCGCAATACCCGGAGGTATGGGAATAATTGAAATTGGCGAATGGTTGCGCGGCGCTCGGGAGAGTTTTCCACTCGGTTTGACGCTACTGCACCTCGGCGCAATGGCTTTTCTCTTTGTCTATCCCCCTATCTACGATGCCATCTGCCGCCTCTTCAAGCGTGAGCGCCGTACGGTATTGGTGCCTTGGGAGGACGTCGTCGCGGTATGTGGTTTTAACCCCAGCCTGGGGCCGGGGGCCATCACCGGTTTTGGCTGGAACTTTGCCCTGCTGCCCCCTGATCCCGAGCGGCCGGGCTATACCCTGCCCGGGGCGGGGATTATGGTCGGCGTCGGCGGCCTGCCAGGTGCGCTGGCGCAGTGGGAGTATATCCGTCGCTTTATGGAGGAGGGCGCCGAAGCGATTACGCCCTCGGCCAAGGAGTGGGGCCTCGAGTGGTACGACGCCTACGTCGCCCGTGAAAAGGCGGCATGCGAGCGCACCAACGACAAGGTCCGCTGGCGGCGCTTTCGTCGCAAGCGCCTGTGGGAACACGCTCGCTTCGCCCACTGGTACACCGAGTATCGTATGAAGCACGTGCTGCCCAAGGCGGTTCCCAAGGACTGGCTGGCCGAGTGGTCCAAGCCGCTACCCAAGGCGCAGTGGGCCAAGCCCTCTGCCGCCGTCACCGAGCTGAGCGAGCAGCTCCGCGCCGCCTACCAGCGCGGCGAAAAATTTACTGAGATGGGCGATATCGAAAAGCGCTTTGGGGTCGAGGTGGCACCGTCTGCTCAGTCGGCCTATCGCTCACTGCCCTTTGCGGCGAATCCGCATTGATACTGCCGCAACGCTAACGAAGTGGCATACGGTCGCGCCCAACTGGTCGAAGCCGGCCAGGAAGGGCACCATAAGGGTGGCACGAGGTAGTGAGCGACTGAGGCCTTGATGCTGAAGGCATCGAACGCACGACCTGCGCCCGGCTGCCATAATCCCTGTTTTCCTCGACGTTAGAGATCGCAATGTTATTTCTGATCATTGTATTTGGCCTGATCGGCCTCGCCGTTGGCGGCCCCATTGGCCTCCTGGTGGGCGGCGGCTTGGGCTGGTGGCTGGGGCGGCAGCTCAAACGCCGCTTGAGTGTTGCGCGAATGCGTATCCAAGAAGGCTTTCTAGAATCGATTTTTTCGGTGATGGGCTGCCTATGCCAAGCGGACGGCAAGGTGACCGACGGCGAGCTGGGTGTCGCCGAAAAACTCTTCGATCAGATGCGCCTGCAAGGCGAACAGCGGGCCAGGGCACGTACCGCGTTTGAGCGCGGCCGCGCCGACGACTTCGATTTAGACGCCGAGCTTGTCAGCGTGAATCGCCTCACCCGGCACCAGCCCGTGATGCGCCAGGTATTTCTGCAGGTTCAGCTGTCGGCGATCGCAGCTGATGGTGTGCTGCATCCCGCCGAGCACGAGATGATTCTGCGCGTGGCTCGTGGCGTGGGCTGTAGCGAGGCCGAAGTACAGCAAATCGAAGCCATGCTGCACGGCGCTGCCGCCAACTCGCAGGGCGCCAGCGAGGAAGCCCTTAACGATGCCTACCGAGTGCTTGGTGTATCGGAAGACGCCAGCGACGCCGAGATTAAAAAGGCCTACCGGCGCCTGATGAGCCAGAACCATCCGGACAAACTGGCGGGCAAAGGGCTGCCTGAAAGCATGCGCGAGGTGGCCCAGGCGCGAACTAGCGAAATCAGCAACGCTCATGAGCGGATTCGTGCGGCCCGCGGTTGAACGCGTCTAGGTATTTGCCGTCAACGTTAGTCTTGGCGAAATTTATCCGCTTATGACAGCGTCAAAGGAGGATTGATGATCACGCTATACGGTTTCCCCTCGTCCCGCTCGCTGCGGGCCGCCTGGACGCTGGAGGAGTTGGGCCTGGCGTATGACTATCACTCGATCGACATGATGGCTGGCGAGGGGCAGAGCGAGGTACATCTGGCGCGCCACCCCGACGGCAAGGTGCCGGTGCTGGAAGATGGCGAACTGGTGTTGTTCGAGTCGCTGGCGATATGTCGCTACCTGGCGGAGCGCTATGGCGAAACGAGTGGCCTGCTGCCCGACTCGCCGGTGGAGCGGGCCGAGGTCGACCAGTGGCTGAGTTTCGTGGTCAGCGAGCTGGAGCAGCCGCTATGGACCCAGGGCAAGCACAAGTTCGCGTTGCCCGGCGAGCGCCGCGTGCCGGCGGTGCTGCCCACTGCGGCGTGGGAGTTCCAGCGCGCCTTGGCGGTCCTGCAGAGGCGATTTAGCGGAGACGACTGGCTGGTGGGCGGGCGCTTCACCCTGGCCGATGTGTTCATGGGGCATACCCTGAGCTGGGCGGTGCGGTTCAAGAATCGCCTGCCTCTGGAGCTTGAGGCGTATCGCGAACGCTGCATGTCGCGTCCGGCGTTGGCCAGGGCGGTCGAGCGAGAGAAGCCGGCGGACTAAATCAGGGAAAAGGCCACCAAGCTTAGTCGGCGGCCAGCCGTTTTTCCTGTTTGATTGGTGTGTTTTGGCGTTACCCCTCACACCCCGAACGGCAACACCGCGGCGTAAACCGCGAAGTAGTGGCAGGTGCTGCCGCCGAGCACGAAAAGGTGCCAGATGGCGTGGTTGAAGGGGATCGCACTGATGGCGAAGAAGATCACGCCGAGGGTGTAGGTGATACCGCCTGCTGCCAGCAGGGCGATGCCGACGGTTGGCAGGCTGGCGCTCATCTCGCCGCTGGCGAAGACGATCAGCCAGCCCATGATCAGATAGATCGACACTCGCAGGACGGTGAAGCGCTGCGGCCAGGCGAGCTTGCAGGCAATCCCGGCCAGCGCCAGGCCCCAGACGATGGCGAACAGCGTCCAGCCGGTGGTACCGCGCATGTTGACCAGCAGGAAGGGCGTATAGGTGCCGGCGATCAGCAGATAAATGGCGCAGTGATCCAAGTGCTGGAAGACGCGCTTGAGCCGCGGATGGCGAACGCCGTGGTAGAGCGTCGAAATGCCGTAGAGTAGCACCAGGGTGACGCCATAGAGGCTGATGCCGACGACCTTCCATGGATCGACATGGGCGGCCACGCTGGCCATCACGATCAATACCACGACCCCGACCAGGCTCAGGACGGCGCCGATGCCGTGACTGGCGCTGTTGAGCAGCTCCTCGATGGCGCTATGGCGGTGCCGGCGCGCTGGCATGACTTGTAGCATTGATCGAGCCATTGGCTTTTCACTTTAGCAAGGATAGCCGCGGATACCAGCATGCGGCTCAGCGCTTGCGATCGATATCCACGTCGCTGGCGTTGGTGAAGTCACCCAGCGCCATCATATGACCCAGTTTGCCAGCTTTGGTGGCCAGGTACTGTTCGTTGTGCGGATTGAGGCCGGTGGTCAGCGGCTGGCGTTCGCTGATGGTCACGCCGTCGCGGGTCAGGGCCTCGACCTTGCGCGGGTTATTGGTCATCAGCTTGAGCGAGGCCACGCCAAGGTGCTCGAGCATCGGCACGCAGAGGTCGTAGCGGCGCATGTCGGCGCCGAATCCGAGTCGCTCGTTGGCTTCGACGGTGTCGGCACCCTGGTCTTGCAGGTGGTAGGCGCGAATCTTGTTGAGCAGGCCGATGCCGCGGCCTTCCTGGCGCAGGTAAAGCAGTACCCCACGGCCTTCGGCGGCGATGCGCTTGAGCGCCTCCTGGAGCTGGTAGCCGCAGTCGCAGCGCATCGAGAACAGCGCGTCGCCGGTCAGGCACTCCGAGTGCACCCGGCCAAGTACCGGGGCGCCGTCGTCGATCTCACCAAGCGTCAGGGCGATATGATCCTTGCCGGTGGCGTCGTCTTCGAAGCCATGCATGGTGAAGGTGGCCCAGGGGGTGGGCAGCTGGGAGGCGGCGATGAAGCGAATCGACACGGAGAACCTCGATGCAATGACGGCGGCCTGGCCGGCGAGTGGTCAGCCATTCTAACAGCTTCGGCCATGGCGCTCACGGCGCGATGAATAATGCCTATAGGTGGGGGGTGAGCGGCCCGTAATCAAGCCGCGAGCGGCGGCTTTGGGTACAATGCGGGCAAATTCGTCATGATAGAGCCTCACATGGAACTGCAAAACGATCGTTTCCTGCGCGCCCTGGCCCGTCAGCCGGTGGATCGCACCCCGGTATGGATGATGCGCCAGGCCGGCCGCTACCTCCCCGAGTACCGCGCCTCGCGCGCCGATGCCGGCAGTTTCATGGACCTGTGCCGCAACCAGGATCTGGCCTGCGAGGTGACCCTGCAGCCGCTGGAGCGCTACCCGCTCGATGCCGCCATCCTGTTCTCGGACATTCTCACCATCCCTGACGCCATGGGGCTGGGGCTCTACTTCGAGACCGGCGAAGGGCCGAAATTCCGTAACCCGGTGCGCACTGCCGAGGCGGTGGCCGCGCTCAAGGCGCCGGATGCCGAGCGCGACCTCGACTATGTGATGAACGCGGTGCGCACCATTCGCCGCGAGCTCAACGGGCGGATGCCGCTGATCGGCTTTTCCGGCAGCCCCTGGACCCTGGCCACCTATATGGTCGAGGGTGCCTCGAGCAAGGATTTCCGCCATGTGAAGTCGATGCTCTACGGCAACCCCGACACCATGCATCAACTGCTCGATACGCTGGCCACGGCGGTTACCGACTACCTCAATGCGCAGATTCGCGCCGGCGCCCAGGCGGTGCAGATCTTCGATACCTGGGGCGGCGTGCTGTCGACGCCGGCCTACCTGGAGTTCTCGCTGCGCTATATGGAGCAGATCGTTGCCGGGCTGATCCGCGAGCACGACGGCCGCCGGGTGCCGGTGATCCTGTTCACCAAGAACGGCGGCCAGTGGCTGGAGCAGATCGCCAGCGCCGGCAGCGATGCGGTAGGCCTGGACTGGACCACAGAGCTCTCCGATGCGCGGGCCCGGGTCGGCCATCGCGTCGCACTACAGGGCAATCTCGACCCCAACGTGCTGTTTGCCAAGCCGCCGGCGATTCGCGCCGAGGTGGCGCGGGTGCTGGATAGCTTTGGTCCGGGCGAAGGGCATATCTTCAACCTTGGCCACGGCATCAGCCAGTTCACCGACCCGGACCATGTCTCCGCCTTCATGGAAGCGTTGCACGAGCTTAGCCCGGCGTACCATCAGGGCAGCTGAGGTGGACGCGAAAGAGATCCTGCACCGCTGGCATGAGCGCCGCCGGCTGTGGCTGGCCCTGGCGCTGCTGGCGGCGCTGGTGATCGCCGTGGGTAGCCTGACGCCGGGCAGCGAGATGCCCCAGCGGCTGCCGTGGGACAAGTTCAACCACTTCGTCGGCTACGGCGGGCTGGCACTGTTCTCGGCACTGGCTGGGGTACGCCCGCTGCGTGCCTTTGCCATGGTGGTGGCCTATGGCATTGCCGTCGAGTATGCCCAGATTCCGGTGCCCGGGCGCAGCGGCGGCGATGGCTGGGACATCCTGGCCAATACCCTGGGCGCCGGCTGCGCCTTGCTGCTGCTGGTTTGGCTGCGCCGGCGCTTGTTCGGTACGGATAGAGGCAAGACAGTCACGCGATAATCATGCCTTGCCCCCGGTGGTCCCGCTACCGGGGGCGAGTCGTTAATGGTGCACACCACGCGTGTGGCGTTGAGTAATGCACTACGCAGGTGCATGAAAGAATAGCCGAATATCGGCGGCACCTTGTGCGTGAGTGTAAGAACCGACGTTTTGCCTGCTTTTTCTGCGTTGAATAAATGTTATTTCCGGTTACTGCGCGTGTTGGAACACTCTTTGCTATGGTCTTGGCACATGCTTTTGAAACGCATGTTCCAATATATCGACCATTACGCGAGGGGATCCTCCATGTCGTACAAGAACAACAAGCTGGTACTGCTGACTTCGGCCACGGTACTGGCAGTAGGTGCAAACGCGATGGCGTCGGCCTCGACGCTGGAAGATACGGTCGAGCGTGGCGCCGTGCAGTGTGGTGTGAGTGACGGTCTGCCGGGCTTCTCGTCGCCGGATGACGCCGGCGAGTGGCAGGGCCTGGACGTCGACGTGTGCCGCGCAGTGGCCGCCGCCGTGTTCGGCGATGCCGAGGCCGTGCGCTATGTACCGCTGAACGCCGTCGAGCGCTTCACCGCGCTGCAGTCCGGTGAAGTAGACGTGCTGTCGCGCAACACCACCTGGACCACCACCCGCGACACCACGCTGGGCATCAACTTCACCGGCGTTACCTTCTACGACGGCCAGGGCTTCCTGGTGTCGTCGGATCTGGGTATTTCCAGCGCCACGGAGCTCGACGGCGCCGCGGTCTGCGTACAGTCCGGCACCACCACCGAACTCAACTTGGCCGATTACTTCCGTGCCAACGGCATGGAGTTCGACCCCATCGTTTTCGATACCTCCGAGCAGACCGTGGGGGGCTTCGAGGCCGGACGCTGCGACGTGCTGACCTCGGATACCTCGCAGCTGGCCGCGCTGCGCATCCAGCTCGACAATCCGGATGGCGCCATGGTGCTGCCGGAGATCATCTCCAAGGAGCCGCTCGGTCCGGCGGTGCGCCAGGGCGATGACCAGTGGTTCAACGTCGTCAAGTGGGCGCTGTTCGCCATGCTCAATGCCGAAGAGCTGGGTGTCAGCAGCGACAACGTCGACGAGATGCTGGGTTCCGACGATCCGGATGTCGCTCGCCTGCTGGGTGAAGACGGCAACTACGGTGAGGGGATGGGCCTCGAGGCCGACTGGGCCTACCACATCATCAGCCAGGTCGGTAACTACGCCCAGAGTTTCGATCGTAACGTGGGGATGGACTCGCCGCTGCAGATCGAACGCGGCATCAACGCCCTGTGGACCGATGGCGGCATCCAGTACGCGCCGCCGGTTCGCTAAGCGATCCGCCTGATGCGCCGGCGTTGCCGGCGCGTTGACGCCAGCGTCTGGCGGGCCGCCATGCGGCCCGCCAGGCGATGGCATGTATCATCCAGCCCCTCCAGGCGGAGACGATTCTCATGTCTGCTCGACCCAAGGCCTCACAGATAGGCCCCAAGCCCCCGTTCTGGCGTGATCCCGCCAAACGTGCGCTGATCTTTCAGGCGTTGCTGGTGGCGGCGGTCATTGCCGCGCTGCTCTACATCATCGGCAACACTCAGGACAACCTGTC
Organism: Halomonas socia; assembly: GCF_010977575.1. Lineage (GTDB taxonomy): Bacteria > Pseudomonadota > Gammaproteobacteria > Pseudomonadales > Halomonadaceae > Franzmannia > Franzmannia socia. Next base: position 1,480,649 of record NZ_CP048812.1, read on the forward strand.
CGCACGCGGTATTACCACCGGCTTCGGCTTCCTCAACAACACCGCCGGTTTCGGCATCGTCCAGAGTCTGGTCGACTACTCCTCGCAGAGCACCTACGGCCGTACCTTCCTGGTGGGCCTGCTCAATACCCTGCTGGTGGGCGGCCTCGGTGTGCTGGCGGCGACCATCATCGGCTTCATCGTCGGTATTGCGCGGCTGTCGCCCAACTGGCTGATCGCGAGGCTTGCCAACGCCTATATCGAGATCTTCCGCAATATCCCGCTGCTGCTGCAGATCTTCTTCTGGTATTTCGCGGTGTTGCGTGCCATGCCCAGCGCCCGCGACAGCCTGGCGTTCGGCGAGGTGATCTTCCTCAACGTACGCGGGCTTTACCTGCCCGAGCCGCTGTTCGAGTCGGGTTTCGGGCTGATCCCGCTGGCCCTCATCGTGGCCATCGTCGCCAGTATCGTGCTGCTGGTCTGGAACAAGCGCCGCCACGAGGCCACCGGCAAGCGCCTGCCGGCGGGCTGGATCTCGCTGGCAATGATCCTCGGCCTGCCGCTGCTGGTGCTGGTGGCGACCGGAGTACCGGTCACCTGGGAGGTGCCCGAGCTTCGCGGCTTCAACTTCCGCGGTGGCATCACGGTCATCCCTGAGTTCCTGGCGCTGTGGCTGGCGCTGTCGATCTATACCGCCTCGTATATCGCCGAGATCGTGCGTTCGGGCATCCAGGCGATCTCCCACGGCCAGACCGAGGCGGCCCAGGCGCTGAGCCTGCCCCAGGGGATGGTGCTGCGCCTGGTGATCATCCCCCAGGCGATGCGGGTCATCATTCCGCCGCTGACCAGCCAGTACCTCAACCTGATCAAGAACTCCTCGCTGGCTACCGCCATCGGCTACCCGGATCTGGTTTCGGTGTTTGCCGGTACCACGCTGAACCAGACCGGCCAGGCCATCGAGGTCATCGCCATGACCATGGCGGTCTACCTGACCATCAGCCTCTCGGTGTCGCTGTTCATGAACTGGTACAACGCCCGCATGGCGTTGGTCGAACGATAGGGGCGGGCCATGATTCACCATCACAAGATGATCGAGGCGCGACCGGCGCCCTCCAGTACCATCGGTCCCCTGGCCTGGCTGCGTGCCAACCTGTTCAGCGGGCCGATCAACAGCGCCTTCTCGCTGCTAGGGCTGTATCTGCTTTACCTGATGCTGGTACCGACCATCCAGTGGGGCCTGATCAACGCCGACTGGGTGGGGACCAGCCGCGACGACTGTTCCCGCGAAGGGGCCTGCTGGGTGTTCATCAATGCCCGCTTCACGCAGTTCATCTACGGCCTCTACCCGCGTAGCGAGCTGTGGCGGGTCGACCTGACCTTCGCCACCTTCGCCGGGATGATCGGCTGGCTGATGATTCCGCGGCTGCCGTTCAAGCGTTGGGTGACGCTGGTCACCCTGGTCGGTTTTCCGGTGTTTGCCTACTTCCTGCTCTACGGCGGCCACTTCGGCCTGCCGGTGGTGCAGACCCATCGCTGGGGCGGCCTGATGCTGACCCTGGTGCTGGCCGTGGTGGGCATGGTCGGTGCCTTGCCGATCGGCATTCTACTGGCGCTGGGGCGACGTTCGCAGATGCCCATCGTCAAGAGCTTCTGCGTGGTGTTCATCGAGTTCTGGCGCGGCGTGCCGCTGATCACGGTGCTGTTCATGGCCTCGGTGATGCTGCCGCTGTTCATGCCCACCGGGGTCAGCGTCGACCGCCTGATCCGCGCCTTTATCGGTATCACCCTGTTCCAGAGCGCCTATATGGCCGAGGTGGTGCGCGGTGGCCTGCAGGCGATTCCGCGCGGCCAGGAGGAAGCCGCGGCGGCCCTCGGCATGGGCTACTGGAAGCGCATGGGCCTGATCGTGCTGCCCCAGGCCTTGAAGATGATGATTCCCGGCATCGTCAACACCTTTATCTCGCTGTTCAAGGACACCACCCTGGTGATGATCATCGGCCTGTTCGACCTGCTGGGCATCGTCCAGGCGGCACTGTCGGACTCGCGCTGGTTGGGCTTCGCGCTGGAGGGCTATATCTTCGCGGCGTTCATGTTCTGGATCTTCTGTTTCAGCATGTCGCGCTACAGCCAGTATCTGGAACGCAAGCTGCATACCGGCCACAAACGCTGACCGGCGCCAACGACAACAGCAATAACCGCATACAGGATAGCCATCATGAGTGAACAAGCCATGCAGTCCCGGGCCGGCGCCGACGACCTGATGGTCGAGATGCGCGGCGTCAACAAATGGTACGGCGACTTCCACGTGCTGCGCGATATCGGCCTGGAGGTGCGGCGCGGTGAGCGGATCGTCATCTGTGGGCCCTCGGGGTCGGGCAAGTCGACGCTGATTCGCTGCATCAACCATCTCGAAGAGCATCAACAGGGCGAGATCGTGGTCGGTGGCATGCCGTTGACCCAGGACATCAAGCGCATCGAGCAGATTCGCCGCAGCGTCGGCATGGTGTTCCAGCACTTCAACCTCTTTCCGCACCTCACGGTGCTGGAAAACTGTTGCCTGGCGCCGATGTGGGTGCAGAAGAAGCCGCGCAAGGAGGCTGAGGTGCGGGCCATGCAGTACCTCGAGCGGGTGCAGATCGCCGAGCAGGCGTTGAAGTACCCCGGTCAGCTTTCCGGCGGCCAGCAGCAGCGCGTGGCGATCGCCCGTTCGCTGTGCATGCACCCCGAGGTGATGCTGTTCGACGAGCCGACCTCGGCGCTCGACCCGGAGATGATCAAGGAGGTACTCGACGTCATGGTCGAGCTGGCCAAGGAGGGCATGACCATGCTCTGCGTCACCCATGAGATGGGCTTCGCCAAGACCGTGGCCGACCGGGTCATCTTCATGGATCAGGGCCAGATCATCGAGGAGAACGCCCCGGAGCCGTTCTTCAACGATCCGCAGTCCGAGCGTACCCAGCTGTTCCTCAGCCAGATCCTCGGTCACTGAGCGGGTGGGGCATCGCCCAGCAGCATACCGCGCGGTTGCGGCCGGCATGCTTGGCGGCATATAGCGCCTGGTCGGCCTGAGCGGTGGCCAGCGCCTGGGCATGGTGAGGATCCGAGTGGCGGGTGAGCCTGGCGACGCCCAGGCTCACCGTCATCGACACCTTGCCGTGATGGTCCGAGGCACTCTCGAGTTGAAACGGCGAATCGCCGATGCAGCGCCGTAGGCGCTCAGCCAGTTGCCCGGCATCGCCATCGCTCATGCCGCTCACTAGCAGGGCAAATTCCTCGCCGCCGATTCGCGCCAGGCCATCGTCGGGTCGCAGCTCATGGGCCAGACGCTGGGCCAGCAGGCGCAGCAGCGCATCGCCAGCGGGGTGGCCGTGGCGGTCGTTGACCTGCTTGAAGTGATCGATATCGACCAGCAGCAGATGGTGCGTCGACGACCGCGCCATTGCCTCCTCGAGATGGCGCCCCAACCCGCGGCGGTTTAGCACCCCGGTCAGGTCGTCATACTCGGCGGCGGTCAGCGCCTGCTCCTCGCTGAGCTTGCGCTGACTGATATCGATGGCCAGCCCCGCTACTCCCTGCCAGTTGCCGTCGTCGTCGAGGATCGCCTCGGCGACCAGTTCGTGCCAGCAGGGTTCGCCGCTGGCGGTGTAGAGGCGCACGTCCAGCCGCCAGCCATGCTGCTGGGCATGCCTGTCAGCACGCAGTGCCTGCCACAGTCGCTGACGATCGGTGGGAGCGATGGCGTGCAGCAGCCGGCGCAGCGGCAGTCGCGCATAGCGCTCGGGGTAACCCAAACGCTGCAGCAGGCTGCGGGAGCACCAGGTTGAGCCACGCTGCAGATCGATCTCCCAGATACCGCAATCGGTCACGCGCTGGAACAGCTCGATCTGGCGCCGTCTGCTGGTCAACTGATGACGATAGATGGCCGATGCGATCAGTTCGGCAGCGACGCGCAAGGCGTTGAGCCCGGCCCCCTCCCAGCGCAGGGCACGTTGGCAATCATCGATGCCCAGGGTGCCCCACCACTGGCCGTCGACCATGATCGGCACGGTCACCATCGAGGCGATGCTCTGGCTCTTGAGGTTGTCACGCAGGGAACCGGGGGGCATGTCGTCGATCACGAAACGCTGAGTCTCACCGCGCTGACGCTCGTTGACCAGCTGTTGGTAGACCGGATCGTCGAAGACCGAGGTGAAGAATCGGAAACGCTTGTGGTGCAACTGACGATAGCGAGGCGCTGCAGCCCATTCGAAGACGTAGTCCTGAACCACGCCCTGGTCGTTGACCTCGAGCAGTTGGAAGATCCATACCCGGCTGGCGCCTGAAGCCTGACCGAGCGCCTCGAGCAGCCGGTCGACGCCATCCGACCAGAAATGCGCATCGATCAGTGCCTGACTGCCCTGCGCCAGGGCATTGAGCAAGCTGGTGTCATCCGGGGCAGCGGGTACCGTCATGGCTGGCGGCTCGTGGGGCGGGTGATAGCGCGATCATAACAGAGCCAGCGCTCAACCGAGTGTGGTGATGCTTGCCGGTGTCAACGCTGGGCGGTCGCGATGCCGGCACAGCGCGCGTCCCTCCAGGGCGGTCAGCAGGATCTGCAGCGGATCGCCATGGCTGACCAGCAGGATGGTCGCGTCGCGGTGCGCCTCCTCGAGCTCGGCGATGACCGCCTGCAGCCTGGCGGCGACGCTGGCTACGCTCTCCACCCCGTACTCGTCATGCTGCGGATCCTCGGCATCCAGCGCCCAGACCGTGGGATAGTGGCTGTCGGCCTGGCGTTCCAGGCTGCCGAAGTCCCGCTCACGCAGTCGCACCTCTGGCGCCATGGCGAGGCCGAAGTGGCGGGCGACCCATTCGGCGGTTTCGGTGGTGCGCAGGAAGTCGGAGTGCAGGATATGCGTGGGCGCCGGCCAGGACCATTCGGCAACGACCTCGTCGAGTTGGACTTGGCCGAGCGCTGAGAGGCCGAAGGCGTCCAGGCCGCTGTCGGGATGGCTGATGATCAGCCCCTGCTGGTTGGCCTGGCTATGGCCGTGGCGCATCAGTAAATAGCGGTTCCGCCAGGTCGCCGGAGGGCGCGGTAAAGTGTTTGACATGCGTTTGTCATAAACCCTAGATTGGAAGTTGTGTTTTCGAAAACAATCATTTTATACGGCTAATGTCGAATTTCGAAAAGCTGTGCGCCGAGTTCGGCTCCCAAATTTGATAAAAACAACCTCCAAGAGGCACGCCATGAAAACCAAGATCGATTTATCCGCCGTCCAGGCGGCTCCATTCAAGAAACGCCCACTCGCTTCGCTGGCGCTGATCTCGCTGCTGCCGCTGGCCATGCTGGCTTCGGCCAGTGCCCAGGCCGACTGCCCGCGCGGTGATCTGGACAGCATCTACTGTGACGAAGATGGCGACATGGTCGCCGACCGCCCCGCCGACGAGTCCGAGTGGGCCGACCCCGACACGCTGATCTTTGCCTATACCCCGGTGGAAGATCCAGCCATCTACTCCGATATCTGGCAGCCGTTCATCGATCACCTCGAAGAGGTGACCGAGCGTGACGTGCGCTTCTTTGCCGTGCAGTCCAACTCGGCCCAGGTCGAGGCGATGCGCAGTGGCCGGTTACACATTGCCGGCTTCTCCACCGGGCCGACACCCTTCGCGGTCAACCTCGCCGGAGCCGTGCCCTTCGCCCTGATGGGGTCCGACGACGGCCAGTTCGGCTACACCCTGCAGGTCTACACCCACGTCGATTCCGGCATCGACGAGATGGAGGATCTCGCGGGCAAGCGCGTTGCGCATACCTCGCCGACCTCCAACTCCGGCAACCAGGCACCGCGAGCGCTGTTCCCCGAGCTAGGCGTGGTGCCCGATGAGGACTACGAGGTGGTCTATTCCGGCAGCCACGACCAGTCGATGCTCGGCGTGGTGGCGCAGGACTATGACGCTGCCCCGGTGGCCTCAGAGGTGGTCGAGCGGATGGCGGCCCGCGGCCTCTACGACGAGGATGAGGTCAAGATCATCTACGAGTCCGACCGCTTCCCTACCACCTCCTACAACTACGCTCACAACCTACATCCCGACCTGGTCGAGAAGATCGAAGAGGCATTCTTCAGCTTCGATTTCGCCGGCACCGCGCTGGGTGAGGAGTTCGAAGGCGTCGAGAAATTCATTCCGATCAACTACCAGGAGCACTGGCAGGTCATCCGCACCATCCAGGCCGCCAATGATGTGAGCTATACCCGCGAAGACCTGGAACAGGAGTAAGGCGCTTGCCCCGGCCAGTCGGCCGGGGCACGGCGATCGTCTAGATGAGGTGACGGATGCTGGAAATCTCCAATCTGGTCAAGCGCTACGGCCACGATGAAGCAGTCTTGAAAGGCCTCGACCTCACGGTCGAAGGCAACAGCGTGGTGGCCATCGTCGGCGCTTCGGGGGCCGGCAAGAGCACCATGCTGCGCTGTATCAATCGCCTGGTCGAACCCACCTCGGGGTCGATCAGGCTCAACGGCAACGAGCTGGTCAAGCTGCGCGGTGCCGCCCTGCGCCGCGCGCGGCGCAAGATCGGCATGGTCTTTCAGGGCTTCAACCTGATCGATCGGCTGACGGTGATGGAGAACGTGCTGGCCGGCCGGTTGGGCTACGTCAGCCTCTACCAGGCCATCTCGCGGCGCTATCCCCAGGCCGATATCGACCGCGCCTTCAGCCTGATGGAGCGTGTCGGCATCGCCCACTATGCCAACAGGCGCGCCGACGAGCTCTCCGGCGGCGAGCGTCAGCGGGTCGGGGTAGTTCGAGCGCTGATGCAGGAGCCGGAAGTGCTGCTTGCCGATGAGCCCACCGCCTCGCTGGATCCGCGTACCTCCGAGCAGATCATGATCCTGCTGCAGAGTCTGGCGAGCGAATTGTCGCTGCCGGTGCTGATCAACATTCACAACGTGGCCCAGGCCAAGACCTATACCGAACGCATCGTCGGGCTGCGCCACGGCAAGATGATCTTCGACGGCGCCCCCGCCGACTTCGACAAGGACGCACTGGATGCCATCTATGGCGGCATTGAGGCGCCGGAGGAGGACGTCGCTGAAGCGCCGCCCACTGCGGTGGGGGTGAGCCATGACCAGGCCTGACGCCGGCGTGTCGTCCAGGACCTGGCGCAAGCCGCCGTTCATTGCCAACCCCTGGTTGCGCTACGGCCTGTGGTTGGTGGTTGCGGTCTACCTGGTCTGGGCGTTGGGTACGCTACCCTTCAATTGGGAACGTATCGCAGAGGGCTTGCCGCGGGCAGCGCGTATCTTCGGTGGCGGCTTTCCACCCAGCTTCGAGCGCGGCGGTCTGCTGCTCACTGGCTTCAAGGAGAGTTTCCAGATCGCCATTCTGGCAACCCTGCTGGGGGTGGCGCTGTCGATTCCCTTCGCGGTGATGGCGGCACGCAACGTCGCGCCGCTGCCGATTTATCTGTTCGGCCGCGCGGTGATTATCGTGTCGCGCAGCTTCCACCCGGTGATCGTGGCCATCCTGTTCGTTGCCGCCGTGGGCTTCGGCCCGCTGGCCGGCATCCTGACCCTGACACTCTATTCCATCGGTTTCGTCGGTAAGCTGCTCGCCGAGGAGATCGAGGAGATCGACTGGGGGCAGGTCGAGGCGATGAAGGCGACCGGCGCGGGCTATTTCGCGATTCTGATCTACGCCGTGTTTCCTCAAATCCTGCCGCGCCAGGTGGGGCTGTCGATGTATCAGCTCGACAGCAACCTGCGTGCCTCGGCGGTGGTCGGCATCGTCGGTGCCGGGGGCATCGGCGGCACCCTGATGAACGCCTTCGGGCGCTACGACTATGACTTCGCGTTCGCCATCCTGCTGATCATCATTGCGGTGATCCTGATCAGCGAGGGCATCAGCGGCTGGGTAAGGAAGAAAATATGGTAGATCACGCCACTGTGCTGGCCGACCGCGTCTGGCAACGCTACGATCGCCGCGAGCGCCTGATCCGCTATGCCGTGCTGCTGGTGACGATGATGGTGGTCTACTGGGCGGTGCGCGATATCGATATCTTCTGGCCATGGGTGTGGGATGCGCCCAACCAGATATCGAGCCTTGGCGCGCGCATGTGGCCGCCGGATCCGAGTCGCCTGGCGGCGATCCTCAACGCCATGCTCGAGACAGTGCATATCGCCACCCTGGCGACCCTGCTGACCATCTTCGTGGCCCTGCCGGTCTCCTATATTGCCGCGCAGAACACCACGCCCAACCGCTTCTGCCTGTGGCTGGGGCGCTTCATCCTGGTCTCCAGCCGCTCGGTCAACACGATCATCTGGGCGCTGCTGTTCGTCGCCATCTTCGGCCCTGGGGTGCTGGCCGGGATCCTGGCGATCATGTTCCGTTCGATCGGCTTCATCGGCAAGCTGATGGGCGAGGCGATCGAGGAGATCGACCGCCGCCCGGTGGAGGCGATGGAGGCCACCGGCGCCTCCAAGGCCAAGGTGATCGCCTACGCCATCGTGCCCCAGGTAATGCCAGCGTTCTTCGCCATCGTGATCCTGCGCTGGGACATCAATATCCGCGAATCGACGGTGCTCGGGCTGGTCGGTGCCGGCGGCATCGGGGTGATTCTGCAGGGTTCCATCGATACCTTCGCCTGGCCCACGGTGGCGACCATCCTGATCGCCATCGTGGTGCTGGTGCTGATCGGCGAGGCGATTACCAGCCTGCTGCGTGGCAAGGTGCTGTAGCGCCGCGGCCTAGAGTCGCGGCTCCTGACGTGACGCTGCTTCCGGCGCGGGGTCGCCGGCCAGGTCGAGGGTCGGCTCATCTACGCCACGACGGCGTAGCCGGGCCACCCTCGCCTCGCCGACGCTGTCCTCCTCGAGATGCATCTCGCGGGCCTGACTGGTCCAGGCTTCCTGGCTATCGTGCACGGCCGGACGGCGTTCGAAGGAGCGAGTGACTACGGCGCTGGGGGCGAAGCCGCCGCGTAGCTGACCGAGGTGGTGGGGCAGCAGCCACAGCTCGACCAGCAGCCGCAGCGCGACCATCGCCAGCAGCAGGCCGCCGCCGCCCAGGGCCAGGCTTGGCCAGGCTTCGGCCCAGTCGGCGCCGCTCAGCCACGGCGTGCGCGGGGCCAGCCACAGCGCCGCGCTGGCCAGCAGGCCGATTTGCAGCAGCAGATGACAGGAAAGCAGGGTGGCGCGCGCCAGCGGCGCACGAGGGAACAGGAACTGACGCATAGGGGAAAACCTCCTGGTAAGCGGACGCACAGATGCGCGCGGGTTGCGCCGACTTCCGTGACGGCGTCCAGATGCTACCCCAGTTCTCGCCCGGCGTCAGTTGATTGGTTGACCCGCTGCTGTGGCCTTGCCACGCTCAAAGATAAGGTCGGCGGATGGCCGTCGGCCGTCATACCCCAGGGCAACCGCCAAGGAGACACGATGACGACCTATATCGTAGTGGCAGATGCAGCCAGGGCACGCCTGTTTACACGCGATGCGCTGACGCTGCAGGAGCAGGAGAGTCTGGTTCACGCCGAAGGTCGCCTCCACGAAGGCGACCTGGTTACCGACAACGGTGCCAATGTGCACGAATCCATGTCGACCACATCGCGCTCCTCCGGGGGCGAGAACACCGCATCTCAGCACCAGGCTGAACTGTTTGCCAAGCAGGTGGCTGAGCGACTCTATCAGGCGCGGGTCGACAATACCCTGCAGAAGCTGATTCTGGTGGCACCGCCCAAGTTTCTCGGTCTGCTGCGCGACAAGCTCGATGGCCCGACCGCCAAGCGGGTGATTCACTCGCTGTCCAAGGACCTTTCCAAGTCATCGCTGGGCGACATCCAGGAGGCCGTCAGCGACATGCGCTGATAACGCTACGACTTTCGTATCAAGTTGGGGGTGCGCTTGCCGATAACCCGAGCTCTACGTCGACGCATGGCTGCCATGCGTCGGTGAGTCTTGACTCACTATCAACGAGAGCGCCCCATGCTATCCACTCTGCGAGCCCGTATCCTGGCCACCACCCTGGTGGTGATCGTCCTGGCACTGATCGTCAACGGAGCTGCCAGCTACCTTACCCTCAAGACGCATAACGACGCGCAGATCGCCGGCAACCTGAATGCCGTTGCCAGCGGTAATGCCCGCGCCATCGATGAATGGCTTGCGGCGCGTATTTCCATGCTTCAGGCCGTCGAGTCGGGGGCCCAGAGCGAGGCGCCAATGGAAGCTCTGTTGCAGTTGGAGGCCTCGGGAGGTTTTCTGGCGACCTACGTCGCTGATGAGCGCAGTGGGCATATGGTGTCGTCAGACGGTTGGGAACCGCCCGCCGACTACGATCCACGCGAACGTCCCTGGTACCAACAGGCCAAGTCATCCGGTGAGACCGTCGTCACCGAGCCCTATATCGATGCTGGCACCGACCAACTGGTGGTGACCATCGCCCAGCCTTTCTACCGCTCTGGCTCGTTGGCTTCCGTGGTTGGTGGCAACATTGCCATTGACGATGTGGTCGAGAGCGTGGCCGCGATTGCGCCGACCCCATCCAGCTTTGCCTTCCTGGCCGCTGCCGATGGCATGCTAGTCGCGCATCCCGACCCGGACATGGTTCTCATGCCTACCACCGAGTTGAGCGATGCTCTTGATACTGGCTACCTGCAGGCGCTGCTTCAGCGCGATGCCCCGCGACGCCTGACCTTGGGGGGGCGTCCGCGCCTGCTTCAGACACAGTCGATCTCAGCCGGTAGCGATTGGCAGCTGGTGGTCGCCCTGGACGAGCGCGAAGCCACTGCCGGTCTGCGCGGCGTACTGACCAGCTCGCTGACCACGCTGATACTGGTCGCACTGGCCGCCAGTCTGGTGCTGGGCGTATTGCTCAAGGTGATCTTCCGGCGGCTGCAGACGGCTCGCGATGCAATGGACAACATCGCCTCCGGTGACGGCGACCTGACCCAGCGGCTACCCGAGCAGGGCCGTGATGAAGTGGCGCAGATTGCCGCCTCCTTCAACCGCTTCGTGGCCAAGATGGAGGCGGTGCTGCTCGATGTGCGCGGCAGCAGCGAAGCGGTCAATACTGCCGCCAGCGAGATCGCCTACGGCGGCCAGGACCTGTCGCGACGCACCGAGAATGCCGCCTCCAGCCTGCAGCAGACCTCCGCCTCGATGGAGGAGATCACCAGCACCGTGGAGCACACCGCGGCCTCGGCCCGCGAGGCCAACCAGCTGTCGCAGTCGGCCACGGCGGTTGCTGGCCGCGGCGGCGAGGTGGTCGCCCAGGTAGTGGCGACCATGGACGAGATCACCGCCGCGTCACGCCAGATCGGCGAGATCGTCAGCGTCATGGATGGCATCGCCTTCCAGACCAACCTGTTGGCGCTCAACGCTTCGGTGGAGGCGGCACGGGCCGGTGAGCAGGGCCGCGGCTTTGCCGTGGTGGCCGGTGAGGTGCGCCAACTGGCCAGCCGCAGCGCCGATGCCGCGCGTGAGATCAAGGGGCTGATCGAGAGCTCGAGCGACAAGGTCGACAGCGGCACTCAACTGGTGCGCACCGCCGGCGAGACCATGGACGAGATCGTCGCCAGCATCGCCCGGGTCACCGACGTGCTGGGTGAGATCACCTCGGCGGCGGGGGAGCAGAGTGAGGGCATCGGCCAGGTCAATGTGGCGGTGGCCGAGCTCGACCGCATGACCCAGGAGAATGCCGCCATGGTCGAGGAGTCGACGGTGGCCGCCGAGCAGCTCAAGGAGCAGGCTGCACGGCTCAACGGTACGATTGGGGTCTTCACCCTGGCGACGTCCAAGGGCACGCAGACACTGTCGAAGCCCTCACTGCCTCAGGGGATGTAGGGCAAGTCGATCTCGTCGCTGCGTGAAATGCCGGCAGTCATCTGTCGGCACAGCTTGAGGAACTCGCGCATGCCGGTGGTCAGGTACTTGTGGCGGTGCCAGATGAAGGTGAACTGACGCTTCAGGTCCAGCTCCGGCGTGGCGAGCGGCACCAGGCTGCCGCGGCGAAAGGCGTCGCGTAACGCCAGCCGCGAGACGCAGCCGATCCCCAGCCCCGACTCCACGGCGCGCTTGATGCCCTCGGTATGCTCGAGCTCGAGCAGGGTGTTGAAGCGCCCGCGGCGGTGCCGCGCGGCGTGTTCCAGGGTCAGCCGGGTACCCGAGCCCGGCTCGCGCATGATCCAGTCCTCGCGCAGCAGCCGATCCATGTCCAGGGCGCCGGCGCCGGCCAGGGGGTGGCGCGGCGAACAGAATACCACCAGCTCATCCTCCACCCACGGTTGCATCACCACGTCCTCGTGCTGGCAGTCGCCCTCGATCAGGCCCAGGTCCAGTTCGTGCTGAACGATGCGCTCGATGATCGCACTGGTGTTGCGCACCTGCAGGCGTACGCGGCTGTCCGGATGCCGCTGCATGAAGTCGCTGATCAGCAGCGTGGCCAGGTAGTTGCCGATGGTCAGGGTGGCGCCAACGTCCAGCGAGCCGATGCCGCGCTGGCCGCGTAGCAGCTCCTCGATCTCCTCGGCGCGGTCGAGCAGGGCGACCGCCTTGGGCAGGATTTGAAAGCCCAGCGCGTTGAGCTTGAGGCGTTTGCCAATGCGGTCGAGCAATTGGCAGTCGAACTGCCGCTCGAGCTCGGCCAGGGCGGTGCTGGTTGCCGATTGCGAGAGGGCCAGTGCGTTGGCCGCGCGCGATACGCTCTCGTGTTGAGCAACGGCAACGAAGACTTCCAGTTGGCGTAGGGTATAGCGCATCTCGGGCTCCCGGGCTCATTGAATATCTGCATTATAGATAAGCGTTATCCATACAACCCATTTAACAGATATGAGCGCGGCGCTTAGACTACATGGCATAAACACGGCGGCGGCTTATGCGCCTATGGAATACTTACGTTATCCTCACCCGGGAGCCGGTCATGAGCAAGTTCGCACTGGAAGAAGTGCTTAGCGTTCACCACTGGAACGATACCCTGTTCAGTTTTCGCACCACGCGCGAGCGCAGCCTGCGCTTCAAGAACGGCCAGTTCGTGATGATCGGCCTCGAGGTGGGCGGTAAACCGCTGATGCGCGCCTACTCCATCGCCAGTCCCAACTACGAGGATCACCTCGAGTTCTTCAGCATCAAGGTGCCGGACGGCCCTCTCACCTCGCGCCTGCAGCACCTCAAGGTCGGCGACCAGATCATGGTCAGTCGCAAGCCCACCGGCACCCTGATAACCGACGATCTGCTGCCGGGCCGCAACCTCTACCTGCTCTCCACCGGCACTGGACTTGCACCGTTCATGAGTCTGATCCAGGACCCCGAGGCCTACGAGCGCTTCGAGAAGATCGTGTTGATCCACGGCGTGCGTACGGTCAGCGAGCTGGCCTATGCGGACTTCATCTCCAAAGAGCTACCGGCCCATGAATACCTCGGCGACGAGATCGCCGAAAAGCTGGTCTATTATCCAACCGTGACCCGTGAGGAGTTCCACACCACCGGGCGCCTTACCGACCATATCTGCACCGGCAAGCTGTTCGAGGATACCGGCCTGGCGCCGCTCGATCCCAAGCAGGATCGCGCCATGATCTGCGGCAGCCCGGCGATGCTCGACGAAACCAGCGCGCTGCTCGACGACCTGGGCTTCAATATCTCGCCGCGCATGGGCGAGCCTGGCGACTACGTGATCGAACGGGCGTTCGTCGAGAAGTAAGCAGGCCCTGTGGGCAGCGCGCCTAGCGCCTAGCACCAAGCCGCTCATTGACGGGCAGCGAGTGTCGAACCACGAAGCCCGCCGAGCTGATGCTTGGCGGGCTTCGTGGTTGATGCTTATCTTGTATGGAACACCATTCTGCGGCGCTCGGCGCTTAAACCGCGTCCTTGCCGGTTTCGCCGGTGCGAATCCGAATGACCTGCTCCAGCGGTGAGACGAAGATCTTGCCATCACCGATCTTGCCGGTGTTGGCCACGTTGGTGATGGCATCGATGACCTTGTCGGCCATGGCATCGTCCACGGCGACCTCGAGCTTCACCTTGGGCAGGAAGTCGACCACGTACTCGGCGCCGCGGTACAGCTCGGTATGGCCCTTCTGGCGGCCGAAGCCCTTGACCTCGGTCACGGTGATGCCCTGAACGCCGATCTCGGAGAGCGATTCACGAACGTCGTCGAGCTTGAACGGCTTGATGATGGCAGTCACCAGTTTCATGGTCTTTCTCCTCGCATCCTATGGGTGGGGCGGGCCCCAGGTTCAAGCGCTATCTGCTACAAGCATACACCGCCCGGCTAGATATGAAAAAAGGCCCCCCGAAGGGGGCCAGGGGAGCACGCCAGCTCACTCGGTATAGCGCCGTTACTTCTTGGCGACGCTGAATTCGGGATAGGCTTCGAGGCCGCACTCGGCGATATCGACGCCTTCGTACTCTTCTTCTTCGCTGACCCGGATGCCCATGATCGCCTTGAGCACCAGCCACACGGCCAGGCTTGCCGCGAAGACCCAGACGAAGATGCCAATGATGCCGATGATCTGGGCGCCAAAGGAGGCGTCGGCGTTCGACAGCGGCACCGCCAGCACGCCCCAGATTCCGACCACACCGTGCACCGAGATGGCACCGACCGGATCATCGAGCTTGAGCTTATCGAGGCTGACGATGGCGGCCACCACGATGGCACCGCCCACAGCACCGATCAGCGTGGCACCCAGTGCGGAGGGCGCGAGGGGCTCGGCGGTGATCGCAACCAGGCCGGCCAGTGCGCCGTTCAGGGCCATGGTCAGGTCGGCCTTGCGGAACCACAGCTTGGCCAGGATCAGTGCGGTGATCACACCACCGGCGGCCGCAGCGTTGGTGTTGACGAACACCTGGGCGACGTTGTTGGCTGAGATGCCGTCGGACATCTTCAGCTCGGAGCCACCGTTGAAGCCGAACCAGCCCATCCACAGGATGAAGGTACCCAGGGTAGCCAGCGGCAGGTTGGCACCGGGGATGGCGTAGATGGCGCCGTCCTTGCCGTACTTGCCCTTACGCGGACCCAGTACCAGCACACCGGCCAGGGCTGCAGTCGCGCCGGCCATGTGCACGATGCCGGAACCGGCGTAGTCGGAGTAGCCCATCGCGTCGAGCCAGCCACCGCCCCAGGTCCAGTAGCCGGAGATCGGATAGATGACGCCGGTCATAACCACCGCGAAGGCCAGGAAGGCCCACAGCTTCATGCGCTCGGCCACGGCACCCGAGACGATCGACATCGCAGTGGCAACGAATACCACCTGGAAGAAGAAGTCGGAGCGCATCGAGTAGTAGGGCGCATCCTCGTCGCCGGAGGTGATGGCGTCGAGAGTATTCTCGCTGCCGATCAGGAAGCCCAGATTGGGCAGGAAGCCGCCGCCGGCGCTGGAATACATGATGTAGTAACCGACCAGCAGATACATGGTGCAGGCGATGGCGAACAGCGCGATGTTCTTGGTCAGAATTTCGGCGGTGTTCTTGGAGCGTACCATGCCGGCCTCGAGCATCGAGAAGCCGGCGGCCATCCACATGACGAGTACGCCGCAGATGAGAAAGTAGAAGGTGTCGAGCGCGTATGTCAGCTCTGCTAATTCTGTCATTAGGTGTTCTCCTGTGCCCATGTCGTGCCTGGTTGGGCCGCGTTAGTGTCCGCGTTGAGCATCGTTTTTCTGGATTCCCGCGTCCTTGGGCGAAGCGCTGGGGCGCCGCTTACACCGCGTCGGCGCCGCGTTCGCCGGTGCGAATGCGGATGATGTCTTCCAGGGGGGTGACGAATAGCTTGCCGTCGCCGATCTTGCCGCTGTTGGCCGCGGTGCGGATGGCATCGAGAACGCCTTCGACGCGCGAGTCGTCGACGGCGATCTCGACCTTGACCTTGGGCAGGAAGTCGACGACGTATTCAGCGCCGCGATACAGCTCGGTGTGACCCTTCTGGCGGCCGAAGCCCTTGACCTCGGTGACGGTGATGCCCTGAACGCCGTTGTCTGCCAGCGCTTCACGGACATCATCCAGCTTGAACGGCTTGATAATGGCGGTGATGAGTTTCATCCCGAATCTCCCAGATGAAAAGGATTGAGGCGTGCATAACGGCTTGCGCCTGATTAGGACATAGCGTGAAGCGTGCCAGGCTTTATATTTCGCTTTCTAATCAGTTGTGTAGAGGATGGCGTGCACCATAGTGCGAAGTCGTCACGAGAGGGAGTAGGAGGCTTTGCACCAAAACAGGGCCTCGAGGAAAGCTCAATGCCTCATAATAGAGCGCTGCTTGGGCATGCGTGCCACTGGCAGCTTGCGTATGCTTGGGTATGAGGCATATCCGCTGGACGACGAGGAGAATCACGTGACCCATCAAGATCGATTTGGCCGTCTGGCCCGTGAGCTGGGCGAGCGGTTGCAGGGTGCCTCCCAGGCGCCGGAGGAGATTCACAAGGGTGTGCAGCAGGTGGTGCGCGGCGCTTGCGAGCGTCTCGAGCTGGTATCCCGCGAAGATTTCGATATTCTCATGGATGTACTGCAGCGCACCCGCAGCCGCGTCGAGGCGCTGGAAGCGCGGGTCGCTACGCTAGAAGCAGCGCTCGACGAGGGCGCGGCACCCAGCGATGAAAGCCACCGCGAGGCTAGCGGCGACACCCCACCGGCCGAAGATGCCGGCGGCGGCGAGCCTTCGCGCTGACGCCACGTCATTTCACCGGCGAGGGACCGCCATGACGCTTGCCATCATCAATACCCGCGCCAGCCTGGGGCTCGATGCGCCTGAAGTGCTGGTCGAGGTGCACCTGGCCAACGGCCTGCCGGGCCTTACCCTGGTGGGGCTGGCCGAGGCGGCGGTAAAGGAGAGCCGCGAGCGGGTACGCAGCGCGCTGATCAACGCCGGCCTCGAGTTTCCCACCACCCGCCGCATTACCCTCAACCTGGCGCCCGCCGACCTGCCCAAGGAAGGCGGGCGCTTCGACCTGCCGATTGCGCTGGGCATCCTGGTCGCCTCGGGGCAGGTGCCGGGGGAGGCGTTGGAGACGGTGGAGTGCCTCGGTGAGCTGGCGCTGGACGGCAAGCTGCGCCCGGTCACCGGGGTGCTGCCAGTGGCGCTGGCTGCGCGGCGTGCCGGGCGCACGCTGATCGTGCCCCGTGCCAACGCCGACGAAGCGGCCCTGGCCACTGGGCTCGAGGTACTGCCGGCAGAGCATCTGCTGGAGGTGGTGGCGCACCTGCTGGGTCAGCGGCACCTAGCGGCACATAACACCGAACCGCGGCCCCTCGAGGCCGTGGCCAGCGGCATGGATCTGGCCGAGGTGCGCGGCCAGCAGCAGGCGCGCCGCGCCCTGGAGATCGCTGCGGCCGGTGCGCACAACCTGCTGCTGGCCGGCCCGCCGGGCACCGGCAAGACCATGCTGGCCAGCCGGCTGCCGGGCATCCTGCCGCCGCTGGAGGAGGATGAGGCGCTGGAAGTGGCGGCAATCCGCTCGGTGATCGGGCTGCCGCTCACCGACGACTGGGGGCGGCGGCCGTTTCGTACCCCGCACCATACCGCCAGCGCCGTGGCATTGGTCGGCGGCGGCTCCAAGCCGCGCCCAGGGGAAATCTCGCTGGCCCATCATGGCGTGCTGTTTCTCGACGAACTGCCGGAGTTCTCGCGCCATGTACTTGAGGTGATGCGCGAGCCGATGGAGTCGGGCAGCATCGCGCTGTCGCGGGCCAATCATCAGCGCCGCTATCCGGCGCGCTTTCAGCTCGTTGCAGCCATGAACCCTTGCCCCTGCGGCCACCTTGGCGATCCGCGCAGCCGCTGCCAGTGCAGCGCCGCGCAGATCCAGCGCTACCAGCAGCGTCTCTCCGGGCCGCTGCTGGACCGGATCGACCTGCAGGTCGAAGTGCCGGCACTGCCGCCGGAGCAGCTGACCTCTCAGCAGGCCGGCGAAAGCTCTGCCGCGGTGCGCGAACGGGTGCTGGCCGCCCGCGTCCGGCAGGCCCGGCGCGGTGCGCTCAACGCCCATTTGCCGGGGCGCGAGCTGGAAGCCGCCTGCGCCCTGGACAGCGCCACCCGCGCCTGGCTGGCCGGGGTGCTGGAGCGGCTCAACCTTTCGGCGCGGGCCTACCATCGCGTGCTGCGCGTGGCCCTGACCCTGGCCGACCTGGCCGGCGATGCGCGCCCCGAGCGTCGCCAGCTGATGGAGGCGATCGGCTACCGCCAGCTCGACCGGCTGCTCAAAAGCGGCTAAGCCAGCCCCTCTTAAAGTGCGGTGGCGTCGAAGGCCCCATACAGCGTCTCCTGCCACTGCGGCTCGCTGTCGCCCAGGCGGCGCAGGCGCATGTGCAGCGCATAGGGCAGCAGCTCGCGGTCGGAGAGCGTCAGCCGCGGGCCATCGGCGTTCAGGCGGGTCTCCAGCAGCCATTGATTGTCCCGCGAGTCGCTGTCCTGCATCTCCGGCGCCCAGTCGATGACCTGCGGCCCGTCGCTGGGGGCCAGCAGCGCCCGGCTAAGGCTCTCGGTGAAGCGCGACTGGCTGATCCCCAGGCCGTCGTCGACCTCGGGCGTGGCCAGCAGCACCACCACGTCGGGGGTGTCGCGGGTCCAGACCGGTTCGCGCAGCAAGCTGGCGGTGGCCGTTTC
Source organism: Halomonas socia (assembly GCF_010977575.1). Lineage (GTDB taxonomy): Bacteria > Pseudomonadota > Gammaproteobacteria > Pseudomonadales > Halomonadaceae > Franzmannia > Franzmannia socia. The sequence goes on from NZ_CP048812.1 coordinate 1,499,189, forward strand.
GCCGAGGCCGAACAGTGCCTGGCGCAGCAGGGTGGGAGCATCCGGGGCGCTGGCGCAGCCGCTGAGCAGCAGGCCGAGCAGCGCTGCTCGCAGGAGAGTAGGTCGTTTCATGTGCCCAGCCGCTTTACGTCGTGGGGCACCAATTCATCGAGGAAAACGCTTAGCTCATCGAAGAGCACCTGACGAATGGGTTCGGCCTCGTTGACCAGGTGGTGGCGCGCTTCGGGGTGGCGATGGATCCGGGCGCGCGGAAACTTGCGTGTCATCACCTCGAGGTTCCAGGCCCAGTCGACGGTCAGGTCCTGCTCGCCCTGCAGAATCAATACCGGCAGCTGGCTTGTCGGCAGTGCGATCAGCTGCGGCATCCAGCGGCGCATGGCGCTGACCCAGGTCAGTGTCAGGTAGTCGGCCTGCAGTGGGTCGGCCTCGCGCAGGAAGGCGGTGAAGTCGCTGTCGGAGGAGTTGGGGCGATACTTGCGCGGCAGAGTGGTGATGAAAGGGCTGGCCAGGCGGTGCAGCCAACTCGACTGTGGCCAGCCCAAGGGCCTCACCAGCGGTGCCAGTAGCGCCAGGCCCTGCCAGGCGCTGGCCTTGCCATGGCGCAGCGCGTCGGTGGCGAGGATCGCCGCGCCGGTGCTCTGGCCGATGCCAACCCAGGGCTTGGGAATCAGCCCCTGGTGGTCGAGCTGGGCCTGCAGCGCGGCAAGGCACTCGCCGTAGTCGTCGAAGTCATCGATGGTGGCTCGCTCGCCGCTCGACAGGCCGTGCCCCGGCAGGTCCCACAGCACCACCCGCCAGCCCTGGGCGAGTAGTCGCTCGAGCAGGTGGCGGTAGAGCCCCAGGTGATCGAAGTAACCGTGCACCACGAAGGCAGTGCCACGTGGCGTGCTGGGTGTCCAGACCTGAGTCCACAGGCGAAAGCCGCGTGCATCGAGATAGCCGACGTGCAGCGCGACGTGATCGTCCAGCAGCGGCGCGAGCTGGTAGTGTGCGAGATAGTGATCGAGATGTGGCGTCCATGGCGTACTGCCGGGCACGCGGGCCGGCGCGATGGGCCCGAGGGCCTGCAGCGGTGCGAAATCGGTCATCCAACCCTCCCTAGTACGCTCATGCTAGCGCCGGCAGGCCTGGCAAGCCATATTGCGACAGCGACATTTCATCATTTGGTCGAGTCTGGCAGACCGCGGTGACATTTTCAGGTAGCATGTGGAAGCCATTTCCATAAAAAATGTTACTTTTAGGAACACCTAAAACGACCCACGGCCGGTATGCGCTACCGGTCACAGCGCATCAGGAGACTCTCATGACTGACCGTGTCACCCGCCATCGTCTTCAGGTGGCCTCCGAGTTGGACCGTTTCATCAACGACCAGGCCCTGCCTGGCACTGGCGTCGATGCAGAGACCTTTTGGTCCGGTGTCGATGCGCTGTTTCACGATTTGACCCCGAAGAATCGCGAATTGCTCGCCGAGCGCGAGCGTCTGCAGGGCGAGCTCGACGCCTGGCACCGTGGAAACCCCGGCCCGGTCGGCGAAATGCCCGCCTATCGCGACTTTCTCAAGCGCATTGGCTACCTCGCCGAGGCCCCGGCCAAGGTCGCCGCCACTACCCAAAACGTCGATGCCGAGGTCGCCACCCAGGCCGGCCCGCAGCTGGTGGTGCCGGTAAACAACGCCCGCTACGCGCTCAACGCCGCCAATGCGCGCTGGGGCAGCCTTTACGATGCCCTCTACGGTACCGATGCCATCAGCGAGGATGATGGCGCCGAGAAGGGCACCAGCTACAACCCCAAGCGCGGTGACAAGGTCATCGCCTACGCCCGCGGCGTCCTCGACCGCGCCGCACCGCTGGCCACCGGCTCGCACCGCGATGCCGTCAACTATGCGCTGCGCGACGGCCATCTGGTGGTGACCCTCGACGGTGGCCGCGAGACCGGCCTCAAGGATCCCGGCAAGCTGGTCGGCTTCCAGGGCGACGTAGCCAAGCCCCAAGGCATCCTGCTCGCCAATCACGGCCTGCATCTGGAAATCCAGTTCGATACCAGCCACCCGATCGGCAAGACCGACCCGGCCGGCGTCAAGGACCTGCTGGTCGAGGCCGCACTGACCAGCATCATGGACTGTGAAGACTCGGTGGCGGCGGTCGACGCCGAAGACAAGGTGGTGGTCTATCGCAACTGGCTGGGTTTGATGAAGGGCGACCTGGAAGAGCAGCTGGAGAAGGGTGGCAAGACCATCACCCGGCGTCTCAATCCTGACCGCCAGTACCAGACCCCCGACGGCGGCAGCCTGACCCTGCCGGGTCGCGCGCTGATGTTCGTGCGCAACGTCGGCCACCTGATGACCAACCCCGCGGTGCTCGACGCCGACGGCAACGAGCTGCCGGAAGGCATCCTCGATGCGGTGGTCACTGGCTTGCTGGCGCTGCACGACCTCAACAAGGGTGACGGCGAGCCGCGCAACTCGCGTGCCGGTTCGGTGTACATCGTCAAGCCCAAGATGCACGGCCCCCAGGAAGTCGCCTTCGCCAACGAGCTGTTCGGTCGCGTGGAAGACATTCTGGGCATGGCTCGCGATACCCTCAAGATGGGCATCATGGACGAGGAGCGGCGTACCACCGTCAACCTCAAGGCGTGCATCAACGCCGCGGCCTCGCGGGTGGTGTTCATCAATACCGGCTTCCTCGACCGTACCGGCGACGAGATGCACACCGCCATGGAAGCTGGTCCCATGATTCGCAAGGGCGACATGAAGGGCGCCAAGTGGATCGGTGCCTACGAGCGCAACAACGTGCTGGTCGGCCTGGCCTGCGGGCTGCGCGGGCGCGCCCAGATCGGCAAGGGTATGTGGGCCATGCCCGACCTGATGGCGGCCATGCTCGAGCAGAAGATCGGCCACCCGAAGGCTGGCGCCAACACCGCCTGGGTGCCGTCGCCCACCGCCGCGGCGCTGCACGCCTTGCACTACCACCAGGTCGACGTTGCGGCAGTGCAGCGTGAACTGGAAGGCCAGGGCGACATCGACCTGCTCGACGACCTGCTGACGGTGCCGGTGGCCGAGAGCGCCGACTGGTCCGATGAGGAGATCCAGCAGGAGCTCGACAACAATTGCCAGGGCATCCTCGGCTACGTAGTACGCTGGGTCGAGCACGGCGTGGGCTGTTCCAAGGTGCCGGATATCCACAACATCGGGCTGATGGAAGACCGCGCCACGCTGCGCATCTCCAGCCAGCACCTGGCCAACTGGCTGCATCACGGAGTGGTCGACGCCGAGCGCGTGCAGAAGACCCTGGAGCGCATGGCCAAGGTGGTCGACGAGCAGAACGCCGGCGACCCCGGCTACACTGCCATGAGCGCGGACTTCTTGGCCTCCAGCGCCTTCAAGGCCGCCTGCGACCTGGTGTTCAAGGGGCGCGTGCAGCCGGCGGGCTACACCGAGCCGCTGCTCCACGAGTGGCGTCAGGTGCACAAGGCGAAATAATCGGCATCGGGCTACGGGTATCGGGCTGGTCCTAATGCCCGTAGCCCGTAGCCCGTAGCCCGTAGCTGAGCTATCTTGGGGCCATTGCCAGGCCGCAAGGAACCTCCATGACCGTAATGACCGCAGCCGCCATTGAGGAATTTCTCGACGAGGTGTTTCCGCATCGCCAGGGAACCATCGAGGGCGTCGACGAGATGCGCGCCACCATGAGCCTGGCCATCGAGGACGAACACCTGCGGCCCGGCGCCTGCGTCTCGGGCCCGAGCATGATGGGGCTGGCCGACGTCTGCCTCTACGTGGCGATCCTGGCGCAGATCGGCCCCGAGCCGATGGCGGTGACCAGCGACATGAACTGCCACTTCCTGCGCCGCGCCCGCGGCGACCGCGACCTGATCGCCAACGCTCGCGTGGTCAAGCTCGGCCGGCGTCTGGCGGTGGGCGAAGTGCAACTGTTCTCCGCCGGCGACGAGGAGCCGGTGGCGCTGGTGACGGCGACTTACGTACTACCCGATGCCGATTGAGCGCGCAGGGCGGTGACGGCAAGCATTACCCAGCCGGCGATAAAGGCGACGCCGCCCAGCGGCGTGATCATGCCCAGCCGGCCGATGCCGCTCAGCGCCAGGGCGTAGAGCGACCCCGAGAACAGCACCATGCCCAGTGCCCACAACCCTAGCGTCAGCTGCTGGCCGCGGCACGGCTGGCCGGCGCGCCAGGCCAGCACCCCGAGCATCGCCAGGGTATGCCACATCTGATAGCGCACGCCGGTCTCGAAGGCCGTCAGCAGCCGCGCCGAGAGCTGGCCCTGCAGGCCATGAGCGGCGAAGGCGCCGAGCGCCACGGCCAGGCCGCCGCTAAGCGCTATCGCCAGCCACCAGGAGGTGTCGCGCATGGGGAAATCTCCTTGTCGAACGCGTTCATACCGTACCCCGCCGGCGATTAACAGGCTACAATAGTGGCCCCCGAACCGCTGCGATTCGCTGGAGGACCGCCATGCAGATCCTGCTCAACGGCGAAGCCAGAACCCTCGAGGCCGAGGCCACGATCAGCGACCTGATCGCCTCCCTCGACCTGACCGGCCGACGCATTGCCGTCGAGGTCAACGAAGAGATCGTGCCGCGCAGCCAGCATGCCCAGCAGGGGCTGGCCGACGGCGACCGCGTCGAAATCGTCCACGCCATCGGCGGGGGCTAGAGGAGCCATCATGACAGATCGTTATCAGGACCAGCCGCTGCAGGTGGCCGGGCATCGCTTCGCCTCGCGCCTGCTGGTCGGCACCGGCAAGTACCGCGATTTCGACGAGACCGCTGCCGCCATCCAGGCCTCCGGCGCCGAGGTGGTGACCTTCGCGGTGCGGCGCACCAACCTGGGACAGGAAGCCGGTGAGCCCAATCTGCTCGACGTGGTGCCGCCGGAGCGCTATACCCTGCTGCCCAATACCGCGGGTTGCTACACCGCCAAGGATGCGGTGCGTACCTGCAAGCTGGCCCGCGAGCTGCTCGACGGCCACAAGCTGGTCAAGCTCGAGGTGCTCGGCGATGACGCGACGCTCTACCCCAACGTGGTGGAGACGCTGAAAGCCGCCGAGACGCTGATCGCCGATGGTTTCGATGTGATGGTCTACACCAGCGACGATCCCATCGTCGCCAAGGAGCTTGAGCGCCTGGGCTGCTGTGCGGTGATGCCGCTGGGTTCGCTGATCGGCTCCGGCCACGGCATTCAGAATCCGCACAACCTGCGCCTGATCATCGAGCAGGCCGAGGTGCCGGTGCTGGTCGATGCCGGGATCGGCACCGCCTCCGACGCCGCCATGGCCATGGAGCTGGGCTGCGATGGGGTGTTGATGAACTCGGCCATTGCCCACGCCCGCCAGCCGGTGCTGATGGCCGGCGCCATGAAGCAGGCCGTCGAGGCCGGCCGTGCCGCCTTTCTGGCCGGACGCATGCCGCGCCGCCAGAGCGCCGAGCCCTCCTCGCCCTTCGCCGGCCGTATCAACGGCTGAATGTCCGCTACGATGAGACCCGCGTGACGCATGAGTGATACCCACCACGACCGATCCGACGCCGCCACCAGTGCGCCCGAGAGCCCCGCGGCGCCGCTGCACCGGCGCGGCATCAAGAGCTATGTGCTGCGCGCCGGGCGCATGACCATTGCCCAGACCCGCGGTCTCGAGGAGATCTGGCCGCGGCTGGGGCTGACCCTGGCCGAGGGTCGCCAGGACCTCGGCGCGCTGTTCGGGCGGCGTGCACCGAGGGTGGTGGAGATAGGTTTCGGCATGGGCGCTTCGCTGATCGAGCAGGCCGAAACCCACCCGGATACCGACTTCATCGGCATCGAGGTACACGCCCCCGGGGTCGGCAAGCTGCTCGACGAGGCCGACAAGCGCGGCCTGAGCAACCTGCGCGTGTACCGCGAGGACGCCCTGCGGGTACTCGAGGAGTGCCTGCCCGAGGCCAGCCTCGATACCCTGCAGCTGTTCTTCCCCGACCCCTGGCCGAAGAAGAAGCACCACAAGCGGCGCATCGTCCAGCCGGCCTTCGTCGAGCTGGTGCGCACCCGCTTGAAGCCGGGCGGCACCTTTCACCTGGCCACCGACTGGGCGGCCTACGCCGAGTGGATGGCCGAGGTGATGGATGCCGCGCCGGGCTATCGCAACACCGCGGCGGAGACGGCACCCTATGTGCCGCGCCCCGAGTTCCGGCCGCTGACCAAGTTCGAGGCCCGCGGCGAGCGCCTCGGCCACGGCGTATGGGACCTGATCTACGCCCGCGATACCTAAGCGGAAGCGCCACTCCTATCACTGTGTCCTGGCCCATGCATGGTCGGGGCTATCACGCTCGTAGCTGATCCTCCGGCAGGCCTACGAGGAGGCGCTGTAAACCCGTCCCTGGGCGCTAAACGCCCTGCTGCACTCCCGCATCCTGCTTCGCTTGCAGGGCCGGTGCTGGCCATCCATGGCCAGCCCGTTCGGAGCAATGCTCCTCACCCCTGGCGTTGAACCTCCTTTTCGACCTACCGCCGGCGCTCCTCGCTGCAATAGCTTTGGGCGCAGTTATTGTCGGGGTAGAAAAGAAAAAGCCGCTCCGGAAGGAGCGGCGAAAGACCGTGACTAGCTTGATGAGGAGAAACCATGGCAGAAAACCTGACATTCTCTGCGATGGCGTGTGGCGCCTGGCAAGCGCCACGGTTGTTAAGATAATCGTTCGCATTCGCGACGTCAAGCGTAACGAGAATATTTTTTATTTAACCTCCGGTCAGGCGCAGCCACAGCGGCAGCGTCAACATCGCCAGCAGCGTCTGGCCGGTGATCAGCGCGGCCATCAGCTCGGCGTCGCCGCCCAGCTGGCGGGCCAGGATATAGGCCGAGGTAGCGGTGGGCAGGGCGGCGAACAGCAGCGCTACGTCGCGGCTCACCGGGTCCAGGCCGAGCAGCAGGGCGAGCGCCAGTACCAGGCCTGGCATCGCCACCAGCTTGAGCAGGTTGGCGGCCCATACGCCGCGGTCGAGGCGTACCAGCGCACGCGGGCGCAGCGCCACGCCGACCGCGACCAGGCCCAGCGGTAGCGCTGCGCTGCCCAGCAGGCCGACGGTCTGGGCGCTCCAGCCGGGCAGGCCGATGCCGCTCAGGTTGAGCGCAATGCCCGCCAGGCAGGCAAGTATCAACGGGTTGCGCGCCAGCGCCAGCAGGCTCTTGCCGAGGCTGGCCGGGCCCAGGGTGCCGGCGGCGATGAAGCTCGCCACGCACAGCACGTTGACCACCGGCACCATCAGCGCCACCGCTACCGCGGCGACGGTGGCCCCGGCGCTGCCGTGCAGGGCGCTGGCGCCGGCCACGCCGACATAGGTATTGAAGCGCAGCGCGCCCTGGAATACCGAGGTGAAGGCCGCCGGGTCTAGCCCCAGCCGTTGGCGCAGCCGCCACAGCAGGGCGCCGAGAACGGCCATGACGCCGAGCAGCACCAGCGCTACCCGCCCCACCGGGACCTGGCTGACGTCCGCCGTGGCCAGCGTCGCCACCAGCATGGCGGGAAACAGCAAAAAGTAGATCAGCTTCTCCAACTGGGGCCAGAAATCACCGCCCGGCAGGTGTTTCCAACCCAGCGCGGCGCCCAGCAGGATCAGCAAGAACAGCGGGCCCAATGCTCCGGCCACATCACCCATGGGGCGCTCCTTGTCATTGACCTTGGGATGCGACAACCTTTCACAGGTTGCCATGAGGCAAACGCTGATAAGCTTACCGGCTATTGCCACTGCATTGGAGGGTCCTGGTGACGCCATGACCACGTTGCCCCCAGCCTCGGATGAGGCGACCCCGCGCTCACCGCTGCTCAATCTGCTGATCATGGTCACGCTGGTAACGGTGGTCGTGGCGATGTGGTACCTCGGCAACTACTATCTGCGCGGCAGCAGCGACGACGTCACCTGGTATCCGCCGAGTTCGCCCTGTGACCTCCATCAGGGTGCCTGTGAGGCGAGCCTGGGCATGGCGTCGCGACTGTCGCTGGATTTCGACGGCGAGCTGCGCGAGCTCGAGGTGCTTCCCGTCGAGGTCCAGTTGGACAACGTCGAGGCGCGGGCGGTGACGGTCGAGCTGGTGGGTCGCAATATGCACATGGGTGTGCATCGCTTTATCCTCGAGTCACAGGGCAACGGGGTGTTTCGCGGCGACGCTCAGATCGGCGTGTGCACCGAGGCGGTGATGCCGTGGCGCGCCCAGGTGGTGATCGAGACCCCTCAGGGTCGCAAGGGCAGCTGGTTCGACTTCGATATCAAGAGGAGTGCGGTATGACGCGCAAGACGCTGTGGGCGGGCCTCGCCTCGCTGGTGCTGGTGGTGGCCCTCGGTACCATCTGGTGGGTGCAGCAGCAGGGCGATGACGGCGAGCCGCGCGGCGGTGAGGTGGCGCTGCCCTCGACCCAGGGCGAGTTCTCGCTGGCATCCATGGAGGACGACGAGTTGGCGGTGCTGTTCTTCGGCTATACCTACTGCCCGGACATCTGCCCGATGACCCTGGCGGTGATTCGCCAGGCGCTGCAGCAGCTCGATGAACAGCACGCCGAGCGCCTCGTGCCGGTGCTGATCACCGTCGATCCGGCCCGCGATACCCTCGAGCGCCTCGAGGAGTACGTCGGTTACTTCGGCGAGCAGTTCATCGGTGCCCGCGGCAGCGAGGAGCAGCTCGACGATATCGCCGAGCGCTACAACCTGTTCTGGCGTAAGCACGACATGGAAGACTCGGCGATGGACTACGCTGTCGACCACAGCTCCTCGATGTACCTGGTCGACCGCCACGGCGAGATCCGTCAGCGGGTGCTCTACTCGCCGACCCCGCACTCGCTGATCTCGGCCGTCAGGCACGAGTTCAACGGCGGCTGAGGCGCGGCTTCACGCAGTCGGGGCTCAGGGCGACCCTGCCGGGCCGCCGCTGAGCCGTTCGACCATGGCATGCAGCGCCTGGAGCTGATGCCCGTCGCGGGTCTCGTGGCCGGGAGAGGGCTCCCAGCTGCTTTCATCGAAACCCCACCAGTCCCAGCAGCCCTGGGGGTTGGCCATGCTGGTGGCGGCCTGGGGGTAGAGCACGGCCAGGCGATTCGCCGTGGCCCAGGCGTTGAGCCCGGTATGGCGGACGAAGGCGTCCTCGATTTGCTGCTGGCTCATGTTGCAGCCGTGCAGCGCCACCACCAGGCCACAGGGTGCGCCCTCCTCGCAGGTCTTGGGCAGGTAGAGCTGGCCCTGCTCGGCGAGCCCTGAGCCGCGATAGAACTCGCCCTGATCGAAGGGCAGCAGTGTGCCTCGGCCGTCCTCCTCGGGGAGCACTAGGCCGCCGTACAGCCAGTTCAACGCCTCGCCCGCCGCATCGCGATCACAGGCCAGCAGGTGAGGGCTGCCGCCGAGGCGGCAATCGGCCAGCTCGGTGATGTGGGCCAGGCCGGTGCCGCCCACCGGCCAGCCGTGGCCGACCTCCTCGGCGCTGATGAACGTCAGCTGTTCAGGACGCTCCAACCATCCACGATATTGCGTGGCCAGCATCTCGCCGAGCGCCGGGTCGACCACCTCGTCCTCTTCGCCGTGCCACACGAAGACCCGCTGTTGGGCCAGCGCCTCGGCCGCGCCGAGGCGCTCGTCGGCGCGGTAGGCGGTCAGGCGACCCTCCAGCTCGGCCAGGCTGGGTGAACCGTGGCGCTGGGTCATGCACTGCCCCAGCGCCAGGCGTAGGCTGCCCTGGGCGCAGCCCCAGGGACCGGCGGCGAACACGCCCAGGCCACGATAGGTCTCGGGAAAGGCCACCGCCAGTTGGGTGGCCATATAGCCACCCGACGAAACACCCAACACACTGACCCGAGCGGGGTCGATGTCGAGCACGGGCAGAGTGGGAAGGGTGTCGCTGTCGGCCAGCGCCGGACCGCCAAGGCCCAACGCCAGACCGCACGCTAGCAGAGTGGGTTTCATCGCGATCAATCGTCGATGCCGAGCAGCTCGACCTTGAAGATCAGCGTTTCGTTGGGGCCGATCGGGCCGCCGGTACCGGCTTCACCGTAGGCCAGTTCGGAAGGCAGGTAGATCATCCAGGTATCGCCGACGCTCATCAGCTGCAGGGCTTCCTGCCAGCCCTCGATGACCTGGTCGACGCGGAAACTGACCGGCTCGCCGCGCTGGTAGGAGCTGTCGAATACGGTACCGTCGATCAGCGTGCCCTCATAGTGCACCTCGACGCTATCCGAGGCGCTCGGCGACGGGCCGTCACCGGACTCCACCACCTGATACTGCAGGCCCGAGTCGGTGACCTCGACGCCCTCCTCCTCGGCGTTCTCGGCCAGAAAGGCTTCGCCGGCCTCGCGGTTGGCCTCGGCGGCCTGGGATGCCTGGGCCTCGCGGCTGGCCATGGCGCTCTCCTGGAAGCGGGTCAGCGCCTCGGCCATCTGCGCCTCGCTCATGGCCAGCTCGCCGCCGGCATAGACATCCTCGATGGCCTGGGTGAAGGCGTCGAGATCGAGTGCTTCTACGTCCTGTACCAGGCTCTGGCCGAGGGTCACGCCGAGGCTGTAGCTGAGCTTCTCCTCGTCGCTTTCAGGGGCGGCCAGGGCCAGCGGCGCGGCGGCCAGCAGAGTGCCGAATGCCGCAGCGGAAACCAGTGTCTTCATGCAGAGTCCTCGATTCAATGTAAGGCGTCGTGTCTCGGACTCTATCAGGCGCCATGAGTTTCCGCACCCGCGCCATCACGGTGCAACAACTGACTACACGACCAGTACCGGGCACTTGGCCATGCTGGCGACTCGCTGCGAGACACTGCCAAGAATGCTCGACTCGCCGTTGGTACCCTTGGAGCCGAGCACGATCAGGTCGCACTCGCGCTTGCGGGCGAAGCGCACGATGGTGCTCGATGGCCGGCCGCCCTTGACGAAGGCGCGCACCCCCTCGACGCCGAGCTCGATGGCGCGGTGCTTGGCGTTGAGGGCGATCTCGGTGGCGTACTCCTTGAGCGCATCGTCGGGAATGTCGAGCTTGGCCGGGCGCACCATCGACAGCGACGCCTCGAGCAGGCTGTGATGCTTGAACACGCACAGCACATAGAGCTCGGCGCCGGTCAGCTGCTGCAGTTCGATGGCCTTGTCCAGCGCCCGCAGGGCGCGCTTGGAGCCGTCGACCGGGACCAGGATTCGCTTGAACATCGTCACCTTCTCCTTGTGGGGCGAGGGCTCACCGGAACGCCAGGTCACGCAGGAACAGCGCGATCTGCGGGAACATGATGATCAGAGCCGCTGCCAGTATCAGCATGAAGATGAACGGCGGCGTGCCGCGGATCACCTCCCAGTAGGGGCGTTTGAAGATGGCGATGGCGGTGAAGATATCGCAGCCGAAGGGTGGCGTGGCCGAGCCGATCGCCACCTGTAGGGTGATCAGCACGCCGACGTGTACCGGGTCGAGGCCGGAGGCAGCGATCGCCGGGGCGAAGATTGGCGTCAGCACTAGGATCACCACGATGGGGTCGACGAACATGCAGGCGACGAAGAAGGCCACCGAGATGGCGATCAGCACGCCCACCGGTCCGGCCTCGTTGATGCCCACCGCGGCGAGAATCTCCTGGGGAATCTGGGCAAACGAAATTACCCACGAGAAGCCGTTGCCCACTGCTACCAGGATGAAGACCACGGCGGTGATCAGCCCGGTAGACTTGGCGATGGTGTAGATATGCTGCAGCTTGAGCGAGCGGAACACCACGAACTCCAGCAGCACCGCATACAGCACGCAGGCGGCGGCGGCCTCGGTAGGGCTGAATATGCCGCCGTAGATACCGCCGACGATGAGTACCGGAAAGCCCAGCGGCCATAGCGCCTTCTGCACCGCAGTGAGGCGCTCGCGCCAGCTCGACTTGGGCTCGGTGGGCACGTCCTTGATCACTGCATACATCACGCAGTAGATCGAGAACATGAACAGGATCAGCAGCCCTGGGCCGATACCGGCGATGAACAGCTCGCCGATCGAGGTGCCGGAGATTACCCCGTAGATGATCATGCCGATGCTCGGCGGGATCAGGAAGGCGATGTCGCTGGAATTGATGATCAGCGCCAGGGTGAAGGGGTCCTTGTAGCCGGCCTTGAGCATGCGCGGGCGCAGCGGCGAGCCGACTGCCACCACGGTCGCCTGGGTCGAGCCCGAGACCGCGCCAAATAGCGTACAGGACGCAGCGGTACTCACCGCCAGACCGCCCTTCACGTGGCCGACGAAGCTCATCACCATGTCGATCAGGCGATGCGCGGACTGACCGCGGGTCATGATGTCGGCGGCGAGAATGAACATTGGCACGGCGATCAGCGCGGTGGGGCGGATTCCACCCAACATTTGCTGGATCAGGGTTTCCATCTGGCCGGTGCCGCCGAAGGTCATGTAGAAACCGACGAAGGCGGCGGTGACCAGTGGGATCATCATCGGGAAGCCGAGCAGCAGCAGCACGATCATGATGGAGATAATGATTGTCGTCATTGGTGCGTTCCCCGCGTCAGACTTCGGTTTCCGTGTCCTTGTATCCGTCGACCACATGGGTCGAGAGATAGACGTCACGAGAGGTCAGGTTCTTGAAGGCGGTGAGCAGGTACTGGATCCCGGTGATGGTGAAGCCCACCGGTACCCACAGGTACATGATCCACACCGGAATACTCAGCGACGGCAGCACCCGGCCGCGGCTGTAGGTGGTCTGGATATAGCCGATCGAGTAGTAGCAGAGCGTGAACATGACCAGCGCGGTGAACAGACAGATGAAGATCATCAGCCAGCGGCGCCCACCGGTGGGCAGGGCGTCGTAGATCGCCGACATGCGGATGTGGCGGCCGTGGCGAGCGGCATAGCCGATGCCAGCAAAGGTGATCATCACGATCAGGATGCGGTTGATCTCTTCGGAGAAGTGCAGGCTCTCGCCGAACACGAAGCGGCCGATGACGTTGGCCACGGTGTTGATCGCCATCAGGATCACCCCCACGGCGAGTATCATGGCCTCGATCTTGCTGATCCAGGTATCGACCACGCCCAACGGGCCAGGCAGGGTGGAGCGGTAGTGTTGTTCGGCGACGTCTTCTTCGTTCATGTCCATGTCGAAGGACTCCTCGCGGTCTGGATGGCGTGTCAGTTTGCGTGTAAACGAACGGTGACACCCCCAGCCTATGCCGTCGCGCCGGCACTTGCAGGCGCAGAATCAACGCTGATTGGCCGGGTGGCAACGACGAGGGGGCAGCCTTGCGGCTGCCCCCTGTGTGCTTAGCTGCGTCGCACGCTTGGCGTGCGCGGCGCGGCATCACTCGTTGGTGACGGCCTCGAGGTCGTCCTTGAACTGCTCGAGCAGTTCGGCGCCGCGATCGCCGGTCATTTCCACGAAGCGCTCTTCAACCTGCGGGGCGCGCTCGCGGAAGGCCTGGATCTGCTCCTCGTCGAGGCGCGTCACGGTGACTTCGTCGGAGGCCTCCTGGATCGCCTCGAGCGACTCATCGGCGAGCCCGGAAATGTGCTCGATGATGTGCTCGTAGGCGGCCTCGGTAGCGTCGCGCACCAGTTGCTGGTCCTCTTCGGAAAGGCCGTCGAAGAAGTCCTGGTTGGCCATCATCGCAGTGGTGAACCAGCCGTGGCCGGTGAACACCAGGTTGGGCGAGACCTCATACAGGCCGCCGGACTCGATCCAGAAGATCGGGTTTTCCTGGCCCTGGATGATGTTGGTCTGCAGGCCACCGTAGACCTCGCCCCACGGCAGCGGGGTCGGCGTGGCGCCGAAGGCGCGGTAGGTCTCGGAGAGCAGCGGGTTGGTCATGGTGCGGATGTTCTTGCCGCGCAGATCATCCGGGCTGGTGAAGGGTTCATCGAGGGTGACGACCATCTCGCCTTCCGGATACATCTTGAGCAGCTCGAGGCCCTGTTCGGCATACAGCTCGGGGAAGGTCTCGTTGATCGCCGTGGAGGTGTTGAAGAATTCGATCACGGTCTCTTCATCGGTAGGCAGCAGATAGGGGATGAAGAAAATCTGTGCCTCAGGAATCAGCGACCCGGTAAAGCCCGGCGACTGATTGACGAACTGCAGGATGCCGGCCTGGGTCTGCTCCATGATGTCGTCGGACTCGCCGAGCTCACCGAAGCGATAGACTTGCACGGTGTGATCGGAGTTGTCCTCGACATACTCCTTGAAGGCGACGGCGAAGACATCCTGAACATCGCCTTCGAATTCCTCGTGGGCATAGCGCCAGTTATCGGCATTGGCGGCGGCGGAAAGGCCGAACAGCAGGGCGCCGACACTGGCGGCAGTCAACAGGTTGCGTACTATCATTTTTGTCTTCCCTCACAAGGTTGAGCCAGCATAAACAGATCCTGGCTGGCTGAAGTGCAGGTTTAAAAACATGCAGTTGTGCATTTCAGGCTAGCGCGCGCCCTGTAAGGGGTCAAGGCGGCTTTCGAGGGTTTGCAGGGCGTGAAGGTGGTGTTTTTTCTGTTCTGGCAGCCAGGCGGAGAGGCGTTCAGCCAGGGGCGGGTCGGTCTCGCGTAGTGGGCGTATCGCACCCGACACCAGCAGTGTCTCGTCGCTGCTGCGCTGCAGCATGCGCAGCGCCTCACGCTCGCTCAGCAGCTCGGCGCGCTTGAGTGTGTCGCGCAGTTCGGCGATCTCGGGGTTGGTGAGCGCTCGCTGCTTGAGCTCGCGGCGACGCTCTCGCAGCGGCTGGGTCAGCTCGCCCTGCCAGCGGCGCAGCGCGTCGAGCTCGGCGTCGTGACCGTCAGATACGGTGAGGCCGTGGCTAGCCAGCCAGCAGTGCCAAAGCAGCTCGCAGACATCGGCGCCGGCTTCGTCCTGCAGCTGCAGGCAGGCTGCCGCGACGCCCTCGCGGGCATAAAATGCCAGCGCGAAGTCCCATAGCGGCGCGTCGCGCAGAGAGGCCCGCAAGCGCGCCAACAATTGGGTAGAATCCATGCCATTCGTTCCTACGGGGTGGCGAGCCACCCTGCCGACCTACCGGAGCCAGCATGATCGCACTGCGCCAACTCTCGCTGCAACGTGGCACCCAGACGCTGATCGAGGGCGCCGAGCTGACCCTGCACGGCGGCCACAAGGCGGGCATCGTCGGCCCCAACGGGGCCGGCAAGTCGAGCCTGTTCAAGCTACTGCTGGGGGAGCTGGCCCCCGACAAGGGCCAGGTCGAGATGTCCGGCGGTCAGCGCATCGCCCACATGGACCAGGAGATCGCCGCGCTGGACTGTGCCATCGTCGACTACGTGCTCGACGGCGACCGCGAGCTGCGCGCCACCGAAGCCGCCCTGGCCGCGGCCCAGGCCAGCGGCGAGGCCCACCGCGAGGCCGAGCTGCATGGCAAGATCGAGGCCCTCGACGGCTACAGCGCCCCGGCCCGCGCCGCGCAGCTGCTGGTCGGCCTGGGCTTTGCCCAGGCCGACCTGACGCGGCCGCTGGCGGACTTCTCCGGCGGCTGGCGGATGCGTGTCAACCTGGCGCGCACACTGTTCATGCCCTCCGACCTGCTGCTGCTCGATGAGCCCACCAACCACCTCGACCTCGACGCCCTGCTGTGGCTCGAACAGTGGCTGACGCGCTATCCCGGCACCCTGCTGCTGATCTCCCACGACCGCGACTTCCTCGACGCGGTGTGCGACCACATCGTGCACTTCGATCGCGGCAGCCTGGTGCTATATCGTGGCAACTACTCGACCTTCGAGCGCACCCGCGCCGAGAAACTGGCGCTGCAGCAGGCCGAGGCCGCCAAGCAGCAGGCGCGCAAGGCGGAGATCGAGCGTTTCGTGGCACGCTTCCGCGCCCAGGCCACCAAGGCGCGCCAGGCCCAGAGCCGCCTGAAGATGCTCGAGCGCATGGGCGATATCGCCGTGGCTCACGCCGATTCGCCGTTCCACTTCACGATTCCCGCTGCCGACAAGAGCTCGCGTCCGCTGCTGGTGCTGGACGAGGCGCGGCTCGGCTATCGCGACGCGGCGGGCCGTGAAACCGTGCAGCTCGACAACGCCAAGGTCACCCTGCTGCCCGGCAGTCGCATCGGCCTGCTCGGCCCCAACGGCGCCGGCAAGTCGACGCTGATCAAGTCGCTGACCGGCGAATTGCCGCTGCTGGCCGGCAAGCGGGTGCCCGGCGAGCACCTGGCGATCGGCTATTTCGCCCAGCACCAGATCGAGGGGCTCGACCTTGCCGCCAGCCCGTTCATGCACGTGCAGCGATTGTCGCCTACTGCCAGCGACCAGGAGATCCGCAATTTCCTGGGCGGCTTCGGCTTCAAGGGCGACGACGCCTTCGAGTTGGCCGATAGCTTCTCCGGTGGTGAGAAGGCGCGCCTGGCGCTGGCCCTGGTGGCGTGGCAGAAGCCCAACCTGCTGCTGCTCGACGAACCCACCAACCACCTTGACCTGGAGATGCGCGAGGCGCTTACCGAGGCGCTGGCCAGCTTCGAGGGCACGGTGATCATCGTCTCCCACGACCGCCACCTGCTGCGTGCCAGCGTCGACGAGTTCTGGCGCGTGGCCGACCACCGCGTTGAGCCCTTCGACGGCGATCTCGAGGATTACCGCGCCTGGCTCAAGGCGCGCCTGGAGGGCGAGCGCCGCGAGGCGCGGGTCGACAAGGCCGAGGAGGCGCCCCGCGAAGACCGCAAGGCGGCTCGCCGTGCCGCCGCCGAACTGCGCGAGAAGTTGCGCCCGCTGAAGAAGCAGCGCGACCGCGCCGAGCAGGCGATGGACAAGATCCAGGTGGCACTCGCCGCGGTGGAGGAAACGCTGGGCGATGCCGAGCTCTACACCGACCCCGCGCGCAAGGCGGAGCTGACCGCGGCCCTGGCGCGCCAGGGTGAGCTCAAGTCGCAGCTCGACGACCTCGAGGCCGACTGGCTGGCCGCCGAGGAGGCGCTGGAGGCGATGGAAGCCGAGCTGAGCGAGGGTAATTCGGCGCCGAATGCATGACGCACTCACGACATTCGCCGGGAAAGTGCAAGTCGCGACCCCCGGATTGAAACCCTGGCGCTGCACTCGCAACCTGTCCGTCGAGGCACAACATAATCCCTCACGAGTGCCCCTCGCTCGCCATCCCTGGCGAGCGCCGGACGTTGCTTCGTTTGCGCCAGCAATCCGGGGTATATGTGGCTTTTGCGCTTCCCCGGCTCTGCTTAATGCTGCTGGCGCTCGGCGCTTTCAGCTCTCCAGCAGAAATGTCACCGGCCCATCGTTGATCAGCGCCACCTGCATATCGGCGCCGAACTCGCCGCAGGCGACCCACGGCCAGCTCGCCTGGGCGCGGGTCAGCAGGTAAGTGAACAGTCGCTCACCCTCATCGGGCGGCGCGGCGCTGGAGAAACTCGGGCGCAGGCCCTTGCGAGTGTCGGCGGCCAGGGTGAACTGCGACACCAGCAGCAGCCCGCCCTCGGCCTGCTGTAGATCGCGGTTCATCTTGCCCTCGGCGTCGCTGAACACCCGGTAGTGCAGCAGCTTATGCAGTAGCTTGTCGGCGCGGACCTCGTCATCGCCCTTCTCGACGCCGATCAGTGCCAGTAGGCCATGGTCGATGGCGCCGACCGTCTGGCCATCGACCTCGACGTTGGCGCGGCGTACGCGTTGTATCAGGGCTCGCATGCCACGTCTCCTGGCAATCATGGATGTGGTGCGAGAGCGTAACACGGTGATCTACCAGGCGCGGCACACCATCACATCGCAGTGCGGCTCCGCCAGCAGCTGCTCGGTGAGCTGGCCCTGGCGGCCCAGTGGCCCGCGGCTACCCAGCGCCAGCAGGTCCGGCGGCTGTCGGCGCAGGCGGTTCATCAGCACCTCCAGCGGGTCGCCCTGCTCGAGCTCCAGGTGCACCTCGGGCACGGCGTCGAACTCGCTCATCAGTTGGTCGATCTCGCGCTCCAGCTGCTGGCGCAGGCGTGCGACTTCACGATCACGCCAGTGGGCGTAGTGGCTCTCGGAGCCCAGCTCGCGCTCGCCGGGGATGTTCCAGGCGTGGAGCAGGGTGACGCTGGCCTCGGGGAAGCGCTTGAGGGTCTCGCGCAGGGTGTGGCGGCAGGTCAGCGAGAAATTGACCGGCACCAGGATGTCCTGCCAGGTCTGGGTCGCCAGATGGCTCACCGAGAGCACCGGGCAGGGCGCGCCGCGCAGTACCCGGGCCAGGGTGGTGCCGCCGACCAGATCGAGCTGGCCGCGCTTGCGGTGGGCGCCGAGCACGATCATGTCGACCTCGCGCTCATGGGCCTCGCGGATGATCTCGGCGTAGGGCGCGCCGGCCACGGTCTGCAGCAGCGTGGCCGGCTCGGCGAGGGCGTAGTCTTCGCGCAGGTCGGTCAGAATGCGCTGCATCTCCTCGACCACCAGCGGTTCCAGGTCGCGCAGCGCCTGGCGCGGCAGGTGCGGGTCGAGCACGTGGATGACATCGAGGCGCGCGCCGCTTTCGTTGGCCATGCGCAGGGCGCGGGCAAAGGCGGCGCGGTTCTCGGCGGACAGGTCGCAGGCAAACAGCAGGGTGTGGGCCATGAGCTTCCCTCCCTCGATGCGGATCACGTGGCGCCGCCTGTGGCGATGGCGCCGTCACTCCCCAGCATGGTGCCAGTTGTCAAAGCCTGCAAGCTGAGGGGCCCCCACCCCACGGTTATCACAGCAAGCAGTAGCGTCCGAGACTGATCCGTCGCCTCGTTTACCACCAGGCGTGGAAGTGGTGCACCGGGCCATGGCCGCTGCCGACCCGCAGCCGCACGCTGGCGGTGAGCGCCTTGTTCAGCCACCGCTTGGCGGCGCCCACTGCTTCGGGCAGGTCGTCGCCGCGGGCCAGGCAGGCAGTCACCGCCGACGACAGCGAGCAGCCGGTGCCGTGGAGGTTGTCGGTGGCGATGCGCGGCCCGTCGAGCCAGCGTGCGTCGCCGGCATCGGCGAGCAGGTCGGGGCAGCGCTCGCCGCGCAGATGGCCGCCCTTGAGCAGCACATGGGGCGCGCCGAGGGCGCCCAGCGCCGGCAGCAGCGCTTCCATCTCATCGGGGCAGGTGGGGGTGTGGCGTTCGAGCAGCACCGCCGCCTCGGGCAGGTTGGGAGTGATTAGGTCGGCCAGCGGCACCAGGATGTCGCGTACCGCGGCGATACCGGCGTCGTCGACCAGCACGTCGCCGCTCTTGGCGACCATCACCGGGTCGAGCACCACCCAGCGCGGGCGACGGCGCGTCAGCGCCTCGCGGATCACCTCGGCGACCTCGCGGCTTGCCACCATGCCGATCTTAACCGCGTCGATCTCGACGTCGTCGAACAGCGTATCGAGCTGGGCGGCGATGAAGTCGGCGGGTACCGGATGCACCGCGGTGACGCCACGGGTGTTCTGGGCGGTCAGTGCGGTGATCACGCTGGTACCATAGGCGCTCAGCGCCGAGAAGGTCTTGAGGTCGGCCTGGATGCCTGCGCCGCCGCTGGGGTCGGAGCCGGCAATGGTCAGGGCATTGGGAATCGAAACGGGAGCGGTCATGGCAAGGGCGTCAGGGTGGTGTCGATGAAGGCTAGGCTACTGCAGATGACGGGGTGGGCGCCATGCTGAGCCTGTTCGTGGTGGCGCTGGTCAGTGCCACCCTGCTGCCCGGCGGCTCCGAAGTGTGGCTGGCGCGCCAGTGGTGCCTGGGCCAGCCGGCGCTGGCGCTGTGGCTGGTGGCCACCAGCGGCAACACCCTGGGCAGCCTGATCAACGTGTGGATGGGCCGCTATGCGCGGCGCTTCCAGGATCGGCGCTGGTTTCCAGCCAGCCCCGCGGGGCTGGCCCGCGCCGAGCGCTGGTATCACCGCTTCGGCGAGTGGAGCCTGCTGCTCTCCTGGGCGCCAGTGATCGGCGACCCGCTCACCGTGCTGGCCGGGGTGTTCCGGCTGCCGTGGTGGCGGGCGATCCTGCTGATTACGCTGGCCAAGGGCACCCGCTACGCGGTGGTGCTGTATCTGGCCCATGCCTGGTTGGTGCCGCTGTGCCAGTGACACACACTACAGTACCGAGGGCAGCCAGGTGGCCAGCGCCGGGAACAGCGCCAGCGCACCCAGCATCGCCAGCTGCAGCAGGATGAACGGGATCACGCCGCGGTAGATCGCAGTGGTTGGTACCGAGTCCGGGGTCACGCCACGCAGGTAGAATAGCGCAAAGCCGAACGGCGGGGTCAGGAACGAGGTCTGCAGGTTGATGGCGATCATGATCCCCAGCCAGATCGGGTCGACGCCCATGGCCAGCAGCACCGGCCCGACGATCGGTACCACCACGAAGGTGATCTCGATGAAGTCGAGGATGAAGCCGAGCAGGAAGATCACCAGCATCACCACCAGGGTGGCGCCGACCACGCCGCCGGGCAGCGACTCGAACAGCTCGGTGACCAGGTGCTCGCCGCCGTAGGCGCGGAACACCAGCGAGAACAGTGCCGCGCCGATCAGGATTAGGAACACCATGCTGGTGACGTGGGTGGTGGTGCGCGCCACGTCCTTGAGCACCGGCAGTGACAGGCGGCGCTTGGCCAGCGCCAGCAGCAGTGCGCCGAAGGCGCCCACCGCTGAGGCTTCGGTGGGGGTGGCGAAGCCGCCGAGGATCGAGCCGAGTACCGCCACGATCAGCAGCACCGGCGGTACCAGTCCCTTGAGCAGCAGCGGCCACAGGCTGCCGCGATGATCGAGTTCGCGCATCAGTTCCTGGCGGTCGGCGGGCGGTGCGGCCTCGGGCTTGAGCCAGGCCACCGCGCTGACGTAGAGGATATAGACCACCACCAGGATCAGGCCGGGAATCAGTGCGCCGATGAACAGGTCGCCCACCGACAGGGTGCGCGGGCTCCATACCCCCATTGCCAACTGGGCCTGCTGGTAGGCGTTGGAGAGCACGTCGCCGAGCAGCACCAGGGCGATCGACGGCGGGATGATCTGGCCCAGGGTGCCGGTGGCGCAGATGGTGCCGGTGGCCAGCGCCGGCGAGTAGCCGCGCTTGAGCATGGTCGGCAGCGACAGCAGGCCCATGGTGACCACGGTGGCGCCGACGATGCCGGTGGACGCGGCCAGCAGCATGCCGACCAGCACCACCGAGATGCCTAGGCCACCGCGCAGCGCGCCGAACAGCAGTGCCATGGCATCGAGCAGGGTCTCGGCGACTCGCGACTTCTCGAGCAGCACCCCCATCAGCACGAACAGCGGCACCGCCAGCAGGGTCTGGTTGGTCATGATGCCGTAGAGGCGGTTGGGCATGGCCGACATGAAGCGGCCCTCGAAAGGCACCGCCACGCCCAGGCTCTGCAGTGCGAAGCCCAGGCCGGCGAAGGCCAGCGCGGTGCCGGCCAGCGACAGCGCCACCGGGTAGCCCAGCATCAGCACGCCGCACACGGCGAAGAACAGGACGAATGGCATGTAGACGAGCACGGCTTCCACTTACAGTATCTCCTCGTGCTCGTGGGTCTCCTCGGCCGGCAGGCGCCCGCGCAGGATCAGTAGCTGGCGCCAGGCCTGGGCAACACCCTGCAGCAGCAACAGCAGGCACATCAGCGGGATCAGCGTCTTGAGCAGGAACACCGCCGGCAGGCCGCCGTCGGAGGAGCGTTCGAGGATCGCCCAGCTGCTGGCCACGTAGCGCAGGCTGCCGAGGCCCAGGAACAGCACCACCGGGATCAGCAGCAACAGGGTGCCGAACAGCTCGATCCAGGCGCGGCCGCGGGGCGACAGGCGGCGGTTGAAGACGTCGACGCGCACATGGCCGTCGTGCTTGAGGGTGAAGGCGGCGGCCAGCATGAAGACCGCGGCGTGCATGTACATCACCGACTCCTGCATGACGATGCTGTGCACGTTGAACAGATAGCGCATCACCACGATGGCGAATTGCACCAGCATCATCACCAGCACCAGCCAGGCAATGCTGCGGCCGATCACCTCGGTGAAGGCATCGAGTCGGGACAGCAGCACCGGCTCGCGAGTCGCGCGGCTCATGGGACCTCTCAACGGTAAACGGTTGTTCTATCGTGGCGCGACATGATCGCCGATTATGCACACAAAATCATCCACCATTGCCTGCGGCGCAGCCCCCCTCGACCTACCCCCGGCATCCTTCGCTTAGGGACAAGCGCGATCATCCAGGGCTCACCCCGTGGACTTGATACGTCCCAGCGCCTGCTGGCAGGCCAGCGGCAGGGTCAGGTCGACGGCGATCGGCAGGTGATCGGAGAACAGTTGATCGAGAACCCGCACCTCGGTGGTGGCCAGCGACGAGGAGAGCAGGATGTGGTCCAGCGCGCGGCGCGGCTGCCAGGAGGGGTAGCTGGGCAGCGGCAGCACCGGGTGCAGCGGCAGCGAGCGGCAGAAGCGGTCGTGGGTGTGTAGCTGCTCAGGCGTGCAGTTGAGGTCGCCCATCACCACCACGTGGCGCAGCGGGGCGATGATCTCGCTGAGATAGTCGAGCTGGCGCACCCGGGAGCGATGGCTCAGCGCCAGATGGGCGACGAACAGATGCAGGGCATCGGGGCCGTCGCCGTAGCTGGCGTGGATGGCGCCGCGCCCGGGCAGGGTGCCGGGCAGGCGGTGCTCCTCGATGCGTGCCGGCGGCAGCCGCGACAGCAGCCCGTTGCTGTGCTGGGCGAAGCGCCCCAGGTTGCGATTGAGCTGCTGGAAGTGGTGCGGGAAGCCGGCGCGGCTGGCCAGGTACTCGACCTGGTTGACGTTGCCGGAGCGGAAGCTGCCGCCGTCGACCTCCTGCAGGCCGACGATGTCGAACTTGCCGAGCACCTCGCTCATCAGGTCGAGGCGCCCGGCGCGCTTGGGGTGCGGCAGAAAGTGCTGCCAACTGCGGGTCAGGTAGTGGTGATAGGCCGAGGTGTGGATGCCGACCTGCAGGTTGAAGGTCAGCAGCCGCAGGTGGCTGGCATCGCGGTGGCGATGCAGGACGTCGGCCTGACTCACGCTTACTGGCTCCGTTCTTCTCGCACCATGTCGATCAGTGCATCGGCCACCTGCGGCATGTTCTCGAGGCTGCCGGCGCTCGACGGGCTGACCACGTAGCGGCCGTCGATGACCAGCGCCGGCACGCCCATCAGTTGCATGGCACGCATCCGCGAGTGGGCCTGGTTGACCTGGCTGCGTACACCGAAGGAGTCCAGCGCCTGGCGCGCCTCGTCTTCGCTGACGCCGTAGTCGCTGAAGAAGTTGGCGATGTCGTCGTCATCGGTGAGCCCACGACCCTGCTCGTGGATGGCATCGAAGAAGTCGGCGTGAAGATCCTCGCGAATGCCGAGTTCCTCGGCGGCATAGTAGGCCGCGGCGTGCTTGTTCCAGTCGCCGCCCATGGTCGCCGGCATATGGATCACGGCGACGTCGTCGTCGAGCTCCTCGAGCCAGGTGTTGAGGCTGGGCTGCAGGCGGTTGCAGTGTGGGCAGCCGTACCAGAACACCTCGGTGACCTCGATCATGTCGGTATCGACGCGGGTTTCCACCGCCTCGTCGAGCGCTTCATAGTGCTGGCCCTCTACCACTTGCTGGGCGGCAACCAGGCCCGACAGGCCGAGGCCGGCCACCGCGACCATCAATGTCTTGAACATGCTGTTATTCTCCTCGGCGCATCGCGCATAACGTATGACGCCCGGCAGGTCGGACGCCACTCTTTGAGCAGGCGCACCGGCCAGGGTTCCCGGGACATGATGCAGCAAATCGTCATGCGGTAAAACGCCGAAGGCGGCCAATGGCCGCCTTCCAGGCCCCGCAAGGCGCGGGGCGTGACACTCTGCCGCAGCTGGCTTAGTCGTGCAGGCCGTAGAGGTAGTTGGCGACCGCTTGCATGTCGGCATCGCTCATCTTGGCGGCGATGTCACGCATCATGTTGTTGGGGTCGTTGGCGCGCTCGCCGGCGGCGAAGTCCTGCAGCGTCGACACGGTGTAGTCGGGGAACTGTCCGGCGAGACCCGGATAGACGGCGCTGCCGATGCCCTCGCCGGTGGGGGTGTGGCAGGCAGCACAGCTGGGAATGCCCTTGGCCATGTCGCCGCCGCGGTAGAGCGCCTCGCCGCGTGCCAGCAGCTCGGCCTCGTCATCGGCCTGGCCGATGTTGGCATCCTGTTCGGCGTAGAAGGCCGCCACGTCCCAGGCGTCCTGGTCGGAGTAGTCGTCGACCTGACCAGCCATCTCGGGTATTACGCGCTCGCCGTCGCGGATCTCCATGATCTGCTTGGCGAGGTAGGAGGCCTGCTGGCCCGCCAGGTGCGGGAAAGAGGCCGACGGGCTGATGCCCTCCTGGCCGTGGCAGGCGGCACAGGTGCCGGCCAATTCCTGGCCTGCGGCCGGGTCGCCCTCGATTTCTTCTGCGTGGGCCACACCCACGGCGCCCACGGTAATTGCCAGGCTTGCCAGTAACTTTCTCATCGCTAATCCACTATGCCGTTTCGTTGTTTACCGGTACGCACCCTGGGTGCCGCCCGGGCCCGCGGTGACCGCAGCCGAGCCCGCCAGTCGCGCGACAGCCATGCCGTAAGCGGGCAGGTCGCTGTCGACGAGAGCACGGTGGTACACTAGCGTGCCCCAGGTCGCAGACAAAAGACACCGCATTATAACGAATCCGCCCGATAACGTGAATGCGGCTGCACTGCGCCGTGCGTCATCAATCGTCGAATACCGGCCCCAGACAGGATCTCGCTTCCCCATGTCGCGCCTCAACTACCAGACTGCCCGCTTTCTTACCAGCGCCCCGACCCTGGCGCAGTGCCCGCCCGATGCCGGCGCCGAGGTCGCCTTTGCCGGCCGCTCCAATGCCGGCAAGTCTAGCGCCATCAATGCCCTGACCCAGCAGAAGGCCTTGGCGCGCACCTCCAAGACCCCCGGCCGCACCCAACTGATCAACTTCTTTTCGCTGGTCGGCGGCGAGTCCCAGCGGCTGGTCGACCTGCCCGGCTACGGCTACGCCAAGGTGCCGGAGAAGGTCAAGCTCGAGTGGCAGCGCCACCTCGCCGACTACCTGCGTAACCGTCAGTCGCTGCGTGGCCTGGTGCTGGTGATGGACGTGCGTCACCCGCTCAGCGAGTTCGACGAGATGATGCTCGGCTGGGCCGACGAGCAGGACATGGCGGTGCACATCCTGCTGACCAAGGCCGACAAGCTCAAGAGCGGTGCGGCCAAGAACGAACTGCAAAAGGTCCGCGGGCGGCTGCGTGAGTGGGAAGACCTGGTCAGCGTGCAGCTGTTCTCGTCGCTCAAGCGCGAGGGGGTCGACGAGGCCCAGGCCAAGCTGGACGAGTGGCTGGTCGCCGACTAAGGAAATACTGCATAACGCTCGGTGCTGTGCTCCGTGCGCTTTGTGACCCACAAGGATGTGGGAAATGCGTGGGTTCGTCGGGAACGAACCTAGCTGCTTCATCCCGCTCGCCGATTTATGCAGTGTTTCCCTAACCCAGGTCTGCCAGTAGATCCGGCAGCTCGCTGACGTGGCGTAGCCGGTGAACCCCCGGCGGCAGGCTGGCAGTGCCTTCATCGCGGACGTCGATCCACGCCACGCGCATACCCAGCCGCTGGGCCGGCAATACGTCCTCACGCCATGAATCACCCACGTGCAGGGCCCGCGACGGGCGGCTGCCGAGACGTGCCAGGGCGGCCAGGAAGGGCCGCGCATCGGGCTTGGGGGCGAGCATCTCGCCGGCGGCGATGGTGACCCGGAAATGCGCGGCGATGGGCAGCCGGGCCAGGTCGACATTGCCGTTGGTAATCGCGCCGAGGCGATAGCGGCCGCCGAGCGCTTCGAGCAGGGCGGCGACCTCAGGGTAGGGCGTCAGCCGGTGGCGCAGGTCGAGAAACTGCGCCAGCCCCGCGGCTGCCCACATCGCGGCGGCGCTGCGCGGCAGGCCGTACTCTTCCAGCAGCTCTAGCAGGGCGCGCTCACGAATCCAGGTAAAGTCACCGCGGCGCAGCGGCACGCGCTCGGCCAGCTGCTGGCGGCGTGTCTGGTAGGCGCTGAGGGGAAAGCGCTCGGCGTAGCGCCCCAGGCTCGCCGACTGTGCACCGTGCCAGGCGGCCAGCGCCTCGTCCAGCCAACGGTAGTGGCCGTGTTCGGCGTGCTCCATGACCGGGCGGTTGTCCCACAGGGTATTGTCGAGATCGAAGGTCAGCGCATCGATGGGCGGCATGGCAGGCGTCTCAGGGTGTCGGGTCACGGCGCCGCTTGGCGCGAGGGTGTGCGGCGTCGTAGCTGGCGGCCAAGTGCTGCCAGTCAAGGCGCGTATAGACCTGAGTGGTGGAGAGGTTGGCGTGGCCGAGCAGCTCCTGCACCGCGCGCAGATCCTGGCTCGACTCCAGCAGGTGGCTGGCGAAGGAGTGGCGCAGGCGGTGCGGGTGAAGGTGCTCCGGCAGGCCGCGCTGGCGGGCCAGGGTGGCGAGGCGCAGCTGGATCGCGCGGTGGCCGAGACGCCGCCCGCGCTGGCCAACGAACAGCGCTGGCTCGGCACTTGCGGCCAGATGGCTGCGCACTGCCAGCCAGGCCTCCAGCGCCTGGCGCGCCCGCGCCCCCACCGGCACCTGGCGTGGCTTGCTGCCCTTGCCGATGACCCGTACCCGCTGGGCCTGGAGCTGGTCGATATCCAGCGCGGCGAGCTCGGCGAGGCGCAGGCCGCTGGAGTAGAGCAGTTCGAGCATGGCCTGGTCGCGCCGCGCCAGCGGCGAGTCGTCGTGGGGCGTGTCGAGAAAGCGGCCGAGCAGGTCGACGTCGACCGGGCGCGGCAGGTGGCGCGGCTGGCGCGGGGCCTGGGTCAGGCTCACCGGGTTGTGGGCCAGCAGACCGCGGCGCACCAGGTGGTCGGCGAAGCGCGACAGCGCCGCACGGCGCCGCGCCAGGCTGCGCGCGGCCAGGCCGCGGCTGCGCTCGGCGCCGAGGAAGCGCCGCAGCAGCGCCACATCGAGGGCATTCCAGGCGTCGAGTTCGGCGGCCTCGGCAAAACGGGTCAGCGCGGCCAGGTCCTGGCGGTAGGCGGCGACGGTGGCCGGGCTGGCGTGGGTGGACAGCTCGGCCAGGAAGGTCGCGACCTCATCCTGCAGGGTGGGAGCGCTCACGCCGGCGGCCCGTGACGTACCAGCAGCCGCGCCACCACGTCGCCGAGGTACTCGGTGAACAGGGTGTCGAGGCTGGCGCGGAAGTGCTCCGGGTCGGGGCTGGCGAGTACCAGGTAGCCCAGCGGCTCGCCCAGCGATAGCCGGCTGATGGCGCAGGATCCGGGCTGCTCGGGGGCCGGCAGGTGTGGCAGCAGGCGCTTCCAGTCGGTCACCGTGAGCCGTGTGCAGCGGCTGGTGCGACCGTCGAGCAGCGCCGCCAGGCGGGTGCCGGCGGCGTCGTCGAGGACGTGTCGCGGCGGCTGCGGCGGGCGCGGCTCGCGATCGGTGAGGCTGGCCGGACACCACAGCGCCACCGCTGGGGTGCGAAAGCGCTCGGCCAGCTGGGTGGCCAGGGCCTGGCCCATGGCGTCGTTGTCCTCGGCCTCGAGCAGGGCCAGCACCATCTCGCGGGTGCGCCGGTACTGCGCCTCGTTGTGGCGTGCCGACTCCAGCAACTGCTCGAGGCGCCATTCGGCGCTCTCGGCGCGCTCGCGCAGGTCGTGAACCAGGCGTTCGAGCAGCGAGGTGGCGCCGCGGGTCTCGGGGTGCGGCACCTTGAGCTGCTGCAGCAGGCCTTCGCGGCCGACGAAGAAGTCGGGGTGGCGCGCCAGCCACTCGGCGACGCGCTCGGGGGCCAGCGTCTGGCGCGGTTCGGGGGCCGGGGCTCGGGCCATACGGGACTCCTTCTATCGCAGCGGGGCGGTCAGGTCAGTGCCACCCGACCGTCGAAGACCCGGGTCGCCGGGCCGGTCATGATCAGGCTGGCCGCGTCGCCGGGCCAGTCGATGGTCAGCTCGCCGCCGGGCAGGTGCACCCTTACCGGGCTCTCGAGGACACCCTGGCGGATGCCGCAGGCGACCGCCGCGCAGGCCCCGGTACCGCAGGCCAGGGTCTCGCCGCTGCCACGCTCAAAGACCCGCAGGCGGATCTCATGCGGCGATACCACCTGCATGAAGCCGGCATTGACCCGCTGGGGAAAGCGCGGATGCCGCTCGATGGCCGGGCCGAGGCGCGCCACTGGGGCGGCATCGACGCTGTCGACGCGCACCACCGCATGCGGGTTGCCCATCGACACGGCGCCGATCTCGAGACGCTCACCGTCGACCTCGAGCGGGTAGGTCAGCCGCTCTTCGGCGGCATCGAAGGGGATCGCCTGGGGGCGAAGCGCGGCGCGCCCATGTCGACGCTGACCTGGCCATCGTCCTCCACCACCAGGGTCAGCGGGCCGCCCTGGGTCTCGACGCGGATCTGGTGCTTGTGGGTCAGGCGCTGGTCGCGCACGAAGCGCGCGAAGCAGCGCGCACCGTTGCCGCAGTTTTCCACCTCGCTGCCGTCGGCGTTGAAGATCCGGTAGCGGAAGTCCATGTCCGGGTCGTGGGGCGGCTCGACGATCAGCAACTGGTCGAAGCCGATGCCCAGGTGGCGGTCGCCGAGCTGGCGGATCTGCTCGTCGCGCAGCCGCGCGCGCTGGGTGACCAGGTCGACGACCATGAAGTCATTGCCGAGCCCGTGCATCTTGGTGAAGTGCAGCAGCATCAGCGTGCCTCCTCGGGCTCGGGCAGCAGCGCTTCGCCGGCCCATAGGTCGCTGAGGCGTTCGCGGCGGCGCACCAGGTGCAGCCGGTCGCCATCGACCATTACCTCGGCGGGGCGCGGGCGGCTGTTGTAGTTGGAGGCCATCACGAAGCCGTAGGCGCCCGCCGAACGCACTGCCAGCAGGTCGCCGGCGGTGATCGCCAGTTCGCGCTCCTTGCCCAGGAAGTCGCCGGTCTCGCAGACCGGGCCGACCACGTCATAGGTGCCGGTGTCGCGGGGCGCGCGGGTATCCACCGGCAGGATCGCCTGCCAGGCCTGGTAGAGTGCCGGGCGGATCAGGTCGTTCATGCCGGCGTCGACGATGGCGAAGCTCTTCTCTTCGCCGGGCTTGAGGAACTCGACCCGGGTCAGCAGCACGCCGGCGTTGGCGGCGATCGAGCGCCCGGGCTCGAACAGCAGCGTCAGCGGCTGGCCGTGCTGCCACTGCGAGAGCCGCTCGAGCAGCGAGGCGGCGTAGTCGAACGGCGCCGGCGGGCGCTCGTCGCGGTAGGGCACGCCGAGGCCACCGCCGAGGTCGAGGTGCTCGACCTCGATGCCGCGCGCCTTGAGCTTGTCGAGCAGCAGCAGCAGGCGGTCGAGGGCGTCGAGGAACGGCGCCAGCTCGGTGAGCTGCGAGCCGATATGACAGTCGAGGCCGACCACTCTGAGGTTGGGCAGCGCCGCGGCGCGCTCGTAGACCGTCAGCGCCTCGTTCACCGGGATGCCGAACTTGTTGGCCTTGAGCCCGGTGGAGATGTAGGGGTGGGTCCTGGCGTCGACGTCGGGGTTGACGCGCAGCGATACCGGCGCGACCTTGCCCAGCCCGCCGGCCACCGCGTCGAGGCGCTCGAGTTCCGGCAGCGACTCGACGTTGAAGCACTTGATGCCCACCTCCAGTGCCCGGGCCATCTCGTTCTCCTGCTTGGCGACGCCGGAGAACACCACCTTGGCGGGGTCGCCGCCGGCCGCCAGTACCCGTTCCAGCTCGCCCACCGAGACGATGTCGAAGCCGGCGCCGAGGCGTGCCAGCAGGCCCAGTACCGCCAGGTTGGAGTTGGCCTTGACCGCATAGCAGATCAGGTGCGGGTGGCTGCCCAGCGCCTCGCTGTAAGCGCGGAAGTGGCGCTCCAGGGTGGCTCGGGAGTAGACGTAGCAGGGCGTGCCGATGCGCTCGGCGACCTGCATCAGCGGCACGTCTTCGGCGTACATCACCCCGTCGCGGTATTCGAAATGATCCATGCTCAGCTCTCGTCGTCGTCGTCGTCAGGCGTGGCGTCGTCGGCCGGGTCGCCGTAGCGTTCGGCGGCCTGGGCGTCATCGGGGTGATAGAGCGGCCCCTTCTGGCCGCAGCCGGTCACCAGCAGCAGCGCCAGGGCCAGCAGTGCCGCGCGCGCGATCATGCCGGCCTCCGGGCCAGGTCGTCGCGGGCGCGCTGGGCGGCGGCGCGCACCTGATCCGGCGCGGTGCCGCCGATATGGTTGCGTGCCGCCACCGAGCCCTCTAGGGTCAGCACCTCGAAGACGTCTTCGCCGATGGTGTCGGAGAACTCGCGCAGCTCGTCGAGGCTCATTTCGGACAGGTCCTTGCGCTGCGCGATGCCGTAGGCCACCGATTGGCCGACGATCTCGTGGGCGTCGCGGAAGGCCACCCCCTTGCGTACCAGGTAGTCGGCCAGGTCGGTGGCGGTGGAGAAGCCGCGCCGCGCCGCCTCGCGCATGTTGTCGGGCTTGGCCTCGATGGCCGGGATCATGTCGGCGAAGGCGCGCAGGCAGCCCTTGACGGTGTCGAGGGTGTCGAACAGCGGCTCCTTGTCCTCCTGGTTGTCCTTGTTGTAGGCCAGCGGCTGCGACTTCATCAGCGTCAGCAGGCTCATCAGGTGGCCGTAGACCCGGCCGCTCTTGCCGCGCACCAGCTCGGGCACGTCGGGATTCTTCTTCTGCGGCATGATCGACGAGCCGGTGCAGAAGCGATCGGGCAGGTCGATGAAGTCGAACTGGGCGCTGGTCCACAGCACCAGCTCCTCGCTCATCCGTGACAGGTGCATCAGCAGCAGGCTGGCGAAGGCGGTGAACTCGATGGCGAAGTCGCGATCGCTGACCGCGTCGAGGCTGTTCTCGGCTGGGCGCTCGAAGCCCAGCAGCTCGGCGGTGACGTGACGATCGATGGGGTAGGTGGTGCCGGCCAGGGCGGCGGCGCCCAGCGGCATCACGTTGACCCGGCGGCGGCAGTCGGCGAGGCGCTGCTGGTCGCGGGCGACCATCTCCTGCCAGGCCAGCAGGTGGTGGCCGAAGGTCACCGGCTGGGCGGTCTGCAGGTGGGTGAAGCCGGGCATGATGGTGTCGGCCTCGCGGCTGGCGAGCTCGATCAGCCCTTCGCGCAGGCGGCCGAGCTCGGCGTCGACGATGTCGATCTCGTCGCGCAGGTAGAGGCGGATATCGGTGGCCACCTGGTCGTTGCGCGAGCGGCCGGTGTGCAGCTTCTTGCCGGTGATGCCGATCTTGTCGGTGAGCCGCGCCTCGATATTCATGTGCACGTCTTCCAGCGGCACCGACCAGGCGAACTCGCCGCGGGCGATCTCCTCGGCGATCTCGCCGAGCCCGACGATGATGGCATCGCGCTCGGCGTCGCTGAGCACTCCGACCCGGGCCAGCATGGTGGCGTGGGCGATGGAGCCGCGGATGTCGTGCTGGGCAAGGCGCTGGTCGAAGTCCACCGAGGCGGTGAAGCGGGCCACGAAGGCGTCGGTGGGCTCGCTGAAGCGGCCGCCCCAGGACTGGTTGGTTGGTTTGCTCATCGGGCTGGGCATCCTGCTGTGATCTTGTCGGCGGTGATACGGTCAAAGACGCGCGCTCATGGCCGCAAAGTGTACCAGAGTCGCGCAGGCTGGCCACGCTGCGCGCCGTCACGAGCGCGGCGCATTTTTCCTGCTTGCGCCGGTGCATTATGATGGTGACATCATGCGAGGGTGCGCTCCTCGCCTTGCTCATCGCCCGGCCGCAACCGGCCGGGCCCATCCAGGGAGCCTTCCGTGCCCGCTTATACCACCCTGCGTATTGCCACCCGCAAGAGCCTGCTCGCCATGTGGCAGGCCGAACACGTGCGTGACCGCCTGATGGCGGTGCACCCCGGCCTCGAGGTGGAACTGGTGGCGATGTCCACCCGCGGCGACAAGATTCTCGACACCCCGCTGGCCAAGGTCGGCGGCAAGGGGCTGTTCGTCAAGGAGCTCGAGGAGTCGATGCTCGACGGCCGCGCCGATATCGCCGTGCACTCGATGAAGGACGTGCCGATGCACTTCCCCGAGGGCCTGGGGTTGTCGGTGATCCTCGAAGGCGCCGAACCCACCGACGCCTTCGTTTCCAACCGCTATGACTCGATCGATGCGCTGCCCGAGGGCGCGCGTATCGGCACCTCGAGCCTGCGCCGCGGCCTGCAGATGCGCGAGGCGCGCCCCGATTTCGAGGTACTGAGCCTGCGCGGCAACGTCCAGACCCGCCTCGGCAAGCTCGACGCCGGCGAGTTCGATGCCATCATCCTGGCCACCTCCGGCCTGCGGCGGCTGGGGCTGGCCGAGCGCATCACCGCCGAACTGTCGCCCGAGGTGTGTCTGCCGGCCTGTGGTCAGGGCGCGCTGGGCATCGAGTGCCGCAGCGACGACCACGCCTTGATCGAGCTGCTGGCGCCGCTGGATGACCCCGCTACCGCCACCCGGGTGCGCGCCGAGCGGGCCATGAACACTCGCCTGGAGGGCGGCTGCCAGGTGCCTATCGGCGGCCATGCGATCTTCGAGAACGACGGCCAGACGCTGTGGCTGCGCGCGCTGGTGGGCAATCCCGAGGGGACCCGCGTGCTGCGCGCCGAAGGCCGCGGTTCGGCCAGCGAGCCTGAGACGCTGGGCATACGCGTTGCCGAAGACCTGCTCGACCAGGGCGCCGGGGAGATCCTCGCTCAGGTTTACGGCGACGCCTGATGGCGTGGCCGATCCTGCTGACGCGCCCCGCCGAACGCGGCGTGCGGCTGGCCGCGGCGCTGGTCGCCGAGGGTCACTCCGTTCAGCACCTTGAGGTGATGCAGCTCGAACCGCTCGAGGAGGATGCCCGCCAGCGCAGCGCCTGGCTCGACGTCGATCAGTTCGTGCGCATCGTGGTGGTCAGCCCCTTCGCTGCCGAGCGACTGGCCGCGGCGCTCGACCGCTACTGGCCGCAGCTGCCGCTGGGCCCGGCCTTCTACGCAGTGGGGCAGGCCACCGCGAAGACGCTGCACCGCTGCCTGGGGGTGCGGGTCCACGTGCCGCCAGCGGGCGGCGGCGATACCAGCGAAGACCTGTTGGCGCTACCGTCGCTGGCGCGCCTTGCCGAGCAGAAGGTGCTGCTGGTGGCCGGCGAAGGTGGCCGGCCGCTGCTCGCCGAGACCCTGGCGGCGCGTGGCGCCCGGGTCACGCGTCTGGCACTCTATCGACGAGTGCTGCGGCCGCCGCAGGGAGCCGCCGCCGAGCGCCTGAAACACGGCGACTATATGGCGTTGGTGATCTCCAGCGGAGAACTGCTCGAATATCTGGCAGGATGGTGTCAATCACGCGCCTTGAACCAACCGCTAATCGTTTCCAGTCGGCGCTTGGCTACACTGGCAGGCAGCCTGGGGTTCACCGATGTGCGGATTGCCGGTGGTGCCTCGGTGGCGGCCCTGAGTGCAGCAGTCGCCGATATCGAGGCGCGGGACGATGGCGCAGCAATCGATCATGACGATCTTGAAAAGGGCTAGCGACAGATGAGCAAGCAACCACACGATCAGGACGATAACCAGACGCCATCCGGTGAGACCCCGCCTGAGACGTCTTCCCGCGATGCTGGCGACACCACCGCGACCTCATCTGATCCCGCCGCGCCGGGCAAGAGCGGCGGCCGCTCGCGCAGCCGGCGGCGCGGCGCCAAGGCGCCTGCCGACAGCACCGCCGCGGCCAAGTCCAGCGATACCGCCGCGGCTAAATCCGGCAATACCGCTGCGGACAAGCCAAGTGAGACGTCCGCGGCGAAGGCCGGCGCCGTCGCCCAGGCTAGCGGTACGTCTGACGCCAAGTCCGCCAGTACGCCCACTGCTGGGGGCTCCGCCAACAAGCCGTCGAGCGCGGCCGCCAAGCCCGGCGCCGATGCGGCGGGGAAAACGTCCACCAGCAAAGCAGGCGGCGCGGGCAAGCCGCCCCCGGCGTCGCCGGCCACGCCGCCGCCCCGCGACGGCGGCGGAAGCAAGAGCGGGCTGATTGCCCTGGTGCTGGCGATACTGCTCGGCCTGGCGCTGCTGCTGGCCGCCTGGCAGGGCTGGGAACGGCTCGAGGCGCAGCAGCAGCGCATCGCCGATCTCGAGGCACGCAGCGGTGAGGCGGCGACGCGCGACGAGCTGGCGGCGCTGGAGGAGCGCCTCGACGAGGGCGAAAGCGAGCGCGATGCGGCACTGGATGACGCCCTCGCCGAACTGCGTGACGAGTTCAGCGCCTACCGCGGCGAGGTCGACGAGACCCTCGACCGCGTGCTCGACGAGCTTTCCAGCGAGCAGGATGCCGACGAGCGCGAGTGGCTTCACGCCGAGGCCGCCTACCTGCTGCGCCTGGCCAATCAGCGCCTGCAGCTGGAGCGTGATGCCGACGGCGCCGCGGCGCTGCTGCGTACCGCGGACGGCCGCCTGCGCGATGCCGACAATCCTGCGCTGACCCCGGTACGCCGGGCGATCTCGTCGGAGCTGGCGGCCCTGGACTCGGTGCCACGGGTTGACCGCACTGGCCTCTATCTGGCCCTCGACGCCCAGCAGGAACAGCTCGCCGGCCTGCCGCTGGGCCAGGACATCGAGCAGATCGCCGCCGAGTCCGGCATCGAGCAGCCGCCTTCCGGCAATTGGCAGCAGCAGCTGTCGCGCTTCGGCGCCGAGTTGCGCGACCTGGTCACGGTGCGCCGCCACGACGAGGCGCTGGAGGCACTGATCGCTCCCGAGCAGGAGGCCTACCTGCGCCAGAACGTCCGGCTGCTGATCGAACAGGCCCAGCTGGCGCTGCTCAAGGAAGAGGAAGCGCTGTACGAGGCCAGCCTCGACAAGGCGCTCGCCCTGGTCGAAGCCTACTACGACACCGACAGCGAGGGTGTGCAGCGGGTCCTCGAGCGCCTTGGCGAGCTGCGCGAGGCGGCAATTCGCCCCGAACTGCCGGATATCAGCGGCTCCCAGCAGGCGCTGGCCGAGTTTATCGAACGGCGCTTCAACGGCCGTATGGATAACGGCGACGATGCGGGAGACGAGGCATGAGAAAACTGATCCTGATCGTCGTCCTCGGTCTGGCGCTGGGGGCCCTGTTCGGCCAGCTGATGGTCAGCGTGCCCGGCTACTGGCTGGTGCGGGTCGGCGACACCTCGCTGCAGACCTCGTTCTGGTTTGGGCTGATTCTGCTGCTGGGAGGATTTCTGGTGCTGCACTTCGCGCTGCGTGTGCTCAGCCGCCTGCGCCATCCGGTCAGCCGGCTCAAGCTGTGGAACAGCCGCACCCGCAACCGCAACGCCATGAAGAGTACCGTACGTGGCCTGGTGGCGCTGGCCGAGGGGCGCTGGAAGCGCGCCGAGAAGGCGCTGGTCAAGTCGGCGGACGACTCCAGCACGCCGCTGGTCAACTACCTCTCCGCGGCGCTGGCGGCCCACTACCAGGGTCGCTACGACCAGGCCGACACCCTGCTCAAGCGCGCTCACCTGAGCACCGAAGGCGCTGATACCGCGGTGGGCATGATGCAGGCCCAACTGATGCTCGACCGTCATCAGTTCGAGGAAGCCCTGGCGACCCTGACCCGCCTCGACAAGCAGCTGCCCAACCACCCCCAGGTGCTCAAGCAGCTCAAGCAGGCCTATCTCAGCGTCAACGATTGGGACGGCCTGCGGCGGCTGATTCCGCGCCTCGCCGCCCAGCAGCTGATCGCTCCCGAGGAGCGCCAGACCCTCGAGCAGCGCGCCTACCGCGAGCTGATCGTGCAGGCGGCGCGCCAGCCCGGTGACATCGAACGAGTGCGCAACCTGTGGGCCGACATGCCCGACTACCTGCGCGGCGATATCGAGCTGGTGGTGATCTACGCCGAGGCGCTGGTGCGCGGCGGCGAGGAGGGCATCGCCGAGCGCCTGCTGCGCCACTCGCTCAAGGAGCACTGGGATCATCGCCTGGTGCTGCGCTACGGCCTGCTCAGCGTCGACGCGGCGCGCCAGTTGGTCTATGCCGAGAAGTGGCTGCAAGAGCGCCCCAACGACCCGGACCTGTTGCTCACCCTGGGCCGGCTATCGCTGCGCAACGCCTACTGGGGCAAGGCGCAGGAGTACTTCGAGGCCAGTCAGCGCCAGCGCCCCAGCGGCGTGGTGTGCGCCGAGCTGGCGCGGCTCTACGCCAACCTCGGCGAGCACAACAAGAGCCAGCTCTACTATCGCCAGAGCGTCGAGCTGCTCGACAAGTCGCTGCCCTCGCTTCCCCAGCCCAGCGACGACAATCGCTGAGCTTGCCATCTTGCTCTCCTGGGCGCCGTCAGGCGCCTTTTTTTATACCTGGTAAAACGTATCCAGTGTTTTTCTCTTTTGTATACGTCATTGGTCTATCCTTGCTTGTCCAAGTGGTCAAAAATTGCCTACCCTGTGACTGTTTGACCGAAAGGTCAGGGTCGCCTGCGGCGCTCCTGCTCTACGACAGCCAACAACAACAGGACCATGACGATGCAACACTCCTCCACTACTGCCGACACGGCCTCAGCGTCGTCTAGCCAGGCCCCGGGTGAGGGCAACTGGCTGGAGCGCTATTTCCGCATACGCCATCGTGGCTCGACTCTGCGTACCGAGGTGCTGGCCGGTGTTGCCACCTTCCTCGCCTCGATGTACATCATCGTGGTCAATCCGGCGATCCTCAGTGATGCCGGGATTCCGTTCTCGGCGGCACTCTCGGCCACTGTGCTGATCAGCTTCATGAGCAGCCTGGCCATGGGTCTGTATGCGCGCAACCCGATCCTGGTGGCGCCGGGCATGGGCATGAACGCGCTGTTCACCTACACCCTGGTGCACGGTGCCGGGCTGTCGTGGGAGGTGGCGCTGGGCTGCGTGTTCTGGTCGGGCGTGCTGTTCGCGGCCCTGGCGCTGTTCAATGTGCGCAAGGCGATCATCGAGGCGATCCCGGCCTCGCTGCGCTATGCCATCACCTGCGGTATTGGCCTGTTCATCACCTTCATCGGGCTCAAGAATGCCGGCTTCATCGTTGGCAGCGACGCTACCCTGGTGTCGCTGGGCAGCATGGACCCGACCCTGATCACCTTCTTCATCGGCATGATGGCCACCGTGATCATGGTCATCATGCGCTTCAACGGCGCGCTGATCCTGGGCATCGCCCTGACCACCCTGCTGGCCACGCCGATGGGGCGGATGTGGGGTGGCGATGTGATGGTCGAGTGGAGC
This sequence comes from Halomonas socia, assembly GCF_010977575.1. Taxonomy (GTDB): domain Bacteria; phylum Pseudomonadota; class Gammaproteobacteria; order Pseudomonadales; family Halomonadaceae; genus Franzmannia; species Franzmannia socia. The sequence continues at coordinate 1,536,259 of NZ_CP048812.1, forward strand.
GGCCTGGCCGCCTGGCCCGACTTCAGCGCCGTCATGCAGGTGGATATCTGGGGCGCGCTGAAGGTCGCCTACCTGCCGTTCATCTTCGTGATGCTGTTCACCAACTTCTTCGATGCGCTGTCGTGCTTCATGGCGCTTTCCGAGTCCGCCGACCTCAAGGACAAGGACGGCAATCCGCGCAACCTCAAGCGCTCGATGACCGTGGATGCCTTCGCCTCGATGATCGCCGCACCGCTTGGCACCAGCGCCGCCCAGACCTTTATCGAGTCGGGCGCCGGGGTGGCCCAGGGCGGGCGTACCGGGCTGGTGGCGGTGGTCATCGCGGTGCTGTTCCTGCCGTTCCTGTTCCTTTCGCCGCTGCTGTCGCTGGTGCCGTCGATCGCCACCGCCCCGGCGCTGGTGCTGGTCGGGCTGTTCATGCTGGCGCCGATCGGCAAGATCGATTGGACACGCTACGACCAGGCCTTCCCGGCCTTCCTGGCGATCATCCTGATGCCGCTGACCTACTCGATCACCCTGGGGATCGCCTTCGGCTTCCTGAGCTTCGTGATCATCAAGCTGTTCACCGGCCGCGGTATCGAGATCAAGCCGGCGATGTGGGTCTCGGCGGCGCTCAGCGTGGTGATGCTGGTCACCACCCACTGATCGAGCGTCTGGCCGACGAAAAAGGGGGCTGCCAACGGCAGCCCCCTTTGCGTGGGTGACAAGAGCGTGATCAGTCCTCGTCGAAATCGCCCTTGAACTTTGGATTGGGTTTAGCCCGAGGATCGTAGCGGTCGTCGGTTTGGCTGTCTTGCGCTTTAGGCTGACCTGCAGGACTTCCATCAATGGTAAAGTTCTGCTGCATGACACGCAGGTTGGCCGGTGGCGCTGACCCCGTTTTGTCCTGCCCAAAGTACATGGTGGTGTGCGGGAAGGGAATCTCGATGCCCTTGGCGTCGAAGTGCAGCTTGACCAGACGGTTGTAGGCGCGGCCTACCGCCCACTGCATGCCCGGGGTGGTCTTGATGCGCACCCGCACATTCACCGAGCTGTCGGCGAGTGCGACGACCCCCGCGACTTCCAGCGGGGCAAGGATATTCATCTTGCTATCCTCGCTTGCGGCCAGTTCGTCGAAGGCCTCACGCAGGGCAATGATGGCGTCATCGATGCTCTCGCGGTAGGCGATGCCGTACTCACCGACGTGATAGCCGAACTCGCGCATGTAGTTGGAGACGGTGTCCACGCTGGAGAAGGGCACGATATGGTAGGTGCCGTTGAGATCACGGATGCCCACCGAGCGAATGCTGAGTCGCTCGGCGGTACCGGTGACACCGCCCACCGTGACCACATCGCCGGTGTTCATGGCGTTCTCGATCTGGATGAATACACCGGTGATGATGTCCTGCACCAGCTTCTGGGCACCGAAACCGATAGCCAGGCCGAGGACACCGGCACCGGCGATCAGCGGGCCGATATTGATGCCGATCTCGGCCAGCACGATCATCAGCGTGATGGTCACCAGGGCGATCGCCAGGGCGTTGCGGAACAGTGTCAGCAGCGTCTTGGCGCGGGGGTCGGGCTCGCCGGTACCGGTTTCGGGATTGAGCTTGTGCTCGATCAGGCTGGCCAGGCCCAGCCAGGCGCCCACGGCCACGGCCAGGATTATCGCCACGCTGATCAGTCTGCCGATCAGCCCACGGCCGGCCTCGGAGGCGTACCAGGCGGCGGCATCGAAGGCGCCCCAGGCGTTCAGCACCAGCATGATCACGGCGATCAGAATCACCGCGCGGATCACCCGCAGAGCGTTGGGGACGTAGCTGTTGAGGCGTGGCTCGAGCATCGGCAGCTTGCGGCGCATATCGTCGGAGAGACGAATATGGCGGCCGATGGTCTGGGTCAGCAGTGCCGACAGCAGCGCACCGGCACCGACTACCAGTAGTGTCTGCAGGGTGGCGATCATCACGAACGGCAGGGCATCCTCAGGACGCACCAGCGTCACCACCAGCACCATCAGGAAGTAGATGATTGCCAGCCAGTGCCACAGCCGCGCGAACAGCTGCAGCGACATGCGCGTGGCGCTCAGCGAGCTGCGCTCGGCCATGCCTTCGATGGCGTGGCGCAGCTTGAGGCGATTCTTGAGCACCTTGCCGACGGCGTAGATGAAGGCGCCGAGCATGATCAGCGTGCCGACGCTCTGGCCCAAAGCCGGCGACAGATAGAAGTTGAGCAGCGGCACCACCACCAGCAGGCCGTAGCCCACCAGGCCGATCAGTCGCGCGATCCAGCGGTTCCAATAGGAGGCCTCTTCAGCGGCGATTGGCAGCAGGCGCAGCCCCTCGTAGCGCGAGGCGAACAGCATGCGCACCGCAGCCTTGAACAGCTCGATGACCAGGAAGGCGTTGAGGAACAGCGAGGCGCGGGTCGAGAGTTCGCCGGTCTCGCCCACCGCGAAGGTGGCGATCAGGTTGCCGCCGACGTAGGCCAGAGCGACCACCAGCACGTCGATCACCGCGGCTACCGCCACCGCGATCACCAGGCGCAGGATCGGCGTCAGGCCGGCGCCTTCCCGCGACCACAGGCTGATGCGTGTAAAGGCAGGCTTGGCCAGGTAGCGGAAGCCGATGAACAGCGCGAAGGTCGCCAGTATCACCAGCCCCAGGTTGATCGCGGCGCTCATGAAGGCGGCGCTGTCGAAGCCCGGCTCGCCGGTGGGCTGGCCGCTGAACAGGCCGCCGATCACGCTGATCAGGTTGTTGAACTGGCCACCGATGTCGCCGGCGATGTTGCTGGTCGCCTCGGCTAGCCGGCGTGGCAGCGAAACCTGCTCGGCGGCCTGGCCGCTAGGCGCGGCGGCGGCGATGGCTTCGGCGGAGACTTCACCCTCGAGGCCCAGTGGCGCCACCGGGTCTTGCTGCGACAGGCCGCGCAGCTCCTCGATCAGGCGATTGCGTGATTGCTCGTCTTCGAGCAGGTCGGCCAGGGTATCGTAGGCTGGTGGCGGCGCGGTGGGCTCGGCCTGCTGGGCATGAGCCGGTGCCAGCAGCAGCAGGGCCATCAGCAGGCCGGTGAGTATCGTGAAGAGACGTGGTGCAAGCACGCTTCTACCTCCGTGAGTCAGCGTGAAAAGGCGAGTGGCGACATAGATACAGCGCGACCATGATGTCGCATCTCAACATGCCGGCGCCAAGGCCGACAAGTCGATGACCGTCATGTGCGCGTCATGAGACGCGACGACACTGGCTGCGAGCCACATTCCGACCTCATTATACGCACGATTTAATCTATACAAAAATTGTACATATGGCGATAATAGTGCCACTGTAATTGTCAACAGCTACTGCCTTGGTGATCAGGGAAGAGCATCACGCATTTAGGAGGAGCCCCCGATGTTGGAAGTCCCCTTGGAGCTGCGCTGCAACGTTTGCGGCCACGACCGTTTCACTCTCCCGGCAGCGGACGCCATGGATCAGGATGTACGCTGCGGCGAATGCCTGGCCTTCAAGTGTCACGCCGACGACCTGGAGCAGCATATGCTGGCGGCCGCCTCTAGCCTGCCGCCGCAGCCCGGGAAAACCCCGCGGCGGTTGAACGCCGTCTGAACCGAACATTGGCAAGCATGCGGTAACTCCTCCACCCGTTCGCGGGTGGTTTTTTATGTCTGCTAATATGGCCGCTGGCGTAAGGGGGAAGTGCCGTGTTCGATGTCCATCCGTTGATATGGGTCGGTGCCGGGGGGGCGCTTGGGGGCGTGCTGCGGGTCTGGCTCACGGCTGTCGTCACCGCTCGCTGGGGGGCGGTGTTTCCCTGGGGCACGCTGGCGGTCAACCTCAGCGGGGCACTGCTGCTCGGCCTGCTGGCCGGCGCCTGGGGGCTCGACGTGTTGCTGCTGCAGGGGCCGACCGCCAGCTGGTGGCTGCTCGCCGTGGGCGTGCTGGGTAGCTACACCACCGTCTCCTCCTTCAGCCTGCAGACGCTGACGCTGCTGCGCGGCGCCGTGCCGTGGCGCGGCTACCTGAACATCGCCGCCTCGCTGCTCGGCTGCCTGCTGGCGGTTTCGCTGGGCCTGATCGTTGGCCGGCTGGTGGTGGGGGGCGCGCTATGACGTCGGCACTCGCCAACTATGCGGCGGTGGCGGCCGGCAGCGCCCTGGGGGCGATGGCGCGCTACCTGGTCTCGCTGTGGCTGCTGGCAGCCCCCGGCGGGCTGCCCTGGGGCACCCTCTGCGTCAATCTGCTGGGCTCGATCGCGATTGGCCTGATCGTCACGCTCAGCGGCGGGCGCTGGCCGCTGTCGCCGCGCATGCAGCTGTTCCTGATTGGCGGCTTCTGCGGCGGCTTCACCACCTTCTCGATCTTCAGCCTCGAGGTGCTGACCCTGGCCGGTACCGGTGCGCCGGGCATGGCGCTGCTCTACATCGGCCTGTCAGTGGTGCTGTGGCTGGCCGGCGCCTGGCTGGGCAGCGGCGCTGGCGAATGGCTCAATCGTCATCCGGGTCGTTAGCCACCAGCTCGGCATCCTCGCTGCAATTGGCGCCATTGATAAAGGTTTCGCGCACGTCGAGCAGGCCCAGATGCTCGATGGTGCGACGCCCCAGCAGCAGCGGATAGAACATCTCGCTGCGGTCGCGCAGCCCGACCTGCTCCTCATAGCGACGATCGCCGATGCAGAACTCCATCAGCACCACGGCGCGCCTGGCGCTACCGCCCGCGCCGCGAACCTTGATGCTGCGGTAGATCGGCTTCTCCAGCTCCTCGGTGAGCACTGCGTCGCTGCGCTCGTCCTCCAGCTCGAGGCGGAAGCGCACCCACTCCTCGCCATCTTTCTCGAAGCGTTCGATATCGCGGGCGTCCAGCGATGAGGTCAGGGCGCCGCTGTCGAGCTTGGCCTTGACGGTGGTGCCCCAGGGTTCAACGGTGGCCATCTCGATCCAGCCGAAGACCGGCTCGTCGGCACTGGCGGTAAGCGATGAGGTGGCCAGCAGTAGGGCGCTGGCGGCGCCGGTCAGGTGGCGCGAAAGTGCAGCACGGGGTGGCATGGGATCTCCTTGTCTTATGCAACGCAGGGATAGAGTACCATTGCGGCGAATAATTCCCTCGCTGGGTGCCAGCCTGGCGCAAAGCTCCCGAGGAGCACCGATGTTACCCGACTACTCGTGGCTCGCCTGGAGCCTGATCATCTTCTCCACCTATCTTACCGGTGTCTCCAAGGGCGGCTTCGCCGGCGGCTTTGGCACCCTCTCGGTGCCGCTGATGGCACTGGCCATTGGACCCATCGAGGCGGCCGGCCTGCTGCTGCCGCTGCTACTGGTGATGGATGCCTTCACCGTCAAGGCGTGGTGGGGGCATCACGACCGCGCCGAGGTGCGGCGCATCCTTCCCGGGCTGGCGCTGGGGGTCGTCATCGGCACGCTGCTGATCGGCAGCCTCGACGAGAACGGCGTGCGCCTGCTGCTTGGGGCGCTGTCGCTGAGTTTTGCCGCCTACATGCTGTTCAGGCCCGCCGCGGGACGTCCCATCGCCTCGTTCTGGGCGCTGCCGGCGGGTATCGGCTGCGGCTTCACCAGCTTTCTGGCTCACGCCGGCGCGCCGCCGATCAACCTCTACCTGATTCCCCGCCGCCTGGCCAAGCGCACCTTCATCGCCACCTGCGCCATCGTGTTTGCCGCCGTCAACCTGATGAAGCTCGGCCCCTACCTGTGGCTGGGCGAGATCAACCTGACCAGCGCCTGGGCCTCGCTGGCACTGGTGCCGGTGGCCTGGGCCGGGGTCAAGAGCGGCCTGTGGCTGCAGCACCGGGTCAACGAGACGCTGTTCTACCGCCTGATCATCATTGCCATGGCCGTCGTCGGTGTGCAGCTGATGATCAAGGCGCTGGGGTGAGGGGCGAGCACAAAAAAGCCCCGCAGTGGCGGGGCGAAGAGACGTCAGGCTAGAAAGACTGACAGGACACGCATTACCGGTGACTACCTCACGAGCCATTCGTGAGCAGGATCGTTCTGAAACTTCCATGCCCGCTTTGGGCCAGCCATCACGTTGAGGTAGTAGAGGTCATAGCCGTGGGCGGCTCCCACCGGATGGTAGCCGCGTGGCACTATCACGCAGCAACCGTTCTCCACTGCCATGGTGTCGTCCAGGCTACGGTCGTCGGTATAGACCCGCTGGAAGGCAAAGCCCTGGGAGGGGGTGATGCGGTGGTAGTAGGTCTCCTCGAGGATCGACTCCTCGGGCAGGTTGTCCACGTCATGCTTGTGGGGCGGATAGCTAGACCAGTTGCCAGCCGGGGTGTAGACCTCCACCACTAGTAGGCTGTCTGCCGGCTCGGTCTCCGGCAGGATGTCCTGAATATATCGGGTGTTGGTACCGCTACCGCGGGTGCTGCGTTTGACCTGGTCGGGGGTGATCAGGCGCGGCGCATGATTGCCGTGGCCGGGTGCGCTGCAAACCGCCAATTCCAGATCGGTGGTGGCCTCGACGCTGTAGCTCACCCCGTCGGGTAGATAGACGGAGTAGGGCGGGACCTTCTCGAAGATATCCATGCGCTCGCCGATGTTCTCCCAGCGGTGTTCGCCGCTGGACACGGTGGCGCGTCCAGTAAGCAGCACCAGGCAGTGTTCGCGGCCCTCGGTATTGGCCTCGAGGCGTTGGCCTTTCGTCAGCTTGTGGACGCGGAAGCCCACATGTTCCCAGTTAGCGGATGCCGGGGTGACTTCGAGTACCTTGCCCTGGGAATCCGGCTCATTCGGGCGGACCAGTAGTGACGTCATGGGTCGCTCCTGTGAGGTAGTCAATGGGTGGAGTCCAGGGCGATGCGGCGCCCTTCCTTCAGCGATTGCTCGGCGGCTTCGGCCAGGCGCAGGGCCTCCAGACCATCTTCAGCGCCGGCGAGGGGCGCGCGCTTTTCTCGCCAGGCATCGACGAAGTCGCCAATCTCGCGGCTATAGGCCTCGGCGTAGCGCTCCAGAAAGAACCAGAGCGGCTTTTCTTCTACCTGGCCGGGCTCGCCGGTGAAGCGTAGACGGGTCTCGCTCTCGTTCTGGGCCTGCAGCATGCCGGCGCTGCCGAAGGCTTCAATGCGCTGGTCGTAGCCATAGCAGGCGCGGCGAGAGTTGTTGATATGGCAGAGACGACCGCTGGCAGTGGTCAGGATGACCATGGCGGTGTCCACGTCGCCGGCCTTGCCGATGGCCTGGTCGATCAGGCAGCTGCCTGTGGCCTGGACATGAGTTATGGGCTCATCCAGTAACCAGCGGGCCATATCAAAGTCATGGATCATCATGTCGCGGAACAGCCCGCCGGAGGCGCCGACATATTCCGCCGGGGGCGGTGCCGGATCGCGACTGATGATGGTCAAGGTCTCCAGTTCGCCGATACGTCCGCTGGCGACGGCTTGCTTGAGGGCAGCGAACTGTGGGTCGTGGCGGCGATTGAAGCCCAGCGCGCAGGTTACCGGGTGGCTCTCGAGCACCTGCAGTGCATCGCGGGTCCGCGCCAGGTCGAGGGCGATAGGCTTCTCGCAGAGGATCGCCTTGCCGGTGTGAGCGGCCTGTTCCAGGTAGTCGGCGTGGGTCGAGGTGCTGGAGGCGATCAGCACGGCGTCGATGTCGCCGTTTTTGAAGATGGCGTCGACGCTCAGGGCCTTGGTACCGTACTGGGCTGCAAGCTCTTCGGCCGATGGGGCATGGTAGTCGGCCACGGCAGCCAGCGTCACTCCAGGGTGTCGATCAATGGCCTGGGCGTGCACCTGGCCGATGCGCCCGGCGCCAATCAGGGCGAGTCTCATAGCAACTTCTCCTTATTGTTGGTTCAGTCGTCAGGCGCGTTCCGCATCCGGGTCTTGTGTCTTGGCGTCCCGCGCCTTGTCCTGGCGCACGCCCAGTGCAATGGCCAGGGTCTGGGTCAGGCACAGCGAGGCGGTTAGCCCTCGGAAGCTCTTGACCTCGGCTTCATGGACGACGAGCACCACATCGGCCAGCCGGGCCAGCGGGCTCAGGCTGGAGTCCGTGATCACCACCAGGGGTAACTCGCGCTGGCTGGCCGCTTCAGCGACCTGGCGACTCTCCTCGGCATAGGGGGAGAAGCTGACTACTAGCAACGCATCCTTGTCGCCGATAGATCGCACCTGTTCGCCATACATTCCACCCTGGCCGTTGACCAGGAAGGCGCGTTTGTCGATGTGATGCAGTGCATAGGTCATATAGCTCGCCACCACGAAGCTGCGCCGGGCACCCATCACATGCACTGCCTGGGCGCGCTCGAAGATATCCAGCGCCTGCTCCAGATGGCGTGGGTCGATGCGACCCGGCAACTGCTCGAGTACCTCCCGATTGGCATCGGCGAACTCCCATAGCAGTTGGGTGCTGTCGGGGGTTTCGCCGGTGGCACTGCGCACGGCGCGAATCCGTTCGGTGTAATTGGGCAGCTCGTCCACCAGCCGAGAGCGGAACAGCTGCTGCATTTCCGAGAAACCCTTGAAGCCGAAACTGTTGGCAAAGCGGATCAGGGTGGAGGGGGTAACCCCGGCCTGCTCGGCCAGCTTGGCCACGGTGGCGAAGGCAACCTCTTGCGGATGATCGAGCAGAAAGCGCGCAGTCTGCTGCAGGCGCCGGCTCAGCGACGGATAGTCTGCCGCAATGCGCGCCTCCAGCTCGTTGAAATCCTGGGGGGTGGTGTGCATCTGTCGTCCTTCCTGTTCGCCGCCTTGCTGAGTGTTAGCGATGGAGCAAATGTGTATGAGCAGTCTAGGCGTATTGGTATAAAAATTCCATTTATACCAAAGTATAGAACATATGATTTGATTAATCTTAGTATTGGAATCTATATTTCATCCTGCCAATGCGCATCACACAGCGAACAGCACATAACGACAACCAAAGAGGACATCACCCATGACACGCCTATCCCAATGGCTACTCGCCTCGACCACTGCTGCGGCCCTCATGGCCGGTGCAGCACAGGCACAAGAACAGGAACAAGCAGAGAACCGCTTCGTCATGGTGACCCATGGCGTTCCCTCCGACCCCTTCTGGTCTGTGGTCAAGAACGGGGCAGAGGCGGCTGCCGACCTCGTCGGTGCCACCTTGGAATACCGCGCACCCTCCACCTTTGACATGGCCAGAATGCGGCAACTCGTCCAGGCCGCGGTGGCTTCGGCTCCGGATGGCCTGATCGTCTCCTTCACCGATGAGGACGCGCTGGGCGGCGTCGTTCAGAACGCCGTCGACAATGACATTCCGGTGATCACCATCAACTCCGGCGGCGATGTCTCGCGCGACTACGGCGCTCGTCTTCACATAGGGCAAAGTGAATATGAAGCGGGTAGGCGAGCCGCCGAGCGTATGCAGGAGATGGGTGTCGAGAAAGGGGTCTGCATCAATCATGAGCAGGGCAATCAGGGGCTCGACCAGCGCTGCGACGGCTTCGTCGAGGGCTTCGACGGTAATGCCGAGCAGCTGGCAACGACATACGACCCTACGGCGATTCGCAACGCCATCGTCGCTTATCTCAACGAGAACAGCGATGTTCGCGGCGTTCTGACCCTGGGTGCCTTGGCAGCGGACCCAATGATTCGTGCCATGCGTGATCAGGGCGCCATCGACATGTTCACCCTCGGCACCTTCGACCTCTCTCCAGGCATCCTGGAGGCCCTTGAGGCGGGTGAGCTGGACTTCGCCATCGACCAGCAGCAGTACCTGCAGGGCTACCTGCCCGTCACTTTCCTCGACCAGTACGTCAAGAACGGCCTGCTTCCGGCGGGGGATGTTCCCACCGGTCCGGGATTCGTGACTCAGGAAAACGCCTCTCAAGTCATCGAACTGAGCAAGCAAGGCGTTCGCTGATATCCACCTAATCGTGCGGCCCGGTGTACCCGGGCCTTGGGAGTCGATTGTCATGAAGTCCAATGAATCCTCCAATCCGATGGCAGTCCCAGGGGCTCAGCCCCAGGATGAGCGCCTCCAGAAGGTCACCCTCTGGAAAAAGGCGCTAAGCCGACCCGAACTGGGCGCCCTGGCCGGGACCGTCCTGGTCCTCTCCTTCTTTATCGTCGCCGCCAGCGGTACCGGCATGTTTACCCCGGCCGGCATTCTCAATTTCCTCGAAGTGGCGGCTCAGTTGGGCATCATCGCCACCGCCGCTGCGCTGTTGATGATCGGTGGTGAGTTCGATCTGTCCATTGGCTCGATGATCGGCCTGGCCGGCATCCTCATCGCCATTCCTGCAGTGGAGTACGGCTGGCCGCTTTGGGCCGCCATCCTGTTGGCCTTCTCCTGTGCAGCCTTGGTGGGCTGGATCAATGGCAATCTGGTCAACAAGACGGGCTTACCTTCCTTCATCGTCACCTTGGGGTTCCTGTTCATCCTGCGCGGCCTGGCCATCGGTATCAGCCGCCTGTTGACCGGGCGTACACAGGTCGGCGGCGTGCATGAGCATGTCCCGGGTGACTGGTTCGCGGCCCTGTTCTCTGGGGAGGTGGCCACAGGTCTGTTCGCCTGGATGGCGACTCAGGGTTGGATTGCCACCAACTTTGCCGGTAATCCGGTGGTTACCGGCATCCCGGTTTCCATCGTCTGGTGGCTCGGCCTCACGGCTGTGGCGACCTGGATCCTGCTCTGCACCCCCTACGGCAACTGGATTTTTGCCAGCGGTGGCGACAAGAATGCCGCTCGCAACTCCGGGGTGCCGGTGCAACGAGTCAAGATCTCTTTGTTCATATTCACTGCCTTCTCCGCCACCATCTATGCCTGTATCCAGGTGATGGACACCGGCTCTGCGGACACCATCCGCGGGATGCTCAAGGAGCTCGAGGCGATCATCGCCGTGGTCATCGGTGGTGCCCTGCTCACCGGGGGCTATGGCTCCGCCATTGGCGCGGCACTGGGTGCGCTGATCTTCGGCATGGTGCAGATGGGTATCTTCTATACCGGCGTCAACACCGATTGGTTCCAGGTCTTCCTCGGAGTGATGCTGCTGGTCGCCGTGCTGTTCAACAATTTCATGCGCAAGAAGGCGATGGAGGCCAAGTGAGATGAGCGAACGTACTCCCATGATCGAGATGCGTAGCGTCAGCAAGCACTTCGGCAGCGTCATCGCCCTGAGCGACATCTCGATGCAAGTGTGTTCCGGTGAAGTCATGTGCCTGCTGGGTGACAACGGCGCCGGCAAGTCCACCCTGATCAAGACCCTGTCGGGTGTCCATAGTCCATCCCATGGGGAGATTTACCTGGATGGCAAGCCAGCGCACTTCAAGTCTCCTGCTTATGCGCTGGACGCCGGTATCGCCACCGTTTTCCAGGATCTGGCAATGATCCCCTTGATGTCTATTACCCGCAACTTCTTCATGGGGCGCGAACCCACCGTCGGCTGGGGACCCTTCAAGCGCATCGATTGGAAGTATGCCGATCGGATCGCCAAGGAGGAGATGGCCAAGATCGGCATCGACGTGCGCGATCCCGCACAGCCTGTGGGCACCCTCTCGGGCGGCGAGCGCCAGTGCGTGGCCATCGCTCGTGCGGTCTATTTCGGTGCCAAGGTACTGATTCTGGATGAGCCCACCTCGGCACTCGGGGTCAAGCAGGCCTCAGTGGTGCTGCGCTATATCGCCAAGGCGCGGGCCGACGGCCTGGCGGTCATCTTCATTACTCACAATGTTCACCACGCTTTCCCGGTGGCCGATGCCTTCACCTTGCTGTCGCGCGGCGGCAGTCTCGGCACCTTTCGCAAGGCAGACATCACCCGTGAAGAGGTGCTGAACATGATGGCCGGTGGCGCCGAACTCGAGAGTCTTGATGCCGAACTGGCCGAATTCCAGCGCAGCGACACGGAGCAGAAGGCGAACCGTGGAAGTGCCTCACCCCAGCAGGAGGCTTCGAGCGCCTCTGGCACATAATGTGACCACATCTGGTTGCCTGACACCGCCGGGCGGGAGATACCGAGTCCTGCGTGTGCAGGTGGATGACAAGACCTTTGATGGAGCTGTGGCGATGCCCCCGGTCGCTGCGAGCCCGGCACCGGCGAGATTCACTACCCGGCCATCGCTCGAGCGCTTGTCGAGATCGGCTATAGCGGGACCGTTGGTCTGGAGGCCTGGGCCTCAGGTGATGACGAGCTGGCCCTGGGGCGCTTCCGGGAAGCTTTTACCCGCTACCTCTAATTCCTGACTAAAAAGCGTCGAGCGCTCGGCAGCAGGCCGCCATACGACAAGCGACGCGGAGAGAGACTATGCAACAGATGAATACCGATAACCGTCCCCTGGATTTGATCTGCCTGGGTCGCGTCGCCGTCGACCTCTATGCGGAGCAGATCGGCAGCCACCTGGAGGACGTTGCCAGCTTTGCCAAGTACCTGGGCGGTAGCTCCGGCAACATGGCCTACGGTACGGCGCGCCTGGGGCTCAAGTCCGCGATGCTGTCGCGGGTCGGTAACGAGCAGATGGGACAGTTCGTGCGCGAGGAGTTGCAGCGGGCCGGAGTCGATACCTCGGCCCTGCAGACCGACCCGGAGCGCCACACCGGCTTGGTACTGCTGGCACTCAAGGATCGCGACACCTTTCCACTGCTCTTCTATCGCCGCGATTGCGCCGACATGGCCATCGATCACGAGGCTATCGACCCGGCCTTCATCGGGCGGGCCCGGGCGCTGGCCATCACTGGTACCCACCTCTCCACCGAGACGACGCGCCGAGCCTGCCGCAAGGCGCTGGATGCGGCCGCCGAGTACGGCGTCAAGCGGGTGCTCGATATCGATTATCGGCCGGTGCTCTGGGGCTTGACCACACCGGGCGACGGTGAGACCCGCTTTGTCGCCGATGAGACGGTTACCACCGGCCTGCAGTCCTGGCTCGGCGACTTCGACCTGATCGTTGGCACCGAGGAGGAGTTTCATATCGCCGGCGGTAGCACCGATACCCTGGAAGCGTTGCGCGCGGTACGCCGGATCAGCGATGCCACCCTGGTGTGCAAGCTCGGCGCACTGGGCTGCGTGGTCTTCGAGGGCGAGCTCCCCGAGCGGATCGAGGATGGCATCCTCGTCCGAGGGGTCAAGGTCGAGGTGCTCAACGTGTTGGGCGCCGGCGACGCCTTTATGAGCGGCCTGCTGCGGGGCTGGCTGAGGGGCGAGGATTGGGCGACCAGCTCAAGCTACGCCAATGCCTGCGGGGCGCTGGTGGTCTCCCGTCACGGATGTGCACCGGCCATGCCTACCGAGGAAGAACTGTTCGACTACCTGGCCCGTCGTGACGAGGTGCCCCGCCCCGATAAAGACGAGCGTCTGAACCATCTGCATCGGGTCACCACCCGCACGCCGGTCAGCTGGCCCGAGGTGTGTGGTCTGGCCTTCGATCACCGGCGTCAGCTTACCGAGATGGCTCGGGAGGAGCATGCCGATACCGAGCGTCTGCCGCTGCTCAAGCAACTGCTGGTCCGGGCAGCCGAGCAGGGCGCGCGTTCTAGTGGCCTGTCCACACCGGCGATTCTGGTCGACGACGTGCTTGGTCAGGATGCCCTCAATGACGCCAGCGGTCGCGGCTGGTGGATCGGCCGCCCGGTGGAGCTGCCGAGCTCACGCCCGCTGCGCTTCCAGCACGGTGATGACCTGGGCAGCGAGCTGCGCCACTGGCCGGCCGAGCACATCATCAAATGCCTGGTGTTCTACCATCCGGACGATGCCCTGGAGCTGCGCCTGGAGCAGGAGGCGCGTCTGCGCCAGCTCTATCGCTCGGCTTGCGACAACCACCTCGAGTTGCTGGTGGAAGTGATTCCACCGTTCAACATGCCCCAAGATGACACCACTCTGCCGCGCAGTTTGCAGCGTCTCTACAACCTTGGCATTCGCCCTGACTGGTGGAAGCTGCCGGCCATGTCGGATGTCGCCTGGCGGGCAGTGGGGCGAATTATCGACACCCAGGACCCCCGCTGCCGAGGTGTGGTGCTGCTTGGCCTCGATGCACCCATGGACGAGTTGAAGCAGGGCTTCGGCTCCGCCGCCCGGCAGCCGCGCTGCAAGGGATTCACCGTAGGTCGCACCCTGTTCGCCGCGGCGAGTCGCGAGTGGTTAGGGGGGCGCATTGATGATGCCACCCTAGTGAGCCGCGTCGCCGACAACTATGCCGAACTGATCCAGGAGTGGCGACGCCTGCGCAGCGCCGCCCCCCAGTTGGAGGAAGCCTGATATGCACACTATTCGTCTCACCATGGCCCAAGCGCTGGTCAAGTTCCTGGCCGCCCAGCGCATCGAGCATGAGGGGCGCGAGGTGCCACTGTTCGAGGGTGTCTTCGCCATCTTCGGCCACGGCAACGTGGCCGGCCTTGGGGAAGCGCTCTACCACGCCCAGGACGCCCTGCCGACCCTGCGCGCCCATAATGAGCAGACCATGGCCCATGCGGCCATCGCCTTTGCCAAGGCCAACGGCCGGCGACGGCTGATGGCAGCCACCAGCTCCATCGGGCCGGGCGCCACCAACATGGTGACCGCTGCGGCCTTGGCCCATGCCAACCGCCTGCCGGTCCTGCTGCTGCCGGGGGACACCTTCGCCACCCGTGAACCCGACCCGGTGCTGCAGCAGGTGGAGCACTTCGGTGACCCGACCATCACGGTCAATGACTGCTTCCGTCCGGTGTCGCGCTTCTTCGATCGCATCACCCGCCCGGAGCAGCTGCTGACTAGCCTGCCCCAGGCCATTGCCACCCTGCTCGACCCGGAGCACTGCGGCCCCGCGACCCTGGCGCTACCCCAGGACGTCCAGACCTTCGCTTACGACTATCCTGAGGCCTTCTTCACCCCGAGGGTGCACCGCATCCGCCGCCCCCAACCGGACTCGCGGGAGCTGGAAGACGCCATTGCCGTCCTGGCACGTGCCAAGCGACCACTGATCCTAGCCGGTGGGGGTGTGCACTATGCCGACGCCTGCGAGCGTCTCGGCGAGTTCGCCCAGGCCCATGGCGTGCCGGTGGCCGAGACACAGGCTGGAAAGGGGGCCCTGGCCGACGCACATCCCTGTGCGGTGGGCGCCATCGGTGTCACCGGCAGCGTCGTCGCCAACCGCCTGGCTGAGCAGGCGGACGTGATTCTCGCCGTGGGCACCCGCTTGCAGGATTTCACCACCGGATCCAGGGCACTCTTCGAGCGTGACGACGTCACCCTGGTAGCCCTCAACGTGGGGCGCTTCGATAGTCAGAAGCATCACGCCATACCGCTGGTCGGTGATGCTCTTGTTGGCCTTGCGGCACTCGACACCGGCTTGGCCGAGTGGTGTGCCTCCGACGCCTGGCGGGAGCAGACCGGCAGCCTCAAGCGCGAATGGGCCGAGGTGGTGGCTCGCGTCACCGCCGACGACGGTCGCGAGCTGCCCACCGACGCCCAGGTGATTGGTGCGGTCAATCGCCAGGCCGGGGAGGACGGCACCGTGGTCTGCGCCGCCGGCGGGCTTCCGGGTGAGCTGCACAAGCTGTGGCAGGCCTCCGGTCCGGGCAGCTACCACGTGGAGTACGGCTTCTCGTGCATGGGCTACGAGATCGCCGGCGGCCTGGGGGTCAAGATGGCGCGTCCCGAGCGCGAGGTGTTCGTGATGGTGGGGGATGGCTCCTACCTGATGCACAACTCCGAGCTCGCCACCTCGGTGATGCTAGGCCACAAGCTGGTCGTGGTGGTGCTCGACAACCGCGGCTACGGCTGCATCAACCGCCTGCAGCAGGCCACCGGCGGGGCTGGTTTCAACAACCTTCTCGAGGACTGCCGCACGGTAGCGGAAGGCGCACCGAAGATGGATTTCGCGGCCCACGCTCGAAGCCTGGGCTGTCAGGCGGAGAGCGTGTGCGGCATCCAAGCGTTGGAGCAGGCGCTGGGACGCGCTCGCCAGGCCAGCGGCACCTACGTTATCGCCCTGGATACCGACCCGCTACCCAGCACCGCCGAGGGCGGCGCCTGGTGGGAGGTGGCGGTGCCCGAGGTCTCTCAGCGTGAGCAGGTCAACGAGGCTTACCGCGGTTACCGCGAGGCCAAGCGTCGCCAGCATCACTGATTTTCCAATCCGAACACGAACAGCCAGAAGTAGGCCAACAGGCTCACTTGATCAGGAGTTTCTCATGTCTACCGTACGCCTGGGGATCAATCCCCTGACCTGGACCAACGACGACTTGCCGAGCCTGGGGGCCGACACTCCGCTGGAGGTCTGCCTGGAAGAGGGCCGTGAGGCGGGGTTTTCCGGCTTCGAACTCGGCAACAAGTTCCCGCGCACGCCGGATGCGCTTTCGGACGTGCTGGGTCGCTACGACCTGGCGCTGGTCTCCGGCTGGTACTCCGCTTGCCTACTTGAGCGCAGCCCGGAGGAGGAGATCGAGGCGCTCCAGGACCACCTCGAGCTGCTCAAGCAGTGTGGTGCCAAGGTCATGGTGTTCTGCGAGGTGAGTCGCTGCGTCCACGGCAACCAGGCCGTCCCGCTTTCCCGGCGCCCTCACCTCAGTGATGCCGATTGGCGTCGCTTCACCGAGGGACTAAACGTGGTGGGGGACTACCTCAAGGAGCAGGGCGTACAGCTGGCCTACCACCACCATCTGGGCACCGTGGTGGAGAGCCAGGAAGACGTGGAACGTATGCTCGACAACACTGGCGACTCCGTTGGCCTGCTGCTCGACCTGGGCCACCTGCGCGGTGCCGGAGGCGACCCGCTGGCGGTGGCCCAGCGCTACGCCTCGCGGATCAACCATGTGCACTGCAAGGACGTGCGTTTCGGAGTGCTAGAGGAGGTACGCAATCGCGATAAGAGCTTCCTGGATGGGGTGCTCGACGGTCTCTTCACCGTACCCGGCGATGGTGATGTCGACTTCCTGCCGACCCTGACCCACCTGCGCGAGATGGGTTATCAGGGCTGGCTGGTGGTCGAGGCCGAGCAAGATCCCGAAGTGGCGCATCCCCTCACCTACGCCCGCCTCGGCTATCGCAACCTGCACGCCCTGGCCGAGCAGGCCGGGTTCCAGGTCGCTGACTGACATTTCGTGTACCGAACGACGGACTTACAGAGAGAAGATTTCCATGAACCAGATTCAGCATTTCCTTAACGGCCAGGTGGTCGCAGGTGTCAGTGGCCGTACCGCCCCCGTTTACAACCCTGCTACCGGTGAGCAGAGCGCTGATGTGGCCCTGGCCTCGGCCGACGAAACCCGTGAAGCGGTGCGTATCGCCCACGAGGCTTTTGCTGGCTGGGCGAAGGTCAGCCCGCTGAAGCGGGCGCGTATCCTGTTCAAGTTCAAGGCGCTGGTCGAGGAGCACGCCGACGAGCTGGCACGATTGATCTCGCAGGAGCATGGCAAGGTGTTCTCCGACGCCAAGGGCGAGGTGACGCGCGGCCTAGAGGTGGTCGAGTTTGCCTGCGGCATCCCCCACCTGCAGAAGGGCGAGCACTCGCTGAACGTGGGCACCGGGGTGGACAGCTACTCGATGATGCAGCCGCTGGGCGTCTGCGCCGGCATCTCGCCGTTCAACTTCCCGGCCATGGTGCCGATGTGGATGTTCCCCATCGCGCTGGCCTGCGGCAACACCTTCGTCATGAAGCCCTCCGAGAAGGATCCCTCCACGACCATGCGCCTGGCCGAGCTGCTCACCGAGGCTGGCCTGCCGGACGGCGTCTTCAACGTGGTCAACGGCGACAAGGAGTCGGTGGACGTGCTGCTCACCGACGAGCGCGTCCAGGCGGTGAGCTTCGTCGGCTCCACGCCCATCGCCGAGACCATCTATGCTACTGCGTCCGCCCACGGCAAGCGGGTCCAGGCCCTGGGCGGCGCCAAGAATCACATGGTGATCATGCCCGATGCCGACCTCGACCAGGCCGTCGGCGCGCTGATGGGGGCCGCCTATGGCTCCGCCGGTGAGCGCTGCATGGCGATCTCTGTGGCGGTGCCGGTGGGCGAGGAGACCGCGAGCCGACTGCGCGAGAAGCTGGTGACTGAGCTGGCCAAGCTGCGCGTCGGCCCTGGGTTGGTAGATGGGCCGGACAACGACATGGGCCCGCTGGTCACCCGCGATCACTTGGAAAAGGTTCGCGGTTATATCCAGGCCGGCGTGGACGAGGGCGCCGAGCTGGTGGTGGACGGCCGCAAGGCGCGCATCGAGGACGCCGGGGATGGCTACTTCGTGGGTGGCTCGTTGTTCGACCACGTCGTGCCCGGCATGCGCATCCACAGCGAGGAGATCTTCGGGCCGGTGCTGGCCATCGCTCGGGCGGCGAGCTTCGATGAGGCGGTGGCCATGATCAACGGCCACGAGTATGGCAACGGCACCGCCATCTTCACCCGCGACGGTGACGCCGCCCGCCAGTTCTGCGAGCAGATCCAGGTAGGCATGGTCGGCGTCAACGTGCCGATCCCGGTGCCCATGGCCTTCCACAGTTTCGGTGGCTGGAAGCGCTCGCTGTTCGGCCCGCTGCATATGCACGGCCCCGACGGCGTGCGCTTCAACACCCGCATGAAAACCATCACCCAGCGCTGGCCCAGCGGTATTCGCGAAGAGACCAATCATTTCACCATGCCGACCCATTAACGAAACACTGCACAAATGCCTACACGAGCGAATCGCTGCGTTACGCGGTGCCCGCTGGACTGGCATGCCCAGCGGGCCACCGCCGGCGCCGGCGCCGGGGCCTTGGGGGATGTGGGCTCACACATCCTCAACATGGCGGAATACCTGACCGGCCAGCGCGTCAGCGAGGTGTTCGGCCAACTGCAGACGGTGATTCCCAGGCGTCCCCTGCCCGACGGCAGTGATGGCATGGGGGAGGTCGAAAACGATGACCAGGCTCAAGCGTTGCTGCGCTTCGATGGCGGCCTGATCGGAAATATGGAGACCTCCCAAGTGGCTACCGGGCGCAAGATGGGGCTGGCTTACACCATTACCGGCACCAAGGGCTCGATCATCTTCGACCAGGAGCGCATGAGCGAGCTGCAGCTCTACAAGCACGCAGGGCCTGAGGGAGACGCGGCTTCAGCACCCTGTTGATCGGCCCCGAACATCCCGACTATGCCGCCTTCAGCCCCGCTCCTGGCCATGGCCAGGGCTACAACGACCAGAAGATCATCGAGATCCGTGATCTAGTGGAGGGTATCGTGGGCGGCAGGCCTCTCTACCCGGATTTCCGTGAGGCCTGGCGGGTCAATCGCATCATCGACGCCATCGAGGTTTCTCACTATGAAGGCTGTTGGGTTGGCGTATGAATATAGTGCCTGTCCCTTAACTTGTTCAGTCGGGGATATGCCAGGTCTCCGGACACTCCGCGCTGCGGAACAGACGCTGGGCGCAACATGCGTTGCCGCGTTGGGCTAGCACCTCGCGGCTTGCGCTGAGGCCCTCCAGCAGCGCTTGGGTGGGGTGGCGCACCGAGAGCAGCGTCAGGTCGCCGTGGCGGGTCAGGGCGTAGTCGGCGGCAAGCGACTCGATCAGCGGGGTGAGGCGCGCGGGATGAGTGTCGAGGCATAGCGACAGACGCATGGCGCCGCTGTCGATCAGGTTGGCGTGCAGGCCGGCGTCGACCAGGCGGCCGAATACGTCGTGCTGGCGGATTTCGTCCATGAACGAGAAGTCGCGGGGTTGTATCTCCAGCAGCACCTGCTCCTCGGCGATGATGCAGGCCGGCGTGGGGTCGTCGCCGCCGCGCTCCGAGATCACGCTGGGCGGGGCATCCAGGGCCTCGAACGAACGCACCTTGAGCGGGATACGCCGCTCGCGCAGCGGGGCCAGGGTCTTGGGGTGGATTACCTTGGCGCCCAGCCAGGCCAGTTCGATGGCCTCGTCGTAGCTGAGCCGCATCAGTTGGCGGGCATTGTCGAAGCGCCGCGGGTCGGCGTTGAACAGCCCCGGCACATCCTTCCAGATCACCACCTCGTCGGCGTCCAGGCAGTGGGCGATGATCGCCACGCTGAAATCCGAGCCCTCTCGGCCTAGCGTTGTCGCGAGGCCGTCGGTGCTGCCGCCGATAAAGCCCTGGGTGACCACCAGCCGCTTGCCATGCAGTGCCTGCAGGCGCTGGGAGGTCTCGGCCCAGTCGACGTTGGCGGCCTGGTGGTTGGCATCGGTGATGATCAGCCGGCGGGCGTCGTGCCAGTCGCAGGGCAGATCGATCTCGTTGAACCAGGCGCTGACGATGGTGGTGGAGAGCAGTTCTCCATAGCAGATCGTCTGGTCGTAATGGCGGGGGCGGGCGTCGTCGCGATGCTTGCGGTGGCGTGCGTCGAGCTCCGTCAGCAGTTCCTCGACGCGTTCGCCAACCTTGCCCTGTCGGGTTCCGAACAGGGCCTCGACGCTGGTTAGATGGTCGCGGCGCAGTGCCTCGAGCTGCTGGCGATAGTCGTCCTCGTCGCTGCCGCGGGCTGCGGCTAGCAGGGCCTCCAGGGCATTGGTGGTCTTGCCCATGGCGGAGACTACCACCACGTCGGGGCGGGCCTCGAGGTGGAACAGTAGCTCGCCCAGGTGGCGAATCGCATCGGCGTCCTTGATCGAGGCGCCGCCGAACTTGAATACCGTCGTCATACCGTCTCTCCCTGGCGGTGGATGTGTCATGGCTACAATGCGGCAATCCTGGGATGGACGAAAGAGGTGAGTTGCGGTGGGCAAGCGAGCCGCGCTGGCGGCATAAGGGCGCGCAGCAAAAAGGCACCCGAAGGTGCCTTGTCGAGAGCCAGCGTAGGCCGCTCAGCTGAGCCGCTGCATATAGTCCACATAGCCGAAGGTCCGCACCGTGCGCACCTCGCGGCTGGCCTCATCGATGCGGCAGATCGACGGCAGGCGGATGCCGTTGAAGGTGGTGGTCTTGACCATGGTGTAGTGGGCCATGTCGGTGAACACCAGGCGGTCGCCGATTCGAAGCGGCTCATCGAACGAGTAGTCGCCGATCACATCGCCGGCGAGACACGTCATGCCCCCCAGGCGATAGGTGTGGGCCTTCTCGTTGGGTTCGCCGCCGCCGATGATCTGCGGCCGGTAGGGCATCTCCAGCACGTCGGGCATATGCGCGGTGGCGGAGGTGTCGAGGATGGCGATGGGGCCGTCATTGTCGACGATATCCAGCACCGAGCAGACCAGGTAGCCGGTGTTGAGCGCGATGGCCTCGCCCGGCTCCAGATAAACGGTGAGGTGCGGGTGGCGCTCCCGGAAGTCGCGGATCACCCGTACCAGCCGCTCGACGTCGTAGTCGGCGCGGGTGATATGGTGGCCGCCGCCGAAGTTGACCCAAGTGAGGCCGGCGAGGTAGTGGCCGAAGCGCTCCTCGAAGGCCGCCAGGGTCGACTCCAGGTCGTCGCTGTTCTGCTCGCACAGGGTGTGGAAGTGCAGCCCCTCGAGGCCTTCCATCACCTCCGGGGTGAGGTCACGCGCCCGGGTGCCGAGCCGCGAGCCCGGCGCACAGGGGTCGTAGAGCGGCACCGTGCCGGTAGAGTGCTCCGGATTGACCCGCATGCCGCAGGAGACCCGGCGGGGTGCGGCTGCAATGGTGTCACGGAAGCGCCGCCACTGGCCCGGCGAGTTGAAGCTGAGGTGATCCGCGTAGCGCAGCACCACCGCCATCTCGTCCGCGGTAAAGGCCGGCGAGTAGCAGTGCACCTCGCCGCCGAAGGTCTCGGCGCCGAGGCGCGTCTCGTCCTGGCCGCTGGACGTGGTGCCCACCAGGTACTCGCGGATCATGGGGAAGCAGTCCCACATGGCGAAACCCTTCAACGCCAGCAGGATGCGCGCGCCGCTGCGCGCCTGGACGTCGGCAAGGCGCTCCAGGTTGCGGCGCAGCAGGGCGTCGTCCACTACATAGGCCGGGGAAGGGCAGGCCTGGACGTTAAAGTCCAAACCTGCGTTGCGTGCGTTGGCCATGGCTCAGGCCAGCGGGTCGTGGTCGGGATCGAGCTCGACGACCTGCCAGGGCAGCCCCATCTCACCGATGCGTGCCATGAAGGGGTCGGGGTCGAGCTGCTCGACGTTGAACACGCCTGCACCCTTCCAGATGCCTTCCAGCATCAGCATGGCGCCGGTCACCGCCGGCACACCGGTGGTGTAGGAGATCGCCTGGGACTGCACTTCGGCATAGCACTGCTCGTGGTCGCAGATGTTGTAGATATGCACCTTGCGCCGCTTACCGTCCTTGATGCCGTCGGCGATGATGCCGATGTTGGTCTTGCCCTTGGTGCGCGGGCCCAGCGAGGCGGGGTCGGGCAGTACCGCCTTGAGGAACTCCAGTGGGGCGATCTCGGCATCGCCGACCTTGATCGGCTCGATGCTGGTCATGCCGACGTTCTCGAGCACCTTGAGGTGGGTGATGTACTTGTCGGAGAAGGTCATCCAGAAGCGGATGCGCTCCAGGCCCTTGATGTTCTGGCACAGGGATTCCATCTCCTCGTGGTAGAGCAGGTAGATATCCTTCTCGCCGATGCCGTCGAAGTCGAACTTGCGCTTCACCGCCAGCGGGTCGGTCTCCTTCCACTCGCCCTTCTCCCAGTAGCGACCCTTCGCGGTGATCTCGCGAATGTTGATCTCCGGGTTGAAGTTGGTGGCGAAGGGGTAGCCGTGGTCGCCGCCGTTGGCATCCAGGATGTCGATGCGGTGGATCTCGTCGAACAGGTTCTTCTGGGCGTAGGCGCAGTAGATGTTGGTCATGCCCGGGTCGAAGCCGCAGCCCAGGGTGGCCATGTTGCCGGTATCCTTGTAGCGGTCCTGGAAGGCCCACTGCTCCTTGTACTCGAACTTGGCCTCGTCGGGGTGCTCGTAGTTGGCGGTGTCCAGGTAGGGCACGCCGGTGCGCAGACAGGCCTCCATGATGGTCAGGTCCTGATAGGGCAGCGCCACGTGGATCAGCACGTCCGGCTTGAACGACTCGATCAGGGCGACCAGCGCCTCGACGTCATCGGCATCCACCTGGGCGGTCTGGATCGGGCGATCCAACTGGTCGGCGATCGCCCTGCACTTCGCCTCGTTGCGGCTGGCCAGCATGATCTCGCTGAACACCGCGGGATGCTGGGCGCACTTGTGGGTAACGACACCGCCGACGCCGCCGGCGCCAATAATCAGGACTTTGCTCATGGGTTCGCATCCAGATCGGGTAATGTTCGGTCGTGGCCTCGCCCAGAGCCCGGTGGGCCGGCGAGAGGGCGCAGATAATGGCTCCCCATGAGGCTGCTCGCAAGTGGTTTTCGCGTCAAGTCCACGGCTATGGTCGCGGGTGGTGGTAAAGGGGCTGTTAGTAGTGGTGACGCCACCCTGCGGCGGCGTCCCCACGGTTGAGGCAGGCAGTGACCCCTTCTGTCAGGTGCGCTTCTCTTTGGAGATGCGTTCAACGTTGAGCGCAATCGACAGAATGATGATCAGGCTCTCCTTGGCCAGTGACATGACGATGACCGAGAAGTAGGTGGTGACCAAGGTGCCGATCATGGCGGAAATGCCTGAAAGAAAGCCTCCGTAGAAGCTGAATGCAACGGTGAAGAAGGCCATCAGGCCCATGATGGCGCCGATGAACCAGGAGAGAAAAATCAGGCCGTCCCAGGCGGTACGCAGCCAGTCGAACACCGGGAACTCCGAGCGGCTGGAGGCGAGCTCTTCGGCCTCATCACGCTGGCGCATGTCGGCCAGTCGTAGGGCGGCACCTTTCCAGATGCTCCAGGGGATGGTGAAGAAGCGAACCACACAGACGATCAGCGCGCTGACCACGGCGGGCAGCAGGGCGGGGGCGATGTCATTTTTCAGTTGAGACATGTCATTTCCTTGAGTACTAAGTCTTACGTGGGTGAGGTCGTGGCGGTTTTATCCGTTAACGCTGAACACACCACTCAGGCCTCGAGTGAGCTCCCTAGGGAAAGCTAAACTCGAAGGATTGGTTGGGGGATTGGTCGTTGACCGTCCCCATGTGGATTTCGGTGCTTCCGTTAAGCGTGATGGAGAGTTCAAAGGGAATGGGGTTGCGATCGCCGCTGCAGCGTTTATAGAGGGAGACGGTGGCCACATACTCTCCCTCAGGGGTGTTACCGGAGTCCCAGAAGACGTTTTCAACGGGGTTCTGGCCTCCGGGTGTACGCGATATGCAACCGGCGTTGGAGTCCACATCGAGTTGTCCCCCGGAGGGAATGGAGGGACGGGTAAATGAGACGGTGCCTCCGTTAGGATCGGTGACGGCTAAATCCAGGTCATCCCGACTACTCCAGCGCAGGGTGACTTGGACATCCCCGGTCCCTAAAACAGGCTCTGCCCTCGCACTATCGCTCTCACTGGAGAGAGGGATGAACTCCGCTGGCGAAGTGACTGCATCTCGAGAGGCAAGGGGGACGACCGGATCTTGGCCTTGCTGCCAGGGCAGCGAGAAGCGCTCCCAATGATGGAACGCTAGCCACAGACCAAGGAGTGCGAGCACGCTCAGCAGCGGCAACAACAGGGGAATCACCCAGCGACGTCGGGGACGTATTGCAGGGGGCTGCGTTGGCATGACAGTCCGCGGTGCGGCGGCAACTGCTGTCGGAGAGGAGCCTGCGCCCCCTACGGGCGCGATGGGCATCCAGCGAATCAGCAGGGGCTCGCCGCCTACAGAATAGAGGGTGTCCGGCGCCGCAGCCGTAGGCAGTGCCCGTAATGCGGCAGCGGACGGGTCGTCACGCTGCTCTAATTCGGCGATCAGGTTTCCCAGCGCCAACAGGCGCTGGGAAAGTTGTCTCTGGAGGAGTGCTTGTTCTGCCTCAGGCAACTCATCCAGGCGGCGGGGCTGACCCGTAAGCTCGGTCCACCACTCCAGGTCTCCAGTGTGGCCTTGGCGTGGAATGGCAAAGAGGTTACCGATACTGGGAGGACAATAGCGATGTATCAGCCCCTGCAGACGTGCAGGCTCCTGCAGGTCGACCAGAGGATGACCGTCATCACGCAATATACGCTGCATGGCGACTCTCCCTGATAGCGGGGCTGGTGGTCTGCATCACGGGGTATAGCCCAGGCTCTGCTGCAGTCGGTTGACCTGCTGTTGGAGCGACTCTAGACGCTCCTGGCGCTCCTGCAGCGTTTCGGATTCGGCGCCTGATTCGCCGGGCCCTGCATCAACCTGTAACTCCAGTTCATTGAGTTGATGTTGCAGGCCAAGCTGGTCTTGGGTGCGTTGCTGTAGCCGTTCAATGAGTGTGTGAAGATCGCGCTCCAGCTCATAGTGCTGCTGGTTGGTAACACGTAGCTCGTTACGGGTGGCGCGCTGCTGCTCGGCGATTTGACGATCGATTTCGCGGAATAGGGCGTTCTCCTCCTGGTCGAGCAATACCTGCTGCTCTCCGGAGTCGATGTGCGCGCGATAGCCGCCCCCTGTGTCGCAGGAGAGCTTGGCGATCAGACTGGCATCCCGGTCATGGGGGTCGCAGGCCTCGGGTGAGGTAGCACAGCCGCTGAGCAGGGCGAGGCTGGCTAGGGAAAGAAAGACTCGAACGATCATGCTGATCTCCTTAGCCCAGGGTGATGGCGGAACGCATGTTGTAGAGCTCGTCGACTTCCTGTTGCAGTGCCAGCACCTGCTGGTTCATGACGTCGATCTCCTGCTCGATCTTGTTGATTTCCTGCGGGCTAGCCTCCTGCCGCTCTAGCTGAGCGACTTCCTCATACTCCTTGACGGTGCGCTGCATGTTGCCGAGGTCGCGCTGCAGGATGCTGATATTGCTGTCGATGGCGGCGAGTTCGCGCTCTGCGCCAGCCAGATCGACACGTTGGTTGGCTATTTCTTGTTCGAGCCGCTCGATGCGTGCGCGGTCTTCAGCCATGACCTGGCGAGCCGTCTGGGTGCGCGCCACGACCTTCTGAGTATCTTTCTGGATGTCTTGGCTCATCACCTGGAGTCGTTCCGAGGTGGAGGCGTATTCGCCGCGACGCTGGTCAAGATAGTAGTTGGCGCCCATGGCTACGCCGCAGGCGGCAATGCCGGCGGTTATCATGCACGTTGCGTGGTTGCTGGTGCCGCTGAGCATGCAGCCGGCGAGACCAACGGCAGCGCCAGCCGCGCAGGCCTGGTAACCGGATTTGCTAAAGAATTGGGCATCATTGCCCTGGGTCAGGCGGGCGTCGGCGTTCTGGTTGGCTCCCAGCATGCTGCTGCCAGTGCTGGCACAGCCGGTGAGCATGATTGCACCGGCGACAGCAGAGCCGATCAGCAGCTTCTTGAATGAAGTGGGGACGGTCAGAGTCATGGTGTTTTCCCTTGCGCAGTTTGGTTAGTGGTTATTGGTGAGTCAGTGCCTTGCAGCTTTCCAACCAGGTCTCGGCAGTGATGCGCTGGTCAGTCAGGTACTGGCGTTGATGCTGCCAGTAGGCCTGCAGGTAGGGGCCAAGACCGTTCAACTGAGGGTTGCGCGAGAGCATCTCACTGAACACCTCGACCTGCTGGGCGATGGCATCGCTGCCGTAGAGGGTCGCCGATTCCACCAGGCTACTGGCGTAGTAACGGCTCAGCCCCTGCAGTCGCTGCTCTTGCTCGGTAAGGCGTGACTGCCGCATGGCGCAGCTGGCATCTGGGTCATCGCCTTCGCAATTGAGTTGATAGTTGTCGGCCAGAAAGTCGTAGAAGACGCCATCATCCTCGAGCTTGGTGCAGAGGAATGCCCCCAGATTGAGGCTGGCCCTAATGGCCTGGTTGCGGGCTTCTTCCTGTCGCTGGTTGCTGGCACGGAGCTGGCGCTCGAGCGACTGCAGCTGTTCCTGCAGGCCGTCGTCCTCGACACCGGAGGCCAGTTCGGCCAGTTGCATCACGGTGCCTGGCGAGCCGTCGAGTTCGTCGTCGCCGAGACCCAGCTCCTCCCAACCGGCTGCGATGGCGGCGATGCGCTCACGGGAGGTGAGGGTCGGGGCGACCAGCGCCAAGCGCAGGCCAGTGGCGCGGCCGCGATGATGCGTGTCACTTGCGTAGTAGGGCTCTTCGCCACGCATGGCGGTACGCAGGTCTTCACGTGGCGTCAGGTAGCTGCCACCTCGCACTACGAAACCGCCGGCCTGGCCGTGCTGACGATCCAGCTTGTTGAGGCGGAAAGGCTCGAACATCATCTCTTCAGCATTGCCCAGCATGTCGTGCAGCCCCAATGGATTGGGAGATAGCAGGCCCGCCAACTGCAGCCGTCCGTTGGAAGATTGGGCGCCAGCGAACCACTCATGGGCGTTGAGGCCTTGCGGCATGGGATAGCGGGAATCACGATACTCTGCTGTGCTGACCTCCAGTCCGCCGCGGGCAGCGAATTCCCACTCCACTTCAGTAGGCATACGCAGGAAACCTTGCGCCCCATCTTCATTGGGCAGTGCTTCGGGTGCTTGCTCGCGCAGCCACAAGTTATAGGTGTCGCTGAGCTGCATGGCATCGAACCAACTAAGCGCCACATGCGGCAGCCGCTTGCGGTTGGACGGCGCAGGGCACTCGTCGGCCATTAGCGCCTCGTACTGCAGTTCTGTTAGCTCGTACTTGGCCAGTAGATAGTGGCGCGAAGCGCTGCCATCGCCACCACTGAAACTGCCGGAGATAAACGCCGGCCTGGTTTGCTCGACGTAGCCCCAGCCAGTGCCATCCTGGCCCACTTGTACGGGAAAGTCGTCCAGCGGCTTGCTGACCGGCACGTGGATCTGACGAAACGCCATGGCACCACCACAGGGCATCGGCAGGACCACGTCATCCTCCAATGGGGCTGGATTATAGAGCCGTTCATCCCACCCAGGTTGGGCGTGTGCGACAAGAGATATCGCCAGACCGGCGGCCAGGGTGGTGAGAAGAGTGACGGGTTGCAGGTCAGGCTTCACGCAGGCTCTCCGCTGGCTGGATGTTGAAGGCGCGCAACACCCCGATGACCGCCACCAACAGAGCGACCCCGAGGGTCAACGCCAAGGCGATGAGGGCGTGGGCGGGGGTAATATGGCTGACGACGCCGGCTGCCATGTGGCTGGTGGCCAGGGCACGATTGAAAATGGCTGAGCCGAGGGCAAACAACCCCAGGCCGACGCCGAAGGCAAGCAGGGTCAAGAGTCCTACCTGCAGCGCTATGAAGGCGGCGATGGCGGGGCGCTGGAAGCCGAGCAGTCGCAGCACGGCATATTCGCGGCGCTTGCGGTCGACATTGGCCATGAAAGCGCCGGCCATGGAGGCCAAGCAGCCGACCAGCGCTGTGGCGGCGATAACCCCGAAGATCAGTCCGAGCACTCTGCTGATGGCGCGCACATTGTCGATCTCGGCCAGCCGGCTGGCCGTCTCGATGCGTTGCGCTTCAAGGGCTTCGACGACGCCAGCCACGGCATCTCCCTCACGAGCGAAGATGCGTGCCCGGGCGAAGCGTACAGGATAGTCGCCACGCTGCGCGCCATGCTCCACGCCGAGCAGCGAGCTGGCATGTCCATCACGGAAGCGCTCCAGCTCGATCAGCAAGGATAGGTCCACGAAAGCCGCCGGGCGCGCAAAGCGAGCCGCCGCCAGTAAACCGATTACCTCCACTTGCAGCTGGCCTCGCTCCTGCTGACCCTCCAGGCGGCGGCTGGCCGCCAGGGTCAGCCGATCACCCACGCTCACACCGAGGCGTCGTGCGGCTGGCTCGCTGAGCACTACACCGGTGCTTTCAGGGTGGCGGGCCTGGCCGGCCAGGAGTGGGTCACCCGCGGCAGTAGGAATCAGCTCTACCCCCTCCAGGAAGTGCTGACGGTCGCGCAGGAGGTCGGCTTGGGTATTGAGCGAACGGGTCTGGCCAATGGCGAAGCCGACCCCCGGGTGCGCGCGCACTTCATCGAGCCAGCTCTCGTCGTAGCTGCCACTTGTCAGCATGCGGATTTCAAGGTTGCGGGGGTCGTCGAGCAGTTCGCGCTGCAGCTGGTTGACGACCCCATGTTTGAGCCCGAACAGCAGCAGCAGAGGGGCTATGACGGCGACCAAGGCCGCGGCGATGCACAGTGATACCTGCCTGTCATGCCAGAGATCCTGAATGGCAAGGCGCAAGATCAAGCCGGCTCGGCACGATCGCACAGGGCTAGGACTCTGGCTCAAAGCGAGATCCTCCTGGCGTTAGGGTAGCGACCAGCCTTGGAAGCTCGAACTGATTTACCAGCGCGCGATCATGGGATACCACCAGAGCTGCCATATCCAGCTCCTGGACCAGCGTGAGGATCAATCCGAACAGCTTTTCTCCAGCCTGGGGGTCCAGGGCGGCGGTTGGCTCGTCGGCCAGTAGCAGGCGCGGTTCATGGGCCATGGCGCGGACGAAGGCGGTGCGCTGGCGCTCGCCGATCGACAATGCCGCTGGGCGTTTGTCGAGGAGTGCCGCCAGGTCCAATACGTCGCAGGCATGGTCCACTCGATCGCTGAGCACCGGCAGGCCCAGTAGGCGGCGCGGCAGCGCGATGTTGTCGCGAACGCTCAAGAACGGGAGTAATCCTCCGTTCTGCAGCAAGAAGCCCAAATCGCGAGAGCGGATCGTGGCCAGGGCCGATTCGTCTGCGTCACGTAACAGCGCTGCCAGATCAGTTGCTTCCGGACCTAGCGCATATCGGCCAAGCTCACTCGGCTTGAGCAGCAGCCCAAGGGCCTCCAGAAGAGTGCTCTTGCCGCAACCACTGGGGCCCACGATGGCTAGCATGTCGCCAGCGGCCAGCTCGAGACGGGGGAGGTGAACCTCATGGCGTCCGCTGCCATGGCCGCGAGTGACGCGCAGTTCGCTCAAGGTAAGCATGGCGGCTCAGGGCATCATTTCAAGCGGGACGGGATAGACATCGTCGCGAGGGTCGGCGCCTTCCGCGAGCGCCACCCAACGGTCCACGTCCGCGTTGTACCGCTGGTAGTGGCGCAGCTTGGTGGTCAAGCGGCGAATGAAGCGCTCCTGCTGGAGACCATCCCAGCTCAGCCAGGTTTCCTCATCCAGGTTGAGTACTTCGCTCTGGTAGGGCAGGTCTTCGAGGTACTCGCCCATCAGCCCCAGCTCGCCGAGCTGCTGTCCGTCGCCCTGCTGCAACTGATTGGGGTCGGCCCCCATGGCAGCGGCCACGGAGCGCAGACGCTCGAACATGTCGGTGGGGGAGATCAAGCCGGCGTTGGCGGCGTCGAGAATCTCGCTCACTACGTCGCTGAGGTCACTCAGTTGGCCCTTTGTGAGCAGTATCCGAACGTCGGTGGTAGGGACGTGCTGCGCAATCAGGTCGCGGTCGCTGATCCAAGCCTCGAATACCGGCGGCGCCTGGCTGCCGGTGGCTTGGCCAAGATAGGCCAGCCGCATGGCATGGCCAATAAGCGCCATATCGTCGCGCAGGCGCTGTTGGCCGGCGTCTTCGGTATCGTCCTCGGCATGCAGGGCGCTGCCGATGGCTTCCTCGCCGAGGTAGGCGGCGTGCACCTGATCGGTGATGGCGGCTGCCAGGGCATCGACGCGCTGGCCGAACAGCGCCACGTCGCCAGTATCGACCGGGTAGTAGAGCGACGTGCCGGTGCCGGTGAAGGTGGAGAGGTTGCTGTATTGTGCCTCGGCGGTGGCGTGGTCGCCGCGTTGCTCACCGCCGGGAGTCTTGAGGTGCAGGGTATAGACGGCGATGCCGTGACGAGCGGCCTCGAGCCGTACCTGGTCGGCATCGAGGCCGGTGGAGGAGCGCTCGCTGTCTGCTTCGATGGCACTGGCGTCGGTGATCAGCACAATATAGCGTGCGCCAAAGTTGCTCCACTCAACGTCATCGACTGCTTGCATCACCCCGGCATAGGCATCCTCTTCCCAGCCTACGGTGGAGGCCTGGGCCTCGCTCAGATCGGCCACTTGCGCCATGAAGTCGCTGCCACTCTCGACCTCCCCAGGGTTGGCGTACATGCGGGTTACATAGTCGATGCCGGGGGCCGCATCGACGCTATCGCGGAATGACACGAGGCCGAAGCGCACCCGGTCAGTAAGGTCCTCTTGCTCGATGCGCTGGTAGATTCTCGCTACCGCCTCACGAGTGCGTTCGATGTACGGCCCCATGGAGATGGTGGAGTCGATGACGAAGACCACGCCAGCGTTGAATTCGCGCAGCTGGGCAGAGACGTCATCGGGTGCCTGCTGGGCCTCCTCCTCGGCGGCTTCGCTGACCGAGGCGACCCGCAGTAGGCGGGTCATGAACCCCGCCTCGGTCATGATCTCTTCACCTTCCAGGATAGGCAGCAGATAGAACTGCTCGTGGAGGTCGACGAAATATTCCGGCTCCTGGGCGACGATGCCCGGCGCTTCGCCATCGCGACGCAGTTGAGCGCGCAGCGGGGCGACCTGGCCGGAGGGTTCGAAATCATCGAAAATCGCCATCAGGCCGTCCTGTTCGCCGAAGAACATCAGGCGGTCGCGGTTGGCTGGGTTGGTGAACGCCAGCGTGAGCTGCATCTTCCAGTCGACAGTGCAGGAGGTCGGTAACCAGCCGCTAATACTTCCATAGCTGTCGGGCCCAACCTCGAGCCACTCCTCGCCCTGCTGCTCACGACGCTGGTATACATAGAAGCGATTGAATGCCGGCTGAAGCTCCCCGCCGGAGCCCGCGGCCTGCTCGGTAAGCAGGCAGCCGGGGGTGGTCAGCACACGCTGATAGAGTGTCTGCTTGCCTTCCTGCAGCAGCGGACGTAGATCGCAGAGCGCAGGAAGAGAAGCGGTGATTAGCGGGAGGGCTACCGTCAGGCTCAATAAGGATTGGCGTGACATCATCGCTGTAACGCCTCCAAGCGCTGGCTGGCTTCACTATTGTCGCTATCGACACTCAGCACTGTCTCGTACCAGAAGATCGCCGTTTCCGTGTCGGGCTCCTGGAAACATGCGCTAGGCGCGTGATGCTGCGGGTCGAACTCGCGGGCATAGGCCAAGGCTGCCGCGGCATTACCGTTGAGCGCCTGGTGGGCGTAGAGACGGCGAGCAATGCCACAGTGCTCATTGGCAAGTGCCTGATCCACTACATTGAGCATGTCACCGGCCTCGTTGCCAGCAGCGGTGCAGGCCTGGATGAACTCCAGCTCGCTCATTTCCCCCATGCGCTCCAGGGCGCAGGGACCGGCAGTAGCAGCAGAGCCTTCCACAATGGGGGCGACCTCACCGAGTAGGTCGTTGTCGACCTCCTCGCCAGTCGTCTCTGTCTCGTTGGTCTCGCTCTCGTCCGTTGTGTCTTCGAGTGGAACGTCTTCGTCCACGATTTCCTCGGTATCGTCCCCTAGGCCTGCCGCACCCTGGTCGCGCATATGCATGCCAAACCAGGCGGTGCCGCCCATGACAGCGGCAAGAATCAGCACGCCAAGCAGGATCCATGGCCAGCGCCTGCGCTTTTTCCCTTCGTTGTGAGGGGGCTGCTCGGTCGGCTCTGTAGGGGGGGGCGGCTCGGCAGATGGTTCGGGCGCTGGCGAGGACTCCGGCTGGGCGGTGGTCGGCTGCGGCGTGACCAGCGGGCCCCCGGCTTGCGGCGAAGGTGAGCTGCCGCTGGCGCCTGAGGGCATCAGGCCATTGGCGAGGCGTAGACGAGCCCTGCCTACCTCGGCTCCATCGGGGCCATACAGCCTGGCCATGTAGGTGGCATTGGTATTTTCCAATAGGGGATCGACGATCCTGTCGTCGACCACTGCCATCAGGCCTGCATCTGAACCTTGCTGGAAGGGCGGCAAATGGAACCTGAAGGCATTGCTGCGCCATTGCCCATCCTCTTGCAAGAAGTTCTCGTCTTGATTGCGTTGGATATCCAGCGAGAAGTCTTGGCCATCGCCCTGCCCGCCGATGATGACCAGTTGGCCATAGCCGGGCTGGTGGGGATCCAGCGGCCTGAGTTCAATCCTACGCATGGGCCCTATCTCCGGCGGTGAACATCTCCAGCACATTGCCGAGACGTTCGTTCTGTTCAATGGTGATTTCGCGACCGCCGCTGTGGCCGGCATTCTCCTGGGTCATCAGGCAGAGGGCGGAGAGCCAGTCGCCGAGATAGACCATGGCCTGGTTGACCGGCTGCTCGGGCAGCTGGGGTAGCGTGGCACGGGGGATGGTGCGCTGCTCATAGCTGAACAGATGGGCCTTGGCGCCAATGAAGCTGGCGGGACGCTGATCTACCCGCTGGTAGTGGAAGCCGAGCCAGGCGATGAAGTCGCCCAGTACCAGTTGGGCGGCCAACACCTGACGTGCCACGAGGCGGTCGCGGCGGGCGCCGCTCTGGACGCGCTTGACCAGCGCTTCGTGCAAGCGCTCCTGTACCTTATGGCGGCTGGCGGCCGTGATCAGCTCATCGCCGAGCAGCTTGACCAGATCACGCTCTAGGCCAAGCATTCGCAGCAGGCCCTGGCGCTGAGGTAGTTCACGCACCTGGCCGACCCAGGCGTTGTACACAGCACGGGAAAAACGGTGGTCGGCACTCTGCAACACTGGTGCGTCAGAGGAGATGGAGGTCGCACTATCGGCCCTGCCGGACACCTCGCCGAAGGGGAGGTCGCCCAATCCGCCCCCCAGGCCGAAGTCGCTGCTACCGTAAAGCCCACCATCATTGGCTGCAGGGCTCTCCTCGCCTTGCGGCTCATTGGCAAGGCTGTCTTCGCTGTCGCTCAAGTAGAGGTCACGCACCGTCTCTTCTGGCAATTCCAACTGGTACTGCAACTCGCCCAGAGACGGCAGGCGCGTCTGCAGCTCCTTCCAGAAACGAGCTGCGATATCGCGCTTCTCGGCGACTTCGCCGTCTGAATCGCCGAAGTGCCATCTGGCTAGACGCTCCTCGATCAAGGCGCGTCGAGTGGAATCGAGCTGGTGACTGATGCGCCCGAGTTTGTACTCGAGGCCGGCGATGCGCCCCAGGTAGTCGCCGATGCGTGCCATACCGCCATCGTCCAGGGTCAGCATAGCCTGCCAGGCGTCGGCCGGCTGGGCGATATGCTTCAGTACCGAGGGGCTCTCGACGAAGGTGGCCTGCATGCGTGACAGGGCGTCAGCGGCATCGTCATGGATGGCAATCTCGCACTCTGCCTCGCTGACCAGGAAAGGGACTGGCAGGCGTGGCTTGCGCACCAGGAAGGTGTTATCGAAGGCTTGGCCAGGAGCCCATTCCTGCATCCAGTCATAGCTGCCGAAACGCTCGAGCATGGTCATCTTGGTCAGGCCTTCCCAGCCTTCACGCAGTTGACTGTCGGTCTGTTGCAGAGAGCCCACGATGCGCATGTCGAACATGGTCAGCGCCCAGATCAGACCGGGATCGCGACTGTCCCGCTCCTCGGGCGTTGCCCCCTGGGTCTTTTCGATCCAGCGGGTCAGCACCGGACCCACACTGGTGACATCGCTCTGCTTGCTGGAGCTGGTGCACACCACCAAGCCGCTCATTGCCTGGCTGTCGGTGTAGCGTTCGAACAGATAGGCGACCTTGCCGCGCAGCAGGAGTTGCGACAACCCTTCCGGGCTACCGGGCTCACCGATATCGCGCAGATTGAGACGGCCGCGGTAGCCCGGAAAATCGAGCAGATCGACCTTCTCGACCCGAGGATCGCGAGTGGGCTCCACCAAGGGGAAGGAGAGCTCGGCGGTGAGCGCGGCAAGCTGGGCTACTGGTAGGCTCACTGGAGCGCCAATGTCCTCGCCTGCTGCAGGGCAGACATCCAGCGGCAGATCATGGGCGGTGCCGAGGCGCTCGAGGATATCCACGTTCATGATGCTGTCGCGCTGGCTTAAGCCGTCGCCATCTTGTACTACCAGGCAACGCAGCGGAGCGAACACCCGTGACGCATGGCCCAGGGCGCCCAGCGACTGGGTCAACTGGCGGTAGAGATTGGTCAGCTCGGGCTGCTCGCCCCACAGCAAGGAGAATAGTGCCCCACGCTGATGGCTATTGAGGCGAGGGGCCAGCTTGAGGGCTCTAGGCCAGTAACGAGCGTTGAGTTTGCTGACTGACTTGGGGAAGCTGGCCTGCAAGTAGTCCCACAGCTCCACGACGCCCTCCGGCGTCACCCCTGGCTGCAGGACATCACCTAGCTCCCCCTCATGAGGAGCCAGCGCGGTCGAGACCTTGTTTTCGTCTATCTCGTAGACGTCCTCGCGCTCATGGTCGAAGTCGTTGAACCAGGCGTTGGCCAATACCTTGGCGACCTCTATTTCGCTGAACAGCTTGAGCTCGACAGGGTATTCCGCTGGGCCGGAATGGGCGCTGCGGCTGAAACGAGTGACCAGGCCAGTGGCCTCCTTGCCACCGCCGACCGGGTTGACGTGTTCAATGAAATCGAGGCGTGCTGGGCCGAAGCGGGTTTCCAACTTGCCGTTTTCGCCGGCGGCAAGTGCCGAGATCAGGTAGGACTTGCCCGCTTGTGAGAGGCCAAAGAAGCCAACGGTCATGGGCGTGATGGCGGCACACGACAGGCTTGTTGCCAGGTTGCGGGCGCGATAGAACTCCAGGCTCAACTGATCGGCCTCGCTGTCCAGGCTTGGGGCGCTGTCGCGCACCGCCTCGATCCACGTCAAGGCGGCGCCGGCGCCCTCATGGAAGGCCTGCCAACCGGCATTGAGTCGGTGCTGTTCGGGTGTCAACTGGTTCATGTGCGCTTCACGCTCCCGCTGTCAAGCCAGTAGTTGGTGTCTCCAAGGCCTGCATCAATAAGGGTGTTGAGCTGAAGCCTCAGGTCCCTTGGGGTAAAGCTCGCTTCACTATCTGTATCGACGCTTGCAACCTTCAGGCGGTCGCTGATCAGGCCGCCCTTGCCTGCCCGTTCGTCCACGGCCAACCGCACCTTGAGCACCGGCGCGTGTCCGCTCTTTGCCTCGGCCTTGGCCAGCTTTTCGGCGCCTGCTGCAGTGAAGTCCATGACGTAGAGCGGTGAAGCGGTCCAACGCTGCGCTGCCAACTGGCGAAACCCGATGCGTAGCGGGCCGCGCATCTCGATGGCGGGGGCGGTACCGTCCTCGTTTTCCGGTAGCAGAATGGTGGTGCCGTCCTCGGTAGTCTCGATGTCGCGATAGGTCACGTCGGCATCGGGGATAGTGTTGTTGTTATCGATCAGGCCTATGTGCCGAATGGTCGAGTATGGGCGCAGGGTGGCGGCACGGAAGAAGAAGTTGGAGAGATTGCGCTGCGCGCACAGCAGGCAGAGCATCGCGCCCACCGAGGCGGTGCTCTTGGGGTCGTCGATGCGGCCATTGCGATGGAAGGGATACCAACTGCCCGTACGGTAGCCCTGTAGCGGCAGAATGCGCCCCGGCGGCAGCGGTAGCATCCTGCGCAGGTAGGCCTGGATGCCGGGTAGACGCGAGGGCCGCCCGGTGATCAGCAGGGTATCGCACTGGTACTGGAAGACCACTTCGCATAGTGAGGCCAAGGTTTTGCAGATGTTGAAGCGGTCTTTGAGGAAGGCGCGATGCACCTCGATCAGATTGACAGTGAGCGGAATACCAAGCAGGTCGAAATTGAGATCGCCACCCCGTTCGCGACGTACAGCGCTTTCGACATAACGGTGCACGGAATCACTCACGGCCTGCTCGCCGAGGCGCTTACCGTAGGTGAGTGTCTCAGGATCGCTGGGGTGCTCGGGGTCGAAGGACTCATAGGCCTCGAGTAGGGCCAGTCCCAATGGGGCAAAAACTTGTAGGTTGAGCTGTTGGCGCAGCACCTGCTCCTGGGCATTGGCACCTTCCTGGCCGCATAGCCGCGACATCATCGCGTCGGGCGAGACCACGCCGGCCTGCTTGAGGGCTGCTTCAAAGCTGGGCAATACGAACAGCTGGATGACGTCGAGTAGTATGTCGTCGCCCGCGACCCGGAAGCCGTCGCGAAAGCGCTGCTCTGGCACCACGAAGACATTGCTGCCGCTGCTACTGGTGCCGTTGCGGTCAAGATAGTAATCGGTAATCACCAGGTCGGTGGTGCCGCCGCCGATATCGATGGTGGCAAGGCTGATGCGCTCCCGGTCAGGTTTGCCTGGACGAGCCAGGGCATCGAAGAACTCCTCCGGATGGCCGGCGAAATTCTCCTTGATCTCGGTATAGAGATAGACCAGCTGACCGCAGGAGGCTTCGTCCCACTCCACCCTAAGCCTCGGCATGGGCACTTTAAGGGTACCGTCATCGGTAGCCTCGTAGGGATTGCTCTCCTCGAAGTCGGCATGCCAGCCTAGGCTTTTCCATACCAGTGCCACTGTGTGCTCCAGCCGTGATACCAGCAGGCTACGCTCTGCCTGGGGCATTGCCGGTGGCACCGTCAGGGTGATCGAGCGCAGCTGTCGTGGCCGGTTGGTATGGCCCTGGCGAATGCGTTGGGAAGGACTGTTGATCTGCATCAGTGCCTGAGCCAACACTTCGGCGAGCATGAAGGTCATCAGCGAACTGCGCGAGTAGTGAGGCTTGAAGACCGGCATCTGCTCCTCTTCCGGCAGTGCGTAGAGGGCATCACCCAGCTCGTTGATCAGGTGCGAGAAGGGGGCCGCCGTGGCGAGAGGCTCCGTCTCGGTGCTGACATAGGCACTGTTGAAACGCCAGCCATGACGGTATGGCTCCTCATCCCACAGATAGCGCTTGGGGCTGGACAGCCCGGTGGAGCCTTCGGTGCCGCGGCGACGTCCGGCGAGGTGGCCTGCCTCGACCCCGACCCGGGCGATGGTTGGCCATAGAAAGGCGTCATGGCGGCCGCTCTTGACCGATAAGTGGTCCTTGCCGAAGAACGTCTGGGAGAATTCGATACGGCTCTCGAAGGGATCCCTGTAAACCCTCTCAGGATCAACCATATCGCGCAGTTCGAGCACATAGTTGTGCTTAAGCCCCATGCCCGACTGGGCATGATCCTCGATTAGGATGCCACAGGTGCGGGAGTTGCCGACGTCGAGCACCAGATCGACGGGAATGGCGCCCTCGATCTGGGCAATCATCTTGAGGTCGGGAATCTCGACCCGTGGCGTAGGCTCGCGGTGCTCCGCTTTGATGGGACGGTGTAGTAGGCTCAAGACATTGAGATAGTGGGCGAAGTGCAGTCGCTCGTCGAGTGCCTCCTCCTCCTCCTGGCTGTCCAGCCCAGGGTTGGCCTCGCGGAACAGCTCTTCCAGCCACTCCTTGACCCAGGCTTGGTCCATGAACCAGCGCATGTCGACAGCCATGGTGGCTAGGCGGAAGTTGGCGCCGGCGCTGATGTCGTCATCGGTAGGGCATAGGTAAGCCGTGTTGTCGCGGCGAGGCATGGCGCGGGTGTCGAATGCCAGTGTCAGGCGATGGGTGTGGCCATCAAGGTCCGGCTCATCGAGCGCCACCAGACGCATACGTGCCCAGTTGGCTGGACCTTCATCGAACTTGCCTGGCGGGCGGAAGCGCAAGAAGGGTACGGGTAGCCAGGCGCCATTCAATTGGTCGAGGCTGGTGGCGATGGGAACGTCGAAATCCGACTCTCGAACCTCCTCGAGGATTTCCTTGGCGCCGTCTCTCTCGATGACGTGAAAAAGCGCTCCGGTCTCCTGATTGACCAGCAGTCGGGTCAGCATCTTGTCGGTATTGGCCAGGTACTTGAACTCGCCCGCAGGCTCCCGGCGGGGGTCGAGTATCAGGCCGAAGTCCAGAAACTGGACCCCGGAGTGGCTAATAAGGGTGGCCACTTCCTCGAACTTGATGATGTCTGGCAGCATGATCGATTGACCGTCCTGTTAGTCGGCGTTGTGCAACTGGATGGGGAAAGACTCGTCGTCATAGCTGGCCGCACAGCTGGCTGTTTCGGCATCTCCCTGGTGGCATTGCACGCGTGGCATCTCGTAGTGGCTGCCGTCTTCGCAGCGAGCCCGCTGCTGGGCTTCCACATTGAGTCGTCCATCTAGCATGGCGGCGTTGACTGGGCCCGTACACGTCATGCCGTTTTGCCCGCCTCGCTGGATATGCATATGCCCCTCCCCCTGATCGAATACGTAGGTTACCTGCAGAGGGCGCCCCGTCTGATTGTCCATAACGCCTGCGCCGCGCCAGTTACCATTCAGGAATGCGGCGTGTCCGTCAGCTGCATCGGGAGGCAGGATCAGTGGCTCTCGAGTGGCCGAGGTGGGGGCGGTGGTCAGTCCGCCTGGCGCAGCTGCCGTGGGTGGATGGTCGGTGACCAACTCGGGCGGGACCATGTCTTCCGGCAGGCCGACAGCGTCGGGCACTGCATCGAGCTCCGGGGTCTCGTCGGGTAGGGGAGCGTCAAGGCCTGTCATACCCGGCAGTTCGCTGTCGGCTGCCGTCGGGTCAGGCATGGGCACATCCGGCACGCTCATCTCAGGAAGGCGAGCGTCGATCGAGGGCTCGGGCAGGCCACCGTCGAGGCCTTGCGAGGTCAGGTTCGGGGCGGTGGTCGCGCTGCTTCCCCAGCGGCTGAACGGCCAGGTATCTCGGCCTTGCCACAAGGACCGCGGGAACGCGACCTCTGTACCTCCAATCCCTAGCGTCGGCGCCGTAAGGCCTGGATCGTTGACAGAGGGGCTGCAGGCCCTGAGCACCAAGAGCAGCAAGCCGATGGCCAAGGCAAGCGGCAGTAGCCACCACCAGCGTCGCCACCATGGGCGTGCTGGTGCGATAGGAGAAGATCGGTGCTCAGGCTCAGGCTCGGGCGGCGGAGTGATGGCTGTCGACGGCGGTGTGAACCGTGCCGTATCGGCGGCCGCTGATGGGTATAGGCAGAGCAGGGGGTTGGCGTGGCGGTCGGCCTCTGGATGAATGAACCCCCAGAAGGTGATGACAGGCGTGCCATCGACGAGATAGATGAAACTTTCATCGGGGAAGTGGCCGACCCATTTGACCAGGCGGGTGAACACTCGATGATCGCCGCTGAGCCCGTCGACGGGCGCCTGATTGAGTGCGACGACATCCTTTCGAAACGCCTCCAACTGAGTTCGGGCGTTTGCTCGCTCCTCCTCCGTGGCGCTTCTCCAGGGAACCACATCGCCAGAAATGCCACTGTACCAGTCGACTCCCTCGCCCTGCTGGTCGCGTTGTGGCACGGCCAGGTGGCGCTCCTTGCCTGGCAGCCGGCGTGAGATGACCTTGCGCAGCTGAAGTGCAGCATGGTGAACAGGCTGGCCTGTTTCACCGAGAGCGCGAAAGTGCTCAGATTTACCACTATGCAGTAGTATCGCTGACATGGCTGCCCCCCATGTCATGGCGAGCAGCGTCAGTGGTGCGGGCAGAGCGTTGGCCAGGCGTCATATGCAGAGCTGGCGCTAGGCGGAACTCTCTCACGGAGCGAGGCAGTTGAGTTGCTGTCACTGGCTAAGTCATCCCTAACGTATTGACGGCCGGCTAGAACCGGGTCTGTTACTATGGGAAAATATTATTGACGTTTGGTAACAATTTAAGTTAGCACAAGTCCATAACCTCTGAAAGCCGCTCTTGCCTGCGGCTGTCTGCGACGGATATCGGCCTGTCGGCCACAGACTTGAATTATTTTTTGCTGCAAGGCGGGATGTTCGCCGGCTTGTCGGGGTAGTGAGATCGGGGGCTGGTATGCCGTGTCCAGACACAAGAAAGGGGCCCGGAGGCCCCTGTTCATACGGTTTCTGGTGCTTTCTGGAAGGTCCTGAAACCTAGTGTTGGTGGAGGCGGCGGGAATTGAACCCGCGTCCGCCGGCACTCGCTCTTCGGCTCTACATGCTTAGGTCCGTCTTTTGATTTAACGCCACTGGCTCCGACGGGCAGGATCCAGCTACGCGATTCCTCTAAGGTTTAGCGATTGGCGAGAGGACACCACCAACCGCGATCCCATCAGTTTGCGCTCATATCCCCGCCGTGATGAATGGGCACATCACTTTGGGGCCGGACTAGAAGCTAACAGCTATTAAGCTGCCAGCGCGCCCTGAGCGTAGTTGTCGTCGTTTGCGACTATTTAATCGTGATGTTGGATTTACGAGATACATCACGCTCTCGGCATGCACCTAGGAGGTTGTCACCGGCGTCGAAGCCATGTCGCCCCCGTGGAACCTCGTCATTCTATCAGGTGGGGGCGGCGCGACGCCAGTTCAAGCGTGCGCCGTTCAGTGATCGCGCATGATCCGCGCCTTCTGGCGGTTCCAGTCGCGCTCCTTCTCGGTGGCGCGCTTGTCGTGCTGCTTCTTGCCGGTCACCAGCGCCAGCTCGCACTTGATCAGGTTCTTCTTCCAGTACAGCTTGAGCGGCACGCAGGTGTGGCCCTTGTCCTGGGTGCGCGAGAAGATCTTGGCGATCTCCTTGCGATGCAGCAGCAGCTTGCGGGTGCGCGTCGGGTCGGCGATCTCATGGGTGCTGGCGGTGTTGAGCGGGGTGATGTGGCTGCCCAACAGCCAGGCCTCGCCGTTCTTGATCAGGATATAGGTGTCGGTGAGCTGGGCCTTGCCGGCACGCAGGCTCTTTACCTCCCACCCGGCCAGCGCGAGGCCCGCTTCGAAGGTCTCGTCGATGTGGTACTCGAAGCGTGCCTTCTTGTTCTGGGCGATGACGGAACTGGACGGGCCTTTGCCCTTGCCTTTCTTGTTGGCCATGGAACCTCGTGTGTCGATATGCCTTGGCAGCCCCGTTCGAGATGGGGGGAAGCGTGATAAGATTCAAGGCTTGACGAAATAGCCGACCATGATACGCGTACGGCCCAGCAAAGTCAGCGGAGAGGTAAATGCCTACGGTCAATCGGTCCGCCCTGGTGCGGCACTCCCCTCAGGCGATGTTCGACCTGGTCAACGATTTCGAGCGCTATCCGGAGTTCCTGCCGGGCTGCCGGCGGGCACGTCTGATCGAGCGCGACGAGGAGCACCTGATTGGCGAGATGACCCTGGGCAGGGCGGGTATCGAGCACAGCATCATGACCCGCAACGACCTGGTCGAGCCGGAGCGCATCGAGCTATCGCTGGTAAAGGGGCCTTTCAAGCGCCTGCGCGGCCGCTGGCTGTTCACGCCGATGGGCGAGGATGCCTGCAAGGTGAGCCTGGAAATGGAGTTCGAGTTCGCCAACCGGTTGCTGGGCATGGCTTTCGGCAAGTTGTTTCAGCAGGTCGCCGGGCAACTGGTGGAGTCGTTTACCCGCCGCGCAGACGATCTCTATGGTCGCTGAGCGCGGTAAACGTGCGCCGGGAGCTGGGTGATGAGCGATATGATCGAGATTGAAGTGGCCTTCGCGCTGCCCGAGCGCCAGCGGCTGGTGGCGCTGGCGGTGCCGCCTGGTACATCGGCTCGTCAGGCGGTGCTGCAGGCCGGGCTTGCGCAGGTATTTCCCGAGCAGGGCGAAGCGTTCTTCCGCAAAGCGCCGCTGGGCATCTTCGGTACGCTACTCAAGCGCGACGACCAGCCGCTCAGCGAGGGCGACCGGGTTGAAGTCTACCGCCCGCTGCAGATCGATCCCAAGCAGGCGCGCAAGCGGCGCGCCGAGCAGGGCAAGGCGCGCTGATCGATAGCTAGGTCGCAATCAGAGCGACGGATCCTGCTGGCTGGGCTCCGGCTGGCTGGGCTCCGGCGCGCGCTCGGCGGGTGCGCCGCCGGCCGGGGCGGTGCCGCCGCCCTGGGGCTCGGGTGGTGCCTCGGGCTGCGGGCTCTGCGGGACCATGCCGTCGTCCGGGCCGACGCCTTCCGGGGCTGGGCCAGGGCCATCCTCGGGCATCAGGTCGATGTCGCGGGACAGGTCGCCATCGCGGCTGATATCGACCAGGCGGTCGCCGTCGAAAGTCAGGGTGACGCGGCGCTGGTCAACGCCGCCGTAGGCCTCGTCGAGACGGAACAGGTAGTCCCACTGTCTGGCGTCGAACGGCCCCTCGAGTAGCGGGGTGCCCATCACGCCGCGCACCTGGTCGCGGCTCATGCCCGGCTGCAACTGGCCGACCATGTCCTGAGTCACCAGATTGCCCTGGGCCAGGTCGCGCTTGTAGACGCCTATGTAGCTGCACCCACTTACCAGAGTGAAGGCAACGGAAAGGGTGACGGTTTTGATCAGCTTTTGCATTTGAGCCTGTTCTTCACTATCGTTGAGTCGGTCGATCATACCCGACCCTACACGTTACTGCGAAGAGCGACCATGGCCGATCAGAACCATGAACTACGCAAGGCGGGTCTGAAGGTGACCCTGCCCCGCGTAAAGAT
This sequence comes from Halomonas socia, assembly GCF_010977575.1. Classification (GTDB taxonomy): domain Bacteria; phylum Pseudomonadota; class Gammaproteobacteria; order Pseudomonadales; family Halomonadaceae; genus Franzmannia; species Franzmannia socia. The sequence goes on from NZ_CP048812.1 coordinate 1,579,205, forward strand.
CCTGCAGATCCTGGAAAATGCCCCGGGTCAGCACCACTTGAGCGCCGAAGATGTCTATAAGGCGCTGTTGGATGCCGGCGAAGACGTGGGTCTGGCCACCGTCTATCGCGTGCTTACTCAATTCGAGTCTGCCGGCTTGGTGATCCGTCACAATTTCGATGGCGGTCACGCGCTGTTCGAGCTTTCTCAGGATGAGCACCACGACCATATGGTGTGCCTCGAGAGCGGTGAGATCATCGAGTTCTTCGATGAGACCATCGAGCGTCGTCAACAGGAGATCGCCGAGGAGCACGGTTTCGAACTGGTGGACCATGCCCTGGTGCTGTATGTGCGCCCCAAGGGTTCCAAGGCGACCCGTCAGGAAGGCATCCAGAAGAAGTAAGCGCAAGGCAGCTGCTTCACATCTCTCGGCCCCGATCCATGATCGGGGCCGAGTTCGTGTGGGGCCGCGGCGCTAGGCGCTAGTGATGGGCGCGCTGGCTGGCGTCGAGCATCTCGCGAGCGTGGGCCAGGGTGCGCTCGGAGAGCTTGACCCCGCCGAGCATGCGCGCCAGCTCGCGTACCCGCCCGGCGCCGTCGAGCAACATCATCTGGGTCAAGGTGGTATCGGCCTCGGCCTGTTTCTCGATATGCAGGTGCTGGTGGGCCTGGGCGGCGACCTGGGGCAGGTGGGTCACGGTCATGACCTGGCCGTCGGCGCCCAGGCGCTTGAGCAGCTGGCCGACGATCTCGGCGGTGGCGCCGGAAATACCCACGTCGACCTCGTCGAACACCAGGCTGGGAATGGTCGAGTGGCTGGCCGCCACCACCTGGATCGCCAGGCTGATCCGCGACAGTTCACCGCCCGAGGCGACCTTGGTCAGCGGCCGCGGCGGCTGACCCGGGTTGGCGCTGATCAGGAAGCGCACCGTGTCCATGCCGTCTGCGGCCGCGGTCTCGCGGGCCTCGACCTGCACCGCGAAGCTCGCCTTGTCCATGGCCAGAAAGCCCAGTTGCGCCTGTACCTCGTCGGCGAAGCGCGTCGCCGCTGCTTGGCGCGCCGCGCTGATCGCCTTGGCCTGCTGGCGCCAGGCGTCGCGCAGCTGCTCGACCTCCTGGCTGAGCGCTTCGAGGTCATGTTCGCCGCCATCGAGCTCGGCCAGCTCATGCTGCAGGCGCTGATGCAGCGCGACCAGTTCGTCCGGCAGCACATGATGCTTGCGGGCAATGCGATGCACGGCGCCGAGCCGCTCTTCGACCTCGGCCAGGCGCGCCGGGTCGAGCTCGGTGGTGTCGACGAAACGCTGCAGCTCGCGACCCGCTTCCTCGACCTGGATGCGCGCCTCCTCGAGCATGCCGAGGGCCTCGGCGAGGCTGCCGCGGTCGCTGCCGGGCAGCGCGCCCAGCCGGCCGATCGCCTGGGCCAGCAGCGATTGGGCGCCGCCGTCGTCGTGGTCGCAGCAGTCGGCGGCAAACTGCGCCTCGCGCAGGGTCTCCTCGGCGTGGGCGAGGCATGTCTGCTGCTGCTCCAGGGCCTCCAGCTCGCCCTCGGCCAGCGCCAGCTGGTCGAGCTCCTCGACCTGATAGCGCAGCAGCTGGCGGCGCGCCGCCAGTTCGTCGCCATCTTCGCTCAGCCGCTTGAGGTTGCGCCGCGCCTGCTGCCAGCGGCGGTGAGTCTCGCCGAGGGCGGCGACCGCCTCGCGCTGGCCGGCGTAGTCGTCGAGCAGGCGCAGGTGGGTGTCTTCGCGCAGCAGTGCCTGATGGGCGTGCTGGCCGTGAATCTCGATCAGGTGCTCGCCCAGCGCCTTGAGGTCGGCGATGGTCGCCGGCTGGCCGTTGATCCACGCCTTGGAGCGCCCGGCAGCGGTGATTACGCGGCGCAGCAGGCAGTCGTCGCCGGGCAGTTCGCGCTGCTCCAGCCAGGCTTGCGCCTCGGGCAGGGCGGCGATATCGAAGCGTGCCGAGAGGTCGGCGCGCTCGCGGCCGTGGCGTACGCTGCCGGCGTCGGCGCGCTCGCCCAGGCACAGCCCCAAGGCGCCGAGCAGGATTGACTTGCCGGCCCCGGTCTCGCCGGTGATGGCGGTCATGCCGCCGTGCAGCTCCAGGTCGAGGCTATCGACGATGGCGTAATCACGAATTGCGAGCTGTACCAGCATGGCCGCCTATCTCCTTGCAGTGTGGATCACCCCTCTGTGCGTTTATACAGTAGCTGATGTGGGCCGACAATGCTCGTGGCCTCGCCGCACCCCTGTGCGCCTTGAGATTGACGCCAGCATCCCCATATAGGCAGCAAATCGAAGTAATCAGCCTTGCAGATACTGCATGTCGTGAAATGTTCAGGCGGCCGCGTGCCGTCTTTCGATGTCAGGAGACACTCATGGCCAAACAGCCGCAGACGCCGCTAGATGAAGAGTTGGAGCGCGCCGAGCAGGACGCCGAGCCGCAGAAGACGCCGCTGGATGGCGATCTCGAGGAGGCCATCGAGGCCGCAGCCGACGAGAGCGAGCCGGTCGAGGAGCCGGTAGCCAGCGACGCCGATGTCGATGCACTCAATGCGCGCATCGAGGAGCTCGAACAGAGCGCCGCCGAGGCCAAGGACCAGGCGCTGCGCGCCGCTGCCGAGGCGCAGAACGTGCGTCGCCGCGCCGAACAGGAAGCCGACAAGGCGCGCAAGTTCGCGCTGGAGAAGTTCGTCAAGGAGCTGCTGCCGGTGGTCGACAGCCTGGAGAAGGCGCTGGAAGCCATGGAAGACGGCGCCAGCGACGCACACCGCGAGGGCGTGTCGATGACCCTCAAGCTGCAGCTCGACGTGTTCGGCAAGTTCGGCGTCGAGGCGGTGGAGCCCCACGGCGAGCCGTTCGACCCGCAGTACCACGAGGCCATGGCGATGGTGCCCAACCCTGAGCTCGAGCCCAACACCGTGATGGACGTGATGCAGAAGGGCTACCTGCTCAATGGGCGCCTGGTACGCCCGGCCATGGTGGTGGTCAGCCAGGCGGCGAACTGAGCAACGTCAAGGCGATTGGGGGCGCGGGTCTTGAAAAGTGCCAGGCGGCCCCCAGATAGACGACAACCCCGCGGCGAAGGCCGCGATGTACGAATCAAGTGACAACTTTCGAGGATTTCCTATGGGACGCATCATCGGTATTGACCTGGGGACCACCAACTCCTGTGTCGCCGTTCTCGACGGCGATAGCGCCAAAGTCATCGAGAACGCCGAAGGTGGCCGCACCACGCCGTCCATCATCGCCTACACCGATGATGGCGAGACGCTGGTCGGCCAGGCCGCCAAGCGCCAGGCGGTCACCAATCCGCACAACACCCTGTACGCCATCAAGCGCCTGATCGGTCGTCGCTTCAAGGACGACGTGGTCCAGAAGGACATCAAGATGGTGCCCTACGCCATCACCGAGGCCGACAACGGCGACGCCTGGGTGGAAGTGAAGGGCAAGAAGCTGGCCCCGCCGCAGGTCAGCGCTGAAGTATTGAAGAAGATGAAGAAGACCGCCGAGGACTACCTGGGCGAGGAAGTGACCGAGGCGGTGATCACCGTGCCGGCCTACTTCAACGACAGCCAGCGCCAGGCCACCAAGGACGCCGGGCGCATCGCCGGCCTCGAGGTCAAGCGCATCATCAACGAGCCCACCGCGGCAGCGCTGGCCTACGGCATGGACAAGGCGCGTGGCGACAAGACCATCGCTGTCTACGACCTGGGCGGCGGTACCTTCGATATCTCGATCATCGAAGTGGCCGACGTCGACGGCGAGACCCAGTTCGAGGTGCTGGCCACCAACGGCGACACCTTCCTGGGCGGCGAAGACTTCGACATGCACCTGATCAACTACCTGGTCGATCAGTTCAAGGCGGATTCCGGCATCGATCTGTCCGGCGACAACCTGGCCATGCAGCGCCTCAAGGAAGCCGCCGAGAAGGCCAAGATCGAGCTCTCTGCTGCCCAGCAGACCGACGTCAATCTGCCCTACATCACCGCCGACAACACCGGGCCCAAGCACCTCAACGTCAAGGTCACCCGGGCCAAGCTCGAGGCGCTGGTGGAAGACCTGGTGCAGCGCTCGCTGGCGCCGTGCAAGACCGCGCTGGCCGATGCCGGCCTGTCGGCGTCCGAGATCGACGACGTGATCCTGGTCGGCGGCCAGACGCGCATGCCGATGGTGCAGAAGAAGGTCGCCGATTTCTTCGGCAAGGACGCCCGCAAGGACGTCAACCCGGACGAAGCCGTGGCCGTGGGTGCGGCGATTCAGGGCGGCGTGCTGGGCGGCGACGTCAAGGACGTGCTGCTGCTCGACGTTACCCCGCTGACCCTGGGCATCGAGACCCTGGGTGGCGTGATGACGCCGCTGATCGAGAAGAACTCGACCATCCCGACCAAGAAGACCCAGACCTTCTCGACCGCGGATGACAACCAGACCGCCGTGACCATTCACGTGCTGCAGGGCGAGCGCAAGCAGACCAGCGGCAACAAGTCGCTGGGCCGCTTCGACCTCAGCGACATTCCGCCGGCGCCGCGCGGCGTGCCGCAGATCGAGGTCGCCTTCGACATCGACGCCAACGGCATCCTGCACGTCTCGGCCAAGGACAAGGCGACCAACAAGGAGCAGTCGATCGTCATCAAGGCCTCCAGCGGCCTGTCCGATGAAGAAGTCGACCAGATGGTGCGCGATGCCGAGGCGCATGCCGACGAGGATAAGAAGTTCGAGGAGCTGGTGGCGCTGCGCAACCAGGCCGACGGCATGATCCACGCCACCCGCAAGACCCTCGAAGAGGCCGGCGACAAGGCCAGCGACGAGGAGAAGCAGGCCATCGAGAGCGCCATCAGCGAACTCGAGGAAGTGGTCAAGGGCGACGACAAGGACGCCATCGAGCAGAAGCTCAGCGCCCTCACCGAGGCCTCCGGCAACCTGGCCCAGAAGATGTACGCCGAGCAGGCCGAGGCCGCTCAGGGTGAGGCTGGCGGTGAGCAGAATGGTGGCGCCAAGCCCGAAGATGACGTGGTCGACGCCGAGTACGAAGAAGTCAACGACGACCAGAAAAAGCAGTAACCACGACATCTGAGCTTCGGATGACACCAGCGCGGGGGCCTGACTCCCGCGTTGGTGTTTCCGCAGTGTCGCTATGGAGGCGGACAGACCCATGTCCAAACGTGACTATTACGAGGTGCTCGGCGTCGAGCGCGGGGCCGATCAAAAAGAGATCAAGAAGGCCTATCGGCGCCTGGCCCAGAAATTTCACCCGGACCGCAATCCGGACGATGACAGCGCGGCGGAGAAATTTCGCGAGGTCTCCGAGGCCTATGAGGTCCTGACCGACGGCGAGAAGCGCGCCGCCTACGACCAGTTCGGCCATGCTGGCGTCGACGGCCAGGGCGGTGGCTTCGGTGGTGGTGGCTTCGGCGGCGGCGCGGGTGCCGGCGGCTTCAGCGATATCTTCGGCGACGTGTTCGGTGACATCTTCGGCGGTGGCGGCGGGCGTCGCCACCCCAACGCCCCACAGCGCGGCAGCGACCTGCGCTACAACCTCGAGCTCGACCTCGAGGATGCGGTGGCCGGCACCAGCGTCGACATCCGCGTGCCGCGCCACGTCGACTGCGAGCGCTGCGACGGCGAGGGCGCCGAGCCGGGCTCCACCAAGGAGACCTGCCCGACCTGTGCCGGGCACGGCCAGGTGCGCATGCAGCAGGGCTTCTTCGCCGTGCAGCAGACCTGCCCCACCTGCCACGGCAGCGGCCAGCACATCAAGGTGCCGTGCCACAAGTGCAACGGCGAGGGCCGCGTGCGCGAGACCCGCACCCTGTCGGTGAAGATTCCCGCCGGCGTGGACACCGGCGACCGCATTCGCCTCAACGGCGAGGGCGAGACCGGCATCAACGGCGGCCCGCCGGGGGACCTCTACGTGCAGGTGGCCATCAAGCCGCACCATATCTTCCAGCGCGATGGCCGCCACCTGCAGTGCGAAGTGCCGATCAACTTCGTCGACGCCGCCCTCGGCGGTGAGCTCGAAGTGCCGACCCTGGACGGACGCGTCAAGCTCAAGATCCCCGCCGAGACCCAGACCGGCAAGCTGTTCCGGCTCAAGGGCAAGGGCGTCAAGCCGGTGCGCGGCGGCCCTCCTGGGGACCTGCTGTGCAAGGTCGTGCTCGAGACCCCGGTCAAGCTCAGCGAGCACCAGAAGGAGTTGCTGCGCCAGTTCCAGGACAGCCTCGGCGAGAGCAACAGCCACTCGCCCAAGAAGAGCGGCTTCTTCGACGGCGTGAAGAAGTTCTTCGAGGACATGAAGCCGTAAGGTTTCCGCTGCTCCTTGAAACGACAAGGCCCTGGCATCCCGGATGCCGGGGCCTTGCGCGTCTGGGCAGGGCTCAACGCAGCAAGTGATCCATACGCCACTCGAGGGTAAGCGAACGGGCATCACCCTTTGTGAATGATCAGTCGACGAGTTGCCAGTTGTGGGGCAGGAGTTCGTGGAGCTGGCTGGCCTTCTGGGTCGGCAGCCGTTCGAGCACATCCTTCAGGTAAGCGTAGGGCTCATGGCCGTTCAGCTTGGCGCATTGGATCAGGCTCATGATGTTGGCGGCACGCTGGCCGCTGCGCAGCGAGCCGGCAAACAGCCAGTTGCTGCGACCGAGCGCCCAGGGACGAATCAGGTTTTCCACCCGGTTGTTGTCGATGGGTAACCCGCCGTCATCGAGGTAGCGCGTCAGCGTCGCCCAACGCTTCAAGCTATAGTCCAGCGCCTTGGCCGTCGCCGAGCCGTTTGGCACTTTCTCGCGGTGAGCCAACATCCAGCGGTGCAGCGCGTCGGCGATGGGCCTCGCCCGTGTCTCCCTCAGTCGTTGGCGTTCTTCCGCGCTCAGTGACTGGGCCTCGCGCTCCACCTGGTAAAGCTGGCCGATCAGTTCGATGGCCTGTTTGGCAATCTGACTCTTGGCAGCCACGTGTAGGTCGACGAACTTGCGTCGCGCATGAGCCATGCAGCCGATCTCGGTGACGCCCTTGGCAAAGCTCTGCTTGTAGCCGCTGTAGTCGTCGCAGATCAGCTTGCCCTTCCACTCACCGAGGAAGTCACGGGCATGCTGACCGCCACGCCCCTCGCTGAAGTCGTAGACCACCGCCTGCAATCCGGCGTAGGGCGTCGTGGCGTAAGCCCAGAGGTAGGCACGGTGGGTCTTCTTCTTGCCTGGGGCCAGCATCGGCACCGGGGTCTCGTCGGCATGCAGCACGGGCTCGGCAAGCAACAGGTCACGCAGCGCATCGACCAGTGGCTGGAGCCGCACCCCGCAGATGCCAGCCCACTCGCCCAAGGTGGAGCGCGGAATCGGTACACCGGCACGGGCAAAGATCTGCTCTTGGCGATAGAGGGGCAGATGATCGGCATACTTAGCGATCAGCACCTGGGCCAGCAGGCCGGCGGTGGGGATGCCCTTGTCGATGATCTGGGCCGGCATCGGCGCCTGGATCAGCGTCTCACACTGGTCGCAGACCCATTTGCCGCGAACATGGCGCTCGACGTGGAACACGCCTGGCGTGTAGTCGAGCTTTTCGCTGATCTCCTCGCCGATCCGCCGCAGCTGGCAACCGCAGGTGCAATGATCATTCTCCGGATCATGGTGAACCTCGGTGCGCGGCAGCTCGGGAGGCAAGGGGGCGCGCTTGGGGGCCTTCTTGGGCACCGGCGGAGTGGAGGTGAGCTTCAGATCCTCAAGCTCAGTCTCGATGGCGGCGATGTCGGCATCCACCATCTCCTCCAGCAGGCTGATCTGCAGGACGTTGAGCTGTTCGCTGCGCTTGCCGAAAGCGTGGCGCTTAAGCAGCGCCAATTCATAAGTCAGCTTCTGATTGACCTGCTCGGTGTGGCGTAGCGTTTCTTGGCTCTGTGTCAGCGCCCGGTCCTTTTCCTCCACCTGCGCCATCAGCGTTGCCGCCAGGTGGCGGAGCTGATCGGGAGAGAGTTGGGACAAGTCAGGCGGCGTCTTCATCCTCTGATTATGCCAGCCCGCCAGCAGCAAAGGGATGCGCAGATTATCGAATGGCCAGGGCTCGCCTTCTGTGCCGATAAGTTCACCGCGCGACTTACAGTACCGAAATGGCCCCCGCCGGACCGATGCGTTGCCAGGGCAGGCCCTGTACCAGCGCCGCCACCTGCTCGGATGACAGTTCCAGCTGGTCGCCGTGCCAGTTGCCGGCCCAGTGGAACTTGCCTTGATTGAGTCGGCGAGCACAGAGCCAGACTCCCAAGCCATCGTGGATCAGTACCTTCATGCGGTTGCCGCGGCGGTTGGCGAACAGGTAGGCACAGTGTGGTCGGGCGGTGCCAAACACCTTGACCACCCGCGCCAGGGCGGTATCGGGACCGGCGCGCATGTCTAACGGCTCGGTGGACAGCCAGATCTCATCGATGCGAATCATCACAGCAGCCCCTTCAACCACTGTACACATTGCGCGGCATCGCTGACCGGCCAGCGAACGGTGATGGCACCACGTGCATTGGGGATCTCAATGGTAATGTCCGAGGAGGAGGGCTGAGCCGATGGCCTTTCTGGAGTTGTTGTGGGTACAGGCAACGGCACGAAATCCGGCGGAGCCGGCAGGTGGCTCTGTTTCTTAGCCAGGCGGATCCACTTCTGGACGAGGTTGGTGTTCAACCCATATGCCAGGGCCACTTGGGCAATCGAAACATCGGGTTGCTGACAGGCGGCGATAACGCTGGCCTTGAACTCGCGGGTGTAGCGCCGCCGGCGGCGAATCTCACGCTCGGTACTTGGGGTCGTCATGATAGGTGCCCACTTAAAATAGGTGGACACCTAATGTCGCCGGCGCGGAGCCTCAGCGTAAGGTGTGTTCACCGGGCGCATACACTCGAGGCCTTGGGTGTCGGAGTGAGTACGTGCGAAACGTCTCGCATTCTTGATAAGCTGCTGAGGCGGCAGAATTTGCTGCCTGGCTGTGAGCAAGGACGACCCACATGACCTGCGAGACCCTGGTGCTTGGCGCCGGCATGGTTGGCACTTCAATTGCGTACCACCTGGCGCGGCGCGGGCGCGCGGTGACGCTGCTCGACCGCCGCGCGCCGGGGGAGGAGACCTCCTTCGGCAACGCCGGGATCATCCAGCGCGAGGCGGTCAAGCCGTACCCCTTTCCCCGCGACCTGGCGACCCTGCTGCGGGTGCTGCCCAACCGCCAGATCGATATCCGCTACCGTCCCCGCGGGCTGCTCGCCGCGGCCGGGCCGCTTATGCAGTACTGGCGGCATTCGGCCCCGGCGCGCCACGCCGCAGCGGTGCCGGCCTACGCCTCGCTGACGGTACGCTGCACCGAGGAGCACCAGGCGCTGATCGCCGCCGCTGGCGCCGAGTCGCTGGTGTGCAAGCAGGGCTGGTTGGATGGCTTTCGCCAGTCGGCCTCGCTGGAGGCGCAGGTCGCCAACGCCGAGGCCATCGCCGAGGCGTACGGCGTCACCCATGAAGTGCTCGACGCCGCGGCACTCAAGGCGCGCGAGCCGCACCTTCGCGAGGGCATGCTGGGCGCAGTGCACTGGACCAATGGCTGGACGGTGCGCGACCCCGGCGCGCTGGTCAAGGCCTATGCCGCGGCCTTCGAGGCTGCCGGCGGTCGCGTCGAGCAGGCCGAGGCCCAGCGTCTGGAGCAGACCGCCAGCGGCTGGCGGCTGCATAGTAGTGCTGGCGTGCACGAGGCCGAGGAGCTGGTGCTGGCCACCGGCCCCTGGTCGGCGTATTGGCTGGCCGCGCTTGGCTATCGCGTGCCGCTGTTTCCCAAGCGCGGCTACCATATGCACTATGCAATGCAGGACGGCACCCGGCTCAACCACTGGCTGCGCGACGCCGATGCTGGCTACCTGGTAGCGCCGATGCGCGCTGGGGTACGGCTGACCACCGGGGCTGAGCTGACCACCCTGGACGCCGCGCCGCGTTACGGTCAGCTCGATGCCGCCGAGCGCGTCGCCCGTGAGCTGCTGCCGCTCGGTGAGCGGCGCAACGCCGCGCCGTGGATGGGCAGCCGCCCCTGTGTGGCCGACATGCTGCCGGTGATCGGCGCCGCGCCGCGGCATGATGGATTGTGGCTGGCCTTCGGCCACGGCCATCAGGGCTTTACCCTGGGGCCGGTCACCGGCCGCGTACTCGCCGAGCAGATGTGTGGAGTGACGCCGGCGGTGGATCTCGCTCCCTTCCACCTGGCGCGTTTCGCGTCGTGACGGTTTCTTACCCTGCGTTGGGCGCCGTGCCCGACGCCCAACGGAGGTTCCATGCCTATTTCGCGTACTGAAATCGCTACCGCCGACGGCAGCAAGCTGATCAATCGCCTGTGCAAGCACTGGGCGCATAAGCTCGAGGTCGAGCACGATGCCGAGCAGGGCCGGGTGGCCTTTGCCGATGGCACCTGCCTGATGCATGCTACGGCAGATCGCCTGGCGGTGGCTATCGAGGCGCTGGATGAGCCGACCCTCGACCGCCTGGAGGGTGTGGTGGCCAGCCATCTGGAGCGCATGGCCGGTGGCGAGCCGCTCGATATCGTCTGGGAAAATTGAGCCAGGCGATTGCTGCGCGCAGCGCCCACCTCGGCATGCTGCTATGGGCGCTGCTGGTAGGGCTGTCGTTTCCCGCGGTGGGGGTGATGAGTGAGGGCTTGCCGCCACTGCAGCTGACCGCGCTGCGCTTTGCCATCGCCTCGCTGGCGCTGTGGCCGCTGGTCCGCCGCGCCGCCGACTGGTGGCCTGCGCAGCACGGCCTGCTGCTGTATGCGCTGATGGGGCTGTGTCTGGCGGGCTTCTTCGGTGCCATGTTCTGGGCCGCGCATCGCGCCACGGCGCTGTCGATGGCCACCCTCTACGTGGCGGTGCCGCTGCTGGCGTTCACCTTCGGCGTGGCGGCAAGCGTCGAGCGGCTGGCCTGGCGGCTGCCGCTGATCTTGGCGCTGGGCGCCTGCGGCGCGCTGGGTTTGGCGTTTGCCGAGGCGCGCAACGGCGGTGGCGGGCTGCAGTTCGGCAGCGGCGAGCTGGTGTTCTTCGGCGGCTGCCTGTCCACCGCGCTGTATCCGGTGCTCAGCAAGTGGGGGCTCAATCGCGGCTGGCTGTCGGGGTCGGCGGCGGCGCGCACCTTCTGGAGCCTGGCGCTGGGCGGCGTGCTGATCGGCCTGGCCGGCAGCCTGGTCGAGCCGCTGGCCGGCCTGGCGCGGATGACGGCGCTGGATCTGCTGCTGGTGGTCTACCTGGGGCTGTGCTCCAGCGCCATGACCTTCTGGCTGATGCAGCGCGCCACCGCGGCGCTGACCCCGGGGGCGGTCACCGCCTACAGCTACCTGGTGCCGTTCGTCTCGATGCTGCTGCTGTTCGCCAGCGACCCGGCGCAGATCGGCTGGGCCTGGCTGCCCGGCAGCGCGCTGATCGTGGTCGCCATGGCACTGCTGCTGCGCGGCGACCGGGTCAGCGGCTAGGCGTCTTTGCTATACTCCGGCGCTATCTTCATCTTCATCGATTTTCAGGAGTCCGCATGACCCGTATCGCTATCGTCGGCGTTGCCGGCCGCATGGGCCGCACCCTGGTCGCCGCCGTGGAGCAGGATGCCGAGGCTACCCTGGCGGGTGGCGTGGTCGAGCCGGGCAGCTCGCTTGCCGGGGTGGATATTGGCGAGCTGGCCGGGCTCGGCAAGTGTGGTGTCGAGGCGGCGGCGACGCTCGACGCCATCGTCGACGACTTCGACGTGCTGATCGACTTCACCGCGCCCGAGGTGACGCTGGCCAACCTGGCGTTCTGCGCCAAGCACGGCAAGCGCATTGTGATCGGCACCACCGGCCTGGATGACGCCCAACTGGCCGAGCTCGACGGCTACCGCGACAAGCTGGCGATGGTCTTTGCGCCGAACATGAGCGTGGGGGTGAATCTCACCCTCAAGCTGCTCGAGACCGCCGCCAAGGCGCTGGGCGACGAGGGCTACGACATCGAGGTGATCGAGGCTCACCACCGCCACAAGGTCGACTCGCCGTCCGGCACTGCGCTGAAGATGGGCGAGGTGGTGGCCGATTCCCTGGGGCGTACCCTCAAGGAGCACGGCGTGTTCGAGCGGGTCGGCCAGTGCGGGCCGCGTGATGCCAAGGAGATCGGCTTTGCCACCGTGCGCGCTGGCGATATCGTCGGTGAGCACACGGTGATGTTCGCCACCGAGGGCGAGCGCATCGAGATTACCCACAAGGCGAGTAGCCGCATGACTTTTGCCAAGGGCGCGGTGCGTGCCGCGCGCTGGGTAGCCGAGCAGGGTAAGGGCCGCTATAGCATGCAGGATGTGCTGGGGCTGTAGGCGCTCGAATGTCCCGGGTGGCGGGGCTGACCCGGGGGCAAGCCTACGAGGTGGCGCTGTGAACCCATCCCTGGGCGCTATCTTGCGCCATCCATGGCGCAAACCACCTCTTCGGCTTGCCCCCGGCGCCCCTCGGTCGCGGCGTTAGCTGGTCTCTGCATGCGATCAGGGAGGACTAGCCGTTGGGCGGAGATTCCTGTAACATTCCAAAAATTTTGGCCGGGCGCCGGATGCTGCATCCACCATAGCGCTTGTTGAGTCGGCCACGGGCACACCGAGCAATGACAACAAGCGGGATGAAACCGGTCTTTCAGGTTTCGTCCCGCTTTTTTACGGCTCGCCTGCCGCGTGACCCAGCCTGACGCCCGCCCTTGAAACATCTGTCGGATGAGCGTGACTCGTCGGCGGTCTCTTAAGAGCATGGGAGGAAGTTGCGTTGAACAGACTCGCGATACTGGCCTTGGAAGATGGCAGCGTATTCCACGGCACCGCGATCGGCGCCGATGGGCAAACCAGCGGTGAGGTGGTGTTCAATACGGCCATGACCGGCTATCAGGAGATTCTCACCGACCCCTCCTACACCCGACAGATCGTCACCCTCACCTATCCGCATATCGGCAACACCGGCGTCAACGCCGAGGACGTCGAGTCCGACGGCATTGCCGCCGCCGGCCTGGTGATCCGCGACCTGCCGCTGCTGGCCAGCAGCTTCCGCTCCGAGCAGTCGCTCTCCGACTATCTCAAGAGCCAGAACGTGCTCGGCATCGCCGATATCGACACCCGCCGGCTGACCCGCATCCTGCGCGACAAGGGCTCGCAGAACGGCGCGATCCTGGCCGGCGCCGAGGCCGAAGGTGACGACGCCGTCGAGCGTGCCCTGGCCGCAGCCCGCGCCTTCCCTGGCCTCAAGGGCATGGACCTGGCCAAGGTGGTTTCCTGCCAGACGCCCTACGAGTGGAGCGAGGGCGAGTGGAGCCTCGGCGAAGGCTATGCCGATACCACGCAGGGCGAGCGTCCCTTCCATGTGGTGGCTTACGACTACGGCGTCAAGCGCAACATCCTGCGCATGCTCGCCTCGCGTGGCTGCCGCCTGACCGTGGTGCCGGCCCAGGCCCCGGCCAGCGAGGTGCTGGCGATGAAACCGGACGGCGTGTTCCTGGCCAACGGTCCCGGCGATCCCGAGCCCTGCGACTATGCCATCCAGGCCATCGGCGAGATCCTCGAGACCGAGCTGCCGGTGTTCGGTATCTGCCTCGGCCACCAGCTGCTGGCGCTGGCCAGCGGCGCCAAGACGCTGAAGATGAGCCACGGCCACCACGGCGCCAACCACCCGGTGCAGGACCTCGACAGCGGCCAGGTGATGATCACCAGCCAGAACCACGGCTTCGCCGCCGACGAGTCGAGCCTGCCGGCCAATGTTCGCGCCACGCACCGCTCGCTGTTCGACGGCACCTTGCAGGGGATCGAGCGTACCGACCGGCCGGCGTTCAGCTTCCAGGGCCACCCCGAGGCGAGCCCCGGGCCGCGGGATGTCTCGCCGCTGTTCGACCGCTTCGTCGCGATGATGAAGGCGCGCCGCTGAGCGCCGGCCCTCACCACCGAGTCCGTTCTTTCACCGATTTGCCGCGGGAACCGTCATGCCCAAGCGTACCGACCTCAATAGCATCCTGATCATTGGTGCAGGCCCCATCGTCATCGGCCAGGCCTGCGAATTCGACTACTCCGGCGCCCAGGCCTGCAAGGCGCTGCGCGAGGAGGGCTACCGGGTCATTCTGGTCAACTCCAACCCCGCCACCATCATGACCGACCCGGCCATGGCCGATGCCACCTACATTGAGCCGATCACCTGGCAGACGGTGGAGAAGATCATCGAGGCCGAGCGCCCCGATGCCATCCTGCCCACCATGGGCGGCCAAACCGCGCTCAACTGCGCACTGGAGCTCGACAAGCACGGCGTGCTGGAAAAGTACGGCGTGGAGATGATCGGCGCCAACGCCGACGCCATCAACAAGGCCGAAGACCGCGACCTGTTTGACAAGGCGATGAAGAACATCGGGCTGGAGTGCCCCAAGGCCGAGGTCGCCCACCGCATGGACGAGGCCTGGCGCATCCAGGCGTCGCTGGGTTTCCCGGTGATCATCCGCCCCTCCTACACCATGGGCGGCTCCGGCGGCGGCGTAGCCTACAACAAGGAGGAGTTCGAGGAGATCTGTACCCGCGGCTTCGAGCTCTCCAACAACCATGAGCTGCTGATCGACGAGTCGCTGCTGGGCTGGAAGGAGTACGAGATGGAGGTCGTGCGCGACAAGCACGACAACTGCATCATCGTCTGCGCCATCGAAAACTTCGATCCCATGGGCGTGCATACCGGCGACTCGATCACCGTGGCCCCGGCCCAGACGCTGACCGACAAGGAGTACCAGATCATGCGCGACGCATCGCTTGCGGTGCTGCGCGAGATCGGCGTCGAGACCGGTGGCTCCAACGTGCAGTTCGGCGTTGACCCCGCCACCGGGCGCATGGTGGTGATCGAGATGAATCCCCGGGTGTCGCGCTCCTCGGCGCTGGCCTCCAAGGCCACCGGCTTCCCGATCGCCAAGATCGCCGCCAAGCTGGCGATCGGCTACACCCTGGATGAACTGCAGAACGACATCACCGGCGGGCGCACCCCGGCGTCGTTCGAGCCGTCCATCGACTACGTGGTCACCAAGATTCCGCGCTTCACCTTCGAGAAGTTTCCCCAGGCCAACGACCGCCTGACCACCCAGATGAAGTCGGTGGGCGAGGTCATGGCCATCGGGCGGACCTTCCAGGAGTCGCTGCAGAAAGCGCTGCGCGGCATGGAGACCGGCAGCGACGGCCTCGACCCCATTTTTCCCGATTTCAAGTTCGGCGACTTCACCGCCGAGGCCATGGCGCATATCAAGGGCGAGCTGCAGGCCGCCGGCGCCGAGCGTATCTTCTTCATCGCCGATGCCATGCGGGCGGGCATGAGCGTCGACGAGATCTTCACGCTGACCAACATCGACCGCTGGTTCCTGGTCCAGCTCGAGGACCTGATCTCGAGCGAGGCCGCGGTAGCCAAGCGCTCGCTCTCCGAGCTCTCGCCCCGCGAGCTGTTCGGTCTCAAGCGCAAGGGCTTTTCCGATGCGCGCCTGGCCAGGCTGCTGGGTGTCTCCGAGAAGGAGTTCCGCAAGACCCGTCAGCAGGCCGGCATCCGCCCGGTCTACAAGCGCGTCGATACCTGTGCGGCGGAGTTTGCCTCCGACACCGCCTACATGTACTCCACCTACGAGGAGGAGTGCGAGGCCGAGGTCTCCGACCGCCAGAAGATCATGGTGCTGGGCGGCGGGCCCAACCGCATCGGCCAGGGCATCGAGTTCGACTACTGCTGCGTCCACGCCGCCTTCGCCATGCGCGACGACGGCTATGAGACCATCATGGTCAACTGCAACCCGGAGACCGTCTCCACCGACTACGATACCTCTGACCGCCTCTACTTCGAGCCGGTGACCCTGGAGGACGTGCTGGAGATCGCCGACAAGGAGCAGCCGGTCGGCGTGATCGTGCAGTTCGGCGGCCAGACGCCGCTCAAGCTGGCCCGCGAGCTCGAAGCCGCCGGCGTGCCGATCATCGGCACCACCCCGGACGCCATCGACCGTGCCGAGGACCGCGAGCGCTTCCAGCAGATGATCGACAAGCTGGGCCTCAAGCAGCCGCCCAACGCCACCGCGCGCAGCTTCGAGGAGGCCTTCGCCAAGGCCGAGGCGATCGGCTATCCGCTGGTGGTGCGCCCCAGCTACGTGCTCGGCGGCCGCGCCATGGAGATCGTCTACGACGCCTCGGAGCTGGAGAACTACATGACCCATGCGGTCAAGGTCTCCAACGACTCGCCGGTGCTGCTCGACCACTTCCTCAACGCCGCCATCGAGATCGATATCGACGCGGTCAGCGACGGCCACGAGGTGGTGATCGGCGGCATCATGCAGCACATCGAGCAGGCCGGGGTGCACTCCGGTGACTCGGCCTGCGCGCTGCCGCCCTATTCGCTGCCCGCCGAGGTGCAGGACGAGATGCGCGAGCAGGTCAAGCGCATGGCGGTGGAACTCGGCGTCAAGGGACTGATGAACGTGCAACTGGCCTGGCAGGACGGCGAGATCTACGTCATCGAGGTCAATCCGCGCGCCTCGCGTACCGTGCCCTTCGTCTCCAAGTGCATCGGCATCTCGCTGGCGCAGGTTGCGGCGCGCTGCATGGCCGGTACCACGCTGGCGGCCCAGGGCTTTACCCGTGAGATCGTGCCGCACTTCTACAGCGTCAAGGAGGCGGTGTTCCCGTTCAACAAGTTCCCCGGCGTCGACCCGATCCTGTCGCCGGAGATGAAGTCCACCGGCGAAGTGATGGGCTCAGGCGACACCTTCGCCGAGGCCTTCTACAAGGCGCAGCTCGGCGCCGGCGAGGCGATCCCGGCGCTGACCGGCGAGCGCAAGGCGTTTCTCTCGGTGCGCGAGCCTGACAAGGCCGACGTTATCGAGGTGGCCGAAACTCTGCTAGGATTGGGTTTTACTCTTTGCGCGACTCGCGGCACCGCTGCTGCCCTCGAGGCCGCCGGGCTCCCCGTCGAGGCCGTCAACAAGGTCTTCGAAGGTCGTCCGCATATCGTCGATATGCTCAAGAACGACGAAGTGGCCTATATCGTCAACACCACCGAAGGCCGTCAGGCCATCAACGACTCTTCGGTGATCCGCCGCACCGCTCTCGCCCGTAAGGTGCCCTACGCAACGACCCTGGCAGGCGCCAGGGCCGTGTGCATGGCATTAGAATACGGCAACCAGATTACCGTGCGGCGGCTTCAGGAACTGCATGCAGGAGCACCACAATGAACAAGGTCCCGATGACCGTCGCAGGCGAGCAGCGCCTGCGTGAAGAGCTCGATCAGCTCAAGGGCGTCGAACGGCCCAAGGTGATCAATGCCATCGCCGAGGCGCGTGAGCACGGCGATCTCAAGGAGAACGCCGAGTACCATGCCGCCCGCGAGCAGCAGGGCTTTATCGAGGGGCGCATTCAGGAGATCGAAGGCAAGCTCTCCACTGCCCAGGTGATCGACGTCACCAAGCTGCCCAAGACCGGCAAGGTGATCTTCGGCGTGACCGTGGCGCTGCTCAACCTGGATACCGACGACGAGGTGGCCTACCGCATCGTTGGTGAAGATGAGGCCGACATCAAGGCCGGCCGGATCTCGGTCACCTCACCCATCGCCCGCGCGCTGATCGGCAAGGAGGAGGGTGACTCGGTGGTGGTCAACACCCCCGGCGGCGAGGTCGAGTATGAGATCCTCGGCGTCGAGCATCTCTGAGCTACGAGCTACGAGCTACGAGCTACGAGCTACGAGCTACGAGCCAGGAAAAAGCCCGCGACAGATTGTCGCGGGCTTTTTGTGAGTTGCTCGCGGCCCGGAGCCCGAGGCTCGCCGCTGGCGCGTCAGCGCCTAGTGCCGCCCGTGATGCTCGGCGAAGCGCTTGACGTTGGAGAGCTTGGGATTGGCCTTGGGGTTGTGGCGGTAGAGCAGGGCGACCTTGCCGATGGTCTGGATGCGCTCGGCAGTGCTCTGGGCGACCAGCTCCTCGAGCATCGCGGCGCGGTCGTCGCGTTCGGCCAGGGCCAGCTTGATCTTGATCAGCTCGTGGTCGTTGAGCGCCCGCTCGAGCTCGGCGAGCACGCCCTCGGAGATGCCGTTCTCGGACACCGTGACCACCGGGTTGAGGTGGTGGCCGATGCTGCGAAATGCTTTCTTTTGTGCCTGTGACAAGCTCATGGTATCTTGAGGGTCCAAAGTTGCGCTGAACCCGCCATGTTACGGCGAAAGCGGCGCGTGCGAAAGCCTCCCTCCGCTACTCTTCGAACCGACATCAGATTCAGGTGATGCCGTGGGCCGCTCTACCCGCTCCAGCAAGTCCTCTTCGCCCGCTGCGGCTGCCGCGCGCGGCGCCAGCAAGACCAGCAAGGGCTGGTTGAAAGAGCACTTCGACGATCAGTACGTGCAGCGCAGCTGGCAGGACGGCTACCGCAGCCGGGCCAGCTACAAGCTGCTCGAACTGGACGCCAAGGACGCCTTGCTGCGTCCGGGCATGGCGGTGATCGACCTCGGGGCGGCGCCCGGTGGCTGGAGCCAGATCGCCGCCGAGAAGGTGGGGCCGCAGGGCGTGGTAATCGCCTCGGACATCCTCGAGATGGACGCCCTGGCCGGGGTCGACTTTATCCACGGCGATTTTACCGAGGAGGCGGTGCTCGAGGCGATCCTTGCGGCACTCGATGGGCGCCCGGTAGACCTTGTGATGTCCGACATGGCCCCCAATATGAGTGGTATGGCCGCCATCGATCAGCCCCAGGCGATGTATCTCGTCGAGCTGGCGCTGGATCTGGCGCAGCAGACCCTGAGACCGGGCGGCCGGTTCGTGGCCAAGGTCTTTCAGGGCGAAGGATTCGACGACTACCTCAAGACGCTGCGCAGCAGCTTCAGCAAGGTGGTCACTCGCAAGCCGGACGCTTCCCGGGCGCGTTCCCGTGAGGTCTACCTGCTGGCGGAGAGATTTCGTGGTTGAGCGGATAGCGTCAGGCTACCGCCACGATAGACAGACACCCGCAGACAAGTGTGGCAATGTCGATCGACGAGCATGGATGTGGTTGAACGCCCGCATCTGCTGTAGTGTCGAAGACCTATGCCCGCTTGGCAGTCCGTTTTCAGCAATGAGGGTACTCCCTTGAATGATATGGCGAAAAACCTGATTCTGTGGTTGGTCATCGCGGCAGTGCTGCTGACGGTGTTCAACAACTTCAGCGTCGACAGCTCACCCCAGGCGATGAACTACTCGCAGTTCGTCCAGCAGGTGCAGAACCAGCAGATCCGTAGCGTCACCATCGATGGCTATACCATCAGCGGTGAGCGCACCGACGGTTCGCAGTTCCAGACCATCCGCCCGGCGGCAGAAGACCCGCAGCTGATCAACGATCTGCTCTCCAACGACGTCACCGTGGTGGGCCGCGAGCCCCAGGAGCAGAGCCTGTGGACGCGGCTGCTGATTGCCAGCTTCCCGATCCTGATCATCCTCGCCATCTTCCTGTTCTTCATGCGCCAGATGCAGGGCGGTGCCGGCGGCAAGGGGGGGCCGATGAGCTTCGGCAAGTCCAAGGCCAAGCTGCTCTCCCAGGATCAGATCAAGACCACCTTCGCCGATGTGGCGGGCTGCGACGAGGCCAAGGAGGAGGTCGAGGAACTGGTCGACTTCCTGCGCGATCCCTCCAAGTTCCAGCGCCTGGGCGGCACCATCCCGCGCGGCGTGCTGATGGTGGGGCCGCCGGGTACCGGTAAGACGCTGCTGGCGAAATCGATCGCCGGTGAGGCCAAGGTGCCGTTCTTCTCGATCTCCGGTTCCGACTTCGTCGAGATGTTCGTCGGCGTGGGCGCCTCGCGGGTGCGTGATATGTTCGAGCAGGCCAAGAAGCAGGCGCCGTGCATTATCTTCATCGATGAAATCGATGCCGTGGGCCGCTCGCGGGGCGCCGGCATGGGCGGCGGCAACGACGAGCGCGAGCAGACCCTCAACCAGCTGCTGGTCGAGATGGATGGC
This sequence comes from Halomonas socia, assembly GCF_010977575.1. Taxonomy (GTDB): domain Bacteria; phylum Pseudomonadota; class Gammaproteobacteria; order Pseudomonadales; family Halomonadaceae; genus Franzmannia; species Franzmannia socia. The sequence continues at coordinate 1,599,134 of NZ_CP048812.1, forward strand.
TTCGAGGCCAACGAGGGCATCATCGTGATCGCTGCCACCAACCGCCCCGACGTGCTCGACCCGGCGCTGATGCGCCCCGGGCGCTTCGACCGCCAGGTGGTGGTCGGCCTGCCCGACATCCGTGGCCGCGAGCATATCCTCGGTGTGCACCTGCGCAAGGTGCCGCTGGCCGACGACGTCAAGCCGGTGCTGATCGCCCGTGGTACCCCGGGCTTCTCCGGCGCCGACCTGGCCAACCTGGTCAATGAGGCGGCGCTGTTCGCCGCGCGCCGCAACAAGCGCCTGGTCAGCATGGAGGAGCTGGAGCTGGCCAAGGACAAGATCATGATGGGCGCCGAGCGCAAATCGATGGTCATGACCGACAAGGAGAAACTCAACACCGCCTATCACGAGTCGGGGCACGCCATCATCGGCCTGGTGATGCCGGAGCACGACCCGGTCTACAAGGTCACCATCATTCCGCGCGGGCGTGCTTTGGGCGTGACCATGTTCCTGCCCGAGCAGGACCGCTATAGCCTGTCGCGCCAGCAGATCATCAGCCAGATCTGCTCGCTGTTCGGCGGGCGTATCGCCGAAGAGATGACGCTCGGCCCCAACGGCGTTACCACCGGTGCGTCTAACGACATCAAGCGCGCCACCGAGCTGGCCCACAACATGGTCGCCAAGTGGGGGCTATCCGACGAGATGGGCCCGATCATGTACGACGAGGACGAGTCGCACCAGTTCCTCGGCGGCCCGGGCCAGGGCGGCAAGCTCAAGTCCGGCGAGACCACCACCCGGCTCGACAAGGAAGTGCGCAAGATCATCGACGGGTGCTATGCCGAGGCCAAGCGTATTCTCGAGGAGAATCGCGACAAGCTCGATGCCATGGCCGAGGCGCTGATGCACTATGAGACCATCGATGCCACCCAGCTCAAGGACATCATGGAAGGGCGTCCGCCGAAGCCGCCGGAAGGCTGGGAAGATCCCAGCAACCCCAGCGGCGGCGCGCCCAGCGAGGAAGCGCCGGCGGCCGAGGCCAAGCCCGATGCGCCGGCCGATGATCTCGACGACGGCGACGAAGAGGACGATGACGAGCCGCGTCGCCGCCCCTCCGATCCGCTGGGCGGTCCGGCCGGCCACTGAGCATCCGCCAGGCATGTAGCGAGGCGCCGCAAGGCGCCTCGTTGCGTTGTGATGCGACCAGCAACAGCGCGGCTTGCGCCTTGCCGAGGGGCTGATTAGAGTGAACGCCTTTGCCTGGCCGCGCCCTTGTGCCGAGCCACGAACAGCATCAGGATCACTTCATGAGCGATAGCAGCGCTGTACTGCACTGCGGGCGGCACCGTCTCGACCTCTCCTACCCCCGCGTGATGGGGATTCTCAACGTCACCCCGGACTCGTTTTCCGACGGCGGCCGCCATATCGTCGTCGATGATGCGCTGCGCCACGCCGAGCGCATGCTCGCCGAGGGTGCGGCGATCATCGACGTCGGCGGCGAGTCGACGCGTCCCGGCTCACAGTCGATCCCCGCCCAGCAGGAGCTGGATCGCGTGGCACCGGTGGTCGAACGGCTGGTGCGCGAACTCGATGCGCTGGTCTCGGTAGACACCAGCAGTCCCGAGGTGATGCGCGAGACCGCAGCGCTCGGCGCCGGCATGCTCAACGACGTGCGCGCACTACGCCAGGAGGGCGCGCTGCAGGCGGCGGCACGCAGCGGCTTGCCGGTGTGCGTGATGCACCTGCTGGGCGAGCCCAGCGACATGCAGCGAGCGCCGCACTATGCTGAGCCAATAGAAGAGGCGGTGGCGCAGTTCCTCGCCGAACGCATCGACGCCTGCGAGGCGGCCGGGCTCAAGCGCGAGCGGCTGATCCTCGACCCGGGCTTCGGTTTCGGCAAGACCGTCGAACATAACCTGCGCCTGCTGCGGCGTATGCAGCACCTCGAGACGCTGGGGCTGCCGCTGCTGGTGGGCATGTCGCGCAAGAGCATGATCGGCAAGGTGCTCGAACGACCGGTGGAGGAGCGCCTGCCCGGTGGGCTGGCGCTGGCCGCGCTGGCCGTCGAGCGCGGCGCGCGCATACTGCGCGTTCACGATGTCGGGCCCAGCGTGGACGCCGTCAACATGACATGGGCTGTGCTACAGGAAGGCTTGGAACCATGAGCAAACGCTATTTCGGTACCGACGGGATTCGCGGCACGGTGGGGGAGTATCCCATCACTGCCGACTTCATGCTCAAGCTCGGCTGGGCGATGGGGCGGGTGCTGACCGAGGAGGGTAGCGCCAAGGTGTTGATTGGCAAGGACACCCGTATCTCGGGCTATATGTTCGAGTCGGCGCTGGAGGCCGGCCTCTCGGCGGCGGGGGTCGACGTCTCGCTGCTGGGGCCGATGCCGACCCCTGGCATCGCCTACCTGACTCGCACCTTCCGCGCCGACGCCGGGATCGTGATTTCGGCCTCGCACAATGCCTTCGCCGATAACGGCATCAAGTTCTTCTCCGCCGAGGGCACCAAGCTGCCGGACGCACTGGAGTCGCGCATCGAGGCGATGCTCGAGGAGCCGTTGACCACGGTGGATGCCGCCGAGCTTGGCAAGGCGGTGCGCATCAACGATGCGCCGGGTCGCTACATCGAGTTCTGCAAGTCGACCATTCCCGACCGGCTCAGCCTGCATGGCCTGAAGATCGTCCTCGACTGTGCCCACGGTGCCACCTATCACATCGCCCCCAACGTGTTCCGCGAGTTGGGCGCCGAGGTCAGCCTGATCGGTGCCAATCCCGATGGCCTGAATATCAACCAGGAGGTTGGCTCGACCTATCCGGCGGCGCTGCGCGCGGCGGTGATCCAGCAGGGTGCCGACCTGGGCATCGCCTTCGACGGCGACGGCGACCGGGTGCTGCTGGTCGACGCCGACGGCCGTGAAATCGACGGCGACGACATCCTCTATCTGATCGCCCGCGATCGCCACGCCCGCGGCGAGCTGGGTGGAGGCGTGGTCGGCACGCTGATGTCCAACTTCGGGTTGGCCGCGGCGCTGGAGACGATAGGGGTGCCCTTCGAGCGCGCCAAGGTCGGCGACCGCTACGTGATCGAGAAGCTCAACGCCAACGGCTGGCAGCTGGGCGGTGAGTCCTCCGGGCATATCGTCTGCGGCCACGTGCAGACCACCGGCGACGGCATCGTCTCGGCGCTGCAGGTGGTGGCGATCATGGTCCGCGAGGGCGTGCCGCTGGCGCGCCTGTTGACCGGGCTGGAAAAGGCGCCCCAAGCGCTGATCAACGTACGCCTGACGCAGGGCACCAATGCCAAGGCCGTGATGGAGAAGCCGGCGCTGCAGGCGGCAGTGGTTGCGGTCGAGGAGGAGCTGGGCGACCAGGGCCGGGTGCTGCTGCGGCCGTCGGGTACCGAGCCGCTGATTCGGGTGATGGTCGAGGGGCGCCCGCATCTCGACGTAGAGGGATTGGCGCGGCGCCTAGCCGGCGACGTCGAGGCGCAGTTGGCCTGAATGACGGCTCGGGTTGTCAAGCCGCGGTTGTCATGCTAGGGCCGCTCCTATACCATTTCGCTCCATCTTGAGGGAGGACAGCTGATGCGTGCGCCGCTGATTGCCGGCAACTGGAAGATGAACGGCTCCACCGAGCTGGTCGAGGCCTTCGGCCGCGCCTTTTCCGAGGCGCGCTTGCCGAGCGGCGTCGAGGTGGTGATTCATCCGCCGTTCCCCTATCTCGAGGCGGCGCGGCGGGCCTTCGCCGAAACGCCGCTGGGGCTCGGCGCGCAGACCCTCAATCCGCTGCATAGCGGTGCGCGCACCGGTGAGGTCAGCGGTGCCATGCTCAAGGAGTTCGGCGTCGGCTATGCGCTGGTGGGCCACTCCGAGCGTCGCCAGCTTTACCGCGAGAGCGATGACGACGTCTACGATCGTCTGATCGCCGCGCTGAGCGCCGATATCCGGCCAATCCTGTGCGTCGGTGAAACCCTCGAGGAGCGCGATGCCGGGCGCACCGAGGAAGTGGTGCTGCGCCAGGTCGGGCACGCCATGGCGCGCCTCGAGCCGGCCCAGCGGGCGCGGCTGGTGATCGCCTATGAGCCGGTGTGGGCAATCGGTACCGGGCGCACCGCAACGCCGCAGCAGGCGCAGGAAGTGATGGCCGCGATACGCGCCTATCAGGTGGGCTATGACCGCGACCTCGCCGCGCGCCTGCCGCTGCTCTACGGCGGCAGCATGAATGCCAGTAACGCGGCTGAGCTATTGGCTCAGCCGGACATCGACGGCGGCCTGGTGGGCGGTGCTTCGCTCAAGGTCGACGATTTTCTAGCCATTTGTCAGTCAGCAGGTTGAACCCATGCAAGTTGCCATTCTCATGATTCACGTGGTGATCGCCATCACCCTGGTTGCGCTTATCCTGCTGCAGCAGGGCAAGGGCGCCGAAGCCGGCGCCGCCTTCGGCGGCGGTGCCTCTCAGACGGTGTTCGGCTCGCGCGGCTCAGGCGGTTTCCTGTCCAAGTTTACTGCGCTACTCGCCGTCTCGTTCTTCGTGACATCGATGGCGCTGGCCTATTTCGCCACCCAGGCCAGCCAGGCGCCGGAAGCGGGGATTCCCGATTCGCGGCTGATCGAGCAGCAGCAGGGCGTGCCAACCCTTGACGATGAGGCCGCGGATATGGATAATACCGCGCCAGTGCTCGAGGAAAGCAGCGACTAACTGGCGCTGCCGATTCAGTACTCCCCTGTTGCCGAAGTGGTGGAATTGGTAGACACGCTATCTTGAGGGGGTAGTGACCTTACGGTCGTGCGGGTTCAAGTCCCGCCTTCGGCACCAAACCTGAAGCACGCGCCAGGCGCGGATTTCAGTAGCAAGAGTGGCATCGGCGATAGCGGCCGGCCCAGGGTGGTTTGCTCCATGAGCTTCCTTGACGCTGGATAGTCCGCTAGCTATACTCGCCGACCTGTGATGCGGGGTGGAGCAGTCTGGTAGCTCGTCGGGCTCATAACCCGAAGGTCATCGGTTCAAATCCGGTCCCCGCTACCATCTTGGATCTGATGCGATCAGGGGCCGAGTTGGTATGAAAGGTTTCTTGTAAAAGGCCCCTTCCAGTGAAGGGGCTTTTTGTTAGCAGCTCATCTGTTGACCGTTCATTCGTTAACAGCCCGTGCTGATAGCACGCCAATCAGCCACCTAGCTGTCTCTTCATCTCCTGGCCAGGTGCCTGACGCAACGGCTGTAGGAGTCTTCGTCTGTGGCAATCAAGGACGCCGCGCTACATGCGCTAATCGAGCCGGTGGTGACCTCCATGGGTTTCGAGCTGTGGGGGATCGACTATCTTTCTCAGGGCAAGCACTCCCGGCTGGTGATCTATATCGATGGCCCCGAGGGAGTGACGGTCGAGAACTGTGCAGACATCAGCCGGCAGGTCAGCGCCGTGTTCGACGTCGAGGATCCGATCGCCGGGGAATATCGTCTCGAAGTGTCTTCTCCCGGCATGGATCGGCCGCTGTTCTCCCTCGATCATTTCGAGCGCTACGCCGGACACGTCGTGGCACTCAAGCTACGCGCCCCCTACGAGGGGCGTCGCAAGTATCAGGGCTTGCTGGCCGGCATCGAAGGCGATGACGTGCTGCTGCAGCTCGACGGTGAAGAGTACTGCTTTCCCATCGACGGCATCGATCAGGCACGCGTCGTGCCCCAGTTCGAGGAGTGAGGCCGGTGGCGATGAATAAGGACAGGTTTTCTGGCGAGGCAAAGGCATGAGCAAAGAGATTCTGACGGTCGTAGATGCGATCTCGAACGAAAAGGGCGTGCCCCGTGATGTGATTTTCGAGGCCGTGGAAGCAGCCCTGGCCAGCGCGTCGCGCAAGCGCTTCGAGCAGGAGGAGGCCACGGTGCGGGTCAAGATCGACCGCGCCACCGGCGACTACGACACTTTCCGCTTCTGGACCGTGGTCGAGGACGACGAGTTCGAGACCCCGGATCATGAGATCAAGCAGAGCATCGCCGAACAGCGCGATCCGCCGCTGGCGCTTGGCGACGTGGTCGAGGAGAAGATCGACAACGCCGTCTTCGGGCGCATCGCAGCACAGACAGCCAAGCAGGTCATCGTGCAGAAGGTACGCGAGGCCGAGCGTGCCGAGGTGGTTCGCCAGTACACGGACCGTGAAGGCGAGCTGGTCGCCGGCATCGTCAAGAAGACCACCCGCGACGGTCTGATCATCGACCTGGGCGACAACGCCGAGGCGTTTCTGCCGCGCGGCGAGATGATTCCCGGCGAGCGCTACCGCATGAACGAGCGGGTGCGCGCCCTGCTGGTCAAGGTCGACGCCGAGGCGCGTGGCTCGCAGCTGATCCTGTCGCGTACCTGTCCCGAGCTGATCATCGAGCTGTTCAAGATCGAGGTGCCGGAAATCGCCGAGCAGCTTATCGAGATCAAGGGCGCGGCGCGCGATCCGGGCTCGCGGGCCAAGATCGCGGTCAAGACCAACGACCGCCGCATCGACCCGGTCGGCGCCTGCGTCGGCATGCGCGGCTCAAGGGTGCAGGCCGTGTCCACCGAACTGCAGAACGAGCGGGTCGACATCATCCTGTGGGATGACAATCCCGCCCAGCTGGTGATCAACGCCATGGCCCCGGCCGACGTTGGCTCGATTCTGGTCGACGAGGACAGCCACGCGATGGATGTCGCAGTGGCCGAAGACAACCTCGCTCAGGCCATCGGTCGCAGTGGTCAGAACGTGCGCCTGGCGTCCGAGCTGACCGGCTGGCGGCTCAATGTGATGACCGAAGAAGAAGCCGAGGGCAAGCGCGAGCAGGAGATCGACAGCCTGGTCGAGCACTTTATCAACCACCTCGAAATCGACGACGAGCTGGCACGCATCCTGGTCGAGGAGGGCTTCACCTCGATGGAGGAGATCGCCTATGTGCCGCTCGAGGAGATGCTCGAGATCGAGGAGTTCGACGAGGATCTCGTCGAAGAGCTGCGCGCACGCGCCAAGGACGAGCTGTTGAACCTGGCCATCGCCTCCGAAGAGGAGCTCGACGGCGCCCAGCCGGCCGAGGACCTGCTCGAGATGGACGGCATGGAGCGTCATCTGGCCTTTATTCTGGCCAGCCGGGGCATCGTCACGATGGAGGACCTTGCCGAGCAGTCCGTCGATGATCTCAAGGACATCGAGGGTGTGGACGAGGAGCGCGCCGCGGCACTGATCATGACTGCCCGTGCGCCTTGGTTCGAGAGCGAACAGTAATCAGGTCACGGGCTCAGGAGGGTCGTAATGTCAGAAATGACCGTTAAAGATTTCGCAGTCAAGGTGGGGCGCGACGTGCCTCGCCTGCTGGAACAGATGAAAGAAGCCGGGCTGCCGCACAAGTCCGAGGGCGACGCCGTGTCCGAAGAGGACAAGCAGCGCCTGCTCGACTACCTGACCAAGAGCCACGGCGGCAGCAGCGCCGGAGCGCGCAATCGCATCACCCTGACGCGGCAGACCAAGAGCCGTATCAGAAGCGGCGAGCGTGGCAAGACCATCGAGGTGCAGGTGCGCAAGAAGCGCACCTACGTCAAGCGCGAGGAGCCGGCGGCGGAAGAGCCCAAGAGCGAGGAAAGCGGCCCGCGCCAGCTGGTCGGCGACATGGCCGACTCGCGTCAGCAGGCCGAAGAGCAGGCCAAGGCCGCCGAGGCCGAACAGGCGCGCCAGGCCGCTGCCGAGGCCGAGCAAGCCAAGGCGGCTGAAGAGGCCAAGACGGCTGTACCGGTCAACGAGCCTGCGGTCCCGGCCCCCGACCTCAGCACCGTACCGGGCGACGCCGAGCAGCCGCCGGCACCGCCCAAGGAGGGCCGCGAGCAGCGCCGCGTGCCTAAGAAAGCCGCGGCCAAGAAGGGCCGCGGCGGGCGCGATGAGGACGACCGCGGTGATCGCGAAGAGCGTCGTCGCGGCGCTGGCGCCAAGAAGGTCAAGCGCGCCGAGCGGCGTGGTACTCGTCGCGGCGGTCGCGACAGCGGCGGCGGCAAGCACGGCTTCCAGAAGCCGACCCAGCCGATCGTGCGCGAGGTCTCGATCCCCGAGTCGATCAGCGTTGCCGACCTTGCCGACAAGATGTCGATCAAGGCCAACGAAGTGATCAAGGCGATGTTCACCATGGGTGCCGCGGTGACCATCAACCAGACCATCGACCAGGACACCGCGGCGATCGTCGTCGAGGAGATGGGCCACACGCCCAAGCTGGTCAAGGATGATGCGCTGGAGACCGAAGTCCTCGAGGGCATCTCCTACGAGGGCGAGGAGATCACCCGTGCCCCGGTGGTGACCGTGATGGGTCACGTCGACCACGGCAAGACTTCGTTGCTCGACTATATCCGCAAGGCCAAGGTCGCCACCGGCGAAGCCGGCGGCATCACCCAGCACATCGGCGCCTATCATGTCGAAGACAAGCACGGCGGTGTGACCTTCCTGGATACCCCGGGTCACGCGGCGTTTACCGCCATGCGTGCCCGCGGTGCCAAGGCCACCGACGTGGTCATCCTGGTGGTGGCCGCCGATGATGGCGTGATGCCCCAGACGGTCGAGGCGATCGAGCACTCCAAGGCGGCAGAAGTGCCGATCGTGGTGGCGGTCAACAAGATCGACAAGGAAGGCGCCGACTTCGACCGCATTCGCAACGAGCTCTCTCAGCACGGGGTGATTTCCGAGGAGTGGGGTGGCGACACCCAGTTCGTCAACGTCTCGGCCAAGACCGGCGAAGGCATCGATGCGCTGCTCGAGGCAGTACTGCTGGTCTCCGAGGTGCTCGAGCTGACCGCCGTGCCGGAAGCGCCGGGCAAGGGCGTGGTGGTCGAGTCGCGTCTCGACAAGGGCCGCGGTCCGGTAGCCACGGTGCTGGTCCAGAACGGTACCCTGAAGAAGGGCGATATCGTGCTGGCCGGCCTGCACTATGGCCGCGTGCGTGCGCTGACCAACGAGCTCGGCAAGCAGGTCGACAGCGTCGGCCCAGCGATGCCGGTGGAGATCCAGGGCCTTGACGGTACCCCGGATGCCGGTGATGACTTCATGGTCCTGGCCGACGAGAAGAAGGCCCGCGAGGTCGCCAACTTCCGTCAGGGCAAGTACCGCGAGGTACGTCTGGCGCGCCAGCAGAAGGCCAAGCTGGAGAACATGTTCAGCCAGATGGGTCAGGACGAGGCGGCCAAGGTCAACATCGTGCTCAAGGCCGATGTGCAGGGCTCGCTGGAAGCCATCAAGGGCGCCCTGGAAGAGCTCTCCACCGACGAAGTGCAGGTGGCCGTGGTCTCCTCCGGCGTGGGCGGCATCACCGGCACCGACGCCAACCTGGCGCTGGCCAGTGACGCCATCGTGGTCGGCTTCAACGTGCGTGCCGACGCCTCGGCCCGCGAGATCATCGAGCGTGAAGGTCTGGATCTGCGCTACTACAGCGTGATCTACCAGCTGATCGACGAGGTCAAGCAGGCCATGAGCGGCATGCTGGCGCCGGAGTGGAAGGAAGAGATCGTCGGCGTGGCCGAGGTTCGCGACGTCTTCCGCGCCCCCAAGATCGGCGCCGTGGCCGGCTGCATGGTGGTCGAGGGCAACGTGCACCGCAACAAGAAGATCCGCGTGCTGCGCGACAACGTGGTCATCTACGAGGGCGAGCTCGAATCGCTGCGCCGCTTCAAGGATGACGTCAACGAAGTTCGCCAGGGCATGGAGTGCGGTATCGGCGTCAAGAACTACAATGACGTCCAGACCGGTGACAAGATCGAGGTCTTCGATCAGGTCAAGGTCGAGCGCAGCCTGTAACGGCGCCAGGAGTCAGCATGAGCGAGTTCAAGCGTACCGATCGGGTTGCTGACCAGCTGCAGCAGGAGCTGGCGGTACTCATCCAGCGCGAGGTCAAGGACCCGCGCCTGGGGATGGTCACCGTCAGTGGGGTCACGGTCAGTCGCGACCTCGGCTACGCCGACGTCTATATCACGCTGCTCGGTGATAACGACGCCGAGCGGGTCAAGGAGAACCTCAAGGTGCTCAAGCGCGCCGCGGGGTTCCTGCGTAGCCAGATCGCACGTCGCATCAAGCTGCGTCACGTGCCGGAGTTGCGCTTTCATTACGATGAGAGCGTGGTGCGCGGCCAGCGACTGTCGTCGCTGATCGACGAGGCGGTGGCCAGCGACCGCTCGCGGGATGGTGACGATGACGAGGGCCAGCGCTGATGGCGCGACGCCGTCGCGGCCTGCCGGTGGATGGGGTACTGCTGTTCGACAAGCCCCAGGGCGCCTCGAGCAATCAGATCCTGCAGCGAGTCAGGCGCCTGTTCCAGGCCCAGAAGGCCGGCCATACCGGCACCCTGGACCCGATGGCCACCGGCCTGCTGCCGATCTGCTTCGGCGAGGCCACCAAGTTCTCCTCGCATCTGCTCGACGCCGACAAGGTCTACCGTACCCGGGTCAAGCTCGGCGAGGTGACCGACAGCGGCGACGCCGAGGGCGAGGTGGTCGAGCGCTGTGCGGTGCCGCCACTCGCGGCCGCGGACATCGAACGGGTGCTCGAGCGCTTTCGCGGCGAGATCGAGCAGACCCCGCCGATGTATTCGGCGCTCAAGCACCAGGGCCGCAAGCTCTACGAACTGGCCCGCGAAGGCAAGACGGTGGCGCGTGCAGTGCGTCGCGTGACGGTGTATGATGCGCGCCTCCTGGCTCACGATGCCGAGGGTTTCGAGCTCGAGGTGCGGGTCAGCAAGGGTACCTATATTCGTACCCTGGCTGAAGATATCGGCCGTGCGCTGGGCAGCGGAGCGCATATCACTGCGCTGCGGCGGCTCAAGACCGGTCCGTTCAGCGGCGAAGCGATGCTCGACCTGGCTGCACTGGAAGCGCTGCAGGATCAGGCTGCCCGCGAGGCGCAGCTGATGCCGGTGGACGTGCTGGTAGAGCACCTGCCGGCGTTGGACGTTGACGCCGAACAGGCCGGGCGTCTGCTGCATGGCCAGCCGATCCGCAGCGAGCGGCTGGCGCTCGACGCCGGCAGCCTGACAAGACTCTACCGTGACGAGACCTTCCTGGGCCTCGGCACGGTCAAGACGGCGGGGGAAATCGCCCCCCGGCGTCTGTTGAATACCGCGGCTGTCGCTACTAGCGACGGTCGCGCGTAAGCAACCCGCCAGGCGTTGCCCGAGGCAGCGCCCGGCAGGCGTGGAGACTGCAAATATGCGTGGTCTTCGACATTCATCACTTAGGCATATTGCTTACTGGAGAGACAGATGGCACTGACCGCTGAAAAGAAGGCCGAGATCGTCAACGAATTCGGCCGTGGCGACAACGACACCGGATCCCCCGAGGTTCAGGTGGCCCTGCTGAGCGCCAACATCGATGGCCTGCAGGATCACTTCAAGACCAACAAGCAGGATCACCACTCACGTCGTGGCCTGATCCGCATGGTCAACCAGCGCCGCAAGCTGCTGGACTACCTGAAGCGCAAGGATTTCGAGCGCTATCAGTCGCTGATTCAGCGCCTGGGCCTGCGTCGCTAAGCGAACGCACTGCCAAGCGTTATAGAAACGGGCAGCCTTCGGGTTGCCCGTTTCGCGTATGTGAGCCGCCGCACGAGAGCTGCCGTCGGATCAGCCCCGGGGAGCGGTAGCCACGACGATTCCGGTGCGGAAATGTCGCTAACCGGTGGCTCAGACGCGCGTCAACCACTAAAATGGTCGGCGAGTCAAAACGACCTAAACGACACAGACAAGTTGAAGGATGCTACCGTGAATCCGGTAAAGAAAACATTTCAGTACGGGCGCAGCACCGTCACTCTCGAGACGGGCCGCGTTGCTCGCCAGGCCACGGGCGCCGTACAGGTCACCATGGACGATACCGTGGTGTTATGCACCGTAGTGGCGAAGAAAGACGCCAATCCCGCACAGCCCTTCTTTCCGCTGGGCGTGTTCTATCAGGAAAAGACCTACGCCGTAGGCAAGATTCCGGGGGGCTTTTTCAAACGCGAAGGCCGCCCCACCGAAAAAGAAACCCTCACCTCGCGGCTGATCGACCGGCCGATTCGCCCGCTGTTTCCCAAGGGGTTCATGAACGAAGTGCAGGTGGTGTGTACCGTGCTGTCCACCGATCGTAACCACGATCCGGACATTGCCGCGATGCTCGGCACTTCGGCGGCGCTGTGCATTTCCGGTGTGCCGTTCAATGGCCCGATTGCTGCTGCACGCGTAGGCTTCGACGACGACAAGGGCTATTTCCTCAATCCCACCGTGGAAGAGCTAGCCGCCTCCGAGCTGGACATGGTCGTCGCGGGCACCGACAAGGCCGTGCTGATGGTCGAGTCGGAAGCCAAGGAGCTGCTCGAGGACGAGATGCTGGGCGCGGTGCTGTTTGCCCACCAGGAGATGCAGGTGGCGATCAGCGCCATCAACGAGCTGGTCACGGAAGCCGGCAAGCCCAAGTGGGATTGGCAGCCGCTGGCCGAGAACACTGCCCTCAAGGATGCCGTCAAGGCTGGCTTCGAGGCCAAAATCGGCGACGCTTACCGCATTACCGACAAGATGCAGCGCCAGGACGCCCTGTCTGCGGCCAAGGCCAACGCGGTCGAGCAACTGGCCGGTGATGAGGACGGCAAGTTCGACGCCGATGACGTCAAGGCGGCCTTCGCCAGCCTTGAGAAGCAGGTCGTGCGCGCCCGCGTGACTAGCGGTGAACCGCGTATCGATGGCCGCGACCACAAGACCGTGCGGCCGCTGAACATCGAAGTCGGCAACCTGCCCAAGACCCACGGCTCGGCGCTGTTCACCCGCGGCGAGACCCAGGCGATCGTCATCGCCACCCTGGGCACCCTGCGCGACGCTCAACTGATCGAGTCGCTGGAAGGCGAGCGCAAAGACCGCTTCCTGCTGCACTACAACTTCCCTCCCTATTGCGTGGGCGAGACTGGCTTCATGGGCGGCCCCAAGCGTCGCGAGATCGGCCACGGCCGCCTGGCGCGGCGCGGCGTGCAGGCCATGCTGCCCAACGAGGACGACTTCCCCTACACCATCCGCGTGGTCTCCGAGATCACCGAGTCCAACGGCTCGAGCTCGATGGCCTCGGTGTGCGGCACCTCGCTGGCGCTGATGGATGCCGGCGTGCCGCTCAAGGCACCGGTGGCGGGGATCGCCATGGGCCTGGTCAAGGACGACGACAAGTTCGCCGTGCTGACCGACATCCTCGGCGACGAAGACCACCTAGGCGACATGGACTTCAAGGTGGCCGGTTCCGCCGAGGGCGTTACCGCCCTGCAGATGGACATCAAGATCGAGGGCATCAACGAGGAGATCATGGAGCAGGCGCTGCAGCAGGCCCATGAGGCGCGCCTCAATATCCTCGAGCAGATGAACGCGGTAATCGGCCAGAGCCGTAGCGAAGTCTCCGAGAACGCCCCGTCGATGGCCACCATCAAGATCGATCCGGACAAGATCCGCGACGTGATCGGCAAGGGCGGCGCCACCATCCGCAAGATCTGCGACGACACCGGTGCCTCCATCGACCTCGACGACGACGGCACCGTGCGGATCTACGCCGAGGACAAGGCGGCGGCCAAGGCAGCCATCGACATCGTGCTGGGGATCACCGCCGAGGCCGAGATCGGCAAGCTGTACCTGGGCAAGGTGGTGCGTATCGCCGACTTCGGCGCCTTCGTCAACATCATGCCGGGTACCGACGGCCTGGTGCATATCTCGCAGATCGTCCCCGAGCGGGTCAACGATGTGCGCGACTTCCTCAACGAGGGCGACGACGTGATCGTCAAGGTGCTCGACATCGACAACCGCAACCGCGTCAAGCTGTCGATCAAGGAGATCACCGAGGAAGAGAAGGCAGCCTTCCAGGCCGAAGCGGCCGAGACCGAGATCTAACGCCTAAGCGGCAAAGATCCAGGCGCAAGACGAATCGCCCCCGCAGTGTGAACTGCGGGGGCGATTTCGTATGCTGCACACAGTGTGCATGGTTACTGATTTCAACATTCGCCATGACAAGATTACCTTTGATGGGGGAGTTCGGATAAAGTAAGAGTGATGCTTGGCTTCTAGGTGACATAAGATGACTGACTTAACTATTTTCAGAGATTTCCTCGTCCTGTGCCAAACCAAGAGCTTTAGTCGTGCTGCTGAGCGACGCCATGTGTCCGTATCTGGATTGAGCCGCCGTATCCAAGGGTTGGAAGAGTGGGTAGGCACCCCACTGTTTGAGCGGGGTAAGGGAGGCCTGACTTTGACTGAGGCAGGACGTGACCTACAAGAGGTGGTGTTGGACACTCTCCATAGGCTCGATGGACTCAGGGAGTCCGTTGCAGAGAGTGTCAATGACCGGCAGCAGCGGATACGTTTTTGTTCACCACATATCCTGTCTAGGATTTTTTTCCCTCGCTGGATTCCACGATTACAGGACCAATTCACAGGCGCGAGGTTAAGCATCGGTTCCAATACGCTACCGGAATGTCTGACTGCACTTAATAACAGGGAAGCAGATTATACAGTTGCACTGCTTGATGAAAAAAATGTGGTTGCTGAGCGCCTGTCGTTAGTGGGGGAGGGTAATAAGTACTCACTCATAGAGTTAGATACTGAATGTCTTGTTCCTGTCAGTGCACCGAATGCTGCTGGTCAGCCTATCTTCAATTTACATGTCGCTAGTGATTCACCTACCTCATTCCTAGAGTACCAGGAGGAGTGTCATCTTGGCTGGGGTTTAAGAACTTCTTTGGAGAACCGAGGGCTGAATTTACAGCGTCATCACGATGCTAGCTTAGCGGAAAGTCTTCATCTTATGACATTATCAGGGCTAGGTGTTACATGGTTACCCCAATCGCTAGTATGGGAAGACCTTGAGGCGAAGAGGCTAGTAAGGGCTGGAGATTCTAGCTTTGATATATTTCTTAAGGTGAGTTTGATACGGCGGTTCACACCGTTGACATTCGAAGCTCAGTGTTTGTGGGACTACTTATCTACACTCACACCGGGAAGTGTCGGGGGGAGTTGTAAGCTATAGAATCGCGCTTACTATACTTTGCGAAATATGCAATAAAAGGGTGGTTTTTTGCTGTTAATTAAAAAAAAGAGAAAAAGGCGAGGGTCTTTCCTTACTCGCAACGGTTATTGCTACATTAGAGTTGTGCGCTGCAGTGATGCTTACGATACTGTCTGCTCATGGAACACCAAGAGCTAATGGCAGCGCAAGCGGTGATTGGTGTGATGGCGCGTCTCTTATAGCTGAGTGATAAGCCAAGGGGCGGTGATCATGAGGCAGGGGGGTATCTCTATGACAGGGCACGTAGGGCTGAAGAAGTCTTTGATTCTAGGATGTGCAGTGACAGGTGCGAAGTTTACTCCGCGTAATCACTATGATACTGGAGATGACACAACCGATAGAATATGTTCCGGGGGGGCTATCCTTGTCACTGATAAGGATCTGGGGGAAGAGGCGACTCTGCTGTATGAGATAGGATGTAGATACTATCATTATCATGCTAGAAATCCGGTCACAAGAGAGCAAACAACAGATAATGAGATATATCAAAAAGTAAGCACTGCAGTTCAAAGAAACTGCAGAGATATGATTATAAGTTTCGGTGCTAGCCGAAATGGTTGTGAAGTACAAGATGCTATTCGAACTTTCGGTGAGTGGGAAAGAGTGAGTCAGTGTGCTATTCCTCTTCACTTGGGAGGGGCTCACTATGTTACGATACAGGCGGCTATTGAGCTACAAATAATTTGCGACTTAGAAAGAAAGATGAATGGCATGAGTCTAGAGTTTTGCTGTGGCGAAAGCTTCCTCGCAGCAACTTATGACTATACTCCCTCGTCTACGAGAAAAATGGTGCCTTTACAGATAAACTCAACGGATAAAGGCGGAGATTATGGGGAAACCTCCCCTCTCGTTCAATTCTTGATTTATAGGAACGCTCTCAAAGCACGTCGTCAGCTAGGACTTCTCCATGAAGTTGAGTGGGTGCAGTTGGTTCGCAGCTATGCTATGACTAGGCTTGCCGTAGAACATCCGCTAATACGGCTTGGTGATTCTGGACAAATCAATATTATACTACTATTTGGTTTTTCTCCTCGGCTGCCCTTCCCTGATAGCTATGATGAGTTTCTTCGTATAATTAAAGTTGCTAAGAGTTTAGAGTGCGACATCTCAGGGGGCCGTCTACGCAGGAGAAAGGTTACTATTACTGTAGGTGCTGCTGTGATGCCGCAGGATGCAGAGAGAAATTATAAGCCAGTGGATGTTGGTCCTAAAAAAGGAGTCCCTATGTGTGCCTTGAGGCGGTTGGCGACTTATGCCGCTCAGCCTGAAAGCGAGGTGGATGTAGTGAGGGCAGGCATGGAAGATACTCCCTATGTGGTTGATGAATATGGATGTGTAACAATCGGTGATAACTATCAGCTAATGCAGACGGTAATCGAAGAGTTAAGAGCTAATGGGGTTACAATAGAAACAGATCATGAAAGTATTTCGCAGCGGATGGGTATAGCTAAAATAAGAGACGCATTGCTGGGCGAGCAGCGTCAGCGGCCTCTTGGAGAGTTTGGCTTTCCCTTGACAGAAGAGGCGCTATAGGATGCATGCCGTCGAGTCGTTTACTCACTCTGCCAGCTATCGCTGGGTCATCCTGTCGATCGCCACCCTGGCGCAGACGGCGGCCTGCTTCTTCGTCCAGGGAATCGGCGCAATCGCCGTTTATATCCAGGCGGACATGGCCCTCTCCGCACTGCAGATCGGGGCACTGGTCTCGGCGGCGCAGCTGGTGCCCTTGGTGGGACTGCTGATCGCGGGAGAGCTGCTGGACCGGTTCAGTGAGCGCCTGGTAGTGGGGCTTGGCACCTTGGTGGTGGGCATTGCGCTGAGTGTCGCCATGCTGGCCGAAAGCTACTGGGCGATGCTGCTGATCTTGATCGTCGTCGGGGCCGGTTACAGCACCGCTCAACCCGGTGGAAGCAAATCCGTCGCTGCGTGGTTCGACAGGTCCCAACGCGGCTTTGCCATGGGGATCCGCCAGGCGGGCTTGCCGCTGGGCGGGGCCTTGGCGGCGGTGACGTTGCCGCTGGTGGCGGTCACCTGGGGGTGGCGTGCCTCCTTTCTGGTCGGTGGCATGGTGGCTATCCTGGGCGCACTAATCTTCATGCTCTTTTACCGGGCTCCTGCTGGCGTGTTGCCGGCCACTCGAGCTGCGCAGGGAAGCATGAGAAACGTCGTATCGTCGCGGCTGGCAATGATACGTGAGCCAGCCATGAAACAGATCATGGCGTCGGGGATCAGCTTGATCTCGGTCCAATACGGCATATTGGTCTTTACGGTGCTCTATCTGCACAGCCGCTTGCAGATGGACGTGCTGCAGGCGGCGACGCTGCTGTTCGTCGCCCAGGCCGCAGGCGTGGTGGGGCGCATCGCGTTGGCGGCCTGGAGCGACCGCTGCCGCTCGCGTTACTTCCCGGTGATAGTGTGTATGGCGGCAGTGATCGTCGGGTTAGGTGTTCTGGTCTGGCTTCCGCTGAGTTCACCCTTCATGCTGGGCTGTTTGATGGCCTGGCTGGGGTTCTTCGGTTTCGGCTGGTATGGGCCTTGGGTGGCCTATGTGGCGGAGTCGGCGCCGCCGGACAAGACTGGCTTCGTGCTGGGGCTGGCGATGGCCATTAACCAGGTCGCCATCGTCTCCGTGCCGCCGCTACTGGGCTGGATGCTGGATATGAGTGGAAGCTTTCTGCCTGGCTGGGGCCTGCTGATTGGCATGACGCTGTTGGGGTTGGTATTGACCAGTCAGCGACGAGGAGGGAGTGATGAGAGCGATCGTGTTTGATGTGTTCGGTACTGTCGTCGACTGGCGTTCCAGCCTGATCGAGCAGTTTCATCAGCTTGCCCTGGAACTGGATATCGACATTCCCGGGGAGGCTATCGTAGATCAATGGCGGGGTCGCTATGGACCCTCGATGGATCGGGTGCGCAAGGGGGAGCTGCCCTGGACGGGGCTGGATGATCTGCATCGCGAGAGTCTGGTCGAACTGCTCGGCCAGCACGGACTAAGGTTCGATGCGGCCACTATCGAGCGCATCAATCTCTTCTGGCATCGCCTGACGCCTTGGCCGGATGCAGTGCCGGGCCTACAGCGGCTCAAGCAGCGCTATATCATCGCCACGCTGACCAACGGCAACCTGTCGCTGATGGTGGATGTCGCTCGCCACGCCGAGTTGCCATGGGACATGGTGTTTTGTGCCGAGCTGTTCCAGCACTACAAGCCCGATCCGGAGGTCTATCTAGGTGCCTGCCGCTTGCTGCGCCTACCGCCTGAGGAGGTGATGCTGTGCGCTGCACACAACTATGACCTGCACGCTGCACGCGCGCTGGGTATGAAAACCGCTTTCATTCCGCGGCCGAGCGAATATGGCCCCCATCAGGAGAAGGATCTGCAGGCTGACGAGGACTGGGATATGGTGGCCGAAGATCTCGTGGCACTGAGTGGTCGGCTGGTGAGCGATTAACAAACCAAACGCCCTTCTGCACAGGCAAGTCGGGCGTTTGGTGTTCATGCATACCTGTCGAGCTCAGGCCTTACCGCTCGATGGCCAGCGCCACGCCTTGCCCGCCGCCGATACACAGCGTGGCCAGGCCCTTCTTGGCATCGCGGGCGATCATCTCGTGGACCAGGGTGACCAGGATACGACAGCCGGAGGCGCCGATGGGGTGGCCGATGGCGATGGCGCCGCCGTTGACGTTGACCTTGGCAGCATCCCAGCCCAGCTCCTTGTTGACCGATAGCGCCTGGGCGGCAAAGGCCTCATTGGCCTCGACCAGGTCGAGGTCATCCAGCGACCAGCCAGCCTTCTCCAGGCAGCGGCGGGTGGCCGGTGCCGGGCCGATGCCCATGATGCTCGGGTCGACGCCGGCGTTGCTGTAGGCCTTGATGCGTGCCAGCGGTTCGAGGCCGAGCTGCTTGGCCTTGTCGGCGGAGCACAACATCACCACGGCCGCACCGTCGTTGATCGACGAGGCGTTGCCGGCGGTGATGGTGCCGTCCTTCTTGAAGGCGGGGCGCATGGCGCCGAGTTTCTCGGCGGTAGTGCCGCCGCGTGGCCCTTCGTCTGTGTCGAAGACGATCGGGTCGCCCTTGCGCTGGGGAATCTCCACCGGCACGATCTGGCCCTTGAACTTGCCGGCATCGATCGCCGCGGCGGCCTTCTGCTGCGAGGCGGCGGCGAATTCGTCCATCTGCTCGCGGGTAATGCCGTACTTCGCGGCCAGGTTCTCGGCGGTGATGCCCATGTGGTAGTCGTTGAAGGCGTCCCACAGGCCGTCGTGGACCATCGAGTCGATGGCCTTCCAGTCGCCCATGCGCTGGCCGTTGCGTGAGTTGGGCAACAGGTGCGGCGAGGCCGACATGTTCTCCTGGCCGCCGGCGATGATCAGCTCGGCGTCGCCACAGCGGATCGCCTGGGTGGCGAGATGCAGCGTCTTGAGGCCGGAGCCGCACACCTTGTTGATGGTCATGGCGGGAACCGCGTCGGGGAGGCCAGCCTTGATGGCGGCCTGGCGGGCCGGGTTCTGGCCCGTGCCGGCGGTCAACACCTGCCCCAGCAGCACCTCGTCGACCTGATCGCCGGCGACACCGGTGTGGGCGAGGATGTCTTTGATTACCAGGGCACCGAGGTCGCTGGCGGGAATGCCGGCCAGCGCACCGCCGAAGGTGCCGACGGCAGTGCGGCGTGCTGCGACGATCACCACGTCTTGCATGTGAGACTCCTTGGAATTTTGAACGGTTACCCTTTCAGCATAGGGGAGTCTTGTGCGCTGCGACAATCACCAAAAAGGGCATGCCGGTAATTCGGCATGCCCTTATTAGGTGCACGTTGCCCCTCAGCCCCGGGTGGCGCGTCTGATACGGCTAGGTGGGAAGCCCCAGGGTCAGGTTGTCGATCAGCCGCGCCGGGCCTAGCTGGGCGGCAGCGAGGATTACCGCCTCGCGGCTATCGGGCCCCAGCGGGCTCAGGTCGGGCGCGCGCACTTCGAGGTAGTCTGGGGTGAAGCCGCGTTCGGCGAGGCGCAGCAGGGCGCTATCGATGGCCGCCGCACGGGGTTCGCCGGCCAGCAGCGCATCGCGCAGTTCGCACAGGGTGCGGTAGAGGCCCGGCGCCTGGGCGCGCTGCTCGGCGCTGAGATAGCCGTTGCGCGAGGAGAGCGCCAGGCCGTCGTCGGCGCGCACGATGGCTACCCCGACGATCTCGATCGGCAGGTGCAAGTCGCTGACCAGGCGACGAATCACCGCCAGCTGCTGATAGTCCTTCTCGCCGAAGCAGGCTACATCGGGCTGCACCAGGTTGAACAGGATGCTGACCACGGTGGCCACGCCGTCGAAATGTCCCGGGCGCGAGCCGCCGCACAGCCCTTCGCTGATCTGGGGTACGCGGATCCGGGTGTGGGTCTCGAGGCCGCGAGGATAGAGCGTGGTGGTATCCGGGGTGAACAGCAGGTCGCAACCGGCACCGGCCAGCCCGGCCTGGTCGTCGGCCAGGGTGCGCGGGTAGGTGTCAAGGTCTTCCCCGGGCCCGAACTGCATGGGGTTGACGAAGATCGTCGCCACCACCAGCTCGGCGCGCTGTCTGGCCGCCTCGACCAGCGCCAGGTGGCCGGCGTGGAGATTGCCCATGGTCGGCACCAGGGCGATGCGACGGCCCTGGCGGCGCGGCGTATCCAGTGCCGCACGCAGGGCGGCGATATCTGACAGGGTGTGCATCAGAAACTGTGCTCGTCGGCAGGAAAGCGGCGGGCCTTGACGTCCTCGTGATAGCGGCGGAAGGCGTCCTGGATATCGTCGGCCTCGGCCATGAAGTTCTTGACGAAGCGTGGCGTGCGGCCATGGGTGACGCCAAGCACGTCATGCATCACCAGGATCTGACCATCGACGTCGACGCCGGCGCCGATGCCGATCACCGGCACCTCGACCGCCTCGCGCACCGCACACCCCAGGCTTGCCGGCACGCACTCGAGCAGGATCACCGAGGCGCCGGCCGCGACCAGGGTGCGCGCGTCGTCGACGATCTGCTCGGCGCGCTCGCTGTCGCGGCCCTGGACCTTGTAGCCGCCGAGCTGGTAGACGGTCTGCGGGGTCAGGCCGAGGTGGGCGCAGACCGGCACGCCACGGCGCGTTAGTTCGTGAATGCCGTCGGCCATCCACGCCTCACCCTCGAGCTTGACCATCTCGGCGCCGGCGCGCATTAGCGCCCCGGCGTCCTGCAGCAGCCGCTCGAGGCTGGTGTTGCTCATGAACGGCAAGTCGACCATCAGCAGGCTGGCACCCTTGCCGCGCGCCGCGCAACGGGTGTGGTAGCAGATATCGTCGAGGGTCACCGGCAGGGTGCTGGCATGCCCCTGGAGCACCATGCCCAGCGAGTCGCCCACCAGCAGCACCTCAATGCCGGCCTCGGAGGCGGCGCGGGCGAAGGAGGCATCGTAGGCGGTCAGGCAGCTGAACGTTTCGCCGGCACGCTTGTAGGCCTGCAGCGTGCTCAAGGTGATCGTTTTCATGGTATCCGATCTCATCATTATCGTGCTGGCGTGGTTCGGCTCGGGTGTTACGCCACCTGTTACCGCCGAGCCGGACGTTCGCGCAAAACAGGGGTGAAACAGTAACGTTAGTGCGGCAACTCTACCTGTGGGGTAACAGCGCGCGCAAGCCATCGCCGGCATGGTGGGCGGCCAGCGTGGCTACTCGGCGGCCATCCGGCAGGCACAGCTCGGGGGCGATATCGCTCAAGGGTAGCAGCACGAAGCCGCGGCTGGCCATGTGCGGGTGCGGTAGCGTGAGGCGCGGCGTGGCCAGGCAGACGTCGGCATAGAGCAGCAGGTCGAGGTCGAGGGTACGCGGTCCCCAGTGGCTCAGGCGCAGACGCCGGTGACGCTGCTCGAGTGCCTGCAGCTGGTCGAGCAGCGCCAGCGGCGAGAGGCGGGTCTCGACGGCGGCCACGGCGTTGATGAAGTCGGGCTGGTCCTGAGGGCCCACCGGGCGGCTGGCGTAGCATGGCGACGCTGCCACTCGCCGGGTCAGAGACAGGCGGCTGAGGGCAGCGAGGGCGCTCTGCACCTGCGCCAGAGGGTCGTCGAGGTTGCTGCCCAGGCCGATATAGGCAATCCGCTTGTCAGCCATCGTGCTCGGAGGGTGACGAGGCGCGCCGCCGCCGCTTGCGTGGCTTGCGCTTGCGCGGTCCGGGGGTGCCTGCGGGGTCGGCATCGACCTTGCCCAGCAGGCGGCGCTGTTCGTGCTCGTCGGCGTCCTGAAAGGCGGTCCACCAGGCACCGAGGCCGGGTTCGAGCTCGCCGGCTTCTTCGCGCAGCAGCAGGAAGTCATAGGCGGCGCGGAAGCGAGGATGCTCGCGGGTCTGGAAGGCGCGCTTGCCGCGGCGCTTGGGCAGCCGCTGCTGCAGGTCCCAGATATCGCGCATCGGCAGGCTGAAGCGCTTGGGGATCGAGATATGCTGCAGTTGGCGCGATACCGCCTGTTGGGACGCTGCCTGCAGCGCCGGGATCGGCGGCATGCCGTCATCGGCCAGGCGCGCCATGCGCTGGGTGACGCCGGGCCACAGCAGGGCGGCGAACAGGAACGCCGGGGTGACCGGCCGGCCCTCCTGAATGCGCGCATCGGTGTTGGCCAGGGCGCGCTCGATCAGCGCCTCGGCCCAGGGCAGCTCGGCGATACTCTCATCGGCCTCGGGGAACAGTATGGCGAACAGGCCGTACTCGCGGAGCAGTCGGAAGGTCGCCAGCGCCTGGCCGGCCAGCATCAGCTTGAGGACTTCATCGAACAGCCGGGCGGGCGGGATCTGTAGCAGCAGCGGGGCCAGCTCGCGAATCGGTGCCTCGGTGGTCTCGGCGATGGCGAAGTCGAGCTTGGCAGCGAAACGGATGGCGCGCAGCATGCGCACCGGATCTTCGCGGTAGCGAGTCTCGGGATCGCCGATCAGACGCAGGGTGCGCGATTCGATGTCGCGGATGCCGTTGGCCCAGTCATGAATCGAGAAGTCGGCGATGTTGTAGTAGAGCGCATTGACGGTGAAGTCGCGGCGCAGCGCGTCCTCCTCGACGTCGCCCCAGACGTTGTCGCGTAGCAGCAGGCCATCTTCGGACTGCTGTGATAGATGGGTACCATGGTCGTCGTTGGGGCGCCCGCGGAAGGTGGTGACCTCGATCACCTCGCGCCCGAAACGCACGTGGACGATACGAAAGCGCCGTCCGATGATGCGCGAGTTGCGGAACAGATCGCGCAGCTGCTCGGGGGTGGCGTCGGTGGCGACGTCGAAATCCTTGGGTGTCTGGCCGAGCAGCGAATCGCGGATGCAGCCCCCCACCAGATAGGCTTCGAAGCCGGCATTGTGCAGGCGATACAACACCTTGAGCGCCGCTTCACTGAACTGGCGGCGGGAGACCGGGTGCTGGTCGCGGGGAATGATCTGGAGCCCGTGGCTGACAGCGGGGCCGTCCTGGCTTCCGAAAAGACTCTTCAAACGTTCACCGGGGCGTTGGAGAAAGCGGGTAAATCCTTTGAACATGCAGCGATATCGACTCGCTATGGGCGAAAACCCCAGTGTAGCCGACCACCGACACCTTGGAAACCATCGCGTGTAGCCGAAGGTGGTGCAAGCTGCGCGGCCTCCCCTTGCTGCACACGCAGAAAGGGGAGGCCGTAAGACCTCCCCCGAAGCATGCGTTCAGCGGTCCGTGCTGATATTTTTTCTTCGTGATGGCGCATCGCCTTGAATACGCACCACAGTCAGCCAAGGGATCAGCAGGCAAGCAACGCTTCTTGTTGTTGTCGATCTTCCTGGTGGCGACCGTCTCGTATTCAAAACAATAATCCAACCACGACGGTAGCAAGCTACCTTCCTCCGACTTGTTGTGGTTGTTGTCGAAGGTGCACCTCTAAGCCGCTTGTTCTTGTTGTTGCGTCTGTACGGTGCGTCGCGTCCTGGTTCATCTTCCGGACTCTCGACCCTGTTGTCATTGTTGTGGTCGAGTCGCGGCGACGGTGTGTTGTTGTTGTTGGGCTCGTAGAGCCTACCGAATGCTCGCGTGTCGTAGCTCGACGCAGGCTTGTTGTTGTTGAGCGTCGAGTCGCGCTGTCGGCCACCTTGTTGTTGTTACGTGGCAGGGGACAGCGTCCGGATGTTGTTTTTCTTGCCCTAAGATATAGCAGTGACCGTGCCACGATGTAGAATTATCTTTATTTACAGTGAACTGCGTACTGTCGCATAAGCTAGCGCCGATGTGGGTGGCCACTGTGTTACCTCCGGGGGCCATGCTGGGGCAATTCCTGTGTGAGATGGTAACAACTGGTGCATGCGTGCTTGCTGCCGAGCCAAAAGCGCCTTCGCTGAGTAGGACGAAGGCGCTTAGACCATGGTCGGGTTGTGCTGGCCGGTTAGCCGGTAGCGCGACTGCGAGCGCTCTTCTTGCGCGGAATGCCTAGCCGCTGGCGGCGCTCCCATAGGCATTTGCGGCTGATGCCGAGCTTCTGGGCGAGCTCGGTCTCGCTCATCTGGTCCTGGTGCTCGAGCACGAAGTGCTGGAAGTAGTCCTCCAGCGACAGGTCTTCCTCGCTGATGCTCTCGGCGGCTGCGCTGTTGCCGTGTGGCGGCTGACTGGTGGGCTGGGCCGGGCGCGCCGCGGGGCTCGGGTTGAGGCCCAGATCGTCGGGGTGTATCAGGTGACCCTCAGCGAGGATCACGCCGCGCTCGAGGGCGTTCTCCAGCTCGCGTACGTTGCCTGGCCAGAGGTAGTCGCGAATCTCGCGACGTGCTGCCCGCGACAGCTTGAGCCCACGCCGTTCGTGGCGTTGGCAGGCGCCGTCGAGCAGCACATCGGCGAGGGTCAGGATATCGTCGTCGCGCTCGCGCAGCGGCGGCAGATCGATCTGCATCACGTTGAGGCGGTAGTAGAGGTCGAGGCGGAACTCGCCGGTCTTCGACAGCGCGCGCAAATCGCGGTGCGTAGCGGCAATAAGGCGCACGTCGACATGGCGCGTTTCCACCGAGCCGATCTTGCGGATCTCGCCCTCCTGGAGTACCCGTAGCAGGCGCGCCTGGGCGTCGAGCGGCAGTTCGCCGATCTCATCGAGGAACAAGGTACCGCCGTCGGCGGCTTCGACCAGGCCGGTACGTGCCGCGCTGGCGCCGGTGAAAGCGCCCTTCTCGTGGCCGAACAGCTCGGACTCGATCAGCGTCTCGGGGATCGCCGCACAGTTGACGCAGATCAGCGGCGCGCGGGCGCGCCGGCTCTGCTGGTGGATGGCCCGGGCCACCAGCTCCTTGCCGGTGCCCGACTCACCCTGAATCAGCACCGTGACGTCTGCCGGGGCGGTCTTGCGAATACGCGTATACACCACCTGCATGGCGGAGCAACTGCCGATCATGGTCTGGGTGGTGGCTTGGGCGCTGGCCGTTGGCGTGGCGCTTCGGCTGGCACTGGACTCGAGGGCCTTGGCCACAGTCTCGAGCAGCTCATCGTGGTCGAAGGGCTTGGCGATATAGTCCAGTGCGCCCTGCTTGAGGGCGTCTACCGCCGAGCGCATGCTGGCGTAGCTGGTCATGATCAGCACCGGCACCGGGGCGGCGGCGTCGATCAGCGCGGTCCCCGGTTCGCCGGGCAGGCGCAGGTCGCTGATCACCAGGTCGAAGCGCTGCGGGTCGAGGGCCAGGGCATCGTCCACCGAGCCGGCCTCGCTGACCTGGTAGTCGTGACGTTCGAGCAGGCGCTTCAGGGCGCTGCGAATGATGCTCTCGTCTTCAACGATCAGAATCCGGCTCATTGCCGTCCTCTCTGGTGATGGGCAGCCACAGGCGAATGCGGGTGCCGGCGTCGCGCCCGGGGGGCGGCGAGTCGATATGAATCTGGCCGTGATGCTCGGCGATGATGCTGTAGACCAGAGGCAGGCCGAGGCCGGTGCCTTCACCGGGTGCCTTGGTGGTGGTGAAGGGCTCGAACAGGTGGTCGCGGATCTCGGCAGCGATGCCCGGCCCCTGGTCGCTGACCGTCAGGCTGACGCCATCGCCGTCGCGGTAGGCATCGATGGTCACTTCGCCTCCCGCGGGGCTGGCATCACGGGCATTGCTGAGCAGGTTGACCAGCACCTGTACCAGCCGCTGGGCGTCGCCGTCGACCATCAGCGCCGGCGGGCACAGGTTACGATACCCCACATCCTCGCCCGAGCGTGCGAGATGGATCAAGTGCAGCGCCTCGTCGCCGATCTCGGCCAGCACCACCGGCTGGAACACGGTGCCGTGGACGTGACGCCCGCCGTGGGCGAAGCCGACCAGCGAGGAGACGATACGCGAGACGCGATCGGTGAGCTGCTGGATCTGCACGGCGGTTTCCAGCACCTCGGGGTCGTCGGTGTCGTAGCGCAGGTTCTGGGCCAGCGATGAGATGCCGGTGATGGGATTGCCGATCTCGTGGGCGACACCCGCCGACAGCTGGCCGATCGAGGCCAGCCGCGCGGCGTGAACCAGCTCGTCCTCCAGCCACTTCATCTCGCTGTGATCCTCGACCAGGATCACGCTGCCGCCGCGTTCGGCGTCGCCGGGCTGCAGCACCGCCTTGTGCAGGGTCAGGTAGCGGGTGCCCTGGGTCAAGCTGACCTGCTGCTTGTAGAGATGGCTGTGCTGCTGCTCGAGGATGCGTCCGAGCAGCTCGCTCCAGGGCGCCGGCAGGCTGTCGCGGCGCGCGCCGATGACGCTGGCGCCGCTGATGCCGGAGAGTTCGGCCAGGGCGTCGTTCCACATCAGCAGCTCTCCGTCGTCGCCGAAGGCGCACAGGCCGATCGGTAGCTGGGTCAGGGTGCGGCGGTGGTAGCGGCGCAGGCCGTCGAGCTCGCGGGCCAGGCCGGTGAGGCGTGAACGATAGGCCTCAAGGCGGCTTTCGACGAAGTGGATGTCGTCGGTCTCGGCCTGGCCGTTGCGCTGGTAGGGCAGGAAACGGTCGACGATGTCCTGAGCCACCGAGGGGCCCATCAGCCCCGACAGGTTGGCCTGGATGCGGTCGCGCAGCCGTCGCAGTGCGTAGGGGCGGCCGTCGTCGGCGCTCATGCGCAGCGCGCCGAGGGCGCGGGAGACTTCGCGTTCGGCGACCTCCTCGCCCAGCGCCTGGGCCAGCTGGCGCTGGAATTCGGCGCCGTTGGCGGCGCTCAGCGGCAGGCGCTTGGGGCGGATCACCGCATCCACCGAGCAGGCCTCGGCGGCGGCACGCTCACCTGCGGAGGTGCGGGTGAGCAGCGACACCAGAATGAAGGTGATGATGTTGGCGGCCAGTGCCAGCAGCGTCACCACGTACCAGGCCGGCTCGCCCTGCAGCGCCTCGAGCCCCGGCGGGATGATCACCAGCCCTGGCTGGGCGGTGAGCAGCGGCAGCCACAGCCCGGCCAGCCAGATCGACACCCCCACCAGCAGCCCCGAGACCATGCCCTTGCGATTGGCCCCCGGCCAGTAGAGCACCGCCAGCATGCCGGGCAGGCACTGGGCCATGCCGACGAAGGCGGTAATGCCCAGCGCAGTGAGGTCGTGATGCACGCCGACCGTGCGGTACAGCAGCCAGCCGCCGAAGATCACCGCGGCGATCAGCGCGCGGCGCAGCCAGCGCAGCCAGCGATAGAGGTCGGGTTGGTAGGTCGGCGGGTGGGCGACCAGCACGATATGGTTGAGGATCATCCCCGACAGCGCCAGCGCGATGATGATCATGGTGCCGCTGGCCGCGGCCAGGCCGGCGATGAAGGCCAGCGCATCGACCCACCAGGCGTCGGCCAGGCCGAATGCCAGGTAGGCGCTGCCGAGCAGCTCGGGGTCGGCGCCGACGCGCTGGGCACCCCACAGGATCAGCGGCACTGGCAGCGCCATCAGCAGCAGGTAGAGCGGCAGGCTCCAGCCGGCCTGCAGCAGCGCGCGCCGCGACAGCGTCTCGGCGAAGGTCATGTGGAACATGTGCGGCATCAGGAAGGCCGCGGCGAAGAACAGCAGCAGCAGGGTGCGCCAGTGGGCCGGGTCGAGAGGTGGAATGGCGGCCTGCTGGGCGAGGCCCGGCCCGTCGAGCCAGACCTGCAGGTCGGCGGGGCCGTCGAAGATGCCGAACAGCGCCACGCCACCCAGTGCCAGCATGGCGGCGAGCTTGACCAGCGACTCCACGGCGATGGTCGCCAGCAGGGTGTCGTGACGGGCGTGGAGCCGGGTGTGGCGGGCGCCGAAGAGGATCGCGAACAGTGCGATCAGGGCACAGAAGCCCAGCGCCAGCAGCGCCGGTGTGGCGCTGCCGGTCATCAGGTGAATGGCGCTGCCCAGGGTCTGCACCTGCAGGGCCAGTAGCGGCAGTACCGCCAGCAGGCTGACCAGGGTGATCAGGCTGCCGACCCAGCGCGAGCGAAAGCGAAAGGCGAATAGGTCAGCCAACGACGACAGCTGATGGGTGCGGGTCATGCGCTGGATCGGCAGCAGCAGCACCGGGGCGAGCAGGAAGGCGCCGGCCACGCCGAGGTAGTAGGCGAGGTAGCCGTAGCCCGCTTCGCTGGCCAGCTCGAGGCTGCCGTATATCGCCCAGGCGCTGGCGTAGACCCCCAGAGCCAGGGTATACACCGCCGGGTGGCGGGCGATACGCGATGGCACCCAGCCGCGCTCCACCGCCAGCGCGCAAAGAAACAGCAGCGCCAAGTAGCCGCTGCCGAGCAGCAGTACGGCGGGGACGCTGAGGCTAGCGCTCATCGAGCTTCCTCTTCTGCTCCAGCCACACGGTCAGGGCGATCAGCCCGGCCCAGATCAGAAACGGGCGATACCAGGCGGTGTCGGGGCTGGCC
Organism: Halomonas socia; assembly: GCF_010977575.1. Taxonomy (GTDB): domain Bacteria; phylum Pseudomonadota; class Gammaproteobacteria; order Pseudomonadales; family Halomonadaceae; genus Franzmannia; species Franzmannia socia. The sequence continues at coordinate 1,627,947 of NZ_CP048812.1, forward strand.
CAGCCGCTCATCAGCAGCGGCGACAGCAGGTAGCCGCCGAACACCAGGAACAGCATGATGCGGTAGACGTACATGGGCGTCCTCGAACGATACCGATGCGCCGATGGTATCAGCTCGTGTCGCGCCGGTGGCGTTCGGCGGCGAGCCTGCGCGGATCCCAGTCGTGCACCGCCTGGGTCAATTGCTCGGCCACCGGCGCCTCGACCGCGGCCGGGTCCGGGACCTGGTCGAGGGCCAGCAGCGCCCGGTGCAGCAGGCGGCGCAGCGCGGCACTGTCGTCGTCGGGCAGCGCCGGTGCCAGGTTCTGCTTGGAGAGCTTCTGGCCGTTGGCGGCGACGATCAACGGCAGGTGCAGGTAGCGCGGCTCGGGGTAGCCCAGGGCGTCCTGCAGCTGGCGCTGCCAGGGGGTGTTGTCGAGCAGGTCGAGGCCGCGCACTACGTCGCTGATGCCCTGTTCGGCATCGTCGACCACCACCGCCAGCTGATAGGCCCACAGTGAGTCCTTGCGCTTGAGCACCACGTCGCCGAGCTCGGCGGGGTCGAAGCGCTGGGCGCCGAACAGCCGGTCCTGCCAAGCCACCGGGCGCAGCCCAAGGTCGCTGCGCAGCCGCCAGGCCTGGGGCTTGTCGGGCTCGCGTACGCCGGTGCGGCACCAGCCGGGGTAGATGGGATAGTCGCGCCACTGCTTGCGCGAACAGCTGCACGGATAGGCGAGGCCGACACGGATCAGCCGCTCGAGGGCGGCCTGATAGGCGGCGTGGCGCTGGCTCTGGTAGTGCACTTGCCCGTCCCAGTGCAGGCCGAAGGCCTCCAACTGGCGCTGGATGGTGGCGGCGGCGCCGGGAGGGCAGCGTGGTGGGTCGATGTCCTCGATGCGCAGCAGCCACTCCCCGCCAACGTGGCGGGCATCCAGGTAGCTGCCGAGTGCCGCTACCAGCGAGCCGAAGTGCAGCGGGCCCGAGGGGGTGGGCGCAAAGCGGCCGCGGTAGACGCTCATGGTGCTACCCCAACAGGGCAACGGGCACCGCTTGGGTGCCCGTTGTCGTGATGGGGATGCGCTGGTCGCATGGCGTTAGCCGCCCAGTTGCTTTTCCTTGAGTTCTGCTAGCGTCTTGCAGTCGACGCATAGCGTGGCGGTGGGGCGTGCCTCGAGGCGGCGGATGCCGATCTCGACGCCGCAGGCTTCACAGAAGCCGTAGTCGTCCTCGTCGATCTTGTCGATGGTCTCATTGATCTTCTTGAGCAGCTTGCGCTCGCGGTCGCGAGTGCGCAGCTCGAGGCTGAAGCCCTCTTCCTGAGTGGCGCGATCCGCCGGGTCGGCGTAGTTGTTGGCCTCTTCCTGCAGGTGACGCACGGTGCGGTCGACCTCTTCCATGAGCTCCTGCTTCCAGCCCAGCAGGATCTGTCGGAAGTGCTCGAGCTGCTTCTCGTTCATGTACTCTTCACCCGCCGCCGGCTCGTAGGGGGTGAATTTCTTGGGCGCTTCCGTTTTCTTGGCTGCTACTGGCATGGGGCTGCCTCGTTACTTGTGTGACTGCTGAACAATACCCTGACCCAAGCTGAGAGACACTTGTGCCAAAGGTTTGCTTGTTTAGCGAAAAAACGCCGCCTTTGCAACCACTGCCTGTATCGTCATGGTGCTTATCGATGTTGCTCTTGACGCTGCGCAAGGCGGGAGAGTCCGCTTACACTAGGCGTTTGACCACATGAGTGGCCTCAGGTGCCGAGACGAGGCGTGACACAGGAGGATGACAATGCGGTGGAGTGGCCGACTGGCGGGCGTTCAGCCTTTTCGCGTGATGGGCCTGCTCGAGGAGGCTCAGGCCCTGGAGGCAGCGGGGGCCGATGTGATCCATCTGGAGGTCGGCGAGCCCGATTTTGCCACCCCGGCACCGGTGGTGGCCGCCGGCCAGCGGGCGCTGGCCGAGGGGCGCACGCGCTACACGCCGGCGGCCGGGCTGCCGGCGCTGCGCGAGGCGATCAGCGGCCACTATCGAGAACACTTCGGCGCAGCGGTCGACCCGGCGCGGATCATCGTCACCCCCGGCGCGTCCGGGGCGCTGTTGCTGGCCAGCCAACTGCTGGTGGAGCACGGCGACCGGGTGCTGATGGCCGACCCCAACTATCCCTGCAATCGCCACTTCATGAGCATGGCCGGCGCCGAGCTGGACTGCGTGTCGGTGGGCGACGACAGCGGCTGGCAGCTCGACGCGGCGCTGGTCGAGCGTCATTGGCGCGACGATACACGGCTGGCGATGCTGGCCTCGCCCTCCAACCCCACCGGGCATATGCTGGATGCTGCCAAGCTCACGGCGGTGGCCCAGGCGGTGGCGGCACGCGGCGGCGAGCTGCTGGTCGACGAGATCTATCAGGGGCTGAGCTATGACCTGGCACCGCTGTCTGCCACCGCGCTGGCCCCGGAGGCGTTCGTGGTCAACAGCTTCTCCAAGTACTTCGGCATGACCGGCTGGCGGCTGGGCTGGCTGGTGACGCCCGAGGCGGCGGTGGAGCCGCTCACGCGGCTGGCGCAGAATGTCTTCCTGGCCGCCCCGACGCCTTCCCAGCACGCCGCGCTGGCGGCCTTCACCCCCGAGTGCCGGGAGATTCTCGAGGCCCAGCGCCGCGAGCTCGGCCGGCGCCGCGATGCGCTGCTGGCGGGTCTGGCACGGCTCGGGCTGGCGCCGTCGCTGGCGCCTCAGGGCGCCTTCTATGTGTGGCTCGATATCGCCCGCTACAGCCACGACAGCCAGGCCTTCTGCCGGCGGCTGCTGGCCGAGGAGGGCGTGGCGATTACCCCAGGCATCGATTTCGCCGTGCGCGGCGGCGAGCACCATGTGCGCATTGCCTTCACCAACGATGTGGCCAGGCTCGAGGAAGCGCTGCAGCGCCTCGAGCACTTCCTGGCCCGCCAGGAGGCCTGATGGAGTATCCGGCACTGGTGCCTGGCACCCTGCTGCGGCGCTACAAGCGTTTTCTCGCCGACATCGAGCTCGACGATGGCCGGGTGGTGGTCGCCCACTGCCCCAACACCGGCTCGATGCGCGCGGTCAACGTGCCCGGTTGCCGGGTGTGGCTGTCGCCCAGCGCTAATCCCAAGCGCAAGCTGGCCTGGACCTGGGAGCTGGTCGAGCTGCCCCAGGCGGATGGTAGCCTGGCCACCGCCTCGGTACAGACCGGGCGCGCCAACGCCATCGTCGAGGAGGCGCTGCGCGCCGGTGTTATCGCGCCGCTGGCCGGTTTCGAGACGCTCAGGCGCGAGGCGACGGTGGCGGAGAGCCGCCTCGATTTCCGTCTCACCGCGGCTGACGGTGGCGCGACCTACGTCGAGGTCAAGCAGGTTACCCTCAAGGAGAGCGACGGCCACGGCTATTTTCCCGATGCGGTGAGCGAGCGCGGCCGCAAGCACCTCACGGCGCTGGCGCGACTCGCCGCCGAGGGGCAGCGGGCGGTGCTGCTGTTCTGCGTGGCCCACGAGGGAATCGACGCGGTGGCGCCGGCGGCGCACCTCGACCCGGCCTATGCGGCGACGCTGTGCGAGGTCGCCGAGTGCGGCGTCGAGGTGCTGGCCTACCGCTGTGAGATCGAGCGCGAGGACGGCGTGCCCCGCGCGATTGGCCTGGCGCAGCGCCTGCCAGTGACGCTGGCGCGCACGCTGCAGGTGCCGGCTCAGCGTTCGATATAGAAGCGCTGAATGAAGCTGACCCGGGCCGGTTCGCGGTTGCGGTCGTAGGTCACGTCGAGATCGAAGCGCATCGGCTCGTCGTCGTGAATGCGAAAGGTGGCGATCTGGGCGCGGGTGTCGCCGGCGCCTCTGACGTTGCGAAACGACAGTCCCGACTGGCCGCCCGAGAGAGGCCCGACGCTGCCACTGACTCCGGCATTGACCGGGCGGGTAGTGCCGTCGTCCTGCTCTTCCACCACGCTGACGTTGAGCAGCGCATGGGCGCGACTGCGCTGGATGCCGTAGGCCTCGGCGATCTCGTCGCTGAGGAAGCTGGTATTAACGGCGCTGTAGTGGACCTGGTAGTCGCCGACTTGCTCGAACTGCTGGGCGCCGACCAGTGGGCTCAGCAGCCACACGGCCAGGCCGAGCCCGGCCAGGGTCGCGGTGCGCATGCCTCTCTTCCCTCCTTTCATGACGGGGTGCGGCGGCTGACGCGAAAGATCGCCGTCTCGCCGAACAGGTTGGGCCACAGGCGCGTGGTCCAACTGCCTTCGCCGCCGCCGTCGCCGACGGCGCGGTCGGTGATGATCAGACCCTTGTCGCGGCATAGGCGTTCAAAGTCGTTGAAGGTCGACAGGTGGATGTTGGGGGTGTCGTACCAAGCGTGGGGCAGCGACTTGGAGACCGGCATGTAGCCCTTGAAGCCGAGGTAGGCGCGGTGGCGCCAGAAGGCGAAGTTGGGGAAGGTGATAATGCACTCCCCGGCGACGCGCAGCATCTCGTCTAGCATCAGGTCGGGGCGGCGCAGCGCCTGCAGCGCCTGGGTCATGATCACCAGGTCGCAGGCATCATCGTCGAAGTTGGCCAGGCCGTCGTCGAGGTTCTGCTCGATGACGTTGACGCCCTTGGCCACGCAGGCGGTGATGCCGTCGGGATCGATCTCCAGGCCGTAGCCGGTGACGTCCTTGTCGCGGGCCAGGGCGTCGAGCAGGGTACCGTCGCCGCAGCCGAGGTCGAGAACGCGGGCGCCCTCGGGCACCCAGCGGTGAATCAGCGCAAGGTCGGCGCGCATCAGTGGCCCTCCAGGTCGAGATCACCGGCCACGCGGGCCATGAAACCGCCAAATACCGCCTGATAGCGCGGCTCGGGCAGCAGGAAGGCGTCGTGGCCGTGAGGCGAGTCGATATTGGCATAGCTGACCCGCTTGCCGGCACGAATCAGGGCATTGACCAGCTCCCGCGAGCGCGACGGCGTGAAGCGCCAGTCGGTGGAGAAGCTGACCACCAGGAACGGGCAGCTGGCCGGCGCCAGGGCACGGGCCAGGTCGCCGCCGTGGCTGGCCGCCGGGTCGAAGTAGTCGAGCACCTTGGTCATCAGCAGGTAGGTGTTGGCATCGAACGAGGTCGAGAAGGTGTCGCCCTGGTAGCGCAGGTAGGACTCGACCTGAAACTCCACGTCGAAGCCGAAGTTGAGATCGTCGCTGCGCAGGTCGCGGCCGAACTTGCTGCCCATGGCGTCTTCCGACAGGTAGGTGATATGCCCCACCATGCGTGCCAGCTTGAGGCCGCGCTTGGGCAGCGTGGCGTGCTCGGCGTACCAGCCGTCAAAGAAGTCGGGATCGGAGCGGATCGCCTGGCGCGCGACCTCGTTGAAGGCGATGTTCTGCGCCGACAGCTTGGGCGTGGCGGCGATCACCACGGCGTTGGCGATACGCTCGGGGTAGGCCAGGGCCCACTGCAGCACCTGCATGCCGCCGAGGCTGCCGCCGACCACCGCGGCGAAGCGTTGGATACCCAGCCGGTCGGCCAGGCGCGCTTGGCTGTGCACCCAGTCCTCGACGGTAACCATCGGGAAGTCGGGGCCCCATTGGCGGCCGGTGTCGGGGTTGGCGCTGGTCGGGCCGGTGCTGCCGTGGCAGCCGCCGAGGTTGTTGAGCGAGATGACGAAGAAGCGCTCGGTGTCGATCGACTTGCCGGGGCCGATGTGCGCATCCCACCAGCCGGGCTTGCGTTCGTCGCTGCTGTGGTAGCCGGCGGCATGGTGGTGGCCAGATAGGGCATGGCAGATCAGCACGGCGTTGCTGCGTGCGGCATTGAGGGTGCCATAGGTCTCGTAGATCAGCTCGTAGCCGGGCAGCGTGCGCCCGCAGGCCAGCTCGAGCGGATCGTCGAAGCGCGCGGTCTGCGGCGTCACCAGGCCGACCGAATCGGGGGCGAACTCGGACATCGGACGTGTCGACTCCTTGGCTGTCACAGGCCGACCAGGGCGCCGGGAATGCCGGCGGCGCGGGTCAGGGCGCCGACCACGATGCCGTCGATCAGGCTAATGCCGATGAACACCACGATCGGCGACAGGTCGATCATGCCCAGCGGCGGAATCACCTTGCGCACCGGGGCCATGATCGGCTCGACCAACTGCATGATCAGCAGGGCCCCGGGGTGGCTGGCATTGGGGGCCACCCAACTGAGGATGATCATGGCGATCAGTGCGAAGAAGTAGATCTTGAGGATGGCGTTGGCCAGGGCCGCGACGCTGGCGATGGCGGTGCCGGCGATGGGCGGCATGCCGAACCCGGCGATCTGCAGGATCACCACGATGCTCACCGCCTTGATTAGCAGGGCCGACGCCAGGGTGGCCAGGTCGAAGGGCCCCACCGGGCTCAGCAGCCCCTGGAAGGGGCGTACCGCCGGCTGGGTGATCTTGACCACCGACTGGCTGATGGGGTTGTAGTAGTCGGCGCGGGATGCCTGCAGCAGAAAGCGCAGCATCATCAGGAACAGGTAGATATTGACCAGGGTATTGACCAGTAGCAGTCCTGCGCTTCCCAGTTGATTGCCCATGCGGGGCTCCTTGCAGTTGGGTGTTGGTTATTGGCGGCGGTTGCCGGGTCAGTCTCGGGGTGGGCGCTGGCCGAAGATCGCGGTGCCCAGGCGTACCAGGGTCGCGCCTTCGGCCACGGCCGCTTCCAGGTCGTCGCTCATGCCCATCGACAGGGTGTCCAGCGGCGCCTCGGGGTGACGCGCCTGCAGAGCCTTGAGGGCGTGGCGCAGCCGCGCGAAGGGCTCGCGCTGGCGCTGCGGGTCGTCGCTTGGCGCAGGAATCGCCATCAGGCCGCGCAGCCGCAGGCGCGGCAGCGCCAATACTGCCGCGGCCAGCGTCGGCAGCGCGTCGAGGCTGACGCCGGCCTTGCTGGCCTCGGCGCTGATGTTGACCTGCAGGCAGACGTTGAGTGGCGCAAGCTCCGCAGGGCGCTGCTCGCTGAGTCGGCGGGCAATCTTTTCCCGCTCGATGCTGTGTACCCAAGCGAAGTGCTCGGCGACTTGGCGGGTCTTGTTGGATTGCAGTGGGCCAATGAAATGCCACACGATATCATCGAGGTCGGTCAGCGCCTGCTGCTTGTCCAGCGCTTCCTGCAGGTAGTTCTCGCCGAAGGCGCGCTGGCTGCAGGCGTGGGCCGCGCGGATCAGGCCCGCCGGCTTGGTCTTGCTTACCGCCAGCAGCTCGGCGGCATGAGGGGGACGTCCCGCTGCGTCCAGGGCGCGCGCCAGGCGCTGGCGCGCGGCCTCGAGTGTCTCGTCAATCGCAACCTCTGTCATACTAATAACGACCTTACTGGGAGCGGGGAAAGTCCATGGATATTACCGAATTGCTGGCGTTTTCGGCAAAGCAGAACGCCTCCGACCTGCATCTATCGGCCGGGCTGCCGCCGATGATCCGGGTCGATGGCGATATTCGCCGCCTCAACGTAGCGGCCATGGACGACCGTGAGGTGCGCAAGCTGATCTACGACATCATGGGAGATCGCCAGCGTCGCGACTACGAGGAGTTCTTCGAGACCGACTTCTCCTTCGAGGTGCCTGGGGTGGCGCGCTTCCGTGTCAACGCCTTCAATCAAGGCCGCGGCGCCGGCGCGGTGTTCCGCACCATTCCCTCCGAGGTGCTGACCATGGAGGACCTGGGCCTGGGCGATGTGTTTCGTCGCCTAGCCCTGCTGCCGCGCGGCCTGGTGCTGGTCACCGGCCCCACCGGCTCGGGCAAGAGTACCACGCTTGCGGCACTCATCGACTTCATCAACGACACCCGCTACGACCATATCCTGACCATTGAGGATCCGGTGGAATTCGTCCACCGCAGCAAGCGCTGCCTGATCAACCAGCGCGAGGTGCATCGCGACACCCATGGCTTTGCCCCAGCGCTGCGCAGCGCCCTGCGCGAGGATCCGGACGTGATCCTGGTCGGCGAGATGCGCGACCTGGAAACCATTCGCCTGGCGTTGACCGCCGCCGAGACCGGCCACCTGGTGTTCGGCACCCTGCACACCACCTCGGCGGCCAAGACCATCGACCGTATCATTGACGTCTTCCCCGGCGACGAGAAGGCGATGGTGCGCTCGATGCTCTCCGAGTCGCTGCAGGGAGTGGTGTCGCAGACGCTGCTCAAGCGCCAGGGCGGGGGGCGTATCGCCGCGCACGAGATCCTGGTGGCCACCTCGGCGGTGCGCAACCTGATCCGCGAAGACAAGGTGGCGCAGATCTACTCGGCGATCCAGACCGGCGGCAACCTGGGCATGCAGACCCTCGACGCCTCGCTGGCGAAGCTGATCGGCGAGGGCTCGGTGACCCGCGAAGAGGCCCAGGCCAAGGCCAAGGGCACCTTGAGCGTCTGACTCGAACCACAATAACGCCATGCGCAAGGGGGTATCATGACCGCCAATGAGTGGTTGCAGCAGCTGCTGCAGATTATCGTCGAGCAGCAGGCGTCCGATCTGCTGATCTCCGTCGGTGCGCCGCCGACCCTGAAGGTGGCCGGCAAGCTCACCGCATTGGGCGAGCAGGGCTTGTCCCAGGCCCAGGTCGCTGAGCTGGTCAAGGCCGCCATGCCCGACAACCAGCGCCAGCGCTTCGCCGCCGAGCAGGAGGCCAACTTCGCCCTCAGCCTGCCGGGCCAGGGGCGTTTTCGTGTCAGCGCCTTCCAGCAGCGCAGCCAACCGGCCATGGTGCTGCGCCGTATCGCCTTCGACATCCCGCATCTCGAGGAGCTGTCGCTGCCCACTACGCTGGGCGAGCTGGCCGGCATCAAGCGCGGCCTGGTGTTCGTGGTCGGCGGCACCGGCACCGGCAAGTCGACCACCCTGGCGTCGATGATTCAGCAGCGCAACGAGAGCCTGGGTGGGCATATCATCACCATCGAGGACCCCATCGAGTACATCCACCCGCACAAGAAGGCGATCATCAACCAGCGCGAGGTGGGGATCGACACCGAGTCCTTCGAGGTGGCGCTGAAGAACACGCTGCGCCAGGCGCCGGACGTGATTCTGATCGGCGAGGTGCGCACCCGCGAGACCATGGAGCATGCGTTGACCTTTGCCGAGACCGGCCACCTGTGCCTGGCCACGCTGCATGCCAACAATGCCAACCAGGCGCTGGACCGGATCATCAATTTCTTTCCCGCAGAGCGACACGACCAGATCTGGCTCGACCTGTCGCTCAATCTCCAGGCCATCGTCGCCCAGCAGTTGCTGCCGACCCGCGACGGCGGCCGCCGTGCGGCGATCGAGATCATGCTGCGCTCGCCGCTGATCAGCGACCTGATCCGCAAAGGCGACGTGGGGGAAATCAAGAACATCATGGCGCGCTCTCGCGACCTGGGCATGCAGACCTTCGATCAGGCTCTCTATGATCTCTACTGCGAGGGCGTGATCAGCCAGGAGGTGGCACTGGTGCATGCCGACTCGGCCAACGACCTGCGCTTGATGATCAAGTTCGGCGATAGCGGCGGCATCGAGCAGCTCAAGGAGGATGCCGGCCATTTGAAATTGCGCGACGAAAATGACTTCTAGGGTGAGTAGAGGCCGCCCAGCACCCGCGGCCCGGCGGCGCCGGTCACCGAGGGCAGGTTGCCGGGTCGTCCGGCGAGGCGCTGCCAGGCCAGCCAGGCGAAGGCGCCAGCTTCCAGCCACTCGGCCGGCCAGCCCCAGTCGCTGCTGGGTACCAGGGCAGTGTCGGGTAGGTGGCGAGCCAGGCGGCCGAGCAGGTCTCGGTTGTGGGCGCCGCCGCCGCAGGGGATAAGCGCTGAAGCCGGCGGTGCAGCGCTGAGCTCCCGCGCCATCTCGACACCCAGCGCCACGCTGGTGGCAGTCAATTCTGCCAGGGTCGCCTGCACGTCAACCGCTGGCTCCTTGCCGGTAAGGTGGCTTTCGAGCCATGCAAGGTGGAACACCTCGCGACCGGTGCTGCGTGGCGGCGGGCGGTGAAAGAACGGCTCGCCCAGCAGGCGCTCGAGCAAGGTCTCATCTACGCTCCCCGAAGCCGCCCAGGCGCCGTCGGCATCGAAGCTCTCGCCGCGGTGGCGCTGGTGCCAGGCATCCAGCAGGGCGTTGGCGGGCCCGGTATCGAAGCCGATCACCTGGGCCTCGCTGTTCAGCGGTGGCAGCAGGGTCAGGTTGGCAAAGCCGCCCAGGTTGAGCACCAGTCGCCATTCGCTGGGGTGGCGAAACACCGCCTCATGGAAGGCCGGGGCTAGCGGGGCGGCCTGGCCGCCGGCGGCCAGGTCGCGGCGGCGGAAGTCGGCGACCACCGTGCAGCCGGTGAGCTCGGCCAGCAGGCTCGGGTTGTCGAGCTGCAGCGTATAGGCCGGGCCGCCGGCATGGCCGTAGGGGGCGTGCTCAACGGTCTGGCCGTGGCTGCCGATGGCCTCGATATCGCCTGGCGTGAGGCTGGCGCTATCGAGCAAGCGTGACGCAGCGCTGGCCTGGTGATGGCAGAAGGCGTCCTCGAGATAGGCCAGCTCGGCAAAGCTCACCGACTCGGCCTGGCACAGCCTGAGCAGCCGCTGGCGCAGCGGCAGCGGCAGTGGCTCGGCGAGGGTCTGCTCGAGGCTCAGCCGGCCGCTGGCGTCGACGTGCAGCAGCGCCGCATCGATGGCGTCGAGGCTGGTGCCCGACATCAATCCCAGAAAACGTGGCATGTACGGCTCCCTGCGCGCGGCTTGGTATGGCCGGTGGGGCGTCACCGGTGATCAATAAGACATGCTACCATTGCGCATCATTTTGTGAGCGGATTCACCGCCTTGACGGGAGTAGGAGACGATGACCGATGTCGCGAGCGCCTTGGCGCTGTTGCAACGTGGCAGCCACGAGATTCTGCTGGAAGACGAGTTGAAGAAGAAGCTCGCCTCCGGCCGCACGCTGCGTATCAAGGCGGGTTTCGATCCGACCGCGCCGGATCTGCATCTGGGGCATAGCGTGCTGCTGACCAAGATGCGCCAGTTCCAGGATCTTGGGCATGAGGTCATCTTCCTGATCGGCGATTTTACCGGGCGCATCGGCGACCCGACGGGCAAGAACGTCACCCGCAAGCCGCTCACCGAGGCCGAGGTCAAGGCCAACGCCGATACTTATCGTCAGCAGGTGTTCAAGATCCTCGACCCTGACAAGACCGAGGTGCGCTTCAACGCCGAGTGGTTCGGTGAGCTATCGGCGGCCAAGATGATCGAGCTGGCGGCCCAGAGCACCGTGGCACGCATGCTCGAGCGTGACGACTTCGACAAGCGCTACAAGTCGGGGCAACCAATTTCGATCCACGAATTCCTCTACCCGCTGGTACAGGGCTACGATTCGGTGGCGCTCGAGGCAGATATCGAGCTCGGCGGTACCGACCAGAAGTTCAACCTGCTGATGGGCCGCGAGATCCAGAAGCACTTCGGCATGGAGCCCCAGGTGGTGATCACCATGCCGCTGCTCGAGGGGCTCGACGGCGTGCAGAAGATGTCCAAGTCGTTGGGCAATTATGTTGGAGTCGATGAGGCGCCGGGCGCCATGTTCAACAAGCTGGTCTCCATGCCAGACAGCCTGATGTGGCGCTACTTCGAGCTGCTCTCGTTGAAGAGCAACGAGGAGATCGAGGCGCTCAAGCGCGATGCCGAGCAGGGCGCCAACCCGCGCGATATCAAGATGATCCTGGCCCGGGAACTGATCGCCCGCTACCACGGTGAAGAGGCGGCGGCCAATGCCCACAAGTCGGCCGGCAATCAGCTCGCCGAGGGCGAGCTGCCGGAGGACCTGCCCGAGATTGAGGTCGATTTCGAAGGTAGTCCCCAGGCGCCGATCGCCGCGGTGCTCAACCGCTCAGGACTTGCCAGCAACAGTGCCCAGGCCAAGGACATGCTGGGCAATGGCCGGGTCAAGGTCGACGGTGAGGTGGTCGCCAAGGAGCATATGCTCGATACCGGCAAGGCCTACGTCATTCAGGCCGGCAAGAAGCGCTATGCCCGGGTGACCCTCGCCTGAGGTCGGCATGAGTTCGTCTTCAAACGCCCGCCCCGTGCGGGCGTTGTCGTCTGCATGGCCCGATTACCCGGCCGCTGTTCGCGGGCGGCTATCCACAGGCGCTCGCCGCTTGCGGGGTGTGGATAAGTTTTCTATCAAAAAGGGCTTGCGGGGCTCAAGGTAAAGCCGTAAAGTACGCATCCGCTGCTGCCGACGGGCATACGTTGGTGGCGGTGAAGAGAGGTGCAAGCAGTTGGTTTTGTTGGGTTTTTTCTTGTCGATTCGACAGAGAAAGCGATTGACAGGCCCGCCGGAGACGGTAGAATGCGCACCACTCGGCAGCGCGTCGCAGGACGCCTGGCAGGACGAGTCGAGATCGGTTCTATCGATATGACGCTCCCCGCCACGGCTTGACAAGCCGCGCCGCTTCGGTAGAATACGCCTTCCTCGCCGGGCGCCGGCGGCTCACTACGAGCCACGGCAACAGCGAGACGCGCCACGCCTCATCCGGCCTGGCGCCGCTCTTTAACAATCGATCAGGTAATTCATGTGGGCGCTTGTCGATGACGAGGTGATCAGTCACCACATCATCAAGGCAAGCGACTCGTCACCGATCTTCGGATCGGAATTGAGTAAACGTTTGACCCTTGAGCCAAGCTTGGTTCGCTTTTGCCTGGCGTTTTCGGATGTCAGGTGAGTAAGAACCGCACTGATTGAAACTGAAGAGTTTGATCATGGCTCAGATTGAACGCTGGCGGCAGGCCTAACACATGCAAGTCGAGCGGCAGCACGGGAAGCTTGCTTCCTGGTGGCGAGCGGCGGACGGGTGAGTAATGCATAGGAATCTGCCCGATAGTGGGGGATAACCTGGGGAAACCCAGGCTAATACCGCATACGTCCTACGGGAGAAAGCAGGGGACCTTCGGGCCTTGCGCTATCGGATGAGCCTATGTCGGATTAGCTAGTTGGTGAGGTAACGGCTCACCAAGGCGACGATCCGTAGCTGGTCTGAGAGGATGATCAGCCACATCGGGACTGAGACACGGCCCGAACTCCTACGGGAGGCAGCAGTGGGGAATATTGGACAATGGGCGCAAGCCTGATCCAGCCATGCCGCGTGTGTGAAGAAGGCCTTCGGGTTGTAAAGCACTTTCAGTGAGGAAGAAGGCCTTGGGCCTAATACGCCCAAGGGAAGACATCACTCACAGAAGAAGCACCGGCTAACTCCGTGCCAGCAGCCGCGGTAATACGGAGGGTGCGAGCGTTAATCGGAATTACTGGGCGTAAAGCGCGCGTAGGTGGCTTGATAAGCCGGTTGTGAAAGCCCCGGGCTCAACCTGGGAACGGCATCCGGAACTGTCAGGCTAGAGTGCAGGAGAGGAAGGTAGAATTCCCGGTGTAGCGGTGAAATGCGTAGAGATCGGGAGGAATACCAGTGGCGAAGGCGGCCTTCTGGACTGACACTGACACTGAGGTGCGAAAGCGTGGGTAGCAAACAGGATTAGATACCCTGGTAGTCCACGCCGTAAACGATGTCGACTAGCCGTTGGGAGCCTCGAGTTCTTAGTGGCGCAGTTAACGCGATAAGTCGACCGCCTGGGGAGTACGGCCGCAAGGTTAAAACTCAAATGAATTGACGGGGGCCCGCACAAGCGGTGGAGCATGTGGTTTAATTCGATGCAACGCGAAGAACCTTACCTACCCTTGACATCGTGCGAACTTTCCAGAGATGGATTGGTGCCTTCGGGAACGCACAGACAGGTGCTGCATGGCTGTCGTCAGCTCGTGTTGTGAAATGTTGGGTTAAGTCCCGTAACGAGCGCAACCCCTGTCCCTATTTGCCAGCGATTCGGTCGGGAACTCTAGGGAGACTGCCGGTGACAAACCGGAGGAAGGTGGGGACGACGTCAAGTCATCATGGCCCTTACGGGTAGGGCTACACACGTGCTACAATGGCAGGTACAAAGGGTTGCAAGACGGCGACGTGGAGCTAATCCCATAAAGCCTGCCTCAGTCCGGATCGGAGTCTGCAACTCGACTCCGTGAAGTCGGAATCGCTAGTAATCGTGAATCAGAATGTCACGGTGAATACGTTCCCGGGCCTTGTACACACCGCCCGTCACACCATGGGAGTGGACTGCACCAGAAGTGGTTAGCTTAACCTTCGGGGGAGCGATCACCACGGTGTGGTTCATGACTGGGGTGAAGTCGTAACAAGGTAGCCGTAGGGGAACCTGCGGCTGGATCACCTCCTTACCGACGACTCACTTCGTGTCGGCAAGTGCTCACAATGAATTACCTGATCGGCCAGAGCAAAGACTGTTTGGGTATAGGCCCAGCGTGACCAATGGGTCTGTAGCTCAGTTGGTTAGAGCGCACCCCTGATAAGGGTGAGGTCGGCAGTTCAAATCTGCCCAGACCCACCATTCTCCGAGATGCCGGATGGGCTCAGTTGGTGAGAGCGCACCCCCGGAAGTTCTGTAAAGAGAAGGGTGAGGTCGCCGGGTTTATTTCAAATCTGCCCAGACCCACCAAATTTGCGCGATACGTCGTTGAAAGGCTCCTCGTATAGCAGGCTATACGTCGTCGTCTTTCGCCTTGTCTCGCACAAATTACATTTTATTTTGTGCCCAAGGCTCATGCCTTGTCCTGAATAAAATTCCCATGGCACGTACGGGATATCAGTGGGGCCATAGCTCAGCTGGGAGAGCGCCTGCCTTGCACGCAGGAGGTCAGCGGTTCGATCCCGCTTGGCTCCACCAAACTTCCTGATGCGTCGTTGAAAGGCTCCTCGTATAGCAGGCTATACGTCGTCACCTTTCGCCTTGCCTCAGATCGTTTGGCTACGCTACTTCCCAACAGTCGAATGACCTGATCGGATCCGCAGTCATAAGCCACCATCGCCCAAGACGATGACCGGTTTATGACTGTCGATTGACAGTCTGCTCTTTAACAATGTGAATCATGCTGACAAATTTCTCCGCAAGGAGAAAGCACGATACGTTTCAAGCGTATCCGGCAATTGTCGTACGTAATCGCAGACCAGACCCTTTCGGGTTATATGGTCAAGCGATTAAGCGCACACGGTGGATGCCTAGGCAGCCAGAGGCGATGAAAGACGTGGAAGCCTGCGATAAGGCTCGGCGAGGTGGCAAACGACCTGTGACCCGGGCATTTCTGAATGGGGAAACCCACCCCGCACAAGCGGGGTATCCCACACTGAATCCATAGGTGTTGGGAGGCGAACCAGGGGAACTGAAACATCTAAGTACCCTGAGGAAAAGAAATCAACCGAGATTCCCCTAGTAGCGGCGAGCGAACGGGGACCAGCCCTTAAGCGTGTGACGGATTAGGCGAAGGCATTGGGAAATGCCGCCATAGTGGGTGATAGCCCCGTAGCCGAAAATCTGATCGCGTGAAATCGAGTAGGTCGGGGCACGTGAAACCTTGACTGAAGACGGGGGGACCATCCTCCAAGGCTAAATACTCCTGGCTGACCGATAGTGAACCAGTACCGTGAGGGAAAGGCGAAAAGAACCCCGGCGAGGGGAGTGAAATAGATCCTGAAACCGTGTGCGTACAAGCAGTGGGAGCAGACATGTTCTGTGACCGCGTACCTTTTGTATAATGGGTCAGCGACTTATATTCAGTGGCGAGCTTAACCGATTAGGGGAGGCGTAGGGAAACCGAGTCTTAACTGGGCGACCAGTCGCTGGATATAGACCCGAAACCGGGCGATCTATCCATGAGCAGGTTGAAGGTTGAGTAACATCAACTGGAGGACCGAACCAGGATCTGTTGAAAAAGATTTGGATGACTTGTGGATCGGAGTGAAAGGCTAATCAAGCCCGGAGATAGCTGGTTCTCCTCGAAAGCTATTTAGGTAGCGCCTCACGTATCACCGCCGGGGGTAGAGCACTGTTTCGGCTAGGGGGTCATCCCGACTTACCAACCCGAGGCAAACTCCGAATACCGGTGAGTGCGAGCGTGGGAGACACACAGCGGGTGCTAACGTCCGTTGTGAAAAGGGAAACAACCCAGACCGTCAGCTAAGGTCCCGAAATCCTGGTTAAGTGGGAAACGATGTGGGAAGGCTCAGACAGCTAGGAGGTTGGCTTAGAAGCAGCCATCCTTTAAAGAAAGCGTAATAGCTCACTAGTCGAGTCGGCCTGCGCGGAAGATGTAACGGGGCTAAACCAGGTACCGAAGCTACGGGTGAGTTCACGTTTCGGCGTGGATTCGCGGTAGAGGAGCGTCGTGTAAGCCGATGAAGGTGGATTGAGAAGTCTGCTGGAGGTATCACGAGTGCGAATGCTGACATGAGTAACGACAAGGGGAGTGAAAAACTCCCCCGCCGGAAGACCAAGGGTTTCTGTTCGATGCTAATCAGAGCAGAGTGAGTCGGCCCCTAAGGCGAGGCCGAAAGGCGTAGTCGATGGGAAACGGGTCAATATTCCCGTACCTGACATGGTTGCGATGGGGGGAC
The DNA here is from genome assembly GCF_010977575.1 of Halomonas socia. Taxonomy (GTDB): domain Bacteria; phylum Pseudomonadota; class Gammaproteobacteria; order Pseudomonadales; family Halomonadaceae; genus Franzmannia; species Franzmannia socia. The sequence continues at coordinate 1,644,363 of NZ_CP048812.1, forward strand.
GAAGAAGGCTAGGTGAGCCAGGCGTTGGTTGTCCTGGTGAAAGCTTGTAGGCCAGTGATCTAGGCAAATCCGGATCACTCTCTTCAATGAGGAGGCCGAGACGCGAGACGAACAGCCCACGGGCTGGAAGTCACTGATGCCACGCTTCCAGGAAAAGCCTCTAAGCTTCAGGCCATGTGAGACCGTACCCCAAACCGACACAGGTGGTCAGGGTGAGAATCCTAAGGCGCTTGAGAGAACTCGGGTGAAGGAACTAGGCAAAATGGTGCCGTAACTTCGGGAGAAGGCACGCCGCATTAGTGTGAAGGGACTAGCTCCCCGAGCACGAAGCGGTCGAAGATACCAGGTGGCTGCAACTGTTTATTAAAAACACAGCACTCTGCAAACGCGTAAGCGGACGTATAGGGTGTGACGCCTGCCCGGTGCCGGAAGGTTAATTGATGGTGTTAGCCGCAAGGCGAAGCTCTTGATCGAAGCCCCGGTAAACGGCGGCCGTAACTATAACGGTCCTAAGGTAGCGAAATTCCTTGTCGGGTAAGTTCCGACCTGCACGAATGGCGTAATGATGGCCACGCTGTCTCCACCCGAGACTCAGTGAAATTGAAATCGCAGTGAAGATGCTGTGTACCCGCGGCTAGACGGAAAGACCCCGTGAACCTTTACTATAGCTTCACACTGGATGCTGATGTTGCTTGTGTAGGATAGCTGGGAGGCTTGGAAACCCGGACGCCAGTTCGGGTGGAGCCAACCTTGAAATACCAGCCTGGCATCATTGGCGTTCTAACTCAGGCCCGTTATCCGGGTCGAGGACAGTGTGTGGTGGGTAGTTTGACTGGGGCGGTCTCCTCCCAAAGCGTAACGGAGGAGCACGAAGGTACCCTCAGCACGGTTGGAAATCGTGCATTGAGTGCAAGAGCATAAGGGTGCTTAACTGCGAGACAGACACGTCGAGCAGGTACGAAAGTAGGTTCTAGTGATCCGGTGGTTCTGTATGGAAGGGCCATCGCTCAACGGATAAAAGGTACTCCGGGGATAACAGGCTGATACCGCCCAAGAGTTCACATCGACGGCGGTGTTTGGCACCTCGATGTCGGCTCATCACATCCTGGGGCTGAAGTCGGTCCCAAGGGTATGGCTGTTCGCCATTTAAAGTGGTACGCGAGCTGGGTTTAGAACGTCGTGAGACAGTTCGGTCCCTATCTGCCGTGGGCGTCGGAAGTTTGAGAAGAGCTGCTCCTAGTACGAGAGGACCGGAGTGGACGCACCTCTGGTGTTCCGGTTGTCACGCCAGTGGCATTGCCGGGTAGCTATGTGCGGACAGGATAACCGCTGAAAGCATCTAAGCGGGAAGCCCCCTTCAAGATGAGACTTCCCTGAGGCTTTACGCCTCCTGAAGGGCCCAGCGAGACTAGCTGGTTGATAGGCACGGTGTGGAAGCACAGCAATGTGTTGAGCTAACGTGTACTAATGGCCCGTGAGGCTTGACCATATAACCCCAAGGGGTCTGTGGATTACGACACAATTGCGGATGCGTTGAGACGTATTGGTTGGCATGATTCCTCTGTTTTTCGCCTGACGACCATAGCGTGCGGGACCCACCTGATCCCATGCCGAACTCAGCAGTGAAACCGCTCAGCGCCGATGGTAGTGTGGGGTCTCCCCATGCGAGAGTAGGTCATCGTCAGGCACTTATACCGCAGAAAACCCAGCCACCAGGCTGGGTTTTTTGTTGAGCACAAGAAAAATCAAGGGGTCTCCCCATGGAGAGTAGCGAAGCGCCGCCCGGGACATCGTCAGGCACTTATTTAGAAGCCCCGGCCATTGGTCGGGGCTTCGTCGTTTGGGGGTCTCCCATCCTCATTCAACACCCCAGCCTCCTAGAGGCTGGGGTGTTGGCGTTTGAGGCGTCAGCCCGGCTGGCGGCAGAGCCCTTCGAGGGCTTCGATCAGGCTGTCCATCTCATCGTCGGTACCGATGGAGATACGCATGAAGTCGCGCAGTGCCTCGGTGTTGAAGTGTCTGACCAGGATGGCGCGCTCACGCAGTCCGGCGAATAGCTGGGCGGCGTCGACCTGGGGGTGGCGAGCGAGCACGAAATTGGCCTGGGAGGGCAGCACCTCGAAGCCTAGCTCGCTCAGGCGTCGACGGGTGCGCTCGCGGGTGGTGATAACTTTCTCGCGGCACGCCTCGAAGTGCTCGGTGTCCTGCAGGGCGGCGACGCCGGCGGCATTGGCGATGCTATCGATGGGGTAGGAGTTGAACGAGTTCTTGATGCGCTCCAGGCCCTCGATGAGCTCGCGGGAGCCGATGGCATAGCCGAGCCTGAGGCCGGCCAGGCTGCGTGACTTGGAGAAGGTGCCGGTCACCAGCAGGTTGGGATAGCGGGATACCAGCGGGACGGCGCTCTCTCCGCCAAAGTCGACATAGGCTTCATCCACCAGTACCACGCAGTCACGGACACGCTCGAGCAGTGCGGCGATCGCCTCGCGACCGTGGCCGTGGCCGGTCGGTGCATTGGGGTTGGCGAAGATCACGCCGCCGCTGTCGGCACTGAAGGCTTCCAGCGGCACCTGCCATTCGTCGCCCAGCGCCAGGGTGCGGTAGTCGATGCCGTACAGGCGGCAGTAGACCGGGTAAAAACTGTAGGTGATGGCCGGCATCGCCAGTGGCTTGTCCTGGCAGAAGAAGGCCTGGAAGGCCAGCGCCAGTACCTCGTCGGAGCCGTTGCCAACGAACACTTGGTCGAGTTCGACGCCGTGGGCCTCAGCCAGCGTCTGACGTAGGGCAGTGGCCTCGGGGTCGGGATAGAGGCGCAGGTGATCGACGGGGTAGTCACGTAGAGCCTGCTCGACGCCGGGCGCGGGCGGGTAAGGGTTCTCGTTGGTGTTCAGCTTGATCAGCTGCTCGCGCGGCTGCTCGCCGGGTACGTAGGGGGTCAGCTCCCGGACGATCGGGCTCCAGAACTTGCTCATGGTCACTCGCATAGACAGGGGGCGCATGGGCGCCTGTGGATAGCACTTTGGTCATGGTGACGCGGCCTCGGGCGCAGCGCAAGCGCCGGCCATGCTAGGCTGTGCCGCTCTGCACAGGGATCGCTCGATGATTGCTCAAATTCTCGCCACGCTGCTGCCGGTGTTTTTGATTGCTGGCTGCGGAACGCTGTATGGACGCTTCCGCACCCCGGACATTCGAGGGCTCAACACGCTCAACATGGAGCTGTTTGTCCCGATGCTGGTGTTTGCGGTACTCGCCGACGGGCAGGCGCCGCTGGAAGAGTATGCCGGCCTTGCTGCGGCGGCAGCCATCGTGGTGCTGGGCTCGGGGCTGCTACTGTGGCCGTTGGTCAAGTGGCTGCGCCTCGAGCCCAAGACCTTCCTGCCGCCGATGATGTTCAACAACTCCGGCAACATGGGGATCCCGCTACTGGTACTGGCCTTCGGTGAGGCGGCGCTGCCCGCGGCGGTGGTGGTATTTATCGTCGAGATGCTGCTGCATTTCTCGGTGGGGCTGTACATGCTCAATCCGCGCACGCCGATGTGGCGGCTGCTGCGTATGCCGATCGTATTGGCCAGCATCGCCGGCCTGGCGGTCAACCTCAGCGGCGTGGTGCTGCCTGGCTGGCTGCTGGAGGCGCTGCACATGCTGGGCAACGTGTGCATTCCGCTGATGCTGTTCGCCCTAGGCGTGCGCATGCTCGATATCGACTTCGGCGATTGGAAGACCGGAGCGCTGGGGGCGGTGCTGTGCCCACTATCAGGCTTGATTATCGCCGCACCGCTGGTCTGGCTATTCGACCTGACCGGCCTGCAGGCGGCGACGCTATGGGTATTTGCCGCCCTGCCGCCGGCGGTACTCAACTACCTGGTCGCCGAACAGTATCGCCAGGAGCCGCACAAGGTGGCCTCGCTGGTGTTGATTGGTAACCTGGGCAGCCTGGTGGTGATGCCGATCGTGCTGGGATTGGTGTTCGCCTACGGTGGGTGAGTGAACCGAGGTCTTGATTAGCCCTCTAACGATCTCCATCTATGCAGGCACACGCTCACTACAGGGAATCACGATGGCCTATTCGACCTTGTTGTCGCCACTGACTGTTGGCAGCCTCCAACTGCCCAACCGGGTGATCATGGCGCCGCTGACCCGGTCACGCACCCCGGACGGCGTGCCCGGCAAGCTGCAGCAGCGCTACTATGCCCAGCGCGCCAGTGCCGGGTTGATCATCAGCGAAGCCACCAATATCTCGCCCACCGCCCGCGGCTATGTCTATACCCCGGGTATCTGGAGCGATGAGCAGGTGCTCGGCTGGAAGGGGGTGGTCGATGCCGTGCACCGCGAGGGTGGCCGTATCGCCCTGCAGCTGTGGCACGTCGGCCGGATTTCCCACGAGTCGGTACAGTCCGACGGCCAGGTGCCGGTGGCGCCCAGCGCGCTGCGCGCCGAAGGCGCCAATTGCTTTATCGAGTTCGAGGACGGCAGCGCTGGCCAGCATCCGACCAGCACACCGCGCGCACTGGAGACCGACGAGCTGCCGGCGATCATCGCCGACTATCGCCATGCGGCTCAGAACGCCAAGCGCGCCGGCTTCGATATGGTCGAGGTTCACGCCGCCAACGCCTACCTGCTGCAGCAGTTCATGGCCACCGGCAGCAACCACCGCAATGATCGCTACGGTGGCAGCGTGGTCAACCGCGCGCGGCTGGTCCTGGAAGTGGTCGATGCGGTTTGCGAGGTGATGGGCGCCGGTCGTGTGGGTATTCGTCTATCGCCGTTCATCGAGATCTTCGGGCTCCAGGACGATGAGCCCCAGGCGATGAGCGACTATCTGGCCGAGCAGCTGTCGCGCCGTGGCATCGCCTATGTGCATATCAACGAGCCGAACTGGACCGGTGAGGGGCCGCAACTGACCAATGCGTTCCGGCGCGGGCTACGCAAGCGCTTCAGCGGCAGCCTGATCTATTGTGGCCACTATACTGCGTCGCGCGCGGAGACGTTGATCAGCGAAGGCCTGGGCGATGCCGCGGCCTTCGGGAGGCCGTATATTGCCAATCCCGATCTGGCCGAGCGCTTTGCCGAGGACGCCGAACTCAATCAGCCGGACCCGGCGACCTTCTACGGTGGCGGTAGCGAAGGTTATACCGACTATCCGCGGCTGGCCGAAGCCACCGCTTGAACATGGCAGGCGCGCGGAACTGTCCGCGCGGCGTGCTTGTCGGTTATGCTGTGATGTAGTGGTCGCGGTTCGCGACACTTAGGCCCAATGGTTAGGAGGACTCTCATGCGAATCAGGACGTTGCTGGCCGGTTCCGCCGTGCTTGCCGTAATGGCGGGCTGTGCCGCCGGCCCGACGGAAGGCCCGGCACCGGATATGGCCGCAGATGGGGAAGCGGTCTACCAAGGTACGCTCCCTTGCCGTAACTGTGCGGGCATCGATATTGACGTGCGGATGATGGGTGATGAACAGAGCGCCGACGAGGAGCGTACCTTCGCCCTCGAGGCTAGTTATCGCGAGCATCCCCAGGACCCGCCCAGCGAGAACTACACAGGTAATTGGGAAGTCCTCAGCGGTAGTGCCGATGATCCCAACGCCACCGTCTACGAGCTGACACCGGATAATGAAGGGCAGATCTACTACTTCCTGCGCGTGGATGACACCATCCTGGAACTGATCGACCCCGAGCGTCGGCGCTTCGAGAATAACGACATGTTGCAGCTTCAGCGTCAGTAAGTGACGCCTCAGCAGCTCGTGCGGGGCGGCCTTCGGGCCGCCCCGCTGCGTTTCGGGAGTCGGCGCCGTGGGCCCTGGCTGCTAGAATGCTCCTTCGTTTGCGTGGGATGCCAACATGGCCAAGGCGAAGAGTGCGTTCGTATGCACCGAATGCGGTGCCGAGTACAGCAAGTGGCAGGGCCAGTGCTCGAGTTGCCGTGAATGGAACACCTTGAGTGAGGTGCGACTGGCAGCGGCGCGTCCCGGCGCCGGTGCCGCGCCCTCGACCACTGGCCGCAGCGGCTACGCTGGGATCGTGTCCCGCGAGGTGATCGATCTGGCGGCGGTGGACCTCAGTGAAGTGCCGCGCTTCTCGTCGACCTTCGGCGAGTTCGATCGCGTGCTCGGCGGTGGCCTGGTGCCGGGCTCGGCGGTGCTGCTCGGCGGCCACCCGGGAGCCGGCAAGTCGACCCTGCTGCTGCAGACCGCCTGCAAGCTGGCGCAGCAAAAGCTGGCCCTGTACGTCACCGGCGAAGAGTCGCTGTCGCAGGTGGCGATGCGCGCCCACCGCCTGCAGTTGCCTACCCAGGGGTTGAAGATGCTGGCTGAGACCAGCGTCGAGACGATCCTCGCCGTCGCCGAGCGTGAACGCCCCGAGGTGCTGATCATCGACTCGATCCAGACCATGCACCTCGACGATATCGCCTCGGCGCCGGGCGGCGTGGCCCAGGTGCGCGAATCCGCCGCGGCGCTGACCCGTTTCGCCAAGCAGTCCAACACCGTGCTGCTGTTGGTTGGCCACGTCACCAAGGACGGCTCGCTGGCCGGTCCCAAGGTGCTGGAGCATATGATCGACGCCTCGTTGCTGCTCGAGGGCGGCGCCGACTCGCGTTTCCGCACCCTGCGCGGCCAGAAGAACCGCTTCGGCGCGGTCAACGAGCTGGGCGTGTTCGCGATGCTCGAGCACGGCCTCAAGGAGGTCAAGAATCCCAGCGCGATCTTCCTGTCACGCAGCGAGGAGCAGAGCTCGGGCAGCCTGGTGATGGTGGTCTGGGAGGGCACCCGGCCGATCCTGGTCGAGGTGCAGGCGCTGCTCGACGACTCGGCGCTGGGCAATCCGCGCCGCGTGGCGGTGGGCCTCGATCCCAATCGCCTGGCGATGCTGCTGGCGGTGCTGCATCGCCATGGCGGCCTGTTCACCGGTGACCAGGACGTGTTCCTCAACGTGGTCGGCGGGGTCAAGGTGCTCGAGACCAGCGCCGACCTGGCGGTACTGCTGGCGGTGGTGTCGAGCCTGCAGAGCCGCCCGCTGCCCCGCGAACTGGTGGTGTTCGGCGAGGTCGGCCTGTCCGGTGAGATTCGCCCGGTGCCGAGCGGTCAGGAGCGTATCGTCGAGGCCGCCAAGCACGGCTTTACCCGCGCCATCGTACCGCGCGGCAATGCCCCCAAGAGCTCGCCGCCGGGCATGCAGGTGATCGCCGTAGACAAGCTCGCCGAAGCGATCGAGGCGCTGTAATGCCGTCAGCTAGACTCAATTCAATGACTGCCGCAAGGAGAGCTCGATGAGTGCCATTCGTCTGACCCAGTACAGCCACGGTGCCGGCTGCGGCTGCAAGATCGCCCCCGATGTGCTCGACAGCATTCTCGCCAAGGCTGGCCCCGGCGCCGGCCACAAGCGGCTGATCGTCGGCAACCAGGGGCGCGAGGACGCCGCCGTCTACGATCTGGGCGACGGCCGCGGGATGATCGCCACCACCGACTTCTTCATGCCGATCGTCGATGATCCCTTCGACTTCGGCCGCATCGCCGCCACCAATGCCATCAGCGACGTCTATGCCATGGGCGGCACGCCGGTGATGGCGCTGGGCATCCTCGGCTGGCCCCTCGACAAGCTGGGTGCCGACATCGCCGGTGACGTGGTGGCCGGGGCCCAGGCGGTGTGCCGCGAGCTGGGCCTGGCGCTGGCCGGCGGCCACTCCATCGATGCCCCGGAGCCGATCTTCGGCCTGGCAGTCAACGGCCTGGTCGACCTCAAGCATCTCAAACTCAACAACGCCGCCAAGCCTGGTGACCTGCTCTACCTGACCAAGCCGCTGGGTGTCGGCATGCTGACCACCGCCGAGAAGCGCGGGCTGCTCGAGGCCGGCCATCAGGGCCTGGCCCGCGAGACCATGCTCAAGGCCAATGACATCGGCGTGGCGCTGGCCAAGGTCGAGGGCGTGCACGCCATGACCGATGTCACCGGCTTCGGCCTGGCCGGCCACCTGGCCGAGGTGTGTGCCGCCAGCGGCGTGGCCGCGCGGATCGACTTCAAGCAACTGCCGCGCCTGGCCGAGGCCGAAGCCTACCGCCGCCAGGGCGCGGTGCCGGGCGGCAGCGCACGCAACCGCCAGGCGCTGGGTGAAAGTCTGCCGGCGATGGACGAGGCGCACTGGCAGTGGCTATGCGACCCGCAGACCTCCGGCGGCCTGCTGCTCTCCGTACACCCCTCCTGGGAGGACGACGTCGAGCGCATCGGTCGCGCCCACGGCATCGAACTGCAGCCGTTTGGCGAGATGGTCAAGGCCGACGGCCCAGTACTGATTCGGGTGAGTGGATGAGCGAGCTGCCGCAGGTCGCCCCCGACCTGGCCTTGCTGAGCGAGGGCCGTACGCTGATCGACGTGCGCGCCCCGGTAGAGTTTGCCCAGGGCGCCCTGCCCGGTGCCGTCAACCTGCCGCTGATGGATGACGAGGAGCGCCGCCGGGTGGGTATCGCCTACAAGCAGCATGGCCAGGCAAGCGCCATCACGCTGGGCCAGCAGCTGGTCAGCGGTAGCCTCAAGACGAGCCGCGTCGAGGCCTGGCAGCGGCTGCTGGCCAGGCACCCGGACGCCATCGTCTACTGCTTCCGCGGTGGGCTGCGTTCCCAGGTGGCGCAGCAGTGGCTGGCCGAGGCCGGCCAGCAGCGGCCGCGCATCCGCGGCGGCTGGAAGGCCATGCGCCAGGCGCTGTGCGCACGCATCGATGCTGCCGCCGAGCAGCCGCTGTTGGTCGTAGGTGGCCTGACCGGCTGCGCCAAGACCTCGCTGATCCAGCGCCTGCCCGGCGGTCTGGACCTGGAAGCATGCGCGCGGCACAAGGGCTCGGCGTTCGGACGCCATCCGCTGCAGTCGCCCTCGCAGATCGACTTCGAACACGACATGGGCCGCCGGCTGCTGGCGCTACCGGGGCCGCTGGTGGTGGAAGACGAGTCGCGCCATATCGGTGCGGTCAATGTGCCGCTGACGTTCTGGCATGCCATGCAGCAGGCGCCACGGATTCGCGTCGAGATGCCGCTGGACTGGCGGCTGGCGCAGATTCGCAAGGATTACATCGATGACCTGTGGGAGGTATATCGCTCGCAGTTCGGCGAGTGGCTGGGCTGGACGCTGATGCGCAAGCAACTGGTCTCGTCGCTGGCGCGACTCGCCAAGCGGCTCGGTAGCGCCCGGCTAGCGCGGCTACAGCGCCTGCAGCAGCTGGCCTTCCGCGAACATGCCCGCGGCGACCGCCAGGCCCACGAGGCGTGGCTGGCGCCGCTGCTCACCGAGTACTATGACCCCATGTACCGCCACCAGTTGGAGAAGGGCGAGCAGGACTTTCTCCACGTTGGCGACTGGGACAGCTGCCTGGCCGCGGCCCGCGACTGGTCAGCCAGGTACGCTGCGCAGCCAGTCGAGCAGCACGCGGTCGAGTAGCGAGGCGAGCTGGTCGAAGCGCCGCGGTTCGCCGAGGATCTCGTCGCGGGGCTGGACGAAACGCTGATTGGCGACGGCTGCCATCCCGGGCTGTGCGTCGAGATGTGCACGCACGCTGGGTTCGGTGGCTTCGAGGTGGCACTGCAGCGCTACCACCCGGCCGCCGTCCCAGCTAAAGCCTTGCACCGGGCTGGCGGCGCTGGCGCCTAGCGGTAGCGCGCCTTCGGGGAGGCCGAAGATGTCGCGGTGGCACATGAAGGCCTCGAACTGCTCGGGCAGGTCGAACGGGCTGTCCTCGGCCAGGGTGATGCGATGAAAGCCAAGCTCCGGGTAGGTGCCCGGCGAGACGATGGCCCCCAGGCCCTCGGCGATCAGCCCGGCGCCGAAGCCGACGCCGAGCAGCGGCTTGCCGCTCTTCAGCGCACGCTGGATCAGCTTGCGCTCGCGGCTCAGCCAGTCGGCGTGGGGCGGGGTGAGGTCGAGCGGGGCATCGAGCACGATCAGCGCGTCGCAGTCCTCGAGTCGCGGCGGCGCCTCGCCCCGGTGCAGCAGGCAGCCGTTGTAGCTGTGACCCATGCCGGTCAGCCAGTCGGCGAGCCGTGCGGGCCCGAGGTGGTCGGCGTGGTGCAGAAAATAGATGTGCATATCGATTCATGATGAACACGCCGCCGCGTGACTGTCCAGCGCCGGCGAGATGATGGAGGTGGCTAGTGGCCAATGCTGTGCTGCTCGAACAGATTTACACCATCGTCGCGCAGATTCCTGCCGGCCGCGTGACCACCTATGGGCGGGTCGCCAAGATGACCGAGGGCGCCACCCCGCGCATGGTCGGCTCGGCGATGCGCCATTTGCCCGATGGCCACGGCCTGCCCTGGCATCGCGTGATCAACGCCACGCGCCGCGTAACCGATCACGGTGGGGCCCAGCGACAGCGCGACAAGCTGCGCGCCGAAGGCGTGGTGTTCGATGCAAGCGGCCGCGTGCCGACTACGCTGCTGTGGCCTTGAGCCCTCTTTTCGTACACCCTGGCCGTGATCGCTACCCCAAGGAGATACCATGAGCGCCTCCGCCCCCGGTTTCAACCAGCGCCTGCGCCAGCTCGCCCCGCGCCAGCGCCAGGCCTTCATGGCCGCGCTCTGCGAGCGGCTGCTGCCCAACTATGCCCTGTATGCCGAGAACAGCGGACACGGCGACGTACGCGGCCTGCGGGTGATCCTCGACCTGGTGTGGGAGTCACTTGCGGTGCGCGAGGCGAAGATCGACTTCGAGCGCCAGGCCGACAAGCTCGCCGAGCTCGAACCGCCGGCCGATGATGACAGTTTCGGCGCGCGGCGTGCGCTGGAGGCGGTGGTGGCGCTGTCGGCGCTGCTCGACACCCTGCGCGGTGATGCCGAGGAGGCGGTGTTCGAGGTCAGCCTAAGCTCGCGCGGCGGCGTGCGCGCCTTCATCGAGCTGAGCGAAGGGGTGGAGGACGATGTGCGCCTGGCTGAGCTGGTGCGCACCCACCCGCTGATGGAGGACGAGCAGGCCTTCCAGGGCGAGGTGCTGGATAGCGTCGAGCGCCATCCGCTCGATCGCGATACGCTCAAGGCGCTGCGCCAGCTGGGGCGCAACGATGGAATCAGTAACCTGGGTTTGTCCCTCGACGACGCTTGAAACGACGACTAGAAGCGGATGCCGCCGGTGACCATCATGCCAGCGGTGCCGAAAACGATCACGTCGCTCTCGAAGCGGCCCCACTGCACGCCGAGGCTGGGCAGGGCGGCCGGGGCAATGCCGTAGTGGTTGAAGGGGATATTGTCCTGGCGCTCATCCTTGTAGCCGCGCAGGAGGCCCGCGGTGAGCTTGGCGCGCACGGTGACGTTGTCGCTGGGGCGCCATAGCGGGAATTCGCGCCCGGCATAGAAGTACCAGGTCGGCTGGTCGAAGGAGTTCTTGAACCAGGCGGTGCCCGCCAGCCAGCGGTGTGGGTTGTGCAGCTCGACGCTGATCAGGTTTTGCTGATTGGTATGATCCGGCTGGGGGTTGAAGTGGCGGGTATAGAGGCTGGTCTGCACCAGCACGTGGTCGAGCTCGAGCGTCGGTGGCCAGTCGAACCGCGACGACTCGGCGGATGCCGCTGAACTGATTGACACTGCCACGCCTACCAGCATCGCGAGTATGGCCTTCCGTGGTGCCATGTCCATGTCTGCCCTCAGGTTATAGTCGCATCTCGATGCCGCGATCGGCCATGTAGCGCTTGGCGTCGGGGATGCTGTACTCACCGAAATGAAAGATGCTGGCGGCGAGCACCGCATCGGCGCCGCCGTCGATGACGCCGGCGACCAGGTGGTCGAGAGTGCCGACCCCGCCCGAGGCGATCACCGGCACACTGACCGCGTCGCTGATCGCGCGGGTCACGCCGAGATCGAAGCCGGCCTTGGTGCCGTCGCGATCCATGCTGGTCAGCAGCAGCTCGCCAGCGCCGAAATCGACCATCTTGCGTGCCCACTCAACGGCATCCAGGCCGGTGGGCTTGCGCCCGCCATGGGTGAAGATCTCCCAGCGCGGCGGCTCGCCCTCGGCAGAGACTCGCTTGGCGTCGATGGCGACCACGATGCACTGGCTGCCGAAACGCTCGGTGGCCTCGCGCACGAATTCCGGCGTGGTCACCGCCGCGGTATTGATCGAGACCTTGTCGGCACCGGCGTTGAGCATGGTGCGAATATCCTCGCAGCTGCGGATGCCGCCGCCCACCGTCAGCGGGATGAACACCTCGCCGGCGATGCGTTCGACCATCTCTACGGTGGTGCCGCGGTTCTCGTGGCTGGCGGTGATGTCGAGAAAGGTGATCTCGTCGGCGCCCTGCTGGTTGTAGCGCTTGGCGATCTCCACCGGATCACCGGCGTCGCGGATACCGACGAAGTTGACGCCCTTGACCACACGGCCGGCGTCGACGTCGAGGCAGGGGATGATGCGCTTGGCGAGTCCCATGGATCAGCTCCCGGCCTGGGTGAATTGGTCGTCCAGCTCGTCACACAGACGCTGGGCCTCGGCAACGTCGAGGCTGCCCTCGTAGATGGCGCGCCCGGTGATGGCGCCGAGGATGCCGTCGCCGGCCACCGCGCTCAGCGCGCGGAGGTCGTCGAGGTTGGTGACGCCGCCTGAGGCGATCACCGGTAGGCCGCCGACCCGGGCCAGTTCGGCGGTGGCCTCGACGTTGACGCCGCCCATCATGCCGTCGCGGGCGATATCGGTGTAGACGATGCTGGACACGCCGTCGTCGGCGAAGCGCCTGGCAAGCTCGGTAGCCTTGAGCGAGGAGACTTCGGCCCAACCGTCGGTGGCCACATAGCCGTCGCGGGCATCGAGGCCGACGATCACATGGCCGGGGAAGGCGCGGCACATCTCGCTGACGAAGGCCGGCTCCTTGACCGCCTGGGTGCCGATGATCACATAGGTGACGCCGGCCGCCAGGTAATGCTCGATGGTCGCCGCGGTGCGGATGCCGCCGCCGATCTGGATCGGCAGGTCCGGGTAGGCGCGGGCGATGGCGGTGACTGCTTCACCGTTGACCGGCTTGCCTTCGAAGGCGCCGTTGAGGTCGACCAGATGCAGACGCCGTGCGCCGGCCTCGACCCAGCGCGCGGCCATTGCCACCGGGTCGTCGCCGTAGCTGGTGGCGTCGTCCATGCGGCCCTGTTTGAGGCGGACGCATTGGCCGTCCTTGAGATCGATGGCGGGAATTACCAGCATGTCGTGTCCTCTTCGGCGCCCGGGCAGGCAGCCATATCCAGAATGAGTCGTCGTGGCGGCGGCAGTGGCGTTCGGCTCACGGCGTCCAGTTGACGAAGTTCTCCAGCAGGCGCAGGCCCGCCGCCGAGCTCTTCTCGGGATGGAACTGGGTGGCGAACACTGGGCCGCGGCCGATCGCCACGTGGGCCTGGGTAGTACCGTAGTCGGTGGTGCCGAACAGCGTGGCGTCGTCGCTGACATCGACATAGTAGCTGTGCACGAAGTAGAAGCGCTCGCCATCGTCGATGCCCTCCCACAGCGCATGGAGCTGGTGCTGGCCCACCTGGTTCCAGCCCATGTGCGGCACCTTGAGGCGGTTGCCGTGGACGTCGTGCATATCCGCCGGGAAGCGCCGCACGCGCCCCGGCATGAAGCCCAGACAGGCCACGCCGCCGTTCTCTTCGCTGTCGTCGAGCAGCATCTGCTGGCCGACGCAGATACCCAGCAGTGGCTTCTCGGCCTTGCTCAGCAGCTCAAGCACCAGCCCCTTGACCTCGCTGCGTTCGAGCTCGCCCATGCAGTCGCGAATCGCCCCCTGGCCGGGCAGCACCAGCCGCGTGGCCCCGTGGATGCGGCGCGGGTCGCGGGTGACGACGACGTTCTCGTGGGTGACATGCTCCAGCGCCTTGGCGACAGAGTGCAGGTTGCCCATTCCGTAGTCGATCACGGCGATGGTCATGAGGCGCTCCTTACGAGGGGACGGTGGTGAGGGCTGTGGACATCGCTGCTCACAGGCAGCCCTTGGTCGACGGCATCTGGCCGGCCATGCGCGGGTCTTCGGCAACCGCCATGCGCAGGGCACGGCCGAAGGCCTTGAAGATTGTCTCGGCCTGGTGGTGGGCGTTGAAGCCCTTGAGGTTGTCGATATGCAGGGTCACCTGGGCATGGTTGACGAAGCCCTGAAAGAACTCCCAGAACAGCTGGGTATCGAGGCGGCCGATGGCGGCGCGGGTGAACTCGACGTTCATGAACAGCCCGGCGCGCCCAGAGAAGTCTACCACTACCCGCGACAGCGCTTCGTCGAGCGGCACATAGGCGTGGCCGTAGCGGTAGATGCCGCGCTTGTCACCGATCGCCTGGGCAAAGGCCTGGCCAAGGGTGATGCCGAGATCCTCGACGGTATGGTGGTCGTCGATGTGCAGGTCGCCCTGGGCCTGGATATTGAGATCGATCAGGCCGTGGCGTGCCACCTGGTCGAGCATATGGTCGAGGAAGGGCACGCTGCTCTCGCCGCTGAGCTGGCCCTGGCCGTCGAGATTCACGCTCACCGTGATCTGCGTTTCCTTGGTGTCGCGAGAAACCGTGGCGGTACGCTCGGTCATGGGGCTGAGTCTCCTGCGCTGGGCGCATTGGCTGGGTTCGGGGCGCTCCGCATGGCGACGGCGCGGCGGTCGAGCCATCCATTATAGTGAATCGGTCGCCCCATCCGCTACAATGCGGGTCATTGACGGACGATCCGACGCGCCGTCCCGGCCAGGGGAGATCAAACATGCCGGTTACGCTTCATAGGGTCGACCACCGCGACTGGTCAACGGATGACCAGACCGCCCTCGACCTCTCTCGTATCTATGCCGACGCGCCCGTCGAGCGCTTGCCTGCGCCCGCCGATGACTTCATTCGCGATCACCTCGAGGGCGGCGGACTGTTCTGCTGTGCCTGCTTCAATGGCCGCCTGCTGGGTGCGGTGGCGGTCAACATCGACACCCAAGCCTGGTGGCTGTCCTACACCTGCGTGCGCAAGACCACCCGCCGGCGCGGTGTCGGCTCACACTTGCTGGCGCTGATCGGCGAGGCGGCGGCCGCCGAGCAGCGCATGCTGCGGGTGGACAGCGCAACCCTGCAGATGGGCGACCAGCTACTACTGACTCGGCTTGGCTATCGCGCCTCGCCCGAGGGCGACTATTTCGAACTTAATCCGCGCAGTTCCTGGGGAGGACATCAATGAGAGCGCTACTGCGAACCCTGCTGGCGGTCATTGGGGTACTGGGTCTGGTGGTGGTCGGTGCCGTGGTCTATGTTACCACCTTCTTCGACCCCAACGACCTCAAGCCGCGACTGATCGACGTGGTTCGCGAACAGACCGGCCTCGAGCTGACCCTCGACGGTCCGCTGTCGTGGTCGTTCTACCCGCGGTTGGGGGTTAGCGTGGTCGATGCCGAGGCCTGGCTACCGGATCAGGCCGGCGACGAAGAGGCCTTCGTTGCCCTCGACAAGGCCGAAGTCAGCCTGGCCTTTGCCCCACTGCTCACCGGTGAAATCGCCATCGAGGGCCTGACGCTCGACGGCATGCGCCTCAACCTCGATCGCGACGCCGAGGGCCAGGGCAACTGGGAAGTGCTGCTCGAACGTCTCGACGAGCGCAGCGAAGAGGCCGCCGAAGCGCTGGCACCGGCCTCCGCCGGGCCGGCTGCGGGCGAAGATGCCGGGATGCGTGTGGCGCTCAATGTCGCCAGCGTCACCCTGCGCGGCAGCGAGGTACGCTATCGCGACTGGCAACGCGACCTGCAACTGCGCGTCACCGGCCTCGATATCAGCGGCAGCAACGTCAATCCGCAGCGCGCCTTCCCGCTCAAGAGCGCTTTCCGGCTCTCGGCCTACCCCGACGCCGCCTGGCAGAAGAGCGACGAGGTCGAGCCCGAGTGGGTCAGCAGCGTACGCGGCGAAAGCCGGGTGCGGCTGGGCCTGCGCGACGGCCGCTACGAGCTCGAGAACCTCAGCCTCGAAACCAGCACCACCCTGGCAGCGTTGGGGGACCGCAAGCAGCAGGCCAATCTGGAACTACGCCAGCTGGTGGCCAATAGCGAGACTCGGCAGTTGGAGATTGACGGCGGCCGCCTCGACAGTAGCCTGGTGCATCCCGCCGCCGGTGACCGCGCGCTGTCACTGAGCCTGGGCTTCATCGCCGATCTCGACTTCGACGAGCAGCACCTGCACCTGCGCAGCCTGGAACTGAGCGGGCCCGACGACCTCGATCTCAGCGGCAGCGTGACGGTCACCGAGCTGTTCGATGCGCCGCGCTATACCGGCCTGGTGAGCCTGGCGCCGCTGTCGCTGCGGCCGTGGCTGGCGCGCTTCGACGCCCTGCCCGAGACTGCAAGCGACGCGGCGCTCGGCGATGTGGCGCTGACCAGCCCGCTGCAGGGCGACCTGGAGCGGTTCAGTTTCACCAATCTGACCATGGTCGTCGATGACAGCACCTTTACCGGACGCCTGGGGGCAGGGCTCGACGGCCGTTCGCTGACGTTCGACCTGCAGGGCGACCGCCTGGACCTCGACGCCTATCTGCCGCCCACCGAACCGGCCGCCGAAAGCGCCATGCTGCGTCAGCTACTGGGCCGCATGGCCTATGCCGATGACGACGAGGCCGCGTTGCCGGTCGCCTGGCTGGCGCCGCTGAGTCTCGACGGCGAGTTGAGCCTCGAGCGGCTCACGGCGCTGGGGCTGGTGATCCGCAATGCCGAGCTGGCCGTCGAGGGCAGCGAGGGCGTACATCGCTTGTCGCGCTTCGAGGGGCAGCTGTTCGACGGCAGTCTGGCCGCCAGCGGCGAACTCGACCAGCGCGAAGATACACCGCGTTGGGACTTTGCGCCGCGTCTCGAACGGGTCCAGGTGGTACCGCTCTACGCCACCCTGGCCGACCAGGAGTCGCCGCTGCGCGGACGCCTGAGCCTCGACGGCGACCTCACCACCCGCGGCGAGACCCGCGGCCTGATGACCCGCAACCTGAACGGTAACCTGGCGCTGCGCATCGACGACGGGGCGCTCTTCGACGTCAACGTCTCCCAGGAGCTATGCGGCGTGGTGGCGGCGCTGGACGGCGAGGAGATGAGTCGCGACTGGAGCAACGATACCCGCTTCGAGCGCGCTGCGGCGAGCTTCACCCTGCGCGACGGGGTGGCCCACAACGACGATCTGGAGATCAGCATCCCCGGCATCCGCCTCGACGGCGGCGGTGAGATCAACTTGGCGACCCAGGCGTTCGACTACCGCGCGGCGGCGCGCCTGGTCGACTCGGCGGATGCCGCCTGCCGTGTCAATCCGCGTCTCGAGCGCGTGCCGCTGCCGGTGCGCTGCGAGGGCCAACTAGATGAAGAGAGCGGCGAGTGGTGCCGCTTCGACCGCTCGGCTTTCCAGAGCGCGCTGGGCGAGATCCTGCGCGACGAAGCCTCCTCGCGGGCCGCAGAAGAGATCGAAGAACGCCTCGGTGGTGCCCTGGAAGGGCTCGATGAGCGCCTCGGTGAGGGCGCCGGGCGGGAACTTCGCGAGGGATTGCGCGGTCTGTTCAACTGAAAGCTAGCAAGTCAGTCACCTGCGCCGACATACCCGTCGGCGCTTTTTTTATTTCACCCGTCGAGGGATGAGCCTCCAATGACCGATATACCATCCCCGGTGCTCGCCCCGGATGTCTTTCAGCAGCGCCTGCTGGCCTGGTTCGATGAACATGGCCGCAAGTCGCTGCCCTGGCAGCACGACAAGACCCCTTATCGCGTGTGGGTCTCGGAGATTATGCTGCAGCAGACTCAGGTGGCCACGGTGATTCCCTACTACGAGCGCTTTATGGCGCGTTTCCCCACCGTCGAGCACCTGGCCGCGGCAGAGCAGGACGAAGTGCTGCACCTGTGGACCGGGCTCGGCTACTATGCGCGGGGCCGCAACCTGCACAAAGCCGCGCTCCGGGTAGTCGAGCAGCATGGCGGCGAGTTCCCGGTGCACAGCCTCGAGGCCATGGCCGCGCTGCCGGGTATTGGCCGCTCCACCGCCGGTGCCATCATCAGCATCAGCACCGGTCGTCGCGCGGTGATTCTCGACGGCAATGTCAAGCGGGTGCTGACCCGCCTGCATGCCGAGCCCGGCTGGCCTGGGCGCCCGGCGGTGGAGCGCCGGCTGTGGGCATTGGCTGAGCACTACACGCCGGCAGCGCGCCTGCCTGACTACAGCCAGGCAATGATGGACCTCGGCGCCACCCTGTGCCGCCGGGGTACGCCCAGCTGCCTGCTGTGTCCCTTCGAGGACGTCTGCGTGGCGCATGCCCGCGGTGAAGAGAAGCGCTTCCCCGAGTCCAAACCCAGGAAAGCGCTGCCCGAGCGCAGCACCATCATGCTGCTGCTGCACGATGGAGAGGGCCGAGTGCTGCTCGAACAGCGCCCCGGCGCCGGGCTGTGGGGCGGCCTGTGGTGCTTTCCGCAATTCGACGACCCCGACGCCCTGCAGGCATGGCTCGACGTGCATGCCCCGCAGGCCAGCCGGGAACCGGCCTGGCGGGCGTTTCGCCACACCTTCAGCCATTTCCACCTGCAGATCACGCCGCAGCCGGTCGCCTGTCGTCCGGCGCGGATGGTCAACGCCCCGGGGCGGCTGTGGTATCACCTCGCCGAGCCTGTCACCATTGGCCTGGCGGCGCCGGTCAAGACGCTGCTGGGCAGCCTCGCCCAACATCTCGACGACGCCTGAACGCCTATCGCAAGGAGTGACCCATGAGCCAGACCGTGTTCTGTCGCAAGTACCAACAGGAACTCGAGGCACTGCCGCAGCCGCCGCTGCCCGGCAAGAAGGGCCAGGAGATCCAGGCCAGTGTCTCCAAGCAAGCCTGGGACGAGTGGCAGGCGCTGCAGACCCGTTTGATCAACGAAAAGCACCTCAACCTGCTCGATCCCGAGGCGCGCGAGTACCTGATGGAGCAGCTCGAGCGCTTCCTCGATAACCGCGAAACCGACCAGGCCGAGGGCTATGTTCCACCCAGCCAGTGACCCGGACAGGCGTGGCATCCGGTTGATCTAAAAAGGCTTGACGGGGTGAAGGGATTCTAGTTAAATACGTCCCCGTTGGCAGGGGCCAGATAGCTCAGTTGGTAGAGCAGGGGATTGAAAATCCCCGTGTCGGCGGTTCGATTCCGTCTCTGGCCACCACGCTGCTGGGGTATAGCCAAGTGGTAAGGCACCGGTTTTTGGTATCGGCATTCCCAGGTTCGAATCCTGGTACCCCAGCCATCGCCAACCCAGTTTCCGAAGCATCGAGTGGATGCAAGTAGTTGAAGGGTTGCCCGCGCCGGCATAGCTCAGTTGGTAGAGCAACTGACTTGTAATCAGTAGGTCCCGGGTTCGACTCCTGGTGCCGGCACCAAGCGAAACCCTAGATATATCAAGCATCTACTCTATATTAAGCCGCCCTAATTTGAGGCGGTTTTTTCGTATGTGTCAACAAAGTGTCTACAGCGGCCAATGTTGCTGTAGCGCGCCGAATACTTTGCGACACAGCGACACTAGCTTTGGGGCTCGCCTGGGTATGGCTTGAGGGACTGGCCGCGCGGGGTGATCCGAACCACCCTAGAGCGCTTTCCAAAGGTGTGATAGACCCCGATGTAGAGATGTCCCTTCTCAGTGAAGTAGCGGTCTAAATCCTGCTGGTACATGGTGCCAATCCACTGGTCACCGACTGCTAGCTTGTGGGGGAAGTCCATAGCCCCTGGGCGTGGCACGAGACCTTGAGCCAATGGCTTGCGACGGAGGGCGCGGTCAAAGCGGTTCCGGTAGCGTTCAACAATTAGGTGAGTCAACGTAGTCGACTGGGAACCGACATTTGTGACATTGACTACGGTGAGCAACTGGTCATCCGGCTCTCGCCCAGGAACAATCAACTCCATCCCCTGAGAGACGCTTAAGCGAAGTACTGGGCCATCCTTGAGGTGCTTGAAAATCTGCCAGCCGAGTGAGGCGACGCCCGTGGAGGCGCCGATGATTGCCGCTACGCCTGTCGCTAATGCCATACTGGCCTCCTCAATGCTGTGTAGTGCCTGACCATGCTAACGGTAACGGCCAGGGTTAACCGGCCGTTATGGGATGCTTGCACGATGGTCAATCCCAGTTCTCGATGATGACCTTGCCGTCGCTGTCAGTGGAAAGCTGTTGGTCGAACTCGACCGGAGCCAGCTTCGGCCCACGCCGTTTCAAACGGTAGAAGTCCAGGCCGCCGAAGCTCAGCACATCATCGTCATCATGGATCTCCAGCATGCGCCTTAGCTCGCCGACGGTGGCCTCCATGGCTTTCTCCCTGTATGGCCTATGAATACTCATGTATCTAACCGGAGGCCGAGCCCTCAGGGAATTACTGTGCTTTCCTTTCCGCTGCGATGGCTACCAGCTTTCCGTTGCTACCACTATCCGCGTAGGGTAAGGGGCGTTCAACTGTCTGTTGTAGGGAGACTAGATGAAGGGGATGTTCAACCGAGCTTTCTGGATCGAGTGGGGGCTCGTGGCGCTGGCTGTCGCCAGTATCGCAGTCGCGTTCCTATGGAGCTGGCTGCTACCGGACCAAGGGGTGCGGTTTCAGCGCGCCGGCGCTGTGATGGTGCTTTTCGCAGCCTTGCTGGAGTTTCGCCAAGCGAGAGGAATCGCTGAGCAATATGCCAACGATATTGTTGTGTCTGTCATTGCTGAAGTACCCGCCCTGAGCGCGTGTCGTGAAAGAAAGGCATTCCAAAGTGTAGCTATGGTGGCTGGTCTGCTCGGCACACTGATCTGGGGCTTCGGCGATCTGCTGTTCTTCTGGCAAGAGACGGCCTACTCCTGAATTTACCGATAGCCCAGGTCTTGACCTGTCCCGGGCGGTCGCTCCTCTTCACTTCTTCTATTCCTCCGGTCACTCTATGGCTTTTAGCGCTTCCCGGTCTTCTGCGGCCAGGGCGACCTCGTCACCCAGATCGACGCCATCCTCGCTGATGAGCATCTGAGCCACGAAGAGAAGCGCACGGCCCTGGAAGCCATCGAGTGGTCGGAGAAGTAACACCAGTCCCGCCATCCGACGGGCCAAATGAAAAGCCGCCCATCATTGATGGGCGGCGATCCCCGCATGGCGGGGTACGTTTCACTATCGGTCAGTCTAGAGTACTTAGCCCGATCATCCCCCGCTTGGCGGGGTATACAGATAAAGAGGACCGCCAAGGGTGTTAGTGGCGCCCTTGGCGGCCGCCAACCTGCAGAACAGGCCTGCAAGCCGGCCAAGGCTCCCCGCCTCGTGCGAGGCGGATTGAGTCTAGGCCAAACGTTAGGGCGTTAGAAGGCTTGGCATGGCAATGGACGAAATTCGCTGCAAGGCGTGCAACCGCAAGCTATAGCATCATCGAACTCCAGTGCCCGCGCTGTGGGCACCTCAACAGACAGAGAGCCGCAAGCTCCGAACCAATGCCAAATAAGGAGCGAACTCGTGGCTAACTTGATCATTCCCCTGGATGGGCGGCAAGCGCTGCCTGGCTGACCGGATCTTCCTCCTTAATGCCTGACCACCAGTGCTACGTGGAGCTCTTCGCCGGTGGCGCGGCGCTGTTCTTCCTCCGCCCGGTACCGGCCGAGGTGGAGGTGCCAACGACGTCAACGGCGACCTGGTCAACCTCTACCGCGTCGTGCAGAACAACCTCGAGGAGTTCGTCAGGCAGTTCAAATGAGCGATCAGCTCACGCCAGATATTCGAGTGGCAGAAGAGGACACGGCCAGAGACGCTGACGGATATCCAGCGTGCCGCCCGGTTCTATTACCTGCACCAGAACGCCTTCGGTGCCCGGGTCGAGAGCCAGAGCTTCGGCACTGCCATCACCACACCCACGGGGCTCAATCTGCTGCGTCTTGAGGAAACCCTATCGGCGGCCCACTTGCGCCTCGCCAGCACTTACATCGAGCACCTCACCTGGCAGGAGTGCATTCGGCGATACGACCGCCCACATTCGCCGTATCTTCGCCGGCTACCACATCGAGACCACCGACATCCGTTACACCGTCGGCGGCGGCAAGGGATCAGACGCCCGCGAGGTGTTGATCTTCAGCTGGGACATGGCGGCAGAGTTGGCAGGGATGTTCTGATATCGTTATGCCATAGGCATACACGGGAGGGGGCAGTATGGAAGTGGGGGCAGCTATCACGGGCTTGAAGGCGGCGATACGTATGCGCCCGGTGAACACACCTTACGCTGAGGCTCCGCGCCGGCGACATTAGGTGTCCACCTATTTTAAGTGGGCACCTATCATGACGACCCCAAGTACCGAGCGTGAGATTCGCCGCCGGCGGCGCTACACCCGCGAGTTCAAGGCCAGCGTTATCGCCGCCTGTCAGCAACCCGATGTTTCGATTGCCCAAGTGGCCCTGGCATATGGGTTGAACACCAACCTCGTCCAGAAGTGGATCCGCCTGGCTAAGAAACAGAGCCACCTGCCGGCTCCGCCGGATTTCGTGTCGTTGCCTGTACCCACAACAACTCCAGAAAGGCCATCGGCTCAGCCCTCCTCCTCGGACATTACCATTGAGATCCCCAATGCACGTGGTGCCATCACCGTTCGCTGGCCGGTCAGCGATGCCGCGCAATGTGTACAGTGGTTGAAGGGGCTGCTGTGATGATTCGCATCGATGAGATCTGGCTGTCCACCGAGCCGTTAGACATGCGCGCCGGTCCCGATACCGCCCTGGCGCGGGTGGTCAAGGTGTTTGGCACCGCCCGACCACACTGTGCCTACCTGTTCGCCAACCGCCGCGGCAACCGCATGAAGGTACTGATCCACGATGGCTTGGGAGTCTGGCTCTGTGCTCGCCGACTCAATCAAGGCAAGTTCCACTGGGCCGGCAACTGGCACGGCGACCAGCTGGAACTGTCATCCGAGCAGGTGGCGGCGCTGGTACAGGGCCTGCCCTGGCAACGCATCGGTCCGGCGGGGGCCATTTCGGTACTGTAAGTCGCGCGGTGAACTTATCGGCACAGAAGGCGAGCCCTGGCCATTCGATAATCTGCGCATCCCTTTGCTGCTGGCGGGCTGGCATAATCAGAGGATGAAGACGCCGCCTGACTTGTCCCAACTCTCTCCCGATCAGCTCCGCCACCTGGCGGCAACGCTGATGGCGCAGGTGGAGGAAAAGGACCGGGCGCTGACACAGAGCCAAGAAACGCTACGCCACACCGAGCAGGTCAATCAGAAGCTGACTTATGAATTGGCGCTGCTTAAGCGCCACGCTTTCGGCAAGCGCAGCGAACAGCTCAACGTCCTGCAGATCAGCCTGCTGGAGGAGATGGTGGATGCCGACATCGCCGCCATCGAGACTGAGCTTGAGGATCTGAAGCTCACCTCCACTCCGCCGGTGCCCAAGAAGGCCCCCAAGCGCGCCCCCTTGCCTCCCGAGCTGCCGCGCACCGAGGTTCACCATGATCCGGAGAATGATCATTGCACCTGCGGTTGCCAGCTGCGGCGGATCGGCGAGGAGATCAGCGAAAAGCTCGACTACACGCCAGGCGTGTTCCACGTCGAGCGCCATGTTCGCGGCAAATGGGTCTGCGACCAGTGTGAGACGCTGATCCAGGCGCCGATGCCGGCCCAGATCATCGACAAGGGCATCCCCACCGCCGGCCTGCTGGCCCAGGTGCTGATCGCTAAGTATGCCGATCATCTGCCCCTCTATCGCCAAGAGCAGATCTTTGCCCGTGCCGGTGTACCGATTCCGCGCTCCACCTTGGGCGAGTGGGCTGGCATCTGCGGGGTGCGGCTCCAGCCACTGGTCGATGCGCTGCGTGACCTGTTGCTTGCCGAGCCCGTGCTGCATGCCGACGAGACCCCGGTGCCGATGCTGGCCCCAGGCAAGAAGAAGACCCACCGTGCCTACCTCTGGGCTTACGCCACGACGCCCTACGCCGGATTGCAGGCGGTGGTCTACGACTTCAGCGAGGGGCGTGGCGGTCAGCATGCCCGTGACTTCCTCGGTGAGTGGAAGGGCAAGCTGATCTGCGACGACTACAGCGGCTACAAGCAGAGCTTTGCCAAGGGCGTCACCGAGATCGGCTGCATGGCTCATGCGCGACGCAAGTTCGTCGACCTACACGTGGCTGCCAAGAGTCAGATTGCCAAACAGGCCATCGAACTGATCGGCCAGCTTTACCAGGTGGAGCGCGAGGCCCAGTCACTGAGCGCGGAAGAACGCCAACGACTGAGGGAGACACGGGCGAGGCCCATCGCCGACGCGCTGCACCGCTGGATGTTGGCTCACCGCGAGAAAGTGCCAAACGGCTCGGCGACGGCCAAGGCGCTGGACTATAGCTTGAAGCGTTGGGCGACGCTGACGCGCTACCTCGATGACGGCGGGTTACCCATCGACAACAACCGGGTGGAAAACCTGATTCGTCCCTGGGCGCTCGGTCGCAGCAACTGGCTGTTTGCCGGCTCGCTGCGCAGCGGCCAGCGTGCCGCCAACATCATGAGCCTGATCCAATGCGCCAAGCTGAACGGCCATGAGCCCTACGCTTACCTGAAGGATGTGCTCGAACGGCTGCCGACCCAGAAGGCCAGCCAGCTCCACGAACTCCTGCCCCACAACTGGCAACTCGTCGACTGATCATTCACAAAGGGTGATGCCCGTTCGCTTACGGCGATACAGGCGGCTAGGTCCATCAAGGACATAAATGACCAGGCACAGCTCAATGCCGCAGTGAGTGAAATCATGGAGAAGCTTGCATCGTCGCAAACTGACCTAGTGGCCTTGCTCGCTGAGAACCATGAGCTGATAGACGAGAACAGGCGTTTGAGGGAGAAGCTGCAGAAGACAGAACGCTTTGAGCGCTACCGTCTGGAACAAACCCCGATGGGCGACTTCATCCTCCAGCTCAAGGATAAGCACGTGACGGATGAAGAGCCTACGCACGCAATCTGTACTTATTGCAGAGAGGAAGGCAAGCTCTCTTACCTGAGCGAGGGCTCTCATCGCTACCGGTGCCGTACATGTCTAAGAAGCGCTTGGATCAAACCTGTCGAGAGAAGGCCCCGCAGTAGGACTGTTCGCAGCGGCATCTGATAGCTTCAGGAAGCGCTTCTATCGATTCTCTGACCAGTGCCAAACAAGCCGCTCATTTGCGGCGGCGCTTCACCCCCCGCGTATGCCAAGTATACCGCTGGTTAGTGTCAAGTCTGGCACGCGGTTACAGGTGGTAATGGTGGGCGTCACCGGAGGCAGGCTGCATCTTGCAGTGTGTGTATGAATCCCATGCCTCAAGCCATTTCCAATTCAACGTGTCCTGGAGAGGAACGGCGCCGTGAAGGGCCGATGACGATTTTGACGTCTCTCCCTAGACGAGCGAAGGCCTCGAGCATCTTGGCTTCGCTGATGCCACGGAACTGCCCACGCAGCAGGGCGGAAACCTTGGGCTGAGGAATACCCATTAGCTCGGCGGCTTTGATCTGCGTGAGGCGGCGGCGCTTGATGATCTCCCCGATCTTGGCGGCCAGTTGGGCCTTAAGCAGCATTTCCTCGGCATCTGGCACGCCCAGGTCGGCATAGACATTGGTGGAGCCGGTGTCGATGGTCATGGTATCGCTCTCATGGCGTCATCTCATATCCACCTGGAAGGGGGAGAGGCGACGGTGATGAAGCAGAGAAGGCCTGGGACTAGCGATGATTGTCCATTTTGTTGACGTCATGCTCGGCCAGAAACTGGCGTAGCGCATCGTTCATGCGGGTCTGCCAGCCGGGGCCGGTCTGACGGAAGGCTTCGATAACGTCCTGATCGTAGCGGACCTTGACGGGCACCTTGCGTTCTTTGGGTTCGAGCGGGGGACGGCCACGGCCACGCTTGACCAAGGTATCACCGTGGTACTGGTGGGCGTCGTCGAACCACTCCTGGTCGAGCTCTGGAGCGTCGTCAGGGTCAACCCATGTTGGCTTGGAAGTATCGGATTTCGCGTTCATTGGCGTGCCTCATTGAGATGATGCGCCGTCGTTGGCCTCTCCAGGTCCAGACAAGGACGACGAGGCGATGGTTCAGGTAGCCCAGGGTGATAATGCGCTCCTCACCGTAGTCGTGCCTGTTGTCGATCCGCATCATGGTGTCGCCGGCAAAGACTCGGTGAGCATGGGCAAAATCTAGCTGCCTTTCTTGTAGCGTCTTAAGGCGCTTGGCGTCGTCATACTCGATCTCTAGATCTTGGGGCATGGGCGATCCTATGTGTATATTTAATGTACCCACGAAATATGGGGCTGTCAAACCGTGGTCGCTGGGTGGGGCGGCGAAAGTGTCGACAGCACTTGAATTGAGCACCCTCGCCCCTACGTTCTACATGGCTAGGCGGCATGCATCGCTGCCAGCCCGCTATTTCTGCATCAACAACCCGATCACAGGTTCCAGGAGGTGATTTGGATGTCGGTACAGACCGCTACCCGCAACGCTCATTATCATTCGCCCGCCGCGCAGCAGCGCGACCCCTATCCGACGCGGCTGTCGCAGCCGCTCGGCATGCCTTGGCTCAAGCGCCATGAGGCGGTGGTCAAGGGCAGCGCCGAGGATGGCCCCTTGAGCCAGGCGCAGCTCGATGCCTTCGAGCGCCAGGGCTTTCTATTCGAACCCAATTTCCTGAGCGGCGACGAGCTCGATGCCCTGCGCGAAGAGCTCAAGGCCCTGATGTTCAACCAGGACTACGTTGGCCGTGATTTCAGCATTACCGAACCAGGCGGAGAGGAAATCCGCTCGCTGTTTGCCGTGCACTTCCTCTCCGAGCGTTTTCGGCGCCTGGCGCAGGACCCGCGGCTGAAGGGGCGTGCCGAGCAGATACTCGGCGGCGAAGCCTATGTCCATCAGTCGCGGATCAACTGTAAGCCTGGCTTCCAGGGCAAGGGCTTCAACTGGCACTCCGATTTCGAAACCTGGCACGCCGAGGACGGCATGCCGGAGATGCACGCGGTGAGCGCGTCACTGGTGCTCACCGACAATCACCACTTCAATGGCCCGCTGATGCTGGTGCCGGGCTCGCACAAGGTCTTCGTGCCTTGCCTCGGCGAAACGCCGGACGATCATCACAAGCAGTCGCTTAAGATGCAGGAGCTCGGCGTTCCCGGGCGCGAGGCACTCGAGGAACTAATTGCGCGACACGGCATAGAGGCGCCGACCGGCGCGGCCGGGGGACTGCTGCTGTTCGACTGCAATACGCTGCATGGCTCCAACGCCAATATGTCGCCGGATCCCCGCAGCAACGCATTTTTTGTTTACAATCGCCGAGACAACCGCTGCGTTGCCCCCTATGCGGCGAAGCGTGCACGGCCGGCATTCCTGGCCCACCAGCCGGATGCAGACTGGTCGCCGTAATGGTGAGAGACGGCTCGGGCGGGAGCGCTGGACTGGCGCGCCCGCTGCGGTAAACTGTAACGCTTATCATGCAAGCGGCGCCCGAGACGTCGCCTCCCCTTTACTCAGGAGAATATCCCGCCATGCGCTTTGTTCCCCGTTTCACCGATGGCCAGGAATTTCCTCACGCGCTGGGCAAGATCGTCTGCGTTGGTCGCAACTACGCCGACCATGCCAAAGAACTGGACAACCCGATTCCCACTGAACCGCTGCTGTTCATCAAACCGTCGACCTGCGCGGTGCCGCTGGACGAGCCGATCGATGCGCCGTTTTCCCGCGGCGACGTGCACTTCGAGACCGAGCTTGCGCTGCTGATCGGCGAGCCGCTGACCCATGCCACCGCCTCGGAAGCCGAGCGTGCGGTAGTGGGCATCGGCCTGGCGCTGGACTTGACCCTGCGCGACATCCAGTCGCAGTTGAAAGAGAAGGGCTACCCTTGGGAGATCGCCAAGAGCTTCGACGGAGCCTGCCCGCTGTCGCCGTTCCTGGAGCTGAATCGCGTGCCCAACTGGAGTGCGTTGACCTTTAGCCTGGATATCGACGGCGAGCGAGTGCAGAGCGGTGAAGGGTCCGACATGCTGTTCCCGGTAGCGACCCTGCTGGCCGAGATGAGTCGCCACTTCACCCTGCTGCCGGGCGACGTGGTGCTGACCGGCACCCCGCCGGGGGTCGGGGAGCTGCCGCGCGGGGCCGAGCTGCACTTTACCCTGACCGGTGGACTGGAAGTGGCGACCCGGGTGATCGACTAGCCTTTTGCAAGGCCAATACCAATGCGCCCCCGCAGCCAGGCTGTGGGGGCGCATTGCGTTAGGGCAGCGGTCGTATCACTCGAGGTAGGTGTAGCCCTGCAGCCCGGCGGAGAGGTCGGCGAGGAAGGCCTGGTGCTCCTCTACGCTGAGTTGGCTGGCGTCCAGCTGGCTGGCCAGGTGGCGGCGCAGCACTTCGGCATCGAAATTGACGTGATCGAGGACCTGGGCCACGGTGTCGCCCTGGATGGCGTGGGACAGCACCCAGCGGCCGTCGGCGTCGAGGGCGGCGTCCACCGAGTCGGTGTCGCCGAACAGGTTGTGCAGGTCGCCGAGGATCTCCTGATAGGCGCCGACCAGGAAGAAGCCGAGCAGCTTCTCGTCGCCGTCGCGCCACTCGGGCAGCGGCAGGGTGCTCTCCACCCCTTGGCCGTCGACATAGTTGTCGATACGCCCGTCGCTGTCGCAGGTGATGTCCTGGATCACCCCGCGACGGCTTGGCGCACGCTCCAGGCCGCTCAGCGGCATCACTGGAAAGATCTGCTTGATGCCCCACACGTCGGGCAGCGACTGAAACAGCGAGAAGTTGACGAACAGCTTGTCGGCGAGCTTTTCGGCGAGTTCGTCGAGGATCTCGCGATGGGCGCGGTTGCGCCCGTCGAGGCGCGCCTTGAGCCGGGCGCAGGCGGCGAAGTAGACCGCCTCGCCCTCGGCGCGCGCGACCAGGCCGGCCAGTCCCAGCACGAAGCGATCCTGCAGCTCGCCCATGGCCTGCACCAGATCATGGTAGGCCTCGACCAGGCCGCGCGGCTCGTGCATGTCGGCCAGGCGGCCGTGCACGCGCCACAGCTCGTCGATCTGCGGGTCATCCTCGACCTGGCGCGGCGGTGCCTGGTCGTCGATGCGCTCTTCGCCGATCACGTTGGTGATCAGCACCGCGTGGTGGGCGGTCAGCGCGCGGCCCGACTCGCTGATCAGGTGCGGATGCGGCAGGCCCTCGGCCTCGCAGGCCTGGCGGAAGGCCCATACCACGTTGCTGGCATATTCGCGCATCGAGTAGTTGATCGAGAACTCGCTGCGCGAACGGGTGCCTTCGTAGTCGATGCCCAGGCCGCCGCCGACGTCGACGGTGTCCACCGGTGCGCCGAGTTCGCGCAGGCTCTGGTAGAAGCGCGCACACTCGCGCAGGCCGCGCTGGATATCGCGGATATTGGCGATCTGCGAGCCGAGGTGGAAGTGCACCAGCTGCAGGCTGCCCAGTGCATCGCTGCGCTTGAGCCGTTCGATGACGCCGAGGGTCTGGCCGGCGGTGAGGCCGAACTTGGACTTCTCGCCGCCGGTGTCCTGCCACTTGCCGCGGCCCACCGAGGCAAGCCGGGCGCGCAGGCCGATACGCGGCGTGACGCCGAGGTCGGCGGCCTCCTCGAGGATGATGTCGAGCTCGGAATACTTCTCCACCACCAGATAGACCCGATGACCGAGTTTCTCGCCCATCAGCGCCAGACGGATGTATTCGCGGTCCTTGTAGCCGTTGCAGACGATCAGTGACGAGCCGTCGCCCGAGAGGGCCAGCACCGCCAGCAGTTCCGGCTTGCTGCCGGCCTCGAGGCCGACTCGGCCGCGCCCGCGCTCCTGGGTGGCGAGGATCTCCTCGACCACCCGGCGCTGCTGGTTGACCTTGATCGGATAGACCGCAGTGTAGCCGCCGGTATAGGCCTCTTCGCGAATCGCCGCGTCGAAGGCCGCGCACAGCTGCTCGACCCGGTCGTGGAGGATATCGGTGAAGCGCACCAGCACCGGCAGGCGCAGGCCGGCGTCGCGCAACTGGTCGACCAGAGCGTCCAGCGGCAGCGCCGGGCCCTCGGTTTCGCTGCCCAGCGGGCGCACCACGGTGTGGCCGCCGTCATCGACGTCGAAATAGCCGCTGCCCCACTGGTCGATGTTGTAGGTATGGCGCGCCAGGCGTAAAGGCGACGGTGCGCCGGCATCGAGCAGACTCATGCGGGGTGGGTCTCCGGCAGGGCCAGCGCGCCGTGCTGCAGGCGGCTGAGCAGAATGGTCCGGAACTGCTCCGGGTCATGGGGCGTCAGGTCGTGGGCCGGCGGGTCGACGTAGACCACCAGCAGCCGCGATAGCCAGTAGCGCAGCGCGGTCATGCGTAGCATCATCGGCCACGCCGCGCGCTCGGCGTCGGTCAGCGGGCGGCGCGCCTGGTAGGCGCGCAGGATGGCGTCGTGGCGCTCGGCGTCGAGGCTGCCGTCGGCATTTACCGCCCAGTCGTTGATGACGATCGCCAGGTCGAACAGCAGGTCGCCGGTGCAGCCGTTGTAGAAGTCGATGATGCCACCCAGCCGCTCGCCGTCGAACAGGGTGTTGTCGCGGAATAGGTCGCCGTGCAGCGCGCCCTGGGGCAGGTCCGGGGCGTCGCCGAAGAAGGCCTGGTAGGCGTCGACCTCGTCGCTCATCAGCGCCTGGTCGTCGGCGGAGAGGTAGACCAGCACGCGATGGTGCATGGCCACCAGCCAGTGCAGGTCGCGGGGGTTGGGGCGGTGGCCGTCGAAGTAGCGCGATACCGCGTGCATATGGCCGAGGGCATCCCCCAGTGCCTGGCACTGGGCGAGATTCGGCGACCTGGGATACGTGCCTGGCAGGCGCGGAAACAGCAGCGCCGGCTTGCCGGCCAGGCTCTGCAGGGCGATGCCGTGGCGATCGTGTACCGGGCCAGGCACCGGCAGGCGGTGGTCGGCCAGGTAGTCGAGCAGATCGATGAAGAACGGCAGTTCCTCGTGCTCGCCCTGCTCGAACAGCGTCAACACCAGCGCCTGGCGCTCGGTGGTGACGAAATAGGTGGTGTTCTCGGTGCCGCTGGCTACGCCCTCGAGCTGCGTCAGCGTGCCAACGTCGAAGCGTTGCAGAAACTCTGCGACCTGAGCCTGGCTCAGCGGGGTAAATACGGCCATGTCTCTCTCGCCCGGGGTTGCCAAGCGGCACATTGTACCGTCTTGCCTGTGCGATGCACGAAAAGTGTCGCCGGCCGGAGCGGGCTCAACGCCCGGTATTGACCCAGTCGGGTACCTCTATCGCATCACCGCTGACGCGGCTGAAATTGCCATCACCACGGCGATCGAGCAGGTGGTAGCGGTCGCCGTCGCGGGTGCGGATCTCGATGGCGTAGAGCTGGTCGTTGACGCGGAATTCGCGCAGGGTGCGATCCGCCTCCTGGCGCTCGGTGATCTGCGGCTCGGGCGACGACTGGGCATGGCTTGTCAGGCTGCCGAGCAGCAGGCCAGAGCCCAGCAACGCTACCAGCAGTGCGGCACGGGACGCGAGGAATGACGACATGTAACCTCCTGCCGAGAGCGGCACGATATGCTGCCTGCTTGGACTCCGGCGGTGAGTGGGAATTCACCGCTGCAGGCGATGCGACGAGGGACCGGGCCTCCTGCCCTTGGCACACGCCAGTATAGGACCCGGTGACTCCTTTAGCG
The DNA here is from genome assembly GCF_010977575.1 of Halomonas socia. GTDB lineage: Bacteria > Pseudomonadota > Gammaproteobacteria > Pseudomonadales > Halomonadaceae > Franzmannia > Franzmannia socia. Next base: position 1,675,924 of record NZ_CP048812.1, read on the forward strand.
AGGGACGCCTGACGCCGCACGGCGAGCTGCGTATCATGGGGGAATTGCTTACGCTCAAGGATCGCTTCGCCATGGCTGCCAGCCCCATCGTCCTCGTCGACGGCTCCTCCTATCTGTATCGCGCCTTTCACGCCCTGCCACCGCTGACCACCTCCCAGGGCCAGCCCACCGGGGCGGTCAAGGGCGTGCTCAACATGCTCAAGCGGCTGATCAAGGACTACCCGGACAGCCCCATGGCAGTGGTGTTCGACGCCAAGGGCAAGACCTTCCGCGACGAGCTGTATGCCGAATACAAGGCCCAGCGCCCGCCGATGCCCGACGACCTGCGCAGCCAGGTCGAGCCGCTGCATGCCTGCGTGCGCGCCCTGGGCCTGCCGCTGCTGTGCATCGAGGGGGTCGAGGCCGACGACGTCATCGGCACCTTGGCGCGGCGCGCCACCGAGGCCGGCCGCGATGCGGTGATCTCCACCGGCGACAAGGACATGGCGCAGCTGGTCAACGGCCATATCACCCTGGTCAACACCATGAAGGACGAGACCCTCGACGAGGCCGGCGTGGAGCAGAAGTTCGGCCTGCCACCGTCGCTGATCATCGACTTCCTGGCGCTGATGGGCGACAAGGTCGACAACATCCCCGGCGTGCCGGGGGTCGGCGAGAAGACCGCGCTGGGCCTGCTGCAGGGCATGGGCGGCGGCCTGGACGCCATCTACGCCGACCTCGACAAGGTCAAGACGCTGGACTTTCGCGGCGCCAAGACCCTGCCCAAGAAGCTCGAGGAGCATCGCGACCAGGCGTTTCTCTCCTACCAGCTGGCCACCATCAAGACCGACTGCGAGCTGCCGGTGGGTCTCGACGACCTGGAGATCGCCCACCCCGACCGCGAAGCGCTGCTCGAACTCTATCGCCAGATGGAGTTCAAGGCCTGGCTCTCGGAGCTGCTCGAGGGCAAGGACGAAGGCGTCGACGATGTGGCGGGCGGCACCGCCACGCCACAGGCCGCTGCTGACGGGCCCGTCGCCACCGCCGCCCAGCGCGACGACCAGGTGATCGTCGACCAGACTGCGTTGGACGCCTGGCTCGATCGCCTGGGCCGGGCCGAGCGCTTCTGCTTCGACCTCGAAACCACCAGCCTCAACTACATGGAGGCGGAGATCGTCGGTGTGGGGCTGGCGCTGGAGCCCGGCGAAGCCGCTTATATTCCGCTCGGCCACGACTACCTCGACGCCCCGGCCCAGCTCGACCGCGCGGCGGTGCTGGCGGCGCTCAAACCACTGTGGGAAGACCCGAGCAAGGGCAAGATCGGCCAGAACCTCAAGTACGACATCTCGGTGCTGGCCAACTACCAGATCGACGTGGTCGGGCCGCTGGCCGACACCATGCTCGCCTCCTACGTGCTCAATTCCACCGCCACCCGCCACGACATGGACTCTCTGGCGCTCAAGTACCTCGGCGAGAAGACCATCGGCTTCGAGGAGATCGCCGGCAAGGGCGCCAAGCAGCTGACCTTCAACCAGATCGCCCTCGAGCAGGCCGCGCCCTACGCCTGCGAGGACGTCGATATCACCCTGCGCCTGCAGCACGAGCTGCGCCCGCGCCTCGAGAAGGAAGGCCGGCTCGCCGCGGTGCTCGACGACCTGGAGCTACCGCTGGTGCCGGTACTGTCGCGCATGGAGCGCACCGGGGTAGCTCTCGACACCGAGCAGTTGCACACCCAGAGCCAGATGCTGGCCGAACGCATTCGCCAGCTCGAGGCCGAGGCCTTCGAGCTGGCCGGGCGCGAGTTCAACCTGAGCTCACCCAAGCAGCTCGGTGAGATCCTGTTCGAGGAGCAGAAGATCCCGGTGCTCAAGAAGACCCCCAAGGGTGCGCCGTCCACCGCCGAGGCGGTACTCGAGGAGCTGGCGCTGGACTACCCGCTGCCCAAGGTGATCATGCAGCACCGCGGCCTGGCCAAGCTCAAGTCGACCTACACCGACAAGCTGCCGAGGCTGGTCAATGTCACCACCAAGCGCCTGCACACCAGCTACCACCAGGCGGTCACCGCCACCGGACGGCTCTCCTCCAGCGACCCCAACCTGCAGAACATCCCGATTCGCACCGAAGAGGGGCGCAAGATCCGCCAGGCCTTCGTCGCCCGGCCCGGCTACCGCATCGTCGCCGCCGACTACTCGCAGATCGAACTGCGCATCATGGCCCACCTCTCCGAGGACAAGGGCCTGCTCGAGGCCTTCGCCGAGGGCCGCGACATCCACGCCGCCACCGCTGCGGAAGTATTCGGCGTGGCCCTTGACAAGGTCTCCGCCGACCAGCGGCGCAGTGCCAAGGCGATCAACTTCGGGCTGATCTACGGCATGAGCGCCTGGGGGCTGTCGCGGCAGCTGCACATCGAGCGCAACCAGGCCCAGACCTATATCGAGCGCTACTTCGACCGCTACCCCGGGGTGGCGCGCTACATGGACCGCATTCGCGCCCAGGCCGCCGACGACGGCTATGTGGAGACGGTGCTCGGGCGGCGCTTATACCTGCCCGAGATCAAGGCCCAGAACCACGCCCGCCGCCAGGCCGCCGAGCGCACCGCCATCAACGCGCCGATGCAGGGCACCGCGGCGGATATCATCAAGCGCGCCATGATCGAGGTCGACGCCTGGCTGCAGGGCAGCGCCAAGACACCCTGCGAGTTCGACGCCTGGATGGTGATGCAGGTCCACGACGAGCTGGTGTTCGAGGTCAAGGAGGCCGATGTCGACGGCTTTATCGATGCGGTCAAGGCGCATATGCGCAACGCCGCCGAACTGCGCGTGCCGCTGATCGTCGAGGCGGAGAGTGGGGCGAATTGGGACGAGGCGCACTGAGCTCATAGCAGCCTGTAGGTGTTGATCGATCACCGCGAGAAAGTCTGGGTGTCGTAGCAGATCAGCGTTAAGCCTGACAGGCTGCTAGCGAGGGATTAGCAGCACGATGCCGGAGATCAGCGCGAAGGTCAGCACCCCCAGACGCATGCGCCGGGCATCCAGGCGGTGATGTACCAGGCGGCTGGCGATGCTGCCCACGGCCAGGGCTGGCAGCAGGGCCAGGGCCCACAGCCACTGGTGGGGCTGGAACTGGCCGGCCAGGGCGAGGATGGCAAGGGAGATCAGCTCGCCGACCAGGAAGCACAGGGCGATGGTGGCGCGCAGCACCGGCCCCGGGCGGTGCTGGTAGAGCAGTGCCAGCGGCGGCCCACCGACCCCGGTGGCGGTCTCGGTAACCCCGGTGACCAGCCCCACCGCGGCACAAGCGCTGCGGTTAGGCCGGAAGACCGGGGCGAAGAACCCCGCCAGAACGGCGAGGATGGTGGAGGCCCCGATCACCTGATTGAGGCCGTTGGTGGATACCATCATCAGGATGCCCAGCCCGGCCAGGGTTCCCGGCAGGCGCCCCAGGCTGACCCAGCCCACTCCCTTCCAGTCGATGGCATCCCGCTCCCGCAATCCCACATAGGCGTTGAGGGGCAGCATCAGGATCAGCAGGGCGACCGGCAGCAGGTCCGGTCGCAGCAGCCCCATCACCGGCGCCACCACCAGGGCGAAGCCGATGCCCACGGCGCCCTGGATAAAGGCTGCCACGGCGGTGGCCAGGGCCAGGATCAGGAAGATCGTGACATCACCCATGGCGTTGGCGCCTCGCGCTGTCGACCGCCTCGGCGATCATCGCCTTGCCGCGGCTGCGGGCGCGGTGCTCGCTGGCCTCGGGGTGGACGCGATAGATCGGCGCTTCGCGCACCGCTGCGGCGGCCTCGCGCACCTGGAGAAGCAGGGCCCGGGCGTCCCACGCCAGGGGCCAGCCCTGCCAGAGCCGCAGGCGACCGTTGGTGAAGACGGCGGTGATCTGGTCGCGGCTGGCGTAGCGCACCAGCTCCCAGGGGCGATCCCAGGAGGGGGTCATCTCTGGCACCTCCAGGTCCACCAGCAGGAAGTCGGCGGCCAGGCCCGGGGCTATCTCGCCGGTCAGTCCGGCCAGGCCCGCGGCGTCGGCGCCGCCCCGGGTGGCCTGTTCCAGCCAGCGCCAGCCACCGCCACAGGAGGAGTCGCCGCTGGCCAGCCCGAAGGCCAGCCGTTGACTGGTCTCGGCGGCATCCATCAGCCGAAAGCCGTCGCTGCGGGTACCGTCAGTGCCGAGGCCGACGCGAATACCCAGCGCCGCCATCTGCAGGGCCGGGGCCACCGCATTGCCCTTCCAGCTGCTGGCTACCGGATTGAAGGCCACCGCGGTGTCGGTATCGCGCAGCAGGTTGAGCTCGTCCGGGGTGACCAGGGTGGCATGGGCCACCAGGGCCTGGGGGCCCAGGGCGCCGACCGCATGCAGATGCTCCAGGGGGCGCTGGCGCCGGGCCACCAGGGAGCGTTCTACCGCCTGCAAGTGCTCGTTGACATGGGTCTGGAAGATCACCCCCGCCTCCGCGCTGAGCGTGGAGGCGGCATGCAGCATGGCGTCGCTGGCCACCTCGGGGATCGAGACCGCCAGCGACGGGCTCACCAGGGGGTGCTGCTGCCACTGGGCCAGGTGTCCCTCGGCCCGTTTCAGGATGGCCGTCCTGGCCTCGGGATCGGAGGCGCTGGCGCCCCCGCCCAGATCATTGCAGATCATTCCCAGCACGCAGCGCAGGCCGGTCTCCTCGGCGGCCCGGGCGATGGCCGTTATATCGGCGGCGGAACGGGTGCCGGCATCCACGGCGGTGGTGAAGCCGCCGCGCAGGGCCTCCAGGGCCGCCAGCTTGGCCGACAGATGAAGCAGCTCCTCGTCGAGGCTGGCCTCCAGAGGAATCCAGATACGCTTGAAGATCTCCGAGGGTTCGCCGAACACCAGCGACTTGCCCAGGGACTGGGTCAGGTGGTGATGGGTGTCGATCAGCCCCGGCATCAACAGCTGTCCCGGCAGCTCGATGGGAGTCAGCTCGGGGTGGCGGCGACAGACCGCCGTGGCGTCACCGACTTCCTGGAAGCGTCCCCCGGCGATCAGTACCGCCTGGTTCGCCTGGCAGCCTTCGGGAAGCAGGATCTCCTCGGGCAGCAGCAACAAGGTCTCGTCGCTGAGGCGGCCGGGTGTCAGCTCCGGTGCGGAACGGGTCGGGTGCGTCATGCCTTAGTCTCCCTTGGAGGCTTCGAGGGGGGCCGCTTCGCCGCCATTGCGCGGCTGGCGCGAGGTGCCCAGGTGATGAAAGAGGATATTCACCAGCACCGCGGTCAGGGTGCCCATGGCCAGGCCGTTGCCCAGCACGATCTGCAGGTGCGAGGGGAAGGCGCTGTAGAAGCCCGGCACCACGATAGGCAGGATGCCCATGGCCAGGGCCGCGGCCAGGGTGTACATGTTGCCGTTCTGGTTGAAGTCCACCTTGCGCAGGATATTGATGCCCATGACGCCGATGATGGCGAAGACGATCACGGCGGTGCCGGCCACCACGGCGGTGGGGATGGCGTAGGCCAGGCGACCCAGGGGAGCGAGCAGGGCCAGCAGCACCAGCATGGCGCCGGCGGCAATGGTCACGTAGCGGGAGCGCACACCGGTGGCGCGGATGATGCCGATGTTCTCGCCGCTGGTGATGATCAACGAAGTGCCGAAGCAGCCGCCAAACAGCGAGCCCAGGGCATCGGCGCGGATATTGCGCGGCACGATGGCCTTGTGGTCACCCTTGCGTTCGACGATCTCGGCGGTGGCCAGGGTCTGACCGGTGGCTTCGGTCATCGATACCACGCAGAAGATGATCAGCGGCAGGGAGGCGAAAAGGTCGAACTTCGGCATCCCGAAGGGGAAGGGCTGGGGGACGGCGATCATCGGGCCGGTGAGCACACCATCGAAGCTCATGGCGCCGCCGATCACGGCGACCGCGGCACCGGCCAGCAGGCCCAGCATTACGGCGATGCGCTGCCAGACACCGCTGAAGCAGCGGGCGAAGAGTATGGTGCAGGCAATGGTGACCAGGGCCAGAGCGACGTTACTCATGCTGGCGAAGTCTGGCGACTCGGGGCGGCCGGTGATCAGGCCGCCGAAGATACGGATCAGGTTGACCGCCACCAGCAGCAGCATGGTGCCGATAACGATGGGCGGGAAGAATCTCAGTACCCGGGTGAAGAAGGGCAGGGCGAGAAAATAGAAGAGCCCGGTGAGAATCACCGCGCCGGTGGCGGTCTGCAAGTCGGTAGCCTCGGCGATGGCCAGGAAAATCACCAGGGGGGCACCGCCGGGCACCTGCACGAAGGGCAAGCGGGCGCCGAAGCCGCCTGCCCCAACTGACTGCAGGATCCCGGCCAGGCCGCAGGCCAGGAAGATGGCGCTCATCAGGCCCACGGTGACATGGTCCGGCAGTTCCAGGGTATGGCCGATCAGGAAGGCGGCAGTAATGGGGGCGGCGGCCATTACCAGCACATGCTGGAAGCCGTAGAGCAGCATGGTGCCCAGGGGCAAGCGCTCATCCACCGGTTCGACTGCCTCGGTTGGCTTGGGGGGGTAGTCATCACGAATCCTCTTGTTGTTGTGACCACCAGCCGCGGGGAGGAGCGGCCGGCACCTCAACCCTAGCGAGCGCTTTCGTTCTGTTCCATAATATTATTTCGCTTCTATCGTTGCCTAAAAAGCAACAGTAAACGGGAGGAAAGATGCATCTGCTCTTGCCGGGGTTGCGCTACTTCGAGGAGGTCGCCCGCCAGGGCTCGCTGCGCCGGGCCGCGGAGCGGCTGCATGTGGCCGCCTCGGCGGTCAATCGACAGATCCTCAAGCTGGAAGACGAACTGGGGGTGCCGCTCTTCGAGCGGCTGCCACGGGGGCTGCGGCTCTCACCGGCCGGGGAGCTGCTGCTCGAGCAGGTGCGTCAGTGGCAACGCGACGAGCGAGGGCTACAGGAGGAGCTGGGGGAGATTCGCGGCAGCGGCTGCGCCGAGGTGCGGATCGCCAGCGTCGAGTCGCTGACCGATCAGCTTCTGCCCGGCGTGCTGGCGGAATTTCGTCATGACTTTCCACGGGTACGCTTCGTGATCACGACCGGTATGACCGATGCCATTCTCGAGCGGGTGGTTACCGGCGAGGCGGATATCGGCCTGTGCATCAATCCGTCGACGCTGCCCAAGATCCGCATGATCGAGCAGGTGGAGCTGGAATTTGGTGCCGTGATGGCCCCAGAGCACCCCCTGGCGGCGCAGACCTCGGTAAGTCTCTCGGCGTGTCTGGCCTATCCGGCGATCCTGCCCGACAGCGAGATGTTCCATGGCTCGACCCTGCAGCAGGTGCTGGCCTGTGCCGATCTCGAGGCGGCTCCCTATGTGGCCTGCAATCGCATCCTGGGGATCAAGTCGATGGCCCGGGCGGGCCTGGGCGTGGCCTTTCTCAATCGTCTCGATATCGCCCGGGAACTGGTTCATGGCGAGCTGTTGTTTCGCCCGTTGAGGGAGCACGATATCGCCAAGGCCCGGCTGAGCCTCTGCGCGCACGGCGACCGCGACCTGCCGTTGGCCACCGCAGTGCTGGTGGAGCGGCTGCGTGAGGCGATGCGGGCCATCGAGCCTTCTGGCCGGTAACCGAAAAGCTCATGGATGCGCTGTTTCCCCTTACTCGTCAGTACTGCAGCACCGTGGCGGTGCGCTGGGGCTCGAGGCTGACCTGTTCACCGATCTGCCACAGGGTGTGGCTGGGGGTGATGGCGCAGAAGCGCTGGCCGTGCTGTTCGAGCAGGTAGAAGCAGTCGTGGCCGCGGAATTCACGCTCGACCACGGTGGCGCCGTGGCCGTCCGGGGCAGTGGCCAACGCCAAGTGCTCGGGGCGCAGCGAGACGCGCACCGGACCGCGGGTGGCCGGGGTGATGGCCACCGGCCCCAGCGCGGTCTGGGCGATCTCGCCGTCGGCATCGCCGTCGAGCAGGTTGGTATGGCCGAGGAACTCGGCGACGAAGGCGGTGGCCGGGTGCTGGTAGACCTGTTCGGGACGGTCGATCTGGATCAGCTTGCCGGCGTGCATCACGCCGACCTGGTCGGCGAAGGAGAGCGCTTCGGCCTGGTCGTGGGTGACCAGGATCACCGAGGTGCCGGCGGCCTTGAACAGCTGGCGGACCTCCTTGCGGGTCGACTCGCGCAGCGCCGCATCGAGGTTGGAGAAGGGCTCGTCGAGCAGTACCAGCTGCGGCTCGGCGGCCAGGGTCCTGGCCAGTGCCACGCGCTGCTGCTGGCCGCCGGAGAGCTCGTCGGGCATGCGTTCTGCCAGATCGGCCAGGCCGACCATATCGAGCCACTCGCGGGCGCGGGCGGCGCGCTTGGCCTTGGGCAGATGGCGCATGGCGAAGGCCACGTTGTGGCCCAGGCTCATGTGCGGAAATAGCGCATAGTCCTGGAACACGATGCCGATGCGGCGCTGCTGCGGCGGCTGGTCGAGGATGCTCTTGCCGCGCAGCACGATATCGCCGGCCTCGGGATGCTCGAACCCGGCAATCATGCGCAGGGTGGTGCTCTTGCCGCAGCCGCTGGGGCCGAGCAGGGCCAGGATCTCGCCGTTGCCGAGGGTGAAGCCGACATTCTCTACCGCCAGCGGATCCCGGGACCGATAGCGCTTGCTCAACCCGCTGACGCTGAGCAGCGGAGCAGGGCGCTGCGGCGCGCCGGCCTGGGGAGTGGCGTTGAGATTGAGGGTGGTCATCGCTTGCCCTCTTTGGTTAACAGGAAGCCCACCGACAGGCTCGAGAACACCACGATGGCGGCGGCAAAGGGCGCGGCCTCGGCCAACATGCCCTCGGAGGTGCGGGTGAACACGGTCACCGCCAGGGTGGTGTAGCCGGTCGGGGCCAGCAAGAAGGTGATCGGCAGCTCTTTCATGCACAGCACGAAGACCAGCGCGATGCCGGCCAGGATGCCGCGACGCAGGCGCGGAAAGATCACCCACAGGAAGGTGCTCAGCGGGCCGTGGCCCAGCGAGTGGGAGGCCTCTTCCATATTGGGGCGTGTCTGCAGCAGGGCATTGCGAATCGGGCCTAGCGCCAGGGCCAGCGAGGCCATCGCCCAGGTCACGATCAGCAGCGTCAGGGTCTGGTAGAGGAAGGGCGCGGTGCGCAGTGAGAAGAACACCATCGCCAGTGCCAGGGTCAGCGGCGGAATCGCGTAGCCGATGTACGCCGAGCGCTCGATCAGGGTCGCCGCGGTGGAGCGGTAGCGCACCGTAAGATAGGCGATCGGCAGGGCGAAGGCCGCGGCCAGCAGGGCGGCGGGCAGTGCCGCCCCCGCCGAGCGCAGGAAGGTGCCGGGCACCCGGGCGAAGAAGCTCAGGTCGGGCGGCGCCAGCACCAGCCAGTAGCCGAGGATCAGCGTCGGCAGGCCCACCGAGGCGCCGAAGACCAGCGCCAGGTAGGGGTAGGCCAGCCAGCGCAGGCAACCCAGGCGCATCGGCTTGACCGGTCGCGCCACCCCGGTGCCGACCCGCGCCAGCTTACGCTTGACCACCAGGCTGTCGAGCATCACGAAGCTGGCCGCCACCGCCAGCAGCATGATCGACAACCAGGCGGCGTAGATACGGTCGAAGGCGCCGGAGTATTGGGTGTAGATAGCGTAGCTGAAGGCTTCGTAGCGCATCAGCGCCACGGCGCCGAAATCGCCCAGCACGTAGAGGGTGATCACTAGCCAGCCGGCCATCAGCGAGGGCGCCAGGTGGGGCAGGATGATCTTGAGAAATACCTCGCGATTGCCATAGCCGAGACTCCTGGCGCTCTCCTCCAGGTTGCCGTCGAGGCCGGCCAGGGTGGCGCGCAGGTTGAGAAACAGATAGGGAAAGGTATATAGCGACAGCGCCAGCAAGGCGCCGAAGTAACCCTCGATGCGCGGCAGCTGCACGCCGGTGAGCTGGGCCAGCACGCCGTAGTTGCCGCCCAGCCCGATCAGCGCATAGGCCATCACGTAGCCGGGCACCGCCAGCGGGATCACCCCGAGGATGGTCAGCAAACGCTTGAAGCGGATATCGGTGCGCACCACCAGCCAGGCCAGCGGCAGTGCCATCAGGGTGGTCATGGCCACTACGCCCAGGGCCAGTGACAGGGTATTGAGCAGCAGGTCGAGGTTACGCTGGCGCAGCACCAGATTGGCGAGGGTTTGCGGATCGGCGTCGAAGGCGCGCAGGCCGAGGTAGAACAGCGGTACCAGCATGGCCGCGGCGGCCACCAGCGATGGCAGCAGGATATGCAACGGCACCCGCCGCGCCCGGCCTCTCGGCTGGGCGCGGCGGGGGGCAGGGCTGGCAAGCTCGGCGCTGTGGGTCATCGTCTCTCACTGTTCAGGTGTCGGCCGCGCTTGGGGTGTCATCAACACGCACGAAACTCAAAACGTACAAAACCAGGGTGGCATTGCCACCCTGGTCCCGGGCTCGCATCTGGTGTTGCCTAAGGCTTACAGCAGCCCGGCATCACGCAACAGATTCAGCGTCCCTTCCAGATCTTCCAGGTCGTCCAGGTCGACCTGTGGACTGAGCTCCAGCAGGCGGTCGAAATCCTCGAGCGCGGGGTTCTGGATCACGTCGCGGGTCACCGGGTATTCATAGACGTTGCCGGTGAAATACTGCTGGGCGGCTGGTGAAAGCAGGAAGCGCACGAATTCGACGGCGGCTTCCTGATTGTCGCTACTCTCCAATACTGCGATGCCGGCCACGTTCACTAGGTTGCCGATATCGCCTTCGGAGAAGATCGTTTGCTTGACCGGGAAGTCCTCGTCAGTGGCCAGGAACCGCGGCAAATAATAATTGTTTACCAAACCGAAGTCGACTTCTCCGTCAGCGACGCCTTGCAACTGAGTGCCATTGTTGCGGAACACCACGGCGCCGTTGTCGCGCATGCCTTCGAGCCATTCCAGGGTGCGCTCATCGCCATGTTCCACACGCATGGCGGTGATCAGCGACTGGAAAGAGCCGTTGGTCGGTGCCCAGCCAACGCGACCTTCGTAACGCTCATCGGTCAGGTCGAAGATGCTCGCCGGCAGTTCGTCCTCATCGACCCGCTCGGGAGAGTAGACGAGGGTACGTCCACGACCACTGGCGGCGACCCAGTTGCCGGTCTCGCTGGTATAGATGCCGGGCAGGCCGTCATAGATGTCATCGGGCAGCTCGGCGAGCAGGCCGGCCTGGCTGATCGCGCCCATGGCGCCGGCGTCCTGGCCCCAGTAGAGGTCGGCGGGAGAGCGCTCGCCCTCTTCCTGCAGCAGCACTGCCAGCTGCGCGGTATCGCCGTAGCGCACGTTGACGTTGATGCCGGTGTTCTTCTCGAACTGAGCGATGATCGGGTCGACCATCGACTCGCCGCGCCCTGAGTAGAGGGTCAGGTCGGCGGCAGCCAGGGGGGCTGCCAGCAGCGTGGAGACAAGCGTGGCGGAAGCGATGAGCGTCTTTTGCATGGCGATATCCCTTGTCGTATTGGCATGGGGTGGCGAACGTTATGGGTACGATAGCAAGAAACAATCTGATTGCAAATGATAATGATACGCAAAGTTTTTACGTTGTCGTGTCGCTAGGTGCTGGTGCGGCGAGTGCCAGGTTCTCTACACTGGAGGGCTCGACGAGACAGGAGCCGAGTATGACGGAGGCTCGCAACCTGCAGGCGCTGTTGGCGTGGCGGGCGCAGCTGGCCGCGCAGCGCTGGCGCGGTCTGCTGTGGATATCCGCCAGTCCCGAGCAGGGGCTGGCGCGGGCGCTGGCGATCTGGCGGCAGGATTCTGCACGAGCGCTGTGGGTCGCGCCCGTATGCCCCGCAGGCATCACCGAATCGGCCTGGCTACCTGCCGCCAAGGCGCGCACCCGGCTCGGCGGCGAGCAGACGCTGGTGGTGTTCGATGCCGTCAGCGAAGGGGCCGGCTTCGACCCGGACGCCTTCGGCGCCCTCAGCGGCACTCTGGTGGCCGGCGGGCTGCTGGTGCTGCTCACCCCGCCCGACTGGGGTGCGCGGCCGGATGCCGACTACCGACGCCTGGCTGACCATCCGCATCGACCGGCGCAGCTGTCATCGCGCTACCTGCAGCGCCTGGCGCGACAACTCGAGGCCGCCCCCGACGCGGCGCGCTGGTCGGCCGATGGCGCCTTGACGCTGCCGCCCCTGCCGGCACCTGCTGAGGGCAGCGCGGATGGTGCGGAGCCCGCGGATAGTGCCTGCGCCACCCTGGATCAGGCCCAGGCGGTGGTGCGGCTGCTGCGGTTGCGCCGTCGCCGGCCGCTGGTGATCAGTGCCGACCGCGGCCGGGGCAAGAGTGCCGCACTGGGCATTGCCTGTGCGCGCTGGCTGGCCAAGGGCGAGCGCGAGATCCTGGTCACCGCCCCCCGCCCGGCGGCGGTGGAGACGCTGCTCATGCACCTGCAGCGCCACTGCCCAGACGCACGACGCCACGGCCTCGAAATCAGCCTGTTGCGCGACGACCATACCCAACGGGTACGCTTCGTGGCCCCGGACGCCCTGGCCGAGGCGCGCGGCGCGGCGGCCGGCCCCGGCAGCCTGCTGCTGGTGGACGAGGCAGCGGCGATCCCCGCGGCGCTGCTGGCCGACTGGCTGGTGCGCTTTCCGCGCATTGCCTTTGCCACCACCGTGCACGGCTATGAAGGCTCGGGGCGCGGCTTTGCACTGCGCTTTATGCCCCACCTGCAGCGCCATGCCCCGGACTGGCGCGCCTGCACGCTGACAACACCGGTGCGCTGGGCAGAAGGCGACCCGCTCGAGGCGCTGACCCGCCAACTGCTGATGCTGGATGCCGAACCGGTGGCCACGCTGCCGACGCCGTGCGCTGCGACGCTGGCTCTGCGGCGCTGGAAACGCGCCGCACTGGCGGTCGACGAGGCACATCTCGCTGAGCTTTTCGGCCTGCTGGTGCAGGCCCACTACCGCACCCAGCCCAGTGACCTGCGCCGCCTGCTGGACGGTCCCGGAGTATCGATCACCACCCTCGAGCACAACGGCAACACCCTGGCGGTGTCGCTGTGCAGCGAGGAGGGCGGCTTCTCGGCCGAGCTGGCCGAACGCGTGGCCCGCGGCGAGCGCCGCCCGCGCGGCCATCTGCTGGCCCAGTCGCTGGCCGCCCACGCCGGCAGCCGTCGCGCCCTGACCTCGCGGGTGCGGCGTATCATGCGCATTGCGGTACATGCCGAGGCCCGCCGTCAGGGCATCGGCCGGCAGCTGCTGGCCGCCGAGGTCGAGCGCGCCCGGCACGACGGCATCGACCTGCTGGGTGCCAGTTTTGGTGCCGACCCCGAGCTGATGGCCTTCTGGCATGCCGCCGGCTTTCGCGCCGTACGCCTGGGCCTGAGCCGCGAAACCGCCACCGGCGAGCATGCGCTGATGGTGGCGATGCCGATCAGCGACGCCGGGCGGGTGCTGGTCGACAGCCTCACAGCACACTTCCAGCGTCTGCTGCCGACGCTGCTGGCCTACGAGCTGAAGGGCTTGGAGCCGGCGGTGGCCGCAGTGCTGCTCGGTGAAGGCCAGGCGCCACCGCTCGATGCCCAGCAGCGCCGCGATCTCGACGACGTGACCCTGGGCCGCCGCGAGCCGGCGCTGGTGCGCCCGGCGCTGCAGCAACTGGTGCGGCGCGGCCTGGCCGGCGGGGCGGCCCGCGACGACGACGCCTGGCTGCTGGTGGCCTGGCTGTTCCAGGCCCGGGATAGCGCCTGGCTGGCCGAGCGGCTGGAACTCAGCGGGCGGCGTGAGGTGCAGGCGCGGTTGCGCGAGGCGCTGGCGCGACTGGGTGCGGTAAAAGGACTATGGCTACCGACGGATCATTCCGAGCGCTGGTAATATCTGCGGCAGCCCTTATCTACGACAGCCCTGGCCGGGATGAGGACAAGCTTTCCCTGGCGGCGAGCGGCCAGTAAAGTGATAAGGTTATCCCTTATGTAGACCCATCATGAACGCACATCTTGACCAGTTGGCACCACAGGCGCTGTGGCAACACTTTCGCACGCTGTGCAACACCCCGCGGGCGTCGGGCCACGAGGCGGCGCTGGTAGCCACCCTCGAAGCCTGGGCCGAGGCCCAGGGCCTGGCCCACGACCGCGATGCCTACGGCAACCTGCGCCTCAAGAAAGCCGCCTCGCCGGGCTGCGAGGCAGCTCCTGGGGTGATCCTGCAGGGCCATCTCGACATGGTCGCCCAGGCCAATGCCGATCATCCCCACGACTTCACCCGCGACCCCATCGAGACCTACATCGAGGGCGGCTGGCTGCGCGCCCGCGGCACCACGCTTGGGGCTGATAACGGCCTCGGCGTGGCGGCGGCGCTGGCCATCCTTGCAGACCCCACGCTGCGTCACGGCCCGCTGGAGGCGCTGTTCACCCTCGAGGAGGAGACCTCGATGGGCGGCGCGCTGCAGCTCGCCGAGGGCTGGCTGGAGGGCCAACTGCTGCTCAACCTCGACTCCGAGGATCGCGGCGAGGTGTATATCGGCTGCGCCGGCGGCGCCGACGTGGTGGTCGAGGCGCAGCTGCCGACCAGCGCGCTGAGCGCCGACGAGAGCCCCTACCGGCTGGCGCTGACCGGCCTGCGCGGTGGCCACTCGGGGATCGATATCGCCACCGGCCGCGGCAACGCCAACCGGCTGATGATGCGCGTGCTGCGGGACCTGGCGCCCTGCGGCGCCAGGCTGATCGACTACCGCGGCGGAACCCTGCGCAATGCCCTGCCGCGGGAAGCCTTCGCTACCCTGGCCCTGGCCGAGGATGAACTGGCGTCGGCCCAGGCGCGGCTGGCCGCGCTGGGCGAGGAGCTGCGTAGCGAGCTTGCCGGGGTCGACGAGGGCCTGACGCTGAGCCTGACGACGGTCGATGGATCCGCCGATGAGGCGCTGACCCCCACCGCCAGTCATCTGCTGGTCGACGCCCTGCACGCTGCCCCCTGCGGCGTCGAGCGCATGAGCAGCGAAGTGCCGGGGGTGGTCGAAACCTCCAATAACCTCGGCGTGGTGGCGCTCAGCGAGGGGCGCTTCCGGCTATGCGCGCTGGTGCGCTCGCTGCGCGATAGCGCCACCCGCGACATGGCCGACCGCTTCAGCGCACTGTTCGGGCTGATCGGTGCCCGCACCCGGGTCGAGAATGCCTACCCCGGCTGGACGCCTGCGCCGCATAGTCCGTTACTGGAGCGTTTCAAGCGGCTGCATCGCGACCAGTTCGGCGCCGCGCCGGCGGTCAAGGTGATCCATGCCGGCCTCGAATGCGGCATCCTCGGCGGCAAGTACCCGCAGCTGGAGATGATCTCCTTCGGGCCGCAGATCCGCGGCGCCCACTCGCCGGACGAGAGCGTCGAGATCGACTCGGTGAACGAATTCTGGCAGCTGCTGCGCGGCCTGGTGGAGGATCTGGCCATGCCTACCACACCTGACGCGGTGGGCATGGCCTGAGGCGCGTCGTCAGTCGACCCGCACGCTGACGATCGGTACATTGCCCAGGCGCACCAAGGGTACGCTGCTGGAGGGGCGATGGTAGTGGTGATGCTCGACCCGCCGCGGCGGTGCCGGGCGATAGCGTGGCGCATGGCGATGGACCACCACCGGCCGGCGATGATGCTTGGGCCGCTTGGCATGGCGCGGTGCGCGGTGATGCTTGCCGCCGCGCGCCTGGGCGCCATAGTAGTGGTGATGCACGCCGCCGTGATAGCCGCGGCGGTCGTGGTCGGCCATCGCCGGTGTGCCGGCCATGGCCAGCGCCAGGCCGATGCCGAGCAGCAGGCCGCTCAAGGTAATGCGTGGCATGGGGTGTCCTCCGTTGTGTCGATGGGATGATTCACCCTGCAGTTCCCGCATCAGTATATTCCGCCCAGGCGGCACCGGACGGCGGCCCTGGCGACTTCCTTCGAAGCTGCACGGTTACGCCGCGGCGACGCCAGGTGCCGACACCTGAAAAAACAGCGGCCGCCCTCGGGCGGCCGTTGGCTTGTTTCGTGCGCGGAGGGCTGGTCAGCCTAGGTAGGCGCCCAGCATCCACACGGTCTTCTCCTGCTCGCGGATATAATCGCCGACCTGGGCGGCGGTGCCCTCGTCGTCGGCATCCGCAGCCAGCGAGAGGATCTCGCGCTGCAGCTCGATCAGCGTCTGGTAGCCGGTGAGCACGCCGCGCACGCAGGTCGCGCCGTCGTGAACGTTCCTGTCTTCCTTGAGGCTGGCGGTGGCCACGTAGTCGCTGTAGGCGTGGATCGGCTGGTGGCCGAGGGTCAGGATACGCTCGGCGACCTCGTCGACCTTGGTCAGCAGGTCGGTGTAGAACTCCTCGAACTTGGCGTGCAGCTCGAAGAACTCCGGCCCCTTGATGTTCCAGTGGTAGCCGCGCACGTTCATGTAGAAGACCTGGTAGTTGGCCAGCAGCGTGTTGAGCTTGTCGGCCAGCTGGCTGGCGCTGGCCGGGTGCAGGCCAATGGCGTTGGTATCGGACATGCGGTTGCCTCCTCTATCCCTGATGGTGAACGCCCATGAGTCTAGCGGCCGGGGCGCGTGGCGGTTAGCGAATTGTTGCCATGGCGGCCATAGCGCCAGGCAATGGCGCCATGGCCGCGCCTTTCAAACAGGAGATGCCGATCCTTGATGCGTTTTTCAACCGCGCCGCACGCTGAACAGCCGCACCACACCCTCGGCGCGGTCGCTGAGCAGCTCGGCGCAGCGCGTCAGCGCTTCGTCGAGGGCCATGGGACCGTCGGCCAGGGCGAAGGCGGCACTGACACCCTCCGCGTGGCAGGCCTGCCAGCCCTCGCCGAGACGCCCTACCAGTGCCACGCAGGGTACGCCGTTGGCCGCGGCGCGCCGCGAGATTCCCACCGGGGTCTTGCCCGCCAGGCTCTGGCCGTCGAGCTGGCCCTCGCCGGTAATCACCAGATCGGCCTCGGCCAGCAGCGCCTCGAAGCCGACCTGTTGCATGACCAGCTCGATACCCGGCCGCAGCCCGGCGCCGAAGAAGGCGCGAGCGGCGAAGCCCATGCCGCCGGCGGCGCCCGCCCCGGGCAGGTCGCGGTGGTCGTCGCCGAGGACGTCGGCGGTGCATTCGGCGAAGTGCGCCAGGGCGGCGTCCAGGGTCGCCACATCGGCGGCGCTGGCGCCTTTCTGGGGGCCGAATACGGCGCTGGCACCGCGCTCGCCCAGCAGCGGATTGTCGACGTCCACGGCGGTCTCCACGCGCAGCTGGGCGAGCCGCGGGTCGAGGCCGCTCAGGTCAAGGGTCTGCAGCTCGGCGAGCGCGGCGCCGCCGGGCGCCAGCGGTTTGCCCTCGGCATCCTGCAGCCGCGCGCCAAGCGCCTGCAGCATGCCGGCCCCGGCATCGTTGGTGGCGCTGCCGCCGAGGGTCAGCAACAGCGTCTCGGCGCCGGCGTCCAGCGCCGCCAGGATCAGCTCGCCGACGCCATGGGTGGTGCTGTGGAGGGCGCTACGCTGGTCGCGGGGGATCTGCTGCAGGCCGCTGGCCTCGGCCAGCTCGATAAAGGCGCTGCGCGACTCGGCGTGCCAGCCCCAGGCGGCCCGGCAAGGGCGACCGAGGGCGTCCTGGACGCGCTGCTCGCGGCGCTCGGCGCCGGTGGCGTCGAGCAGGGCATCCAGGGTGCCCTCGCCGCCGTCGCCCATCGGGCAGCGAATCAGCGTGGCCTCGGGCAGGACGCGCTGGATGCCGTGGGCAATGGCGCGCGCGGCGTCGCTGGCGGGTAGCGCATCCTTGTAGCTATCGGGGGCGATCAGAATCTGCATGGGCGGCTCTTCGATGGATCATGGAAATGAATACTGAGCTTATCCTATCTCGCTGGGGTCATAGCAACGCTAGTGACGAGACTGCAAGGGCGCTGTTTTCGACGTAGACTGCCCGCAGCAACGTGGAGGAGAGCCAATGCAACACGGCGGATGGCGATACTGGTGTTGGGTGCCGTTGCTGGTGCTGGCGGGCTGTGCCAGTGGCCCCGCGACGCTGCCGGCGCAGACCGCCCAGGTGCCGGCGGAGTGTCGCTGGGCCCTGGGCGAGCATGAACGCCTCGCGGTGACGCGGGGTGCGGTGGATGCGCTGGAGCGCGAGGGTTACCGCATCACCCATACCGATACCGAGCTTGGCGTGGTCAGCGGCGAGCGCAGCCGAGTGCTGCCGGGCTATGGGGCGCGCTACGACGACCGCTGGTCGCGCGGTAGCGGCGTGTTCGGCAGCATTGGTGGTGGTGTCGGCGGCGGCGGTCGTGTGTCGGTCGGCTCCGGGGTGGGAATCGGCATCGGTATAGGCGGTGGCCGCGCCGGCTACGGCGGTGGTTTCCCGGCCGATGCTACCCGCATCGAACGGATCTCGGTGGTGGCGCCTGGAGAGCGGGTGCTGGTCTCCCAGGATAGCCGGGTGGTCGACGCCGAGGGGGCGGTACGCGAATCGCGCAGCGGCGGCGACGCCGCGCTGTGTCGGGCCATTCGGCAGGCCATTGCGGCCGAGCAGGAGGCGCCATGAAGAGTGACCTGTTGAAGCGATTGCTGATCATCACCCTGCTGGCCGGGCTCGGCGGCTGCGCCGCCGCGCCGATGGCACCCGAACCGCGTGCCTTCGTGCTGCCGGTGGAGCGCCAGGCGGCGCTGGCGGCGGGGCTCGAGCTGCTGGTCGAGCGCGGCTATGTGATCCGCCATGCCGATGCTGAGCTGGGTCGCGTCGAGGCGGTATCGGCGGCCTGGCCGGGCTATCGACTGCGCCTCGAGGTGGATGAGAGCCCCCACGGTGCCTTGATCTCGTTCAGCGGTCAGCGCGGCAATCAGCCGCTGGCCCCGCACAGCCTCGACCCGCTGCTGGTGGAGCTGCAGGCGGCACTGGGGTTGGCACCCTGAACCCACGCACCCGATCTGGAATTCATGAGCGGAACATGAAACGCATGACAGCAAGCAAACGAGGTGTCTGGTGGCGGCGACAGGTGCTCGGCGCCGCGCTGTTGACGCTGCCGGGGCTGGCGCTGGCCCACCCCCACGGCTGGATCGACATGAGCATGCGGATAATCGTCGATGATGACGATCGCGTCGAGGCGCTGCATCAGCGCTGGCGGATGGATCCCTTCTACAGCCTGGTGCTGCTCGAGGAGCTCGGCCGCGCCCAGGGCGAGGAGAGTCTTGAGCAGCGCCTCGATCTGCTGGGCATGGAGATCCGCGACACCCTGGCCCCCCAGGGCTACTTCACCGAGCTGCACCACGGCGAGGCCGCGGTAGGGCTCGGCGAGGTTCGGGAATACACGGTGATGGAGCGCGACGGGCGCGTCGAGTTCATCTTCCTGCTGCCGCTGGAGACGCCGCTGGTGCTCGACGATGAGCCGCTGGTCTATCGCGTCTTCGATCCCACCTATTATATCGAGGTGCTGCACGAGGAGAACGGCGACGGACCCAGCGATGACGCCCTGGTGTTGACCGGGGCCGAGTCGCGTTGCAGCACCCGGATCCTGCCCGCCGACCCGGATCCGGCGCAGGTCGCCCAGGCGGCGCGGCTGGATATCACCGACGAGGCCCCGGACGGCCTGGGCCGCTACTTCGCTGAAACCGGAGAGATTCAATGCGACGCATGACAGGCGCGGTGTGGCTCAGCGGCCTGCTCGGCATTCTCGTCGTGGCAGGGTTGATCTGGCTGTTCCAGGGCGGTGCCCAGGCGATCAGCCTGCAGGTGGTGGCCTGGCAGCGCGACCTGCATCGCGCGCTGACGCTGGCGATCACCGAACTGTCCGGAGCACCGTCGCCGGCGGCCTGGGTGACGCTGCTCGGCATCAGCTTCGGCTACGGGGTGTTTCATGCCGCGGGGCCCGGCCACGGCAAGGCGGTGCTGACGACCTACCTGCTCTCTCAGGGCGGGGCCCTGCGCCGCGCCCTGGCGCTGTCGTGCGCCGCATCGCTGCTGCAGGCACTAGTGGCGATCTCTCTGGTGGCGGTGCTGGTGCACGGCCTGGGCTGGCTGACTCGTCAGGCGATGGGTTCGGTGGCGTGGGTCGAGCAGGCCAGCTTCGCCATGGTCACGCTGCTTGGCCTATGGCTGTGCTGGCGCGCCGTGCGCCAGCTGCGGCGCACGCCGGCGGTCGCCAGTGCCGGCGCCGCGGCGACCCGCCCGCCTGGAGCTGCTGCCAGTCGCGAGCCTCATCAGCATGCACATCACCACCAGCATGATCACTGCGGCTGCGGTAGCGCTCACCATGTCGATCCCCAGCAGGCCGCCGACTGGCGGACCGCACTGGCCACGGTAGTGGCGATTGGCATTCGCCCGTGCAGCGGTGGCGTGCTGTTGCTGGGCGCGGCATCGCTGCTCGGACAGTTCTGGGTTGGTGTCAGCGCGGTGCTGGTGATGGCAGTGGGCACGGCGCTGGCGGTCTCGGCGCTGGCGCTGGCCAGCGTGATGGCTCGCGGCTGGGCCGAACGGCGTCTGGCGCGTCAGTCGAGTGGCAGCCGCGTGCAGCGGCTGGTGGGCTGGACGGCGCTGGCTGGCGGCCTGACCATCGTGCTGCTCGGCGTGTCGCTGTCGGTGGCCGGGGTCAGCTCGCCGAGCCGCGATCCGCTGCTGACGCCGGGCGCCGAGCGCGGCGGCCAGCCGCAGGAGAGCGAGGCCCCGCGGCAGTCGCCCTTCGGTTAAGCGTCGAAGGTCAGACCCTCGACCAGCGCCAGCACCCTGTCGCGAACCGCGGCCAGGGCGTCGAGGTCGTAGGGCTCGGCCTCGCCGTGGCCCCATACCGGCGCCGGCCAGGCGGCATCGTCGCGGTGGCGCACGATCACGTGAACATGCAGCTGGGAGACGACGTTGCCGAGGGCGGCAATATTCAGCTTGTCGCCGCCCAGTGCCTGCTTGAGCGCGTCCCCCAGCTGTGCGGCCTCCCTCCACAGCTGCGCCTGGTCGGCGGCGTCGAGGTCGCTGACTTCGCTGGCACCTGAGCGCCGCGGCACCAGGATCAGCCAGGCGAAACGCGCATCGTTCATCAGCAGTACCCGCGACAGCGGCAGCTCGGTAATCGGGAAGGTGTCGGCGTCGAGCCGCGGGTCGAGGGTCAGATCGTGCATGTCGCCTCCTTGGCAAGGGGTCAGACGGGCCTAAGTCGCCTTCGCGCTGGCGGCGGGTTATGCCATGCTATGGTGCGGCAACATCGGGATATTTCATGACTTTACAGGAAGCGCTGGCGCTGGTCGCGATCGGCGGCGTGGCGGGGTTCATCAACGTGCTGTCGGCGGGTGGCTCGATGCTGACCCTGCCGCTGCTGATGTTTCTCGGGCTCTCGCCGCAGGTGGCCAACGGCACCAATCGGGTCTCTATCGTACTGCAGAGCGTGGCGGCGGTGGGCAGTTTCCTGCGCGCCGGCGCCTCCCATGTGCAGCTCAGCCTGCTGCTGTCGCTGCCGGCGGTGGCCGGATCGCTGCTCGGCGCCTGGCTGGCGCTGTCGGTCAGCGATGCGCTGTTCGAAGCGGTGCTGATCGCGGTAATGGCTGGCTCAGCAGTGTTGATGCTGCTGCCCCAGCCGCGCCTCGAGACCCGCCCGCTGACCCGCGAACGACTGACCCCGCTGATCTACCTGGCGATGTTCGGCATTGGTCTCTACGGCGGCTTCATTCAGGTTGGGGTGGGGATCCTGTTCATCGTCGTGCTCTACCGCATGCTCAAGATCGACCTGGCCCAGGTCAATGTCTTCAAGGTACTGATCATCCTGGTCTATACCCTGCCGGCGCTGCTGATGTTCATGGCCTTCGATCAGGTGCGGTGGGGCTATGGCCTGCTGCTGGCGCTGGGCAGCATGGCCGGCGCCTGGGTCGGGGTGAAGGTCAACATGGGCCCGCGCGGAGCAGCCTGGGTCAAGTGGCTGACCCTGGCGGTCATCGTCGCCATCCTGCTGCGCCTACTGTTGCGCTGAATAGCTCTCGCGGTTGCTTGAACAAGTGCTAAATTGATAGCAGTGCGGGCCTTTCCGCCAGACCAATCAAGGAACGAGGATATGACCATGAAACGCCTATTAGCTGTTCTCTTGCTGTCGCTGTTCACCCTGTCGCTGCTCAGCGGTTGTAACACCATGCGCGGTGCAGGCGAGGATATCGAGGCGGGCGGCGAGGCCATTCAGCGCTCGGCGGACTGAGCGCGCAGCGGTTGTGCAAAGTGGGGGTATGGCTGTTAGGCTGATCAAGGCCATTGCTTGATGAAAGGAATGGACGACACGGATCCCGATCCCGTTGTTTGCTAAGTACCAGTGTTAAGGAGAACACAGATGAAAAAAGCGATTGCCCTCAGTTTTGCCCTGCTCATGGCCGCTGGCGCATTGGCGGGTTGCAACACCATGGAAGGCGCCGGCGAGGACGTCGAGCGCGGTGGTGAAACGGTTCAGGATGCGGCCAATTAAGCATCCCGCGTACCTCAGATGCGCAGTAGCGGGCGGGCCTGGTGGGCTCGCCCGCTTTGCGTCGGGTCCTTCGATGATGATGACAAGGAGTCAGCATGCTCACCCTTCCACGTTACCTGCCGGCGCTGGCCGCGAGCCTGGCCCTGGCGGCCTGCACCAGCGCAGGCCCTTCCGGCGTGCCGCGCGAGCCGGCACCGGAGCCGCCCAGCGTGACCCAGCGCGGTGATACCTGCGGCGCCCGCACGGTGCAGGACCGCGTCGGCCGCGATTACTCCGAGGCGCTGCGTGCCGCCATCGAGGAGGAGAGCGGTGCCGCGGCGCTGCGAGTGCTGCGTCCCGGTGACGCGGCGACCATGGATCATCGCCCCGACCGCCTCAATATCCGCCTCGACGATGACGATCGCATCGCGCAGATCACCTGCGGCTAGCGCAGGATCAGGACCACGCAGGCGGCGGTCATGCCTCCCATGGCAAGGTTGAACAGCCGCCAGGCGCGGGGCGTCTTGAGGATGCGGCCGATGGCGGTACCGAAACCGGCCCACAGGGCAATGCACGGCAGGCCCACCAGCTCGGCGAAGGCGGCCAGCAGCAGCGCATTGAGCACTGTGTCGCCGCCCTGGGGCAGGAAGCCGGCCATCAGTGCCAGGCCCATCACCCACGCCTTGGGGTTGGCGAACTGGAAGGCGGCGGCCTGCCAGAAAGTCAGCGGCTGGCCCTCGCCGCGCAGGCGCAGATCCGGCGGCGGGGCGCTGGCGATTTTCCAGGCCAGATAGAGCAGATAGGCGCTGCCCACCAGGCGCAGCGAAGTCTGCACCAGCGGGTAGCGCTCGAAGAGTAGCCCCAGGCCCAGCGCGATGCCGGCAAACAGCGCGAAGCAGCCGCCGAGGATGCCCAGCATGTGGGGCATGGTGCGCCAGAAGCCGTAGTTGGCCCCGGAGGCGGTGAGCATCACGTTATTGGGTCCCGGGGTAATCGTCATCGACATCATGTAGAGCGCCGCCGGGCCGAGAAATGCCAATCCTTCCAGCATGATTGTATCCATTCAATGTGTGTTTTTCTGCTTGATTGTGCCGCTTTTCTCAGCATAATCTGACGGTAATTAACGTCAATGGATTTATTGTCACCATGACAATCTGGGTGCCACAGCTTCCCCCGCAGGGGCCGCGCTATCGCGCCTTGAGCGAGGCCATCGCCACGGCCATCGAGGGCGGCGAGCTCACCGCCGGCGAGCGCCTGCCGCCGCAGCGCCGCCTGGCCGACGCCCTGGGCGTCACGGTGGGTACCGTGACCCGCGGCTACGCCGAGGCCGAGCGCCAGGGCTGGCTAGTGGCCAGGGTCGGCAGCGGGACCTATGTACGCGGCGCTGCCGCGGCGCCGGCCTTTCCTACCCCGGGCGCCGAGTGCGACACCGGCCTGATCGATCTCAGTCTCAGCCTGCCGCCGCCGCATCCGCTGCGCGCCGAGGCGCTGGGCCGGGCGCTGAGCGGCATGGCGCGCCAGCCGCGGCTGTTGCAGGCGGCGGTGGAGTACCAGGCTGCCGATGGCCTGCTCGAGCAGCGCCGGGTGCTGGCCGGCTGGCTGGCCACGCTGGGCATGACGCTGCCCGCTGAAGAGCTGCTGATTACCCAGGGCGGGCAGCACGGCATCAGCCTTGCGCTGGCTACGCTGCTGCGCCCCGGCGAGCGGCTGGCCGCCGATGCGCTGACCTACCCAGGACTGATCGGTGCCGCCCAGCAGGCGCATCTCAAGGTCGACGGCATCGCCATGGACGCTCAGGGCATGGACGTCGAGGCGCTGGCACGGCTATGCGCGCGCCAGGCGCCGCGGCTGGTCTACGTCACTCCGGATCAGAACAACCCTACCGGGGCCAGCCTCAACGAGGCGCGCCGGCGGCGGCTGGTGGAGCTGGCCCGCGAGTATGATATCTGGCTGCTCGAGGACGGCGTGCAGTATCTGCCGGCTGCGGCACGCGGCACGCCGCTCTACCGGCTGGCCCCTGAGCGTACGCTGTTCGTGTTCAGCACCGCCAAGGTGCTGGCCGGGGGCTGCGGATCGGCATCCTGCGTGCCCCCGAACGCCTGCGCGAGCGGTTGGCGGCGAGCCTCAGGGCGCAGAGCTGGATGGTGCCGCCGCTGATGATCGAAGCGGTCTGTCAGTGGTTGGCCAGCGGTGACGCCGAGACGCTGCTGCGCTGGCAGTGCGACGAGCTGGCGGCGCGTCAGACATTGGCGCGCCGCCGGCTGGCCGGGTGGGATATCAGCGGGCAACCGCTGGGCGCCAACCTGTGGCTGCGCCTGCCCCATGGCGTGCGCAGCGCGGCACTGGTCGAGGCCTTGGCGAGCCGCGGCGTGCGCGTCACCAGCGCCGAGCCGTTCTGCGTGGGCAGCGAACCCGCGCCCCAGGCGATTCGCCTATGCCTGAGCGCGGCGGCCACCCGCGAGGCACTCGACCAGGCCCTGCAGGCGCTGCTCGAGGTGCTCGAGGCGCCGCCGCTGGTGCCGGCCACGCTGTAGGCGTTGTACGAAAACTGCCTTCGCCCGCCGATTTTTCAGACACAACCTATGGCTCAGTCGTAGCGGTCCTTCCAGCGCTGGCGGCGGACCTGCTCCTTGAGCACCTCGAGCATATCCACCAGCACCTTCTCGGTCACTGCGTCGCTGTGGCTGTCGACCTTGAGCCAGGCCTCCAGGCCGCTGTCGGCGACGCGCTCCAGCAATTGCTCGAACTCCGGCGAGCGCAGTCCGTTGGCGGCCTCTTCCACCAGCCGGCAGGCGATATCGCTCAGGGTGTCGTCCAGTGCCACGCTGAGCTGGCGGCCCATCGGCAGGCGCCGCAGACGCTGGATATCGGGGCTGTTCTCCAGGGTACGGCCGACCAGCGCGCTGATGTAGCGCATCAGGTCGCCGCGATTGCGCTGGTAGGCGCTGCCGGCCATGTCCTCCAGCCGGCGGGTGATCTCATGGACCAGCGCCTGCTTGCGCGGCATCACCACCTCTTCGATCACCCGCCCCGACAGCGAATCGCTGGCCTGCACCTGCTGCTGGATATTGCCCAGCAGGCGCAGCGCAATGCGGTCGGAAAGCTCCTCGAGCAGGATGTCGTAGTACTTGGCGACGAAGGCGTAGAGCTGCCACTGGCGCACATCGATCAGCCCCAGCCGGTGCAGGCGCTGGACCAGCGAGATCACGCGCAGCACGCGCAGCAGCCGGAAGCCGCCCACCGGGATGCAGCCCAGCACGTCGTACCAATGCACGAAGGGATAGAAGAACCAGCGGTGGTAGCGGCGCTCGATGATGGCCACTGCCCAGCCGAGCAGCACATCGGCGACAAACACCGCCACGAACATCAGGTCGATGGCGATGAAGTTGGCGTGGATACGCTGCTCGTAGGCCTGGTGAAGCCCCGGCGCCAGGCCTTCGAAGGCGGCATTCAGCGGCTCGAGCAGAAACAGCCCGTCGGCCAGCAGCAGGCTCAGGTTGGCGATCACCAGTAGCATGATCAGCACATCCCACGCCAGGTGCAGGCGCTCCAGGGCGGGGCTCAGGGCGTGTCGTGCGGGCATGGCGTCTCCTTCGCCTCGGGGTCACGCGCGGGCATCAGCCCGGCGTATCGCCCGCCGGTTGGGTTGCATAGTGGTGTGCATGGGTGCGCCGGGCCTCCTCTTCGGCCTGCTTGCGCAGCTTCTTGCGCAGTGCGGCCTTGTCGAAGCGCAGCTTCTTCAGTGGCGTGTCGAGCCTGAGCGGCGGCACCAGGGCCGGCGTGCCGTCCTCGTCCACCGCGACCATGGTCAGGTAGCAGCTGTTGGTATGGCGGATCACCTTGTCGCGGATGTTCTCGGCCACCACCTTGATGCCGATCTCCATCGACGAGCGGCCGACGTGATTGACCATGGCCAGGAAGGTGACCAGCTCGCCGACATGGATCGGCTGCTTGAACAGCACCTGGTCCACCGACAGCGTCACCACGTAGCTGCCCGAGTAGCGGCTGGCGCAGGCGTAGGCCACCTCGTCGAGCTTCTTGAGGATCGCCCCGCCGTGCACCTTGCCGCTGAAGTTGGCCATGTCGGGAGTCATCAGCACGGTCATCGAGAGTTCATGCTGACCGGGGAGGGCGTGTACGTCCATCGAGGGTGTCCTTGTGAGCGTTGCTTACAGCATAACGCCTTGCTCCCAGCCGGCGACAAGGCGTTTCGTTGGCGGTGGAAGGCTGCTGCTGGTCTAGAACCAGGTCAGCCCCACTGAGATGATCGCCCCGGTGACGAACAGCTGGATCAGGCAGAAGCCCATGATGTCCTTGGCCTTGAGGCCGGCGATGGCCAGCACCGGCAGCGCCCAGAACGGCTGTAGCAGGTTGGTCCAGGCATCACCCCAGGCCACCGCCATGGCGATCCGCGAGACGTCGGCGCCGAGCGCCTCGGCGGCGGGCAGCATTACCGGTGCCTGCACCGCCCACTGGCCGCCGCCGGAGGGCACGAACAGGTTGACGATGCCGGCGCTGATGAACGACCAGAACGGCAGCGAGGTCTCGGTGGCAAACGACACCAGTCCCTCAGACATGCTCTGAGCCAGCCCCGACTCGACCATGATCGCCATGATGCCGGCGTAGAAGGGAAACTGGATGACGATCCCGGCGCCGCCCTTGATCGCCTCGTGCAGGCAGTCGAGCAGGCGCCGCGGGGTGCGGTGCAGGACGATGGCCAGGAACAGGAACAGGAAGTTGACGATGTTGAGGTTGAGGCTGCCGCCGCGCAGCAGGAAGTGGTCGGCGAGGAAGATCAGCCCGGGAATGCCCACCAGCCAGGCCAGCGCCTGGCTGTTCTCGAGCCGCTCGGCGGGGCGCGTGACGCGGCTGCGCGCCGGCGGCGTATCGTCGAGCTGGGCGGGGTCGATGTACACGCTGTCCTTTTCATCGGGCAGCATCATGCGGTTGACCAGCGGCACGGCGATGAACAGGCAGACCACGATCGCCAAATTGAAGAAGGCGAAGATGGTGTTGCCGGTACCGACCACGCCGATCTGCTCGACGCTGAAGTGGCCTTCGGTGGCGATGGTCAGCGGGATCGAGCCGGCCAGGCCGCCGTGCCAGACCACGAACCCCGAGTAGGCGCTGGCGATCAGCAGCCGATAGTCGACGCGGATCTGGCGCGCCAGCTCCTTGGCGAACAGCGCCCCGACCACCAGCCCGAAGCCCCAGTTGATCCAGCTGGCGGCCAGCGACACCACGGTGACCAGCAGGATCGCACCGCCGGCGTTATTGGCCTTGCCGGCCAGCCGCTCGAGCAGGCGCTTGACCGGCGGCGAGCTGGCCAGCATGAAGCCGGTCACCAGCACCAGCAGCATCTGCATCGAGAATTCCAGCAGCCCCCAGAAGCCGTCGCCCCAGAAGCGCATCACTGCCAGTGGCGTCTGGCGCTCCACGGCGACGGCGGCGGTGGCGGCGATCAGGGTCAGCAGCAGCACGAAGATATAGGGGTCGGGCAGGTAGCGCTCCACCAACCTGACGGCGGGGCGTGACAGGAACTTGAGCATGGCATGATCGCTTTTATTGGTTGGGTAGATCCAAGCTAGCGCATTCAGCCTGAACTGGCAGCTCAGGCCGGGTCAACGCTAGCTCGCCAACGCTGGCGCCGGTAGTGCAGGTAGTAGCCGCCGAGAGTCGCCGAACGCACCAGGGTGAAGGCCGTGAAAGCCAGCCACAGGCCGTGGTTGCCGAGGCCCTGGGTCAGCCACCATAGCGGCAGGTAAACGGCCAGGCCGATGAAGATGCTGTTGCGCATCTCGCGGCTGGCGGTGGCGCCGATGAACACGCCGTCGAGCAGGTAGCTCCACACCGCCAGCAGCGGCATGACGATCATCCACGGGAGATATTGGGCAGCGCTGGCGCGTACCTCGGGAAGGTCGGTGAGCAGCGCGATCAGCGCCTCGCCGCCGAGCAGGAAGGCCAGCGAGGCCGCACCGGCGGCGAATAGCGAGAAACGCGCCGCGGCGCGCACCGCGGTGCCGAATTCATCCCAGCGGCGGCGCCCCACCGAGCGGCCGACCAGCGCCTCGGCGGCGTGGGCGAAGCCGTCCAGGGCGTAGGAGGTGAGCATGATGAACTGCAGCAGCACGGCGTTGGCGGCCAGCACGGTGTCGCCCTGGCTGGCGCCCTGGGCGGTAAAGAAGGCCATCGCGAACAGCAGCCCCAGGGTACGCACGAATAGATGGCCATTGACCTGGAACAGCTCGCGATAGGCGACAAGCTTGAGCAGCCGCTGGCGCAGGAAGCGCCCTTCCAGCAGGCGCAGCTGGCGCAGCACCAGCCAGCCGCCGAAGGCCAGGGCGGTGTAGTCGGCGATCACCGTGGCCCAGGCCACGCCGTCGCTGGTCATGCCGAGTCCGACCACGAACAGCAGGTCGAGCACGATATTGACGCTGTTGGTCAGCACCAGGATGGCCAGCGTCACCCGGGCGTTCTGCTGGCCGAGGAACCAGCCGAGGATGGCGTAGTTGGCGAGCACCGCCGGCGCCGAGAGGATGCGGATCTGGGCGTACTCCCGGGCCAGCTCGGTGGCCACCTCGCTGCCGTCGAGCAGCCACAGGCCGAGCTCGATCAGCGGCGTCGAGAGCACGATCAGCGCCACGCCGATACCGCCTGCCATCAGCAGCGACTGGCCGAGCAGGTTGCGCACCTCGCTGTCGTTCTCGCGACCCACCGCCTGCGAGGTCAGGCCGGTGGTGCCCATGCGCAGGAAGCCGAAGCCCCAGTAGAGGAAGCTGAACAGCGTCGCGCCGAGGGTCACCGCGGCCAGATAGCGCGAGTCGGGCAGGTGGCCGACCACGGCGGTATCCACCAGGCCCAGCAGCGGCACGGTGATATTGGACAGAATGATCGGCCAGGCCAGCAGCCAGATGCGACGCTCGGCGCTAGTCGTCGAGGGGGAGCTCATTGGCGTCCTTGCGGCGGTCAAGAGAAGCGTAGCGGCCTCAGGCGGCGGTAATGCGCTGGTACTTCTCCATCAGCTCGGCGCGACTCTCTTCGCGCTGCGGGTCGAGGGGAATGCAGTCCACCGGGCATACCTGCTGGCACTGGGGCTCGTCGAAATGGCCGACGCACTCGGTGCACAGGCCGGGGTCGATGACGTAGATCTCCTCGCCCTGCGAGATGGCGCCGTTGGGGCATTCGGGTTCGCAGACGTCGCAGTTGATGCACTCGTCGGTGATCATCAGGGCCATGGGGCTACCTCGGAATTGCCTGAGCTGAGCGTAAGTCTTAGCACGTTACTCAGGTATTGTAATGCCTGTCGAGCGCCTCGACGACCGTGGGATGCGCGTGCTGGGAAATATCGCCACCCAGGCGGGCGATCTCGCGCACGATGGTCGAGGAGATATAGGAGTTCTCCACCGCCGGGGTGAGAAACACGCTCTCCACGCCGGGCGACTGGGCGCGGTTCATGTTGGCCAGCTGCAGCTCGTATTCGAAGTCCGACACCGCGCGCAGGCCGCGCAGGATGATCCGCGCGCCCTGCTGCTCGAGCAGCTCGGTGAGCAGGCAGGCGAAGCCGGTGACCTCGACGTTGGGCAGCGGCTCGACCACCGTGCGGGCCAGCGCCACGCGGGTGTCGAGGTCTAGGGTGGGACGCTTGCCGGGGCTCGCCGCCACCGCGATCACCACCTTGTCGAACATCTTGGCGGCGCGTTCGATCAGGTCGTAGTGGCCGTTGGTGATGGGGTCGAAGGTACCGGGATAGACCACGATATTCATGCCAGCGCTGCTTCCCTGAAGTTTGTGTATGGACGGCGCTCAGTCGTCGAGCGAACCGTAGGGGTTGTCGACATCCAGCGAGACCGGCCGTGCATAGCCGGGGATCTCGATCTGCGTGGCGCTGATGGTCAGCTCCGGCCCCTCGAGCACGCCCTCGCCGAAACGGTACAGTGCCCGGAAGTGGCCGCGGTCGGCAAGCCGTTCGTAGGTGGCGCTGATCGCCAGGGTCGCCTCGCGGCGAGTGCGCCAGGCGTCCAGCGCGGCCGCGCCGTGGCGCTTGGTCAGTAGCCGCTCGGTGGCGGCCGGCGACAGCACCAGGCCGGTGGCGTTGTTGCCGCCGAAGCCCTTGGCATTGATGAAACAGGCGTCGGCGTCGAAGGCCTGGGCCTCGCGGGAGAAGCGCAGCCGCTCGGCGTGAACGTCGGTGGCCACCGCGTCCAGGGTGGGAATGCCCGGCAGCCAGCCGTGGGCGAAGCTGCCCAGGGCGCTGGCCAGTTGGTCGCCGGCGGCGCTGCCCTGGGAGTGGCCGACGAAGGCCTTGACCGCGACCACCGGCCAGTCGTCAATGGCGTTGGCCGCGGCGATGCGGTCGAACACATGCGACTCGGTGACCCGGTTCTTGGGCGTGCTGGTGCCGTGGGCGTGAAGGAAGCTGCGTTCGCGCACCGCCTGCTCGCCGAGCATGGCGTTGGCCAGCGCCACCGCCTTGCCCAGGGTCACGTAGTTGCCGATGCCCGGCGCCGAGATCGAGCGCTTCCAGCCGTCGGCGTTGACGAACACGCCGGGCACCGCGCCGAGAATCTGGGCGCCGGTCTCCAGCGCCAGGGCGTCGTCCATCAGCAATACGAACTGGCTGGCCTCGGCGATGGTGAAGCCGCAGTTGCGGGCGAACGGCCGGCAGGCGCGCTGGTAGTCGGCGTCGGTCAGCAGCGCCAGGGCGTCGAGGGCCTTGAGGCTGTCGTCGTCGGCCAGCGCGCCCATGGCGCGGAAGCCTTCGATGATCTCGGGGGTGATCGGCGCGTCGGCGGTACCCACCATCACCACCCGGCGGCGGCCGCTGGCGATATCGTCGACGCCCAGCCGCAGGTTATAGAGGAAGCTCGCGCAGGCGCCCTGTACCGCACCGGTGGCGCCGACGCTGCCCAGCACGTAGGCGTTGAGAAAGTCGGCCGGCATCTGGCCATAGCCCAAGGGCATCTGCTTGGACGTGGCGCGATTGCCGGACACGAAGCTCTTGAGCAGCCCACCCCAGCCCGGGTCGTCGAGCTGGCCGATGGAGTTGCCTGCGTAGACGGCGATGTCGTCGGGATCCAGGCGGTCGTGCAGGGTCTGCCAGTCGAGGCCGCTCTGGCCGAGGCAGTCGGAGGCGCCGAAGATGCTCATCGACAGCCCGCGGGGGTGATGCACGCTGCGATAGAAGCGGCTGGGTTCGAAGCCGCTGGGCAGCTGGCCGGCGGCGCGCACCTGGGCCGGGCGCCGCTCGGGCAGCATCACATCGAGGTTGCCGGCGGGGACGCTGACCTCCAACTGGTGGCGGTCGATCTCACGCACCTGCCAGGTCTCGGGCAGCGTGTCGGGCAGCTGGCGGCGGCGCACGCGAAAGGTCAGCGGCGCGTCGAGGGCCAACTGGGCCTGGCGATTGGCCGGGATGCCGTCCTCATTGAAGCGTGGGTCTTCGATGCGCCGGATCAGGGTGTGGTCGAGGACCCGCTGGCGGTAGCGATCGACCAGCGCCGCGGCGTCCAGCGGCTCGCCGCTGGCATCCTGCCAGGTCTCGTCTTCGCTCGGCTGGGCGAGACGCATCATGGCGGCCAGGCCCAGCAGGGTCTGTTCCTGGTCGTCCTTGTGCAGGGCAGCAAGCACCGTGCGACGGTAGGCCTGGTGGCCAGAGGTTCTGCCGGCGGCGTTGACCCCGCCCATGCCGACGATCACCGGTAACTGTGACAAGCCGCGTTCCTCGTTGTGCTGTGGGTGTCTACGAGTCGTTTTTTATCGAATGGCGCGATGATAGCACCGGGGTCGGCGTGGCGTCATGCCGCCGCCATGAGCGGGCGCCAGACCGGCGTTAAAACAAATGTTTGAAAATGGTGCGCTGCGGCGCTAATATGAAACGGCTGTTTGAGTCATACGAGTTGGTAGTTGGCGTGTCCTCCGGGATGCGCCGTTTTTTTGCACACGGATTGGCCTGTGCGCGGACCGGCAGGCTGCTACCATGGCCGCTGATTTCACCACCTTGCCGCTGCCATGTCCGTCGAGTCTCGCCGTATCCAGTCCCGTCAGAGCGGGCCCCACGATGATCTGCCGCGCCGCGTGCAGCGTGCCCTCGACCACCCCTGGCGCAAGCCGATTGCCGAGCACACCCGGGTTGCCTTCGAGGCCGCCCAGGCCTGGTTGAGCGAACAGGGCAAGCCGCTGGTGCTGGATGCCGGCTGTGGCGTGGGGCTCTCGACCCGGCAGCTTGCGTTGCGTCACCCTGGGCATGCAGTGCTGGGCATCGACCGCAGCGCCGACCGCCTATCGCGGGACCACGGCCCGCTGCCGGCCAACGCCCGGCTGGTGCGTGCCGACCTGGTTGATTTCTGGCGGCTGGCGCTGGCCGCGGGCTGGCAGCCCGAATACCACTATCTGCTCTACCCCAACCCCTACCCCAAGTCGGTGCATCTCAAGCTGCGCTGGCAGGGCCACCCGGTACTGCCGCACCTGCTGGCTTTGGGCGGCCAGTTGGAACTGCGCTCGAATTGGGCGATCTATGTCGAGGAATTCGGTCAGGCGCTGTATCAGGCCACCGGCGTGACGGCGACGATCGACGCCTTCGACCCCGGTGGCGCCCCCCTCACCCCGTTCGAGCGCAAGTACCACGCCAGTGGCCAGACGCTGTGGCGTCTTGCGGCCTCGCTGGCCTGGCGGCCTGACCTGGTCCCGCGGGACATGCCAGGCGTCGAGCGCTAGACTGGCGTGCCGATTTGCAGGAGCAGGCCATGACATATCTCTTTCTGGCGCTGGCGATCATCGCCGAAGTGATCGCCACCAGTGCCCTCAAGGCATCCAACGAGTTCACCCGGCTGTGGCCCAGCGTGCTGGTGGTGGTGGGCTATGCCACGGCGTTCTATATGTTGACGCTGGTACTGCGCACCCTGCCGGTGGGCATCGCCTATGCCTTCTGGGCCGGGCTCGGCATCGTGCTGGTGACGCTGATCGGTATCGTGCTGTATGGCGAAGTGCCCGACGTACCGGCGCTGCTGGGCCTGGCCATGATCGTCGGCGGGGTGGTAGTGATCCAGGTGTTTTCCAAGGTTTCGGCCCACTGATTCAGGAGTCGCGCATGCTGCGTCGCGTTATTGCCCCGCTGGCGGGCCTGTTGCTGTCACTGCCGGCGCTGGCCGCCGGCTTTGCCAACCTCGAACGCATGACCGAGCAGGGCTTTCTGATCAGCGCCGAGGCGCGGCTGCTGGATGGCGGCGGCGAACTGCTGGGCGCGATCGAGCCGCAGCGTCAGCTGTCGCCGGCCTCGGTGTCGAAGATCTACCTGGCGGCGGCGGCGCTGGAGCGCTGGGGGCCGCAGCATCGCTTCACCAGCGAGCTGAAGAGCGCTGGCGAGATCGACGCCGACGGCATCCTGCAGGGCGATCTGATCTTCGAGGGCGGCGGCGACCCGGCGCTGGTCTCCGAGGAGCTGTGGAAGCTGGTGCAGCTGCTGCGCCAGCACGGCGTGCGCGGCGTCAACGGCCAGCTGATGGTCAGTCAGTGGCGTTTCGGCCCGGTGGCGTGCGTGACCCGTGACCGCTGCGATACCGTCGAGCGTTCGGCCAATACCTACAGTGCGCTGCTCAGCTCGGCGGGGGTCAACTACGGCAGCTGGTGCATGAACGTGCATCCCGGTGCCGGCCTCGGCGAGGCGGCAAGGGTGGTGAGCTGCGATACCGTGGAGCCGGTGATCGGCATCAACAATCAGGTCACCACCGTGGCCGCCGGCAACGCCACTGAGCTCAACGCCGAGCGCGTCACCGATGCCGGCGGTGACACCATGATCCTGCGCGGTCAGATCGCCGCCAACGCCTCGCCACGGGAAATCTACCGAGCCAGCTCAGATCCCGCCGGGCAGACCGCCCAGACGCTGCTGGCGCTGCTGGGTCAGGCGGGTATCGAGGTCGGCGGCGACGCCGCCGGAGTGCCCTATGTCACCACCACCGTGGAGCCCAACGGCGCCGCGCGTCGACTCGCGGCGGTAGACGGCAAGCCGCTGCAGGAGCTGGTGCTGCGAACCATGAACTACTCCAACAACTTCATGGCCGATGTGCTCAACCTGGGGCTGGTGCCGACGCCGCAGTCCTCGCTGGAAGCGGCCGCCCAGGCGCTCGAGGCCTACGCCGCGGCGATTCCCGGCCATGGCCCGTTGACGCTGCACAGCGGCAGCGGCCTGACCACCACCAACCGCACCTCTGCGGCGGGGGTCAACGCGCTGCTCGAGTACGCCTACCATCGGCCGGCGCTGTTCCCGCACCTGCTGGCCAGCATGCAGACCCCGGTCAACGGTCCGTCGCGCTTCATCCGCCGCGGCGGCGAGCGCTTCCAGAACAACGTGATGCTCAAGACCGGCACCCTGAACCAGCCCTTCGCGGTGCGCTCGGTGGGCGGCTACTTCCGCACCGATAGCGGTCGCTGGGGAGTCTTCACGGTACTGGTCAACGGGACTTCGAGCACGCCCTGGCTGAACTGGACCCAGGTCCTCGACCCGCTGACCGAGGACCTCGACGCCATGATTCGCGCCCACTGAGCCGCGTCGGCGACCCACGCCGAAAGGACGTGGGATTTGCTACTATCGTCACTCGTGCCGCCGTGGCGGCATCGACTCCATAGCAAGAGCGAAACGATGAAACCTGGGCATACCGGTTGGCGCCATCTGGTGCACTCGACCCGCTATTCACTCAAGGGCCTCGGGGCCGCCTACCGCAACGAGACGGCCTTTCGTCAGGAGGTGGCGCTGTGTCTGGTGCTGCTGCCGTTGGCGATCTGGATCGGCCGCAGCCCGCTGGAGTGGATCCTGCTGATCGGCAGTTGCCTGCTGGTGCTGATCGTCGAGTTGCTCAACAGCGCCATCGAGAACGTGGTCGACCGTATCGGCACCGAGCACCATGAACTCTCCGGCCGTGCCAAGGACATCAGTTCGGCGGCGGTGATGCTGGCGCTGCTGTTCGCCGCTATCACCTGGCTGCTGCTGATCGGCCAGCGGCTAATGGGGTAAGACCTAGGTACTTGTAGCTGTCTCGAGGCGGAGACTCCGGGGGCAGGCCTAAGAGGGGGCGATGTTATTGGGTGACCCCCGGCGCCGGGCTTCGCTATGCTGAGGGCAACTTGCCGCTGACGACGAGATGCCCCATGGCGCTGCCCGATGACTTCCTCCCCCGCGACGACCTGCCCAAGGCGTTGCATGCGCGCCTCGGCCAACTGAGCCAGCGACTCGACGAGGCCTTGAGCCAGGCCGACAATCTGGCCGAGATGCAGCAGCAGGAGGGGCCCGGGGCCAGTTGGGTGGCGCTGTCCGAGTCGCGCCGCGCCCAGCTGGCGCGGGTACTGTGTATCTCCGATTTTGCCACCGACACCCTGACGCGCTACCCCGACTGGTTGATGCAGCTGGACACCGCCGATGAGCTCGACGCGCCGCCCAGCGCCGACGATCAGGCCGCCTGGCTCGACGAACTGCTGCACGAAGCCGACGACGAGGCGGCCATGCAGCGGGTGATCCGGCGCTTTCGCCGGGCGCGCATGCTGGGCATCGTGTGGCGCGACCTGACCCGCCCGCCGGGTATCGACATGTGGGCCACCGCGGCCAGCGTCTCGCGGCTCGCCGAGACCTGCCTGGAGGGCGCGCTGGGCTGGCTCGAGGCGCACCACGCCGAGCGCTGGGGGCTGCCGGCTCTGCGCGACGGCGAGCCGCAGCGCCTGGTGGTGCTGGGCATGGGCAAGCTGGGTGCCGGCGAACTCAACCTGTCGTCGGACATCGACCTGATCTTCGCCTTTCCCGACAAGGGCACTACCCAGGGCGGTAAGCGCGAGCTCGACCATCAGGAGTACTTCACCAAGCTCGGCCAGAAGCTGATCGGCGCGCTGGATGCGGTGACCGCCGATGGCTTCGCCTTTCGCGTCGACATGCGGCTACGCCCGCTGGGCGACGGCGGCCCGCTGGTCGGCAGCTTCAGTTCGCTTTCCAGCTACTACCAGGACCAGGGCCGCGAGTGGGAGCGCTACGCCATGCTCAAGGCGCGCCCGGTAGCCGGCGACTGCCAGGCCGGCGACGAGCTGCTGGCCAGCCTGAGGCCGTTCGTCTACCGTCGCTATCTCGACTTCGGCGCCATTGAGTCGCTGCGCGAGATGAAGGGCATGATCAATCGCCAGGTGCGCCGCAAGGGCATGGACGACAATATCAAGCTCGGCCGCGGCGGCATCCGCGAAGTCGAGTTCGTGGTCCAGGCCTTTCAACTGATCCGCGGCGGCCGCGATACCGAGCTGCAGGTGACCTCGCTGCGCCAGGCGATGCACATCCTGCCGGCGCTGGAGCTGCTGCCCCAGGCGGTGGTCGACGAACTCGAGCCGGACTACGCCTTCCTGCGCGACCTGGAGCACGCCATCCAGTCCCTCGAGGATCGCCAGACCCAGGCCCTGCCGGAGGCCGATGAGGAGCGCGAGCGGGTTGCCCTGGCGCTGGGCATGCCCGACTGGACGGCACTGATTGCCCGCCTCGACGAGGTACGTGGGCGCATCCGCGGCCACTTCGACGCGGTGATCGCCGACCCCGAAGAGGAAGTGGAAGACGCCGCCGAACGCGACGACGAACCCGACCTGGACGAGTGGCGCGGGCTGTGGCGCGGCGTCATGGATGACGACGATATCCTGGCGCTGCTCGAAAGAGTGGGCTTTGGCGATCCTGCGGCGGCCGCGCGGCGCCTGGCCGGGCTACGCGAGTCGCGGGCCGTGAAGAGCATGCAGCGCATCGGCTTCGAGCGTCTCGATGCGCTGATGCCGATGCTGCTTGCCGCAGTGGCCGACAGCGAGGCGCCGGATTCGGTGCTCGAGCGCGTACTGCCGCTGATCGAGGCGGTGCTGCGGCGTACCGCCTACCTGGCGCTGCTGCGCGAGAACCCCCAGGCCTTGAGTCACCTGATGCGACTCTGCGCGGCCAGCCCGTGGATCGCCGAGCAGCTCGCCCGCCACCCGATCCTGCTCGATGAGCTGCTGACGCCGGCCACGCTCTACACCCCGGCCGACAAGCAGCACCTCGCCGACGAGCTGCGCCAGGCGCTGGGGCGCATCCCGGAAGACGACGAGGAGGCCCAGCTCGAGGCGCTGCGGGTGTTCAAGCACGCCCAAGTGCTGCACGTGGCGGCCTCGGATGTCGCCGGCGCCCGTGCGCTGATGAAGGTCAGCGATTTTCTCACCTATATCGCCGAGGTGGTCCTCGAGCAGGTACTGGCGATGGCCTGGAAGCACCTGACCCGCAAGCATGGCCGCCCGGCGCGCCGCGATGGCGTGCCCGGCGATACCGACTTCATCATCGTCGGATACGGCAAGCTGGGCGGCATCGAACTCGGCTACGGCTCGGACCTCGACCTGGTGTTCATCCACGACGCCGCCTCCCAGGGCAGCACCGGCGGGCCGCGGCCGATCGACAATCCGGTGTTCTTCACCCGCCTCGGCCAGCGCATCATCCACCTGCTCACCGCGGTGACCCCGGCCGGCGCGCTGTTCGAGGTCGACATGCGGCTGCGGCCGTCGGGCAACGCCGGGCTGCTGGTCACGCCGCTGGAGGCCTTCGCCGACTATCAGCGCCACCAGGCCTGGACCTGGGAGCACCAGGCGCTAGTGCGCGCCCGGGTGGTGGCCGGCGACCGCCATCTCGGCGAGCGTTTCGACGCCGTGCGTAGCGAGATCCTCGGTGCGCGGCGCGATCTTGCCGCGCTGCGCGAGGAGGTGGTCAAGATGCGCCACAAGATGCGCGATCATCTGGGCAGCAAGGCCAGCGAGCGCCAGGCCGGGCGTTTCGACCTCAAGCAGGATGCCGGTGGCATGGTCGATATCGAGTTCCTGTGCCAGTTCGCGGTGCTGGCGATGAGCGCCGATGCCCCCGAGCTGCTGCGCTGGAGCGACAACATGCGCCTGCTCGAGACCCTCGAGGCCTGCCAGCGGCTGCCTGCCGAGGAGGCCCAGGGGCTGCGCGACGCCTACCTGGCCTACCGCCACGCCACCCACCGTGCCGCGCTGACCAAGGCCGAGCGGGTCGTTGAAGCCGAGGAGATCGCAGCGCACCGCGAGCTGGTGCGTCGCGTCTGGCAGCGCTGGATGGGCGAGACGGGAGGCAGCACGACCAACTAAGCCGAGAGCCTGGCCAGTGCCGCCTCCAGGCCGTGCAGGTCGCTGGCGGTGACCACGTCGTCGGGAAACGGCGAGGCGCCACGCTCGGCGCAGATGCCGACGAAATGGGTGCCGTTGCCCCGGGCAGTACGGTAGTCGTTGTAGGAGTCGCCAATCATCACCGTGTGCGTCGCCGGGTGGCGATAGCGCTCGAGCAGGTTGCGCATGCCGGTGACCTTGTCCGGCGGCGCGCCGATCACTGCCTCGAAGTAGCGCGCCAGGTCGCGCTGTTCGACGATCTCGCGCAGTTCATGGCCGGGTGTTGCCGACAGCAAGTAGAGCGGCAGCCGGCCGTGCCAGCGGCTCAGGAACTCGACCGCCCCGGCGATTGCCGGGGCGACCTGGATGCGCGCCGCGACCACTGCCTTGAAGCGGGCGCAGAGGGCGTCGATATCGGCCGCACGCACGTCGCGGCCGAGGATGTGCGATTCGATATGGCGGAACTTGACCTCCCGCGGCTGGCCGCCGCGGCGCCCCAGGTAAGCCTTGATCGCTTCACGCTGGGCGGTGGGGTAGTCGTCGTACAGGGCGGCGAAGGCCTCGCGCTTGAGGCTCGCCGAGTCGAGGATCACCCCGTCGAAGTCGAATACCAGCGCGGCACGCGGGTGGGTTAGAAGCTCAACCATCCTGGTGTCACTCAGCGCCGCGACAGGCGTTCCATCAGCAGCCGCTTGGCCGGTGTGTTGCCCAGCAGCACCAGGACGATCACGCTGGTCAGCACCAGCGACAGCGGATTGACGACCAGGCCCAGCAGGAAGTCACCGACGTTATCGCCCACCGACGACATCGCCTGGCGGTAGGTCTCGTCGAGCAGCGGGCCGAGAATCACCCCCAGGATGATCGGGCCCATCTGGAAACCGAACACCTTGAGGAAGTAGCCGAGGATGCCGAAGCCGAGCATCCAGTAGACCTCGGTCATGTTGCTGTTGATCGAGTAGGTGCCGACTACGCACAGCACCAGGATCAGCGGGATCAGCACCGCCTTGGGCAGCTCGACGATCTTCGAGAACAGCTTGATGCCGGTCAGGCCGAACACCAGCAGGAAGATGTTGGCCAGCGCCAGGTTGCCTACCGTGAACCAGAAGATGTGAGGCGTCTCGACCATCAGCATCGGGCCGGGGTTGAGGCCGTGGATCACCAGTGCACCGATGATCACCGCGGTGACCGCATCGCCGGGCATGCCCAGCGTCAGCATCGGCACATAGGCACCGCCTACCGCGGCGTTATTGGCGGTCTCCGGCGCCACCAGCCCCTCATAGGCGCCTTCGCCGAACGGCCGCGAGGGGTTCTTGACGGTGCGCTTGGCGTGGTCGTAGGCAAACAGCGAGGCGATGTCGCCACCGGTGCCGGGCAAGGCGCCGACCACCACCCCGATAACCGAGGTGCGGATCGACAGCGGCAGGTAGCGGGCCACCATATTGAAGGAGGGTACGATCTTGTCGACCTTCTGCTTCACCGGCACGGTATTGAGATGGTGGAGTTGGTAGAAGGCCTCGGCGACGCCGAACAGGCCGATCATCACCACCACATAGTGAATGCCGCCCATCAGGTTCATGTTGCCCATGGTAAAGCGGCCCTGGGCGGTGACCGGGTCCATGCCCACCAGGCCGATGACGCCGCCGAGGGCCACGGCGAAGATGCCTCGCGCCAGCGACTTGCCCGACAGCGTGCTGACCAGCAGCAGGCCGAGCACGGCGATCAGGAAGTAGTCGCGGGGGGCGAAGCGCAATGCCAGGTCGGAGAGCATCGGTGCGGTGGCGGCCAGAATCGCGACCCCGATGAAACCGCCGATCACCGACATCACGGTACTCAGGCCGATGGCGCGGCCGGCTTCGCCGCGCTGGGCCAGCGGGTAGCCGTCGAAGGCGGTGGTCAGCGCCGCCGGCGAGCCGGGAATATTGAGCAGGATGGCGGTGCGCGAGCCGCCGTAGACCCCGCCGACATAGATGCCCACCATCAGGGCCAGGGCGTTGTTGATGTCCCACGAGAAGGTGAAGGAGATCAGGATCGACACCGCCATGGTCACCGATAGCCCGGGAATGGCGCCGACGTAGATGCCGGCCAGGGTGCCGAGGGCGGTAAGCGCCAGCAGGTGCGGGTCGAGCCAGGCCATCAGCAGGTAGGAGAAGGTATCACTCATGCGATGCCTCGTTGGGTCAGGGGGCTGCGCCGTTTAAGGCAGGTAGACGCGGAACACCACGGTGAACAGCACGTAGATCACGGCAATCGCGCCCGTCGCGGTGAGCAGCGAGGTAATCGCCTTGCCGCGGCGCAGGAAGATCATCGCCAGCATCAGAAAGACGAAGGTGCTGAGGAAAAAACTGGCCGGCTCGATGGCGATCAGGTAGACCACTGCCAGTGCCGAGAATACCAGCACGTTGAGCGGGAAGTGCTGACGCAGGAAGGCCATGAGCTCGTCCAGCGCACCTTGGGTATCGGGCTTGTGCTTGCGGCGGTGGCCGGCCAACACGGCGATCGAGGAGGCGATCAGGATCAGCGACAGGCCGATGGGAAAGGCCCCGGCCGAGTTGATCGAAGAGAAGCCGGTGATCTGGTAGGCGTGGTAGAAGACGGCGCCGCTGAACAGCAGCAGTAGCCAGTCGAAGACGCGCTCGCCGACCTGCAGCTTGTCGGGTTTGTTGTCCATGCGAAACTCCGTCGGGCAGGCCCAGCAACGCTGGACCTGTCCGGGTTGCGACCTGGTAAAAGGTTACGGACGCGGGATACCGAGCTCCTCCGGAGAGACCTCGATGGTTTCTGCTTCGGCGTCGTACATCGACCAGGCGGTCACCGACTGCCAATTGTCGAGGTACTGCTGGGCTTCGTCGCCTGACAGGTTCAGTGGGGCGCCACCGAAGTCGTCGAGGAACTGCTGGAACTCGTCCGAGGCCACGGCATTGTAGTAGGCATCCTCGAGCACCGCCTTGACGTCGTCGGGAGTGTCCTGATGCACGAAGACGCCCCAGAACGGCCCCCACGGCAGGAACGACTCGATCTCCGGCAGCGCCTCGGTGATTGGCGGTACGCCCGGCAGGTCCTCGATCTCTTCATCGGAGAGCACCGCGAGACCCTTGAGGCGACCGCCACGAATCTGCTCGGCCACCGCCGACAGGCTCAACGGCATGAAATCGATATGTTCGCCGAGCAGCGCCGTGACGCCGGGGCCGTCGCCACCGAAGGTCACGTCGCGGATCTCCAACTCGTCCACCGCGTTGATCATGGCGTGCACAGTGCTCGGCAGGCCGCCGGCGCCGGTGCCGCCCATGCGCAGCTCGCCGGGATTCTCCTTGGCGTACTCGAGCAGCTCACCGAAGTCCTCGAAGGGGCTGTCGGGATGGGTGGCGATCACTACCAGGCCCTGGCCAATGATATTGACGGTGTGCATGTCGTCATAGGTGAAGTCGGCCAGGCCCATCAGCGGGTAGAGCTGCGGGTTCTCGGCGCCGAACAGCAGGTTGTAGCCGTCCGGGCGCTGGTTCATGACGTGGTTCATGCCGATCACGCCGGTGCCGCCGGCGCGGTTGGTCAGCACGATGGTGGTGCCCAGCGCCTCCTCGACGTGGGGCGTGAGGCTGCGGATCACGTTGTCGGTGGCGCCACCTGCGCCCCACTGGATGGTGCCCTGGATATTGCGCTCGGGGTAGTCGGCCATGGCGGCACCGGCGATGCCGAGGGTGCCGATGGCAACGGCGAGGGCGCTAAGCGTAGGTCTGAACATGGTGTCCTCCGGGTGCATCTGATTGTTGTGTTGGCGTGTCGGGTTGTTCGGTTGTCGAACTTGCGTGCTAATAGCGAACAAACTAGAATTCCTTTCCAGAACTGTCAATGCATGATGATGGCGATGCGACTAAGGTCTTAGGCCGCCGATGGCCACGTCGAGTCGGTGTCGCCCTGCCAAGAGTGACATATAAACAATTGCCGCAGGGGGCGGGCAGTGCCCCGCCACCTGCGGCTCGGAGGACAGCATGCGCGCCATTGCCACCGTCTGCCTTAGCGGCGACCTGAGAACCAAGCTGGAAGCCATTGCCCGCGCCGGCTTCGAGGGCGTTGAGATCTTCGAGAACGATCTACTCTCCTTCGACGGCTCCCCCGCCGAGCTGCGCGAGCTTTGTGAGTCGCTGGGGCTGGCGATCGTCGCCTTCCAGCCGTTTCGCGATTTCGAGGCCATGCCCGAGCCGCAGCGCAGCCGCAACATGCAGCGCGCCGAGCGCAAGTTCGACCTGATGGAAGAACTCGGCACCGACTTCCTGCTGGTCTGCAGCAACGTCTCGCCGCAGTGCCAGGACGACCTCGGCCAGGCTGCGGCCGACCTGCGCGAGCTGGCCGAGCGTGCCGCCAAGCGCGGCATCCGCATCGGCTTCGAGGCACTCGCCTGGGGGCGCCACATTTCCGACTATCGCGACGCCTGGGAGGTGGTGCGCCGTGCCGATCATCCGGCGCTGGGTATCGTGCTCGACAGCTTTCATATCCTCTCCCGCGGCCACGATCTCGCGGCCATCGCGCGTATTCCCCGCGACAAGATATTCTTCGTGCAGGTGGCCGATGCGCCCCAGTTGAACATGGACGTGCTGCAGTGGAGCCGTCACTTCCGCTGCTTCCCCGGCCAGGGCCGCCTGCCGCTGCGCGACTTCATGGTCGTGCTGGCCAAGACCGGCTATGCCGGCCCGCTGTCGCTGGAGATCTTCAACGACGCCTTCCGCGCCGGTCCCACCGAGGCCACCGCCCGCGACGGCCTGCGCTCGCTGATCCTGCTCGAGAACCTGGTCGAGGAGGGCCCCTGGGCCAGCCGTATCCCGCCGGCGCCGCAGTATAACGGCATTCATTTCATCGAGTTCACCCTCGACGAGGAGAGCGCCGCGCCGCTCGGCGAGTTTATCGATGCGCTGGGCTTTCGCCACGTGGGACGCCACCGCTCGAAGAACGTCGAGCTGTGGAAGCAGGGCGATATGCATCTGGTGCTCAACTTCGAGACCGACAGTTTTGCCCACACCTTTCGCCTGCTGCACGGCACCGCGGTATGTGCGGTGGGCTTCCGGGTCGACGACGTGGAAAAGGCGCTGGCGCGGGCCAAGGCCTTCCAGGCCCAGACCTTCCGTAGCCAGGTCGGCGAAGGCGAGATGGAGATTCCCGCGCTGCGTGGCATCGAGGGTAGCCTGGTGTATCTGGTCGACGACGAGGCCGCCAGCGACCTGCAGTGGCGCACCGACTTCGAGCTGTTCGACCAGGACAGCCGAGATGAAGCCGGCCTGACCCGGGTCGATCACCTCTCCTACGTGCTACCGGCGACCCAACTGCTCGGCTGGCAGCTATTCTATCGCACCGTATTCGGCTTCGACGCCGAGACCGAGCACGAGATCGTCGATCCCCATGGGTTGATGCTCAGCCAGGCGGTGACCAGCCCCGAGGGCTCGATCCGCCTGCCGCTGACCGTCTCCCAGGCCAGCGAGACGCTACCGGGACGCTTCCTGAGTCAGTTCCAGGGTGGCGTGCAACAGATCGCCTTCGCCAGTCGCGATATTTTCGCCAGCGTCGATGCGCTCAAGGCGCGCGGCCTGCCGCTGCTGCGCATCCCGCAGAATTACTATGACGACCTCGAGGCTCGCTACGACCTCGATGCGGCGCTGCTCGAGGCCATGCAGTCGCGCAATATCCTCTACGACCGCAGCGAGGAGGGCGAATTCTTCCACGCCTATACCGAGACCTTCTCGGGACGCTTCTTCTTCGAGATCGTCGAGCGCCGCGGCGGCTATCACCAGTTCGGTGCCGCCAATGCCGGTATCCGGCTCGCCGCCCAATCCGCCCAGCGCTAGCGCTAGCGCTGCCATCAGGAGATCAGCTATGAAACTGGGTCTAATCGGCAAGGCCATCATGAACTCCAGCTCGCCGGACCTGCACGTACGACTCGGCCAACTGACCGGGATCCCGGCCAGCTACGACCTGTTCGATGCCAACGAGCAGCCCATCGACTCCCTGGCCAGTCAGGTCGACGAGGTGCGTGCTGCGGGCTACCGCGGGGTCAACGTCACCTTTCCCTGGAAAGAGGAGGCGGTGCGCCTGGCCACTCGCCCCAGCGAAGGGGCGCGCATGGTCGGCGCGGCCAATACCCTGGTCTTCGAGGCTGGCGAGATCGTCGCCGAGAATACCGACTTCACCGGCTTTATCAGCGGCTACCGCGCTACCCTCGGCGATCGGCCGCCGGGCCGCGTGCTGCTGCTGGGCACCGGCGGGGTGGGCAAGGCGGCGGCCTTTGCGCTGGGCAAGCTCGGCGCCAGCGAGGTGATCCTGATGGACCTCGACGCGGCCAAGTCGCGCCAGCTCGCCGACGAGCTCGCTGCCCAGGGCTTCAACGCCTCGACCATCAGTCGCGACGAGATCGCTGCCACCGTGCCTCGCTGCGATG
The DNA here is from genome assembly GCF_010977575.1 of Halomonas socia. Taxonomy (GTDB): domain Bacteria; phylum Pseudomonadota; class Gammaproteobacteria; order Pseudomonadales; family Halomonadaceae; genus Franzmannia; species Franzmannia socia. The sequence goes on from NZ_CP048812.1 coordinate 1,720,770, forward strand.
GGCTGGTCAACTGCACCCCCATCGGCCACGAGAAGAGCCCCGGCTGCCCGCTGCCCAAGGCGCTGGTGGCGGCGCGCCACTGGATCTTCGATGCGGTCTACGTGCCGGCGGTGACCGAGTTCGTGGCCGCGGCCCAGGCCGCCGGCGCCAGCGTGATGAGCGGCGTCAGCCTGTTCGTGTTCCAGGGCGTCGACGCCTTCAAGCTGTTCTGCGAGGATGAAGCCAAGCGCGCCGCCGCCGACGCCCAGGCGGCGACCCTCTTCGCCCACTATCGGCGTGAACTGCTCAAGGAGAGCGACTGATGAGCCAAGCCAAGGTGCTGGTGCTGCACGGCCCCAATCTCAACCTGCTGGGCACCCGCCAGCCGGAGATCTACGGCCATGAGACCCTCGATGACATCAACAACGGTCTGTATGAAAAAGCCGCCTTCAACGGCTGGGAGGCCAAGGCGCTGCAGAGCAACCACGAGGGCGCGCTGATCGATGCCATCCACGCTGCCAGGCTCGACGGCACCGCGGCGATCATCATCAACCCCGCCGCCTTCACCCACACCTCGGTGGCGATCCTCGACGCCCTCAACGCCTTCGACGGCAAGGTCATCGAGGTGCATCTCTCCAACGTCCACAAGCGCGAGAGCTTCCGTCACCACTCCTACGTCTCGCTGCGCGCCGACGGGGTGATCGCCGGCCTCGGCAGCCAGGGCTACCTGGCCGCGCTGGACGCGCTGATCAAGGCCGCCAACGCCTGATTCTCAACGTTGCCGCCATGCCTGACCGCGAGCCCGCCCATTGGCGGGCTCGCGGCGTTTCAGGCTGTCTGGCTAAACCTTGATCTCGATCAAGTGGCATAGGGGGCTCTCTTCGCTAGGCTGACAAGGGTATGCGGTGGTTTGTCACACCCGGCCAGGCCCACACCCAGCGAGGAAAGTGCCATGAGCGACCCCGACAGCGCCGCGCCGTCGGTGCGCAAGCGACAAGAGCTGAAGCTGTTTCTGTTCATCTGCGTGCTGCTGTTCCCGATCCTCGCCGTGGCGGTGGTCGGCAGCTACGGCTTCGCGGTGTGGATCTACCAGATGATCGCCGGCCCGCCCGGTTGAGTCGGTGACGCCATGACGTATAACAACAAGGCGCATCGCCAACCGGATCGCCGCCAGTTCTTCCGCACCTTGAGCGGACGCCCCTCCGTGCGCCGGCCACCATGGACCGCCGATGACCTGACCCAGCGCTGCACCGGCTGCGATGCCTGCATCGACGCCTGCCCGGAGGGCGTGCTGGTGCGCGGCGGCGGCGGTTTTCCCGAGATCCGCTTCGATGACGACGGCTGCTCGCTGTGCGGCGACTGCGCTGCGGTGTGCGAGGCGGACGTCTTCGATACCCAGCGCCAGGCGTTTGCCTGGCACGCGGGGCTCGAGGCCAACTGCCTGGCGCTGGCACAGATTCACTGCCAGGCCTGCCAGGACGCCTGCGAGTGGCGCGCCATCCGCTTTTCACCGGCGCTGGGTCGCCCGCCGCAGCCGCATATCGACAGCGCGGCCTGTCGCGGCTGCGGCGCCTGTCTGGCGGTGTGCCCTAACGATGCCATCACCCTGGCCGACAACGGCCCTGTGCAACCCGGAGCGCGCCGATGAGCCAAGAGACGCTGCATATCGCCAGCTTTATCGTCCATGTCCGGCCGCCGCGGCTGGCGGAGGTGGCCGCCTGGCTGAATGCCGCCGGCGACTGCGAGGTCCGTGGCGAAGACGCCACGGGCAAGCTGGTGGCGGTAGTGGAGAGCTTTCAGGAGAGCCGTGCGCTCGACCTGATCGATGCCGTACAGACACGGCCCGGCGTGCTTGGCGCGGCGCTGGTCTACCATCAGCTGCTCGACCCGGCCACCGCCGATGAACTGCATGAGGGGGCATGATGAAACTGACACGTCGCGAATTCGTAAAGGCCAATGCGGCCGCCGTGGCCGCCGCCAGCGCGGGGATCGCGATCCCCGCCGGGGCCACCAACCTGATCACCAACGCCGAGCTGACCCGGCTCAACTGGAACAAGGCGCCGTGCCGCTTCTGCGGGGTCGGCTGCAGCGTCATGGTCGCCACCCAGAACGACCGCATCGTCGCCACCCACGGCGATATTCACTCCGAGGTCAACCGCGGGCTGAACTGCGTCAAGGGCTACTTCCTGTCGAAGATCCTCTACGGCGAGGACCGCCTGACCCAGCCGCTGTTGCGCAAGCGCAACGGCGCCTATGCCAAGGACGGCGACTTCGAGGCGGTGTCCTGGGACGAGGCGCTGGACGTGATGGCCGACAAGTTCAAGCAGGCGATCCGCGAGCACGGTCCGGATAGCGTGGCGATGTTCGGCTCCGGGCAGTGGACGATCTGGGAAGGCTATGCCGCCAGCAAGCTGTTCAAGGCCGGCCTGCGCACCAACAACATCGATCCCAATGCCCGCCACTGCATGGCCTCGGCGGTGTTCGGCTTCATGCGCAGCTTCGGCTCCGACGAGCCGATGGGCGTCTACGACGATATCGAGCATGCCGACGCCTTCGTGCTGTGGGGCTCGAACATGGCCGAGATGCACCCGGTGCTGTGGACCCGGGTCACCGATCGCCGGCTCTCCTACCCGGACACCCGGGTGGCGGTGCTCTCCACCTACGAGCATCGCAGCTTCGACCTGGCCGACATCCCCATGGTGATGACGCCCAACGCCGACATCGTGATCCTCAACTACATCGCCAACCACATCATCCAGAGCGGCAACGTCGATCGTGACTTCGTCGATAGCCACGTCGGCTTCGCCCGCGGCGTGGACGACATCGGCTACGGCCTGCGCGACGAGCATCCGCTGCAGCAGGCCGCGGCCAACGCCGACAACGCCAACTCCTGGTCGGAGATGAGCTTCGAGGAATTCGCCGACTACGTCGCCGACTACACCCTCGAGCGCGCCGCACGGGAGTCCGGCGTGTCGGAAAATCGCCTGGCGCAGCTCGCCGAGCTCTACGCCGACCCCGACACCAAGGTCATGACCTTCTGGACCATGGGCGTCAACCAGCACACCCGCGGTGTGTGGGTGAACAACCTGATCTACAACCTGCACCTGCTCACCGGCAAGATCTCCGAGCCCGGCAACAGCCCGTTCTCGCTCACCGGCCAGCCCTCGGCCTGCGGCACCGCCCGCGAAGTGGGTACCTTCGCCCACCGCCTGCCCGCCGACCGCGTGGTCACCAACCCCGAGCATCGCCGCGACGCCGAGGAGATCTGGCTGCTGCCCGAGGGCACCGTTCCCGAGCGGGTCGGCTTCCACGCCGTGGAGCAGAGCCGCAAGCTCAAGGACGGCGAGATCAAGGTCTACTGGACCCAGGTGTGCAACAACATGCACGCCGGCCCCAACACCATGCAGGAGATCCTGCCCGGCTGGCGCAACCCCGAGGCCTTCGTGATCGTCTCGGACATCTATCCCACCGCCTCGGCGCAGTCCGCCGACCTGATCCTGCCGGCGGCCAGCTGGGTCGAGAAGGAGGGCGCCTTCGGCAACTCCGAGCGGCGCACCCAGTTCTTCCACCAACTGGTCAACGCCCCCGGCGAGGCGCGCTCCGACCTGTGGCAGACCCTGGCGCTGGCCAAGCGCATCCGCGTCGACGAGGTGTGGCCCGAGGAACTGCTCGAGGCGGCCCCCGAGCTGCGTGACAAGACGCTGTTCGAGCTGCTCTACGCCAACGGCCAGGTCGACCGCTACCCGCTCTCCGACATGGAGGAGGGCTACGCCAACCAGGAGGCCGCGGAGCTGGGCTTCTACGTCCAGAAGGGGCTGTTCGAGGAGTACGCCCGCTTCGGTCGCGGCAAGGGCAAGGACCTCGACGACTTCGACGTCTATCACCAGACCCGCGGCAAGCGCTGGCCGGTGGTCGGCGGCCGCGAGACCCTATGGCGCTACCGCGAGGGCTACGACCCCTACGTCGAGGAGGGCCGCGGCGTGCAGTTCTACGCCAAGCCCGACGACCGCGCGCTGATCTTCGCGGTGCCCGACGAGCCGGCCCCGGAGCGCCCCGACGACGACTACCCCTACTGGCTGTGCACCGGCCGCGTGCTGGAGCACTGGCACACCGGCTCGATGACCCGCCGGGTGTCGGAGCTGCACCGCGCGGTGCCCGAGGCACTGCTCTACATGCATCCCGAGGACGCCCGCGCCGAAGGCGTGCGGCGCGGCAGCGAGGTCAAGGTCACCAGCCGCCGTGGCGAGATCCGCCTGCGGGTCGAGACCCGCGGCCGTGTGCGGCCGCCCCAGGGGCTGGTCTATGTACCGTTCTTCGACGCCAACCGCCTGATCAACAAGCTGGTGCTGGATGCCACCGACCCGATCTCCAAGCAGACCGACTTCAAGAAGTGTGCGGTGCGCCTGGAGCTGCTCAACCTGGCCTGAGGCCGCCAGCAAGGAGACATGCGATGAAATGGCTTACCGCTCTATGCCTTTCCACGGCGCTGGCCTGGGCTGGCATCACGCTCGCCGATGACCATCCCCGGGCCTCGGCGCCGGACGGCCTGCGCCAGGGCGGCACCGTCGCCGACACGCTGCCGGCGCCGCCCATGGCCGGCCAGTCCCGCGAGTCGGGGCGCGAGGTGCTCAACTACCCCGAGCAGCCGCCGGTGGTGCCGCACAATATTCGCGACTACCAGGTCGACCTGCGCCACAACCAGTGCCTGACCTGCCACAGCCGCGAGAACGCGGTGAGCGCCGGGGCGCCGATGGTCAGCGTCACCCACTTCATGGACCGCCACAAGCAGGTGCTGGCGGCGGTCTCTCCCGACCGCTACTTCTGTACCCAGTGCCACGTGCCCCAGACCGACGCCGCGCCGCTGGTAGAAAACCGCTTCCAGACCGTCGACCAGGTGCTCGGTGAGATGCTCCGCGAAAGCCAGGGAGGTGAGCCATGAAGCGCTGGCTGGGCCGCTACTGGCGGCTGCTCACCCGCCCCAGCGTGCACTTCAGCCTGGGGTTCCTGACCCTGGGCGGCTTTATCGCCGGGATCATCTTCTGGGGCGGCTTCAACACCGCCATGGAGGCCACCAATACCCAGCAGTTCTGTGTCGCGTGCCACGAGATGGAGCGCAATCCGCTGCGCGAGATGCAGGACACCATCCACTACACCAACCGCTCCGGGGTCAGGGCGCAGTGTGCCGACTGCCATGTGCCCCACGGCTGGACCCACAAGATCGCGCGCAAGATGGAGGCCTCCAAGGAGGTATGGGGCTGGGTGTTCGGCAGCATCCGCACCGAGGAGCAGTTCGAGGAGAAACGCCTGGAGCTGGCCCAGCGCGAATGGGCGCGGCTCGAGGCCAACGACTCGCTGGAGTGCCGCAACTGTCACGAGTTCGAGCACATGGACTTCACCGCCCAGAGCAGTCGCGCGGCCCGCGCCCACTCCACCTCGCTGGCCAGCGGCGAGGCGACCTGCATCGACTGCCACAAGGGCATCGCCCACGATCTGCCCGCCGGGCATCACGGCGGCTACGAGGCGGCCGCCCTGGAAGCGGGCATTCCCGACGTGATCTCCTGGGTGACGCATCTGGGCCGCGCCGAGGCGGCCAAGCCCAGTCAACTGACAGCGCCTTAGGCTTCGCTCAAGTCCGCCGCGTAGCGAGAAATATCCCGGCGCCGATGATCAGCACGGCGCCGAGGTAGACCTGCAGCAGCGGCACGTCGCCGAACACCAGGTAGCCGAACAGCGAGGCCCATACGATCTGGGTGTAGAGGAACGGCGAGACCAGCGAGGCCGGCGCGCAGCGCATGGCCAGGATCAGCGCCAGCTGGCTGACCGCGCCAAGCAGCCCGACCATCAGAAACAACGGCATGTCACCCAGCGCGATGGGCGTCCAGAACAGCGGCACCACGGCGCTGCTGACCAGGGCGCCGGCCAGGCCGGCGTAGAACAGCGAGGTCAGCGGGTGGTCGTGGCGGCCGAAGCGCCGTGTGGTCAGCTGGTAGAGCGCGAAGCACAGCGTCATGCCGAACGGCAGCAGTGCCGCGGGCTGGGCGCGCCAGTCGACAGGCCCCACGGCGATGATCACGCCGACGAAGCCCACTGCCACCGCAGCCCCTCGCGCCGGGGTGACGCGCTCCTTGAGCAGCGGAATCGCCAGCAGGGTCACCAGCAGCGGCGCGCTGAAATTGACCACATAGACCTGCAACAGCGGCAGGTCGCGCAGCGCCAGGTAGGCGAAGGTGCTGGCGCCGAACAGCAGCAGGCCGCGCAGCACCTGCCCGAGTAGCGACTCGGTGTGCATCAGCTCGCGGCAGCGCGGCCACCCCAGCCAGACCAGATAGCCGCCCAGCACCAGCATGTGTCCGGCGTAGCGTGCCCACACCACTTGGATAGGCGAGTAGTCCTGGCCGAGCAGCTTGACGCCGGTGTCGAGCAGCACGAACAGCAGCCCGGCGGCGAGCATAAAGCCGATGCCGCGTAGCGGGCGGTCGCCGGGCAGTTGTACGGTGAGGCTGGGGGGTGTCGCCATGGGGCTCCCGGATCGTGATGAACCATTATGTTAGCAGGCTATCTTGATCAGCGCTGAGCATGGCCCGATGCAGCGGTGAGAACACGCGCCAATAAAAATACTGGAACTTGGTTCCAGTAGGCTAAGCTAGCCATGCGGTGTTTGCAAGGCGCACAAAAGTTCGCAATCTGGCAATAAAGTGGTCGCTGCCCTAGCCAGGCAGCAGGCCGGCCAGGCTGAGCAGCCAGATCGCTAGGCTGAGCGTGACGAAGGAGGCCAGGGTGGTGACCATCATCGCCGCGGCGGTGATATCGCCGACCCCGTAGCGCTGGCCGAACAGCGGATAGACGCTGATCATCGGCGCGCAGGCGAACAACAGGGCGCCGGCCATCAGCAGCGAGTCCATGGGCGGCAGCAGCAGGATCATTGCCAGCACCGCCAGCGGATGCAGGACCAGCTTGCCGAGCACGATCTGGCCGATGTCGCGGCCCATGCCCTTGGGCTTGAGGCCGTAGAGGGCGCCGCCGATCACGAACAGCGCCGCCGGTGCCGCCGCAGTGGCCAGCATGTCAACCACGCGGTAGAGCGGGCCGGGTAGCGACGCTCCGCTGGCCGAAAGCATGACACCCAGGGCCAGGCCGATCAGGATCGGGTTGCGCACCAGGCGCTGGGCGGTCTGGCGCAGCGCGGCACCCAGGCTGGCGCCGCGCTGGCTGCCCAGTTCGGCGAGGATCAGCGCGGCGGGGATCACCAGCAAATTCTCGATCAGCATGTTCAGCGCCAGGAACACCGCCGCCGGCGAGCCGAGCACCATCAGCGCCACCGGGAAACCGATGAAGCCGCTGTTGGAGGCGGTCATGCCCAGCGCATGCAAGGCACTGGTGGTCAGCGGCTGGCGCTGCCAGCGCCACGTCAGCAGCAGGGCGAACAGGAAGATCAGCGCCGAGCCGAGGCCGTAGGCCAGCAGGTAGCCGAGATGCACCACCTCCTCCAGCGGATACTCGGTGAGCGCGCGGATCACCAGCGCCGGCAGCGCGAAGTAGAGTACGAAGGTGCTCACGCCCTGCATCTGCTCGCGGCTGGTGATGCGCAGGCGCATGGCCAGGTAGCCGAGGCCGATGAGCAGGAAGATCGGTGTGGTGATACCCAGGATCGCGAGCATTCAGGCCTCCTTGCCAGCGAGCGTTAACTGAAGACGTTGGACGCCTGACTGGTCTGCGACAGCTCCTCGGCGGCCTTGAGCAGCTTGGGCGCCAGGGCGTGCATCTGCGACTCGGTGAGGCGCACGCTGGGGCCGGCGATGCTCAGCACGCCGATCACGTGGCCGTCGCGGGGGTGGCGCACCACGGCCGCCAGCGCCGAGGTGCCGGCGCCGGCGTTGTCGACCTGCCAGCTGTAGCCGCTGGCGCGGGCGCGCTCGAGCCGCTCGAGCAGCTCGGCGTGGCTACGCGGGGCGTTGGGGCCGTAGTCGTCGGGGTTGCCGATGCCCTGGGCCTCGACCAGGGCGATGGCGTCCTCGTCGCTGAGGCTGGCCAGCCAGGCGTGACCCGAGGCGGTGTAGTAGAGCGGCGCCTCGCGGCCCATGTCGGGGTCGTAGCGCAGCCCGCTGCGGGCGCCCTGGGCCTTGGCGATCCAGATCTGGCGCTGGCCCTCGACCACCCCCAGGCGCACCATCTCGCCGGACTCGGCGGCGAGGTGGTCGAGGATCGGCTGGACGATGTCGCTGGTGCCGCTGATCGCCATGTAGTGGAAGCCCATCGCCATCAGCCGCGTCGACAGCAGGTAGTAGTGGCTGGCGGGGTCCTGGCGGACATAGCCGAGGCGAATCAGTTCGGAGCAGATGCGGTGGACGGCGCTCTTGGGAATCTCGAGCCGTTCGGCGATGCTCTGCAGGGGCAGGCCGCGGGCATCACGAGACAGTGTTTCCAGTACACCCAGGGTGCGCTCGATCAGGCTGAGAGCCATGGTCTGGATCCTTCGATGACGACGAGTGAGTGGCTCAGCTGACGTGGGTGCGGATCAGCCGTGCCTTCTTCTGCAGCAGCGGCAGGAAATGGCCGGTCAGGGTCTCGAGGTCGATGCGTGCGGCGTTGGTGCTGATGTTGATCGCGCCCAGCAACCGGCCGTTGGCATCGAAGGCCGGTATCGCCAGCGAACGCAGGCCGGAATCCAGTTCCTGGTCGGAGACCGCATAGCCCTGCTTGCGCACCTTGAGCACACAAGCCTTGAGTTCGTCCTTGTCGGTGATGGTCTTGTCGGTGTAGCGCTCCAGCACCACGCGCTCGAGGTAGGCGTCAAGCTCGGCATCGGGTAGCTGAGCCAGCAACACCCGGCCCATGGACGTGTGCGCGGCGGGCAGCCGGGTGCCCACCGAGAGGGTGATCGCCATCAGGCGATGCTTGGCCGCTGAGCGCGCCACATAGATCACCTCGTCGCCATCCAGCACGCCCAACGAGGAGGACTCGCCGATCTCGGCGGTGATATCCTCGAGATACTGCTGGATCACGCTGCGGTAGTTGTTGGCCGACAGGAACGAGTAGCCAAGCTGCAGCACCTTGGGCGCCAGCTCGAAGTAGCGCTGCTGTTTGCGCACATAGCCCAGCGAGTGCAGGGTGAGCAGGAAACGCCGCGCGCGGGCGCGGTTCATGCCGGTGCGGGCGGCCACTTCGCTGAGGGTCATGCGCGGGTTGGCGCCGTCGAAGGCGAGGATGACTTCCAGGCCGCTGGCTAGCGCCGTCACGAAGTCGCGGTCGTCCGGCTGCAGCGTATCCTGTTGGATGGGGGCGTTCATGCCGTCGTTATCCTTATCGATGTTGCTGTTGGGGCAGACTTCAATCTAGCATATTGTTCGAAGTGCGAACAGTTGTTCGAATGATGCGTAAGTAAAGTGCTGCCCTGTCCACGGAGATTCCCATGCCCGCCGCCCTGATCCAACACCCTTTCATGAGCGCCGACGGCCTGGCCGCTTGCCACGGCCAGGCCATGGTTAAGGCCATGTTGGCCTTCGAACTGGCCCTGGCCGAGGCCCAGGAGGCCGAGGCCGCGCTGCCCGCCGGCACCAGTCAACGGCTGCGCGAGCGCCTCGCGGGCCACCCTTTCGATCTCGACGCTCTGGCTGCCGGCGTGGCCAGCGGCGGCAACGTGGCGATTCCCTTCGTCAAGCAGGCCCGCGCGGCGCTGCCCGATGAGCTCAAGCGCTACTTCCACCAGGGGGCGACCAGCCAGGACGTGGTCGACAGCGCCCTGATGCTGCTGCTCAAGTCGCGCCTGGCGCGGCTCGATGCGCTGCTGGTGCGCTGCCGGGTAGCGGGCATCGCACTGATGCAGGTCCATGACCAGACCGTGATGGTGGGGCGCACCCTGATGCAGCAGGCGCTGCCGACCACCTTCGGGGTGCGGGTGGCGCAATGGACGCTGGGCCTCGAGCAGGCCCGCCGTCGCCTGGCCGGGGTCGCGCTGCCGGTGCAGTTCGGTGGCGCCGTGGGCGTGCACTCCGGCTGGGGCGCGCTGGGCCTGACGTTCATGGACGGCATCGCCGAGCGCCTCGGCCTGGCGGCCCCGGTGCTGCCTTGGCATACCGACCGCCAGCCTATCCACGCCCTGGGCACGGCGCTGGATGCCGCGGCCGGGGCGGCCGAGAAGCTGGCCCTGGACGTGGCGCTGCTGACCCAGACCGAGCTTGGCGAGGTCGCCGAACCTGCCGGCGAGGGCATGGGCGAGTCGTCGTCGATGCCGCACAAGCGCAATCCGGTGCGCTGCGCGCTGATCCGCGGTGCGGCCCGCCAGGTGCACGGCCACACCACGGTGCTGCTCAACGCTGCGGCCCAGCCGCTGGAGCGCGGCCTCGGCGAGTGGCACGCCGAGTGGACGCCGCTGATCGACGGCACCCTGCTGCTGGAAGGCGCCCTGGAGCAGGCGGCGGTGCTGCTCGAAGGCCTGGAGGTGAACCCCGAGGCGATGCGGCGCAACCTGGCGATAACCGGTGGGGCGATCATGGCCGAGCCGGTGGCCATGCTGCTGGCGCCGGCGCTGGGCCAGGACGCCGCCAAGCGCCTCAGTGCCGAGGCCGCCGAGACGGCCCGCCGAGAAGGGCGCGCTTATGCCGAGGTGCTGGCCGAGCATGCGGAGATCAAGGGGCAGGTAGCGGAGGATGAACTGGCCCGAGCCTGCGACCCGGGGTTATACATTGGTAGTAGCAAGCAGCAGGTCAAGCGCACCGTCAGTTGGCTCGAGGGAAGTTAATTAATTGTAAATAAAGTATTTTTCATAAAACAAAAAGGGGAAGGCCATGGCCTTCCCCTTTTTCGTGGTTTGACGGTTATCAGTGAAGGGATTATTTTGTTCGTATCACAAACCTAAGTTCGCAATGCGCACAAAGCAAGGCGAACCCGAGTCGAGCACCGAGAGGCAAACATCATGGCCGAGTTCCTCAGCTTGCATGACGCGGTGGCCCGCTACGTCGAAGACGGCGCCACCGTGGCCATGGAAGGCTTTACCCACCTGATTCCCTTTGCCGCGGGTCACGAAGTGATCCGCCAGGGTAAGCGCGACCTGACCCTGATCCGCCTGACCCCGGACCTGGTCTACGACCAACTGATCGGCGCCGGCTGCGCCAAGAAGGTGATCTTCTCGTGGGGTGGCAACCCCGGAGTGGGCTCGCTGCACCGCCTGCGCGACGCTGTGGAGAAGGGCTGGCCGCACCAGATCGAGATCCTCGAGCACAGCCACGCCGCCATGGCCTGCGCCTTCGAGGCCGGCGCGGCGGGCCTGCCGCTGGCGGTGCTGCGCGGCTACGTGGGCAGCGAGTTGCCCAGCGTCAACGACCAGATCAAGTTCATCGAGTGCCCGTTCACCGGCGAGCGCCTGGCTGCGGTGCCCTCGGTGCGTCCGGATGTCTCCATCGTCCACGCCCAGCGCGCCGACCGCGCCGGCAACGTGCTGGTGGAGGGCATCGTCGGGGTGCAGAAGGAGGCGGTGCTGGCCGCCAAGCACAGCATCGTCACCGTCGAGGAGATCGTCGACGACCTCGGCGCCACGCCCAACGCCTGCGTGATTCCGGGCTGGGCGATCAGCGCCGTGGCGGTGGCCGAGAAGGGTGCCTACCCCTCCTACACTCACGGTTACTACGATCGCGATAACCGCTTCTACAAGGAGTGGGACGCCATCGCCCGCGACCGAGACGCCTTTACCCAGTGGCTCGATGACAACGTCTACAACGCCGGAGGCGCCGCCTGATGAGCAACGACTACACTTCCTCGGAAATGATGACCGTCACCGCGGCCCGTGCCCTGGAAAACGGCATGACTTGCTTCGTCGGTATCGGCCTGCCCAGTGAGGCCGCCAACCTGGCGCGGCTGACCCATGCCCCGGACGTGGTGCTGATCTACGAATCCGGCACCCTGCAGACCAAGCCCGAGGTGCTGCCGCTCTCCATCGGCGACGGCGAGCTGGCCGAGACCGCGCTGACCACCGTCTCGGTGCCGGAGATGTTTCGCTACTGGCTGCAGGGCGGCAAGGTCGACGTGGGCTTCCTGGGCACCGCCCAGATCGACCGCTTCGCCAACCTCAACACCACCCTGATCGGCGACTATCGCGAGCCCAAGGTACGCCTGCCGGGCGGTGGCGGCGCACCGGAGATCGCGACGAATGCGGGAGAGGTATTCATCACCCTCAAGCACTCCAAGCGCGCCTTCGTCGATAAGGTCGACTTCGTCACCACCCTGGGCTTCGGCCGCGACGGCAAGGGCCGTGACGGCGTGCCCAACATCGGCAAGGGCCCGACCCGGGTGATCACCGACCTGTGCGTGATGAAGCCCGACCCCGAGACCAAGGAGCTCGTCGTGGTCTCGCTGCACCCGGGGGTGACCCGCGAGGACGTGATCGAGGCCACCGGCTGGGAGATCCGCTTCGCCGCGACCCTCGAGAGCACCCCGGAGCCTAGCGCGAAGGAGCTCGAGATCCTGCGTGATCTGAAGGACCGCACCGACCGCAAGCACGCCGGGCAGTGAGCCGAACAGGAGAACCGTACCAATGAGCGACGTCTATCTGTGTCATCCGCGGCGTAGCGCCGTGGGCCGCTTCGGCGGCACCCTGTCGAGCGTGCGCCCCGACGACCTGGCGGCCAGCATCTTCAAGGCGGTGCTGGCCGAGGCTCCACAGCTCGATCCGGCGGCTATCGAGGAGGTGTTCATGGGCTGCGCCAACCAGGCTGGCGAGGACAACCGCAGCGTGGCGCGCATGTCGCTGCTGCTGGCGGGCATGCCGACCTCGGTGCCCGGCACCACCCTCAACCGCCTGTGTGGCTCAGGCATGGATGCGGTGGGCACCGCCTTCCGCGCCATCAAGGCCGGCGAGATGGACCTGGCCCTGGCCGGCGGCGTGGAGTCGATGTCCCGCGCGCCCTACGTCATGGGCAAGGCCGACAGCGCCTTTTCCCGCGGCCAGAAGATCGAGGACACCACCATCGGCTGGCGCTTTATCAACCCGCTGATGAAGAAGACCTACGGCGTCGACTCGATGCCCGAGACCGCCGAAAACGTCGCCGAGCAGTTCAAGATCGCCCGCGAGGACCAGGATGCCTTCGCCCTGCGCTCCCAGCAGAAGACCGCTGCCGCACAGAAAGCCGGCCGCTTTGCCGAGGAGATCACGCCTATCGAAATTCCGCGGCGCAAGCAGGAGCCGCTGATCTTCGATCAGGACGAGCACCCGCGGGAGACCACCCTGGAGAAGCTCGCCGGCCTGCCGACGCCGTTCCGCGAGGGTGGCAGCGTCACCGCGGGTAACGCCTCGGGCGTCAACGACGGCGCCGCCGCCATGCTGGTGGCCAGCCAGGCCGCGGTGGACAAGCACGGCCTCACACCGATGGCCAAGATCCTCGGCATGGCCACCGCCGGCGTCGAGCCGCGTATCATGGGCTATGGCCCGGTGCCCGCGGTCAACAAGTTGCTCGAGCGCTGCGGCGTATCGATCGAGGAGATCGATATCATCGAGCTCAACGAGGCCTTCGCCGCCCAGGCGCTGGCCTGCATGCGCGACCTGGGCATTGCCGACGACGACCCGCGGGTCAATCCCAACGGTGGCGCCATCGCCCTGGGCCACCCGCTGGGAATGTCCGGCGCACGGCTGCTGCTCACCGCCGCCCACGAGCTGCACAAGAGCGGCAAGCGCTACGCGCTGTGCACCATGTGCGTGGGCGTGGGGCAAGGCATCGCCACGCTGATAGAAAGGGCGTAAGAATGTGTTAAATCGGACGCCGAGCGTTTGCCTTGGTGATTCGTTATGGGAGAGCTCGAATGGCATTTCTGAACATCAACGGCCGCAGCGTGGCTTACCGCCTGCTCGGCGCCGAGGCCCACCCGCTGGTGGTGCTGGCCCATCCGCTGGGCATGACCCAAGCGGTGTGGGACGACATCCTGCCCATGCTGCTGCCGCGCTACCGGGTACTGACCTGGGACCTGCCCGGCCACGGTGCCAGCCAGGCCTGGGGCGAGGGTGCCATCACCCCGGCCGACCTGGCCGCCGAGGCGCTGGCGCTGGCCGAGCACGCCCAGGCCTCGCGCTTCCACTTCGTCGGCACCTCCATCGGCGGGGTCGTCGGCCAGCAGCTGATCAGTGAGCACGCCGAACGGCTCTACTCCGCCACCCTGACCAACACCGGCGCGGTGATCGGCAACGCCGAGATGTGGAACACCCGCGCCGGCCGCGTGCGCAGCGAGGGCCTGGCGGCGATGAGCGGCGAGATCGTGCCGCGCTGGTTCGCCCCGGCCCGCGTCGAGGCCAACCCGGCGCTCAAGACTGGCTGGATGACCCAGATGGGCCGCAACGACGCTGAAGGCTACGCCAAGCTGTGCGAGATGCTCGGCAGCCACGTCTTTACCGGCAAGCTCTCTGGCCCTCTTTCACAACATCCTGGCGTAAAAGTACAGCTGCTAGGTGGCAGCGAAGACCTGGCCACGCCACCGTCGACCCTCGAGGCCCTGGCCGCCGAACTCGACGGTGCACCCCTGACGATCTTCGACGGCGTGGGCCATGTGCCCTCCGTCGAGGTACCGGCACAGTTCGCCGAGGCGCTGCTGAAGGCGATGGCCGTCGATCTCGGCGACGTGGCCAACCACGGCGTGGGCTATGCTACCGGCCTGGAGACCCGCAAGCAGGTGCTCGGCGAGGAGCACGTGGCACGCTCCACCGCCAACGCTACCAGCCTCGATGCGCCCTTCCAGCAGATGATTACCCGCCTGGCCTGGGGCGAGCTGTGGAGCAACGACGACCTGACCCGCCGCGAGCGCAGCATGATCACCACCGGCATCCTCGCCGCCCTGGGCCGTGAGGAGCTGACCCTGCACCTCAAGACCGCCAAGCGTATCGGCCTCAGCGAGGCCGAACTGCGCCAGGTACTGATGCACGTGGCGATCTACGGCGGCGTACCGGCGGCCAACCATGCGTTTGCGCTGGCCAAGCAACTGGGCTGGGGGGATGGCGAAGGCTAGCCCCCTCAATGTGTGAGCGACGACAGCCCCGCCTCGGCGGGGCTTTTTCATCACTGAGCCAGCGCGTTGCGCTGGCTCTTGTTGTTATAGGGGGGTCGATTCCACCGGCACCCGTTCGATTGAAGCAGGAGTCACAACAATGAATGGCTATCTGACAGCCGATGGAGCCACCAATGCTTAAACTATACGGAGCACCCCCGACCCGCGCCCTGCGCGTTGTCTGGTTGCTCAACGAGCTGGGCCTGGCATATGAGCTGCACCCGGTGAAGCTGTTGGCAGGCGAGCATTACCAGCCCGACTTTCTCGCGATTAACCTGCCGCCAGGGTGCCCGTACTGGTCGATGGCAGCCAGGTCATCACCGAGTCGGCCGCGATCCAGCTTTACCTGGCCGAGAAGTATCCAGAAGCGGGCTTTATCCCCACGGCGGTGGAGGAGCGAGCCCAGATGTATCGCTGGATCTTCTTCCTGATGACCGAGATCGAGCAGCTGCTGTGGCGTATCGCTCGTCACACCTTCCTTTATCCACTGGAGAAGCGCCTGCCCCAGGACGTCGACCTGGCGGTGCAGGAGTGCATGGAGATGGTGGTCGTGCTGGAGCGTCACATGACAGCGCGGGAGTTCATCGTCGGCGACCGGCTCAGCGTCGCCGATTTCAACGCCGCCTATACCCTGGACTGGGCCAACGAGGAGGAAATGCTCGGCGACGCCCTCAGGCTGAGAGAGTACCTGGCCTCGATGTACGCTCGCCCAACGGCTCCGCCCACCATCACCGAGGCTTTCGCAGCGATGGAACGCTAGGCCGTCTTTACTTCGCCTCGTGTCTCTCAAGCGACCGCGGAGCTACGCTAGCTCGCGTCCCATCCTTTCCTATTTCTCATCCTTTTGGCTTGCGTTGACTAATGTTCTGGCACAGACCAGCCGTGGCGTATAGGCTGAAAATATGTGTTTATTTGTAAGCCTAGAGCGGTAGACGTCGCCGTAGGCCATTGGGTGTTCTGGAACGGCAACCTAAGCTTGGAATAAGGGACACAGCGCTGTGATTAAGGCTGCAATCGACCGAGGCTGTGTGAAAACGCACCGGCCGCTATACTTTGCCAGGGTCCGATGAGGAAATGGCGATGAAGCGATTCGTGGTAGGAGAAGCCCGAGATCAAAGCACGTTGTTCCCCGCGCTTTTGGACGACTTCATCGCAGACGACAACCCGGTCCGTGCTATTGAGGTGTTCGTGGAGAGCCTCCATCTTAATGTCGAATTCATGTGGCTGACGGAGCGCCTGACACCAGATTTCAAGACCATCGCAGACTTCCGAAAAGATAACGGCGAGGCTATCCGCCGTGTCTGTCGAGAGTTCATCGTGCTTTGCCGACGGCTGGATCTGTTTTCACAAGCCATCGTCGCCATCAATGGCAGCAAGTTCAAAACCGTCAACAACCGCAACCGAAACTTCACGGCGACCAAGATGAAGCGTCGCCTTGAACAAATCGAAGAAAGCTTCAACCGGTACCTTGGTCAGCTTGATGCGGCCGACCGAGATGATCCTGCTCTGGCCGAGGCTAAGACAGCGCACCTGAAGGAGAAAATCACGAAACTGCGGGAAGAAACTGCACGATTACAAGCAGTTGAGGAAGAGCGGCTGAAGTCTCCCGATAAACAAGTATCCTTAACGGATCCGGGGCCACCAGTGGTAGAGGCACCGGAAATGTGGGTTACAACGTGCAGGCTGCGGTTGATAGCCAGCACCATTTGATTGTGGCCCATGAGGTGACCAGCGTCGGGCATGACCGGGGGCAGCTTTTCAACATGGCCAAGCAAGCGCGGGAGGCCACCGGCATCAAGGAGCTGAAGGTCGTGGCTGACAGAGGCTACTTCAAGGGCGAGGAGATTCTGGCCTGTCATAAGGAAGAGATCACTACCTATCTTCCCAAGCCGCTGACATCGCCAAGCCAGGCAAAGGGTTTTCTTCCAAGAGATGCATTTCGGTATCTCCCTGAAAGCAATGAATACTCCTGCCCCGCTGGACAGCGACTGACATGGCGGTATGAAACGATAGATAAAGGAATGAAGCTGCATGCTTACTGGAGTTCGGCATGTGCAACCTGCGCTATTAAAGAAAAATGCACGACTGGAAAGCAACGACGGATCAGGCGTTGGGAGCACGAAGAGGTGCTTGAAGCAGCCTAGTCACGTCTCGATTGGAATCCAGAGATGATGCGCCTGAGGCGTCAAACAGTGGGCATCCCTTCGGGACACTGAAGACGTGGATGGGAGCGACACACTTCACGACGAAGCGGCTCAGGAATGTGAGCACGGAAATGAGTCTGCATGTGTTGGCGTACAACCTGACGCGAGTCATAAATATCTTGGGAGTCAATGGGTTGATGAGGGCTGCGAGGGCGTGACAGCCCTTTTTGTTATATTTTCAAGAGCCATAAGGGCGAGATGTATGCTTTCTGATGGTTTCATGATTTCCAGATCTCACAACAGCATCAGTCGGCAATCATCTATGCAATGACTTGTGTGGGATCAACAGGAAGCTGAGGGGGAAAGTTCTGGAGTCAGACCAAGTTTTTTCTGTTTTCACACGGCCAGGACTCATTCCTGAAACAGACAACGCCTAAATGAAGATCAACCGATTAGACATCTTCTCCATCCCCGTAAGCGATCCCCAAGCAGCGAAATCCATTTATGGGGACACGTTGGACTTTGAGGTCGTTCGAGTTGATCCCACCCGGAGGTGCCGATGACCCGCATCGTCATGACCGCCATGCCGGCAGCTGGCCACGTCAACCCCAGCGCGCCGCTGGTCCGTGAACTGGTCCGGCGCGGCATCGACGTCATCTTTTACGTCACCGAGGAGTTCCGCGCTGTCGTCGAGCAGTTAGGGGCCACCTTCCGCGCTTATCCCGACGGCACGATCTCCTCCAATGTCATTGCCGATGCCATTGCTCACGGCGGATCGGCGAAGGTCGTTCAGCGACTGCTGGAGGCGACGCGGACGCTGTTGCCGGTGCTGGAGTCCGAACTGCGGGAGGCCCCCCCGGACGCGATCATGTTCGACTCGAACGCCCTATGGGGCCGAATGCTCGCGACCAGCCTGCGCCGTCCGGCGATCTCTCTTATGACCACGATCCTCGTCGACGCATCCGCGTTCCGCAGTTTGACTGTACGCGAGCGTCTTGCCGTAGTGCGGGAGACCGCGACCTCCCTGCCGGGACTCCTCGGCGCGCGACGACGGCTGCTGCGAAGCGCCGGTCGTGACCTCCTACCATCGAGTCCGGTGTTCCCGACCCGAGGTGATCTAACAATCTTCCCGATTCCTGCATGGATCCAATCTCCCGATCACCGGTGCGATGCGAGTAGCCACTTCGTCGGCGCTTCCATCGATACCGAGTTGCGCAGCGAGGAGATCGACGAGCCACTGGAACGCCTCTTTGGAGACGAGGTCCCCTTGGTGGTGGTGTCCCTAGGGACACTGCACCGCGGCGGCGAAGACTTCTTCCGATCCTGCATTGACGCCTTCGCTGCGCTGCCCGCGAACGTGCTGTTGGTCGTCGGCCGTGCCATGGACCCTGCCGATTTCGAATCAGCGTCGTCGAACATCGTGGTACGGGCCGTCGTGCCCCTACTCGCGGCGCTGCGGCAGGCGGCGGTGTTCGTGACGCATGGCGGAATGAACAGCGTGCTGGAGGGGCTCCACTTCGGCGTGCCGATGGTCGTTATCCCCCAGCAGGTCGAGCAGTTCCTTATCGGCCAGGCGGTCGCGGACCGTGGCGCGGGTCTTGTGCTGCGCCATCACCTCAGTGGGCAGAAGATCGGCACGAGGGAACTACGGGCAACCGTCGAGGCACTGCTGGATGATTCGTCTTACACGGCCTCGGCCCGCACTCTTGCAGCCACCCTGCACGAAGGCGGTGGAGCAATGGAGGCAGCCGATCAGATCGAACGTCTTCTCGGCGAGCCTGCTGCCATGTGAGGGAGAGACTCCGCCCCGAGGCGACTCGCTTGGGATGGTTCTATAGATTCCTCTATGTCCATCTACAAGCCTCGGCGTTGCGGCCCGGGGTGTGCTCAGTAAACGAGCCGCATGGCTTCCGCATAACTCCGGTGTTCACTGGGAGTATTTGTGCAATACGGAACCGAAAAATATCGGAAGCTATTTGAGCAGATGTCTCCCCAGGAAATTGAGGAGATGAATCGACTCAATTATGAGGAACACCAACGGCAAGCCGAAGCATTCAAAACTGGGTACAAAAATGGCATTTGCTATTTATGCAACAAGCCATTTAAACTATAAGCAAAGAAAACCTTTGCCTACATTGGCTGCTAAGACAGTGCAAGTTCAAGAAGAAAGACTTTCCGAAAATATACGCGAAATATGGCTACGGCAACATAGCTGCGTTCATCCGCTGGTGCGCAAACCAAGAGACACTATTTACAAATATCAACGACTTGAATGAAGAGCGGTCAGAGAGGAAAGTGTTATCGTACACCGTGAAGTGGAAAACATTGAATGGACATTTGACTGTTCTAGAAAAGCTTTCGATGGCCGCCAGGGCACATCGATAGACTTCCCTCACTATCATTTTCAAATGCGAATTGATGGTCAACAATTCATTAACTTTAATGACTTTCATGTGTCTTTTACTGAGCATGATCTATTTGTCCTAAAAAACAGCATGGAGCAGTCCGACTGATTCAAACAGGACTTCGGCGCAATAGGTTCTGGCATGCAAGATGCGGTAAGTGTCGAGTTGGATGCCATTCTGGCACATACAACTAGGTCGGAAGATGAGAGTGACGCGGTATACCACTTTTCGACAATGATCGACGCAAGGGATGACCCTATATCTGGTGAAGAGATTTATAAAATGCAGCAGGAAGCGGAAAGAACTGGAAAGTCGCTTTCCTATATCGCTCAGAAAAGATTAAAAGATCGTGCAAAAGTCCAAACCGTAGTCAGCCCTGCAGATTCGGTACCTGACATTGCCTCTCGGACGGAGCACAAGCGCAGGTGAAGCTTGGCGACGCCTGTTTCGTTGCGGCGTCGCCTCCACCACTAAGGCGCGCATGCTGGCTGGCGTTATATCAGGGACTTCTCAAGGTCCGATTTTGGCCGAAAGCAGCGATCGTGCCCTCTCCTATGGCCTGACCAGCTTCCCTGGCTTTGAACGGTTCCACCCGTAAGACCATGAACTTTCTCCGCACTGCCTGGAAGGTTCTTGTGGATTGTGCTTCTTCCCTCAAGGCTCCTGCAGCTGCGCAATAGTGCCCATAGGTATGTACATCCTCAATGGGTTTGATGACAGCGCTTGGAAGCAAAAGCCTTCGTAGAATCGTTTCCGACTGGCCATGGCTTCGGGGTTGCCGCAATCCAGGATATCGAGCATCACCATGGCTGTGCCCACCTTGTGCGAGGCAAGGTAGGCCCCCTTGAGTGCATCGGCAAGGAGCAGGCTGCCTACTCCATGCCCTTGGGCTGCTTGAGCAACTCCCATCATGCCGATGAACGCGGCAGGGATACTGCCGCCGGGCAGTGCATATCGGCTATAGCGATTGGGAAGATCCCCATAGTCCACGCTATGAGCGTTGATGGAGTAGAAGCCGAGGACCTCTGCGGGGTGATGGTGGGGGGCTACCACCACAAACACTCTGGCCGTGCCGCCTTTCAACAACTTGCCAGCTGTCTTGTGCAGAAAGTTATCAACCTGTACGACGCCAGACGAAAAAGCCGCTCGATTATGTCTGTTCGTATTGAGCGGCTCGATAACAACATGTTTCAGCATCAGCGCTTCACCACCCTCTCTTGGTGGTTAGCGAAGGCGGCGCGCAGTTTCTCGGACGGTGCCGGAGGATTCTCTAAGGCCTCGAAGAAGGATTGGTGATCCTCGGGTGTGAGTCGCGTCACTTCGTGTGCTTGGATGGTGGACACTGCTCTCTCGTAGGCTGCTGAGAGGGCGAAGGCCGACATGTCCTGGCCGCTCAGTGCTGCAGCACGCTCGATGGTCTGTTTGATGCGCGGCGGGGCGCGGAAGCTTAGCCGCTCTGATGCCGGTTCTTTCGTAATATCAGTTAGATCGCCCATGATGGCCTCCTGAACCTACTGCAGCCTGCACTATATGAAATGTACGCCTAATCGGCGTACATTTCAAAGCCAATAGGCATGCCTTCGTTTCATGGGCACGAAATCGGCGGTGCTGGTGTGCACGGCGAACCGATGCCGGCACGGTCGTCGGATAGTGATCGCTCCGCATGGTGCGGTTGCACCCTATAGCCCAGTGAGGGGGTGTTCCCGCCAGCGATCCCAGGGCGGGCAGGGCGACATCGCCTCGAACAGATACTCCATGAAGGCTCGCATCTTGGGGGTTCTGAGTTGGCGCTCACGCGTCAGCACGTAGAGCTCGCGGCGGCCGGGCATCACTTCGCCGCGCCATGCCTCGAGCAGTGCCACTAGGCTGCCCTGGGCCAGTTCCTCAGCGATCAGCCAGGTAGGGAACATGACCAGCCCCTGACCAAGCAGGGCCGCCCTTACCAGGCTCTCGGCGTCGTTGCTGGCCAGGCTGCCGTCGACCTCGTAGGCAACTTCCTTCGGCGCCTCGCCGTGCTGAAAATACCAGCGCTGGCGGCCCAGCTCGCCCTGATAGGTCAGGCAGTCGTGTTCGCTGAGGGCCTCGGGGGTTTGCGGCGTGCCCTGTCTGGCCAGGTAGTCGGGTGACGCGGCGAGGAGTGCGTCAACGACATCACCAAGTCCCGCGACTTCGGTTTCGACCATTTCCGTGAGACACGCGGTGCCTTTTACGATCTGTTCGATCGCCTGCGCGCCGAGAAGCTCATCCCCTGACCGGCATCGGTGCCCGGCGTCACGCCTCGTAATCGCCAATCGCTGCGATGATGCTCTCGCAGAACCAGCGCTGGAGAAGCGAGATCTGCTTCATCAGGTGGCTTTGTCAGACGGTGGTGGGGAGGTCAAATTCTGGCGGACTGTCTCGACAGATACGGTGGCCCGTGATAATGCATTCGGAGTGCTTGCTACAGGGGTGGGTGACAATCATGGCCTTCCATAACCCGGATCCGAAAATGCGCGAAATCGAGCGGCGCAATGCCCGGTTGCGCGCCGGATTCTTTGCGTACCTGTTTGGCAATGCCTGGCGTGGATTTCGCAAGGCCCTGTCGTGCCTTCGACTCCGGCGCCGCCGGTGTCAACATCGAGGCTGATCCGACACGCTGCCCAGCCGATTCCTACCTTCCAAGCTCGCCTCCCCGGGCAGGCTAGTTCAACTGTCACCGGTAGTCCCGTTCTTGCGATGGTTGGCAGTGAAGCGCGCCTTCTTCTGACGGTTCCCGCATGTATTCATATCACACCATTTGCGGGTGCGGCTTTGACTGGTATCGAAAAAGGCGGCTTGGCAGGTTGGCGATGCGCACAAGGCCAATTTTCCGTCTCGTTCGCCTGAGATGATGCTGGTGGCATCGGCGGCGATGACGCTCAGGGCATCTTCTACGCTAGCCGTTCCTAGTTGCCATTGACGATTTCCCTCGAGCGTCAGGATAGCTGCGGCTCGCCCCTGAATGCTGCAATCATTGATGATCTGGATAGCAGTCGCAGGGAGAGCGTCTTGAGTCGCTATCGCTGTCGCGGCGGTGTGAATTGCTTCCCTTAGTTCCCGAGCGTGTTCGAGCTGGGCGGTGGTGCAGCCGCCCACCGCCAGGCCGTTCACTACCAGCCAGTCAACGAGTCGCTGCGGCGTGGGAATACGCTCCACTGCGTTGCCACGACGCTCCGTCAGAGTCGCCGTGAAGCTAGTCGCTAGCACATTGCCGAGACGGAAGTCAGGGAGCTGATCTTGCATGGGGACCACCTTGGCAGGTCAATGGCGGCATAAAATCGATGATGGGGTAGTGCTGACATTGCCGCGCACATTAGCAGGTTTGCACGCTGACATCGAGACATGTTAGAACCGTCTTAGCCGGTTCTCGTAGCACTCAAGCCGGTTCTATGATGACTAGGCGGTCTCATGACCACCATTGGCTCGTCACCAAAGCTGCGGTCACCACTGATTGTGGCGTCGTCACCGCGGCAGCTCACTCCGGCGGAGGCATTTCATGAACTGTCCAACCAGCGACGTGCAGGAATTTTCAGCCCACGCAACTGACGCTGACCTCGACGATCTGCGCACGCGACTAGCCGCGGCGCGGCTACCGGAAGCCGAGACGGTCTATCGCGCTGCGCCCGACCCTCGCCGGTGGGAACAGGGCGTTCCTCTTGCCGACCTCGTCGATATCGTTAACTACTGGCGCACCGAGTATGATTGGCGGTCGTTCGAGGCGCGCCTTAACCGTATCGGCCAGTTCCGTACAGCGATTGATGGTCTCGCAATCCACTTTCTGCACCGCCGATCCCCCCGCGCCGATGCCACTCCTCTGATTTTGACGCACGGCTGGCCAGGCAGCATTGCTGAGTTCATTGATGTAGTAGATGAGCTGGCAGATCCGAAAGATCCAGACGCCTCAGCATTTCACGTTGTGGTCCCGTCGCTACCGGGCTTTGGCTACAGCGACAAGCCGGCCACCACCGGGTGGGGAGCCGGAAAGATCGCGGCGGCCTGGGTGGAGCTGATGGGAAGGCTCGGCTACGGCAAGTTCGCAGCCCACGGTGGCGACTGGGGAGGTGTCATCACCACTGTTCTCGGCGGCAGGTTCCCGGCACAGGTTCTCGGCATCCACACAACGTTGGCGCAGGCACCGCCCGGGTTGACCATGGACGGGCTGACGGCGGTCGAGCGCAAATGGGCCGAAGACACCCGCGATTTCTGGCTCTACCGCGCGGCGTACGCGAAGCAGCAGGCGACCCGACCGCAGACCATCGGCTACTCGCTTGTCGACTCGCCGGTCGGGCTTCTGGCCTGGATCCTCGACAAGTTCGCCGAGTGGACAGATACCGACGATAGCCCGTTCGAGACGATTTCCAGAGATCGCATTCTCGATGACGTCACCCTGTACTGGCTAACGCGGACCGGTGCATCGGCGGCACGCATTTACTATGAAAGCCATGGCGGTGTTAACGCGCTCGACCCTGAACTCCGGGTCGATGTCCCAGCGGCTGTCACGATATATCCCCGCGATATCGAGAAGTGTCCGCGCCCCTGGGCACGGGAGCGGTACCGACAGATCGTGCAATGGAGTACGGCCGAACGCGGGGGGCATTTTCCCTCGCTGGAGGTGCCCGAGTATTTCGTCGAGGACCTGCGAGAAGGCCTCACAGCAGTGCTGGCCGCTAATCGATGAACGTGGCTGGGTGTCAGGCTTGGACTGCGGCATCTGACCAACGACATCGCCAGGAGCCTGCTAGAGGCCGATGACTTAAGTCCCGACTTCTTCAGGCCTGCTCGTGGGTGATGATCAGGTCGCGCATAGACCCTCTTTATAAATGATATAGGCCTGCTAGATACTAAGCGGAAGCACTTTACGTCATTGTAATTTCAGTACTTTTTTTACGTCAGTAACAGCTACAACTTTGGCATGACTGTACGCCGGTCCACAGCGATTCTAGGCTCGATATGCAATGCGTATTTATGTTCGTTATTCGAACTAATAACGGCAGTGCCATCGACCACAAGAAAAACGGAGCCGCAATCATGCCATCGATCTCACTTGCCCGGGCGATCCTGGGCATCGGAGCCTGTGTCGCCCTGAGCTTTCCCGCCATGGGCGAGGACCTGCCGGAGAGCATCCGCATCGGCTATGCCGTCTCCGACACGGGGCCCTACGCCGGGGGCGCCGGTACCACCATTACCCCCAACTACAAGCTGTGGGTGGAGGAGGTGAACAAGGCCGGCGGTATTCGCGTGGGCGATCGCCAACTGCCGATCGAGGTGGTGGCCTACGACGACCGCAGCAGCTCGGAAGAGGCCGTACGCGCGGTCGAGCGGTTGATCAATCAGGACGAGGTGGACTTCGTGCTGCCGCCCTGGGGAACGGCGCTGAACTTGGCGGTGGCGCCGGTGCTGAACCGCGCTGGCTATCCGCACTTGGCGGTGACGGCGGTGTCCGATCGCCAGCAGGACCTGATGGATCGCTGGCCGCGGCTGTTCTTCTTCCTCAGCACCTCCAGCCACTACGCTGAGGGCATCGTGACCATGCTGGAGGAGCTGCGCGAGAGCGGCGAGATCGAAGGCCGGGTGGCCATGGTCAACGTTGCCGACCAGTTCGGCATCGAGCTCGCCAACGCCGCCGAAGCGCTGTTGCAGGAGGCTGATTTCGACGTCGTCTATAACCAGTCGTATCCGCCGGGTACCCAGGACATGCAGGGCATCATCAACAGCGCCCGCCAGCGCGACCCGGAGGCGTTCCTGGCCTTTAGCTATCCCCCCGAAACCATCGCCATCACCGATCAGGCACAGACCCTGGGCTTCAATCCGCCGCTGTTCTACACCGCGGTGGGCACCGCCTTCCCACTTTACCAGGACCGCTTCGGCGACAACGTCGAAGGGGTGCTGGGCATCGGCGGCGTGGATGTCGGGAGCGAGGTGATGGTGGATTACATCGAGCGGCATACCGAGCTGACCGGGCAGGCCCCCGATCTGTGGGCCAGCGCGCCGACCTACGCCAGCCTGGAGGTGTTGCAGCAGGCCATCGAGCGGGCCGGCAGCATCGATCATGAGCAGGTCGTGGCGGAGATGGAGAACGGCACCTTCGACACCGTGTTGGGCGAGATCACCCTGGACGGCCGCGCCTACTGGGAAGGATGGCAGGTCGGCCAGTGGCAGGACGGCGTGTTCCGCGCCATCGGCCCCAGCGACCGCGACGGGGCGGCCGAGATCGTGCTGCCCAAGCCGGCATGGCAATGACGCCGTCATGCGGCAGGCGCCTTGCCTGCCGCTGCACGCATAGCACACAGGGGTGACACATGGCTTTTCTCGATGCCCTGCTCAACGGTCTCACCCTGGGCGGCATGTATGCCCTGGTGGCCATGGGGCTGACGCTGCAGTACGGCGTGGCGAGGATCATGAACCTCTCCTACGGGGAGTTCCTGATCGCCGCGGCCTTTGCCGCCTACTGGCTGTTCCAGGTGCAGGCGATCAATCCGCTGCTGGCGCTGCTGCTGGTGGTGCCGGTGGCGTTCGCGGCCAACTGGCTGATCTATCAGATCATGCTGCACCCGCTGGTGAAGCGCTCGCGGAATCGCGGCGAGCTGGAGGTCAATAGCATTTTGGCGACCTTCGGGTTGCTGTTCGTGATCCAGGGGCTGGTGCTGCTGTTGTTTGGCAGCAACTACTTCAGCTACACCTATATCAGTAACGTTTTCATCGTTGCCGGCTCGCCACTTGCCGCCGATCGGCTGTTGGCCGTCGCGGTGGCGGTGGTCATGGGGAGCGGGCTCTATCTGCTGCTGATGCGCACCCGGCCCGGCACCGCACTGCGCGCGGTCTCAGTCGACCCCCGGGCGGCACAGCTGGCCGGTATCGACGTGCGTGCGGCCTCGGCCATGGCGTTTGCGCTGGGCGGCGGGCTGGTGGCCGCCAGTGGCGTGCTGGTCAGCATGTTCACTACCTTCAATGCTTCGATGGGCGTCGTCTTCACCATGAAGGCGCTGATCGTGGTGATCATGGGCGGTGCCGGCCACCTGCTGGGCGCGCTGACGGCGGGGCTGATCCTTGGCCTGGTGGAGAGCTTCGTGGCGGTGTACGTGGCGCCGGGGCTGACGCTCGCGGCGACCTTCGCGTTGTTCCTGATCGTGCTGCTGGTACGGCCGACCGGGATGATGGGGAGGGCCGGCGCATGACCATACCTACTCGCTCGACGCTGTTCGGCGCCGTCCTGCTGCTGGCCGGGGTGATCGGCTTTGCGCTGCTGCCCAGCGTCGTGGGCGGCTATGGGCTGTCGCTTGCCATCAACTTCCTGATGTTCGCCATCCTGGCCACCGCCTGGGCGATGTTCTCGGGGCCGAGCGGCTATGTCTCGTTGGCGACCGTGGCCTTCTTCGGTATCGGCGCCTATACCGTGGCGGTACTCGGCGAGCAGCTTCCGTGGGGCGCGGTGCTGCTGCTCGCCGCGGGCATCGCCTTTGTGGTTGCGCTGCTGGTCGGGCTCTCCACGCTGCGCCTGCGCGGGGTCTATTTCGTCATCTTCAGCTTCGGGCTGGCGGAGCTGATCCGCCAGGTGGTGAACTGGTACGAGTCGACCCAGGCGGGCAGTGTGGGCCGCTACGTGTTCCTCGATATCACCCAGGAGCAGATCGTCTGGCAGCTCACGGCGGTACTGGCCCTGCTGTTCATCGTCGGCTGGCTGATCCAGCGCTCTCGGGTCGGCTTTGCGCTGCGCATGATCGGCGATGACGAGACGGTGGCGCTGCACTGCGGTGTGAACATCACCCTGATCAAGGTGCTGGTGTTCTCGCTCAGCGCCGCCTTCATGGCGCTGGTCGGGGCCATCGTGGCGCCGCGCTGGACCTATCTCGACCCGAGTATCGCCTTCAACCCGAACATTTCGTTCCAGGTGCTGATCATGGCGCTGTTGGGCGGCGCCCGGCGGCTCTACGGCCCGCTGCTCGGGGTGATCCCCATGGTGCTGCTGTTCGAGTATCTCTCCACTCACTTTCCGCATCTGTTCAGCGTGCTGCTGGGCGTCACCTTCCTGGCCATCGTCTACCTGGTGCCCCACGGCGTGGCGGGCCTCATCGACAGCTACGTGCAGCGCTACCGGGCGCGCTTCCCTGGCCATCCTGCGCAGCAGGAGGGGGCGTCATGACGATATCCACAACGCTGCTCTCCGTGCAGGACGTCACCCGCCGTTTTGGCAATCTGCGCGCGGTGGACGACTTGAGCTTCGACATCGCCGAAGGCGAGATCGTCGGGCTGCTGGGGCCCAACGGCTCGGGCAAGACCACCATGATGAACTTGGTGTCGGGCGCCTTGAAGCCCAATGCAGGCTCGATTCGCCTGGCGGGCGACGATATCGCCGGCCTGCCGCCGAACCGTATCGCCCGCCAGGGCATTGCGCGCACTTTCCAACTGGTGAGGGTGCTGCCTTCGATGCACTGCCTGGACAACGTCAAGGCGGGCCTCGGCTTCGGTGCCGAGCCGACCTGGGGTAGCGCCGCCGACTCGCGTGCCGAGGCGCTGTTGCAGCGGGTCGGCATGGCGCACCGGTACTGGACGCTGGGCAAGGACCTTACCTACATGGACCAGAAACGCCTGGAGCTGGCGCGTGCTCTGGCGCTAAAGCCACGCCTGCTGCTACTGGACGAGTGGCTGGCAGGGCTCAACCCGTCGGAACTGGTCGAGGCCATTGAGTTGCTGCGCAAGGTGCGCGGCGAAGGCGTCACCATGGTGATGGTCGAGCATGTCATGGATGCGATTCGTTCACTTTGTGATCGCTGCGTGATCATGAACGCCGGTGCCAAGATCGCCGAGGGAACCCCGGCCGAGGCCCTGGTCGAGCCGGAAGTAGTGCGCGCCTACCTGGGAGACGATGCCCATGCTTGAACTACGCAATGTGTCCGCCGCCTATGGCCAGCATCTCGCGCTGCAGGGCATCGATCTGACGGTGCACGAAGGCGAGATGGTGGTGATGCTGGGCGCCAACGGGGCCGGCAAGTCAACCCTGCTGTCGGTAATTGCCGGCCAGGTGCCGGCACGACGGGGCAGTGGGGTAAGCATGGCTGGTATCGATCTGCTCGGCCTGCTGCCGCATCGGGTGGTCGAGGCCGGGGTCGCCCTGGTGCCGGAAGGGCGCGGAATCTTCGGCGCCATGACGGTGCGCGAGAACCTGCTGCTGGGGGCCTATCCGAAGCGCGCGAGAGCCGAGGAGCGGTGCAGCCTGGCGCGCGTGATGACGCTCTTTCCCAAGCTCGAGGAGCGCCTGGGGCAGGTAGCGGGCACCATGAGCGGAGGCGAACAGCAGATGGTGGCGATCGGCCGCGCCCTGATGTCGGCGCCCCGCCTGTTGCTGCTCGACGAGCCGTCGCTGGGGCTGTCGCCGCTGATGGCCGGCGAGCTGTTCAAGGCGCTGGAGCGGATCCGCGAGATCGACGTAAGCGTGCTGTTCGTCGAGCAGAATGCGCGCAAGAGCCTGGCCATCGCCGATCGCGGCTACCTGATAGAGAACGGCACGGTGGTCGGCGAGGGGACGGCGGCGGCGCTACTCGCCGACGATAGCGTGCAGCAGGCCTATCTCGGGGTCGCCAAGCGCGCTTGAGCGCCGCATCGAGGTCATTGCCAATGGCTGTCGGCCAGCGTCAGATCGAGCGAAGCGATGGCCTCGGACAGAGTGCTGCAGAACCAGCGCTGTGCCGGCGAATGAAACGCCTGGGCGCGCCAGTAGAGCGAGATATCGAAGTCGGGCACCTCAAACGGTAACGGGTGAATGCAGAGGCTGCCGTCGGCGGCGAACTGGCGGGCGATATGTACCGGGATGATGCCGAGTAAATCGTTCTGGCGCAGGATCTTGGGCAGGATCAGGAAGTGCGGGACTTCGAGTGCGATCTTGCGCTCGATGCCCAGCTCCTGGAGTTTTTCCTCCGCCAGGCTGTGCCCAGACGCGCTGGCCACCACCACATGCCGGCAGCGTGTGAAGGTAGCGAGGTCGAGCGGCGCGTCCTGGAACAGTGAGGGCCGCCCCAGGCAGACGTAGCGGTCCCTGGCGATCACGCGACGCTCGATGCTGGAAGCCTTGATCGGCCGGCTGCAGATGATGGCGTTGACCTGGCCGTTGATCAGCCACTCGTCGGCGCGGTCGATCTGCAGTGGGATGACCTCCAGCTCTACCTCTGGGGCCTGGGCATGCAGGTGCTGCAGGATTGCCGGCAGGAACGAGGCTTCGCCGAGGTCGGTCAGCGCCAGTCGAAAGCGCAGGCGACACGCGGCGGGGGTGAAGTGCTGCCGACTCTCGATGGTGTTTTCCAACTGCTGCAGCGCCGCCTTGAGGGTGGGGTAGAGCTGGCGGGCGGTCATGGTCGGTTCCATGGCCTGGTGGGTGCGGATGAACAGCCGATCGTCGAAGAGCTCGCGCAGGCGCGACAGGGCATAGCTGACCGACGGCTGGGTGACGTGCAGCCGCGCGGCCGCCTGGGTGACGCTGCTCGTCTCATAGAGAAGGACGAAGACGCGGATCAGGTTCAGGTCGGGTAGCGACATCGGCGTGCTCGGTGGTTGGCGTGTTGTTGTCGGGGTATGGCCACACCTTACCCGGCGAGAGTGAAATAAAACACATCTATTTGGTGTAGAAAAACTATCGATTTGCTTGATGTTGGTCGCAGCTTCTAGCGTGTAACGACTACTTAGCAAAGACAAGGAATCCCGCATGCCCAGCGTCCACTCCGTTACCTACTCGCTACTGCGCCGCCAGGGCATCACCACCGTCTTCGGTAACCCCGGCTCCAACGAGCTGCCGTTCCTCAAGGGCTTTCCCGAGGACTTCCGCTACGTGCTGGGGCTGCATGAAGGCGTGGTGGCGGGGATGGCCGACGGCTACGCGCTGGCCAGCGGGCGACCGGCATTCGTCAACCTGCATGCGGCGGCGGGCACCGGCAACGCCATGGGTGCGCTGACCAACGCCTGGTACTCGCACTCGCCGCTGGTGATCACCGCCGGCCAGCAGGCGCGCTCGATGATTGGCGTGGAGTCGATGCTGGCCAACGTGGAGGCGCCGCAGCTGCCCAAACCGCTGGTCAAGTGGAGCTATGAGCCGGCCTGCCCCGAGGACGTGCCACGGGCGCTGAGCCAGGCGATTCACAGCGCCTCGCTGCCACCGCGGGGCCGGTCTACGTGTCGATCCCGCATGACGACTGGGACCGTGAGGCCGGTGACGACGCCGAGTTGGTGGTGGCGCGCGAGATCGAACACGCCGGAGTGCCGTCGCCCGCGCAGCTCGAGCGCCTGGCTCAGCGGCTGAATGCCGCCGAGAACCCGGTGCTGGTGCTGGGGCCCGAGGTTGATGCCCGCCATGCCAACGGACTGGCGGTCGAGTTGGCCGAGCGCCTGCGGCTGCCGGTGTGGGTGGCGCCTTCCGCGTCGCGCTGCCCCTTCCCCACTCGGCATCCCTGCTTTCGCGGCGTGCTGCCGGCGGCGATTGCCGGCATTGCCGCTCACCTCGAAGGCCACGACCTGGTCGTGGTGGTGGGGGCGCCGGTGTTCCGCTACCACAAGTACGCACCGGGTCGCTATCTGCCGGAGGGCGCGCAGCTGGTACACGTCACCGGTGACGCCAACGAGGCGGCACGCGCGCCCATGGGCGACGCCCTGGTGGGCGACGTCCACGCCACCCTCGGGGCGCTGTTGCCGCACATCGAGCAGCGCCAGCGTGCACTGCCCGAGCCGCTGCCGACCCCGGCGGCTGCCGAGAATGGCGACGGGCGCCTGGCCCCGGCCAATGTGTTCGACACCCTGGATGCGCTGGCGCCGGAAGACGCCATCTACGTCAAGGAGTCGACCTCGACGGTGGAGATCTTCTGGGAGCGGGTCGGCATGCGTCATCCCGGCAGCTACTTCTTCCCCGCCGCGGGTGGGCTCGGCTTCGGCTTGCCGGCCGCGCTCGGCGTGCAGCTCGCCCAGCCGCAGCGCCAGGTCATCGGGGTGGTCGGCGACGGCTCGGCCAGCTACGCCATCACCGCCCTGTGGAGCGCCGCCCAGTACCGCATCCCGGCGGTGCTGATCATCCTCAACAACGGCACCTACGGCGCGCTGCGCGGCTTCGCCCGCCATATGGCGGTGAACGACGCCCCGGGGCTCGACGTGCCGGGTATCGACTTCTGCGCCCTGGCGCAGGGCTACGGGGTGGAGGCGCGCCTGGCCGACTCCCGTGAGGCCCTGGCCAGCGCGTTGCAAGAGGGCCTCGCCATGGATCGCCCGCTGCTGATCGAGGTACCGACCCTGCCCACCTGACGCCTGTCAGGAGCAATCTGACGCCACTCGCATCACGACACTCACGATAAGCACAACAGAGGTCACTACCATGAAACACGCCATCTCCCGCTGCCTGCTGGCCACCTGCGTGGCCGCCGCCGCGACCGCCGCCTACGCCGACACCCTGCGCATGGCGCACTTCTGGCCCTCCGGTTCGGAGGTCAATCAGGAGATCTTCGAGGCCTGGGCGGCGAGCCTCGAGGAAGCCACCAACGGCGCCGTCACGGTCGAGAACTACCCCTCCCAGACCCTGGGGCCGTCGGACCAGGCCTACCAGGGCGCGGTCAACGGCATCTCGGATATCGCCATCACCATGCAGGGCTACACCTCGGGGCGCTTCCCGCTCTCGGAGATCGTCCAGCTGCCGGGTGTCTCGGCCAGTTCCTCCCAGGGCTCCTGCGTGCTGCAGTCGCTGTATGACGAAGGCCTGATCAGCGACGAGTACGATGACGTCAAGGTGCTCTACATGTTCGCCACCGGGCCGGCCTACCTGCACACCCGCGGCGACGAACTGCAGACCCCCGACGACCTGCGCGGCCTGCGCATTCGCCGCCCCAGCGACGTCGCCGGCGAGATGCTCGAACGCCTCGGCGCCCAGCCCATGGGTATGCCGGCGCCGGATATCTACACCTCGATGCAGCGCGGCGTGATGGATGGCCTGAGCTTCCCGTGGCAGGCGATGAAGACCTTCGGCATCAACGAGCTGGCCGAGTATCACCTCGAGGTGCCCTACTACACCGGGGTGGCCATGGCGGTGATGAACCTCGACAGCTATGAGCGGCTGGCGCCCGAGGTGCAGGAGGCCATCGACGCCCACACCGGGATGGAGTGGGCGGCGCGTGCCGGTGAGGTCTACGACCGGCTCGATCGCGAAGGGCGCGAGGAGGCCGTGGCCCAGGGCGGCGCCATCCACACCGTGGAGGATCCGCTCAACGATCCGGAGTGGGCCGAGCCGCTCCAGGAGGGCACCGAGGGCTACCTGAGCCGCCTCGAGGAGCGCGGCATCGATAACGCCCGCGAGGTCCATGCCCGCGCCCTGGAGCTGGGCGAGGCGTGCCGATCTTAAGAGCTGACCCATCTTCGCCACAGCGAGGCAGATTAGACGCTCCGCAGCATTGCCGCGCCTATGTGTGCGGCACTGCTGTGATAGCAGCAGCAGGCGGGTGATACTATAGTGGCACTATCACTCTCGTTCAGAGGTAAGCCGATGAAAGTTGAGCTTGTGACGAACCTCAAGCGCCAGGCCACGCGGATTCTGGCGGAGCTGCGCGCGTCGAAGGAGCCGATAATGATCACCGAGCATGGCCAGCCCTCCGCCTATCTTGTTGACGTGCAGTATTACGAGTTCATGCAGCGCCGGCTTGAGCTTTTGGAGGGGCTGTCACGCGGGGAGCGTGCGGTGCTCGAGGAGAGGACCTTCAGCCAAGGTGAGGCCAAGGAGAAAATGCGTAAATGGCTGAAGTGATCTGGACGGAACCAGCGCTTCAGGATCTGGACGCCATCGCCGAGTACATCGCGTTGGATAACCCTACAGCGGCAAGCCAGTTGGTCGAACGGATTTTCGCTGGCACCGAGCGCCTGGCAGATTTTCCCCAGTCCGGGCGGGCTCCTCCAGAGCTTCCCAACTCGGTGTATAGAGAAGTCGTGGTGCCACCGTGTCGCGTTTTTTTATCGTGAAGATGAGAGACGGATTTTTATCCTCCATGTCATGAGGGAGGAGCGGCAGCTTAGAGCCTATATGCTGGGCCCCAGTTAATCAGGCAAGGCACTCGGATGCTGATATGTCGCTGCTCGGTAGGGAGCTTAAGGCTCGGCTCGGTGGCGGGTGGCACAGGCTAGATAGCAGGCAATAAAAAACCCGCGCGATTTAAGCGTGACTGCCGGAGCAATCATAGGCTTGGCGGGTGTGTTGCAAAGGACTATAGGCACGCCGATATCGGCGTGCAAGTCCGCCGCCGCTTGCGGCGTGACGGAGCCGCTCTAGAAGTGTGCGCAATAGGTGGCGGTTCCGTTTTGGCCGATGATCGGCGAAGGTAGGGCACTCTAACCACCGCTGGTCGTTTGCCATGCTCAATCCGCGTATCAAGCTGCGCCATCTGCAGGCCTTTCTCGAGGTCGCCAAGCGGCGCAGCTTTGCGCGTGCCGCCGAGAGCCTGGCGATCACCCAGCCGGGCATCTCCAAGGCCATCCGCGAGCTCGAGGAGAGCGTCGCCGTGCCGCTGTTCGAGCGCACTGCCCAGGGCGTGGCGCTGACCCAGGCGGGGCTCACCCTGCTGCGCCACGCCGGGCCGGCGCTGCGCGCGCTGGAGGAGGGCGTCGGCGCGGTGAGTGCCGCCCAGGGCAGCGGCGAGTGGCTGCGAGTCGGGGCGCTCTCCACGGTGGAGAGCCAGCTGCTGCCGCGGGCGATCCTGCGCTGGCAGGCCGCTCTCGAGGCGCCCGACAGCGGCGTCAAGGTGGTCACCGGGGCCAGCGCCTACCTGCTCTCGCAGCTGCGTGCCGGCGAGCTCGACCTGGTGGTGGGGCGCATGACCGAGGCCCGCGAGATCCGCGACCTGACCTTCGAGCACCTCTATTACGAGCCGCTGCTGCTGGTGGTGCGCGGCGGCCATCCGCTGGCCGGCATCGCCCCCTTGCCCGCCGAGCGCTTGAGCGAGCTGGCCTGGGTGCTGCCACCGCCGCAGACCACCCTGCGTCAGCGGGTCGACAGCTTCTGCGTGCGCCACGGCCTGGGCCTGCCCGGCCGCCGCCTGGAGACCCTGTCGCTGCCGACCAGCCGCCGCTACACCCTCGACAGCGACGCACTGTGGGTCGCCCCGCGCGAGGCGGTGGCCGACGACATCGCTGCCGGGCTACTGGTCGAGCTGGCGCTGCCGCTGGAGGGCCAGGGCGGCTCGGTGGGCTTCTGCCGTAACGCCAGCCTGCAGCCCTCACTGGGGCTCGAGGCGTTCTGCGAGGCGCTGCGCGAGGCGGCGGCTGCGTATTAGCGCTTGTGCAATGACTCACTCGATATCCACGGGACAGGCAACGCTGGCGATGATGTTGGATGCTTCCTAATTAGAACATTCCATGTGCTCTTTCAGTGGTGGTTTGCTAGGCTGTATGGTTTACGTCTACCATGAATTTATATGATTCATAAACCTTGAGGGGCCAGCATGATTGGAGAGCGAATCAAGCGTGCACGCGCGGCCGCTGGCTTATCCATGCAGGCCTTGGGGCAGCAGGTTGGCGTGAGTGCCAACATGATCAAGAAGTACGAGCATGACCAGTGCATGCCCAGCTCAGGCGTACTGATCAAGCTGTCCAAGTCACTGGGCGTACGTAGCGAATACTTCTTCCGCCCTGTACAGGTCGAACTCGGTGAGGTGGAGTATCGCAAGCGATCGACGTTGCCGGCAGGCATCCTCAAGCGTATCCATGCAGATGTGCTCGATCAGGCAGAGCGTTGGCACGAACTGGCCAACCTTTGGCCGAACTTCCCGCTCGCCGACTTCAAGGAACCAGACGACTTGCCAGAGCGGGTCGAGACACTGGACGAGGTGGACGCAGTTGCCGATGGCCTGCGGTCGAGCTGGCAGCTGGGACAGAATCCTATCCCAGACTTGGTCGATGAGCTCGAAGCCCGCGGTATCCTCGTGATCATGACGGACGTCGATGAGCAGTCCAAGTTTGATGGCCTGCAAGCACAGATAGCAGGATTGCCCGTCATCGTCGTATCGTCCAATTGGCCTGGGGACCGCCAGCGATTCACACTGGCTCATGAGCTTGGGCACCTATTGTTGCAGGGACGACTGGCTGCCACATTGGATGAAGAGCAAGCCTGTAACCGCTTTGCTGGCGCTTTTTTGTTGCCGGCCGGATCGATGCGTCAACAGCTCGGCCCATCACGCCAGCATCTTGAGCCGAAAGAGCTCTACCTGATGAAGATGGAGTACGGGCTGAGCATGAAGGCTTGTCTCTATCGTGCCAAGGATCTCGGTATCATCACGTCGGCTGAACATCGTGGGATGATGATCAAGTTCTCGAAAAACCGCTGGCACAAAGTGGAGCCAGGGAACGCTTACCCTGCGGAAGTCACCCTGACATTCCAGCAACTGGTGTATCGAGCACTCGGTGAGGGGATTGTTAGCGAATCCAAGGCCGCAGAGCTGCTGGGGATTCCCCTAATGCAGTTCCACCAGGAACGGAAGCTGGAGCAGCTGGATGCAGTTGCTCATTAGCGATACCAATATTCTGATTGACCTTGAAGAAGGCAAGCTCATGGACGAGCTATTTCGGCTTCCCTATGAGTTCGCCGTTCCCGATATTCTGTTTGCAGAAGAATTGGAAGCCCAGCATAGCCACCTTCTGGATATGGGGCTGTCGCAGGGGGAGCTTACCTCGGCGACGCTCCATTATGCGGTGGCACTCATACAGCGCTGTTCCGGAGTGAGCAGAAACGACTGTTTCGCTCTGGCGCTGGCCAGGCAAGAGCAGTGCCCACTTCTGACGGGGGACCAGAGACTTCGGGCTGCTGCCGATAGGGAAGGTGTCGAAGTGATGGGGACCCTATGGATCGTTAATCAGCTCGTTTGCCATCAGATCATCACCAGGGAGGAGGCAAAGACTGCCTATGCACGGATGCGGGAAAATGGCAGACGCCTTCCTTGGCAGCTCGCCCTCAGTTCATTAGATCGCATCGATACCCATAACCCATAAGTTATGTCGGTGCCCCGAGTCGTCAATTGGCAGCCCTGCGACGACGCGCCACACTACTGGCCAACCCGCGGCATGGCCCGCGATCCACGCCAGCAGAGGGCTTTTCGCCATGCAAGACGACAACAAGCGCTATGTCGAGCGCGACCGTAACTGGCATCCCCCGGCCTATG
This sequence comes from Halomonas socia, assembly GCF_010977575.1. Classification (GTDB taxonomy): domain Bacteria; phylum Pseudomonadota; class Gammaproteobacteria; order Pseudomonadales; family Halomonadaceae; genus Franzmannia; species Franzmannia socia. The sequence continues at coordinate 1,757,496 of NZ_CP048812.1, forward strand.
CGCCGGGCTACAAGACCACCGTGGCACGTTCGCCCAGCCAGGCGCTGGTCAGCCTGCAGCGGCCCAGCGTCTCCGAGCTCAGCGGGCCGGACTTCCGTGCCCTGCGCATGGGCCCCCACGACAATGACCTGCTGATGAACTACCGCGAGGGCCAGGGCCAGGATGCGCTGCCCATCGGCGAGCGCATCATCATGTTCGGGCGCGTGGTCGACCAGTACGGCAAGCCGGTGCCGCACACCCTGGTGGAGATGTGGCAGGCCAACGCCGGCGGCCGCTATCGCCACAAGAAGGACGCCTACCTGGCGCCCCTCGACCCCAGCTTCGGCGGCGTCGGCCGCTGCCTTACCGACGACGATGGCTGGTACCGCTTCCGTACCATCAAGCCCGGCCCCTATCCTTGGCCCAACGGCATCAACACCTGGCGCCCGGCGCATATCCACGTCTCGGTGATGGGCCCGTCGATCTCGACCCGCCTGATCACCCAGATGTACTTCGAGGGCGACCCGCTGATCCCGATCTGCCCCATCGTGCAGACGATCAATGACCCGGACGCCGTCGAGACCATGATCGGCCGCCTCGACATGGCGCGCAGCCGCCCCATGGACTGCCTGGCCTACCGCTTCGACCTGGTGGTACGCGGCGAGCTGCAGACCTACTTCGAAAACCAGTGACGGGAGAGACCGCCATGCAACAGCCCAATAGCGTCGGTACCCACGACCTGATGCTGCGCGAGACCGCCTCCCAGACCGCCGGGCCCTACGTGCACATCGGCCTGGCACTGGATGTCGCCGGCCTACCCGAGCGCGACGAAGAGATCTGGAACCAGCTGGCCAAGCCCGAAGCCGACGGCGAGCACATCGAGGTGGTCGGCCAGGTGATCGACGGCAACGGCGACCTGGTGCGCGATGCGCTGATCGAGGCCTGGCAGGCCGACGGCCAGGGCCAGTATCAGCCGGCCTTCGATCTACAGAAGCCGTTCAACAGCTTCGGCCGCACCGCCACCACCGCGGTGGGCGACAGCGAGTGGACCCTCACCACCGTCAAGCCCGGCGCGGTCACCCGCGGCGATGGCAAGACCATGGCACCGCATATCAACCTGGCGATCTTCGCCCGCGGCGTGAACATCCAGCTGCAGACGCGCCTCTACTTCGAGGATGAGACGGACGCCAACGCCGCCTGCCCGGTGCTCAGTGCCATCGAATCGCCGGCGCGCCGCCAGACGCTGATCGCCAAGCGCGAGGAGGCCGACGGCAAGGTGCGCTACCGCCTCGACATTCGCCTGCAGGGCGAGGGCGAGACGGTGTTCTTCGACTTCTAGTCACTCCGATATCTGATCGGCCCCTCCGGCGTCGATGGCCCGATGTCTCTTCTCCCCGCATCTCTCTAAGGTGCGGGGCTTTTTGCGCGCAAAAAAGCCCCGACGTGGCGGGGCAAATCGGAGGACGTCGGTGCCTGGCGCCTATACCTCGCAGCTCTCCTGCTGCAGGCGCAGGCTCTCCTCATAGAGCGATTCGGCGTCGCCGCCGGTGTCGGCCAGGTAGCGCTCGATGGTCTTCTGCAGCACCGGTCCCCAGGCGTCGTCGTCCATGGCGTCGTCGATGACCAGGAACTCGTGGCCGGCCTCTTGCGCCTCCTCACGGCCCTGGCGAATCAGCTCGTCGTAGACGGCGGCGGCGCGCAGCGACCACTCCATGCCGCTATGCTCGTCGATGACCTGGCGCAGGTCGTCGGGCAGGCCCTTGTAGCTGTCGCGGTTCATGGTGGCAGTGAGTGCCAGATCGTAGAGCGGCACCTCGGTGTGGTAGTAGGCCTGCTCGTTGAGACGGAAGGTCTTCATGCCCTCCCAGTTGAAGCTGAGCCCGTCGATGGTGCCGCGCTGCATCGAGGTGAAGACGTCCGGCGCCGGCATGCCGATGGCCTGGGCGCCGAGCCGCGAGAACATGTCACCGACCACGGCGGTGGGGCGCCGCATGCGCAGGCCCTCGAGGTCGTCGGGGGTCTCGATCAGCCGGTCGCTGGTATGCAGGTAGCCGGGGCCGGTGGTAAACATGAACAGCACGTGGGAGTCGTCGTACTCGTCATCCAGGTGGCCGTCGTCGTAGAGCGATTGCAGGATGCACGAGCCCTGGCGGCTGCTCAGCGACACGCCGGGCAGCTCGATCACCTGGGTCAGCGGGAAGCGACCGGCGCTGTAGCCCTGGGCGGTGGCGCCGATATCGGCGATGCCGCTGACGGTGCCCTGGTAGGTGTTGTCGGCATTGGCGAGTGTCTGGCCGGGATAGATCTCGACGCTGAGGCGGCCGTCGGAGGCCTCCTCGACGCTCTCGGCCCAGGCGCCGAACAGTTCGGTATCGACCATCGAGCCGCCGGGCCAGACGTGGGCGATGCGCAGGGTGGTGGCTTCTGCCAGGGCCGGCAGGGCGGCTAGCCCGGCGGCGAGTGTCAGGCTGGCGGCGAGTGGGATGCGGCGTGCAGTCAGGGTCATGGGAACCTCGCTGATTGTGATTATGGGTGTCGCGTCAGAGGTCGAGTACCAGCGTCTTGCTCTTGGCCCGCGAGCAGCAGGGGGTGAACTGGTCGTTGGCGGCGTGCTCGTCGTCGTCTAGGTAGAGGTCGCGGTGGTCGGGCTCGCCCTCGAGCACCCGTGTCAGGCAGGTGCCGCAGACGCCCTGTTCGCAGGAGACCATGACCTCGATGCCGTTCTCGCTGAGCACCTGGTGCACGGTCTTGTCGGCCGGCACCTGGAAGCTGGCGCCGCTGCTGGCGATCTTGACCTCGAAGCTGTCGTCATCCTCGCGGCTGGTCTCGGCGCCGCTGAAGTACTCGGTGTGCAGCTGAGCCTCCGCCCAGCCGTGACCGCGAAAGGTCGCGAGTACGTGCTCGATAAAGCCCGCCGGGCCGCAGACGTAGACCTGGGTATCGGGATCGGGCGCTGCGGCCAGGCCGGCAAGGTCGAGCTTTTGGTCGGCGTCGCCGTCGTCGAAGTGCAGCTGCACGCGGTCGGCGAAGTTGGCCGCGCGGATCTCGTCGAGAAAGGCGGTACGCGCCGCCGAGCGGGTGCAGTAGTGCAGCTCGAAGTCGGCCTGGGTATGCGCCAGGCGCTCGGCCATGCACAGCAGCGGGGTAATGCCGATGCCGCCGGCGAACAGCAGGGTGCGGCTGGCGGGCGCGAGGGGGAAGTGGTTCTTGGGTGCGCTGATCGCCAGCAGGTCGCCGACCTGGACCTCGTCGTGCATGGCCCTCGACCCGCCCCGCGACTCGGGCTCGCGGAGGATGCCCAGGCGGTAGCGGTCGCGCTCCTCGGGGTGATTGCACAGCGAGTACTGGCAGATCAGCCCATCCTGACCTTGTGGAGAGACCCTCACGTCGATATGTGCGCCAGCGCTGAAGGCCGGCAGCGGGCGGCCGTGGGGGTCGGCCAGCTCGACGACGATGATGCCCTCGGCGGTCTGGCGCTTGGCGGTCACCTCGACGAACATCGACAGGGGCAGCGCACTCATGATGCCTGCTCCGCCGGCGCGTCCTCGCGCTCTTCAGCGATCAGCCGCTCGATGATGCGCCGTGCCTGTACGCCGCCGCCGTCGATGTTGAGCTTGAGCAGCTGGCGCTCGGGGTAGGCGAGCAGGTTGCACTGCTGTGCCTCGAGCATCTCCAGGTCTTCGGCGAAGATCTTGCCCTGGCCTTCGCGGATCTTGTCGGTGAGTTCGCTATCCTGCGGCTTGAAGTGGCGCGCCATGCCCCAGAAGTACCAGATCGAGGTCTCGGTCTCGGGGGTGATGAAGTCGACCACGATGCTGGCCGCCTTGTAGGCCTCCGGGGCGTCGTAGCCGCCCTTGCCAGCGTGGGCCACGCCGACCTCGATCATCACGTGGCTGGGCGGCGTGAAGCGGCAGATCTGCCAGCGGTCCACCGGCACGTCGTCGGCCAGGTCGTTGCCGCGCAGGGCGGCCTGCCAGAAGGGCGGCGCGGGGATGTTCTCCATGTGCCGGCTGGTGATCACCTCGCTGCCGTTGACCTGGGTGTCGGGGGCGGCTTCCTCGATCTCTGGCTGGCCGATGCTGGAGGCATGGACGTAGGTCTCGTGGGTCAGGTCCATGAGGTTGTCAATCATCAACCGGTAGCCGCAGTTGACGTGGTAGAGCCCACCGCCGTAGGCCCACTCGGGGTCATGGGCCCAGTGCAGCTCGGGAATCTCGGCGGGGTCGGCCCGCTCGGCGTCGCCGGGCCAGACCCAGATGAAGCCGTGGCGCTCCTCGACCGGATAGGCGCGCAGCGAGGGGAAGCCGCGCACCCGCTGCCCGGGCATCCCGGAGCACTTGCCGTCGCCGCCCATCTCCAGGCCGTGGTAGCCACAGACCAACTGGCCGTCGCGCACGAAGCCCAACGACAGCGGGGCGCCGCGGTGGGGGCAGAAGTCTTCCACGGCAGCGACCTTGCCGCCTTCGCCGCGAAAGAACACGATCGTCTCGTTGCAGACGGTGCGGCCGAGGGGCTTGTCCTCGATTTCATCCGGGGTGCAGGCCACGTACCAGGTATTTTTGGGGAACATCGCGGTGTCTCCTCGTTCACGGCTAGGCTGTTGTATGGCGACATCATTTGATGTCTTATCTATTTTTGGATCCAAAGTACAGTGCATGTGGCTTGTTTGGGTCAATATATGCTTTAGTTGGATCCAGTTTGATTTTCCGTTCGACGATATCCACAGCGCTAAGGAAAACAGGTGAGTAGTGATGACAAGAGCGTGGTGACGCGACTGCGCAAGCTGATCAGCGAGGGTGGCTACCAGCCCGGTGAGCGCATCGGCGAGGTGCGGGTGGCCGAACAGTTGGGGGTGTCGCGCACTCCTGTGCGGCTGGCCTTTCGTACCCTGGAGCAGGAGGGATTGCTGCAGCGGGCCAACAAGCGCGGCTTCGTGGTGCGCGAGTTCTCCCAGGAGGATGTGCTGTGTGCGGTGGAGGTGCGCGGTGCGCTGGAAGGCCTGGCGGCGCGGCGCCTTGCCGAGCGTGGCCTGGCCCCTGCGGTGCGCGAGCAGCTTGCAGGCTGCATCGCCCGCGGTGGCGAGCTGCTCGGCAAGGGCTATCTCGAGGAGGGTGATATCGCTCGCTGGAGTGAGCTGAACGAAACCTTCCACTGCGCCATCGTCGAGGCCACCGGTAGCCGGGTGATCGGCGATGCGATCCAGCGCAACAACCATCTGCCGTTCGCCTCCGCCGACTCCATCGTCATCGACAGCGCCGCGCTCGACCGCGAGTACCAGAAGCTTTACCTGGCCCATCAGCAGCACCAGCTGGTGTTTCAGGCGCTGCAGCGCGGCGAGGGCGCCCGTGCCGAGATGCTGATGCGCGAGCATGCCTATATCGGCCTGCGCTACGGCGCGCTGTTTGGTTTGGATCCAGAGCCGGATGCTGTTCAAGGCGACCCGTGATATCGCCGCCGTGTGATGCCGTGTCGGCGATATGCGAAATATCCAAGAAAGGCCTGCGCTTTTGCCCTGTGTCCCCAGGCAAGGTGCTTGGCTCGAGGCCGCTAGCGCGTAGTTGTGGGACTGTGCAGTCGGTCAACTAAGACCAAAGTGGGTTATCGAAAATCCATCGAGTGGGTTAGGTTTTACACAATGTTGCGAACGTTAGTTCGTATCACGAACTGCTCATCGATAACGATACCCCAGGAGGTTCCTGATGAACCGCAAGCTACTGCCGTGCCTGCTGGCGCTCTCTGTCGCTGGCCTGGCGACTACCGCCCACGCCACCACCCTGCGCATGTCGCACTTCTGGCCGGACGGCTCGGGGATCAACCAGGAAATCTTCCAAGCTTGGGCCGACACCATTGAGGAGCAGTCCGGTGGCGAGCTGCGGGTCGAGAACTACCCCTCCCAGACCCTGACCCAGGCCGACGCCGCCTACCAGGGCGTGGTCAACGGCATCTCGGATATCGCCATTACGGCCCAGGGCTATACCGCAGGCCGCTTCCCGCTGTCGCAGATCGTCGAGCTGCCGGGTGTGTCGGATACCGCCAGCCAGGGTGCCTGCATCCTGCAGACGCTGTACGACGACGGCCACCTGGAAAGCGAGTACGACGATACCAAGGTGCTGTTCATGTTCACCACCGGGCCGGGCTACCTGCACACCACCGACAACGACATCCAGTCGCCGGACGACCTCTCCGGACTGCGCATTCGTCGCCCCACCGCCGTGGCCGGCCAGATGCTCGAGAACCTCGGCGCCCAGCCGGTGGGCATGCCGGCCCCGGATATCTACACTTCGCTGCAGCGCGGCGTGGTCGATGGCCTGAGCTTTCCGTGGGAGGGCATGAAGGTGTTCCGCCTCAACGAGCTGGCCAGCTACCACACTCAGGTGCCGTTCTACTCGCTGATCTTCGTCGCCACCATGAGTCAGCGCAGCTTCGACGGTCTGAGCGAAGAGCAGCAGGCGGTGATCGAGGACAACATGGGCATGGCCTGGAGTGAAATCGCCGGTGGCGTGTTCGATGGCCTCGACGAAGCGGGCAAGGCCGAAGCCGAAGAGGCCGGCCACACCATCCGTGTGATCGACAACCCGCTGGAGCACGACGACTGGGCCGAGCCGCTCAAGGCCGGTATCGAAACTTATCTCGACGAGCTTGAGGAGCGCGGCATCGACAACGCCCGTGAGGTCCATCAGGCCGCCATGGATGCGCGTGATGACTGCCCGGTACGGAGCTGATTGGAGTCTCTGAATGCAAGCTCTCATGACCACGAGTCACTGGCTGGCCCGCTTGGGCCAGTTGGTGTCGGGTGTCGCCCTGCTGGCGCTGATGAGCGTGACCATGGCCGATGTGCTGACGCGGCTGCTGTTTCGGCTCTCGGCCGGCAACATCAACTGGAGCGTCAGCGGCAGCGTGGAGCTGGTCAGCTACTTGATGATGTTTGCGCTGTTGGCGGCCATGGCGGCCAATATCGAAAAGAGCCAGGTGGTGGTTGAGGCCTTCAGCCACCGCCTGCCCGAAGCCTTCAAGCAGCGCCTCGGCGGCATCTACCTGATCGGTTTCTGCGTGCTCGGGGTGCTGATGACCCTGGGGCTGTGGCAGGAGGCGGCCAGCGCCGCGCGTCGCGGCCAGGTCACCCAGGACCTGCGCATCCCGATGGGGCCGATCTACCAGTTCGGTGCCGTGCTGTGCGCACTGCTTGCCGCGCGCAGCCTGATCCACGTGCTGCTCGGCAGCCTGTTCGCCACCGAAGGGGGAGGCGCCAATGAGCAGTGAAATGATTGGCGGCCTCGGCCTGATCGGGTTGCTGGTGCTGCTGGTACTGCGCGTGCCGGTGGCGCTGTCGATGCTGATCGTCGGCGTGGTCGGTTTCGCCCAGGTGATCTCCTGGGGGGCGGCGGTGTCGATGGTCAAGTCGGTGCCGGTGGACGTGCTCTCGAGCTACAGCTTCAGCGCCATCCCGATGTTCATCCTGATGGGGGTGCTGGCGGCCCACTCCGGCATGGCCGGCATGCTGTTCAACTCCACGCGGGTGATGTGCGGCGGCTGGAAGGGCGGCATGGCGATCGCCACGGTGGGTTCCTGCGGGGTGTTCTCGGCGATCTCCGGTTCATCGCTGGCCACCGCCAGCACCATGACCCGGGTCGCACTGCCGGAGATGGAGAAGCATGGCTACGCGCGCTCGCTGGCCACCGGCACTCTGGCCGCCGGCGGTACCCTGGGCATCATGATCCCGCCCAGCATCGCGCTGCTGATCTATGCGGTGATCACCGAGCAGTCGGTGGGCGACATGTTTGCCGCCGGGATCATCCCCGGCTTGATAGGGCTGCTGTTCTACGCCCTGACGGTGACCGTGGTGATGCGCCTCAAGCCCGAGCTGGCGGTGCCCGGCGAGCCCTCCAGCGCGCTGGACAAGCTCAAGTCGATCGCCGGCCTGGTGCCGTTCTTCACGGTCTTCGTGATCATCATCTTCGGTATCTATCAGGGCATGTTCACGCCCACCGAGGGGGCGGCGGTAGGTGCCTTCGCCACCCTGCTGTACGCCCTTTACAAGGGCATGCGCCTGGCCGGGCTGTGGCGCAGCGTGCAGGAGACCCTGGCGCTGTCGGCGGTAGTGTTCTTCATGCTGATGGGCGCCGAGACGCTGGGCTACTTCATCTCGGTGTCGCGGATCTCGTTCAGCATCAGCCAGTTCCTCGGAGGTCTCGATGTACCGACTATGGTAGTGCTGTTGCTGATTCTGCTGATGTACTTCGTGCTCGGCATGTTCATGGACTCCATCGCCATGCTGGTGATCACCGTACCGGTGGTGTTCCCAATTATCACCATGCTGGGGATCGACCCGATCTGGTTCGGTATTCTCACCGTGTTGACGGTGGAACTGGGACTGGTGACGCCACCGGTGGGTATGAACGTGTTCGTGATCAAGGCCATGGCGCCCCACGTCAAGCTGGGGGAGATCTACCGCGGGGTGGCGCCGTTCATCGTCGCCGACCTGCTGCGCCTAGTGCTGCTGCTGGCCTTTCCGGTATTGACCCTATGGCTGATCTAGCGCCTAGGCGATTCCATGACGACAAGGAGTGACGAGATGACCAAGCTAGACCTGCTGATCGGCGGCGCATCCAGTGCCGCCCAGGGCGGCGCGACCTTCGCCCGTCACAATCCGCTGAGCACCGAGGCCGTGACCACGGCGGCGGCCGCTACGGTAGAGGACGCCACCCGTGCGGTGGAATCCGCCCAGGCCGCTTTCGACAGCTGGTCACAGAGCGGCCCCAGGGAGCGTCGCACCAAGCTGCTCAAGGCCGCCGATTTGGTGGAGGCGCGCCAGGCGGAGTTCATCGAGCGCATGGTCGACGAGACTGGTGCCACCCCCGGCTGGGCCGGCTTCAACGTGATGGTCGCCGCCGGCATGCTGCGCGAGGCCGCCGCCCTGACCACCCAGATCCAGGGCGACGTGATCCCCTCCAATGTGCCCGACAACATGGCCATGGGTGTGCGCGTGCCGTGCGGCGTGGTGCTGGGCATCGCGCCCTGGAACGCGCCGATCATCCTCGGAACCCGCGCCGTGGCGACGCCGCTGGCGTGTGGCAACAGCGTGATCCTCAAGGCCTCCGAGCAGTGCCCGGCGACCCATCACCTGATCGGTGAGGTGCTGGTCGAGGCGGGACTCGGCGACGGCGTGGTCAATGTGATCACCAATGCCCCGGACGACGCCCCGGCGGTGGTGGCGGCGTTGGTCGAGCATCCGGCGGTGCGCCGTGTCAACTTCACTGGCTCGACCCAGGTCGGGCGGATCATCGCCGAGAAGGCCGCCAAGCATCTCAAGCCGGCGCTGCTGGAACTGGGCGGCAAGGCGCCGTTCCTGGTGCTCGATGACGCTGACCTCGACGCCGCGGTGGATGCGGCGATCTTCGGCGCCTTCTTCAACCAGGGCCAGATCTGCATGTCCACCGAGCGGCTGATCGTCGACCACAGCGTCGCCGACGCCTTCGTCGAAAAGCTCGCCGCCCGCGCCAAGGCGCTCAAGGCCGGCGATCCCCGCGCCGAGGGCAACGCCCTCGGCACCTTGATCAACGCCGAGTCGGGCACCAAGCTCAACGGCCTTATCGACGACGCGCTGAGCCAGGGCGCACGTCTGGCCGCTGGCGGCAAGGCCGAGGGCGTTGTGATGCAGGCCACGGTAATCGACGGCGTGACCAAGCAGATGCGCCTCTACTCGGAGGAGTCGTTCGGCCCGGTGGTGGCGATGATCCGCGTCGACGGTGAAGAGGAGGCGATTCGCGTCGCCAACGACAGCGACTATGGCCTCTCGGCGGCGGTATTCAGCCGCGACACCGCGCGGGCGATCAAGGTCGCCGGGCGCATCCAGTCGGGCATCTGCCATATCAACGCGCCGACCGTCCACGACGAGCCGCAGATGCCGTTCGGCGGGGTCAAGGATAGCGGCTACGGACGCTTCGGTGGCAAGGCTGGCATCGAGGAGTTCACCGAGCTGCGCTGGATGACGCTGCAGCTGGGGCCGCGCCACTACCCGATTTAACGCGGTGCCATGCGAATGGCCCCATCCAGGCGAATCGTCTCCCCGTTGAGCATGGGGTTGTCGACGATATGGCAGGCTAGGCGCGCGAACTCGTCGGGCTCGCCCAGGCGGCTGGGGAAGGGGATGGACGCCGCCAGGGATTGCTGGGCCTCTTCCGGCAGCGACTCCATCAGCGGCGTCCGGAACAGCCCCGGAGCGATAGTCATCACGCGAATGCCGTGACGCGCCAGTTCGCGAGCGATGGGCAGGGTCATGGCGACGATGCCGCCCTTGGAGGCCGCGTATGCGGGTTGGCCGATCTGACCATCAAAGGCGGCCACCGACGCGGTGTTGATGATCACTCCGCGCTCGCCGTCGGCCTGGGGCTTGCCCTTGGCCATGGCCGCCGCGGCCAGTCGCAGCATGTTGAAGTTGCCCAACAGGTTGATGTTGACGATACGCGAGAAGGCGTCGAGTGGCAGCGGTTCGCCATGACGATCGACTACCTTGGCGGGGTCGCCGATCCCGGCGCAGTTGATCAGCCCCTGCAGGCCGCCGAAGGCCCCCAAGGCGAGGTCGACCACGGCCTGGGCATCGTCTTCGCTGGTCACGTCGGTACGCCGGAAGCGCACGCGCTCATCCGCACCCTGGGCATTCAGCTCGGCGGCCAGCGCCTCGCCGCGCTCGGCATTGATATCGGCGATCACGACCTTGCCGCCGGCGCCGTGCAGGGCGCGCACCGTGGCTTCACCGAGGCCCGAGGCGCCGCCGCTGACGATAAAAGTGTTGTCCTGGAATTTCATCAATATCTCCTTCGTTGTATCTAAGATCGCCCATGCTCACTTCGTGGATTAGGCCCCTGGACTGTTCGTAACGCTCAGTCGTCAGGCGTGCCGTGCTGCCGCAGCCGAAACCCCTTGGGCGTAAGCCCGGTGTGGCGCTTGAAGAAGCGCGTGAAATAGGCCGGTTCCGAGAAGCCGAGGCTGTCGGCGACCTCGCTGATGGTCATGTTGGTGTAGGTGAGCTGGCGCTTGGCCTCGAGCAGCACGCGTTCGTGGAGCAACTGCAGGGCGCTGCGGTCGGCCAGTTGGCGGCACAGGGTGTTGAGGTGGGCGGCGGTAATCCCGAGCTGCTTGGCCAGTGATTCGACGGTGGGCTGCTCGCGGTAGTGGGCCTCGATCAGCGCCTGGAAGCGCTGCAGGTGGCCGCGTCCGCGGTCGCTGGTGTTGGACAGTGGGCGTGGCGTCGCCGCGTGGCTGCGCTGGCGCTCCGCGCGGCGGGCGATCTGTGCCGCCAGCGCCTGGGTCAGGGCATGGAGGACCACTTCGCGGTTGGCCGCCGGGCGACGATACTCGTCGGCGATCTGGGCGACCAGCAGGGCGATGGACTGGGCCTCGCTGCTATCCACCAGCCGGTAGTGGCCGCCGCGCTGCAGGGCGGCGCCCTGATGGCCGAGGGCGCCGATCAGGTGCTCGGCCAGCGGTTGGGCCAGGGTGATGATATGCCCGCGAATCTGTTGCTCGAAGCGAAAGCCGTGGATCGCCATGGCCGGCACCACGATCAGCGCCGGGCCACCGAAGCGCGTCTGGCTGCCTTCCAGGTCGAGCACCACCTCGCCGGCGGCGATATGCAGCAGGTGCAGCAGGTCGGCATGGCGGTGGGTCTTGATGTGCCAGTCATGGAGCTGGCTGCGTTCGGCGATGGATTCGCAGTGCAGCAGATCCGGGGTCGGCCAGTGGCGGGTTTCGCCATAGAGCTTGAACACCGGCACGGCATCGTGGCTGAGGGCGGGCATGCGGGGTTCCTCTCGTGACGTCGACTAACGTCTAATCATTATGTGCGATTTGTCCTGTTTTATGGGTCAATGGTGCCTTAAGTCGCGCCCTCAATCACTGAAAAATACCACTATCGAATCCAACGATTATGACGACACGATAGAGGCACTGACCATGAAGACACAGGTGGCGATCATCGGCGCCGGCCCGTCGGGCCTGCTGCTTGGCCAACTGCTGCAGCGCCAGGGGATCGACAACGTGATCCTCGAGCGCAAGAGCGGTGAGTACGTGCTCAGCCGCATCCGCGCCGGGGTGCTGGAGCAGGGCATGGCCGACCTGCTGCGCGAGGCTGGCGTCGATCAGCGGATGAACGCCGAAGGCTTGCCCCACGACGGTTTTGCGCTGGCTTTCGACAACCGCCAGGTGCGCGTCGATCTGGCCGAGCTGACCGGCGGCAAACGGGTGATGGTCTACGGTCAGACCGAGGTCACCCGCGACCTGATGGAGGCCCGCGAAGCCAGCGGCGGCCAGACCGTCTACGAGGCCGACAACGTTCAGCTCCACGACCTCGAGAGCGACGCGCACGATACCAAGCCCTATGTAACTTTCGAGAAGGACGGCGAGACCGTGCGCCTGGACTGCGACTACGTGGCCGGCTGCGACGGCTATCACGGCGTATCGCGCCAGACGATCCCCGAGGATCGCATCAAGACCTTCGAGAAGGTCTATCCGTTCGGCTGGCTGGGGATCCTGTCGGATACGCCGCCGGTCTCCGATGAGCTGATCTACGCTCGCCACGAGCGCGGCTTCGCGTTGTGCAGCATGCGCTCCGAGAGCCGCAGCCGCTACTATGTCCAGGTGCCGCTGGACGAAAAGGTAGAAGACTGGCCCGACGCGCGCTTCTGGGAAGAGCTCAAGCGTCGCCTGCCCGATGAGGTCGCCGCCAAGTTGGTCACCGGTCCCTCCATCGAGAAGAGCATCGCGCCGCTGCGCAGCTTCGTCGCCGAGCCGATGCAGTATGGGCGGCTGTTCCTGGTCGGCGATGCGGCGCATATCGTGCCACCCACCGGTGCCAAGGGCCTCAACCTGGCCGCCAGCGACGTCAGCACGCTTTACTCGCTGATGTGCAAGGTCTATCACGAGGGGCGCAGCGACCTGATCGAACGCTACTCCGAGACCTGCCTGCGGCGGGTCTGGAAGGCCGAGCGCTTCTCCTGGTGGATGACGTCGATGCTGCACAAGTTTTCCGAGGAGGAGGACTTCGGCGCACGCATGCAGCAGGCCGAACTGGACTATGTCACCGGCTCCCGCGCCGGCCTCACCACCATCGCCGAGAACTACGTGGGGTTGCCCTACGAGTCCCTGGAATAGCGCAGCACCCTATCATCTCGTCCTCCTAGGCCCGGGCACTGCTCGGGCTTTTTTGTGGGCTGGATGGGGTGAGACGGTCTGGCCTACCTGCTGTTGGAACGGCTGCGTCGGGTGTATGTACCTGAAGCGTACTGGCGGCGCTCATGAAATATCCGGGCTAGGTGCCCTGCGCCTTCGGGGGCTCGGCATGGCACAGCACGAAGGCCAGCGCCTCGGCGAAGCCGTCCATCACTGCCAGGCCATGGCGCGCGGAAAGCGCCGCGCCGCGCCCGGCGAAGGCGCCGGAGCCCAGCACGATGGCGCGAGCCCCCTGCGCCCGAGCCTGCTCGCAGAGCCTTGCCAGCCGCGCCTCGGCCTCGGGTGTGCGTGCCGCGGTGTCGCTGACGCCGATACCGGTGGCCACCACGCGGCAGCGCTCGTTGATGTTGTAGCGCTCGCAGAGCGACTCGATGGTGGCCACGGCCCCGTCGAAGGTGGTGATCACCGTGAAGGGGCCGCCGGTGGCATCCGCGCTGCGGATGCCCGCTTCCGCCAGGCTGACCACCGGGGCGCCGGTGAGGGCGCGGGCCTCGGCGACGGCGATATCATCGAAGCAGGCGAGGATATAGCCGGCGTAGCCCTCTGCCATGCGGGTGCGGATTAGCTCCAGCACGTGGCGCGTGGCGCAGGCCTTGTCCTGCCCGCTCTCCACCGCGTGGGGCCCGTGGGGCGGGCTCACCGCCTCGACGACCACCCCGGGCGGGGCCTGGGCCTGCAGCACCGCCTGAACGTGCTGGGTGACGGTTGGGTTGGTGTTGGGGTTGATGGCCAGAACGCGATAGGGGGCTGGCGGAGTGGCGTCTCCAGGGTAATGGTTCATTGATCAGCGCCCCGCCAGCAGGTCGGGGAGCCACATCACGATCTGTGGCCAGACCATGATGGCGAGGGTGAACAGCGCCATGATCATCACGAAGGGCAGCGAGCCCCAGATGACGTCGTTGAAGCTGCCACCGTCCTTGCGTACGCCCTGTACCACGAAGAGGTTCATGCCCACCGGCGGGGTGATCAAGGCGATTTCGCACATCAGCACGATGAAGATGCCGAACCAGATCGGGTCCACGCCCACGGCCATTACCATCGGCACCGTGATCGGCACCGTCAGCACCAGCATCGACATGGCATCCATGAAGGTGCCGAGCACCACGTAGAAGAGCAGCAGCACCAGCAGCAGGCCCACCTGGGTCAGGCCGAAGCTGGCCACCCACTGGGTCAGCGCCTGGGTCACGCCCAGCATGGAGAGGGTCACGTTGAGCAGCAGGGCGCACATCAGCACGATGATCACCATGCCGGTGGTCTTGGCGGCGTGCAGCGAGCAGTGGATCAGCAGATCGAAGCTCAGCTTGCCGCCGGCCACGATAAAGGCCAGCGCGATCATCACCCCGATGGCGGCGGACTCGGTGGGCGTGGCAATCCCCCCGTAGATGCTGCCCATCACCACCCCGAAGATCACCAAGGGCGGCACCAGGTGACGCGAGAGGGCGAGCTTCTCGCGCAGTGGCAGGTTGACCTCCACCATGGAGGCGCTGCCCGCCTTGCCGTGGGCCACGAAGAGGTAGAGGGAGAACAGCAGGGCCAGGGTGATGCCCGGTATCAGACCGGCGGCGAAGAGCTGGCTGACCGAGGTGTTGGCCAGTTGGCCGTAGACCAGCAGATTGATGCTGGGGGGAATCAGGATGCCCAGGGTGCCGCCGGCGGCCAGCGAGCCCAGGGCGGGGCGCACCGGGTAGCGGTACTTCTGCAGCGCCGGCAACGAGATGGTGCCCACGGTGGCGGCGGTGGCCACCGAGGAGCCCGAAGTGGCGGAGAATAGCGTGCAGGTGGCGATGTTGGTGTGGAGAAGCCCGCCCGGCAGGCGGTTGAACCACACTGAGAGAGCCGCGTACATGCGGTCGGCGATACCGCCGCGCAGCAGCAGCTCGCCGAGTAGCATGAACAGCGGGATCGCCAGCATGGAGGGGCTGTTCAGGCTGCTCCAGATCACGCCGCCCATCATGTCCACCAGGGGGAAGCCGTGCATCAGGTAGCCGCCGATCACGCCGACGAAGAGAATGGCCACGGCCACCGGAATGCTCAGCAACATCAGGCCGAGCATGATGAAGAACGCCGCGGCGATCAGGGGAATGCTCATGACTGGCCTCCGTCGCGCTGTTTCAGATCCTCGAGCTCCGCGTCCAGTTCGTCCTGGGTCGAGCTGGGGCCGAAGCGGAGGTTGAGTGCCTTCCAGTCGCCTCGCAGCAGCAGCCCCATGGCCTGCACGGTCAGCACCGCGGCGGCCAGGGTGAAGGCGCTCATGGCGATCAGCCACACCGTCTGGGGGTAGATCAGCGGCGTGGCCCGTGGCGTCTGGGCGATGGAGCCGTAGAGTCGGGTGTCCTGGACGGTCTGGATAGTGAAGTAGAGCAGGAAGGCCGCCAGCAGCCCGAGGGTAAGGGCGGCTAGGGCGTTGAGCACCGCCTGCACCCGGGAGGGCAGGCGCATGTGCACCAGGTTGATGCGGATGTGGGACTGCTCGACCATGGCCACGCAGAACGCCAGCGGGGCTGCGATGGCGATGGCGTAGCCACCCAGCTCATCGACCCCGCCGAGCGACATCGAGAACGCCTTGCGGATCACGGTTTCCACCGTGATCAGTAGGGCCAGAATCATCATCATGGCGCCGAACAGCATGCCGAGAATGCGAGCGTAGATCGTCATCGTCGCCTCCCAGCCTTAGAGGCCCAGCTGTTGGCCGACGGTATCGCGCCACACGGCCTCGCAGTCCGAGGCGGCGGCGTTGCACTGGCGCGCCCAGATTGGCAGGGAAACCTCTTCCACCGCGGCGGCCACCTTCGCCAGGTCCTCGTCGGTCACCGGCACTTCGGTCAGTGAGTAGGCGTTGCCGTACTCGCAGGGCGTCTCGCCAGCGTTGCAGCGCATGGCGTCTGCATAGAGCTCCTCGGAGTACTCCCAGATCTCGTCGCTCAGCTCGGCAATGGCCGATTCCAGCTGGCTCTGCTGCTCGCTGGTCAGGCTGTTCCAGGTATCCAGGTTGATGGCGTAGCCATTGATGGCCAACTGCAGGGCGATGGGCAGCACCGTGGTGGTGGCTTCCGGCCAGCCGCCGGAGTTGGCCGAGGCGGGGCCGGTGATGGCGCAGTCGATCACGCCGCGGGAGAGCGCCTGCTGGACGTCGCCGAAGGGCATCGAGATGCCGGTGGCGTCCAGCTGGCCGACGAAGTTGGCGGCGCTCTGGTCGCCCACGCGCACGCGCTTGCCGCGCAGATCATCCAGGCCGCCGACTTCGCCGCGGCAGAAGATCACCTGGGGGCCGGCGGGCCAGGTGCCCAGCAGCTTGGCATTGAAGCGCTCCTGCAGGCGGTTGTCCACGTAGTCGTAGAAGGCGGCGACGTTCTCGCGCCCGGCCTCGAAGCTGGTATTCAGCCCGATCAGATCGAGCCCGAGGATGGAGGGCTCGTCGCGGCTCACCTGGGGGCCGCGCAGGGAGACGATATCGAAGAGCCCGGAGCGCAGCACGCGCAGGCCGTCGGTATCGGGAACCCCCGCCACGTCCACCGGCAGGTACTGCACCTGGACGTCCAGGCCGGTGTGCTCTGCCAGGTCGGTAAAGAAGGGCTGCTCCTTCTGCTGGGCAATCAGACCGGAGCCGGCGGGTTGGCCCAGCACCTGGATCGACAGCGAGCTGGCGTGAGCGGCGGAGGCCATCAGGGCGGCGGACATGGCGGTTACCAGAGCGGTACGTTTCAGCATGATCTTGGTCCTGTCATCGGCGGCACCTCGGGCGGTCGTGCGGCCCCGCTGGGCGCCAGGTGGCGGTATTGGCCCACCGCTTTCACGTGCGGCGGTAGTCGCCTTAAGTGATCCAAGTTTCATGCCATCTGATTTATGAAACTGTAGTTTCACATGAAAAACAGCGAATTACTTCCGAAGCGTACTCTATTCGGCAACGCGAATATTTCGCTTTGTGCCCACAAAGTGTGCAGATTGGTAGCGTTTTGCGCCAGGTTGGTGCCGTCTTCCTACAACTCTTCGAGCTTATCGTTCAGGGTTTCTATTCGGCGCAGGCGGCGGCGCGAGGCGTCGCCGGCCAGCTCGATGGCGCGCATGGCCAGCAGGTGGCAGAGCGCCATGACGGCGGTGTGGTTGAAGAGGGAGCCCGCCGCCAGGGTGCAGCAGCGGAAGTGCCAGGTGACGCTGGGGTCCGGGGCGACGCCCTCGTCGGTGATGTAGAGCACTCGGGCACCGCTCTCCCGGGCCTCGGCGAGCACCTGCTCGGTGATCGCCACTCGGCGGCGTAGGCCAAAGACGATCACGCAGTCCTCCTGGTGCACGCTGACCAGATGCTCACCCAGGGTCTCACCGCCGCCGGGCAGGCTGACCACCTGCTCCACCACCTGGATGAGCTGCCAGCGCAGGTAGTCGGCGAAGGGGTGGCTGGCGCGAAAACCGATGACCCAGCTCTTGCGCGCCTCGAGAATGGCCCGGGCCACCTCGTCTACCTGCGCCTGGGTGATCGCCGAGAAGGTGCGGTCCAGGTTGTCCTTGCCCTGGTCGAGGTTGAGCGCCAGGGAGCGCTCGCCCGGCTCGAGGGCGGCGCTCTGCAGGAAGAGTCGCGAGCCGGTGGCCTGCTCCTCCCGGGCATGCTTGCGAGCCGCCTCGTAGCTCTCGTAGCCTAGCCGGCGCACGAAGCGCGACACCGTCGCCTTGGAGACCCCGGCAAACTTCGCCAACTCCTGGGCATCGTAACTGGCGATTTCACCGGGGAAATCACACACGAACTCGCCCAGCCGGCGCTCGGCCGGGTGAAGAGAGGGCAGCGCACTGCGCACCCGGGCGAGAAAGGAACGCGCCTGCGAGGATCTGGCCATGCCGGCTCCTGAAACTGTGGTTTCAGATATCATGTCGGCTGGGTGGCCGCGCCGCAACCCTCGGGTGAGACTCACTCCTCGACGAACATAGAGAAAAGCTGTTGGCGTAACCACTGGTTACCCGGGTCGCGATGGAAGCGTCGATGCCAGAACATTCTGATGGGAATCTCTGGCAGCGAGAGTGGATGGTCGCGGATACACAGCCCGAAGCGCTCGCGGGTCACTTCGGCAAGCTTGTGCGTCACTGTCACGATCAAGTCGCTATCGGCAACGAGGTAGGGTACGGCGGCGAAATTAGGTACTTCGAGTCGCACGGGGCGGCTCACTCCAGCCTTGGCCAGCCAGGTCTCGACCTGACCATGCCCGGTACCCTTGGCCACTACCACTGCATGTCGAGCGGACTGGAACGCTTCCAGAGTGAAGGCGCCGCGGCTGCAAGGATGGCCCTTGCGCATCAGGCAGACATAGCGTTGATCGAACAGCCGTTGCTGGTAAAAACCAGCGCCGAGCTGGGGGATCAGGCCGATGGCCAGATCGATGCGTCCTTCCTCCATTTCCTGTTTCAGATCCTCGGTGTGATGACGTACCGTGCTCAACGAGATGCCTGGGGCCTCTTGGGCCAGGTGCTCGAGCAGACGCGGCAAGAAGACGATCTCACCGATGTCGGTCATGGCGAAATTGAAGGTGCGGTCACTGGTTGATGGATCGAAATCGTCGGCCTGGTTAAGGGTTTCCTGCAGCTGTGTGAGGGCCTGGTGTACGGGAGCATGCAAGCGTGTGGCAAGAGGCGTCGGCATTAGTCCCTGAGAGGTGCGTTCGAATAGTTCATCTTCAAATAGGGTACGTAGCCGCTTCAGGGCGTGGCTGACCGCGGGTTGGGTGAGGCCGAGGCGCAGGGCCACCCGTTGGGTATTCAATTCCTGATAGAGGAGGTCGAACACCACCAGCAGGTTCACGTCGATCTCCGAGAGTTTGAGCATGGCGTTCTCGTCGTCAGGGGATGTTTTTCGCTCATCGAGGCATTGGACATAGGTCGAGTGTCGATAGGCGAAAAACGACGTAAATCATTGTTTTTTAGACTTATTAGTCGTGCTTATGCAGTGAATGCAGGGGGCTGTGTGGTCGCCGACAAGCCGCGTGCCTAGCGTGAGGGCACATCCTTCATTCAGTTTACGAGAGCACGACCATGGTATCCGACCCTCAACCAGAACGCCTCTCTATCGGCATCGTCGGCGGCGGCATTGGCGGCGTAGCTTTTGCCGTGGCCCTCTCTCGGGACCCGAGACTCGACGTGCAGCTGTTCGAAGCAGCACCGCACTTTTCCGAAATTGGCGCCGGTGTCTCCTTCGGGCCCAACGCCGTCCGGGCCATCCAACTGCTCGGTCTGGAGCAATCGTACCGCCGCATCGCCGATTCCTCTCCGGCCCCCTATGAGGATGTCTGGTTCGAGTGGCGTTGCTGGCGTGACGACGCTTACCTGACCGCCTCGCTGGCGCCGGGATGCGGCCAGTCCTCGGTGCATCGGGCTGATTTCCTGGATGCCATCGTAGCCAACCTGCCCAAAGGAATCGCTCAGTTCGGCAAGCGCTGTATCGAGGTCCAGCAGGATGCAGAGGGCGTCGAGGTGGCTTTCGAGGATGGTAGTCGTCATCGCTGTGACATTTTGATTGGTTATGACGGCATCAAATCGGCGGTGCGGGAACATGTTCTTCCCCCTGAACAGTACGGCGAATTCAACCCGTTCTGGAGCGGCACCTACGCCTATCGCGGAATGATACCTACCGGGCAACTGGAGGAGGCCATGGCGGCCAAAGGCGCTGACAAGCGGCTGGCTCTGGTGCCGCAGATGTACCTTGGACCCGATCGACACATCCTGACGTTTCCCGTCAAGCAGTCCGAGCTGATCAATGTGGTGGCCTTTATCACAGACCGTTCTACCGCCACCCCTACGCTTGCCGAAGGTGAAGCGTGGGTCAAGCCCGTGAGCCAAGAGGAGATGCTGGGCGTGTTCGAGGGCTGGGGCGCTGGCTCCCAGGCTATCTTGGAGTGCATTCCCGAGCCTACCCGCTGGGCGCTGCATGAGCTGCCGGAACTGCCTCGTTATCACCGTGATCGAGTGCTGATCGTCGGTGACGCGGCCCACGCCATGGTACCTCACCAAGGGGCGGGAGCCGGCCAAGCGCTAGAGGATGCCTACGTGCTGGCTAGCCTGCTCACCGATCAAGCCTGCACTCGACACAACGCCCAGCAAGCCTTAGCAGCCTTTGATGCGGTGCGTCATGAGCGCACCTGCAAGGTTCAGCGCACCTCCCACGAGGCGGGGGATCTCTACGAGTACAGCGCCCCAGGCATTGATGATGACGAAGATAAAGTCGCTTCCGAGCTGGAGACCCGCTTCGACTGGCTGTGGAACCACGATCCGCAAGATGACGTACTCGCCGCCAAAGTGCGGCTGGCCTGGGAATCTACGTCTCTCACTGCGTTTGCCTGATGCCTTGCAGGGGTTCACAGCACCGATGAGCTCGCCAACTAACCTTGAATGGAATGTACCCAATGACGATTAAAATTTTCGACACCCCCGACGTGCAGGACTTCCTGAACAGCGTCGCCGGTTTCGACCAGCCTGGCGGCAACGACCGCGCCAAGCAGATCATGCACCGCCTGCTATCGGACCTCTACCGCCTGATCGACGACTTCGACGTCAGCGAGGAGGAGTACTGGTCGACCGTCAGCTTGCTCAACGCCCTCGGCCACGAGACCCAGTTCGGCCTGCTCTCGCCGGGCCTGGGCTTCGACCACTACCTGGACATGCGCCAGGACGCCGCCGACGCCGAGGCCAAGCGCACCGGCGGCACGCCGCGCACCATCGAGGGCCCTCTGTACGTGGCCGGTGCCCCGGAAGCCGAGGGCTTCGCCCGCCTGGATGACGGCAGCGACCCCGACGGCGAGGTGATGTGGCTGACCGGCCAGGTACGCGACGTGAACGGCCAGCCGATCCCCGGCGCCAAGGTGGAGATCTGGCACTGCAACTCCAAGGGTAACTACTCGTTCTTCGACCCGAGCCAGAGCGAGTACAACATGCGCCGCACCATCTACACCGACAGCGACGGCCGCTACACCGCACGCAGCATCATCCCCTCCGGCTATGGCGTGCCGGAAGGCGCCCCCACCGACCAGGTGCTCAAGGCCCTGGGCCGCCACGGCGAGCGCCCGGCGCATATCCACTACTTCATCTCCGCACCGGGCCACCAGCACTTGACCACCCAGATCAACCTGGCCGGCGACGAGTACACCTGGGACGACTTCGCCTTTGCCACCCGCGAGGAGCTGGTGGTGCCGGCGACGCGCATCGAAGACCCGGCCGAGATCGACAAGCGTGAGCTGGACGGTCCGTTCTCCGAGGTGGTGTTCGACGTCGAGCTGGCCAAGACCGACAAGCCGGAGCTGCAGACGCGTCACGCCCGCCCGCGGGCCAAGGAAGACGCGCAGGATCAGCACAGCCAGCTGGCCGCTACCGCCAAGGTTTGACGTGCGAGCGGGCGTTCACGCTCGCTCTCTCGTCACCGCATGAAGGAATACTACAGGCTCTCCCGGCCTCACCTGAAGCATCAACGCCGATGTTAGCAATGGTTATTTAAAGTCGTAGTTAGATGTTATTCCGAATAATTTGAAAGGAGCGATACCCATGACAATGACAATTACTGCAGCTGTTGCCCGTGATACCGGCGCACCTCTCTCTATCGAAACCCTTGAGCTGGATGCCCTTCAAGGTAATGAAGTCCGGGTAGAAATGGTGGCGACAGGCATCTGCCACACTGATGCAATTGTGAGAGATGGTGTTTACCCGACTCCATTGCCGGCTGTGTTAGGTCACGAAGGGGCGGGGGTCGTGACAGCAATAGGGAACGCGGTAAACAACATTGAAGTCGGTGACCATGTCGTGCTGTCGGCCGCATATTGTGGGAAATGTAAGCAGTGTCGAGCCGGCCGAATGGCCTATTGCGAGAACCTATTCGCAGAGGACTTTGGTGGGCGGCGTCGAGATGGCACAACATCACTGTCTTGCCACGGTGAATGTATATCATCTCACTTTTTTGGACAGTCATCCTTTGCGACGCATGCCAATGTCGTGCAGGAGAGTGTCGTGGTCATTGATAAAGACGTGCCTCTAGAAATGATGGGCCCATTGGGGTGTGGCTTTCAAACTGGGGCTGGGGCTGTTCTTAACGAAATCAGACCAGAAGCGGGCACATCACTGGTGGTGTTTGGCGTTGGTGCGGTAGGCTCAGCGGCTATCATGGCGGCCAAGGTTGCAGGCTGTACCACCGTCATTGCCGTAGATATCCATGACTCTCGGCTCGAACTTGCACGAGAAATTGGGGCTACCCATACGGTCAATTCCAGTGGACTAGATGCTGTTGAGGAAATTAAAAAAATCACAGAAGGGGATGGCGCCAAGTATGCTGTCGATACAACAGCGATTCCTCAGGTTACCAAGCAAGCTGCTGAAGTACTAGGGATTCGTGGCACATTGGTAATGGTGGGGGCGGCCGCACCCGGAACAGAAGTCCCCTTCGAGGTCGGTTTGTCGCTTGTAAAGGGCTGGACTTTCAAAACTGTGGTTCAGGGGAGCGCAATTCCCCAAGAGTTCATCCCTCGGCTGGTGAGCCTGTGGAAGCAGGGGCGTTTCCCTTTGACAAGCTTGTCAAGTTTTATTCCATTTATGAGATAAATAAAGGCTTCGAAGACTCTAAAAGTGGTTCCGTTATCAAGCCAATTGTAAAGCTTAAATAGGTGCTGAAAATACCTTGCCCACTATGTTTGGTTTTCGCATGTGGCATGAAAGTGCTTGCTAAAGATAAAGGAGTTTATCATGGTTCCTGAAAAAGATGATGTCGTAAGAATTGGGCATTTCATTGCTGGTGATGTTGTCGAAGTTGGCAAATACCGCGACCATCTCGATCCGGGAAAGCTCTCGGATGTTGTGGCTAGAGTGGCTGTGGGTACCGACGAAGATGCTGAGCGAGCCATCCACGCAGCGCACCAGGCCTACCTCACATGGAGAAAGCTCGACCCAAAATCGCGGGTCGAGCTGATGATGAAAGCGGGTGAAGTCCTCGGCGACTGTGCTGAGGAGCTGGCCCCACTACTGGTTCGTGAACATGGAGGCGTGCTCTGGGAAGCTCAGACGGACTTTGCTCTTGGCAAGGGTGTGTTACAGCACACGGCTAGTCTTGCTGAGACATTTCTAGAGCCTGTCAATATCGACGATGATCAGTGCACGATTCGTATTGAAAAACAGCCGCGCGGCGTTGTGGCAGCCATTGTGCCCTGGAATATGCCGGTAGTCCTCACCATGATGAAGCTGGCACCTGCGTTGGCGACCGGCAATACATTGGTGCTCAAGCCATCGCCATTCGCCTCTGCTGCGCTGACTATTGCCTTGCAGCGCATGGCGGCACTGTTTCCCCCGGGTGTCATCAATGTCGTCCATGGTGATGTTGAAGTAGGTGAGGCCCTGACAACTCACCCGCTGGTACGCAAGGTAGGCTTCACGGGAGGAACGACCACCGCGCGCTCGGTGATGGCTAGTGCCTCTGGTAGTATCAAGAACGTCACTCTTGAGCTGGGCGGCAATGATCCAGCGATTGTGCTTGACGATGCCGATATCGAACATACGTTGGATCGTATGATTCCGGGTATCTTTACACGTTCTGGGCAAATCTGCTTTGCGGTCAAGAGAATCTATGTGCCAGCGTCGATGCATGACCGCTTTGTCGACGCCCTATGCAGCCGGGTCGAAGAGTTTGTAGTCGGCCATGGTTTAATGGAGGGCGTCAAGTTCGGGCCGCTTGCCACTGAGGCTCAATATCGCAATGTTTGCAAACTGATTGATTCCACCAAGGCGTCGGGTGCACGTATTGTTGAGCTTGGTCGCTTGGCTGAGGGAGTGGATAAAAACGATGGTTACTACGTGCTCCCGCATGTCGTTATAGGTGCGTCCCATAGCGACGAAGTGAGTTGCTGTGAGCAGTTTGGACCTATTATTCCGGTGATCGCTTACGAGGATGAGGATCAAGTCGTCGAATGGGCAAACGATACCGAATATGGCCTTGGGTCGTCTATCTGGACGGCGAATCATGTGCGCGGGATGACGCTGGCTTCTCGTATCGAGGCAGGAAGCACTTTTGTCAATACCCACTCCTTTGAGTCTCTGGACCTTCGCATGCCGTTTGGCGGCATCAAGCTTAGCGGTATAGGGCGTGAGTTCGGCGAGGCCGGGCTTTCTGAATATGTTGAAAATCATGCCATTCGTCTACTTAAATAAATAGGGAGATGCTGTGCTGGTTTAGCTCCTTGCCGAGCCCTTGTTGAACATGCCGGGGCTCGGCTTTCATCACCGAGAACTACGTCGGCCTGCCCTACGAGTCCCTGGAATAGCACAGCACCCTATCATCTCGTCCTCCTTAGAGTGGTCCAATTGGGCCATTTCAGAGTCGCACTGGACTGGCGGAAATCGAAAATGCGGTCTCAGAGATGGTATTTAAGTGCCAAGCGCACTGATTCTCGACTCTTGTGAACTATTTAGGCTAGATGTCGGTCCCCGGGTGACTAATTACACGTAGCAAGGACCCTCGATAAGCGGATGGGCTTTGATGAATTTTTCGTCAATTTCAATACCTAACCCCGGACCAGTCGGTGGTTCGACGTAGCCGTTGGCATCGAGCTTGTAAGGCTTACCGCAGATTTCGTCGCGGAAGGGGTTGTGGCGCGCCACGTCAGCTTCGAAATAGCCGGGGTTGTCTATCGAGGAAAGCAGATGGAGGGTCGCCACCATATTGATGCCGGTCGCCGAGGTGTGCGGATTCAAGGGCATTTTCCACGCAGAAGTGAGCGCTGCGATACGCAGGGTTTCGGTGATGCCCCCGTCTTGGAGAGGTCGGGTTGGGCGAAGTGAACCGCCCCGTCTTCGATGAGGCGAGTGAACTCGAACCGCGTGTAGTGGTTTTCCCCAGCCGCCAACGGCACGGTGCCCAGCGTGGAAGCATCCTTGTAGGCACGATAATCGTGTGGCGGGAAGGGTTCTTCCAACCAGCCGATAGCGAGCTCTTCGTAGGCGGGCATGACGCGGCGTACATCGTCTGGGGTATAGCCGGTATTGGCATCCACTAGGATGTCGATGTCGTCGCCAAGTGCATCACGTACGGCACGAGCCCGGGCGATGTCGAGTTTGGGTGTATCACCGACACGCAGCTTCAGCGCCCGATATCCTTCCCTGACATAGCCTTGTGCCTCTTCGACGAGGGCCGAGGTTTCCTGCCAACCGAGCGAGATACCGCCAGCATAGGCATGTACGGCATTATGGCCGCCACCCAGTAATCGATGAATAGGCCAGCCACATGCCTTACCACGGATATCCCACAAGGCGATATCGACGCCGCTCAATGCAAGCGCCGCGGCGGCTCCCATACCGTGGCTGGAGAGTTGCATGCGATAGATTCGGTTCCATACCGCCACTACATCGAAGGCATCCATCCCATTTAACAATTCGCTGATTGTTGTATCGATCAGCTTGGCGATTGCCCCGGGCAGCGGCCATGGTGTGCTTCTCCCCAGCCGACGATGCCTTGATCGGTTTCGACCTTCACCAAGACAGCATCGCGCTTGACGGCACGACCGATACCCAGTGTGACGTTCTGTCCTTCCGGCACTCGATAAGAAACAGGCACGGCCTGGATACGTGTGATGCGCATGGAAAACCTCGTTTGATTAGAGTTGTGTAGACCAGCATTCCGAATTGACCAGGTTCGCTGGGCGTTCACCACACAAGATACGAATCATTTCCTCGGCTGCACCGACGCTCATGTTTCGCATGGATGTGGAGGTGATACCCGCGACGTGTGGTGTGAGCAGCAGTCGTGGACAGCGCAGCAGAGCGCTATCATGTGGTAGTGGCTGTATATCGAAAACATCGATCGCAGCGCCACCGATCGCCTTTTCCTGCAGCACTGCGATAAGAGCTTCGGTTTCGATCACCGGCCCCGAGAGACGTTTATTAGTACAGCGTCCGGCTTCATCAATGCCAGCCGGCGCGCATTGACCAGCCCGTGTGTTTCGTTGGTAAGCGCACAAGCGAGGACAATCGCATCACTGCGAGAGAACAGATCGTCAAGTTCGACTTCCTCTACACCATTCGGCATGCGTCCCGGCCGCCTGGACGAGCCAAGCACAGTCATTCCAAAGCCGAGAAGCCCACATTCAGCCACTCGACGACCGATGGTGCCGACTCCGACGATGCCTAGCGTCGTCCCTCCTATTTCAGACGTTGTGGGGGCCATTTCCCGAGCAGCATCCCAGCTCTCATGCTCCAAGATGTCGTTCATCTTCGCGACTGATCTACGTAGATGCAGCAATGCAGAGAAGCAGTATTCCGTAACCGCTTGAACGTTGACACCGGGCAAATTCGCAACTGGGATTCCTCGTGCGGTTGCCGCTTCTACGGGAATGAAATCCAGGCCTACACCGTGCCGAACGATCCCCTTGAGGTGCGGAGCATGATCCATGATATCTTCTGGTAGCTGTGCTCGTACCACAATTCCATGCGCGTCAGCGACGAGAGAGCGTAACGTTTCCGGTTGCGTATCGGGTGCTGTGACCAGGGTTGCATATGGTGCGAGAAGCGCCTCCGCATCCTCGTGAAGGGGATTTGTGAGCAAGATAACTGGTTGGTCAGGCATTGAGGCGCCCCTCCACAATGGGATTGGTCAGCGTACCGAGTCTTTCGACTTGCGCGCTGATCATGGTATTTGGTCGCAGCCATTCAGGGGGCGTGTGCATGGCAGCAACGCCCGCCGGCGTGCCCGTGGCGATAACCGTGCCGGGTTCGAGCGCAGACTCTCGAGAGAGAATGGAGATCAACTCAGCGACACTGAACAGCATTCGCGAAGTCGATGAATCTTGGAGATACTCTCCTTCGATGATCATTTTCACTCGCAGGGACTGTGGATTGTCGATCTCGTCCGCAGTGACGAGGTAGGGACCGAATGGCCCAAATGTTGGCTGATTCTTGCCACGCTCCATGTAACCGTCCTGGCGAATCACCTCGCTTGCGCTGATATCATTGAAAACAGCATAACCGGCGACATACTGCAGAGCGTCGGCTACGTTCACATTATTTGTAGTTCGACCAATTACGGCTGCCAGTTCTGCTTCATATGTGACGCCGCCGATACCTTTTGGTAGTACAATGGCCTGGCCTGGTCCAATCACTGTTTTGGGATCCTTTTCGAACATCACCGGTTCGTTGGGCGGATTCATTCCGCGTTCCGCAAGAGCATCGTGGTAATTGTGCGCAATGCCCAGGATGCGAACCGGCTGCGGAAGCGGCGCGCGAAGCTCTACCTCGTCGAGTGGAATGCGCACCTCATCGGGCAGGGCATACCGACCGATCTGCTCCACAACTTTTTCCAGTCCGTAATCAAGAAAAGCGGCAATCTGTGGCTCAATGCCTCCCAACCTTTCGTGGAGTAACGGGTGATCGAGATCGATCAAGCTTTGGTCATCGCGCGATGCATCTCCCACCAAGATACCTGCCCGGCTAGTGCCGCTGTGTTGAAACGTAACAAAACGCATCAGTACCTCCTGGATCAGGCATCGCGGTATTTTTCGATGACCGAGCGATCGATTTCGATGCCGAGGCCTGCACCGTCGGGTATTCTTACTTTGCCGTTTACCTGTGTGATCGGCTCGCAAGCAAGATGATCACGGAAAGGGTTTTCACATTGTTCGAATTCGAGCATGGGCTGGAATGGGAAGAGGCTCGGCGGCTGATCCGGTAGTGCGGCCAGGAAATGAATGGTGGCGGCAAGCCCCACTGCGGAGCCCCAGGCATGGGGCACACACTCGACACCATGGGCTGAGGCAAGGGTCGCGATCTTCTTGGACTCTGTCAGCCCACCTGCAGCACAGACATCCGGTTGCACAATGTCCATCGCCTTGCGTGTTATCGTGTCGCGAAAGCCCCAGCGGGTGAAACCATTTTCGCCACCAGCGACTGCCATATCCAGGGCACGTGTGACCTCGACATAACCATCGATATCTTCCGGCGAGATCGGCTCCTCGAACCACTCGATATTCAATTGCTCGAGTTTCCGACCGAGACGAATGGCGGTCGGCACTGAAAAGCAATGGTTGGCATCGACCATCAGGCGGATACTAGGACCAACTGCTTCACGCACGGCAGCAACACGCTCATAATCATGTTCTATCGAGCCTAGCCCGATTTTCATTTTGATTGCCTTGAAGCCGTCTTGAACGTAGCCCTGCGCTTCTTCAACGGCCTCAGCGATAAGTCGGTCGGTGTTAGTGAAATAGAGGCCGGTAGCATAGGCATCGACTTCGGTACGGAAGGCGCCGCCAAGCAGTTTGTGAATAGGTTTTCCGCAGGCTTTTCCAATAATGTCCCAGAGCGCGATGTCAATGCCGCTAATGGCGGCGATTGCCATGCCTGATTGACCGTAGTCCTTAATGCGGTTGTAAAGGAATTCCCAAATCACTTCCACATCAAATGGATCACGGCCGATGATATGGGAGCTGAGCTGGGTATCGATAAAAGCTTTGGCGACGGCAGGTGGGCCGTAGCATTCCCCCCATCCGATAATACCATCACTCGTTTCAATTTCTACCAAGCATGTTCCCCGACGTTTATATAGCCATCCACGTGAAGAGGTAAAAGGGGCTTCCACTGCGGAACTGATTACGTGACAGGTTACGTTCTTGATTTTCATTTATTCGACTCCAACTGAGATTATGAAAATTTATTTATCCATTCTTTGCGCTTTTCCACTTTGCGATCGCCGTGGGGAGTATCAGTGCGGCAAGCGCGATCGCTAGTATTACGGCCGATACCGGTCGTGTTACGAAGGTTGTCCAGTCGCCACCACTAATGACCAAGGCGCGGCGCATTTCCGATTCTAAGAGAGGTCCAAGGATCACACCGATGACCATGGGGTAAACGGACAGCCGCGCCAGTGTTGCTAGAAATCCGAAGACACCCAGTCCCAGCATGACAACGACATCGAACCACTGATTTCCAAGGGAGTAGGTGCCGACAACGGCAAGGACAAAGAGTGCAGGCGT
Source organism: Halomonas socia (assembly GCF_010977575.1). Lineage (GTDB taxonomy): Bacteria > Pseudomonadota > Gammaproteobacteria > Pseudomonadales > Halomonadaceae > Franzmannia > Franzmannia socia. The sequence continues at coordinate 1,786,667 of NZ_CP048812.1, forward strand.
AAGCAGGTGCCGTGGCACATCGAGTACTCGGACGAAAAAACGAAAGCCAATTAATCCTACAATGATGATCGCAATGGTCGCGATCAACATAGAGGCGAGGATGTTCCATACTAGATCGCCGCTAGTATCGAATAGCCGTGGGCCGGGCTGCACGCCGTGAATCATGAGCCCGCCAAGTAGCATTGCGGTGACCGTATCTCCGGGTATGCCGAGCGTCAGTAGTGGAATCAGGGACCCACCCGTTACGCCGTTATTGGCAGCCTCAGATGCAACGATGCCTCCAGGCGCACCTTTACCGTAGTTCTCCCTATCGGGATCGAAGCGCTTTGCCTGATCGTAGGCTATCAATGAACCAACACTGCCACCGAGTGCAGGCATGATCCCTAACGCAACACCTATGAATCCGGATCGTATGCTATTGACGGCTTGAAATCGCCATTCCCGGAACGAGGGCAGCATTCCCTTGAGGCTCTTAGGAGCTTTGGCGTGCATATCCGTTTGGAACATGGAGCTCATCAATTCTGGAATCACGAGCAAGCCGATGAGCGCTGGCATGATATTAATGCCCCTCATTAACTCCATCGTGCCGAATGTCCATCGTGCTTGGCCAGTAATTTGATCAAGCCCCACCACTGAGAGACCAACACCGATCACCACGCTAAGAATTCCCTTGAGAGCGGTTCCAGGGATGACAGAAGCAATAACCACCATCCCAAGCAGGGCGACCGCAGCATATTCGGCGGCTCCGAGCTTGAGTGCCAGTCTCGCTAGCGGTGGAGCGATGGTGACTAGGGATAACCAGGCGATAATGCCTCCGGTTACTGAGGCGACTAGTGCCCAGCCATAGGCACGCACGGCTTGGCCTTTTCGCGCCATGGGGTGGCCATCAATTGAAGTGATGATGGCCGATGGAGTCCCTGGGATATTCAGCAGGATAGCGGGTATAGAGCCGCCTGACATTGATCCTACATACAGGCCGATCATCATGCTAATTGCAACATCCCCAGGTAATGCAAAGGTCAATGGGATAAACAGAGCCACGCCCATGGTTGCCGTCAGCCCAGGCGTTGCGCCGAAGGTAAAGCCAATTGCAACGCCTAAAAATATCAATAGTACTGTCACTGGTTGTGACAGCACGAAAACTAGGGAACCGCCAAGGCTGTAGAGAATGTCCATTCGTCTTGTCTCCTGTTTTTACCTTAGTGGTACCTTGAGAACATGTACAAAAAGAGCCCAGACACCGGTGCAAAACAGAGTGGCGGTGACACAAAGCACAGTAAGGCCTCGGCGCGTTAGAGTACGCCTTCCAGCTAACAAGCTGCTTAGGATAATAAAGAAAATTATTGTGGTGAAAAGAAAGTTAAGTTGACGCCAGGAAAATATATAAGCGGTTAGGATGATAAGAGTCGGTGCTCCAATAACTAGAGCCTGTCTTGGAGTGGCTGCATCTTTGTCGCTGTCGGAGCACCGTACCCTAACCCAAGTGGCCATGTCCTGAACAAACATAGTTAAAGATAAAATGACAATAATTAGTATTACGAACCTTGGTATGGCGCCAGCACTAATGATTCCACGTGAATCAATTGCAGGAAGCTCGAAAGCCGGTTGAAAAAGAATTGCACATAAACTGAGTAGTACCAGTGCAACCAACCCACTAGCAGTCAAGCGTAAGATTGACATGGCATAGCCTCCCGTGGGCCCGGCGGCTAAACCACCGGGCTGTAGCTAACCAGGAAATTAACTTTCGAATACTTCGCTGGCTACCTGCTTAATAGCCTCAGATACGTCCTTGATTTCTTGTTCAAGTTCTTCACCATGAATTGGGCTTAATTCAAAGCCGTTGTCCTCGGCGAATTTTATAAATTCATCACTATTGATGGCGTTATAGAACGCTTTTGTTAGCTTCTCACGTACTTCTGGATCAAGATTGGCAGGAGCCTCAATGTAGCCCATTTGCACAACAGGCCCATAGGGAAAGACGTCATAACCTATCTCTTCGAATGTTGGGACATCAGGGAGTGCGTCGATTCGTTCGTCAGCAAATATGCCGATAGGAATCAAATCGCCTGATTCTATTTGTTCTATGGTTTCACTGGGCTTGAGTACGCCTGCATCGATATGTCTGCCCATCAAATCTCTAATTACGCTCGATCCTCCAGTTTGAGGCACGTGACGATAATCAGTATCGGCGGCACGAGCTGTCATAGCAGCGAAAATATGGTTTAGATTGTTAGTTCCTGGCGTACCGATAGTAATATCGCCAGGATTGTTCTTCATGTTCTGAAGAAATGCATCGAGGGTATCGTGCTCACTTTCTCCTGGCACGACAAGTATCAAAGGATCGACTGACAGGCGGATGATATGTGTGAAATGATCATTTTCGAGTGGTGCCCTGTTCTGGGCGATGATCGCTAGAGTGGAGCTGGTTCCGTTACCAATGGTGTAGCCGTCTGGCTGGGCAGTAGCGACTTCTCCCATCCCCACTGCTCCAGTGCCTCCGGGAATGTTCTCGATAACTGTTGAAACTCCTTCTTCTTCTAATAGCGGTTGTAGTCTTCGAGCCATTATGTCGTTTGACCCACCTGGGTTCCAAGGGATGACCCAGCGTACATCTCTATCCGGATAGGACGACTGGGCGACGGCTTGGGAAGTAGCAGCCGACACAAGCATTGCGGAGGCAAAGGCAGCGATGGCGAGATTCGTGAGCTTACTCATGGTAGTGGCACTCCGTTGTATTTTGTTATAACATGCATCATACAACGTGAAGATGGAGCATTGAGCCAGCCCTGTCAAACATCACGCACTAAGACCTTTGTCGAGTATGCTTATGCACAAGCCATCTTAGGTTCGACGAGCACATGCTCAGCGGAAGGGGGCCAATTGAAGCGGATCCCCCGATAAACCCCATAATGTGAGCCGCGGAGGTGTTCATGCCCAAGAAGACCCGCGTCGGTTTCCTGATGAACTCCAGGCGGGTGTGGTGAGCCTGATGATCGACAAGGGCCTCTGTTGTCGAGGTCGCCTGTCGCTTGGGTGTCGGGTGCTGCGTTCTGGATCGCTAGCACCGCAAGCATCGCCATCAGGTTTCTGGAACCTCGCTGTGGAAGGAGCGTGTCGCTACGCTGAGGTCAACAAGAAGCCATGCATAACCTTCAGATGGCACAAGATATTTAAAATGCGGCAGCCTTCTTTGCCCGAAAGTCAAGCTGGATATTCCAGTCCACGTAGTCCTGATGGCCATCATCAGGCCTGTGCTTCACGAGGTCAGAGTGATTCATCGTCAAAATGGTGGCAGTTACAACAGTCATTGCATCGCCAGAGGGCTGCAACGCCCTGGCAGGCCCGTAGCTTGATGCTAGAAACCGGGGTAGAGGCATGGCAGGGTGCCGGTGGTGCCTAATCTGCTGGACCGATAGCTTGTGGTGGCGGAAGCTAACTGAGGCTGGATGGCCGACTACATTCTTATACAACTGGTGTTGGACGACGGCATAGAGATGGTCGTGGGACCTCGGCAGCCGAGAGCGAATCAATATATCATTCCGATCACTGCAGCAAATACTCGCCGCATGAGCACTGCGACACGCTGGCTCGGCACAGGGTTCCAGGCCTTGCTAAGCCTCAAGGGAAGCTGCTGGAACCATGCCGTAATGAGGGGCTTCTTCGGCTCACCGCAAAGCTAGTGGCTGGCTGACCAGCCAGTACGCGAATCGCCAGGTGCCACGTGATCAGCCACATCGGGATGGATACAAACAGCTGCCGGCTCCTCTCGACCCTGAGCTACCGGATGCCGCGGCAGATTGAGCTGGCGGCTGTGGCTTGAAAATGCGTCCCTATGACTTGATCAGAACAAGCAGGGGTAAGGAGAATGATGAGCAACCGAACGAATGACGTACCGCTACGCAAACTCGAGCGCGAGCCATTGTGGGATCGTGCACATTCACAGCTTCGTGAGGCGCTGCTAACGGGAAAGTTTGAGCCGGGAAAGGGGCTGACGCTGCGTTATCTCGCTGATATGCTTGGTATATCAGTTACTCCTGTGCGAGATGCTGTAATGCGGTTGGTTGCAGAGGGTGTCTTGCGTCAAGGACCTAGGAATTCTGCGATAGTGCCTCAGATCGGTGCAGAGGAGCTAAGGCACTTGATAATTATTCGCTGTGAGCTGGAGGGACGGGCAGCGTTTGAGGCAGCTAGCCGGGCTACGCCATTGGCAGTCCAGAGCTTGGAAAAATCTCTACAAACGATGGATCAGTCAGCCGTCGATCGTGATTACCAGAAGTATTTGGATGCTCACCGGGAGTTTCATTTTGGTATCTATAATCTTGCTGCCATCCCTCCTATGGCTGCCATGATCGAAAATCTCTGGCTAAGGTGTGGTCCCCTACTCTCGTTAGTAACGCCAAGTTATATCCGTATTCTCAAGCGAACGAACTATCATATCGATATCTTGGCAGCTATACGTAACGCGGATTCGAATGGCGCGAGACAAGCAATCGTTTCCGACATTGAGCAAGCCGCTCAGTACTTTCATAGCTTGATGGATGATGACGGCTATATTCGACGGCGTAGGCGAACCATTGATCCACCCACTTTACCATGGCCGTGAGATGGTACTGAGCGCACATCCTAGTTGTTGAGCAATGGCTCGAATCGAGAGATGAGCGCGCATCAATCTCTGGGTAGCGTGGATGGCGTCTTGTCGGGATAAGAACTGAACTCCCCGTCGTTGGATGACGGGATCAGCGTAGGGGGCAGGCCGCTTCGAGAAATGATGCGCCGGCATGGCCGCTTACCACCCGGTAGATCAGTAACGGTGCTTCACGGACGCGCTGGCGATGCACGTCATGCACCAGGCATGGTCGCAGCCGCTGCAGACAGACGGGATCCGGTCATCGGGCGCTGGTTGGAGCCGAAGCGTCTGAAGGTCCAAGAACTCGTGGTGGATGACGGTGAAACCCTTCCAGAACAGGTTGAACGGGGGTAGCATCCACGGTAATGGCGGTGTCCGTAAGCTGACGTTTTGGCGAATATAAGCTTACTAGGATTTACCGCCGTTTCTCTATTCTGCCTTCGCCTAAACTCCTGCCCGTTTCACGCTGATCTGCGATGAACCTCTTTTTTTGTCTGGCGTGATACTGCCAACTTCTCGTCAAAGAAAAATTAGCACGCTCATCAAAAAGTACTTATGCTAGTAACAGGTTCTCTGTCTGCAATGGAGGTGGCGCATGGCAACTCGAATCACGACGTCCTGCAGGGCGGATGGCATCATGCTGGTGAAGATCAGCTGTCCCGAGCGACGCAACATCCTGGACGAGGCGAGCTACGCTCAACTGATCGATGCGCTCGCCGCTGCCGAAGCAGACGACGAGGTCAAGGTCCTGATCATCACCGGCAGCGAGAACTGCTTTACCGCAGGCAACGACCTGGCCAACTACAAGGCGCTGGCTGAGGCGACGGAGGTGCCAGCCATCACCTTCCTGCGCCGTCTACACGCCTTTCCCAAGCCGGTCATCGCCGCCGCGGAGGGGCTCGCCTTGGGGCTCGGTTCATCTATCCTGATGCACTGCGATTTCGCCTACGCGGGCAACTCGACCACCTGCTACCTGCCATTCGTCAATTTTGCCCTGACGCCCCTGGGGGCCGCCACGCAGATACTGCCCAAGCTGGTCGGCAACAAGGCGGCCAGTGAGATGCTCATGCTGGGCACCTCCTTATCCGCGGCCCGCGCCTGTGAACTGGGCCTGTTGACCGATACCACCCCCGATGGGATGGCGTTGGAGCAAGCATTCACCTGCGCCACCCGCCTGATCGCCAAGCCCTTCGATGCGCTGCTGGCCACCAAGGCGCTGCTGCGGGAAGGCGACGCCGAGGCGATTAGCCGCGCCTTCGACCGCGAAGAACAGCAGTTGCTGGAACGCTGTCGCTCGCCCGAGGCTCAGGCGGCGATCGATGGCTTCTTCAGCAGGCTTCACGGATAGCGCCCCGTTCGCCGGTTCTCCACCAGCACCTCGAGGATGGCGTTGGCCTGGCGCATGATGTCGGAGGGCGGCTCGCCCTTGCGGCGACTGCAGATTACCGGCGATGTGATGCTGCGGTCGTCGAGGTAGACGAACACGATGCCGTCGCGCTGTACGCGCTTGACCTGCTCCGGCACCAGGGTGATGCCGATCTCCGAGGCGACCAGGCTCAGCGCGGTCTGCAGCTCGTTGGCTTCCTGGGCGACGCTGACCTTGAGGCCCTGGCGGCGGAATAGGCCCAGGGTGATGTCGGCCAGGCTGGGGCGTGGCTTGGCCGGAAACAGCACCAGCGGGTAGTCGGCGAGCTGGGCAAGGGTCGGGCGGCTGTTGGCCAGCGGGTGGTCGCTGGGCAGTGCCGCCATCAGCGGCTCGTCGAACAACACTTCTTGCTCCACGTCGGGGTCGTCGATGAGCAGGCGGCCGAAGCCGATATCGATGCGTCCCGCCTTGAGCGCCTGAACCTGCTGCACGGTGATCAGCTCGGCGAGGGTCAGCTCGACATCCTCCTTTTGTCGTAAATCACGCACCAGCAGCGGCAACTGGCCGTAGAACACCGAGGGCACGAAGCCGATGCCGAACAGGTGGCGCTTGCTGCGCGCCATGCGACGTGTCGCGGCGGTGGTGACCTCGACTTTCTCCAGTATCTGCAGGGTATGCTCATAAAAGAACTGGCCCGCAGCCGTGAGACGCAGGCCGCGTGGGCTGCGATGAAACAGGTCGGCGCCTAGTTCTGACTCCAACTGTTTGATCTGTCTTGATAAAGGCGGTTGTGCCATATGCAGCCTGGTGGCTGCTCGAGTGAGGTTGAGCTCTTCGGCGACGACGCAGAAGTAGCGCAGGTGGCGAAGCTCCATGATACCTCCTGGGTATGGCTGAGCACTCAAACGATATTGGTTGCGCTGGCCAGACGCAATCAGACTGCTCCTCAATCACCGCCAACCGATTGCTGGAGCGCCATCTCTCATGTCCGCCGTCATCGCCACCATTGACACGCTGCTGGTCGACCTGCCGACCATCCGTCCGCACAAGCTCTCCATGACCACCATGGCCTGCCAGACCATGGTCATCGTGCGGCTGCGCGACAGCGATGGCGTCGAGGGGCTGGGCGAAGGCACCACCATCGGCGGCCTGGCCTACGGGCCGGAGAGCCCCGAGAGCATCAAGCGCAATATCGATACCTACCTGGCGCCGCTGCTGATCGGCCAGCCGGCCAGCAACGTCAACGCCCTGCGCGCACGCCTCAACCGCCATGCCCGCGGCAACACGATCGCCAAGTCGGCGCTGGAAACTGCGCTGCTGGATGCCCAGGGCAAGCGCCTGGGGCTGTCGGTCGCCGAGCTGTTGGGCGGTGCCCAGCAGAGCCATCTGCCGGTGCTGTGGACCCTCGCCAGTGGCGATACCCAGCGTGATATCGATGAGGCCTTCCAGCGCCTGGACGACCGTCGCCATTGCGACTTCAAGCTCAAGATCGGTGCCAACCCGGTAGACCAGGACGTCGCCCATGCGGCGGCGATCAAGGCCGCGCTGGGCGAGCGGGCCAGCGTGCGCGTCGACGTCAACCAGGCCTGGGACGAAGCCACCGCGGTGCGCGGCATCGCCGCCCTGCAGGAGGCCGGCATCGACCTGATCGAACAGCCGATTCCGGCCCGTGAGCACGCCGGCCTGATCCGGCTGGCCAACCGTTTCCGGGTACCGATGCTCGCCGACGAGGCGGTGCAGGATGCCCGCGACGGTTTCGACCTCGCCGCCGCCGGCTTCAGCGGCGCCTATGCACTGAAGATCGCCAAGTCCGGTGGCCTGCATGGCGTGCTGGAGTTGGCCCATGTGGCCCAGGCCGCCGGCATCGGCCTTTACGGCGGCACCCTGCTTGAGGGCAGCATCGGCACCGCCGCCTCGCTGCACGCCTGGGCCACGCTGCCCGAGCTGGCCTGGGGCAGCGAGATGTTCGGTCCGCTGCTGCTCAAAGACGACATCGTCACCCAGCCGCTCGACTACCGCGAGTTCGGCGTCGCGCTGCCGCACGGGCCGGGCCTCGGTATCGCCCTGGATGAGGACAAGCTCGCCCACTACACCCGCGCCCACTAAGCCGTGAGAGCGCTGAGGAGGAGAACGACATGCTGTTTCAGGTGGAAATGACCGTCAAGCTGCCGCCGGAGATGCCGGCCGAGCAGGCCGCCAAGATCAAGGCGACCGAGAAAGCCTACTCCCAGGAGCTGCAGCGCGCCGGTAAGTGGCGCCACCTATGGCGGGTCGCCGGCAGCTACGCCAACGTCAGCATCTTCGACGTCGAGGACAACGCCGAGCTGCAGGAGATCGTCTCCAACCTGCCGCTCTTCCCCTACATGGAGATCAGCGTCACGCCGCTGTGTCGCCATCCATCGTCGGTTCGCGACGACGATCGCTGAGGCACCGACGAGCCACGCCAGATAGGCCGCTCAGAGCGGCTACAACGATAACGATGAGGATATCCCCATGAGCGTCAAGATTTTCGACACCCCCGACGTGCAGGACTTCCTGAACAGCGTCGCCGGTTTCGACCAGCCTGGCGGCAACGACCGCGCCAAGCAGATCATGCACCGCCTGCTATCGGACCTCTACCGCCTGATCGACGACTTCGACGTCAGCGAGGAGGAGTACTGGTCGACCGTCAGCTTGCTCAACGCCCTCGGCCACGAGACCCAGTTCGGCCTGCTCTCGCCGGGCCTGGGCTTCGACCACTACCTGGACATGCGCCAGGACGCCGCCGACGCCGAGGCCAAGCGCACCGGCGGCACGCCGCGCACCATCGAGGGCCCTCTGTACGTGGCCGGTGCCCCGGAAGCCGAGGGCTTCGCCCGCCTGGACGACGGCAGCGACCCCGACGGCGAGGTGATGTGGCTGACCGGCCAGGTACGCGACGTGAACGGCCAGCCGATCCCCGGTGCCAAGGTGGAGATCTGGCACTGCAACTCCAAGGGTAACTACTCGTTCTTCGACCCGAGCCAGAGCGAGTACAACATGCGCCGCACCATCTACACCGACAGCGACGGCCGCTACACCGCACGCAGCATCATCCCCTCCGGCTACGGCGTGCCGGAAGGCGCCCCCACCGACCAGGTGCTCAAGGCGCTGGGCCGCCACGGCGAGCGTCCGGCGCATATCCACTACTTCATCTCCGCGCCGGGCCACCAGCACCTGACCACCCAGATCAACCTGGCCGGCGACGAGTACACCTGGGACGACTTCGCCTTTGCCACCCGCGAGGAGCTGGTGGTGCCGGCGACGCGCATCGAAGACCCGGCCGAGATCGACAAGCGTGAGCTGGACGGTCCGTTCTCCGAGGTGGTGTTCGACGTCGAGCTGGCCAAGACCGACAAGCCGGAGCTGCAGGCGCGTCATGCCCGCCCGCGGGCCAAGGAAGACGCCCAGGATCAGCACAGCCAGCTGGCCGCTACCGCCAAGGTGTGATCAGGCATGTCGCCACCTCCAGCGAGGGGCGCCGGGGGCAGGTCAAAGGGGAGGTTTGCGCCATGGATGGCGCAAGTTAGCGCCCAGGGATGGGTTTACAGCGCCTCCCCGTAGACCTGCCCTCGGATCAGCCCCAAGCGGTCACGACAAGATAAAGAGGATTACTCCATGACCAGCAAGCTTGATCAACTCGAAACGCGCATCCGCGGCGCGGTGGTCGACGACCCCGCCAACGGCATCTTCCGCTGCCACCGCAGCATGTTCACCGACCGCGACTTCTTCGAACTCGAGATGAAGCACATCTTCGAGGGCAACTGGCTGTTCCTGGCCCACGAGAGCCAGATCAGTGAGCCGGGCGACTACTTCACCGTGACCATGGGGCGCCAGCCGGTGGTCATCACCCGCGACAAGCAGGGTGAGCTGCACGGCCTGATCAACGCCTGCGCCCACCGCGGCGCCACCCTGTGCCGGCGCAAGCAGGGCAACAAGGGCACCTTCACCTGCCCGTTCCACGGCTGGACCTTCAAGAACGACGGCAAGCTGCTCAAGGCCAAGAACGAGAAGACCGGCGCCTACCCGGACGGCTTCAAGCAGGACGGCTCCCACGACCTCAAGCACCTGCCGCGCTTCGAGAACTATCGCGGCTTCCTGTTTGGCAGCCTCAGCGACGACGTGATGCCGCTCGACGACTATCTCGGCGAGACCCGCAAGATCATCGACAACATCGTTGACCAGGCGCCGGAAGGACTGGAAGTGCTGCGCGGTACCTCCTCCTACACCTTCCAGGGCAACTGGAAGCTGGGCGCCGAGAACGGTGCCGACGGCTACCACGTGAGCACCGTGCACTGGAACTACGCCTCGACCATGGATCGCCGCAACTACGACGCCGGCGGCACCAAGGCGGTGGACGCCGACGGCTGGTCGAAGAGCCAGGGCGGCTTCTACTCCTACGAGAATGGCCACATGATGCTGTGGACCCGCCTGCTCAACCCCGAGGTGCGCCCGATCTACACCCACAAGGGGTGGATCGAGCAGGAGCTGGGCGAGGCGCGGGCTGACTCCATCGTCAACCAGACGCGTAACCTCTGCCTCTACCCCAACGTCTATCTGATGGATCAGTTCTCCACCCAGATCCGCGTGATCCGTCCCCTCGACGTCGACAAGAGCGAAGTCACCATCTACTGCTTCGCGCCCAAGGGCGAGTCGGCCGAGAACCGCCGCGTGCGCATCCGCCAGTACGAAGACTTCTTCAACGTCAGCGGCATGGGCACCCCGGACGACCTCGAGGAGTTCCGCGCCTGCCAGGCCGGCTACGCCGGGCTCGACGCCGAGTGGAATGATCTCTCCCGCGGCGCCAAGCAGTGGATCGAAGGTGCCGACGACAACGCCCGCGCCATCGACATGAAACCGCTGCTGAGCGGCGCCTCCCCCGAGGACGAAGGCCTCTACGTGCTGCACCACAAGCACTGGGTCGAGGAGATGCTGCGCGCCATCGACAAGGAACGCAGCCAATTCATCGCCACCGCGAGCGCCTGAGGAGGAACGCACCATGAGCATCGATTATCACCAGATTCAGGCCTTTCTGTACCGCGAAGCGCGGCTGCTCGACGACCGTGAGTGGGATGAGTGGCTGACGTGCTACCGCAGCGACGCAGTGTTCTGGATGCCGGCCTGGGACGACGACGACCAGCTGACCCGCGACCCGCACAGCGAGATCTCACTGATCTACTACCCCAACCGCGAGGGGCTGGAGGATCGCGTCTACCGCATCAAGACCGAGCGCTCGGGGCCAGCACCCCGGAGCCGCGCACCACCCACCAGATCAGCAATATCGAGGTGCTGAGCGAAACGCACGGCCAGGTCGAGCTGCGCTTCAACTGGCATACCCTGAGCCACCGCTACCAGAAGACCAGCAGCTTCTTCGGCACCTCCTTCTACACCCTGGACGTGTCCGGCGAGACGCCGCTGATCACCAACAAGGTGGTGCAGCTGAATAACGATTACATCCACCAGGTCATCGACGTCTACCACATCTGACCGCACCCGGTGGGGAGGAGAATGCTCATGAGTTACACCATCGCACTCAACTTCGAGGACGGCGTGAGCCGCTTCATCGGCTGCAATGCCGGCGAGACGGTGCTCGACGCCGCCTACCGGCAGAAGATCAACCTGCCCATGGACTGCTCCGATGGGGTTTGCGGCACCTGCAAGGGCCGCTGCGAGCAGGGTGCCTTCGAGATGGGCGACGACTACCTGGAGGAGGCGCTCTCCGAGGAGGAGGAGGTCGAAGGCCAGGTGCTGACCTGCCAGATGGTGCCGTCGTCGGACTGCGTGATCCAGGTGCCGGTGGCCTCGAGCCTGTGCAAGACGGCGGTAGGGGCGATGGATGCCACCCTGGCGTGGGTCGAGCCGCTCTCCGAGGATAGCCTCGAGCTAGTGCTCGAGCTGGACGATGAGGGCGGCCTGGCGTTTCTGCCCGGCCAGTACGTCAATATCCAGGTGCCGGGCAGCGACCAGACCCGCTCCTACTCGTTCAGCTCGCTGCCCGGCAGTCGCGAGGCCAGCTTCCTGATCCGCAACCTTCCCGAGGGGCTGATGAGCGGCTACCTCCGCCAGCGGGCTGCCGCCGGTGATCGCCTCACGCTCACCGGGCCGCTGGGTAGCTTCTACTTGCGCCAGGTAACTCGCCCGGTGCTGATGCTGGCTGGCGGTACCGGCCTTGCCCCCTTCCTTGCCATGCTCGAGCAGTTGGCTGAGAAGGGGAGTGATCAGCCGATCCACCTGATCTACGGCGTCAACTGCGACGATCACCTGGTCAAGCTCGCGGCACTGGATGACTTCGTCGAGCGGGTGCCGGAGTTCAGCTACACCACGGTGGTGGTCGATGAGCAGAGCCGCAACGCCCGCAAGGGCTACGTGACCCACCATATGCCTGCCGAGGTACTGCACGACGGCGACGTCGACGTCTACCTGTGCGGGCCGCCGCCGATGGTCGATGCCGTGCTTGGCCACTTCCGCGAGCAGGACATCACCCCGGCCAACTTCTACTACGAGAAGTTTACCCCCAACGTGACGGAGGCGGCGGCATGAGCCTGCGTTTCGAGAACCGCGTGATGCTGGTTACCGGGGCGGCCCAGGGCATCGGCCAGCGGGTCGCCGAGCGGGCTGGTGCCGAGGGCGCGCGCCTGGCGCTGGTGGATCGCGCCGAGCACGTTGAGCAGGTGGCAGCTGGACTACGCGAGCAGGGCGTGGACGCCATTGCCCTGCAGGCCGACCTGGAGACCTGGGAAGGCGCCGAGGGCGCAATACGCCAGACTCACGACCACTTCGGCCGGCTGGATATCCTGATCAACAACGTCGGCGGCGCGATCAACTTCAAGCCGTTCACCGCCTTTAGCGAGGTCGAAATCCAGGCCGAGATCAGCCGCTCGCTGATGCCCACCCTGTGGTGCTGCCGCGCCGCGTTGCCGTCCATGGTGGCCCAGGGCAGCGGCGTCATCGTCAACGTCTCCTCGGCGGCGACCCGCGGTATCCACCGCATTCCCTACTCGGCGGCCAAGGGTGGGGTCAACGCCATGACCGCCTCGCTGGCCTTCGAGTACGCCGAGCACGGTATCCGTGTAGTGGCTACCGCCCCGGGAGGCACCGAGGCGCCGCCGCGGCGCATCTCGCGGGGCACCCCCGAGCCGCGCAATGCGACCGAGCAGGCCTGGTTCCAGGCGCATATCGACCAGACCAAACAGAGCTGCTTCATGGGCCGCTACGGCACCCTGGACGAGATGGCCGCGCCGATCCTGTTCCTGGCCTCCGACGACGCCAGCTACATCACCGGCAGCGTGCTGCCGGTGGCCGGCGGCGACAGCGGCTGAGCCCGCAGCCTGCCGATAACGACCACCCACTATTTCAACTACAAGAACCCTGGAGACCGCCATGAAACACATCGAAAAAGGTATCAGCCTCAGGCATGCGCCTGGGGCCTTCGTCAGAGACATCAACGTCGACAATGCCAGTACCGGCCTGGTGGCCGGTATCCTCGGGCTCAGCGTGGGGGTGGTGCATATCAGTGCCGGCAGCGCTGCCGGCCTCGACTCCTCGTTCATCATGATCTGGGTGATCAGCTATCTGATGATCAACGGCCTCTTCGGCATCGTCATGCCGGCCTACTACCGGCTGCCGCTGCCCATGGCCAACTCGATTCCCGGTGCGCTGATGTTCGCCGCGGTGATCCCGGTGGTGGGACTGGAAGCAGCGCTGGGCGCGACCCTCATCGCCGGCGCGATCTCGCTGGTAGCCGGCCTGACCGGGGTGATGGGGATGGTGATGCGGCTGATCCCGATGCCGATCGTGATGGGCATGGTGGCCGGTATGCTGCTGAGCTTTGGCCTCAACATGGTGCGGCCGCTGGAGAACGCCATCGTGCCGGCGGCGATCATGATCCTGGCATTTTTCCTCTCGGCACGGCTGCTGCGTAAGATACCGCCGCTGGTGGTGGCGATGCTGGCGGGTATCGTCTATCTGATCGCCACCGGCGTGGATCTCTCCGGCATCCAGGCGACCATCCGCTTCCCCGAGTTCATCGTCCCCGAGTTCACGCTGGGCGCCTTCCTGACCTACGGCCTGCCGTTGGCGATCATCCTGGTGGGCATGGAAACGCCGGCCGGGGTTGGCCTGGTCAAGGGCATGGGCTACAAGCAGGTGCCGGCCAACGCCATCACCGCGGTGGGTGGCCTGGGCACCATGGTCTCGTCCTTCTTCAACCTGCACAGTACCTGCATCGCCGCGCCGATGACCGGCATCTGCTCCTCGCCGGAGGCTGGCGAGCACGACAAGCGCTGGGTGGCGGCGGTGATCGCCGGAGCGATCTTCGTGGTCGCAGCCCCCTTCTACGGCTATGTGGTGAGCCTGCTCGAGGCGACGCCGAACTACTTCATCGCCATCATCGCCGGCCTGGCGCTGATGCGGGTGATCACCTCGTCGATGGCGATCGCCTTCTCCGGCAAGAAGCATGAGATGGGGGCGCTTTTCGCCTTCCTGATCGCCGCTTCGGGCATCCAGGTCCTGGAGATCGGCGCCACCTTCTGGGCGCTGGTGCTGGGGGTGGTGGTCTCGCTGATCTTCGAGACCAAGGACTTCGAGTTCGCCAAGGGCAAGCCGGCGGTGGCCTGACCCCGCGCGGTTCCCGCTATCCTCCTTGACCTGCCGAACGATCTGCGGCGGGTCTTTTTTCCGTTGCGGCGCAGGACGCCGATCAAGGAGCGGTATGTCGCTATACAAGGACCTTTCCCTCTCGACCCTGGCCGCCGGCTTCGTCGCGGTGCTTATCTCCTACGCTGGGCCGCTGGCGATCTTCTTCCAGGCCGCGCAGAGCGCCGAGATCTCCAGCGCCATGATGAGCTCCTGGGTGTGGGCGATCTCCATCGGTGCCGCGCTGTCGGGCATCGGGCTGAGCCTATGGCTCAAGGTGCCGGTGATCACCGCCTGGTCGGCGCCGGGCACGGCGCTGCTGGTCACGCTGTTTCCGGGGCTGTCGCTGAACGAGGCGGTGGGCGCCTATATCAGCGCCGCGCTGATCATCCTGGTGGTCGGTGTGACCGGCTCCTTCGACCGCCTCATCCGGCTGATTCCGCCGGGTATCGCCGCGGCGATGATGGCCGGCATCCTGTTTCAGTTCGGCGTCGGCGTGTTCACCTCGCTGGAGCAGGCGCCGGCGCTGGCGGCGGGCATGCTGGTGGCCTATCTGGCCTTCAAGCGCCTCTCGCCGCGCTACGTCCTGGTGGTGCTGCTGGTCGCCGGGATTGCGCTGGCGGTGCTGTTCGAGGGCGCCAGCCTGCAGAGCGTCTCCTGGCAACTGGCGGAGCCGCAGCTGATCCGCCCCGAGTGGACGTTGGAGGCGACTTTGAGCCTGGCGATTCCGCTGGCGCTGGTCAGCCTCACCGGCCAGTTCCTGCCGGGCATGGCGATCCTGCGCGGGGCGGGCTACCGCAGCGAGGCGCGGCCGATCCTCACGGTGGCCAGCCTGGTGTCGCTGCCGATGGCGCTGTTCGGCGGCATCACCACCGTGGTGGCGGCAATCACCGCGGCGCTGTGCACCGGCAAGGAGGCCCATCCCGACCCCGACAAGCGCTACGTGGCCGGGGTCGCCAACGGCGTCTTCTACCTGCTCGGGGCGCTGTTCTCGGGCAGTATCGTGCTGCTGTTCACCTCGCTGCCCGGGACCTTCGTGGCGCTGCTGGCGGGGCTGGCGCTGATCGGTGCCATCGTCACCAACATCAGCAAGGTGGTCGCCGAGAGCGACCATGCAGAGGCGTCGGTCATCACCTTCCTGGCGACCGCGTCGGGAATGAGCCTATGGGGCCTGGGTGCGGCCTTCTGGGGCGTGGTGATCGGCTGTGCGGCCTACCTGATCCTGCATCGGCCGTGGCGTAGCGCCTGGCACGCCGACCAGGCCGCGTCGTCGCGACGCTGATCACCGCGGCCAGAGCGAAGCCTCGGCCAGGGCCAGTAATGCCCAGGTCTGCTGCTCCCATACTGAGGATGGCGATGTTGTCGGTGCGACAGGGTGGGGCGTTTCACCGAACCAGAAACGCCAGCGGGCCACCCTTGGGTGGCCCGCCTGGGGGGCCGGAGCCGGTTGTCAGAGCACGCCCTTGGCCTTGGCGGTATGGGTGGCGATGGCGTCCATCAGCGGCGGCGACAGGCAGTCGTAGGGCTCCAGGCCAAGCTGCTTGAGACGGCTGCGCACGTCGTCCATGTTGTCTGGGGGGTGCCACCCTCGATGATCGAGGAGACGAAGGCGGCGAATTCCGGGCCGGCCCAGCCGTTGTCGTTGGAGAGCTCGGTGTGGATGAAGTCCAGTCCGTGGAAGGGGTGGTCGGTGTTCTCGATGCGTCCGTACATATGCACGCCGCAGCCCTTGCAGGCGTGGCGCTGTATCGCCGCCGAGGCGTCGACCACCTCGAGCTTGTCCTCGTTGGCGGTGACACTGAGGCTGTCGCGGGGCACCACCGCGACCATCGAGAAGGTCGCGCCGTTGGGCTTCCAGCACTTGGTGCAACCGCACACGTGGTTGTGGGCGCACTGTGCCTTGACGGTCACCTCGACCTTGTTGCTGTCGCAGCGGCAGTGCAGGGTGCCGCCATTAAAGGCATCGCTGCCGGCCTTTACGCCACCATCCACCGCGGGATGGATCTTGGTATTGCTGGCGGGTGGGGCCTGGGTCGCCGCCGCGGCGCTGGGCGCAGCCTTGGCCTCAGGGCGATGGCTGCTGGCAGCAGGCGTGGCATTCTGGCCACCGAACCAGCGTTTCAGGGTATCCATCAGGCTCATAGGCTTGCGCTCCGGGTTTAGGCTCATTCGTGTCAGCATGGCAGTTCACCTCTTGTGGTCTTGTTGTTGGTACCTCAACGCCGTCTCGGGCGCGTCTTTCTCGAACACTCTTCGCGCGGCGCCGGGCGCATTTAACAGTCGCGCGGCAGCGGGCGCGTTTAAAAGTGCAAAACAGTGCGAATGCTCTTGCCGGCATGCAGTAGCTCGAAGGCCTCGTTGATCTGCTCGAACGGCATGTCGTGGGTGACGAACTCGTCGATCTTCAGCTCGCCGTTCATGTAGCGCTCGACGTAGCCCGGCAGCTCCGAGCGACCCTTGACCCCGCCGAACGCCGAACCCTTCCAGACCCGCCCGGTGACCAGCTGGAACGGCCGCGTGGAGATCTCCTCGCCGGCTCCGGCCACGCCGATGATGATCGATTCGCCCCAGCCCTTGTGGCAGCACTCCAGCGCCGAGCGCATCACGTTGACGTTGCCGATGCACTCGAAGGAGTAGTCGACGCCGCCGTCGGTGAGGTCGACGATCACCTGCTGGATCGGGTCCGAGTACTCCTTGGGGTTGACGACGTCGGTGGCACCGAACTGGCGCGCCAGGTCGAACTTGTCGGGATTGACGTCGATGGCGATGATGCGCGAGGCCTTGGCCATCTGTGCGCCCTGGATCACCGCCAGGCCGATGGCGCCGAGGCCGAACACGGCCACAGTGGAGCCCGGCTCGACCTTGGCGGTGTTGAGCACCGCGCCGATGCCGGTGGTGACGCCGCAGCCGAGCAGGCAGATCTTGTCCAGCGGCGCCTGCTTGGAGACCTTGGCCAGCGACACCTCGGGCAGCACGGTGTACTCCGAGAAGGTCGAGCAGCCCATGTAGTGGTGCAGCATCTTGCCGTCCAGCGAGAAGCGGCTGGTGCCGTCGGGCATCAGGCCCTTGCCCTGGGTGGCGCGCACGCTGCCGCACAGGTTGGTCTTGCCCGAAAGGCAGAACTTGCACTTGCCGCACTCGGCGGTATAGAGCGGGATGACGTGGTCGCCCACGGCAAGCGAGGCGACGCCGTCGCCAACCTCCTCGACGATGCCGGCGCCCTCGTGGCCAAGCACCGCCGGGAAGTTGCCCTCGGGGTCGGCGCCGGACAGGGTGTAGGCGTCGGTGTGGCAGACGCTGGTGGCCTTGATGCGCACCAGCACTTCGCCGGCCTTGGGGCCTTCGACGTCGATCTCGGTGACATCCAGCGGCTTGCCGGCTTGCAGTGCAACTGCGGCGCGTGACTTCATTGGCGGACTCCTGTTGTTGTTATCCATGCGGTGATGAATGACCCGCAGCGGTCGTCGATACTGGACCGGTGAATGCTGATCACAGTCTAGGTGAGCTTCGGAGGGGGATTGTGCGGCAGCGGCATAACTGCGTTGCCGAGTGGCAATATTGCTGAACGGCAACAGTCACGGGGCCTCGGCAGTGCCGACCTGCGTCAGTGGGGCTCCGATGGACGATGAAGCCACCAGCGCCGAGGCAGCGTGCCGGTATGCAAGGCCTCGGCGATGCTGAGCAGGTCCTTGGGTGCCAAGCCGGCGAGGCTTTGCATGTCTTGCCGCCAGGGGCTGCCCAAGTGGCTCGGCAGAGCCGATTCGCCCGCCGGTGGCGGTGCCTGGCGCAGCGCCTGCCATACTCGCTCGAGGGCGGCCGGGTAGGTCTCGGGTGGGCCATGGCGGGCCAGCAGCCCGCGGCGCTGGGCGTCCAGCGCCGTTGCCGAGATATGCACCAGCGGCGTTGCCTCGGCGCTAATAAAGGCGTCGATGGCCTGGCGCAGGGTGTCGACGTCGGCATGCGGCGACTGCACCACATAGCCGAGTCGCGGCCAGCCCGCCGCCTCGCGGTAGCGCACCGCGGCGGCGTAGCCGAGGCCCTGGCGCTGGCGCAGCGCTTGCTGGAAGGCCGCATCGTGGCACTGGCCGAGCAGGCGCAGCAGCCAGCGGCTGCGCGGGCTGGCGTCCGCGCCCATCACTTCGAGCATCACCGCGTGATCGCTGGCCTGGGGAGCGAGCCAGATCGTGTCGGTTGGATTCGCGGGCGGCGGTGGTGTGCCTGGGACTGGCTGGCACCGCGCCAGCAGGTCGGCGGCGCTGGCGGCGTCACTGGCCCAGCACAAGGGAGTGGCGGAGGCTTCGGCGCTGACCGGCGGCGGGGCGCTTTCCAGTCGGTCGAGCAGGCGTTGGGCGACCAGCCCGGCGGCGGGTGAGTCGGCGGCGTGGTCATACCCGTCAGCCGGCCAGGCCGTCAGGGCCTGCTCGGCCAGGGCGCGAACCTGGGCCGGCGTGCCGCTGGCGATCAGCCAGTCGCCGAGACGGTCGCCGCCGAGCTGCAATCCGGCGCCCTGAGCCTGCGCCGCTTGGTGCAGCGCCAGGCAGTGCTGGCGCCAGTGGTGTAGTCGGGCGCCAGCCTCAGGCGCCGGCCAGCCCAGGGCGCAGTGGCTGACGGATTCGGCCTCTTGCTCGGCCGCGGGCCAGGGCGGCCGCCCGAGCCAGTGCCGGCCGCTGGTCGTGCCAGTTGGCGCCAGGTTGAGTCGCGGTGCTGGGCGCAGCGCTGAAGCATGCAGCGGGCTAGGAGCCGGTAGCGCGATGCACTGCACTCCGGTGGCGGTCTCTTCGAGGATACGCCAGTCAGGCTGCTGTTGCGCTGCGGCCGGCTGCTGCCAGAGCAATCGGCACTGATCCGGCGCCAGCCAGGCGGCCAGGGCTGCCTGGCCGTCGCTGTGCACTGAGGCCGGTTGGTTGGCGGCCTGCCCGGCGAGGCGCCGGGCCTGGCGTCGCGGCCACTGGTCCAGTGCTGCGGCGCTGTTACCGGCAAGGGTGCTGGGCGGTGTCAGCGGATCCCGCAGGGCCTCGCCCAGGGCCGGGTAGAGGCAGCCCAGCAATTCGCTTAGTGGCGGTGGGGGAGACGCGAAATCGAGGCGCAGCGACAGCGCCGGGCCGCTGCCGGCCGGCTCGCTGGTGGCCTGCATAGCACTCAGCGTTGCTGCCTGGCCAAGGGTCGCGGCCAGGGCGCCGTCGGCGAGGCGTGCCGCCACGCCGTCGAGAAAGGGCCGGTAGGCGTTGGCCAGATCGGCGGGCAGCGGCCACAGCAGCTCCACGCAGTGGTTCGAGAAGTGGCCTGAGCCGGCCGCTGCATCGGGTAGCCGCCAGGCCACACCGCCGGGTTCGGCCCAGCGCCACTTCCGTGCCGTTGCCGACGCTGGGGGCGGGGCGCTGGCGTCGAGCCCGGCGGCGTGATGGGCCAGCAGCGCAAGCTGCTCCTCCAGTGGCTGCGGCCCGAGCATCGCCAGCGCCAGGCGCGGGGGCGGTAGTGGCGGTGCAGGGCGCGCAGCGCGGCGGCCAGCGCTGCGCCGTCGCCGACCAGGCTGGCAGCGTGGCCGGCGTGGCACTGCTGCGCAGCATGCCCCGCGCAGCATAGCTGGCCGAGCGCGGCGAGCCGATGCAGCTCGGGGTCGGCGAGCCGGGCGTGGAACTCGGCGTCGAGCACTGCCACTTCGCGCTCGACCGGCGCCGGATCGAAGCAGGGCCTGGCCAGCAGCTCGCAGAGCCGGGCGAGGCCATCCCCGGCCGCCGCTGGGGGCAGCTGCAGGTGAACGTCAGTGGCGGTGTCGCCGGTATAGGCGTTGTAGCGCCCGCCCTGTTCGCCGACCCAGCGGCCCAGGGCATCGGTCTCGGGCCAGCGCTGGCTGCCGAGGAACAGGGCGTGTTCGAGCAGGTGGGCGAGACCCGGGCGCGCGGTGGGTTCGTCGAGGTAGCCGAGATCGACGGCGCCGGCCAGCCGGGTCAGGTGGGCGCCGGGCACCTCGGCAGCGACCAGCCACAGACCGCTGGGGCCGCGCCGCGCCGCGCAGCGGCTCGCTGCGGGCAGGCCCCGGCTCAGGTCGCTGTCGTTCAGCGGCATGCCGGTGCGTCCTCGCCTAGGCGCGACAGAAGACCTGCGACTCGCGGGCGTTGCGCAGCGTCAGCGCCTGCGCCGAGCGGCTGTCGTCGGCGGCTTCGCGGCGCGCCGCTTCGATCAGGTGGTGGTCCGGCGACAGGTCGCAGACCGGGTCGGTAGCCGCCGGGTCGCCGGTCAGCATATATGCCTGGCAGCGGCAGCCGCCGACATCTTTGTGGCGCTCGTCGCAGCTGCGGCAGGGCTCCTGCATCCAGTCGTCGCCGCGGTAGCGGTTGAAGGCGGCACTGGCGTACCAGATCTCCTGCAGCGGGCGTTCGCGGGCGTTGGGGAAGTCCATCGGCAGCATCCGCGCACTGTGGCAGGGCAGCACCGCGCCGTCCGGTGCCACGGTCATGAAGATCGAGGCCCAGCCGCCCATGCACGCCTTGGGCCGGTCGGCGTAGTAGTCGGGCACCACGAACAGCAGGCGCATGTCGCGGCCGCGCTCGGCGAGGTGCTGCCGCCAGCGCTGGGTGGTGGCCTCGGCGGCCTCGAGCTGGGCCTGGCTGGGCAGCAGCCCGGCGCGGTTGAGATGCGCCCAGCCGTAGAGCTGGCAGTTGGCCAGCTCTACGGCGTCGGCACCGAGGTCGTCACACAGGGCGATGATGGTGTCGAGTTGGTCGATGTTGTGGCGATGCAGCACCACGTTGAGCACCATCGGATAGCCGGCCTCCTTGACCGCCCTGGCCATGGCCAGCTTCTTGGCATGGGCCTTGGTTGATCCGGCCACCGCGGCGGCGACGTCGGGGTCGGAGGCCTGCAGGCTGATCTGGATATGGTCGAGGCCGGCGTCGCGCAGGGCGTGGATACGCGCCTCGTCGAGGCCCAGCGCCGAGGTGATCAGGTTGGTATAGAAGCCCAGCCGGCGCGCCTCGGCGACCAGCGTCTCGAGGTCCTGGCGCACCAGCGGCTCGCCGCCGGAGAAGCCCAGCTGCACAGCGCCCATGGCGCGGGCCTGGGTCAGCACCTCGATCCACTCCGCGGTGGTCAGCTCTTGCTTGACCGCGGCGAAGTCAAGCGGATTCGAGCAGTAGGAGCACTGCAGCGGGCAGCGGTAGGTGAGCTCGGCAAGCAGCCACAGCGGTGCGCCGGTGGCGCCATTGGCGGTGGCGGTATCGGTGTGATCAGTCATGCTGGATCCAGCCCTGTTGCTGAGCGTCGGCGAGGAAGGCGTGCACGTCCTCGGCGATGGCCCCGTCGGGGGCCTCGGGGAACTGCGCCTGCAGCCGCTCGATCAGCGTGGCGACGTCGCGCTGGCCGTCGAGCTGGCCGAGAATCGCCCCGGCGCTGTCATTGAGTTTGACCATGCCCTCGGGATATAGCAGCACATGGCGCTGCTGGGCCTCTTCCCACTGTAGTCGCCAGCCGCGGCGCAGGTAATAGACGCGGCTGCTGTCCGTGTTCGGGTTCATGCAAGCCCCCGGTGATAGACGCGCCGGTCGGTCACGCTGTGGTAGGGCGGCCGCTCGAGCTGGTAGGCCAGGGTCATGGCGTCGAGCATGCTCCACAGCACGTCGAGCTTGAACTGCAGGATCTCCAGTGCGCGCTCCTGGGCGGCGCGGGTGGTGCACACGGCGAGGGCCACCTCGAGGCCGTGGTCGACGTCGCGGCGCGCCTCCTTGAGGCGCTTGCGAAAGTAGCCGTAGCCGGCCTCGTCGATCCACGGATAGTGGGTCGGCCAGGTATCCAGGCGACTCTTGTGGGCCTGGGGCGCGAACAGCTCGGTGAGCGACGAGATCGCCGCCTCGCGCCAGTCGGCGCGGCGCACGAAGTTGACGTAGGCGTCCACCGCGAAGCGTACCCCGGGCAGTACGTGCTCCTGGGACCACAGCTCGTCGCGGGTCAGGCCCACGGCTTCGCCGAGGGTCAGCCAGGCCTCGATGCCGCCGCCGTCATCGTCATGGCCGTCGTGGTCGAGCAGCCGCTGGATCCAGCGCCGCCGGGTCGTGGCATCCGGGCAGTTGGCCAGCAGCGCAGCGTCCTTCTGGGGGATATTGATCTGGTAGTAGAAGCGGTTGGCCACCCAGCCGCGCAGCTGCTCGGGCGTGGCGCGGCCCGCCGCCATATCGACCTGGTAGGGGTGATGGATATGGTAGTAGTCGCCCTTGGCCAGTAGCGCCTGGCGAAAGGCGTCGGGGTTCAGGGCCTCTCCCGAGGTGTCGCTTAGCGGTGATGCGATGGCGGTCATATAAGGCTCCCTGGCAGGCAACAGCACGATTATTATTTGTGACTGGTGTTATCTGTGACGCGGCATTGCGGGTGAGGGTTCACACCTCCAGGCGCATGCCGTCGAAGGCCACTTCGATGCTGCGCGCGGTGAGCTCGGCGCGCTGCTCGGAGCGCTCGTCGAGGATCGGGTTGGTGTTGTTGATATGTATCAGCACGCGCCGCGTGGCCTCGGGCAAGGCCGCGAACTCGCTAAGCAGGCCGTGCTCGCCGGACAGCGCCAGATGGCCCATGTCGCGGCCGGTGGCGCGGCCCACGCCGGCCTCGATCAGTTCGTCGTCCTGCCACAGGGTGCCGTCGACCATCACGCAGTCGGCGTGCTGCAGGTAGCCGCGGGTACGGTCGTCGAGCTCGCCGAGCCCGGGGGCATAGAAGAGTCGCGTGCCGCGGCCGGCATCCTCGACCAGCAGGCCGATATTGTCGCCCGGCGTCGGCGCACCGCGGCGCGGCGAGTAGGGCGGCGCATTGCTGGTCAGGGCCACGGCGGTAAAGGTCAGCCCCGGGCAGGCGGGCACCTTGAACTCGGCCTCCCAGTGGCCGTCGTCGATGCCGATGCGCTGCCACTCGAGCCCGCCCTGCCAGTGCTCGAGCATACGGAACAGCGGGAAGCCGGTGCTTAGGTCCTGATGCACGTTGGGCGTGCACCACACCTCGAAGGGGCAGCCTTCACGCAGCGACAGCAGGCCGGTGGCGTGATCGATCTGGGCGTCCATCAGCACCACCCCGGAGATGCCGCTGTCGCGGGGAATGCGCTTGGGGTGCAGCTCGGGGTTGGCGGCCAGCTGGGCGCGGATATCCGGCGAGGCGTTGCACAGCAGCCAGCGCTCGCCGTCGCTGCTGATGGCGATCGACGACTGGGTGCGTGGGGTGGCCTCGACGCTGCCGTCACGTACGCCGCGGCACAGTCGGCAGTTGCAGTTCCACTGCGGAAAGCCGCCGCCTGCCGCCGCCCCGAGTACCAGTATCTGCATGCCACCTCCTCTGTTCATCGCCTTGAACCACCGGCACGAGCTGTATATCAACTCAATATGAAGCGCCGCCGAGTAACGCCCTAAGCAATATGTTAACGGCCCCCCAAAAGCAAGACGCCCCGAAAGTCGGGGCGTCTTACCAGTAGGCAGTGATCAGCGATTGGCAATGTAGAGCGTGACTTCGAAGCCTAGGCGCAGATCCTGATAGGTCGGCTTGGTCCACATAGGAACACTCCTGTTGGCGGTGGATGTGTACTGCATTGACCAGTAAAGCACGTTGTGGGTTCCTCGCCTTGCTACCTAAGTCGCATGCTGCAGTGCTCGGGTCTGGGCAGTGCGTGTCGCAAATGTTGTGCGATCCCGGTATCGCTTATAAAGCATGATATTACGGGGACTTTTCAGTGAGGCGGGATACTTTTTGCGGATTATGCCGCCACAGCAAAAGTCTTTTGACCGTTCTGGGAGGCGAAAACCTGCGCTAACACCCCGGTGCATGGCGGGTTCTTGTGCTAGACCTTGAGTGTGCTGTTAGGAATACCATAACAATGAAAGATGCATCCGTGGCCCAGTCCCGGGCGAGGGGATGCACCTTCAGTGCTAGGAGACAACGCCATGCATCTCAAGATGAGCTGCGCACTCGCAGCTGCGGGGCTTCTGGCTGTCACAGCGGCGACTACCCACGCCAATGACAGCCTGATGGAACTACTCGAAAACGATGACCTATGGGCCACCCAGCTCGGTAACTACCAAGGCCACCGCTACAGCAACCTCAGTGATATCAACCGCGACAACGTCAGCAACCTGCGGCCCGCCTGGCAGTTCTCTACCGGCGTGCTGCGTGGCCATGAAGGCGGGCCGCTGTACGTTGGGGACGGCCGGCTCTATATCCACACGCCCTTCCCCAACAAGGTGTTCGCACTCGATCTGGAAGATGACGGCAGGGTGATCTGGTCCTACGAACCGGATCAGGACTCGCGCGTCATTCCGGTGATGTGCTGCGATACCGTCAACCGCGGTGTGGCCTACGCCGATGGCAAGATCTTCCTCAACCAGGCCGACAATACGGTGGTGGCACTCAACGCCGAGGACGGCGAGGTGCTGTGGGAAGTCAGCAACGGCGACCACACCGAGGGCGAGACCATGACCATGTCGCCGCTGGTGGTGCATGACAAGGTCATCGTCGGGGTCAGCGGTGGCGAATACGGGATCCGTGGCCACCTCACCGCCTACGACATCGAGACTGGCGAGATGGCCTGGCGCGGCTACTCCCAGGGTCCCGATTCCGATGTGCTGATCGACCCGGAGACCACCCTGATGATGGGCGAGCCGATCGGCGAGGCCGACCTCGGCGTGACCACCTGGCCCGACGGCGAGTGGGAGCGTGGCGGCGGTGCGCCCTGGGGCTGGGTAACCTATGACCCCGAGCTCGACCTGATCTACTACGGTACCGGTAACCCGGGCACCTGGAACCCCGATCAGCGCGCCATCGATGGTGAGCCGGCGGATAACAAGTGGGGCATCACGGTGTTCGCCCGCGATCCCAATACCGGCGAGACCAAGTGGGTCTACCAGAAGGTGCCGTTCGACGAGTGGGACTATGACGGCGTCAACGAGAACGTGCTGATCGATGTCGAGGTCGATGGCGAGACCCGCAAGGGCCTGTCGATCATCGACCGCACCGGCTTCGGTTTCCTGATGGATCGCGAGACCGGCGAGCTGCTCACCGTCGAGAAATTTGCCCCGGAAACCAACTGGGCCACCCACTACGACATGGAGACCGGGCGTCCGGTCGTCGCCGATGAGTTCAGCCCCTTCACCCAGGGGGTGGACGTCAATACCACCGATATCTGCCCCACTGCGATGGGCGCCAAGAACATGCAGCCGAGCTCGTTCTCGCCGAAGACAGGCCTGATCTATGCCGGTATCAACCGCATCTGCATGAACTATGAGCCCTTCGAGACCGACTATGTGGCGGGCCAGCCCTATGTGGGCGCAACCCTGACCATGATGCCGGCACCGGTGGAGAACGGTGGCATGGAAGGCCGCATGGGCAGCTTCATGGCCTGGGATCCGGTCGCCGGGGAAGTGGTATGGGAAGTCGACGAACGCTTCGCGGTATGGAGCGGCGCGCTGACCACTGCCGGTGATCTGGCCTTCTACGGCACCCTTGAGGGCTACGTGAAGGCGGTGGACATCGAGACCGGCGAAGAGCTGTGGCGCTTCAAGACCCCGTCCGGGATCATCGGCAACGTCAATACCTTCCGCCATGAGGGCAAGCAGTATATCGGCGTGCTCTCCGGGGTTGGCGGCTGGGCCGGCATCGGCCTGGCGGCAGGGCTCGAGGATCCCGAGGAAGGTCTCGGTGCGGTGGGTGTGTTCTCTGCCCTTGAGGACTACACCGAACTGGGCGGCGTGCTGACCGTGTTCGAACTGCCCGACGCCTGAACGGAGTGACTGCCACGGCGCCTTGCGCCATGGCAGTCCTCTCCTGCAAGGAGCTTCAAGTCCCTAACGGCGACACAACGACAAATGGCGCCGGGCGCCGCCCGGCCAGATAACGAACGCTGCCGCAAGGCTCGCGGCAGCGTTCGAACAGTAAGGGCACGCACATGATTAGAGTCTTCGCGTCACGCCAGACGTTTCGTTTTTCCACCACCTCGCTGGTCGCCGCCCTGATGGCCGCCGGCCTGAGCATTTCCACGCTGGCCCTGGCCGGCAGTGACAACGACAAAGACAACGGTGACGACGTCGATACCAGCGCCGCCGGTGAATACTTGGCCGAGGACGGCAGGGTCGATCCCGACACCTATGATGGCTATATCGCCTATACCCGCTCTTGCCAGGCCTGCCACGGGCCCGACGGCCTGGGCTCCTCGTTTGCCCCCAACCTGGTGCGCGCCTCGGAGCGGCGCGATTTCGCCGAGTTCGCCCGCACCATCGCTGGTGGCCGTGAGGTACAGCCGGGCCAGGTGATGCCGGCGTTTGCCGACGACCCCTATGTGCTTGGCAATATCGAGAACATCTACAGTTACATGCGCGGTCGCGCAGCCGGCGATATCGGTCGCGGCCGCCCGCAGGTCATCGAACGCCTCGAGGATGAGGTCAGCGACGAGACCCTGGAGGCCGAAGAAGCGCTGGACGACGACGCATCTTGACGCGACGGCCCTTGTTCCGCCAGGCGTAAGCAATGCCCCTGCACCTTGGCAAGTGGAGAGCGTCATGAGGTTTCGTGGTTCCCTGACATGTTTGACGGCAGCGGCCTGGCTGCTGACCCAGGGTATCGGATCGGCCCATGCCGACCTGCCCGAGCTGTACGAGCGCGACCAACTGCGGGTCTGCGCCGATGGCAACAACCTGCCGTTCACCAACAGTGCCGGCGAGGGCTTCGAGAACCGTATCGCCGAGCTGATGGCCGACGACTTGGATGTGCCGCTGCGCTACGTCTGGGCGCCGCAGGTCATGGGCTTCGTGCGCAATACCCTGGAGCTGCGCGTCTGCGACGTGATGATCGGCGTGGTGGCCGGCTACGAACACCTGCAGAACACCAATGAATACTATCGCTCGGTGTATGCGCTGGTGGTGCCGGCGGACTTCGACGCCGACGTTACACGCCTCGACGACCCGGCACTGACCGGGCTCGATATCGGCGTGATCGCCGAGACGCCGCCCATCGTGCCACTGCGTCGAAGTGGCGCCACGGTGCGCAACTACCTGCTGCAGGTCGATACCCGCGAGCGTGCACCGGTGCGCGACGCCATCGCCGACGTGGCCAGCGGCAGCCTGGACGGTGCGGTGATCTGGGGGCCGATGGCCGGCTACTTTGCGGCCCGGCACGATCCGCCGCTCAAGGTGCTGCCGCTGCATGAGGACGACAGCGACGTGCGCCTGGATTTCCGCATCACCATGGGCATCCGCCGCGGCGAGCCGCAGTGGAAGGACTGGATCAACGACTTCATCGACCGCCATCAGGATGAGATCAACGCCATCCTGGTCGAGTACCAGGTGCCGCTGCTCGACCGCCGCGGTGAGCTGCTCGATTCGTCATCATCCGCAGACGCCGAGGAGGCCTCATGAGGTGCTTGAGCCTTTCCCGCACGCGTGTCGCCAGCGGCATGTCGGGCCTGACGCTAGGGTTGCTGCTGGCGCTGATCTCACCGCCGCCTGCCGAGGCCCAGCGCGCCGCCACCGGCCCTCCCGACTGGCCCTGCGTGCAGCGGCTGGTGCCGGAATTGGCGTGGGGCGCGATCTGGACCGGGCCACCGCTGGACGAGGTCGAGGAGGCGTGGTGGGACGACGACGAGGTGGGCCGCGTGGTGCGCTACGCGATGGCCCGCGAGACCCGCAGCGAGGAGGCCATGCAGCGGATAAGCGAGTTCGTCGACAGCCTTGCCGATGATGACCCCGAACAGCGTGAGGAGCGCCTGACGCTGCTGTTCTCGGGGCTCTTCGAGCTCACCCAGCGCGAGCGTAGCCGTACCATCGAGCGTATTCGCGGTGCCTCGCGGGCCCAGGTGGCACGGCTCGAGAAGGTTGCCGAGATGGTCGATGAGCTCGAGACGCTGCGCGCCGAGGAGGACATCGACCCCGCGCAGGAGGAGGCGCTTTCCAAGGCGCTGTTCTGGGAGCAGCGAACCTTCCAGACACGCCAGCAGTCGCTGCCGGCGCTCTGCGAGCAGCCCTATCTGCTCGAAGAACGGCTCGGCCAGATGGTGCGCATCATCGATGCCGGGATGTAAGGCCGCTAGTCGCACTAGCAAACAACAACAGGCGCGGGTGATCCCCGCTAGGGAGTGCATATGTGGGCTGATAATATAGGGGCTCGTCCGCTGGCGGGCTGGCTGGTGGCGGGCTCGCTGGCCGCCGGTGTGGCGCTGGCGAGTCCTGCGCTGGCGCAGGACGAGGAGGTCGCGACCATCACCCTGGGCTATCTGGGCATGGAGCGACCCGACGATCTCGAGCCGCTCTCTGTGCTCGACCCGGTGATCGATGACGAAGGCGTGCAGGGCGCGCGTCTGGCGGTCAACGACAATAACGCCACCGGCCAGTTTCTCGGCCAGGAGTTCGTGCTGGTCGAAGCGATGGTCGAGCCCGGTGGCGACGTAGCCGCCGGGCTCGAGCAGCTGATCGAGCAGGGCGCCGACTGGATCATCAGCGGGCTAGGTGCCGACGACCTCAGCAGCGTGCTCGAGCACCAGGCGCTGGGCGAACGCGTGGTGTTCAACGCCGCGGCGCGGGACAACCACCTGCGCGGCGAGTCGTGCCATGCGCAACTATTCCATACCGTGCCCAGCCGGCGCATGCTGGCCGACGGCCTGGCGCAGTTCCTCGGCTACAAGCAGTGGGACCGCTGGGGACTGGTCTACGGCAATACCGATCAGGATCGGCTGTTCGCCGAGACGTTGCGTGAGGCCGCCGAGCGCTACGGCCATGAAGTGGTCAGCGAGGAAATGTGGCCCTATGAGGCCATGGCGCGGCGCTCCGAGGGCGGCTTCCACGACATTCAGCGCGAGATCCCGGTATTCCTCCAGGACTTCTCCGACCACGACGTGCTGGTGATTTCCGACGAGACCGACTACTTCGGCGAGTTCTTCCCCAACCAGACCTGGCTGCCGCGGCCGGTGGCCGGCACCCAGGGGCTGATGGCCACCGCCTGGCATCGTTCGCATGAATCCTGGGGGGCGGTGCAGCTGCAGCGCCGCTTCGAGCGGCTCGCCGAGCGCTGGATGACGCCTCAGGACTTCGGCGCCTGGCTGGCGGTGCGCTCGCTGGGCGAGGCCGCCGCGCGCACCGGCTCGGTGGAGCGCGATGAGGTGGTCGACTATATGCTCAGCGACGACTTCGAG
Organism: Halomonas socia; assembly: GCF_010977575.1. Lineage (GTDB taxonomy): Bacteria > Pseudomonadota > Gammaproteobacteria > Pseudomonadales > Halomonadaceae > Franzmannia > Franzmannia socia. The sequence goes on from NZ_CP048812.1 coordinate 1,816,454, forward strand.
CTCGCCGGCTATCTGGGCTTTCCTGTCAGCTACCGCACCTGGAACCACCAGCTGCGCCAGCCGATCCTGATCAGCGGGCCGCGCATGGTGGCCTCAGTGTCGCCCCAGGAGGGCTATCTGCATCCGCGTACGCCGCTGGATGCCATGGGTGTCGACGAGGGGGAATCACAATGCCAATTCTAAGCTGCGAGACTGCCGCCATGTTCAAGCCGACGCTCTTCGGGCTGGCGCTGGGCGCCCTGGCCCTGACCCCGCTGGCCGCCAGCGCCGAGCGTATTTTCGTCTCCAACGAGAAGGACAACACCGTCTCGGTGATCGACGGCGCGAGCCTCGAGGTGATCGAGACCATCAGCGTCGGTCGCCGGCCGCGGGCCATGGCCTTCAGCAGCGACGGCAGCGAGCTGTTCGTCGCCGTGGGCGACGACGAGGCGATCGACATGATCGATCTCGAGACGCTGCAGGTGGTACGCAGCCAGTCGTCGGGGGAGGACCCGGAGGTGATCCGTGTCGACCCCAACCGCCCCTATATCTACGTCTCCAACGAGGATGACAATATCGTCTCGGTGCTCGATTACGAGCGGCGCACCCTGGTCACCGAGATTCCGGTGGGGGTCGAGCCGGAGGGGCTCGGCATCAGTCCCGACGGCCGCTGGCTGATCGCCACCACCGAAACCTCCAACATGGCCCACATCATCGATGCCGAGATCATGGAGGCTGTGCACCATCGGCTGGTGGGCGCGCGCCCGCGCCATGCCGAGTTCACCCATGACGGCAGCGAGGCCTGGGTGTCGGCGGAGATCGCCGCCACGGTCTCGGTGATCGACATGGTCGACAGCTTCGACGTCGAACACACCATCCGCTTCGATGTGCCGGGGGTGCCGCGCGAGACGGTGCAGGCGGTGGGCGTGCAACTGACCTCCGATGGCCGCTACGGCTTCGTCGCGCTGGGGCCGTCCAACCGCGTGGCGGTGGTCGACCAGCAGACCTATGAGGTGCTCGACTACATCCTGGTCGGCCAGCGGGTCTGGCACCTGGCGCTCAACGAGGACGAGACGCGGCTCTACACCACCAACGGCGTCAGCGGTGACGTCACGGTGATCGACGTAGAGAACCTCACCGCGCTGCAGTCGATCCCGGTGGGGCGCTTTCCGTGGGGGGTAATCGTCCAGCCATGACGGTGGGCGAGGGTACTGACGTTCCCGCGCTCGAGGTGGAGGGGCTGAGCTTCAGCTACAGCGGCAAGCCGGTGTTGCAGGAGGTCGACCTGCACCTCGAGGCGGGGCAGTTCACGGTCCTGCTGGGCCCCAACGGGGCCGGCAAGACCACCCTGTTTTCACTGATCACGCGGCTCTACGACCGCCGCGTGGGCAGCATCCGCGTGGGCGGCTTCGAGCTGCGTCGCCATGCCGTGGCGGCCCATGCCCGCATGGGCGTGGTGTTCCAGCAGCCGACCCTGGACCTCGACCTGACGGTGCGCCAGAACCTCACCTACCACGCTGCCCTGCACGGCATGGGCCCAGGCGAGGCGAGGCGTCGCGCCGAGCAGCAGCTTGTGCGGGTGGGGCTCGGCGACGCGCTCAAGACCCGGGTACGCCAGCTCTCCGGCGGCCAGCGGCGACGGGTGGAGATCGCCCGCGGCCTGCTGCACCGGCCGCGCCTGCTGCTGCTCGACGAGCCCACCGTGGGGCTCGACATCGCCGCGCGCCGCGACCTGGTCGAGCGGGTCCATCGGCTCTGCGTGGAGGAGGGGGTGGCGGTGCTGTGGGCCACCCACCTGATCGACGAGGTCTATCCCGAGGATCGCGTCGTGGTGCTCGACGCCGGGCGGGTGCGCGCCAGCGGCAGCGTCAGCGAGGTGCTCGCCGCCAGCGGCGTCACCAGCATCGGCGAGGCGTTCGACACCCTGACCCGCGGCCCCGTCGAGGTGGCCACATGAGCCGTTACCTGCACTGCCTGCGCGGCGTGGTGGGGCGCGAGCTGCTGCGCTTCCTGCACCAGCGCACGCGTTTCGTGGCGGCCCTGGTGCGGCCGCTGATCTGGCTGTTCGTGTTTGCCGCGGGCTTTCGCATGGCGCTGGGGGTGGCGATGACCGACCCCTACAAGACCTACATCCTTTACGAGGTCTATATCATCCCTGGCCTGGTGGGGATGATCCAGTTGTTCAACGGCATGCAGAGTTCGCTGTCGATGGTCTACGACCGCGAGATGGGCAGCATGCGGGTGCTGCTGGTCAGTCCCTTTCCGCGCTGGTACCTGCTGCTGTGCAAGCTGTTGGCCGGCACCCTGGTGTCGATCGTGCAGGTCTATGTGTTTCTGACCATCGCCTGGTTCTACGGCATTCAGGCGCCGCTGCTGGGCTATGTGTGGATCCTGCCGGCGCTGATCGTCACCGGCTTCATGGTCGGTGCGCTGGGCATGCTGCTATCGACCTTCGTCAAGCAGTTGGAGAACTTCGCCGGGGTGATGAACTTCGTGATCTTCCCGATGTTCTTCCTCTCCTCGGCGCTCTACCCGCTGTGGCGGATTCGCGAAGGCAGCTATCTGGTCTATCAGATCGCTGCGCTCAACCCCTTCACCTATGCGGTGGAGATGATTCGCTTTGCCCTCTACGAGCAGCTCAACCTCGAGGCGGTGCTGATCGTGGCAGTGACCACGGTAGTGCTGCTGGCGCTGGCGATCCTCGGCTACAACCCAGCACGCGGCATGATGGCGCGCAAGGGTGGCGCCGGCGACTGAGTGGCAGCATCGGCTCAGTCGTCCTGCTGGGCCTCGAGATAGCGGATCAGCGCCTGGCGCGGGGTGTCATCCAGTCCCCACAGCACCATGCGGTTGCCTGGCAGCAACGCCTCGGGGTCGGCCAGGAAGGTATCCAGCGTCTCGGCGTCCCAGTTGAACTCGGCGGCTTGTAGGGCCGCAGAGTAGTCGTAATCCGCCAGGCCGCCGACCGGTCGGCCGATTACCTTATGCAGGCTGGGGCCGGCGCGGTGCACCCCCTCCTGCAGCGCATGACAGCCGTAGCAGTGGTTGCGAAAAATACGTTCGCCCTCGCGTACGTCGGCGGCGAGTACGCTACTGCTCATCAGCGCCGCCCCCAGCAGGGCGACGCTCGACAGGAACCAGGGTGTCATCGGGGGGAGCCTTCTGTGGCTGGCTGGTGAGGCGAAGGGCGCGCTCAGAAACAGCGCAGATCGGCTTCGGCCTGGGCACTACGGAACTGGCGCACCTGATCCTGCAGGCCGCGCTCGGTGCGGAACAGCACCCCGAGCTCGCCGCGCTGGTCGTCCATGCGCATCACCGTCTCGACGGACTCGTAGTCGTCATAGGGGATCAACTCGGCGATCACGTCGATACTGCACGAGCACTGCTGCATCACCAGATGATTCTGGCCGTTGGCGGCCATGCAGCCGAGCACGTAGTCGACGCGGGTCGAGGTGGGGTAGTCGTTGGCCATGGCCAGCGGCGTTGCGAGCAGCAGTCCGCCGAGCAGGGCGAAGGGAGCAAAACGTGATGTGACGTGGCGCATCTTGTTGTTATGGCGCATGCAGTACCTCATGTGAGTGGGTGCGATACCGACCCTTTAACGTTATGCCAGACGCCGCGCTTTCGCCACCTTACTATCGCCTTGATCAGTGCAGCAACAGCGCCGCTGTGGGTCGTTAGTCCGGGCGTCGCGGGTTGGACTCGTCCTTGATCTCATAGTCGCCCTCCAGCACCTGCTGATGGTGGTGGCGAGTGCCTTGGCCGCTGCCAATGTCCTGAGCCTGTTCGGCGCGCATGCGCTCCATGCGCTTCTTCATGCGATGGCGCATGAACGGCAGCATGGCCCAGCCGATCAGCAGGAAGAACAGCCCGATGACGGTGCCGACGATCATCAGGATGCCGAATAGAAGCCAGGTGAACAGCAGGCGCAGGCCGCTGGGCCGGCCCTGCCGGGCGCGTTGGCGCCACTGCTGGGCGGCCTGCCAGGCGGTGTTGTCACGCGGGTCTCGGGAGTCGGGCATCATGATCTCCGATGAATAGGGGGAATGGCGCTTATGGGCGTGGCCATTGGAAGCCGCCTGCCCTGGATCGTTCCATCCTCCTCATATTAGCCGCCAGCCGGCGGCAGTCGCGATACCGGCGCCAATCGCCAGCAGCGGCTTACGGCTGGCGAGCATCACGCCGAAGGTAGCGGCCAGCGCCAGGCGTGCGCCCCAGTCGCCGTAGAGTGCCATCGGGGTGATCACCGCCACCAGCACCGAGCCGGCCATGGCGTTGATGAAACGCTCGACGCGGGGGCCGATGGGTATCCGCGACATCACCAGCACGCCACCGCTGCGGGTCAGGTAGGTGACCAGCGCCATGCTCAGGATGGCCAGGAACGCGCCAAGGGGCGTCAGCGGCAGGCTCATGGCGAGGCCTCCTTGGGCTTGCTGCGCGGCGGCATCAGCAGCCCGGCGATGCCGCCGGCCAGGGCGCCGACGATCACGTGCGAGTTCTCCGGTAGCCAGGCCAGAGCTGCCAGGGCTGCCAGGGCCGCCGCCGCCCAGGGCGCCAGCACGCCGAGGTCGAGCTTGCCGCCGACCAGCATCGACAGCAGGAAACAGCCCATGATCACGTCGAGGCCGAAGCGCTCGGGCTCGCTGATACCGCTGCCGAACACCACTCCGAGCAGGGTGCCGAGCATCCACGCCAGCCACAATGCGATGCCGCCGCCCACCAGCATGCCGACGTTGGTCTCACCACGGCGATAGTCGGCGGCGGCCATGGCCCAGTTGGAGTCGCTCATCAGTCCCAGGCTGGCATAGCGCTGGCGTGCCGGCAGGTGGCGCAGCCAGGGGTAGAGGGCGGCGCCCATCAGTAGGTGGCGGGCGTTGATGGCGAAGGTCGAGGCGATCAGCGCGACCAGCGGAATCTGCGGCCCCCACAGCTCGAGGGCAGCGAACTGCGAGGCGCCGGCAAACACCAGGCCGCTCATCAGCAGCGTCTCGAGCCCGGACAGGCCGCGCTGGATCGCCGCCACACCGAACGCCAGGCCGAAGGCGATTACGAACAGCGACAGCGGCGCCATGCGCCTGAAGCCCTTGAGGGTCCCCGGCCAGTCGAGCCGGGCGCTCATGCCTGCCACGCCTCGGCCACCAGCGACAGGCTGTGCAGGCGGTCTTCCTGGGCGTAGACGTCGGTGGTCATGATCAATTCGTCGGCGCCGGTGCTCGCGACGAACTCCTCGAGCTGTTCACGCACCGTCTGTGGTCCGCCGATCACCGCGGCGCCGAGGAACTGGTTCACCTGGGCCTGCTCCATGGGCGACCAGTCGAGCGACTCCTGGGGCGGCTGGGCGCGGGTGCTGCGCCCCCGGATCAGATTGAGGAACTTCTGCTGGGCGGTGCTGGCCAGGTAGTGGGCGTAGGCGTCGCTGTCGGCGGCGATCACCGGCAGGCCGACCATGGCATAGGGGGCGTCGAGCACCGCCGAGGGCCGGAAGTTGTCGCGATACAGGCGCAGCGCCTCGTGCAGGTAGCCGGGGGCGAACTGCGCGGCGAAGGCGAACGGCAGGCCGAGCCTGGCCGACAACTGGGCGCTGTAGCCGCTGGAGCCGAGCAGCCATAGCGGTACCCTGGTTCCCTGACCGGGAATCGCCCTCACTCGCTGGCCGGGCTGGGCGTCATCGAGGTAGCCCGCGAGCTCCTCGAGGCGCTGCGGGAAGTCGTCGACGCCGGCCTGGGGGTGGCGGCGCAGCGCGGCCATGGTGGCGCCGTCGGAGCCCGGGGCGCGGCCCAATCCCAGGTCGATGCGCCCGGGGTAGAGTGTCTCCAGGGTGCCGAACTGCTCGGCGATGACCAGCGGTGGGTGGTTGGGCAGCATGATGCCGCCGCTGCCAACGCGGATGCGCTGGGTGGCGCCGGCGATATGCCCGATCAGCACCGAGGTCGCGGCGCTGGCGATGCCGTCGATGCTGTGGTGTTCGGCTAGCCAGTAGCGGGTGAAGCCGAGCGCCTCGGTGTGGCGTGCGGTGGCCACGCTGTCCGCGAAGCTGTCGGCGATGCTGCCGCCTTGACGGATCGCCGCCAGGTCGAGCACCGAGAGGCGGGTGGTGGCGAGTTGGCTCATGGGTCCCCCGGGAAGTCATTAGCGTGCTTGCTATCTCTCGCCCTCTTATGGGGGTGACCGCGATATTTTGCAAATGCTTTGTGTCCAAGGTGCGAGCTCGAGGATAGTGCAGGTAGCGGCATCTCTCGGGACTGATCCGTCGGCAGGCCTACGAGGAGGCGCTGTAAACCCATCCCTGGGTGCTACCTGCGCCATCCATGGCGCAGAACCTCCTCTTCGACCTGCCCCCGGCGTCCCTCGCTCGAGTGGCCAGGGGCGGCTTCTTGCGAGACCCCAACAGCGGGTGTTACTGCTAGTGGGGTGTGTTAGGTTGTACAAAAGTGTGACAAATAGATAGGGAGTGTCGGATATGGCCAACCCCGGAGGGCAGCGGGTGTTCTCGGTGTCTGCGGTAATCATTGTTGCGCTGGTCGCGGTGGGCGCGATCTTCCCCGAGCGCTTCGGCGAAGGGGCGGAAGCGGCGCTGGCCAGCGTTACTCAGCTGTTCGGCTGGTTCTACCTGTTCTCGATGTTCGGCTTCGTGGTGTTTCTGCTGGGGCTGGCGTTCAGCAAGTACGGCAAGATCCGCCTCGGCCCCCAGGACAGCTCGCCGAGCTATAGCTTCTTCTCCTGGGTCAGCATGCTGCTGGCCGCCGGCTTCGGCGTCGGCCTGGTGTTCTACGGCATGGCCGAGCCGATGTTCCACTATATCGACCCGCCCTACGGCGACGTCGAGGCCGAAACCACCGACGCTGCGCGCTACGCCATCCAGTACAGCTACTTCAACTGGGGGGTTCACCAGTGGGCGGCCTTCTCGCTGGTGGGGCTGATCATCGCCTATTTCCAGTTCCGCAAGGGCCAGGCCGGGCTGGTCTCCTCGGTGCTCTCCTCGGTGACCGCCAAGTACCCCAAGGCGCGGCCCTATGCGCCGGCGCTGGACGTGTTCGCGGTGGTGGCCACGGTGATGGGCGTTGCCACCTCACTGGGGCTCGGCGTGCTGCAGATGAACGGCGGCCTGAATGCGGTGTTCGGGGTGCCCGAAGGCGTGCTGTGGCAGTTCATCATCCTCTTCGTGATGTTCCTGGCCTATATGGCCTCGACCTGGTCGGGACTCGACAAGGGCATCAAGCGGCTCTCCAATCTCAACATGATCCTGTGCATCGGGCTGATGCTGTACGTACTGGTCACCGGCCCGACCCTGGCGATTCTCGAGACCATCACCCTGGGCATCGGCGACTACCTGCAGAACTTCATCGGCATGAGCCTGCGCATCTCGCCCTATACCGATAACACCTGGGCCAGCTCCTGGACGATCTTCTACTGGGCCTGGGTGATTGCCTGGTCGCCGTTCGTGGGCACCTTCGTGGCGCGGGTGTCGCGCGGTCGTACCATCAAGGAGTACGTGTTCGGGGTCCTGATCGTGCCGCCGCTGCTGGCCTGCCTGTGGATCGGCGTATTCGGCGGTGCGGCGCTCAATATGGAGCTGGGTGGCGACGTCGGCCTGGCCGCGGTCACCCAGTCCAATATCACCGTGGCGCTGTTCGAGATGTTTGCGCTGATGCCCTTTACTCCGCTGCTGTCGATCATCGCCATGTGCCTGATCTTCATCTTCCTGGTGACCTCGGCGGACTCGGCGTCCTATATCGTCGCCCAGATGACCGACAACGGCTCGATCAACCCGCCGCTCTACAAGCGGGTGACCTGGGGCGTGCTGATTGCCGCCATCTGCCTGACGCTGATCGCTGCCGGTGGCCTGACCGGCTTGCAGTCGGCCTCGGTGCTGTCGGCGCTGCCGTTCACCTTCATCCTCTACGGTATGGCCTATGTGCTGATCAAGGAGCTGCGCGCCGACCGCAAGGCGATGCTGACCCAGCTCTACCGCCGCCACGGCGAGACGCCGGTAGGTGCCGACGCCTTCGAGGCCGAGCTGCTCAGCGAAGAGGAGCGCGTGCGGCGGGCACCCAATGTGGTCAACCGGCGTATCAATACCCGCGACAACTGATCCGCTCCCTCTGAGCGAAGGAAGCGATGCATACCGCGCCCGCGTCTGGCATGGCAGACGCGGGCGCGGCGTTTTATGATGAGGGATTACCATAATAACGGGAGCACCGCGCTGACCATGCCGCTGTTCAGGAAGCGCCGCTTCGGCGCGCGACACAGCCACGGGGCGACGCCGCGATTGATGCCGATGCAGCGCCGTTCGCGTTTCGACGCCTGGTTGAATCGCTGCGTCGACATCGCGGTCGCCCTGGCGCTGCTGGTGGGCGGCATTGCCCTGGCGGTGCATCTGCTGCTGTAAGCTCCCCGCCTACCTCTCTGCGGGCTGCCTTCGTCGAGGGCGGCCCGCTTGCGTTTAGGCCACGCGGTTGCGCGGCACCCTGCGCAGATGGCTGGCGGTGACGCCGCCGGGCAGCGCGGCGATGCGGTCGGCCACCTCCAGCAGGCGGCGCAGGTCGATGCCCGAGTCGATGCCCGCTTCGTGAAAGGCGAATAGCAGATCCTCCGTGGCGGTGTTGCCGGTGGCGCCGGGGGCGAACGGGCAGCCGCCGAGCCCTGCCGCCGAGCTGTCGAACACCCGCACCCCGGCCTGATGGGCGAACAGCGCGTTGGCCACCCCCATGCCGAAGGTGTCGTGGCCGTGGAAGGCCCAGGTGGTGGCAGGGTGCGGGCACTCGGCGATCATCGCCTCGAAGGCGGCGCGCACCTGATGAGGGTGCGCGCGGCCGGTGGTGTCGCATAGCGCCACCTCGGCATCGCTGACGATGTCCCAGATCGGCGTGACCGCCTCGCGCAGGGTGGCCAGGTCGATGGCGCCGTCGAAGGGACAGTCGAACGAGGTGGCGACGTTGACCCGGAGCCGGAAGCCCGGCGCGTCCTGCATGAAAGCGACCAGCTCGCGCAGGCCGTCGATGGAGGCTTCCCGGGAGCGGCGCACGTTGCGCTGGTTATGGGTCTGCGAGGCCGAGTAGACGTAGCCCAGGTCGTGCAGGCCGTGGTGCCGTGCAGCCTCGGCGCCCTTGAGGTTGGGCACCAGCACGCACAGGCGCAGGTCGCGGCGCGCAGCGAAATGGTCGGCGATCTCGCCCATGTCGGCCATCTGCGGTACCGCCTTGGGGCTGACGAAGGCGCCGAACTCGAGGCGCCGACAGCCGGCATCGATCAAGCCCTGGATGATAGCGATCTTGTCGGCGGTGGGCAGCGGCTCGGCGATGGACTGGAAGCCGTCGCGGGGGGCGACTTCCATGATCTCGATGGTGTCGCACTGGGTGCTCATGAGGTCATGCTCTCCTGGTCGCTGGCGGGGTGCGCCTTAAGATGGTTGATGACGCCGCCGGCCGCCAGCAGCTCGCGTTGGCGCCGGGTCAGGCCGTGGTGAAGGTGCAGCTCGCCCTTGCCGACGATCTCGACGGCAAGTGTGGGCCCGGCGGCCAGCTGGGCGTGCAGGTCGTGGATCACCAGGCGGTCGTCCTGGGCCAGACGCGCCGCGTCGCTGGCGTCGATGAAGGTCAGCGGCAGGGCGCCGAAGCAGATCAGGTTCTGCCAGTGGATGCGCGCGAAGCTCCTGGCCAGCACCACTTGCAGGCCCAGATAGCGGGGCACCAGGGCGGCGTTCTCGCGGCTCGATCCCTGGCCGTAGTTGTGGCCACCAACGATGGCGTGGCCGCCGCGAGTGCGGCTGGCCTCTGCGCGCCGCGCGTAGTCTGGGTCCAGCGCCTCGAAGGTGAACGGCGCCGAGGCGTAGACGCTGCTCCAGTAGGGTAGCACCCGCTGTCCCGCCGGCATGATGTCGTCGGTGGAGACGTTATCGCCGGTGACCAGTAGCACCGGTACCTCGAGGGTGCCGGGCAGGACGGCGAGTTCGGGCAGCGTCGGAGTGTTGTCGGTCTTCTGCAGCGGCTTGAGGCACGCCTCGGCCGGTGGCAGCGGCGCCGTGAAGAGGTCGCGATTGACCACCATTTGCTCGGGTTCCTGAATGCGCGGATAGGCCATGTCGAGGCTGCGCGGGTCGCTGATCACGCCGGCCAGCGCCGAGGCGGCGGCGGTCTCCGGGCTGCACAGGAAGACACTGTCCTCGCGGGTGCCGGAGCGTCCCGGGAAGTTGCGCGGCACGGTGCGCAGGCTGTTGAGGCCCACTGCGGGCGCCTGGCCCATGCCGATGCAGCCGTTGCAGCCGGCCTGGTGCAGGCGCGCGCCGCAGGCTACCAGGTCACCCAGGTAGCCCTCGCCGATCAGCGTGGTCAGCACCTGGCGCGACGAGGGGTTGATATCCAGCGACACGCCCTCGGCCACGCGACGCCCGCGTACCATCTCTGCCACCACCGCGAAGTCGCGGTAGCCCGGGTTGCCCGAGGAGCCGATATAGGCCTGATGCAGCGGCTCGCCGGCCACCTCGCGCACCGGTACCACCTTGTCGGGACTCGACGGCAGCGCGATCAGCGGCTCGAGGCTGGAGAGATCGAGGGTCTCCTCGCGGTCGTAGGCGCAGCCCGGCTCGGCGGCCAGTGCTTTCCAGTCCGCCTCGCGGCCGCGGGCCGCCAGGAAGCGGCGGGTCTCGTCGTCGCTGGGAAACAGGGTGGCGGTGGCACCCATCTCGGTGCCCATATTGGCCAGCACGTGGCGGTCCATGGCCGAGAGGCCCGCCAGCCCCGGGCCGTGATACTCAATGATGGTGTTCTTGCCGCCGGCCACGCCGTGGCGGCGCAGCAGTTCGAGCACCGCATCCTTGGCCGAGACCCAGTCGGGCAGGCGGCCCTCCAGGCGAATGCCCCAGATTTGCGGCATGCTCAGGTAGAGCGGTTCGCCGGCCATGGCCATGGCCACCTCGATGCCGCCGGCACCGATCGCCAGCATGCCCAGCGAGCCGGCCGCGGTGGTGTGGCTGTCGCAGCCGACGATGGACTGCCCCGGTACGCCGAACTGCTCCATATGCACCGGGTGGCTGATGCCGTTGCCGGGGCCGGAGTACCACACGCCGAAGCGTTCGCAGGCGCTCTTCAGGAACAGGTAGGTCTCGGCGTTGAGGTGGTCGGCCTGGACCAGGCCGTGGTCGATGTACTGCACGCTGGGCTGGGTCTTCACCCGGTCGAGGCCCATGGCCTCGAGTTCGAGCATCACCAGGGTGCCGAGCACGTCCTGCAGCAGGGCCTGGTCGATGCGCAGGGCGATCTCGCTGCCGGGGGTCATCTCGCCCTCCACCAGGTGGTCACGGATCAGCTGCTGGGCGAGGTTCATGGGAGCGTCAGGAAGGGTCATGAGCGGTGCCTGTGGCGTGTTGTTGTAATGGGATCAGGTGTCGGAAATTGCAGTGCGCTAGATGATGCCGCGCTGGCGCAGGCCGTCGATGCGCGCGGGAGGATGGTCCAGCCAGCCCTCGAGGATCTGCTGGGTATGCTCGCCGAGCCGCGGCCCGCAGTGCTTGACCTCGCCAGGGGTGCGCGACAGCCGCGGGAAGACGTTCTGCATCGGCAGCGGCTGGCCGCTGGCGTCGCGGCGCTCGATGATCGTCTCGCGGGCCTGGAAGTGCGGGTCGTCGAGCATCTCGGCGGTGCGCAGGTCGAGGGTCATCGAGCACTTGTTGCGGGCGATGATAGGCCACCACAGGGTGTTGCCGTCGGCGTCGCGCTGGCCCCACTGGCGCATGGCATCGCCCTTGCCCGGGGGCTCGATCTTGACCAGCTCGGCGCCGAAGTCGGCAAGTATCCGGCCGCAATAGGGGCCGGCGATCAGTTGGCCGAGTTCGATGACGCGAATGTCGTCGAGAGGTTGCATGGGGGTCACCTCGCTGAGCGGATGCGTTGTTGTCTTGGCTGCTGGGCATGGCGTGCGGGTGGGTGCAGCTGGGCGGCACGCGCGGCAAGAATGTGCGCGCGCATCACCGATGCGGCCCACTCGCCGTCGCCGGCTGCCAGCGCGCGGATGATCTCGCGGTGATGGCGCATGCTGCCGTAGAGCTCTTCGTCGCTGTAGTGATGGAAGCTGCGACGCGACACCGGTACCTGGACGATGGCCTCGAGCAGGCGCTGCAACCGTGGGCTGTCGGCGGCGGTAATCAGTTCGGCGTGAAAGCGATCATTGAGGGTTGCGATCTCGTCGATGGCCTGGGCGTCGCCGCGCTCGCAGAGCTGTTCCATATGGCAGGCCAGCTCGCCCAACGAATCCAGACGCGGGGCGTCGATGCGCGAGGCCGCGCGCCTAACCACCTGGGGCTCGAGCAGCACGCGCAGCTCGAAGACCTCCTCTACGTCGCGCTGGGTCCAGGACACCACTCGCGCCCCGTGATGGGGAATCACCTCTACCCAGCCGTCGGATACCAGGCGGCGCAGGGCTTCACGGATTGGCGTGCGGCTCAGCTCCAGCTCCTGGCCGATGGTGGCCTCGCGGACATAGCTGCCGGCCGCATACTGGCCGTCGAGGATGCGCTGCTTGATGATGGCGTAGACGCGGTCGGCGGCGGTCATGGACGAACTCCGTGTAGGGCATGGCGCAACAAGGCAGGACTAAGGTCGTATCGATTATTGTGTACGATTATTTGAAATATCGCACAATATAGGCCTATATTGGCGTCAAAATGAGAAGAGTTGTATACCATTTTAGGTTAAGTCCCGCCTCTTCACATAACGACAACGCTGAGACCGCAACCACCAAGCGGTGTATGATGGCCCTGGCTATCCGCTGATGAGGAACCGAGGTGAGACGCTGCCATGAAGCTTGATACCACGTCGCTCAAGCTGTTCGTCAGGGTCGCCGAGAAGGGCACCATTGCCGGTGCCGCCGAGGCGGAGTTCATTGCTACCTCGGCGGTCAGCAAGCGTATAAGCGAGCTGGAGGAGGTGTTCAATACGCCGCTTTTGCTGCGCACCAACAAGGGCGTCGAATTGACTGCAGCGGGCATCGCACTGCTCAATATGGCGCGTGGGGTGCTGCATAACCTAGACGATATTTTCGTACAGATGCGAGAATATTCCAGCGGCTTGCGTGGCAATGTTCGTGTCTATGCCAATATGTCAGCCATTACCCAGTACTTGCCCAGCGAGATACAGTCTTTTTTTCTCAAGCACCCGGAAATCAACATCCACCTCGAGGAAAAGGTCAGCCCGATTATCACTCGTGAGGTGGCCAGCAACGGCACCGATGTCGGTATCTGTGCGCTGCTTCCTCATGGCCAGGACCTGGAAACCTTTCCCTATCATACCGACGATCTGGTGGTGGTGACGCCGCTCGATCATCCGCTGGCCGTGCACGACAGCATTCGCTTCGATGACACCCTCGGCTATGCCTATGTCGGCCTGCAGTCGGCGAGTGCCATCAATCTCGAGTTGATCAAGGCCTCTAGCCAGGCCAATCGTCCCTTGAACATCCGTATCCAGGTAACCAGCTACGACGCGCTTTGCCTGATGGTCGAGGCCGGCATGGGGATTGGCGTGGTACCACGCGGCGCCTTGCGTCCCTATGCCGGCGGCATCGGTATCAAGGTGATTGCGCTGCGCGATGAGTGGGCGAGGCGCAAGCTGGCGATCTTCGTCAATTCGTTCGAATCCCTGCCCATGGCGGCGAGGCTTTTCGTCGACCATCTGGTGGAGTCCTCATGCGAAAACAAACTTGATGTGATGGCCAAAAGCGATGAATAGTGCCTGATATTTCCTGCCATCGTATTTGGCGATGGCGGAGTCATGAATGGCCATTACTTGGGCCAGCGTTGCGCCTTCACCCGCATGGGTGACTCCACTATATTTCCAATGAGGGCCAGTGCTCGCCCAAGGAGGCACCTACGCCAAGATGAACGGACGCTTATCGACCTAAACCATCACCGCAATCCGCCTTATAACAACACAATCGAGGTAAACCGGATGAACGCCACGCTCAAGACCTTCCGCAAGGCCCGTCAGCTGTTACCGATCTCGCTACTGGCGGTCGGCAGCATCGCCGCCGGTGTCGCCCAGGCCCAGGAGTCGCTGAACATTGGTGCCGTGCCCACCGGCACCGGCTGGTTCTTCGGCATCTCCGAAGGCGCCCGGGTGATCAGCGCCAACACTCCCTATGAAATCTCCGTGCGCGAGACCGGCGGTACCCGCGAGAATGCCATCCGCCTGGGCCGCGATGAGCTGGACCTGGCCTTTACCGAGGCGCTGGTCGGCTACGAGATGTATAACGGCATCGGCCGCTTCGAGGAGACGCCCAACGAGAATGCTCGCCTGATCTACTGGATCGCGCCTTCGACCATGCACTGGGCGGTGCGCCAGGACTCGGACATCGCAACCTTCGACGATCTCAACGGCCAGCGCTTCAATCCCAGCAGCATCGGCGGCGGCGGTGAGTACATCACCGAACTGGTGTTCGATATCCTCGACGTCGAGCCCGACTTCCAGCGCATGCGTATCGACGATGCCGCCGAGGGCGTCACCGACGGCCGCCTGGTCGGCTTCAGCTACAACGGCGTGCCGCCGATCCCGGCCTTCACCGAGGTCCACTCGTCGCGTCCGCTGCAGCTGCTGTCACTGTCCCAGGAGCAGCTCGACCTGGTCACCGAGGAGCTGCCGTTCCTGTCGCCATCGGTGATTCCGGCCGGGACCTACCGCGACATGGACGAGGCCACCTCGCTGGGTATCTACATGGGCGTGGCTGCCAATGCCAGCCTCGACGACGATATCGTCTACGAAATCACCAAGGCCTACTGGGAGAATCATGATCAGGTAGCGGCCTCCTTTGCCCCGGCCGACGGCGTGACGCCCCAGGACGTGATAGATAATGCGACCTTCCCGCTGCATGCCGGTGCGCTGCGTTACTATCAGGAGCTCGAGCTGGAGATCCCCGACGACGTCATGCCCCCTGAGGTGCAGTAAGCGTCGTCACTGCCTCGTCGGCAGCTCGGCCGCCGACGGGGTATCGTCCGATCACATCCATTCGTCGTCGGCGGCCCAGCGGGTCGGCGGCGCGGGAGCTTGGTAATGGGCACGCCTCGAGAGCAACAGGTCGTCGAGAAGTATTCCGATGATTCCGGCAAGCGCAAGCTGACGGGCATCTGGTTTCTGGTCATGCGCATCACCGCCGTGTCCATGGCGCTATTCCACCTCTACGCCGCGGTCACCGGGGCGGTCAATACCCAGAACGCGATCCACCTGATGTTCGCCATCCCGCTGATTTTCCTCGCCTACACCTGCCGGGCACGCGACAGCGAACGGCTGCCCTGGTACGACGTGATACCGGTGCTGCTGGGGGTGGCCATCAGCGCCTACTACATCTACCACTTCGACCGCATCCTCTATGACCTCGGCTATCTGATGCCGACCAATGCCGATCTGTTGTTCGGCATTGCCGCCATCTTGCTGCTGCTGGAGGCGTGCCGCCGAGCCATCGGCCTGGCCTTCCCGGTGCTGGTGCTGGTGGCGCTGACCTACGCCTATTTCGGGCGCTATCTGCCCGGCGTCTGGGGTCACGGCGGCTACGGTTGGGCGGACCTGGTGGCGACTTTCTACATGAGCCCCACCGGTGTCTACGGCAGCCTGATGCGCACCTCGTCGACGGTGATCGTGATCTTTATCATGTTCGGTGCGCTGCTGGTCACCACCGGCGGGGGCGATACCTTCATGCGTCTCTCCAACGCCGCCACCGGACGCATGTCCGGCGGGCCGGCCAAGGCGGCGACCCTATGCAGCGCGCTGTTCGGCAGCATCAGCGGCAGCACCGCCGCCAACGTGGCCACCACCGGGGTGTTCACCATCCCGCTGATGAAGAAGAACGGCTATAGCCCACGCTTTGCTGCGGCCACCGAGGCCTCGGCGTCCACCGGCGGGCAGATCCTGCCGCCGATCATGGGGGCGGCGGCCTTCGTCATGGCCGACGTGATCTCCACCAGCTATCTGGAGATCATCGGCGCGGCGCTGATCCCGGCGCTGCTGTTCTATCTCGCCATCTGGATGAGCGTGCACTTCGAGGCCAAGCGGCTGGGCCTCACGCCGGTGCCCAAGTCGCAGCGCCCGACCCTGCGCGAGGGGCTGTTCAATATCGAGACGCTGGTGGTGCCGATCGCGGTGCTGGTGACGCTGCTGGTGTTGCGCTACACCCCGACCACCGCCGCAGTGGCGGCCTACTTCACCGCGGTGCTGATCTACCTGTTCTCGTGGCGCAGCCCGGGCACCCTGTGGGAGCGCGTCAAGTCGCTTCCGGCAGCCCTCGAGGCCGGCGCCATGACCGCGGCGATGATCGCGGTGATCATCGGCAGCGTGGCGATCATCGCCTCGGTGATCAGCCTCACCGGCCTGGGCCTCAAGGTCTCCTCGGTGATCCTGGTGGTCAGCGGCGGTGACGTGCTGATCACGCTGGTGCTGGCGATGGTGGTGGCGATCATCCTCGGCATGGGCCTGCCCACGGTGGCGGCCTACATGCTTGCCGCCTCGGTGGTGGCGGCGGCCTTCATCGAAGCCGGGCTGCCGAGCCTCTCGGCCCACCTGTTCATCCTCTATTTTGCGATCCTCTCAGGGGTCACGCCGCCGGTGGCGCTGGCCGCCTATATCGGCGGCGCGATCGCCGGGTCGCACTGGTTCAAGACCGCGCTGACCGCGACCAAGATCTCGCTGGGCGGTTTCCTGATTCCCTATATGTTCATTTACCACCCGCCGCTGCTGGGAAACGGCACGGCGCTGGAGATCGCCCTCGCCGTCGGCTCCGGGGTATTGGGGATCATCGCCCTGGCCGGCTCGACCATCGGCTACTTTCTGCGGCCCTGCAGCTGGCTGGAGCGCGGGCTGCTGCTGGCCGCGGCACTGATGCTGATTACCGGCCAACTGCTCACCGACGCCATCGGCATCGTGCTGATCGTTGGCTTGTTCATCTGGCAATATCGTCATAACCGGGCGACGCTAGCGCCTTCTTCCCACTCCACGACAGGCAAGGAACCCGCGCAATGAAGATCGTGATCCCCGACGACTATCAAGATGTGGTACGTACCCTGGACGCCTTCGGCAGGCTCGAGGGTCACGATGTGACGATTCATCATGACACCCTGACCGATCTCGATGCCCTGGCCGAGCGCTTCAAGGACGCCGAGGCGCTGGTGCTGATCCGCGAGCGGACCCGGATCAGCGAGGCGCTGCTGGCCAGGCTGCCCAAGCTGCGCTACATCAGCCAGACCGGTGGCGGCGCGGCGCATATCGACCACGAGGCGTGTGCCCGTCACGGGGTCAAGGTGCTGACCGGTACCGGCTCGCCGGTGGCCGCTGCGGAACTGGCCTGGGGCCTGCTGATGGCCGCAACCCGGCATATTCCCCAGGAGGTCGAGAACCTCAAGGCCGGCCGTTGGCAGCGCACCCTGGGCACCGGGCTCAAGGGACGTACTCTGGGGATCTTCGGCTATGGCAAGATTGGCCAGCTGGTCGCCGGCTACGGCCAGGCATTCGGCATGCAGCTGCTGGTGTGGGGCCGCGAGGGCACCCGCCAGCGTGCCGCCGAGGCGGGGCTCGAGGTCGCCGCCAGCCAGGACGACCTGTTCGCGCGCAGCGACGTGCTCAGCCTGCATCTGCGCCTCAACGACGACACCCGCAGTATCGTCACGGCCGAGCATCTGGCGTTGATGCAGCCTGAGGTGGTGTTGATCAACACCAGCCGCGCCGAGCTGATCGAGTCCGGCGCGCTGGAGGCGGCGCTGCGTGCGGGGCGCCCGGGGCGTGCCGGTATCGACGTCTTCGAGCAGGAGCCGCTGTTCGAGCACCCCATGCTGGCCCTGCCGGGGCTGGTCGCCACGCCACATCTCGGCTACGTCGAGAAGGACAGCTACGAGCTCTACTTCGGCGATGCCTTCGACAACCTGCTGGCCGCCGCCAGCCAGTGAGGAGATGCGCCATGAGCCATCGCAACGACGAGCTCGACCCGCAGGGGATCGCCGCGCGCCGCGAGGTACTGGGCGACGCCTACGTCGACCGCTCGCTGGACGGCGCCGACGACTTCAGCTGGCCGCTGCAGGAGCTGGTGACCCGCAACTGCTGGGGCGATATCTGGACCCGCGAGGGCCTGCCGCGGCAGACCCGTAGCCTGGTCAACCTGGGCATGATGGTTGCCCTCAATCGACCCCATGAGCTCAAGATTCATCTCAAGGGTGCGCTCAACAACGGCTGCACGCCGGCGGAAATCCGCGAGGTGCTGCTGCAGAGCGCCGCCTACTGCGGCTTCCCGGCGGCCATCGACGGCTTCCGCGTGGCCCGCGAAGTGCTCGCCGAAGAGGGCATCGAGTTCCACGACGGCGAGTGATTCAGCGCATCGGCAAACACCAGGCCGCCTTCGGGCGGCCTGCTGCTATCCGGGGTTATCGCATCGGCCCGATATAGCGCTTAGGCTTGTCGCAAGCATCTGGCCGGTAGGGAAGAATGGGCAAGTTCATTCTGTTGTTGATCATCGCCGTGGCGGTGGCCGCGACGCATCAGCGCGTCTGGGAAGCGGTGCCCCAGCACTGGGCGCCCTGGGAGCCGCTGGCGGTGGACGACCCGCTGACACCGGTCAGCAAATGGAAACTGCGACAGCTGGCCGACGACCGCCAGGGCTGTCTGGCGGCGCTCGATAGCGTGCCAGACGGTGAGTTCGCCTATACCGCGCTAGACGACCATGAGCCGGTGGCGGGGTGTCCGCTGGAGAACGTGGTGCGCGTCCAGGGCAGCGAGGTCGACTTCAATGCCAGCTTCGTCGTCAGCTGCCCGTTGGCGCTGGCCTGGGTCATCTACGAGCGCCAGCGCCTTCAGCCCGCCGCCGAGGAAGTGTTCGGCAGCCGCGTGACAAGCGTCGAGCACTACGGCAGCTACAGCTGCCGCAACGTCTACGGCCGCGAAGCGGGGCGCCTGAGCGAGCACGCCACCGCCGAGGCGTTCGACGTGGCGGGGTTCGGCTTCGCCGGTGGGCGACGCATCACGCTGCTAGGCGACTGGGACGATGGCGGTGAGGCGGGGGAGTTTCTACGCGAGGCACGGGACGGCGCCTGCGATATCTTCGGCAACGTGCTGGGGCCGGACTACAACGCCGCGCATGCCGATCACTTCCATTTCGGCATGCGCGGCTTCCGGCTGTGCCGCTAGGCTAGACCTGAAGGTTACTGGCTGAGATCGATATCCTCCTCGTCGGTCAGCGCCCCGGCGGCGGCACCCACGCCCGCACCGATCACGGCACCGCGGGTGGCACTACCGCCGGTGGCGGCGCCTGCCCCGGCACCCGTCGCAGCCCCGACACCGGCACCGCTGGCGGCGCGTTCGCCGGTGGTGGCGCCGCAGCCGGCCAGCACCAGCGCAGTCAAGGCGATGGCCGCCAGGCTCAGTAGGCCGCGGGTCTTGTGACGGGGCTTCTCAACGGTTTTGGCTCCTTGCACTTGCATATCAGTTCTCCTTTTCCATGGCTTGCCCTGTCACCCTAGAAGCAGTCGAGCATTGGAGCAATGCGAGATCAAGAGAGGGGCTGCTGGAATAGCATGAACTGGCGGAAAAGCTCGCCCTGACTACTGATGTTGAGCCGGCTGTAGAGGCGCTTGCGGTGGTTCTTGACCGTCCCTTGGGTGATGCCCAGCTGTCGAGCAATTTCCGGTGAGCTGTAGCCGCGCAGGATTAGCCAAGCCACGTCGCGCTCACGGTCGCTGAGTACATCGCGACCGAAGTCGTGCAATTGGCTGGGAGCCTGGTCGTCGACGCTGGGAAGGTGCAGGCTGCTGGCCAGCCAGAACTGGCCTATCAGAGATTCCAGCAAGGGGAAGAGATAGGTCAGCACGGCGAGCACATCGTCGGGTGCCGGCGTGGCCAAGGGGCGATAGAAACCGAAGGAGAGCGACAAGCAGTCCTGCTCGGTGAGGGGAAAGAAAGCCCCGGCTTCGTCATGCAGTCCCAGCTCGCGGTAGTAGGTGGCGAAGTAGTCGCTGTCTCGAAACCCTGCTGGTGCCAGCTCATCCAATGACCACACGCCACGGGCACGGTGACGCTCCCAGTGCTGGAATATCGGATCGAGCAAGTACATGCGTTCTACGTACGGTATGAGAACGCGTTGATGACGAGTAGCATCGAGATTGTGTGCCAGGATGGTGGGGCGACCCTGGGCGGAGAAGTGGAAGGCCGCATGGCTGATGCCAGGAAAGTAAGCCGCCAGTACCTCCCCCAACCCATCGAGAAAATCCGGCGAGCGCACCAGCCCCGCCAGCTTGGCGACAGGAGCCAGGCTGGCGGGAGGTTTGGCGGCGTGACGGGGCTCGTGCATGGCATATCAGCCTATTAGAAGCCTAGCGAATATCCTCCACTAGTACGGCGGCCTGGTCGATCCAAGGCTGCTGGTGTTCCTGTAGCGTTTGTTGCCCCCAGCGGGCGATTTCATCGTTCATCGGATCGCAGGCCTCGGTCTGGCTATCGGCCAGTGTCTGAATCACTGCGTGGCCACAAAACGGAACATAGCCTTCCGAGTAACCGCCTTCGTGGACCATGACCAATCGCCCAGAGCAGAGCCGTTCGGCGGCGTTCAACAGCTTTTGGGTCATGGTCGCATAGGCGCCGCTGTTGAGCAGCATGCAGCCGAGGGGGTCCATGGCGCTGGCATCGAAGCCGCAGGCTACCACGATCAGCTCGGGACGATAGCGAGCAAGGGCCGGCATGACCACCTCGTCGAGGGCCGCCAGGTAGGCACCGATCCCGCTTCCGGCAGGTAGCGGCACGTTGAGGGTATAGCCGAATCCGGCACCCTCACCGCGCTCGCTGAGGTGGCCGCTATCCTGAGGATAGTTGTTGTCATGATGGAGCGAGATGGCCAGCACATCATCACGCTCCCAAAACGCTTGCTGGGTGCCATTGCCGTGATGCACATCCCAGTCGATGACCGCGACGCGCCTCAGTGGGTGGCGCGCCATCATCGCCATGATCGCCACCGGGATATTGCCCAGCAGGCAGAAGCCCCGGCCCCGGTCACGCTCGGCGTGGTGGCCGGGTGGTCGGCACAGCGCATAGGCGTTGTCGCAGCGGCCGCTAAGCACCGCTTCCATGGCGATCATCGCCTGCCCAGTGGAGCGACGGGCGATGGTGTAGCTGTCCTTGCGCATTGGCGCATGCTCGCCAGCATCACCGAAACCACGCTCGCTCATCTCTGCCAGCCGGTCGAGGTAGGCGGAGGTGTGAAAGCGCAGCAGGTCCTCCTCGCTAGCCGGCTCACCCTTGAGCAGGACCAGCTCATCGATCAGGCCACTCATCTCGAGCAGGTTGCGCAGGCGCCGCTTGGTCTCTGGATGCTCTGCCGCGGCGGCGGGTTGCACGAACTCTCCCGGGGCATCGAAGATCGAACACGGGCCGGCATCGTGCCACATGCAGTGTTCATGGAAGGCAAACCCGGTGCGTGGCATGGTCGATTCCTCAGGCCAGGACGATGAATAGCAGCACACTAAAGGCCGCGGCGATCAAGACATAGGGAAGCTGGGTCAGAGCGTGCTGCAGTGGCGTAACACTGCAGCCACGGGCGCTCAATACCGTGGAGTCGCCAAAGAAGCAGGCATGCGAACCAAAGGCACCTGCCGAGATCATGGCGCCTAGGGTCAGTGGCAGCGAGGCGCCGGTGGCGAGCGCCAGCGGAACCACGATGGGGAAGGCAATGGCATAGACACCCCAGAAGGAGCCGGTGGCAAAGGCGAGGCCGGCCAGTATCACGAAGGTCACTGCTGGCAGCCACTGACCCGCCATGACCGGCATGACCCAGTCGATCAGTGTCTCGGCCAGGCTCAATTGCTCGTTGATGTCCTGCAGGATGAAGGCAGCGAAGACGATGCCCAGCGGGACCAGCATGAACTGCAGTCCCTTGATGATCTCGTCGAACAGGCGGTTGAGCGGTGCCATGTCTTGGGCTACGTACAGCCCAAGGGTCACCAACAGGGCGAACGCCACACCGATCAGTGCGTCGATCTCGAACCACCAGGTGGCAAAGATCAGCGTTGCCATCGGCAGCAGGAAATTGATCAACCTAGCGGGACGGTGCGTGAACTGCTCGGGATTCTCCTCTTCGTTGTTCTCGGGCAACCGCTCTTCGTCGCCCTGCTCGGCACACTTCATCTTGCCCAGCGCCGGGATCAGTCCGCCAGCGACCAGCAGCACCACGATCAGTGCAACCCAAGGGTAGAAAAGGTAGGGGATGAGCGTCAGGTAGTAGCTGAAGCCCTGGCCGGTTTCGGCAACGTCGTGGCTTTCCAGCAATCCCGAGAGGTAGATTGCCCAGGTGGAGAAGGGAATGATCAAACAGATGGGCGCCGCGGTCGAGTCGACGATATAGGCCAGCATCGAGCGCGATATCTTGAGCTTGTCGGCCAGCCGTTTCATCGCCGCCGAGACGGTCATGGCGTTGAGGTAGTCATCGATGAAGATCAGCACGCCGAGCCCGACACTGCCCAGCAGCGCACTACGGCGCGTGGTGAAGTGGCGTCCGGCGGCGCGACTGAACGCCTCCGTGCCACGCGCGAACTGCAGCAGGCCAATCAGGCTGCCGAGCAGGCCGCAGACCAGGATGATCCAGCCCATGGTAGGGTCCTGCATCACCCCCAGGCCGCTGGCCGCCATGTCCTGTACGGCGGTGGTGGGCGACAGCATGATGAAGCCACTCAGTGCCCCGGCCAGCAGGGCTTCCAGCGTACGGCGCGTGAGCAGCGCCATGCTGATGACCACGGTGGTAGGGAGCAGGCTGTAGAGGCCGTAATAGTCATTATCGATCAGCGCGAAGCCGCTTAGGCTGGCGACCAACACGACACCGAGAAACAGCAGGCCGCCCTTGGTGGCACTGCCGAAGCGCTGAGAAGGGCCCGTCAGGCCCGGAGCGTTGTGCGACATGGTAGATGACCTTTGTTGTTATGCAGTCCGCTATTGGTAGCACCGCTGGGGCGTCGCCCGCATTGTCCCCAAGGGGATAACGCAGATTCACACGCGCGGCTGCTGCTGGGTGATGCAGTGGATATTGCCACCGCCGAGCAGGATCTCCCGGGCCGGGATGCCGATCACCCGCTTGTCGGGGAAGAGTCCCTGGAGGATCGCTTTGGCCTCCTCGTCATGAGCGGGGTCGAGCAGTGGCATCACCACCGCGGCGTTGGCGATGTAGAAGTTGACGTAGGAGGCTGCCATGCGGTCGCCAGGGCGCCGCGGGTGGGAACTGTCGAGGCGATCCAGGCCGCTGGCCTCGTCCTCGGCGATAGTCAGCGGGCCGGGTTGGGGCAGCTTGTGCACGGTCAGCGGCCGGCCCCTGGCGTCGCTGGCGCTCTCCAGCACCACCAGCGCCTCGCGGGAGATGGCATGCTGGGGGTCCGACTCGTCGTCGCACCAGGTCAGGGCCACCTGGCCAGGGGCGACGAAGCAGCACAGGTTGTCCACATGGCCGTCGGTCTCGTCCAGGTGGCAGCCGCGCGGCAGCCAGATCACCTTGTCGATGCCCAGGGTGTCGCGGAGCACCGTCTCCATCCCCTCGCGGCTTATCTCGGGGTTGCGGTTGGCGTTGAGCAGGCACTCCTCGGCGGTGATCAGGGTGCCCTCGCCGTCCACATGGATGGCGCCGCCCTCCAGTACCACCGGCGCTTCGAAGCGCGGGATGCCGAGCATCTCGGCGATCTTGGTGCGGATGCGCTTGTCCTTGTCCCAAGGGAAGTAGAGGCCCCCCTTGAGGCCGCCCCAGGCGTTGAATACCCAGTCGACCATCGCCAGGCGGCCGTCCGGGTGGGTCAGGAAGGTGGGGCCCACGTCACGCATCCAGGCGTCGTTGCTGGAGAGTTCCACCACGCGGATATGCGCGGGCAGCTGGTGGCGGGCGTTCTCGTACTGCTCGTCGTTGACGCCGACGAGCACCGTCTCGCTCTCGGCGATGGCGCAGGCCACCGCAGCGAAGGCCTGCTGGGCCGGCTTGGCGCCGTAGCGCCAGGTGTCGGGGCGTTGCGGCCAGAGCATCCAGCAGGCGTCGTGGGGGGCGAACTCGGCGGGCATGGCGAAGCCCAGGGTTGCAGGGGTGGCGGTCTCGTTGCTAGCGCAGGGCAACCTCAAGGATGTATCCATTTCTGGCTCCAGAAATCACAGATAGCCGTCAGCTGTTAGGGACGCCGTAGTAGCGGCGAAGGCCTCGTCGAGGATATCGACCATCCGGTCGACGGTATCGCGGTCCCAGATCAGCGGCGGCGAGATGATATTGAGGTGGCCCACCGGACGGATGATCAGGCCGCGCTTCTGGGCCTCGGCGGCGACCCGGTCGCCGACCCGTGCCTCCACCGGCAGCAGCTCCTTGGTGGCCTTGTCGGCGACGTTCTCGATGGCCAGCATAAAGTGGCTTCCCCTGACGTCTCCGACGGTTTCATGGTTCGCCAGCGTCTTGAGCTGCTGCTCCAGGTAGGGGCCCACCTCGCGGACGTTGTCGCAGATCCGCTCGCGCTCCAGGATCTCGATGTTCTTGAGCGCTGCCGCACAGCTCACCGGATGGCCGGAGTAGGTGAAACCGGTGCTCAGCACGCCGCCCTTGCGCTGGGGAGTGCCCAGCACCTCGAAGAGCGCGTCGGAGATCAGGGTGGCTCCCAGCGGTGCATAGCCTGAGGAGAGGCCCTTGGCGCAGTTGATGATATCCGGCTGGGTCTCGAAGACCGCCTCGGAGGCGAAGAAGTGGCCCAGGCGGCCGAAGCCGGTGACCACCTCGTCGGCGATGAACAGGATGTCGTGGGCGCGGCACACCGCCTGGATGCGGGCGTGATAGCCCGCCGGCGCCATCAGCACCCCTCCGGCGCCCATGATCGGCTCGGCGATGAAGGCGGCGATATTGTCGGCGCCGATCTCGGCGATGCGCTCCTCCAGCTCGGCCACCAGGTGATCGCAGTAGTCCGCCTCGCTCATGCCCTCGGGGCGGCGGTAGAGGTTGGCCTCGCTGAGGTGGGTGACCAGGTGATCCAGGGTGTCGAAGTCCCAGTTGTTGCTTGCGATGCCGGTCAGGCTCGCCGCCAGGTAGGTGGTGCCGTGGTAGGCGTTGTTGCGCGACAGGATGCGCTTCTTGTTGGGCTTGCCCAGGCGATTGAAGTAGTAGTGCACCAGGCGAACGGTGGCGTCGTTGGCGGTCGAACCGCCGCAGTTGAAAAACACGTGGTTGAGGTGGGCCGGAGCCAGCTCGGCGAGCTTGGCGGCCAGCTCCGCCGCCGGGGCGTTGGAAAGGTTGTTGAAGGTGGAGAAGTAGGCCATGCGGGTGGCCTGCTCGGCCATGGCCTGGCCGATCTCGGCGCGGCCGTGGCCGACGTTGACGCACCACAGGCCGGCGATGCCGTCGATAAAGCGATTGCCGTGGACGTCTTCCACGTAGATGCCGTCGCTGTCGGTGATCAGATCGCAGCCCTCGTCGTGGAAGCGGCTGTAGTCGGTGAAGGGGTGGATGAAGTGATCCTTGTCCTTCTGCCATAGCGCCTGGGCGTCGAGGTCCTGGTGGGTGCTGGCGTTCGACTGCCGCGGGGCGGAACGCTTGATGGTCGGTGTCGGGGGCATGGTCGTGGCCTCGTCTGTTGTTATCGGTAGCACCAGACTAGCCAGGGGCGACTTGGCGGGAACATATCCCGATTGGGGTATGGTGGCAGGCAGGGCCGCTTTCTAAGCTGGCAACACCCTATAACCACAACGCAACGAGGCACCCATGACGCACTCCATCGATGGGCAACGACTGTGGGATTCGCTGATGGCGATGGCCGAGATCGGCCCCAGCCCCAACGGCGGCAGCCACCGGCTGGCGCTTACCGACGAGGACGCCGCCGGCCGGCACTTGCTGATCGAATGGGGCCAGGCGCTGGGTCTTACGCTGCGCGTCGACCGCGTCGGCAACATGTTCCTGCGCCGCGCCGGCAAGCGTGACGATCTCGATCCGATCGGCGTTGGCAGCCACCTGGATACCCAGCCCAAGGGTGGACGCTTCGACGGCGTGCTGGGGGTACTGGCCGGCCTCGAGGCGCTGCGTACCCTCGACGATCACGGCGTGGTCACCCAGCGGCCGCTGGAACTGGTGGTGTGGACCAACGAGGAGGGCAGTCGCTTCGCCCCGGCCATGGTCGCCTCCGGCACCTATGCCGGCGTCTTCAACGTCGGCTCGACCCTGGCGCGCCGCGACCGCGACGGCGTGAGCCTCGGCGAGGCGCTCGCCGCGACCGGCTTCAACGGCGAGATGGCGGTGGGCGAGCCGCGCCTGGCGGGCTTCCTCGAGCTGCATATCGAGCAGGGGCCGGTGCTGGAGGAGAACCACGAGGCGATCGGCGTGGTGACCGGCGTGCAGGGCATGCGCTGGTTCGACGTCACGCTGCGCGGCCAGTCCTCGCATGCCGGCCCCGCGCCGATGCGCTACCGGCGCGACGCCTTGGCCGCCGCGGCGCGCTGCATCGACCGCCTCCAGGCCCACGCCCTGGCGGATCCCAGCGGCGACACCAAGGTCACCTGTGGCACCCTGGAAATCGACGCGGCCTCGCGTAACGTGGTGCCCGGCGAGGTGCGGCTCAGCGTCGACCTGCGACACATCGACGAGGGCGAGCTGGATGCCCTGGAAGCGCGCTTCGAGGATGAACTGGCCGCCGCCGGCGAGGCCTTCGGCGTGGAGGCGAAAAGCGAGCGCATCTGGGCCTCGCCGGTGGTGAGCTTCGATGCTGGCTGTGTCGACGCCGTGGAGGGCGCCGCCAAGGCGCGCGGCATTGCCTACCGGCGCATGCTGAGCGGTGCCGGCCACGACGCCGTCTATGTGTCGCGGGTCGCACCCACGGCGATGGTCTTCATCCCCTGTCGCGACGGCATCAGCCACAACGAGGCGGAGTACTCGAGCCCGGAGCAGTGTGCCCTGGGCGCCCAGGTGCTGTGCGATGCGCTGGTGGAACTCGCGAACCGCTAGACGTTTCTCCTAACCATTGCGCTGGCGCGACACCAGTGCCACGTGGTCGAGGAACAGCCGGAACAGCTGGGTCTGGCTGGAGACCGCCAGGCGCTGGTAGATGTGCTTGCGGTGCACCTTGACGGTGCCGTCGCTGATCTCCAGTGCGCGGGCCGCCGACTTGGTCGAGTGGCCGGCCAGCAGTAGCCGTACGATCTCCTGTTCGCGGGCAGTGAGCGCCTCGCGGCCGAAGCTGGCGAAGGCCGCCTCCATCGGCTCGCGCTCGTCGAGGCGCTGCTGAAACTGTCCGCCCTGCCACTTCCAGTACTCCTCCAGCAGCGCCTCGATCAGCGGCGCCAGGTGGCGAAGCGCCTGCAGCGCGCGGCGCGTCAGCGGCGGGGAGTGGGCGCCAAAGCCCAGCGATACCGCGATCACCACCTCCTCGTCGGCCCGCGCGAACAGCCCCACTTCGTCGTGCAGTCCCAGGGCGCGGTAGTAGCGGTGGTAGTAGTCGCTCGACTCGAAGCGGTCCGGCGCCAGCTCGCGCAGGCGCTGGGCGCCGTGGTCGAGGCCGTCGCTTACCGCGGTGAAGAAGGGATCGAGCAGGTAGGCCTCGCTCAGGTAGCGCTCGATGCCCTGTTCGCGCTGGGCCTCGGGGTAGTCGTCGTGGATCAGCAGCGGCCGGCGGCGGCCGCGATAGGCGTTGATCAGGATGGTGTCGTAGGCCACCAGGTCGCGCAGACAGCGCTCCAGCGCCAGCGGAAAATCCGTCGCGGCGGCGCCGCGCAGCAGGCGCGCCAGTTGCTGGTGCCAGGCGAGGCTGTCGGGGCGAGCGAGCAGGTCGGTAAAGGGCATGTCGGATCCGCGCGAGCACACATTGGTGAACCTGAAGCTTACCACGGCAGTGCTGGCCTCTTATCCTGGCGACACGCTTACTCTACACTCGAGACTGCTTTCCCGAGGGGATAAGGACCACGAGCCTATGCTGGGATTTTTGCAGGGGTTTTCCTATGGACTGTTCATGACCTGCCTACCGTGGCTGCTGGTGGGGCTGGCCAACCCGCGCCTGGCGGTGCCGCTGGCTTCGCCCAACCGCTGGCAGGTCATCACCCGCTACTGCCTGCTGTTCCCTTTCGTCAGCGTGCTGCTGTGGTTGACCTCGCTATGGGGCGGCTTTTCGCCGAGCCTGTTCGGTTGGCTGGCGGGGTTGGGGGCGATCGCTGTATCGCTGCCGCTGGAGCGGCGGCTGCGCGGCTGGTGGGCGCGGCGTGGCGAGCGGCGCCGCCAGGTCCAGCTGGCCCGTGAGGCCGAGCGCCAGCGGGCCGAGCAGGAGCGCAGCGCCTACGAGGCCGGGGTGGCGGTGCTCGATCCGGCTCGGCCACCGGCGGATGCCGATGACCTGGTGCGCGCCCTGTGCGCGGCCAAGCAGCGCCTGCTCGACGTGCAGCGTCCCGACCTGGCGATCCAGGCCGACCGCCTGTATAGCCGCTACCGCCAGGTGATGGGCGTGCTCGGCGGGCGCTTCGAACGCGGCGAGCTGGCCTTCGAACGCTCCCGCGGCCTGGTCAGCGAAGTGTGCCTGGGGGCGGTGGACAACCTGACCTCGATGGCCTCCCAGGCCAGCGGCGTGGTGGGGGTGGATGAGAACTATGTGCGGCGCCGACTGGCCAAGCAGGGCCAGCTCAGCGTCGAGGAGCGGGTGGCGCTCAAGCGGCGCCTGGAGCTGCTCGAGAGCACCGAGCGGCGCCTCAAGCAGTTGGCGGCGCGCAATGAGTCGGCGCTGACCGTGCTCGACGACACCGCGGTGGCCATGGCGCGTATCGAAACCCAGCGCCCCCAGGCCTCGCGCAGTACCGACCTGGCCCTGGAGGAGCTGCGCCGCTTCGTCGATCGCGCCGAGCGCTACGGGCGCAGCAGTGACTGAGGTAATCTAGGCTGACAGCCGAGACGCAAGGAATTTCTGCCATGAGCGAGCAAGACCCGCAGCGTTCACCGCTTTCGCTACCGCCGCTGGCCGAGATCGAGCGAGAGCTCGATGAAGCGGACTGCCTCGATGCCGACCCCGGTGTCGAGCAGGCCTCTGCCGACCCCGAACTCGAATCCATGGCCGCGGCCTTCGTCGACGATGTGCTGGCCGACGCCGCCGATGCCGACCTGGCGCGCAAGCGCCGCGCGGTGGACGAGATGGGGCGCGAGCTGCAGCAGCAGGCCGCCCACCAGAGCGCGATGCTGCAGACCCCGCTGCGCAAGCTGGCCCACCAGGGCGATGATGGCGGCCCGGTGGCCCAGGCGCTGGTCGACCTGCGCGGTCGCATGCAGAGCCTCGACCCGGCCCAGCACCGCCTGGCGGCGAGTCCGCTGGATCGCGTGCTGGCGCTGGTGCCGGGGGCCGGCAGCCGCCTGCAGCGCTACTTCCGCAAGTTCGAGAATGCCCAGCAGGCGCTGGACGCGATCATTGCCGACCTCGAGAGCGGTCGCGACATGCTGAACCGCGACAACCTGACGCTGGGCGATGACCAGGAGGCGCTGCGTGCCTCGCTGAGCCAGCTCAATCGCCAGGTCGAACTGGGGCGGCTGATCGACGCGCGGCTGCAGCAGGCCATCGCACGCCGCGATGAGAACGACGAGCAGCGGCGCTTCGTCGAGGAGGAACTGCTGTTTCCGCTGCGCCAGCGCATCGTCGACCTGCAGCAGCAGCAGGCGGTGAGCCAGCAGGGCGTGCTGGCGCTGGAGGTGATCATCCGCAACAACCGCGAGCTGATACGCGGCGTCGACCGGGCCATCAACGTCACCGTGTCGGCGCTGACGGTGGCGGTCACGGTGGCGCTGGCGATGGCCAACCAGCGGCTGGTGCTGGACCGCGTCGAGGCGCTCAACACCACCACTTCGCAGATGATCGGCGGTACCGCCAAGGCGCTGCGTCAGCAGGGCGTCGACATCCAGACCCGCGCCTCGTCGGCGATGCTCGACATGCAGACGCTGGAAGAATCGTTCGGGGAGGTGATGGGCGCCATCGACGACCTGTCGCGCTACCGGCGCGAGGCGCTGCCGGCCCTCGACGCCCAGATCGACCGCCTGGCGCAGCTGGCCGACCAGGGCGGGGCGGCGGTGTCGCGCTATCAGCGCGGCAACCGTGCCCAACCCGGTGAAGACGCGAGCCCGGACGGGCCCTGAGCGTCAGCCCTGGCGGAAACGCGCGCTGGCGTCGCGGAAGGCCTTGCGAGCCAGGCCCGCGCCGTCTTCCAGGCCGCGGCCCAGCGAGCTCAGTGCCGCCTCGCTGGCCCAGCGCAGGGCGTCGAGGCGCACTTCCAGTTCGACTCGGCGACGCTTGAGACGCTCGAGGTCGTCGGCGTAGCGGCTGCGGGCCTCGTCGCCGGCCCGGCGCGCCTTGGCGGCCAGCGCGTCGATCTCGGCGTCGAGCCGGGCCAGTGCCGCTTTCAGGTGCGCGAAGAGATCGTCCTTGGGGTGCATGATGGCGCTCCTCTCAGGGTGAGCAGTCATCTTGAGTCTAGCCTGTCCCGCGGTCTGCTGGCCATCGACGGGTTTTACACCGGTGAGTCGCCGCTGACGATGCGGTCGCGGCCTGAGTTTGGTCGTCAAGCAAAGCCGACCACTTATTTAGGTTATCGGCCGCTCGGCTTCAAGCTAGAGAAAATCCATTGGCCTGTCACTCGATCGGCAGTGTTGCCATGCCGGATGGTGGCCAGCACCGCGCTGCTGGTAGTCTGTCGAGCCACGCTCACAAAGGAATGTCCCATGAGCCATACCGGCGTCGTGCCCCGCACGCGGGCCTCGCGCAAGGAGATACTGGGCTGGGCGATGTTCGACTTCGCCAACCAGGCCTACACGCTGCTGATCATCACCGTGGTATTCGGCGAGCTGTTCACCACGGTGATCGTCGGCGATCGCGGCGACGACTATCGCCTGGCCAACCTGCTGTGGAGCCTGGCGCTGGCGTTGAGCTATCTGATGGTGGTGATCAGCGGCCCGCTGTGCGGGGCGGCGATGGACTACTCGGCGAGCAAGAAGCGCTTCCTGTTCGTCAGTTACCTGGCCACCATCGCCACTACCGCGATGCTCTACTTCGTGGCGCCCGGCTACGTGCTGTTGGGGTTCGTGCTGATCACCCTCTCCAACTACGCCTACTCGATGGGCGAGTCATTCATCGCTGCCTTCCTGCCGGACCTCGGCCCGCCGCGGGATCTGGGCAAGATCTCCGGCTTCGGCTGGGCGCTGGGCTATGTCGGCGGCCTGTTCGCCGCCGGTTTCACGCTGGTGGTGCTGGGCGAGGCCACCGCCGAGAACTTCGAGCGTATCCGCTGGGTGGGGCCGTTCGCCGCGGGTTTCTTCCTGATCACGGCGATCCCCACCTTCCTGTGGCTCAAGGAGCGAGGCACGCCCCAGGCGCTGCCCGCCGGCATGACCTACTACCGCATTGCCCGTGAACGGGTCGCCCAGACGCTGCATGACCTGCGCCGCTTTCGCGACCTGGGCGTGTTCCTGGTGTCGCTGCTGTTCTCGATGGCTGGGATCTATATCATCATCGCCTTCGCCTTCATCTACGGCGCCCAAGTGATCGGCTGGGACGAGTCGATCCGCAATATCATGTTCATCATCGTGCAGATCACCGCCGCCGCCGGGGCGCTGGGCTTTGGCCTGATCCAGGATCGCATCGGTGCCAAGATCACCTATATCGGCACCCTGCTGCTGTGGGTGGCGGCGATTTTCGCCATCTGGGCCACGCCGGAACTCACCGCCTGGCTCAACGCGCAGTGGGGGCTCGACTGGGAGGCTCAGCATCTGTTCCTGGTGGTCGGCTGCCTGGCGGGGCTCAGCCTGGGCTCGAGCCAGTCGGCCAGCCGCGCCCTGGTGGGGCTGTTCTCGCCGCTGGAGAAGTCGGCGGAGTTCTTCGGCTTCTGGGGCTTGGCCAACAAGCTGGCCGGGGTGTTTGGCATCATCTGCCTGGGGCTGCTGCAGTCGGTGGTCGGCCTGCAGGCCTCGATCCTGCTTTGCGCGGGACTGTTCATCGTCGCCATCCTGATCTGCCTGGCGGTGAACCAGGCCCGCGGGCAGCGGGTCGCCGAGCAGTGGCAGGCGCCTGATCGATGAGTGAGCCGCTGACGCTGCTGATCATCGGCCTTACCTTTCTACTCGGCGGGGCAGTCAAGGGGGTGATCGGCATGGGCATGCCGACCATCGCGCTGGCGCTGCTTACCGCCAGCGTCGGCCTGCCGGCGGCGGTGGCGCTGATGCTGGTGCCGACCTTCGTCACCAACGTCTGGCAGGCCCTGGTAGGCGGGCAGCTCAAGCTGATCGTGGTGCGGCTATGGCCGTTCCTGGTCGCGGCGCTGGTGGCGATCTGGCCCGGCGTCACGCTGCTGGCGCGGCTCGATCCGGGCTGGCTGTCGACCCTGCTGGGCGTGTTGATCGTCACCTATGCGCTGCTCAACCTGTGGCGTCGCCAATCCTTGAGCGTGCGCCACGAGCGCCGCGCCGGGGTCGCCTGCGGCGTCGTCAATGGCCTGCTGACCGGCATGACCGGCTCCTCGGTGTTCCCCGGCGTGCCCTACCTGCTGGCGCTGGGCCTGCCCCGCGAGGTGCTGATCCAGGCCATGGGTGTGCTGTTCACCTTCTCGACCCTGGTGCTGGCGGTGTCGATGGGCGGCCAGCGGCTGCTCGACGCCGAACTGGCCGGGCTCTCGGCCCTGGCCGTGCTGCCGGCGCTGCTGGGCATGCGGCTCGGCCGCCGGCTGCGGCCGCGGCTCTCCGAACAGGCCTTTCGGCGCTGCTTCTTCATGGGTCTGCTGCTGCTGGGCGGCTATCTGATACTGGGCTGACGCCCCTCAGGCCGGACGTTCGAGCGCAAAGCGGTCGCTGGCCCGCAGGTAGTCGCTGCCGGCCAGACGGCCGATCGGCTTGAGCGCCTCGAGATCAACATGGCGGCCGTTCCACACCGCCGGGTCGGCGTGGATCGCTACCACCTCGGCGATCACCAGGTTGCCGGCCATGGGGCCCTCGCCGAAGCGCAGGATGTTGCTCACCCGACAGCCGAAGGCCACTGCTGCCGCGGCGACCCTGGGCACCCGCAGTGGCGGCATCTCGGCCTTGGCCAGGCCGGCATGCTCGAATTCGTCCTGATCCGGTGCCAGGCTGGCGCTGGTGGCGTTGAGGGCCTCGGCCAGCGCCTCGCCGCCAATATGGATGACGCACTCCGGCACCGCGGCGAGATTGCGCAGGGTATCCTTGGCCTCGGCCTGGCCGTTGAGCAGCGGCGAGAACACCAGCACCGGCGGCGAGACGCTGGCCACGTTGAAGAACGAGAAGGGTGCCAGGTTGGCGGTGCCGGCAGCGTCGATGCTGGCGACCCAGGCGATCGGGCGCGGCGCAATGCTGCCGCTGAACAGACGGTAGAGGGCGCTGGCGTCCCAGGCGTCGGCGGGTAGGGCGGTAGCGATCACGATGCGTGTCTCCAAGCGATGACGGGAGCCGCTATACGAGCATCGAATCGGCGCGAGGTAAAGGCGGCAGTTGGCGCGTATCGGCGACGTTGTTGGTAGGCTGGAGGGAACCGATCGCCGTTCGTGGCGACTATGTATGGAGTGGCAGCGGCCGGTAGAGGTGAGTCGATGGATGATCAGGGCAGAGGCGTGCGGCGCACCGGGCTCGGCATGATGCTGCTGTTCTGGCTGCTGGTGCTGGCGATGGGCAGTTGGTGGTTCCAGGGAGTGCTCGATGAACGGCGCAACCCCAATGCCGGCCTGGTGCACATGACCGAGGGCGACGAACCGGTGACCTTGACCCGCAACGCCTCGGGGCACTTCGTCGCCACCGGCCGCATCAACGGCGAGCCGGTGGAGTTTCTGCTCGATACCGGGGCGACCTACATTGCCGTGTCCAACGACCTGGCCGAGCAGCTTGCCCTCGAGGCTGGCCGCACCGCCAGCTTCCAGACCGCCAACGGCCGCGTCGACGGTTTCATCACCGAACTCGACCGCGTCAGCCTGGGCGGTCTCACCGCCCGCCAAGTGCGTGGCTCGATCAACCCCGGGATGGAGGGTGATCGGGCGCTGCTGGGCATGAGCTTTCTCAACCGCTTCGATATCCAGATCAGCGGCGATAGGATGGTGCTCAGCCGCCCCGAGCCCTGACGCCTCGCGCCAACCCCAAGGAGCCGGATGTGACCGAGGAGAGGTCGAACCACTCACCCCGCGGCCGTCGTGCCGAGCAGCCGGGCCAGATCGGCGGTCTCGGCTGGCTGGACATCGCCTGGCGGGTCAAGCGCGAGATGAGCGATGACAATATCACCATGCTCGCCGCCGGGGTGGCCTTCTATGCGCTGCTGGCGGTGTTTCCGGCATTGGCGGCGATCATCTCGATCTGGGCGCTGGTGCTCGATCCAAGCGACATGGCGCGCCAGATCGCCGAGCTGAGCCGCTTCATTCCACCCGGTGCGGCGGCGATCATCGAATACCAGGCCAACGAGATCAGCGAGAACACCGACGCCGGGCTCAGCGTGGCGGCCGTGGGCAGCCTGGTAGTGGCGATGTTCGTCGCCTCCAAGGGCGTGCGCGGGCTGATCCTCGGCCTCAATATCGTCTACGGCGAAGACGAACGGCGGCGCCTCGCCCACAAGGCCACCGTGGTCTCGGCGCTGACCGTGGGGCTGATCGTGCTGACCCTGGTGACCATCGTGTTCATCGCCGGGCTACCGCTGGTGATCGGCATGCTGGGCCTCGACAGTACCCTGGTGACCCTGATCAGCCTGCTGCGCTGGCCGGTGCTGGTGCTGGTGATGATGCTGGTGATCGCGGTGCTGTACCGGTTCGCGCCCTACCGGCGCGCGCCGCGCTGGGAGTGGCTCAGCGTCGGCACGGTAACCGCCACGCTGCTGTGGCTGATGGGCTCGCTGGGGCTGTCGCTATACGCCCGCCACTTTGCCAGCTTCACGGAACTCTACGGCTCGCTGGGGGCGGTGGTGGTGCTGCTGCTGTGGTTCTGGCTGTCAGCCTTCACGGTGCTGGTGGGCGCCGAGCTCAACGGCGAGATGGAGCGCCAGACCCGTCGTGACACCACCGTCGGCGAGCCGCGCCCGTTGGGCGAGCGCGGTGCTCACGCCGCCGACACCCTGGGCGCCACGCGGCCCTGGCGCAAGCGCTGACCCTGTGCCCTCGGCGCGCCTGACGGCGATGACGTTGATCTGGCCGCCAGCGTAGGGCGCCTGCTACTATGGATAAATGAACAGTACATGGCCTATGCCGCCGGTGGCGGCTCCCCTCGACGATCCACGCTACTACCTGGCGAATTTCCGCTGCGTGCTGGACTGGGTGGCGGCGCGCTACGACGACCTGCTGAGCGACGCCGAGCGCGCCTTTATCCACGGCGTTGCCGATCTGCCGACGCCTTCCCAGGCGCTGCTGGCGCGCATGGTGATGCGCCGCGGCGAGCATTTTCGCGTCGCGCGGCTGGCCTATGCCGAGATCGGTGACACCACCGTCGCCCTGGCGCCGCTGATCGCCGCCGGCTGGGTGGAGGAGGATCCGCTGCTGTCCCTCGACGCGCTGTTTCGCCACTGGCGCCTGGCCGAGCTGCGCACGGCGCTGGTTGACGAGATGCACGCCGCTGGGCTGCCCGCCGCGACCGGCAAGGCGCGGCTGCGCGAGGCGTTGGCCGCACGGCTGAGTGAGCCGCGCCGGCTCAGCGAGTGGTGGCCCGCGGCGCCGGACCGCATCGTGCGAATCACCTGCATGGCCCACTGCGAGCGGCTGCGGCTGATGTTCTTCGGCAACCTGCGCCAGGACTGGGCCGACTTCGTGCTCGCCGAACTCGGCATGCAGCGCTACGAGCGGGTACCGCTGGACCCTGCTTCACGCGCCTTCCGGCGGCGTGCCGAGGTCGACGCCTATCTACATCTGCATCGCCTGCGCGAGCGCCTCGAGGCCGGCGAGGCCGCCGAAGCGCTGTGGCCCGAGGCGGTATCAAGCGCTACGAATGACGTCTGGAACAGCCCCTGGATGGCCACGCGGCGCGCCCGGCTGCTGTTTCAGCTGGGGCGTGAGGCGGAGCGCCACGCCAACCCTGAGCTGGCCCTCAAGGCCTACGCCGCGGCGAGCGGCGACCCTGGCGGCGGCGGTGAGGCGCGCATTCGTCGCCTGCGGCTGCTGGAGCGACGCGGTGCCTGGCGCGAGGCGCTGAGCCTGGCCGAGGCGCAGCCGCCGCTCAGCGAGGCCGAAGGCCAGGCCCTGGCGCGACTGCAGCCGCGCCTGCGCCGACGGCTGGGGCTGGCCTGTGACCCAGCGCCGCCGGCGCCTGCCATCGAGCACTGGACGCTGACGCTGCCAGGCCCCGCCGCCGGCGTGGAGGGCGCCGTGCGCGACCACCTGCAAGGCCCGGATGCGCCGGTCCACTACGTCGAGAATACGTTGATCGGCGGGCTTTTCGGGCTGCTGTGCTGGGAGGCGATCTTCGCCCCGCTGCCCGGCGCCTTCTTTCACCCCTTCCAGCGCGGGCCGGCCGACCTGCGTCGCGAGGATTTCGTCAGCCGGCGTCGCGAGCGTTTCGCGGCCTGCCTGGCACAGCTGCGCGACGGCCGCTATCGCGCCACTATTCGCCGCCACTGGCACGCCAAGCACGGCCTGGCGTCACCCTTCGTCGACTGGCAGGCGCTCGAAGAGACGCTGCTGGAGCGCGCCCTGGCGTGGCTGCCGGCGGCGCACCTGGCGCGGCTGTTCGAGCGTCTGCTGCTGGATATCGGCGCCAACCGTGCCGGCCTGCCGGACCTGATCCAGTTCCTGCCCGAGGCGACCCAGGGCCCGCGCTACCGGCTGATCGAGGTCAAGGGTCCCGGCGATCGGCTGCAGGACAATCAGCGTCGCTGGTTGGCCTACTTCCATGCCCACGACATACCCGCGGTGGTGTGCCAGGTGCGCTGGCGGGAGGCGCCGTGAACGAGCTGCCGGCGGCACAACCCTGCTACCGGGTGGCGGTCAGGGCGCTGTGCGACTTTACCGCCCGGGCCGGCGACCTGGATCACCGCTTCACGCCGTCGCCCACCGCCCAGCAGGGCATCGAAGGACACCAGCTGATCGCCGAGCGACGCGGGGTGGGCTACGAGAGCGAACTGAGCCTGCGCGGCGAGATGGTGGTGGCTGGGGCACGGCTGGTGGTGAGCGGGCGCGCCGACGGCTTCGATCCCGCTGCCCGACGCCTCGAGGAGGTCAAGACCCACCGCGGCAGCCTGGCGCGAATGGGGGCCAATCAGCGCGCCCTGCACTGGGCTCAGGCCAAGGTTTACGGCGCCCTGCTGTGTCGCGCCCGCCAGCTCGAGCGGGTCGAGCTGGCGCTGGTCTACCTGGAGATCGGCTCGGGGCAGGAGACCCGACTTACCGAGCAGGCCACGGCCAGCGAGCTGGAAGCCTTCTTCGCCGACCAGTGCCAGCGTTTCCTGGCCTGGGCCGAGCAGGAAGCCGCGCATCGCCGCCGCCGCGATACCGCCCTGTCCACGCTGCGCTTCCCTCATACCGACTTCCGCCGCGGTCAGCGCGAGCTGGCCGAGGCGGTCTACAAGACCGCCGCTACCGGTCGCCAGCTGCTGCTGCAGGCCCCCACCGGGATCGGCAAGACGCTGGGTACGCTGTTTCCGATGCTCGCCGCCATGCCCCGCCAGGGGCTCGACCGAGTGTTCTTCCTGACCATGAAGACGCCGGGGCGGCGCCTGGCGCTCGAGGCGCTGCGCACCCTGGGCGTCGCGGCTGCGCCCGAGCCGGGGGTCGCCAGCGTGCCGCTACGCGTGCTGGAACTGGTGGCCCGCGACACCGCTTGCGAGCACCCTGGCAAGGCCTGCCACGGTGACGCCTGCCCGCTGGCGCGCGGTTTCTACGATCGCCTGCCGGCGGCGCGTCAGGCGGCGGTGGATTGCGGCAGCGTGCTCGACCGGCCGACCCTGCGCGAACTGGCGCTGGCGCACGATATCTGTCCCTACTACCTGGGCCAGGAACTGGTGCGCTGGTGCGACCTGACGGTGGGCGACGTCAACCACTACTTCGATACCAGCGCGCTGCTGTTCGCCGCCACCCAGGCTCAGGAGTGGCGGGTCGCGGTGCTGGTCGACGAGGCCCACAACCTGGTGGAGCGGGCCCGCGGCATGTACAGCGCCAGTCTCGACCAGCAGCGCTGCAACGCCGTGCAGCGACGCGCACCGCCAGCGCTGGCGCGGCCACTGGGCCGGGTGGTGCGGCAGTGGCGTGAGCTGCTGGCCGCCGAGTCGGCCGCCGATGATGAGGCGCCCCGGCTGCTGGAGGCGCTGCCGGCGGGCCTGATACTGGCCCTGCAGCAGGCGGTCTCGGCGGTGGGTGACTACCTTGCCGAGCACCCCAGCGGCGAGGTCGACGAGCTGCAGGCGTTCCTGTTCGAGGCGCTGGCGCTGTGCCGGCTGGCGGAGTCGTTCGCCGACCACTCGATCTGCTCCCTGACCCGCCGCGCTCGCGGTCGCGCGACCCTGACGCTGCGCAACCTGATACCCGCCGACTTCCTGGCGCCGCGGCTGGCCGCCAGCCACACCACGGTGCTTTTTTCGGCCACCTTGAGCCCCGCCGACTACTATCGCGACCTGCTGGGACTGGCCGATGAGGCGGTGTGGTGGGAGGTCGCCTCGCCGTTCGACAGCACGCAGCTGGAAGTGCGCTTGGCGCGGCATCTCTCGACCCGCTGGCGCGATCGTGAGCACTCGCTGGATGGTTTGGTGGCGGTGATCGCCGACCAGTACCGCCGCGCACCGGGCAACTACCTGGCGTTCTTCAGCAGTTTTGCCTACCTCGACGCAGCGCAGACGCGTCTGGCCCGCGAGCATCCCGATATCCCCACCCGCTGCCAGCAGCGCGGCATGGATGAGGCGGCGCGCCAGACCTTCGTCGACGACTTCGTGGCCGGCGGGCGGGGGATCGGTTTCGCGGCGCTGGGGGGGCCTTCGCCGAAGGCATCGACCTGCCCGGGGAGCGCTTGGTGGGGGCCTTTATCGCCACTCTGGGCATGCCGCCCATCGGCCCGGACAACGAGATACTCAAGGCGCGACTGGAGACGCGCTTCGGTCGCGGTTTCGACTACGCCTACCGCTATCCCGGCCTGACCAAGGTGGTACAGGCCGCCGGCCGGGTGATTCGCGGCCCCGAGGATCGCGGCGTGGTGGTGCTGCTCGACGACCGCTTCGGCGAGGCCGACAACCTGGCACTGCTGCCGGCCTGGTGGCGGTTGTCAGGGGCGCCGGCTATGACGAGGCCGGTGACAGTGATGAGCGACGGCCAGAAGCGGTGGGCATGACGTTGCATGACGGCTCCGCCAGTGAGATCGGGCAGAGCTTCAGTATAGACGCCGGCGCGGTGCAAGTTGGACGCAGGGCCGGTTAATGCTCGTCATGCTGCGAGGGGGCGCCGCGAGTGGGCGTGGCGATATCCTCGTCGGCCTCGTAGAGCGCCTCGAGCTCGCGGGCGGCTTCCTGGACGGTCTGGATCTGTTGTCTCTCGTTGCCGAATACCTCGAGCTGGCGTAGCAGGGTGCGCTCGTCGTGCTCACGGAAGGTATCCACGGTGTGCTGGGCCTGATCCGCGGGCAGACCCAGCTCGATCAGCAGTTCGCGGGTCAGTTCCAGGCTGGCCGGCAGCATCTCGCGGATCAGCCGGTGGATACCGGCGCGCATCAGACGGTGGGCGTGATAGCGATTGCGCGCGCGGGCGTAGAGGCGCAAGTGCGGGAACTGGCGTCGCACCCGCTCGGCGATGCGCATCGAGGCCTCGATATCACCCACCGCAATCACCATGATCCGTGCCTTGTCGGCGCCGGCGGCGCGCAGCAGGTCGCTGCGCGAGGCGTCGCCAAAATACACCTTGTTGCCGTAGCGACGCACGAAGTCGACCTGGTCGGCGTTGATGTCGAGCACCGTATAGGGAATCTTCAGGCCCTGCAGTACGCGGCCCATGATCTGGCCGAAGCGCCCGAAGCCGGCAATGATCACCCGCGGCGAGTCGTCGCGGGGGCTATCGTAGCCGGGGCGCGGCCGGGCGGCATCGAAGCGCGGTCGAACCCAGCGCACATGCAGCAGAAACAGCAGCGGCGTGGTGGCCATCGACAGCGAGATCACCAGGATCAGCAGCTGTACCAGCTCGGCATCGACCAGCGCCGTGGCGGCCGCGGCCGTCAGCAGCACGAAGGCGAACTCGCCGCCCTGGGAGAGCAACACGCCGAGGCTGCTGGCCTCCTTCCAGGAAGCGCCGTAGAGCCTTGCCGCGACGAGCACACTGCTGCCCTTGAGCAGCAGCAGGCCCAGGGTCAGGCCGAGGATGGTCAGCGGCTGCTCGGCGAGCAGGCCGATCTGCGCCATCATGCCCACTGCCATGAAGAACAGCCCCAGCAGCAGGCCGCGGTAGGGCTCGATATCGGCCTCGATGTTGTGGCGATACTCGGAGTCGGCGAGCAGCACGCCGGCGATGAAGGCGCCCAGCGCCATGGACAGCCCGGCCAGCTCCATCAGCAGGGCGGCGCCGATCACCACCAGCAGGGTGGTGCCAGCAAACACCTCGCGGCTGGCGGTGCCGGCGGCCATGCGAAACAGCGGCCGCAACAGCAGGCGGCCGCCGACGATCAGCACCACGAAGGCGGCGATGGCAAATGCTACTTCGCGC
This sequence comes from Halomonas socia, assembly GCF_010977575.1. Taxonomy (GTDB): domain Bacteria; phylum Pseudomonadota; class Gammaproteobacteria; order Pseudomonadales; family Halomonadaceae; genus Franzmannia; species Franzmannia socia. The sequence continues at coordinate 1,857,022 of NZ_CP048812.1, forward strand.
AGCAGTGGGGCGGCACCATCGGCCAGCAGCGACCCCGCGGCGAGGATCGGAATCGCCGCCAGCACCGGGATCGCCGCCAGATCCTGGAACAGCAGCAGGGCGAAGGCGTTGCGGCCGTGGCGGGTCTGCAGCTCCTTGCGCTCGCCGAGCAGCTGCAGCACCAGCGGCGTGGAGCACAGCCCCAGGCTGAACCCCACCACCAGCGCGGCGACGGGTGCCAGTCCCAGCCACCAGCCGCCCAACGACAGCGCCATGCTGGTCACCGCGACCTGCAGGCTGCCGAAACCGAATACCGCATGGCGCATTACCTTGAGGCGTGCCGGCTTGAGTTCCAGGCCGATCACGAACAGCAGCAGCACGATGCCTACCTGGGAAAACTGCAGTACGCCTTCGGCGTCGGGTACCAGCGCCAGCACCGAAGGGCCGATCACCACCCCGGCGGCCAGGTAGCCGAGCACTTCACCGAGGCCGAGGCGCTTGCATAGCGGCACGATCAGTACCGCGGCAGCGAGGAAGATCAGGGTGTTGTAGAGCAGGTCGGTGGCCAAGGTAGCATCCGTTCAGCGGTAAGCAGGCAGAGGCTGCCATGATAACCCGCCAGGGCCGGGCCGACAGGCGGTGTTGTCGCGGCTGTGCAATTTGGCTCGACTATGCTTACCATGCACGGGGTAGCCCGTTGAACTGCAAAGGAGAGTGCACTATGGGAATCGAAGTCGGCGGCTTGTTGGGCCTGATCTGGCTGATCATCGTGATATGGGCCGTGGTCAAGGTGGCCAAGAGCTCGGCGGGGCCGGTGGCCAAGCTGCTATGGATCCTGATCCTGCTGTTCTTCCCGCTGATCGGGTTGATCGTCTGGCTGCTGCTGGGGCCGAAAGGGTAGCGCTCAGTGTCGTGAGAGGCAGGACGCCCTAGGTGGCGCTCTTCGCCGATACGACACGATTCTTGCCGGCCCGCTTGGCCTGGTACATGGCATCGTCGGCCAGCTCGATCAGCTGACGATGCCCCATTCCAGGGTGCCAGCGAGCGACGCCGATACTGATCGTGATACGGCCTGCCTGAGAGGGACAGGACGTTCGGGCGATGTCGTTGCACAATCGCTCTGCCATCTTGAGTGCTTGCTCTGGCGTGACCTGCGAGATGATGACCATGAACTCCTCCCCGCCCCAACGTCCCCAGCTATCCTGCTGACGCAGCCGTCTTTTTATCAGGCCAGCGACGTGCACGATGACGTCGTCTCCGACGCTGTGGCCATGCTGATCGTTGATCGACTTGAAATCGTCGATATCCATCAACAGCAGGAACAGAGGGTCGCCGGCGTGGGCGCTCTGCGCAATGGCCTCGGAGAGGGCGGTATCCAGTCGATAGCGATTCCAGCAGCCGGTCAGTGGATCGCGATGGGCGAGCCGTTTCCAGCGATCATTGGTGCTGATCAGCTTGCGGTTGGCGTGCATGATGTCGATGACCGCTAGCGCAACCCCGATGTCGTCGGCAAGGTCCTGGGCGATGTGGGCTTCGATTGCCAGCCAGCCGGCATGATGGCTGATAGTGTCACTTTCAGGGCAGTGGCTCGGTTCATGCGGCCTGAAGAGCACGAGCCAGCCAATCGTTACCTTGTTGACGGTCATGCGTACGGCAAGCAAATCGCCGTATCGTGAGCGGGGTAGCGTCGCCGACAGGCTGGCGGGCAGCTCGCTGAAGGTGATGGTACGTCGAGTCCGCCGCATGGCAGCCAGAGCTGATTTCAGCTGCGACAGCGCCCCTGCCGGCGGCGTAATTCCCCTCACCACTTGCCTGTCATTCAGCAGCAGGGCGACGCCCTGGGCATGCATCAGTGATAGCCAGTGATCGCCGTGGCGCCTGACCAGCTCATTGGCATCACGCATCTGGCGTATTTCGTTGACGATTAGGCGCCGCTTGGTCTTTAGCTGTTCGCGGTGGTGCTCGTAGCGCAGCGACTTCAGGTAGCGCAAGCGTTGGCCGGCGATATTCAGCATCAAGGACAACAGCTGTCGTGTCGCAGCTGCCAGGTCGCCCGTATGGCATCGCACGTATCCCCAGTGTGGTGAGTCTGTCGGGAGTAGCAGGGGGGCGACCACGGCGTTCTCGAAGGGGGATGGAGGGGGGAATCCAGAGGCGACGCCAAGTGATGAATGAGGTGGGCTTTGCCATCCGGGTGGTAGCGATATAGTGCCACCGGGTGCTGCCCGGTAAGCCTGAAGAGCAGATCGCCCAGGCGCTGGAGAATGGCATCCTGGTCGGTTGCCATGCCGAGCCATGTCAGTTCCGGGAGCAGAGTCGCCAGATCATGAAGGCGAGGCTGAGAGAGTAAAGGGTCTACACTCATGTCCATCCCCTCTCGGCGTGCTGCGAAACGTCGGCTAACGCGAGCATTGTTCGTCCCACCCTTGCGCCAGGCCTGCACCGCGATCGCATGTGTCTCGGATACAGCTGGTGGATTAAACCACTAGTTTAACCATCGATTGCATTTTAGTTCAACTCGAGTTGAACCAATGCTTCACATTCGCGGCATGGATGAAAAAAGATTGTTTGCCGAGCGGTTGAAGCAGGCCATGCGGGAGGCGGGGTATGATCCCAGGCCTTCGGTACTGGAGCGCGAGTTCAATCTGCGTTTCTGGGGAAAGCCCATCACCTTTCAGGGCGTGCGTCGCTGGCTGCGCGGTGAGTCCCTGCCTAGCCAGGACAAGCTGATGGTGCTGGCCCAATGGCTGAAAGTGGAGCCGCAGCAGTTACGTTATGGGGCAGCGGACGACCAGGGCGTGGGTGAGCCGCCGGCTGCCTGGAGAGCCGAAATGAGTGATGAGGAAAGCGAGCTGTTGGACACCTATCGGGCGCTGCCGGAGCAGCAACGCGATACGCTCCGCGAGGTAGTGACCGCGTTGGCCGTGGCGTCCGGCGTCAAGCCACGCTGATCGGGGTACGGATGGCCCGGTGGCTAGCGTGGCGGTATCGATCAGTCGGTCGAGGGCTTCCTGTAATGCCCGGGAATCTTGACGCGTTCGCCATTGGGGAACTGACGGACGTGGGTAGGAACATAGACGCGTTCGATGATGCTCTTGCTCATGGTGATATGGCCTCCTAACTCAGTCGTGCCCCTCGGTGAGGGCAGTGATCACGATGACTGATACCTCCGTTAGTCTGCGCCTGAAAGCGGCGATATTTCAATATCCGTTTGCGACGCTCGAGACGCATTCGCGATGGTCCAGGGCAGTACCTTATTGCGGGTCAGGGGGGCCAGCGGCAGGCCAAGCGCCTGGTGTGGCGTCACCCAGCGCAGCTCCGCGATTTCGGCGGCAGGTGTCACACAGCCTGCGATGTTGACCCTGAACAGGTGGGCTCGGATCTGCTGGCCTGGCTCATTCGCCGCGGGGGCTTGGTACTCCCCTACGTAGACGAGACGCCCTGGACGCTGCGCCAACTCCTCGTGAAGCTCACGTACTAGTGCCGCTGCTGCTGTCTCGCCGGGTTCGATCTTGCCGCCCGCTTGCATGAACGCCTGGGTATCGCGTTTACGCACCAGCAGCAGACGTCCTGCATCATCGACAATGATCGCAGCAGCGATGTGCAGGGGTGGGGCAGAGTTGGTCGGAGGGTTCACTGAATCCCCCGAGAGTCGCTCAGTGCAGCGGCGAGGCATGGCGCATGAAACGTACCGGCGGGCGGTACTTGTCGCTGGGCGAGGCCTGACGCGAGGGCAGCACCCGCCAGCCACGCTCACTGGCCCACGCCTTGAGCGAGCGAAAATCGATCAGCGGGTTGGCATTGCTGGTGTAGGGCGTGTCGGCGGGGAAGGCCAGCGCGATATAGGTGTAGTAGGCGGTGGCGCTTTCTCGCTCGTGGGCCGCCAGGGCGCGGTCCAGCGCTTGTTGCCACTGTCGGGAAACGTCCTGCTCGATTGCCAGAGGTGCGCTCATGGCAGTGCCCTCCATTGGGGTGGTCGGCATCCGTTGTGCCTATCGCATGCTGGATAGGGGCAGCAGACGGTCAGTCAGTCGTGGATCATCCTTGCGTAACCTGGTGCGAGGACTGCCCTCCCGAGGGAGGGCAGAGCATGGCGGTCGGTTCAATCCCAGCTCAGTGCGCCGCCCACCTGATACTCGGTGACGCGGGTCTCGAAGAAGTTCTTCTCCTTGCGCAGGTCGATGATCTCGCTCATCCACGGGAAGGGGTTCTGGGCACCGGGGTACTGCTCCTTCAGGCCGATCTGGGCCAGGCGGCGGTTGCAGATGAAGTGCAGGTACTCCTCCATGATCGCCGCGTTCATGCCCAGCACGCCGCGGGGCATGGTGTCGCGGGCGTAGGCAATCTCCAGCTCGGTGCCCTCGATGATCATCTGGGTCACCTCGTCCTGGAACTCGACAGTCCACAGCTGCGGGTTCTCGATCTTGATCTGGTTGATCATGTCGATGCCGAAATTCAGGTGCATCGACTCGTCGCGCAGGATGTACTGGAACTGCTCGGCGACGCCGGTCATCTTGTTGCGCCGGCCCATGGAGAGGATCTGGCTGAAGCCGCAGTAGAAGAAGATGCCCTCGGTGACGCAGTAGAAGGCCACCAGATTGCGCAGCAGCTCCTGGTCGGTCTCGGTGGTGCCGGTCTGGAAATCGGGACGTGCCAGCGACTGGGTGTGCTTGAGGCTCCAGGCCGACTTGGCGGCTACCGAGGGCACCTCGCGGTACATGTTGAAGACCGCGCCCTCGTCCATGCTCAGCGACTCCACGCAGTACTGGTAGGCGTGGGTGTGGATGGCCTCCTCGAAGGCCTGGCGCAGGAGGTATTGGCGGCACTCGGGTTGGTGATCAGGCGGTAGAGGGCCAGCACCAGGTTGTTGGCGACCAGCGAGTCGGCGGTGGAGAAGTAGCCGAGGCTGCGTTCGACGATGCGCCGCTCGTCGGCGGTGAGGCCGTCCTGGCTCTTCCACAGCGCGATGTCGGCGTTCATGTTCACTTCCTGGGGCATCCAGTGGTTGGCGCTGCCGTCCAGGTACTTCTGCCAGGCCCACTCATACTTGAACGGCACCAGTTGGTTCAAGTCGGCGCGGGCGTTGATCATCTGCTTGTCGTCGACCTCGATGCGCGCCGCACCCATCTCGAGCTCCTCGAGGCCGGCGGCCACGTCGAGCTCCTCCAGCGACTTGCGGGCCCGCGCCAGGCGCTCCTCGTCGGCGGTCTGGTAGCGGTTGCCGGTACCGCCCTCAGGCGCCTCCTCGGCATTCGCCGCCGCGGGCTTGGCCGGTGCAGGCTTGGGTGCCGCGTACTGCGGGCTGGATTCAGCGACCGCGCTGTCGTCCTCGTGGAATTCGTCCCAGTTCAGCATTTGTCTATCCTGTTCTCTGGCATAGGCGCCAGTGCCTGGCGCCGGTGGCTTAGACTCTGTTTGCTTCGAGCTTCGAGCTTCGAGCTTCGAGCTTCGAGCTTCGAGCTTCGAGTGGCTCGCTGCCCGCAGCCGGCGCGGAGCGCCGTTACTGGCATGCCTCGCAGCCCAGTTCATCGATATCCCCGGCCGAAGGGGCGCGTGAGCCGCTGCCTGCCTTGCCAGTGAGGAAGTCATCGAGCCCGCGCGGCTCGGGGGTGACTGCCGGGGCTGGCGCCGGCGCGCCGTTGCCCACGGCGTTGAGATTGCCGCGCTCGACGGTGGACTTCTCCACCGAGGTGGCGCCCAGGGCGCGCAGGTAGTAGGTGGTCTTGAGCCCCAGGTACCAGGCCATGCGGTAGGTCACGTCGAGCTTCTTGCCCGAGACACCCTTGATATAGAGGTTCAGCGACTGGGCCTGGTCGATCCACTTCTGGCGCCGCGAGGCGGCCTCGACCAGCCACTTGGGCTCGACCTCGAAGGCGGTGGCGTACTTGGCCTTGAGGTCCTCGGGAACTCGCTCGATGGGCTGCACGCTACCGTCGTAGTACTTGAGGTCGTTGATCATCACCTCGTCCCACAGGCCGCGCTCCTTGAGGTCGTTGACCATGTAGGCATTGACCACGGTGAACTCGCCCGACAGATTCGACTTCACGTAGAGGTTCTGATAGGTCGGTTCGATCGACTGCGACACGCCACAGATATTGGAGATCGTTGCGGTGGGGGCGATCGCCATCACGTTGGAGTTGCGCATGCCCTGGGTCGCGATCTTGCTGCGGATGCTCGACCAGTCCTGGGTGGCGGAGGTATCCACTGCGATGTACTTCTCGCCGCGCTCGGTCTTGAGCCTGTCGATGGAGTCGATGGGCAGCATACCCTGGCTCCACAGCGAGCCCTCGAAGCTCTCGTAGCGGCCACGCTCGGCGGCCAGGTCGCTGGAGGCCTCAATGGCGTGGTAGCTGACCAGTTCCATGGAGCGATCGGCGAAGGCCACTGCTTCCTGGCTGGCGTAGGCGATGCCGTGGGCGTAGAGGGCGTCCTGGAAGCCCATGATGCCGAGCCCCACCGGGCGGTGCTTCAGGTTGGAGTTGCGCGCCTGGGGCACCGCGTAATAGTTGATGTCGATGACATTATCGAGCATCCGCACGGCGGTGCGCACGGTGCGCCTCAGCTTGGCGTCGTCGAGCTGGCCGTCGACCACGTGCTGGGCCAGGTTGACGGAACCCAGGTTGCACACCGCGATTTCGTCGGGGCTGGTGTTGAGCGTGATCTCGGTGCACAGGTTGGAGGAGTGCACCACCCCGGCATGCTGCTGCGGGCTACGCAGGTTGCAGGGATCCTTGAAGGTGATCCAGGGGTGGCCGGTCTCGAACAGCATCGAGAGCATCTTGCGCCACAGGTCCTTGGCGCGGACGCGCTTGAACAGCTTGAGCTGACCGCTGCGGGTCATCTCCTCGTACTCCTCGAAGCGCTTCTCGAAGGCGGCGCCGTAGAGGTCGTGGAGGTCCGGACAAGTGGCCGGCGAGAACAGCGTCCACTCCTTGTCATCGAAGACGCGCTTCATGAACAGGTCCGGCACCCAGTTGGCGGTGTTCATGTCATGGGTGCGGCGGCGGTCGTCGCCGGTGTTCTTGCGCAGCTCGAGGAACTCCTCGATGTCGAGGTGCCAGGTCTCGAGGTAGGCACATACCGCGCCCTTGCGCTTGCCGCCCTGGTTGACCGCCACGGCGGTGTCGTTGACCACCTTGAGGAACGGCACCACGCCCTGGCTCTTGCCGTTGGTGCCCTTGATGTAGGAGCCCAGCGCGCGCACCGGCGTCCAGTCGTTGCCCAGGCCACCGGCCCACTTGGAGAGCATGGCGTTGTCGCGGATGGCGCTGTAGATGCTGTCCAGGTCGTCGGGCACAGTGGTCAGGTAGCAGCTGGAGAGCTGGCTGCGCTGGGTGCCGGAGTTGAACAGCGTGGGCGTCGAGGCCATGTAGTCGAAGCTGGAGAGCAGCTCGTAGAATTCGATGGCGCGCGCTTCGCGGTCGTCCTCGTTGAGCGCCAGACCCATCGCCACGCGCATGAACATCACCTGGGGCAATTCGTAGCGCACGTCGTCCTGGTGGATGAAGTAGCGGTCGTAGAGGGTCTGCAGGCCAAGGTAGGTGAAGGCCATGTCGCGACTGTGGTCCAGTGCATCGCCGAGGCGCTCGAGGTCGAACTCGGCGAGCCGCTCGTCGAGCTGTTCGAAGCCGATGCCGCGCTCGATATAAGCCTTGAAGGCCGGCTTGTAGAGCTCGGCCATCTCCTGGTAGGTGGCCTCTTCGGCGACGCCCAGGAACGACAGCGCCTCGCGGCGCAGGTTGTCCTGCAGCAGGCGGGCGGTGACGTAGGTGTAGTTGGGGTCCTTCTCGACCAGGGTGCGGGCGGTCATCATCAGCGCCTGGGAGACGCCGTCGACGGTCACGCCATCGTAGAGGTTCTTCAGCGAGTCCTCGACGATCTTGTTGGGATCGACGTTGGTCAGCCCTTCGCAGGCGTCGAACACCAGGGTCTCGACGCGGCCCAGGTCGAGCGGACGGCGGCTGCCGTCGAGGGCGGTGACGTTGAGCGTCGGGTGCGGTTTCTCGATGTCGCCGCCGGCGGCGGCGCGGGCCCGGGCGTGCTCCTCGCGATAGAGCACGTAGGCGCGGGCGACTTTCTGCTCGCCGGCGCGCATCAGCGCCAGTTCCACTTGGTCCTGGATATCTTCGATATGCAGAGTGCCGCCGTCGGGCATGCGACGCAGGAAGGCCTCGCTGATAACGTTGGAGGACTGGGCCACGAAGTCGCGGACCCGCGACGAGGCGCCGGCGTTGTCGCCTTCCACGGCGATGAATGCCTTGGTCATCGCCACCGAGATCTTGCTGGCATCGAATGAGACGACGTCGCCGCCTCGCTTGATCACCCGCAGCTGGTTGGGGGCGGTCACGTTCACCGGCGTCTTGCCGGGAGTCAGAGTGGTATCCATGGCGCCGTGTCGTCCTAGCGGTGGTGGTTGGAAAGCAGCGCGAGACGCGCCTTGCCGCCCAGAGAAAAGCGGGCAAATTGGCTGCACTTGACGCGATGTCGGTGCAAGTTGACAGTCGTAAGGTGACTTGTTAAGTACACACTATGTTGTGTTCCTATGGGTCACAAGCACAAGATAGTGTGCTGTTTGGCTTTCAGCAAGTGGATAAGCTGTGCATATCGTGTGACTCTCCTGGGTGTGAATCGACGCCCCTCGACAGGCCGCATGCTAGAGCGTTTCACGGCCGGGCGGTGCGGCCGAAAAGAGGCTAAATGAGAAACGCTCGCTGCAAATTCGGTTATTTCGGGTATCCTTGGGTATCATTCGCCAATAACAATGTGGCCCTGTAGTGCCCTGGGTAAGCTGGCGTTGCAGGATGTCGCGAAAATGATGCTGCCGAGCAGCCGGCGGCCGTTTCCCCAACAACGGACGGATATGACGGGATGGAACAACGCGTGGAGCGCAACGACCAGGATCATGTACTGATCATCGAAGATGACGAGCGGCTCGCCGAGCTGACCCGGGACTATCTCGAAGCCAACGGCTTCCAGGTGACTGTCGAGGCCGACGGCGCGCGTGGCGTAGAGCGTATCGTCTCGCTGCAGCCGGATCTGGTGATTCTCGATCTGATGCTGCCGGGGGAGGACGGCCTGTCGATCTGCCGTCGGGCGCGCAACGACTATGCCGGGCCGATCCTGATGCTGACGGCGCGCACCGACGACATGGATCAGGTGCTGGGACTGGAAATGGGCGCCGATGACTACGTGCCCAAGCCGGTCCAGCCACGGGTACTGCTGGCCCGGATGCGGGCCTTGATGCGGCGCACCGAGAGTGGCGAAAGCGGCGGTGAGGCGCGCCTCACCTTCAATAATCTGGTGGTCGACAGCGCTACCCGCGAGGCCTGGCTGGAGGGGGATCGCATCGACCTGACCAGCGCCGAGTTCGACCTGCTGTGGCTGCTCGCCAGCCACGCCGGGCGGGTGTTGACCCGTGAAGAGATCTTCAGCGAGCTACGTGGCATCAAGTACGACGGCCAGGATCGCTCCATCGATGTACGGGTGTCGCGCATCCGGCCCAAGATCGGCGACGATCCCAATCATCCGCACCGCATCAAGACGGTGCGCAGCAAGGGCTATCTGTTCGTCAAGGACAGCTGATGCTGCGGCCGCTCTCGGGCAGTACCTTCCTGCGCGTCTACGTGCTGTTGGCGTTGGCCCTGGTACTGGCGTTCGGACTGGCGCTGAGCGGCTTCACACTGGTCGATCAGGTGCGCCGCGAGGAGTACCGTGAACAGCTTGCCGAGGCGCCGATGCGCCTGCTTGCCGGCCAACTGGGCGCTGAGCCCGAGGCGCAGCGCAGCCAGTGGCTGGCGCAGCGCGGCACCGAACTCAACGTCGAACTGCAACTGCATGAAGCCCCACCTGATGGCTTCGGCTACTTTCAGCGTGCCCGGCTCGACGAGGACCGCGTGCTGATCGAGACCCAAGGCGACGCGGACTGGCAGTTGTTCATGCGGTTGCCCGGCGAAAGCACGACCCTGGAGGCGGGCCTCCAGGGCATCAGTGAGTCGCAGCTACGCGGCATGGCGGCCCTGCTCGGCGAGTGGCTGGCCGACCCGCTGCTGCGTCATCAGCGTGTCGCCGAGCTGTCCAGCGGGGCGCTACCGATCACCCTGAGCGATGCGCCGCCGCGGCGACTCGACAGCGCCCAACTGGCGCGGCTGGGCGCCGGCGAGGTGATCCTGCACCTGGCCCCCGAGGCCTGGAGTCTGACGCTGTTCCTGCAGTTGGACAGTGGCACCCAACTGCAGTCGGTGCAGTGGCTGCAGGTGGGGCCGATCCACGCCTTCGAGCCGATGCCGCTGTCGCTGTCGTTGCTGCTGCTGGTGCTGATGCTCGGCGTGCTGGCCGGCACCATCTACCTGATCGTGCGCGGGGTCGAGGCGCGCATGGCCAGGCTCGAGCTGGCCGCCACGCGCATCGCTGGCGGCCACCTAGACACCCGGGTCAAGGTCGAGAGCAGCGACTTCCTGGGCCGACTGGGAATGGCCTTCAACGGCATGGCCGCCCAGGTACAGGCGCTGCTGCGCGCCCAACAGGAGATGATCCGGGCGGTGTCCCACGAGCTGCGCACACCGGTGGCGCGAATTCGCTTCGCGGTGCAGATGGTCGAGGACATGACCGACGATGAGGCGGTGCGCCGCCAGCTGTCGGGCATCGACGGCGACATCGAGGAGCTCGACGGCCTGATCGACGAGATCCTCACCTATGCGCGGTTGGGCAGCGACCAGGCCCACGGCGTCGAGCTGGCCACCGAGCCGCTGGAGTGCCGGGCCATGGCGCAGCGGGTCATCGACGCCCTGGCCGGGCTACATGGCCAGCTGCGCATCGAGCTGGCAGCAGGCGAAGAGTTCGAGCTCGAGGCCGAGCCGCGCTACCTGCAGCGGGCGCTGCAGAACCTGGTGGCCAACGCTTGCCGGCATGCCGAACGGCGGGTGCTGATCAGCCTGCATAACGACGCGCGGGCGGTACGCATCGATGTCGAGGATGACGGCCCCGGGGTACCTGAGCAGGATCGCCAGGAAGTCTTCAAGCCCTTCGCACGCCTCGACGATAGCCGTGCCCGCCGCTCCGGCGGCTATGGCCTGGGGCTGTCCATCGTGCACAAGGTCATGGCCTGGCACGGTGGCAGCGTGATGGTCGACGACAGCCCTACGCTTGGCGGCGCGCGCTTCAGCCTGCTGCTGCCCGGTGGGGCCTGAACCTCAGGCCGGCTTGATCCCCTCCAGCACCGCGAACGAGGTCTCCCGCGCGGTGCGCAGAAAATCCTCCATCCATGGTGCCTCGCGAGTCTCCTCGCGGATCGCCGCGAACAGCGTGCTCCACATGCCTTCCTCGCCCAGCACCACGCCGCGCACGTAGTCGCGTTCGAGGTATTCGGTGAGCGCCCAGTTGGGCAGCGCGCAGACGCCGCGGCCGCTGGCCACCAGCTGCATCATCATGATGGTCAGCTCGGCGGTACGGATCTCACGCGGCTCGACGCCGGCGGGGTCGAGAAACTGGCTGAAGACGTCGAGGCGCGCGTGTTCCACCGGGTAGGTGATCAGCGTCTCCTCGGCCAGGTCGTCGGGGGTGATCCAGGCGCGTCCGGCCAGGCGGTGCTGCTTGGCCACCGCCAGCAGGCCCTGGTAGCGGAACAGCGGCTCATAGTGCACGCCGGCCAGCGGCTGAGGGTCGGCGGTGATCACCAGGTCGAGCTGCTCGCGGGCCAGTGCCGGTAGCGGGTCGAAGTGGTGGCCGCCGGGAATGTCGACCTCGACCTCCGGCCAGTGGTCGCGGAAGTAGTCGATGGTCGGCATCAGCCATTGAAAGCAGCTGTGGCATTCGATGGCCATGTGCAGGCGGCCCTGCTCGTTGCCGGCGAGCCTGGCCAGGTCGCGCTCGGCCATGCGCACCTGGGGCAGGATCTGCTCGGCCAGGGCCAGCAGCCGCTGGCCGGCACGGGTGAACTCCACCGGCCGGGTCTTGCGCAGGAACAGCGGGCTGCCCAGCCGCTCCTCGAGGTCCTTGAGCTGGTGGGAGAGCGCCGACTGGGTGAGGTGAACCCGCTCGGCGGCTTCCACCAGCGAGCCGGCGTCGCGCAGGGCGATCAGGGTGCGGAGATGGCGTAGCTCGAGCATGATGAGTTATTTTCACTTTGAAGATTAATTAATTTAGTTTGATTCACCTTTTGGTGCCAGCCAGACTGCCTTCACTGCGTATGGCGACGCCGCCATAAATCATATCGGTTTATTACCTCAAGGGTTAGCACATGGCACTGGCACATATTCTCGGCTATCCACGCATCGGCGCGAATCGTGAACTCAAGCGCGCCACCGAAGCGTACTGGAAAGGCGAACTGGACCGCGATGGCCTGGAAAATGCGGGTCGCGAACTGCGTGCCCGTCACTGGCGCGAGCAGCGCGCCGCGGGCCTCGACATGGTCACAGTGGGCGATTTCGCCTTCTACGACCAGGTCCTCGACGTCTCGCTGCTGCTCGGTGCGGTGCCGCCGCGCTTTGGCGCCGAGCCTGAAGTGGCCGCTGGCGATATCGACCTCGACACCGCCTTTCGCATGGCCCGCGGCCGCGCCCCCAGCGGCGAGCCGGCGGCGGCCTGCGAGATGACCAAGTACTTCGACACCAACTACCACTACCTGGTCCCCGAGCTGCATGCCGACCAGACGTTCCGCCTGGCCAGCCAGCGGCTGTTCGGCGAGGTCGACGAGGCCGTCGCCGCGGGGCACCCGGTCAAGGTCAGCCTGCTTGGCCCGCTCACCTGGCTGTGGCTGGGCAAGGTCAAGGGCAATGACGGTCTCGACCGCCTGAGCCTGCTCGACGGGGTGCTGGCGGTTTACGCCGAAGTCCTGGCACGGCTGGCAGACCAGGGCGTCGAGTGGGTACAGCTCGACGAGCCGGCGCTGGTCCAGGACCTGCCCCGCGACTGGCAGCAGGCCTTCGAGTCGGCCTATAGCCGCCTCTCCCGCGCGCCGGTCAAGGTGCTGCTGGCGACCTACTTCGGCGGTCTGGGCGACAACCTCAAGCTGGTCACCGGCCTGGCCGTCGACGGGCTGCACATCGACGCCGTACGCGCCCCGCAACAGCTCACCGCGGTGATCGACAATCTACCGGGCTACAAGGTGCTGTCGCTGGGCGCCATCGACGGCCGCAACATCTGGCGTGCCGACCTGGCGGTGCTGCGCGAGCGGCTGGTGGATGCGCGCATGCGCCTCGGCGAACGGCTGTGGATTGCGCCGAGCTGCTCGCTACTGCATGTGCCGGTGGATCTCTCCGCCGAGACCGAGTTCGATGCCGAGCTCAAGAGCTGGCTGGCCTTCGCCCGCCAGAAGCTCGACGAGACAGTGACCCTGGCACGTTTGCTGGATAACCGCGCCACGCCGGACGACCGCGCCCGCCTCGAAGCCGCCAGCGCGGCGCTGGACGCGCGGCGCGCCTCGACGCGCATCCATCGCCCGGCGGTGGCCGAGCGGCTGGCGGCGGTCACCGGCACCGATGGTGAACGTCACAGCCCCTATCCGGTGCGGGCACGCGCCCAGCGCCGCGCCTTCGACCTGCCGCTGTTCCCCACCACCACCATCGGCTCTTTCCCGCAGACCGCCGAGATCCGCGCCGCGCGGCGTGCACTCAAGGCCGGCGAGCTGAGCCAGGCCGACTACACGGCGCGGATGAAACAGGAGATCGCCTATGCGGTGGCACGCCAGGACGCACTGGGCATCGACGTGCCGGTACATGGCGAGCCGGAGCGCAACGACATGGTCGAGTACTTCGGCGAGCAGCTCGACGGCTTCGCCTTCACCCGCTTCGGCTGGGTGCAGAGCTATGGCTCGCGCTGCGTCAAGCCCCCGGTGATCTACGGCGACGTGGCGCGCCCCCGGCCGATGACGGTGACCTGGAGTGCGTACGCCCAGTCACTCACCGACAAGCCGATGAAGGGCATGCTCACCGGCCCGGTGACCATCCTGCAGTGGTCCTTCGTGCGCGACGACCAGCCCCGCGAGACCACCTGCCGGCAGATCGCCCTGGCGCTGCGTGACGAGGTCGCCGGCCTCGAGGCCGCCGGCATCGGCATCATCCAGATCGACGAGCCGGCACTGCGCGAAGGGCTGCCGCTGCGCCAGGCCGAATGGCAGAACTATCTCGATTGGGCGGTGGCCTGCTTCAAGCTGTCGGCAGCGGTGGCCGAGGACGCCACCCAGATTCACACCCATATGTGCTACTCGGAGTTCAACGACATCATCGCCTCCATTGCCGCGCTGGATGCCGATGTGATCACCATCGAGACCTCGCGCTCGGACATGGAGCTGCTGGATGCCTTCCAGGACTTCGCCTACCCCAACGAGATCGGCCCCGGCGTCTACGATATCCACTCGCCGAACATTCCCGAGGTGGCCTGGATGGTGCAGCTGATGGAGAGGGCGCTGGACAAGATCCCCGCCAAGCGGCTGTGGGTCAATCCGGACTGCGGCCTCAAGACCCGCGGCTGGGCCGAGGTCGAGCCGGCACTGGCCAATATGGTCGAGGCGGCCCGGGAGCTGCGCCGCAAGCACGGTTGATGCTGCGCTGATGTCGACTGACAGGCGCCGGGGCGAATCGCCCCGGCGCCTGTTATGCTAGGCGCGATCCCGGATGCGTTCGCCTTGCAAGGAGCCCATTGATGACCCTTTCTCCCTCGTTTACCCGCGTCGCCGGCATCGCCTGCGGCGCGCTGTGGCTGGCCGGCTGTGCGGCATCTCCGAGTGGCGACACCGCCCCCCGACGGTGGTCGACAGCACCGGGGCCACGGCAGTGGCCGACGAGCGTCCGGCGGCCGAGGTGGCAGCCATTGAGCCGGCCCCGTTGTTGCCATCGCTGTTCTTCCCCGGCGGCGCCGAACAGCTCGTCGGCTGGCGCTGCCAGCCGGCCCAGGATCTGGTTTCGGCGCATGGCGACGACGAGCTGCGGCTATGGTCGCGGCAGGGTGCCTACCGCCTGGCACCGGCGGTAGTGGCCAGCGGCGCGCGCTACACGGTCGATGACCTGAGTTTCTGGAACAAGGGCGACGAAGCGCTGGTGGAGAGCGACAACGGCCGCCTCGACTGCCAGCAGGACCTGACGCGCTCCGCCATGACCCGCACCGACCGCCCAGGGGTGATGTTCCACGGGCGTGGCAACGAGCCGGGCTGGATCGTCAGCCTCGACCACGATACCCCGCGGCTATCGCTGCTGCTCGACTACGGGGAACGGGAGCTGAGGCTGCCCTACCGGGTCACCGAGATGGACAATGCCAACGGCCGGGTGCAACTGGCCAGCGGCGACGCCGAGCAGCCGTTCTTGCTGGAGCTGGAGGCCAGGGCCTGCTTCGACGACATGAAGGGCGATCCCTTCCCGGTGCGCGTGACGCTGACCCTCGACGGTCAGACGTATCGCGGCTGCGGGCAGGGCATTGCGCCTTGAGTGGCGCCATGGTGAAAGAAATCGGCGCATGACGATAGGCCACCCGACGGGTGGCCCACCAAGGTATCAGCCAGAGTAGGGGTGCGTCTCGATCCAGTGGTTGGCGATATCGATGCGGCGGGTGATCCACACATCTTCATGCCCCATGACGTAATCCAGGAAGCGTTGCAGGCCGACGGCCCTGGCGGGATGGCCGACGAGTCGCATGTGCAGCCCCACCGACATCATCTTGGGGGTGGTCGCTCCCTCGGCGTAGAGCATGTCGAAGGCATCCTTGAGGAAGCCGAACCACTGGTCGGAGGTACCCATCCAGCCGGCGTACTTGCCGTCGTTGTTGGTCAGCGAGTAGGGCACTACTAGGTGCGGCTCGCCCTCGACGAGTTGCCAGAAGGGCAGTTCGTCGGCGTAGGAGTCGGAGTCGTAGACGAAGCCGCCCTCCTCGTGCAGCAGTCGGCGGGTGTTGAGGCTGGGCCCGTAGCGGCAATACCAGCCCAGGGGACGGGCGCCGACGCTCTTCCCCAGCGAAGTGATCGCCTTGCGGATATGCTCGCGCTCCTCTGCCTCGCTTAGCTCGTAGTGCTTAATCCAGCGCCAGCCGTGGCAACAGACGTCGTAGCCGGCCTCGCGGATCTTCTGTGCCGCGCGGGGATTGCGCTCCAGCGCCAGCGCGCAGCCGAAGACCGTCATGGGCAGGTTGCGCTCCTCGAACAGGCGTACCAGGCGCCAGAAGCCCACCCGGCTGCCGTATTCGAACATGCCTTCGGCGGCCAGGTCCCGGCCGGAGTCGAACTGGTTGAGGCCATGCGCCTCGGTGAGGCCGGTTTCGGTGTAGCCTTCGCCGTCCTGGAAGGAGGGTTCCGAACCTTCCTCGTAATTCATTACGAAGTTGAGGGCCAGGCGGGCACCGTTGGGCCATTGCGCGTGGGGCGGTCGGTCGGCGTAGCCGACGAAGTCGCGTTCAGGGGTCCAGCTCATCAAGTACCTCCATTCTTCAGGGAAGGTTGACGGTCACGGGGCTCACGTCGACGAACTCCTCGTCTCCACTGCCGCCTTCGAGCCACATGAAGACGGCGAAGGTGGCGGGGGCGGCGAACACGGTCACGCCGTGGTGCCAGGTATCGGGCCGGTAGGTCACGCCCTGGTCCCCGCGTGCGATGAATGCCCGCAGCTTGTCCATGTCGGGAGCACCGGAGGCGTTGTGGGGCGCGACGATGACGATCCAGCTATCCACGTCGACGGGCACGAAGGATTGCGAGGAGAACTCGTGGCGCTCCAGCATTTCCACCCGCAGCGGCTGCGCGGGGGAGGGCTCGACGAGGCTGATGGAGAGGCTGGGCTTGGCGCTGTCGCGCAGGTTGCCCAGGGCGTCGCTGTAAAAGTGGCGGCCGGGCGTCTTGGGCAGCTCCAGCACGTCGCCGAACGGGGCGAAGCGCTCCTGGGTCAGCGGTTGGGCGGTAATGGATGTCACGCTTGATCTCCTTGAATGAGCACGCCGGTCAGTCGTTCAGTCGCCTGGAGAGGCCGACCAGGCGTTCCATGACGAGCATCAGCACGAGCACGGAAACGATGAAGATGCCCGATACCGCGGCGATGCGTACGTCCAGGGTGGACTCCATCATGCCCCACAGGCGTATCGGCAGCATGTCGCTGCGCGGGCTGGAGAGGAACAGCGAAACGGGCACGTTGTCGATGGAGGCCATGAACGCCATGAAGCCGCCCGCCACCAGGCCGGGAAAGATGATCGGTAGCGTGATACGCCGGAACGAGTACCAGCGTGTCGCCCCCAGGCTTGCCGAGCACTCCAGCAGCGTGCCGTCGAGCTGGGCCAGGCTGGCGCTGGTCGTGCGCAGCACGAAGGGCGTGACCATCACGATATGGCCAATGGTGATCAGCGCCAGGGAGGGGCGGAAGCCGATCATGGTGAAATAGACCAGCGCCGCCAGGCCGAAAGCGATGCCAGGCAGGATGAGCGGCGACATGAACAGCGAATCCATGACCCGCGCACCGCGCCGTCGCGATCGGGCGATGGCCAGCGATGCCATGCAGCCCAGCACGGCGGCGGCCAGGGCGGACACCAGCGCCACGAGCAGGCTGTTGCCGGCTGCCCGGTGAATGGGGGTGGACCTCGCGCTGAACAGTTCCTGATACCAGCGGAGGGAGAGTCCCGTGGGCGGGAAGCGCAGCGTCTGACCATCGGTCAGCGAGGTGATCAGCACGATGACCACCGGCCCGAGCAGGATCAGCAGCGCCAGGCCGGCCACCGTATAGATGCATGCCGAGTACGATGCATCGGCCAGCGACTTGTAGCTGGGCAGGTGCTTGAGAGATGTCTTGTCAGACATACAGGTGCCTCATGCTGCGGCGTCCCAGCAGCGTGATCAACGCGATGCACAGGGAAACGGACACCAAGAGGACGATGGCTCCCACCGCGGCCAATGGCCAGTTGTAGAGCACCGACGTCTGCTGCCAGATCATCAACGGCAGGTAGATGAGGCGGTTGCCGCCGATGATGGAGTGGGAGATGAACGCCGTGGTCGAGCTGGCGAACACCAGGATGCAGCCGGCGATCAGACCCGGGAAGCTCAGCGGCACGATCACCTTGAACAGTGTGCCCCACCGCGATGCACCGAGGGAGGTGGAGGCATCAATCAGGTTGGGATCGATACGCGCCATGACGCTGATCAGCGGCAATAGCATCAGCGGCATCTCGATCTGGGTCAGGGAGATGACGAGACCCAGCTCCGTCTGCAGTAGCCGGATCGGCGTGGAGGTCAGCCCCAGCGCCATGATGGTCTGGTTGATGACACCCTGCTCGCTAAGGATCACGATCCAGGCGAAGGTGCGCACCACCACCGAGAGCAGCACTGGCATCAGGATGATGAACAGCAGGATCCTCTTCGTCCGCGGGCCGGCCTGCATGTACACCAAGGCCAGCGGATAGCCGACCAGGATGGTGGCGCATACGGTGTAGACGCCCAGCTTGACGGTATCGAACGTCACCTTCCAGTAGAAGGCGTCGCTGACGAAGCGGCGCCAGTTGCCCAGCCCCGGCTGGGTCAGCATCTCGTCGTTGAAGAAGCTGACCCCGATGAGCAGCAGCAAGGGAGCCGCGAAAAAGGCGATGTAGAACAGGCTCAGTGGCAACGCCAGTTGCCACTGAGCCGATTTCGGCAGCTGCATCAGCTCGCCACCTCGCGGTTGAACCTCTCGATCCACTCGGCGCGGCGCGGATTGATCAGTGACCAGTCATGCTGAACCATGTTGGCGATTTCGCTCATGTCGCTCAGCGGCAGATCGGCCAGATCGACCTCGGAGTTGACCGGCGCCATGAAGTAGGGATCCGCCATGAGCTGCTGCTGCACCGGCGTGGAGAGCACGGTGTCGATGTACTTGTAGGCGTTGTCGACTTCGTTCGCGCCCCTGGCGATATGCATGGTGGTAAAAAAGGTGATGACACCGCTGGCGGGCCGTACGAACTCGATATCGACGCCCCGGGCGCGCAGTGTGCCGACGGTCTGGGTGTTGGTGTACATGATGTCGCACTGGCCCTGCTGGAACAGGCTGGGCATGGAGGCCGGCGTGCCGATGGTGGCCACGTGGGGCAGCACGCGCTGCAACTCCTCGAAGAACGGCTCGACATTCTCCTCGGAGCCACCGAACGCCTTGGCCATCTCGATGATCGACACGGTGCCGAAGGTGGTCTGGAAACCGGTCAGGCCGAGCCGTGAAACGTAGGGCTCCTCGAACAGGTCGGCCCAGTCCGTCGGCGGCTCGTCGAAACGGTTAGGATTGTAGGCGATGCCCACGAACTGGGCGGCGACCGGCACGCCATGCTCGTCGGCCATGCCGGGCTCCAGGTGGGCGGAGTTCTCCAGCCGCGAGGCGTCGAAGGTATCGAACAGGCCGCTCTCGATGGCCGTCACGCGGGGGCCGGGGTCGAGCACGAAGGTATCGAAGGAGGGATTGCCGCGCGCCGCTCGCGCCTGAGCGATCTGGTCGACCGCGAATAGCGGCTGCATCTGCAGGTCGATGCCATGAGTCTCTCTGAGGGCTTCGGCGACGATGCCGCGATACGCCTCTTCCCAGGCGCCGGGATAGATGGCGGTGGTCGCGCTGCCCTGCTGGGCGAGCGCCAGCTTGGGGAACATGGCACAGGCGCCCATGACGCCCGCTCCGGCCAGGAGTTGGCGCCGAGTGATGTGCGGGTTCATCTTCTTTCTCCTTGTTTTGTCGGCTCAATTGATAGGAAATACCTTGGGGCTTGCTTCCGGCTTCAGTCCACACCAATGGGGAATGGCGGCGTCGATGTCCGACTGGTTTTCGCTGCGTGAGGCGGTGATCTTCAGTTCGGCTCCGTCCCGGGTCCAAGCCTGGTGGATCACCGTCGGACCAATGGGCATGTGCAATCCCAGTTTCACCGGCCAACTGGCGTCGCCGGGTTGGGGGGATAGGGACAACTGCTCTGGCCGGACGGAGACCGTCACGTGCTGGCCGGCTGCAAGGCCGTTCGTCGCGGGCAGTTCCAACCGGACGCCGGCGTCCAGTTCGACGTCGAGGCGTTCAGGCGAGGCGGCGACAACCTTGCCCTCGATCAGGTTCGTCGTACCGATGAAGTTGTTGACGAACAGGGTCTGCGGGTCGTCGTAGATCGCGGTGGGAGAACCCACCTGCTCGATGCGGCCCTGGTTCATCACTGCGATCCTGTCGGCGACGCTCATGGCCTCCTCCTGGTCGTGGGTGACCAGTATCGCGGTCAGGCCGAGTTCGCGCTGAAGGCGCTTGATCTCGATCTGCATGTCGAGCCGCAGATTCTTGTCGAGGGCGCTGAAGGGTTCATCGAGCAACAGAATGTGGGGCCCGGTGGCGATGGCGCGGGCCAGGGCGACGCGCTGCTGCTGTCCACCGGAAAGCTGCTTCGGATAGCGGTCGGCGATATGCGGGAGCTGCACGATATCGAGGCATTCGCGCACGCGCTCCTTCACCTTGGCACGCGACTCGCCCCTGGCGTCGAGGCCGTAGGCGACATTCTGGGCGACGGTCAGATGCGGGAATAGCGCATAGTTCTGGAAGACGATGCCGATGTTTCTCTGATTGGACCGCAGGTTGTCGATGGCATGCCCGCCGACCATGACGCTGCCTTGGCTCTGCGAGACGAATCCGGCGACGATCCTTAGCAGGGTGGTCTTGCCGCAGCCCGAAGGTCCCAGCAGGGCAATGATTTCCCCGGCTTCGACGGAGAGCGAGACATCGTCGACTGCCAGAAAGTCGCCATAGCGGTGAGTGACGGATTCAATGTCCAACGTGTATCCAGTCATGTGGTTGTTTTTATCCTTAATGAGTATTTGTTTGCATGCCAATATTTAACATGCAATAATCGTGCCAGATTTGTCGAAAGCATACAGGCGTGATAAGAAAACCCCTTTTCTCTCAGTTGTTTCTTATGGGGAAAGATTTTTCTTCATATGTGATACATGTTGGAAATGCATGTCAGAAAAATACGTTTTGCCTGAGGCGGGTGCATGTTTATGTCGATGGCAGCGGGATGGGAACCGTGATGGTGCGGAAGTGCAAGGTATACTTGAACGTGCGGAGGAGATGGGCGCCCCGCTCCATGGCGGACCGGGGCTCATGCGCGGGAGCTCAGTTGCCACATGTTTCTTTGGTATGCCACTTGGGGGAGACGTGGTGCCCTAAGAAGAGGGACGTGCCGAGGGTAAGGGGCCGCCGCAACAGTTGCGCCAGCGCCTCGCCGTTGGCGCGGGTTGGCGTCTCGCGCTGTTCGCTGGCCAGCGGATGCCACTGGCCGGCGTCGAGGTCGGCCTCGAGTAGGGTGTTGAACGGCGTCGGCTGGACCAGCCGCGGGGTGTCGTCCAGCCCTCGCTCGACCACGATATTCCGCGGCTATCGCTGCTGCTCGACTATGGTGAGCGCGAGATGACGCTGCCCTATCGGGTCACCGTGATGGACAATGCCAACGGCCGGGTGCAACTGGCCAGCGGCGACGCCGAGCAGCCGTTCTTGCTGGAGCTGGAGGCCAGGGCCTGCTTCGATGACATGAAGGGCGATCCCTTCCCGGTGCGCGTGACGCTGACCCTCGACGGTCAGACGTATCGCGGCTGCGGGCAGGGCATTGCTCCCTGAGGAGCCACTGATTTATTGCTGCGCTCGATATCTTGATCGCCGGCGGTGCCGAAGCGTCACAATCCTCATTGAGCAACCTGTCAACTCCGGTTGCTGTACGCCGGCGGCGACCAACCTATCTTCGCACGCGACATAAATCAGCCGGCTCCTTCTATCAGCAGGCCACCTCTTCATGCCAGGCCGGATCGACCAGGGCGCCGAGGCATAGCGGCGCATCGCGATCGACGATACGCCGGCCGAGCAGTGTCAGTGCTGCACCGTTGCTGCGCGCAGGGGGGACCAACTGCTCGCTCCTCAAGGGTAGCCATTGGCCACTCTCCAGTTCGGCCTCGAGCAGGGTGAAGGTGAAGGGGTGAAAGCCCGGAAAGCCCAGGCGCAGGTCGGTAGCGGTGAGCGTCGGGATGTCGTCGATCAGCTCGACGTCGTAGCGCAGGTAGGGGCCGGCAAACCAGTCGAGCCGCGCGCCGTTGGTGCTGGCCAGCGCCGCCAGCTCCCACTGGGCACCGCGCGAGAAGCGCTCGAACTCGACTGGTGCGCGGCCGTCGAACACGCTGACCAGCGCCTCGTGCTGGTCGTCGCCATCGATCACGGTGACCCGCCACAGCAGCGTATTGAACGGCGTAGGCTGCACCAGCCGCGGGGCGTCATCGAGCCCGCGTTTGGCTAGCTCGGGTCCGAGGCGATACTCCACCAGGCTCTTGGCGCCGAAGGCGACCACCAGATACAGGCTCGACAGCGCCAGCCCCCAGGCGGGGCCGCGGCGGCCATTGCCGCTGACCAGGGCGATGACGATGCCCACCAGTAGCGGTAGGGTGTAGAGCGGGTCGATGATGAACACGATCGGCCAGGCGCTGGGGTGCACGTCCAGCGGCCACCACAGCTGGGTGCCGTAGGTGGTCAGCGCATCGAGCAGCGGATGGGTGGTCAGGCAGAGCATGAAGAACAACCACCAGTGGCGCAGCGGAATGTCCCGCGCCGGAGCAAAAGGCGCGGCGAGCAGCGCCAATAGCGTAGCAAGCCCGGTGAGCACGAACAGTGAATGGCTGAAGCCGCGGTGCTCGGTGTAGTTGGCCACGGCGTCGCCGTAGTCGAGCACCACGTCGAGGTCCGGCAAAGTGCCCAGCGCTGCACCGATCAGCACTGCCTTGCGGCCCAGGCGGCGGCCGAGCACGGCCCCGCCGACGGCGGCGCCCAGCGCCGCCTGTGTTATCGAATCCATGCTTTGGTCGTTCTCCCTGCGCGCCGAGGTCGACGTGAATGAACGGTTGTTATGAGTAGCAATCCGGGGCAGGGTTCCCAGCACCTCTCGCGGTGTCGTCTGCCCAGGCGGGCCCGGCGGCGAGGATACGCGCCTGCACCGGGCAGTCGTCGCGGTGGGCGCCGGGCAGGTAGCCGCTGCTCATCAGGAACTCGTTGACGATCTCGGGGCCGGTGAAGCGGAAGGTGCGCTTGAACAGCTTGACCCAGTCGGCGTGGGGCAGCGGGTGGTGGTGGTCGAGCCAGGCCTTGAAGCTGCCGTGCTCGGCCTGCAGGTGCTGCACGACCCGGGCGTTGTGGATCGTGGCATCGACCTTGAGGCGGTTGCGGATGATCCCGGCATCACTCAGCAGGCGCGTGCGCTCTGGCTCGCCGTAGGCGGCCACCCGGTCGATGTCGAAACCCTCGAAGGCGGCCTGGAAGGCCGCACGTTTCTTGAGCACGGTGAGCCAGGAGAGCCCGGCCTGGTTGATCTCCAGGATCAGGCGTTCGAACAGGGTGTCGTCGTCTTCGACCGGGAAGCCATATTCGTGGTCGTGGTAGGGGCCGTGGAATTCGTGGCCCGGGGCCAGGTCACAGTAGGCGGACATGCTGGTGTATCCTAAGGGTCGAAGATCACTATCGTTAGCATCGAGGAGGCGTCATGTCGAGCCTGTTTTCCGCCGCTGCCCGCCGCTTGGTCGGCATCGGTCTGTTGAGTGCCTTCTCCACCGCGGCTTGGGCCGGCCCGCTGGTGGAAATGTGGAAAGACCCCAACTGCGGCTGCTGCAGTGCCTGGGCCGAGCACCTCGAAGCGGCCGGCTTCGAGGTCGAAGCACACGACACCCGCGAGCTGCGTGAGGTCAAGATCGAGCATGGCATCCCCCAGGAGATGGCCTCCTGCCATACCGCGCTGGTCGATGGCTACGTGATCGAGGGCCATGTGCCGGCGGCGGACATCCAGCGTCTGCTCGAAGAGTCGCCGGAGGTTGCCGGACTGGCGGTGCCGGGGATGCCCCACGGCTCGCCGGGCATGGAGACCGGGCGCGTCGACGACTACGCCGTGTTCGCCTTCGGCGGTCAGCACGAGGCGCCACAGGTCTTCCAGGAGTATATCCACGACTAGCGCCGTTTCTCACCAGCCAAGGAGGCAACCCATGCAATACCTGCACACCATGGTGCGCGTCAGCGATCTCGACGTCTCGCTGCACTTCTACTGCGACCTGCTGGGCCTCAAGGAGGTGCGCCGCAAGGAGAACGACAAGGGGCGCTTCACCCTGGTGTTCCTCGCAGCGCCCGAGGACGAGGAGCGCAGCGCCGCACTCAAGGCCCCGGAGCTGGAGCTGACCTACAACTGGGACCCGGAGGCGTATTCCGGCGGGCGCAACTTCGGCCACCTAGCCTATCGCGTCGACGATATCTACGCGCTGTGCCAGCACCTGCAGGACAACGGTGTGACCATCAATCGCCCACCTCGTGATGGCCATATGGCGTTCGTCAAATCGCCGGACGGCATCTCGGTGGAGCTGCTGCAGAAGGGCGATGCCCTGGTGCCCCGCGAGCCCTGGGCATCGATGGAGAATACCGGCAGTTGGTAAGCGCGGAGTGGCTATCCATCGCGGTCGATGGCGAAAGCCGACCAGGCCTGACGCGTCGGCATCACCTCGAGCCGGTTGATGTTGATATGTGCCGGCAGCGTGGCGATATACAGCATCTGTTCGGCGATATCCGCTGGGCTCAGCGGTGTCGTGTCGTGGTAGAGAGCATCTGAGGCGGCCTGGTCGCCGCCGGTGCGCACCAGGGTGAACTCGGTTTCGGCAAGGCCTGGGGCCAGGTCGGTCACCCGCACGCCGGTGCCTAGCAAGTCGCAGCGTAGATTGTAGCTGAACTGCTTGACGAAGGCCTTCGAGGCACCATAAACGTGGCTGCCTGGGTAGGGCCAGTGGCCGGCGATGGAGCCGACGTTGATGATGGAGGCTCCCTGGCCCGTCTCGATCAGCGTCGGCAGTAGCGCATGAGTCACGTTGACCAGGCCGGTCACGTTGGTGTCGATCATGGTGTGCCAATCCTTCAGCGCCACCCGCTGGGCCGGCTCGGGCGCGAGAGCCAGCCCGGCATTGTTGATCAGCGCATTCACGCGATTGAACGCCTCGGGCAGCGCCTTCACGGCCTGGCTCACCGCCTCGGCATCGCGCACGTCGAGCGCCACGCAGTGCACGGGCGTGGTGGCCACCAGTTCCTCCTCGAGCTGTTTCAGGCGCTCTTCGCGCCGGCCACACAGCACCAGCGACCAGCCGGCCTCGGCAAAGCGCCGTGCGGCGGTACGTCCGAAGCCCGAGGTGGCACCGGTAATAAAAGCGACTCTCTTCATGGCAAGCTCCTTGTTTGCATGTCGGTGCGGTCCACGGAGGACCGCAGGGGAGACAGGTCCTGTACTCATGAGGCAACTACCTGGACCTCGCGAGCCAGCACCCACAGCGACAGGACGATCAGTAGCGGTGCGACGGTACTTTTCAATGAGCGCGGCTTTGAACGCTCAAACGCCCATTGCCCGAGGGCATTGCCGAGCAATGCTGGTGCCAGCAACCACAGGCCACGTACCAGCGTCTCGCTGCCGAGGGCGTCGGCCAGCGCCAGGCCGCTCAACGACGTCGCGCTACTGGCGGCAAAAAAGACGATGGCCGTGGCTCGCAGCGTGAGGGGGGCGAGGCGCTGCTGCAGCAGGTACAACATCAGCGGAGGCCCGCCCGATGAAGCCAGGGTCATGCACAATCCCGACACGCTGCCGGCGGCCACGTTGGTGACCGGCCGGGTCGGGAGAGGGGCGCGGCTCTCGCCGCCTGCAGGCTGCTGCAGCAGGCTCAGTGCGCCCGCCAGGGCTAGCAGCGCCACCACGATGCGCATCGGCGAGGCCGGTATGCTGGCGAGTAGCCAGATGCCAATCAGCGTCGACAGCAGCATGCCGATGAGCAATCCGCGCAGGCGCGTCCAGTCGGCAAGACGTAAGGCACGACGCCACAATCCCACGCTGGTGACCAGGTCCAGCAGCAGCGCCAGTGGCACTGCCTCGACCGGTGGCAAAAAGAGCATCAAGCCCAGTGCCAGCAGCATGGCGAAGCCGAATCCGCAGTAACCACGAATGACACCTGCCACTAAGGCAAGTCCCATCCACGCGCCTATCACTGGCATCGCAACCATCGCTTGGCCTCCCGACCCGGGTTGCCCATCGCTGACGCCTCGACCCTGGTCTGGCCGGGCGCCGCTCGAGCCGCCAACATACCGAGCGCCCAGCGGCGGTGGTAGGGCCAATTACCGGCGGTGAATGAGACATGCTGGGCATCTGTCCCGAGCGGCGCGGAATTTTGGCTCTATTCAAGTGGGCTGATCGCCACCTAGGCTTGGCTATGTTGCGCATGCATGGGGCGCGGGCCAGCGACCCTCGCGCCTCGACCGCCCGGCGAGAGCCGATCAACCATAAAAGGAATCCTGCGATGAGCGATTGCGTGACCAATGACTTCGTCCATCAACTCGACCGCCAGCACGTCTTTCACTCGTGGTCCTCGCAAGGCAAGCTAGACCCGCTGGTGATAGCGGGGGCAAGGGCTGCCGGATGTGGGACTATGCGGGCAAGGAGTATCTGGACTTCAGCAGTCAACTGGTCAATACCAATATCGGCCACCAGCATCCCAAGGTGGTGGCCGCAATTCAGGCCCAGGCCGAGACGCTTGCCACCGTCGCACCGGCGCATGCCAATCTGGCTCGCGGCGAGGCCGCCAAGCGCATCTTACAGCGTGCTCCCGGAGGCTTTGGCAAGGTGTTCTTCACCAATGCTGGCGCCGATGCCAACGAGAACGCCATGCGCATGGCGCGCGGCTTCACCGGTCGCGACAAGATCCTCTCGGCCTATCGCTCCTACCATGGCAATACCGGTGCCGCCATCGTCGCCACTGGCGACCCGCGTCGCATACCCAACGAATTTGCGCGCGGCCATGCCCACTTTTTCAATCCCTATCTCTACCGTACCGACTTCTGGGCCACCAATGAGGCGGAAGAGTGCGAGCGTGCCCTCCAGCACTTGCAGCGCGTGATCGAGTGCGAGGGGGCGGCCTCCATCGCTGCGATCCTGCTCGAATCGATTCCTGGTACCGCTGGGGTCCTGATTCCACCCAACGGGTATCTCGAGGGAGTGCGAAAACTGGCCGACCAATACGGCATCCTGTTGATTTTCGATGAAGTGATGGCTGGCTTCGGCCGCACCGGACGCTGGTTCGCGTTCGAACATTTCGAGGTCACACCGGATCTGATCGTCTTCGCCAAGGGAGTCAACTCCGGCTACGTTCCCGCCGGTGGGGTGATCGTCTCCGAAGCCATCTGCCGTCACTTCGACGACCAGATGTTTTTTGGTGGCCTTACCTACTCTGGCCATCCGCTGGCGATGGCATCGATCGTTGCCACGCTGGATGCCATGCGTGACGAAGGCGTGGTAGAAAACGCCGACCGGGTAGGCAATGGGGCGCTGGCCAAGGGACTCAGTCAGCTAGCGGCCGATCATGCAATTGTCGGTGAAACCCGCGGTCTTGGCGTCTTTCACGCATTGGAGTTAGTCAGTGATCGCCGGACCCGTACACCGTTGCCTGCTGACGATATGGCCAAGCTAAAGAGCGCACTGCTCACGAAAGGCCTGTTGCCCTTCGTAATCGAGAACCGCATTCATATCGTACCGCCCTGTATCGTCAGTGAGGCGGAAGTCGAACAGGGGCTGGCGATTCTCGACGAGGCGCTCGGTGCAGTGAAATAACCAATGCCGCCGTACTCATGAACCAAGTGACTGCGCCAGTCGAGCAATACCTGGTTTGATCCGTTCGACGTCGATGGCACCGAAACCCAGGCGCATGTAATTGCGCGGCGGTACCTGATCGAAGAAGTGCTGAAAGCCGGGTTCGATCAATACGCCATGCTGGGCTGCTCGCCAAGCCAGGCGCTGGGTGTCGATGTGCTTAGGTACCTCGACCCAGAACACGCTGGCGTGATCACCTCCAACCCGACGGCAGTTGGGCAACTCATGCATCAGGCTATCGTTCATCACCTCCCAGCGTTCACGCATCTTATCGGCGAACAGGCGCAGATAGCGATCGTAGTGCCCCTGAGAAAGGAACTGCGCCAGCTGTTGCTGCAATCCGGAGGGCGGGTGGCGATACATCAGGCGTCGCAGCGCACGCAACTCATCGATCAGCTCGGCATCCGCCACTAAATAACCTAGCCGCAAGCCCGGCGACAGCGGCTTGGAGAGACTGCTCATATAGATGACGCGGGAACCGGCACAGCTCGCCTTGAGTGCCGGCTGGGCGTGATGGTCGAAGTTCACCTCGGCGTCGTAGTCATCCTCGAGTACGATCTGATCGCGTCGTTGGATCTGGTTGATCAGCATCTCGCGACGAGCCCGACTCATGGTGATGCCGGTTGGCCCCTGATGGCTGGGGGTGACGTAGAGGTAGTCGCAGTTGGCTGCCGCTTCATCGAGGCACATACCTTCGCCATCCACGTTCTGATAGCTGAGTTGAGCGCCTTGGCGCAGGAAGACATTGGCTGCTTCGCGATAGCCGGGATTCTCCACGGCGATGCGGCTATTGGTATCGAGCAGCAGTTGGGCGATCAGGAAGAGGGCATTCTGCGAGCCCAGCGTAATCAGGATCTCATCACTGCGTGCGTGGATGCCACGCTTGGGTAGAACCCGGGTGCGCAACTGCTCCACCAGCATCGGATCATCCTGGTCGTAGCGGTCGCTCAACCAGTGACGTTCACGATGACCGCCCAGCAGGCGCCGCGATGCTTCCCGCCACTGTTCCAAGGGAAATAGCCGTGTGTCGAGCTGGCCGTAGATAAAGGGAAAGTCGTAATCCATCCAGTTGCTGGGACGCAACACGCCCTGCAAGTGGCTGGGGCGATGGGTGAATCGCTGGCTCCATCCTGGTGCATCCACGGCTCGATTACGCACCGCGACCGGCATCTCCGGTGCATCCACGTCATGGTAAGCATCGTGCAGATAGTAGCCGCTGCGCGGTCGACTGATCAGATAACCACCCTCCACCAGTCCCTCGTAAACCAGCGCTACGGTATTACGTGAAATACCGAGCTGAAGCGACAGCCTGCGGCAGGAAGGCAATGCCTCTTCAGCGGGAATGGTCCCCGTATGGATGGCATCGAGAAGTGCCTCGCGCAGCTGTTCCTGCAGACCCCGTTGGCCGTCGAAGTCGAGATGAAAAAAGTGGTCGAGCATGATCGCTCCCGAAGCATTGCAGGAATGGGCGCTTATGCCATATACGCTGCAAGAACCGGGCCAGAAGGGCGGAGACGTCACCCAATGTTGGCGAGAGGCTGGAAGGCGAGCGCTTGATGGGGAAGGCGATGCCGGGGCGTGAATCGACGACTGACCGCTATCTGGCCAATCGGGGAGGTCAAACTGGCTCTATAGCCTGGCCGTCGGGATTCTTTAGGGTGGACCTTAGCGATACGAGTCCCCGTTCGGCAATTGGCATTCGTATCGTGCCTTTCAACAAAAATACTGAGGTGTAGCTCATGATTCCTGCTATGTTTCATCAATTATTTACACTGAACTCCCAGCGTCCGGCCATCGGCTGCCTGGCAATTACCGCGGCCGCTGGGATGCTGATACTGCCCACTAAAGGACTGGCAGCGGATCTTTCTGAGATCGAAAGTCGTGGCTACATGATAGTCGCGACAGAGGACAATTACTCGCCATTCAACTATATCGATGATGGCGATGCGGTAGGCTTCAATGCCGATATGATGGAAGAGCTCCAGGAATACGCAGACTTCGAGATTCGCCAGGAGATCCTGCCGTGGACAGGGCTTCTCGCCTCGGTGTCGGGCGGCCAGTACGACATGGCCCTGACCGGCGCATCGGTCTCCGACGAGCGCCTGCGGGTCTTCAACTACACGCCTCCCTATGCCTCGGCTCAGCACTTTGCCATCAAGCGCGTGGACGATGATCGCATCGATGATGTCGGCGATCTGAACGGCATGACCGTCGGGGTCCAGGCCGGCAGCGTACTGCTCTCGAGACTCCCCGAACTCGAGGAGATGCTGGCCGAGGAGGGGGGTGCCCTGGGAGATGTGGTGCAGTACGAGTCGTATCCTGAAGCTTTCTCCGATCTGGCCAATGGGCGACTTGACTTCGTGATCGACTCGGCGGTGCCGGTCAATGTGCTAGTCAGCTCGCGCCCGGATGTCTTTGCCCAGGGCCCGGCAGTCTCTGGTCCCGGCTATGTCTCCTGGCCAATCCCCAAGAGCAGTCCTGAACTACTCGAGTTCATGACCGAGTTCCTCGCCGAGATGCGCGACAGCGGTCGCCTCGACGAACTCCAGGAAACCTGGTTCGGAGAGAGCTTCCCCGATCTTCCGCAAGAGCCACTGACCAGCGTGGAACAGTTTCACGAGCTGGCCGGCATTGGCGAATAGCCTCCAACTGAAACTCTCCCTGCAGCGGCGTCGATAGCCTCTATCGACGCCGATCCATTTTCATTCGATGGGAGGTCGGCACTGTGAATGCAAGTGCTTGGAACATGTTGCTGGAGGGAGCCTGGGTCACCCTCTGGATCTCGGGGGTATCCATCGCGCTGGGCGTAGTGGCCGGCCTGCTGGTGGCGCTGGTACGGCTCGCAAAAATCCCCATCATCGACCAGCTCCTGGTGCTCTACATTAGCCTGGCACGTGCCACCCCGCTGGTCACCCTGACCCTGTTCATCTTTCTCAGCGCTCCCAACTTCGGGATTCAACTGGATCGAAGCGTTGCCGGTATCTTGGCGCTCACCATAAACACCACGGCGTTCAACGCCGAGATCTGGCGGAGCGCCTTCGGCAATTTCTCCCGCGAGCAGCGCGAGGCGGCAATGGCCATGGGCATGACGCCGTGGGTGATGTTCCGACGCATCATGTTCCCGCAGTTGACGATTACCAGCCTGCCGGGGCTGGTCAACGAGATGTCGTTCCTCATCAAGGGCAGTCCGGCCATTGCCGTGATCGGGATCGTCGACCTGACGCGTGTCACCAACCGGATCTCAGCGGTGACCTACGAGCCGCTGCCACCCATCCTGGTCGCCTGCGTACTCTACATGGCGATTATCGGTTGCCTGGTGTGGCTGCAGCGGGTGGCCGAGCGCCGCGCGAATCGCTTGGCGGAGTAAGGAGACGTCATGAGCAACTGGGAAATACTTTGGCTGGAGAGAGCGCAGTTCATAGATGGCTTCATCAGCACGCTAGAGATCTTCGGCCTGTCCATATCTGTCGCCTTCGTCATCGGCTGTGGCATGCTCTATATGCTGGAGGGGGCCAAGCCCAGGTTGGAGGTGCCGTTGCGCATCTTCGTCGATTCCATGCGCATGCTGCCCTTCCTGATTCTTGTGTACCTGCTCTATTACGGGTTGCCCAGCTTTGGCATCAGGTTGAATGCGTGGTGGGCCGGTGTCGGGGCATTGGCCGTCTATCACGGCTGCTATTTCGCCGAGATCTTTCGCGGTGTCCGGCAAACTTTTTCCCCGGGGCAAGTCGAGGCCGCCCGCGCCTGTGGCTTCAACACCGGCAAGATGTTCCTGCGCCTGATCCTGCCGCAGATCATCATGCGTGCGCGGCCACTGATCGGTAATCAATTGATCTATGCGCTGAAGGATACCGCCTTCCTGGTCATCATTACCGTTCGGGAGCTGACCGCTGCGGCCAATAGTTTGTCGGGTACCTACTTCATACCGACCGAAGCCTTCGTCGTGGTCATCGGCTGCTACTGGCTGGTGAGCATGAGTATGGAGCTCATCATCAAGCAGTGTGGGCGTTTCAGCGCAAAGAGAGGGTTCGATAATGTCTGAGGCGACGGCAGTCTCCATTCAAAATCTATCCAAGAGCTTCGACGAGATAGAGGTCTTGCGTGACGTCGACCTGATGGTGAACAAGGGCGAGGTCGTCACGATCCTGGGATCTTCCGGTTCGGGGAAGTCGACGTTGCTGCGCTGCATCAACTGGCTGGAGCAGCCCGACCGCGGCATCATCAAGATCGCCGGACAGCGCATCGGCGTCACCGATGGGGGGAAGCCCATGTCGATGCGCGAGCTGGCCAAGGTGCGTGCGCGCACCGGCATGGTCTTCCAAAGCTTCAATCTGTGGCCGCATCTCAACGTACTGCACAATGTCACCGAGGCCCCGATCCACGTCCTGGGCAAGTCCAGGTCGGAGGCCGAGGCATACGCCCATGAGCTGCTCGACAAGGTCGGCATGTCGCACAAGGCCAAGGCCTACCCCAATACGCTCTCCGGCGGGCAGAAGCAGCGTGTGGCGATCGCCCGTGCCTTGGCGATGAGACCTGAAGTGATGCTCTTCGACGAGCCGACCTCGGCCCTGGACCCGGAGCTGGTCGGCGAGGTGTTGGCCGTGATCAAGGCACTCTCCGCGGAGGGCTATACGATGGTCATCGTCACCCACGAGATGACATTCGCCCGGGCCGTCTCCGATCAGGTGGTGTTTCTCGAGAAGGGCCGAATCATTGAACGCGCGGATCCTGAGACCTTCTTCACCCGCCCGGATACCGAGCGCGTCAGGAAGTTTCTCGAGCGCAATGAGGGTTGAGCATCTGGCAGTTCCTCAATCCGGCCGGTAGGCGGTACGCCCGCTACCCAGGAACATGATCGCGGCGGCGCCGAACAGGAACAGCCCCTGCAGTTCCAGCGCCCAGGCGCCGTTGGCCTGGAAGTCGAGTAGTTCGTGGCGATGCACTAGGAAGATCGCCACCAGCATGTTGAGCGTCATCAGCAGGCCGGCGAGGCGCGTTTGCAGGCCGACGATGGCCATCAGCGGGGCGACGATCTCGCCGACCAGCACGCCGTAGGCGAGAAAGCTCGGCAGCCCCTGGGCGCTCAAGGCGTTACCGATCCAGGTCAGGCTGCCGGGATTGGTGAGCTTGGCGATGCCGTGCATCAGCATCAGGCCTCCTACCGAAAGTCGCAGGAGCAGTTTTCCCAGGTCGTCGTTGTGCAGCGCGTGAAGCATGTTCTCTCCGTGAGCAGTGTCATCCAGCCCTCATGATACAGGCTGGGCTGGCCAAGCGGAGAGCCTTGCGGCACTCTTGTCGCCGGAGTCATTCACCGAGGAACGACGATGAGCAAGACATGGATCCCCGCGCTGCTGGCGATGGCGGTCGTGGCAGGCTGTGCCCGCTCGCCGGCACCGGACCCTGAGCGAGCCCCTGAACCCGATACCCGCGCCGAGCAGTCGCCGATGGTCGGCGAGCGTTGGCAGTTGATCCTGCTGGGCACCGCCGAGCGCTGGTCTGGCGAGCAGCGCCCCTATATCGAGGTCCAGCCCGACGGCGGCGCGCTACGCCTGAGTGGCAACAACGGCTGTAACCAGCTCAACGGGCGGGTACAGTTCGATGATGGCAACCGCATCCGCGTCAGCGAGCTCTCCTCGACGCGCCGGGCCTGCCCCGATATGGCCGACGCCCAGCGCGTCGATGACATGCTGGAAAACGCCTACCGCTACCTGATCGACCACGACCGCCTGGTATTCTTCGGCAGCGACAGCCGCGTGCTGGGGGGCTTTCAGCGCCGCTGATTCGGATATGCCACTACGTGATAGCGCCGGCCTCAAGGGCCGGCGCTGTCATGTTGGGGCTGTAGTCGTTAGCGGGTGGGCAGCAGCCGAGTCTTGACTGCCAGCATGCCGCGGGTGATGCCGCGGGCCGTGGCCGGTGCCAGCGGGGTGCACAGCACCCAGGGCAGGGTGACCAGGCAGATCGCCAGCGCGCCGTTGAAGATGTCGCTGAACCAGTGGGCGCCGCCCAGCATCCGCGGCAGGCTCAGCAGGATGGCCATCAGCGCGCTGGCCAGGCCAACCGTGCGGCCGGAGAAACGCCAGATGAAGGCGGTGAACAGCATCAACATCATGCCGTGATCACCGGGAAAGCTGGTCGTCGAGACGTCCTTGGTATCGAACTCGACCATCTGGGTGATCAGGTTGACGTCGTCGTAGACCAGGGTCGGGCTGAGGCGCTCCCAGGTGATGGCGTAGCGCACCGCCTGGCTGAGGATGCCGGCGGTGAGCAGCATGGTGATACCGATGCCGCCCCAGCGCAGCAAGCGATGCTCGGCTACCGAATCGCGGCGAATCGCCCACAGGTAGAGCCCCAGCAGGACCAGGAAGCTGGCCACGTCGAACAGCCGGTTGTTGACCGCGGCGACGAAGGTTACCCAGACCATGTTGTCGTCGTGCAGCCAGGCGTTGGTGACGAAGAATACCGCATCGTCGAGCTCTTCCCAGATCAGCAGGTTGGGCGACCACCAGCTGAGCACCAGGGCGATGCCGAGCAGGTTGTAGAAGAGGATGCGCAGGGGGTGAAAGGTTGATGCCGGCTGGGTCATGAAAACGTCACGTTGGTGAAAGATTTCCGCCATTCTAGCAGCCACGCCCGCGGATGTGATCAGGCCCCGCGTTGCGGGGCCTGATCCTCTTCTCCAGCATGCCTGCGCGGCTCAGCCCGGCAGCAGCCTGGCTTCATCCAGGGCGTCGCGGATCGCGTCCAGCGACTCGGGGTTGCTCAGCGCGCTGCGGTTCTCGGCCTTGGTGTCGCCCTGCAGCATGCGTGCCACCGCCAGCTCCACCTTCTTGCCGCTGCGGGTATAGGGAACCGCCGGCACCGCGACGATGTGCGCTGGCACGTGGCGCGGACTGGCGTGCTGGCGGATGCGCTGGCGCAGCTGCTTGAGCAGTGCCTCGTCCAGCGCCTGGCCCGCGGCTAGGGTCACCAGCAGCACGACCTCCACATCGCCGTCGACGGGGCGGCCCACCACCAGGCTATCGGCCACGGCCTCGATCGTCTCCACCTGACGGTAGATCTCGGCGGTGCCGATGCGCACGCCGCCGGGGTTCAGGGTGGCATCGGAGCGGCCGTAGATCACCGCGCCGCCCTCGGGGTGAAGCGCACGAAGTCGCCGTGGGCCCAGACCCCCGGGAAGCTGGCGAAGTAGGCATCGTGGTAGCGCTGGCCGTCGGCGTCGTCCCAGAAGCTGACCGGCATCGACGGCAGCGGCTGGCGACACACCAGTTCGCCGCGGGCATTGTCGAGGGCTTCGCCGTCGGGGGAATAGGCCACCGCGT
This sequence comes from Halomonas socia, assembly GCF_010977575.1. Taxonomy (GTDB): domain Bacteria; phylum Pseudomonadota; class Gammaproteobacteria; order Pseudomonadales; family Halomonadaceae; genus Franzmannia; species Franzmannia socia. The sequence continues at coordinate 1,891,953 of NZ_CP048812.1, forward strand.
CGACGCCCAGGAAGCGGCACTGGATCTCGCCGCGGCGCACCGGCAGCAGCGGGGTGCTGCCGACGAAGCAGCCGCAGATATCGGTGCCGCCGGCGATCGAGCCGAGCAGCAGGTCGCCGGAGACATCGCCGTAGACCCAGTCGTAGTCCTCCGGCAGCAGCGGCGAGCCGGTGGAGAAGATCACCCGCAGTGCGCTGAGGTCGTGGTCGCGCCCCGGGGTCAGCTGCTGCTTGCGGCATTCGGCGAGGAAGCGTGCGCTGGTGCCGAAGTGGGTCAGGCGCTCGGCGGCGGTGGTGCGCCACATCAGGTCCATGTCCGGGTAGCCGGGGGAGCCGTCGTAGGTCACCAGGGTGGCGCCGGTGAGCAGCGCAGAGGCCTGCCAGTTCCACATCATCCAGCCACAGGTGGTGAAGTAGAGCAGCCGGTCGCCGGGGCCCAGGTCGCCATGCAGCATCAGCTCCTTGGCGTGGTTGAGGAGGATGCCGCCGGCGCCGTGGACGATGCACTTGGGTTTGCCGGTGGTGCCCGACGAATAGAGGATGTAGAGCGGATGGTCGGCCGGCAGCGGGGTGAACGACGGCGCGCTGCCGCGGTGGCGGGCCAGCGCTGCGTTCCAGGCGCTGAAGCGCTCGCCCGGCGGCAGGCCAGTGCCCGGCAGTTGGTCGACCACGACCACCTGGCGCACGCTGGGCAACCGTTCGGCGAGCTGGCTGATCTGCTCAAGGCGTGGGAAGGTCTTGCCGCCGTAGCCGTAGCCGTTGACTGCCACCAGCAGCGCCGGCTCGATCTGGCCGAAGCGGTCGACGGTGGCCTCGACGCCGAAGTCCGGTGATGCCGACGACCATACCGCGCCCAGGCTGGCGGCGCCGAGCATCGCCACCAGCGCCTCGTAGCCGTTGGCCACCAGGCCGGCGACGCGGTCGCCGACCTGCACGCCGTGCTCGCGCAGCACGCCCTCGAAGGCGCCCACGTCCTCGTAGAGCTCGGCGAAGGTCACCCGCCGGGTGTCGCGGCATTCGGCCATGGCCACCACCGCTTCCTGATCGGCGCGCTCGCCGCGGGCGTGACGCAGCAGGTTGGCGGCGACGTTGAGTCGCGCGCCGGGCAGCCACTCGGCGCCGGGCATTTCGCGGCGGCCGAGCATCGCCGTTGGTGGCGTCTCGGCCTCGAGGGCGCAGAACTCCCATACCGAGCGCCAGAAGGCTTCCAGGTCGGCGATCGACCAGGCGTGCAGCGCCTGGTAGTCGGCGAAGTCGCCGTAGCCGGTGCTGGCCAGCCAGCGCAGGTAGTGCGCCATCTGGCTCTGCTCGCGCTGCGCCGGGCCGGGTTCCCAGAGGAGCTCTGCCGTGTCCATGTGCGGGGTGTCTCCTGCTGTCATTGCATGTACCAGCCGTGGCTGACCACCAGCGACTGCCCGGTCAGCGCCGCCGAGGGGAAGGCTGCCAGGTTGACCGCCACTTCGCTGATATCTTCCAGCGTAGTGAATTTCTGGTCCACGGTATCCTTGAGCATCACGTCGCGGATCACCTCCTCCTCGCTGATGCCCAGCTCGCGGGCCTGCTCGGGAATCTGCTTCTCGACCAGCGGGGTGCGCACGAAGCCGGGGCAGATCACGTTGGCGCTGACGCCGTGGGCGGCACCCTCCTTGGCCACCGCCCGGCACAGCCCGAGCAGGCCGTGCTTGGCGGCGACATAGGGCGCCTTGAGCGGCGAGGCCAGCTTGCTGTGCACCGAGCCGATATACAGGATGCTGCCGCCACCCTGCTGCTGGTACATCTGGCGCAGGCTGGCGCGGGTGGTCAGGAAGGCGCCGTCGAGGTGGACGCCGGTGACCTTGCGCCAGTTGGCCAGGCTCAGCTTGTCCAGCGCTTCGATATGCTGGATGCCGGCGTTGGCTACCGCCACGTCGATGCGGCCCCAGGCCTCTACCACCTTGGCGAAGCCGGCATCGACGGCGGCTTCGTCGGTGACGTCGATGGCCACGGCCATGGCCTCACCGCCAGCGTCGCGGATACCAGCGGCAGCGCGCTCGGCGGCGTCGGGGTCGAGGTCGCTGATGGCGACCTTGGCGCCCTCGCGGGCGAAGCCCTGGGCAATCGCCAGGCCGATACCACCGGCGGCGCCGGTGATCAGGGCAATCTTGTCAGTCATGCGCATGCGGTTGTCTCCACAGATGGGGAAGGGCGGTCAGCGGCCGCCGTGGACGTTTCCGGGACGCCGGGGCCGGCCATCTCAGAGCGCGGCGATCTTGTCGCGCTGCTCGACCAGCAGCCGGCGGGCGGCCTGGAAGTCGGCCAGCTTGCCGCGCTCCTTGGCGACCACCGCCTCTGGGGCCTTGGCGATGAAGCCCTCATTGCCGAGCTTCTTCTCGATGCTACCGATCAGCTTGTCCTGCTTGTCGATCTCCTTGTCGAGGCGCGCCAGCTCGGTGTCCTTGTCGATCAGGTCGGCCATCGGCACCAGCACTTCCATCTCGCCGACCAGTTGGGTGGCCGAGAGCGGTGCCTGATCCGGGTTGTCGAGCCAGGCGATGCTCTCCAGCTTGGCCAGTTTGGCCAGAAACAGGCGGTTGGCCGCCAGACGCTCGCGGTCGGCGTTGCCACCCTTGGTCAGCAGCACCTCCAGCGGCTTGCCCGGGGCGATGTTCATCTCGGCGCGAATATTGCGCACCGCCACGATCACTCCCTTGAGCCACTCGATATCGCGGGTCGCCTGGTCGTCGATCTTGTCCTGTTCCGGCTGCGGCCAGGGCTGTGCCATGATCGACGCTGAGCCGTCGTCTGCGGCCTTGCCGGCCAGCGGTGCGACCTTCTGCCAGATCTCCTCGGAGATGTAGGGCATCATCGGGTGGGCCAGGCGCAGGATCGCCTCCAGCACTCGCACTAGGGTGCGGCGGGTACCGCGCTTGGCCTCTGCGTTGGCATTGTCGTCCCACAGCACTGGCTTGGAGAGCTCCAGGTACCAGTCGCAGTACTCGTTCCAGACGAAGTCGTAGAGTGCCTGCGAGGCGTGGTCGAAGCGAAACTCCTCCATCGCCTTGGTGACCTGAGCCTCGGTCTGCTGCAGCCGCGAGACGATCCAGCGGTCGGCCAGCGATAGCTCCACATCGCCCCCGTCTGCTCCGCAATCCTCGCCCTCGGCGTTCATCAGCACGTAGCGCGAGGCGTTCCACAGCTTGTTGCAGAAGTTACGGTAGCCGTCCAGGCGACCCATATCGAACTTGATGTCGCGCCCGGTGGTGGCCTGGGAGAGGAAGGTGAAGCGCAGCGCGTCGGTGCCGTGGGGCTCGATACCCTCGGGGAACTCGGCGCGGGTGGCCTTGGCGATGGCCTTGGCCTTGTGCGGCTGCATCATGTTGCCGGTGCGCTTGTCGAGCAGGTCATCCAGGGTGATGCCATCGATCAGGTCGATGGGGTCGAGCACATTGCCCTTGGACTTCGACATCTTCTGGCCCTGGCCATCGCGCACCAGGCCGTGGACGTAGACCTGCTTGAACGGCACCTCGCCGGTGAACTTCAGGGTCAGCATGATCATCCGCGCGACCCAGAAGAAGATGATGTCGAAGCCGGTGACCAGCACGCTGGAGGGGTGGAAGGTCGCAAGCTCCGGGGTCTGCTCCGGCCAGCCCAGGGTGCCGAAGGTCCACAGCCCCGAGCTGAACCAGGTGTCGAGCACATCATCGTCCTGGGTCAGGAGGATATCGTCGCCCAGGCCGTGCTTGTCGCGGGCTTCCTGCTCGGTGCGCGCGACATAGACGTTGCCCGCTTCGTCGTACCAGGCGGGAATGCGGTGGCCCCACCACAGCTGGCGGGAGATGCACCAGTCCTGAAGGTCGCGCATCCAGGCGAAGTACATGTTTTCGTAGTTCTTGGGCACGAACTGGATGTCGCCGTTCTCCACCGCCTCGATGGCCGGCTTGGCCAGGCTTTCCACGGCGACGAACCACTGGTCCGTGAGCAGCGGCTCGATGACGTCGCCGCTACGATCACCGTAGGGCAGGGTGTTGCTGACCGTCTCGACCTGCTCGAGTAGCCCGGCGGCCTGCATATCGGCAACGATCTGCTTACGCGCCTCGAAGCGGTCGAGGCCGGCATACGCCTGCGGCAGGCTCGGGTCGATCTCGGGCAGCGGCCGGCCCTGGATATCGAAGGCCTCGGCCTGGGCGAGGATCGCGGCATCCTGGCTGAAGACGTTGATCAGCGGCAGGTTCTGGCGGCGGCCGACCTCGTAGTCGTTGAAGTCGTGGGCCGGGGTGATCTTTACGCAGCCGGAGCCCTTGTCCATATCGGCATGTTCATCTGCCACCACCGGGATCCGACGCCCTACCAGCGGCAACTCGACGAACTTGCCGATCAGCGAGGCGTAGCGCGGATCCTCGGGGTTGACCGCCACGCCGGTGTCGCCGAGCAGGGTCTCGGGGCGGGTGGTGGCAACCACCAGATGGTCGAGGCCGGCGGCGGTGGTCACGCCGTCGGCCAGCGGGTAGCGGAAGTGCCAGAACTGGCCCTGCTGGTCGCGGTTCTCCACCTCGAGATCGGAGATCGCGGTGTGCAGGGTTGGGTCCCAGTTGACCAGGCGCTTGCCGCGGTAGACCAGTTCCTCTTCATAGAGGCGCACGAAGGTTTCCTGCACCGCCTTGTAGAAGCCGTCGTCCATGGTGAAGCGCTCGCGGGACCAGTCGACGCTGGCGCCCATGCGCCGTAGCTGGCGGGTGATATGGCCGCCGGACTCGTGCTTCCACTCCCAGACCTTGTCGATAAAGGCGTCGCGGCCCAGGTCGTGGCGGGTCTTGCCCTCTTCGGCGGCGACCTTGCGCTCGACCAGCATCTGGGTGGCGATGCCGGCGTGGTCGGTGCCCACCTGCCACAGGGTGTTGTCGCCCTGCATGCGCCGCCAGCGGATCAGGGTGTCCATGATGGTGTCCTGGAACGCATGGCCCATGTGCAGGCTGCCGGTGACGTTGGGCGGCGGAATCATGATCGAGTAGGGTTCGCCTTGGCCGGACGGCGCGAAGCGGCCGTCGGCCTCCCAGCGCTGGTACCAGCGGGATTCGATCTGCTCGGGTTGGTAGGTCTTGTCCATGGGGCGTTCCGGGTCCAGAAATGGTTGCCGCCGGGGCGTGGCGCCGGGCGGCAGGAAATCGTCTAGGCGTGCGAAAAATGGCCACGATTATAGCGCGATGAGGCGCTTGGCGTCAGCCTGGTGCTCGGAGCTGGCCTGGTCTCAGCGTCGTTGTCCCGGGGCTGATCCGGCGGTAGGCTTGCGAGGAGGCGCTGTAAACCCATCCCTGGGCGCTACCTTGCGCCCTGCTGCGCTCTCGCATCCTGCTTCGCTTGCAGGACCGGTGCTGGCCATCCATGGCCAGCCCGTTCGGAGGAATCCTCCTCACCCATGGCGCAAACCCCCTCTTCGGCCTGCCCCCTGCGCCCCTAAGCTTGGCAATGCAGGGCAAGTGCCCCGAGCTTCACTACGCCAGAGAGTCAGCCGCGGCCCTCTTGCCCAGCCAACTGGTGCGCCTTGACCGGGTAGCCGCGGTCCTTGTAGGTCTTCCAGCAGGCGCGCTTGGCCCTCAGCACCTCCTGGTGCTGGTTGATGATCTCGGCGACCCGTTCGAAGCGCGAGAACCATTCGGGGATCTCGGGATGCAGGTTGAGCATCGCCTGGGGGTGCTCCTCGGCGGGGTCGGGGGGCCCTGCCAGCCGATCACCACCGGCACTTGGCTGGCCATCTCGCTGCCGGCCAGGGCGTGGGGCACGTAGGCGTCGGGGCGAAAGGTCCACAGCACCTCGTCGAGCTGACGGGCCATGGCCTCGTCCTCGGCGTGCAGGTGCAGGCGATAGCCCTTGCGCTGGATGGTCTCGGTGAGCCGGCAGGCGAAGGCCAGCCGGGCCTCCAGCGTGGTGTCGGGTAGAACGTAGAAATCGACTTGAGTCATACGGCTCGCCAAAAGGGGTGTTGATCGTGACGTCGAGGCAGGTGCTCTCCCGGCGACAGGGCGACGAGGGGGCGCAAACCTTCGCTACGACCTGCCCGGCGGCGCCCCGCCACGCTGGTGGAGGGGCGCAACCGCTGTGAGAGCTGATTACACCAGCCGGGTCAGCCAGCCATGGGTGTCCTCGGCGCGGCCGTACTGCAGGTCGAGCAGAGTGCGGCGGATCTGCTTGGCCACCGGGTTGTCGCTGGGCTGACAGCGGATCCGCTCATCCTCGCCGACCAGCTCGCCCACCGGGGTGATCACCGCGGCGGTGCCGCAGGCGAAGACCTCGGTGATCTCGCCGGAGGCGGCGCCCTCGCGCCATTCGTCGATGCTGATATGGCGCTCTTCCGGCTGCAGGCCGGCGTCGCTGGCCAGGGTCAGCACCGAGTCGCGGGTCACGCCCTCGAGGATGGTGCCGGTCAGCTTGGGGGTGACGATGCGGCCGTCCTTGAACACGAAGAACAGGTTCATGCCGCCGAGCTCTTCGATCCATTTGTTCTCGGCGGCGTCGAGGAAGGCGACCTGGCCGCAGCCGTGGGCTTCGGCTTCCTTCTGGGCGGCCAGCGAGGCGGCGTAGTTGCCGCCGCACTTGGCGAAGCCGGTGCCGCCGGCGGCGGCGCGCTTGTAGTTCGCCGACAGCCAGATCGATACCGGCTCGACGCCGCCCTTGAAGTAGGCCGCCGCCGGCGAGGCGATCACGTAGTAGTCGACCTCGTGGGAGGGGCGCACGCCGAGGAAGGTCTCGCTGGCGATCATGAACGGGCGCAGGTAGAGGCTGCACTCGTCGGCTTCGTTGGCCGGCGTCGGTACCCAGCCCTGGTCGTGGGCGAGCAGCGCCTTGAGCGAGCCGATGAAGTCCTCGTCGGAGAGTTCCGGCAGCGCCAGGCGTCGCGCGCTGCGGCGGAAGCGCTCGGCATTTTTCTCGGGGCGGAAGGTCCACACCGAGCCATCGGCATGGCGGTAGGCCTTGATGCCCTCGAAGATCTCCTGGCCGTAGTGCAGCACAGCGGCGGCGGGGTCGAGGGTCAGCGGACCGTAGGGGCGCACCTCGTGGCCATGCCAGCCGGCATCGAGGGTCCAGCGGATATGCGCCATGTGGTCGCTGAAATAGCGGCCGAAACCGGGATTGGCAAGGATGTCCTTGCGAATGGTGTCCGCCGTGGGTTGGGCGTTGGGCAGTTGGGCAAAGCTTGCAGTGGGCACGGCAAAGGGTCTCCGCTACCCCTGGGGCGCGGCAATGGCCTCAGGGTGATACAGGAACACCGAGCCGCGCGGGCGACTCGGTGCGTGAAAGCATGTCAGGCCTCCCATGAGAAAGTCGCCGCGCAAAAAAGGCAACCCCCTGGGAAGGTCAGACATCACTCGGCGTCGGTTTCGACCTCGGCGTCGGCTTCGCGATCGAGCAGGTACTGGGTCAGCAGGCCTACCGGGCGGCCGCTGGCGCCTTTCTGCTTGCCGGAGCTCCAGGCGGTGCCGGCGATGTCGAGGTGCGCCCAGGGGAACTTGTCGGCGAAGCGCGACAGGAAGCAGGCCGCGGTGATGGTGCCCGCCGGGCGCCCGCCGATATTGGCCAGGTCGGCAAAGTTGGAGTCGAGCTGCTCCTGGTACTCGTCCCACAGCGGCAGGTGCCAGGCACGGTCCCAGGCGGTCTCGCCGGCCTCGAGCAGGTCCAGCGCCAGGTCGTCGTCGTTGGACAGCAGACCGGTGGCGTGGTGGCCGAGGGCGATGATGGCGGCACCGGTGAGGGTGGCGATATCCACCACGCTGGCGGGCTGGAAGCGCTCGGCGTAGGTCAGGGCGTCGCACAGCACCAGGCGACCCTCGGCGTCGGTGTTGAGCACCTCCACGGAGAGGCCCTTGAGGGTCTTGATGATGTCGCCAGGCTTGGTGGCCTTGCCGTCGGGCATGTTCTCGGCGGCGGCGACGATCGCCACCAGGTTGATCCTGGGGCGGATCGCCAGCACTGCGTTGACGGTGCCGAATACGCTGGCCGCGCCGCACATGTCGAACTTCATCTCGTCCATGCTTTCGCCGGGCTTGAGCGAGATGCCGCCGGTGTCGAAGGTGATACCCTTGCCGACCAGCACATGGGGGGCATCGTCGGGATTGTCGGCGCCCTGGTACTTCATGACGATCAGTCGTGATGGCTCGGCGCTACCGCGTCCTACCGAGAGCAGCGAACCGGCGCCCAGCGCTTCCAGCGCCTCTTCGTCGAGGATCTCGACCTCGAGCGCGCCGCCGGAGCCCTTGCCCAGCGCCTCGGCTTGCTCGGCCAGGTAGCGCGGGGTGCAGACGTTGCCCGGCAGGTTGCCCAGGGTGCGGGTGACGTTGATGCCAGCACCGATGGCGGCGCCGAGGCGCGCGCCCTGCTTGGCCGCCTCGGCGTCTTGGCCATCGCCGACCAGTAGGATGACGCGCTCGAGCTTGGCTGCGGGCGCCGGGTCGGACTTGAATTCGACGAAGCGATAAATGGCGCGCTCGGCGGCTTCCAGGGTCATGCGTGCCTTCCAGGCACAGCCGTGCTCGCCGACTGGCACATCGGTGAAGGCCGCCGCGGCGTCGCTCACCGGCAGCTTGGCCAGGGTGGTGAAGGCGGCGTCCAGCGCTTTGCGGAAGGCGGCCTCGTTGCATTTGTCGCGCTCGCCCAGACCCACCAGCAGCAGACGTTCGCCGCTGACGCCGGGGGCGAAGGGAATCATCTGCACGTTACCGAGCCCGGCGCTGAAGTCGCCGCGCTCGATCAGCTGTCCAATCAGCCGCTCGCTGGCATCGTCGAGCTTGGCTGCAGCTGGCAGCAGGTCGCCGTCCTTGAATACCGGTACCACGAGACAGGCCGTCTCGACCTTGGCCGGATTGGCCGTCTGAACAGTGAATTCCATGACGTCTCCACAAGACAAGCGAAAGGGGATTCTGGATAATGCCGGCACGACGCCTTGCCGCAGCCGAATGCCGTCCAGTGTACGCAATGCGCTGCGCCATTGCATGGGGAGCGATACCTGCCCTGCATGGAGCACCGGGAGAGTTTCTTGATCATATTTCGCTACCTGACCCGCGAGATCCTGCTGACCATGGCCGCCGTGGCCGGGGTGCTGTTGCTGGTGATCATGGGGAGTCGTTTCATTCGCTACTTTACCGATGCTGCCGAGGGCGATATTCCGGCCAGCATTCTCGGCACCCTGATGCTCTACCACCTGCCAGGCTTTCTCGAGCTGATCCTGCCGCTGGCGTTCTTTCTGGGTATCCTGCTGGCCTACGGGCAGCTCTACCTCAACAGCGAGATCACCGTGCTGGTGGCCTGTGGCACCAGTCCGCGGCGGCTGCTGACCATCAGCCTGGTGCCGGCCACCCTGGTGGCGTTCCTGGTGGGGCTATGTAGCCTGTGGCTGACCCCGGCAGGGGCGCTCAACAACGCCGTGACCCTCGAGGAGCAGCGCAGCCAGCTGGATTTCTCGGCGCTGGCACCGGGACGCTTCCAGGACCTGGGCGCCGGCCGCACGGTGTACGTGGAGGGCTTCACCGACAACCAGACGCGCATGCAGAACGTCTTCATCAGCGAGCGCCAGCGGCGCACCGACGGCACCCCGGAAGACAGCGTGACCCGCGCCCAGAGCGGCTACCAAACCGTCGGCGACGAGACCGGCAGCCGTTTCCTGGTGCTGGCCGACGGCGAGCGCTACAGCGTCGACCCGGGGCGCTTCGAGGCCGAGCGGCTGGAGTTTTCCACCTACGCGGTGCGCCTCTCGCGCGCCGATGAAGTGGTCGAGATCGACTCTCCCGAATACGCCTCCACCGCGGCGCTGCTGGGCAGCGACGACAGCCGCGCCCACGCCCAGCTGCAGTGGCGCTTTGGGCTGCCACTGATGGTCTTCATCCTGACCCTGATGGCGATGCCGCTGTCCAAGGTCAATCCACGCCAGGGGCGCTTCGCCAAGCTGCTGCCGGCGATCTTCCTGCATATCAGCTACCTCAGCCTGCTGCTCGCCGCCCAGGACGCCATCGGTCGCGGTGCGCTGTCGGCGGCGGTGGGCATGTGGCCGATCCACGCTGCCTACCTGGCCGTTGGCCTGGTCATGATGCAGCGGGCACAGCACAAGGGGATGCGCTGATGATCGCCGACCGTCTCGATCGCTATATTGCCCGCAACGTACTGGGCGCGATCATCGTCGTGCAGCTGGTGCTGCTGGGGCTCGACCTGGTGATTACCTACATCAACGACCTCGACGACGTCGAGGGCAACTACGGCGCCTTTCAGGTGCTGCTCTACCTGATCATGCGCCTGCCGTGGCGCTTCTATCAGTATGCTCCGGTGGGCGTGCTGATAGGGGCCCTGATCGGCCTGGGCAGCATGGCCTCGAGCAACGAGCTGACCGTGATGCGCGCGGCCGGGCGTTCGCTGTCGCGGATCCTGTGGGGGGTGATGAAGCCGATCATCCTGGTCGTGGTGGTGGTCTTGCTGGTGGCCGAGTACGTCAGCCCGCGCACCGAGCAGTTCGCCAGTGCCTGGCGCATCGAACAGATGCAGGGCGAGGGCGCGGTGCTCACCGAGCGCGGCGGCTGGCAGCGCGAGGGTGATGCGGTCTATCGCTTCGGGGCGATCCGCGGCGACAACACCGTGCTCGACCTGACCCGCTACGAGTTCGAGGGCGAGACCCTGCGTTCGGCGACCACCGCCGAACGCGCGGTATGGGACGACGATCACTGGGTCCTGGAAGAGGTGTCGATTACTCGCTTCGAGGAGCAGCACAGCGCGGCCGAGTCCCTCGCACGGCTCGACTGGCAGACCAGCCTCACGCCCGACCAGTTGGGTCGCCTGCTGCGGCCGGTCAACAGCCAGGCACCCAGCGAGCTGTGGGCCTACGCGCGCTACCTGCAGGACCAGGGTCTGCAGTCGACCCAGCCGCTGCTCTACTTCTGGCAGAAGATGCTGATGCCGCTGACCATGGCCTCGCTGGTGCTGGTGGCGGCCTCGTTCGTGTTCGGTCCGCTGCGTACCGTGGCCGCCGGTACCCGGGTGTTCTACGGCGTGGTGGTCGGATTGTGCTTCAAGTATCTGCAGGACCTGCTGGCGCCGGCCTCGACGGTGTTCGGTTTCTCGCCGGTGTGGGCGGTACTCGGACCGACGCTGATCTGTGCCGGCCTCGGTTTTTATCTTCTCCGCCGCTCTGGCTGACACGAGGACACCATGCGACGACGCTTTACCGATCTCGACCGTGTATGGCCGGCCGGCCTCGCCCGCCAGCTGGGGGCCATGCTCTACGACAGCTTCCTGGTCATGGCGATCTGGGTGCTGCTGGCCTTTATTGCGGTGGCGCTCAACCAGGGCGAGGCCAATGAAACGCCGCTGTTTCACAGCCTGCTGTTCGTCACCACCTTTGCCTTCTTTGCCTTCTGCTGGATGCGTGCCGGCATGACGCTGGGCATGCAGGCCTGGCGGCTGCGCGTGCAGACCCCGGACGGCGCCAGCATCACCCTGGTGCAGAGCCTGATTCGCTTTCTGGTCGCCTGCCTGTCGCTGGCGCTGCTGGGGCTGGGCTACTGGTGGATCCTGTTCGACGGCCAGCGTCGCAGTTGGCCGGATATTGCCTCCGGAACCCAAGTGGTGGTGCTGCCCAAGCCTGGTAAGTCAGTGCCCTAGTCAATAGGTCGTAGTCGTACTTGCAATACTCTCTGCGAATCATTTACATTTGTCGTGTAGATGATCAGCGAGGTGATGCGCATGTATGTGTGTCTGTGCAACGGGGTAACCGACAAGGCGATTCGCGAAGCCGTGGACGACGGCGCGCGCAGCTGGCGTGAGGTACGTCAAGCGACCGGCTGTGCCAACCAGTGCGGCAAGTGCGCCTGCACCGGCAAGGCGATCACCCGCGAGGCGGTAGTCAGTGCCATGGTCGAGGCCAACTTCGATCTCGCCTACGCCGTGTGAGTCTGGCTGGCAGCTGTCAGTCATTGCTACCCGCGACCCTTTTCAAATGCGATAACGTCTCGCTAACTCTCTGTACCACCTGGTTTTTTTGCCTTTTGCGCGTTTTTTGACAATACTGGGGGCATGTCGTCGCAGTAGCGACGTGTCTAACATGCATGTGCCAAGCACCCAGGAGAGAGTCGATGAAAGGCGACGCCAAGGTCATTCAGTACCTCAACAAGGCCCTCGGTAACGAGCTGGTGGCCATCAACCAGTATTTCCTGCATGCCAAGATGTACAAGGACTGGGGCCTCAAGGCGCTGGCCAAGTGGGAGTACGACGAGTCCATCGAGGAGATGCAGCACGCCGATCGGCTGATCGAGCGCATCCTGTTCCTCGAGGGCGTGCCCAACCTGCAGGACCTCGGCAAGCTGCATATTGGCGAGAACGTGCGCGAGATGCTCGAAGCTGACCTCAAGATCGAGCACGACGGCCGCAAGGACTACATCGACGCCATCAGCCACTGTGAGAAGGTCAAGGATTACGTCTCCCGCGATATCTTCCGCGAGATTCTCGCCGATGAAGAAGACCATATCGATCATATCGAGACCGAGCTCGGCCTGATCGACAAGGTCGGCATTGAGAACTACATGCAGCGGCAGATGCAGATGGCCGGCGACGAGTGAGTCGCTAGCCCCCCACACTCCACCACGCATCGCGACACCGGCCCCAGGGCCGGTGTCTTGCGTTGAGGCCGGTGCTGCCGGCGTCGCCAAATGTTCTATGCTGGTGCATGGGCGGGCGGCGCCTGCACCGGGGTGGCGCCATCGCGTGCCGAGATGCCATGGTCAAGGCGCATCGACCCTTGCTGCGCAGGGCCTGCGAGCAATAGCCCACGATGGCAAGAAACCTGCATGCTCAATAATGACAATCTTGTATACCGAGGCCTCTGTCATGCATCGATCCGTAATTCGCCATCTGTTCCTTGGCACCGCGCTTGGCGCCATCCTGCTGGGTGGCACCGCCAGCGCTGCTACCGATATCCGCTTCCAGCTCGACTGGCGCTTCGAGGGGCCGTCGGCGCCCTTCCTGATGGCGGTGGAGCGCGGCTACTTCGAAGAGGAGGGGCTCAACGTCGAGATCGACTCCGGCAGCGGCTCGGCGGGAGCCATCAACCGGGTCGCCAGCGGCGCCTACCAGATGGGCTTTGGCGATCTCAATGCACTGGTCGAGTTCCTGGCCGAGAATCCCAACGGGCCCGGCATCCAGGGCGTCTACGTGGTCTATGACGGCTCGCCAGCGGCGGTCTTCGCCCGCAAGGATCGCGATATCGAGCAGCCTGCCGACTTGGCCGGCAAGACCCTGGCCGCACCCGCCTTCGATACCGGCTACCGCGCCTGGGGCATCTTCGCCAATGCCAACGACCTCGAGGCCGGTAGCGTAAGCTGGCAAAACGTCGACCCGGCGCTGCGTGAAACGCTGCTCGAGCGCGGCGACGTCGATGCCATCACCGGCTTCTACTTCACCAGCCTACTCAACCTCGAATCTCGCGGCATGCACGAGGATGAGCTGACCATCTTGCCGTTCCCCGATTACGGCGTGCCGCTTTATGGCAATGCCATCATCGCCAGCGAGCAGTTCTCCGAGGCGCACCCCGAGGCGGTGGAGGGCTTCCTGCGCGCCTTCAATCGGGCCCTGGCCGAGACCCTGGCCGACCCCGAGGGCGCCATCGACTATGTGCGTAACCGCGACGGCCTGATCGACGTCGAGCTCGAGACACGCCGCCTCAAGCTGGCCATCGAGGGCGCCATCGATACTGAAGACGCCCGCGCCCACGGCGCTGGTGCCATCGACGAGGCGCGCCTGGAAGAGTCGATCCGACTGGTCGCCGAGGCCTATGACCTGCCCGAGGTGCCCGATGCCGAGCGGGTCTTCACCTCGCGCTTCCTGCCTGCCCAGGAAGACCGCATGATCTTCGCCGACTGAGCCCAGGGTTGCCATGACCGTCACTCCCACCGAGCTGCGCGCCGCCGAGGCGGCGCGCAGCGAGCGCGCCTTCGTCGACTTCGACGGCGTCAGCCTCGCCTACGATGACAGCGGCAACGCCATCGAGGACATCAGCCTCTCCATCCGCGAGGGCGAGTTCGTCGCCATCGTCGGCCCCTCGGGCTGCGGCAAGTCGACCTTCATGAAACTCTGTACCGGCCTGCACGGGCCGACCCGGGGCAGCGTGCGAGTCGCCGGCGAGCCGGTCAGCGGGCCGCTCAAGATCACCGGCATGGCGTTCCAGAACGCCAACCTGCTGCCGTGGCGCACCACTCTGGACAACGTGCTGCTGCCGCTGGAGATCGTCAAGCCCTACCGCTCTCAGTTTCGCAAACGGCGCGAGGAGTTCATTGGCTGGGCGCGCGACCTGCTGCGCACCGTGGGCCTGGAAGGCTATGAGGACCAGTACCCCTGGCAGCTCTCCGGCGGGATGCAGCAGCGCGCCTCGATCTGTCGGGCGCTGATCCACCAACCCAAGCTGCTGATGCTCGACGAGCCGTTTGCCGCGCTGGATGCCTTCACCCGTGAGGAGCTGTGGTGCGTGCTGCGCGATCTCTGGCAGGCCCAGTGCTTCACCGTGGTGCTGGTCACCCATGACCTGCGCGAGGCGGCCTTCCTGGCTGACACCGTGTATGTGATGAGCAAGCGCCCGGGGCGTATCGTCGAGCGGCGGGAGATCGATCTGCCCCGCCCGCGCGAGCTGGAAACCACCTATCGCGAGCCCTTCACCACCCTGGTGCATGGGCTGCGTGCGCAGATTGGCGAGATACGCGGAGGTACGGCATGACGGCCACGACCAAGGAGCGCCTGGCCCCGTGGCTGGCGGTGATCGCGCTGCTGGTGATCTGGGAGGGCACGGTGCGCGCGCTGGATGTACCGCCATTCCTGTTCCCCGGCGCCTGGGACACCTTCCAGGCCATGATCACCTTCGCCGGGCCGATCGGCATGCACTCCTGGCAGACCCTGTGGACCACCCTGGTGGGGTTCGCGCTGGGCGTGGTAGTGGGGCTGGCGCTGGGCTTCATCATTGGCTCGTCGCGCTTCATGTACCGCGCCTGCTATCCGCTGCTGGTGGGCTTCAACGCCATTCCCAAGGTCGCCTTCGTGCCGATTCTGGTGGTGTGGTTCGGCATCGGCTCGGTGCCGGCGATCCTCACCGCCTTCCTGATCTGTTTCTTCCCCATCGTGGTCAACGTAGCCACCGGCCTCGCCACCCTGGAGCCGGAGCTGGAGGACGTGCTGCGAGTGCTCGGCGCGCGGCGTCTCGACGTGCTGCTCAAGGTGGGACTGCCGCGCTCGCTGCCGTACTTCTTCGCCTCGCTCAAGGTCGCCATCACCCTGGCCTTCGTCGGCACCGTGGTCTCCGAGACCGTGGCGTCCAACCAGGGCATCGGCTACCTGATGATGAGCGCCGGCTCGCAGATGCGAATGCCGCTGGTGTTCGCCGGGCTGATCGTGATCAGCGCCATGGCCATGGTGATGTATGAGCTGTTCGCGCTGCTCGAGAGGCGCATGACCCGCTGGGCGCACCGCGGTCAGGATCGCTGAAGCGTCGTCCCTCGGATGACAAGCGGTTGTCACCGAGCTGTAAACCAATCGCAGTACCCTTACTGAGAATGACTCATCAAGGGTACTCTTATATGCGCAAGCGCTTCACGACAACCGTGTTGGCACTGCTACTGGCGGGTATGGCGTTGCCAGCTCTGGCTAACCAGAAGCTGGTGCTCTATACCAGCCAGCCCAACAGTGACGCCCAGCAGACCGTCGACGCCTTCCAGGCGGCCCACCCCGAGATCGAGGTGGAGTGGGTGCGCGACGGCACCACCCGCCTGATGACCCGGCTGCGCTCCGAACTCTCCGCCGACGTCAGTAACCCCGACGTGCTGCTGATCGCCGACAGCATGACCATGGAATCGCTCAAGCAGGAAGGGCATCTGCAGCCCTACCTGAGCCCCGAACGCGAGGCCTACGCCGCCGAGCTCTATGACCCCGAAGGTTACTACTACGGCACCAAGCTGATCACCACGGGTATCGTCTACAACACCGGTGCCGAGCACCGCCCGCAGAGCTGGCAGGAACTCACCCAGCCCGAGTACGCGGGGCAGGTGACCATGCCGAGCCCGCTCTACTCCGGTGCCGCCTTGATCCATATGGCAGCGATCAGTGCCAATCCTGGACTCGGCGAAGCGTACTACGATGCACTGCACGCCAACCGCACCGAGGCCCAGGGCGGCAACGGCGGCGTGTTCAACGCCGTGGCGGCAGGCACCAGGCCCTACGGCATCGTGGTGGACTTCCTGCCGATACGTGAGGCGGCCAAGGGCTCGCCGGTGGCATTCGTGTTCCCCGAGGAGGGGGTGAGCGCCGTGACCGAGCCGGTGGCCATCATGCAGGGCGCAAGAAACCTCGACGCGGCGCAGGCGTTCGTCGATTTCGTGCTCGCACGCGATGGCCAGGAGCTGGTCAGCGAGCAGGGCTACCTGCCGGCGCATCCCGAGGTCGCTCCGCCGGCAGGCTTTCCCGCCCGCGACAGCATTGCGCTGATGCCGCTCGACATCAAAAGCGCCCTGGCCAGGGAAGCCGAACTCAAGCAGCGCTTCGACGACCTGTTCGGCGGCTGAGCATGGTGCCGGGCCTCACTGATGGCAGCCAGCAGCGTTGGCTGCTCACTCTGCTGATGCTCGTCATCGTGGCGTTGAGCCTGGTGCCCAGCCTGCGCCTGCTGATGGAGGCGCTGGGCGACCTGGCCCAAGGCAGCGAGTCGCCGCTGTGGCGGGTGCTGCAGGCCGAGAGCACCTGGCGGGCGCTATGGCGCAGCCTCTATACCTCGGGGCTGGGCATGCTGATCGCGCTGCTGCTGGGCAGCCTGTTCGCCTTCGTGATCACCCTCACCGACATTCGCGGCAAGACCGGGCTGGTGTTCTGCTTCATGCTGCCGATGATGATTCCGCCCCAGGTCACCGCGCTGAGCTGGCTGCAGCTGTTCGGCCCCGCCAGCCCGCTGCTGAAGAGCATCGGCATGGCGCCGCCGCTGGGCAGCCCGCAGCCGCTCTACTCGGCCGAGGGCATCGCCCTGCTGCTGGGTATCCAGAGTGCGCCGCTGGTGTTCCTGGCCCTGCGTACCTCGCTGTTGTCGCTGCCGCGCGAGCTGGTCGAGGCGGCCCGCATCAGCGGCGCCCGCCAGTCCCAGGTGTGGGGGCAGATCATCCTGCCGGTGACCCGCAGCGGCCTGGTCGCGGGGGGCGCCATGGCCTTTATCTCGAGCCTGGGCAACTTCGGCATACCCGCCATGCTGGGCATTCCCGCCGGCTACTACGTGCTGCCGACCCTGATCTACCAGCGCATGGCCAGCTTCGGCACCGGCGTGCTAGCGGAGATGGCCTCGCTGTCGCTGCTGATCGGTGCCCTGGCGCTGGCCGGGGTGGCGCTGCAGCAGGCGTGGATGAAGCGCAGCCGCTTTGGCTTGGTGGGGCACGGTGGCCGCGCCCACGACTTCGCGCTGGGGCGCTGGCGCGGCGGCGTGACCGCGCTGCTGGTGGCGGTGCTACTGGCCATTCTGGTCGCGCCCTTGGCGGCGCTGGTGGTGAGTTCGCTGGTGCCCGCCATGGGTGTGCCGCTCTCCTGGGAGACCATCACCCTGAACGCCTACCACGAGGTGATCGGCCGCCAGGGGGCGACCTGGCGCGCGGTGCGCAACAGTTTTTGGCTGGCGGGCAGTGCCGCCGTGGTGCTGATGCTGTGCAGCCTGCCGCTGGCCTATTGCCTGCAGCGTCTGCCGCGG
This sequence comes from Halomonas socia, assembly GCF_010977575.1. Taxonomy (GTDB): domain Bacteria; phylum Pseudomonadota; class Gammaproteobacteria; order Pseudomonadales; family Halomonadaceae; genus Franzmannia; species Franzmannia socia. Next base: position 1,909,659 of record NZ_CP048812.1, read on the forward strand.
CGCTGGCAGGGCCTGGCACTGAGCGCCATCGAGCTGCCCTATGCGCTGCCGGGCGTGGTGCTGGCGGTGGCCTGCATCCTGCTCTTCGTGCGCCCCATTCCGCTGGTCAATGTCGCGCTCTACGGCTCCCTGGGGCTGATCTTCGTTGCCTACCTGGCGCGCTTCCTGGTGGTGTGCCTCAAGCCGGTGGCCGCCGGCCTCGCCCAGCTAGACCCCTCGCTGGAGGAGGCTGCCCAGCTTGCCGGGGCCGGCCCCTGGCGGCGCCTGGGCGGCATCGTGCTGCCGCTGGTAGCGCCGGCGCTGTTCGCCGGTGGGCTATTGGTGTTCCTGCTGGCGGTGAACGAGCTGACCGTCTCGGCGCTGCTGTGGAGCGCGGGCAACGAGACCCTCGGCGTGCTGATCTTCAACCTGGACGAGGGCGGCGAGAGCGTGCTGGCCGCCGCGCTGTCGGTACTGGTGGTGGCGATGGTGGCGGCGCTGATGCTCTGCCTGAGCCTGCTGGCGTATCGCCTGCCCAGGGGAGTCGTACCATGGCAGGGTTGACCATCGAGAGTGTCTCCAAGCGTTTCGGCGAGCAGACCGCCGTCGATGGGCTATCGCTGGAGATCGAACCGGGAGAGTTCGTCGCGCTGCTCGGCCCCAGCGGCTGTGGCAAGACCACCATGCTGCGCATGCTGGCCGGCTTCGAAGCCGTCAGCGCGGGTGAGATCCGCCTGGGCGGACGCACCCTGGCCAGCCGCGAGCGGCAGGTGCCGCCGGAGCAGCGCAACATGGCCATGGTATTCCAGTCCTACGCCCTGTGGCCGCACATGAGCGTGGCCGACAACGTCGGCTACCCGCTCAAGCTGCGCCGCCTGGGGGGCGAGGTCTACCGGCGCCAGGTGGCGAAGGCGCTGGCCATGGTGGAACTGGCACCCTACGCCCAGCGCTCGCCGCAGGAGCTTAGCGGCGGCCAGCGTCAGCGTGTGGCGCTGGCGCGCTGCCTGGTCACGGATCCCGATGTCGTGCTGCTCGACGAGCCGCTGGCCAACCTCGACCGCCACCTGCGTGCGTCGATGGAGCTGAGCTTTCGCGATTTCCATCGCCGTACCCGGGCCACCCTGGTCTACGTCACCCATGACCAGAGCGAAGCCATGGCGCTGGCGGATCGCATTGCCGTAATGCGTGATGGCCGGCTGGCGCAGTGGGCCACGCCGCAGACGCTATATCGCCAACCGCGCAGCGCCTGGGTGGCGAGCTTCATCGGCCAGGGCAGCTTGCTCGACGTGGCCGCGGGGCGACCGGGTCAGCGCCTGGAGGAAGCGGCGCTGATGCGCGGGCTGGCCGCGGTTGCCGCCGAGCGCACCCAGCCGCTGCTGGTGCGCCCGGAGCACGTGACGGTGCTGCCCGATGCGCCTCCACGGCAGGGGCTGCAAGCGCGGGTCGAGAGCGCGACCTTCCGCGGCGAGCGCTATGAGCTGCACCTGCGCCTCGAGAGTGGCGAAGCGCTACTGGCCTACCACCATACGGCGCTGGGTGAAGGCCAGCAGGTGGCCTTGACCCTGCGCGAGGGCTGGTGCCTGGAGCTCGAGATATGAGCCTGCGCATCGAGGTGCTCAGCGGCCTGGGGGCGAAGGCACCCGCCGCCATCCTGGTCGAGGCCGAGGGCAGGCGCCTGTTGCTCGACGCCGGTGGCGCCCTGTATCCGGGCCAGTCGATGGCCTGGGCCGAAGGGCTGGACGTCGACGCCGTGCTGATCAGCCACGACCATTTCGATCATATCGGCGGCGTATCGGCGCTTCCCGCCGAGCTGCCACTCTACTGCACGCCCTCGGTGGCGGCCGCGCTGCCGCATGGCCGAGAGTGGCGAGCGCTACCCGAGCGTGGCCAGTGCCGGATTGCAGGTATCCCGGTGATCACCGGACAGGCGGGGCACTCGCTGGGCGGCGTATGGTTGCATCTCGACATCGAGGGTGGCGTCTTTTACAGCGGCGACGCCTGCCGCGAGTCGCTGCTCTTCCCCTTCGACGAGCCGCCGGCGGCGCGTGTCGCGCTGCTGGATGCCTCCTATGGCCGCTACGACACGCCCCAGGCGCAGTGTCGCGAGGCGATTGCGCGCCGCCTGTGCGAACCGCGGGTGCTGCCGGTGCCCGTATCGGGTCGTGCCCTGGAAATGGCGCTGTGGCTCGACGCCGAGGCCGGGCGGCTGGGCGTGAGCTGGAATCTGGATCACTTTTGCCGCGCAGGGCTTGAGGCGCTGCTGCGGCTGCCAAGTGCGCTGCGCCGGGAAGGGCATGACGCTGTCATCCGCCGGCTGCTCGGGGCTTCCCGTACGGATTCGCCCATGCTATGGCTGGTGGAGGATCGCGACGACGACCCGCAGGACTGGCCGGAGCATAGGCTGCTGCACACGGGCTATCTCACGCTCCGGCGGCAGCGCCAGAGGGCTGCCGGGGAGCTCGACTGGCAGCGCTGGAACGTCCACCTGCGACTTTCCCATTTGCGGGCGCTGGTACGGCAACTGGGAGCTGAGCAGGTGATTCCCCTCTTTACTACTGAGGTGCGCGAAGTGAACGATTCATTGATGGCAGAAGAGCCAGCCCTGTCGGAGGAGGGCAGCGATGCTGCTGGCTAGGCCTTTCGTCTTCATCCGCCACGGTGAAACGCAGCTCAACCGCGAACATCGCATCTGCGGGCGCAGCGACGTGCCGCTGACGGCACAGGGCGAGGCTCAGGCGCGGCAGGCGGCCACTTGGCTGGACCGCCCCTGGAGCCGGGTCGTGACCAGCACCCTGCAGCGGGCCTGGCGCACCGCCGAAGTGGCGGTGCCCGGCCAGTTGGCCACGCGTCTGAGCGGACTCGACGAGCGCGACTGGGGCCAGCTGGACCAGTTGCCGCTCGTGCAGCAGCCACCCTACGAGGACACTCCGCCCGGGGGCGAGAGCTGGTCGGAGTTTCAGGCCCGCGTGCTGGCGGCACTGAACGGCGTGCTGGTTGCGTCGGAGATGCCGCTGGTGGTGGCGCACTCCGGCGTGTTTCGGGTCATCCGCGCCCAGTTGATCGGCACCCCGCATGGCCCTCGGCTGGCCAATGCTACGCCGTACCTGATCCGTCCTGGCCTGCTGGGCTGGAGTATTCACCGTTTGGTCGCTACGTCACATCAGAATGCCTTGATGAGTTCGAAGCGCGGCAGCGTCTCGCCCTGAATCTCGACAGTTTCGCAGAACATCTCGAGTGGCCGGACCCACAGGCCGTAGTCGCCGTAGAGGGCGCGATAGACCACCAGCGCTTCTTCGTTCTCGCTGTGCTGTGCGACACCCACCACCTCGTAGTCGGCACCCTTGTAGTGGCGGTAGATGCCCGCTACCGGGCGGTTGCTGTCATGCATCCTGAATCTCCTGAGGATCTGCTGCACGCTTGGCCAGCCGCGCCATGACCCGCGCCGCGGCGGCGAAGCCGAAGGCGCCGGTGACGAAGGTGGCGGCGCCGAAGCCCGAGGCGCAGTCCAGGCGGGTACTCTCGCCGCTGCCGGGCTTGGTGGCGCAGACTTCGCCGTCGGCCCCTGGGTAGACAAGCTGCTCGTCGGAGTAGACACACTCCACCGAGAAGCGCCGCTTGGGATTGCGCGAGAAACCGAAGTCGCGGCGCAGCCGGGCGCGGACCTTGGCCAGCAGCGGGTCGTGCTCGGTGCGGGTCAGGTCGGCGACCTGAATGCGGGTGGGATCGGTCTGGCCGCCGGCGGCGCCGGTCACGGTGATGGGGATCTTGCGCCGCTTGCACCAGGCGATCAGCGCGGCCTTGGCCACCACGCTGTCGATGGCATCCAGCACGTGGTCGGCGTCGTCGGGAATTCGCTCGGCGAGATTGCTCGGGGTCACGAACGCCGCGTCGGCGACCACTTCGATACCGGGGTGAATCGCCCGGCAGCGCGCGGCCAGCACCTCGACCTTGGGGCGGCCGATGGTGCCGTCGAGGGCGTGGAGCTGGCGGTTGACGTTGGAGACGCAGACGTCGTCGAGGTCGATTAGCGTCAGCTTGCCGATCCCGGTGCGGGCCAGCGCCTCTACCGCCCAGCTGCCGACGCCGCCGACGCCGACCACTACCACATGGGCGTGGCGAAAGGCCGCCGCAGCGTGGCTGCCGTAGAGCCGGCGGATGCCGCCGAAGCGCAGATCGTAGTCGTCGGCGGTGTTGGTGCCGGAAGGGGAAGCGTCGATATCGGTCATGGTGCGGTGGCGAATGTCGGTGAGTCGGCGTCATGCCAGGCGATGTCATGCTGCGGCAGGTGGGCGGCCCAGCCAAAGCGTTCGAACAGCTGCTGCATGTCCTCCTGCAGCGGTGCGCTGACCTGCAGTTGCTTGCCCTCTAGCGGGTGCGGAAAGTCCAGCTCTACGGCGGCCAGCAGCAGCCGCGGGCAGCCGAGCCGCTCCTTGAAGAAGCGGTTGTGGTTGCCCTTGCCGTGCTTGGCATCGCCGATGATCGGGTAGCCGCGCTGCGACAGGTGGCGGCGGATCTGATGGCGGCGCCCGCTGAGCGGGCGCGCCTCGATCAGTGAATAGCGACTGCTGGGGTAGCGGTCGACCTGCAGCGGTAGCTCGACGCTATCGAGGCGGCGGATCTCGGTGGTCGCCGGCATGGCCGGCATCTGCGCCTTGGGGCGGCTGCCATCCTCCTCGCGCAGCGGGTAGTCGAGCCGCTCGGCCTCGGGGCCGACGCCGCGCACCACCGCCAGGTAGCGCTTGGCGATATGCTGCTCGGTGAAGGCCTGGGCCAGCGCTGCGGCGATCTCGGCGCTTAGCGCGAACACCATCACCCCCGAGGTGGGGCGGTCGAGGCGATGCACCGGGTAGACCCGCTGGCCGAGCTGGTCGCGCAGCGTCTGCACCATGAAGCGCGTCTCGCCGCGGGCCAGGGCGGTGCGGTGGACCAGCAGCCCAGACGGCTTGGCCACGACCACCAGCGCCGTATCGCGATACAGGATCGGCAGCAGGGTGCAAGCGTCTCGGCTGGGGGGCGTTGCAGGCATGGCAGCGGCGTCTCGAAATGGGCGGCCATTGTCGCCGCTCGGCGCGCCGCTGTCATCCGTATCGCCTCCGGATATCAGCCGTAAAGGGTTTCCCAGTGGATATCCAGCTTTGGCGCAGCGTCGAGCATGAGTTCGGATTCAATATGTTCGAGATGATGCAGCATGAGCCTGATGGCAGCCGCTTCATCGTGATTTTCTATGGCATCGACAATTTGGCTATGTTCGTCTTCGGGGCATGCTGGGGTCTGCGGTGCGTCATAAAGCGCGATGATCAGGCACGTTAGGGGGCACAGCTCTGCCATCAGCTTCTCGATGAAGGCGTTGCCTGCCAGCGCTGCCAAGAGCATATGGAATTGACCGGATAACCGAATGATGCGGCGGCGATCTCCCGCCGCCCGCGCTTGTGCCTCTTCTTCGAGGTGCTGGTGTAGCCGGGCGATATCCTGTTCGCAGGCCCTGGCGATGACGTTACGAACGATTTCAGGCTCCACCAGCCGGCGGGTGGCGAACAGGTCTCTGGCCTCCTCGGCGGAAGGCCGCTTGACGAAGGCGCCGCGGTTGGGGTGCAGCGTCACCAGTCCCTCTTTGGCCAGCAGGGTAAGCGCTTGACGAATCTTGGTTCGGCTCACGCCGAAGGCGCCTGCCAGTTTCTCCTCCACCAGCTTGATGCCCGGCGGCAGCCGATGCTCCATCACCGCGTCGGTGATGCGCTCGGCGATCTGCTCGATGGCCAGTTTGGTGGTGGAGGCTTCCATTGCAATTCCCATTTGTCAGTGATGTCCCGATTCAGTATGCCGCAGCACAGCGCAGATCAGAAGCCGCAGGAAGCGCGCAGATGTCAGTACTTCGGCTGCACCTTAAGGGTGCCAACAATACATGTTTGCACAATTAATGTGCGTGATCTATCTTAAAAAATTGTACTCAATATATTAGACATAATTTTAAACAATAATAAAAACAAAATTTTTAACATTCAAAATCATAGAGTTGCAGATCACGGCGGTGGCGCGCCAAGAACGGCGAGTCCTGGCATGGCATAGGGCTTGCTCAGACTTAGTGAGGTGGCCGAGCGCTTGGCTCGGCTCTGCCATAACAATGATCCGGAGGGTTTCCAGATGTCCAAGTCCCATACTGTGAAAATGGCTACCTTGCTGACGGCGGGGATGCTGCTGTCGTCCTCGGTGCTGGCAACTGAGCGCTTGCGTGTTGCCGGCAACTTCCCCACCGACCACTCCGTGTCGAGGGCCATGGAGGTCTTCAAGGAGCAGGTCGAGAGCGAATCAAACGGTGATATCTCTGTCGAGCTGTTCCCGGCGATGCAGTTGGGCGGGGCCACAGAGAATGTCGATCAGGTGCGTTCAGGCAGCATTTTTGCCGTCTTTACCTCGATCGCCTATTTCACTCGCTCGGTTCCCGAGTACGAAGCGGTCAGCCTGCCGTTCCTGTTCGATAGTCGTGATCAGGCCTTTGCGGTAATGGATGGCCCGGTCGGCGAGCACCTCGATGAAAAGATGGCCGAGCTGGGCTTCGTCAACCTTGGCTACGGCGAGCTTGGTTTCCGGCATGTCACCAATAATCTCCGCCCGATTACCTCCGTCGAGGATTTCGAGGGGATGCGCATTCGCCTGCAGCCTAATGAAGTTCACCTGCAGACCTTCCGCGCACTGGGTGCCAACCCAGTGTCGATGGACGTTTCTGAACTCTACTCCGCTCTCCAGCAGGGAGTGCTCGATGGTCAGGAGAACCCCTACAACATCATCGCCAGCCGTCGCTTCAATGAGGTTCAGGAGTATCTCTCCGACAGTGGCCATTTCTACGACTTCATCAATGCCGTCGCCAACCAGCGCAGCTATGAGCGCCTCTCGGAAGAGCATCGCGTCATCGTCGATGAGGCAATGCAAGCGGCCATGGAGTGGCAGCGTGAGGCAGCGGCAGAGGAGGAGGAGTCCTGGCGCGAGCAACTGATCGAGGCTGGTATGGAGTTCACCCCGATCTCTGCGGACCTGCGCGCCGAACTGCGTGAAGCGACCATGGAAGTCGCGGAGAGCCTCGCGGACCGCGTTGATCCTGAGTTCCTTGAACTAGTAATCCAGGAAGCCGAAGCGGCGCTGTGAGGTCAGGCATGGCGGACACTTCTGCACCACTGCACGACAATGCTAAGGCGCGGGGCCCCAAGCCCCCTCCACGTTCCAGTGCTTTCAGGCGTGCCAAGCGCATCGTGGAGATGCTCGATGCCACTACCTATTGGGGCATTGTGGCAGTGATGGGCCTGATGGCGACCATTGTCTCCCTGCAGGTGTTCTGGCGCTACGTTTTGGGGTCGTCGATCGACTCCGCCGACGAGCTGTCGCGGCTGTTCTTTGTCTGGGCCATCTTCCTGGCCATTCCGCATGGTGTGAAGCATGGGGTGCATGTCGGCATCGACTTGTTCGTCATGCTGATGCCTGAATGGTTGAAGGAGCTGCTTTTCCGGTTGATGGCAGGCGTTTCGACGACCTTGATGCTGATGGTGATGCTAGGCGCCTGGGTGGCGACCCTCGATCGCTGGCCTGAACTGATGCCGACGCTACCGATCACCTCCGCCATCTACTATATCGCTGTGCTCATTTGCGGTGCCCACGCCTTCCTGCATCTGGCCCTGCTGGCCTGGGGCGGGTCGCGAACCTGGGAGGAGCTGACATGACCTGGCTGGCGATTGGGTTGTTTCTGGGCTTGGCCGTACTCGGCATGCCGTTGGCCTTTGCCCTCGGCTTTGGGTCGCTGGCGGGCCTGTGGATGCTCGATTTCGAGCTGGTGGTGATGCCGCAGCGAATGCTGCACGCCGTCAACAGCTTCCCGCTGATGGCCATTCCGCTGTTCATGCTCGCCGGTGAGCTGATGGTGAGAGCCGGGATCATGGACCGACTTATCTCCTTTGCCAACAGCCTGGTGGGCAGGATGCACGGCGGACTGGCCCATGTGACGATTACCTCAGGGACCATCTTCGCGTCGGTCAGCGGGGCAGCGGTGGCCAGTGCCAGCGCTATGGGCAGCACTCTGGTGCCATCACTGCGCAAATATTATCCCGACGCCTATTCGGGGGCGGTGATTGCCTCGGCGGCCAATCTGGGCCCGGTGATCCCGCCCAGCAATGCGATGATTGTCTATGCCCTGATGGCCGGCTCTTCGGTGTCGGTGGGCGGACTATTCATGGCCGGCATTCTGCCCGGCATCCTGCTGGCGATAGGCTTCATGGTCATTGCCAGCTGGATATCCTGGAAGCGCGGATATCCCTTGACCGGCGAGCGCTTCAACCTCTGCAACGTCGCCCGACAGGCGCGGCGTGCCATCGTCATCATCCTGATGCCGGTGATCGTGGTAGGCGGCATCGTAGGCGGGATCTTTACCGCGACCGAGGGGGCGGCCATCGCGGTGGTCTACTCGGCGTTCATCGGATTCGTTGTCACGCGTCGTCTGCGTATCGCCGACCTGCCGGGCTGTCTCTACCGCGCCGCGGTGACCTCGGCGATGGTTGGTGCGCTGATCGCGTTTGCGTCGGTGCTGACCTTCATTTTCACCATCGAGATGGTGCCGATGATGCTGTCATCGTTCATCCAGTCGCTGACCGCGGATCCCATGATCTTCATCATGCTGACCATGGCGCTGCTGGTGGTGATCGGCATGCTGATCGAGTCCAACGCCGCCTACATCATGCTGGTGCCGCTATTTGCGCCCGTCGCCGTGCTGTACGGCATCGACCCGCTCTATTTCGGCTTTCTGTTCATGTACAACCTGGTGGTCGGCATGATGACGCCGCCGGTTGGCGTGCTCTACTTCGTCATGAGCGGCATCACCAAGGTGCCGATGATGACGCTGGTCAGAGAGTCACTGCCGTTCGTTGCCTTCCAGTTCGCGATCCTCGGGCTTTGCATCGCCTTTCCGCAAATCGTCACCGCGCTGCCTCGTGCACTCGGTTACTGAATCCTGAGGAGCAGGCCATGCCGACACTCTCTCCGTTCGACGCCGAGCACCCCGCCGACCTGGTGATTTACGGCGGGCGCTTACTGACCGTTGACCCGCTGCTCGGTGAGGTCGCCTGCGGTCGCCTGGTGATCCATCAGGGTCGCCTGGTTGAGGTGGGGCCCCACGCTGCCGGTGAGCCGCTCCCACCCGCCCGCCGTACCCTGGATATGCATGGTCGTGTGATCATTCCAGGCTTCGTCAATATGCATACCCATACCATTCTGAGCATGGTGCGTGGCGTGGCCGAGGACATGGGCTTCGCCCCGGCTTACACCCCGGGCGTACCCCACGGTCACGAGGTCAGCGAAGAAGAGGCGGTGGCGCTGGCACGACTGGGCGCTGCCGAGGCGCTGCTGTTCGGCTCCACACTGATCAACGATAGCTATGTGCACGCCGACCTGACGCTGCCGGCGATGGGCGAGCTTGGTATGCGGGTGATCACCTGTGGCCGCATCCATGATGTGGACTTCAGTCGCGTCCATGAGGGGCTATGGGAACATCGCAGCGCGATTGGCGAGAAGACGCTGGGCGAGGCGGTGGCCTTGCATGAGCGCTGGCAGGGCAAGATGGACGGCCGCCTGGGCGTCGAGCTGGCCGCCCATGCGCCGGATACCTGCTCGCGGGATCTGCTGATGAAGGTGGCCGAGACCCGCGATGCCCTGGGCATCCAGGTCAATGGCCACCTCTCCCAGAGCCGCAAGGAGAATCGCCGCGTCGAGGAGCGCGACGGCATGAGCCCGAGCGAGCTGCTCGAGGATGTCGGGCTGCTTGGTCCGCGCTTCACCGCCGCTCACTGCATGTACGTCAGCGACAGCGACATCGCCCGTATCGGTCGCGTGGGCACCAATATCGCCCATGTCCCGCGCGGCAACGCCACCGGCGGCCGCATCGCCCCCACCACCCGACTGCGTCAAGCCGGCGCCAATCTGACTCTGGCCACCGACAACATGCATGCCGATATGGTCGAGGTCATGCGCTGGGCGCTGATCATGGGGCGCGTCCAGGAGGGCGAGGTGAACGATACCTGGCAGCCTCACCATGTGCTGGAGATGGCCACTCTCAACGGCGCCAGGGCGCTTGGCCTCGAGCATGAGCTGGGCTCGCTGACGCCCGGTAAGCGCGCCGACCTGGCGGTCCTCGATTTCCGACGGCCGCACCTGGTGCCGCTGATCAATGCGCTGGGCAATCTGGTGCACACCGCCCAGGGGCGCGATGTGGAGATGGTGGTCTGCAATGGACAGGTGGTGGTCGAGGGAGGCGAGCTGTGTCTGGCGGATACGTCGGCGCTGCTGGCCGATGCCCAGCATGCGGCCGAGGCGCTCTGGTCCCGCGCCCGGGCCCAGGTCTGACCCTGCTAACGGCTCAAGGGAGCGCCCATGAAACTGCTGATCGTCAATCCGAACATCTCACATAGCGTCACCGACCTGATCGAGGCCGAGGCGCGCCGTACGGCCAGTCCGGGCACTCAACTGACCATGCGCACGGCTGCGCTGGGCGTGGCCTATATCGAGACCCGCGCCGAGGCTGCTATCGGCGCCTATGCGACGCTCAACGAGCTGGCCGACCACTTTTCCGGACACGATGCCGCCGTGGTGGCCGCCTTTGGCGACCCGGGACTTGAAGCGGCCCGCGAGATGCTGCCGATACCGGTGGTGGGACTGACCGAGAGTGCGCTGATGAGCGCCGCTATGCTCGGCGGCAAGATCGGCATCGTGGCCATCTCGCGGCGTATTCGGGCTTGGTACGCCGAGACCGTTGATCGCTATGGCATGACCTCGCGTCTGGCCGGTATCCGCTGTCTGGACGAGCCGCTGGCCAATATCGGCAGCGTGCAGCAGGACAAGGGCGAGCAACTGGTGGCGCTGTGTGAGGCGGCGATTCGCGACGATGGCGCGGATGTGTTGATCATCGCCGGCGCGCCTCTGGCTGGTCTGGCGCGCAGCGTGGCACAGCGCATACCGGTGCCGGTGGTGGATGGCGTGAGCTGTGCGGTGCAGCAGGCGGAGCTGCTGGCCCGCCTCGGCCCCGCCAATGCGACGGCGGGCAGCTATGCCGCGCCGCCGGCGAAAGGCGTCGTGGGCTTATCGCCGGCACTGGCGCAACTGATTGGCCGGGAGGATCAGCAATGAGCCGTCCTGAGCCGGCAGAGAGTGTCGTACGCCTGCGATTGGTCTCCCACGACCTCGAGTTCGTGGCCGAGACCCGCCCCGATGCGCCGCACAGCGTGGCAGCCTTGCTGACGCTCCTGCCCTGGCAGACGCAGCTGGTGCACGTGCGCTGGAGCGGTGAAGGGGTGTGGATACCCCTGGATGAGAGGGACTTCGCCCTGCCCTGGGAGAACCCCATCCGCTATCCCGCTCCCGGCGACGTGCTGTTCTACCCCGGTGGATACAGCGAGACCGAGATCCTGCTGGCCTACGGCGCGTGCAGCTTTGCCAGCAAGCTGGGGCCGATCGCTGGTAATCACTTTATGAGTCTGGTCGAAGGGCTCGAGCAGCTCCCGGAACTGGGACGACGCTGCCTATGGCAAGGTGCCCAGCCGTTGACCATCACCACCCACCCGACCAAAGGAGGCTCCCAATGACCGTGAACCGCAGTCGATTCGGCGTACTCACGCCCTCGTCCAATACGGCGCTCGAGCCGCTCACGTCGGCCATGGTGGCCAAGATCCCCGGGGTCAGCGCGCACTTCTCGCGCTTTGCCGTGACTGAAATCGCGCTCAGCGCGCGGGCGCTGGGCCAGTTCGATGATCGCCATGTGCTGGCGGCAGCTCGCCTGTTGGCTGACGCTCGGGTCGACGTGATCGGCTGGAGCGGTACCTCGGCCGGCTGGCTGGGGTTCGACCACGACGAGACCCTGTGCCAACGCATTAGCGAAGAGACCGGCATCCCAGCGACGACCTCGATGTTGGCGCTGAATGAAATTCTCGCCGAATACGGGTTTCGCGAGTTTGGTCTGGTGACGCCCTACACCGACGACGTGCAGCAGCGAATTCTCGACAACTACCGTAGTGAAGGATTTGCGGTGGTCGCCGAGGACCATCTGGGCATCAGCGAAAACTTCGCTTATGCCGAAGTCAGCGCGGAAACGCTCACCGCTCAGGTGCGGCGTGTGGCCCAGGCCGGCGCGCCGGCCATCGTGGTGGCTTGCACCAATCTCTGCTCGGCCGACCTGGTATCACAGTGGGAGGTGGAGCTGGGGGTGCCGGTGCTGGATACCACGGCCACCGTGGTGTGGAAGATGCTGCGCATGACCGGGCATGGCGAGGCGTCAGTGAGTGGTTGGGGACAACTGATGGAAGGAGTGATGGCGCATGGCTGAATTCGATCTGGTAATTCGGCGCGCACGCTGCGCCACCGCCGCCGATGTGTTCGAGGCCGATATCGGCATCCGGGACGGCGTGATCACGGCGCTGGGTAGCGGCCTTGCCGAGGGACTCGAGGAGATCGATGCCGCCGGCCGCTGGGTACTGCCGGGCGGTGTCGACGGGCACTGCCACCTGGACCAGCCCACCTCTGACGGCTCGAAGATGGCCGACGACTTTCTCAGCGGTACCCGCTCGGCGGCCTGCGGGGGCACCACCACGGTCTTTCCGTTTGCCTGCCAGATGAAAGGCCAGAGCCTGCGTGCCGCCGTCGACGACTATCACCAGCGTGCCGAGGGCAAGGCGTGTATCGACTACGCCTTCCATCTGATCGTGACCGACGCGACCCCCGAGGTGCTGGCCAATGAGCTTCCAGCACTGATCCGCGAAGGTTACACCTCGTTCAAGATCTACATGACCTACGACGACCTGAAACTGTCGGACCGCGAAATCATCGACGTGCTGGCGGTGGCCCGTGAGCATGGCGCCATGGTCATGGTGCACGCCGAGAATGCCGACTGTATCGCCTGGCTCACCGAGCGTCTGCTCGCCCATGGCCATACCGCCCCCCGATACCATGCCGAGGCACGGCCGATGTTGGTAGAGCGTGAGGCCACCCATCGCGCCATTGCCTATGCCGAGTTGGTCGACGTGCCAATCCTGATCGTCCACGTCTCAGGGCGTGAGGCGATAGAGCAACTGCGCTGGGCGCACAGTCACGGCCTGCGTGTTTATGCCGAGACATGTCCTCAGTATCTGTTCCTGACCGCTGACGACCTGGGCATTGATGACGATGATCATCACGGTGCCAAGTGCATCTGCAGTCCGCCGCCTCGCGACAAGGCCAATCAACAAGTGGTATGGGATGGCCTGGAGAGTGGCGCCTTCCAGATTTTCTCCTCGGATCATGCCCCGTTCACCTTCGCCGGCCCACAAGGCAAGTTCGCGGCCGGCAGTGATGCTAGTTTTGAACGCATCCCCAATGGCATCCCTGGGCTCGAAACGCGTCTTGCCCTGCTGTTCAGCCACGGGGTGGAAACGGGCCGCTTGACCATGCAGCAGTTCGTGGCACTCACTGCCACCAATGTGGCGCGCATGTATGGCCTCTACCCGCGCAAGGGCTCGATCGCCGTCGGCGCCGATGCCGACCTGGTGATCTGGGAGACCGGCCTGGATCGGCGTATTCGCAACAGCGACCTGCATCACGGCGTGGACTACACCCCCTACGAGGGCATACCGGTGTCGGCTTGGCCGGAGTTGACACTGTCACGTGGCGAGGTGGTGTGGCGCGACGGCGACTATCTGGGCGTCGCCGGCCGCGGCCAGTTCCTCCCCTGCGCCTTGCCTGCGCCGGCTCGGCCCAAGCCGCGGCCGCCGGGAGGTGGTGCGTGGTAAGCCGTTCACACATGCCCGAACGCCTCGAGGCGCTGATAGCGAGCGGGGTGTCCCTATGAACTCACGCACATGGCCTGGGGGGCGCCTGATCGAGTCGCTGCTGGCACTCGCGGTGATCACGGTGGGGATGATGTTTCTGCGTATCGTGCACAGCACGCCGCCGCCCTTTGGCGACCCGGGCGATATCGGGTCGGCGGCGTTCTTCCCCGGCTTGATCGCACTGCTGGTGACCGGTCTGGGCGTGGTGCTGCTACTGTCCGCCTGGCGGCCAATGTCCTCGGTGGCGTTCGAGTCTGGACACACCGCCCGGGCGCTAGTGGCCTATGCGGTGATGGTGGCCATGGCCGTATCGATTCGGTTCCTGGGGATCTGGCTGGTCACCATGCTGGCCGTGCCGCTGCTGGCACTATGCTTCGGCGAACGCCGCTGGTATGTGCTGCTGGCGCTGGCGGTAGTGCCGCCGACGCTGGTGATCCACCTCTTCGAGGGTGTCATGGGGGTCTACTTCCCCAGGGGGGTGCTGCTTTGATCGACCTGGCGGTGCTGCAGCAGGGGCTTGCCATGCTGGCCAGTCCGTGGACCTTCCTGGCCTTGTCGGCGGGGCTTGCCGGCGGCATCCTGATCGGCGCCCTGCCGGGACTCACGGCTACCATGGCGGTGGCGGTGCTGGCGCCCTTCACCTTCTTCATGGAGGCGACCATTGGCATCCCCTTCCTGCTGGGGATCTACAAGGGGGCCATCTACGGCGGCTCGATCCCCGCCATTCTGGTCAATACTCCTGGCACTGCGGCGGCGGCGGCCACCGCCCGCGATGGCTATGCGCTGACGCAGCAGGGCAAATCCCGCAAGGCCTTGGAGCTGAGCTTGTACAGCTCGATGGTGGCGGATTTCCTGGCGACTCTGGTCTTGATCATGGTCGCCATCCCCCTGGCCGGTATCGCGATTCGCTTTGGTTCACCGGAGTTCGCACTACTCTACCTGATCGCCTTGACCATGATCGCCACGGTCAGCGGTGAAAACTTCCTCAAGGGCCTGATCGCCGCGGGTCTAGGGCTGCTGGTCGCGTCCATCGGGCTCGACCCGATGTCGGGCTACCAGCGCTTCACCTTCGGCAATACCGATCTGCTGGGGGGCGTGTCACTGATTCCGCTGCTGATCGGCATGTTCGCGCTTAGCGAGATTCTCATGCAGCTGACGCACCCCCCGGGGCGGATGCGCGATGCCGGGCAGGCGGTGGAACACGGCGGGGAAAGGCTCAAGTGGGCAGAGTTCTGGGAACTGCGACCGACCATCCTGCGTTCGACCTCGCTGGGTACCTTTCTGGGAGCGTTGCCGGGCCTGGGCGCTGAAATCGCCTGCTGGATCGCCTATGGCCTGGCCCGCGGGCGCTCCCGCGAACCGGAAAAGTTCGGCAAGGGCTCGCTGGAGGGCCTGGCAGCGGCAGAGTCCGGCAACAACGCCGTGGTGCCCGCGGCGCTGATTCCCATGACCGTGTTCGGTATTCCCGGTGACACCATTACCGCGGTATTGATCGGCGCGCTGATGGCGCAAGGCATGATGCCGGGACCGCTGCTGATTCAACAGAACCCCGGCTTTCTATTCGGGCTGTTTCTGGTGCTGCTGGTCACTAACGTGCTGCTGCTGATATTCGGTTTGGCGGCGATTCGCTGGCTGAAGCAGGTCACGCGGATCCCGCCCACGGTGCTCTATCCCTGCGTCCTGCTGCTTTGCGTGTGCGGCGCCTATGCGGTCAATTCCAGCACCTTCGATCTGCTGATTCTGGTGGTTGGCGGTGGCCTGGGCTACGTGATGCGCCGCACCCACTTTCCCATTGCCCCGCTGATCATCGGACTGCTGCTGGGGCCGGGTTTCGAGAGCGCCGTGCGTCAGTCGCTGGCGTTCTCCAACGGCAGCCTGGCGATCTTCTGGTCGCGGCCAGGCAGCCTCACCCTGCTGATCCTGCTAGCGCTGGTCATCTTCACGATGGCATGGCGCGGCCTAGTGAAAGCAGGTGTTATCCGCAAGCGTTCCACGTCCCACCCACCCAAGTCCAACAACACCTGAGGCACATAACCATGTCCCGTCCCCTCCTGTCCCGTACCTTGCTGGCCGCATCACTCGCCGCGGCTGCCATCCTTACCACTGGCCAGGTCCTCGCCGAAGAGAGCCACCTGCCCGATGAGCCGATCCGCTTCGTCACGCCCTATCCTGCAGGGGGCTCCCACTCCCTGCATGCCGGTATCATTACCGCGGTTGGCGAGGAGTTTCTGGGCCGACCGCTGATCTCGGTGATTCGCGGCGGGGGCGGCGGTGCGGTGGCCGCCGCCGAGGTGGCCGGCAGTACGCCGGACGGCACTATGCTGCTGTTTGGTGACCCGACCATCAATTCATTGCGCCCACAGGTCGAAGACCTGCCCTATGAGATGGATGACTTCGTGCCAGTGGCTCGCATCAACTACAGCCCGGCGATTTTCGTTACCACACCCGACCAACCCTTCCAGAGCATTGGTGAATTGGTCGAGCACGCCGAAGATAATCCCGGCGAGGTGGTCTACAGTTCCGACAACCGCAATGGCTTCACCTACACGGTCTTCGAGATGCTCAAGGCGACGGCCGATATCGAGATGCGAGGCGTCGAACTGGGCGGAGGCGGGCCTGCGGTGACCCAGCTGCTGGGCGGCAACACCATGGCTTACGCCGGTGATCCCAGCGTGGTGGGTGAGCATCTCGAAGCGGGGAGTCTGGTCGGCCTATGTGTCACGGACACCGAGCGTTTCGACGCCTACGCGGATATCCCCACTTGCCAGGAAGAGGGCCACGACGTGGTCTTCCAGTTCTGGCGTGGGGTGATGGCACCGGCCGACACGCCGGCCGAGGTCGTGGCAGAGCTCAGTGACGGCTTCCAGCGCTTGACCGAAGATGAAGGCTTTCTGCGCCTGATAGGCCAGATTGGCTCCGGCATCCAGTTCCTTGGCCACGAGGAGTTCGCTGAAGCGCTGGCGGCCGAGCAAGCCGCCCTGCGCGACGCGTATCTCGATGACTAACTCGACGCCTCACAGCACAGGAGAGTGTCGGCGGCCCCTACCCTGGGGCCGTCGACCGTTCGTGATGACACATAACGCTGATAAGACCACGACGCTGATGGGCGTCCTACCGCTCAGTGAGAACGGCACCCATGTCCTGCCATCGCCGATGGATATCGTTATCCGCGGGGGCAGCATTGAGGCGATACGGCCAGCGGGGGAGGCTCCCCCGGGAGGCGACACTGTCGATGTTTCGGGCACCCTGGCCGTGCCGGGCTTCATCAATGGCCACCACCACTCCCATGAGAATTTCCACAAGGGGCGCTACGACCGGCTGCCCCTAGAGCTGTGGATGAACTACGTGCGGCCGACAAAGCCCCTGCCGTTGACGCCCGACGACGTCTACCTGCGCACGCTGGTGGGTGCCTGCCAGGCGCTGCTTTCAGGCACCACCTGTATCGTCGACGACTTCAACGCCTCGCCGGTGCTCGACCGCGACCACCTCGAGGCCGCACTCGCCGCCTATGACGATATCGGTATCCGTGCACTGCTCGGCCCCACGCTCTTTGATGTGCCATTCCACGAGAGCGTACCGTTTGTTCACGAGGAGTGCAGCCCAGAGACGCTGGCCAGCCTGGCGCCGAGCAAGGTGACCCCTGCGGCAGACTATCTGCGCCTGGTCGAGTCGCTCTCGGTGACGCGTCATCCTCGGGATAACCGCGTAGGTGTGCTACTTGCGCCCTCCGCGCCGCAGCGCTGCAGCGATAGCCTGCTCGGCGAGGTCAGGGCCCTGGCCGACCGAACCGGACTGCCGGTGATCATCCACGTCCAGGAAACCCGCCTCCAGGCGGCCTCGGCCTGGCACCAGCGAGGCAAGACGCTGTTCCAGCATCTCGATGATCTGGGCTTTCTGGCACGGGGGACCTCGCTGATTCACGCGGTGTGGCTGACCCCTGACGATATCGCGCGGATTGCCGCCAGCGGCGCCAGCGTGCAGCACAACCCCAACAGCAACCTCAAGCTGGGCTCCGGGCTGATGCCCATGCGTGCGCTGCTGGACGCCGGGGTCAATGTGAGCCTGGGGACCGACGGCTGCGGCTCCCTAGAGTCCACCGACATGCTCAGGGTGGTGGCCAACACCGCGCTGATTCACAAGCTGCGCGGCGACGACTATCGGCACTGGGTTGGCGCCGAGGAGGCGCTGGAGGCCGCTACCCTGGGCGGCGCCCGGGCGCTGGGCATGGAGCAGCAACTGGGGCGGATAACGACCGGCATGCGCGCCGACCTGGTGCTCTACCGGCTGGATGCGACGGCCTTCACGCCGCTCAATGACCCGCTGCGCCAGCTGGTGTTTGGAGAGAGCGGTAGCGGGATCCATTCGGTATGGGTGGAAGGCGAGCGGGTCGTCGCTGATGGCAAGCTGACGCGGCTCGACCAGCATGAGGTATCACGGCGTATCGATCAGGCCATGCAGCGGCTGAAGCCAGCCATCGAGGCCGCAGAGGAGATGACCGAGACGCTGCGGCCTGCCTACGAGCGCATCTGGTCTCGCTGCCAGGCGCTTCCCCTGGCGCCGGACACCATCTCGGCGCGGTTCGACAAATGAGCCTTGTGTGGCTGGGTATTCAGCTGCTCGGCGGTGTGGCGGCGCTGCTCGGGGTCCTGGCCTTTCAGTGCCGCCATGATATTCGCATGCTGGTGATGCTATCGGGCTCATGCCTGGTATGGAGCTTGCACTTTTTCCTCTTGGCACAGCCCACGGCGGCACTGCTCAATTTGATCACGGCCGTACGCAATCTGGTTGGCATTCGCTGTCGCGGAGGCTGGTTCGCGGCGGGCTTTATTGGTCTGTATCTGGTCACTGGGAGTTACAGCTGGCAGAGTGGGTGGGATATCTTGCCGGTCGTGGCGGTGATCTCGGGAAGCGTCGGCGTCTTCTTTCTTGCTGGCCTGCCCCGACGCGGGGCGCTGCTGATTGGCAGCCTGCTGTGGCTGGTGTTCAACTGGCAAGCTGGGTCGATCCCAGGGGTTCTGGTGATGTTTGCTGACGGCGTCTCCAACAGCTGGCGAATTTATCACCTAAGACTTCAGGCCCCGCGCAGCGAGCTTTCAGACAGGAGCTAGTGTGGTGTTTCAAAAGTACCAGCCATAATGTTTGGTCTATACTGCCGATTCATATCACTCTGGGAGGCAAACATGAAGACAGGCCGCCCCGCGACACCGATTACTCTGACCGAATGGGAGCATGCCGAGCTCGCTCGCCGAGTCAGGCAACGTAAAGGCCCTTCCGATGGGCGCATTCGTGCCAAGATTATCCTGGGCTGCGCCAACGGCGAGTCAGGGGCAGCCATTGCCCGGCGCCTTGGTATCGGCGTCCATACTGTCTCTCGCTGGCGAGTCCGCTTCGGCCGGTGGCGGCTTGATGGTTTGAATGATGAACCCCGCTCGGGCCGGCCGAGAAGCATCAGTGACGAACAAGTTCAGGAGGTCATTGATCGCGCTACCCAAACCCAGCCCGATAATGCCAGCCACTGGAGTACTCGGCAGATGAGCGAGGCCGTTGGCATCTCTCCCGCCAGCGTGCAGCGAATCTGGCATGCCTTCGGGCTCAAGCCACATAAAGAGAAGACCTTCAAACTTTCCACGGACCCGGCCTTCGTCGATAAAGTGCACGATATCGTTGGCCTGTATATGAACCCACCGGACCGAGCATTAGTGCTATCGGTTGATGAGAAGAGCCAGATTCAAGCGCTAAACCGGACCCAACCGGGACTGCCCTTGACCTTCGGAAAGCCTGAAACACACACCCATGACTACAAGCGCCATGGTACGACATCGCTGTTCGCTGCCTTGGACATTGCAACGGGCAAG
Source organism: Halomonas socia (assembly GCF_010977575.1). Taxonomy (GTDB): domain Bacteria; phylum Pseudomonadota; class Gammaproteobacteria; order Pseudomonadales; family Halomonadaceae; genus Franzmannia; species Franzmannia socia. Next base: position 1,929,319 of record NZ_CP048812.1, read on the forward strand.
GTCATTGGGCGACTCAAGCGTCGTCATCGCAGTGCGGAGTTTCTGGAGTTCCTCAATGCCATCGACAGGGATGTGCCAACATGTCTGGATATTCACCTCATCATGGATAATTACGGAACCCACAAGACCGATAAAGTGAAAGCCTGGTTGGCAGAGAGGCCACGCTATCATATCCATTTCACCCCGACCTCAGCGTCTTGGCTGAATTTGGTGGAACGCTTTTTCTCAACAATCAGCGAAAAATGGATCAAGCGGCAAGCGCACACCAGCGTGAACGATTTGGAAGACTCGATCCGGCATTATCTAGCGATTTACAACGAGGATCCCAAGCCGTTCAAGTGGCGAAAATCGGCGGATGACATTATCGCTTCCGTTGGCAGAGCCGCTGCATCACTAAATCGGCAGAAAGGCCGAGGCAATTAATGGCCCTAACTTGTGAGACACCACACTAGGTCCTTTGGGCCGGCCGGGCGTTTCAGCAATCCATATCGTAAGCACGTAGACGGGCAGGGTGGTTTTACGACGATGACATCCCACTCACCTCATCTGGTGGTATTCACCGGTGCCGGCATCAGTGCCGAGAGCGGCATCCAGACCTTTCGCGCCAGCGACGGCCTGTGGGCCGATCATGCCATCGAAGACGTGGCCACGCCCCAGGCCTGGCGGTGTGACCCCGAGCGGGTGTTGCGCTTCTACGATGCGCGTCGCCCCCAGGTGCGCCGCGCACGACCCAATGCCGCCCATCAGGCGCTGGCCGGGCTCGAGAAACTGGGCTTTCGGGTCAGCGTGATTACCCAGAACATCGACGACCTCCACGAGCGTGCCGGCTCCCGTGACGTGCTGCATCTCCACGGCGAGATTCTCAAGGCGCGCTCCAGCGTCGATGAGCGCATGCGCTATCCGCTGCCGCGTGGCGGCATCAAGCTTGGTGATATCTGTGACAAGGGCAGCCAGCTGCGCCCCGACGTGGTGTGGTTCGGCGAGCCGGTGCCGCGCTATATAGAAGCCTGCGAGACCGTCGAGCAGGCCGATCTGCTGTTGGTGGTCGGCACCTCGCTGGCGGTGATGCCTGCCGCGGCGCTGCTCGAGCGGGCACCGCTGGATGCCGAGGTGATCCTGGTCGACCCGGCCGCCGAGCAACTGGCGCCGCCTGGCGTTGCGGCGCTGGCCCAGCCTGCCGGGCGCGGCGTCACGACGCTGGTGCGCCACTGGTCGCGGGAGGGCCGCCTGTGGCTGCCGGAGACGCTGCTCGAGGCGTGAGGGATTTTCCCCGGTCTGCGCTTTAGGGCATTATTAGCGGTCTAATCAACGCTGCGGATGGGCCGCGTCGCCCGGCGGACCACATCGTAAGGACACGCCATCATGCTGTTTTTCGAACGCCTCAATCGCCTCTTCCCGGTGTGGGCGATCCTCTTCGCCGCCCTCGCAATCATCATGCCGCCGCTGTTCACCAGTCACGCGGGAAAGATCCAGGTGCTGCTGGCGACCATCATGTTCGCCATGGGGCTGACGCTGTCCAAGCAGGACTTCCTCGGTGTGATCAAGGCGCCGCTGCCGGTGGGCATCGGCGTGCTGCTGCAATTCGTGGTGATGCCGCTGGCGGCACTCGGTGTCTCGCTGGCACTGGGCCTGTCGCCGGAGCTGACCACCGGTATGGTGTTGGTGGGCGCAACGGCCGGCGGCACCGCCTCCAACGTGATGACCTGGCTGGCCGACGGGCGGGTGGCGCTATCGGTGTCGATGACGCTGGTCTCGACCCTGGCCTCGGTGGTGATGACGCCATTGATCGCCTGGCTGTTGGTCGGGCAGATAGTCGAAGTGCCGGTGTGGAGCATGCTGTCGAGCATTGCCCAGTTGGTGATCGCACCGGTAGCGGCAGGGGTGGTGGTGCATCATCTTGTGGGTCGCCACATCGAACGCATCGAGCCGGCCCTGGCGACGCTTGCCATGTTCGCCATCGTGATGATCATTGCCATCGTCGTGGCACTCAACGCCGGCCGCCTGGCGAGTCTCGGGCCAGTGGTGGCCGTAGCGGTGATTGCCCACAACGCCATCGGCCTGGGCGGCGGCTACTTCGTCAGCCGGCTGTGCGGCCTCGACCAGCGTACCGCTCGCACCGTCTCCATCGAGGTCGGCATGCAGAATTCGGGGCTCGCCGTGGCACTCGCCAACCAGTTCTTCAGCGCCGGGGCGGCGCTGCCCGGCGCGCTGTTCTCTGTGTGGCACAACGTCTCCGGCTCGCTGATGGCGGGCTACTGGAAGCGCCGCCCCGCGGCGACGTCGAGTGTCTCCGAGACCCCCTGAGGTGCCTCGGCGGGCAGGCATGCTAGAATGCCCGCCCGCTTATTTCCCAGGTGCGCCATGTACGAAGACGTCTCGCTAGATCCACGCGTGGTCGACGGCGAGGGCCGTGATCCGGCCGGCGGTTATGAGCGTCCGCCACGGCGCGAATTCAAGGCCCGCGGCAGCTTCGTCGAACGCTGTGAGGGCTGCAACCTGCCGACCCTCAACTGCCTGTGTGCCTTCCGGGTCGAGGCACAGAGTCGCGCCCGGGTGTGGCTGCTGACCCACCCGCTGGAGCACCACAAGCCGACCAATACCGGGCGGCTGATCGGCGATGTACTGTCCGCCACCCGGGTCTTCACCTGGTACCGCACCGCCCCCGATGCAGACTTGCTGGCGCTGCTCGACGACCCGCGCTATGCGCCCTTCGTGATCTTCCCCGACGACCAGCCGGACTACGTCGAGCGGGTGGTGGGCATGTCGGCAGTGGAGCGTGCCAAGCTGCAGGCGAGGATTCCGGTCTTCATCATCATCGACGGCACCTGGCGTCAGGCGCGACGCATCTTTCGCAAGAGCCCCTACCTCGACCGGCTGCCGGTACTGCCGCTGCGGACCCAGCGACAGACCCGCTACCGGCTGCGCAAGCCGGCCTCCCAGGCCCATCTGTGCACCGCGGAAGTGGCCATCGAACTGCTGCGTCAGGCCGGCGACAGCGACGCCGCCGAGGTGCTCGACGACTACTTCGACGCCTTCAACGACAGCTACGCTTCGAGCCGCACCTATCACAAGATCGAGCAGCTCACGCCGGCCATGCGCCGGCTGCTGTCACGCCAGCGTCGGGATACGACTTCAACTGCCGAATAGTGCCCCGGCGATGCGGAAGCCGGCCACCCAGGTGCCGGCCGCCGAGCCCAGGGTGGCGAGCAGGAACACCAGCAGCGTGCGCGACACCCGGTTGCGCCACCAGCCTTTCAACGAGGTGACGTCGTGACGCAGGTGGGCGAAGTCGCCGACCTTGGGCTTGCGCATGAACAGCTCGACCCCGGCGGCGACGAAGCCGGCGCCGATGGTGGGGTTGAGCGAGGTCAGCGGGGCGGCGAAGAAAGTCGCCAGGATGGTCACCGGATGGGCCAGGGCGATGGTGGTGGCCGCCGCCGACAGCACGCCGTTGATCAGGAACCACTCGCCGACCAGCTGCCAGCCGAGTTCGGTATTGCGCGAAAAGCCGATCGCGAAGCCGGTCAGTACCAGCACGGTGATCGCCCAGGGCAGCAGCTTCCAGATCTTGGAGCGCGGTGGCGTGGCTTCCAGCGCCTCGCGTTCGACGCGCGGCTCGTCGGGCAGAGGCGTGTCGAGATGTTCGGCCATGCCCTTGAGGTGGCCGGCACCGATCACCACCAGCACGTGGCGGTAGCGCCCAGGCGGGCTCTCCTCGCCGAGACGCAGGGCCATGTAGCGGTCGCGTTCGCTGATCAGCGGCGTGAAGAGCGACTCGGACTGCTCGGCGAACTCGTTGAAGGTCGACTCCAGCACGTCGCCCTCCTTGAGCCGTTCGATCTCGGCGGCGGAGACCTCCTGGCGCGACATGACGCTGCCCAGCAGCCCCGAGAACAGTGAGAAGCGCTGCCACCAGGGCACATTGGCGTAGATGCGCTTGAGGGTGATGCCGACGTCGCGGTCGATCAGCAGCAGCGGCAGGTCGTGGCGCTGGGTCTCCTCCAGCGCGGCGCGCATCTCGGCGCCGGGCTCGATGCCCGACTGCTCGGCGACGCGCTGCTGGAAGGCCCCCAGCGCCAGGCTGGCGGCGACCATGCCAGCCTTGCCCTGGCGAAAGATCTCGAACAGGTCCTGGCCGGCCAGGGCATCGGGCTCCACCAGGCTGTGGTGGCGCGAGGCGCACAGCTCGATGGCCACCGCGTCGAAGTCGCCGGAACGGATCAGCGCGCGCACCTCGTCGGCGCTCTCCTTGGAGACGTGGGCGGTGCCCAACAGGGTGTAGCGGGTATCGCCCAGCTGCCGGGTCTGGCGAGGCCCGCCGTTGGTCGCTGCGGCCGTCTCGGCGCTGGCGGTGAGATCCTGAGGGTCGGTCATGAAGGCTCGCTGTGACGACAAAATGATCAGGCGATTATCCACGAAAGCCGCTGGCCACGCCAAACCTGGGGTTCACCAAGCCATGACAAGCTTTATTGCCTCTAGCGAGGGACGCCGGGGGCAGGTCGAATAGGAGGTTCTATATCAGTGCCGAGCGGTGCTGGAAGCTGTGATTATCTTGTCTGGATGGTGGTTCAACGGCGACTAGCGGCGCCAGAAGGCGGGGGTGAAGAGCACCAGCACGGTGAATATCTCCAGGCGGCCGAGGATCATCGCCAGCACCAGGATCCACTTGGCCAGGTCGGGTAGCTCTCCGTAGTGGCTGGCGGCCTCGCCCAGCGCCGGGCCGAGGTTGTTGAGGGTCGAGGCGACGCTGGACCAGGCAGTGACCTGATCGACGCCGGTGGCCATCACCCCGATCAGCATCAGGAAGAACAGCATCACGTAGACCGAGAAGAAGCCCCACACCGCCTGGGCGATGCTGTCGGGCACGCTGACCTTGCCGACCTTGACCGCGATCACCGCGTTGGGGTGGATCAGGCGCATCACTTCGCGCATGCCCTGCTTGAGGATCAGGATGATACGGATCACCTTCATGCCGCCGCCGGTGGAGCCCGAGCAGCCGCCGACGAAGGCGGCGACGAACAGCAGGAAGGGCAGGGCGCCGGGCCATGCCGAGAATTCGGCAACACTGAAACCGGAGGTGGTGGCGATGGCGATCGCCTGGAACAGCCCATTGCGCAGTCCTGCACTGCCACTATAGGTGGCCGTCAGCCACAGCGTAAGCACGCTGATCACGCTCAGGCCGAACAGGAATAGCAGCAAGAAGCTCGCCTCCGGGTCGCGCAGGTACTGGGATAGGCGCTTCTCGCGCCAGGCAGCGAAGTGCAGGCTATAGCTCATTGCCGAGGCGATCATGAACAATATGCAGATCAGTTCGATGGTGGCGCTGTCGAAATGCCCGATACTAGCATCGTGAGTGGAGAAACCGCCCAACGCCACGGTCGAGAAACCGTGGCCGATGGCATCGAACCAGTCCATGCCGGCGGCCCAGTAGGCGAGAATACAGGTCAGCGTCAGGCTGGCGTAGATGTACCACAGCGCCTTGGCGGTCTCGGTGATGCGCGGGGTCAGCTTGGAGTCCTTGAGCGGCCCGGGGATCTCGGTGCGGTACAGTGCCATGCCGCCCACGCCCAGCGTTGGCAGGATCGCCACTGCCAGCACCACGATGCCCATGCCACCTAGCCACTGCAGCTGCTGGCGGTAGTAGCGCACCGCTTCGGGCAGGAAGTCGATACCGGTAATCACCGTGGCGCCGGTGGTGGTCAACCCCGAGAACGACTCGAAGACCGCATCGGTGACCGATAGCGCATAGGGGCCGTCGAGCATCAGCGGCAGCGAGCCGAAGGTGCCGAGTACCGTCCAGAACAGCGCCGCGATCAGGAAGCCGTCGCGGGTGCGCAGCTCCTTGTGCGCATAGCGATTGGGCAGGTAGAGCAGGGCGCCGGTAGCCACGGTGATCGCCATGGCGATGGCAAAGGCGTCCCACACACCGTCGTTGAACAGCAGTGAGATCAGGATCGGCGGCACCAGGGTCAGGCTGAACAGCATCAGCAGCAGTCCCAGGATGCGTAGAATCACGCGCAGGCTCATGCCGTCACGCTCCTTGTCAGGGCATCCACGCCTGGTTCCCCCATCAGAAGAATGTCAGTCCGACCTGGAATAGCCGCTCCACGTCGCGGATGCGGCGCTTGTCGACCACGAACAGGATGACGTGATCGCCGGACTCCACCACCACGTCGTCGTGGGCGATCAGTACCTCCTTGCCGCGCACGATGGCACCGATGGTGGTGCCGCTTGGCAGGTCGATCTCATCGATGGCGCGCCCCACCACCTTGGACGAGCGCGAGTCGCCGTGGGCGATGGCCTCGATGGCCTCGGCGGCGCCGCGGCGCAGCGAGTGGACGTTGACGATATCGCCGCGCCGCACGTGGGTCAGCAGGCTGCCGATGGTGGCCTGCTGCGGCGAGATGGCGATGTCGATCTCGCCGCCCTGCACCAGGTCGACGTAGGCGGCGTTGTTGATCAGCGTCAGCACCTTCTTGGCGCCCAGCCGCTTGGCCAGCATCGACGACATGATGTTGACCTCATCGTCGTTGGTCAGCGCGCAGAAGATGTCGCAGTCCTCGATATTCTCCTCCTCGAGCAGCCGCTTGCTAGTGGCACTGCCGTGCAGCACCACGGTGCGGTCGAGGCGCTCGGAGAGCTGGGTGCAGCGCTCCAGGCCGTGCTCGATGATCTTGACCTGGTGGCTGTGCTCGAGGTGCTCGGCGAGGCGTTCGCCGATGTTGCCGCCGCCGGCGATCACCACCCGGCGGAAGTCGCGGTCGAGGCGGCGCAGCTCGCTCATCACCGCGCGGATATCGCGCCGGGCGGCGATGAAGAACACCTCGTCGTCGGCTTCGATCACGGTGTCGCCGCGCGGGATGATCGGCCGGTTGCGGCGGTAGATGGCCGCTACCCGGGTGTCGACGTTGGGCATGTGGCGGCGCAGGAAGCCCAGCTCTTGGCCCACCAGCGGCCCGCCATAGAAGGCCTTGACCGCCACCAGTTGGGCCTGGCCGCCGGCGAATTCCAGCACCTGCAGGGCGCCGGGGTACTCGATCAGGCGGCGGATATGGTCGGTGACCACCTGCTCGGGCTAATCAGCACGTCGATGGGCACTGCCTCGTGGGCGAACAGCCCCTTGCGGGTCAGGTAGGCGGTGGCGCGGACGCGGGCAATCTTGGTGGGGGTGCGAAACAGGGTGTGCGCGACCTGGCAGGCGATCATGTTGACTTCGTCGGAGTTGGTCACCGCGATCAGCATGTCGGCGTCTTCGCAGCCGGCCTGGCGCAGCACCATGGGATAGGAGGCGGGGCCGGACACGGTGCGGATATCCAGGCGGTTATGCAGGTCGCGCAGCCGCCCGCCGTCGGTATCGACCACGGTAATGTCGTTCTCTTCGTGGGCGAGATGTTCGGCCAGGGTGCCGCCGACCTGTCCGGCACCGAGAATGATGATCTTCATGCCACGCCTGTTCCCCTGCGATGCGTCGGCACAGCATAAACCAGCCGCCTGGCGAAGGACAGGCGGCGGCGCGGCGTGGGATCAGTTGCTCTCCAGGGTGAAGCCGACCTTGATGGTCACCTGCCAGTGGGCGATGCGGCCGTGCTCGATATGCCCGCGGGTCTCGGTGACCTCGAACCAGCGCATGTCGTGGAGGGTCTGGTTGGCGCGAGCGATGGCTTGGGCCACGGCATCCTCGATGCTCTCGCTGGAGGATCCGGTCAGCTCGATATGCTTGTAGATGTGCGACATGGCGTGACTCCTCGTATGGATCATTGCTAATAAAGCATGCATTGCACTCATGCCCAGTATAGGACGCCAGGCGCGCCCCGGGGCAAGCCCGGGGTGCCGGTCAGGCGCGAGTCTTTTCGAGTCGCGCGTAGAAGAAGCCGTCGTGGCCGGCCTCGCGGGGCAGCAACTGGCGGCCGTCGCCGGCCGGGCGGCCCCAGGCCACCTTGTCGGGGTGGTGACGCGGGCATCCGCGGTGCGGGCCAGAAAGGCCTTGATCTGCTCGCTGTTCTCCTCGGGAACACCGAGCAGGTGGCATAGACCAGGGTGCCGCCGGGAGCCAGGGTCTGCCACAGGCGGTCGAGCAGGCGCCCCTGCAGCGTGGCTAGTGCGGCGATGTCCTCGGCGCGGCGCAGTCGCTTGATATCCGGGTGGCGGCGAATCACGCCGCTGCCCGAGCAGGGGGCGTCGAGCAGGATGGCGTCGAAGCGGTCCGCATCCCGGCCTTCCAACTGGGTGGCGTCGGCGTGCTCGACGCGTGCCGTCAGCCCCAGTCGTGCCAGGGTCTCGCTGACGCGGGTCAGGCGCTGGGCATCGCTGTCCAGTGCCGTGAGGTCAATGTCGAAGGCCTCAAGCAGATGGGCGGTCTTGCCGCCGGGGGCGCAGCAGGCGTCGAGCACCCGCGCCCCGGGGCGTGGAGCCAGGGCTGGGCCGAGCAGCTCCACGGCGAGCTGGGCGGCCTCGTCCTGGACGCTGACAACACCGTCGGTGAACCCCGGCAGTGCCTTGACGTCGCAGGCGGTATCCAGGGTCAGGCCGTCGGGGGCGAACTCGCAGGGGCGGCTTTCGAGTCCGCTCTCCAGCAGGCGCTCGCGATACACCTCGCGGCTGACCCGGCGGCGATTGATACGCAGCGTCATCGGCCCGGGGGTATTGTTGGCGATGGCGATCTCGCGCCAGTCGTCGGGCCACGCCTGGCGCAGCGCCTTGAGCAGCCAGGCCGGATGCAGCAGGGCGACGCAGGGGTCGCGGTCGACCTTGGCTTGCAGCGCGCTCTGCTCGCGCTGCAGGCGGCGCAGGCAGCCGTTGAGCACCCGGGTGGCCCAGGCCTTGCCGAGCAGCCGCGCGGCGCCGGCGGTCTCGCCTACCGCGGCGTGGGCCGGAATGCGCAGGTAGAGCAGCTGGTAGATGCCGACCAGCAGCAGCGCCTGGACGTCACGGTCGCGGGCCTTGAAGGGGCTGCGCAGCAGCTCGTCGGCGAGCGCCTCGAGGCGCGGCAGAGTGCGACACACGCCGTAGCACAGGGCACGGAACAGCGCGCGGTCGCGAGGCAATACGTCGCCGTCGTCGAGGGCGGCAAGCGAGCCCTTGGCATCGATCACCGGCAGCAGGGCGCGGGCGGCGGCGGCACGCAGCTGCTGGCCGCTGCCTTGAGGCGTGGGCGCGTCGTTCATCAGGGCGTCTCCGGGGGGATAGCGGGGTACCGGCGGCGAAGCGCTCGCCGCGGGCCTTGAGTAGCTCACGCATTGGCAGCGCCTTGCCGCCGGGCAACTGGGCCTGGGTGACGCGCAGCACCTCGCTACCCTCGGCGCCGCAGGCAATGCGCAGGGCATCTTCGTCGCTTTGCAGCAGGGTGCCCGGCGGCGCCTGCTGAAGGTCGTCGTCGCGGCGCTCGCCGACAGCGGCCAACCACAGCCGCAGGCGCTCGTCGCCCAGCGTGCACCAGGCCACCGGCCAGGGATTGAAGGCACGCACCTTGGCGGCAAGGCGTGCCGCCGGCTGGCGGAAGTCGAGCTCGGCCTCGGCCTTGGACAGCTTGGCGGCGTAGGTGATGCCCGCCTCGGGCTGCGGCGTGGCGCTAAGGCCCTCGCCGGCCAGGGCGTCGAGGGCCGTGACGATCGCCTCGCCGCCCTGTGCTGCCAGGGTATCGTGCAGCTCGCCGCCGGTGGTGGCGGCGGTGATCGGCGTGCGCCGTTCGAGCAGCATGGCGCCGGTATCGAGGCCGGCATCCATCTGCATGATGGTCACGCCGCTCTCACGGTCGCCGGCCTCGATGGCGCGCTGGATCGGCGCCGCCCCGCGCCAGCGCGGCAGCAGTGAGGCGTGCACGTTGAGGCAGCCGAGCCGGGGCGTGTCGAGCACCGCCTGGGGCAGGATCAGGCCGTAGGCGACCACCACCATGATGTCGGCCTTGATGGCGGCCAGCTCGGCCTGGGCCGCAGGATCCTTGAACGACAGCGGCTGATGCACCGGCAGTGCGTGCGCCTGGGCCAGCGCCTTGACCGGACTGGGCATGAGCTTGCGGCCGCGACCGGCGGGACGATCGGGCTGGGTGTAGACGGCCACCACCCGGTGCTGGCTGTCGAGCAGCGCCGCCAGGCTCGCGGCGGCAAAGTCGGGGGTGCCGGCGAAGATCACGCGTAGCGCTTGGGGCATGCGGTAGGGCCTCGAGAAGTCGGATATGGCGCATGACAGGCGATCGGCCACCCGCGGGCGGCGTCCCGATCCATGCGCAATGCGGCCCGCAGCGCTGCTGCGAGCCGGCGGGGCATCAGGCGGGCGTCAGGCGTCCTGCATCAGCTTGTGGCGCTTCTGCATCTTCTTGAGTACCCGTTCGCGCTTGAGCGGCGACAGGTAGTCGACGAACAGCACCCCTTCGAGGTGGTCGTATTCGTGCTGGATGCAGTGTGCCAGCAAGCCGTCGGCCTCGAGCTCATAGGGCTGGCCGTCGCGATCCAGCGCCTTGAGATGCACGCCCAGGGCACGCGGCACCTCGGCGTAATATTCGGGGATCGACAGGCAGCCTTCCTGGAGCGGCTCGCGTTCGTCGCCGAGGGGCGTGTACTCGGGGTTGATCAGCACCCGAGGATCACTCTGGTCGTCGCTGACGTCCATCACGATCACGCGGCGATGCACGTCGACCTGGGTGGCTGCCAGGCCGATGCCGCGAGCGTGGTACATGGTCTCGAACATGTCGTCGACCAGCCGGCGCACCTCGTCGTCTACCGTGGCAACCGGTGCGGCCTTGGTGCGCAGGCGCTCGTCAGGAAATTCGAGGATGGGTAACTTGGCCATGGCGTTGAAATCACCGTTATGCTGTTATCAAAGGATATGGCCATATTGTAGTGGGCGGCCGCGTGCAGTGAAACCGCCGGTTGCGTTTTGCGCCATGCATGGCTGCACATAAGAGCGATAAAGCCGTTGGACGCGACGGTGCCAGGGGGACGACAGGATGAACACGAGTGAGGCGAGGCGGGGAGCGTGGCATGGCTGGCTCGCAGGGTGGGGGCTGCTGGCCATGATGCTGAGCCTGCCGGCCATGGGGCAAGGGCTCAGCGACGCCGGGCTGCGCGGCGATGCGCCGGATCGCTATACGGTGGTGCGCGGTGACACCCTGTGGGATATCTCGGGGCGCTTCCTGCGCCACCCCTGGCAGTGGCCCGAGGTGTGGGAGGTCAACCCGCAGATCCGCAATCCCCACCTCATCTACCCCGGCGATACGGTCTACCTCTACTACCAGGACGGTCGGCCGCGGCTCGGCCTGGAGCGCGGGCGCGGCGAAGTCCGGCTGTCGCCGGAGGTGCGCCGTACTCCACGGCGCGAAGCGGTGCCGCCGCTGCCGCTGGGGCGGGTCGAGAATTTCCTTACCGAGTACCGCGTGCTCGACGACCCGGCGCTGGCCGACGAGCAGGCCTACGTGGTGGGCGGTGATGATCGCCGCCTGATCAGTGGTGCCGGTGATCGCATCTATGCCCGCGGCGATTTAGCAGACCACGGCCGGCTGGGCATCTATCGCCTCGGCGAGCGTTACGAGGATAGCGTCACCGGCGAGTTCCTGGGGCTCGAACTGGTCGGCGTCGGCCAGGCACGCTGGCTGCGCAGCGAGGGTGACATCGCTACCCTCGACGTACTGAATGCCAACCAGGAAGTGCGCAACGGCGACCTGGTGCTGCCGCTGGAGGGCGGCGAGCTGCTCACCGAATTCATGCCGCGGGCGCCGCAGCGTGCGGTGGACGGGCGGCTGCTGGCAGTGCCTGGCGGCGTCCAGTTCATCGGCCGGCTGCAGGTGGTGGCGCTGGACCGCGGCCGTCGCGATGGCCTAACCCCGGGCCACGTGCTGAGCGTCGAGCAGCGCGGCGAACTGATCACCGACCCGGTCACCAACGAGTCGCTGCGCCTGCCCGGCGAAGAGGCCGGCCTGGTGATGGTATTCAAGAGCTACGACAGGATGAGCTATGCGCTGGTAATGCGCGCCAGCCGCAGCCTGGCGGTGGGTGATCGGATCTTCAACCCCGACAGCAGCGCCACGCTAGCGCAGCGCTAACAGCACCGATACAGGGAGGAGAGCGCATGACGGCCAGGGAGTGGCTGATTCTCGCGGCGCTACCCGGGCTTGGCCCGCGGCGCCTGGCGCAGTTGGCCGAGGCCGCCCCGGCGTGGCCCGACGGCTGGCTGGCGGCGATGCCCGAACCGGCGCGCAGCCATCTGCGGCTTTGGCTCCACCACCCCGCGCGCAGTCCACTGCAGGTCCAGCTCGATGCGGCGCTGAGCTGGGAAGCCGCGGCCGACCACCATCACCTGCTGACCCCCGCCCACGACCACTGGCCCGCGCTGCTGGCGCAGATACCCGACCCGCCACCGGTACTCTGGGCCAGCGGCGACCTGGCTGCGTTGGCGCCGCCGGGCCTGGCGATCGTTGGCTCGCGGCGTCCGAGCCGCGATGGCCTGCACAATGCCCAGCGCTTCGGCCGCGAACTCGCCGAGCAGGGCTGGTGCGTGATCAGTGGCATGGCCCTGGGCGTCGACGGTGCCGCCCAGCAGGCCGCACTGGATGCTGGCGGGCGTAGTGTGGCGGTGCTCGGCTGCGGGGTCGACGTGGTCTACCCCCAGCGTCATCGCCAGCTCTATGCCCGCCTGCGCGACGAAGGCGGCCTGCTGCTCGCCGAGCACCCCCCGGGTACTGCCGCTCATCCGTCGTTCTTTCCGCGTCGCAACCGCATCGTTACCGGTCTCGCGCACGGCGTGCTGGTAGTGGAGGCGGCCGAGAAGAGCGGCTCGCTGGTCAGTGCACGGCTGGCCACCGAGCAGAACCGCGAGGTGTTCGCGGTGCCCGGCTCGATCCACAACCCCCAGGCGCGTGGCTGTCTCGATCTGATCCGCGACGGCGCGGCGATGGCCACTTGCCTGGCCGATATCCTCGGTGAACTGGGCCACTGGACGGCGCCCAGCCAGGCGCTGGCGTTTGCCGCTGCCGGCGAGCAGGACCCGCTGCTGGCTTGGCTCAGCGACCGTCCGACGCCGCTCGATGCGCTGGTAGCGCTGAGTGGCCACGACGTCAGCGACTGCCAGCTGCGGCTGCTCGAACTCGAGCTCGAGGGACTTGCCACCCAGGCAGTCGGCGGCTGGATCCGGTTACCGCGCTAGGGTTTATCACCGGCCTGGGCGGCCATGGTAGACTCTGGGCCCTGTGATATTGGCCTGGAGCCCCTGCCATGCGTGAACGCGCGACACCTCGCATATCGACTGCCTTCGCCGCCAAGGCATTGGTGCGTGGTGAGCTGGTTGCCTACCCCACCGAGGCGGTCTGGGGGCTGGGCTGCGATCCCGCCAGCGGTGAGGCGCTGACCGCCCTGCTGCGGCTCAAGCAGCGCGACCCGGCCAAGGGCATGATTCTGGTGGCCGGCGATATCGCCCAGTTCGCGCCCTGGCTCGACGGCTTGCCAGCGGCACTGCACGCGCCGCTGGTGAGCAGCTGGCCGGGCCCCAACACCTGGCTGGTGCCGGACAACGGCCACAGCCACCCGCTGGTGCGCGGTGGTCACGACCGCGTCGCGCTGCGGGTCAGCGATCATCCGCTGGTACGCGAGTTGTGCACGGCGTTTGGCGGCCCCATCGTGTCGACCTCGGCCAATCCGGCCGGCGAGCCCGGGGCGCGTTCGGCGGATCAGGTCGATGCCTATTTCGGTGCCGCCCTGGCCGGCCTCGTCGAGGGCGAACTGGGCGGTCGCGAGGTGCCCAGCACCATTCGCGACCTGGTCAGCGGGCGGGTGCTGCGTGGCTGAGCGCGGCTCTCACTTTTATCCGAATTGCATATAGGGAGGCAGCGTGGCCCACGCGCATCTCGACGAGGTCAAGCACTACCTGCTTGAACTGCAGGATCGACTTTGCCAAGGACTGGCCGCGGAAGACGGCCAGGCCAGCTTTCGTGAAGACAGCTGGACCCGCGAGGAGGGCGGCGGTGGCCGCTCGCGGGTGATCGAGAACGGCGCCGTGTTCGAGAAGGGCGGCGTCAACTTCTCCCACGTCTATGGGGCGCAACTGCCGCCTTCGGCCACTGCGGCGCGCCCCGAGCTGACCGGTCGCAGCTTCCACGCCGTGGGCGTCTCCTGGGTGCTGCACCCGCACAACCCCCACGTTCCCACCAGCCACGGCAACGTGCGCTTCTTCATCGCCGAGAAGGCCGGCGAGGCGCCGGTGTGGTGGTTTGGCGGCGGCTACGACCTGACGCCCTTTTACCCGGTGCTCGACGACGTGCGCCACTGGCACCGCGTGGCCCGCGATGCCTGTGCGCCGTTCGGCGACGAGGTCTATCCGCGCTACAAGGCGTGGTGTGACGACTACTTCTATCTCAAGCATCGCGACGAGACGCGCGGCGTTGGCGGACTGTTCTTCGACGACCTCAACCAGGGCGGCTTCGAGCACTGCTTCGCCTTCCAGCGCGCCGTGGGTGACAGCTTCCTCGAGGCCTACCTGCCCATCGTCCAGCGCCGTCGCGGCGACGACTACACCCAGCAGCAGCGCGACTTCCAGCTCTACCGCCGTGGCCGCTATGTGGAGTTCAACCTGGTCTGGGACCGCGGCACCCTGTTCGGCCTGCAGAGTGGCGGGCGCACCGAGTCGATTCTCATGTCGATGCCGCCACTGGCGGCTTGGGAGTATGGCTATACGCCGGCCCCAAACAGCCCCGAAGAGCTGCTGTACCGCGATTATCTGCGTCCCGCGACTGGCTGGGAGAAGAGGAGGTCTCATGACCGATCGTTACTGCGTATTCGGCCATCCGGTGGCGCATTCGAAGTCGCCGGCCATCCACGCCGCCTTCGCCACCGCCCTGGGTGACGACATCGCCTACACCGCCATCGAGGCGCCGCTGGACGACTTCGCCGGCGCCTGGCAAAGGTTCATGGCCGAAGGGGGGCGCGGCGCCAACGTTACCGTGCCCTTCAAGGAGCAGGCCTACCGGCTGTGCGACAGCCTCAGCGAACGCGCCCGCCGCGCCGGGGCGGTCAATACCCTGGTGCTGGGGACCGAGGGCGTCACTCATGGCGACACCACCGATGGCGTGGGGCTGGTCGGCGACCTGCACGACCACGGCGTGACGCTGGCCGGCGCCCGGGTGCTGGTGCTGGGCGCCGGCGGCGCGGTGCGCGGCGTGCTCGAGCCGCTGCTGGCGGCCCAGCCGGCCAGCGTCCTGGTCGCTAACCGCACCGCCGAGAAGGCCGCAGCGCTGGCCGCCGACTTCACCGATCTGGGGGCGATCAGCGGCGGCGGCTTCGAGGCCGTCGACGCCCCCTATGACGTGGTAATCAACGGCACCAGCGCGAGCCTCGCCGGCGACCTGCCGCCGCTGCCCGACGTCCTGTTCGCCGAGGACGCCACCGCCTACGACATGATGTACGGCGCCGAGCCCACGGTATTCCTGCGCTGGGCCGCCGCCCGCGGCGCCCGGCCCATCGACGGCCTGGGCATGCTGGTCGGCCAGGCCGCCGAGTCCTATCGCCTGTGGCGCGGTCAGCACCCCGACACCGCTCCGGTACTCGCCGAGCTGCGCCGCTCGCTCTGAGTGACATGGCCGATTCGGCGCGGCACTGGCACCTGGCGCGGCGCCCCGCGGGGCTGCCGGTGCCTACCGACTTCTCGCTGGGGGAGGTGCCGCTGCCGCCACTCTCACCGGGCCAGGTGGAGCTCGATCTGCACTGGCTGTCGGTGGATCCCTACATGCGTACCCGCATGCAGCCCGAGGGCTATGGCTACCTGGCCAAATGGGGGCCGGGAACGCCGCTCTCCGCCTGGGGACTAGGTCGTATCCTGCGTAGCCGTGGGCGCTGGCGTGAGGGCGACTGGGTAGTCGGCCACCTGCCAGTGGCCGACCGGGCGCGTCTTACGGTCCCCGAGCCTCAAGCCCTGCTGCCGCTGTGCTTGCCTGGCGAGACCCCATCCCCCGAGCGCTGGCTCCACGCCCGCGGCATGACCGGCTTCACCGCCTGGCTGGGCATACGCCACTACGGCCGGCCCAGGTCCGGCGAGACGCTGCTGGTGTCGGCCGCCGCCGGCGCGGTGGGCAGCCTGGCCGTGCAGTTTGCCCAGCGTGAGGGGGCGAGGGTGATCGGCAGCGCCGGCAGCGGCGCCAAGCGCGACTGGCTGAAAGAGACCCTGGGGGTTGACACGGTTCTCGACGACCGCGATACCGAAGGCTTCGCAGACGCCCTGGCCACGGCTGCCCCGGAGGGGATCGATATGGATTTCGAGAACCTCGGCGGGCCGGTCTTCGAAGCGGCCATCGAGGGGCTGCGCCCCGGCGGGCGAGTGGTGCTGTGTGGCCTGGTCAGTCAGTACCACGACCCCGAACCGCGCCGAGCGCCACCCAACCTGGCACGCCTGCCGGCGATCGGCGCGCGGCTGATGCCTTTCGTGGTACCCGGCCACGAATTCGAGCACTGGGCACGTTTTCAGGCCGACATAGCCGAACTCGATCCGCTGGCTCCCCTCGATATAGTCGACGGGCTTGACGCCTGGCCGCAGGCTTTCTGCGGCCTCTTCACCGGCAAGGGGATTGGTAAGCGAGTGGTGCGGCTTAGGCCTGACCGTCCCGGATATTGACGAAGTAGGCATCTGAGCCGATCTGGCCCCCCTTGAGGGCAACCTCGAGACCGTCGAAGGTCGGCTCATCACTATGGGCACGACACAGCGGTGAGCCGGGTGTCTCCGGCAGGGGCAGGCGGGTCGTCAGGGCGTGGACCTGCAGCTCGCGCAGGGCGTGGCTGGATGTGTCGCCACCGGCAATGGCGACCCGGCGCAATCCATGTGTCTCGACCAGTCGGCGCAGCAATTGACCCAGCGTACGGCCGATGCGGCGGCGTGCCTGGGGCCCTCCTTGTTCCACCGCCGAGGCATTCGTCTCGGGCCCCATGGCGGTATGCAGGATCACGCTCGTATCATTTACCAGGGCGTCATTGGCCGCCTCCATCGCGGCCTGGATGATGCCTTCGCTGCTCTCGTCGCTGATTAGGCCGGCCACGTCCAAGGGGATGGAGCGGAAGCCGTTGGCTTCGGCCCAGCGGATCTGGCGGGCGGTAACCTCCGAGCAACTCCCCGACACCACGGCGATTCGATCCACCGCTCCCGGCGGTGTGAAAGGGGGCGCCGTGGCTGGAGCGCGCTGCTGCTGGCGCCAGGCATCCAGCAGTGCGTACTCGACACCGGACGAGCCCACCACATAGCTACCCCGGGGCTTCCGGGTGCGCCAGAGCTGGTGTCCGACCTCGGTCTGGTGCCGCGAGTCGAGCACATCGTAGAGCAGTACCTGATAGACGTCTCTCAGTCGGTCGATGCGCTCGTCGACATCCGGTTGCGCGAGACACAGGATGTCCGCGAGTCCGATGGACAGTGCGGTCTGGTCGGCCAGGTGCCGACGAAGATCGGCCTCACCCATGGGGGTGACCGGATGGCGGCACATCACCGGATGACGGTCGAGGCGATGCACTTCGCCCTGGAACACGGCGAAGTGCTGGCCGAAGACGGTATAGCGCTTCAGTTGCGGGGCGCCCACCACCAAGGGCACGCATGCCTGGTCGAACAGCGCCTGGCCGATCTCCAGGGCGCGGCCGATATTACCGACCTCAGGCGCGCTATCGAAGGTCGAGCAAATCTTGTAGTGGCAGAGTTCGGCCTCGAGTGAGTGCAGCCAGGTGAGAGCGTGATGCAGATGATCGTCCATCCACTCGGGCGTCTCGCTGCGGCTGTTACCGGCCAGCCCGATCGCGCGGCAATCGGCGAAACTGACAAGCTGCTCGGCGTTGGGCGGGTCGAGGAACAGTACGGTAGGGATGCCGCCGAGGCTCAAGGCCTCCATGACGTCGGTGGAGCCGGTCAGGTCATCGCCATAGTAGGACAGCAGCGGGGAGATCGTCATCAGCGAAAAGTCTCCATGGCCTGGGCGAGTTCACGGTGTTCGCGGGCGAAGTCGATCAGGTCTACACCTGACACGGCGGCCTCCCAGGCCTGGCGCAGGCTGGCAACCCCGCCAGCGATGCCGCCGGGGTGGGCCATGATGCCACCGCCGCAACAGTAGATCAGGTCGGTGTTGCCCAGGGCGGCATGGGTATCCGCCACCTGGGCGGCGCTCTGCCCCGAGGAGAAGACCGGCATCACCGTGTAGTCCGGTGCCGAGGCTCCGAACAGCGGTGTCTGGCAGGCCCGGGCACTGGCGATGACGCTGTCATCCTCCTCGCTGAACTTGTTGCGCAGGCCGTTGACGTGTATGTGGTCGACGCCCGCCAGGCGCCACATTTTGTGGTAGGCGCTGAAGTCCATGCCGATATGTGGCGAGCGGCTGTAGAGCCCCCAGCCGGCCCGGTGGCCGTGCAGGGCGACCTGGCAGTGGCGGCGAAGCTGGGTGACGCCGGCCAGACCGACGCTGTTGATCGCGACCATGACGCAGGTGCCGCCGGCGGCCACCACGTAGTCGTGGTGCCCGCGCATCTCATCGATGTCGCCGCTGATGTTGAAGGCATACATCACCTTCTTGCCGGTGCGTTCGGCATGGGCATTGATCAGCGGCATGATGGCGTCGACCCTTGCCTTGAGCGGGCTATGCGGACCGTTGGCCTGGAGCTCGTCATCCTTGATGAAGTCGATGCCGCCCTCGATCAGTTGCTCGACCATCTCGGCGGTCTGGGCTGGTGTTAGGCCGACGCTGGGTTTGATAATGGTGCCAATCAGCGGCCCACTCTCGATGCCGCTGAGCCGGCGAGTCCCTGTAGTACCGAACTGTGGGCCCGGATACGCATCGACGAAGGCTGAGGGAAGTTCGAGGTCGAGCAACTTCAGTGCCGAGAACTCCTTCAGCTCGAAGAGGTTGCCGGCTACCGTAGAGCTCAGGTTGGGCAGCGAGGGTCCGAGGTTCTCGAGGGGCCAGGAGATTTCGACCAGGGCGCGCCGGTAGCGGTGCGCGGCGATCGGCGCCAGGTCGGCGCGCATGGGTAGCGAGGGCTGGTCGACTACCTCCAGGCGTTGGATGGACTCGACCCGAGCGCCGTGCGCCTCACGCAAGGTATCGGTCTCGCTGGCCAGGCGGGTGAAGGTGCCCGATGACTGTTCTCCTGCCATCACTTGGGCGGCATGCTCGAGATCATAGGGGGTTTCGATGAAGTAGCGGGCGTGGATTCTGGCACTCATCGTAAGGCTCCGTGGCTATGTGAGGCGTGGCTCAATAGAGCAGGTCGCGCAGAAACAGGGAGATCGCTGGTACATAGGTGATCAGCATCAAGCAGGTGATGATGGTCAGCACCGGCGGCAGCAGGTAGCGGAACAGATGCTCCACTGGCAGCTTGGCCACTTGAGCGGCGGCAAAGAGGTTGACGCCAAGCGGCGGGGTGAACATGCCGAGGGCCAGGTTGACCACGATGATGATGCCGAAATGTACTGGATCGATGCCGAAGCCGATAGCGATGGGCGCCAGGATCGGAGCCAGGATCAGGATGGCAGCTGAGGTCTCGATGAACATCCCGACCACCAGCAGCAGCATGTTGATCGCCAGCAGGAAGGTATAGCGGTTGTCGAAGGCACTCTGGGACCAGGCGCCGATGTCTGTGGCCAGCCCCGAGCGGCCGATGACGAAACTCAGGGCAGAGGCCGCGGCAATGATCAGCATAACGGCGCCCGCTGACATGGCGCTCTCGCGAAAGATCCTGGGCAGATCCTGCAGGGCGATGGTGCGATAGACCACCATGCCCAGGAACAGGCCGTAGGCGACTGCCACGGCGGAGGCCTCGGTTGGCGTGAAGATGCCACCGTAGATACCGCCGATGATGATCACGGGCATCAACAGGGCGAGAAAGGCACTGCGAAAGGCAGGCCATATTGGACTGCGCAACTCGCCATCTTGGGTGCCGTACCCTTTGATGCGGCACCAGATAGCGATCATCACAATCAGTGCGGTGCCGATCAACAGCCCAGGGCCGAAGCCGGCCATGAATAGTTGGGTGATCGAGGTCTCGGTGCTGACGCCATACAGGATCAATGGCACCGAGGGGGGGATGATGATGCCGAGTTCCGACGAAGAGGCCTGGACCGATGCAGCCATAGGGGGTGGATAGCCGCGCTGCACCATGGCGGGAATCAGGATGGCACCGATGGCGAAGGTGGTGGCTACGCTGGAACCCGAGATGGCCGCGAAGAGCATGCAGGTAACCACGCAAGTGCAGGCCAGTCCGCCCTGGATGCCCCCGACCAGGGAGCGGGCGAACTCCACCATGCGTGCGGCGATCCCGCCGTTGCTCATGATATTGCCGGCGAGGATGAAGAAGGGAACGGCCATGAGCGGAAAGCTGTCGAGACCTACGAACATCCGCTGGGGCACAACCTGGAGGGGGACGTTGGTAAAGAAATAAAGGCCCGTGGCGGCGGCTAGGGCAATCGCCACGGCGATGGGTATCGACAGGGCGAAGAGCCCGACCAGCACGGAGCCGATGGCGAAGTTCATGGGTTTTCTCCTGCCTGATGTTCACCGAGGGTGGGCGTACGCGAGGCGTGGCGGTGTTCTCGTTCCCGTTCGAACTGGCGTGCGATGACGGCAATGGCGGCGATGGCGCAGCCCACGGGGATGGCAGCGTAGAACCACGACATGGAGATCTCGAGCATGGCGATCTGCTGGCGGGAGACCCTCACTGTGATGAGATAGCCCTGCCAGACCAGCAGCCCCAGTAGCGTCAACACCGCAGCGCATACCAGGCGTTGGCCGTGAATGCGCAGATGTGCCGGAAGGCGAGAGATGAATAGGCCGATGGCGATCATGGCGCCGTGCCAGAAGGCGGCAGCACTGACTAGGAACATGCTCCAGATGATCAGGCCGCGGGCGAGGATTTCCGACCAGGACGCTGGGTTGCCGAGAATGAAGCGCGTGAACACCTGGTAGAAGACCAAGGCCACGGCAATGGCCAGCAGGAGGGCCGCGAGATTATGAGTGAGCCTGACCAATCCCTGTGCCAGGGCAGTGAACAGAGAGAACATTAGGGCGCTCCTCGTCATCCGGGAAACGGCGCCTCCCCGGGGAGGCGCCGCGATCAGGCGTCACTGGGTGTTGCGGATACGCTCCAGCAAGTCACCGTTGAACTCACCGGCGAAACGGTCATAAACGGGTTGCACGGCGCTGCGGAATTGCTCGTAGTCGATCTCGTCGACCACCTGCATGCCGTTCTCGCGCAGCAACTCGACGCCCTCGGCCTCGATGCGTGCGACCGACTCGCGAGAGGCCTGGGCCGCCACCTGGGCTGCCTGGCGGAACCAACCCTGCTGCTCCTCGGTGAGACCATCCCAGTAGATCTGCGACATCACCACCGCGGTTGGCGAATAGACGTGGCCGGTCAGGGTCAGGTGGTCCTGGATTTCCCAGATGCTGTTGACGGTCAGAATGGGGGTTGGATTCTCCTGTCCATCGATGGTGCCCTGCTGTAGCGCGGTGATCACTTCGGTCCATGACAGCGGGGCTGGCGCTGCGCCCAGCTCGCGGAAGGTCTCCAGGTGTACCCGATTCTCCATAGTGCGGATCTTCATGCCCTTCATGTCCTCGGGCGTTTCCACCGGACGCAGGCTGTTGGTCAGATGGCGAAAACCGTTCTCGGCCCAGGCCAGGCCAATCAGCCCCTCGCTCTCGAACTCTGCCAGCAGTTCCTGACCAATCTCGCCATCGAGTACGGCATGGGCATGCTCGTAGTCACGGAACAGGAAGGGGAAGTCGAGGGCATAGATTTCAGGAATAAAATTACCGATAGGCCCTGTCGAGGTCAGCGTCAGCTCCACCGAGCCGATCTGCAGTCCTTCCAGGACGTCCCGCTCGCCTCCCATGGCGCTGGCAGGTTGCAGGGTGATCTTGAACTCCCCATCGCTGAGGCGCTCGATCTCCTCAGCGAAGGCGCGGCCGGCGTCGCCATAATGCGAGCTCAGCGGTGGGGTGAAGGCCAAGTTCATCTCCTGAATGGCAAAGGCAGCTCCGCCAAACAGCAGCGGCAGTGAGAAGGCCAAGGCGATGGCAGCGGTGGTCTTGTTGGTGGCGTTAGTGTTCATGGTGGCTCCTGATCATTGTCGTTATGTTGGGTGGGGGCCGAGGAAGGCCCTCAGGTGATGCGGCGTATGCTTTCGGTGATCTCCTTGGGCTCGAAGACACGCTTCCAGTCATCTCGCATCAGCTGTGGTTTGGCGTTCTCTATGGCCTTGTTACAGGCATCTGAGAAAACGCCAGGCTGCTCTTCGAAGGTCACTGCGGCGAGAATATTCAAGTGGCCAAGCAGGAAGTCTCTGGCGCACTCCCTGTCCACTCCCCGCGCCACGACCTCATCCATCGCTTCGCGCATTACCGCCAGCAGGGTGGCGCAGACGGTTTCCGACAGGCCCGGCTCGAGCAGTGCCATCTGCTCTACTGAGACGCGGTGCGAGCGCACCACCGGGGCATAGATGATTTTGGCGACGTCCTCGCCCAGTGCATACAGCTCCTCGGGACCCTGCATCAGGGCACTGACGATATGCTGTTTGGCCAGGTGACCGCCGAAGAAGTCACGTTTGGCCTCTGGGTCTGTCTCGTCATTGAAGATCGGTGGGTGGCAGGGGTGGGTCACGAAGTAGACCAAGTCATCACGCTTCGGCAGATGGCCGGCGAAGGGGGCGGCGGCATCCAGGGTGACTACCATGGTGCCGCTGGCCATGAGTGGCGAGAGTTCTTCGGCGATACGACCGACCAGGTTATCGGGTACCGCTAGGATCACAATCTGGGCGCCAGGTACGGCCTGCTCCACGTCCACGCAGTGAACGCCGAGTCCCTGATCGAGTCGTTTTCGTCCGGCATCGCTGACCTCCACATGATGGACGTCGTAGTCGGATCGCTGCAGGTTGCTGGACAAGCGATAGCCCATCTTGCCGCCCGCACCGATCAGCGCAATTTTGACCATGTGAGACTCCTGATTTAGAGGTTTCACCGCAACCAAGGCGGTGGTGTCGACGGGCTGCTAAGGCGTGGGAAGAATTTGCCCGACAACTGGTATGATGACATAATATCAATTCCAGTTAGTCAAACGCTGCTTTAGTCGTATTTGAGGGTCAGTGCCCGCAGCGGATAGACTGCTAACGCGTTTGCGCCGCTGGATATACGTCTGGATTGACCATCGTCCAGAGGCTTGTGAGGAGAAAAACATGGACCCGACACCCAAGATCACTCGGCGCAAGCTGTCCGACGAGGTCTTCGATAGGCTCTACGAGATGATTGAGTCAGGGCGATGCCGTCCTGGAGATACTCTGCCCTCGGAGCGGGAGTTGATGGATAGCTACGGGGTGGGGCGGCCGGCAATACGCGAGGCGATGCAATCGCTTGAGAGGATAGGCTTGGTAGAGATCAACCATGGCCAACGTCCGAGAGTGCTGCAGCCTACGGCCATGGGGCTGATTGCCCAGATCGACCTGACTGCCCGCCATATGTTGGCCAGTTCTCCGCAGTCGCTGGAGCAGTTAAAGGAAGCAAGGACATTCTTCGAGCTGGGCATGGTCGAGAAGGCGGCGCGTCAGGCTACGCCTGAGGATGTGGTGAGGTTGCGAGAGCTAGTATCGGCGCAGCGGCGCTACCTGAACGAGGATGCTGCAGCTTTCGTGAAAGCCGACATGGCCTTTCATACGGCGATTACCGCGATGACGCTCAATCCCATTTTCACGGCCACCAGCCAAGCGATGCTAGGTTGGTTAGCGCGCTTTCATTCTAGTCTCTTGCACTGGGAAGGAAATGAGTCGATTACGATCATGGAGCATGAGCGTATTGTCGATCGTATCGAGGCTGGTGAGCCTGAGCAGGCGGTCTACGAGATGCAGAAGCACCTCGAACGGGCGCGGGCACTTTATGCATTGGACAAACCGACATAGCTGATACGGACCAGTCAGGAGTTGCTCTCAGCGCATCTCGACGTAAAACCTGAACACGTACATCACCGACAGCAGCATGCCGCCCGTTGACAAGAAGCGGGTAGTGCTGGCTTTTGAGTCGAAGCACTTTGAAGACGCGCGCCCTGCCGGGCCTGGTCCGGCGGGGCGTCGTCGTTTTCCCATGGCCGTTGCGTTTAATCGAGCGTTTGACGCCTCTCCCGGGCTTTCCTAGCCTGGCCAGAAGTCTTTATTGCAAAGGCGCCTAATCTCCGAATAACAACGCACAATGAGGCAGATAACAGTGAAAAATATTGCAGCGACGCGTTTTAAGAGAACGCTTCTAGCGAGTGCCATGGGCCTAGCCGCGGCGTCACTCAGCGCTCAGACGCTGGCCCAGGAGCGGGTGGCTTCGATCGACCTGATGACCACCACCGAATCCTACGACCCGATCCGCTACGAGGCGGCCTTCATCATCGCCGAGCGCTGGGAAGAGCTGGGTTTCGACGTCAATGTCCAGCCCACCGAGTTCAGCACCGCCCTGGAGCGGTTCTACGATCAGCAGGACTTCGACGTCACCATCCTCGGTTGGACCGGCCGCACCGACCGCCTCGACCCGCAGTTCTTCCTCAGCACCCTCGACTCGCGCCAGGCTAACCCCGGCGGCAACAATCCGGGTGGCTATGACAACCCCGAGTTCGATGCGCTGTTCGACCAGCAGTCCCAGGCCTTCGACCCGGATGAGCGCCAGCAACTGGTGATGGAAATGCAGGAGCTCTACAAGCCGGATGCGCCGCTGGTGGTGCTGTTCCACCGCGACGAGGTGGTGGCCTACAACCACGAGGCCTTCGACGGTTTCGAGCCGATGGCCGGCGAGGGCCTGTACAGCGAGTGGGGGCCGATGGAAGCCCAGCCGGTAGGGGACCGTCGCACCCTGCGTATCGGCGGCCCCCAGGAGCCCGACAACCTCAACCCGCTGGCGTCCACCTCGGTGTGGGGCTGGAAGTGGATGCGCCTCTACTATGATCGCCTGGTGCGCCTCTCCGCCGACGTCGAGCCGCTGCCCTGGGCCGCCGAAGAGGTCGAGCAGGTCGACGACACCACTGTGGCGGTGACCCTGCGCGAGGGGATGACCTTCCACGATGGCGAGTCGGTCACCGCCGACGACGTGGCCTTCACCTTCAATTACTATCTCGACCAGGACTACAGCTACTTCAACTCCTATCTCGATACGCTGGAGTCTGCCGAGGTCATCGACGGTAGCACCGTACATTTCCACCTCAGCGAACCGTCGGCATCGTTCGCCAGCATCACGTTGTCGCAGATCCCTATCCTGCCCGAGCATATCTGGTCCGAGATCGACGATGCCTCGACACTGAGTCCCGATGAGGTGCCCACCGTGGGTTCCGGGCCCTTCCAGTTCGAGCGTTTCGACCGCGGCGAATTCATGGCCATCAGCAAGTTTGACGACCATTTCCATGCTGACGAGATCGCCGTGGACGGCGTCGAGTTCATCATCTATGCCGACATGGAAGGCGTCTACACTGGCCTGCAGACCGGCGAGATTGATCTCACCGCCTGGCGCATGGAGCCTGGCCAGATCAGCCTGGCCGAGAGCGAGGACCACCTCACCGTGGTCAACGTACCCGACTTCGGTTACTACCACATGACCTACAACCTGCGCCGCGCCCCCCTCGACGATCGCGCCGTGCGTCGTGCGCTGACCATGGCCAGCGACCGCGAGCGGATGGTCGATGTGCTGCTCGACGGCCGCGGCGAGGTGGGCTCCAGCGTGATCGCGCCGGTCAACACCTTCTGGCATGAGGCCTTCATCGAGCGCTTCGACTTCGATATGGACGCCGCCCGTGCCGAGCTGGAAGAGGCCGGCTACGCCTGGGACGAGGACGGTCGCCTGGTGCGCTGAGTGCATCGCAACACCATCCCCATCATAGGTGCCTGCCGCCACCCCGCGCTGCCCACAAGGCCGCGCGGGGTGAACGGCCGTTCACAGCGAGTCCGTCATGTCGTCACGCAGAAGCTACCTGATACGCCGTGTGCTGCACGGCTTCATGGCGCTGTTCATCATCGCCACCCTGCTGTTCTTCCTGTTTCGTCTGGGGCTACCCGACCCCACCGCAGCGCTGATCACCGAGGGCCTGAACCCCGAGGAGCGCGAGCGGATCCGCGCCAGCTTCGGCCTCGACCGGCCGATCTGGGAGCAGTATTTCATCTATCTGGCGAATATCGTCCAGGGCGATTTCGGCTACTCCTTCCACTACCGCGCGCCGGTAGCGGATATCATCTGGGAGCGGCTCGGCAACACCATGATCCTGATGCTGCCGGCCATCGTGCTGGCCTATGCGGTGGGTGCACCGCTGGGCGCCTGGCTATCGTGGCGGCGTGGCAGTCGTGCTGATACCAGCGGTATCTTCGTCGGCCTGATGTTCCGCTCGGCGCCGATGTTCTGGACCGGCATGATCGCCATCCTGGTGTTCGGCATCGCCCTCGGCTGGCTGCCCACCAGCGGCATGCGCACGTTGCCCTACGAAGCGTCGGGCTTTTTCGACAAGATATTCACCTTGGACTTCCTGCACCACCTGATCCTGCCGGCGTTGGTGGTGGCGCTCTACTATCTGGGCTCGCCGCTGCTGATCATGCGCAACACCATGCTCGAGGTGTACGGCGAGGACTTCATCGAGATGGCCCGCGCCAAGGGCCTGCCGGAGCGTCGCATCCTTTATGCTCACGCCGCGCGCAACGCGCTGCTGCCGGTGGTCACCCAACTGGCGGTGACCGTGGGTCTGGCCGCTGGTGGCCAGGTGGTGGTGGAGGTGGTGTTCTCGTGGCCGGGGCTGGGGCGTGAAATCCTCAACTCGGTGCGTACCTCCGACTTCCCCCTTGCCCAGGCCAGCTTCCTGGTGATGGCGGCCTTCGTCATCACCCTCAACCTGCTGGTCGATATCCTTTACACCATGCTGGACCCGAGGGTGAGCTTCAAATGAACCGATCACGACTGATGAAAAGCGCCCAGGAGCCGCTGCGGGCGATCCTCGGTGACCGGCTGGCGCTGGTGGGTCTGGCGGTGCTGTTGTCGATCATCTCCATGGCACTGTTCGCGCCGGTGCTCTCCACTCATGCACCGTTGGCGGTCAACGAGCGTGAAGAGGGCTCGCTGTTCACGCGCAGCGTCGACGGCAACCAGGTGCGCTGGCGAGCCTCGCCGCCGCTCGGCGAAGCAACGCTTAACGCCGCCGACTATCGCGATGGCCTGGGCATGGCGGTGGGCCGCGACGGTGTGGTGTGGCGCTATGCGGGCGGTGACTGGTCGCGCCTCGATACGCCGCTCACTGCGACCCTGAATGCGGTCAATATCCGCGAAGATGGGGCGACTTTGGTGGCCGGCGCCGAGGGTACGGTGGCGCTGTGGACGCCGGACGATGCCTGGCAGACCTTCGACATGCCCGAGCCGCTGGGCGTCAACGGCATTGCCTGGCGCGACGCAGGTACCGCGCTGCTGGTCGGCGGCGGCGAAACCATCTGGCGGCTAGATCTGGAGAGTGGTGAGGTCGAGTCGCTGCAGAGTCCGGTGGGACGCGGCTTCGACCTCAACGGTGTGGCGTTGGATGTCGACGGCAGCGCCTGGCTGGTAGGTGACCGCGGTCTGGCACTGCGCCTCGAGCCCGACGACGACACCCCGAGTCTGGAGCGGCTGCCCGGCAACCGTGAGCTGAATCACATCCATATCGCCGACAGCGGCGCCGGCCTGATTGTTGGTGAACGAGGCACCCTGCTGGTCCGCGACGCCGCCGAGGGCAGTTGGCAGAGCCAGGACGCCCCTGACTCTCGCGCGATGCGCTCAGGTTGGATCACCGACGACGGTCATGCCTTCGCGGTGGGGCGCAGCGGCATTGTCTTCGAGCGCGAGCCCGGCGGCGACTGGCAACTGATGCCCAGCGACGAGGAGCGTCACCTGCGTACGCTAATGGTCACCGATGACAACTACTTTGCGCTGGGCTCGGATCGCTTCGTCAATCGCCTGGCCCCGCCCTCCGGAGAGCACTGGTTCGGTACCGACCACCTCGGTCGCGACCTCTATAGCCAGAATGTTCACGGCTCGCAGATCGCGCTGCTGGTAGGCTTTCTGGGTGCCGCCCTGGTGGTGCTGATCGGCGCCAACGTCGGGCTCGTGGCCGGCTATTTCCGCGGGCGCACCGAAACTGTGCTGATGCGTACCGTTGATGTGATGTATGGCATCCCCTTCGAGCCCTTCGCACTGATTCTGGTGCTGCTGTTCGAGCCCAGCCTGTTCATTGTGATCCTCGCCGTGTCGCTGCTCACCTGGCGCACCGTGGCGCGGTTGATCCGCTCTCAGGTGCTGAGCCTGCGCGAGCGGCCCTTCGTCAAGGCAGCGCGGGTCGCCGGCGCCTCCGACCTGCGCATCATGTACCTGCATATCTTCCCCAACGTGATGCCGCTAGTGTTTCTCGAGTTGGCCATCATCGTCGGGGTGTCGATTATCGCCGAGGCGACGCTGTCGTTCCTCGGGCTGGGGCCGCCGCAGTCGATCTCCTGGGGCGGCATCCTGCACAACGCGCGGCTCTCCGGGGCCTGGCGCGAGGCTTGGTGGTGGAACCTGCCCCCTGGGCTGCTGATCATGATCACGGTGCTCTCCGTGTTCTTCATCTCCCGCTCGCTCGAGCTGGTGGCCAACCCGCGACTGAGGGCACGTCGATGACCGCATCTCCATTATTGACCGTCGATGACCTGGCTATTCACTACCGCACCGGGGCGGGCCCCGTTCAGGCCGTGGACGGGGTGAGCTTCACCCTCGCTCCTGGCGAGGCGCTGGGCCTGGTGGGCGAGTCGGGCTGCGGCAAGACCACTGCCGCCAAGGCCATGCTGCGGCTGCTGCCGCCCAACGGCGAGGTGCCGCGAGGGCATATCGACTTCGCAGGACGCGACCTGCTGGGCCTCGATCCGGAGGCCATGCGTCGGGTGCGCTGGGACGAGATCGCCTGGATCTCCCAGGCGGCGATGAATGCCCTCGACCCGGTCTACACCGTCGGCGAGCAGATTCTCGAGGCGATGCGGGCGCACCGCAAGATCGAGCGCAAGGCGGCCTGGGCCCACGCCGAGCAGCTGTTCCGCGACGTCGGCATCGACCCCGGGCGACTCTCTGCCTATCCCCACGAGATGAGCGGCGGCATGAAGCAGCGTGCGGTAATCGCCATGGCGTTGGCGCTGGACCCGCAGCTGATCGTCGCCGACGAGCCGACTACCGCGCTCGATGTGGTGACCCAGGCACAGATCCTGTCGCGGCTGACCAAGCTGCGCCGCGAGCGTGGTCTGGCGCTGATGTTCATTACCCACGACATCTCGGTGGTGGTGCAGACCTGCGACCGGGTGGCGGTAATGTACGGCGGTCACATCATGGAAACCGGGCCGGTACGCGAGGTTTTCGCCAGCCCCTTCCACCCCTACACCATGGGCCTGACCAACGCCTTCCCGACGCTCGAGGGCGCGCAGCGCGAGCTGATCTCGATTCCCGGCAGCCCGCCGAACCTGCTCGATCCGCCTCCCGGCTGTCGCTTCGCCGAACGCTGCCCCTTCGCTACCCAGCGTTGCACGTCGGAGATGCCGGCGCTGGTCGCTGTCGGCGAGGGGCGCCAGGCGGCCTGTCACTATCCCGAACAGGCCGTCGATTTTCGCCAGCGGGCGGCCAAGAACCAAACCTGGCAGATCGCTGGCGAGCGCCTCGGCGAGCAGGTCCAGGGGGCGGGCAGCCTGGAGCGGCGCATGAGCGAGACGACGATTCTCGAGGTCGAGGGCCTCAAGAAGTACTTCCCGGTGGAGCAGGGCTTCCTCGATGGCCTGCGTGGCAAGCGCAAGGAGCGTAAGGTCCACGCCGTCGACGACATCGATTTCGAGCTGCGCGAGGGCGAAATCCTGGGGCTGGCCGGCGAGTCGGGCTCGGGCAAGACCACCACCGGCGAGATGCTGGTGCGGCTGCAGGACGTCACTGCCGGCGAGATCCGCTTCGACGGCGTTAATATCGCCGCGCTCAAGGGGCCAGCGCTCAAGGCGTTTCGACGCAGCGCGCAGATGATCTTCCAAGACCCCTACCAGACCCTCAATCCACGCTTCACCATCCACGATATCGTCGCCGAGCCGCTGATCATCCACCGCCTGGCCGAGGGCGATGCGCTGGAGCAGCGGGTGGTCGAGTCGCTGGAGCGCGCCGGACTCAAGCCGGCCAGTGCCTATCAGGATCGCTTCCCCCATGAGCTCTCCGGTGGGCAGCGGCAGCGGGTGGCCATCGCCCGCGGGATCATCCTCGAGCCGCGCTTCATGGTCGCCGACGAGCCGGTGTCGATGCTCGATGTGTCGATCCGCGCCGGGGTGCTCAACCTGATGCGGCGCTTCCGCAATGAGCTGGGCATCTCCTTCGTCTACGTCAGTCACGATCTGCCGACCATTCGCTATGTCGCTGACCGCACCGCGATCATGTACCTCGGCGAGATCGTCGAGGTGGGGCCCACCGATACCCTGATCCGCGAGCGAAAGCACCCCTACACCCAACTGCTGCTGGATGCCAGCCCCGAGCCCAATCCGGAGGTGGTCAAGCCACCGTTGGAGAGCGCTGGCGAGATCCCCAGTGCGGTGGAGCCGCCCAACGGCTGCCACTTCCACACCCGCTGTCCCAAGGCCATGGCCCACTGCGGCTGGGAGGGGCGTGACGTTGCCACGGCGCTCAGCGAATGGCGCATTCGCGGCGGAGAACCACAGCAGTTGGCCGGGGCCAGCGTGATGGGGTTGAAGGCGCAGCTGGCGCTGGTTGATGGCGCCGATGAGGCGGCGGCCCGCGAGGAGCTGCAAGCGATCCTCTCGGCCAAGCATCCGTCGCTGTGGCAGGCGGCGCGGGTCGAGGCGCGGGAAGGTAGCCTGAGCGTGCAGTTCAGCGCCCAGGCTTCGCCCAAGCGGCGTCTGATCGCCCGCGAGCACCAGGTGGCCTGCTATCTTTACGAGGAGGTGGCAGATAGTGGGGCATGAAACGCCAGCGCCTCGCGGGGTTGCCGCGAGGCGCTGGCTACGTTTCGTGGTGGGCTCGCAGGGTGTCTACAAAGCAAGCCCGCTTAATCAGCGCTTCTTGACGTAGAGCCCGATCATGCACAGCACCACCCCCAGCACCGACAGCAGCATGCCGCCGTTGACCAGCAGCGGGTAGCGCTCCAGCCAGGAGACGAACGGCTGCGGGGTGTCACGACATACGCCGTCGTGATAGTCCCAGTAGCCGCCGGAGAGGGTGCACTCGCGCACGTCGCCGAGTTCCCAGAAATAGACGCCCATCAGCACGATGATGGGCACGATCAGTAGCAGTAGTCCAAGTCGAAGCATCGGGTCGGGGGCGTCTTAGCCAGGGCGCTGGCAGTTGGGTTGGCGTCCGGCGCTGCGCGCCTGCTCGTAGCGCGACAGGGCGTCGTCCATGTTGGACTCGAGCCCGGCCATGCGCTGGCCCTGGCTGGGGTGGGTCGACATCCACACGGGTGGCTGGCCGCCGCTGGCCGCCTGCATGTTCTCCCACAGTGTCATGCTGGCGCGCGGGTCGAAGCCGGCCTCGGCCATCAGTTGCAGGCCGATCACATCCGCTTCGCTCTCGTGGCGACGCGAGAAGGGCAGTAGGATGCCGTACTGCGCGCCAGCGCCGAGCAGGCCGAGCATCTGCTCGCCCTGGGGACCCTGCAGGCCGGCCACCGAGGACAGCACCGACATACCGGCCTGGGTCGCCGACTGGGTCGAGACCCGCTCGTTGGCATGACTGGCCATCACGTGGCCCATCTCGTGGCCGACCACCGCGGCGACCTGGTCCTGGTCGGTGGCGATGTCGAGCAGCCCGGTGTGGATGCCCATGTAGCCGCCGGGCAGGGCGAAGGCGTTGGCCGAGTCATCCTCGAACACGCGGATCTGCCAGTTGTAGTCGCGGTCACTCCCCGACAGCTCGGCCACCAGCGCGTCGGCGATACACTCGGCGTAGCGCGCGTGGGCACCGCCGACCACCGTCAGATCCTCCTGATACTGTTCGAAGGCCTGCTGCCCCATCTGGTTGAGCTGCTCATCCGAGTAGAGGGTGAATTGCTGCCGCCCGGTGGGCGAGCTGGCGCAGGCGGCGAGCGATACGCACAGCGCGCCAATGGCGAGTCGGGGGATCCAGCGCATGATCAAACGTCCTCGTAGTCCATCCGTAGGCAGTGGACGAAAGCCACTGATCTGCCACAAGATACCCGGATACCCACCAAGGTCAACCAGAGGGAGACTCCATCAATGGATGCCGAGCTGTCCGCGCGACTCGCCAAGCTGCTCGATCGCGTCGAGGCCTTCTTGCCGCCCCCGCCGCCGCGCATCGACTGGACGCGTGACGTGGCGGCGCTGTGGCAACGCCACCCACTGGGTGGACAACTCCTGCCGGTGCCGGTTCGCGATGCGGCAACCCTCGACGACCTGCTCGGAGTGGAGCGGCAGAAGCGCGCGCTGCTCGCCAACAGCCGCGCCTTTCTGCAGGGCCTGCCGGCCAACCACGCGCTGTTGTGGGGTTCGCGCGGCAGTGGCAAGTCGTCGATGGTGCGTGCACTGCTCAATACCCTGGCCGGCGAGGGGCTGCGCTTGATCCAGGTCGATCGTCACGACCTGGTCGGGCTGCCGGGGCTGGTTCAGCAACTGCGCGACCAGCCGCAGCGCTTCGTGGTCTACTGCGACGATCTCTCGTTCGAGGCCAACGACGACGCCTACAAGGCGCTCAAGAGCGTGCTCGATGGCACCCTGACCGGGCCGCCGGACAACGTGCTGCTCTACGCCACCTCCAACCGCCGCCACCTGCTGCCGGAGTCGCTGGCCGATAACCAGGACACCCAACTGGTCGGCGATGAGCTGCATCATGGCGATGCCGTCGAGGAGAAGATCTCGCTATCGGATCGCTTCGGCCTGTGGCTGGCGTTTCACCCCTTCAACCAGGCCACCTATCTCGAGGTGTGCGAACACTGGGTGTCGCGGCTGGGCAGTGCTGACGACTGGCACGCCGAGGCCCGCGAGGCGGCGATCCGCTTCGCTACCCTGCGCGGCGGTCGCAGCGGCCGCGCCGCCTGGCAGTTCGCCTGCCAGTGGATCGGCGAGCAGCGCCTGGACGCGTAGCGCTAGCCTTAGGAGGTGGGCGTCAGGCTGCCGTCTGGATTGACGCTGAAGCGCACCGTCGGCATCCATAGCCCCGGCGGCAGGCTGACCCCCAGCCCGCGCACGCCGCCGGGGGTAATGGCAAGCTCGCTGCCAGGCGGCAGCTCGCCGCGGTTGGCCAATTGGCTTGCCAGTTGCACCATCGGCGCGAAGCGCTGGCGGTCGCCGAGCACGTCGAAGCTCACCGGCAGGCGCAGGTCGGCGTCGTCGCCCGGGGTGAGGGCCACGCGCTCATCGTAGTTGCCGCTGATCGGTTCGGCGTCGGGGACGTCGAGGGTCCAGCGGAAGCCGTTGAGCTCCACCGGTGGCATGCCCCGTGGCAGCCCCAGGCCCATGGCCAGGGTGGCCTGCACCGGCAGGCTGCCGGCGCCCAGGCTGGAGGCGATCAGCGAGGTGATGTCGGAGGTATCGAGGCCGGCGCGGATGGCGTAGGGGCCGATGCGCACGTCCTCCACGCCCAGTGAGGTCACTGCCAGGCGCATCGCGAACAGGCTGGTCTGGGGCATCGCCAGGCAACCGGCCAGCAGCAGCGCCAGGCCGGTGGGCAGCAGCAGGCGCCAGCGGCGGCGCAGACGAAAGACAGCAAACGACATGATCACGGACTCCTGAGCATGGAATAATGGCCGGGGCGCTGTTGAGAGCGGTCGCGGGGCGCGCGGATTTTAGGGCCAGTGTAGCTGGCTGCCAAGTGATTTTGTGCCAACCAACTGCTAAGGAAAGCCGATGATGGCGAGATGGAAAACACCGCTGCTGGGCTTTGTGCTGGCCCTGCTGGTGACGACCCTGAGCGGGTCGCTGATCCAGACCCAGTTCAATCTGGCGGCGATTGCCGCGCTGGGGGCGGAGATCAGCCTGACCACGCGGCTGGGGACCAGTGCGCAGGATCTGCTCGGCTTCGCCCCGCTGTATGCGGCGATGGTTGCGGTGGCACTGGCCGTGGCGCTGCCATTGGCGACCCTTGGCTGGCGCTGGTTGCCGCTGCCTCCCGGCCTGTTGTATCCCCTGGCCGCCGCGCTGGGCCTGTGGCTGGCCTTCACCATCGCCGATGCGCTGGCGCCGATGCCGACCCTGATCGCCGCGACGCGTAGCCTCTCGGGGACGCTGGCGATGCTCGGCGGTGCTGCCCTGGGCGGCCTGGTATATGCCTGCTGCCGTGCAGGGAGGACGTCATGAAGCGCTTGGGTCCGTGGCTTGCCGCGCCGCTGCTGGTGGGGTTGGCTCATGCCGACTATCGCCTCGAGACCGTGGTCGAAGGCCTCGAGCATCCCTGGTCGCTGGCGTTTCTGCCCGATGGTGGCATGCTGGTTACCGAGCGGCCGGGACGGCTGCGGCTGGTCGACACCGATGGCGAGCTGCGCGAGGCGCCGGTAGCCGGGGTGCCCGAGGTGTTCGCCGAGGCCCAGGCGGGGCTGTTCGAGGTGATGCTGGCGCCGGACTTCGCCGACAGCGGGCTGCTCTACCTGAGCTACGCCTATGGCGACCTGAGTGCCAACAACACCTGCCTGGGCCGGGCGCGCTTCAACGGAGAGGGGCTCAGCGCCGGCGAGGTGCTGTTCTGCGCCTCCCCCGCCAAGCGCGGCGCCTCCCACTACGGCGGGCGCATGGCGCTGCTGCCCGACGAGACGCTGGTGCTGACCTTGGGCGATGGCTTCGACTATCGCGAGCAGGCGCAGAACGCCGGCAATCATCTGGGTAGCCTGGTGCGCCTGACACTCGACGGCCGGGTGCCCGACGACAACCCCTTCCTCGGCGACGGTAGCGCGCGGCCCGAGCTGTATAGCATCGGCCATCGCAACGTGCAGGGCATCGTCTATGATGACGAGCGCGACGAGTTGCTGATCAACGAGCACGGCCCGCGCGGCGGCGACGAGCTCAACCGCATCCAGCCCGGCGCCAACTACGGTTGGCCGCTGACCAGCCATGGCGTCGACTACACCGGGGCGCGGATCACCCCGTTTCGCGAGCTGCCGGCCTTCACGCCGCCGCTGCTGCACTGGACGCCGTCGATCGCGCCGTCGGGCATGGCGCTCTACCGCGGCGACGCCTTTCCCGACTGGCAGGGCGACCTGTTCGTCTCGGCGCTGGCCGGCCAGCAGGTGCGCCGATTGATTCGCGAGGAGGGGCGGGTGGTCGAGCAGCAGGCGCTGTTCGAGGAGCTCGGCGCGCGCATTCGCGACGTGCGCGTCGGCCCCGATGGCTATCTCTACCTGCTCACCGATCACGCCGAGGGCGCGCTAGTGAGGGTCGTGCCGGAGGAGTGAGCTGTCGCCGTGGGCCCTCAGCGGCGGTTCTTGCGCGCTTCCTTGGTGCGGCCCAGCTCGCGCTTCTTGGCCTTCTCGCGGTTGCTGGCCCCGGCGTTGCTGTCATAGGGGTTCTTGCCGGAGCGGAACTCGAAGCGGATCGGCGTGCCGCGCACCTTGAGCACCTTGCGGAAGGTGTTGGTCAAGTAACGCTTGTAGGCATCCGGCAGCGACTCGGTCTGGTTGCCGTGAACCACGATGATCGGCGGATTGCTGCCGCCCTGGTGGGCCATGCGCAGCTTGATGCGCCGGCCGTGGACCAGCGGCGGCTGATGCTCGCCGACCGCGTCCTGGAGGATGCTGGTCAGGCGATTGGTCGACCAGTGGCTGTTGGCGGAGGCGAAGGCGCGGTCGATGGAGGGATAGAGATCGCCCACCGCGGTACCGTGCAGCGCCGAGATGAAGTGCAGCTCGGCGTAGTCGGCGAAGCCCAGACGGCGCTTGATCTCGGCGCGCATCTTGTCCTTGGCCTCGGCCTCCAGGCCGTCCCACTTGTTGACCGCCAGCACCAGCGCCCGGCCGCTGCTCAGCACGTAGTCGAGTAGGTGCAGGTCCTGCTCGACCAGGCCGCTGCGGGCGTCGAGCACCATGATCGCCACGTGGCACTCCTTGATCGCCTCGAGGGTCTTGATGATCGAGAATTTCTCGGCAATCTGGCTGACGTTCTTGCGCCGCCGCACACCGGCGGTATCCACCAGCACATAGGGCTTGCCGCGGCGCTCGAAGGGGATCTCGATGGCGTCGCGGGTGGTGCCGGCCTCATCGAAGACCACCACCCGCTCCTCGCCGAGCAGGCGATTGACCAGGGTCGACTTGCCGACGTTGGGACGGCCGATCACGCCGATGCGAACACCATTGCTGAGATCGGTCGGGGCGGCGTTGGCCTCGCGCTCGGGAAACGGTGCCAGCACCTCGTCGATCAGGGTGGTGACGTTGCGGCCGTGGGCGGCGGCAATGGGATGCGGATCGCCGAGTCCCAACTGCCAGAAGTCGGCCATCGCCGAGTGCTCTTCGAGGCCGTCGGTCTTGTTGACCACCAGCCAGGTCTTCTTCTGGTTGACCCGCAAGTGGTTGGCGATCGCCTCGTCGGCGGCGATCAGGCCGGCGCGGGCGTCGACCATGAACAGCACGATGTCGGCCTCGTCGATGGCGAGTAGCGACTGCTCGGCCATGGCCGCGTCGATGCCATCCTCGTCGCCGCTGATGCCGCCGGTGTCGATGACCGTGTAGGTCTTGTCGCCCAGTGCGCCGTTACCGTACTTGCGGTCGCGGGTGAGGCCGGGGAAATCGGCCACCAGGGCGTCCCGCGAGCGGGTCAGGCGGTTGAAAAGAGTGGACTTGCCGACATTGGGTCGGCCGACCAGAGCGATGACTGGGTTCATTGTGTCTCGCGAATCTGCAGGGCTTCGAGGCGCCCGTCGTTGGCCAGGGCGTAGACCCAGCGGCCGTCGGTCAGCGGGCGCAGGCTGAGGCCCGAGCGGTTGACCCGGGTGCGGCCGATGAAATCGCCGCTGTTGCGGTCGAGCAGGTGCACATAGCCTTCGAAGTCACCGAACACCAGCTTGTTGTCGGCCAGCGCCGGGGCGGTGATCCAGCGGCCTTCGAGGTCCTCGGAGCGCCACAGCAGACGGCCGGAGAGGGCGTCGAGGGCGAGGATGTGGCTCGCTTCGTTGACCGTGTAGAGGGTATCGCCGACCAGCAGCGGCGAGAGGTAGCTAGAGTGCTCGCGCTCCCACAGGATCTCGCCGGAGGTCGCCTCCATGGCCACCAGGCGGCCGTTGTAGCTGGTCACATAGAGGCGCCCGTCGGGGGTCAGCAGCGGCTGGCCGTCGAGGTCCACCAGGCGGTCGACCTCGGTGCGGCCCTGGGGCACGGCGATGCGCATCTCCATCAGCGGCTGGCCGCTGCGGTTGTCGAGGGTCGCCAGGCGGCCGTTGGCAAAGCCGACGAAGGTTACCGGGTCGATGACCTGGGGCGTGCCGGTGCCGCGCAGGGTGAGAGCCGGCTGCGAACTGGTGTGGACCCACACCTCGTTGCCGCTGCTGCGGTCCAGGGCGGTGACGTTACCGTCGACGCTCTGCACGACGAGCAGCTGCTGGTTGGCCTGGGGTGCGGCCAGCACCTCGCTGGAGACGCGGGTACGCCAGACGACGTCACCGTCGTTCTGGCTCAGCGCCAGCACCTCGCCGTTGCGGGTGCCCAGGTAGACCTGGCCGGCAATGGCGTTGAGGCCGCTGGAGACCGGGGTGTCGAGATCCGTGCGCCACAGGGTGTCGCCGCTCTCGGCGTCCAGCGCATAGACCTCGCCGCGCTCGTCGGCGGCGAAGATCACGCCGTCTTCGCGACTCGGCGCGATGGGGTAGGTGGCGCGCCCCAGGCCACGTCCGACGCGCTGACTCCAGGCGGTGCTGAAGCTGGCCTGCTCATCGAAACTGGTCAGTTCCTTGGGCGGATACTGCGGCTCCACCTTGCCAGCACAGCCGGCCAGCAGGGCCAGCGCCGCGGCGGCGATCACGAGGGTCGATTTCATAGGGTGGCATCCTCCGCACCGAGGTTGTCGAGCTTGAGTTGTACGCCGTACAGCGACTGGCCGTGTTCCACGGCCAGTGCCATGGCCTGGCGATAGGCGTCGCGGGCTTCGTCATCGCGCTCCAGGGCAACGAAGGCGTCGCCGCGGATATCCTCGCGCTGGGCCGATAGCGAGTCGGGCAGGCCGCCGTCGAGCACCTCGAGGGCGGCCTCGGGGTTGCCGTCGGCGATCTGTACCCGTGCCAGGCGCAGCCGCGCCAGGGCCTGGACGTAGTCGCGGGCATTGCCGTCGATGACGTCGCCGAGCGCGGCACGCGCCGCGGCCAGGTCGCCCTCGGCGACTGCCAGGCGCGCCTCGATCAACTGCGCCAGATCGGCGTAGAGGGTGCGGCCATGGTTGTCGGTGATTTCGTCGATCAGCCCGCGCGCCTCGGCACGCCCACCCTCGTCGAGCTCGGGGTCGGCGGCCAGGCTGAGCAGCTGCTGATAGCGCAGCGAGGCGGCCTCGGCCTGGTTATCCTGATAGTTCTGCCAGGCGTTCCAGCCCAGCACGCCGGAGATGGCGATTACCACCCCGGCAATCAGCGAGGTGCCATTCTGCTTCCACCAGGCCTTGATGGCATCAAGCTGTTCTTCTTCGCTTCTCAGCTCCGCCACGGGCGGTCTCCTCTAAATCGGAATGCGTGCCACGGCGCCGTTGCGCCGCGGCGATCAAGCAACGTTCAGCAGTTCGCACAGCGCCGCGGCCAGGCCGTCACGCGGCAGGCTGCACTGTTGGCGATCGTCGCGCAGGAATTTCACGGTAACCGTGCCCCCGGCGAGTTCATCCTCGCCCAGCAGCAGCGCCAGCCGTGCGCCGCTCTTGTCGGCCTTCTTGATCTGGCTCTTGAAGCTGCCGCCGCCGCAGTGTACCTGAACGCGCAGCGCAGGTAGCGCCTCGCGCAGCGTCTCGCCGAGCAGCAGCGCCTCGCGGCCGGCAGCGGCGTCCATGCCCAGCAGGTAGAGATCGAGGGCCGGGGTGGCCTCAGTGGGCACCAGGTCGAGGGTCTCGAGCAGCAGGATCAGCCGCTCGATGCCCATGGCGAAGCCCACCGCCGGGGTCGGCTTGCCGCCCAGCTGCTCGACCAGGCCGTCGTAGCGGCCGCCGGCGCACACCGTGCCCTGGCTGCCCAGCGCGCTGGTGGTCCACTCGAACACGGTGCGCGAGTAGTAGTCGAGACCGCGCACCAGCCGCGGGTTGATCACATAGCCGATGCCGGCGGCATCGAGGGTCGCGGTAAGCGCCTCGAAGTGCTCGCGGGACTCGGCGTCGAGGTGATCCATCAGCTGCGGCGCGGCGTCGAGCATCACCGCCATGTCGGGGTTCTTCGAGTCGAGGATACGCAGCGGGTTGCTGGTGAGGCGCCGCCGCGAGTCCTCGTCGAGCAGCTCGAGGTGCTGCTCGAAGTAGGCCACCAGGGTCTCGCGGTAGGCGGCACGCGCCTGCAGCGAGCCAAGCGAGTTGAGTTCCAGGGTGACGTGCTCGAGCAGGCCGAGCTGTTTCCACAGCCGCGCCGAGAGCAGGATCAGCTCGGCGTCGATGTCCGGCCCTTCGAGGCCGAAGGTCTCGACACCGACCTGGTGGAACTGCCGATAGCGGCCCTTCTGCGGGCGCTCGTGGCGAAACATCGGCCCCTGGTACCAGAGCCGCTGGGTCTGGTTGTGCAGCAGGCCGTGCTGCATGGCGGCGCGCACGCAGCTGGCGGTGCCCTCCGGGCGCAGGGTGAGGCTGTCGCCGTTGCGGTCGTCGAAGGTGTACATCTCCTTCTCGACGATATCGGTAACCTCGCCGATGGAGCGCGCGAACAGCGCGGTCTGCTCGACGATCGGCATGCGCATCTCGGCATAGCCGTAGCGCTGCATCAGTCCCTGCACCTGGGCCTCGAAATACTGCCAGTACGGCGACTGGTCGGGCAGCAGGTCATTCATGCCACGAATGGCCTGGATCTTCTTGTCGCTCAACGCTTGCTCCTTACTCATCGCCGGGCACTCAGGCGTCCCTGGCGAGCACGTCCTGTTCGGCCTGCTCCTTGAGGCGTACCCGCTCCCGAATCAGACGCTCGAGGTCGTCGATCAGGTGGTCGTTACGCAGCTTGCTGGCCGGTTTGCCGTCGATGTAGACGAGATTGGCGGGGCTGCCGCCGGTCAGGCCGACGTCGACTTCCTTGGCCTCGCCGGGGCCGTTGACCACGCAGCCGATCACCGACACGTCGAGCGGGGTCATGACGTCCTCGAGGCGCTCCTCGAGGGCGTTCATGGTGCCGATCACGTCGAAGTTCTGGCGCGAGCAACTGGGGCAGGCGATGAAATTGATGCCCTTGCTGCGCAACCGCAGGCTCTTGAGCATGTCGAAGCCGACCTTGATCTCCTCGACCGGGTCGGCGGCCAGCGACACGCGGATGGTGTCGCCGATGCCGTCCATCAGCAGCATGCCCAGGCCGATCGACGACTTGACGGTGCCCGAGCGCAGCCCGCCGGCCTCGGTGATACCGAGGTGCAGCGGCTGCTCGATGCGGCTGGCCAGGTCGCGATAGGCGGCTACCGCCATGAACACGTCGGAGGCCTTGACGCTGACCTTGAAGTCGGGAAAGTCGAGGCGCTCGAGGTGGTCGATATGGCGCATCGCCGATTCGACCAGCGCCGCCGAGGTCGGCTCGCCGTACTTCTTCTGCAGATCCTTCTCCAGGGAGCCGGCGTTGACGCCGATGCGGATCGGGATGCCGTTGTCGCGGGCTGCCGAGACCACCGCTCGGACGCGTTCCTCGCGGCCGATGTTGCCGGGGTTGATGCGCAGGCAGTCGACGCCCAGTTCGGCAACGCGCAGGGCGATCTTGTAGTCGAAGTGGATGTCGGCGACCAGCGGTACCGCCACTTCGCGCTTGATCTTGCCGAAGGCTTCGGCGGCGTCCATGTCGGGCACCGAGACGCGCACGATATCGGCACCGGCGGCCTCGAGCTGGCGGATCTGCGCCACCGTGGCGGCCACATCGAGGGTGTCGGTATTGGTCATGCTCTGCACCGAGATCGGCGCACCGCCGCCCACCGGTACCCTGCCGACGTGGATCTGGCGTGACTGACGACGTGTGATTGGAGACTGAGCGTGCATAGTGACTAGGTCATTCTCCCAGGGTGAAGCGGGCAACGTTGTTGCTGCCGGCGTAGCCGGTCAGGTCGACCTGTTCGCCGAGATAGCGCAGCTCGACGCCGGTCACGTTGCCTACGGTGAGACGGAAGGGCGGCTCGCCCTCGACGGTGGCCTGGGTGCCGGGCTCCTGCAGGCCGACGAACACGCGCTGGTTGCCGGCATCGAATATCTCGGTCCAGGACTGCTCGTTGAAGGTCAGCTGCAATACGCCAGGGTCGGCGGCGCCGGTGTCATCGGCGGCGTCGGCCTCCTCGACCTCGGCGCTGGCCGCTTCGGCCAGATCGCCGACGGCCGGCTCGTCGTCGCTCGTGGCATCGTCAGCGGCATCCGTGTCGGTGGCCGCCTCGACCAGTGCCGGGTCTTCGACCAGCGGCTCGGCGGTCGGTTCATCGGCGGGGGCGTCGAGCGGCGGCTCCTCGGCCAGCAGCGGGTCATCGCCGGCGGGGCCATCGAGCGGGGCGTCGTCGACCAGCCCCAGGTCGCTTTCATCATCGGGTAGCGGCGGCAGCGGCTCACTGCCGGAGGCGAGGTCCTCTTCGCCTTCGGTGATGGTGGTGCCGTCGAGGGTGTCGACGGCTACCGGTTCGCCGCCGCCCATGCCCAGCAGGTCGGTGCCTTCACGGCTCTGCCACCACAGCAGGGTAAGGCCGAGCAGCGCCACGATCACCAACAGGGTGACCAGCTTGAATAGCCAGGCACCGAGCTTGGAGGGTGGCTTGGTGACGTGCACCGGGGTCACCTTGCGCTCGGCCTCGGCGCTGCCGAAGCGCGCATTGTAGGCGGCGACGACCGGCTTGTCGTCGATGCCCAGCAGCCGTGAGTAGGCGCGCAGGTAGCCGCGGCGGTAGGCGGCCACCGGCACTTCGTCGTAGCTGTCGCTCTCCAGGCCGCGCACCACCGCCGGGCGCAGGTTGAGGGCGGTGGCCACCTCGTCGAGGGGCATGCCCTGGCGCTCGCGTTCGCGCTTGAGCATATCGCCGGGTGACGATTGGGGGGCAAAGTCCGCTACGTCGTTATCGTGAGTGTCGCTCATGGCTGAGCATCCTTCGTCAATATTCGGTGATCAGGGTGCATGACCCAGGGCATTGAGCTGCTCGGTGAAGAAACGCCGGTTCTCGCTGTCGTCGCGCGCATCGGCGATGTCGCGGGCCAGTTCGAGACTGGCCGGCGTAGTGCCGGCCAGGCGCATGAACGATTGCAGCTGTTCCCAGGCCCGCGCATGGTTGCCCCGGGCATATTCGATCTCGGCCAACGTGAAATAACTGCGCGGGCTACGCGAGTCGATGGCCTGGGCGCGCTCGAGGTTGGTGACTGCCGCGCCGAGATTGCCCATTTCGCGCTGGCACTGCCCCAGATTGGCGAACAGTTGGGCGCGATTGTCGTATTGGGTATCGTGAGTGGCCTGCTCGAGCTGCGTGCAGGCCTCTCTCAGGCGGCCCTGGTCATACAGGAAGGCCGCATAGTTGTTGCGCGCCCGAGTGTAGCCGGCATCGGCCGAGAGGGCGCGTTGGAAGTGTTCGTCGGCGAGTTCGTCCTCGCCCTGGCGCTGATAGACCATGGCCAGCGCCTGCAGCGTCTCGGGGTCGTTGGGCGCCATCGCCAGGGCACGGTTCAAGGCGCCCTGGGCGCGCGGGAGGTTGTCGCGTTCGAGGTAGGCCATGCCCAGCTGGGTGTAGGCTTCGGCCGGATTGGTGCCGCTGTCCGGCTGTGCCGGTTGGCTGCTGCAGCCGGTCAGCCAGGCGGCGCCGAGCAGGCCGATCAGTAGCGGCCGTAGCGAGCGGCATCCTGGCTGGGTGTAGCGACGAATCATCGAATCCTCTCGGCGCATGGGAGTAAGGTCGCATCGGGCAGCCGTGCGGAAGCTGCAATGTGCAACAACAGCTTGAAAAACCTACCCATCAAAGCGCTGTGTCCGGTTGAAGTCAAGGTCGCCACCCGCCTCAGTCGGCGTCGAGCTGAATCGATTGAATATAGCGGGCGTGGCGCTTGGTGCGATCCTTGACGCGACCCACCAACTGGCCGCAGGCGGCATCGATGTCGTCGCCGCGGGTGGTGCGAACCGGGGCATTGTAGCCCAGCTCGTAGAGCCATTGCTGAAAGCGCATCACCTGGTTGCGCGACGGCTTCTCATACCCTGAGTGCGGGAAGGGGTTGAACGGGATCAGGTTGATCTTGCACGGCAGTTCGCGCAGCAGTTCGGCCAGCTGGGTGGCGTGCTGCTGCTGGTCGTTGACGTCCTTGATCAGGGTGTATTCGATGGTCACCACGCGGGCGCTGTCACACTTGGCCAGGTAGCGATGGCAGGCGTCGAGCAGGGCGCGGATGTTGTACTTGCGGTTGATCGGCACCAGCTCGCTGCGCAGCTCGTCGGTGGCGGCATGCAGCGAGATCGCCAGGCTCACGTCGATGTCGTCACCCAGCTTGTCGAGCATCGGCACCACGCCCGAGGTGGACAGGGTAACGCGACGCTTGGACAGGCCGTAGGCGCTGTCGTCGAGCATCAGCTTCATCGCCGGCACCACATTGTCGTAGTTCATCAGCGGTTCGCCCATGCCCATCATCACCACATTGGTGACGGCACGCTGGGCGGTATCCTTCTGCGGCCCCGCGCTGCGGCTGGCGACCCACACCTGGCCGATGATCTCGGCGGAGGTAAGGTTGCGCTGAAAGCCCTGCTTGCCGGTGGAGCAGAAGCTGCAGTCCAGCGAGCAGCCGACCTGGGACGACACGCACAGGGTGCGGCGCGAGCCGTTGTCGGCGGGAATCAGCACGGTCTCGACGTAGCTGCCGTCCTCCACCTCGAGCACCCACTTGCGGGTGCCGTCGCTGGAGGTGCCTTCATAGACCACCCCCGGCCCGCGGATCTCGGCGACCTCGGCCAGCCGCGCGCGCAGCGCCTTGGAGAGGTTGGTCATGGCCTCGAAGTCGTCGCAGCCTTCGTGGTGGATCCACTTCATGACCTGCGCGGCACGGAACTTCTTCTCGCTGATGGAGAGAAAGAAGGCCTCCATCTGCTCACGAGACAGGCCCAGCAGGTTGGTGCGTTGGGGAGCGGTAGTGGCAGTCATGGCAGTCAGCGAGTCGGTGGGGCAGGGGGCGCTGGGCGCCCCT
Organism: Halomonas socia; assembly: GCF_010977575.1. Classification (GTDB taxonomy): domain Bacteria; phylum Pseudomonadota; class Gammaproteobacteria; order Pseudomonadales; family Halomonadaceae; genus Franzmannia; species Franzmannia socia. Next base: position 1,973,548 of record NZ_CP048812.1, read on the forward strand.
GCGGGAAGGCGTGACGCGCTTCCTCAGCGCGGGCAGATCTCGTCGGCACCAAAGAAGTAGGCGATCTCGCGCTCGGCCGAGGCGGCGGAGTCGGAGCCGTGCACGGCGTTGGCGTCGATGGACTGGGCGAAGTCGGCGCGAATGGTACCGGCGGCGGCTTCCTTGGGATTGGTGGCGCCCATCAGCTCGCGGTTCTTGGCAATCGCGCCTTCGCCTTCGAGCACCTGCACCACCACCGGGCCGGAGGTCATGAAGCCGACCAGGTCACCAAAGAAGGGACGCTCCTTGTGCTCGGCGTAGAAACCGCCGGCCTTGCCTTCATCGAGATGCAGCATCTTGGCGGCGACGACCTGAAGGCCGGCCTTCTCGAAGCGTGCAATGATCTCGCCAATGGCGTTCTTGGCGACGGCATCGGGCTTGATGATGGACAGGGTGCGTTCGGTAGCCATGGGACGTGTCTCCGTTGGGTGGTGTGAAACGGGCAGTGTGAAAAAGAAAGGGTGCAATCGGCTCATCGCGGATGACATCGCGCCGCCCGCGGCAGCCATGACGAGCATGGAGCCGCGGACGGCGCGACGTGAATCAGGATCGGCGCAAGGGCTGGCGGTGCGAGCGCCGCCGTTCCGATTAGCCGCGCATTATAGCGCTTTCCCGTGGCATCCAACAATCATCGCGCCGCGGCGCCTCATACGGTGAAGCTTTCGCCGCAGCCGCACTGGTCCTTGACGTTGGGGTTGTTGAAGCGGAAGAAACGGTTGAGCCCTTCCGAGACATAGTCGACTTCGCTGCCGTCGAGCATCTCCAGCGCCTCGGGGGCGACGAAGACACGTGCGCCGTGCTCCTCGAAGGACACGTCGTTGGCGGCGGCTTCGTCGGCGAAGTCGAGCACGTAGCTGTAGCCCGAGCAGCCGCTGGGCTTGACCGTGACGCGCAGGCCAAGGCCCTGACCACGCTCCTCCAGCACCTGCTGGATCTGCTGGGCGGCGGCGGTAGTGATCGAAAGATGGGCCATGATGTTGCCTCCTTGAGAAACGCTGCCCGATGGCAGCCACTCTAGCATAAAGGGCGTTGCATGAAGGGTGTCGACGGCTCGCCGTTCAGCGGCGCAGCGCGGTGATGGCGTGGCGCAGTTCGTGGATGGCGGTGTCGACATCCTCGTGCCGGGTAAAGCGGCCGAAGCTGAAGCGCAGCGAGGCCAGTGCCCGGGAGCGCGGTACGCCGATACCCTTCAGTACATAAGATGGCTCGACGCTCGCCGAGTTGCAGGCCGAGCCGGTCGAGATCGCCAGATGGCGCAGCGCCATCAGCAGCGACTCGCCGTCGACGCCGTCGAAGGCCAGGTTGACGATGTTGGGCACCGCCACCTCGACCGCGGTATTGCGATGCACGCCGTCGAGGTCGGCAAGCCCGGCCAGGAATCGGTCGCGCAGTTCAGTGATGTGGCGTTGGTCGGCCTCGCCCTCGGCGGCGGCCAGGGCGAAGGCCTCGCCCATGCCGACGATCTGGTGGGTGGCCAGGGTGCCGGAACGCATGCCGCGCTCGTGGCCGCCGCCGTGGATCAGCGCTTCGAGGCGGATATCCGGGCTGCGCCGCACGTAGAGGGCGCCGATGCCCTTGGGGCCGTAGAGCTTGTGCGCCGACAGCGACAGCAGATCGATGCCCATGGCGGCGACGTCCAGCGGCAGCTTGCCGGCGGCCTGGGCGGCATCGACATGGAAGGCCGCGCCGCGGGCGTGGCTGACCTCGGCCAGCGCGGCCAGGTCGTTGATCACCCCGAGCTCGTTGTTGACCGCCATCAGCGACACCAGCACGGTGTCGTCGCGCAGCGCCTCGGCCAGCTGGGTGGGCGTGATGCGCCCGTCGGGCTGCGGATCGAGCCAGGTTACCTCGAAACCTTCGGCCTCCAGTGCCTTGGCGGTATCGACGATCGCCTTGTGTTCGATGTGCGAGGTCACCAGATGGCGCCCGCGGGCGCGATTGGCGCGCATGAAGCCGATCAGCGCCAAGTTGTTGGCCTCGGTGGCGCCGCTGGTCCAGACGATCTCGCGCGGGTCGGCGCCGATCAGGTCGGCGACCTGGCGCCGCGCACCTTCCACCGCCTGCTCCGCCAGCCAGCCGGGCATATGGCTGCGCGAGGCGGGATTGGCGAAGGTGCCGTCCATGGTCAGGTGGCGGGCCATGATCTCGGCGACGCGGGGGTCGACCGGGGTGGTGGCGGCGTAGTCGAGGTAGACCGGAGCGCTCATGGCGGCGACACCGCGATGGTGGCGTCGTCGGTGCGGCGCCGCTGGCGCGCGGCGATATGCTGCACTTCGTGGCGCTCGACCAGGGTGCCGAGGGTGATGCCGTCGAGGAAGCCGTGGATTTCCTGGGACAGCTCGCACCATAGGTGATGGGTCAGGCACACATCGCCGCGCTGACAGTCGGACAGCCCCTGGCAGCGGGTCGCATCCACCGATTCATTGACCGCGTCGATCACCCGTGCCACCGAGATGCTGGCCGGCGGATGAGCCAACTGGTAGCCGCCGCCGGGGCCGCGCACGCTCTTGACCAGCTGAGCCCGGCGCAGGCGGGCGAACAGCTGCTCGAGGTACGACAGCGAGATCTCCTGACGCTTGGAGATATCGGCCAGGCAAGAGGGACCCTGCCTGGCGTTGAGGGCCAAGTCGAGCATCGCGGTGACGGCGTAGCGTCCTTTGGTGGTCAAGCGCATAGGGTCATCGCAGCCTGATGGCGGATCGCAAAGCGCCATTATGGGAAAAACCCAGCACCCCGGTCAACTTTAGCCGCTCTGCCTGGCTCAGCGGTTGTCGCCGCCATCACCGGGTGGTTGCTCGTCGCGCGGCGGGCAGCAGCTGTCGACGTCGTCGAGAATCTCGGCGAAGTCCTCGTCGCGCAGTTCCGGCAGGCGGCCATCGCGATAGCTGGCGTCGAGCTTGCGCAGCGTGCCGCACATCTGCTCGATGCGCTCGTCGACGGCGTGCATATGGTCGAGCATTGCCTGCATCGAGCGCGCCACCGGGTCGGGCATGTCCTGGCTGACCCCGTAGGCATCGAAGCCGAACTTCTGGCAGATCGCTTCGCGGCGTGCCGGGTCGACGTCGAGTGCCGCCTCGACGTCGGGATCGGCGCGCTTGACGACCTTGCCGGGAATGCCGACCACGGTGGCGCCGGCCGGCACCTCCTTGGTGACCACTGCGTTGGAGCCCACCTTGGCGCCGGCGCCGACGCTGAACGGGCCGAGGATCTTGGCGCCGGCACCGACGATCACGCCGTCGCCCAGCGTCGGGTGGCGCTTGCCCTTGTTCCAGCTGGTGCCACCCAGGGTCACGCCCTGGTAGAGGGTAACGTCGTTGCCGATCTCGGCGGTCTCACCGATCACCACGCCCATGCCGTGGTCGATGAAGAAGCGCCGGCCGATGGTCGCGCCGGGGTGGATCTCGATGCCGGTCAACCAGCGCGAGAAGGTCGACAGGGTGCGCGCCAGCCACTTGAGGTTCTTCTGCCACAGCCAGTGGCCGCAGCGGTGCAGCAGCAAGGCGTGCAGGCCGGGGTAGTTGGTCAGCACTTCGAGGAAGTTGCGCGCCGCGGGGTCGCGGGCGAACACGCTGTTGATGTCTTCACGCAGTCGGGCAAGCATGCGGCAATCCTTGAATGACGGTGAGCCGGTCGCGCAGGCGCGGCCGTAGGCGGCTAAGTTCATTATTGGGCTGGGGTCGGCCCCCTGCAAGGCAGCGCTGGCTAGCCTCGCGGGGGCTCGCTACAGTGTTTTTCCACCGCGCTGAGCATGCCGCGCAGGATGTTGACTTCCATCTGGTCGGGGCGTGCACGCAGATAGAGGCGGCGCAGTCGCGCCATCAGGTGGCGCGGCTTGGTCGGATCGTGGAAGTCGACGTCGATCAGCACCCGTTCGAGATGCTCGAAGAAGCGCTCGAGGTCGGCATGGCTGGCCGGCGGGTTGTCCCAGGCTACGCCGAAGGGCTGGTTCTGCTCGGTGATCTCCGGCGCCTCGCTGTGCTCGGCGGCGAGCCATGCCAGGCGGCACTCGTAGGCCAGCACCTGCACCGCGGTGGCCAGATTGAGAGAGCTGAACTCGGGATTGGAGGGGATATGCACATGGGCGTGGCAGCGTTGCAGCTCGGCGTTGGTCAGGCCGCTGTCCTCGCGGCCGAACACCAGCGCCACCCGGGTGCCGTCGCCGGCCAACTCGCCGGGCAAGCGCTCGCCAAGCTGGCGCGGCGCCAGCATCGGCCACGGCAGGGTGCGCGAGCGGGCGCTGGCGCCCACCACCAGGCTGCAGTCGGCGACCGCTTCCTCCAAGGTCTCGACCCGCCGCGCCGCGGCGAGAATGGTATCGGCGCCGGAGGCGCGGGAAATCGCTTCCGCCGAGCGGTGCTCGCTGCGCGGTGCCACCAGTGCCAGGTCGCCGAGCCCCATGTTCTTCATGGCGCGTGCGGTGCCGCCGAGATTGCCGGGGTGGCTGGTGCCGATCAGCACGATGCGGATGGAGTCGAGCATGGAGAGCCTTGGCGCAGTGCATTCAGGGCGCATAGTCTAGCATGACGGTGGCGCGCTGCGCAGGCCGGAGGCGTCGACGATGGCCCCCGACGGCGCTTTCTGCTAGCATGCGCGGCGTCGCCCGTCAGCCCTGTCTCACCGCGGCTCAATCGTGCAACATGTTCTTTAACAGCTACCGACTCCTCAAGGCCCGATCATGCATCCGATGGTCCAATTCGGGTTGCGCGCTGCGCGCAGCGCCGCCGAACAGTTTCTGCGCATTCGTGAGCGTATCGAGAACGCCCACGAAGAACACAATCTCGAGCGTCTGCTGGAAGACACGGCTCGCAACGCCGAGACCCTGATTGCCCGTCAGCTGGCGCGGGGCTATCCGCAGCACGGCATCTCAGGCCGCTATACCCCGCACCGTGAAGGCGAGGGGGAAGGCCGCGACGTGCAGTGGGTGATCGAGCCCTTCCACGGCTACTCCAACCTCAGCGTGGCCAGCGCCGGCTTCGCCCTGTCGCTGGTATGTCTGGTCAAGGGGCGCCCCGAGCACGCCGTGGTGATCTGTCCGTTCAGTGACGACGAATTCCTCGCCAGTCGTGGCCGCGGTGCCCAGTACAACGGCAAGCGCATCCGAGTGCCCAAGACCTCGGCAATCGGCGGCGCACGGATCGCCATGAGCCTGCCCGAGAGCTGGCTGCGCCCGCGCCACCTGCCGGCCTATCTGACGCTGATCCAGCAACTCGGCCCGCAGATCGAGGTGCAGCGCGCCACCGGCAGCGGCCTGCTGGACATTGTCGAGCTGGCCTCCGGGCGCGCCGATGCCGCCTTTGTGCTGGGTCTCGAGGAGCAGGACAAGCTGGTCGGTACGCTGCTGCTCAAGGAAGCCGGCGCACTGATGGGTAGCCTCGACGGCCGCCCGAGCATCGACACCGAAGGCCAGTTGATGGCCGCCAGCCCGCGCCTCTACAAGGCGCTGGTGCAGCAGCTGGCGCCGCACTTTTAAGCAAGCACTGAGCGCCCCGCACCTAGCACCCAGTAAGGTGGAGCCGGCGCTCAAGGCCTGAGTTGTACGGGACTCAGGCCGTTAAGTTTCAGCCTGAATAACCATAGCGTCCTTTATGACGGTCGTAGCTCGCCCGGATACGCGCCTTCAGGGGCGCGTACCGATCGTTGGCCCCCAAAGCCCTGACCTGGTAGTGGAGCGTGCTGCGCGGTAGTTCTGCCGCACCATCCGCAGCTTGAACCACTCGTCGTATCGATTGCTCATAGAAACATCCCGAAGGTTGGATTGGGTGTCCAACTTGGGGGGGAGCACAAGCCTGCCTGGGATGGGCATGTTAAAGTTGAGATCTTCCTTCAATTACAAAGGGTTTTGCCATGTGCAGTGTAAAATCCGGCGGTGGCTGCCCTCTACCTGGACGAGCGTACTCGCTTATCGAGATCTGCCTTAGTGCTCACTGTCTGCCTAGCGCGGTATCGTTTTTGCCTGCTCGTGGGGTCGGGCAGGTATTCGCTTGCCTCGCTGACGCCTGCCGGGTGCGAGGAGATGTCTGCCACGACGGTGCTGGCCGGGGCTGGGAGGGGGCACCATGATGCTGCGCTCCGTCTTCAGGAGCTGGGTCGATCACTACTTCTCAGACGAGGAGGCGGTGATCCTGCTGGTGGTGCTGGTGCTCGGCTTCGCTGCGGTGATCCTCTTCGGGCGCATGCTGGCGCCCTTCCTCACCTCGCTGGTCGTCGCCTTCCTGCTGCAGGGGGGAGTGAACTGGCTGGAGCGACGCCACGTGCCGCACCTGATGGCGGTGACACTGATATTTCTGATCTTTGTGGGGGGGCTGCTGGCGCTGGCCTTCGTCCTGATGCCGCTGATCTGGAACCAACTGGTGGGACTGGTGCAGGAGACGCCGCGCATATTCGCCAGCGGCCAGCAGCTTCTCGACGATCTCCAGGAGCGCTACCCTCACTTGGTCACCCCGGATCAGATCCAGGGCTGGATTGGTGTGGCCGGGCGTGAGATGACCCAGTTCGGCCAGCACGTCCTGACCCTGTCGCTGGCATCGCTCGGCAATGTGCTGGCACTGATCATCTACCTGGTGCTGGTGCCGATCCTGGTCTTCTTCCTGCTCAAGGATCGCGAGAAACTGGTGGGCTTCACCCTCTCGCTGCTGCCCCAGAAGCGCGCCCTGATGACCCGCATCTGGAACGAGATGGATGACCAGATAGCCAACTACGTGCGCGGCAAGTTCATCGAGATCATCATCGTCGGCACGGTTTCCTTCATCACCTTCGCTTTCTTCGGGCTGCCCTACTCGGCGCTGCTGGCGGTGCTGGTGGGCTTCTCGGTGTTGGTGCCCTATATCGGGGCGGCGGTGGCAACCCTTCCGGTGGCAGCGGTGGCTGGCTTCCACTTCGGTATGAGTAATGAATTTCTCTACGTGCTGATCGCCTACGGCGTGATTCAGGCGCTGGACGGCAATGTGCTGGCGCCGGTTCTCTTCTCGGAAACCAACAATATCCACCCCGTCTCGATTATCGTGGCGGTGCTCTTCTTCGGGGGATCTGGGACTTCTGGGGATATTCTTCGCTATTCCCCTGGCGACCTTTCTCAAGGCACTGATCTATGCCTGGCCTTCGGGGATCCACCACTGCAACCCAGCAGCGGAGCCCGAATTGCTGGAAAAAGATAGCCCGATCCACTCAATTTCTTAAGGCTGAGAGATGGACTCCATCAATACCCTGTTTCTCCTCTCCGGGTTTCTTCTCGCCCTCAGTATCATGGCCAGCCGGCTGTCTCGCCTGTTCGGTCTACCGCTTCTGGTGCTCTTCCTGGGCCTCGGCATGCTGGCCGGTGAGCAAGGGATCCTGGGCATTCGCTTCGACGACTATCCGCTGGCGTTCACGATCACCCACCTGGCGCTGGCACTGATCCTGCTCGACGGCGGCCTGCGCACGCGGCTGACCACCTTCCGCGCCGCCTTCAAGCCGGCCCTGGCCCTGGCCTCCGTCGGGGTCTTTCTGACCAGCGGCATTACCGGGCTGCTCGCCATGTGGATCTTCGATCTCAGCCTGATCGAGGGGCTGCTGATCGGCGCCATCGTGGGCTCCACCGATGCGGCGGCGGTGTTCTCGATGCTCAGCGGCAGGGGCGTCAATCTCAACGAGCGGGTGGGGGCGACCCTTGAGATCGAGTCGGGGACCAACGACCCCATGGCAATCTTCCTGACCATCATGCTGATCGAGCTGCTGGTCGGGGATATCGGCGGCATCGTCGAGACCGCGCTCTTCTTCGTCCAGCAGTTTGGGTTGGGGATCGTCATCGGCGTCGGGGGTGGCTGGCTGGTCGCCCGGCTGATGTGCTGGGTCGACCTGGAGCCGGGACTCTACGCCCTGCTCGCCCTGGCGTTGGGCTTCTGCGTGTTTGGCGTCACTAGCGTGCTGGGCGGCAGTGGCTTTCTGGCGATCTACCTGGCGGGCCTGATGATCGGCAACCAGCCGGGTAAGCACCTGAACTTTATCCTGCCCGTCAACGATGGCCTGGCGTGGCTGAGCCAGATCGGCCTTTTCCTGGTGCTGGGGCTGCTGGTCAACCCGAGCGAGCTGCTGGAGTTCGCGCTGCCGGCCGCGCTGCTGGGGCTGGCGCTGATCTTCGTGGCCCGGCCCCTGGCCGTGGTGCTGACTGTCAAGCCGTTCTTCAAGTTCCGCTGGCATGAGATCGGCTTCATCTCCTGGGTAGGGCTGCGCGGGGCGGTCCCCATCGTGCTGGCGATCTTCCCCGTGATCGGCGGCGTCGAGAACGCCTCGCTCTACTTCAACGCCGCCTTTGCCGTGGTGCTGATGTCGCTGCTGATCCAGGGCGGCACCATCCCCCTGATGGCGCGTTGGATGAAGGTGGAGGTACCGCCGAGCGTGGAGCCCGACCAGCGCGGTCTGCTGGGCGTGCTACCCGAGAACGACTACGAGATGTTCGTCTACCGGGTCGAGAACGAGACACTGAACGACGTGCCCATTCGCATGCTGCGCTTCCCCTCGGGAGCGCTTATCTCGGCGTTGTTTCGCGAGAGCAGCATGCTGCACCCCAAGGGCAGCACGCGGCTGCAGTTGGGAGATGTGGTGTGCGTGATTGGGAGGGACCATGACCTTCCCGCCCTCAACAAGCTCTTCAGCGGCGAACAGCGCCTCAAGAAGAGCGAGGAGTTCTTCGGTCCCTTCACGATCGAGGCCGACGCCAAGATGAAGGAGATCGCCAAGGCCTATGGCCTCGCGATCACGCCCGGCGAAGGAGAGATGACGCTGGGGGACTTCATCTCCCAGCGGGTGGGAGGCCACCCCGTGGTGGGCGACGACGTCAGCTGGCACGGCATTCACTGGGTCGTTAGGGAGGTAGACGGTGATAAAATCAAGAGCATTGGGGTAAGGTTTTATTGACTCCCGTCACCACTGAAGAAAACAACCGCCCCCGCAGCTTGTGCGGGGGCGGTTGCGTTTTTGCTACTATCCAGCATCCAGTTGTCAGGGCAGCTCCTCCTCGGCCTCTGCCTCGGCGTCCTCCTTCTTGGCGGGGATCAGGTCCTCGCGCTTAAGCTTGACGGCGAGCAGCAGAGCCGCGGCCACATAGATGGAGGAGAAGGTGCCGACCACCACACCGATGATCAGGGCGATGGAGAAGTAGTGGATCATGTCGCCGCCGAGCAGCAGCAGCGCTATCAGTACCAGCAAGGTGGTACCGGACGTCGCCAGCGTGCGCGACAGGGTCAAGTTGATGGCTTCGTTGTAGATTGCCGGCATGTCATCGATACGCGACTTGCGTATCGTCTCGCGGATTCGGTCGTAGACCACGATGGTATCGTTCAGCGAATAGCCGATAACCGCCAACAGTGCGGCCAGCACGGTGAGGTCGAAGTCCAGCTGGAACAGCGAGAACACCCCGACCACGATGATCACATCGTGGATCAGTGCCAGCAGCGCGCCAATGGCGAACTTGTACTGGAAGCGGAAGGCCACGTAGAGCATCACGATGCCGAGTGCTACCAGCATGCCCATGCCGCTCTGGTCGCGCAGTTGCTCGCCGACCTGGGCGCCGACGAACTCGGCGCGAATCAGCTCGACCTCGGCGCCGTCGCCGCGCAGCAGGCTGACCACCTGTTGGCCGATATCGGCATCGAAGGCCTGCTGCAGGCGGATCAGGATCTCGTTGGAAGCGCCGAAGGTCTGTACCGAGACGTCGCGGAAGCCTTCGCCCTCCAGCGCCTGGCGCACCGTATCCAAGGCCGGGGCCGTGGCATAGCGCACCTCGACCAGCGTGCCGCCGGTGAAGTCGAGGCCGAGGTTAAGCTGCTGCACTACCAGCGAGCCGATCGACACCAGCAGCATGAGGGCTGAGATGGCAAACGCGATGCGGCGCTGGCCCATGAAATCGAACTGTCGCATCGAAGTACTCCTCATATCCAGACCCTCTTCACCGGCTTGCCGCCGTAGATCAGGTTGACCATGGCACGGGTCACCAGCAGGGCGGTGAACATCGACGTCAGGATGCCCAGCGACAGGGTCACGGCGAAGCCCTTGACCGGCCCGGTGCCGATCGAGAACAGGATCACCGCTACCAGCAGGGTGGTGATGTTGGCGTCGATGATCGAGGTGAAGGCGCGCTCATAGCCGGCATGGATGGCCTGCTGTACCGATAGGCCGCCGCGCAACTCTTCGCGTATTCGCTCGAATATCAAGACATTGGCGTCTACCGCCATGCCCAGCGTGAGGACCATGCCGGCGATGCCGGGCAGCGTCAGGGTGGCGCCGAGCATCGACATCGCCGCCACCAGCAGGGTCAGGTTGATGGTCAGGGCGATATTGGCGATCACCCCGAACACCTTGTAGCGTACCAGCATGAACAGTACCACCAGTGCCAGGCCGACCATGATCGAGGTCACCCCGCGGTCGATGTTGTCCTGCCCCAGGCTCGGCCCGATGGTGCGTTCCTGCACGAAGTAGATGGGCGCGGCCAGCGAGCCGGAGCGCAGCAGCAGGGCCAGGTCGGCGGCCTCGGTGGGCGAGTCGAGCCCGGTGATGCGGAAGCTGTTGCCCAGTGCGCTTTGGATGGTCGCCAGGCTGATCAAACCGCGCTCGGTGTAGGGCTCGCGCACCTCCACCTCTTCGCCATCCTCGATCACCGTGGTGGTACGGGTGTTGTGCTCGATGAACAGCACCGCCATGTTACGGCCGATATTGGTGCGTGTGGCGCGGTTCATCAGCGTGCCGCCAGTGCCGTCGAGGTTGATATTGACCTGTGGGCGGCCGTTCTCGTCGAAGCTGCGGTTGGCGTTGGAGACACTGTCGCCGGTGAGGATCACGTCGCGCATCAGGTCGGCGGTGCGCGTCTCGTCGTTGCGGAAACTGAACGACTCGGTCTCGTTATCCGGTGTATCGGGGCGCGCCTCGAGGCGGAATTCGAGGTTAGCAGTGGCGCCCACCACGCGCTTGGCGGCGGCGGTGTCCTGCACGCCGGGCAGTTCGACCACGATGCGGTCGGGGCCCTGGCGCTGCACCATCGGCTCGGCCACGCCGAGCTCGTCGACGCGGTTGCGCAGGGTGGTCAGGTTCTGGTTGACCGCATAGTCCTGCAGCTCGTTGACCGCCTGGTCGGTCATGGTCATCACCAGGCTGGCGCCGCGGCCATCGCCCTGGTTGCTGTAGTCGAAGTCGGGGAACTCGCGGCTGATCAGGGTACGGGCGCGGTCGCGATCTTCATCGTTGATGAAGGTCAGCATCAGGTCACGGCCGTCGATCTCGGTGTTGCGATAGCGGATCCGCTCGCCGCGCAGCATCTCGCGCATGGCGCTGGCGTTGACCTCGAGGCGCTGCTCCACGGCGGCGTCCATATCCACTTCGAGCAGGAAGTGCACCCCGCCGCGCAGGTCGAGACCCAGAGTCATCGGCGAGGCGGCCAGGTTCGACAGCCACTGGGGCGTCGACTCAGCGAGATTGAGGGCGATGACGTAGTCGTCGCCATCGATGATGTCGCCGATCAATTCGCGGGCGGCGTGCTGATCGTCGGCCTCGGTGAGGCGGATCAGCACCGCGTCATCGCTGATGTCGGTGGCGCTGACGGTGATCCCGGCCTCATCGAGGGCAGACTGGATCTGTTCTAGCTGCTGCTCGTTGATCGGGGCCTCGCTGCGGGCGCTGCTGATCTGTATGGCGGGGTCCGCCTGGAACAGATTGGGCAGCGAGTAGATCAGGCCCACGACGAGTACGAGAAGTATGAGCAGATACTTCCACAGGGGATATCGGTTGAGCATGCAGGCCCTGCCTTGTAGCTGACTGACGGCGACGCTGACGCAGTGACGTGGCGTATACCAGAAGGGTTCGGCGCTTGGACAGGTGCTGCGCCCGAGGGTTCGCTCGGACGCGGCACGCTGATGGTGCACCGCAAATCAGATGGACTTGAGGGTGCCCTTGGGCAGCACGGCGGCCACGGCGTTCTTCTGCACGTTGATCTCGGTGCCTTCGGCGACTTCCATGGTGAAGAACTCGCTGTCGTCGCTGACCTTGGTGATGCGACCCAGCACGCCACCGCCGATCACCACTTCATCGCCCTTGGAGAGGCTCGAGACCAACTGCTTGTGCTGCTTGGCCCGCTTGGCCTGCGGGCGCCACAGCAGGAAGTAGAAGATGGCCACGAAACCGACCAGCATGATGATCTGGGCCATACCGCCACCGGCGGCGCCGCCTTCGGCATAGGCCGGCGAGATGAAGAAGTCCAGCATGAGACGTTATCTCCTGAGAAACGAAAGGTTACGGCAAGGGTCAGCGCGCCGCGTCACTGCTCGGGGGCCGGAGGCACGGGCAGGCCGCGTCGCGCATAGAACATTTCCACGAAGTTCGCCAATGTACCCGCTTCGATAGCCCCGCGCAAACCGGCCATCAGTCGCTGGTAGTGGCGCAGGTTGTGGATGGTATTAAGCATCGAGCCGAGCATCTCGCCGCAGCGATCAAGATGGTGCAGGTAGCCGCGCGAGAAGTGCTGGCAAGTGTAGCAGTCGCAGTCCGCCTCCAGCGGGCGGGTGTCGTGGCGGTGCTTGGCGTTGCGAATCTTGACCGTGCCCTCGGCGGTGAACAGGTGGCCGTTGCGAGCGTTGCGGGTCGGCATCACGCAGTCGAACATGTCCACACCGCGGCGTACCCCCTCGACCAGGTCCTCGGGCTTGCCCACGCCCATCAGGTAGCGCGGCGTGTCGTCGGGCATCCAGGTGGGCAGGTAGTCGAGTACCTTGATCATCTCCTCTTTGGGCTCGCCCACCGACAGGCCGCCGATGGCCAGGCCGTCGAAGCCGATCTCGAGCAAGCCCTTGAGCGAGGCCTCGCGCAGCGCCGGGTACATGCCACCCTGGATGATGCCGAACAGCGCCGAGGGCGAATCGCCGTGGGCGTCGCGGGAGCGTTGGGCCCAGCGCAGCGAGCGCTGCATGGAGACCTCGGCCTCCTGCTCGGTGGCCGGATAGGGGGTGCACTCGTCGAAGATCATCACCACGTCTGAGCCCAGCGAGCGCTGCACCGCCATCGACTCTTCGGGGCCCATGAACACCTTGGCGCCGTCCACCGGCGAGCGGAAGTGCACGCCCTGCTCGGTGATCTTGCGCATCTCGCCCAGCGAGAAGACCTGGAAACCGCCGGAGTCGGTGAGGATCGGCTTGTGCCACTGGGAAAAGTCGTGCAGGTCGCCGTGGCCCTCGATCACCTCGGTGCCGGGGCGCAGCCACAGGTGGAAGGTGTTGCCGAGGATGATCTCGGCACCGATCTCCTCCACCGAGGCGGGGGTCATGCCCTTGACGGTGCCGTAGGTGCCCACCGGCATGAACGCCGGCGTCTCCACCGTGCCACGCGGGAAGGTCAGGCGGCCGCGGCGGGCGCGCCCGTCACTGGCCAGCTGCTCGAAGCTCATGAAGCATTGGTTACGCATGGAAATCTCGTTTTCTCACTGAGCGGCTTGGCGACTCAACGCGTCTTGCGCGTCAACAGCATGGCATCGCCGTAGCTGAAAAAGGCGTAGCGCTCGGCCACCGCCTCGCGGTAGGCGGCCATCATGGTGTCATAGCCGGTAAAGGACGACACCAGCATTAGCAGCGTCGACTCCGGCAGGTGGAAGTTGGTGATCAGGGCGTCGACGCACAGCCACTCATAGCCGGGGTAGATGAAGATATCGGTCTCGCCGCGATAGGGTGCAATCTCGCCGCTGCCACTCTTCTGGCACGCCGACTCCAGGCAGCGAACGCTGGTGGTGCCCACCGCGATCACCCGCCTGCCGGCGGCGCGGGCGGCCTGTACCTTGGCGCAGGCGGTCTCGTCGACCTCGATCCACTCGCTGTGCATATGGTGGTCGCGAATATCGTCGGCGCGCACCGGCTGGAAGGTGCCGGCGCCGACGTGCAGGGTCACGAAGGCGCTCTCCACGCCCTTGTCGGCCAGTGCTTCGAGCAGCGGCTCATCGAAGTGCAGCCCGGCGGTGGGCGCGGCCACCGCGCCATCGCGGCGCGCATAGACGGTCTGGTAGCGCTCGCGGTCGGCGAGCTCGTCCTCGCGGGTGATATAAGGCGGCAGTGGCATATGGCCGTGGCGCTCGAGCAGCGTGATCATCGGCGTCTCGCCCAGGAAGCGCAGCTCGAACAGCGCCTCGCGGCGGCCCTCGACCACGGCGCGCACGTCACCCTCGAAGATCAGCTCGGTGCCCGGCTTTGGCGACTTGCTGGCGCGGATATGCGCCAGGCCGCGGTGAGCGTCCAGCGGGCGCTCCAGCAGCATCTCGACCTTGCCGCCGCTGGCCTTGTGGCCGTGCAGGCGCGCCGGAATCACCCGGGTGTCGTTGAACACCAGCAGATCGCCAGGCTCGAGTAGTGCGAGCAGGTCGGGGAAGCGGCGGTGGCTGAGCTCGCCGCTGGCGCCGTCGACGCACAGCAGACGACAGTCGCTGCGCCGCTCGGAGGGATAGCGAGCAATCAGCTCCTCGGGGAGGTCGTAATGGAAATCGGCACGCAGCATGGAAGCCATGACTCACAGTGATAGTGACATCGATACCTTGCCCACAGCCGCCGACTCGACCGCCTGGACAAGCGGCACAGGATACCCGTTTCACTGCGCAAAGTCAGGCCGCCCGATTGACCTGCCAAGCGGCCCACGTATAATGCATCGCGCGTTGCCGGCGTGGCGGAATTGGTAGACGCAGCGGATTCAAAATCCGCCGGGTGCAAGCCCTTGTCGGTTCGAGTCCGACCGCCGGTACCAGTTAGAAAACAGTCGCTTACGAGCGGCTGTTTGCGTTTCTACCCTCCCTATTTCTAGTGTGTGGTCGCAGTTTGGTCGCAGTTTGGTCGCAGAAGGCCCCGCTCAAGCTCGGCAGGCGGGAGCCGATATCGTCCAGCCCCGCATCGAACATGTGCGAGTAGCGGCTGGTGACGATCAGGCTGGAATGCCCCAGCAGATCGCGCACCGTGGTCATGCTCTCGCCGGCCTGTGCCAGCATGCTGGCATAGCTGTGGCGCAGGTCGTGAAAGCGCAGATCGGGCCGCCCCACGGTCTGGCGAGCATGTTCCCACACCGTTCGCAGCCGATGATAGGTGGTAGCGAACGGTAGCTCCTCCAGCCATGCCCGGGCGTCTTCCGGTACCGGCACCACCCGGGCCTTGCCGCTTTTCGTCTGGTCTGGTCGCAGCAGGATGCGACCACCTTGGACGTTCTGCGGGTCCAGAGCCAGCAGCTCTCCCTGGCGCAGCCCGGTGAGCGCTGCCAGGGCGATCACCCGCTTCTCGACAATCGAGTGATCGGGGATGGCTTTTAGCAGCTGACCTACCTGCTCGATGGTCAGGTACACATGCCGTTCGTTCTTCGGCATCTTCTTACGGATCTTGTCGCCCAGGGGGCGATCCAGCCATTCCCATTCCCGATAGGCAAGGTTCAGCACCCGCTTGATCACCTGCAGATGATTGTTGATGGTGCTCTGCGCTCGCCCTTGCTTGCGAAGGTCTCGGGCCATTTCGCGAGCCTTGTCGACGCTGTCCATTCCGAGCAGTACCCGGTCGCCCATGTAGCGAGTCACCGGGCGGATGGCCTTCGTCTGGCTAGCCACGTCGTACTCGTCGATCCATCTTTCGAGCCCCTCAATGAAGGTGCGCCGCGGTTGGCGCCCCATCGCCTCACCCTGGAAAGCCGCTTCGTTCAACTCTGCCTGGCGCTTCGCTGCGTACTCTCGCGCCTGCCGCTCCCCCTCTCGATCCCCCGTAAACGATCGTTGATGTCGTTGACCGTGGTACGTTTCCGTGACCACCCACCGGTTCCTTTTTTCCCTGTATCTGACTGTGATTCCCATGTTTCGCGTTCCTCAGGCTGAGGGCCGCGCTTGCAGCTCTCAGCGTACCTCTCCACTGCGCTCCGCTCAAAGCGAACCGCACTGCCGATTTGAACGAAGCCGATGCGGTGCTTGTTGCCGTACACCCAGCTGATGCTCATGCCCAGCCATTCAGCGACCTGATAGGGCCGTAGTAGTGCCTTGGTCATGATCACTGCCTCGTATTAACCACGTTATGGCTGGATGGTCGCAGGCTGTTATCGGCTTCAGAACAGCAGTGCATAAAGCATGGAAAAGATTATCAGGCCTGGGTGTTGACTTTTTTGCTCTCTTGTGATTATAAGGGAGTAAAGCGCATTGAAAGAACGTGACTTATTGGCAGCCCCCTGGTGGCATTGGATGAAGTAAGGATGATAAATTCATGATTTTTGAGCCTAGCCCGTTCGGTCCCCGTGAAACAGATTCCGATGACGTATTTCCGGATTTTTGTAGTTTATGGGATCAGTTGAGAGAGCTCTCGGATCTTTTGCGTCATCTAAATCAAGAGATTGAAGTCATGTCGACCGATAGGCTTCGTGGCATTTTAGAAGATATTGAGAAAGGCGGTGTTGATCCCGAAGAAGACTGGAAAATTGAACTCGAATCTCTTTCCTCTAGCCGCGCTTTGTATAAGAAACGGACCGAGCATTTTTTGGCTGCTGAAAGGCAGGTTGTTTATTTTCAGGTCCTCTTTAATAAAAATCACACAATAGAAGCTTCAGTTCTAAAATCAGCCGAAAAAAAAGAATTCTACTTTCGTCTACATGCCAAGTTGGCAAATTGCTTAGTATGGGGGTGTTGGCATTATTATGTCTCTTTGAGTACTCATGCATCATTGAAAAAAAATGCTAATAACAAAGCGGAAAATGCTGCTCGTGTTCAAGCAGCTTGGCGCGAAGATTCCGAGGCTCTCTTGCGTACCTTAGTGAGGGGGCGTCTAAAAAAGCGTCCACATTACGGTTGGCCTAGCCGAGATAAAACTGCTGTGCGTATTGCTACTTCTTTAGAGCCCTTCCTCAATGAGTTGGAAATCGATATTTCAGAAAGAGGGAATGATCTCATTCATCGGATTGATCTGATGATTGGTGATGATCTCACTCTTAAACGCATTCATATGGAAAATAGCTGACAGCCTAAGTTGGCAGGAGGATCATGCGATGAGAGGCTCGCAAGCCCCTCATCTTACTTCCATAAAAAATAATAATTCCGATCATCTCGTCTGATAACGAGCATCAGTTAAATCTATAAACTATATAACCCCTGAAAGTCCAGCGCTTGGTACGGTCTGGGCTTGTGGCTGTGGAGCGAACGGCTGGCAAGGCGTCAGGTCTAAAACTGTAGTCTTTCCATTCACGAACTGCATGACTTGTCCGTGGGCTTGTAGTTCCTCAATCGCAGCCAGCAGCCTGTCGCGATTGCGCAGTGGGTTTGGGCAGCGCTGACGGACCCAAGTGCGGGTTAGGCAGCGAACTCCACGGTTCCGGTGACCTTGAAGCCAGTTATTGAGTTGCTGGGCATCCCGGCAAACCTGAGGTATCGGCTGGAACACTTCATGGAATATCACGGAGGACCAGTTGCACAGATCTATTGCCTGCAGGAGCGTCTCGGTAGTAATGGGGCCATCATGACCTTCGAAGAGGTGCAAATTTGCAGAAACGCGAGCAGCCATTTCAGCCAATTTCCCAGCATGATCTTGACTGTGCTCGAAGCGTCCTCCTGGCCTGTTTTCTGCTTCTATCTCATTGTAGTATTGAATCCAACAGAGTGCCGCTTCATCACTGAAGCTGTGTGTCATGGGTTCCGTGTCAGGAGCAGTCAGTAAGAGGCGGTTTTCGCGCGCCAGTGTTTCCAAACGCCGCTCGGCTTCTCGCCATGCCTCCCAGATAGGATGTGGGGCATTAGGATCCAAGAACCGTTGCCCGCTCAATGGCAACGGTTGAATCACCAGAAGACGTGCATAAAAGCCAGCTTCTCTCATCTCTTCACCCCGACTTTCCAAGTGGCTCTGTAGGACGCCGGGCTGTGTCATAGCCAAAAGGCCCAAGCTGACATCATCCAATTCCAGTGGAGGTTGGTTGACACGATCTACGGTGGTTCGGTCTCCGCTGAGAAGAGCATTTAGTTTTCCAAAGGCCTTGAACATTGCGCTATCAAACAGGGTTTTTCCTTCAGCAGTGATGAGGCTAGCACTGGGCATTTCCTTGGCGAGGTGTGTGAATAGGGAAGCATCAGTGGCATCCTCGAAGGCTAGGCGAAACCGGCGAGGCTTTGTGGGTCTAATTTTCTTATGTTCATCAAGTTTATGCTTAGTCTCACCTACTGGAAGCCCCTTGCTGTGCTCGCGTTTTATAGCACGCAGGAGCCCTTGACGCTCCGCATCCCATTCCGCTAGCTCTGTCTCATATTCTTCCATGCGCTTATTGCGCTCCTTACGCTCCTCACGTTCGACTTTCAGCAACGCTGCAAGCAGCAGCTTTAGAAGCGTTGATTTTCGTCCTCCAGAGGCGACAATAATCAAAATCGCGAGGCTGATTTGCTTAGTCTGGGAATTGGGTAGTGCCAGGCGATGGCGTCCCTGGCAGGAGGTGCTGATCACTGACAGCAATGCGTACATCACCATGTCTATTGGCACTTGCATGTGTTGACTAATCTCACGTGCTGAGCGCATGAACAGCGTATCAGACGGTCCAGTCAAATGGATCTGGCCAGGGGGGAGCAGCAGGGAAGAGCGTGGTTCCATAGGGTAGGCCATGAGGCGTCTCCGGTGGTTGGTGAAATGCCGAGCTTCTGGCTCGACATCGTCACGGTAGAGAAGCCTGTCAAAGGCCCACAGGTCTGTGCTAAATTCACTGTGCTCCAAACAAGCTGTTGTATTGACTTTTCGTATAATTCATGTTCCCAGAAGCCAGTTCTCCATCGCCCGCGCTTCTCACCCGTTGATAGTCTTGCTACTCCTAGCAAAACAAGCAGTGCTCTAGCCCGAATATTGCACCAGGCATGAAAAAAGCGGCTGAAAATCGGTTATAATTCAAGAGCCTAACCAAGAATTAGCCGACACAGCCGCCATGACAAAATGTACCACGCCCACCGCCACCTTTCCACGCTGCAAAGGCCGTCAGATCACCGCCAGCTTCGATGGCGGCGAGGTCACCTCTGACGGTGGCATCCTGCTGCTGCGGCAGCTCGACCGCGAGATGGGCCTGACCCGCGCTATCGCTCGCCGGCTGAGTGATGACCGCGATCCTCAACGCTGCCTGCATCGCACCGAAACCCTGGTTCGGCAGCGCGTGTTTGGCCTGGCGCTGGGCTACGAGGATCTCAACGACCACCAGGCGCTGCGTCACGACATCGCCCTGCAGACCGCCGTCGATACCGACGGCGTGCTGGCCAGCCAGTCCACGCTGTGTCGCTTCGAGCAGCAAGCCGATCGGGACTGGGCGGTCACCATCCACGAGGAAATGATCGAGCAGTTCATCCGCTCGTTCCGGCGGCCACCCAAGAAGCCGCTCTACCTCGACTTCGATGCCACCGACGACCGGGTGCACGGCCAGCAGCTCGGGCGGCACTTCAACGGCTACTACAACCACTACATCTTTCTGCCGCTGTTCGTGTTCTGTGGCGATCAGCTGCTGGTCAGCTACCTTCGCCCGGCCTACCGAGATGCCGCCCACCACGCCGGCGCCATTCTTGCCCTGCTGGTTCGGCGGCTGCGCCAGGCGTGGCCTGAGGTAAAGGTCGTATTCCGCGGCGACAGCGGCTTCTGCCGCCCGCTGATCCTCAGTTGGTGCGAGCGCCACGGTGTCGACTACATCGTCGGCCTCGCCGGCAACCCGCGGCTGGCCAAGCTAGCCCTGGATATCGACTACGAGTCAGCTATCCGCTTCGAGAAGACCCGTGAGAAGCAGCGAGTCTTCGGCTTCATCGAGTACGCCGCCAAGAGCTGGAAGAAGCGCCGACGAAAGGTGGTCGTCAAATCCGAGACCAGTTGGCGTGGCTTCAACACCCGCTATGTGGTCACCAGCCTGCGCGGCTGCAGCGCCGAGTGGCTCTATGACCACCGCTACTGTGCCCGAGGCGAGATGGAGAACCGTATCAAGGAGCAACAGTTCCTGTTCTCCGACCGCACCAGCTGCCACGAATGGTGGCCCAACCAGTACCGACTGCTGCTCTCGGGGCTGGCCTACCTACTCCTGGAGCGGCTGCGTCGGGTTTACCTCAGGCGCACAGCCTTCGCCCAGGCCCAGGTCAACACCCTCCGCCTGAAGCTGCTGAAGATCGGCGCTGTCATCACCCGCAACACGCGCACGATTCGGCTGATGTTGAGCAGCCAGTACCCGGAGCAGGACCTCTTCCTGAAGCTGGCCAGCAAGCTGGTGCCGGGATAGCGCCGCGGCGTGCTGTCCCCGGCACAGAAAACACATGGGGGTTGGGGGCAGTGCGTCCTGAGCGCAGAAAATTGATCAAGAAATAGCCAATCTCAAGCCCGTAGCGCCAATGTCTTCACCGAGCCTGAGATCTGGGAGCGTCTGGCCGGCCCGGTGCAACATCCGGGCTAGCCGTGGCAGTAAAGCAAACCGGCATCAGCATGAGAAAAGACCGGACAAGGCTGAGGTAATTGTCGCTAGACATAGGTCTTGTGGATGGGGCAGGGAGATGGCTACCTCCGACTCCCATCAAAACAGCGTATGCCCTGAGCAATCGGCTTAGAGTAGGCCTTGCACAGGTAGCTGGCGGCGTAGAACACCTGGGCGAAGGTCACTGCGTCATCGCGGTGCAGGCAGTACACGTAGGGTTGCTGAGTCAGCTTATCTTTTGCGACATGAACCCTCCCTGCCATGGCGTGGTGGGGCCAGTCGATGGCCCAGCTCCACGCCCGGACGCAGCGGTGATAGAGGTTGTCCAGCTCGTATCCCCCGTCGAATGAGGGAGAGAAGCAGCCCAGCGAGCAAAAGGCGTCGTAGTTGAGCAGCAGCAGCAGGTGGTAGTGGGGCTTGGGGCTGGCGTCCTGCTCTCGGGCCCACAGGTAGCGGATCTCGGTGTGGTACTTGGTTCCTGCTGCTTTGAGCTCCTGTCGTAGTGCATAGAAGAACTGGCCAAGGCAGGCATTGTCGGCGTGTATCGGTCCCACCGGCATGGCCTGAGGAAAGCGCAGGTCAAGGCGAAACGCCAAGGTGCGGTTCTGCTGGGAGGTGGTGTGCTGGAGTACCCGCAGGGTGGTCTCCAGATAGTTCTCGATCAGTGGGCCAAGTTCATGCTGCTGGGCCGGTAGCCCTTGGTACCAGCTCTCGTAGTAGAAGCGCAACTTGGGATTGTTGGGATCGCGCTTGGGGCCTGGCAATTTCATGGGGTTCTCCTTGGGTGTTATTCAGGACACGCGCGCACACGGCTCTCTCCGCCGTGAAGCGGTGGCTGTAGGGTGGTCATGGGTGGGGTGTGGGTCTGTCATCGCTGGCCCCCTCGATATGGGCCGCATGGAGATCAAGGGACATCAGCGCTCATGCGCAGCGCTGTGGGGTGCTGGTCAGTAGGGGGCTTTTATGGGATTCGCCTCTGGTAAGGCGATTCACTAACGTGAACTGATCGCCATGGCGTCGTCCGCCATCATGTCGTTGTGATTACTCCTGTCGGTATCGTGATTTGCATGGCCTTGGTTGCCATGCCTCTTCCTGTGGTGATGTTTCCCTTATCGATAATGATCTTCTCTGATCTCTTCCTATGGAGGGTCGGAGGCTATGGTAGGCCTCCTCCCTCAGGGGGTATCTCTCTTACTCCTCTGCTCTGTTATTACTATTGGGTATTGTTTAGCTATCGCATATTACTATTACCGTCACAATACTGATCCTGATGGTGGCATCAGCCTTGTTCGAGGTGCGATGGTTGATCATGTACGTGTTGACGAAGATATCTCAGAGTTCGAAAAAATAATTCCATTTAATCAGAGAGATAACGAGAAAGCCGGCAAGCTCAAAGCATTGTGCATGCCAGTAAACTTTAATTGTGACCTATATCGCCCCTGTGACCTGAGCACTCTCCGTCGGAAAGTACACCAAGTCTTTCAAGTACTCAGAGACAACTGGGAAAGCTTCACTCGAGAGAATTATCTCGCATGCATTCTTCTGCTCGTTCTAGGAGTACGCAAGATCGAGCTGATCGAGGCCCAGTGGTCAGAATTCGACCTGAAGGGCAATCAGTGGAACCTGTCCGGGGAGCGAAGCAAGACAGGCTGGGGAATGGCGATTCCTCTGCCTCCGCAGGCTGTCAGCTGGCTGGAAGAACTCAAGATCCGCGCCTGCGGCTCGCCCTACGTCTTTCCCAGCCGCCGCAGCAGCAAGCGACCACACATGGGCAAGGACACCCTGAATCGCGCGATTTCAAAGCTGTTCGGTCGGGAGCCGCAACCAGAGAACAAAATGGGGAATATCGCCGAGTTCACCGTGCACGACCTGCGACGTACCTGCCGCAGCTTGCTGGCCGCCGCTGGCGTACCGGGACATGTGGCGGAACGGTGCCTGAATCACAAGCTCAAGGGCGTTGAGGGCATCTATGACCGACACGACTACTTCGTGGAGCGGAAGGATGCGTTAACCAAGGTGGCAGAGTTGGTGGAGCCTGCCATTAACGATATCCAGGAAACTTGTTTGGGAAGCTGACCATTCCCCATCAAATACCAGTGGCACTACAGGCAGGGCCTTACAGGCGTCTAAAGCATTCACAAAGCGATGCTCAGCGTATTGAAGCTGACACCGAAGTACTTAGCCACCTCAGTCTTGGTGATCTCGGGATCATTGAGAATCGCCCACGCTCCCAACCGAGGGCTCGATGCCAGCATCCGCCAAACGCTCCATATATCGAATCGAGACATATTGCTTAGGTTCAAGGGGACGTCGCTACGTTGGCTTATGGTTCCGAGGATAGTAGTTCTTCGAGCACTTCAGCAGGAGTTTTCCAACCCAGTGTTTTGCGAGGCCTGCTGTTGAGGGGGGTCGCCACAGCATCAAGCTCATGCTCGGAGTACCTGCTGATGTCGGTCCCCTTGGGGAAGTATTGGCGCAGCAGACCATTGGTATTTTCGTTGGTCCCGCGCTGCCAGGGACTTCGTGGGCCACAGAAGTAGATCGCCAGGCCCGTATCAATCTGTAGCTGCGCTTGTTGTGCCAGTTCTGCCCCTTGATCTCAGGTCAGCGATCTGCGCATCTGTTCGGGCAACATCGCTACCTTCACAGCAATGGCATCGCGTACGGCTTCGGCCCCATGTCCGGCGAGTGCTGGCCCGTTCTTGGCTCGGGCACCGGAGCCGTGGTCTGGCATGGGCAGCAAGTGCAGCAACAACGTGAACCGTGTCATGCGTTCAACGAGGGTGCCGATCGCCGAGCTGTTCAGACCGATGATCAGGTCGCCCTCCCAGTGGCCGGGGACGGCAACCTCCGCCGGGCGCTGGCTGATCATGACCTCCGGAGTGTTTGCCTCGTTGCCGACTCCTCGCGCGAGGCACCCGCAACGCCAGGCCAGTGCGCAGGCACGCGGATAGCTCGCGACGCAGTGCGCCTCTGCCTTGAATGTAGAGGGCTTGATAGATCGCTTCGTGATAAATCCTCACCGTTTCATCATCCGGGAAGTCGACCCGCAATCGCCGGCTGATCTACTCCCGGCTCCAGCTGGTCCCCAACGTCGGTCGGCTCGGCGACCATGTCGCCGTCCCCTCCAGGGGATGCTGAGGCCGGGAATGGTCCTACCCTCAGCATCGGTCACCACGCCGGCGAAGCGTGATTGCACGTACGCCTGAAGCCGATCATTCTTGACGAGCTTGGAAGCCTTGAGCCGTTTAGCGGCCCGCTCCGCTTTCCACTGTGCGACCGAGGCCCGATACTCCAGCATCCCACCCCGGGTGACAGCATTGCGACGCAACTCGCGCGAGACTATCGACGGCGACCGCCCCAGGCAGCGGGCGATCTCGCGAACGCCATGACCCTGAGCGCGCAACAGCGCCAGTTCTTCGCGCTCTGCGAGCGACAAATAACGCCCTGACTGCGGCGTCAAGTTGGCCGGTGCCACCCCTCCTGCCTCGCGGAACCACCTTGATCCCTCCGACTGCGATACACCACACGCCAAGGCTGCGTCCTCACTCGATAGTCCCTCAGTAATGCGCTTCCAGAACGCGCGCTTGGCATCCCGCTGATTGACGCCCGGTCGGCCAGGCGAACGCATCGGTGCCCGCCCCGTCTGTCGGGAGTGTCGGCGACTCATATGACAACGCGCTGGCCAAGACGGTGATCGGGTTGTTCAAGAAGGAGGTAATCCGCCGAAGCGGGCCATGGCGGCACCTGGAGGCCGTTGAATTCGCCACGCTGGAGTGGCTCGACTGGTTCAATCATCGACGGCTCTTGGAGCCGATCGGTAACATGCCGCCGGCCGAACGAGAAGCGCTGTATTATGAGCAACAGGGTCAGGCCAAGAAGGCGGCCTGACTCAAACTAACAGGTCTCCGAGAAAGCCGGTATGGTTCACTTGAATTATAACCGATTTTCAGCCTCCTTTTTCATGCCCGGTGCAATATCCAGGCTAGTGCAGACTTGATAAAGCGGACGCTTGATTGTGATACCTTCGGTCCGATGCCGTCGCCGTCGATCGTTGCGATATTGTATTCCTCCATGCTGTTTCCTCCCGACCACTTACCAATTAGTCGCCACGTATTTGGCTTCCATAAACTCCAGCATTCCGTGATGCGCGCCTTCACGACCAAGGCCGGACTGTTTGACGCCACCAAAAGGGGCTGCTGGGTCTGAGACCAAGCCACGGTTGAGAGCGACCATGCCCGCCTCGAGCTGTTCGGAGAGTTTCAGCCCACGAGATAGGTCGGAGGTATAGAGATAGGCCACCAGTCCGTATTCAGTGTCATTGGCACGGGCAATTGCGTCCGCGTCGTCTTGGAAGGTGTAGATTGGAGCTACTGGGCCGAAGATCTCTTCCCGAGCAATGCGCGTTTCCGTTGGCACGTTTGAAATCACTGTCGGAGCGTAGTAAAAACCCGGCTGGTCCAGCCGCTTACCACCGCAGACCACGCGCGCTCCCTTTTCGACCGCCTCGTCAACAAGCGCCTTGACTTTCAAAACTGTCTTCTCGTTTATGAGCGGTCCGCAATCGGTTTCGGGGGAGGTACCCTGGCCGATCCTTAGCGCCGACATGCGCTCAGCAAGCCTTGTGGTAAATGCCTCAGCGAGGCTTTCATGCACGATGAAGCGATTGGCTGCAGTGCAGGCTTCACCTCCATTGCGCATCTTAGCAATCATGGCTCCTTCGATAGCTTCGTCCAGATCAGCATCGGCACAGACCACGAAAGGCGCATTGCCCCCTAGTTCCATCGACGAATGGATTACCTGATTGGCCGCCTGCCGTAGCAGCACGCGGCCAACTTCGGTAGAGCCGGTGAATGACAGCTTCCGGACACGCGAATCATTGAGCATGGTATTGACTACCGGGGCGGTGGTCGAACTGGTGATTACGTTCACTACCCCGTCTGGCACCCCTGCTTCGCCGAAGAGTTCGGCTAGGGCGTAGGCGGTGAGCGGCGTTTCGGTTGCCGGTTTTAAGACGCAGGTGCAACCCGCCGCCAGTGCTGGTGCAATTTTCCGGGTCGCCATGGCCGCAGGGAAATTCCACGGTGTGATCAGCACCGAAACGCC
The DNA here is from genome assembly GCF_010977575.1 of Halomonas socia. GTDB lineage: Bacteria > Pseudomonadota > Gammaproteobacteria > Pseudomonadales > Halomonadaceae > Franzmannia > Franzmannia socia. The sequence continues at coordinate 1,999,105 of NZ_CP048812.1, forward strand.
GATCGGCTGATATTGCACCATGATGCGGTTCGCACCGCTGGGGGCAACTCCCAGCTCACCGGTGCCGCGCACCGTTTCTTCTGCGAACCACCGAAAGAACTCAGCGCTATAGGCAATCTCACTTTTAGCGTCGCGCAGCGATTTACCGTTCTCGAGCGAGATAAGCTCCGCCAGTCGATCAGCATCGCGGGTCATCACCTCGAAGCACCGGCGAAGAATCTCAGCGCGTTCGCGGGCCGGGGTGGCAGCCCAGCCCGAAGCAGCCCCCGCAGCGGCATCGACGGCGCGCGTCGCGTCGGCTTCAGAAGCATCAGCCACCGTTGTGATCTGCTCCTCAGTGGAGGGGTCGAATACAGCGATCGGGGTGTCTCGCTCGCCTGAGACCCACTTACCGCTAATAAAGAGATTTTTTGGCAAGTTGTTTATATCAAGCACGGGTGACTTCCTTACCTGGGGATTCTCCGTCGGCATCTAGCGCCGCCTGAAGGATGCCCGCTACACCTTGTGTGGTCAGCGGGCGGGGATTGTTATTAGCGAGGCGGGCAGCATCGAGGGAGCGCTCCGCGATCCAAGCCACCTTGTCTGTGGTCACACCGATTGCCGACAGATTGCGCGGCAGACCGATCCGGATGACGAGCTCGCGCACCGCCTGAACCAAGGCCTGGGCGGCCTCGGCATTTGAAGTGTCACTCCCGGCAACGCTGATGGCACGAGCGATCTCCGCAAAGCTATCCTCAGCTTCCTTCACGTTGTACTGCAACACATGCGGCAGCAATATCCCGATTCCCAGCCCGTGGGCGGTGTGGGTTAACGCACCGAGAGGATATTGGATTGCATGCGCCGCAGAGGTGCCTGCGCTGCCGAATGCGAGTCCGGCAAGGGTCGAGCCCAACATCAATGCGGCACGAGCGGTTCTATCCTCGCCATCGTCCACAGCATCGGCCAGATGTGCGTACATCAGCCGGATCGCTCCGAGCGCATTATGGTCCGAAAGAGCATTCTTACCGATGAAGACGCGCTCAAAGGCGGTTGCCGGCCCGGTATCCTGACGCATCGCGGTGAAGGCCTCGATCGCATGGGTCAGTGCGTCGATTCCTGACACAGCTGTGAGCCCTGGCGGGCAGGTGACAGTCAATTCGGGATCGCAGATGGCAACATCTGGAATTAGCGCGGGATCTGATATGCCAACCTTGAGAGCTCGATCCTTATCACCAAGAACGGCCACCGGTGTTACCTCCGAGCCGGTGCCTGAGGTAGTGGGAATGGCGATGACGGGTAGCGTTGGGCTTTCGACCTTGAACTCACCATACAGCGCCGTAAGGTCGTCATAGCCACTGAGGGCGAGACTCACTAGCTTGGCTAGGTCCAGGCAACTACCGCCCCCGAGCCCGATAATAACGTCCGGCGCAAATTCGCGGTGCGCATTAGCGCAGGCGTAGACGCAGGTTACCGGAAGCTCGGGCTCGGTGCCGTCGAACACACGCACCTCGACCCCCGCCTGGCGCAGTCCGGCCTCGATTCGGACCACTAGGTCGGACCCGCCAAGCCGCGCGTCGGTGCAGAGCAGCGCCTTGCGCCCATAATCTCCAGCGATATGGGGCAGCGCATCGACTTGCCCTGCGCCAAATAGGATGCGGCCCGGTGATCGGATGAGTCCGTAATCAAAGTGCATGTTCAGAACTCCAAATCATTGTTTTCAGCAAGGGCACAGATCGTTCGCCATATCTCAGGATCTGGCTCGTATCCGGCCTCGAGGCGTCGGATGCGCTCCGCACCGGCACGGTCGCCGGGAATGGCCACCGGGCGGTCCGGATCGGCGGCTGGCATGTTGCGGATCGCGTCGAGATAGGCCGAAACAGGGGCAAAGGCGCCCGAGGCGGGCTCCATAATGATAAAGACATCCCCCTTATTGCAGGCCATGTCATCATCCAACGTGCCCTTCACATCAGTACCGAGCGCCGAAGCAGTAAGCGCGCCTACTAGTACCTCGAAGCCCAGCCCTAAGGCATAGCCCTTAGGGCCGCCGAACGGGGCAATGGAACCGTTCGTTGCAACAGCGGCATCGTTGGTAGCATTGCCCGCTTCATCAAGTGCCCAGCCGTTAGGAATGGCTTGTCCACGGTTGGCGTGATCGTGCAGTTTGCCCATGGAGACAAGACTCGTGGCCATATCCATCACGAAGGGCTGCGGATCGGCGGGTACACCGATGGCTATGGGGTTGGTGCCGATCATGGCCTGTCGCCCGCCCCAGGGATGTACCAGCGCTTCGCTCGTAGTGAGTGCGACTAGCACCTTGCCACGCTCGGCGACCTTCCGGGCATACCAGGCGAGCATGCCGAGATGGTTGCAATTTCGAATCGCCGAGAGGGCCACTCCCGTCTCGCTTACGCGCTCACAAAGGGTATCGAGTGCAGACATGGCAACTACGGGGCCAAGTCCATTCTGCCCATCAACCGAAAGAAAGGCACTGCCACGCCAGTTTTGCTGCCCGGTCGCTGCTGGCTCCGCTACGCCGGACTTGATCCGAGCAACCAGCCTAGGGAGGCGCAGCAAACCATGAGACGCATGGCCACGCAGCTCGGCCTCAAGGAGAAGGTCGGCCTGAACCGCCGCGAAATCAGGCAAAACGCCGGCTCGGATTAACGCTTCTTCCGCTGTTCTCCTAATCTCTTTAATAGGTATTAAAGGCATTTCATATTTCCGATCGGATCCTGTATAATTTTAAGAGCCTAGCCTCGATACAGCCCCGGTGTCAAGGAAAAAATGAGGAGCACAGAAATGACTCGATTTATATACTCGGACTCGGGAGACACTGCCCAAAGCCGCCTAAAGACCAGAAACGCAATGGGAGAAGACGTTTATGAAGTGCTGCTATCACAGATCATCTCGCTTAAGATTGCGCCTCAAGAGCGGATTTCAGTCGATTCGCTTGCCCGTGAGCTTGGGGTATCGCAAACCCCGATCCGAGCCGCACTAATCCGCCTGGAAGCCGAAGGGCTCGTCGTCAAGAAACACAATGTAGGTTACAGTGCCGCGCCTACTCTGAGCGCTCGTGACTTCGAAGAAATCTATGAGATGCGCATGTTGCTCGAGCCAGCCGCAGCCGAGATAGCGACTCGAAATATGAACGATACGGTGGCGCAAAGATTGCAGCAAGCACATGACAGAATGTGCGAATTAGAAAGCGAGCAGACGAAAAGAAGTTACAGCAAGTTTGCCCGTTTCGACGCTGAGTTCCATGCCATTATCGCCGAAGCCTCGGGAAATTCCCTCATCGTAGATACTCTCGGCCGCCTTTTAACCCATACCCATCTGTTCCGCTCTCGCCGTCACTCCGCTGTCACACGCGAAGCCGTGTCCGAACACAGCACACTGCTCAATGCAATGTTGAGAGGAGATGCCGCTGGCGCCAAATGGGCAATGGCCGAACACATCAATCATTCTCGGGAGAGGATTGTGCCGTTCACCGAAGCGGGTCTTTAATCCTAGACATTTCACCAGTGCCGCGAGTCTGGCCCGCTGCGTCAGCAGGCCAGCTTTTCAACCTATCTTGAGTGGAAGTCGATCATTATGTGGTCGATTCTCCGACGTGCGAGACGCACTACCCCCTACCCCGCTTTTTATGCCATGCTGGGGAAAGCATCGGTGCGATTATTCCAAAACCAGTTTCCGAGTCAGTATAAGGAACACGGCCAGATTGAGATAGTGGCTGCTCAGCACCAGGCGGACACGTCGGGTATACAGATCACCACGCCAGCGACCTTCAGCAACTTCAGCCACAGGGTGGTGACATGGGCCGTGGCATATGTGGTGAGTTTCAAGTAAACTTGACACAGCCGTTCCAATAGCAAGTAAGCCAGACCTGCCAGCAGCAGCCGGTACTGGTTGGTCCACCATTCATGGCAGCTGGTGAAATCCGAGAACAGCCACTGCTGCTCCTTACTTGTCACAGCCGATGTAAAATTGCACCCCGAGAGTTGGACACCTAATCCAACCTTCGGGGTGTTTCTATGAAGAAACGGTACGACTAGGGGGTCAAGCTGCTGGTTGTGCAGCAGTGTTTATGTGAGGACACCAGCCTATTGGAAGTGGCTCTCCAGCATGGCCTGGATCACTCCCTGGTACGGTAATGGAGGGAGGGCTACCGGCAGCATGGCACGCTAGGGCTGCGCAATAAGTATAGCCACTGCAATCGGCCACAAACCGGCTGATGGGATGTTTGTAGCCGGTCAAGAAAGATAGTATCTAAGACCAGATACTACCGGTCGGTAGCCTGACACTCAGCACCTCGGTGAACGCCACATAGAACACGCCAATCAGCAGCGCCATGATTGGCACCCACATTATCAGGCGGCGTGCGGATACTGACATCTCTATCCGAGCCAAGAACCAGGTAAAGCCAAAGAAAGCGATGGCCGTGGCCATCAGAAAGCCTATCAAGCCGATCGCATACCACCAGGCGAAGAGTATCGCAATAGCGATAACCAAACGAAGCGGACTACCCTCGATCTCGATCTGGCGCTCGGCGGGCTTGACGAAGGCCTTGACGACCAGCGCCAGCGCCACCAGCACGGTGAGAATGATCATCGCACGCGGAAAGACGATGCTGAGGCGCCCCATCTCCTCACGCGGTAGCCACAATAGCGCGGCGAACGCCAAGCCAAGGATACCTGCGGCCAAATCGGTATTAAGGCGCACTATCATGGCTTACCCTCCTCTTTAGGATTGACCCTGTCGGGGTTCTCATCGGGGGTGGTCTTGGCCATGCGGCCGCTGCGCTCCAGCCAGCTGGGCAACAAGGATGTCGCGGCGCTGAGCAGCACCAGAGCTACCAGCACCTTGGATAGCGGGTTTTCGACCAGGCCCAACCAAGGAATAGGATCGGCGATGGAAATCAACATGGTCTGCACATAGCCGTTTTCAGCGATGATACCCAGGATCAAGCCCAGCACGATAGGCGCCGCACGGATGCCGATTAGTCGCAGGAAGTAGCCGATCGTGCCCAGCAGCAGCATTAAGCCCACGTCCAAAAAGCTGTTGCGCAGCGCATAGGTCCCGAGGATCGTGACCATGACGATGCTCGGAAGCATGAAATAGAACGGCGTCTTGACCACCACGCGGTGGATCAGACGACCACCCAGCAAGCCAACCGGCAACAGGAATAGCGCGGCAAAACCCATCGAGAGGACGAAGCCGTTGGTCAGCACTCCGGTCTCGGTGAACAAATCGATACCCGGGCGCAGGCCATGCATCAATAGCACGCCGAGGATGATGGCATCCGCCGGCGCGCCGGGAATCCCCAACGTCAACAGCGGCACCATGCTGCCGGCCACCATGACGTTGTTACTCGATTCCGAAGCGACCACGCCATCGACATTTCCCTTGCCGAAGGAGTCCGGCTTGCCGGAGAAACGCTTGGCTTCGTTATACGCCACCAAGCTGGTGACATTACCACCGGCACCGGGAATGATCGCGATGATCTGCCCAATGATGCATGATCGAATCAGATTGACAGGCTTACCGAAAATGTGCCGACTCATTTTGCGGAAGGCGATACCCACGCCACCCTCAAGCTTGCCGCTCTCCGGCAGAGCTCCACGTCCCTGGGACGCCATCGAGAGAACCTCCGGTACCACGAACAACCCAATCAGCGCCACGATCAGCTCGATGCCGCCTTGCAGCGCCGGGATACCAAAGTTGAATCGCGTCTCGCCACCGACCGGCGAGACACCGATGGTGCTCAACAATATGCCGAAGCAGCCACCCAACAGCCCTTTGAGCAGCGAGCCACTCGACAAGCTGGCAACCAGCGTCAGGCCCAACATCGCCACCCAGAACATCTCCGCCGGGCCGAATACCACGGCCAGCCGGGCCAACGGAGGCGCCAGAAGCAACAGGAAGGCGACCCCGACTATCCCCCCAACCACCGAAGCAATGGTAGCTGCGACCAAGGCTTCATAAGCCTTGCCCTGACGCGCCATGGGGTAGCCATCGAACGTCGTGGCAATTGACGATGGAGTACCTGGCGTATTGATGAGGATGGCGGTGAAGGCACCGCCATAAATCGACCCCATGTATACCGCACCCAGCGCCATCAAGCCTTGCAGGGGCGACATCGTGAAGGTAAAGGGCAACAGCACCGCCAATGCCATGGTGGCGGTCAGACCAGGCAGCGATCCGATAAAAAGCCCAGCGGTCACGCCCACCAGGATCGTAAGCAGGCCCTCGAATGTCAGGATCGACATCAGGGCTTGAAAAAACATTTCCATAAGAGGGGCCTCGTCTAGTCTCGCCTACGCACCACCTATGCGCCTTGCCTATCTATCGACGTCATACGGCTATGCCCGGCCTCGTAACAGGTTACAAGGCCGGGGGGTCGCAATAGTCGTTATTCTTCCTGGACGTCTTCAAGAATGGGTTGGTAGGCAGTCTCTAGCTCTCCTATTATCTCGTCGGCTTCCTCACCAGTGATGTTTGTCATGACAAAGCCAAGCGGCTCTTGCTGCTCGGTAATACGCTCATTGGTCTCGGCGAAGGCATCTTCAAGCTTGGTGATCACCTCGTCCGGCGTACCCTTTGGCACTGCCACTCCACGGTAAGCACCGCCCACGATGTCATAGCCCTGTTCCCTGAAGGTCGGCACGTCCGGCAGTGCCGGAACCCGCTCCTCCGAAGACACTGCCAGCACGCGGCCGGTGTCTTCCATCTGCACCCCGAGCATGGTGTAGTCGAGGAGCCCGGAAACATGGTTGCCCTGCAACGCAGCCGGCAGCGGCCCAGTGCCCGAGAAGGGAACGTAGGTCAAATCGATGCCGGCCTCGCGCTCCAGGCGCAACACGTCCAGATGGCTACCGCTGTAGGAGCCACTCCCGGCCAGCGTGACTACCCCGGGGTTCTCTTGGGCGAACGCAACCAGCTCATCGAGCGTTTCGAAGGGGCTATCCTCAGACACAATCAAGGCGGTGGGCGTGAAGTGATAAAACGACACGATCTCCCAGTTATCGGTCTCATAACCGGCATTGTTGCGCATGATCGGCTGGGCAATAATGTGCGGAATGTTGACGCCGATCATTTCATATCCGGTCGGCTCGGCGCCGCTCTGAAACTGGCTCCAAGCCACTGCACCGCCGCCGCCGGGGCGGTGAGATACGTTGACATCCGTACCTAGAATTTCCTCAAGGTGAGGTTCCTGAAAGCGCGCCGTGGTATCCGATATGCCACCCGGATCAAAAGGGATCGTGTAGGTGATCGGCTGCTCGGGGTATTGCTGAGCGGCAGCCACACCAGGCACCACCAAGGCCGCCAGGATGGATAGTGAAACAACCCACTGAGTTGTAGTGATCTTCATGACGTTCTCCTGTTTTTTATCTTTGGAATAAGCCGAATTATTGCTTGTCATGTCGTTAACTCCGTCGCGATTAATCTTATTGAACTTAAGTCTGACGAAAAACTTAGCGTAACTTTCTTACAACCAAGAAAATGAAAGACTTTACTTTATAATTAGGGCTCAACCAACTGCGCTACAAATAGCGCCTGTAATTTCAGAGCAAGTGGCGTTACCCCCAAGGTCACGAGGTATAATTTCTCCTTTTGCCAAGACTTGTTCCACTGCCGCCTCAATACGCCTTGCGGCATCATTTAATGTATTATCCATATGGCGGTCTCCCATCCAGCGAAGCATAAGGGCAGCTGAGAGGATAGTGGCTATGGGACTTGCTACATTCTGGCCAGCGATATCGGGTGCCGAACCATGTGCTCCCTGAAAAAGGCCATGGAAATCACCTAGCTCTGCAGAAGGAGAAATCCCCATACCTCCTACGGTGGCCGCGCCAAGATCCGAGATAATATCGCCGAACATGTTTTCTGCAACGATCACGTCATAAAAATCAGGACGTTTGATCATATGGACCGTGATAGCATCGGCGTAAGCATAGTCAATTTCGATACCGGAGTAATCTTTGGCCACTTCGTCACAAACCGCTCGGAAAAAGGCATAGCTGCGAAGAATATTAGCCTTATCACAGACTGTGACCCGGCGCTTGCCGTCACGCAGTGCTCCATTACGTTTTGTAGCTAAGTCGAAAGCAAACCTCGCTACGCGCTCTATCCCCTTACGAGTGACGACGAGTGTGTCTGTAGCAACCTCTTCTCGAAGGACTATACCCCCACCGCGGCTAGCATATAGCCCCTCAGTATTCTCTCGAATGATGACATAGTCGATTGCTACAGTATCATCTGTATTCAAAGGAGAATGAACACCCGGGTAAAGCTTGATAGGTCGCACATTCGCAAAAAGATCGAGTTGGAAACGAAGCTTTAGATGTAGGTCATTACCGACTTCAGTGCCGTCTGGGTATGTCACCCCGGGCAGTCCCGCTGCGCCATGCAAAATTGCATGGGACTGTTGGCATACCTCAAACGTCTCTTGCGGTAGCACTTCTCCTGATTTCTGAAAGTGGCTAGCTCCTCCCTCTACGGTTAAGAAGTTCAAGCAATCGCTGCTACAAACTGTACGCAGCACAGAGAGCGTAGACTGCGTGATCTCCGGACCAATACCATCACCTTCGATGACTGCAATATCATATTTAGCCATTCAGGCTTATCTCCTTCAGAGCATCGTCACTGCCGAATACTTCTGACCATTCCGTTGCGACGATGGCGATTAGGTTTGTATCGAGCGTTGCCGTTCATCCACCCCAGAGCATCAAAAGCGACGACCGGATCTAAGCCACGCTGGCCATTAACCTGCAGATGGCCCCCGCAACAACCAGAGATACCGCTTGTCGTCGGACCCGTAACGACATTATGAATGCGTTCAATAACCCTTGGCAGGCGGAGTAGTCCCTGAGAGAAGTGCTCCCGCACGGCACAGCTTCTAGTAGCAGATCTGTCTGAATAGCTGCATTAGAATCAGGGATAGTTACGTTCTGCAACGCACACCTGCTGAGCTCTTCTGCTTCTTGGGCACTAGGCATTGGCAATTCCTATTTAACATCCGATACGATATACGATATACTGCACCCTAGGCGGTTTGCCATCATTAGGTCAAGTTCCACTTTGGTAGTAGAAAACATGGAATACACGCTAAAAACGAAGACCCAGAAAGCTAATGCGGACATTCCGCACAAATTAACGCGACGCTCCTCACTAGGTGATGAGGTTTATGATACTCTGCTAACACAATTGATTTCCTTGAAAATTTTACCCGGCGAGGGGATCTCCGTCGATGCTCTGTCCCACGAGCTTGGCGTTTCTCAAACCCCTATTCGGGCAGCCCTAATTCGGCTAGAAGCTGAAGGACTGGTGGCGAAAAAGCATAACTTTGGCTACAGCGCTGCACCGATGCCGACTCGCGAAAAGTTTAATGAGATATATGAGATCCGCTTGTTGCTTGAGCCACACGCAACAGCAAAAGCAGCAAAGAATATGACGGATGTCTTGTGGAATAGGCTGCAAGAAATAGCTGAAAACATGGTCAAGCTGGCGGAAGGGGAAGGAGGGCCAAGTCCACCTATGGCAAGTTCGCGCTCCAAGATGCTTTGTTTCATTCCCTCATTGCTCAGCATAGCGAGAATGCCATTCTTACCGGTACCTTAGATCGTCTCTACACACACATGCACCTCTTCAGGCTGCGCTTTCATACTACTGTAACCGAGGAGGCTGTCCATGAGCATGCGCTGATTATCACAGCGCTTGGCGCAGGTGATCCTGCCGCCGCCAGCACTGCTATGAAACATCATATCCTTTCATCACGTGCCCGTATGCTTCCTTTCTTTGAAGCCCTCGAGCAGAAATAATTACCCAAGGATTTACATAATGACACAACTAGATACGCCTATTGCTCTGCCTCTTATCGAAGAAGAGGATTCTTATCGGATCAGGGCCGATGACCTTGAGCATCTTGTTGCTGCTATTTTGAGAAAGTTAGCGTGCCGCCTACAGATGCCCAGATCATCGCCCAAGCCTTGGTGGAGGCTGATTTACGAGGGATGAATTCACATGGGATTTTGCGCTTACCTATTTATATCCACCGCCTCCAGCAGGGAGGGTTCTCCCCGATTTCCAACTTTGATATCGTTAAGGAAACCCCTTCAACATCCTTGATAGATGGCGGAAATGGCCTTGGCGCAGTCCTGACTACGCAGGCGATGGACCTTGCAATTTCCAAGGCGCAAAAAAGCGGTATTGCAGCAGTTGGCGTGCGCAACAGCAATCATAACGGAGAAGGTGCGCTATACGTCTCGCGCGCTGTTCAGGCTGGAATGATCGGCATTGCTACTACGAATGCTTCACCAATCATGCCAGCCTGGGGCGGAACAACTCCAATTACAGGCCCCTTACCTCTTGCGGTCGGTGTTCCAACTGATAAAGCTGATCCCATCATCCTCGATGCAGCTCTCGGGATGAGCTCACGCGGCAAAATCCTTTACTATGCGGAGAAAGGGCTGGAGCTCCCGCAGGGCTGGCTTGTCGATGCTGATGGCAACCCTACAACAGACCCTAACTGGATCAACAAAGGCGGCTGGATCCTACCTATCGGCGGTCATAAGGGCTGGGGGCTGATCCTGATTTGCGAAATTCTAAGCGGATTGCTAACCGGCGGAGCATTTGGCCGCGAGTTAACAAATCTCTACGACGATGCGGCTACACCACAGCGCAATGGACATTTTGTAATTGCTATCAATGTCGAGTCATTCATCAGCACCGACTCCTTTAAGCAGCGTATAGATAAATATATTTGCGAGATGAAATCCTCAGACTTGGCTCCAGGCGTCGATGAAATTCTAATGCCCGGAGAGCTCGAAGCGCGGCGACGCAGGCAGCAATTATCCAAGGGAATATCACTCAACCGAAAGGTTGTCGACAACGTTATTAGTCTTGGGAAAGAGTTAGGTATCTTTATTTCCGCCTAGAGAGGAGCGTACTGCATGTCTACAGACACCAAATTAATGGATTCTAGTCAAGAATCGCTCGTTTCTCGCTTACAGCGCCTAGACAGCGGCCTAATCAGCGATGTTCTCGATGAAGCGGGATGGCCAAACCACTCGCTATCTTCGATACTCAGGCCGCTCTTTCCTGGGGCTCGCATTGTAGGACGGGCAGCCTGCGTACGCGGTGAATCTTTATGCCGAGGTAACCATTCGCCCAAGACTTTACCGGCTGGAGATCTAGAGTCAGTAGTAGAAGATGAAACCGTCCTTGTACTAGCTTCGGATGGGTACACTACTGCCTCCCCAATCGGAGGGATCGTCTCGCGTAGCCTCATGAAGAATGGTTGTTGCGGTATAATAACTGATAGTGCTGTTCGCGATAAAGATGAGATTATAGATTTGGCGTTTCCAGTCTTCGCTGCTGGCCTCTCGCCAGTGAATGCAGCACGACGCTGGCATTTTGTGGAAGCCAATATTCCTGTGACGCTGCCAGGCCAGACGTCTTTTCACGTTACTATTCATCCAGAAGATCTCCTACTTGCAGATAATGATGGAGCAGTTGTTATTCCTGCTCAATTTTCCCAACAAATAATAGAGGATGCAGAGGAATTGAAACTAATTGAATCTAAAATAGTTGCAGCAATGGACAATGGGGTTTCGCGCTCCGAGGCATTTAAGCGATATCCTCGATTTTGCCATGTAAGGCCAATATCGTTTTGAATAATCCCGCCGCTGCTGCCTAGCAGCCATCGGCGGGTTAGAGTCCTGGATTCATAGAAGGGCGGTCTCAATGACCAAGTTCAACACCTGACCCATCAGGTATCGTGTTGCCATGACTCACTGCTACCACCACCTCACTGCTGAAGAACGAGCTGCCATCATGCTGATGCGGGCGCACCACTCGATCCGGGCCATTGCACAGCAACTGGGACGGTCGCCCAGCATCATCTCGCGGGAACTGGCACGCCACACAGTCAGGCCTGACAAGCCCTATGACGCCAGTCTCACCGGGCATCGAGCCAGACTGTCCCGCCACCGACCTCGCCGTCGATCCAAGCTGCATCTCGATGGTGAGCTGTTCGAATTGGTGGTCTATCTGCTGCGCAAGTACTGGTCACCACAGCAGATAGCTAGCACACTGAAAGCTATGTCACCTGACGATGCTGACCGCCGGGTCTCACACGAAGCGATCTATAATGCGCTCTACGTCATGCCTCGCGGCTCCCTCAAGAAGGAGCTGATCGCCTGTCTGCGACAGGGCAAAGGTAAGCGACGTCCTCGTAGTCGTGAAACGGTCTCGGACCTAGTCAGCATCCATCTGCGGCCGCCCGAGATCGAGGATCGGCTGATGCCGGGTCACGGCGGCCGCCATCGGCTTCAGTGACAAGCTCAATCAGGTACCCAGGTCACTGCGCCTGTCCATGACCTACGACCAAGGCAGGGAAATGGTGAAGCATGCCGAGATCACGCAGAAGGCCGGCACCGCGATCTACTTCGCTGACCCGCACAGCCCATGGCAGCGTGGTTCCAAGGTGATGGCCGCCCCCTCAAAACCAATGGTCTGTTACGCCAGTACCTACCGAAGGATACTGACCTGTCAGTCTACAGCCAGGAAGAACTCGATGAGATCGCTGACTCACTGAATACACGGCCGCGCAAGACACTGGATTGGCGTATGCCGCTGGAAGTCTACGCCGAGGTGCTCAAGAAATCCGTCGCTGGCCCGAGCGCCCTTCAATAGCGTTGCGCTTGGAACTTGAGGCCGCTCACCAAGCAGCATATGGAATGAGTGGACACCGCCAAGCCTAACAATGAGGCCTGCATGAACCATCCGACAAATGGGGCCAGTTCACAGCTTTCCGCCGTGCGCCTCATCACCGCACCCTGCCAGCAGGGGGGATCGTCCCAGCATTTCCCCCAGGCGCTCCAATGGGGCCCGTGGCGTCGGCATCCGGCATCAAGCGCCGATTTACGATCGCACCTCAGGGATCCCGAGTGCACCAGCCCGCAGCTCCTGTTTTAGGGCCTCCAGCCGGTCATCAGGGAGCGGCCAGAACGGTGGACGAACGTTTTTCCAGACGGGCTGCTGCCGTTCTGATGCAAGCAGGGCCTTCATCGCCGGCACGGGGTTGAACGCCTGAATGCGCTGCCGGAAGTCGGTCAGTGCGGCCTGCCGCTCGTCGGCGTCAGACTCCTGCCACCCGTCGTACGCGGTACGAATGGCGGCTGCATTGATATTGGCGGTGGCAGTGATGCAGCCGGCCCCACCAGCGCGCATCGTCTCGAGCAGAAAAGGCTCGGAGCCACAAAACACCGCAAGGCCTTCATGGGCGCGGATAAGCGCCAACGTGTTGTCTTGGTCACCCCCGCTGTCCTTGATTCCGACTATTGCGGGAATGCGCTCGCGCAGCCGGCCTACCAGGTCCACGGAGAATCCGACACCGGCCACGGGGGGAATGTGATAGAGATGCAGGTCCGCCTCGTATGGTCCGATGCGCTCCACCAAGGCTTCGAAATGGGCAATGAGGCCCTCATCCGTCGGGTTCTTGTAGAAGAACGGCGGCAGCATGAGAAGATCACGACAACCGCTCTGCAGCGCATGCCGCGCAAGCGAGGCGGACTCGGTGATGGAGCATGTGCCAACTCCCACCATTAGCTTCTGCGCCGGAACTCCGAGGTCAATGATGGCATCAAGTGCTTGCCGCCGCTCGTCCGCGCTGAAGGAGACAGCCTCTCCAGTAGTACCGAAGAGGACCACCCCATGGCAACCCCACTCAAGAAGCCAGTTCACGTGCTCGGCGAACCGGACGGTGTCAATGCTGAGATCCTCGCGAACAGGCGTAAGCGTTGGCGATAGGAGTCCGTTGCGCATCATGGGTAAGATATCCCCCCTTTAGTTTCTCTCTCAGTGGTCAGCCGACCCAAGGCGGGGAAGCCCGCGCAGGCTGCCGCGTCGAATTCGCCCGGCTGGGCTGTTTACTACGTCATTGCGGGTAATGCGGGCCCACGTACTGCTCCAGTGCTGCTGGGTCAAACGAGAAACCCAGCCCGGGGCGATCCGACAGCAGCAAGTGACCATCCCGATCCTCGAGTTGCACGTCGATGAGGCGCCGGAAATTCACAATATGATCGTCCGGCATGAACTCCACGTATGTCGCGTTCTCAGCACTTGCCACCAAGTGCACGTGCAGGTCGTGCCACGCGTGCGGCGCCACGCCCACCCCATAGCTCGCCGCGGTGGCCGTGATCTTTCGGAACTCGGTAATGCCGCCGCAGACAATTGCATCGGGCTGCAGGATCGCCGCCGCGCCTTTGTCGAGCAGCTCCTTGAAGCGCCAACGCCCGGCCTCGACCTCGCCGGTTGCCACCATTATCGGGGTTCGCTGCGCGAGAGCAGCATGGTTGTCTATGTCATCGGGCAGGAAAGGCTCTTCGATCCAGTACGGATGATAGGGCTCGAAGCGCTCGATGTATTCCATCGCGCTGGGGAGGTCTCGCCAAGCGTTATTGGCGTCAAGCATCAACCGGACATCAGGACCGATCGCCTCGCGAACCAGGCGTACGCGCTCCTCGTCCCCGGCAGGACTCACGCCACCCACCTTCATTTTCACGGCGTCGTAGCCCGCCTCCACGAACGCGCGCATCTCCTCGACCAGATCGTCGTTGGACTTGCCCGCGAGGTAGTACCCGCCGCTGCCATATGCCGGCACACGATCCAGTGCCGCGGCACCGAGGTACTTGTAGAGGGGCAGGCCTGCGTCGCGGGCATTGAGATCCCACAGGGCTATGTCCACCGCGCTCAGCGCGCGCATCACCGCGCCGGCGCGGCCGATCAGAAGCGTTTCCTGATAAAGATCGTGCCAGATCCCCTCCACGCGCAGGGAGTCATCGCCGGTAAGGCGCGGTGCGAAGATGTCGTTCACCGTCGCGACCAGCAGGCTCCCAGAATTATTCACCGCATAGCTGAACCCGATACCTACGTGGCCATCGTCCGAGGTGATCCTGACCAAGCAGTACTCACGCATATATACTGTACGCGTCGAGAACGTAACGGGCCGCTCCAGCGGAACCCGCGCCAAGAATGCTTCTACTGTACTGATCTTCGCCATTGTCTAGCTCCTGCCCTTCTGTGTTGTGCCGAAGTAACTCACGCATGTATCCAATCCAGGGTCAGCCAGAAACCCGCAGCTTCCCGGACGTGCCTGCTGGTTTAATCGAGATAGAACTGCACTCCCACCGCGCTTGCCAGCTCGCGAAGCTGCTTGATGAGCTCAGGAGCGAGGGGGACGCCCTCTGTGCGGCGCTCCCGCTCGGTCGCATTTTCGATGTCACCGGGCATCAGCACTGGATGCATAGGATCCGCGGCCGGGGTCTGGCGAAGCGTGGTGACCAGGTCTTCCACGTCCCCAAAGAACGCACCGGCACCGCGATAGATCGTCGGGTCGATAGCAAGGAAAAATGCCCGATGTTGTCGCCACCATTGGCCTTCGGGCGCCCTGTGGCCGGAAACATGCCACCAGGCAATGTGCCTGAAAGAAAATGAACCAACAGCGAGATACCGTACCCCTTGTGCGCACCGACAGGGGTAAGCCCTCCCTCGCCACCGTCATAGACGAGGTGAAAGCCCTCGTGGGGATCGGTCACCGGCTGACCTTTGCCATCCACCACCCAACCTTCAGGCAGGGGGTGGCGTTGAGGTGGTGCATCCTCACGCTGTTGCCTGCGGCTGTTGAGGTGGCTATGTCGAAGACCACCGGCGGCCCGTCGCGACGGGGGATGGCGTAGGCAATGGGGTTGGTGCCGAGAGCTGCGCGGGAGCCTCCCGGCGGGACGACACACACGACCTTGCTCGAGGTGGACGCAAGACCAATCATGCCGGCCTCGGCGATGCGCCGGGCGTAGTAGCCGGCGGCCCCGAAGTGGTGGGAGTCGCGCACGGTCACTGCGGCAAGCCCCATCGTCCTGGCCTTCTCGATGGCCATGTCCGTTGCCTGAACCGAAACCGCGAAACCCAGGCCACCGCGTCCGTCGAGCAGTGCATGTGTGGGGCCGTCCCGCTCGACCTTGGGCTTTTCGCCGGTGAGGTGAAATTTGCCGGAGTCGATCCAGCGACTGTACAGGGCAAGCAGTGACACGCCGTGCGTGTCGATGCCGCGCACGTCTGCGTCCACCAGAGCATCCGCGCTTACCTGCGCGTCGGATTCGTCCAGGCCCCACGCGGTCAGAATCGCCGTGGACTGACGGTGCAGTATCTCCATCGGGTAGCGCACCCGGTCGTCGGCTGTATCGTTCAATTCACGTCTCCTCTTTCTGTGCGCATCTCAAACGACACTGTTCTCGAGCACGCCCAGTTTTGTGATTTCCATCCGCAGCTGATCCCCGGGCGTGAGATACCGCGGCGGATCACGGAAATGGCCGACACCAGCAGGAGTTCCCGTTGCAATCACATCGCCGGGATCGAGTGTCATGTATTGGCTGATGTACGAGAGTAGGTAGGGCACTGGGAAGATCATGTCCGCGACAGAGCCTTCCTGCATAAGCTGGTCATTGACCCAGCAGCGCAGCTTCAGCGCCCCCGGGTCGGGGATCTCATCACGAGTGACCAGCCATGGCCCTATTGGCGTGAAGGAATCCATGCTCTTGGCGAACGAGGTCTGTGGCGGCGAGACATCGAACTGAAATTCCCGCGCCGAGACATCGTTCAGGATCGTGTAGCCGGCGACATGATCAAGCGCCTCCGCTTGTGGCACAGCTTTCATTGGCCGGCCGATGACCACCGCCAGTTCGTGCTCCCAGTCGAGCTTGGTAACGCCGGTGGGGCGTATGATTGCAGCACCAGGACCGACTACCGAGGACGTGGCCTTGAGGAATAACCGTGGGCATCCCTGCCGCGCGAGGCCACCTTCTGCGGCGTGCTCACCGTAGTTGCGACCCACTCCGAGAATCTTGCCGGGCGCGTCAAGGGGCGCTAACAGACTCACTGCCTCGATTGCCGTCGAGTGCGACGCTCCAGTCTCATCGAGCGCGTGGCGCACCACGTCGTCGTCCGCCCCGCCCCGGGCGAGGAATGCGTTCATGTCAGCAGGAACATAAGACGCGGCTTGGGACCGCGCATCCACCGCCCCGGTGGCCTGGAGAAACATCTCTACCGCTTTGCGGAGATCGATGACCCGCTCACCGGCACGCGCGACCAGCATGTCGCCGTGAGCGGTCTCGATGCGACCCAATTTCATGTATGCCCCACTCTCAACTTCGCTCCTCCCTTCACCATCAGGCGCACCGTTACTCTGCTGCCGTCCACTCAGCCATCCTCCGCAACAGTTCCCCCAGGTCTGCCGGAACGACGCAGCGATATCTCCCGATAAATCGTTATCACAACGGAAAGCGCGGAGAGGACCATGAACGCGATGCTGACCGGACTGGAGAGGAAATATTCGAAGAGTGTCATGTCCCGTGCGCCGGCCATGGTCGCGGCGCGCGAGACATTACTCTCGGCCAATGGCCCAAGAATGATGCCAAGCACCACCGGCGCGAGCGGGTACTTGGCCTTGATCAGAATGTAGCCGAAGATACCGAGCGCCAGAGCGATCCATATATCGGCGAGCGATCCGCGATACGTTACTGCGCCCACCATGGTAAGCGCAGCGATAACCGGGGCTAGGATCCCGTTCGGCACTAAGGCTACGCGCGCGACATAGCGCAGGCCGGTGAAGGCCAATACGAGAAATGCGGCGTTGGCCAGAAAGAGGCTGAGGATGAACGGATAGAGGACATCCGGATTGGTTTCGAAGAGCCTCGGACCGGGGATCAGCCCGTGGATCAGCAGCCCGCCCAAAAGCGCCGCAGTGACGGCATTGCCGGGAATGCCGAGTGTTAGCATCGGGATCAGGCTACCGCCAACGACACCGTTGTTGGCTGTCTCCGAGGCGATCACCCCTTCGACGTTGCCCTTGCCGAACGTCTCGGGATGCTTCGATGCGCGCTTGGCCTCGTTATAGCTGATGAACGAGGCAATATCAGCGCCTGCGCCGGGCAGAGTGCCAACAAATGTACCTATCACCGCGGAGCGAACCGAAGTGAACTTGTGTCCTAAAAGCGCCTTCACCCCTGGCAACAGGGAGCCTACAGACTGAATCCGGCGCTCGCTGCTATGGCCGGTTTGCTCGGCGAGGCTGAGCACCTGCGAAATCGAGAACAGCCCCACTAGGCCGACGACGATGGGGATACCGTCATAAAGAGCGGATGAGCCAAAAGTGAAGCGCAGCGAACCGGTCACCGAATGCGCGCCGACAGTCCCGAGCACGAGCCCTAGCCCCGCCGACACCAGCCCCTTGAGCACCGAGCCGGTGCCGAGCGCGCCGACGCTTGTCATCCCAAAGATCACGATCCAGAAGAATTCCTGGGAGCCTATCTCGAGCGCCCAGCCAGCTACCAGTGGCGCCCCAAAAAGTAGGACCAGAACACCTACCTGACCGCCGACGAAGGACGAAGTGACTGCCGCGCCAAGCGCGGTGCCGCCTTTGCCTTGGCTCGTGAGGGGGTAGCCATCCATCATGGTGGCCACCGCCGCAGGCGTACCAGGGACATTGATGAGGATCGCCGAGATTGAGGCGCCGTAGAGGGCCCCGCAATACACCGCTCCGAGGAATACCAATGCGGTGGTGGGTTCCATGCTGAAGGTAATCGGCACCAGCAGTGCGATGGAGAGCGTCGCCGATAGCCCGGGGGTGGCACCCAGGACCGTTCCAAGCAGCGCCCCGCAGGCCGCCACTAGAACCATCAGCGGCGCGAACACTACCGGAAGGGCCTTAAGCAGACTCTCAATCATGTCAATCCCCTCTTCGCAAAATTGCGTGTCAGTCTTGGGCAGCCGCGGCCCCTCAGGTGGTTCAAACGAGTACGCCCCGGGGAAGCCCCACCCCGAGCAGGACTTCCATCACGGCGTAGAAAACGGTGAGCGTGCCGGCGGCGACACCGAGCAGAACGTGAATCTTCCGGATACCCATGAAGGCCATGTGGCCAACCAGGTATGCAAAGGTGGACACGAAAAAACCGAGATAGGTGATCCCCAACCCATAGGCGCCCAGTATCGCGATGCTGATGAGCACATTCAGGTATCTGCCTCTCATGAGCGATTCTCCGGGAAAATTAGTCGCATGATTACGACTAACAGGCTGAGCAGAGCGAAGGCGATTAGCACCCATTGCGGCCAGTCGGCAGCGCCGCCGCGAAAGGAGAACGTCTCCACGTACGCGGCAACGGCCCCGATGACGAAGAGCAACGCAAGCACGCCGTCGAGTCCTAGTCGCCTGACAAGTGCTCTCATAGTTTGACCCTCAATTGCGTGACGGAAGGAGCCGAGTAAAGCAGGGATGACGGCGCGCCGGTAGACGCTACTCTAGGTAGCCGCCTTCTTCGAAGTACTGCAGCAGCATGTTGACATTGTTGTCTTGCTCGGCCATGTCCTCGCCGAATGCCTCGCCGATGCGCGGCTCAACCAGCGTCATATTGCGCGCTCGTGCATCCTCCTTGTATGTAGGATTGTTGAACACCTGCTCAAAGGCATCCCGATACAGGGCGAGAAGGTCCTCCGGCAGGCCATAGGGGGCGGCGAAACCACGCGAAGCCGCAAAATCGCTGGCCTCCACCCCGAGAGACTCCTGGACTGTGGGTACGTCGGGGATCATTTCGTAGCGCTCCGACTGAAAGATCGCTGCGTCCTTGGCTACGTCCTCGAGCTGCACATAATCGAACGTGTTACCGACGGTTATGTCGATCTCGCCGTTTCGCAGCGCGCGGTTTGCATCACTGCCGCCGGGATAGGGGGTGAAGGTGAACTCTGCGCCAGTGACATCCTGCAGCCCGTATAACGCGAGTTGATCGTCAGAGAGTGGCCCCTGGGCACCTACGATGACGCTGCCCGGTTGCTGCTTCACCGCCTCGAGCGCTTCGGCAAGCGTGTCGTACGGGGAGCGCTCACCGAGAATGATGACGTTGGCGTCGACGACATTGAGCCCGAGCGGAATGAAGTTCTCGAGCCACGGCTCGAACTCCACATCGCGGGTGGCCTGCAGCAGTGGGATGTGGGGGAGGTTCATGAGCCCAATGGTCTGACCGCTTGGCTCCGCGGTCGCCAGCTCCGTGGAACCGATCTCGGTCCCCGCACCAGGGAGGTTCCTCACCACAGTGGAGACGCTCTGGCCGCTCATCTCCTCTACCACCTCCTCCCAGTACGGCATCGTCACGCGGACCAGGGCGTCACTCGAGCCGCCAGCGCTCGCGGCGACAATGACGTCGACAGTGGAGGGGACCTCAACGGATGAGTAGTCCGCGCTCTGAGCGTGAGCGGCGCCTGTGGCCACCGACGTGGCGACAGCTAGGATTAACGTGCGTGTAATCATCATGATTCTGCTCTCCGATTCTTGTTGGGGTATAAGCTTGGGCGCCCGATTCCCGGCGCACTCACTCCGCATGGCGGAGCTTTCAGGGGCTTGCGCCCACTACCGCCTTAGTGCTTGTGAGTCAGGTTGGGGATTCACCCCGCGTTCTCTCTTGCGAACCGCTGCGTAGCGTCAGCACGGACCTGGACACCAAGCCCCGGCTCCTGCGGCACCTGGATAATCCCATTGACCGGCTTCGGAAGGGCGGTCTCGAAGAAAGCTTCAAAGGGGTTTTCCAGGTACATGTATTCGTGGATAAGAAAAGGGGACAGCGCGGCTGACAACTGCAGAGTTGCGGCCATGCAGATCGGCCCCGAGGCACCGGTGTGCGGCGCGACCTTAATCCCGAAGCTCTCTGCCAGCGCGGCGATCCGACGAACGCCGGTGAAACCGCCCGCGCGGGTGATGTTCGGCTGCGCGACGTCAATCAATCCATCTGCAATGAAGTCGCGAAAGCCGGCCGTCGTGAACTCCCCCTCACCGAGGGCGATCCGCACGGCGCTGCCTTGTCGAATACGCCGATAGCCCGGCAGGTCATCGAGAAACGTGGGCTCCTCCAGCCAGTACACACCGTGCCGTTCGGCCTCGCGGGAGAGCGCAATGGCTTCGGCCGCATCGAAACCGCTGTTGGCGTCCAGCATCAGGCGCACGGCAGGGCCGATGCTCTCGCGCACCGCCTCAATGCGCCGTATGTCCGTATCGAGATCCCCAGCGATCTTTATCTTGATGGCGTCGTAGCCCTCCGCGGCGAGCGCAGCGGCTTCCTTCGCCATGCTTTCGGGGGTGTCGATGAGAATAGAAGAAGCGTACGCGGGGAGGGACGTGCGGGCACTGCCCATCATTAGACGCGAAACAGGCTCGTCGAGCTTCTGGCCGAGCAGATCCCAGAGTGCAATGTCCACCCCGCTGATGGCCTCAATGAGAAAACCGCGCGAGTGGCCCCGGGTGCGCAGCGTCGCGTACATGTCGTCCCAGATCGCCTCGACGGCGAAGGGATCCTTTCCGAGCACAACGGGCGCCAACAGATCCTCTACTACCGCCTTCGTCACCCGCGTGCCCTTCCGCGCGATGGCCTCCCCGTAGCCGACCGTACCATCGTCCGCGGTCACGCGCACAAGCACGGCGTTCAGGGTATCCATTGTGGCCGTGGCTATCTTCCAGGGCACACGGAGCGTGCCCTCGATCTCAACAGCAGTCACTTCGACGACTTTCACTGGCTTCTCCTCCAGCGGGTTGTAATTGGCCACCACAAATTAGCTACTTGGCGACGCCAACGAGTGGGCGCAAGCCTCTCCTGCGCTGAGGCGCGCTGGTTCGCGCCTGCTGGATACCTCCGTCTCGATGCAAACCAATATATCGGCTGTGCATACAAAGCTGCAACCTTGATATCTTATACTTTCGTCAATGGTCAAAAATATACTTTAAAATATTGATTTTAATATAATTTTTACATTACCGTCGGGAGTATTGGGGAAAATAGTGCCCATATCCGATATATCAGTTTAAGATTATTCTGCTCGCTGAAGCGGAGCTCCGCCCAGGGCACTCGCCGTAGGGCAGCCGCCGTGCACCGGGTCCAGATGCATGGCTGTCGGTCGCCGTCAGCACGGGCCACGCGGGCGCGCTGATGCCTTTGGCGCCTTGCACAGGCATACTGTTGTCAAAGAAATTCTTACAGGAGGCGGAATGGCCAGTAGTGGCCCACAATCGCGCGATGCGCAGCAGACGGTCTCAGCGGAGATCTACCGCAAGCTTCGCGAGGAGATCGTCACGCTGAAGCGCCCACCGGGAAGCTCTCTATCGGACAAAGAGCTCTCAGCTCGCTTTCAGGTCAGCCGAACGCCCGTACGAGAGGCGCTGATGAAGCTCGCCGAGGAGGAAATGGTGAGCATCATCCCCTACTCCGGAACATTCGTTACCAAGGTCCACGCTGAGACACTCCGCAACTCGCAATTCGTCCGCGTGGCGCTGGAGTGCACATCCATTGAGGACGCTCCAACGAACATGACCGCCTCAGGACTATCCACTCTGCGCACCATCATCCGGAAACAGGAAGCCGAGATAGGGAAGGCAGATCGCTCAAGCTTCTATCAGCTGGACGAGGCATTCCACCAGCAGCTATTCGAGATGGCGGGACACGGAGACGCCTGGCCCATCGTGAATCGGGTCAAGGCGCAGCTGGACAGGGCGCGCTACCTCGCCATAACACATGAAAGCCGGCTCTACGAGGTGGTTGCAGAACACCGCCGCATTGCCGACGCACTTGAGAAGAGGGACAGCACAGCGTCTCGCGAGGCCCTCCTTGCGCATCTCACCGCCGCGTTCGAGAGTATCGAGCGCGCGATAACTGCCTACAGAAGCTACTTCGCACACCCCGAGGACAATTCGCTCGCCTCGTCCGGATCCCGGAACCGCCGCCGCGGCAATGGACAGCGTTGAGCTAGCCACTCACATCTTGAGTTCCTGAATTCAAGTAATAAGCGCAGTACCTGCGGCGTTGAGTACTCCTGAGTATTCCTCCAAAAATACCTGCGCCGCTCTCCATGCGGCCCAGAACGGCTAGCAGGTGGATCTGACGCTTCCTAGGTGGCCAGCGAAACACCTCCCTGTGAGGTCATGATTGGCTACGTAGCCGTACCATGATCGGCATCCCAATGGATGCCAAGCAATTCCTCATGTATTTCTTACGTTTGGCAAAGGTGGCGTGCAGTGGCGCAGTGGGTAATTGAGGAGCAATACGTCCAGCTTATTCGTAACCTGGTCCCGCCAGCCTGCTGCGATACACTCCCGGCCCCCTACCAATACAGCCCTATTTTTTTTGAGACCTATATCACCCCTGTGATCTGAGCCCTCCCCGGGCTTAATCCACCGGCACAGGAGTCGTGATATGCCCCCACCCTGCATGCGCTGTGACTCGCAGCGCGTCATCAACCTCGAGACGGCCCGTAAGCTCGGCATCGCGGCCGGCGCCATGGCTGGGACGCTCAAGGGCGCCTATGCCTCACTGCATGGGCCCGGCAGGCTGATACCCACTACCGCGTTCCCGATCGGCCGGGTAGCAGCAGCTGTCATGGCCGGCACCTCAGGCGGTATCGCCGGGGCGGCTGCCGGGCATCGTGTGGTGCTGCACCTGTTTCCCGCGGGTGAAGGCACGCCCTGGCTTTGCCTGGGCTGCGGCCACGCCTTCCGAGATCTCGGCTGACACGCGCTCTACCGTTCTTCCCATCCCATCACATCAGCGCCGGCGCCTTGCCGGCTTTTTTTCGTCAAGGAGCTTTTCCATGGCACATCTGATCGAGCAAATGGCTTACGTGGGCGACACCCCCTGGCACGGCCTGGGGCAGCAGCTGTCGCGTCATCAACCGCTGGCGGTCTGGCGGCAACAGGCCGGCATGGACTGGCACATCGAATCTTCCCCGGTTCGCTTCATCGCCGATGGCGCGGGGCACCTCGGCAGCATCCACTCCTTCCCTGAGCAGAAGGTCCTATATCGCTCGGATACCCGGGCACCGCTGTCGGTGGTCTCGCAGCGATACAAGGTGGTCCAGCCCGAGGAGGTGCTGGAGTTCTACCGCGACCTGACCGAGTACGCCGGCTATGAGCTGGAGACCGCCGGGGTGCTCAAGGGCGGTCGAAAATTCTGGGCGCTGGCCCGCAGCGGCCTGGGCACGGCCTTGAAGGGGCAGGACCAGGTTAACGCCTACCTGCTGCTGGCCACGTCCTGTGACGGCTCCCTGGCGACGGTGGCGACCCCAACCTCGGTGAGGGTGGTGTGCAACAACACCCTGACTATTGCTGTGGACGGCATGGCCCAGGGCGTGAAGGTGCCGCACAGCACGGAGTTCAACCCGCAGCGGGTCAAGCAGCAGCTGGGCATCTCGGTCTCCCAGTGGGACGACTTCATGTACCGCATGAGGACCCTGGCCGAGCGCAAGGTCAGCCAGGAGGAAATCAAGTCCTACTTCCAGTCGGTGATCTGCAACGCCGAGGAGCCGCTGGACGATCCCTCCAAGCTGCCCAACGTGCGGGCGCTGAACCGCGTCCAGAAGCTCTACCAGGGCGAAGGACGGGGCTCGCAGCTCTGCACGGCCCAGGGCACCGCCTGGGGCCTGCTCAACGCCATTACCGAGTACGTGGACCACGAGAAGCGTGCCCGCAGCAACGACTACCGCATGGATTCCGCCTGGTTCGGCCAAGGGGCCAGCCTCAAGGACAAGGCCCTGGCGTCGGCCATGGCGCTGATCGCCTGATCAACAATCATCCCAACCCCATCACGGCATAGCGCCCGGCCCACCAAGGCCGGGCGTTTCTGTTTCTGGAGGACTCCATGTCATCGCCAATGTCATTCGAGATCTGCCGCGCCCTGACCCAACTGACGCGTCAGCTGCTGGGCGCCAATGAACGTGAAACGCAAACCCACGTACTGGCCGAGGGCCGGGTCTACCGCGTGGTCGTGTCGCTGGAGCCTGTCCCTGCTGAGCAGCTCCATGAAGTCATCAACCGCTACCTGTAAGGAGGCCAACATGGCAACCACCACCCAACCAACGCATTCATCCAAGCCATCTGGGCATAACGGCCAGGTGCCGGCGGCCCAGCCACTGCAGGAGAGCACCGCGATCATCCAGGTGATCGAGCGTGCCGCCCTCAACCCCGAGGTCGATATCGACAAGATGGAGCGCCTGCTGCAGATGCAGGAGCGCGTCCTCGACCGTCAGGCGCTGATGGCCTACAGCGCCGGCATGGCGGCCATGCAGACGGAACTGCCGAGCATTACCGAACGAGGCCAGGGCAACAACGGTGGCTACGCCACACTGGAGGATATCGTCGACACCGTGCGCCCGATCATGCAGCGCCACGGGTTTGCGGTGAGCTTCCGTATTCAGACCCAGGAGCGTGGTATTCAGGTCACCGGCGTGCTGATGCACCAGGGGGGGCATCGCGAGGAGACCAGCATGCTGCTGCCGGCGGACGTCAGCGGCAACAAGAACGCCGTACAGGCCTTCGGCTCATCCACCAGCTACGGCAAGCGCTACGTGCTGTGCGCGCTGCTCAATATCACCACCCGTGGCCAGGACGACAACGGCCAAGGCGCCGCGCCCCCGATAAAGGTGGTCACGCCGTTCCAGGCGAGTCAGCTCAAGCAGCTGATCACGGCCTGCCCTGTGACCACCCAGGAGTGGTTCGTCGGCAAGTACGGCGAGGTCGAGCGGGTACCCCGCGACGACTTCGACAAGCTGCGCGCCTCCCTACAGAAGCGAGCCTTACCCAACCATCAACGTCATTGAGCGATCGGCGAGGGATACCCCTCGCCGCTATGCCGTGGTGTCTCGAAGGAGGTTTGTCATGCATATCCTGACACTGGAGCAAGGCACGCCCGAGTGGCATGCCGCACGCCTCGGTATCGTCACCATGTCCGAGCTGAAAACCCTACTGGTCAAGGGCAAGGGGCCGGGAGGCTTCGGTACTGGCGCCATCAGCTACATGCATCAGCTGATCGGTGAGCGCATTACCGGCGAGCCCAGCGATGGCTTCCAGGGCAATGCCCACACCCAGCGTGGCCATGCACTGGAGCCGATCGCGCGAGAGCTCTACCAGGAAGCCACTGGCCTGCCTCGCCTCGAGCAGGTCGGCATCATCCTCAACCACGGGGTTGGCTATTCCCCTGACTGCCTGGTGGACAGCAACGGCCTGGCCGAGATCAAGACCAAGCTGCCAAAGTACCAGATCGAGCTGCTGCTGGACGGTGAGCTGCCTCAGGAACACGTGGCCCAATGCCAGGGAGGCCTGTGGGTCAGCGAGCGGGAATGGATCGACTTCGTCAGCTACTGGCCGGGAATGCCGCTGTTCATGAAGCGCGCCTACCGGGACGAGGCGCTGATCAAGACCATCGCCGAGCGGGTTGAGGCGTTCTACGAAGAAATGGAGCGCCGCATGGCGCAAGTGATGGCGGCCTGAGGAGAGACACCATGAACCATCGCAAGCTGAGTGCCGGCGAAACCGCCGGTACCTATCGCATCACCGACACGGTGACCGAAGCGGAGCTGCTGAGCATCGCCAAGGCCTTCGCCCGTCGCCGGCTGGCCAGAGGACGCAAGATCACCCAGCCAGCACTGGCCTTCGAGTACCTGCAGATCCTGCTGCAGGACTACGAGCACGAGGTGTTCAGTGCCATCTTCCTCGACAGCCAACACCGCGTCATATGCTTCGGGGAGCTGTTCCGCGGCACCATCGACTCGGCCAGCGTCTACCCGAGGGAGGTCGTCAAACAGGCGTTAGCCTGTAACAGCGCCTCTGTAATACTGGTTCACAATCATCCAAGTGGCGATCCCGAGCCCAGCGACGCTGACCGGCGCATCACCCAGCGCCTGAAGGACGCGCTGGGGCTGGTGGAGGTGCGGGTCATCGATCATGTCGTGGTCGGGGGTGAGGGATGTGCTTCCCTTGTGGAGTTGGGGTACTTGTAAATCATTTCACTACATAACGCCGGTGCTGCCCTTGGGGTGGCACCGGCATTTCAAATCGCAGCTTAATTTTTTGTGAAACAGTCACTAGATGGATGATACTGTGGAATATTAGAGTGATACGGCCCTCTTTAGACTGGTTAACTGATATTGCATCGTTCGAGCGGAACGCAGGAAGCGATTACCACTGAAGGTCAGATAGTGGCGCTTGCACGAGTGCATGCAAAGATTGAGAATGTATGCATTGAGTGCGGTGGGGGACTTTGAACATGGCCATGCTGACTGTACGCAACCTGCCTGACGAGGTGCATCGCGCCCTGCGTGTCCGTGCAGCGCTGCACGGGCATAGCATGGAAGCGGAGGTGCGTGAGATCCTAGAAGCCGCTGTAGCGCCCGAGGGCCGCGTCAAGCTGGGCTCTCTACTGGCCGATATTGGCCGCCAGGCCCAGCTAACCGATGAAGAGTTCGCTGCCTTTGGGGATGTCCGCGACAAGACCCCAGCCCGTCCGGCGAACTTCGAATGATCCTGCTCGACACCAACGTCATCTCCGAACCGCTGCGCCGGGAGCCAGAGGCCCGCGTCATCGAGTGGATCGATACCCAGCCCTTGGAAACCCTCTTTCTCTCCGCCATCACCGTGGCTGAGCTGCGGGCTGGCATAGCGCTGCTATCTGCTGGAAAGCGCCGGGCTGGATTGCAAGAGAACCTTGAGAAGCGGGTATTGCCACTGTTCGCTGGGCGCGTTCTGTCATTCGACCTTCCCTGTACGCAGGCCTACGCGGAGTTGATTGCCAGGGCTCGGAAGGCAGGGCTCGCTATGGCAGCGGCTGATGGCTATCTCGCAGCCATTGCGGCTGCCAATGGATTGTCCGTAGCAACGAGAGACACCAGCCCATTTGAGGCGGCAGGCACAGCGGTGATCAACCCTTGGAATGCTAGTGCCTGACTTCACGGCCGAACCGCTTAGCGACGATAAACGCAGCATTCGCCAGAAGGCGAACAGGAAAAATGGCACGTCATGAACGCAGTAGAAATCGAGGCAGCAATATCAGACCTGGCGCTCCAGCCCTTTGACCCGGCTGAGTTCCCCTATGCCTTTCTGGAAGCCTTCGGCAACAAGGCCACGACCATCAAACGGTTGCGCTCGGGTGCGTCCAACAAGTCCGACCTGGGCGGCGTGCTGCAGACCAACAATATCCATATCGCTGTTGCTGACGCCGAGGACGTCACGCAAACCCTTGCGGCCCTTAAAGCCAGCCCAGCGACCACTCGTGCTAAGGCGCGGTACATCCTGGCAACCGATGGCGCGGACTTCGAAGCCGAGGATCTGGAAACCGGCGAAACTGTTGCTTGTACCTATGAGGCCTGTCCCGATCACTTCGGCTTCTTCCTGCCCTTGGCGGGCATCACCACCGTCAAGCAGGTGCGCGACAGCTCCTTTGACATCCGCGCTACCAGCCGCCTGAACCGTCTGTATGTCGAGCTGCTGAAGGAAAACCCCGACTGGGGCACGGAAGAACAGCGCCACGAAATGAACCACTTCATGGCGCGCCTGATCTTCTGCTTCTTCGCGGAAGACACCGACATTTTTGCCGGTAGCGGCCTGTTCACCGATACCGTGGCCCAGATGAGCGCCAGAGATTCCGCCAACACCCACGAGGTAATCAGCGAAATCTTCCGCGCCATGAATACCAAGCAGGCCGAGCGTGCGGCAGCCAACATCCCGCGCTGGGCAGATGACTTCCCCTATGTGAATGGCGGGCTCTTTTCGGGCAGCGTAGAGGTGCCGCGCTTCAGCAAGATTGCGCGCTCCTACCTGCTGCATATCGGCAGCCTGGACTGGACCCAGATCAACCCCGACATTTTCGGCTCCATGATCCAGGCGGTCGCGGATGACGAAGAGCGTGGCGCGCTGGGCATGCATTACACCAGCGTGCCTAACATCTTGAAGGTGCTTAACCCACTATTCCTGGACGACCTGCACGAGAGGCTGGAGGATGCGAGTGACAACCCCCGAAAGCTGCTCAATCTGCGCAATCGCATGGCCAGAATTCGCGTGTTTGACCCGGCATGTGGCTCAGGCAACTTCCTGGTCATCGCCTACAAGAAAATGCGCGCCATCGAAGCCGAGATCAACCAGCGCCGAGGGGAACCGAATCGGCCTACCGAGATCCCGCTGACCAATTTCCGGGGCATCGAGCTGCGAGACTTCTCAGCCGAGATTGCCCGGCTTGCCCTGATCATTGCCGAGTACCAGTGTGACCTGCATTATCGGGGCAAGAAGCTGGCACTGGCCGAGTTTCTGCCGTTGGACTCCCAGAACTGGATTACCTGCGGGAATGCCCTGAGGCTGGATTGGCTCAGCATATGCCCACCCACAGGAACAGGGGTAAAGCTCCATGCGGATGACCTATTTGATTCACCGCTGGATCAGGCACAGATCGACTTCGAGAACGAGGGCGGGGAAACCTATATTTGCGGTAACCCGCCTTATCTTGGGTCCAAGAAAAAAAGTAAGCAGCAATCGGATGATATGGCGATAGTTGGGCTATCCAAGGCACAGCTTTTAGATTATGTCGCGGCATTTATCGTTAAAGGCTTAGATGTAGTCAGTCGAACGGAATGCAGTATGGCGTTAGTGTCTACTAGCTCTATTTGTCAAGGAGAGCAAGTCTCTCTCCTTTGGCCTAAAATTTTTTCTAAAGCTTCAATCGATTTTGCCTATCAACCTTTTAGGTGGGCAAATTCTGCAGCAAGGAATGCCGGCGTATATTGCACTATTATTGGCTTGTCAAAAGAAGAAAAAAACCAAAGCGCCTTTATTCTGAGGGTAGCTTAAAGCTTTGCGATAGCATTTCCCCATACTTGGTATCGGGCCCAAAGGTTATTTGTACTCCCCGTGATACTCCACTATCCAATCTTTCTAAGATGAAAATGGGGAGTAATGCTGTAGATGGCAAGAACCTCATTCTTGAGAGAGAAGACCGTGACTTAATTATTTCTCAATGGCCCGAAGCATCTCGTTTTATACATAAATATGGCGGAACTAAAGAGCTGGTGTCGGGTATGCATCGCTGGTGCGTATGGGTTGACGATAGAGATTTAGAGGCCGCGCTCAACGTGCCGCCTATAGCAGAAATTATTGAAAATTGTAGAGCTTACCGCATTAACGCAGGACGAGATGCTCGAAAAGCATCGAAAAGACCACACGCTTTCTGCTATTCAACTTATGAGGAAAAAGAGTTTATTCAGGTGGGAAATACAATTGGTAATTCTCTTTCTCATGTTCCAGTTGAAGTTCGTGGTAAAGGTTTTGTTTCCAATCATAATGCATTTACGATATATGGCTTGTGTTTGGTTGAATTCTCGGTGATAATTTCTACGTTGCATAAAGTGTGGGCGGAAACAGTTTCGGGCCGACTGGGTAATGGGACGAGATATGGGAATACGGTCGTATATAACACATTCCCTTTTCCTGATTTAACGGAAAAGAATAAGTTTGACCTTTCCCAGTCTGCAGAGCGCATTCTTCTGGAAAGAGAAGCTCACTTTCCTGCCACCATTGCCGACCTGTACGACCCCGAAAAGATGCCAGCCAACCTACGTGAAGCCCACGAGCAAAACGACGAAGTGCTGGAGCGCATTTACATCGGCCGTCGCTTTAAGAACGATACTGAGCGCCTGGAAAAGCTATTCGAGCTATACACTAGGATGACGGCTTCCTCTCCCTCGAAAAGCAAGATACAGCGGGGTGCATTCAGATGAGCGGCTACGTGTTCTTTCAAATGTGGGAACCATTCCGACAGTCGCTGATTGCCGGGCACCTCTTCTACATTGAACAAGCGCAAAAGCGTTTGCTATCGCAGTTTGCCAATATTGAGCACGAGGCTGATATGGCTGCTGAGCGCTGGCTGGAAGAGAATGGCCACCATTTTGATCCAGACCGTCACGACCCGGGGGAGTTCGAAGAACGGGCGTATGACGCCAGTGTGGAGTTCTATGGACTGATGTGCGACTTGCGTGAGCAAACCAAGCTGAGTGTTGTGGCGGGCATGTACCATGAATGGGAAAAGCAGCTGCGGGATTGGCTAGTGAGAGAAATCCAGCATTGGCATCGAGGCTCAAGCGTCAAGCGAGCCGTTTGGAAGGTGCATTTAGGCAAGGTAATGGACTTGCTGGAAGAGTTGGGCTGGAACGTGCGCGATACAGATTTTTTCCCTCGTATTGATGCCTGTCGACTAGTGATCAATGTCTACAAGCATGGTGAGGGAGACTCACTGGATGAGTTGAAGAAAAAGTATCCTCAGTATCTGAATGACCCGTTCAGGGAGTCAGAAGAGCCCCATTTCGGCGCGGACTACCTGGACTTTACTCGATTGAAGGTGACTCCCGAGCATGTTCAAGAGTTTTCGGATGCTATTGTCTCCTTCTGGAAAGCAGTACCTGACAATATCCAAGATCACGAAGGCTTGTCAGTCCCGGACTGGTTTGCCAAGGCCATGTTGAGTGATCAGCAAGCTGCAAGCTATCAGCAAGGAGGCCCAAATCCATGAGCGAGCTAATTCTCTATACCACGGATGATGGCCGAACCCAGCTTCACCTTCGGGTGGAAGCCGATAGCATCTGGCTAAGCCAGTTGGAAATTGCCGAGCTGTTCCAGACCACCAAGCAGAATGTCTCCCTGCACGCAAAAAATATATTTGAAGACAATGAGTTGTCCCCGAAAGCAACTGTCAAGGAATCCTTGACAGTTCAGCCCGAGGGCAAGCGCCAGGTGAAGCGGCGGATCAGTTACTACAACCTGGACCTGATCCTGGCGATCGGTTATCGCGTGCGCTCGCCGCGGGGCGCGCAGTTCCGCCAATGGGCGAGTAGCCACCTCAAGGAGTTCTTGCTTAAGGGCTTCGTGATGGATGACGAGCGCCTGAAGAACCCAGGTGGCTGGGACTATTTCGACGAGCTGCTGGAGCGCATCCGGGATATCCGGGCCTCTGAGAAGCGCTTCTACCAAAAGGTCCGCGATCTGTTTGCTCTCAGCTCCGACTACAAGGCCCGTGAACAGGAAACCGCGCTGTTCTTTGCCGAGGTGCAGAACAAGCTGCTCTATGCCGCCACCGGCCACACGGCCGCAGAGCTGATCCTGAAACGTTCAGATCCCAGTCAGCCCAACATGGCCTTGACCAGTTGGAGTGGTTCGCGGGTGCGCAAGCAGGATGTCATCATCGCCAAGAACTACCTGAGTGCCGACGAGATAGACACCCTCAACCGCCTGGTGGTGATCTTCCTTGAGCAGGCAGAGCTGCGGGTCAAGCAGCAGAAGGAGCTGACCCTCGACTTCTGGCGTAACAACGTCGGCAAGATGCTGGCCTTCAATGACCAGCCCATTCTCGAAGGTGCAGGCTCGGTTAGCCGCGAGAACATGGAGAAGATTGCCCGTGAGCGTTATGAGGTTTTCGACCAGCAGAGGCGTATTGTGGAGGCAAAGGCAGCCGATGCCGCTGACCTGAAGGAAATCGAACAACTGGAACAAGACCTCAAGCACAAGGACAAGAAGCCCTGACAGGTATCGCAACTATGACAAAGATCGTACCCTCTGTTTCCGTCTCTTATGCGAGCAATGGCAGCTCCACCAAATCCAATGCCCTGGGCATGCGGCCCATGCAGGAACGCGCCTACGAGCGGCGGGGCGAGAAATACCTGCTGATCAAGTCCCCGCCGGCCTCTGGCAAAAGCCGGGCCCTCATGTTCATCGCGCTGGACAAGCTCCACAACCAAGGGCTCAAGCAAGCCATTATCGTGGTGCCGGAAAAGTCTATCGGCTCCAGCTTCAACGACGAGCCATTGAGCGACTACGGCTTCTGGGCCAACTGGCACGTGGAGCCAAAATGGAACCTGTGCAATGCACCGGGCTCTGACAACGGCGGCAAGGTAAAATCGCTAGGCGCGTTTCTCGCCAGTGACGACCAGGTACTGGTGTGCACCCACGCCACTTTCCGTTTTGGCGTCGATCAGTTTGGCGTTGCTGCCTTCGACGACCGACTGATTGCCGTGGATGAGTTCCACCACGTCTCGGCCAACCCCGACAACAAGCTCGGTACCCATCTGGGCGAGTTCATCGCCCGCGACAAGGTACATATTGTAGCCATGACGGGCTCCTATTTCCGGGGTGATGCCGAAGCGGTATTGGCACCCCAGGACGAATCGTGCTTCGATACCGTCACCTACACCTACTATGAGCAACTCAACGGCTACGAGTACTTGAAGCAGCTCGACATTGGCTATTACTTCTACTCTGGTTCCTACGCCGATGACATCCTCAAGGTGCTCGACCCGGCTGAGAAGACTATCGTCCATATT
Organism: Halomonas socia; assembly: GCF_010977575.1. Classification (GTDB taxonomy): domain Bacteria; phylum Pseudomonadota; class Gammaproteobacteria; order Pseudomonadales; family Halomonadaceae; genus Franzmannia; species Franzmannia socia. The sequence goes on from NZ_CP048812.1 coordinate 2,032,294, forward strand.
CCCAACGTCAATTCCCGTGAAAGCAGCGGGCAGAAGATCAAGGAAGTCGAACACATCTTCGAGGAGCTCGGTGAGTGGCAAGGCTCTGATCCGGTGACGGGTTTCCAACTGGTGAAAATGCCTGGGGGAAGAGTTCTGAGGATCGCTGATCTAGTTGATCAAGAACATCAAGGACGGATACAGGAAAGTCTCAGAGCTCCGTCAATGAAAACAGACCGGGACTACGTTGACATCATTATCGCGCTGGGCATGGCCAAGGAGGGTTTCGACTGGATCTGGTGCGAACATGCGCTGACGGTGGGCTACCGCTCCAGCCTGACGGAGATTGTACAGATCATCGGCCGCGCTACCCGGGATGCGCCCGGCAAGACACGGGCGCGCTTCACCAACCTGATTGCGGAGCCCGACGCCGCCGAGCAGGCCGTGACGGAAGCCGTCAACGACACCCTGAAAGCCATAGCGGCTAGCCTGCTGATGGAGCAGGTGCTGGCACCGCGCTTCGAGTTTAAGCCCAAAAACCCCACCAGCGGCCCTCAGGAGGGCTTCGACTATGGTGAAGGGGGCTATGACCCAAGCAAATGCAATATCGGCGTCAACGAGGAAACCGGCAAGTACCAGGTAGAGATCAAGGGTCTGGCAGAACCGAAAAGCGATGAGGCCACCCGTATTTGCCAGGAAGACCTGAACGAGGTGATTGCCAGCTTTGTGCAAGACAAAAACACTATCGAGCGCGGCCTGTTCGATGAGGAACTGGTGCCTGAAGAACTCACCCAGGTGCGCCTGGGCAAGATCATAAAGGACCGTTACCCCAACCTCGACGAGGAAGACCAAGAAGCCGTTCGACAACATGCCATCGCCGCGCTGAACCTCACTCAGCAGGCCAAGCAGCTACTGGTGGGCGGCGAAGCCATTGACGTGGGTAGCGATGAATCCAAGCCAAACACGGCGCTGATAGCCGGCGTGCGCAAATTTGCCATGGATGTGCGGGAGCTCGATATCGATCTGATCGACCGCATCAACCCCTTCAGTGAGGCCTATGCGATCCTAGCCAAAACCATGAGCGAAGACAGCTTGAAGCAGGTGGCGGCGGTCATCTCCGGCAAGCGCACCAGTCTGACGCCAGAGGAAGCCAAGGAGCTCGCCATGAGAGCGGTCAAGTTCAAGAAAGAGCGAGGGCGCCTGCCTTCAATCAGCTCGCAGGATGCTTGGGAACAGCGCATGGCCGAAGGCGCGGCCGCGTTCGTGCGCTACAAAGACGAGGGCCGTTATGACTGATCTGGACGAATTGCGCACCGAGCTGGATGAGTTCGCCCAGCCCGAAAAGAAGAAAGGCTACTCCGCGTCCGCGCGCGAAGAACGCATCATCGCCGGCTTCGAAGAGATCCAGCGCTTTGTCGAGCAGCATGGACACGCCCCCCAGCACGACGAAGACAGAGACATCTTTGAACGGCTCTACGCAGTGCGGCTGGACCGTATACGCGCTCTTGAGGAATGCCGAACCCTGCTGACACCGCTGGATCATCAAGGGCTGCTTAGTGGCGACTACGCGGCCGAGGCGGAGCCAGTGGAGGCGATGGACGACGACGCATTGCTCGAAGAACTGGCAGGAGCTGCCGGACCTCCCGAACTCACTGAACTACGCCATGTGAGGTCTAGTGCCGAGAAACGGGTCGCCGAGGAAATCGCCAACAGGGAGAAGAGTGAGGACTTTGAAGCCTTCAAACCGCTATTCGAGCAGGTGGAAAATGAGCTGCGGTCCGGCCTGCGCAAGACTCGCCCATTCGGTAAAAATGCCACTATTGAGGTGAGTCAGTGGTTCATCTTGGACGGACAAACTGCCTATGTGGCTGATGAGGGTGAAGAATTTGATTCGCCCCAAGGCAAAAAGGATGCGCGCTTGCGGGTGATTTTTTCCAATGGCACGGAAAGCAACCTGCTGCGCTTGTCGCTAGTACGGGCGTTATACAAGGACGAAGCAAGCCGCCGGATAACTGAACCTGACGCTGGTCCCCTGTTCAGTGAGACCTGGGAAGACGACGACATAGAGAGCGGAACTATCTATGTGCTGCGCAGCCTCTCTGAGCATCCGTTCGTGGCCGAACACCGGGAACTGATTCACAAAATCGGCGTCACTGGCGGTAAGGTGGAAGCCCGCATCGCAAACGCCACGCACGATGCCACCTACCTGCTGGCTGATGTCGAAGTAGTTGCCACCTACAAGCTCGCCGGCATCAACCGCCGCAAGCTGGAAGCTCTCTTCCATCGTGTCTTTGCGCCGGCGCAGCTTGAGCTGACCATTCAGGATCGCTTTGGGCACCCGGTGAAGCCTAGAGAGTGGTTCCTGGTACCACTATCAGTAATTGACGAGTCTGTTGATCGGATTAAGGATGGATCTATTACTAGAGTGGTTTATGATCCGGAGAGTGCTCGGCTCTCCAAGCGTCAAGAGTGATTTTCCGGCTCGTGAATATTTGTTGTATTGTTGGCAGAGTTCTGGTCAATTTCTAGCATACAGAATAGTTAGAAATCAGGCAGATAAATAATCTATGCAATTGTTTATTTTTAGTTTAAAGAGGCGTTAGCCATGGCGACGAACAGCAAAATTGAATGGACTGAGCAGACATGGAACCCCGTCACAGGTTGTACTAAGGTCTCTCCAGGATGCAAACATTGCTATGCGGAAGTTATGGCCAAACGCCTACAAGCTATGGGTGTTCCCGGGTATGAACATGGCTTTGCAAAAGTTAGTTTGATGGAAGAGCGACTTAATCAACCGCGTTATCGAAAAAAGCCAACAGTCTTTTTCGTAAATTCCATGAGCGATTTATTTCACGAAGACGTGCCAGACTCCTTTATTGATCAGGTGCTTAATACCATTGAGGCTTGTCCTCAACATGCCTTTCAAGTTCTGACAAAGCGGGCTTTGCGCATGAGGCAATATTTTGAGACTCGGACCGTGCCTGATAATGCATGGCTCGGTGTTTCTGTAGAAGATAAAAGTTATGGCAAGCCTCGTATTGGTGAGCTCCAAAAAATCCATGCCAAGACTCGTTTTTTATCGGTCGAGCCGCTCCTTGAGGATCTTGGTCAACTTCCGCTGATTGGAATAGCTTGGGTCATTGTTGGCGGAGAGTCAGGTTCCAAGGCGCGACCCATGAAAGAGTCTTGGGCTGTTAACATAAAGCGCCAGTGCTTGGCAAACGGAGTGGATTTCTTCTTTAAGCAATGGGGGACATGGGGGCAGGATGGAGTAAAAAGATCCAAAGCTGCCAACGGTCGCACTTTGGCAGGTCAAACTTGGGATATGATTCCAGCGATTGTGGTTTGCTAAGAAATATAACAAACGATGAAGGGCATGGCATGGCTATTGTTCCTGTGGAGTATCTAGGTCGAGAGCAGGCCTTCTTGAAACACACGATTCTGAAGACCTATCTTGAGCGCCTGTTCATGATCATTGGCAGGCGTGAGATCGTCATAAATTACGTTGATTGTTTTGCTGGTCCGTGGTCAGAAGAATCACCACAGCTGGACGATACATCGATTGGAATTTCCATTAAGATAATGAAGGATGCGGCGCAATCCCTCAGGAAAGTTTTCGGTAGGGAGGTGCGATTCAGAGCCCTTTACATCGAAAAAGACCCAGCCGCATACAGAAAGTTGGACCAGTTCCTAACTGTCAACAACCATGCTCCCGTAGAAACCTATAGCATCTACGGCGACTACATGGAGTACACTGATTATATCGCGAAGTGGACGCAAGGGTGCTTTACGTTTTTCTTCGTTGATCCCAAAGGCTGGAAAGAAGTCATCAGTGAAGAAACTCTCAGGCCTCTTCTGGAATTGGATAATGTGGAGTTTCTTATCAACTTGATGTACGATTTTGTTAATCGGGCTGTTAACATTGAGACGCTTAATGATCAGATTAAGTCACTTCTCGGTCAATCGCCCAGTTTTACAGGATCTGAATCAGCCATGCAACGCCAGCGGTGGGTGTTGACGAAATACAGAGAATCAGTAAACCGGTCCTATAGTGGCAGAACCGCATTTGTGCCGGTCGAACGACCAGGTAGAGACCGGGTGCTTTATTTCCTGATATATTTAACCCGACACCCAGTTGGCATCAGTGTTTTTAAGGAAGTGGCTGAAGACATGAATATGGTTCAGCGGATCACTCAGGCTGAAACAAAGCTACGTAACCAAGTGGAAAAATCGCCAACGTCCGATCTGTTCGCAGAGGAACCGGGTTCGATGGCACTGGTCGATACCCACGATAATAGGCTATCAGCTAAGTCTTTCTTGGTTAATAAACTATCCGAGCGGCCTCTGCTAATCGACAATGAGTGCTGGGCAGGTTTCTTGGAAGAGACAGACTTCTATCCTTCTGACATTCAGATGGCGATGAAAGAACTGATACATGATGGTGTTGTTACAGTTATAGGTAAGGATATCAAAAATATTAAAAGGCGTATTAAAAAGCCAATTAAGCCCGATTGGCCAAGAAAGAGTGAGAAGTGGGTGATAATTGTGCCAGAATCGCAAAAGTGAAAAGCCAGTTTTTGATGCTGTCTGGGTAATCGCTACAGGGTCACCTGCAGGGCCTGCGGTGACTGCTGAAGAGCCGGACACGCCAGGGGTGGACCTGATGCGGATGCGCGGGCAGGTGCTTAAGGTGGCCGCGACACTGTCGCTGCACGCCAGGCGCATCACCGTGTACCTCGGCGATGCCGCCGACAGATGGTGGTCCACCTTGCTTTGCTGAAGGGGCTGCCTCGACTAACGGCACTGGTCGCTTCTGCGGCGGCACCCACGGCATGCCAATGGCTGCCATGGCACTGCTCTGAAGGCTCCTGGAGAGCCAGCTCTGCGAGGAAGGGACCTCCTTTTCACCTACAGTGAGGCACACGCTCTGATAGAAGCCGCGCCTCGCTTGACGCAGCGACAACGTTGTATTTTAGAAGCGACGGGGTGTCCGCTCCAGTTAGACCAGTTCATCGATTGCTGATGGTAACATCAGGTAAATAATGCTTTGGTGTGTAAAACGAGACCGATAACGAGCAAGGGGAAGGCGTGTGGAAGGGATATGGCTCATCATACTCGCCATTGGGGGGATCTGGTTCTTAAGCCGCTTGCTCGGGGGAGGCGTGATGGGGGTAGCGGGCACCCTGGAACTCGCTCATCTTCCCCGGAGCGCACAGACGCGAAGCCGCGCTTCACCATCGAGGTACGCTATGACCGACATGACGAGGACGACGATCCTTTGCCGAATGCGAATGTGACCGCGCAAAGCTGCTGGGTGCCAGCCGGCACCAGCAAGGCTGTGCGCGGCATTACCATTACGCGTGGTCGCGTCTTTGTGGGTAGCGGGCTTGCCGCGGGTAATGAATATGGCGTCGAGCCCTCCCTGGTGAACCCTGATCTGACGGTGGACTTTCCTAGCGCCGATCGTCAGGGGCTCGAGCTTGGCTACTGGCCTCAATACCATCGCATCGGCCCCCAGGCACGAGCGGGCTACCTGCAGTTCCTGGCCAGCGACCGTGACGATCCGCGCGCCCCGATGGGGTTCGTCTTCCTTTATTTCTACGGGATGGAGCGGCGCCTGCTCGTTGATGCTCAGTATCCCGGTATCGATGAGGCGGAATACCAGGATCTGGTTGCCGAGATCGAGCGCTTGTTGATCGTCTACGATCACAGCAGCAGCTTCCGGGGCTATGCGAACGGCCTGCTCGACTACCTTTGGGTCAAGCGAGCCTCACCGGACAAGCCCGGAGCAGCTCCCACGCTTCGTGATAGACGCCACCATTTGCCTGTCTCCTTGCAGGTTGACCTTGGGATGTTCTCGACCACTCAGCGCCCCATCCCTGCGGAGTGGGCCTATGCTTGGATTATGCAAGATCCACAGTTTCAATTCCGGCAGCGCAAGGCCAGCGAGCGCTGTATCGAGGAGTTCCGGGAACTGTTCAAGGCCCTCTATCTGCAGCGCCATGGCGAAGGGCTCGTCGTGAAACCGAACAAGACAATGATCAAGGCGGAATACAAGCCTGCCAGCCCCGGGCTGCCGTATTTTTCCGAGCCCTTGGATCTGCCGAACATCACCATCCTCAAGGGTCCCACCGACAAGCTGGCCGCATTGGTCGACTCCTGCTGTGAGCAGCTCGCCGCATACAGCCGCTTCATTGGCCGCCACCCCGATCGCAAGGACAGTCTCGAAGCGCTCTCGCTGCTGCCGGCAGCGCTTGCCGCCGAGACAAAATCCGCTGACGTTGCAACCTTGGAGGACGCGTTGAGACAGCGTCTGGATAGTCACGCTTTCTTTAGAGTGCCCTTCTCTGAGTTGGTGTTAGGCGAAGCTGCTGCCAGCGCCAGCAAGCCGAGCGCGAAAAGCATGCGGGGACTGGCCGGGTTATTGGAACATTCCGGCATTGGCATAGAGCCGGATGCACGCTATACCGCTGCAGTGCCCGACCTAGAAGGCGACTGCATCCTCTTTGCGGTTCAGGGAGAGAGCGAGCTTCCCCCGAGTGACGATTTCGAGCACGCTGCCGTGGTCATGCGGCTTGCGGGTTTTGTGCTGTACGGGCAGGTCGACAGCCTGACTGATCGACATACCGCCGTCATCGACGACTTCCTGGGTGGCTTCAGTTCGCTCACGTCCTTGGAGACCCAGCATCTCAAGGCTTATTTCTACTGGGAGATGGGAAGGAAGTCGACCCTCGCCGGCATGCGTAAACGCGTGGATGGCATGAGCCATAAGGATCGGGCCGAGCTCGAGCAGGTGCTTGTGAAGTTGGCTAGTGCAGATGGTGTCGTCGATACCCATGAGCTCAAGAAGCTCAGGCGCACTGCGAGCCTACTGGGCCGGGATCCGGAGGCCTTGTACTCGCAAATCCACTCGGTGATGGCGGAACCTACCTTGGTTCGGCCAGCCAGCGCCAACGCCACGGGGTTCCGTATTCCTGATCCTGCGGTTGAGCCGGCCCCGGCGTCATCGAAGCGAAAGCCCCTGGATGCGGCGGCCATCCAGCACAAACGCCAGGAAACTGAGCACATATCCGACGTACTACATGGGATATTCGGTGAACAAGCTTCGCCAGGTGAAGCTGACAGACCCGCTGCACCGCATGGGGAGGAGCTCCAGGAAATGCTGGACGGAGCGTCCGGGGCACCGGCCGAGGATGACAGCGCGACTGCCGGGCGCCTGGGCGGGCTCGACGCAGCGCATCTTTCCCTCTTGGCCGCGATTGCCCAACAAGCGGACGGGCTACCTCGAGGAGAGGCCGAAGCCATGGCTGTTGAGCTGAAGTTGATGCTGGCAGGTGCCCTGGACCGCATTAACGAGGCCGCTTTCGAGATGACCGATGCCCCTGTTATCGAAGAGGCCGGTGGGGCACTGGTGGTAGACAACGAGATTCTGGAGGAGATGAGAGGGTGATTCGACTACGTGAGCGTGAAAGGCAAGCGATCCTGAATTCCCTTCGGACAGGGGTCGTGCCTCGTGTAGGGCAGCAGCATATCCAAGTTGGGCGAGCCGCCGAACTCAAGGCCCTGATTTCGGATATCGCCACTCTCGCTGATGGGGGCTCGGCGGTCCGCTTCATCATCGGGGAGTATGGCTCGGGCAAGACCTTCTTTCTCAACCTAGTGGGGTCGATTGCCAGGGAGAAGAAACTGGTGACGGTGTCGGCAGACCTTTCTCCCGACCGCCGCCTGCATGCTACCAGCGGGCAGGGCAGGGCACTTTACGCCATGCTGATGCGCAATATGGCGACCCGGGCCAAGCCTGACGGTGGAGCCTTGGCGAGCGTCACCGAGCGCTTTGTCACCCAGGCCCTGCAGCAGGCCGACCAGGCGGGCATCACTCCTGAGGCGGCGATCAAGGAGGGACTCGATAGCCTCATGGAGATGCATGGCGGCTATGCCTTCGCCGATGTGGTGCAAGCCTATTGGCGGGGCCATGACACTGGAAATGTCGAGCTTCAGCAGGCGGCGATTCAGTGGCTGCGCGGGGAGTTTAGCACCAAGACCGAGGCGCGTCAGGCGCTGGGGGTCAGGACCATCATCGACGATGCCAACGTCTACCAAAGTCTGAAGTTGATGGCCCGATTTGTTCGATTGGCGGGATTCGAGGGGTTGCTGGTCACCCTTGATGAAATGGTTAACCTCTACAAGCTCTCCAACAGCCAGGCTCGCAACGCCAATTATGAGCAGATTCTCGGCATTGTTAACGATGCCTTACAGGGCAGTACCGAGGGGCTGGGAGTAATGTTCGGTGGGACACCTGAGTTTCTGATGGACCCTCGTAAGGGGCTACACAGTTATGAAGCGCTCCAGTCGCGTCTGGCCGAGAACCGCTTCGCCCGAGATGGGTTGGTGGATCTATCTGGGCCTGTGATTCGTCTCACCAACCTCACCCAGGAAGACCTCTACCTGCTGTTAGTCAACATTCGACGGGTGTTCGCCCGCGGCGAGTCGGGCAAGGACCTGCTGCCTGATGAGGGTCTCGAGGCTTTCCTTGACCATTGCCATAATCAGATCGGTGACGCCTACTTCAAGACGCCGCGCAACTCAGTGAAGGAGTTCACTCAGTTCCTCTCACTGCTCGAGCAGAATCCGGGTGTGAGCTGGGACAGCTTGGTCAAGAGGGTGGAGGTGGCGTCGGAGTCGCCAGACCAAATTCCCGAGGCCCCTTCGGCTCAAAGTGGTTCACCGCCACAGGAGGTACCCCCATCACTGGCGTCCACCGGTGATGATGTCACGAAGGGGGATGAGGACGATGACAGCTTTGCGACATTCAAGTTGTAGGAACGACAGTGCATGAGCGAGGCCACCTCCAGCAGTTTCACTCGCCTGGATCCCCGTATCCAACGCTGGATATGGCGCCAGCAGTGGGATCAGTTGCGCGACGTGCAGGAACAGGCCATTCCGGTGGTGCTGGCGGGTGAGCGGGATGTGTTGATTGGTGCCGCCACGGCATCCGGCAAGACCGAGGCTGCCTTCTTCCCCGCGCTGACCGGACTGCTCAAAGCCCGGGATGCGGGTCATGCTCCAGCTCCTTTGCTGCTCTATGTGGCGCCCCTAAAGGCTCTGATCAATGACCAGGTTGGGCGGCTGGAGCTGCTGACCGAGGGCACTGAGCTGGCGCTGACGCCTTGGCACGGCGATGTCTCGACGAGCCACAAGACCCGTTTTGGCAAGCAGCCTGGGGGCGTGTTGCTCATTACCCCTGAGTCTCTCGAAGCGATGTTCGTTCGGCGGGGAACGGAGATAGCACGGCTGTTCGGTGGGCTTCGACAGATTATCATCGATGAGTGGCATGCCTTCATCGGCACCGAGCGTGGGATTCAACTGCAGTCCCAGATGAATCGTTTGGAGGTAGTCCTTCAGCGACGTATCCCCCGTGTCGGGCTCAGCGCCACCTTGGGGGACATGTCACTAGCCGCGAACGAATTGCGGCCGGGCGAAGGACATACCGTCTTCCCCATCGAGTCGACCCATGACGGGCAGGCCTTGCACGTCCAATTTCGCGGTTACGAGCGACTACCCCCCAAGACAGCTCCTAAAGAAGCAGAGACGCTCAGTCTACAAGGTAAGGACGTCCCGATTGAGGATGTCACCCATGGCGATGAGTTGGACATTCGTGATCACTTGTTCAAGCACTTGCGTGGGAAATCGAATCTAATCTTTGCCAATCGCAAGCGAGACGTCGAACTCTATGCCGAGCTACTCAGGCGTAAGAGTCAGGATCAGCGTCTCCCCGAGGAGTTCTTCGTCCATCATGGCTCGCTATCGCGGGATCTTCGTCACCATGTCGAGCAGTCGCTGAAAGCGGGGAAGCCGCTGAGCGTGGTCTGCACCTCGACGCTAGAGATGGGCGTGGATATCGGCAGTGTCGCCAGCATCGCGCAGATTGGTCCGCCTCACCAAGTGGCAAGCCTGCGTCAGCGCCTGGGGCGTTCGGGGCGACGGGGAGATCCGGCAGTGCTGCGGCTCTACGTCACCGAGTCGAGCTTGTCCCCGCATACCCCCTTCCTAGACCGCCTCCGCCCGGGGGTGTTCCAGGCCGCGGCTATGGTCGAACTCCTGGTTGAGGGGTGGTGTGAGCCGCCTCCCAGCGGTTATCTGCATCTCTCGACGCTGATCCAGCAGGTCATGTCGCTCATTGCCCAGTATGGCGGAGCCTCGGCGAACGACTTGTGGCGCGCATTGATCAAGTCCGGTCCTTTCCGCCAAGTGAGCCAGGCGCAGTTCATGGCCCTGCTGCGCGCCATGGGGGCGGCTGAATTGCTGGTGCAGTCCAGTGATGGGCTCCTGCTGCATGGCCCGGTTGGCGAGCGCCTAGTGAACCATTACGACTTCTATGCGGCCTTCTCCGCCCCGGAGGAGTACACGCTCTATCATGGCGCTAAGGTTATAGGGAAGCTCCCGATTGATTCTCCCATCGAGACAGGCGGCTTGCTGGTGTTCGCCGGCAGGCGTTGGTTGATCCAGGACATTGATGCCGACCGCAAGGCTATTTCCTTGGTACCCTCCACAGGCGGCGTCCTCCCGCTTTTTGGCGGCAATGCGGGCTTGATCCGGCGTGAAATTCGTGAACGCATGCGCAGGCTATATATCGAGGGGGAGGCCCCAAGGTTCCTCAACCGTGGGGCAGTGCGGCTTTTTGCCCAAGGCGGCACTTTTTTTCGTGAAGCCCAGCTCGAGACAACGTCAATTGTCCAGGAAGCGGACCAGACACTGCTGCTGCCTTGGCACAGTGATCAGGTTCTGAATACCCTGGCGCTGCTGCTTCGCCGACTAGGCTTAGCGGCTGAGCGAGAGGGGGTAGCCGTCACGGTACAGAAAAGCGATATCGACATGGTCCGACAGGGGCTGAAACATGCCATCGCCCATCCGCCAACGTCGGCGGTTGAATTGGCTGCGGTAGCGGAGAACAAGATCAACGAGAAGTACGATCAGTATCTCCCCGAAGAGCTGCTGTGCAGTGAGTTCGCCTCGCGCTTCCTCGACCTGGAAGGTGCCTTGGAAACCGCTGGTGATCTGCTGGTACGTCGATGAGTGGAAGCTTGCAGATCGTCCACTGGCTGGGGCGGTCTCCGCCGACAGTCTCGAACGATTTGCGCCTTGATCCGCTCCCGCTCGGACGTGGTCGTGCCTTCCCGGCGCCCGGCATCACGTTCGGCCTGACGGACCCAGTGGCGCAACGTCTCCAAAGTGCAGCCTATCTTGGGGCCAATGGCGTCGATGGTGGCCCACTGTGAGGGGTAGTCAGCCTCGTGGTCAAAGACCATGTGGACAGCGCGCTGACGGACCTCAGGTGCATATCGCTTGGAAGTGTTCATGGCTCCAACCTCTCAAGATTTGGAGCCTCCGGTAATCCCTGTACGATTCAGGATACGCTAGTCACGGGTAACGCTTGACAAATAGCTTGGCCTAGCTATAGTGTTGTGCAAAAGCCGATGTATACGTATACACAAAAACGGTTGTTGCTGCTCACGATGGATATTAAGCGTAAACGAAACAAAAAGCGTCTCAACAGCATGGACATCGCGACTCTGGCGGGTGTGTCGCAAGCTACAGTATCCAGAGTCTTGCAGAACAGTGACAAAGTACATCCTGACACGCGACAGCGTGTACTCGATATATTAAAGCAGACCGACTATGCCCCAAACATCTGGGCACAGGCAATGAAGAACAATCGGTCAGACTCTATCGGTATTGTCGTTTCACGTATTACGAACCCGCTCTATCCGGAGATATTGGATATTGTTAGCGAATTGCTGACTAGCAGAGGCAAGCGGATGATTGTTTGGAATGGGGAAGGCTCTGGTGAAGAGGCGGCTTTGTCAGGGATAGAGCAATCTTTGGTAGATGGCGTGTTGTTCACCACTGCCACCGATAATTCAATTGCTCTACACCGTGCCTTAGCGTTAGACGCTCCAGCGGTGATGATAAACCGTACCGTGGATTTGCCGGGCTGTGTCTCGGTGACAAGCGACAACTACAGTGGTGGTGTTCAAGTAGCTGAGTACTTTGTAAAGCATGGGCGCCATCGAATAGGACTTCTGCCGGGCTCTCGAGCGGCCAGTACTCTCCGGGGCCGGGAAGACGGTTTTCGTAATGTACTGGAGCGTCTCGGAATAGATATATTTGTGCCTAACATCCCTGTGCAGGAGATCTCCCATGGCTACGGGCGGGATGCGATGGCTGCCTTGCTCCACACGTGTGGCGAAATTGACGCAGTTTTTTGCATCAACGATTTAGTGGCGCTGGGTGCTATGGATGCATTGCTAAAAGTTGGGTTGCGCGTTCCAGAAGACGTGTGGGTGGTTGGGTTCGATGACATTTCCATGGCAAGCTGGGAGACGAACAGTCTGTCTACAGTGCGCCAGCCGATCGAAACAATGGTTAGGGAAGGTGTCGATTTGCTTCTAAAACGAATTGACCGAATAGACGAGGAATCCCGTGTCCTTCCTGTGGAGTTTATTCCCCGGAGAAGCACGGCCTACAGCTAAAGGATAAAGATAACGAAGATAATTGGAGGAAAAATGTATACGTATGCAAAAAAGAAAATAATGAATCTTTAGACTGGAGTTTGAAAGTAGATGTTCGTAACCAGCCTGATGTGCTTGTCGTCGGCGGCGGTGCGGCGGGAATTGCCGCCAGCTTTGCAGCTGCGCGGGAAGGCTCTACTGTCTTACTAGTTGAGCAGTTTGGTTCTCTCGGTGGAACTGCTAGCACGACGACACTAGGCAGCATTTGCGGGCTGTTTACAGTCGATGGAGAGGCGGTAAAACCTGTCGTAGAAGGCTTCGCTAAAACTTTTCTAGCCCTGCTTCGCGATAAATACGATGGCGCGGGCGACCCTGTACGCTGGTTACAAACTGCATCAGTGCCCTACAACCCTTTTCTGCTCTCGGTCGCAGCGGATGATGTGCTAGAACAAGCTGGCGTCGACGTATTGCTGCATGCCTCTGCCATCGATATCGTGCACGACCGGGACACAAAGAATATTGACAGCGTACTTTTCTCGAGTCATTCCGGGATATGGGCTGTGCGTCCAAAGCTCGTTATCGACTGCACCGGTGACGGTGATATTGCAGCGCATGCAGGAGTGGGTTTTGATCTGGAATTGGACTCACTGCAGTTTCCGACCGCCATGTTCGAATGTACCGGAGTCGATCTTGACACGGTGAGAAAGAACACCCGAGATACTGTTCGGCAATCATTGGAACGGGCGGCGGACGACGGGCACCCCCTACCTCGGCTTTCGGCTGGGATCTTCCCGACCGACCGTGCTACGGCGCATATCAACGCTACACGAATCCAAAACCTAGTTACAAAAAAGGCGCCCAATCCCTTAGACGTGGAAGAGATATCTAGCGCTGAAAGGGCCGGCCGTAGACAAGTCCTCGACTATATCCAGGCCTTTCGGCAGCATATGCCGGGATTTTCGGATGCCCGGATCTCCCATGCGGGTGCGACACTTGGAATTCGGGAAAGCCGACGCATCCACGGACTTTACACACTTAGTGACGAAGACGTTCTGGGGGCTAGTCGCTTCGAGGATGTAGTGGCATGCAGCGCCTGGCCAGTAGAAGACCATGACAGCAGCGGGAAAACCAAGTGGGTCTGGATGGAGCCAGGTCAGTATTACCAGATTCCCTACCGCGTTCTAGTACCCCAGAAAGTCAACAACTTACTTGTTGCTGGGCGGTGCGTATCAGCTACTCATACAGCACAGGCTTCGTTGCGCGTCGTCGCGGTTAGTATGGCGTTGGGTGAGGCTGCCGGCACTGCTGCGGCTCACTGTGTAGATAGTGGTGTTACACCGGCTGAGGTCAATGTTGAACGCCTTCAAAATCGATTGAAATACCACGGTGCTTTTTTAGGTGATGAGGCATGAACATGATGAACAGTATAAGCATAATTAGGAGCCATGCATGAAGAAAAAACTCCGTAGCGTATTTCCGGTAGGGTCGACAACTTGGGCGTTACGCAAAGCGCAATGGCGTTCTTTAGGGTTAAGTGACGCTGATCTGGAAAAACCGAAGATCGCAATCGTTAACACATCTTCCGAATTGTCAAGTTGTTTTAGTCATTTGGACGGTTTCAGTAGTATAGTAAAACAGTCGGTACGAAACGCCGGCGGAGTACCGTTTGAGATCAGAACTACAGCACCTAGCGATTTCATTACCAGCTCCGGACTGTCTGGTCGTTACTTAATGCCATCAAGAGACTTGATAATCAACGACATTGAGGTCGCTGTGGAGGGGGCACAACTGGACGGCATGATCTGCCTTTCTTCTTGTGACAAAACTGCGCCAGCACACCTTATGGCGGCAGGCCGTCTAAATATACCCGCTTTCATTCTCCCTTGTGGTTATCAGCAGTGCGGGAAGCTAGCAGGGAAGTCCGTGGACATTGAGGACGTATTCGAATCCGTAGGCGGTGTGAGCAGTGGCCGAATTACCCAAGAGCATCTTTCATCGATGTGTGAAGTTGCTGTCGGTAGCCCTGGTGTATGTACCGGGATGGGGACCGCAAACAGCATGCATATCGTCTCCGAAGCACTCGGAATGGCACCGGCGGGAGCAACACCTGCGGCGGCAGTGGGAAACAAGCTCGCAGAACTTCTCAAGACCAGTGGCGACATTATTATCAGGCTTGTTGAGGAGGATATACGGCCCCGCGATATAATTACTGACGACTCTGTCCGCAATGCTCTAATCGTTTCGCTGGCAGTTTCGGGCTCTTTAAACGTTGCTCGGCATCTACAGGGTGTGGCCGTCGAAACAGGATTAAGCATCAGTATATATGACACACTAGAAACACTGCGTGATCATGTGCCTGTCCTAACAGCAGTCAAGCCTAACGGCGAGACGCGGATCGATCAATTCGAAGCCGCCGGAGGTACGCGAGAAGTTATCCGACAGCTCGCTCCTTTATTGAACCGCGATGTGATCACAATCGATGGAAAAAGTCAAAATATACCGTTATCAGAAAAGGATGGTAATGAAGAGAAACAATCGATTATCGGAACTCTTGAAGCTCCGATTTCCGAAGGTCCTTCTCTCCTCCTTGTACGGGGTAACATAGCCGTGGACGGTGCGTTGATCAAGATTGGCACTCGCTCATTGAGCGAGTTCTCTTTCACCGGTGAAGCCGTAATATTCGAAAGCCAAGAAGACGCTCTTGAAGGGCTCCGTGACGGGAAAGTTCGGTCCGGCAACGTAGTCGTTCTGCGAGGTCTCGGGCCAGTCGGTGGTCCCGGTGTAGCTTCAGCATCTTGGTTTGTGGCCGCCTTGCACGGAGCTGGCCTAGGAGAATCTGTAGCCGTTATTACCGATGGTCAGCTTTCCGGTCTCAATCATGGAATTGTAGTCGGGCAAGTTATGCCAGAGGCCGCGACAGGGGGAGCACTGGGATTGATTTATGACGGCGATACGATCGAAATCGACGCTGTAAAGCAATATATTAACTTGAAAGTATCTGATGCCGAGTTGGCCAACAGGCCGAATACTTGTCCGATTGCACCACTGCCGACCGACCGTGGATGGTTACACCACTATCGGCATTTGGTTGCTTCACTGAGAGAGGGCGCAGTTTTGAAAAACCAAGGCTCGAGTCTCAGCGTATCACCAAGCAAAAAATAAAAAGAGGCTGACAAGCCCTAAAAATTGTATAAACTAAAGGAGCACAAAGATGATAAAGCACACTTTATACACAGTTGTCGCTTTTGCAACGCTTGCATTTGCCGTCACTAGCCATGCTAAGGATTACAGTACCGATTATGAGCCGATTACGGTAGCAGCCGGATCTGTTGGTGGGTCTTGGTTCGTCGGTGCAACAGCGTTACTCGACCTTTTCGACGACAATATTGATGGTTTAAGTTATAGCGTATCGCCTGGCGGTGGTGTGGGGAACCCCCACGCTGTGCAACAGGGTGAAGCACAGATGGCTATCGCCTATACTACTAATTTACACGCCGCTGCTGAAGGGCATGAACCCTATGGGGAGCCACTGGAAGATCTTAGAGCAGTGATGAATATGAATATTACCAGCGTGATGCATACCTTTGCTCTTCAGCAAACAGGTTTGGAGGAGCTTTCCGACATTGCTGATCAGGAGTATGGGATAAGCATTGATACTGGAACAAGAGGTACTGGTGGTGAACAAGCGGCTAGTCGGGTACTGGAAGCACACGGTGCATCTTACGATAACCTTCGCTCTTGGGGAGGCCAGATCACGCACAGCGAGTACCGAGAAGCTCTGGACCGGTTGAGGGACGGCCACATTGAAGCATTCATGAACGATGATGTCGTCGGTCACCCTCTTTTCGTCGATGTAACTGTTTCTCGCGACCTTAATCTGCTGGGATTCACTCCAGAGGTGGTCGACGAACTTCAGTCCTCGTTTGGGTATACTCCTTCTATTATTCCCGAGAATACTTATGAGGGGCAGGATAGCGAGGTTCTCACTGTCGGCCAGCAGCAAGCACTTTTTGTTCATAAAGATATGCCGGACGATCTGGTAATGGCCATGCTGGAGCTTGTTTTTGAGAACAAGGAACGATTAGAAACCGTCCATAGTTCTTTTGAAAACCTTGATTTAGAATCTGCTGCAAATGATCTCTCAGTGCCTCTACACCCTGGAGCGGAATTGTATTATAAAGAGGCTGGAGTTTTGTGATAAATAGTCTAGGCGGGACTGGAAAGTCGTCCCGCCTTACTTAACGATTATGGCACTACCCAAGCCAATAAATCTAAAAGTGGATCTTATTATGAGTGTAGGTATGCGCCGAAATCTTACTGGCATTCCAGCATTGCTGGTAAGTCTATTCTCTTTAGCTATTGTCGGTTTTCATCTGTACGCTGCTCAGTTCGGCGCTCCGCAAGTCATGGTGTTTAGGCCGGTCCATTTAGCAATGTACCTTAGTCTTATATTCTTGATTTTCTCACCAACTGGAAAGTCGCAGACATCAAAAATCCCGATTGGGGATGGGCTCCTCGCGATCCTTGCTTGGCTTCCAACTCTCTACATTTTATGGGATATCGAGCGTATTACGACCCGCTATGCTTACATGGACTCCTTAACACAAAGCGATTGGGTCTTCGGAATTTTAGCAATAATTTTGACTTTAGAAGCTTGCCGACGCACTTTGGGTTGGACTCTAGTGTTATTAGTGATTGCATTTGCAGTGCATGCGCTTTACGTTGATAATCTTCCATTCAATCTTCCAGGGTCATCAGTTTCGGGTGAAAGATTTATAGATCACTTATTCCTAACCACATCGGGGTTATGGGGTTCTATAACGGGAATTTCGGCAACATATGTTCTTATGTTTGTCTTGTTCGGGGCGGTGCTCGAGCGTGCAAAAGGCGGAGAACTTTTTATGGGGTTGGCCACATCTGTGGCCGGAAGGTTTCGTGGTGGAATGGGTAAGGCGTCTGTAGTTTCCAGTGGATTTTTCGGATGCATATCTGGTGCCGCTGTTGCCAATGTTTATGCTACCGGGACATTCACTATCCCTATGATGAAACGATCTGGTTTTAAACCTGATCGTGCTGCAGGTATTGAAGCCGTCTCATCCGCAAGTGGCCAGTTAGTGCCTCCAATTATGGGATCTGCTGCATTTCTTATTGCCGATTTTACCCGTACTGCTTATCTGGATGTAGTTACTGCTGCAGCTCTTCCGGCACTTCTATATTTATTGGCTGTTATGCTGATGGTCCATCTTGAGGCAATTAAAAACAATATTCCATCTGTTGACGCCAATACCATTAGATTGGCAAGGAAGGATGTGGTAAAGTATTTACATTTACTGTTGCCATTGGCAGTTATCGTTGCAATGCTGCTCGATAGAAGAAGCGCATTCTTCGCGGCGTATACTGGTGTCCTAGCAACATTTGTTGCAGCTCAATTGCGCTCTTCTACACGTATGGATTTCCGGGGAGTGTTGGTTGCTTTGGAGGTGGGGGCATGTCGTATTGCTCCAGTTGCAGCTTCATTATTTGCTGCCGCAATCCTCGTTGGAATATTTGAATTGACAGGGCTAGGCCTTAGGTTCACATCGATATTGCTTAACCTCACTGGTGGTGTGCTATTACCCACTATGCTTCTCGTCATGGCCAGTTGCATCATCCTTGGTATGGGGTTGCCAACGGCTGCGGCTTATATGATTGCGGCAATATTTGGTGCGCCGGCCCTTATAGAGCTAGGGATCACGCCGCTTGCTGCACATCTATTTGTGTTCTATTTTGCCATTTTATCTGCAATTACTCCCCCGGTTGCTATGGCTGCGTACGCTGCTGCTACTATTGCTGAGACGCCTCTACAGCGTACTGGTTTCGTAGCAATGAAGCTTGGCCTCGCTATATATCTGATCCCATTTGTATTTGCATATAACTCTGCGTTACTGTTGGATGGTAGTTTCTTAGAAGTACTGGAGGCACTACTGACAGCCTGCATAGGTATAGCTTCTTTGGCTATTGCTGTACAAGGTTTCTTTATTGTCAAGGCTGCTGTATGGGAGCGCTTGCTTACTATCATTGCCGCGGGTAGTTTGCTTATTCCTGGTTGGGAAAGTGCGACGATTGGGGCGATCCTGTTGTTGTTAGTCGCGGTGGTACAATTTCTGGCCTACTATAAATTAAAAAATACCTCTTCTAGACCCAGTATGTAGTTAGAGTATTATGCCCGTGCAGGATTATTAGTTTTATTTTGATATTACTAGACTTTCCTACACGGGTTATTATCATTGTCGGTATTTTTTAAGACCTCCGGAAAAGTCATCTATGATAGGTTGTAATGACCCCCTGGTTTCTGCACACCCTACGCAGCTAATGCAGGGTGTGCTCGGGGTGCCACATAGCCTAGTGACTGATGTGGCCGTTCTTCGTTGTAGTACCGGATCCAGCGCCCGATGACTGCTCTAGCTTGGCCCAACGACTCGAATCGATGCTGCCAGATGCACTCCTCCTTCAAGGATCGGAAGAAGCGCTCGACGAGACCGTTCTGCTCCGGTGTATACGGCGTCGTAAACTCCTGAGTCAGCCCATAGGCTTTCACCGTGCCCGTGTAGTGGCGACTGCTGAAAACCAGGCCGTTATCTGACCGTAGTGCCAGAGGTTGGTGAATTCGGCCCAAGACACCGAACCGGTGCACCAATGCCTCTTCCAGCGCCGCCTCCGCGGTCTTGCTGCTGCCATTGTCCGATAATCGCCAACCAAGGATCTCGCGTGTGCAGCAGTCGATGATCACCGCCAGGCTAGCCCGTCGATCCTTTCCACTCCACACGTGAGTTAGATCGGTGGCCCATCGCTCGTCAGGCCTTGAGGCGACTGATGGCAGGCTCCTGGCGCGAGGCCGGAAGCCCTGAGGCCGTTTGCGCACCTGCCAGCCCTTTAGTTGCAGGATGCGCTGAATCGGCTTGCGGTTCTCACCAAGGATGCACGCCAGTCGGCGATAGCCATAGGTAGGGAACCGTTCCAGGGCCAGCTTAACTCTGCTGGCCAGCTCGGCATTGATCAAACGACGCCGCGGCTTGGGACGGTAATACAAGGTCCGCCGGGGAAGCCCCAGCCATCGACAAAGCTTGACGAGCGATACCACATGGCCTTCCTCGGCCAGTTGCGCCTGCAGCGACCTCACGAGTTCTCGTCCTCGTCGAGCAGGCGCTTGAATTTTTTTAGTGCGTAGATCTGCAGATGGGCCTCGCCCAGTGCCTCCTTGGTCTCCCGGAGCTCGGACTCGTACTGCTCACGGATGTCCTTGGGGCGGGCTTTGAACCCGTTCTCCATATTGCGCTGGGCCTCATCGATCCAGCCCTCGACCTCGGAGACAGTAAGGTCGTATTCGCGAGCCACCTCAGCGACCGTGGTCTTGCCCTTGAAAATGTCCATGACCACAGCGGCCTTGCGCTTGGCGGTCCATCGCTTGATGGGGTTATCGTCACTCATCCTGTCCTCCTGATGGCTGCACTATAGCTTGTGCAGCTCAGAAGGGGGTCACTTCAAGGTTCGGGGCATAATTGGCGTCAGACCAACGAGGACAGTGGCTACCGGTGTTCGTTGGGAGATTATATTCCCAAGGCTACCGTCGCCAAGCTCGTCAAGTATCAGCTGTTGATCCTTGATGATCTCGACTCCACTAGCAAGTCTCATGCTGAGTCCATCATGCTGCTACAGTTGCCCGGTGCGTGCCTGTTGCCGGCCCAGTGGGGGCGATAGCCCCACCACAGCTCATTCATCGCCAACGGCGCCTCGTCATCGGCGCGGTGCACTGCCGTGATGAAGGTGCCTGGTGGAACGTTGTAGCGCGGTGCCAGCGGCTCTGCAGGCTCAGCTAGTGGTAGCTTCAGCGAAGCCGACAGCTTGGGGTAATCACTGTAGAGAGCGAAGCGTCCGCACATAGAGACCTCGTAAGCCTGACAACTGACCCGCTGACGTAGAAGTGCTCATCGACGTACTGCGAGCTGATTTAACGGCGGTGGCAACATTTCCAGAGCCAACGGCTGGGGCGATTCAGACCCCCAGACTCCCATCAATCACGCTGCTAAGCTCCAGGCTGCGGTTTGGTTGCTGACCGAGTGTGCTAGGTGCGAGTTATGGACTAGGTGGAAAGCTGCAACTCATTGAAATATCAGTATTGTACATTGCAGGTGCGATCCTTAATTTAGCAAAAATTGCACTCATAATCCCTTGGTCGCTGGTCCATGTTGAACAGAAACTGGTGACGGCTGATTGGGTCGCCCTCCCGTCGAGAGCAGGTCGGGGAGCGTAGCCCCTGTGTTGGTAATGCCCACGATAGAGCGCCGCTACCTACGCAGCGGACGAGCGCCCGCTGCACTGGCTGGCGAAATGTGGTAGTGGTTTGGTCGCAGACAGCAACGGAACTACGTTGTGTGTAAGCAGTGTAAAAGTGCAAGGGTTTGATTTATTGATAAAAGCCCATAGCAAGCGCGGCCTGTTGGTGCGGCGGCTGCGCCAGGAGTGGCAGCGGTAAAGATCGCCTTCCACGGTGACAGTGGCTTCTGCCGCCCGCGGATCCTCAACTGGTACGACCGCCCGCGTCGATTACAGCATCGGCCTCATCGGCAACAAGCGTCTGGCCAAGCTGGCTGTGGAAATCGACTAGGCGTCGGCCATCCGCTTCGAGAAGACTTGGGAGAAGCAGCGCGTCTT
Source organism: Halomonas socia (assembly GCF_010977575.1). Lineage (GTDB taxonomy): Bacteria > Pseudomonadota > Gammaproteobacteria > Pseudomonadales > Halomonadaceae > Franzmannia > Franzmannia socia. The sequence continues at coordinate 2,053,473 of NZ_CP048812.1, forward strand.
CGGCTTCATCGATTACGCCGCCGGAGAGCTGAAAGAAGCGTCGATGAGAGGTGATCATCAAATCCGGGACCAGCGTGCGTGGCTTCAACACCCGCTACGTGGTCACCAACCCGCACGGCTGCAGCGCCGAGTGCCTCTAGGACAACCGCTACTGCGCCCGGGGCAAGATGGAGAGCTGGATCAAGGAGCAGCAGTTCCTGTTCTACGACCGCACCAACTGCCACGGATGGTAGCCTAACCATTACCGATTGCTGCTCTCGGGGCTGGCCTAGCTGCTGTTGGAGCGGCTACGCCTAGGCTCAGGTCAACACCATCCGCCTCGAGCTGCTGAAGATTGGGGCCGTCATCACCCGCAACATGCGCACGATCCGGCTAATGCTGAGCAGTCAGTACCTAGAGTAGGACCTCTTCCTGATGCTGGCCAGCAAGCTGGGGCCGGGATAGCGTCGCGGCGTTCTGTCCCCGACAGACACAAGACATGGGGGTAGGGGAAAGGGTGCCCTGAGCGCATAAATTTGATCAAAAAGCCGCCAAACTCAACTCCAGAGCCCCCTCACATCCATCGAGCCAGGAATCTGGGGGCTTCTGACTGGCTTGGTGCAATATCCGGTCTAGGCTGCCTAGCTTAATATAGGGCTTAGCTGTGCTATAGCGTCTGGAAGCTCGCTGGGGTGGTGGATTGCGATGGCACCGTCAGGAGTCGTTTCCACATCTGGGAAGCGGTTGAGGTGTATTACTTTCATACCGGCAGCAAGACCTGCTGTAACACCTACCGCAGCATCATCGATAACGACGCATTGCTCGGGTTTGAATCCCATGGCAAGTCCAGCCTGCTTATAGAGATCGGGATCGGGCTTCCAAAGATTGAACGTATAGGCGCTGAATAGGTTATCACCAAAAAACTCGGCTAAACCGGCACTGTCCATGGCGCAGCGAATCTTTCGCTCGGGACCGTTGGAGACGACGGCTTTGGTATAGCCGGGCAGTGCATGGAGCGCTTCTCTCATGCCGTCGATGGCGACAAGCTCGGCACGCATGCGTTGATCCATGAGATCCCGCATCATGGCTTCTAGGGTGGAGTACCGATCATCCATAGGTACACGATGGCGCACAGCCAAGGTCTCGATGATGGTGAGAAATCGTACCCCGCGAAACTCCTTGAGGTACTGCGCAGCGGTAAAGGGCAGTTGGAACTGGGGCAAAACCTCTCCGAGGACCTCCGCGAGCAGTATCTCACTGTCGACCAGGGTGCCATCGGAATCGAAAAGCAGGCAGGGAAGTCGAGACATACAACACTCCAGGTGGCGGCATTGTCGTTAGATCACGCGAGCTAGTGGTTGTCCGGTGGCGTCGAGTCAAGCTCATGCCGCACCCCAAGCGCGATCGCAAGGGTTTGGGCGAGGCATAGCGACGCCGTCAACCCACGGAAGCTTTTGACTTCCGCCTCCTGAAGCACGAAGCAGACATCCGCCAGCTGGGCTAGTGGGCTCACATTCGAATCGGTAATCACGACCAGGGGGATGTCGCGTTCACATGCGGCAGACGCCAATTGGCGAGCCTCCTCGGCATAGGGGCTGAAACTGATCACCATCAAAGCATCGTGATCGCTGATCGATCGAATCTGTTCTCCGTACATCCCGCCCAAGCCATTCACCAGAAAGGCGCGCTTGTCGATATGGTGGAGCGCGTAGGTCATGTAGCTGGCCACCACGAAACTACGTCGCGCGCCCATGACATGAATGGCGTGCGCTGCCTCGAAGATATTCAGCGCCTGTTCTAGGCTGCCCGGGTCGATACGCCCCGGGAGTTGCTCCAGGGCCAGGCGATTGGCATCAGCGAACTCCCACAGAAGCTGCGTGCTGTCTGGCGTCTCTCCCGTGGCGCTCCGAACCGCACGGATGCGCTCCGTATAGTTGGGAAGTTCATCGACGAGCCTGGCCCTGAAAAGGCCTTGCATCTCTGAAAAGCCGGACAGGTCGAAGGTATTGGCGAAACGAATCAGGGTCGAGGGAGTTACGCCAGCGGCTTTCGCTATCTTGGCCACGGTGGAGAAAGCGACATCCTTGGGATGATCAAGCAGATAGCGCGCCGCTTGTTGGAGCCTGGGGCTCAGCGATTCATAGCGGGAGGTGACGCGTTTCTTTAGTTCGTCGAAGTCTTGAGGCGAGGGCTGAGTCATTGAAAAACCAAGAGACCTTTAGATGATACGTATATGTTAGCATTTATGGAATATTCGTTCCATTATCCTAAAGTATTGGAACATGAGGTTTGACAGAGTCGTGAATTGGAACGAATATTCCGGTCATGCCATGTGTTGCTAGGGGGCATGTGAAGTTGTTCCCCTAGATAAAGGAGATAGCCTCTTGACCATGCAAGACCCTACCCGCAAGCACTCGTTGGACTTAATCTGCCTTGGACGTGTCGCTGTCGACCTTTACTCGGAGCAGCTCGGTAGCCCCTTGGAGGACGTGACGAGTTTTGCCAAGTACCTGGGGGGTAGTTCGGGCAATGTGGCGTTCGGGGCGGCCCGGCTTGGCTTGAAGTCCTCCATGCTCTCCCGCGTAGGCAACGAACAGCTGGGCAATTTTGTGCGTGAGGAGCTGCAGCGTGCCGGGGTCGATACGAGATCTTTGCAGACGGATCCGCATCGCCACACCGGACTGGCTCTGCTGTCGCTTAAGGACCGTGAAACCTTTCCTCTGCTGTTCTATCGCCGCGATTGCGCCGATATGGCGATCGATGCGGACCTGATCGATACCGACTACATCGGCACGGCACAAGCCCTTGCCATTACCGGCACGCACCTTTCGACCGACGTGGTGCGACGGGCCTGCAAGAAAGCGCTGGATGCCGCTGCACACCACGGTACTAAGCGCGTTCTGGATATTGATTACCGGCCCGTTTTGTGGGGGCTTACGGATCCCGGCGACGGCGAGACGCGTTATGTCTCAGATGCCCAGGTCACTGAGGACCTGCAAGGCTGGCTTGCGCATTTCGACTTGATTGTCGGCACGGAAGAAGAGTTTCACATTGCCGGAGGAAGCACCGATACGTTGGCCTCCTTGCGTGCCGTGCGTGAGGTCAGCGCTGCGACACTGGTGTGTAAGCTCGGCCCGCTAGGCTGCGTCGTCTTTGAAGGTGCCATCCCCGCCCGGATCGAAGAGGGCGTGCTGGTCAAGGGAGTTCAGGTCGAGGTGCTGAACGTGCTCGGGGCGGGCGATGCCTTCATGAGTGGCTTGCTGCGTGGATGGTTGCGGGGAGAAAACTGGAAAACCAGCGCCGCCTATGCCAACGCCTGCGGAGCGTTGGTGGTCTCGCGTCATGGCTGTGCCCCTGCCATGCCGACCGAAGAAGAGCTCATGCATTACCTGGCTCGCCGCGAGGAGGTAGCGCACCCCGACAAGGATGAGCGGCTGAACCATCTGCACCGGGTGACCACCCGCATCCCGAAGACTTGGCCCGAAGTGTGCGGATTAGCCTTCGATCATCGACGCCAGTTGACGGACATGGCGATAGCCGTCGGCGCCGATGTGGGCCGCTTGCCCGACATGAAGCGATTGCTCGTTAAAGCGGCTGAGCAAGGCGCGCGCCAGGCAGGCCTTGCGACGCCGGCCATCCTGGTGGACGACGTGCTGGGGCAGGATGCTCTGAACGAGGCGACCGGGCGCGGCTGGTGGATCGGTCGCCCGGTAGAACTGCCGAGTTCCCGGCCCCTGCGCTTCCAGCATGGCGAGGATCTCGGCAGCCGGTTCCGTCATTGGCCTTCCGAGCACATCATCAAATGCCTCTTCTTCTATCACCCGGACGATCCGGTCGAGCTGCGGCTCGAGCAGGAAGCGCGAGTTCATCGCTTGTACGAAGCGGCCTGTACCAACGGCTTGCAGCTACTGCTGGAGGTCATCCCTCCGTCGGATGGCCCCATCGACGATTCAACCGTGCCGCGTAGCGTGAGTCGTCTCTACGACCTTGGCATCCGCCCTGATTGGTGGAAGCTGCCTTCCATGTCTGACAGGGGCTGGCAAGCCGTCGGAGAGATCATCAATGAGCGAGATCCCCACTGCTTCGGCGTCGTGCTGCTGGGCCTGGATGCACCAATGGGCCAAGTGAAGGAGAGCTTTGGTTCTGCCGCAAAGCACCCGCACTGCAAGGGCTTCACGGTCGGGCGCACGCTGTTCGCCCAGCCTTGCCGAGAATGGTTGGCCGGACAGCTGACCGATGATGAGCTCGTGAGCCAGGTTGCGGGCAATTATGCGGAACTCATTCACGAATGGCATTCACTGCGCCAATGCGAAACCGCCGCAACACACGTCGAGGAGAGAGCTTAAGTCATGCAGACCCTGGGAAATTTCATCAACGGGCAGACTGTCGACAGCACGAGCGAACGTACCGCACCCGTCTACAACCCAGCCACGGGTGAGCAAACCGCACAATTGGCGCTTTCTTCAGCCGAAGAGACACGCAACGCAGTCTCGGCCGCAAAGCTGGCATTTGCGGGCTGGTCGAAGATCGCTCCGCTCAGGCGGGCTCGCATCTTGTTCAAGTTCAAGGCCCTGGTCGAAGAACACACCGACGAGCTAGCGCGGCTGATAGCCAGCGAGCATGGCAAGGTATTTTCCGATGCCAAGGGCGAAGTCATTCGTGGGCTGGAAGTGGTGGAGTTTGCTTGCGGCATTCCGCATCTGCAGAAGGGCGAGCACTCCACCAATGTGGGCACGGGTGTGGATAGCTACACCATGATGCAGCCGCTGGGCGTATGCGCGGGTGTCTCGCCGTTCAACTTTCCTGCGATGGTGCCCATGTGGATGTTCCCCATCGCCTTGGCCTGCGGCAACACCTTCGTCATGAAACCCTCGGAAAAAGACCCCTCCACCGCAATGCGCCTGGCCGAGCTCCTCAAAGACGCCGGGTTGCCGGACGGTGTCTTCAATATCGTCAACGGCGACAAGGAAGCCGTCGACGTACTGCTTACCGATGAGCGGGTCGAAGCGGTCAGCTTCGTCGGATCGACGCCGATTGCCGAGTACATCTATGCCACCGCATCGGCCCATGGAAAGCGTGTGCAGGCCTTGGGTGGCGCCAAGAACCACATGGTGATCATGCCTGATGCCGATCTCGATCAGGCGGTGGACGCCCTGATGGGGGCCGCTTACGGCTCGGCCGGCGAGCGCTGCATGGCGATCTCGGTGGCGGTGCCGGTCGGCGAGGAAACAGCCGAACGGCTACGCGAGAAGCTCGTGGTTCAGCTGAATCAGCTTAGCGTAGGCCCGGGGTTGGTAGAGGGGCCTGACAACGACATGGGGCCGCTTATTACCCGTGAGCACCTGGAGAAGGTCAAGGAGTACATTTGTATCGGTCAGAAAGAGGGAGCCGAGCTAATCATCGACGGCCGTCACACGGCAATGCAAGGAAGCCATGACGGTTACTTCATCGGCGGGTCGCTATTCGATCACGTCACACCTGGCATGCGCATTCACAGTGAGGAAATCTTCGGGCCCGTGCTATGTATCGCACGTGCCGCGAGCTTCGACGAAGCCGTCGCGATGATTAACGACCACGAATACGGCAACGGTACGGCAATTTTTACTCGCGATGGCGATGCCGCTCGCCAGTTCTGTGAAAACATCCAGGTAGGTATGGTCGGGGTCAATGTCCCAATTCCCGTACCGATGGCCTTTCACAGCTTCGGTGGCTGGAAGCGATCACTATTCGGTCCGCTTCACATGCATGGCCCCGATGGCGTGCGGTTCTATACACGCATGAAGACCATCACGCAGCGCTGGCCGGGCGGTATCCGTGAAGCGACTAATCACTTCACTATGCCGACACACTAATGTGCGTGAGCGTGGCCCGCTAACCGGGAAAGGGGTTGAGACTTGTGAGTGACAAAACGGTACTGATCACTGGCGGGGCATCTGGCATTGGGTGTCAGACCGCGCAACGATTCAGACAGGAAGGCTACCGGGTAATCGTTGCTGATCTACATCGGTGCGAGGTGGAACCAGATCAGTTCATCCAGGCGGATTTGGTAGATCCGAACGCCAGGGAAGCCATCGTTGAACAGGTCGACCGGCTTGACGTGCTGGTGAACTGTGCCGGCGTCAACCTGCAGGAAGAAGAGTGGCAGCTGGCAGGGTTCGAAACGTCTATGACGATCAATTGCACGGCTGTTTTCGACCTGTCGACACGCTTGATTGACAAGCTAGGTGCGACGGGGGGCGCCATTATCAATATCGCCTCAATGTGGAGCTACTTCGGTTCGCCCAAGTCGCCTGGCTACAGCGCAAGCAAGGGGGCGATCGTCTCCCTGACCCGCTCGATGGCGGTGGCTTGGGCCGACAGGGGAGTGCGTACCAATGCGGTGGCCCCCGGCTGGGTCAAGACACACATGACCGAGGCAGCACGGGCGGATAGCGCACGCTTCGAGAAAATTTCGACACGTATCCCAATGCAGCGCTGGGCAGAGCCGGGAGAAGTAGCATCCGTCATCTTTTTCCTTGCCTCGGACAATGCCTCATACGTCAATGGCGCCGTTATTCCGGTCGATGGCGGCTACATGGCGGGCTGAGGCTGTTATTCAACGAGCCTAGGCGTTTCGAATTCAGATGGTGGAAGTATGAAATCGTACGTTATTCATGGTCCCAGGGACCTGCGCATCGACGAAAAGGAAGAGCGAAGCCTGGCAGATAATGAGGTCCGCTTGGGCCTGGCCTATGGCGGCATCTGTGGCTCCGATATGCACTATTACCAGGACGGCAAGGTTGGGCACTCTGTCGTCAAGGACCCCATGGTGCTTGGTCATGAGCTGGCGGCCGTGGTGCTGGAAGTGGGCGAGGGCGTCGACGGCGTTGCCGTGGGTGACCGGGTCGCCATCAACCCGGCGTTGCCTTGCGGCACCTGCGCCATGTGCCGCAAGGGCGAAGAGAACGTCTGCTTTAATATGCAGTATCTGGGGAGTGCAGCCAAGCGTCCCCACAGCCAAGGGGCGTTCGAGGAACGGCCCGTGGTCAAGGCTCATCAATGCGTGGTGTTGCCCGCGGATGCCGACCTCAAGCTGGCCGCGCTGGCCGAGCCTTACGCCATCTCGCTACATGCCGCCAACCTGGGGCAGGTCGCCGGGAAGCGCGTGTTGGTAACCGGGGCTGGCACAATCGGCACCCTCGCGGCGGTGGCGGCCCTAGATCAAGGGGCTAGCGACGTTTATGTATCCGATGTTCACCCAGCGGCACTTGCGCGGGTCAAAAAACTCGCCGATGTCCACACGTTGGATGCCATGGACGTCGCGAATCGCGTCGCTTCTGGGGAACTTGAATTCTTCGATGTTGTGCTGGAAGCATCAGGCGCACCGCAGGCATTCAATACGGCGCTAAAAGTGCTCACCCCCAAGGGGGGGGTGATCCAGATTGGTTTCCTCGCTCCCGCTGAGCTGGATATGAATGTGATCCTGACCAAAGAGTTGACCATCCGCGGGGCGTATCGCTTCTTGGACGAATTTGAACAGGCGGTCGCGTCCGTACTGGCCAAGCCCGAGCTGATTGAGGCCGTCTCGGCCACATACGATTTCGGGGTTACGGATGAGGCCTTTGAATCGTCTCTGGATAAGCAGAAACACTTGAAAGTCATGATCCGTCATCAAGTGTACGCTTCTTGACGACCAACGACACAAGGCGCTCCCTATGATGAATGTGTTTCGCTCGAGAACGTTGGAAGAGTGGCTTGCAGCGCTGCTAATGACAGTTGTCATTGCCTTACTGGGAGCCCAGGTAGTCCTAAGGTTCGGTTTTGGTCGTAACATGAGTTGGCTGGAAGAGGTGTCGCGTTACTTTTTCGTATGGGCTATTTATTTCGGGTTCGTCATAGCCGCAGAGCAGAATCGGCATATCCGCGTCACTTTTCACATCTCGATGTTGCCCGTAACGTTTCAGAAAATCATATTGACCCTGGCCGATACAGTATGGCTTGTTTTCAACATTGTGCTTATTTGGCAGGGCGGAAAAATGTTTTATGAATCAATGCAGTTTCCCTATATATCGCAAACAACGGGAATAAACTTGGCCTGGGTTCAGGTGATTGTGCCCTTGGGGATGTTGTTTATTTCGGTGCGGGTCATCGGTTGCATGGTGGCTCGTTGGAAATATGGCTTAGACACAAAAGACACTCGAGTAGACTGAAGGTACCCTATGAGCCCCGCAATCATACTTTCCGTTGGCTTTATCGGCTTCTTGCTGCTTGGTGTGCCCGTCGCTATCTCGATGGGGATGGCTGCGATACTGAGTATGATGCAGTCTGGGCTGCCATTGTCCTATGTCGTGCAGAGTGCTTACTCTGCCGTCAACGATTTTACCATCATCGCGGTACCCATGTTTATTCTGGCCGGTGCATTGATGGAAAAAGGAGGGTTGACCGAACGACTCATTCTTTTCTCGCGTGCGTTGGTCGGGCCGGCACCCGGTGGGCTCGCGACGGTGACCATCGTCGCTTGTACCCTTTTTGCGGCTATTTCAGGATCTGGGCCCGCCACTACTGCCGCAATTGGATCCATCATGATTCCCGCCATGATCAAGGAGTACAAGGACAGGGGCTTCTCAAGTGCTATCACAGCTAGTGCTGGCGGCATTGGTGTGGTGATACCGCCATCGATTCCGATCATCATCTACGGCATCACATCGGAAACCTCGATTACAGCATTGTTCGTCGCAGGGGCTATTCCCGGTCTGCTATTGGCTTGTGCGCTGTATTTGACGGTATTGGTGATCAGTAAGAAGCGGGGCTATGTCGCACAAGACACGAACAAACGGGATGCCTCCGAGATATGGCGTACTGCCAAAGAGGCGAAATGGTCGCTGTTTGCCCCGGTCCTCATTCTGGGCGGCATCTACATGGGAATATTTACCGTCACGGAAGCCTCTATTGTTGCCGTTTATTATTCTCTCTTTGTAGGTGTGTGTGTTCACAAGGCCATAAAGCTGCCGACCTTCATTGATAGTCTGGGGTATACCGCTCGGGTAGCAGGCACTGTGATGCTGGTTTTGGTCACAGGCCGTGTTGTCGGCCGATTACTTTCCATGTACCAGATCCCTCAGCAGATTTCTTCTCTCATGCTCTCAACGTTCACTGATCCCATAACGCTTATTTTAGTGATCATTGCGCTGTTGATCTTTGTTGGCATGTGGATGGAGACGCTGACCCAAATTATTATCTTAACGCCGCTTTTATTGCCTGTGGCGATGGGCGTCGATATACATCCCGTACAATTTGGCATTATGTTTGTGATAGCCTGCGAAATAGGCTATTCAACACCGCCCTTGGGCGTTAATTTATTCGTGGCCAGCGAGATAGGTGAAACAACAATTGAAAAAGTAAGCTGGGCATCTTTACCCTTCATTGGCGCTGAGGTGGCTGTACTACTCCTCGTTGCCTTTGTTCCTCAAATTAGCTTGGCATTGCCAGAGTATTTGGGGTTAATTCGCTAATAATTAATAGAGGTGTAATCATGTATTTTAACAAAATGATGGCTGGTATTGGTGTTTGCAGCTTAGGGCTAGCTAGTTCGGCTGTCTTTAGTGCAGACTTTAATATGCGATTATCTCACGGAGATAATGAAAGTAATCCGACACACCATGCAGCAGTGAAATTTCAGGAGCTGGTTCAGGAATACAGCGAAGGTCGCATTGATGTAAGTATTTATCCCTCTAATCAGTTGGGGGACGAGCAAGAGGTTGCGCAATCGATGCGTATGGGCACCATCGAATCTGCCATCGTATATACAGGGAATCTCGTTCCACTTGCACCCTCCGCTGGGGTATTGATGCTGCCTTATGCATTCACCTCCTCGGAGGAGGCTTGGGCAGCCATGGATGCTTTGCAGGAGCCTCTCAATGAACGCATCTCAAATGAAGCAGGAGTCCGTGCTGTTGGTCTTCTTGAGAAAGGCTTCAGAGTCCTGACAACATCGGACAAGCCTGTTCGAACACTGGATGATCTTCAGGGTCAGAACATTCGGGTCTCACCGAATAAAATCGCCATTGATACTTTCTCAGCATGGGGAATCGAACCGACTCCGATGGCTTGGGCGGAAGTTTTTTCCGCACTTCAGCAAGGAGTTATTGACGGTCAGGAAAATCCCTATACCACTGCCATTTCAAGCAACTTTTACGAAGTCCAAGATTATATTACAGAAATTCACTACATGATGTGGACAGGACCATTGCTGGTCAGTGAGCGCTTTTATCAGGGGCTGCCGGAAGATTTGCAGGCCGCCATCAATAGGGCTGGTATTGAAGCAGCTAACTACGAGCGCGAACTCTCAGCGAGGCTAACCGAAGAGGCCAAGGATGAGCTCGTCGAGTTGGGTATGGAGCTGCTTGGACCGCCTGAAGATGAAGCCGAGTGGCAAGAAAAAGCTAGGGCCATCTGGCCAGAATTTTATGCAGATATTGGTGGGGAAGAGTGGGCCCTTGAAGCTCAGAGAATTATGCAGGAAGCTATTGAAAACCAATAAGCTAATTAAGCTGCGGCGCTCTGCGCCGCAGCTATATTCTAAAATATGTGCGATCCGATTTGTTGTGCGAAGAATAAGTCGCTGTGACTTGGTGCGAGTCCTTCGCGTGTTTAACTCCTTGTGCGATCAGGCCGTGAGCTGACCTTCCCTCTGGGTTAGGTCCTGCTCCAATGGGGGGACGCTTTCTCACTATTCACGCTACTGGCTGGCGATGAGTGAGGGCACATAGGCTTCCGGCTTCCAAGGACCTAACGTTTCCGACGGTGCAGAGCGTTCTAGTATCGTGCTGCCGATTCCGCAGCGGACGCTGGTGCGCTGCAGCAGCTGGATCGATGTGGTCGCAGTTTGGTCGCAGACCGTAGCGAATCCACGTGTTGTGTGTAACCAGTGTAAAATTTCAAACTATTGATCTCTCGACAAAAGCCCGTAGCAAGCGCGGCCAGTAGTTGTCGAAAAACGGATTCAAAATCCGCCGGGTGCAAGCCCTTGTCGGTTCGAGTCCGACCGCCGGTACCATCTCAAGAACAGTCGCTTACGAGCGGTTGTTCGTATTTCTACCCCTCCTTGTCGTGCTGCATGCTTGCTCACGCACGATGACTGCCGTGTCAATGCGACGGGCGCTATCGCCAAGACCTACCCTTGCCTGCTTCTTGAGAGGTTGCGCGTGGATAGTGCCGCAACTGGCGCTTACCAGGAGCAACAAGATAGACTGAAAGTACCCAGTGATATGAGGGGCCACCATGACCACACCACTATCTCCCATCGTCTCCGAGTTCGAGACCGAGGAACAGGCAGCCAGCTACGAGCGTTGGTTGCGTGAGAAGGTGGCCAAGAGCCTGGCGAATCCCGGTCCAGGAGTGCCCCATGACGAGGTGATGGCGCAAATGGACGCGATCATTGACGAGGCAGAGCGCCGCTGCAATGAGAATACCTGATGTTGCCCGTTGTCTGGCTGGACGGCGCTATTTCTGACTTGGCAGACATTGTGCGTTTTGTTGCCCAGGAAAACCCTGCTGCTGCGCGCCGTTTGAAAGCCTGCCTTGAGGCAGCCCCGATGGTTTTAGCTGAGCATCCCTACCTGTCTCCCGCTGGGCGCGTGTCAGGGACGCGGGAGTTGGTGGTTCATCCGAATTATCTGATCGTCTACCGAGTGGCCGCTTCTCGCGTGGAAATCGTCGTTGTTGTCCATACCCGCCGTGAGTATCCACCGACCGAGTGACTATGCCGCCTTCGCCGGGTGCAAGCCCTTGTCGGTTCGAGTCCGACCGCCGGTACCACTTGCCCCCGATGTCATCTCACCTGCTGTTGATCCCCGTTACGGCCGATTGCCCGCCGTCAGGAAACCAATCCCTTGCGACTAAGGTCTTATCAGGCTTTCATAAGGCCCTACGGAATTCATGACAGGGAGCAGGACGATGGCATTACCGCTGCGCGATACCACTACCCACTACGGCCGCATCAGCCGTGCCTTTCACTGGGCGATGGTGCTGCTGTTTACCTGGCAATTCACCAGCGTGGCGGCGCGGGTGCTGTTCGAGGATTCCGCCTTCGACGACTTCATGTGGACGTGGCACCGCGATGTCGGAGTGCTGCTGTTCACGCTGATGCTGCTGCGCGGCGCCTGGGGGCTGCTCAATTTGTCGCGGCGCCCGCCATCGGTGAGTGTGATGGCCAAGCTCGGTCATCTCGCTCTCTATGCGCTGATGCTGGCGGTGCCGCTGGTGGCGCTGCTGCGCCAGTACGGCTCGGGGCGTTCGCTATCGGCCTTCGGTATCCCGCTGATGCCGGGCTTCGAGGGGCCCGAGATCGAGTGGCTGGTGGGGCTGGGCGGCATCTTCCACGGCCTGCTGGGTTGGACGCTGCTGGTGATGATCCTCGGGCATGTGCTGATGGTGGCGGTCCATCGTCGCTACGCGCATCACGATGTACTGACGCGCATGGCGGGGAGCCCGTCGCGCTGAACGGTTGCTGGCAAACCCCGTTGGCCGGTGCTGGGCGGCGAGATGGATGCCAAGCGCGGCGCGCTGGCGTAGTCTTGGGCTATCGCCACCCCGAGGGAGCCATGCATGCCGCGCAGCAAGAGCAAACGCCACAAGCCCACCCCGTCCAAGCCATCCTCCCAGCCAGCGCCGCGCAAGCGCCCTTTCAGCCCCAGGAGGCTGGTGCGCGGCGTGCTGGTGGCGGTGGCAATCCTCGCCGTGCCGGCGGCGTGGTTTGCCATGGAGGCACGTCAGGCGCGGGAGATCAGCGACCTCAGCGTGATCGGCGAAGGTGCGCCGCTGGTGGTGCAGGTGCACGAGCCGGGCTGCAGCAGCTGCGAGCAGTTGCTCGAGCAGACTCAGGAGGCACGCAGCCGGCTGGACGAGGAACTGACCCTGCGGCGTGCCAACATCGCCAGCACCGGTGGTCGCCGCTTCGCCAATGAGTACGGCGTGTCGCAGAGCACCCTGGTGCTGTTCGACGCCCGCGGCGAGGTGGTAGATATCAAGCGCAGCGTGGTGCCGGCCGATGAGCTGGAGGCTGATTTTATCGCGCTGCAGGGCCTGCCCCGGCCGCGTCGACGCTGAGGGCTGTCAAAGCCTTCGCGAAAGCCTTATAGTGAATCGATCCACAGTCCTTTGCCCTTTCGGGGGTGAAGGGCTGTTTTCGTTGTCAGGCCGTATCTACGTTGTTATAGCGTTTGCGGATAGGAGAGCCCCATGTCATCACGCCCCAAGATCATCATCAATCGGCTGGATGCCGAGCGGCTGCAGCGGCTGATCGACGCCGCCAGCGACAAGGACCTGGCGGTGGCCGAGTCGCTGGAAGCTGAGCTGGAGCGTGGCGAGGTGGTCGATCCCGAGCAGATTCCCGCCGACGTGGTCAGCATGAACAGTCAGGTGCAGTTCACCGACCTCGGGCGTGGCCGCCAACTGGTACGCACCCTGGTCTACCCGCGCTCGCTGGCCGAAAGTGCTGACGGCCTGTCGGTAATGGCGCCGATCGGCGCGGCGTTGCTGGGACTCAGGGTCGGCGACGTGATCGACTGGCCGCTGCCCGACGGCAGCGAGACCCGGCTGCGCATCGATGCCATCCTCTGGCAGCCCGAGCGCGAGGGGCAGTTCCACCGCTAGGTTGGCCCACGCTGAGCCGTCCAAAAGTCTGATCGAGGAAATCGGATGCCGTTGTCGCTGTGGTTATCGCTGGTAGCGATCTGCGCGGTGGGTGCCATGTCGCCGGGGCCGAGCCTGGCGCTGGTGCTGCGCCATACCCTGGGCGGCGGGCGTCTGCCGGGGGTGGTCGCGGCGCTGTCGCATGCGCTTGGCGTGGGGCTCTACGCGCTGTTGACGGTGTGGGGGCTGGGCGCCCTGATCGCCCGCCAGCCGCTGTTGTTCCAGTTCATCACCTGGGGCGGGGCGGCCTACCTGGCCTGGCTGGGTATCAAGGCGCTGCGCGCCGGGCGGGCGGCAGCCTTCGAGCCGAATGCGGTGCTGACCACCGGCCCCCAGGCGGCCCGCGAGGGCATGCTGGTGGCACTGGGCAATCCCAAGCTGATCCTGTTCTTCGTGGCGCTGCTCAGCCAGTTCGTCAGCCCCGAGATGAGCGTGGCGGCCAAGGCACTGATCGTGCTCACCGCCATGGTCATCGACGGCGGCTGGTACGTGATCGTGGCGGTGGCGCTGTCGCACTCGCGGGTGCTGCCCTGGCTGCAGGCCAGGGCGCACTGGATCAACCGCATCACCGGCGTGCTGCTGATCGCCATCGCGCTGCGGGTGGTGGTCGGCTAGTCCTCAGTGGTCGTGGTGATGGTGGCCGTCGGCGGCCTCGCTACCCTCGCCGGCCTCCTGAATCCACACCTCGACCTCGATCTCGCCCTGTTCGGCGAACTCCAGAGTCAGCGGGAAGCTCTCACCCTCGACCAGCGTCTCTTCAAGGCCCAGCAGCATCAGGTGATAGCCCCCACCGGGACGCATGGTCAGTGTTTCGCCGGCCTCGACCTCGATGGTGTCGAGCTTGCGCATCTGCATGTTGCCGTCGTCCATGCGCATATCGTGAAGCTCCACCACTTCGCTGGCCGGGCTGCTGACGCCGACCAGGGTGGCGGGCTTGTCGCCGGCGGTGATGTCCAGGTAGGCGGCGCCGTTGGGTGCGCCGGGAGGTGTCGGTGTGGCGAAGGGGTGGGCGATGCGAATGTCGTCGAGGGTGAAATCATGGGCACTGGCCAGTGACGGCAGCAGCGTGCAGCCGAGCAGTAGGGCGGAGGCGAGCGAGGCGGTGCGGGCGATCATCGGTAATCCTTGTCGTCGTGTGTGAGCGATAACCCTTGGGTCACCCAAAGCTTACGACAGCCTGGCCGGCTGCCAAGCGGCGTTTTGTCGCAACCGCAGCATAGGGGTGTCAGCTGCCCGGTGTCACCCGCGCCAGTATCTCCGCCAGCGGTGCATCGGCCGGCAGCACACCGTAGGCGGGGCTGACCTCGCCCAGTCGCGCCCGGCAGAAGGTCGCCGCTACCGGGGTGGGGGCATGGCGCAGCAGCAGCGCCGCCTGCAGGCACTGGGCGAGGCGCTGGGTCAGCCAGCGTGCCCGTGGTACCAGCGCTTCGCTGGGCATGCCCAGGGTGCGCTCCAGCTCGCCTAGCGCGTGGTCGAAGTGGGCATTCTGGCCTCGGGCGGCCGCCAGCTCGTCGCGCAGCGCATCCATCGCCTCGGGGTGCTTGCCCAGCACGCGCAGCACGTCGAGGCAGATCACGTTACCCGAACCTTCCCAGATCGAGTTGACCGGCGCCTCACGATACAGCCGCGCCAGCGGCGTCTCCTCGACGTAGCCGATGCCGCCCAGGCACTCCATGGCCTCGGCCATGAAGCCGGGGGCGCGCTTGTTGTGCCAGTACTTGGCCAGTGCCGGGGTGATGCGCGCCAGGCCCTGCTCGTGCTCCGAGTGAGGGCTGTCGAAGGCGCGCGCAATGCGCAGCGACAGCGCCACGCCGGCCTCGACCTCGAGGGCCAGGTCGGCGATCACCGCGCGCATCAGCGGCTGCTCGGCGAGGCGCTTGCCGAAGGCGTAACGGGCCTGGACGTGCTGCCAGGCCAGCAGCAGCGCCTGGCGCATCATGCCCACCGGCGCAGTGGCGGCATCGAGGCGGGTCTGCTGGACCATCTCGAGGATGGTGGCGATGCCGCGTCCGGGCTCGCCGATCGGCTGTGCCCAGGCGTGGCGGTACTCGATCTCGGCGGAGGCGTTGGCGCGGTTGCCGCACTTGTCCTTGAGGCGCTGCAGCTCGATGGCGTTGCGCTCGCCGTCGGGGGTGAAGCGCGGCACCAGAAAACAACCCAGGCCGTCATCAGTCTGGGCCAGGGTCAGGAAGGCGTCCGACATCGGCGCGCTGCAGAACCACTTATGGCCGACCAGACGCACGCCGTCTTCGCTGGCCACGGCGCGGGTGGTATTGGCGCGCACGTCGCTGCCGCCCTGTTTCTCGGTCATCGCCATGCCCAGCGTCACCGCCGGCTTGTCGGAAATCGGCACGGCGCTGGGGTCATAGTCCCAGGCCAGCAGCCGCGGTGCCCACTGGGCCAGTACCGCTGGGGCGTGACGCAGCGCCGGCATCGCGGCGTGGGTCATGGTGATCGGGCAGCACACTCCCGGTTCGGCCTGGGTCAGCAGGTAGAGCGCGGCGATGTGGGCCTGATGGCCGCCGCGGGCCTCCTCCTGCCAGGCCACGGCGTGCCAGCCCTGGTCGCAGGCCAGGTGCATCAGCGCGTGGTAGGCGGGGTGGTAGCTGACTTCGTCGAGGCGTCGGCCGTGGCGGTCGAACAGCCGCAGCTCCGGCGGATGGTGATTGGCCTGCTCACCGAGTGCTTGGACGCGGCGGCTGCCTACCTGTTCGCCAAGCGGCGCCAGGCGCCGCGCCACCCACTCCGGGGCCTCGCGGGCCAGCGCCTGCTGCAGCGGCTGGTCGAGGGCGAACAGGTCGAGGTCGCTATCCTCCGGCGGCTGGTTGAGCACCTCGTGGGTGGTGAGCCGCTGGCGGGGGGCATGGTCGTGCATGGCGTGGCTCCTGCTGTGCTGCCTTCAATCGAGCATGGCCAGTGCTCAGCGTGGGGTCAACGTCGAGACGCGTGCTGGCCGCGACCGGCGCGACTGGTTACGCTGAGCGCTATTCTGCCCATGGGAGTGTGTGATGAGCGCCGAGGTTTCCGCGGCGGTGCCGTTACCGGCACCGCTGATCGCTGATGAGCGCATCCAGTTGGTGGATGCCCGCAACCGCCCGTGCGGCAGCGCACCGCGGGCAATGATGCGGCGCTTCCAGTTCTGGCATCGCGCCACCTATGTGGTAGTGCTCAACGCCGTCGGCGAGCTGTGCGTGCAGCGTCGCACCCTGACCAAGGAGGTCTTTCCCGGCGGCCTCGATCTGGCCGCGGGAGGTGTGGTCGGCGCCGGCGAGTCGGTGCATGTGGCGGCGCGCCGTGAGCTGGCCGAGGAGCTCGGCATTCGCGGCGTGGCGCTGCGCGACGGCCTGGCGTTTCGCTACGCCGCCGACGGCCACCATATCTTCGGCAGCGTCTATCGGGTGCAGCACGACGGCCCGCTGGCGCTGCAGGCCGAGGAGGTCGCCGAGGCCTTCTGGCTGCCGCTGGAGGAGGCCCTGGTGCTTGACGGGGTGACGCCGGACACGCGTGCGGCCGTGGAACACCTGCGTCGCGCCGGCCAGTTGGCGGTGGCCCGATGAATCGCCGCGAGCCGCTTGCCGCACCCCGCCTCGACGACCTGCTGGCGGCCCTCGAGGGCGTGGTGCGCGGCAAGTCGCGGGAGGTGCGGCTGGCGCTGTGCTGCCTGCTGTGCCGCGGCCATCTGCTGATCGAGGACCTGCCGGGCCTGGGCAAGACCACCCTGGCCCAGGCGCTGGCGCGGGTCGCCGGGCTCGATATGCAGCGCCTGCAGTTCACCAGCGACCTGCTGCCGGCCGACGTGCTCGGCGTCTCGGTATTCGACCCGCACCGGGCCAGCTTCCACTTTCACCCCGGGCCGATCTTTCATCATCTGGTACTGGCCGACGAGATCAATCGCGCCACCCCCAAGACCCAGAGTGCGCTGCTCGAGGCGATGGAGGAGGGGCAGGTCACCGTGGAGGGCGAGACCCGCCGCCTGCCGTCACCGTTCTTCGTCATCGCCACCCAGAACCCCCAGGAGCAGGCCGGCACCTTCGCGCTGCCGGAGTCGCAGCTCGACCGCTTCCTGATGCGCCTTTCGCTGGGCTACCCCGACGCCCGTGCCGAACGCGAGATCCTGCGCGGTGAAGCCGGTCGGGTCCAACTGAAGACACTCGCCCAGTGGCTGGACGCCGAGACGCTGCTCGGCTGGCAGGTGCGGGTCGCCGAGGTCCACGTGGCCGATGCTCTGCTCGACTACCTGCAGGCGCTGGCTGCCGCCAGCCGCCGTCACCCCGAGTTGCCCTGGGGGCTGTCGACTCGCGCCCTGCTGGCGCTGCTGCATGCGTCCCGCGGCTGGGCACTGCTGGCGGGGCGCGACCACGTGCTGCCCGAAGACGTCCAGGCGGTGTGGGTGCCGGTGGTCGGGCACCGTCTCAGCGACGGGCGCCGCGAGGAGGGGGAGGCGCTGGCCCACCACCTGCTCGCCAGCGTGGCGGTCACGGTCTAGGCGATGCTCGCCCGGCTGCGCGACTGGTGGCAGCGGCGGCGCTTGACCGCCGCCGGCCAGCCACTCGGCACGCAGCGCCTGTTCCTGCTGCCGACCCGCTTCGGGGTGATCTGGGCGATGCTGATCCCGGTGCTGCTGCTGTTCGGCATCAACTACCAGAACAACCTGGCTTATGGCCTGGCCTTCTGGCTGTTCGCCGTGGCGCTGGTGTCGCTGTGGCGTGGCTGGCGCAACCTGCATGGCGTGCGGCTTACGGCGAGCGCCTCGGGCGAGGTGTTTGCCGGCGACCTGGCGCGCCTGACGATGCGGCTGAGCGCGCCGCGTAGGCGCCATGCCCTGCGCGTGGTGCTAGTGGCCGGTCCCGGCCAGGTGGCGGCCGCGGAGGGCGAATTGGACGAGACCGAGCTGAGCCTGCCGCTGGCGGTACCGACGCTGCGCCGTGGCCAGTGGCAACTACCGCCGCTGCGGGTGGAGAGTGCCTGGCCGCTGGGCCTGGTGCGCCTGGTGGCCTGGGTCGACAGCGGCGTGGAGCTGCTGGTCTATCCGGCCCCGGGTGAGACCGGCGAGGCCCACGCACGGCGCCGCGGCCAGGGACTCGAGCCTCAGGATTTCGCCGGCCTGCGTCGCTTCGAGGCCGGCGACAGCCCGGCGCGGCTGGCCTGGAAGCAGTGGAGTCGCACCGGCGTGCTGAGTACCAAGGCCTTCAGCCTGCCGCCGCGGCGCCAGCGCTGGCTCGACTACGACGCTTGTAGCGGCGAGCCCGAGGCGCGGCTGTCGCGGCTCTGTGCGCAGTTGCTCGACTACCACCGTGCCGGCGATCTCTACGGGCTGCGCCTGCCGGGGCTCGAGCTGGCCCCGGCCAGCGGGCCGGCCCAGCGGCGCCGCGCGCTGCAGGCCCTGGCGCGCTGGGTCGCGCCGTCACAGCGGAGTGGCACATGAGTGCCCCCTCGGCGCTGCTCGCCGATGGCCGCAGCCTCTCGGCGCCGCTGCTGGTGCAGCTGTTCATCGGCCAGTGCCTGGTGCTGGCGCTGCATCTGCCGTTCATGCCGCCGTGGCTGTTCGGGGTGGCGCTGGCCGCCGCCGGCTGGCGCTTTCTGCAGCTGCGTCGGCGGCTGCCGCGGGCCGGGGTGGTGCTGCGGCTGACCGCAGTGGCGGGGGTGCTGGCCGGGCTATGGCTGCAGTACGGCGGGCTGCTGGGCATGCAGGCGCTGATGGGCGTGCTGCTGGGGATCTACCTGCTCAAGCTGCTCGAGACCCACGACCGCCGCGATGGCCGGGTGGTGGTGATCATCGGTTTCGTGACGCTGACCGCGGCCTTCCTCCATGACCAGAGCCTGCTGATGAGTGGCGCGGCGCTGCTGGCGGCGGCCTGGCTGTTGCAAACGCTGGTGGTGCTGGCCGGTGGCCGCGCGGGGCGCGACGCCTGGCGCGAGGCGCTGTGGCTGCTGGCGCTGTCGGCGCCGTTGATGGTGCTGCTGTTCGTGGTGGTGCCGCGCATCGGCCCGCTGTGGAGCCTGCCCCAGGCCGACCAGACGGCCACCGGCCTCAGCGATGAGATCGCCCCCGGCGATATCGCCCAGCTGTCGCGCAGCGATGCGCGGGCCTTCCGAGTGCGTTTCGACGCCGCCGAGCCGCCGCCCGCCGAGCGCTACTGGCGGGTCTATACCCTGTCGCAGTTCGACGGCGAACGCTGGACGCGGCTGCGCCCCGAGCAGCACGCGGCCAGCGCCGGCCAGCCGGTGTCGCGCTTCGTCCAGGAGGCCCGGCACTCGCCGTTCGACGAGCGTGCCCCGCGCTATGTGGCCGAGCTGCTGCTGGAGCCCGACAGCCGCCCCTGGCGCCCGAGCCTGGGCACGCCGCTGGCCAGCGACGCGCGCCAGCGCTACCTGGCCGACGGCACCCTCGAGGGCCTGGTACCACTGACCTCGCGGGGGCTGCTGCAGGTGGCCAGCAGTGCGCAGGCGCCGCGCTTCCCCGATCCCGCCGGACCGGCCTGGCATCGCCTGCTGCCGCCGGATGCCAACCCGCGCAGCCATGCCCTGGCCGAGCGGCTGTGGCACGAAGCCGAGGGCGAGCCGCGGCGCTACCTAGCGGCGCTCATGGCACGCTTCGGCGAGGCCCCGTTTCGCTACACCCTGAGCCCGCCGCGGCTGGCCGGGCGCGACCGCATCGACGACTTCCTGTTCGACACCCGCGCCGGCTACTGCACCCACTACGCCTCGGCGGCGGCGGTGATGGCGCGGATGGCGGGCATTCCGGCGCGGGTGGTGGTGGGCTTCCAGGGTGGCGAGCGCCACCCCGACGGCCACTTCACGGTTCGCGACTACGACGCCCACGCCTGGATCGAGGTGTGGCTGGACGGTGCCTGGGAGCGCCTCGACCCCACCGCGGCGATCGCTCCGCAGCGCATCGAGCAGGGCGCCGAGGCGTTTCTCGGCGGTAGCGAGGACTTCCTGGCCGATGCGCCCTTCTCGCCGCTGCGGCTGCGCGAGCTGGGCTGGGCCAACCGCCTGCGGCTTGGCGTCGAGCGCGTCGAGTATCGTTGGCAGCGCGGCGTGATCGGCTATCAGCGCGAGCGCCGTGAGGCGCTGCTGGCGGGCATCGCCGAGCGCCTTTCAGCGCTGTGGGCGCGGCTGGGGCAGCTGAAACCTGGCGATGCGCTGCGCCTGGCCGCTGCCGTTGCCGGATTGCTGCTGCTGGGGTGGGCGGGGCGTTACTGGCATCGGCACCACTCGGTCGTCGAGGGGCATCTGGTAAGACGTCTCCAGGTCTGGCTCGAGAAGCGCGGCCACGGCCCGCTGGGCGGTGAGTCGCCGGCGGCCCATCTGCGCCGTATCGCGCCCCGCGGCGGGGCGGCGCAAACGGCGCTGGAGGGCATGGCCAATGATCTCGAGCGGCTGCTGTATGCGCCGCTCCCCGAGGCCGAACGGCGACTGCGTCGCCGGCGGCTAGGCAAGCAACTGGCCGAGATCAAGCGACGCTGGCCGCGGCGCGGATGACCACCCGAGGCTGGCGCCGCGGCGTCGGGCGTGGCATCGTGGAGTGGACGGTTTTGCGTTTCTCACCCAGCGCTAGCGGCGGCCATGGCATCACGACACACATCCCCATTACATGAACTGGACTGTCGTACCCATCGCGGCGAGCCCTTCAACCTGCGCGCGCTGCGCGGCCAGGTACTGCTGGTGGTCAACGTCGCCAGCCGCTGCGGCTACACCCCGCAGCTCAAGGAGTTGGAGGCGCTGTATCGGCACTATCATCGCCAGGGCTTCACGGTGCTGGCGTTTCCCTGCAACCAGTTCGCCCGCCAGTCGCCGGAGTCGGCCAAGGCCTTTTGCAGCTTCAGCGAGCGCGAGTACGCGGTAACCTTTCCGGTGATGGAGAAGGTGCGCGTCAACGGCCCGCGCGCCCACCCGCTGTTCGTCGCGCTGCGCCGCCAGGCGCCCGGGGTGCTGGGCAGCACCCTGATCAAGTGGAACTTCACCAAGTTTCTGGTTGCTCGCGACGGCCGGGTGCTGCGGCGCTTCGGCCCGCGGGCCGGTGAGCGCCAGATACGCGTGGCGCTGGAAGAGGCCCTCGACGAGCCCTATGAAGTGGGAACCTAGGGCAGTTCGCCGCGGGCCACCATCACCCGCGTCATCAGCTCGTTCCAGCGGTGGCGGGTCATCATGGTGATCAGCCCGGAGAACAGCGCCCAGCTCTTGCGGCGCCAGCCGCGCAGGCGCAGGTTATGCGCCACCAGGCGCTTCATCAGTTGGTAATCGTCGAAGCGGCGCCACTCGCTGGCCACCGACATCTGGGTGCGTGACAGCACCGGGGCCAGCTCGATGCGAAAGATCCACTCGAGCTCGGTGAGGGTCAGGTCGTGGCGCTGGATGACCTCGACCATGCGCGCATAGTCGCGCTCGCGGGGCTCGCGATCCAGCCACAGCGGGGCCAATACCAGCCACAGCTCGCCGCGTTCGTCGACCAGGGTCTGGGCGTCCATTTCTCTCTCCTGCCGTGTTCGTCGCGCATCAGCCGGCAATCTTGTCCCACACGGCGGCGTACCTCAAGGGCGGACAGCGTCGGCGTTGTGTGGGTAGAATGGCGCCAACTGTCCACTGTTGTATCGAGGTCTGACGTGATCATCAAACCCAAGGTTCGCGGTTTCATCTGTACCACCACCCACCCGGTCGGCTGCGAGAAGAACGTGCTCGAGCAGATCGAGGCGACCCGCGCCCGCGGTCTGGACAAGGCCAACGGCCCCAAGAAGGTGCTGGTGATCGGTGCCTCCAGCGGCTACGGGTTGGCGGCACGCATCACCGCCGCCTTCGGCTACGGCGCCGACACCCTGGGGGTGTTCTTCGAGAAGCCGGGCAGCGAGAAGCGTACCGGCACCGCCGGTTGGTACAACAGCGCGGCATTCGACAAGTTCGCCAAGGCCGAGGGACTCTACAGCAAGTCGATCAACGGCGACGCTTTCTCCCACGAGGCACGGGAGAAAGCCATCGAGATGATCAAGGCCGACCTCGGCCAGATCGACCTGGTGGTCTACTCGCTGGCCTCGCCGGTGCGCAAGCTGCCTGACAGCGGTGAGCTCAAGCGCTCGGCGCTCAAGCCGATCGGTGAGACCTACCGTGCCACCGCCATCGATACCAACAAGGACGCCATCATCGAGGCCGAGGTGGAGCCCGCCACCCAGCAGGAGATCGACGACACCATCACAGTGATGGGCGGCGAGGACTGGGAG
Organism: Halomonas socia; assembly: GCF_010977575.1. GTDB lineage: Bacteria > Pseudomonadota > Gammaproteobacteria > Pseudomonadales > Halomonadaceae > Franzmannia > Franzmannia socia. The sequence continues at coordinate 2,076,338 of NZ_CP048812.1, forward strand.
CTATGGATGAGCGCCCTCGACCGGGCCGGGGTGCTGGCGCCGGGCGCGCGCAGCGTGGCGTTCAGCTACATCGGCACCGAGATCACCTGGCCGATCTACTGGCACGGGGCGCTGGGCAAGGCCAAGGAGGACCTCGACCGTGCCGCAGGCGAGATCGATGCCAAGCTCAAGGCCAGCGGTGGCGGCGCCAACGTGGCGGTGCTCAAGTCGGTGGTGACCCAGGCCAGCGCGGCGATTCCGGTGATGCCGCTGTATATCGCCATGGTCTATCGCGTGATGAAGGAGCAGGGACTCCACGAGGGCACCATCGATCAGCTCAACCGGCTGTTCGGCGAGCAGCTCTACTCATCTCGGGGCGGTGACTTCGCCACCGACGAGGCCGGCCGTCTGCGCCTCGACGACTGGGAGCTGCGCGACGACGTCCAGCAGGCCTGCAAGGACCTGTGGCCCCAGGTGACCAGCGACAACCTGTTCGAGATCACCGACTACGCCGGCTACAAGCACGAGTTCCTCAAGCTGTTCGGTTTCGAGCGCGATGACGTGGACTATGATGTTGACGCCGATCCGGTCGCCGACTTCGACGTGGTCGAACTGTGAGACGGGGGTGAGCCAATGGTGAACGCCTGCGCCGCGGGCTAGTCTAAGGATTAGTGCAATATTCCCCTGGGTAGCGAGGAGGTCCTATGGACACCAAGGAAAGCAAGACCCCGGAAGAAGAGAAAGAGCATGTAATGGGGCAGCGAATCCCCGAGGACTACGACGAAGCCGAGCCCCAGCGTCAGCCCGAGGCCCAGAAGCCCCCCGCCGGCATGCACCGGCTACTGCCGGTGGCAGTGATTCTGGTACTGGTCGCCGGCCTGGCGTTCCACTTCCTGGGACGCTGACAGCTCCCCACTCAGCGCGACGCCGGGCCATTGGGCTCGGCGTTTGCGTATCTGCGACCGGCGCTTGCGACGAGGGTCGCCGGTAGTGCCGGATGGCGCTGCCGGCGAGGCGGCAATTGGGTAAGATGTGACTCCCAGCCCATCACGGCGATAGCGATGCCTGCACTCCGACCCGCCAGCGCCCAGCCCATCACCAGCCGCCAGATCGCCTTCCTGCTGCTGCCGGGATTTTCGCTGCTGGCCCAGGCCTGTGCCCTGGAGCCGCTGCAGGTGGTCAATCAGCTTGCCGGCAAGCGCTTCTACGTGCCGCTCACCTACGGTCTCGAGGCGCGCGAGATCCGCAGCGCTAGCGAGCTGTCGCTGACGCCGCGCCACGCGGTGGGCGAGGACGACGCCGGCCTCGACATGCTGCTGGTGTGTGCTCCCAGCCCGCTGCCGCTGAGCCTGCCGGCGAGCCTCTGCGATTGGCTCAGGCGGCTCGCCGGGCGCGGCGTGGTGCTGGGTGGCGTGGCCGGCGGCACCGAGGTGCTGGCTCGCGCTGGGGTGCTCGACGGCTACCGCGCCACCCTGCCATGGCAGCGTTTCGACGCCTTCGCCCGCGACTATCCGCGGGTCAATCTCTCCCAGCAGCTATTCGAGATCGACCGCGACCGGCTGACCTGCGGCGGCGGCACCGCGGCGATGGACATGATGATGACGCTGATCGGCCAGCACCACGGCCAGCGTCTCGCCGAGGCGGTCTCGGAGCACTTCGTGTGCGAGCGGATTCGCCCCGGCGACGAGCCCCAGGACGTGCCGCTGCGCTCGCGCCTGGGCCACGCCCCGCAGAGTCTGGTCGAGGCGGTCACGCTGATGGAGGCCAATATCGAGGAGCCGCTGACCACCCACGAGCTGGCCGAGCACCTGGGCATCTCGCGGCGCCAGCTCGAGCGGCTGTTCAAGAAGTACCTGCAGGCGGTGCCCAGCCGCTACTACCTGGACCTGCGGTTGCAGGAGGCACGCAAGCTGCTGCGCGAGTCCGACCGCGCGGTGGGCGACATCGCGCTGCTGACCGGTTTCTCGTCCGGCGCGCATTTCTCCACCGCCTATCGCAACCACTTCGGCATGACCCCGCGCGAGGAGCGCTTGATCTGATCGAGCGCTGGCAGCATAACTAAGCGTTCCCTGAAAAGTCGTCGAGCGCAGGCAGTTTTCCGAAAAAGCCCAAGGAGGCGCCTATTCGCGCGCTACGCCCCCATCTCTTCCTGCTGCTGGTGGCGGCGATCTTCGCCGGCAATATCCTGGTCGGCAAGGCGCTGGCGGGGTTGCCGCCGTTCACCATCTCGCTGGGCCGGGTATTCATCGCGCTGCTGGTGATGCTGCCGCTGGGCTGGCATCAGGCGCGTCGCGGCTGGCCGCTGTTCCGCGAGCACTGGCGGCCGCTGGTGGGGCTGGCACTGACCGGGGTGGCGTTCTTCAATGCGCTGATCTACGCCGCGCTCCACTACACCTCGGCGACCAACGTGGCGATCCTCGAGAGCATGATCCCGGTGGTGACCCTGCTGTTCAGCGTGGCGCTGCTCGGCGAGCGCTTCTGCGGCGTGCAGTGGCTGGGGGTGGCGCTGTCGCTGGGCGGCGCGGTGACGGTGATCAGCGCCGGTCAGCAGGGCCAGGCGCTTGCCGGCGGGGTCAACCCAGGCGACGCGATCATGCTGCTGGCGGTGCTGGTGTGGGTGGGCTACTCGCTGCTGGTAAAGACGCATATGGCGCGCTTTCCGCGCTACGGTGGCCTGCTGGTGATGCTGGTGATCGCCAACCTGGCGCTGGCGCCGATCGCGCTGTTCGAGGGCGCCGCCCAGCAGCTGCCGCAAATCAGCGGCGGGCAGCTGCTGGGGCTGGCCTACCTGGGTATCTTCCCCTCGGTGGTGGCCCTGCTGCTCTACAACAGCGCCCTGGCCGACATCGGCCCGACCCGCGCGGCGATCTACCTCAACCTGCTGCCGGTATTCACCATGCTCGGGGCCTGGTGGTGGCTCGACGAGCGCATCGTGGCGCTACAGGTGCTGGCCAGCGCGGTGGTCATCGTCGGCGTGTGGTTGACCATCGCGCCGCGCAGAACATCTTGAGTGCCGACAGAGCCTAGCGCTTGCTGGCCAGCAGGGCGCGAAATAGCTGGCCCATCATCACCGGGGTGTCGTGGTCGATGACGAAGCCGGCGTCCTCCAGCAGCGGCCGGGCCTGGCGGGTGATATCGGTGGCCAGCGCCGTGGTCATCAGGTTCAGCGCGCGGCGGCCGATCCCGGCGGGATGGGCGTCGGGCTGGAACTTGTCCATCACGCACAGCTGGCCATCGCTGGCCAGTACGCGGTGGGCCTCGGCCAGGCCGCGTGCCGGGTCCGGCATCACCGCCACGATCAGGTGCATCACCACCACGTCGAAGTGGCCGTCGGGGTAGTCGAGGTCGGCGGCGTCCATGCTGTACGCGGCGACATCGAGGTGCAGCGCCTCGGCGCGCCGCGCGATGCGCTTGACCATGGCCGGAGCGAGGTCGGTGGCGTGGATCTCGACGTTGCGTGGCAGGAAGGGCAGGTCGAGCCCGGTACCGGCGCCCACCAGCAGCACCCGCATGCCGGGCGTCCAGGTCACCTGTTCCAGCGCCTGGCGCCGGGCACGGCGAAAGGCCCGCTCGGCGACCAGATCGTAGATCGGCGCATAGAGGCTGTAACGCAGCCGGTTCCAGGCGGTGGTGTTGAGCATGGTGGCGCCCTCGCGCATGCGGAAACTGACCGTTAGTCTAACCGCTTTTCATAATTCGCCGTCCCATTGCTGAAAGCCTGGCGTGACCACGGCACCGTATACTCGTTTCATCAATCGATCCCCGTGGATGGAGAGCCCCATGAGCCAGACCCCGACCCGCAGCGACTTCGACCGTTACATGACGCCCAACTACTCGCCGCAGCAGGTGATTCCGGTGCGCGGCGAGGGCAGCCGCCTGTGGGATCAGCAGGGCCGTGAGTTCATCGACTTCGCCGGCGGCATCGCGGTGAACTCGCTGGGGCACTGCCACCCGGTACTGGTCAACGCCCTCAAGGCCCAGGCCGACAAGCTCTGGCATCTCTCCAACGTCTACACCAACGAGCCGGCGCTCAAGCTTGCCCGCGCACTGGTCGAGCGTACCTTCGCCGACAAGGTGTTCATGTGCTCCTCCGGCGGCGAGGCCAACGAGGCGGCGCTCAAGCTGGCACGGCGCTGGGCGGTGGAGCACCACGGCGAGCACAAGGACAAGATCATCTCCTTCTCGCACTCCTTCCACGGGCGCACCTTCTTCACCGTCAGCGTCGGCGGCCAGCCCAAGTACTCCCAGGGCTTTGGCCCGGTGCCCGGCGGCATCCTGCACGCCACCTACAACGACCTCGACAGCGTGCGTGCGCTGGTCGGTGATGACACTTGTGCCATCATGGTCGAGCCGATGCAGGGCGAGGGCGGCATCGTGCCCGCGACGCAAGAATTCCTGCAGGGCCTGCGCGAGCTGTGCGACCGGCACCAGGCGCTGCTGATCTTCGACGAGGTCCAGACCGGGGTGGGTCGCTGCGGCCATCTCTATGCCTACCAGCACTATGGCGTGACGCCGGACATCCTGACCAGCGCCAAGTCGCTGGGCGGCGGCTTCCCGGTGGGCGCCATGCTGACCCGCGACGCCATCGCCGATTCGCTTGCCGTCGGTACTCACGGCTCCACCTACGGCGGCAACGCGCTGGCCTCGGCGGTGGCCCTGGCGGCCATCGAGCACATCGACACGCCGGAGGTACTGGAGGGGGTGAAGAAGCGCCACGAACTGTTCCGCGAGCATCTCGAGACCATCAATCGCAAGCACGGCGTGTTCCAGGAGATCCGCGGCATGGGCCTGCTGATCGGCGCGCAGATGGCGCCGCAGTACGCGGGCCAGGCCAAGGACATCCTGCCGCTGGCCATCGATGAGGGCCTGATGGCGCTGATTGCCGGCCCCAACGTGCTGCGCATGGCGCCGTCGCTGGTGATCCCCGAGGCCGATATCGAAGAGGGCATGGCGCGCCTCGAGCGCGCCATCGCCACGCTGGTGGCCAAGGCGTGAGCCGAGTGCCCGCCCCATCGTCCCGCCCAGGAGGACACGCCATGCTGGTCGTTCGTCCCGCCCGTGCGGCAGACCTGCCGGCCCTGGAGCGTCTCGCCGGCAGCGCCACGCCGCGCCTGACCAACCTGCCGGCGCACCGCGACCGCCTCGAGGAGCGCATCACCCGCTCCCAGCGCGCCTTCAGTCGCGAGGTGGAGTTCCCCGGCGACGAGCACTACACCTTCGTGCTCGAGGACCGCGAGCGCGGCGAGGTGGTGGGCACCGCCACCATCCGCGCCCAGGCCGGCGCCAACGAGGCCTACTACACCTATCGCCAGGAGACCCTGATCCACGCATCGCAGCAGCTCAACGTGCGTCGCGAGGTACAGACCCTGTCGCTGTCCCACGAGGTCTCCGAGGCGACCCTGCTGTGCGCACTGTCGCTGGATCCCCGCTACCAGGGCACCAGCGCGGTGAGCCTGCTGCGCCGCGCGCGGCTGATGTTCATCGCCCAGTACCCGGAGCGCTTCGCCGAGATCCTCGCCGTGGCCTTCCCGGGCTACCTGGACGGCGACAGCGAGTCGCCGTTCTGGAACAGCGTCGGACGCCACTTCTTCGTGCGCGGCTACCAAGAGATGAATCACATCGCCGGGGTGCGCTCGAAGAGTTTCATCGCCGAGGTGATGCCGCAGTTTCCGCTCTACCTGCCGCTGCTCACGCCCCAGGCGCGGGCCGCCATCGGCCGCGAGCATCCGGACCACGAGCCGGCCCTGGAGGAGATGCTGGCCGAGGGCTTCGTGCGCTCGCGCCACGTCGATATCTTCGACGCCGGGCCGGTGGTCAAGGCCGAGCGTACGCGCCTCGAGTCGTTCCGGCGCGCCGCCTGGCACCCGGTGCGGGTGCGCCCGGCGCATACCCTGCCCGACGCCGAGCCGGCGATGATCGCCAACCAGCAGCTCGGCGATTTTCGCTGCGTGGTGGCGCGCTATGCACTATCGCCCACCGGCCAGCTGATGCTGTCACCGGAGCATGCCGAGATCCTCGGCGTGGAGGAGGGCCGTGCGGTACTGGCCGCACCGCTGGCGCTGCCCACCGCCATTGATGCACTCGACGAGGGAGAACTGTGATGCGCATTCGTCCGATTGCCCGCGGCGACCTCGACGGCCTCCAGGCGCTGGCCCAGCAGACCGGGGTGGGGTTCACCTCGCTACCCGACAACCGCGATTTCCTGGCCAGCAAAATCGAACTGGCGGTCAGTGCCTTCGAGGAGCGCACGCCGGCGGATGACCGGCTCTACTTCTTCGTGCTCGAGGACGACGCCAGCGGTGAGCTGGCCGGCTGCTGTGCCATTGAGGGTCAGGTCGGCCGCGAGGTGCCGTTCTACAATTACCGGCTGGGCACCCTGGCGCACTCCTCGGTGCAGCTCGACCTGCACCGCACCATCGACACCCTGTTCCTGAGCTCCGACCACACCGGCGATGCCGAGGTGTGCTCGCTCTACCTGCGCCCGGAGTATCGCCGCAACCGCAACGGCGCGCTGCTCTCCAAGGCGCGCTGGCTGTTCATGGCGCAGTTCCGCGACCGCTTCCCGGCCAAGGTGCTGGCGGAGATGCGCGGGGTCTTCAACGAGGCCGGCATCAGCCCGTTCTGGGAGTGCCTGGGCAGCCACTTCTTCCCCATGGACTTCAACGAGGCCGACCGGCTGACGGGACTCGGTCAGAAGAGCTTCATCGGCGAGCTGATGCCCAAGTTCCCAATCTATACCACCTTCATGAGCGAGGAGGCGCGCGCCTGCATCGGCGAGGTCCATGAGCATACCCGCCCGGCGCTGGAGATGCTCAAGAAGGAGGGCCTGCGCTGGGAGGGCTATATCGACATCTTCGACGGCGGCCCCACGGTGGAGGCCTATATCGACGATGTGCGCGCGGTGCGCGACTCGCGGCTGTGCCAGGTCGAGGTCACGTCCCAGGCCGCCAGCAGCGAGCGCCACACCTGGCTGGCATCGACCACCGGGATGCTCGATTTCCGCGCCGCCTGGGTCGGCCGCGACCCCGACGAGGACGGGGTGATGGTTCTCACTGAGGAGGAGGCGCAGCGACTCAACGTCGGTGCCGGCGATTCCCTCCGTCTACTCGAAACCTAGGAGATGCATATGCAAGCCAAACAGCAGCTGCTGATCGGCGGCGCCTGGGTCGACGGCGACGCGGAGCGGTTCGCCAAGCTCGACCCAGTGTCTGGCCAGCCACTGTGGCAGGGCGCCAGCGCCAGCGATACCCAGGTCGAGGCCGCCGTGGCCGCGGCGCGGCAGGCCTTCCCCGGCTGGGCGCGCACCCGGTTTGCCGAGCGCCAGGCGCTGGTCGAGCGCTTCCGCGGCGTGCTCGAGGCCCACCGCGAGGACCTGGCCACCGCGATTGCCGGTGAGACCGGCAAGCCGCTGTGGGAGGCGCGCACCGAGATCGGCGCCATGATCGGCAAGGTGGCGCTGTCGATCAGCGCCTACCACGAGCGCACCGGCGAGCGCGAACGCGACCTGGGCGGCACCCACGCCGTGCTGCGCCACCGCCCCCACGGCGTGATGGCGGTGTTCGGCCCCTACAACTTCCCCGGCCACCTGCCCAACGGGCACATGGTGCCGGCGCTGCTGGCCGGCAATACGGTGGTCTTCAAGCCCAGCGAACAGACTCCGCTGACCGCCGACCTGGTGCTGCAGTGCTGGCGTGAGGCCGGCCTGCCGGCGGGGGTGATCAACCTGGTGCAGGGGGCCGCAGCGGTCGGCCAGGCGCTGGCTGCCTGCCGCGACATCGATGGCCTGCTGTTCACCGGCAGCGCCAAGGTCGGCGGCCTGCTGCAGCAGCAGTTCGCCGGCCAGTTGGACAAGATCCTGGCCCTGGAACTGGGTGGCAATAACCCGCTGGTGATCCGCGACGTGCCCGATCAGGACGCTGCGGTGCTGACCATCCTGCAGTCGGCGTTTCTCTCCGGCGGCCAGCGCTGTACCTGTGCGCGGCGGCTGATGGTGCCCTACGGCGAGGTCGGCGACCGCCTGCTCGAGGCGCTGGTCTCGGCGATCGACAAGCTCCGGGTGGGCGGCCAGTTCAGCGAACCGGCGCCGTTCTACGGCGGCCTGGTCAGCGTGGCCGCCGCCGACGGCCTGCTCAAGGCCCAGGACGACCTGGAGGCGCTGGGCGGCACGCTGCTGTCGCGCATGCAGCGCCTGGAGGAGAACACCAGCCTGCTGAGCCCGGCGCTGATCGACGTGACCGGCCTCGCGCTGCCCGACGAGGAGCACTTCGGGCCGCTGCTCAAGGTGCACCGCTACCGCGACTGGGACGAGGCCATCGCCTTGGCCAACGATACCCGCTACGGCCTCTCCGCCGGGCTGATCGGCGGCAGCCGCGACGACTGGGACGACTTCCTGCTACGTATCCGTGCCGGCATCGTCAACTGGAACCGACAGACCACCGGGGCTTCCGGCGACGCGCCCTTCGGCGGCGTGGGCGACAGCGGCAACCATCGCCCCAGTGCCTACTACGCCGCCGACTACTGCGCCTATCCGGTGGCCTCGATGGAGAGCGAGGATCTGCAACTGCCCGACCAACTGCCGCCGGGGGTAGTGCTATGAGTGAGTCTTCGAGCCTGGACGTCCGCGAGGTCAACTTCGACGGCCTGGTGGGCCCCACCCACAACTACTCCGGCCTGGCGCTGGGCAACGTCGCCTCGATGAGCCACGGCGGGCTGGTCTCCAACCCCCGCGAGGGGGCGCTGCAGGGGCTGGCCAAGATGAAGTCGCTGCTCGATGCCGGCTACGCCCAGGGCGTGCTGCCGCCCCAGCAGCGCCCCGACCTGGGGGCGCTGCGCGCGCTGGGCTTCAGTGGCACCGCCCACGAGGTGCTGACCCGCGCCGCCGGCGAGACGCCGCAGCTGCTGCGTGCGGTGTGTTCGGCCTCGAGCATGTGGACCGCCAACGCCGGCACCGTGACGCCGAGCGTCGATGCCGCGGATGGGCGGGTGCACTTCACCCCGGCCAACCTGCAGTCGAGCTTCCACCGCTACCTGGAGCCGGAGACCACCGGCCGCGTGCTGGCGGCGATCTTCAACGACCCGCGCCACTTCGCTCACCACCCGGTGCTGCCGGCGACCCCGGCGTTCTCCGATGAGGGCGCGGCCAACCACACGAGGCTCGCCGGCGAGCACGGCGAGCCGGGGGTGCACCTGTTCGTCTACGGCCGCCAGGCCTTCGGCGGCGACCCCGCCCACGAGCCCAAGCGCTTCCCGGCGCGCCAGACGCTGGAGGCCAGCCAGGCGGTGGCTCGCCAGCACAGCCTCGGCGAGGCCCAGACGGTGTTCGCCCAGCAGCACCCCGCGGCCATCGACGCCGGCGTGTTCCACAACGACGTGATCGCGGTGGGTAACGGCCCGCTATTGCTCTACCACGAGATGGCCTTCCGCGACGAGCAGGAAACCCTAGACGCGCTGCGTGCCAAGCTGGCCACGCCGCTGATCCCGGTACGCGTGCCGCTCGAGGCAGTGAGCCTCGAAGACGCCGTTGACTCCTATCTGTTCAACTCCCAGCTGCTCTCCAACCCCGACGGCAGCATGACCCTGGTGGTACCCGGCGAGTGCCAGGAGAACGAGGCAGTGTGGCGCACCATTCAGGATCTGCTGCTGGCGGGCCACAATCCCATCGGCGAAGTGCTGGTCAAGGATGTCAAGCAGAGCATGCGCAACGGCGGCGGCCCCGCCTGCCTGCGACTGCGGGTGGCGCTCAGCTCCGCCGAGCGCCAGGCCCTCTCCGGCCGGGTGCTGCTCGACGAGGCGCTCTACGCCGAGCTCACCGCCTGGGTCGAGCGGCACTACCGCGACCGCCTGGCACCGGACGACCTCGCCGACCCACAGCTCGCCGAGGAGACCCTTGGCGCGCTGGACGAACTGACGCGGATTCTGCAGATCGGTTCGGTGTATCCGTTTCAGCTGGGGTAATCCTGGCTCAACTATGGGGCCTCGGTCCGCCTACTGGCGGGCCGGGGCCTTTGTGGTTACCGTAAGGCACTTATGCAATGGCAGGCTTGAGGAGTGCCGTGATGGCGGAAGCAGCACAGATCGAACGGCTGAGCGCCGATTCGCCCCATATCGCCACGCTGGCGGGCTGGTCCGGTGTCGCTTGGGGGCATCTCAACCCCGGTATGACGCTCAATGATGCCATCGAGCGTCTGCGTGGGCAGTGCAGTGCGGGCGGCGTGCCCTCGCTGTTCGTCGCCATGCACGACGGCGTACCGGTGGGCATGGCGAGCCTGGTGGTCGACGATATGAGCGACCGCCCTGATCTATCCCCCTGGTTGGCCTTGGTGTTCGTGCCGCCCGAGTGGCGCGGCCTCGGCATCGCATCGTCGCTGGTGCGGCAGGTCGAAAGCGAGGCGCAAGATAGCGGCGTCGCCTGGTGCTATCTATATACGCCGGATCAGCAGGCACTCTATGCTCGGCTTGGCTGGCAGGCGGCGGCGCAGTTGCATATCGCCCCCACTGCCATCAGCAGGCAGATCGATCTGCTCGAGCATCAGCTCGGTGCCCCCCTGATCGAGCGTGGCCCCAATGGCATCAGCCTTACCGCCGCCAGCATCCGCGGCTCGACTTCGATATCCACATCGCCAGCGCAGGCCAGGTCGTCGAGGCGCTGCGTCGCGGCGACGCCGATATCGGCCTGGCCTTCTTCATGCCGCGCCATGACGACATCCTGACCCTCGCCAGCGGCACCCTGGAGCACCATGTGGTGATGGCGCCGGACCACCCCTTGGCGGCGGCTCGTACACTGCGTCTGGCCGATCTCGCCGATCAGCCGCTGGCGCTGCCCGACGCGCGCTATGGCGTGCGCCAGGCCCTCGACGCGGCGGCCCGCCAGCAAGGCGTGAGGTTGACGCCGACCTTTCATGCCTCCTCCCTCGAGACCCAGAAGGCCCTCGCCATGGCCGGCGTGGTAGTGCTGGTTTTGCCGCCCATGGCCGTGGCCCGGGAGTGCTGTGCCGGTCAGCTGATCGGTATTCCCTTGCAGCACGGCGAGCTGCTGGGAGCGCGGGTCGACCTGTGTCTCTATCGCCATCGACAGCGCAGTTTCGCCACCGAAGCGTGTCTGTCGCTACTGGCGGAACAGTTCAATCGTCTCAATATGCCATCGGCGTAGTGCACACAAAGAGTGGACGCACTGGCACCGCAGTTGTGATAGCAGTGGGCACTGCCGCGCGCCATGCTGAAGGCATCGTTCATCATGCCGAGAGAGACTGCATGCACGGGCCCCATCGGATGACCGCTACCCAACTGCTCGCCGCCTATCGTGACAAGTCGCTGTCGCCACTCGACTACGCCGAGTTGTTGATCGCCCATATCGAACGCTGGGAGCCGCATCTCAACGCCCTCTATGCCTACCGCCCCGAGGCCTTTCTCGCGGCGGCGCGCGCCTCCAGCGAGCGCTGGGCGCGGAACGACCCCCGCGGTGCCTTGGATGGCGTGCCGGTGACCCTCAAGGAGCTGATCGCTACCCGGGGCCTGCCGGTGCCACTGGGCACGAGGCTTGGCGAACAGGCCGAGGCCAGCGAGGATGCGCCCCCCGCAGCGCGTCTGGCCGAAGACGCTGCGCTGCTGTTGGCCAAGACCACCTGCCCGGATTTCGGCATGCTCTCTTCGGGGCTCTCCTCCTTCCACGGCCTGACCCGTAACCCCTGGAACCTGGCGTGCAACACCGGTGGCTCGAGCTCCGGGGCAGGGGCCGCGGCGGCGGCCGGCTATGGCCCGCTGCACGTGGGTACCGATATCGGCGGTTCGGTACGCCTGCCGGCGGCCTGGTGTGGGGTGGTGGGCTTCAAGCCGACCCTGGGGCGGATTCCCATCGACCCCTACTACGTAGGGCGCTGCGCCGGCCCCATGACGCGCAGCGTCGACGACGCGGCACTGATGATGACGAGCCTGGCGCGTACCGACCGTCGCGATGCGATGCGTCTGCCGCCGGAGGCCATCGACTGGACGGACCTGCGCCTGGAGTCGAAGGGGCTGCGGCTTGCCGCTGGAGGCGCCGATACGCGATGCCGTGGAGTCCGCGGCGCAGCGCCTGGAGGCCGCCGGCGCGACCCTGGTGCCGCTGGCGCCGGTATTGACCCGCGAGATGCTCGATGGCCTGGATCGCTTCTGGCGGGCGCGTCAGTACAGCGAGCTGGAGACATTGACGGGGGCACAGCGTGAACGGGTGCTGCCGTCGATTCTCGCCTGGGCCGAGGATGGCGCGCGCTTGAGCGGCGTCGAGGCGGTGCGCGGCTTCCAGCAGACCCTGAACATGCGCCGGGCCACCGAAGCGGTATTCGAGCAGGTGGACGCAGTGATCTCGCCGACCACGCCCAACGTGTCGTTCCCGGCCGACTGGGCCTCGCCCACCAACGACCCTCAGCGGCCCTTCGAGCATATCGCCTACACGCTGCCGTGGAACATGGGCGAGCAGCCGGCGATATCCCTCAATGCCGGTTTCAGCGGCGAGGGCATGCCGCTGGGTGTGCAGCTGATCGGGCCGCGTTTCGCCGATCACCTGGTGCTCAAGCTGGCCAAGGCGCTCGAGGAGCGGCTGGACGTGGCACCGCGCTGGCCATCGCTCCCGGGTGGGGGCTGACGGCATTCGTAGCGCATCTGTTACAACAACATAGGGAGAAAGCTATGCAGCGTCTCGTCGTGCTGCCCACCAGTCGTACCGGTTGGGCCTTGTCGATTGCCTTTGTCGCCGTGGTGGTGGCAGGGATCTGGCCAGTGATCGGCCTGTTCAATCGCGCCGTACTGTTCCTCGGCCTGCCGCTCCTGGTGGTGTGGAGCTATGTGCTGATCTTCGCCTGCTTCGCGGTCATGTTGATCGCCAACCGTGTCATCGAATGGCAGGAGGGCGAGGATGACTAGCCCCTGGCCGCTGCTGATCACCCTGACCTATGTGGCCATCGCCATGGTCATCGGGCTGCGCGCGCGGGGCGGGCGGCGCATGAATAGCCTCGAGGAGTGGGGCGTGGCCGGGCGCAGCATGGGGCCGGTGACACTCTACCTGCTGATCGCCGCCGGCAGCGTCAGTGCCTACACCTTCATGGGCGCGCCGGGGTGGGCCTATGCCAAGGGCGTGGCGGTGTTCTACGTGGCGGTCTATCTCGCCTATCTGGCACTGGTGGCCTGGTACTTCGGCCCCAAGGTGTGGCAGTTCGGCGAGCAGTTCGGCCATGTCACCCAGGCCAGCGCCATCGCCGACCGCTACCAGAGCCCGGCGCTGGGTGCCCTGGCGGCACTGGTGATGTCGATCGGTTCGATCGCCTACGCGGTGCTGCAGACCGTCGGCTCCGCCTACATCCTGTTCGTGATGAGCGGTGGGACGATTCCGGTGTGGCTGGGGGTGCCGCTGGTGCTGGCGTGTATCGCGGTCTATCTGTTCGTCAGCGGCCAGCGCGCCATTGGGCGTACCAATGCCTTCCAGGGCGTGCTGATGCTGATCGTGGCCTGGGCGGTGGGGCTCTGGGCGCTGCACAGTGCCACCGGTGGCTTGAGCTTCGCCCCGCTCTTCGAGCGACTGCTGGCCGAGCACGGCGAGTTCCTCACGCTGCCGCGGGCCTCGCGGTTGGGGGTGATGGCGGGTATCGTCGCCGGCTTCCTGGTCACCGTGGCCTTTACCACCCTGTGGCCGCATCCGCTGGGTGTTCATGCCGGTTTCTGGGGATTGATGCTCAACCTGCCGGTGTTCGTGGCGGTTTCGCTGGTCACGGCGCCGACCTCACCCGAGGTGGTGGAGCGGTTCTTCCGCATCGCCGCGCCGCGCGGACTTACCCGCCTTGGCAGTGGCGGTAAGACGGTCGCCGCGGACACCGCCGCACATGGCGGTTGAGAGCGCTAGATACAGCGCGGCCGGGCAATTAGCCCGGCCGCGTCGTCTTATCTTTTGCGAGGTTCAGCTGCCGCTGGCGGCACCGCCGACCACGCCGCCGCGCAGTCCGTCCGTCTGGCCGCTGCTGCGCAGGTGCTTGCCCACCGCGTCTTCCGGGGTGCCGGCCAGATCGCGGAACATGCCCATCGAGCCGAGCAGGGCGCTGGACTCGTAGGGCACGAAGACCCGCTCGCCGTCCTTGGCCATGGTCGGCAGCGCCTTGATATAGCTCTGGCCGAGCAGGTAGCCGACCACGGTCTGCTTGTTCTCCTCGCTGTCGCCGATGGCGTTGAGTACCAGCTTGATCGACTCCTGTTCGCCCTGGGCGCGCAGGATGGCCGACTCCTTGTCGCCCTCGGCGTTGAGGATCGACGATTCGCGCTGGCCCTGGGCCTTGGCGATAGCCGCGGACTTTTCGCCTTCGGCTTCGGTCACCGTGGCGCGACGCTTGCGCTCGGCGGCCATCTGCAGGCGCATGGCGGTCTCGACCTCCTCGGGCATGGCGATGTCCTGCACCTCGACCCGCGACAGCTTGACGCCCCACTTGGAGGCGGGCTCTTCCATGGCGCTCTGGATCTCGTTGTTGACCTCGGCGCGGGACTCGAACAGCTTGTCGAGCTCCATCTTGCCGACCACCGAACGCAGCGTGGTCTTGGCCAGCACTTCCACCGCCTGGCTCATGTTCTCGACCTCATAGACGGCGCGCTTGGGATCGATGATCTGGTAGTAGAGTGCGCCGTTGATGCGCACCGTGACGTTGTCGGTGGTCACCACCGGCTGGCCGGGGAAGTCCATCACCGTTTCACGACGGTCGATGCGGATCTCGTCAGTGGTGATGGCGTGGTAGTCATCGCCCATCTTGCGATAGCGGATCATGGTGATGGCACGCGGCTGGTCGATGAACGGAATGATGATGTTGATGCCGCTCTCCAGCACGCGGTGAAACGAGCCGAGACGCTCGATCACCATGACTTCCGACTGGCGAACGATCACCAGCCCCTTGACGACGATCAGGATGCCGATGAAGACGACGATCAGGGCCAGTATCAGGCCGGGGCTCACGGGTAAGTCCATGTTCAGTGCTCCTTGGGTGGTGCGATGGTGACGATGGCGGTGGTGCCATCGAATTCCTTGAAGACTACGGCGGTACCCAGCGGCAGTTCGGTGGCGGCGCTTTCCTGCACGCGCAGGCGGTAGAAGTCGCCGTTGACCTTGATGCCGGTGGCGCCGTCGTAGTCGCGGATCAGAGTGCGGTAGACACGGCCTTTCTCGACGCCGGTGCCGGTGGTGCCGTAGGCCACGCCGCGCGGCGAGAACCACGGGCGGATGACCTTGATGGCCAGCGGTACCAGTACGCCGGTGGCCAGCGCCAGGCCAATCAGCTGCCAGGCCAGCGGCAAGCCGAGCCAGGCCAGCAGGGCGGCCACCAGCGCCGCCACGCCGAGCGCCAGCAGCACCATGGCGCCGGAGGTGAGTTCGGCGAGCGCCAGCAGCAGGCTGAGTGCCAGCCATAGTAGCGCCGGGTTCCAGTCCATTGGGGTCTCCTCGAAGCCGGAAGCGGCCCCCATGGTACTGCATCGTGGCACGCCGGGGGCATTTGTCTGACTCGGGGCAACGTGGCATGGTCGGAGCACCGTTCCAGGAGCCTCTCGGATGACCCAGCGCCTCTCGCCCCGCCAAGCCTACGACGATGCCCTGGCGCGTCTCGATTTTGTCGCTGACGACGCCCAGGTACGCGCCGTGGATGTGCTCGAGCGCTGCTGCCGCGACCTGCATGGCGAGGGCTCGCGGCCCCACGGCGTCTATCTGTGGGGGCCTGTGGGGCGCGGCAAGACCTGGCTGATGGACCGCTTCCACGCCGCGCTGGAGGTGCCTGCACGCCGCCAGCACTTTCACCACTTCATGCGCTGGGTGCACCGCCGCCAGTTCCAGCTCAGCGGCACGCCGGACCCGCTCACGGTCATGGCCCGCGAGCTGTGCGAGGAGGTCCAGGTGCTGTGTCTGGATGAGCTGTTCGTCAACGATATCGCCGACGCCATGCTGCTCGGCCGGTTGATGCAGGCGCTATTCGACGCCGGGGTAGTGCTGGTCACCACCTCCAACCAGCCGCCGAATCAGCTGTATGCCGAGGGCTACAACCGCGAGCGCTTCCTGCCGGCGATCGCCGCCATCGAGCAGCACCTGCAGGTCGTGGTGGTGGATGGCGGCTGTGATCACCGCGAGCATCCGGGCCGCGCCGAGCCGCGCTACTGGGTCCGCGCGCCGCAGCGGCTGGCGCAATCCTTCGCCGAACTCAGCGCGGGGCAGTCGCGCAGCAGCGAGGCCCTCGATCTGGACGGGCGCATGATCGAGGTGGAAGGGCGCAGCGAGGCGGCGCTGTGGTGTCGCTATGCGGCGCTCTGCGAGCAGCCGCTCGGGGCGCTGGATTTCATCCGCCTGTGCGACCGCTTTCGCTACATTCTGGTCGGCGACGTGCCGGCGCTGGGCAGCGACCTAGGGGCACCGCACGAGGAGGCCAAGATCGAGGATCTGGGACCGGATACCGCTGGCGGTGGCGTGCGGCGCGGCTTTTCACGGCTGGACGACGGCGCGCGACGCTTTATCGCCCTGGTCGACGAGTGCTACGACCGCGGCGTGCCGCTGTATATCGAGGCGCAGGTGCCGATTGAGGGGCTGTATGTCCAGGGTGAGCTGAGCTTCGCCTTTCGCCGCGTGGTCAGCCGCTTAGGTGAGATGCAGCTGGCCCGCTTCGGCGCCTCTGGTGGCACTGCTTCTCAGCGTTCCGGTGCCAGCGCCTAGCGCTCAGGGGCCTCGGTCTGGCCGCGAATCTCGCCGGTCTCGTCGCGGTAGGTGCCGGGGCGCTGCTGCTCGCCGGGGCTGTCTTCCTGGGGCACGCCCCACATGGTTTCGCGGCTGCCGTCGGGGAAGGTATTCACGGTGCAGCCCGCCAGCATGACCAGGGTCAATGTCAGGCCGCACAGCTGCGGTAGGGTAGATGTCAGGCGGCGCATGGTCAGGCTCCAAGGATGGATGCAATGCCGCTAGCATGCGGCCGTGAGGGCGCGGATTTCAAGTTTCTGCAGGCGCTGACCGAGCTCACTCATACTGCTTGACCTGTGGGCCGCCCACAGCTTTTACATTGACGCCCTGACACGATTCTTTTCAAGAACCAGGAGCTTGCCATGATGCGATCTACCCAGACCGAACCCCGTGCCGCAGCGTATGATGCCGATACCTCCCGTGGCCCATTGACCCTGCTGCTGGGCAGCCTGGGAGTGGCCGCGATGCTGGCGTTGAGCCCGCTGGCCGAGGCCGGCAGCCACGGCGACGAGCACGCCCACGGCGATCACCAGATGGACGATCAGGCGCATGCCGACGACCCGGCAGTGCAGGCCTACCGCGAGGCCAACGAGCGTATGCACGAGGGCATGATGGGCGGCTTTACCGGTGACGCCGATGTCGATTTCGCCCGCGGCATGATCCCCCACCACCAGGGCGCCATCGACATGGCCAATATCGTCCTCGAACACGGTGAGGATGAGGCGCTGCAGCAGCTGGCCCGTGAGATCATCGACGCCCAGGAGGAGGAGATCGCCTTCCTCGAAGCCTGGCTGGAAGAGCACGGCCACTGACGCTTTCACCACGACTTGCCGACTGATACGACGCCCGCTGCTGCGGGCGTCGTCGTTTGCGGCTGGGCCATCTACGCCCCACGCTTACGCCACCCCTACGCCCCCCGAGGAGGAGCCATCCCGCGCGGCGATTGGCGAGGCTAGTCGGGTCAACGATACTTCCTCGATAACAACAATGGGGCATGACCTATGCACACTGTTCTCAATCGCCGCCTCACGCCGCTGCTCGCCGCCACCTTGCTGGGCGCTGCTGCCGCGCCGACACTGGCCTTCGACGACGACCGCCTGACCATCTGGATGGGCGACAACAAGGGCCAGAACGGCATCCGCGAGGTGGTGGCTCAGTTCTCCGACGATACCGGCATCGAGGTAGAGGTGACCTTCCCCGACAACCTCACCGACCGCTTCCAGCAGGCTGCCGGCAGCGGCCAGGGGCCCGATATCGTGATCTGGGCCCACGATCGCCTCGGCGAATGGGCCCAGAGCGGTCTGCTCACGCCGATCTCACCCGGCGACGGCTTCCGCGCCGACTACTTCGACTTCACCTGGGACGCCACGTTGTGGAACGGCGATACCTACGGCTACCCGATCTCGGTGGAGTCGCTGGGGCTGATCTACAACAAGGCGCTGGTCGACGAGGCGCCGCAGAGCTTCGAGGAGCTCGCAGCGCTGGACGCCGAGCTCGCCGAGCAGGGCAAGAAGGCGATTCTTTTCGACTACAGCGAGCCCTACTACGGCTGGCCGCTGCTCGCCGCCAACGGCGGCTACCCCTTCAAGCAGACCGATGGGGGCTTCGACGTCAGCGACATCGGCGTCAACAACGAGGGTGCCGTGGAGGGGGCCGAACTGATTGCCGAGCTGATCGACAGCGGCGTACTGCCGCGTGGCACCGATTACAGCATCGCCGACACCCGTTTCAATCGCGGCGAGGTGGCGACCATGATCAGTGGCCCCTGGGCCTGGCCCAATCTGGAGCGCAGCGGCATCGACTACGGCGTGGCGTTGCTGCCCAAGGTCGGCGACGAGCGCGCCCGGGCCATGTACGGCGTGATGACGGCGATGATCAATG
Source organism: Halomonas socia (assembly GCF_010977575.1). Taxonomy (GTDB): domain Bacteria; phylum Pseudomonadota; class Gammaproteobacteria; order Pseudomonadales; family Halomonadaceae; genus Franzmannia; species Franzmannia socia. Next base: position 2,094,918 of record NZ_CP048812.1, read on the forward strand.
CCGCCTCGCCCAACGACTTCCTGGCGGTGGAATTCCTCGAGAACAACCTGCTTAGCGAGGCCGGCATGCGCACCTTCAACAGCGACGGCTCGCTGGGCGCGGTGGCGCATATCGCCTATCAGGAGGAGCTGGAGCGCGACGCCAATATCGCCGCGACCCTGGCCAACGCCGAGATCGGCACGCCGATGCCTAACATTCCCGAGATGGGCGCCTTCTGGGCCGCCATGGAACCGGCGCTGCAGAATATCGGCAGCGGCCGCCAGTCGCCCCGGGAAGCTCTCGACGCCGCGGCGCGCCGCATGCGCCAGTAAGCCTACCCGCACGCCCACGGCCGGCGGCGCCCCTGCCGCCGGCCCGCTCCCGCAGGATATCGCTCATGTATACGACCAACGCTTCCCGAGGCCTGCCGCGGCATCGCTCGCGGCATGTGACCGAGCGCTACACCCGCTGGGCCATGCGCGGCCTGGTGGCGGCCCTGGTGCTGACCCTGATGTGGCTGGTGCTGGCCTTTCATCTCAACGGCCAGTGGATGTTCGCGCTGCTGTTCCTGGTGCTCGGCGCCTCGCTGGCGGTGGTGTTCACCAAGCGCACCCTGATGAGTCACCGCTATATCTTCCCGGCGGTGGCGGGGCTCGGGGTGTTCGTGATCTTCCCGCTGCTCTATACCATCGGTATCAGCTTCAGCAACTACAGCTCCAGCAACCTGCTCAGCGAAGATCGGGTGCGCGCCCAGCTGCTGGCGCGGACCTATCAGGAGGAGGGCGCTTCCTTCACCTTCCAGGTCCTGCGCGACGGCGAGGAGGTGCGCCTGAAACTGGAAAGCGACGGCGAGATAGCGCTGGAGGGCGAGGCCGACGCGGAGATGGAGGCCGCGCTGGAAGGTGCCTCCCGCTTTATCAGCGAGCCGCTCGACCTCGATGACGATGCCAGCCGGCGCATCGAGATCGCGCCGTTGCACCAGGCCCTCGACGCCGAGCCGCTCGAGATGCGCGAGGTGATCGCCGCCCGCGATGCCCTGCAGGCGCTGCGCCTGGTGACCCCGGAAGGCCTGGAGCTGCGCATGGCGGGCCTGCGCCACTTCGCGCCCATGCTCGATCGCTATGAGGCCCGCGACGACGGCTCGCTGTATGATCGCCGCGACGACCGTGTGCTGACGCCGGACCGCGATACCGGCTTCTTCGTCGGCGACGACGGCCAGCGCATCACCCCGGGCTGGCCGGTGGCGGTGGGCCTGGACAACTACACGCGGATCTTCGCCGACCCGGATATCCGCGGCCCCTTCATGCAGATCTTCGTCTGGACCTTCGCCTTCGCCGGTCTCACCGTGCTGTTCACCCTGGTCGTCGGCTTCGTGCTGGCCTCGCTGCTGCAGTGGGACCAGCTGCGCGGCAAGGCGATCTACCGCACGCTGCTGATCCTGCCCTACGCGGTGCCGGCGTTCATCTCGATCCTGATCTTCAAGGGCATGTTCAACCAGCACTTCGGCGAGGTGAACATGATCCTCGACGGGGTGTTCGGCATCCGCCCCGAGTGGTTCACCGACCCGTGGCTAGCGCGCAGCATGCTGCTGATCGTCAATACCTGGCTCGGCTACCCCTACATGCTGCTGCTGTGCATGGGCCTGATCCAGTCGATCCCCCGCGATCTCTACGAGGCCTCGGCGGTGGATGGCGGCGGGCCGCTCACCAACATGCTGACCATCACCCTGCCGCTGATCATCAAGCCGCTGACACCGCTGCTGATCGCCGCCTTCGCCTTCAACTTCAACAACTTCGTGCTGATCGCCCTGCTCACCGGCGGCAACCCCGATATCCTCGGCGCCAGTACCCCGGCGGGTACCACCGACCTGCTGGTCAGCTACACCTACCGCATCGCCTTCCAGGATGCCGGCCAGGACTTCGGCCTGGCGGCGGCCATCGCCACCCTGATCTTCCTGCTAGTGGCGGGCATGTCGCTGCTCAATCTGCGCCTGTCCAAGGTCAAGGTTTGATAAGGAGATACCGTCATGCCCATGGTTCAACCCCGCTCGATCCGCGCCCGCCGTCTGGGCGCGCATCTCGCCCTGATCGGCTTCGTGTCGCTGATCGTCTTTCCGCTGCTGCTGGTGATCTCGATCTCCTTTCGCGAGGGCAACTTCGCCACCGGCAGCCTGATCCCCGAACGCTTCTCGCTGGAGCACTGGTCGTTGGCGCTGGGCATCCCCTGGGAGCGTGCCGACGGCAGCGTGGTCCAGCCGCCGTTCCCGGTACTGCTGTGGCTGTGGAACTCGATCAAGGTGGCGGTGGTGTCGTCGCTGCTGATCCTGATGCTCGCCACCACCAGCGCCTACGCCTTCGCGCGCATGCGCTTCAAGGGCAAGGCGCCGCTCCTCAAGGGCATGCTGATCTTCCAGATGTTCCCGGCGGTGCTCTCGCTGGTGGCGCTCTACGCGCTGTTCGACCGCCTCGGCCAGCTGGTGCCGTGGCTCGGCATCAACACCCACGGGGCGCTGATCGTCGCCTCGCTGGGCGCCGTGGCGCTGCATATCTGGACCATCAAGGGCTACTTCGAGTCCATCGACGGTTCGCTGGAGGAGGCCGCCATGGTCGACGGCGCCAGCACCTGGCAGGCGTTCCGCTACATCCTGCTGCCGCTGTCGGTGCCGATCCTGATGGTGGTGTTCATCCTCGCCTTCGTGATGAGCATCATGGAGTACCCCATGGCCTCGGTGCTGCTGGTCGACGAGCACAAGCTGACGCTCGCCGTGGGTGCCCAGCAGTACCTGGCCGACCACAACCAGCGCTGGGGCAACTTCGCCGCCGCCGCGGTGCTCTCCGGCCTGCCGATCACCGTCGCCTTCCTGATCTGTCAGCGCTGGATCATCGGCGGGTTGACCGCCGGCGGCGTCAAGGGCTGACAACGAGTACGGCTCACCCCGGTCACCGGCCGGGGTTTTCTGGCAAGTCAACGAGCAAAAAAACGCCCCGGCCTCGCTAATGAGGCCGGGGCGCTGGCGTTTGGCGGCACTCAGTGCGTGACGCCGGGGATCCGCACCTGTCTCGGGCAGGCCACCCCGTCGGCGCCGAACAGGTGGCAGTGCTCGCCGTCAAGGCCGAGGGTGATGGCCTGGTGGTCGTCGAGGTGGGCGAGGCCGTCGAGGCGCTGGGTCAGCGTCGACTCGACCCCTTCCACCTGCAGGTGGGCGAGGGTCTCGTAGCCGAGCTTCTCGGCGACCATCAGGCGCGCCTGGAGCGTCGCCTCGGCCTGGTCCGGGGCGACGAAGTTCTCGGCGCGCACGCCAAGAGTGGCGCGATCGCCGGCCTTGAGCCGGGCACCGTCGACGGCCACCTGGAGGATGGCGCCGCCGGGCAGGCGCACCGCCGTATGCAGGCGACCGGGGTCGAGCACTTCGACGCTCAGGGTGTTGATGCGCGGTGAGCCGATGAACTCGGCGACCTCCAGGGTCCTGGGGAAGTGGTAGAGCGATAGCGGTGCTCCGACCTGGGCGATGCGGCCGCCGGAGAGCAGCACGATGCGGTCGGCCAGGGTCATCGCCTCGACCTGATCGTGGGTGACGTAGATCATGGTCGCCTGCAGGCGCTTGTGCAGCTCGGCGATCTGCACCCGCATGTCGACCCGCAGTGCCGCATCCAGGTTGGAGAGCGGCTCGTCGAACAGGAACACCGCCGGCTCCTTGACCAGGGTGCGGCCGATGGCGACCCGCTGGCGCTGGCCGCCGGACAGGTCCTTGGGGCGGCGTTCGAGCAGTTCGGTGAGGTGCAGCATCTCGGCGGCGTGCTGCACGCGCCGACGGATCTCGGCCTTGTCGGTGCGCGCCAGCTTGAGGCCGAAGGCCATGTTCTCGGCCACGCTCATATGGGGATAGAGCGCGTAGGACTGGAACACCATGCCGATGTCGCGCTCCTGGGGCGGGATCTCGTTGATGCGCTCGCCGTCCAGGCACATCTCGCCCTGGGTGATGTCCTCCAGCCCGGCGATCATGCGCAGCAGGGTCGACTTGCCGCAGCCCGAGGGGCCGACGAAGACCACGAACTCGCCGTCCTCGATGGTCAGGTCGATGTCGCGGGAGATCTCCACCTCGCCGAAGGCCTTGCCGATCCCTTCCAGTGTCAGGCGTCCCATGGACTGTCCTCCGAGCCGCGCGCGATGGCGATGCCGTAAGCGGGTAGCGTCAAGGTACCGTCCTGCCAGCGGCCATTGACCAGCGCCGGCGCCTCTTCAAGCGGCTCGACGCTGGCCGGGACGGCGATCTCGCAGGGGGTGGCGGCGAAGTTGAGGGCCACCAGCAGGCGTTCCCCCTGATAGCGTCGTTCGAAGCGCATCACATCACCCTGCAGCGAATGGTAGCGTACTTCGCCCTTGATCAGCGCAGGCTGCCCGCGGCGGAAGGCCAGGAAGTCGCGGTAGGCGTTGAGCAGCGAGGCCGGGTCGTCATCCTGCCGGTCAACCGCCAGGCTGGCGTGCTCGACGGGCACAGGCAGCCAGGGCGTGGCGCTGCTGAAGCCGGCGTGCCGGGCATCGGCAGCCCACGGCTGCGGGGTGCGGCAGCCGTCGCGGCCCTTGTAGGCTGGCCAGAAGGTGATGCCGGCGGGGTCGACCAGCTGCTCGAAGCTCAACTGGGCCTCGGGCAGCCCCAGCTCCTCGCCCTGGTAGAGGCAGACACTGCCGCGCTGGGTGAGCAGGAAGGCCATGTAGAGGCGCAGCGCGGCGGGATTGTCGGCGGCCTGCCAGCGGGTGGCGAGACGCACCACATCGTGGTTGCCCAGCGCCCAGCACGGCCAGCCGTCATCGATGCGTTGCTCCATTTCGGTGAGGGTGTGCTGCAGGAAGGCCGGGTCGTGGCGCTCGCCGAGCAGGTCGAAGGAGTAGGCCATGTGCAGCCGCTTGCCGCCTTGGGTGTATTCGGCCATCACCCGCAGCGAGTCGTCGTCGCCGACCTCGCCGACGCTGGTGGTGCCGGGGTACTCGTCGAGCAGGGCGCGCAGCTTCTCGAGGAAGACCAGGTTGTCCGGCTGGGTCTTGTCGTGGCGGTGAAGCTGGAAGCCGTAGGGGTTGTCGGGGCGCACGCCGAGAAAGCCCTCTGCCAGGTCCTCGCGGGGCGGGTTGTCCTCGAGCTTGCCGTGGGTGCAGAAGTTGACCGCATCGAGGCGGAAGCCGTCCACGCCCCGCTCCAGCCAGAAGCGCACCTCGCCGAGGATCGCCTCGACCACCGCCGGGTTGTGGAAGTTGAGATCCGGCTGGCTGGCCAGGAAGTTGTGCAGGTAGTACTGGCAGCGCCGGGTGTCCCACTGCCAGCTGGAGCCGCCGAACACCGACTGCCAGTTGGTGGGTGGCGAACCGTCTGCGCGGGCGTCGGCCCACACGTACCAGTCCGCCTTGGGATTGTCGCGGCTGGCACGGCTCTCGCTGAACCAGGCGTGCTGGTCGGAGGTGTGCGACAGCACCTGGTCGATGGTGACCCTGAGGCCGCGGGCGTGGGCCGCCTCCACCAGGCGGTCGAAGTCGTCGAGGCTGCCGAACATCGGGTCGACGTCGCGGTAGTCGCTGATATCGTAGCCGAAGTCTTTCATCGGCGAGGTGAAGAACGGCGACAGCCAGATGGCGTCGACGTTGAGGGACGCGATGTAGTCGAGCTGGTCGATCACCCCCTGCAGGTCGCCGATGCCGTCGCCGCGGCTATCCATGAAGCTGCGCGGATAGATCTGGTAGATCACCGCACCGCGCCACCAGTCGGCGCCCTGCGGGCCTATGTAGCGAGAAGCCTGTGCCATGTGCGCATGTTCCTTGTTGTGTTTGAGAAATAGCCTGCGGCGCACGCCGGTGCTGCCGCGAGAGTCGTCGTCGAGGCTATGGTGCGCGGCACCGGCACGGGTGAAATCCTCCCGGCGGCGGAATAGGCGGCGTAGAGGGGGGAGGAGGTGGGCTAGTCGCCCTGAATGCGTGCCAGCAGCTCGCCGGCCAGGGCGATGGCCTCCTCGCGGCGGCGGATGTTCTGCTTCTGGTAGAGGCTGCGGATATGCGTCTTGACCGTGGTGGGCGCCACCGAGAGCTGCTCGGCGATCTGTTCGTTGGAAAGCCCGGCGTGGATCAGGCCGAGGATCTGCCATTCGCGTCGGGTCAGCGGTGAGGTACGGATCAGCTCGGGTACGTCGGGACGGGCGACGATGTCGGCGATGACCGCCTCGTCGAGCATCAGCCTCACGGCGCTGCCGAAGTTGCGCTGGCGTGACGCCAGTTCGATCAGCCGCGTGGCGCGCTGGCGGGCCAGTTCGTCGAGCTCGCCGCCATCGAGCAGCGCCTGCAGCAGCTCGGCCAGCGACGGGCCGAGGCGCAGGAAGCTGCCGGTCAGGGCGGTGCGCGAGGCGAGCGTCAGCGCCTGGTGGAGGTGCGCAAGGGCGGCGCTGCGGTCGCCGCGCTGCCAGGCCACGGCGGTCAGGCACAGCTGGTTGCGGTTGGCATCGGTGATCAGGCCGAGCCGGGCGGTTTGGGCCTCGATCCGCTCGAGCAGCGCCTCGGCCTCGTCGCAGCGGTCGAGCAGGGTCAGGGCACGGGCGTGGTTGCGCACGTTGCACTGGGCGAAGTGGTTGCTGGCGCGCTCCGGCTCGGCGCGGGGCGCCTCCTGCAGCCAGCGCGCCACGGCATCGAGATCGTGGGTCGACTGCCACCAGGCGAGCAGGGTGGCGTGGGCGTTGGCCACCCAGTCGATATGGTAGTCACCCTCGGCGAGAATCTTGCGCAGGCGGCGGATATGGTCGGCGCACTGGGCCTGGTCGCCGCGGCTCTGGGCTACCTTGGCGAGGCTGATATGGCACTGCAGGGTCCAGCGTTCGCCCTGGCTGTCGAGCACGGCGATGCCGGCCAGCGCCGCCTGTTCGGCGTCGTCGAGGCGGTGCCACTCCCACAGCAGCTGGCTGCGGATGCGGTAGAGGAATTCCGCCACCGGCAGCTGCGCCTGGCTACTCTGCTCGAGGTGGCCGAAGGCGCGCTCCTGGATGTCGTAGGCGGCCTGCAGTCGGCCCTGGGCGACCAGGGTCTCGGACTGATGGCACAGCGACCAGAGCTGCAGCTGGGCATCGCCGAGGCGTGCCGCCTCGCGTTCCACCTCGCGAATTCGTGCCAGCGACTCGTCGAGGTGGCCGAGCACGAAGCGCGCCTCGGTGAGGATCGCCGCGGCGGCCACCGGCGTCGAGGCCAGGTAGCGGGCGGGTTGCGTCAGGGCCTTCTCGGCCAGCGGTGCGGCGCGTTCGGCGTCACCCTGGTTGATCGCCAGCTGGGCACGCAGGGTGGCGAACTCGGCGCCCAGGGCCTGCCACTCGGGGGCATCCAACTGGGCCTCGATCCAGCCGATGGCGCGGGCGGTGAGGTCGAACTGGAACTGGGCGTGGGTCACCCAGCCGTAGAGCAGGGTCAGCTCGGGGGAGGTGACGATGCGCGTCTCGCCGAGCTGCTGCAGTGCGTGAGACAGCCGTGCGACGTGGCCGTTGGCCAGCAGCGACGGGCCATGGGAGGTGAGTAGCGCGGCTAGGTCGTTCGGTGTCTCGGCCTGGGTCGCCTGGCCCAGCGCCATGGCCGGGTCGCCCAGTGCCAGCCAGGCTTGACTGGCTCGCCGGTGCAGCTGGCGCTGGCTATCGAGACTCAGCTCATGGCGGCGATGGCGCAAGTAGCCAGCGAACAACGGTTGGAAGCGGTACCACTGCTCGTGTGGGTCGAGCGCCTCGATGAACAGCCCGGCCTGTTCCAGGGCGGCGAGCCGTTGGGTCAGGCGTTCGCCTTCCAGCAGCCGGGCCACCAGCGCCGGCGAGAAGCGCTCCAGCACGCCGAGCTGCAGCAACAGGCGTCGGTCTTCCTCGTCGAGCTCGGCGTCGAGCAGGTCGTCGAACCAGGCCACGAAGTCGGGGTGGGCGCCGCTCAGGCGGTCGACCAGGGCGTCGAAGCCGGCGCGGGTGGTGGTGCGCTCGACCAGCCAGGTGAGCGCTATCACCCAGCCGCCGCTGCGGCGCAGGGCGCGCTCCAGGCTGACCCGGGTGGGCGGAAAGCTGAGCTGCTCGGCGCACAGGGTCTGTGCCTCCTCGACGTCGAAGGCCAGCTCGGCGAGGCCGATCTCCTCCAGCTCGCCGCGCAGACGCAGTGCCGCCAGACCGAGGGCCGGGCGGGTGCGCGAGATCAGCGTCAGGGTCAGCCAGCGCGGCTGGTGGCGCAGCCATAGGGTCATGGCTTCCAGGATTTCCGGGTGGTGCAGGTGTTCGACCTCATCGAGCACCAGCCGCCGCGGCGACACCGCCTCGGGCAGCGCCGCCAGCCACGCCTCGCACTGCTGGGCGAGGGGCGCTGCCGCGTCGAGCCCGGGAAGTACGGTAGCGTCGTCCAGTAGCCGTTCCAGTGCGGCATGGAAATAGGCCGCGAAGCGCGCCGGGGTGTCGTCGCGGCGCTCCAGGTGCAGCCAGGCGGCGGGCTGCTCCAGGGCAGGCAGCCGCTCGGCCACCAGGGTGCTCTTGCCATAGCCGGGCGGTGCTTGCACCACCAGCAGCTGCACCCGCGCGTCGAGCACGAAGCGGTCGTTGAGGCGCGGCCTGGCGACCACGCAGGGCGGCGGCGGTGGCGGGGCGAGTTTTTCCTGGAGCAGCGGCATGGCGAGCGGGCCGGTGGTGGTGGCTTTATCGTTTCAGTACTACCAGATGCCTAGCTCGTGACGCCAGAGACGGGCTGTTAGACGAAGGTATCAGCACGCATGGCGGTCGGCCTGGCGGCTCGCTTGGCGTATGCTGACGCCAAACGGCAGGGGAGAGCATGGCGTGACGGGTTGGGTATATTGGCTGGACATGGCCGGGGTGATCGTCTTTGCGCTGTCGGGGGTGATACTCGCCTGCCGCTCGCGGATGGATCCCTTCGGCATGCTGGTGTTGGCGGCGGTGACCGGTATCGGTGGCGGCACCCTGCGCGACCTGGTGCTGGGCGTGCGGCCGGTGTTCTGGGTCAGCGACCCGACCTATCTGTGGGTGATCCTGGCCACGGTGGCGGTGTCGATCCTCGGCTTCCACTATATCCACCGCCTGACGCGCACCTTCCTGCCGGTGACCGACGCCTTCGGCCTGGCGCTGTTCACGGTGATCGGCGCCCACAAGGCGCTGCTGCTGGGCAGCCCCGGCGTGGTGGCTGTATTGATGGGGCTGATGACCGGAGTGGCCGGCGGCATGATTCGCGACGTGCTGGCGCGCCGCGTGCCGATGGTGCTGCGCCAGGAGGTCTACGCCACGGCGTCGATCGCCGGCGGCACGGTGTTCGTGCTGCTCAGCACGCTGCAGGCGCCCATCGTCGTAGCCATCGGCCTGGGGCTGGCAGTGACCCTCAGCCTGCGACTGGCGGCGATTCGCTGGCGGCTGGCACTGCCGACCTTTGCCTGGGTAGTCACCGAGCCGACCCCCGCGGCCGACGAGCCGTCACTCACACCAGATCCTGACACTACAGCGCCGCCCAAGCGGCGCCGGGGCAAGGCGCGGGTCAAGCTGATCCGCCCCGGCCGGCGGCAGGGGCGGCGCTAGGTAGTGGCCATACTGACATTTGGAGGATCGTTACAAATTAAGATCAGACTTGCCGCTGGGTAAGGCTGGGGATCGCTTACTGCTCTAGGGGCGAGTTCTCGACGATCAGCCGCAGCCCGGCATATCTGGCTGAATGCGTGAGCATCCCGTGCGGCACCCCCGATCAGGCCGCCGTCGATGTCCGGCTGGGCCAGCAAGTCTGCGGCATTGTTGGCTTTGACGCTGCCGCCGTAGAGTAGCGGAAGGCTCGCGGCGATCGGTGCGGACTGTCTGGCCAGTAATGTGCGGATAAAAGCGTGCACAGACTGGGCCTGTTCGGGAGAGGCGGTTTTACCGATGCCGATGGCCCAAACCGGCTCGTAGGCAACCACGCTGTGACTAAAGGCTTCGATACCGAGGGTGTTGATTATCCCCTTTAGCTGCCGTGACACGACCGCTTCGGTGTCACCGCTCTGGCGTTGGGTGAGTGTTTCACCCAAGCAGAGTACCGGCACCAGGCCGGCTGCTTGGGCGGCGGCAAATTTTGCCGTAACGGCGATGTCGGATTCGCCGTAAAGACTGCGACGCTCGGAGTGACCGACCAACACATAGCGGCAGCCCAGATCTTTCAACATGCTAGCGCTGGTTTCACCGGTATGGGGGCCGGATGCGTGTTCATTTGATAACGGACATTAAGCAGTCAGACGCTTGGCGATGAGAGTCTCGAGCGTCTGCTGGTCGCTGGCGAAGCGCCTGATGCCCTCGGCCAATTTCTCGGTGGCCATGGCATCCTGGTTATGCTCCCAGCGGAAGGTCGGCTCATCGAGCGGCGCAAGGGGCTCGGTAGTATCCGGGAGCTCGACGGCTTTTTCGACGTCGCCTTCCTCGTCCGCCAGTTCTTCCAGCAGCGCCGGCGAGATGGTCAGTCGCGGGCAGCCGGCCAGCGCCAGCACCTGGTCGACGGTGCGGAAGCTCGCGCCCATCACCACGGTGTCGTAGCCGCCCTGGCTGACCCGCTCGCAGACGCCGCGCACGAAGTTAACGCCGGGATCCTCTGTCGGGGCATAGTCGCATCCGCTCTCCTTCTTGTGCCAGTCGGTGACTCGCCCGACGAAGGGGGATACCAGGAAGACGCCAGCATCGAAGCAGGCCTGGGCCTGAGCGTCACTGAACAGCAGCGTCAGGTTGCACTGGATGCCCTCCTTCTCCAGCACCTCAGCGGCGCGTATACCTTCCCAGGTCGAGGCCAGCTTGATCAGTACGCGGTTGCGTCCCACCCCGCGCCGCTCATAGAGCTCAATCAACTCGTGCGCCTTACGGATGCTGGCCTGGGTGTCGAAGGAGAGTCGAGCCGCCACCTCGGTAGAGACCCTGCCTGGCACTACGTTGGCAATTTCACTTCCCATGGCGACCGCCAGGTGGTCCACGCTTCGGCTTGCACGATCGACAAGATCGCCTGCCTCGTTCCTTGCCTCGCTCAGCACTTCATCGATCAGGTCTTGATACCCGGGCAGTTCGAATGCCTTGAGGATCAAGGATGGGTTGGTGGTGGCGTCTTGGGGACGGTAGCGCTTGATGGCGTCGAGGTCGCCGGTGTCGGCGACGACCAGAGAGTGCCAACGCAGGGTATCGAGTTTAGATGGCATGAAGATCTCCAATGACTAGGCGAGTAAACATGGATAAGAAAGCGTCACGCGAGAATGAGAGGGCATTGGGCCACGTCGCGGCCCGATACCTCTGATAGTGTGACGGTGTCAGGGTGAGAGTGTGGGACCTTCACCCTGATTGAGCGTATCGCGCGAGGAATGAGTCTCGACGCAGCCTAAGGTGTCAGGTAGTCACCATCACCTTCTTCTGCAGGCGCTGCTGGAGTTGGTCGATGACGACGGCGACGATGATCACCAGGCCCATGATCACCATTTGCCAGAAGTTGCTGACACCGGACATGACCATGCCGTCGTTGAGGATGCTGATGACACAGGCACCGATAACCGAGCCGATGACCGAGCCACGCCCGCCAGCGAGTGCGGTGCCTCCCAACACCACGGCAGCGATGGCACGCAGCTCGTAAGTATCACCGGTCATGGGGTGGCCCGTCTGGAGCTGGGAGGTGACCACCAGGCCCACCAACGCGGCACAGAAGCCCGAGAATACATACACCCATAGCTTGATCTTGCGGACCCTGAGACCTGAGAACACTGCCGCATGCTCATTGCCGCCAATGGCATAGACGTAGCGCCCAAAAGGTGTCCTGAGACTGACCAGCCATGTGATGAGGGTCAGGATGGCCAGTATCCAGACGGGGATGCCGATTCCCAGGAAGGAACCGTTGCCTAAGAGGGAAAAGCCAGTATTGCCGAGTGCTTCATGGCCCCGGAGCTGAGAGTAAGTTCCACCATCGTTCATCAATAAGGCGGCACCACGAACGACATAGAGCATGCCGAGTGTGGCGATAAAGGGTGCCACGTTGAGGTAGGTGATCAGCGAACCGTTGATATAACCGATCAAAGCGCCGATCAAACAGGTCAATAAAATGACCTCAGGGACGTTAAAAAAAATAGTGTAATCTCCAATGGAGACTCCCTGCATCAAGAGGAAGCCCGCAACCATGCCGCTGAGCCCTACAGTCGATCCTACCGAGAGGTCGATGCCTCCCGTCAAGATAACGAGTGTCATCCCGACCGCCAGAATGCCGATAACGGTGATATGTTGGGCCATTATCAACATGTTGGAGGTGGTTAGGAAGTTATTCACTGTCAATGAGAAATAAGCAATCACAACGAATAAGGCGACAAAGATTCTAAGCTTGAGAACCAGAAGGAGAGCCTTTGATAGCCGAAGGCTGGCTTTATGCTCGACATTATCTGGTACGCCAACATCGCTAATTGATGACATTTTAGAACTCCTTAATGAATGATCGCAGGCGTAGTGGGCGAAGCCATTCTCGTAATCAGATCACGCTCTGCGTCATCTCGAGACAGTGAAGCAGTGATTTTTCCTCCGGCCATTACGAGAACGCGGTCAGAAACCGCCAACACTTCATCCAGTTCGGACGAAGTGTAAATGACAGAGACACCTTGAGCCGCGATATCACTCATTGCGCGATAGATATCAGCCTTGGCGCCGACATCGACCCCCCGAGTCGGCTCATCGAAAAGCAGCACCTTGGGTTGAGTTAGCAATGCCTTGCCGATGATGACCTTTTGCATGTTTCCGCCACTCAGGGTAGTGATTGCGTGGTCCGCATGCGGTGCTTTGATGCCTAGCCTTTGGATGATTTCATCACAGTTCTTGGTCTCTAAACGCCGCCTGATAAGACGCAGGCCTAATAGTTTTGAACAATAACGGCCGATGCTCGACAGGGTCATGTTGTCCTTGACGGACATAGGTTGAATCATACCAAAGCTCTGTCGATCCTCTGGCACAAGTGCAATACCTGCCTTAATGCGGTTGGCGGGCTTCCCTTTCTTCAGCACCTGGCCATCGAATACGATTTCGCCGCCGGCATTGCGATGAAGCCCCAGCAAGACTTCCATCAACTCGGTACGCCCAGCGCCCATGAGTCCATAGATACCGATAACCTCACCACGCTTTACGTCGAAGTTGACGTGATCAAGCGCCATGGTGCCGTTGATGCGTTTAAGCACAAGATCGCGCACTGATAGGATGGATTCACCAAGATCACGCGGTTGGTAATCAAACTGCTTCTTTTCGCTCCCCACCATTTTCTGAACGATCCAGGGAATATCGATATTCTTCACCTCATCGATACCCACAATACGTCCATTGCGTAGCACCGTGATATGATCACCAATCCTCATGATCTCCTCGAGACGATGAGAGATATAGATAATCGCCACTCCCTGGCTGCGCAGGGTGTCGATGATACCGAACAGAACCTGCACCTCCTTTTGGCTCAGTGCAGAGGTCGGCTCATCCATGATCAGTACGCTTACATCACGGCTGAGCACACGCGCTATCTCGACCAGTTGCTGCTGCCCTACATAGAGATCACCCATACGGGTCGTGGGATCAATATCAAGCCCAACCCGCTCGAGAAGTTTCTTGGCTGCATGGTATTGGGCGTCGGTATCGATAAGGCCTGACTTCAACATTTCCTTGCCAATGAATAGATTCTCGGCAACGGACATGTCTTGAAAGAGGTTGAGCTCCTGAAAGATGATGCCAATACCAGCTCGCTCCGCAGCTCGAATACTATGAAAGTGTACCGGCTTACCCCCGACCAAGAGCTTGCCACTGGAAGGACGCTCCACGCCAGAAAGAATTTTCATCAGCGTCGACTTCCCAGCGCCATTCTCCCCAATAAGCACATTAACACTGGCGGGGAAAACCTCGTAATTGACGTTATCCAATGCCAGGGTTCCTGGGTAGAGTTTGCTCACCACTTTCACCTTGATCAAGGGGGTTATCTCGGCGTGGTGCTTGTCACTGACTGAGGAAGTCGTCATGTCATTCGCCTCCCACTCTTTCAAGGGATACTGGGACAACCTGGATCGCTGAGTCCATTCCAGACCAGGTGGCATAGGCTCCCACGATGCTAATCCGATCACCCGGTGTGACCTCACCAAAGTTTTCAATGATCGAGATCACTTCATTGTTGAGGTCATCCGAAAAAGAGGCGAAAGCATCTTGGTTGCTGAAGTCGTTGTAGATAATGTCGGGATAGCCATCACGCAGGGCTGTTCCGGGGATGACGGGACCTGACAAGATCACCACTTCACTTTCGCTACCAGTGTCAGAGAGAGTAATCTTTCCGACACGAGAAGAGGTGTCGATGTTGTCTATCACGCCAGAAGTCTGGATCCAGAAAGTACAGGGAAAGGCTTGCCCCTTCTGGACACCATATTCTTCACAAGTCGTTTCGAAGCCTTGATTCTCGATAGCCGATAATACTTCGCCAATATCTCTAGCGGAAGATGAGGCCCAAGGAATGATGTCGTCATAGAGCAACGACGATGCATCTATGGAGGGGGAAGTACCTCCGGTTTTTATCTCGATGAGCTCTTCGGATGAGACAATCGTGAAACCACTCAGCATCAGAGCGGTGGACGTCAATATTGCCAAGCCGAAGGTGCGTGCTATATAGGATGTGTTCTTCATATCGGCACCGCGTATCACCCCGCTGATGTAGTGAGAGTGGTGGAAACCACCACTCCCACCGCTCAGCTTAGTTACTCTGATATTCGAAGTCGTTGACGTAATTGGCATTGTCTTCCGTGATCAGAACTCCGCGAAAGAGCTGACGCTCTTCCGACTCTCCGGTCTCTCCGGTCTCGAGGTACTGGTGCAGCTGATTGACACCCTGACGGGCAAGCTCCTGAGCCTGGAGCATGGCAGTGGCATAGAGCCTTCCATCCAGCACCGCATCTCGCTCATCATTACTGCCGTCGATGCCGACTACAGTGACATCTGTTATGCCGGCAGCTTCCAGTGACGCGATGGCTCCAAGCGCAACCGGGCCGTTACCTGCAATGACACCAGTGATGTCTGAGTGCTCTTGAAGAATGGAGTCCATTGCTTGCTTAGCCCTCAGTAGCTCACCTCCGGCATCCTGGCGCGCGACCATTTCCAGATCAGGGTACTGATCGAGTACGCGATGGTAGGCGGTGGAGCGTGTGACGCAGTTGTTGTCTGCCAAGTTACAGGTCAACTCGACATACTTCCCTGATTCACCCACCTTCTCGATAAAAGCCTCTGCGACCTGAGAGGCTGCTTGCACGTTATTGTGGGTTAGCTGTGCGATGGCAATACCATCCTCAGGAATCTCACGGTTGATCAACACAACAGGCACATTGCGCTCCGTGGCGTAACGCACTGCTGCGACGCTGGCTGATGAGTCGGCGTTGTCCAGTACAATACCATCTGCTCCTTGAGCTACGATGGAGTTGATAAGTTCACGCTGACGATTCACATCTTCGTTATGGGAAAAGACCCTCGCTTCATAACCCAACTCTTCGGCTTGGGCCTTGGCGGCATTGGCTTCCGCAGCATAGTAAGGGTTGTCCAGTGAATTGACGAGAATGGCGATGTTGCCTTGCACACCGTTGTCCTGAGCATGCAACGTGCTGACGCCAGTGAGGAAAACCATGGCTGACATTGAGGCCAGTGCTGTGGTCTGCTTGATAAGCTGGAGTGTTTTTCTCTTCATTGTTGTGATCCTTTTTCTGTACAAAAATTTGTTTATTTTACTTTTCTGCTACATAAAGACTTTTCTATTACCAAATTGTGTACCCTCCATCGATCATCAAGTCGGCGCCATTTATCATATCGCTACCGTTAGACGCCAGGAAAAGGATGCTGGCAGCGATCTCATCGGTATAAGCAAACCTTCCCATGGGAATCATCGACTTCATCCGTTCTCCCTTTTCCCCTTCCCAGGCGGCAGCACCCATGGGCGTAAGCACCACAGTAGGCGAAATACTGTTTACATTGATGCCACGCGGCCCCCACTCCTTGGCTAGGCTCTTGGTCATACCGAGAAGCCCCGCTTTGGCAGATGTATAGGCACAATGCTGGTCAATAGCGACGGTAGCTGCCTGGGAGGCAATATTGATAATCTTGCCTCCCTGGCCACGGGTCAGCATATGGCGGCCGACGGCCTTTGAGCATAGGAAGGGGGCGGTGAAATTAACATCCACCTGGCGTTGCCATTCGATAAGGGAGATATCTTCTGCAGGAGTTAAAGTGATGGTGCCTGCGGCGTTGACGAGTACATCTATGGTACCGAAGTGCTGTATTACCTCATCGATGCAGGCATCTACCTGATCTTCTTTGGTGACATCACAGCACCAGGCACGGACGCGATCGCTGGGATATTTCCCCATCGCCTCGTCGACATGGTCTTTTTCGAAGTCTGGATAGAAGATGGCGATCTTGGCGCCTTTGCTTAGCAAGGCCTCATTGGCGGCTGTGGCAATACCACCGAGCCCACCAGTAACCACGACGACTTTCCCTTCAATGGTAAAGTTGAAGTCGACGCCGTATTTAAGGGACATATCGTAAGACGTGCTCATGGTAAATGCCTCAGTTTATATGTTTTCTATTACAAGCTGGGTCTAGGCTTTAAAAGTCAAGACATGATCAGGCCTCCATCGACATTGATGGCTTGTCCCGTGATATAGCTGGCATCTTCGGAGGCAAGAAAGGCTGCCGTTCCAGCAACTTCTTCTGGCTGTGCTGCTCGTTTCATTGGAATGTTTTGCACCCATTCCTTCATCAGTTCACCGAGTTGGTAATTGCCTAGAAGACTACCCCAGACTCGGTCATTATAGGCCCACATCTCCGTCTCGATGATGCCAGGGCAAATGGCGTTGATTGTTATGCCAACGGGTGCGAATTCACGGGCGAGACTCTGCGTTATACCAAGCACCCCGAATTTGCTGGCCGCATAGTGCGGTGTATAGATGAAACCTTGGCGAGCTTGGCCAGACGCCATGTTGATCAAGGTGCCGCGACCGGCTTTTTCCATATGCTTGAGCGCCGCCTTGCAGCACAGAAAGACGCCCTTGGTATTGACGTCCATGACCTTGTCCCAGTCCTCTTCAGGAAGCTCCTGCAAACGGGCAATAGTGATGATGCCGGCATTCTGTACAGAGATGTCGAGGCGTGAAAACTGCTCGACCACACTGGCGTAACAGGCTTCAACCTGCGCGCTATCGGTCACGTCCATCTGCCTGCCGATGACCTTGCCGGCAAGTCCTGCAGCTTCGACCTGATGTTGCAGCTCTTCGGCGACGTCGGTGACCTCGGCACGATTCGATGCCAGAACAACATTCGCTCCCTCCATGGCGAAGCGCTTTGCAATGGCAAGACCAATGCCCCTATCGGCGCCGACAACGATCGCTACCTGATCTTCAAAGCGTTTCATTATCTTCGACCCTCCTTACTACATGTGCTACGTCTGTGGTGCCTAGTGAATCGCCTGTCGCTGCACCATTCACTGTGGCGTTATCAGCTGGCCTTCTCGGCCAGCGCCTCGGCGGTAAAACAGTCGGTAATCAGTACCTGGATCCAGCCTCCGAGGGCGGCGGCTCGGATCGACGCCACCTTTTGACGGCCACCCGCTACACCGACGACACGGGGCACCTTCTTCAGGCTTGGGGCACTGATCGCCACCACCCTCTCATCGAGGGCATGGCTCACTGCCTGGCCATTGGCATCGAAAAACCTCAGACAGACATCTCCCACAGCACCACAGCTAGCCAGCTCAGCCAGCTCCTCGTCAGAGAAGGCGTTGCCACTTCGGGCGAGGAATCGGGAAGGGGCGAGCGTACCGATGCCGACCAGCGCCAAGGTTAGGTCATCGAAGAGCGCCATGGTCTCTCGTACATAAGGCTCCTCGCAGAACACCTTGCGGGCATCTGGGGTACTGGCGATTCCGGCGACGTGCATGAAGGCAGGGCGTGCAGCGAGCCGATTGGCAAGCTGAAGGGTCAGGTTTTCCGCCAAGTGCTCGGCACGATCGTGGGACATCCCGCCCATCAGCTGCACCACGCGTTCGGCCTTTATCTGCCCTTTGGCCGGCAAGTACTCGGACAGGGCCACCAGGGCTGAACTCCAGCTCGAGATCCCCACTCTGTCGCTTTCGCGCAGTGCGGATGCCAGATACTGTGCTGCCGCTTCGCCAATGCTCGACACGATGGCGTTGTCGCTGTTGTCTGGGCAGGAGGTCACCACCACTTCGTCCAGACCGAGCTTGCTGGCCAGTTCCTCCTCGAGCAGGTGGTAGGTGCCCTCCGGTGGCTTGATGCTGATCGAAACGATGCCTTCTTTCTGTGCCCGCCTCAGCAGGCGCGATACGCCTGCCTGGGACAGGTTCAGCCTGGCGGCAATATCGACTTGTCGCACCTGTTCTACCCAGTAGAGATGGGCTGCCTTGGTCACTAGTCGGAGTTCATATTCCGGTTTCATCGCGCCACCTTTGTATGCGTAACGTCCGCTTAACGTTTGAGGTGAAAAAGGGTTCGCCCGACGGAGGACAGCCAGTTTGCATGGCGTGCCTCCAGCTCGGTGGCAGCAACGTACTCGAAGGTGTCGAAATCGGATACCACCGATGCCAGGGCTTCGGGTGTCGGCCACGTGCCGAGCGCTTTCCCGGCCAGCAAGGCTGCACCCAAGGCGGACAGCTCCGCTTGCTTGGCGCGCTGGACGGGGACCCTTAACGTATCGGCTTGGAGTTGCATCAGCCAGCCGTTGGCGCTTGCCCCTCCGTCGGCCTTGAGCGCCGACAGCGGCGTGAGGCCGTGACGCTCGAAAGCCGCTCGCACGACATCGACCACGTCTTTGATCTGGAAAGTGATCGACTCGAAGGCTGCCCGTGCAACGTCTTCGCGCGCTGTATTGAAGGTCAGGCCGTCCAGTAGTCCGCGGACATCGCCGACCCAGCGTGGCGCGCCCAGCCCCACCATGGCGGGTACCAGCACTTCGCTCCCCTCGGTGCCGGCGGATTCGGCCAACTCGGCAAGGCGCTCGACCGAACCGTCCAGCCCCAGCAGCTTGGCTACCCAGGGCAGTACGGCGGCACTCACCGTAATGTTGCCTTCCAGGGCGTAGGTCCTGCCTTCGGCCGTTTCCCAGGCCACCGTCGTGGCCAGACCTTCGGCCCGAATCAGACGGTTCTCGGTGGTGGTCATGACCGAGGAGCCCGTGCCGTAGGTCGCCTTGACGATGCCCGGGCGAAATCCGCCCTGGGCGAACAGGGCTGCGTGAGAATCACCAATCATTGACAGAATGGGGATGCCAGCCTTGAGCGAACCGAACTGACTCGTAGTGCCGAAGGCGTAGCTCGATGGGCGAATCGTCGGCAGCATGTTGTGCGGGATGCCGAAGATATCGAGCAGTTCCGGAGACCACTGTCCCGTACTGATATCACACAGTTGCGTTCTGGAAGCGTTCGACGTATCCGTCAGATGCGCCACTCCGCCGGTGAGATTCCACAGCAGCCAGCTGTCGATGTTGCCCAAGCGCACATTGCCCCGGCTCTGCCCGGCTTCCAGGGAATCGAGTAGCCAGCGAAACTTCGATCCGGAGAAGAGGGGATCGATGGGGAGTCCGGACAGTTCCTGCACCCGGGCATTCAGTCCCAGGCGCTTGAGTTCGTCGCAGAAGGGCTGGCTGCGGCGGCACTGCCAACTGGCACAGGGTGCCAGGGGCTTGCCTGTGTCAGAGTCCCAGGCGATAGCGGATTCGCGCTGCGAGGAAATGCCAATGGCAGCGACGACGACGTCCGGTTGAGAGGCGAGACACTTGTCGATCGCGTCCATGACGCTTCGCACGATCTCTTCGCCCGACTGCTCGACCCATCCCGGCTGCGGGTAGTAGCAGGGCACGGACATGTGAGCTCTGGCGATGATATTGCCGCTTAGGTCCACCAACACCGCCTTGGAGTTGGTCGTACCTTGATCGATGGCCAGAATGGCAGACGTCGTCATCATGGGGTCCTCATCCAAGCAGTGTTTTGGCTGAAGCCACGATGCCGTCTACCGACATGCCGGTGTTATCAAGCAGCCACTCGGCAGAGCCGGTGGGGGCAAATTCAGGGAAGCCCAGCAGCGACATCTTGCAAGGCGCCTCGCTGACCACGACCTCCGCAATGGCGCTACCCATGCCGCCACGTACGCTGTGCTCTTCGACAGTCAATAGATGGCCGGTTTCTCGGGCACACTTGACGATGGTGTCTCTGTCGAGGGGTGAGATGCTCGAGAAGTTGATGACACGTGCCTGGATCCCGTCACTTGCCAGGCGCTCGGCCGCGTCGAGCGCACGGCAGACGGTCACGCCGCAACCGATCAGGGTGATGTCGTTGCCTTCCCGCAGGGGCACGGCCCTGCCGGGAACGAATTCGTAATCCTTGGGCAGCACGGTGGGAACGCCCATGCGGCTCAGGCGCACGAAGCACGGACGGTCGCTCTGTGCCACATAGCGAATCACGGCCGCGGTCTCGATGTCGTCTGCCGGTACGAAGATGTCCAGGCCCGCCAGGGGGCGCGTCCATGCCAGGTCCTCGATGGAGTGGTGGGTCGGTCCCAGCTCGCCATAGGCAACGCCGCTGCTCATGCCACACATCTTTACGTTGGCATTGGAGTAGGCGATGTCGGCCTTGATCTGTTCCAGCGCACGTCCCGTCAGGAAACACGATGCTGCGCAGACGAACGGCACCAGGCCGGCGTTCGCCAGGCCAGCACCCGACCCCACCAGGGTCTGCTCGGCAATGCCGACATTGATCAAGCGCTCCGGCCACTTCTTCCGGAAGCCGTTGAGCTTGCTGGAGCCAATAGAATCGTTGACGACAGTAACGATGTTCTCGTTCTGCTCGGCAAGCGCCTCCAGCGTTGCTGCAAAAGTGTCGCGGCAGTCGTGTAGCTGTGATTTATCCATGGTTGCCATCGTTATGCGCCTCGCTCCAGCTCGTTCAGTGCTTCTTTGACTTGTTCCGGGCTCGGTACCTTGTGGTGCCACTCGACACGATCCTCGATGAAGGACACGCCCTTGCCCTTGAAGGTGTTGGCGACGATGCAGCGTGGCTTACCGGCACGAGGATCCTTCAGTGCCTCGATCAGGGCACCGTAGTCATGGCCGTCGACTTCGAGTGCTTCCCAGCCGAAAGCGACGAAGCGTTCGGCCAGGGGATCCAGAGAGGTCACGTCATGAGTGCGATCCCCCTGCTGGAGGCGATTGCGGTCGACGATCAGCGTCAGGTTGTCCAGTTCCTTGTGGGCCGCGGTCATGGCTGCTTCCCAGTTACTACCTTCCTGGATCTCGCCGTCACCGACGACGACGAAGACCTGCCAGGCTTTCTTCTGAATCTTGGCGCCAATGGCCGCGCCGACGCCGACAGGCAGCCCGTGCCCCAGGGGGCCGGTACTGGTTTCCACGCCGGGTAGTTTCTCGTTGCAGGGGTGGCCATTGAGCCGTGACTTGGGGTGGATAAAGGTGGCGAGCTCCTCCACTGGGAAGTAGCCGACGTGGGCCATGGCCGTGTAAAGAGCGACCGCACAGTGTCCCTTGCTCAAGATGAAGCGGTCACGGTTTGGGGCGGTCGGTTCCGCCGGGTTCACGTTCATTACGTTGAAGTACAGCGTGCCAAGAATGTCGATGACGGATAGATCGCCGCCAATGTGACCCATGTTGGCGTCGCCGATGGTCTTGATGATCGTCTTTCTCATCTCGCGGCACTTCTGCGCCAGTTCGTCCGGGCCTAATACCGTTGTAGACATGAAGCAATGCCTCGCTATGAATATTTATTCATTTTTTGAATATAAATTTATAGAGAGAATACTTGGCCATGCGTTTAACCCCGTCAAGGACATTCAAGATGAGCGTACATATTCATTGGTATAATGGAGAGCAACGATATCTGGCGTGCTGGGTTAATTTATCCCTTTTAAAACAGCGTATTGGTGATGCGTTGGGCAGTTGTTTTTTCTTGAATCTCCTTGGGTGAAGATTAATTCATTTTGTGAATAATTATCCATTTGCTTTGAAGTGAAAATATATCCACCGCGATATCGTGGAGATATCCTGAGGGGAGGAAGGGGTTTTCTGACTTTTCGATTGTTACCTCCCCTTGCTGCGGATCAGTCCTCCTCCCTTAATGCTCGCGCAGCAGTATGAAAGTACGGAGTAATTGTCCACGCGGGTGAATCGAGAAGGCTTGACGGGCAAGACCATCATCCCGCTAATACGACACTGCCCGGCCAGAGACCGGGCAGTGTCGTTGAGATAAAGCGGCGGAGTGCGTGCGTCAGTCGGCCAGCCGGCGGGCCTGGTGGAGATTCTCCAATGTCATGACGCAAGCCTCAGCGGCCTCGCGACCCTTGATCACGAAGTGATCGTGGAAGAACGACGTGTGGGTGGCGTGCTCGTGGAAGTGGTGCGGGGTGAGCACCACCGACAGCACCGGTACTTCGGTATCGAGTTGGACCTGCATCATGCCATCGATCACCGACTGGGCGACGAAGTCGTGGCGATAGATGCCACCATCGACCACGAAACCGGCGCCGACGATGGCGTCATAACGACCGCTCTTGGCCAGCAGCTTGGCTTGCAGGGGGATTTCGTAGGCGCCGGCGACGCTGAACACCTCGACCCGGTCGACGTTGATGCCGTGCCTTTCAGCGAGGGTGGTGGTGAACGCTTCGCGGGCCTGGCCAACGATATCGCTGTGCCAACTGGCCTGGATAAAGGCGATACGCGGGGAGTAGCTGGGGTTGGGCTGATTCATGGTCTTCCTCGTTTGCGTAACCAGAATCAGGGCATGCGGAACCGATCGCCGGGCGCGAGCACCCGTCAATGGAGCCGTTCTCTTCCATCCGGACTATCACCGTCGGCTTCGGAATCGCACCGAATCTGCTGACCCCGATCATGGCCGCGTCGCCAGGAAGGAGACGCAGGAGCCGGATTCGGGCGCTCGCGGGCTGAGGCGAAAGTCGCCATTACCGCCGGTGGGGACTTTCACCCCGCCCTGAGAACAATGGCCAAATAATGGCCGGAAAGTATTCTATGTGAGAGCTATGGCAGCGTCCAAATAAATGTGCACGACCATTAGTAAAGCGACCTGTAGTCGCATGCCAACCCGAAGTGTTACGTACAACTGAGAGAGCAGCTCATTGAGCAGGAATGCTGTCGGTTCTTCTTTGGCCAGGCGCTGGCCGCCGGAGAGACCCTTGGGGTGGCATTCGATCAGTACAATGGAGGGGCCCCTGGAATGTGCTCTCAGCCCAGTATCAGAGCCGGCGTTAGCAGTGGCTATACTGACGTTAGGTGCCAACAGGGAGGTGCCCTAGATGCGTCATGCATTCCCACGTGGATGGCTGGTGGTTTGGCTGGCGCTGCTATGGCTGGCGGGCTGTGCCGCTCAAGGGCCTGCGCCGGCGACCGAGGCGAGCGTCGCCGAGGCGATCCAGGCCCGCTACGAAGCCGAGCTGTTCACGCTGCCGCTGGACAAGCAGCGCCACTATGCCCAGCGGCTCTATCGCATCAGCGGCGACGCGCGCTACGTGCCGTTGACCGAGGGCCATGCCAAGCGACTGATGCTGCGTGTCAATGAGGAACTCGACGGCCTGGCCGCGCACCAGGACTACGCCGCGCGGCGCAGCCAGGCGCTGCTCGATGCCTATCCCACGCGTACCGCCAAGCAGCGTGCCCGGCGCCAGATGTTCGCCGATTGGGGCGAGGTGATCTACGCCCGTAGTCTGCTGTTCTCGCTGGTGCAGCTCGACTACTACGGGCTGCTCGACACGCCGCGCCTGGCCGGCCATGAACCGGCGCTCGACTATCTGGCCCAGGTCGAATTCGCGTCCTTCCTGACCGATCCGCAGGTGCTGTCGGTGTATGCCGCCCAGGTGGCCAATATCGTCCACTACCTGCATCAGCTGGGGATCGTCGACCTGCGCGACGAGGTGGTCGCCGCCTTTCGCCAGCACTATTCGCCAGCGCGGGTCGCGACGCTGGATGTCGACGAATACCGCAATCGTATCTACGGCATGACCCATTTCGTGATCGCCGACAGCCGCTACTACCAGCGCGAAGTCAGCGCTAGCGAACATGCCTGGATTCTCGACGCCTTCGCCGCCGAGCTGCCGCGTATCCTGCGTGACACCACCGAGGACATCATGGCCGAGGTGGGGATCAGTTTCCTGCTCGCCGGCCAGGGCGACCATCCGGCGGTGGCGCGGCTGCGCGAGGCGATCGTCGCCGCCTTCGACCCTCAGGCGAGGATGATTCCCGCCACCGATGGCACCACCGATCTCGAGCGTGGCGAGCATCGCAACGTGCTGGCGATTATGCTGCTGCGCTGGCCGGCGCAGCTGACACCGGGCCCCGACCTGCGCGACGCGTTGGGCGAGACGCCGCTGGCCGGCCACTGGCCATCACGGTGGGTCGATCTCCAGTGATTCCAGCCAGTGGCTGTCGGAGACGAACGCGTCGCTGAATACCGGCTGGCGCGCGAACCAGCTCCGCGCTCCGGGCCACTGCCAGCGGCGGCGGCCGTCGGCCAGCGCCACGCCCAGCGCTAGGGGGCCGTAGCGGGCATAGAACACGCCGCGTGGTGAGGCTTCGCCGAGGCGCAGGTTGGCGCGCAGCTCACGGCCCTGGCCGCTGAGTTCAAGCTCGCGGATATCCAGGCGCTGCTGGCGCATGTCGAGCCGCGCCGAGCCGCGGATATCGCGCACGGTAAGCAGGTTGCGCAGCCAGCGTCGCTCATTGGCGGCGCTGACGAACAGATCCACCAGCGGGCCACTGTCGCGCATCGCCAGGCGCAGTTGGCTGTCCAGCACCAGCGGCCGCTGCCAGGTCAGGCGCCCCTCGGCAAGCTCTAGATCGGCCCACCAGCCCGCGGAGCGGGCGTCGTCGGCCAACTGAAGGTTGCTCAGCGAAACCCGCGAGCCGCTGCTGTCGAAGGTCATGTTGCGCAGGTCGCCGTCATTGAGTCGTGCATCGATCATCAAGCTGCCGCTGAGCTGACGCTCGCGGAAGGCCAGCTGTGCGTCGGGGGCGTCGAGGCGCAGCATGCCGTGGGCCTGGTAGCCGTCGAGGCGGAGGTCACTGGCCAGGGTGGCGCGCCCACCGAGCAGCACCAGCGGCGAGTCCTCCGGCAGGTAGGTGTTGAAGACTGCCAGGTCCGGCGCCTCGATATGTGGCAGGGCGATATGCGTATCCAGGGCCTGCAGCCCGGCGTCGAGGTCGAGCCGGCGGGCTTCGGCGGTGAGCTGCATATGACGGCCCTCGATCAGCGCCTCGTCGGCGTCGCCGCGGCGCAGATCGACTTGTGGCATGCGCAGGGTCAGTGCCGCGCTGAGCGCTTCACGGCTGCCGGTAGCGGTGGCCACCAGCTGGCCGTCGCCGCGGGCGGTGAGATCGAGGAAGCCTAGTGAGAACGGCGTGGCGTCGAGGCGCAGCTCGCTGCCCGGCACCAGCCGGCCGGCGTCGAGTTCGATATTGGCGCGCAGCTGTGCAGCGCCATCCACCGTCAGGCCGTGCTCGCTGGTCAGCAGCGCGTTGAACAGCGCCATATCGGCGAGCAGGCCATCGAGGCGCAGCCGGCCGCTGGGCGCGCGCGCGCCGCCCTGCTGCCAGCCGCTGCCGCCGGTGAGCACCGCGTCGCGGGCCACCACCACGCTGCGTGTTTCGGCATCCGCGGCGCTGGCCTGCAGCGTCAGCCGCGAGCCGCTGATATCGAGTCGCCCGCTGTCGAAGCGCGCCTGGTTGATGATCAGCTCGAGGTCGGCGGCGCCGCTCAGCGCCTGGCCCAGCAGCTGGCCACGAATTGCGTTGCCGTCGAGGGTGACTCGACCACGGGCGCTGTCGCGCTCGACCACCAGCACGCCGCTGGTGGTGGCGGTGCCGCCGTCCAGTTGCCAGGCCGGCGAGTCGGGGAGGTAGAGGTTGAGGGCGGCGACGTCGGGCACTTCGGCGGCCTGCCACGCCAGCTGCGCTTCGGGGTTGCCCAGTTGTCGACCGCTGTCGGGCAATTCGCCAGTGGCGCTGAGCGAGAGGTGCGGTGCGTCGAACAGTCGGCGGCCGTCGCTCAGGCGGCTTACGCCGACCTCGCGCAGGTCCAGGGTCAGCAGGCCGCGCTGCGGGGTATCGTCGACGATGCTGGCGGTAAGGGTGCCCTGGCCGAGGGTGTCGAGGCCCAGGAAGCGTCCGCCGATCGCCTGCGAGTCGATCTGCAGCCGGCTGCCAGGCAGCGGCCGGCCCTGGTGGATATCGACCTCGGCACTCAGGCGGCCGCCACCGCGCAGGCCCAGCGTCTGGTCGACGAACAGCTCGCCGAGCAGACCGTCGAGCACGCCGAGGTTGTCGATCTCGCCTGAGACACTTAGGGCGGCGTCGAACGGCGTGGTGGTGAGCAGCGGGGCGGCGACGACCGGGGTGTCGCTATGAGTGTCGCCGGCGGCGACAAACGGCTCCAGCGGCAGCAGCGGCCAGGCGCTAGCCAGCTCGGCGCGGGGGAATACCAGCGAGGTGGTCAGTGGCTCGCCGGCGTCGTCGCCGGTCGCTGCCAGCCTGAGATGGGTGCCGGAGAGGTCGAGCTGGCCGCTGCGCGGATCGAGTAGCGGCAAGGCCAGGGTCAGGCCGAGGCGCCCGCGCATGGGGGTGTCGCCAAGGCGCAGGCCGACCTCGTCGCCGTCGAGGCGGAAGGTGCCGGAGAGGGTGTCGTCGCGATAGTCGAGAAAACCGCGCAGGCGCGCACGGCCGCCTTCCAGCTGTAGCGGAATGGCGGCGGGCAGGTAGGGCGCCAGCGCGGCGATGTTGCTCAGCTCGGTGTCCTCCCAACGCAGCCCGGCGCGGTGCAGGCGCTCGGGGGCTGGTCGAGGCGCAGCCGGTCGCCGGCCAGGGCGATGCGAAAGCCGTCGCCGCGCATCACTTCGGCGCCGCCCTGCTGCCACATACGCATGTCGTCCAGCGCCAGGCCCAGGCGGGTTTCCGGCTCACCGCGGTCGTCGCTTATGGTGGCGCGGATGCTGCCGTCACCGAGCAACTGGTAGCGCCGGCCGCCGGGGGCCAGGCGGGTGCTGTCGAGGGACACGCCGAGGTTGGGGGAGTCGAGTTGCAGCTCGCTGCCGGGCAGCAGCTCGCCGCCCTCGAGCAGCAGACGCCCGGTGAGGTCGCCGTGGCCGCTGACCTCGATCCACTCGAGCCCCAGCAGGTAGTCGCTGAACACCGCATAGGCGTCGCTGGCACCGGCCAGCTCGATCTCGCCGTCGACGGCAGTGACGATATCGCCGCCGCGCTGGTCGGCAAAGTCGAAGGGGGCAAGTGCCAGGCGTGCGTCGAGCTGGATGTCCTCGATCAGGGTCACCGCATCGCGGGTGACCCGGCCATCGTCGAGGTCCAGCGCCAGGCCCTGGATGGAGAGCCGGCGCTGCTGCCAGGCCAGTTCGCTGAGCCTGAGCCGGCCGCTACCGGCGATGCGCAGCCGGCCCACGGCGACCTCATGGATACGCCTGGCATCGAGCCGCTCGATCTCGATGCGCCCATCGAACAGTGGGCGCAGCGCCACCTGGAGGCTGACCTGCTCGACATTGAGGCCCAGCCAGCGCGGTGCCTGCTGAACGAGTTCCAGGCGGGCGGCGCTGAGCTGGCCGGGGTACCAGCTCCAGGCGCGCTCCCAGCGCAGGTCGAGTTCGGCACGCGCCAGCGGTTCGTCGAGCAGGGCGGCGCGCAGCCGCTCGCTGTTGAGCAGGGTGTTGGCCAGCGCCAGATACGCCAGCCACAGGCCGAGCAGTGCCAGCAGCAGGACCTTGGCGACGCGCCGCATCGCCGTAGACGAACGCCACGCCATCAGCGCTGCCGCAGTGGTTGGAGAGTGGCAGAAAAGGCGTCAGCGGCGTGCCGAAACGCGCTCGCCGGGCGCGACGCCGCTAGACAACGCATGACACTATGGGTCAACCTGCGGCCTCCTTTGCCGTATGGAATATGGCATCATCCCTCGATACACCACTTATGCGCAGGCACATAACGCATGTTTCTCGATGATTTTCATTCGGTCAGGGACGGCCGCATCGGTATCTCCGCGGATCAGGCCAGTCACTTCGCCAAACGCGTGGCGGGGGATTACAACCCGATCCATAACCCCGATGCGCGGCGTTTCTGCGTGCCCGGCGACCTGCTGTTCTCGCTGGTGCTGATGCGTTTCGGCCTGTCGCAGCACATGAACTTTCGCTTCCTGAGCATGGTCGGGGCCGGTGTGGCGCTGGACTTCCTGGAGCACGACGATGGCCGTATTCGCGTCACCGACGATGCCGGCAAGGTCTATCTCGAGGTCGAGCGGCGCGGCGAGTCGACCCGCGACGAGTCGGTGGTCGAGGCCTTCGCGCGGCGCTACGTGGCGTTTTCCGGCAAGAACTTCCCGCACTACCTGAAGCCCCTGATGGAGGCCCAGAGGGTGATGTTCAATCCCCAGCGCCCGCTGGTGATCTATGACAGCATGGGCTTCTCGTTGACCCGCCTGGATGCCGTGGAACCGGGCCTGGAACTGGCCGGCTCGTCGTTCGAGGTGACCGGCAAGCGCGGCGATGTGCTGCTCGAATTCGGCATGACCAGCGCCGGCGAGACCATCGGCCATGGCTCCAAGAAGCTGGTGGTCAGCGGCCTGCGCGACTACGACGCCAGCGCCATGGATGCCATCGTCGACGAGTTCTACCGCCTCAAGCACGCCTACGAAGCCTCGACCGCCTGAGCGCTCAGCGGGTGACCACGGTGATCGGGCACGGCGAGCGGTCGATCACCTTGTGACTGACCCCGCCAAGCAGCTGTTCGCGCCACTGGCTCATGCCGCGCCGGCCCATGATCAGCAGCGGTTTGCCGTCGGCCTGGCGGGCGTGGTCGAGGATCGCTTCCGCCGCCGAGCGGCCGATCAGGCACTGTTCGATGATCGGCGACTCGACCCCGGCCAGATGCTTCTTGGCATGCGAGAAGATCCAGTCGCACTCGCGGCGCTCGGTGTCGCGCTGGCGCGTCGGGGTGGCCGGGTCGTCGGGGTCGCGCGGCACGCAGTACATCAGCTCCACCGGCAGCTTGCCAGAGATCGCCAGGCCGGCGGCCAGCTCGGCGGCGGCGGCGCTGTGCGATGAGCCGTCCACCGGCAGCAGGATGCGATCGATATGCTCGGCGTCGTCGATCGACATCTGGTCGTGCACCACGCACACCGGACAGCGCGCCTTGTGAATCACCGCATTGCTGAGGTTGCCGCGCAACAGCTTGCCGAGCCGGTCGAGCCCTTGGGCGCCCATCACCAGCATGCTGTCGGGAATCTCGCTGGTGTGGTCGATGATCTCCCGGGCCAGGTGGCGCACGAAGTCGTGTTCGCGCAGGGTCACTTCTTCCACTTCCACGCCCAGGTCACTGCCCAGCGCCTGGCGCGCCTGGGCGAAGGCGCGGGTCACCGAACCCTGAATCACCTCATGGTCGTAGTCGACCTCGTCGAGCCGGTTGGCTGGAATATCGCTGAGCTCGGCGGGGTACAGCGGCTGGACGTGCAGCAGCTGCAGCGGCGCCTGCCACAGCCGTGCCAGCTGGACGGCGTGGCGCACCGCCGCCAGGGTGGCCCGCGAACCGTCCACCGGCACCACGATCTGTGAGATTGGCCTGCTCATCTATCTAGGGCTCCTGTTAATATCGAAACTGCTTAACTGCCAATAGCCTAGCGCAGAGTGGCGGGCCTTGTCGGCTATCGGATCGCCAGGCGCTTGCCAAACATCATACCGCCCCAGCTGAGGCGATTGACCAGTGCGTTGAGCCAGGTCGACCCGGCCATGCCGACTACCAGCAGCAGTGCCGCATAGAGTGGTAACGAAAAGTGCACGTAGCTGTCGACGAAGTCGACCATGGCGAAAAACAGCGGGTGGGCCAGATAGATGCCAAATGAGTACTCATTGACCTTCTTGACCAGCGGCGGCGCCGGGCGGTCCTTGAGATAGCGCATCAGCCACAGGGTGAACAGGATGAAGAAGGGGATCACCCAGCTCTCCTTGGAGGAGTACTCGAGCTGGCCGGCGAAGGTCAACGCCACGATCACCGCCACCCAGGCGGCCAACCACCACGGGTTGGCCAGCCGGCGCAGCGCGCTGACCCGCGCCAGGTTGGGATAGTGGCGCACCATCACCAGTGCAAGGAAGAACAGGTAGACCCAGCCCACCGGGACGATCCAGTGCAGGTAGCCAGGGGGGATACCTCGAACCAGCGGGTCACGCCCCAGTAGCCGGCGCTGATCAGGCTGCCCAGCACCAGCCAGGGGGCGGCGGGCAGGTAGCGGCCCAGATCGTAGCGGGTGTAGACCCAGTAGAAAACGTAGAACTGCATGGCGATGATCAGGAAGTAGCCGTGCCAGCCGGCGTAGACCATGTACTCGACGAAGTTGTCGAAGAAACCCAGCTCGCCGCCGTCGGCGGTCACGCTCAGGTAGTTGGTAGTGGAGTAGATCAACCCGTAGACCACATAGGGCACCATCACGTACTTGATCCGGTTGGCCAGGAAGCCCTTGGGAATATGACTGCCGTAGCGCGCCGAGAACAGGAAGATAGAGATGAAGATGAACACCGGCGTGCCGAGCACGGTGGGGATACGCGCCAGGTCGATGTAGAGGTTGTCGTAGCGCTGGTTGAGACGGTCGAGGAAATGAAAGCAGAAGACTGCCAGGCACCCATAGAAGCGTAGCCAGTAGATTTCCTCGATGCGTTTCATGGCTCCCCCAACCCATTCGATGACAATCGTTAGCCGTTGAACGACCTCGCGTGGCGTGATGTCCGACCGCAGCGAGGACAAGTAATTCCTTGGTAGACAATTATCCTTTTCATTTCATGGCTTTTTTGTTTCAAGGCTGGTTGCTTGCATGGATAGGGAGACGTCTGGATATGAAGCTAACGCTGCTTGGAATGATGGCGCTGTTGATCGCTACCCCGGCACTGGCGGGACAGGTGAGCCACCAGCGCTTCGCTTCGGAGACCCTGGGGCGCGACTATCCCTACACCATCTACCTGCCCGACGGCTATGCGGTGTCCAACCAGAGCTATCCGGTGATCTATCTGCTGCATGGCTCGTTCGGCAGCGACCGCGACTGGACCGCCAGCGGCAACCTGCGCGCGGTGGCCGACTACCTGACTCGACAAGGCCGTATTCCGCCGGCGGTGATCGTCATGCCGGGGAGCCTCAGCTGGTGGGTGGATGGCCACAACGAGGCGGCTAGCACGGCCTTCTTCGAGGACCTGATGCCGCATATCGAGGCCTCCTGGCACGTTCACGAGCACCGCCAGGGGCGCGCCATCGGTGGTCTGTCGGCGGGAGGCTATGGCACGCTGAATTTCATCATGGAGCGCCCCGATCTGTTCGCCGCCGCCGCTGCGCTGAGCCCGGCCAGCTACAGCCCGATGCCGCCGGGCAACTCCTCGGCGCGTCGTCACCCGGCCTTCCTCGACGACGAGGGTCGCTTCGATCCGGTGCTGTGGTCGCAGCTCAACTATACCGCCCACCTCGACGACTACCTGGCGCAGCAGCAGGTCGTGCCGCTGTACCTCAGTGCGGGTAATCGCGACCCCCTGAACGCCGAGGAACACGCACGGCGGATCCATCGCGAGCTGGTCGATCACCAGCCCGAGCAACTGATGCTCGAGATCCTGCGCGGCGGCCACACCTGGCGGGTATGGCGCACCAGCTTGCCCAGTGCATTGATGTTCATGGGCGACTACCTCGACCCGCCGCGGGCGCTGGAGGAGTGAGCGTCGGGTACGGGAATTATGTTCTCCAGCACTAAGCTTGGGTGAGAACGCTCCTGATGCGTCGCAGCATTCGCTCAACTTTGTCGCATGGCGGCCGATATTCGTTGCAGATGGCTACCGCCAAGTCCGGTGGCTGCACCCTGTCGAACGATATCCGGGAGTTGGTCCATGCGACGTCGAATTGCACTGCTGCTGGGAGCCCTGTGGCTGCTGGCTCCACACGCCCAGGCTGAACTCAAGTTCGGTCTGGTGGCGCCGCTCAGCGGCCCCGCCGCCTCGCTCGGTAACGGCATGCGCCAGGGCATCGAGGCGCACTTTGCCGAGGTCAACGCCGCCGGCGGCGTGCACGGCGCCGAGCTCACCCTGCTGGCCCGCGACGACCGCTACGAGCCGCTGCGTGCCGCACCCGAGACCCGCCGGCTGATCGAGGAGGACGAGGTGCTGGCGGCGATCGGTAACGTCGGCACGCCCACCGCCATCGTCACCATTCCGTTGCATAACGAGTACCAGACGCTGCTCTACGGCGCCTTCACCGGCGCTGGCGGGTTGCGCCGCGATCCGCCCGACCGCCACGTCATCAACTACCGCGCCAGCTATGTGCAGGAGACTGCGGCGATGGTCGAAGGCCTGCTCGAGACGGGCATCGCGCCGGACGAGATCGCCTTCTTCACCCAGAACGACGGCTTCGGCGATGCCGGCTATATCGGTGGCGTGCGCGCCCTGGAATCCCACGGTTTCGAGGCCGCGCAAGAGCTCGCTCACGGCCGTTTCACGCGCAATACCCGCAACGTTCACCAGGCGCTGGCGACCATTCTGCAGGCGCCGGTGACGCCCCGCGCGATCATTATGGTGGGCACCTACGGGCCGGTCGCCGACTTCATTCGCGAGGCGCGCCAGGACCTCCCCGAGGCGCTGTTCCTCAATGTCTCCTTCGTCGGCAGCCAGGCACTGGCCGATGAGCTCGGCGAGCTGGCCGAAGACGTGATCATCACCCAGGTCGTGCCGCCGCTGGATGCCGACCTGCCCGGCGTGGCGGCCTACCGCGAAGCGCTCGAAACCCATGCCAACGGCGCCAGCCCCGACTTCATCTCGCTGGAGGGGTATCTGGCCGCGGCACTGTTCGTCAAGGGACTCGAGGCGGCCGGCCCCGAGCCGGACCGCGAGGCGCTGGTCGATGCACTGCTGGGGCTCGGCGAGGTCGACCTCGGCCTCGGCGAGCCGCTGCGCCTGGGGCGCGGCGACCACCAGGCCAGCGATGCGGTATGGCCGACCATCATCCGCAATGGCGGCTTCGACGCGGTGGACTGGTCCACTCTCGCACGCTGACTCCCTGCCGCACGGGCGGGGCCGTTACCAATTTCCAAGGGGCACGACATGAAACGTACTCTCAGTCTGCGCGCGATGCTGATCGGGCTGTTCCTGGCCGCGGTCATCGGTGCGGTGGTGCTGGCCGCTACCGGCTTGATGTCGAACCAGCGGCTGGTCGACTCGCAGCGCTTCATTCTCGGTGAGGTGCTGCCCCAGCAGGAGGCGAGCCGTGGCATGGTCGACAGCATGGCAGCCTTCGGTGATCGCCATGCCGACCTGCTGGCCGTCGCCGACGAGGCGGCGCTGGCCGAGGTCATCCCCCAGGCGACGCTCGACGAGCGCTTCCTGGCGGCGCGTGAGGGGCTGAGCGAGCGTGACGATGCCGCCCAGCGCGAGCGCCTGGCTCGGCTCGATGCCGGTTATGCGGCACTGATCGAGGCGGACAGCGCCCTCGAGGAGGTGCGCCGCGAAGACCTGGCCCTTGCAGCGACAATGGACGAGCGCATCGCCGCCATGCAGCAGCGTATCGTCGAGGTCATGATCAGCGCCGAGGACATGGCTGGCCGCGCCACCCTGGCTGACGTTCGCGCGCGGCGTGACCAGCGCGAGCGGGTGGAGGCTTGGCTCGAGGAGGGCATGACCACGCTGCCCACCGCGTTGGTCGAGGGCCTGCTCGATGACGGCGGCAACATCGCCGAAACCAGCAGTACCGTACGCACCGCGGTGGCGCTACTGGCCGACCTCGGCCGCCAGCTGATGCAGGTCGAGAGCAGCGACCGGCTGGTCAACCTGCGCTACAACGAGATCGCCCAGCAGCTCAACCTGGCGCGCCAGTCGTTGGGGGCCATCGCCGGGTCGCTGCGTGCCAGCACCGAGCAGAGCGAACGCGCCGAGGCGCTGACCGAGATCATTGGCGAATTGGATAGCCTGATGGTGAGTGGCAATCAATCGGTCTATGCGCTGCGCCATGAGCAGCTCGATCTGCGCCAGGCCCAGGCCCGGGCCCTCGGCGATGTGGCCACGGCCATGGGCGACATGCGCGCCACGCTCGGCGAGCTCGAAGCCGACGGCGTGGCCCAGGCCGACCTGGCCGCCGGCCAGGCCGAGGAGCTGGCCAACGCCGGGCGCGTGCTGCAGATCGGCGTGACCCTGGCGGTCATCCTGGTGCTGGCGATCTTCGGCTGGCGCACCCTGGTGCGCGTGCTGGGCCCGCTCGGACAGATGCGCCGCCAGATGGAGAGCATCAGCGGCGCTGCCGGCGAGAACGCCGACCTGTCGCTGCGCCTGGCGCTGCAGCGCGACGACGAGATCGGCCGTACCGCTCAGGCCTTCAACCGCATGATGGGCACCTTCGAGGGCATCGTGGCGCAGATCCGCGACGGCGCCGGGGCGATCGCCGCCAGCAGCCGTGAGATCGCCTCGGGTAACGATGACCTGTCGCAGCGCACCGAGGAGCAGTCGTCGTCGCTGGCCGAGACCGCCTCGAGCCTCGAGCAGATCACTGCCACCGTCAAGCAGACCGCCGACTACGCCAACCAGGCGCGGGACGCCAGCCAGGAGGTCGATCGGCGCGCCCACTCGGCCGGCGACGTGGCCGGACGCACCGACGATGCCATGCAGGCGATCCGCCACTCCAGCGAGAAGATAACCAGCATCATCACCGCCATCGACGACATCGCCTTCCAGACCAACCTGCTGGCGCTCAACGCCTCGGTGGAGGCGGCGCGGGCCGGCGAGCAGGGCCGCGGCTTCGCGGTAGTGGCCCAAGAGGTGCGCAAGTTGGCCAGCCGCAGCGCCGAGGAGGCGGCACAGATACGCCGCCTGGTCGACGACAGCGTCAGCAAGGTTGGCGAGGGCGCCAGCCTGGTACGCGCCACCAGCGAGCACTTGCAGGAGATCATCGGCAGTCTCAAGCACGTCAGCGGCTATGTAACCGAAATCGCCAGTGCCACCCACGAGCAGTCGGCGGGCATCGAGCAGATCAACCAGGCCATCGCCCAGCTCGACCAGGTCACCCACCAGAACGCCCAACTGGTTCAGGAGGCCTCGAGCGCCAGCCACGTGCTCGACCAGCAGGCCGCCGACATGCACGCCCTGGTGGGCCGCTTCCGGGTCGCCGCCGGTGATGACAGCCAGGCGGCCCTGCCGGAGCCGCAGGCAAGCGAGACCGAGACTTGGCGCTGAGCGATGCAGACAAGCAGGGCCTGTCGCTAACCGTTATGCTGTAGCGAGTCATGGCATAGCAGTAGACGGCAGCCAACTGCCAGTTCGTGGTGCTGTTCGAGCGCGCCGGCAAGGCGCAGGTACATCTGGCAGAGGATGCCGACGACTCATGATCCGTACGCTGATGGTCGATGACACGGGCCGCTGGCAGCGGGGCGGCGAGGAGCTGATTGCCGCCTGGCGGGACAGCGCCAAGGCGCATATCTGGATCGATATGCAGGGCGAATCCCAGGCCTGCGAGCGCGAGATGCTCGAGGCCTTCGACTGCCATCCACTGGCGATCAACGATGCCCACCGCGACCGGCACCCGCCCAAGATCGAGGAGTTCGATCACCACACGCTGATCATCTACCGTGGTATCGCCGCCTTCGACGCCGAGCTCAACTACCGGGCCCAGCCGCTGTGCTTCTTCATCGGCGAGCGCTTCCTGATCAGCCTGCATCCCAGCGAAGCGCGCAGCATCGAGCGGCTGTTCGACGAGCACGGCACGGTACTGCTACAGGCTTCGCCACAGCAGGTTGCGCTCAAGGTGATGTACATCTCGGCGGGCTATTATCTCGACAGCCTGCTGGAGTTCGAGGGCGTGCTCAGCGATCTCGAGGACGAGCTGCTCGAGGCCGGCAATGACCAGCTGATGCGGCGTATCACCGCCTACCGCTCGCGGTTGGTGAAGATGCGCCGCATCTTCAACTACCACAAGGGCATTACCCAGGAACTGATCGCCTACGACTACCG
Source organism: Halomonas socia (assembly GCF_010977575.1). Classification (GTDB taxonomy): domain Bacteria; phylum Pseudomonadota; class Gammaproteobacteria; order Pseudomonadales; family Halomonadaceae; genus Franzmannia; species Franzmannia socia. The sequence goes on from NZ_CP048812.1 coordinate 2,130,943, forward strand.
CCACCTGCCGCGTGACGACAGCGACACCCTGCACGCCATCAACGACGTCTACGAGCGCTTCGAGCGGCTGCACAGCCTGACCCAGATGTACTACGACATCTGCGGCGATCTAGTGAACGGCTATATCTCGATCTCTTCCCACCAGCTCAACATCACCATGCGCGTGCTGACGGTGATTTCGGCGATCTTCATCCCGCTGACCTTCATCGCCGGCCTCTACGGCATGAACTTCGAGAACATGCCGGAACTCGGCTGGCGCTACGCCTATTTCGTGGTGCTGGGCGTCATGCTCGGCATCGGGGTAACGCTGGTATGGCTGTTTCACCGCAAGGGCTGGTTTCGTTAGCAGGGAGGGCGTAAACGCTCGTTTCGCCCTTCGCGAGAGGGCCTAGACCGGGGCCCGGTGGCTCAGGCGCGTTAGCCGCAGGTGCAACGCTGCCAGCCCCAGCCCGAGCAGTACCAGCATGCCGCCGAGCAGCGGCGGGAAGGCCTCGGCGCCGGCCAGGTCGAGCAGCGGGCCGGTCAGCGAGGGCACCAGCAGCGCGCCGCTGCCGGCGGCGGTGAAGATCAGCCCGGTGGTGCGCCCGCTCATCTCCATCACCTGGTTGCCGAGGCTGAACAGCGTGGGAAAGATCGCCGAGGCCGCCAGGCCGAACAGCAGCGAGCCCAGCCACAGCGGCAGCCACACCGCATGCAGCGCCAGCGCCGTGCCCCCGCCGAGCAGCAGGCAGCCGATCAGGATCGCCCACGGCGAACACCAGCGCAGCAGCGGGATCGCCAGCAGGCGGCCGGCGGAGAGTGCCAGCCAGAACAGCGTAACCAGCAGCGTGGCGCGCTCGGCGGTGAGTCCGATGAGCACGCCGTAGGCGGTGATCCAGCCGGCGAAGGTGATTTCGACCCCGACGTAGAGCGCGAACAGCAGCATGAATAGTGCCAGCAGGACCGGGTCGTGATGCTTGGGCGTGCGCGGGGTGGCGTCCTCATCGGTGGCTAGCTTGCTTGGGCTCTTTAGTCGCGACAGCGGCCACAGCATCGCCAGCAGGTAGGCGGCCACCACCCAGAAGGCCCACTGGAACAGGCCGGTCAAGGCCAGCGCCGCGACCATTACCAGCGGTAGCAGCATATTGCCCAGCCCGAAGCAGAAGTGCAGGGCGCTGACGTGGGGGCCGGCGGCGTCGCGGTGGCGCCACAGCAGCAGGGTGTTGCCGCCGGCGTTGAGCGACACCTCGGAGAAGCCCAGCAGCAGGAACAACGCGGTAAGCAGCCACAGCGACGGACTCAGCGGCGCCACGGCGAGGCCGGCCACGGTCAGCAGCAGCATGCCGACCAGCACTCGATGGCCGTTGAGCCGATCCATCAGCAGGCCGGTGATGAACGCACCGCTCATATTGCCTAGCGCCCGGGCGGTGAACAGCATCGCGATCTGGCTCATGCTCGAGTCGGTCATCGCTGCTAGGTGCGGCAGCGCCGGGCCGAGTAGGCCGCCGGTCATGCCGACGCCGATGAACAGCAGGAAGTAGCTGAGGGTCACCTGGCGGTGGTGACGGCTGGGAAAGTACAGCATGACCGATCCTTGGCGAGCGCATGGGGCACAGGCTGCCCGGCGCTGAAGGCGGCTATGTTGAACGATTCAGATGGCGATCTTCAAGCCCGCGATCACGCTTGTCATGCCCCGGCCGGCGCGTTATGGCATGCTTGGCGCACCTGACATTCTCTGCTGGAGCATTTCCTACATGCTTATCATGATTCTCGGCCTGCTGATCTTTCTGGGCAGTCACTCCGTGCGTATCTTCGCCGATGATTGGCGCCAGGCGCAGTGTGAGCGCCTCGGCGAGACGACCTGGAAGCTCGCCTACTCGGCGGTCTCGGTTCTCGGGCTGGCCATCGCCATCTGGGGCTATGGCCAGATGCGTCTCGACCCGATCTTCGTGTGGTTCCCGCCCACCGGGCTGCGCCATCTGGTGCTGCTGCTGATGATCCCGGCGTTCATCATGCTGGTGGCTGCCTACGTGCCGCACAACGCCATCAAGGCCAAGCTCGGTCACCCGATGATGCTGGCGGTGAAGATCTGGGCGCTTGCTCACCTGCTGGCCAACGGTCGGCTTGGCGATATTGTGTTCTTCGGTGCCTTCCTGGTGTGGGCGATCCTCGCCTTCCGCGCCGCCAAGCAGCGCGACCGCGCCAATCCGCCGGCCGCCCGCGAGAGCCGCACGACCGCCACCGTGGTGACGGTGGCAATCGGACTGGTGGCCTACTACCTGTTTGCCTTCCATCTTCACGTGCTGGTCACCGGCATGCCGGTGATGGGCTGAGGAGCGCAGCATGGGCAAGGTAATGATCGTCACCGGTGGCAGCCGCGGAATCGGTGCGGCCACCGCGCGCCTGGCCGCGGCGGCCGGCTATCGGGTGTGCCTGAGCTACCGCGACAATCGCGAGGCGGCCGATGAGGTGGCTGCCACCATTGCTCGGGACGGCGGCGAAGCGATGGCGGTGGCCGCGGACGTCAGCGTCGAGCGCGACGTGATACGGCTGTTCGACACCGTCGACCACGCCCTGGGCCGCGTCGAGGTGCTGGTCAACAACGCCGGCATCCTGGCACCGCAGTGCCGGGTCGAGGCGATGGACGCTGCACGCCTGGCGCGGGTGCTGGCGGTCAACGTCACCGGCAGCTTCCTGTGTGCCCGTGAGGCGATCCGGCGCATGTCGACCCTGCACGGTGGCCCGGGCGGGGCCATCGTCAATCTGTCGTCGATGGCCGCGCGGCTGGGCGCGCCCGACGAGTACGTCGACTACGCCGCTGCCAAGGGCGCCATCGACAGCTTCACCGTCGGCCTGGCCAAGGAGGTGGCGACGCAGGGAATCCGCGTCAACGCCGTGCGCCCGGGGCTTATCGCTACCGATATCCACGCCAGCGGCGGCGAGCCGGGGCGCGTCGCGCGCCTGGCGCCGGGGGTGCCGATGCAGCGCGGCGGCGAGGCCGACGAGGTTGCCCGGGCGATCTTGTGGCTGGCCTCTGCGGACGCCTCCTACACCACCGGCAGTTTCATCGACGTCTCCGGCGGGCGCTGAGTCACTTGCTGGCAGCCGGTTCCGACAGCTTGCAGACATCGGCCCAGGCCGCTCCGACTAGCGTGGCGAGCTGCCACGGAGCGATGCAGACGGCGCCATTAGGCGAGTCGGCAGCTCGGTATTCAGCAGTGAGATGACAGTATTAATGGGATATAGCCATACTTTACCTGATAAGTTAGGTGTTGCACTTGCTCATTAAGACCGCTGCCATCTAGCGCTAGCTGGCAGTCAGCGCCCCCGAGTAAGCCCATCATGTCCTAGGCGCCGTGATATTTCTGCTGCCGTCTCCAGCACGTCGTCTTTCAATTTTCCATGCATATCTCGCATGCAAGGCAGGGATTCGTAGTCGGATACATTGATTCCAGCGATGCTGCTTCCGGAGCGATCCTTCACTGCCGCAGCGACATGTGCGACCCCAGGAACTAAGGAACCGGCGACATAGCCCCTTTCTCTTTCCACCCTAAGGTACTCTTTTAACGTCTCGAGGGTCCTAGGCTCCGCGTAATTTTCCACTATCAAGTCATGGCCGGCATACATGACATCCAATTCTTCATTAGAGAGTGCGGTCAGCATAGCTCTGCCAAGCGAGTTGACGTGGGCTGGAAGGCGCGAACCCACGTGTCGATTGCTGGAAAGACGCTGGTGAGAGGCTGCACGATAGATATAGAGCACGTCGTATCCACTCAATACCGCCATATGCGTACTCGCACCGGTTCGGTCACGCAACTCATCCAGCAGTGGGCTTGCAATCTCGACGAGTTCTTGTGAATGCAGATAGTCAAAACCTAGAGTCAAGACGCGCGGGCCTAGAGAGTAGCCAGAGGAATCCTTCAATCGCTGCAGATACCCCTCCCTTTCTAGGGTATACACCAGCCGGAATGCTGTGGCACGAGGCAGCTTGAGCTCCTGAGCTATGTCAGTCAGTCGCATCGAAGGACGATCCCTGCCGAATAACCCGAGAATCGATAGCCCCCTCAATAGCCCGGGCACGATATAGCTTTGGTTAATTTCCACTGAATATTTTTGCTTCGTCATAATTTTCCTTCTTCCTACAACCTTTATCCCCTCGCCAAGATCTGCGTAGACGCTCAAGGGAACAGCATACCGCTATACCATTTATTTAGAGGTCTTGACAGACAATACGATTGTAGACTAGTTTCATATACGGATCAAGGTTTCTCAGGCGAAACAAAAGTGGTCCAGACAGCCCGGCCTAGCGCTAAATTAGATATTGTTAAATTAAAGGGAGTCCCACTGATGCTGAACACCAAAACCATACAAGAGCCAGCCCGCGAAATTCCGTGCCTACTCGAAGCAGACATCGTCGTGGTTGGGGGAGGCACCACCGGTCCAATGGCCGCACTGGCAGCGGCTCGGCAAGGCCAGAGCGTGGTTCTCATAGAGCGTTTTGGTTCGCTTGGCGGAAACATGACGCTAGGGCTAAACACCAAGCCCTCTGGCGTACTATCGGGGGGATCCCCCTCGAACTTTGGAACCTTGCGCGCACGGTCGGTGGCGTAGGTGCCGATTATGTCGCTACCACCAAGGTGAAAGACGTCAAGATCGCATCACCCTGTGATCCGGAAATCATGAAGATGCTGCTGACACGGTTGTTACATGATGCGGGTGTACGGGTGCTCTTCGAGACGGTTGTCTCAGCTCCGGTCATGAAAGGTAAGGAGGTCGGCGGTGTCATTGTCGAAGGCAAGGGCGGCCGCCAGTATGTGAGCGCTAAGGTAGTCGTCGATTGTTCAGCAGATGCCGACGTCGTGGCGGGCGCCGGTGCACCATATGTGCTTGGCGATGGGGATGCACATGCTGTGCAACCTGTCTCTATGTATTACACACTATCCAACGTAGATGTGAAACGCTTGGCGGAATGGGCTCAGGCCAACCCGGACGAGGTTCCTGCGCGTGCGATACCTGAGAATGACAAGGACCTAGATTACGGCCTGTGGCTAACGGGGTTCAATAATCTCATCAAAGCCTACCAAGAAGAAAAGAATATCAAGCTGCAGCGGGACAATATCACTCTCAAAACAGCTAATGGAGTGCTCTATGTTAATGCTACACGAGTTCTCGGTGTGGATGGCCTTTCGCCATTGGAAATGAGCGATGCAATGCTCGAAATCTATCGTCAGATAGAGGCCTACACAGCATTCTTGATCGAAAAAGTCCCAGGCTTCGAGAACGCGCATATTGGTCAGATCGCGCCTGTTATTGGTGTACGTGAAACCCGTCATATTCGCGGAGAATACACTCTGACAGGCAATGACGTCATCGATTGCGTACCATTTGAGGACACTATTGGTGCCGATAACTGTGCAATGGATGTGCACGACGTTAAGGGATCGGATGTTGACTTCCAGGGCCTCGGCCCTTACGAAATCCCCTATCGCTCTCTAGTGCCTCTCGAAGTGGAGCAGTTGCTGGTAGCAGGTCGCTGCATCTCGGCGGATCATGTTGCCCATGGACGTACCCGCAATATGCCCGCCTGCATGGCTACTGGTCAGGCTGCCGGCGTGGCTGCAGCAGTCGCGGTTGCCTCCGGGACTAAAGTCAGGGATGTGGACGTGACAAAAGTCCAAAAGATACTCCGTAAGATGAATATGCCTTTGAAGGCAGAGGAAATCGCTTAGGTTGATATGGCGATGGTCTTATCAATATAACATCAAGGCCATCGCCGCATTTCTTCCAAGGGAAGTGGTATTAAGCCGCACTCAGGCTGACATTGCGGTGACCAGTTGTTTGATAGTAGAGAAGTGAGTGTTGATAAATATATAATTCGCAAAACAGGAAGAGGATAATGTGATGTCGGTAGGTGTGCGGATTGTAACTGCTGCGATGCTGATAGTTGCCATTTATCACTTCTATATTTCTCTGGTCGGTGTCCCCGAGCCAATGATGGTTCGACCTATTCATGTTAGCGCGCTAATTTTCCTGGGGTTTCTCCTACTCCCTTTTCGACCGCGTTCAAACGATGATAATGATGACAATGGCGGTGTTTATCCTCACGTACCCCATTGGCTTGACTGGGTTCTGGCTACGCTAGGAATCGTGTCGGCTGTTTATATCCTGAATGATTATGAGCGTATTACTCAGCGCCTAGTCTACTTGGATCCCCTGACGACTAGCGACTGGGTTGTGGGTGTTGTTACAATTTCTCTAATTATAGAGCTAGCAAGGCGTGTGGTCGGTCTAGTACTTCCTATCATTATCATATCGTTCGGAGTGCTTACACTTCTGGGTCCCTACTTGCCAGGAATTCTACGTAATCGTGGAGCTGGTGCCGAAAAGCTTCTTGATCACGTTTTTCTGACGTCAACGGGTATATATGGTTCGCTTGCTTCATTGTCGTTATCAATCGTATTCATGTTTATTGCCTTTGGTGCTTTTTTACAGGCCGCTGGCGGAGAGCGCCTTCTTTCACAGATAATCGTATCTATGACCCGTGGTCGCAAAGGTGGGCCTGGTAAGGCTGCAGTGATCGCCAGCATAATATTTGGGGCTTTGACAGGCAGTGGAGCGGCTAATGTTTACGCCACGGGGGCAGTTACAATTCCATTGATGAAACGTGCCGGTTATCGTAGAGAGTTTGCCGCTGCGACAGAGGCCTGCGCTTCCCAGCTCGGTCAGCTGTTACCACCGGTAATGGGAGCTGCGGCTTTCATCGTCGCTGAATTCAGTCGCGTCAGTTATGCCTATGTCGCGGTGGCCGCACTTGTCCCCTCTTTTTTCTATGTTTTTGCACTGTACTTTGCAGTTCATATTGAGTCTAATAAAGCTGGGATAGGTATTTATGATCCAAAAGAAGCGCATACCAATGTTCGTGAATTATTGTCGACTTACTGGCACCTTGCTTTGCCTCTGGCAATATTGATTCTTCTCCTTGTTATGAGATACACACCATACTTCGCTGCGACGGTGGCGACGCTTTCTATTATCCCTATCAGCTGGCTTAGGCGCGAAACCAGAATGGGAGTTAAAGAAATTATGAGCGCAACTGTCTCCACAATGCAGCGGGTTGTTACGATCGGGATCGTGCTGGTATGTGCGGGAATCGGCATTGCGATTCTAGAAATGACGGGTGTGCCCTATCAGATAACAGGGGTCCTTGTAAATATGAGCGGTGGCTATATGCTGCCAGCCCTTCTGATAGTCGGTGCTATGACAATAATGCTTGGCTTCGGGATGCCAGTAACCGGTGCATTTCTTATTGCATCCTTATTCGGCGCCCCAGCACTGATGGAGTTCGGCATTGAGCCTTTTGTTGCCTATATGATCGTTTTCCTGTTTGCGCTTACAGCTAATATTACACCACCTGTATGCGTAGCGACTTTTGCCGCGGCATCAATCGCAGGATGTGGCTTTATGCGTGCCGGCATGCGCGGCCTCCGTCTTGGGATGCCTGCATATGTGATACCTATCGTGATTGCATACAATCCAACTCTTCTGAATCTTGGTGAAAATGGATTCTGGTTCGGCCTGCAGGTCTTTATCAGTACTAGTGTCTCGGTTATAGGTCTCGTGGTTTTGATGTCCGATTGGTTTCTCTGTCGACTGAATATGGTGCAGCGAGTGCTCTTGGGCGTCTCGTTGTTCGCCATTGTCATGCCAACGCTATGGACGGATATGCTGGCAGCATTAGCTGTTGGTGTGGTGCTTTCCTGGCAGTGGTATGAGGTAAGAAGGGTGTGTGAGTCATCCGTGAATGACGCCCCTTAACTATGTGTCACAATTACAAATAACTAGGAGCAATTATGAATGCTATTAAATATGCTTCAGCTGGCGCCGGATTGATATTCGCAGTTGGCATGGTAAATGCCGATCGGGTTATGGCACAAAACGTCGATATGACGGCATATGCCGGATCTGTCGGTGGCCTATACATGGAGGTCATGTCGATATGGATATCAAACTGGGAAGATACAATCGATGGTGCAAGTATATCAGCCGTATCGGGTGGAGGTATCACCAACCCTTTTCATGTTTCAAGAGGAAACCCGAACGAGTCGATAGGTATCACCGATACCATTACTACGGCTGATGCTATGGAAGGTTCTGGAGATATCGGTGAAAGGGCCCCTGATGGACTTAAAAACTTGCGGGCATTGGTGCGCTTCAATGCGCTTAGCCATTCTGCCTTCATGGCTCGTGGAAGTTCATTGCCCGATGGCGTTTCTACTGTTGGTGAGCTGCTCAATGAGCAGCCTGCACTTCGGTGGGCCTTCTTCCAGCGCGGCAACCCGGGGGAAGTGACTGGGCGTCGGTTTATGGAGGCCTATGGAGTTAGCTTCGAAGACTTGAGAGATTGGGGTGGGAGTGTCTCATTTAATCCTCAGGCCGAGCATTCCTCACTGATGATCGATGGGCATATCGATGTTTCAATGGTGAAGACCCGAGCACCCGCAGCCTTCATGCTAGATATGGATGCTTCCGTTGGAGACCTCGTCTGGCTGGACATCGATGAGGATGCTCTTGACAATGTCATCGACAGCTACGGTGGATACATGAAAGTAGATCACCCAGCCGAGTTTTATGATAGCCTGGAAGAATCATTCGTTACAGCATCGGTGGATCATGTGTTATTTGTGCATGAAAATATGGATGAAGAGCTTGCCTATCAGTTAACGAAGACAGTTCTCGAGACCGCTTCAAATATGCGAAATTCGCTTAACTCCATGAGTGAATTCTATCCTGATGAAATATGTCATGATACTGGACGCTTCGAGCTGCACCCAGGGGCAGAGCGTGCATGTACAGAACTAGGCCATCTTTGATCAGGTGTGTCACCCCACAGGTTTGCGGCCACCCCTTATGGGGGGCGGTCGCAAACTTTAAGAGGCCCCTATGACGGGCATTCATTCCCGAAAAAGCGATACACCCCAGCTCGGGGCTCTTCTTCGCCTAATGTTGCCTTTTGCCTTTGCCTATTTTCTTTCTCACGTTTATAGGACAGTAAATGCGGTCATTGCTCCTGATTTAATGGAGTCTATCGGATTGAGTGCTGCAGAACTTGGTCTTTTAAGCAGTACGTTCATGCTTACGTTTGCTCTTGCGCAGATCCCCCTCGGAGTGTTGCTAGACCTATACGGAGCGCGCCGAGTTGAAGCGACCTTGCTATGTATTGCCGCTCTCGGGGGCGGTGTGTTTGCCGCCTCGGATAACGTTATTACCTTGGCGATAGCCCGGGCATTAATGGGTCTGGGTGTTGCTGCTTGCCTTATGGCAGCGCTCAAGACCATGGCCATCAATTTTCCATCCAGCTGGCTAATTACTGTTCATGGTCTTCTTGTCGCCATCGGAGGTCTTGGGGCAATCATGGCGACAACTCCGGCAGAGACTATGGTACGCTTTTTAGGATGGAGATTGGTTTTCCTTCTGCTGGCAGGTGCGACTGTTATTTCAGCGGTAGTACTATTCATGCTAGTTAAGGACCCTCCCAGACCTCGCCGTCGAACTACATGGCGTCGTGAGGTCGTAGGGCTTCGTAGAGCACTGAGCCATCCTTTCTTCCTCGGGGTGGGGCCCGCTGTCGGCCTCATTCAGGGTGGCTTCGTGGCCATCCAAACTCTCTGGGCTGGCCCATGGCTATATAATGTCGCAGGTCTGGAACGAGCGATAGTCGGCCATTACCTGCTACTTGTGGCTGTCGGCATGGTTGCTGGATACCTTGTCAACGGATTTATGGGGGCGCGGTTTTCTAGGTGGGGGTTGAATCCGATTGTTTTGGCAATCATTGGCTCAGCATTACTTCTCGGTGCACTTGGGCTCATCATTGTGATGGGTAGAGCGCCTTTACTACTATGGATTATCTTTGGCTTTTTCGGAACCAGTACTACTTTGTGTTTTGCTTTGATTGGGCGAGAGGTGCCTTCACAGTATATTGGAAGGGTGAGCACCGCAATGAACTTTCTTGTATTCGCTATGGCATTTCTCTTCCAGTGGGGCATGGGGGCCATCATGAAAGTCTGGGTCACTGGACCCGAGGAAGGTCTTGAAAAGTTGTCCTATCAGATCGCATTTTCCATGACGCTTTCATTCCAAATTCTCGGCTGGATATGGCTCGTTCGAACAGCTCTAGGAATGCGACAAACCAATGAACTGCTTTCAAGTTCGTCTAAGAGTCGATAAGTGATAGGACTGTTGACCTTTCCCCTTACAGGGCGGCGAAGGCCACCTTGGCCTTGAAGTTACCGTTGTACTGCCGACGTTTCTTGCGCATGATCAGGCTTTTTTGGTCGGCCTGATCAAAGTTAAGCGCCTGGTCCGAATTTCGGGGGACCACTTCAAGTCATCGAGGCCGAGTTACGCAGGGTGGTGAGGAGGCTTATCTCGACTGCCCGGGGCTGATCGCCACCGACATCTACGTCAGCGGCAGCGAGGCCGACGAGGTTGCCCGGGCGATCCTGTGGACGCCTCCTACACCACCGGCAGTTTCATCGACGTCTCCGGCGGGCGCTGAGCAGCGAGACAAAAATTTCTCGTGTGCAAGGGGCGCGATTCAAAAATTTCTGCACTAGGCAGGACGCCTGAGTTTGATATCGTCGCGGCCTGAATACTCCGCCACTGCGAGGAGGCAGCCTATGGCGCCCGTAGCACCGTCAGATTCGATTCCCGCCACCATGTCGGCCATGCTGCTGACCGGCCACGGTGACGTCGACAAGCTCGAGTATCGCCAGGACGTGGCGACCCCACGCCCCGGCCCCGGCGAGGTGCTGGTGCGGGTCACCGCCACCGCCAAGAACAATACCGACCGCAAGGCGCGGGAGGGGCTCTACCCGACCAAGGACAAGGGCGAGGTGACCTCGTTCGCCATGGGCGGCGAGGCGACCCTGTCCTTTCCGCGCATCCAGGGCGCGGATATCGCCGGGCATGTAGCGGCGGTGGGCGACGGCGTCGACCCGGCGCGCATCGGCGAGCGCGGCCTGCTCGACTTCAACCTCTACGCCGACGGCCGGCGCAATATCAACCTGACGCCGGACTACTACGGCCACGGCGCCGACGGCGGCTATGCCGAGTACGTGGCGGTGCCAGCGGATCAGTTCCACCATGTGCCCAACCCGGAGCTCGCCGATGCCGAGCTCGCCGCGATGGGCATGTGCTCTTACCAGACCGCCTACCATATGATGACCTCGGCGCGGATCAAGGCCGGCGAGCACGTGCTGGTCACCGGGGCCAGCGGCGGCGTGGGCACGGCGCTGATCCAGCTGTGCCGCATCGTCGGTGCCATCCCCTATGCGCTGAGCCAGGCCGATAAGGCCGAGGCGCTCAAGGCGCTGGGCGCCGAGGCGGTATTCGACCGCACCCAGATGGACGACTTCACCGAGCAGGTTCTCGCCGCCACCGGCGGGACGCCCATCGATGCGGTGATGGATCTGGTTGGCGGCGAGTTCACCGACCGCTTCATCGACACCATGATCGTCGACATGAAGCGCCGCGCCGACTACCCGCGGCTGTCGATCGCCGGGGCCAGCGGCGGCAACCTCAGCGAGATCATGTGGACGCGCATCTACCTCTACCAGGTGCAGATCTTCGGCGTCTCCCACGGCACGCGGGAAGAGGCCGAGCAACTGGTCGAGTGGATCCGCGCCGGCCAGCTCAAGCCGGTGCTGCACGCCGCCTTCAAGCTCTCGGAGCTGCACGCCGCCGAGTGCTACTTCGTTAATCGTGGCAGCAACTATCTGGGCAAGATCGTGATCGTGCCCGACGCCGAGTGGGACGAGCACGGCGCCCCCTTTGCCCTGGAGCAACGCCCATGAGCGAACTGACCCTGCAGCTGATGGATACCCACGCCGGCGGCGACGTCAGCCGTATCGTCACCGGCGGCATCGACTCGCTGCCCGGTGCCACGGTGCGCGAGCAGATGCACTACCTGCGCGACGACGCCGACGGCCTGCGCCGGCTGCTGCTGGAAGAGCCCTACGGCATACCCGAGATGTCGGTGGACCTGATCGTGCCTGCCACCGACCCGGCGGCCGTCGCCGGCTACATCATCATGGAGGTGATGGGCTACCCGATTTACTCCGGCTCCAACACCATCTGCACCGCCACCGCGGTGCTCGAGGCGGGTATCGTGCCCAAGCAGGAGGGCACCCAGCACTTCGTGCTCGAGTCGCCGGCCGGGCTGGTCAATATCGCGGCGCGGGTCGAGAACGGCGTGGTCGAGGCGATCACCTGTGGTGGGTTGCCCAGCTACATCGACACCTATCGCGCCAAGATCCATGTCCCGGACCTCGGCGACGTGACCTATAGCGTGGCCTATAGCGGCGGCTTCTATGCGCTGGTCGATGCCGCATCGCTGGGCTTCTCGCTCAACCGTGCCGAGGAGCGCCAACTGGCCGAGTGTGCCCACAAGATCGTCGAAGCGATTCAGGCCGAGCGCGGCTTCTCCCACTACACTCTGGGCGACGTCGGGCCGCTACCGTTTCTGCACTTCATGGGGCCGGTGGAGCAGGTCGCCGACGACTTCTACCGCTCGCGCTCGACTACCTATGTGCATCCCGGGGTGATCTGCCGCAGCACCACCGGTACCGGTACCTCGGCGCGGCTGGCGCTGATGCACTACGAAGGCACCATTCAGCCCGGCGACAAGCTGGAGACCGTGTCGCTGCGCGAGACCGGCTTCATCGGCCAGTTCACCGCAGTGCGCGAGGAGGGCAAGGGCCATGTGGTGGAGAACACCATCACCGGCAAGAGCTATGTGCTGGCGCGCTCGGAGATCGTCGTCAACTGCGAGGATGCCATGGTCGAGTGCGGCGGCTTGCACCATATCCTGACCAGCGCTCACCCCGAGCGGTCGTGAGCGGCCCGCTCATACCTCGACCTTGCCGCGCAGCGACTTGGTCTTGCCCTTGCGGGTCTTGTTGTCGACCCGGCGGCGCTGCGAGCCCTTGGTCGGTTTGGTGGGCTTGCGCACCTTTTGCTGCTTGACCGCCTCGCGGATCAGCTCGCGCAGGCGCGCCAGGGCATCCTCCTTGTTGAGTTCCAGGGTGCGGTGGCTCTGGGCCTTGATCACCACCACCCCCTCCTTGCTGATACGCTGGTCGGAGAGCGCCATCAGCCGCTCCTTGTAGAAGGGCGGCAGGCTGGAGTTGGGGATATCGAAGCGCAGATGCACCGCCGAGGCGACCTTGTTGACGTTCTGTCCGCCGGCGCCCTGGGCGCGGATCTGGCTGATCTCGATTTCCCAGTCGCCCAGCTCCACGCTGTTGGAGATACGAAGCATGCGGGCCTCATCAATGGCAGGAGGGAAAAGCGCTAGCCTAGCACAGACGCGGCCCGCGCTTGGCCCGTCAGGTGGCCGCTATGTTCTACGGCAAAGCTCGTGGTAAGCGTCTATCTTCTGGCATGACATCATCTCAAGGAAAGAGACAAGCGCATGGACCTGAAAAGCGGTTATCCCTTCTGGGCCGTCAAGAATGGCTTGATGCATGTGTTCCCCAAGCTGAACGAGGATCGACACTGTGACGTGGTGGTCATTGGTGGAGGCATCACCGGCGCACTGATCGCCGATGAGCTCGCTCGCCATGGCCAGCATGTCGTGGTGGTGGAGCGCCGCGATGTCGGCTGGGGTAGCTCGGCGGCGAGTACCGCCCTGCTGCAATATGAGATCGATACCCACATGGTCGATCTGGCCCGGCGCTACGGTGAGGACAATGCCGTACTGGCCTATCGCGCCTGTGCCGATGCCATCACAGATCTTGCCGCACTGGCCAATCAACTGGGTGATATGGATTTCGGCTACCAGCAGAGCCTTTACTACGCCAGCGGTGACGAGGACGTGGCGAGCCTGGGGGAGGAGTATGACCTGCGCCGGCAGCATGGCTTCGAGGCCGACTGGCTGACCCGGGCGGATCTCGAGAGTGCATTCGGCATCGAGGCACCGGGCGCCATCCTGACGCATTTGGCGGCGCGAGTGGACCCCTATCGCATGGCCTATAAGCTGTTCATGCGAGTAACCGAACATGGTGGCCAGGTCTTCGATCGTACCGAGATCGAGGCAATCGCTGCAGATAGCGACGGCGTGACGCTGAGCACGATGGCGGGGCATACGCTGCGCTGCAGGCAGCTGGTGGTGGCCGCCGGTTATGAGTCACAGCGCTGGCTGACTCAGTCGGTCGCCGTCAATCGCAGTAGCTATGCCTTCATTACCGATCCCATCGCGCCAGAGGCGCTTGGTCGCCTGGCCAGTACCATGGTCTGGGAGTCGGCGCGGCCATACCTGTATTTGCGCACTACCGGCGATGGCCGCTTGATGGTCGGTGGCGACGATGACGATGAGGATATCCCTTCGCGTCGCGACCGACGGGTCTTCGACAAAGCCCAGGGGCTGGCCGAGAAGGTTGAGTCACTGTTCCCCGAACTGCCCATGGCCCCGACCTTCTCCTGGGGCGGGACCTTTGCCGAAACCGAGGATGGCCTGCCGTTCTTCGGCCCCCACACGCAATATGGCCCTCGCGTGCATTTCGCCATGGCCTACGGCGGCAACGGTATCAGCTACAGCATGATGGGGGCCGGCTTGCTGCGTGCCCTGATCGAAGGATACGACCACCCCCTGGCGGAGCTATTCTCTTTCGCGCGTGTCCGTTGAGGGTGAGCAGCCATTCCAGTCATGCATTTTGTCTCAGGCGTAAAGCCGTTATCGATCAGGAGGGTTTGAATATGCCAGCAATTTCCAAGGCTCAGCAGAAGGCGGCCGGTGCGGCCCTCGCTGCCAAGCGTGGCGAGACCAAGGTGGGCGAATTGGAGGGCGCTGCCCGCTCGATGTACGACTCGATGAGCGAGGCCGAGCTGGAGAAGATGGCCTCGACGCCGCGCAAGGGCAAGCCCGAGCACGATGCCGAGAGCTGAGGCGCGTCTACCATGGCCCACTGACAGGTCAGGCGTCGTGGATTCTGGCAGACTGGGGAAATACTTCCTCAATCAGCGAGAGACCCCGATGAGCGACGCGACCAAGCCCTGGATCCAACCCATGCCGGATGAGCAGTTCTCCCTGATGCGCCGCATCCTGGACGCGCCGAGCCCGGTGGGGTTGGAGGGCGCCATGACCTACGGCGTGCTCAAGCCTTACTTCGAGGGCTTTGCGCCCAAGAGCTGGCAGCTGCACCAGTACAAGGGCCACGCCGGCGTGGTGCTGGATACCCACCCCGGCCGCGACGACATGTTCAAGGTGATGATCATCGGCCACGCCGACAAGATCCGCATGCAGGTACGCAGCATCGGTGACGACGGCAAGATCTGGATCAATACCGACTCCTTCCTGCCCACGGTGCTGATCGGCCACGAAGTCAAGCTGTTCAGCGAGGACCCCAAGGCCCCCGGACAGTACCGGGTGATCCGTGGTGGCACCGTCGAGGCACTGGGCGCCATCCACTTCTCCGACCCGGCCCAGCGCGATGGCAGCAAAGGCATCAAGAAAGAGCAGATCTACCTCGACCTGCAGATCCACGGCGAGAACAAGAAGCAGCAGGTGCTCAACCTCGGCGTACGGCCCGGCGACTCGATCCTGCTCGACCGTCCGATCCGCCCAGGCTTCAGTCCCGACACCTTCTACGGTGCCTACCTGGACAACGGCCTGGGCTGTTTCGTCACCGCCGAGGTGGCGCGGCTGATGGCCGAAGCCGGTGGCACCCAGCAGGTGCGGGTGATGTTCGCCATCGCCAGCTACGAGGAGATCGGCCGCTTCGGCAGCCGGGTGCTGGCCGGCGAACTCGAGCCTGATGTGCTGATCGGCGTCGACGTCAATCACGACTACGTCGCCGCGCCGGGCATCGGCGATCGGCGCATGCAGCCGCTGGAAATGGGCAAGGGCTTCACCATGTCGGTGGGCGCCATCGCCAGCGAACAGCTCAACCGCATCATCGAGACCGCGGCCAAGGAGCACGACATCCCGCTGCAGCGCGATATCGTCGGCGCAGATACCGGCACCGACGGCATGGCTGGGGTGCTCGCCGCAGTCGACTGCGCGGCGACCTCGATCGGCTTCCCGATCCGCAACATGCACACCATCTCCGAGACTGGCAACACCCAAGACGTGCTGGCCGCCATCCATGCCCTGACCCATACCCTCAAGGCGCTGGATGCGCTGTCGGATATCCACCGCGAGTTTCTCGACAACCACCCGCGGCTGGACGAAGCTGGCGCGCTGGCCCACCAGGGGCATGCCAAGCCGGAAGAGGAGAAGCAGGAAGACACGCAACGGGACAGCAGGTAGCGCAAGGAGGAGCTGTGACGTGGACGTATCGCAGCGCCGTGCTGGCGTTGATGCTGCTATTCGCCGCTGGCTGCTCCGACTCGTCGCCCGACGCATCGGCGAGCCTGGCACCGCTGACGGTGGATGACGCGGTGATTCATGATGCCGCCGACGATCTGCTGCTCGAGATCGATGCCGTACCGGGCAGCATTCGCGTCGACGCCGACAGTGAGTTCGGCGCCGCGCAGCGCTTCGTTGCGGCCGAGCTGTCGCCTGATGAGACCCGCCTGGCGCTCACCACGCAAGGCGCGGCCCACGGCGCCGGTTGGCTGCTGGCCCTCAATGAAGAGACGCTGCGCCCGGCGGCCTTCCAGTACGGTGGCCAGGTCGAGCCGGGGCCGTGGCGTGACGATGGCGAGTATGTCGTCTTCGCGTTGGAGGGCCCGGCCCCGAGTCGCAGCCTGGTGGTCGTTGCGGGCGACGCCGCGGGCGAGACGGTGGAGGCCAACGCCCACCCGGTGCGCATCCCGGATCACGCCGATGGCGTCCCTCCCGGAAGCGACTATCGTGTCCTCGAGTGGCAGGACGACAGCCTGCTGTTCGAGGTGGACGGCGAGCGCTACCGGCTCGACCCGGCGAGTGGTGAGGTGAGTCCGGCCGACTAGCGGTTGCTCCTGGCCGCCGTTTGGGGCGACCTTATTCGACTCGAGCGCGTAGCGCGGCCAGGTAGTCACGGATGCGCTCGGCATTGGTACCCATATCGCTACGGCCGAGTCGTGACGCCGAGCGCACGTCCACTCGGGTGCCGCCCTCGACCTCGCTGAGGCGAATCGCCACGTCGTCCCTGAAGCCGAACCAGCGGGTAGTGGCGGTAGCCTCGATGCGGTCACGGCCGACCTCTGCCAGTTCCCAGCCTTGGTCCAGGGCGGCCGCCTCGGCGGCGCTCAGGGCGTCATCGAGGGTGAGTTCGAGGACGATCGGCTGGATGTCCGGATAGGCGTCGCGCTGCTGGCTAGCGGTTCTCTCGCCGGGGTGCTCAACGGCATTGGGCGCGGCTTCCCGTGCAGCGGCCAGTGCCACGAAGGCCGGCGGGTCGTCCAGGTCGGTGCTGATATCATGGATCGGCGGCACATGCTGGGCGCGCTGCTGGAGCTGGTAGGGTATCCACATCATGCCCGCCACCGCGACGATCACCAGCCCGCCTACCAGCGCCGGCTGGGCCCGCTTGCACAGGCTCGCCACCAGCAGCGTCAACAGCCCCATGGCCGCGGCAGCCAAGGCCACATAGGCGCCCTGGCGCAGCCAGCCGAAGGCGCTGCCCAGATCCAGTAGCCCCACACGATGGGCCGGCCCTGCACCACCCATTATCAATGCCGCGCCGGCTAGCAGCAGCAGGCTCAACCAGGCCAGCCCGACCGGCCAGCGTCCACCGCGGGGGCGTGGTCGTAGCGTTAGCTTCGACATGATGACTCCTGGTCATTTCGACTTGTTTCACCTAAGCATACTCGTGTCACTTGCCAAATGCCGAGCCCCGGATAGATCGCGACCTATCCGGGGCTCGGCATGGGGTCATGCGCGTGAGGAGTCTGGCGCAGCTGGCTAGGTGCTCAGAAGATATTCGAACGCTCGTACTGCTTGGGCCACTCGACGTTTTCTGCCTTGAGGGTAGCCGCTGCCCTTAGTGGCCAGGTGGGGTCGGCCAGCAGCGCGCGGCCCAGAATCACCAGGTCGGCCTGGCCGTTGGCGATCACCGACTCGGCCAGGTCGGGGCTGTGGATCAGGCCCACCGCCCCGGTGGCGATACCCGCCTGGGTGCGGACTTCCTGGGCCAGGGAGATCTGGTAGCCGGGATGAATGGGAATCTGCTGGCGCGGATCGTTACCGCCGGACGAGCAGTCGATCAGGTCGACTTGGCCGCCCTCCTTGAGCAGCCTGCCCAGGCGCACGGTATCCTCGAGCGTCCAGCCGCCCTCGACCCAGTCGGTACAGGAGAGACGCAGGAACAGCGGCAGCGTATCGGGCCACTCCTCTCTGACCGCACTGATCGATTCAAGCAGGAAGCGAATCCGATTGTCGAACGAGCCGCCGTAGTCGTCATCACGCCGGTTGCTCAATGGCGACAGGAACTGATGAATGAGATAGCCGTGGGCGCCGTGCAGCTCGAGTGCCTTGAAGCCGGCCTGCCGAGCGCGGCGGGTGCTCTCCCTGAGGCCGGCCATGGAGTCGTCGATCTGGCTGGGGGTCATGGCGGCGGGGATGCCCCACTGGTGGGCGTAGGGCAGGGCGGAGGCAGAGACCAGGTCATCCCATCCGCCCTGGGCGGCGCTCAGGGGATGCGAGCCTTCCCATGGGCGCCCCACCGAGGCCTTGCGGCCTGCGTGTCCCAGCTGTATTCCCGGCACGGCGCCCTGGGCATCGACGAAGGCGGCAATGCGGGCGAGCCGATCGCGCTGCTCATCGTTCCACAGCCCCAGGCAGTTGGGAGTGATGCGGCCCCGCGGCTCGATATGCACCGCCTCGGTGAACACCCAGCCGGCGCCACCGGTGGCTCGGGCACCCAAGTGCACGAAGTGCCAGTCATTGGAGAGTCCGTCGTGGCCGGAGTACTGGCACATGGGCGACATCATGATGCGGTTGCGGCCTTCCACCGAGCGGAACCTGGCCGGGCGAAACAGCTGCGGGTTGGGGTCGCGCTTGAGGATGCGGCGGGCGTTCTCGCCGCCGGAACGGGAGTCGATCACTGCGCTGGCGTTGTCGGGAGCAGGCGTCGTCATATTATCGGCTTCCTTTGTCATAGGATGTGGGGGCGAGGCGGTTGCTGTAAGCGCGCCGAACGCGCCACTGACTGAGCATGAACAGTGCGGCGCTCACTCCCACCGAGGCCAGCAGTGCCAACAGGAAGGTGATCAGCGGGGGCAGCGTGCCCGCCAGGATGGCGGTCACCAGAGCGAAGGCCACCAGGCTCAGCATGCCCTGCTGCGCCATGCTCACGGTGGCGCGGGCGACCTCGACGCCATAGCGCTGGTGAAGGGTCCAGCCGATGGTGAGCAGGCCGATGGGAAAACCCACCAAGAGGCCGGAGAGCAGCGGGCCGGCATTGGCCGCCAGGGTGGTGGCGATGCTCACCAGCACACCGGCCAGCACGCCGCGCAAGATCAGGTCGAACCAGCCCGAGACGGCGACAACCTTGGGCGGTGCCAGCCTGAGATAGCGCTTCACGCCCTCGGCCAGCAGCAGCACCACGGCGTACATCAGCACGGCCATGGCCACCCCGCCCGGTAGCTGCGAGAAGAGTAGTGCCGCAGGGACCCAGCACAGGGTCGCCAGCGCCAGGCTGGCCCTGGCGCCCAGCCGCCTGGCCGAGACCACGAAGCAGATAGTGAATACCAGCGTGGCGACCAGGGCATGCAGCGTCGAGAGTGCCGCCTCGCGAATGAACGCTGGCGACTGCTCCTGGAGCATGAAAAAGTAGCCGGGCCCCAGCACGATCGGCATGCCGGCAATGATGCCACCGAGCCGGGGCCCTAGTTTGCCTACCGCAATGGACACGCCGATGACCACCACGGCGGTGGCCACCAGCTTGATTGCCAGAACGATCAGCATCGCCGTTCCATGGCCGCTTCGATCGCCAGCGCCTGGCGCAACAGGGTGGCATCCTCGCCGTTGCGCCCGATCAGCATCAGCCCGCTGGGCAGCTCTCCCGGCGCGTGATTGGGCAGCGTGATCGCGCACAGGTCGAGCAGGTTGGCCACCGTCGGGTTGCGCAGGATCAGCAGGTTGAGGCGGGCATAGTCATCGTCACTGGCAACCTCTGCATGGCGCGACGGGACCACCGGCACGGTGGGGGCCAACAGGCCATCGAAGTCGGCGAGCCATGCATCGGCCTGACGCTGGCGTTCGCGCCTGCGCTGCAGCAGCTCGAGGTAGTCCGCCGCGCTCAAGACGGCGCCCTTCTCGATCCGCGAGCGAACCCGCGGGTCGTAGCGCTCGCCATGCTCGCCAAGCCATTGGCGGTGCAGATGGTAGCTCTCGGCGGCGGTGAAGCCGCCCCCTTCCATCAGCTCCGGCAGGCTGGCCAGGACCGGCGCCGGGGCCTCGATGAGCGTGGCGCCAGCGTCGCGCAGCAGCGTCAGGCTGCGGGTAAAGGTGGCTTCCACCGCTGCATCCATGCCGTCGAGCATATAGTCGCCAGGCACGACGAAGCGCCGCCCCTTCAAGGGCAGTGCGGTGGCAGGCTGCCAGGGCTGGCCGGCGAGCACTGCATCGAGTCGGGCGCAGCAGGCCACGCTGCGGGCGATCGGACCGATCGAGTCGAGGCTGTCCGAGAGCGGGAAGGTACCCTGCCGGGGAACGCGGGACTGAGAGGGCTTGAACCCCACCAGCCCGCAGAACGCGGCGGGGATGCGCACCGAACCGCCGGTGTCGGTACCGATGCCCGCCGCGGCCATGCCCTGGGCCACCGCCACGGCAGACCCCGACGAGGAGCCGCCGGGGATGCGCCCCGGGGCGAGTGGGTTGTCGGGGGTGCCGTAGTGGGGGTTGAGTCCCAGCCCGGAGTAGGCGAACTCGGTCATGTTGGTATGCCCGGTCAACACCGCCCCCTCGCGGCGAAGGCGGGCGACGATAACGGCATCCCGCTCTGCTGCCGCTTGCCATCCCTGAGAGCCGGCATGGGTGACTTCGCCGGCCACATCGAACAGTGCCTTGAGGGCAATTGGCAGCCCGGCCAGCTGGCCTGTCGGTACGCCGTCGGCACGCAGCCGGTCGGCCGCCGCCGCCTCGGCGCGGGCAGTGCGCTCGAAGCGTCGGGTGTAGACCTGGGCCTGGGGATCGTCCCGAGCGTCGGCGTTGTTCAGGCAGGCGTCGAGCAGGTCACTGGCCTGCCATCGACCCTCTTGCATGCCGTCGAGCAAGGCATCGAGGGTGGCAGAGCGTCCATCCGGCTGACTCAAGGGTGTGGTGTTGCTCATGCCACCACCTCAAGCGTCTGGACGGCGTAGCGGTGCTCCAGCTTACGCCCGGTGACGGGATCCTCGAGCACCATACGAAATGCCTCTGAGGCACGCACCCCACCGATCACCGGCAGGGTACCGCACAGTATCGCTTGGCCGGGGGCCAGTTGCGGCTGCTCGAGCCCGAAGTGCTGGAGCAGCTCGGCGGGATGCAGCAGCCCCGTCACGGCACCTTGCTGGTAAAGCACTTCCTTGCCGTCGAAGGTGGCGTAGGCGCTCATCTGCAGCTCATCCCAATGGTCGACCACGCTGTCCAGGCGCCACAGCTGCTGGCTGACGGGCTTGGCGCAGACCTGCTTGGAGTGTGCCACCGACCAGGCTTCGGCCTCGCGGTCGGTATGATCTGAACCTATTCCCATCAGGGTGCCCTGGGGCGTGCCGATCAAGACAATCTCGACTTCTCCGCTTGAGGCCTCGCCGAGTACCTGAATGGCAGCATCAGCGGTGAGCTGGTTGGCCGCTACGCGGTAGAACAGCGGCGTGGTGGAAGGCGGCGTGACGCCAATCTCCTTGAGTTCCTCGATATGTTCGTCAATGGCGGTCTGCTCACGGCCGGCCCAGCCGGCAATGATCAGCTCCTTGACCTCAACATCGATGGGCTGCGCTGCCTCGGATAGATAAAACCTTGTCATTGGAGTCTCCTTGGTTGTCGGTGGTGTGCGGTGCTATCCGCGCAGCAGGTTGGGCAGGTACATGGCGACCGACGGGAACAGAATCAGCACGATGGCCATCAGGAACATGAAGCCGACGTAGGGCAAGGCGCCCAGCATCACGTCGTTGAAGGGGCCGCCTTGGCGAACCCCCTGCACCACGTAGAGGTTGAGGCCTACCGGCGGGGTGATCAGCGCCATCTCGATTAGCAGGATCAGCAGGATGCCGAACCACACCGGATCAAAACCCATGGCGATCACGATCGGCGCCACGATGGGGATGGTGATCACCATCAGCGACAGCGTCTCGATGAAAAAGCCCAGGACGATGTAGAGCACGATCACCAGCATCAGCGTTGAGTAGGGCCCGAGGCCCGCTGATTCCAGAAAACCGGCAAGCTCTCGCGTTACGCCGGTGGAGGCCAGCACGAAATTGAGGAAATACGAGGCGATGATGATCAGCATGATCATGCCAGTGGTACGCATGGTGCCGTCCAGCGCCTCGACGATGATGCCAAGCGACAGCTTGCGCATGAACAGTGCGATCAGCAGCGCGCCGATCACCCCCAGGGAGGCAGCCTCGGTGGGGGTCGCCCAGCCGGCATAGATCGAGCCCACCACGATGCCGAACAGGGTCAGCACCGGCATCAGGTGCTTGAGCCCCGAGAAACGCTCGCCCCAGGTGTGGTGCGTGCTGGGGCCGCCGAGGCTTGGGCGCCACAGGCAGATCAGCGCGGTACCGGCCATGAACAGCACCGCCAGCAGCAGCCCGGGAAGCAGCCCCGCCGCAAACAGCTGAGGAATGGAGGTCTCGGTCAGAAAACCGTAGACAATCAGGTTGATGGAGGGAGGAATCATGATCCCCAGGGTGCCTCCGGCGGCAATCGAGCCGGTGAATAGCTTGGGATCGTATTTCATCTCCTTGCCCTGGGGGATCGCCACGGTGCCGATGGTGGCGGCGGTGGCCACGCTGGAGCCCGAGGTGGCGGAAAATAGCGTAGCGGTGCCGATATTGGCATGCAGCAAGCCGCCCGGCAGCCACGACAGCCAGCTCTCGAGGGCGCGGTAGGTGCCCTTGGCAATGCCGGTACGTACCAGGATCTCGCCGAGCAGAATGAACAGCGGAATGGCGATCAGCAGGAAGCTGTCCGAGGCCGACCACAGGACGTCGCCCATGGCTCTGACCAGCGGAAAGGGGGAAAAGAACTCATCCAGGAAAAGCCCCAGTGCAATAAGCGTTGCCGCGACCGGTACGCTGATCAGCAAGAGGACAAGGAGAACCAGCAGTGCGAGCAGGATCATGACAGGGGTTCCTTGTTTTCTTCACTTAACTGCTCATCGAGCGTCGGGCTACCGGCGATCCGTTGAACACCGTCGATGTCTCCTCCCAGTAGGCCAAACAGCACGCGCAGGGTGACCAGGCCCACCGCAACGCTGAACCAGGTCAGGCCGAGCAGCCACAGCGCTTGAGGTATCCAGATGGGGGTGCCGAGAGGCGTGTTGGCGGTGGCGCCGCCGGTATAAGAGACGCTGGTGATCTCGAAGGCCGCGCCTACCACTAGGATGCAGAACAGTGCCATGGCCAGCAGCGCGACCAGGTCCAGCAGACCGCGCACCTTGACGGGAAAATTCAGGTACAAGGCATCGATGCGGATATGTGCCTTGCGCATCAGGGTGTAGGCGAAGGACCAACTGGCGCTGATCGCCATGATATAGCCCGTGAGCTCGGTGGCATGTACGGCAGAACGTCCCATGAAGCGCCGCGACAGGACTTCTATCGTTACCATGGCTACGGTCACGAGGATCAGCACGCCACCGGCGCGCGCCAACCACAGCGAGCCGATCTGGACTAAATCCAGCAGCTTGTCGAGGGTAGTGTTGACCCGTGCGAACATGTCTCTCTCCAGAACGAAACCGGGCTGACTGGCAGCCCGGTCGTCGACAATGATCCAGTGCGATTACTTGGCCGCTGTCAGGCCGGTCACTGAACCAATGGTCTCGTTCCAGTGATCGACCCACTCCTGGTCAACGCGGTTCGCCCAGTTCGGCAGCAGGGTTTCCTGGAGGTGACGAGTGGCCTCGGCATAGTCCTCATCCGTTGCCTCGACCAGTACCATGCTGCCGGCATCGCCTCGCGTGCATTCGTCTTCGCCGGTCAGGCAGGCAATCCCCTCGCGGGTCTCCTCGACGGCAGACTCCCACACCGGGTTCTCGTAGTTGTCGCGGATCTCGCTCATCAGCCACTCCTGGGTCGCGCTGGAGAGCGACGCCCACTTGTTGCCGTTCATGGCCGTGACGACGTGGTCCCAGCCGCCGACCGGCAGTGGATACAGGTGCGTAGAGACCTCATGCCAGCCAGAGCTGAAGCCCGACAGTGAGCCGGTCACGGCACAGTCGACGACGCCGCGCTGAAGGGCGCCAGGCACTTCGCTGAAGTTGAGGGTGATCCCTTCGGCACCCAGCGCCTCAAGGAACTCGGCGGTGGTGCGCCCGCTGGCGCGTACCTTCTTGCCCGCCAGGTCCGAGAGGCCATCGATCTCGACGTTGCAGAAGACCATCTGCGAGGGGTAGGGCACCACCGCCAGCAGTTGCGCATCCTGGTAGCGCTTGGCGAAGGCATCGGCCAGTACCGGGCGGAAAGCGTCCGCGACTTCCCTGGCAGTTGCCACATCCGGCGCCAGCATCGGCATATCCAGGCCTTCCAGCTCCGGGGCATCCTGCACGGCGTAGTTGATCACGGTAGAGGCGATCTCCACCACGTCGCGCCCCATCAGGCGATAGACCTCGCCACCGCCAAGGCCCATCTGGTCAAAGGTGGTGACGTCCGTCGCAATGCGCTCGCCGGAGGCTTCCGGTATATGGCTCTCCCAGAAGGGGCGCTCGAAGTTCTGGTACAGCGACAGGCTGCTCCAACTGCCGACATAGGAAAGGCTGGTTTCGTCGATCTCCTGTGCCACGGCATGGGAGCCTGCGACTGCCAGGGTGACTGCAGCAGCGGAGACGAGGGAGTTTCTTGTAATCATCGAATTTTCCTCACTTTCTTGGGTTTGTGTAGAGCTAAAACAGGGACAGGTGGCTGTCAGGAATATCGGTGAGCAGCATATGCCCTGGGCTGTGGGTGATAGCGAACTCGATACCCGCATCGATCAACACCTGCTGCGGGGTCACGCCGCAGGCCCAGAAAAGCGGTAGCTCGTCATCAGCTACTGACACGCTATCCCCGTAGTCGGGGGAGTCGATGTTGGTGATACCTATCAGGGTGGGATCCCCAAGGTGTACCGGGGAGCCGTGGGCCTGGGGGTAGCGGGTGGTGATCTGGATGGCACGAATGGCATCGACCGCCGAGTAGGGGCGCATCGACACCACCAGGTTGCCGCCAAATCTCCCCGCGGTGGTGAGGGGGATCGTGGTGTTGAACATGGGCACGTTGCGGCCTTGATCGATATGCCGCACCCCGAGCCCGGCGTGCTGCAAGGCATGCTCGAAGGTAAACGAGCAGCCCAGTGCAATGGTCACCAGGTCATCACGCCACACGGCGGCTACCTCTGCGACGCTGTCGCTTGCCTGGCCGTTGCGATAAACGCGATAGGCGGGCACGTCTCGGGCAATATCCATGTCATCGCCGAGCGCCTCACACCCCCTCGCTCCCGGCTCACTGACCACTAGTACCGGACACGGTTTGGGATTGGCCTGGCAAAAGCGCAGAAAGCCGTTGGCCTGAGCCTCGGGCAGGATCACCAGGTTGACCTGCACGAAGCCATTGGCCAGGCCTGTGGTAGGCCCTGTCAGTGCACCTTCTCTGGCGGCGAGGCGAACGGCCAGTGGGGTCGAATAAGTATCTAGCGGGATAGTGGACGACATGGGGATCTGCCTCTGAATGCACGCCAATACAGTTAAGGCAGAAACGATGATTTATACAATTCGAAAATTAAGATCAGAATTGATCAATAATTTGGATCAATGATTTGAGTCAGTAGACATGTCTGGCGGAGTCAGGTATCGACGTTGCATTCGGAGACGGTGTGAAAAGAGAGCTCGGCCACGGCGTGCACGACATTGCCGCCTGGTGCCGCGCCGTAGGCCGCATTGAAGACCAGGTCTGGAATCGACACCTCGACCTCGAACTGCTTGAGTCGCCCTGCCGCCAGTTCCTGCTGAATGATCTCGCGGGGCAGGGCGCTGATGCCGATGCCGTCGACCGTCATGCGGATGATGGTGGAGAGTGACGAGCTCGAGTGAATCTGGGTGGAGTGATTCATGGGGTCCACCAGGGAGCGGATGTTGGTGTAGGGTTCGCTCTTGCGTGGATAGGTGATGATCGGCCACTTGGCTAGATCGGCTGGTGACAGGGGGGCCTCGGGAATCGCCAGGCGGGGACTCGCCACCCATACCAGCGAGTAGCGGCAGAGGCGTCGGTTGATCATGCCCGGTTGATTTACCTTGCCCATCAGGAAGGCGATGTCGATATCGTGATTCGCCACCTTGTCGGCCAGATTGACGGAAATGTCGACATCAAGTTCCAAGTTGATCGCCGGGTAGGCCTCGCTGACGCGCTCTATCATCTGCGGTAGCCAGGTATGCGCGATGGTTTCCGATACGCCCAGGCGAATGGTGCCGTGGATGGCCGTTGGCGTGGCCACCACCTGCAACATCTCGCTATGCAGGTTCAGCATCTTCTCGGCATATACCAGCAGCTCGCGCCCCTTAGCGGTCAACTTCACATGCCGGCCTATCCGGTCGAACAGCTCCACGCCCAACTGATCCTCGAGCCCCGCAATGCGTGCCGATACCGACGGCTGGGAAGCATACAAGCGCTTGGCAGCCGCTCGGAAACTGCCCAGCCGGGCGATCCAGACAAAGGTTTCCAGCGTGCGAATGTTCATCGGCATCCAGCTCCTGAAACGGGTTGCATTGCCAGCACATGACGACACCGCAGCGGGGCGTGCCTGTCGTCGGGCCCGGCACTGGGAGCATGCCAGAGTGGATGTGCGGGTGGTATCTTAGCCGGTATCAGTTTCGAACCGTCAGAACGCAATCTGTTAGCGAGGCCCCATGAATCCCACCATCGAACTGTTGAAATCCCACCGCTCGATACGCAAGTTTACTGACCAGAAGATTCCTCGCGAGCTGCTGCTGGAGCTGATTCGGGCTGGCCAGGCGGCGGCAACGTCGAGCCATGTCCAGGCCTATAGCGTCATCCATGTCACCGACCCCGCCAAGCGCGAGATGATCGCCGAGCTGGCCGGTGGCCAAGGCTATATCGCAAGTTGTTCGGACTTCCTGGTGTTCTGCGCCGATATGAAACGCCCCACCGAGGCCTCCGAGCGCACCGGCGCCAAGGTCGTGCGTGGCATGACCGAGCAACTGCTGGTGGCCAGCGTGGATGCTGCCCTGATGGCCCAGAACGTGGTGGTGGCTGCTGAATCCGAGGGGCTGGGTATCTGCTATATCGGTGGCCTTCGCAACAGCCCGCAGCAGATCAGCGAGCTGCTCGAGCTGCCGGACCATGTCTATCCGGTGTTCGGCCTGTGTCTCGGTTACCCGGCCCACGACCCTGACGTCAAGCCGCGCCTGCCGGTGGAAGCGATCCTGATGGAAAATACCTACCGTGACGACGATGGTCAGGTCGCGGCCTTCGACGCCACCATGAACCGTTACTACAGCGAGCGCAGCGGCGGTAACAAGGACACCGACTGGTCACGCAACCTGCAGCCGCTGTTCGATACCAAGCTGCGTCCGCATATGCGCGATTTCCTGGTCAAGCGCGGCTTCGAGATGAAATGACGCGGCAGCTGATCTGGCTGAGGGGCGCATCGTCATGGCTGTGAGGATTCTCCGCGATCCTTGCACGATCCTCTCAATATGCAGCATGCGAGATTGTGCGAGGGACTGCCTGGGGGTAGCTTGATACTCCTACGGATACAGGAGCACGGCGATGGCGATGGACAAACCGCCCTTTGCAGAAGTCAGTCGTCTGATAGAACGGTTCTGCCCGCATAGTGATGGGTGCGATACGACTCCGATACCCGGGATGATGCTGTATCGCGCGGATGCGCCGACCGCGGCCATGCCGGCGATCTTCGAGCCCATGCTGTGCTTTATCGTGCAGGGTCGCAAACGCACCATGCTCGGTGATCGCTGCTTCGAGTATGGCGCGGGGGACTATCTGATTGCCTCGGTGGATCTGACCATCAGTGGCGAAGTCATCGAGGCGAGTCCCGAGCAGCCCTACCTGGCCTGTGCCCTGCGGCTCGATACGACGAAACTGGCCGAACTGCTGCTCGCCATGCCGGAGCAGCCCGTCTCGAATCGCCCCTGCTCGGGCATGGCGATGTGCCAACTATCGCCGCAACTGCTGGATGCCCTGACCCGGCTGCTACGCCTGCTCGAGCGTCCGCAGGATATCGCCATTCTAGCGCCGCTGATCGAGCGAGAGATCCTCTATCTACTGCTACGCAGCGAGCAGGGCGAGGCACTGCGTCAGATCGCGCTGGGTGAGAGTCATCTGACCCAGGTCAGCAAGGCGATTACCTGGATTCGCGGCCACTATGCCGACCCGCTGCGTATCGATGCCGTGGCCAAGGTGGTCAATATGAGCCCGTCGTCGCTTCACCGCCATTTCAAGTCGGTCACGGCGATGAGTCCGCTGCAGTACCAGAAGCAGATTCGCCTGCAGGAAGCGCGGCGCTTGCTGCTGACCCAGCAGGCAGATGCTGCAAGCGTCGGCTTCACGGTGGGCTACCAGAGTCCATCGCAATTCAGCCGCGAGTACTCGAGGATGTTCGGGGCGCCACCGCGCAAGGATATCGCCTCGATCCGGCGCAGCGTGCCAAGCGCGGTGGGCGTCGCCAATGCCGGCACGCTCGGTGCCGCCTGAGCCAAGCGCCATGCCCAGGTGGGCGCCAGGGTATCCAAGTACACAGGCCTCGTCATACTCGAAGTCCATCAGGCGGCCATCATTGCCAGGCTACAGGGCATCGGCGCGGCGCTCGTCAGTTAGGGCTCAGGCAGGAGCGCCTGATGCTGGCATCTCCAGCAGCAGCGGCTCGCCTGCCAGACCCTGCTGCAGACGGGTAGCGAGGACCTCTAAGATGCCGTCGTGCTCACCCACCAAGCGCGTGGTGGTGACGTTGAGAGCGGGGGCGTGAGCCATCGCCTGGTCGCAGATCTCGGCAATATCGCCGCCCTCGCCAGCGTGGCGCCCCGGGGAGAGAAACAGCATGGCCAGGATCATCTCGCCCTGGGCCATGGCAGGAGCGGCCAGCAGGTCTTCCAGCAGTGGCTCGTTGAAGCGGTAGGCGTCGCCGTCGCGGCGCTCCATGGAGGCAAAGGTGACGCAGTCGACCTCCCCGGCGAGCAGCACGCTGAGCTGGCCGGCAAGGTAGTTGCGCACCGCCGTGACTTCGGGAATTGGACTGCCGTGATCGACCAGTACCACCTTGGGGCGTGCCAGGCCCGGCATACGCTCGCGCACATTCTCCGCCAGTAGCTGGGCCAGACGCAGGTCCAGCGGCGCCTGGCTGTCGACCAGCGGCAGCGCCACCTTGATGCTCAGTTGGGGATGGTTGGCCTGCACCTCGGCCAGGCGCTCCGGCAGGTAACGGGTCAATGCCTGGCTGGGGCCGAAGAAAAACGGCACGATCACCAGTTCGGTGACGCCCTGGACGGCGGCCTGCTCGGCCAGCGGCCCCATCGATACCGCCTTGCGGCCGTCGAGCTGCTCGGGAGGGATCTTGTAGGAGTGCAGCAGCGAGGCGGCCTCGATGGCCTCGCCGCTGGCCTGGCTGAGTTCATCGGCCAGGCGACGCAGGTTGAGGGTGGCCTGGGGGCGCAGTGAGCCGTTGTCGACGAGCAGAATCTTGCGCATGCATGCCTCTTGGCTGGCGCAGGCCGGGACGGCACTGCACATGACGGGAGTCGCTATCACACTACCCGCAGCGATCATCGGTCAAGCGGGCGATACCTACCAGCGCGTCGCATGACGGCACTGCTAGGAGAGTGGTAGCTCAGTATTGGGTATGTGCCCATGGATATTTCCCAGTAGGGAAATATCGCAAGAAAGGCGTAATGGGATGGCATGTTTTTCCCTTTAGGGAAAACCATCCTGAACCGCCGGGTGGAGGCGGTCTGCGACTGGCGGCTCGATGCCGCTACTCCGCGTATGTAGTAGCCTGATAGCCACTACAGGACGGCTAATCGATTTTTGGAGGCGCGATGGAAACGCTATTGAACGCAAATGCGGAGGTCTCGGACGCCGCACTCACCGCCATCGCGCATATGCCAACGGCCAGCCTGCCGGCGTTGATGGATGAGCGTTTCGCCCAGCGGCTGAGCGATGCCGACATGATGCGTATCGCTGTGCTGCTGGCACAGAAGAGCTACGACGAGGGCGGCTGCCCGATCGGTGCGTTGATCATCGACAACGCCACGCGACGGATTCTCGGCAAGGGCCACAACACCCTGGTGCAGGAGAACCACCCCTACCACCACGGCGAGACCTCGGCGATCCGCGACGCCGGTCGCATCGACTTCAGCCGCACCACGCTATTCACTTCGCTTAGCCCCTGCGAGATCTGCGCGACCCTGCTCTATATGCGCGGGTTCTCGCGGGTGGTGGTGGGCGATGTCACCAATGCCTCGGGCACCGAAGCCTTGCTGCGCAGCAAGGGCGTAGAGGTGGAGGTGCTGGAAGACGCTCGTGGCATCGAGTTGTATGCGCGCTTCCGCGCCGAGAAGCCCGAGCTGGACCGTGAAGACTGGCAGGGCCTGGGCGGCGGGAAGTGAAGGGGGTACGAAAAAGCCCCTCCGAGGAGGGGGCGCATGCTCATGCTAGGAGAGTCCCGGTAAGGGAGTGTCAGTCATCGCTGGCGGCCAGCAGGGGAGCTTCGCCGGTGCGTACTTCATCCCAGGCCTGGTCGAGGGTGTAGCCCTGGCAGGCGTCGATGGTGTCGAGTACCTCGACGGCATGCTGCAGGGACTCGCCGTTGCC
The DNA here is from genome assembly GCF_010977575.1 of Halomonas socia. Classification (GTDB taxonomy): domain Bacteria; phylum Pseudomonadota; class Gammaproteobacteria; order Pseudomonadales; family Halomonadaceae; genus Franzmannia; species Franzmannia socia. The sequence continues at coordinate 2,161,858 of NZ_CP048812.1, forward strand.
CTTCAGGGCAACCACCAGCTTGGCAAGGTCCAGCTTGCTGAAGGTGTTGGCAATGGCGTCGGCTTGCTGGGTCAGTTGGGTGCAGTTCATGGTTAAATCCTCGTGTAAGGTCATCATCCCCCGGGAGCATCCCGTCTTGGGGTTGCCATCGACGATGGCGTTCTGGTGCCTTAGCTACTCATGCCGGGCCGGGTAAGCGCCCAATGCTGCAACTGCGACAGGGTCACAAACGTTCCAAGACCTTCGCTTCTGGCGCCTGGATCAAGACAATTCACGGCGCTCAGTTGGTAGCCTGGTCAGGGCAGTGGGTCGGGGTAGCGATACCCTGTCCTGAACCGTGATTTCACTATGGGCCAGGATCATGCACTGCACAAAGCGTCATTAGCCGCACGCGCCGTTGTAGTAAAACGACACGTTGTGCATTGCGCCATTTGTCAGGTAGTGGGGCTACCGAAAGGGACTAGACAAGGAGGTGACCATGCGGGCCATCACTACCGATCGGCCGATCGGTGTGATCAGCGATACCCACGGACTGCTGCGCCCCGAAGCCCTGGCCATGCTGGTGGGCTGCGGGCTGATCCTGCACCTCGGCGATGTGGGGAGCCGGGGCGAAGATACCGCCATCCTCGAACGCCTGGCCGAACTCGCCCCGCTGGCCACAGTGCGCGGCAATATCGACACCGCGCCCTGGGCCGAGGCCTTGCCAATGACCCGCGACCTCAGCGTCAACGGCTGGCGCCTGCACCTGGTGCATATCCTTGCGGAGTTCGACCCCGCCACGCCCTGCGATGCCGTGCTCCACGGCCACTCCCACAAGCCGCGCAACCAGTGGCTGGATGGCCGGCTGCTGTTCAACCCCGGTGCCGCCGGCAAACGCCGCTTCCGCCTGCCCATCACCCTGGGCAAGCTGTGGGCCGATGAGCACGGCCTGCGCGGCGCCATCCTGCATCTGCCGCTGTGATGTCTGGCGCCGGTGTGACAGGCTTGCCGGCAAACCATTTCCAATCTCTGGGCTGCGACGTCATGGCGACACCTCAGGAATCCGACCTGGCCCTGCACCTGCGTGAACTGCTCATGAGACTGCCCGTCGAGGCCGTGCCGATCACCTATCAGCAGGCCGCCGAGGCCCTGGGGCTGACGCCGCCGGGTACCATCCAGCGCGTTGCCTTGGCGCTGGAAGCGCTGATGCGGGAAGATGTGGCTGCCGGCCGCCCGATGATCGCTACCTTGGTGGTCAGCCGCAGCGGCGACCTGCCCCGGGAGGGCTTCTTCGAGCTGGCGGTGGAACTCGGCCGCTTTCCCTTTGACCCAGCACAGCACGAGGCGGCGTATCGACAGGAGCTGGCGCGGGTCATGGCCGATCAGCCGACCTCGCCATAGGCCTGGCGTACGTCCGCGTGAAGCCAGTCGCGAAATGCCATCATCGCCGGGCTGGAAGGGCGCGATATCTGACGCGTCAGCCAGTAGCGGCCCAGCGACGTGGCGGTGGCAAAGGGCTGGACGATGGTGCCCGCGGCCAACTGACGGTCGAACATCCGTGGCGGTGCCAGTGCCACTCCTGCGCCCTGAGTCGCCGCTTCCATCATCGCCAGGGAGGAGTCGAAGGTGATGCCCCTGACCAGCGGTGGTGGGCGAGGGATGCCTGCAGCGGCGAACCAGCTCGGCCACTCGTTGTCGCGGTAGGAGCGCAGCAGCGTATGCTGGATCAGATCGGCGGGGGTATGCAGGGTTGCGGCGATCCCCGGCGTGCAGAGAGGAGAGAACGGCGCCTCGAACAGCGGCTCGGCCTCGCAGCCATGCCAGGCGCCATCGCCAAAGCGAATCGCGTAATCCAGCCCCTCGGCGGCCATGTCGACCCGATTGTTGTGGGTCGACAGGCGGATGTCGATGTGCGGGTGGCGTACCTGAAACTCGGCCAGCCGCGGCAGCAGCCAGCCCACTGCAAAGGTGCCCACCGCTCCCACCATCAGGATCTCCCTGATCCGGCCGCCCTCCAAACGCTCCAGCATCTCGGCGATACGGTCGAAGGAGTCGCCCAACACCGGCAATAGCGCCTCGCCCTCGGCGGTGATCATCAGGCCGCGGGGCAGGCGCTTGAACAGCACCACGCCCAGCCGCTGTTCCAGCAGCTTGACCTGATGGCTCACTGCCGCCTGGGTCACGTTCAGTTCATCGCCGGCGCGGGTGAAGCTCAGGTGGCGAGCGGAGGCCTCGAAGGCGCGCAGGGCGTTGAGCGGCAGGTAGGGTCTCGTCATAGCCCAAATCCAGTTTATGGCGCATGCAAGTTAACATGGTTTGTGCCCCTCGTCCGAGACCCACTAATCTGCCATTTGAGAGCTCGTCTTTTGCTTCTCGATCAACATGACCACAACCGGATGGAACCATGACCCTAAAATTGTTGATGGCCGGCGCTCTGGTGCTGAGCCTTGCCCCCAGACTGCAGTGGCCGATGATTGGCAGCCCCGCGACGACTGGGCGGGACTCTTTCAGGAACACGCTGCCGACGGCACCCTGCTGATAGTGGATGAGCGCCAGGATGCCCGGGCGACCTGGGTACATGACGCCGAGCGAGCCCAGACGCGCTTCGTGCCGGCTTCCACTTTCAAGGTGCCGCATACCCTGTTCGCTCTGGATGCCGGCGTGGCGGACGATGAATTCCAGGTCTTTGACTGGGATGGTACCGAACGCGGCGTCCCGGCCTGGAATGCCGATCAGGACCTGCGCTCGGCGATGCGCAACTCGACGGTGTGGCTCTATCAGCAGTTCGCCCGCGAACTGGGCGAGGAGACAGAACGTCACTACCTGGAGGCGATCGATTACGGCAACGCCGAGATCGGCGACGATCTCGAGAATTTCTGGCTGGAGCCGGGCAACCTGGAGGTCTCCGCCGAGGAGCAGATCGACTTCCTCCAGCGCCTCTATCGCAACGAGTTGCCGTTCGATGAGGCCGACCAGCGACTGGTCAAGGACCTGATGATCGTAGAGGCCGGTCGCGACTGGATTCTGCGCGCCAAGACCGGCTGGTCCGGTGAGTACGGTTGGTGGGTGGGCTGGGTCGAGCAGCCCAACGGACCGGTATTCTTTGCGCTCAATATCGATACCCCCAACCGGATGGAGGATATTCCCAAGCGTGAAGCCATTGTCCGCGAGGCGCTGCGCGCCATGGATGTGTTGCCTTAGGGCCGTTCAGATAGATCGAGTCTCTGCCGCTACGGCGGTATGCGCCCCGATCGCGACTGGCTGCTTACGGGCAGGGCGCCTTAGTTTCGACCATTGGTGAGATCTGGTCGGGCAGCCAGCTGTACTTCCGCAATAATATCCAAGCCTTCCCCAGGAGCCGAGCTTACGCTATGCCTGTATGGCGTTCAGGGAGGTGTGACATGGCGAAGCAATCCAGCCAGTTCGATTATTACAAGAGCCGGCAGATACCCGGGCTCACGGTGCTCCAGGCGTCGCTGAGGGACTTCAGCTACGACCGTCATGCCCACCATGAGTACGCCTTTGGCGTGACTCTTGCCGGGCGGCAGGACTTTTTCAGTGGTGGCCAGTTTCACCGCAGCCCGCCCGGCAACGTCATTCAGTTCAATCCCGAGCAGGTGCACGACGGTCACCCAGGTGACGAGAGCACGTTGGGCTACGTGATGCTCTATGTGCCTGCCGACCAGCTCGAGGCATCGTTCGCCGATGCGGCAGGGTGCGAGCGTGCCGCTCGGTTCCAGGGCAGCGAGACCCTGCTGGCCGACCCCGAACTGCGTCATGCCATCCTCGAACTTGCAGGTCTTATGATCCACCAGCAGGGCACGTGCATCGATCAGGAGCATGCGCTGCATCGCATGGCGACGCGGCTGGTGCAGCGCGCCGGCCAGTTCCAGCCTGGCGGCAGGGTGGGCCGCCCCGATGCGCTGCTGCTGCACGCCAAGGAGTACATCCTTGCGCACCTCGAGTCGGACCTCTCGCTGGGCGAGATCAGCCAGGCAGCCCACCTCTCCAAGTACCACTTCCTGCGCCTGTTCCGGCAGCAGTTCGGCATCACGCCGCATCAATACGTGCTGAGCTGCCGGGTCAATGCCGCACGCAGTGCCCTGGAGGCCGGTGTGGCGCCCATCGAAGTGGCGTTCCGCTACGGTTTTACCGACCTCAGCCACTTCAATCGCCGCTTCAAGCGCATCTACGGCAAGACGCCGTATCAGTACCAGCGCAACGTGACTTAGCGGCGCTGAACCCGGCCGCTCGGCCACACATGACGCACTACCTACCGGAGAGCCTCCCATGGAGATCGTCGCCTATGCCCTGGGCGTCATGTATACGCCTGGGCCCGTGAACCTGCTTGGCCTGAATGCCGGTTTCAATGGCCAGGCCAGAACCTCCCTCGGCTTCTTCATCGGCGTGGGGTTGGCCATGCTCACGCTCTTCTTGCTATTCGGATGGGCCGGCGCGGCCTGGGTGCGCGGCGACATGCTCGCTGTGGTAGGTGTGGCGGGGTGCGGCTACATCCTCTACTTGGCGATCAAGATCGCTCGCTCGAGTATCGACCTGGATAAAGTTCGCCAAGCACCGCGCATGCTGCAGTTCCGCGATGGCCTGATCATGCAGCTGTGCAATCCCAAAGCGATGATCGCGACCCTGCCGATCGCCACCATCCAGTTTCCCGCCGCCGGCATCCACGGCATGAGTCTGCTGTTCTGGTCGCTTGGGCTGGCCGCGCTGGCCTTCGGCGCCCCCGGCAGCTATGCGCTGATGGGCGCCGTGGTCGGTAAGCGTCTCGAGAACCCCAGGCTGCTCAAGGGCTTCAACCTCGCCATGGCCGCGCTGCTGGTGTGGGTCGCGATCAACATCGGCTACGAGCACGTGTGGTTGCCGCTGGCGTCGGGTGGGCTTTGATGCCCTTTTATCTGCAGAAGCTGGGAAATGTGTATTGCGCTACGCTTAATCGCGATGAATCGCGTCGCCGAAGAGAGGTTGGGCCAATAAACGCGAAGCCTCTCCCCAATGCCTAGAGAGTTAACGAATGAGCCTAGAAATCACCCTGGTCGTATTGCTTGCTGCACTGTTCAATGCAAGCTGGAATGCGATCGTCAAAGTGGGTGGCGACAGGATTGCAGTCATGGCAGTGGTCACGCTATTCGGCAGTCTCATCTCGGCATTCGCGCTGCCCTTCGTACCGTTCCCGGATCCCGCGAGTTGGCCACTTCTCTCCTTGGCCATCTTGATACACACGGCCTATCACTTCTGCTTACCCATGGCCTATCACTATGGCGATTTTGGCCAGATCTATCCTATCGCCCGCGGGTCTGCGCCCCTTCTCGTTACCCTGGGGGCCGCCGTGTTCGCGGGTGAAGTACTGGGCTTTCTGCCAATGATCGGGGTGCTCTTCCTGGCGGTCGGCGTGATGTCCTTGTCACTCGATACCCGAACAGGCCTCACCAAGAATCCCCGAGCGATTCTGCTGGCCCTTGGCACAGGCGCTTTAATCGCGTCTTACACATTGGTAGGCGGCCTTGGAGCGCGGCAGGCGGGTTCGGTGCTTGGTTTTGCGGTGTGTCTGACGATAGGTAATGGGCTGCTAACATTTCTCATTGCGAGCACCTGGAAGTACAAGGCTATCAAGGCCGTTGCCCGCGGGAATTTGGTGCCTGCGGCTCTTGGCGGTGGAATGCAGGTTGGTGCGTACTGGATCGTTATCTGGGCAATGGCTTACGCCCCGCTTGGCATGGTGTCGGCCCTCCGCGAAACCGGCGTGCTGTTCGCTGCACTGATCTCCACCTTCATCTTGAAGGAGGGGGTCGGCGTTTGGCGGTTCATCTCGTCTGGGCTGATCGCTTGCGGTATCGCACTGACACGCTACAAGCCATAGCGGCTTTTCTATGGATTGACGCTCTGGTGTTTTTCGGGGAGGCTTAACGAAGCGCCGCAAGGCGTCCCCGTCCGCGGAAAGGGCTGCGCCCATCGCTTCATATCACGAATTCCATACGACTCCCGGCCTGCTCGGCGGACACAGGCGCATGGAGGGAATCGTATGTCCACGCTCCCCCGGCGTGACGCCACGTCACACGGCCGTTTCAATCTCGAACAACAGCGCAAGCGTGCCAAGGAACTGCTCAAGGCTGCACGCGCCGACGAACCGGCCGCCCTGGCACGGGTGCTTCAGCATCTCCCGCCCCGCGAGGCGTCGCTGAAGCTCGCCGACGCCCAGCTCGTCATCGCCCGCGAATGCGGTTTCCCCAGTTGGCCCCGACTGAAGGCGCATATCGAGTCGCTCGATGTTTCGTGGCGGCTGTTGAACGAGCGCGGCGACCGCGACATGATCACGCTGCACATCCGCTGCGGCTCGGATATCGAGCACACCCTGCGTACCGCCGGCTTTGAGGGTGATTACCTCGAATTCTCTGACCCATTCTGCATTGGCCCGCTGCAGGATCTCCCACCCGAGGCGCTGATGCGTTTGCGAGCCAGCTTCTTGGCGGAGGTCTCTGGCATGACCGAACGCGACGCCCTGGCCCGGCTGGGCAAGGGCTACGAGGCATTGGACAAACTCGATCACCATGAGCGCATCGTGCTGTGGTTCGAGCACGACAGCTACGATCAGCTGATACTCGCTTACCTGCTCCACCGGCTGCATGCGGACCCGCCCAAGGGCAGGATCGAACTGGTGGCGGTGGAGTCAGTGCCCGGCGTAGCGCGCTTCATCGGTATCGGCCAACTGGCCCCGGATCTGCTCGCCTGGCTGTGGCGGCAGCGCCGTCCCATCGAGGCGCCGTTGCTCGAACTAGGCAGCCGGGTGTGGCAGGCACTCACCGCCGAAAGCCCCGAAGCGTTAGAGGCGCTGGCCGCCACCGGTACGCCGGCGTTGCCGATGATGGGGCGCGCGCTGGCTCGCCACCTGCAGGAGCGGCCCGCAGCGGACACTGGCCTCGGCCTGACGGAACGGCTGACGCTCGAGATCTTGCACGACCATGGCCCGCTGCCGGTGGGCAAGGCGTTCTCCTATCTGATGCGCGAGTACGAGCCGCTGCCCTACCTGGGCGACCTGATGTTCTGGTGGCTACTGCAACCGCTGATCGACGCACCAGAGCCGCTGCTTGCCATCAGCGACACCCAGCAGGAGTGGCCCCACCGCCAGCTCGCGCTGACGACGCGAGGGCGGGCCGTACTCGGGGGCGGAGCACCTAAACGGCAGGCAATGCCGACATGACGGGAGAGATGGTACCGTCAAATCACTCAGCGTCTTGTGGTATGGCTGCGGGGTCCATCCAGAACGGCTCCCACACATGACCGTCGGGGTCTGCCAATGCACGGCTGTACATGAAGCCGTGATCCTGCGCGGCGTTGATGTCCGCTATGCCGCCGTTGGCGGCGGCAGCCTCGTTCATGGCATCCACCGCCGCGTGGCTCTCACAGGAGAGGGCCAGCATCACCTCGCTGGAGTCGGGCGTCGGGATCGGACGGTCGGTGAAGACACGCCACTTGGCATGGGTGAGCAGCATGACGTGTATCGCCTCGCTCAACACCATGCAGGCCGCCGTCTGGTCTGTGAAGTGCGGGTTGTTGGTAAAGCCGAGTGCCTGGTAGAACGCCATGGACTTCTCTAGATCGGCAACGGGCAGGTTGACGAAGATCTTGTGCGACATGGTGGGGCTCCTTCCGGGTGATGTAACAGGATTAGTCGTTCGTACCGACTCCTGCTAGTCGGTTGGAGCACCGTGATTTCGACAGGGCTAGCATGGATCTCGATGGAGCCACGCGAGTAGCGAGCGGTCATACCCCCGTCAGCATCGGCGTCATCGAGATGCGCCCCGTGGTGGATTTCAGCCAGTGCCGGCATGGCTGTTGAGCCTGGCAGCCGGCCTTTTGGCTCTACACGCGCTGGATTCAATCAGCGTCAGCCGAAAGCGCCACTGCACGCTGGGCCTCAAGCGCCTGGAGCCGTTCTTCCAGCGCCTGCTTGATGCCCGTATACGCCGAGCTGCCGAGTGCCAGCCGCAAGGATGGTTTGGGCTCGTCGGCGGCGGCGATCATGGCGTCTACCGTTCTGGCGGCATCGCCCTTTATCTCGAAGCTGCCATCCGCCACGGCACGCCTGACATCGCCCGCCGGGGTGGCGTCATAGATCGCCATCGGCGTGCCTTGCACGAGCCCGGTCGCAAAATCGGTCGCAGTGGGGCCCGGTTCGACCAGGATGAAATCGATCCCGAGCGGCGCCACTTCCTGCGCCGTCGATTCGACGAAACCCTCGATGCCCCACTTGGTAGCGTGGTAGAGCGAGAAGTTGGGATAGGCCTTCTGGCCGCCTTCCGAGGATACCTGCACGATGCGCCCGCCGCCCTGGGCGCGCAGGTGGGGTAGCGTTGCGCGGATCAGCTGGATCGAGCCGGTGAGATTGGTGGCGATCTGGTGGTCTATCTGCTCATCGCTGAGCTCTTCGGCGGCCCCGAAGAGGCCATAGCCGGCGTTGGACACCACCACATCGACCCTGCCCATACGCGCGAAGGCCTGGCGGGTAACCTCGCGGATCCGCGGCACATCGGTAAGATCGAGTTTCAGCACCAATAGGCGTTCGCCGTGTGCCTGCTGCAACGCGTCGAGCACGTTCTCCCGGCGCAGCGTGGCGACCACGCGATCGCCACGTGCCAGTAGCCGTTCGGTCATCAGTCGGCCGAGGCCTGAGGAGGCTCCGGTAATCAACCATGTCTTGCTCATCGTTCCGTTCCTTCCTTCGGGTGGGTTGCAGTTCATGGTGGTACTCCCGATTGGAAAGCAGAAGTCGTCTAGTATGGGATGATGTCGTGAGAGGAATTCACCAATGACCAAGCCGACGCTGGCCGACCTGGACGCCTTTGCGGTGGTAGCCGCCGAGCGGAGCTTTCGCCGCGCGGCCGATCTCATCGGAGTCTCGCGCTCGGCATTGAGCCACCGAATGAGACATCTGGAAGAGCAGCTGGGCGTCAGGTTGTTACACCGCACCACCCGAAGTGTCACACTGACCGATGCCGGCAGTCGGTTCCTGGCGCGCATAACGCCGACCCTGAAGGAGCTGGATGCCACGCTGGATACGCTCGCCGACGACCGCGGCGAACCCAGCGGCCAGCTGCGCATCAATGCCGGCAAGGAGGCGATCCGGCTGCTGCTAGCCCATGTCGTTCCCGCCTACCTGCGGCAATACCCTGAGGTGGATCTCGACCTCGTCAGCGAAGGGCGGCTCGTCGATATCGTCGAGCAGGGGTTCGATGCCGGGGTCCGGCTGGGGGAGGCGGTGCCCCAGGACATGATTGCGGTGAAGCTGGGCGATGACTTGCGATTCCTCGCCGTGGCCTCGCCGGACTACTTGCACCGCTTCGGCAGGCCCAAGGTGCCCGACGATCTACACAAGCATCACTGCATCCGCCAACGGCTGCCCAGCGGCAAGCGATACCGCTGGGAATTCGAACGGCGAGGGCAGGAGATCGCCGTCGATGTACCCGGCACCCTGACGCTCGACGATATCGGCCTCATGGTCGAAGCGGCGGTCGACGGCCTCGGTATCGCCTTCGTTCCTGAAGTTGCGGCCCGCGACCGGCTTGCATCGGGCCAGCTCGTTGCGGTGTTGGAAGCATGGAGCCCGCCATACCCCGGCTTGATGCTCTACTATCCCGGGCATCGCCACGTGCCCGCGGCGCTGCGCGCCTTCATCGACCTGGTGAAGGCGCCGGACACCCAGGCCAGCATGCGTAGGGCTCTGGTTGCCGGTGGCACCTAGTGTGGTGTCTCACAAGTTAGGGTCATTAATTGCCTCGGCCTTTCTGCCGATTTAGTGATGCAGCGGCTCTGCCAACGGAAGCGATAATGTCATCCGCCGATTTTCGCCACTTGAACGGCTTGGGATCCTCGTTGTAAATCGCTAGATAATGCCGGATCGAGTCTTCCAAATCGTTCACGCTGGTGTGCGCTTGCCGCTTGATCCATTTTTCGCTGATTGTTGAGAAAAAGCGTTCCACCAAATTCAGCCAAGACGCTGAGGTCGGGGTGAAATGGATATGATAGCGTGGCCTCTCTGCCAACCAGGCTTTCACTTTATCGGTCTTGTGGGTTCCGTAATTATCCATGATGAGGTGAATATCCAGACATGTTGGCACATCCCTGTCGATGGCATTGAGGAACTCCAGAAACTCCGCACTGCGATGACGACGCTTGAGTCGCCCAATGACCTTGCCCGTTGCAATGTCCAAGGCAGCGAACAGCGATGTCGTACCATGGCGCTTGTAGTCATGGGTGTGTGTTTCAGGCTTTCCGAAGGTCAAGGGCAGTCCCGGTTGGGTCCGGTTTAGCGCTTGAATCTGGCTCTTCTCATCAACCGATAGCACTAATGCTCGGTCCGGTGGGTTCATATACAGGCCAACGATATCGTGCACTTTATCGACGAAGGCCGGGTCCGTGGAAAGTTTGAAGGTCTTCTCTTTATGTGGCTTGAGCCCGAAGGCATGCCAGATTCGCTGCACGCTGGCGGGAGAGATGCCAACGGCCTCGCTCATCTGCCGAGTACTCCAGTGGCTGGCATTATCGGGCTGGGTTTGGGTAGCGCGATCAATGACCTCCTGAACTTGTTCGTCACTGATGCTTCTCGGCCGGCCCGAGCGGGGTTCATCATTCAAACCATCAAGCCGCCACCGGCCGAAGCGGACTCGCCAGCGAGAGACAGTATGGACGCCGATACCAAGGCGCCGGGCAATGGCTGCCCCTGACTCGCCGTTGGCGCAGCCCAGGATAATCTTGGCACGAATGCGCCCATCGGAAGGGCCTTTACGTTGCCTGACTCGGCGAGCGAGCTCGGCATGCTCCCATTCGGTCAGAGTAATCGGTGTCGCGGGGCGGCCTGTCTTCATGTTTGCCTCCCAGAGTGATATGAATCGGCAGTATAGACCAAACATTATGGCTGGTACTTTTGGAACACCACACTAGACTTTGCCCGAAAACTGGCTGCGCTCGACCATGCGGCGTTAAAAGTCGGCCAAAGTACTCATTTACACTGCGCCTGGCCTTCGCTCGCCGACTTTTCAGAGTGCGCCAGGAGAAGCCTGGTCGCCTAGGACACCGACCAACGGAGGTGAAAAGGGCATATTGAAACCCAGTGGGTGAAAGTCCCACCCGGCCAAGGTTAGCCACCAGCCGGTAGCGAGTCTTGCGCAGCATCGAGTAATCGCTGCTGTGAAGCGTAGATAGCGAGTGGATAGGCCGTGTGATTGAGCCCCGAAATAGTCATGGTCGCGATCGCCGACACTCTTCTGAAAGTGGAAGGCAATACGAACCCGCTGGGTGGCTTGGCGGGGAGGGTCGCCGGGGTCGGAGAGCAGGGCATGTCCACATAGGGGTTTCCCAGGAACCTGGGAGGCCCGCCTTTCTCCCCTGAAGGGTATGGCACAGGCGAGGGGCTGCCTGCTGCGAAAGCTCCCGGTCCGGTGCTGTCGCGCCTGACGGTACTGGAAGCGAATCACAGGCGCTCAAGGGGTACGGCCAGGTGAGCACAAGAAGCCGGTCGGACGGAAAGGCGGGAGTCGGAGTCGCTCATAGTACCTAAGAAGGCGGGGAACCGGCTCGACGGGACCCGCTGGAGGGAAGGGGCGGCCAATCATCAGAACCGCGAGAGGGAAACATGACAGGTGCACAGGAACCTGGTGTCATGTACACGAAACAATTGCGGATAGCTGCGCTGGCAGAGCGCTTCCCGCAGCGTGCCTTCACGTCACTGGCGCATAACATCGATGCCCAGTGGCTGAAGACGGCCTACCTGATGACGCGCTGAGACGGCGCTGTCGGGATCGATGGCCAGACGGCGGACGACTTCGTGCGCGACTTCGAGGCCAATATCCAGCGGTTGCTGGAGGAGGCCAAGAGCGGTCGCTACCGGGCACCGCCGGTGCGGCGCGTCCATATTCCCAAGGGAGATGGACGCACCACACGGCCGATCGGCATCCCCACCTTCGAAGACAAGGTCCTGCAACGCGCCGTGGTGGCCCTGCTGGAACCCCTCTACGAGCATGACTTTCGGGATGGCTCGTATGGATTCCGACCGGGACGCTCGGCGCACCAGGCGATCAAGACGGTGTGGGACGGGCTGTCGTCGATGGGAGGTGGCTGGGTCATCGACCTGGACATCCAGGCCTTCTTCGACACGATTGACCATCAGCACCTGCGTGCGTTTTTGCAGCAACGAGTGAAGGACGGTGTCATCCTGCGCCTGATCGGCAAGTGGCTCAAGGCCGGTGTAATGGAGGCCGGGCAGTGGCAGAGAGGTAAGGTCGGAAGCCCGCAAGGGGGTGTGATTTCCCCGATGTTGGCGAACGTCTACCTCCACTACGTGCTGGACGAGTGGTTTGAGAAAGACGTCAAGCCGCGCCTGCGAGGACGGGCATTCTCGGTGAGGTTTGCCGATGACGCCGTGCTTGCCTTCAGCAATGAAGCCGATGCCCGCAAGGTGTTGGAGGTGCTGCCGAAGCGCTTCGCGCGCTTTGGGCTCACCCTGCACCCAGCCAAGACCCGGCTGGTGCGGTTCCGACCACACCGCGAGCAACGGGCCGAGACCTTCGACTTTTTGGGCTTTACCCACTACTGGGGAAAATCCCGGCGCGGTCGCTGGATCATCAAGCAGAAAACGGCCAAGGACCGATTCAGACGGGCACTGAGGCATATTTCGCTTTGGTGTCGGGCGAACAGGCACCTGCCGCTTCAAGTCCAGCATCGCCATCTATGTCGGAAGGTACAAGGGCACTTTGCCTATTACGGTATCTGCAACAATGGCAGAGCGCTCCAGGTGTTCCGGTTCCGGGTAATCTGGTACTGGATAAAGTGGTTGAGTCGACGCTCCCAGAAAGGGTGGATTACGTGGGAGAAGGCAGGTCAACTGCTGGCTCGTCTTCCCTTGCCGCGTGCAAGGGTAGTGCACCGATGGTCCTTTTAGCGAATCTGATGATTGAGGAGCCGGATGCGTTAATTGCGCACGTCCGGATCTGAGGGGGGCCGGGACGAGTAATCGCCCGGTCTACCCGACCAACCCTTAGTCAGGTTGCCACCCACAGTGACGAAAGCTCGTACGCAAGGATGTCTTACTGAACTCCACCGGCATTGTCGTTCAATAACGCATTCAGTAGCATGCCATCGAGTGTAGTGGTGTCCAGGCCCAGCAGGTGCGCGAACGTGGCCCCGGCATTGTCCATTCGCTGGATACCTCGTCGGGTATCGAATGGCAGTCTGGAACCGGGCCGTATTCCCGTTCCGTGGAGGATTGCCAGTCCATGGTTGGAGGCGAACACGGTACTGGCGGACGGTACCTGGGGGCCATGGTTGGCTCCGGCGCTTTCAACGGCGGCCACGGTATCGCCACGCCGGTTGACACCCCACACGAATCCCGAGGCGTAGGCGAACAGCACATCCCCGGCGGCATAGCCCCAATAACCCAGCACGCTGGCATCCTGCTTCTTGAGAGCGAAAGCGACCACGTTACGTTCGCCTTGCGGCGTATCGATGTACCAGGTGCTCAAGGCCTTGAGTATTCGTGTCTGTACTTCGGCCACATCAGCCTCGGAAACGATACCCTCGTCTAGCGTGTCTCGATTGACGAAGACTTCCAGACCGCCGCGCTCATCCTTGAGAAAGGCCTGACTGCGCTGACGTATCGGTCGGCCCTGCTCGTCGAGTGCACAGAGACCGAACTCTGCCAACCGTCGATAGATATCGCACAGATAATGGTTCGGCACGTCACCATGATCCGAGGCTAGCACTATCACGGTGTCATCGCGTCGCCCGGCCAGCAGGCGGCCCACCGCGTCGTCGAGCACTTGATACGCATGGCGAATGGTGCTCAGGTAACGCTCATGTCCTTCGGGAGAAAAGAAGGGAGATTCGGGGTCGCAATAGGCCAGGCAGGTGTGATGGGTCTCGTCATTGAGACGGAACACCGTGGCGAACAGGCGGAAGTCCTCCTCGTTGAGCAAGGTCAGGGCGCTGTCGACCAGCCACTTCAGTTGATAGCGGCCCTCTTCGAAACTGGTCTCGAAATAGCGAGTGTCCGGATCTGCCGACACGGCCCACTTGGAAATGAACGGCCCGTGACGCCGAGTCAGTCGCTCGGCCAGGGCCGGGTGATTGCTCAGCCGTTCGGGCATGGTGACCTGCGATTGCAGCAGATCCACGTGCCTTCGCTCGGCATCGTAGGCCAGCAGCTTGAAGCGCACGTATCCCCGCTCATCGCCCGCCTCGATGGGCAACCAGACGCTCCATTCGCCCACACCCAGTGTCGCTGAGCTATTCTTGACTGCCAGTTGTAGCCGCGCGTTGGCTGCCGGGCTCAATGTCACTGCCAAGGTATCGCCAGCATTGAGCCGGATAACGGCATGATATTGCGTTTCCGAGCGCTCGATTGCGTGGCGGTTGTGCTTCTGGTGATGGGCCAGGCTGCCGCTCGGTGGCCAGCCCAGCGCCTCGTTCTGAGGGACGTCAGGCCACTGTGAGAGATCGGTGCTGTGCAGGCCTGCGGGGGCCACCTCCATCGGTGCCGGGCCTTTGCCGCTCCAGAACGGCGCCAGGCAAAGATCGTTCTTACCGGTGGGCTTGAGGGACTCGGGAAAGTGTACCAACGCACACTTTTGTCCCGCTTCGGCCATCAACTCCAACAAGTGTCGCGTTCCGCTGGGCGATAGGCGTTGCCCCACCCAACTGTTTCCCGGTGCCTGTCCGGTGAGAAAGTTGACGAAGTTGGTGTCGCCCCAGGTCGAGATATAAGGCATCAGCCGCGTCGTGCCGCCCTCGTGACGCAATCGTTCGATATTGGGCAGCACCCCTTCGTGGCAGAAACGTTCGACCAGTTCGGGGATCAGGCCGTCGACACCCAGCACCAGTACCTTTTTCGCGTTATGCATAACATGCTCCCTTGCTGAGTACGTGCGCGCTTCAGAGTCGATAACGGTCGATGACGTTGCGGTCGATCTCGATTCCCAGCCCAGGTTTGTCGGGTACCTCCACGCAACCCCGGTCGTTGAGGGAGAACTCCCCGCCGATCAGTTCCTGGCGGAAGGGGTGGGCCGATTGGTCGTACTCGAGCATCGGCTCGTCCGGGGTCAACGACAGCGGCTGTGGCGGCAGCGTGGCGATGAATTGCACGGCAGCGGCGAGGCCAATGCCGGTGCCCCACACATGGGGAATCAATGGCACGTGCCAAGCTTGAGCCATGGCGGCGATCTTCTGGCACTCGGTGAGACCTCCGGCGGCCCCCAGGTCGGGTTGAATGATATCCAGCGCACCTTGGCTGATCAGGTCGCGATAGCCGAACTTGGAGTATTCGTTCTCGCCCGCGGCGATCCAGGTACGCGAGATGCCTTTGAGCTCACGGTAGCCATGGCGGTTTTCCGGACTCAACGGTTCCTCGAATAGGTGCACTCGTGTCTCTTCCAGCTCCATCAGAATGCGCCGTGCCGCCGGCACGCTGTAGGCACAGTTGGCATCCATCATCAGTGCGGCGTCGCTCCCCACCGCTTCGCGTACCGCACGCATGTCACGGATATCGGCTTCGATACCAAAGCCAGTCTTGAGCTTCATTGCCCGATAGCCGTTGTCCTGGTGGCGCAGTGCCTCCTCGACGACTTCCTCGGGGTACTTACCGCCCTTGCGACGGTAGAAGCCGGTGGCGTAGGGACGAATCTCGTTGCGAAAAGCCCCGCCCATCAAGCGATGGATCGGCTGTCCCAAGGCTTTGCCGGCGAGATCCCACAGCGCGATATCGATCGCGGCAATACCAAACAGTGCCACCCCTTTCTGACCGTAAGGGCGGGTGTGGTTGTACATCTCCTCCCACAACACTTCGTGATCGAACGCTGAGCGGCCGATGAGCAACGGTTTGAGGGCGTACTCGACGACGGCCTGGGCAACCTGCGGCGGCTGAAGGCCATGATTGATCGACTCCCCCCAGCCGATCAGGCCATCCTCTGTGTGGACCTCGATCAGCATGGCGGTGCGCTGATGCACCCACCCTTGGGAGAAGGCGAAGGGCTGCTCGAGCGGAGCGGCCAGCACGTGCGTCTTGATGTCGGTAATGATCATGATGTCGCGTACCCAGTAACGAATTCGGGATAAAGGAACTTACTTGGAGGCGTCGCTCTCGGCGCGCCGTGCGTTGGCCGACGACTGGCGCCATTGGGTGAGGCTCGACCACACGGTCCAGACGATGAACAGCGCGAGCAACGAGAACAGCGCCATGGAGATGCCGCTATGGGTGAAAAATCCTAAGAAGTCGCCGTTCTTGATCAGCAGGCCACGGCGCAGCGAGCTTTCCAGCTCCGGCCCCAGCACCATGCCGATCACCAGCGGTGCCAGCGGATAGCCTGCACGGCGCAGGGCGTAGGCCAGGATGCCGGTCACGGCGGCAACCACCAGGTCCAGCGGATTGCCGCGCACCGTCGCGGCACCGATGAAGCTGAACATGACGATGGCGGCCATGACGTAGCCCTGATGCAGCCGGAACAGATAGCGGAACAGGCCAATGGAGGGTTTGCTCAGGATCAGCATGGCGACGTTGACGATGATCAGCACGACGAACAACGCATAGACCGTCTGCGCTTGATCGACCATCAATCGCACACCCGGCGTGATGCCATGGATCACCATGGCGCCCATCATCATCGCCGTGACGACGTCGCCCGGAATGCCCAGTGCCAGCGTGGGAATGAACGAACTGCCAGTCACCGCATTGTTGGACGACTCCGACGCGATGATGCCATCCGGTTCGCCTTGGCCCATGTGCTCGCGGCGCGGCGACAGTTTCTGCGCCGTGGCGTAGCTGATGAATGCTGCAGCGGCTGCACCGGTGCCCGGTAAGGCGCCGATGAAGCTGCCGATCAACGAGCCCCGGACGAGCTCGATCACGCGCTTGAACCACTCACCCAGTCTAGGGAAGCGTAACTTGGCCTCGGGAATTTTCGCGCCAGGGTCGTCCCGCGAGGCAAAGCGCATAAAGATTTCCGAAAGAGCGAAGGCTCCCACCACTACCGGGATCAGTGTCAGCCCCGATGACAGGGCATAACTGCCGAAGGTGAAACGATTGGCCCCGGTAATGGGATCCGCGCCCACCATGGAGAGGAAGAAGCCGATCATGCCGCAAACCAGCCCCTTCATGATGCTGTCCTTGGAAACGCCCACGATGCACATCATTGCCAGGCAGATCAGAGCGAAGACTTCGATCGAGCCGAAGTTGACGGCGAATTTGGCGAGCTGCGGCGCGCAGAAGATCAGTATCACGCAGGAGAGCACGCCGCCGAAGAAGGATGCGAACGTCGCCCAGCCCAGCGCTTCGCCGATACGCCCTTGCTGGGTCATGGGATAGCCGTCGAAGGTGGTCGCCGCCGACTGGGGCGTGCCGGGCGTATTGATGAGAATGGCGGTGATCGAGCCACCGTAGACCGAACCGCAGTAGACACCGATCAGCAGCGCCATGCCGGTAATGGTGTCCATCCCGAAGGTGAAGGGAAGAAAGATGGTCAGTCCCACCACCGACCCGAGGCCCGGCAATCCACCGATGATGATCCCGGCCCAGGTGCCGACGACGATGGCGAGCAACGCCTGCCAGGTGAAGGCATCGCCCACCGCGGCAAGAATGATATCCATATCACAGCGCTCCGCTGGTCAAGAGTGTCGGCAGTCGAATCAGCAGCACGTGGTGAAACAAGAACCACAGGCCACCGGCGATGGCGAGTGTGCCCACCGCCAACGGCAGTGGGCGATGCAGGCGAAACAACCATAGTGTCAAGGCGACGAGCGGCAGCGCAGGAAGCAGAAATCCCAGGCTCGCCACGGCGATGGCAGCGATGAGCATGGCCGCCATTAGCACGAGGAGTGTCGACAGCGACCAGCTTCCCAGCCCGGTGACGCGCGACATCTCGACGAGCGTGATTGCCAAGGCGACCCCGCACCACAAGGTCAGCACGAAACGTGGTACCAGCATGGCATCGGAGGGACCATTCCAGGCATGGAACGCCAGCACGGCACCGACAAGGAACAGTCCAAGGGCCAACAACACCCTGGGGTGAGCCAATCTCGCAACCATGACGTTTACCTCACTAGATCGGTGTGGCTTGATTGCTTCAATCGAGCAGGCCGGTATCGCGTAGCACCTGCTTGTTGGCCTCGAAACGTTCCTTCACGAATGACTCGAACTCGTCCGGCCCGAGATAGGCGATGCCGGCCTTGGCGTTCTCGGCGAAAGACTTGAATCGATCAGACTCAAGCGTGGCCTGGCATGCCTCGGAATACTGGGTCTTCCGTTCGTCTGAAATGCCCTTGGGCGCGACTAATCCCTGCCAGACGGAGAACTCCATCTCCGGCAGGCCCAGCTCGCTGATCGTCGGCACATCCTCGTAGCCCTCGATGCGGTGGTGGGCAAAGACCGCCAACGGCCGGAGATCATAGTTTTCGAGAATGGTTTCGGTGTCTGCCATGATCTGGATTTCGTTGCCAGCGAGCGCATTCATGGCTGGCCCGGAACCGCTGTAGGGAATGTGCGAGGCCTCGAGATCGCTTTCGCCCACCAAGGCGGCGACCGCCAATTGCGGCAGGGTGCCAGGCCCTGAGGAACCATAGAGCAGCGGTTGCTCCTGGGAGGCAGCAATGAGTTGGTCGAAGTCTTCGATGTCGGACGACTTCGACACCATCAGGAACATCGGATTGGACGTGGTGCGACAGATATAGGTGAAGCTGTCCGGTCCGTAGGAAAGGTCTTTCAACGAGGGCTGAATGCTGAGTGCGCCGGCCGGCTCGTAGCCGATGATGTTGGGGTTGCCTTCGCTCTTGGCGACTTCGCTAGTGCCTACCGTGGCGCTGGCACCGGCAAGGTTGCGTATCACCGAGGTGACGCCGAGCTGCTCGGAGAAAATCGGTTCGAAACTGCGCGCGACAATATCCGTGGCACCGCCCGCCGCGAAGGGAACGATGATCTCTAACGTCTCTTGGGCTTGAGCGGTATGTGAGGCCCCGGCGAGAACCATCAGGGCTAAGGAGTGGCGCATGGGTTTCATTGTTGTCTCCTTTTCGTATCGCTACGAAATTATATCTACCCGATGTGAGAAGTTTTAATTTTGCATCAGGGTAAGGGGTTGTATTCTGCTTTCCACTTTCTAATCGTAGCGCTACGATTAGTAGGGTCAATGACACCAGGATCGTCCTTTGGTCGAATGGCTAGCCACTGGGGTATGACTCAAGGTCGGCGCTGATACCGCCATTAATACGTTGCCTTCGGTGTGGATGATGGCTGCATCCCCAGTGTGAGGTACCGGCCAAAGTCTGGCACGACGAGTCCAAGGAACTGTTTCACAAAGAAAAATGGGTAGAGATGATAGTGAAAAAACGCAGACGAAGTTCACAACGGGCGACCATGAGTGAGGTCGCCCAGCTTGCGGATGTCTCTCCAAGTACTGTGTCGCTCTACTTGCGTCGCCCCGACGAGGTCTCTTCTCGCAGGGCCGAACGTATCCAGACGGCGATCGACAGGCTGGGCTATCTACCCAACACGATGGCCGGCGGTCTGGCCTCGTCGCGTTCCAATATCATCGGCGTGATCGTGCCTACGATCACCTTCTCGTTCTTCTCGGAGACCCTCGAGACGCTGGAAAAGAACCTGCGCACTGCCGGTTACCAGTTGTTGATAGGCAACACCGAGTTCGATGCCTCGCGCGAGGAGGAGCTGATTCGCTCGATCCTCAGCTGGAACCCTGCCGGGCTGGTATTGACAGGGTTCTCGCACAGTCGAAAATCGGTCTCGCTGCTGGCCAAGAGCGATATCCCCATCATCGAAATGTGGGACTACGGCCAGGAAGGGCTGGACATGGTGGTAGGCTTTTCGCACCATACCTGCGGCCGTCTGGTGGCGGAGCACCTCGTGCGTCACGGCTATCGGCATACGGCCTTCTTGAGCACGAACTTCCAACGCGACATCCGCGCTCGCGAGCGTTATCTCGGTTTTCGCGATGCAATCGCCGACGCCGGGGGCTCGGTGGTGCTTCGCGAACTGACAGGGCGAAGCAATACCGCGGAGGCCGGTGATCTACTGCGCCACATGGTCGACGACCATCCCGAGACCCAAGCAGTGTTCTGCTCCAATGACATGGTCGCTCTCGGTGCAATGTTCGAATGTCGGCGGCAAGGCTGGTCGATACCCGAGCGCCTGGCGATCGTGGGCTTCGGCAATCAAGACTTCACCGGCAGCACCATTCCGCCAATGACGACGGTAGAGCCCCCCGGCAAGAGATCGGCGAACATATCGCGCGGCTGTTGCTCGACCGACTCAAGGGAGATGACACGGCAAATACGGCAACGAGGATAGACCTAGGTGTCAGGCTCATCGTGCGCGAGAGCGCTTGAGATGCGGTGAATCGATTCGACGATCAGGCCGATGTGGCATGGAGCTATGAGCAGCCGTTGGCGAGTCATTTCGATATATGAGCGTGCAGTCTGATACCTGTTGGGCATTACATTAGGGGGGGGATGTTGGAGTCGGTGATTGAGCATGCGGCAGAAGGGAGCGCCGTAACGCTGCGCATGTGGTTTCAGATATAGGTGGCCTGGTCGGCGCAGGCGTTGCTCGTCGAGGGCGACGCCCAGGCCCGGCGCCTCGGAGAGGGTCAGCCAGCCGGCGTCGTCGGTGGTCAGCGGAGCGAGGAGCGGATAGTCGCGGGCCTCGGGGGCCACTCCGGCGGGTCGAAGGGAAATTCCAGGTAGGGGCAGCCCTCCGGGCCTACGCTGCCGGCGGTCAGGTGAAGGTTGGCGATCAGGCCGATGCCGTTGCCCCAGGTATGCGGCGTGAACCACTTGCCGTGCGTGGTCACCTCCCGCGCCAGTCGGGACAGCCCCAGCATGCCGATCGAGCAGACCGCGTCGGGCTGGTAGACGTCCAGGCAGTCGCGCCGCAGCATCTCGTGGAATTCGTAGGGCTCGCGGGTCATCTCGCCGCCGGCGATCTTCAGTCGGTCGCCGGTATGCGCGTTGAGCGCCGCCATGCCGGGATAGTCGCCCCGGTAGAGCGGTTCCTCCATCCACAGCACGTCGTGGCGGATCAATTCCTCGGCCACCTCGCTGGCCTTGGCCAGGTCCCAGGGGGCCTGTACGTCCCACGGCATGCGCCAGCCCTGGTTGCAGTCCACCATCAGGGTGTATTCACCGCCGAGCGTCCGGCGCACCGCCGCCAGGGCCGCCAGGTAGTCATCGAGCCGGGGCCGGCCGAAGCGCAGCTTCATGGCTGGGAAACCGGCGTCTCGCACTTGCTCGGCCAGGGCTGCCAGTTGCTCGAGCGGGCGGTGGGTGCCGCAACAGCGAGCGGAAGTCCTCGAAGCCGTACATCGCGCCTTCGCGCCCTTCGCTGTCGATCACGCGGACCAGGGTCGCTGGAAATAGTCGGTGCGGCTGGCTGTCCTAGGTCGCCGGAAAGGGGCTCGAGCGGTTGCTGGTGGTGGCTGATCTCGATGCGTTCGATAACGCTCATGCGGACTGCTCCTGGGCGGTGTCTAGGGTGGCCAGGCAGTACTCGAACAGCGACACCGTGGTTTTGGCAAGCGCGCGCCAGTCGTCGATTTCTGGCCGTCGCGCGGCGTTGTCGGCCATGGGGGCGTTCTCCTCGGCCTGCATGGTTGCGGCGAGCGCCTCGGCATCCATCTCGAGACTGGCGCAAGGCGCCAGCGCCTCATCGAAGCGGGCGGCATCGACCGGAGCGCTGAAGCACGCGGGCAGATCGCTGGCGTTGTCGCCACTCGACAGGGCCTCGGCCGCCTGGGAGAAGACGGCCTCGCGCCCTGCGATCGTCCAGGCCAGGGTGGCCTCTACGCCGAGCGTCACGGCGACGCCATGCGGTAGGTGATAGAGCGAGCCGAGGGCATGGCCGATGTTGTGCCCCAGGCCTGTGCCGCCGTTGTCGATCGCCTGCCCGGTGAGGCAGGACCACCAGTGGCACCTGCCGGCCGGTGGTGAAGTTCATCGGCATGTCAGGCATCCAGCTCGATCCAAGTGGTCTTGAGTTCGGTGTACTTGTCGAAGGCGTGCAGCGACTTGTCGCAGCCTTGGCCGGACTGCTTGAAGCCGCTGAAGGGCGCGTTGATGGAGGTGTGGTCGTAGCAGTTTATCTAGACGGTGCCGGCGCGGTGGCCGTCGCTAAGGTGGTTGGTCCAGATCGCTGCGCCGAGTCCATAGTTGGTATCGTTGGCGACTGCCAGGGCCTCGTCGAGACCATCGACGCCGATCGATCACTACCAGCTTCGGGTCCGAAGATCTCCTCACGGGCGATGCACATGTCGTTGGTGACTTCGTAGAAGATCGCCGGCGTGCTATCGCCACCGCCTTGTCGACATCAACGGTGCCGCAGGCGGTCACCTCGGTCAGGGGCTCGCCGGTGACCGGGTTGCGGGCGGTGGAAGCTGAGGCGCTTTAGTTGAGACGCACAACTGCTATGGTGGGAATCTCGAGACCCCTGCGGCCCGTTCATTGTTGCGAGGCTTCTTCCAGGGGCTGACTGAGCGGGGAATCGGCTGATTCCCCATCGGCCTTGGCGAGAATCCGCTGCGGATCCGGGGCGCCGTCGGCCACCTTGCGGCGTTGACGTAGCAGATCCAGCAGGCCACTGCCGAGCAGGGCGACGAGGATCAGTCCGCCGCCGACGAAGGCCAGCGGCGGCGGTACCTCGCTAACCCACCACCACACCAGCAGGGTCCCCACCAGGGTCTCCAGCAGCATCACCAGGCTGACCTCGGCACCGGTCAGGTAGCGTGGCCCAGTCTGGATCAGGTAGTAGGCCGCCGGCAGGAACACCAGCCCCATCAGCAACAGGCGCAGCAGGTCCGCCAGAGACGGCAGCTGCATGCCGCCCAGGGCCAGGGCCGGCAGCAGCATCACCAGGCAGCCCAAGGGCAGGATCACGGTGGTATCCACGCCGCGCTGGGCGCTGGCCACGGTCATGTTGACGGCAATCGACAGCGGGATTGCCAGTGCCACCACCAGCCCCAGCGGCGAGCCCTTGCCCATCTCACCGGCGGCCATCAGTCCCGCCCCCAGCACGCAGAGCAGGATCACCACCCAGGTTTGGGCCCTCAGGCGCTGACCAAACAGCAACAGCCCCAGCAGCCCCGCCACCAGGGGCGCCAGGTTCTGGATCACCAGCACGTTGCCGGCGGCGGTCAGGCGTACCGCCGCCACGAAGCCCCAGGCACTGCCGGCGAAGGCCAGCGGGCACCACAGGGCCGCCGGGCCACAGGCGCGCACTGCTCCGGGCAGCCCGCGGCCATAGCGGGCCAGGGCTACCATGCCCAGCACCAGTCCCAATAACAGCGCCCGCCAGAACATGAAGACCTCCACCTGGACCTGAGTGTCCTTGACGAAGAGGGCGTCCGGGGAAAGCAACAGCACCCCGGCGCCGGTGATCAGGTAGCCACGGGTGCGCCTGGGGAGTCCTTGCCGCATGGGGTATCTCCTTGAGCAGCGGTCTCGCTAGTCTCGGCGCTGGCCAGAAAAGCGCAGGTCGGAAAACGCCCCCGGCCTGCGTGGTCACGACACGCCCAGATGTGGCCCGATGGAATGGCTGCCCTGGCGATGATCCCCCACAGAGCGAGGATCTTGGGATAGGGTAAGCGGCAGTCGAGCGCCACAGCGCGCTCAACCCCACACCGTTGCCAGGAAGCTCCTTGTATGCTGAACCCCCGTGCGCTTGCCTATCTTAACGAAGTGATTCGGCGCGGTTCGTTGCGACGTGCTGCTGCTCACCTGAACATCGATCCCTCGGCCATCAGTCGCCAGCTCAAGCAGCTCGAGGAAGACCTGGGCGTGCGGGTATGCGAGCGCTATGGCGGCGGCATGCGTACCACGGAAGCCGGCAAGCTGCTGGTGCAGCATTTTCATGCACAGCGCTCCGCGGAGGAGGCGGTGTTATCGCAGTTGGTCGCCTTGCAGGGCGTGGCGCGTGGCGAGGTGCGGATTGCCGTTGGCGAAGGCTTTATTGCCGACCTCATCGACGCTCCGATGAATGCCTTCATGAACGCCTTTCCCGGCATCGAAGTGGAAATCCGCATGGCCGGTGTGAATGAGGCCATGTCGCTGCTCAAGGACAGCGAGGTGGACCTTGCCTTGCTTTATGCCCCGCCCGTCGATCCATCGCTTCACTGTCACGTCGAGACACGCCAGCCGCTGGATCTGATCGTTCCCCCTGACCACCCACTCCTGGAACTGATGCGCCCTCTAACGTTACGGGATTTGGCTAACTGGCCACTGGCCCTGATGGACAATCCCTTTGGGATGCGTCAGATGGTCAACATGGTGGCCCATCAGGAGCGTGTGCACCTCAAGGCCAGGCTGCATACCAATTCGGTGGCGGTGCTGAAGAACTTCGTTCGCTCCGGCATCGGCGTGACCTTCATGCCGGAACTGACGGTGGTGGATGAAATCCAGCGCGATGAGATTCATCACCTGCCCTTGTCGTATCCCATCATGAGTGAGGCGCGCGCCCAGATCGTGAGCCTGGACGGACGCGAGCTGAGCGTGGCCGCTCGAACATGTCTGACCCATCTTAGCCAGGGAATGCGGTTCTTCCGTGGCGATGCGCCACGGCTGTTGGCCGAGCAGGCCCGATCGTTGCATTTTTAACAACGCTTTGGGTATTGCATAGTCAACGGATCAATCCATACCCTGCTAATGTCTTTACCAATAACAAGGAGCTTGTCGATGACTGTCTCGAAGCCTTTTCCGCTTACCTTGATGTCTGCCTGCCTGCTGGGGAGCGCGCTGCTCAGCGGCCAGGCCATGGCCGCGACCACCATCAACCTGAGCTACAACGGCGCACCCGATCCCGATAAGAACGCGGTGCATGTCTTCGCCACCAACCTCAAGGCGCTGGTGGAAGACAAGACCGATGGCGAAATCCAACTGGAACTCTATCCCAACAGCATGCTGGGGGAAGAAGAGGACCGCATGGAGCAGACCATGAATACGCCCAAGCTGAACGTGGCATCGTTCGCAGGCGTCTCTCCACTGGTTGATGAAATCTTCGTCAGTGCGATTCCGTTCCTGTTCGACGACTTCGACGACGCTCGCGACTTCTTCGACGAGGGCGACTACTGGCGTGAGATCGAGTCGACGCTTCGAGAGCGTGCCGGTGTCGATATGCTGGCGGTTGTCGAGGAGGGTGGCTTCCTGGCCTTTACCAACGATGAGAGGCCGATTACCCATCCCGATGATTTCGAGGGGCTGCGCTTTCGCGCCATGGATCCCAGCCAGGTTGCCTTGTACGAATCCTTCGGCGCATCTGGCACCCCGATTCCCTGGACCGAAGTGTACATGTCACTGCGCACTGGCGTTGCCGACGGTCAGATGAACCCGCCGATGTACATCATCCTGGGTAGCCTCTACGAAGTGCAGGACTACCTGACGCTGGCCAACATCCAGTACTCCAACCAGTTCCTGGTCGGCAATAGCCAGATGATCGACGCCTGGGACGACGACGTGCGCGATGCCTTCATGGAAGCCGTTGCCGAGGCTAACCATAACGCCCGCGTTCACAACGAATCGCAGGTGGAGGAGCGTATCGCCTTCCTCGAAGAGCAGGGCATGGAGGTGATTCGCCCCTCCGAGGGCGATCTGGCAGCCTTTCGTGACATTGGCCAGCCGGCCTACCTGGAGTGGCTGTCCGATCGTGGCATCGAACAACGCTGGATCGATATGGCGCTCGAGGACGTCGGCATGAGCGACCTGGTCGACTGATTCCAGCGGATTTCCTTCGGGGCCGGGACGCTCGGCCCCTTTCCTTCACAGGACCTTTATATGTCGTCACTGCGCCATCGCGTGCTGGCGATCAGCCGCCCCGTGTCGCTGACAATCGCCGCCAGCCTGCTGCTGATCAACCTGAGCGCCATTCTCTATGGCGTCTTCATGCGCTACTTCGCCGGTGGCGCTCCGATCTGGACCGATGAGCTCGCCCGCTTTCTCATCATCGGCACCGTCATGCTCGCCGCAGGTGCTGTCTGGGTAGAGGGCGGTCATATGCGTGTTGCGCTGATCGAGCGACTGCTGCCGCCCGCGCTGACCCGCCTGCTGAATATCTACCAGTGGCTGCTGACGCTTGGCATTGCGCTGGGGGGTGCCTGGGTCAGCTACCGCTACGCCCTCTCGGTCAGCATGTTCACCACCTCGGGGCTGGGCGTCAGCCGTACGCTACCGCTGTTGTCGCTGCCTATCGGTTTTGCCCTGCTGGCCTGGCATGTGCTCTGGTACGGCCCCGCGCCTCTGCGTGTCGCGACGGAGGACGCCGTATCATGATCCTGACCATGCTGGCAGTATTTCTGGGCCATGTATTGCTGGGGCTCCCCTTGTTCATCGCACTGCTGACGACGGCGCTGGTCGGCTTTCTCTTTGTCGACCCCAGCATGATTCCGCGCATGATGCCTCAGCAGTACTTTGGGGGTATCAATGTCTTCTCGCTGATGGCGATTCCACTGTTCATCCTGGCGGGTAACCTGATGAACGTCAGCGGGCTGACCGAGCGCCTGATGGGGTTGGCCCGCCTGCTGGTGGGGCACTTCCGCGGGGGCATGGGCCACGTCAACGTCGTCTCCAGCGTGTTTTTTGCCGGCGTCAATGGCTCCGCGGTGGCCGATACCTCGGCGCTGGGCTCGCTGCTGGTGCCGGCCATGGAGCGGGAAGGCTATTCGCGCGCCTTCGCGGCCGGCCTCACGGCAGGCAGCTCGCTGATCGGGCCCATCATCCCTCCCAGTATCTTCATGATTCTCTACGCATCGCTGACCAACACCTCGGTGGGGGACCTGTTCCTGGCCGGGATAATCCCGGGCCTGCTGCTGGGGGTGGCGTTCCTGGCAATGAACGCCTGGTATGCGTGGCGTAACGGCCTGCCGAAGCGTGGCCAGTTGCCAAAGGCCAAGGAACTGGGACTGGCAGCGGTCGCCGCCCTGCCGGCGCTAGTGGCGCCATTCATCATCGTCGCGGGCATCGTCATGGGCTTTGTCACACCGACCGAATCGGGGGCCTTGACCGCCCTGTATGTCGCGCTGTGTGGCATCGTGCTGGGAGGGCTCAGGGTATCCCAGTTCTGGCAGGCGATTGTCGATACCTCGCGTCTCACCTCGGCCATCTTCCTGATCATGGCGGCATCGGCCACCATCAGCTGGCTGCTCTCCTACGCCCAGGTGCCGGCGCAGTTCGTCTCGCTGCTCTCGCCCTATATCGATAACGCTATCTTGATCCTGCTGATGCTCAGCGGCATCACCTTCATCACCGGGATGTTCATGGAAGAGGTCTCGGCGCTGATGCTGCTCACGCCGATCTTTGCGCCGGTCGCCATGATGGCCGGGATCGACCCCGTGCATCTGGGCATCGTCATCACGCTCAACATTACCATCGCCCTGATCACGCCACCCATGGGGCCTGCGTGTTCGTGGCAGCGGCAGTCAGCCGACTGGAGATCGTCTCGCTGTTCCGGACCATCTGGCCATTCGTGCTGATGGCCATCGCGGTTCAACTGCTGCTGATCCTGTTCCCGCCGCTCACCTTGTGGCTGCCCCGTGTCCTTGGATAAGACTATGCCGACTTCCGACTCCTCAAGCATCGATACGATCCCACTTGCGAATGTGCCTAGCGCTGATGCGCCGGAGTGGGAGCGTGTGTCGGCGCTCCCGATCACCGAATGCGGTGAACGCCTCGTTCCGATGAGCCTCGCGCCCGAGCCCGTCAAGGTGTTCCCCGCCTATGCGC
The DNA here is from genome assembly GCF_010977575.1 of Halomonas socia. Lineage (GTDB taxonomy): Bacteria > Pseudomonadota > Gammaproteobacteria > Pseudomonadales > Halomonadaceae > Franzmannia > Franzmannia socia. The sequence continues at coordinate 2,189,602 of NZ_CP048812.1, forward strand.
GGTTGGGCATCCCCGGTGCCGTACCCGAGTGCTTCGTGCGCGAAGGGGTCTATCGGGCGCTGCTTCAGGCCGCTCGGCAGTTACCCGAGGGAATCGGCATGGTGGTCCTGGACGGCTGGAGGCCGTGGCGCGTGCAGCAGTATCTGTTCGATACGCTGCATGAAACGATCCACCACCATCATCCGTCTCTCGACGAGGGCGAGCTCATGGTACGCACACGCGAGTTCGTGTCGCTGCCGAGTCGCGATCCGCTGGCACCGAGCCCGCATCTAACCGGGGGCGCTGTGGATGTCACCCTCTGTGACGCCGACGGCATGCCCCTCGACATGGGCACGCACTTCGACGAAGCCATTCCGGCTTCGCATAGCGATCACTTCGAGACGCTGACGGCGCTGAGCGCGGCGCAGCACCGGGCCCGGAACAACCGCCGCCTGCTCTACCACGTGATGCAGGAAGCGGGGTTTACCAACCTGCCCAGTGAGTGGTGGCACTACGATTACGGCGATCAGCTCTGGGCACATTACAGCGGTGGCGGTGTCGCCCGTTACGGCCCGGCCGAACTCGACACCATCGAAAACCGCTGGCGCCGGCAGTTTGCAGATGGGTAGCGCTTACCGTCAGTGACGGGCACCCGTGGCACCGTGCGTGTACAGGTGAGACTTGACCGCGGCAAGGCGAGCGACGAGGCTTTGCCCATCGCACTCTGAGGTGAACGCCATGTCCCGACGCTCTTTCACTCTGTTGCCCGCGCTGCTGCTTGCTGGTTCCGCGCTGGCGTCTGAGCAGCACCAACATCAGCATCACTCATCCTACGCTGGCCTCGAGGATCGTGAGATAAAGACCCTATCGCAGGACGATATCGAAGAGCTGCGCCGCGGCGGTGGCTGGGGCCTGGCGCTGCCGGCCGAGTTGAATGGCGTGCCGGGGCCGGCGCATCTGCTCGAACTACGCGACGAGATTCCCCTTGAGGAGCAGCAGGTGGCGGAAGTCGAAGCGCTATTCGAGCGCATGCGCGAGGCCGCGATTCCCGCCGGTGAGCGGCTGATAGAGGCCGAACGCGCCATCGAGGTGGGCTTCGCCGAACGCAGCCTGGACGAGGAAGGACTAAGCCAGCGGCTCGCCGACGCTGAGGCAGCACGGGCCGAGCTACGCTTCGTGCACCTGGCTACCCACCTCGACACGCTGCCGATTCTCGATGACGACCAGGTAGCGCGATATAACCAACTGCGCGGCTATACCAACCAGCAGGGCGACCCCTGCGACAGCGTGCCCGAGGGCCACGATCCCGAGCGCTACCGGCAGCACATGGGCTGCGATTGACGCTGGTCTCGCTTCAGCGTTAGCGGGAATTGTCGCTCTTGCTTGACGCGCCTTTCAGCATTCCGGTGCCAACGACTACCGCTTTTCCAGCAATCCGAATCACCCAGTCACTCCCATCGAAGTCGGCGCTGGCGAAGATCTGGCTAGGCCGCCCGATCTCGACGCCCTGTTTAATGTCCCAGCGGAACGAGCCGGTTGTTCCGCTGCTGACGGCCAGATGGCCAGCTAGGGCTGAGGCGGCACTGCCGGTGGCGGGGTCTTCACGCCCGCCGCCCTGGCCCGAGAACATCCGGGTCCGGATGGAACCCTCATCACTGCTGGTACTTTCCGTCACGTACAGGTAGATCTGAGCGAAGCCGCTAGGTGTTATCCACTCTGACCAGACATGGGCCGAGGGCTGCGCCCGCCTCAGCGCTTCGAGCGAATCGAGTTCGATCAGATGGTAAGGCAGCCCGCAGGAAGCAAGCACCGGCTCGCCAACAACCTCAGACGCATCCAGGCCGAGCAACTGTGCAGCGACGGGCGGGTCAAGCGTGCTGGCTTGAATCTCGATCGGCGCCGCGGTGGTAAATCCGGCGAGATCATCTTCATAACGGACCACCAAGGGGCCGACGCGAGCCTCCAGGGTAAGGGGGCTATCACGCTTAACCATGCCCAGCTCTGCCAGAAGGTGGGCAGTACCTACCGTCGGGTGGCCCGCGAAGGGCAACTCCCTGGCGGGCGTAAATATGCGGATGGGGTAGCGCCCGGGAGCGATAGGCTCACCGACGAAGACGGTTTCGGAGAGATTCAGTTCGTTGGCGATTGCCTGCATCGTATCGCTATCCATGCCCTCTGCTCGAGGGAACACCGCGAGCGGATTGCCGGTGAAGGCACGATCAGTGAAGACATCGAGCAGGTGATACGGATGGTCTCTCATCGTTCCCCCTCGGGCTGCTGCCCCATCAGCCCAATGATGGCCGTAAAGCCGATCATACACTAAGACTATAACGAGCCATCTTCATCGGGCGGGCCACGTAGGCACGAGGGCCTAGCTTGCTTGCCAGGCGCATGTAGCAGAGGTTCCACTCGGGAGGCGTCATGACCCCACATAGCGGTTATCGCTGGATCGCGTGCGGAAGCTCTCTCCTGCTTCTGGCCAGCACGATGGTAATGGCATCGATGGTTTTTGCTGATACCGGCAAACCGGCTCTGGCTTTGGCGCACTTCGATTTCCGTGACACGTCTGGCGAAGTCCACGATCAAAGTGCCGAGCACGAAGCGCGACTGACGTCGCTCAATGAGACGTTGCACGCTGGTCTTGCCGGGAACCCAGAGGTCGCGCTAGTAGACCTTACCTGCGAGATGGAGCGCTGTACGCACCGCAGCCCAGGCCTGGCCGCTCTTGCAGGGCAGGCCAAGGCCGCTGGCGCGCAATATCTCCTTATCGGCGAGATTCACAAGGTGAGCACGCTGATTGGGAGGGGAGATCTGGCGGTGCTGGATCTGAACGACAACAACACGTTTGCCTGTGAACAGCGCTTGTCTTATCGAGGTGATAGCGATGAGGCATGGCAACGCATGGCGCAGTACACCTTGCGTCATATTGAGGAGAGTTGCCTTCCCCTGCTTGGTGCGCCGCGCTGATTGTCTAAATGACCTCGCAACTCAAGCCTCGCCCGCTTCGCCGATCGTCTGAATGACCTCGAAACCCTCGAACTTCGGCGGGCCGAGGTAGAGGCCCTCGCGGCGGCTCTGGCCGGCGTTGGCGTGGGCGGCGCGGAACGCCTCGGAGTGCGTCCAGGCCTCGAAATCCTCGCGTGATTTCCAGATGGTGTGGGAGGCGTAGAGGACGTGATCCTCCTCCTCGGGGCCGCGCAGCATATGGAACTCGACGAAACCGGGCAGGCCCTGCAGATGGGTTTCCCGCTCCAGCCAGATCTGCTCGAACTCCTTCACTCTCTCGGGGTTGACCCGAAAACGGTTCATGGCGATAAACACGGTGCGGCTCCTCGTGGTGTGGTTCACATAATCGTTGAGTGACGATGCCAGCTTACCCTATGGGGGACAAGGTGGTGGGTTGTGCGTGGTGGTCAGCTATTACAGGAATTCTCGCTATCAAGTGCACACACAAACCTACTCCTCATAGCGTGCCGTGTCGTCACGGTCGCGCTCGTATCTCTTGAGCGGGAACGGCGGCAACCAGGGCTCACGACGGATAACCCAGCTTTCGTAGGTGGGTATCAGTTGGTCAGGGGCATCCAGTGCTCCCAGGTGCACTTCGACTTCGTTGGCGGTGCGCGCGAAAACAGACGAGCCGCAGCGCGGGCAGAAATGCCGCCCCGCGTAGTCGTGTGTCTTTCCTTTGATCGTCACCGACACCTGGGGGAACACGGCGGAGGCATAAAACAGGGCTCCATGATGCTTGCGGCAGTCGAGGCAGTGACAAAGGCCGACCCGGTATGGGCGTCCGGATGCCACGATGCGAACGTCGCCGCAAAGGCAGCCGCCGGTGAATTGATCCATGCTGTGTCTCCTCTCTAGCCAAGCCGCCGGAATGCTTACAACAATTCCCCTTGGGCTTCCAGCGTGTTCTTTGGTGACGATAAAGCTACGGTAGCGGTAAACCGTTGGAAAGACTCACCGCCATGCACAAGGGGAGTTGTCTTTGCCGCAAAATCCGCTACGCAGTCACCGACGACATTGACGAAGTATCGATGTGTCACTGCAAGCAGCGCCAGAAAGCGCAGGGCAGTGCCTTCGCTGCCGTGGCGCCCATACGCTCGGCCGCCTTCCGCATTACTCAAGGTACGGAGTACCTGAAGGAGTATCGCGCCACGCCCAACAGGGCGCGTGTCTTCTGCTCGGAGTGCGGCAGCCCACTCTACAGCGCTCGCGATGACCTGCCCGAGATGAAGCGGCTGCGGCTGGGCACCCTGGATACCCCCATTTTGGTCAACAAGCGTTATCACGCCTGAGTGACCGCCAAGGCGGAAAGGGGGCGGCAATCGTCGCTACGGGCCAGCGCCTGGACCATATCCTCGCCCAACGGCAGGTCCATGGAGGGCCGCCCCGCCAAGTTTCCTTTCAGGCGGCGCCAGGCATCGCTATCCGGATCGAGCTGCACCACCAGCATGGTGGTCTGTCTCGGATCCAGAGCCTGCGCCACGTCCGGCGCCACCACCGCGGCTCGGGTTTGCCGGCACTCGCCTTCTACTTCCAGCTCGAACGCACCATCCAGCCCCAGCCAGCGGCCGATCGGCACCAGCCACAGCAGGCCCAGGGTGGAGAAAAAAATGGCCGGCACACAGACGATGTGCACCCACTGGTTCACCGGATGGCGATGGCTGTCGCCGTAGTCGTCGAGAAATTGCTGCAGGCTACGCATGGTCATGCCCTCGTTGTTCTTGGAGGCTCAGGGTCATATCCATGCTAGGTGCGCCAGTGGGTGCTGGCTTGTATGTAACTGCTACCGGGCGGACGCAACGATCACTCAATCCAGCGGTGGGGTGGTGCCCTCAGTCAACATCAGGCGCAAGCGCGCGCGTCTGCGTTCAAGATCAGCGATCAGGCGCTGGATCTGTTTGACCTGCTCGATCGCCGTGGCTGGGAAAACCCGATAACCATTACTGGCGCGAGAAGAAGCGAGCAGACCGTGCTCGTCGTAATAGCGGATCGAGCGTACGCCCGCCCCCGTTTCTCGAGCGAGCGCGCCGATCGACAACATCTTCGGTGGAGGGGGCCTGTCCAGCAAGCCCTCCAGTGCCGAGGCCTACAGTGACGGACGCCGCTGGGCGGACGACTTGGCAGCCGTGATCGAGGCCTTGGAAGTTCATGACCCGGTACTTGTCGGATGGTCGCTGAGGGCAGCAGTGATCACGAACTACCTGGCCGCATATGGAGACGACAATATCGCAGGCGCACTATACGTTGGTGGTGTGATAGAGCTGCATCCGGACCAGATAGCGTCGCATCCGGACCAGATAGCGTCGCATCCGGAGGTATATCGTGTCCTCAGCTCACCGGACCTGAGAACACGCCTGGATGCCGAGCGATCATTCCTGTCGCTGTGCTTCGAGATGCAGCCCGACATCGTCACCTTCCAGCGTCTGCTCGCCAACGCAGCCCTAGCCTCGCCCGAGATGCAAGCTGCCGTGCCATCGATGACTATCTCCGCTGCTGAAGGCTTGGGCGCGGCGCATAAGCCGATTTTGCTTCTCTACGGTGCGCGTGATGCACTGGTACGGCCCGAACCATCCATTGCGCGAGCGATGGCTCTGAATTCACGCATTCGCAGCACACTGTACGCTGAATCCGGCCACGCGCCTTTCCTTGAGGAAGCCGAGCGCTTCAACCTTGATCTAGCCGCTTTTGTTGACGAAGTGACACAGCACTGAACCACACTATGGGCAACCGGCGGCCACCTGGCCGTTGGTTGCGCGAGTTTTTCACCAACACGCATTCGAGGCGAAGTGATGACTTCCACCGAACCCCGTATCACCCTTCAACCTCATGATCGCCGGGTGCAGGCAATGATCGGCGACACCCTGCTCGCCGACACCACCCGTGCCCTCGAGCTGCGCGAGCGTGGCTACCCGCCACGGCTTTATCTTCCCCGCGAAGACGTGCGGATGGATCTGCTGACCCGCTCCGACACCGTGACTCACTGCCCGTTCAAGGGTGACGCCGCTTACTTCTCGTTCGGTGACCAAGCCGATATTGCGTGGAGTTATGAGCGGCCGCTGGAAGGCATGGAGACGATTGCGGAATACCTGGCGTTCGATGACGACAAGGCGCTCGTGACAGAAGGCCGCTAGACGGAAGGCTACGAGGGCCTGGGCTATGCTTCAGCTCGTTGAACATTTCCCAGGTAGAACTGCACCCCAAAATAGCGAGCGGAAGTCGCCGGGCCATCCGGTGGACTTGCTGACCGACAAGGCTCTACGCCCCGAGCTCAGGCCCCATGTCGAACGTGAGGCTCTGCGTGTCTGAATCCCGTTCGGTGCACGGATGGCGCTTCTATATCGATGGCATGATCGGCTTCGCCGAGAAGGCCTTGTCCCGCCTTAAACGCTTCCACCACGACGCCAACCTGGATCTCGGCAACTGGCTGGACTGGTTTCTCGGTATCCTTGCATGAGCCGCGTTACGCCTTGTAAGATAGAAATGATTATCATTGGTCTTTTCTCGGGCGACGCATGAAGAACGCCGTGTTGACAGATACTCCTGCGCAGCAGGTTCATTCACTGTATGCCGACCACCATGGTTGGCTGTGCGGCTGGTTGCATCGCAAGCTCGGTAACACCTGCGACGCGGCAGATATCGCACAGGATACCTTCATGCGCGTGCTCACCCGCCGGCAACCGCTGCACCTGAACGAGCCGCGTGCCTATCTCTCCACCATTGCCAACGGCCTGGTCGTGGACTTCTGGCGCCGGCGTGCGCTGGAGCGCGCCTGGCTCGAAACGCTCGAGATCCTGCCCGAGCTGGAGGCGCCCGCCCCCGAAACACGGATGATCTTCCTGGAAACGCTGATCGAGATCGACCGGCTGCTCGATTCGCTCAAGCCCAAGGTCCGCACCGCCTTCCTGCTGGCTCAATTGGAAGGGCTGACCTGCCCGCAGATCGCCGAGCACATGGGGGTATCGCTGTCCAGCGTGGAGCGCTACATCGCCAAGGCCCTGCGCCGTTGCTATACGCTGCGTTTCGAATCATGAACGAGGGTGCCCCACCGCCGACCGAGCGGCTTGCGCAGGCCATCATCGATGCTGCCATCACCTGGTCGATCCGGCTCGACTACAACACTCCCTCCGTCGAGGAGCAGCAAGCGTTCGAGCGCTGGCTGAATGCCGATCCGCTGCACCTTCTCGCCTGGCAGCGGGTGCACTCCCTGAGAGGCTTCCAGGGCGACCTGGGGGAACTTTCCCCCAAGCTGGCGCTGGATACGCTGCGGAAGGCTCAGCACCATCGTGAACGCCACCTGCTGAGCCGCCGTACCGCCATGAAGCTGCTTTCGCTGGCCGGTGTCGCCGTGGCAGCCGGCTGGATCGCCCACGACAACACGCCCTGGCAGCGCCTGCTGGCCGATGCCAGTACCGCCGTCGGAGAGCAGAAGACGCTACATCTGGATGATGGCAGCGTCGTCGTGCTCAATACCGACAGCGCGGTCAGCATCGACCTGGATGGCCCGCGCCGGTTCATCATCCTGCGGCGGGGCGAGATCCTCGTGACTACCGGGAAGGATGCCGGCCAGTCCGCCAGGCGCCCCTTCTGGGTCTACACCCCCTTCGGCAGGATGCAGGCGCTGGGCACACGCTTCGTGGTGCGGCTGGGCGGGCAGCGTACTCGCGTCAGCGTGCAGGAGGGCGCGGTGGAGCTACACCCGGCGGAGGGTGGCGAGTCCGCCGTCGTGTACAACGGAGAGAGTCGCTGGCTAACGAAGGAGAACAGCGTACCTGCCGAAGCGCAGGGCTTCGACGTCGACGGCTGGTCCGAAGGCGTCATTACCGGGCAGAACATTCGCCTGCAGGATCTTCTGGCTGAACTGGCGCGCTATCGACCGGGGCGTATCGCCTGCGACCCGAGCGTGGCCGAGCTGCGCGTGTCCGGCCACTTCCTGGTGAGGGATACCGACCGCACGCTGCAATTCCTTGCCCAGACCCAGCCGATCAGCGTCACCTACCGCACGCGATATTGGGTCATGGTGGGAGCGTCGGATTGATTCGCTCATTTTTCCTCAAGACAGGTCGCGCAGCGCTTCGGGATGCTGTGTGGCGACGCGCAGCAGAGTGCGGGCCGTGCTAGTGGGCATTCGGCGGCCCTGCTCCCATTCCTGGAACGTGCGCACACTGACGCCGATCAGCTTGGCGAACTCGGACTGCGAGACGCCGACACGGTGGCGGGCCTGCTCGGCACGTACACGGTTCGCAAAGAGGGCCTTGCCTTCCAACAGGTAGATCAGCGCGCTGGCATCGAAAAAAGCGAACACCAGGCGCGCTCTTCAGCCAGGGAGGCATCGATATCCACCTTGTCACGCGTGCCGGCGGCGGGCTGCGTCAGCAGCCACTGCAAGGCCGTCATCCCTGGGCACATGTGTGCTCTGGATCACGGTGGGGGAAAGCATCTCCGACGGATAGGCTAAAAGCACGGGCATCGAACGTTTTTCAAAAAAACTGAGGGGATTTTCATTCTCGGCCGGCCTCCCTGATAGGAAAGCCATCAACCACCCGTCTTGTCGAGAGTGAAACATGATCCTTAGCCGTTCGCATGCCATGGCGCTTGAACGCCAATTCTCCTTTATCCGGCCTCACGCACCCATGCCACGCAAGCGGCTGGTCATCGCCCTGCAACTTGTGCTGCTCGGCGTGGCCGTTGCCACCATGGCGCTGCCGCACGGCGCATACGCACAGACCGCCAGCGAACCTCCCTCGCATGCCGACACCCGCTATTTCGACGTGCCCGCCGGTCCGCTGGATGAGGCGCTGAACCGCTTCGCCGGTATCGCCGGGATCAATCTCTCCTACGATGCCGCTCTGCTCGGCGAGCGACAGACCCAGGGGCTTTCCGGGCAGTACGCTATCGAGACGGCGCTGGATATCTTGCTGATTGGCACCGGCTTGCGGGCGGTACCTCTGGGAGATGGCGGCTATGTGCTCAGGCAGGCGCCCACACCTGCCTCTGCCGAGCAGGATATGGAATTGCCGATGTTGATGGTCGAGGCCACGGCAATGGCCAGCGGCATCACCGAGGGGACCGGCTCCTACTCGGCGACCGGCCCGAGTGCCACGGCCACGCGCCTGACCATGTCGACCCAGGAAACGCCCCAGTCCATCAGCGTGGTCACGCGGCAGCAGATGGACGATCTCGGCTTGCGCGACATCAGTGACGTCATGTTCTTCACTGCGGGGGCCACCTCGACCGGCCAGGACCCCGATGGTGGATATGCCTTCAACATCCGCGGCTTCGACGTGGCCAATTACCAGGTGGATGGCCTGCAGGGCAGCTACATGCCCCCTCAGCGCGGCTCCTTCCATAGCGTGGCGTTCGACACCATCCTCTATGACCGGATCGAAATATTGCGTGGCGCCACTGGCCTGCTTTCCGGCAGCGGTGACCCCTCCGCCACGGTGAACATGATTCGCAAGCGCCCCGGCCGGGAGTTCGGTGGGGAAGCCTCGGTGGCGGCCGGTTCGTGGGGCCAGCGTCAGCTCGTGGGAGACGTGTCCATTCCCATCACCCGGGATGGGGGCGTGCGTGCCCGCCTGATCGGCGGGCATCGCGAGGGCGACTCGTTCAGCGACCGACGCTCCCACGATGAACTGACCCTGTCCGGCGTACTGGAAGCTGATATCGGCCCCTCGACCCTGCTGACCCTTGGCCACGATTTCCAGCGCTCCGATCGCAAAGGCGATGCCAACGTCGGGCTGCCCGCCTTCGACTCGGCGGGCAACCTCACCCGCCTGCCCCGTTCCACGTGGATCGCTCCGTCCTGGACGTACTGGAACAAGGAGTACCAGCACTCCTTCATCTACCTCGATCACGCGTTCCAGAATGGCTGGACGGCCAAGGCGGCATACAGCCGCCACGAAAATACCGGCGATGCGCTGGTCGTCGGTCGCGGGGACGGGCGATTCTTGCAGCCCGATGGGTCGGGCCTGTCGATCAATACCAGCCTCGTCAGCCAGTCGGAACGCGAGCAGGACAGTTATGAAATCAATACCAGCGGCCCCATCGATGTCCTGGGGAGAACGCATGAGCTGAGCTTCGGCTTCAACGGGTCCAAGGCCACGAACACCGCCTATACCATGGACCACGATTCGGCCGGCTATGAATACCACATTCCGGACTTTCCGAACTGGGATGGCAGCGGTTTCGACAAACCGAACGTCTTCCGCACCGGCGCTTTCAGCGAGACGACGATCGAGGAGTCCGGCTGGTTCGGCGCGGCGCGGCTTCACCTGGCCGACCCGCTGCATCTGATCGTGGGCGCACGACTCTCCAGCTACGAGACCTATCGCGACGACTACGATACCGAGGGTACCTACACCGCCACCAATGCGCGGCTGCGCAACAGCAACGAGTTCACCCCTTACGCTGGCATCACCTATGCCTTCACACCGGAGGTGATGGCCTATGCCAGCTACACGGAAATCTTCAGGCCGCAGTCCTATCGCGACAAGGATGACAACTTCCTTGACCCCATCGTCGGCAACAATACCGAGCTGGGTGTGAAGACCACACTGCTGGATGAGCGACTGAACCTGAATCTCGCGGTCTTCGAGGCTCGGCAGGACAACCTGGCGGAGATCGACCCCAGCGTGCCGGAAAATTCCCTGCCGGACGGCAGCCAGGCCTATCGTTCGACGGGGGAGGGCAACACCTCCCGTGGTTTCGAGATCGAGGCCAGCGGCGAAATCACTCCCGGATGGAATATCTATGCGGCCTACACCCATACCAACACCAAGGATGGCGAGGGCGAAAGGGTCAACCGCACGATTCCACGCGATCTCTTCAAGTTCGGCACCCACTACCGACTGCCGGGAGAGTGGTCCAACCTCGGCGTGGGCGGCATGCTGCAATGGCAGGGCAGGAGGGAGATGAGCGGCGAGGGGGATACCATCCCGGGCGTCGGTTACGTCAGCCCCACCCAGTCCGGCTATACGGTTGTGAACCTGCATGCCAACTACCAATTCAATGACCACTGGCAGGCGAACCTGAGCGTCAACAACGCCTTCGACGAGACGTACTACGACACCTTCTCCGTGTGGGGCGTGCGCTATGGCGCGCCGCGAAGCGCACTGATGACGCTGCGTTACCGATTCTGATCGCGTCCGGAAGATATTTTCAACCGACTCCTTATCTCCTGTCAGGTGGTGGTTCATGATATCGACGTCACGTTTTTTACTCGCCATGGGCCTGGGCGCATGGCTGTCGCTCGTCGTGGCCGTGCCTGCCGTTGCCAACGATGACGCGGCGCATATCGATGCGCTGTTCGCCGAATTCGACCGGGATGACAGCCCCGGCGCGGCCGTTGCCGTGTATCGGGAGGGAGAACTTGCCTTCTCGGCCGGTTACGGCCTGGCGGACCTGGAAGCCGGTACCCCGCTCACTCCCCGCACACCCACCCATGTCGCCAGCGTTTCCAAGCAGTTCACGGCATTTGCCATTGCCCTGCTCGCGCGCGAGGGCAAGCTGGATCTGGACGCGGACATTCGCGACTACCTGCCCTGGGTGCCCGATTTCGGCACGCCGATCCGCGTGCGCCACCTGATCCATCACACCAGCGGGCTGCGCGACCAGTGGATCCTGTTCCAGTTGAGCGGGCAGGAGATGGGCAACCGCCTGCGCCAGCAGCACATCGTCAACATGGTCTCGCGCCAGCGGTCGCTGAACTTTCCCCCCGGCAGTGAGCATGCCTACTCCAATACCGGCTATACGCTGCTGGCCGAGATCGTGCGTGCCGCCAGCGGCCAGAGCCTGCGCGAATTCACCACGCAGCGCATCTTCGAGCCGCTGGGCATGGAGCGGACCTTCTTCTTCGACGACGTGACCGAGGTGGTACCGGGGCGTGCCAACTCCTATTCGCGGCGAGAGGATGGCGATGCCTGGCGGCGCGAGCTGCTGAACTTCGACAACGTCGGCACCACCAGCCTGTTCACCACGGTGGAGGACCTCGCGGCATGGGCCGGCAACTTCTCCCGGCCGGTGGTGAGCGACCGTGAGCTGATCGAGCAGGTAACCATGCCGGGGACGCTGGATGACGGTTCGCCGCTGGTCTACGCCTTCGGTTTGCAGACGGGTGCCATGGCCGGGCACCGCACCATCCAGCACAGCGGCCGGGACGCCGGGTTTCGCTCCCTGTTCGTCTACTTTCCGGAGCATGACATCGCGGTTGCCGCCGCCGCCAACACGCCCATATCGCTCAACGAGAAGGTGGAAGCCATTGCCGAGATATACCTGCCCGAGGCGGAATCGGACGATATCGTGGAGGCATCGCTGGCGGCAGAGGTCGAGAGCGGGGAGCGACTGGCGGAACTGGAAGGGGTCTATCTGTCACGCCATGCCACCCTGCGCCTGGAGGTCGAAGATGGCGAACTGGGTTATACGAGCCGCAGGGGCGACATGGAGTGGCGCGTCGAACTGGTGCTGCGCGAAGACGACAGCCTGGATGACGGCGGCCGCGAGTCGCGCTACTTCGAGGTCCTGCGCGATGCCCACGGCACTGTGACGGCGTTGGCGCAGTACGACAATCGTGGTGAACGCCAGGCGAGTTTCGAGCGTCAGGCGGCACTGCCGGAGCCGTCGCCCAAAACGCTGCAGGCGTATGCGGGCGACTATCGTAGCCCGGAGCTGGATATCACCTACCGCGTGCGCTTGGAAGGCGACGGCCTGGTGATCGACTCGATATGGAGCCTCGCGCCCGCCGAGTTGCGCCCCGTCGCCGAGGACCGCTTCGAGACGGATCATCGGGGACTCGGCACCCTCGTCTTCCAGCGCAACGGCGATGGCGAACCGCTCGGCTATCGGGTGCACACCGAACGGGTGCGTGACGTCTGGTTCGAGCGGCTCGTGCCTGGGGCCGATGGATAAACGGTTAGCGGTACCCTCGTGCCGCCACCCGCGTTGAATGAAATCACATCGAATAGCATCTTGCAGGGTTAGCATTTCACTCTGTAGAATAATAAAAATTCTCATTTGCGCCTGATTCTTTTTCGTCCTCGACTGATGATCAGGACCGACAATCGGGATCGGGGCAATCAGGAGAGTGCTGTGCCATCCACCGAACACGCAGCGAAGCAGCTTCATTCCCTCTACAGCGATCACCATGGCTGGCTTTACGGCTGGCTGCGCCGCAAGCTGGGCAATGCCTGCGACGCCGCCGACCTGGCCCACGATACCTTTCTTCGCCTTTTCGTACGCCGCCTGCCAGGTGACCTGGGCGATGAGCCACGCGCCTTGTTGACGCACATCGCCAAGGGGCTGGTGATCGACCACTGGCGCCGCCAGGACGTGGAACGCGCCTGGCTGGATACCCTCGCCAGCGTGGCACCGTCCGAGGTTCCCTCGGCTGAAGCACAGGTATTGATACTGGATGTCCTCTACCGCATAGAGGCCGTGCTGCGTGACCTGCCGCCCCGCACCTGCGAGATTTTCCTGCTGTCGCAACTGGAGGGCTTGACCTATCAGCGCATCGCCGAGCGGATGGACGTTTCCCTGATCACCGTCAAGCGCCACATGCGCACCGCCTTCGCCGCCTGCCTGGCGCTGCGCTGACGCGCTTCCACCGGATGAACGAGTCGCAGCCATGAAGACGAGCCACGCCCCCGGCGCCGACCTCGATCAGGCCATTCTTCTGGAAGCGGCAGACTGGATGGTGCTCATGCAGTCCGGCGAGGCCTCCGACAGTGACCATGCCCAACTGGAACGCTGGCAGGCCATCAGCCCCGACCACGAGGAGGCCTGGCGCCGCGCCGAGGAACTGCTCGGCGCCCTGGACCGCGTGCCGGGCAAGCTCGCCCGCGGCGCCTTGTCACGCCTGCCCAGTCCGGAGCGGCGGCAGATATTGCGCCTTGGTCTGCTGCTGTTGGCCGCACCCACAGCGAGCTGGCTGGCCTTGCGTCACACCCCCTGGCGGGAGTGGTCGGCGGATCTGCGCACCGCCACCGGCGAACAGCGCACCCTCGATCTTGCCGATGGCACCCGGCTGGTGCTCAATACAGCCAGCGCCGTCAACGTCTCCCTCACCGCCAGCGAGCGGCGCCTCACGCTGCTGACGGGAGAAATCCTCATCACCACCGGCAGCGACCCGTCGCCCATGTCACGCCCCTTCATCGTGCAGACCAGCCATGGCACATTGCGCGCCCTGGGCACTCGTTTCAGCGCACGCCGTCTCGAAAATGCCACTCGGGCCGCCGTGTTCGAGGGGCGGTGGAGGTGCGCCCGGCCCACTCGGGGCAAGTCGCCATACTCAATGCCGGCGAACAACTCACCTTTTCGGCGCAGACCCTCGCGTCAGTGCGGCCCGTGGATGCCAGCGCCGCCCTGTGGGAGGGCGGCATGCTGTTGGTCCGCGACATGCCGCTGGGCGAACTGCTGGCCGAACTGGGGCGCTACCATCGTGGTGTTCTGCGCTGCGACCCGGCGGTTGCCGGACTCACTATCTCCGGCTCCTTCCCGGTGATGGATCTCCACGCCAGCCTGGACATGGTGGCATCCACGCTACCGGTGCGTATTGGCAGCGCCACCCCCTGGTGGATCACTGTGCAGGCGCATTGAGAGGGTGTTCACCAAAAAAATATTAATGTTGAGTGATACCTTTTTCGTGCTCGTCCGGTTAACGGGGTGAAAGCGCAGAAAGATGCGTCGACACCAACAGAAAAACACCGGCGAAAGGCACCCCGCACATGGTACGCAACCATTCCCGTCACCACCCGCAGGCCCATGCACAGGGCCCGACCCGTAACGCTTCCCTTCCAGGCACCGCGCCGGTTCTCAAGGCCAGGGCATTGACACTTGCCATTGGCTGCGCGCTCGCAGGCCTGGGAAGCGTGGCCATGCTGATACCTGATCTGGCCCTGGCCGCCGACACCCAGGTCAATGCGGGGGTGCAGGAATACCATATTGCCGCCGGCCGGCTCGGCGACGTGCTGGCGGAATTCGCCGCCACTGCCGGTGTGCCCCTCTCCTTCGATCCGCAGACCCTGGCGGGACACGACAGCGACGGCTTGCAAGGTCGTTATACCGTCAACGAAGGCTTCTCGCACCTGCTCGCCGGCAGCGGCTATGCGGCGGTGGACACCGGCACCGGCCGCTACGTGCTGCGCCAGAGCATTGCAGCGGACGGCACGCGGATGCTCGAAACCATCACCGTGCAGGGTGAAAGCGCCTGGGGACCTGTGAACGGGATCGTTGCGACACGAAGCGCTACCGGCACCAAAACCGACACGCCGCTCTTGGAAACGCCGGCCTCGATCTCGGTCATTTCCCGAAAACAGTTCGAGGAGCAAGGGGCGCGGACCGTCTCTGACGCTGTGCGAACGACGCCTGGCATCGTTACGCACTTGTACGGTGACGAGAACAGATATGATTTCGTGTACTCACGAGGGTTTGCGCCAACAACCTTTCTCAACGGCCTGGCCCTACCGGCGGGGCATACGACTGCGACACACGGCGTTCCGCAGATCGAACCCTACGGCCTGGAACGGATCGAGGTGCTTCGAGGGTCGGCGTCCGCCCTTTACGGGCAGTCTCCGGCCGGGGGCATTCTCAGTTTGGTGAGCAAGCGCCCGACCGAAACCCCTTTTGGCGAAGTTCAACTGCAGACGGGAAGCCATAATCGCAAAGAGGTTGCATTCGATACTGGCGGGCCGCTTACTCAGGACGGCACCTTGCTCTACCGGCTGACAGGTCTTGGTCGGATGGCCGATATGCAGATCGATTTCGCGGAGGAGAAGCGAGTATTCATTGCGCCTAGCTTTACATGGCACCCGACGGAAGACACCTTATTTACGTTCCTGTCGTCCTACAAAAAAGTCGATTCGAATTACGCTGGCTTCTATCCTGAAGCTGGTACTCTATTTTCCCATCCCAACGGCCAAATTCCCAGGAATAGGTATCTCGGAGAGCCGGGTTTCGGCGGATTTGACAGCGAGGCAGCTACGGTCGGCTATCTATTCGAGCACTGGTTCGATGACACAGTCAGCTTCAAGCAGAACCTTCAGTATGCATTCACGGATACATTGACCCAGGGGTTGGCAGCCCGCGGATGGGAGGATGATTCTCAGCAACGACTTGTAAGAAACGCCAACAGTTTCATGAATAATGGAAGAACGTTTTCTGTAGACAATCAACTTACTTTTAATCTTGATGGCGACGTGCTTAACCATACGATTCTTACGGGAATAGACTATCAGAATTTCAGCAATGAATTCTGGTACCGTGTAGGTACGAACAACCCGGCTCCTCTAGATCCGTATAACCCGACCTACACCGGTTACACGCCCGTTGAATGGGCAGATCGCAGTCATACCGATCAGACCCTCAAGCAGCTTGGAGTCTATGTTCAGGACCAGGTTCGATATGAACAATGGCTGCTTACGCTCTCCGGTCGCTATGATTCAGCGACCATCGATACATTCAATTATGTCAACGGCGCTACAACGGACCGCCGCGACAATGCCTTTTCCGGCCGCATTGGGCTGAACTATCTGTTTGACAACGGATGGTCGCCTTATGTGAGCTACTCCACCAGCTTCCAGCCCGTTGCGGGCACCGACTTTTCCGGCAACACGTTCGAGCCGAGCCAAGCAAGGCAGCTCGAGACGGGGATCAAGTATCAACCCGAGAGAGCGCCGATCTTCGCCGCGCTGTCCGTATTCGATATCACGCGCAGTGACATCGCCACTCGCGACCCGGACAACATCGGATTTCAGGTGCAGACCGGCGAGGCCAACATCAGGGGCATCGAGTTCGAGGCAAAGGCAACGCTCTTCAATAACCTCGATTTGACTGCCGCTTATGCCTACAGCGATTCCGAGGTTACGGAGAGCAACGACGTAACAACATACCAGGGCGTCGATTATCCTTGGCTAGGAAACCGACTGCCGTTCGTCCCGAGGCATCAAGCTTCGCTCTGGGCCAACTATACGTTCGACCACGGCATCCTCGACGGCTTTTCGCTGGGGACGGGGGCGCGATACGTGGATTCTCTCTATGGAGACAGCGCGAATGTCTTCAAGTCGCCGGCGACGACATTTGTCGATCTCGCTGCATCTTATGACTTCGGAAAACGCAACCCCGAGCTTGATGGTCTCGCCCTACGCGTGAACGTCAAGAACCTTTTCGATGAGCATTACGTCACCTGTACCGGTATTAATGCTTGCTACATCGGGGAAGGGAGTTCGGCTTTGGCGACACTGACCTACAGATGGTAAGCGACATGTGGCAAAAGCTGTGGCAAGCCAGCCGTGTCGTATGGCGTACCCCGATGATCGTTATCATCGGGGCGGCTTTCATCTCTCTCAACTGGGCTTCAGCCGCTCATGC
Organism: Halomonas socia; assembly: GCF_010977575.1. Taxonomy (GTDB): domain Bacteria; phylum Pseudomonadota; class Gammaproteobacteria; order Pseudomonadales; family Halomonadaceae; genus Franzmannia; species Franzmannia socia. The sequence goes on from NZ_CP048812.1 coordinate 2,206,945, forward strand.
CGAGATAACGCTTACCGATATCACAGGCCGCAACGTCGTACTCCCGGCACCGGCGACGCGTATCCTGCTGGCATCATCAGCCTACTATCCAGCGCTGTCGCTCCTCAGCCACAATGCCGCGGATCTGGTCGTCGGCGTGGGGGGGCTGCAAAGCGGAGGCGAGTTCGAGGGGGAGCGGGACCTGGCCGGCAAGCCTCACCTCGGCAGCATTTGGGCCCAGACCTTCTCCATCGAGAAGGCCCTGGAACTAGAGCCCGATCTGCTGATCGCCGCCATTCCGGAACGCGGGCGGCCGGCGGCTATCGAGCAGGCATTCGCGAAGACGGGCGTGCCAATTGTCTATATCGACTTCGTGGAGGACCCTGCCAGGAACACTGCCCCCAGTATCGAGATCATCGGCCGCGCTATCGGCGAAGAGGAGAAGGCTGCCGAATTCATCGATTTCCAAGCCCGGCGGATCGAACGGATAATCGACTGGCTCGAAGCGGCTAGGCCCACCCGCCCGAAACTCGCGATTATTTCACGCAGGTCGGGCCTGCCTTGCTGTTGGACGTCGGCGCAAGGCAGCGTGACAACGTATTTTGGCGATCTCAACGTGATCAACATCGCCGACGGGGCACTGCCGGGCCGGCTTGTCCAGCTCAGTCTCGAATATCTTGTCGAGCGCGACCCCGACATTTTCGTTGCGAACGATCTGTCATCAGGCCCCGACTCCCTATTCGGCGAGCCTCGGAATATAGCGCACGCCATGGCATCACTCGAAGAGCTTGCCACTGAGCCGGGCTTTCGCGACCTTGCCGCCATGCGTAGTCGCCGCGTACACGCCATTGACGTTTCCCTTATGCGCTCGCCGCTGAGCATCCTCGCGGTCGAGGTTTTTGCGAAATGGATCCACCCCGAACTGTTCGCCGATATCGACCCTCAGGCGACGCTTGACGAAATCAATCGGCGGTTCCTCGCAACGCCCCTGAAGGGGCCGTTCTGGGCAAGCCTCGATCCAGCCAGCAATCAGCCCTCTGAGAAGCGTCGATGACGGAGGAGATGCTGATGATGGAGAGAGCTCCAGCGCACAGCCGGCGGGAAGCCGTCCTGGCTGCCTATCAGCGACATACCTGGCGGCGAGTCATGATCGTGCTCGGGCTCGTTGCTGTCCTCGTTGCCTCTTTCGTCATCGACCTCGCCACAGGTCCATCGAGCCTCAGCATCGACGATACGCTGCGCGCGATACTGTGGCCGGACACGGCCGATCGCAGCACGCTGGTGATCGTCTGGGATGTCCGCATGCCGGCGGCGGTCATGGCGGTGCTGGTCGGCGTGGCGCTGTCGCTCGCGGGCGCGGAGATGCAGACCATCCTCGACAATCCGCTGGCGAGCCCCTTTACGCTGGGAGTGTCATCCGCCGCGTCGTTTGGGGCGGCGCTCGCCATCGTCCTCGGCCTTGGTCTTCCCGGCGTGCCGGCAAGCTGGCTCGTTACCGGCAACGCTTTCGTCTTCGCCTTCGGCTCCGTACTGCTGCTGCAAAGCCTGACGCGGCTGCGCGGCGCGGGGGCCGACAGCCTCGTCCTGTTCGGCATCGCACTGGGCTTCACCTTCAGCGCGCTCATCGGTCTGCTCCAGTTCGTCGCCTCGCCCGACGCGCTGCAACAGCTCGTGTTCTGGGGCATGGGCAGCATGGGTCGCGCGAGCTGGGAGTCGATCGCGATCCTTGGCCTGGTCATCCTGCTGATGCTGCCGTTCTCCATCGGCGCATCCTGGAAGCTGACGGCACTGCGTCTCGGCGAGGATCGCGCCCGAAGCTTCGGCGTCGACGTGACCCGGTTGCGCTTCTTCTCGCTGCTGCGCATCAGCCTGCTCGCCGCTACATCCGTCGCCTTCGTCGGCACGATCGGCTTCATCGGCCTGGTCGGTCCGCATATCGCGCGGCTGCTGATCGGCGAGGATCACCGCTTCTTCCTGCCGGCCAGCGCGCTGACCGGTGCGGTGGTGATGTCGCTGGCCAACCTTGCCAGCAAGAGCCTCGTCCCGGGCGTCATCATCCCGATCGGCATCGTCACCTCGCTGGTCGGCCTGCCGGTGTTCTTTGCCCTGATTTTCCGCCGCCGGGAGAGAGTGTGATGGGTGCCGTGGGTAATCTTGTCATCTCCCATCTTGCGGCCGGTTACCGCAACAAGCCGGTGCTGCGGGATCTGAGTCTCGCGCCGATCGAACCCGGCAAGGTAACGGCACTGGTCGGCCCAAACGCGGCGGGAAAATCGACCCTGCTGCGAAGTCTCGCAGGTCTCGTCGTGGCCAAGGGAGCGGTGCGTCTCGGTGGGCTCGATCTCAACACATTGACCCTTGCCGAGCGGGCACGGCATGTCGCCTACATGCCCCAGAGCCTGCCCCAGAACGCCGAGCTGACGGTGTTGGAGGGCGTGATCGGCGCGCTGAAGGCGTCGCCGCTGGCAGACTTCGATGGCAGCGGTCCGGCGGCACGCCGCCGCGCTGTAGGCGTGCTCGACAGGCTCGGCGTTCTCGATCTGGCCATGGAGGATATCGGCCGCCTGTCCGGCGGACAGCGCCAGCTCGCCAGTCTCGCCCAGGCGATGGTGCGCGCCCCCAACCTGTTGCTGCTCGACGAGCCGACCAGCGCGCTGGACCTGCGCCACCAGCTCGACGTGATGACGGTCGTACGTGCACTCGCCCGCGAAGGCCGGATCGTGGTCGTCGTGCTGCACGATCTGACGCTGGCGGCGAGCTGGGCCGACCGTCTCGTGGTGCTCGACCATGGAACGGTCGCGGCAGAAGGAACACCCGACCAAGCCCTTTCCCCATCCATATTGAACGCCGTCTACGGCGTGGAGGCCCGCGTCGAGCGTTGCTCACGCGGCCGCCTGCACGTCATGGTCGATGGCCCCGCAAACCCTTCGGAGATACGTCATGCAAGCTGAACTTTCCCGGCCGACACCGCCGTTACAGGCCCAGGCCGATGTCGCAATCGCGGACCCGCAGCGCCTCATCGAACGGGTTTTCGCTCATTTCGCCGGGCACGACGCAGAGGTCGTGCTTACCGAACACGGGGCGGTGGCAACGTTTACCCGCGGCGAAGCATTCATGCAGGCGCGTGAGAACGGTCTCGTCATGCGTGCCACGGCCGATGACGAGGGTGCGTTGGCTTACATGAAGGGGATCATGGCGAGCCATCTGATCGAGTTCGCGCAAGGGGAGCGGCCGCGATTCGTGTGGACCGGCGACGGAGCCGGTGCCCGGAAATTCCCGAACCTGCATGAGATGACGGTCAGACGGATCGTCGATGTCACGCCGAACATGCGGCGCATCACGTTGTCGGGGCCGGGGCTGGATCGCTACGTCGATGGCGGCCAGCACCTAAAGCTGTTCGTGCCGCCAGAAGGCGTCACCAAGCCCGAATGGCCTGTTCCCGGCGAAGATGGGACAACGATTTGGCCGTCTGACGAGAAGCGGCCAAAGGCGCGCACCTATACGGTCCGGAGCGTCGATCTCGATGCTGGCACTTTCGACGTGGATTTCGTGCTGCACGGCGACCACAGCGTCGGTTCGCGCTGGGCGCTGAACGCGCAGCCGGGTGATATCGTCGGTGTACGAGGGCCGGTCGGCCGAGCCGTGCCGCAAGCGGATTGGTATCTGTTGGTTGGCGATGAGACGGCGCTGCCTGTCATCGCGCGCACGCTCGAATCCCTTCCGAAGAGCGCGAAAGGCATGGCTTTTATAGAGGTTGCAGACGAAAGCGAGCAGCAGCCCATCGAGCTCGAAGCAGATATCGAGCTTCGCTGGCTTCTTCGAAACGATGCCGAGCCTGGCACGACATCGATGCTTGTCGACGCCGTGCGAGCGGTAGAGATGCCGCCGGCCGGTACCCGCATCCATGCTATGGCCGGCGTGGAATACGCCGCGTTCAAGGCGATCCGCCGCTACTGGCGCGAAGAGCTGAAGCTTGACAAGAAAGATGTGCTGCCCGTCGCTTACTGGCGCAGGGGACGCGCAGAAGGTGAGGCCGCCCTTCAAGACGAGGACGATTGACGTCCATGGCCGAACTCCTGAAGCGTTTCGCCGGATACTATCGCCCGCATCGCGGCCTTTTCGCGCTCGACTTCGGCAGTGCCGTGGCAGCAGGCTTGCTGGAACTGGCCTTTCCGGTGGCGGTGACGTTGTTCATCGACCGTCTGCTGCCCACGGGAGGATTCGGCCTGATCGCGCTCGCTGCAACCGGATTGTTGGTGATCTATCTTCTGAGCGCAGGTTTGCGCGCGATCGTCACCTATTGGGGCCATATGCTCGGCGTGTGTATCGAGGCCGAGATGCGCAGGAAAGCGTTCGACCATCTGCAAACGCTCTCCTTCGGCTGGTTCGACAACCAGAAGACCGGACATCTCATCGCGCGATTGACCAAGGATCTCGACGAGATCGGCGAGGTCGCCCATCATGGCCCCGAAGATATGTTCCTCGCGGTGATGACGCTGATCGGCGCGTTCGTGCTCATGTTCTGGGTTCATGGGCCGCTGGCGCTGATAACCGCCGCCGTCTTTCCGATCGCCGGCCTGATCACATTGTACTATGGCCGCCGGATGATCCGGACGTTTCGGGCGATCTACAGCCGCGTCGGCGAATTCAACGCCCGCATCGAGGAGAATGTCGGCGGTATTCGCGTGGTACAGGCGTTCACCAACGAGGAACACGAGCGGAAGCTCTTCGCGAAGAACAACGACGGCTATGTCAGGACCAAGCTGCAGGCTTACAAGCTGATGGCCGCCTCGTTCTCTCTGTCGTACCTGTCGATGCGCTTCGTGCAGGTGGTGGTCATGCTCGCCGGCGCCTGGTTCGTCGTCAGGGGCGAGCTGACCGCAGGCGGCTTCGTCGGTTTCCTGCTGCTGGTGAACGTGTTCTTCCGGCCGCTCGACATGATCAACGCGGCCATCGAACTCTACCCGAAGGGGATTGCGGGGTTCCAGCGATACACGGCCTTCCTCGACACAAAGCCGGACATTGCTGACAGACCGGACGCGAAAGAGGTCGGTCATCTGCATGGCCAGATCGAATACCGCAAGGTCCGCTTCGCCTATCGCGATGGCCGGACGGTCCTCTTCGATGTCGGCTTGCGGATCGGCGCCGGCGAGACCGTGGCCTTCGTCGGTCCCTCCGGCGCGGGCAAGACGACGATCTGCTCGCTGCTGCCGCGCTTCTACGACGCGGATGACGGCGCGATCACCATCGACGGCGTCGACATCCGCGACATAACGCTGAAGTCGCTGCGCTCCAACATCGGCATCGTGCAGCAGGACGTGTTCCTGTTCGCCGGCACGATCCGCGAGAACATCGCCTATGGACGGCTCGACGCCAGCGAAGCGGAGATTGTCGACGCCGCGCGTCGCGCACGGCTTGACAGCGTCATCGCCAACCTTCCCGAAGGCCTGGACACGATCATCGGCGAGCGCGGCGTCAAGCTTTCGGGTGGGCAGAAGCAGCGCCTGGCGATTGCACGCATCTTCCTGAAGAATCCACCGATCCTGATTCTCGATGAGGCGACCTCGGCGCTCGACACCGAGACCGAGCGCGCCATCCAGCAGTCGCTCGCCGAGCTTGCGGAGGGTCGCACCACGCTGGTCATCGCTCACCGTCTCGCGACCATCGCCAATGCCGACCGCATCCTCGTGGTCGAGAACGGACGCATCGCCGAACAGGGCAGCCATGCGCAGCTGCTCGCCCGCCAGGATGGCCGCTACCGCGAGCTCCATGCCGCTCAGGCGGACACCCGGACCGACCGGCTCAGCATGCAATAGGCGATCATGACGAAGAGGACTGCAAGACCAATCCCCGCTTCAAGGCCCGGCAGGGCGACAAGCGGTGCAAGCGCGCGTCACCCGCGTGCATCCACAGCCTTTCCTTAATCCTGCCTTACTCTCTACTACGACAAATGACGATGTGATGTACGGCATCGACGCGACGGGCGCGATCGATGCAGGAGGGTTGGGGGGATGTCCTGCATGGAGTCGAGAAGAGGGCGGCACGGCTGGCTCGCCCGGTATTCGACGGCGGCCGCCTGCGCGCCCAGGGCGAGCTGAGCGAGGCGCGCTTCGATGAGCTGCTGGCCCATTATCGTGCCACCACCCTGCAGGCCTTCTCCGAGGTGGATCTGGCGCTCGGCGAGATCGAGAGCCTGGCCCGCCAGGACGAGCAGCAGGCACTGGTTGGCCTCTATCGGTCTCTGGGGGGGCTGGAGCGAGACGGCCTGACGCTCGATCCGGCCGTGCCGCCATGGGCAGCGGCCGCCTCGTTCATGGCGTCGACCGCCGTGCGCTCTTCGCATGACAGGGCTTGCCAGCCGCCAAGCGGCAATAGGAGGGAACCTATCAGCTACCATCGGTACTGTGGGAGAAGGTCATGATGCAGTATACCCTTCAAGATACCCCTCAAGTGCAAATCCAGACCCAGCGGTCAGCGCTCCAACAGCCCCTCGGCGAGCGCCTCGCCGAGGCGGTCGACGGCGGCGGCCAGCTTCTCGTCGATGACGTGGAGGTACTCCGTCCAGTCATCCACGTGGTGCAGTTCCGCCTTGCCGTCCGAAATGCCGCGCAGCACGATCAGCGGCACCTCGTAGCGCATGCAGGCGCGCAGGCAGGCGTAGCTCTCCATGTCCACCATCTCGGCGGCGATAGCGGCATAGGCCTCGCCCGAGACGATATTGGCCCCGGTGGAGAGCCTCGCTTCATGAATGCCGGGTATGCGCAACGGCAGCGGGAGGATTGCCGGCAGATCCAGGAAGGGCGTGGTGCCCTTCTCGAAGCCCAGCGGCGAGGCGTCCATGTCGCGGTAGGCGATGGAGCTCGCCTGATAGATCTCGGCCTGCTTGAGCGCCCTGCTGCCCGCCGAGCCCAGCGACACCACCAGATCCGGCAGGCGCCCCTGCTGGGCGAGGGTAGCAAGGGCCGCGGTGAGTTCCACCGCCGCCTCCACCGGGCCGACGCCGGTCATGAGCGAGGTAAAACGCTGCCTAAGATGCGGGCCGTACTCGGCCTCGGCGGCCATCGCGAAGAGCACCTGGCGGCCGCCTAGGGCTGCCAGCTTGGGTGCGCCGAGGTGATCGGCTAGGGAGTCAGAAGGTGAGGAATCGTTCATCGACGCGGTTTGCCTTGCCATGGATAGGGGAGAGAGATAGGGAGCTTCGCCCCAGTGTACCGGCTTGGCATGCCCGTGTGCTTCGATCGTAAACAGGCCAAGATAGCGAAAACGCCACCCGGGAGAAGACGCCGATGCACAAGGGAAGCTGCCTATGCGGAAAAGTGAAATACGAGTACCGCGGCGAGATCGGTGAAGTCTCCATGTGCCACTGCAAGCCGTGCCGAAGTCCTGATCCCTGCCGTTGGCTTCGCTTCGGCTGTTGGGCTGCCCGGGGTTATTGGCTACGCTCAGAGGACCCCACCACAATCGAGAACAACGACATGGCTCGCAAAACGCTTGGTTCCGTTTTCCTTGCCGCGGCGCTTTGCCACGCCTCCGCGGCCCTCGCGCTGCCGGACGGCGAGGGCCGTGAGACGGTCGAAGCCGTCTGCGCTGCCTGCCACGGCGTCAACCTGATCGAGCGCAGCTCGGGGTACTCCCGCGACGACTGGGAATATCTCACCTCGACCATGATCGACCTGTCGGGCGATGCCGCGCGTCAGGATGAGATCCTCGACTACCTGGCCGAGCACTTCCCGCCCAGCGATAACCGGGCAGCCACGCCGGCGGATGGCCCGCTGAGACTCCAGATCGAAGAATGGAAGGTGCCCACGCTGGGCCAACGCTCCCGCGATCCGGTCGAGGCACCGGATGGCAGCATCTGGTGGGTGGGGCAGTGGCTGGACATCCTCGGCCGGCTCGATCCCGAGACGAGCGAGATGCAGGAGTTCGACCTGCCCTCGGGCGCACGGCCCCATTCGGTCAACATCGGCCCCGATGGTGCGGCCTGGTACACCGGCAACCGCAACGCCACTATGGGCCGGTTCGATCCCGACAGCGGCGAGATCAGCGAGTACCCGATGCCCGAGGAGGCGGCGCGGGACCCGCACACCGCCGAGTTTGCCGCGGACGGTACCCTCTGGTTCAGCCTGCAGCAAAGCAACATGATCGGCCGGCTGGACCCGCAAACCGGCGAGGTGCAGGTGGTGCCGAGTCCGCGCGAGCGCTCGCGCCCCTATGGGCTGAAAGTCGCCGAGGATGGCACCGTCTGGGTCTCCTGCAACGGGGCCAACTGCTTGCTGCGCGTTGATCCCGAGACGATGGAGGTGAGCGAGATCCCCCTACCTGAGGCCGGCACCACCGTGCGCCGGCTCGATATCGACGCAGACGGTATCATTTGGTGGGTCAACTCCGGGCTGGGGCGGCTGGGGCGCTACGATCCCGACACCGGCGATATCCAGGAGTGGGACTCGCCCAGCGGCCCCGACTCCCACCCCTATGCGATAGCAGTGTTCGACGGAGCGGTCTGGTATAACGAAAGCGGCGTGCGGCCGGACATGCTGGTGCGCTTCGATCCTCAAACGGAGGACTTCCAGAGCTGGCCGATCCCCTCGGGCCCGGTGTATGCCGGCATCCTGCGCCATATGCGCACCACCCTGGATGGTGAAGCGCTGTTGATTCATCAGAGCGGCACCAACCATATCGCCCGGGTGTCCGTGGAGGACAATGGCGCAGCGGAAGCGGCCGAGTAGCACCAGCCAAACTCAGCGCAGCAACCGTTCCGCCATCTGCCGAATGGCGGACGCAGCAGCGTCGCGACGTTCCAGCGGCCCTGCGCGTAGATCCCCTTGGCATGGCTCAGCCGGTGGAAGCCCTCGATGCCGTGATAGGCGCCGATACCACTCGCACCGATGCCGCCAAACGGCAGGTCGTCCTGGGCGGTGTGCATGAGCGTGCCGTTGATGGTCACGTTGCCCGAGGTCGTGCCGGTCGTTGATCACCAAGGGGTAATTCCACGGCGCCATGACCCCGACGACACCCAGCGGCTGGTACTCCACGCGTGCCGAGCCGAACTGCATATGAACGGCCACATGGCGCTTCTCCGGGCGCATCATGCGGCGCAGGTGCAGTCGATCCCGCTGATGGTGCTGCCGAGCTCCATGATGCTGGTCTCGTGACGTGAGCGATGACCGAAATCGGCGCTGATGGCCTCTTCGAGCCGGGTTCGGTTTTCGATTAACGCGGCGCGCCGTTCGGCAAGCGAAGGCGCACCGTCGCGGCGCTAGGCCGCGCGCTGGGCGGCGAGCAACGCAGCCAGGTCGACGGCAGGCGAGGCGGTTGACTCAGTGGTCACGGGGTGGCTCCTGGGTTCTGGTGACGAATGGTCAAGACTACCTCCGTGTCGTCGTCGAGTTTGATGAAGGTTGGTCTGGCCATGTCGACCTCCTTAGTCAAAGGGAAGATTTGTTACAGCGTCTCCTCCAGAAGCGTAGCGAGCCGCTTGTGATGCAGGTCGTTGGCGGCGGCGTCAAAGGAGGGGGCGTCCTTGGCCGTGAAGCCGTGGGCGGCGCCTTTGTAGAGCTCGGTGGTGAAGTGCACACCGGCTGCGGCCAGCGCCTCGTTCATGCGGGCAATCTGCTCGGGTGGCAGCAGCTCATCCTTGTCGGCGTGGCCGAGATAGACGCGACCCTCGATGGTGCCAACCACGTGGATTGGGCTGTTGGGATCGTCGGCCTCCGCCAGCCGCGCCGAGTGAAAGCCCGCCGCAGCGGCAACGCGCTCGGGGTGCTCGGCCGCCATGCGCAGCGCGAAGGCCCCGGTCATGCAATAGCCGACCACGCCCAGCTTGCCGCCGGCGAACTCGGCCTGGGCATCGATGCACGCCAGCAGGGCGACGAAGTCACGGGATTGCGCCTCCGGCGTCAGATGGCCGGCATACTCGAGCAGCGTCGGCCGCACGTCCGGGTCGCGGAACGACTTGCCCTCCGGCACGACGGGGCCGCTCGCATCGCGGTAGTAGACGTTGGGCATCAGCACGGCGTAGCCGTTGTCCGCGATGCGCTGGGCCTTCTCGTGGTAGCAGGGGCGCAGGCCGCCGATATCGGTGAACAGCACCACCGCCGGAAGGGGGCCGTCGGCGTTGACGGGAGTGACGATATAAGCATCGATGGTGCCGTCGGCAGCGGGGATTTCGAGAGCGCGAGACATGAAGGGGCTCCGGGGTGTCGATGGTGAATGGATCAGAGACGAATCTAACCGGATACAGGCCAGTTGACGAGGTCGTGACTATCCCGCTATGCATGAGGATAGATACCGGTCACGAGCAACGACGCAATCTTTAGCGCTCGAGGAGGCCACTATGCTCGGCGCCATCGCCGGCGATGTCATCGGCTCGGTGCACGAAGGGCGTGGCACCAAGCACCGCGACTTTCCGCTGTTCACGCCGCACAGCACCTTCACCGACGACAGCGTGCTCTGCATAGCGGTCGCCGAGGTGCTGCTGCACGGCGGCGACTTCGTCGACGCCTTCCATGACTACTTTCATCGCTATCCGCATGCCGGTTTCGGCGGCGGCTTCATGCGCTGGGCGGGCAATCGGGACAGGCAACCCTACTACAGCTGGGGTAACGGCTCGGCCATGCGGGTGCCGCCGGTGGGCTTCGCCGCCACGTCGCTGGAGGAGGCGCTAAGCCTGGCCAAGCGCAGCGCTGCGGTTACCCACGACCACCCCGAGGGCATCCGCGGCGCCCAGGCGGTGGCGGCGGTGATCTTCCTGGCGCGCCAGGGGGCCGACAAGGCGAGCCTGCGTGTCGAGGTGGAGGGGCGCTTCGGCTACGACCTCTCCCAATCCCTGGACGAGATCCGGCCGGACTATCGCTTCGACGTCTCCTGCCAGGGCTCGGTGCCGCCGGCGATCCTCGCCTTCCTGGAGGCCGATGGCGTCGAGGCTGCCATCCGCAATGCGGTCTCGCTTGGCGGCGATGCCGATACCCAGGCGTGCATGGCGGGCGCCATGGCCGAAGCCTGCCAGGGCGGCCTGCCCGAGTCGCTGCGCAGCGAGACATTGGCACGGCTGACGCCGGAACTGCGCGAGGTGGTGGAAGCCTTCGAGGCCAAATTCCCGGCATCCTGATGCCCTGGCGCCAGTTCACGTCGCCGGGTGGTGTGGGCCATCGGGACGCTGGCGTTGGCCATCAACTCTTGTCGGTCGCCTCGAGAATCGCCTGGCGCAGTGCCTCGGGCGGTTGGGCCAAGGCCAGATCGAGGTGGCGTTTGCCGATGAAGCACCATGGGCAGATGGCGTCGAGATCACGGTGATGTCGACCTGGGGCATGGCAGTTGGTCCCTCGGCTAGGGTTCCCTCGCAGCATACCATCCCCGGATGTGATTCACGCCCCCAGCGACTATGCTGGGGGTGGCCAACAAAGGTCGTTCAGCCATATGGAGGAGTTATGAAAAAGGGACATGCAGTACTGATCGGTTTGGCACTTGGGGCCTTCTCCCTGACGAGCATGGCCGAGGAGGGCAACGGCCCAATGGCCAGCGTCGAGTTCGTCGATAACCACGGTGAGGTGGTGGGGCAGGGCACGATCGATCAGGGCCCGGCCGGGGTAGTGCTCAACTTCAGCATCGATGGCCTGGATGAGGGCTGGAAGGCCATCCACATCCATGGCGTCGGCACCTGCGACGATCACGAGGAAGGCTTTCAGGCCTCTGGTGGCCACCTGAACCCCGATGACTCAGAGCACGGCTTCCTCAATCCAGACGGCCCGGATGCCGGCGACCTGCCCAACTTCTACGTCCACAGCGACGGCAGCGCGATGGTGGAGATGTTCAATGAACGGGCAAGCCTCGACGGTAGCGTCGGTGGCAACATGCTCAACGATGACGGCAGCGCGCTGGTCATCCACGAAAACCCCGATGACCACATGAGCCAGCCCATCGGCGGTGCCGGCGACCGGGTCGCCTGCGGCGTCGTGCAGAGCGACTGATTCCAGCGCTCAGCGTGCCAACGCCCCCTCGGCGAGCGCCTCACCGAGGGGGCCAGCTTCTCATCGATGGCTTGGAGGCACTCCGTCGATTCTATTGGCGTTGCCTGCCTTTAGTGTCAATACCTTGCCGACAGGATGTGCAGTCATGAGCGAACACGTCGATAAAGCTTCCATGCCGCTAGAGAGGGTGCGCCGCTACCTGGAGCCGGGGCCCATCGTGCTTGTCTCGTCGGCATGGGAGGAACAACGCAATATCATGACCATGGGCTGGCACACGGTGATGGCGTTTGCGCCTTCGCTGGTGGGCTGCATTATCTCGTCCAGCAATCATAGCTACGAGATGATTCGCCGCAGCGGCGAGTGTGTCATCAACCTGCCGACGACGGCGCTGACCGACCAGGTGGTGGACGTCGGCAACAGCAGTGGCGCCGAGGTCGACAAGTTCGAGCGCTTCGGGCTTACCGCACAGCCGGCGGAGAGGGTGCGCGCACCGCTGATCGGCGAGTGCCATGCACACTTCGAATGCCGGTTGTTCGACGACAGCTTGGTGGAGCGCTACAACTTCTTCATCTGGGAGGTAGTGTCAGCCCGTGCGGCAGTGTTGCCCGAGTACCCGGAGACCCTTCACTACACCGGCGACGGCATCTTCATAGTGGCCGGCAAGGTCATCGACCGGCGCGACCGGTTCCTTCCCCAGATGCTGTAGATTCCCCAGTATCTCGCCCTGAAGCCATGCAGCCACCTGTATAAGTAAGATATCTGAGCTGCTGGGCCACCTCTGATCGGAGTGTGGTCAGCGCGTCAACAACCCCTCGGCGAGCGCCTCGCCGAGGCGGTCAACGGCCAAGGCAAGCTTCTCGTCGATGACGTGGAGGTACTCCGTCCAGTCATCGACGTGGTGCAGCTCGGCCTTGCCGTCCGAAATGCCGCGCAGCACCACCAGCGGCACCTCGAAGCACATGCAGGCGCGGTAGCTCTCCATATCCACCATCTCGGCGGCGATGGCGTCATAGGCCGCGCCCGAGACGATATTGGCCCCGGTGGAGAGCGTGGCCTCATGAATGCCGGGAATGCGCAGCGGCAGTGGGAGCGTCGCCGGCAGCTCGAGAAAGGGCGTGACGCCCTTGGAGAAGCCTTGTTGAAGTTCGCGACGGAACCAGCGCGGCTCCCTTCACAGCGCCTAAAAGTTTGCATGAATAAGCTGTAGGGTCACTGATGATCAGATGAGCTATCAGCTCTTATTGGCTTAAAGTAGTTAATATAGTGGTTATCTTTTGCTCTTGTTGGTCGGCGACACGAGGTATTGTAGACTAGAACATCATCCTCTTTAGTATCGTTAAATAAGAGGGCGCATACGAATTGATGCCAGTTGTCATGTCCATGCTAACTCCGCAATGTGCTGGCTTAATTTAGCGATATGCTATATATTTAAACTCAGTAGGTGTCTGAAGGAACAAATGCAATTGGAGACAAAAAATGTCGATTTTCAGACAGTCAATACTTGCGGAGGTCGGTATCATAAAAGACGACTCTCATATAACAGATGGTTATATAGAGGGGTTTTCTTTACCTGTCTCTACGTTCAATATCTTATATGAGAAAGGAGCTATCGTTCCTACTCACTATCATGATAAAGCACAGCTCATTCGCTTTTTAGATGGCAATGCTATAATTGAAACAGATGAAAGGGTCTGGACTCTTTCCTCAAATAGCATATTTTGGCTTCCTCCATATGTTAAGCATAAGATGACGTTGCAAAAATCCAGCCTTGTTCAGGCTATCTATATTGATACTTTTTGCCCATCTGACTATTGCAGTTCAGAGGGCTTGACGGCACGAATTGTTATATCTCAGCTCGTTGAAAGTTCATTGGATGTTATTAGGTGTGCGGGAAATAATTATAAAAATATAGATTCTTTTCAAAGGTTATCGCATGTTGTGATTGATGAAATACTCGGAGAATTTTCACATTTCAATAGTTTAGAAAATATCAGGAGCAAAATGCTCACTTATGCCTATGATATAGTGGTGGAGGATTTAGAGAAGCGGCAAACATTAGATAGCATATCGTCTCGGTTAAATGTTAGCGCCAAGACTCTTTCAAGAGCGATAAAAAAAGAAACTGGGTTTACCTTTAAAGATTGGCACAGGAATATACTGATGGAATTCGGAAAAATAAAGCTAAAGAATGGTGCTCAAGTCACACTAACGGCGAGTCAACTGGGGTATAAGAATACAAGCCAATTTATTTCTGCCTTTAAAGAAGTGGTAGGTATGACTCCCAAGAAGTATCAACAGCGCTTCCTTTTTTCAGAGTAAAGGCTCTCTAGCGTTACGGCTAACATGACTCCAACTGCTCCGATCACTGTAGCAATGCCTATCGGCTCGGGGAAAAAAATGGCCACCAGAAGCGGCGCCATAGGTACATCTGCAATACTAACAAGACAAGCTGTTGAAGATTTTATATAACGGGCTCCTTCGATAAAAAAAATCAGTGCCAGTGCTTGAGTCAATCCAAAAAACACTATAGTGCTTAAATCTTGTGTTTCGACATTGAAAAGTGCCCCGCTCAAAACTCCAATGACTAATAGCTGGACACCGGATATTCCGGTGGAAAATACTAGTGAAGCATGGTGATTATAGCGACAAAAGACAGCTATTGATGCCATTAGCAATGTCATGGATAAAGCGAGAATGATACCGTAGTGAGAGCTTCCGCCAGCTCCCCAGCCAACAGAAATGATAATGGATAATAGTGCCAAAAATAGATTTGGCCATGTGGATTTGTTTACACGCTCCTTCACTAGGATAAATGCGATTACGGCCGCTAGCAATGGTGAGAAAGCGTGGATTATTGACACCACTGCCACTGTAGCGTTGTTCAGGGCACCAATGTATGTCAGTGTGGCTAAAGTTAACATCACAGATAAGATAAAGTTGCCAGGGCGCTTTGTCAGTGTTTGAATTTCTCTTGAGCTTCTAAAGATAATCAATATTACTAAAATGCTCACCATGCCGCGCCAGCTGACTAATGTTAATGTGTCAAGTTGTAATAACCTTGTGAACAGCCCTGCGGAACTCCACAGTAATGTCGCTAGGAAAACCAGCGTAACCCCTTTTCCTTGGCTGCTTTCAATCATTTAATCGGCCTTGATGAACATTTAGAATATGTTACATTTTTGTACTGCATGATAAATGCCATTTTTCAGACATTAAATGTCGTTAAATGGACCCTGGGTCGAAATTTAATGGCCTGGAACTCCTTCCAGGCGCCTCAAGAGTCGCATGGCGCCGTTCCTAGAGGGGCTAAAGGTGGGTATGCCGATATCTGCTAGCCTGCTGTCTCGGGCAGCGTCGTGCCACGCCAATCTGGCTTCAGCCCTGAGACAATCAAAGAAGCCTTAACAGGCTGCGTTATCCGGAGTGCAGTCTTTGCGAGACATCGACTGAATCAATCCCGCATCCTTGATGCGCGATAGTCATTGTGGCCGACGATAGTGGGCCGCTCACAGAGTGGGCAATGGGGCTCTTGTCATCGAGTAACGCATCAGTGGCCACGTCGCCCACTCGGTGCCCGATGACGGCTTTCAGCGCGTCAACAACCCCTCGGCGAGCGCCTCGCCGAGGCGGTCAACGGCCAAGGCAAGCTTCTCGTCGATGACGTGGAGGTACTCCGTCCAGTCATCGACGTGGTGCAGCTCGGCCTTGCCGTCCGAAATGCCGCGCAGCACCACCAGCGGCACCTCGAAGCACATGCAGGCGCGGTAGCTCTCCATATCCACCATCTCGGCGGCGATGGCGTCATAGGCCGCGCCCGAGACGATATTGGCCCCGGTGGAGAGCGTGGCCTCATGAATGCCGGGAATGCGCAGCGGCAGTGGGAGCGTCGCCGGCAGCTCGAGAAAGGGCGTGATGCCCTTGGCGAAGCCCAGCGGGGTGGCGTCCATGTCGCGGTAGGCAACGGAAGTCGCCTGATAGACCTCGGTCTGTTCCAGCACCCGGCTGCCCGCCGAGCCCAGTGACACCACCAGATCCGGGAGGTGCTCACGCTGGGCCAGGGCAGCCAGCGCAGCGATAAGCTCCACTGCCGCCTCCACCGGGCCAACGCCGGTTATCAGCGGCGTTATACGCTGCTTGAGGTGCGGGCCGTACTCGGCCTCGGCTGCCATTACGAAGAGCACGCTGCGGCCGCCCAGTTGCGTCAGCTTGGGCGCGCCGGGCTCATCGGCTCGGGAGTCGGAGGGTGAGTCATGGTTCATCGTTGTTGCCTTCCTAGCCGTGAGAGTTAATCGGATGACGGGCGCTCTGTCTTTCGTGTGCCTTGGTCGCGGCATAGAATGAGTAGTTGCCCCCGAGAGCATGGCGCCAATCAGGGAAACCCGCATCGCCTCACCGCCACTAAGAACACCTGCGGGCGTATCGGCTTCAAGGTGGCTCAGGCCATTGCGCTCCAGGCGCAGGCGCGAGTGGATGTCTCAGTCATCGCCTACGGCATCAAAATCCTCCGCTGCCGTACTGCCTGACTCGATGCGCGCTGTCGGAGCGCTGACAGTGCCCAGCGGTGGGCGACAAATGCCCGGCAAGGATGCGTGCCAGCAGCGCCTTGCCCACACCATTGCATCCCACCAGCCCTGTCGCACTGTTCTTGAAGGCTGGAGAAAAGCACTCTGCCGTCTGGCAGAACGAGGAACACGTCTTGAAGTGCGAGATGGGTATTCGTCATGCGCTATTCCTGCGATACCAAGCACTCCCCCTGCGATAGGGGCTGGTAGAGACTTGCCGTCATAACAACGGCGGGATCAATGGCGCATTGGACGAACACCGCATGATAAAGGGCTAATGCAAGAGCATAGTGCCCCCGCCAGCTGTCAGAAAACCCGGCACTCGATCACAAGGCCCGCGATATCCTGCCCAGCCTCCCGGAAGCCGCGCAGCGCTGAACGCCCTGAGTGGGCAGCGTTGAAACGGTGGCGCTCAAGTTGTAGCACCCTCAGCCGATAAATAAATGATTGACAAGTAGCGATAGCTTGAGGCGTTACCCCCTCTTCTCCCTACCTGACAGGACACGTCATCATGTTGCTTTCCTCTTTTGGAACGTCTCGCTCAACCGATGATGTGCCGCCTCAGGTGAAAGCCTGCGGCGAGCAACTGCAACATCTCGATGGCTGGCTGGCCACGGTTACTCTGATCGGCAAGGTCTCCAGTCCCGATAGAGCCAGCTCCCTGTTCGATAGCGTCAACACCACGCGTGACCGCTTTCGCTCGCTGCGCGAGAAACTCGTGTCCGCGCTGGTGGAAGCCCACGCCGGAGAACTCGAGATGACGCTCGGTTCACTGGCACAGGTGGCGGTGGATATCCTGATTCGCAACCTCTTCGAACGCACCGCTGACGTCGGCTTTCTCGCCACCGACCCCACGTTGAGAGCCTTCCTCGCCGGCGGCGAGTCGACACCGAGCGACATGGCCCTGGCCGAACGCCTTGAAGAGTACGTTGCCAAGTATTCGGTCTACGACAATATCCTGCTGCTCTCGCCCGAGGGGGACCCGCGTTGGGCGCTGCATGCCTGCCCGGGAGCGCAGAAAGACGCCGCGCTGATGGCAGATATCTCTCGCAGCAGGGCCGAGTATCTGGAGGTCTGTCGTCCCTCGCCGCTGTTGCCGACCCGGCCTGAGTCACACCTGTTCCTGGCACCGCTACTGGCCGATGACCAGCCCGGCAGCCTCCTCCTTGGCCTGCTGTGCCTGAGCTTCGACCTGCAGGATGAAATGGCACGTTTGTTCGCCCAGCTGTGCGATGCCCGGCATCATCTTGCGCTGCTGTCGCCGGATGGCCATGTCGTGGCCTCCAGTCTGGCAGCCCTGCCGGCTGGGATGGCACTGGGCAACCAGGGACATGAGCGAGTCGAGGCCCTCACCCTTCAGGGGCGGCGCTACCTTTGTCGTGCGGTGGGGGGCCACCCATATCAGGGCTATGCCGGGCTGGGGTGGCGCTGCATGGCGTTGCTAGAACAGAAGGAGGCCTTTGCCCGGGGCGATGCCGGAGTGACGACGCTCATGGCCATCGGGGGCGAGGTGCCAGCACGCCATCGTCAGGGCATACTGGCGGAGATCTGCGATGAGGCGGCGGACGTGGCGCAACGGCTCAGCCTAACTGTGCTCAATGGGCGAATCACCTCCGCGCAATGCCGGCTGGCCGAATTGACTCCGGTGCTGCAACAGGTCCGCGAGATCGGCTACCAGACGCGCCAGGTATTCGACGAGTCCATCGCCTCGCTGCAGAACGCCATGACCCAGGTCACTCTGGCGGACGCCGCGATGCGCTCGATCAGCATGATCGACATCATGGATCGCAACCTCTACGAGCGGGCCAATGACGTACGCTGGTGGGCGCTGGATCACCGCATCCAGCACTGGTTGGAAGTGGGCGGTGCGCAAGCCAACCGGCACATCACCCCGGTGCTGCAGTACATCAACCGGCTCTACACCGTGTATACCAACCTGCTGGTGTTCGATACGGAGGGCGTGATTCAGGCGGTGTCCTCGCCCGAATCGAGCGCACTGGTGGGGACCCGCCTGCCTGACGAACTGCCGCTGCAGGCCTGCCTGGCCCTCGGCTCGAGCCAGGCCTATGCGGTATCGGCCTTCGCGGCCACGCCGCTCTACGATGGCCAGGCCACCTACATCTACATGGCCAATATCACCTCCGCCGACGATGGTCGGGTACTGGGTGGCATGGCAACGGTGTTCGACGCTGAGCCGGAGCTGCGCAAGATCGTTACCGATAACCTGCCCACGACGGCCGAGGGCGTCGCGAGCGCATTCGGCCTGCTGGTGCAGTCGGACTCGACCATCATCGCTTCAAGCGAGGCGTACTGGACGGCAGGGGAGCGGCTGGATGCCTACCTCCCGGTGTCATTGGCGGGCCTGGCGCCGGGGCTGCGCCGCATCCAATGGCTCGAGCATGGCGGCCGGACCTACCTGGTTGGCCTGGCCGCCTCCGCCGGCTATCGGGAGTACAAGGTCTCCGATGGCTATCGCAACGACGTCATAGCGCTTGCCTGCCTGCCCGTGGCGTGAAGGCGCTACTCAGCGCCTCGGTGTGAAGCGCTCCTTGTCCCACAGCCCAGCAAGTGAGCCCTGCTTGACCCATGAGCCGAATCGGACGACAATTCGGCTCATTTAGTGAGCCGAATAATGCGGTCATTCGGCTCATCCCGTCATTCAGGGTACCGCCATGCATGCTTCAATGAAGACGCCAACCTGGATCTGGCAGCAGCCCGACTGGCCCACCTTCCACTGGCGTGCCGCTGTGATTCAGCCTCGCCTTCAGGCAGTCTGGCGGTCTCTCGGTATGCTGTTGGGAAGGGTAGGTTCACTCCCCGGCGACGATGATCCGGCAGTAATGCTGGATACGCTGTTGCAGAACATCATCACCTCCTCGGCCATCGAGGGAGAGCGCCTGAATGCTGCCTCGGTACGCTCCTCCCTTGCACGACGCCTGGGTGTGGATGGTGTGGCGACGGCTGTTTCATCGCGTTCGGAAGGCTTGGCCGACATGATGATGGATGCCATTGGCTCGCCGGATACGGCGCTGACCCGCGAGCGGCTCTTCCAGTGGCATCGCTGGCTGTTCCCCGATGGCGAGGCATCGCTGGTCAGGCTGCGGGTAGGAGAGTGGCGGGGCGAGGAACCGATGCAGGTCGTCTCCGGCCGTCTCGACAAGCCCAAGGTGCATTTCGAAGCCCCGCCTCGCGCAGTGCTGGATGATGAAATGGCTGCCTTCCTGGCGTGGTTCGACGCGAGCCGCCACGATCCGACCCTGGACCCTCTGCTGCGTGCCGGTATCGCCCACTTCTGGTTCGTCACTCTGCACCCCTTCGAGGATGGTAACGGCCGCCTGGCCCGCGCCATTGCCGACCGAGCGTTGGCCCAGGCCGACCGGCAGAGCATTCGCCTCTATACCATGTCCGCCGCGATCCTGGCTGAGCGCCAGGACTACTACCAAGTGCTCGAAAACAGCCAGCGTGGCACGACGGATCTCAGCGACTGGCTGGCCTGGTTTCTCGATATCCTGCTGCAAACCTTGGAAGACGCTCTCGCCAGCATCGAGCGCACTCTGGCCAAGACCCGCTTCTGGCAGCGATTCGCCGAAGCCGGCTTGTTGCCGGAGCAGATCAAAGTGCTCAAGCGGTTGCTGGAGGGGGGAGAGCGCGGCTTCGAGGGCGGCATCAGCGCTGCTCAGTATCAGAAGGTCGCCAAGGTCAGCAAGGCCACCGCGACCCGCCATCTTTCCGATCTACTGGCCAAGGGCTGCCTGGAGAAACTGCCGGGGGGAGGGCGAAGCACGCGCTACCAAGTGGTGGGTTCCGGCCCGCCCCTGCCCCGTGAACGGACAAGGACCTTTAAACCTACAGGGGAGAGACCATGATGGAGCGCTTGATTCCATCAGCTGCATTGAAGACGCTGCAGGAAAATAACGGGGTGCCCTTTGCCGAGGTATTCCGACACGGCTCGCTGCAGGTCGAGGTCTACAAGCCAGAAGGCGTTGATCGTCAATTGCCGCATACCCGAGACGAGGTGTACGTCGTCATCTCCGGCTCGGGCCATTTCGTGAACGGCGACACCCGACGGCCCTTCGAGGCCGGAGAGGTGCTGTTCGTGCCGGCGGGTGTCGATCACCGCTTCGAAGACTTCACCGATGACTTCGCCACCTGGGTGTTCTTCTACGGCCCGGAAGGTGGCGAAGCCGCGTCGGATACTCCCTGACTCAATCCTCACTCCACCAATCGCAGCTCGAGGACATGTCGAATTCGCTCGCCGTCCCACTCATAGCCAAGGTGCCTGCCCTGCCATGTTGCCGACAAGACTGGCGGACGAAGAACTGCGGCACACTCACCATCCGGATCACGTACGCTTGGGTAGACAATCCCATCGGCATGGGCCTCCCAGGCCTTGCGGCCAAAGGCTTGGCCAGCGTTCCAGTCATCTGGGGCCAGCAGAGGGGCGGCCCCAGGAGGATTACCGCGCAAGTCGAAGAGTTCGGCCTCAAGGTCCGCCAGGTAGACCCGCTGCTGGAGCTGCATGGGAGGCTCATTGGATTCCTGCATGAAGCGCTCGGCACGATAGCGGGTTTCTGCGATGGCCGTGGCCTCGGTCAAGGCACAGTAGTAGGCACCAAAGGTGCCATCGGTGAAACGGGAGCCGTGCTCGCTGAGGTGACAGAACGCCGCCATTACTGGCGTCCACTCGGGGCCGTATCGTCGGTCCTCATCGCGTACCAAGTGAATCGCCCCGGCCTGCTCGCGCAGACGCGCCGAAGTCTCTCCCTCGAGTTCCTGAAGCAGGTCCCAGTCGTCAGGCGCCGCAACACGCTCGAACACGTCAATAGGCGGGAAACGCGAAGGAATGATCCGGTAGCAGGGGCGCCAGCAGACAGGGGAGAGCGGAAACGTCATGCATGGCCCCCTCCTCGGGCGGCATCGAGGTGCTGGCGGACCACATAGAGGTCTTGCACCAGGCCGCTGCGCAGCCGGTCAAGGGGTGACTGGCCGGCGAACAGGGGGTTGCGATTGGGCCGGCGCAACCAGGAATCCGCGGCGTCGGCCCGCGGCAGCAGGATCTGGAGGGCCTTGTAGATCCCCAAGATCAGCGACATGCGCTCAAGCTGATTGACGTCGAGCCGCGCCGCCGTGGGCTGCTTGCGCCAGCGTCGATAGGTCGATTCAGGCACGCCAAGCAGCAAGGCGGCTTCCTGCTCTTTCAACCCCCAGTCGTTGGCGATGTTGGGGTACGTACGCATCGCCGCCGCGCTCATGTGCTGGCGCTTTTCGGTGGGTAGCTGGGGGAGGGCCATGATAAGCTCCTTCGCTAAATGGCGGTTTTAAGTCATTATCGCTCAACTGGCAATAACCCGCCAATAACCTTCGTTACTCCGCCCACGTCGGCGGCCCGACATCAATAATCTCATCGGCAAGCGCCAGCAAGCGCCAGCACCTGCTCACGGTGGCTAACGACCACAAGGGTCGCGACGCGTGCTCTTAGCGCCTGCATGAGCTGCATTTCGCGTGAACTATCCAGTGCCGCCGTGGGCTCATCGAGGATCATGGTGGGGGTGCCGCGCAGTAGCGCTCTACCAATGGCGATGCGCTGCTGCTCCCCGCCAGAGAGGTTCCTTCCCTGTACGCCCCCTGTACGCCGACATCCCGATCCAGCACGCCTGCGTTAGAGTGCCACCACCGATCCGCGCGAGATCCAGGAGCTCGACGAGTGCCAGTAGCGTCTGATCAGACACGGGGTGGGGATGTGCGTACACCAGGTTCTCCCTGAGGCTCCCGCTAAAGATCAGTGGTGCCTGGGGGACGAGGCTCACTTCGCCAAGGATCTCCTCCGGGGCAAGGCGGCTAACGCTGACACCGTGGAAGAGGATCTCGCCGGCCAACTGGGTCTCGAGCCCCAGAAGGGTTCTCAACAGCGTGGACTTCCCGCTTCCGGATGGGCCGCGCACCCCGTACATCTTGCCGGCTTGAATCTCCGCACTGAGCGGCTTCGCGGACGTGGCGTCATCGGCGCGCAGGCTGACGTCGCGTAGCGTGAACACAGGCTGCTGATGATCCAGGGTGATATCGGCTGCGCCCTGGGACTCGGTCGGCAGATCAAGGTATTTGAGACCGTCACCCAGGGCGACGTAGTTCTTCTTGAGGTCGATCAACGCCGCCGCAATCATGACGAACGGGGAGGTGAGCTGAACCACATAGGTCGTGATCATGATGAAATCCCCGACCTGGTAGCGCTGGCGTAGCGTCTCGCTGACGGTATAGAGCGTGAATCCACCCAGCACCAGGCCCACCGCGAGTACTTGCCCGCCCATCAAGCCGCTGAGCTTGGCATGGGTCCCGTATACGGTGTGGACATAGCCGCTCAGATGGCGGTCGAGAGTGCGCTCCTCATGCCTTACCGCAAGGTTGATCTTGATGTCGTACAGCGCGCGCAGGCGCTCGGCGAGGAATTCACTCAGTTGGGTATGCGTCTGGTAAAAGGTCTTGTGGATGCGGGTGTTGGCATAGGCAATTTGCTCAACGTCCAGCCGATCGCATAGGCCGTGGCAAAGACGTAGATCATGCCCACCACCGCCTCACCCGACTCCTCCACCAAGAGGTTGGTGGTCTGCCGCAGCAAACTGCGCCCACCGCGGCTATGCCGATCATAAGCATCAGCACCAGTACGAGGTGGACAATGAATCGCGGATAGCGTGAGCGGACCAGCTCGAGCCCGCGCCGGTAGGTCGTCACGTAGGATGAAGGAGGGGCATCTTTCAATAGCGTTGCGCTTGGAACTTGAGACCGCCCTGGTTTAAGCCAGGCAGTGTAACGCATTCGCGTATGCGTTTATCGTATATGCCCCTGGTGAGGGGCATTCAGCATCATAAAAGCAACTGATTTGGTAGATGGCGTGAATTCGGCTTTTATAATGTTATGCTGTGCCGACCGGTTGCCACTGAATTACCAATTAATTTTATGAAGAATAAATATTAAGATACTAAGCTTTCCATGACGTCTCGCTGTAAATTACGTAGGTGATTAACGATTGATTCTTTGGTCAATTTTACATCACCAGAAATAGCAGCTTCTATAATTTCCATATGTTCGGCGCAATCTTCTTTGCTACGTCCGAATGGGTTGCTGGACTCAAAAGTCGTGTAGTGACACGCAGTTTTCTCACAATATTTGATAAAACAACGTTTCCAGAGTGGGTGCAAAAAATTTCATGGACACTATTGTCAGCGTCCCAGAAATCTTCGACTACTCCCCCTGTAGAAATTAATTTATCAATTGTTTCTTTAATATCAAGCAAGCTCTGCTTCGGAATATTTTTTAATGACAGCGATATTGCCTCTTGCTCTACTATCTCACGAACTCTCATGCTTTGGAAAAACTCACTAGGAGAAACTTTTCTAACTGTATATGACCTACCAGTTTGTTTTACCAACAGGCCTTCTCCCTCCAGACGAAGAAGTGCCTCTCGCATAGGTGTACGAGAAACAGTAAGCTCTTCTGCTAGCCGTCCCTCTACAACTGACTCGCCTCCAGCTAATTGACGGCGTAAAATCATATCAGCTATTTTCTTTTGGGCCCAATCCGATAGACTAGATGACCCCGAGCCTGCTGCTAAGCGTGGGCGTACAGTTTTTGGGCAATCATCCGATCTTTCTAAATGCTCCCTATTGCCCGGCTTTTCAGTAAAAGACATGATTTGTTTCTCTCTCTATAGCTTAATTATAAAATCTCCATTGGACCATTGATCACCGATCAGGTACAAGGCTGGAGCGCCCTCGAGACACAAACTCTCCATATCCAGGCTCTCCAGCGGGCTTTCCATCTTTTGCAACAACCCGGCCTCGTACCATGACAACAACAGGATAGCCTGTTAGTGTCATCCCTTCATAGGGAGTATAGTCGCAGTTATGATTTAAAATATCCTGCGTGAGGGTCACGCGCTTTTTTGGATCCCATATTGCAATATCGGCATCTGAGCCAATTGCTATCGACCCTTTTTGAGGGTACATACCATAGATTTTAGCATGATTTGTTGCTGTTAATGCAACAAAATCATTCAGCGTAATCCTTCCTTCTGATACCCCTTTGCTAAAGAGAATTGGGAGGCGTGTTTCAACTCCTGGTATACCATTAGGTACGTATTTGAAACTTTCCTGAGCCCCTTTTATTTGTTTACCAGTATCGCTAGCATAAACAAATGGGCAGTGGTCTGAAGTGAACGTAGAAAAAACACCTCTTGCTAGCGCATCCCAGCACGCCTCTTGATTAGCAACATCGCGAGGGGGAGGGCTGCAAACATATTTAGCACCTTCCGTCGGCATCGAATCTAGATCATCCGCGGTTAGCGTAAGATATTGCGGACAAGTTTCAGCAT
The DNA here is from genome assembly GCF_010977575.1 of Halomonas socia. GTDB lineage: Bacteria > Pseudomonadota > Gammaproteobacteria > Pseudomonadales > Halomonadaceae > Franzmannia > Franzmannia socia. The sequence continues at coordinate 2,231,817 of NZ_CP048812.1, forward strand.
AGATGGGCAATCCGCGACGCTTAGCCCATTCGATTTGCTCAATGACATCACCACCAGAGACATGGACAACAAATAGAGGGACATCGACAAGCTCTGCAAAACTAATCGCCCGATGCGTGGCCTCCCGCTCTACTACGATGGGGCGAGAGTCAGCATGCCCTCTGGGACCTGTATGGCCAGCACGCTCAAGGCGTTCTGTCATTTGGCGGATCGCATCAAAATTCTCAGCATGTACCATGGTTAATGCGCCTACATGGCGCGTTGCTTCCATTACTCTGAAAATCTCAGCATCATTCAATGCCATATTTTCATATGTCATGAATATTTTTACTGAGGTAATGCCACCTTTAACAATTTCAGGAAGATCTTTAACTAATGCTTGCTCAGATGGATCAGTAATAATTGCATGGAGTGCATAGTCAATGTGACACTTACCACTAGCCCGATCATGGTGTTCCTGTACAGAATTGAGCAAGGATTCGCCACGCTCCTGCAGCGAAAATGGAATCACCATAGTGTTACCACCACAGGCAGCTGACCGTGTTCCAGATTCAAAATCATCTGCCATAACAGAGCCATCACTAGTAGGCTGCTCTAAGTGAACATGGCTATCAATACCACCTGGCAACACTAATAGATCAGTAGCATCTATTTCTGTACTGCCTTCCTCAATATGCTCGCCCAGCGCAACGATACGTCCATTTTTAATGCCAACATCACATACCATTGTATCGCTGGCGGTTACTACTGTACCATTCCTGATCACCGTATCAAAAAAAGCCATATTTTCACTCCGATTTTCTAAAAATACTTCGGTTTACTAGAATATAATGGAAGGCCTAATAACTATTGGTGCGACATATGTAAATAACCCCCATAAGCACAATCCAGATGCAAGCGCTAGAATTAATATAGGAAACCCTCTATGCAAACGCCAATCGCTAATCATTGCTGATACAGCTGCTATAAATATAGCCGAAGAAGTAGCAATGCCTATGTACCTAACACCATAAAAATAAATCGCGGCACCTGCCAAGGTTAATATCATTGGCCATAATGGACGCTCCTCTCTTTTTAGCAAAGGGCCTGGCCAAACAGTAATAGGAATAGAGGCAATCATCATTGCCCAGTAAGCTATACGAGGCATCAAGTCGTTTCCCCCACCGGGAGCGGGCCGCCAATCACTGATCTCTAAGTGTATCAGTCCGGAAATTGCTAATGCAATAAGTGCAAGCCCAACAAATCTATCGGAGCGCAAAAAATAATTATAAAATTGGTTCTCAAAGTCATTACCCCCCGTTTATTAAGTCATTCGTTTTCTTTTCTTAAGAGCGAAAGCTGCAAAAGTGAAAGCAGTTAGTGATGCTGTAGCATAAAACCCGAGTGCAATGGGGCTATCCAATAGTCGAGTCCAGTCTTCACCGTTGAGAAGCAGCGCTTGGCGCAAAGATCTTTCCATACCTGGACCAATGATAAACCCAAGGACTAGAGGTCCAAGTGGCATTGCCCAAAGGCGAAGGAAAAGACCGAAGAAACCTGCCATAAATAATAGCCAAACATCATTTATTGAATTTCCAGACGCGTAAGTACCAAGTATAGTAAGGCACAGAACAACAGGTATCACGAAACGTGGCTGAATCATTGAAATTCGAGAATATACTGGCAAAAGAAACTTGCATACCCCCAGATTCATAAAGTTTGCATAAATCAGTATTATAAATATGGCATACAAGATATTAATGTTTTGTTCAACCATCGTTGGTCCTGGGTTAACGCCTAACATTATAAGCGCAGCACCAATAAGCGCAGCTGTAGCACTACCAGGTATACCAAAAGCAAACAATGGAATAAGCGTGGAGCCTGAAGTTGCACTATTACCTGATTCAGCTGCGGCCACCCCCTCCAATGATCCCTTACCATATTTATCTGGCTGACGCGAAAAGCGTTGTGATAAACTGTAGCTCATGAAGGCAGCAAGTGAAGAACCTGCGCCAGGAAGAGCACCTATAAATGTTCCTACTCCTGTTCCTATCCATGTCGCTTTCAGCGTGCTTTTGAAATCTTTCCATGTCAGCTTATCCTTTTTAGGATCATAGCCGGAAGCATGTATATCAGACTTTGTATCATAGCTTTTGGCTATCTTTTTATTGGCCCAAGAGCTGGAAATTTGATGCAATATTTCAGATACAGCAAATATTCCTACCAATAGGGGGATCAAGCTAATTCCCCGCTGAAGATATCCAATCCAAAAGTTAACCTTTCAGCACCTGTAATCGGATCGCGACCTATCATCGACAGTAAAATACCAAGTGCAGCAGCAGCAACTGCTTTTGCAACAAAGCCTGAAGATAGGGCGGTAATTAAAATCAAGGAAAAAACATAAAGAGCGAAAAATTCTGTAGGGCCAAAACGAAGTGCAACTACCGCCAAAGGCAATGCAAGAAATATAAGGACAAAATCACTCGAAGTGTCGCCTATGAGAGATGAGTAAAGCGCTGTATGAAGTGCTTTGTTAGGCTGGCCATTCTTTTTTGCCTGGTATCCATCGATAACCGTTGCAGCCGCTCCTGCCGTGCCTGGAATTCCAAATGTAATCGCTGAAATTGATCCACCGAACATACTGCCCTTATAAATACCTAAAAGCAGTCCGATCGCAGCTGCTGGCTCCATACCAAATACAAACGGTAGAAGTACGGCAATCGCCATATCCCCACTAAGTCCAGGTATGGCGCCAATTGTTACGCCTAGTGCTAGACCTACTAAGACAAATGCAATGGTTGTCGGCGTAAATGCAAGAGCGGCGCCGTCCGCAAGTGCTTCTAACAAACCAGTACTCCTTAATTTATGGCATCCGTGCTTATTGGTCCATGCGCGTCTTTTGGGGGCCTATGTTGGGCGCCAGGCTATCCTGGCACCCTAAAAATGGTTCTTCGTCACTTCACGTGGATTTGGTCTGATCGAACAGGCGGCCCACCGGGCTGCCAATCAGGTAGATCATGGCGATGAAGTTGGCCTCGTTCCGGTAGCCGCGTGCGCGTGACCGAGCCGCCTGGAACAGGCCGTTCATGCCTTCCAGTCGTGCGTTGGTCAGTCCCGAGATCCAGCGCCTGACCACCGCGTCGGCATGGCGCTCCAGCGTCGCCAGGGCCTTCCCCATCGGCTTCAGGAGAGGCTTCTCGGAGACCGCCGCCTTCATGACCTTGAGGTAGTTCGTGATGCGCCACCGAGCCGCCCGCGGCGTCGGGGCCTTCTGGATCCAGCGCAGCTTCTCCTTGATCACCCAGGCATCTGACGTGGCGCTCTGGTCGGCCACCAGTTCCTGGAGCGCCGCCAGCTGCTTGGGCGTCAGGTTCTCGTTGTCCAGGCTCTTCAGCAGGGCCCAGCGCAGCGACTTGGGGTGCCCCTGCTCCCGGCGCTCCTTCTTGCGCACCTCGTCCAGCCTCTTGGTGAAGGTCTGAACGATATGGAACCAGTCGACCGTGACGTCGGCCTTGGGAAGATGCTCGGCCACGCCGCTGAGGAAGGCTTGTGACATGTCGCACACGACCTCGACCACGTTGTCGGTGTCGCCGCCATGCGCCGCCAGGAAGGTGCTGAAGGCCTTGATGGCGTCCTTGCCGTGGCCGGGGACGGCGAAGATCACCGGCTCCTGCTTGCGCTGCATATCGAGGAACACCGTGACGTAGCGATGGCCGCGTCGGGACGCGGTTTCATCGACGCCGACGGTGGCCACGTTGCTCAGGTCCAACTCCCCCAGCATACGGCCCACGTAGTGATGCACGATGCGCCACAGTCGTTTGTCGGAGATCTCCAGCTGCCGGGAGACGGCTAGTACCGGCATCTCCTTGACCAGCGACATGGCGGCTTGCTCGAACAACAGGGTGAAGTCGCTGCCCGGCCGCGCCCAGGGCACCTCGATGCGTTTTACGCCATGTTCAGGGCACTTGGTGCGAGGCACGCGAGCATGCAGGTAGCAGTGATGCTGGAAGAAATTCAGGTGCCGCCACGTCTTATCGGCGAAGTCGTGCGCCGGGCAGGCCTTGCCGCACTCCGGACAGGGGTAGAGGCTGCCACGCTCGGTCTCGACATAGAGGTCCAACCGGTGGGGAGACACGGAGGTATCCAGGTGCTGGTCCTTGAGGATCCAGGGCGCTTCCAGGCCCAGGCCGAGGGTCAGAATCTGGGTGCCGTCCATGCCATGCCTCCTGTCGTCGTGGAGGTCATATCCTGGCCCAGCTCAGGGGGCGAATTCCACACCCAGCGTCGAAGAGCCCTAAAAATAGTTAATTTAACAATAGTCAAATTACTATTTCCCTTTACATATCTTCGATATCATCAAGTAGTAATTTGATATTCGAAATTGTATTTTCATATGCAGTCGAAGACTCTTCAATTCCTCGCAAAGTCAATGAAACCCCACTCTGAGTGGCTAGAGAATGTGCCTCCTCAGTATTCAGGGCACTCATAATCTCTTCTTCTAGAATTTCACGGCGTTCTTGTGGTACATCCCTATGTGCAAAAATAGTGTACCAAGCAGGTAGAACTACATCATAGCCTTCTTCGAGCATAGTAGGGGTATCAGGGAGACTTGCGACACGCTCTTGTGAGGCAACGGCAATGGGGGTGATATTTCCAGCTTCGACACCACTCTGAATGGTTGATGGCACCGAAGCACCAAAATCTGTTGTGCCTCCAAGAACATAAGCTAAGGCTTCAGAACCACCAGTAGTTGGAATATGAATGTTCTCGATTTCCGCCTCATTCTCAAAGAGAATAAGAGGAAGGTGAGGAACGCTTAGATGGCGGCCATGGCCAACCGACATGGATCCCGGGTTTTCCTTCGCATAGTCTACCCAATCAGAGACCGACTGGATTTCATGATCGGAACGTGTAAAGAAGGTTGGTACAACTTCAGTTATGGTGGCGATGGGGGCCCATTCCTCAAGTTCATAATTAACATTTTCGCGTAACGCTGTCGTAATCAGTGGCCCATAGTCGGTAATAAGCAGTGTATAACCATCAGACTGTGAACGAAGAACATGGTTGATTGCTTCTTGCCCTCCAGAGCCTTCCATATTAACAATATCTACACGTGTTCCGATATTATCACGTGCAACTCCTGATAGAACTCGTGCAGTGATATCTACTCCACCACCAGCCCCATAGGGAGTAACTAAAGTGAGTGATTTTTCAGTAGGAAAATCAGCATTCGATACACCAGATGCGGTAATAGCGCCGAAAAGCGCGAAAGCAACATAGGCATTTTTAATTTTTGAAAAACCTTGTTCCGACATTTTTATTCTCCAGTGGTTAATTTTTCAGTAACTATATTACTGATATCTCGCACTTGTGCGAGTCTTCACACTACTAGTCTCATAAATCGCACGGCTAACAGCCGTAGCCTCCATGGTTTTATGGACATGAGACATAGCACAGTGTATTTCTTCCTCAATTCCCTCAGGCATAGCAGCGACTGGTGCTCGCATATGTTTACCGGAAATCTCTCCCTCCTGCGCTAGCGCTGCCTTGATATTTAGAGTCGGCTGGGAAGCACTTCCACCAGACCCATAAATTAAATTTGCTAAAGACTGAATTGGTAGGTGTAACTGCTTCGCAATATCCCACTCATCATGTTTAATTGCTTTGTAAAGAGCGATTATCGCCTCTGGTATTACACTAGCCAAACTAACGATAGACCCTTGTGTTCCTAGCGCAAAACATGGGAAAAGATGCTCATCACCAGATGCCATGACTGGGATGTTGGGATTGACTCTTTGTGTAATATTTAGCGTTTCTTCATAGGCGCAAAATTCCCAACTCCCTTCTTTAACACCGGCAATACGAGGGAGAGTAAAAAGTTTTTTGAGCGTTTCTTTGTTATACCGCATCCCCCACTTTTTATGGATGCCTGATAAATAAAAACTGGAAGGCTACTAGATTCTAAAACCACCTTGTGATAGCTCAACGCCATATTGATATCATGACCTAAAGCCCAAGAAAAAGGCGGAAAAACCATGACGGCATCAGCGCCAGAAAGTTCTGCATCTCTGGCTTCTTTAGTTAACCCTTCTTTACCCTCAGAGTTTAGGCCTGCAATGATTTTAGTTTCTGGTGAGGCTTTGCGACATATTTCGATAACACTCTTCTTTTCATCAAAATTTAATACGTGATTTTCGCCAGCATGGCCATTGCACAAAATTCCACTCATACCAGGAATTTTTGCAATTCTACTGACATGTGACGCGAGAGATTTCTCGTCAATCATGCCATTGTCGTTCATTGGGCAAACAATGGCGGCAAAAACCCCTTCAAATATCATGATTACTCCTTTGATGTTTTTTCTATCGCTTCTTTACCACCTATAGGAGCGAGTCAAGCCTCTAATGTATTTTTAATTAATCTATCCACCGGGAAAAGTGGGTGTTCACTCTCACGTCCCAAAATAAAGTCAGCCATCAAACGGCCCATATATGGGCCACTTGTATATCCGGAATGTACACTTCCTATTACAAATGCACCTGGTCGGCCAGGAACTGGGCCAATGATAGGCATAGCGTCGTCAGTTTCAGCCTCCGGACCTAACCAAGCACGAACAACCCTGGTTTTTTTCAATGCTGGTATTGCATATGCAGCCAGCCTAGTGTTGCCGATCATGTTTTCTGGGATGATAGACATTGTATTTCGTTCTGGGCCACCTGCACCTTGCCAGCCACCACCGATCAGAGTTGTTCCATTGGCGAATTGTTTTAGAGATAAAAGGCCGCTAGCAACTGTTATTACTGTCCGCATGGTTACGGGCAACCTTTCGGTTACTATTAGCTGGTTAACTAAAGATCGAATCCTAATATTAATGCCAAGCCAGCTTAGCATCTGCCCTAACCATGCCCCACCTGCGAGCACAATCCTTCTGGCCTGAATAGTGCCAGCTAAAGTATTTATCTGATAACCATATCCCAAATCATCAATGCCTGTTACACCTGCTCTTTCCATTATATTTACGCCATCACTAATAAGGGCTCGGCGATAAGCCATTCCGGTAAGATAAGCTGAGACATGTCCATCAATAGGGCAGTGGGCTGCCAACCTAACCTTTTCGGTCAGACTCGGCTCGATGCGCCTAGCTTCTGATCGATCAATAATTCGAATTGGTGCGCCGGCAGCCCTCCTTACCTCAGATCGTTGCCGAAGCATATCCGCCTCTTCCTCAGTGAATGCAAGGCAGAGGCCATCTGTCGTAGTTATACCAGACTTCAATCCAAGCCACTGATCAGCATCACGCCACATTTCCCACCCACGCATGGCATAGGGAATAAGGTCAGCGCGGGTCATATGCATAGTAAGGGTTCCAGCATTAACCCCGCTAGCTTCGCGTGCAATAGATCCACGGTCAATCAGCGAAACTTTCATGCCTCCTCTCGCTAAATAGAGTGCAGTCGTCGAGCCCATCACCCCTGCTCCAATCACAGCTGCATCTAGCATGTCATTTGGCCCTTTTAAAGCATCTAAATTTTTCATAGCTTCTACAGCGGAGCACTTTTTGGCATAGGAATATCTTGGTAAGAGTAATCACCAATTAATTCAGAAACGTTGATAGGTTTTAGTGGCGCCCTAGAGGTCCATACGCCTACAGCTTCTCGACTTCCAACTCTGGAGGCTATTATTTCAGCTGCTGATTCTCTACACATTCTTCCTTGACAGGGCCCCATCCCACATCTTGTCCATGCCTTGACTTGGTTTACATCCTTAGCACCATTGTCGATCGCTGCTTCAATATCATAACGGTGGACATCTTCACAACGGCACACGATACAATCACCCGGAATGTCTTTAGCCATTTTGGGCTTTATAGCCATTAGACGAGCTGCCGCTCTTCCTGCCATTTTTTTCCAGGCAAGTTTCCGTCTCATGGCACGCGCTATACTGTGGGCAGCACCTTCTGATATACCAGCATCCTTAGCAGCTGTCGCTGCTGCAAGCCGGCCTTCTATCTCTGACGGGATGGCGCCAAGAATTCCAGTTCCATCACCAGCTGCATACAGACCAGGAAGAGATAGCCGCATCTCTGTGTCTCGTACAGGTACCCAACCTCCTTCAGATGCTGCATAACGCATTTCTGCTCCAGCAAGCATCACTAGCTCTGTTGCAGGTACAAGCCCAGATCCAATACATATTGTGTCTACATTTACTGATTTTCTTTGCCCATCTACAAGCTCACCTTCAGAGTTAACTGGAGATAGCAGGGCGGTTATATTTTTACCAGTATATTGCGCTTCGGATATTCTGTGAGAAAAATATATGGGTGTTCCAGAAGCTTTTATCTTTGCCATCCAGGCGGCACCTTGAGATAACAACCTGGGGCTTGTGAAGAGCTTCGGGACTTCGGATGCCCATGTAAGGCGGGAAGATAGATCAGCTATAGCGACGATTTCGCCACCAAGCGATATTGCCTCAGCCGCAACTGCATATATAAGCGGCCCAGCTCCAGCAATTGCAATACGCTTCCCTGGCAGAGTATGCTGTGACTTTAAAAGTATGGTTGCAGCGGCTAAGCCTATAACTTCTGGATTAGTCCATCCGGGAAATGGAATTTGCCTTTCATATGCACCTGACGCAATCACAACACGTGGCGCAGAGACAGTCTCCGGGCCATTTGGTCCAATTAAATGTGCAGTATACCCGGGCTCTATCGACCATAAGGTCCTCTTCGAGAGAACTCGTGTACCGCATTTAAAGAGCGCTTCTCGCAAACGCATGCCCGCTGTTTTATTCGCAGCCGTATGGACGCCAGATTTGGAATACATTCCAGTCGCTTCCGCCCTATATACCTGCCCTCCTGGCTGCTCTCCATCATCTATTAGGATTACTGAAAGCCCAAGCTCTGCCCCCTGTGCTGCCGCAGCCATACCTGCAGGTCCACCGCCTACAACTATTAAATCAGCCTCGTGAAAAGTCATTTTAACTGCTCCGTAGTCGCACATGACTCATCACTTTCTTTTACGCCTAAGGTACATACTTCCATATTTTCAATCACGACTTCGCGGCAAGATAATGCTCGACGACCATTGACTACAACCAAACACTCTTGACATACACCTATAAGACAAAATGGTCCTCTGGGCATACCAGATTCAGGGCTATATCGAAATGTCCTTATGCCGGCGGCTTGCAAGGAAACTGCCAGCATTTCTCCCGGATACCCTTTGATTTCTTGGCCATCAACGGAAAGAGATACAGCATTCCTTCGACAAGCTTTAGCTTCTGATCTTACCCACATAGCAGTAGACGACCATCTGAGGTTGTTGTTAATTGCATACGGTTCGTGTACAAAGAATATACGATTTTTTTGAGCCGCGCAAGGCTGTATGGTTTGTGGTGGTAAAGCACTGAAAATAAAGGATATATAGAATGCCTGACAAGCTTGAGGATCTGCTGAAAGGTTCCGTGGACAGCCATGTTCATGCGTGCCCACACATCAATGAACGCCGTCTCGATGCTATTGCTGCCGTACGTCAAGCTGCTGAGGCCGGCATGGCTGGAATTGGCTTAATGGATAATTTCTCAAATAGCTCTGGCATGGCAGCACTAATAAAGAAAAACCTTACGTCAATTAATATAGATGGCGATATCGATGTGTTTGGGGGCCTAATAATGGAGCCGGCAGCTGGTGGTTTAAGTGTTGCTACGACTCGTGCGGCCCTAGATTACGGCTATGCTGAAGGAGATGGTGCACGCTTCATATCCCTGCCAACTCATACGACTCGTCACGTGGCTAGATTAGAGGGACGCAAGCCAAGTTACATTGAAGGTTGTTTTGGTATAGACGAAGGGCGCGAACTAAAAGACCCACTTCCAGCTATCCTTGATTTAATTGCAGAAAGGGATGTTGTTTTCAACACTGGACATCTTTCTGAAGAGGAAACGATTGCGATTGTTGGCGAAGCAAAGTTACGTGGGGTAGAGAGAATTCTTGTGCCGGCTAATACGTTTGATATCAGTACTGTAAAAAATTTATCTGATGCTGGAGCATTCGTGGAATTTTCGTTTTTTTCCGTATCACATGCGACTCGCGTGGGGCTTACCCATATCGATTCAGAGAAGCATTTTATTCCACATATACCACTAAATGATATTGCTAAATTAATAAGCCTATCGGATAAGGAAAAAATTATAATATCGGGTGATTGTGGTGTTGGTGTACTACCTCCCCCCGTGGAAGGGCTGCGTTGTTTTGCTGCTGGCCTCTTCGCTTCTGGAGTTCCTCTAGATAGCTTGTCAATTATGATGAAAGACAATCCGAAGATGTTATTTAAAGTTGGCCTATAATGAACTCCAGTGGATTCGAAGTCGAAACCACGGAACCAATAAATATGACTTAACATATAAACAAGGAGGTGCGCTTTTTAAAGAATATTAAAAACAAGGGGTTTTATCTCAAATTATTAACTAGGAATTTTCGATGAAAAAGTATACCTATTTTTCTCCCAGTGGCGGTCATCCACCCCAAACTCAGCTGATTTCTGACCGAGCCGTGTTCACAGGATCCTACGCGGTGATACCCAAAGGGGTACTTCGCGATACCGTCACCAGCAACCTGCCGTTCTGGGACAACACTCGGCTGTGGGTATTGGCGCGACCGCTCTCCGGCTTTGCCGAGACCTTTTCCCAGTACATCATGGAGGTGTCGCCAAACGGCGGCAGCGAGAAGCCCGAACTTGATCCCACCGCAGAAGGTGTGCTGTTCGTGGTGGAAGGCGAGATGATCTTAACGCTGGCTGGGGAGCGCCATCACCTGACTGCAGGTGGCTATGCCTTCCTGCCCCCGGGTTGCCAGTGGCAACTGCGCAACGAGTCCGATGCTGCGGTACGCTTCCACTGGGTGCGCAAAGCCTATGAGTTCGTCGAGGGCATTGAGGTGCCGGAGGCGTTTGTGGTCAACGAGAATGATATTGCTCCGATCCCCATGCCGGATACAGACGAGCGCTGGGCTACCACCCGCTTCGTCGATCCGGCCGATGTGCGCCACGACATGCACGTCAATATCGTCACCTTCCAACCGGGAGCCGTGATCCCCTTTGATGAGACCCACGTCATGGAGCATGGCCTCTATGTCCTCGAAGGCAAGGCGGTCTATCACCTGAATCAGGACTGGGTAGAGGTCGAGGCCGGCGACTTCATGTGGCTGCGCGCCTTCTGCCCTCAGGCCTGCTATGCAGGCGGGCCGGGGCCGTTCCGCTACATGCTTTATAAGGACGTCAACCGCCATGCGGCGCTGCGGCTCGGAAGCCGCTGACCATATGCCGGTCTAAGAGTGCTGGAGACAGGCTGAGATGGAATATGCCAGGGATGGCATTCGCACGCCGCTCAGTCTCGCATGGGAATGTCATCTTCCCACCGGAAGCCGATACCACCGCCTTGCCAGACTCCGTCACTTGACGGATTGGGCCCTTGCATGTCGACGTGTTGCGGCAGCCCGAATCGCGGCGCATGGTCTTGCACGCCGCGCACGGTACTGCGGTGCATGATCCGCAAGCCCTGCTCCTCTACGGGCAAATGGGCCTCGGGCGCAGCCCGATGCGCAACGGCGAGATTGTCGATGAATACGCAGTCGTTTTCCTGATACTCGTAGGCGGTGGTGTATCCGTTCTCCAGCCCGGCATTCAGGATATCGTTGTATTCATGACAGAGCCGCTGCATTTCGTCAGCATTCAACAGGCGAAAGGCATCTTCATCGGGTAGCTTTTCAATCACCGCCCCTGTCATGCCCAGATGCAACCAGATGCACTTGCGTTTTGATATGGGAATCCCTTGATCTTCTAAAAATAACCAATATTACTAAAATGCTTACCATGCCGCGCCAGCTGACTAATGTTAGTGTGTCAAGTTGTAATAATCTTGTGAACAGACCAGCGGAGCTCCACAGTAATGTAGCTAGAAAAACCAGCGAAACCCCTTTTCCTTGGCTGCTTTCAATCATTCAATCGGCCTTTATGAAGTTTAAAATATGTTACATTTTTGTACTGCATAATAAATGCCATTTGTTAGGCATTAAATGTCGTTAAATGGCCACTAGGCCGAAATTTAATGGCTTAGCATGCCTTCCTAGCGTCTCGAGAGTCGCATGGCGCGTTCCTAGAGGGGCTTAAAGGTGGGTATGCCAATATCTACTAGCATGCCGGCTCGGGCAGCGCTGTGTCAGTGCCGTGCCACGCCAATTGTCATTCACAGAAGACGATTGCACCAATTGATCGGGTGCAACGCCCATGGTGCAGACGGCTCCTGACAGCCCCGTATCAGCAGTCGCCCCCACCAACCTCGACTATGCTCAATACTCGTTTGCACCAAAGCGAAGTGTGGGCATGGAGTCAGACACATCACCAATTGTCGAGCGAGGCGTGGTTACCCTATCCGACGAGGCATGGGCACAGGCCCGGCACCGAACGGAAATCATTGGGCCACTGGCTACGCTTGAGGTGGTGGGGCATGAAGCCGCCGACGCCGCTGCTCAAGCGCTTGGCCTGTCCCGACGGCAGGTGTATGTCCTGATCCGCCGTGCCCGGCAAGGCACTGGCCTCGTGACGGACCTGGCTCCCGGCCGATCCGGCGGCGGGAAAGGCAAGGGGCGTCTGTCGGAGCCGGTCGAACGAATCATCCGCGAGCTGCTGCAAAAGCGCTTCCTGACCAAGCAGAAGCGCGTTTCACCGCGAGGTCGCACAGGCGTGCAAAGCGCAACAGCTGCGGGTGCCTGCGCGGAATACCGTGGCCCGACGGATCGCCGACCTTGATCCTCTCAAGGCCACTCGCCGCCGGGAAGGCCAGGATGCGTCCCGCGACCTGCAAGGTGTCGGCGGCGTCCCACCCGTTGTTACCGCGCCGTTGGAACAAGTGCAGATCGACCACACGGTCATCGACCTGGTCGTCGTGGACGAGCGTGACCGGCAACCCATAGGCCGTCCGTACCTGACCATCGCTATCGATACATTCAGCCGCTGCGTGCTCGGCATGGTGGTCACGCTGGAAGCCCCATCCGCCGTCTCGGTCGGCCTGTGCCTTGCGCATGTCGCCTGCGACAAGCGTCCCTGGCTGGAGGGGATGGACGTGGAGATGGACTGGCCGATGAGCGGGAAGCCCAAGCAGCTTTATCTGGACAACGCGGCCGAGTTCAAGAGCGAGGCCCTGCGCCGAGGCTGCGAGCAGCATGGCATCCAGTTGGACTACCGCCCGCCCAGGCAGCCGCACTACGGCGGCATCGTGGAACGAATCATCGGCACGGCGATGCAGATGATCCATGATGAGCTGCCGGGGACGACCTTCTCCAATCCAGGCCAGCGCGGGGAGTACGACTCCGAGAACAAGGCCGTCCTGACTCTGCGCGAGCTGGAGCGCTGGCTCGCGTTGGCAGTCGGCACCTATCACGGCTCGGTGCACAACAGCCTGCTCCAGCCGCCGGCCGCGTGCTGGACCGAGGCGGTGACGCGTGTCGGCATACCTGTCATCGTCACCCGCTCTACGGCGTTTCTGGTCGATTTCCTGCCGGTCATCCGCCGCACTCTGACGCGAACCGGCTTCGTCATCGACCACATTCACTACTATGCCGACGCGCTCAAGCCGTGGATTGCGCGGCGCGACCGCTTGCCCGCCTTCCTGATCCGGCGAGACCCGCGCGACATTAGCCGCATCTGGGTATTGGAGCCGGAAGGCCAGCACTACCTGGAAATCCCCTACCGCACCCTGTCCCATCCGGCCGTCACGCTCTGGGAGCAACGCCAGGCCGTGGCGCGGTTGCGTCAGCTAGGACGCGAACAGGTAGACGAGTCATCACTGTTTCGCATGATCGAGCAGATGCGTGACATCGTAACCACCGCGCAGCAGACCACGCGCAAAGCGCGGCGCGATGCGGATCGTCGTCGTCATCTCAAGGCGTCGGCTCCGCCTGTCAAGCCTGATCCGCCGGACACGGATATGGCTGATTCGCAGACGGGGAGCCAACCGCCAGCCAAGCCGTTCGACCAGGTCGAGGAGTGGTAGCCGTGGACGAATATCACTTCATCGACTTGTCCCATCTGCTGCCGGCGGCGCAGGGTTTGGCCCGGCTGCCGGCGGGCGAGCGCATCCAGCGCATTCGCGCCGACCGCTGGATCGGCTATCCGCGTGCCGTCGAAGCGTTGAACCGGCTGCAAACCCTGTATGCGTGGCCGAACAAACAGCGCATGCCTACCTGCTGCTGGTTGGCCCGACCAACAACGGCAAGTCGATGATCATCGAGAAGTTCCGGCGCACGCATCCGGTCAGCTCCGACGCTGACCAGGAGCAAATTCCAGTGCTGGTCGTGCAGATGCCGTCCGAGCCGTCGGTGATCCGCTTCTACGTGGCTCTGCTTGCCGCGATGGGCGCGCCATTGCGCCCGCGCCCACGGTTGCCGGAAATGGAGCAACTGGCGTTGGGGTTGTTGCGAAAGGTCGGCGTGCACCTGCTGGTGATTGATGAGCTACACAACGTCCTGGCTGGCAACAGCGTGAACCGGCGAGAATTCCTCAATCTTCTGCGTTTTCTCGGCAACGAGCTGCGCATTCCGCTGGTCGGGGTCGGCACGCGCGACGCCTACCTGGCCATCCGCTCGGACGACCAGTTGGAGAGCCGGTTCGAGCCCATGATGCTCCCGTTGTGGGAAGCTAACGACGATTGCTGCTCATTGCTGGCCAGCTTCGCCGCTTCGCTTCCGCTGCGGAGGCACTCCCCGATTGCCACGCCGGACATGGCCCGCTACCTGCTCACCCGCTGTGAGGGCACCATCGGCGAACTGGCGCACCTGCTGATGGCGGCAGCGGTCGCCGCCGTGGAGAGCGGCGAGGAAGCCATCAACCACCGCACGCTCAGCATGGCCGATTACATCGGCCCCGGAGAGCGGCGACGCCAGTTCGAGCGGGAGCTGATGTGAGACCGGCGCCACGCTGGCCGCTGCATCCGTCGCCTTGGGAAGGCGAAGCCTTGTCGTCATGGCTTCATCGTATCGCCGCTTGCTATCAGATGGAGGTGCGCGACCTGCTGGAACACGATCTCGGTCACGGCCAGGTCGATGACCTGGATACCGCGCCACCGTTGTCGTTGCTGACGGTGCTCTCCCAGCGCAGCGGCATCGAGCTGGACCGGCTGCGCTGCATGAGCGTTGCCGGTTGGGTGCCATGGTTGCTGGACAGCCTCGATGACCAGATTCCGGCTGCCCTGGAAACCTATGCGTTCCAGTTCTCGGTGCTGCTACCGAGACACAAACGTAAAATCAGAACAGTCGCACGTTGGCGGGCCTGGCTACCACGTCAGCCGATTAACCGGGCCTGCCCGCTCTGCCTGAACGATCCGGCGGATCAAGCCATATTGCTCGCATGGAAGCTGCCCCTGATGCTGAGCTGCCCGCTGCATGGCTGCTGGCTGGAGGCCTATTGGGGAGTACCTGGGCGGTTTCTCAGGTGGGAGAACACCGACCCTTCACCTCGCGCAGCCAGCGAAGCGATTACGGTGATGGACCGGCGCACCTGGCAGGCGATGACAACGGGCTACGTTGAGCTGCCGCGCCGGCGCATCCACGCCGGCCTCTGGTTTCGGATGCTACGCACGCTGCTCGATGAGCTGAACACCCCGCTTTCGATGTGCGGACCCTACGCGGGATATCTCCGCCATGTCTGGGAAGGCTGCGGGTATTCGCTGCGCGCTGGACAAAGTCTATGGCGACCGTATGAAACCCTGGACCCAGCAGTGCGGTTCCAGATGCTGGAAGCGGCGGCAACGGCAATCCACTTGATCGAGTCGAGGGTGATAAGCCCACCTGGGGAGCAGGCAACGCTATTCTGGTCGGAGCCGCAGACCGAGTTCACCAACGGCCTGCCCGCGAAGGAGCGGATGCAGGAGCCCATCAACTACTGGCAGGAGGCGGTTAAGGCGATCAACGAAGCCGTCGCCGAAGCGCGGCACAACCCCGAGACGGCCCGCTCACTGTTCGCGCTGGCAGCCTATGGGAAGCGAGACTCAGAGTCCCTGGAACGTCTGCGCGCCGAGTTTGCCCAGGAGGGCATTCCGCCGGAATTCCTGTCACATTATGAGCTCGATTGATCCTTTGCAGGTCATAAAATAAATGACTGGTTAAGTGACAAATTTTGACGGTCTGAGATTCCTGGCGCACACTGTCACATAATCGATCGTTTATGTGATGGCTATCATATGCTCATTGGCTACATGCGAGTGTCGAAAGCGGATGGGTCTCAAGCCACCCACCTCCAGCGCGATGCGCTGATCGAAGCGGGGATCGACCCGTTGCACATCTATGAAGACCAGGCCTCCGGCAAGCGAGAAGACCGCCCAGGGCTGGCGAACTGCCTCAAGGCCCTTCGACCGGAGGACACGCTGGTAGTATGGAAGCTGGATCGACTCGGGCGCGACTTGCGCCATCTGATTAATACTGTGCATGAACTCACTGGCCGCGGCGTGGGCCTGAAGGTCCTGACCGGTCATGGAGCGGCCATCGACACGACGACTGCTGCTGGCAAGCTGGTGTTCGGGGTCTTTGCGGCCTTGTCAGAATTCGAGCGTGAATTGATCTCTGAACGGACGCAGGCGGGACTCGCATCGGCACGGGCACGAGGCCGGAAAGGTGGGCGACCTTACAAGATGACGGCCGCCAAGCTGCGATTGGCCATGGCGGCGATGGGCAAGCCGGAAACGAAGGTCAGTGACCTCTGCCAAGAGTTGGGTATCACTCGGCAGACGCTGTACCGGCACATTTCCCCCCAGGGGGAGTTGCGCCCGGATGGGATGAAGCTGCTCTCCCGAAGTTCAGCCTGATGGGCGCCTTAGTCCAACAGGCATTTATCCACCATGCTCCGAACGGCGAAAAATGCTGAACAGTTGGAGAAAGATAATGAGTGAAAATCGTATTCGAAGTAGAGAATGGGCGAGTTTGCCATTCTATGATCCTGGGGGTGTGCTTCGAGGAAACACGAGCCACCCTGATATAGGCTTTATTCCCAATGGGAACCGACGCGACTGGAAGCCATTACGCGGAAATGTGTTGAACCAAAAGCGACAATGACTTGATGCGGCCATATTTACATATGGTCTTGAGAAAGCGCTTGGGATCGATGCCTGCATGGCATGTTACGAGGCGGAGGATTTCGATTTTCTAGTACGTTGGCCACGTGATGACACGCAATACATATGTCCTGTCCAACTCAAAGAGCTAGTGCCAGAACATCTGAATAAGGACGCTGACTTGAACGCCCTCATCGGCGGGTTGACGCGGTGCGGCGGTTCGAAAGACACGGTGCTCGCGGTTAAGCTCAATAGGGCAGGAAAGTTCGATCCGATAACATTGGAAATTCCAGAACTTCCGTTCAGCCAAGTTTGGCTGTTCGGATCAACAAGAGCGGTCTCAATGACGAAGTGCAACACCTGACCCATCAGGTACGGTATTGCCATGACTCATTGCTATTGCCACCTCACTGCTGAAGACAGAGCCGCCATCATGCTGATGCAGGCTCACCACTCGATTCGAACCATCGCGCGGCGACTGGGACGTGCTCCCAGCACCATCTCACGGGAACTGGCACGCCACACGATCAGGCCTGATATGGCCTATGACGCCAGTCTCGCCGGATACCGAGCTCAGCTAACTCGCTGTCGACCCAAACTGCATCTCGATGGTGAGCTATTCGAATTGGTGGCCCATCTGCTGCGCAAGTACTGGTCACCACAGCAGATAGCCAGCACACTGAAAGCTATGTTCCCTGATGATACTGACCACCGGGTCTCACACGAAGCGATCTATAATGCGCTCTACGTCATGCCTCGCGGCTCGCTCAAGAAGGAGCTGATCGCTTGTCTGCGGCAAGGCAAAGGTAAGCGACGCCCTCGCAGCCGTGGCACGGATCGGCGGCAACAGATCCCGGACCTGGTCAGCATCCACCTACGGCCTCCTGAAATCGAAGATCGGCTGATGCCGGGTCACTGGGAAGGCGACCTCATCATTGGCGCCAACAATCGCTCTGCCGTCGGTACGCTGGTGGAGCGCACCACGCGGCTGGTAATCCTGGCGAAAGTCGATGGCACCACAGCCACGGCGGCGGCCGTCGGCTTCAGCGACAAGCTCAATGAGGTGCCTCAGTCTCTGCGCCTGTCCATGACGTACGACCAAGGCAGAGAAATGGTGAAGCATGCCGAGATCACTCAGAAGACCGGCACCGCCATCTACTTCGCTGACCCGCATAGCCCATGGCAGCGTGGGTCCAACGAGAACACCAATGGGCTGTTGCGGCAGTACCTGCCGAAGGGCACGGATCTGTCGGTCTACAGCCAGGAAGAACTCGATGAGATTGCCGACTCACTGAATACACGGCCGCGCAAGACGCTGGACTGGCGAACACCGCTGGAGGTCTATGCCGAGGTGCTCAAGAAATCCGTCGCTGGTCCGAGCATCATTCAATAGCGTTGCGCTTGGAACTTGAGACCGCCGTCATACCTAACGCTCCAGAAGTGGTCGGATATACAGGTTGCAATTTGGTAAGATCTGAATATACGGCCAAGATTCATTCCTCCCATGGCACTTCCGCCTGGGCTGTCGAGGCAAACAGTTAACCCATCGATTTTCTCATAAGGTCCGAACTCATTTTCTACGAATTCTTGGAACTTTTCCGGTGTGAAATCTGTTATGTATCCTCTGGCCATAATCTTAGGGTAGCAAAAATCAGCAGTTCCAGAGCAAGGGGTGTATAGTTCGAATTTCATCTCTTCATATTCATATGAATAAGACGGGGTTGATGTCAATAGTAGTAATAAAGCGGAGAGGATAAAGATGAGCTTGGTTATCATGATGTGTTTTTCCATCAGTTCGTTATCATTTCTTAAAGCTTGGCACATGCTGAAAAGAGGCGCAATTGCATCTATTGCTTATCATATTTTATTTTTCTTGGTCAGACCTTAAGCTAGGGGCTTCGGGCAGATCGCGGAAACACACAAACCTGGGGTGGCGCAGCGATCAGTCCTAGATTATCCCCAAATACTCCGCTTCGATGAGGTGATCGATGAACTCGTCCTCCTTACCTCATAGATGTGCGGATTTATCAACGCTTGCTTCTGGCCGGCTGCCGCCGTCGTTGTCTTATGGATTCCCCCTCCCTCCGCTGCCGTGGTGCATTCGGCTTCTGACGTTCTGTGCAGCCGTCTTCTGAAAATGACAACTGGCACGACTACATCGGCGCCGCGACGGTGGCCGACGCCATCCTGGACCGGCTGCTGCACAGCGCCCACCGCCTGACACTGAAAGGAGAATCGATGCGCAAGAACACCGCCCCGAAGACGGCAGCAGTTGACCCATCGTGACCGGTCAGCTTACAAAAACAGAGCCAGCGAGAAAGAGGTGAGCAACTCGGTCATGATCGCCGGAATGACCGGTCATGTTCGCCGGAATACGCAACTACTCCCCGCCCTGACAGGTTCCGCCGGAATTAAGCAAATTCCGTGGGCTAACGGGTAAGAGTAGGGTTCCGGATGAATTGCTAAAGAAGCCCTCTAGCTGCCAGCATAGGATAACTCCTATAGCTCATCTGATCATCAGGGACCCTACATCTAGTCTGAATTTCGGGGACCACTTCACTCAAGCGATGCCCCGCCAGGAACAGCCGCCCTCTGGCGAGGCTTCACCCGGTTAGCTGACCTAGTCGAAGGGTTCCAAGCACATCATCAACTTGTGAGTAATTGAAAGGTTCACCGGACGCTTACGACGCAACGACGCCGGTGTAGAGGGGGAGGACTCTATCCCATTGCTTACGGCTTCTATAACTAGACACCGTGACCTTTTCACTTCCACCGATTTAGCGCTGCGGCAGGCTGATCGAACCACATGGCTCTCCCCACCGCTCGGCGCATACCACTCCTCAAGAGTGTCCAATGACGATCGACTCGAATTCTTCGATCCGGCTGAGCCGGAAGACGACCCGACCCTCAGCGGCATCATACTCGTACCCATTGGCGAGATGCCCCACGACCGGCCGTACGTCTGTCACCGCACGCCCCTTGGGGATCCGCACCCGCACGCACAGATCGTGCAGCGGGAGGATCTCCTCGATCGAGCGACGATGACCGCTATTGAAGCTCCCGGGCGAGGAGAAATTCACGATATGCAGAACCGAGCGATCGTCGCTGCTCATCAGGGATACATCGAGGAGGCCCGGCCCTTCGATCTCAACCTGGGGCCGGTAATCCGGAGTGGAGCGGACGGCGTTGCCAAGCAGTAGAAAGCAGTCGCGCAGGCCGTAACGATAGCCCATCCAATCAGGCTGCCAAGGAAAGTAAGTGATTTTTCCTAAGCTAGCACGCCGCTCAATCACGAGCGGGTATTCCGTCACACTGGTGATCTGATTGAATTCCGGAACGCTGATGCCGCTTCCGACTTCTCCCTCTACTGGCGGAACGAAAGTGATTGGTGCCGGTTCCTGGCGATCGACGTCGAAGAAACACAAGTCACCGGTCAAGGGGATCAAATCGGTATCGCCGAGCCCTTCGCAGATCAGGTGATTACGATCCTTGATAGCACCGTAGGCCGCCTGCATCCCTTCCCAAGTGTGTCCTGTGTAAGTGGCACCGGTTAGACGGCTTATCAGGCTCTCGGCTCGCTCGTTGCCCATCGCATCGTAGAAGCCAGACTTGTAAGTCGCGATGACGTGTCCACCGGTGTCAGCGTATTCGGCAAGCGCGTCGCAGGCAGCATCACTGATGCAAGCGGCATTCGGAAGCACCACACATTTGTACCGCGACAAGGTTTCCCGGGTCAGCCGCTTGTCCGATAGGATATCGAAGGCGATGCGCCCCTCGAGCATGGCGTTGTAGTAACCGCGGAAGTGGTTGAGATAGCGGTTCTCTGGATCATCGTGCCCGTAGTTGTCTAGGCTGTGGCGGGAGTAGACAAGCGCTACTTCGGCCTGGCTCCGAGTTCCCACATAGGCATCCGGATTGGACTTGAAGAGCTTGAACAATTCTTGGAAGCTTTCAAGCCCGCGCCGGTCGAATTGCTCGGAGAAGTACCCCGTGATGTGAAGCCAAGGTCGAGCCCCTTGCGCGAGTATCTGCGCAGTCCAGATCTTGTTCTCAGGGGTCGGGGCACGATAGAGCCGCCACCAAGGAAGGAAATAGCTGACAGTCACGTGGCCGGGCTTATGCCCCTCGATATTGTGGAGGTAACGAGCCTCCAGCCCAGGCCACCAAAAGTTCGTATACCGACGTTGCGCCTCTAGCACCATCGCCTGCTGATGCGGTTCTGTGTAGTCCACATCCCAGCCGCCGCGACGGGCATGGTCCCAAGACTCCGCCACTTGGCTCAACGGCAACCAAGCGCAATCCGGCCGCACGGCATCGATCGTGCTCCGCATAAGGGCAGACCAGTCGGCGACCTGGCGGTATCGCCATTCGTTATAGGTGCGCCATACGGGATCATTCCAATCCTCGTTGGGTATCGCATGGCCGTGCTCGGCCTTGAACATGGCACGACAGTTGGCGCAGTGGCACTGTGGGGTGTGCCAGGGCGAGAACTGAGCGGCATTCGCCCAGAGACCGTCGAACGCGTAGCGTAAGAGGATTTCCTCCACTACCTGGACCATGAAAGTCCGATAGTGTCCTCCATTGGGGCACGCGACATAGTGTCCGTGCACCGAGATGAGTGCGCCGCTCTTGTCACGCGCAAACCATTCCGGATGCTCGACGACTAGTTCCTTACGTGCGAGGCTAGCATCGATGCGGGCGATTGCTCGCAGTCCATTTCGCTTCAGTGCGTCGACAGTCTCTCCGACTAGGTCGCGATCTCCGAGCGAAGAGCTGTGTGGATGCAGCGGGATTTCCGTGGGATAGAATGCCGTGATACCGCCAACGCTAAAGCCGAAAGCATCCACCGAGAACGACTTTGCAAAGTCCACGAGCTTGTCTGGATCCCAGCGGGCAGCATCGCCTTCTCGCATCGTCATGATCATGACCAGCGGGTCATCCAGCCATTTGTGTGAGTTCATTGTTGTTCCTTGCTTGATGTTTTGTCGGATGGGTGCGGGCTTCATTTGTTTATTACCTGATGTTTTGTCGGATGGGTACGGACGTCTCAACGCCCGGCATGGTTGGCCGATCATGTACTGGTATGGGGAATGGCGAGGCGAAATGGCAGGCAGCGTGGTGGCCGCCAGCTACCTCCTTCAACGGAGGCTCCTGCTCACGACAGATTGCATCGGCCAGTGGGCAGCGTGTGTGAAACCGACAGCCGGTTGGGATCCGGCTGGCACTGGGGACATCATCCTTAAGGATGATCCGCTGACGATGGGCAGACGGATCGGGTTTGGGAACCGCAGAGAGGAGCGCCTGCGTGTAAGGGTGATGTGGCGTCCGGTACAGTGACTGCTTGTCCGCAATCTCGACGATTTTGCCCAGATACATCACGGCCACGCGATGCGCGATGTGCTTCACCACCGTGAGGTCATGGGAAATAAAGAGGAAGGAGAGACCGTGGCGCTCCTGTAGGTCCTGCATCAGGTTAATGATCTGCGACTGAGTAGAGACGTCCAGCGCCGAGACAGGTTCATCCGCCACGATGAGCTTCGGCTCCACGGCAAGGGCACGGGCGATCCCAATGCGCTGTCGCTGCCCGCCCGAGAATTGGTGAGGATACCGGTCGGCGTGATAGCTGCTCAAGCCGACCTCGTGCAAGAGCTCGTGCACACGCTCGCGCCGTTCCTTTCGCCTAGGCAATAGACCAAAACTCTCAAGCGGCTCCGCTATGATATCCTCCACGCGCAGCCGTGGGTCTAGGGAGGCATACGGGTCCTGGAAAACGATCTGCAGATCTCGGCGTACGGTGCGCAGCGCACGTTTGCCAACCTGTATGAGGTCGTGCCCCATGAAATCGATTTGCCCGGAAGTTGTCGCGATCAGTCGAAGTATGAGTCTCCCGGTAGTCGACTTGCCGCAACCCGATTCGCCGACCAGCGCCAGTGTTTCGCTTTCATGGACGTTGAAGCTCACGCCGTCCACCGCCCTCACCCTGCCGACTTCGCGCGGTACGAATATTCCCTCCCTAATCGGATAGTGCTTCACCAGGTCTCTGACCTGCAGAAGACTCTCGGCCGACTGCTGTTCCTCACGAGACATTAGCAGCCCCCCATGCTTCAGGTTGTCGAACGGGCCGGAAGTCGGTGTTCTTCCAGCAGGCGGCAAGATGATGTTCCCCGACTTTCAAGAGCGGCGGCTCTTCGCCGCGACAGATATCGCGGGCGTGTGGGCAGCGCGTGCTGAACCGGCAGCCCGGCGGAAAATCTGTCGGGTTCGGCACCGTGCCCTCGATCGTCTTTAGACGGTACCGTGTCTCATCGATCTTCGGGATGGAGTCGATCAGCCCCACCGTGTAAGGATGTTGCGGGGCGTCGAACAAGGTCTGCACCCGTGCATGCTCGACCACTTTACCTGCATACATCACCAACACTTCATCTACGACTTCTGCAATGACGCCGAGATCGTGGGTGACGAGCATAATGGCTGCATCGACCTCCGACCTCAGCTTGCGCAGCAAGTCAAGGATCTGCGCCTGAATTGTCACATCAAGTGCGGTCGTTGGTTCGTCCGCGATCAAGAGCTTAGGACTACATGATAGAGCCATCGCGATCATGACGCGCTGCCGCATTCCTCCGCTGAGGTGGTGCGGATACTGGTCGATCAGGCGGCCGGAGTCCGCGATCCCGACGAGGTCCAGCACTTCGATTGCCCGCTGCCGCGCCTGCGCGAGCGTGACGTCATTGTGGAGCCGGATCGCCTCGGTGATCTGATTTCCTATGGTAAAGACCGGGTTGAGCGAGGTCATGGGCTCCTGGAAGATCATGGATATATCCTTGCCCCGGATTTTTCGCATCGCGCGTTCGGGCTTCGCTAGGAGGTCCTCCCCGCAGAAACGTATCGTGCCGCTGGCGAACCGGCCGGGGGGAGTCTGGATGAGGCGCATGATCGATAGAGCGGTAACGCTCTTACCGGAGCCCGACTCGCCAACGACACCGAGACAGCCTCCCTTGTCGATGCCGAAGCTAACGCCGTCGACCGATTGGACGATGCCGTGCTTCGTGTCGAAGTAGGTGCGCAGATCGTGCACCTCTAAAAGTCGTTCTATTGTGCTCATACTTGTGTCTCCGGGTCTAAAGCGTCCCGTAGGGCATCGCCGACCATATTGAATGCGAGAACAGAGACTGTGATGGCAAGGCCCGCGAAGATGATTGGATAGGGCGTGCCAAGGATGTTGTTCATGCCGTCACGGATAATATTTCCCCACGACGGACTCGGAGGCTGAGTCCCGAGGCCAAGGAAGCTCAAGCTTGCCTCGAGCCGAATTGCGGTGGCGATCCACAACGTGGCCATGACGATGATGGGGCCAATAAGGTTTGGGATGATGTGCTTAGTGATCACGCGGGAGCTTGAGCGGCCGGCGGCGATCGCCGCCTCGACATAGGGTTCGTTGCACAGAGTAAGAGTTGAAGCCCGGGCGAGCCGGATGAAGCGGGGGAAAAGTGCAATGGATAGCGCCGCAATTACGTTGGAGAAGCCAGGACCGAGCGCGGCTGCGATCATCACTCCAAGCAGCAGTGTCGGAAAGGACATAAGAAGATCAACTAGGCGCATCACGATCCGGTCGAACCAGCCACCATAATAACCCGCGAAAGTCCCGACAAAAGTTCCTGCTATACCGGCAAGCAACGGTGCGCCGATACCGACGAGAAGGGACACTCGTGTGCCCCAGATCACACGGGAGAGGACATCACGCCCAAAATGGTCGGTTCCCCACAGATGAGTGCCACCGGGTGCTTGATTCGCGTTAAATGCGTTCTGGACATAGGGGCTGTGTGGCGCAATCCACGGCGTGAGCAGTGCGAGGAGCAGCATGGCTCCAATGATGATTAACCCAACAAGCGTGACCTTGTTAGAGATGAGCTCGCAGATAACACGGCGCATTTGGCTCTGCGCGAGTGGGATCTGGGGTATCGTGGTATCGGCCATGTCTTCGAACCGTTCCTTGTTATCAGTTGGAGTTTCGGATGCGTGGATCGATGAGCGCATAGAGGAGATCAACGACGAGATTCACCACGACCACGAACAGTGAAAATATCACCAGCGTAGCCTGAACCATGGTGTAGTCCCGCGAGGAGATGCCGCCGATCATGAGCTGGCCAATTCCCGGGCGAGAGAAGACGAGTTCAATCGTGATTGAGCCACTCAGCGTCGTCAGGATGTAAATACCGAGACCTGTGACCACAGGGATTAGTGCATTACGCATGACATGCTTGTAGAGGACAATGCGCTCGGCGAGCCCCTTACTTCTGGCAGTGCGGACATAGTCGCGTCGAAGCATCTCGAGGACTGCGGACCGGGTCAGACGTGTGATAAAGGCGGCTTGGATCAGGCCGAGCGTCAGCGCCGGCAAGAACAGATGGTGCAGCGTGCTTCCGATATCGGGGCCGCCACCTCCCATGATTGGGAAAAGCCCTAGTCCGAGACCGAAGGCGATAAGCAGCAGGGAACCGAGGTAGAAGTCCGGCACAGAGAATCCGAGTAACGCGAACACGCGCGCAACATAGTCAATGGACTTGTTCCTCTTAACCGCGGACAGGATGCCAGTGGGAATTCCGATCAGAATCGCGATGGCGGTGGCTGCGACCGTCAATTGAAGTGTGTAGGGTAGGTTTCGCATCAGCAGCGCGGAGATGGGAACATTGTTTGCCATCGAGCGGCCGAAATCACCCTGAACCGTGTTGACGATAAAGCTCACGTACTGTTGCCAGAGCGGGACGTTCAGTCCCATTTGCTCGCGGAAGCGCTCAATCTGTTCAGGACCCGCAAAGTCGCCAAGGGCGGCGATCGCCGGATCACCTGGCAGGATGCGCATGGCGAAGAAGACAACTGTCAGAACTAGGAGGACCGTAGGAATTGCTTCCAAGCATCGGCGGAGCAGATATTTGAACAAAACTTTTTCCTCAAGTCGGCGTGACGCTTCGAGAAGTCACCGGTCGGGCATTGCTGTAGGCAACCGGTGGCGAGTTATCAGCGATTGAGGTGGGCCTTCTCGAGTTGATAGTGCCCTAAGCCTGCCTGTGGAACGAAGCCAAGCTCGACCCAAGGCTGTCGGACCCAGAACATGGCGAGTGTCTGAATTGGAACAACCGGCAATTCACGCATGATCTCTAACTGGATGTCACGGAACTTCTCGAGTTGTCGTTCAGGATCTGTTTCTGCGATTGCTTCGTTCAGGGCCTCGTCAATGTTGCCCGAAATGTCGCCATAGCGGCTAAAGTTGCGGTTTCGTGTCGGCTTCGTGATGATTGAGTCGGAGTGGTAAAAGGCCTCTAGGATTGGCACCACAATTGGGGGCTGCGAGGTCGAGTAGGGAATAATCGTGTTCCGTCCTTCATTGATGTCATTGTGGTAGGACGTGTGATCCACGACTCGCAGATTGATATTGATCCCAATCTGGCTGAGTTGGTCCTGAATCATGAGCATGTTGCTTTGGTAATCCTCACGCTCGCTGATAAAGGCCTCAATGGTGAAGCCGTCCGGATGGCCAGCTTCGGCAAGCAGAGCGCGGGCGCGCTCGGGGTCAAAATCATAGCGTAGCTCTTCCGGCACATCCTCCTCAGCAAGGCCTCCATAGAAATCCTCTGGTGCCGGCCCCCACAGCGGGCCGGCCAGAATGCCGTATGCCTGCTGCCAGACTTCCTTGTTGAGACCATGCGCGATAGCCTGCCGCACTCGTCGATCATCAAGCGGTTCGATCGTCATGTTCAGGAAGACATTCTGGATACTACCGGGCTGCAATGTATCGAAGATTGAGTCCGGTTTCTGCCGCTCCATGTCCTGAAGCCAACCGGGGCTGCGCGCGCCCTCAATGATGTCGAGCTCATTTCCGAAGAAAGCGAGCGTGCGTGCTGAGGTTTCAGGTACCAGTAAAAAATGGACTTCATCGATTGCCGGCCGATCTCTGAAGTAGTCATCAAACGCGCGTGTTTGGACTCTCTCGCCCGGATCGTAACCAACGAACTCGAACGGGCCACTACCGATGGGATTGGTTCGGAAGTCCTCACCCAACTCCTCAACTGCTGCCTTTGGTACGATATAGGGTCCAAAGCGCGGCAGTAGCGACGTGGCATGAAAGTAGGCACTCGGCTGCTTTAAGTGAAAGGTGACCGTATAGTCGTCAACGATTTCGACCTCGTCGATAATCTCGAAGGAGTTAATATAGGGCGAACCCACTTCAGGATCTCGCAGCCGGTCGAAGGTAAACTTCACGTCTTCCGCGGTAACCTCCCCGTAGCCGCCGTGCCAATGCACACCCTGACGGAGTTGGAATGTCCAAGTCTGGCTATCCTTGGAGATTTCCCAACTCTTCGCCAACTCGCCCTCAATCTCGTCGAGGTTGATGTCGAGGGTTCCCATCGGCGGCGCAACCAGAGTGTTGAACATTTGCCGGACGATAAATTCGTCTACATTTCCAGTAGTTAAGGCAGGATCAAGTGAGGAGACATCCCGGGCCGCCATGCCGAACCTCAGAGTTTCCTGTGCCAGGACCGTGCTGGTCATTGCTAACATGCTGGCGAGTCCCGCGAGCTTTATAGCAAGCTGTGAGCTGGTACGCATGCGTTTTCTCCAATTTTTAGATTTTTATACTTATGGGTTCTTGTGCTTATAGATTCTTGTGTTCTTAAGTAACCTCTGATCAAATCGATCTAACTCAATAGTCAGAGTATTCTCAGCCGTTCATCAGCGATGATCCATGACAAGATGGTAAAAGCCCGACATGCAGTCAAATACCATTTTGAGCGAATGCTATAACCTGAGGTAATGTTAGATGAGAAGCATGAGGCAGCTCGAGGTCTTCCGCGCCATCATGAAGGGGGCTCGATCACGGAAGCCGCCCGTCTCCTCCATGTCTCGCAACCGGCAGTGAGTAAGATCCTGCGCCACATGGAGGACCAACTCGGCATGCGCCTCTTCCATCGCTATGGCGGGCGCCTGCAACCGACGCCGGAAGCCGCGACGGTCTATCCGGAGGTGGAGCAAATATTTGAGCGAATCGAGCTTGTTCAGAAGTCAATCGAGAACCTGGTGAACCCGACGCAGGGCTCGATCATGATAGGGACGATTCCAACCCTCGGCGCTACATTGCTCCCCCGGCCATCTCGGCCTTCCGCTGGAAGCGGCCCATGGTCAGGGTACTGATAAAGATTCTGCCAACGCAGGAGGTGATTAACCGGGTAGCTAACAATCAGCTCGATCTCGGTATCGTGTATGCGCCGGCGGATGATCCGGCACTGTTGAGTGAGGAGCTCTATGCCGCTGAGATTATGTGCGCTTTTCCCGCAGGACATCCGCTTGAGAGCAAGGGCACGATATTTCCGGAAGACCTAGTCGGGCACGACCTGATATCAATTAGCCGCAACTCACCTTTCGGCATGGCGATTGAGAAAGCGTTTGAGGAGCGCGGTGTCGCCCGGGAAAACGTCATCGAGGTCAGCCATTCCTTTGTTGCCCTCTCACTCGTTGAGAATGGTGCTGGTATCGGCGTGGTAGACCCCTTTGTGACGATGCGCCGCCTATTTCCAAACCTCGTCTTTTGCGCCTTTCGGCCCCGGGTAGCGATCAACCCCAGAGTCGTTTATGCGCGGCGAAAACCTTTATCGCGGCTGCAGACGTCTTTCATTGAGCATTTGAAACTGGTCGAATTCGACGTACCGTACTGACAGTTCACCCGATATGCACCGGGCTGGGACCTTAGTAGCCTCGCCCGTCCGGTTGGACGTGCAAGGCCGCTGCAATTCCTTCTAGCCCGGGGCCCGCTTTGGGATAGCGCCGCATGACAAGAGGATCGTGTCCAGGGACGACATGATCAGGGCTTGAAGCGAGCGAGCGAACCCGGCGGTAGCCCTCGAGCATGTCTTCGACATTGTGCACGACCACGAAGGGGCGGTTCGTTTCTATATGCTCATAGAAGTGCACGGCGTCCGAGGCGATCACCAAGTGCCCGCGCTGCGTCTGTATCCGTACGACCTGCAATCCTTTCGAATGGCCGCCGATGCGATGGACGCTTATCCCGGGAAAGAGCTCGGTATCACCGTCGTGAAACATCACACGGCCGGCATATACCTTGCTCAGTATATTGGTAATGTTGTCGAGTTCGAATGGCTGGCGGAGGATCTCATGGCACATGCAGCGGCCGGTAGCATAGGCCATCTCGCGGTCCTGCAGGTGGAAGCAGGCACGTGGAAATGCCGCTTGGTCCCCCGCATGGTCGTAGTGCAAGTGGGTAAGGATAACGTGTTCGACCGAGTCGGGATTAATGCCGAGGCGCCGAACTGCCATGGAGACTGGTAGCAATAGTTGCCGATTGCGAGCCTTCGCGAGGTTGGCAGTGAAGCCGGTATCGATGACCACCGTCAGCGACCCGTTCGTCGCAACCCATATGTAATAGTCGAGCGGCATTGGCACATCGTGACTATCACCACCGAGAAAGTTGCCGGGGCGGTTTCTACCACCGTGCCCGTAGCGCACGGCATAAACCTCAAAGATGTCGCTGCTGCCTTTCATTCGTCTCGCCAGCCTCCACCACGACCAGGTCAGTTCGTCTATCGGTGACAAACACTACGTTTTACAGATCGATATTATCGGGCAGTTCAGCGCAGCGTATACCCCATATCTGGTCAGCATAGCCTTTTTTCGGTTCTTCGTCGCTGGGTGTGGAATTCGGTCCCGGTGTTGAGCCACGATAGAGACTCCACGATGACAGGAGGCATGACATGGACGGCACTCAGATTCTGACTCTTGGCCCGGGCTTGTAAGCGTCCTGGATCCTCAAGGACCAGACCTGGACACCGCTGTATCGCCCCACCGTCTGGATCTCTATGTCGAGGCGAGCGCGACAGCCTTTATCCCTGTCTGGCGTGAGGCAAGGCCTGTCCCCTCTAATTGTCTGACAATCCTTTGATTTCCATTCCTAATTCGCAGGGTATCCAACCTCGGCCTGGCCGCTAACATGAGTCCATCATGTAAAGAAAACCAAGGTTTGTTTACGAAGGGCGCACCAACCGTGCTGAGTTGCTGATTCCAGCGGAATGGTCGGCTCCTGTCCGAAAACCGACACCGCCAATACTGAGGATGTCGGTTTTGATTACAACCTCCCCAACCCACTCACCCTCACCACCTCCCTCGTCACCGCCTCATCCAGCATCCCGCGACCCGTCTCCACCAGCGTCAGCCAGTGCTTGGCGCGGGTGATGCCGGTGTAGACCAGTTCCCGGGTGAGGATGGGGTTGGGGGCGTCAGGGAGCAGCAGGGCGGTGTGGGTGAATTCCGAGCCCTGGGACTTGTGTACCGTCATGGCGAATACGGTTTCCACCGCCTGCAGGCGGCTGGGTAGGACCCATTTGATGCTGCCGCTGCCGTCGCTTGCCGGGAAGGCGACGCGCAGCAGGGTACGGCCGGGCGATTCGCTGGCGGTGCGGGCCTCGGGTACGGCGAGGGTGATGCCGACATCGCCGTTCATCAGCCCCAGGCCGTAGTCGTTGCGAGTGACGAGCACCGGGCGGCCTTCAAACCAGCCCTGTTCCAGTTCCAGGTCGCTGGCCTTGAGCCAGCCGGCGCGGCGCAGCGAGCGGCCGATTTTCGGATTCAGTCCCTCAATGCCCCAGGTGCCTTTCCTCAGCGCACACAGCAGTTGGAAGTGGCCGTGGGCGGCGAGCACCTGGTGCGCCCAGTCGTCATAGGGTTGGCGGGCTTCGCCTTCGCCAAAGAAGGGCTGTGCGGGGCGCGCTGACTTCATCACTTCCAGGTAGTGGCCGTAGCCGACCGGCGGCTCTATGGCTTCACCGCGGCGGTCGTGGCGGCCTTCGCCGCTGTTGGCAAAGCCGGCCGGGTTGCCGTTGACCACCAGGCGGTCCAGCGCCGGGGCGTCGGCGTCCGCCAGGGCGAGGCGGGCGATATCGGCGTAACCCTGCTGGGAGATCTCGCGTACGGCGCGTTTCTTTGCCCTCTGATCATGATCGGAGCCAAGCGGGCGGTTGACCGCTTCGGCGAGTTGACCGATGCCGCTTTTCGCATCGAAGCGGTGGCTAACCCACAGCATGGCGATGGCCTGGTCCAGCGGCTGGCCTGTCTCATCCTTGTACTCTTCGGGGATTGGCATGCCGCTTACCCGTTCCAGCCAGTCGCAGGTGGCCGGGGTGTAGTGGCCGCCTTCGGCGCGCTGGCACAGGTCGCCGAGCACGGCGCCGGCTTCCACCGAGGCGAGCTGGTCCTTGTCGCCGAGCAGGATCAGCCGCGCCCTGGGCGGCAGGGCGGTGAGCACGGCGGCCATCATCTCGATATCCACCATCGAGGCTTCGTCGATCACCAGGGCGTCCAGCGCCAGCGGGTTGCCGGCATGGTGGCGGAAGTGGCGTGTGTCCGGCCGCGAGCCCAGTAGCCTATGCAGCGTGGTGACTTCGGTAGGGATGCTGTCGCGCAGGGTTGAGATATCCACACCCTGTTGGCCCACGGCGGCGGCCAGTTCCACCAGCGAAAGCCCCTGCACCTGCTTGGCGATGGATTCGTTGAGTCGCGCGGCGGCCTTGCCGGTGGGGGCGGCCAGGCGAATGCGTAGCGGGCGCGGGGCCTGCTTGGCGGCGGGCTCACCCAGGGCCAGTGCCTGCAGCAAGGCAAGCAGCTTGACCACGGTGGTGGTCTTGCCGGTGCCGGGGCCGCCGGTGATCACGGCGAAGTGGGCCTGGGCGGCGAGGGCGCAGGCGGTTTTTTGCCAGTCCAGTTCAGTGGTGGGGAAGAGGGCGGCGAGAGCGCTGGCCAAGGTGGCTGTATCGGGGCGCCTGGCGGCGCCATCGCGACTGAAGTCGCTCCCACATTGGTTGGTTGTGGAGCCTGTGCTGGTGGTGTGATCTGGGCGCCTGTCGGCGCCATCGCGACTGAAGTCGCTCCTACATTGGTTGGTGGAGACACTTGGGAGGCGGGCGCCGATCAGTCCGCGGATGTCTTGCTCGTACTGCCAGTAGCGGCGCAGGTAGAGCCGCACGTTGCCGTCGCGCTCGCTGCGTACCAGCGGCGTATTGCCGGGCTGGGGCGTGTTGCCGTCCGCTACCAGGGTGGGGGGATTCAGGGCGGTGCGCCAGGTGGCGAGGTCGAGGCCTGCCAGTAGGTCGCTGGGCAGCGGCGGCGGGTCGCTGAGGTCGTCGCCCTCCGGCGGCAGCGAGAGCGCCAGGTCGGGGGCGGCAAGAGTCTGGGCGAGGTCGAGGCACACATGGCCGCGGCCGAGCTGATGGCTTGCAAGGGCAGCAGCGAGCAGCAGCAGGGGAGGGGCGTCGCTCACCTCGCGCTGGAAAAAACTCGCCAGTGCCCGGTCCAGCGCACGCAGCCAGCCGCACTCCACCCAGCGGTCGAGCAGGGCGAACAGCGCTTGGGTGTCGTCGAGTGCGGCCTGTACGTTGCCCTGCGCGGCTCGGGGCGGTTCCGGCTCGGCGGGTTCGCTCTTGCCTGGTGCGTCGCTAATGCCTACTTCGTTGCTAGCGTCTGATTCGTTATTAGCGCCTGATTCCTCACCGAGATCGGCGAACAGGTCCGGGGTGGCGTCGTCGTGGTGCTTGCTGCGCTGGCTCATGCCTGGGCCTCCGGCTCGTTGAGGGCGGCGCCTGTCGCTTGGGTGTCGCCCCGGAAGAGCGCGTCCATCGCTTCGATCAGCTGGCGCGGGGGGCGCTCGGCGTGCACGCCGCGGCTCTCCGCATTGGCGCCCCTGAGAAAGACGGTGAGCGAGCCGCCGATGTGTTGGTCGTAGTCGTAGCCCGGCAGCCGCGCCTTGAGCAGCCGGTGCAGGGCCAGCAGGTAGAGCGCGTACTGCAGGTCGTAGCGCTTCTCGGCGATGGCCTGCTGCATGGCTTGGGGGGCATAGGCGGCGTCGTCCGGCCCCAGGTGGTTGGATTTCCAGTCGGCCACGTAGTAGCGCCCATCAAGTTCGAACACCAGGTCGATAAAGCCCTTGAGCATGCCGTTGAGGGTGTCGGCATCCAGCGCGGGGCGCGGCAGGCGGGTATTTGCGCTGTCATAAGGGCTAGGCAGTGTGTAAGCACTTACGAGGGCGTCCAGTCGGCGGGTGTCGACCTTGCTGGCGGAGAACCAGAACTCCATCTCCACCTGGTAGCTCGCTAGCGCTTCGAGTGTAAGGCTGCCCGCGCCGTTGGGCAGCGGCAGCGGGGCGGCGAGCAGGGTGCCGAACCAGGAATGCAGAGTATGTAGCCACGGCTGCCAGCCGCGCATCTGGCAGCGCCGGGCCAGGGTCTCCTCGCGCAGGGCCGGGTCACGGGCCACGCGGGCGAAGCCGTGCTCGCCGGCCCACTCTAAAACCCCATGCAGAAAAGTACCGGGGCCGGGGCCACGGGGGAATCTATGCAAGGAGGGCAGCGGTTCGCTCTGGCCGCTGTCATGCGGCTCGGTGATCACTTCCAGCGCGGTGGCTTCCAGGGCGGTGGCCGGCTCAGCGAGCGGGGTGTCGGTGGTTCCAGTTGACGAGGTAGCCTGCGTGCTAAACGGTAAGTCAGTGCTTACTGGGGCGGTCGTAGTTTCAATAGAAAACATGTCTCCCGAGAGGCGCAGCGCCGAGTAGCTGGCGATCCACCAGTGCTCGCGGGCGGGGCGCGTGGGCGTGCGCGCTTCGCCGAGCAGTTCGTCGCGCTCGCTCTGGGTGACGATCTGGGCGTGGGCCGGCGGTGCCGGGGCGATCTCGATGGCCGCGCAGTTGCCCTTCAGCCGGTTTACCGCTTGTGAAAAGGCGGTTGGCCCGAGCGAATCGCCATTGGCCAGCAATTGACCGATGGCGCTGCCTTCGCCGCCCTTGAGCGGCGCCATGCCGAGCCAGGTGGCGTGGCGCGCGCGGGTCAGCGCCACGTAGAGCTTGCGCAGGTCTTCGCCCAGGCGCTCGCGGTCGACGGTGGCCAGGGCCTCCTCGTCGGCTTCCAGGCTGATGCGCAGCCGGCCCTCGGCGTCGTGCCAGCGCAGCGGCGAGTCGTCCTTCTTCGTCGGGCGGTGGCTGCAGATAAAGGGCAGGAACACCAGCGGGTATTCCAGCCCCTTGGACTTGTGGATGGTGATGACCTGCACCAGGTCGGCGTCGCTCTCCAGGCGCAGCTTGTGGGTGTCGCCCTGGCCTTCCGGGTGGGCGATGGATTCGGCGAGGAAGCGGATCAGCGCGTGTTCGCCGTCGAGCTCCTGGCTGGCGTGCTGCAGCAATTCTCCTAAATGGAGTAGGTCGGTAAGTGCTCTCTCACCGTCGCTGGCAGGCCCCCAGGCGAGTAGCCGGGTGGCGACGTCGAAGTCGTGAATGATCTTGCGCACCAATGGCAGCACGCCCTGGCGCTGCCACAGCCGGTGGTAGTCGCGGAACTGCAGCACGCGGCTTTCCCAGGCCAGCTCATCCTCGTTCAATCTGTCGAGCGTGGCGATATCGAGCCCCAGCACCGGGGTGGCCAGGGCGGTGCGCAGCAGCCGGTCGTCCTCGGGCGCCGCACAGGCGCGCAGCCAGGCGTCGAGCTGGGCGGCGACCGGTGAGGCGAACACCTTGTCCTTGTCGGAGAGGTAGACGCTCTTCACCCCGCGCCGGGCCAGCGCCTGGCGGATCGCCCGCGCTTCGCCCAGGCCGTTGACCAGCACCGTCATGTCGGAGGGCTTGAGCGGCTGTAATTCGCCCTGTTCGTTCTGGAAACCGGCGTAGCCGCTTTGCCCCTCGTTGAGCAGCTCGACCATATAGGAGGCGCAGCGCTCGGCCATCACGCCGTGGTAGGCGGTCTTGGAAAGCGGTTCGTCGCTGTCGAGCTGCCACAGGGTCATGGCCGGTAGCGGCTGGCCCTGGCGGGTAAGTGAGTCCTTGCGTCCTTTTGCGCCCACACGATTAAAGGGTACGGGATTGCTGCCGTCGGCCTCCTTGAACAGGAAGGCGCCGGGCGGGTGCGCCTCGGCGAATTCGAAACAGCGGTTCACCGACTCGACCATCGCCTCGCTGGAGCGGAAGTTGGTGCCCAGGGTGACGTGGCGGCCATCGGTGTCGCGGCGGGCGCG
Organism: Halomonas socia; assembly: GCF_010977575.1. Lineage (GTDB taxonomy): Bacteria > Pseudomonadota > Gammaproteobacteria > Pseudomonadales > Halomonadaceae > Franzmannia > Franzmannia socia. The sequence continues at coordinate 2,266,947 of NZ_CP048812.1, forward strand.
CAGGTAGGTGTGGATGTCGGCGCCGCGGAAGGCGTAGATCGCCTGCTTGGGATCGCCGATCAGGAACACGCCGGTCTCAGGCGAGTTCTCGCGGATGCGGTAGACGCAGTCGAAGATGCGGTACTGCACCGGGTCGGTATCCTGGAATTCGTCGACCAGGGCGACCGGGAACTGGCGGCGGATCTGCGCGCCCAGCGCCTCACGGTTGGGGCCGGCGAGCGCCCGGTCGAGGTGGGTGAGCAGCTCGTTGGGGCCCATCTCGGCGCGGCGTTCCTGCTCGCGGTCGAGCCGCGCCCGGCACCAGTGCACGGCGTGGGTGAGTAGGTCCGCGTAGGGATCGGGCAGGGCATTGAGCTTGTCCTGCAGCGCTTCCAGGGCGGCCAGCGCCGGATGATCCGGCGGCTCGCCCTTGAGCCAGATATCTGCCATGCCCTGGGGCGTGAGGCGCTTCCAGGCGGCATCGGTCAGGCCGGGCCAGGTGGCATCCCCCTGGCACCAGTCGCGCAGGGCGCCGAGCCAGTTGGCGCGGCTCTTGGCATTGAAGCTCTGGCCCTTGAAGGCCTTCTGCTGGGCGGCCTCTTCGAACACGTCGTGCAATTGCTCGACCCACGTGGCCCACGGCGCCTTGAGCTCGGCCAGGCGTTCGGCGGTCTCGCGCTGGGCGTTGGCCACCGTTTCGGCCGGGGGCGGGGCGCCCTTATCGAGCGCATCACATTCGGGCATCAGCCCGCGCACGGCCTGGTGCAGCTGTTCGGGCGTGCTCCAGTGGCGCACCACGCTGGCCAGTTCATCGGTGTTGAGCGGGTAGTAGAAGCTGCGCCAGTAGTCGCGCACCACTTCGAGTTCCAGCTCGGTCTGGTCGTTTTCCAGGTCGAGGGAGAACAGGCTGCCGCTGTCGAAGGCGTGCTCGCGCAGCATGCGGTAGCACCAGCTGTGGATGGTGGAGACGGCGGCCTCGTCCATCCATTCGGCGGCGAGCTGCAGGCGCCGGGCGCAGGCGGGCCAGGTGGCAGGATCATATTGGTCGCGGAGGGCGATGAGAAGGGGATCAAGACCCTCGCTACGGCCTGTCCCCGGCGCCCCTCTGGCGTGTGCGCTCTCATCGTCAGTAGGCGCGGCTTTGGGCGCCTGTGGGGAGAGGAAAACATTGGCCGCCTCGACGAGTCGCGCGCGAATCCGCTCGCGCAGCTCCTGGGTGGCGGCGTTGGTGAAGGTCACCACCAGGATCTCCGGCGGTGTCAGCGGGCGCTCGAAGGCGGCATCGTCGGCCTCCGAGCGGGCGCCGAGCACCAGGCGCACGTAGAGCAGAGCGATGGTAAAGGTCTTGCCCGTCCCAGCGCTCGCCTCAATTAATCTGCTCCCATGTAAGGGGAAGTCGAGCGGATTTAACTGCGTGACGTCGCTCATTGCTTGCTCCCCGTTTTCTTCTCTTCTGTCTTCTTCTCGCTCTTCTTGTCGCCTTTCACGGCAAGATGCACCGGGGCGAGTAGCCGGTCGGTGAGTTCGGCGAAGCCGAGGACATCCTGGCGGGCTTCGTAGAGCCGGGTGAAGGTTGGCCAGCGGTGGGCGAGGTAGGCGTTGCGGCCCACTTCGCCGGCGTTGTAGTCGTCACCCTCGTAGGTCTTGCGGGCGGCGTGCCAGGCGTCGCTGTCGCGCTCACTCTCCGGCGTTCCCAGTTTGCTCAGCCAGACGAAGGCGGTGTCGCAGGCCAGCGGCAGCGGCTCGCGCATGCCGGCCTGCCAGGATTTGACGATCTCGCGCAGGTGGCCGCGGGCGAGTTCCGGGTCGAGGGGCGGCAAGGTCACGTGGCCCGCCTTGGAGAGCAGTCGCGTGGTCATGGCTTGGCCTTCCAGATGGCCGGCCAGGTGTGCCACCCAGTGGCGAAGAATGTGCTGCCAGTGGTACTTGCCCTTCTTGATCAGGCTGCTGCTGACCAGCACCAGGCGGCAGCGGTTGCCCGATTCGCTCACGCGCAGCTCGTCGAGCCAGTCTTCCAACGGGGGCGCGCCGGGCACGTTGAGCTGCACCGGCTCGGGCTCCTCGATGGCGTGGGGCCACTCGTCCAGCGCCGCCTCATAGGCCTCGAACAGCGCGTCCATCGGTTCGCTGAGCTGCTCGCGCATGCGCTCGCCGAAGGCGCCCATGGCCAGCACCCCTTGGCCCTGCAGGCGGTCGAGGGTGGCGAGCATGGCGGGCTCGCGGGGTTGGTGCTCGTCCACGGCACGGCGCTGCTCGCGGATCAGCAGGTCCTGCAGCTGCCAGTTGCCGAGGCCGTCCAGGGCGAAGGGCTCGTGGTCGAGGCTGACGATGTCTTCGCGCTCCAAGAACACCTTGAGGCGGGTGGTAAAGAAGGCCTTCGCCGGGTCGCGCAGGAAGTTGCCGAGCTGGGCCAGTGTCAGCGGCGTGTCCTGTTTATATGCCTCCAGGTCGAGGGGCGCGGCTTCCGCCGTCGCTTCTCCGTGCGCTTGTCCGTGAATGTCGCGCCACTCATGGGCGTAGGTGAACAGCCGCCGGGCCGAGACGTTGCGCTCGCCCTGCTGCGCCTCGGTGGGGAAGTAGGTGCGGCTGAAGGGCTGCAGCGGGTGCGCGGTGGTGAGCGAATCGAGCAGGTCGCTGCCGTTGCGTTCTTCTCTGTCTGCGATGCGCCATCCGGCCTGGAGGTGGTCGCGCAGCTGGCCGACCAGCACCGAGGGCGGTTTTTCGTTGTTGTCGACGATGCTGCGGCCCACCCAACTGACGTAGAGCTGCTCGCGGGCGGAGAGCAGCGCTTCCAGGAACAGGTAGCGGTCGTCCTCGCGGCGCGAGCGGTCGCCGGGGCGGTAGTCGCCGTTCATCAGGTCGAAGTCCATCGGCGGCTGGCTGCGCGGGTAGTCGCCGTCGTTCATGCCCAGCAGGCAGACGCGCTTGAAGGGGATGGCACGCATTGGCATCAGGGTGGCGAAGTTCACCGCCCCGGCCATGAAGCGCTGCGAGAGGCTGGCCTCGTCGATCTGCCCCAGCCAGTGCTCGCGCACCACGGAGAGCGGAAGGTCGCGGGTCAGCCCGGCCTCCTCGGCGCTCTCCTGCCACTCCTGCAGCGTCTGTTCGAGCTGGGCCAGCATCAGGCTGTCTTCTGGCGTGTCGGCGAAGAAGGTTGCCTCCAGCAGGTTGCGCAGGCGCTGTACCCAGCCGGCCACGTCGGTGGGCTCGCGCAGGCTGCGCCACTGCTGCTCCAGGGTCTCCAGCAGTGCGGCCAGGGGCCCGGCCAGTGCCGCTTCCAGCCCGCCGATGTCGTCGAACGGCTCGATACCCTGCCACGGGCCGCTGGCGGCCTCGCCCACGGCGTAGCCCAGCAATAGTCGGCGGAGGCCGAAGGCCCAGGTGTTCTGCTCCATGCCCTGTGGCAGGTCGAGGCTGCCGCGCTGGCCGGCGTTGAGCCCCCAGCGGATGCCGGCGCCCTCGATCCAGCGGCGCAGGGTGGGTACGTCGTCTTCCTCGATGCCGAAGCGTGCGCGCAGGGCGGGCACGTCGATCAGGTCGAGCAGGTCGCTCACCGAGAGGCGCAGTTCCGGCAGGCGCAGCAGCGTCTCCAGCGCGATCAGCAGCGGCAGGCGGTGGCGGCTGCCCTGATCGGAGAGCGTGAAGGGAATATAGCGCGGATCGTCGCGCTCGATTTGCCCCCTCGCATATTGACCAAAGACGGCCTGCACGTGGGGCGCGTAGTGGTCGATATCCGGCACCATCACGATGATGTCCCGCGGGCGCAGGTGCGGATCGGCGCTGAAGGCGGCGAGCAGTTGGTCGTGGAGGATTTCCACTTCACGCTGGGGGCTGTGGGCGGCGTGGAAGACGATGGAGTCGTCGCGGCTGGGGGCCACTGCCGGCCAGGTGTCGCGGGTCTCGTGCAGCGGGCGCAGTTCGCGGATGTCGTCCTGCAATTGCTGGAGCAGCTGGCCGTCGCCATCGCCCACGAAGGGTTCGAACAGGTCGATGCGTAGCGAGTCGGCGGCGAACAGGCGCTGGTACTGCTGGGCGTCGTCGTGCTCGTCGAGCAGGCGCAGGTAGTCGCGGCCCTGCTTGCCCCAGGCGGCCAGCAGCGGCTGGGCGTGCAGGTGCAGGCTCTCCGCTCCGTCGCCATTAGCGTCAGCGTCGCCAAGGCCGAGCACGTCGAGCTGTGCCGGCATGCCGGCCTTGCGCTGCTGCCGCCTTCGCGCTGATCTTAAAAGCTCCTTGTGCTCGATGATGTCGACCCAGTAGTGCTGGCAGGGGTTGTGCACGCACAGCACCACCTGGCTGCAGCGGGCGATGGCGGCCAGGGCTTCCAGGGACTGCTGCGGTAGCGAGGAGATGCCGAACACCATGACCCGCCGCGGCAGGCCAGCGGGGCGGTTGCCGCCGTCGAGCTGGCGCGCCGCCTCGAGGAAGCGCTGGTGCACCATGGCGCGGCTGGAGGCCACGCCGTCGTCGCCCACGTCCTCGATCAGCGCACGCCAGAGGGCGGGCTGCCAGCGCTGGGTGTCGTCCAGCGGGCGGGCCTGGCCGCGAGCGGAGATCAGCACGTCCTCGCCGCGGCCCCAGGCGTCGAGCCAGTCGGCGCGGTACACCTGGTACTGGTCGAACAGGTCGGCCAGGCGCTCGGCGAGCTGGTGGTGCTTGCGCAGGTCGTTGTCGCCTTCGAGGAAGCGGCGCAGCGGGGCGAATTCCTCCCGCGGCATCAGTTCCGGCAGCAGGCGCAGCAGCCGCCAAATCAGGTGCGACTTGTCGAAAGGCGAGGTGGCCGGCACCGCGTTGGGGTCGCCTTCCACATGGTTGAGCACCGCGCGGTAGGCCTGCCACAGGAAGCGCGCCGGCAGGGTGACGTCCAGCGCGGCAGCGATGCCGCTGCCGCCGTCGGCTTCGTCGGCGGCCAGCGCCAGCTTCATCCACTGGCCGATGCCGTTGCTCTGCACCAGGATCGTCTCGTTCTCCAGCGGCGCGAGCGGATGGCGCTTCATCCACTCCACCGCCAGGCCGCGTAGGTCCTCCAGGCGGTTGCCGTGAACGACCATGAAGCCGGGCTGAAGCGACGAAGAGCTGGAGAGCGGCATGGCGGGTCCTTGGTGCGGTGTCGGCAGACTCACATGGTGCCCCAGCCATCGCATCGAGCAAAGCGCGAGTGCAAAGGCGATCGATTTTGCCGCCGTTCATGCCTATGTCGGCATCGCCACGGCGGCGCGCAGCGTGCCGCCCGGTTCGGCCTGCTCCAGCACGCGCACGGGCGTTCCGTATAGCTTGCTCAGGGCGGCTTCACTTAGTACCTCTGTGGTTTGACCCAAAACGCGATGCTTGGCGGAGTAGAGCAACAGCGCCTGGTCCGCCGCTTCGAATGCATGGCCGGGGACATGAGTGGAAAAGGCAATGGCCAGGCCGTCGTCATGGGCCAGCATTGACAGGCTATCGAAGAGACGGCGCTGGTTTTTCAGGTCGAGCGCCGAGGCGGGTTCGTCGAGGATGAGAAGATCGCAGGCGCCAGCCAGAGCCCGTGCCACCATGACCAACTGGCGTTCACCGCCCGACAGCGTGGTGATGGTCCGGTCGGCCAGGTGTGCCATGCCGACCCTGTCGAGCGCCGCCTCTGCCTTGGCGTAGTCTCGAGCCCCAGGGCTGCGAAACAGTCCCAGGTGTCGGGCCCGGCCCATGACCACCACGTCCCGCACACGATAGTCAAAGCCAACGCCTGATCCTTGTGGTACGTAGCCGATCGTCCCCCGTAGCTCGCGCGCTCCGTTCGCCAGGGGCAAGGCGCCCACCAGCGCCTTGATCAGCGTGGTCTTGCCACGCCCATTCGGCCCGAGGATGGCAAGGACCTTACCCGCAGATAGTTCGAGGTCGACATCGTACGCCACTTCGTGGCCTCCCGGCGCGAGAGTAGCACCAATCAGTGCGAGATATCCGTCAGGCACGTCCCCACCCCTTTAGATGCAGTCGCCGCAACATGATGGCGAATACCGGTGCGCCGATCAGCGCCGTCAGAATGCCCAGCGGAATCTCCACGCTGGTGGCAGTGCGTGCGACCGTGTCGATCAACAACAAGTAGAGCGCACCAAAAATCGCCGAGGCGGGCAGCAGCACACGGTGATCCGGCCCCACGACCATCCGCACGATGTGGGGCACAACCAGCCCCACCCACCCGACGACCCCCGCGACCGAGACGACTCCCGCGACGGCAAGCGCCACGGCACCCAGAATCAACCAGCGCGAGCGTTCGACGGAGATACCCATGGCCATGGCGTCCTCGTCGCCAAGCGACAGCACGTTGATTCGGAAGCGCAGCAACCAAAGCAGGAGCGTCGCCGCGCCCGCGGCGGTGGCCAGCGTTGCCAGCTTCGAAGTGTTGGCCGTGGCGAAAGAGCCCATGAGCCAGTACACAATGGCGGCCAGGGTATTGTTGGGATCGGCAAGGAAGGTGAGCAGGCTGGTAAGCGAGGCAAAGGCAGCGGAAACCACTACGCCTGCCAGCACCAGGGTCAGCGCTGGGGCCTTGCCCTCGACGCGCGCCAGCGCATATACGATGGCGACGGCAAGCAGGCCGAAGACAAATGCCAGCCCGACCAGGGCGAGAGCCGTGCCGAAAAGAAAGATTGCCAGCGCTCCGCCGAAGGCCGCACCGGACGTGACGCCGATGATTTGTGGTCCCACCAGCGGGTTTCGAAAGATGCCCTGCAAAGCGGCACCGGTCATGCCGAGTGCGGCACCGGCCATCATTGCCGAGAGCACCCTCGGCAGGCGGATGAGTTCCACGACCCGCTCGGCCGCGCCCGGCCAGCTCGGCTCGATGGGCAGCACGTTGGCCAGAAGAATGCGCAGAACGTCGCCAGGCGGCACTTCGTATCGTCCTGTGCCAAGCGCCAGGAGTGCGGCAGCCGGCAGCGACAGCAGGGCGAGCGACCAGGCGAGTCGGGTGGACCACGTCCGCTGGGCCGAGAATAGATCAGTCATCACGGTAGCGGTCATGGCCTTCCGATCCCTCGTTGGCGGACACACGGAGCATGCGCGCATAGGCGCCTTCACTCGGCGTATGCCCGTAAAGCAGCTCGTGGGCAGCGCTGATCTCGGCACGCAGGTCCCAGGCGAATATCTCCGGGTGAAGCAACTCTGACAGCCACATCCAGCCCAGGGGGCTTTCGGCCACGGGCGCTTCCCAGCGGTCTCCCCCTACGGGGAAGGCATAGACGCGGCGCTCACGAACGGCGGTCAGATCCTGTAACAGTGGGTCGTCATAGAGCATCTGTGGGACCAGGTCGGCCTGAAAGGCGTGCAGCAGGATGATGTCGGGGTCCCATACCAGGAGCTGCTCGGGGCCGATCGCCTGGGAGTGGTGGGCAATGTCGGATGCGACGTTCATACCGCCGGCCATCTCGATCTGCCAGCTTCGGTAATGGGTGCCGCCGACCACGCGAAGCTGCTCGCCGTAGCCGGAGACATGGGCAACTGTGGGTCGGTCTTCAGTGGTGAGTTCGGCCAGCGCCTCGACGATCTGCGCCTGGACGGCATCGCGCCATTCGAGAATGGCCTTTGCGTGCGCCTCCTCGCCGTAGACCTCACCCAGCATCGCAATCCAATCGCGGGCATCGTCATTGGGCGTGACGTCGATCGTCAGGAAGGGCAGGCCGGCGGCGGCAATCGGCTGCAGTACGTCCTCCCCGAGGAAGCCAACCTGAAAGACCAGGTCGGGCGCGCTGGCCAGCAGCTCCTCGATATTGGGCATGAAGCCCGCATCGATGGCGCCGGTGGGTATGTCTGTCACGCCGGGGAAATAGTCGTGCAGCGCCCCGGCCTGCATCACCGCTTGCGACCAGGGATGTACGGTGACGACCCGTTCGGTGCCCCCCGAGATTGCCACGGCGAAGGTGCCAAGCGGTGGCGGCAAGGGGGCAGAGCGCTGCGCCGGCGCGTCGAGGGCCACGCGATGGCCATTCACGTCGGTGACGGTGCGCGGCCATTCCCCGCCTGCGTAGGCGGGGCCGACAGCCCATGCAGTGGCCGCGGCAGCCAAAAGCGCAAGGGTAAAGCCGCTAGAGAGATGGCCCACAGCCGGTGCGGTGACCTCTCTCGGAGGCGATGCCTGGTCCATTTCGCGTCCTCTCATGGAAATTCGACTATTCGGATTGACGAAGGAAGGTCACGCTGAAAGCTGCCGTTGCGCTGAGGGTTACCGCGTGGGGTTCTCCCGGCGCGACCAGAGCGCTTTCCCCGGCCCGGATGGTTTCATGTGCCACGGCAGCGCCGTTGTGATCGAAGCGGATCAATTCCAGCGAACCTTCAACAACGTCGATCCTGCCCCAGACCCCAGCCTTGGTGCGGTGTGATCGGGTCAACGCTTGGGGAACGGTCTCGGCCGTAAACACGGCGGTGGTTTTGTAGGGAATAAAGCCGTCTGGTCGATCTTTCATTGCTCCAGCTCCAGTGGGCGCGTCAGATGATCGAGCATGATCTTCGCTCCGGTTTCGGCGATGAAGGCACGGGTCGCATCCGGGGCGGTGACCGCCAGGCCCGAGACTGCCGTCAGGCCCTGGTCGAGCAAGAGCGGGGCCATGGGAGCGCTCGGCCCCAGCAGCAGCCTTACCGGGATATGACCGATTCGAGGGAGCAGCGGCTCGAGGCTGCCATTCATCAGCGTCTGGGCCGTGATGACGATGGCCTTGGCCTCGGCAAGCGCCTCCGCTGCACTGTCTGCCGGAATGTCATTGCCCTTCGGCTCGCGCTCGATGACCCTGGCCATCGGCAAATGCGCCAAGGCATCCCGGAATCCGCCAACAACGACCAGGCCGTCGCCCGGTGGGTCCAATCGATCCAGCCCCGTTTCGTGAGTGGCGGCGGGTCCGTCTGGCGTATTCCAGAAGGCATTGATAGCGGCCAGCCCGATGGAGCGGCGCAGGGGATCGAGAGAACAGAGCCAGCCTGCCAGATCCGCCAGGGGGCGTCCGGCAATGGGGCTATTTGTTCGAACGCTCCGCGCTCCCTGAGTGTCGCGGCTTGGGCTGCGCGCGATACCGCAATGGGCCCCGGCGCGCACCAGGGTCCAATTCAGCCCGACCAGCACCTCGTCGACTAACAGCGTGGATGCGACGCTTTCGGCCAGGGCGGTGTCGAGCCCACCGCCCCCAGCGGATCGCAGCAGGCCGTGGCCGTCCACTTCCTCCTCCGGATCTGGGCGGCAATCCAGCAGCAGACCACACTCTCGTCCCCCGGCCACTGCCAGCATGACCTGCCCCCCCGGCAGGTCGCGCAGGCTCCAGCCGGCCACGGTGAGCAGCGCCTCGGCACGCTGCCACGGCATAGTATCGATGGCCCTGCGGGCCGCACTCTTGGCCATGCGGTCATCCTCGCTGTGCGCTTCAGCTGTGTCAGTGGTCAAGTGGACCATTGCCAGTCTCCTTTAGAAGTGGTACGCGATACCTGCCGATACGCTGCGGCCATTGCCCGGCAGGTAGCCTGGCTGGTCGGGGTCGGATTGATTGCGAATGACGTAGCTGCTGGCGTAGCGTTCGTCTGTCAGGTTGTCTCCCTGCAGGTAGGCACGCCATGCGCCGGCCTGATAGTCGACCTTGAACCCGAACAGTGCATAGGCTTCCTGCTCGGCACCGGCCGTATTGGCGTGGTCGATCATGGTGTCCTGAGGGAGCCAGCGCAGATTGGGGCCGAAGCGCCAGGCGCCGGTGTGGTAGAGCGCCTCTGCGCTGATGAGATGGCGTGGAACGCCGGCGATACGGTTGCCGTTGAACTCCCCGCCAATGAAACGGAAGTCGCTGTAGGTCCAGGCCGCGCGATAGCCGATGTTCCCACCGGCCAACGGTACCGTGCCGTTCAGTCCTGCTTCGACTCCTTGGTGGCGCGTCTTGCCGGCGTAGTTGTAGGTACCCACCTTGATGCCGTAGGGGTCTGAGGTGGAAATCAGCTCATCTTCGACCCGGCTGCGGTAGATGGACAGATCCCAGCGCAGGGCGTCGGAGAGGCGCCCTTGTCCCCCAATCTCGAAGGTCGTGGCGCGTTGCTGGTCGAGTTCAACCAGCTCAGTGCTGGCACTGGCGGGGTCGTTGGGGGCCACAGTTGAGGAAACGATTTCCCAGAAAGTGGGCGCCTCCTGGCTGCGGCTGACGTTGGCGAACCAGCGCAGGCCGGGGGCCGGCGTCCAGTTCACGCCAAGCTTGGGCGTTGCGTAGTTCCAGCTCTGATCGAGGCTGGCGCCACCCATGCGATCTTCGGCATCGCGTACTGTCTGACCCCATTTGAAGTCGCTGGTCAACGTCCAGTCTTCCGACAACTGCCAATCCAACCCGGCAAGAAAGTGTCGGTTCTCGGCATGCAGATCGAAGTCGCCGAAGCGCTGGAGGTTCTGCCCATTCTGCGGATTGACCGCATGCAGGGTGCGGTCCATGTCACTGCTTGACCAGGCCAGCCCAAGGCGCCAACTGAGCGGGCCTTCCATATCGCCGTCGAGCTGCCATTGGGCACCCAGGGTGCGAGTGTCGGTGGCGGTGCTGGTCGTCGGGTTGTTGAACCGATCATCGGTGTCCTGCACGTAGACGCCCAGTTCCTGCTGCAAGCGCTCGTCCCCCCAGCGCGAACGGTTGGCCAGCCGCCACTGCTCGGTCTTGCGATGGGGGTCGCGCTGATAGACGTTGAGGAGCCTGTCCTGCGGGGAGTCGCCGTCGCCCATGACGCCTCTCGGATCGCTCTCGATGCGCTCCTTGGGTACGACGTGAGGGATGTCGAAGGCCAGGTCGGTCCAGGAAAAATAGCTGCGGTTTTCGACGTTTCCGGCGCGGAAACCGAGGTTGGCCCGAAGGCTGTCGCGCTCGGAGTCGGAATGGCGGCGGTAACCATCGTAACGATCGCCGCTCACGCTGATACGCCCGTCCACGGATCCGCCCTGGCCGCCTAGTGCCGCCTGCCAGCCGCGGCGACCGAAGCTGCCCGTTTCCAGGCGCACCCGACCCGCTTCGTCCGCACCGGTGAGTGACTGGAAATCCAGTTCGCCGCCCAGGCTGGTGGCGCCCGGGGTCGTGGCGTTGGCACCACGCCGCACGCTGATCAAGGCGCTGTCGCGAGGCTCCAGCAAGCCGATGATGAAGGAGCCATCGGCCTCATTGAGGGGCAGGCCATCCTGCAGCAGCAGCACGCCGCGGTTGACGGGGTTGCTTTGGATGCCCGACCCGCGGATATTCAGCCGCGGCTGATCGATACCACCGAAGAAATCCTGAATGACGATGCCCGGCTGGTGATCCAGGGCGTCGCGCAGGGTGGCCAGTCGGGTTTCCTTCTGGGGCTCGACCAGATTGGTGCCGCCGGGTACCCGTTGGAGGCGCTCCTGCTCCTGCTCGGCGGAAGCCTGCAAGGGGGCATGCCTCTCTTCGGCTTGCACGGTGATCGTTGGCAGACCGATTTGGTCGTCGGCATGAGACAGTGCCGACATCGCAGCCGCGGCGGTTAGCACAAGGGGAGCGTAGCGAGGCATGAGGTTTCCTTCAGTGGACATGGTCGGCAAAGGGCCAAGAGACCTGATCGCCATGCGTGGCTATTGAGTTAATAAGAATCATTGGCTTTAATGCCTATGATCATGCCACTGTCGGCGAACCCCAATGACTATTGTCAAGTTGCAACCTCACCTGGCACGGGCAAACGAAACTCTATCGCTCCACCCCCTGCTGCAGGGCATGCCTGATACTGAAGCGCTGGTGGAGGCACTGCTGCGCGATGCCTTTCAGCAACGAGCCGCACACGGCGAGTTCCTGTTCCGTGAAGGCGACAGGGCGAGCCACTATTTGCTGGTGGAATCCGGCTGCGTCGAAGTCATGCGCTACGGTGCCGATGGCGAGGAGCGGGTCTTCCATCAGTTCATGCCGGGACAGTTGGTAGCCGAGGTGGCAACCTTCATGACCCACGGCCGCTACCCGATGAATGCCCGGGCAGTGGGGGATACCCGTGTCATCCGCGTGTCCTGCGCGGCGCTTAGAAGGGCCTGTGAGCGGCACCCGGGCCTGGCAATGCGCCTGCTCGAGAACATCAGCATGCGCCTGTACAGAAACATCAATGAAATCGAGTGGCTTACGGCCAGCACTGCGGCGCAGAGGCTTGCGGCATATCTTCTGAGGCTACGAGAACGCCAGGCGAACGAGGACAATTGTGAGGTGATTCGTTTGCCGATCAGTCAACGCCAGTTGGCCTCCCAGCTTGGCGTGCGCGCCGAAACGGTGAGCCGGTTATTTTCGGAGTGGCTGGAGCGGGGCTATGTCTGTGGGGGGCGGGGCGTCTGGAGGCTTTGCGACCTCCACTATCTTCGTGCGTTGGCCAGCGAGGCGGAGCGGGCCTTCTGAGGCCCAGCCGCGCCAGGACGCCGATAGCGAAGCCTATGGCGAGATGGCGTGGCAAGGCCACCGCTTGATCGTGGCGCACCTGCGCGTGGATGGGGCGCCTTGCTCCGGAATCGCCAATGACCTGTAGCGCTTATAGGTGGCTACCTGCGACCGTGAGGATCTTGTACTCATCGTAGGCGTACTGGTCGGTCATGCCGCTGACGAAATCCTGCAGCAGGCGGCAGCGGTAGTAAAACTCCCAAAGTGCATCGTTTGCTTGTCCGTTGGCTGCCTCTACTGCCAGCCGGTAGGCCTTGACGTGCCGCTCGGCCAAACGACCTGCGAGACGCTTGAGGTATGGCGAGGCGCTTTTGCCTTGATCAAGTACATGTTTAAACTTTTCAGCGTTGCATCGGAGTAGGGGGGAGTAATGATCAATCAGGCCGAAAATGATGCGGTAGCCTTGAAGTTCCAGCGTTTCTACCTCTCGGTTGCTGAAGACTTCCTTTCGTGCTACTCGTTTGAATGTCTCGATAGCCATGGCGTAGAGGCTGTCATCCTCCATGAGGGCTTGATCGAAATGTCCTGAATAAATGTCCTCAATGTTCACGATAAAACGATCGGCGGCATGCTGTACAAGAGAGTGGATGAGGTTGACCCTCAACCACAAGAAAAACTCATTGTTCTTGTTTATGGGCGTTTCCTGTGCCCGTTGTGCAGCATAGTCGACGATGGATTGAAAGCTGCGTGCGCCTGCCCATGGCGTGGTAAAGATAGCCTCGCTGATGTCGCCTAGTTCTTTGAATTCACTCTTAAGTAGCTCTTGGGTTTGCCTGATATCGAGAATGCCTTTCTCTACAGCATCCTCGATATCGGCAAGGCCATATGAGATGTCGTCCGCAGCTTCCATGATCCAGGTCGCGGGATGGCGGGAGCCCGCCGGCATGTCTAATGCGTTCCACAGCTCACGCACGAAGCTTTCCTCGGAGAGATAAAAGCCGGGCTTCTTTCTGAGGTAGGCGCCGTCTGCATTTTTGTCGGGTTTCGGCTCATAGGCGGGGCGTACGTACTTGAGTAGGCAAGCCGTTTGGGTATAGGTCAAATTCAAGACCAGCAAGTGAGTCACGAGCCGAATGGCCTGGGCGTTGCCTTCGAAACTCTTTAAGTCGAGCAGCATTTTCTGCTCTAGCTTGGCATCCACCACTTGATCGCCAATGAATTCTTTGAAGGAAGTGAGATTTTCGGTGAACCAGGAATTTATGGCGTGCTCTCCGAAATGGCCAAATGGTGGGTTGCCGATATCATGGCTCAAACAAGCCATCTCGACGATGCTTTCAAGCGCGCGTTCGAGTTGTTCAAGACCATATTGCGCCGTCAAGCCTCTCTCGTTCATCTTCTTGAATACGGTGCGAATGATGAAGCGGCCTGTTTGCTGCACCTCGAGAGAGTGTGTAAGGCGGCTCCGGACGGTGGCATTTCTTTCGAGAGGAAAGACTTGTGTCTTTTGTTGAAGTCTTCGGATGGCCGGTGAGTTGATTATTCTTCCTCGGTCGCTTTCAAGCTGCCCAGTCAGAACGTCTAGATAGTCATTGGTTGTCCAAGGCCTGTTGTTGTTCGAGCGTGCATAAGATCTTTGTGCTGTGATCCTTGTCTTGAAATCGATGCTTTCCTTCATCTTGATCCCCGCATGCGTAATTTCCATTTTTGATAACATGCTAAAAGAAAAAGCTCAAGCGATTGCTGTCAACTAGCACTCCATACGTTTCCTGCGGACATGAGAGCGACCTTGACAGGTGTTTCATCCTCTTCACGAATCTCGGCGGCTGCTTTATAGCATGAGGGATGGTGGCGGCCGTGTTGAACGCACCGATGAGGAATATTTTCATGTGAATAAAATCACCTCTATAGTTCATATACGGACTTTCATTGTTGCAGGAGCCACCCATGAACGCTGAACAACGGCTTGAACGCCCCGATACGGCCAGCCCCGGTGCCGGTCGCGTCGCATTGACGTTCTTCTTCAACGTCATGGCGCTGTGGGGCTGCACGCCGGCACAGCAGCGCATCCTGCTGGGCGGTATCGGCAATACCACCTACCACAAGTACAAGAAGCTGCCTCCGGTGCGCTTGCCACACGACACCCTGGAGCGAATCTCCTATCTCATGGGGATCCACAAGGCGCTGCGTATCCTCTTCAGCAGCAGCCCCGACAAGGCCTACGAATGGGTGCACAAGGCGAATGCGGCGCCGCCGTTCAATGGGCAGTCGGCCCTCGAGTACATGCTACACGGCCGCGTCGTGGATCTGGCGGATACCCGGCGCTACCTGGATGGCGTGCGGGGGTGAGTGCGACGGCGACTTGCCTTCCCGAGTGGCGCAATGCCTATCGCATCGTCAATAGCGCCTATCCTCCCATTGCGGTATTCGAGGACACCCTGGATGCGGAAGACCTGGAGCTGGCCTTTGCCATCGAGGCGCTGACCAACGACAGGTTGCTCGAGGAAGCCGGCCAACTGAATCGTGTGCCGCCGCATGACCGGGTCGTGGGCCCCGGCTCTTCTCCCATCATGGCGGCCTTTACCGATATCGGCCGGCCATCGCGTTTCACCGACGGCAGCTACGGGGTCTACTACTGCGCCAGCACGCTGGACGCGGCGATAGCAGAAACTCGCTACCACATGGCCGAGTTTCTGGCGGCAACCCGCGAGGCCAGCGTCGAAATCACCATGCGGACCTATATCAACACCATTACCCAGCCGCTGCATGACGTGCGCGTGGGTTACCCCGAGCTGCACGACCCGGACCCGGCCACCTATTCCCGGGGGCAGGCGTTCGCTTCACGTCTCAGGGCGGAAGGGGCGTGGGGCGTTCTCTAATAACAGCGTCAGACAGCCGGGGCATGAGTGCGCGGCGGTGCTGCGCCCACCGGCGCTAAGCATTCCCGTCCAGGGGCCGCATCTGCGCTATGTGTGGGATGGCAGGGCGCAGGCCGTTACCCATGTCCTGGAAGTCGCCGAGCACTGCTGGGACGACGATGGCCCATGACGTCAGCGACCTCTAGAGCATCAGTGACGGGCGTTGCCGATCGTATCTCGGTCGAACGCAGCGGCCTCGGCCAGTAGCCAATCGATAAAACGTGCCACCGCAGGCGGCGCCTCGCCGGTAGGGGGCGTCAGCAGGTCGTAGGTCAGCGGTGAGGCGAGCACATGGCGCTCGCCGAAGGGGAGCACGAGCACGCCACTATCGAGCCGATCCATCGCGATAGGGTGGTTGGCCAGCATGATGCCCCGCCCGGCGATAGCCTGGTCCAGGGCCATACTGAACAGTGAGTGGCGGTGTTGCGGTGGCGCTACCTTGTTGCCGACGCCAGCGGCATCGAGCCATGCCCGCCAGCCGGGGAAGCTGATTCCCTGCTGCGACTCCCAGGCGACTTCCAGCAACCGGTGGTTGACCAGATCCGTCGGCTGCATGGGGCGCTCGTATGGTGCCAGCAGTGATGGGGCGCAGACGGGAAACAGTTCGTCGTCGAACAGGCGATAGCTCTTCACTTCCGGCCAGGGGCCGCGGCCATAGCGGATCGCCAGGTGCGCTCCATCGCCCTGCCAGGTGGGCATCGTCAGCGACTGGCTGGCATCCAGAGAGATGTCGAGACCGCCCTCCCTGGCCTCGAAGTCTGCCAGACGAGGCAGCAGCCATAGCTGCATGAAAGAGGGCGGCGCGCTGAGTGTCAGCAGGGGCGCTTGGTGGGCGCGCTCGCGTGCGGCCATGACCCCGGCGGCAATGCGTTCGAGGCCGCTATCGATATCCCTGGCCAGTTGCCGTCCCGCCTCGTTCAACTGCACGCCATTGGCGTGCCGAGCGAAGAGTGCAATCCCCAGGCGTGCTTCGAGCTGCTTGATCTGCCGACTGACCGCGCCGGGGGTAACGCTCAGGCGACTGGCGGCACTCTTGAAGCTCTCGGTACGCGCCGCCTCGGCGAAGGCTCGCAAGGCGTTCAGGGGCAGGCGTTCGATCTTCATAGGGTGAGTTTTCCTGATCCTTGGTCTGCAGATTAATCGTTTGGCGCCTCTGGTGGCAAATGCTCAACTGAGCATTAACTGTCATCGAGGGGGTGCTATGCAAGATACCAAGCGGTTGAGTAATACTGCGGCTATTGAGGGCTGCGCGCCGATGCGCTGCCACCTGGATTTGCAGGCCAGTATGCTGATGGTGCTGTTCTGTTTGGCGCTGGGCTTTCAGCAGGTGGCGATCAAGATGGTCGCCACGGATATCTCGCCGCTGGCACAGATTGCCCTGCGCTCTGCTTTTGCGGCATTGCTGGTGGCGGCCCTGGTGCATTGGCAAGGCATTCGCTTTGCCGATATGCGCGCGCATCTGGGCCCCGGCATCCTGGTGGGATTGGGCTTTAGCGCAGAA
Organism: Halomonas socia; assembly: GCF_010977575.1. GTDB lineage: Bacteria > Pseudomonadota > Gammaproteobacteria > Pseudomonadales > Halomonadaceae > Franzmannia > Franzmannia socia. Next base: position 2,283,677 of record NZ_CP048812.1, read on the forward strand.
TTCGTGTTCGTGGCTTGGGGGTTGACCTACACCCTGGCATCGCACATGTCGGTGTTTCTCTATACGGCGCCGGTGTTTGCCGCCCTGGGGTTGCACCTGCTGGTGCCCGGAGAGCAGCTCACGCGGCGCCAGTGGTGGGGCGTTGGGCTGGCCTTCTGCGGGATGGCATTCGCCATGGCACCCGATACCGAGATCGAGCATGCCGCCGATATTCTGCGCGGCGATATCCTGGGGTTGCTGGCCGGTCTCTCCTGGGCGCTGACCACGCTGGTAATACGCCGCTCCTCCCTTTCCGAAGCGCCCCCGGTGCAAACGCTGTATTACCAGCTCGCCATCGCCGCGCTACTGCTGTTGCCGGTGAGCGCGATGCTGGGCGATCTCGGCCGCATCCAAGTGAGCGGGGCGGCGGTCGCCAGCCTGGCTTTCCAGACCCTGGCCATCTCGTTTGCCGCTCTGCTGCTCTGGTTCGCATTGCTACGGCGTTACTTGGCTTCACAACTGGGTGTCTTCTCGCTGCTGTCGCCGGTGTTCGGCGTGCTATTCGGTGCTCTGCTGCTTGGCGAGCCGTTGACGCTCAATTTCGTGGTGGGCGGCGCGGTGCTGCTGGTGGGGCTGTTGATCGTGACCCGCTGAGAGGGTGTCTACAAAAGGGCTGCACTCGACAATACGTCGTTAAAAATTGACTCAATATGCTCATTTACACCCCGTAAACTCCGCTATTGGACTCACGACATCCCTGTCGTTCGCTCTTCGAGCAGCAGAGCTGTCCAAATCGTCAATCCTGACGATTTGTCATCAATTTTTGCTTTGCGACCCACATGGATGTGGGAAGTGCGTTGGCCCGTCGGGAACGGGGCTAGCCCTTGCCTTCGTTCGCCTGTTTTGTAAACACCCTCTAATGGGTCAGAGCAGGGCGAGGGGCACCTCGCCCGCCTCGTGGGCCAGCAGCCACTGCTTGCGCCCAAGCCCGCCGGCGTAGCCGGTCAGCCGCCCGTCGCTGCCGATTACCCGGTGGCAGGGCACCACGATGGCGATGGGATTCTTGCCGTTGGCCGCGCCCACGGCGCGCTGGCCGCCCTTGCAGCGCAGCTGTTCGGCGATCTCGGCGTAGCAGCGGGTTTCGCCGAAGGGGATGCCGGCCAGCGCCTCCCAGACCCGGCGTTGGAAGTCGGTGCCCCGCGGCGCGAGCGGCAGGTCGAAGGCCCGGCGGGCACCGGCGAAATACTCCTCGAGCTGTTCCCTGGCCTGTGCCGTCAGCGTGCTTGGCCGGGGAGCATCGTCTTCTCTGGCAACGAACGCGACCTCGGTGAGCCCAGCGTCGTTGGCGCGGAGTCGAATCAGGCCCAGGGCATCGGCACAGGGAGGACGATAATAGTCCACCATCAAAGCGGGTGTCAGGGAAGCATCGGCAAGCGGCATGGGCATCCTCTGCGAAGTGCGGGCAGTTACCATGGATGGTGCATGAGCAACGCCTGCAGGTCCACGACGTAGTAACGACTCTTTTTGATAATGCGTCTCGTTTGTTTCATGATGTATCGCTACCGATGTCATCGCTACGCGACGCTTGCCTGCCCTATGCCCACCTCACCACGCTCACTGTTGAAGATGTTCCTCGGAGAACGCCCGCGGCTGGTCCAGCGGATCAACCGCGTCGTCGACAACGAGGCCGAAGCCGAAGATCTGGCCCAGGACACCTTCGTCAAGCTGTGGCATCGCCTGCCAAGGGAAGATGATTCCGTGGGGCTGCTCTACCGTACCGCCCACAATCTGGCGCTCGACCATCTGCGCGCCCAGAAGGTACGCCAGCGCTATCAAGAGGGGGCTCAGGTAGAAGCGCAGGATGATGTGCACCCCAGCGCCGAGTCGATCGCCGCTACGCTGGAGCGCTGGGGCTACCTAGTGGCTGAGCTGGAAGCATTGCCGGCCCGCACGCGCCGCATCTTTCTGCTCAATCGCGTCGAGGGCGAGACCTATGCCGCCATAGCCGAGCGGTTGGGGGTTTCGGTCAGCACCGTGGAGAAAGAGATGATGCGGGCGATGCGGGCATGTCGCCAGTGGCAACGTCGGCATGACGAGGAATGAGGGAGTTTGGCAACTGACTCGTTATTAGAAAAGACAACCACAATTGCCGAAACAGTGATGACCGTGCGATGAGGAGATGTTCCAAGGTGGCGCTACCTTCACAGGAGACGCTCGACGACGAGGCCATGGGGTGGTTTCTGCGCCTGAGAGACCCCTCTGCCAGCGAGGCGGATCGGCATGCCTTCGAGGCGTGGCTGGCGCAGAGCGAGCGACATGCAGAGGCCTACGCAGAGGCGGAGCAGCTATGGCAAGCGGTGGAAGCGCCAGCGAAGCTGCTCGCCGAGCGTGAGGCGAGTTCTCGCCCATTCCCGTCGCATCAATCCCGGCAGACCTGGCCGTGGGCCGCTGCGGCTTGCTTGTTGATGACACTGCTACTGGGCTTCGGCGCCTGGCGCGATCCAGGCCTGTTCGACAGATGGATGGCGGACCTGGCCACGGCCCCAGGGCAAACCCAGCAGGTGACGCTGGAAGATGGCACTCGACTGTTTCTCGACGCCGATAGCGCCGTGGATATCGAGATGGCGGATGGCGGGCGGCAGCTGACGCTACGCCGTGGTCGGCTGTGGGTGGATGTGATCCATGAGCCGGCGCGATCCTTCTCGGTATTGGCCGGCGAGGCGAGAACCCAGGTATTGGGCACGCGATTTGCCGTGGAGCGTCGCGCCGGTGATGTGCGTGTCACCGTGGAGGAGGGGCGTGTCGCCGTCTCCCATGGCCAGGGTGCCGCAAGTAACGAACAGGTGGTGCTGGGTGCTAATCAGATGATCGAGCTCCACGGTGGCTCAGCGCTTGGTGTGCCCAGCGAGAGCGATGCCCGGGGCCGGCTAGCCTGGGCTCGCGGCCAGCTGATGTTCGACCAGACCGCTCTCGACGAGGTGGCCGTGCAGCTCGAGCGCATGCTGCCGGGTCGCGTGCTGGTCAGCGGCGATGAGGCAGGGGCTTATCGGCTTTCCGGCAGCTTTCCCGCCAATGATCCCGACGCCATTCTCGACGCCCTGGAAACCAGCCTGGGAATAACCGTCAGGCGGTTGCCAGGGGTTACCTGGCTGGCATCACCGGCGCATCCCTCGAATCATCCCTCCAACCAAGATGTCCCTGCCCTATGACGAGGCTTCCATGGAAACAGTGACCCCGCCGGAACAGACGACCGTTCAGCCGCTCAGCAAGCGTCTCAAGCATGCCACCCGAGAGCAGCATGAGCGGGTCGATCACTCGATCATGGCGTTGCGCCCGTTTGACGACCTGGAAGGCTATGCGCGCTTCTTGCGGGTGCAATACGGCTTTCAGCAGCGCTGCCTGCCCTGCTATCGCCATACGCAGCTGGCCGACTGGATCGTCGACCTGAGCCCGCGCTGCCGATACGCCGCCGTGGTACGCGACTGCCAGGACTTGGGCGTCGAGGTTGAGAAGGCCAAGCCGACTGGGGCACCGCTTAGTGAGGCGGCGTCCCATCTGCTGGGTTGGCTGTATGTCAACGAGGGCTCCAATCTGGGGGCGGCCTTTCTGTTCAAGCGCGCCGCCGAGCTGGGGCTATCTGCCCGCTACGGAGCGCGCCACCTGGCGCCCAGCGACGACGGCCGCGGCCTGCACTGGCGACACTTCACCCAGCAGCTGGATGCGATAGCGCTAAGCGAGGCAGACATCGCCCAGGCGGTCGCTGGGGCCAAGGAGGCTTTCGCCTATGTCGAAACGCAGGCACGTTCGCTGGCGCGTTGAGATGCCGATCGGTGGTCGCTGGCTGGCGCGGTTAGTGCCCATCCGGTGCGTCAGAATGCCAATTGATGACGTTCAATTCTGGAACGCGCGAGAACTCTTTCACATTGCGAGTTACCAGTGGCGCACGATGATGCAGTGCGGTGGCAGCGATCAGGGTGTCCATTGGCCCTATGGGCGTGCCTTGACGTTCAAGACTGGCTCGCAGGCTCGCAGCCACGTCGGCGCATCCATCGTCGAAGGGCAGTTTCCATACCGATTGCAACAAGGTGTCCAGCGCTTGCAAGCGAGGGCGCGACGCTTCGTCGGGCAATCGGTTTAAGCCGCACTTCAGTTCGTATACGACAATGGCCGGAACAGCCAAGTCGGAGGGTTTGAGCGCCAGCATGCGTGTCACTACCTGCGGGTCGCCCCGGAAGTAGTAACTAATGGTGTTGCTATCGAGCACTAGCATCAAAACCCTATTCTTTGCACGTCGTTTGCTGGGTCCTGGGCGGGGGCGTCTTCACGCAGAGGAAAGTCAGGGAACTTGCCGGCCAGCGCTCGGCAGGAGTCCGGCCATTGATCATGGGCGTGACGACGGATTAGCTCCGCTACCCAGCGGCTTTTCGACTGACCCGAGGCCTTGGCCTGTGCATTGACCATCGCTTCCGTGTCTGCATCGAGATATAGCGTGATCTGCGGCATGGTTTTTCTCCCACTGAAGGGCAGGCAACTCTTCGAAAAGTATATGTCCACTTATACTGTTGGGCAATTGCCCGGAGGTATCCCTCTATCGTCGGAGCCAACCTGCTAACGGCGGGGAGCCAACCCCGCAGCGCGTAGGTGATCGAGCAGTGCTGCGACCAGCGGCATGCTGCTTATCTGATCGGCAGGCACCCAGCGCACCTCGGCGGCGTCATCACCGGCTTGCAGCACACCGCCGATGGGGCTAGCGGCGAAGTCATGCAGTTCGTAAACGATGTCATCATCCCAGGCCAGCTGTGCCGTCCACAGCCGCTGGCCAACCTCGACGCGCAAGCCCGTCTCCTCGAACGCCTCGCGAGCGGCGGCGTCACGCAAACTCTCTCCTGGATCGACCTTGCCACCGGGCACCGACCATAAACCCGCTTCGGGCGGGTTAAGGCGTTTCACCATCAGGATGGCGCCATCCTCGCGCTGAATGACCGCACAAGCCGCTTGTATCGTTCTCGGCACACTGCCCTCCATCGATGCTCGAGCCACCCCGAGCCAAACCTACCCCTAGCGTAACGCCGACACGCTCCCCGCTGCGCCACTATTTCAGCCAATGTTTCGCGAATCGTTGAGGAACCCCTCTGCTTCGGACGTTATTTGAATGAGAAGCACAATCATTCAATAAATTGTAGTGCGAAGGGGAATTCACATGCAGCATGAACAGCGGGGGAGGCTACCCGGCGCGGGGAAGGGGCTCTATCGCAAGATCGCCGAGGTGGTCGGCATCGTCGCGATGCTGGCGATTTTCGTGGCGCTCGTCGGGCTGCGCGAGGCCCATGGGCAAACGGCTGAAAACGCCACAATGGCAGGGGCAGGGGATGCCCAGCCGCTCGCCCAGCAGCGTTATCGTTTCGATTTTCCCGAGCAGCCGTTGCTCTACTCGCTGGGCGAGTTCACCGCCATCACCAATATCTCGGTTCTGCGTCCGGATGCCCGGGCCATCGACGGCATGGCGCCGGCCCTCAGCGGCGAGATGACCGCCGACCAGGCGCTGCGGGCGCTACTGGCCGGTACCGGGCTCGCCATCGAATACCGCAACGAACGCACCGCCGAACTTGTCGAGCCGCAGCCGGCCACGATGACCACCGTAGGCGATCAGGTCGGCCTAAGCACCATGACGGTGTCGGCGGATCGTCAGGACCGGACCTACTATGAGCCGCGCTCGGTCAGCGTGATCACCCGCGAGCGTATCGACCGCCTGCCGCCGCGCCATGCCGCCGACATGCTGATCGAGACGCCGGGGGTCTACAGCGCGGTGGATACCCAGGATCCCGCGCTGTCGGTGAATATTCGCGGCATGCAGGACTTCGGTCGCGTCAACACCATGATCGATGGCATGCGCCAGAACTTCAATGAGGTCGGTCATCAGCAGCGCAACGGCAGTCTCTACGTCGATTCCGAGCTGCTCAGCGAGGTGGTGGTCTCCAAGGGGCCCACGTCCGATGTGTATGGTGCGGGTGCCATCGCCGGTAGTGCCAATTTTCGTACGTTGGACTATGACGACATCATCATGGATGACAACGATGTCGGCGTGCGCTTGAGGGCCAATACCGGCCTGGGCGGCGAAGGTAACGGGGTCAACTTTATCGGCAGTCTGGCGGTGGCCGGGCGCTTCGGTGACGATCGTCTGGAGTTGCTGGGGGCGAGGACGCGGCGCAGCCTGGGCGAGTACATGCCGGGCCGGCGGGGGAGAGCTTCGACTGGCTGATGGTCGGAGTGCAGGACGGCTTCGAAGGGCGCGACAATGAACAAGTCGTCGACCGTGTCAAGTTCACCGACCAGACCCAGGAGTCCAACCTGTTCAAGGCGCGGCTCAATCTGACCCCTGATCAGGCGCTGCAGTTCACCTACCTGGATACCGATATCTCCTACAACAACGTCTCCGATCGCCGGGTCACCAACCCCAGCGACGGTAGCGTGCGCGATGGCGACGAGGCGTGGCAGCAGTACGGCAATGCCGAGGCGGCTTCGCAGTCCATCGGCCTGGACTATACCTTCAACCCCGACTCCAACTGGATCGATCTGGAAGCCAGAGTCTACCGCGTCTCCACCGATAACGAGCGCTATACCCGGGAAGGACGGCCGGTAATCACTGACGGTATCAACATGACTGAGGAAGCATGGCGTACAGGACGATGCGACCAAGTACCCTTTCCAGATAACTGGCAAAGTGAATGCGAGGCCGGGCTGGGTTCCAACGCAGTAACCAATATCACTACTTATGGCTTGGCGCTGGAAAATACCGCGCGCTTCACATTGGGTGGTGTCGACGGATTCCGCTTCAATCACGGTATCGAGTACTTCCAGGACCGCGGTGACTCCAATACTGAATACGACCGGCAAGGTACCGCCATCACGATGGCGGAAAATACTCTGCAACCCAATGGAAGACGCAGCATCGCCAGCGCATTCGGCAATCTGGTATGGGAAAACGACACCTGGACACTGGGTGGAGGCCTGCGCTACGACTACTACCGACTCAAGGGCGATACCCGCGTGCCGGGGGTCGAATGGAATTATTCCACACGACAAGAGCAGTTCGATGACTATTTTTCTCCCGATGAGCAACAGATGTTGCGAGATATGGGCCTGTATGATCGGTACTACAACCTGAATTGGTTCGCCCCAGGATGGGACCCAGAGTATGGATACTATGAATATGAGATAAATAATCGCGAGGATAAGCTGCTTCCCACCTTACAAGCGGCTTACCGTCCCATCAATTGGCTGGAACTGTTTGCCAGTTGGGGCGAGTCCTGGCGCCCGCCGGCGCTGACCGAATCACTGATGGAGGGCAGTCACCCCGGTGATCCCTTTGCCGTGATGTTCCCCAACCCCTATGCCGAATCCGAGACCTCGCGCAGTTGGGAGGTGGGCTTCAATACCGTTTTTCAGGATCTGCTGTTTGATAATGATCGTCTGCTGAGCAAGGTGGCCTATTACGACACCCGAGTGGACAACTATCTGATTACCAGCATGGTCAACATTATGCCGGGACATGTAGCAGGACTGGGTCGAACTATGTTCGTCAATAACCAGGTGCCGATGAACTTCCGTGGCATCGAGCTGGAGTTGGACTACGATGCCCGGCGCTGGTATACCCGCCTCAACTACACCCATGTACTGGGAGGTGACCAGAACTTCTGCCAATACGCGCGCCCTTTGGGCAGCCACTATCCGCGCCACGATATGCCCGACGAGGAGGGCAACTATTCGGAACAGCACCAGTGGGCGATCGACAATGGCTATGACTCCTACGAGGACTATCTGGACCAGCAGATAAACTGTGCTGTTGGAGGAGCAGCCGCGCAGTTTGGCATGAACTCTGCGCGCAACGTGCCGATGGACCGTGGCAGTTGGGTAGTGGGCATGCGTCTGTTCGATGAGAAGCTGGATATGGGCACACGGCTCAATTATAGCGCCGAGGGCAAGCCGGAGGACTTCGATTATGCCATCTGGCCGAGCTACACCACTTGGGACCTGTACGCCAGCTACCGCATCAATCAGAACGTATTACTGCGTGCCTCGGTGGAGAACCTGCGCGATCAAAACTATGTGACCGGCTATTCGGATATCTTCTCTCGCACCTATGCGCCGGGGCGCACGGCGATGGCAGGGGTGGAACTGCAGTTCTGAGGCCATGTCGGGTGATCTCGACTTGGCCGAAGGACCATGCCGCCGTATCGCGGCATGGAAGATGGGGCATGCGATGTCATGTCCAGGAGTGTCCAGCGGATGAGCCGCTGGAGCTGATCAAGTAAAGCAAAAGGAGAATGCATCATGTCTGTTTCCTATACATATGATGAGAGCAACTTCCCTCCCATCTTCCCGCCTCCCTCTACCATAGAAGAGCTGCTGGTAGGGTTTGAGGATTTCGGTGTACCAGGAGAGCATCCCGATAATACCGGGGGATTCTATACGGACGGCAATCCATCTGGACTGTCCGGTGATACCTACGCATTTTCGATTGATGCTGGAGCGTTTGCCTTCTCGGCAGTCGGGGATCTCACCTATGATTTCTCCAGCCATACTCTGCACGGGACGCTGGAAGGGTTGACTCTAGGTGGTGGCCTGAACAGTGATGGTACAGTTGATAGCGACTTCATCACCTTCACCTTCAACGATCCGCTGGTCGGAGATCTGGCCGATGGTCGCGAGAATGTGGTGCACGACGTGATCTGGGGTCTGATGAACGGTTCTGTACAAGGCGCCGACGACAGCGCTGGGACCGGTACCCAGGGCGGCCTGTTGGCGGTGTTGGGTGACATCCTCGATGATGAGATCCCGGCATCCGTCACTGGTGTGACCGAAGTCAGCGACTTCGACCTGGCCCTGGCTGCCTGAGCATCGCCATATAATAAAAAAAGCAAGGGGAAACCCCTTGCCAAGAAAGAGAAGTACCACCGCGCCACGGGCCTTGCGCCCGGGGCGCGGTGTCTGGGCATTTTCACCACCGCTGGCGCGGTGTCAAGCATAACAACCATATAAATACGCAAAACGTGACCCGAGATGAGTGGATGACGATTTCATGCGAATCGCCTTGACGGCGGTTCGTTGTGTCTTGACGACTTTTTCGGGGGCCACCAACGATGAATCCTTCGCAAGGCCAGCCGCGTAACGAGATTCGCGCCGCCCTGGGCGCCTACCGCGGCGGCTTTCGCAGCGTGGGTACCTTCAGCGCGGTGATCAACCTGCTGATGCTGGTGCCGCCGCTCTACATGCTGCAGGTCTACGACCGGGTGCTGGCCTCGGGCAATACCACCACGCTGCTGCTGCTGACGCTGATGGCGGTGGGCCTGCTGGCGCTGATGGGCGCGCTGGAGTACGTGCGCAGCCTGGCGGTGATCCATATCGGCGAGCGGCTCGACGCCCGGCTTGGCGAGCGGGTCTATGGCGCGGCCTTCGAGCGTGGCCTGGGTGGGCAGGGAGCGCAGGCCGGCCAGGCCACGCGGGATCTCGATTCGCTGCGCCAGTTCATCACCGGCAATGCGGTGTTCGCTTTCTTCGATGCCCCCTGGTTTCCCCTCTATCTACTGGTGATGTTCCTGTTCCACCCCTGGATCGGCTGCCTGGCGCTGGTCGGGGCGCTGCTGCTGATCGCCCTGGCGTGGCTCAATGAGCGCCTGTCCCAGCCGCCGCTGCGCGAGGCGGGCGGTTTGTCGGTCCAGGCCAGCGCCAGTGCCGAGGCGCAGCTGCGTCACGCGGAGGTGATCGAGTCGATGGGCATGCTGGATGCGCTGGCGCGGCGCTGGTCCCGGTTGCACGGTGGCTTCGTGGCCCTGCAGGGCCTAGCCAGCGAGCGCACGGCGCTGATCACGTCCATTTCCAAGAGCCTGCGGGTGGCGCTGCAGTCGCTGGTGCTGGGGCTGGGCGCCTGGCTGGCGGTGGGCGGTCAGATCAGCCCGGGAACGATGATCGCCGGCTCGATCCTGATGGGCCGCGTGCTCGGGCCCATCGATCAGGTGATCAGTGCCTGGCGGCAGTGGTCCTCGACGCGGCTTGCCTATCAGCGGCTGGTGGCGCTGCTGGAGGCGCATCCGCCACGCCGGCCCGGCATGGAACTGCCGGCGCCGAGCGGTGAATTGACGGTGGAGCCGCTCAGCGCGGTACCGCCGGGCGGCAAGGTGCCGACGCTGGTGCAGGTCGGCTTCCGGCTGGCGCCGGGCGAGGTGCTCGGCGTGATCGGCCCGTCGGGCTCCGGCAAGTCGACCCTGGCGCGGCTGCTGGTGGGGGTGTGGACGCCGAGGATTGGCACGGTGCGCCTCGACGGCGCCGAGATCCAGCGCTGGGACAAGGCCCGTCTGGGGCCGCATCTCGGCTATCTGCCCCAGGAGGTGGAACTGTTCGCCGGCAGCGTCGCGGAGAACATCGCGCGTTTCGCCGAGCCCGATGCCGACAAGGTGATTGCCGCCGCCAAGGATGCCGGCGTGCACGAGATGATCCTGGCCCTGCCGCAGGGCTACGACACACCGCTGGGCGATGGCGGCCAGGGGCTGTCCGGTGGGCAGCGCCAGCGCATCGGCCTGGCCAGGGCGATGTATGGCCCACCGGCACTGGTGGTGCTCGACGAACCCAATGCCAACCTCGATGAGGCCGGCGAGAAGGCCTTGCTGGAGGCACTGGGCCGGCTGCGCGAGCGTGGCGTCACGGTGGTGCTGATCACTCACCGCCCCACTGTGCTCAAGGCCACCACGCATCTGCTGGTGCTGCGTGAAGGGCGCCTGCACAAGTTCGGGGCGACCCAGGAGGTACTGCAGGCGATTGCCGCGTCGCGTCAGCCGGCGGCGAGTGGCCCGACGTTGATGGCGCAGAGTCCCTACAGCGTCGAGACGGCCGCCGCGGGTGGCCAGGGAGGGCGTGCATGAGCACTCTCGACGAGCGCAAGACGCTGCGCCCCGCGGTGGAGCCGGCGACGCCCGATTGGCAGGCGCTGGCCCTGCGTCGCCAACGCCGGCCGAGGCGCCTCGGTGGCTGGTTGCTGTTGCTGGGGTTTGTCGGCTTTCTGACCTGGGCGGCGCTGGCGCCGCTGGACAATGGCGTGGCGGTACCGGCCACCGTGGTGGTATCGGGCAACCGTCAGGCGGTGGAGCACCCTACCGGCGGTATCGTCGAGCGGCTGTGGGTACGCGAGGGCGATAGCGTGACCCGGGGCCAGACGCTGGTCAGCCTGGACGCGACACGGCTGCGAAGCGAGGCGGATACCTTGAACGTGCAGCACGGTGCCGCGTTTGCCGAAGCCGCGCGCCTCGAGGCCGAGCGCGATGGCCATGAGCGTATCGAGTATCCCGAGTGGTTGGCGTCCACCGCTGATGTGGAGCTGCTGACCGTGCTGGAGCTGCAGCGACAGCTGTTCGCCAGCCGGCGTGCCGCGCTGCGGTCGGAACTGGGCGGTATCGAGGCCAATCTGGCGGGGCAGCGCTCGCTTGCCTCGGGCCTGGAATCCTCGCTGGTGCAGAAACGCATTCGCCTGGAGATGCTGGGCGAGCAGCGCGACAACCTGCGCGAGCTGGCCAGCGAGGGCTACATTCCTCGCAACCGGCTGCTCGAGGTCGAGGGCTCGTATGCCCAACTCCAAAGTGACATCGCCGCCGACATCGGCACCCTCGAACAGACCCGTCGTCAGATCGACGAGCTGCAACTGCGCACGACCCAGCGCCGCGACGAATATCAGCGCGAGGTCCGGGATGCCCTGGCCCAGGCTCGCCTGCGCGGGCAGGAGCTGGCCGGACGCCTGGCGACGACGCGCTTCGATCTGGCGCATACGCAGTTGCGGGCACCGATGTCGGGCATCGTGGTGGGGCTGGCGCTGCATACCGAGGGAGGAGTGGTGCAGCCCGGCGCCTTGCTGATGGAGGTCGTCCCGGAGGGCGAGCCGTTGCTGGTCGAGGGGCAACTGCCGGTGGAGCAGGTCGACAGGGTGCATGCCGGCCTGCCGGTGGAACTGATGTTCACGGCCTTCGAGCGCAGCCGCACGCCACGCGTGCCAGGCGAGGTGGCGCAGGTTTCCGCCGACCGCCTGGTCGACGAGCGCAGTGGCTTGCCGTACTACCGGGTCTACGTGGAAGTGGCGGCGGAGGACTTGCAGGTGCTGGGCAGCGAGCCGCTGAGGGCGGGCATGCCGGTGGAGGCCTTCGTGCGTACCGGTGAGCGCACCTTGCTCAACTACCTGTTCAAGCCGTTGGTGGATCGGGCGCGCACCGCCTGGGGGGACGCATGATGGATACGCTGGTTTGCCGCTTGTTCGCCACCTGGCTGCTGGTGGCGGGGAGCGGACTGCTGGCCATGCCTGCCATGGCGCTGGATTTCCGCCAGGCCTACGAGCTGGCGCTGCAGCACGACCCGACCTGGCAGGCGGCCCGCAGCGAGAGCGCCGCGGGAAGCCATGAGCGGGCGTTGGGGCGTGCGGCGCTGCTGCCCAACCTGAGCTACCGCTACACCCGCATGCGCAACGACGCGGAAATTCGCCAGGACACCTCCGCGGGCGCGACCCGGCAGGACCTGGAGTACTCCAGCTACTCCTCCGGTTTCACCCTGACCCAGCCGCTGTTCGACGCCGCGGCCTTCGCCCAGTACCGGGAGGGGAAGGCGCGGGCCGAGGCCGCCGGCTTGACCCTGGAGCGGGCGCGCCAGGCCCTGGCGGTGCGGGTGCTGCAGGCGTATACCGAAGCCCTCTATGCCGAGGAGGAGGAGGCCCTGGTCCGCGCCCATGGCCGGGCCCTGGAAGAGGAGGCCGAGCGCAGCCGGCGCTTCGTGGCGGGCGGCGAGGGCACGCGCACCGACCAGATGGAGATCGAGGCGCAGCGGCGGCTGGTGGAGGCGCAGCTGATCGAGGCCGAGGACCGCCTGCAGGATGCCCGCAATGCCCTGGCGGTCTTGATAGGCCATCCGCCGTCCGCTGCGCTGGCGCCGTTGAACGACGCCGCGCTCATGCAAGAGCCCGACCTCCAGCCGCTGGAACACTGGCGCGAGCGCGCCGTGGCCCATAACCCCGAGCTTGCCGCCCAGCGCAGCCTGCTGGAAGCCACCCGGCAGCAGCGTAACCAGCAGCGCGCCGGCCACTTGCCCAGCGTGCGGCTAGTGGCTCGCAGCCAGATCACCGACTCCAACGCCGAGAATCAGGTGGGGCAGCGCTACGACACCGATAGCATCGGCGTGGAAGTGCAGGTGCCGCTATACGCCGGCGGGCGTGTGCGCGCCGCCAGCCGCCAGGCCAGCGACACCCTGGAGCAGGCCCGCTTCGAGCTTGACGGCGCCATGGCCGAACTGCTCAACGACGTCGAGCGCCAGTACCGCATGACTCTGAGCAGCCAGCGGCGCATTGAGGCCTACCGCGACGCCGTGGCCGCCGCCGAGGCGCGCCTGGACGCCACCCGGCGCAGCATCCTCGGTGGCGAGCGCACCAACCTCGATGCCCTCAACGCCGAGCAGCAGCACGTCGAAGCCCAGCGCGACCTGGCCCGCGCCCGCTACGACTACCTGTTGGCCTGGCTGTCGCTGCGCTGGCAGGCGGGCGTGCTTGACGCTGGCGATATCGAACGGGTGGTGGAGGCTTTCGGTGCAGGTTAGCGCGCGGTTTGGTTAGGTGTCCTGTTGGGGGCTGGGGTTGCCCAGCATGCGCGCCAGGATGCCATCCTTGAGCCACAGGCGATGGGCCAGTGCCATCGCTACATGGCCGACGATCAGTGCCAGTAGCATCCAGGCCAGGGTGCTGTGCAACAGGTCGGCAGGCGCCATCATCCAGGCAATCTCGCGCTCCGCCTCCGGCATCAGCTCCTTGCCATAGAAGATCAGCGGGCCGCCCCGGCCATACTGGCGCAGGATGGCCATCGCCGGTATCAGGATCAACAGCGTATAGAAGGCCAGGTGTACGCTCCGAGCCAGCAATCCCCCCAAGCCTGGTGGGCGGGGCGGTCGGTGATGGCGCTGGCTGTAGGCCCAGATGGCGCGCAGCAGCGTCGTCACCAGCAGCATGGCGCCCAGTGAGCCGTGGGGGCCGATCCTTGCCAGCAGCAGGGTGACGGGGTGCTCACCGAATCCCTTCCAGGCCAACAGTACGCCAAATAGCAGCATCACTTGCGCTGCCGTCAGCCAGTGGAGGAGACGGCTGATGAGGCCATAGCGATCAGGGGTGTCCCGCCAGCGACTGGCCGGTGATGTCATGACTCAGGGTTCCATGCGATGTTCAGTCGTCGGTCTTGCCCAGGCGCCAATAGCCCATGCTGGTGACGCACTGCTTGGGCAGGCCGCACTCATTGACCAGATAGCGGCGAATATCCCGGGTGACCTTGGTTTCTGCCGCAATCCAGGCATAGAAGGGGGCATTGTCGTCGAGACTCGCGGGCTCCCACAGGGCGGCGTCGTCTTCATCGAGCCCCTCGGTGGAGCCACCATGCGGTTGGCCGCCCAGGGCGCGGATCTCCTGGTGCAGGTCGATGTCGCGGATGGCCCGCATCAGCAGGTCGCCGTGGTGGCAATCCGGCTCGCTATCGCGGGTCAACCAGCGCAGCTTGGCGGGGGGAGAGAGGGGCTGGATATCATCGCTACGCGGCACTTCGATCAAGGCCTCTACTCGTGGGGCGAGGGGCAGGTCATCGAGTGTTTCGAAGATGCCGGCCGCCGCCGGCAGGGCGGTCTCGTCGGCGACGACGAGAATGCGCCGTACGCCCCGCGGTGGCTTCCACTCATAGCCGAGCTTTTCGCCCCCGGCATTGGCCAGCGGGGCGGTCATCGCCAGGCGGTCGCCGGGGCGGGCGCGCATCGCCCAGCGTGAGGCGGGGCCGTTGTCGCCGTGCAGCACGAACTCGACATCGACTTCGCCGCGTGCCGGGCGCAGCGCACGAATGGTGTAGGTGCGCATGGGCGGGCGCTGGGCGTCGGGCAGGGCACGATAGGCGCCGAACCAGTCGTGCTCTTCCAGCTTGGCGATCTCGAACAGCGCGTCTAGGCCGTTGGCGTCCTTGGGAAAGAACAGTTTGACGCGTTGGTCCGGCGCGTGGGTGGCCATCTGGCCCACCTGGGGCCCGGTGAAGGTGAACCTGACCAGCGATGGGCTGACCTGGGTACGGCGTGCCAGGGTGATATCGAAAAGGCGATAGCTCGTGCGTCCAGCCATAGTGGATGACTCCCATGGTGAGGTGGGAATGCTATCACTGATAGTAATGATTCTCAATAATAGTGGATATGATGGATTACCCCGCCTGGAACGTTAACTCTCATGGGCATTGGATGAACCGTAGGTTAACGAGGCGATGGTAATGGTGCGATTGTTATGGGTGGCATTGGCGGCATTGAGCTTCGCTGTGGGCTTTCTGGGCCTGTTTCTGCCCCTGTTGCCGACCACGGAGTTCATGCTGGCGGCGGTCTACTGTGCCTCTCGCGGCTCGCCGCGCTTCGAGGCCTGGATCCGTTCGCGGCGCTATGTCGGGCCACTGCTCGAGAACTGGGAAAGGGAGCGGGCGATCCCACGGCGAGCCAAGTTCGTCGCCGTGGGAATGATCGGCGCCAGCATGGTGATGATCCTGCTGCACCTGGGCCAGGGCTGGCTGCGCTGGGCGATCGTGGCGCTACTGGTAGCGGTGGCGGTCTGGCTGATCACGCGACCGGAGCCCTCGGCGCCCTCGCGCTGAACCTGAGTATCACTGCCGACGCCGTAACACCATCCCGGCGTGATAGAGCACGCCGTCGATGAACTCGCCGTCGGCAGTGAAGCCGGTGTCATCCCAGTACTCGATATATTGACCGGTCACGCGATAGCGCCCTTGATAGGCGCTCTCTCGCTCGCCGCGGGCTTCATCGTAGCGATTGTTGGGCAGTAGTTCGTGGCGGATGTAACCGTCGTCGGTGACCCACATGCCGACATAGGGGTGGTCTGCCATGTCGGCATCTCCTGAGGCTTGTTCGATTTGCGCGATACTGATGCAAAGAGCAGCAGCCATCAGCACTATTGAGGGGCGGGGGTGAACAGATAAGGTCATCGCATCACTCCGCCGCACTCGAGCGATGTTCTGCGAATAGCTCGGAAGGTACCTGGGAGGCAGCAATGGCCCGGGGAAATCCGGCGGGAACGGTGATCATGTAAATGACCTCCTTCAACTCCTCTTCCGAGACCCCGACATTGAGCGCATAGCCAGCATGGACGCGCATGATGCCGGTTTCGCCCATGGCTGCCATGGCGGCGACAGCAGTGAGCTGCCGCGTGCGGTCGTCAAGAACGCCTCGTCCCCAGACATCGCCCAGGGCATAGGCCTCCGTCGCTTCGGCGAGAAAGGGAAACTCCTCACGCATGGCTTCGAGGTTTGGCTGTGCTTCGCCGTTGTTGAGATGGCGAATCATCTCTGCGCCTCGTTCGCTGCGCGCTTCAGTCGTCGTCGCCTGAGCCGTAAAGGGCAGGGCTGCCGTGGCGGCGAAGGCAAGGCTGGCGAGTGAGGCCTTGCCCGGTGTGGTAATTGATAGCATTGGTTTTTCCTCGTGCGTCGGGGCTCATGCCGGGCTTGCGGTGGGGCGAACCACGATATCGCTGGTGTCCACCTCGTCGGGCTGGCCGATGACATGGGCAATGGCCGTGGCGATGGCGTCGGGCTTGAGGGCGATCTGGCGGAAGCTCTTCATCGCTTCGGCGGCGCCGGCATCGGTGATGGTGTCGGCCAGCTCCGATTCCACCACGCCGGGATAGACGCAGGTCACACGGAGCTTGTCGTGCTCTTGGCGCAGCCCGTCGGAAATCGCCCGCACGGCGTACTTGGTGGCGCAGTAGACGGCGCCGGTAGGCACCACGTAGAGGCCGCCGATGGAGGAGATGTTGATCACCTGCCCGCTGCCTTGGGCCTGCATGGTCGGTAGCACGGCGGCGATGCCGTGGAGCACGCCGCGGATGTTGACGTCGATCATGCGGTCCCACTCGTCGACCTTGAGCGAGGCCAGGGGCGAGAGCGGCATGACGCCGGCATTGTTGATGATCACGTCGATGCGACCATAAAGCGCCAGCGCGGCATCGGCAAAGGCTTGGACGTCCTCCCGCCGGGTAACGTTCAGCGCGCGATACTCCACGCTGCCGCCTTCATCGCGAATGGCCTGGGCCAGTGCTGCCAGCCTGTCGGTGCGGCGTGCGCCGATGACCAGCCGATGGCCTTGTTTGGCCAGCAGTCGTGCGGTGGCTTCGCCAATGCCGCTGCTGGCGCCGGTGAGAAGAATGACCTTATTCATCAGCATGACTCCGTATGGGGGGCTTGGGACGACCCTCTTGCGGGGCTCGGATAACGAGCAAGAGCGTCGTTGTGATAAGCCTACGGAGGTGCACTGCACGCTGACAGAGCCATTCCTATTGCAGCATTGCCGGATTCTATTGGTGGCGTGCATCTAAGGTGTCATTGGCGAGAAAAGTTTGCCTAAAATGCTAGGTGCAGCGAAAGGGGGGACTACCGCTTGGCGACACGACCTACCTTGGATTCCCAAGAGAGAATGATCGAACTGTTGTATCGGCTAGCGCCGCAAGAGGGGTATACCCAGTCGCTGCTGAACGAAGTGCGCTTCATGCGCTCGGACCGCCCGCTGAAACTCACCCCGGTGCTGTACGAGCCGAGCATCGTGATCGTGTGCCAGGGGCGCAAGTGGGGTTACCTGGGCGATGACGTGTATCTCTACGATGCTCTGCACTATCTTGTGCTGTCGGTGCCGCTGCCCTTTGCCTCGGATACCGAGGCCAGCCCCGAGGAGCCGCTGCTGGCCATGTCGATTCGGCTGGACATGTCGGTGGTAGCAGAGCTGGCCTTCATGCTGGATCAGGCGCATGCACGTTCAGAGTCGATACCACGTGGCATGCTCTCGACGCCGCTTGGGGAGTCCATGGCGGATGCCACGCTCAGGCTTTTAGAGGCACTCTCTTCGCCCACCGAGGCGCAGGTGCTGGCGCCGGGGATCGTGCGGGAGATCTACTACCGGGTGCTGGTCGGTGAGCAGGGCCGCAGCGTGCGCGCGGCACTGGCCCAGCAGGGCCAGTTCGGCCGGATTGCCAAGGCCCTGCAGCGCATCCACGTGGATTATGCCGACACCCTCGAGGTGGGCCGCCTGGCCAGCGATGTCGGCATGAGCACGGCGGCCTTTCATGTGCACTTCAAGGCGGTGACGCAAACCTCGCCTCTGCAGTACATCAAGTCGACCCGACTGCACCAGGCGCGACTGCTGATGATCCGCGATGGCCTGCCCGCAGCGGCCGCTGCCACACGGGTGGGCTACGAGAGCCCTTCGCAGTTCAGTCGTGAGTTCAAGCGCCTGTTCGGGCGGCCGCCGGGCGAGGAGGTGCGTGAAATGAAGGCCTCGCTGGCGCTGCTGCCCCCACCGCAGGCTGCTGGCATCGCACTGGCGCATTGAGGGGCACAGGCGTGTCGACGCAGGCTATAGCTCACCGGCCAGCTTCTTCTCCACCAGCTCGAGGCGGTCCTGGCCCCAGAAAGGTTCGCCATCGACGTCGTACCAGGGGGCGCCGAAGCAGCCGGCGGCAATTGCCTGCTCGCAGGCGTCATCGAGACGCTTCTGCCCCGTCTCGGCTTCCGACGCCTCGAGCAGGGCCGGTCCATCCAGGCCAAACGCCGTGGCGATCTCACCCAGGGTGGCAAGATCGCCGACGTCGCGTTCTTCATGCCAGCAGGCCCGTAGGATAGCCAGCGATAGCTGGGCGATATCGTGCCCCTGCGCCTTAGCGGTCAACACCATGCGGGCGGCCGGACGGTCATCGGTGGGAAAGTGTCGCGGTTCCACGTTGAGAGGCACGCCGCGCAGCTGTGGCCAGCGTTTCAACTCCGCCATGCGATAGGCCTGACGCTCGGGTGCCCGCTTGGGGAGTGGCAGCCCACCGGTGCGGGGGAAGACCGCGCTCAGGGTAACCGGCACATAGTCGATTGTGGCGTCGTATCGTGAGGCGATCTCGCCGATCTTGGCGTGCCCCAGGTAGGACCAGGGAGAGACCTGGCTGAAGTAGTAAGTAATGTGCTTGGTCATGGTGATTCCCTGTGTTTCGGCCGCTGGCATCAGCGGGCGCTGGGCTCAGTGTAGCTGCGATCGAGCCCGTTGCGGGCTGCTATGGGGGCAGCGTATTTTGCTGCTGCGTTGGCCATAAGCCCGATTCTATGCTGATAGTGCCGATATCGCAGGGAAGAGGGCCGCAATACGCAAACGGGCCACCCGAGTTGGGTGGCCCGTGATGCCCGCGCCGTTCTAGCAGAAGCGGCGGCGCGGTATATCGGCGCTGAGCTTAGCCGCGAGTGCCTTGTGTCGGGCTGTCGACGCTAGGGCCGGCACGCTCGGACTGGGCAACATCGCGATCAGCGGCCTGAAGACTCTCGACCTCGACGCGCTCACGATGGATGCCTTCCCGTGTGCCGCCGAGTGCCGGGCTGCCGACCTCGAAGGTGGTGCGATAGGACTGCCTTGCTTGGCTTTCAATGGCTTGGCCGTCCTGTGCCTCTACACGGTACTCATGAACGCCCTCTTGGGTGCCGCCGAGGGCGGGACTGCCAACCTCGAAGCGGGTCTGGGTGGCGTCGGCGGCGGTGGCTTGAGCGGCCAGGCCCATGACCAGGGCGCCAGCGGTGATGGTCTGCATGATGATAGTGGTATATTTCATGGCAACTATTCCTCTCATTGAATGACATATCCGCAGTGCCGGGGGCGGTGCCTGTTCGCGGCGACTCTGTGGAAAGCGTCGCGCTGGATGCCTCGGGTGGCGGCATGTCGGCCGTTACGACCGTGAGAGAGATAGTAGGGGTGGGTGGCGATTATCAGTAGACGTATTTATCGCTAAGGATTGCCTGATCCTGCCAGTTTCAACATTATGTGGCGCTGGATGGGGTATATCGCCATATTTGATGTTTTTTATGGATGATCATGATTGCCAGTCTCTATGATGGACTAGCGGCTCCAGAGCTGGAAGGTGAGGTAGCTGCGCCAGGGCGCGGCATCCTGTGGGTCGGCATCGTGCAGGGCTGGCAGCGCCTTGCGGATGCCCAGGTCGCCGGCCAGCCAGATATCCGGGTGCGAGGTGCCGCGCAGGCTGGCGTAGTCGGCGCTCCATGGGCCGATGCCCTTGAGTGCGGTCCAGGCACGAGGATCGTTGCCGGCCTCGCCCGCGGCATGCCAGGCGGCGAAGCGGCGCAGGGTCTGGCGGCGGGCATCCGGCATGCCGAGAAACGCGAGCTCGCTTGCCGCGACCTGTGCGGCGGTAGGAAAGTGGCGCTGGCCATCCGCCTCGGCGTCGCCCAGCTCGCTGACCAGAATGGTGACCAGGCGCCGAGCAGCCGCCACCGAGACCTGCTGGCCGAGAATCGCGCGTACCCCGGCCTCGAACGGCGACCAGATGCCGGGCAGGCGCAGCCCCTCCACCAGTTCCAGCCCGGGTAGCGCCTCGGCCAGGTGCGACTCGATCAGCGCCGTATCGGCATCGAGGTCGAGCACTCGGCGGATGTTGCGGACCACCGGATCGAGCGTCGAGGCCTCGTCTAGCTGCAGGTGGACCTCGAAGGCGTGGCGCTGCGGGCGGTGCACGGCGGTGAAGCGGCCGCGTGCCTGTCCCCAGCGTATGGTCCGGCCATAGCGGTCGTCATCGACCCACTCCAGGCCATGAATGGCGCGCTTGGCATGGAAGTCGCGCAGGGCTTGCCAGGCGTAGGGCGGGCGATAGGCAAGCTCTAGGCATAGCGGGGCAGCTGGGGCAGCGCCGATGTCGGGTCGGTGGTTGTCGGCATCCAGCATCGAGGGTTCCTGAACAGTAGCTGTCGGTATGCGCCAGTGTAGCCGGAACGACAGGGATGGCTGCCGGAATCGGTAGTTAAAGCCGGGTGCCATCAACGCTGGCGCTGAGGTAACCTTGTCGGGCTCCATACTATTCCGATAATGACGAGGCTCTCATGCGCCCCCTCAAGACGCTGACACTGGCCGTTGCGGCCACCACCTTCGCTGCTGCTTCGCTTTCCGCCCAGGCGCGGGAGTTTCGCCTGGGGCTGATCACCCCGCCCCAGCACCTCTGGTCCCAGGAGGCCGAGGCCTTCGCCGAGAGCCTCGCTGAGCGCTCCGACGGCGAGCACAGCGTCAGCGTCTATCCGGCCCAGCAGCTCGGCAACGAGGCGCAGATGGTCCAGCAGCTGCAGACTGGCGCGCTGGACATGGCCTTCCTGACCATCGCCGAGATCTCCAACCGGGTGCCGGATTTCGGCGCGCTCTATGCGCCTTATCTGGTGGACGACGTCGACCACGCTGCGCGGCTGCTGCAGTCGGATGCCGCCATCGAGCTGCTCGACCAGCTGCCCAGCGGCGTGGGCATGATCGGCATGGGCTACGGCATGGTGGGCATGCGCCAGGTGCTGTCGCGCGCGCCCATCGAGAGCGTCGACGACATGCGCGGCCAGCGCCTGCGCATCACGCCGTTCGATCCGATCCGCGACTTCTACACCGCCACCGGGGCGGCCCCGGCGCCGCTGCCGCTGCTCGAGGTCTACGATGCCCTGGCCAACGGCCAGGTCGACGCCATCGACATGGACTTCGATTCGATCCTGATCCTCAAATTCCACGAACAGGCCGACAACCTGCTGATCTCGAACCATATGATGTTCCCCATGGTAGGGGTGGTTTCGGGCCGGGTATGGAACGAACTGGATGAGGGCGATCAGGAGCTGATCCGCACCACCATGGCCGAGCACCTCGACAACGTGATCACCGGCTTCCAGCAGCAGGATGCTGAGCAGGAAGCCGAGATCCGCGAGCTCGACCTCAATATCGTCGAGGCGGATGCCGAGTTCTTCAGCGATGCCATCGCCGAGTGGGAGGGCATCTGGGCCGACAAGGCGCCATCGCTCGAGGCGTTGCGTGAGGAAGCCGACCGCCTTCGCGAGGAGTGAGCGAGCGCGCCATGCTGTCACGCCTCTCCCACGGCCTGGCTAGGATCGAAGAGATCGCCGCGGCGTCACTCGCCGCCGCGGTGACCGTGCTGATCCTGCTCAACATCGCCTTTCGCGCCGCGGGTAGCCCGCTGTACTGGATCAGCGAGCTGGCCATCTATGCGATGATCTGGATGACCTTCCTGATCGCCTCGGCGGTGCTCAAGCACCGCCAGGGCATCGCCGTGACGCTGCTCAGCGACGCCCTGCCCGGCCGCCCGCGGCGCTGGCTTGCGCTGTTCGTCGATGCGCTGGTGGTGGGGTTTGCGCTGCTCATGCTGTGGTTATGCTGGCGCTGGTATCAGCCGCTGGCGCTATGGCGGGCCGGTTTCGATATCCAGACCTTCCAGGGCCAGACCTTCAACTTCATCTACGCCGAGAACACCTCGACCCTGGGCATCAAGAAGTTCTGGGTATGGCTGATCATGCCGCTGTTCGCCGTGTCGCTGACCCTGCACGGCATCACCAACCTGTGGCAGGCGCTGCGTGCGCCGGCCGAGGAGGCCGGCCCGTGACCCTGGCGGTGTTCGCCATCCTGCTGCTTGCCGCGGTGCCCATCGCCCTGGTGCTGGCGCTTACCGCTGCCTGGTATATCGTCGCCTCGGGCAACACTGTGCTGTTCGAGTCTTACCCGCAGCAGCTGTTCGGTGCCATCGAGAGCTACGGTCTGCTGGCCATTCCGCTGTTCATGCTGGCCGGCGAGCTGATGAACGAAGGCGGCGTGACCCGCCGCCTGATCGACCTGGCGCGCCTGCTGGTGGGCGGCTTCCGCGGCGGCTTGGCCTATATCAACCTGGTCGCCAACATGATGATGGCGGCGATCATCGGCTCGGCGGCGTCGCAGATCGCGATCATGTCGCGGGCCATGGTGCCGGCCATGGAGCGCGAGGGCTACGACAAGCCCTACAGCGCGGCGATCACCGCTGCCGGCGGGCTGCTGTCGCCGATCATTCCGCCGTCGATGCTGTTCGTGCTGTTCGGGGTGATCGCCCAGGTGCCGATCGCCGAGATGTTCATTGCCGGCATCCTGCCCGGGCTGCTGCTGGGCTTCAGCTTCTTCCTGGCGATTGCTGTGGTGGGCCTGCTGCAGCAGTACCCCAAGGGCAACTGGCCGACCCGCGACGAGGCGCGCCGGGCGCTGATCATGGGCGTGCCGGCGCTGTCGATTCCGCTGATCATCATCGGCGGCATCCTGCTCGGCCTGGCCACGCCCACCGAGTCGGCGGCGTTGGCCTCGCTTGCTGCACTGCTGCTGGGCCGCCTGTTGTATGGCGAACTCTCCCTCGGCCAGTTGCCGCGGGTGCTGATGCGCACCGCGGTCAACGCCGGGCTGGTGATCATGCTGATCGCCGCCGCCGGGGTGTTCGGCTGGGTGGTGACCTACGAGCGGTTGCCGCAAATGGCGGCGGCGGCGATCTCGGCGCTGACCACCGACCCCTTCCTGTTCCTGCTGCTGGTAATCGGCTCGCTGCTACTGGTGGGCATGATCATCGACGGCATCGCCGCGCTGATCCTGGTGGTGCCGATCCTGCTGCCGATTGCCACCCAGCAGTTCGGTATCAGCCCCTATCAGTTCGGCGTGGTGGTGTGCCTGACGCTGGTGCTTGGCCTGCTCACGCCGCCGGTGGGAGCAGGGCTGTTCATCGCCTCGTCGATGACCGGCGCATCGCCACTGCGCATCTTCCGCGCGCTGATCCCGTTCCTGCTCGCCACCCTGGCGACCCTGGTGCTGCTGGCCTGGCAGCCGTGGCTGACCACCGGCCTGATCGGGCGCTGACGTGTCATGCCAGAATAGTCGACCCCATAAACACAACGGGCCCTGATATCAGGGCCCGTTGCGGTCATGCTGTGCGGTTTATACCAGTTCGCGCTGCTCCTCCTTCGCCTTGCGGCGGTCGTGTATCACCGCGCGGCAGATCACCACCAGCACCCCCAGGGTGATGGCGGGCCAGATCAGCACGTAGAAACCATAGAGTGCAGTCATGTTGGATTCTCCATTATGGCAATGCCGGCCGGCGGCATCGCGTTAGGGTCAAGGGGATGATCAGTGCTGGAGGGCTGGGCCAGCTGGAGCAGTGTCGCCTTCCTGCACGCTGGGCTCTTGCGAGTCATAGTTGCCGACCCGCTCGCCAATGGTGGCGAAGTCGAAGTCTTCCTGGCGACTCATCAGGCTCATCACCACGCAGACCACGGTGCTGGCGCCATAGGCGGTCAGCGAGGCCAGCAGCACGGTGTAGTCGCGCAGGAAATCGGTGGCAAACACCAGCATCGCCAGCAGCGCCAAGGCGGCAGCGATGAACCCGGCGATGCGGCCCAGGAAGCCGAATACCATCAGGCCGATGATCACGCCGCCACCGATACTGGCCAGTACCTCGAAGAACAGGCCGCTGGCGCCGCTCATGGGCAGCAGCTCGAAGCGCGCCAGGCAGAACAACACCATGGCGACCAGTACCGAGGTGGTGAAGGCTTGGTTGGTGACCCGGTTCCAGAAGCAGCTGGCGATGACCGGGAAGACGATGGCTCCCCATAGCGCGCCAACGAACACCAGCATCACCAGGATGTCCAGCGAGAAGCTGGCGAAGACGATACCCACCGCGGTGGCGATGATCATGGTCATACGGCCCACCAGCAGCATGCGCTTGGGGTCGGCCCTGCCGCGGGCGATATTCTTGCCATAGACGTCGGCCATCATGATCGCCGACAGCGCGGAGAGATCAGAGTCGGCGGTAGAGGAGAGCGAGCCGATCACCAGGATGAAGAACAGCGCAATGAACAGCGGCGGCAGGTAGCCGGACACCATCTGCGGGATCAGGTTGTTCATGTCGCCACCCATGGGCTCGACGCCGAGGGTCAGCGCCATCAGGCCGATCATGCCGAGGCCGATGACGATGGCACCGTAGCCGATGGTCGCGGTGATGAAAGTCGGCTTGATGTGGCTCTCGTTGACCGCGAACAGGCGCTGGGAAATGGTTTGGTTACCTATCGCATAGGCCAGCACGGCGACGAAGAAGGGCGCGCCCTGGTAGAGGATGGCATCCATGGAGAACAGATTGGCCTGCTCGACGGTCAGGTTGTCCAGGCCTGCCACCAACTCGCTGGGGCCGCCCATGGCGAAGAACACCGCGGGAATGATCACGACGGCAATTGCCATCAGCGCCACCAACTGCGCGAAGTCGGTCATCACCGAGGCGCGGAAGCCCGACCACAGCGTATAGAGCAGTACGCCGAAGCCGGCAATGATCACCCCGGCCTGGAACGACAGCGGCGAGAGCACCGAGACCAGGGCGCCGGCAGCGGTGAAGTTGACCATCAGGCTGATTACGCTGCCCAGCACGTTGGAGAGCGCCAGAATCAGCTGACTGGAGGAGCCGTGGCGGGCGTGGATCAGCTCACCCAGGGTGTGGGCATTGGGGGCGAGCTTGCGGAAGCGCCGGCCGAAAGGGTAGATGAACAGGATCATCAGTGCCCCCCAAAGGCCGTAGTGAATAGGCCCGGAGACGCCATAGGTATAGCCGGAGGTGGCGGCGGCGTAGAAGGAGGCAGCCCAGATCCAGGTGGCGGTCATGCTGGCCGCGCCCATGCCGAAGCCCACGCGGTGGTTGGAGACCATGAAGGCGTCGGCGTCCTCGTTCTTCTTGCGGATGCCGAGCGTCATCAGGTAGGTGCCGCCGTAGAAGGCGAGCAGCAGCAAGATGACGGTCAGGGTCGAAAACTGATAGAGCGATTCGCTGTTCAAGGTCAGTTCCTCGGAGGGTGGGACGGATACGCCCAGGGCATGCCGACGAGCCGACATACCGGGCGCGAGGATGGTGGTGAGGGGGGGCAGACCTGAAGGCGGCCGAGGCTAGCGAGCGCTCGGGCACAGATATACAGGCGCCAGGCGCGGCGCAGTATCAGATGCTATCGATCAGGCACGGCAAGACGCTGCCGTCAGTCAGGCATTACCCCGCAGAGGGGCGGTCGGGGGGCGGGCGGCGCGGCATGCACCGTCCTTCATCGGCGTAGTGGCGCGACATGGATGTCTTCTCTATCGATGGTGTCGACGACGTAGTGTCGAGAGCACCGGTGGTCCAGTCTGCAGGGCGGCGAGACCAAGGTGGCCAAGGCCGGAGGCCAGGTCAGTCAGGGATCGGCTTCTTATCGTAGTTATGGCTTGATCCGAGGGAGCCTTACCCTACTCACCTGAAGGGTGAAAGTCCAATCTGCCCCGATTTAGGGGATAAATGCTCTCAGATGCGCCGAAGTGGAGCTGTGGCGATCAAGCGCCCTTGTCGCTGCTCCCACACGTGATGCTGGATAGTTTTGCTGCTGGCCTGGCAGCCGTGGCTGACCACCGGCCTGATCGGGCGCTGAGCAGCATGTCATCGTGAGCTGCCTGGGGTAAACTCGAGAGTACGCCATCCACGCTAGGTCATTGCGATGAGCATCCCAATTGACGCCCAATTTTCAGCCACCCGCCAGGCCATCCTCCATGCGCTGGAGGGTGTCGAAGGCATTGAACAGATCGTGCTGTTCGGCTCGATGGCGCATGGGAGCGAGCGGCTCGAGAGTGATGTCGACGTGGCGGTAGAAGCGTCGCAGCCACTCTCCGCCGAGCAAAAAATCGCCATGATCGAAGCGTTGGCGCTGGCCTTTGGGCGTTCGGTGGATCTGATCGACCTCAGGATGGCGGGCCAGCCGCTGTTGACCCAGATCGTGACCAGCGGGGTGCGGTTGAAGGGCAGTGATACCGCCTGGGCCAAGCTGGTCTATCGCAATATCATTGATAACGAAGACTTCGTGCCGCTGCAGCAGCGGATTTTGAGGGCAAGGCAGAAGGCATGGATCAAGCGCTGATCAACCAGAAGCTGGAGTCGTTACGCCGCTGCGTCATGCGGCTGGAGAGCCGTTGTCCCGAGAGTGTCGAAGCACTGGCGGTAGATCTGGATGCCCAGGATATCCTGGCGCTGAACCTTACCCGCGCGGTACAGCTTTGCGTGGATATTGCGGCGCATTGGATTGCGGAACATCACGAGCTCAACTCGCCGATTACCATGGGGCAGAGTTTCGAGGTGCTTGCCGAGCCAGGCGTCATCAGCCGTGAGCTGGCGGAGGATATGCGTAAATCGGTGGGTTTTCGCAATATCGTGGTGCATAACTACGAGGTGGTTGACTGGCAAGTGGTGTTTGCGATCTGTCGCTTTCATCTGGATCAGTTCCGCCAGTTTGCTGAGGTATTCATGGATCCACTTGGCTGAAGATCGGCTTGTGTCGGTCGAACATTACATTCCTGAGCGTTACACTCGGGCTTTAGGCGCCACTGCCTCATCGTCAGCGACCGGAGCCGCCATGTTTCCCGAGTTCACCCTGCGCTACGCACACTTACCCGAGCGTTTCTATGCCCGTTTCGATCCGGTGCCGGTCAAGGCGCCGCGGCTGGTGGCCTTCAATCGGCCGCTGGCCGAGGCGCTGGGCTTCGACCTGAGCGCCTTCGACGAGGCAGCGGTGACCGAGTGGCTGTCCGGCAATCGCGTGCCGGACGGGGCGGCCCCGCTGGCCCAGGCCTACGCCGGCCATCAGTTCGGCAACTTCGTGCCGCGCCTGGGCGATGGTCGTGCGGTCTTGCTCGGCGAGGTCAGCGACCGTGACGGGCGGCTGCGTGATATCCAGCTCAAGGGCGCTGGCTGTACGCCGTTCTCCCGCGGTGGCGACGGCCGTGCACCGCTGGGGCCGGTGCTGCGCGAGTATCTGATCAGCGAGGCGATGCAGGTGCTGGGCGTGCCCACTACCCGGGCACTGGCGGCGGTGACCACCGGCGAGTGGGTGGTGCGCGATGTGCCGGTGCCCGGGGCGGTGTTGACCCGCGTGGCGTCGAGCCATCTGCGCATCGGCACCTTCCAGTATTTCGCGGCTCGTGGCGACAGCGAGGCAGTCCAGCAACTCGCCGATCATGCCATCGAGCGTCACTATCCCGAGCTTGCCGACATCGAGCCGTCGGGGGAGCGCTATCTGGCGCTGTTCGAGGCGGTGCAGGCGCGCCAGGCGGCGCTGGTGGCAAAGTGGATGGGACTTGGCTTCATTCACGGGGTGATGAACACCGATAACGCCTCGATCGCTGGTGAAACCATCGACTACGGCCCCTGTGCCTTCATGGAACGCTATGACCCGGCCACGGTATTCAGCTCCATCGACCAGGGCGGCCGCTACGCCTACGCCAATCAGCCATGGATCGCGCAGTGGAATCTGGCGCGCTTTGCAGAGACCCTGCTGCCGTTGATAGATGACGACCAGCAGCAGGGCATCGCCCGCGCGAGCGAGGTACTCGAGGCCTACCCAGGGCTCTACGAGGCCGAATGGCTAGCGGTGATGCGCGCCAAGCTGGGGCTTGGCGAGGCAGCGGCAAGCAGTGATCAGGCGGATCGCGGACTGGTCGAGGCACTGCTCGAGGCGCTGCAGGCGGGGCGCGCCGATTTCACCCTGGCGTTCCGGCGGCTATGCGACGCCGCCGAGGGAGAGGCGCATGAGAGTGATCTGGTGGCACTATTCGAGCGTGCCGAGCCGATCCAGGCCTGGCTCACCGAGTGGCGTCGGCGGCTGGCGCGAGAAGATGTCGAGAGCAGCGAGATCGCGCGGCGCATGCGGTTGGCCAATCCGGCCTATATCCCGCGCAATCATCGCGTCGAGGAGGTGCTCGCCGCGGCCATCGATGAGGATGACTTCGCCCCTTCGAACGGCTGATGCAGGTGCTGGCAAGGCCCTTCGAGGAGCGCGCCGCAGACGCCGGTTATGCCCAGCCGGCGCCGCCTACCGCGCGGGTCTTTCGGACCTTCTGCGGCACCTAACCCACCAGCCCCCACTTGCGTGCCGCGACCAGGCACTCCTCCATCAGTGTCAGGACGGTCTCAAGCTGGCTCTCGTGGAGGATCAGCAGGGTGTCGCCGCCTTCGGCATCGGTGGCCGGTGTGGCGATGGCGAATTCACCCTCTTCGAGATGAAACTCGTGGATCTCACGCATGCCCTGTGGCGTATCGCAGCGGCTGGCACGGTAGCTCTCGTCTTCACCATAGGTCAGCCGGTGGTAGACCTTGAAGAAAGTATATAGCGATAGGCCTCCGGCGAATTCTGGCCAATGGACGGGGTTGTGGCGCGTCTCTTCCTCGACCGGCTGGCCCTGCGTCTCGGCGGCGGCGATCGCCTTGGCGAGTGGGGTGGCAAGCAGTGAGTCAGTAGAAGAGGGCAGCTGGTCACCCTGCTCGGTCGCCCGCCGGTAGTGCTCCGCCACTGCCTGCGCGTCTGCCAGCGTGTCGATCCGATGTTCGCTATGCGCCAACGCTGCCGGTTCTGCGCTGCCGTTCTCCCAGCCATGAATCACCCGCAGAATCAGCCGGCCCTTGCGCAGCGGCGCCTCGAATAGCGCCTTGAGCGCCACGACCAGATGCAGCTGCCGCTCCATGGCCTGATTGTCGAAGGCGCTGTAGGGCTCGGCGAAAAGCGTGTGCAAGCGGCCTGGGGCGTGTTCCTGAGCTTCGGTGTAGGGCATGGTGCGATCTCGGTGGCGTGGGTCTTGTTGTCGGCGGCGCACGGGCAGGTGCGGCAGCATCGGTAGTCCATCACATTAGTATCGGCCGCTGGAGGCGTCGACTTGAATCGGCTGGCGGCGATTTTGACTTCTAAGGGTACGCGACCGATGATGAGCGTCCCGGTCTACGGCCGGGCATACAACCCAATGATTCACTGTCGCCAGGGGAGTCCCGCCGCACTTGCGGGGGCTGAGAGGGCCATGCGCCGACCCTGGAACCTGATCCGGTTAATACCGGCGGAGGAAGTGCGACATGCCCTATCTCACGTCTGCCGTGCTCGGCGCGGCATTGCTGTGCTTTGCCTACCTTGGCCTGCGTGCACGCCGCGCCGACGGCCCCCTCGACGACTACGTGACCGCGCGCAACTCCCAGGGCGCCCAGACCCTGGGGCTGTCGTTCCTGGCCTCGAGCATGGGCGCCTGGATCCTGTTCGCACCGCCGGAAATCGGCGCCTTCGTCGGGCCGTTGGCGCTGGCCGGCTATGCCATCGGCTCGTCGCTGCCGTTCATCGTGCTGGGGCTTTACGGCCCGGCGATCCGTCGCCGCCTGCCGCGGGGGCGCAGCATCGGCGAGTTCGCCGAGGCGTGCTACGGGGTCGGCGTGCGGCGCTGGGTGTCGCTGGTCTCGGTGGCTTACATGGCCTGTTTCCTGGCCGCCGAACTGACCGCCATCGGTGCGATTGCCGCGCTGCTCTCGGACGTGCCGCCGGCACTGGTGGTGATCGGCGTGGCGCTGGTTACCTTGCTCTACACCGCGCTTGGCGGGCTGAGAGCGAGCCTTGCCACCGACCGCTGGCAGGCCTGGCTGCTGCTGGTGCTGTTGCTGCTGGTGGGGGGCGTGGCGCTTTGGCGCCTGCCGGAGATGCCGGCCGGCGCGGTCCTGCCGACGGCGCCGCTGGGCAATTCGCTGTCGGTGGCGCTGACACTGGTGATCGCGGTCACTGCCGCCAACCTGTTCCATCAGGGCTACTGGCAGCGGGTGTGGTCGGCCCGCGATGACCGCGCGCTGGGGCAGGGCGCCTGGTTGGGCGCCGGCATCTGCGTGGTGGTGGTGATGCTGATCGGTGGCCTGGGCATGCTGGCGGCAATGAGCGGCATCGCCCTGGGTGAGCCGCCGATCCCGTTCTTTGCCCTGCTGGCCGAGGCGCCGGCCTGGCTGGCGCTGCCGGCACTGGTGCTGGCGGTGACCCTGGTGGCGTCGAGCGTCGATACCCTGCAGAACGGTATCGCCTCGCTGGTAGTCGCGGATGCTGGCAAGCAGGGGCTGTCGATCGGTGGGGCTAGACTTGCCACGGTGGCGTTGATGGTGCCGGTGGTGGCGGTGGCGTTGCAGGGCTATTCGGTACTACGGCTATTCCTGATCGCCGACCTGCTGTGCGCCGCCATCGTGGTGCCGGTGTTGCTGGGGCTGTGGCGGCGCATGAGCCCGCTGGCCGCGGTGGCCGGCGGCGTCGCCGGCATGCTCGGCGCCGTGGTGCCCGGCTGGATTGCCACCGGCAGCTTGAGCGCCGGCCTGCTGGCGGCAAGCTTCCCCGACAGCATTCCGACCCTGGCGCCGTTCCTCGGCGCGCTGCTGGCCTCCACCCTGGTCAGCCTGATGATTGCCTGGCGGCGCCCCGCCTTCTCCTCCGACATGCCAAGGAGCACATCATGAGCACGCATGAGCAGTACCGTGACTGGGCCGCCTCGCGCAGCGCCCCGCGCATCAGCGACTGGCTGCGCGAGATCAGCGAGCCCGACTGGTCGGCCACCATCGAGCATCCGCTGTTCGATGCCCTGGCCAGTGGGCGCCTGGTGGGGCTCGATTTCGCCGCCTACATGGTGCAGGACTATGGCTTCGTCGATCCTTTCACGGCGCTGATCGGCCACGCCATCGGCCATGCGCCGAGCATGGATGATCGCGTGGTGCTGGGCCAGTTCATGGGCGTGTTGACCAGCGACGAGAACAGCACTTTCCAGCGCACCTTCGAGACCTTCGGCGCGGCTGGCCAGGCCCCCGACTACCTGCCCGAGACCCAGGCATTCCAGCAACTGCTGCGCGACACCGGTCGGCACGGTAGCTATGCCGAGATGCTGGCGGCGCTGGTGGTGACCGAGTGGCTCTACCTCGGCTGGGCGACGCGCATCACCCGCGCCGCTGACCTGCACCCACTCTACGCCGAATGGATCGATCTGCACGACAGCCCGGCCTTCGAGGGCTTCGTCGCCTGGCTTCGCCAGCGCCTCGATGAGGAAGCGGCGCAGCTCGACGCGGCCGCTTTCGCCGCCATGGCCGAGCGCTTCCGCGAGACGGTGGAGAGGGAGCGCGCTTTCCACGACGCGGTCTGGGCGCGATTCGACTGACGCCAGCCTGGCCGGTTGCCAGATGCGGTCAGGAAGGCCACTCTCTATGCTCTAAAGGATGCATCGAACCCGTCAGGAGCGCCCCATGAGCGATACGCCGAAGGATTCCCGCCGCCGTCACTCCGCCCCGGTGGTGGATGGCCCAGGCAAGGCGGCCAGCCGTGCCATGTTGCGCGCGGTGGGCTTCACCGACAGCGACTTTACCAAGCCCCAGGTGGGCATCGCCTCGACCTGGAGTAACCTCACTCCGTGCAACAGTCATATCGACGATCTGGCGTGGCGCGCCAGCGACGGTGCCGATGCGGCCGGCGGCAAGGGCGTGATCTTCAATACCATCACCATCTCCGACGGCATCGCCAACGGTACCGAGGGCATGAAGTATTCGCTGGTGTCGCGGGAGGTGATCGCTGACTCCATCGAGACGGTGGCCGGCTGCGAGGGCTTCGACGGCCTGGTGGCCATCGGCGGCTGCGACAAGAACATGCCGGGCTGCATGATGGGCCTGGCGCGGCTCGACCGGCCCAGCGTGTTCGTCTACGGCGGCACCATCATGCCCGGCGAGGGGCATACCGACATCGTCTCGGTGTTCGAGGCCATGGGCGCCCATTCGCGCGGCGATCTCGACCTCATCGAACTCAAGCAGATCGAGGAGACGGCGATCCCCGGGCCGGGCTCCTGCGGTGGCATGTACACCGCCAACACCATGGCCTCGGCCATCGAGGCGCTGGGCATGAGCCTGCCGGGCAGTTCGGCGCAGAACGCCGTCTCCGAGGCCAAGCGTGCCGATTGCGAGGCCGCAGGTGCCGCGGTGCTGGAGCTGCTGGCCCAGGACATCAAGCCCTCCGACATCATGACCCGCGAGGCCTTCGAGAACGCCATCACGGTGGTGATCGCGCTGGGGGGCTCCACCAATGCGGTGCTGCACCTGATCGCCATGGCCAGCACCATCGGCGTCGAGGTGTCGCTGGAGGATTTCACCGAGCTGGGCCGCCGTGTGCCGGTACTGGCCGACCTGCGCCCCAGCGGCCACTACATGATGAGCGAGCTGGTGGCGATCGGCGGTATCCAGCCGCTGATGAAGATGCTGCTGGATGCCGGACTGCTGCACGGCGACTGCCTGACGGTGACCGGCAAGACGCTGGCCGAGAACCTCGCCGAGGTGGCGCCTTATCCCGCCGATCAGCAGATCATCGCGCCGCTCGAGGCACCTCAGAAGCCCGAAAGCCACCTGCGCATCCTCTACGGCAACCTGGCGCCCCAGGGCGCGGTGGCCAAGATCACCGGCAAGGAGGGCACGCGTTTCTCCGGCAGCGCGCGGGTGTTCGGCTCCGAGGAGGAGGCCCAGGCGCGTATCAACGACGGCACCGTGGTGGCCGGTGACGTGGTGGTGATCCGCTACGAGGGCCCCCGCGGCGGGCCCGGCATGCGCGAGATGCTTACCCCGACCTCGGCGATCATGGGCCGCGGCCTGGGCAGCCAGGTGGCACTGATCACCGACGGGCGCTTCTCCGGTGGCAGCCACGGCTTCGTGGTCGGCCATGTCTCGCCGGAGGCCTTCGAGGGCGGCCCACTGGCGCTGGTGGAGGACGGCGACACCATCACCATCGACGCCGAGGCCGATACCATCGTGGTCGACCTCTCCGATGAGGAGCTGGCGCGGCGCCGCGGCGCTTGGCAGCCACCGGCACCACGCTACACCCGCGGCGTGCTGGCCAAGTACGCCAGGACGGTGAGCTCGGCCTCGCGCGGCGCGGTGACCGACCTGCCCGAGTAAAGGGGCGGCTAGCAGCTCTGGCGGTTGATGGTGTGCCTGAGCCGCAACTTGGCACGTAGCCGCCGGGCGAGGATATCGACGCCGATATTGAGCAGCGCAGTGATCAGGATCAACAGCATGGCGCGGTCGAAGCGGATCTCCTGGATGGCGCTGTCGACGTAGAAGCCGAGGGTGGCGATCCCCAGGATGCCGAGGATCGCCGTCTCGCGCATGATGATCTCCCAGCGGTAGAACAGCAGCGCCAGGAAGGGGCCGTAGACCCTCGGCGCGACCTCGTAGGCGTAGCGGTCGAAGCCGCGCGGCGCATCCTGGCGCAGCGCGATCTCGTTGCTGCGCCGCCCCACCAGGTGGCCGATGATGCCGCCGTTGTGCAGGGCCAGCGCCACCACCGCCGGCAGCATCGAGGGCCCCCACAGCTGCAGCAGGATGAAGGCCAGCAGATACTCCGGCGTCGAACGCATCACCACCAGCAGCACATGGCCGGCGCTGCCGCCCAGGCGCCCCGTAAAGTGGTGAGAAATCACCGGGAACAGCGCCATCGCCAGCACCCCGGTGAGCACCAGTGCGATCTGGGTCAGCAGCAGGGTGTTCCAGATACCCGGCAGCGCCTGGTGCACGAGCAGATCCCCCAACCACGGCAGCAGCCCCTCGATGCCCTCTCCGTGGCGCAGCGGCGCGGGCACGATATCGTGGGTGAAGAAGCGGCTGACGTTGCTCCACACGATCGGCAGGCCGGTACCAAGGCAGAAGGGGGCGGCAACCAGATAGAGCGGCAGCAGCTTGGGGCGGACCCACAGCCGCAGGGTGCCGATCAGCACGTAGAACAGGATCAGCAGCGCGCCGACGGTGGCGTAGTGGCCTTGGGCGAAGGCGCCGGCGAGGTGGAAACCCAGCGTCGGCATGCCGACGAAGCCGATCACCGCGCTGGAGCGCAGCCCGCACTCGAGGCGGTAGGCGGTATAGCTGACCAGGTGCGGCCAGGCCTGGCTGATGCGCGCATAGAGCAGCACCGAGAAGCGCCCGGCGCGGCGCGGCAGGGTGCGCGCCGGTTCCGGGTCGGTCTCGTCGAGGATCTCGGCGTAGACCTTGGCGAAGATGCCGGCATAGGGGATGGCAATCGCCAGCACGCCGGTGAGCGGATGCAGCCCGAAGCTCTGCAGGAAGATCAGCGCCCAGAACAGCTCGTGGATGGCGCGGATGAAGGCGCACAGGGTACGCACCCACAGCTGCTGGAAGAGCAGCGCTAACAGTAGCCCCGCTGCGGCTCCCAGGCCGACCCCGACGAAGGCGAAGGCCACGGTGCGCAGGATCGCCTCGCCGAGGAAGTCGACGCTGGAGAAGTTGGGCTGGATCAGCCCCATGGCCAGCCGGCCAAGCTCCTGCCAGGGATCGTGGGCGCTGATCTCGAAGTCGCCGAAGGCCAGGCAGGCCAGCGCCACGACGATCAGGCCCAGGGTCACGCGGACGGTGGCGGAGAGTGGCATCGACATGGCGCGGGCTCAGTAGAGCGGCTGGAGGTCGTGGACGCTGAGGTGCTGGCTGGGCTGGTCGATGGCGATCTCGCCGCCCTGGATGCCCACCACCCGGGTGCAGTAGCGCAGCGCCAGGTCGAGGTCGTGCATCGCCAGCACCGCCATCGGGTAGCCGTCAGCCAGGGCCTGCATCACGCTGGCGGCCTGGGGGCCGTCGAGGGCCGAGACCGGCTCGTCGGCGAGCAGTACCTGGGCGCGCTGGTAGAGCACCCGCGCCGCGGCGACGCGCTGGCGCTGGCCGCCGGAGAGCTCGCCGCAGGGCGTCCAGCGCTTGTCGGCGATGCCAAGCCGCTCGAGCAGGACATCGACTGCGGCGACGTCGCTGCGCCAGGGCCTGGCCAGGGTGACCAGATTGCGCCACCAGGGATGGCGGTCGAGGCGCCCCATATAGACGTTGTGGAACACCGACAGGGTATCCACCAGCCCCAGCGCCTGGGGCATCAGCGCTACCTCACGCTGGCGCCACTGCTCGTACATCAGTGCCAGCAGCGTCGACTTGCCGGCGCCGCTCTTGCCGACCAACGCGATCCGCTCGCCGGGGGCCAGCGTCAGATTCAGCGGGCCGAGCACTCGGGTCTCGCCGTAGGCGGCCACGGCATCGGTGAGCGCCAGCGGGGTCATCAGTCGATCAGCTCCAACTGACGGGCAACGTCGAGGATTTCCTGGTAGTCGTCGTTGCTGGCGGGTATGAAGCCCGAGCGCGGGAAGCTGGCCAGCAGCTCGGGGGTGTCCATGTCGAGCAGGGCCTGCTGCAGGCGTTCGGTGAAGCCGTCGCCGAAGCGCTCGTTGACGTCGCCGCGTACCGTCCACTGGTAGTCCGGGTAGGGCGGGCTCTGCCAGATCACCTGGACGCGCTCGAGGTCGATGTTGCCGGCCTCGAGCTCGTTCTCCCACGCCTTGTAGCTGACCACCCCGGCCTGATAGGCGCCGGACTGCACCACCGAGATGGTACGGCTGTGGTTGCCGCTGAAACCGACCCGGGCGAACAGCTCATCCGGTGAAGCGCCGAGGTGCTCGCGTAGGAAGTACTCCGGGAGGAGACGGCCCGAGGTGGAGCTCTGCGAGCCGAAGCTGAAGATCAGGTCGCGCAGCCCCTCGGGGGCAGTGTCACCAGTGTGCGGCTCGAGGCCGGTCTGATGATTGGCGATGAAGTAGCTCTTGTACTCGGGGTCTTCGACGCCCTGGGCGATGGCGCGGGAGCCGGGCACCATCTCGCGGGCCTGCACGCCGGTGAAGCCGCCGAACCAGGCCAACTGCACCTGGTTATTGCGAAAGGCGGTGACCGAGGCGGCATAGGAGGTTACCGGGATGAAGCGCACGTCCACCTCGAGCTCGTCGGCGAGATAGTCGGCTACCGCCTGGAAGCGCTGCTGCAGGCGCGTTTCGTCCTCATCGGGGATGGCGGTGAATACCAGGGTGTCGGCGGCGGCCAGCGGGGCGAGGAGCAGCGCGAGTCCGGCGCTGCCGGCGAGTATCAGGCGACGTAGCATAGCGGGTCTTCCATGTCGGCACGTCTGGTGACGGGCTTTGTCATAACGGCTAGGGGACGTAGAACGCCGGCATGATAGCAGATCGGCGCAGCCTTTATGGTGTCGGCAGCGGTGGGCGGTAGCGGGCCATGAAGCGGCGGTCGATGCGATCCTTCCAGCGCCACACCCAGTCGCCCGACCAGCTCCAGGGGCCGCGGGAGGCCACCGCGTAGCGATCGCCGGTGCTGATCAGTGCCAGGTGCCGACGCTGGGGTCGGTAGCGGGTCAGGGGGCGGTCGTGAAGGCTGGCGCGCAGGTTGTCGGCCAGCGCAGGGCCCTGGCGCACGGCGTGAACCCCGGCTTTGTCGCGGCGGTAGTTGACCATCGAGGCAGTGTCGCCGGCGGCAAACACGTGAGGGTGGCTGATGCTGGCCAGATGGTCGTCGACGCGGATGAAGCCGACACCGTCCAGCGCCAAGCCGGTATCGGCCAGCCACGGTGCGGCGCCGGCCTGGGTTGCCCACAGCAGCTCATCGAAGGCCAGGGTGCGGCCGTCGGCGGTATGTACGTGCCCGGCGCCGACGCTGACTACCTCGGCCTCGCTGTGCAGCGCCACGCCGCGACGTGTCAGCAGGCGTGCGAAGCACCGTTGAACCCGCGCGTTGTGGTTGGCCAGCAGCCGCGGGCCGCGGGTCACCAGGCAGAAGCGCAACAGCGATTCGGCCAGGCCGCGCTCACGACACAGGCGCTGCAGCCTCTGCTGCATGGCCAGCAGCACCTCGACGCCGCTGGCACCGCCACCGACCACCATGATGGTCTTGCTGACCGGATCGTGCTGCAGCCGCTCGAGCAGCGCCAGCCAGCGCGCATTGAGTCCGTCGATGGGCTTGAGCGGCGTGGCGTGATCGGCGGCGCCGGGTACTGCCGCCAGGCGCGGTGCGGCACCGATATTCAGCGACAGGCGGTCGTAGGTCAGCGGCGAGTGATCATGGGGAATCACCCGCTGGGCAGCGAGGTCGAGGCCGTCGACGCTGTCGCGCAGGAAGCGCGCGCAGGCGGCCTCGGCCAGCGGCGCCAGGTCGATATGCACGTCGTTGAAGTCGTAGTGCCCGGCGAGGTAGCCGGGCAGCATGCCGGAGTAGGGCGTGAAGCGGTCGCGGCTGATCAGGGTCAGGCGTACGTCGGGGGCGGGGTCCAGCGCAAAGCGGCGCAGGACCTCGACATGACTGTGACCGCCACCGACGAGCAGCAGCTCACGGGCCATCTAGCCCTCGTCTTCGACGCTATGGCGCAGGGTTTCCAGTTCTTCGACGGAAAAATGCTCGATCTTGCCGGCCAGCAGGTCACTGAGGCGCTGCGTGGGGATGCCGGCGCGCTGAGCGATCTCGCGGTTGGGCAGGTCGGATAGGGCGATGCGGCGAGTGACGACGCGCATCAGGCGGGAACGCTTCTCGAGTTCCCGGACGTCCAGGTCGGGTGTCGCTGGCGAAGGCTCGCGCAGATCCCAACCGGTCGTTAATCGTGCCGTGCTCATGTGGCTCCATTGGCTTGGCTTGCGACCCGCTCAGGATGCAAGGTTTTGCGGCAATCTTCCAGCGCTTCACGGAGATTTTTTTGCCGCGCGCAGACCTGCTCGCCGAGAGCGCGTAGACTGTGTTCAATTGCCTGTTTTATTGCCTTGGACATCAGGATCTTGCAATGGCGCTTGGCGCAACCCCGTATAAAGTGAACCTGTCACTTACCGACCTGGACCGCGGCGTCTATGCCACCGAGCGTTTCACTGTGGCGCGTCACCCCTCCGAGACCGAGACGCGCATGACGGTGAGGCTGCTGGCGCATGCGCTGTGGTACGACGAGACGCTGGCCTTCGGCCGCGGGCTATCCGA
This sequence comes from Halomonas socia, assembly GCF_010977575.1. GTDB lineage: Bacteria > Pseudomonadota > Gammaproteobacteria > Pseudomonadales > Halomonadaceae > Franzmannia > Franzmannia socia. Next base: position 2,322,192 of record NZ_CP048812.1, read on the forward strand.
CGTCGACGAGCCGGCGCTATGGCAGAAGAGTCTCGACGGCCGGGTGCTGCACTGGATCGAGGTCGGCCTGCCCGACGCCGACCGCCTGACCTGGTGCTCGCGCCGCGCCGAGCGTGTCTCGCTGCTGGCCTATGGCAAGGTCGACGCCTGGGCGTCGCGGGTGCTGGGGGCGGCTGAGGCGCTGGCCAATGTGCACGTGGCCAGCTTGCCCGAGGCAGCGCTGGCGGAACTGGCCGAGGACCTGCCGCGCAGTATCGACTGGGCGGTGATGATCAGCGAGGGCACGCTCTACGTGACCGACGCTCAAGGCCAGCACGAGCTGACCCCGACCTGGCTCAGCGGCGAGCGTTGAATGCACGGCATGTTCAACCTCGCCCGGCAATGGTGAAATTGCCGTTGTAGTCACTCAGGCTACTGACGTGCTAGGTTTTTCAGGAGTGCGACCGCTAGTATTCGCGTGATCGCCAATAATCATAACGAACGTCAGGTTTCACGACCGGAGGAAGTCCATGCGCACTATCAAATATGCGGTTGCCGCTTCACTGCTGGCTACCGCCCCGCTGGCCGCGGCGCAGCAGCTGTCCATCGCCACCGGTGGCACCGGCGGGGTCTACTACCCGATCGGCGGCGGCTTCGCCGAGATGATCAACGACCATATCGAAGGCGCCGACGCCACTGCCGAAGTGACCGGCGCCTCGGTGGAGAACATGGGCCTGATCATGCGCGGCGATGCCGACCTGGCCCTGGCCCTGGCCGACACGGTCTACCAGGCCTACAACGGTACCGGCGATTTCGAAGAGCGCCAGATCGAGAACACTCGCGCCCTGGCGTCGGTGTATCCCAATGCCGTGCAACTGGTGACCCTGGCCGACTCCGATATCGAGTCGCTGGCCGACCTGGAAGGCAAGCGTGTTTCCGTGGGTGCCCCGGGTAGCGGTACCGAGCTCAACGCTCGCGCCCTGCTCGAATCCAACGGCATGAGCTACGACGATTTCAACCCCCAGCGTCTCAACTTCAACGAGACCGCCGACGCCATCCGCGATGGCGACATCGATGCCGGTTTCTGGAGCGTGGGCCCGCCCACCAGCTCGATTCTCAACCTGGCGGCGACCCGTGACATTCGCCTGATCGGCTTCTCCGACGAGGAGATCGCCAACGCTCAGGAGGACGAGCCGGTGTTCGCCCCCTATGAGCTGGCAGCCGGCATGTACGACGGCATGGACGAGGCGGTGCAGACTATCGGTATCCCCAACGTCCTGGTGGTCAATTCCGACATGGACGAAGAGCTGGCCTACCAACTGACCAAGCTGCTGTTCGAACAGACCGATGAACTGATCGCCGTGCACCCGGCGGCCAACGACACCACCATCGAGTTCACCATGGAATCCACCCCGGTGCCGCTGCACCCAGGTGCGATTCGCTATTTCGAGGAAGTCGAGGCCGATATCCCGGATCGTCTGCGCCCGTAATCGCGGCGCCACGACATCCACTGATGTGACCTGGGATGGGCATCGTGCGATTCGGTAACCTGGCAGGGCGGACACTGGTGTCCGCCCTGCTGTCGTGTGGTGCCATCTCCATATTAGCGGTAGCAGATGATACGTTGCAGCCTGATACCCTGCAGGCGCTGGGGGCCAATGGCGAGACTCTCGCCGAGCTGGCGCGGGCGCCCGGCGAGGGCTGGTGCCTGGCGTGGAATCACTCGGTACGCCATTTCAGGGTGCTCGACTGCTACCGCAACGTGGCTGGCGAGATGCAGCTGGAACGCAGTCACCAGCCCGATTTTGCCGCGGGCCTGGGGCATTCCCCCGGGCGCGGCGAGCAGGTCTCCGATGGCCAGGGCGGCTATTGGATCAATGATATAAATGAGCCCGTCGCCGACAATCGCTATGCGTTACGGGTCGGCTCCCGCAAGGTCGATCATCGCCTGATCTGGGAGGCGGGCGGTGAAACACATGCATTGAGCCTCAGCGAGCGGGCCAGCGGTGAACGGGTCATCCTTCAACTTATCACGCTCGAGCATTGAGCGATCCAGACCAGGTCTGACGAGGAATCCATGAGCGACTCCACGAGCCCGCCGGTGCAGATGCCGGGCGGCAACGCCATCCAGCCGCGCGCCATACTGTGGTTGATCACCATCGTGGCGGTAGGGCTGTCCCTGTTCCAGCTCTACTCGGCGGGTATCCAGCCGCTGGGGCTGTTCTATCAGCGCGGGATTCACCTGGCGCTGATCATGATGCTGGCCTTCCTGATCTTTCCGGTCTTCGGCCCCCACCGTAAGCGTGGTGTTCTCGGCGGGTTGATCGATGCGGCGTTCTTCGCCGGGGCGTTGGTCACCGGCGGCTATATCCTGTTCTTCCTCGACGAGATCATCTCGCGGGCCGGGTTCTGGAACGAGACGGATATCCTGGTGGCCTGCATCGCCACCCTGACCGTGCTCGAGGCCAGCCGTCGTGCCGTCGGCTTCGGCATGACGCTGATCGGTGCCCTGGCGATCGTCTACGCCTTTGCCGGGCCGCGCGGCGAGCTGCCGTGGCTCGGTGAGTGGATGCCGGGCATCCTCGAGCACCGTGGCTATAATCTGGATCGCGTCGCCGGCCAGCTGTATCTCGGCCAGGAGGGCATCTTCGGCCTGCCGCTGGGCGTGGCGGCGACCTATATCTTCATCTTCGTGCTGTTCGGCGCCTTTCTCGAAAGCACCGGCGCTGGCAAGTTCTTCATCGACATGGCCTATGCGGCCACCGGGCGCCAGCGTGGCGGCCCGGCCAAGGCGGCCGTGCTGGCCTCGGCGGGCATGGGGTCGATTTCCGGCAGCGCCATCGCCAATGTGGTGACCACCGGCGCCTTCACCATCCCACTGATGAAGAAGCTGGGCTACAAGCCCCACCAGGCCGGTGGCATCGAGGCCGCAGCCTCTACCGGCGGCCAGATCATGCCGCCGCTGATGGGCGCCGGCGCCTTCCTGATCGCGGAATATACCAATACGCCTTACCTGGATGTGGTCAAGGTCAGCATCCTGCCGGCGATCATGTACTTCGCCACCGTTTACCTGTTCGTGCATATCATCGCGCTCAAGCAGGGCATGCAGGGTATGGCGCGCAGCGAGCTGCCCAAGATGCGCGACGTGATGCGCGATGGCTGGCACTTCCTGCTGCCGCTGGGGGTGCTGGTGTGGCTGCTGGTGATGAACCTCTCGCCGATGCGGGTGGGCTTCTACGCGGTGGTGACCATGGTCGCCGTGGCGGTGCTGCGCTATGCGATCTGGTTCCTGTTCGTGGCACCGAGCCAGGGCCAGAAGGTGACCTTCGACGGCATCAAGCGGGTGGTGATCGCCGGCCTTGTGAAGCTGGTCGAAGGCCTCGAGCTGGGGGCGCGCAACGCCGTGGCGGTGTCCATGGCATGCGCCGTGGCCGGTATCATCGTCGGCGTGGTCGGCCTCACCGGGCTGGGCCTGAAGTTCTCGTCGATGATGATGGCCTTCTCCGGCGGCAACCTGGTGCTGGCGCTGGTGATGGTGCTGCTGGCCAGCCTGATCCTGGGCATGGGCCTGCCGGTCACCGCCAGCTATATCGTGTTGATCGTGCTGGTCGGCCCGGCGCTGACCGCCGAGTTCGGCGTGCCGCTGCTGATCGCCCACCTGGTGGTGTTCTGGTACTCCCAGGACTCCAACGTCACGCCACCCATCGCCTTGGCTGGCTTCGCGGGGGCGGCGATCGCCGGCTCCAAGCCGATGGAGACCGGCTTCCAGGCCTGGAAGTTCGCCAAGGGCCTCTACCTGATCCCGATGTTCATGGTCTTCAACCCGGAGATCATCATCGGCGGTCCGGTGCCGGTGGTGATATGGAACGGGGTGATCGCGATATTCGCGCTATGCGCTTTTGCGGCGGCGCTGGAAGGCTACCTGTTCACGCGCATGTCGTGGTTGCCGCGGCTGGCCATCGTGCCGTCGATCGTGGCGGTGTTCTATCCCAACCTGATGGCGGAGATTGTCGGGGTGGTGGTGATGGCGCTGGCGCTCGGCGGTAACTGGCTGGCCAGCCGTCGCGAGACGGCGGCAACACCCTCGCCGAACAGCGGCTGACGCGATGGGCCGCCCTGGCTGATCGCAGTAGCGCCTAAGCGAAGGATGCCGGGGGCAGGCCTGCCGACGGATCAGTCCTGAGCGGTGCTGCCTGCAATGAGCCTGCTTGCCCGTCTGGTCAAGATGACGGCGCCTGCGGGCGCCGTTAGAATACCTGCCCTTCGCATTTGAGCATCATTTCCGGGAGCCATAGATGCCATCCAACCAGCAGCCACGTGTCGGCGTGATCATGGGGTCGAAATCCGACTGGCCGGTGATGGAGCATGCGGTGGCCATGCTCGAACGCCTCGGCGTGTCCTGCGAGACCCGCGTGGTCTCGGCCCACCGTACCCCTGACCTGCTGTTCGACTACGCCAAGAGCGCCGCCCAGCGCGGCCTGCAGGTGATCGTCGCCGGCGCCGGTGGCGCCGCGCACCTGCCGGGGATGGTGGCGTCCCAGACGCCGCTGCCGGTACTCGGCGTGCCGGTGGAGTCCAAGTCGCTGAAAGGGCTCGACTCGCTGCTGTCGATCGCCCAGATGCCCGGTGGCATCGCCGTGGGGACGCTGGCCATCGGCAAGGCAGGCGCCACCAATGCCGGTCTGCTGGCGGCACAGATCGTCGCCCTGCAGGACGCCAAGGTGCGCGAGGCGGTGGAGGCGTTCCGTGCCGAACAGACCCAGGCGGTGCTCGATAACCCCGACCCGCGACCCGACGCGCAGTGAGGTGAAGCAGATGAACATCGGTGTACTCGGTGCCGGTCAGCTGGGCCGCATGCTGGCCCTGGCCGGTTACCCCCTGGCCAATCGTTTCACTTTCCTGGATACCACCGGCCACCCCAGCGCCGGTATCGGCGACGTGATGATCGATACCGATCGCAGGCACCTCGATGCCTTCCTGGACAAGGTCGATCTGGTCACCTACGAGTTCGAGCACCTCCCGGTATCGTTGGTGCAGGCCATCGAGGAGGTCAAGCCGGTCTATCCGTCCAGCGAGGCGATCCGCGTATGCCAGAACCGCGCCGAGGAGAAGGCGCTGTTCGACCGCCTGGGCATCCCCACGCCGGCCTATCGGCTGGTGGAGAGCGCCGCCGAGCTCGAAGCCGCGGCCCGCGAGCTGGGCACCCCGGTGGTCGCCAAGTCGGTCACCGAGGGCTACGACGGCAAGGGCCAGGCAGTGCTCAAGGATCCCGCCGAGGCCGCAGATGCCTGGCGCACCATTAACCACCCGCGGCTGATCGTCGAGGCCTTCGTCGACTTCGTGCGCGAAGTGTCGATCATCGCCGTGCGCGGCCGCGACGGCCAGGTGATGTTCTACCCGATGGCCGAGAACCAGCACGTCGACGGTATCCTGCGCTACTCGATTGCACCGCTGCCGGACCTCGATGCCAGCGTGCAGCAGACCGCCGACGGCTATATCCGTGCGCTGCTCGACGAGCTCGACTACGTCGGGGTGCTGACCCTGGAGCTGTTCCAGGCCCGCGACGGTAGCCTGCTGGCCAACGAGATGGCGCCGCGCGTGCACAACTCCGGCCATTGGAGCATGGACGGCGCGGTGACCAGCCAGTTCGAGAACCACCTGCGGGCGATCCAGGGGCTACCGCTGGGCGATACCGCCGCGCGCCTGCCGACCTGCATGGTCAACGTGATCGGCCGCGAGGGTGATACCGCAGCGATCCTGGCGATCGCCGACGCTCACCTGCACCGCTACGACAAGCGCGAGCGTGTCGGACGCAAGCTCGGCCACGTCAACCTGCTGGCGCCGACCCACGCCGAGCTGCTCGACAAGGTACGCGCCTGCGCGGCGCTGCTGCCCGACGCGCCGGTACCGCGCTTCAGCTTCGAATAAGCTAACTGCCTGACAGCGCAAGCGGCCCCGCCATTGGGGCCGCTTACGTTCGAGGAGACTGCTCTCCGTCAGGCGCCGATGATGCCGCCGTCCTCGCGGGTGATGACCAGGGTGGCCGAGCGCGGAATGGCGTTGCCGCCATCTGGCCAGTGGCCGTTGAGATCGTCGCTGGCAAAGGCTTCGGCGCTGGTGGTGGCCCCAGGGTGCTGCACGTTGACGAACATGGTGCGCTGATCCGGGGTGGTGATCACGCCAGTGATCTCCTGGCCGATGGGGCCGGTAAGGAAGCGCTTGATCGTGCCGCTCTCCGGGTCGGCCGCCAGCATCTGGTTGTTGCCGAATACCTCATAGACACCTTGATTCATGCCCGACTCACTGATGTCGGTCTGAATCCAGACGCGCCGGTCGGGGTCGACCCATAGGCCGTCCGGGGAGGCGAAGATGGCCGCATCGTCGAGGGGCTGGCCCGTCAGGTCGCGGCTGTCGTCCTGGTCGCCGGCGAGTACGAACAGGTCCCACGCGAAGCGCGTACCGGAGTGGCCGTCGAGCTCCTGCCAGCGCACGATCTGGCCGAAGACGTTGTCGGCGCGGGGATTGACGGCATCGGTCTGGTTTTCCCCGCGCTCGGTGTTGTTGGTCAGGGTGAAGTAGACCTGGCCGGTGACCGGGTCCACCGCGCCCCACTCGGGGCGGTCCATCTTGGTGGCCCCGGCGTGGTCCGCGGCGCTGCGGGTATTGACCAGGATATCGGCGAGGTCGGCGAAGCCGTTTTCCGGCGTTAGACCGTTCTCTCCCGGGGCCAGCGCTAGCCATTCGCCGCTGCCGTCGTCGCTGAATCTGGCGACATATAGCGTGCCCTCGTCGAGCAGAGAGCCATCGGCCGTGGCGACCTCGAAGGGGCGCGCCGAGACGTACTTGTAGATGTACTCGAAGCGTGCGTCGTCGCCGGAATAGCAGACCACCGGCCGGCCTTCCTCGGCGGGCGCGAAGATCACGCCCTCGTGGGCGAAGCGCCCCAGGTGTGTGCGCTTGACCGGCGTCGACTGTGGATCGCGTGGGTCGATCTCGACCATAAAGCCGAAGGTGTGGGGCTCGTTGCGGTAGTCATCGCTGGCCGAGGCGCCGCGGGTGCTGGCGTCGAAGCGCACATACTCGTCGGCGCCGCTGGTGGCTCTGTGCCACTGGTAGCGGCCAGTGTCGCGAGTCTCGATGCCGTAGCGTGCCTGGCGGCGGTCGATCTCGGTGTCGCTGTTGGCAAAGTAGCCGGCCCAGTTCTCCTCGGCGGCCAGGTAGGTATCCCAGGGGGTGACCCCGTGGGCGCAGTTGTTCAGGGTGCCGCGGGTCATACTGCCGTCGGGGCTGTATTGGGTCATTACATGCTCGGTGCCGGTTACTGGCCCGGCGAGCCGCATCGGTGTCAGGCCGGTGATGCGGCGATTATGAGCGTCCTCCACCACCTGCCACTGGCCCTGGTCGTCCGCACGTACGCGCACCACGGTCACGCCGTGGGCGTTGAGCTCCTTGAGCACCTGGTCGTCGTCGCGGCTGCCATCCTCGTTCTGCGGAAAGCCGCTGCGGTCCATGGCGAGGCCCGCGGCCGCGGCGTGCAGGAAGCGTGGCTCGACGTACTCGTGGTTGAGCACCAACAGACCGTCGCTCGAGCTGCCATCGAGCGGGAAGAAGTGCATGCCGTCGTGGTGGCTGCCCACCTGGTGGGCCTGGTCGTCGCCGCTCGAGGCCAGCGAGTAGGCGGGCATGTTGCCGCTGATGGGCGTCCCCAGCGGAATGAAGGGCTGTACGCGATAGCCTTCCGGTACGACCACCGTGTCGGCAGCGCTGGTGGGAATTGCCGAGAAGCCGAGACTGGGTGCCGCCGCAGCGCTTCCCTCGGCGGCGAAGGCTGAGGAGAACGGCAGGCGCGTGGCCATGGCACCGGCGACGAAAGTGGCGAGGCTGCCACGCAGCACGCTACGCCGGCTGAGACGAGTCTGCAGAATATCGCCGAAATAGTGGTTGCTGGACATATTGCTGAGTGGCTCATCACCGTCGGCGAGGATCGGGTCGACCTCGCCGGGTCGTTGCTGCTGTTTCATGGCCTTGTCTCCTCATGTGGAACGAGAAGCCATTGTTGTCAGCCCAAGTGACATTAGCATGACCTAATGGCGTCGATTGGGTGACATGAGTTGATATGGATCAAATAACGCTGCGTCTGGCCTTGCGCCAAATCGCTCCTCGTCGACACTGTCGGTTGAACCGACGAGGAGTGCATATGCCGTTGCGTCTCTACCGCGGCGATCTGCTGCTGATCGCTGCGCTGCTGTTGCCGCTGGCGATTGCCGGGCCGAGGTTGGGTTGGCCGCCGGGTGAGGCGGCAGCGCTGCTGGGCTGGGTGGGGCGAGTCAGTGGCATTCTGGGGCTTGCCATGCTGCTGGTGACGGCGGCCTTGAGCATTCGTCTGCCGGGGCTCGACCGCTGGTTCGGCGGACTCGACCGGCTCTGGTGGCTGCACCGGCTGCTCGGCTTCGCTGCCTTCGTGCTGATTATGCTGCATGTGCTAGCGCTGGGCCTGGTACGGGTGCCGGCCGGCGTCGACGTGGCGGTACTGACGCTGTTCCCGCCGCTCTCGCAGTTGGCGCTGTGGAGCGGTTGGCTGGCGTGGCTGGCAATGGTGATCTTCCTGGCGCCGACCTTCCAGTTCTTCGGGCGCCTGGACTACCAGCGCTGGAAGCGCCTGCATCTGCTCTCGGCGGCGGCCTTGCTGCTGGCGCTGGGGCATGCCCTGCCGCTGGCCGGCGAGACCTGGCCGTGGTGGCTGCTCGGCGCCCTGGGCGCCGGGGCCATCGTATGGCGCAAGCTGCTGTCGCCGTCGCTTGCCCGTCACCCTTATTGGGTGGAGAGCGTCGCGCCGCTGGCCCGCGGCGTGGTGGAAATTGCGCTGCGCCCGGAGGGCCGTGCGCTGGCCTATCGCCCTGGTCAGTTCGTCTATCTCACCCCGCTCGACGAGTCGCTCAGCGCCGGCCGTGGCGAGGAGCACCCCTATACCATCGCTTCGGCACCGCATGACCTGCTGCTGCGGGTCGGTATCAAGGATCTCGGCGACGCCAGCCACGCCCTGCAGACGGTCAGCGTCGGCAGCCGGGCGATGTTGGAAGGGCCCTATGGCGACTTCTTCGCCGCGGACTATCCCCAGCGCGATGCGCTATGGCTGGGTGGGGGTATCGGCATCACGCCGTTCGTCAGTGCGGCGCGGGGCATGGCTGCGGCGGACGAGGGACGCGGCGTGCAGCTGTTCTACCTGGCCAATGGCCCTGACCGTGCCTACTACCTCGAGGAGCTCACCCGCTGCGCCGGGGAGGTCGAGCGCTTCACGGTAACGGCCCACTTCTATCGCGAGCTGGGCCCGCTGGCCGAATCCTTCCTGCGTCACCACTGCCCGGACTACGCCCACCGAGAGATCTACCTGTGCGGCCCGCCCGGGATGATTGGCCACCTGCGCGACCTGCTTGACGCCCAGGGCGTGCCGGCCGCGCGTATCCACTGCGAGGTCTTCGATTTCCTATGAGCAAGATCGCCTATAGCGCCTTCATCGCCTTCCTGGCCAGCATCGGCACCCTGGTGTCGGTGCATGCACTGTCCTCGGACGAGGAGGTCGATAGCCCGCGTGAGGCGCGTGATATCACCCTCGACGAGCTGGCCGAGCACGACAGCGCCGAGAGCTGCTGGAAGGCCATCCACGGCGGCGTCTACGACATCACCGACTATGTGCCCAACCACCCCACCGAGAAGGAGGTCATCCTCGAGTGGTGCGGCCGCGAATCCAGCGAGGCGTGGGACAACAAGCGTCCCGGGCGGCCGCATAGCCCGGGTGCCGAGCGCCAGCTGGAGAACTATCGCATCGGGCGCCTGGTCGACGACCAGGGCGAACCGCTCGAGCCCGCGGCTGCCGCGCCCGAGCAGCAGAGCGAGGCGCCGGCGGATGCCGTAGATGACGAGGTGGGCCTCGATGAGGCGGATACGCGGCTGGCCAAGGCGCTGCTCAGCGGGCACTATCCCGACGGTCGCTATCGCGGGGTGTTCAGCGACGGCGGTGAAATGCAGGTCAACGTGCAGTTCGACCTACGCGACGGCCGGATCGGCAGCCTCAGCTATCGCCACCTGGCCTATGCCGGCACGAATTATCGCAGGCTCGACGAAGATGACGAGCTCTACCCGGTGCTGGAGCAGCATCGTCAGCTTGGCGAGGCGCTGGAGGGGCGTGAGTTGCATGAGATTTTCCTGCTCTACACGTCGCAGCGGCTGGCCCATGACGTCGACGGCTACAGCGGCGCCACGTTGCGCGGCAACAAGGTGCACTCGGCGATGCGCGACGCCCTCAACCGCGGTGTCTATAGCTGGCCGTGAGGGAGTGCGCTAGCTCAGCGGCCAGTTCGCTGCGCCGATCACCCATAGCCATACGGCAATCAGCGCAAAGTGGCCGGGATACCACGCCAGCCACAGCCGCCGCGGCATCACCACGCCGACCTGGGGCACGCGCTGGGCGGCGCCGGCGGCGAGCAACAGCACCGCCAGGCAGGTGGCCACGGTGAACGACTTGGCCATGTCCGAGGCGTTCATCTGGCCCGCGACCCACAGCACCGGCAGCGCCGCGGCGGCGGTCAGTAACCGTTCGGTCAGGCGTTCCCCAGCCTGGCTCAGATGGTGCATGGCGAACATCAACAGCGGGATCAGCAGCAGGCCGTTGTGGCCGTACTCGACCCAGTCGCCAAGCAGGTACCAGGCGACCAGGGTCGCCGCGGCGCCGAGTGCCGCCCAGTGCGCGGCCAGCTCGCCGCGACCCTGGCGGGCCGCCAGCTCACGCAGCCAGGCGCCGCCGGCAAGCCCCGCCGCCAGCGTGAAGCAGACATTGAGGATAAAGGCGTCCGAGGCCCGCGGCATCATCATGTAGGGCAACTGCGCAGCGAGGCCGATGATCAGGATCCGCCGCGCATAGCGTTGCGGATTGCGAGTGTTGAACAGCCCGTGCCAGGCGACCATGGCGGCAAACAGCGGGAAGGCGATGCGCCCGATCGAGGCGCCGGCCCAGTCGAGCTGCCAGTTGCCGGGTAGCACGTAGCGGGTCAGGTGATCGATGCTCATGGTCGCCAGGGCCAGCCACTGGCCCCAGGCGGTCCAGGTCGAGGCGGGGCGAAATGCGTCGGGTGCGGCGCTTACCGTAGCGCTCATCGTTACCTCCGGGTTGTAGCGATGGGATCGGCTATGTACGAAACGTCGGGTCAGGCGTCTCATCATACACCGCCATGGGCTCGCTCCTGACATCTTCCACCCAACTGGGCGGCTTGAGGTAGCTCCAGGCGGCCTGTACCTGGCCGTGCGAGTCGGCGATGGCCAGTCGTCGGCGACGATAACCGTCGCGATCATTGACCCGCTCGAGACGATCGAGTTCATCCAGGGTCGGGGCGTCGACGCGGAACAGCTCGCCCTGAACCTTGAGCCCCTGGCCCCGGGCGTCGACCAGCACCGGCGAGAAACGCGGGCCGTTGAGTACCAGCGGGAAGGGCTCGCAGGTCACCGCCAGGTCGAGGAATTCGGCCTCGCCGAGGTGGCCGGCGTGGTTGGTGAAGCCGCGCTTGAGGGTGCCGTACACGAATAGCAGATGGGACATGGGATCCTCCCGGTCAGGCTGGGCCTGGTCGCCCTTAAACGATACTCTGTTGCAACACGTAGTGGGTCAAGGGCAGGTCATTCAAGGACACTGGGATGCGCAGCGGCTTCGGGTTCGATCTACGCAGCATGGAAATCTTCGTCGAGACCCTGGAGCAGGGCAGCCAGAGCGCCGCCGCGCGGCGCCTGGGTCTCAAGCAGTCGTCGGTGTCTCAGAGCCTGGCTACCCTCGAGGAGGGGCTGGGCGTCAACCTGTTCAAGCGTAACGCCCGGCCGCTGGAGCCGACCAGCGCCGGGCGCTTCTTCTACGACCGCGCCCGGCGCCTGCTCGACGAGGCGCGCAGCACGCGCCGCGAGCTGGTTTCCGGGGCCTTCGGCCAACTGCATCAGGTGCGCCTGGCGCTGGTCGACTCGCTGGCCACGGCCGTGGGCCAGCCGCTAATCGAGCTGATCAAGCGGCATACCCGTGACTACACCCTGACCACCGGGCTGTCGCATATGCACAGCCACGCCCTGCTGACCCGCCACGTCGATATCATCGTCTCCGACGACCGCCTCGAGAACTATGATGGCCTCGAGCGCCACGCAGTGCTGCGCGAGCCCTTCGTGCTGGTGGCGCCGGCCAGTTGGTCGGGGCCGCTCGACAACCTGCGCTGGCTGGCCCGCCAGCTCGATTTCGTGCGCTACACGCCGCAGTCGCTGATCGGCCAGGCCATCGAGCGCCACCTGCGCCTCAATCGGCTGGAGCTGCCGGCACGGCTGCACCTCGACAACACCTTCGCCGTGCTGCGCCTGGTCAGCGCCGGCGCCGGCTGGACCATCACCACCCCGCTGTGCCTCTATCAGGCCGGCCTCGAGACGCTCCAGGTGCGCGTCGCAGCGCTGCCAGTGGCGCCCCTGCAGCGCGAGCTGACGCTGGTTTCGCGGCGCGACGAACTCGGTGACCTGCCCGCTCAGCTGGCCCGCGATGCCCGCCGCCTGCTGGAGATTCGCTTTCGTCAGGAGCTCGACCGCGGCCTGCCGTGGCTCTCCTCCGAGGTCTCCACCCAGCCCTGAGTGTGGGCATTGCAGCGTTGCGAGTGCGCCTTCGGCGTGCACTATCGATTTTTCCTATAGCAACGGCGTCGGTGCGACCGATGCTCTTTGCCAGATGCCGAATCCGCGTCCAAGACTGAAAGTCATTCGATGTGCGACGCGGGAACTGCAACCCAATGCCAACAACAATAAGCGCCTATGTACGCTGGGTAGAGCGCCTCAACCGCGGGGTGGGGCGGCTGGTCATGTACATGATCTTCCTGATGATGGGGCTCTTGCTGTACGCCTCCTTCTCGCGCTCGGTGCTAAACGCGCCGCTGCTGTGGGGGGTGGAGATGTCGCAGTTCATGCTTGCCAGCTACTACCTGTTGGGCGGTGCCTACGCCATGCAGATGGGCGCTCATGTGCGCATGGATCTGTTCTACAGCCGCTGGTCGCCGCGCACCCAGGCCGCGGTGGATGCCGTCACCATCCTGTTTCTGATCACCTTCCTGGTCACCCTGCTGCTGGGCGGCATCTCCAGCACCCATTACGCGCTGGAGTATGGCCAGCGCAATCACTCCTCCTGGGCGCCGCCGCTGGCGCCGATCAAGCTGATCATGTGCTTTGGCATCGTGCTGATGCTGCTGCAGGCCTTCGCCACCTTCTTCCGTGATCTGGGCGCGGCGCTGGGTCGCCCCATCGACGAGGAGGGCGAGGCATGAGCTACGAGATGATCGCGCTGCTGATGTTCTCGACCATGATGCTGCTACTGTTGACCGGTCAGCGGGTGTTCGGAGTGATCGGCTTCGTCGGTGCCGCCGCGGCGCTGCTGCTATGGGGCGACGGCGGAGTGGAGATGCCGTTCAACGCCAGCTTCGTGCTGATGAATTGGTACCCGCTGTTGACCCTGCCGCTGTTCGTGTTCATGGGTTACATGCTCTCCGAGTCGGGTATCGCCGGCGACCTCTACGAGATGTTCCACGTGTGGATGGGCTCGCTACAGGGTGGCCTGGCGGTGGGGACCATCGGCCTGATGGTGGTGGTCTCGGCGATGAACGGCCTGAGCGTGGCAGGCATGGCGATCGGCGCCAGCATCGCCCTGCCGGAGCTGCTGCGCCGCGGCTACGACAAGATCATGGTCACCGGGGTGATTCAGGCTGGCAGCTCCCTGGGCATCCTGGTGCCGCCCAGCGTGGTGCTGGTGCTGTACGGTATGATTGCACGACAGCCGGTGGGCAAGCTGTGGCTGGCCGGGGTGTTCCCAGGGCTGATCCTGGCGGCGATGTTCGTGATCTACATCGTGGTGCGCTGCCGGCTGCAGCCAAGCCTGGGGCCGGCGCTGCCCGCCGAGGAGCGCACCATGCGCCTGGGCGCCAAGCTCAAGCTGCTCAGTGCCGGCATCCTGCCGCTGCTGATCTTCTTCTCGATGACCGGGCTGTTCCTGATGGGCGTCACCAGCCTGGTCGAGAGCGCCGCCTACGGCGCCTTCGCCGCGACCCTGGCGGCGCTGGTCAAGGGCCGCCTGACCCGGGCGGTGATCGAGGTCACGGTGCGCCGTACCCTGGGCATCAGTTGCATGTTCATGTGGATCATCCTCGCCGCGCTGTGCTTCGGCGCGGTGTTCGACGGCCTTGGCGCGGTGCGCGCCATCGAGAACGTGTTCCTCGACCGCATGGGCCTCGGCCCCTGGGAGATCCTGCTAATGATGCAACTCTCCTACATCCTGATGGGCATGTTTCTCGACGACACGGCGATGCTGGTGATCGTCGCCCCGCTCTACGTGCCGCTGGTGGTCAGCCTGGGCTTCGACCCGGTGTGGTACGGCGTGCTCTACACCATCACCGTGCAGATCGCCTACATGACCCCGCCGTTCGGCTACAACCTGTTCCTGATGCGCGCCATGGCGCCACCCGAGGTGTCGCTGGGCGACATCTATCGCAGCGTCTGGCCGTTCGTGGCGATCATGCTGCTGGGACTGGGCCTGATCACCGCCTTCCCGCAGTTGGCGCTGTGGCTACCGGAGCTCTACTACCACTAGGGCACCGCGTACGCCCGGCAACGGGCAAGGAGGAGGATCCGTAAGCAAGCAGTATGGGCAGTGGTAACAACAACAACCAATGGGAGAAGTATCATGACCGATAACAACAGGCGCAATTTCCTCAAGAAAGCCGGGGTGGCCACCGCCGCCACGGTGGGTGCGGCTACCGTCGGCGCGCCATACGTGCATGCCCAGTCGAGCCCGATCCGCTGGCGCATGCAGACCTACGCCGGCCCGGCGCTGGCGGCCCACGTCATCAAGCCCTCCATCGACGCCTTCAACAAGGCTGCCAACGGCGAGATGGAGATCGAGCTCTACTACGCCGACCAGCTGGTGCCCACCGGCGAGCTATTCCGCGCCATGCAGCGTGGCACCATCGATGCGGTGCAGAGCGACGATGACTCGATCAACGCTCCGGTGGATGTCTCGGTGTTCGGCGGCTACTTCCCATTCGCCTCGCGCTACAGCCTCGACGTGCCGGCGCTGTTCCATCACTACGGCCTCAAGGAGATCTGGGAAGAGGCCTACGGCGAGGTGGACGGCGTGACCTGGCTCGGCTCCGGCTCCTGGGATCCTTGCAACTTCGTGACCCGCGAGCCGATCCGCAGTCTCGAGGACCTGCGCGGCAAGCGCATCTTTACCTTCCCCACCGCCGGGCGCTTCCTGAGCCGCTTCGGGGTGGTACCGGTGACCCTGCCATGGGAGGACATCGAAGTCGCCATGCAGACCCGCGAGCTGGACGGGATCGCCTGGGCCGGCATCACCGAGGCCTATACCGTGGGCTGGGCCGATGTCAGCAGCTACTACCTGACCAATAACATCTCCGGCGCCTGGGCAGGCTCCTACTTCGCCAACAGCGATCGCTGGAACGAGGTGCCCGAGCACCTGCAGACGCTGTTCAAGCTGTGCATGGATAATTCGCACTACTACCGGCAGCACTGGTATTGGTGGGGCGAGGCCCACTACCGCACCACCGGCGGCAAGCTCGAGCTCACTTCGATCCCCGAGGAGGAGTGGCAGACCCTGGAGGACGAGGCGCTGGCGTTCTGGGACGAGATCGCCGAGCAGAGCGAGCGTAGTGCCAAGGTTGTGCAGATCCTCAAGGATTATCGCCAGACCATGCAGCAGGCAGGGCCTCCCTATCGCTACAGTTGAGGAACCTCAGGAGGCGGGCTACTGGCCCGCCTCCCGTATGCCCGTCAATGACCTTTGGCCAATTTAGGAAGCTGCCATGAGTCAATTACTACCCCGCCACATCACCAGCGCCGACGAGGCCCGGCGCCTGGTTGAGGAGCGCGGCCTTACCCACGTCAAGGTCGGCATGTTCGACATGGACGGCGTGATGCTCGGCAAGTACATGCATCGCGACAAGTTCTTCCATGCGCTGGAGGAGGGCTTCGCGTTCTGCGACGTGGTGCTGGGCTGGGACAGCAAGGACGTGCTCTACGACAACGTCAAGTATACCGGCTGGCACACCGGCTACCCGGATGCCCAGCTGCGCATCGTCCCCGAGAGCTGCCGCGAGGTGCCGGCGGAGGGCGACATGCTGCTGTTTCTCACCGAGTTCAGCGGCGCCGCCGAGGCGATCTGCCCGCGCGGGCTGCTGCGGCGGGTACTCGACCAGACCGGCGAGATGGGCTTCAGCGCCCACGGCTCGCTGGAGTACGAATTCTTCATGTTTCGCGAGACGCCGGAGTCGATTCGCGAAAAGGGCTTTCGCAACCTGACCCCGCTGACGCCGGACATGATGGGCTACTCGATGCTGAGAAGCTCGGTGCATGCCGAGCTCTACCATGAGCTGCTGGCGCTATCCGAGGCCATGGACTTTCCCATCGAGGGGCTGCATACCGAGACCGGCCCCGGGGTGCTCGAGGCCGCGATCGGCGTCGACGGCGCATTGGCCGCCGGCGACAAAGGCGCGCTGTTCAAGACCTTCACCAAGGTGTGGGCACAGCGTCGCGGCCTGATGGCCACCTTCATGGCCAAGTGGTCGCCGGACTACCCGGGCCAGAGCGGCCATATCCACCTCTCGCTGTGCCATGCCGACAGCGGCGAGGCGGCCTTCTTCGATGCCGACAAGCCCTACTGCATGAGCGATATCCAGCGTCACTTCGTGGCCGGCCAGCAGCAGCTGATGCCCGAGTTCCTGGCCATGTTCGCGCCCACCATCAACAGCTATACGCGGCTGATTCCCGGCTTCTGGGCGCCCACCGACGCCACCTGGGGCGTCGAGAATCGCACCACCGCGCTGCGGGTGATCCCCGGCAGCGCCAAGTCCCAGCGCGTCGAATACCGCCTAGGCAGCGCCGATGCCAACCCCTACCTGGCGCTGGCCGCGGCCATCGGCGCGGGCCTGTACGGCATCCAGCAGCGCCTCGAGCCCGACGAGCAGGTGCGCGGCAATGCCTACGAGCTCGACCACCCCGAGCACCAGGCGCTGCCGCGGACCCTGTGGGAGGCCGCCCAGCGGCTCAAGGCATCGCAGCCGGCGCGGGCGCTGTTCGGCGACGACTTCGTCGAGCACTTCGCGGCGACCCGCGAGTGGGAGGAGCGCGAATTCCGGCGCCACATAACCGATTGGGAGTTGGATCGTTACTTTGAAATTATTTAAGCGCCAAGCGCCAAGCGGCGCCGGGGGCAGGCAAGAGCGAAGCTAATTCTTCAGGGAAGAAGAATGGAGCGCCCAGGGATGGGTTTACAGCGTCTGCGCGGTGGCCTGTCGCCGGGGTAGCCGCGGGCCGAGTGCCGGATAGAAGCGAACCGAGCCTTGTCATTCGTTACAGGAAGGAAAGAGAAGCGTATGGCCATACAGAAAACGATATCCCCCGTCGACGGCACGGTCTACGTCGAGCGGGAGCTGGCCGATCCGGCGCAGATCGAGGCCACGCTGTCGCGGGCGGCCAGCGCCCAGCGCAGCTGGTGCGCAGTGCCGATCGCCGAGCGCGGTCGGCTGTGTTCGGCGATGGTCGATGCCTTCGTCGCCCGGCGCGATGAGCTCGCCACTGAGCTGACCTGGCAGATGGGCCGTCCGATCGCCGCCGCCGGTGGTGAAATCGGCGGCTTCGAGGAGCGCGCCAGGGGCATGATCGGCCTAGCCGAGGCGGCGCTGGCGCCGCTCCACCTGCCCGACAAGCCGGGCTTTACCCGCTATATCACCCGCGAGCCGCTGGGCGTGTCATTCATCGTCGCGCCGTGGAATTTTCCGTACATGACCGCGGTGAACGCCATTGTGCCAGCGATCATGGCCGGCAATACGGTGATCCTCAAGCACTCCGCCCAGACCCCGCTGTGCGCCGAACGTATCCAGCAGGCCTTCGATGCGGCGGGTCTGCCCGAGGGGGTGTTCCAGCATCTGCACCTGTCGCATGACGCTACCGAACAGCTGGTCCGCGACCGGCGCATCGATCACGTCTCCTTCACCGGCTCGGTGGCCGGTGGCGCGATGGTCGAGCGCAACGCGGCGGGACGCTTCATCGCCACCGGCCTGGAGCTAGGCGGCAAGGATCCGGCCTATATTCGTGGCGACGTGGACCTCGATGCCGCGGTGGAAGGGGTGATGGACGGCGCCTTCTTCAACTCTGGGCAGAGCTGCTGCGGCATCGAGCGCATCTACGTCGACCAGGCAATCTTCGACGCCTTCGTCGAGCGCGCGGTGGCCTGGGTCAAGCAGCTGCGGCTCGGCAACCCCGGCGACCCGGCCACCACCCTCGGCCCGCTGGTGCGCCCGGCGGCGGCGGACTTCGTGCGCGGCCAGATCGAGGAGGCGGTGAGCGCCGGGGCGCGGGCCTGGATCGACCCCGGCGACTATCCGCTGTCGGTGCCGGGCAGCGCCTACCTGGCGCCGCAGCTTCTCACCGGGGTCAATCACTCGATGCGGGTGATGAGCGAAGAGAGCTTCGGGCCGGTGGTGGGTATCATGCCGGTGGCCAGCGACGACGAGGCCGTGGCGCTGATGAACGACAGCGCCTTCGGGCTTACCGCCGCGGTCTTCACTCGCGACATGGCGGCCGGCGAGCGGCTGGCTCAGCGCCTCGAGGCGGGTACGGTATTCACCAATCGCTGCGACTACCTCGACCCCGAGCTGGCCTGGACCGGCGTCAAGCAGTCGGGGCGTGGCTGCTCGCTGTCGCGGCTAGGGTACGAGACACTGACCCGGCCCAAGTCTTTCCACCTCAAGCACGCCTAGGAGTTGACAATGAGCCAGGATATGAGCCAGTTCAGCATGGGCTGGAACTACCCGTCCAACATACTCACCGGGGTGGGGCGTATCGGTGAACTGCCTGCGGTTTGCCAGGCGCTGGGGATGAAGGCGCCGCTGCTGATCACCGACCCCGGGCTCGCTAACCTGCCGATGGTGCGCGACATCGTGCTGGCCTGCCATGACAGCGGCCTGGGCATCGCCGTGTTCAGCGAGATCAAGGGCAACCCCACCGGCAAGAACGTGCTCGACGGCATGGCCGCCTTCCGCGACGGCGGCCACGATGGGGTGATAGCCTTCGGCGGCGGCTCGGGTCTCGACGCCGCCAAGGCGGTGGCGCTGATGGCCAACCAGCGCGAGGGGCTATCGCTGTGGTCGCTGGAGGATGTCGGCGACAACTGGAAGAATGCCGACGCTGACGCCATCGCGCCCATCGTGGCGGTGCCGACCACCGCAGGTACCGGCTCGGAGGTGGGCCGCGCCTCGGTGATCACCGATGAGGTCGAGCACGTCAAGCGCATCATCTTCCATCCCGGCATGGTGCCGGCCACGGTGATCCTCGACCCCGAGCTGACCGCCGGCCTGCCGCCCACGCTCACCGCCGCCACCGGCATGGATGCGCTGTCCCACTGCCTGGAGGCATGGTGCTCGCCACTCTACCATCCCATGGCCGAGGGCATCGCCGTGGAGGGCATGCGCCGGGTCTGCCAGTATCTGCCGCGGGCCTACGTCGACGGCAGCGACCTCGAGGCGCGCATGAACATGCTGGTCGCCTCGAGCATGGGCGCCACCGCTTTCCAGCGCGGCCTGGGCGCCATGCACGCCCTGGCGCATCCGCTGGGGGCGCTGTATGACGCCCACCACGGGACCCTCAATGCGATCCTGATGCCCTATGTGCTGCGCGCCAATCAGCAGGCGATCGGCGAGCCGATGGTACGCCTGGGGCGCTACCTCGACCTGCGCCAGCCGGGCACCGCAGCGGTGATCGACTGGGTGCTGGAGCTGCGCGAGCGGCTGGCGGTTCCGCATACCCTGGCAGCGCTCAAGATCGATACCCAGCAGGCCGACAAGGTCGGGCAGATGGCGGTGGCCGACCCCTCGTCGGGCACCAACCCGATCGCCTTCGACGCCAATCAGTATCGCGACATCTTCGTCGCGGCGGTGGAGGGGCGTCTTTGAGCGAGAGCTGCCAACCGTGGCGGAAAATGTGGAGCCAGACTTGGAAAGAGGAGGCCGGGCCATGCGCATAGGGCTGCTGCAGTGTGACGATGTGGCGCCGGAGTTGATCGCGACTCACGGCAATTACCCGGCGATGTTCGAGGCGCTGTTCAAGCGCGTCGACCCGAGCCTCGAGTTTCGCGTCTGGCGCTGCCTCGACGGCGAGATTCCCGACGACGTCGAGACCGCCGATGCCTGGCTGACCACCGGCTCCAAGTTCGGTGTCAACGACGGCCTGGCGTGGGTCGAGTCGCTGTGCGAGTTCGTGCGCGAGCTGTGGGACGCCGGCAAGCCGCTGGTCGGGGTGTGCTTCGGCCATCAGTTGATTGCCAAGGCGCTGGGCGGTGAGGTGGTCAAGAGCCCGCGAGGCTGGGGGGTGGGCATGTCGTTCAACTGCGTCAACACGCGAACCGAGTGGATGCAGCCGTGGCAGCCCAATCTCGACCTGCTGGTCAGCCACCAGGACCAGGTCGAACGCCTGCCGCCGGAAGCGCGGGTGCTGGCCGGCAGCGATTTCTGCCCCTACTACCTGATGCAGGTCGGCGAGCACTTTCTCGGCGTGCAGGGGCACCCGGAGTTTGCCAAGCCCTATTCTCATGACCTGATGCAGCTGCGCCGTGAGCTGGTCGGCGAGGCGCGGGTCGACGAGGGGCTCGACTCGCTGGACGCCCCGCTGAATGCCGAGCTGACGGTGCGCTGGATATTGAACTTCATGCAGCAGGCTCGCTAGAGTCAAGGTATGACCACGAGCGAATCCTGGCAGTGGCCGATGGCCGAGCTCGGCACGGCGTCGGCCAACCTGATCCTGCTGGGTGTGATCCTGGGCGTCAGCATCTGTGTCGATGCGCTGGCCAGGCGTCTGCGTCTGCCGCGCATTTCGCTGCTGGTGTTGGTCGGTGTGGGCCTGGCGCTGGTTCAGCAGCTGCTGCTGGGCCGCGACGGCAGTGCGCCGCTGGGTGCGATGAGCGAGCCGCTGATCCACCTGGCGCTGGTGCTGGTCTCCTTCCTGCTCGGCGGCGAGCTGACCCTGGTGCGCCTGCGCCGCAACGGCTGGCTGCTGGTGGTGATCTCGCTTTTCATCGTATTGAGCGGCGCCCTGCTGGTCGGCGTGGGGCTGTGGCTGCTGGGCTTCCCGCTGGTGGTAGTGGTCGCCCTGGCCGCTATCTCGGTGGCCACCGAGCCGGCCGAGATCAGCGAGGAAGTCTATGCGCGCGGCGATGATCGGCTGCGCGCGCGGCTGCTGATGGGCATGGTCGCCATCGACGATGCCTGGGGCATCCTGCTGTTCGGCCTGGCCATGGCGCTGCTCGGCTGGCAGCTTACTGGCGATGGCAGCCTGGCGCTGGCCTATGCCGGCTGGGAACTGGGTGGTGCGCTGGCGCTGGGCGCTGCCATCGGTCTGCCGGCGGCCTGGCTCACCGGGCGCCTGCGGCCAGGGGAGCCGACTCAGGTCGAGGCGTTTGCGCTGATCCTGCTGCTGACTGGTTTCTCGACCTGGTTCGAGGTATCGGGGCTGCTGGCGGCGATGTTTGCCGGCGCCCTGGTGGCCAATCTTTCCTCACACCACACCCGCTCGTTTCGCCAGGTCGAGCATATCGAGTGGCCGTTTCTGGTGTTCTTCTTCGTGCTCTCCGGGGCCCACGTCGACCTCAGTTATATGGGGGCGGCGCTGTGGCTGACGCTGGCCTATATCGCGCTGCGTCTGGCCGGGCGTTTCCTGGGCGGAGCGCTGGGCGTGCAACTGGTCGGGCGAGGGGGCGAGCTGCCGCGGGATATCGGCCTGGCGCTGACGCCCCAGGCCGGTATCGCCATGGGCATGGCGCTGCTGGTGGTCGAGCGATTTCCCGAGTACCGCTCACTGCTGCTCTCGGCGGTGGTGGCCTCCACCGTGGTCTTCGAAGTGATCGGCCCGTTCCTGATTCGCCGCGTGCTGCGCTAGCGGTGATCTCGGTTCACTCGCAGCAGGCGCAGACCATTGGCCACCACGATCAGGCTGGCCCCCATATCGGCGAACACCGCCATCCACAGGGTGGCATGCCCCGAGAAGGCGAGCGCCATGAATAGCGCCTTGAGGCCCAGGGCGATGGCGATGTTCTGTAACAGTACCGAGCGCGTGCGCCGCGATAGGCGCAGGAAGTCGGCGAGCCGGCGCGGGTCGTCATCCATCAGGGCGACGTCGGCGGTCTCGATGGCAGCGTCGCTACCCAGCGCGCCCATGGCGAAGCCGATATCGGCGCGGGCCAGTGCCGGGGCGTCGTTGATGCCGTCGCCCACCATGCCCACCGGGCCTTGCCGAGCGCGGGCCTCGATCATCGCCAGCTTGTCCTCCGGCAGCAGCGAGCCGTGGGCTTCGTCGATGCCGGCCAGGGCTGCCACGGCAGCGACGCTCGCCGGGTTGTCCCCGCTCAGCATCAGCGTGGTCACGCCCAGGCGATGGAGTGCCTCGATGGCGTCACGGCTCTCCTCGCGCAGCGGGTCGCCGACGGCGAACAGCGCCAGGGGCCGGTTCTCCTCGCCGAGGATCACCAGGGTCTCGCCGCGGGCTTCATGCTCGGCCAGGTGGGACTCGAACGCGTCGTCCACCGTCGCGAACTGCTGCATCAGCCGACGGTTGCCAAGCCAGACGCGGCCCCCGGCCTGGCATGCGGTCACGCCGCGGCCGGGCAGTTCCTGCACGTCACTCACGTCCAGCGGCGTGACGCCCTCCGCCTCGGCGGCGCGGGCCAATGCCGCTGCTACCGGGTGCGAGGAGCGAACGGCGAGCCCCGATGCCAGGGCCCGCAGCCCGGCCCGCGCCGGCTCGTCCAGTGTCGGGTCGAGGGAGTGCCAGCTGCGCTGCGAGGGGCGGCCCTGGGTGAGGGTGCCGGTCTTGTCGAAGGCCAGCGTGGCCAGCCGATGGCCCTGTTCGAGCACGTTGCCGCCCTTGATCAGGATGCCCGAGCGTGCGGCGGCGGCCAGGCCGCTGACGATGGTTACCGGGGTGGAGATCACCAGCGCGCAGGGGCAGGCGATCACCAGCAATACCAGAGCCCGGTAGATGCCCTCCAGCCAGGCTACCCCCAACAGCAGTGGCAAGAGGAGTGCCGTAAGCAGTGCGATGGCGAAGATCGTGGGGGTATAGACGGTGGCGAAGCGATCGATGAAGCGTTGGGTGGGGGCGCGGCTGGCCTGGGCCTGCTCGACGGTATGGATGATGCGGGCCAGGGTAGTGTCGCTCGCCACCCGGCTGGTGCGATAGAGGAACTCGCTGCCTTGGTTGATGCTGCCGGCGAATACGTCATCCCCTGGTGCCTTGTCCACCGGCAGGCTCTCGCCAGTGATGGGGGATTCGTCCAGCGCTGGCTGGCCCTCTGTCACCTTGCCATCGAGTGCCAGGCGTTCACCGGGACGCACACGTACCAGGCTCTCGATGGCGATATCGCTGGCTGGCGTGCTGAGGAAGGTACCGTCGGGCTGGTACACGCTGGCGCTCTCCGGTGCCAGCGAGAGCAGTTCGCGGATGGCGTTGCGGGCCCGGCCCAGCGAGCGAGCCTCGATGCGCTCGGCCAGGGTGAACAGCACCAGTACCATGGCCGCCTCGGCCCACTGGCCGATCAGCAGGGCGCCTGTCACCGCCACGCTCATCAGCGCATTGATGTTGAGGGTGCGATGGCGCAGGGCGATAAAGCCCTTCTTCCAGGTCGGCAGGCCGACCAGGGCGATGGCCGTGAGTGCCAGCGCGGCGGCCAGCCAGGGCTCGGCCAGCACCAGCCAGTGGCTGGCCTCGGCGGCCAGGGCAAGCATGGCCGCCACGCCGAGCTTCCACCAAGGCTCCTCGTTGCCGGCTGTCGGTGCCGTGCGTTGGGTCGGGTCATCGCGTTCGGCGGTCATGCCGGTGGCGGCGACCCGGCGCCGGATGGCCTCTTCCCCGATACCGGTGTGGTGCACGGTGAGCCTGCGCCCGATCAGATCGAAGTCGAGTTGTTCGATGCCCGGCATGTCCTCCAGTGCCCGGCGCAGCAGTGTCTCTTCGGTGGGGCAGTCCATCGCCTCGATATACAGTTGCAGCGACTGTGTGCCGGGGGGAGGGGCGTTTCTCTCCGGCGCGGCATGGCGTGCGTCGGGGGCGCTCGAACAGCAGGATCGTTCGCTCATGGTAGAACTCCGTGTCATCGCTTATGCTGATGACACACCCTGTAGTCGCTACAGGGTCAAGCGGCATCGAGGAGAACTGGCATGAAGATCGGCGAATTGGCCGCCCGTACCGGCTGCCTGGTGGAAACCATTCGCTACTACGAGCGCGAGGGGCTGTTGCCCGAGCCCGCTCGCAGCAGTGGAAACTATCGGCTCTACGCCGAGCCTCACGTCGAGCGTTTGAGCTTCATCCGCCACTGCCGGGCGCTGGACATGACGCTCGACGAGATCCGCACCCTGCTCGATTATCACGACCAGCCGCGCCAGCCGTGCAGTGCCGTCAACGGCCTGATCGACGATCATCTGGCCCATGTCGACGCCCGCATCGAGCAGCTCATGGCGCTACGCGAGGCGCTGGCCACCCTGCGCTCGCGCTGCAGCGGCGAGGCCGAGGCCAGTCACTGCGGCATTCTTCAGGAGCTGGCCCAACCCGTCTCTGAGCACACCGCGAAGCCGCGGGAGTCGAGCCATGTCGCGGGGTCACATGGCGGCCACTAGCGTTGCCATCAGCTGTTGCGATACACCCGGCGTCACCGCCCACCGTCAGGCGGCCCTTGTGAGGCAATTGCAGGGGGTTAGCGGCGCTTTCGCGGCTTATTCTCTGAAGTAGCGGTCGTGGATCTCGTCGTAGACGCCGCTCTCCTGAAGCTCGGCCAAGGCCTCGTTGAAACGCTCGGCGAGTGCCTCGTCGCGGGGCCGGAAGGCGATGGCGATACCGTCGCCGAAATACTCGTAGGGCTCGCGAATCATCTCGCCGACCACGCGGTAGTCGCCGCGCTCGCTGTCGAGCAGGGTGGTCTTGCCCACCGGGTAGTTGACGAACACCAGGTCGAGACGCCCCGACTCCATGTCGAGCAGCATGTCGTCGGCGGTGGCATAGCGGCGCACATTGGCCACGTCGCCGTAGAAGTCGGTGGCGTAGCTGTCCTGCAGGGTGCCGCGCTGCACGCCCAGGGTCAGGCCGTCGAGGGTCTGCTCGTCGGGTGTCTCGATCTCGCTCTCCGCCGGGGCGAACCAGGCCGAGGGAACGGTCAGGTAGGCATCCGAGAACAGCACCTGGGCGCGGCGCTCCTCGTTGATGGTCATCGACGACATGATGGCGTCGTAGTTGCGCGCCATCAGGCCGGGAATGATGCCGTCCCACTGCTGCTCGATCCACTCGCAGGTGATACCCATCTGCTCGCACAGGGCGTTACCGAGGTCGATATCGAAGCCGGTCAGCTCGCCGTCGGCGGTGCGGTACTCCATCGGCTCGTAGGGCACGTCGACGCCGAAGCGCACATGCTCGTAGCTGTCGCGCGCTTGAGCACTGCCGGCCACCAGGGCGGCGCCGAGCAGGGCAATGCCGAGATAACGTTGCATAAGAACGTCCTTGTTATTGTGAGGTGTAGGTAAAGGGCGTGTCTCGCGTAAGGCGAGGCACCGGAGAACCTGAAGAAGGAAAACGCTCCCGGCGTGGCCGGGAGCGCAGGTCGAGATTACTCGTCGTCGCCGAAGTAGCGCTCGTAGATCTCGTCGTAGGTGCCGTCGTCCTGAAGGGTGGCCAGGGCGTCGTTGAAGCGCTCGGCGAGTGCCTCGTCACGCTGGCGGAAGGCGATGCCGAAGCCGTCGCCGAAGTACTCCTTGGGTTCGGTGATCATCTCGCCGACCACCTTGTAGTCGCGGTTCTCGCTGTCGAGCAGCGTCGACTTGCCCACCGGGTAGTCGAGGAACACGATATCGAGTCGGCCGGCCTGCATGTCCAGTACCATGTCGTCGGCGGTGGAGTAGCGGCTGACGCTGGCTACATCGCCGAACATGTCGGTGGCGTAGTTGTCCTGCAGGGTGCCGCGCTGCACGCCGATGGTCTTGCCGTCGAGGCTCTCCTCGGTGGCGTCGTCGAGCTCGCTGTCGGTGGGGGCGAACCAGGCCGAGGGTGGAGTGAAGTAGGGGTCGGAGAACAGCACCGTCTGGCGGCGCTCGTCGTTGATGGTCATCGACGACATGATGGCGTCATAGTTGCGCGACATCAGACCGGGGATGATGCCGTCCCACTCCTGCACGATCCACTCGCAGGTGATGCCGATCTCCTCGCACAGGGCGTTGCCCAGATCGATGTCGAAACCGGTCAGCTCGCCGTCCGGGGTGCGGTACTCCATCGGCTCGTAGGGCACGTCGACACCGAAGCGCACGTGATCGTAGTCGCGGGCCTGGGCGGTGCCGGCCACCAGTGCGGCGCCGAGAATCGAGACGGTCAGCAGTTTTTTCATGATGCATTTCCCTGTTGTTGTCGGAGTCACTCGGAAGTGAGAACTTGGCCACATTAGCGCAGCTCGCGGTTGGCCGGAAGAGGGAAATTGGCCTTGTCGGGCCAAATTCCCAACGCTCGTTTGACGGCCGGCGTCGGCGCGTCGTCATGCCGGCTTGAGATGCGCCAGCAGCCGCTTCTCGAGGAAACGGAAGAAGTACAGGATAGCGAAGGTCAGGCACAGGTAGATCGCCGCCACGAACAGGAAGGCCTCGAAGGGTGCGTAGAAGCGCGCGTAGACGAAGCGCGCCGCCCCGGTCAGGTCCATCAGCGTCACCACGCTGGCGATGGCGCTGGCATGCAGCATGAAGATCACCTCGTTACCGTAGGCCGGCAGCGCGCGGCGAAAGGCGCTGGGCAGCACGATGCGCCGCATCGTCAGGGCATTGGACATGCCGTAGGCGCGCGCCGCCTCGATCTCGCCGCGGGAGGTGGCCTTGATCGCGCCGCGAAAGATCTCGGTGGTGTAGGCCGCGGTGTTGAGGGTGAAGGCGATCAGCGCCGGGTAGAAGGCCTCGCGCAGCAGCGGCCAGAAAATCGACTCCTGGATGCCGTCCACGAACACCACCCCGTAGTAGATGATGTAGAGCTGGATCAGCAGCGGCGTGCCACGGAACACATAGGTGTAGACGTAGATCGGCAGGCTGATCCAGCGGTGCCGCGAGCTGCGGCCGATGGCCAGCGGTATCGCCAGCACCAGCCCGGCGAGCAGCGACAGGAACACCAACTGGCTGGTGGTCACCAGGCCGTCCCAGTAGTAGCCCAGGGTCTGGGGAGTGAAGATCAGGTTGCCGTCGAGCAGGTCGGTTAACCAGGTCGTGAGTTCCATGTTCAGTGCCCTCCGAAGCCGACGTTATAGCGCTTCTGCAGGCGCGCGAAGATCAACTCCGAGACGCTGGCGATAGCCAGGTAGATCAGCGCCACGGGAATCAGGAACACGAACGGCTCGTGGGTGGCGCGGGATGCCTCGGCCGCTACCCGCACCATGTCCGACAGGCCGATCACCGAGACCAGCGCGGTGGTCTTGAGCAGTACCATCCAGTTGTTGGAAAGGCCGGGCAGGGCGTGGCGCATCATCAGCGGGAAGCGGATGCGGCGGAACACCAGCCAGTCGCTCATGCCGTAGGCGCGGCCGGCCTCGATCTGGCCCTCGTCGACGGCCAGAAAGGCGCCGCGGAAGGTCTCGCCCATATAGGCGCCGAAGATGAAACCGATGGTGATCACCCCGGCGGCAAAGGCGTTGAGGTTGATGTACCAGTCCACTCCGAAGCGGTCGTAGAGGGCGTCGGTAGCTACATTGAGTGCCATCTGGCCGCCGAAGAACAGCAGCATCATCAGCACCAGGTCGGGCACGCCCCGGATCACGGTGGTGTAGAGGGTGGCGAACTTGTGCAGCAGCCAGTTGCGCGACATCTTGGCACTGGCAGTCAGCAGTCCCAGCACGATGGCCAGGAGCAGCGACAGCAGCGCCAGCGAAAGGGTGACCCCGGCGCCTTCGATCAGTCGCGGGCCGTAGCCTTGCAGGTCAAGCATGGGAGTCTCCCGCGGTCAGTACTTGGGCGCCAGGAACTGCTGGAGGCGCGGCGAACTTGGGTTGGCCAGGATCTCCCGAGGCGGGCCGGCCTCCTCGATCAGGCCTTGATGCAGGTAGATCACCTGGCTGGAGACATCCCGGGCGAAGCCCATTTCGTGGGTCACCACCACCATGGTGCGGCCTTCATCGGCCAGGTCGCGCATCACCTTGAGCACGTCGCCGACCAGTTCCGGGTCCAGCGCCGAGGTGGGCTCATCGAACAGCATCACTTCCGGGTCCATGGCCAGCGCCCGGGCGATCGCGCCGCGCTGCTGCTGGCCGCCCGACATCTGCGCCGGGTAGGCGTTGGCGCGCGCCGTCAGGCCGACCCGTTCGAGCAGCGCATGGGCCTGCTCGAGGGCCTCCTTCTTGGGCTTGCCGAGCACGTGAATCGGCGCCTCGATGATGTTCTCGAGCAGCGTCATGTGCGCCCACAGGTTGAAGCTTTGGAAGACCATCGACAGCTTGGCACGCATGCGTACTACTTGCTTCCAGTCGGCCGGCTCGCGGCCGCGCTGGGTCTGCTTGAAGCGGATCTCATCGCCATGCATCAGCAAGTCGCCCTCGTCGGGCTGCTCGAGCAGGTTCATGCAGCGCAGGAAGGTACTCTTGCCGGAGCCGGAGGCGCCGATCAGCGTGATGACATCACCCTTGTGGGCTTGCAGCGAGAGGCCTTTGAGTACCTCGGTGTCGCCGAAGCGCTTCTTGATATTGCGCGCTTCGAGGGGCATTGGCGTTGCGGCCATTATAGTAAGCTCCAGTACATGGGGTGCCGCTGGGGAGGCGGCCCCTGAGTCAGCGTGGCTGGCGCGAAAAAGGGGCGATTCTAACAGGCCAGCTAAGCCTGGACAGGACTGATCGCGGGGAAGGTTGTTCGACTTTGGTCTAGGTTGAGAGGATGCGGAATCATCGTAAATCTCCAAGCTGTTGTTGTAATGTGGAAAATCGTCTTGCCAAAGGGTGAATTGTTGCGTGAATCCGCTAGCGGCGGGTCTCTCCTGACGGTATCTCGCGGGCTCTGACCAGCAGTGCCGCGCGGGCGCCGAGCTCGACCTCGGCGTTGGGGAACACCACCGCCAGCGGTTGCTCGCCGACCACGCAGTCGCCGGCCACGGCGTCACGGGCCAGGCAGCTGCCGGGGGAATTCGGTGAAGTTGGCCACGTCGTCGGCGAAGCATAAACGGAAATCTTCAGCGTGGCGCATCAGCTCCTGCTCGACGCGGAAGAAGGCCATGCGGCCGGGGTCGCCGCGCGGCGGCTCGCGACCCTCCAGCAGCGCTTCGAGCAGGAGGCGAAGAGGCCCCAGGGCAGCCATGTCATTGTGCCCGAAGGGGGCGACCCGGCCCAGCTCCAGGGTAAGCGCCTGGGCACCGTGGTAGTGCTTCGAGTAGTGCGAGAAGGTCCAGCTATGCTGGTGCTGGTGCAGCACCGCCTGCATGTCGGCGGCGGCCAGCCACTGCCACTGCAAGGGGGGGTAGGCGAATCGGCAAATGGTTCGACGACGAAGCGCGGATAGCGGCTGTCGCGGATCGCGGTGTGCATATCGTAATGCAGCCGTGGCAGGTCGGCGTGGCGCTGGTAAAAGTCATCGACGCTGGCCATCAGGACGCGGGCCCGCTCGGGCTCGTCACCCTCGAGGGCCAAGTCGCGGCGAAACAGCCGGTTGAGGTTGGTGGCGATGAAGCGCTGCGACTGGCGGATCGCGGGGATATTGCCCAGCAGTACCAGGAGTGGCGCGCCGAGCCGTAGCTGACCGGCCTCGAGGCGCGCCAGTAATTCACCGATCAGCTCGATGGGGGCGGTCTCGTTACCGTGGATGCCGGCGGAGATCACGCATGCAGGGGCGCCGCTGACCGGTGCCTTGGGCGTCAGCTCGAGGATGCCGGGGCCATGGCAACCAAAGCTACCGGACGCGAGGCGCCCTTGGCGGGTGGCGCCTGCGTTGCCGTCCAGGGTCAGGTCGAGCCAGTCGCTCAGCATGCCGTGATCTCGTGTCGGGTGGCCAGAGTGTGCCCCACCATCCGAGTCGCCGCCCGCGGCGGCAAGTGTTCACGTCGAGCTGGTGAAAAAGCCGGGTGCCAGAATGAAAACCTAGCGTAGGTGGGGTGAGTCTTGCAGCGCTGTGAGCACCGCTGGGTTCCTTCCTGAGTGCTTCTCGTCGTGTCGCCTTTCCAGGACAGCGGTCGTCAGGCGGGGTTCCCGGAGTGGGACGTGTCGATAAAATCGCACCGAGCTGTCGAAATCATTCGCTTTTTCTCATTCACGGCTGCGCTATCGTAGCGTCATACATCAACCCACGATGCGAGGTTTACTGCGATGACCAAGGTACTGGTACTCTATTACTCCATGTATGGCCACATCGATACCATGGCCAAGGCCGTGGCCGAAGGCGCCGCCAAGGTGGCGGGTGTCGAGGTGACCGTCAAGCGCGTGCCGGAAACCATGAGTGCCGAGGCGCTGGCCAACGCCGGTGGCAAGCAGGATCACGATACCCCGGAAGCCACGCCCGCCGAGCTTGTCGACTACGATGCCGTGATCTTCGGCACCCCGACCCGCTTCGGCAACATGGCCGGCCAACTGCGCACCTTCCTCGACCAGACCGGCGGCCTGTGGGCCAAGGGCGCGCTGCGCGGCAAGGTGGCCAGCGTGTTCACCTCTACCGGTACCGGCGGCGGCGACGAGATGACCATCACCTCGACCTGGACCACCCTGGCCCACCACGGCATGGTGATCGTGCCGATCGGCTACGGTATCGAAGAGCAGTTCGATATTTCCAAGGTCAGTGGCGGTACGCCCTACGGTGCCGCCACGCTGGCCGGCGGCGATGGCTCGCGGCAGCCCGATGAGCGCGAGCTGAAGCTCGCCCGCTTCCAGGGCGAGCACGTGGCCGGCATCGCCGCCAAGCTCAAGGGCTGATCCAGGCCCTGAGCGGGCCACAACGAACCTGAAAGACGCAGACGAACAGCCCCCACCGGCTCACGCCGGTGGGGGCTGTCAGGTTCTGAGCCCGGCGTTGGCGTGCTGCCTTAGCCGGCGATCTTCTCGGCGATGGCGCGACCCAGGCTCTCGGTGGTGCCCTGGCCGCCGACGTCCGGCGTCAGCACGCTCTGGTCAGCGCTGGCAAGCACGTCTTCGATGGCCTTGAGCATGGCGTCGCCGGCCTCTTGGTAGCCGAGGTGCTCGAGCATCATGGCACCCGACCAGATCTGGCCGATGGGGTTGGCGATGCCGCGCCCGGCGATATCCGGGGCGCTGCCGTGGACCGGCTCGAACAGGCTGGGGAACTTGCCTTCCGGGTTGATGTTGGCCGAGGGCGCAATGCCGATGGTGCCGGTGCAGGCGGGGCCGAGGTCGGAGAGGATGTCACCGAACAGGTTGCTGCCCACTACCACGTCGAACCAGTCCGGGTGGAGCACGAAGTTGGCGGTGAGGATGTCGATGTGGAACTTGTCCACGTCGATCTCCGGATAGCCCTTGGCCATGGCCTCCACGCGCTCGTCCCAGTAGGGCATGGTGATCGAGATGCCGTTGGACTTGGTGGCCGAGGTGAGCTTCTTTCTAGGCCGGGTGGCCGCCAGGTCGAAGGCGTACTTGAGCACCCGGTCGATGCCGGTGCGGGTCATTACGGTGTCCTGGATCACTACTTCGCGGTCGGTGCCTTCGAACATCTTGCCGCCGACGCTGGAGTACTCGCCCTCGGTGTTCTCGCGCACCACGTAGAAGTCGATGTCGCCGGGCTTGCGGCCGGCCAGCGGGCTCTTGATGCCGGGCATCAGCTTGCACGGGCGCAGGTTGATGTACTGGTCGAACTGGCGGCGGAACTGCAGCAGCGAGCCCCACAGCGAGATATGGTCGGGCACCTTCTCCGGCCAGCCCACCGCGCCGTAGAACAGTGCATCGAAGTCCTTGAGCTGCTCGAACCAGTCGTCGGGCAACATCTTGCCGTGCTCGAGATAGTAGTCGCAGCTGCCGAACTCGAAGGTCTGGCAGTCGAGGTCGATATTGAAGCGCTTGGCGGCGGCTTCGAGGGCGCGCAAGCCTTCGGGAATCACTTCTGTGCCGATGCCGTCGCCGGCGATCACGGCGATACGATGGGCCATGACGGTCTCCTGTATCAGGCGGGTGGTGAGATAGCGTGTCTGTGCAGTCTAGTCTCTATTGCTGGTGGAGTAATCTGGCTATAGTGCAAGGTATTGTTGCGGAAAAGTGGAGAGTGGCGTGTCGCAAATGGACGATCTGGCGTTCTTTCAGCACCTGGCCCGGGCCGGCAGCTTGACCGCTACGGGGCGTGACCTGGGGCTGTCGCTGTCGGCGGTGAGCAAGCGACTCAAGCTGCTCGAGGCGCGACTCGGGGTGGCTCTTGCCCATCGCACCACGCGGCGCCTGACGCTGACCGCCGAAGGCGAACTCTACCTGTCTCGCGGTTCGCTGATCCTCGACGAGCTGGAGGCCCTGGAGGGTGCACTGCTCGAGGCTCGTGGCGGAAACAGCCAGGGCCAGCTCTCCGGGCGGTTGCGGATCAATGCCACCTTCGGCTTCGGGCGCCGCCATGTGGCACCGCTGCTATCGAGTTTCTGCACCAGCCACCCGCGGCTCGACGGTTGGCTGGAGCTGACCAACTTCCCGCTCAACCTCGGCGACCACGGCTTCGATGTGGGCATTCGCGTCGGTGAGCCCCCCGACTCGCGGCTGGTGGCGCGGCGCATCCTCGCCAACCGCCGCGTGCTGTGCGCCGCCCCCGGCTATGCGACCAGCATGCCAAGGCTCGACTCGCCCGCCGACCTGGTGCGCCACCCCTGCCTGGTGATCCGCGAGAACGACAGCGACTTTCCGCTATGGCGCTTCGAACGCGGCGACGATCCCCAGGTCGTGCAGTCGGTGAAGGTCAGCGGGCGTCTGGCGAGCAATGATGGCGAGGTGATTACCCGACTGGCGCTGGACGGTCACGGGGTGATGCTGCGCTCGTGGTGGGACGTCCACGACCACTTGGCCAGCGGCGCGCTGGTGGCGCTGTTGCCGAGTTGGCGCGGAGTGCGTGCGGACTTCTATGCGGTCTTCGAGCAGCGCCGGCAGGTGCCGGCGCGCATTCGCGCCTTCATCGAACATCTCGAAGGCGAGATGGCCGGCAGGGTGCCGGCACAGGGGACAGGCCAGAGCGCCTGATCAGAGCTCGAGGGCGGCCGCTACCTGGGGCCAGGCCGGCTCGCCGTCGCGGTCGTTGACGTCGGCAAGCATCGCCTCGACGCGCTCGGCGTTGTCGCGAATCCACTCGGCAGCGACATCGCTGAGGTCGCGCTCCTGCTGGCCGTACTCCTGGATCATCCAGCTCTGCTCCTCGGCGCTGAAGGTAAAGGCTTCGAAGAAGCTGACCAGCTCGGGGTTGGCCTCGGCGTAGTCACTGCGCATCACGGTCAGCACGTCGCTCTCGCCGTTGTTCTCGCCGAACAGGTCCTGGGGGTCGTCGAGATAGCGCATCGGCAGTTCGAGGTTCATCCAGTGCGGCGTCCAGCCGACCCAGACGATGGGCTCCTCGCGGGAGATGGCATCGCGCGCGGCGCTGAGCATGGCGACCTCGCTGGTATCGATCAGGCGCCAGCCGCCGAGCCCCCAGACGTCGTCGGCGATCGCCGCCTCGAGGATCTCGCTGGCCGCCGAGCCGGCACCGAAGCCGTAGATCTCGGAGTCGAACATCTCGCGGTTGGCGTCGAGGTCGGCGAAGCTCTGGATGCCTTGCTCGTAGAGGTACTCGGGCACTGCCAGGGTCATCTGGGCGCCGTCGACGTTGTTGGCCAGAGCGACGATGCTGCCGCTCTCCTCGCGCGGTCTGAACATCTCGTTCTGGGCGGGCATCCAGCCGCCCAGGAAGGCGTCGATGTCGGTGCTGTCCATGCCCTGGTAGACCACCTGCAGGCCCAGCTCATGGGTGCGGGTCTCATAGCCCAGCGGGGCCAGCAGCTGCTCGGCGATCTCGGTCTTGACGGTGATGCCGGGCCAGGCCGGAACGCCGAAGTCGAGGGTGGCATCATCGGCGTGAGCGGGCAGCGCCAGGCCGGCCAGCAGGCCACCGGCAAGCAGCATGCGCGGCGAGGTCAGGGGTGCAGTCATGGAGTATCTCCTGTTGTGATGGTGGGGCGACGCCGCCGGTTATGGCGTTGTAGTGGCTGGCGGCATTACGGGTGAGCGGCGTTAGCTATCGCGCGCCAGCACGCGCAGCCGCGATTCGAGCATGTCGCGGTCGAGGTAGGTGCCCTGCAGGTGGCGGGCGCCGGTGTTGGGGTCAAAGGCGCGACGACCGTGCAGCACGCGGCGGTTGTCGAAGGCCACCATCTGCCCCGGCGCCAGTGCGAAGTCGAGCTGGTAGCGTGGCGAGTGGAGCAGGGTCCAGAAGTGGTGATAGGCGCGGTACCAGGCCGTCATCTGCGCGGCGGGCAGGCGCAGGGTGTCGCGAATCCAGTTGTTGAAGCGGATCTCCACCACCCGGCCGCTGGCGTCGCATTCGATCACCGGCGCGCGAGTGGCGATGTCCTGGGTCTCGTCCTGGAAACGAAAATCGATGGCCAGCTCGCTGAGCAGGCGAAAGTCCTCGGGCGCCTGCTCGCGTAGCGCTTCGGCGACCTGAATGCCGTCGGCGAACAGTGACTCACCGCCCTCCGCCTCGTTCTGCAGGCAGTAGAGCAGTTGGATGTCCGGCGGCTGGCGCCAGTTGGGCAGGTCGGTGTGCAGCGCCAGGCCGATGGCGGTGTAGGCGGCGTTGTTGGGATTGGGCTTGGAGCGCACGTCGAAGCGGGCACCGAAATTGGTCGGGCGCTGTGGCCCGATGCGCTCGGCGATGCGGCTGACCTCCTCGTCGGCCAGCGGGCCGCCCTCGAGCAGTACCAGGCCGTCGCGCAGCAGTGCCTCGAGCCAAGTGGCTTCGCCACCCGGGGTGAAGATGTCGGCGTGGGCGACGCGAGTCGGCGTGAACGCCTCGCACCAGGCCTGACGCGCGGGGAGTGCACTCTCGTCCACTGCCCCGGGGCGGCGCTGATAGAGCCAGCCGGAAGCGAACCGGCTGAGATGGCCATCGGCCCAGCGCAGCCGCAGGTGGCCGGCCTCGAGGCCCACCTCGGCAGTCTCGGGTGCCTCATTGAGGGGGCGATCAGTCGCTCGCGGGTCTGGTGGTGGCGGCACGCCTCGCAGGGGCAGTGATCGCGCAGCCAGGTCAGCGGGATGCTAACTCGTTCGCCATCGTCCCAGACCAGCTCGATCTCCTCTTCGCGAGCGCTCGCCCCACGCAGCAGTGGCGTGACGGGGTAGGGCCTCAGTTCAGCCATGGCCGGCGCGGCCTGATGGTCTGGCCGGTCGGCCGCGGTAGGCGTGATCAGCGTATCGGCTTGAGAGATGGTGCTGTGCATCGTGATGATGGCTCTCCTGTTTCCGGCGTGGATGGCGGAGGACAGGATGGGGGCTGGCCGATGGACTGACAAACGATTAATCTGACCCCTTTGACCAAGCTAGGCTTATAGCTAACTTTCTCATGAGTGATTTACCGCCACTGCTGTGGCTGCAGGCCTTCGAGGCGGCAGCCCGCACGCTGAGTTTTACCGCCGCCGGCCGCGAGCTGGGCGTGACCCAGGCGGCGATCAGTCAACGCATTCGGCTGCTCGAGGATCGCCTGGGCCAGAAGCTGTTCGTGCGCTACCCGCGCAGCCTGTCACTGACCCCTGCCGGTCAGGCGTGGTTGCCGAGCATCAACGACGCCTTTGCGCGGATCAGCGAAGGGACCTCGGAGGTGTTTGGCACCTCACCCGACAACCCGGTAACGGTGCGCACCACGCCGGTGATCCAGCAGAACTGGTTGGCGCCGAGGCTGGCGCGGTTTCATCGTTGCCACCCCGGCATTGCGATACGCCTGGTGAGTGCCATCTGGCAGGACGATTTTGGCCCCGAGGGCGCGGATATCGAGATTCGCTACGGGCGCGGCGAGTGGCAGGGAGTCGAGGCGCTGTCACTGGGCGCCGAGACGCTGTCACTGGGCGCCGAGACGCTGCTGCCGGTGTGTGCACCGAGCCTGGCCGCCGTGCTGATCTCACCGGCGGACTTGAAGGGTCATACCCTGCTGCATGCGCTGGGGTTTGCGGTGGGCTGGGCAACCTGGCTGGAGCAGGCCGGCGTTGCCGCACTGGAACCCGGCTGCCCGGCGCTGACCTGCGACAACCAGGTCATGACCCTGGCGCTGGCCAGCCAAGGGGCGGGCATTGCCCTGGCCCACCGGCGACTCGTGCAGAAGCGCGACGATCTGGTCGCGCCCTTTGCACACAGCATTGCCACGGAAGAGAGCTTCTGGCTGGTACGATCCAGCCGCCGTGACGTCGGCGAGGATGCCGAACGGCTATGGCGCTGGCTGGCCGGCGAGCGCGACATCACTGGGTAGCGAAATACGCCTCGAAGGCCTCGATCACCGCGTCGATATCGGCGTCGCTGATGTCGCGATGGACCACGAAACGCGTCGCGTAGAGCAGCTCGGCGAGGATGCCGCGCGCCTTGAGATGGGCCACCAGCGGCTCGCGATGGGCCTCGGGGAAGTGGGCGAAGAGCATATTGGTGGCAACCGAGCTCACCTCCACACCGGGTAGCGCGGCAATCGCCTCGGCGAGGCGCGCGGCGCGAGCATGATCGAGGGCGAGGTCGGCGACGTGGTGTTCCAGGGCGTGGTGGCAGGCGGCGGCTAGCAGGCCTGACTGGCGCATGCCGCCGCCGAGTACCTTGCGCCAGTGGCGCGCCTCGTCGATCAGTGGCTGCGGGCCTGCCAGCACCGACCCCACCGGCGCACCGAGCCCCTTGGAGAAGCACAGCGAGACGCTGTCGAAGGGCGCACATAGCGTGGCCAGCGGCGTGTCGCTGGCTACCGCGGCGTTGAACAGCCGCGCGCCGTCGAGGTGGGTGGCCAGGCCGTGCTCGCGGGCCAGATCGGTGGCTGCCTGAACGTAGTCGGCATCCAGCACCTTGCCGCCGATGGTATTCTCCAGCGCCAGCAGCCGGGTGCGGGCGAAGTGGAAGTCGCGGGGCTTGATGGCGGCGCGGATCTTGTCCAGCGGCAGCGAGCCGTCGGCGGCGTTCTCCAGCGGCTGGGGCTGGATGCTGCCGAGCACTGCGGCGCCGCCGCCTTCGTACTTGTAGGTGTGAGCCTGCTGGCCGGCGATGTACTCATCGCCGCGCTGGCAATGCGCCAGCAGGGCGGCCAGGTTGCTCTGGGTGCCGGAGGGAAAGAACAGCGCCGCGGCCTTGCCGGTGCGCTCGGCGACGGCGTCCTCGAAGCGCTGCACGCTGGGGTCGTCGCCCCACACGTCGTCGCCCACCGGGGCCTCGGCCATGGCGGCGAGCATCGCCGGGGTGGGGCGGGTCACGGTATCACTGCGCAGATCGATCATCGCGGTCCTCATGGGGTTGACGGTGACGGTGCTCGGCGGCGTCGTGCCCGGCCGGCAGGCGCGTCAGTGGATCCTGGCGAAAATAGCGTACCAACAGCGCATACAGCGAGGGGTAGGCCTGGTCGAGCACGTCAGGGGCGCTGAAGAAGTATTCACAGCATACCGCATAGCACTCGCCGGGGTGACTCGCCGCATAGTCGTCGATGGGCGTCTTCTCGCCGCGTTCGAGGCGCGCCTGCAGGTCGTTCCACACCGCGCTGAACAGGCGGTGCCACTCGCGCGGATCCATGTCGCGGGGCAGCGGCGGGAAGCCGTCGATATCGCTGGCGTTGCCCATGTCGAGCTTGTGGGCGAACTCGTGGATCAGCACGTTGAAGCCGCTCCAGTCGCCGCTCTCCATCAGGTCGGGGAAGGCGACGACCACCGGGCCCTGGTAGGAGGTCTCGCCGGCGCGCTCGTCGACGTACTCGTGCATCACGCCGAACTCGTCCATTTCCTCGACCTGACGGCGAAAGGCCTCGGGCAGCACCAGCACCTCGTGGACGTTGGCGAAGGCCTCGGCGTGCTCGTCGTCGTTCCAGCCCAGGGTCAGCAGGCAGGCCTGGGCGGCCAGCGCCAGGCGCGCCGGCAGGTCGAAGTCGGTGGTGGCGGCGAGCTCGGGGTGCAGGGTCAGGCGCTTGGCGTGGGCGAAGCGCCAGGCGCGCTGACCGAGGCGGCTGGCGTCGTCGGCGTCGAGCGCAGCGAGCAGCGGGATACGCGCCCGGGCCTCGGCCCAGGCGTCGTCGGGGAAGGGGTGGCGCTGCTCGAACTGCCTGCTGCGCCAGCGCTTGAGCCGCCCCAGCATGGCCTCAGTTGTCCTCGAGGTTGGCGCCGGACTTCCACGACCAGTCGCGCCAGCGCAGGTCGAACAGGTCCTTGCGACGATCCTTGAGGTTGGTCACCGAGCCTTCGCTGCGTACCACCGTGAGGCGCGTCAGGTCGAGATCCGAGAACATGATCATCTCGGTATTGGGGGTGGTCTCGGCGAGCACCGCATCGTGGGGGAAGGCGAAGTCCGAGGGCGAGAACACCGACGACTGGGCGTACTGGATGTCGAGGTTCTCGATCGACGGCACGTTGCCGACGCTGCCGCACAGCACCACGTAGCACTCGTTCTCGATGGCGCGGGCCTGGGCGCAGTGGCGTACTCGCAGGTAGCCGTTCTTGGTGTCGGTCCAGAACGGCACGAACAGGATGTCCATGTCCTGCTCGGCGAGCAGGCGCGAAAGCTCGGGAAACTCGACGTCGTAGCAGATCTGGATGCCCACGCGGCCGGCATCGGTGTCGAACACGCGCAGGTCGTCGCCGCCCTCGATCACCCAGTCGCGACGCTCCTGGGGCGTGATATGCAGCTTGGCCTGGCGCTCCAGGGTACCGTCGCGGTGGCACAGGTAGGCGATGTTGTAGAGCTTGCCGTCATCGGCCTCCTCGATCATCGAGCCGGCCACGATATTGATGTTGTAGGACACCGCCATGCGCGACAGCTCGGTCTTGAAGCGCTCGGTGAAGCCCGACAGGAAGCGGATCGCGGCCAACTGGTCGCGCTGGGCGGCGCGGTCCTGCAGGCCCATCAGCGGCGCGTTGAACAGCTCGGGGAAGACCGCGAAGTCGCTCTGGTAGCCGGACAGCGCGTCGACGAAGTACTCGATCTGCTGCAGCACCGTCTCCACCGAGTCGAACTCGCGCATCTGCCACTGCACCGCGCCCACCCGGACCTGGGTGCGGCGCGACTCCAGTACCCGCTCGGCGGGCTCATAGA
The DNA here is from genome assembly GCF_010977575.1 of Halomonas socia. Classification (GTDB taxonomy): domain Bacteria; phylum Pseudomonadota; class Gammaproteobacteria; order Pseudomonadales; family Halomonadaceae; genus Franzmannia; species Franzmannia socia. The sequence continues at coordinate 2,361,472 of NZ_CP048812.1, forward strand.
GGATGTTGTTCCACTCCAGCAGGGTGGCGAAGCCCTGGGACTTCTCGTCCTCGGGGAGGTACTTGCGCAGCAGGCGCTTGACCAGGAAGTCGTTGGCCAGTTGGAAGGAGAGAATCGGGTCGTGGATCTCCTTGCGCGACACCTTCTCGATGTACTCGCTGGGCGAGAACTCATCGGCGTGCTGGTGGTACTCGGGGATCCGCCCGCCGGCGAGGATGGCGCGCAGGTTCATCGAGCGGCACAGCTCCTTGCGCGCCTCATACAGGCGCCGGCCCAGGCGGTAGCCGCGGTAGTCCGGGTCGATCAGCACGTCGAGGCCATACATGGCGTCGCCGTCGGGCTGGTTGAGAATGACCTCGCGGTGGCCGATCAGGTCGTCGTACTGGTGCGGGTTGGAGAACTCGTCGTAGTCCACCAGTGCGGTAAGCGCCACGCCGACGATGGTCTGGTCGTCCTCGATGACGATCTGGCCGTCGGGAAACTCGCTGACCAGCTTGTCGATGGTCAGCTTGGGCCAGGCGCCGCCGATGTCGTCGTAGACCTTGTCCATCAGCGCCTTGAGCTGGGGGTAGTCGTCCGCGGTCAGGTTGCGCAGGTTGAGGTGCAGATCGTCGAGGGACATGGGCAGCGAATTCCTGAACGAAAAAAAGAGCCTGAATTCTAGCATGCGCTGGCGCCAGCGTCGGTCACGTCGCGGTCATCGCAGTGTCAGACAACGGTAACCCGGCATGCGGACAATGCGTGGATGACAAGTCGATGTCAGCGACTACGCTAATTTTCATGGGAGCCGTTATGCCCCTTCGCCGCCATCTGACCGCGGGCACGCCATGACCAACAATAATCATCAGCGCATCCGCCTCGAGGCGGTGAGTAAACGCTGGGATGACACCACTGCGGTGGATGCCATCTCGTTCGACGTCACGCCGGGCCAGTTCGTGATCCTGCTCGGCCCATCGGGCTGCGGCAAGTCGACCACCCTGCGCATGATCGCCGGCCTCGAGCAGGCCTCGGAGGGGCGCATCGCCATCGGTGAGCGCGATGTCACCTTCCTGCCCCCGGGGGACCGTGGCCTGAGCATGGTGTTCCAGTCCTACGCGCTGTTTCCTCACCTCAACGTGGCCGACAACATCGTGTTCGGCCTGCGCAGTCGCAAGGTGCCCAAGGCCGAGCGCCGCGAGCGGCTGGCCCGGGTCGCCCAACTGGTCGATCTCGAGGCTTATCTCGACCGCAAGCCGGCTCAGCTCTCCGGCGGCCAGCGCCAGCGTGTGGCGCTGGCGCGCTCGATCATCTCCGAACATCCGATCTGCCTGATGGATGAGCCGCTCTCCAACCTCGATGCCCGCCTGCGCGGCGAGATGCGTCGTGAGATCAAGTCGCTCCAGGCGCGCCTCGGCATGACGGTGATCTACGTCACCCACGACCAGGTCGAGGCGATGAGCATGGGCGACCGGGTGATCCTGATGCAGAACGGCCGCATCGTGCAGGACGGCTCGCCCGCCGAGCTCTACAACCGCCCGGCCAGCGCTTTTGCGGCGAGCTTCATCGGCAGCCCGGCAATGAACCTGGTGCAGCTGTCCGCCAACGATGGCGCCGCAGTGATCGATGGTGATAGCGAGGTGGCGGTGGCGCCTGCAGCCGCCGCGGGCGGCCAGCTTGGCATTCGCCCCGAGGATATCGAGGTGCTTTCAGGCGACGCCAGCGGCGTGCCCGCCGAGGTGATCGACGAGGAGTATCTCGGCGCCGACACCATCCTCCAGCTTGGCGTAGGCAGCCAGCGGCTGCGTGCGCGGCTGCCCGGCAAGCAGCCGATGCCCCCCGGTACCCGCTGCCGGCTGGCCTGGGCCCCGAGTGCCGCGCACCTGTTCGACGCCGACGGGCTGCGTCGCGACGACCTGACCGCCCTGGCGTTTTCCGTCACCACCGGTCGCAAGGCAGGTGAGGGCGGTGCCGCGGCATCATCGTCGTCGATGGTTGGCAATACCCACCCTTGAACATCTCATCCGTGAGCATCTCAACTGTGAACATCAGGAGCCATCCCATGCGTGCACGTCTCTTCTTTCCCCTGACCGCACTAGCCGCCACCGTGCTGGGCGCCAGCCCGGCGCTGGCCGACGATCCCGTCGAGCTGACCATGTACTACCCCATCGCGGTGGGCGGTGCGCTGACCGACGTGATCGACGAGCTGGTCGATGACTTCGAGGCCGAGCATCCGGATATCAGCGTCGAGGCGATCTACGCCGGCAACTACGACGACACCCGGGTGCGCGCCATGTCGGCCATCGAGGCCGGCGATGCGCCGCAGCTCTCGGTGCTGTTTTCCATCGACCTCTACGAGCTGATCGAGCAGGACGCCATCGTGGCCTTCGATGACCTGCTCGAGACCGATGAGGAGCGCGAGTGGCTGGATAGCTTCTATCCGGGGCTGATGGAGAACGGCCAGCTCGACGGTCAGACCTACGGCATCCCCTTCCAGCGCTCGACCATCGTGCTGTACTGGAACAAGGACGCCTTCGAGGCCGCCGGGCTCGATCCCGAAACGCCGCCGGAGACCTGGGACGACATGGCCGAGATGGCCGCCGCGGTGCGTGAGGCGTCGGGCGGCGACCAGTGGGGCGTGATGGTGCCCTCCACCGGCTACCCCTACTGGATATTCCAGGCCTTCGCCTTCCAGAACGGCCACCGGCTGATGAGTGACGACGGCACCGAGGTCCATTTCGACGACCCCGCTGCGGTCGAAGCGTTGGAGTACTGGGTGTCGCTGTCCCAGGAGCACCAGGCGATGCCCGATGGCACCATCGAGTGGGGCACCCTGCGCCAGAACTTCATCGAGCAGTCCACGGCGATGATATGGCATACCACCGGCAACCTCACCGCGGTGCGCAACGAGGCCGACTTCGACTTCGGCGTGGCCATGCTGCCGATGAAGACCCAGCGCGGCAGCCCCACCGGCGGCGGCAATTTCTACATCTTCAACGACACCACGGAGGAGGAGCAGCGCGCGGCGATGACCTTCATCCGCTGGATGACCGACCCCGAGCGCGCCGCGGCCTGGTCGATCGAGACCGGTTATATGGGCGTGAGCCCGGACGCCTACGAGACCGGGCTGCTGCGCGACTACGTCGAGTCGTTTGCCCCGGCGGCGGTGGCCCGCGACCAGCTCGAGCACGGCACCGCCGAGCTCTCTACCTATCAGGGCGGGCGCGTGCGTCGCGCGCTGGACAACGCCGTGCAGGCGGCGCTGACCGGGCAGATGTCACCCGAGGAAGCGCTCAACCAGGCCCAGGCTGAGGCCGATGCGGCGCTGCGTCGCTACGCGCGCTAGCGCTGGGCCCTTAAGACGACGACGCAAGCAGGGCGCCGAGGGCAAGGGAGCCGAGGAGATTGTCTCCTCAATGCCCTTGGTCCCCGGCTTGGCCACGGAGCAAAGAGTCTGACATGGTGATATATAACGCCCACCGACGTATGCAGCTCTATGGCGCCATGCTGCTGCTGCCCGCCGCGGTGCTGCTGGCCACCTTTGCCTATCTGCCGACCGTGGCCACGCTGATCAACAGCCTGTTCCTGCCCGGCTTTCGCGGTGAGCCCGCTGAGTTCGTCGGTCTCGAGAACTACCAGCTGCTGATTGAGGACACCACCTTCTGGCGGGTGGCGCGCAATAACCTGATCTATGCGCTGGGCACCATTCCCACTTCCATTGCCATCGCCCTGGGCATGGCGCTGTTCGTCAACGCGCGGCTGCCGGGGCGCGGCTTCGTGCGCATGGCCTACTTCACTCCGACGATCCTGCCGATGATCGCCGCGGCCAATATCTGGATGTTCTTCTACGCGCCGCAGATCGGCCTATTCAACAAGCTGCTCGGCGCCTTGGGGCTGTCCGGCGTCAACTGGCTGGGCGATCCCAGCGTGGCGCTCACCTCGGTGATCGTGATGACCGTCTGGAAGGAGGCCGGGTTCTTCATGATCTTCTACCTGGCGGCGCTGCAGAGCATTCCGCCGGAGCTCAAGGAGGCCTCGGACCTGGAGGGCACCAGCCGCTGGAGTTTCTTCTGGCGGGTGACCTTTCCGCTATTGATGCCGACCACGCTGTTCGTGCTGATCAATGCGCTGATCAACGCCGTGCGGGTGGTCGACCACCTGTTCATCCTCACTAAGGGCGGCCCCAACAACGCCACCAACCTGCTGCTCTACTACGTCTACGAGAATGCCTTCTCGTTCTTCGACCGCACCTATGCCGCCACCATCACGGTGGTGATCCTGCTGGTGCTGGCGGTGGTGGCCACCGTCAAGTTCGCCATCCTCGACCGCCGGACGCACTACCAATGAGCGTGTCACCACTGCAAGGGGCGAGATCATGAGCCAGGCCACTCTCTCTATTGCCAGGGGACTGGCGCTGCGCGTGCCGAGCCTCGAGACCAGCGCCGCCTGGCTGCTGGCGATCATCTGGATCTTTCCGCTGCTCTACGCGGTATGGGCGGCCTTTCATCCGCCGGCGTTCATGGTGCGCTTCGACCTGTTCGCGCCGCTGACCCTGGACAATTTCGCCAACGCCTGGTCCCAGGCGCCGTTTGCCCGCTACTACCTCAACACCTTCCTGCTGGTCAGCGGGGTGGTGCTGGCGCAGTTCGTGGTCTGTACCCTGGCCGGCTTCGCCTTCGCGCGCTTCCCGATTCCCGGCAAGGACATCCTGTTCATGCTGGTGCTGATCCAGCTGTTCGTGTTTCCCGAGGTGCTGATCGTCGAGAACTACCGCATCGCCAGCGGGCTGGGGCTGGTCGATACCATCACCGGCATCGGGCTGCCCTACGTGGCCAGCGCCTTCGGCATCTTCCTGTTGCGCCAGACCTTCAAGACCATTCCCCGCGAGCTCGAGGATGCCGCCCGCATCGAGGGCTGCGGCTGGATGGCGATCCTGCTCAAGGTCTATGTGCCGCTGGCCAAGCCCACCTACCTGGCCTACGGCCTGGTCTCGATCAGCCACCACTGGAACAACTTCCTGTGGCCGCTGGTGGTCACCAACTCGGTGGAGAGCCGCCCGCTGACCGTGGGGCTGGGGGTGTTCTCGGCGCCGGAAACCGGCGTCAACTGGGCCACCGTCAGCGCCGCCACCCTGCTCAGCATCGCCCCGCTGCTGATCGCCTTCCTGCTCTTCCAGCGCCAGTTCGTGCAGTCGTTCCTCAGGGCGGGAATACGCTAGGCGTAATGGACTGGTCTGAGACGACTGGCCGCCATGACGGTCAGCGATGCGAGTGTGCGATCAGTGCTTCTAGGTCCAGTAGCGGATAGCGTTCAGCCACCTTGGCCACGTCTCTGCGAGTTTCCTCGATGATCCAGTCACGCACTTCGGCTGCTGCGGGGCTCAGCGGCTTCTTGCGTGAGTTGATCAGGTGGCATAGGCGCTCGGTGGCGATGGCGGTTGGCTTGGTGGTGGCGGGCACCAAAGCGCCGGTGTCCAACCAGTGTGAGACGACATTCATCCAGCCCACGGCGATGCCTTGGCCGAGTAGAGCGGCCTGCAGGACGACGGCATAGTCCGAAAAAATCAGCGAGTGTGCACTGCCCAGGGCTTCGTTTTGGAAGCTGGGAAAGAGCTCGAACCAGTCGATGCGGCTGTCACTCAGGCTGATGAGCGTAACGCCTGACTCGTCGTGCGCGCCGGCTGCATGCTGTTCGCGATAGGCTGGGCTACACACCGGCAGCAGGATCTCGGGCAGTATCAGCGCAGCCTGGTGATGGATGTCCTCCCCGCTGACGAACCTCACGCCCAGGTCGACATCCTCCACCGAGCCGCTCACCGAGCCGGAGATCAGTTGGAAGCGCAGGTCGATGGAAGGAAACTCGGCCTGGAGCTTGTGCATGCGTGGCATCAGCCAGTGGGTGGTGAAGGCGGTCGATACCGATAGGGTGACCGTCTCGAGCCCGGTGCTGCGAGCTCGGATTTCCTGGATAGCCAACTCAATGTCCTGAAACCCCTTGGTGACACCCTGATACAGAATCTGGCCGTTCTCGGTCAGCACGGTGCCATTTGGCGTGCGCAGGAAGAGCGGCACCTCCAGATGACTCTCCAGAAGCGACAGCATGCGGCTGACCGCCGGCTGGGTGACGCCCAGTTCGGCGGCTGCCTTGGTGAAGTTGCCATGGCGCGCAGCCGACTCGAAGACGAACAGGGCGTTGGCGCTGGGCAGTTGACGACGCAGTGTTGGCATGACTTGAGGTTATGGTAAGCCAAAGAATTTCGCAATTGCTCCGTTTCTTACGATCTGCTGTACTCAATTCCAACAGCTACTTCACAAGAATAAATCGAGCATTTTTATGAAAAAGCGAGACAGTGTCGGCGTCTCTATCCGCTCAGTCAGCAAGCACTATGGCGGAACGACTGCCCTTGATGACATAACCTTAGATATTGAGCCAGGTGAGTTCGTCTCACTCTTGGGTCCTTCAGGATCTGGCAAGACCACTCTGCTTGGTGCCCTCGGTGGCTTCGTGTTGCCATCATCTGGTTCGGTATGGGTCGGCGACCAGGACATGACCTACATGCCGCCTCACAAGCGCAATATTGGCATCGTCTTTCAGAGCTACGCGCTGTTCCCGCACATGACGGTTGGCGAGAACGTCGCGTTCCCTCTGCGTGCCCGCCGGCTGCCCAAGTCCACCTGGCCGGAGCGGGTGCGCGAGGCACTGGCAATGGTCGAACTCGATGGTTACCAGGAGCGCGGTATCTCGCAGCTTTCTGGTGGGCAGCGCCAGCGTGTCGCCCTGGCGCGCGCCATGGTCTTCGAGCCGCGCCTGATCCTGATGGATGAACCGCTTTCGGCGCTGGACAAGCAACTGCGCGAGACAATGCAGATCGAGCTGCGCCAGCTGCACCGTAAACTCGGCGCCACCATCGTCTATGTGACCCATGATCAGCGCGAGGCGCTGACCATGAGCGATAGAGTGGCGATCCTCAAGGACGGCAAGCTGGTGCAGATCGGCACCCCCGAAACGCTGCACAACGCTCCTCAAGACTCCTTCGTGGCGAGCTTTATCGGCGACTCCACCTTGTTGCCGGTGATGCGCGTCGACGCACATAGCGTCAAGCTCGGCAAGCATATGCTGCACTCTGCAAAACAGCTTCCCGCACATTCTGACCTGCTACTCGCCATTCAGACCGAGAAGTTGCTGATCGATGACGGTCGCCATGAGGCCGACGTCAATCGCCTGCACTGCCGCGTACGCGAGGTGGTATATCAGGGCGACAGCCTGCGGCTGTTCCTCGAAATGGACGATGGCACCGCCATCAGCCTGCGCCAACCTAGCCATCACCTAGGCCAGAAGAAGATTCCACCGATCGGCGAAAGCCTGACAGTGGTCCTGCATCCGGAGGACACCATCATCGTGCCCCGTTCCGGATGTCGACACCCGGCGGCGAACGTCGCCTGACCTACCTCGAAGCACAAGAAACAGGAGTCATTGACGAACATGGAACTTTCCAATTTCAAAGTTCTGACTTTCGATGTCGTGGGCACGCTGATCGATTTCGAGACGGGCGTGCTGGAGGCGGTGCGTCGGCTTGGTGGAAGTGCAGCACTCGACCTGAGCGATAGCGTTATCTTCGACGCTTATAAGCGGGGGCGCGACCGCTTCCCAGGGCGCTCGAGCAGCGCCATGGCCGATGCCTACCGCTCGCTGGCCGAGGAACTGGCATTACCTGCTGATCCGGCAACCGCGGAAGCCTTCCAGATGGCGGTATTTCGCTGGCCGGCATTCGAGGATTCGGTGGAGGCACTCAAGCGTCTACGCAAGCATTACCGGCTGGTGGCCATGACCAATGCCGATCGCACCGCATTCTCGTGCTATTCCCATACTCTCGATAATCCCTTCGACGACAGCGTCACCTGCGACGATACCGGCGTCGCCAAGCCCAACCCTCAGTTCTTCGCTTATAACCGGGGACGCCAGGCGGCACATGGCTACAAGTTCTTGGACATCCTGCACGTCGCACAGAGCCAGTACCACGATATCGGCGTGGCCAAAGAGCTTGGCTATACCACCTGCTGGATCGAGCGGCGTCAGGGCCAGCAAGGCTTTGGCGGCACGCCCGAGCCCAAGCAGGTAGTCCAGCCGGACTTTCACTTTGCCACGCTCAAGGCACTGGCCGACGCTGTGGAGGGCGTGTGACATGAGTGGGCTACGGCCGGACGTCGGGATTGCCTCGCTATGGCGTGACACGGCGGACAGAGCGTTCGACCTGCCGTGCCTGCGGGGTGACGCTCAGGCCGATGTCGTCATTATCGGCGCAGGCTATACCGGGCTGGCAGCGGCCCACCGTCTGGCCCGGCGTGGCGTTGCCCCCCTGGTAGTGGACGCCAAGCCGCTTGGCTGGGGAGGCAGTGGCCGTAATGGTGGCGTGGTCTCGGCCAAGTTTCGTTTGGCGTTTCCCGCCATTGCTCAAGAGCATGGCATCGACGTAGCGCGGCGCATGCATCGCCTCGCGCTGCAATCGGTGGATGAGGTGGCGGCGCTGGTCGAGACATATGAGCTGTCAAGCGCTGGCTTCGCTCGCTGCGGCAACCTGCGTTGTGCCCATACCGAGCGGGCGTTTGGCTATATCAGCCAGGAAGCGGAGTGGATGCGACGCGAGCTGGGTGATGGCTCGCTGCGTACGTTGTCGGCGAGCGAGGTGGCGGAGGAGACGGGATCTAGCGCCTTCACCGGCGGTGTCTTGAGTCGAGATGTCGGTACTCTGCATCCCTTGAACTACGTGCGCGGCCTGGCCGCAGGCCTGACACATCGCCATGGGGCCATCCTCTTCGAGCGCACGCCGGTCACTGGCATTCGTCGCGACGCCGATGGGATTCGGGTCGTGACCGAACAGGGGGAAATACGTGCGCGTCAGGCCATCATGGCCACCAATGCCTACTCCGATCTCACACCAGCAAGCCGCATGGTCAAGTCCCGGTTGGTGCCGTTTCGCAGCTCGATCATTGCCACCGAGGTGTTGCCGACGGGGCTGCAGCAGCGGCTGCTGGTCAACGCCAGGAGTTATGGAGAAACCCGCCGCATGATGCGTTGGTTTCGAAAGGTGGATGGCCGCTTCGTATTTGGAGGGCGTGGCGCCTTTGGCAAACGTGATTCGGAGGCGGCATTCGATGCGCTACAGCGGGCGATGGTGGGGATGTTTCCCGACCTTGGGGGAGTCGCTATCACCCATCGCTGGTCGGGGCATGTTGGCATGACGATGGATGCCTTGCCCCATGTAGGGCGTTTTGATGATCGACTGAGCTATGCCGCCGGCTATAACGGCGCTGGTGTGGCGATGTCCACATTGCTCGGCGGCTTGGCGGCGGATTTCGCCATTGGCGAGTCGCCGGACGTGGCACTTCTGGAGGCGAGTCGCCTCAAGGCCGTACCGCTCTATCCCTTGCGAGAAGTGGCAGTGCGGCTAGTAGCTGGGTGGTATCAATTCCTCGACGCGATCGGGCGCTAAGGAAACACATGCATAAATGTCTGCGCGTGCGAATCACTGCGTTGCGCGGTGCTCGAAATCCTCACCTATACCACATAGGCTCCGGTTTCTGTGCTCCGTGCGCCTTGTGCTTCATCCCGCTCGCCGATTTATGCAGCACTTCCTTAAGCGCACATGGGATCGCAAATGTCATCAGCAGCGGAGACAACAACATGAAACAGACGCATGGCTTGAAGACCTTGATGGGAACCAGCGTGGTCGTGGTCGGAGCGATGGGGATGTCCCACGCCATGGCCGCGGGGCAGATCACTTTCGTTTCTCAGGGGGGCGCCTATCAGGAGGCGCAGACGGTCGCCATCCTTGACCCCGTCGCTGAGGCGCTGGGTATCACCATTCACCAGGAGAGCGCTCCGGATGCCTGGCCGATGATTCGTACTCAGGGGACCACCGGCCAGGCGGTGTGGGATGTGGTCGACACCCCACCGCTGAACTGCGTGCGTGGCGGCAACCAGGAGCTGATCGAGCCGCTCGATTTCAGTCGAGTCCCCAATGCGGATTCGATGCCCGAGGAGTACAAGACCCCATACTCCGTCGCCTATGAGTTTTACTCCAGCGTGCTGGCCTTCAATCCTAATGCCTTCGATGGCAACCCACCTGAGACGTGGGAAGATTTCTGGAACGTCGAGGAGTTTCCCGGCAACCGCGCTTTGCGTAACCACCCCCTGGGAACGCTGGAAGCGGCCCTGCTGGCCGATGGGGTAGCGGCTGAGGAGCTGTATCCACTGGATGTTGACCGTGCTTTTGAAAAACTGGAAGAGCTAAAGCCGCATATCGCCACCTGGTGGACGTCAGGCGGCCAGTCGGCCCAACTGCTCTACGACGGCGAAGTCGACATGTTGATGATGTGGAACGGACGTGTCAGCGCCATCATGGACGAGGGCGCCAATGCCGACTTCACTTACAACGAAGGCATTCTCCAGAATACGCACCTCTGCATCATCAAGGGGGCACCTAACCTCGATACGGCGGTTGAGTTCGTCAATGCTGCCATCGACCCGCAATATCAAGCCAATCTACCGCTTCATATCGACTATGGTCCGGGCAATCCGGCCGCCTTTGACACTGGCAAGATCCCCGATGAGCGTGCCCGGGAGCTTCCGAGCTACCCGGAAAACGCCGAGCGTCAGGTACTGATGTCCTATGAGTGGTGGGCTTCCTCGGAAGGTGAGCAGGCAGAGCGTCGTTGGCTCGAATTCATGCAGCAATGAAAGCGCGATGCCACACGCCTTTGGTGTGTGGCATCGGCTGTGCCGATTCCATGCCAGGAGAAGCGCTTTGAAAGCCACCGCAATTCATGACCGATATGCTGCCGCAAGCGCCATCGACCCATCGCTGCGCCATCGACGCCGTGAGCACGTCTTGATGCTGCTGCTGATGTCGCCGGCCGTACTAGTGGTCTTTGCACTGCTCCTCGTACCCTTGAGCTGGCTGATCGTACAATCCGTCTATGCCGACGGTGCCTTCAGCCTGGAGCATTACCGACGGATTTTTACCGAAGGGATTTACTGGAACACCTTTTATCTCACCTTTCGCATCAGTGTCATCGTGACCCTGCTGGCATTGCTGATGGGGTACCCGATTGCCTATGCCGCATCAATCTTGCCGAAACGCTGGGCGATGCTGATTCTGGCCCTGGTGATTCTCCCATTCTGGACCAGTGTACTGGTCAGGGCCTATGCCTGGTTGATCCTGCTGCAGCGCTCGGGGGTGGTCAACCAGACCTTGATGGCTAGTGGTATCACCGACGCGCCGTTGGCGCTGATGCACAACGAGCTTGGCACCATCATCGCCACCGTACACATTTTGCTGCCGTTCATGGTTCTGCCGCTCTACGCCACCATGCAGAAGATCCCCAGGACCTCGTTCAGGCAGGCGCCAGTCTGGGGGGAAGCCCGTTGCATGTTTTCATGCGGGTGTTCTTCCCCTTGTCGCTGAGTGGCGTAATGGCAGGGATGACGCTCGTCTTCGTGCTCTGCCTGGGCTTCTACATCACACCGGAACTGGTCGGCGGTGGCCGCACGGTAATGGCATCGATGCTGGTCAGCCGCAATATCCAGCTCTACAGCGACTGGGGGGCCGCCAGTGCCGTCAGCGTGGTGTTGCTCATCTGTGTGCTGATCATCTTCTATGTGATCAGCCGTCTGGTCCCCCTTGAGAAAATACTCGGTGCGAAATGACTAAATTATCCTTGGGTCGGATCGTCTTCATTGGTTATGTGGTGTCAGTGCTGGTATTTCTGATTCTGCCGATACTGATCGTGCTGCCAATGTCGTTCTCGGATAGCCGCTTTCTCTCCTTTCCACCATCCAGCTTCTCATTTCGCTGGTACGAGGCTTTTTTCGGCAGCCTCGGCTGGATGGCGGCGGCAAAGACCAGCTTGATCGTGGCATTTTCCACGGCGCTGATCGCCACGCCGATTGGTGTCGCGGCGGCCTATGCCATCAACTGCTCGACGCACCGGCTAATGCGCTATCTGAAGATCGTACTGCTACTGCCACTGATCGTGCCCATTATCATCGTCGCCACGGGCGTGTTCTTCATCTACGCCCTGTCGGGGATGCTGTACACCATTCCAGGCTTGATCATGGCCGATGTGATGCTGGCCCTGCCCTATGTGATTACGGCGGTCACCGCGGGGCTACATGGCTTCGATCAAACGCAAGAGATGGTGGCGAGAAGTCTCGGCATGAATCGTTTTCGCAGTTTCATGGCTGTGACGCTTCCGCAGATCATGCCCAGCGTGGTGACCGGGGCGATCTTCGCCTTTATCCAGGCGCTGGATGAAACCATGGTGGCGCTATTCATTTCCGGCGGTCAGAACCAGACCCTGACAGTGCGTATGTTCACTGCGCTGCGTGACGAGATAGACCCGACCATCGCCGCCATCAGCACGCTGCTGACTGCCACGTCATTCGCGTTGGTGATGTTGATGGTGATGGCACGGCAGCGCTCACCGGCTTGACGATTTTTTCGATGTCACGGCATGGCGTGTCGACCATGCCCAGGGAGTTATTACATGGACATACGGCTCGTGCCACTGACCGCGGATCACCTCATTCAAGCCGTTGGCCTCTCCGAGCTGGCCGGCTGGCCGCATCGTGAGCGTGACTGGCAACAGCTGCTGTCCCTGGGGCAGGGCAAGGCGTTGATCGCCAGTGACCGGCTCATTGCCACCGCCATGCATTGGGACTGCGGTCCGGCATTGACCACCCTGGGTATGGTGATCGTCGCGCCGACGCATCAACGGCTCGGCCTTGGTCGCCAGCTCATGCAGGCGGTGCTGGACGAGATATTCACCGCGCGCATCGAGCTGCATGCCACGCAGGAGGGTGTGGCGCTTTATCGTGCGCTGGGCTTTGACGATATTGCCGGTGTTCATCAGTGCCAGGGAGTCGTCGCTGGCACTGGAAGAGTGTCGCCGCTCCTGCCTGGCCAAGGTCTTCGCGAGATGCGAGGCGATGACATCGAGGCCTTCATAAGACTCGATGAGCAGGCCTGCGGTACGTCGCGGGATAGGCTGCTGCATGCGCTGCTCGCGTATAGCGATGCGCAGGTGATCGAGCATGAAGATGGTCGCTTGGCCGCTGTTGCCCTGTGTCGTGAATTCGGCCACGGCCGTGTCATTGGCCCCGTCGTTGCCGATTCACCGGCAGTGGCGAGATGTCTGATTGGGGCTTGGCTCGAGCGTTTGGACGGTGGCTTTGTGAGAGTGGATACGCCCGACCCGGCCCTGGCCAAGTGGCTGGTTGCCTACGGGCTACAGGAAGTTAACTGCGTAAACCAGATGAGCACTAATGGCGATGCCGGGTCGGCAGGCAGCGTCATGCGTTATGCCCTTGCCAGTCAGGCGCTGGGTTGATCGAAGGAGTTTGCATGAGCTTTGTTTACAACGCCGATCCCGAACGCGGTCGGGAGTGGCAGCGCCTGTTTGCGCAGCGTGCGCCGGATATCGACTTCCGCTTGTGGCCGGATATTGGCAGTGCCGAAGAGGTGCGCTATCTGGGCACCTGGGCGCCGGTAGAAGATCTGGCCCGTTTCCCCAATCTCGAGGTCGTCTTCTCGCTCGGCGCCGGTGTCGATCAATTCGATCTGGGCAGCATTCCGAGCCATGTACCGTTGGTACGCATGCAGGAGTCGGGCATCGTCGCCACCATGCAGGAGTACGTGGCCATGGCAGTGCTGGCGCTGCACCGTAACCTGGTCGATTACATCGCCCAACAGCGCAGTGAGACCTGGCAGGCCCTGCGGGTCCGCCCCGCTTCGCAGTGCCGGGTCGGCATCCTGGGCCTGGGGCAGCTTGGTGCTGCAGTGGCGCAGCACCTTACCGGTCTTGGCTTTGCCTGCCAGGGGTGGAGTCGTACACGCCGACAACTGGAAGACGTGGCGTGCTTCGCTGGTGGCGACGAGCTGCCGCGATTCCTATCCACCAGTCAGGTGCTGGTTTGCTTGATGCCACTGACTGCTGAGACCCGCGGCATTCTCAATGCCAAGTTGTTCACGCAGCTGCCACGCGGTGCCTCACTGATCAATGTCGGACGTGGTCTACATCTGGTCGCGGCAGATCTACTCGCAGCGCTGGACAGCGGGCAGCTGTCGGCAGCCGTGCTGGACGTTTTCGATCCCGAACCGCCACCCGTGGACCACCCCCTCTGGCACCACCCGAGCGTCCTGATCACGCCTCACATCGCCAGCATGACCCAGCCCGAGAGTGCGATCGAGAGGGTGCTGGACAATATCGCCCGGCATCGCGAAGGGCGTGAGATGGTCGGCGTCGTCGATCGCCAGCGCGGCTATTGAGCGATTCGACGCGCCGTCAATCGGTAATGGAAGAGTGAGAACTGACATGCAACAAGTGCTCCCCCTCCTTTGCCACCTGCCGCAGGCATTCGATCGCCTGTTGGCAGGTCGGTGTCTTGATTCTGCCGCGCAGGGTGATGATCCCCACCGGCGGCAGTTCGATGGGGATCGTCAGTGGCAAGACCTTGAGCAGCCCCTGCGCCTCGAAGTGGCATGCCACGCCATGGGCCAGGTAGCCGATTGCGGGGCGCTGCTGAACGAAGGTCAGGGTGGCGAGGAAGGAGGCCGTTTCGATCAGGTCGACGGGCGGGTTGAGGCCATGCTTGTAGAACATCTGGTTGAGCTTGATCCGTGACGAGGCCCAGGGGGGAGGCACTACCCAAGCCAGCTCGGCGAGGTCGGCCCACTGCGGTGAGTGATTGGTGGTGACGGGGTGAGTGGGGGCGGCGACCACGCACATCGCTTCGTCGTATAGGGCATCCGTTTCCAGGTCCGGAGCGGCATAGCCGGGCTCCAAGCGGCCGACCAGCAGATCCAGTTCACCTACCCGCAGGCGTGGCAGCAGGCGCTTGAGGTCGCCTTCCTCGACGAGTGCCGTGCTGTGGGGAGAGCGCGCCTTGAGCAGCTGCATGGCGTGGACAAGCAACCCCGGCGTTGCCACCACCATGGCACCGATGCTGACGCGTCCGGCGGCGCCGCTCTCGACGGCGGCGATCTCGTCTTGGGTGCGACTGTAGTCGGCCAGTACCGAGCGGGCGAAGCGCACCACCGTATCACCGTAGGCCGTGGGCTCGGTGCCGCGGGTGGAGCGCAGGAACAGCTTGAGGCCGAACATGCGCTCGATCTCGGCCAGCATTTTCGACACCGCGGGCTGGGTCAGCGACAGAAAGTCGGCCACCCGGCCGATATGGCGGAATTCATCCAGTGCAACAAGCAGCTGTAGGTGACGCAGCTTCAGGTTGGAACGCAGGACTCGATCAATATCGCTCATGGTGGCGTTCTCCTTTTTCTTCATTCCATTATGGTTATGAAGAGAGTCTATTGTTTTATTTTATTGTAATGAAGAGGCGACCCATACTCAGCGCAACGATGATTACAACGCTTGATGATGGAGCCAGGCCGCTGACCATGGAAACGTCCCCCCGCACGCTGATTCGGCTGCACGCCAACGACAATGTCCTGATTGCCCGAGAGGGCCTGGGCCTCGGCGAGTGGCTGCCCGAGCTGGAAGTGAAATCCCGCGCCCAGGTGCCGGCGGGGCACAAGATCGCTGCTCGTGCGATTGCTGCCGGCGAGTCGGTGAAAAAGTACGACACGGTGATTGGCGCGGCAGGCCGCGACATTGCTCCCGGGGAGCATGTACATACCCATAACGTCACCCTGACCGAGGTCGACCGCGATCCCGCCTTCTGTCAGGACGTGCGGCCCGTGGCGTATGTGCCGGAAGCCGAGCGGGCCATCTTCCAGGGCATCGTTCGTCCGGATGGTCGGGTCGGCACGCGCAACTTTATCGGCATTCTCTCCTCGGTGAACTGCTCGGCCACGGTGATCAGGCATATCGCTGACCATTTCACGGCGGAGCGACTGGCCGATTACCCCAACGTTGATGGCGTGGTGGCTTTCGCCCAGACCAGCGGTTGCGGGATGTCCTCGCCCAGTTACCACTTCGACCTGCTGCGGCGCACTTTGGCCGGCTATGCGCGGCATCCCAACTTCGCCGGGGTGCTGATCGTGGGGCTGGGCTGCGAGCGCAACCAGGTATCGGGCCTGGTCGAGTCCCAGGGCCTCGAGGTGGGGGCGAACGTGCGCACCCTGGTGATGCAGGAGAGTGGCGGTACCCGTGAATCCATCGCCGCCGGCATCGCCGCCATCGAGGCGATGCTGCCCGAGGCCAACCGGATCGAGCGCCAGCCGGTGAGTGCCAGCCATCTCAGCATCGGGCTGCAGTGTGGCGGCTCGGACGGCTTCTCGGGGATCTCGGCCAACCCAGCGTTGGGGGCGGCCATGGATATCCTGGTGCGCCAGGGTGGTACCGCGATTCTGTCTGAGACACCCGAGATACATGGTGTCGAGTTCATGCTGACGCGCCGCGCCGTGTCGCCCGGGGTAGGCCAGAAGCTGCTCGATCGTCTGGAATGGTGGAAGGAGTACACCCGTGGCCACAGTGGCCAGTTCAACGGCGTGGTGGGGCCGGGTAACCAGGCCGGTGGCCTGGCCAACATCGTCGAGAAGTCCCTGGGTTCGGCGATGAAGGGCGGCACCTCGCCACTGCAGGCGGTGTACGAATACGCCGAGCCGATCGAGACCAAAGGCTTCGTGTTCATGGACTCGCCGGGTTACGACCCGGTGTCGGCGACCGGACAGATCGCCAGCGGCGCCAATCTTATCTGCTTTACCACCGGACGTGGTTCGATGTTCGGCTCCAAACCGGCCCCTACCATCAAGCTGGCTTCCAACACCGCCATGTACGAGCGCCTGCGCGAGGACATGGACATCAACTGCGGCCAGGTCATCGACGGCAGTGCCACTATCGAGGCCATGGGCGAGCAGATCTTCGCGCATATCCTGCGTGTGGCCTCCGGGGAGCGCAGCTGTAGCGAGCGGCTCGGGCTTGGGGATCACGAATTCGTGCCGTGGCACGTCGGCATCGTCAGCTGATGGCAACGTCAGCCAAGAGAGCGTTAGCCAACAGAGAGGAGTGCGTGACAATGACCCTGACGCTGGAACGTGGTGACCTGATTCAGTCCCGCAACTACATTGCCGGGCACTGGTGCGACGCCGCCGATGGGGCGCGCTTGGCGATCTCGAATCCGGCCGATATGCAGCCCATCGCCGAGGTGCCGGACAGCGGTGCCAAGGAGGCACGGGCAGCGGCCGATGCCGCCCACCACGCCTTTGCCGACTGGCGCGCGACGCCGGCCAAGCGGCGTGGCGAGCTGCTCAAGCGCTGGCACGCCCTGGTAATGGCCCATCAGCAGGATCTGGGGCGGCTCATATCACTGGAGCAGGGCAAGCCCCTCGCAGAAGGTCAGGGTGAGGTGGGCTATGCAGCCAGCTATATCGAGTGGTTCGCCGAGGAGGCGCCACGCATTGCCGGGGAGGTGATTGCGCCGCCGGTCGCCGGGCGACGCATGCTGGCCGTCAAGGAACCGGTGGGCGTGGTGGCGGTCATCACGCCCTGGAATTTCCCGGCGGCGATGATCGCGCGCAAGATCGCCCCGGCCCTGGCGGCAGGCTGCGCGGTGGTGGCCAAGCCCGCCGAGGATACGCCGCTGACGTCGCTGGCGCTGGTGCGCCTGGCCGAGGAGGCGGGCATTCCCGCCGGGGTGATCAATATCGTCTGCGCTTCGCGCCGGCGCACCCCCGAAGTGGTCGACGCCTGGCTCGAGGATGCCCGGGTGCGCAAGGTGAGCTTCACCGGCTCCACGCCGGTGGGCAAGCATCTGGCCAGGGCATCGGCCGATACCCTCAAGAAGCTCTCGCTGGAGCTGGGTGGCAACGCGCCCTTCATCGTTTTCGAGGATGCCGATCTCGACGCCGCCGTTGAGGGACTGATGGCCGCCAAGTTCCGCAACGGCGGCCAGACCTGCGTCTGCCCCAATCGCGTCTACGTACAGGAGGCGGTGTTCGACGCCTTCAGCGACAAGCTGGCCGCGCGTGTGGCTGCCTTGCAGGTGGGGCCGGCAAGTGACCCGGCCAGCCAGATCGGGCCGATGATCAATGCTCGAGCCGTCGACAAGATCCTGGCGCATATCGACGATGCCGTGACCCGGGGCGCAAGGCTGCTGGTGGGGGGCGAGCGGGTGCGGCCCGACCTGGGATCGAACTACGTGGCGCCGACGCTGCTTGCCGACGTCTCGCCCGACGCGCAGCTGTGCCATGAGGAGACCTTCGGGCCGGTGGTGCCGCTGCTGCGCTTCGCCATGGAAGAGGAAGTGGTCGTAGCCGCCAATGCCACGCCGTTCGGGCTCGCCAGTTACTTCTACTCGGAGAGCGTCAGTCGCATCCATCGCGTTGCCGATGCGCTGGAGGCCGGTATCGTCGGCATCAACGAGGGCGCCGTGGCGTCCGAGGCGGCGCCCTTCGGCGGTATCAAGGAGTCGGGCTACGGACGTGAAGGCTCGGTCCATGGCCTCGATGACTATCAGCACATCAAGTACCTCTGCCAGGGCAATCTGCGCTGAGCCGGGACCAATAGAACAACTATTAGGAGCCGCCATGAACGCATCCAGCAACACCGGTCCGGCAGCGGGCAATCCATTCAAGCAGGCCCTGGTCCAGGGCAGGCCCCAGGTCGGGCTATGGCTGTCGATGGGTGATGCCTACAGTGCCGAGCTCTGCGCCACGGCGGGTTTCGATTGGCTGCTGATCGACAACGAACACGCTCCCAACGATGTGCGCAGTACGCTTGCCCAGCTGCAGGCGGTAGCCGCCTATGGCGGCCATCCCGTGGTGCGCGCGCTGCAGGGTGAGGCCGCGTCGATCAAGCAACTGCTCGATATCGGTGCCCAGACCCTGCTGATACCGATGGTCGATACCCCGCAGCAGGCTGCCGCCATGGTCGCCGCGACGCGCTATCCCCCGAGGGCATTCGCGGCGTCGGCGCAGGGGTAGCAAGGGTGTCGCGCTGGAATGGCCGTCCTGACTACGTGCAGCACGCCAATCAGGAGGTCTGCCTGCTTGTGCAGGCCGAGACGACCATCGCACTCGACAATCTCGAGGCGATCTGCGCGGTGGAGGGCGTGGATGGCATCTTCATCGGCCCGGCGGACCTGGCAGCCTCAATGGGTCACCTCGGCAACCCTGGCCATCCCAAGGTGCAGGCGGCCATCGAGGCGGCGATTCACACCATCGTAGCCTGCGGCAAGGCCGCCGGTACCCTGACCGGTGATGCTGGCCAGGCCAGGCGTTTCCTCGAACTGGGCGCGACCTTCGTAGCGGTGGGGCTGGACATCACGCTGCTGGCTCAGGCAGTTCGCCAGCGCGCCGCGGACTTCGACCTACACATGGGAGCGCAATCGACAGGAGGGCCTTACTGATCCGATGGGAATAGCAGAAACCTGACCGCTGACAGGGCGGCTATGGCTTGATTAGATGATTAAAATAATGCAAAGGAGCAAACGCCATGATGCATAGCACCACTAAACTCTCGATTCTCCTCGCCGGTGTGATGGCCGCAGGCATCGCTGCTGCGGATTATCCCACCAAGACCATCACCATGGTGATCCCCTATGGCGCCGGCGGCGGTACCGACGTGCTGGCAAGAACGCTGCAACCGGCTCTCGAAGAGGCGCTGGGGCAAACTATCGTGGTCTCCAATGTGCCGGGGGGCGGCGGTATTCTCGGCTTTACCCAGGTGGCCAACGCCAAGCCTGACGGCTATACCGTGACGATCCCCAACAACGTGATCTTCGCCACCGAGGGGATGGGTAATGCCACCTATACCTACTCGGACTTCGATTACCTCGGCAATATCATGAGCGAGGACTACGTCGTGGCGGTGCGTGCCGATGGGCCTTGGGATAGCTGGGAAGCGCTGGTCGACGACATGCAGGCCAATCCCGGCACGGTGAGCTTCGGCTTCTCCGGGGCAGGGGGGTCGACCCACGTCGCCAGCGAGATCCTGGCCGATATGGTGGGCTACCAGGCCCGGCAGATTCCCCATGATGGCTCCTCGGATGCGGTGGCCGCTGCTATGGGTGGGCACATCGATGCGTTGATGCTCAACCTGGCCGATCTCGCCTCCGGCTTGCGCTCGGGCCGGCTGATACCGCTGGTCAGCCTCGGAGATGATCGCTTGGCAGACTATCCGGACGTGCCCACCCTTAGCGAACTCGGCCACGACCTGAGTCTGACCAACTGGCGCGGCATCGCGGCACCGGCTGGTGTCGATGAGGAGGTCAAGGCCGCCTGGGCAGAGGCACTGGAAGCCGCTACCAGCGATGCCAAGGTGCAGGAGGCGATCGCCAACCAGGGCGGTGAGGTGGATTACATGCCCCCCAGCGAGGCGTTGGACGCACGCATGGCGGAGCTGGCGGAGTCCTTCATCCGCACCGCCCAGCGACTCAAGTAGTGATGACCGCGGTCAGGTCCCTGGCGTGGGGCCTGACTCGTTGCTGACAATGGGAGTCCGCCATGACTCGAGTGACAGAGAAGCAGATCTTCTATCTCTTGCTGATCCTGGGGGCCGGCTACTTTCTCCACCTGGCGAGTTCGATCCCGACAATGATGAGGGTGGTCGGCGACCCGGGGCCGGGATTCCTGCCATTCTGGGTCAGCGCTATCATCATGCTGTTGATGGGCTACTTGCTGGTAGTGGAAACCCTGATCAAGCGGGAACCCGATGGCGGTGTCCGGCTCGAGCGCCGTGAAGCCGTCACGCTGGTGGTGACACTGGCAGCGATCGTGCTCTACCTGATCATGCTGACGTTCATCGGCTTCTTCGTCAGCACCCTGGTGTTCCTGGGCGTCTTTCGTCTGCTCGTCGACAGATTTCTCAACGATGCCTGGCCCACACGTCGCTCGTTGCTGGCCTCAGGGCTGTTCGCAGTGATCGCGACCAGTGCCATCTATGTGGTGTTTTCCGTGCTTTTTGGACTATCCATGCCCTGAGGGGAGGAGTCGGTCATGTTTGCTCATTTCGCCGAGGCGGCGACACTGTTCGCCAACGGCTACATCTTCCTGGCGATTGCCGCCGGTACGGTGCTCGGCCTGATCTTTGGCTCGCTGCCGGGGTTGACCGCCACCATGGGCATCGCCCTGCTGCTGCCGCTGACCTTCGGCATGGAGCCGGTCACTGGCATGGGCATGTTGCTCGGGGTCTACTGCGGCGCCATCTCCGGGGGCTCGATCCCCGCCGCCCTGCTCAATATCCCCGGCACCCCCTCGTCGGTGGCCACCACTTTGGACGCCTTCCCCATGGCGCGCAACGGCGAGCCGGGTCGTGCACTGGGGCTGTGTATCGTGGCCTCCATGATCGGCGGCATGATCAGCGTGCTGATCTTCGCCTTCATGTCGCCGCTGATCGCCGAGGCGGCGCTGCGCTTCAGTGCCATCGAGTATGCCACGCTGGGCCTGTTCGGCTTGACGATCATTGCCTCGGTGTCGGACAAGTCGCTGATCAAGGGCATCGTGGCGGGCCTGATCGGTGTGCTGATTTCGCTGATCGGCATCGATTCGCTGACCGGCGTGGTACGTCTTACCGCCGGTATTCCCGCCTTGGTGGGGGGCGTCGATTTCATGGCGGCGCTGATCGGGCTGTTCGCACTGTCGCAGATCATCACCGACACCACCACGTCGCGCTCCGATCAGGCGAGCGAGGGGCGGGTGCGTGTCAACAACGCCTATCCACGCTTTCGCGAGACCTTCCAGCGCTGGAAGGTCTGGTCGAGCAGTTCGCTGATCGGCTCGCTGGTTGGGGCGATTCCCGGTGCCGGTGGCAGCATCGCCTCCTTCCTGGCCTACGACCAGGCCAAGCGTATCTCGCGCACGCCGGAGAAGTTCGGCAAGGGGCATGATGAAGGCATTATCGCCTGCGAATCGGCCAACAATGGCATGACCGGTGGCGCGCTGATTCCGATGATGACGCTGGGGATCCCCGGGGACGCCTCGGCGGCGATCCTGATGGGCGGGCTGCTGATCCATGGGCTGCAGCCGGGGCCGATGCTGTTCGATGAACAGGCCAATATCGCCTATGGCATCATCATCGCCTTCCTGGTCGCCAACGTCTTCATGTTCAGCTTCCAGTCGGTGGGCATCAAGCTGTTCGTCAGGGTGCTACAGATACCGCGCACCTACCTGCTGCCTTTCATCATGGTGATGTGTATCCTCGGCGCCTACGGCATCACCGGCAGCCTGACCTCGGCCTGGGTGCTGCTGATCTTCGGCATCTTCGGCTACTTCCTCAACCGCCACGGCTTCAGCGCCGCTCCGGTGGTGCTGGGGATGATCCTGGGCTACATGGTCGAGTCCAACTTCCGGCGCGGCATGACCATGCACGACGGCGACTGGAGCGTCTTCTTCACCCGTCCGATCAGCCTGGCGTTCATTCTGCTGTCGGTGCTGGCCATTGCGCTACCGTTGTATCGCAATTACCGCAGTCGAAGCGCACGCAAGTATGCCAACTCTTAATTGGATGCTGGCTGCTTTCCCGGCTCAGCCCTCTGATAAAGGCCGCACACATTTTGTGACTGACGGCCGTCGTGCTGCTCTTCCAGCGCCAGCTCGTGCAGTCGTTCCTCAGGGCGGGGATTCGCTGATAGGGGGTGATTGACTACCCTTGGGGTGAATGCATGACCCAAGGAGAGATGTCATGGCTCATGGACAGACGGCAGGACAGGGCAAGCAGGCCCAGCTCTACCGCATGGTCATGGAAGAGCATTTGTGCCCCTTCGGCCTCAAGAGTAAGGACCTGCTGGAACGTAATGGTTTCGAGGTGGAGGATCACCACCTGACCACGCGGGAGGAGACGGAAGATTTCAAGGAGAAGCATGGGGTGGATACCACACCCCAGGCCTTCATCGATGGCCAGCGTATCGGCGGCTATGAGGAGCTGCGCGAGTATTTCGGCCTGGATTCGCCGGGCGAGGATGAGACCAGCTACCAGCCGGTGATCGCCCTGTTTGCCACGGCCTTGCTGATGGGGTTCGCCGTCAGTTGGACCGCGACCGGCACGCTGCTGAGCCCCAGGATGCCGGAGTACTTCGTGGCCATCGCCATGGCCCTGCTGGGGCTGCAGAAGCTCAAGGACGTGGAGAGCTTCAGCACCATGTTCCTCAATTACGATCTGCTGGCTCAGCGCCAGGTGCGCTATGGCTACGTCTACCCCTATGCCGAGACGCTGGCGGGCATCCTGATGCTGGCCGGTGCCCTGGTCTGGCTGGCCGCGCCGATGGCACTTTTCATCGGCACGGTGGGCGCCGTCTCGGTGTTCAAGGCGGTCTATCTCGACAGGCGCGAGCTCAAGTGCGCTTGCGTCGGCGGTGACAGCAAGGTGCCGCTGGGCTTCGTCTCACTGACTGAGAACCTGATCATGGTCGGCATGGGGCTGTGGATGCCGTTGCGGATGTACCTATTCTAATGTTGCGGTGACAACGGATCATGACCAGTGGCATGCCACTGCACCAGCACTACGCTCGAAGTGTCCTTACTTGCCGAGCCAGTGCGAACACGTGTTCATCTTCGGCGCCCAGGTCCTCCAGTGCAGTGGCGAGGTTGAGCAGGTAGTCGCGGTTGGCGCCGCTGGGGCCGTGGGCGGCGGCGATCTGGCGGGCCATGGCGTCGAGCGGAGCGTCGCCGAGAAAGGCGGCGTTGTCTTCGGTGGCGAGGTAGAGCAGGCCTTCGGCGTGGCTGCCATCGGCGAAGTGCATCAGGGTAGTCTCGCGCAGGTAACCGTTCTTCTCGCGGATATCCAGGCCGTGCAGAACGTCCCCAGCGATGCGATAGGCCATGCCATGGCAGAGCGCACCGGGCTGGCGGATCAGCGTGGCCACCCGGCCTGGCGCCTTAGGCGTGCCGCGGTGGTCATGGGAACCCTGCCAGAAGCGTCGCGCCCAGCCCTCGATATGTGCGGGACGGCGTTCGAGGTAGGCAAATTCAGCCTTCCAGATCAGCGAGCCGTAGCCGAACAGCCACAGCTCGGCGGCGTCGTCGACGGGCATGCGCTGGCGGTTGATCAGGGTGGTGTCGAGGCTCATGGCTGGCTCGGATGTTTGCGCTGGGAGCCGCGCAGCAGCGGCTGGGTGAGGGTCTGGGCCATGATCACGCCGATCAGGGTCAGGCCGCCGCCGAGCAGGTGCCAACTGGCCAGGCGCTCACCGAGGAACAGCATGGCGATGATGGCGCTGAACAGCGGCATCAGGTTGAGGAAGATGCTGGCCTTGCTGGCGCCGATCTGGCGCACCGCACGCATCCACAGGAAGGTGGTGACGATCGAGGCGGGGATGCCGGCATAGGCGATCAGCCAGACGTTGCCGCCATCCACCGGGGTCATCGGCCCGAGCAGGTAGCCGGGCAGCAGCAGCAGGGTGGCGAAGACCGCTTGCACGTAGAGCATCACCCAGGGTGGCAGGTCCATCGGCCAGCGCTTGAGCATCACGCCGTAGGTGGCGTAGCAGCTGGCGGCCACCACCATCAGTGCATCGCCCGGCGAGACGTCGAGGGCCAGCAGCGACAATGGATCGCCGCGGCCGAGCAACACCGCGACCCCGCACAGCGCCACCAGGCCACCGGCCACGCCGCCGAGGCTCGGCGGCTCGCGCAGAATCAGCGCGCTGAGTAGGACCGTGAGCAGCGGTACGGTGGCGGCGAGAATGCCCATGTTGGTGGCCGAGGTGGTTTCGGCGGCGACGTAGGCCAGCCCCTGCCACATCGCCATGCCCAGCAGGCCGAGGAAGGCCAGCTTGGGCCATTCGCGCATGAGCGCCTGGCGGTGGCGCCACACCGCCGGCAGCACAAAGGGCGTCAACACCGCCAGCGCCAGCACCCAGCGCAGAAAGGCGATGCTGCTCGGCGCAATGGCACCCACGGTGAGCTGGTTGATGGTCATGTTGCCCGACCAGATCAGCACGGCACCCAGCGGGGCGAGGAAATAGAGCAGCGGCATGGCGACCTCTTGGACAGAGCAGAGCCCCGCTATGAACGGGGCTCTGGAGGGGTGTCATCATATCGTGCTGAGAGGTGGCTGCAAGCCATGGCAGGGCCGGTGATAGCCACTGCGTAACGGCTACCGTTGCCGGCGTCAGCGCAGCTGGCTGTCCTTGCTGCCGCGACGGTTGTAGCCACTATAGGACGTCTGCTGCTTGTCGCGTTCGCTTTGGCAGGCGATGCACAGGCGCACGCCCTTGATCGCCTCGCGGCGCGCCTGGGGAATCTCGTCGCCGCACTCCTCGCAGTGGCGCAGGCTCTCGCCGCTGGGAAGCTGGCTGCGTACCCGCTGCAGCGCATCTTCCAGCGTACTTTCGATCTGCTCCTGCTCGGCACCATCGCGTGACCAGCCGCCTGCCATGGATCGCCTCCTTCCGTGCCCGTCGGCTTAACTAGCCCTCAAGAGGGTTTTTGGCGCAGTTGGCGCAGCTCGCCATTCAGCGCCTTGATAATGGTATAGCACATCAGCAGCATCACCACGGAGAACGGAATCGCCGTCGCCGTCACGCCGGCCTGCAGTGCCGAGAGCCCGCCGCCGATCAGCAGCACGATGGCGATGAAGCCTTCCACCGTGGCCCAGAACATACGCTGGGGACGCGGCGCATCGATCTTGCCGCCGGCGGTGATGGTATCGATCACCAGCGAGCCGGAGTCCGACGAGGTGATGAAGAAGATCAGCGCCAGCACGATGGCCAGGGTCGACATCAGGCCGGTCAGCGGCAGCTCGTTGAGCATGCCGAACAGCGACAGCTCGGGGCTGTAGGTGTCGATCACGTAGTCCTTGACCAGACTGGTGTCGGGGCTGGCGTAGAGCTGATCCAGCGCGGTCGCGCCGAATACCCCCATCCAGACGAAGATGAACAGGCTGGGAATCAGCAACACGCAGATTACGAATTCACGAATCGTGCGTCCCCGCGAGACCCGGGCGATGAACATGCCGACGAACGGTGCCCAACTGATCCACCAGGCCCAGTAGAAGATGGTCCAGGCCTGGCGGTAGGCGTCGTCGTCACGGCCGAAAGGAGCCGATAGCGGGGCGAGCTCCCTTACATAGGTGGTGAGGCCGGTAAAGAAGCCGCTCAGGGCGACCAGCGTGGGGCCGGCAAACAGCACGAAGAAGAAGAACAGCACCGCCAGCACCATGTTGATTTCGGAAAGCTTCTTGACGCCGCCCTCGAGCCCGCGCCACACCGACACCAGCGCTGCGGCGGTCACCAGCAGGATGATGATGACCTGGGTGGTGGTCGTGACCTCGAGGCCAAACACGAAATTCATCCCGGCATTGGCCTGCTGGGCGCCGAGCCCCAGCGACGTCGCCAACCCGAACAGGGTGGAAAACACCGCCAGGATATCGATGGCGTGGCCCCACCAGCCCCACACGCGGTCGCCGAGGATGGGAAAGAAGGCCGAGCGAATCGAGAACGGCAGGCCCTTGTTGTAGGTGAAGATGGCCAGCGCCAGCGCCATCACCACGTAGACGGCCCAGCCGTGGATGCCCCAGTGCAGGTAGGTGCCGGCAAGGCCCATGGCGGTGGCGCCGGGAATCGCCTCCGGGTCGAGCGCGCCGCCGTCGCCAAACGGCGAGGGAATGCCCAGCGGCAAGGAGACGTTGGCATGATAGACCGGCTCCAGCACCCCGAAGAACAGCAGCCCGATACCGATACCGGCGGCGAACAGCATCGAGAACCACGACAGGTAGTTATAGTCCGGCCGCGCATCCGGCCCGCCGAGCCGGATCGACCCATAGGGCAGCACCACCAGCGCCACGCAGAACAGGATGAAGAAATCCACCACCAGCATGAAATACCAGTCCAGGGTACCGGTGGAGAAACCGACGATGGACTGGAAGATGCCGCCGGCTCGTTCGGGGAACATCAGGGTGAGGAGGATGAAGACGACCGAGGCGAGTGCCGATACGGCGAAGACGCGGTTGTGGATATCGAAACCGATGGGGCCGAGGCTCCCTTCGACATTGTCTTGACCAACGACATAGTCGGTTTGCATGTCGTTGGCCCCGGGAGGTGACGAGGGGTCGCTCGTTGAGCTCATGAGAGTGTTCTCCTTTGATTGTTAGGTTATGGAGTCGTGAGGGGGTGTCTCATAAGTGTACAGCCTTGGCTCTGTGCGAAAATGTCAGGGTGTTAGCCTAGCTCGCTGCGGGTGCGTCAGGTGTCGCCAACCACCGGGAAGCGCGCGCGGCGCTCGAGGTCGTCGAGGTCGATGGTATTGCGCATGTACTGCTGGCTGGCATCGAAATGCGGCTGGTGGTCCCAGGGGGTGACCCTGCCCTGCTTTAGCGCCCGGGATACCAGCTTGCGACGCCGCTGGCTGGCGATCACTTCGTCATGCAGGCGGGCATAGTCCCAGCGGCTGTCGATTTCGTTGCGGAATTGCTTACAGCGATCGAGGTGCTCCGGCGACTCGGCCAAGTTGGTCAGCTCCAGCGGGTCGACCTCGAGGTCGAATAGCTGGTCGGGGTCGGGGGCGCTGTGCACGAACTTGTAGCGGCCGCGGCGAATCATCAGCAGCGGGGCGATGGCGCCCTCGCCAAGATATTCACCGATCACTTCGTCATGGCCGCCCTGGCCGGTGAGGTACGGTAGCAGGCTGCGACCGTCCACCGGTACGGCGTACTCGGGGGCCAGGCCGTGGTTTGCCAGCTCGGCGAAGGTCGGCAGCAGGTCCATGGTCGAGACCGACTGGCTGACCCGGCCCGGCGCAAAGCGGCCGGGGGCGTGGACCAGCATCGGCACCCGCGCCGAGTCCTCGAACCAGCTCATCTTGTACCATAGGCCGCGCTCGCCGAGCATGTCGCCGTGGTCGCCGGAGAACACGATGATGGTGTCGTCGGCCAGGCCGGTCTCCTCCAGCGCCTTTAGCACCGCGCCGATCTGGTCGTCGACGTAGCTTAGCGCCCCGTAGTAGGCGTGGCGGGCATTGCGAATCTGCGCATCGCTGACGCCGCCTTCCTCCAGCTGGTAGACGTGGCGCAGGCGCTGGGAGTGGGGATCCATCAGCGTGCGGCTGTAGGGGACACGGGGCATGTCGATGGCGTCATGCTGGTAGCGGTCCCAGTACTCTTGGGCAATGGTGTAGGGGTCGTGGGGGTGAGTCAGCGACACCGTCAGGCAGAACGGCCGCGTCTCGCCGTTGCGGGCATAGTCGTAGAGGAAGCGCTGGGCGCGAAAGGCCACTTCGTCGTCGAAGTCGATCTGGTTGGAGCGCACACAGGGCCCGGCTTGAGTGACCGAGGCCATGTTGTGATAGTAGCTGGGCCGTTCGTGGAAGTTCTCCCAGTCGACGAACCAGCCGAAGTCGGCGGGGTAGATGTCGGTGGTCAGGCGCTCCTCGAAGCCATGCAGCTGGTCGGGACCGCAGAAGTGCATCTTGCCGGTGAGTGCGGTGAAGTAGCCGGCGTCGCGCAGGTAGTGGGCGTAGGTGGGGATATCGGCGGCGAACTCGGCGGCGTTGTCGTAACCGCCGATCCGTGACGGCAGTTGGCCGGCCATCAGCGTGAAGCGCGACGGTGCACACAGCGGGCTGTTGCAGTAGGCGGAGTCGAACACCACCCCCTCGGCAGCGAGTCGCGACAGATGCGGCGTCTTGACCAGCGAGTGGCCGTAGAACGGCAGCTTGCTGGCGGTCATCTGATCGGCCATCAGAAACAGGATGTGCGGTTGCTTGGCCGGCATGGCGAATACCTCGCGTCGACAGTGGCGGGTGGGTAGGCTGCCATCTAGTCTCATGCCTTATGCGAAATCCTGTAAACTCGCTAAATATTAATCCAAGTCATTAGGTGGGCTAATGTCGTTGATCGGCAGGCGGGTGTCGCCCCACGGGCTGCGGGTGTTCGAGGCGGCGGCGCGGCATCTGAGCTTTACGGCCGCCGCTGGCGAGCTGCACTCGACCCAGTCGGCGGTAAGCCAGCAGGTACGAGCGCTGGAGGAGCAACTGGGCATGCCGTTGTTCGAGCGCATCTATCGTGGGGTGCGTCTTACCGAGGCCGGTCAGGCGCTGTTCGTCAGCGTGCAGGAGGGATTCGCTACCATCGAGCGTACCCTCGACCGTCTGCAGCGCCAGCATCGCCATCCGCAGGTCAATATCCTCACCGACTTCTCGTTCGCCGCCTACTGGCTACTGCCGCGACTGCCGCAGTTCCGCCAGCGGCATCCGGATATCGACGTGCGCATCATGACCCATCAAGGCGGCCGCGACTGGCACGACCAGGAGGTCGACGTGGCGCTGCTGTTCTGCGATGCGCGCACCCTGAGCGGCGTGCCTAGGCTGTTCGATGAAACGGTGATGCCGGTATGCAGCCCGGCGTTTCTCGACCAGCACGGCCCAATCGATAGCCTGGCGAGGCTCAGCGAACTGCCGCTGATGGCGCTGTTGAGCGAGCCGGGCCAGCACTGGCTCGACTGGCCGGCATACTTCAAGGCCTTGGCCGATATGGCCTACGTGCAGCCGGCGGAGCTGACCTTCAACAATTACACCTTGTTGATTCAGGCGGTGATCGCCGGCCAGGGCATTGGCCTGGGCTGGCGGGGGCTGATCGATGACCAACTCGCCAGTGGCGTCCTGGTAGGACTCGAGGGCATGACGCTGAGTACGGGGGGAGGCTATGGCCTGATCGACGGACGCGGCGGTGGCGGCAGCGCGAGACAGCTGTTTCGCGACTGGCTGCTGGAGAGGACGCGCTGAAAGGCGCTGCCCGCCGCGAAGGCGGGCAGCGCTGATACTCAGGCGACGGCGGCGATGCCGGCCTTGGCAACCTGGACGTCCTGGTCGGGCTTGACCCCGGACACCCCCACGGTGCCGGCGACCTGGCCGTCGACCAGTACCGGCACGCCGCCGGACAACAAACCTTGCATCGGTGCCGACAGGAAGGCGTTACGGCCGCCGTTGATCATGTCTTCGAAGACTTGTGTCTCCTTGCAGCCCAGGGCGGCGCTTCGCGCCTTTTCGCTGGCGACCCCGGGCGTCATGGGGGCTGCGCCGTCGAGGCGGCGCAGGCCGAGCAGGTGGCCGCCGTCGTCGGCCACGGCAATGGTCACCGCCCAGCCGTTGGCCTCGGCTTCCTGCTGGGCGGCATTGAGGATGGCGTTGACGTCGGTTAGGGTGAGTACGGACTTGGTTTTCATGGGGATCTCCTTGGTTGGCACTGTTGCCGGTGATGAGCTTCCCGTCGACAAGTCATCGCGAGGGCGCTGTAAACCCGTCCCTGGGCGCTACTTTGCCATCCATGGCAAAAGACCCTCGCTTAGCCTTGTCCCCGGCGCTCATCTGATGTGGTCTGAAGGTTCTCTAGGCGCTACCCAACGTGGAGGGCAGCGCCTCATCGACGATCTCGATCCAGTGGCGAACCGGGGTGCGTCCGGCGCCAGCGAGGTGGGTCTGACAGCCGATATTGGCCGTCACGATGGTCTCCGGCTGGCCGGCTTCCAGGGCGTCGAGCTTGTTGTTGCGCAGCTCGGTGGCGAGCTCGGGCTGGGTGATCGAATAGGTCCCCGCCGAGCCGCAGCACAGGTGGGCGTCGGCCACCGGGGTCAGCGCGAAGCCGAGCCGGGTGAGCACGCCCTCCACCGCGCCGCCGAGTTTCTGAGCATGCTGCAGGGTACAGGGGCAGTGGAAGGCCAGCTTGCGGGACTCGCCGATACTCAACTCGTCGAGCGTTTCGTCGCGCAGCACCTCCACCAGGTCCTTGGCCAGGGCGCTGACGCGTGCGGCTTTCTCGGCGTAGGCCGGGTCATCGGCGAGGATCTCGGCGTACTCCTTGACGAAGGCGCCGCAGCCGCTGGCGGTCTGCACGATTGCTTCCGCGCCGGCCTCGATATGTGACCACCAGGCATCGATATTGGCCCGCGCCCGGGCACGGCCGTTGTCCTGGGCGTTGAGATGGAAATCGATGGCGCCACAGCAGCCGGCCTTGCTGACCGGCGTCAGGCCGATGCCGAGACGATCCAGCACTCGCGCGGTGGCGGCATTGGTGTTGGGTGACAGCCCCGGCTGCACGCAGCCTTCGAGAATCAGCATCTGGCGGCTATGCGGGCGGTGGTTGGGGCGCTGGCCGGCGTCTACCGGCGCCGGCGGCATCTTGCTCCTCAGCGCGCCGGGCACCAGCGGCTTGAAGGTCTGGCCGAGCTTGAGCAGCGCCTGGAAGCGCTTGGGCTCCACCAGCATCTTGCGCAGGGCATAGCGCTGAGCGCGCTCGCCGGTGCTACGCGGTACCCGGCGCTCGATCTCGGCGCGGCCGATATCCAGCAGCTTGTGGTACTCGACGCCGGACGGGCAGGTGGTCTCGCAGTTGCGGCAGGTTAGGCAGCGGTCGAGATGCAGGCGCGTCTCGGCGGTGACTTGGTCGTCATCGTCGCGGCTCTCGAGCAGCTCCTTGATCAGGTAGATGCGCCCGCGGGGGCCGTCGCGCTCGTCGCCCAGCAGCTGGTAGGTGGGACAGGTGGCGTTGCAGAAGCCGCAGTGCACGCAACTGCGCAGCACGCGGTCGGCTTCCTTGATGTGCGGTTTCTCGAGGTCCTCAGGGGTAAAGTGCGTCTGCATTCAGACCTCCGCGTAGAGTCGGCCGGTGTTGAAGATCCCGTTGGGGTCGAGCTCGGCCTTGAGGTTGCGATGGTACTTGGCCACCACCGGTGCCAGCGGCGTGAACGGCTCGGCAACCCCCGGGGTGTAACAGGTGGCGTGGCCGCCGGCGCGGGCGCAGGCCTCGCGGATGTCGGCGGCGTCGGCGCCGCTCTTCAGCCAGCGCTGGGCGCCGGCCCAGTCGTAGAGCACCTCGCCGCCAAGGGCCAGCGGCGGCGTATTGTTGGGCAGCGACAGGCGCCACAGCGGGCGCTGGTCGGCGCAGAAGAAGGCCAGGCGCAGCTCGCGCAGTTCTTCCCAGTAGCCAGTGTCGAGGATGTCACCGCCGAGGCGCTCGCGGGTCGCCGCCACCGAGCTCACGCCGCCCTCGAGGCGCAGGTGCAGGGCGCCGTCGTGATAGCTGGCCGCAGACAGCGGCAGTGGCTGGCGGCCCCATTCGGCGAGCTTGATCAGCGCCGCGTCGAGCGGTAGCTCGAGGCGCAGGCTGTGGCTGGCGGCGGGCTTGGGCAGTACCTTGAGCGAGACTTCGGTGAGCAGGCCCAGGGTGCCCTGGGCGCCGACCATCAGCCGCGACAGGTCGTAACCGGCGACGTTCTTCATCACCTCGCCGCCGAAGCGCAGCTGCTTGCCGTCATGGGTGATCACTCGAGTACCCAGCACCAGGTCACGCACGCTGCCGGCCCAGGGCCGGCGCGGGCCGGACAGCCCGCAGGCGATCATGCCGCCGAGCGTGGCGCTGGCGCCGAAGTGGGGCGGTTCGCAGGGCAGGCGCTGGCCCTCGGCGTCGAGCACTGCCTCGAGCTCGGCCAGCGGCGTGCCGGCGCGCACCGAGACGATCAGCTCCACTGGGTCGTAGTGGCGGATGCCGCGGTGATCCCGGGTCGACAGTTCGACGCCTTGCACGGGGCGGCCATAGAAGGCCTTGGTGTTGCCGCCGACGATACGCAGTGGGGTCTTGTCGCGGTTGGCCTGGCGCACCTGCTCGCACAGCGCCTCGCTGTTATCTTGGTCGTGTAGGGAAACGCTATCTGCCATGAAGGCTCCTCAGAAACGCGGCAGCTCGGGGTGCGGCAGTTCGTTGTTGTGGACGTGCATGGCGCCGAATTCGGCACACCGCGCCAGCGTCGGGATGTTCTTGCCCGGATTGAGCAGGCGGGTCGGGTCGAAGGCCGCCTTGACCGCATGGAAGGCGGTGATCTCGTCGGGCTGGAACTGGGCGCACATCTGGTTGATCTTCTCGCGGCCGACGCCGTGCTCGCCGGTGATCGAGCCGCCAGCCGCGACGCACAGCTCGAGGATCTTGCCGCCCACGTCCTCGGCCAGCTCGAGCTCGCCGGGCTGGTTGGCATCGAACAGGATCAGCGGGTGCATGTTGCCGTCGCCGGCGTGGAAGACGTTGGCCACGCGCAGGCCGGATTCTTCCGAGAGCGCGGCGATGCCCTTGAGCACCCGCGGCAGCTCGCGGCGGGGGATGGTGCCATCCATGCAGTAGTAGTCCGGCGACATGCGGCCCACAGCGGGGAAGGCGTTCTTGCGACCCGCCCAGAACCTGGCGCGCTCGGCGTCGTCGCGGGCCAGACTGATGGCGGTGGCGCCGGCCTGGCGCAGCACCTGCTTGACCGTCTCGCAGTCGTCGTCGACGTCGGCCTCGACGCCGTCGAGCTCGCACAGCAGGATCGCTTCCGCCTCCACCGGGTAGCCGGCCTTGACGAAATCCTCGGCGGCCTGGATGGCCAGCTTGTCCATCATCTCCAGTCCGCCGGGAATGATGCCC
Source organism: Halomonas socia (assembly GCF_010977575.1). Lineage (GTDB taxonomy): Bacteria > Pseudomonadota > Gammaproteobacteria > Pseudomonadales > Halomonadaceae > Franzmannia > Franzmannia socia. The sequence continues at coordinate 2,394,786 of NZ_CP048812.1, forward strand.
GCGGCGATGATGTCGCCCACCGCCTTGCCGGCCTTTTCGACGTCATCGAAGCTGGCCATCAGCACCTTGGCGCTCTCCGGCTTGGGCAGCAGCTTGACGGTCACCTCGGTGACCACGCCGAGCATGCCCTCGGAGCCGGTGAACAGTGCCAGCAGGTCGAACCCCGGCGCATCGAAGGCCTCGCTGCCCAGCGTCATGCGCTCGCCCTCGATGGTCATCACCTCGACCTTGAGCACGTTGTGCACGGTCAACCCGTACTTCAGGCAGTGCACGCCGCCGGCGTTTTCGGCGACGTTGCCGCCGATCGAGCAGGCGATCTGCGACGACGGATCCGGCGCGTAGTAGAGGCCGTAGGGCGCCGCGGCCTCGGAAATCGCCAGGTTGCGGACCCCAGGCTGAATGCGTGCGATACGCGCGTCAGGGTCGATCTCGAGTATCTGCTTGAAGCGCGACATTACCAGCAGAACGCCCTGCTCCAGCGGCAGGGCACCGCCCGAGAGTCCGGTGCCGGCGCCGCGGGTGACCACCGGTACGCCCATGGCGTGACAGGTCTTGAGCAGCGCCTCGACCTGGTCGAGGCTGTCGGGCAGCGCGACCAGCATCGGCAGTACGCGGTAGGCGGCCAGGCCGTCGCACTCGAACGGGCGCAGGTCCTCCTCGCGATACAGCAGGGTCATGCCGGGCACTGCCTCGGTGAGGCGTACCTGCACCTCGGCCTTGTCGTTATGCGGCAGCTCGCCGTCCAGCGCCGCATCGTAAAGAATGTTCATGGTGACTCCCCAGCTTGCGCGTCAGGCATCCAATCTGTGCCCTCAGGGCAGCCTTGTCCAGCCTGTGGTGTAGTGGTCTGACCAGACATTGGTCTATATTGTGGAAATCTTTTCCAATCTACATCCTGACGTGCCATGAGGATAGTTTCGCAGCCCAGCAGAGGCGAGGAGCCCGCAATGCCCTTGATGCCCGAAGAACGCCTGGCCGGCATGCGCACCCCCGACGGGGTCGCGGCAACGCTCGAACGGCTGATTCTCGATGGCGTGTTTCGCCCCGGCCAACTGCTGCCCTCCGAGCGGCGGCTATGCGACAAGCTTGGGGTGTCGCGCTCCTCGCTACGCGAGGGGCTGCGCGCGCTGCGCAGCAAGGGCGTGATCGAGACCCGCCATGGGCGTGGCTCGATGGTCGCGCAATTGGTACCGCCGCGGGACGACAATCCGCTGATGCATCTGTTCAAGAGTCATCCACGTACGCTCTTCGACCTGCTCGAGGTGCGCGCGTTGCTGGAGGGGGAGTCGGCGTCGCTGGCCGCCAGTCGCGGCACCTCGGCGGACCGCGTGCTGATCACTCGCCGCTACCGCGAGATGGCCGCCTATATCGATGCCTCCGAGCATATCGATGTGGAGCAGTTGGCGCGTCTCGATCATGCCTTTCACCTGGCGATCTGCCAGGCCTCGCACAACCCGGTGCTGGTGCACACCCTGCAGAGCCTCACCGATCTGCTGCTCAGCTCGGTGTTTGCCTCGGTGAAGAACCTCTATCATCGCGCCGAGCCGCGCGAGATGATCAACCGCCAGCACGCCCGGCTGCACGATGCGGTGGTGCAGGGCAAACCTGCACTGGCCAAGCGGGTCGCGCTGGAGCACCTGACCAGCATCGGCGAGCGGTTGCGCGAGATCGAGGTCGAGACTCAGCGCCTGGAGCGCTCGGCGATGCGACTGGAGGGGTGGGAGTAGCGGTTCAGCCGTTGACGGCGTTGATCAGCTCGTCGTCTTCGATGACGCCGGCCAGTGTCACCACTTCCAGTTTGTGGCACAGATGGTCGCGCAGGATCTGCCCCAGCCGTTTGCCGTCACGTGCCTTTAGCGCCACGATCATCATCTCATGATCATTGACCGCCTGGCGCCAGAAGGCGTCGGTCATCTTCTTCGAGTAGCGCACCCGCTTCACCCGGTAGCTGAGGTTGTTATACATCTCCTCGAGTACCTGGTTATTGGCAGCAGCCAGAATGCTTTCATGAATCTGCCGGTTGACGGCGAAGTAGGCCTGCATCTCTCGGTTGTGATAGTGGTCGAGCATCTGGTCGTGGAGCTTGCAGATCGCAGTAATCTGGCCATCGCTGATCTGCTGGCAGGCCAGTTCGCCGGATAACCCCTCCAGCGCGCCCATCAGGTCGTAGGTGTCCTTGACCATCTTTACCGTCAGCTGCATGACCCGCGCCCCGCGGTTGGGCAGCAGCTCTACCAGCCCCTCCGAGGCCAATACCTTGAGCGCCTCGCGCAGCGGCGTGCGCGATACGCCGAAGGTTTCGCACAGCTGTTTTTCCGAGATGCGCTCGCCGGGCACCAAGTCGCCGTGCTCGATCAGTTCACGGATCCTATCGGCAACTTCCCGGTACAGGTTGCGATGTTGAATCTTGCTCATGCTCAGGTTCCTTGTTCACGGCCGGCCATCTGGACGTCCTTGCCAGGATGTCGCTACCGCGCGCACCCGATTTCCATGTTGGCGATATTGACGGCATAGTGCAAAAGGTATTATGAATTCATAATTCCAGCAAGCGGCGGTCGGCTGCCAGGCATTGCCGAGTCGACCCACCCGAACCACCACTGTCTCCAGGAGCTGCAACATGGCCGGCAAGGTATATCGCTGTCGCGTTGACCTCACGCGCGCCCAGGCGCGGAACATTCTCGACGCTGCGTTCGCCAGGGCGCGTGCCGACGAGATGGAGCCGCTTAGCGTGGTCGTTCTCGATGGAGGGGGGCACGTAGTGGCCGCCGAACGCGAGGATGGTTGCGCACCGCTGCGCTTGCCGGTAGCGCGTGGCAAAGCGTTTGCCGCGTTAGGCAACGGTGCTGCCAGCGGCGTGATCGGTGAGCGTAATGCCGAACGGCCGGCCTTTCTGGCCAGCGTGGCGGCGGCGTCCGGTGGCCACTTCGTACCGGTCGCCGGTGGAGTGTTGATACTCGATGAGCAGCAACTGGTGATCGGGGCGGTCGGCGTCAGCGGCGCTTCATCGCCACAGGATCAGGACGCGGCCCAGGCAGGAATCGAGGCGGCCGGACTGGCCTGGGGCCTGGCGCCAGAATGAGCCCGTGACCTCCACGACCATTAGTGGCTTGACACCGCCGCTGGGCCCCGACTAGCTTGAAGAGCAGGCTTTGAATAAAGAATTCATTTTCAGAGTCTAGCAAGATCTGCTGACTTTCACGTCATCGAGCAAGAGTCCGTACAAGCACAACAAATGCATAACGTCCCAACCCGAGCATCATGCCAACACTAGAATAAAGAGGTAACACGCCATGCTATTTCCACGTGTCGCTGTCGCCACGCTCGCCATCGCGGTGGCGTCGGTCTCCCTGCAAGCCCAGGCCCGCGAAATCACTCTGGGCCACGTCGGTGGCCCCGATTCGCTGTTCACCGACTCCGCCAACTACTTCGCCGAGCTGGCCAACGAGCGTCTGCCCGAGCCCTATGAAGTGGTGTCCTTCGGTTCCAGCCAGTTGGGCACCGACTCCGAGCTGCTGCAGCGCATGCGCTTAGGCACCGTCGACCTGGCGCTACCGTCCACCATCATGTCATCGGTGGCCGATGAATTCGGCCTGTTCGAGCTGCCCTACCTGATCCAGGATCGCGAGCACATGAGTCGCGTCGAGGAAGAGGTATTCTGGCCGCACCTGGCGCCACTGGCTGAGGAGAACGGCTATCGCGTTCTGGCGGTGTGGGAAAACGGTTTCCGCCACATCACCAACAATCAGCGAGCCATCAACACGCCGGAAGACCTGCGTGGCGTCAAGCTGCGGGTGCCCCAGGGCGTGTGGCGGGTGAGGATGTTCGAAGAGTACGGTGCCGAGCCCTCGCCGATGTCGCTCTCCGAGGTATTCATGGCGCTGCAAACCGGCGTAATGGATGGCCAGGAGAACCCGCTGGCGCAGATCGCCGGGCAGCGCTTCCAGGAAGTCCAGGACTATCTCTCCCTCACCGGCCACGTCTATACCCCGGCCTACCTGACCGCCGGGCGGCGTTTCGACAACCTGCCAGAGGAGATCCAGGAGATCATCACCGAGGCAGCCCAGGAGACTCAGGCGTACGTCTACGAGCACGCCGCCCAGCTGGACCAGGATCTGATCGGGGTCATCGAGGCAGCGGGAACCGAAGTGAACGAGGTCGATACCTCGGTGTTCATCGACGCCTCCTCGCCGATCTACGAGGCCTTCGCCAGCGAAGTGCCGGGCTCCCAGGAGCTGATCGATATGGTGTTGGAACTCGGCAACGGCTCCTGACGACAGACAACTTCCGTCTGTGTCCTCGACCCCCACGCCACGCTAGCGGCGTGGGGGCCCCGACCCTTACCTCAATGAGTCGAGATCCATGGGTACTGTGAATCAACTCTCCCGCATCATGGAGCGTTTGCTCGAGATCGTCACGGTAGTGCTGATGGTGTCGCTGACGCTGGTGGTGCTCTATGCGGTGGTGACCCGCTACGCTTGGCGGACGCCCTCCTGGTATGACGAAGTCGCCGCCATCATGCTGGTGTGGCTGACCTACTACGCCGGGGCCCTGGCAGCGCTCAAGCGCGGCCATATCGGTGTCGACGGGGTGCTGGCCGCCATGCCGGTGCATATCCGCATGCCGATTGCCTATGTTTCCGAGGCACTGTTCATCGGCTTCTTCCTGATACTCGGCTGGGCCGGCCTGGTGGTCCTCGATGTCATGCAGGGCATGACCTTGATCACCCTGCGCTGGGTACCGCTCACTTTCACCCAGTCGGTGATTCCCATTGGCGCCGGGCTGTTCATCATTGCCCAACTGCTGAGCATGCCCGCCCACCTGGCCAAGGTGCGCTCCGGCCTGACCCAGGAAGAGGAGGAGATCCGCCACGCCATTGCCGAGGCCGAGCGTGACAACGCGCGGGCCGGCTTCACCGCGGAATCACTGACCAAGAGGGATCAGCCATGACACTGCCCTTCATGATAATTGGCTTGCTGGGGCTGATCCTGATGGGGCTACCCATCGCCGTGGCGCTGGCGATCGTGGCGACGGTGGCCATCGTCGCCTATCAGGGCCTCGACATGCTGCCCAACATCGGGCTGACCATGTTCGAGGGGGCCAGCAGTTTCCCGCTGTTGGCGATTCCGATGTTCGTGCTGGCCGGGGCCATCATGAACACTGGCGGCATCTCCAAGCGCCTGATCGCATTTGCTTCAGCTCTGTTCGGCTTTATCCGCGGCGGGCTGGCGATGATCAATGTCGGCGTCTCGCTGTTCTTTGCCGAGATTTCCGGCTCCGCCGTGGCAGACGTGGCCGCCACCGGTTCGGTACTGATTCCGGCGATGAAGAAGCGCGGCTATCCGAGCTCCTTTGCAGCGGCGGTAACGTCGTCTTCGGCGTCGCTGGCGATCATCATTCCGCCCTCGATTCCGATGATCCTCTACGGGGTGATGTCAGGGGCGTCCATCGTCCAACTGTTCGTGGCCGGTATCGTGCCCGGCCTGCTCGGGGCCGGCGGCCTGGCGGCGCTGTGCTACTACTATGCGCGCAAATACGATTGGCCGGTGGAAGAAGTCTTCCAGTTCAAGCGGGTCAAGCAGACCGCCAAGGAGGCCAGCTGGGCGCTGACCCTGCCGATCATCATCCTCGGCTCGATCTTCGGCGGTTTCGTGACGGCCACCGAGGGCGCGGGGTTGGCGGTGGCGGCGGCGATCTTCATCAGTGCCGTAATCTATCGTGAGCTGGACATGCGCACCCTCTACAAGGCGATCATCGATGGCGGCCAGCAGACTGCGGTGGTGATGCTGCTGGTGGCGGCGTCAGCGCTGATCGGGGTGTTCCTGACCGAAATGCGCATGCCGCAGCAGTTGGCCCAGGCAGTGCTCGGGCTGACCGATAACAAGTACGCCATCCTGATGATGCTGAACGTCTTCTTCCTGTTGATCGGGCTGTTCCTGCACTCGGCGGCGGCGATCATCCTGGTGGTGCCCATCGTCATGCCGCTGGTCGGCGCGGCAGGCATCGATCCGGTGCACTTCGGCCTTGTGGTATGCCTCAACCTGGCGATCGGCCAGCAGACCCCGCCGGTGGCCAGCGTGCTGATCACCGCCTGCTCGATCGCCAAGTGTGATGTCTGGTCGGTGACGCGCGCCAACCTGGGCTTTATCAGCGTCCTGCTGGTGGTGCTGCTGATGGTCACCTATATCCCGGCGATTCCCATGGCGCTGGTCGAGTTCTTCTATCGCTAAGCCCGTATCGCTAAGCCAACGCCCCCCTCCCGGCCGGGTCGCGCCGGGAGGGGCATGGAGAAGCATATGAACGAAGAGAGTCTGCTGTTCGAGGTGCGCGACGGCGTGGCCTGGCTGGGATTCAATCGCCCACAAAGCCGCAATGCCATGACCTGGGAGATGTACGACGCCCTGGAGTCCTACTGCGATCAACTGGCAAAGGATAAGCAGGTACACGCGGTGGTGCTGCATGGCGTCGGCGGAGAGGCCTTCGTGGCGGGCACCGATATCACCCAGTTCAGCCACTTCTCGAAGCCAGAGGATGCGATTGACTATGAGCGGCGTATCGATCGCGTGGTCGGCAAGCTGGAGACCCTCAATAAACCCACCATCGCGCTGATCGAGGGGGCCTGCGTGGGCGGCGGCGCAGCCCTGGCCATGGTCTGCGATTTTCGCTACTGCACGCCAAGCCTCAAGTTCGGTGTGCCTATCGCCAAGACCCTGGGCAACTGCCTGTCGATCACCAACGTTTCACGGCTGATCGACATGATAGGCATCGCGCGGACCAAGGAGGCACTGATGCTAGGCAAGCTGTTCAGCGCCGAGGAGGCCAGCCAGGCCGGCCTGGTCAATGCGGTGGTCGAGGCCGATCAGATCCATGCTCGGGTGGCCGAGGTGGCCGCCCAGTTCGCTCGGCGTGCGCCGCTCACCGTGCAGGCCAGCAAGGCGCTGGTGGGGCGAGTTCAGGAACAGCGGCGTGCCGCCCGTGACGCCAGCGATGATTGGGTGATCACCTGCTACATGAGCGACGATTTCAAGGCGGCGGTCAACAAGTTCGTCAACAAGACGCCGTTCGAGTGGACGGGTCACTAATGACAAGCGAGGTGGAGCCGATGCTTCCCTTAGATAATCTGAAAGTGCTGGATATCTCGCAGATCATGGCCGGTCCCTACTGCACCATGGTGCTGGCCGATATGGGCGCCGAGGTGATCAAGGTCGAGAAGACCAACGGCGGCGATGACAGCCGCCAGATGGGGCCCTACGTCAACGACGAATCGACCTGCTTCTCGCAGATCAACCGCAACAAGAAGAGTATCGCGCTGAATCTCAAGGATGCGCGTGCCAGGGAGATCTTCTATCGGCTGGCCGAAGATGCCGACGTGATCGTCGAGAACTACCGCACCGGGGTCACCAAGTCGCTGCAGATCGACTACGACACCATCAAGGCGATCAACCCGGGAATCGTCTACTGCTCGATTTCCGGCTATGGCCAGACCGGTCCCTATAGCCACCGCGGTGGGTTCGATCTGGTGGCCCAGGGCATGAGCGGTCTGATGTCGATGACCGGTGAGAAGGGCAAGCGCCCGCTCAAGACTGGCATCGCCGTCTATGACATCGGCGCGGGGATCACCGCGGTCTATTCGATCCTCGCCGCGCATATTCACAAGATGACCACCGGCGAGGGCCAGCATATCGATATCGCCATCACCGAGTGCGGTTTGCCGTGGTTCGCCTGGGAAGCCGCGGCCTATTTCGCCGAGGGCAAGGTACCCGAGCCTACCGGCTGGCGTCATCGGGTGTCCGCCCCGTATCAGGCGATCAAGGCCCGCGACGGCTATCTGATGCTGGGCTGCGCCAACCAGCGGACCTGGGAGCGCTTGTGTGGCGATGTGCTGGGGCGCGAGGACCTGATGGCCGACCCACGTTTTCTTACCAACCATGACCGCGGCCAGCACGTCGAGACCCTCGAGACGCTGCTCGAGGAGATCATGGCCGACCAGGACGCCGACCACTGGCTGGCGCTGTGCGACAAGGCCGGGGTCCCGGCGGGGCCGATCAACGATTTTGGCCAGGCGATGCAGGATGAGCACTACCTGGCGCGAGGCATGGTCGAGGAGATGGAGCATCCGGTGATCGGCAAGATGAAGACCATCGGCTTTCCCAGCAAATTTTCGCGCACCCCGTCACAGATTCGCTCAGCGGCGCCGCTGTTTGGTCAGCATACCGATGAGGTACTGACGTCGCTCCTGGGGGTCTCGCCTGACGAACTGGCGACGCTGCGCGCCGAGGGATGCGTCAAGTAGTGGTTTTTTAGCTCGGTAAATTGCATTCATTATCAAAAGTACAACCGATTCGTGGAGACAAGACCATGCTCAAGCTCGACTTCCATCCCTCTGGCCGGCACTACCTGCAGATCCCGGGGCCCTCGCCGGTACCGGATCGTATCCTGCGCGCCATGAGCCTGCCGACCATCGACCATCGCGGCCCCGAGTTCGGGGCGCTGGGTCGCGAGCTGCTGTCCAAGATTCAGAAGATCTTCAAGACCCAGAGCCCGGTGATCATCTACCCGGCATCGGGTACCGGTGCCTGGGAAGCGGCGCTGGCCAACACCATGTCGCCGGGAGATCGGGTGCTGATGTTCGAGACCGGTCACTTCGCCACGCTGTGGCAGAAGATGGCGCGTCGCCTCGATCTCGAGCCTGAGTTCATCGGCCTGCCGGGCTATGAGGGCTGGCGCCACGGGGTGCAGGCCGACATGATCGAGGCTCGGCTCAAGGAGGATAGCAGCCACGACATCAAGGCAGTCTGCGTGGTCCACAACGAGACCTCTACCGGTGTGACCAGCGACATCGCCGCGGTGCGGCGCGCCATCGACGCCGCCGGCCACCCGGCGCTGCTGATCGTGGATACCATCTCGGGGCTGGCCAGTGCCGACTTCCGTCACGACGAGTGGGGTGTCGACGTCACCGTGTCGGGCTCCCAGAAAGGCCTGATGCTGCCGCCGGGTATCAGCTTCAACGCGCTCTCCGACAAGGCCATCGAGGTCAGCAAGACGGCCAAGCTGCCCAAGAGCTTCTGGGCCTGGGACGAGATCCTCGAGGCCAACCAGAACGGCTACTGGCCCTACACGCCGAGTACCAACCTGCTGTACGGGCTCAACGAAGCGCTGGATATGCTGTTGGATGAAGGCCTGGAGAATGTTCTTGCGCGCCACCAGCGCTGGGCGGCAGGAGTGCGTACCGCCGTCGAGGCTTGGGGACTCGAGGTGCAGTGTCAGGACCCTGCGGTCTACTCGCCGGTGCTGACCGGGGTAGTGGTGCCGGACAACATCGATGCCGACGACGTGCGCAAGATCATCTATGAGCGCTTCGATCTTTCGTTGGGCACCGGGCTTGGCAAGGCCAAGAGCAAGATGTTCCGCATTGGCCATCTGGGCGACTGCAACGACCTGACGCTGATTGCCACCCTGGGGGGCTGCGAGGCCGGCATGAAGCTGGCCGGCATCTCGCTCAAGGGCAGCGGTGTGGTCGCAGCACTCGACTACTTCGCTGCCAATCCGCTCAACCGCGCCGTTTGACCCGGGTGAATGACTGAGGAGGGCGCATGACGTCCCTGACCGATAAGACGCAATCCCGCGATGCCAAGGTCAAGCCGGTGACCGAACTGGCGGCACGGCTATCCCGCGAGCTGCAAGGCGAGGTGCTGTTCGACCAGGCCTCACGGGGGCGCTATTCGACCGATGCATCGATCTATCAGGTGACCCCGGTGGGGGTGGTGATTCCCCGTCACCAGGCGGACCTGGGGCTAGCGCTGGATATCGCGCGCGACGCCAGGGTGCCGGTACTGGCTCGCGGTGCTGGTACCAGCCAGTGTGGCCAGACGGTGGGCGAGGCGCTGGTGATCGACACCACGCGCTATCTCAACGGGGTGGTCGAATTCGACGCCGAAGCGCGCACGGTAGTGGTCGAGCCCGGCATCGTGCTCGACCACCTCAATGCCTGGCTCAAGCCTCACGGGCTGTGGTATCCGGTGGATGTATCGACCAGTGCCCAGTGCACCATCGGCGGCATGACCGGCAACAACTCCTGCGGCTCGCGGTCGATTCGTTACGGCAACATGGTCCACAACGTGCTCGGCGTCGAGGCGCGCCTGGCGGATGGCAGCGAGGTGAATTTCGGCTACGTCGACCGCCTGGCCGAGGGCTCGGCGGAGCAGCGCCTCGCCGAACAGGTCAGGGCCATTGCCGAACGCGTCGGCCCGGAGATTCGTGAGCACTTCCCCAAGGTGCTGCGCCGGGTCGGCGGGTACAACCTCGACCTGTTCGACTGTCAGAACCCCAAGCCCTACGACCCCGGCGGACGCGTCAACCTGGCGCATCTGCTGGTCGGTTCGGAAGGTACCCTGGGGATCAGCCGGCGCATTACCCTGCGGCTCTCGCCGCTGCCCCAGCACAAGGTGCTGGGGGTGGTGAATTTCCCCACCTTCTATCAGGCGATGGATTTCACCCAGCATATCGTCAAGCTCGACCCCACCGCGGTGGAGCTGGTCGATCGCACCATGATCGACCTGTCGCTGGAGAACCCCGCTTTCCGGCCGGTGATCGAGAAGGCGCTGATTGGCCAGCCCGAGGCGATTCTGCTGGTGGAGTTCGCCGGCCAGGACGAGGCCTCCCAGCGCCAGGCGCTGGCCGGACTCAACCAACTGATGGGCGACCTGGGACTGCCCGGCTGCGTGGTCGACATGCCCGAGGCCGGCGAACAGAAGGCGCTGTGGAACGTGCGCAAGGCGGGGCTCAACATCATGATGAGCATGAAGGGCGACGGCAAGCCGGTCTCCTTCATCGAGGACTGTGCGGTGCCCCTCGAACATCTCGCCGAATACACCGACAAGCTTACCGAGGTCTTCCATCGCTACGGCACCGAGGGCACCTGGTACGCCCACGCCAGCGTTGGCACCTTGCACGTGAGGCCGATTCTCGACATGCGTCGCGATGGCGCCGAGAAGATGCGCGAGATCGCCGAGCAGGCGTCGGCCCTGGTGCGCGAGTACAAGGGCGCCTACTCCGGCGAGCACGGCGACGGGCTGTGTCGCGGCGAGTGGGTGGCCTGGCAGTTCGGGTCCACCGTCAACGACGCCTTTCGCGAGATCAAGCAGCTGTTCGATCCCGACAACCGGTTCAATCCGGGCAAGATCGTCGATACGCCGAAGATGGACGATGCCCGCTACTTCCGCTTTGCCAAGGACTATCAGGCGATTCCGCTGACCCCGGTATTCGACTGGTCGGCCTGGAACGTCAAGCGCGACCCACTCAGCGGCGAGCAGACGTCACCGGGCTCGGGGGGCGATGCCACTCATGGCTTGGCCATGGCGGTGGAGATGTGCAACAACAACGGCCACTGCCGCAAGTTCGATGCCGGCACCATGTGCCCCAGCTTTCGCATCACCAGAGATGAGCAGCATCTTACCCGCGGGCGTGCCAACACACTGCGCCTGGTGCTGTCCGGCCAGCTCGGCGACCAGGGCCTGGCCAGCGACGACGTCAAGGAGGCGCTGGATCTCTGCGTGTCGTGCAAGGGTTGCAAGCGCGACTGCCCGACCGGTGTCGACATGGCCAAGTTCAAGATCGAGGCGCGTACCGCGCGGGCCCGCGTCAGGGGGCTTTCCCTGCGCGACCGCATGATCGGCGAGATGCCGCGCTACGCCCCTTGGGCCAGCCGGCTTGCCGGGCTGGTCAACGGCGTCGAGCGCGTGCCGTTCCTGGCGCGGCGCATCAAGCAGGCGCTGGGTTTGGCCGCGCAGCGCGGACTGCCGGTATTTGACGGCAACTTCCTGGCCAGCGCCGAGGCGCCCAGCGGCATCGCCGCGGGTGCGCGGGAGGTGCTGTTATTCGTCGACACCTTCAACAACTATATGGAAGGCGACAACGCCAGGGCCGCCAAGCGCGTGCTGGAAGCGGCCGGCTATTGGGTGCATCTCAACGTCATGCCGGGCCAGCGGCCGCTATGCTGTGGGCGTACCTACCTGTCATCGGGGCAATTCGACAAGGCCAAGGCCGAGGCCAGGCGTACCCTGGACCAACTGTTGCCCTACGTGAAACGCGGTGTGGCGATCGTCGGCCTCGAACCGTCGTGCCTGCTCTCCATGCGTGACGAGTTCCTGCAGTACGGGTTCGGCGAAGAGGCTCGGGCACTGTCCGAGGCGGCCTACCTGTTCGAGGAGTTCCTGGTCGAGGTCCAGGCCGCCGAGCAGCTGGCGCTCAAGCCGCTGCCCCACAAGCGCGCCATGCTACACGGTCACTGCCACCAGAAGGCCTTCGACGCGCTGCGCCCGGTACAGCAGGTGCTGGCGTGGATACCCGAGCTCGAGGTCGAGACCATCGAGTCGTCCTGCTGTGGCATGGCGGGCAGCTTCGGCTATGAGGCGGAGCACTACGACGCCTCGCTGCAGATGGCCGAGCTATCGCTGCTGCCGGCGATCCGCGAGGCGCACGCCGATGCGGTGCTGGTCGCCGATGGCACCAGCTGCCGCCATCAGATCAAGGACGGCAGTGGTCGCGAGGCGATCCACGTGGCGCGTCTCTTGGAGCAGGCGTTGGCCGTCGAGTGAGCGCGGTCATTGATGCCGTTGCATAAATGCACGAATACGCCGCACACCGACATGCGGCGTATTCCAGGTACGAGGTAAGCAACCTGTCAGGGTCAATCGGTGTTGATTGGCATGCGATAGTAGGTAACGGCGTTGTCGTGAAACAGCCTGCGTCGATCCGTTTCGCTTAAATCTGCGGTGATGGTCATAAAGCCACTGAAGATGGTGTCGAACGTTGCTACCAGGCTGTCGACGGGGAAGTTGCTGGCGAACATGCAACGCTCAATGCCAAAGGCTTCTAGCGTATCTAGTACAACGCCCCGGTTAGTGTCGGCTGTCCAGGCGTGTCCAGGCAGACCGATGCCTGAAATCTTCACTGCGACATTGGGCTGTGCTGCGACGCGATGCATAGCCTTACGCCAAGCGTCGAGCCCCTCCTTGCTTCTATCTGCCGGTAGACCCGTGTGGTTGATGATGATTTGGGTTTCCGGGAAGTCGGCGGCGAGCTCGGCCGCTTCCTCGAAGTGCCACCATGGGGTCTGAAGATCGAAGGAGAGCCCATGCTCCGCGAGTTGTGCGTAGCCACGGCGCCAGGCTGGATCGCCCATGGAGCCAGGTGCACCTGATGTCGCTTCAGTGGCTGAGGGGGCTGCAGCGGGCTTGTGGCGAATACCACGCACGCGAGGGAAAGCGCTGTGCCCTGCCAATACCTCAGCGACATCGGGATGATCCAGGCGCGCTTGGGCCACAGTCACGGTGGGAAGCCCTTCGTGATCGGCGAGTGCATGTACCCAACGGGTCTCCTGTACTGGCATTGCGGGGTCCCACTCCGTCTCGATGAAGACCGACCCGGCCACCCGATAATTCCCCGTATCGCGCCGGTAATCCTCGGGCAAGTAGTTGCGCCGGATGGCGCTGTAATCGCCATAGCGAAACGGAATCATCGGCTCGTCACAGAGCCACGGAAGGTAGTTGCGCTCCAGATCCCAGAAGTGCTGGTGCGCATCGATGATGGAAAGTGACGTCATGACGAGCTCTCCGGCGTGACACCTTCCAGAAGCGATACGATGGCGGCACCATCCAGCTCTCCCTTGCCCTGGGAAACCAGCATGCTGTAGAGGGAGTTGGCGGTACCCGCCATGGGCATGGAAACATTCAAGGCATTGGCGGCGTCCTGCAGCATATGCAGGTCCTTGAGAATCTGCCGGGCGTAGCCACGCGGTTCGAAGTCGCTATCTATCATGCGTGGTAGAAGGTCATTGAGCAGGTTGCTGCCAGCATAGCCTGAGGATAGCGCCTCGGGTATCTTGCTGACATCGATGCCGAAACGGTTGCCGAGGTTACAGGCTTCGGCGATCACGCAGTAGTTGGAGAGCACCAGTGCCTGGTTGATCAGCTTGGTGGCCTGTCCGGCCCCGACCTCGCCCATTCGCGTGAATTGCCCAAGGGTGGCCATCAGCGGTTGGATGGCCTCGATGGCGGCCAGGTCGCCACCGGCCATGATGGCCAGGCGTCCCTCGGCGGCGGCACCGGGTCCACCGGATACCGGGGCGTCGACGAATTGCATGCCGCTACGCTCCAGCAGAGTCTGCGCCAGGCGCTTGGTGGTCTCGAGCTCTGTCGTGGAGTGGTCGACCACGATCTTGCCCTGGCCCTGGGTCACCTCGGCGATGCCACCCTCACCGAGGATGACCGCCTCCACGGCAGTCGTGGAGATCACGCACAGCTGGATGATATCGGCACGCTCGGCGACCTTGGCCGGCGACTCGGCAATCTCGACGCCGTTGGCCCTGGCGGCCTGGCAACAAGCGTCGTCGATGTCGTAGCCGATGACGGAATAGCCACTTTCGACGAGACGTGAAGTAAACCCGGCGCCCATCTTGCCGAGGCCGATGAAACCGATAGTTGGCTTGCGTGTCATTTTACTACTCCTTCATTCCAGTGCAGTCAGTCATTGCTTGAGGCTCTGCGACTTAGCGCAGGAAGCCTGGCAGCCACAGCACGAGATCGGTTGAGAACGTAATGATGGCCAGCGTGATCAGCAGGGGGATGTAGAAAGGCATCAGCGCTTTGAGTAATTGACGCAGCGACACCTGGGCGATCGATGACACGAGGAACAACGACAGGCCCATGGGTGGGGTCAGCAACCCGATCATCAGGTTGAAGATGGCGACGATGCCCAGGTGTACCGGGTCGACGCCTGCAAGCACCATGGGGGGCGCCACGATAGGCACGATCAACAGGGTCGCTGTAGTCGAGTCGAGAAAGATGCCGGCGATAAAGAAGATCAGGTTGGCGATGAGCAGCAGCATGAGTGGGTCTTGGGATATCTGCAGTATGAATGCAGCAAACTGCTGGGGAATCTGCTCAACGGACAAGATCCAGCCAAACATCGAGGCCGCGGCCACGATGATCAGTATCGCGCTCGTTGTCTTCAGCGTAGCCATCATCGAGCTTATCAAGTGTGACCAGGTCAGTTCCCTGTAGAACAGCGAGCTGACCAACAGCACATAGGCAGCGGTGACAGCCGCTGCTTCCGTTGGGGTAAACAAGCCCAACAACATGCCCGATATCATCAACCCGGGGGCCAGGAGCGCTGGCAAGGCGGGTAAGAACGACTGGTACAGCTCCCTGGCGGTCGGGAGTCTCGGGGCACGAGGCATGTCATGCTTGATGGCCAGAATGGCCGCAGTGATCATGAGCAGCGCCGTGCAAATCAGGGCCGGAACGATCCCGGCGAGGAGCAGCTGCACGATGGAGACGCTCGTGACGGACCCATAGACGATCAATGGAATGCTAGGGGGGAATATCGGCCCCACGACGGCCGATGAAGCCGTGACCGCCGCGGAGAAGGGCGCCCCATAGCCGCGTTTCTTCATGGCTTCGATTTCTATCTTGCCCAACCCGCCCACATCCGCAAGAGATGCGCCTGACATCCCCGAGAATATCAGGCTCGAGAAGATATTGACCTGTGCCAGTCCCCCTGGCGCCCGGCCAACCAGTGTATTGGCAAAATGGAAAATCCTGTCCGTGATGCCGGACTGGTTCATCAAGTTGCCGACAAAGATGAAGATCGGCACGGCAACTAATGGAAAACTATCGAGAGAGTAGGTGATGCGCTGACCGAGAAGCCCTACTGGAAAGCCTTCGATGAGAACATAGACCACGGAAGGAATGAGGATGGCATAAACGACAGGAAATCCGAGCAAGAAGAATACTAAAAAAAAAGCCAGTATCATGAAGCCCATTATTTTTTCCTATATACCGATGCTGTGTTTAGGGTGAGGAGATTTTAACCCCTGACGGAAGTGCATGAAGGCTGCTCCGGCGAACCCCAGGAACGTGGTGCTGAAGAAGATCCAGTAGGGAATCTTTAGAACGGGGGTAGCCTTGTTGAGATTTGCCAGCACCGTGATGAATGCAGCATAAGCAATGAACAGGCATGCAATAATGGAGAGCAGGGCTATGATCTTGTAGAGCGGTATTTTCAACTTGCTGGGCAATGTCTCGCGTAGCTCAGCCATCTCGATGTTTTCACCGCTCGATATGGCCAGCGGGTAAGAGGAAAAAACCAGGCAAATAAGTAAGAAACGAGTGAGCTCTCCCGCCCCGGGAATGGAAAACCCGAATACGGAACGAGTGATGACTTGCATGAAGGGAGTAATTATCATTCCTGCCAGCAATGCTAGGCAGAAAATTTCCAATAGTCTTTTTCCGGTTCTCATGCTTGCGACCCTATGCGGTAGGTAATGGCAGCAAGGGCAACTGCCCTTGCTGCCAAGCTATTACTCTATTTCCGAAATTTGCTCGATATAGGGCTCAAAGTTGGGGTAGTCTTCGTTGATTTGCGCAAGGACCTGATCGCGGAAGGCATCCAGATCGAGGCCATTCTCCTCCGTGATGAAGGTCATGCCCTTTTCCGTCAGCTCGTCGACGAGGCGAGCCTCGCGCTCTTGTGCCCATTGGAGGGATTCCTGGGCTTTCTCCTCGAGTATCCGTGTGATGGTTTCCTGATGTCCTTCATCCAAGGACTGCCATGTGTCCTCGTTGATGAACACGGCCAGTATGGAGTGCATGTGCCCGGTCATTGAAACATGGGACTGCACTTCATAAAGACTGTTGGACATGAGCATGGTCAGGGGGTTTTCTTGACCAACCACGAGCCCGGTCATCAATGAGGTCGGAAGTTCGGAGACTTCAACGGGAGTCGGGTCGGCACCGAATCCATTGACCATGGAAATCCATATATCGAGCGGTACAGCGCGGAAGGGTTTGCCTTCCAGGTCGGCGGGAGAGTGGACGGGGAAGTTGGCGGTAATGTGCCGTGCACCGCGATACATGCGGCCGATGATGCGTAAGTCACCTTCTTCGACTAGCTGCTCATTCATCTCGCTGACGACGGGTGACTGGGGGTCGGTGGCCTTCAGTGCATGTTCCGCGTCCCGATAAATGAATGGGGCATTGAATACAGCTATATCGGGGACGCTCTGGGCGAGCGAGGCAAATTCGTGATGTGCCAGTGAGATCGAGCCAAGTGACACACCGTCGACCATTTCAGCAACACCACCAAGCTGGCTTGCCGGGAACAGGTCAATCGTTATCTCACCGTTGGTGGCCTCCTCGATGGCGGCCGATGCCTCTAGCGCATAGCGTGTCTGCGAATCGCCCTCCGAACCGACATGCGCATAGCGCAGTGTTTCGGCTGATACTGAGGCAGTAGTGAAACTAACGGCTAAAGTGGCAATTGTCAGAGCGAGCTTTTTCTTGAGAAACATCTTGTACCTCTCTTTTGTTGACGTGCCGTTAAGGCTGATTTTGTTATCGTTCGTCTCTGAGCCATGTCATGCACAGAGTGTGCTACGGATAGGCTTTGGTATTTCCATTGTCTCTGGTCGATCATCCTGGCTGGACACGAGTGGTATCGAGCTCCTCCTCTTGCACTATATCATTATGAACTCATAATTCATTTCTGTGTGTTGTGCTTTCGTGGGTGTTGTCGGTCTAGCGACCGGCATGATGCCGCCCCATACGACACGCGATATCGAAGGCGTGGCGGGTCGCCTCAACGCTGGCTTTGCCCTGGCCGGCGATATCAAAAGCGGTGCCATGGGCAGGAGTGGTGATGGGAATTGGTAGTCCGCCCTGGACAGTTACACCACGCTCGAAACCCAGCAGCTTCAAGGCGATTTGCCCCTGGTCGTGATACATGGTGACGACGCCGTCAAATTCGCCATCCCGGGCTCGGCGAAAGAGTGTGTCTGCCGGGTAGGGACCTTGCGCCGGGTAGCCAGCTTCCTGGCATGCTTTTACCGCGGGAGCGATGATGTCGATCTCCTCGCGGCCGCAGGTGCCACCTTCACCGGCGTGGGGGTTGATGGCGGCAACGGCGATGCGCGGCTCGGTCTGCCCCGCTGCAGTGAGTGCTTCGTGAATCAGACGAGTAGCGCTAATGATGCGCTCCTGAGTGACGTAGGAAGCCGCATCAGCCAGCGGCACATGCGAGGAAATGCGCGAGGTCCAGAGCTGGCCGAGGGTATTGAACTCACATACGTCATTCGCTACCTGCAGGTACTCTGCGAAAAAGTGCAGTTCGTCCTCGTGTTTCAGTCCTCCCTGTTTCATGGAGAGCTTGTTGAGCGGGGCAAAGCAGATAGCATCGACATGTTCTGCGAGGGCAGCATCGAGGCAGTGAGCCAGGACCTTGAGTACCGAGGCGCCGCATGCAGCGCTGACCTGAGCATACTCGACGTCTTGGGGCACCACGCTCTCCAGCGCCATGAACACGGGGCTGGCACCGCCGCGGGCCTGGTTCCATGTGTTGATCTCCGGCAGTTCATGGTGCGTGCCGGCGACCCGTTGGCCTTCCTGCCATAGCCAGCGGTCACCTACCACCACGATATCGGCTTGTCTCACTGCGTCGCGATCCGCCAACAGTCGGGCGACGAGCTCCGGGCCGATGCCTGCCGGATCACCCAGGGGTATGGCGACACAGGGTCGGGTTTCAGTCATTGCAGGTGCCTCCTTTGATCAGTATGTGCTGGCGACCTCATGCTTCTCGCCAGGCGTCGCCCTCCGGATAGACATGGTGGGCCAGCGACTCGGGCTTGAGGGTGATGCTATAGCCCGGCGCGGTGGGTACCTGGTAGTGGCCACCGCGGATTACCACGGGGTGCTCGAAGTGCTCGTGGAGATGATCGACGTACTCGAGGATGCGCCCCTCCAGCGAGCCGGACACGGCGATATAGTCGAAGATCGACACGTGCTGCACGTATTCGCATAGCCCCACGCCGCCGGCGTGGGGGCAGACCGGTACGCCGAACTTGGCGGCCATCAGCAGCACCACGATGACCTCGTTGAGTCCACCGAGTCGCGCAGCGTCGATCTGGCAGTAGTCGATGGCCTCGGCCTGCAGCAGTTGCTTGAACATCACCCGGTTGTGGCAGTGCTCACCGGTGGCCACCCCGATCGAGCCCAGCCGGTGGCGAATCTCGGCATGGCCGAGGATGTCATCAGGGCTGGTCGGCTCCTCGATCCACAACGGGTCGAACTCGGCCAACTGGCGCATGTTGGCGATGGCCTCGTCGACGTCCCACATCTGATTGGCATCCATCATCAGCGCGCGGTCCCAGCCAATCTCTTCACGCAGGATCTGGGCGCGACGCCGGTCCTCTTCGAGGTCGCCACCAACCTTCTGCTTGAAGTGCGTCCAGCCCTCGGCCAGCGCCTCGCGGGCCAGGCGACGCACCTTGTCGTCGGGGTAGCCGAGCCAGCCCGCCGAGGTGGTATAGCCGGGGTAGCCGCGCTCGCGCATCTCGTCCTCGCGGGCTTGGCGTCCGGCAGCCTGGCGTCTGAGCATTCCCAGCGCCTCCTCCGGTGTGATGGCGTCGCTGACGAAGCGAAAGTCGAGGCTCTTGACCAGCTGTTCTGGCGACATGTCGACCAGCAGCTTCCACACCGGTTTGTCCTCCGATTTGGCCCACATATCCCAGAGCGCATTGACGATGGCGGCGGTGGCGAGGTGAATGACACCCTTCTCCGGGCCGGTCCAGCGCAGCTGGCTGTCGCCACTGGTGAGTCGGCGCCAGAAGTGGCCCATGTCGCCAGTGATCGCTTCCAACGTCTCACCCTCTACCAGATAGGCCAGTGACTCTACGGCCTTGACGCAGAGTTCGTTGCCACGGCCGATGGTGAAGGTGAGGCCGTGCCCCTTGAGGCCAGTATCGGTATGCAGGGTGACATAGGTAGCCGAGTAGTCGGGTGCCGCGTTCATGGCATCGGAGCCATCCAGCGAGCGAGAGGTGGGAAAGCGAATGTCCTGAACCGTGAGGCGCGTAATCGTGGTCATGAGAAAATGGGTCCAACCTGAGATGGTAGTGGCTTTACTATGCTCTAGCTTAGATAGCCAAATTGATAACCGGCCAATCATTTTTTTGATATAATCGATTCTTCCTGGTTATCAGATTTTGGTGCTTTTTACTTTACATAAATCCATCCCGACTCGCGTGGGACGCATGACATTGCAATAATCCAGTTGGCACGAGGGGGAAGGTTACAAGAGCCAGCGCTTTTCATTCAGGCAGGATGCCTCTATCGATTGTCACCGGATCGCCGCTAGCGACAAAACAACCATCAAGGTAGTCGACCCTGCTAGCCCGGATGTTGCACCGGGCCGGCCAGACGCTCCCAGATCTCAGGCTCGGTGAAGACATTGGCGCTACGGGCTTGAGATTGGCTATTTCTTGATCAATTTTCTGCGCTCAGGACGCACTGCCCCCAACCCCCATGTGTTTTCTGTGCCGGGGACAGCACGCCGCGGCGCTATCCCGGCACCAGCTTGCTGGCCAGCTTCAGGAAGAGGTCCTGCTCCGGGTACTGGCTGCTCAACATCAGCCGAATCGTGCGCGTGTTGCGGGTGATGACAGCGCCGATCTTCAGCAGCTTCAGGCGGAGGGTGTTGACCTGGGCCTGGGCGAAGGCTGTGCGCCTGAGGTAAACCCGACGCAGCCGCTCCAGGAGTAGGTAGGCCAGCCCCGAGAGCAGCAGTCGGTACTGGTTGGGCCACCATTCGTGGCAGCTGGTGCGGTCGGAGAACAGGAACTGTTGCTCCTTGATACGGTTCTCCATCTCGCCTCGGGCACAGTAGCGGTGGTCATAGAGCCACTCGGCGCTGCAGCCGCGCAGGCTGGTGACCACATAGCGGGTGTTGAAGCCACGCCAACTGGTCTCGGATTTGACGACCACCTTTCGTCGGCGCTTCTTCCAGCTCTTGGCGGCGTACTCGATGAAGCCGAAGACTCGCTGCTTCTCACGGGTCTTCTCGAAGCGGATAGCTGACTCGTAGTCGATATCCAGGGCTAGCTTGGCCAGCCGCGGGTTGCCGGCGAGGCCGACGATGTAGTCGACACCGTGGCGCTCGCACCAACTGAGGATCAGCGGGCGGCAGAAGCCGCTGTCGCCGCGGAATACGACCTTTACCTCAGGCCACGCCTGGCGCAGCCGCCGAACCAGCAGGGCAAGAATGGCGCCGGCGTGGTGGGCGGCATCTCGGTAGGCCGGGCGAAGGTAGCTGACCAGCAGCTGATCGCCACAGAACACGAACAGCGGCAGAAAGATGTAGTGGTTGTAGTAGCCGTTGAAGTGCCGCCCGAGCTGCTGGCCGTGCACCCGGTCGTCGGTGGCATCGAAGTCGAGGTAGAGCGGCTTCTTGGGTGGCCGCCGGAACGAGCGGATGAACTGCTCGATCATTTCCTCGTGGATGGTGACCGCCCAGTCCCGATCGGCTTGCTGCTCGAAGCGACACAGCGTGGACTGGCTGGCCAGCACGCCGTCGGTATCGACGGCGGTCTGCAGGGCGATGTCGTGACGCAGCGCCTGGTGGTCGTTGAGATCCTCGTAGCCCAGCGCCAGGCCAAACACGCGCTGCCGAACCAGGGTTTCGGTGCGATGCAGGCAGCGTTGAGGATCGCGGTCATCACTCAGCCGGCGAGCGATAGCGCGGGTCAGGCCCATCTCGCGGTCGAGCTGCCGCAGCAGCAGGATGCCACCGTCAGAGGTGACCTCGCCGCCATCGAAGCTGGCGGTGATCTGACGGCCTTTGCAGCGTGGAAAGGTGGCGGTGGGCGTGGTACATTTTGTCATGGCGGCTGTGTCGGCTAATTCTTGGTTAGGCTCTTGAATTATAACCGATTTTCAGCCGCTTTTTTCATGCCTGGTGCAATATTCGGGCTAGTGGGCTCGTCTGGGAAGCCAAGCGGGTCTCGGGTGACGAGGGTGACGGCTAGATGATCGCTTGCTTGCATAATCGGTGACGCTTACGTTGAGCGATCATTGATGGTTATCGGAGAGGCGAGATCATGGAAAAGCTGTCATCTGCTGGCCTATGCAATTGGATGCGCTTCAAGCATCTTCTGCTGTTGGTTCATCTCGACCGGTGCCGCAATATGCACACTGCTGCTCGACACATGCATCTGAGTCAGCCGGCTGCCAGCAAGATACTGCGAGATCTGGAAGACTACTTCGGTTTTGCTATTTTCGAGCGACAGCCGCGTGCCATGGTCCCTACAGAGCTTGGGGCGCAGCTGGTGCGGCATGCCGATATCCTGCTCAACGACGCCGAGCGGATGGTCGATGACATCCAGCTAAGACGTGAAGGAGGCTATGGCCGGCTGTTGATCGGGGCCATTCCGGCCGCTGCCCCTGAGATCCTGCCGGCAGCGATCGCTGCGCTCAAGCAGCATCGTCCACGGCTGTCGGTTAGCATCGATGAACAGAGCAGCGACCGCCTACTGCAAGCCCTAGAGTACAAGCAGTTGGATCTGGTGATCGGCCGGCTCACGGCGGAGAGCCAGCACAACCAGTTTGATTTCGAGCCCTTGCTCGAGGAGCCATTGCGTGTTGTGGTACGCCACAATCATCCGCTGATCGATGAACCGAACGTCGAGCTGTCGGCGCTCAACCGTTGGCCGTGGATCCTGCACCCCCCCGCGAGCCCTATGCGCCAGGTCTTCGAAGCCGCTCTCGCCGAACTGGGTATTGCCTCCCCCGATGACATCATCGAAACCACCTCGACACAGACGACCCTGCAGCTACTGCTGAGTTCGCCGATGTTGGCGGTGTTGCCAAGCTCCGTGCTCAAATGGCCGCTGGCCAGTGGTCAGTACGCGGTACTGCCGCTGACCATCGGAAAGCCGCTGGACTACTACGGCATCATTACCCGCAAACATGAGCCACTACCGACTGCCACCGCAGAATTGGTGGGTGAACTGCGACAGCAAGTACTGCTGCATCTACACCCGACATGCCGATGATGCGTAATAAAAAACGCCCCACTTAAGGTGGGGCGTCATTGCTACGGATAGTGCATCATGATGTGGTCAATTACCCATCAGCGGATCCGTCACACCGATCACATAGAAGGCGATCAACGCGATGATGCCGGTGAACGTCAGGTAGTAGATCGTCGGCAGGATGGTCTTGCGGATGGTCGTGCCCTCGCGACCCAGCAGGCCAACGGTGGCGGACGCCGCGACCACGTTGTGGATGGCGATCATGTTACCTGCCGCGGCACCTACCGCCTGCAGGGCGACCATCATGGCCGTGGAGATCCCAAGCTGCTCGGCGACGTTGAATTGGAACTCGGCGAGCATCAGGTTGGCGGCGGTGTTGGAGCCGGCAATGAAGGCCCCCAGGCCACCCACGGCAGGTGCGAACAGCGGATAGACATCGCCTACGCTATTGGCCACGAACTGCGCCATTGCCACCGGCATCGAAACCAGGTCCGAGCCATTGACGCCGGAGTTGATCAGGATCCGCACCATCGGGATGGTGAAGATCAGCACGAAACCGGCGCCAATGATGGTCTTGGTCGACTCGCCGAACGCCCTCTGTAGTTCACCGACCTTCATGCGATGGATCAGTGCCGTGAGCAGCACCACGAACACCAGAATGCCACCAGGCAGGTACAGTGGCTCGAGACTGCCCGAGACGCCGCTCTCGCCGAGAATATCGCTCCAGCCGAAGCTCAGTGAGTTGAGCGCTTCGCGTACCGGCTCGACGGTGCGCGAGATCACCAGCAACA
Organism: Halomonas socia; assembly: GCF_010977575.1. GTDB lineage: Bacteria > Pseudomonadota > Gammaproteobacteria > Pseudomonadales > Halomonadaceae > Franzmannia > Franzmannia socia. Next base: position 2,418,435 of record NZ_CP048812.1, read on the forward strand.
CGGCCAGCAGCACGTAGGGGACCCAGCCCATGAAGGTCGACAGCGGCTGCTTGCCGGCGATGTCGTCCATCTTGATCTCGAGCTTGCCGATCCACTCGTCGAGCCACTGCTCGCGGGGGGGAAGTCCCAGGTGTCCTTGGGCATCAGGAAGCCGCGGCGTGCCGCCGGTACGACGATGGCGAGGCCGACCATGGCACCGATCATCGACGGGAACTCCGGCCCGAGCAGCACCCCGGCCAGCATGTAGGGCACCACGAAGGCAACCCCGGCGAAGATCGCGAAGGGTGTGATCGACAGGCCTTCCTTCCACGAGCGATTGGCGCCGAAGAAGCGCACCATGATCACCACCATGATCAGCGGCATCAGGATGCCGACGATACCGTGGATGATCGCCACTTCCGCGGCGATCAGCCGGAAGTACTCGGTCCAGGTAGCGCCGTCGGCGGCCAGGCGCTCGGTAATCGCGCTCTGGTTTACACCGCCGGTCACGCCCACCACGATTGGCGTACCCACCGCACCGAAGGAGACCGGGGTGGATTGGATCATCATGCCGACCACGACGGCGGCCAGCGCCGGGAAGCCCAGTGCCACCATCAACGGCGCTGCCACGGCGGCGGGGGTGCCGAACCCGGAGGCACCTTCGATGAAGCAGCCGAACAGCCAGGCGACGATGATCGCCTGCACGCGGCGGTCCGGGCTGATGCCCGAGAAGCCGTTGCGGATGGCGGAGATGCCACCCGAGTACTTCATGGCATTGAGCAGCAGGATGGCGCCGAAGATGATCCACAGGATCGAGAGGGTGAGGATTAGCCCCTGCAGCGAGGAGGCCACGACCCGGGTGAAGGTCATGTCCCAGGCCACCAGGGCAATCAATGCGGTGACGATGAAGACGATCGGCATGGCCACCTTGGCGGCCATGCGAAAGCCAATCAGCAGTACACCGGCCAACAGCAATGGCGTGAACGCCAATAGCGCGAGTACAGTGTCATTCATGAGGCAAGTTTCCTCTTGTTTTTCAAGCATCGTGGACGATGCCAGCAACGGGAGTGAGACGCTTGCGTGTCCAATGGGATACCAGCGATGGCTGTCATCCCGGCGAACCGTCGCCGTGGACGGGTAGTGGGAAGATAATCGTATTAGTTGCTTCGATGCCACATGTGGGTAATTGGTATGACCAGTGCGTTGCGAGACAGTTATTTATTGTTAACTATATGAAATTCAATGGATAATAACCATTTTTCGTGAGAAATTCTGGTTCTTTCGGGTGGCTTGGGGCCCCTAGCGTTCGACTAATGGACAGTGGGTTATATCAGCTGCGGGAAAGAAGCTAAGCCGGTGATAGTCTGAAACTAATTCTGCGATTGAGTGAAACGATAATGCTATTGGTGAGGAGTAAGCCCTGATGTCTCCCGTGCTATACGACCTTAGTGGCAAAGATGATGCGCTGCGGTTTTCACCCTATTGCTGGCGAGTGAAGTTGGCGCTGGCACACAAAGGGCTCGACGTCGAAACGCGACCTTGGCACTTCGTCGACAAGGACGCACTGGCCTTTTCTGGCCAGGGGGCTGTGCCGGTGCTGGTGGACGGTGATGACGTCGTCTGCGACAGCTATGCAATCATGCGCTACCTCGATCGCACCTATCCCGGCGCGCCGCTGTTCGGCGACGAGCACGCCGAGGCCAGGGCGCGTTTCTTCAAGTTCTACGCCGAGCGTTCGCTGGCACCGGCGATCCTGCGCACCATCATCATGGATCTGCTCAACGCCCTGCACCCCGGCGACCGGGAATACTTTCGCGAGACCCGCGAAAAGCGTTTCGGACGCAGCCTCGAGGACTTTCATTCGCCGAGCCGCGGCCTGAGCCAGCTGGATGCGGCCCTGGAGCCACTGCGTGGCCGGCTCGATGAAGCCGACTTCATCGATGGCGAGGCTCCGGCTGCCGCCGACTACCTGGTGTTCGCCACCTTCATGTGGGCGCGGGTGGTATCGGCGGCGGATCTGGTCTCCAACGCCGATCCGGTCTACGCCTGGCTCGAGCGTATGCTCGACCTGAACGGCGGCATGTGTCGCGCGGCGCCACGCGTGGTCGACCTTCCCGACGGCTACCGCTGACGCTGAACCCGCGGTAAACATGGCGCTAGCTGCCTGCGCTTCCTATGACTCGATGGCCTGCCAAGCGGGCCATCTGCATTTATACCCCTGGTGGTCCAGGGCAGGAGCAGCGGCGTTAGACCAATGTCTAGCCGAGTTCGGCTTTCGCTGTGCTGACACAGCTACCATACTAGTCATATCAGATAGCTGGGCGCAGTCTTCGGCGGAGACGAAACGCTTATGAACACGACCCTCAAGACACTCTGGCACGAGACCAACGACGCCGAGTCGGTGCGTCAGCGGCTTTATCAGGTACTGCGCCAGTCGATCATTCACATGGTGCTGGCGCCGGGGCAGGCGCTGTCCGAAAAGGAGATCGCCGACGCCTTCAACGTCAGCCGTCAGCCGGTGCGCGAGGCGTTCATTCGCCTCTCCGAGGCGGGGCTGGTGGAGGTGCGCCCTCAGCGCGGCACCTATGTGGTGAAGATCTCCCAGCGGGCGGTGCTGGAGGCGCGCTTCGTGCGTGAGGCGATCGAGGTCGCCGTGGTGCGCAGTGCCGCTGCCAAGGGATTGACCAGGTCCGATCTGGCCGAATTGCACGAACTACTCGATCGCCAGCGGCGCTGCGTCGATCCCCACGACTTCGACCGTTTCTACCGTCTCGACGAGGACTTCCACCGCACTCTGGCGCTGGCCGTCGGTCAGCAGGCGGCATGGAAGGTGACCCAGGAGGTCAAGGCGCAGTTCGACCGGGTGCGCTATCTCAGCGTACCCGACACCACGCCGATACCGCGTCTGATCGAGCAGCATGCGGCGATCGTGGCGGCCATTGAGGCCCACGATGTGGAAGGCGCAGAGCAGGCCATGCGGCTGCATCAGAGTGAAATACTGAAATCGCTCCCCGCGCTAGTGCGCCGCTTTCCTGAGATGTTCGACGGAGCTTCGGCTCAGAGTGCTCACGACGGTCAACACGCGTTTGGCTAACTCAACAATCACAACATGCACGCCACTTCAGGAGATTTCCATGAAAATGTCAGTACTCACCTCGGCCATCGTTGTGGCCGTGGCCAGTAGCATGGCTCATGCATCGTATCAGCTCAACTTGTCCTCGGCGTTGAGCTCCCAGGACCCAATCGTACAGGCCATGGAGAACGCCAAGGCGTCTATCGAGGAGCGCTCCGACGGTGAGCTCACCATTCAGGTATTCCCCAACAGCCAGCTCGGTTCCGACGAAGACGTGGTGGAACAGATCCGCAGCGGGGCCAATATCGCCATCCTGATCGATGCCGGACGGCTCTCCGAGTATCAGCCGGAGCTGGGCATTCTCAGCGCGCCTTACCTGGTGGAAGACCACAGCGACTATGCGCAGATCACCTCCTCCGACCTCTACCTTGGGTGGGTCGAGAGCCTGGCCGACGACAGCGGACTGCGGCTGCTGAACTACAATTGGTTTCAGGGCTCGCGGCAGATGCTGACGCAGGATCCGGTCGAGTCGCCGGACGATCTGAGTGGCGTTCGCGTGCGCACCATCAACTCGCCGGTGTGGGTCAAGACCATCGAGTCTATGGGGGCCACGCCCACGCCGCTGCCCTGGTCCGAGGTCTACTCTGCGCTGCAGCTGGGTTCCATCGACGGGGCCGAGGCTCAGCTCACTGCGGCCGAAGGCCAGAACCTGGATGAAGTCATCAGCCATATCGCCTTGACTAGCCATATCCATCTCATGACGGGTATTGCCACCTCCGAGCAGTGGTTCCAGTCGCTGCCCGAGGAGCTGCAAGTCATTCTGACCGAGGAGCTTACTCGAGCCGGGGAAGAAGCCAGCCAGGCCACTGTCGATGCTCAGGATGCCGTGCGTGAGCGCATGGAGGCGGAGGGCGTGACCTTTAGCGAGGTGGATATCGAGGTGTTCCGCGAGCGCGTCGCTGGGGTCTATACGGATCTTGGCTACGATGAGTACCGCGAACAGCTGGTCTCGGGAGAGTAAGGGGGAGGACTTCCCATGTGGCGTTGGTACGATCGAATCGAAGAGTGGCTGGCCATCGTGCTGCTGGCCGGCACTTCCCTGACCATGCTGGCCAGCTCGACGGCCCGGGCACTGGGGCAGCCCTTCGCCGGTGGCGCCGAGCTGGCCCAGTTCCTGTTCATCTGGACCGCCGTACTGGGCGCGGATATCACGCTACGTCGCGGCGGACAGGTGCGTATCGATGCCTTGGCGGTTCGTTTGCCGCTGCCGCTGCAGCGTCTGGTGACCGGTTTCTGCTTGATATCGATGCTGCTCTTCCTGGCGCTGCTGGTGCGGCATGGTTTTCCGCTGGCGCTTTCCAACTGGCAGCGTCCCATGGGCGTCGCCGGCCTGAGCTATGGCTATATTACCCTGGCCCTGCCGGTCGGAGCGGCACTGATGATGGTCTCGCTTATCCGTCGCGTCATAGATCAAGGCATCATCGGCAGCCTTGTGGCCGATGACGAGATCGTGGAGGAGGCGCTATGACCGCTGCCCTGTTGCTCGGGCTCGGCCTGCTGTTGATGGCGATTGGCATGCCCGTTGCGTTTGCGATCGGCATTGCCGGATTTACCTATTTCTATCTTCCCGGCACCTTCCTGCCGGTCAATATCGGCCCGCAGCGTATCGTCTCTGCCACTCAGTCCTTCCCGCTGCTGGCGGTGCCTCTGTTCATCTTTATCGGCCACCTGATGAATGCCAGCGGCATCACGCCACGGCTGATGCGCCTCTCCACGCTGCTGGCGGGCTGGATGAGCGGCGGGCTGGCCCAGGCCAGCATCGTACTCAGCACGCTCATGGGCGGCGTGTCCGGCTCGGCGGTCGCCGACGCCGCCATGCAGTCCCGGGTGCTAGGGCAGGGCATGATCAAGGGGGGCTACAGCCCCGGCTTCTCGGGGCCGTGCTCTCCATCGGTGGCCTGATCACCGCCACCATCCCGCCGAGCATCGGCCTGATCCTGTACGGCTATCTCGGCGAGGTGTCGATCGGGCGGCTCTTCATCGCCGGCCTGGTGCCCGGCTTTCTGCTAATGGTGGCGCTGATGGTGACCACCTACTTCGTCGCCAAGCGGCGCGGCTATACCCCGGTGCGGGAGGGGCTGCCCACGGGGCGCGAGGTGCTAAAGGCCGCACGTGCGAGCGTCTGGGCGCTGCTGTTCCCGGTCTGGCTGCTGGTGGGGATTCGCTACGGCCTGTTCACGCCCTCCGAGGCGGGTGCCTTCGCCGTCGCCTATGCGCTGATGGTGGGCTGTGTCATTCACCGTGAGATGGGGGTGAAGGAGATCCTGGCGGCAATGCATGCCAGTGTGCGCGACATCGGCATGATCATGCTGATCATCATGTTCTCGGGAATCATCGGCTACGTCGTCTCCTTCGAGCGGGTGCCGCAGACCATCGCCGAACTGACGCTGGGCGTCTTTGCCAGCCAGACGGCGCTGCTGCTGACCCTGGCAGTACTGCTCATTTGCCTCGGCATGCTGCTCGAAGCCACCGTGGTGGTCATGCTGCTGACCCCGATCCTGGTGCCGGTAATCAAGGCGGCGGGCATCGATCCGGTGCACTTCGGCCTGCTGATGATGACCCTGGTTACCTTTGGCGGCATGACACCGCCGGTCGGCATCTCCATGTACACCGTCTGCGGCATCCTGCGCTGCTCCTTCATCGACTACAGCCGTGAGCTAGTGCCGTTTGCATTGGCGGTATTCGTGGTGGTACTGGGCATCATCTTCTTCCCCGACATCGTGCTGTTCCTGCCCAACCTGCTGATGGGCTGAATGTGATCAAGCCCAACTACAACGGAGTTTGTCATGACCTTTAATGATCGGCTCGACTTCATGGGGCCAGACTTCCTGCTCGAGAATGCGCCGGCGCGACGGCTCTACCACGAGCATGCCGCTGCCATGCCGATCTGCGACTACCACTCGCACCTGAGCCCAAAGGAGATCGCCGATGACGTGCGGTTCGACAACCTCGCCGAACTGTGGCTCAAGGGCGACCATTACAAATGGCGCGCGATGCGCTGTGCGGGTATCGAGGAGCGTCGCATCACCGGTGACATGAGCGATCGTGAACGCTTCCAGGCCTGGGCGGAAACGGTGCCGGACTGCCTGGGCAACCCGCTCTATCACTGGACGCATCTGGAGTTGCGCCATCCGCTGGGCATCGAAAACTTGCTGCTCTCGCCGGCTACCGCCGACGAGATCTGGACCACGGCCCGTGAACGATTGGCCACGCCGTCATTGAGTGCCCAGGGAATCCTCGAGCGCTACAACGTGCGCACGGTATGCACCACCGACGACCCGGTCGATTCGCTGGCGCTTCATGCTCGGCATGCCGAGAGCGGGGCGATGCCTGCCATGCTGCCGACCTTTCGTGCCGACGCGGTGCTCAAGATCGAGCAGCCCGGCTTCGCCGACTATCTCGGTGAGCTGGAGCGTGCCAGCGGCGTGGCCATCCGAGGCTACGACGATCTGCTCGCGGCCCTGTATCAGCGCCTCGAGCACTTCGCCGCCCATGGCTGCTGCCTCTCCGACCATAGCCTGGAGAAGCCGGTGTTCGTTCCGCCGCCGAGCGTGGCCGAACTCGACCGGATGATCGAGCGCCGCCGCCGGGGCAAGACGCTCAGCGGCGACGAGAACGCCGCCTTCACCACCGCGGTGCTGCTGTGGTTGGGGCGCGAGTACGCCCGCCGCGGCTGGGTGATGCAGCTCCACCTCGGCGCGCTGCGCAGCCTGAGCCAGCGTGGCCTGGCCGAGATCGGTGCCAACAGCGGCTTCGACGCCATCGGCGATGTCACCTACGCCGAACCGCTAGCGGCGATTCTCGATGCGCTGGACCGCGACCGGGCGCTGCCGCGCACCGTGGTCTACAACCTCAATCCACGCGACAACGAGATGCTGGCGGGTCTGGTTGGTTCGTTCCAGGGCGACGGCATCCCCGGCAAGCTGCAGTTCGGCGCCGCCTGGTGGTTCAATGACCAGCGCGACGGCATCGAGCGCCAGCTCGTCACGCAGATGAACTTCGGCCTGCTGCGCCACTTCGTCGGCATGCTCACCGACTCGCGCAGCCTCTTGTCGTTCTCCCGCCACGATTACTTCCGCCGCATCTTCTGCCAGATGCTCGGTGCGCAGATGCTGCGCGGCGAACTGCCGAATGATCCCGACCGTATCGGCGAGCTGGTGCGGGCGGTGTGTTACGACAACGTGCAGCGCTATCTCTTCGAGCGATAGGAACTCTTTTCCATATCACAGCGACGGAATCTTCATGAAAATTAGCGACGCTTATGTGCTCGTCACCTCGCCGGGACGCAACTTCGTCACCCTCAAGATCGTCACCGAGTCGGGCACCTACGGGATCGGTGACGCTACCCTCAACGGTCGCGAGATGGCGGTGGTCGCCTATCTCGAGGAGCATGTGCTGCCTGCCCTGATCGGTCGCGACGCCAGCCGCATCGAGGATATCTGGCACTACCTCTATCGCGGCGCCTACTGGCGCCGGGGGCCGGTGACCATGGCGGCGATCTCGGCCGTCGACCTGGCGCTGTGGGACATCAAGGCCAAGGCGGCCGGCATGCCGCTCTACCAGTTGCTGGGCGGCAAGAGTCGCGAGCGGGTGATGACCTACGCTCACTGTACCGGGCGCGATATCGAGGGCTGCCTCGCTGAGGTGGAGAAACACGTCAAGCTCGGCTACCGCGCGGTGCGGGTGCAGGCCGGTGTGCCCGGTATTCCCACCATCTACGGCGTGGCCAAGCGCGAGGGCGAGCGCTACGAGCCGGCGGATGCCGACTTGCCTGCCGAGCACGTGTGGAGCACCGAGAAGTATCTCAACCATGTGCCCAAGCTGTTCGCCGCGGTACGCGAGCGCTTCGGCGACGAGCTGCAGGTGCTGCACGATGTTCATCATCGCCTCACGCCCATTGAGGCGGCCCGTCTGGGCAAGGCGGTGGAGCCCTATCACCTGTTCTGGCTCGAAGACTGCGTGCCGGCCGAGAACCAGGAGAGCTTCCGCCTGATTCGTCAGCACACCACCACGCCGCTGGCGGTGGGCGAGGTATTCAACTCGATCCACGATTACCGCGAGCTGCTCGAGAACCAGTGGATCGACTACATCCGCACGCCGCTCTCCCACGGTGGCGGCATCACCCACGTGCGACGCATCGCCGACCTGGCCGGGCTCTACCATGCGCGCACCGGCTTCCACGGGCCGACGGACCTGTCGCCGGTGTGCCTGGGTGCGGCGATCCACTTCGATACCTGGGTGCCCAACTTCGGCATCCAGGAGCACATGCCCCACACGCCGGAGACCGACGCCGTCTTCCCCCACGACTATCGCTTCGAGGATGGCCACTTCCTGGTCGGCGAGTCGCCGGGCCACGGCGTCGATATCGACGAGTCGCGGGCCGCCCAATACCCCTACAAGCGTGCCAGCCTGCCGGTCAATCGGCTCGAGGACGGCACCCTCTGGCACTGGTGAGGAGAGCAACATGAAGGCATTTCAGGTCAAGGCGCCGCTGGACTACCGGATCGCCGAGGTCGAGGCGCCCACGTCTGCCTCCGGCGAAGTGCTGGTCAAGGTGGCCTTTGCCGGCATCTGCGGATCGGACATGCATATCATCCATGGCGACAACGCCTTCGTGCGCTTCCCGCGCATCACCGGGCATGAGTTCGCCGGGATCGTCGAGGCGGTGGGCGAGGGCGTCGAGGGTGTCACCCTCGGCGAGCGGGTGTGCGTCGACCCGGTGGTCAACTGCGGGCGTTGCTATCCTTGCCGCATCGGGCGACCCAATGTGTGTACCGCCATGCAGGTGATCGGCGTGCATCGCGACGGTGGCTTCGAGGAGCGCGTCAGCGTCCCGGCGGCCAATTTGCATCGTCTGCCGGCGCACCTGGGGCTGGATATCGCCGCCCTGGTCGAGCCCTACAGCATCGCCGCCAACGTGCTCGACCGCATGCAACCCCAGCCCGGCGATCGGTTGCTGGTCTATGGCGCCGGAGTGATCGGCCTGACCGTGCTGCAGATGGCCCGCGCTCGGGGCATTGAGGAGGTGATCGTCAGCGATGTGCTCGACGAACGCCTGGCCACGGCCCGCGAGCAGGGTGCGCGGCATACCCTGCATGGCAGCCGCGACGACGTCGAGGCCGAGGTCATGCGCCTCACCGACGGCGAAGGCGTGCCGCTGATCGCCGATGCCGCCTGTGTGCCGGCGCTGCTGCCGCAGATGCTGCGTGTGGCCTCGGCGGCGGGGCGCATCGGCTTGTTGGGTTTCAATCCCGCCCCCAGCGACCTGGTGCAGTTGGAGGTGATCAAGAAGGAGCTGACCCTGGTTGGCTCACGGCTCAACAATCGCAAGTTTCCGGAGGTGCTCGAGCTGCTCGCATCCGGGGCGCTCGACGCGGCGGCGCTGGTCAGCCACCGGCTGCCGTTCGACGAGATGCCGTCAGCCATCGAGATGCTCGACCACCATCCAGAAAGAGCCCGCAAGGTGCTGATCGAGATCGGTGCCTGACGGCCGGACGGCATATGGCATGCCGCCATTCGTACCTTGATGCACAGCAATCACAACTCACAACCCGTTCGTGCAGGAGTCAACGCCATGATTAAGCAAGTCGTTACCGGTGCCGTACTCGGCGCCGCCCTGATCGCAAGCCAGGCGGCGGTGGCCGCCGACTTCACGCTGCGCTTCGGCCACCTGGCCAACGAGCAGAACATCTGGCACCAGGCCGCCGAGGCGTTCAAGGAGGAGGTCGAGGCCAATTCCGACGGTCGTATCGAAGTCCGCCTCTATCCCAATGAGCAGCTCGGCAGCGAGATGGATGTGATCAACAGCATCCAGCTGGGTACCGCCGAGATGACCATCACCGGCGAGAGCCTGCAGAACTGGGCGCCCAAGGCGGCCATGATGGCGGTGCCCTATGCCTTCCGTGACTCGGAGCACCTGCACGCCGCGGTCAACGGTGAGATCGGTGCGGAGATCGAAGAGCAGATCACTCAGCAAGCCAACCTGGTGCCGCTGGCGTGGTTCGAGCGCGGCCCCCGCGAGCTGACCTCCAACCGTCCCATCGAGCATCCCGATGATCTCGACGGCATGCGCCTGCGGGTGCCCAACGTGCCGCTGTTCGTCGATACCTGGGAGGCGCTGGGTGCGCGGCCGACGCCGATGGCCTTCAGTGAGGTGTTCACCGCGCTGCAGCAGAACACCATTCAGGCCCAGGAGAATCCGCTGAGCCTGATCGAAAGCGCCAGCTTCAACGAGGTGCAGGACTACGTGAACCTCACCGGCCATGTGCGTAGCTGGATCTACGTGGTGATCGGCCAGGATGCCCTGAACCAGATGCCCGATGACCTCCAGCAGGTGGTGCGGGACGCTGCCGCCAGTATGCAGGAGTACCAGGCGGAGCTGTTCGTCGAGGATCAGGAGCGTCTCGAGGAGGCCCTGCGCGAGCGCGGCATGGAGTTCGTCGAGGTGGATATCGAGGCTTTCGCCGAGCGCGCGCGTCCGGCGGTCGAAGAGGCCCTCGACGACGAGCAGCGGGCGCTGTTCGAGGCCATCCAGGACCTGTGAGCCAGGCAGGCGGGCAGCCGCTGCCCGCCTCGTCATACCGGAGTCGCAAACATGACGGCATCTGATCCCCAGGCGCTCGAGAAGGAAGCGCTCGAGAGCCTTGATACGCTAGCCTCGGTGCCCACCCTGGGAGGCCCGCTGGGGCGTGTGATCGGCTGGATCGACACGCTGTTTCTGGGGCTGGCGGTGACGGCCCTGGTGGCCATCGCCGTCACCGTGCTGCTGCAAATTTCCGGCCGGCTGTTTCTGCCCTTCTCGCTGGCCTGGACCGAGGAGCTGTCGCGCTATCTGTTCATCTACATGGTGGCGCTCTCGGCGGGGGTAGTGCTGCGGCGCAATCGCAACGTCAATGTCGAACTCTTTCACCATCTGCTGGGGCCGCGTGCCCGGGCCGGCTATCAGCTCGTGGGATGCCTGCTGATCGGCGGCTTCGCCTTGATCGCCCTGCCTTATGCCTGGCAGTACGCCCAGAACGGCGCCTGGCAGACTTCGCCGACCCTCAGGGTTCCCATGCTCTATATCTTCTTCTCCACCGTGGTGATGTTCGCCCTGCTGCTGGGCTATAGCGCGCTCGGCTGTATCGAGGGCCTCATCGCCATGCTGCGTCCCAAGGAGCGTCGCTGATGGAAGTGCTCGTCCTGTTCGGGGTCTTCCTGGTGCTGCTGGTGATCGGTCTGCCGATCGCCTTCGCCCTGGGGCTCGCCTCGCTGGCCTATCTGTTGCTCGAAGGCATCTCGCTGACCATCGTGCCGCAGCGCATGTACGCCGGCATCGATACCTTCGTGCTGCTGTGTATCCCCGGTTTCGTGCTGGCCGGCAACCTGATGAACGTGGGTAACATTACCGAGCATATCGTGCGTTTCGCCAATGCCCTGCTGGGGCATATCCGCGGCGGTCTGGGTCTTGCCAACGTCGGCGGCTCGATGATCTTCGGCGGCATCTCGGGAACCGCGGTAGCCGACTCGGCGAGCATCGGCTCGGTGATGATTCCCGGCATGGCGCGCTCCGGCTACGATAAGCCGTTTGCCGCCGCGGTCACCGCCGCATCCTCCACGGTGGGGCCGATCATTCCCCCTAGCGTGCCGATGATCATCGTCGGTTCGCTCTCCGGCGTATCGGTGGGGCGGATGTTCCTGGCCGGCGCTATCCCCGGACTGCTGATGGGCCTGGCGATGATGTTCACCGTCTATGTGCTGGCAGTGCGGCGCGGCTATCCCAAGGGCGAGCGAGCCACCTGGCTGGAGCTGCTGCGCGAGGGGCGTACAGCCTTCTGGGCGTTGTTGATGACGGTGATCATCCTCTACGGCATCATCGGCGGCTACTTCACGCCCACCGAGGCGTCAATTGTTGCCAGCCTGTATGCGCTGGTGGTTGGCATGTACGTCTACAAGGGGCTCTCCTGGCGTAAGTTGCCGGGGATTCTTAGCGACACGGTATTGACCTCCTCGGCGCTGCTGCTGCTGGTGGGGCTGGCCAATCTGTTTGGCTGGATCCTGACTAGCGAGCAGGTGCCGCAGATGATCGCTGCACTGATCCTGTCGATCAGCGAGAACCCGATCATCGTGATCCTGATTCTCAACCTGATCCTGCTGTTCGTCGGTGCCTTCATGGAGACCATCGCCGCGCTGATCATTCTGTTCCCGGCGCTGCTCGGGGTGGCCACCGGGGTCGGCGTCGATCCGGTGCACTTCGCGGTGATCGCGGTGCTCAACCTGATGATCGGCCTGACCACGCCGCCGGTGGGGGTGTGCCTGTTCGTGGTAGCGGGCATCGGCAAGCTGCCGATGCTCACCGTGGCGCGGGCCATCGTGCCGTTTCTGCTCTGCAATCTCGGCGTATTGCTGTTGGTCTCCTATGTGCCGGCGGTGTCGCTGTGGCTGCCGACCCTGATCATGGGCGACTAATACATGACACGAGGAGCAATGATGTCCATTACCCGCTATCCTGCGGCGCCGCGGCGCGGCGCCATCGCCCTCGTCCATCTCGGCCTGGGGGCCTTCCACCGTGCCCATCAGGCGGTCTATCTGGAACGCTATCGTCAGCGCAGCGGCGATGATGCCTGGGGCATCTGCAGCGCCAACCTGCGCGGCAACGTGGCCCTGGTGGACGGTCTGGCCGCGGCCGACCATCGCTACCATGTTGCCGAGTACACCGACAGCGATAACGTCGCCCTGCGTGAGATCGGCACTATCGAGGAGGCGCTGTTCTCCGGCCGAGACGCCGAGGGGCAGTGGGGGCGCGACCTGGATGCCCTGCTGGAACGCATGGCTGCACACGAGACGCGCATCGTCACCCTCACCGTCACCGAGAAGGGCTATTTTCTCAACCCGGCCAGCGGCGAGCTGCTCAGCGACGACCCGATGATCGCCGCCGACATCGCTGATCCCACGAGACCCCGCACGGCGCCAGGCATGCTGGTGGAGGCGCTGGCGCGGCGACGTGCCCAGGGCATCGCGCCCTTTACGGTACTGTGCTGCGACAACATGCCGGACAACGGCCGGCGCACCCGCAATGCCGTGGTCCAGCTCGCCGCACGGCGCGATGCCGAACTGGCCGCCTGGATCGAGCGCGAGGTGGCCTTTCCTTGCAGCATGGTCGATCGCATCGTGCCGGCGATGACCGAACGCGATGCCGCCCGGCTTGCCGAACTGGGCGTGGCCGATGCCCAGGCGGTGGCCTGCGAGGCCTTCAGCCAGTGGGTGGTGGAGGATAGCTTTCCCCAAGGCCGGCCCTACTGGGAGGCTGACGGCGTGGAGATGGTCGACGACGTCGCGCCGTTCGAGACCATGAAGCTGCGCCTGCTCAATGGCAGCCACTCGCTGCTCGCCTATCTCGGCGCGCTGGATGGCATCGCAACGGTCGCCGAGGCGGTGGCCCGCGACGACCTGCGCGCCCTGCTGCACCACTATATGCATCGCGAGGCGGCGCCGACCCTGAGCCTGCCGGCGGGCACCGACCTGAGCGGTTATGCCGCCTCGCTGTTGGCGCGTTTCGGCAACGACAGCCTGCAGCATCGCCTGCAGCAGATCGCCATGGACGGCAGCCAGAAGCTGCCCCAGCGCTGGCTGCAGGGCGCCGTGGCGCGCCTCGAAGCGGGTGGCGAGGTGCCGTGTACCGCACTTGGCTTGGCGGCGTGGATCCGCTACACCGCTGGCAGCGACCTGCGCGGCAATGCCCATGCCGTCGACGATCCCCTGGCGCCGCGCTTCGTCGAGCTCCATCAGCACCACGCCAATGACCCGGCGGCGCTGGTCGCCGCCTTCATGGCCATGGACGACGTGGTGCCGCCGGCCCTGGCCGCCGACGAGGCGTTCGTCGCCGCCGTGCTCGACGCCTATCGCGGCCTGACCGAGGATGGCCTCGCCGCGGCGTTGGCCCGCGTGACACACGCCTGACAGCAAGGAGACCCCATGCAGCATACCTGGCGCTGGTTCGGCCCCACGGACCCCATTCGCCTCGACGAAATCCGCCAGACCGGGGCCACCGGCATCGTCACTGCGCTGCACGAGATCGCCAATGGCGAGGTGTGGCCGCGGGAGGCGATCGTCGAGCGCAAGGCGCTGATCGAGGCCGCCGGCCTTTCCTGGTCGGTGGTCGAGAGCGTGCCGGTGCACGAGGCGATCAAGCAGGGCCTGGCGGCGCGCGACGCCTTGATCGCCAACTACTGCCAGACCCTGCGTAACTTGGCGGCGTGCGGCATCGATACCGTCTGCTACAACTTCATGCCGGTGCTCGACTGGACCCGCACCGACTTGCGCTATCGCCTGCCCGATGGCGCCCTGGCGCTGCGCTTCGACCAGGTCGCCTTCGCCGCCTTTGATCTGTATCTGCTGGCGCGCCCTGGTGCCGAGGACGAGTACAGCGACGCCGAGCAGGTGGCGGCCAGGCGCTATCTTGAGGGCCTCGATGCGGTCGGCTGCGACACCTTGGTCGATACCCTGATCGCCGGCCTGCCGGGCGCCGAGGAGGGCTATACCCTGGCCCAGTTCCGCGAGGTGCTGAGGGCTTATAGCGAGATCGATGCCGGCCGGTTGCGTGAGCACCTGGGTGTTTTCCTGCGCGCGGTGATACCCGTGGCCGAGGAGGTGGGCATCCGCATGGCGATCCATCCCGACGATCCGCCGCGGCCGATGCTGGGCCTGCCGCGGGTGGTATCCACCGCCGAGGACGCCCAGTGGGTCCTCGATGCCGTGCCCAGCCCGGCCAACGGCCTGACGCTGTGCAGCGGCTCCTACGGCGTGCGCGGCGACAACGACCTGGCCGATATGGCGCGGCGCTTCGGCCCGCAGATCCACTTCGTGCACCTGCGCTCGACCCGGCGTGAGACGCCGGAGCCGCGCTCCTTCCATGAGGCGCCGCACCTCGACGGCGACGTCGACATGGTGGCGGTGATCCAGGTGCTGGTAGCAGAGGAACGGCGCCGTGAGCGCGAGGGCGGCCCGCGCCTGCCGCTGCGCCCCGACCACGGCCACCAACTCCTCGACGACCAGCAGCGTGCCACCGCCCCAGGCTATCCCCTCTATGGCCGACTGCGTGGCCTGGCCGAACTGCGTGGGGTGGAGCTGGCGGTGCGTCGACTCACCGTTTGACCCACCTCCCTGCAACGCACAACGGCTCCGCCGATGGCTCGGCGGGGCCGTTGCGTTACCGGCTCTGGAACGGTTAGGGAGCGCAGCAATGAATCAGAGTCGCTCTAGCGACCGGTGGCGGTCACCTGGCCCTCCGTCAGGGCCGCGTCGGGAGCCTGCTCCATGCGTCGACGCTCCTCATCGAGGATCGCCAGGGCCTGTTCCGGCGTGGTGCGTGGCGCCCGTGTCAGTAGACTGACCACCACGCCTACCGTCAGAGACACCAACACTGCCGGGATGCTGGGGTTGCCCCAGTAGGCGTTCCAGTCGGCGTTGGTGATGATCGCCAGTGAGGTGGCCGAGGCGCTGACCAGGGTGGCCACGGCACCCTGCCAGTTGTAGCGCGGCCAGAAGCGGCCCAACAGAGCACAGGCCAACAGGCCGGCCATGATAGTGGATATCATGCGGGTGATATAGTCGATCACGTTATCCGAGGTCAGGGCGAAGGCCAAGGCCAGGCCGATGGTGGCCACCAGTGCGATCCGTGAGAAACGTACTACGTGGCGTGCCGAGGGGGTATGGCCGGTGGCCAGCACGTAGAGGTCGCGCATCAGCGTCGAGACCCCGGCGATGGCATCCGAGCTGGCACTGGACATGGTCGCCGATAGCCCCGCTACCAGCAGCAACAGGCCGAGGCCCAGCGGCAGGATCTCGGTGGCCAGGAAGGGGAAGGCGAAGTTGCTGTTGTCCAAGCCCGGGTTGAGGGCATGGGTGGCCATGCCGATGATCGCCGGGATGATCGAGAAGCCCAGATAGAGCACACCGGTGATCACGAAGGAGCGGCGTACCGAAGCGACCGACTCGCCTGAATAGATGCGCTGGCGGAAGGAGGGCGTCGCCAGCACGCCCACGGCGATCACCGCGGCCAGCGATAGCGCTGGCAGGCCGCCTATGGCTCCGATCCCGAGGAAGCTCGCCGCGCCGGCATCCATGCTCGCTGTGAGCCCGCCGAATCCACCCACTTCCACCAATGCCAGCACCGCCATCAGCAGGAAACCGGCGAAAAGTATCACTGCCTGAATGGTATCGGTCCAGACCACGGCGAAATAGCCCCCGATCACGCAGTAGATACCGAAGCCCAGTGCCACCAGAATGCGGGCGGTGGTCAGGTCGATGTCCGCCATCCACGACAGGTAGAGGCCGCCGCCAAGGATATGCGCACCCAGCCAGCCGATGCAGGCGACGTAGATGAGCACTGCCACCAGATAACGCACCAGGCGATTGGCTCCCACATAGTAGGAGAGCTCCTCGCTCATGGTCATGAAGCGCAGCTTGCGCACCGGGGCAAATAGCAGTGCCAGCAGCAGTACACCGACGGCGCCGCCGATGCCGTAGAGTGCACCGGCCCAGCCGTTGGCATAGCCGAAGCCAACCGCGCCCATGCTCGACCCGGTGCCGACCATGGTCGCCACGGTGGTGCCGATGGTCAGAAAAATGGGCACGCTGCGCCCACCGAGCAGGAAGTCATCGCCGTTGCCGCGCTTGTGGCGGGAGATCCACCAGCCGAAGCCGATCATGGCGACGATATAAGCCACGAAAGTGGCGAGGAAGATGTGACTGTTCATGGTAGCCTCTTATCGTTGTTTGCCCGGCCGTTGCCGCGGCCGAGGGTAAGCAATGTGTCGATCATCGGCGGCATCGTCTGTTATGAATGATCCGCCGATGATTCGGTGCCGTGCCCTTGCCGGGGTACGGCACCCCCTTCTGTAGAGCCAGTGCTCGATCTCGCTGAACACCATTTCAATGCCATGTGGCCAACGCTCAGCAGATCATGCATGGCCTTTCAGGCCCGGTCGGCCCGGAAGCACTTGACGTCCACCTCCACCTTGCAGTCCACCACCAGATCCTGGACGCTACAGATGCGTGCCGGCGGATGGTCGCCGAAGATCTCGCGGAACACCTTGTTGAAGGACGAGAAATAGCGGGCGTCGGTGAGCACGGCGGTGACGTGCACCACGTCCTCCACGCCATAGCCGGCCTCTGCCATGATCGTCAGGCAGTTGTCGAAGGCGAGCCGAGCCTGCGCGACGATGCCGCCTTCGACGACTTCGCCGTCGGTCATCGGCGTTTGACCGGAAATGTAGAGCCAGCCGCCGGCCTCCACGGCGCGGGCGAAGGGCAGCTTCTGGCCGCCGGTACCGACGCCGCCTTCGACGCCGTAACGGGTAATGCTCATTGAGACTCCTCCTTGCTGTTTTGGGTCAGGGTGTTGGGGATGCGCCGGGTGCGGCGCAGCATGCGCCCGGCGCGCTCGCCGGTGGCTGCGCCCTGGCGGTAGCCAATGACGCCGTTGACTATTACCAGCTCGATGCCCCGGGCCGGGGCGATGGGCGTGGCGTAGTCGGCGGTGTCTTCCAGGGTCTCGAGGTCGAAGAGCGTCAGGTCGGCATAGGCCCCTTCGCAGATCGCGCCGCGGTCGGTAAGGCCGAAGTTGGCTGCCGAGAGCCCGGTCATCTTGCGCACCGCCTCGGCCAGCGGCATCAACGCCAGGTCGCGGCTGTAGTGGGCCAGCACCCGGGGGAAGGCGCCCCACAGACGCGGGTGCGGATGGGGGTCGTTGGGCAGACCGTCGGAGCCGACCATCGACAGCGGATGGGCTAGCACTCGGCGCATGTCGTCCTCGCTCATGTTGTGGTAGACCGCCCCGGCCGGCTGCAGACGCCTGGCGGTCTCCAGCAGTGACAGACCCCAGTCGATGGCGATTGCCTTGAGCGGGCGACGCGCTTGCTCGGGGTGCGGCTCAGACCAGGTGATGGTGATCTCGATCTCGTCGCTGACCTGGGCCAGGTCGAGGGTCGAGGAGCCGGCGGTATAGGGGTAGCAGTCGCAGTGGGCGCGCTGGTGGCGTGCCGCCGTTTCGAGCTTGTCCAGGGCGTGGGGTGCACCGCCCCAGTTGCCGGCACCGGCGCACTTGAGGTGCGAAATGACCAACGGGACCCGAGCGTGGCGGGCGGTAGCGAAGGCCTCGTCCATGGCGCCCAGCAACCCGGCAAACTCGTCGCGCAGGTGGGTGGTGTAGACGCCGCCGGCCTCGCCCACCGCGGCCACCAGCGGCGCCATCTCCGCCATGGGCGCATGGAAGGCGTTGCGGTAGGCGAGCCCCGAGCTGAGCCCCAGGGCGCCCTCGTCCAGGGCCCGGCGCAGCAGACGTTCCATAGTGGCGATCTCGGCGTCGCTGGCCGGACGGGCGAAGTCGTCCATCACCTGGCTGCGCAGGCTGGTGTGGCCCACCAGGGCGGCGACATTGACGCTAGGCACCGCCTTATCCACCGCTTCGGCATAGGTGGCGAAGCTTGGGTAGCGGAAATCCTCGACGTGACCCAGCAGATTCATGGGGTCGGGCACTTCAGCCGTGAGGGTTACGGGACTGGCACTGATGCCGCAGTTGCCCACCACCACCGTGGTCACCCCCTGGGAAAGCTTGGGCAGCATGTCCGGAGTGCGGATCACGTTGGTGTCGTCGTGGGTGTGCACGTCGATAAAGCCCGGGGCCAGGTAGCGATCATCGGCATCGATGACGGTCGTCGCCTCGCTCCCGCCCAGCCCGCCCACGGCGGCGATGCGTTCACCAAGCACCGCCACGTCGGCCCGGAAGGGGGAGGTGCCAGTGCCGTCGATCACCCAGGCGTTGCGGATCAGCAGGTCGTAGGGCATGTCAGTCTCCCAGTGGCTGGCGGTTGTCGCCGCCGCGGTGGGCGTCCAGGGTGAGTTTCAGGCGGCGCAGCTTGTCGCGCGAGCGCTCGCGGTGGCGCAGTGCCAATTCGAGAGCCAGTACGTCGATGGCGGCGAGCATGGCGTAGCGGGAGGCCGAGGGGTGGTAGATGAAGTCGGTCTCGCGGGCCGCCACCGGCAGCACCACGTCGGCGGTCTCCGCCAGAGGGGAGCCTTGGGCGGTGATCGCTATCACCTGGGCGCCGTACTGGCGGGCGATGCGTGCCGACTCCACCATCTCCGGCGTATAACCGGTCACTGAGAGCACGACCACGACGTCCTCGGGCTCCAGGGTCGAGGCCACCATGCGCGGCAAGAGGGTCTGGGGATAGGCGCTCACCGCATAACCCAGACGCACCAAGCGAAACTGCAGCTCCTGGGAGAGCATGCTGGAGCCGCCGCCAGCGCCGAACACCAGCGTTTGACGGGCACCGTCCAGGCGCTCCACGGCGCCGGCTACATCGGCTCGGGACATCAGTTCACGGTTCAGCGATAGGGTTTGAGTGGCGATGTCGTAAACTGCCGAGGCGTCGTCTTCAGGGGTGGCCTCCTGGATGAAACGTCGTCCGGCAGCCAAGGCTCGGGTCAGTCGGGTCTTGAGGTCGCGCACGTTGGTACAGCCCACGGCGCGAGCGAAGCGGGTGACGCTGGCATCGCTGACGCCAGCGTGGGCGGCGATCTCGCTGATGCTGGCTTCGGTGACAAAGTCGATATCGGCGTAGATCAGCTCGGCGACCTTTTTCTCGGCGTCGCGCAGGGCGGTGAAGTCTGCCGTGATACGCGACAGAATGTCGATCTCTTGGCTCACTAGGGACTCCTGTGACTTGCCTCGCCAGTAATGTATGTTAGTTTCTAACTTTTAGTCAATTGAGTGTGAAAGTATCTAACAGTCTGGCTGAGCTGCCGGTAGGAGAAGAGCGATGAGTGAAGTCGGGATGTGCTTCGACAAAGGAGGCGTAGAGATCGGCCCCGAGCTGCTGGCGGGGGTCAGCCTACCGGCGGCGGTGATCCGTGAGACGCCCCTGGCCCACAACCTGGCGTGGATGCAGCGTTTCGCCGAGGCCCATGGCGCGCGGCTGGCGCCCCACGGCAAGACCACCATGACCCCGGCGCTGTTCCGGCGTCAGCTCGAGGCCGGTGCCTGGGGCATCACCCTGGCCACGGCGCCCCAGTGTCGCGCCGCCTTCGTTCATGGCGTGCAGCGCCTGCTGATGGCCAACCAACTGGTGGGTGAGGCCAATATGGGCATCGTCGCCGAGCTGATCAAGGGTGGCGCCGATTATTACTGTGTGGTGGACGGCGCCGAGAACGTGCGCCAGTTGGGCCGCTTCTTCGCCGCTCGGGGACTCGAGCTGCAGGTACTGATCGAGTTGGGCATGCCGGGCGGGCGTTGCGGTTGCCGCGATGCCGCCCAGGTCGAGGCACTGGTGGCGGTCATCGCCGAGCAGCCGGCCCTGCGGTTGGTGGGTGTCGAGGGCTACGAGGGCATGATCGCCGGCGGTGACGAGGTCGCCGCGGTACGCGCCTACGGCGAGCGGTTGGTCGAAACCGTCAGGGCGCTGCACGCCAGCGGCGTGCTCGCCTGCGAGGCGCCGATCGTCACTGCGTCCGGCTCCAAGTGGTTCGACCTGATTGCCAAGGCCTTCGACGTGGCCGAGTTGCGCGAGCACTACACACCGGTGCTTCGGCCGGGTTGCTATGTGGTGCACGATCACAACCTCTATGCCGGTGCCATGGCCGAGGTGAAGGCGCGTCATCCGCACCTCCAGGACGAGTTGCGGCCGGCGCTGGAGGTCTTCGCCCATGTGCAGTCGCTGCCCGAGCCGGGGCTGGCCGTCCTCGCTCTGGGCAAGCGCGATATCGGCCACGAGCCGGACCTGCCGTTGCCGTTACGGCTCTATCCGCTAATCTCCGATCCGTCGGCGGCCACGACGCCGGTCGATATCGGTGATTGGAATGCAACGCATATCATGGATCAGCACGTTTTCCTGGCGATTCCCCATGATTCTGAGATAGGGAGTGCCGGGATCGCTGTCGGCGACGTGATCGCCTTCGGTACCTCGCATCCCTGCCTGACCTTCGACAAGTGGCGCCAACTGCTGCTGGTGGATGACGAATTGCAGGTCCGGGAGAGTTTGATGACCTGTTTCTAGGCGGCTAGGCGGTTGCGACTGCCTCCAACCGGGCCAGCGCTGCGGGCAACTCGCTGGCGTGATGGATGGCGCTGGCGCCAACTGGGGTGGCTTCCGCGTCGGGGAAGCGGTTGAGGTGAATCACCTGCATGCCGGCCTCGAGGCCGGCGGCCACGCCTACCGCGGCGTCGTCGATTACCACGCAGCGCGCCGGCGGGTAGCCCATGCTGGCGGCGGCCTGCAGAAAAAGGCCCGGATCCGGTTTCCACACCTTCAGGGTGTAGGCGCTGAATAGGCGCTCGCCGAAGTGGTGAGAAAAGCCGACGCTGTGCATGGCGCAGCGAATCTTGGCCTCGGGGCCGTTGGAGACCACCGCCTTGGGGTGGGCTTCAAGTGCCGCCAGAGCCTCGGCCATGCCGGCGATGGGCACCAGTTCGGCGCGCATGCGATGCTCCATCAAGTGGCGCATTTCCTGCTCGAGGTGGCCACGGCGAGCATCGTCGAGGGGGCCGAAGCGTTGTTCCAGGGTCAGCACGATGGTCAGGAAGCGGACCCCGCGAAATTCCTGCATGTACTGATGCGGCGTAAAGGGCAGCCCGAAACGCGGCAGCACTTCGGCCATGACCTCGGCGAGTAGGATCTCGCTGTCGACCAGGGTGCCGTCGGAATCGAACAGCAGGCAGAGCGGGGTAGTCATGCAAATGTCTCCGGATGCTTGGCGATGAGGGCCTCGAGTCGCTGGCGATCGGGCAGCCCTTCCATGTCGCCGATGACCTTGACCGCCTCGGCGCCGAGCAGGTTGCCGCGCAGAACGGCCTGGCGCGGATCGAGCCCGTCGAGCAGGGCGCTGATCACGCCGACGGCAAAGGCGTCGCCGGCGCCCACGGTATCGACTACCTCGGCTACCGCGAAGCCGGGCACGCTGACGCTCTGTTCGCGGCCGCTGAGAGTGCCGCGATAGTACCCGCCCTGTGGCCCCAGCTTTATGACAACCGCCTTGGCACCGCGCTCGAGGTAGAAATCGGCGATGGCCTCGGGGGACTCCCGGCCGCTGAGCAGGCGACCCTCGGCGAGCCCGGGCAGCACCCAGTCGGCCTGGGCGGCGAGGCGATTGATGGTGTCACGCATTTCCCCTTCGCTGTGCCACAGGCTTGGGCGCAGGTTGGGATCGAAGGAGATGCTAGCACCGGCAGCGCGTGCCTGGGCCAGCAGGTGGTGGGATAGCTCCCGGGCGCTGGACGAGAGGGCGGGAGGAATACCGGTGGCGTGCAGGTGCTTGAGGGCGCTGAGGTCGAGGTCATTGGCGTCGTCGCAAGACAGCTGACTTGCCGCGCTGCCGCGGCGGAAGTAGCTGACCCGCGGATCCTGGCCATCCTCCGCGCGCTCCTTGAACAGCAGGCCGGTGGGGGTGGCGGAGTCGCTTATCAAGTGGCGGCAATCGAGCCCTTCCTGCTCCAGGGTGCGGCGGATGAACTCGCCGAATCCGTCGTCGCCGACGCGGCTCAGCCAGGCGACGCCGAAGCCGAGCCTGGCCAGGCCAATGGCGACATTGGTATCGGCGCCGGCGATCCTGCGCCGGAACTGCTCGACTTCGGCCAGCGGGCCCGGCGTCTCGGCGACGAACATGGTCATGGCCTCACCGAAGGTGAGGATCTCGGGGGTGCTAGGGCTAGGCATGGGTAAGTCGTCTCCGCGTGAGTCAACGGCCACGAGAGGCCGCTGGTGGTGGCAGGGGGGCGTGCCGGCTGCGGTCGAGCCTCGTGCCATCAGCGTCGGGGAGTGCTGGATGTCATCGATGGCTCGGGTGGGGTCGGCGAGGCGCTTTAGCAAGCATGCGACCGCGCTGTGGCCGATGGCCGCGGTGGGTTGGGCAAGAGTGGTGATGCCGGGCTCGACCAGTCCACACCAGTCGAGCTCATCGATCCCCATCAGGCCGGTGGCACCTGGGCGAATCGCCAGGGCTTGGAAGGCACGGGTGGCGGCCAGGGTCATGTTGCCGTTGGCACATAGCACGGCTTTTGGCGCCGCGGCCGGGCGCTGGATGAACGCGCTGAGTGCGGCCTGCAGTGGCTCGTCGGAGCGATCCGGCGCCTGATAGTGAACCTCGCCATGCAGTCCTCTCAGTGCCAGGCCGTGGCGGAAACTCGCCAGGCGTTGTTCACGCGAGCTGACCTGCGTTGCAGGCTCGCTGAGATAGAACACCTCGCGGTAGCCCTGCGCCGCAAGGTGGTCGAGGGCCATATCGATGGCCAGGTGGTTATCGAGCCCCACGACATCGGCAAGTGCGTGGTCGAGGCGGCGGTCGAGCAGTACCGTGGGAATGTTCTGGGCGGCGATCGCGCCGAGTGCCGGCTGGCTGCTGCCCGCCGGGTTGATCACCAGGCCCTCGACCCGGTAAGCGCTGAGCAGCTCGAGGTGCGCGCGCTCCTGACCGGGGTCGTTATCGGTATTGCACAGCATCAGCGAGTAGCCGCGCTGGCGACACGCCTGCTCGATGCCGTGCATGATGGCGACCGAGAAGGGATTGCGGATATCGGCCACCAGCATGCCGATCAGCCGCGAATGACCTCCCTTGAGGCCGCGAGCTATGCGGTTGGGTGAAAACCCCAACTGGGCGGCTGCCGTGGCGATACGCTCCTGCAGCGCCGCCGACAGCCTCTCGCGCTCGTCGCCAAAGTAGCGCGAAACGCTGGTCTTGGAGGCGCCGGCGGCGCTGGCGACGTCATGCAGGGTAGGGTGTCGAGGGGCGCGATTGGTCATGCGCGATGCTATCCAAGCTGGAATGGTAACGTTCCCATCCTAGCCCTTCCTGGCCGTTGCGGCAAACCCCGCAACGCCGCCCACCACCAAGGCGCTATGGCCGTGGCCGGCACTGATGGGGTATCAATGGGAGGTCACAGGCTGAATCCCAACAGGAGAGATGAGATGGCGATCTATCGCTACGATGGCATGACCCCCGAGGTACACGCCGACAGCTACGTTGCCGAAACCGCCGATGTGATGGGCCGGGTGGCGCTGCACAAGGGCAGCAGCGTGTGGTACCAGGCGGTGCTGCGCGGCGACAACGAGCTGATCGAGATTGGCGAGGGCAGTAACGTGCAGGAGGGAGCGGTGCTGCACACCGACCCAGGCTATCCGTTGACGGTGGGCAAGCGGGTCACCGTGGGCCACCAGGCGATGCTGCACGGCTGCAGCGTGGGTGACGGCGCACTGATTGGCATTCAGGCAGTGGTGCTCAACGGCGCCAGGATCGGCAAGAACTGCCTGGTCGGCGCCGGGGCGGTGGTCACCGAGGGCAAGGAGTTTCCTGACAACTCGCTGATCCTCGGCGCGCCGGCCAGGGTGGTGAAGACCTTGAGCGACGAGGCCATCGCCGCCATGCAGAAGGGCGCCGACAAGTACGTCGAGCGTGGTCGGGTGCACCGCGACACCTTGGCGCGGATCGATTGAGAAAATCTCCGCGATCGATGTTGCACTGCACAAAATGCTCTGCTATGTTGCACTGCAACGAAGGACGAAAAGCCTTCGCTCCCGAAACCTACGGAGGTGTCCCATGAGCAACGCAACTATCGATCAAGCCACTCAGCAGTTCGAATCCATGTTCTTCGGTCCGGCCCGTGCCTATGCGGCACTGAGCATCGATTACGCCGAAAAGCTGCTGAACACTCAGTACGAAGCGGTCAAGGCCTATAGCGACGTCAGCATGAGCCAGGCACGCGCCATGCTCGACATCAAGGACGCGGAAGGTCTGCGTACTTACGTCGAAGGCCAGCAGAAAGTGGCCAAAGAGCTGTCCGAGCGCGTCAAGGGCGATGCAGAGAAAGTCGTCGCGCTGAACCAGGATTTCGTTCAGAAAGGCCAGAAGCTGGCTGAAGAGAACATCCAGACTGCGTCCAAGGCTGCCAGCAAGGCCGCCAAGTAACGCTCGACTCGCGCCATACGGCGTCGCGTTGAATAAGCCGCCACCCGAGAGGGTGGCGGCTTTTTTAGTGCTGGGCCTGCGCAAGGAGCACTGCGACGGGTCTTTGTATACAGTTAATGTCTACCAGTAATTGCCTTTTATGAGTTAAGGTCTTTTGTGCGGATTGTATACATAAAAACAGCAGAGTCCTGAGATGAGCACACCACAACACAGCCAATCGGTTTTCGATTTTCACGGCAGGCCGCCGCTGGCAAAGGCATTGCCGCTCTCCCTCCAGCATATCCTGGCGATGATCATGGGCACGGTAACGGTGCCGATCATCGTGGTCGGCGCCGTCGGCGGCAGCCACGCCGAGCAGATGACGCTGATTCAGATCTCGCTGGTTGCCTCGGCGCTGTCGACGCTGATCCAGCTCTACGGCATCGGCAAGCTGGGGGCGCGACTACCCACCATCTTCGGCGTGGGTTTTGCCTATGTGCCGACGCTGGTCGCCGTCGGTGCCCAGTACGGCATTGGCGGCATCCTCGGCGCGCAGATCATCGGCGGCGTGGCGATGGTCGTGGTGGGGCTGTTCATCACCCGCATTCGCCACTTGTTCCCGCCGGTGGTGGCGGGCACGGTGGTGCTGGTGATCGGCCTGTCGCTCTACGATATCGCCGTCAACTACATGGCCGGCGGCGTCGGCCAACGCGATTACGGCGACCCGCTCAACTGGCTGATCGCGCTGGCGACGCTGTTGGTGGTACTGGTGGTCTCCCAGTTCGGCCGCGGTTTCCTGAAGCTGGCGGCGATCATCTGCGGTATCGGTGTGGGCTATCTGCTGGCCCTGGCGCTGGGGCGCGTCGACTTCAGCCCGGTGGGCGAGGCGACCTGGTTCAATGCCCCCAGGCTGATGCCCTTCGAGCTGGAGTTTCACGCCGCCGCGATCCTGTCGGTGGTGATCATCTGCGTGGTCAACTCGGTGCAGACCATCGGCGATCTGTCGGCGACCTCGGTGGGCGGCATGAACCGTGAGCCGAGCACCCGCGAGCTGTTCGGCGGGCTGATGGGGAACGGTGCGACCACCGTGCTCGGCTCGCTGTTCGGCGCCATGCCGACTTCCTCCTACAGCCAGAACGTGGGTATCGTGGCCATGACCAAGGTGATCAGCCGCTATGTGCTGGCGCTGGCGGCGCTGTTCATGCTGCTTGCCGGGCTGGTACCCAAGTTCGGTGCGATCATGACCACCATCCCCTACCCGGTGCTGGGCGGCGCCACCATCACGGTGTTCGGCATGATCACCATGACCGGCATCCAACTGATCACCAAGGATGAGCTCTCGGCGCGCAACATGACCATCGTCAGCCTGGCGTTGGCGTTGAGCATGGGCATCTATGCGGTGCCCGAGTCCATCGAGTATTTCCCGTCGATGCTGCAGCTGGTGCTGGGCGGCTCGCCGATCGTGGTGGCGGCGCTGGTGGCGTTCACACTCAATCTGCTGCTGCCCAAACGCAGCCTGGCAGACGAGGCCGCCGAGCGCGAGGCCATGGCGGCCAAGATGAATGCCGAGCAGGATGCCACGCTGGATCGG
Source organism: Halomonas socia (assembly GCF_010977575.1). Taxonomy (GTDB): domain Bacteria; phylum Pseudomonadota; class Gammaproteobacteria; order Pseudomonadales; family Halomonadaceae; genus Franzmannia; species Franzmannia socia. The sequence continues at coordinate 2,445,053 of NZ_CP048812.1, forward strand.
GCCTGCACAGAGAGCCGTGTCTGACGCGTTATTGGCGTTGTCTCGACAGTCGGTCGAGGCGCAAACGCTCGCGTTCATCGAACAGGCGTCGGCTGCCGGCGGCCACTGCCGCCATGGTCCCGAAGCCGGTGCCCACGGTAATCGTGAACATCACCAGGATCTGATATTTGACGGCCAGCGATGGCGGGCTACCGGCGAGGATCTGCCCGGTCATCATGCCGGGCAGACTGACCACGCCGGCGGCGGCCATCGCATTGATGGTCGGAATCATGCCGCTGCGCATCGCCTCGCGTCGCAGGTCGCCCACCGCTTCATGCCAGCGTTGGCCGAGCATCAGGCGGTTCTCGATTACCGCGCGTTGGCGCCATACGCTATCGGTCAGGCGATCCAGCGACAGCGCTACCCCGGTCATGGTGTTGCCGAGCATCATGCCCAGTAGCGGAATGGCGTACTGCGGCGTGTACCACGGTTCGGGGCCGACGATGACCGTCAGGGTCAGCACGGTGACGGTGAACGACGACACGAACATCGATAGCGTGCCGATGCCGAAGGCCCAGCCTCCTTTCAGGCGATGTTTCTGGCGCGCCATGACTTCGCGTCCGGCGACCAGCAACATGGCCAGCGACATCAGTGCGACCCAGTGCAGGTGTGCCACCGTGAACAGCGCTTCCAGCACCAGCCCGATCAGTGTCAGTTGAATCACCGTCCGCGTGGCGGCGATCAGCAGGCTGCGGCCGACACCGAGCTGGCTCATGGCACTGCAGCCGGCCAACGCTATCACCAGCAGTGCAGCGAGCCCCAGTTGCCACCAGGCCAGATCGATCACTTCCATGCTTGAGGCTCCAGATGCTGGCCGGCAATGTGCAGGTGGCGCGTCGCCACCCGGGCGATTTGGTCCATGTCGTGAGCGACCCACAGCGCCGCCAGTGGCGTGTCGCAAATCTGTTGACGCAGCCACGCCTCACAGCGGGTGATATTGTCGGCATCCAGGTTGGCGGTGGGTTCGTCGAGCAGCAGCACCTTGGGCCGATGCGCGATCGCGCGTAGCAGCCCCAGACGCTGTTTCTCGCCTGACGATAGCTGCGCCACGTCCCAGTCGAGCGCATCAGCAGCAAAGCCCAACTGCGCCAGGCTAGCCTTCAGCGATTCGCAGCGCGGGTCCGGGAAGTGCTCGCCGACTCGCTCGTACCACCACTGGCTGTCTGCCGGTATCAGCATGACCCGGTGTCGCCAGTCGCTGCCGCGCCAATCGCCACGCGCTATATTGCCTAGCCAGGCCTCACCGCCGTGGGGCTCGAGATCGGCAATCGCCCTCAGCAGTCGCGTCTTGCCCGAACCGCTGGGGCCGGACAGGCAAACGATGTCGCCTGCGGCGACCTCCAGAGAGACCGCGTGCAGATGGCCGATCGAGATGGCGTCAAGCCTCAGGAGTGGCGGCTGCTTCATGGCATGGATCTCGGTAGTGCGTGGCAGGCCTCTTGGCCTGCGGATGGGCCGGGCGTCGGTGCTTTGCCTTAGGAGCGTGCATCGTCGACAATTCACCCAGGCAGTGCAACTTGACCGGTAGGTCAGTTATCGCGAGAGTCGCGGATGACAACACGGCAGAAACATGAGGATACGACATGCAGGGACTTCGGCGCGGGCTGTTGATGGTGATGCTGGCCTGGCTGCCTGGCCTGGCCCACGCAGAGGTGCCAACGGTGGCCGCTGCCTCGGACCTGCAGTTCGCCCTGGAGGAAGTCGCCGAGCGCTTCAGCGCCGAGACCGGCCAGGCGCTGCGCCTGAACTTCGGCTCGTCGGGCAACTTCCGCCGCCAGATCGCCCAGGGCGCACCCTTCGAGCTCTACCTCTCCGCCGACGAGGCCTACGTCGAGGCGCTCCACGCCGAGGGGCATACCGTCGATGCGGGCGTGCGCTATGCGGTGGGGCGACTGGTATGGCTGCAGCCTGCCGGGCGCGATGACCTGCCCGGCGACGACGCGCCGCTGGCCGCGGTGGAGGCCGCGGTAGCCAGCCTGCAGGCGGGTCAGGGGCGGGCGCGCATCGCCCTGGCCAACCCCGAACATGCGCCCTACGGCGTGGCCGCGCAGCAGGCGCTGGAGCATGCCGGGCTGTGGGACGAGATGCAGCCGCTCAAGGTACTCGGCGAGAATGTCTCTCAGGCGGCGCAGTTCGCGCTGGGCGGCGACGCCCGCGGCGGCCTGGTGGCCTATTCGCTGGCCCTGGCGCCGACGCTGGCGGCACGCGCGGACCATGTGCTGATTCCCGAGGCGTGGCACGCGCCGCTCAACCAGCGTATGGCGCTGATCGAAGGCGCCGGCGACACCGCCCGGGCCTTCTACGCCTACCTGCAGCAGGATGAGGCGCGCCAGATGCTCGCCGACTACGGCTTCAGTGTGCCGTCGGACAGCGAGTCGCCGTGATGGACTGGCGTGCGCTGACGGTCTCGCTGCAGCTGGCAGCCTTTACCTGCCTGCTGTTGATACCCATCGGCTTGTGGCTGGGGCGTGCCCTGGCCAGCCGCCAGTTTCGCGGCAAGGCGCTGTGCGAGGCGGCGGTGGCACTGCCGCTGGTGATGCCGCCCACCGTGCTGGGTTTCTACCTGATGCAGGCGTTCGGCGTCGAGGCACCGTTTGGCGCACTGTGGCAGCGGCTGACCGGCAGTGGCCTGAATTTCACCTTCAGCGGCATCCTGCTGGCCTCGCTAGTGGTCAACCTGCCGTTCGCCGTGCAGCCCATCCAGCGCGCCTTCGAGGGGGTGCCGAACAATGTGCGCGAGGCGGCCTGGTGCTGCGGATTGTCGCCGTGGCGGACCTTTACCCGCATCGAGCTGCCGCTGGTGTGGCCGGGGTTGGTCTCGGCGCTGGCGCTGACCTTCGCCCATACCCTCGGTGAGTTCGGGGTGATCCTGATGGTCGGTGGCTCCATCGACGGCGAGACGCGGACCCTGGCGATTTCGATCTACGACCGCGTGCAGGCCTTCGACGAGGCCGGCGCGGGGATCATGTCGGCGATCCTGCTGGCGGTCTCCTTCGTGACCATTGGCGTGGTCTATGGCCTTGCCCGCCGCGGCAGGGGGCTGCATGTCTGAGTCATTGTGCCTCGCCCAGGGCCTGGAGGTGCGGCTGCAGCAGGCCGGGCCGATTCCGCTGGCCGCCGAGTTCTACTGCGCACCCGGTGAGTTGCTGGCGCTGGTGGGCCCCTCCGGCGGCGGCAAGACCACCCTGCTGCGCGCCATTGCCGGCCTCTACCGCCCCGAGGGTGGCAGCATCCGCTGCGCCTGCGAGCGCTGGTTCGATGCCGCCGCCGGGATCTGCCTGACGCCACAGCACCGTCGTGTCGGCCTGGTGTTCCAGGACTATGCGTTGTTTCCCCATCTCACCGCCCAGGCCAATGTCATGGCGGCAATGGATCATGTGCCGCGGGGCGAGCGTGCTGCCCGTGCGGTACGCTGGCTGGCCCAGGTGCGGCTCGAGGGGCTCGAAAAGCGCTATCCGGCGGCGCTGTCCGGCGGCCAGCGCCAGCGGGTGGCGGTGGCGCGGGCGCTGGCCCGCGAGCCGCGAGTGATGCTGCTCGATGAACCGTTCTCGGCGGTGGACCAGGTCACCCGGCGACGCCTGCAGCGCGAGCTCGCCCAATTGCGCGAGGTGATCGATATCCCCATCCTGCTGGTCACCCACGACCTGGAGGAGGCCGCGGCGCTGGCCGACCGGCTGTGCGTGCTGCACGCCGGCGAGACGCTGCAGAGTGGCCCCGCCGAGGCACTGTTTCGCCGCCCGGCATCGCCCCAGGTGGCACGCCTGCTCGATAAGCACAACGTCTTCGAGGGGCAGGCGCTGCGCGGCAACGATGGGCAGAGCGGCGTGCAGTGGGGCCCCTACCGGCTCTCCGCCGAGCTGCCGGCAAACGTTGAGAGTGGCGACCAGGTGCACTGGTATATTCCACCTTCGGATGTCGTGCTTCACCGTCGCGAGCGGCCCTCTCGCGGTGAGCGCGAGAACCCCGTGCATGGCTGGGTCAGCGAGATGATCGTGCTCGGCGGCATCGCTCAGGTCACCCTGAGCTTTGCCCACACCCGCGATAGCCTGCGTTTCGAGATCGCCACCCATGCGGCGCGTCGCAATGGCCTGTCCCTCGGGGAGCCAGTTGGCGTATCGCTGTTGACCGCGGGCCTGCACGTCATGCCCGATGCTGGGCCGAGGAGCCTATCGGAAGATTAGTACGAGGGCGCCGGACTCGACTGATCGAGCGTTTCGCAGCGGTTACGGCCCCTTGATTTGGCCAGATACAGCGCCTTGTCGGCTTCTACCAGCAGGTGTTGGGGGCTGGTGTCCTGCCCGCTGTGGGTGGCGATGCCAATGCTGATGGTCACCGGTATGGCCTGCCCATCCTCGCCCTGCAGCGTCAGGCATTCGACATCATGGCGCAACTCCTCGGCGATCTCCCATGCAGCACGGCCATCTGCGTTCTTGACGAGTACTGCAAACTCCTCGCCACCGAGTCGGCCCAGCAGGCCCCGCGGATGAAGATGCTTGTCGAGCCGCCGGGCGACCCCTTGCAACACCGTATCGCCCACCTGGTGGCCATGCTGGTCGTTGATACGTTTGAAATTGTCGATGTCGATCACCAGTACCGAACATGGTTTGGCTTCGCGTAGCGAGCGTCTCAGCTGTTTGATGGCCTGGCGCAGGAAGGTGCGTCGGTTGGCGAGACCGGTCAACGAGTCGGTGGTAGCCAGTTGCTTGAGCTCATGCTCCATGCGTTTGCGGTCACTGATGTCCAGGCTCCAGATCAGCCAGGCACGACGCGAGTCGATCTCGAGGTGGCGTACCGAGAGTAGCGCCCAGTATGGCGACCTGGGGTCGAGGCGCGCCTCCCAGTTGTCGAGAGCCTGGCTCGTGGCCAGCCGCTGCATGAAGAGTGTGTGCTGGTGCGAATCGACGAATAGCGATTCGAGAAAACTACTGCCACTGGCGTTGGTGCGTTGCCGAAGGGTGTCGCTGATATAGTAAGCGTGCTGGTCGTTGGCGCCGAGCAGGGCCACGTCGCTCGGGCTCGAGTCGAGGATGATACCCAGCAGTGCCTTGCGTTCCTTGAGGCGCCGGGTGCGCTCGGCGACACGTTTTTCCAGCGACTGGTTGAGGGTGCCGAGCTCGCGTGTCAGGTGCAGCGTATGGCGGTGGTCTCTGAACAGCTTGACCGCGAGCAGCAGGCTGCCTGTACCCAATAGCAGCAGCATCCATACCAGTCGCTGGAAGGTGCGTTTGAGCTCACGGCGTTCTACGTCGAGGCGGCTGGCCACGGCAATATTGGCACTGACGATGATGTCGTGGGTGGGGCCCAGCATGGTGGGCAGTTGCTCTGCTATTTCCTCGGCGACCTGGAAGACCAATGCTGTGTCTTGCCATGAAAGGCGTGACGCCCAGTCTTTAAGTATCGAATCTAGTCGCCCGAGCGTTTCGGGAAGTTCGGTGTGCTCTTCGGGTAAATAGTCAAAGACTTGGGTGCGCAATAAGGGAGCGAGTTGACTCTTCGCTACCCCCAGGCGCTGGATCAGTTCAGGAGCCGCCGCCTCACCTGCCAGCGCGCGGTTGGCGGTTTCGCTCAATCGGCGTGTTTCCGAGTGCAGCTGATAGCTCTGCCACACTTCGGTATGCATTCCTGGAGCAGAGTACTTCGCATACTTGGCATTGACGGTGACCAGGCTGTAGGCCGTGGCCACGATCATTGTCGCTAGCGTAGACAGGAGCGCCAGCATGGCCAGCTTATGGTGACGGGGGCGGCTGGGCCGCATGAGCGGCCTCACTCTAGCCTCAGTTCATCAAGTTGCCACACCGTGCGGCTGAAAAAAACGCGGGTCAGTAGTTCAGGATGCTCACCATAGGGGTACATGATGACCAGCGGACCGCGCTGACTAATGTTGAGATACTCACCGTTGCGCTGATAGGCGATGATGGGGTCGTAAACCTCGAGATCGCTACCGGGAATGGCTTCGCGATAGCTGTCCATGGCGCTGGCGGTGAGGCGAGCGGGCAGCGGTTCACCTAACCCCTTGAGCAGTGAAGCCAGCGACACCCCTGTCCACTCGGCTTCTTGATCGTCGACATCGGGGATGAAGCCCGTCACGCTGCGCTGAGGGTATGCTTTCAGGTCGGCCAGGCATGAGTACATGCGGAGCACCCTCCGCAACCGGGTGAATAGTAAGGATAGGCATATCGTGAGGCGGTGCTGCCTGGGCGCCAAAGGCCAGGACTAGGCCAACTATTGAGAGGCTGGTGATAACTCGTTGCATGCCTGTTCTCGCCATCAGGTCCATTGTGGATTTCCTCTGAGCACTGTTCTGGCAGTAATATCGGCAGGATCTGGCTTAAGCTGTAGCACCTTGTGCGAGCACCCTGATGAGCACCGCTCAAACACGAGAGGACGAAGGATGAACCTGACCCGCCGCCAGCTACTGCTCGGCATGAGCGCCACCCTGATGATGCCCAAGGCGCTATTGGCGCAGTCCGACGCTGGCCAGCCCATGGACTTTGCCCGCGATACCCTCGCCATCCATAGCCAGCACGGGCCGCACAAGCTCGAGGTCGAGCTGGCCGAAAGCTTTGCCCAGCGTGCGCGGGGGCTGATGCATCGCGACGAACTGGCCAGCGATGCCGGCATGCTGTTCGTCTACGCCGAGCCGCAGTCGTCACGCAACGGCTTCTGGATGTACCGCACCCGGATTCCGCTGGATATCGCCTTCATCGACGAGCAGGGGCGTATCTCGACCATCGCCAGCATGCAGCCCTGCACCTCGAGCGACCCGAGCCAGTGCCCGGTGACGCGTCCGGACGCGCGCTATATCGCCGCGCTGGAGGTCAACGCCGGCTATTTCGCCGAGCACGGCATCGAGGAGGGCGACTGCGTGGCGATCCCCGCGGCGGCCCTGCAGTGCATGGCTGAGCTGGACGAGGCGGTATAGCGCAGCAAGGGCGAATACCCGGCGACTAGCACCTTGGTGTAAGTGACTTTCTTTCAACGCAGGGCGCTCTACAATAGGGGCTGGAGCCTTAATGCTCTGCGCTGCCGGCCAGCCACCCTCGATGGCCGGCAGCGCATGCCAATGATCCCGCCACAAGCGGCCGATATCGCCTTGCTACCCGAAGGCTGCAGCCTCGCTGCCCGCGCCAGGTGCGCACCCATACCAATAATCGCTTCGCTGCCCGAGAGGCGGCGCCCTCTGCTGCAAGGACATTCCATGACACTGTCACGCCGCTTGACCCATTTCACCGTCGCGCTGGCCGGTGCCGCGCTGCTCTCCACCTCGCTGTCGGCTCAGGCCCGCGAGCTGTCCGTTTCCACCGTGCTATCCGACGCCTTCCCCTGGGGGCAGGCGGCGGAGAAGTGGGCGGAGCTCGTCGATGAGCGCAGCGAGGGCCGTATCACGCTGCGCGTCTACCCCAACTCGCAGCTGGTCTCCGGCGATCAGACCCGCGAATTCTCGGCGATGCGCTCGGGGCTGATCGATCTTGCCGTTGGCTCGACCATCAACTGGTCGCCCCAGGTGCCGGAGCTCAACCTGTTCTCGCTGCCGTTCTTCATCCCCGACGAGGCGGCGGTGGATGCCGTCACCGGCGGCGAGGCCGGTGAAATGATCTTCGATGCCATCGAATCCCGCGGTGTGGTGCCGCTGGCCTGGGGCGAAAACGGCTTCCGCCAGCTCTCCAACTCGCGCGGTCCAATCAGCGCGCCGCAGGACCTCGACGGGCTGCGCATCCGCGTGGTCGGCTCGCCGCTGTTCCAGGACACCTTCAGCGCGCTGGGCGCCGACCCGACCCAGATGAGCTGGACCGACGCCCAGCCGGCGCTGACCACCGGCGCGGTGGACGGCCAGGAGAACCCGCTGTCGGTGTTCGACGTGGCGCGCATCGACCAGGTGGGTCAGGAGCACCTGACGCTGTGGAACTACATGAACGACCCGCTGATCTTCGCCGCCAACCAGCGCGTGTGGGACTCCCTCGACGAGGCCGACCGCGAGATGCTGCGCGAGACCGCCATCGAGGCCGGGGCGTGGGAGATCGCCATGACCCGCGAGCAGGAGCCTGAGCGGCTTGCCGATATCGAGTCGCGTGGCGTCACCGTCACCGAGCTCAGCGACGCACAGCATCAGGCCTTCGTCGAGGCCACCCAGGCGGTCTACGAAAAGTGGGCGCCCCGCATCGGCGAGGCGGTCGTCGAAGCCGCCGAGGCGTCCATCGACGCACGCTGAGTCGTTCCCTGATCTTGCCTGCCGCCCCTGGTGTTCGAGGGGCGGCGTCATTTTTTCGAGGTGGTCATGAAGGTGTCTCCTGATGCGCGCCCCGAGCGCTGGCTGGCGTCGCTGGCGCTAATCATCATTGCCGTCATCAGTCTCGGCAACGTGGTGACCCGCTATATCACCGGCGGCTCGCTGGCCTTCACCGAAGAGTTCTCGGTGTTCCTGCTGGTGGTGGTGACCTTTGCCGGCGCCTCGGTGGCGCTGCGCCGCAACGGTCATATCCGCATCGGCCTGTTGGAGCGCGCGCTGCCCAACGGGCCGCGCAAGGCTCTGATCGCGCTGCAGTGGCTGTGCGGGGTGACGGTGCTGGGGCTGGTGACCTGGTTCGGCGCTAAGCTGACCTGGGAGGAGTACCAGTGGCAGTCGCTGTCGCCGGGGATCGGGCTGCCGCAGTGGTGGTACATCATCTGGTTGCCGCTGCTCTCCGGTGCGATGCTGATCCGCCAGACCCAGCAGACCTGGGATCGACTCACCGGGAGGCTCGCCGATGAGCCCTGACCTGTGGATGCTGCTGGCCTTCGCTGGGCTGCTGATCGCCGGGGTGCCGGTGGCGTTTTCGCTGGGGCTGGCCGGTGCGGTGGGTATCGTCATCGGACTATCGCCGGAGATGCTGGCCACCCTGGGCACCAATACCTACAACAGTATCGCCAAGTACCCGCTGATCGCGATTCCGCTGTTCATTCTCACCGGCCTGCTGTTCGAGCGCGCCGGCGTGGCGCTGCGCCTGGTGCGCTTCGCCCAGGCGCTGGTCGGCCCACGTCATGGCGGTCTCGCCGTGGTGGCGGTACTGGTGTGCATGATCATGGGCGGCATGAGCGGCTCGGGGCCGGCGGATGCTGCGGCGGTGGCCATGGTGATGCTGCCGAGCATGACCAAGGCGGGCTATCCCAAGCCGTTCTCGGCCACGCTGATTGCCGCCTCGGCGTCCACCGCTATCCTGATTCCGCCTTCCGTGGCGCTGATCCTGTATTCCATCGTGGTACCCGGAGTCGACCTGCGGGCGCTGTTCGCCGCCGGGCTGTTCCCGGGCATATTGGCTGGCCTGGCGATGATGGTGCCGGCGCTGTTGCTGTCGCGCCGCTACGGCTGGGAGGGCGGCACCCCGGTGGAGGGCGTCGAGCGGCTCAAGGTCGGTGAGACCTTCAAGCAGGCGCTACCGGCGCTGTTTGCCCCGGTGCTGATCCTCGGCGGGCTGCGCTCGGGGCTGTTCACGCCCACCGAGGCGGCGGTGGCGGCGGTGGCCTACGGCATCGTGGTGGGGCTGTTCTTCACCCGCGAACTCAAATGGCGCGACCTGTGGTCGCTGTTCGGCGAGGCAGCGGTGATCTCCGGGGTGGTGATGCTGATCATTGCCCTGGCCGGCATCTTCGCCTGGGCCGGCACCATGCTCGGTACCTTCCGCGACATGGCGGAGTGGATCATCGCGCTGTCGGACAACGGCGTGATGCTGCTGATCCTGGTCATGCTGGCGGTGCTGATCGCCGGCATGCTGCTGGATGCGATTTCCATCTACCTGATCCTGATGCCGATCCTGATCCCGGTGATGCAGCACTTCGAGTGGAACCCGGTGTGGTTCGGTATCCTGCTGGCGATGAATATCGCCATTGGCCAGTTTACGCCGCCGGTGGCGGTCAACCTGATGGTGACCACCGAGGTGGCCAAGATCCGCCTGGAGCAGACCGTGGGCTGGGCGCTTATCTTCGTTGCCGCCATGGGCAGTGCGTTGGCGCTGGTAGCGGTGTTTCCTGAGATAGCGCTATGGCTGCCTCGAGTACTGGGCTACAACGTGGGGTAGCCGGGCGCTGGTAGCGCTCTTCATGCTTCCCCGAAATCGCCCTATGGCTGCCTCGAGTGCTGGGCTATAACATGGGGTAGGGTGACGATAACGGGGAGGGCGGCATGCGAAAAGGCGTTGTGATGACAGGCTGCGCTGCACTGCTAGCGATGCTGGGGTCGGCGCCGCTCGAGGCTCAGCGCACCGGCTGGCAGGCGGATGAGCCGCGCCAGGCCAGGGAGGCGCGTGACGAGCGCCAGTCGCATCGCGGGGAGCGCCCGCCCGATTCCCGCCCGCGCCCCCGGGTCGAGGTGGTGATTCCCCTCGATCTGCTGCCCCAGGCGGCTCAGCCTGGCGTGCCAGCTAGCCCGCAGGCCCCGGCGGCGCCCGACGAACCGCTGGTGCTCGACTGCCGGGCGCTGGCCGAGCGACTGCAACGCCTGCACGCCGACACCACCGTTGGCACGCGCCAACTGCGCGAGCGCCGCGAGCTGGAGGCCCGCTATCGGCGCGCTTGCCGATAGAGCATTTGTCGCACTTGGGCGCGTGATTGGCGACATTCGTTGCAAATGCGCGCAGAAACTTGCAACCCCTTATCCTAGCCTGTACCAATGGCCATCCCTGATAAACGCCACACGGCGCTGCTGCCGGTAGCCAGTAGAGCGCAGCCGGCCCGCGCGCGCCGAGCAGAATAAACAGGAGATGGCATGAGTCAGCCAGTGAATGCCGACCTCGAAAGATCCGCCAGCGCCTTCGAGGCACGCCAGTTCAAGGTCTATACCCATCGCCAACTCGACAAGATCGAGGCGATCCAGTCTCTGCCTGAGAACCTGCGTTTCGACATGCGGGTGGTCAGCCAGGTGCTGCCGTTTCGCGTCAACGAATACGTGATCGAGGAACTGATCGACTGGCGCAATATACCTGCGGACCCGGTCTTTCAGCTCACCTTCCCCCAGCGCGGCATGCTGCGTCCCGAGCATTTCGACGAGGTCGCCGAGCTGGTACGCCGTGACGCCCCCGTCGCCGAGATGAAGCCGGTGATCGAGCGGGTGCGCAGCGAGCTCAACCCGCACCCGGCGGGGCAGATGGACCTCAACCTGCCGCTGCTCGATGGCAAGCCGCTACCCGGCATGCAGCACAAGTACCGCGAGACCGTGCTGTTCTTCCCAAGCCAAGGCCAGGTATGCCACAGCTACTGCACCTTCTGTTTTCGCTGGGCGCAGTTCGTCGGCGACAAGGAGCTGAAGTTCGCCTCAAGCGAAGCGGGTTCGCTGCATCGTTACCTGGCCGAGCACGCCGAGGTCACCGACCTGCTGCTGACCGGTGGCGACCCGATGGTGATGAAGGCCAAGCACCTGCGCCACTACCTGGAAGGGCTGATGGCCCCGGAGCTGGACCATGTCCGGGACATTCGCATCGGCACCAAGAGCCTGACCTTCTGGCCCTATCGCTTCGTCACCGACCCCGACGCCGAGGAGATCCTCGAGCTGTTCCGAGAATTGACCGCAGCAGGGAAGCATGTCGCCTTCATGGCGCACTTCAACCACTGGAAGGAGATGGATACTCCCATCTGCCGCGAGGCGATCCGGCGTATTCGTGCCACCGGAGCCGAGATTCGCACCCAGGCGCCGCTGCTGAAGCACATCAACGACGACGCCGACCAGTGGGCGAAGATGTGGACCATCCAGGTGCGCCTGGGGATGATTCCCTACTACATGTTCGTCGAGCGCGACACCGGCGCCCGCCACTACTTCGAGGTGCCGCTGGTGCGCGCCTGGGAGATCTACCGCGAGGCGATGAAGCAGGTGCCGGGCCTGGCGCGTACCGCTCGTGGGCCCTCCATGTCCGCCGATCCGGGCAAGGTGGAGATTCAGGGAGTCACCAAGATCAAGGGCGAGAAGGTCTTCGTGCTGCGCTTTATCCAGGGCCGCGACAGCGACTGGGTGCAGCGGCCGTTCTTCGCCAAGTACGACGAGGCGGCGACCTGGCTCAACCATCTCGAGCCCGCGCTGGGCGAGAGCGAGTTCTTCTATGAGCCCGAGTTCGCGACGATGAAGGACGACAAGCAGGCATTGATCATGAAGGCGTCTTGAAAGAAAGCCAAAATTAACGATCCCTAAACGCTGATGGCACCTAGAATGAACAGGTATCGGGCGAGCCGCAGATTGGCTCGCGCTGGTACCTGTTTTTTTTAGGAAATTTCGCTAAAGTAGCGCACTGTCAATAACGGTATCCTACCCTGTAGCCGCTCCACGCGAGGTGTCGATTGGCTCAATGCCGCGCAAAGAGGCTATAAGTATGCTAGGGCTATCGTAACGCAGGGTAATTGCCCTTGGCAGAAAGCGCTCGGCAGGATCGCCGGTCGCGTCGTCTACAACTTCAAGAGGTGTCCCATGAAACGCCATGCCTTTACTGCCGCTGCCTTCTCCGGCGCGCTCCTCGGCGCTGCGGCCTTCGCCGTGCCCGCCGTGGCCAACGAGCAGTTCATCACCATCGGCACCGGTGGCCAGACCGGCGTTTACTACGTCGTTGGCCAGTCGGTCTGCCGCATGGTCAACCGTGGCAGCGACGATCACAATATCCGCTGCAACGCGCCGTCCACCGGTGGTTCCGTGGCCAACGTCAACGGCATGAAGAGCGGTGAGCTGGACATGGGCGTGGTGCAGTCCGACGTTCAGTATCGCTCCTACCACGGCGAAGCCAACTTCGAGGAAGACGGTGCCTGGGAAGAGATGCGTGCCGTATTCACCATGCACGGTGAGCCGTTGACCGTGGTAGCACGCGCCAATGCCGACATCGAAACCTTCGACGATCTGCAGGGCAAGCGCGTCAACATCGGCAACCCTGGCTCTGGTCAGCGCAACACCATGGACGTGGTGTTGAACGCCAAGGGCTGGACCACCGATGATTTCTCCCTGGCCTCCGAACTGGATGCCGCCGAGCAGGCCGCTGCCCTGGCCGATAACAACGTCGACGCCATGGTCTATGTCGTCGGCCATCCCAATGGTTCGATCCAGGAAGCCACCACCACCATCGATGCGCGCATCGTGCCGGTGACCGGCGACGAGATCGACGGTCTGATCGACGAGTATCCGTACTACACCCGCGCCACCATTCCCGGCGGCCTGTATCGCGGTAATGACGAAGACGTCGAAACATTCGGTGTGGCGGCGACCTTCGTGACCACGGCTGACGTCGACGATGACGTGGTCTACGAGACCGTCAAGGCGGTATTCGAGAACTTCGACCGTTTCAAGCGCCTGCATCCGGCCTTCGAGAACCTCAACGAAGAGGACATGATCTCCGATGGTCTGACTGCACCGCTGCATGACGGTGCCAAGCGCTACTACGTGGAGCAGGGTTGGATCGAGGAGTGATCCTGGCACGCTAGGAGTAACCGACTCCACCTGACGATGCGCGGTCACCCCTGGCGGGAGGCCGCGCATCGTGGTTCTGGACATGATGATCCGAGATTGAACTGAGCATGACGTCAAGCAACTTCGAGAGGATAGAGTGCATCCGTGTCACTCGGCCAAGGGCAGGGCAAGCGTATGAGTGCTGACAAGAAAGCGCCGGCAAATGATGTCGATCTGGACGAGATGGTAGCGGCCAGCGACTCCGGAGCGCGCAAGCCGGTAGGCATGCCGGGCAAACTACTGGTCGGCATTGCCGCGACCTGGTCGCTGTTCCAGCTGTGGATTGCTTCGCCGCTGCCTTACATCCTGGGCTTCGGGGTGTTCAATGCCACTCAGGCGCGTTCGATTCACCTGGCCTTTGCGCTGTTCCTGGCCTTCATGGCCTACCCGGCGCTGAAGCGCTCGCCGCGTGACCGTATTCCGATCCAGGATTGGGTATTTGCCGGCGTCGCGGCTTTTTGCGGCGCCTACATGTTTCTGTTCTACGCCGAGCTGGCGCAGCGCCCCGGACGGCCTGAGCCTCAGGACGTAGTGGTCGGCGTAGTAGGTATCATCATGCTGCTCGAGGCGGCCAGGCGTGCGCTGGGTCCGCCACTGATGATCGTCGCCTCGGTCTTTATTCTCTATTCTCTGCTGGGCCCCTACATGCCCGGCATCCTCGCCCACCGCGGGGTCAGTGTGGCGGGGCTGATCAATCACCAGTGGCTGACCACCCAAGGGGTGTTCGGTATCGCGCTAGGGGTCTCGACCAGCTTCGTGTTCCTGTTCGTGCTGTTCGGCGCCTTGCTCGACAAGGCCGGCGCCGGCAACTATTTCATCAAGGTGGCTTTCTCGATGCTCGGCCACTTTCGCGGTGGGCCGGCCAAGGCTGCCGTGGTGGCCTCGGGCATGACCGGTTTGATCTCTGGCTCGTCGATCGCCAACACCGTTACTACCGGCACCTTCACCATTCCGATGATGAAGCGGGTCGGGTTCTCGGCCGAGAAGGCCGGTGCCGTCGAAGTCTCCTCGTCGGTCAATGGCCAGATCATGCCGCCGGTGATGGGCGCGGCCGCCTTCCTGATGGTCGAGTATGTCGGCATTCCCTACGTGGAGGTAATCAAGCACGCCTTCCTGCCGGCGCTGATCTCCTATATCGCCCTGATCTACATCGTCCATCTCGAGGCGCTCAAGGCCGACATGACCGGCCTGCCGTCGAGCAATCCGGCGCGCCCGCTGATCAACAAGGTGCTCGGTTTCCTGACCGGCCTGATCCTGCTGATGGCACTGTCGTTTACGGTCTACTATGGCCTCGGCTGGCTCAAGCCGGTGCTTGGCGATGCCACGCCCTGGGTAGTCGCCGTGGCGCTGGCGGTGATCTATATCGGCCTGCTCAAGGTGGGATCGAACTATCCTGAGCTGGAGATGGATGATCCCAGCTCCAAGGTGCTCAAGCTGCCCCAGACCAGGCCGACGGTGATGGTCGGGCTGCACTTCATCCTGCCGGTGATCGTGCTGGTGTGGTGCCTGATGGTCGAGCGCCTGTCCCCGGGGCTGTCGGCGTTCTGGGCCACGGTGTTCATGATCTTCATCATGATCACCCAGCGCCCCATCACCGCGCTGTTCCGCGGCCGCAGTCGGCTGGCGGCGGATATCAAGGAGGGTGCCCTCGATCTCTGGGACGGCCTGGTGGCTGGTGCCCGCAACATGATCGGCATCGGTATCGCTACCGCCGCGGCGGGCATCATCGTCGGTGCGGTCTCCCAGACCGGGGTCGGCCTGGTGCTGGCCGATGTGGTCGAGATCCTGTCGATGGGTAACCTGATGCTGATCCTGCTGCTCACCGCGGTGCTAAGCCTGATCCTCGGGATGGGTCTGCCGACCACCGCCAACTACATTGTGGTCTCGGCGCTGCTGGCGCCGGTGATCGTGATGCTGGGGCAGCAGAACGGCCTGATCGTGCCGCTGATCGCGGTGCACCTGTTCGTGTTCTATTTCGGCATCATGGCCGACGTCACGCCACCGGTGGGGCTGGCCTCGTTCGCCGCGGCGGCGGTGTCCGGCGGTGACCCCATCCGCACCGGTTTCCAAGCGTTCTACTATAGTCTGCGTACCGCGGCACTGCCGTTCCTGTTCATCTTCAATACCGACCTGCTGCTGATCGACGTGAGCTTCCTGCAGGGCATCGTGATCTTCATCATCTCGACCATCGCGATGTTGATCTTCGCCGCCGGGACCCAGGGCTTCATGATCGTGCGTAACCGCTGGTACGAGAGCCTGTTCTTGCTACTGGTGGCCTTTACCCTGTTCCGCCCCGGCTACTGGATGGACATCATCCATGATCCTTATCAGTCGGTGCCTCCGGCGCAGCTCGAACAGGCCCTGGACGGTATCGAGGACGGCAGCAATATCCGCGTGCAGATTGCTGGCGAAGATGGCTTCGGCGATCCTATGACGACCTATCTGCTGGTGCCGGTGCCGTCGGGTGACAGCGGCGCCGAGCGTCTCGAGAATCTCGGGCTCGAACTCTACGTCGATGGCGACCAGGCGATCGTCGACTTTGTCGAGTTCGGCAGCCTGGCCGATGACATCGGCTTCGACTTCGATCAGGAGATCCTCGAGATTCTTGCCCCGGTGGATCGCTGGGCCAAGGAGTGGATGTGGATCCCCGGCTTCTTGCTGTTTGGGCTGGTGGTGGTGTTGCAGCGTCGCCGTCGTGAACCAACGCCGGCGCAGACGGCGTCCGCCTAGCGCCCAAGGAGAGCTGCCATGTATCAGAAGTTACTGCTGCCCATCGACCTCAACGAAGAAGCGTCGTGGCAGAAGGCCTTGCCCACGGCGCTGACGCTGTGCCGCACTTTCGGCGCCTCGCTGCAGATCGTCACGGTGATGCCCGACTACCGCATGCCGCTGGTGGGTTCCTACTTTCCCAAGGACTTTGCCAAGAAAGCACGCGAAGCACTGACGGACGCCCAGCAGGCGTTCGTCGATGAGCATGTGCCGGATGACGTAAGCGTCAAGCATGCGGTAATCGACGGCTCGCCGTGGGAGGCGATCATCAAGGCGGCCAAGAAGATTGACGCCGACCTGATCGTCATGGCTTCCCATAACAAGCGCAAGTTCGCCGACTACGTGCTGGGCCCCAATGCCGAGCACGTGGTGCATCACTCGAAGATGTCGGTGATGATTGTGCGCTAGCTAGGTAAAGCCAACGCAGCGCTACGCACTGCAATCGCGACTGAAGTCGCTCCTACGCATCGCGACTGAAGTCGCTCCTACGAGACGTTGAGTTCGCGGGTCTCGCGGGCGCTGTCGCCGGTGTCGTCGTGCCATTCGAAGACCGCCTCGCCACTGGCTTGCGGTGCGAGGTGGAAGCGCAGGTAGGGGTTGGCCGACACCGACTGATGCAGCTCGGCCTCGAAGGCGGTGTCGCCATCCACGCTGACCGTGAAGCGCTCGATGATGTGGCGCGGCAGGGTCTCGCCGTCGTCGCCCTCGCGCAGGCCAGTCTCCATGGGATGGGTGATCAGGGTGCGGAACTCCCCGGGCCGGCCGGCGCTGAAGCTGTCGGGGACGCTGACCCGCGGGTTGCTGAGCGACTCCTGGACGTCGTCGCCGCGCATCAGGCAGCCGCTGACGGTAATCCGCACCTCGCGGGAGGTGGCCCACACCCTGCCTTCGGCGCTGCGCGCCACGGCGACCACCTGCTGGGTTTCGTTGAGGCGTACCCGGGTCGAGACTTCCGGCTTGCCGGCCAGGGGAGTGAGATGGAACACCGCTATCTCGGGGTTGGGGTTGCCACTGGCGAACAGGTGGATGCTCTCGACGTAGTCGTCGTCGAGGTCGGCCTCGACGCCCACGGTCAGCGCCACTGCCGAGCCGTCCTCGGAGACGTGGGGCAGATCCAGGCTCAGGCCGTTGCTCTCCGGGGTAGCGTCGCCGATCACCTGCTGCGCCGCGTCGAGCCGCTGCCAGGCATCGCTGGCAAGGGCCGTCGGCGAGAACAGCAGTCCCGGGGCCGCGCCGAGCAGGCCCAGGCCCAGCAGGCCGCCAGCGCTGGTGCGCAGCAGGCGGCGGCGAGAGAGCGTCAATTGGTGTACAGGGTGGGGCATCGAGGTCTCCAGGCTGAAAACGGGAAGGTCACCATCATACCTTGGACAGTGCCAGTGGGCCGCGGATTCCCAGCCCGGCCCCGGCGAGGATGCCGCCAAGTGCCACGAAGCTGGTCAGCGCCAGGGTCGAGAAGCCCGACAGCCCCTGACCGATGGAGCAGCCCAGTGCCAGTACTCCGCCGATGCCCATCAGCGCCCCGCCGCCCATGCTGCGCAGGATGCGGGTGTGGTCAGGAAAGCCCTGCCAGGCGAAACCACGGCTTGCCAGTGAGGTGATCAGTGAACCGGCCACAACCCCGGCCACCACTGTTACACCGAAGCCCAGCCGCGTGCCGGTGGAGAGCATCAGGTACTGCAGGCTCTCGCCGATCGGCGCGATAAAGGTCAGGCTGGCCAGTCGCACTGGCTCGAAATCGTCGAAACCGAGCACGCCGGTGGCATACCAGCCGCCGGGGATCAGCGCACCGATCACCAGCCCACCCAGCCAGTCGCGGGGCGCGGCGCGAAACGCTGCGCTGGACAGTGCCCAGGCCAGCAGCGCTCCCGCCAGCAGCAGGCTGGGCAGCCAGCGGGCCGGGCCGGTCGCGAGGCCGGCCTGGGTCAGCCAGCCGGGCAGGTCGCGGGCCGGCAGCGCCAGCGTCGTCATCCCCTCGAGCCATACTCGCAGCGGGGCGAGTACTCCGGACAGCGCCATATAGGCGGCGATGCCCAGGCATACCAGCACCACGAAGCTGCGCAGGTTGCCGCTACCCAGCAGCACCAGCGAGCGTGCGCCGCAGCCGTTGGCCATCACCATGCCGTAGCCGAACAGCATGCCGCCCAGCGGCACCAGCAGCCACGACAGGCTGGCGCTGCGATACAGCGCGTCGTTCAACGACAGCGAGGTTACGCTGGCCAGCAACTGGCTGCCGAGCAGGGCGACCGCCATGGCCACGGCGAAGGCGCGCAGCTTGCGAGCGTCGCGCTGGGCGGGCTCCACTGCCCAGGCATTGGCCAGGCCGCGCATCAGGCAGAAGCCGCTGAGCCTGCCGGCGGCGCCGAACAGCAGGCCGAGCAGCAGGCCCGACCAGGCCACCATGGCGGTGTGGGTCATTGCGCATCTCCATGACAATCGAAAAGGCCACCTGAAGGTGGCCTCATTCTAGCCCGATTCCGGGTGCAGTTCAGGCCTCGGTGCCCCAGGTGTCCTGGCAGATGGCGTTATACCAGCCGACTGCATACTCGGCCTCCATCTGGCGGATCTCGGCACTGGCATCGCTGGGGCTGAGCCCGCCTGAGCCTTCTACCTCGGCGATGACGCCGTCCTGAATGCGATACACACCGGCCACTGAGATGCCGTACTCGGGGCCGATCAGGCTGTAGCAGGTGTTGCTCCAGTATGGCTCCGGGGTGCTGTCGCCACGCAGCGCGGCGACGATGGCGGCGGCCGCCACCTTGGCCTGGGCGTTGGCGCAGAAGCCCGACTTGGGCATCGGTGCGGCCACCGAGGCATCGCCGACCACGTAGATATCGGCGACCTGCTGCGACTCGAAGGACTCCGGCTTGACCGGCACCCAGCCGCTGGCGTCGGTGACGCCAGCACGCTCGGCGATCCAGCCGGCCTTCTGCGGTGGCACCACGTTGAGCACATCGGCGCGGTGCACGGTGCCGAATTCCGTCTCGACCTCGAGGTTCTCGGCGTCGACGCGGGTCACGCGGCCGTCGCCGGAGAGGCCGACCCACTCGATGCTGTCGCCGTAGAGCTGCTCCCAGCCGCCAGTGAACAGCCCCTGCTTGGAGAAATTGTCCTTGGCGTCGAGGATCAGTACCTTGGAGCTGGGCTTATGCTGCGCCAGGTAGTGGGCCACCATGCTGGCGCGCTCGTAGGGACCGGGCGGGCAGCGGAAGGGATTCTCTGGGGCGACCAGTACGAAGGTGCCGCCGTCGTCCATGTCCTCGATCTGGCGCTTGAGCAGTTCGGTCTGGGGGCCGGCCTTCCAGGCGTGGGGAGCCAGCTCGGCGGCGGCTTCGTCGTAGCCCTCCAGGGCATTCCAGCGGATGTCGATACCCGGCGACAGCACCAGCTTGTCGTAGTGCAGGGTATCGCCGTTGGCCAGACTCACGCTGTGGCCATCAGGGTCGATGTCCTGGGCCATGGTGTGCACCACCTCCACGCCGTAGCGGTCGCGCAGTTCGTCGTAGCCGTGGGCGATCTTGCTCATCTCGCGCAGGCCGCCGAGGAACAGGTTGCTGAATGGGCAGGTGTAGAAGGTCCGCGCCGGCTCGACCAGGGTCACGCTGAGGTTGGGGTTGGCACGCTTGAGATACTTGGCCGCGGTGGCGCCGCCGAAGCCGCCGCCGATGACGACCACCCGGCCGTCGCTGCCAGTGGCAAAAGCCGGGGCGGCGAAGCCGCCAATCAGCGGCAGGCTGGAAGCGGCCCCGAGGCCCTTGAGCACCTGGCGGCGAGAGACGCCCAGGCGTGATTGAAACGGCTTGCTGTTGACGCTCATGGGTGCCTCACTCCTGTTCCACGTTGGCGAAGTGCTCGGCCAGACTGGCCAGCTCGTCGTCGCTGAAGCCCTTGGCGATGCGATTCATGATGGTGGTGTCAGCCACCTCATTGCGCTTGAAGGCCAGTAGGCGCTCTTCCAGGTAGTCGGCGTCGCGGCCGGCCAGCGGCGGCACGTTGCCGGCGCGCGCGCCGTCGGTGCCGTGGCAGTTGGCACAGCCACCGGCCATTACTTCCCGCTGCAGGTCGTAGTCGTCGGCCAGCGCCTGCTGGGTGGCGCCGAGCAGCAGGCTCGCAGCTATTGCCGCCGTCGCCGCACGTGGTAGGCGTACGTTCATCGTCGGATCCCTCACAAGACGTCGTTATCGTTATCCCCTCGGATGAAAGAGGGCTGTAGCGTTAATAGCATAGCGCCACGTGCCGGTGTGGGGCCAAGCGCTATGGGTAATGATTATATGAATTTTCATTGTTATAGCCATTGGCGAGCCTCCGGGGCGCCGCGTTGAATGCTCGCCACCTGCACATTGGCGAGCGCTGAACTATAGTGAAGGCGTAGGAGAAAAGGCATCTAGCCTTGTGTTGGCCACCCGTGACCGAGGCCACGACAGGCCCAAGCCCGGTGTGCCGTATTACTGCTTGCGGGATAAGGGGTAACGCCATGAATGCTGCTGAAACGAACAAACACAAGCAGTCGGATGCCACGATCAAGATCACCATCAACCCGGTGGAAATGGACCGGCCGCGCGCCTGGCTGGTGGCAGGTTTCAAGGATTTCCGCGAGGCCACGGCGGTCAGCCTGGCCTATGGGATGTTCTGGGTGGGGTTGAGCATCGCGGTCACCGCGGGTGCCTTCACGCTGGGTTACTGGCATTGGCTGCTGCCGCTGGTGGCCGGCTTCATGTTTCTCGGGCCGCTGGTCGCAGTAGGTTCCTACGGCATCAGTCGGCGCATCGAGGAGGGCCGCACGCCGACCCTGGGCGACGCCTTCGGCGCCTGGCGCCCGCACGCCGGGCAACTGGCGATGATGGGCGTGATGATGATGATCTTCTTCCTCGCCTGGATTCGCCTGGCCACACTGCTGTTCGCGCTGTTCTTCGGCTTCGAGACGCCCAGCCCCGACACCCTCTACACGGCGCTGATCACCACCCCGGAAGGTTTCGGCATGCTGGCGGTGGGTACCGTGGCCGGGGGCATCCTGGCCTTTGGCGCCTTCGCCATCAGCGTGGTGGCGATTCCCACCCTGATGGACCATGACCTGACCTTCATGGAGGGCATAGAAGCCAGCGTGCGCTCGGTGGCGCGGAATTTCCGGCCGATGCTGCTGTGGGCGGCGATGCTGACCGGCTGTGTGCTGATCGGCGTGATGACCTTCTATATCGGCCTGGCGCTGATTCTGCCGGTGCTCGGCCATGCCAGCTGGCACGCCTACGAAGATCTGGTGCGCGTCGAGGCACTGCCCAAGAGCTGAGGCTGTGGCACGGCCACCGCCGATACGACTATGCTGGGGGCGATCATCGCCCCCAGCGTCGTTGTAACGCCGGACAGATACTCTCGACACAAGGATTGCTGCATGGCCGACTCGCCGCTGCGTCTCGCGGGCCTGTACCGCTACCCGATCAAGTCTTCCGCCGGCGAGGCGTTGAGCGCCGCGCATGCCGGCGAGGAGGGCCTGGCGGGGGACCGTCGCTACATGGTGGCGCGGCCCGATGGTGTCTTCGTCACCGCGCGCAGCCACCCCCAGTTGCAGCGCATCTCGACCACGCTGTTCGAGAGCGGGATCGTGTTGCATCATGCGGCGCTGGATGACCTGACCCTGCATCACGCCAATCATATCGGCGAGCCGCTGCCCACCCAGGTGTGGGGTGACCGTTTCTCTGGCTTGACCACTACCGCCGAGGCGGATGCCTGGCTGAGCGAGGCCATCGGCGAGCCGGTACGGCTGCTCTGGCTCGGCGAGCGATCGCCGCGCTACCGGCAGGCGCTGGGCAAGCGGGTCAGCTTCGCCGACGGCTATCCACTGCTGCTGATCGGCCAGGCCTCGCTGGATGACCTCAATACCCGTTTCGCGACGCCGCATCGCATGGCCCAGTTTCGGCCCAATCTGGTGGTAACCGGCAGCCTGCCCTACGCCGAAGACGACTGGCACCTGCTACGTATCGGCGAGGTCGAGCTGCTGGTCGACAAGCCCTGCTCGCGCTGTGCGATGGTCACCGTCGACCCGGGCAGCGGTGAGTTCCTGCCTCGGCGCGAGCCGCTGCGCACCCTGGCCGAATACCGTCGAGGGGCGGATGGCCTGATCTATTTCGGTCAGAACCTGATCGTTGCCCGCGGCGGTACCCTGGAGGTAGGCGCCGAGGTGGAGGTAGTGTCATGACGCATACGCTGATAGGCCAGGCCGTCGCCGCGCTGCTGCTGGCGGCGCCACTCGCCGTAGTGGCCGAGGACGAGTCGCCGCCGACGCGGGGGAGCCACCCCATCGACCACAAGACCGACAGCTGCATGGAGGAGGGCGAATGGCGCACGCCGGCGATGCTTGCCTGTGCCGCGGACGCCTATGACGACTGGCAGGCCGAGGTGGAGCGCCTTGCGTCGCGCTTGTCGGGGCGCCTGGGCAACGAGGCGCGTGACGCCCTAGAGCTCGCCCAGCAGCAGTGGGCGCTGGGCCGCGACGCCGATTTTGCCTTCATTGCGGCCTATTATGCCGACCTCAAGCATGCCGAGGAGGGCTATGCCGACGATGAGGCGCGGGCAGATGCCGGTGACACGCCCTGGTCGCTGGCCGAGCAGTTGCGCCGCAACGCCGTGCTCGAGGACCGGGCCTACCAGCTGCAGCGCTACCTGGACGGCCTGGAGGAGCTGCCCGGGCGGACGCGGCTGCCTCGCTAGTCGGTATCAGTCGAGAATATCGAGCACCGTGCCGATGATATCGTCCATGGTCAGCAGGCCCACCAGTTGGTTGTCGCGCAGGACCAGCACGCGCTTGATGCGGTTATCGGTCATCAGCGCCGCAACATGTTTGACGTCGAGGTTCTCGCCCACCGAGATCACCGGTTTGGCGCAGGCATCATAGACGTTGATCAGGTCGATATCGCCGCTCTCGGCGACGATGGTCTTGAGGATGTTGGTGTAGGTAATCAGGCCCCAGGCATCGTGGGGGGTCTGCTGCTCGACCACCAGTGACTTGAGTGAGTGGCGCTTCATCAGCGCCAGGGCCTCGCGCAGAGTGGTGAAGGCCGAGACCTTCACCACCTCGCGCACCATGATGTCCTTGACCAGCATAGACATGCCTTCCTTCTAGCGCCACGGGGTGGCGAATGAATGAATGAATGGCTAGAGCGTATCGCGCAGATGCTGCTCGAAGCGCTCCAGCTGTGAGACGTCGAGACCGCCGAGATGCTCAATGGGCAGCGTAAAGACCACCCCTCGGGAGCTTTCGCCGTCGTGATTGAGCACCTTCTGCAGCGCCTTGAGCACGCTCAGCGACAACCCCTTCTCGAGGACCATCAGCAGCACTGTCTGGCTGCCCTCGAAGGTCAGGCCGAAGAAGGTCTTCTTGGGCTCGCCGCCCAGCCCACGGCCCGATAGCAGGGTGACCCCGCCGCCGCCGCTGTGGTTGGCCTCGTCGAGGCACTCCTGCTCCAGCTCTTCGGGCACGATGGCCACCAGTGCGGAAAATTTCATGAGGCTGTTTTCCTTAGGTCAGAGATCTTTTCCATCACCGCCCCATAAATCATGACGGTCAATACGGGAAAAATCGAGGTAAAGACCAATAGTCCAAAACCGTCCAGCAGCATGCTGCGTCCTTCGATATGCATGGCGAGGCCGATGCCCAAGGCAGTGACAAGTGGCACGGTCACTGCCGATGCCGATACGCCTCCCAGGTCGAAGGCCAGTGCGGTGATATAGCGTGGCGCCAGTAATGCCATACCGACGACGCAGCAATAACCAAGGGTGACGTATAGGTGCAACGAGTCACCGGAAATGATCCTATGCGTGCCGACGGTGATGCCAATCGCTACGCCCAGCGCCACCAGCAGTCGAATCGCGCGCCCGTCGATCTTGCCGGCGGCGGCCTCTTCGGCCTGCTGGCCCACGGCAATCAGCGCCGGCTCGGCCATGGTGGTGGCAAAGCCGATGGCAAAGGCGAACAGGTAGACCCATAGCCAGCTATCGAACTGAATCAGCTGCTCGGCCATGCTGCTACCGATCGGGAACAGTCCCAGCTTGAGCCCGACCACGAAGGCGTAGAGGCCGATGATCACCAGCGCGAAGCCGGTCGCGACGCGCAGCCGATTGGAGAGCGCGCGCTTGAGCACCGCGTACTGGAAGAACAGGATTACCAGCAGGATCGGCAGCACGTCGCGCAGCATGCCGAACAGGTCGAATGCCATCTGTAGCAGCGGGCTGGCCGCGTCCAGGGCATCGTCACCATTCATCACCAGCTCGGCATCACCCGCGAGACTGCCCTGCCCGTAGACGATGATGCCGTACAGCTGTACGGCAATCATCGGTGTTACTACCACCATCGCGACGAGTCCGAAGCCGTCGATCAGCGGGTTGCGGCCGCGAATCGAGGTGGCCAAGCCAATGCCCAGCGCGGCAATCAGCGGCACGGTGACGACATTGGTGGTGACGGTGCCGGCGTCGTAGGCCAGCCCGACGATCTCTTCCGGGGCGAAGAAGGTCACCGCGACCACCGTCAGGTAGCCGATGATCATGTACCAGTGCAGCGGGTGGCCGAGGATCAGTCTGAGAACGCCCAATGCCATCACCAGACCCACTGCGGTAGCGACGACCAGACGCAGGGACAGGGCGTCGATACGCCCGGCGCTGATCTCGGCGGCCTGGTCGGCAACGGCGATCAGCGCAGGTTCGGCGATCACCGCCGAGAAGCCGATGGCGAAGCCGAAGCTGATCAGGATCGGCAACGAGCCGCGGCGCGCGAACTGGTTGGCGAGGCTCTTGCCGACCGGAAAGATGCCCAGCTCCAGACCGCGCAGGAAAAGCGCCATGCCGAGTGCCACGATCAGCAGGCCGATGGCCATGCTGAGGCCGCCGTCCGGCCATTGGCGCAACACCAGCGCCTGGAATACCACCACCACGACGATGATCGGCAGCAGATTGTTCACGGCATGCAAGAAGGTGTGGGCAAAATCCTTCAACTGCTCAGGCAAGAGACCTCTCCTGTGGCCTGGGTGCTATCCAGTATGCCGACCAGAGGCGGCAACCACGAGATTCTACCCTAGGGAATATGGCAAAATAGTGCGACGGATCAATAAGCAGTGCGAGCAGTGCAAGGGAAGGCCTTCACGGCACTGACGACGGCAAGGCTCGTCGTCGGGCGCACGATCATAAAAACGTTTGTATGTAAGGGGCCTTCATGCGTATTCGCCACCGCCTGCCACCCTCCGCCAGCCGGCTGCCGCTGGCCATGCTGCTGAGCGTTCTGCCGTTGGCGGCCTGGGCCCTGCCCAGCCCGCAGGGCGAGGTGATCCTCACGGTCTCGGGCAATATCGCCCATACCAACGTCGGCGACGAGGCGCATTTCGATATCGATATGTTGATGTCGCTGCCCGCCAGGGTGATCGAGACCCATACCCCCTGGACCGATGGCCCGAGTGTCTTCGAGGGGCCGCTGGCGCGTGCCCTGCTGGAGGCGGTGGGCGCCGACAGCGAGTCGGTGCGGGTACGCGCGTTGAACGACTTCGCCGCCGACATCCCGGTCGACAACTTCCACGACTACGATGTGATTCTGGCGCTGACTCGCAATGGCGAGCCGATGCCGATTCGCGACTACGGTCCGATTTTCGTGCTCTATCCGTTCGATGACTATCCCGAGCTGCACAACGAGACGATCCGTTTCCGCTCGGTGTGGCAAGTGGTCAATATCCATGCCGATTGAGCGCGGGGCGCCAGATCAGCGCCCAGCGGCGTGAGGGTGATGTGATGCTGCGCTATCCTGGCCGCCTCAAGCTCGGCGCCTTCGCCGCGCTGCTGTTCTTCGTTGCCGCCATCGCCGTGGCGGGGTTGGTGCTGTGGCGTCAGGACAGCCTGGCGCAGAGCGTTGGTGGCGATACCGCCTGGGCGGCCTACAAGCTCGATCGTGAGGCGATCCAGCTGCGTTCGCAGTTGGCCCGCCCCGCGGCACAGAACGATCTCAGTGACCTGCGCCTGCGCTTCGAACTGATGTACAGCCGCGTCAACCTGCTGCGCCGCGGAGAG
Organism: Halomonas socia; assembly: GCF_010977575.1. Taxonomy (GTDB): domain Bacteria; phylum Pseudomonadota; class Gammaproteobacteria; order Pseudomonadales; family Halomonadaceae; genus Franzmannia; species Franzmannia socia. The sequence goes on from NZ_CP048812.1 coordinate 2,471,343, forward strand.
CTCGCCGAGCTGCTCGACACCATTCCGCGGGCTGCGTCGCTGATGGCGTCGATCATCGATCAGGTCGACGCCATCGATACGCAGCTCTACCGCGACGGCTTCTCGCTCCAGGACGGCGGCCGCGAGGCGCTGGATGCGCGCCTCGCGACCCTCAGCGGCTACAGCGAGGAACTGATCGTGACGATCAATGCCCACCTCGCCGATACCACCACCCGCGAACGCCAACAGCTGCAGCGCCTCTACCGCCTCCTGCTCGCGCTGATCGTGGCGATGAGTGCCGCCGCCGCGTTGGTGGTGGTGTTCCTGTTCCGCGAGGCACGTGAGAGCGCCGCAGCGCGGCGCGCCACCGAAGCGCTCAGCGGCGAGCTCGAGGTCGCCGCGCGGCGTGCCGAGGCGGCCAGCCAGGCCAAGAGCGAGTTCCTGGCCACGGTCAGCCATGAGATTCGCACCCCGCTCAATGGCGTGATCGGCATGAGCGAGCTGCTGCGCGAGCGGCCGCTGGACGCCACCTCGCGGCACTATGCGGCGACCATTCACGAGAGCGGTGGGCTGCTGCTGGGGTTGATCAACGACATCCTCGACTTCTCCAGGATCGAGGCCGGCCGCCTCGAGCTGGAGCATACCGACTACGATCTGCGTGAGCTGGTGGCGCGGGCGGTGGCGCTGTTCGCCCCTCGGGCCAGCGCCAAGTCGCTGACGCTGCGCAGCGTCAGCGACCCGCGGCTGCCGGCACGCCTCTACGGCGACCCTGGACGCATCAATCAGGTGATCCTCAACCTGCTCTCCAATGCCATCAAGTTCTCGGCCGACGGCGAGGTGGTGCTGGCCGTCCAGCGCTGCGCGGGTGGGCAGCTCGAGATCAGCGTCAGCGACCAGGGCTGCGGCATCGACGAGGCGCAGCGCGAGGCACTGTTCGAGCCCTTCCGCCAGGGCGACGCCTCCACCGCACGACGCTTCGGCGGTAGCGGGCTGGGGCTGGCGATCTGCAAGCAGCTGGCCAGCGCGATGGGCGGCGAGATCGACTTTACCAGCCAGCCGGGGCAGGGCAGTCGTTTCTGGCTGCGACTGCCGCTGCAGCCGGCGACGGCCGAAGGCGAGGCGCCGTCGGTGGGCCAGCCAGTTGCCACCACGTCGAGCGTCGGGGCATCGCTGCTGCTGGTCGAGGACAACCCGATCAATCAGCAGGTGGCGGTGGCCATGCTCGAGCAACTGGGCTGCCAAGTCACGCTGGCGGGCAGCGGGCGCGAAGCCCTGGCATGCTGTGAGGCGCAACGCTTCGCACTGATCTTCATGGACGTGCAGATGCCCGACATGGACGGACTGGCGGTGACCCGTGCGCTACGTCAGCATGAGGGCTGGACGCGGCAAGTGCCCATCGTGGCGATGACTGCCGGGGCGCTGGATGGTGACCAGGCGCGCTGCCGCGAGGCCGGCATGGATGGCTACCTGGCCAAGCCGCTGTTTCGCGAGACGCTACTGGCGGTGCTCGAACGCCACCTGCCCGGTGAGCCAAGGCCCGCCACGGCGGTGTCGTCTGGTGATGATGGCGAGCCATCGGCGTGGCTCGACGACGACGCCCTGCATGAGCTGGAGGCGAGTCTACCGCTGAGGGATCGCCGGGCACTGCTGGCGCTGTTGCAGTCCAACATGCCGGCGCGGCTCGACGAGCTGGCGGCGGCCCAGGCGAGCGGGGATCTGCCACACATCGCGCAGCTGGCGCATCTGATCAAGGGCGAGGCCGGCAGCCTGGGGCTGGGGCGGTTGGCAGCGGCGGCGCAGCGCCTCGAGCAGGCCGCTGCTCAGCAGGCGCCGTGCCAGGCCGCGCTGGAGACGCTGCGGCAGTGCCTGGCGCCGTCGCTGGCAGCGCTGGAACGGCGCTGGCCGGGTAGCGAAACCTCATAGCCAGCGCCGCTCGGCGGTGAACGACAGCGTGAACCAGCGCTGCTCGCCGGGGATGCTCAGCCGCGAGTCGATCTCCTCGCGGATCTCGTCGAGCCGAGCCACCCCCGCGTCGCGGGCAAACTCGGGCGTGGTCAGCAGGTGGATCTCGATGGTATGCACGCGGCCGCTCTTGGCCACGTGGCTGGTGTACTCCAGCAGCCCGTCACGCCGCATGACCGGCGCCATCGCCGCATGGACCTCGGCATCCAGCGCCGGTGGGGCGATCATCATGATCTCGCCCATGGCACGGCGCACGATACCGATCGGCACCGGCATGAAGCACAGCGTCAATACCGCCAGCAGCGCCGAATCGACGTAGGGTGTCCACACTGCCAGGACGGTATCCTGCATCAGCAGTGCGGCAATGAAGGCCACCAGCAGGGCGCTGGTGATCAGCGCCGCCATCAGCCAGCTCTGGGTGTCGATGCGCACGAACTCCGAGCGGGCGCGGCGATTGAGGCGGCGCTCAAAGAAGAACATGCCGTAGCAGGCCGCGCAGACGATGACCGCATAGCCGATCGCCACATCGAAGGCCAGTTCGCGGCCGCCCTCCATCAGCCCGCTGACGGCGTTGAGAAAGGCATAGAAGCATAGTAGCAGCAGGATCGAGCCGTTGAGTGCAGCGACCATCGGCTCAAAGTGCCAGTAGCCGAGCTGGAAGCGCTGGCTCGACTCCTTCATTACCAGCCGCGAAACGAATAGCGCCAGCAGTGACATGGCGGCATCGATGGTCGAGAAGACCCCGTCGAAGAGTATCGAGCGCGACCCCGAGAGCAGCCCGAAGGCCACCCCCAGGCTCGCCACCAGCAGGGTCATGGCGGTGGAGATTTTCAGCGCACGCTGCTCAAGATAGGCGTTCATGGTGTCACCCGTGAGTATGAGGCTGGCGACGCGGCATCAAAAAATCCACCGTCCAGTCAAGTGTTGTCTGGACGGTGGATGTCGGTATTCAGGTCGTGGACGCTGTCGCCGTGGCGCCCAAGTGTTGAATATTCTATACCATTTGCGGATTGGTCGCCAGCTGCGGCAGGCGCTGGCGCAGGCTGCGTTCGACGACATCCTGACCGGGGCGATAGTCGTCCTGGCAGGCGGCCAGGGCGCGGTTGAGGGTCAGCTCGGCGATGCGCGCATGGTCCTGGGGCAGGGAATTGACCGGCAGCGGCAGGAAATCCAGCAGCCGGTCGTCGCCGAACGTCGCCAGGCGCAGTTGCTGGGGCAGGCTGCCCTGCTCGAGCAGGATGTCGAAGACTCCGTCGAGCAAGGTATAGGAGGCGGTGACCAGGGCATCGGGCAGGCCGTGGTCGTCGAGCAGCTGACGCATCAGCCGTGCGCCCTCGCCGCGCTCATAGCGCGCCGCGCTGTAGGTCACCGCCTGGGCGGGCGCGTCGGCCAGGGCCTGCTGGAAACCGGCGCGTCGCTCGACGCTGATCGACAGACGCGGCACGGCGTCGAACCAGGCGATGCGCCCTACCTCGGGAGCCAGCACCGAGCGGGTAAGGGCGTGGGCCGCGGCCTGGTTGTTGCTGACCACGCTGACGAAGCGCGACGGATCCAAGGCGCGGTCGACGGCGATCACCGGCAGCCCCGTCTCCATCAGCTCGGCGTAGAAGGGGTCGTCCATGGCCAGACAGCTGGCGACGATCAGGGCGTCGCAGCGCTGCGCACGCAGTGCCCTGGCCAGCTCGCGCTCGCTCTCGGGGTCGTCGTCGGAGCCGACGATCAGCAACTGGTAGCCACGTTCCCGGGCGCCGCGCTCGAGACGCTTGGCGAGCCGCGCATAGCTGGCGTTCTCCAGGTCGGGAATGATCAACCCCAGGGTGCGGCTGGCGCCACGCCGCAGTGCGGCGGCCTGGGCATCGATACGGTAGTGGTGGCGCTCGACCACGGCCATGACCTTGTCGACCGTGTCCTGGCTGATGCGCCGCTCCTTGGCCCGGCCGTTGATCACGTAGCTTGCCGTGGTGCGCGAGACGCCGGCCAGGCGGGCGATTTCGGCTAGGGTCATGACGGGTTTCCTTGGCTTGGGCATGCGTCGATTTCCTTATTCTACGCCACCGATGTGCCCTTAGGCCCCCTGCCAAAGTCGTAGGCATCGTGGCTTGATAAAAGCGTGTTCTCGATCCAGCATTGTCGTTAGTGCGTGGTGACACGATTCAGCTTGCGACTATAAGATGTAGCGCCTAAGGCCAGGCGCGTCAAACGTCTCGCCACCCGGCGATTATCTGTGCCTTGCCCGAGGCGGGCGAGGCACCACCAGGAGGTAGCTCATGCTGACACTCGGCCAGGACGACATTCTTCTCGACTGCCAGGCGCGTGACTGGCGTGAGGCACTCGATGCCGCTGCCCAGGCGCTGCAGACGGCGGGGTTGGTGGATGCCGGCTACCGCCAGGGCCTGCACGCCCGCGAGGCGCAGTCGTCGACCTTTCTCGGCAACGCCATTGCCATTCCCCACGGCACCCCGGAGAGCCGTCAGCACGTCAAGCGCACCGGGGTGCGAGTGCTGCAGTTTCCCCGCGGCGTCGAGTGGCACGACGGCAATCGCGTCCATGTGCTGGTCACCATCGCCGCCCAGAACGACGAGCACCTCGATATCCTGCGCCAGTTGACCCATGTCCTCGACCGCGACGGCGTCGCCGAACGGCTGGCGGCGGCGAGTGACAGCGGCGAGGTCGCCGCACTGCTCTCCAAGGCTGTGGTCGAGGCGCGGATGGATGCCGCGACGCTGTGCCTGGGGTTTCCCGGTCATGATGCGGCGGAACTGGCACTGGCCGGTGCTGCACGGCTGCGTCAGGCGGGCTGCGTTGCCAGCGAGTTCGTCGCGGCGATTGCCGCCGCCACGCCTCAGTCGCTGGGCCAGGGGCTGTGGCTGGCCAGCGCCGAGCGCGGCGTCGGCCAGCCGGCGCTGGCCCTGGCCACACCAGAAGCACCGCTGGCTACGGCGCTAGGTACGGTCAATGGCGTGTTCTGCCTGGCCGCCCAGGGCGAGGCGCATCGGCCGCTGCTGGAGCGTCTGGTGGCGCTGCTCGACAGCGGCGCCGGTGACACCCTGGCGGGACTTGGCGAAGCCGAGGTGCTGGCACGTCTGGCCGGTGAGTCGGCGACGGCGCAGACCGCCACGGTGCGGGTACTTAACGCCCACGGCCTGCACGCACGGCCGGCCAAGCAGCTGGTGCAGGTGGCCCGCGCCCAGCCGCTGGCGATCAAGGTGAGGCTTGCCGAGGGCAGCGGTGCGGCGGTCTCTGCGGCGAGCCTGACCAAGGTCATTGGCCTCGGCGCGCGACGCGGCCAGCTGCTGCAGTTCTCGGCCGAGGGCCAGGGCGCTGAAGCGGCGCTGGCGGCGGTCTGTGAGGCGGTCAGCGCCGGGCTCGGCGAGAAGGTGGCGCCGTTCGACGAGGGCCGCGAGCATGCCGAACTGGCCTCCGCTGCGGCGCCCAGGCTGGAACCGCTGCCGGCCGACACCCCGCATCTGGCGGTGGCCGCTTCGCCGGGCCTGGCCATCGCGCCGCTGTTCGTGATGCGCACGCCGCGCTTCGACTACCCACGCCAGGGCCAGGGTGCCAGCCACGAGATCCCCCGCCTTGAGCAGGCCATCGCCGAGGGCCAGGCGCAGCTCGAGGCACTGGTCAAGCGCGCCCCGGGGGGGGAGGTCGCCGAGATACTGTCGATGCACGAGGAGATGCTCGACGACCCCGAACTGCAGCAGGCGGCCTGCGACGCCATCGACGACGGGCTGTCGGCGGAGGCGGCCTGGTGGGACGCCATCGACACCGCCGCCCACGCGCAGGAGATGCTCGCCGACCGGCTGCTGGCCGAGCGCGCCGCCGACCTGCGCGACGTAGGGCGCCGGGTGCTGGGCATCCTCTGCCAGATCACGCTGCCCGAGCCGCCGGCGCATCCCTATATCCTGGTGGCCGACGACCTGGGCCCATCCGATGTGGCGCGCCTCGACACCGCGCGGGTGCGCGGCCTGCTCACCGTTCGCGGCGGGGCCACCGCGCACAGTGCGATCCTCGCTCGCGCCCTGGGGATCCCGGCCGTGGTCGGCGCGGGGGAGCGCGTGCTGACCCTCGATAGCGGCCTCGAGATGGTCCTCGACGGCGAGCGCGGGCGGGTGATTCCGGCGCCGTCGGCGGAGCGGCGTAGCCGCGCCGAGCTGCGCCTCAAGGAGCATGAGGCGCGGGAGCGCGCGGCCTGGGAAGCACGCTTCGAGGAGGGGCGAACCCGCGATGGGCATCGCGTCGAGGTCGCCGCCAATCTCGGCAATACCGCCCACGCCGCGGATGCCGTCGAGCGCGGTGCCGAAGGTGTCGGCCTGCTGCGTACCGAGTTCCTGTTCATGGCGCATGCGTCAGCGCCAGACCTGGCGACGCAGATCGAGGAGTATCGCGAGGCGATCACTGCCCTTGAGGGGCGGCCGCTGGTGGCGCGCACCCTCGACGTCGGCGGCGACAAGCCGCTGCCCTACTGGCCGCTGCCCCAGGAGGACAATCCCTTCCTCGGCCTGCGCGGCATCCGCCTGGCGCTGACCCAGCCGGAGGTGCTCGAGACCCAGCTGCGCGCGCTGTTGATGGCCGGACGGGGCGCGCCACTGCGTATCATGCTGCCGATGGTCAAGGACATCGCCGAGTTTCGCCAGGCCAGGGCGATCTACGCCCGCCTGCTCGACGAGATCCCTGCCGCCGAGCGCGCCACCGACGTGCAACTGGGGGTGATGATCGAAGTGCCGTCCTGTGCGCTGCTGGCGCCAAGCCTGGCCGCCGAGGTCGACTTCTTCTCGGTGGGCACCAACGACCTGACCCAGTACACCCTGGCCATCGACCGCGGCCATCCCGAACTCTCGGCCCAGGCCGACGGCCTGCACCCGGCGGTGCTGCGGCTGATCCAGATGACCGTCGACGCCGCCCATGCCCAGGGCAAGTGGGTCGGGGTGTGCGGCGAGCTGGCCTCCGACGCCATGGCGGTGCCGGTGCTGGTCGGCCTGGGCGTCGACGAACTGTCGGTCAGCGCCCGCCAGGTGCCGCTGGTCAAGGCGCGGCTGCGCGACATCGATCTGGCAGAAGCCCGCGCCCAGGCCGAGCTGGCGCTGGCCCAGGCCACCAGCGAAGCGGTGCGCGATGCCCTGGAGGCACGCTGATGGCCAAGGTTCTCACTCTTAGCCTCAACCCGGCGCTGGACCTGGCGATCAGCCTGCCACGCCTGGCGCTGGGGCAGGTCAATCGTACCGACGCCACCCACCTCGAGGCGGCCGGCAAGGGCGTCAATGTAGCGCGGGTGCTGGCGGCCCTCGGCCACCGGGTGCGCGTCTCGGGCTTCCTGGGCGCCGCCAACGACGGCCCCTTCCTGCGTGCCTTCGAGGCCATGGGCGTGGAGGATGACTTCCTGCGCGTGGCCGGCGAGACGCGCATCAATGCCAAGGTCGCCGAACACGACGGCCGGGTCACCGATATCAACGGGCCGGGGCTGGAGATCGACGCCGCGGCCTTCGGCGCGCTGGTCGAACGCCTCGATGCCCTGGCCACCGACCGCGAAGCGCGCCCCGATGCGGTGCTGATCGGCGGCAGCCTGCCGCCAGGCATCGCCGCCGAGGATCTCGCCGCGTTGGTGGTGCGACTGCGCGGTCACGGCCTGCCGGTATGGGTCGACACCAGCGGGGCGGCGCTGCGGGCCGCTATCGAGGCCGGGCCCACCGCGGTCAAGCCCAATGAAGTGGAACTCGCCGACTGGGCTGGCCGGGCGCTGGACACCCCGGCCGAACGGCTGGCGGCGGCGCTGCGGCTGCACGCCGCTGGCGTCGAGGAGGCGCTGATCTCCGCTGGCGCCGAGGGCGTGCTGTGGGTCAGCCGGCGCGGCAGCTGGCTGGCCACCCCGCCGCGGGTAGCGGTGGCCAGCACCGTGGGCGCCGGCGACACCCTGGTTGCGGGGATGCTGCACGGCCTGCTCGAAGGCCATGCGCCAACCCAGACCCTGGCGTTCGCCACGGCGCTGTCGGCGGAATCGGTTCGTCACCTCGGGGGGGGCAACGTCCACGCCGAGGATCTCTCTTCACTCCAACAACAGACCCGTGTGCGTCGCCTCGACGACGCCGATACAGGGGGAGCGCTCGCATGAACATCATCCTGATCACCGCCTGCCCCAGCGGCATGGCGACTACCTTTCTCGCCGCCCGTCGCCTGGAACAGGCCGCTGTCCGCCGCCAGTGGCAGGTCAGCGTCGAGATGCACGGCCAGCTCGAGCCGCTGACCCCGGTCAGCGCCGAGGCGATCGCCGCCGCCGACCTGGTCGTGGTCGCCGCCGAGCGGGTCCCGGAACCGGCGCGCTTCGCCGGCAAGCGCCTCTACCGGGCGCCCATCGACCAGGCGCTGCCCGACCCCGACGCCTTTCTCGAGCGGGCCAGCCGCGAGGCCGAGGCGTTCACGCCGGCGGCGGAGGACACTGCGCCTTCAATGGGCACTGCCGGCAGCAAGGTCGTCGCCGTCACCGCCTGCCCGACCGGCGTGGCCCATACCTTTATGGCTGCCGAGGCACTCAGCGAGGCCGGCAAGGCGCTGGGCCACCAGATCCGCGTCGAGACCCAGGGCTCGGTGGGCGCCCAGGACAAGCTTACCGCGGAAGAGATCGCTGATGCCGACCTGGTGCTGCTAGCCTGCGACATCGAGATCGACCCGACCCGCTTCGCCGGCAAGCGCATCTACCGTACCTCCACCGGCAACGCCCTGAAGAAACCCCAGCCGACCATCCAGGCGGCGCTGGCCAATGCCGCGGTAGAAGAAACGGGAGCGAGCGCCACTGGCGGCGAGGCGAGCAAGAGCTTCAAGGAGGTCGGCGTCTACAAGCACCTGCTGACCGGGGTCTCATTCATGTTGCCGATGGTGGTGGCGGGTGGCCTGCTGATTGCGCTCTCCTTCGCCTTCGGCATCGAGGCCTTCGAGCAGGAGGGTACCCTGGCCGCGGCGCTGATGCAGATCGGCGGCGGTACGGCGTTCGCGCTGATGATTCCGGTGCTGGCCGGGTACATCGCCTACTCCATCGCCGACCGGCCGGGTATCGCCCCGGGCATGATCGGCGGCATGCTGGCTGCCGAGATCGAGGCGGGCTTTCTCGGCGGTATCCTGGCCGGCTTCCTGGCCGGTTACGTGGCGCTGGCGGTGGCGCGCCACGTCAAGCTGCCGGCCAGCGTGGAGTCGCTCAAGCCGATCCTGATCATTCCGCTGGTGGCGAGCCTGGTCACCGGCCTGACCATGATCTACGTGATCGGCGAGCCGGTGGCGGCGATCATGACGGGGCTGACTGGCTTCCTGGCCGGCATGGATGCCACCAATGCGGTGCTGCTGGGCATCCTGCTCGGGGCCATGATGTGCGTCGACCTGGGGGGCCGGTCAACAAGGCGGCTTACACCTTCGGCGTTGGCCTGCTGGCGTCCCAGACCTATGCGCCGATGGCGGCGATCATGGCCGCTGGCATGGTGCCGGCTATCGGCATGGGCATCGCCAGCTTCGTGGCGCGTCACAAGTTCTCGCAGCCGGAGCGTGAGGCGGGCAAGGCCTCCTTCGTGCTGGGGCTGTGCTTTATCAGCGAGGGGGCGATCCCCTTCGCCGCCAAGGACCCGCTGCGGGTGATTCCTGTCTGCATCGTTGGCGGCGCGGTGACCGGGGCGCTGTCGATGCTGGTCGGCGCTCAACTGATGGCCCCCCACGGTGGCATCTTCGTCCTGATGATCCCCGGCGCCATCAGCCCGGTGCTGCTCTACCTGGCTGCCATCGTGATCGGCTCGCTGGTCACTGGCCTGGGCTATGCCGCCCTCAAGCGCGGCGCCGCACCGGTGGCGGTGGCCGCGACCAACTGATCGCTGCTGGCATTTCTTTGCATGGCTTGCCGGCGCCTTCGGGTGCCGGTTTTTTTATTGTCGGGCGGCTATGTGTCGAATGGAAAATGCCGAAGCTTATAGGGATATATCCTGGTGTCTAAAAGAATCCATAAATTTTATCCTGAATTGATATTCAGTAATGGTCTGATGGTATTTCCACCAACGCTGGTGTAGTTTTTGCAGCTATGAATACAGCAGATGAACGCGAAGGGCCCTTACCCGGGCCGTTCGTTCGCTCGGTGGCGCTACCCGCGCCGCTGATGAAACAGGAGATACACGATGTCTACCGCCCCCGTGACGCTGATGGTGGCGCGCCGCGTGGCCCGTGGCCGCTACCGCGCGTTCATCGCCTGGCTCAATGAAGGCCGCGATTTGGCCGCCGACTTCGCCGGCTATCTCGGCTCCGGCGTGCTGGCGCCGCCGCCCGGCGACGACGAGTACCAGATCATCTTTCGCTTCCGTGACGCCCAGACCCTCGCCGCCTGGGAGCACTCAGCCTCGCGGCGTGCCTGGCTTTCGCGCGGCGGGGGCCTATTCGAGGCGCCCCATGAGCACCGTGCCACTGGGCTGGACCGCTGGTTTGTCGACGCCAGCGGCCAGGCGCCGCCGCGCTGGAAGCAGGCGGTGGCGATCTGGCTGGCGTTCTTTCCGGTGTCGCTGGCGTTTCAACTGCTGGCCGGTGGCGCGCTTGCCACCCTGCCGCTGCTCGCCAGGGTGCTAGTCAGTACCCTGGTACTCACGCCGCTGATGGTGTTCCTGTTCATTCCGCTCTCGACCCGCCTGCTGGCGCCCTGGCTGCGTGGCGAGCGCTCCGTGCGAGGGCGGCTGGGGCGTTTGCTGCACCAGCGCGGGGCATGAGCGACCCGGTGTGAGAGCCGTGCCGATGCCTGCTGTGGTCTAAAGACGACGATGCCGGCAACTGCCGGCATCTTCTACTAGGACATTGTCAGGACGTTGTCAGAAAGATTCCCACTCCAGCTCGGCCTTGTCAGTAGCCTTCGACGTTGAGGCTAGCTTGAGTGGTTTGGCTGGTGCGCTGGTTGCCGGAGCCTTTGGTGCGGGGCGTGACACTGGCGAGCCACCGTCGGCAAGGCGGAAGGTGGAGACCACCGTCTCCAATCTGGCAGCCTGCTCTTCCAGCGATGCGGCGGCCGATGAGGCTTGCTGGACCAGCGCCGCATTCTGCTGGGTGACTTCATCCATCTGTGACACGGCCTGATTGACCTGCTCGATACCCGAGCTCTGCTCCTGAGAGGCGGCAGAGATCTCATCCATGATGTCGTTGACGCGCTTCACCGAGGCGACCACCTCGCGGATGGTGCTGCCAGCGCTCTCGACCAGCTCGGAGCCATCCTTGACCTGGGTGGCGGAGGCCTCGATCAGCGCCTTGATCTCCTTTGCGGCGTCGGCGCTGCGGCTGGCCAGGTTGCGTACTTCGCTGGCGACCACGGCGAAGCCGCGACCCTGCTCACCGGCGCGTGCCGCTTCCACCGAGGCGTTAAGTGCCAGGATATTGGTCTGGAAGGCGATCGAGTCGATCACGCCGATGATATCCACCACCTTTTTCGAGCTACCGGCAATGGCATGCATGGTGGTGATGACCCGGTCGACCTCCTCGCCGCCGCGCCCTGCGGTGGTCGAGGCGTCATTGGCCAGGCTGCTGGCCTGGCGCGCGTTGTCGGCGTTCTGTTTCACCGTGGCGGTGAGCTGCTCCATGCTTGCGGCGGTCTCCTGCAGCGAGGCGGCCTGCTCCTCGGTACGCGCCGATAGATCGGTGTTGCCGCTGGCGATTTCCCGCGCGCCGATATGGATTGAGCCGCTGCTGTCGCGCACGTTGGCCACGGTCTGGGCCAGGCCTGCCTGCATATTTTGCATGGCCGAGTAGAGGCGCCCCAGCTCGTTGCGGCCACGCTCTGGAATGCGGTGTGAGAGATCGCCCTTGGCAATATACTCGGAGTGCTGAACCACCTCGTCGAGTGGCTTGACGATACTGCCCACCAGCGCGATGCGCACGATCAGTACCACCAAGGCGGCCAGAATCAGTACGGCAATATCGATAAATCCGAAGAACTGCATCCGCGCCTGGTAGTCTTCCATCAGTTGGTTGCCGTATGCATAACCGTACTCGTTATAGGCGCTGCTCGTTGCTCGGAAGGCACGGTTGTGCTCCCGCGCCGAGGGGAGTAGGGCGAGATAGGCGGCTTCGTCGTGCCGTTGAACGGCGGCTTGCTGGGGGATAAGCACATCGTTGACGAGAGCATTGAAGTCGGCCTTCACCGCTTCTCCCTGGGCGCTAGGATCGCTACGCTGGTATGACTCGAAGACGGCGAAGTGGCGCTGGGCGGCGGCCAGGCTCTCTTCCGTCATCGTGGCATACTCGGCAGTCAGCTCCGCATTGTTCTCTTCCACAGCGTCCCAGAAGTTCTGCGCGAAGCGCTGGGTGTTGCCGAGGGCAAGCTGGCTCAGGTTCAGATTCTGAACCCTGTCCATGGAAATACGCTCCAGCTCCACTAGAGCGTTGCTGCCTAGGCGGCCACCTTGGTAGCCCAAGCCAGCCACCACCAGAATAAGTACCACGAAGATCGCCAGTACGGTGGTCAGGCTGGCCTTGACCGATAAGTTGTTCAGCATGCGAGTCATGTGTCGGGTCCTCAAGGTAGACCACCGGAGGCTGCCTACAGGAAAAGGGTAGATGGAGACGCTGCCCGCTCTGATGGTGGTTATATATGTCGTCGATATGTAGGGGCGCAGAAGCAAGTTCCCTGTACTTGCCATTATCGGAAGCAACAGGAAAAACTTTAGCCAAAAGTCGCCAATCGCATTAAATCATATAAATTTAAATTATAAGTTTACGATTATTTGTTGTGCTAATAAAAAATAATGCGATGTGAAATTCACTCCCACCTCCTATATCTGTATATCCTTGAACTGGCTGGTTATATGAACGGTGTGGTGCCTGCGACCAACAGTGGACGCCACTGGCTACGCTGAGTAGCCTCAATGACCAGTGAGCTGATGCTCAACAAGACTCAGGATTTGCGATCCGATAGGTGATGGAGAGAGGTCACATGCAGGTGCTACGCCAGTTCTCAGCGCTCGGACTGCTGGTGGGGACGCTGTTCTTTGCCATTTCACTGACACCGAGCCTGCTGCCACGCACCTTCATCGTCCAGGGCGTAATCTCGGGGCTGTCATTCTCGGCCGGCTATGGACTGGGCGTGATGGGGCGCTGGCTGTGGGCCTATCTCGAGCTGCCGGTGCCCGGCCGGCGCGGTGCGCTAAGCCTCAAGCGCATCGCCGCTGGCATCTGCGCGGTGGTGGCCTCGGTGTTTCTGTGGCGCGCTTCCGGCTGGCAGGACTCCATTCGCGTGCTGATGGAGATGGAGGCCGCCAGCGGCACGCGACCGTTCAGCGTGGCGCTGATTGCGATGGCGATCTTTGCCGCCTTACTGCTGCTGGCCAGGCTATTCCGGCGCACCTTTCGCTTCCTGGCGCGCCGGTTGCAGCGCTATGTGCCGCGTCGTGTATCGCATGTGATCGGCGTGGCGGCGGCTGTGGCACTGTTCTGGTCGGTGATCGACGGCATCATCTTTACCCTGACCCTGCGTGCCCTGGACCGTTCCTACCAGCAGGTCGACGTGCTGATGCCGGATGACCTGGCACCGCCCAGCGACCCGCTGGTAGCGGGCAGCGAGGCGTCGCTGATCAGTTGGGAGGGCCTGGGGCTGCGCGGTCGGCGCTTTGTCACACGGGGGCCGTCGGCGGACGATATCGGGCGCTTCCTGGGGGAGCCCGCCGAGCAGCCGCTGCGGGTCTACGTCGGCCTGAATGCCGCCGAGACTCCCAAGCAGCGGGCGCAGTTGGCGCTTGAGGAGCTCAAGCGGGTGGGCGCTTTCGAGCGCTCGCTGCTGCTGCTGGCCACGCCCACCGGCCGTGGCTGGCTGGACCCGGCGGCGCAGAACACCTTGGAGTACCTGCAGCGCGGTGATATCGCCACGGTCACCGCCCAGTACTCCTACCTGCCGAGTCCGTTGGCGCTGATCGTCGAGGGCGACTACGGCGCCGAGATGGCGCGGGCGCTGTTCGATGCGGTCTACCGCCACTGGACCTCGCTGCCCGACGACCAGCGTCCGGCGCTCTACCTGCACGGCTTGAGTCTCGGTGCGCTCAACTCGGACCGCTCGTTCGATTTATACGACATCATCGATGACCCCTTCGACGGCGCGCTGTGGAGCGGGCCGCCGTTTCGCAGCCCGACCTGGCGGACCCTGACCGAGGATCGCGATGCCGGCTCGCCGGCCTGGCTGCCGCGCTTTCGCGGCGGTGCGGTGGTGCGTTTCATGAATCAGTACGGCGGTCTCGAGGACGGCACAGCCGAGTGGGGCGACTTTCGCATTACCTATTTGCAGTACGCCAGCGACCCGGTGACCTTCTTCGAACCCGAGGCCCTCTACCGCGAACCGGAGTGGCTGCAGGCGCCGCGCGGGTCGGATGTCTCCGCAGATCTGACCTGGTACCCGGTGGTGACCATGCTGCAATTGCTGGCCGACCTGGCTGCGGGGTCCGCGCCGCCCGGCTATGGCCACGAGATCGCTGCCGAGCACTATATCGAGGCCTGGCTGGCGCTGGTCGAGCCCGAGGGCTGGAGCCCAGAGGAGGTTGAGCGCCTCAAGGCGCTGTTCGCCGAGCGTGGGTAGCGTGGCGTTGTGAAGCGCGGCGGCAGCGGCATACACTGCAGGAAAGCCCCGCAGGATCGCCGCCATGCTCGATGCGCCACTCCTTGATCCAAGCGTCGCCAGCGACAGTGAGGCGGTGCGCAGCGCTGTCAGCCACGCCCGTGACCCGCAGCATGCGGCGGCGGAGCTTGCCGCCGCACTGCGTTACCCACAGCTGGGGTTCGTGCTGTTCTTCGTCAGCGCCGAGTATGCGCTGACGCCACTCGGCGAGGCGTTGGAGTCGGCCTTTGCCGGGGTGCCGATCAGCGGCTGCACCACCGCCGGCGAGATCACTTCCGAGGGCTACGACCGCGGCTGCATCGTCGCGGTGGGCTTCGATGCCCGTCATTTCGGCGTCGGAGTGGCGCTGATCGACAGGCTGGATGGCTTCGATCTGGTCCGTGCCCAGCGCGTCACCGACGGCTTGCTGGCCGCCTCCCGGCGCCAGGCAGCGCCCGGCGGCGACCACTTTGCCCTGACCTTGCTCGATGGGCTATCGAGCTGCGAGGAGCAGGTGCTGGCGACCCTGGACGCGGCGCTGGGCAGCATTCCCAGCTTCGGCGGCTCCGCCGGCGACGACAACCGCCTGGCGCACACCCACGTCTACAGCAACGGGCGCTTTCATGATCAGGCCGCGGTGGTGGTGATGTTCACTACGCGTCTGCCGTTCGAGGTCTTCACCACCCACCATCTGCGGCCACGCGGCGAAAAGCTGGTGGTGACTCAGGCCGATCGCCAGCGGCGCCGGGTGATCGAGCTCAACGCTGCGCCGGCCGCCGATGAGTATGCACGGCTGGTAGGCTGCTCCCGGGCGGCTCTCGGCGATGCAGTATTCGCTCGCTATCCGCTGGCGGTGCGCATCGGCGATGCCTTCTACGTACGCTCGATTCAGCGCGTCAACGCCGACGGTAGCCTGAGTTTCTACTGTGCGGTGGAGAATGGCATCGTGCTGACCGCCATGGCCCCGGCGCCGATCCTGCCCGACCTCGAGGCGGTGTTCGACGACCTGAGCGCACGGCTCGGCGAGCCCGAGCTGATCATCGGCCTCGACTGCTTCCTGCGGCGCCTGGAGATCGAGGCGCTGGACAGCCTCGAGGCGGCCTCGAGCCTACTGCGACGCCAGCGGGTGATTGGCTTCAACACCTATGGGGAGCAGCACCATGGCATGCACATCAACCAGACCTTTACCGGGGTTGTGCTTGGGCGCCCCGGCGCCGGCTGACAGCGATGCGGCGCAGATGCCCCGCGAGCAGGCCCTGGTCGAGGAGAACGCGCGGCTGCACAAGGTGTGTGCGGCGCTGATCGAGCGCGTCGAGTCCAGCGGAGCGGCCGGCGGTGCGCCCTATGCGGCCTTCGAGCACGCCGTGCTGCTGGCCGAGCAGGTGCGTGAGCGCACCGAGACCCTGCATCGTACCCTCGATGAGCTGAGCCAGGTCAACGCCGAGCTGGGATCGGTGAACACCAAGCTGCGCGAGGAGATCGCCGTGCGCGGCGAGACCGAGCGGCGGCTGCGCGAGGCCAAGGCCGAGGCCGAGGCGGCCAACTTGTCGAAGAGCAAGTTCCTGGCCGCGGTCAGCCACGACCTGCTGCAGCCGCTCAATGCGGCGCGGCTGTTCACCACCGCCTTGGGCGATCAGATCGAGGATCCGGCCCTGCCGGCAGAGTCGCGCCGCCTGGTGGGACATATCGGCCGCTCGCTCAAGGACGTCGAGACGTTGCTCGGCACGCTGGTGGATATCTCGCGCCTCGATGCCGGCGTGCTGACGCCGGATGTGGCGCCGTTCGCTGCCGCCGAGCTGCTCGATGCGCTGGCCGAGGAGTACCGCCAAATGGCCGCGGCCCGCGGCCTTGTGCTGCGCTATGTCGCGACCTCGGCGGTGATCGATTCCGATCTGGCGCTGCTGGCGCGGGTGGTGCGCAATCTGCTCAGCAATGCCATTCGCTATACCCCACGCGGTCGCATCCTGCTCGGCTGCCGCCGCCGCCGGGAGGGGCTCGAGATCAGCGTTGCCGATACTGGCAGCGGTATCGAGGAGACTCAGCGCGAGGAGATATTCCTCGAGTTCCGCCGCGGCGACGCTGGCCGCCTGCAGAGCGACCGCGGCCTGGGGCTGGGGCTTGCCATCGTCGATCGCATCAGCGGCATGCTGGGCCATCGGCTGTCGTTGGCCTCCACCCCGGGATGCGGCTCGCGCTTCACGATCCTGGTGCCCTACGCCCAGCGTCCGATACCCCAGGCCCAGGCGCCGGCGCTGCCGGGCCTGGCACCGCTGGCCGGCGCGCGGATCTGGGTGATCGACAACGACCCGGCGATCTGCGAGGGCATGCAGGCGCTACTGAGGGGGTGGGGGTGTGCGGTCGAGTGCGCTCGCTCGCTGGCGGCGCTGACCCGCAGCGGGGCGCTGGCCGGCGGCGCCGACGCGCTGATCATCGACTACCACCTCGACGAGCATCAACCCGACGGGCTCGAGGTGGCGGCGATGCTGCAGCGGCGCTTCCCACGCCTGCCGGTGGTAATGATCACCGCCAACCACGACGCGGCGCTCAAGGCATGCGCCCGCGAGCGCGGCTATCGCTGTCTGCTCAAGCCGCTCAAGCCGCTGCGTCTGAAGATGGCGCTGCTGCAGTGCGTGGCGGATGTGGCCCGGCGGCCACCCTGAGGTGTCGCCGGACTCGGGCATCAGTCAGCGGGAGAGAGGCGGTAGAGGCCGCCATCGGACTCGTCGGTGAGCACGTAGAGCATGCCATCCGGCCCCTGGCGCACGTCGCGGATGCGGCCCAGCTCCTCGTCGAGCAGCACCTCTTCGTGGGCGACGTTATTGCCGTCGAGCACCAGCCGGTGCAGCTGTTCACGGTACAGTGAGCCGACGAACAGGTTGCCCTGCCATTCGGCGATATCGTCGCCGCTGTAGAAGGCCATGCCCGATGGGGCCATGGAGTCTTCCCACCAGTGGGCAGGCTCGGTCACACCCGGCGCCTCGCGGCCGATGCCGATGAATTCGCCGCTGCTGTAGTCGCTGCCGAAGGCCACCTGGGGCCAGCCGTAGTTGGCGCCGGCCTCCAGCCGGTAGACAAGATCGCCGCCGGAGGGGCCATGGTCGATGGCCCACAGCTCGCCGCTGTCGGGGTGGATGGCCAGCCCCTGCTTGTTGCGGTGGCCAAAGGAGTAGATCTCGGGGCGCAGGTTGCCCGGCGCCTGGTTGACGAAGGGGTTGTCGGGATGCGCGCCGCCGTCCTCGAGTAGCCGGATCAGCGAGCCTGCGGGGTCGGTAAGATCCTGGGAGGGGTGGCGCAGGCCGCGGTCACCGATCGAGAACAGCACGCTGCCATCACCGGGGAAGAGAATCCGCGAGCCGTAGTGACGGCCGGGCTCGGTGCGCGGCGATTGGGCATAGAGCGTCTCGCGGTCGGTCAGTTCAGCGTTCTCCTCGTCGAGGCGTGCACGCGCCAGCGCGGTGGCGGTGCCGTAGTCGTCGTCACTGGTGATGCCGTCGTCGTCGCCGGGGCTCGAGTAGGTGAAGTAGATCCAGCCGTTGTCGGCATAGTCGGGGTGCACCGCTACGTCCAGCAGGCCACCCTGGTTGCCGCCTTCGGGGGCGGTGAGCTGGTCCTCGTCGGTGTCGATCTCGGGCAGGTTGCCGAGTGCGGTCACCTCGTCGCCGTCGATCAGATAGAGATTGCCGGGGCGCTCGGTGACCAGCATGCGCTCGTCGGGCAGCCAGGCCATCGACCAGGGATGTTCCAGGCCGCTGATCACCTGAGTGACGTGCAGCGTGGCCTCCTCGCTGTCGTAGTCGCTGATGATCTCGTCGTCGGCCACGCTGGCGTTGGCGCGCTCCTCGGTGTCGCCATTGCCGCTATCGTTGCGGTCTTCGGCACTGACAAGTCCATGGGCAGTGGCCAGCATAACGGCGAGCGCCAGCCGCGGGAGTGCCCGGGGAAAGTGATCTTGGGGGGCCGGTAACGTCATATCGCAGTGCTCCTTGCAGGCGATGAAGGGTCGGGCGCGGGCAATCCGTGCCCGACCCTCAGCCTAGGAAAGCCCCGTCGAGCTGGCAAGTGGAGTGGCTAGCGGGTGCCATCGTCGCGCTCGCTGGCGAGCAGGATCGCCTGGACTCGGCTGCTTACCCGGAGCTTGCGCAGGATCGCCGAGACGTGTGTCTTGACGGTGGTTTCGGCGATGTCGAGGCGGTAGGCGATCATCTTGTTGGACTCACCCTTGACCATGTGCGCCAGCACCTCGCGCTGCTTGTCGGTTAGCGAGGCCAGGGGGTGGTGCTCGGAGGGCGAGGGGGTGCTGGATGGCGGGCTGCTGGTGCGCATGATGTCCGGCGGCAGATAGACTTGGCCGGCAAGGATCTGTTGCAGGGCCACGAGTAGCGTATCGCGTGGCGTCGACTTGGGGATATAGCCCACTGCGCCGAGGTTCAGCGCTTCGAGAATGGTGTGCTTGTGCTGTTCGGCGGAGACGATCACCACCGGCAGCCACGGCACTGCCTGGCGCAGCTGGGCCAGGCCGCTTAGGCCCTCGGCATCGGGCAGACCGAGGTCGAGCAGCGCCAGATCGAGGTCATCGTGCTGCGCGACGATCTCGAGGGCGGCGGCGAGGCTGGCCGCTTCGAGGGTCTCGCTGCCGCTGAGTCCGCGGGCGATGACCGCGACCATCGCTTCGCGAAACAGGGGGTGGTCGTCGGCGACCAGCAGCCGGTACATGCGTGGTGCGCTCCTTGTGTTGGCTGGCGGTATCGGAGGCGGGGCCTCCTACCAAGGGAGGAGGCTAGCTCCTGCCATGGCAGTATGTCGCGAAGTGCCGGCCTGTCCAACACTGAAGCGAGCATCACCCATAACGACAATAGCTACAACCGACAGGAGTAACGCCATGATCTATGCCAACCCCGGCATGCCCGATGCCAAGGTCAGTTTCGCCAAGCGCTACGGCAATTATATTGGCGGTGAGTTCGTGCCGCCGGTGAAAGGCCAGTACTTCGACAACGTCAGCCCGGTCAACGGCGAGGTGTTCTGCGAGATTCCGCGCTCCACCGCTGAGGATATCGACAAGGCGCTGGATGCCGCGCACCAGGCAGCCCCCGCCTGGGGCAAGACCTCCGCCGCCGAGCGCGGCAATATCCTGCTGAAGATCGCCGACCGCATCGAGCAGAACCTCGAGATGCTTGCGGTGGCCGAAACCTGGGACAACGGCAAGGCGGTACGCGAGACCCTCAACGCCGATATCCCGCTGGCGGTGGATCACTTCCGCTACTTCGCCGGCTGCATTCGCGCCCAGGAGGGCAGTGCCGCCGATATCGACGCCAATACCGTGGCCTATCACTTCCATGAGCCGCTCGGCGTGGTCGGCCAGATCATTCCCTGGAACTTTCCGATCCTGATGGCCTGCTGGAAGCTCGGCCCGGCGTTGGCCGCCGGCAACTGCGTGGTGCTCAAGCCCGCCGAGCAGACCCCGGCCTCGATCCTGGTGCTGATGGAATTGGTCGGCGACCTGCTGCCGCCGGGCGTGATCAACATCGTCAACGGTTACGGCGCCGAGGCGGGCCAGGCGCTGGCCACCAGCAAGCGCATCGCCAAGATCGCCTTTACCGGTTCGACGCCGGTGGGCTCGCACATCCTCAAGTGTGCGGCGGAGAATATCATCCCCTCCACCGTGGAACTGGGCGGCAAGTCGCCGAATATCTACTTCGCCGACATCATGAACGCCGAGCCCGAGTTCATCGACAAGGCGGTGGAAGGGCTGGTGCTGGCCTTCTTCAACCAGGGTGAGGTCTGCACCTGCCCGTCGCGGGCGCTGATCCAGGAGGAGATGTACGAATCGTTCATGGCCAAGGTGATGGAGCGCACCCGCTCGATCAAGCGCGGCAACCCGCTGGATACCGATGTCCAGGTCGGCGCCCAGGCCTCCCAGGAGCAGTTCGACAAGATCATGTCGTACATGGATATCGCCCGTGACGAGGGCGCCGAGTTCCTTACCGGCGGCAACAAGGAGAGCTTCGACCCTAGTTACGACAAGGGCTACTACATCCAGCCGACCCTGCTCAAGGGCAACAACAGCATGCGCGTTTTCCAGGAGGAGATCTTCGGCCCGGTGGTTGCTGTGACCACCTTCAAGGACGAGGCCGAGGCGCTGGCGATCGCCAACGACACCGAGTTCGGCCTTGGCGCCGGGGTCTGGAGTCGCGATATGAACGTTGCCTTCCGCATGGGCCGCAACATCCAGGCCGGTCGGGTGTGGACCAACTGCTACCACCAGTACCCGGCGCATGCCGCCTTCGGCGGCTACAAGAAATCCGGCGTAGGTCGCGAGACCCACAAGATGGCCCTGGAGCACTACCAGCAGACCAAGAACCTGCTGGTCAGCTACGATATCAACCCACTCGGCTTCTTCTGAGCCCTCCTTGCCGCCCGGCCCAGCCGGGCGGCGATTCCCCACCATCACCGCGTTTACGGCGAATGGCATCGACATCTGGCATCAGCAGGAACCGCGGCTGGCGTTGCCAGCCAGCGCTCGGCCAGGCGTCGCGCATGGAGCAGGTGGTTTACGACAGCCAGGCGCCCTGTTTGGCGTTTCATGCCGGCGCGCTTGAGCTTGAGCACCATGCGCGCCGGCATGCCGATGAAGATCAGCCCCACCTGACGCGCGCGCAGTTCCTCGACCAGCGACTGCAGGGCGACGATGGCGGTGGCATCCAGGCTCGGCACGTCGCGCATGTCGAGCATTACCACGCGCACCTCGGGGTCCACTACCCGCAGGGTCGAGATGGCCTTTTCCGCGGCGCCGAAGAACAGCGGCCCGTTGATGTCATAGAGCGCCACCTGGGGCGGTAGATCGTGGCCCTGTTCGTCACCATCGGGCCCAAGACGGCGGGCGTGCGTCAGCTGCGCCATGCGCCGAATGAAGAGCACCGCCGCCAGGCCGATGCCTACCGCCACCGCCAGTACCATATCGAACACCACCGTGAGCAGGAAACAGATCACCAGTATCGCCACGTCGCTGCCCGGTGCGCTCTTCAGGGTATGCACGAAGTGGCGCGCCTCGCTCATATTCCAGGCGATGACGAACAGTAGCGCGGCGAGGGCTGCCATTGGCACCAGGGCGAGCAGGCCGGCCAGGGCCACGACGGCCAGCAGCACCACCAGCGCATGCACTACCGCAGCCAGCGGCGAGAAGGCGCCGCTGCGGATATTGGTAGCGGTGCGCGCCAGCGCTGCGGTGGCGGTGATGCCGCCGAAGAAGGGCGCGGCGATATTGCCCAGGCCTTGGCCGATCAACTCGGCATTGGGGTCGTGGCGGGTGCGGGTCAGACCGTCGGCGACCACGGCGCAGAGCAGCGACTCGATGGCCGCCAGCATGGCGATGGCCAGCGCCGGGCCGAGCAGTTCGCGGATCAGGTCAAAATCCACCGTGAGCGGTGCCCCATCCGCTCCGGGTAGCTTCCAGGGCAGTGCCAGCCCGGGGGCGAAGGGCGGAATGCCGCTACCTGCCTGGCCCTGATATTCCCAACTGAAACGTGAGGCGATGGTTTCGATCTCCACGCCTAGCGGTGCAATGGCCAGCGCCGCCAGCGTGCCTGCTGCCAGGCCGACCAGCGGCGCCGGCACCGGCAGTTTCAAGCGCGGCCACAGCAACAGCGTGGCGAGTGTGACCAGCCCGATACCGAGTTCGGCCGGGGCCAGCGAGGGCAGGGCGTGGACGATGGCTGCCAGGTTGTGCAACGTGCTGTCGCCGAGCGCGACGCCTTCGAGCCCGAGGAAGTCGGGCAACTGCAGCAGGGCGATCACCACGGCGATGCCCGCAGTGAAGCCGAGCACCACCGGATAGGGCACGAACTGGATCAGGTTGCCCAGCCGCGCCAGACCCAGCGCCACCAGGATCAACCCCGCCATCAGCGTGGCGATAAGCAAGCCGCCAAGACCGTGGCTGGCGACGATGGGGAACAGGATCACCACGAAGGCGGCGGTAGGGCCGGAGACATTGAAGCGTGAGCCGCCGGTCAGCGCGATGATGGCCCCCGCCACGATCGCGGTGTACAGGCCGTGCTGGGGCGGCACGCCGGTGGCGATGGCCAGCGCCATGGAAAGCGGCACTGCGACGACGCCGATGGTCAGGCCGGCCAGCAGGTCGCGCTTGAGCTCGGCCAGGCCATAGCCCTGTCGCCAGGCTGAAAGCAGGGCACTGCCGGGCAGCGGTGGCTGGTAGCGGGACAACGGGCGTGGTTGGGACATAACGGTACCGAAACGAGGCGCAAGGTGACGATAACGTTACTCCTGCATATTGCGTTGCCACAAGCCGGCCAACGTCGTTGGTCCGTGAAAAAACGGCGACACCCGAGGGTATCGCCGCTACGAGACGTGACGTGGTCGTCAGGTGGCTCGGTAAGTGGTTCAGCCCACCACCAGCTCCTGGTAGATGCCGCCCGGGGCATCCAGGACATAGCGATAGAAGCCGCCCGGCTCGGGCACCTCGGGCTCTTCTTCGACCGGTGCCGGCGGTGGGTAGACCGCCACCAGCTCACCGTTGGCGGTCTCCATGATCTCACGCACCTTGCCGTAGTCGATGTCCGGCAGATCGTCGCCGAGCGCCTGATGCAGGCTGTCGAAGGGGTCGAGCAGGTGGGTCAGGGCGTCGTCGCGCTGCTCGGCGGGAGCGAAGGCCTGGACGTAGAGGGTGTCCTCCTCCCAGCCGACCTTGAAGTGGTCGTCGATGATATTGACCGCGGTGCCGTTGGGGATATTGCCGTAGAGGTGTTCGATATCCTCCGGGTACATGCGGATACAGCCGCGGCTGGCGCGCATGCCGATGCCGTCGGGCATGTTGGTGCCATGGATCAAATAGCCGGGGATGTCGAGCAGGATGGCGTGTCGGCCCAGCGGATTGTCGGGCCCCGGGGGCACCACGGCGGGGGCCGGTTCACCGCGTTCAGCGGCCTCCTCGCGCATCGAGCGCGGCGGATACCAGGCCGGATCCTCAAGGCGCATGGTGGTTTCGGTGGTGCCCAGCGGCGTATTGAAACCCTCGCGTCCGATGCCGATGGGGTAGGTCTCGACGCGCGGCGTCTCGCCGTTGGCGGAGGGCGGGTAGTAGTAGAGCCGCAGCTCGGAGAGGTTGACCACCAGCCCCTCGCGGGGGGCGTCAGGCAGGATGTGCTTGGCCGGGATCACCACCTCGGTGCCGTCGCCGGGAATCCAGATACTGACCTCCGGGTTGGCGGCGCGGATCTCTTCATAGCCAACGTTGTGGGCCCGGGCGATATCGAGCAGGGTCTCATCGCCCTCGACCTCGACGGTGTAGCGCTCGCCGACGATATTGCCGTCTTCGGGTAGTGGGTAGTGGCCAAGCGGCCAGTCGCTGTCGTCGTCGGCGAGCAGCGAGCCGCTGACAAGCGCGATGCCCAGCGCCAGCGGGGCCAGCCACAGGGGGCGCGATGCTGAGATAAAGGGTGTCGTCACGATAGTCCGAATATCGGCCTGGGGCCGTAGATAGGGTTGCCGAACAGTGTTCCATGCTACTCGCGGGGGTGCAACTGCCACCGGCGTCCTTCGCTTGGGGGCAACTGCGATCACCCTGGGCGTTAACGCAAGCGGCGACTCCGAAGAGTCGCCGCGTGGTTTGACTGCCAGGCGTGGATCAGGGGGTGTCGCCCACCGCACCGGGCATGGCGGGGACGTTACCGTTCTCGCCGGCCAGCGTCAGGAAGTGCAGGTGGCGCTCGTACTCGGCGAGCACGTCACCGATCACCTGGCCGCGGGTGTAGCCGTTGAGGTCCTGGCCGGTGCCGCCTTCGGCGAGGTAGACGTCGAGGCGCACATAATAGTCGTCGTCCACCGGCAGGAAGCTTGGCGTGCGCATGCGATGCGGGCACACCTGGTAGACGAAGTGCGGGGCATTCTCGAGTTCGACCTGCAGGGTCAGGCGCGGCAGCGGCTCGTTCTCGACCTGCTCCTCGCTGACGTTG
Organism: Halomonas socia; assembly: GCF_010977575.1. Taxonomy (GTDB): domain Bacteria; phylum Pseudomonadota; class Gammaproteobacteria; order Pseudomonadales; family Halomonadaceae; genus Franzmannia; species Franzmannia socia. The sequence continues at coordinate 2,495,829 of NZ_CP048812.1, forward strand.
GCGACCTGGCCGCGACCCTCGAGCTCCTGGGCGAACTGGGTCAGCGCCGGACGGATCGAGTGCTCGATGGTGGCTGCGGCGCCGGCGCGGTTGGAGGTATCCAGCGCGCGGTCGAGGCGCTCGCGCCAGTCGCCGCCCGGCGCGGTGCCGGCGATGCGACGGCGGGCGTCGGCCTTGTCGCCCTCCATGCGCAGGGCGCGATACATGCCGGCCATGATCGCGAAGATCACCAGCGAGAACGGCAGGGCGGTGATTACCACGGCGCTCTGCAGTGCCGCCAGCCCGCCGGCCATCAGCAGGGCGATGGTGATCAGGCCGATCACCGCCGACCAGAAGATGCGCAGGGCCACCGGCGCGTCGTGGTTGACGTCGGAGAGGATCGAGGTGAAGTTGGCCAGCACCAGCGCCCCGGAGTCCGCCGAGGTGATGAAGAACACGATGCCGAGCACGGTCACCACCGCCGCGGTCAGCCCCACCCAGGGGTAATACTCGAGCAGGGTGTAGAGCGTGGTCTGCGGGGTGCTCAGGGCCTGTTCGCCGAGTGCGGCGACGCCCTGGTTGGCGACCAGCTCGATACCGCTGTTACCGAACACCGACATCCACACCATCATGAACGCCAGCGGGATACCCAGTGCACCTGCCACGAACTCGCGGATGGTCCGCCCGCGCGAGATGCGCGCCAGGAACAGACCGACGAACGGTGTCCAGGCGATCCACCAGCCCCAGAAGAAGATCGTCCACCACATCTTCCACTCCTGGGCCTCTTCGCCGGCAAAGGCGTAGGTGTCGAAGCTCTTGGCGATAAAGCCGGACAGATAGTCGCCGGCGTTGTTGACCACCATGTCGAGCAGCTGCAGGGTGTGGCCCTGGAACAGCACGAACAGCAGCAGCGCCAGGGCCAGCAGCATATTGAACTCGGAGAGTCGGCGGATGCCCTTCTCGACGCCGCTGACCACCGAGATGGTGGCCATTACCACCACCAGGGCGATCAGGATCACCTGCACCGAGAGGCTCTCGGGTACGTCGAACATGTAGGTCAGACCGTAGTTGAGCTGCATCACCCCGATGCCGAGGCTGGTGGCGATACCGAATACCGTGGAGATCACCGCGGTGATGTCCACGGCGTGGCCGATGGGGCCGTAGATGCGCTTGCCGAGCAGCGGGTAGAGCGCGCTGCGGATCGCCAGCGGCAGGCGGTGGCGATAGCTGAAGTAGGCCAGTGCCATGCCCATCAGCACGTACAGCCCCCAGCCGGATAGTCCCCAGTGCATGAAGGTCTGTACCACCGCGGCGCGCATGGCCGCCTGGCTCTCGGGGTCGAGGTCGGGCGGCGCCAGGTAGTGTGCCACCGGTTCGGCGACGCTGAAGAACAGCAGGTCGATGCCGATGCCGGCGGCGAACAGCATCGCCGACCAGGACAGCAGCGAGAACTCCGGCCGCGAGTGATTGGGGCCGAGGCGGATGCTACCGAACCGCGAGCAGCCGATCAGCACCACGAATACCAGATAGGCCACCACCGCCAGCATGTAGTACCAGCCGAAGGTGGCACTGACCCAGGCCAGGCCGGCATCGAAGAAGGCGCCAGCCTGCTCGGTGAAGGTCATGGTGATGACCAGGAATACCAGAATGCCGGCCACCGAGCCGTGAAAGACGGCTGGGTTGAGCCGGTCTCGGCGTTCAGGGGGATGTTGGTCATGCGCCATTGGCAGACTCCCTTAGTGTTGTCGATATGGTGTCTCGCACTGCGGTGGGCCGTGACATCGCTTGCCCATGGCGGTTGCCATGCATGTCGTATCGGGGCATGGGGTGAGAGGCTTTCGGCAGCATCGTGCCGAGTCGCTGCAGATTGGGCGGTGGCTAGCTGAGCGTAGCCAGGCGCCGGGGTTAGGTGGTGTTTTTATTAATTGGTCGTTCAAATAAAATACCCAACTCAGGCAGCACCTTCAACCCTTGGTCATGGATCTGCATGCTCGACTGTAATTCAACGCTGGATGAGAGCCGCTGCCTTGCAATCCTTGTTTACCCGGCTATACCTGATGTAACTGATCGTGATATGTCAGGCGTTGGGTGCCGGATGCCCCGGTGACGCGCGATCGGTCGTACGCCGCTCCTCTGGGGAAGGAGACCCGGTTCAGCGCAGGTAAACCAATAACGATAACCGCCTCGTTGGAGAACCCAATGACTCACGATACGCCTCGAAGCGCTTCCACATCACCCGTGGAAGTCGCCAGCACCACACCGTCTCTCGAATCTGCCACCACGCCACCCAATGCATCACGACGCCGCTTCCTCACCGGTTCAGCGGCTGCCGTCGGCGCCGCTGCCGCGGTGGGCTTTCCCAGCATCGCCGTGGCCCAGACCACCACGCTACGCTTCCAGAGTACCTGGCCCAACCAGGACATCTTTCACGAGTTCGCGGCGGACTACGTACGCATCGTCAACGAGATGTCCGGCGGCCGCCTGCGCCTCAACCTGCTGCCTGCCGGCGCGGTGGTAGGCGCCCTGCAGATGCAGGATGCGGTGATTTCAGGTGCCCTCGACGGTGGCCACGGGGTGTCGGCCTACTGGTACGGCAAGCACAAGGCCTTCTCGCTATTCGGTACGCCGCCGCCGTTCGGCTGGGATGCGCATCAGTTCCTGGCCTGGTTCTGGAACGATGAAGGGCTGGCACTCTACAACGAGCTGCTCGAAGACATGGAACTGCCGCTAGTGGGCTATCTTAGCGGGCCGATGCCGACCCAGGCGCTGGGCTGGTTCAAGGAGCCGATCAGCAGCGCCGACGATCTGCGCGGCCTCAAGTACCGTACGGTGGGCTTGGCCGCCGACCTGATGAACGAGTTCGGGGCGGCGGTCACGATCATGGGCGGCGGCGATATCGTGCCGGCCATGGACCGCGGCCTGCTCGACGGCGCCGAGTTCAACAATCCGTCGTCGGATCGCCTGCTGGGCTTCCCCGATGTCAGCAAGACCTGGATGCTGCGCAGCTACCATCAGGACTGCGAGTCCTTCGAGATCATCCTCAACAAGCAGAAACATGACGAGATGCCGGAAGAGTTCCAGGCGATCCTGCAGTATGCCGCCAAGGCCGCTTCGTCGGAGATGTACTGGAAGGCCATGGATCGCTACCCGCGTGATCTCAACGCCATGCGCGAGGAGCAGGGGGTGCAGACCTATATCACCCCCGACTCGGTGCTCGAAGCGCAGCTCGCCGCCTGGGACACGGTGATCGAGCGCGAATCGAACAACAGTGAGTTCTTCAAGAGGGTCGTCGATAGCCAGAAAGCCTACTGTGAGCGCGTGGTCGGCTGGCATCTAGAAGGCAATACCCCCAAAGGCCCTGCCTACCGCCACTTCTACGGCAAGGAACCCACCGACACCTCCACCATCCTCTAGGCCTCGGGCCGTCAATCACCCGCTGCCAGGAGGCGGCGGGACGTCGACCGGTTGCACTGCCCGTGATGCGGCAGTGCGGCCCATGGTGAGAGGTTGTCATGCGTTTCATCTTCTTCATCGACCATGTCAGTACCTGGATGGGCAAGGTATTTGCCTGGGCCATCCTGATCCTGACCTTCGTGGTCAGCTACGAGGTCTTCATGCGCTACGTGGTGGGGGCCCCCACCACCTGGGCTTACGACACCAGCTACATGCTCTACGGCACCCTGTTCATGATGGCCGGTGCCTATGCCCTGGCGCATAACGCGCACGTGCGGGCCGACGTGGTGTCGCGCTACTTCCCGCCACGGGTTCAGGCCGGGCTGGACCTGGGGCTATACATGGTTTTCTTCTACCCCGGCATCCTGGCACTGCTGTTCTACGGCTGGGACTTCTTCGCGCTCTCCTTCCGCCAGAACGAGCACAGCTCCTATACCCCTGGTGGGCCGCCGATCTACCCCTACAAGTTCGTGATCCCCGCCTGCTCGGCGCTGCTGGCGCTGCAAGGCCTGGCCGAAGTCAGCCGCTGCATCCTGTGTCTCAAGCACGGCAAGTGGCCGCGGCGTCTGGGCGACGTCGAGGAGATCGCCATCCCGATCAATAAGCAGGAGGAGATTCTTTCTGCTCAGCAGACGCCTCCGGAGGATCGGCAATGAGCGAACCGGAAATCGGTATCCTGATGCTGGGCATGTTGGTCGTCCTGATCATGCTCGGCTTTCCCATCGCCTTCACGCTGATCGCCATGGGCATCGCCTTCGGCTATTTCGCCATCGGCGACATCATCTTCTCGCTGCTGGTGCAGCGCGCCTATGGGGTGATGTCCAACGACGTGCTGATCGCCGTGCCGCTGTTCCTGTTCATGGGCTACATGGTCGAGCGCGCCAATATCCTCGATCGGCTGTTCTCGAGCCTGCAACTGGCGGCTCGGGGTATGCCGGCCTCGCTGGCGGTGGCCAGCCTGATCACCTGCGCGCTGTTTGCCACTGCTACCGGTATCGTCGGCGCGGTGGTGACGCTGATGGGGTTGCTGGCGCTGCCGGCGATGCTCAACGCCGGCTATGACAAGCGCTTGTCGAGCGGGGTGATCTGTGCCGGCGGCTGCCTGGGGATCCTGATTCCACCGAGCATCATGCTGATCCTGTATGGCGCCATGGCCGGCGTCTCGGTGGTACGGCTCTACGCCGCGGCGTTGATACCGGGGCTACTGCTGGCGGGGCTCTATATCCTCTATGTGATGGGACGCGCGATGCTCAGTCCCAAGGTGGCACCGAAGCTGCCGGCGGAGAAGCTCAACGTGCCCCTGGGCACCGTCTACTGGGGCCTGCTGACCTCCTTCGTGCCGCTGTTCGTGCTGATCATGTCGGTGCTGGGGGCGATCCTGTTCGGCCTGGCCACTCCCCACGAGGCTGCCGGTATCGGCGCGCTGGGAGCGATCCTGCTGGCCGCCGCCTACCGCCAGTTGACGTTTGCCCGGCTGCGCGAGGCGGTATTCCTGACGGCCCGCACCAGCGCCATGGTGTGCTGGCTGTTCGTCGGCTCGTGGATCTTCTCGTCGGTGTTCTCGCTGCTCGACGGCCACTCGCTGATCGAGCACTGGATCAGCGGCCTGTCGCTGACGCCGCTACAGTTCCTGTTGCTCGCCCAGCTGATGATCTTCATCCTCGGCTGGCCGCTGGAATGGACCGAGATCATCATCATCTTCGTGCCGATCTTCCTGCCGCTGCTGCATATGTTCGGCATCGATCCGCTGTTCTTCGGGGTGCTGGTGGCGCTCAACATCCAGACCTCATTCCTGACCCCTCCCATGGCGATGTCGGCCTTCTACCTCAAGGGCATCGCGCCCAAGGGCATCGAGCTCAACGACATCTTCATCGGCATCGCGCCCTTCCTGCTGATGGTGTTCGTGGCGATGTTCATCCTCTACATGGTGCCGGGTATCGTGTTCTGGCTGCCGGGGGTGCTGTACGGCTGATAGACGACAACGCCCGACAGAGGATGTCGGGCGCATGGGGTAATAGCGTAATGCGGCGCCGCTGACTGAGTCAGCGGCGCCGAGTCTGTCAGGCGTTACGCTCGGGGTGCTTGCCGTGATGGCGATGGCCGTGCTTAACACCCTTGGGCTGCATGGCGGCCTTGAGCTCTTCGAGCTGCTGCTCGTCGAGGAGTTCGGCCAGCGTCGCACGGTGCTCGTCGCGCAGCGCCTGGTAGGCCTCGCGGCGCTCATCGCGGGAGTCGAACTCCTGCTCATGCAGCTCACGCATATCGCGATACAGCGCCTCACGGGTCTCGGTCAGGGCCGCGCGCTCCTCGTCACTCAGCTCCCAGCCGTCGACTAGGGCGGTGAGGCGCTCCTGCATCGCCTCGCGGCGCTCGGCACGGTGCTCCTGCATTTTTTCACGCATGGCGCTGCGCAGCTCTTCGCGCTGCTCGTCGGTAAGGATATCGTCGAGGGCGGCACGATGCTGTTCACGCAGCTCGCGGTAGGCGTCGCGGCGTTCGTCGCGGGAGTCGAAGTCCTGCCCCTTGAGATCGCGATGGGCGTCGCGCATCTCGGCGTGGGCGGCTTCCAGTTCGGCTCGGGTATCGTCATCGAAGCCCAAGCGCTGCTGCATGGCATCGAGATGCGCGGCGTTCTGCTGGTAGCGCTCGCCCTTGGCGGTATCGTCGCCGTGGTTGCCGGCGGTGGCGGCCAGTGACAGCGGCGCGATGGCCAGCGCCAGCAGCGCCGGCATCAGGGTCTTGCGAACGGTCAATCGAATCATGGTGGACTCCTCGTCCCTACGGGTTGACGCTGACACTGTCGCCCGGCCGAGTGCAATTAGGTTGCAGCAAGGGTGCAACCATCGCGCAAGGGAAGCGCTTCCCAGGCGCGCCTTACTCTTCGGGCTGGTACTTGTAGCCCACGCCGTAGACCGAGCGGATGATCTCGCGCTCCGGCCAGACGTCGCTGATCTTCTTGCGCAGCTTCTTGATATGGCTATCGACGGTGCGCTCGGAGACGATGCGATGGTCACGGTACATATGGTCCATCAACTGGTCGCGGGAAAAGATCCGCCCCGGGGCATTCATCAGCACCTTGAGCAACTGGAACTCGACGGCGGTGAGCCCCAGATCGTGGCCGTCGGCCAGCGCCCGCCAGCCGTCGTCGTCGAGGACCAGTGCGGCGCTCTCGGCGCTGCCCGGTGCCTCGGCGGCGCGGCTGCGGCGCAGCACCGCCTTGATCCGCGCCACCACCTCACGGGGGCTGAACGGCTTGCAGATATAGTCGTCGGCGCCGAGTTCCAGGCCCAGCAGGCGGTCGACCTCCTCGACCCGCGCGGTGAGCATGATCACCGGCAGCTGCGGCCAGCGCTCGCGCAGCTGGCGGCACAGGGTGAGGCCGTCGGTACCCGGCAGCATCAGGTCGAGCAGTACCAGGTTGGGCTGCTGCTGCTCGAGCCACGGCACCACGCTGTCGCCGTGGTCGAGGTGGTGCGAGGCGAAGCCGCTACCGTTCAGGTAGTCGGCCACCAGGCTGGCGATCTTGGGCTCGTCCTCGACGATCAGAACGGTTTCCTTAGGCGCGGTGCTCATGCAAGTTCTCCCTGAGCAGTGGAAAATCGAGGGTCCAGCATAACCCGCCGAGGGGGAATTCGAGGCCCGCATGCTGCCGCCGTGGGCGGTGACCAGGGCGGTAGCGATGGATAGGCCTAGCCCGCTACCACCGCTGGCGCGGTTGCGCGAGCCTTCTACCCGGTAGAGACGCTCGGTGAGATGGTCGAGCTCCTGCTCGGGCACGCCCGGGGCGGTGTCCTCCCAGGTGATGCGGGCATGGGCGGCATCGCACTCGAGGCTGACCCTGAGCCGGCCGGGGGCCTGGGTATAGGCGCAGGTGTTGTCGAGCAGGTTGAGCCACAGCTGGCGCAGACGCTGCAGGTCGCCGCGGACCGGCGCCGGGCCGGCGACATGCACCTCGAGCTCGAGGCCTTGGTCAGCCAGCCAGTCGCGGCGCTCCTCGAGGCGCGTAGCCAGCGTCTCGGCGAGGTCGAGGGGCGCCAGCGATACGTCGAGCACGCCGGCATCGCTTTGTGCCAGCAGCCGCAGGTCGGCGACCAGGCGTTCGAGCTGGCCGACCTCCTGGGCCAGCGAGCCGAGGTTGTCGTCATTCATCGGGCGAATGCCGTCCTGCATCGCCTCGATCTCGCCGCGCAGCACCGCCAGCGGCGTGCGCAGCTCGTGGGCGATGTCGGATACCCAGCGGCTTCGCGCCTCGCGATTGGCCTCGAGCGTCGCCGCCAGCACGTTGAAGTCGTGGGACAGTCGCGACAGCTCATCGCCGCCGTGCTCCGGCAGGCGGATATCGTAGTCGCCCTCGGTGAGGCGCCGGGTGGCCAGCGCCATATGCCCGGTACGCCCGCCCAGCCACCATGACAGCCCGCCGGCCAGCAGCAGCGAAGCGAGTGCCAGCGAAGCGACGATGATGCCCAGGTTGCGCTGCTGTCGCGACAGGAAGATGCGGTCCATGCGGGCCATGAGCTGCTGAGGCGGGCGGTAGCCGAGTGCCCCGACCTGCTCGCCCTGACTGATGATCGGCAGCCAGTGCAGTTCGGAACCGTCCTGCTCGTCTCTCCGGGCAGGCCGCAGGCCAATGACCGGCAGGCCGTTGGCGTCGTGGAGCACGAAGTCGTCGGGGTCGCCGAGGCGGCGGTCGATGCCCTGCGGCGGCGGGCCGTCGCCGGGCCACAGCTGACGGCGCACCAGGCGCTGCCAGGCGCTCATGTCGTCGCGCAGCCACTGCCAGTCGCCGCGCCGCTGCCACTCCTCGGCGAGGCCCTCGGCCAGCGTTTCGGCACGGGTGGTCTGGGTGGTCTCCAGGTAGTCGATGAAGCCGCGGTCGATGCTGCGCGACACGGCCAGGAATACCAGTCCGGCAATTAGCACGTTGACGGCCAGGATGATCACGAACAGCTTGACGCCGAGGCGCGACACCACCGGGCGGCGGCGTGACGAATGGGCAGGCATCAGCGGGCCTCCTGGGGACGTATGGCAGTAGGGTAGGCGAGGCGTTCGCGCAGTCGCTCGAGGCTCAGGTAGAGCACCGGCACCAGGATCAGCAGGATCAGGGTGGCGAACAGCATGCCAAAGCCCAGCGAAATGGCCATGGGGATCATGAAGCGCGCCTGGCGCGAGGTCTCGAAGATCATCGGCGCCAGCCCCAGGAAGGTGGTCATGGTGGTCATCATGATCGGCCGCAGGCGGCGCGTGGCGGCGGCAACGATCGCCTCGCGGGCGGCCATGCCCTCGCGGCGGCGACGATTGGCGTAGTCGATCAGCACCAGTGCATCATTGATCACCACCCCGGACAGCGCCAGCATGCCCAGTAGGCTGACGATGGATAGACCGAAGCCCATGATCAGGTGGCCGCCCACCGCGCCGATCACGCCGAACGGTATTGCCGCCATCACCAGCAGCGGCTGCAGGTAGCTGCGAAACGGGATCGCCAGCAGGCAGTAGATCGCCGCCAGGGTCAGCCACATGGCGGTCCTCAGTGTAGCCAGGTTGTCGGCGGTGTCCTGCTGGCGGCCGCCGAGGCCGATCTCGAGGCCCGGATAGGCGGCCTCGACCCCGGGGAAGACCTGCTCCTGCAGGGTCGCCAGTACCTGGTTGACCTGGGCGTCGCCTTCGAGATCGGCGGTGACGGTGATGTCGCGGCGGCCGTCGGTGCGGCGCAGGGTGGTGGAGGCGCGGCCGATGTCGATATCGGCGACCCGGGCCAGCGGCACCTCGATGCCCTCGGCGGTGCGGATCGGCAGCTGATAGAGTTCGCTCAAGCTGTCGCGGGACTGCGGCGGCAGGCGCACCTCGACGCTCACTGAGGTGCGCCCGGCGTGCTGTTCGACGGCGGTGACACCCTGCAGCGGCCCGCGCAGCTGAGCAGCCAGGTCGCTGCCGCTCAGGCCCAGCGCACGCCCCTCGGCGGACAGGCGCACCTCGAGCTGAGGCAGGCCGTCGCCGAGGCCGCTGTCGATATCGGTCAGGCCGCCGAACTGGGTGAGCTCATCGGCAAGCCGCAGGGAGGCCGCTTCCAGCACGTTGCTGTCGGGGTGGGAGAGGCGCAGGGTCAGCCCCGCACCGTGGCCCGGGCCACCGACGTCGGACTCGAAGCGCGCGGCCTGGACGTTGGTCAGCTCGCCGGTCAGCTCGCGCCACTCGCGAGCCACCCGCGACGGCGGCCAGGCGTCGAGGCTGGCCGGGTCGAGCTGCAGCAGTACCTCGAGGTTGTCGCCGTCGAGGCGTGTACGGGTGCCGGTGAAGTGCGGCCCGTCGTCGCGTTCGGCGAGGCGCTCGGCGGCCTCCAGCAGCTGGTCGCGGACGCGACGGTCGTCGGCCATCGGACTGCCCACTGGCAGGGTCACGCTGGCCTGGATCTGATCCGACTCGACCCGCGGCATCAGCGAAAAACCCAGCCTTCCGCTCATGGCATAGGCCAGCGCTACCGCCAGTACCGCCACCGCCAGGCTGATGGTTAGCGCGCGCTGGTCGAGGGCGCGCTGCAGCAGCGGCGCGAAGCGCTGCTCGGTGAACCTCGTCAGGCCGCCTTGCATGCTGCGTCGAACGCCCTCCAGCGGCCGCTGCCAGCGCGGCGTGGGGCGTCGGCTGGCGCCGTGGGCGAGGTGAGCGGGGAGAATGAACAGCGCCTCCACTAGCGACATCACGAACACCGTGATTACCACCAGCGGCACCATGGCGAAGATCATGCCCAGGAAACCGGGCAGGAACAGCAACGGCAGGAAGGCGACGATATTGGAGAGGATGGCGAAGGTGATCGGCGTGGCCAGTTCGCGGGCGCCGCGCACCGCTGCCTCGCGCAGCGAGTGGCCCTGCTCGCGGTAGCTGTAGATGTTCTCGCCGACCATGATCGCATCGTCGACCACGATGCCCAGCGCGATGATGAAGGCGAACATCGACATCATGTTGATCGACACGCCGATCCACGGCAGGAACAGCATGGCGCCGAGGAAGGCGGTGGGGATGCCCAGGGTGACCCAGAAGGCCAGCCGCGCCTCGAGGAACAGCGCCATCATCACCATCACCAGCGCCAGGCCCAGCCAGGCGTTCTTGAGCAGCAGGTCGAGGCGGTCGCGGTAGATCTCGGAGCTGTCGCGGGCGACGCTCAGGGTGACGCCCTCGGGGAGGTTGGCGATCAGCCGGTCGAGCTCGGCATGGACCGCCTCGGAGATGCCTAGTGGGGTCTGGTCGCCGATCTGGTAGACGTCGATGGTCAGCCCCGGCTGGCCGTTGTACTGCACCTCGCGGTCGCTCTCGGCGAAGCCGTCACGGACCTCGGCGACATCGCCGAGGCGAATGATGCCGCCGTTGGCGGTGCTGCCCACCGGCAGCTCGGCGAACGCCAGAGCGTCGTCGCGGCGGCCCTGGTAGCGGATCAGCCACTCGCCCTCCTGGGTGGAGAGCCGCCCGCCGGCCAGATCGAGGGCTTCGTCGCCGATGCGTGCGGCGAGCTGGCCGTGCGTCATGTCGAAGCGCCGCATGGCCTGGTCATCGAGCCACACCTGAATCTCGCGCTCGCGGTTGCCCGACAGCTCGGCCTTGGCGATGCCGCGGCTGGCGATCAGCTCGGCGCGTATCTCTTCGGCGGCGTCGTGCAGGGCGCGGTCGCTGACGTTGCCGTGCACTTGCAGGCGCAGCACGCTGCGCGAGCGCCCGGCCAGGTTGATGCGCGGCGGGTCGGCGGCGGCAGGCAGGGTAGTAATGGCATTCACCGCCTGCTGGATGTCCTGGTAGACGCGCATCACCTCGACGCCATCGATCAGGGTGGCGCGCAGGCTGGCGCTGCCCTCGCTGGCGGTGGCGGTGACCTCATCGATGCCTTCGATATCGGCAAGCTCGGCCTCCACCGGCAGCAGGATGCTTTGCTCGACCTCTTCCGGGGTTGCCCCGGGGTAGCTGACCGAGATCTGCACCACCTCGATGTCGAAGTCGGGGAACACTTCCTTCTTGATCGTCAGCGAGGCCATCAGGCCGCCGACGATCAGCAGCAGCATCAGCAGGTTGGGCGCCACGCCGTGGTGCACCATCCAGGCGATCGGGCCGCGCCGCATCATGACTCGTCCTCCGCTGAGCCGAACAGCGTGGCAAGCTCAGTGCTGCCCAGGGTGCGCGGCCGCAGGCGCATGCCGTCGCGTGGCTGGCCGAGGTTGGAGACCACGATGCGTTCGCCGCTCTCGAGGCCGGCGCTGACCAGGACCTGGTCCTCGCCGCGATGCAGTACCTCGACCCGCGCGCGGCGCAGGCGATCCTCGTCGTCGAGCCGCCAGACCTCGTCGCCGGGCCTGAGCGCCTGGGCCGGCAGCGCGAACAGGTCGTCGCGGGGGCTGGCGATGACCTCGGCGCGCAGCAGGTCGCCGAGGCGCAGCGCCGGGCCATCGCTATCCAGTGCCAGCGGGTCGTCGACCTGCACCAGCAGTTGGGTCTGCAGGCCGCCCTCGTCGAGCGCCGGAAGCACCGAGAGTATCCGGCCGTGGCGCTCGGCACCGGCCGGCCAGCCGCGGCTGGTCAGGCGCACCTCGGCGCCGCTGGCTGCAGCGCCGTCGACCTGCCCGGCGTCGATCCACGCCAGCGCCTCGCCGGGCAGCGAGAGCCTGACCCAGAAGTGCGCCACATCGACCAGGTGCAGCAGCTCGGTGCCGGCGCTGATCTCGCTGCCGCTGCCCACCAGGCGCTCCTGGATCATGGCGCGGTAGGGGCTGGTCAACTGGGTGCGCGCGAGGTCCAGCTCGGCCTGTTCGAGGGCCACCTGGGCGCCGGCGACACCGGCTTCTGCGGCGCGCAGCTGCGGCTCACGCAGCACCAGGGCGCGGCGCTCGGCGGGCAGCTCGCGGCCGAACGACTGGTATTCGCTCTGCGCCCGTAGCTGTTCGCCGCGCTCGCTGGCGAGCTCGGCCTGAGCCCGGCCGAGGTCGGCCTCGGCGGCACGCAGGGCCAGGCGGTAGTCGCGGTCGTCGATGCTCAGCAGCGGTTCACCAGGCGCTACCACTCGGCCCGGGATCACCCCAGGGGCGAAGGCCTCGAGGCGGCCGGCGACGCGGCTCGAGAGATGCGTCTCGCGCTCGGCCAGGACCCGACCGTAGCCATGGATCTGCGGTGCGGCGGGGCCGCGGGTGGCCTCGATCACGTCGACCACCGGCGGCGGCACCTCGGGCGGCGGGCGCCGTTCGACCCGCGGCGGCTGGCTGATCAGCCAGTAGGCAACGGCCAGGCCGACCACCAGCACCAGCAGCGCGGCAACTGCCCCCAGCCGGATACGTCCCTGCTGGCCGGGGCGGCGGGGCGAAGCGAAGTGTACCGAGGTGACAGGCATGGGCGGCTCATGACGAGGGATAGGCAGCACACAGCATCGCGGTCGCGGATGCAGCTATTGGTCATGAACTGTGCAAGCAAGGTGCAAGCGTTGGCAACTATCAATGCCAACACGATCTCGTCTCGCGCTTACGGGCAGCTTTCACCGATCAACAGCTGGGTGGTCAGCAGGCGCTGCTCCGGTGGCGCCAGGCCGAGAATCATCTGCGCGGCAATGCGTCCCTTCTCGACGCTGTCCTGGCGTACCGTGGTCAGCCGCGGCGCGCGGTACTGGCCCTCGGCGATGCCGTCGAAGCCGACCAGGCGCAGATCCTCAGGAACGCGAATGCCGCGCTGCTCGGCCAGGGTCAGGGCCGTCAGGGCGATGCGGTCGGACATGCACAGCAGCAGGTCGGGGCGCTCGGCGTCGGGCAGCTCGAGGATCTCCTCGATCACCGGCGAGCAGACCTCGAAGGTGTTCTCCTCGATGTTCCACAGCGGAATGGCCTGGCGCGCAAAGCCCTGTGCCTCCAGCGCCTGATAGAAGCCGTCGAGCCGCGAGCGGGTGATGGTGCGATTGCCCGGTAGCAGGGTGTGCGCCGGAGTGACTCGGCCGTTGCAGGGCTCGGCGGTGAGGCGCAGATTGATCACCGCCGGGCGCTGAGGCGGCGTGGCCAGGGCGTGGCGAGCGATGGTACGGCAGGCCGCCTGGTTGTCGACGTGCACCGCCGGGCGCCCCTCGATATCGAAGTCCACCGCCACCAGCGGGCGCTGGGCCGGCAGGTCGCCGAGCAGGGCCAGGGTCGGCATCAGGCCGTAGACGATGAAACCGTCGGCGATGTTCGCCGAGCCCGGTGCCTGGGAGGCGTGCTCGCGGCCGGGTAGCAGCAGCAGGGTGTGACCGTGGGCATCGAGGATCTCGGCAACGCCTGACAGGAACTCGCTGGCCACGGCGTCGTTGAGGCTGTAGGTGAGGCTCTCGGCGAGCACCACCGCGATGATCCGCGAGCGGCCGGTGCGCAGGCTGCGCGCCTTGGCGTCCGGCCCGGTATAGCCAAGGCGCTTGGCCTCGCCGAGGATTCGCTCGCGCAGTGCTGGCGACAGCTGGTCGGGGCGATTGAAGGCGTTGGAGATCGTGGCGGTGGAGACGCCAAGCTCGCGCGCCAGGTCTTTCAGCGTGATACGGCGTGGCGATGAGGACACGGTGCTTTCCCTGCTAAGTATTCAGGCAACAGAATACCGGCCCCTTGCCGCCATGAATACTGCGGCAAGCGAGCCGGCAGGCGAAGTGTTGCCAACTGCTAGGCAGCGGCCCGCGGCTGGGCCAGCCCAAGCGCTCGGCCGTCGGCATCGAACAGGTGAACGTGTTCGGGGTCGGGCGCCAGCGCCACCTGCTGGCCGACCCGCCAGGCGCTGGGCGCCTCGCTGCGATGGATCAGCAGGGTATCGCCGGCCTTGGGCTCCAGGTAGACATAGACTTCGTTGCCCAGGTACTCGACGTTGACGATCTCGAAGGCGTTGTCGCCGCTGGCCTCGACCAGGCGCAGATGCTCCGGGCGCACACCCAGGGTCAGCGCCGCGCCGGTGGCGTGCCGGGCAGTGCTCTGGGGCAGCGCCAGCTCGCCGATGCTGGCGCTGGTCACGCGGCAGCCATCGTCGCTTGTCGCGAACAGCTCGGCGGGCAAAAAGTTCATGGTCGGCGAGCCGATGAAGCCGGCCACGAACCTGGTGGCGGGGCGCTGGTAGAGCTCGTGGGGGCTGCCGACCTGTTCGATGCGGCCGGCGTTGAGCACCACGATCTTGTCGGCCAGGGTCATGGCCTCCACCTGGTCGTGGGTGACGTAGATCATGGTCGAGGCGAGACGCTGGTGCAGGCGAGCGATCTCGTTGCGCATCTGCACGCGCAGCGAGGCGTCGAGGTTGGAGAGCGGCTCGTCGAACAGCAGGATGCGCGGCTCCCGGGCCATGGCGCGACCCATGGCCACGCGCTGGCGCTGGCCGCCGGAGAGCGCCTTGGGCTTGCGCTCGAGCAGCTCCTCGAGCTGCAGGATGCGCGCGGTGGCCATGACCCGCTCGTGGACCGTCTGCTTGGCGGTCTTGGCCAGCTTGAGGCCGAAGGCCATGTTCTCGTACACCGTCATGTGCGGGTAGAGGGCGTAGGATTGGAAGACCATGCCCACGCCGCGCTCGCGGGGTGGCAGCTCGTTGACCACGCTGTCGCCGATGCAGAGCTCGCCGTCGCTGATCGACTCCAGCCCGGCGATCAGCCGCAGCAGGGTCGACTTGCCGCAGCCGGAGGGGCCGACGAAGACCACGAATTCGCCGGCGCCGATCTCCAGGTCGACGTCCTTGATGATATGCGTGCTGCCGAAGACCTTGTTGACCTTGTCGAGGGTGACGCTTGCCATGGGGTGTCTCCTTGCCGGCCCGCTGGTGGCCCGGTGATGAATGGTCTCGCCGCGGGCCGGCCTGGTTGTTATGAGTAGCTGTTATGAGTGTGGCTCAAACGGCGAGCCAGGCGGCCTGATAGGGCGGCAGGCGCAGGGTCTCGCCGTCCAGTTCATGGCTAAAGCCGTGGCCATGCAGTGCGTCGCTCACCGCTAGCGGCAGCCGGGTTTCCCGGGCCTGGCCGGTAAGGTTGAAGACGCAGAGGATGCGTTCGTTGCCCATCTCGCGGATGAAGCCCAGCAGAGCTTCCCCCACATCGACCAGTGCCAGATCGCCATCGAACAGTGCCGCATGAGCGGCGCGAAAGGCGAGCAGGCGGCGGGTGGCGCTGAGCACCGAGGACGCGTCGTCCTGCTGTTTGGCTACGGACAGCGGCAACTGGCGGGCTTCCACCGGCAGCCAGGGCTCGACGCCCGCGGCGGTAAAGCCGCCGTTTTCGGTATCGGTCCAGGGCAGCGGGGTGCGACAGCCGTCGCGGCCCTTGAATTCCGGCCACAGCACCTTGCCGTAGGGATCCTGGATGCGCTCGAAGGGCACCTCCGCTTCCATCAGGCCCAGCTCCTCGCCCTGGTAGAGGCAGACGCTGCCGCGCAGCGAGAAGAGCACGGCCAGCGCCACCTTGGGGTAGGCGATGGGGTCTTCGCCGGCGCCCCAGCGGGTCGCGCTTCTCACCACGTCGTGGTTGGAGAGCGCCCAGCAGGGCCAGGCGTCGCCGGCCAGGCGCTGGAAGCGCTCGATTACCTGGCGGATATAGGCCGCCGAATGGGGGGCGTTGAGCAGGTCGAAGGTGTAGGCCATATGCAGCTTGTCACCACCCGCGGTGTACTCGGCCATGCGCTCGAGCGGATGGTCGTCGCCGATCTCGCCCACCGTGGTGGTGCCGGGGAACGCGTTCATCAGCGCGCGCAGCTCCTTGAGGAAGTCGAGGTTCTCCGGGCGGCTGAGGTCGTAAACGTGGCGCTGCCAAGTATAGGGGTTGGCCTCCGGAGCGCCCAGGGTCTTGGCCCCGCCCGCTGGCACCGGCGGGTTGTCGCGCAGCGCGGCGTCGTGGAAGTAGAAGTTGACGGTGTCCAGGCGGAAGCCGTCGACGCCCAGTTCCAGCCAGAAGCACATGTTGTCGAGCTGCGCCTGGCGCACTTCCGGGTGGTGGAAATTGAGGTCCGGCTGGCTGCTCAGGAAGTTGTGCAGGTAGTACTGGCGGCGGCGCGGGTCGAAGGTCCAGGCCGAGCCACCGAAGATCGATAGCCAGTTGTTGGGCGGGGTGCCGTCCGGTTTGGGATTGGCCCAGACGTACCAGTCGGCCTTGGGGTTGGTACGATCCTGACGACTCTCCTGAAACCAGGGGTGCTGGTCCGAGGAGTGACTGATTGCCTGGTCGATCATCACCTTGAGACCGAGAGCATGCGCCTTGGCGAGCAGTGTCTTGAAGTCGTCCAGGCTGCCGAACATCGGATCGACGTCGCGGTAGTCGCTGATGTCGTAGCCGAAGTCGAGCATCGGCGAGGTAAAGAAGGGCGACAGCCAGATGCCGTCGACGCCGAGGCTCGCCACGTAGTCGAGCTTGTCGGTGATGCCCTTGAGGTCGCCGATACCGTCGCCGTTAGCGTCCATGAAGCTGCGCGGGTAGATCTGGTAGATGACGCCGCCGCGCCACCAGAGGGTGTTGTCTTGCATCGGATTTCCTTGAAACAGGGTGTTGTACAGATGAGCTTCGCGTCGACCTGTCCCCAGCGTCCCTCAGCAACTCAACTGCGATGATCTGGCATGGGCTTAGCCCTTGACGGCGCCAGCGGTGAGGCCGGAGACGATGCGCCGCTGGAAGATGATCACCAGGATCACCAGGGGCACGGTGACCACCACCGAGGCGGCCATGATCGGGCCCCAGGGCAGCTCGTAGGCACTGCCACCGGAGAGCAGGGCGATGGCCACCGGCACGGTGCGCTGGCTGTCGGTGAGGGTGAAGGTCAGCGCGAACAGGAACTCGTTCCAGGCGGCAATGAACGCCAGCAGTCCGGTGGTGGCCATGGCCGGCCACATCAGCGGCAGGAACACCTTGGTGATGGTGACCCAGGGTGTGGCGCCGTCCATGATCGCCGCCTCCTCGAGTTCCATGGGCAGTTGACGCATGAAAGTGGTCAGCACCCAGACGGTGAACGGCAGGGTGAAGATGGTGTAGCTGAGTATCAGCCCGGCCGGGTTGTTGTAGAGGTTGAGGGCGCGGATCACCTCGAACAGGCCGGAGAGCACCGCCACCTGGGGAAACATCGACACGCCGAGAATCACCAGCAGTACCGTGGAGCGGCCACGGAAACGCACCCGGCCCAGGGCGTAGGAGGCGGTGATGCCGAGCAGCAGGGCGATACCGACCACGCTCACGGCAACGATGATCGAGTTGACGATGGCCTGCAGGAAGCTGCGCTGGCTGAAGATCTGCGCATAGTTCGAGAGGTCGAAGCGGCTCGGCCAGAGCTCGACCCGGAACAGCTCGCTGGAGGGTTTGAAGGAGGTGATCACCGCATAGTAGAAGGGGAACACCGCGTAGAACACCACCAACGCGACCAGCAGCCAGAAGCCGATGTGCTTGGCGAGCTTGGATAGCTGGCGCGAGGTCATGCGTCACCTCCCAGTTGCAGTTGCTTGCGGCCCAGGTAGAGGTAGGCAACGGTGGCCAGGGCGATGATCAGGAACAGCAGGGTCGAGGCGGCGCTGCCGTAGCCGACGTCCTGAAACTCCACCAACTGCTGGCGGGCGTAGATCGACATCGACATGGTGCTGGTGGAGTTGGAGGTCAGCACGTAGATGACGTCGAACACGCGCAGGGCGTCGAGCAGGCGGAAGATTACCGCCACCATCAGCGCTGGGGTGATCAGCGGCAGGGTCACCTTGAAGAACACCCTGAGCGGGTGGATACCGTCGACCTCGGCGGCCTCATAGCAGTCCTTGGGCAGCATCTGCAGCGCGGCGAGCACCAGCAGGGCGACGAACGGCGTGGTCTTCCACACGTCGACCATGATCACTGCCCACATCGAGTAGCGCGCCTCGGCGGTCCAGGCGATGGGGGCGTCGATGATGCCGACTATCATCAGCAGGTGGTTGATGATCCCGAACTGGTCGTTGAGCATCCACGCCCACATCTGCGCCGAGACGATGGTGGGGATCGCCCAGGGGATTAGCACAGCGGCACGCACCAGGGTGCGGCCCTTGAACTCGGCGTTGAGGATTAGTGCCACGATCACGCCGAATACCACCTCGAGCGATACCGAGACCACCGCGAAGTAGGCGGTATTCCACACCGAGCGCCACCAGATGGGGTCGGCGAGCACGCCGTACCACCGACCGTCCTCGTAGATCAGGTAGTTCTCGATGCCGATGAAGGTCGCCCGTCCCAGGTCCGACAGCGAGCCATCGGTGAAGCTGAAGTAGAAGGTGCGGATCAGCGGCCAGCCGGCCACCAGTGCCAGCGCCACCAGCATCGGTGCAAGAAAGGTCCAGGCCGCGCGCACGCGCTGGCGGCGAACCTTGGTGCTGCGGTAGCGAGTCGCTGGGGGGCGCGCCGCGGCGGGCGTACCGTGATTGAGAGTCGTGCTCATGGGAGGCTCCGGGGCTTACCAGTTGCGCCGCTTGAGACGCGACAGCTCACGCTCGAGGTCGGCGACCGCTGTGGCACCGTCCCGGTTGCCGGAGAGCACGTCGTGGGTGGCACTGAAGAAGGCGTTGCTGACCCGGCCATAGGCGTCGCCGGCGGGCGCCGAGGGGCGCGCCACGGCGTTGACGAAGGTATCGTAGAGCTCGCCGAAGAAGGGTACGGCTTCGAGCACCTCGTCGTCCCGGTAGAGGGCGTCCAGGGTGGGATTGTAGGAGGCCTCGATGGCGCGGCGCTTCTGCTCTTCCTCGCCGGTGAGGAAGGCGACCAGCTCGGCGGCGAGTTCGGGGTTGTCACTGTAGCGGGACACCGCCAGGTTCCAGCCGCCCAGGCCGCCGGCGCTGTGTCCTTGATCGCCATGGGGTAGCTGGGTCACCCCGACCTTGCCGCGCACGTCGCTGTCGTCGCTCTGTGCCAATGCCCAGGCGTAGGGCCAGTTACGCATGAACACCGCATTGCCGCCCTGAAAGACCCCGCGGGCCTCCTCCTCGGTGTAGTTGAGCACGCCATTGGGGGCGATGTCGCCGACCCAGCTGGCGGCCAGGTCGAGGGCCTCGGCGGCCTGAGGGTTATTGATGCTGATCTCGCCGTCGCTCTCCACCAGGCTGCCTCCGCCGTGGCTGGCTACCCACTCCAGGGCGTTGACGGTCAGCCCCTCGTAGGCGCGACCCTGGAAGACGAAGCCGCGCATGCGCTCGTTGCCGGCGGCGTGCTTGGCCTGCTGGATCTCGCGGGCGATCTCGGTGAGCTGCTGCCAGGTCTCGGGCACGTCGAAGCCGTGCTCCTCGAGCAGGTCGGTGCGGTAGTAGAGCACCCCGGCGTCGGTGAACCAGGGCATGGCGACCAGCCGCTCGTCGATGGTGTTGTTGGTGACGATGGCCTCGAAGTGGCCGTCGGCGGCGTCGTCGCCGAGTACCTCGCGCAGGTCGAGCAGGTGGTTGGCAAGCAGCCCCGGCCACACCACGTCGATCTGCATCACGTCGATGTCGCTGGAGTTGGCCGAGAGAATCTGCTGGTAGAGCGACAGCCGCTCGGTGGAGGAGTTGGGGGTCGAGACCACGTCGACGCTGTGGCCGGTGGCTTCCTCCCAGGCGCGCACGCCTTCCTGGCACAGCGTCAGTTCGGCACCCACGGCGCCGCAGGAGATGGTCAGGTCGGCGGCCTGGGCGTGGCTGGTGGTGGCCATGGCGGCGCTTGCCAGGGCAATCGCAGGGATCAGTCTGTTGAGCATGGGGTGGCTTCCTCGTCGGCTTGTTGTTGTGTGTAGTAGGTGCTTATTTCGGTTTTCTTAAACGATTAAGTTCGTTAGTACACAGTTAGCCGTTTGTGTACTGGGACTTCAACCTAGACTTTGGGCTAACGAGCTACGAGCTACGAGCTACGAGCTACGAGCTACGAGCTACGAGCTACGAGCTACGAGCTACGAGCTACGAGCTACGAGCTATGAGCTATGAGCTATGAGCTACGAGTGGTCATGGGCGGTAGCGCCATCACAGCGATAGAAAGAACAGGATCAGCGGTGGCGACAGCAGCGACAGGATGAAGCCGCTGACCACGGCGATCGGCACGCAGGCCACGCCGCCATGCTGCTGGATCACCGGCAGGGTGAAGTCCATCGAGGTGGCGCCGCCGTAGCCGATGGCCAGCGGCGTGGCGCGGTGGATCAGCAGCGGGATCAGCACGAAGGCCAGCAGTTCGCGGGCCAGGTCGTTGAAGAAGGCCACGCCGCCGAGCAGCGGCCCGAGCTGGTCGCCGACCAGAATCGCCGACAGCGAGTACCAGCCAAACCCCGCGGCCATCGCCAGTCCCTCGTTCCAGGCCAGCCCCAGCAGCGGGGCGGAGAGTAGCCCGGCGAGCAGCGAGCAGACGGCGACGGTGGCGGCAATCGCCAGGCCGAAGCGGTTGAGCAGGATCTGCCTGAGTGACATGCCGGAGTTGCGCAGTTGACAGCCAATCAGCGCCAGCAGCGCATACAGCACCCACTCGGCGAGCCGCTCGGCCCAGGCGTAGGCCGGCTCGCCGACCAGCCAGCCGAGCAGCAGGCCGATCAGCACCCCAGCCACCACCACCCCGACCAGCGCCAGCGAGCCGAGCATCGCGGTGAGCTTGCTGGTCGGCGCATTGGCCACCACCGGCGAGTCGCCGACGCTGAGCCGCAGCCGGCGCGACAGCCACAGCAGGCCGAGCAGGTTGGTGGCGGCGGTGATGGCGAACAGCAGGCCGGCCTGAAGGCCCATTTGCGACAGCTGCCCGGCGAGGTTATCGAGTCCGGCAAGGCTTATGCCCATCAGCAGCAGGATCAGATAGACCGACGCGTTGACCCCGCGGGTGATCAGCGCCATGGCGCCGGCATGGCGCACCGGCACCAGATAACCCAGTAGCAGCGGCAGGAGAACGATCAGCAGGCCGGTGAACATGGCGTTCCTTGTGAGTCGACAGGGCGTCAGGTAAAGCAACAAAAAGGCAGCCAGTTCGGCTGCCGGGGCTACTTTACGGATTGCCGGGACGGCAGGGAAGCCAATTTCGATGATGAGGGATTAGTGGTGTCGATGGTTAGAGGGTGTCTCCAGGGCACTCAGCGTCAGCCGACTGCGACGTTCGCCGTCGCGGTGGTAGTCGACGCCGAGCAGCAGGCCCGGGAGTGTGGGGTGGAAGTCGAACAGAAGCTGACGCTCGGGGTCTCCGGGTCCCAGGTCTCGACGCTGACCGCGTCGAAGGTGCCGGCGGGGCTCTCCACCTTGTCGCGGGCCATCACCCGGTAGTGCAGCGTCTCCTCCTCGCCCTTGTGGTCGACGAAGTGCAGCTCGCAGGGGGCGGCGTCCGAGCCTTCGCAGTCGCCGGCCTGCGCGCTGCGCCGTGATAGATCGAACAGCGCTGCCTGGCGGTCGGGCAATGCGCTCAGCTCGCTGCTGCCGAGGCGGTAGTCGCCACCGATGCCGAGCAGCGAATAGCCGCTGGAGTAGGCGCTGGGTCTCACGCCGTCGGCGTTGACGCGAAAACGGCTGCGCTCGTTGCCGCGGGCCACGGCGATGGCGGCGCGCATGTCGCTCTGCCACTGCTCGCCGTGCTGGCTGAGGCGGTGCTCGACGCGGGCGTTGGGCCAGCCGCTGATCTGCAGCTGGTAGTGGGCGGTAAACGGCGTGGGCTCGGCCAGCCCCTGTGCGGCGGCGCTGGAGCTTGCGCCGGCCAGCAGCGCGACGCTCAGCAGTGTACGGATGCTCGACACCTGGGACTCCCTGGGCCAATGAACGACATGCCTGAGAGCCCCGCGCCGGCGCGAGGTTCCCGCTGCCGGGCGAGTTGCGCAATCTTTGCGCGATGCTGGCCTCAGCGGCGGTGGCGTTCGGCAAGCCGTGCAAGCGCCGGGGCGAGCGTCAGCGGATAGCCGGACTCGCCGTTCTCCAGCGTGCGCAGTGACGCCGGCAGGCGCTCGAGGGTTTCGGCGACCCGCTGTGGCGCCTGTTCGGCCAGGGCCATCTGCTCAGCATCGAGTCGCCCTCCCTCGACCAGCGCCACCAGCAGCGGCGTGCCGGGGGGTGGCGCTTCGTCGCGCAAGGCCAGGGTGTCGCCGGCCAACTGTCCGCGTTCGTCAAGGCGGCGGTAGACCTGCTTGCGGCCGGGCAGGTTGAGCTTGCCCGGCGAGCGCTTAGAACGGGGCGTACCGGCGTATTCGACCAGCTTGTAGGAGAGGTCGATCACCGGCGCATCGGCGGATGCCCCGAGCTGGGTGCCGACGCCGAACACGTCGATGGGCGCTCCCTGAGCCACCAGGGCGGCGATCTTGTGTTCGTCGAGGCCGCTGCTGGCGACGATCTTGACCTGGGTGTGACCGGCGGCGTCGAGCAGGCGACGCGACGCCTGGGCCAGCTCGCCGAGGTCGCCTGAGTCGAGGCGGATGGCGCCCAGGCGCAGCTCGGGTTCGGCGTCGAGCAGCGCGATGAGATCGCGCACGCCGTCCAGGGTGTCGTAGGTATCCACCAACAGGGTGGTGCCGGGATAGTGGCGCAGGAAGGTGCGGAAGGCCTCGCGTTCGCTGTCGTGGGCGAGGATATAGCTGTGTGCCATGGTGCCGCGTAGCGGCAGGTCGTGGCGCAGCCCGCCGAGCACGTTACTGGTGCCGGCCAGTCCGGCGTTGCGGTAGGCGCGCACGCCGCGCATGGCGGCATCGATGCCGTGCATGCGGCGCATGCCGAAGTCGACCAGCGGCCGGCCGTCGGCGGCCAGTACCAGGCGCACCGCCTTCGACGCCAGCAAGGTTTCGAGCTGCACCAGGTTCATGATCAGGCTCTCGAGCAGTTGGGCCTCGGCGATCGGCGCCTCGACCTCGAGCAATGGCTGATTGGGGAACACCGGGGTGCCCTCGGGCAGCGTCCAGATATCGCCGCTGAAACGCCACTCGCCGAGCCAGGCGAGGAATTCGGCCTCGAACTGGCCAGTAGCGGCCAGGCGCTCGAGGTGGTGCGGCTGGAAGCGCAGCCGGCTGGCCACGGTGGCGGCATGCTGCTGGCCGCAGGCGAGCATGAAGCGACGCGAATCGGGCAGCTTGCGGAAGTAGAGACTGAAGGTGGCGCGCTCACGCAGGCCCTCCTTCCAGTAGGCCTGGAGCATGGTCAACTGGTAGAGGTCGGTAAGCAGCGCCAGGTCGTCGTCGGCGACCTGCAGGGGCGGGGCAGCGCTCATTGGCGTACCTCTACCCCGGCGCGCTCGAGCTCGGCCAGGCAGCCGCCCGCCGAGTCGGGATCCACCGCGGCGCTGAGTGGCGCCAGCAGCAGGGTGGCGAAGCCGGCGCGGTGCGCGTCGAGGGCCGTGGCGCGGACGCAGACGTCCAGCGCCAGGCCGCATATCACCACCCGGGTGATGCTTCGTTCACGCAGGTAGCCGGCCAGGCCGGTGGCATCGAAGGCCGAGTAGGCGTCGGCGTCGAAGGCGGTGGCCTTGCTGACCCGCAGGGCCTCGTCAGGCAGCGCCAGGTCGGGGTGGAAGGCCGCGCCGCGGGTGTCCTGAATGCAGTGGGGCGGCCAGGTTCCGCCGCGATGGGTGAAGCTGGCGTGGTCGACCGGGTGCCAGTCGCGGGAGGCGATCACCAGCGCGCCCGCCGCGCGGGCGGCGGCGATCTCGGCATTGATGCCGGGAATCAGGCCGCGGCCGCCGGCCACGGCCAGAGCGCCGCCTTCGCAGAAGTCGTTCTGCATGTCGACCACCAGCAGGGCGTCGCCGGGGCCGTAATCGATGTGCATGGTCATCGTTGCCTCTCCCTATCGGGCCTGATTGCTTACAGCCTAGCGTTCCCCGACGCCGCGGTGAACCTGGTGCCGCTCAGTAGCCGGCGCTGCGGTCGATGGTCGGCACCTCGCGCCCGGCATGCCACGCCTCGAGGGTTTCCACTACCTGGTCGAGGGCCGCGCCGAGCGGCGTGGGGCCGGCCATGTGCGGGGTGATCAGCAGCCGCGGGTGCTGCCACAGCGGGCTGTCGCCGGGTAGCGGCTCCTCGGGGAAGGCGTCGAGCAGGGCGCTGCGCAGGCGACCTTCGTGCTTGCCGTCACCCAGCGCCTCGAGCAGCGCGCGCTCGTCGATCAGGGTGCCGCGGCCGGGGTTGACCAGGCTGGCGCCGTCGGGCAGGGCGGCCAGGGTCTCGGCGTTGATCAGGTGGTGTGTCTCGGGGGTGTTGGGCAGCAGGGTGATCAGCGTGCGCACCTGCCCCAGCAGGTCGTAAAGCCCCTCCTCGCCGTGGTGGCAGCGGATCTCGTCGAGGGACTTGGGCGAGCGGCTCCAGCCGTGGACCGCAAAGCCCGCCGCCGCGATGCGCTGGGCGACATGGCGGCCGATGGCGCCGAGCCCGAGAACGCCCACCGGCCAGTCGCGCTTGTCGATCACCTGGTGCTCGCGCCACTCGGCGCGATCTTGCTGAGTGCGGTAGCGGTCGAAGTCGCGCTGCACATGGAGCAGGCCGTAGAGACAGTAGTCGGCGATCAGCTCGCCCATGCCGGCGTCGCGCAGCTTGACGATCGGCGTCTCCGCCGGCAACCCGGGGTTGCTGAGCAGGGCATCGACACCGGCGCCGAGGTTGATGATGCCGCGGGCCTCGGCGTGGCGCTCGAGCAGCTCGGCAGGGGGCTTCCAGACCGCCAGGTAGTCGATCTCGTCGACCGCCTGGTCGCTGGTGAAGACTTCGGCGTTGGGGAGCCGCTGCTGCAGGGCCGCTTGCCAGCCGGCGGCATCGTCGATATGCACCAGAATGCGCATGATGTCTCCTGTCTCGGGGTATCTGACAGCCATCATCGGCCGCTGCGATGCATCGAGTAAAGTTGTTGGGCCATATCGCTCGCCTTGGCGGTGGCGAAAAGGCCAATAAAGCCTTTGACGGCGGGCTTGGCGATGGTGCTAGTATCGTCGCCAGGATGTTGATGGGGCGTAACCCCCTCCATTATCGTGCCCGCTGGCAGGAAGCCCTCGCCGCGGCCAACGATTGTCGTGCCGGCCGTGAGCGTTCAGCGGGTTCCGACGCAGGTAGTGCAGCAGGTCAACGTGCAGGCTCGGCCTTCTCCTCAGGAGGAGTGCCGGTTTTGGTGATTTTCGGTAATGGCGAGTGGCCACATGACTCAGGTAACCCTGCCTTTCACTCGTGAAGAGTATGCCAGCCGCCTATGGAAGGTGCGGGCGGAGATGGCCAATCGTGGCATCGACGTGCTGATCATCAGCGACCCCTCCAACATGGCCTGGCTCACCGGCTACGACGGCTGGTCGTTCTATGTCCACCAGTGCGTACTGCTGGGGCTGGAGGGCGAGCCGGTATGGTACGGCCGGCGCATGGACGCCAACGGCGCGCTGCGTACCTGCTGGATCGACCCGGCCAACATCACCTATTACCCGGATTACTATGTGCAGAATCCGGACATGCACCCCATGGACTACCTGGCCCAGTCGATCATGCCCGACCGCGGCTGGCACCAGGGCGTGGTGGGCATGGAGATGGACAACTACTACTTCTCGGCCAAGGCCTACCAATGCCTGCTGCGCGAGCTGCCCCATGCACGCTTCATGGACGCCAACTCGCTGGTCAACTGGTGTCGCGCCATCAAGTCGCCCCAGGAGGTCGCCTATATGCGCGTCGCCGGCAAGATCGTCGAGGGCATGCATACGCGGATTCTCGAGGTGATCGAGCCGGGCCTGCCCAAGAGCAAGCTGGTTTCGGAGATCTACCGGGTGGGCATTGAGGGCTGGGTCGACGAGCACGGCAAGGTCTACGGTGGCGACTATCCGGCCATCGTGCCGATGCTGCCCACCGGCAAGGACGCCGCCGCGCCGCACCTTACCTGGGACGATACGCCGTTTCGCGAGGGCGAGGGCACCTTCTTCGAGATTGCCGGGGTGTTCAAGCGCTACCATGCGCCGCTGTCGCGCACCGTGTTTCTCGGCAAGCCGCCCCGTGACTTCATCCGCGCCGAGTCGGCGCTGCTGGAGGGCATCGACAACGGCCTGGCGGTGGCCAAGCCCGGCAACCGCACCGCGGATATCGCCATGGCGCTGGGTGCGGCCATGGACAAGTACGGCTTCGACCGCGGCGGTGCCCGCTGCGGCTACCCGATCGGCATCTCCTACCCGCCGGACTGGGGCGAGCGGACCATGAGCCTGCGCCCCTCGGACGAGACCATCCTGCAGCCGGGCATGACGTTTCATTTCATGCCTGGCCTGTGGGAGGACGAGTGGGGCCTGGAGATCACCGAGAGTATCCTGATCACCGAGACCGGCTGCGAGACCCTGGCGAATTTCCCGCGCCAGCTATTTGTCCGCTGATGCTGAGATGAAGCAACAACACATAGCGAGGAGCGCCGGCGATAGGTCGTAGAGGGGGTTCTACGCCATGGATGGCGTAGGTAGCGCCCAGGGAAGGGTTTACAGCGCCCCCTCGTAGGCCTGTCGCCGGATCAGCTCCGAGCGCTGGGGGTTGCCGCAGGAGCAGCCTCGAGTATTGCACCGCGGCAATCCGTACAAGCACAAGGAGAGTACCCTATGGCCAAGCGCCCTAGCCCGATCAGCGCCACCGTCGATTTCGATGCCGACGGCATCCAGCACGGTTTCCTCAAGCTGCCGATCTCGGTGGACGAGTCGGCCTGGGGCGCGGTGATGATCCCGCTCACCGTGGTCAAGAACGGCGACGGCCCCACCGCACTGCTCACCGGCGGCAACCACGGCGACGAGTACGAAGGCATCACCTCGCTGCTCAAGCTGTCGAGCAGCCTGCGCGCCGAGGACATCAGCGGCCGGGTGATCATCGTGCCGTGCATGAACACCCCGGCGGTGATGGCCGGCAAGCGCACCTCGGGACTCGATGGCGGCAACCTCAACCGCAGCTTCCCCGGCGACCCCGACGGCAGCGTCACCGAGAAGATCGCCGACTACTTCACCCGGGTGATGACACCGATGTGTGACGTGGTGCTCGACCTGCACTCCGGCGGGCGCACCCTGGATATCATCCCCTTCGGCGCCTCCCATGTGCTTGACGACCCCGAGCAGCAGCGCCGCGCCCTGGAAGGCGCCAAGGCCTTCGGCGCGCCCTACGCGATGATGATGTTCGAGCTCGATGCCGCCGCACTCTTCGACACCGCGGTGGAGAGCCAGGGCAAGATCTTCGTCGCCACCGAACTCGGCGGCGGCGGTACCTCGACCCCCGAGAGCATGGCCATCACCGAGCGCGGCGTGCGCAACTTCCTGATCCACTACGGCCTGCTGGCCGGTGAGGTGGAGATGCCCGCCGAGCCGCAGATCTATCTCGATATGCCCGACGCCAGCTGCTACGTGCAGAGCGAGCACTCCGGCGTGCTGGAGCTATGCTTCGCCCTGGGGGAGCGGCTCGAGAAGGGCGACGTGGTGGCCCGGGTCTATGACATGACACGCAGCGGCAGCGCCCCGATGGAGTACCGTGCCAGCCGCAGCGGCGTGCTGGCGGCGCGGCGTCATCCGTCGCTGGTCAACATGGGTGATACCATTGCGGTAATCGCCGATGTCGTCGACTCGCTCGGCTAAGGCTATCTCTCACACACTGGAAGGCGCATGAAGCTCGATCGCTACGATCTGAAGATCCTCGAGATCCTGGCCCAGGATGGGCGCATCACCAAGTCGAAGCTGGCCGAGGCCATCAATCTCTCGGTCAGCCCCTGCTGGGAGCGGGTGCGGCGCCTCGAGAAGGCCGGCATCATCGACGGCTACTCGGCGCGCATCAATACAAGCGTACTGGTCAAGCGCACCCCGGTGTGGGTGCAGGTCGAACTCAAGGCCCACAATGCTGAGAGTTTCCAGCGCTTCGAGGCGCTGGTCCATGCCACGCCCGAGGTCACCGAGTGCGTGGCGGTGGGCGGCGGCGTCGACTACCTGCTCAAGATCGAGGCCGACTCCATCGATGCCTATCAACGCCTGATTGACGCCTGGCTGGTTTCGGAGGTCGGCATCGAGCGCTACTTCACCTATATCGTCACCAAGACGGTCAAGCAACAAGCCCCCCGATTCAACTGGATAGCCGCTAAGCCGGCGGCGATACCCGACCCCGGCCGTCGATGAAGCCCAGCCTCGTCCTCGCGTCAAGCCGTTAACGTTGATTACACGCCCGCTGAATTTGGCATAAGCTGATTCAAGTACGCGGGTTGTGGCGATTCCGCCTTGCAGGGGCCAGGCCCCATCGATGTCATCCTTTACCGGGCGTTCGCCATTCGAGAGGAACTGCATGTCCTATTTCACGATTGCCGGGGTGCAGCTGCATGCCCTGCACCATGGAGACAACACCGATGCCATGCGGCATCGCATCAATCTGCTGATGGCAAGATTCCCCAACGTGCAGATGGTGCTGTTCAGCGAGCTGGTGGCCAACGGTGCCGCCACTCACCACGCCGAGCCGATGCCCAGCAACATGGAGGCGATGTTCTGCCAGCTGGCCGAGGAGCACCGCATCTGGCTGATTCCCGGCTCGATGTTCGAGCGCGAGGGCGACAAGATCTACAACACCCTCAGCGTGATCAACCCCCAGGGCCAGGTGGTGGCGCGCTATCGCAAGATGTTCCCGTTCCGGCCCTTCGAGGAGGGCGTCGAGGGCGGCAGCGAATTCGTGGTCTTCGACGTGCCCCAGGTAGGTCGCTTCGGGGTCTCGATCTGCTATGACATGTGGTTCCCCGAAACCACTCGCACCTTAGCGGCGATGGGCGCCGAGGTGATCCTGCACCCGACCATGACCGACACCATCGACCGCGATATCGAACTCTCCATCGCGCGCACCAACGCGGCGATCAACCAGTGCTATTTCTTCGACATCAACGGCGCAGGCGCCATGGGCAACGGCCGCTCTATCGTGGTCGGCCCGGCCGGTGACGTGATCCACCAGGCCGGCATCGGCGAAGAGATCATTCCGCTGGAGATCGACCTCAACCGGGTGCGCCGCGAGCGCGAGGTGGGCCTGCGCGGGCTTGGCCAGCCGCTCAAGAGCTTCCGCGACCGCAGTGTCGACTTCGGCGTCTATCGCACAGAGAACGCGCCCACGCCGTTTCTCGACACGCTCGGGCCGCTGGTCAAGCCGCGTCGTCCCGATAACGGCCATCACGATATCTGATCGCGCCGCTGGCGCAGCTGCAGGGAGAGCCTCGCAATGTTGACCAGGATCATCCACCAGCTGCGCCAACTGTTGATGCGGCCGCCTGACGCAACGGGCGGCCGCCAGGACTCGCCGCCGGTCACGGTCGAGTCTCCCACGCACAGGGATCGCCCTCCCCAAGGAGCAAGAGAAATGAACAAGATCACAAGCATTTCTGATGTGCGCCGCCACTTTCATAACAACAAGACGCCGATCTACTTCATCTCGGCGACCAACTTCAATCTGCTGGGGATCGGCGACTGGGTGGGCAACTTTCGCCATATCAACTACATCGACTGCTTCGACGGGCGCCAGAAGAACGTCTTCGTGCCCAAGGAGAAGTTCCCCCGCGACTTCGAGAGCATCGAGGACATCAACAACTACCTGCTCGAGCACAAGGAGGTCATCGACTTCCTCAAGTCGCGCGGCGGTGAAGGCACCGCGACCTTCCTGATGTTCGACGAGCATACCGAGGAGGTGTGCCAGCAGCTCGGCCTCAAGGTGGCCTTTCCGCCGGCGGCGCTGCGCTCGCGCATGGACAACAAGATCGAGACGGTGCGCATCGGCAACAAGGTCGGCGTGCCCAGCGTGCCCAACGTGCTGGCCAAGGTCGACAGCTACGCCCACCTGCAGGAAGTCAGCGCCGAACTGGACACCCAGGACCTGGTGATCCAGTCCGCCTACGGCGACTCCGGGCACACCACCTTCTTCGTCTCCAACGAGGACGAGTACTACAAGTATGCCGAGGAGATCGAGGCCGAGCCCGAGGTCAAGGTCATGAAGCGCATCAACTGCCGCGGCTCGGCCATCGAGGCCTGTACCACCCGCTGCGGCACCGTGGTGGGGCCGCTGATGACCGAGCTGGTGGGCT
Organism: Halomonas socia; assembly: GCF_010977575.1. Lineage (GTDB taxonomy): Bacteria > Pseudomonadota > Gammaproteobacteria > Pseudomonadales > Halomonadaceae > Franzmannia > Franzmannia socia. The sequence continues at coordinate 2,526,174 of NZ_CP048812.1, forward strand.
TCAAGACCCTGACCCCCTACAAGGGCGGCTGGTGCGGCAACGAGATGTTCGCCGGCGCCTTCAGCCAGGAGGTGCGTGACAAGGCCCGCGAGTACACCTTCAAGTTTGGCGAGGCGCTGCGCGACGAGGGCTATCGCGGCTACTTCGAGCTCGACTTCCTGATCGACATGGACACCGAGGAGGTCTATCTCGGTGAACTCAACCCGCGGGTCACCGGGGCCAGCTCGCTGACCAACGTGGCCGCCTTCGCCCACTCCGACGTGCCGTTGTTCCTGTTCCACCTGCTGGAGTTCTCGGATGTCGACTTCGACATCGACATCGCCGAGATCAACGAGCGCTGGGCGCATCCCGACAGCATCGACAGCTGGAGCCAACTGGTCATCAAGCACACCGACGAGAGCATCGACCTGCTGACCCAGGCGCCGCAGTCCGGGGTATGGAAGATGGCCGCCGACGGTAGCATCGACTACGACCACTACAGCTATCACCCCCACGCCGCGGAGAGCGAGCAGGAGGCCTTCTTCGTACGCATCAGTGGCATCGGCGATTTCCGCTACGAGGGCGCCGACCTGGGCATCCTGATTACCCGCGGCCGGCTGATGGACGATGACTTCCAGCTCAATGCACGCGCCAAGGCCTGGATCGAGGGGATCCGCGGCCAGTTCGCCGGCCAGGCGCTGCAGGACCCGGTGGTCGAGGAAGTCGCGGTCAGTCACGCCATTGGCGGTGGCAATTTCAAGATTCTGTAGGTGCCATGAACAAGCAGCTCGAGTTTCGTAGCGTCGTGGAAGCGCAGCCCGGCGCCAAGTGGCAGGCACTGTTCGAGCACCACTGGCCGGCCTATGAGCGCTGGTACCTGTCGGAGACGGAGCGCGAGCGCCCCGGCTATCTGGCCTGCTACAACGCGCTCAGCCGGCACATGCCGGAACTGCTGCCGACCTACGAGCGGCTCTGCGCGTTGGCCGGCGGTGGCGACCTGGCCTCGCGCATGCTCAGCCTGTATCGGCCGCCGGCCTATATCACCGGCTGCTCCCAGGCGGTGCTGTCCAACGCCCATGCCAACCTGCTGGTGCGCAACTACGACTACCCGCCGGAGCTGTGCGAGGGCACCATCCTCTCGACCTGTTGGAACGGCCGTCGGGTGATCGCCATGAGCGATTGCCTGTGGGGCGTGCTCGACGGCATCAACGAGCAGGGCCTGACGGTGTCGCTGGCCTTCGGTGGGCGCACCATGGTCGGCACCGGCTTCGGTGCACCGATCATCCTGCGCTATATCCTCGAGTTCTGCGACACCACCCCCGAAGCGGTGGAGGTGCTGGCCCGGGTGCCGACCCACATGGCCTACAACATCACCGTCAGCGATGCCCGCGGCCGTTACGTCACGGCGATGATCTCGCCGGACCGCCCGGCCTCGATTCGCCGTGTGCCGGTGGCCACCAACCATCAGAAGAAGATCGAGTGGTACGCCCATGCGCTGGCCTCGGAGACGCTGATCCGCGAGCGCCAGCTGTCGATTCTGGTCGCCGACGAAGCCACCACCGAGCAGCGCCTGGTGTCGGCGTTCTTCGCCCCGCCGCTGTTTCGCCGCGACTATCGGCGCGGCCTGGGCACCATCTATACCGCGGTCTATCACCCGGCGGAGGGGCGGGCCAGCTTCTTCTGGCCCGGGGCGACACTCTCGATGTCGTTCGCCGACTCGCGGGAGCAGCAGCTGACGATCCACTACGGCAGTCGCGCGGCGAGCGCGGCCGAGGGCAACAGGACGGGGTACCATCATGAGTGAGATGACCGAGTCGGATACGCCGTATACGGCGCTGGGCTTCTACCACAAGATATCGCAGCTGCGCGCCGACACCTGGAATGCCCTCAAGCGCGACCTGGGTAAGCTGGTGCGTCTGCGCGACGACGGCCAGGCACGCAATCTTGTCAAGGCGATCGACGTCAAGCTGACCCGCCTGGAGATCATCGAGGACTACCACGCCTTTCCGTCCAAGGAGGATTTTCGCCACCTCTGGTCGCTGTTCGACCGCGAGGAGTACTCGCTGCTGGAGAAGGTGGTCAAGCGCCTGGTGCGGGCGCTGATCAGCGAGTCCTATCGCCGCCGCCACGTCGATCTCAGCGAGACCGACGCCGATGCCGAGGACCTCGAGGCGCTGGATGCGCTGGCTCAGCTGCGCCGCGGGCATCCGGCCTCCAACAGCTCGTCGCAGCCCTACTTCGAGCTGCTGATCGTCGATGCCATGTCGCAGCAGGAAGAGGAGGTGGTGCGCGAGGCGTTCCACAACCTGCGCCGTCCCGAGGACCGCTTCGTCTACGATGTGGTCACTGTGCGCAGCTTCGAGGACGCGCTGATCGCGATCCTGGTCAATCCCAATATCCAGGCCTGCCTGATCCGCTACGAGTTCCCCTACAAGTCGAAGTACAACCTCAGTGCGCTGCGCAACTACCTGGAGGGGCTCTCGGAGATCGAGCTGGAGAGCAAGTCCGAGGCCGAGCGCAGCATCCTGCTGAGCTCGATGATTCGCGAGATCCGCCCGGAGATCGACCAGTTCCTGGTCACCAGCGGCGACGTCGAGGCGACCGCCAGCCAGGACATCCGCCACTTCAACCGGATCTTCTACCGCGAGACCGACTACATCGAGCAGCACCATACCATCCTGCGCGCCATCGACGATCGCTACCGCACGCCGTTCTTCGATGCCTTGCGCGAGTACAGCAAGAAGCCCACCGGGGTCTTCCACGCCATGCCCATCTCGCGCGGCAAATCGGTGACCCGCTCGCACTGGGCGGGGCATATGATCGACTTCTACGGCATCAATATCTTCCTTGCCGAGACCTCGGCGACCTCCGGCGGGCTGGACTCGCTGCTGCAGCCCTACGGGCCGATCAAGAAGGCCCAGGAGTATGCCGCCCGCGCCTTCGGCGCCCGCCAGAGCTTCTTCGTCACCAACGGCACCTCCACCGCCAACAAGATCGTGGTCCAGGCGCTGGTCAAGCCGCGCGATATCGTGCTGATCGACCGCGACTGTCACAAGTCGCACCACTACGGCATGGTGCTGGCCGGCGCTCACGTCGCCTACCTCGACTCCTACCCGCTCAACGACTACTCGATGTATGGCGCGGTGCCGCTCAAGGAGATCAAGAAGACGCTGCTGGCGCTCAAGCGCTCGGGCCAGCTGCACAAGGTCAAGATGCTGCTGCTCACCAACTGCACCTTCGATGGCGTGGTCTACAACGTGCGGCGGGTAATGGAGGAGTGCCTGGCGATCAAGCCCGACCTGGTGTTCCTGTGGGACGAGGCGTGGTTCGCCTTCGCCACCTTCAATCCCACCTACCGGCCGCGTACCGCGATGCACGCCGCCCGCACTCTGCTCGACCGCTACCGCAGCGACGCCTATCGCGAGGAGTACGCCGCCTGGAAGGCCGAGTTCGACCAGTGCGATCAGGAAGACGACGCCACCTGGCTGGAACAGCGGCTGCTGCCCGACCCGGACCTGGTGCGAGTGCGTGCCTATGCCACCCACTCGACCCACAAGACCCTGACCTCGCTGCGCCAGGGCTCGATGATCCACGTGCATGACCAGGACTTCCGCCACAAGGTCGAAGGGCCCTTCCATGAGGCCTATATGACCCACACCTCGACCTCGCCTAACTACCAGATCGTGGCCTCGCTGGACGTCGGGCGCATGCAGGCCGAGATGGAGGGCTTCGAGCTGGTGCATGCCCAGGTCGAGACGGCGCTGTCGCTGCGCGAGCAGCTGTATACCAACCCGCTGCTGCTGAAGTACTTCCGGGTACTGAAGAATAGCGACATGATCCCGCTGGAGTATCGCCAGTCCGGGGTCGACACCTTCTACGACCCCAGTACCGGCTGGAACAAGATGGAGGAGGCCTGGGCCCACGACGAGTTCGTCGTCGACCCCAGCCGCATCACCATGGCGATCGGCCAGACCGGGATCGACGGCGATGCGTTCAAGAACGAGTACCTGATGAACAAGTTCGGTATCCAGATCAACAAGACGTCGCGCAATACCGTGCTGTTCATGACCAATATCGGTACCACCCGCGGCTCCATCGCCTACCTGCTCGACGTGCTGATCAAGCTGGCCAAGTCCTTCGACCGACGCTGGGAGGACAGCAGCCGGCCCGAGCGCAAGATCATCGAGCACCAGATCAGGTCACTGACCCAGGACCTGCCGCCGCTGCCCGACTTCAGCCGTTTCCACGACGCCTTCCGGCCGCTGACCGCGAGCCCCGAGGGGGATATCCGGCGCGCCTACTTCCTCAGCTACGACGAGGAGAACACCGAGTACCTGCGCTTCGACAACGGTGCGCTGCAGGCCGAGATGCAGGCCGGCCGCGATGTGGTCTCGGCGAGCTTCGTGATTCCCTATCCGCCGGGCTTTCCGGTACTGGTGCCGGGACAGGTGATCAGCGCCGAGATCCTGCGCTTCCTGCAGGCACTCGACGTCAAGGAGATCCACGGCTATCGCCCCGAGCTCGGCCTGATCGTGTTCACCGAGGCAGCGCTGGCGGATACCGAGCAGGGCGGCGACTGACAGAAAATTCTGCTTCTCCCTGCGCCGAGACAAAAAAAACCGCATCCCCCGCGGCGGCGAACGAAAAGTCTCGCCGCCGCCTGGGCGTTACCCTGTAGGCATGCAGCGAGCGGCACCAGCCGCTCGCGCCACGTTTTGCCAATGCCGGGCGCGCCACCAGGCCGCCCCGGTGTATCAGGGGAGGTGTCCAATGACCCAGTCCATCAAGCTCGAAGATCCGCGCCTGTTCCGTCAGCACGCCTACATCGACGGCAAGTGGACCTACGGCGACGGTGGCCGCGACGAGGCGGTGACCGACCCCGCCACCGGCGAGGTACTGGGGCATATCCCGCTGCTCGAGGCCGATCAGATCCACGCGGCGGTAGATGCCGCCGAGGCCGCCTTCGTACACTGGCGGGCGCTGCGTGCCGACGAGCGCTGCGAGCGCCTGCTGGCCTGGTACGATCTACTGCAGGCCCATCGCGAGGACCTGGCCACCATCATGACCCTCGAACAGGGCAAACCGCTGCCCGACGCGCGTGGCGAGGTGGAGTACGGTGCCAGCTTCGTGCGCTGGTTCGCCGAGGAGGGCAAGCGCACCTTCGGTGAGACCATCCCCAGCCATATTCCCAACGCCGCGCTGGGCACCCTCAAGGAGCCGGTGGGCATCGCCGCGCTGATCACGCCGTGGAACTTCCCGCTGGCGATGATCACCCGCAAGGCCGCGGCGGCGCTGGCCGCCGGCTGCACGGTAATCGTCAAGCCGGCCAACGAGACGCCGTTCTCGGCGCTGGCGCTGGCCGAACTGGCCGAGCGCGCCGGGATTCCTGCCGGGGTCTTCAACGTGGTGCTTGGCGACCCGCCCGAGGTGTCGCGCATCCTGTGCGCCGAGGAGCGGGTCAAGGCGCTGTCGTTTACCGGCTCGACGCGGGTCGGCCGGCTGCTACTCGAGCAGAGCGCCGGGACCGTCAAGCGGGTATCCCTGGAGCTGGGCGGCAATGCGCCCTTTATCGTCGGCCCCGACATGGACCCCAAGGAGGCGGCCTTCGCCGCGGTGGCGGCCAAGTTCCAGACCGCCGGCCAGGATTGCCTGGCGGCCAACCGTATCCTGGTCCACGAGTCGATCCACGGCGAGTTCGTCGCCCACTTCGCCGAGCGCATGGCCGCGCTGACCGTGGGCAACGGCCTGGAGAGCGAGGTCGACCTCGGCCCGCTGATTCACCGCCAGGCGGTGGACAAGGCGGCGAGTATCGTCGACGACGCGATCTCCCGCGGTGCGACCCTGGTGGCCGGCGACCAGAATCAGGCTCCAGGCCCCAACTTCTTCATGCCGGTGCTGCTCACCGGGGTCACGCCGCAGATGCAGGTGTGGCGCGAGGAGAACTTCGCGCCGGTGGCGGGAATCACCGCCTATGCCGACGACGATCAGGTCATCGAGATGGCCAACGACACCGAGTACGGCCTGGCAGCCTACGTCTATACCCACGATATCCGGCGCATCTGGAAGCTGCTGCGCGCCCTGGAGTTCGGCATGGTCAGTGTCAACTCGGTGAAGATGACCGGCCCGCCGGTGCCGTTCGGCGGCGTCAAGCAGTCGGGCCTGGGGCGCGAGGGCGGTATCACCGGTATCGACGAGTATCTGGAAACCAAGTATTACTGCCTGGGTGCCTTGGGTTCGGTGTCGGGGAGCTAACGACGCTAGGAGACTGCCAGCGTATCCCCTCTCGCGATGCCCAAGAACGAAACCCTGACGCTGCGCTTGCGGACTGCGCGTCGGACCGGAACAAGGTCCCTCTTGCCGGTCCTCGATCGACATCCATGTCGATCGCCGCGGTCCGCGGCGCTTGCGCCAGCGTCCTTGGGTATATATCGCTCGATGGCACACCCTGGCAGCTGGCTTCAGGCATTAGCAACACACATGTATACCCGCATGGGCGGGGATCAAAAAAAGAGAGAAGCGAGATGAGCCTGCACAAGGAATTGATCGACCGCGACCGTAAGGTCACTTTCCATGCCTCCACCCACCTGCGCGACTTCGCCCACGGCGACGCGCCGGGCCGAGTGATCAGCGGCGGCAAGGGCATCCATATCGTCGACAAGGATGGCCGCGAGTTCATCGACGGCTTCGCCGGGCTCTACTGCGTCAATATCGGCTACGGGCGCACCGAGGTGGCCGAGGCGATCTACCGCCAGGCGCTGGAGCTCTCCTACTACCACACCTACGTAGGGCACTCCAACGAGCCGCAGATCCAGCTCTCCGAGAAGATTCTCGAGCTGGCCGGGCCCGGCATGTCCAAGGTCTACTACGGTATGTCCGGCTCGGATGCCAACGAGACCCAGCTCAAGATCGTGCGCTACTACAATAACGTGCTGGGGCGCCCGGCGAAGAAGAAGGTGATCTCGCGGATGCGCGGCTACCACGGCTCGGGCATCGCCTCCGGTTCGCTGACCGGGCTCAAGGCGTTCCACGACCACTTCGACCTGCCCATCGAGACCATTCGCCACACCGAGGCACCGTTCTACTACCAGCGCAGTGCCGAACAGGCGAGCATGAGCGAGCGCGAGTTCTCGCACTACTGTGCGATCAAGCTCGAGGAGATGATCCTCGCTGAAGGCCCGGAGACCGTGGCCGCCTTTATCGGCGAGCCGGTACTCGGCACCGGCGGTATCGTGCCGCCGCCGGAGGGCTACTGGGACGCTATCCAGGCGGTGCTGGCCAAGTACGACGTGCTGCTGATCGCCGACGAGGTGGTGTGCGGCTTCGGGCGCATCGGTACCGACTTCGGCAGCCACTTCTATGGCATCAAGCCCGACCTGATCACCGTCGCCAAGGGCCTGACCAGCGCCTACCAGCCGCTCTCCGGGGTGATCGTCGGCGATCGCGTATGGCAGGTGCTGGAGCAGGGCACCGGCGAGTTTGGCCCCATCGGCCACGGCTGGACCTACTCCGGCCACGCCCTGGGTTGCGCCGCCGGCCTGGCCAATCTCGAGATCATCGAGCGCGAGGGCCTGACCCAGAACGCCGCCGAGACCGGCGCCTACCTGCAGCAGGCCATGGCCAAGGCGTTCGGCGATCACCCCATCGTTGGCAACGTGCGCGGCGTGGGCATGCTGGCGGCGCTGGAGTTCTCGCCGGATCCGGCCAAGCGCACCCAGTTCGACCCCGGTCTCAAGGTCGGCCCGCGCATCGCTGCGGCGGCCATGGACGAGAACCTGATCGCCCGCGCCATGCCGCAGGGCGATATTCTCGGCTTCGCACCGCCGTTGACCACCACCCACGCCGAGGTCGACGAGATCGTCGCCCGTACCCAGCGCGCCGTGGATCGTGTGCTCGACGACCTGGCCAATAACGAGGATCTCAAGTAAGTCACGGCAGGTTTGCTTGCGCCCCCGCTTCTCACCAGGAGCGGGGCGCTGCGTTTTGTGCGTTCGTGAGTTGAGGGCGCGGTGCCGCTGAGCCAAGCTGACAGCATGACCTCACCGACCGCTTGAGAGGAGATGCACGGCATGGCAACGCTACTCGCCTTCGACGTCTACGGCACCCTGATCGACACCCATGGGGTGATCGCCGAGCTGGAGGATCTGCTGGGCGAGGCGCGCGCCGCCGAATTCTCGCGGCGCTGGCGCGACAAGCAGCTCGAGTACAGTTTTCGGCGCAGCCTGATGGGCGCCTACGCCGAGTTCTCGGTGTGCACCGAAGAGGCGCTGGAGTACACCGACCGCGCGCTGGGTACGCAGCTTTCGCAGACCGCCAAGGAGCACCTGATGGCCGCCTATGGCCGGCTGCCGGCCTTTGCCGAGGTGTCGGAGGCACTGGCGCGCTTGAGTCAGCGCGGGGTCACCTGCGTGGCCTTCTCCAACGGCACTCGCGAGGCGGTAGAGGAGCTGCTGCGCCAGGCCGGCATCGACCAGCATTTCAGCGATATCGTCAGCGTCGATGAGGTCAAGCGCTTCAAGCCCGACCCTGCCGTCTACTCCCATCTGCGCACCCGGCTGGAGGCCAGCGCCGCGGATACCTGGCTGATCTCGAGCAATCCCTTCGATGTGATCGGCGCCGGCCACGCCGGTCTGCACGCCGTCTGGGTGAGGCGCAGCAGCGACGCGCCGTTCGACCCCTGGGGCGGCGAGCCCGACTTGACGGTAAGCGACCTGCTGAGCCTGGCCGAGCGCTTCTCGGTGCGCTGAACTTCCCCTAGGGCCGGCTATCACAAGGCGTGTCCGGTGGTTCACATCACAGGGAGGTAGACGCATGAAGATGAACGTTTCGCCCCTGGTTGCCGTGCTGGCAGCCAGTCTGATGGCCGCAGGCGCGAGCCAGGCCGACGGCACCGCGCCAGCGGGCGTCGAACGCCTCAGCGGCAGTGCCGATATCGATGCGGTCGAGGCGCGGCTGCGCGAGGCGCTGGATGAGCGCGACCTGAGGCTGGTCGAAATGATGGATCACGCCGCCAACGCCGCCAATGTCGACCTCGAGCTGCCGGCCACGCGGCTGTTCCTGTTCGGCAATCCCGAGGTCGGTACGCCGATGATGCAGTGCCAGGGCAGCGTGGCGCTGGACTTGCCACAGAAGATGCTGATTCGCCAGGACGGCGATCAGGTGCATATCGAGTGGAACGACCCGCACTACCTGGCCGAGCGTCACGGCCTAGATGAGTGCGAGCTGCAGCTGGACAATGTCGCCGACGTGCTCTCAGAGGTGGCCACCGAGGCGTTGGGACAATGAGCCAGTCATAGCGCGATCATCCGCCCCCCAGCGTCTTCGGCGTCCGCGTGATCGTGGGTGACCAGCAGGCTCGGCAGCCCCGCCCCGCGTAGCCGCTCGAACACCAGCTGGCGCATCTCGTGACGCAGCGCCATGTCGAGCTTGGAGAAGGGCTCGTCGAGCAGCACCGCCCGTGGTGCCGAGAGCAACAGGCGCATCAGGGCAACCCGCGCCTGCTGGCCGCCGGACAGCGTGGCGGGGTCGCGCTGGCCGAAGCCGGCCAGGCCGATATCGGCCAGCGCGGCTTCCACCTTGGCGGCCTTGTCGGGCGTGGCCCGCGGCAGGCCGAAGCGCAGGTTGCTGGCCACCGAGAGGTGCGGGAACAGCAGCGGGTCCTGAAACAGCAGGCCGATGCCGCGCCGCTCCGCCGGCAGCGCGGTGATCTCCTGCCCGCCCAGCAGGACCTGCCCGGAGGCCTGGAAGGCCGGGGCCAGAAAGCCGGCGGCATAGGCCAGCAGGGTCGACTTCCCCGAGCCGGAGGAGCCCATCACGGTGAGCACCTCGCCGGGGGCGACGCGGGCGTCGAGCTCGAGTAGCGTCCTGCCGTGCAGGGCGATATGTACCTGCTTGAGCTCGAGGCTGGGAGCAGTCATGGCGTTCCTCGCATTCCGCGGCGGTTGGTCCAGAGTAGCCGCGGCAGGCCCACGGCGATAATGAAGCCCAGCAGTGGCAGGCTGGCCTGCACCAGTGCCCAGACGCCGATCAGGCGGCGGCTGCCGCCGCTGGCCAGGGCCACCGCCTCGGTGGTCACGGTGGTGATGCGACCGGCGCCGAGCAGCAGGGTCGGCAGATACTGACCGATGCTCACCGCCAGGCCCACCGCCATGGCGGTGAGCAGCGGTGCCAGCAGCATCGGCAGGCGCACCCGCCAGAAGGCGCCGTCGGGCGTGGCGCCGAGGGTCAGCGCGACCCGCGACCAGCGCGGATCGAAGCGCCGGTAGGCCTCCGACAGCGACAGGAATACATAGGGCAACACGAACAGCAGATGGCCGAAGATCACTAGCCAGCGGGTGGGGCGCGTGCCAAGCGCCTCCATCACCACCACCAGGCCGAACAGGAAGGCGATCTGTGGCACGATCAGCGGCAGGTAGAGCAGGGTAAGGGCAGCGCTGCGGCGGCCTTCCAAAAAGCCCAGCTGGCCTTGGGCTGGCTGGCGCCCGCTGCGCTGTTCGTGCTCCAGCGCTGCCAGCACCAGCCCTGCGGCCAGCAGGGTGGCCACCGTGGCGATCAGCAGCGTGGCGGCGACGGGGCCGCCCAGCGAGGGCAGGGCGCGCTGCCAGTGCTGCAAGGTGACGGTCTGGGGCAGGCCGTCGGGAAAGCGCCACACGCCGGCCAGGGAGTTGAGGGCCAGGCCGGCGATACCGACCAGGGCGGTCAGCGCGGCAAGCAGGATCAGCGCCTTACCGGCCAGGCGCAGCATTCGCTCGCCGCGCTGGCGCTGGCCGCCGGCCACCCAGCCACGGCCGAGGCGCCGCACCAGGCACTCCAGCCCCCACCAGCTGGCGAGTGCCGCCAGGGTCACGCCGAGCTGCAGCAGAGCGCCGGCCGAGGCCATGAAGCGCTGCGACAGGTCCGGGGCGTTGAACCACGTGAGGATCGATACCGCCAGCGTAGGCGGCAGGGTCGGACCGAGGATCATCGCCACATCGACCACCGAGGAGGCGTAGGCGATGACCGCGAACACCGGCAGGCGAATCAGCGGATAGAGCGACGGCATCACCACCTTCAGCCAGGCAATGGTCGGCCGGTAGCCCAGCGAGCGGGCCATCGCCACGCGTCGCTCGGCGTCGAGCTGATGCAGGGCGGCCAGGCTCATCAGCAGCAGGAAGGGGATCTCCTTGATGATCAGGCCGGCCATCAGCGACAGCCCCCAGGGGTCGTTGACGATGAGCAGGTCTGGCGGCCGCTCCCAGCCGCTCGGTGCCGGCGAAAGCGCTCGTGCCACCAGCCCCGAGGGCGCAATCAGGAAGGCCAGGCCAAAGGCCGCCGCGGCGTGGGGGATCGACAGCAGCGGCGAGACCATGCGGCGGATCCAGCGATCCAGCCGGCTGCCCGAAGCAGCGGCCAGGAACAGCAGCACGACGGTCAGCGACACCGCCGTGGTGGCCAGGCCGCTGGTGAAGCTGATCGCCACCGAACGCGCCAGGCCCGGCTGGGCCAGCAGCGCCCGCCAAGGCTCCAGGCTGAAGGCGTCGCCGCCCAGCGCCGGCAGATAGCCGAAGGCGGGCAGGGCGGCCATGGCCAAGCCGGCCAGGATCGGCCCCACCAGCAGGGCGATGATCAGCCAAGGGGTGAGTCTGAGCATTAAAATGCCTGCCGATCAGCGGCCGACGTAGCGGGCCTGCCAGGCATCCTGCAGTGCCTCCATCCAGCTCGGGTGCGGCTCCGGCAGGGTTCTCTCCAGGGCGTCCGGCGCCAGCAGGGTGGGATTGTCTTCAACGCCTTCGAAGCGTGCCGCCTGCTCATCATCAAGGCGTGTCACATCCAGCACGGTTGGGTCGCCCCACACAGCGAGATCCTGCTTGCGGGCCTGGGCCTCGGGAGTCAGCAGAAAATCGGCGAGCAGCATGGCGGCGGCCTTGTGCGGCGAGTTGTAGGGAATCGCCACGAAATGCACGTTGCCCAGCGTGCCGCCCTCAAAGACATAGCTGCGGGTGCTCGGTGGCAGCTCGGCGTCGGTCACGGCCGCGGCGGGCTCGGCCGGGTTGAAGGTGAAGGCCAGCGACAGTTCAGCGTCGCCCACCAGGCGTAGCATATCGGGCCCGCTGGCGGGGAACTGCCGTCCGCTGCGCCACAGGTGCGGATGCAGCGCATCGAGATAGTCCCATAGCGGTGCACTGATGGCGTCGAAGTCGCTCTCCTCGACCGGGGCATAAAGCGCTTCGTCGGCATCGCTGAGCTCAATCAGTGCCTGCTTGAGGAAGGTACTGCCGGCGAAGTCGGGGATACGCGGATAGCTGAAGCGTCCAGGGTTGGCCTCGGCCCAGGCCTTGAGTTCGACGATGCTCATCGGGGGAGTATCGATCTCTGCGCCATCGTAATAGAAGGTGATCTGGGCCTTGCCCCAGGGCGACTCGAAACCGTCGGTGGGCAGCGTGAAGTCGGTGACCACCTCGGGATTGTGCTCAGGGTGGGTCAGCGCGAAGTGTGGCAGTTGCTCGGCGAAGGGGCCGAACAGCAAGTCGTTGGCACGCATGGCGGCGAAGTTTTCACCGTTGATCCAGACCAGATCGACGCTGCCGTCGTCGTCGTTGCCGGCCTGTTTCTCGGCCAGCACCCGCGACACGGCCTCGGCGGTATCGCCGAGCTTGACGTGAATCACGTCGACGTCGTGTTCGGCCTGCATGCGCTCGGCGACCCACTCGAGATAGCGATTGGTGCGACTATCGCCGCCCCAGGCGTGCCAGTAGACGCTTTGGCCGCGGGCCTCCTCGACCACTGCCTGCCAGTCCCCCGGCGGCGCGCCGGCCAGGCTGGTGGCGCTGCCGAGCAGCGCGATCATCGCAAGGCTGGTGGTGAGGCTGTGACGTGAGCGAGGCAGTGATATCACCATGGTGTTCCTTGTCGGAGGCTGTCGTTATCGCACTCGATGGCGCCGGCTTGCCGCCTGTCTTGACCGCGACGGTGCTCAAGTGTGCCATGCTTGGCTTTCAACGCTCGGGAGCACGAACCATGATGGACCGGCAGGCGGCGTTTGCCCACTCCGCGACTGACTGGTTGGCAGGTGCGGTCACATGCTTGGTCTAAGCCGAGTGAACGAACTTCTCGGCGCGGCATCACATCAGTAACGCTAACGTGAGGCACAGGGATCATGTTGACGAGCGAGCGCGTCTTCCGGCGGCGCTGGCTGCTATGGGCCAGCCTGCTGAGTCTAGTGGTCGGCGCCCTGCTGGCCTGGCACTCCCAGGCTCAGGAGCAGCAGCGTACGGCACTGCTGATGACCATCGATGGTGCCATCGGGCCCGCCACCAGCGACTACTTTCAGCGCGGCTTGCGCCAGGCTAGCGAGGACGGCGCCGAGCTGGTGATCGTGCAGCTCGATACCCCCGGTGGCCTCGACGCCTCGATGCGCGACATGATTCGTGCCATGCTCACTGCAGACGTGCCGGTGGCGATCTACGTCTCGCCCAGCGGCGCACGAGCCGCCAGTGCCGGCACCTACCTCACCTACGCCAGCCACGTGGCGGCCATGGCCCCGGCAACCCATCTCGGCTCGGCGACGCCGGTGCAGATGGGCGGTGGCGGCCTGCCGGGGATCGGCGGCGATGATGCCGACGACGCCGACGGCAGCCAGGACGATGAGGCCGCCAATGGCGAGGATGAAGCGGCCAACGGCAATGACGAGGCTGAGCCCGAGCCGCGACGCGGCGAGTCAGCCATGGAGCGCAAGGTGCTCGAGGACGCGGTGTCCTACATCCGCGGGCTCGCCGAACGCCATGGTCGCAACGCCGACTGGGCCGAGGAGGCGGTGCGCGAGGCGGTCAACCTCACCGCGCCCCAGGCGCTGGAGTTGAACGTCGTCGACGTGGTGGCCAACGACGTCGATGACCTGCTGGCCCAGATCGACGGCCGCGAGGTGGTGATGGAGCGCGGCGAGCGCACCCTGGAGACGGCCGACCTGGCCATCGAACGCTACGACCCCGACTGGCGCACCCAACTGCTGTCGGTGATCACCAACCCCAACGTCGCCTACTTCCTGATGATCATCGGCTTCTACGGGCTGATCTTCGAACTCTCCAGCCCCGGCAGCCTGGTCCCCGGCACCATCGGCATCATATCGCTGCTGCTGGCGCTGTTTGCCTTTCAGGTGTTGCCCATCAACTATGCCGGACTGGCCTTGATTCTTGCCGGCCTGGCGCTGATCGTGGGAGAGGCGCTGATGCCGAGCTTCGGGGTGCTCGGCATTGGCGGAATCGTGGCTTTCGTAATCGGCTCGGTGATTCTGATGGACGCAGACAACCTGCAGGTATCCCTGCCGCTGATCGGCGGCGTGGCGCTGGTCGCGGCGGTCTTCATGCTGTGGACCGTGACCCGCTTCATGGGACTGCGCAAGACCCGGGTACGCACCGGACAGGAGGAACTGATCGGCGCACGCGCCGTGGCGCTGGAGGATTTCGAAGGAGCGGGGCGCGTCAGGCTGCACGGCGAGTCCTGGAAGGCCTATAGCCCCACGCCGGTGAGCAAGGGCCAGACGCTTACGGTCACGGCACTCGACGGTTTGACCGTCGAGGTGGCCCCGCGGGACGGGGCCGAGCAGCCTGGCTAACCACTTCGCCTATAAACCGCACGCAAGGAGAGTCAGCCATGATGATTTCCTATCTCGTACCGCTGGTATTGGTGGTGATGATACTGGCGGCATCCATCCGCATCCTGCCCGAATACAAGCGCGGGGTGGTGTTCTTCCTCGGCCGCTTTCAATCGGTGAAGGGGCCAGGGTTGGTCATCATCATCCCCGGCATCCAGAAGATGCAGGTGGTCGACCTGCGCGTGATCACCATGGACGTGCCGGAGCAGGATGTGATCTCCCAGGACAACGTCACCGTCAAGGTCAACGCGGTGCTCTACTTCCGGGTCGTCGACCCCGAGAAGGCGATCATCCAGGTCGAGAACTTCACCGTGGCCACCAGCCAGCTGGCTCAGACCACGCTGCGCTCGGTGCTCGGCAAGCACGACCTGGACGAGATGCTCTCCGAGCGCGACAAGCTCAACGACGACATCCAGGAGATCATCGATGCCCAGACCGAAGCGTGGGGCATCAAGGTTGCCAACGTCGAGATCAAGCATGTCGACCTCGACGAGAGCATGATCCGCGCGATCGCCCGCCAGGCCGAGGCCGAGCGCGAGCGCCGCGCCAAGGTGATTCACGCCGAGGGCGAGCTGCAGGCCTCGCGCAAGCTGGTCGAGGCCGCCAACGTCATGGCCGAGAACTCCGCCGCGCTGCAACTGCGCTACCTGCAGACCATGAGCGACATGAGCAACAAGAACGCCTCGACCATCGTCTTCCCGCTGCCGATGGACATCATGGAGGCCTTCAAGCAGATGAAGGCATCGCCTGCCGCCCAGGCGCGCACCCAGGCCCCTCCGATCCCGAGGCGTGACCCCTCCGGCCTGCCTTATCGGCAGGCCTCTCCCCCCGCCCCTTAGATGCAATGCAGCGTAAGCTCTGGTAGACTCCGCGGCTCGCATGTGGTCAACGCTACTACCAAGGTCTAGCACCTTGAAGCCAATGGCGCGACCCGTCACCCGATTCGAGTAACGGACCCCTAGCCGTGACGACCCGCAGTACCCTCCAGGCCGGCGCCACGCCGCCCTAGCGCACTACCTCTCTTCGGCGATGCCTCGCTCATCGCCAGGCACCTCCGTGCCTGGGCAGACGCCCTGTTCGCCATCCGGCCCCGACATCCCTCGACTGATCGCAGCGCTGCACGAGCCCGTGCCGATAGCACTCTGGCGCCTTCGGGCCTGACAACCAACCTCGGCTGGACCGCAGAATGTTCGAAACCATCAAACAGAGTTGGTTCTCCAACCTCAAGGGCGACACCCTCGCCGGCATCGTCGTCGCACTGGCGCTGATTCCCGAGGCCATCGCCTTCTCGATCATCGCCGGGGTCGACCCCAAGGTCGGCCTCTACGCCTCCTTCTGCATCGCGGTGATCATCGCCTTCACCGGCGGCCGTTCAGGCATGATCTCCGCTGCCACCGGCGCCATGGCGCTGCTGATGGTGACCCTGGTCCGCGATCACGGCCTCGAGTACCTGCTGGTGGCTACCCTGCTCACCGGCGTGCTGCAGATCGTGGCCGGCTATATCAAGCTCGCCGAACTGATGCGCTTCGTATCGCGCTCGGTGGTCACCGGCTTCGTCAACGCCCTGGCGATCCTGATCTTCATGGCCCAGCTGCCGGAGCTGACCGGCGTCACCTGGCACGTGTATGCCATGACCGCGGCGGGCCTGGCGATCATCTATGGCTTTCCCTACCTGCCGGTAATCGGCAAGTCGATCCCGTCACCGCTGGTGTGCATCGTGGTACTGACCGCGGTGTACATGATCAGCGGCATGGATATCCGCAGCGTGGGTGACATGGGCGAGCTGCCGGATACCCTGCCGGTATTCCTGTGGCCGGACGTGCCGCTCAACCTCGAAACGCTATGGACCGTGCTGCCCTATGCGCTGATGCTCACCGTGGTCGGCCTGCTGGAGTCGATGATGACCGCCACCATCGTCGACGACCTCACCGATACGCCCAGCGACAAGAACCGCGAGTGCAAGGGCCAGGGCATCGCCAACATCGGCTCCGGCCTGATGGGCGGCATGGCCGGCTGCGCGATGATTGGCCAGTCGGTGATCAACATCAAGTCCGGTGGTCGTACCCGGCTATCGACGCTGATCGCCGGCGTGGTGCTGCTGCTGATGGTGGTGTTCCTCGCCGACTGGGTGTCACAGATTCCCATGGCGGCGCTGGTGGCGGTGATGATCATGGTCTCGATCGGCACTTTCAGCTGGGCCTCGATCCGCGACCTCAAGAATCACCCGATGAGCACCAATATCGTGATGCTGGCCACCGTGGTGGTCACCGTGGGCACCCATAACCTGGCCATTGGGGTATTCGTCGGCGTGCTGCTGGCGGCGATGTTCTTCGCCAACAAGGTCGGCAATATCCTGTATATCGGCTCCGCAGAGGCCGACGGGGGCAGTCGTCGCATCTACACGATCGTCGGCCAGGTGTTCTTTGCCTCCTCCGAGCGCTTCGGCAATGCCTTCGACTTCAAGGAGACCGTGGAGAAGGTCACCATCGACCTGTCCCGCGCCCACTTCTGGGACATTACCGCCGTCCAGACCCTGGATCGGGTGGTGATCAAGTTCCGTCGCGAGGGTGCCGAGGTCAAGCTGGTGGGTCTCAACGAAGCCAGCGCCACCATCGTCGACCGCTATGCCGTTCACGACGACCCTGCCGCCGTCGAGAAACTGATGGGCGGACACTGAGTCGCCTCGGCCCGCATGGCGCTGTGCTAACCCGGGCCGATGGTGTAGAACGAGGTGTTATAGCTTGAGAGTAACGCTCGACGCCGAGTGCTAACCCACGCCAGTTCAGGACACGACACGATGACAGATCAGGTAATGGCCGCCATCGATGGCTCGCATTTTTCTGAGGGCGTTTGCGACTACGCCGCCTGGGCCAGCCAGGCGCTGACCGCACCGCTAACCTTCCTGCACGTGGTGGACAACCACCCGCAGGTCGCCGAGGCGGACCTCTCCGGCAACATCGGCCTGGGCTCGCGGGAGCACCTGCTGGAGGAGCTGGCCAACCTCGATGAGCAGCGCGCCAAGCTGGCCCAGGAGCAGGGCCGGGTGATGCTGTCTGCGGCCAAGACGCGGGCGGTGGAGGCCGGTGTTGGCGAGCCCGCCACCCGGCAGCGCAATGGCACCCTGGTCGAGACGCTCAGCGAGCTGGAGAACGACATTCGCCTGCTGGTGATCGGCAAGCGCGGCGAGACCGCCCACCGGGCCGTCGACCACCTGGGTTTGAACCTCGAGCGGGTGGTGCGCACTCTGCATCGGCCGATCCTGATGGTGCCGGATGCGTTCCAGGCACCCAGCAAGGTGCTGATCGCCTTCGACGGCAGCAAGACCACCCGCAAGGGCGTCGAGATGATCGCCAAGAGCCCGCTGTTCGAGGGCATTCCGGTCCACGTGGTGATCGTCGGCGCCGAGACCGGCGACAACCGCTCGCAGCTCGAGTGGGCGCTCAAGACCCTGCGCGATGCCGGACTCGACGCCGAGGGCGCGATTCGCGCCGGCGAGGTGGAGGAGACCCTGCGCACCTACAAGGAAGAGCAGGGCATCGACCTGCTGGTGATGGGCGCCTACGGCCACTCGCGGATTCGTCACTTGCTGGTGGGTAGCACCACCACGGCGATGCTGCGCCGTGCCAGCGTGCCGGTACTGCTGCTGCGCTGAGCCATGGCGTCGGGCCGCCTCCTGGGCGTTCCAATACGTCGTGGGCGGCATGCTGGCCACTGGGCGACGGTCAATCGTGCGGTGCGGGCGCGGCTGGCCGAGCTGCGCCAGACACTGTTCGACGATAGCGCGTCGAGCAGCGAGTCACGCGATACCGTGATGCTCGACCAGACCTCGGTGGGGCGGCTGCGGCGAGTGGATCGCCGCCAAACGCCTCGAGTGGGATCCGTTGGTGTTAAAATGCATCGACTGCGCGCAGGCGCAGTGACAACAGTCGTATCCAGATAAAATCCCAGTTCATCATATCGTTATCGTACTCTAGCGAGGAGTAGTGCAATGTCTATCACCCGTCACGACACCAAGGCGCGCATGAGCCGCGCGGTAATCCACAACGGTGTGGCCTGGCTGTGCGGCCAAGTGGCCGGGCCCGAGGCGCGGCATGGCGATATCAGCGCCCAGACCGAGAGCATGTTGGCGCGGGTCGATGCGTTGCTCGCCGAGATCGGCTCCGACCGCGAGCACCTGCTGTCGGCGACGATCTACCTCTAGGATGGCCAGGACGTGGCGGCGATGAACGCGGTCTGGGATGCCTGGGTACCCGAGGGGCATGCTCCGGCGCGTACCTGCGTGTGCGCGCCGCTGCCGGCCGATGAGCTCAAGGTCGAGATCACCGTCACCGCCTTGGTGCCCGGCAGCGCCTAGTCGGGAGATGCGTCACTCGCCGCGGCCGGGCGGCGCGGCTGATGGCGCAGAAACACTGCCATGCGCTCTGGCTCGCATTCGCCGACCTGGCACAGTTGCTCGGCGATCTCGGCGTACTGGCGCAGCACCGGGTCGATCAGGCCGAGGCGGGCGCTGTCGCCATTGGCCTGCTCGGCTTCGCCGGCCAGCCACTCGAACAGCCGTGCGAGACGCGAGATATTAGGGTCGCCGCGGCCGGTGTTGCCGCGCATCGCATCGACGGCGAGGCAGCGCAGCACGCTGCGCTTGTTGGGATCGAGGCTCTCCTTGTCGAGTAGTGCCTCGGCCTGATGCACGAAGCGCTCCATCAGTTGTGCGGCCTCGGCGGCACGCAGCTGGCGGCTCTGGGTCTCGAGGCTTTGGGTGAGTGCCGCCTGCTGGGCGCGCAGGCCACTGGCCAGGCTCGCCACCAGCATCAGCAGACAGATCAGCCCGGCCGCTGACAGGCCATATACCGCCAGCGCCACCAGCTCCTGGGGCCCCAGTGGCAGGCGCAGCTCGCTCAGCGATAGGCCCAGGCCGGCCAAGGCAAGCACCACCACCACGATCAGCGCAAGCGTAGCAGCGCCCGGCGAAGACTTGACGTTCATCCGTGTGCTCCTGTCGACGCGCGGCGAGCATCGCCGCACGTTTTCTGCCAGCACTATCGGCTTGCCGGAAGCGAACTTGAGCGCGCCGAGGCTCAATCCTCCTCGTCGATCTCTTCGGGGTCGACCTCCTCGGCCATTACCGTGTCGTCGTCATCCTCCGACTCCTCCTGTTCCTCGGCGTCTTCCTCGGCGTCTTCCTCGGCGGCATCGCTTTCGACCCGCAGCCACTGGCCGAGAAAGCCGCTCAGCGATTCGTCGATCACCGGGCTGATGGCAGAGAACTCGACCTGCAGCTCGTCGCCGTTGGCGTCGTGGATCTCCAGCCGCTGCCAGCCGCCGTCATCGCCACTCAGCAGCAGCTCGCCGAGCTGTGTCTCCAAGGGCGGCGCGCGGGGGCTAAAACGGGCCTGCCAGTCGTCGCTCTCGCCGGCCAGGGCGATGGCGTAGTCCTCCTCGAGCGCCGCCCAGTTACCGCCCAGCAGGTCGACCAGGTGGCGACCGAATTCGACCCTGCCGGGCAGCAGCTCGTCGAGCAGCTCGCGGTCCGGCAGGCCCTCCTCCTCCACCTCCTCGTGGGGGCCGGGCAGGCGCTTCGGGAAGGCCAGGGTAGCCTCGCGCGGTGAGACGAATCGCCACACCAGCAGGCGCTCGCGCTGGTAGAGGAAGCGGCCATCGCTGTGCAGCCGCGACTGCTGTTCTTCCAGCCAATGGCGCTGTTCGAAGCTGCCCTGCAGCTGGGCGGGAGTGGCCAACTGGCGCTGCAGCTCCTCGCGCTCCAAGGCCTGGGCGCTGGTGCACAGCAGGCCGCTGCCCGCCAGGGCAGCCAGCAGCCGTCGAACGGGTAACGAATCGGGGAGCATGTGGACTCCGACGGGGAAACGGGATGCCTGGGCAGAGACCCATGATGCGCCAATCGGTTCCCGTCGCAAACCTCTGTGTGGTGTGTTCGGCTGGCCTGGGGCTAGCCACCGGCGGGGAAGCGTGTCGCCTGGAGGCTATCCTTTATCTTCTTGAGATGGATCAGGAAGTCCTCGCCGCGGCGCAGGGTCACGCCGGTGGCCAGTACGTCGATCAGTGCCAGGTGGATCATGCGCGAGGTCATCGGCATATAGACATCGGTGTCCTCCGGCGTGGTGACCTCGAGGGTCTCGGTGCACTCGCCGGCCAGCGGTGAGCCGGGGGCGGTGATGCCTAGCACCACCGCGCCGTTCTCCCGCGCCAGGCGGGCGATCTCGACCAGTTCACGGGTGCGCCCGGTGTAGGAGATGATCACCACCACGTCGCCGGTGTGGCAGGCAGCGGCGACCATGCGCTGCATCAGCACGTCTTCGTAGGCCATCACCGGCATGTTGAAACGGAAGAACTTGTGCTGGGCGTCCTGGGCCACCGGCCCCGAGGCGCCAAGGCCGAAGAAGTGGATCTGCTTGGCCTGGATCAGGTAGTCGACGGCGCGCTCGACGCGCTTGGCATCCAGCGCCCGGCGCGCCTCGTCGAGGGCGGCGATGGTGGCGCCAAAGATCTTGTCGCCGTAGCCGGCGGCGTCGTCGTCACGCTCTACGCTGCGGCTGACATAGGGTGTGCCGCCGGCCAGGCTCTGGGCCAGCTTGATCTTGAAGTCGGGATAGCCCTTGGCATCGAAGTTGCGGCAGAAGCGGTTGACCGTGGGTTCACTGACCGAGGAGGCCTGGGCCAGGGTGGCGATGCTCATGCCGGTAGCCGAGGCCGGGTCGGCGAGTATCACGTCGGCGACCTTGCGCTCGGAGCGGTTGAGCTCGTCCAGTCGGTTGCGGATGCGTTCGATCAGGTCATGGCTGGACATGGGGGCTAGACTCTTGGTAGCTGAGGCCGTCGCCGTGGTACGGCGCCGACCCTTGATGCATGGCGGCCGATGATGTAGTGATTTAACTACATGGTGCTGGCTATCCTAGCCTGCGGTCGGCTGGATGGCCATATCAGTCTCGACGATGCTGCACCTTTGGTAGTAAAATTACAGATAAATATTGCCTTATCCGTCGGCGAAAACGTATTTTATCGGTAAGTTAACCAAATTTCAGGGGGCAAGGCATGAGTCAGCACAGCGCAATGCCAAGCGTTGCCGACACCGAGATCGATCTGGCGCTGTTCGGCGCGCTGGGCGATCTGGCGCTGCGCAAGCTGTTTCCGGCGCTCTATCATCTCGATCGCGAGGGGCTGCTGCCCGAAGGTACCCGGCTGGTCGGTCTGGCGCGGCAGGACCTCGACGGCGAGGCGTTTCGCCAGCAGGTCGCCGATGCCCTGCAGCGGCGGGTCAAGAGTAGCGAGCAGGACAAGACCAGCCTCAAGCGTTTTATGGCGCGGCTCGACTACCTCAAGCTGGATTTCGCCAGCGTCGAGGGCTATGAGGCGATCCGCGCCTGGCGCGAAGGGTCGCCACGGCCGATGGTGGTCTACCTCTCGGTACCGGCCAGCATTTACGGCGATATCTGCCGTAACCTGCAGGCCAGCGGCAGCCTCGACGACAGCACCCGGGTGGTGGTGGAGAAGCCGATCGGCTACGACCTCGAGTCGTCGCAGCAGATCAACGACGTGATCGGCGAGGTGTTCCCCGAGACGCGGATCTACCGCATTGACCACTATCTGGGCAAAGAGACGGTGCAGAACCTGATCGCGCTGCGCTTCGCCAACCCGCTGTTCGGTACCCAGTGGAACCAGAACCATATCTCCCACGTGGAGATCACCGTCGCCGAGCAGGTCGGCATCGAGGGCCGCTGGGGCTACTTCGACCAGGCCGGCCAGTTGCGCGACATGGTGCAGAACCACCTGCTGCAGCTGCTGTGCCTGATCGCCATGGATCCACCGTCGAACCTCGACGCCGACGCTATTCGCGACGAGAAGGTCAAGGTGCTCAAGGCGCTCAAGCCGTTCGTCGGCGAGGCGCTGGGGCGCGACGTGGTGCGCGGCCAGTACACTGCCGGTACCAGCGAGGGCAACAGCGTGCCCGGCTATCTCGAGGAGGAGGGCGCCAACACCGACAGCCACACCGAGACCTTCGTCGCCATGAAGACCGAAGTCGCCAACTGGCGCTGGGCGGGGGTGCCCTTCTACCTGCGTACCGGCAAGCGCATGCCCGAGAAGCTGTCGCAGATCGTCATCCACTTCCGCCAGCAGCCGCACTATATCTTCGACCCGGACCAGCGCGGCCTGGCCGCCAACAAGCTGATCATTCGCCTGCAGCCGGAGGAGGGCATTGCGCTGCAGGTGCTGACCAAGGACAGCGGGCTCGACAAGGGCATGCGCCTGCGCCCCGGGCCGCTGCACCTGGATTTCAACAACGCCTTCCCCAAGTCGCGGATTCCCGATGCCTACGAGCGTCTGCTGCTCGAGGTCATGAAGGGCCAGCAGTACCTGTTCGTGCGCCGCGACGAGGTCGAGCACGCCTGGCGCTGGTGCGATCAACTGATCGCCGGCTGGGAAGCGCGCGAGATGCCGCCGCGTCGCTACCCGGCGGGTTCCTGGGGGCCGGTCGCATCGATTGCTATGATCACCCAGGACGGTCGCAGCTGGTATGAGGACTACTGACATGAGCCAGGCTCGCCAACAACTCGCTGTGCAGCTCGCCGAGGCGGTCGCCGCGGCGCTGAGCGCCGATCTCGAGACTCAGCAGCGTGCCCTGCTGGTGGTCTCCGGCGGTTCGACCCCCGTGCCGTTCTTCCAGGCACTGGCCGGCTACGCGCTGCCGTGGTCGCGGATCGACGTGACCCTCGCCGACGAGCGCTGGGTGGCCGACGACAGCGCCGACAGCAATGCCCGGCTGGTGCGTGAGCATCTGCTGCAGGGGCCTGCCGCGGCGGCCAATTTCGTGGCGCTTACCAGTGCCGCGGGAACCCCCGAGCAGGGCGTTGCCGCCGTCAGCGAACGGATCGAGTCGCTGGCCTGGCCGGCCAGCGTGGTCATCCTCGGCATGGGCGGCGACGGGCATACCGCCTCGCTGTTTCCCGACAGCCGCGAGCTCGATCTGGCGCTGTCCAGCGACGAGCCGCTGGTGGCGGTGCGCACCCCCAGCCAGCCGCAGCCGCGGATCACCTTCAGCGCCGGCCGTTTGCATCAGGCGCGCCGCCATATGCTGCACATCAACGGCGACGACAAGCGCAGCGTACTGGCCGCGGCGCTGGGTGGCGACGATGTGCGTGCGCTGCCGATCCGCGCCTTCCTGGCCTGTCCACTGGCGATCTATTGGGCGCCCTGATTTCTTCTGGAGACTCTGATCATGACTATCGACAAGCAGCTGCCATCCACGCGCACCACCGAGCTCGACAGCATCTGCCTCAAGGCCGAGGTGATCCCGGTGATCACCATCGAGCGCCTCGAGGATGCGGTGCCGATGGGCCGCGCCCTGGTCGAGGGCGGCTTGAGCGTGCTCGAGGTGACGCTGCGCACCGACTGTGCGCTGGAGGCGATCAAGCGCATGCGCGACGCCTTGCCGGGGGCCAGCATCGGGGTCGGTACGGTATTGACCCCGGCCCAGTATCGTCAGGCCGAGGAGGTCGGTGCCGACTTCGTGGTCACCCCGGGGGCCACCGAGGCGCTCTACCGTTACGGCGTGGAGAGCCCGGTGCCGATGTTGCCCGGCGTATCGACCATCTCCGAGCTGATGACCGGCTGGCAGTACGGCTACCGGCGCTTCAAGTTCTTTCCCGCCGAGTCCAGCGGTGGTGCCAAGGCGATCAAGGCCTTCGGAGCGCCGATTCCCGAGGCGCGCTTCTGCCCCACCGGCGGGATCAGCGTCGACAATGCCGACGAGTATCTGGCGCTGCCCAACGTGATGTGCGTGGGAGGCTCCTGGTTGACCCCCAAGGCGCTGGTCGAGGCCGAGGACTGGGATGCCATCCGCGAGCTGGCGCGCCAGGCGGCAGAGCGCTTCCACCACTGAGGCGACCCTGAATACGATCTCTCTCGACAGCCCGTGCTGTTGTTCGGCCCGTTCCCCGTGAGCGGGTCTTTTTTGCGTACTAGGCAGGGCGGGTGGCGGGCAAAAGAAAGCGCGCCGGTCGTCGAGAGACAGCCGGCCGCGCACAAGGGAGTTGCACTGAAGGCGTCATCCAGGCGTGGGCACCATTGCCCGTTGCCTGATGGCGTTGGTCCCACCCGCGTCCGGCGGGGCCGGTGCTGGTGAGGACCGGGGCAGTATAGGGGCTCGGCCTTTGCGGAATAAGTGGGTACAATCGAAAACTAGTGTTTCCAAAATGGAAACCTTTGCCCGGTCTATCACACAACCGCTATGAGGCATGACATGGCGACCCTGGATGCCCTCAAGGTCTTCGTCGAGGTGGTGCGCAGCGGCAGCTTCACCGCCGCTGCACGGCGCCTGGGCATCTCCAAGTCGCTGGCGTCCAAGCGTGTCGCGGCGCTGGAGGATGAGCTGGGCGTGAGCCTGCTCAACCGCTCGACGCGCTCGCTGCGGCTTACCGAGTCGGGGCAGATCTACTACGAGCACGGCCTGCGCATTCGCGAGGAGCTGGCCTCCGCCGAGGCTCAGGTGCAGTCGGTGACCGCACGGCCCCGCGGCCAGCTCAAGGTCAGCGCCCAGGTCAGCTTCGGCTTCATGTACCTGGCGGCGCCGACTACCGCCTTCATGCGCCGCTACCCCGATGTGGCCGTGGAGATCCTGCTCGAGGACCAGCGCTTCGAGCCCATCGACGATGCCGTCGACCTGGCGATCCGCATGGGGCCGCTACCGCCCTCGAGCCTGGTGTCGCGGCCGCTGTGCAAGGTGGTCTACGGGCTCTATGCGGCGCCGGAGTACCTGGCTCGCGTCAATCGTCCCCAGCATCCCCGAGACATCCGCGAGCACGACAGCGTGTTCTACGGCAACTACGACCTCGGCGCCCACTGGCGCTTTTCACTCAACGGCCAGCCGCTCGACATCGAGCCCAGCTCGCGGCTGGTGATCAACAACCTGCTGGGGGTGGTGGAGGCCGCCAAGGCCGGCTTCGGGCTGGCCTACCTGCCGACCTTCGCCGCCCGCCAGGCGGTGGCCGAGGGGCTGCTGGTGCCGCTGCTGCAGCCCTACTGGAACGAGCACGGCAGCATGCTGGTACTGTTTCGCTCGCGCAAGTACCTGCCCGACAAGACCCGCGCCTATCTTGATTTCATTACCGATTGGTTCCGCGAAAACTTGGCACTGTAATCCGCTAGTGGACGCTGGGGTCTGGCGATGATTCCCTGGCTGATGGGCGGCGGGGGAGTGCGTATAATGCCGGCAAGCTTCTCGACCCAAGGATTGCAGCAGATGACCGTACGCACGCGCATCGCCCCGTCGCCCACCGGCGACCCCCACGTCGGCACCGCCTATATCGCGCTGTTCAACCTGTGTTTCGCTCGCCAGCACGGCGGCCAGTTCGTGCTGCGCATCGAGGACACCGACCGGGTGCGCTCTACCGCGGAGTCCGAGCAGATGATCCTCGACTCGCTGCGCTGGCTGGGCCTCGACTGGGACGAAGGGCCCGACGTGGGCGGCCCCCACGGCCCCTATCGCCAGAGCGAGCGCGGCGAGATCTACGCCGAGCACGCCCAGCGGCTGCTCGACGCCGGCCACGCCTTCAAGTGCTATCGCACCAGCGAGGAGCTCGACGAGCTGCGCGAGGCGCGCAAGGACGCCGGCCTGCAGATGGCGCTCAAGCCCGCCGACCTGGCGCTGCCCGGCGGCGAGCAGGCACGTCGCGAGCGCGAGGGCTGGCCCTACGTGGTGCGCATGCAGGTGCCCAGCGAAGGTACCTGCGTGGTCAACGACATGCTGCGCGGCGCGATCGAGGTCGACTGGGCCCAGGTCGATGCGCAGATCCTGCTCAAGTCCGACGGCATGCCCACCTACCACCTGGCCAACGTGGTCGACGACCACCTGATGGGCATCAGCCACGTGCTGCGCGGCGAGGAGTGGATCAACTCGGCGCCCAAGCACCAGCTGCTCTACGAATACTTCGGCTGGCAGATGCCGCAACTCTGCCATATGCCGCTGCTGCGCAACCCGGACAAGTCCAAGCTCTCCAAGCGCAAGAACCCGACCTCGATCAACTACTACCGGCGCATGGGTTTCCTGCCCCAGGCGGTGACCAACTACCTGGGCCGCATGGGCTGGTCGATGCCCGACGACCGTGAAAAGTTCTCCCTCGACGAGATGATGGCGAGTTTCGATATTCAGCGCGTCTCGCTGGGCGGGCCGGTGTTCGACCTGGACAAGCTGACCTGGCTCAACGGCGTCTATATCCGCGAGGACCTCGACGACGCGGCCTTTCTCCAGGCGCTGCGCGACTGGGCCTTCAACGAGTCCTACGTCAGCCAGATCCTGCCCCAGGTGCGCCCGCGGGTGGATACCCTGTCCCAGGTCGCACCGCTGGCCGGGCACTTCTTCTCCGGCTTGCCGGCCATCGATGAAGCGAGCTTCGCCGACGTCAAGCTCGAGCGCGAGACCCTGCTCAAGCTGCTGCAGTTTCTGGTCTGGCGCCTGGAAGGCGTGTCGCGCTGGGACAAGGAGGCGCTGTTGGCCGAGGTCAAGGCGCTGGGCGAGCACTTCGAGCTGAAGATGAAGGCCCTGCTGGCGCCGGTATTCATCGCCGTGACCGGCTCGGCCACCTCCACCTCGGTGATGGACGCCATGGTGATTCTGGGCTCCGACATGACCCGCGCACGCCTGCGCTATGCCATCGACGTGCTCGGCGGCGTCTCCAAGAAGCAGGCCAAGCGCTTCGAGAAAGAATTCCGCGAGCTGTAAGCCAAGGGCGGCGGGCCACTCGCTACGAGCCGCGGGCTATAAAATGCTGCCGTAGCCCGTAGCCCGTAGCCCGTAGCCCGTAGCCCGTAGCCCGTAGCCCGTAGCCCGTAGCCGATTTTAAGGTTGACGAAGAATGAGGCGCCAGGTAGTATACGCCTCGTTCTTGAGAGACGGGGCCTTAGCTCAGCTGGGAGAGCGCAACACTGGCAGTGTTGAGGTCAGCGGTTCGATCCCGCTAGGCTCCACCATCTCGGAACGATGCGTCCCATTCGTCTAGTGGTCCAGGACACCGCCCTTTCACGGCGGTAACAGGGGTTCGAACCCCCTATGGGACGCCACCTCACTTCCAAAGAGACGCCCTTGCGGCGTCTCTTTTCGTTAGTGCGCCCGCACTGCGATATGACGTGCAAGCACCTGGCGCTGTCTCCTTTTCTGCTCCTTACGTATGAGTCACAAATCGGCCTTCCAGGCTTGACATATCCCCTGAGTTGTCCACGGGCGCCATGCGGCGTTGACGGCTTGTGCACAACCCTGATGCAAGCTGGGGTTGTTCGGAAAAACTTCGTTTAATCGTTTTAAATCAATGACATAAAATTGCTCAAAATTTGAGCAATCTAACTGTAGCCCGCTTGTCATGGTGGCTTGTGCGGCTTATCTCGAGGTTGCGCACAGTGTTATCCACAGATTGTGTGGAAAACCCATGACGGTTCCCCGCGAGGCGAGTCGTCGTCGGGGTTCGCCGTGGTGCAGCATGCTGCGCGCAGATGCTGCTTATCGCTGTCAGCGGCGAGAGAGGCTTATACAAGGGCTGTAAACGGCAGCGGTGTGCAGGCAAGAAACGCCGCGGGCCACCTTCAAGGTGGCCCGCGCAGTGACAAGCATGATGCTTGTCGGGTGATGCCGGTGGGGTTACTTGGCCGGGTAATCGCGCTCGGTGTGGCCGGTGTAGAGCTGGCGTGGGCGGCTGATCTTGTAGTTGCTGCTGATCATCTCGTTCCAGTGCGAGATCCAGCCAATGGTGCGCGACACGGCGAAGACCACGGTGAACATGTTGGTGGGAATGCCGACCGCCTTGAGAATGATGCCGGAGTAGAAGTCGACGTTGGGGTAGAGCTTGCGTTCGATGAAGTACTCATCCTCGAGGGCGATCTGCTCCAGGCGCTTGGCGATCTTGAGCTGCGGGTCATCGGCCATGCCCAGCTCGGCCAGCACTTCGTCGCAGGTCTCCTTCATGACCTTGGCGCGCGGGTCGAAGTTGCGATATACCCGGTGCCCGAAGCCCATCAGCTTGAACGGGTCGTCCTTGTCCTTGGCGCGGTCGACAAAGCGCTGGATGTTCTCCTCGGACTCGTCGCCGATCTCGTCGAGCATGCTCAGCACGGCCTCGTTGGCGCCGCCGTGGGCCGGTCCCCATAGCGCTGCAATGCCGGCGCTGATACAGGCGAAGGGGTTGGCGCCGGTGGAGCCGGCCAGGCGTACCGTGGAGGTGGAGGCGTTCTGCTCATGGTCGGCGTGGAGCATGAAGATGCGATCCATGGCCTTGGCGAACACCGGGTTGACCTTGAACTCCTCGCAGGGGTTGCTGAACATCATGTAGAGGAAGTTCTCGGCGTAGCTCAGGTCGTTGCGCGGATAGTTGAACGGCTGGCCGATATTGTACTTGTAGCACATCGCTGCCAGGGTCGGCATCTTGGCGATCAGGCGGATCGCGCTGATGGTGCGATCCTCCTCCTTGGTGATGTCGAGATGGTCGTGGTAGAAGGCCGCCAGGCCACCGACCACGCCGCACAGGATCGACATGGGGTGGGCGTCACGGCGGAAGCCCTTGTAAAAATTGGCCAGTTGCTCGTGCACCATGGTGTGATTGCGGATGGTGCTCTCGAACTTGTTGAATTCCTCCTCGCTGGGCAGCTCGCCAAACAGCAGGGCGTAGCTCAGTTCGACGAAGTTGGAGTGCTCGGCCAGTTGGCCGATGGGATAGCCGCGGTGCAGCAGTACCCCCTTGCCGCCGTCGATGAAGGTGATCGCCGACTCGGTGGAGGAGGTGGCCATGAAGCCCGGGTCGTGGGTGAACAGCCCCTCGGCCCCCAGGGTGCGCACGTCGATGACGTCCGGGCCCATGCTGCCAGAATAGACCGGAAATTCGATCGTCTTGTCGAGCCCGTCTACGGTCAATCTTGCTTTTCTGTCAGCCATGTCGGCCTCCTCTCCAGTTTTGTCGTCAGACGATAAGTCGTTGTCCCGCTTGCCAAGCCGGCGAAAAAGGTTCGCCCACTATAGAAGCGTGCCGGGGATTGTCAATTAGCCCATGGCGACGCGCTATTGTGCGGGCTTTCGATTTCTATACAGGCCTTGTATAGTTATTGGTGCTTTGCACCATTGTCCGCGCTGGCGGCGGAGGGTCAAGGTCTACACCATGGTCGCAAGCGGTCGTCGACAATTTGTCATGGTGGCCCCCAGTCCCTATAATCCACCCCGCGCGACTGGCAGGAGCCGGAGGTCGTGCCGACTTGGCAGACGGCCGAGCCCTTCCTCAAAACCACCGCCCGCTCGGGCCATGCCCGAAGCACAGAGCGGGCCAAGAGAGTGTGTATAGAGCCGTGAATAGCAAACGACCCGTTAATCTCGATATCTCCACCATCAAGCTACCGCTACCCGCCCTGACATCGATCACTCACCGCATCACCGGCATCATCCTGTTCGTCGGCCTGATTTTCGCCTTCTGGGCGCTGGACAAGTCGCTGTCATCCCCGGCGGGCTTCTATGCGGTGCAGGACGCCCTGGCCAACAACCTGCTGGCCAAGCTGGTTGCCTGGGGGCTGCTGTCGGCGCTGGCCTTCCACTTCGTGGCCGGCATCAAGCACCTGCTGATGGATCTCAACATCGGCGTGACCCTCGAAAGCGGCATACGCAAGGCACAGATCACCGTGGTGGTCAGTGCGGTTCTGGTGATTCTCGCAGGAGTCTGGGTATGGTAACCAATATTACGAATTTCGGTCGCAGCGGCCTATCCGACTGGCTGATCCAGCGCTTCTCTGCGGTCATCCTGGCGCTATACACGCTCTTTATCGTTGCCTACCTGCTGCTCAACCCGGGCCTCGACTACGCTACCTGGAGCGGCCTGTTCGCCCAGACCTGGATGCGCATCTTCTCGCTGCTGGCGTTCGTCTCGATTGCCGCCCACGCCTGGATCGGGCTATGGACCGTGACCACCGACTATCTCAAGCCGACCGGCATTCGCCTGGCGGTGCAGAGCGCCATCATCCTGGCCATCTTCGTGTTCCTGGTCTGGGGCATTCAAATTCTGTGGGGAGCCTGATCCATGTCCAACATGCGTAGCCTGTCCTTCGACGCCATCATCATCGGCGGGGGTGGCTCCGGCCTGCGTGCCGCGCTCGAGCTGGCCAAGTCCGGCAAGAAGACCGCAGTGCTGTCCAAGGTATTCCCGACCCGTTCGCACACCGTCTCTGCCCAGGGCGGTATCACCTGTGCCATTGCCTCGGCCGATCCCAACGACGATTGGCGCTGGCACATGTATGACACCGTCAAGGGCGGCGACTATATCGCCGATCAGGATGCCGCCGAGTACATGTGTTCCGAGGGACCCAAGGCCGTGTTCGAACTCGAGCACATGGGCCTGCCGTTCTCGCGTTTCGACAACGGCCGCATCTATCAGCGCCCGTTCGGCGGCCAGTCCAAGAACTTCGGCGAGGGCGGCCAGGCGGCCCGCACCTGTGCCGCGGCCGACCGCACCGGACATGCCCTGCTGCACACCCTTTACCAGAACAACCTGAAGAATAATACCACCTTCCTCAATGAGTGGTATGCCGTCGATCTGGTCAAGAACGCCAATGGCGACGTGGTTGGCTGCATCGCCCTCGATATCGAGACCGGCGAAGTGGTGCACGTCAAGTCCAAGGCCACGGTGCTGGCCACCGGCGGTGCCGGTCGCATCTACGCCTCGACCACCAATGCCCTGATCAACACCGGGGATGGCATCGGCATGGCGCTGCGTGCTGGCTTCCCGATGCAGGACATGGAGATGTGGCAGTTCCACCCGACCGGCATCTACGGCGCCGGTACCCTGGTCACCGAGGGCTGCCGCGGCGAGGGTGGCTACCTGGTCAACAAGGACGGCGAGCGCTTCATGGAGCGCTATGCGCCCAATGCCAAGGATCTCGCCGGTCGCGATGTGGTGGCGCGCTCGATGGTCATGGAGATCCTCGAAGGCCGTGGCTGTGGCGAGAAGGGCGACCACGTCTTCCTCAAGCTTGACCATCTTGGTGAAGAGGTGCTGGGCAAGCGCCTGCCGGGCATCGTCGAACTGTCCAAGACCTTTGCCCACGCCGACCCGGCCAAGGAGCCGATCCCGGTGGTGCCGACCTGCCACTACATGATGGGCGGGATCCCCACCAACGTGCACGGCCAGGCGATCATGCAGGACGCCGACGGCAACGACCAGATCGTCAACGGCTTGTTCGCCTGTGGCGAAGCGGCCTGCGTCTCGGTGCACGGCGCCAATCGCCTGGGCGGCAACTCGCTGCTCGATCTGGTGGTGTTCGGCCGCGCGGCAGGGATGTTCATCGAGGGCGCGCTCAACGAGGGCATCGACTACCTCGACGCCTCCGAGTCCGATGTCGATGCGGCGATGAAGCGCATGAGCCGTTGGAACGAGTCCAGCGGTGGCGAGAGCGTGCCGGAGCTCAAGGCAGAGCTGCAGGACATCATGCAGAATGCCTTTGGCGTGTTCCGCCAGGAAGACAACATGCAGGAAGGTGTCAAGAAACTTGCCGACCTGCGCGAGCGGATCGCCAATGCCCATCTGGGCGACAAGTCGAATGCCTTCAACACCGCGCGTGTCGAAGCGCTGGAGCTCGACAACCTGATGGAAGTGGCCGAGGCCACCGCAATCTCGGCGCTGGAGCGCAAGGAGAGCCGCGGCGCGCACTCCCGCTATGACTATCCGGATCGGGACGACGTCAACTGGCTGAAGCACTCGCTCTACTTCCCGGCCGACAAGCGGCTTGGCAAGCGCGACGTCAACTTCACGCCGAAGACCGTCGATACCTTCGAGCCGAAAGTCCGTACTTATTAAGGGGGTCACGATGTCCACGCTTCAGGTATCCGTATACCGCTACAACCCGGAAACCGACTCCGCACCTTATATGCAGGAGTTCCAGGTCGACACCAAGGGGCGCGACCTGATGGTGCTCGACGTGCTGCACCTGACCAAGGAGCAGGACAGCTCCATGGCCTATCGCCGCAGCTGCCGCGAAGGGGTTTGCGGCTCCGACGGCATGAACATGAACGGCAAGAACGGCCTGGCCTGCATCACGCCGCTGTCGGAAGTGGTCAAGAACAACAAGCTGGTGCTGCGCCCGCTGCCCGGCCTGCCGGTGATCCGCGACCTGGTGGTCGACATGGGGATCTTCTACAAGCAGTACGAGCGCATTCAGCCGTATCTGCAGAACGACACCCCGGCACCGGCCATCGAGCGCCTGCAGTCGCCGGAAGAGCGCGACAAGCTCGACGGCCTCTACGAGTGCATCCTGTGCGCTTGCTGTTCGACCGCGTGCCCGTCGTTCTGGTGGAATCCGGACAAGTTCGTCGGCCCTGCCGGCCTGCTGCAGTCCTACCGCTTCCTGGCCGATTCCCGTGATGAAGCGACCCAGGCGCGCCTGGCCGATCTCGAGGATCCATTCAGCGTATTCCGCTGCCGCGGCATCATGAACTGCGTGTCGGTATGCCCCAAGGGCCTCAATCCGACCCGGGCGATCGGCAAGATCCGCGAGATGCTGTTGGCCAATGCCACTTAAATCGTGGCCCCAGGCTTGCTATCATGTAGCCCGGTTTTGGGCTATGACCGAGTGTCGCAGCCCATCACGGCCCTGATCGCAGAGAGCCGGTGCCCGTGGCACCGGCTTTCGACGATCATTGGCCAGGCCGAGGTTCAGGCAACGCTGCCTGTCCAGGCATGCCGGACAGCATGACTGCCCCGCCGGCAGGGCACCAGAAACGCCGATGCGGCGACGTCGTATCAGGCGCCGACAACACCCCATCAGTGCAGGGTGACCGAGAGATGCAAGAAGGCATAATGGAGTTGATGTGGCGTACTTCTCACGTGAGTGGCGGCAATGCTCACTACGTAGAAGCGCTCTACGAGCAGTACCTCGTTGATCCCAATGCTGTCCCCGACGAGTGGCGCAACTACTTCGACCAGTTGCCGCGTCCTGAAGGCAGTACCTCCCACGATGTTCCGCTAAGCCCGATTCGCGACCAGTTCTATCAGCTCGGCAAGTCACGCCGCAGCACCCAGGCCGTCAGCGCCGCCGACAGCGGCGAGAACAAGAAACAGGTCAAGGTGCTTCAGCTGATCAACGCCTACCGCTTCCGTGGGCACCAGAAAGCCGATATCGATCCGCTCGATCTGCGTAGCCCGGTTCCGGTTCCCGACCTCGACCTCTCCTTCCACCAGTTGACCAATGCCGACCTGGACACCGAATTCCAGACCGGCTCGTTCTTCCTGGGCAAGGACAAGGCGCCGCTCAAGGAGATCGTCCAGGCGCTGGACGAGACCTACTGCCGGTCGATCGGCTGCGAGATCATGCATATCGTCGACACCGAAGAGAAGCGCTGGCTGCAGCAGCGCTTCGAGTCGGTGCGCTCGAAGCCCAAGTTCAGCCCCGAGGTGCGCAAGCACGTGCTGGAACGGTTGAGTGCCGCGGAAGGGCTCGAGAACTACCTGGCCTCGAAGTACCCGGGCACCAAGCGCTTCGGCCTCGAGGGCGGCGAGTCCTTCATTCCGATGATGGACGAGATCATCCAGCGCGCTGGCGGCTATGGCACCAAGGAAGTGGTGATCGGCATGGCCCACCGCGGTCGCCTCAACCTGCTGGTCAACATCCTCGGCAAGAGCCCCTCCGAGCTGATCGAGGAGTTCGACGGCAAGAAGGTCATCGAACGCGGCTCCGGCGACGTCAAGTATCACCAGGGCTTCAGCTCCAACGTCATGACCCCGGGTGGCGAAGTCCACCTGGCGCTGGCCTTCAACCCGTCGCATCTGGAGATCGTGGCGCCGGTGGTCGAGGGCTCGGTGCGCGCCCGCCAGGATCGTCGCGACGATCCGGCAGGCGACAAGGTGCTGCCGATCAACGTTCACGGTGACGCGGCTTTCGCCGGCCAGGGCGTGGTCATGGAGACCTTCCAGATGTCGCAGACCCGTGCCTACAAGACCGGCGGCACGCTGCACATCGTGATCAACAACCAAGTCGGTTTCACCACCTCGCATCCCGACGACACCCGCTCCACCGAGTACTGCACCGATATCGCCAAGATGGTTCAGGCACCGATCTTCCACGTCAACGGCGACGATCCGGATGCGGTACTGCACGCCACCCAGGTGGCCATCGATTATCGCCAGCAGTTCAAGCGCGACGTGGTCATCGACCTGGTCTGCTACCGCCGGCGTGGCCACAACGAGGCCGACGAGCCGTCCGGCACCCAGCCGATGATGTACTCGAAGATCAAGAACCACCCCTCGGCGCGGGCGCTGTATGCCATGCGGCTGGTCGAAGAGGGCGTGCTCTCCGACGACGACGCCAAGTCCATGGGCGAAACCTATCGCGACGACCTGATGGCGGGTAACCATGTGGCCAATGCCCTGGTCAAGGAGCCCAACACCGAGCTGTTCGTCGACTGGGGGCCCTATCTGGGCCACGAGTGGACCGGCGATGCGGATACCACCTTCGACATGAAGCGCATGCAGCAGCTCGCGGCCAAGATGTGCGAGGTGCCCGATGGCGTTCAGGTCCAGCGCCAGGTGGCCAAGATCTACGAGGATCGGCGCAAGATGCACGCTGGCGGCATGGGCCTCAACTGGGGCTTCGCCGAGACCCTGGCCTACGCCACCCTGCTCGACCAGGGCCACCCGGTGCGCATCACCGGCCAGGATTCCGGCCGAGGCACCTTCTCCCACCGCCACGCGGTGGTGCACAACCAGAAGGACGGCAGCACCTACGTGCCGCTGGAGAACATCAAGGATGGCCAGCCGCGCTTCACCATTCACGACTCCTACCTCTCGGAAGAGGCGGTGCTGGCATTCGAGTATGGCTACGCCACCACCATGCCCAATGCGCTGATCGTGTGGGAGGCGCAGTTCGGCGACTTCTTCAACGGTGCCCAGGTGGTGGTCGACCAGTTCATCTCCTCCGGCGAGACCAAGTGGGGGCGCCTGTGTGCCCTGACCATGCTGCTGCCCCACGGCTACGAGGGCCAGGGCCCCGAGCACTCCTCGGCGCGCCTCGAACGCTTCCTGCAACTGTGTGCCGAGCACAACATGCAGGTCTGCGTGCCGACTACGCCGGCGCAGATCTACCATCTGCTGCGCCGCCAGGTGATCCGGCCGCTGAGAAAGCCGCTGGTGGTGATGTCGCCCAAGAGCCTGCTGCGCCACAAGGAGGCCACCTCGACCCTCGAGGAACTGGCCCACGGCAAGTTCCATATGGTGCTGGCGGATCAGGGCAAGCTCGACGCCGAGAAGGTCAAGCGCGTGGTGCTGTGTGCCGGCAAGGTCTACTACGACCTGGTCGCCTACCGCACCGAGCACGAGCGTGACGACACCGCCATCCTGCGCCTCGAGCAGCTCTATCCCTTCCCCAAGGAGGAGCTCTATGAAGCGCTCAAGGGCTACACCAACCTCGAACAGATGGTGTGGTGTCAGGAAGAGCCGCTCAACCAGGGCGCCTGGTACCAGAGCCAGCACCATATGCGGGTAGTCGCCGACATGCTGCACAATGGCCTCGGCCGCGAGCTCAAGTTCGCCGGCCGCCCGGCATCGGCCGCCCCCGCCGCGGGCTACATGTCCGTACACGTCGAACAGCAGCGCCAACTGGTAGACGACGCCTTCAATGCATGAGGCGTCCTGCCGGACGAGAGAGAACACACAAGGAAACGACATGGCTACCGAGATCAAAGCGCCAACCTTTCCAGAGTCCGTTGCCGAAGGCAGCGTGGCGGCCTGGCACAAGAAGCCCGGCGATAGCGTTGAGCGCGACGAATTGATCGTCGAAATCGAGACCGACAAGGTGGTGCTCGAAGTGGTGGCGCCGGAAGCCGGCACCCTGAGCGAAATCAACGCTGAGGAAGGCGACACCGTGCAGTCCGAGCAGGTGCTGGGCACCCTCGGTGCGGCGGGCGACAAGCCGAAGGCCTCTGATAAGCCCAAGGATTCCGACAAGGGCGCCGAGGCACCGGCTGCCAAGGCCGACGCCAAGGCCGAAGCCAAGCCGGCCGCTGGCGGCAAGCAGCACGACGTCAAGGCGCCGACCTTCCCCGAGTCGATCCAGGAAGGCACCGTGGCCAGCTGGAACAAGCAGGTGGGCGAGACGGTCAAGCGCGACGAGGTGCTGGCCGAGATCGAGACCGACAAGGTGGTGCTCGAGGTGGTGGCGCCGGCCGACGGCGCACTCTCCGAGATCAAGACCGAAGAGGGCAGCCAGGTCGCCTCCGAAGAGGTGCTGGCGATCTTCACCGAAGGTGCCGGCGGCGATAGCGCTGGCAGCGAGGCGGCTCCCGCCGACAGCGCCAAGTCCGATGCCGGCGACGACGAGAAAGTCGGCGACAAGATCCTCGCCCCGGCGGCGCGCAAGCTGGTCGCCGAGCATGACCTCGATGTCAGCAAGATCGAGGGCACCGGCAAGGGCGGCCGTATCCTCAAGGAGGACGTCCAGAAGGCCGTGAAGGAGGGCTCCGCGAAGAAGGCCGCCAAACCGGCCAGCGCACCCCAGCAGGCCGCCGCCGCGGCACCGGCCGTCGAGGGCGAGCGTCCCGAGAAGCGCGTGCCGATGAGCCGCCTGCGCCAGACCATCGC
This sequence comes from Halomonas socia, assembly GCF_010977575.1. Taxonomy (GTDB): domain Bacteria; phylum Pseudomonadota; class Gammaproteobacteria; order Pseudomonadales; family Halomonadaceae; genus Franzmannia; species Franzmannia socia. Next base: position 2,563,377 of record NZ_CP048812.1, read on the forward strand.
CAAGCGCCTGGTCCAGGCCCAGCAGACCGCCGCCATGCTGACCACCTACAACGAGGTCGACATGGGCGCGGTGATGGACCTGCGAGCCCAGTACAAGGAGACCTTCCTCAAGGCCCACGACACCAAGCTCGGCTTCATGGGCTTCTTCGTCAAGGCGGCTTCCGAGGCGCTCAAGCGCTTCCCCGACGTCAACGCCTCCATCGACGGCAGCGATATCGTCTATCACGGCTACCAGGACATCGGCGTGGCGGTCTCCACCGACCGTGGCCTGGTGGTGCCGGTGCTGCGTGATACCGACAGCATGAAGATCGCCGACGTCGAGAAGACCATCGTCGACTTCGGCAAGCGCGCCCGCGACGGCAAGCTGGGCATCGACGAGATGCAGGGCGGCACCTTCACTATCACCAACGGCGGCATCTTCGGCTCGCTGATGTCGACGCCGATCATCAACCCGCCGCAGACCGCCATCCTGGGCATGCACAAGATCCAGGAGCGCCCCATGGCGGTCAATGGCAAGGTCGAGATCCGCCCGATGATGTATCTGGCGGTCTCCTACGACCACCGCATGATCGATGGCAAGGACGCGGTGCAGTTCCTGGTCACCATCAAGGAACTGCTCGAGGATCCGGCACGCCTGCTGCTGGACGTATAACGCGACTGCCAACGACTAACGCGCAACCCAACAGGAAACGTATTCATGGCCGATAAATTCGATGTGATCGTGATTGGCGCGGGCCCCGGCGGCTACGTTGCTGCTATCCGTGCCGCCCAACTGGGCCTGAAGACCGCCTGCGTCGAGAAGTGGATCGGCAAGGAAGGCAACGTTGTGCACGGTGGCACCTGCCTCAACGTGGGCTGCATCCCGTCCAAGGCGCTGCTCGAGGCCTCCCACAAGCTCGTCGAGGCGCAGCATGACTTCGACGAGATGGGCATCCAGGCCGGCGACGTCAAGATGGACGTCACCAAGATGATGGCCCGCAAGGACAAGATCGTGAAGAACCTCACCGGTGGCATCGCCGGGCTGTTCAAGGCCAATGGCGTGACCGCCCTGGAAGGCGCCGGCAAGGTGCTCTCCAGCAAGCAGGTCGAGGTCAGCAAGGATGGCGACAAGGCCATCTATGAGGCCGACAACATCGTCATCGCTTCCGGCTCGGTGCCGGTGGAGATTCCGCCGACCCCGCTCACCGAGGGCCTGATCGTCGACTCCACCGGCGCGCTGGAGTTCGATGAGACGCCCAAGCGCCTGGGCGTCATCGGTGCCGGCGTGATCGGCCTGGAACTGGGCAGCGTGTGGAGCCGCCTGGGCTCCGAGGTCACCGTGCTCGAGGCCATGGACTCCTTCTTGCCGATGGTCGACTCGGCCATCGCCAAGGAGACCCAGAAGCTGCTCAAGAAGCAGGGCCTGGACATCAAGCTGGGAGCCCGTGTCACCGGCTCCGAGAGCAACGGCAAGGAAGTCACCGTCAAGTACACCGACGCCAAGGGCGAGCAGGAGCAGGTGTTCGACAAGCTGATCGTGTGCGTCGGCCGGCGCCCCTACACCCAGGGCCTGCTGGGCGACGACGCCGGGGTCAAGCTCGATGAGCGCGGCTTCATCTTCGTCGACGACCAGTGCCGCACCAGCGTGCCGGGCGTCTACGCCATCGGCGACTGCGTGCGCGGCCCGATGCTGGCGCACAAGGCCTCGGAAGAGGGCATCATGGTCGCCGACATCATCGCCGGCCACAAGGCCGAGATGAACTACGACGCCATCCCCAGCGTGATCTACACCTTCCCCGAGGTGGCCTGGGTCGGCATCACCGAGCAGGACGCCAAGGCGGCCGGCATCGAGGTCAAGACCGGTGCCTTCCCGTTCGCCGCCAGCGGCCGCGCCATGGCCAACAATGCCACCGAAGGCATGGCCAAGGTGATCGCCGATGCCGAGACCGACCGCATCCTGGGCATGCATATCGTTGGCCAGCACGCCGGCGAGATGATCGCCCAGGGCGTGATCGCCATGGAGTTCGGCTCCAGCGCCGAGGATCTGGCGCTGACCTGCTACGCGCACCCGACCATGTCGGAAGCGGTCCACGAAGCGGCGCTCGCCGTGGAAGGCCACGCCATCCATATGGCCAATCGCAAGAAGCGCAAGTAAGACAACAAGCGCCGCCTGCGGGCGGCGCAGTGCTTCCGGCGACGTACCGGAAGCAGACGGGGGTGACCCGGGAACGCACTGAGTGTCCGCGGTCATCGTTCGAGTCACATGCAACCAATGGCATGAATCGATGAACCTTCACGAATATCAAGGCAAGCAGCTGTTTGCCGACTATGGTCTGCCGGTGTCCAAGGGTTTCGCCGTGGACACACCCGAAGAGGCGGTGGAAGCCTGCAAGAAGATCGGCGGTGAGATGTGGGTGGTCAAGGCCCAGGTCCACGCCGGTGGTCGCGGCAAGGCCGGCGGCGTCAAGCTGATCAAGGATCCGGCCGAGGCCAAGGCCTTCGCCGAGCAGTGGCTGGGCAAGAACCTGGTCACCTACCAGACCGACGAGCACGGCCAGCCGGTCGCCAAGATCCTGGTCGAGAACTGCACCGATATCGCCAGCGAGCTCTACCTGGGCGCGGTGGTCGATCGTACCACCCGTCGCGTGGTGTTCATGGCCTCCACCGAAGGCGGCGTGGAGATCGAGAAGGTCGCCGAGGAGACCCCCGAGAAGATCCTCAAGGCCGAGATCGACCCGCTGGTCGGTGCGCAACCGTACCAGGCCCGTGAGCTGGCCTTCGCGCTGGGCCTCAAGGGCGACCAGATCAAGCAGTTCACCAAGATCTTCCTGGGCCTTTCCAGGCTGTTCCACGACAAGGATCTGGCGCTGCTCGAGATCAACCCGCTGGTGATCACCGACGAAGGCAACCTGCACTGCCTCGACGCCAAGATCAACCTGGACAGCAACGCCCTCTACCGTCATCCAGACCTGCAGGCGATGCGTGACCCGTCCCAGGAAGACGAGCGCGAAGCCGACGCCGCCAAGTGGGAACTCAACTACGTGGCGCTCGACGGCAACATCGGCTGCATGGTCAACGGCGCTGGCCTGGCCATGGGCACCATGGACATCGTCAACCTCAACGGCGGCAAGCCGGCCAACTTCCTCGACGTCGGCGGCGGCGCCACCAAGGAGCGCGTGGCCGAGGCGTTCAAGATCATCCTCTCCGACGACAACGTCAAGGCGGTACTGGTCAACATCTTCGGCGGCATCGTGCGCTGCGACATGATTGCCGAAGGCATCATCGGCGCGGTCGAACAGGTCGGCGTCAACGTGCCGGTAGTGGTGCGTCTCGAGGGCAACAACGCCGAGCTGGGTGCCGAGAAGCTGGCCTCCAGCGGTCTCAACATCATCGCTGCTACCAGTCTGACCGACGCGGCTCAGCAGGTCGTCAACGCGGCGGAGGGCAAGTAATGAGCATCCTGATCGACAAGAACACCAAGGTCATCTGCCAGGGCTTCACCGGCGGCCAGGGGACCTTCCACTCCGAACAGGCGATCGCCTACGGCACCCAGATGGTCGGCGGCGTGACCCCGGGCAAGGGCGGCCAGGAGCACCTCGGCCTGCCGGTGTTCAACACCGTCAAGGAAGCGGTCGAGCAGACCGGCGCCGAGGCCAGCGTGATCTACGTGCCGGCGCCGTTCTGCAAGGACTCGATCCTCGAAGCCGCCAACGCCGGCATCAAGCTGATCGTGTGCATCACCGAAGGCATCGCGACCCTCGACATGCTCGACGCCAAGGTCAAGTGTGACGAGCTGGGCGTGCGCCTGATCGGCCCCAACTGCCCCGGCGTGATCACTCCGGGCGAGTGCAAGATCGGCATCATGCCGGGCCATATCCACGAGCCGGGCCGTGTCGGCATCGTGTCGCGCTCCGGCACCCTGACCTATGAAGCGGTCAAGCAGACCACCGACCACGGCTTTGGCCAGTCGACCTGCGTGGGCATCGGCGGCGACCCGATCCCGGGCTCCAACTTCATCGACATCCTCGAGATGTTCGAAAAGGACCCGCAGACCGAGGCGATCGTGATGATCGGCGAGATCGGCGGCACCGCCGAGGAAGAGGCCGCGGCCTACATCAAGGCCAACGTCTCCAAGCCGGTGGTTTCCTACATCGCCGGTGTGACCGCGCCTCCGGGCAAGCGCATGGGCCATGCCGGTGCGATCATCTCTGGCGGCAAGGGCACCGCGGACGAGAAGTTCGCCGCCCTGGAAGATGCCGGCGTCAAGACCGTGCGTTCGCTGGCCGAGATCGGCGACGCCCTGAAGCAGGTAACCGGCTGGTAAGTTGCCGACCGTTTCAGTCGTGAGTCGTCAAAGGGCACCTTCGGGTGCCCTTTTTGATATTCGTTTACCGATCCGTGTCGGTGAGATGCCGAGGAGCTGCTAGGCTGAATGGCATAGCCATCGGGATGCGCGTCATCCCGCCACAGCAGGGAGCAGGGGGCGATATGGACGAGCTGGCCAGACGACTCGGGTTACGTACCGAACCGACCATCTTCTTTACCTCGGCAGGGTTGATGGTGGCGTTTCTTCTAGCGCTGCTGATCGCCCCGGAGACGATCAGGGACGTGTTCGCCAATGGTCGGGAGTGGGTCGTCACCAATCTCGGCTGGTTCTTCATCATGGGCGTCAACGCCTGGCTACTGTTTCTGCTGTGGGTGGCGATCAGCCGCTACGGCCAGATTCGCCTCGGCCGCGAGGACGAAAAACCCGAATATGGCAATGTCTCCTGGTTCACCATGCTGTTTGCCGGCGGCATCGGTACGGTGCTGATGTTCTGGGGTGTGGCCGAGCCGATCTTCCACTTCTCCAATCCGCCTTATGGCGACATCGAACCGCACTCGGTGGAGGCCTCCCAGGAGGCGATAGGCTTCTCGCTCTACCACCTGGGCCTGCATACCTGGACCATCTTCACCCTGCCGGGGCTAGCGTTCGCCTACTTCATCCATCGCCATGGCCTGCCGATGCGGGTCAGCTCGGTGTTTTACCCGCTGCTCAAGGAGCGGGTCTACGGGCCGATCGGCAAGACCATCGACATCTTCGCGGTGCTCGGCACCCTGTTTGGTGTGGCGGTGTCGATCGGGCTTGGCACCTCGCAGATCAACGCTGGCCTGTCCGAGCTGATGGGCGTGCCTGACAACGTCACCGTCAAGGTATTGATCATCCTCGTGCTGACCGCGGTGGCCGTGGCTTCGATCGTGGCCGGGCTAGACAAGGGCGTGAAGGTGCTCTCAAACATCAATATCGGTATGGCTACCGGCTTGTTGCTGTTCGTGCTGGTGACCGGCTCCACGGTATTCCTGCTGCGCGGCATCATCGAGACCTTGGGTATCTACGTCTCCAATATCGTGCCCATGGCGTTCTGGAACGATACCCTGGCGCAGTACACCCGTGAGGGCGGCAGTTGGGGCTGGCAGGGCAACTGGACGGTGTTCTACTGGGCCTGGACGGTGACCTGGTCGCCGTTCATCGGCATCTTTGTGGCGCGCATCTCGCGCGGCCGCACCATTCGCGAGTTCGTACTTGGTGTGCTGTTCGCACCGTCGCTGTTCACCTTGGTGTGGTTTGCGATCTTCGGCTGGTCGGCGATGGAGATCGACGGTATCGGCAGCGCCGCCCGCGAGGCGCTGGGCGACCAGGCCGGGGTGATGTCGGCGGCGGTGGCCGAGAGCGTTCCGCTGGCGATGTTCGCCTTCTTCGAACACTTCCCTGCGACGACCCTGATCCAGGGACTGGCGGTAGTGATCGTGGCGATCTTCTTCGCCACCTCCTCGGACTCGGCGTCGCTGGTGGTCGACATGCTGTGCACTGGCGATTCGGGCCAGGGGCCGATTCGCCAGCGGGTGTTCTGGGGCGTGTCCGAGGGCGCCGTGGCGGCGATGCTGATCGTGCTCGCTGGCGAGGCGGGACTCGAGGCGCTGCAGCAGGTGATCACGGTGATCGGTCTGCCTATCTTCATCATGGTTTTCGCCATGATGTTCGCGCTGTTCCGCGGGCTTTCCGCCGAGCGCATCAGCAAGGTCAAGGTCGGCACGCCACCGCACCCCGATCAGATGTAGCCACCTATCCGACCTGGAGGTACTGCATGGCCAAGATGCCCGCCGCCTATCAAGCAAATCAGGGCTCGGCACTCGAGGTGGACCGCGACTTCTATACGCGGCTCACCGATCCTGCCGACCGCGAGCGCATCGCGCAGCACGTCGTCCCGCTGCGCGATGGTCTGGCCTGGACGGTGCCAGCCGGGCACGTGCTGCGGCTATCGACGCTGCATGGCCCGCAGGTCGGCGACTTGAATCTCTGGCATCGGCACAACCCGCGCGAACGCTTCTGGGCCTCGCGAACGCGCCAGCTGCAGCGAGCCCACGTCTCGACCTTCGACCGGCTGTGGTCGACGCTGCCCTATTTGCGGCCGATGGCGACCATCATCGCCGATACGCTGGAGGGCTATGGCGTCGATGACGATGGCGGCCGGGTTCACGACCTGCTCGGCACCCGCTGCGACCCCTACGTCAACAAGCTGCTCACCGGCGAGGATTTCGACCATCACTGTCACTCGAACTTGGTGCGCGCGGTGACGCCGTTCGGGCTCACCGAGTTCGACGTCCACGACGTGCTCAACGTTTTCCAGTGCACCGGGCTCAACGACGACGACCAGTACTTCATGAAGGCCTGCCCGGCCCGCGAGGGCGACTATATCGAGTTCTTCGCCGAGATCGATCTGCTCTGCGCGCTGTCGTGCTGCCCCGGCGGCGATCTGTCGCTGGACCTGTGGGGCCCCGATGCCAGGGACCCGCTCACCACCTGCCAGCCGATCGGCGTCGAGGTGTTTCGCTTGGCGCCGGAGAGGCTGGCCGGCTGGGCGCCGCCCGCGTATGCGCCCTATCGCGGCGGCCACGGCATGCGCGGCCCTGCCATCGACTGGGCCGCCGAGAAGCGGCAACGAAACTGAGCGGGAGCGCTTAGCGCGTGGCGCTCAGGCTGCGGTCGCGGCCATCGCGCTTGGCCTTGAGTAGTGCTTCATCGGCACGCTTCAGCGTGGTCTGATGAGGCTCGCCGTGCAGATGTTGGCTCAAGCCGGCGCTGACGGTGACCGACAGCGACTGGTCGGCGTCGTGGATCGTCACCGCGGCGAGACGCTGGCGCAGGCGTTCGACGATGGCGTGAGCCTCTTGGAGGTCGGTGTCGGCCAGCAGCAGCAGGAACTCCTCGCCGCCCCAGCGACCGCACAGGTCATAGTGGCGCAGCGTCGCACTCAGCTCCTGGGTGATGGCCACCAGCAGCCGGTCGCCTATGTCATGGCCGTGGTGGTCGTTGATCAGTTTGAAGTGATCGATATCCAGCAGCGCCAGGCTGAAGCGGCGCCGCTCACTGACGAGCTCTTCCAGGCGCTCGCCGATCAGTCGGCGGTTGGGTAGTTCGGTGAGCGGGTCGTGGGTCGAGGCCTGTTGCAATGCCTGATTGCGCTCGCGCATCAGCGCCTGATAGCCGTCGGAAATGCGCGACAGTTTGCGCTGGCGCCGCAGGGTACGCTCGTAGCGCCGCTGCGTCACCTGCTGAGCCTCCATGGCCAGCAATTGATAGCGATCGGAGATGCTGATCAAGCGCTCGACCTGCACGCGCTGATCGCAGTGCTGCCGATAGAGGCGTTGCAGGGCGCAATGCAGCGGGTGGCCGGTGTGCTCGGAAGCGTCGAGCAAGGTGGCAACCTCTGCCAGTAACGCCTCTTCGTCATGGTCTTTCATGACTCGCCCGAGACAGGAATGATAGCGAAAGGGTAGCTGCAGTCTTCGCGAAATTCATCGGCCAGCTCGGCAATGCGCTCGTTGCGCGCATCATAATGCCAGGTGACCGACACCTCGCGGCCCGTTTCGAAGGCCTCCTCGAGCAGGTCGAAGATATCCATCATCGCCTTCACCGAGCTGGTATTGAGATACACCAGCGCGAGTTCCAGGTGCAGTGGCCGCTGCTGGTTGGCAAGAAAGTGACGCACCCAGTGGATCACCTGGTCGAAGAGCTCGTAGGAGTTCTCTGGATAGGAGTCGCCCTGCATGGCCAGACGTCCCGCCTGCCAGTCGCTTTGAATCGCCGGCGCGGACTGGCTGCCGGGAATGTCGAGATCGGAAATCATGGTTGTCATGGTCAGGTCAAATCGTGGCTGTAAGGCTAAAGAAACTTCGCTGATTCGACAATGGCTGCAGTGAGGCATGCAGGGGGCGGCTGGACTTGCGGGCCATGTCAATCAGGCCCAGGCCGGCCCCACTGGGCGTCTCGGCATCGCGAGGACGGCGCAGCTGCTGCTTGTAGGCCTGCTTGAGCGCTGGCTTGTCGAGCAGGGAGAGCGCCTCGACGGCGGTTACCAGCCGCTCTCCGTCGGCCCGCTCGACCAGGTTGCCAGCGCTCACCTGATAGTGGCCCTGGTCGCTGCGCGCCACGGCCACCGTGGCCGCGGCGAGCTCATCGTCATAGCCCTGGCGGCGGGCGTAGTGGCGGATGTTCTGGGTCATCTCGATATAGACGGCAAAGACATCCATGGCGGCGGAGGGGGCGGCTTGCTGGGTGTCCAGATAGTTGCGTAGCGCCTTGCCGATCTCCTCGATCAGGCTGCGTGATATGGGGCCATTGAAGCACAGCATGATGCGATCATGTAGATAGCTCTCTCGCATGCTCAGTAGATCCATGGCAATTCCTTGGCTGGCAATGATTCAGCCCTGAGTGGGGCTGGGTGGACGATGGGCAACGGGCTCGGTGACTTCCGGCTCCGTGCAGAAGATCAGCAGGGTGATGTCGTCACGCTGGCTGTGTGGGCCTTGATACTCGTTGAGCGCCTGCTCGAAGGCCGCAAGCTGGGCATCGAGTGGCGCCGCCGCCTGGCGTCGTATCAGTGCCTCGAAGCGGCGGTTGCCGAAGCCGAAGCCGTGACCGCCACCGGCCTGATCGAGAAAACCGTCGCTACATAGATAATAGCGCCAACCGGGGTGAAGCGGCAGCTGTTGGTTGGTATAGCGGGCCGGGCGGCGATGTCCCAGGGCACGCTTGTGTCCCTTGAGGTGTTCGAGCTGGTTGCCGTCGCTGGCATAAAGGTCGAGCTTGGCTCCGGCATAGGTGAGTTGCTGGCATGCTGTCTCGACCCAGGCGAGACCGATGTCCATATTGGTGGCGATGGACGAGGGCAACTGCGCTTCGGGGAGTAGCTGGCGCGACTGGCGATCGATCTCGTTGAGGAGGGCAGCGGGGTCGTCGGCACCCTCCTGGGCGATGGCGTGGTCGATGATGGCACGAGCCAGCATGGTCATCATGGCACCGGGAACCCCGTGGCCGGCGCAGTCGACCACGCCGATCAGGTAGCCGTGCTGGGTGGCACGGAAGACATAGAAATCGCCGCCGACGGTATCGCGCGGTTTCCATAGCACGGCGTGATATGTGGCCAGATGCTCGTGGAGCTGCATGTCGGGCAGGATGGCGCGCTGGATGATGCTGGCGTACTGGATGGAGTCGTCGAGCTGCTGGTGTGCGGTGGCCATTGCCGCATTGGCGTTCTCCAGCTCGCGAGTGCGCTCATGCACCTGCGTTTCGAGGTTGCGCGTGTGATCGGCGACCTGACGCGCCATATGCGAGAACGCCTGGGAAAGCTCGCCGATCTCATCGTGGCGTTGGGTGGGGAGTTGCGGACGGTAGTCGCCGCCAGCGATGGTGCGGGCCGACAGCGTCAGATGCTGCAGCGGCGTCAGTATCAGGCGATGGGTGGCGAAGGCGAAGGCCGCCGTGAGACTGCCCAGCACCAATATCAGCGCGCCAAGCAGTGGCCAGAACCAGCGACCCTCGACAATGGGGGCGGACTGCATGTCAAGAGTAGTGACCAGCAGCCACTGGAGTTCCGGGATATAGCCCACCGAGAGCAGCCTCGGTTCGCCGTTGATCTCGACATCCAGGCTGCGGATAGCGCCGGGTCGACGCATCACCCCCTGCATGGCGCGTCTCACCTCGGCGCGCTGTTCGGCACTGTCGATCAAGGCTTGGATGTGTCGCTGATTGTCGGCATCAATGGATGCGCCGCGTTGGCCCACGGCAATCCGCGACAGGTCGGAATGGGCCTGGAGGCGCCCACGGGGGTCGACGACCATTGACGTCAGCCCTGGGGCACCGGCGCGGGTGACGTGGGTCAGGAAGTCGTCCAGATCCAGGGCGCCGCCGGCCAGACCGAGTAGTTCGCCGTTGTCACGGACCTTGACGTTGACCCACAGCATGGCGCGCTCGAGCACCGGGTCGACGCTGACGTCGAGATCATAGGTGGCGGTACTCGCCATGGTGGTGAAGTACCAGTCGTCCTGCGCGTCGTCGCGGGAGAGGCGGTGGTGGGGGCTGGGCGCTGCGTCGTGCCGGTCGGCAAAGTAGTGGTCACGGGTGGCATGATCGACGATGAAATAGACGTTGCTGCCGAACTGCTGCCGGAACCCCTCGGCTTCGGCGAAGAACCTGTCGCGGCGCTCGGGATCCTCGGGCTGGCGTAACCACTCGCGGGTAACGACCGAGTTGGCAAAGCGCCGCGATAGTGCCAACTCTCTCGACACCGGCGCGGTAATCCGCTGCATCTGCAGCAAGGTGTACTGCTCGGCATAGGCGGTAGCGAAGTGGCGGCGCACTTCATCGACGGCCATCCAGCCGATCAGCACGGCCGGGACAAGTGCCAGCAGGAAGGCCAGCAGCAGCGTCGCGACCGACTTGCCACGCAGTCCGAGGTGTGTTGCCATCGCGTCAGCTTCCCTGATGGATCAACTCACCCACCATTGTCGTCCTTTTACGTTACCTTGGCATAAACCCTTCTTACACGCGAGTTACTCCCCCACATAGCACGGCCCCGCCAGGGCGAGCCTGGCGGGGCCGTGTCGCGGGCTGGGTAGAACTCACTCGGCGGGGCGGGCCACCAGCGAGCGAGTCTCTTCGCGAGCCTCGGTGAGCGCCACGCGAATCGCATCGCCGAGCTTGAAGCGCTCCTCGCCCTCGATCTGCACGCGGCCTTCCTTGTCGTCGATCACCACCTTGTCGCGGTCGCTGTGCATCAGCGGCGCGGGAACGAAGGCGGTGGCGCCGTTGGCGACCAGGCGCACGCGCATACCACCGCGGTTGATGGCGATGATCTCGGCGTCGAAGGTCTGCTGCTGCTTGGCAGCCTCGTCGAGGAAACGCACGTAGAGCCAGTCCTTGACGTCGCGTTCGGCCATGCGGTTGAGGCGGCGCCGCTCGGTGAGCTGTTCGGTGAGCTGCTGGCTGGCCTCTGCCGAAGCGCTCTCGCCCTTGAGGACCTGCTTGATCAGGCGGTGGTTGACCATGTCGCCGTACTTGCGGATCGGCGAGGTCCAGGTGGCATAGGCCGGCAGCCCCAGGCCAAAGTGCGGGCCGGGCAGCGCCGACATGCTGGTAAAGCCCTGGAAGCGGCGCAGGCGCACGTCCAGCCAGGCGTCCTCGCGGCTCTCCAGGGCGCGCTTGAGTTCACGGTAGCGCGGCAGCTCGGTAAGTGCCTCGCGCTCGACCTCGATCTGCTGGGCGCTGAGGAACTCGTGAGCGGCCTCGGCCTTTTCCGGGTCGAAGGCACGGTGCACGTTGAATATCCCGTGGCCGACTTTGTCGGCGAGCAGATCGGCGCAGCAGGCGTTGGCGGCGATCATCGACTCTTCGATCATGCGGTTGGCGATGCGCCGCTCCTCGGTGCGGATGCCGAGCACGTTGCCGGCCTCGTCGAGGTCGAACACATAGTCGGGGCGATCCTTGAACACCAGCGCGTGTTCGGTGCGCCAGGCGCTGCGGGCCTCGGTGAGGTCGCGCAGCGCCTCGAGCTGGGGTGCGATCGCCGCGTCAGGCGTCCACTCGCCGTGTCCCTCCAGCCAATCGGAGACCTGGTCGTAGACCAGCTTGGCTTGGGATTTGGCGGTGGCGGCGAAGAAGCGGTAGTCGCCGAGGCTGCCGTCGGCGTTGATCTCCAGGGTGCAGGTCAGCACCGGCCGCTCACGGCCTTCCCACAGCGAGCACAGGTCGTCGGCCAGCACTTCCGGCAGCATGGTGACGTTCTGCCCCGGCAGATAGACGGTGAAGGCCCGGGTGCGCGCCTCGAGGTCGGCGGCGTGCTGTTCGTCGACGTAGGCGGTGGGGTCGGCGATGGCTACGCTGAGCCGCCAGCCGCCGCCGTCGCGGGGCTCGACGCGCAGCGCATCGTCCATGTCGCGGGTCTTCTCGCCGTCGATGGTGAAGAATGGCTCGGCGGTGAGATCTTCCCGCGTAAGGCCCTCGTCGCGCAGCGGCCACTCGTCACCGGCCTCGGGGGAGGCCTGCTCCAGGGCATGGCGGGCCAGGGTCACGCGCCACGGCACCGCCGGGTCGTCGGCCTTGACCACCAGCTCGTCGATCTGGGCGAAGAAGCCGCGATCGTTCTCCTTGAGCGGATGGCGTACCAGGCGCGCCACGATCCAGTCGCCGTCGGCGATGCTCTCCTCGTCGAGGCTGTTCTTGATCCGCGACTTGAGGACATTCTTGATCGACGGGTGGTCGGGCACCACGGCCAGTCGTCCCTCGCGCTTCTGCACGCGGGCGACGAAGCGCGTCAAGCCCTGCTCGATGAGGGTATCCGGCTCGACGGAGCGCTTGTCGCCCTCCTCGTGGACAACGGCTGCGACGCGATCACCGTGGATGACCTGCTTCATGGCCGGCGGCGGCACGAAGTAGGACTCGCCGTCGTCGGTCTCGAGAAAGCCGAATCCCTTGTCGGTGGCCTTGATCACGCCCTCTACGCGAGGCGTGGTAGAGCGAATCTGTTGCTTGAGCTGGGCAAGCAGGGCGTTATTCTGCAGCATCGGACACTTTAGCTTGGCGGGGGTAGGCAGCCACTATACGGATTCCCGTCGGCCCCGCCAATCTACAGCAGGGCCATGGCAATGCTCGAGTCGCCGTCGAGCAGATCGAACTCGCGGTTCTTGAGCATGCGCGCCTGGCTCAGGTGCAGCAGCGCGTAGGCGACGTTGCCGCGCGAGACCTCGATGCCGTCGGCGTGAGCGGCGGCACTGACCAGCCGGCTGGCGGGGGCATCGGTGAGCTTGCCGGGCTTGAGGATCACGTGGGGGATACGCGAGCTGCGTAGATAGGCGTCGGCGGCGAACTTGGCCGCCATATAGGGGCGCAGCTTGACGGGGGCGGCCATGGGGTCGCTTGCGCGCAGCGCGCTGACCATGAGGAAACGCTCCAGGCCGCGCTCGACCGCCAGGTCGACGGCCCGGATCGCCCCGTAGAGGTCGATCAACAGCGTCTTGTCGGGGCCGGTATGCGGGCCCGAGCCGGCGCTGAAGACGACCTGGTCGCAGCCATTGAAGGCCTGATGGAAGTCGCCTTCCAGATCGCCGATCACGGTATCGATGCCGCGTTCATGAAACCACGGCTGCTGGTCGGAGTGGCGGATCATGGCGCGTAGCGACACGCCGCCGCGGCTGGCGAGTTCGCAGAACTGGCGGCCAATCTGGCCGTTGGCGCCGATCACGAGGGTCTTCATGGCGTCTCCTGTGACACGTCTACCGAGACGTTCAGCATACCCCCTCTGCGCTTGTGGTCGCAGGGCGTTCGGCTATACGTTAGTCGGGGTGACACGATTCCATCGAGGACGCTGCATGCCGCCACACCTGATCGTTTCCGATCTCGACGGTACCCTGCTGGGCGCCGACCACGACCTTCACCCCGACACCGTCGCCACGCTGCGCGAGCTGGCCGAGCAGGGCCACCACCTGGCCTTCGCCTCGGGGCGCCACTATCGCGATATGCTGGCGTTCCGCGAGCGGCTCGGCGTGCCGGTACATCTGATCAGCACCAACGGCGCCTATCTGCACGCCCCGGACGATCAGCTGTTGCATGCGCGCCATCTGGCGGCGGAGCATGCCCGCGAGCTGATCGCCCTGGAGCGCCCGGCCGAGGTGCGCCTCAATCTCTATCAAGACGACGAGTGGCTGATCGATGCGCCGGCGCCGGCGCTGCTGGCGCTGCACGCGCATACCGGCTTCAGCTACCGGGTGGTGGAGCCGGCCCTGCTCGATGGCCAGGGGGTGGGCAAGGTGCTCTACATCGGTGATCCAGCGCATCTGGCCGAGCTCGAGGCCGGCATTGCCGCGCGCCTGGGAGAGCAACTGCACGTCACCTACTCGATGGCCAACTCCCTGGAGGTGATGGCCGGCGGGGTCAACAAGGGCCAGGCGCTTCTGGCCCTGCTCGAGCGCCTGGACGTTGCCCCCGAGGCCTGCCTGGCCTTCGGCGATAACCTCAACGATAGCGAGATGCTGTCGGTGGCCGGCGAGGCCCACGTCATGGCCAATGCCCACCCCGCACTGGCGGGACGTGTCCACGGCGCCAGGGTGATCGGCCACCATGCCAATACCGCCGTGGCCAGGCTCTTGCGAGACCGTTTCGCGCTCTAGCGCATGTCGACCATGGTCTAGGAGCCCTTGTCGTACCCGCCGGGCTTGCCCATCATCTGGTGTCATCTGGTAACGACACACCGGCGCGGTTGACGCCGCGCCCTTGCCATCGGACGACGATGACCACACCCCCCGCCACCCTGATCGTGGTCGACGACGACCCCGAGATCCGCGAACTGCTCGTCGACTACCTGGGGCGCCACGGCTACCGTGCCCTGGCCGCCGAAGATGGCGTGTCACTCCATCGCCTGCTGGCCGTCGAGTCGCCCGACCTGCTGATCGTCGATATCATGCTGCCCGGCGACGACGGCTTCACCATCTGTCGTGACATTCGCCGTGGCAGCGACGTACCGATCATCATGCTCACCGCCAGTGCCGATGAGACCGACCGTATCCTGGGGCTGGAACTTGGCGCCGATGACTACCTGAGCAAGCCGTTCAACCCGCGAGAACTGCTGGCGCGTATCAAGGCGGTGCTACGTCGTGTCGCTGGCAGGGCAGCCTCCGACACGGCCGGCGTACGGCTGGTGGCCTTCGGCACCTGGCGGCTGGATCGCATGACCCGTGAGTTGATCGATGAGCATGAAGCCCGCACACCGCTATCGGGGGCCGACTTCCAACTGCTTCAGGTGTTTCTCGAGCATCCCGAACAGGTGCTCTCGCGGGAAGCGCTGTATAAGCTGACCCGGGGGCGTCCGTCGCCGCCGCTGGACCGCTCCATCGACGTGCACGTGTGCCGGCTGCGCCAGCGGCTGGGTGAGGACACCCACTCTCCCCAACTGATCCGTACCGTGCGTGGGGCCGGCTACGTCTTCACCGCTCGGGTCGCAGCGCTGACGTGAACGCTGGACGTATCAAGCACTGGCGTCGACGCTTGTCGCGCTGGCTGCCACGTACGCTGCGCGGACGCTTCGTGCTGATCATGCTGGTCGGGGTGCTCTCCGCCCAGCTGGCCAGCTATGCCGTCTGGACCTCCCAGGTGCGCTCGAGCCAACTCGAGCAGCTCGACGAGCTGTCACGCAATGTCGCCTTTAGCGTGGCCTCGTCGATGCGCTTCTTCCGCTCGCTGCCCGTCGAGTACCGCCACATCGTGCTCGACCAGCTGCGCAACATGGGCGGTACGCGCTTCTTCGTAAGTGTCAACGAGCGGCGCATCCCGGTCGAGGATATCGGCTCGGGGCCGGAAAAGGCGCTGGTGGTCGACAACTTTCGCGAGATTCTCACCGCCGAGTTGAACATCGACGACGTGCTGGTGGAGTTTTCGCGCGCCGAGACACTGCGTGTCTATAACAACCAGGTGCTGCTGCACGACCTGCCACCGCGCTGGGGCCAGCACAGCCTGCTGATGGAGCCGCTGTCGCCGCCGATCCTGGTGGTGCAGATGGAGCTCGGCCCCGACACCTGGCTCTATGTCGCCACCCTGCTGCCGGTGCCCGACCTGTTTAACGAGTACCGCTGGCTCTCCGGCGAGCGGCTGCTGGCGAGCCTGATGGTGCTGCTCACGGTGATCGGCCTGTCGCTGCTCGGCATTCGCAGCGTGACTCGGCCGCTGGCGCGGCTGTCGCGGGCCGCGCGTCAGCTCGGCGACGATCTCGACGCGCCGCCGCTGCGCGAAAGCGGGCCGCGCGAGGTGGCCGCCACGGCACTGGCGTTCAACCGCATGCAGGAGCGCATCCGCGACCAGGTCGACGAGCGCGAGCGGTTGTTCTCGGCGATCTCCCACGACCTCAAGACACCGATTACCCGGCTGCGGCTGCGTGCCGAGATGCTCGACGATCCGCTGCAGCGCGAGCGCTTCTGCGCCTCGCTGGACGAACTCGACCTGCTGGTCAAGGGGGCCCTGGCCTCGGTCAAGGGCTTCGACCTGCACGAGACGGTGGAGGAGGTCGAGCCACGGGCGGTGCTCGAGGAGCTGGCCGCCGAGCTGGCGTTGCAGGGCGGTGAGGTAACCCTCATGGGGCGCGCCGCCCCACTAGCGGTGAAGCCGCTGGCCTTCAAGCGCTGTCTGGCGAACCTGCTTGAGAATGCGGTGTTCTACGGCCGGCGCGCCGAGGTAACGCTGGCTGATTCTCCCGAGCAACTCTCGATCGTCATCCGCGACCACGGCCCGGGCATCCCCGAGGCTCAGCGCGAGCGGGTGTTTGCGCCCTTTGTGCGCCTCGAGCCCTCGCGCAGCCGCAATACTGGCGGCAGCGGTCTGGGGCTGGGCATCGCCCGGCATATCGCCCGTGCCCTGGGCGGTGACATCACGCTCGGCAATCATCCAGCAGAGGGCCTGGAGGTCGCCGTCGTTCTGCCGCGGCCGCAGAATATTACGAGCTTGTAATGGTGGCGCAATACTTTGCAGGACTAGGTAACCCTAGGCGCGCCCGCTCTCGACTAACGTTACTGGCACTCCGGCGACGACCGGCATCAATAACAACAGCAGGAGCATGCCAATGATGTCATTCAATATCTCTTTCCCCAAGACGGCCCTGGCCACGACGCTGGCGGCCTCGTTGGCGCTTTCCGCGGCCCAGGCCGCCGAGGTGGAGGTGCTGCACTGGTGGACCTCCGGCGGCGAGGCCCGCGCGGCCAACGTGCTCAAGGAGCTGATGGAAGCCGAGGGCTACGGCTGGGAAGACTTTGCAGTGGCCGGTGGCGGTGGCGAGACCGCCATGACCGTGCTCAAGTCCCGCGCCATGTCAGGCAACCCGCCGTCGGCGGCTCAGATCAAGGGGCCCGAGATACAGGAGTGGGGCGAGCTTGGGCTGCTCGGCGAGCTCGACGAGGTGGCCGAGGCCGAGGGCTGGGACGATCTGCTGCCGCCCACGGTGGCCGAGATCATGCGTCACGACGGCAGCTATGTGGCGGTGCCGGTCAACGTGCACCGGGTCAACTGGCTGTGGGCCAATCCCGAGGTGCTCGAGGCGGCCGGCGTGGAGATGCCGACCACCCTGGACGAGCTGTTCAGTGCCGGCGAGGCGATTCGCGAGGCGGGCTTCATCCCGCTGGCCCACGGCGGCCAGGCGTGGCAGGACGCCACCGTATTCGAGAGCGTGCTGCTGGCCACCGGCGGCAGCGAGTTCTATCAGCACGCGCTGGTCGATCTCGACCCCGAGGCGCTGGGCAGCGAACGGATGGTCGAGGCGCTGGAGACCTTCAAGCGCCTGCGCGAGCTGATGGACGACGACATGTCCGGCCGCGACTGGAATATCGCCACCTCGATGGTCATCAACGGCGATGCCGGCATGCAGCTGATGGGCGACTGGGCCAAGGGCGAGTTCACCGCCGCCGAGTTGACCGCCGGCGAGGACTACCTGTGCGCCGCCGCGCCCGGCACCCAGGACGCCTTCACCTTCAATATCGACAGCCTGGCCGTGTTCCGCGTCGAAGGCGAGGAGCGCGATGCCCAGCATGCCCTGGCGCGTCTGGCGCTGGAGCCGATCTTCCAGGAGGCCTTCAACCTGGCCAAGGGCTCGATTCCCGCCCGCCCCGACCTCGACATGAGCGAGTTCGACCAGTGTGCCCAGCAGTCCCTCGACGACTTCCAGCGCACTGCCAACGAGGGTGGCCTGGTGCCCAGCATGGCCCACGGCATGGCCGTGCGCGCCGACGTCCAGGGCGCCATCTTCGACGTGGTGACCAACTACTTCAACGCGCGTGACATGGCCGCCGAGGAGGCCGCCCGGCGCATGGTGAACGCCGCCCAGGCCGCACTGTAAGCCGTCGCTGCCGAACGGCAACGGGCCTGATGTATCGGGCCCGTTGCACGTCGCTCACCTCCGAGGTACTTCGCTATGTCCCTGTCGCGTTGCGCGGCCAAGCCGGCCGCCGCTACCGGCTCACGGCGCAGTCCGTCCGGCCTGCTCCAGGCCTGGCTGCCCAAGCTGGTGCTGGCGCCGTCGATCGCCATCTCGCTGTTCTTCGTCTACGGCTTCATGTTGTGGACCTTCATCCTCTCGCTGACCGGCTCGCGCATGCTGCCCAGCTACGACTTCGTCGGCTTCGCCCAGTACGCGCGTCTGATGGCCAACGACCGCTGGTGGGTGGCCTCCTCCAATCTGGTGATATTCGGTGGCCTGTTCGTGGCGATCTGCCTGGCCTTGGGGCTGCTGCTGGCGATCCTGCTCGACCAGCGCATCCGCCAGGAGGGGGCGCTGCGCACCGTCTATCTGTATCCCATGGCACTGTCGTTCATCGTCACCGGCGTGGTCTGGAAGTGGCTGCTCAATCCCGGGCTTGGCATCCAGGCCATGGTGCGCGGCTGGGGCTTCGAGAATTTCCGCTTCGACTGGTTGGTGGACCCCGACATGGCCGTCTATACCCTGGTGATCGCCGCCGTGTGGCAGGCCTCTGGCTTCGTCATGGCGCTGTTCCTGGCCGGGCTGCGCGGCATCGACGACAGCATCCTCAAGGCCGCCCAGCTCGACGGCGCCAGCCTGCCGAGCATCTACTGGCGAGTGGTCATCCCGTGCCTGCGGCCGGTGGTGTTCAGCGCGGTGATGATCCTCTCGCACATCGCCATCAAGAGCTTCGATCTGGTCGTGGCGCTCACCGGTGGCGGGCCCGGCTACGCTTCCGATCTGCCGGCCACCTTTATGTACGCCCACGCCTTTACCCGAGCGCAGATCGGCTTGGGGTCGGCCAGCGCCATGCTGATGCTAGGCGGTGTGCTGGCGATCCTGGTCCCCTATCTCTACTCCGAGCTGAGGAACCACCGCCATGGATAATGTGATCCGCCAACGCACGCTGGGCGCACGTATCGCTCGTGTTTCGCTCTATGCCGTGTTGATCCTGGCGGCGCTGTTCTATCTGCTGCCACTCGTGGTGATGCTCATCACCTCGGTCAAGCCGCTGGCCGAGATCACTCCCGGCACGCTGCTTTCGCTGCCCCGCGAGCCAACGCTGACGCCCTGGATCAAGGCGTGGGGAGAGGCCTGCACCGGCATGCGCTGCGAAGGGGTGGGGGGCTACTTCTACAACTCCATTGCCATTGTGGTACCGGCGGTGCTGATTTCCACGCTGATAGGTGCGCTCAACGGCTATGCCCTGACCAAGTGGCGCTTCAAGGGCTCGGAGCTGGTCTTCGCGCTGATGTTGTTCGGCTGCTTCATCCCGTTTCAGGTGGTGCTGCTGCCGATGGCCCAGACCCTGGGCTGGCTGGGGCTGTCGACCTCACGGGTGGGGCTGATCCTGGTGCACGTGGTGTTCGGCATCGCCTTCACTACGCTGTTCTTCCGCAACTTCTACGTCGCGGTACCCACCGAACTGGTGTCTGCGGCAAAGCTCGACGGCGCCGGCTTCTTGCGTATCTTCTGGCGCATCCTGCTGCCGGTTTCGGCGCCGATCATCGTGGTCTCGGTGATCTGGCAGTTCACCCAGATCTGGAACGACTTCCTGTTCGGCGTGGCGTTCTCGGCCCACAACAGCCAGCCGGTCACCGTGGCGCTCAATAACCTGGTCAACACCTCGACCGGGGCGCGGGAGTACAACGTCGACATGGCGGCAGCGATGATCGCCGCGCTGCCCACGCTGATCGTCTACGTCCTTGCCGGCAAGTACTTCGTGCGCGGGCTCACCGCCGGCTCGGTCAAGGGCTGAGCCACCGAACAACAAAGAGGTTTTCGACATGGCAGCGCTTGAAATCAACAAGGTGTGCAAGGACTTCGGCAGCGAGCAGGTGCTCAAGGACGTGAGTCTGGCGATCGACTCGGGAGAGTTCCTGATCCTGGTAGGGCCTTCTGGCTGCGGCAAGTCGACGCTGATGAACGCCATCGCCGGACTCGAGCCGGTCACCTCCGGCGAGATCTGCATTGCCGGTGAGGATGTCACCTGGCAGACCCCGGCGGAGCGTGATATCGCCATGGTGTTTCAGTCCTACGCGCTCTATCCGAGCATGACGGTGCGTCAAAACATCAGCTTCGGCCTGGAGATGCGCAAAGTGCCCAAGGCCGAGCGTGAAGCCGCCGTGGAGCGGGTCGCCGACCTGCTGCAGATGTCGCACCTGCTCGAGCGCAAGCCCTCGCAGCTCTCCGGCGGCCAGCGCCAGCGGGTGGCGATGGGCCGGGCGCTGGCCCGCGAGCCCAAGGTCTACCTGTTCGACGAGCCGCTCTCCAACCTGGATGCCAAGCTGCGCGTCGACATGCGTACCGAGATCAAGAAGCTGCATCAGCGCCTTGGCACCACCATCGTCTATGTCACCCACGACCAGATCGAGGCGATGACGCTGGCCGACTGCATCGCGGTGATGCGCGACGGCCGGATTCTTCAGCTCGGCTCGCCCGATGAGGTCTATAACGACCCGGTGGACCTGTTCGTTGCCGGCTTCATGGGTTCGCCGTCAATGAACTTTCTCACCGCCACGCTGGAGGAAGACGCCGGCGAATACCGGCTGTACGTGGAGACACCGCAAGAGGAACCCTTGTGGCTACCCTGGCCGCGTGAACGGGAAACCCCGGCCATGCTCGAGCGACTCGGTCAGCCGGTCATTCTGGGGCTGCGCCCGGAGCACTTCGCCGAGGACGATGCGCGTCTTGGCGAACACGCGGAGGGCGTGGCGTTCACGCCGCAAATCAGCGTGGTGGAGCCCACCGGTGCGGATATTCTGCTGAAGCTCAGGCTGGGTGAGGATGAGGCCACCGCGCGGGTCGGCCCCAAGTGCCGGGTAAAGGCGGGCGAGCGACTCGCGCTGCGCGTCGACATGGGCCGCGCGGTGCTGTTCGACCCCGAGACGGAGCGCCGCCTGGCCTGACTCGTCAGGGCCCCGGCCGCTGCCAATAGGCGACCGGGTATGGGGCAAGGGTCAGCGCACGCTGATCACCGTGCACTTGGCGCTGTGGGTGACCTTGTGCGAGACGCTGCCCATCATCAGCCCGGCAAAGTCGCCCAGGCCGCGGCTGCCCATCACGATGGCGTCGACGCCGAGCTTTTCGGCATGGCGCAGGATGTTGCGCGCTGGGTCGCCCTTGCTGAGATGCGTCTCGACGTGGCTGGCGCCCATGCCGCGTGCCGCCTCGCTGGCACGTTCGATGACCGACTTGCCGGCCTCCTCGAGCACCTCGCGGGAGGATTCGAGGGCGATGGCGCCGATCCCCCACACCAGCGTGGTCTCATGCGACAGCGCCTCGGGGATGTGCAGGATATGCAGGGTGGCGTTCTCCTTGGCGACCAGTTGACAGGCGACCTCGAGGGCCTTCTTGGCATGCTCCGAGCCGTCCACGGCGATGAGTACTGAATTGAACATGGTTGTCTCCGTCAGGGATATTCCCCCTCAGCCTAGCCGATCATGGCGGCGCTGCCTTGATCCCGGTCAAGCAAGTCTCAGCGTTCTTCCTCAAGGCGGCGCAGCCGCTGCCATACCTCGCCGCGCAGGTCCTTCATGCGCGGCGCCTCGTCGGCGGCGAAGGCCAGCGGTCGGGTCAGGCGGGCGGTGCGCAATCCCAGGCGCGCGCTGAGCAGGCCCACGCCGAGCCCCTGGCCGGCGCGGGTCGAGAGGCGCCCGGCGAGGTTCATCGACAGGATCTCCATGCTCGCCTCGCCGGCAATCTCGCTGGCGCCGGCGAAGGCCATGTTGTAGAGCACCGCGCGAAACAGCCGCAGGCGACTGGCGTAGCCAAGTTCGAGCCCATACAGGCGCGCCAGGCGGTCGATCAGCGCCAGGTTGCGCCACGCCACCAGCGCCATGTCGACCAGCGTCAGCGGGCTGACCGCCACCAGCACGGCGGTGTCACCGGACATTCGCGAGATCAGCCGGCGTGCCTCGCGATCGCGGGGCGCGAGCAGGTGATGGGCCAGCAGGGCACGGGTCTCGCCGCCGTCGTGGTGCGACTGGTGGGCGGTCACGAAGCCCTGCCAGTGGGGGTGGTCGGCATCCAGGCCGAGCTGCTCGCGCAGCCGTTGGGCCAGCGCCAGTGCCTCACGCGGGCTGGCCTGCTCGAGGCCGGCCAGCGCCTCGCGCAGGCGGCCGTGACGGCGTAGCCGCCTGAGCCGCCACAGCTCGCGCAGCAGGGCGTGGCCACCCAGGCCCAGCGCCAGCAGCAGCAGTATGCTCCAGGCGCCGGCCAGCCAGTCGCCGCCGAGGCTCGCCGCATACAGCGTCTGGCCGGCCTCCAGCGCGCCGAGGCCCAGGGCGCCGCCGAGCAGCGTCAACAGCCCCCAGCGGCGCTTGCGCGGGCGCGCCAGGCTCGCCACCAGCGAGGCCTCGCCGGGGGCCTGCGGCTCGGCCTCGGGCTGCCAGTCGCGGTTCTCGGTCGCCGGGTCGAAGGCCTGTGCCGGGCGCGGATCGCTGGGTGCTGGCGGCATCTCTTCCGCAGTAAAGCGCTGGCCGGGGCGAGGATCGTTCATTGCAGCTTGTCTCCGATCAACCAGTCGAGGGCCGCGTCGAGGCGGATGTGGGGCAGGGCGCCGGCGTCGCGGGGCAGCGGCCGAAAGGCGTGGAAGTCGAACCCCTGGCGGTCCCAGAAGCCGGCATCGGGCAGCCGCGGTGGCACCTCGCCGGGAAACAGCAGCACCTCGTCACCGTCGAGGGTGGTGCCGGCCAGCGCCGGGGTGCGCTTGCCGCGCTGCTCGACCTCGCGTGGGCGAGTGGCGCGGATCGACGCCAGCGACAGCGCGCGTACCGGCACGTCGGCGAAGCGCAGGTCCTTGAGCGGCTCGGCCAGCAGTGCCTCGAGCAGGCTGACCAGGTGGCCGTGCTGCTCGGGGGTCACGTGGTCGGCCTTGGTGGCGGCGATCGCCAGGCGGTCGATGCGCGGTGCGAACAGCCGCGAGACCAGGCTGCGCTTGCCGTAGGCGAAGCTCTGCATCAGCGTGGAGAGCGCCCGGGAAAGGTCCTCGAAGCGCTCGGGGCCGGCGTTGAGGGCGCCGAGCACGTCGACCAGCACGATCTGCCGGTCGAAGCGCCGGAAATGCTGCTGGTAGAAGGGCTTGACGATGTGCCGACGATAGTGGGCGTAGCGTGCCGCCAGGGTGCGATAGACGCTGCCCTCGGGCAACGCCTCGAGGGACTTGCGCTGGGCTTCAGCGAGCCCCGGTAGCGGAAAGAACTGCAGTACCGGCGCGCCGTCGAGATCGCCGGGCAGCAGGAAGCGCCCCGGTTGCAGGTCGGCGAAGCCGACCTCGCGGGCGGCGCGCAGCCCTGCGGCGTAGCGTTCGGCAATCGCCGCCAGCTGCGCCTCGTCGGCGTCGGCGGCGGGGTCGAGGTCGGCCACCGCCGCGCGCCACTCGGCGAACATGGCGTGGCGCGCCTGGCCCACGCTGAGTCGCGCGTCCTGGGACTCGCTCCAGCTCAGGTAGTCGTGATCGAGCAGCGGCAGGTCGAGCAGCCACTCGCCGGGGTAGTCGAACAGATCGAGGGTCAGTTCGCGGCTCTCGCCGCCGAGCAGGCCGCGCTTGGCCGGGCGGTAGCGAATCATCAGGCGCAGCTCGCTGATGCCGCGGGTCGGCGCGGGCCAGCGCGGCGGAGTCTCGTCGAGTGCCGCCAGTGCCTGGTCGTAGGGGAAGCGCGGCACGCCGAGGTCGCGCTGGCTGACCCGGCTGGCGCCGAGCAGGCGGCCGTCGCGGGCCGCCGGCAGCAGGTCGAGGCGCGCCTCGAGGCCGGCGTGGCGCAGCTGATGGACCAGCGAGGTGAGAAACGCGGTCTTGCCGGACCGCGACAGGCCGGTGACCGCCAGGCGCAGCTGGCGGTCGCGCCCGCGTTCGATGAGGTTACCCAGTTCGCGTGCCAGGGGTTGCGGCATGCATGACCACTCGTGGTGTGAATTCAGCCACTAATGTGCGGGCCAGTGGGCGCCTTGGCAAGTCGCTGCCAGGCCAGTAATGCCACCGGCAGCAGCGCCAGCGGGATCAGCAGGGCATTGAGCGTGGCCCAGCCGAGCTGGCTGACCAGCGGTCCGGCGAGCAGGGCGGTGAGCGCCACGGTGGAGAACACCAGGAACTCGTTGGCGGCCTGGGTGCGGGCCTTCTCCACCGGTTGGTAGGTCTCGGTGAGCAGCCCGGTGGCGGGCAGGAAGGTGAAGTTCCAGCCCAGCCCGAGCAGCACCAGGGCAACGTGAAAGCCCATCACCCCGGCCTCGATCTGCGCGGCCAGGGCACTGGCCACCAGCAGCACGCAGCCGGCGACGATCATGCGTCTGGCGCCGAAGCGGGCGGTCAGGTGGCCGGTGAAGAACGACGGCAGGAACATCGCCACCACGTGCCACTGAATGGTCGCGGCAACGTGGTCGAAGTGGTGCCCGACGCTAGCCATTGCCAGCGGCGTGGCGGTCATCGCCAGGTTCATCACCCCGTAGCCGATCAGCGCGGCACTGACGGCGACGACAAAGGTCGGCTGGCGCAGGATCTCACCCAGCGGGCGCGGCGTGCCCTCGCCGTGGGTGCGGGTCGCCGGCGGCAGCCGCGTCACGGCAAGGATGGCCAGCGCCACCAGATAGAGTGCGCCGAGGCCGAGAAAGCTGCCCAGGAAGGGCACTTCGCCGAGCTCGCGGCTGACCCGGGCCAGCCACGGGCCGAAGAACGCCGCCAGCACGCCGCCGCCCATCACCAGGCCGATGGCGCGGTCGCGCAGCGCCGCCGGGGCGGCCTCCACCGCGGCGAAACGATACAGCTGGCCGAAGCCGATGCCGATACCGATCAGCCAGGTGGCCAGCAGGAACAGCGCGAAGTGTTGGCCGCGCAGCGCCTGCACCGCCACTACCACGCCCACCAGCCCCAACAGGTTGCCGAGTACGAAGCCGCGCTTTCGGCCCAGCCGGGCCATGATCAGCGAGGCCGGGATGGTGGCGCACATCAACCCCA
This sequence comes from Halomonas socia, assembly GCF_010977575.1. Taxonomy (GTDB): domain Bacteria; phylum Pseudomonadota; class Gammaproteobacteria; order Pseudomonadales; family Halomonadaceae; genus Franzmannia; species Franzmannia socia. Next base: position 2,588,616 of record NZ_CP048812.1, read on the forward strand.
GCCACTGGGTGGCCACCGGCGCAGTGGACCAGTTGGCGCTGGGCGCCAGGCTGGCGCCGATCAGCGGCGATACCGCGATCAGCAGGATATTGCCGCTGATCAGCAGGGCCTGGCACAGCGATAGCAGGGTGACGGTAATGGGCATACAGCTTCTCCGGTGGCTAACGGGTGCTGTCGGTGGAGGCGAAGCGCTGGCGATAGACGCTGGGGGAAACGCCGTAGTGGCGCTGAAACTGGCGGCGCAGTTGTTCGGCGCCGCCCAGTCGCCAGCGCGCGGCAAGGCGTGGCAGCGATATCGGCTGGCTGGCGTCGAGCAGTGCCAGGCGCGCCTGCTCGAGGCGCAGTCGGGTCAAATAGGCGCCGGGGGTGGTGTTCAGGTGGCGGCGAAACAGCCGGGTCAGGTGGCGCGGCGAGACGGCCATCTGCGCGGCCATGGCCTCGACATGGTGATCGCCGCCGGGGTCGCCGTGCAGGTGGTCGAGCAGGCGCCGCAGCGGGCCGGCGTCCTGCTGCTGGCGCAGCACCTCGCTGAACTGCGACTGTCCGCCGGGGCGGTGCAGGAAGACCACCAGCTCGCGGGCCACCCGGCCGGCCAGGGCGGCACCGTGATCGGCTTCCAGCATGGCCAGCGCCAGGTCGATGCCGGCGGTGACCCCAGCGCTGGTATAGCGGCCCCGGCTTTCGATATAGAGTGCATCGGGCTCGACGTGCAACGTCGGATGTGCCTCGGCCAGCGCTGCGGCGTGACGCCAGTGGGTGGTGACCCGGCAGCCGTTGAGCAGCCCGGCAGCGGCGAGCAGGAAGGCCCCGGTGCAGATCGAGCCGAGCCGCCGAACCGTCGGCGCCAGGTCGCGCAGGATGGTCAGCAGGGCAGCGTCGTGGCGCAGCGGCATGACGCCGTGCCCGCCGGCTACCAGCAGGGTATCGAGGGGCGCCAGGGCAGCAAGCTCGGCCTGACCGTGGGTGGCTTGCACGGCCAGGCCGCCGTTAGTCATCACGCTGCCCGCTGCGGGCGCCACCAGATGCAGCTGATACAGCGGTGTCGCGCTGAGGGCATTGGCGCTGGCGAACACCTGCCAGGGGCCGCTGACGTCGAGCAACTGGCAGTCGGGGTAGACGAGCAGGGCGATGCGGCGGGTCACGGGGCAATCTCCGGCGATTTGACCCCTGCAGTGTCGGCGCTGGCGGTGATGTCGGCAAGGACCGCTTGGCCACCGATTCGGACATGCCGGGCTCGAAACCACGCAGCCCCGCACGGGGCGGGGCTGCGTGGGGCGGTAGGGCGCGTCGGGTCAGACGCCGGCGAAGGCGGCGTACATGATCACCACCAGCACAATCAGCACGATGCCGGTAGGCACGGCACCCTTCCACGGCGTCAGATCGACGTCGCCACTATGCTCGTGGACCCAGTCAGTCTCACGCGGGCGCAGCTTGCCGATCACCAGCATCATCACCACCAGCAGCACGAATACGCTGGCTACGAAGTGGAACTCGTGCATTACCATCGGCAGTTGGTTGAACGGTGGTACGAAGTAGCCGGCAGCGATCAGCAGACAGCCGCCCACCAGGGCGATCTTGGCCGCCATCGGCGGCACCCGCTTGGTCAGCAGGCCGACGATGACCACGGCCAGGATCGGGATGAAGTAGATGGCGTTCATGCGCTGCAGGTAGCCGAACAGGCTCTCCTGGCCGGCCAGCAGCGGGGCGATGGTCATGGTGGCAAAGGCCATGATCCAGCCGAATACCTTGCCCGACTTGACCACCTGCTCTTCGCTGGCGTCCTTGTTGAGCACGCCCTTGTAGATGCCCAGGCTGAAGATGGTGGTGGTGCTGTTGAGCGCTGAGTTGAACGACGACAGGATGGCGCCGACCATCACCGCGGCGAAGAAGCCGGTGAGGTAGGGTGGCAGCACGTTGAATACCAGGTGGCCGTAGGCCTCGTCGGCGCGCACGCCCTGCTCGGCGTAGAGGTGGTAGGCGATGATGCCCGGCAGCACCAGGTAGAGCGGCCCCAGCAGCTTGAAGAAGCCGGTCAGCAGCACGCCCTTCTGGCCCTCGGCGAGGTTCTTGGCGGCGAAGGTACGCTGGATGATCTGCTGGTTGGTGGTCCAGTAGAACAGGTTGATCAGGAACACCCCGGTGAACAGGGTGAAGAACGGCACCTGCTGGTCGGAGCCGCCGATCGAGTTGAGCTTCTCGGGGTCGCTCTCCTTGAGGATGCTCCAGCCTTCGAAGATGCCGTCACCACCGCTGACCGCCTGCAGGCCGAAGTAGACGATCACGAAGCCGCCGATCAGCAGGCCGACGCCGTTGAGGGTGTCGGACACGGCGACGGTGCGTAGCCCGCCGAATAGTGCATAGATGGCACCTATGATGCCGACGATCCATACCGTCAGCCACAGCAGGGTGGTCGGCGACTGGATGCCGGTCAGGCCCTGCAGATCGAGCATGCCCTGCAGGCCCATGGCTCCGGAGTAGAGGATGATCGGCAGCAGAATTGCCGCGTAGGCAATCAGGAAGATCACGTTGGTGATCAACTGGGTGCCGGCATCGAAGCGGATCGACAGCAACTGCGGCAGGGTGGCGATACCGCTGCGCAGGAAGCGCGGCAGGAAGAACAGCGCCAGTGCTACCAGCGCGATCACCGCCACCACTTCCCAGGCCATCACGCTCAGGCCGTCGCTGAAGGCGGCGCCGTTGAGTCCTACCATCTGCTCGGTGGAGAGGTTGGTCATCAGCAGCGACCCGGCGATCAGCGGGAAGGTCAGGGTACGGCCGGCGAGGAAGTAGCCGCTGGTGCTCTTGTGGTCATCGCGACGCGTGATGCGCCAGGTGATGAAGGCGACCAGTCCGGTGAAGAACAGGAAGGAGGCCAGGGTCAGGGCATGCATGATGGGTCACCTTGCGGTTGGCGTGAATGTTCCGACGCTTTCTCGTCGAGATCGCCGAAGTAAATGCGAGACATTTTTGATGACGTGATTCTAGTTAGATGACACGATCCTCACATTCGCCTTTAGTCGCATTTTTGCGATTTTGTTTGGTAAGTTTACGAAAAAATACTGCGTCTGCGGTGTTTAGAGGCTACCGAAAAGCTGTGCCAGCATGGGTATCGCGGCAATCAGGAAACCGAGCACGGCGATGCCGTAGCCCAGCGCGCGTCGACGCCGCCGCCGTGCCAGGCTGAGGCCCACCAGGCATACCACCAGTCCGACCAGGTTGAAAACGAACAGCGACATTTCCAGCAGTTCCTGGGTGGCCATCGTGACTCCTTGACGTAGGCTTGGGCTATGAGCGCCGGGGGAACCCTTGGTGAGTGGCGGGCTCTGATGATAGCAACTGCCTCCTGCGGCTGCAGCGGGGCCACGGTGAGAAAGGAGATGGCATGGCCGATGCAGATGACGTACTGGCGTTCTGGTTCGACGAGCTGACCCCCGCACAGTGGTTCCGCAAGGATGCCGCGCTCGACGCGGCCATCGCCGGTCGCTTTGGCGCACTGCTCGAGGCGGCGGGTCGCGGGGAGCTGTGGGAGTGGCGACTGTCGGCGCGCGGTCGGTTGGCCGAGATCATCGTGCTCGACCAGTTCTCGCGCAATGTGCATCGCGATACGCCGGCGACCTTCGCCAATGACGGCATGGCCCTGGTGCTGGCTCAGGAAGCCGTGACCCAGGGTAGCGACCGCCACCTCGACGTCGCCTGGCGCGCCTTCCTGTACATGCCCTATATGCACAGCGAGTCGCTCAAGGTGCACGACCAGGCGCTGCGGTTGTTCGACCAGCCGGGCCTCGAGGAGAACCTGCGCTTCGAGCACCACCATCGCGATATCATTGCGCGATTTGGCCGCTACCCCCATCGCAATGCCATACTGGGGCGCGACTCCACGGCGGCGGAGCTGGCCTTTCTCGAACAGCCTGGCTCGTCGTTCTGAGGCACTCACGCCGCGGGCGAGCGCATGCGGCATGATTCAATGGATGAAGGAGACACACGATGGGATTGATTCTGTGGTTGATCATTGGTGGTCTGGCGGGCTGGATTGCCGGCAACATCATGCGTGGCGGCGGCTTCGGTATCCTCGGCAACATCGGCGTGGGGATCGTCGGGGCGGTAATCGGTGGTTTCCTGTTCAGCCTGCTGGGGCTGCAGTCCGGTGGCTTCATCGGCTCGCTGGTGACCGCCACGGTAGGTGCCGTGGTGCTGCTATGGGTGATTTCCAAGGTGCGTAGCGGCTGAGCTCGCCAGCTTGAGAGGCAAGCACCGCCCGGCACATGCCGGGCGGTGTGCGTTCAGGCCTGCTGAATGGGGTCGGGCATGGTCGGAAAGCGTGGCGGGTGCGCTTCCATGAACGCATGGCAAGCGCGCAGTACGCGCACATCGTCGAACTTGCCGCCGGTCAATTGGAAGCCTACCGGCAGGCCCTTGTCGGTGAAGCCGCAGGGTACCGAGGCGGCGGGCTGCTGGCTGAGGTTGAAGGGGTACGAGAAGGGGGCCCAGTCCACCCAATCCTGCATGCCGCTGCCCGGCGGTACCTCGTGATTGATGGCAAATGGCTCGACGGCCACCGACGGGGTCATCAGCAGATGATAGTCGCGATTGAAGTGCTCCAGGCGTTCGGTCAACCGCGCCCGCTGGCTCAGCGCGCGGAACAGATCCACCGACGACAGCGACTCGGCGCGCAGGGCGTTGGAGACCAGTCCCGGGTCGAGGCGCTCGCGCTGGCTTGCGCTCAACTGCTGGTACATGTCCAGCGAGGCGGTGTGCCAGATGGTCTGGAAGGTGGAAAGCGGTGAGGCGAAACCGGGGTCGACCTCGACGATCTCGGCGCCGAGTGCCGCGAGCTTGTCGGCGGCCTCCCTGACGCGTTGCGCTACCTGTGGGTCGACCTGGGCATAGCCGAGGTCGGCGGAGTAGGCGATGCGCAGCCCGTCGATGCCCTGGCCGATATCGCCACCCCAGTCGTCGGGCTGGCCGCGGATGGCGTAGGGGTCGTGGTAATCGTAGCGGCCGATCACGTTGAGCAGCATGGCGGCATCGCGCACGGTACGCGTCATCGGGCCGAGGTGGGAAAGGGTGGGCTCCTGTGAGGGCGGCCACTGGGGTACCCAGCCGAACGAGGGCTTGAAGCCGAAAATGCCGGTGAAGGCGGCGGGAATGCGGATCGAGCCGCCGGAGTCGCCACCCTGATGCAGCACGCCCATATTGAGCGCCGCGGCGGCAGCCGCGCCGCCGGAAGAACCGCCCGGGGTCAGCCGGGTATCCCAGGGGTTGCGGGTAGCACCGTGGACGAGGTTGTCGGTCACCCCCTTCCAGCCGAACTCCGGGGTATTGGTCTTGCCGAGCAGGATCGCGCCGGCCTCGCGCAGCTTGAGGGCCGGCGGTGAGTCGCGCTCGCGGGGGGCGTTGCTGGTGGTCAGCGAGCCCTCCCGCGAGGGCATGCCGGCCACTTCGGTCAGATCCTTGAGCGACACCGGCACGCCGTCGATGGGGCTCAGCGGCTCGCCCTTGCCCCAGCGCCGCGCCGAGGCGCGGGCGGCCTGCTCGGCACCCTCGTGGTCGACGTGGACATAGGCATTGACGGCGGGGTTGAAGCGCTCGATGCGTTCCAGGGCGGCGCGGGTGGCCTCCAGGGGTGAGCAGTTGCGGCGTCGGTAGCGCTCGACGAGCTGGGCGGCGTCGAGCGCGCCGAGATCGGTATCGTTCACACATCTCTCCTTGTGCGATGGGCGTCGCGTCATGCGCCACTTCAGGCTAGGAGATTGGTGCTATGCCCGACAAGGGGTCAGCGGCGCAGCAGCTTGCGGTAGCGGTCGAGCTGCTGGTCGAGCCAGGCGCCGCGGGGTGCGCCCTCCAGGTCGCGTCCGGGCACCCTGAGCTGGAGCACGAAAACGCCCTGGGGCGCCTGGCCAAGCCGGCGGGCGGCCAGCTCTGCGAGCGCGCCCTCGAGGCGCTGGGGGCGACACCAGGTCAGCCATAGCGCCTGCTGTTCGAGCAGGTAGTCGAGCCGGGCGGCGTCCTCGAGCACCGACATGGCACCATGCACCAGCCCCTGGGAGAGGCTCTCCAGGGTGCGATAGGCCGGTGCTCCGGCGGCGCGGCAGGCGTGGCTACCCTCGACTCGACAGCGCTCGCGGGCCGTGGCATCGGCGGGCCAGTTGCCGCCGCGCAGCCGCGCTGGCGATGCCGCCACCAGCTGGGTGAGGGCCATACAGGGCGTGGCGTCCGCCAGCGGCCTGGACGCCTCGGCGACATGGCAGCCGGCCATGGCCTCGCGCAGCCAGCGGTAGTCACAGGCGCGCTGCACGGTGGCTTGGGCGTCCGCCAGCGAGTGGTGGGCGCCGTACAGCGAGCGCAGCAGAGAGAGGGTGCGAAACATCGAATTTCCTTGGGCGCAGGCAGTGTCGTGCAAAGCCAGGGCAAGGATATCACCAAAAAAACCGCCCGGCTGCGGTCAGCCGGGCGGCGGGTAGTGGCTAATGGCGACGCCGGGGTGGGCTCAGGCGGTGGCGCCAGCCGTTTGGCCGACCAGTTCCTTGAGGCAGGACTCGAGGATGCCAAGGCCCTCTTCGAGGATCTCGTCCTCGATGGTGACCGGCATCAGGAAGCGGATGGTGTTGCCGTACATGCCGCAGGAGAGCAGGATCAGGCCATTGTCGCGGGCCTTCTTGCACAGCGCCGCGGCCAGCTCGGCGTCCGGGGTGTGGTTGGCCTTGTCGGAGACCAGGTCGAAGGCCGCCATGGCGCCCATGTTGCGCGCGTTGTCGATGCAGTCGAAGTCTTGCTGCCAGGTGGCGAAGCGCGTGGCCAGCTTGTCGCCCAGGGCGTTGCTCTTGGCGAGGATGTTCTCCTCCTCGAAGACCTCGAGTACCGCCAGGGTCGCGGCACAGGAGACCGGGCTGCCGGTGTAGGTGCCGCCCAGCGAGTTGCCGCCGGAGGCATCCATCACCTTGTCGGTGCCCACCACCGCGGAGATCGGCATGCCGTCGGCCATGCTCTTGGCCATGGTCATGATGTCGGGCTCGACGCCGCTGTGCTCGATGGCGAACATCTTGCCGGTACGCCCGAAGCCGGACTGCACTTCGTCGATGATCATCAGTATGCCGTGCTCGTCGCAGATCTCGCGGATCGCCTTGAGGAAGCTGGGCGGCGCGGGGTAGAAGCCACCCTCGCCGAGCACCGGCTCAAGCACGATGGCCGCGGTATCCTTGGGGTTGGCGTCGGTCTTGAGCGCCATCTGCAAGCCGCGCAGGGCCTCGTCTTCACTGACACCGTGGTAGGGCACCGGGAAGGGCGCGCGGAAGACGTTGCCGGGCATGCTGCCGAAGTCGGTCTGGTAGGGCGCGACCTTGCCGTTCATGGCCATGGTCATGAAGGTACGGCCGTGGTAGCCGCCGTCGAAGCAGATCACGTTGTTCTTGCCGGTGGCGGCGCGGGCGACCTTGACGGCGTTCTCCAACGCCTCGGCGCCGGAGTTGGCCAGCATCACCTTGGCGTGGCCGCGCACCGGGGTGATCTGGCTGAGCTTCTCGGCCACCTTCACGTAGCCCTCGTAGGGCATCACGGTCTGGCAGGTGTGCATGACCTTGTCCAGCTGCGCCTTGACCGCCTCGACCACCTTGGGGTGGCGGTGGCCGATATTGAGCACGCCGATGCCGCCGGCGAAGTCGACGAAGCGGTTGCCGTCGGCGTCCCACACCTGGGCGTTCTCGGCGCGGTCGGCAAAGGCCGTGGCGGGGCTGGCGGCGCCGCTGGCCACATAGCGCTGCTTGAGGTCGTTGAGCTCTGCGTTGGTCATCATCTCACTCCTTGGATAGTTGGTAAGGGGCGCTCACAGGCCGCCGATACACACATACTTTAGCTCAGTGAAGTCATCCAGGCCGTGGTGCGACCCCTCGCGGCCCAGGCCTGATTCCTTGACGCCACCGAACGGCGCAAGTTCGGTGGAGAGCAGGCCCTCATTGACCGCTACCATGCCATATTCCAGGCCCTCCATGACATGCCAGATGCGCCGATAGTCGCGGGCATAGAAGTAGGCGGCAAGCCCGAACTCGGTGGCGTTGGCCATGGCGATGGCCTGTTCGTCGGTGTCGAAGCGGAACACCGGGGCCAGCGGGCCGAAGGTCTCCTCGCGGGTCACACGCATCTCGGCGGTGACGTCGGCGACCACGGTGGGCTGGAAGAAGGTGCCGCCCAGTGCATGCGGCTCGCCGCCACATACCAGCCGAGCGCCTTTCTCCAGGGCATCGTGGATATGCGACTGGACCTTGTCCACCGCCGCGGCATTGATCAGCGGGCCCTGCATCACGCCCTCGTCGAGGCCGTTGCCGACCTGGAGCTCGGCGACCCGGGCGGTGAGCTTTTCGAGGAAGGCCTCGTAGACGCCGTCCTGGACCAGGAAGCGGTTGGTACATACGCAGGTCTGGCCGGCGTTGCGAAACTTGGAGGCGATGGCGCCCTCCACCGCGGCGTCGAGGTCGGCGTCGTCGAAGACGATGAACGGCGCATTGCCGCCCAGCTCCATGGAGACCTTCTTGACCGTGCTGGCGCACTGCGCCAGCAGCCTCTTGCCCACCGGGGTGGAGCCGGTGAAGGAGACCTTACGCACTCGCGGGTCGCTGGTCAGCACCTCGCCAATGGCGGCTGGTTTCTCGGCGGTGACCACGTTGAGCAGGCCGGCAGGAAAGCCGACCTGCTCGGCGAGGCGCGCCAAGGCCAGGGCGGTCAGCGGGGTGGCCTCGGCGGGCTTGATCACCACCGGGCAGCCGGCGGCCAGCGCCGGGGCGCACTTGCGGGTGATCATCGCCAGCGGGAAGTTCCACGGGGTGATGGCGGCGACCACGCCGATCGGCTCGCGCAGCACCAGCAGGCGCTTGTCGGCGCCGTGGCTGGGCAGCGTCTCGCCGGCCATGCGCTTGGCCTGTTCGGCGTAGAACTCGATGAAGCTGGCGCCGTAGGCGACTTCGCCGCGAGACTCGGCGAGCGGCTTGCCCTGCTCCAGGGTCATCAACCGCGCCAGATCCTCCTGGTGGGCCATGATCGCCTCGAACCAGGCGCGCAGCAGCGCACTGCGCTGCTTGGCCGGGGTCTTGCGCCACGCCGGCCAGGCCGCCTCGGCGGCGGCCACCGCGTCGCGCGCGGCCTCGGCATCGAGGTCGGGCACCTCGGCGAGCACCTCACCGCTGGCCGGGTTGGTCACTGCGAAGCGCCGCTCGGCGTCGCGCCAGGCGCCGGCGATGAACGCCTTGTCGATCATCAGATCGGGAAGAGAGGATATGGGCATGGAGCCTCCTGAGGGAACGATGTCGATAATTGTTATCATAATTGACGTAGTGTGCAATATATAAAACGTTCAATATTCAATTGACCTCGAACCATCGGCGCCCTGTGCGCTTTCGGCTACACTAGGCGCCGATTTATGCATTGCCGTCTTTCGTCATATCGAGGTGAGTCTTGGTCGATCCCCTGAATGCCTGGTGGGCGCAACAACTGGTGCTGTGTGGCTGGGCCTTCGAGCCTGACCCGACGGCGGTGTCGGCGGAGCTGGCCGGCGAGCGACTGGTGCACCTCGGGGTCGAGGAGCGCAGCGAGCTGGGTTGGCGGCTGCTCGAGGCGTTCGCCCCGGGCCAGCCCAACCCGCTGTGCCAGCTCGACGCCCTGGAGCTGCTGGCGCTGGCGGCAGCGGCGGGCTGGCTGCCCGGCGAGCAGGTGCGCGCCTGGGTCAAGCGGCTGGGGGAGGAGATCTGTATCCACCATCGCGACCTCGACGACTGGCTCAAGGCGCTGTTGGCGGTGCGCAGTGGCGAGGGCTGGGTGCGCGGCGACGATGGCTTCTATGAGGCCTGCGAGGCCCTGGCGCGCCTCGAGCAGGACGGCGATGGCGTGACCTGGGAAATGCTTGTCGCCCGCCTGGCGCGTCGCGAGCCGCTGGCTGCACTGTGGCCGAGTGCCCAGGGGGAGTCGGTATGGCGGTTGCGTGCGGCCTTCGCCCCGACCCTGGCGCTGCCGCCGAGCCCGGGGCTCGACTGGCCCGATGTCGCCGCCTGGCTCGGTGAGGTATGGCAGGTGCATGACCGCGACGAGCTGATCCGCCTGATGCTGTGGCTGGCCGGGCAGGGCGACCGCTATGGCTGGGACCTCGACGCTAGCCGCCTGCTCGAGCAGGACGCCGATCAGCGCCAGGCGTGGCTGGCCGGTCTGCAGGATGCCAAGCCCTACGGACATGTGCTATTGACCTTCGTGGCGCGCGGCGAGCCGCTGGAGTGGGCGGCCTGGGACTGGCTGCGGCTGGTCGAACTGGCCTATGCCGGCTGGTGCCTGGAATGGCTCAGCCAGCAGGAGGCCGAGGACTTTGCCGGCCATGCCCTGGATCTGCTGTCGCGGCGCTATAGCGACTGGCTGGCGCTGGCCAACGCCTACCAGCGCGGTCGCAGCCTGTTCGACGGGCGCGACCTGAACGGTGAAGTGGCGCGCGACTGGGCGCTGCTGCTGCAGTCGCCGGCCAGTCCCTGGCGCGAGCCGCTGGCCGGCCTGCTCGAGGAGCCGCTGCGCGAGCGCAGCCGGGCGGCAATGCGCGCCTGGCGCAGCGAGCCGCGTCACTGGGTGCTGGCGCTGGCCTCGATCCGAGAGCCGGACCTGCTCTTCCGCCAGGGCATCGCGCCGCCGCCGAATGACGCACGACGCGACGATGCCCGCGGCTACCTGCGCGAGACCCTGGGGTTGTTTCCCGATGACGGCGCCGACGGGCTGCGCCGCTACTGGTTGCCGGCCCAGGCTCATCACCTCAATCAACTGGCCGCCGATGCCAGCCACTCGGCGCTACCCAGGACCCACACCCCGTTCGGCGAACCGCAGCCAGCGGCACTGGCCCAGCGTAACGCCCTGGCCGCCTGCAGCCGCCACGCGGCGACCATTCATATGGCCGAGAAGTACGCCTTCTACCTGCAGATGACGCTGGATAGCGACGAATTCGATGCCGCGGCGCTTACCGACCAGGCCGAGTCGCTGCGTGGCGTGCTGTGCCGCTTCTACCCCGATGCGCGACGCTTGCTGAGTGCCTGGGCCGCCTGGGAGAGCGTGCTGCCCGACGGCGACGGGCCGTTGCTGAGCCATGAAATCTGCTGGCACCGCGACGATCCTGGCAGCCCCTTCCACTGGCTGGACTGGACGCCGGGCGTCTGGCAGGAGCCCGGCGATCGCCCCAGCCTGCCGCGCTTCACCGCGCTGGCCCTGGTCGGTCCGCTCAATACCAGCGCCTGGAGTGATCCGCTGCCCGAGAGCCCCGCGAGTGCGAGGCGATCCGCGAGTGGCTCGACAGCCACTACGGTTTGCATGGCCCCGAAAGCGTGGCCGAGTTCCTGGACTTTCTGCTCGGTTCCGGCGACCGCCAGGAGTATCAGATCAACTACGCTCCCTATACCCTCAACGCTGCGCGGCTGGCCTCCGAGATCGCTACCCTGGAGTCCGACGACTGCGGCGAGGAGGAGCGCAACCACCTGTTACGGCTGGCCCGGGTGCGCGATAACGAGGATGGCTGCAACGACATCGACATGACCGCCTGGGACGTTGCCCAGGCGGTGGATCTGGCAATTGCCGCCCGCCAGTTGAACTGGCTCGATGAGGCGGCCTTTGCCGCGGCGCTGGAACGTGCCATGCGGTTGGCCGGCGAGCACTACGGCGGCTGGTCGGCCTATGCGCGAGGCCTCTACACCGGCTTCTCGTTCTTCATGGGCGAGACCGAGGAGCGGGCGGACTTCCTGGCCAGCTTCCGCGAGGCTCTGGTAGCCTGGCTGACCGGGGCGCCGCCGCTGGCCGGCGCCTGGGCGAGTCTCGACTTCCCCGGTGCGCGTCCGCGGCACTGGGCGCCGATGCATATTGATACTCTGCCGGGGGATGCGCGCACCCTGCATTAACGAAACGTTACCTTCTCGGCTGTCGCCAGACGCCATAACATGGATTATATTCATCAGGTTATTGTCAACAGGCGCTTCCTGTCAGGCGCTTGACCCTTCTTGGCATCATCGGACCGCTGACAGGCCGCTATGGACGTGGTACGTCGGGCAAGCGCCCTTGGCACCACTTCCACAGCGATGTCATACCGCCCCCGCACGCTGTTAATGCGTGATGGCGGCGGAGCGCGGTTCGCGTATTCGTGAACGAGGTCGCTGGAATGTTGCGTATTGCTGGCGTATGTCTGCTTGTTGGTATCGTGGCTGGCTGTGCTGGAACGCCCCAAGAAGAGCCCCCGCCGATTACTTCGGTACATCCCTGCCGTCTCTCGATCATGACCCGCTGATGTCGCCGGTCGACAACCCCAACCGCGAACTGCGCAGTTTCCAGCGTCCGTCACCGGCGCTGGTGCGCCAGGCGCTGCTGGCCCAGCACGAGCGCTGGGTGGGCACCCCCTATCGTCTCGGCGGCGAGGGCCAGGCCGGCATCGACTGCTCGGCGCTGATGCAGCACGTCTTCAACGACAGCTTCAGCATGGACCTGCCGCGTACCACCGACTCCCAGGCGCTGCAGGGCAGCCGTATCGAGCGCAGCGAACTGCGTCCCGGTGACCTGGTGTTCTTCCGCCCGCCGGGGCCCTACAACCACGTAGGGGTATACGTCGGCGACGGCTACTTCCTGCACGCCTCCACGTCCCAGGGGGTGATCCTTTCCGAGATCGACAACGTCTACTGGCAGCGCCACTACTGGCAGTCGCGGCGGCCCATGGAGCAGACCCAGCTGGCGCAGCGCGCGGCCTGGCGTCAGCGCGGCTGATCGGGATGCTCGAGCACGAAGTCGACGAATGCCTGCTCGGCCCGCGACAGGCCGCTGCCACGGGCCCAGGCCAGGGACAGCGCTAACCATGCCCGGGGGGCGAATGACACAGCGGCCAGCCCCGGCTCATCGATCACCCGGCGTAGGAAGGTGGTAATGCCGAAGCCCTGGCGTACGATGGCCTTGGTCAGCGGGATCAGGTTCGACTGAAAGGCCACGTCGGCATGGTATCCGCCCGCCTCGGCCAGGGCATCGACGAACTCGCGGTGGAAATAACCGTCCTGAAACAGCACCAGCGGCTCGCTGAAGAAGTCTGCCGGTGAGACGCTGGTGCACCCCGCGAAGGGATGATCCTCCGGCACGCACACCACCATCTCCTCGCGCAGGAAGCGGCGCCGTTCCAACCCCTGGCTGGCGGCATCGTCGATCACCACGCCCAGATCCAGCTCGCCTGCGTTGATCATGTGCTGCAGGCGACGGGTGCCGGCCTCGACCACCGTCAGGCGGATTCCCGGGTGACGCGCCTTGAAGCCCATCAGCAGCGGCGGGAAATAGTAGGAGCCGAGCATCGATGGGATGCCGATGCGCACCTCGCCCTTGACCAGGCCGTGCAGCTCGCGCATCGCCAAATGAGCAGCCTCGGCACGCTCGAGCAGTGCCTTGGCGTGGGTGTAGAGCGCCTCGCCCTCGGCGGTGAGGCTGATGCGCCGCTCGTGGCGATGGAACAAGCTGAGCTCGAGGCGCTTCTCGAGATTGGCGATGGTCTGGCTGATCGCCGACTGAGCGACGTGCAGTTCGCGGGCGGCGGCGCTGAAGCCGCGCTGGTCGGCGACACTGACGAAGCACTGCAGGGCGCGTAGATCGAAAGGCAAGCTCATAAGTAAATCCGATGGCGATTATCAAAAGTTGCTGTTTGGCTTATTGGTTCGGGGCGTTGATCATGCTCTTCCCACTCGGAGACGTCCATGATCGAAGCTCATAGTCGCGCCTGGTGGCGCGCCACCCTGGCCCTCTGTCTGGGGTCCTTCACGGTATTCATCAATCTCTATGCGCCGCAGCCGCTGCTGCCCGAGCTGCGCCAGGTATTCGGCATCTCGACCCTGGCCGCGGGGCTGGTGATGTCGGTGTCAACGCTGACCCTGGCACTGGCGCTGCTGGTATTCGGCACGCTCTCCGACGCCATCGGTCGGCGCGGCATCATGCTGGTGACCCTGGTGCTGACCACGCTGTGCAGCCTGGGGCTGGCGCTGGCGCCGAACTACCACACCCTGCTGTGGCTGCGCGCCGTGCAGGGCTTCGTGCTGGGCGGCCTGCCGGCGGTGGCGATCGCCTGGATGGGCGACGAGTTCGACAGGCGCGCGCTGATGCTGGCGGTCGGGCTATATATCAGCGCCAATACCCTGGGCGGCATCGGCGGCCGGGTAATGGGCGGCTTCGCCGCCGACCTGGGCGGCTGGCAGGCCAGCTTCGCCACCGTGGGTGCGGTCAGCGTAGTGTGCGTGGCGCTGTTCTGGAAGCTGCTGCCGACGGCACGCCACTTCGAGCCGCAGCCGTTCCGCCTGGCGGTGGCGCTGGGCTCCATCGCCGGCCACCTGCGCAATCCGCTGCTGCTGGGGGCCTATCTGCTCGGCGGGCTCAACTTCATGGTCTTCATCAACCAGTACAGCTACATCACCTTCCGCCTCAGCGAGGCGCCCTTCGGCCTGACGACCCAGTGGCTGGGGATGATCTTCGTTACCTACCTGGGTGGCACCCTGGGCGCCTCGCTGTCGGGGCGGGCTGCCCAGCGGCTGTCGCAGCCGCGCTGCATGATGCTGGGTATCGCGATATTTGCCGCCGGCACCCTGCTGACCCTGGCCGGCTCGCTGGCGGCGATCATCGCCGGGCTGACGGTCAACGCCTTCGGCTTCTTCTTCGCTCACTCGACGGCCTCGAGCTGGGTCGGGCGTCAGGCCAAGGTCGCACGCGGCAGTGCCTCGGCGCTCTATCTGGTGTTCTACTACGTCGGCGCCAGCCTCGGCGGCTTCTACCTGGAACCCTTCTGGCAGCTGGCCCACTGGTGGGGCGTGGCGCTGGCCTCGTGGCTGGTGCTGGCGGCGACCCTGGCGCTGGCGCTATGGCTAGGCCGCCAGGAGCGCCGCCTGGTGGGCTGAGGCTGGCCTACAGGCCGCCGGCTTCGTCCCCCCAAATCTCCTCAAGCCGCTCGACCCGCCCGCAGGCCGACTTGTAGAAGCGGTAGCGCAGCGGGTTCTCCTGATAGTAGTTCTGGTGGTAGTCCTCGGCCGGATAGAAGGCCTCGAAGTCGTTGATCTCAGTGGCGATGGACCGGTCGAAGCGCTCAGCCACGGCGTCGCGGCTGGCCTCGGCCAGGGCGCGCTCCTCGTCGCTGGCGGTGAAGATCGCGCTGCGATAGGCTTCGCCGGCGTCGCAGAACTGACGGTCTTCAACGAAGGGGTCGATGTTGCGCCAGAACACGTGGAGCAGCGTCTCATAGTCGACCTGTGACGGGTCATACTCGACGTTGACCACCTCGGCATGTCCGGTGCCGCCGCCCACCACCTGCTCGTAGCTGGGGTTTTCGACATGGCCACCGCTGAACCCGGAGGTGGTGGCGAGCACGCCGTCGACGGCATCGAAGAACTCCTCCACGCACCAGAAGCAGCCGCCAGCGAAGACCGCCTCGGCGGACGATTGGTTGGCCTCTTCGGCATGGGCAGCGAGTGGCAGCAGGGCGAGCAGGGCATAGCGAAGCGGACGAATCGATGGCATGGTAATTGGCCGGTTACGGGGCGATGCCTGCTTTGATGGTAAGGCGGCGCGGCGGTTCCCCTGAGCATGGAGAGGTGAGCTTGGCACAACGACGACTGTGGATCCTGGCCGGCATTGCACTGCTGGTGGCGGTGTTCTTTGTCAGCGGCGCGCACCAGTGGCTGACCCTCGACAACCTCAAGGCCAACCAGGTCGAGTTCCAGCGCTGGTTCGGCGAGCGGCCGCTGCTGGTCGGCGGCGGGTTCTTCCTGGTCTATACGCTGATGGCCGGGCTCTCACTGCCCGGGGCGACGCTGTTGACGCTGCTCGGCGGGGCGCTGTTCGGCTTCGGCTGGGGGCTGTTGATCATCTCCTTCGCCAGTACCCTGGGCGCGACCCTGGCCTTCCTGATCGCGCGGACCCTGGCCCGCGGCCTGCTGGAGCGACGCTTCGCCGACCAGCTCGACAGCATCAACCGCGGCATCCAGCGCGAAGGCGCGCTGTATCTGTTCACCCTGCGCCTGATTCCGCTGTTCCCGTTCTTCGTCATCAACCTGGTGATGGGACTGACGCGGATGAAGGTGGCGACCTTCTACTGGGTCAGCCAACTGGGCATGCTGCCCGGCACGGCGGTGTTTGTGAATGCCGGCCGCGAGCTCGGCAGCCTCGAGTCGCTGGGCGGCATCCTGTCGCCGACGTTGATCGTGTCGTTCGTGCTGATCGGACTGTTTCCGCTGCTGGCACGCTTCACGGTGGAGGCCATCAAGCGTCGCCGGCTGGCCAAGGCATACCACCGGCCGCGCAGCTTCGACTACGACATCGTGGTGATCGGCGCCGGCTCGGCGGGACTGGTGGCGAGCTATATCGCCGCGGCGGTCAAGGCGCGGGTGGCGCTGGTGGAGCGCGATGCCATGGGTGGCGACTGCCTGAATACCGGCTGCGTACCCTCCAAGGCGCTGATTCGTGCCGCCCGCGCCGCCCATGAGGCACGCCGGGCCAAGCGCTTCGGGGTCCATCTCGGCGAGCCCGACATCGATTTTCACGGCGTCATGGCGCATGTCCACGAGGCCGTCGCCAAGGTCGCGCCCCACGACAGTCCGGCCCGCTATCGTGGTCTGGGCGTGGATGTGGTGCACGGCGCGGCGCATCTGCAGACGCCCTGGGAGGTGCGCGTCGGCGAGCGGGTGCTGACCAGCCGCCATGTGATCATCGCCAGCGGTGCGCGACCGCGGGTGCTGCCGCTGCCGGGCATCGCCGCCGACGAGATGCTGACCTCCGACAACCTGTGGCAGCTCGAACGGCTGCCCGAGCGGCTGGTGGTGATCGGCGGCGGGCCGATCGGCTGCGAACTGGGCCAGAGCTTCGCGCGGCTGGGTAGCCGGGTAAACCTGGTGGAAGAGGCCGCACAGCTGCTGCCGCGGGAGGACCGCGACGTCGCCGCGGCGCTCGAGGCCGGGCTGCGCGAGGAGGGCGTGGCCTTGCACCTGGGCTGCCGCGCAGTGGCGGTGGAGCCTGGCCCCAGTCACGCCGACCGCGGCAAGGTGCTGGTCATCGAGCGCGGCGACGGCAGTCAGGCACGCATCGTCTTCGACCGCCTGCTGATGGCGGTGGGGCGCGAGGCCAATGTGACGGGGTTGGGACTGGAGGCGCTGGGTATTGCCACCCGCGCCAACGGCACCCTCGACGTCGACGAGACCCTGCGCAGCGTACACCCCAATATCTGGGCCTGCGGCGATGTGGTGGGGCCCTACCAACTGACCCACGCCAGCGCCCACCAAGCCTGGCACGCCACGGTCAATGCGCTGTTCGGCGAGGTCAAGCGCTTTGCGGTCAGCTACCGGGCGCTGCCGGCGGTGACCTTCAGCGACCCCGAGGTGGCGCGGGTCGGGCTCAGCGAGCGCGAGGCCTCGGCGCGCGGTGTGGAGTACGAGCTGACCCGCTACGAACTCGGCGAGCTGGACCGCGCCATCGCCGACGGCCACGACCGCGGCTTCGTCAAGGTGCTGACGGTGCCCGGCAAGGATCGTATCCTCGGCGCCTGTGTGGTCGGCCACGGCGCCGGCGAGCTGCTCGCCACCTTCACCTTGGCGATGACCCGCAATATCGGCCTCAACAAGCTGCTGGCGACGATTCACCCCTACCCGAGCTATTCGGAGGCGGCCAAGGCCAGCGCCGGTCAGTGGAAGAATGCCCACAAGCCCGAGCGTGTGCTCGAGTGGCTGGCGCGCTACTTCCGCTGGCGGCGGCGCAGCGGCCGCCTGCACCTGATCGACACCCATGAGGAGCCGCGCTGATGCTCGACCGCTGGACCATGCCGTTGACCCAGGCCCCGCTCAGACGCCTCGCCGCCGCGGCGGCAAAGTGCAGGGTGAGTCCCGACCAGGTCAGCGTGGCGGCCTTCGCGGTGGGCATGCTGGCGCTGCCGTTGCTGGCGTTGGAGTGGTACCTGCCGGCGCTGGCGGCGATCCTGCTCAACCGCCTCGGCGATGGCCTGGACGGCGCCCTGGCGCGGCATACCGGCCGTACCAGCGACGCCGGCGGCTTTCTCGATATCGGCCTGGATTTCGTCTTCTACGCCGCAGTGGTGCTGGGCTTTGCGCTGGCCGATCCGGCGGCCAACGCTCTGGCCGCGGCGCTGCTGCTGTTCGCCTTCATCGGCACCGGCACCTCGTTCCTGGCCTTCGCGATCATGGCCACCAAGCACCGCCTCGAGCGGCCTCACTTCGAGTCCAAGGCCTTCTACTACCTGCACGGGCTCACCGAGGGCACCGAGACGCTGCTTGCCTTCGTGCTCTTCTGTCTGTTTCCCCAGTATTTTGCGCCGCTGGCCACGCTGTTCGCGGTGGCCTGCCTGATCACCACCGCGACCCGTCTGTGGGGCGGCTATCGCACCCTGCGCGCCCAAGCGTCTCAGCACGAGGCGAACAGCTGACCCTGCTCCAGCCGCACTCGGCGCTGGCAGAGCCGCTGCAGCAGCGCCGGGTCGTGGCCGATCACCAGTACCCCCAGGCGTCGATCCTCGGCCTCCTCGCGCAGCACTTGCCATAGCGCCGCCTGGGTGATGGCGTCGAGCATCGAGGAGATCTCGTCGGCGATCAGGTAGCGCACCCCGGGCGCCAGGCCGCGCAGTACCACCACCCGTTGCAGCTCGCCGCCGGACAGCTCGTGGGGGTAGCGCTCGAGCCAGGCGTCGTCGATGCCGAAGCGCTGGCGCTGCGCGGCGCTCGGCGACCAAGCCTCATTCAGCACGCGGCCGATGCGCCAGCGCGGATTGACCGCCATCACCGGCACCTGGGGCAGCCACTGCACCGGGTGCAGGCCGCGCCGCGGCAGCGCCTCGCCGTCGAGCCGCAGGCTGCCGCGCCGGGGGGCGAGATGCCCGGCCAGCACCTGCCCGAGGGTCGACTTGCCGGATCCCGAGGCGCCGCTGAGGCCGAGCCACTCCCCC
Source organism: Halomonas socia (assembly GCF_010977575.1). Lineage (GTDB taxonomy): Bacteria > Pseudomonadota > Gammaproteobacteria > Pseudomonadales > Halomonadaceae > Franzmannia > Franzmannia socia. The sequence continues at coordinate 2,607,565 of NZ_CP048812.1, forward strand.
GGCGCCAGCCGCAGCGACACCCCGCGCAGCACGCTCTCGTCGTGCCGATAGCCGAGGGTGATGTCGCAGGCTTCAAGCAAACTGGGCGGCCTCCTGCGCAGCGGGGCGGGCGAAGTCGTTGTCGGGCAGGGCCCGCCACAGCGCCCGGGCGTAGTCGCTGGCCAGCGCCTCGCCACGGCCGTGGAAGGCGCCGGCCGGCGCGGTCTCCAGGGTGGTGCCGGCGTGGAACACCGTGACCCGGTCGGCGATGCGCAGCGCATGGCGCAGATCGTGGGTGATCAGCAGCACGCCCTTGCCGGCGTCGGCCAGCCGGCGCAACTGGTCGAGCACGCCATCGCGGTGCCGCGGGTCGAGGCCGACGCTGGGCTCATCGGCGATCAGCCACTCGGCGTCGCCGGCGGTGGCCATCGCCAGCAGCACTCGCCGCGCCATGCCGCCGGAGAGCTGGTGGGGGTAGCGCCGAGCGCTGTCGCCGACCAGGCCGAGTTCCGCAAGGGCGCGCTCGGCGGCTGCCCGTGGTGCGGCAGCGCCGGCACGCTGTGCCGCCCAGGCGACCTGACGATGGCTGCGCACCAGCGGGTCCAGCGCCGCCAGCGATTGGGGAATCAGCGCCAGCTGCTGGCCGCGCAGCGCCGCCTGGCGTGCCGCGTCCAGCGGCTCGCCGTCGAGCCACAGCTCACCTCGGCGCCGGGTATTGCCGGGCAGTAGCCCGATCAGGGCCTGGGCCATCAGGCTCTTGCCGGCCCCGGAGGCACCCACCACCGCGTGTACCTCACCGCGGGTCAGCGTAAGCGATACATCGTGCAGGCAGGCGATCGTCTCGCTGTGCCATAGGCCGCGGTAGCACAGGAAGTCGAGGGCGAGCTGGCGGATCTCGAGCATGGTCAGGCTCCGCTTGATGCGGTCGGGGTCATTGCTGGGCCTCGCGGGGGGGGAGCAGCCGCCGCAGGGCGTTACCCAAGCGGTCGAAGGCCAGCACCAGAAGCAGCAGGCCGAGTCCGGGGAAGACGCCCAGCCACCAGTAGCCGGCGCTGAGATAGCGCAGCGACTCGGCGAGCAGCACGCCGATGGCGGGCTGGCCCGGAGAGAGGCCGAAGCCGAGAAAGGTCAGCGTCGCCTCGTGGAGGATCGCATGGGGAAACAACAGCAGGCCGCCGACCAGGCAGTGGGGCAGCAGCGCCGGCAGCAGATGATGGCGGATGATGTAGCCGCGGGACTTGCCGAAGCGACGCGACAGGCGCACGTAGTCGGCCTGCCTTAGCTGCAGCAGCTCGGCGCGCAGCACCCGGGTCAGACTCGGCCAGTGGGTCAGCGCCACGGCGATGATCACCGCCTGGGTGCCGCCGCCCAGGGCGAAGGCGATCAGGATCAGCAGGATCAGATGCGGCAGCCCCAGCACGCTGTCGACCAGCAGCCCTACGGCGACATCGGCGCGCGGCCCGAGGCACGCCAGGGCCGCCAGACCCAGCGCGACCAGGGTGCCGAGCAGCGCCGCCGCGGTACCCACCCACAGGCTCAGGGTGAGGCCCTGCAGGGTGCGTGCGAGCAGGTCGCGGCCGAGCACGTCGGTGCCGAACCAGTGATCGGTTACAGGCGCCTGCAGTCGGGCCTGGAAGTCGCTGGCAGTGGCCCGTTCGGCGAGCGTGGGCTGGGCGATCAGCAGCGCGACGAGTGCCACCAGCAGTGCCAGCGCCCCTAGCGCCAGGCCCAGACGCGGATTGCTGCGCAGGACCAGTCGCGATGTCTTGGCCTGTGCTGCGCCGCTCACTGGCACACCACGCGCAGGCGCGGGTCGACCAGCCGGTAGAGGCTGTCGGCCAGGGCATTGCCGAGGCTGACGAACAGCGCGGTGAACAGCGCGATGGCCAGCAGCAGCGGCACGTCGCTGCGCAGGCCGGCCTCTACCGTGGCGCGGCCCAGGCCGGGATAGGCGAACACCTGCTCGACCAGCATGACTCCGCCGAACAGCTCGCCCAGTGAGGCAAACGCCAGCGTCAGCGCCGGCAGGCAGGCGTGCCGCGCGCCGTGGCGCCAAGCCACTTCGCGGCGGCTGGCGCCCTGGGCGAAGGCGTGCAGGGCGATTTCGGAACGCATCAGCTCGAGCATCCGCGCCCGAGTATGCAGGGTGATCTGGGCCACGCCGAGCAGCGACAGGGTCAGCGCCGGCAGCAGCAGATGGTGCAGGCGGGTGGCCAGGCCCAGTTCGTCGCGGGTCACCCCGGCGGGGCCGGCGCAGCATACCGGGGTCCAGCCCAGTGTCACCGAGAACAGCAGCAGCGCCAGGATCGCCAGCCAGAAGGTCGGCGTGGAGGCCAGGGTGTAGGCGTAGCGGCGGATCCAGCGGTCTGCCCAGCCGTCTTCGCGGGTGCCGGCCACTACGCCGAGGATGAAGCCGAACAGGGTGGCGCCCAGCCAGGCGCTGGCCAGCAGCGGCAGCGAGGCCAGGAAGCGTGTGCCGATCACCTCGCCGACCGGGGCGTTGTAGACCCGGCTCCAGCCCAGTTCGCCGCGCATCAGGTTGCCCAGCCAGAGCCGAAACTGCTGCATTGCCGGCTGGTCTACGCCCCAGCGCTCGGCAATCAGCGTGCGCTGCTCGGGGCTGACCTGGGCCAGCTGCGGGCCGAGGTAGGCGTCTACCGGGTCCACCGGCGAGGCCTGCATCAGGCCGAAGGCGGCCAGCGCCACTATTCCGAGCACGGCGCCCAGGCGCAGCAGCCGTCGGCCGAGCAGGCGAATCATCAGTCGCACTGCCACTGCCAGTCGAGCAGGTTGGCGGTGATCGGCCAGCCGTGACCGTGGGGAGCGACGCCCAGCTCACCGAGGTCGAGGCAGTCGTCGACGAAGTAGAGGTGCTCGAGATTGACCAGCCAGGCCCAGGCGGCGTCACCGCGTACGCCGTAGCCGTCTTCGCCGTCCCACTGGGCGGCTCGCCAATGGGGCAGCGAGGCGTCGAAGTTCGCGGCGCCCTGGGCCGCCTCGAGGTGGGCGTCGACGGCCGGGTTGGCATAGAAGCCGCTGTTGTAGTAATCCTGCCCGGCGTGCCGGCTGTGATAGAGGTAGTAGATCTCCTGAGGGCTGTGGCTGCCCCAGCCGAATAGGATGGCATCTTGATGCAGCGCCTCGCGGCGAATCTCGTCCCAGTGGCGGCCCGTCGGCTCGACCGCGATGCCCAGCGGGCGCAGCAGTTCGGCGACGCTCTCGGCGAGTAGCTGGCGGGTGGTGTCGCCGGCGGGATAGGTGAGGCGGAAGCGCGCCGCCTGGCCGTCGCGCTGGCGCAGGCCATCGTCCTGCATCTGCCAGCCCGCGGCGTCGAGTCGCTCGGCGGCGGCCTCCGGGTCGCCGTCGTCAAAGCGCTCGGCGGGATCGGTCCACGGCAGGCCGTCGGCGGGGCCGTAGGCCGGCTGCCCGAAGCCGTGCAGGGCGACCTCCACCAGCAGCTCGCGGTCGAGGGCAAGGTTGATCGCGTGGCGGATTGCCGGGTCGGCGGTGACGTCATTGCCGATCGGCGCGCCGCTTGCGTTGGTGTCGCCGCCGGCGCGCTGCATGGGGAACTGGATACCGCGGTTGTCGACGCTTTGCATGGCGACCCGACGCATGCCGGCGGGCGGTTGGGCGGCCAGCGCCGGCGCAATCGCGGCCAGCTGCAGGTCGCCGGCATTGGCGGCGGCCAGCGTGGTATCCTCGCCGGTGAAGCGGAACACCAGCCGTTCGAAGGGTGGTGTGTCGCCATAGTAGTGGGGGTTGCGTTCGACGATCAGCTGCTCGCCCTCCTGCCACTCCAGCAGTCGATAGGGGCCGGAGCCCAGCGGCGCGCGAGCGTAGCCGTCGTGGTAGCCGTTGTCGCGGTCGGCGTCGGGCACGATGCCCAGGGTGTAGAGGGTATCGACGAAGGTGATGCGTGGCTCTGTCAGGGTCAGCTGTACGCGGTGGTCGTCGAGGGCCTCGGCAGATTCGAGCACGCTGAGGTCGGCGCGCCCCCCGGCCCGGGCTGCAGCGTTGAAGGTGAAGGCTACGTCCACGGCGGTCAGCGGCGTGCCGTCGCTGAAGGTGGCGTCGTCGCGCAGCTGCAGGGTCCAGCGCAGGCGGTCGTCGGACAGCGACCAGTCGTGGGCCAACTCGGGCTGGGCGGCAAGCTCGGCATCGCGGCTCAGCAGCGTCGACTGGAACAGCGGATGGCCGTAATGGCCCCAACCCAGCAGCGGGTCGAAGCCGTCATCGGGTTCGCCGCCGATGGCCAGCACCAGCTGTGGCGGGGCACCGGCGGCCAGCGGGCTGAAGGCGATGACCAGCGTCGCGGCGGCGAGCCAGCGAAAACGCAATAGCGACATGATCGGATCCAGGGCTTTTTTCTTACCCTAAAGTCGATGTCGTATGAAGTCTAGTCAATAACATCATACTCGCGGGGCGACCCACGCGAGCGAGGAGAGCGCAATGCAGCGGGTAACGGTGACCTTGGACGATGCCCTGATGGCGGATCTGGATCGGCTGATCGCCCAGCGTGGCTATCAGAATCGCTCCGAGGCGATCCGCGACCTGGCGCGGGCGGGAATCAAGGAGACGGCGCTGGATGGCGACGCCGAGCAGCACTGCGTGGGAGCGCTGGTGTATGTCTACGATCATGCCGCGCGGGAGCTGGCCAAGCGTCTGACCCACCACTCCCACGCTCACCACCACCTGACCGTCTCGACCCTGCACGTGCATCTCGACCACCATAGCTGCCTGGAGGTGGCGGTGCTCAAGGGCCGCGGGCGGGAGGTGCAGGCGTTCGCCAGTGAGGTGATCGCCGAGCGCAGCGTGCGCCACGGACAGCTGGTGCTGGTGCCCCAGGGGGCCAACGGCGAGACCTGAAACGACGGCGGGGCAGCCGATGGCTGCCCCGCGTGTCGGGCCGAGCGTAGCGAGCGTTTAGTGCTCCACGCCGCCCTCGCCGTGCACATGACCGTGCTCGAGCTCTTCCTGGCTGGCTTCGCGCACCGTAGAGATCTCGACGTCGAAGTTCAGCGTCTGACCGGCCAGCGGATGGTTGCCATCCACGGTCACGGTGTCGCCTTCGACCTGAGTCACGGTGACCATCAGTGGGCCGCCCTGGGTCTGAGCCTGGAACTGCATGCCCGGCTCGACGCTCTCTACGCCCTGGAAGGCATCGCGGGGCACTTCCTGCACCAGCGACGGCTGGGTCTCGCCATAGCCTTCGGCCGGCTCTACGGTGACCTGCAGTTTTTCACCGCTTTCGCGGCCTTCGAGTTCCTTTTCCAGGCCCGGAATGATGTTGCCGGCGCCGTGGAGGTAGGTTAGCGGGTCGCGGCCTTCCGAACTGTCCAGCACCTCACCTGCATCGTTGGTCAGGGTGTAGTGAAACGCGACAACGGAGTTCTGCGCAATCTGCATTGATGAACCTTTCGGTGAGTGCATGTCAGGCTAATGGTAACGTGCCGGTCGGGGGGCTGTCAGGGGCGCAGGGAATTTTTTCAGGTTTCGATTGCCCATCATGACTGACGCTCAAGGCCCATGGCATCGATCCGCACGGGCGCCGGCCAGCCGATCGTGAGGTTGATCGAGAAGACGCCATGCGTCCAATAGCGGGTACTTTTCATCGCCGGCATGTTTTACCCTGAGGGTCATTTGTCCGCTGCGTTTTGACCTTCAACCGCTAAATCATGATGGAGATTGCCGATGACCGTGACCATTATCTGGCTGATTGGGTTTGCCGCCATCCTGTTCCTCAGCCTGCGCGGCTGGGAAACCAGCCTGAGCCCGTTTCTATCGCGCACGCTGCCCGAGGTGCTGCAAAGCAATGCCGACGAGCGCTGGGTGTGGTGTCCGACACTGGCGATACTGGGGGCGACCTTCCTGGTGCGTCCTGTGGATATGCTGCTGACGCTGCTGGTCATCGCGCTGGTGGCCTGGGTCGCCAAGCGACTTTTGTGCTGGGCCATGAAGAAGGCCAAGTCGCACTGAGCCAGCCAGTCATTGCCATAACGTATGCATAAAAGCTCGCCATCTGGCGAGCCTTTATCATTGACCTTCATCATTCAATCAATACGGCGGAGCTCAGTAGGGCGCTACGCTCATGCTGGCGCCGCTGCCGATCAGGCGAACCCGCTGGCCGACCTGGAAGTCGCGGTCGGCGCGCTGCACCACGACCACGCTTTCGCCATTGTCGCGGCGGACCTCCATCTCCCAAGCGCGGGTGCGATTGACCGCGTCCTCGGTGCGCGAGCCGGCCATGGCACCACCGATGGCGCCGGCGGCGGTGGCCAACTGGCGGCCGGAACCTCCGCCGACCTGGTTGCCGAGCAGGCCACCGATTACCCCGCCGCCCAGGGTGCCGATCACGTTACCCTGTGGGCTGTCGGCCTGGATCTGCACCTGACGCAGCGCGGTGATGGTGCCGTAGGTGACGCTTTGGCCGGTCTGGGCCTGGCTGCCGCGGTATACGTCGCCGCCGTAGGGCGCGGTATTGGCACAGCCGGCCAATGTCAGCATGCCCAGGGCAACGACAGGAATAAGACGTTTCATGGGAGCTCCTCCGATGATCAAACAGATTATGAAACGGTGTTTTCAGCGAGTTTAATCCCACTTGTCCGCTTCGACCAGCGCTTTACACTCGAGTGCCCCCAGTGTAGGCCCGTCAATCGACAAACAATAAGGAAGGCGCAAAAAAGGGGAGGCGGCTGCCTCCCCAATCACTGTCGTGCCATGCGAGCTGCTCGTTTCGGCGTGAATCAGCCAAACTGGTTCATGGTGTTGTCCTTGCCGCCGGCCTTGAGTGCACCGGCACCGGAGAAATACTCCTTGTGATCGTCGCCGATATTGGAGCCGGCCATGTCCTGGTGCTTGACGCAGGCCAGGCCGCTGCGGATCTCCTTGCGCTGGACGCCGGCGACATAGGCCAGCATGCCCTCTTCGCCGAAGTAGCCCTTGGCCAGCTCGTCGGTGGAGAGTGCCGCGGTATGATAGGTGGGCAGCGTGATCAGGTGGTGGAAGATGCCCGCCTCGCGGGCCGCGTCGCGCTGGAAGTTGCGTGTCCACTCGTCGGCCAGCGTGCCCAGTTCAGTGGCGTCGTACTCGGCGCTCATCAGCTGGTCGCGGTCGTAGGCCGAGACATCCTTGCCTTCGGCCTGCCAGGCGTCGAACACCTGCTGGCGGAAGTTAAGGGTCCAGTTGAACGACGGCGAGTTGTTGTAGACCAGCTTGGCGTCCGGCACTACCTCGCGGATGCGGTTGACCATGCTGGCGATCTGCCCGACGTGGGGCTTCTCGGTCTCGATCCACAGCAGGTCGGCACCGTTCTGCAGGCTGGTGATGCAGTCCAGTACCACGCGATCCTCGCCGGTACCGGAGCGAAAGCGGTAGAGCCCATTGGCCAGGCGCAGCGGCTTGCGCAGCTCGCCGTCCAGCTTGATCACGCTGTCGCCCTCGCGGACGTCATCGATGGAATCGATCGGCGTGGTGTAGAGGAAGCTGTTGTACTGCGCGGCCAGGTCCCCCGGCTCCTTGCTCACCGGCAGCTTCTGGGTCAGGCCGGCGCCCAGTGAGTCGGTGCGCGCCACGATCACGCCATCGTCGACGCCGAGCTCGAGGAAGGCATAGCGCACGGCGTTGATCTTGGCCAGGAAGTCCTCGTGGGGCACGGTGACCTTGCCGTCCTGATGGCCGCACTGCTTGACGTCGGAAACCTGGTTCTCGAGCTGAATGCAGCAGGCCCCGGCCTCGATCATGCGCTTGGCCAGCAGGTAGGTGGCCTCCTCGTTACCGAAGCCGGCATCGATATCGGCGATGATCGGCACCACGTGGGTCTCGTGGTTGTCGATGCGCTTCTGGACGGCGCGTGCGGCGACGTCGTCGCGCTTGGCATGGGCCTCATCCAGCTCGTGGAACAGGTGGCCGAGCTCGCGGGCGTCGGCCTGGCGCAGGAAGGTGTAGAGCTCTTCGATCAGCGCCGGCACCGAGGTCTTTTCGTGCATCGACTGGTCGGGCAGTGGGCCGAATTCCGAGCGCAGCGCGGCGATCATCCAGCCCGAGAGGTACAGGTAGCGCTTGCTGGTGGCGCCGTGGTGGCGCTTGATGGCGATCATCTTCTGCTGGCCGATGAAACCGTGCCAGCAGCCCAGCGACTGGGTGTACTGGCTGGTGTCGGCATCGTAGTCGGCCATGTCCTGACGCATGATGCCGGCGGTGTAGCGGGCGATGTCGAGGCCGGTCTTGAAGCGGTTCTGGGCCTTCATGCGCGCGGCGTACTCGGGGCTGATGGCATCCCACTTGCCGCCCTGGGCGTCGCGTAATCGAGTGATGGTGTCGAGGTCGTCTTGGTAAGCTGACATGGGGCCGTCCTTTCTCGTCTGTTGCGCTGCGGTATCACGCTATTGGCTTGGTCGACTTCACTGGGTGCCGTGTGGATCAGGACTATGCTGCACCTGCGAAGTAATCTCAGGGTTGATCAGGTTTCAAAGGCTGTCTGTACTGCCTTGGTCGTATCAGGTGGCAATATCAAACGAATGTTTAATGGCGGTTACAGGTTGCATTGAAACAGTCGTTTTAACTCGTACCTGTGATTGAACTATGGCCCATGAATACTGGGCCTAACAATCATTACTTAGCGGCAGAAGGGGTTGTAGTATGACTACAAGCGAGCCAATAATGGCTCGCTTTATGTAGTCAACTTTCCGCTATCGAGAAAGGAGGTGATGAATCAATCACCTAGGGGGAGAGACATGTTGCGGTGCGGAATTCCGGCATCGAGAAATTCGTCGCCGTAGGCAATGAAGCCGAGACGTTCGTAGAAGGATATCGCCTGCAGTTGGGCGGCCAGCTCCAGGTGGGCGTGCCCCTGAGCGCGAGCCGCCTCGATGGCGGCCTCGACCAGTCGCTGCCCCAGGCCCAGGCCGCGTCCCTCTTCGAGAACCGCCACGCGCCCCAGGTGGCCGTCGGGCAGCAGCCGTGCGGTGCCCAGTGCACGGCCCCCACGGCGGATCAGGAAGTGCAGGCAAAAGCTGTCGCGGCCGTCCCACTCCTCCTCCTGGGGCACCTGCTGTTCGACGATGAACACGATGCGGCGTATCTCGCTGGCCTCGCTGCCGAGTTCTTCCCAGTCACCCTGTTCCATGCTGATGGCGTCGCTCATTGGTCATCCTCATCGTCGTCTTCCAGTGGCCAGCCGAGGCTGCCGCGGTCGTGAAGCAGAGCGAGCAGCTCGGCGGCCCCGTCGAATTCGAGCAGCGTGGCGTCCAGCGCGGCGTCGGAGGCCAGCGCCTGGGCCAGCGGCAGCGAGCAGGTCAGGCCGTCGCCGTCGACGAACAGCGTGGCACGCTCATCGTCAAGCGCCCGCCAGGCGAAGCGCGACCCCAGGCTGCGCACCAGCTCGTCGCCGTCGTGTAGTGTCGCAACAAGCTCCTCGGCCTCGATGGGGCGTTCGGCGGGTACCAACTGGTCGACGTACTTGGGCTGGGTCATGGCCCTGCCGAACCACTGTGCCATCTGGGCGGGATCATCGAGGCTGTCGAGGATCAGCCGGCGGACACGTTGCACTGCGGCGTCGTCGAGCTTATAGGGATCGGCAGGCGCTGCCATGCCGGCATCGCCGAAGCGCCTGGAGGCTGGCAGCGTCTCGCCAACATAGTCGGCATAGGAGGTCACTGCCTCGTCGGCGGAGGGGGCACGGAAGCCCACCGAGACGGTCATGCAGTCGTCGGACTGACTGACCCCGTGATGGGCCAAGCCGGGCGGCAGGTAGAGCATGTCGCCGGGCTCGAGGACCCAGTCGGCACCGGGGGTTACCTCGAAGCGTTCGAGGATGCGCAGGTCGATGCCGGCGATGATCGGGGCGTCGTCGGCCACCGCGCCGCCCAGCTGCCAGCGCCGCTGGCCGCTGGCCTGGAGCAGGAAGACGTCGTAGTGGTCGACATGGGGGCCGACGCTGCCGCCCGGCGGGGCGTAGCTGATCATGATGTCGTCGAGGCGCCAGCGCGGCAGGAAGTCGAAGTGCTCGAGCAGCGCGGCGATCTCGGGCACGTAGTGGTCCACGGCCTGGACCAGCAGCGACCAGTTCTCGTCGGGCAGGGCGGCGAAGGTGGCGTCATCGAAGGGGCCGTGCTGGACCTGCCAGGGGCCGTCACGGCCATGTTCCTCGACCAGGCGCGCCTCGACGCCGGCTTCGCAGGCCAGGCCGGCCAGCTCGTCGGGATCCAGCGAGCACTCGAGGTCGGGCAGGGCGCCGCGAATTAGCAGCGGCTTGCGTTGCCAGACGTCGCGCAGGAACTCGCCGGCGGTAAGGCCGCCGAGCAGTTGTCGCGGGGAATCAGAGGGCATGCATCGTACCTCGTTGCAAATATTGAAGCGGCGGGCAGGCGTCGCGACTGTCCCCGGCGCCGCCTGTACTGTCCCGCGGCTGACCCGGCGACAGGCCTGCGAGGGGGCGCTGTGAATACTTCCCTGTACGCTACCTTTTGCCATCCCTGGCAAAAACCCCCTCTACGGCCTGTCCCCGGCGCCGCTCATCCTATGCTGCGGCTGACCCGGCGCCGCTTAGCTTCCTCGCTGGCGGGGCGCTAGGCGCTTACAGCCTGCTCGCTTGCTCACTGGCATTGCCAGTATAGGTTGCCGGGCTGAGCGCCTTCAGCTCCACTTTGACGTCCTCAGGAAGTTCCAAAGTGTCGATAAAGGCGGCGAAGCCGGCCTGGTCGATGCGCTTGCCGCGGGTCAGTTCCTTGAGCTTCTCGTAGGGCTGCTCGATGCCGTAGCGGCGCATCACCGTCTGGATCGGTTCGGCGAGCACCTCCCAGCTGGCGTCGAGGTCCTCGGCCAGGCGCGCGGGATTGGCTTCGAGCTTGGAGATCCCCTTGAGCGAGGCCTGGTAGGCGATCAGGCCGTAGGCCAGGCCGACGCCGAGGTTGCGTAGCACCGTGGAGTCGGTGAGGTCGCGCTGCCAGCGCGAGATCGGCAGCTTCTCGGCCAGGTGGCCGAGGATGGCGTTGGCCAGCCCCAGGTTGCCCTCGGAGTTCTCGAAGTCGATGGGGTTGACCTTGTGCGGCATGGTCGAGGAGCCGATCTCGCCCTCGACGGTGCGCTGCTTGAAGTAGCCCAGCGAGATATAGCCCCATACATCGCGATCGAAGTCGATCAGAACGGTGTGGAAGCGGCAGATGGCGTCGAACAGCTCGGCGATGTAGTCGTGGGGCTCGATCTGGGTGGTGTAGGGGTTGAAGCTCAGGCCCAGGGCCTCGATGAAGCGCTGGGCGTTGGCCTCCCAGTCGACCTCGGGGTAGGTGGTGAGGTGGGCGTTGTAGTTGCCCACCGCGCCGTTGATCTTGCCGAGAATCTCGGCGTCCTCGATCTGCTTGAGCTGGCGGCGCAGGCGGTAGGCGACGTTGGCCATCTCCTTGCCCAGGGTGGTGGGGCTGGCGGTCTGGCCGTGGGTGCGCGACAGCATTGGCTGGGCGGCGTGTTCGCGGGCCAGCGCCTCGATGCTGGCGGTGACCTCGTGCATCACCGGCAGCAGTACCGCCAGGCCGCCCTTGAGCATCAAGCCGTGGGAGAGGTTGTTGATGTCCTCGCTGGTGCAGGCGAAGTGCACGAATTCGCTGATCGCGTGCAGCTCGGGCTGCTCGGCGATGCGCTCCTTGATGAAGTATTCCACCGCCTTGACGTCATGATTGGTGGTGCGCTCGATCTCCTTGATGCGGGCGGCGTCGGCCTCGCTGAAGTCGGCCACCAGGGCATCGAGAAAAGCCTTGGCGGACGGCGACAGCGGCGGCACTTCGGCGATGCCCGGTAGCGCGGCCAGCGCCTCTAGCCAACGCACCTCGACAGTGACCCGGGCGCGGATCAGGCCGAATTCGCTGAAGTGTTCGCGCAGCGCCGCGGCCTTGCTGCCGTAGCGGCCGTCGACGGGGGAGAGAGCGGTCAGGGAGGAGAGCTGCATGGTCGGGTCTTCCTGGAGGTTGGGGTGGGCCGTCTGGTCGCGCGTCACTGGCGGTTGATCTGGTCGAGGGCGCGCTTCATGGCACCGCGCTGGAAGACCAGCTTCCAGCGCCGGCCGCCCTGCTGATGCCACAGCAAGGCGAAGCGAACGCCGGCCAGCAGCGCGGCGCGCACCCGCTCGGGCATCATGCGCTGCTGTAGCAGGCTGGGCTCGCCCTGCACCACGATGCGGTACTTGAAGGTCGAGAGCGTCTCCTGATAGAGCTCTCCAAGGCTGGCGACCACGTTCTCATGGGTGTCGCCGAAGTGCTCGGCCTGGCCCTGGATCCGAGTCAGCTTGCTGCCCAGGTCGCTCATCATGTTGCTGTTGTTGCGCAGCTTGTTCATCAGCATCAGTAGCGAGAAGCCGTAGCGCAGTACCACCGGGTTGGCCTGCTTGCGGCCGACCACTGCCTCGAGCACCTCGAGTCCCTGGCGCAGATAGTTGGGGTGGCCGCCGTAGATCGCTTCGAAGCTCTCGGGATCGGTGTCGACGGTGGCGCGGATCAGCGTGCTCCAGGCGCGCTCGTCGGCCTGGCCGGTGCGCGCCATTTCATCGACCACCGCGGCGGCCTGAAACACGCCGGCAAGGGCCAGGGCCTGACGGGCCATCGGGCTGTCCGGGGCGCTGTGGATCGGGGTGCTGCTCATGCGGCGGCCTCCGTGGCGTTCCAGGTAGTGCGGATCACGCCGCCGCCGAGGCAGACGTCGTTGGCGTAGAGCACCAGCGACTGGCCTGGCGTCACCGCACGCTGTGGCTCATCGAAGCGTACCTCGACGCTGCCATCGGGCAGCGTGTGCATATGACAAGGCACGTCTTCCTGGCGGTAGCGGGTCTTGGCGGTGAAGCGTCCTGCGCGGGCAGGCGGCTCGCCGGCCACCCAGTCCATGGCTTCGGTGGCCAGGCTGTCGGTGTAGAGCAGCGGATGATGCTTGCCCTGTACGGCGACCAGCACGTTGCGCTCGAGGTCCTTGGCGGCCACGTACCATGGCGCGTCCGGATGATTGGCCAGGCCGCCGATGCCGAGCCCCTGGCGCTGGCCAAGGGTGTAGTACATCAGGCCCATGTGCTCGCCGATCACCTCGCCGTCGGGGGTCTCGATGGTGCCGGGCTGGGCCGGCAGGTACTGCTTGAGGAAGTCGCTGAAGCGGCGCTCGCCGATGAAGCAGATCCCCGTCGAGTCCTTCTTGCGCGCGGTCACCAGCCCGTGGCGCTCGGCCAGCGCGCGGACCTCGGGCTTCTCGAGCTCGCCGACCGGGAACAGGGTGCGGGCGATGGCCGCTTCGGGCACCGCGTGCAGGAAGTAGCTCTGGTCCTTGTTGGCATCGATGCCCTTGAGCAGTCGCGCGCGACCCTCGCGCACGCCACCGCGCACATAGTGGCCGGTGGCGATCTTCTCGGCACCCAGCATCTCGGCGTAGTCGAGGAACACCTTGAACTTGATCTCGCGGTTACACAGGATGTCGGGATTCGGCGTGCGCCCGGCCTGGTACTCGGCCAGGAAGTGCTCGAAGACGTTGTCCCAGTACTCGGCGGCAAAGTTGGCGGTGTGCAGGGGAATACCGAGCTTGTCGCACACCGCCTGGGCGTCTGCCAGGTCCTCCTTGGCGGTGCAGTACTCGGTGCCGTCGTCCTCGTCCCAGTTCTTCATGAACAGGCCTTCGACCTGATAGCCCTGCTCGAGCAGCAGCAGCGCGGAAACGGAGGAGTCGACGCCGCCGGACATGCCGACGATCACCTTGCCGGTAGCTGAAGACATACACTCTCTCGGGTTGGAGCCTCAAATGGCCGGCGATTATACCTCATGTTACCGCGGTGCTTCATCTTGTGGGGCATCGCTCCGACCAGCGATTGCCCAATTGACCGGTCGGCCAATCGAGGCTATCGTCTCGTGATGAGCCAGAAAACCCAGACCCGAGATCCTGAACTGACCCGCACCCGTATTCTCGACGCGGCGGAATCCCAATTCGTGGAGCAGGGCTTCTCCGCCGTCAAGCTGAGTGCGCTGGCGCGTTCAGCTGACGTCACCAAGAGCCTGATCCATCACCATTTCGGCAGCAAGGAACAGCTGTGGGAGGCGGTCAAGAATCGTGCCTTCGAGCGCTATTATACTGGCCAGATGGCCATGCTGGAGGGGGCCGGTGAGCCGGATGCCATGCTTCTGCGGAATTCGGTGGAAGCCTACTTCCACTTTTTACGCGACAACCCCGGCGTAGTGAGGTTGTTCGCCTGGACCCACCTGGAAGGGGACAGTCATTGTGGAGAGCTCGACAACCAGCTCGTCGGTGCGGGTGCTGAATGGGTTCGCCAGGCCCAGATGCGTGGCCTGCTGCGTAAGGACATCAACCCAACCCATGTGATCGCGCTATTCGTGATGACTTGCACGCAATGGTTCGAGGCCAAATGTCATCATCAACACTGGCCGGGCATGGGCAGCGACGAGGCCTTCCTGGAAGATTTCCTGAAGATATTCATGGCCGGGGTCGCGCCGCAGAATTAAGTTTTTTGTGTCAATAGCTGACCGGTCGGCCAGTTTATTAAGCCGGTTCGCTGAATGAGGAAGCAGGAACATGTCACAGGGAAAAAGAGGGGGACCAGCGACGAGGGTGCTGGGCATCGTGCTACTACTTGCAGGCTGCGACTCGGCGCCGGGCGCCAGGGGCGAGGCCGGCGAGACGCTTGATACTCGGCCTATGGTGCGTGTCGCCCAGGTGCGCAACGGCTCCGTCGTTGAGAGGATGCGCTTCCCCGGTGTGGTGCAGGCAATGGATCGGGTCGCGCCGGCATTCCTGCATGCCGGCGTGCTCAGCGAGCGCCTGGTGGAGCGTGGCCAGCGTGTCGAGCAGGGCGAGCTCCTGGCACGGCTGCATAACCCGGCGCTAGAGCCTGCCCTGGCGGGTGCCGAGGGGCGGGTCAAGGAGCTTGACGCCCATCTGGCCAGGCTGGAAAGGGATGTCGAGCGGGCTCGGGTGCTGCGCGAGCGGAACCTGGTCGCTGAGGAGGAGCTGGATCGGCTGGTTGCGGAACGGCAGGCCACCGCCCAGGTCCGGGAGCAGGCAGTGGCTGCCCGTGCCGATGCCGGAGCCCAGGTCGAGGAGATGACGCTGCGGGCGCCGTTCGCCGCCAACGTGGCCGACCTGCTCATCGAGCCGGGTGACTTCGTGGCCGCCGGCGAGCCGGTGCTGGCGCTTTCCGGTATCGATGGCGTGGAGGTGGTGATTCGCGTCCCGGTGACGCTTGGCGCCCGGCTGACCGCGGGGATGACGGCTCAGGTGTCGCCGACGCTGCAGGAAGGCCGCTTTCAGGGAAGGATCAGCAGCGTGGGGAGAGCGGGTTCGGCACTGGTGCCGGTGGTGATCGAACTCGAACCGGATCCGAGCCTGGTCCCGGGGGAATCGGTGCAGGTATATCTTTCCGTTCCCACGCAGCCATCGCTGCAGGTACCGCTTGCGGCGGTGCAGGACCCCGGCGGGCACGCGCCCTACGTCCTTGCCCTCACTGATGAGGAGAGCGTGCGGCGGGTGGCGGTGGCGCCGGGACGGCTGGAAAACGACTGGGTGACGATCTCGGCCCCGCTCTTTCTCGGCGATCGGGTGGTCACTGCTGGCCAGGGGCGTCTCCAGCAAGGCGATAGCGTGCGGGTGCTGCCATGAAGTGGCTGCATGCGACGCTGCACTTCAAGCGCCTGGTGCTGACCGTGACGGCACTGCTGGCGCTGATCGGACTGACCGCCTGGCTGGCCATGGATCGCCAGGAGGACCCCTTCTTTCCCTATCGCTTCGGTCAGGTGCTGGTGCCTTATCCGGGGGCCGAGCCGGAGCAGGTCGAACGCCTAGTGCTCAACACCCTGGAAGAGGAGCTGGCCCAGGTCGAGGAGGTCAATGAGCTCATCGGCACGGCGCGGCTGGGGGTGGCGCATGTCAACATCGAGATGCACGAGCATGTCTATGACACCGATGCTGCCTGGGAGCAGATCCGCATTGCCGTCAATCGGGCGGCGCGCAAGTTTCCCGATGGGGTAGGTGACGCTGAGATCAGCGATCGGGACTCCGACGCCCACGGCATCGTGCTGTCGGTAACCGGCTCCGAGGACCTGTTGGAACTGCGTGAGGCGGCCGAGCGGCTGCGGCGGGACCTGTTCCGTCTCAAGGGGATTGCGCGCATCGACCTGCTTGCCGATCCCGGGCAGCAGGTCATCGTCAGTTGGGACGATGCGCAAGCGGCGCTGACCGGGCTCGATGCCCAGGGGGTGGGCGATCAGTTGGCTGCCCGCAACCTGACTTCCGCGGGAGGCAGCCTCTCCAGCGGCGGGCGCTCGGTGGTGCTCGATCCGGTGACGGAGTTCGCCAACCTTGATGAACTGGCCGCGACCCCGATTCGCACGCGGCGTGGGGACACCTTGCCGCTGGGTGAGCTGGCCGACGTTCGCCTGTCGCCACGGGAGCCCACCACCGAGCGCATCTGGCATGACGGCGAGCCGGCCGTGGCGCTGGGCATCATTCTCTCCAACGAGCGGGTCAATGCCGTCCGTTTCGGCGAATCCCTGCGCACGCTGCTCGACGAGGTGCGCCCCGCCTATGCGCCGCTGCAGATCCGGGAGATGTTCTATCAGCCCCGCTGGGTGGAGCAGCGGCTGGCCGAGCTCGGTGTCTCGCTGCTGCTGGGCATTGCCATTCTCGGCGCCCTGTTGTTCCTCACCATGGGCCTGAGGCTGGGATTCGCGGTGATACTGATCGTGCCGCTGGTGACCTTTTCGGCCCTGGCCATCTATGCCATGGGCGGCGGCATCCTGCACCAGATCGCCGTGGCGGGCATGGTGATCGCGCTGGGTATGCTGGTGGACAATGCCATCGTCATGGTCGAGAACCTGCAGTGGCATCGCGATCAGGGGCTCTCGGCGCCGGAAGCCGTGTCGCGCTCGGTACGGGAACTCGCCGCACCGCTGTTGGCGGCGACCGGCACCACCCTGGCCGCCTTCGTGCCGCTACTGCTCTCCAGTGGTAATACCGCCGACTTCACCCGGGCGATTCCGGTGATGGTGATGCTGACCCTGGTGGTCAGCTATCTCTACGCGATCTTCGTCACCCCCGTCTTCGCCGCCGCCATTCTCAAGCCCGGCGGTGGTTCGCAGCGACGCAGCCTGTCAGGCACCGGTCGGCGGATCGGGCGCTTCGCCGTTCGCTGGCCCGGCGGCATACTCGCGGGTGCCGTGGCGCTGCTGGTGGGGGCGATGGCCATGGTGCCGCTACTCAACCATGACTTCTTTCCCGATACGGACCGCAACCAGCTGGTCATCGACCTGCACTTCGCCGAGGGCACGCATCTCGACTACACCGCCCATGAGGCGCGCGTGCTGGCCGCGGACCTGCGTGAGCGGCCGGCGGTGACCGGCGTACACCTCTTTGCCGGTTTCAGCGGTCCACGATTCTATTACAATCTGGTCGAGCAGCCCCGTCAGACGCATCTGGCGCGGCTGGTCGTCGAGGCGGAGCATGCCGACGATCTGGCCCCGCTGATGGCGTGGGTGCGGGCCGTCACCCTGGAGCGCCTGCCGGAGGCCGCTGTGGTCGCGCGACGCCTGGGGCAGGGGCCTCCCGTCACGGCCCCCATCGAGATTCGCGTCTTCGCCGAAGAGCGCAGCCGGCTCGCCGAGGGCACGGAGCGTATCCTGGCGCTGGTCCGCGGTACCGAGGGCGCACGCGATGCGCGGCATACCCTGGGCGAAGGGCTGCCTACGCTGCGCTTGGACGTGGACGATGCCCGTGCCGGCGAGTTCGGCCTGTCGCGACGCGAGGTCGCCATGGCGGTGGCGGGTGCCAGCCGCGGCATCGAGGTGAGCACCTGGCGCGCCGAGCGCGACCCCGCGCCGCTGCTGATTCGTTCGCCGGAAGGCGAGCGTTTCCCGCTGTCCGCTCTCGAAGGGCTGCGCCTGGCGACTGGCAATGGCGACGCAGTGCCCCTCGGCGAGGTCGCTTCCCTGCGCACGACATGGCAGCCAGCGGTGATCCAGCATCGTGGCCTGCGCCGCATGACCACCGTGCTGGCCGAGGTGGCCGATGGCCAGACCTACGCCGGCGTGCTGAACGGGCTGCTGCCGCAGCTGGCAGAACTCGATCTGCCCGAGGGTGTGAGCTATGTGGTGGGAGGGGCAGCCGAGTCGGCGGGGGACGCCAATACGGCGCTGTTCCAGACCCTGCCGTTCGGCGTCCTGTTGCTGATCGTCTTCCTGCTGGCGCAGTTCAACTCCTTTCGCCAGCTGGGCATCGTATTGACCACCGTGCCGCTGGCGGCCATCGGCGTGATCCCCGGCCTGTGGCTGACCGGGCAGCCGTTCGGCTTCACTGCCATGCTGGGCGTCGTCGCCCTGGTCGGCATCGTGGTCAACAATGCCATCGTGCTGATCGACGTGATGAATGCCAATCGCCGGCAGGGCATGCCCCTGGACGATGCGGTTGTCGGGGCGGTCGCCCGGCGTACCCGGCCGGTGCTGCTCACCACCGCCACCACCGTCGCCGGCCTGGTACCCCTGACCCTCACCCAGTCGACGCTGTGGCCGCCCATGGCCTGGGCGATCATCTCCGGGCTCGTTGCCTCGACCCTACTAACGCTACTGGTGATCCCGTCGCTCTATCGACTGGTCATGAAGTGGTGAGCTCAGGGGGCGCGGGTGCTAGCGTTCCTGAATCACATCCATCGGAAACACCCGGCCGCTGCGCGCATCGCGGATGCGGCGCATCACCAACGGGCTCCTCAGCCGCCCGGCGCGCTCCAGGTCCTCGATCTCGTCGAAGGTCAGCCAGTGGATGGCCAGCACGTCGCGGTCGAGCTCGTTACCGAGGTGGGCCAGCGCCATGCCCACGTAGCCGTGGCTATGGAAGGTCACGCCGTCCGGGGCGTGATAGACGTAGAGCCCCAGGTAGTCGGTAATGCCGACCCGCCAGGCGGTCTCTTCGCGGACCTCGCGCTCGGCCGCCTCGAGCAGCCGTTCATCGGGCTCGAGGTGGCCAGCGGGCTGGTTGAACAGAGTGAAGGGGCCGCCGCGGTCCTCCTCGACCAGCAGGTAGCGCCCGGCGCGTTCGACCACGGTGGCAACCGTGACGCGGGGAGACCAAGATTTCATCGTGAGCGCCTCTGTGGGGAGTGGTGCGGTTTGGCCGTGCGGCGGGCCGGCGCATGCAGGGTTTCGCGGCGCCATTCGCCGGGGCCCAGGCTGCCGAGGCGCCAGGCGCCGATGGCCACGCGCACCAGGCGCAGGGTGGGATGGCCGACATGGGCGGTCATGCGCCGCACCTGGCGGTTGCGGCCTTCGCTGATGGTCAGTTCCAGCCAGCGGGTGTGCGGGTGGCGCCTGGGGTCCAGCGGCGGCTGGCGCTCGGGCAGCTCGCTGGTCGCCAGGCGGCGCACCTTGGCCGGCTGGGTGGCGCCATCCTTGAGCGGCACGCCACGGCGCAGCGCCTGCAGCGCGGCATCGTCGGGCTCGCCTTCGACCAGCACCCGGTAGGTCTTGGGCTGCTTGTGGCGCGGGTGGCTGATGCGATGGATCAGCGCACCATCGTCGCTGAGCAGCAGCAGGCCCTCGGAGTCGTAGTCGAGGCGTCCGGCAGCGTACACCCCGGGAACATCGAGGTAGTCGGCCAGGGTCGCACGGCCCTCGCGATCGGTGAACTGCGAGAGCACCTGATAGGGCTTGTGCAAGAGATACAGGGTGCTCATGGGGCTCCGTCATCAAGAGTAAATCGTGTCGCGCCATTGCGGGATCGTACGGCGCCTGGCGGCGGGGTAGACGAACATCGCCCATGCGAAACAGGCCTCGCGCTGGTATACTCCCAGCCGATCGTTGGGAGCGCCGTCGTCACAACCGGACCCGCCGAGTCCTGTCCCTGCCTGGTGTTCCGACCCGCTCGCCTTTCCCGCAATCGCTGTGACCAGAGAGACCAGAGAGACTACCGCTAACATGTCAAAAACGCCGAAGATTATCTACACGCTTACCGACGAAGCGCCCGCCCTCGCCACTCATTCGCTGCTGCCGATCATCGATGCCTTCACCGATCCGGCCGGTATCGAAGTGGAGACACGCGATATCTCGCTGGCCGGGCGCATCCTGTCCCAGTTTCCCGATTACCTGAGTGACGAGCAGCAGCTCGGCGACCATCTGGCCGAGCTTGGCGAACTGGCCAAGACACCGGAAGCCAACATCATCAAGCTGCCCAACATCAGCGCCTCGACGCCGCAGCTCAAGGCGGCGATCCGCGAGCTGCAGCAGCAGGGCTACAAGCTGCCCAACTACCCCGACGAGCCCTCTTCGCAGGTTGAGCACGACGTCAAGACGCGCTACGACAGGACCAAGGGCAGCGCGGTCAACCCGGTGCTGCGCGAAGGCAACTCCGACCGCCGTGCGCCGCAGTCGGTCAAAGGCTTCGCTCGCAAGTACCCGCACCGCATGGGCGAGTGGAGCGCCGACTCCAAGTCCCACGTGGCGAGCATGAGCGACGGCGATTTCTACGCCAGCGAGAAGTCGGCGCTGATCGAGGCCGCCGGCAACGTCAAGATCGAGCTGGTGGCCGCCGACGGCAGTACCCAGGTGCTCAAGGAGAAGACCCCGGTGCTGGCCGGCGAGGTGATCGACGGCTCGGTGATGAGCCGCCGCGTGCTGAGCGCCTTCATCTCCGAGCAGATCGAGGATGCCAAGCAGCAGGACGTGCTGTTCTCACTGCACCTCAAAGCCACCATGATGAAGGTCTCTGACCCGATCATCTTCGGCGTGGCGGTGGAGGCCTTCTACCGCGACGTGCTGGCCAGGCACGCTGCCGACCTCGACAAGGCGGGCTTCAACGCCAACAGCGGCATCGGCGATCTCTACGCCACCATCAAGGAGCTGCCCGAGGCCAAGCAGGAGGCGATCAAGGCCGACGTCGAGGCGCTCTACGCCGAGCGTCCGCGCCTGGCGATGGTCAACTCCCACAAGGGCATCACCAACCTGCACGTGCCCAGCGACGTGATCGTCGACGCCTCGATGCCGGCGATGATCCGCGACTCGGGCAAGATGTGGGGCGCCGACGACCAGCTGCATGACGCCAAGGCGGTGATTCCGGACCGCTGCTACGCGAGCATCTATCAGACCGTGATCGACGACTGCAAGGCCAACGGTGCCTTCGACCCGACCACCATGGGCAGCGTACCCAATGTGGGCCTGATGGCGCAGAAGGCCGAGGAGTACGGCTCCCACGACAAGACCTTCGAGATTCCCGCCGACGGCACCGTGCGTGTCAGCGACGAGAGCGGTGCGCTGCTGTTCGAGCACGCCGTCGAGCGCGGCGACATCTGGCGCATGTGCCAGACCAAGGACGCGCCGATCCAGGACTGGGTCAAGCTGGCCGTGACCCGGGCCCGCGACAGCGGTGCGCCGGCGATCTTCTGGCTCGACGCCAAGCGCGCCCATGACGCCCAGCTGATCAGCAAGGTCGAGACCTACCTCGAGGATTACGACACCAGCGGCCTGGACATCCGCATCCTGGCGCCGGTGGAAGCGATGCAAGTCTCGCTGGAGCGTATCCGCAAGGGCGAGGACACCATCTCGGTCACCGGCAACGTGCTGCGCGACTACCTCACCGACCTGTTCCCGATCATGGAGCTTGGCACCAGCGCCAAGATGCTCTCCATCGTGCCGCTGATGAACGGCGGTGGCTTGTTTGAGACCGGTGCCGGCGGTTCGGCGCCCAAGCACGTCCAGCAGTTCCTCGAGGAGAACCACCTGCGCTGGGATTCGCTGGGCGAGTTCCTGGCCCTGGCCGCGTCCCTCGAGCACCTCGGCAACGCCTTCGGCAACGTGCGTGCCACGCTGCTGGCCAAGGCGCTGGACAGCGCCAACGGCAAGTTCCTCGACAGCAACAAGTCGCCGTCGCGCAAGGTTGGTGAGCTCGACAACCGCGGCAGCCACTTCTACCTGGCGATGTTCTGGGCCGAGGCGCTGGCCGCCCAGGATGAGGATGCCGAGCTCAAGGCGCTGTTCGCGCGCCTGGCCGAGTCGCTGAAGAGCAACGAGGCGGCTATCCTCAATGAACTCAACGGTGTGCAGGGCAAGCCGGTCGATATCCGCGGCTACTATCACCCGGATCACGACCTGACCCGCGAGGCGATGCGCCCCAGCCGGACCCTCAACGAGGCGCTGAACGTGGTCGCCAACGGCTGATCACCACGCGCTCTGCGAGGCTCAGGGCCCTCGTCCGCCAGGCGGGCGGGGGCTTTTTTACCTGGGGCGCTGGCCCGGGCCCTTGCAAGAGGCGTGCTGGGGACGCATTTATCACTTAGTACTGAACCCGCTGCCGCGAATGGCGTCGAAAGAGCGTGACGCCGGCGGTGAGCAGACGCTATCGATGGACATGAATGGTTATGGTTGAACACGATGAGTCCGTGCCGATGGGTGCCGCCGATCGTGCCCCTACGCTGGGCATGACGAAGCCGCCGGAGCCGGATCAGGAAGATGATGGCAATCTGGCGGTCAAGCCGGCCGACCCGGAGCTGGCCAAGCCGCCAATGTACAAGGTGGTGCTGCACAACGACGACTTCACACCGATGGAGTTCGTGGTCGAGGTGCTGCAGACCTTCTTTCATTTCGAGAGCGAGAAAGCCGTACAGGTGATGCTGGCGGTGCATACTCAGGGCAAGGCGACCTGCGGGATCTTCACCCGCGATATCGCCGAGACCAAGAGTCATCAGGTCAATGAGTATGCCCGCGAGTGTCAGCACCCGCTGCTGTGCGACATCGATGCGGCGGATTGAGTGCATACGCAATCGGTCGTTTGCACGCTGCGACCGGCAAGCGTTGGAACATCGAGCTTGCGAAACCCATGAATGTGCCCGATGGTGAGAATGCGGCCGAGAAATTTGCCGACGTAAGCCCGAGGCGGCGAGAAGGGGACTGCCATGCTGAGCAAAGAACTTGAACTGACCCTGAACACGGCCTTTACCGTGGCCCGCTCCAAGCGCCACGAGTTCATGACCGTGGAGCATCTGCTGCTGGCTCTGCTGGACAACGCCTCTGCGGCAGACGTGCTACGAGCCTGCGGGGCCAACCTCGAAAAGCTGCGCTCCGACCTGCAGGATTTCATCAATTCCACCACGCCGCTGATTCCCGAGGATCAGGTCGACCGCGAAACACAGCCAACGCTGGGCTTCCAGCGCGTGCTGCAGCGCGCCGTCTTCCACGTGCAGTCCTCCGGCAAGAGCGAGGTCACCGGAGCCAATGTGCTGGTGGCGATCTTCTCCGAGCAGGAGAGCCAGGCGGTCTACTTTCTCAAGCAGCAGAACGTGGCGCGGGTGGATGCCGTCAACTACATCGCCCACGGTATCTCCAAGGTCTCGGGGCATACCCAGAACCCGTCGTCGGCACCGTCATCGGATGCCGAAGAGGCCGAGGAGGGCGGCAGCGAAGGGGCCGCGCACCCGCTTACCGGCTATGCCACCAACCTCAACGAGCAGGCGCGGCTGGGCAAGATCGATCCGCTGATCGGCCGCGACCACGAGCTCGAGCGGGTGGTGCAGATCCTTGCCCGGCGGCGCAAGAACAATCCGCTGCTGGTGGGTGAGGCCGGGGTCGGCAAGACCGCCATCGCCGAAGGCCTGGCCAAGCGTGTCGTCGAGGAGGAGGTCCCCGACGTGATCGCCGATGCGGTGGTCTACTCGCTGGACATGGGCGCGCTGCTGGCCGGTACCAAGTACCGCGGCGACTTCGAGAAGCGCCTCAAGAGCCTGCTGGCCGAGCTCAAGAAGCAGCCCAACGCGATCCTGTTCATCGACGAGATCCACACCGTGATCGGCGCCGGCGCGGCATCCGGTGGCGTCATGGACGCCTCCAACCTGCTCAAGCCGATGCTCTCGTCGGGCGAGCTGCGCTGTATCGGCTCGACCACCTTCCAGGAGTTCCGTGGCATCTTCGAGAAGGATCGTGCCCTGGCCCGGCGCTTCCAGAAGGTCGACGTCATGGCGCCCTCGGTAGAGGACACCATCCGCATTCTCAAGGGCCTGCGTGGGCGCTTCGAGGAACACCACAAGCTCAAGTACACCGACGGCGCGCTGGAGAGCGCCGCACGCCTGGCGGATCGCTACATCAACGATCGCCACCTGCCCGACAAGGCCATCGACGTGATCGACGAGGCTGGTGCGCATCAGCGCCTGCTGCCGCCGGAAGTGCGGGTCGATGCCATCGACGTCGACCAGGTCGAGGCGGTGGTCGCCTCGATCGCGCGGATTCCGCCGAAGAGCGTCTCCAGCTCCGACCGCAAGCTGCTCTCCAACCTCGAGCGCGACCTCAAGATGCTGGTGTTCGGCCAGGACGAGGCGATCACCAGCCTGTCGGCGGCGATCAAGCTGTCGCGGGCCGGCCTCAAGTCGCCGGACAAGCCGGTGGGCAGCTTCCTGTTCTCCGGCCCCACCGGGGTCGGCAAGACCGAGGTGGCCAAGCAGCTGGCCTCGTTGATGGGCATTGAGCTGGTGCGTTTCGACATGTCCGAGTACATGGAGCGCCACACCGTGTCGCGGCTGATCGGCGCGCCTCCCGGCTACGTTGGCTACGACCAGGGCGGGCTGCTCACCGAGGCGATCACCAAGCAGCCGCACTGCGTGCTGCTGCTCGACGAGATCGAGAAGGCGCACCCCGAGGTCTTCAACCTGCTGCTGCAGGTGATGGATCACGGCCGCCTGACCGACAACAACGGCCGCGAGGCGGACTTCCGCCACGTGATCCTGATCATGACCTCGAATGCCGGTGCCGAGCAGATCGCACGGCGCTCGATCGGCTTCCAGACCCAGGATCACTCCACCGACGGCATGGAAGTGATTCGCAAGACCTTCACCCCCGAGTTCCGCAATCGTCTCGACGGCATCATCCAGTTCCATGGCCTGATGCCCGAGGTGGTGCGCAACGTGGTCGACAAGTTCCTGGTCGAACTGCAGGCACAGCTCGACGAGAAGCGCGTGCAGCTCGACGTCGACGAGGCGGCGCGCAGTTGGCTTGCCGAGCAGGGCTATGATCCGGAGATGGGCGCGCGGCCGATGGCGCGGCTGATTCAGGACAAGCTCAAGAAGCCGCTGGCCGAGATGATCCTGTTCGGTGAGCTCTCCGAACACGGCGGCGTGGTCCACGTCAGCGTCGAGGAGGGGGACGACGAGTTGCGGCTGGAAACCGAGGCCGAGCTGGCCTGATCGAAGCGCGACCGGTGCATGCCGGTCGCAGCCACTCGCACACCGGCGCCCTGTCACATGACGGGGCGTCGCGCGTTATGGGGCTGCGGTTCGGGGGCTGGCGGCTGGTGGCAGGGCGCGGGCTTAGCGGGAGCGGTAGACGATGCGGCCCTTGGACAGGTCGTAGGGCGTCAGCTCGACCTTGACCTTGTCGCCGGTCAGGATGCGGATGTAGTTCTTGCGCATCTTGCCGGAGATGTGCGCGGTGACCACGTGGCCGTTTTCCAGCTCGACGCGGAACATGGTGTTGGGAAGGGTATCGACGACGACGCCTTCCATTTCGATATGGTCTTCACGTGCCATATTAGGCGGTTCCTCGTAATGGTGCGCTTGGTGTTGGTCAACAAGATAGCGCGATATTGTGCCGCAAGCCGCCCTTCAAGGCAAAAAAGCCGCTCATAGCGGAATTTCGCGTCGCCAGTGGCGGCCGTGCAAGTACTCCAGCGGTTGAAAGCTGCGCTTGTAGTTCATCTTGCGGCATTCGCGAATCCAGTAGCCGAGGTAGACGTGGGGGAGCTCGCGGCGACGTGCCAGCTCGACCAGGCTGAGCACCGCATAGCTGCCCAGCGAGCGCCGCTCGAAGGCCGGGTCGGGATCGAAGAAGGTGTAGATCGCCGACACCCCGTGCCCCAGCAGGTCGATGGCCGCGACCGCCACCAGGCGCCCCTCGAGGCGAAACTCGAGCAGTCGCGCATAGGGGTGGTCCAGGGTCAGGAAGGTGCGGTACTGCTCGTGGCTGGGCGGGTACATGTCGCCGTCGGCGTGGCGCTCGCGAATATAGCGCGAGTAGAGGCCGTAGTGCTCGGCGTCGAAGCGCGCCGGACGCTCGTGCAGGGTCAGGTCGGCGTTGCGCCGCTGCAGCTTGCGCTGGCTGCGGTTGGGGGTGAAGTCGGCGACCGGGATGCGCACCGAGACGCAGGCGTTGCAGGCATCGCAGTGGGGCCGGTAGAGATGCCGTCCGCTGCGCCGAAAACCGAGCAGGGCCAGGGCATCGTAGACGCCCTGGCCGGGGGACTCCTGGGGGTCGAGAAACAGCGTGGTGGCCTCGCGTTTCTCGAGATAGCTGCAGGCATGCGGGACCGTCAGAAAGAAGCGGAGATCCCGCGTCGGCTGCCGAGGCGTGTTACTGCTCACTGTCGCCCTCTCCTGGCGGGTGGAAGGCCGGCTTGGCGGCCTGTGCATACTGCTCAAGATAGTCGAGGAAGCTGTCTCGGGCGATGTCCCGTGCGCCCAGGCTGGCCAGGTGGGCGGTGTGCATCTGGCAGTCGATCAGCCCGCCGCCATCGGCCTCGAGGTGCCTGGCCAGGGCCACCAGCGCGACCTTCGAGGCGTCGCGCTCCCGCGAGAACATCGATTCGCCGAAGAACATCCGGCCAATGGCCACGCCATACAGGCCGCCGACCAGTTCTTCTTCGCGCCATACCTCCACCGAATGGGCGTGACCGAGGCGGTGCAGGGCCAGGTAGGCGTGGTGCATCTCGGCGGTGATCCAGGTGCCCTCGTGGGCGGCTCGCGTCTCGGCACAGGTCTCGATGACCGCGGCGAAGGCGCGGTCGAGGCTGGTCGAGAAGCCGCCGTTGCGCAGGCGCTTGGCGAGGCTGCGGCGCACCTTGAGCTCCTCGGGAAATAGCACCATGCGCGGATCGGGGCTCCACCACAGGATCGGCTGATCGTCGCTGTACCAGGGGAAAATGCCGCGCCGATAGGCTGCCAGCAGCCACGCCGGCGTCAGCGCGCCGCCGGCAGCCAACAGGCCATCGGGATCGTCGAGGGCAGTGTCGGTCGGCGGAAACTGAATCGGCGTCGGGGGCAGCCAGGGCAGCATCGGTGGGCACGGTCTATATCGGAAGCGGGCGGCCATTATTGACCATGGGTGGGGTGGGGGTCATCCCCGGCGTGGCGCTGTCGCCGATTCCCTACTGTGATGCGGCCTGCTGGCTCGGTATGATGGCGCCATTGCAAGACCATGGAAGACGCCGTGACAGGCGTACAAGGGGAAGGTCGCTTGAGTGTCAAGAAGAGAGCCAGCGGTCGCCGCACCACGGCGACCCAGGCCAAGGGCAGGGCCAGTCAGGCCAAGGACCAGGCGCGTCGCGTCGGATTGAAACTGCAGGGGGCCAGCCGCGAAGGCGTGGTGATCATGCTGCTGGCCGGCTGCGTGTTTCTGCTGCTGGCGCTGTTCAGCTACCAGTCGGGCGATCCGGGTTGGTCGCACAGCGGACCGGAGACGACGGTCGGTAACTGGATGGGGCCGGTCGGCGCCTGGCTGTCCGACGTGCTTTATTTGCTGTTCGGCGCCAGCGCGCTGTGGTGGCCCGGCATGCTTGGCTTCGCCGCTTGGTGGCTGGTGCGCTCTCGTCAGGTGCGCTTCGAGTGGGATGCGATGGTGCTGGCGGTCAAGTCGGCCGGTCTGTTCCTGCTGCTGCTCGGTACCACGACCCTTGGAGCCCTGCACTTTTACAATCCGCAGAGCAGCCTGCCGGAGAACTCCGGCGGCATTCTGGGTGAGGGGCTGGCCGTGGGGTTGGAGCCGTTGGTGGGGCCCCATGGCACCACGCTGCTGGCGATGGTGGCGATTCTATGCGGTTTTCCGCTGTTCTCCGGGCTCTCCTGGCTAACGGTGATGGACGAGCTGGGCCGCCAGCTGTTCCGCCTGATTGGCTGGGTCTGGGGGCAATTGGGCGGCGCCAAGGATCACTGGCTGGTGCGCCGCGAACAGGCCCGCGATGCCAAGCGTAGCGATGAGCAAGCCCGGCGCAGCGAGGAGGAGGCCGCATCCCGCGATGCTCCCGATGAGCAGGACGACGCGCCGTCGCGCCGCTGGTGGCAACGCCTACTGCCCGGGGGGCGTGCTGCCAGCGTGGCGCTAGATACGGCGTCGGCGAACGGCGAGGCGCGTCGTGAGCCCGGCTTCGGCGACGATGGCAAAACCGAGATCCCCTGGGAAGTGCCGGCACAGACGCCTTCGGCCAAGCGTCCCGAGGCGGCCTATAGCGCGCGGGCAGCGGACACGCCTCCGGCGAGCGGCGGTCAGCCCGCCTGGGCAGGTGCCGCCAGCCTCGCGGGCGCCGCCAGTACCAGTGAGACGCCGCTGCGTCCCGAACTCGACGAGCCCCGCTGGGCCGGCATGTCGCTGAGCGCCCAACGCGACGATACGCCGCCTGCCCCGGCCGGGACGGAGTCTCCTGAGCCTGCACCCGCACAACCGTTTGCCGAGGACGAGGCGCCGCCCCATGGCTGGGCGTCGTCCGGCTCATCGCCGCACTCGCCGGCGCGCAGCGACAAGCGTGAGCCTGGCCTGGTCAACTGGCGCGACGCCGACTGGGATGATGAGGCCGATGCCGATGAGCCGCGTCTGTCGTGGTCGGATCTCGACGAGCCGGACGACACGCCGCACGTCAGCGACAAAGCGCCAGGCGTCGACGAGACGGCTGACGCTGCCGAGTTGCCGCCGGCGGTAGCGCCGCAAAGCCCCCCGACCGAGACGCCTCGGGTGGCCAGCGCCGAGCAGGGCCGCGCCGCGGCCGTCGAGCCCGCCGGCCCGGCGCTGTGGACCGTGGAGCACCTGCAGAACCAGCGCCCCCAGTTCGATATGGTTTCAGAGCCCGATGGGGAGCTGCCCAGCCTGCGGCTACTGACGCCGCCGGAGCCGCATCAGCCCAACTACACCCAGGAGCAACTGGCGAGTATGGCCGAGCTGCTCGAGACGCGGCTGCGCGAGTACGGCGTCAAGGCCGAGGTGGTCGAGACCTGGCCGGGGCCGGTGATCACGCGTTTCGAGATCAAGCCCGCCGCCGGGGTCAAGGTCTCCAAGATCAGCAACCTGGCCAAGGACCTGGCGCGCTCGCTGATGGTCAAGAGCGTGCGGGTGGTGGAGATCATTCCCGGCAAGCCCACCGTGGGTATCGAGATTCCCAATCCCAAGCGCGCCATGATTCGCCTGCGCGAGGTGATCGACTCCGACCGCTACCAGCACGAGGCCTCGGCGCTGACCCTGGCGCTGGGCCAGGACATCGGTGGCGCGCCGGTGGTCGCCAACCTCGGCAAGATGCCGCACCTGCTGGTGGCCGGCACCACCGGCTCGGGCAAGTCGGTGGGGGTCAACGCCATGTTGATCTCGATGCTGCTCAAGGGCACCCCGGACGAGGTGCGCATGATCATGGTCGACCCCAAGATGCTCGAGCTGTCGGTGTACGACGGTATCCCGCATCTGCTGGCGCCGGTGGTCACCGACATGAAGGAGGCCGCCAACGCGCTGCGCTGGTGCGTGGCCGAGATGGAGCGCCGCTACAAGCTGATGGCGGCCATGGGCGTGCGTAATATCGCCGGCTTCAACGCCAAGCTCGACGAGGCCGAGCGTGCCGGTGCCCAGGTCGCCGACCCGCTGTGGGAGCCGCAGCCGTGGCAGATGCACGAAACGCCGCCGGTGCTCGAGAAGCTGCCCTACATCGTGGTGGTAATCGACGAGTTTGCCGACATGTTCATGATCGTCGGCAAGAAGGTCGAGGAACTGATCGCGCGACTGGCGCAGAAGGCCCGCGCCGCGGGCATCCACCTGATACTTGCCACCCAGCGCCCGTCGGTGGACGTGGTCACGGGCCTGATCAAGGCCAACATTCCCACGCGCATGGCCTTCCAGGTCTCCTCGCGGGTCGATTCGCGCACCATCCTCGACCAGGGCGGCGCCGAGAACTTGCTCGGCCACGGCGACATGCTCTACCTGCCAGCCGGCTCGGGTCTGCCGACACGGGTCCACGGCGCCTTCGTCGACGATGACGAGGTGCATCGCATCGTCGAGGACTGGAAGCGCCGCGGCGAGCCCGAATACATCGAGGAGATCCTCTCCGGCGGGGTGTCCGCCGATGCCCTCACCGGGCTCGAGGCCGAGGGCGGCGACGGCGACGATGCCGAGCAGGACGCCCTCTACGACGAGGCGGTGATGTTCGTCACCGAGTCGCGCCGCGCCTCGATCTCGGCGGTGCAGCGGCGCTTCAAGATCGGCTACAACCGCGCCGCGCGGTTGGTGGAGGCCATGGAAGCGGCGGGCGTGGTGTCGTCGATGGGCAGCAACGGCAGCCGCGAGGTGCTGGCCGGGCCACCCGCCGGCGACTGAGAAAAGCATGCAGCAATCGTGGAAGCGTCGGCCGGGCTGCAACGCTCTCTCGCGGGCGCTGTCCATGTATCGGGAACACAACCTCGCCGCCGAATGTGCGACGTAACGGAGTCAAGATGAAACTGAAGACATCGCTGCTGGCCCTGTCGCTGGCTGCCGCCACGCCGCTCACCGCGCTGGCCGATGACGGTGCCCAGCGCCTTACCGAGCTGCTCGATTCGCTGCAGACCTATAACGCTGACTTCGAGCAGCAGATCCTCGACGGCAGCGGCCAGCGTCTCCAGGAGGCGCAGGGCCAGATGTGGCTGTCACGTCCCGGCAAGTTCCGCTGGGAAGTCGACGCGCCCTACCGCCAGGAGGTGGTGTCCGACGGTGACGAGATCTTCCTCCACGACCCGGACCTCGAGCAGGTCACCGTGCAGGCGCTGGATACCCGCGTCACCCATACCCCGGCACTGCTGCTCTCAGGCAGCGCCGCCGAGCTCACCGACAGCTACCAGGTGAGCCATCAGCAGCAGGGCGATACCGAGACCTTCACCCTGGTGCCGCGCGGCGCCGATACGCTGTTCGAGGAGCTCAAGATGACCTTCTACGGCGAACAGTTCGGTGCCCTGCAGATGAACGACAGCACCGGCCAGCGTACGGCCATCGAGTTCAGCAGTATCGAAGTCAACGGCAGCATCGATGACGCGATGTTCGCGTTCGAGATCCCCGACGGCGCCGATGTGATCCGCGACGATCACTGATCCCCGCCTTGCTTACGCTGACGCCGCCTCCTAGGGCGGCGTTTTCATTTGTCGCCGTCCGCCTCGGCGTCGAGTTCGGCGCGCCACGCCATGATCTGCTTGAAGCGTGCCTCCTGGCCGTAGTCGCTGGGCTGGTAGAGGCTCGCCGGTGGCAGCTGCTCGGGCCAGCAGTCGTGGCGGCGGCCGGCGGGGTAGCCGTGGGGCTCGTGGTGGGCGTAGCGGTAGCCCTCGCCGTGGCCGAGCTCCTTCATCAGCTGGGTCGGCGCGTTACGCAGGTAGACGGGGACCTCGAGGGTAGGGTGCTGGGCGGCGTGGGCCTTGGCCTGCTTCCAGGCCTGGTCGATGGCGTTGCTCTTGGGCGCCACCGCCAGGTGGATGGCGGCATGGGCGATGGCGCGCTGGCCCTCGTAGTCGCCGAGCCGCAGATAGGCGTCCCAGGCCGCCATCACCAGCGGCAGTGCCCGCGGGTCGGCGTTGCCGACGTCCTCCGAAGCGATCGCCGCCAGTCGCCGGATCACGTCGAGCGGGTCGCCGCCGCCCTGCATGAACTGCGCCATGTACATCAGCGCGGCGTCGACCCGAGAGGAGCGCACCGACTTGTGGATTGCCGAGAGCAGGTCGTAGTAATGATCGCCCTGCTTGTCGAAGGCGCTGGCCTGATGGCCGAGCACGTCGCCCAGTGCCTCGGCCTTGAGCCGCTCGCCATCGCCCTCGGGGACGCAGAAATCGCAGGCGGTCTCGAGTAGCCCCAGTGCACGCCGCGCATCGCCGCCAGCGCCTCGCGCCAGCATGCCGAGCACGCCATCGTCGACGCGGATGCGGCGCTGGCCGAGCCCCCGCTCGCTATCCGCGAGGGCCTGGCGCAGCACCGCTTCGAGCTCTTCCTGGGTCAGCGCCTTGAGCACATAGACCCTGGCCCGCGACAGCAGCGCCGAGTTGACCTCGAAGGAGGGGTTCTCGGTGGTGGCGCCGATCAGCGTCAACAGCCCGGATTCGACGTGGGGCAGCAGGGCGTCCTGCTGGCTCTTGTTGAGACGGTGGATCTCATCCAGGAACAGCAGAGTGCTGTGCTGCGACAGCTGTGCACGCTCTACCGCGGCGCGGATGTCCTTGACCCCGGCCATTACCGCCGAGAGCTGCTCGAGCTGGGCGCCGGATTCGTTGGCAAGAATCTCTGCCAGGGTGGTCTTGCCCACGCCCGGTGGGCCCCACAGGATCATCGAGCGAACGCTGGCGCTCTCCGCCATGCGGCGCAGCGGCTTGTCAGGGCCGACCAGCGCCTGCTGACCGATATATTCGTCCAGACGCCGCGGGCGCATGCGGTAGGCCAGCGGGGCACTGGCATTGGCGTGAGACTGGCTGAACAGATCCATGACATCCTCAGTATGCTTCGTATGCGACGTTTGGCGACAGGCAGGATGACGCCATACCCACTAGGGTTAAACACTCACGGTCGCCGTGGCGTCATCCTAGCTTGTTGGAACCCGGAACGCCCTGACACGATCCAATGTCTTGCCGATGTCCGCCCTCGACACCAGAGGAGGTCCCACCATGCCCATGCTGACTCAACTGCGCCAGGATCATGCCAATATGGCGCGCCTGTTGCACGTGCTACAGCTCAAGCAGAAGACGCTCGCCGCCGGCGAGCGGCCTGATTTCCAGCTGATCCGTGAAGTCGTCGACTATATTCTCGACTACATGGAGGATTTCACCGTGCCACTCGAGCGGCTGTGCAGCGAGCAGCTTGCCGTGCAGGTGCCGGAAGTCCGTGATCTCAGCAACCGCCTGAGCGTCGACTACCGCGCGCTGCGTGAGCGGCTGCAGCGTCTATCCCAGGATATCGACATGATCCTGATGGACGCGGTGCTGCCCATGGACCGCTTCGCCGAGGACCTGCGCGCCTATCTCGAGGCCCACCGCGCCTACCTGCGCGACGAGCGCGAGGCGCTCTTCCCGCTGATCGCCGAGCACTTCGACGACGCCGACCTGCGCCATCTGGCGACCCTGCTGCCCGAGGGCGCCAAGGCACGACTCGAATATCTGCAGGCCGCCTATCCCGAGCTCTACGCCGAGCTGCGGGCGACCCCGGAGCCGGCGCTGTAGCAGGCGCGTCCGTATAGGCGAGGGAAAGCCGCTGGCACCGCGCCGCTGCAGGCCGGGTTAGGGCTTGCGTGCGGCGTGCTGGGCAGTCGGGGGCAGGCGCATGCGCGGCTCCAAGTACAGAAAAGTCGGTGCTGTAAAAATAGCCAGTATTCGGCTGTTGGGCAAGCGGGTTCGTGATGGTCGAGTCGCGGCCGGCGGCAGGGTAGAATGCTCGGCATCGAACACACCGCGCGGGGCGCTATGGACCGGCTACAGGCAATGCAGATATTTCGCGCCGTCGTCGAGGCGGGTAGCTTCGCCGGCGGGGCGCGCAAGCTCGGACTGTCCAACGCCATGGTCAGCAAGCAGATCTCGCGCCTGGAGGCGCTGCTCGGGGTACGCCTGCTGACGCGCACTACGCGACGTCTGCAGCTGACCGCAGAGGGCGAGCGCTATCTGCAGGGAGCCGCGCGGCTGCTCGACGAACTCGGTGAGCTGGAGGCGGAACTGGGCGAGCAGCGCGGCGAGGTGCGCGGCCGCCTGCGACTGTCGGCGCCGCTGGATTTTGGCGTGCGCGAGCTGATGCCGGCGCTGCAGGCCTTCGAGCAGGCCCACCCGGGGGTGGAGCTGGAGGTCGTGCTCGAGGATCGCCGCGTCGACCCGCTGGCCGAGGACTTCGACCTGGTGGTACGCATCGGCACCCTGGAGGACTCCAGCCTGATCGCTCGCCCGCTGATGGCGATGCCGGTTCACCTGTACGGCGCGCCAAGCTACTTCGAGCGCTACGGTGTGCCGCAGCATCCCCGCGAACTCGTCAACCATCGCTGCCTGCACTACAGCCTGCAGCGCGGTGGCCCGGGCTGGGTCTTCCAGGTTGACGGCCAACTGGAGCGGGTGCGCTATCGGCCGGTATTGACCTGCAACAATGGCCGCGCTCTGGTCGAGGCCGCGGCGCGCGGCATGGGGCTGGCGATGAAGCCGACCTTCCTCGGCGAGCCCGAGGTGCGCCGCGGCCGCCTGGTGCGCGTACTCGAGAGGTTTGCGCCGCCGCCGTTCGAGGTGCATCTGCTGTACGCCGAGCGCGAGCTGATGCCGGCGCGGCTGCGGGTGCTGATCGAGACGCTGCTGGCGCATTTCCAGGCGCGCTCGGCATGAACGGGCCACTGCTGGTGTTCGACTCCGGGGTCGGCGGGCTGTCGGTGGTAGCGGCCATGCGCCGGCAGCTGCCCGAGGCCTCGCTGACCTATGTCTGCGACAACGCCATGCTGCCCTATGGCACCAAGCCAGACGCTTGGCTGGTGGCGCGCTGCGTGGCGGTGTGCGAGGCAGCGGTGGCGGCCAGCGGTGCCAGCGCCCTGGTGGTGGCCTGCAACACCGCCAGCACCCTGGCCCTCGAGGCGCTGCGCGCCCGGCTGCCGATTCCGGTGGTGGGCACGGTGCCGGCGATCAAGCCCGCTGCGGCGCTGTCGCACAGCGGCCACCTGGCGCTGTTGGCCACCTCGGCCACGGTCAATCGTCCCTACACGCGGCGGCTGATCGAGACCTTCGCCGGCCACTGCCGGGTGCAGCGCCTGGCCGCCGACCCGCTGGTCGGCCAGGCCGAGGCGTGGCTGGCTGGCGCGGCGCTCGAACCGGGCGTGATCGAGGCCTGCCTGGCGCCGCTGTGGCAGGATCCCGAACTCGACGCCGTGGTGCTCGGCTGCACTCACTTTCCGCTGCTGGGCGAGGCGCTGGTCGCCGCCGCGCCGCGGCCGGTGACCTGGGTCGACTCCGGCGACGCCATCGCCCGGCGGGTCGCCCAGGTGGTGTCGCCACTGCCGACACTGCCAGGCCCGCAGACCGCCTGGCTGACCCGCGAGGCGCCGTCGCTGGCACCGGCCCTGGCGCGTTTTGGCTTCGCCCAGGCGCGCTGCCTGGCGCTGGATGAGGTCCGCGCTGATACGTCGTTCCCTTCGTCGACGCCTTGAGGCGTCGCCTATACCGTATTCTCACCGGAAGGAGGCCATGTGGCCGTACCCGTCGTCGACCCACCGCGCTACGCCGAGCAGCTCGAGGCCAAGCGTCAGCGCATCAGCGCACAGTTCGCGCGCTTCGATCCGCCGCCGCTGGAGGTGTTCGCCTCGCCGCCGAGCCACTACCGCATGCGCTGCGAATTCCGCCTGTGGCACGAGGGCGGCGAGCTGTTCTACGCGATGTTCGAGGTCGATCCCGACGATCCCAAGCACAAGCGGGTGATCCGCCTCGATCAGTATCCGGTGGCCAGTCGGCGTATCAATCAGCTGATGCCGCAACTGATCGAGGCGCTGCGCGATAACCCGCTGCTGCGCCGCAAGCTGTTCCAGGTCGAGTTTCTGACCACCCTGGCCGGCGAGGCGCTGGTCACGCTGATCTACCACAAGCCGCTGGACGAGGCCTGGGAGGCCGAGGCGCGGTCGCTGCAGGCGCGGCTGGATATCGCCATCATCGGCCGTTCACGCAAGCAGCGGCTGGTGCTCGCGCGCGACCACGTCTGGGAGCGGCTCGAGGTCGAGGGGCGCGAGTTTGCCTACCAGCAGGTCGAGAACAGCTTCACCCAGCCCAATGCCGAGATCTGCCGCGCCATGCTCGGCTGGGCGCGGGACGTGACCCGCGACAGCCAGGCCGCCGACCTGGTCGAGCTCTACTGCGGCAACGGCAACTTCACCGTGGCCCTGGCCGAGAACTTCCGCCGCGTGCTGGCCACCGAGATATCGCGCACCTCGGTGGCCAGTGCGCGGGAGAACCTGGCCGCCAACGGTATCGACAACGTGCAGGTGGGGCGCATGTCGGCGGAGGAGTTCGCCGCGGCACTCAAGGGCGAGAAGGGCGGTCGCCGGGTGGCCGAGATGGCACTGGACGACTACGATTTTTCTACCGTACTGGTGGATCCGCCGCGGGCCGGGCTGGATGACGCCAGCTGTGCGCAGCTCAGCGGCTATCCGCGCATCGTCTATATTTCATGTAACCCTGATACGCTGGCGGCCAACCTCGAACGGCTCTGCGACAGCCACCGCATCACGCGCTTCGCGCTGTTCGACCAGTTTCCCTGGACCCATCACTGCGAGTGCGGAGTGCTGCTGGAACGCCGATGCACAACCGACATGACGCATGACAAGACTGGCAACTCAGTAGGTTAGACGCTGCGCCGAGGGTAGAGTGACGCCACGTGCGACCCTGGGGGTCGCTCACTGGACGATTTCGCCGGTCGCGCTGCGACCGGCTCAGGCCGAGGTGATGGATGCAACACGTTGCGATCGAAGGCAAGCAGGAGTTTCTGGCTCAGCTTCAGGAGCAGTTGGTCAAGCGGCTGCCGGACGACAAGGTCAAGGCGATTACCGCCTTCGCCGATGCGTTCTATGCCAGTGCCTCGCTCGAGGACATGGCCGGGCGGCGCCCGGAGGACGTCTACGGCGCGACGCTGTCGACCTGGCACTTCATCCAGAGCCATGACCCGGCCAAGCCCAAGGTGCGGGTCTACAACCCCGATTTCGCCGAGCACGGCTGGCAGTCGACCCACACCCAGGTCGAGGTCCTGCACGCCGATATGCCGTTTCTGGTCGATTCGGTGCGCATCGAGCTCAACCGCCGCGGCATCACCGTGCATGCCATCCACAATGCGGTGCTGGCCATGCAGCGCGATGCCAAGCATCGCCTGACTCGGGTGACCCGGGCCAACGACAAAGACGCGCCGCCGTCGCGTGAGTCGCTGATGGTGATCGAGGTCGATCGCCACTCCGATCCCAAGCTGCTCGAGGAGATCGAGGCCAGCCTGCATGAGGTGCTGCTCGACGTACGCACCGCGGTGGCCGATTTCGAGGCCATGCGTGGGCAGGTCGCGGCCGCCCTCGATGAGCTCAAGGCCAAGCGCCCCAAGCAGGTCGATCCCGCCGACCACGACGAAGCCAAGGCCTTCCTCGCGTGGCTGCTCGACAATAACTTCACCTTCCTCGGCTATGACGAGTATGAGGTGGTGGAGGTCGACGGCCACGACGAGCTCAAGCTGGTCGAGGGCAGCGAGCTCGGGGTGTTTCGCCTCGACCAGCCGCGTTACCGCGAGCGGATCCGCAACGACCAGGGCGTCGATGGCGATCACTACGTGCTGATCCCCGAGCTGCTGTCGTTTGCCAAGAGTGCCCACCATGCCCGCGTGCATCGTCCGGCCTATCCCGATTACATCTCCATCGACCGCTATGACGCCAAGGGCCGGGTAATCGGCGAGCGGCGCTTCCTGGGGTTGTATGCTTCTACGGTCTACAACGAGTCGCCGCGCAACGTGCCGGTGCTGCGCAAGAAGTTCAACGCGGTGATGGAGGCCACCGGTGTCAACCCCGAGGGGCACGACGGCAAGCAGCTGATGCAGATCCTCGAGGTCTATCCCCGCGACGACCTGTTCCAGATCACCACCGAGGAGCTGACCCGTACCGCGCTTGGCATCCTCAATATCCGCGAGCGGCGTCGGGTGCGGCTGTTCGTGCGCGAAGACCGGTTCGGCAAGTTCTACTCCTGCCTGGTATTCGTGCCGCGGGACGTGTTCTCCACCGACCTGCGCGTGCGCATCCAGAACCTGCTGTGCGAAGAGCTCGACGCCTCCTTCGGCGACTTCAACACCTATCTCTCCGAGTCGGTGCTGGCGCGCATCCAGCTGATCCTGCGCTTCAACGGCGATGCCCCGGCCGACTACGATCTCAAGCGCATCGAGAACAAGGTCATCAGCCTGGCGCGCAGCTGGCGCGACGAGCTTCACGAGGCGATGGTCGAGGGCTTCGGCGAGGAGCAGGCCAATCGCCTGATGGACGTCTATCGCGACGCCTTCCCGGCGGCCTATCGTGAGGACTTCACGGCGCGTACCGCGGTCTACGATATCCACCATGTCAATGATCTGGACGCCGGCGCAGCGCTGTCGCTGTCGCTCTATCGGCTGGTCGAGGAGGAGGGCGACGGGGTCAATCTCAAGCTGTTCCACCGCGACCGGCCGATCCCGCTGTCCGACGTGCTGCCGGTGATGGAGAACCTCGGCCTGCGGGTGATCGGCGAGCGCCCCTACGAGATCACCCGTAACGATGGCACCTGCTGGATCCACGACTTCGATCTCGAGCACCACACCAACGAGGTCGTCAACCTGCAGGAGATGCGCGAACCGTTCATCGATGCCTTCAAGCGCATCTGGAACGGCGAGGCCGAGAACGACGCCTTCAACCGCCTGGTGATCGGTGCCAACCTCAGCTGGCGCGAGGTGGCGATGCTGCGCGCCTACGCGCGCTACCTCAAGCAGATCCGTTTCGGCCTGTCGCAGCTCTACATCGCCACTACCCTGACCAAGCACCCGGAGATCACCCGCGAGCTGGTCAGCCTGTTCGAGCTGCGCTTCGACCCCGAGCAGGGCGATCGCGACAGCGAGGTCGAGGCGTGCCTGGCGCGCCTGCAGCACAGCCTCGACGGCGTCGCCAGCCTCAACGACGACCTGCTGCTGCGCCGCTATATCGAGCTTATCCAGGCCACCCTGCGCACCAACTACTATCAGCCCGGCGCCGACGGCGAGCTCAAGGACTACATCGCCTTCAAGCTCGACCCGACCCGCGTGCCCGACATGCCCAAGCCACGGCCGGCGTTCGAGATATTCGTCTACTCGCCGCGGGTCGAGGGCGTGCACCTGCGCGGCGGCAAGGTGGCCCGCGGTGGGCTGCGCTGGTCGGACCGCCGCGAGGACTTCCGCACCGAGGTGCTGGGGCTGGTCAAGGCCCAGCAGGTCAAGAATGCGGTGATCGTGCCGGTGGGTGCCAAGGGCGGCTTCGTCTGCAAGCGCCTGCCCGAGGGTGGCGACCGCGATGCCCTGCAGCGCGAAGGCATTGCCTGTTACCAGATCTTCATCCGTGCGCTGCTCGACGTCACCGACAATCTGGTGGCCGGCGAGGTAGTGCCGCCCCAGGCGGTGGTGCGCCACGACGATGACGACCCCTACCTGGTGGTCGCCGCCGACAAGGGCACCGCGACCTTCTCCGATATCGCCAACGAGATCTCCCTCGAGTACGGCCACTGGCTGGGTGACGCCTTCGCCTCGGGCGGCGCCAACGGCTACGACCACAAGAAGATGGGGATTACCGCCAAGGGCGCCTGGGAGTCGGTCAAGCGCCACTTCCGCGAGTTCGGCGTCAATACCCAGGCCGATGCGTTCA
The DNA here is from genome assembly GCF_010977575.1 of Halomonas socia. Taxonomy (GTDB): domain Bacteria; phylum Pseudomonadota; class Gammaproteobacteria; order Pseudomonadales; family Halomonadaceae; genus Franzmannia; species Franzmannia socia. The sequence goes on from NZ_CP048812.1 coordinate 2,646,895, forward strand.
GCGTGGTGGGCATCGGCGACATGGCTGGCGACGTATTCGGCAACGGCATGCTGCTGTCGGACAAGATCCGCCTGCTCGGCGCCTTCAACCATCTGCATATCTTCATCGACCCGACGCCGGATGCGGCCAAGTCGTTCGCCGAGCGCAAGCGGCTGTTCGCGCTGCCGCGCTCGAGCTGGGAGGACTACGACGCCAAGCTGATCTCCAAGGGCGGCGGGGTCTTCTCGCGCAGCGCCAAGTCGATCGCGATTACGCCCGAGATGCAGGCGGCCTTCGACATAAAGGCCGACAAGCTGGCCCCCAACGACCTGATCCGCGCCATGCTCAAGTCGACGGTGGACTTGATCTGGAACGGCGGCATCGGCACCTACGTCAAGGCTGCTAGCGAGAGCGATGCCGAGGTCGGCGACAAGGCCAACGATGCGCTGCGCATCGACGGCCGCGAGCTCAACTGCCGGGTGGTCGGCGAAGGTGGCAACCTGGGGCTGACCCAGCGCGGTCGCATGGAGGCCGCGGCGCGTGGGATACGCGTCAATACCGACTTCATCGACAACGCCGGCGGGGTCAACTGCTCCGACCACGAGGTCAATATCAAGATCCTGCTCGACGATATCGTCAAGCGCGGCGACATGACCGACAAGCAGCGTAACCAGCTGCTCGCCGAGATGACCGAGGACGTGTCGCGGCTGGTACTGATCGGCAACTATCGCCAGGCTCAGGCGCTGTCGCTCTCGGAGATCCTCTCTCGCGAAGGCATGGGGCCTTACCGGCGCTTCATCAACGAGCTCGAGGCCAGCGGGCATCTCGACCGCGAGCTGGAGTTCCTGCCCGACGACGAGTCGCTGATCGAGCGCGCCAATGCCGACCAGGGGTTGACCCTGCCCGAGCTGTCGGTGCTGATCTCCTATGCCAAGAGCACCCTCAAGGGCGACCTGATCGCCTCCGAGGTGCCCGATGACCCCTATATCCAGCAGCACCTCGAGCGGATCTTCCCGAAGGTGCTGGTGGAGCGCTTCAAGGACGAGATGTACGACCACAAGCTGAAGCGCGAGATCGTCGCCACCCAGATCGCCAACGACCTGGTCGACCATATGGGCATCGTCTTCGTGCGGCGGCTGATGGACACCACCGGCGCCGGCCGCGCCGATATCGCCCGCGCCTATATCGTGGCCCGCGACAGCTTCAGCCTCAACGGCGTATGGCACAAGATCGAGGCGCTCGACAACAAGGTCGACAGCCACGTGCAGTACCGCATGATGCTCGACCTGATGCGCCTGCTGCGGCGCGCCACCCGCTGGTTCCTGCGCCAGCGCAGTGGCATGACCACCAAGGACTGCATCGAGCACTTCGCACCGCGCCTGGCCCAGCTGCAGGAGAGCCTCGGCAAGCGCCTGCGCGGCGACGAGCGCGAGGCCTGGGAGGTGCGCCGCGACGAGTTCAAGGCGGCCGGCGTGCCGGATGCCTTGGCCAGCAGCGTGGCCTCGACCCAGAGCCTATATGCCGGGCTCGGCATCATCGAGGCGGCCAAGCAGACCGATGAGAAGATCCAGCGCGTCGCCGAGGTGTTCTACGAGGTCGGCCATCGCCTCGAACTGCCGTGGATGATCGAGCAGATCAACGCCCTGGAGGTGCGCGACAGCTGGCAGGCCCAGGCGCGGGAAACCTTCCGCGACGATCTCGACCGCCAGCAGCTGGCATTGACCGTGGGCGTGATCAAGCTCGACAGCGGTGCGCGTGACGTCGAGCAGCGCGTCGACCAGTGGCTCGAACGCCATGAGCGGCTGTTCCAGCGCTGGTGCAGCCTGCTCGCCGAGGTGCGCTCCGGCAGCCAGGGCGGCTTCCCACTGTTCGCGGTAGCGATCCGCGAGCTGGTCGACCTCGCCGAGAGCAACGGCGAGAGCTGACGCGCCGCCCGCTGCCGCACGACGAACCCCCGCCCACGCGGGGGTTCGTCGTTTATGGGGCGGCTGGGCTATAATCGCCGCCCGTCGCCATCTGCCGCCCCGAGGAGTGCCATGTATTCGCTTGCCCGCTCGCTGCTGTTCCGACTCGATCCGGAAACCGCCCACGGCGTGGCCCTCAGGGGGCTCGACCTCGCGCACCGTGCCGGGCTCGCCGCACGGCTGGCCGGTGGCGCACGGGTCGCCGATCCACTGACGCTGATGGGCCTGCGCTTTCCCAATCGGGTCGGGCTGGCCGCAGGGCTCGACAAGAACGCCGACCACCTCGATGCGCTGGGCGCGCTGGGCTTCGGCTTCGTCGAGGTCGGCACCGTGACCCCCAGGCCCCAGGACGGCAACCCCAAGCCGCGGATGTTCCGCCTGCCCGAGGCAGGGGCGATCATCAACCGCATGGGCTTCAACAACGCCGGCGTCGATCATCTGGTGGCGCGGGTCAAGGCCAGCCGCTATCAGGGCGTGATCGGCATCAATATCGGCAAGAATCTCACCACCCCGGTGGAGAAGGCGGTGGACGACTACCTGATCTGCCTGCGCAAGGTGCACGCCCATGCCGACTACATCACCGTCAACATCTCCTCGCCGAACACCCCGGGGCTGCGCAACCTGCAGTTCGGCGAGCACCTCGATGCGCTGCTCGGGCACCTGCGCGAGGAGTCCACGCAGCTCGACCAGCGTGACGGGCGGCGCGTGCCACTGACGGTGAAGATCGCCCCGGACATGAGCACCGCGGAGGTCGGGCTGGTGGCCGCCTCGCTGACCCGCAGCGAGATCGATGCGGTGATCGCCACCAATACCACGGTGGCGCGTGAGGCGGTGGCCGGGCTTGCCCACGGCGATGAGCAGGGCGGACTCTCCGGGCGGCCGGTGTTCGAGGCCTCCAACCGGGTGATCCGCGAGTTGCGCCAGCAGCTGCCGGACATGCCGATCATCGGCGTGGGCGGCATCGACAGCGGGGCGGCGGCGAGTGCCAAGGTCGCCGCGGGCGCCGACCTGGTACAGCTCTATTCGGGCTTTATCTATCATGGCCCGGCGCTGGTGGGCGAGTGCGCGCGGGCGCTGCGTGAGGCGGGCCAGGCGTAAGCGGCAGGCGGGCAACAGAAAGGCCCGCGGGTGAGGCGGGCCTTGAAAGAATCATCGCATGCGTCACGCATTAAACGATGAAGACAGTGATATCACATCACCATGGGGTTCTTGTGAATGCCGGAGACACCTGTCATACCGGACCATTGATCCCCACGACCTTCACGCCAACCGCTCATCCAGTATTCGCGAAGATTCACATCCTGACTGGGACAGTCATCACGGGAGCGGCCGGTGATGCCCGCCTTGTAACCGTGAACATAGGCACGCTGGAAGCGATCACGTTTCTGTCGTTTCATCGGATGGCCTCTTGATGAAGAACCGAAGTTTGTTCGGGACGAATGGTGTTAGTGCGGTGGGTCGTAACGACCCGCCACACGCCATTGCCAATGGCGTCCATGGACAAGAAACGCATGCGTTTTCAGTAGCTACCCTATTACATCTAGTCCATGATGCGGGGCCTTGTCGAGCGGCGATTTTGCATAAGGCCATTATCAAATTGACACTACAGGAATATAACCGGCAGCAGGGCCGTGGCACTTTTTTATGACTGTTCTACAACCGACTGATAACCATCACATTTTTGTAACATGCCCGTGGGGTATCGAGGGCCTGCTGGCCGATGAGCTGAGTGCGCTCGGCGCCCAGGTCGACAAGACCACCGTGGCCGGTGTGCATGCCAGCGGATCACTCGAGGTGGCCTATCGGCTGTGTCTATGGTCGCGGCTGGCCAACCGGGTAGTGCTGTGCCTGGTGCGAGAGGAGGGCATCGAACACCCCGAGCAGTTGCAGGCCAGCGCCTCGGCGTTGGCCTGGGAGCAGCACTGGCGGCCGGGCACGACGCTGGCGGTGGATTTCCACGGCCAGTCGGCGCATATCCGGCATACCCGCTTCGGCGCCCAGACGGTCAAGGATGGGGTGGTGGATGCACTGCGCGCTGCCGGTGGGGGGCGCCCGGATATCGACCTCAAGGCGCCGGATCTGCGGCTCTATGCTCACCTGCACCGTAGCCGCCTGACGTTGGGCATCGACCTGTCCGGCGACAGCCTGCACAAGCGCGGCTATCGCCGTGAGCTTGGCCATGCGCCGCTCAAGGAGAACCTCGCCGCGGCGCTGCTGCTGCGCGTCGACTGGCCGGCTCGCACCAAGGCCGGCGAGGCGCTGGTCGACCCGCTGTGCGGCTCGGGCACGCTGGTCATCGAAGCCGCGCTGATGGCGGCCGACGTGGCACCGGGGCTCGCTCGGGTACGCTTCGGCTTTCACGGCTGGGCCGGCCACGACGAGGCGCTGTGGGCCGAGCTCAAGCGCGAGGCCGAGGCCCGTGCCAGCATCGGTCGCAAGCGCTGCAAGTCGGCACTGTTCGGCTTCGACCAGAGCCCCCAGGCCATCGCCGCAGCCAAGGCCAACGCCATGCGCGCCGGGATTCCGGCGCTGGTCGACTTCAGCGGCGGCGCGGTGGCCCAGCTGGCGCGCCCGGCGTCGCTGGATGCCGAGACGCCGGGGTTGGTCATCACCAACCCGCCCTATGGCGAGCGCATCGGCGAGCTGCCCGAGCTGGTGCCGCTGTACGCTGCCATCGGCGAGCGTAGCCGGCACGCCTTCCCGGGCTGGACCCTGGCACTGTTCACCGGTAACCCGGACCTCGGCCACCGTACCGGCCTGCGTGCCGTCAAGCAGTACGCCTTCAAGAACGGTCCGCTGGACTGCAAGCTGCTGCTGATGCCGCTGCCGGAAGCTGACGTGGACGCGTCGCAGGCAGACTCACTGGCCTCCGAGCCCGCCCACGGCGAGGGCGGCAGCGCACCGCGGCGCAGCGAGGGCGCGCAGATGTTTGCCAATCGCCTGGAGAAGAACCGCAAGCGCCTCAAGAAGTGGCTCAAGCAGCGCGGTGAGCCCTGCTACCGGCTCTACGATGCCGATATGCCGGAGTACGCCCTGGCCATCGACGTCTACGGCGAGCGCGTGCACGTGCAGGAGTATGCGCCACCGCGCTCGGTCAACGCCGCCCAGGCCCAGCGCCGCCTGCACGACGCCCTGCAGGTGATTCCCGAGGTGCTCGGGGTGCGCCCCGAGCACGTCTACGTCAAGCAGCGCGAGCGCCAGAGCGGGCGCGCCCAGTACCAGAAGCAGGCCGCCAGCGGTGAACGCTTCGAAGTGCGCGAGGGCCGTGCGCGGCTATGGGTCAACCTGCGCGACTACTTGGATACCGGGCTGTTCCTCGACCACCGCCCGGTGCGGCGGCTGCTCGCCGAGCTGGCCCCCGGCACGCGCTTCCTCAACCTGTTCTGCTACACCGCCACGGCGACGGTGCACGCCGCGCTGGGTACCGAGCAGCAGGGCGGTGCCAGCGACAGTGTCAGCGTCGATCTGTCGAATACCTACCTGGAGTGGGCGCGGGACAACTTCGCCCTCAACCGCCTTGACCCGAGCCGCCACCGGGTGGTGCGCGACGACTGCCTGCGCTGGCTGGAGACCGCCGGCAGCCAGTTCGACCTGATCTTCATGGACCCGCCGACCTTCTCCAATTCCAAGAAGATGGCCGCCACCCTGGATATCCAGCGCGACCACGGCCGCCTGGTGCGCCTGGCCATGGCGCGGCTGGCCAGCGGCGGTACCCTGGTGTTCTCCAACAACCAGCGCAAGTTCGTGCTCGATGCCGACCTCGCCGCGGAATACGCGGTGGAGGACATCTCCGCTAAGACCTTCGATTCGGACTTCGCGCGCCGCCCGGATATCCACCACGTCTTCATGATCCGCCATCGGGAGGCTGCATGATCCGGCTGCGACTCTACACTACCCTGGGCTGTCACCTGTGCAGTCAGCTCGAGGTGCTACTCAGCGAGCTGAGTAGCGAGCCGGTGACGTTGGAGCATATCGAGGTCAGCGAGGACGAGGCGCTGATGGCGCGCTACGGGGTGCGGATTCCGGTACTCGCCGATGAGCAGAGCGAGGAGCTCGATCGCGGCTTCGACCCGGCACGGCTGGCGGCGTGGCTGGAGGCGCGGGACTGGCTGGACGCTGGCGCCTGGAAGGCCCTGCAGCGGCGTCTGGACGGCGAGCCACCGGCCGCCGAGGCCACTGGCGCGGTGATGCGCGGCGGGCGGCGATTCTTGGGTTAACTAATCACTTCCTGACTTTAAGTAACTATTTGGTTTTTTTGTTGTGACTCCTGGTGTGATTGTCGCCAGCATGGCCAGGCAGTGATGGCTGCTGCCTGGTGACTGCTGCCCGCTAGTTTCTGTCCATTTCCTGCTAGTCCTCTTTTGGCCAGCCCTGACCTCAATCGATCTATCATGCGGCGTAGGCGCGTGAGGAAATGTCTGCTCAATTACGACCAAAGTCCTGTTTGACGCGTGATCTCTCCATGACTACGTTCAAGTAACCATTTGGTTATAATTGGTCGTGGCGATGAAGTTCATGCTGTGTAATGAGGTGTTGATGCCTCTCAGCTTTGCCGAGCAGTGTCACTTTGCTGCTTCCATTGGCTATGACGGCCTTGAGGTGGCTCCCTATACGTTGGCAGATGATCCATTGACGTTAAGTGACGTTGAGCTGCACGGCTATCGGCGCATGGCTGCTGATGCTGGGGTGACGATCAGTGGCCTGCACTGGCTTCTGGTGGCCCCGGCGGGACTTTCCATTGTTGATGCTGACCACGCCGTGCGGCGACGCACCCTGGATGCCATGCGCCGGCTGGTGGAGGTGTGTGCCGAGCTGGGCGGCGGCGTACTGGTCCATGGCTCGCCGCGCCAACGCATGCTCGGCGAAGACGCTGAAGGTGATCGCGACCGGGCTCAAGCATATTTCGCGCTAGCCGGGGAGGTGGCCGCCGAGGCCGGCGTAACCTACTGCGTGGAGCCGCTAGCCGTCGCCGAGACCAACTTTATCACCACCCTGGACGAGGCGGCTGCCTTGGTGCGGGAGGTGAACTCGCCGGGCCTCAAGACCATGCTGGATACCTCGGCGGCGGCCAATGGCGAGCGGCGCTCCGTGGTGGCACTGCTCGATGAGTGGTTGCCCTCCGGACTGATCGCGCATCTCCAACTGAATGATCGCAACCGCCGTGCACCGGGGCAGGGCGAGGATCGCTTCGCGCCGATACTCGATGTATTACGGCGCCATGGATGGAATCGGCCCATTGCCGTCGAACCCTTCATCTACGAGCCCGATGGGCTGGCCACCGCGGCGCGCGCCATCGGCTATCTGCGCGGCATCGAGGAGGCGCTGGCATGAATACACCGCGCGTGCGCATCGTCGGGGCCGAAGCCTTTGAGCGTGACGTCACCCTGCGCCAGCCCTTCCGCTTTGGTGTAGTGACCCTGCGTGAGGCGCCTCAGGCCTTTCTGCGGGTATGCGTTAAGGACCCTGCCAGTGGTCGAGAAGCATGGGGGCATGCTGCCGAACTGATGGTGCCGAAGTGGTTCGACAAGCGCCCTGAGCTGAACCAGGACGACAACATCGACCAGCTACGCCGCTCGTTGCAATCCGCCATCGCACTGAGCCTGGCCCATGGCCAGGCGGCCAGCGCCGCCGACCTGGCGTGGAGGCTGGACAGCGAGCAGCGGGGAGCCATGCCGCATGAAAACGGCCTGGTTCAGGGGTTTGGTCCCGCGCTGATGGCTCGTGCAGTAATTGATGCCCTGTGCCACCTCGAACAATGCTCGTTCTACGCGGCCATGCGTCATAACCGCGTGGGCCTCGGCGCGGCCCACCTGCCGGCGGATCTGTCCGGTGTGGATATCGATGCCTTCCTGGCCGGCCTAATGCCACGTATGCGGATTGCAGTGCGTCATACCGTGGGATTGGTCGATCCGCTGACCCCTGGCGATATCGAGCGACGCCTGAATGACGGCTTGCCGGAATGCCTCAGCGAGGTCATCACCCGTTACCAGCCACGCTATTACAAACTCAAGCTGGGTGGCGACCACGCAAGTGATCTGGCTCGGCTCGCGGCGATTGCCGCTCAGCTCGAGTGCCTGCCGGACTATCGAGTGACGCTGGATGGCAACGAGCAGTACACCAGCCCCGACGCCTTCGGCGAGCTGCTCGACCGGCTAGAGGCCGAGCCCAAGCTAGCTGGGCTGCGACGTGCGCTGCTCTTCGTCGAACAGCCGATTCACCGAGACCAAGCACTTCAGGTGCCGCTGGGAGAGTTGGGCCGCCGGGTAGCGCTATTGATCGACGAGAGCGACAGCCACCTCGACAGCTTTCTGCAGGCTCGCGAGTGCGGTTACCGCGGGGTCTCATCCAAGACCTGCAAGGGGCTCTATCGCGCCCTCATCAACCGCGTACGGCTCGAGCACTGGCAGGATGGTGACTACTTCATGTCGGCGGAGGACCTGACCACTCAGGCGGGGCTGGCGGTGCAGCAGGACCTGGCATTGGTAGCGCTGCTCGGCTTGCACCACGTGGAGCGCAATGGTCACCACTATGTCAGGGGGATGACGGGGGCCTCTGGAGCGGAAATGGACGCCTTCGCGACGGCCCACCCGACTCTGTATCGGCGCGATATCCAAGGCTTGTTCCTGCATATAGACGACGGGCAGATTGCTCTGGATTCCCTGGACGGACGCGGTTTTGCCAGCGGCGCCGTGCCAGATACTGCCGCCATGCGGCCACTTGCGTGACTACGCCGAAACGGTGCGGTGCGCCAAGGTATTGCAATGATAACAAGAGGAACCTCGATGGCTACTCAACGACTTGGCATCATCATGAATGGCGTGACTGGCCGCATGGGCATGAATCAGCACTTGATTCGCTCGATCCTGGCTATTCGTGAACAGGGCGGTGTGGTGCTGTCCAGTGGTGATCGGGTACTACCTGATCCAATACTGGTCGGCCGTAACGCCGATAAGCTGCGACGGCTGGCAGAGGAGTATGGCGTAGAGCGCTGGACCACCGACTTGGATGCGGCCTTGGGCAATGCCGATGACCGCATCTTCTTCGATGCGGCGTCCACCCAGCTGCGCTGCGACCTGCTGCGCAAGGCAATTGCCGCTGGCAAGCACGTCTACTGCGAGAAGCCGATTGCCGAGAACCTGGCCGATGCCCTGGGGATTGCGCGTATCGCCGAGAAAGCCGGCATCAAGAACGGCGCGGTGCAGGACAAACTATGGCTACCCGGGTTATTGAAGCTGCAGCGGCTTAACGAGGCCAACTTCTTCGGGCGCATTCTCAGCGTGCATATCGATTTTGGCTACTGGGTCTTCGAAGGTGACTGGGTGCCGGCCCAGCGCCCCTCCTGGAATTACCGCAAGGAGGACGGTGGCGGCATGATCCTCGATATGATGTGCCACTGGCGCTATGTCATCGACAACCTGTTCGGTCAGCCCACTTCACTGGTATGCCTAGGAAAGACGCATATTCCCGAGCGGCGTGACGAGCAGGGCAAGGCCTATTCGGCGACGGCGGACGACGCCTGCTATGCCACCGTAGAACTCGACAACGGCGCGGTGGTGCAGATTACCTCGAGCTGGAGCACGCGAGTGCGCCGCGACGACCTGGTGACCTTCCATGTCGACGGAACCCTCGGCTCGGCGGTGGCTGGGCTCACCGACTGCCATATCCAGCCACGAGCGGCGACGCCCAAGCCAGTCTGGAACCCGGATCAGCAGCAGACGCTGGACTTTTTCAGCGACTGGCAGCCGGTACCCGAGCGCGAGCCGATGGAGAATGCCTTCAAGCGGCAGTGGGAGTTGTTCATCCGCCATGTGGTGGAAGATGCCCCCTATCGCTGGACGCTGCGGGAGGCCGCCAAGGGTGTGCAGTTTGCCGAACTGGCACTGCAGAGCTCCGCTGAGCGCCGCTGGTTGGATATTCCGGCGCTGGAGGCCTGACATGAGTCGACTGATTCTGCCTAACCGAGCCGGCGATCTGGAGTGTTATACCCTTGGTGAGCCACTGAACTTTACAGCTGCGCGCGCCCATACCCCCACGCGGATCGCTTATGCGGCAGCCCATGTGGTGGCGGATCCACTGGCGACGTCAGACCCATGGCTTGATGTCTCGCTGGACTGGGAACGTACCCTCGATTATCGGCGTTATCTGTGGGGGCTGGGCTTCGGCGTTGCCGAGGCGATGGATACTGCCCAGCGTGGTATGGGGCTGGACTGGCCGACTAGCCTCGAGTTGATTCGCCGCTCGCTGGATGCTTCTCGGGACGTGCCGGGAGCCGTGATTGCCTGCGGCTGTGGCACCGACCATGTCGCTCCTGAGGCGTGCCGCAATCTGGATGACGTGATCCGCGCCTATGAGGAGCAGATGGCGGCCATCGAGGGCCTCGGTGGGCGGTTGATTCTGATGGCCAGCCGCGCCTTGGCGGCGCTGGCCGCATCGCCGGACGACTACATAAAGGTCTATGGCAGGATCCTCTCCCAGGCCCGTGAGCCGGTGATCCTGCACTGGCTGGGTGAAATGTTCGACCCGGCGTTGGCAGGCTACTGGGGGCACAGAGACCCTGACGCCGCCATGCAGGTGTGCCTTGGCGTCATCGGCGAGCATGCCGACAAGGTCGATGGCATCAAGATCTCGCTGCTCGACGCCGACAAGGAGACTGCCATGCGCCAGCAGCTGCCAGCGGGCGTGAAGATGTACAGCGGTGACGACTTCAACTACCCGAGCCTGATCGCTGGTGATGCACAGGGCCATAGTCATGCGCTGCTGGGCATCTTCGACGCCATTGCACCGGCTGCCGCCGCCGCACTGGCGGCGCTGGATGACGGCGATATGGAGGCCTATGAACGCATTTTTGCCCCCACCGTGCCCCTGTCGCGGCATATCTTCGCGTCGCCTACCCGCTTCTACAAGACCGGGGTGGTGTTCATGGCCTACCTCAACGGCCACCAGGATCATTTCACCATGGTGGGTGGTCAGGAGAGTACGCGCTCGACCCTGCACCTAGCCGAACTGTTCCGCCTGGCCGATCGTGCCGGTTTGCTGCGTGATCCGGCACTGGCCGCAAGTCGCATGGCGGGCGTGATGGCTACCAGGGGAGTGGCGCAATGAGTGCACGTCCATTGACCGATCTACGGCGTCTGTCGATCAACGATGCGACCACCAAGGTGCAGTGGACGCTGGAGGAGGAGATCCGCGGCTATGCCGAGTTAGGCATCCCGGGAATCTCGATCTGGAGAGACAAGCTCGCTGAATGCGGCGTAGCCAAGGCTGCGGCCCTGTTGCGGGAGCACCGCATGACCGTGACCGGGCTCTGCCGTGGCGGCATGTTTCCCGCAGCGACTGCGGCGCAGCGTCAGGCAGCCATCGAAGACAACTGGCGTGCGATCGATGATGCTGCAGCGCTTGAGGCGCAGTGCTTGGTGCTGGTGGTGGGTGGCTTGCCGCCAGGCTCGCGGGACATTATCGGCGCCCGGCAGATGGTGCTGGATGGCCTGCACGCCATCATCGAGCATGCTCGCCAGGCCGGCATGCCGCTAGCCATCGAGCCGCTGCATCCGATGTACGCGGCTGATCGCGCTTGCGTCAATAGCATGGCCCAGGCCAACGACCTGTGCGACGCCGTGGGCGAGGGCCTGGGGATCGCTCTGGACGTTTTCCACGTGTGGTGGGACCCCATGCTGGAGGCTGAAATTCGACGTGCCGGCAAGTCTCGCCTGCTGGCGTTTCATATCTGTGACTGGCTGGTGCCGATGCAGGACATGCTGCTCGACCGCGGCATGATGGGCGACGGTGTCATCGATATACCACTGATTCGCGGATGGGTGGAAGATGCCGGTTACGACGGTTTTCACGAAGTAGAGATTTTTTCCGCCCACCACTGGTGGAAAAAGCCGGCACCCGACGTGCTGGAGGTGTGCAAGGCGCGCTATCTAAGTGTGGTATGAGCGATAGAGCGTCAAACAACGACAACAATGGAGACAGCCATGCAAATCCAACGCTACATCAAGACTGGCAGCATGATGCTTGCCGCTTCGCTGGTTTCCAGCTTGGCACTAGCCCAGGAATGGGAGCCTGAACAGCCGATCAATATCATTGTGCCCTGGGGGGCAGGGGGCTCGACGGACCAGGTTACGCGTGCCACGGCGCCGATTCTTTCTGAGGCTCTTGGCCAGAATATCGTAATCGTCAATCAGGCCGGTGCATCTGGGGCGATCGGGACCCGTGAAGTCCTGGAAGGTGATCTCGACGGATACACTTGGACCGCTAATGCCATCGCAAACAACGCGAACTATGCGGTGACCGGGCTGATTGAAGACACCGATATCGATGACTGGCATATCTATCTGTCGGTGGCCAATGTGCCTGTGGTCAGTGTACCTGCCGACAGTGAGTTCGAGGATTTTGGGGACTTGCTACGGGGCTTTCAGGAGCGTGGTCGTGAGATCACTGTGGCCACAGCAGGTGTGACCTCGTCGGGTGGCACGGCGATTGGCAGCTTAAGCGAGACGGGTGAGTTCGAGTACCGCATGATCACCTACGACGGTGGTAATCCTGCAGTAGTGGCGGCCGCTCGCGGTGAGGCCATGGTCACCACTCAGTTGGCGGTGGAACAGTCCGAGATGATCCGTGGTGGTCGGCTGCGGCCCTTGGCAGTATTAAGTGATACCGCGCTGACTATCGAAGGGGCCGATCCGATTCCGCCGGTGACGGAATGGTTGCCCGATCTGCCCATTGCCCCCGATTACTTCGGTATCTTCCTGCCGCGCGGCGTTCCCGACAATGTGGTAGCTACCATGGATCGCATCTGGGAAGAGCAAGTGATGAACTCCGATGCACTGCGCGACTATGCGGATCGCCAGGGGGCGGTATTCGATCCCTCCTATGGTGAGGAGGCTCGGGCGCGTGCCATGCCGATCGCCATCCAGGAAGCGTGCGCCTATGTGGAGCGTGGTGAAGCCGAAATTGATCCCATCGAGATAGGCATCGACTGCGATACTCGCACGGAAGTCGAGCGCTGATCCCTCCATGCCTTGGCCTGTGCCACCTCAGGTGGCGCTGGCCCGGCCGTTAACTTTGAAAGGAGAGGATGATGGAAGAAGGTAGGCAATCAACGCGAGCTGATCTGGTGACTGGCGTCGTCTTCATTCTGCTGGGGTTGACGGTGGCCTTTGCGGCCTGGGAGATGCCCCGGTTTGCTAACCGTGGAGTGCATCCTCTGGCGGCGCCCGGCCTAGTGCCACTACTGCTGGGTGGTTTGCTGGCGCTATGCGGTGCACTGCTCAGTTGGCGCGCCGCAAGGCAGGGAGGGATTGCCAAACTATCACGACAGACATCGTGGAAGATGCTGGTCGCCAGCGCAGAGTCACGCCGGCTATGGACCATGATTGCACTGACTCTAGTCTATACCTTGATCCTACTGGGTTGGCTGCCGTTCTGGCTTGCCACGGGTCTTTACGTGTGGGTGACGATCGTCATATTCGAAACTGTGCTTTCGGATAAATCACGCTCCCTGAGGCGCAGCATCGTCCTGGCTCTCTTTCAGGCGATCGTGGTAGCCATCATTGTGACGCTCGTCTTTCAGTACGGTTTTCTGGTACGTCTGCCCTGACCCAAGGAGAGAGTCGCTATGTTCATGATAGAAGGACTGAGCATGCTGGGGGGGGCATTCAACATTTCTTGACCCCACTCAGCTTGTTCAATGTCGCCTGGGCGACCCTGCTAGGTATCGTTATCGGTATGCTGCCGGGGCTGACTGCCACCATGGGTGTGGCACTACTGGTGACGCTGACATATGGGATGCCGGGAGATCAGGCGATCCTAACGTTGATCTGTATGTATGTCGGGGCTATTTACGGTGGTAGTCGTAGTGCTATCTTGCTGAATATCCCCGGCACACCGGCTAGTGCCGCGACCAGCCTGGATGGATTTCCGCTAGCGCAGCAGGGAAAAGCGGGATATGCCATGGGGTTGGCAACGGTCAGCTCGGCGATAGGAACCGTCATTGGCATTATTTGCTTGGCGGTATTTGCTCCACTGCTAGCAGAGCTGGCCTTTGACTTCGGTACCTATGAGTTTTTCTGGCTGGCCGTATTCGGGGTCGTGATTTCCGGACGCCTGACCGCCCTGGGAGATCCCTTGAAGGGCTACATTGCCGGAATTCTTGGGCTTCTCGTTGCAATGGTTGGAATGGAAAGCTTGCAAGCTTATCAGCGTTTCACCTTCGGTGCTCACCAACTTTCCGGAGGGGTGGATATTATACCGGCAATGGTTGGAGCCTTCGGTTTTGCTGAGATATTAACCGTTATGCGGCGCCGCTATGACGCCAAGGTGCTGGTGTCGAAAGATAGAGTGGTGCCTCGCTTCAAGGATGTCTGGCGATTTAAAAGAACATCGGTACGCTCGGGGATAATCGGAACTTTTGTGGGTGTCGTGCCTGGTGTTGGTGAGGATATCGGCAGTTGGGCATCGTACGCTGCTGCTCGGCGTGCCAGCAAAGAGAAAGAGATGTTCGGCAAAGGGTCTTATGAGGGGCTGACGGCAGCTGAAACCGGTAACAGTGCCGTTATTCCTGGCGCACTGATTCCTGTGTTGACACTGGCAATTCCTGGCTCTACGGCAGCTGCCGTGCTGATTGCCGCCATGTTGATTCATGATATTCGTCCGGGGCCGATGCTAATGATCGAGAATCCCGAGTTTCTCTATCAAGTCGTCGCCATGTTGTTATTCACCACCTTGGCGATTACGCTCTATGGCTTGTCATTGACCAAGATGCTGGTGAAAGTTCTCGCTATTCCGCGCGAGAAGTTGATGCCGGTGGTATATGTGCTCTGTGTCATAGGCCCCTTCGCCATATCGCAGAGGATGTTTGATGTATATGTCATGGTGTTTTTTGGGTTGGCGGGGTTTGTGTTGCGTGAGATGAAGTATCCGATGGCACCCATCGTGCTTGGGATTATCTTGGGAACACTTTTGGACACCAATCTGCGTCGTGGCCTGGCCTTGACCGACGGTGATCCAACACCTTTCTTTACCCGTCCAATCAGTATGTTACTATGTGGAGTGACGTTGCTGGTGATCTTGATAAGTATCCCTGTGGTGAGTCGGGCGTTGGGCCGGCTATTTCAGCCACTAAGGTTGCATAGAAGACTGACAAAAAAGCCAGGCATGAATGATGATTGAACTGACGTAAGGTGCCGTACCGTGGCTCGAAAACGCAATCCGGAACTAACTAAAGGGGATATCCTCAGGGCGGCACACGACGAATTTTGTGAGCGTGGGTTCGATGGTGCTAGAGTCGATAATATTGCGTCTCGTGCTGGCGCCAATAAGAGGTTGTTGTATCACTATTTTGGAGATAAAGAAGAGCTATATTGTGCGGTGTTGTCCGACGCTTACCGCACCATCAGGGCTGGGGAAAAAGAGCTGAGTCTTGATAAATATTCCCCGAAGACGCTATGGATAGGTTGGTGCGCTTCACTTTCCGGCACTTTCATCAGAACCCTTGGTTTATCCGTCTGTTGACGACAGAAAACCTCTACCATGCGCGATTCCTTAAGCTGCTCCCCGAGATAAGGGAGTTGCACTCGCCGCTTGTGGCGCAAATACAGACCTTGATCGAGCGTGGCGCCGAGAAAGGTGTGTTCCGGCGTGATGTCGATCCGGTTCAGCTATATATATCGATCGCTGCGCTAGGCTATTTCTATCTCTCTAATATCCATACCTTGTCGGTAATTTTCGACACTGACCTTGCACATATCACCTTGATTCAGGAGCGCGAAGCACACGCCGTAGCAATGGTATTGGACCATTTGCGCGCGATACCTGCGTAATCTCAAGCATTGTCCAGCAGCGACAGCTGGCGCACCGCATCGCGCCCCTCGGGGGTGTCGTCCTGGACGTCCAGCACCTTGTGAAAGCCCCGCGAGGCCTGGATATGGCCGATGTCGTCGAGCCACATCATCGCCTGGGCGTAGTCGTCGGCGAGCTGATGCTTGAGACCGCCGAACTGGGTGCCGATCTGTCCCCAGGCGCGGCTGAAGATCCAGTCGCCGAACATGTCCTGGTGGATATGCACCAGCATGTAGTCATGCTCACTTTCCCAGCGGACGATCATCGGGGCTCCTGAAGGTGGTTGGCGAGCATGGTC
This sequence comes from Halomonas socia, assembly GCF_010977575.1. Lineage (GTDB taxonomy): Bacteria > Pseudomonadota > Gammaproteobacteria > Pseudomonadales > Halomonadaceae > Franzmannia > Franzmannia socia. Next base: position 2,662,978 of record NZ_CP048812.1, read on the forward strand.
GGGCGCTCGACGCTGATCAGCGTGCTATTGTAACGGCGCCGCCGCCCATAGCCATAGCGCTGTGCTTGCCTGCTAACGTGATAGTTGGGAGCCCCATATGCGTGTGATCGTCGATGCCAATATTCCCGCCGCCCAGCGCTGCTTCGGAGAGCTTGGCGAGGTCATCGCGCTGCCCGGCCGCGAGATCGACGGCGCGGCGCTGGCCAGTGCCGAGGCGCTGATCGTGCGCTCGATCACCCGGGTCGATGCGGCGTTGCTCGAGGCCGCCGAGCGGGCCGGGGCACGGCTGCGCTTCGTCGGCACCTGCACCATCGGCACCGATCATGTCGATCAGGCGGCGCTGGCTGCGCGCGGCATCGACTTCGCCAGTGCCCCGGGCTGTAACGCCGAGGCGGTGGTCGACTATGTTCTATCGAGTCTGACGCTGCTCGCCGAGCGCACCGATGTGGCCCTTGATCGGCGTCGCATCGGCATCGTCGGGGCCGGCAACGTCGGCGAGCGGCTCTATCGGCGGCTGACGGCGCTGGGGCTCGACTGCCGACGCTGCGATCCGCCGCGTGCCGAGGCGGAGCCGGGTGAGCGCTTCTATGGCCTGGATGCGCTGTGCCAGTGGGCCGAGGTGCTGTGCCTGCACACCCCGCTGGTACCTGGTGGGCCGCATGCGACCCATCACCTGCTCAACGCCGAGCGCATTGCCGCACTCAAGCCGGGCACCTGGCTGCTCAATGCCGGGCGTGGCGACTGCCTGGATGGCACGGCACTGCGCCAGCGCCTGGCCGATGTCGGCGACCTGCACACGGTGCTCGATGTCTGGGAGGGGGAGCCGGCCATTGATGCGGCGCTATGGCAGCTGGCGGATATCGCCACGCCGCATATCGCCGGCTATAGCCTCGACGGCAAGCTGCGCGGCACCCAGCAGATCTATGCCGCGGCGCTGCGACGCTTCGGGCTGCCGGCGCGACTGAGCTTCGAGGAGCTGGCGCCGCCACCGCCACTGACGTGCCTCGAGCTGGGCAGCGGGCTGTCACCATGGGAGGCGCTGCGGCTGTGCATGCGCGCCGTCTACGATGTGCGCCGCGACCACGACGGCCTGGCACGGATGGTGGCCGCGCTCGGCATGGCCCGAGGCTTCGACGCCTGGCGTGCCGGCTATCCGCTGCGGCGTGAATTCGCCACCCTTGAGGTGGCACTGGGCAAGGACAGCCAGTCGCTAGTGCCTCTGTTCGCCGCGGCGGGCTTTCGGGTGAGGGTGTATTGAGCCACGAGCCATGAAAAGCAACGCCACCGCCCGGAGGGGCGGTGGCGTTTTGGTTGGTGCAGAGCCGATTTGTAAGCCAGCCGCCCGTTTACTGACGGTAGGCGGCCTCCTTGAGGGCGCGAATGCGATCATCCAGCGGCGGGTGGCTGGCGAACATGCGCTCCATCAGCGAGCGGGTCTGGCCCTTGGTGATGGCCATGGCGCGCAGGGTGTCCGGCATCTGGTCGGGCAGTTCGGTTTCGGCCTTGAGGCGCGCCAGAGCGTTGATCATCGCCCCGGAGCCGGCCAGCCTGGCGCCGGCGGCGTCGGCGCGGTATTCGCGGAAGCGCGAGAACCAGGCGACGATCGCCGAGGCGACGATGCCGAACACGATCTCGGCCACGATCACCACCGCGAAGTAGCCCATGAAGCCGAGCCCGGCACCGTCTGTGCGGCTCTTGAGGAAGCTGTCAACCAAGTGGGCGACGATGCGCGCAAAGAACATCACGAAGGTGTTCACTACGCCCTGGATCAGCGCCAGGGTCACCATGTCGCCGTTGGCCACGTGGCCGATCTCGTGGGCCAGCACCGCGCGCACTTCCTCCGGGCGCATGCGGTTGAGCAGGCCGGCGGAAACCGCCACCAGGGCATCGTTCCTGTTCCAGCCGGTAGCGAAGGCGTTGGACTGCTGGGCCGGGAAGATCCCTACCTCGGGGGTCTTGATACCCGCTTCGCGTGACAGCTCCTCGACGGTGTCGAGCAGCCACTTCTCGGTGCTGTTCGACGGCTGCTCGATGACCACCGTGCCGGTGCTGCGCTTGGCCATCCACTTGGAGATGAACAGCGAGATCATCGAGCCGGCCATGCCGAAGATGAAGCAGAAGATCAGCAGCGAGTTCATGTTCAGGCCTTGGGCGTTGAGGTAGGGCTCAACGCCGAGCAGCCTGAGGGTGATGCTGGCGACCAGGATCACCCCCAGGTTGGTGGCCAGGAAAAGCAGGATTCTCATCATGTTGCACGGTCTCCGGCAAGAAACGACAAATTAGCTGTGGATTAGATACGGCCTGTGCGCCCGGGTTTCAAGCGCACCGGCGTGTTTAATCGTTCATTGGCGATAGCGCGACAGGAAGTTGCCGAAGCGCTCCAGCGCATCGCCGAGCTGCTCGGCCCAGGGCAGGGTGACGATGCGCACGTGGTCCGGCTCCGGCCAGTTGAAGGCGGTGCCCTGGACCAGCAGGATCTTCTCCTGCAGCAGCAGGTCGAGCACCAACTGCTGGTCGTCCTGGATATTGAACACCTTGGGGTCGAGCCGCGGGAAGGCGTAGAGCGCGCCCTTGGGTGTGGTGCAGGAGACCCCGGGGATGGCGTTGAGCTTCTCCACGGTGATGTCGCGCTGGGCGCGCAGCCGCCCGCCGGGCAGGATCAGGTCGTTGATCGACTGGTAGCCGCCCAGCGCGGTCTGGATGGCGTGCTGGGCCGGCACATTGGCGCACAGGCGCATCGAGGCGAGCATGGTCAGGCCCTGGATGTAATCGGCGGCGCACTGCTTGGCGACGCTGCCGGAGAGGATCATCCAGCCGGAGCGGAAGCCGGCGCAGCGGTAGCTCTTGGAGAGCCCGTTCATGGTCACCACCAGTTGGTCTTCGCTGGCCAGGGCGCCGGTGGAGACGTGCTCGACGTCGTCGTAGAGGATCTTGTCGTAGATCTCGTCGGAGAACACCACCAGGTCGTGCTCGCGGGCGATGTCGAGCAGCTCGCTGACCACCGCTGGCGGATACACCGCGCCGGTGGGGTTGTTGGGATTGATCAGCACGATGGCGCGGGTATGGCTGGTGACCTTGGCACGAATATCGTCCATGTCCGGCGCCCAGTCGGCCTGCTCGTCGCACAGGTAGTGCACCGGCCGGCCGCCGGAGAGGTTGGCGGCAGCGGTCCACAGCGGATAGTCCGGCGCCGGGATCAGCACCTCGTCGCCGTCGTTGAGCAGCGCCTGCATGGCCATCACGATCAGCTCGGAGACGCCGTTGCCGACATAGATGTCCTCGATGCCGACGCCGGGGATCTGCTTGCGCTGGCACTCCTGCATGATCGCCTTGCGCGCCGAGTAGAGTCCCTTGGAGTCGCAGTAGCCCTGGGCGGTGGGCAGGTTGCGCATCACGTCCTGGAGGATCTCCTCCGGCGCCTCGAAGCCGAACGGCGCGGGGTTGCCGATATTCAGCTTGAGGATGCGCTGGCCTTCCTCTTCCAGGCGCTTGGCGTGGTCGAGCACCGGGCCGCGGATGTCGTAGCAGACGTTATGAAGCTTATGCGATTTCCTGATCGGGGTGTCCATGAGGTGTCCGAAAATGCGTCCAGTAGTGGGGCCCGCGAGGGGCGTCTCATTGGTTATCGGTGGTGCTTGGGGCGTCATCCTCGGCCGCTGGCGCGGGGATATCCGCCGGGGTCTCGAGCGTTACCGGGCCGAGCTTGCCATCGCGCAGCTCGTGCAGCAGCACCTCGGCACCGCGGTGCAGGTCGACTTCGCCGCCGGCGCGCAGGCCGCCGCGCCTGGCGGCGATCTCGGCGACGATGGCCGCGCCGTCGAAGCCGGCCAGGGCCAGGAAGTCGGGCCGGGCCGGGCCGTCGGCCTCGACCCGCGCCGCCTCGGGATTGGCGGTGTAGGCGGGCAGCGCCTTGAGTTTATAGCGCGCGGTGAGGGCCTCGGGATAGCGCTTGGCCAGTTCGGCGGCGGTGATCACTGCCACGTCGATGTAGTCGATGGCGGTATCGCGGATCGCGCCGCTGGCGGCCAGGCGGTAGGCGCTGGCCTGGTCCTCGATCTTCGGCCACAGCACGCCGGGGGTGTCGACCAGCGCCACCCGTCCGTCGAGGCGCACCTTCTGCTGGCGCTTGGTCACCGCCGGCTCGTTACCGGTCTTGGCGATCTTGCGGCCGGCCAGGCCGTTGATCAAGGTCGACTTGCCCACGTTGGGGATGCCCATCACCATGACCCGCACGTCGCGGTCGGCGCGGATCTGGCCGGCCAGCTCGTGGCACAGCTTGGGGATGCGCTTGAGCTCTCGGGCGTTGGTGGTGGTCACTGCCAGGGCGCGGGTATCGGACTGGGCGTCGAAGTGGGCGACCCATTCGGCGGTGCGCGCCGGATCGGCGAGGTCGGCCCGCGACAGGATCTTGAGCACCGGCTTGTGTTCGGTGAGCTCGGCGAGCATCGGATTGGCGCTGGAGTAGGGCAGGCGGGCATCCAGCACCTCGAGCACCACGTCGATCTCCGGCAGCGCCTCCTTGATCTGGCGGCGCGCCTTGTTCATGTGTCCCGGGAACCAGCCGAGCATGGCCACTCTCCATCAGCGTGCAAAAGGTGACCATTCTAGCAGAGCGTAACCCGGGCGTGGGCCGGCAAACGCCGGCCCGGGCGGGCTCATTCGCCGTCGTGAAAGCTCAGCGACACCGAGTTGATGCAGTAGCGCAGGCCGGTGGTCTGGGGCGGGCCATCGGGGAATACATGGCCGAGGTGGGCGTTGCAGTGGGCGCAGACCACTTCGGTGCGCTGCATGGCATGGCTGGCGTCGGCGTGCTCTTCCACGGCGTTGACCCCCAGCGGGCGGTCGAAGCTCGGCCAGCCGCAGCCGGCGTCGAACTTGTGCTCGCTCTCGAACAGCGGCGCCTGGCAGCACACACAGTGGTAGATGCCGTGGTCGTCGCTGACCTGGTAGTAGTCGCCGCTGAACGGCCGTTCAGTGCCTTTCTCACGGGTGACGCGATACTGCTCCGGGGTGAGCTGGGCGCGCCACTCGGCGTCGCTTTTCTCGACTTTGTTGCGCATGGCGGTCTCTCTCGCTGCGGGTGAATCTGTGGTCATCAAACACCGCTCGGGGGTGTCTGGCTAGTCTCGACACGGCTATTATCAGCGTAGCTGGCCGGTCGGGAAAATCCCGCTTGGGCAGTCGCTTGACAGCCTAATGGGCGCTCAGTAACATACGCGCCACCTCGATGAGGGAACGCCGCGTCCCATTCGTCTAGTGGTCCAGGACACCGCCCTTTCACGGCGGTAACAGGGGTTCGAACCCCCTATGGGACGCCACTTCCTCTCGTCAGGTGCTGGATGATCGGTTGGTGAAGGGCCTACGCGGGAATAGCTCAGTGGTAGAGCACAACCTTGCCAAGGTTGGGGTCGCGAGTTCGAATCTCGTTTCCCGCTCCAAGCACTACAAGCATTGCGTCCCATTCGTCTAGTGGTCCAGGACACCGCCCTTTCACGGCGGTAACAGGGGTTCGAACCCCCTATGGGACGCCACTCGATCATCGATAGATTGCGATACAAGCGGGAATAGCTCAGTGGTAGAGCACAACCTTGCCAAGGTTGGGGTCGCGAGTTCGAATCTCGTTTCCCGCTCCAAGCAAGACCCGAGCAGGCCAACGTGACGGTCGCGAGCTGGTGCGCCAGCCCGGTCGATCTCGTTTCCCGCTCCAAGCACCACAAGTATTGCGTCCCATTCGTCTAGTGGTCCAGGACACCGCCCTTTCACGGCGGTAACAGGGGTTCGAACCCCCTATGGGACGCCACATTGCTGCCACGCTTCATCATGCGGGAATAGCTCAGTGGTAGAGCACAACCTTGCCAAGGTTGGGGTCGCGAGTTCGAATCTCGTTTCCCGCTCCAAAAAATAGCCCTTCCCTGTCTGATTCTCGAGGTCTTGAATTCTCGGCGACCGCCCATATCTTTAGTTGCCTAATGATTCACCCATCTCCCGGGAGATCCCGATGGCCACACCGGCGCTGTCCATCCGTGGGCTGACCAAGGTCTACGGCAACGGTTTTCACGCCCTCAAGGGCATCGATCTCGACGTGCAGCAGGGCGACTTCTTCGCGCTGCTCGGGCCCAACGGGGCCGGCAAGTCCACTACCCTCGGCGTGGTTTGCTCGTTGGTGCAAAAGAGCGCCGGCCGGATCTCGATCTTCGGCATCGATACCGGCCGCGACTTCGCCCGCGCCAAGTATCACCTCGGCGTGGTGCCCCAGGAGTTCAACTTCAACCAGTTCGAGAAGGTCATCGATATCGTGCTGGCCCAGGCCGGCTACTATGGTATGCCGCGCAGCGAGGCCTTGCCCCGCGCCAAGCGTCTGCTTGGCGATCTTGGCCTGTGGGACAAGCGCGACGGCAGCGCGCGGATGCTCTCCGGCGGCATGAAGCGCCGGCTGATGATCGCCCGGGCACTGATGCATCGCCCCAAGCTGCTGATCCTCGACGAGCCCACCGCCGGGGTGGATATCGAGCTGCGGCGCAGCATGTGGGAGTACCTGCGCCGCATCAACCGCGAGGAGGGCACCACTATCATTCTCACCACCCACTACCTCGAGGAAGCCGAGAGCTTGTGCCGCAACGTGGCGATCATCAACCACGGCGAGATCATCCGTAATACCAGCGTCAGGGCACTGCTCACCGAGCTCGACACCGAGACCTTCCTGTTCGACCTGGCCGCCCCGCTGGAGGCGGTACCGCAGATCGAGGGCTTCGAGGTGCAGCAGGTCGACGGCGCCCAGCTCGCGGTCATGGTACACCGCGGCCAGCGGCTCAACGATATCTTCGCCGCCCTCGGCGACCAGGGCATCGAAGTGGTGTCGATGCGCAACCGCGCGAACCGCCTCGAGGAGATGTTCGTGACCATGGTCGAGCAGGGCAATGCCGACCTTGCGCGTGCCGCTGCAGCGGCGGAGGCGCGCGCATGAATCCGACACAGATCGCCATCGCGCTATGGACCCTGGTGCACAAGGAGATCAAGCGCTTTACGCGGATCTGGCCGCAGACCCTGCTGCCGCCGTCGATCACCATGACCATGTACTTCATCATCTTCGGCAGCCTGATCGGCTCGCGGATCGGTGACATGGATGGCTTCAGCTACATGGACTTCATCGTCCCCGGGCTGATCATGATGGCGGTGATCACCAACAGCTACTCCAACGTTGCGTCATCCTTCTTCTCCAACAAGTTCCAGCGCTCCATCGAGGAGATGATGGTCTCGCCGATGCCCAACTGGGTGATCCTGACCGGCTTCGTGCTGGGGGGGATGGCGCGCGGGCTGGGCGTAGGGTTGATCGTGACCATCGTGTCGCTGTTCTTCACGCGCATCAGCATGGCCCACCCGCTGCTGACCATCGTCGTGGTGGTGCTGACCTCGGCGCTGTTCTCCATCGGCGGCTTCATCAACGCGCTGCTGGCCGACAAGTTCGACGATATCTCCATCGTGCCGACCTTCATTCTCACGCCGTTGACCTACCTCGGCGGGGTGTTCTACTCGATCTCGATGCTGCCGGCGCTGTGGCAGGGGGTGTCGATGCTCAACCCGATCCTGTATATGGTCAACGTATTCCGCTACGGCTTCCTCGGCGTCTCGGATATCCCGGTGGTCTGGGCATTGAGCGCCATCGTGGCCTTTATCGTGGTGCTGTTCGGCATCGCGCTGTGGATGCTCGAACACGGCAAGGGAATTCGCTCATGAGCCAGCAGCGTCCCGATACCCTGCAACACGCTCCGCTGGGCCGCGAGTCGGCCTACCCGGAGCGCTACGATGCCACGCTGCTCTATCCCATCCCGCGGGCCGCCAACCGCGCGCCGCTGGGCATCGAGGAGGGCGCCTTGCCGTTCGTCGGCGAGGACGAGTGGCACGCCTTCGAGGTCTCGTGGCTCAACGCCCGCGGCAAGCCGCTGGTGGCGGTGGCGCGCTTCCGGCTGCCGGCGGACTCGCCGAACCTGATCGAGTCGAAGTCGTGGAAGCTCTATCTCAACGGCTTCAACCAGACCCGCTTCGCCAGCCGCGCGGAGATCGTGACAACGCTCGAGCGTGACCTCGGCGCCGCCGCTGGAGCGCCGGTCACGGTGGTGCTGTTCGGCGTCGACGACCAGGCGCTGGCGCCGCGTCGCCTGCCCGGCGAGTGCCTGGATGATCTGGACATCGAGATCAACGACTACACCCCCAGTGCCGAGCACCTGGTGGTGGGTGACGAGATCGTCGAGGAGACACTGCACTCGCACCTGCTCAAGTCCAACTGCCCGGTCACCGGCCAGCCTGACTGGGGCAGCGTGCTGATCCGCTATCGTGGGCCTAAACTCGACCGTGAAGGGTTGCTGCGCTATCTGATCGGCTATCGCCAGCATCAGGACTTCCACGAGCACTGCGTCGAACACATCTTCAGCGACCTGATGGTCCGCGCCCGACCCGAGCGGCTGCTGGTACTGGCGCGCTACGTGCGCCGCGGCGGCCTGGATATCAGCCCCTGGCGCGCGACCCCCGGCGAGCGCCCGCCGGAGCCGCTGCGCCTGGCTCGGCAGTAAGTCACTGCGGTAAGCTGGTAGCCTATTCGACACCACCACGAGGAGACGCTGGATGGATGCCATGACGCTGCTGCACGAGCGCAGTTCCATGGGCAAGCTGATGGGTCCGCCCCCTGACGCCGCCCAGTGCGAGGCGCTGTATCGCGCCGCGCTGCGCGCCCCCGACCACAAGGAACTGACGCCGTGGCGCTTCATCGAGTTCTCCGGCAAGGGTCTCGACCGCCTCGGTGAGCTGTTTGCCGAAGCCGAGTATCGCGACGACCCGCACAGCGGCGATGACACCCTGAACGCCGCGCGCAAGAAGCCCCATCGCGCACCGATGGTGATCGCGGTGATCGCCAAGGTCACCCCGGATCTGCCCAAGGTGCCGCCGGTGGAGCAGGTGATTTCCGCCGGCTGCGCCGCCCACGGCATCGTGCTGGCCGCCCATGCCCTGGGCCTCGGCGCCATGTGGCGCAGTGGCCACTACGCCTTCAACAGCACCGTACGCAAGGGCCTCGGCCTGGGTGAGCACGACGAGATCGTCGGTTTCCTCTACCTCGGCCAGATGGCCGGGCGTCACAAGCCGCTTTCCGAGCGTGACCCGGCCGACTTCGTCGAGCGTTGGGACTGATGGATATGCCGCGCCGCCCCGGCCAGCCACACCCGCGCCTGGCACTGCCGGAGGCGGGGCTGGGGGATGACCTGGGCGAATTTCAGCGCTGGCTGCAGCAGGCCATTCCCCAGGTGGCACATCTCGGCATCCAGCGCATGGGGTTGGAGGGTGAGACGCTCGAATGGCATCTCGAGCTGGCCCCCAGCCTCAACGACAAGGGCACCGGCTTCGGCGGCGCCATGGCCTCTCAAACCATCTTGATCGGCTGGTGCTGGCTGACCCTGTGGCTGCGCCAGCAGGGGCGTGCTCAGGACGTGGTCATCGCCGATGCCCGGCAGCGTTTCCTGGCCCCGGTCAGCGGCGACTACCGTCTGCTCTGTGAGCCCGCCCCGTCGGGAGGCGTGGCCGCGCTGAGCGAACGGCTCGCCAGTCGCGGCAAGGGTCGCATCAGTCTCGTTCAGCGCCTCTACTGTGGCGACACGCTCTGCCTCGAGGCCAGCGGTGACTATGCCGTACTGCCTTCGCCACCCGCCTGAAGCCCCGCCCGCAGCCGAAAAACGGCTTGCAATCACAGGCTTGGCTCGTTACAGTGTGCGCCGTTCTGACGCATAGGCCGAGCCGCCAACGCCGCCCGACCCTGCGACAGAGCCACAATGCGGAGGGGTGTCCGAGTGGTCGAAGGAGCACGCCTGGAAAGTGTGTAAGTCGAAAGGCTTCGAGGGTTCGAATCCCTCCCCCTCCGCCACAAATATCGAATAAGCCGCTGATTTTAGCGGCTTTTTCTTTTTCTAGAGGTATGTGTCTGGCCCATGCTTTGACCCACACCTTTAAGTTCGCTCCCCGCTGACACACAGGATACTGTTGGACAAGTACCCAGAAGGCATAAATTGCATCGCCCTCTGCCCACATTCGCAACAACTGCATCAACGTCGCCGAGGCGATTCGCGAAGCTCAGGGGCGCTCTAGCCGCGCCCAACGCAGGATCTCCAAGCGGAACGTAAGAAAAATCGCACGCTTAGTGAAGAAGTTGAAATACTACGCACCAAGGTATGAACAATCGGATTAAGGTCATCAAGCGGATGGCTTTACGGGTACCGTGACGCGGCGTACTCCTTTCTTGAAGATCCGTGCAGCGTTTCCCGGCAAAGTGCGATGAGCCTAAAGTTAAGGGGGTTCGTTTGGCTGCCGACCATTCCTTTCTGTAGCTTTTAGGCTACAATGCTTTCGATAATGGAGCTTACGCACTACCTCACCGCTGACGGCCATGATCCCTTCCAGCCTGCCTGGAGGCCACCAAGGGCAAGGATCGACAGGCCGCCTGCGGGTACTGACTCGCCTCAACCGCTTGGCCGCTGGCAATGCCGGCGACACCAAGGCCGTTGGCGATGGAGTGCTGGAGCTGCGAATCGACTACGGCCCTGGTTACCGCGTGTATTACGCTAAGGTAGGCCGGCGCCTGGTGATGTTGTTGATCGGGGGTACCAAGAAGCACCAGCAAGCCGACATTGAGCAGGCCAAGGCGTTTCTGGCCGACCACCGAAGGAGAGCCCAGAGATGAAACGCCACGACGATGCTGTAATTGAGATGCTGCGCGATGACCCTGAGATGGTGCTCGACTACCTGCGCACCGCCTTCGACGAGCTGGACGAGGAGGGAGGAGAGTCTGCCTTCCTGCTGGCGCTGCGTCATGTGGTGGAAGCCCAGGGCGGAATGGCTGCTGTGGCTGAGCGCGCCAAGGTCTCACGCGAAAGCCTATACCGGGCACTGTCGCCCAAGGGGAACCCGACGCTGCGCACCATGACCGCCGTGATCAAGGCGACCGGCATCCACTTCCACGACCTGACGCGGCATGCATCCTGAAGCGCATCCGACGACTGCATCTGGAAGCCCCGGAGCAATGGCTGGTGGCTATCACCAAACCCAGCTTATAGGGCATCATCCAGCATCACCCTCGCGCCTTTCTTTTCGTGGGGCAGGTAGTGGGGTATGAGGAGATGATGATTATAAAGTACTGATTTTTAACATGTAGAGATGGGCTACCTCTCCGCTACTTCTTCAAGAAAACCAGCCTGTTACGGCTGGTTTTCTGTTTTCCCTGCCTAACTACCCCACAAGTAGCGTGAAAGTCTGATCTCCTTTACGGATTGCCAGCCCCAACGTCGACAAGCCCCTAATATCTCCAGGTGCTACTCTTCATGGCTGTGCCGATAGCCATGGCCGGAGTGCTGGCTCTGGCTAGCCGCGATCTCTCGGCAGGTTGTTCATCCGCCAGTAGAACAAGACGTGTCGCAACGCTGGAGAATTCACATGCAGTCAAGGATCGAATTGCCCTCGGCATACAACATGGACCCCGAGCAGAGGGCCATTCATGAGTCGATTCTCGAAACGCGGGGCAATGTGGACGGCCCCTTCCTGGCCTGGCTGCACAGCCCCGGCCTGGCGGGGCCTGCCCAGCAGTTGGGCGCCTTCTGCCGCTATAGTACTCGGTTGACCACCCTCGAGAGTGAGCTGTTGATCCTGATGGTTGCCGCGCATTTCCGGTGTGTTGGTGAGCAGCAGATCCATGAGCCCATCGCGATACAAGCGGGACTGGCGCAGCAGGCGGTGTTGACGCTTCGGGAGGGCGGCTGGGCCGACCTTGCGCCACCCCGGCTTGCCATGTTGCAGACGCTGACGCGTCAGCTATTGGCCGACAACCGCATCGACGATGCGACGTTCGAGGCGGCTCTACAGGCGCTTCGCACCCAAACGCTGGTCGAGGTGGTGGGCATCATCGGCTATTACTCGCTGGTGGCCATGACGCTGAATGCGTTCGAGATGAGACTGCCCTTGGGCATGCTAGAACACCAAGGAGAACAGCACCCCGAGTAGCGCACAGCCGCCCAGCACCGTGAGCATGCCAATCTTGAAGCGAAAGATGGCGAGCATGGCCGCGGCGGAGAGAAGCAGGGCAAGCGGCTCCAGCGAGGCCAGGTCCGGGATCAGCAGGCGAGCCCCCAGGGCACGCCATTCCTCGACCTCGGCAAAGATCACGTGGAGCCCGAACCAGATCGCCAGGTTGAGGATCACGCCGACCACCGCCGCGGTGATGGCAGACAGGGCGGCACTGAGGGCGCGGTTGTCACGCAGGCGCTCCACGTAGGGCGCGCCGAGGAAGATCCACAGGAAGCAGGGCACGAAGGTGACCCAGGTGGTGAGCACCGCCGCCAGGGTCGCCGCCAGCATTGGGTCGAGCCCAATGGCCTCGCGGTAGGCGCCCATGAAGCCGACGAACTGCACCACCTGGATCAGTGGTCCCGGGGTGGTCTCGGCCATGCCCAGGCCGTCGAGCATCTCCCCGGGGGCCAGCCAGGCATAGTTCTGAACCGCTTCCTGGGTCACGTAGCCGAGCACCGCATAGGCGCCGCCGAAGGTCACCACCGCCATCTTGCTGAAGAAGGTGGCGATCTGGCTGAAGACGTTCTCGCTGCCCAGTATCAGCAATAGCAGTGCTACCGGTGTCAGCCACAACAGCACAAAGATGGCCGAGACGCGCAGCGACCAGCCGGGGTTGGGCCGCGCGTGGGCTGGCAGCCCCTCGCCGAGCAGCGAATCGCGGTCGCTGAGGCCCTGGTCGTTGCCATCGCCATGGCCGCCGCCCACCTGAAAGGCCGCCATGCCGCGCTTGCCACCCCAGTAGCCCAGCAGCGCCGCACTCAGGATGATCAGCGGGAAGGCCACTTCGAAAAAGAAGATGGCTACGAAGGCCGCCGCCGCCAGGCCCAGCATGATCCGATTCTTGAGTGCCCGCTTGCCGATCCGCACCACTGCATTGAGCACCACCGCCAGTACGGCGGCCTTGAGGCCGAAGAACAGCCCCTCCACCAGCCCCACGTTGCCCAGTGCTGCATAGAGATAGCTCAGCGCGAGGATGGCGATGAAGCCGGGCAGTACGAACAGACAGCCGGCGACCAGGCCGCCCTTGGTACGGTGCATTAGCCAACCGATGTAGATGGCTAGCTGCTGGGCCTCCGGCCCCGGCAGCATCATGCAGTAGTTGAGGGCATGCAGAAAACGCCGCTCGCCGATCCACTGCTTCTCCTCGACCAGAATGCGGTGCATCACTGCGATCTGGCCGGCCGGGCCGCCGAAGCTCAGCATGGCGATGCGCAGCCAGACCTTCACTGCCTCACGGAACGGAACCTGGTGGGGCGTCTCGGTGACAGGCGGCATGGCACATTCTCGGCTGATGGTATAAGGAAGCGATGATAAAACGAGGCCCTATGCTCGATGTACTCGCCCCTCATGTCCAGTCATCTATCGCTCGTGTCGGTGCAGCAGCAAATGGGCGCCAAGGCACAGGGCCATGGGCAGCAATAGCCAGGCGCCGCTGTCCAGTGACTGGGCGCGCCACATCAGCAGCAGCATGACTGCCCCCATCAGCACCAGGCAGGCAGTCATCACCCAGTGGTGAAGGTGGCTCATTGGACGTCTCCTTGCGGGGTCTCGCGGGTGAAGCGCCGCTTGAGCAGCAGCGAGTTGCCGATCACCGATAGCGAGCTTGCGGTCATGGCGATCACGCCGATCATGGGGTGCAGCAGGCCCAAGGCGGCGATGGGGATGGCCGCGATGTTGTAGCCACTGGCCCAGATCAGGTTCTGCACGATCTTGCCGTAGGTGGCGCGGGAGAGATGCATGGCTTCTACCACTCCGGTCAGCTCGCCGCTCACCAGTGTCACGTCGGCGGCCTCGATGGCGACGTCGGCGCCGGCACCGATGGCGATGCCGACGTTGGCCTGGGTGAGGGCAGGGGCGTCGTTGATGCCGTCGCCGACCATCGCCACGTGGTTGCCGTGTTTTTCCTGAAGTGCGCGAATGGCATCGACCTTGCCTTCCGGCAGTACGCCGGCCTGGACCTCATCGATGCCGACCTCGTCGGCCACAGCGCGGGCGGCGCGCTCGTTGTCGCCGGTGATCATCACCACGTGCAGGCCGAGGGCGTGCATGCCGCGAATGGCCTCGACCGAGGTTTCCTTGAGGGTGTCGGCCACGGCCACCAGGCCCAGGGCCTGGCCGTCGGCGGCGACGATCACTACGCTGCGCCCCTTACCCTCGAGCTCGCCCATGGCGTCATCCAGCGCATCGAGGCCGGCCACGCCTTGCTCTTCCAGCAGCCGGTGATTGCCGATCAGGATCTGCTCCTCGCCGACCTTGCCAGACACGCCGCGGGCTCCTGTGGAGCGGAATTCGCTGACCTCGCCGGGCTTCACATCACGCTGCTTGGCGCCGTCGACGATGGCCCGGGCGATAGGGTGCTCCGAGGCGTTCTCCACGCTCGCCGCCAGGGTCAGCAGGCGCGTCTCGTCGACGCCCTCGGCGGCGACCGCCTCGGTCAGCGTCGGCTCGCCGCGGGTGATGGTGCCGGTCTTGTCGAGAACCATGACCTTGACGTCCTTGAAGGTCTGGATCGCTTCGCCTGAGCGGATCAGGATGCCGCGCTCGGCGCCGATGCCGGAACCCACCATCAATGCGGTGGGCGTGGCCAGGCCCAGGGCGCAGGGGCAGGCGATGACCAGCACCGCCACGGCGGCGAGTATCGCCAGCACCGGGGTGGCGGCCTCGGGATTCACCCAGGGCAGGAAGGCAGCACCCCAGTCGAGAATCGGGCGCAGGAGGTCGGGTAGCAGCAGCCACACGATCAGGCTGGCCAGAGCGATCAGCAGCACCACCGGCACGAAGCGGCCGGTCATGCGATCGGCAAACTCCTGGATCGGCACCCGGGAGCCCTGGGCCTGGTCGATCAGGCGCACCACCTGGGAAAGAAAGGTATCGCCGCCGACCCGGGTCGCCTTGACCCGCAGCCGGCCCTCCTTGTTGAGGGTGGCGCCGATCACGCTGTCGCCGCTGCTCTTGTAGACTGGCACCGACTCGCCGGTGGCGATCGATTCGTCCAGGTGGCTCTCGCCTTCGACCACCTCGCCATCGGTGGGCACCTTGTCGCCGGGGCGCACGACCATGATGTCGCCGGGAGCCAGCTCTTTCACCGGTACCTCGACCTCCTCGCCGTCGCGCTCCACCCGCGCGGTCTTGGCACCCAGGGTCAGCAGGCGGCGAATGGCCTGGGATGCGCGCCCCTTGGCCAGGGCTTCCAGGTAACGTCCCAGCAGGTGGAAGGTCATGATGGTGGCGGCCATCTCGATGAACGAGGTCATCGGGTAGACGAAGCCGATCAGGCCGATCAGGTAGGGCGGCAGGCTGCCCATGGAGATCAGCACGTCCATGTTGAAGGTGCCGTTCTTCAGCGAGCGCCAGCTCGATTTATGGGTGGCTGCCCCGCCGAATAGGAACACCACCGGGAAGGCCAGCAGTGCCACGATCGCCAGATAGCCGGGAATCGGCTGCCAGAACATGTGCGGCATCATCAGCAGCATGATCAGGGTGGTGGGCACACCGGCGATCCATAGCCGCTTGCGGGCCTGGCTCAGATAGGCCTCCTCGATCTCGGCGTCGCTGTCGCTTGCGTCGTCGTCCTCGCTCTGCACTGCCGCGACGTCGTAGCCGGCGCCCTCCACGGCGTGCTGCAGCGCCTCGGCGTCGGGTGTGTTCGCGGTGGTGGTGACCTTGACGTGGTGGTTGGCGATATTGGTCTCGATCTCGCCCACGCCGTCGAGGCGCTGGAGCGTCTTGCGCACGATGCCGGCGCAATGGTCGCTGCCCATGCCGGGCACCGTCAGGGTAATCGTCTTCGCGGTCGTATCGGTCATCGCATGCCTCCTGCGAGCGGGGCCGAAGGGGCGGCCACTGGTTGGCCGCCCGGACATCCTGGCGCTTCTATCATGGCGGCTCAGTGATGGGCGTCGTGGTCGTCGCTGCTCTCGGGGGTGGCCTGCTCGAGCTGCTGGCGCTGCTCGTCGCTCATCAGGTCATGCATGGCGTTTTGCATGCGCACCATCTCGGCCATCATTGCGCCGTGCAGCTCAGCTAGCTGGCCGTGTAGCGCCTGGACCTCATCAGGGTCGGGGCGCTCGCCGTGCATCTCGGCCATCAGGTCGTCGCGCAGGTTCATCATCTGCCCCATGCGCTCGAACTGGGCAGGGCGGTGCTCCTGCATCAGCTCGCGCATCTCGCGGTACTGCTCATCGTCGAGCATCGACATCATGCGTATGTCGGCGCCGCCCATCATCGGGCAGGGCATCATGCCGCCACCCATCATGCCCTTCATCATCCCGGGGCCCATGCCGCCCTGGCTGCCCCCCATCATGCCGGGGCCCTGGCCGCCGCCCATCATTCCTCCCATCATGGGGCGTCCTTGGCCTTCTTGGTCGCCCATCATCCCCTGGGCGAGGGCAATGCCGGTACCACTGGCAGCGAGTGCCAAGGCGAGTGCGAGTGTCAACGTCTGCTTGCGAAGCTTCATGTTCATTCTCCCGTCGGGCGAGAGGCCCGATCGATGGTCATCATCTACATTCTGCGAGCTGTGTGGTGCACAGAGGTCAATGCCATTTCACAACCACTAGCGGTAAGTGATCATCGAGGCTCAAGACCTGAACCGCTGCATAAGCAGGTAGAGGGACATCGATCGGTGCGCGATGGGCCCAGGGGGGGCGCATCCCTGTGGGGCAGTCAGATGGGCCGCTCGTCTACTGATCGCGTGTTGCCCTTACACTAGTTCAGTAGCGCAAGCAGTCCCTTGATGCAGATCAAGGGATGCTCGATGATAAACGCGGGTGCTGGGCCGATGCAGATAGCCGTGGAGTGCTCGGCCGCTAGTGGTTGGGCCCTACTTGCGTGGTTGGGCGCTTTTGCATGACGCCTGGCCTGGGCTAAGCTGTCGGGACACCACGCCTGTTGCAAGGCGTCACTCAATGTTTCGGAGGTTGTCCCATGCTGTTACGTGCCCTGGCGTCTGCTGCGCTGCTCGCCCTGCCCCTTGCCGCGTTGGCGGAGTCCCCCAATCTCGAGCCGGGCGAATGGGAGTTCACCAGCACCACTACCGTGGAGGGCGACTTCCCGATTCCCGATGAAACCGATACCCACCGCGAGTGCCTGACCCAGGATGCCATCGACGAGGCCAACTCGGCGTTCATCCAGGAAGAAGAGGGCTGCGAGTTCCTCGAGCAGGAGGCCAGCAGCGAGCGCATGAGTTATCGCATGTCGTGCCAGGGAGAGGGCGGCGAAGCCATGGTGGTCGGCGAGATGCGCTACTTCTCGGACCGCATGGAGGGCGACATGCAGGTCGACACCACCACGCCGATGGGCGACATGGTCATGAACACCAGCATGGAAGGCGAGCGGCTCGGCGACTGCTGAGCTGCGCGGGCCGCAGCCAACTTCAGCCTGCCGCGGCGCCCGCCATGGCAGGTTCGGGTGCCTCGGGCAGGTGGCGTGCCCACTCCAGCGCGATGTCGTGCTGATGGGTGGGGAAGACGCGCATCTCCAGCGAGCGGAACAGCCGATCCTCGAGGCGCACCAGTCGTTTGACCCAGCGCTTGTCGCTGACCACCGCGGCACGATAGTAGTGCGATAGTTCGCTCAACTGCGTCAACCCGTAGCCGACATCGCGCAGCAGCGCGGTAGCGGTCATCCAGCGCAACTGGTCGAGTTCGACGTAGAAGCTGACCCGCGGATGCTGGCGCTTGGTCTCCTCAATGGCGTCGATGATGCACTGTAGGTCGCGACCGTCGATGCGACCGCTGATACGCATCGCGACCAGATGGGCGGCGCCTGACGGTAGTAGTTCGATCATCTCATGCCCTCCTGTCGGACTCCGCTGCCGGTTACCGGCGGCGGGGCTCAACAGCAGCATAGCAGCCACCCGCTCACTGCGTGTCGGCAGCGGGGGTGTGATGGTCGTCCATCTCGCGCTGCAGGCGGCGCTGCACGTCACCCGGCGAGCCGGTGTTGCGTGCCAGCAGGTCGTAGGCCACCGGCACCACGAACAGCGTGAACAGCGTTGCCGCGGCCACCCCGCACATGATCACGGTGCCGATCACCAGGCGCGTCTCGGCGCCGGCACCGCTGCCGATGATCAGTGGGATGGAGCCGGCCATGGTGGTCACCGCGGTCATCAGGATCGGGCGCAGGCGTGTCACCGAGGCTTCGACCAGCGCCTCGTGGAAGGCCACGCCCTGATCGCGTAGCTGATTGACGAATTCGACGATCAGGATGCCGTTCTTGGCCGCCAGGCCGATCAGCATCACCAGCCCCACCTGACTGTAGATGTTCAGCGATTGCCCGGTGAGGAACAGTCCGAGCAGCGCGCCACTCATCGCCAGCGGCACGGTGAGCATGATCACGAAGGGATGCACGAAGCTCTCGAACTGGGCGGCCAGCACCAGGAACACCACCAGTGCGCCGAGCAGCAGCAGGAAGGTGGTGGCGCCGCTAGCCTCCTGGAAGTCGCGCGAGGGCCCGTCGACGTCGGTCTGGGCCTCGGCGGGCAGGATCTCGTCGGCGGTCTGCTGCAGGGAGTCGAGGGCTTCGCCAAGCGGGTAACCGCCGGCCAGATTGGCTTCGAGGGTGATCGAGCGTACCCGATTGAAGCGGCTCAAGGTGCTGGGGCCGGCGAAGTCGGTCAGCGTCACCAGGCTGGCCAGCGGGATCAGCTCGCCGGAGCGCTGCGAGCGCACCTGGATGTTGTCCAGTGCACGGGCGCTGCGCTGGGCGCTGCGGTCGCCCTCGAGGATCACGTCGTACTCCTCGCCGTCATCGACGTAGCGGGTCACGTTGCGCCCGCCAAGCAGCGTCTCCAGGGTGCGGCCGATCTCGGTCACGGTGACCCCCAGTGAAGCGGCGCGTTCGTAGTTGATATCCACGCGCAGCTGCGGCTGGGTCTCCTGGTAGTTGCTGTCCAGCGCGGTGAGGCGTGGGTTGTGCTCGCGAATATGCTCGAACATCATGTCGCGCCACTCGGCGAGTTCCTCGTAGGTGCCACCGCCGAGCACGAACTGTACCGGTTTCTGGATGCGCTGACCGAAGCCCTGTTGCATCACCGGTGAGGCAGTCACGCCGGGCAGGTCGCGCAGCTTGGCGCGCACCTCGTCCATGATCTCCCAGGCACTGCGGCGGCTGCCCCAGTCGGCCATGTTGACGATAATAAAGCCGTTGTTGAAGTTCTCGATATTGCCGAAGCCGCGCGGCGCACGGATCACTACCCGTTCCAGCTCCCCGGACGCGACCATCGGTTCCAGGCGGGTCTCGATCTCGTCCATGTAGTCCATGATGTAGTCGAAGGTCGCGCCCTCCGGGCCGTTGACCAGGATGATGAAGTTGCCGCGGTCCTCCTGGGGCGTGTACTCGTTGGGCAGGCTGCTGGCCAGCCAGCCGGTGCCTGCCACCAGGGCGATGAACAGCGCCAGCACCAGCAGTCGTAGCTGCAGCACCTTGAGCAGGATGCGCCGATAGAGCCGCTGGCTGAACTCGAGCAGCGCCTGTACCGCATGAGCCAGCCGGCCTTCATGCATGTTGGGACTGAGAATCTTTGAGGCCATCATCGGTGTCAGGGTCAGGGCCAACAGACTCGAGATGGCCACCGCGGCGGCCAGGGTCAGGGCGAACTCCGAGAACAGCCGGCCGATGTCACCCTGCAGCATGCTCAGTGGCACGAACACGGCGATCAGCACCAGGGTGGTGGCGATTACCGCGAAGGCGATCTGGCGGGTACCGCGGAAGGCGGCCACCAGCGGCGTTTCGCCGTAGGCCTGCATACGGCGATTGATGTTCTCGAGCACCACGATGGCGTCGTCGACGATCAGACCGATGGCCAGCACCAGCGCCAGCAGGGTCAGCAGGTTGATCGAGAAACCCAGCGCGGCAAGCGCGATAAAGGCGCCGACCAGTGCGATGGGCACGGTCACCGCCGGCACCAGGGTGGTACGCAAATTCCCCAGGAACATGAAGATCACCGCCACCACCAGGCCCATGGCGATGAACAGCGTCATCACTACCTGCTGGATGGCGCCGGACACGAACACCGAGGAGTCGAAGTTCATGCTCAGTTCCATGCCCTCGGGCAGGGTGTCCTGCAGGCGCTCCATCTCGGCGGTGACGCCTTCCGAGACTTCCAGCACGTTGGCGGTGGACTGCCTGATCATGCCCAGCCCGACCATCGGCACGCCGTTGGCGCGGAACACCGAGCGATCCTCCACCGAGCCGATCTCGATGCGCGCCACGTCGCCCAGGCGCACGATGTAGTCGTCGCTACGCGACAGCGCCAGGGCGCGGAAGTTGTCCGGCGTGGCGAAGCTGCGCGGCAGCCGCACCACGAACTGGCGCTCATCGGACTCGATGGAGCCCGCCGGCAGCTCGACGTTTTCGGCGCGCAGGGCATCCTCGACGTCGCCGGCGGTGAGGTCGCGCGCGGCCAGGGCGTTACGGTCGAGCCACACGCGCATGGCGTAGTCGCGTCCGCCGCCGACCCGCACCCGGGCCACGCCGGGCTGCACCGAGAAGCGGTCGACCAGGTAGCGGTTGGCGTAGTCGGTAAGCTCGGGAATGCTGAAGTCCTCACCGGAAAGGCTCAGCCACAGGATCACGTCTTCGCTGCTGTCGGCCTTCTGCACTTCGGGCGGGTCGGCCTCATCGGGCAGGTTGCGCAGCGCGCCGGAGATGCGGTCGCGAATATCATTGGCGGCGGCGTCGATGTCCATCTCGAGGCCGAACTCGATATTGATCCGCGAGCGGCCGTCCTCGCTGGAGGAGGTGATCAACTGGATGCCCTCGACCCCGGCGATACGGTCCTCCAGCACCTGGGTGATGCGGGTCTCGACCACGCTCGACGAGGCCCCGGGGTAGCGGGTGTCGATGCTGACCACCGGCGGGTCGATGGAGGGGTACTCCTGCAGCGGCAGGCGCTCGAGGGCCAGAATGCCGAAGGCCACGATCAGCAGGGCGAGGACCGTGGCCAGTACCGGGCGTTGAACCGAAACATCCGAGAGGCGCATCAGGCGTCATCCCCACGCTGCTGCTCGAGGATCTCGCGAATCGAGAGCTCGTCGTCGGCGATGCCCAACAGGCGCACCTGGTCGCCGTCGCGGATCCGCTGGACGCCGTGTCCCACTACCAGGTCGCCGGGTTCCAGGCCCTCCAGCACTTCCACCTGGCCGGCGCGGCGCTCGCCGATGACGACCTCGCGGCGGCTGATGCGGTTGTCGTCGCTCTCGTCGATGGCCATCACGTACTGCCGCTCGCCGCTCGGCACCAGCACGCTTTCGGCGACCACCACGGCATCCCGCGGGCTACGCTGCAGTACCACTTCCATCAGCATGCCGGGGCGCAGGATCAGCTCGGGGTTGTCGAACTCGGCGCGCACCTGCACGCTGCGCGTGACCGGGTCGACCCGGGCGCCGATGCTGGCCACTTCGCCCTCGAAGCGCTGATCGGGGAAGGCCACGCTATGGGCGCTGAGGCCGAGCCCCGGGCGCAGAATCGACAGATAGACTTCGGGCACGCTGAAGTCGAGCTTGACCACGTCGAGCTTGTCGAGGGTCACCAGCTCCATGCCCGGCGTGACCAGCGCGCCGGCGCTGATATTACGAAAGCCCACCACGCCGTCGAAGGGGGCACGAATGCGGTGGCTGGCCAGACGCGCTTCGATGGCCTCGATGTCGGCCTCGACCTGGCGTAGCCGTGCCTGGGTGTCCTCGACGTCGGCTCGCGAGCCGAGGTTGCGCGACTGCAGCTGGGAGGCCCGCGAGACGGCGTTGCGGCGTTCGTCGCGCAGCGCCTGGGCGGCACGCAGCTGGGCCTGCTCTTCGCTGTCATCGAGGCCCACCAGCAGTTGGCCGGCCTCCACTTCCTCACCGTCGATGAAGTTCAGCTCGCTGACGATCTCGGTGACGGTGGCGGAGAGCGTGACGCTCTCGTCGGCGCGCAGAGTGCCGAGGGCTTCGAGGGGGTCGGACCAGCGCTGCTGATCGGCGCGGGCGCCAATCACCGCGGTACGCTCATCGGCCAGGGCGGTGATGCTGAAGAGGGCGAGAGAGAGCGTCAGGGCAAGCGTCAGCCAGGCGCGTGGCGCCATCGATGTCGGGGTCATGATGTCTCTGCGTGGTCGATGAGTCGGCGGGCGCACCTCCTGTGCTCCCTTGCCATTAGGCTACTTATCACTTTGTCCGGGAATGTGACAAGAATGAGAACTTTTTTCGACTATATTGGATGATTCAGCAATTATACAGAACTTGTTTTGCGGTATAAGTTCATCGGCGTCCGACAGGCGACGCCCGTTGCTCGGCTTGCTAGAATGCCGCGCCTGAACCACCGCGCCTCGCCCCGAGGCCCTGCCGGGAGTCGCCAGCTCATGACCTACGACGTCGCCGTGATCGGTGCCGGTGCCGCCGGCCTGATGTGTGCCCTCACCGCCGGCTACGCCGGGCGGCGGGTGCTGGTGATCGATCATGCCAACAAGGCCGGCAAGAAGATCCTGATGTCGGGGGGTGGGCGCTGCAATTTCACCAACATGGCGACCTCGCCGGCGAACTTCTTCTCGGCCAATCCGCACTTCTGTATCTCGGCGCTCAAGCGCTATCGGCCCGAGCACTTCGTCGAGCTGGTGGAGCGCCACGCCATCGAGTACATCGAGAAAGCCCCTGGCCAGCTGTTCTGCGCCGACTCGGCCAAGCAGATCGTCGCCATGCTGCTCACCGAATGCGAATGGGCCGGCGTCGAAGTGGCGCTCAAGACCTCGCTGACGCGGGTCGAACGCTGCGGCGAGAGTATGCGCTTGCTTACCTCGTGGGGAACGATCGAGTCGGGGGCGGTGGTGGTGGCCTGCGGTGGCCTGTCGATTCCGACCATGGGCGCCAGCGGTTTCGGCTACGATCTCGCCCGCCAGTTCGGTCTGGCGGTTACTGAGACGCGCCCGGCGCTGGTGCCCTTTACCCTGACCTCGCAGTGGAAGGAGCGCGCCAGCGAGCTTGCCGGAGTGGCCTGCGAGGTGAGCGTTCACTGTCGCCGCGACGGCCAGCACCATGGGCACTACCGCGAGCCGCTGCTGTTCACCCATCGTGGCCTTTCGGGGCCGGCGATGCTGCAGATCTCCAGCTACTGGCAGCCCGGCGACGAGCTGGAGATCGACCTGCTGCCAGGTCTCGATGTGGCACAGGCGCTGGCCGCGGCGCGGCGCGAGACACCTCGCCGCCAGTTGATGACCTGGTTGAGTGAGCACCTACCCCGGCGCCTGGCCACGGCGATTGGCGAGTGGTATGGCGAGTCGCCAACCCTGGCCGAGCTCTCCAACGCCGAGCTGGAGGCCTGGCAGCAGCGGCTGTCGGGGTGGCGACTCAAGCCCGCTGGCACCGAGGGCTGGCGTACCGCAGAGGTGACCCTGGGCGGCGTCGATACCCGGGCGATCTCATCCAAGACCTTCGCCGTGAACGACATGCCACAGCTGCGTTTCATCGGCGAAGTGCTCGATGTCACCGGCGAGCTGGGCGGCTATAACTTCCAGTGGGCGTGGGCCTCGGGGGTGGCCTGCGGGCAGTCGCTGTAAGCGCGATGCTGGACTCAGCGGCGGGTGAGGCGCAGCAGGCGACGTGCCCGCCGCATCAGCAAGATGCCGGCGGCGGCGCGTTTGGCGATGCGCACCAGAGAGCGGGGATGCTTGGCACTGCGTATCAGGAGCATGCCGCCCAGCGCATAGAGCGGGGCCTTGAAGCGCTGGAGTTGCCGCCAGCCGTCGTCGATGCCGCTGCTGGCAGCGCGCCAGCGGGCCGCATCGACCATGATCTCGACGCGCTGCTGTTCGATCTGCGTTTCCAGTGCAGCCTTGCGCTGGCGGCGCAGCCGGCGAGCAGAGGGGGGCTTAGTCGTCACGCGACGTCTCCATCAGCGCGCGGTCGGTAGCCAAGTGCTTGAGGGTGCTCTTGAGCAGCGTCGGACGCTTGGCCAGGTGTACCACCCAGGCGCCGAGCGCCAGGCCGCCGCCGAGCAGCACCAGCGCGCTGGCGGCAATCGCCAGCAGGCGATGGGTCTCCCAGAACAGCACTACCACGAATAGTGTCAGCACGGTCAGTCCCAGCATCACCATCAGCAGGCTGATGCCCGCCAGCAGCAGCAGGGTGACCAGCCGTGCGCGCTCTTCCTCGAGCTCAACGACGGCGAGGCGCAGACGCGCCTCGCCGTTGCTGAGCAGGCTGGCAATCAGCCGCTTGGTGGCGCCGAACAGCCGCTCGGCCGGTCCTTGGCCGTGGCTCATCAGCGCCGCCCGATCAGCAGGCCAATGACCATCCCGGCGGCGGCGGCGATGCCGACGCTGGACCAGGGGTTTTCGTGGACATAATGGTCGCAGGCATCGACCTGCTCGCGCACCGAGTCGCGGGCTTCGCCGTAGAGGCGCTCGCCGCGGGCTTCGAGACGGTCTCGGGTGTCGTGCAGGCGCTTCTCGGCACGCTCGCGGAGTTCCTTGATATTGCTGCGCGAGTCGTCGGCGGTGGCGTTGACCAGCTCTTCGATGGTCTGGGTCAGGTGGTGCAGATCCGCCTTGAGCTGCTCGGTACTGGCATCGGTGTTGGGTTTGCGGCTTGCCATCGGGGTCTTCCTTTGACGGTGAATGACGTCCACAGCATAGCAGGTAGCCATGCGACTTCAATCAGCCGCGGAGGCAGTTGCCACTAAGCGAAGAACGCCGGGGACAAGCCGAAGAAGAGGTTCAACGCCATGGATGGCGTTGGTAGCGCCCAGGGATGGTTTACAGCGCCTCTTCGTAGGCTTGTCGACGGAACAGTTCCGAGCGGTGCTACTTATCTGCTATAGACGTAGGGTCGGCTGCGCTACAACTCCGGGCGCCCGGCAAACAGCGGGTTGAGGCTGAAGCCGACGCTGAGGCGGTGGTTGGAGTTGTCGTAGTCGATCATGCTCTCGCCGTAGCCGACGTAGTACTGCACATGGCCGCGAATGTTGCCGAACAGCGGCCAGGAGTAGTCGACCTGAGAGCCCATATTGCCGGCGCTGGGGTTGCCGCGCACCAGCATGCTGGCCTCGTGGTCGTTAGCGAAGCGGTGTGCCAACTCGATATCACCGTAGCCCATATAGCGGTCGATGTCGGGATTGTCGTCGTCGCCGTCGGATTCCGGGATTCGCCAATGCGGGGTCACTGTGAGCGCCCAGTCACCGCGCTGGAAGGTGCTCTCGAGATAGATCCGGTTCCAGCTCCGCGACAGGTCGCTGGAGCGGCCGTTGGACAGATGATTGAAGGCCAGCCGGTTGCGGGTGTTAGTCCAGCCGAACAGCCGCGAGTCGTTATCGAAGCTCAGGAAGGCCTCGGGCTCGTAGTTGGTCTCGCGAAAGGGTGACGAGGCCTTGGAGTTGTAGGCCTGCCACCAACTGCGCTGGGTATAGGCGAAATAGAGATCGGCGCGGTCGCTGAATAGCCCCTCGGCCAGGTTGACCTTGGCGCTGAACTGGAACTTGACCTCGACATCGTCGACGCCGTTATCCTCGCTGATAAAGAGGAAGTTGTCGGGATTCTGGCGAGCGTTGTAGCTCACCGGGAGCAGGTAGTTGCGCCGGTAGGCGGTGATGGCCAGCGGGTTACGATCCGACTCTCGCTCCAGCGCACGCCGCTCCTGAGCCAGCTGTAGCGTCTCGGCGGCGGTCTGGTCGACCGCCGGTTGAACACCCACGGTTTGCTCGTCGGGGATCGTCTCGAGCTCCGACTGCAGGCTCTCCAGCTCCTGGTGGAGAGCATCGATGCGGCTTTCGATCTCGGCACGCCGGGTATCGGCGTGGGCCCCTGCCGTGACGACCAGGCTGAGGATGGTCAGCGCGGCGCCTACGGTGGCAGTGGTGCGAAGCAGGGTCATGAACAAGCGCTCACAAGGGGAGGTATGAGCCACCGTTCTACCACGCCCGGAGGGCAAGTCAACTGGTGTTGCGTTGGAATGCAAAGAGATTGCCTTGGCGGCGCCTGGGACCCAAAATCGCCCCTTGGACCAGCATCGGGTCCGTGGGGAGATTGCCGTGATCTGTCGTTGCCTTCGCGCCTTGCCTGTCGCCGTCACAGTGTGGCTGGGCGGGTTTGTGCTATTACTGCTGTGCCTGCCATTGCCGGCACTGGCGCAGGCCGAGTTGCCCGAGCTGGAGCAGCTCGAGGCGCGGCTGGCCGAGCTCGAGCCCGGCGAGGGCGAGACCTTGAGCCAGGCTCAGCAGCGCCAGCGCGATGCGCTGGAGGATGCCATCGATGCCCTGCAGCGCCTCGAGGACGTCGAGGAGCGCTTGGCCGCTCTCGACCGCCGGCTGCAGGAGGCCCCCGCCGAGCTGATGCGCCTGGAGCGCGAGCTGCAGGATGAGGAGCAGGTCGCGGTCGAGCTCTCCGCCGCGGATCTCGACGACCGACCCTTGGCGGAACTCGAAGATCGCCAGCGGGAGGCGCTCGGCGAGCTGCAGCGTTTGCAGGACCGCGTGGCCGAGGTCAATGCCCAGTTGCTGACCGCCCAGACCCTGCCCGAGCGGGCCCAGCAGGCGATTGCCGATGCCATGCAGCGTGCCGAACAGGCGCGCCGCGCCCAGGATGAGCTGGCCGGACGCGATATCCCCGATGACGATCCCCGCGTGCTGGCGTTGCGCGCCGAGCGGCAGTTGGCCGAACGCGAGCAGCGCCTGTACCAGCGTGAGCTGGGCTCGAATACGCGCCTGCGCGAGCTTGCCCAGCAGCGCCGCGAGCTGCTCACCGCCCAGACAGGTCATCAGGAGAGCCTACTGCTGCTGCTGCAGAACGTGATCGACCGCCAGCGGCGGCTGGCCTCGGAGCAGGCCATTGCCGACGCCGCCCGCGACGATCCGCTGATCGCGGCAGGCCATCCGGTGCTGGAACGCGCCCAGCAGCTCAATCAGGACCTGAGCCTGGAGCTGCTACGCGCCAATGATCGGCGCAATGTGCTGCTGCGTGAGGCGATCACGGTGCGCAGTCAGCTCGACCAGGTCACCCAGCTGCAGCGCAGCCTCAACGAGCAGATCAGTGCGGTGCGCGGTAGCCTGCTGCTGGCGCGGATCCTGCGCGAGCAGCGCCAGTCGCTGCCCCAGGTGGCGGCGCGTCGTGACCTGCAGGACGAGATCGCCGACCTGCGCCTGCGCCAGTTCGACCTGGGGCGCCAGCGCGACCTGCTGCGCCAGGGCGAGCGGCTGGCCAACCAGCGCCTGGAAGAGGCCGGCGTGGAGATCACCGAGGGCCTGGTGGATTCGCTGCAGCGTCTCTATCAGTCGCGCCGCGAGCTGGTCGACCAGCTCGAACAGACCTACGGCGAGTTGCTCAGCACCGGTATCGAACTGCAGCTCAATCAGCAGCAGCTGCTGGAAAACGCCCAGTCGCTGCGCACCACCATCGATGAGCAGCTGTTCTGGGTGGCCAACAGCCGGCCGCTGGACTGGCAGTGGCTGCGCCATCTGCCGTCCAACCTGGTGCTTGAATGGCACGAGGGCGAGTGGCGCGAAGGCTTGCCACAGCGCTGGCGGCTGCCGAGCCTCGAGGCATTGCTGGGACTCCCTTCACTGCTGGTGGCGCTGGGGCTGCTGGCGGCACGTCGCCGGCTGCGCGCGCGTCTGGCACTGCTCAATGATCAGATCGGTCGATTGCGCAGCGACACCCAGGGCCACACGCCCCAGGCGGTGGCGCTGAACGCGCTGCTGGCACTGCCCATGTCGCTGGGCCTGGCCGGGGTCGGCACTGGTCTGGTGGCCGGCGGCGAGGGGATCGCTGTCGCGCTGGGCCATGCCCTGTGGCATCTGGCGCTGGCCTGGGCGGCGATTGCCTGGTCGCGGCGGCTGCTGGTCAAGGACGGCGTGGCGATGCGCCATTTCTACTGGCCGGCCGGCTATGCCGCGCGGCTTCGCTGGCTGCTGCTGTGGCTGGGCGTGGCGCTGGTCCCGGTGCTGATGGTCACGCCGCTGGTGCGCGACACCGAGGTCACCCTGGCCACGCGTCCGCTGGCGCTGGCACTGCTGGTAGGCGGTTTGGTGGCGATGAGCGTGCTGCTGGCGCGTTTGATCCTGGCGCATATTCCCTATTTCGGCGTCAAGCTGTTCCGCCTGCTGCTGGGGCTGACGCTGGCGCTGGTGCCGCTGTTGTTGGTGGGACTGATCGTCGCCGGCTACGAGTACACCGCGCTAAGCCTGGTGGGCCGCTTCGTGATCACTCTCTACCTGCTGGGGCTGTGGATCCTGGTCGAGGCGGCGGTGGTGCGTGGCCTGGCGGTGGCGGCACGCCGCCTGGCCTACCGTCGTGCGCTGATGCGCCGCCGAGCCCAGGTGCAGGAGGGCGCCGAGGGCGGGCTCGAGGTGGTAGAAGAGCCACCGCTCGACATGCAGCAGGTCAATCAGCAGTCGCTGCGGTTGTCCAAGCTGATCCTGCTGATCGGCTTTGCCGCGCTGTTCTATGTGGTCTGGGCCGACCTGCTGACGGTGCTCGGCTACCTCGACCAGGTGGCGATCTGGGAAGCCGCCGACGGCGGCAACACTGAGCTGGTGACCAGTGCAGTGTCGGTGTCGGACATCGTCACTGCGCTGCTGATCGTGGCGCTGACGCTGATGCTGGCCGGCAACCTGCCGGGCCTGCTGGAGGTGATGGTGCTGTCGCGGCTGACCCTCAAGCAGGGCAGCGCCTATGCCATCACCTCGCTACTCTCCTATACCATCGTCGGCACCGGCCTGGTGATGTCGCTGGCCACGCTGGGCGTCGCTTGGAACCAGCTGCAGTGGCTGGTGGCGGCGCTGGGTGTGGGCCTGGGCTTTGGCCTGCAGGAAATCTTCGCCAACTTCATCTCGGGGCTGATCATCCTCTTCGAGCGGCCGGTGCGGATTGGCGACACCATCACCATCGGCAACCTCACCGGCACGGTGAGCAAGATCCGCATCCGCGCCACCACGGTGACCGACTTCGACCGCAAGGAGATCATCATCCCCAACAAGACCTTCGTCACCGACCAACTGATCAACTGGTCGCTGTCCGACAGCGTCACCCGGGTGGTGCTCTACTACCGGGTGTCCTTTGGTTCCGATCATCGCCTGGTGCATGACCTGCTGCGCCAGGCCGCCGACGAGAACCCACGGGTGATGGCCGACCCCGAGCCGCAGGTGTTCTTCATGGACTACGGCGACAGCACCCTCAACTTCGAGCTGCGAATCTTCGTCAATGCGCTGGGCGATCGGCTGTATGCCACCGACGAGATCAACTGCCGGGTCGGCGAGTTGTTTGACGAGCATGACATCGATATCGCCTTCAATCAGCTAGAGGTCTGGCTGCACCGTAGCGGCGCGGCGCAGAAGGTGCAGAGCGTTGCCGGCGGGCAGGTCACCAACCCCGACTTCCCGCCGCCGGGGGCCAAGGGCGATCCGGGGGATATCGACGTCGACGGCGGCGACGGCCGTTAGGCGTGGGCCCGCCGCACTCAGGTCCCGGAAGCGGGTCAGGCCTTCCAGGGCAGCGGTGGGGCGGTCAGCCTCGGGCCGTCGAACTCGGGAATGCTGCCGAAGCGGGGACTCTCGGCCTCCCAGTCGCGCTGGGCCTCGCTGATCTCCGCCTTGCTGTGGCCGACGAAGTTCCACCAGATCAGGATCTCCTCGCCCAGGGGCTCGCCGCCCACCAACAGGACCCGGCCGCTGGGGGGAGCGTCACCGTCACCTCGTCGCGGCCGCGGCCCAGGTAGGCCAGCTCATGGGTGGCGAAGGTCTCGCCCTCGATCTCCAGGTCGCCCTCCAGGGCCACCAGGCCGAACTCGAAGTCCTCGCGTAGCGCCAGACGCAAGCGGCCACCCCGGGGGCTGGCCAGGTCCAGGGCTATCAGGGGTGAGAAGGTCAGGGTTGGGGCCCGTTGGCCGGCGAAGTCGCCCACCAGCAGTGTCAGCTCCACGTCCTCTTCCTGCCAGCGGGGCAAAGTCGAGTAGTGGTCGAAGCGCGGGTCGGTGGCGCGGTCCGCCTCGGGTAGGGCGATCCACAGCTGGGCGGCATGCAGGGTCGCCTCGCCGGGCAGCGACTCCTCGGTATGACTGATGCCGCGGCCGGCGGTCATCAGGTTGACTTGGCCAGGGCGGATCACCTGGGCGGTGCCCAGGCTGTCGCGGTGGAGGATCTCACCCTCGAGCATCCAGGTGAAGGTCTGCAGGCCGATATGCGGATGGGGGCCGACCCGAAGGCCGGGGTCGTCCGCCGCGAAGTCGGCCGGGCCGATATGATCGAGGAAGCACCAGGCGCCGATCAGCCGGCGCTGACGGCGGGGCAGGGCGCGGTTGACGGGAATGCCCCCTACCTCGGCGCTATGCGGCGAGACATGCTGTACCTGGCGCTTGCCGTCGACGACGGGGCAGTCGAGAGAGCTGGCAAGTTCGCGTTGGTTGACGAGATTGCTCATGGTTCGGGACTCCTGTGGGCAAAAGGAGAGAGGCTCGGCCTTCTAGCATAGGCCCTTCCGGGCATTGCCAGGGACCGTGTCCTTGCCGCGAGACCGGCGACACGGCCAGGGCGCGGGATCCGCCCTGGCCGGTCGCTGCCTAGCCCAGCGGGCTCTGCTGGTTATAGCTCTGCATCAGGTTGGCATAGGCGGGCAGGTGGCCGGCCAGCAGGCCGCCGAAGCCCTCGATATCGTTGCGCCAGTCGCGGTGCAGCTCACCACCGACTGCAAACCAGGTCATCAACTGGGCGCCGGCCTGGGACATGCGATTCCAGGCGGCGTCTCGGGTGATGGGGTTGAAGGTCCCGGAGGCGTCGGTGACGACGAAGACCTCATAGCCCTCCTCCAGGGCCGAGAGGGTCGGGAAGGCCACGCACACCTCGGTGACCACCCCGGCGATCAGCAGCTGCTTCTTGCCGGTGGCCTTGATGGCGGCGACGAACTCCTCGTTGTCCCAGGCGTTGATCTGCCCGGGGCGGGCGAAGTAGGGCGCCTGGGGGAACATCTCCTTGAGCTCAGGCACCATGGGGCCATTGG
Source organism: Halomonas socia (assembly GCF_010977575.1). Lineage (GTDB taxonomy): Bacteria > Pseudomonadota > Gammaproteobacteria > Pseudomonadales > Halomonadaceae > Franzmannia > Franzmannia socia. The sequence continues at coordinate 2,694,032 of NZ_CP048812.1, forward strand.
GGCCATCCTCGAAGCTGGTGGTGAGGATGGTGGGAATGTCGAAGAACTTGGCGATATCGGCCAGGGCCAAGACATTGTTCTTGAAGTCGTCCGGGCTGAAGTCGCGCACCAGGGAGAGCAGGCCAGCCTGGTGGTCCACCATCAGCAGGGCCACGTCATCTTTGTCGAGTCGGTGGTAGGTAAAGGACATGATCGTTCTCCTTTCGCTGTCATGGGCCTGCCCGGCGACCATCGCCGGGCAGGGACGGGGAGCATGAGTCGACTCATGCTCCCCTCGGCTTGCCGAACTTCCCGGCGTGGAAGTCGGCAAAGGCTTGGTGGAGCTCGGCCTCATGATTCATCACGAAGGGGCCTTGTCCCGCCACTGGCTCGTCAATGGGCTCGCCGCTCAGCAGCAGCAGCCTGGCGTCGTTGTTGGCCTCCAGGTGGAGGGCCTCGCCACGGCGCTCGAAGGCGACGACGCTCTCGTCGCGCACGAGGTGCTCACCGTTGACCAGCAGCGTGCCCTCCAGCACCACCAGCAGGGTGGTATGGCCCTCGGGGACCTCGAGCTGGGCGGCGCCACCGGCCACCAGGCGCAGGTCCCAGACATTGATCGGGGTAAAGGTGCGCGCCGGGCCCTCTCGATCAAGATAGCGGCCCGCCACCACCCGGACCTGGCCGGCATCGCCCGGCAGGTCGATCCGAGGAATCTCGCCGTCGAGCAGGGTCTGGTAGGCCGGTGGGGCGGACTTGTCCCGGGCCGGCAGGTTGATCCACAGCTGCACCATCTCCAGGATGCCGCCGCGCTCACCGAAGGCCGGGGCGTGGTACTCCTCGTGGACGATGCCGGCGCCGGCGGTCATCCACTGGACGTCGCCCTCGCCGATCCGGCCGCCATGTCCCGCCGAGTCGCGGTGCTCCAGTTCCCCCTGGTAGACCAGCGTCACGGTCTCGAAGCCCCGGTGGGGATGGGCACCGACGCCGCGAGCGTGCCGGGTTGGCCCGAAGCGATGCGGGCCGGCATGGTCGAGCAGCAGGAAGGGGCTGAGATGCGCGGCGCCCAGGCGGTCGTAGCTGAGCAGGGAACGCACCGGAAAGCCATCGCCGACCCAGTGGCCATGCGGGGCACCGTATACGGCTTGAATTTTCTTCATAAGGGACTCCTGTCAGAACGTGGGAAGTGTGTTCTCCCGATAACAGGAAGCCTATTTTATGAACAAAGATGCCGCTAGATGGCTAAAATAACACTCAGCGTTTCAATAATAGGACAATGGGATGCAGGACCTCAACGACCTCTACTACTTCGTGCAGGTGGTGGATCATGGCGGCTTCGCCCCGGCCGGGCGTGCCCTGGGCATTCCCAAGTCGAAGCTGAGCCGGCGTATCACCCAGCTCGAAGTGCGCCTCACCACCCGCCTGATCCAGCGCTCCACGCGGCACTTCTCGGTCACCGAGCTGGGCCAGGCCTACTATCGCCACTGCCTGGCCATGCTGGTGGAGGCGGAGGCCGCTGAGGAGCTGATCCAGCGCCATCACGTCGAGCCTCAGGGCACGGTGCGGTTGAGCTGCTCGCCCAGCGTGCTGCACTACCTGATCACGCCGCTGCTGGTGCGCTTCATGGCGCAGTGCCCCAAGGTGGAGGTGCAGGTAGAGGCGACCAGCCGGCGGGTGGACGTGGTCAAGGAGGGCTTCGACCTGGCGATCCGGGTGCGCTTTCCGCCCCTGGATGACAGCGACCTGACCATGAAGGTGCTGGCGTCGAGCCCCCAGCGGCTGATGGCCGCTCCGGGTCTGTTCGATGACCGGCCACGGCCGCGCAGCCCGGCAGATCTCGGCGCACTGCCGAGCCTCGATTTCGAGCAGTACGACCATCGCCACTGCTGGGACCTGATAGGGCCCGACGGCGCCAGCGCACAGGTCCCTCATCGGCCGCGGCTGGTCACCGACAGCGCCGAGACCCTGCATGCCGCGGCGCTCGAGGGGCTCGGCGTGGTCAAGCTGGGGCTACTGGTGGGTGCTCAGGATATCCAGGCGGGGCAGCTGATCGACGTGCTGCCGGGCTGGGAACCCCGGGGCGGGATCCTGCATGCGGTCTTCCCTTCCCGCCGGGGGCTGTTGCCGGCGGTGCGGGCGCTACTCGACTTTCTGGACGAGCAGATCGCCGAGGAGGACTTCGCCAGCCGGGAGGCGCTGATCAATCGGGCGGATGAAGCCTGACGCTCACGGACGTGTGGCGTTATTCAGACCGCCTGCGGTGCAACCGGTGGATGCCTAGCACACCGCATGCAGCAGGAATTCGCGGTTGCCGTCGCCGCCGAGCAGCGGGCTCTCCTGCCAGTGGCGGATGCTCAGGCCGTGGGCCGCGCAGCAGTCGCGGATGCGTGCCTCGACCTCGGCGTAGCGTGTCGGCTCAGTGACGATGCCGCGGACATTCACGCCGCCGGGGCCGACCTCGAACTGCGGCTTGACCAGGCTCAGCAGCTCGCCGCCTGGGGCGAGCAGGGCGGCGAGCTGAGGCAGGATCAGCGTCTGCGAAATGAACGACACATCCATCATCGCGCAATCGAGGCCTGCCGGCGCTCGCCTGGCGAGGGCTGCGGCCAGGCGCTCATCGCCGGCCATCTCCCGGGCGTTGAGCCCCTCCAGGCAGGTCACCCGCGGGTCGTCGCGTAGCGCCGGGTCGAGCTGATCGTGCCCCACCTCCACGCCGATCACATGGTGTGCGCCGTGCTGCAGTGCACAGTCGCTGAAGCCACCGGTGGACTGCCCTACGTCGAGTACCACGCGTCCCGCCAGGCGCAGCCCCAGGTGTTCGAGTAGCGCCTCGAGCTTGAGGCCGGCGCGTGACACATAGCGCTCCTCGGGGTCGGCCTCGACCCGCAGGCGTACGACATCGGCCAGCTTCTCGCCGGGCTTTCTCAAGACCCGGCCGTCGTCCTCGAGGCTGACCCGGCCATGCCGGATCAGGCGCTGGGCGCGGGTGCGTGAGCGGGCCAGGCCCTGGCTGACGAGAAGCTGATCGAGACGCGGCATGACGGTTTCCTGGGACGATTCGGCGTCGATTATAGCGCCACTGTCAACGTCTGGCGCCGAACGTGTAATACTGGGGATTCGTTAGCCGGTTAATTAAGGAGGGGGGGTGTCACATGCCTCGCTGAAGGCCCTGCTACGTGCGCTTGTGATCGGGGCGCTGGGCGGGCTGCTGTTCGCGCTGCTCAATCTGCCGCTACCGTGGATGCTGGGCCCGCTCACCGCCAACCTGCTGGCTTCGGGGCGTGGTCTCGACGTACGCGTGCCGGAGGGCCTGCGCGAGGCATTTCTGGGCGTGATGGGGCTAGTGCTGGGCAGTCAGGTCACGCCGCAGCTGGCCGAGCGGCTGCTCGACTGGCCGCTGTCGGCGGCACTGCTACTGGTCGGGGTGGCGGCGTCCACGGCGGTGGCGGCGGCCTGGTACCGGCGTTGCGGCTTCGATCCGGTGAGTGCCTGGTTTGCCTCGGCGCCCGGGGCGATGCCGACCATGATCCTGCTCGGTGAGAAGTGCGGCGGCGACCCGCAGCGGGTCGCGGTGTCCCAGTCGCTGCGTATCATCCTGGTGATTCTGCTGCTGCCACCGCTGTTCTGGGCCTATGAGGGCGGTTCGCCCACTCAGGCGGCGGTGAGTGAGCCGGCGGCACACCTGTGGATGCTGCTGGCGCTGCCGCTGGTGATCCCGCTGGGCAACTGGCTGCGCCTGCCGAGTGCCTCGCTATTGGCGCCGCTGGCCTTCGCGGCACTGCTGTCGGGCACCGACTTGGCCAGCCTGCAATTGCCGGAGTGGGGGCTCAACGTGATGCTGTGGGGGCTGGGTAGCGCCATTGGCTGCAAGTTTCGCGGGCTGTCGCGGCGCCGCTTCGGCAAGTACCTGTGGCAGGCTGCCCTGGCCACGCTACTGGCCCTGCTGGTACTGGCCGTGTTCGCCGAGTTGATCCACCGCCTGCTGGGGGTGCCGCGGGACGTGGCGCTGTTGGCGTTGGCGCCGGGGGGCATCGGCGAGATGGCGATACTTGCGGTGGCGCTGGATATCGACCCAGTGTTCGTCGCTTTCCACCATATCCTGCGTATGGTGGCGCTGATGATCGTGGCACCGTTCTGGGCACGCTATCTGACCCGACGCTATCCGCCGAGTGCCTCCTCGACGACCACACCGCGGCCGCCGGGGAAGGGCTGATCAGTTGGCGTCGAGCCCGGGGCTGGCCTGCAGGTCGGTCGCCGGTACGCGGTCGGCGCCCCAACTGCGGTGCACATGGCCGATTACCCGGTCGAGCTCCTGTTGGGTGATGGTGGCCAGCTCGCCGCGCTCCAGTGGGTCGAAGTGAAAGATATACAGCCGCGAGGCGAGTTGCTCGAAGGGCAGTGAGGCCTCGCCAAAGCGCTCGCCCTGGCCCGCAGTACTGACCTTGACGCCATCGCCCCAGTCCTGGCCGCTATCGTTGTTGGGATTGTAGAAGTAGACCCGCATCACGTCCTGGGGATCGAGGTTGACCCGTAGCAGGGTGATGGCGTGCCAGCCGATGAAGCGCGCCGCGCTGTCGGTCACGGCGATGCCCGCCGGTTGCGGATGGATCAGTGGTTGGTTGCCGTTGTAGTAGGGGTGATAGGCGGCATAGAAGTGGCGCAGGAAGTCCTCGAGGCCCTCGAGCTGGCCGGTCGCCACGTCGACGTTGATACGAAAGCCGCGCCCCGACCACCAGCCGTGAAACTCGGGATTGACCCAGCGGTGCGGGTCGCCCTCGCGGCCGATGCAGCGCCTCCCCATCTCGGCGTAGATGCGATCGAGGTGCGGCACTACCAACAGCGACACCGCATCCAGGTCCATGGGCAGTTCGGTGGCAACGCCAGAGAGGCTTTCGCGGGACGAGATCGGCTGGCCCTCGAAGTGCATCACGATCTCGTCGTCACGCGCCGCCCAGGCGACCATCTGCAGCAGATAGTCAGGATCGTTGTAGGCCCACATCGACAGCGCGCGGGCCGACTGACAGGTGGGGTTGTTGCCCTGGCCCACACCGAGAGGCAGCCCCAGCATGCACAGCACGCCCTCTAGCAGCCGTGCCCGCGGTGATACCGCGTCGCCGTGGGCCATCTTCAGGCGCTGCTGCGACCACTCCGAAAGCGTCAATCCCAGCTGGCGCCACATGGCCGGTGCTACCGGCGGCTGATAGAGAATGCCGCGCTCGAGCAGTAGCGCCAGGCCGTAGATGGCCTGCGGCGTGGCCGGGTAGACGCCACCGCGGATCAGCGCATGGACCAGCTCGCGATAGCACAGCAGGCAGTCGCGGCCGGTGGAGGAGAGACCCAGCGTCTCGGCCAGCAGGTGGTCGCTATGCTCCAGCAGGTGGCGCATCAGCACGCTGTGGTAGGGCGAGACCAGGCCGGTGTCGTGCATGGCGCGGGCAAAGCCGCTGGCCTCGTACTGCAGGGCGGCCTGGTCCATGCTCTCCAGTCGCTGCCGGTAGATGTCGATACCCGGATCTTCGCGGCATGCCTGGGTCGGCCCGAACAGCGAGCTGACCAGGCGGTCGGCGCCCTGGCCGCTGGCGCCCAGGTCGATGGCCGGATTGGCCTGGCAGATGGCGATCTGGGTGATCATCTGCTTGACCGGTTCGACCTGCAGCGGGCGCTGGCGCAGGATGCGCCATATTTCATCGATCAACTGGTCGACGATATGTTCGTAACCGATGCGCTCGGCGAGGTGCTGAAACAGCAGGCGAGGCAGCTGTGCCAGGCGCCCCTGGGTCTCGCGCTCGGCTTCGCTGGGCGCACCGAACAGCAGCCACAGGTTTAGTGCCATCACCTGGGTGAGGTAGTGGTGGGCCTGTTCGGCGGAGATCAGCGGGTGCTGGTAATCGCCCATGGCCACCGCCAGCAGGCGCAGCTCGCTGAGCGATTCGATCACCACACTGTTGGGATCGGCGCTCTTCAGCGCATGGGTGGTCAGTGAGGGCACCAGATACTGCGGCGTCGCCCAGTCGGAGCCGAGGAACAGCCCGGCTGTCTCGAGGGCTTCGGCGCGGGCCTCTACCGCCGCACAGCCGCCGGGCTGCAACATCACCCGGCGCGCGGTGTCGAGGACGCGCCCCAGCTTGCTTGGCTTGGCGAAGTCGCGGGCCGCATCGAGCAGCTGTATCGCCTCGTCCAGCTTGGCCAGCAAGCCGGTCAGCTTGTCCCCGTCGGTTGGGGGTTGTGTTGCACTGTTCGTATCAGGGTGCTCGGTCACACCGACTCCTTATCCCGGTTTCTGCCAGGGATTATACATAGAAGTCCAGATCCTCCTGGTGCTTGAGCAGGTCACGCAGCTGATGAGGATCCTCGCCCTTGAAGTAGATTAGCCCCCAGTGGGTGCCGAAGGCGGTACGCTTGGTCACCGTCTCTTCCATCGGCGGCGTCAGCTCGTGGGACTCGAAGTAGGGGTGGTCCTCGACCTCTTCGGGGATCTCCAGGCGGCTGACCACGCGACGCCGCGGATAGACGCCGAAGCAGCCGGCATAGCCGTTGGCATCCTCGACTTCCCTGGGGAAGAATGCCTTGATCTCGTCAGTGCTGGCCTTGGGATCGAACACCAGCATCGAGGCCTGGTAGGCGTTGAAACCGTAGACCCGCTCGAGCAGCTCGAAGACCTTGAAGCCCGGCGGCCGGTAGGCGACTTCGCCGAAGTACATTTCGCCGTCGCTGGTGACGAAGTACTCCGGGTGGATCAGGCCGAACTCGATATCGAAGGTCTTGATCAGTTTCTCGATCTGGGCGGTGATCTGGGGGCGATACCTCTCCAGCTCCGGCGAGGCCGGAACGAACACCGAGTAGCCCAGGGTCACGTATTCGGAGATATTCAGAAACGCGATCTTGCCGTTGTGCACCCAGGCTTCGACGGCGAATTCCCAGCCGTCGAGGTGCGATTCCATCAGCACCGGAAACTCCTCGTCGGGGATCGAGTCGACCTCGTCCGGGGTACGAATCACCCGGTGGCCGAGGCAGCCGGCCTTGTCGAAGGCCTTGAGGTGGATCGGATCGTTGGGGTCGCCGTCGAGCTTGAGCAGCGTCTGGTTGACGCGCTTGAGGAAGCGCACCACGTCCTCCTTGTCGTGGGCTTCCTCGAAGATACCGACGCGAATACCGCCGAGCTGGGCGCGGCGCTTCATCAGCGCCTTGTCGCGCAGCAGCAGCGACTGGCCGTAGAGGCGCGGGTTGTCGAGCAGCAGAGAGTTGATCGCCCCGGCCCACTCGACGGTCTCTTCGTAAAGTGGGATGGCCACGTTGACGCCCATCTCCTGGAGAGTCTCGGCGATCTCCATGGAGCGGTCGTTCAAGCGCTCGAAGTTCCACGATACATAGGGAATGTCGTGCTTCTCGCAATACTCTTCGGCCCAGTCCGGTGCCACCACCACGTAACGGCGGTCGAAATTCTCGGCGGCTTCGACGGCACTGAGGCTCCAGCCCAGGAGTGCGATATAGCCCTTGTTGGGATCCTTGGTCATGAGTAGTGCCTCCGTTGGAAAGGGGTTGAACAATGCCTACACGCTACACCTTGGGTCCGCATCTTGGATAGCGGCGCGGGCAATTGGTGCAGTGTGGGGTGGAGGGTTACGATGGCCGTAGGCGGCGGTTGCGAGGCCGCTGGGGCGCTGTTATAGTGCGCCTCGCTCGGCCCGATGACGTAACCATTCGCTGTGAATGTCACGTCGGACGTCGAACGCTATGGTGGCCCTCGTCGGTCCTCCCGCAACGCTAAACTGCGAACCCCGCCAGGCCCGGAAGGGAGCAACGGTAGTGGTGGATGCGTGTGCCGGGATGTGGCTGTCGGGGGCCGCCTCCATTCTGGGTGGTCGGTTCCGGCTGCCTGTCGCTGTCGCTTTCCCCTGCGAGTCCCAGCCGCTAGAATGAATGCCCTGTCATGACAGCGCTTGCCGGCCTCGGCTTGGCGCCATCTTCGTCGTGAACCCGGCCGCAAGGATTCTGCCCGCAATGAGCTATCAGGTACTGGCCCGCAAGTGGCGCCCGCGCACCTTCCACGAGCTGGTCGGCCAGGACCATGTGCAGCGTGCGCTGGTCAACGCCCTCGACCAGGGGCGCCTGCACCACGCCTATCTGTTCACCGGCACCCGGGGGGTGGGCAAGACCACCCTGGCGCGAATTCTCGCCAAGTGCCTCAACTGCACCGCCGGCGGCCACGACGACAGCGCCGTGACGTCGACTCCCTGTGGCCAGTGCGAGAGTTGCCGAGCCATCGATGAGGGGCGCTTCGTCGACCTCATCGAGGTCGATGCCGCTTCGCGGACCAAGGTCGAAGACACCCGCGAGTTGCTCGATAACGTGCAGTACGCGCCGACCCAGGGCCGCTTCAAGGTGTACCTCATCGATGAGGTGCACATGCTCTCTACCCACAGCTTCAATGCGCTGCTCAAGACCCTCGAAGAGCCGCCGCCCCACGTCAAGTTCCTGCTCGCCACCACCGACCCCCAGAAGCTGCCGGTCACGGTGCTGTCGCGCTGCCTGCAGTTCACCCTCAAGAACATGCCGCCGGAGCGCATCGTCGAGCACCTCGGCAAGGTGCTGGGTGCCGAGGGTGTCGCGTTCGACGAGTCGGCACTGTGGCTGCTGGGACGCGCCGCCGACGGCTCGATGCGCGATGCCATGAGCCTTACCGACCAGGCCATCGCCTTCGGCCAGGGCGCGGTGCACCAGGCCGACGTGGCGGCCATGCTCGGAACCCTCGACCACCGCCACCTGCTGGCGCTGGTCGAGGCGCTGGCCGAGGTCGACGCCGCCCGGGTGCTCAGCGAGGTGGCGGCCCTCGCCGAGCAGGGCCCCGATTTCGCCGGGGTACTCGACGACCTGCTCGGCACCCTGCACCGCCTGGCGGTGGCGCAAATGGTCCCCGACGCCCTCGACAACGGCCACGGCGACCGCGAGTCGCTGCTGGCCCTGGCCGCACGCTTTACCGCCGAAGACGTGCAGCTCTACTACCAGATTGGCCTGCAGGGCCGCGGCGACATGGATCACGCGCCTGATGCCCGCATGGCGCTGGAGATGACCCTGCTGCGCATGCTGGCCTTCCGCCCCCAGGGCGTGCCCAAGCCGGCCAGCACACCGCTGCCGATTAGTGGCACGGTGCCGCAACAGGGCCAGCCTGCTCCCCAGCAGGCGCCGCCTGCCGCTGCCGAGTCGTCGCCCCCGGCGCCTAGCGCGTCAGAGGTGCCGTCGCCGTCACCAGGCGCGGCCAAGCCCGAGCCCGACGCTGACACAGCAGCTGCCTCCGCGTCGCCGAGCGTGGAGCCGCCGCCGTGGGAGATGCCGAGCGAACCCCCTGCCCAGCCTGCAGCAGCAGCGATGAACGAGGCGGTCGAGCCGCACGCCGCAGCGCCTGTCCAGCAGGCCGCAGCCGAGCAAGATGTCTCCGCGCCGGTCGCCAATGAGGCGATACCCGAAGCGGCGCCAGCCGAGCAGGCTGCGGCCCCGCAGGACGCGCCGCTTGCCGAGCAGGTCGAGCTCCCGCCCGAGCCCAGGGTCGAGACCCAGCCGGATAGCGCCGAACCTGGCCCCGCGGCGCCAGCCGTTGGCGAGCATCGCGGCACCTTCGACCACGCCACCTGGCTGGCGCGCTTCGACGACCTGGGGCTTGGCGGGCTGACGCGCAACCTTGCCGCCCACTGCCTGGTCGAACATGACGACGGCCAGCGCCTGCAGCTTCGGCTCGACCCCAGCCAGGCGGCGATGAATGCCGAGGTCCACGTCGAGCGGGTCGAGAAGGCGTTGCTCGGGCTGGGAGTTTCGCGCCGGGTCAGCATCGAGCCCGGCGAGCTGCCCGCCGATATCGAGACACCGCGGGCGCTGGCCGATCGCCTCAATGCCGAGCGCCACGCCGCCGCGGTCAAGTCGCTGGAGGCGGACCCCCACGTACAGGAACTCCGCGAGGCCTTCGGTGCCCGATTGCTGGAAGCCTCGGTATCCCCACAGCAGCGCAGCGGCGAGGCCGCGCGCTGATCACTTCGATCCAGGAGCATGAGCCATGATGAAGGGCGGAATGGGCAACCTGATGAAGCAGGCCCAGGAAATGCAGGAAAAGATGCAGCGCATGCAGGAAGAGGCGCAGAAGGCCGAAGTCAGCGGCGAGGCCGGTGCCGGCATGGTCAAGGTGACCATGAACGGGCGTCACGATGTCAGCAAGGTGGACATCGACCCCAGCGTGCTGGAAGAGGACAAGGAGCTGCTCGAGGACCTGCTGGCGGCCGCCGTCAATGACGCGGTGCGCAAGGTCGAGGAGAATACCCAGGCGCGGATGGAGGAGGCCACTGCCGGCATGAACCTGCCGCCGGGCTTCAAGATGCCGTTTTAATGAGTTTTTCTCCGCTCGTTGATCGTCTGCTCGAGGCGCTGCGGGTGCTGCCCGGGGTCGGGCCCAAGAGCGCCCAGCGCATGGCGCTGTATCTGCTCGAACGCGATCGCGAGGGCGGCCAGCGCCTCGCTGCAGTGCTCGCTCAGGCCCTCGATGAAGTCGGCTACTGCCAGCGCTGCCGCACGCTGACCGAAGAGGCGCTATGCGGGCTGTGCCGCAGCCCGCGCCGCGATGATGCCATCCTGTGCGTGGTCGAGTCGCCGGCCGATATGCTGGCCATCGAGGACGCCGGTGGCTATCAGGGCCAGTACTTCGTGCTCCACGGCCATCTGTCGCCCCTCGACGGTATCGGGCCGGAGGACATCGGGCTCGACCAGCTCGAGGCGCGTATCGACGCCGAGGCGGTCAGCGAAGTCATCCTGGCCACCAACCCTACCGTCGAGGGTGAGGCCACCGCCCACTACATCGCCGCGCAGCTCGCCGACCGTGACCTGCGGCTGTCGCGTCTCGCCTACGGCGTGCCGATGGGTGGTGAGCTGGAGTACGTCGACGGCGGTACCCTCAGTCGCGCCTTCAACGGCCGCCTGCCATTTCAAAGTGAATGAGCCGCACCGCGGCCAGGACACCCCTTGACGATGCCTAATACTGCCCCGGGCTTGCCACCCCCGACATTCGCTGGGTCGACACCCCTGCGGCGCTGGACGCCGCCTGTGCCGAACTGGCCTCCGCCGACACCCTGGCGTTGGACACCGAGTTCTTCCGCGAATCGTCCTTTCATCCGGTGCCGGCGCTGGTCCAGCTCACTGCCGGTGGGGCGGTCTACCTGATCGATCCCCAGGCCCTCGAGGCCAGTGCGGCGCTGCGCGATCTGCTGGCCGGCGGGCCGCTCAAGCTGCTGCATGCCAGCAGTGAAGACCTCGAGGTGCTGCGTAACTGGGCGGACGTACTGGTGGCCCCACTGGTCGATACCCAGGTGGCGCAGGGGCTGCTGGGCGAGGATCCGGCGATGGGTTACCAGCGCCTGGTCGAACACTGGACCGGCGAGACCCTGCCCAAGGAGGAGACCCGTTCCGACTGGCTCGAGCGGCCGCTGTCCGAGGCCCAGTGCCGCTATGCAGCGCTCGACGTGGTCTATCTGCTCGAGGTATGGAAGCACCAGCGGGCGCGGCTGGTCGAGCTCGAGCGGCTGGCTTGGCTGGAGGCCGACTGCGCCGAACTGCTGGCCCAGGCCGGACGCAGCGGCGATGCCGACGGCCAGTGGTACCTGCGTCAGCGCCAGCTATGGCGCCTTGCCCCGCGCCAGATCGAGGCCTATCGGCGCCTCACCATCTGGCGCGAGGGCGAAGCGCGGCGGCGCAATCTGCCGCGCGGCTGGCTGGTCAACGACAAGCTGCTCTACGCCATCGCCGAGGCGCTGCCGCAGAATCGCCATTCGCTGGCTGCCATCGAGGGCGTCAAGCCGACGCTGGTCAAGCGCGAGGGCGACACCCTGCTGGCGCTGGTCGGCGAAGCGCGTCGGGTCGAGGAGGGGGAGCTGCCCGAGGCACTGCCATCGCCGCTGGCCGGCGCCTTCAAGAAGCGCTTCAAGGCCCTCAAGCAGGTGGTGGCCGCCGAGGCTGAGGCGCTGGGGTTGGCCCCGGAAGTGCTGCTCAGGCGCCGCGACCTGGAAGCGATGGTCGCCGCCGACCTGCAGGGGCGCAGCCTGCCGCTGCCGACAGGTTGGCGCGGCGAGCGGCTCTCGGCTGGGTTGTCTGCGGCGCTGTCGCAGGGAGATGAGGCATGAGTGGCGACCTGCTGATATGCGAGATATACAAGAGCTCACGCAAGGACGAGCTATATCTCTACGTCGACAAGCGCCAGGGGCTCGCCGATGTGCCGGAGCAACTGCTCGAGCATTTCGGCACGCCGCTGCCGGTGACCACCATGCTGCTGACCGCCGGCAAGCGCCTGGCCCGCGCCGAAGCCAGCGAGGTCATGGCGCAGATCGCCGAGAAGGGGTTCTACCTGCAGATGCCCCCGGCCAAGGAGCCGTATCTGCTCGACCTCTACTGCACGCCGACGCAATCACGCTATTGAGCGCCGCTGGCGCCGGGGGGAGTAGAGATGCGCGAACTGTTCTGGGAGCGCTATCGTCTCGACGAGCTCACCGACGAGGAGTGGGAGGCGCTGTGCGACGGCTGCGGCCAGTGCTGCCTGCTCAAGTTCCAGGACGAGGACAGCGGCGACCTGGCGGTGCTCAACGTCGCCTGTGAGCTGCTCGATATCGACAGCTGCCGCTGCGGCGACTACGCCAACCGCTTCGAACGGGTGCCCGACTGCACTCAGCTCACCCCGGCGCGGATCGACGAATTTCGCTGGCTGCCGGGCTCCTGCGCCTATCGCCGCCTGGCCGAGGGGCGCAGCTTGGCGCGCTGGCACCCGTTGATCAGCGGTGACGGCCGCCGCATGCACCGCAAGGGCATCAGCGTGGCCAGCTTCGCGGTCTCCCAGCGTGACGTGCCCGAGGCCGATTACGACGAGCACATCATCGCCATCCTGCCCATCGACGGTTAGCCCCCGCCAGCCGTTTCCACCAGCCTGACCACCCCTTTTCAGCCGCCAGGGCTGAGCGAACTGGTACGCCACAATCAGGCAGCTTTCTGATTGTGGCGGCCAGGCATCCCAACGATGCTGATCAGTGTATGTAACAACGTGTTGCTAGGCGCCTGGGCGCGCCAGCGGTGGGGATCTGTACGGGGGATGGAACATGAAACGCTATCGGGGGATAGGCCTGTCGCTGGTGTGCCTGATGCTGGCGGCACCGGCTGCATGGTCGCAGTCGAACAGCTGGGATGAGATTGCAGAACCCGGCGAGTTCGACTCGCTGGATGACGAGGCGCTGTTGGAGATGATCGACGATCTGCCACCTACCGCTGCGGGCGGTGGTGGAGGCGGCTGTGGCGCCGGCGGCGGCGAAGAGGGCGGCGGCTGCGGAGGCGGTTTCCTGCTCAGCGTCAATACCAGTGCCGACGCCGAGCCACCGTCACCAGCACCCGAGCCGCCGGCGCCGTCCAATCCGTCTACGCCAGGCAACGGAGGTGGTAACGGTGGTGGCGGAAGCGGCGGCAATGGCGGTGGCGCAGGCGGGGGAGGCAACGGCGGCGCAGGCGGTGGCAATGGTGGCGGTGGCGCAGGCGGGGGAGGCAACGGCGGCGCAGGCGGTGGCAATGGTGGCGGTGGCGCAGGCGGGGGAGGCAACGGCGGCGCAGGCGGTGGCAATGGTGGCGGTGGCGCCGGTGGGGGAAGCAACGGTGGTTCAGGAGGTGGGAGCGCTGGCGGCGGAACCGGCGGTGGCGCTAACGGCGGGAGTGGCGGTAACGGCGGCGGGGGTGCCGGTGGTGGCGCCAACGGCGGTAGCGGTGGCGGCAGCTGAGTCACGACCACCGCGTTACACGCGGTGGTCGTCGTGTGTGGCTAGTCGGCCATACCCAGCGCCCAGAGGATGAAGGCATCCTGGCGGGCGCCATCCTGCCAGGCCTTGAAGCGCCCCGAGGCACCGCCGTGGCCGGCTGCCATGTCGGTGCGCAGCACTATCGGGCCGCGGGCACTGCCCAGTTCGCGCAGGCGCGCATAGAGCTTGGCCGGCTCCCAGTAGGGCACTCGTGAGTCGTGCCAGCTGCCCTGCAGGAAAACGCTGGGGTAGGGCAGCGGCGCGAGGTTGTCGAGCGGTGAGTAGTCGCGAATGCGCTTGCGTACCGCCGGCTCGTCGGGATTGCCCCACTCGGTATACTCGGCGGTGGTCAGCGGCAGGTCGGGATTCTCCATGGTACGCAGTACATCGACGAACGGCACGTCGAGCACCGCGGCACAGAAGGCTTCAGGCGCCAAGTTGAGGCTGGCGCCGACCAGCAGGCCGCCGGCGCTGGCGCCGTAGGCGGCGATGCGCGCCGGGTCGCTGAGCCCAGTGTTGGCCAGGGCGTCCCGCGCGGCCAGAAAATCGCGGAAGCTGTTCTGCTTGTGCTCCATCTTGCCGGCCAGGTACCACGGCTCGCCGCGGTCGCCACCGCCGCGCACGTGGGCCACGGCGAACGCCACGCCGCGCTCGAGCAGTTCGAGCCGCGCCACCGAGAACCAGGGGTCAAGGACCTCGCCATAGGCGCCATAGCCGTATAGCAGCGTAGGCAGCGGCGCCTGGCCGAGGCGGTCGGCGCGGGCCACGATGGAGACCGGGATCTGCTCGCCGTCGTGGGCGGTGGCCCACAATCGCCGGCATTCGAGCTGCTCGGGGAGCAGCGAGCCGTGGATCGGCTGCTGCTTGAGCAGCCACCGCTCGCCGCTGTCGAGGTCGTGCTCGAGCCAGCGCACCGGCAGCGTGAACGACTCCTCGCGCAGACGCAGACGACGCGCCGTAAAATGCGGCATGTCGCCGAGCATCAGGCTGCAAGGCGCCTCGGGCAGCGGCAGGCGCTCATCGCGGCCGATGGCGTGATTGGCATCCAGTTCGATGACGCGCATCCGCACCTGGGCCTGCTGGTGGTCGCGCTCGGTGACCACCAGTCCCCAGCTGAAGGCGTCGACTCCCTCCAGGGTGGCATCGTCGCGGTGGCCCAGCAGCGGCTGCCAGGTAGTCTCGGCGTGCTCGGCAAGGCTTGCCGCTTGCTCGACCCGGTCGAGCTGAAAGTGCGGTGCGTCGCGGTTGTGCAGCACGTAGAAATGCCCGGGGCGATGGTCCAACGAATACTCCACCCCGCTCTCACGACGTCTGAAGCAGTGCGGTGGGGTGCTGGGAGCGTCGGCGGGTATCAGGTAGCACTCAGTGGTGTCCTTGGACGCCGACTCCAGCACCAGCCACTGGCGTGAGCGCGTCTTGCCCAGGCCCAACCAGAACTCTGGGTCGTCCTCGCGTAGGATCAGGCTGGACTCACTGGCCTGGCCCGTCGCATCGATGGTCAGCCGCCACACGCTATCCGGGCGCTGGGTGGCATCGAAGCGGGTGAACAGCAGGGTGGTGTCGTCCTCGGCCCAGCTCAGCTCCGGGCCGATCGCTTCCAGCACACGCCGCGGCGTGCCGTCGGGCAGCCGCTTGAGCCACAGCTCGAAGGTCTCGTCGCCGCGGGTATCTTCGCTCCATGCCAGCCACTGCTCGTCGGGGCTGAGGGCCATGTCGCCCAGTTCGAAGAAGTCATGTTCGGCGGCGCGGGCCTCCAGGTCGAGAAAACAGTGGCGCGCCTCGGGCTGCTCGAGGGGGTAGCGCCACCAGCGCTGAAAATCGGCGTCGGCGGCGGTCTCGCTCCAGTAGCAATGGTAGTCTAGTGGGCTGGGCAATCCGTCGACGGCCAGCTCGCGGCGCGCCAGATGGCCGCGATAGAGTGCCTCGGTGAGCGCCTCGAGGGGAGCGAACCAGGCGTCGGACTCGCGGTTGGCGGCTTCCAGGAAGGCGCTGACCTGCGGGTCGTCGCGGCTTTCGAGCCAGTGCCATAGTGGGTCATCGGCGCGACGATAGTCGGCGACCGGCGAACCGGCTGCCTGGCTGAGCGGATTGTGACGCGGCGGCTGTGCTTTCATCGGGTGCGGTGTACCATAATGAGTCATGAATGTGGCAACGCTGCGTCCGCGCTGACGCAGGTCTGGAGAGTTCGATGCTGATATCCGATTCAATTCCTCTACTCTGGCTGATTTACGCGCTGATGTCGCTGATGGTACTGGGCACCGGCTATATGGCGGTCCGCTTCCTGCCGCGTCTGCCGCGCCTGGTGATCGTCGGGGCGGTGGCCGGGGCGCTGTGGATGCCGACTCGCTTTCGTCTGCCGCTGATCGAAGAGGGCGAATTCTATACCGGTTTTGCCCCGGCCGTGGTCGTCGCCGGGATTACCTTTCTGCAGCGCGATGGCGGCACTATGGCCACCGCACTGATTCTGCTGGTGCTGGGGGTAGGCCTGGGCACGCTGGCCGGTGTGGCGCTGTGGCTGCTGGGCCGCGGTGGCGTCGAGCCCGAGGCGCAGGATGCGCCCGCCGAACGGCCGTCCTCCAGCGAGCGTCGGGAGCCGGTCATCGGCTAAGGAAACGTCATGCGCGCCGTGTTGAAGCTGGGGGTATGGTGGCTGTTGGCGGTGGCAATGCCGCTGATGGCACAGCCCGCCGTGGAGCTTGCCACCGATAGCGGCCAGCCGCCGCTACTGCTGGTCGAGCGCGGCGATGAGCGCAGTGAGGCGGCCGATGTGCGTGTGGTCATCGACATCTCGGGTAGCATGCGCAGCAACGATCCCGACCAGCTGGCGGCCAGTGCCCTGGAGTTGCTGGTGGCGCTGCTGCCCCACGGCATCCACGGCGGTATCTGGACCTTCGGCGAGTCGGTCGACAACCCGCTGCCGGTGTCGCCGGTCGATGCCGAGTGGCGCCAGCAGGCGCTGGCGCTGCGCCCGGCACTGGTCGACTATCAACTGTTCACCGATATCGAGGCGGCAGTACGTGACGCCTCCGGCGATGCCGACAACGGTACCCGTCACCTGATTCTGCTTACCGACGGCATGATCGACCTGCCCGCCGCGGGCCAGGACAAGGCCGCCCGCGATGCGGCCTCGCGGCGAACGCTGAGCGATGAGCTGACCCCGCGACTGGCCGAGGAGGACGTGGTGATCCACGCCGTAGCCTTCTCTGCCGACGCCGACCTGGCGCTGGTCGAGCTGCTCGGCCAGCGCAGCGGTGGCCTGGCCGCCCTGGCCGAGTCCCCCGACGAGCTGCTGCGTGCCTTCCTGGATATCTTCGACCGCATCTTCCCCGGCGACCGGGTGCCGCTGGAAGACGGCCGTTTCAGCATCGATGACCAGGTCGAGTCGTTCTCGGCGCTGCTGTTCCACGACCCTGATTCACCGCCGCTGACCCTGATTGGCCCCGATGGACAGCGCTACAGCCGCGACGACCACCCGGACGATGTGCGCTGGCAGAGCGAGCCGCGCTTCGACCTGATCACCGTGCCTGGCCCCGCGGAGGGCGAGTGGCGCGTCGAGGGCCCGATCAGTATCGACAGTCGCATCAGCGTCGCCTCGACCCTGACACTGCGCAGCGCGGAATTGCCAGCGACCCTCTATCAGGGTTTCGAAGTGCCGATCGAGGCCTGGCTCGACCTCGACGGCGAGATATTGTCGTCGCCGGCTTGGCCTGACGATCTGCGGCTGCGCGCCGAGCTGCAGGACCTGGAGGGTAACGTCCAGTCGGCGACTCGGCTGGCGGCCGACGAGCAGCGCTTCCAGGGTGTGTTGCCGGCGCCGGCCCTGACCGGCAATGCGCGGCTGATAATCGACGCCCACAGCGTGCGTTTCCAGCGTCAGCGGGTGCAGGCGGTCAACGTGCTGCCGGCGATTGCCGCCGAGGTCGATGAAGCGGTGTCGCAAGTCAGCCTGCGCGCCGAGCACCCGCGGCTGAGCGTCGACAATACCCAGATTCGTGCCGAGCTGCAGGGCGAGGCGCTGGAGGTCGAGGCACTGGACGAGCGACAGTGGCAGATCGTGCTGCCTGAGCTGCCCGACGATACCCGGCTGCCGCTGCTACTCAGCGCCACGGTGACCCTCGACGACCAGCGCCTCGAACTGAGCCTGCCGCGGCTGGTCCTCAATCCTCAGGCGCGCATCGGCGTGGATGCCGCGCCGCGGGATGGCGGGGGACTGGAATCCGAAGCGCTCGAGGCATCGGCGGCCGAGGAGCCCGAGCCGCTACCCGAGCCCGATCTCGCCGAGCGCCTGGTAAGCGCCATCAACCAGCTGCCGCGGCAGGCTCAGGCGCTATGGCGCGATACCTTGCCGCGCCTCGAGCGGGCCGGCGATGAGCTCGGCCTGGACGCCGAGCAGAGCCTGCGCTGGGCCGGTGGGCTTGCGGCAGCACTGATCGCGCTGCTGGTACTGGGCGGCTGGTCACGCAGCCGGCGGCGGCCTTCGCGCCGAGAGGATCCGCATGTGTGAATTGCTGGGCATGAGCGCCAATGTCCCGACCGATATCTGCTTCAGCTTCACCGGCTTTCTGCATCGTGGTGGCGGGACTGGTCCGCACCGCGATGGCTGGGGGATCGCCTTCTATGAAGCCGGTGGCTATCGCGACTTCCGCGACCCGCACCCCTCGGTAGACTCGCCGATCGCGCGCTTGATCTGCGACTATCCGATCAAATCCCATGTAGTGATCAGTCATATCCGCCAGGCCAATGTCGGCCAGGTGCAGCTGGCCAACACCCACCCCTTCACCCGCGAGATGTGGGGCCGCCAGTGGTGCTACGCCCACAATGGCCAGCTCGAGGCGTGGCAGTCGCTGCCGCTGGCGGTGTATCGCCCGGTGGGCAGCACCGATAGCGAACACGCCTTCTGCTTCCTGCTCGGCGAGCTGCGCCGGCGCTTCGACGACCTGCCGGCCTCGCCCGAGGCGATCTGGTCCTGCCTGCATGCGCTGTGCGAACGGCTGCGCGGTCTCGGCGTGTTCAACCTGCTGCTCTCCGATGGCGTCCACCTGTATGCCTACTGCTCCACCAAGCTGGCGCATACCACCCGGCGGGCGCCGTTCGGCAGGGCCCAGCTGTCGGATGCCGAGCTCAGCGTCGACTTCGTCGAGCACACCACCGAGCACGACGTGGTCTCGGTGCTGGCCACCGAGCCGCTCACCGACAACGAGCAGTGGGTGCGCATGCTGCCCGGCGAGTTGCTGGTGTGGCGCGACGGCGAGATCGTCGCGCGCTACCATTGATAATGGCGAAACCGCCCAATAAACCATAGGCTTGGGGTAATGCTGGCCTAAAGTGGCATGGCATTTGACGCCGTGACCTGTCATCTTCCAACGTTAGTTTCAAGCGATCGTTTGACAGACGACAAGAGTCGACAGGGTGTCGATCATCTCAAAAGCGGAGAGTAGCCCATGAGCGAGCACGCCACTGCCCCGGTACTCAAAGGCCCGGCCCTGGAAGGCCTCGACGATTACACGTCGGTGATGGACGTCTTCAAGGTGTCGGCCGGGAAGTTCGCCGACAAGCCGGCCTTCACCTGCATGGGGCAGACCCTGACCTATGCCGAACTGGACAAGCAGTCGCAGGCCTTTGCCGCCTGGCTGCAGCATGAAACTGGCCTCGAGCCCGGCGACCGCATCGCCATCCAGCTGCCCAACGTGCTGCAGTTCCCGGTGGCAGTGTTCGGTGCCATGCGCGCCGGCCTGGTGGTGGTCAACACCAACCCGCTCTACACCGAGCGCGAGATGGCCCACCAGTTCAAGGACTCCGGCGCCAAGGCGATCCTGATCCTCGCCAACATGGCCGACAAGCTGGAGAAGGTGCTCGACCGCACTGATATCCAGCATGTGCTGGTCACCGAGCTTGGCGACATGCACGGCTTCCCCAAGCGGTTGCTGATCAACGCCGTGGTCAAGTACGTCAAGAAGATGGTGCCGGCCTACTCGCTGCCCACCGCGGTGGGCTTCCGCGACGCCCTGAGCAAGGGCGCGAGCCTCTCGCACCAGGAGGTCGAGCGCACCCCCGACGACGTTGCCGCGCTGCAGTACACCGGCGGCACCACGGGCCTTGCCAAGGGCTCGATGCTCACCCACCGCAACCTGATCGCCAACATGCTGCAGGCGCGCGCGGCGATCGGCCCGGCGCTCAAGGACGGCCAGGAGACCGTGATCGCGCCGCTGCCGGTCTATCACATCTACACCTTCACCGTGAATTGCCTGTTCCTGGTCGAGACCGGCAACCACTCGATCCTGATCACTAACCCTCGCGATCTCGACAACTTCGTCAAGGAGCTGAAGAGCATCAAGTTCAGCGGCTTCATCGGCCTCAATACCCTGTTCAATGCGCTGTGCAACCGCGACGACTTCAAGCAGCTCGACTTCTCGCGGCTCAAGCTCACCGTGTCGGGGGGCATGGCACTGACCAAGGCCGCCGCCCAGCGCTGGGAAGAGGTCACCGGCTGTGCCATCGCCGAGGGCTACGGCATGACCGAAACCTCGCCGATCGTCACTTTCAACCCGGTCGATGCCATCCAGCTCGGCACCATCGGCAAGCCGGTGGCCGGTACCTCGGTCAAGGTGATCGACGCCGACGGCCAGGCGCTGCCCTATGGCGAAGCCGGCGAGCTGTGCGTGCAGGGGCCGCAGGTCATGAAGGGCTACTGGAATCTGCCCGAGGAGACCGCCAAGGCGATGGACAGCGATGGCTGGATTCGCACCGGCGACATCGCCGTGCTGCAGGAGGATGGCTACGTCAAGATCGTCGATCGCAAGAAGGACATGATCATCGTCTCCGGCTTCAACGTCTATCCCAACGAGATCGAGGACGTGGTCGCGGGCCATCCGGACGTGCTCGAGGCCGCGGCGGTGGGGGTGCCCGACGAGGATGCCGGTGAGGCGATCAAGCTGTTCGTGGTGTCGCGCAACCAGGACCTCGACGGCGAGAGCCTGCGCCAGTGGTGCAAGAAGGAGCTCACCGGCTACAAGGTGCCCAAGTTCGTCGAGTTCCGCGACGAGCTGCCCAAGACCAACGTCGGCAAGGTGCTGCGTCGTGAGCTGCGTGACCAGGAGACCGAGCAGAGCGCCTGATTGCCGCTGTCGAGTCAGCCTCCGAGCGGTGCGGCATAGGGTGGCATTCGGGAGTGTCGCCTACAGCTAGCACCGCTCGAACTGATCCGTTGACAGGCCCACGAGGAGGCGCTGTAAACCATCCCTGGGCGCTCCCGATGCCTTGCTGCGCTCTCGCATCCTGCTCCGCTTGCAGGACCGGTGCTGGCCATCCATGGCCAGCCCGTTCGGAGGAATACTCCTCACCCATGGCATCGAAACCTCCTCTTCGGCCTGTCCCCGGCGTTCTTCGCTGAGGGGCAGCCGCTCGTTTTGGTGCAACACCACTGAATTAGGCGCGGCCAGGCGCCAAGCGTTACACTATGCTGCCCGCTCCGGTACTGCCGGGGCGGGCAGTGTCATTTCAACCTGTGAGGCTGCCTTGAGCACCACCGCTTCCCGCTCCACTGCATCCCCCGACCTGACTCGTCTGCGCGACCTCGAGGCGCGGCTGGGCGACTGCCTGGGCGGCGACGCCGTACGCCTGAGCAAGCGCCTGGCCGGGCTCGAGCGGCGCGCGCGGGACGGCAAGCCGGTGGATCGCGGCCTCGGCGAGATTGAGCGGCTGATCGACGCCTCGGCGAGCAAGGTCGCCGCGCGGCGTGCCCAGCCGGTCACGCTGCGCTACCCACCCGAGCTGCCGGTGGCCGAGCGCCGCGACGACATTCTCGCTGCGCTGCGCGAGCATCAGGTGGTGGTGGTGGCCGGCGAGACCGGCTCGGGCAAGACCACCCAGTTGCCCAAGCTGTGCCTGGAGCTGGGCCTGGGGCGGCGCGGGCTGATCGGCCACACCCAGCCGCGCCGGCTGGCGGCGCGCTCGGTGGCCACGCGCCTGGCCGAAGAGCTCGAGGTGCCGCTCGGCGAGCAGGTCGGCTACCAGGTGCGTTTCAGCGACCAGAGCAACGAGCGCACCCTGATCAAGCTGATGACCGACGGGATCCTGCTGGCCGAGACCCAGCACGATCCCGATCTGTCGCGCTACGAGGCGATCATCATCGACGAGGCCCACGAACGCAGCCTCAACATCGACTTCCTGCTCGGCTACCTCAAGCGCCTCACCGCGCGTCGCCCCGACCTCAAGATCATCATCACCTCGGCGACCATCGACGTCGAGCGCTTCGCCGCCCACTTCGGCGAGCCGGGCCGCCCGGCGCCGGTTGTCCAGGTCTCCGGGCGCACCTATCCGGTGGAGCTGCACTACCGGCCGCTGGTGCGCGAGGCCGACGACGAGGAGGACCGCACCCTGCAGGAGGGCATCCTGCAGGCGGTGGAGGAGATCGAGCAGATCGAGCGCGACAAGCGCTGGTGGCACGGCCCCCGCGACGTGCTGATCTTCCTGCCCGGCGAGCGCGATATCCGCGAGACCGCCGACACCCTGCGCCGCGCCGACCTCAAGGGCACCGAGATCCTGCCGCTCTATGCGCGGCTCTCCAATGCCGAGCAGAACCGCGTCTTCCAGCCCCACGCCGGACGCCGCATCGTGCTCTCGACCAACGTCGCCGAGACCTCGCTGACGGTGCCTGGGATCCGCTACGTGATCGACCCGGGGCTGGTGCGCATCAGCCGCTATAGCTACCGCTCAAAGGTCCAACGCCTGCCGGTAGAGCCGGTCAGCCAGGCCAGCGCCGACCAGCGCAAGGGGCGCTGTGGGCGCATCGCCGAGGGCGTCTGCATTCGGCTCTACGCTGAGGAGGACTTCCTGGCGCGGCCGGCCTTTACCGAGCCTGAGATCCAGCGCACCAACCTGGCCTCGGTGATCCTCTCGATGCTGTCGCTCAGGCTCGGCGACATCGAGGCCTTCCCGTTCGTCGACGCGCCGGATGCGCGCTTCATCAAGGACGGCTTCCGGCTGCTGTTCGAGCTCGGTGCGGTGGACGAGACCCTGCGCCTGACCGCCACCGGCAAGCGCCTGGCGCGGCTACCCATCGACCCGCGGCTGGCGCGCATGGTGCTGGCCGGCGCCGAGCAGGGCGCCCTGCGCGAGGTGCTGATCGTGGTCTCGGCGCTGGCGGTGCAGGACCCTCGCGAGCGCCCGGCCGACAAGCGCCAGGCCGCCGACCAGGCCCACCGCCGCTGGCAGGACCCGGAGTCGGACTTCGTCGCCTGGCTCAACCTGTGGCACGGCTTCGAGGCGGCCCGCGACGAACTCTCCGGCAACCAGCTCAGGCGCTGGTGCCGCGACAACTACTTGAGCTACCTGCGCCTGCGCGAGTGGCACGACACCTTCCGCCAACTGCGCCAGCTGCTACGCGACATGGAGATCCAGGTGCCGCCGGCCGCGCCGCGCAGCGCCGATGACGACCCCGAACGGCGCGCCGAGGCGCGCCGCGAGAGCGCGGTCAAGCTGCATCAGTCGCTGCTCACCGGGTTGCTCTCCAACCTTGGCCAACTTACCGAGAACCGCGAGTACCTCGGCGCGCGCAACCGCAAGTTCGTGATCCACCCAGGCTCCGGACTGGCCAAGAAGTCGCCCAAGTGGCTGATGGCCGGCGAACTGGTCGAGACCTCGCGGCTGTTCGCCCGCGAGGTGGCGCGCATCCAGCCGCAGTGGATCGAGCCGCTGGCCGGGCATCTGGTCAAGCGCAGCTACAGCGAGCCGCACTGGGAGATGAAGCGCGCCCAGGTGGTGGCCTTCGAGCAGGTGACGCTGTTCGGCCTGCCGATCGTCAACCGGCGCAAGGTGCACTACGGGCCGATCGCCCCCGGCGAGGCCCGCGAGATATTCATTCGCCGCGCGCTGGTGGAGGGCGAGTTTCGCACCCGCGGCGAGTTCTTCGCTCACAACCGCGCGCTGATCGACGAGGTCGAAGACCTCGAGGACCGTGCTCGCAAGCGCGATATCCTGGTCGACGAGGAGGCGCTGTTCGACTTCTACGACCAGCGATTGCCGGCCGAGATCATCAATGGCAAGGGCTTCGAGGCGTGGCGCAAGCAGGCCGAGGCCGACGACCCGGCGATCCTCAAGTTCGACCGCAACGCGCTGATGGCCCGCGATGCCGGCGACGTCACCGCCGAGCAGTACCCCGACGAGCTGCTGCTGGGCGGGGTGCGCTACCCGCTGGCCTATCATTTCGAGCCCGGCGCCGGCGATGACGGCGTGACCCTGACGGTGCCCGCGGCGATGCTGGCGCAGTTGCCCGAGGCGCGCCTCGAGTGGCTGGTGCCGGGCCTGCTGCGCGAGAAGTGCATTGCGCTGATGAAGTCGCTGCCCAAGGCGGTGCGCCGTCAGGTGGTGCCGATCCCCGACTGGGTGGACGCCGCCCTCGAGACCCTGGTGCCCGACGACGTGCCGCTGGGCACGGCGCTGGGCGAGTTCCTGCGCGTCAAGACCGGGCTGCGCCTGAGCCCCGACGACTGGCGCCACGACCAGCTCGAGCCGCACCTGATCATGAACCTGCGGGTGGTCGACCACGACGGCCGGGTGCTGGGGGAGGGGCGTGACCTGCAGGCGCTGACCGAACGCTTCAGCGAAGCGGCGAGCCAGGGTGCTCGAGCGCTGGCCGAAATCAGTGGCGGCAGCGAGGCGGTCGAGTCGCTGCCCGAGCAGGCGCTACCCGAGTCGCGGGTGACCACCCAGGCGGGGATACGCGTCGAGGCCTATCCGGCACTGGTCGCCAAGGGCGATGCGCTGGCCGTGGAGCTGTTCGACCACCCCGACAAGGCCCAGGCAGCGCATCGCCGCGGGGTCACCCAGCTGGCGATCCAGCGTCTGCCCGACCAGGCGCGCAGCATCGCCCGGCTCAAGGGGCTCGAGCGCTGTGCGCTGCTGTTTGCCAAGGTCGGCAGCAAGCGCCAACTGGTCGATGACGTAGTCTTTGCCAGCGTCGAGCAGGTCGTGGCGGTAGACCCGCTGCCGCGTTCGCAGAGTGACTTCGAGGCGCGCCTCGAGGCCAGCCGCGCCGAGCTCGTGCCCCACGCCGAGGCGCTGGTGGCGACCCTGGAGCAGGCGCTCAAGGGCCATCTGGCAGTGACCAAGGCGTTGAAAGGCAACCTCAGCTTCGCCCTGGCGCTGGTATACAGTGATCTGCAGGCCCAGATGCAGCGCCTGGTCTATCCCGGCTTTGTCAGCGACGCCGGGGCCTGGCTCGAACACTATCCGCGCTATATGCAGGCCGTCGAGATTCGCCTCGACAAGGCGCCCCGCGAGCGCAACCGCGACCAGATGATGATGCACGAAGTACACGATTTCGAACGCCGCCTCGACGAGCGCCGCGAGGCGAGTCGCCGCGCCGGCGTCAGCGACCCGGCACTGGACGAGTTCGGCTGGTGGCTCGAGGAGCTGCGGGTGTCGCTGTTCGCCCAGCAGCTCGGCACCCTGATGCCGGTGTCGACCAAGCGCCTGACGCGGCGCTGGGCCGAGATCACAGGCCGACACCACTGAACACCTTATATATACGACGGCCACAGGTTTCGATGCCGTCGCCAGGAGACATGCCATGACCTCAGCCGTAATCACCGGCAGCGGCCTTTTCACCCCCAGCCAGGCGATCGACAACGATGCCCTGGTGGCGGCCTTCAATAGCTGGGTGGACGCCGAGAACGCGCTTCACGCCGAGGTCATCGCCGCCGGCGAGCGCGAGCCGCTGCAGCACTCGAGCAGCGAGTTCATCGTCAAGGCCTCGGGCATTCACAGCCGCTACGTACTCGACGCCGGGGGCATCCTCGACCCCGAGCGGATGCGCCCGCGGCTGCCCCGGCGCGGCAACGACGAGCCCTCCATCCAGTGCGAGATGGGCCTTGCCGCGGCGCGTCAGGCGCTCGACGCCGCTGGCGTCGAGGCCGCCGAGATCGACCTGCTGATCGTCGCCTGCTCGAACCTCGAGCGGCCCTATCCGGCGGTGGCGGTGGAACTGCAGGCGGCGCTGGGCGCCGGCGGCTATGCCTTCGACATGAACGTGGCGTGCAGCTCGGCGACCTTCGCCATCGACATGGCCAACAACGCCATCCGTGCCGGTAGTATTCGTCGCGCGCTGGTGGTCAACCCCGAGATCTGTTCGGCGCACCTCAACTTCCGCGATCGCGACAGCCATTTCATTTTCGGCGATGCCTGCACCGCGGTAGTGGTCGAGGCCGCCGAGGAGGCGCGCAGCGAGCGGCGCTTCGAGATCCTCGGCACGCGGCTGACCACGCGCTTCTCCAATGCGATCCGCAATAACGCCGGCTTCCTCAACCGGGTTACCGACAGCGACCCCCAGGCACTGGACAAGCTGTTCATTCAGGAAGGGCGGCGGGTGTTCAAGGAGGTCTGTCCGATGGTGGCGGCGCTGATCAGCGAGCACCTCGAGAGCCTGGGGCTGGCTGAGACGCCGCCGGCACGCCTGTGGCTGCACCAGGCCAATCGCCATATGAATGACCTGATCGCGCGGCGGGTGCTGGGCCATGAGCCCAGCGAAAGCGAGGCGCCGGTGATCCTCGATCGCTACGCCAATACCAGTTCGGCGGGTTCGATCATCGCCTTCCACCTCCACCGCGACGACCTGCAGGCCGGCGAGGTGGGGGTGGTGTGTTCGTTCGGTGCCGGCTACAGTGCCGGCAGCGTGGTGGTGCGCAGGGCCTGAGCGCACGCCGCTTGGACCAATCTGTACTGGCTGATGCAGTGCTAGGTTGATGAACCATCTACAATATAGTGACAACCACAGGGTGACATGATGCAAGGCAAGGGACGCGGGTGGGGAAACGAGCTGTCCGCCGGCATGCGCTTGGCAACGGCGCTGATGCTGGCGCTGGTGCTGGCGGGCTGCGCAGGGGCTCAGACCATCGAAGAGCGCAACCCGGATGACCCCTGGGAGGGCTTCAACCGGCGCGTGTTCGTGTTCAACGACGCCCTCGACCGCGCCGTGCTGCGCCCCGTGGCGCGGGGTTACGATACCGTCACCCCGCAGCCGGTGCAGACCGGTGTCAGCAACTTCTTCTCCAACCTCGGCGAGCCGCGCTCCGCGCTCAACAGCCTGCTGCAGGGCAAGCCGGGCAATGCCGGCATCGCCGCGACGCGCTTCCTGATCAATACCACGGTGGGCATCGGTGGGTTGTGGGATTTCGCCACCCATATGGAGATCACCGGCCGCGACGAGGACTTCGGCCAGACCCTGGGGGCCTGGGGCGTCGGCGAGGGGGCTTATCTGATGCTGCCGTTCCTCGGGCCGAGCACGCTGCGCGACACCGCCGGCCTGCCGCTGGACTGGTACACCTATCCGGTCACCCATGTCGATGACGTGGCACTGCGCAACGCCTTGCGCGCGGTGCAGGTGGTCGACACCCGGGCCAGCCTGCTAGACCTCGAGGAGCTGATTCGTGGCGACCGCTATAGCTTCATTCGCGACTCTTACCTGCAGCAGCGCCGCTATGAAGTCAGCGACGGCGAACTGGGCGACGACCCGTTTGCCAGCGACGACTTCGATTTCGACTTCGATGATGATGACTTCGCCGATTAAAGGTGGTGTATGGCCAGTGACAAGCGCTTGATCGGGGTCATCGACCAGCCGGGGGCGGAGCGCGATGCGCTGGCCGATGTGATTGCCAAGGGCCACTTTGCGGTGGTGGCGGTGTCCGACGCCGAGGAGCTGCCCGACCACACCCTGCTGGCAGTGGCCCACGTGCGCGCGGTACCGCCGAACCAGTGGGCGGCGCTGTCGAGGCGTTTGCCGACGCTGGTGGTCAGCGACGAACGACTCGACGTCGAGCTGATCAAGGCGGTGGAGGTCGGCGTGGCCGACTACATCGTCGCGCCGCTGCGTCATGGTGACGTGCTGCGGCGGATGATCGACAAGGTGATCGACAACCACCGCCTGGCGCGGGAGCACGAGCGCGACCGCCTGCGCCTGGCCGATCTCAACGAGCACCTCGAGACCCACCTGGCGATGCTGCGTCTCGACCAGCAGGCCGGCGGGCATATTCAGCGCAAGCTGCTGCCGCAGCGTCCGCTGACCCTCAACGGTGTGAGCTGCGACTACTGGCTGGCGCCGTCGCTCTACCTGTCCGGCGATTTCCTCGATTTCCAGCGCTTCGACGAGCGCTACAGCGTGTTCTACTTCGCCGATGTCTCGGGGCACGGCGCCTCGTCGGCGTTCGTCACGGTACTGCTCAAGTATCTGTGCAATCACTGGCTGGCGCAGTGGGATGGCCAGCATCCGGAGCGCCTGCCGGCGCGCTGGCTTGGTCAGCTCAACCGTGAGCTGTTGGATGCCGGGATCGGCAAGCATGCGACCCTGTTCGTCGGGGTATTTGACCGCCAGCATCACTACCTGCACTATTCGCTCGGCGCCCAGCTGCCGATGCCGATGCTGGTCAGCGATGATCGGCTGCGCCTGCTCGACGGCGAAGGCATGCCGGTGGGCTTGTTTCCGGGCGTTGAATACCCCACGCTGGGTTGTGAACTACCGCAGAACTTCCGACTTTGGCTATGTTCGGATGGAGTATTGGAGTGGCTGTCTGGCGACAGTCTCGATAGTCGGCTCAAGGAACTCGAGCGTCTGGTGTTGGCCAGCAATGACGTGGCCGCACTGCGGGGGAAGCTGTCACTGGGTGACGTGCCGGAGAACGACGACGATGCCGTTGCCGGGCGCGCGCCAGGTCACGACGAGCTTCCGGATGACCTGACGATCATGACGTTGAGCGGATTTGACGATGATGATGCATGAAGGGCGACTGAAGGCGGCGTTCGACTCCGGCGTCTTCGTGCTCAAGCTGTGTGGCGATGTACGCCTGACGCTTTGCGCGACGCTGGACGATCAGGTTCAGCGGCTGGCCGCGACGCCTGGGCTCAAGGCGGTCATGATCGACCTGCGCGATGCCAGCAATGTCGACTCCACGGCGCTGGGGTTTCTGGCCAAGGTGGCGATGGCGGTCAAGGACAAGATCGAGCAGCCGCCGACCATCGTGGCCGACCATCCCGACGTGCAGCGCATGCTCGATGTGATGGGCTTTTCCCACTACTTCACCCTGGTCGAGGCGCCGCTCAGCGAGCCGAGTGAGCTCGATGAGCTGCCGCAGATCGAGGCCGACGAAGCGGGACTGCAGCAGCGCATTCTCGAAGCGCATCGCATCCTGATGCACATGAGCGAGCACAATCGCTCGGAGTTCCAGCCATTGGTGGAACTGCTCGAGGAGCAGCAGCGCGAGCGCCAACGCACGCCGGAGCCGCTCAAGTGAGCGGCTCGCGAGGTGTCCTCTCAGCAACGTAGTTCGCCCAGCAGTTTCTCCAGCTTGCGCTGGTCGTCCATGAACTTGCGAATGCCCTCGGCCAGCTTCTCGGTGGCCATGGCGTCCTCGTTCATGGCCCAGCGGAACTCGGCCTCGTCGTCGGGCTCGGGGGCCGAAGTTTCGGCATCGCACGGCGTCAGGCGGCGGTTGAGCGGCCCGCGGTCGGCGGCCAGCTCCTCGAGCAGCTTGGGCGAGATGGTCAGCCGATCGCAGCCCGCCAGCGCCTCTATCTCACCGCTATTGCGAAAGCTCGCCCCCATCACGATGGTCCTGTAGCCGTGGCCCTTGTAGTGCTCGTAGATCGCCTTGACCGAGCGTACCCCGGGGTCGTTGTCGCCACTGAAGTCGGCGTCCGGGGTGGCGGCCTTGTGCCAGTCGAGGATGCGGCCAACGAACGGTGAGATCAGTGTGACCCCGGCATCGGCGCAGGCCTGCGCCTGGGTGAAGCTGAACAGCAGGGTGAGGTTGGTGCGAATCCCTTCACGTTCGAGCTGCTGGGCGGCGCGGATGCCTTCCCAGGTCGAGGCGACCTTGATCAGGATCCGCTCGCGGTCGACGCCGCGCCGCTCATAGCGCGCGATCAGCGAGCGGGCGCGGGCCAGGGTGGCATCGGTGTCGAAGGAGAGGCGCGCGCTGACTTCGGTCGAGACATAGCCCGGCACCAGCTCGCTGATCTCGCTGCCGATCTCCACCGCCACGGCGTCCAGGGCGTCGTCGATATCGACGCTTTGCCGGGCCAGCTCGGCAAGGCGCGCGCGGCGTGACGGCTGCTGGGCGGCCTGCAGAATCAACGAGGGGTTGGTGGTGGCGTCGGTGGGACTGAAGCGGCGAATCGCCTCGATATCGCCGCTATCGGCGACCACCGTGGTCATTGTCTTGAGCTGTGACAGTTTGTCCTGATCCATGGGCGTGCGTCCTGTGGGTGAGGTAAGCCGCTACTACTCTATCAATTCCAGTAGTCGCGCTGATAGCCGCATCGCTCGCGACCGATCCGCCGCGGGCCTGCGCCTAGCCGCATCTGATGGTATGATTAGCCTCCTATCTTTTCACGCTGGCTGGCTGGCTGCTCGCCGTCGCCGGCTCGAGGAGGCGTCGTGACGCTCAATGCTCGCCGGGTTGCCTGGTTGGTGGCGGCCAACACTGCTCTAGCCCCATTTGCCATCGATGCCTATCTGCCGGCGATGTCGCGGCTGGCTGCATCGGTGGGTGCCAGCATTCACCGTACCGAACTGTCGATCAGCGTGTTCCTGTTCGGCTTTGCGCTGGGTCAGCTGGTGTTCGGGCCGCTCTCCGACCGTCTGGGTCGCAAGCCGGTGCTGATCGGCGGCCTGGTGGTGTTCCTGCTGGCCAGCCTGATGATCACCACGGCGGGCTCTCTCACCGAGCTGCTGGCCTGGCGCTTCGTGCAGGCGCTGGGCGGCGGCGCCTGCGTGGTCAATTCCGCGGCCATCGTGCGCGACTGCTTCAGCGGCCGCCAGGCGGCCAGCGTGATGTCGACCATGGCCATGATCATGATGCTGGCGCCGCTGGTGGCACCGGTGGTGGGCAGTGGACTGCTGTATCTCGCCGACTGGTGGCTGATCTTCGTGTTCCTGGCGGCCTACGCGGCGTTTCTGATCTGGCTGCTCAGCACCCAGCTACCCGAGACCCGCGATCCCAGCCTGCCGGCGGCCAGCCCGCGTCAGGTGCTGGCCAACTATGCCAGCGTGCTGAGCCATCGCCAGGGCATGGGCTATATCTGCGCGGTGGCGGCCTCGTTTGCCGGGCTGTTCGCCTTCGTGACCTTCTCGCCGTTTCTGTATCTCGACTACTTCGGCCTGTCGCCGGCGATGTATCCGCTGGTGTTCGGTGTCAACGTGGTGGTGATCGCGCTCTCCAATTGGGTCAATATCCGCCTGCTGCGCGGCAAGCGCACGCCGCAGCAGAATATGTACCTGGGCCTGGGCATCCAACTGGGCGCGGCCACGGCACTGGTCGCGGTCACCATACTCGGGCTCGATTCGCTGTATACCCTGGTGCCGCTGATCATGATCTACGCCGGCATGGTCGGGCTGATCACTCCCAACGCCATGTCGTCGCTGCTCGACCACTTCGGCCATATCAGCGCCACCGCCACGGCGGTGATGGGCGGTATCAAGTTCGGTGCCGCCGGTCTCGCCGGGGTGATGGTCAGCGCCTTCGAGATCGAGAACCTGTGGCCGATGGTGCTGACCATGCTCGGCGTGTCGATCTTCGGCAATGTCGCGCTACGCTGGCTGGTAGGAGGCCGCGCGGATGCCTGAGGAGGTGTTCGCCGCCCTCGACGTGGCACCGCTGGTATGGGCCGGCTGTGGCCTGACGCTGCTGGTGGGGGCCTTCGTACAACGTGCCACCGGCTTTGGCCTGGCAGTGATCGGTGCGCCGCTGTTGCTGATGCTGGAGCCGCGCCTGGTGCCGGTGATCCTGGTGCTGTTCGGCTTCACCGTGTCGCTGATGATGGTCGGCAAGTATCGCCATGAGGTGCGCGTGACCTTCATTGGCACGGCACTGGTGGGGCGGATGCCGGGCACGCTGCTGGGCATCTGGCTGCTGCTGGCGGCACCGCTGGCGCTGCTCGAGAACGCCATTGCCTTGATCGTGCTAAGCGCGGTGGCGGTCAGCCTGCTCAATATCAGCGTGCCGGTCAATCGCGCGAGCCTGTTCGTGGCCGGGGTGCTGTCGGGGATATTCGGCACCGTCTCGGCGATCGGTGGGCCGCCTATCGCCATGCTGATGCACCGCCTGCCGCCGGACAGCGCGCGGGGCAATCTCGCCGCCTACTTCATCTGCAGCTCGCTGATGACGCTGCTGGCCCTGGCGCTGGCCGGGCAGATCCGGCTCTGGCACCTGACCCTTGCCGCCAGCCTGTTCCCCTGGCTGCTGGTCGGCAATGCGCTGGCCAATGCCTGCGCCCACCGCTTCGACCGCCGTACGCTGACCTGGTCGTCGATGGCGCTCTCCACTCTGGCGGCGCTGGGGTTACTACTCTAGCCGCTGTCACATTCCTGCAACGAACCCCCTGCATGATCACTCCTGCGATCGGCAATCAGCCGACCTGAGCTGGAACCAGCGCGCCGCGCAGTCCAGTAACCAACGCAGAGAGGATCGTGAAGATGAACGTCAACAAGCGTACCTTGGGAATCGCCATCGTGGCAGGTCTGGCTAGCGGTATCTCTACCGCAGCCATGGCGCGCGACACCATCCAGATTGCCGGTTCTTCCACGGTGCTGCCTTTCGCCAGTATCGTCGCCGAAGAGTTTGGCGCCTCCTTCCCGCAGTTCGATACGCCGGTGGTAGGCTCAGGTGGTTCCGGTGGCGGGTTGCGGCAGTTCTGTCAGGGGGTTGGTGAAAATACCATCGACATTGCCAACTCTTCGCGGGCCATCCGTAGCGCCGAGATCGAGAATTGTAACGCCAACGGCGTCGAGGAAATTCTCGAGGTCATGTTTGGCTATGATGGTATTGTATTCGCCTCACGAATCGACCGTGAGTCCTTCGAGTTGACGCCATCGCATGTTTTTGCCGCTGCGGCCGCCGAACTCAACATCGACGGCGAGACCGTTGAAAACCCCTACACTCGCTGGTCTGAGATCGATGACTCGTTGCCCGACCAGGAAATCGTGCTGGTTATCCCGGCATCGAACCATGGCACGCGTGAAGTCTTCGAGGAAAAGGTACTTCATTTGGGCTGTGATGCCTACGATATGGAAGGCGAAGCCTGCGACGCGCTGCGGGGAGATGGTCGAATCATCGAGATCGCCGGCGACTACACTGAGACACTGGCGCGCCTTGATGCCCAGGAAGATGCGGTCGGGGTATTCGGGCTGAGCTTCTATGATCAGAACCGTGACCGTCTGCAAGTTGCCACTGTAGATGGCGTTACTCCTAGCCTTGAGACGATTGGCTCTGGCGAGTATCCGGTATCCCGTCCGCTGTTCTTCTATGTCAAGGGTGAGCACCTCGACCAGATTCCTGGCTTGGCCGAGTACACCGAGTTCTTCCTAGATGAAATGACATCAGGGTTTGGCAGTCCGTTGGAAGATGCCGGTCTGATTCCGATGGATGACGGTGAGCGTGATGAAGCACTAGAAGCATTCCAGGCGCGTACCGTTGCCACGGGTGAATAATACCGCTGTAACCTGCTGACGACGAGGGTGGCCAAGCCACCCTCGTCGCAGATTGTGATCGTTAATTTTGGAGACAAGATGAATAATCTTGCCCTGATTGTCACCGTGCTGATTGTAATGGCTGTGGCCTATCAACTGGGCTTGACGCGGAGCAAGTCAGTCGTAGGAGGTGGCCAGCGTTTGCACTCGCGTCCAGGTTACTACGGCATTCTGGTGGCGCTTTGGTGTGGTGTGCCGACATTGCTGCTATTGGCGCTGTGGGGGATTTTTGGCAACGACATCATTCAGTTTCTGGTATCCCAACAGTTACCACCAGAAACGGCCGCTTTCAGCGAGCGCGAGATGCTGCTACAGATGCGACGTATTGCTGCTCTGGCGTCAGGACAAAACGTCAGTGATCCCCAGCAGTATGAGCTTTCTGCTGCAGCTCAGCAAGCTCGGCTGGAGAGCCTAGGGCACTTGGTTTTACTGGCAAGCATGTCCGTTCTGGCGGTTCTCGGCCTCGTGCTGTCAAGGCGCAAGATTACACCTGATATGCGAGCTCGCAATCATGTGGAGCGCGTCATCATGGTTGCGTTGGCGCTGAGTTCTGGCGTGGCGATTTTGACGACAGTAGGTATCGTACTGTCGATGATCGGCGAAGCGATGAACTTTTTCCGCTTTATCAGCCCCGCCGATTTCTTCTTTGGCACCACCTGGAATCCGCGTTTTAGCACATCGGGTGATGCTGGGCAGGGTGAGTTCGGCTTGCTGCCTCTGCTATGGGGCACCTTGATGGTTAGTAGCATCGCGCTGCTGGTGGCCATTCCCCTGGGGCTGATGACGGCGATCTACATGTCCGAATATGCACCGCCATCGCTGCGTAATGTGGCGAAGCCGGTCATCGAGGTGCTGGCGGGCATTCCAACCATAGTTTATGGGTTTTTCGCGTTGATCGTGATTGGCCCTTTCCTATCGGGACTTGGCGACTTGGTGGGAATCAGCATTCGTACCACCAGTGCGCTCACCGCTGGGCTGGTGATGGGTATCATGATCATCCCATTCGTCTCGTCTCTCTCCGATGACATCATCACCCAGGTGCCCAAGGCACTGCGCGACGGCGCGCTGGGACTGGGTGCCACCAAGTCCGAAACCATTCGTCAGGTGGTGCTGCCTGCGGCCCTGCCGGGTATCGTCGGGGCTTTTCTGCTGGCGGCGAGTCGGGCTATCGGCGAGACCATGATCGTGGTATTGGCGGCGGGTAATAATCCGGTACTCCACGCTAA
Organism: Halomonas socia; assembly: GCF_010977575.1. Taxonomy (GTDB): domain Bacteria; phylum Pseudomonadota; class Gammaproteobacteria; order Pseudomonadales; family Halomonadaceae; genus Franzmannia; species Franzmannia socia. Next base: position 2,728,552 of record NZ_CP048812.1, read on the forward strand.
CCCCTTCGAGGCGGTGTCGACAATTACCGTGACCATTGTCAATCAGTTGACCGGTGATATGGATTTCGCCAGCCCGCAGTCGCTGGTCGCTTTTGCACTCGGCTTGACGCTGTTCGTGATCACACTGGGCTTGAACGTCATCGCGTTGGTGATAGTGCGCCGCTATCGTCAGCAATATGAATAATTGGCAGGGGGCATCTTGAATACCATCACTCAAGCGTCGCGCGGTGAGCGTCTTGCCATTATCGAGCGGTCACTGGCATCGCGGCATCGCCAAGAGAAGAGGTTTCGTCGCCTTGGGCTGGCCGCGGTAGTGACCGGCATGGTGCTAGTGCTGATCCTGTTCGCGAGCATTCTGATGCGTGGTTTGCCAGCCTTCTGGCAGGCAACGTTTTACCTGGATATCCACTTCGACTCCGACATTGTCAATGTATCAGAGCGGCCAATTCAGCAAGAGGGTGAGAGTAATGCTGACTTTCGTGAGCGCGATTTCACTTGGCAGAGCGAAGTAGGGCGCGTCAATTGGCAACAGCTGATCGATAATGCCTTAGCAGAGGCTCTTGGCGAAGAGATCGAACCCCAGCAGACACGCGACCTTCGGGCATTGGTAACATCGGCCGAGAGACGCACTCTGCGTGACCGGTTCATTGAGGATCAGTCGTTATTGGGTGAGACGCACACCATAAAGTTGTTGGCAAGTGCCAACGTCGATGTCTGGATCAAAGGAAATATCAACCGTGATCTTCCGGACAGTCAGCAACAGTTGAGCGCCCAGACTCGCGAGTGGGCAGACCATCTTTACGAGGAAGGAGTGATTACCAATGCGTTCAGCACAGCGCTGTTCCTGAATACAGACTCGCGCAGCTCTTTGGCATCGGCAGGGCTCGCGGGGGCATTCATGGGCTCGCTGTTCATGATGTTGATCGTCATGCTGCTGTCGATTCCGATAGGCGTGGCGAGTGCCATTTATCTGGAAGAGTTTGCCCCGAAGAATCGTCTGACCGATCTCATTGAGATCAATATCAATAATCTGGCGGCGGTGCCGTCAATCGTTTTTGGTTTGTTGGGAGCGGCGATTTTCATTGGCTATTTGAGGCTTCCACTGTCGGCACCACTGGTAGGTGGTCTGGTGCTGACACTGATGACACTTCCCACTATCATTATCGCAACGCGTGCCGCGCTACGTTCAATTCCCAACTCTATTCGCCAGGCCGCACTAGGAATGGGTGCTTCCAAGGTCCAGACGGTTTTCCATCACGTGCTGCCGCTGGCCCTTCCTGGAATATTGACAGGGTCGATTCTCGGGGTGGCCCAGGCGCTAGGGGAGACGGCCCCCTTGCTTCTGATTGGCATGAATGCGTTTGTGTCCAACATTCCCGCGACGCCCTTCGACCAAGCCTCGGCGTTACCGGTACAGATATACCTATGGCAGGGCAATGAGCTGCGCAACTTCTTCGAAGCGAGAACGTCGGCGGCCATTATTGTGCTGTTGGCGCTTATGCTGAGCCTCAACGCGCTGGCCATCTGGCTACGCAAAAAACTCGAGACGAGGTGGTAAATGACGACTGCAACGGTTACCGTCCCGACGGCAATGCACAAGAGCGAGCAACGCAGTGACTCGCATCAACAGGGCCAGGTCAAGATGAGCACGCGTGGCGTGAAGGTGTTCTATGGCGACAGTCAGGCCCTGCACGGTATCGACCTGGATATCGTCGAGAATGAGGTGATCGCCTTCATCGGCCCCTCAGGCTGTGGCAAGTCGACCTTCCTGCGCTGCCTCAACCGCATGAACGATACCATCCCCGGCTGCCGCGTCGAGGGCGATGTGACACTCGACGGCAATGATATCTATGCCCCATCGCTGGATGTCGTACTGCTACGTGCTCAAGTCGGTATCGTGTTCCAGAAGCCCAACCCCTTCCCCAAGTCGATCTACGAGAATATCGCCTATGGGCCGCGACTCCATGGACTGGCCAGCAGGCGCGCCGAGCTCGATGAGGTCGTTGAGCGTAGCCTGCGTCGCGCCGGCTTGTGGGATGAAGTCAAGGATCGACTCGATCAGCCGGGAACCAGTCTGTCGGGTGGGCAGCAGCAGCGCTTGTGCATTGCGCGGACCATCGCCATCAGTCCAGAGGTGATCCTGATGGATGAGCCTTGCTCGGCCTTGGACCCTATCGCCACGGCCAAGATCGAACAGTTGATCGATGAGCTGAGTGCCAGCTATACCATCGCCATGGTAACCCACAATATGCAGCAAGCAGCGCGGGTGGCGCACAAGACGGCTTTCTTCCATATGGGAGACATGGTTGAGGTCGGCGATACCGACAAGATATTTACCAATCCCGAGGACCAGCGCACCCACGACTATATCACCGGTCGTTTCGGCTGAGACGCGCATGGCCGAGGAGGTGCATGCCCTCATCGGCCAGGCACAGTTGTCATCATGGTGTCATAACGCGATAGTATATATGAATGTCCATATATACTCTCTGGTGGAGTGCAACCAATGAGTGAGTCAGTCAGCATCGGCATCAACGGCTTCGGGCGTATCGGACGCCTGGCCCTGCGCAGCCTATGGGCCAGCGTCGAGGCCGGCGAGGTCGAGATCAAGCGCATCAACGACCCGGGCGGCGACGCGGCCACCTTCGCCCACCTGCTCGAGTTCGACTCGGTGCACGGCCACTGGTCGCCGGGGCAGGGCATAGTGGCAGAAGAGGGCGCCATCGTTATCGACGGCCGGCGGATCGCCTTCAGCTCCCATCGCGAGCTGGGCGACAGCGACTGGTCGGGCTGCCGGGTGGCCATCGAGTGCTCCGGCAAGATGAAGACGTCGGAAAAGCTCAACGCCTATCTCGACCAGGGCATCGAGCGGGTGGTGGTCAGCGCGCCGGTCAAGGAGGGGGGCGTGCTCAACTTGGTGGTCGGCGTCAACGACGACTTCTACGACCCGGCGACGCATCGCATCGTTACCGCGGCCAGTTGCACCACCAACTGCCTGGCGCCGGTGGTCAAGGTGATCCATGAGACCTACGGCATTCGCCACGGCTCGATGACCACGGTGCACGACATCACCAACACCCAGACCATCCTCGATGCCCCGCACAAGGATCTACGTCGCGCCCGGGCCTGCGGCATGAGCCTGATTCCCACCACCACCGGCTCGGCCAAGGCGATCACCGCTATCTTCCCCGAGCTCGAGGGCAAGTTGAACGGCCACGCGGTACGCGTGCCGCTGGCCAACGCCTCGCTCACCGACATGGTCTTCGAGCTCGAGCGCGAGGTCACTGTGGAGGAGGTCAATGCCGCCCTGAAGGCCGCCGCCGCCGGCCCGCTGGCCGGCATCCTCGGCTATGAGGAGCGACCGCTGGTCTCCATCGACTACCGCACCGACCCGCGCAGCGCGATCATCGATGCGCTCTCGACCATGGTCGTCAACGGCACCCAGCTCAAGCTCTACGCCTGGTACGACAACGAGTGGGGCTATGCCAACCGTACCGCCGAGCTGGCGCTGAAGGTCGGTGGCGTGCAGGTGACCCGTGGCTGAGGCGATGTCGCTGCTGGCGCGGGTCAGGCAGCTGCCCTTCGAGGTACGCCAGTACCTGCTGATCACCGGCAACTACTGGGCCTTCACCCTCACCGACGGCGCGCTGCGCATGCTGGTGGTGCTCTACTTCAGCCAATTGGGCTACTCGCCGCTGGAAGTGGCCATGCTGTTCCTGTTCTACGAGGCGTTCGGCGTGGTCACCAACCTGGTGGGTGGCTGGCTAGGCGCGCGGCTGGGGCTCAACCGCACCATGAACGTCGGCCTCGGCCTGCAGATCGTCGCCCTGGCGATGCTGCTGGTGCCGGCCGGCATGCTGACGGTGGTGTGGGTGATGGCTGCCCAGGCGCTGTCGGGGATCGCCAAGGACCTCAACAAGATGAGCGCCAAGAGCGCGGTCAAGGTGCTGGTGCCCAAGGAGAGCGCCAGCGCCGGCAGTGCGCTCTACCGCTGGGTGGCGATGCTCACCGGGTCCAAGAATGCCCTCAAGGGGCTGGGCTTCTTCGTTGGCGGCGTGCTGCTCACGCTGATTGGCTTCCAGGGCGCGGTACTGGCCATGGCGGTGATGCTCAGCGCCGTGCTGGGGCTGTCGCTGTGGCGGCTGCGCGCCGACCTGGGCCGCCAGAAGGTCAAGCCCAAGTTCTCCGAGATGTTCTCCAAGTCGCGGGCGGTCAATGTGCTGTCCGCAGCAAGGCTGTGCCTGTTTGCCTCCCGCGACGTGTGGTTCGTGGTGGCGCTGCCGGTGTTTCTCTATGAGCAGCACGGCTGGAGCCAGTGGACGGTGGGCGGGCTGCTGGCGCTGTGGGTGATCGGCTATGGTGGGGTGCAGACCCAGGCGCCCAGGCTGACCCGGCTGATGAGCGGCGAGGCGCGGGTGATCACCGCCGGCTGGGCCGCGGCTCTGGCGCTGCTCGGCGTGGCGCTGGCGCTGCTGCCGCTGACCGCGGTGGGCTGGCTGGTGGCGGGGCTACTGGCCTTCGGCGTGCTGTTTGCGATCAACTCCAGCTGGCACAGCTACCTGATCGTGCACTACGCCCGTGCCGACGGCGTGTCGATGGACGTCGGCTTCTACTATATGGCCAACGCCATGGGCCGGCTGATCGGCACGCTGCTCTCCGGCTGGCTGTACATGACCCACGGCCTCAGCGCCTGCCTGTGGGTGGCGGCGGGGCTGGTCGCCGCTAGCGCCTTGATGGCCCTGGCGCTGCCGAGGCAGGCCGATACCGCGGTCGCCAATTAGAGCAGGCCTGTCGACGGATCCGTTCTGAGCGGTGCTGCCTATCTGCAATAGCCCTGCCGATCAGGACGACTGCATCAATATCATCGAAATAATCAAGAGAGGGCACCGTGCAACCGCTACGCCTGTTCAAATGCCTGGCCGACGACACCCGCCTGATGCTGATGCTGCTGATTCAGCAGGAGGGCGAGCTGTGCGTGTGCGAGATGACCCACGTGCTCGAGGAGTCGCAGCCCAAGGTCTCACGACACCTGGCCCAGCTGCGCGGCTGCGGCCTGGTGGTCGACCAGCGCGACGGCCAGTGGGTCTACTACCGGCTGACGCCGACGCTCCCCCCGTGGGCGCTGGACGCCCTGGCCGCCGCCGCCGAGGGAGACCTCCAGCGTATCCAGGCGGGATTGGCGCGGCTGGCGGCGATGGGCAATCGCCCGGAGCGACGTGCGGCGCTGTGCTGAGGCTACGCTTCGGTTCGCGAAGGAATCAGCCGACCGGGTACCCAGCGCAGATAGGCGACCATGCCAAACAGCTCGACCAGCGACTGGAAGACGATTACCACCACGGCGGCCTGCCACGCCTCGGGCAGGGCCAGGGCGATGGGCAGCACCACGAAGGAGTTGCGGGTGCCAAAGCTGAAGGTCAGGGTGCGTGCGGGCCCCGGGGCCAGGCCGAAGCCGCGGCCGAGCAGCCTGCCCAGCAGCGCGGCGAACAGCAGGTAGGCGATGAAGATCGCCAGCACCTGCAGCAGCACGCCGCCAAGGCCGATCACGCTATTGACCTGGGAGGAGGCGATCACCAGTACCACCAGTGCCAGCAGCGGCACCGGCAGCAGACCGAGCCCATGTACCACGCGCCTGGCCGCCGGTTGGCGTTCGGCGAGGCGCTCGGTCAGCCAGGCCAGCGCCAAGGGCGTGAGAATCAGCCCGGCGAAGGCGCCGAGCAACTGGCTGCTGAGCGCGAGCTGGAACCAGCCCGGGCCGAGGAACAGCCATAGGTAGACGGGCAGCGCGACGACTTGCACCAGCAATAGTAACGGCGCCGCGGCGATGGCCCTGCCCACCTCGCCCTTGCCGAGGTGGGTGAAGCTGATGAACCAGTCGGTGCAGGGCACCAGCAGCACCAGCAGCACCCCCGCCTGCACCGCTGGCGACAGCGGCAGCAGCGCCACGCCGCTACCCACCAGCAGCGGAATCACCACGAAGTTACCGAGTAGCAGCGCGGCCATGAAGCGCCAGTCGCTAAATCCGCGGCGTATGTGGGTCAGCGGGATCTGGGTAAAGGTGGCATACAGCAGTGTACCGAGCAGCGGCCACAGCAGTGGCTCGAGCACACTCGCCAGCGTCGGCTGCCACAGCCCCAGTGCCAGCCCGGCCAGGATGAAGGCAAGGTAGATCCAGGCCTGGTGGCGTTCCATTTGGTCGCGCATCAACACTCGCCTTAGTGGTCAGGGGGCATTGCGCTGGGAGGGTGCCTGGCAGAAAGCGGGGGATAGCCGATGGGGATCCTGCGTCTGGCGGTGTCTGGTGCAGGCGTCGGCCCACCACAGGAGCTGGCTGAGGGTGCGGCCAAAATAGTCGCCCCAACATTCGGCATCGCTCACGAAACGGCCGTCTTCCTCGAGCACTTCCTGTGCCTTGGGCACATGAATCATCGCCGACACCGGTAAGCAGCCAAGCTCCGAGAGGAAGGTGCGCATGCCGACTGCGGCCCGGGCCCCGCCCCACTGGCCGGCCGAGTAGGTGACGATGGCGCTTGGCTTGAAGGCATAGTGCGAACTGCCGAAATGGTTGAGCAGATGGGCTAGGGCCGGGCTCATGGAGTGGTTGTACTCGGGACTGACCATGACATAGCCATCGGCGGCCTCGATCTTGGCGGCCAGGGCAACTAGAGGTTCGGGAACCTGCGATTTGGCGTAGGCGAAGTGGGGTTTGAAGATCGCGCCGAGATCGACATCGAGCGGATCGATCAGCTTCGCACTGGCGCCGCTGGCTTCCAGCAGCTCGACGCAGGCGCGTGCCACGCGCAGGCCGAGGCGGGCCGGCGTCGGCGGGGTGCTGTCACGGGCCGAGCCCAGGAAAACCAGCAGGTGGGCCACAGCATATTCCTCCATGTGGTCGTCAGGGCACTAGATTAACAGAAGCCATCGGCGGGATGCGGCGAGGGTGCCGCACTGTCGGGCGTGGTGCCAATCGCGTAAGATACCTGCCGATCATGATGAGAAGGTAATTTCGTGCTGTCGCTGGAACCCACCCGACTGTTCAAGTGCCTCGGTGACGAAACCCGGTTGCTGCTGACCCTGCTGATTCATCGCGAGGGCGAGCTATGCGTCTGCGAGCTGACGCATGCACTCGGTGAGTCTCAGCCAAAGGTATCGCGTCACTTGGCCCAATTGCGCGCCTGCGGGGTGCTGATCGATCGTCGAGAAGGCCAATGGGTCTACTATGGGATGACGCCGACGCTCCCTGACTGGATCCTGGCTACCCTGAAAGCAGTCGCCGAGGGTGAGGCCGCTCGGCTGGCGGCGCTGCAGGCGCGCCTCGACGCCATGGGTGACCGACCGGCGCGCCGCGCTGCCCTGTGCTGAGGAAGCCCGATTCTGAGATGGTTACTCATCGACGGCTACCCAGTGAATCGGCTGATGGTCCAACTCCCCCAGCGGCCTCTGATTGCCCGGTTTGACCCCGAGAATCTTGAGCGTCCAGCAGACCGTCCTGCCCGCCAGCGGATGGTTGCCGTCCAGCATCGCGCCGCGTTCGGTCAGCCCCACCACCTTGAGTGAAAACTTGCCCCGCTGGCCGCCTGGTGTCAGCGTCATGCCGACGCGGATCTCTTGGCCCGGCGGCAGGTTGTCGCGTACCGCCTCGAAGACCAGTTCCGGCCGATGGGGGCCGTAGGCCTGGTCCGGGGTCAGTGTCACGTGGATCTCGTCGCCGCGCTGGCGGCCCTCGAGTGACGCCTCCAAGGCTGGCAGCAGCTGTCCCGTGCCGTGCACATAGTGCAGCGGCACCGTGGGGGGCGAGGCCGCCATGCGTTCGCCCTGCTCGTCGGTCAGCAGGTACTCGGCGGTGACCTCGCAGAGGGGAGCGATGCTGGTCATGGGAAACTCCTTTCAAGGTGAATCACTGCCAGGCCTTGAGGCCGGCCCCAGGTGGCCTCAGCGAGAAGGCGGCGCTGTCGCGGTCCTGGCAGCGCGGGCAGACCGTCATATGGTCGGCGCTGACGCCGGCTTCGGTCAGGCGCTTGCGCATCTCCGCCAGCACCGCGTCGCTCTCGAAGCGATCGCCGCAGCTGCGACAGGTCAGCGTTTCCTGCGGTGCCTCGCTCGCTGCGAAAGTGGCGATTGCATCTCGGGCGTTGCCACGTGGTGTCTCCGGATTCGCTCCCGGAGCGTGGGCGGGTAGCAACGCAGCAAGCCGCGACAGGTCGTGGGCCAGTGCCCCATGGAGTAGCTCGATCAGCAGTCGCCAGGGCCGCGTGGACGCATCTTCCCGGCCGATCGGTACCAGCTTGCCGCGCAGCGCCGCCAGGGCGGGCAGGGTGAAATCGCCCAGCATGGTCATGGCGTCGCTGATGGTCGGTGTCGCCTCCTCGCCAGCGTCTCTGGCTTCCATGGCCTCGCTGTAGACCCAGGCCAGCCATTGCAGGTTGAGCGACAGGTGGTCGGGCAGATCATGGAAGGCAGGGTCATGCTCGAGGCCGTGGCGGCGATAGAGGGCGAGTATCGACTGAGTGCTCTGCCCCATCAGGGCTCCGTCCAGGTAGGCACCGAGGTTGAGCGGCGCGGGGGCAGGCGACGCCAGGAACAGGCGGCTATAGCCCAGGAGCAGTTGCTGGGTATCAGCCAGCGCTTCCAGCGCCCGGGAGAGGGTGTCGAGGCGCGCGGTCTGAAGCGCCGGGAGTTCATCGGCCAGGCTGCGCAGATCCTCTAGCAACGGGCCTTGCGCTTCTTCCAGCGTCACGCCTGCTTGAGGGGCGAGAAATGCCCGGGAGAGGCAGAGGCTAAGCTCGGCGGCTGGCAGCAGATCGGGGAACGCAGTAGGTTGTGTCATATTGCTGACGGGACGGCCTGCCGACTGGTGGGCCGCCCCTTCTCCTTGAGGATGCGACAGGTTGGTTGTTTCAGGCGGTACTCGCCTGGTTGCCTATCGGAGCCTCGGCTATCTGGCGCGGCATATCCCCCAGGTTCAGGAACTTCTCGCCGAGCAGGTAGAGCACGAAGCACAGCGACCCGCCGATCAGCGTCAAGGCCCACTCGGTGGCCGAGGGGCTGTAGCTGAGCAGACCGGGCTCCCAGGTGCCCTTGAACAGCGGCACGACCTGGCCACCCACCACGAAGTAGAAGCGCTCGGCGAACAGCCCCAGAAACACCAGACAGGCCACCAGCACCTGCACGCCTACGCGGTTGCGCAGGGTGGCGCTGAGCATCACCACGAAGGGCAGCAGCAGGCCCAGCAGCAGTGTGGTGATATACAGCGGCGAGGCGAACAGGTAGTCGGTCCACACCAGGTGGATCTCGGGATTATTGCTGTAGAGCCCGGTGATCGCGCGTGCCGCAATGAATAGCAGGGTGCCGCCGATCAGCGCGGCAAACAGCTTGGGCAGGGCGCCGGTCAGCAAGGCCTGCAGCGCTGGGGGCATGCGATCACGTTGGAAGCCGTGGGCCAGGTAGGTGAAGAACACCAGGGCGGCCACACCGCTGGTCACGCCGGTGAAGTAGAAGTAGATCGGCAGCAGGGCATCGAACCAGAAGGGGCGCATGCTCATCATACCGAAGATCAGCGCCAGGTTGCCGCTGGCCAGGAGCACCCCGATAAACGACGCAATACCCACCTGCTTGGCGGTCTTGCTGTCCCACTCACCGCCCTGCAGCTTGCTGAATTTCCACAGCAGGAACAGCAGGTCGAGGGCATAGAAAACGCCCATCCAGAACATCGCCGACTGCACCTGTAGGTTCAGCGGGATGGCCCACAGCATGCGGAAGACGTGGCCGAGCTCCAGAGCCAGTACACACATCCCCGAGATCAGCACGATAAAGGCCAGGAAGATGCAGCGCTTGGCGACCGGGTAGTACTGCTTGAAGCCAAACACCAGCGGCAGCGAGGCGATCAGCCCCAGCCCGGAGGAGGCCAGCGCAAAGTAGAGATAGGTAGCGATGGGTTGGCCCCAGGGCAAGTTGGAACTGGTGTTGAAGGAGGTATGGCCAGTGGTCATCAGCTGCATGAGCGCGAAGCCGAGGCTGGCGAGCAGTACGATGCCGGCGATCACCAGTAGCCCCCAGCCCAACGAACCTTGCAGGCTGTTGGCATGAGTCGTGGATCTTATGCCTTTCATGGAAACGTTCATGCGTCATGCTCCCTGTCGGCGGGGGTGAAGGCAGGGATGCCGGCACCGGTTCCTAGGTAGTAGACCTGTGGCTTGTTACCGGTATGGTCCTTGAGGCGAACCCCGTGCTTATCACCGATCAGCTGGTTGACCTGGCTCTCGGGGTTGTCCAGGTCGCCGAAGTAGCGCGCCTTGGGTGCGCAGGTACGCACGCAGGCCGGTACGTACTCCTTGACCTCGGGATTGTCTTCATCAAGGTCGGCCACGCCTTCGGGGGCGTGCTTGACCTTGTGGTAGCAGAAGGTGCACTTGGAGACCACGCCCTTGGGCTGGATGCCGATGCCGCGCCGCCAGTCCTCCTCGGGATTCTGGTAGGGCGGGCTCCACAGTTGGCCGTTGTCGCTCGGATAGGCGTCGCGAATGTCGGGCTCAATCAGCGGCTGCTCGTCGGAGTAGAAGCGCACGCCGTAGGGGCAGGCGATCATGCAGTACTTGCAGCCGATGCACTTGTTCCAGTCGACGAAGACGATGCCGCCGGCGTCGGGGTCCTTGTAGGTCGCCCGGGTCGGGCAGACGTGCACGCAGGAGGGGTTCTCACACTGCATGCAGGGCCGCGGCAGCCACTTCATCTGGGCGCTGGGGTACTCCCCGGCGTTGTAGAACAGTACGTCCTGCCAGCTCTCGCCGGGCAAGGTGTTGTTCTCCATTGAGCAGGCGGTGGTGCAGGCCTGACAGCCGGTGCACTTGTCCAGGTCGATGACCATTCCCCACTTTGCCATAGTCGTTATCCTCAAGCCGTGTTCGGTCAGGGTGTCTGGCGTCAGCGTGCGGGTCAGGCCCGCTCGAGCTTGACCTTGCCGGTGTAGTAGCTGGCGAGCCCAGAGATCGGGTCGGAGACGTTGCGCGTCACCTCCCCCGAGTGGCCCGGCCCGCGCCCCTTGGCCCAGCGCCCCTGGGCCCAGTGGCCGAATTCGAGGGGCAGCACGATGGTGTCCGGGCGATGGCCGGCCACGAAGCGACACTCCGCCTCGATGCTGCCCAGGTCGGACGTGATTCTGACCCGATCGCCGTTGCCGATGCCGCGATCGCGGGCGGTCTGCGGATGGACCTCCAGATAGACAGTGCCACGGCCGCCGGCGATGGGCTGGTGGATCGCCATCTGGTGGGGGATGTTGGCGCCTCGCCCCTCGGCGTGTAGAGGCGTCTTAGGCGTCACGAAAAACAGATCGCCGTCACCACCTGAGTGCACCGGCTCGAGCCACTGGATCAGGCCGGCGCGATCCCGCGGAATGCCGAGCTCCAGCTCGATATACTCAGCGTGGACCTCCAGGAAGCCGGACTTGAACTCGAACTTGCCGCTGGGCGTCTTGAGCAGGGTCTCCTTGACCTCCTCCTCGTTCATGCGAATCGAGTGCCGCTGGCCGTCCCAGCGATAGAAATCGCCGCGATGATAGCGATAGTGATAGGGCTTCTGGTACCAGACCCCCTTTTCCTTCCAGCTCTCGAAGTCAGTAACGCCGTTGTCGCCGGGGTTCTCGGCGAAGCCGACGGCGAGGTGGCGCAGTATGTTCTCGACGTTGTCCAACTGGTGATAGTACTCACCGATGCGGCCGTCGAGGCGCTTGCCGATGCCGATCAGGATGTCGCCGAAGTGGCGAGTGTCGTAGATCGGCTCCACCGCCGGCACCCGCAGGGCCGTCATCGGCCAGCCTTCGAAGGGGTAGGTGGGGGAGTCCTGCAAGCGCTCCAGGTAGGTGGATTCCGGCAGTACCAGGTCGGCGAACATCGCCGTCTCACCGGGGTAGGGCGAGGTGTCGATGACGAAGACGTCCCTGAGCGCCTCTTCCCACTCCTTGGGGTCGGGCGATGACCAGATCGGGTTGGTATAGAAGAACATCGCCGTATCGAGAGTATAAGGCTCGCCTGCCAGGTGGTTTTTGGCGGTCTCCTGCATCATGTTGTCGGCCATGGGCCAGCGCCCGGTACGCGCCATGTCGATGCGCGGCTGGTTGCGCCAGGCACCGTTGCGGGAGTAGCTGTCGGTGTAGTCGTCGGCACTCGCTGGCAGGTCGCCGTAGGGCACGCCCATCTGATATCCGAGTCCACCCTCGGCGAACAGCGAGCCGACCAGGGCATTGAGGGCGTGGATCGCCATGCCGTTGTAGGTGCCGTTGCTGTGGCCGGTGGGACCGCGCTCGAACAGCGCCACCGCAGGCCGGGTCGAGCCGAACTCCATGGCGGTCTGGCGGATGTCGCGGGCGCGGATGCCGGTAACCTGCTCGGCCCACTCGGGAGTGCGCTCCATGAGCTCCTGGTTCCACCACTCGATCAGACCGTGGCCCCAGCGCTCGTTGAAGTCGTCTGCGTCGACGTCCTCTCCGGTGACGAAGCGGCGGTTGGGGGCGCTGAATTCGCCGATGAACTCGCGATCCCATAGCCCCTCGGTGAGGATCACGTGGGCCACCGCCAGGGCGAAGGCGCCGTCGGTTCCGGGCTTGATATAGAGCGCCCGGTCGGAGGCGGCCATAGTGGGATTCATGCGCACGTCCACCGTGGTAACACGCGTCTTCGGGCTTTTGCTGCGCATCTCGCCCCACATCTGCATCACATTGTTATAGGGACGGAAGGCCTCGAGGAAGCTCGCCCCCATGATCAGCAGGTAGTTGGTGCGGCGGTAGTCGTAGCTGTTGTAGGAGTTGTTGCCGTCGGTGGCCTGCTTGGCCTTCTTGGAGCCGTCGGCGCACATTGAGGAGTGGCCGATGGCCGAGTTGGGCGTGCCATAGAGTCGGCCGAAGTCGCCGTAGAGACCAGCATCCGAGGAGCCCCAGCCGCGGCCATAGAAGTGAGCGAAGCGATGAGACTCGCCCTTGGCACGAAGGTCGTTCAAGCGCTCGGCGACCATGTCTAGTGCTTCATCCCAGGAGATCGGTACGAAGCCGGGGTCTTCATCGCGCCCCTTGTTGGGATTAGTACGCCGCATGGGGCCCTTGAAGCGGTCCGGGTCGTAGAGGAAGTAGCTGCCTAGATGCCCCTTGGGGCACAGCTTGCCGTTGGCGATGGGATTGCCGGTGTCACCGTAGATCGCGTGCACCCGTCCGTCGGTGGTGTAGACATCGATGCCGCAACGGGCCGGGCATTGGGCGCAGATGCTCTTGGTGACGACTGTCTCACCGTGACGCTTCTGGGCGCGCGCCTCCGGCACCGGAGCAAGTCCGGTCAGGCCGGTAAAACCCGCTGTCGCAACGCCCGCGGTGGCGCCCACCGCAGCCGACGACTGCAGGAAGCGGCGCCGGTTGATCAGGGTCTGGAACAGTTTCATCGGATCTCCCTCGGGATATTAGCCAAACAGGCCATCAAAGCTCTCCTGCATCAGTGCCGACTCTCGCTGGCAGGCCGGGCAGGTAGGGCCGTTCTCGTGGTCTTGCTCGTCGCCCTTGCGCAAAGCGAAGGAGCGCCCGCACAGGAAGCAGTCGATTCGCTGGGCCTTGCGCAGCGTCACCACTGCCGTACTGGCGGAGTCGCTGATGGCAAGCGCGCCCTCGGGGCAGGCGGCCACACAATGGCCGCAGTCCAAACAGGCCTGAGGGGCGAAGCTCAGCTCGCCGGCTGGCGTTTCCTGCAGGGCCTGGGTAGGGCAGACCCGGGCGCAGACGCTGTGGGCTCGGCAGGCGTCGGCGTTGAGGCTCAGCGCCGGCAGCACCGAGGTCTCGCCCAGCGTCTCGGTGGCTGCCAGCCAGCGCTGCAGTCGCCGTGCTTTCGGGGCTACGTCATCGCTGGCAATAACCGGCAGTCGCGGGCTGGGTCGGCCACGCAGCAGGTCACGACGACTCACCCGTGTACGGGCAGGGCGATAGCCGACGACGGCCGGTGTGTCGGTGATCGCTGCCAGCCCCTCGGCGCGGTTGCGCCAGGGATCCTGGTCCAAGCGAGGCGCTGCGGCGCAGTCGCGGCAGCCATTGGGCAGGCTCAGGGTGACCGCCTCGGGTGCTGCACGTGCCGCTATTGCGGCCAGCAGATCGGGCCCCAATGCACGCAGGCAGTGCACAGGAGTCAGGCCGCTGTCGCTGGCGCTACGATGACAGCTGAGTCGCAGCGGCTTGCCGGATGGCTGCTTTGCTACAAGGGCGTCGAGCTCATCGCTGGCCAGCGCCTCGCTGGGGCATGCCGGCACGCACTGGCCGCAGCCGTGGCAGGCGTCGCTTGCTACCAGCGAGCTGCCATCGTCGTTAAAGGCAAGTGCCTCGATCGGGCAGGCGTCGAGGCAGCGCGAGCAGGCCAGCGGGTGCGGTGGCGCTTGCAGGCAGCGCGAGGGAAGCCAGGCGACACCGGGTATCGGGTACCTTGGTGTGGAGTGCGAGGGCGTATCCGAGTGCGGCATGATGATTCATCAGGTAGTATTGTTATCGTAATATGCATATTGGCATATATTTTGTGAAAGCTTGGCAGATGACCTCTATGTCTGCCACTCGAATTAGCCAAAAGTGTAAGGGGTTGCGAGCGATTACTTGCGTTAGGTCAATTTTCAGGCGCAGTGCGCACGCCCGGCACTTAATGCCCGAGTTCCTATATTTCAGGGGACAGAGGCAAGTCAACGGGAGTTGAGATGGCCGTACTCGTGGAAGCCACGGCGATACTGATTCGCGCAGCAGCAGTCGAGACTCGAATAGCTGGTGCCTGGGAGACACTGGGAACCAACCTGCCGGAAACGAGGGTATGCTCCGACGACGAACTGGTCTGTGTCAGCCTGGTCGACCCGGCAGAGGTGCGCCGCCTGGTAGAGCGCCTGACGGCGCTGGGTTTGAGTTTCGACTGGGAGGGCAACGTCGAGGACATCGCCTTCGCTGATCAGAAGCGCGGTTTGATTACTCCCTGTGACTGGCTGACCTTCGAGACCGTGAATATTGGTGTTGGCGGCACG
This sequence comes from Halomonas socia, assembly GCF_010977575.1. Lineage (GTDB taxonomy): Bacteria > Pseudomonadota > Gammaproteobacteria > Pseudomonadales > Halomonadaceae > Franzmannia > Franzmannia socia. Next base: position 2,743,567 of record NZ_CP048812.1, read on the forward strand.
CCACCCAGTGTGGCGATCTGCCGGCTGGCCGGCAGCCACAGCCATGAACTGCGTGTGCCCGACGGCTGGCGCTACCAGGGATCACTCAGCGAGGCGTTCGGAGCTGAGGGGAGTGTGGCTGGCCGCTGACCTCTATGGCCAGGCTTCAGCCCTTCGCCGTGGCGGCTGTCGTTGCGTCGGCTGTGGGAAAGTGATGTCGCGTCTTGTTGGCGATACGCACCAGGGCCAGCATCAGCGGTACCTCCACCAGCACGCCTACCACCGTGGCCAGCGCCGCACCGGACTGCAGGCCGAACAGCGCGATGGCCGCCGCCACGGCGAGCTCGAAGAAGTTGCTGGCGCCGATCATCGCCCCTGGGGCGGCCACATTGTGGGGCACCTTCCACGCCTTGGCCCAGCCGTAGGCGATAAAGAAGATCAGGAAGGTCTGGATGATCAGCGGGATGGCGATCAGCACGATATGCAGCGGGTTGGCGAGGATCACCTCGCCCTGGAAGGCGAACAGTAGCACCAGGGTGATAATTAATCCCACTGGCGTAACTGGGCCAATACGCTTCATGAATACCTTGTCGAACCACTCGCTGCCACGCCGCGCGATGACGGCCTGGCGGGTCAGGTAGCCAGCCGCTAGCGGGATGACGATGTAGAGCACCACCGACAGAATGACCGTGTCCCAGGGCACCTGGATGTTCGACACGCCGAGCAGGAAGACCACGATGGGGGCGAAGGCGAACAGCATGATCAGGTCGTTGACCGCCACCTGCACCAAGGTATAGGCGGCGTCGCCGCGGGTCAGGTAGCTCCATACGAAGACCATGGCGGTACAGGGCGCGGCGCCCAGCAGGATGGCGCCGGCGAGGTATTCACTGGCACGCTCCGCGGGGATCAGCGGGGCGAATACCACCATCAGGAAGAACCAGGCGATGGCGAACATGCTGAAGGGCTTGATTAGCCAGTTCACCGAGGTGGTGATGAACAGTCCCTTGGGCTGGCGGCGCACGCCGAGGATCGAGGTGAAGTCGATCTGCAGCATCATGGGAAAGATCATCGCCCAGATCAGGATCGCCACCGGGATGGAGACCTGGGCAACCTCGAAGCGCGACAGCGCCTCGGGCATCGCAGGGGCGAACTGACCGAGCAGGATGCCGGCGACGATGGCCAGCACCACCCAGAGGGACAGGAAGCGCTCGAACAGTCCCATGCCCCCGGAGACGCTGGGCGCTTGGGCTTCCTGGTGTGCGGTCATGGCATGGCCCCTGCTGGAGAAACGATGCCGCCATGATATGTGCAATATCATATATGCTCAAGCGTATATAAGGCGTCCCATGAAATGGGGAGGGCAGATCCGGCAGGGGCGAACAGGCGCCCTCGGGCGAGGGCGCAGGCAGGGCTTAGTCGCTCAGCTCCACGGCGATGGCGGTAGCCTCACCGCCGCCGATGCACAGGCTGGCGATGCCGCGCTTGCCGCCGGTGACGCGCAGGGCGTTGATCAGGGTGGCGATGATCCGCGAGCCGGTGGAGCCCACCGGGTGGCCCTGGGCGCAGGCGCCGCCGAAGATGTTGACCTTTTCGTGGGGGATTTCGAGGTCGTCCATGGCCATCAAGGTGACCACGGCGAAGGCCTCGTTGACCTCGAACAGGTCGACGTCATCCACCGTCCAGTCGAGGCGTTCGAGCAGCGCGGCGATGGCGCCCACCGGGGCGATGGTGAACTCGCTGGGGTGGCGCGAGAAGGTGCTGTGGCCGAGCACCCGGGCAATCGGCGTCAGGCCGTGGGCCTGGGCCGCGGCGCGGCTGGCGACGATCACCGCCGAGGCGCCGTCGGAGATCGAGCTGGCGTTGGCGGCGGTGATGGTGCCGTCCTTGGCAAACGCCGGGCGCATACTGCGGATCTTGTCGAGCTTGGCCTGGAACGGCTGCTCATCGTGCTCCACCAGCGTCTTGCCGCTGCGCGAGGTGACCGTCACCGGGGCCATCTCGGCCGCCAGGTGCCCGGCCTGGTGAGCGGCCATGGCGCGCTCCAGCGAGGCGATGGCGAAGTCGTCCATGCGCTCGCGGCCGTAGCCGCGCTGGTCGGCGACCTGCTGGGCGAAGGCGCCCATTAGCTGGCCGGTCTCGGCGTCCTCGAGGCCGTCGTGGAACATATGGTCCTTGAGCTCGCCGTGGCCCAGGCGATAGCCGCTGCGCGCCTTGGTCAGTATATGCGGGGCGTTGGACATCGACTCCATGCCGCCGGCCAGGATCAGCTCGCCGCTACCGGCGCGGATCAGGTCGTGGGCCAGCATCACGGCCTTCATGCCCGAGCCACACAGCTTGTTGATGGTGGTGGCACCGATCTGGTCGGGAATCCCGGCCTGGCGCATCGCCTGGCGCGCCGGGCCCTGCTTGACCCCGCCGGGCAGCACGCAGCCGAGAAAGCCCTCGTCGATCTCGTCGGGTTCGATGCCGGCGCGCTCGATAGCGGCGCGGATCGCCACTGCGGCGAGTGCGGGAGCAGTGAGGCTCGACAGGCTGCCCAGCATGCCGCCCATCGGGGTGCGGGCGGCGGAAAGAATCACGATATCGTTGGATGCTGCCATGGAGGTCTCCTCGAAGGCGGTGACAATTGACCCGTCGTGCGGGGCTATGCTTTGCTCCAGCATAACCAAGCAAGCGCTAGTGTAAATGCGATGAATGTAGCGACCGACTCGCCCCGCCGCCAGCAACTGATACGAATCGCCGCACGGCTGTTCATGCAGCAAGGCTTCGACCGCACCACGGTGCGCATGCTGGCCGAGGAGATGGGTATCAAGTCGGGCAGCCTGTTCCACCACTTCGCCGACAAGCAGGAGATTCTCTGTGCGGTGATCGAGGAGAGTACCCGCAACGCCCTGGTCAGCGCCCGCCGGGCCATGGCCGAGGCCGCGCCGACGCCCCGCGCGCGGCTGGTGGCGCTGGCCCGGGTTCACCTCGAGACCCTTCACGACGATCGGCATGCCCACGGCGTGGCGCTCTATGAGTGGCGGCGCCTCAACGATGAGGACCGCGAGCACCTCACCCACCTGCGTGACGCCTACGAAGCGCTATGGCATCAGGTCATCGTCGAAGCCCGCGAGGTGGGGCTGGTACACGGCGACCCGGCGACCGTCACCCGTTTCGCCCTGGGCGCGCTCAACTGGACGGCGCGCTGGTACGACCCCGAGGGGCCGATGAACACTGCCCAGCTGGCGGATGAGCTGGCCAACATGGTGCTGAGCCCCGCCTCCTGACCCCGCCAGGGCGAGTTCCGGCTACCACCAAGGTGGTAGGTCAATCATCAAACGAACGCTTGACTCCGGGTGGCTCGAGCGCTAATTTCAAACACATGTTTGAAAGCGCCGCCGGTGCTTTCTGCGCCCGACGTGAGGAGATTGCAAGATGCCCGACTATCAGGCCCCGCTGCGCGACCTGCGCTTCGTGATGGACGAGATGTTCGACTTCCCTAGCCACTACGCTGCGCTGCCGGGAGGCGACGACGCCTCGCCGGACGTGGTCGCGGCGATCCTCGAGGAGGGCGCACGTTTCTCCCGCGAGGTGCTGCTGCCGCTCAACCAGAGCGGCGACCGTGAGGGCTGCCTGCTGGAGGGCGGCGACGTCAAAGCGCCCAAGGGCTTCAAGCAGGCCTACCAGCAGTATGTCGAGGGCGGCTGGCCGAGTCTCTCCGCCGAGCCCGAGTTCGGCGGCCAGGGGTTGCCGCACTCGCTGGGCATGGTGCTCTCCGAGATGATCTGCGCCACCAACCTGGCCTGGGGCATGTATCCGGGGCTCTCCCACGGCGCCGCCGATGCGCTGCGCCACCACGGCAGCGACGCGCAGAAGGCCACCTACCTGACCAAGCTGGTCGAGGGCGTGTGGACCGGTACCATGTGCCTCACCGAGCCGCACTGCGGCACCGACCTGGGCCTGATCAAGACCCGCGCGGTGCCCAGCGATGACGGCAGCTATACGGTAACGGGAACGAAGATCTTTATCTCCGCCGGCGAGCACGACCTGGCCGAGAACATTGTTCACCTGGTGCTGGCCAAGCTGCCCGATGCCCCGCAGGGCTCCAAGGGGATCTCGCTGTTCGTGGTGCCGAAGTATCTACCCAATGAGGCGGGTGAGCCCGGTGAGCGCAACGGCGTGGTGTGTGGCTCGCTGGAGCACAAGATGGGCATCCACGGCAACGCTACCTGCGTGATGAACTTCGACGCCGCCAAGGGCTATCTGGTCGGCGCGCCCAACAAGGGCCTGGCCTGCATGTTCACCATGATGAACGTGGCGCGTATCGGGGTCGGAATCCAGGGCCTGGGCCTTACCGAGGCGAGCTTCCAGAACTCGCTTGCCTATGCCCGCGACCGCCTGCAGATGCGCGCGCTGTCCGGCCCCAAGGCGCCGGAAAAGGCCGCCGATCCGATCATCGTTCACCCCGACGTGCGTCGCATGCTGCTGACCCAGAAGGCCTTCGCCGAGGGCGGCCGGATGCTGGTGCTGTACACCGCGCAGATGGTCGATGTGGTCGAGCACGGCCAGGACGCCGCCGAACGTGAGCGCGCCGAGACCCTGCTGGGCCTGCTGACGCCGATCGTCAAGGCGTTCCTCACCGAGGTGGGCTTCGAGGCCACCAACGAGGGCGTGCAGGTGTTCGGTGGCCACGGCTTCATCCAGGAGTGGGGCATGGAGCAACTGGTACGCGATGCGCGTATCACCCGCCTCTACGAGGGCACCACCGGTATCCAGGCCCTCGACCTGCTGGGCCGCAAGGTGCTGATGAGCCAGGGCGAGACGCTCAAGGCCTTCACCAAGGAGATTCACAAGTTCTGCCAGGCCGAGGCCGATAATCCGGCGCTGGCCGAATTCATCAAGCCGCTGGCCAAGCTCAACGCCGAGTGGGGCGAGCTGACCATGGGCGTGGGCATGAAGGCGATGCAGGACCGCGATGAGGTTGGCGCGGCCAGCGTCGACTACCTGATGTACTCCGGCTACGTGACCCTCGCCTACCTGTTCGCCCGCGCCGCCAAGCACGCCAGCGCCGCGCTGGACGGCGACGACCGCGCCTTCTACCAAGCCAAGCTCGATACCGCGAGCTTCTACTACCAGCGCCTGCTGCCGCGCACCCGCGCCCACGCCGCCATGGTACAGGCCGGCGGCGGCTCGCTGATGGCGATCTCTGCCGAGGACTTTGGTCTGGGCTTCGAGATCTAACGGTTTACGCGATTGTCTCTCTCGGTCAGGTGCTCTGACTGAACCGCTTGAGGCGGCCCGCTTGGGCCGCCTTTTTTAGCTTATCGGGTGGCGCATCCTGCGCTTAGGCAGCCGCCTGCCACTGCGCTGCCAGCGACTGGCTGGCCAGGGTCAGCATGCTGAGGTTGCCGAAACTGAAGCTCTGGTGCAGCGCCTGCAGCGGCTCCCCTGCATGGCGGCGACTACCATCAGCAGCGGCAGGAAGTGCTCGGGGGTAGGGTGGGCATGCCGGGCCTGTGGCGCCTGGCGCTGCCAGTCGGCGAGGGCCGCCAGGTCGCCGCGCTCGGCCACCTCGCAGGCCCAGTCGTGGAAGGCCAGCGCCCAGGCGTCCGGCGGCGAGCCCTCCGGCCGGCGGTCGCCGAGGTTATGGGTGGCCGCGCCGGAGCCGATCAGCCACAGCCCGTGGGCATCCGCGAACTCGCCGAGCCGGCGTGCGACCTCGAGCTGCTGCTGCGCGGTCATTGCCATGGGCACGCTGACCGGCAGTAGCGGGATGTCGGCCTCGGGCCAGACCAGCGATAGCGGCGACCAGATGCCGTGGTCGAGGGGCCGCTCGGGGTCGAGGCTGGCCGCGATGCCGTGGCTCTGCAGCGTGTCTGCCAGTTCCTGGGCGGTGTCGGGCATGCCTGGGGCCGGGTAGCGCAGCCGATAGAGCGAGTCGGGAAAGCCGTAGAAGTCGTGCAGGGTGGCCGGTGCCGCGGCGCTGCCGAGGGTAACCCCGGGCGTCTCGAAGTGGGCCGAGATCACCAGCGCGCCCTGCGGACGCGGCAGCCGCTGGCCAAGCGCGACGAGGAAGTCCCGCGCCGGGTGGTCGGTGATGACCAGCGCGGGAGAGCCGTGGGAGATAAACAGTGACGGTTGCATCGTAGCCTCCAAGGCGTTAGAGGAATCTATACTCAGACTACGCTGACGGTGGCGCCGCGACAGCCGGTGAACTGCGAATGCACCATTCGCCATCCGGCAATGCTGGGCATCGATGGCCAGGTTCGGGGTTGGCCCCGGCTCAGGCGCGGGCGGCGCCGTCGCGCTGGCGATAGGGACCGAACAGGCAGGCCAGCAGCAGGATCAGCCCAGATACCGTCGCGATCATGCCCGCGGCGCTCAGCGACATGTCGAGGCCCAACCAGCCGGGACCGTAGCCGGCCAGCACATAGCCGAGCAGCGCCGAGACCAGCGCCAGGACCTGGCTCCAGGCGATCTGCTGGCCGAGGTGGTTGGTCAGCAACCGGGCGCTGGCGGCGGGGCAGATGAACATGGCGATGACGATGATCGAGCCGGCGGCCTCGAAGGCGGCAATCGCGGTGATTGCCACCATCATGACCAGCAGCAGGTCGACGACGGCAGGGCGCGCCTTGATGCTGGCGGCGAACTCGGCGTCGAAGCTGCCGATCACCAGCGCACGGCGGAACACCACCAGGAACACTACCACCAGCAGTGCCACCCAACTGACCCGCGCCAGCTGCGGGGGCAGGTCGGCCAGCGCCTGGCGGTCGAACAGCGAGTGCCAGCCGAGGCCCTCGAACCAGATCAGGCTCTCGAGGTTGCCGTACAGGGCATGCTCGACGTCGAGGTGCACGCCGCTGGCGCCGTGCCACTCGAGCATCAGCACGCCGAGGGCGAAGATCGCCGTGAACGCCACGCCCATCGCCGCGCTGGCCTCGACCTGACCAAGCCGCTTGATCAGTTCGATCATCACCACCGTGATCAGCGCCGCGACCCCGGCACCGATCATCATCGCCGAGGCGGCCAGGGTGCCGGTGATCAGGAAGCTGGCGACGATACCGGGCAGCGCCACGTGGCTGATGGCGTCGCCGATCAGGCTCTGGCGGCGCAGCACCAGGAAGTTGCCGAGCAGCGCACAGCTCAGGCAGGTGATGGCGGCGATGGTCATCGGCACCAGGCTGAGCATCACGAAATCGCTCATTGCACGCTCCTGGGGATGCGCTGCAGGTCGCTCTCCAGCGTGATCACCGTGTCTGGTGGCAGGGCACTATTGATCGGCACCAGCCCCTGGTGGTCGAGCTGAGCAGCCTCATCGGGGTAGCAGTTGCGGTACAGCGCCCACAGCCGCTCCTCGTGCTCGGCATCGCGGGCTGCGCTCGCGCCGAGCGGCGTAGCCACGCCGTCGCGACGGATATAGTCGTGGCGGCGCAGCACGCGCAGGGTCAGGTCGTCGTAGATGGCGTCGTCGCGGGCCAGCGCCAGCAGCCCTTGGCGCAGGTGCACGCGCCGCTTGAAGCGCTGGTGGGCGGCCAGGGTGGCGACGATGCCGCGGCGCGGCGAGAAAAGCAGCGACACGGCGAACAGCAGGAAGGCAGCCAGCACGATCAGCGGCCCGGTGGGCAGTCCGCTGCGCACGCTCGACAGGGTCACGCCGAGATAGCCGGCCAGGGCGCCGCATAGCGCGGCGATGGCCACCATGCGCAGCGGTCGATCGGTCCAGAAGCGGCCGGTCACCGGGGGAATGATGGTCAGCGCGACGATCAGGATCAAGCCGGTGACCTTGAGGCCGATGACCACTACCGCCAGCAGCAGCATCAGCATGATGAGATCGATATGCCGAGCGTTGAGGCCGCGGGTGGTGGCGTAGTCGGCATCGAAGCACACCAGCAGGAAGGCGCGGCGCATGACGAACACCGCGACCAGCAGCAGCAACGCGCAGGCGGTGATCAGGGCGGCCTCCGAGGCCAGCATGCCGGCGGTGGCGCCGACCAGGTAGCCGGTCAGGCCGGCCTGACCGCCGACGTTCATCGACTGAATGGCGGTGATCAGTACCACGCCGAAGCCGAACAGCGTCGAGAGGATGGCGCCGATGGCGGCGTCCTCGCCGAGCCGGGTGCGGTCGCGAATGGTCTGTACCGCCCACAGGCCGAAGGCGGCACTGGCCGCGGCGCCGATCAGTAGCCCCGGCAACCAGCGGCCGTCGCCCCACAGCGTGGCCATCAGGATGAAGGCCAGGGTCAGGCCGGGCAGGGTGGCGTGGCTGACCGCGTCGCTGACCAGCGAGCGCTTGCGCAGCAGGATGAAGCTGCCGATCATGCCGGCGCTGGCGCCGAGGACCATGGCGCCCAGCGTCACCAGGCTGGTGTTGTAGCCGGCGCCGAAGAGCAGCGCGCGGCCCCAGGGTTCGAGCCAGGTGGTCAGCATGGGTCAGGCTCGTTGGGTGAGATGGGCGGCAGGGCAGATGATGCGCGCCAGCTGGACGTCGCTCAAGCGGCCGCCGTAGGCCTCCTGCAGTGCCGCGGAGGTAAACGCCTGGTGTACCGGGCCGGCGGCCACGCGGCGCACGTTGATCAGCAGCACGTGGTCGAAGTAGTCGCGCACCGTGGCCAGGTCGTGGTGTACGCAGAGCAGCGTCTTGCCGCGTGCCTTGAGGCTCTTGAGCACCTCGACGATGGCTTTCTCCGTGGCCGCATCGACCCCGGCGAAGGGTTCGTCGAGAATCATCAGCTCGGCGTCCTGGACCAGTGCCCGGGCCAGGAACACGCGCTGCTGCTGGCCGCCGGAGAGCTGGCCGATCTGGCGCTCGGCGAACGCCTCCATGCCGACCCGCGACAGGCTCTGCATGGCCTGATCTCGGTGGCGGCGACGCGTCAGCTGCCACCAGCGCAGGTCGCGGTAGAGTCCCATCATCACCACGTCGAGCACGGTAGCGGGGAAGTCCCAGTCGACGCTCGAGCGCTGCGGCACATAGGCCACGTGGCGCGACTGCTCGGCGTAGGGCTTGCCGAACACCCGCACGTCGCCGGACAGGCGCCGGGTGATCCCCAGTGCGGCCTTGAGCAGCGTCGACTTGCCGGCGCCGTTGGGGCCGATGATCGCGGTCATGCTGCCCGGCGGGGTGACGAAATCCACCGAGTAGACCGCCGGCTTGCGGCCATAGCTAACGGTCAGGCCGTGCACTGCCAGCGGGCTGGCGGCAATCTCCGGGTCCAGGGCGGCGTTCACCTGTCGTCCTCATTTTCTGCGTTGGCCTGAGCGAGCCTGCCGAGTCGGCCGGCGGCGGGGGCTTCGCCGCCCAGGGCACGGGCGATCACGGTCATGTTGTGGTCGAGCATGCCCAGGTAGCTGCCTTCGTAGCTGCCGGGCGGACCCATGGCGTCGGAGTAGAGCTCGCCGCCGATGCGTACCTCATGATCCCGCGCGGCAGCGCCCTCCACCAAGGCGCGCACGTTGCGCTCGGAAACCGAGGACTCGACGAAGATGGCGCCGATGCGGCGTTCGACCAGCATCGCGACCAGCTCCTCGATGCGCGACAGGCCGGCCTCGCTCTCGGTGGAAAAGCCCTGGATGCCGAGCACCTCGAAGTCGTAGGCGTTGCCGAAATAGCCGAAGGCGTCGTGGGCGGTGACCAGCACCCGCGAGGCCTCTGGCACGCTGGCGAGTATTTCGCGAGCGTAGTCGTCGAGGGCGCTTAGCTCCTGCTTGAAGGCGTCGGCGTTGGCGGCGAAGTCGTCGGCGTGCTTGGGGACCAGCTCGCTGAGGGCGACTTCGATGGCGTCCACCGCGTGCTGCCAGCGGTTGGGGTCCATCCACACATGCGGGTCGGGCTGGTCGGGGCTCTCGTCATCGGCGCGGCGCTGCTCGGCGGGCACCGCCTCGGCGACCGCGACAACTGGCTTGCGCGAGGCCAGGCGGGCGAGAAATTCGTCGAGCTGCGCCTCGAGATAGAGGCCGTTCCAGAACACCGCGTCGGCGCGGGTCATGGCAGAGATATCACTGCGCGTCTGGCGATAGAGGTGCGGGTCGACACCCGGCCCCATCAGGCCGCGAACCTCGACGTGCTTGCCGGCCACCTGGCGTACGCTATCGGCGATCATGCCGGTGGTAGCAACTACATTGGGGCGGGCGTCCTCCTCGGCGGCCGCCGGTAGCGCCATCAGGCTCGCCAGCAGAGTGGTGAAAAACAACCGTGTCTTGGCACGCATTCAGAATCCTTTTAGCTACTACTGATCGACGACCGCCTGTTGAACCCGAACTTACGCTACACTTTTTTCGATGAGATGCTAATTGAACCAGGCTAGATGCCTGATAGGGGCTAGGCATTTCAAAATGCTCGACGTTCGCGCTTCAATGATAGCAGTTACAAGACTGTGACCCGAGCGCTGGCCGGGAGGAGAGCGAGTGACACTGCCGACAAGCATGGACGCCCCCGCCGGAGGGCTTCGCACCCTGCGCAACGCGCTGTATCTGGTGCTCGCCTGGTGCAGTTTCGTACTGGGCGTGATTGGCGTGTTCGTGCCGCTGATGCCGACCACCTGCTTCATGCTGCTGGCGGTATGGGCTGCCTCGCGCGGCTCGCCGCGTTTTGCCCAATGGATTCGCGAGCATCCGCGCTTTGGCCCCTCGGTGGTGGCCTGGGAGCGCGAGCGGGCGATTCCGCGGCGTGCCAAGGCCATTGCCGTGCTGATGCTGGCTTTCTCGGTCGTGGTGCTGCTGCTGACGGTGCCCAGCCCGATCGTCAAACTGGTGCTGGTCGCCGGGCTCGGCCTGCTGGCGCTGTGGATAGTGACCCGCCCGGCGCCGGGGCACCTCTCGCCATAGGCGGTACGGCTGAAGTCCCGCGCGTAATGCACTGCCATCGTCATCGGGAAGTCTGACGATGCTTTGAGTCTGACAACCGCTGGGCCGTACAATGGGGGCAATTTCCGATCAGGAGCCTTCCTCGATGTCAGCACCCCAGCCGACGTATCTGCATGACTACCAGGCGCCCGCCCATCGGGTCACCCACACCGAACTGACCTTCGACCTCGCCCCCGGGGCCACTCGGGTCAAGGCGCGGCTGCATGTGGAGCGTCATCCTGAGCGTGATGACGCCGCCGAGTCGCCGCTGACCCTCGACGGCGAGCAGCTGTCGCTCAAGGCCATCGCCATCGACGGCCAGCCCCTCGACCCCGACGAGTACCGGGTCAGCGACACCCAACTGATCGTGCACCGGGTGCCCGAGCGTTTCCTGCTCGACACCGAGGTGGAGATCGCCCCCGAGGCCAACACCGCCCTGGAGGGGCTCTACCAGTCCAATGGCATGTACTGCACCCAGTGCGAGGCCGAAGGCTTCCGGCGCATCACCTATTACCCCGACCGCCCCGATGTCATGGCGACCTTCTCCACCACGCTGATCGGCGATGCCCAACGCGAGCCGGTGCTGCTCTCCAACGGCAACCGGGTGGAGCGCGGTGAACTGCCGGGCGGGCGCCACTTCGTGACCTGGGAAGACCCGCACCCCAAGCCGTGCTACCTGTTCGCGCTGGTGGCCGGCGACCTGGAGAAGGCCGAGGGCCGCTTTACCACGGGCAGCGGACGCGAGGTGGCACTGCAGATCTGGGTCGAGGAGGAGAACCTCGACAAGACCGACCACGCCATGGCCTCGCTCAAGCGCGCCATGGCCTGGGACGAGCAGACCTACGGGCGCGAGTACGACCTCGACCTGTTCATGATCGTCGCGGTCAGCGACTTCAACATGGGCGCGATGGAGAACAAGGGCCTCAACATCTTCAACTCGGCGGCGGTGCTGACCCACCCGCAGACCGCCACCGACGCGGCCTTCCAGCGCGTCGAGGGCATCGTCGCCCACGAATACTTCCACAACTGGTCGGGCAACCGGGTGACCTGTCGCGACTGGTTCCAGCTCTCGCTCAAGGAGGGCTTCACGGTCTTCCGCGACCAGTGCTTCTCGGCCGATACCAACTCGGCGCCGGTCAAACGCATCGAGGATGTGGCGTTCTTCCGCACCGCCCAGTTTGCCGAGGATGCCGGCCCCACCGCCCACCCGATCCGCCCCGACCACTACATCGAGATCACCAACTTCTACACCCTGACCATCTACGAGAAGGGCGCCGAGGTGGTGCGCATGCTGTGCAACCTGGTCGGCTGGGAGGCGTTCCGCCAGGGCAGCGATCGCTACTTCGAGCGCTTCGATGGCCAGGCGGTGACCATCGAGGACTTCGTCGACTGCATGGCCGAAGCCTCGGGGCTCGACCTCAGCCAGTTCATGCGCTGGTACGCCCAGGCCGGCACCCCGGAGATCGACGCCCACGGCGAGTACGACTACGCCAAGGCCGAGTATCACCTGACCCTGCGTCAGCGCACCCCGGTCACGCCGGGCCAGCCCGACAAGCTGCCGCTGCACATTCCGGTACGCCTGGGCATGGTCGGCACTAAGTCCGGCGAGGACCTGCGCATGACCCTCGACGGCGAGGTGCTGGGCCGTGATGCGGTGATCCATCTGCGCGAAGAGGAGCAGCACTTCGTGTTCACCGATATCGCCGAGGCTCCGGTGCCGTCGCTGCTGCGCGGCTTCTCGGCGCCGGTCAAGTTGCGCTTCCCTTATTCGCGGGAGGATCTGGCCTTCCTGCTGACCCACGACTCCGACGGCTTCAACCGCTGGGACGCCGGCCAGCGCCTGGCGCTGCTGGCGCTGGACGACCTGATCGCCGCCCACCGCAACGGCGTCGAGAAGGTCATGGACGTGCGCGTGGTGGAGGCCTTCCGCGGCCTGCTGCATGCCGAAACGGACGACAAGGCGGTGCTCGCCGAGATGCTCACGCTGCCCTCCGAGGCGTATATCGCCGAACAGCAGCCGCTGGTCGATGTCGATGCGATCCACGCGGCGCGTACCTTCGTCAAGCAGTCGCTGGCGGTGGCGTTGCGCGACGACTTCCTGCACGTCTATTACGACAACGCCAGCGATGCGCCCTATGCGCCCGAGCCCGAGCAGATCGCTGCGCGCAGCCTCAAGAACGTAGCGCTGTCGTATCTGATGAGCATCGAGGACGAAGAGGGCATCGAGCTGGCCCAGCGGCAGTTCAGCGCCGGCCACAACATGACCGACGTGCGCTGCGCGCTGACCCTGCTGACCCACAGCTCACGCGGCGATCTGGCCGATCCGGCGCTCAGGCTGTTCAGCGAGAAGTGGACCCACGACCCACTGGTCATGGATCAGTGGTTCAGCATTCAGGTGACGCGTCCGCAGTCCGACGTGCTCGAGCGGCTGACGTTCCTGATGGATCATCCGGCCTTCTCGCTCAAGAACCCCAATCGGGTACGCGCATTGATCGGTGCCTTCGCCGGACAGAACCGCGTCAACTTCCACCGCAGCGACGGCGCCGGCTACCGGCTGCTGGCCGACGTGGTGATCGAGCTCAATCGTCTCAACCCGGAGATCGCCGCGCGCATCATCACCCCGCTGACCCGCTGGCAGCGTTTCGACGAGCAGCGCCAGGCGCTGATGAAGGCCGAACTGGAGCGGATTCGCGCCGAGGAGCTGTCGTCCAACGTCTTCGAGGTGGTGGAGAAGGCGCTGGCGGAATAATCGTGTGCAGCCAGTTTTCAGCCATCGCCTAGGCTGAGCCTAGCGGCCGATTAGCCAGCTCAGTACTACCAGGCCAAGGAAGGCCCAGATCAGGGTGGCGATCAGGCGCCGGGCGAGCAGCGCACGCAGCGCACAGTAAAGCATCCACACCCCTACGATCAGCAGCAGCAGGCTGAACAGGGTAGGGTTGATGCCCATGGCATCGCTGAGCCCGCCGATGAAGCCCTCGACGGCGCCGCGCAGGCTGGAGAAAAAGATCACCAGCAGATCGACGATCCAGCGCAGGGTTTCGCCGATCAAGGTGCCAAGCCAGTTGAAGAAGTCTTCCATGGGTATCCTGTGCCACGGCGGAGCAAGCCCAAGAATTTGCGGGCTTGCGGCGGCGAGGTCAAGCGTCGAGCGTTGATCGCTGCCGCTGTCCCGACCATCAGACTACCCTGTTGTAGTGTAATCTCTCTATCTGCAGCAGTTGATTTTCACGGCGCACTGCGCCACGGACCAGAGACCGGTTATGTCGATTACCAGCATTGTTCTACTCGTGATCGTGGTGGCGCTGATCTTCTACGGCGTCAGCATCTACAACAGCCTGGTGGCGCTACGCAATCGCTACCAGAACGCCTTCGCCCAGATCGAGGTGCAGCTCAAGCGCCGCTACGACCTGATCCCCAATCTGGTCGAGACCGCCAAGGCCTATATGTCGCATGAGCGTGACACCCTGGAGGCGGTGGTTCAGGCCCGCCAGGGTGCCATGGATAGCCTCGCGGCCGCCGCCGAGAAGCCCGGCGATCCCCAGGCCATGGCCCAGCTGTCCGGTGCCGAGGGCGCGCTGGGCTCGGCGATGGGGCGGCTCAACGTGGTGATGGAGGCGTATCCCGACCTCAAGGCCTCGGCGAACATGCAGCAACTCAGCGAGACCCTGACCAGCACCGAGAACCGCGTCGCCTTCGCCCGCCAGGCCTTCAATGACGCGGTGATGCAGTACAACACCTATCGACAGCGCTTCCCCGCGGTGCTGCTGGCCGGGACCTTCGGCCACGGCGAGGATGCCGCGCTGCTCGAGTTCGAGGACAGCGAGGCGATCCAGGAAGCGCCCAAGGTTTCGTTCTAGATGGCGGCGCCGAGCTCGATGGACTTCTTTGCCGCCCAGGACCGCGCCCGACGCAATACCGGGCGCCTGGTGGTGCTGCTGATCGTAGCCGTGGTGTCGCTGGTGGCGGTGGCGACCCTGGCGGTGGCGCTGGTGATGGCGATCAGCGAGGGCAGCCAGCAGCAGGCCGGCGGCGAGCCGCTGGCCCGCGCCCTCGACCCCTACCTGCTGGGCAGCGTGGCGCTGGGCGTGCTGGCGCTGGTGGTACTGGGCAGCCTGTTCAAGCACCTGCAGTTGCGCGCCGGCGGTCGCGCGGTGGCCGAGGCGATGGGCGGGCGGCTGCTCAACGGCAATGTGCGTGACGCCGACGAACAGCGCATGCTCAACGTGGTTGAAGAGATGGCGATCGCCTCGGGCACGCCGGTGCCGGCGGTCTACCTGCTCGAGGAGCCGGCGATCAACGCCTTCGCCGCCGGCCACTCGCCTCAGGATGCGGTGGTCGGGATCACCCGCGGCGCCATCGAGCGGCTCGACCGCGACGAGCTGCAGGGGGTGGTGGCCCACGAGTTCAGCCATATCTTCAACGGTGACATGCGGCTCAACCTGCGCCTGGTGGCGCTGCTCCACGGCCTGCTGCTGATCGGCCTGGTCGGGCACATGGTGCTGCGCGGCACCGCCGGCCGACGCATGGTCGGTGGCGGCAATCGCAACAACAATGGCCAGGCGGCGATGCTGGCGCTGGGCGCGGCGCTGATGGTCGTAGGTTATGTCGGCACCCTATGTGGCAACATCATCAAGGCCGCGGTGAGCCGTCAGCGCGAGTTCCTGGCCGATGCCTCGGCGGTGCAGTTCACCCGCGACCCGCGAGGCATCGGCGGTGCGCTGAAGAAGATTGGTGCCCACCAGCAAGGATCGCAGCTTGAGGCCAGCAACGCCGCCGAGTTCAGCCACCTCTACTTCAGCCGCGGGATTCGCGCCGCCAGCGGCATGCTGGCGACCCATCCGCCGCTCGACGAGCGCATCCGCCGCGTCGACCCGCAGTGGGACGGCGAGCTGCCGAGCAGCGCCGAGCGCCGCGACAGCGGCAACGAGGCGGCCACTGGCCCGGCGCCCAGCGGCAAGTCCCGCGGGCGCGACGCCAGGCAACTGATGGCCATGGCGCTGGCCACCATCGGCCAGCTCGACCAGGCCCACCTCGACGATGCGCGGCGGCGCCTGGACACCCTCGACCCGCGCCTGCTGGAGGCCGCCCATGACCCCGGCGCGGCGCGGGCGGTTGCCTACGGCGTGCTGATTCACCTCGAGCCTGATACCCGTGCGGCCCAGCGTGGGCTGCTCGAGGGTGTTGCCGACCCTGGCGTGCTGCGCGAGCTGGATGCTCTCGAGGCACCGCTGGCGGAACTGCCCGCCGATCAGCGGCTGGTACTGCTGGAACTGGCCATCCCGCTGCTCAAGCAGCTCTCTACCGCGCAGTACGCCACCTTCAAGCTCTGCCTGGAGCGGCTGATCGCCGCCGAGTCGGCACCGGGCGCCCTGCACTGGGCGCTCTACCGAGTGCTCGTGCAGGGCGTCGAGGGGCGCCGTGCGCGTCGCCGCGACCGGCCGCTGTCGGCCCTGGCCGAACCTGCCGCACTGCTGCTGTCGAGCATGGCTCGCGCCGGCAGCGATGACGACGACGAGGCGCGCCGTGCTTTTACCGCCGGGGTGGCGAAACTGGCACCGCAGGCACTCGACTATGTGCCGGGGCCGACCGCCTTCGGCGAGCTCGACATGAGCCTCGATCGGCTGCAGCGGCTCAGTGGCGACGGGCGCCGCCGGCTGCTCGCGGCGCTTGCCGGATGCGTCGAGCACGATGGTCGGGTCAGTGCGCGCGAAGCCGAGCTGTTCCGGGCCCTGGCCGAGGCGCTGGACTGCCCGCTACCGCCGCTACTCGACGCCGACTGAGTGGCTGGCCAAGTCGCGCGCGGCGCGGCATGATGACGGTTTGATCCCCATGAGACGGAACTCATGACAGACGACAAGGCACGCGTGATTCTCAACGGCAAGTCGGCCCAGATAGCGGAGGTCCGGGCGGCGGTCAAGGCGCTGCGTGATGCGGGCGCCAAGCTCGAGGTGCGGGTCACCTGGGAGGCCGGCGATGCGCTGCGGTTCTGCGCCGAAGCCAGCCGCGAGGGTATCTCCCGGCTGATTGCCGGCGGTGGTGACGGCACCGTCAATGAACTGGTCAACGGCCTGATGCGACTCGACCGCGGCCAGCGCCCGGCGCTCGGCGTGCTGCCGCTGGGCAGCGCCAACGACTTCGCCAACGGCGCAGGCATTCCGCTGGAGCCGCGCCTGGCGCTGGCGCTGGCACTCGAGGCCAGGCCGCGGTGGGCCGACGTGGTGCGGCTGGGCGGCCAATACTATCTGAACATGGCCTCCTGCGGCTTCGGTGCCGAGGTCACCTCGAGCACCCCCAAGGCCTTGAAACGGCTACTGGGCGGCGGTGCCTACTCGTTGATGGGGGCGCTGCAGGCTTGGCGCTACCAACCTTACCAGGGGCGCCTGAGCTGGCCGGAGGGCGAAAGCGTCGCGCCGCTGTTTCTGCTGGCCATCGGCAACGGCTGCCAGGCCGGCGGCGGCCAGCGCCTGGCGCCCTCGGCCAAACTCGACGATGGCCTGCTGGAGGTGCTGATCGTGCGCGACTTCGAGTCGCTCAGCGGCCTCAAGCAGGCCCTCGACGAGCTCGAAGCACTGCCGGCCAGCGGCGACTACGTGGAGTACTTTCAGACCACCCGACTGCGCTTCGATAGCGACGCCGGGCTGCCGCTGACCCTCGACGGCGAGCCTTTCGAGTGGACACGGTTCGAGGCCGAGGTGCTGACCGGCGAGCTGCCGCTGCTGCTGCCGGCCAAGTGCCCGTTGCTGAGCTTGGACCCCGGCGGTTGATTGATCAGACTTGTGGCCAGGGCACGCCTCTGGTCAAATACTGTCCAACTGTAACGCCGTGATATCAAAGGAGAGGTGGAGATGAGGCATAAACCCTGGATACCGGCAGTCATGGCGCTGGCGCTGAGCCTGGGACTGGCCGCCTGTGGTAACGGCGATGATGAACCGGTGGTGGAAGACGAGCCGGTCGAAGAGACAACAGGCGAGGCGCCGGTCGACGACACTGCCGACGACGAGTTAAACATGCCGGACACCCAAGACGATGACGCCATGGGTGAACCCGAGGCGGGCGCACCGCAGGAGCAGCCTGCAGATGCCACGCCCGAACAACCATCTGTGGGTGACGACGAGCCGTTGGCTACCGACGAGGACCCCTTCGAGGCCGAAGCGGCCGAGGACCTCGATACCGGCGAGACCCTGGGTGAAGGCCCGGGTACCCTGGACGATGATACGGCCCTGCCGGGCGAGACCAGCGACTCCGATATCGAAGCCTTCATGGAAGAGACCGAGCGTCGTTTCGAGGAGGCCCAGCGTCAGATCGAGGAGCAGTTCGAAGAGGTCGAGCGCCAGCAGCCGGGCGAAGGCGACGACTTCGAGATCGACGATAGCCAGTTCGACGAGCCGGGCTTTGATGATCAGCCGGATGACCAGCCGTCCGATGGCGCCTTCGACGATGAGTTCAACCAGCCTGACACCCAGAACTGATCTCAAGCTGCGCGCCATATGGGTATAGGCGGCGACGCCACAAAAAAGGGCCACCCGGGAGGGTGGCCCTTTTTCCTACCACTTGCTTACAGCATTGATGCGGGTCACACGGTTGAATCATGCGAAACGCATCATATGGCCTGGGCAACTGGCGGTGATCAAGGCAGCAACGCTTAGTTGGCGACCTTGATGTTGGCGGCCTGAAGGCCTTTCTTGCCCTGAGTGACCTCGAAGGTCACCTTCTGGCCGTCCTGCAGGGTCTTGAAGCCTTCAGCCTGAATCTCGGAGAAGTGCGCGAACAGGTCATCGCCGCCGTCGTCCGGAGAGATGAAGCCGTAGCCCTTGGTGTCGTTGAACCACTTGACAGTGCCAGTTGCCATTGTCGATTTCCTTAACTAACTAAATGATGGTGCTGGGCCGCCATGTGTCGCATGAGCGAACCCGTAGTGCGTGGGTCGAGCGAAGAAGAAAGCGCACGGGGAGTCTCGAAGGAATCGATCAACAACTGACGACATTCAACTTGCAAACCAACGCAACGGATGGTGCATCGGCGCCCGGATCAGCGTCAATATGTCACTGATGTTCCGCTTGCGATGCCCGCCAACCCAACTGTAGATGGAAAAAACCAGAGCGTCCAGAGAATCTCGGCGCCCCGCGGCGGGCTCTCGCTGACGGCCGAGATGGCGTAGTATAGCGCCCGCCGACGTCGCTTCGAGGATCGCTAACATGCTGCTGGATGCCCAGTTCTGGCCCTTTCTGATCGCCATCACCCTGCTCACCATGAGCCCCGGAGTGGATACCCTGCTGGTGATTCGCAACACCGCACGGGGTGGCGTACGCGACGGGGTGCTGACCAGCCTGGCGATCTGCTGCGGACTGTTCGTGCACGCCGCGGTGTCGGCGCTGGGGATTTCGTTGATCCTGCTGCAGTCGGCCTGGGCCTTTCAGCTACTAAAGCTGGTGGGGGCCGCCTACCTGATCTGGCTCGGGGTGCAGAGTCTGCTCAGCGCGCGGCGCGGCGTGGCGCTGCCGGTCGCCGCCATGGGCACCCAGCGTTCTCCGGTGCCGGCCTGGGTACCGCTGCGCGAGGGGCTGCTATCCAACGTGCTCAACCCCAAGACGGTGGTCTTCTACATGGCTTTTCTGCCGCAGTTCATCGCGCCCAGCGACCCGGCACTGATCAAGTCGCTGTGGCTGGCCGGGGTGCACTTCCTGATCGCCAACCTATGGCAGATCGCCATCGTGCTGACGGTGGGGCGTGCCGGCCAGTGGCTGGCCAAGCGCTGGGTGTCGCGTTGCCTGGAGGGCGCCACCGGCACGGTGCTGATCGGCTTCGGCGTCAAGCTGGCGCTGGAGCGCCAACCGGCTTGATCCTGCTACGGGCTACGGGCTACGGGCTACGGGCTCCGGGCGACGGGCTGACATTTGCATCATGTTGCTCGCAGCCCGAGGCTCGCAGCGCGAAGCTCAGTTCCTGGCCAGCAGCGAGGCGTCATAGCGCACGTTGCGCTCGGCCGGGGTGAGCATCGCCACGCCGCGGCTATCGCCGCCGTTGGCCAGGCTCTCGAAGATCACCCGGTAGGCGAGTACCGCCTGCACGTAGTCGCGGGTCTCGCGGAACGGAATACTTTCGACGAACAGGTCGAACTCCTGCGGGGCGTCGCGTAGCCAGCGGTCGACGCGGCCGGGGCCGGCGTTGTAGGCCGCGGCGGCGGCCAGGCGGTTGCCGCTATAGCGATCGGTCATGTCGCGAATATAGGTACTGCCGAGGCGGATGTTGAGCGCCGGGTCGAGCACGCCGTAGGGCCCTGGGTCGCTGATGCCCAACTGGCGACTGAGCTGGGTGGCGGTGCCGGGCATGATCTGCATCAGGCCGCGGGCGCCAGCTGGCGACAGTGCCTCGGTGTTGTAGGCGCTCTCGCGCCGGGCGATGCCCATCAGCAGGTAGGGGTCGACGCCGGTCATCCGCCCCCAGTGAATGAAGTCCTCGCGGAAGGCCTGCGGGAAGCGCCACTCCAGCGCGTCCCACATCTGGCCGGTGATGGTGGTCTGCACCAGCTTGGCGTACCAGCCCTGGCGCTGGGCGTAGTCGGCCAGGGCGTGTGCCTCCTGGTTGCTGGCGCGGGCCACTGCGGCATACCACTCGCTGTTGGCCAGGCCCTGCTCACCGATGCGCATCAGCGCCTCGGTGCGCTGTACCACCGGCCAGTTGGCGACTTCCTGGCGATAGTCGTCGTTGAACGAGGCGCGCTCCATATTCAGCGCATAGGGCTGGTCGAGGCGGTCGGCGGCGGCGAAGGCGAAGAAATTGCGGCCCTCGGCGGCGCGCGCGTAAGCTGCGCTGGCAGCCTCGCTGTTACCCAGCATCTCATTGCTGCGCGCCAGCCAGTACTGCCAGCGGCTGTCGCTCAGGGTGTCCTCGGGCATCTGCTCCAGCCAGCGGTGGGCGTCCTGCCAGTCGTGGCGTGCCAGGGCGTTGCGCACGCGCAGCTCATACAGGCTGCCGCTGACCAGCCGCGGCAGCGCCTCGTCGACCCAGGCCAGGTTCTGGCGCACATCGCGCACCATGGAGTAGAACGCCAGGTCGTGTTCGATGTCGTGGCGGGTGTCGCTGTCGATATTGAGATGCGGCGCGATCTTGCGCCACGCCTCCAGTGCCGCTTCGGTATCGGCGCGGGTGAAGCCGTGCATGGCGGCGGCGAACATCGCGCTGCCGCCGCGCCCGTCGGGGCCGACCCTTGCCGGCACCTGGGTCACCGCGGCATAGTCGCCGCGCAGGCGCTCCACGGCGTCGCGGGCGTCATCCCAGTCGCTGCCGAGCAGCCGCCCGAGATAGCGCATCAGGCCGCTTTCGCCGCTCTGCCAGGCCAGCATCTTGCGTGCCCAGATATCATCGGCGCTGATCTCGCCGCTGGCGCGCAGGCGATCGAACAGGGAATCGCAGGCCGAAGGCTGGGAGCGGCCGACGTGCCACAGCTCGCGGCCGCCCTCTGCGGCTGCGGCCGGGTCGCTGCCGAGCAGCGCGGTGTAGTAGTAGCACTGACGCTCACTGCCGCTGGGCACGCCGTCGCTGACCGCCAGCAGGCTGCCGAAGCGCCCGGCCTGGCCGTAGCGGGTCTGGGCCTGGCCGCGTATCCATTCGGCCAGCGGCGAGTCGGCGTGGCGCTCCATGAAATCGAGGATCTGGCCCGGCTCGGCCTGGGGCAGGCGCGCGCGCAGGCGATGGTACTCGACGTAGCCGGCCAGCAGGTGGTCGTCGATGCCGGCGGCATCGACGCGGCTCCACTCCTGATTGCGAGCCGCTTCCAGGGCGTCGCGCATGGCTTGGTCGCGGCTCTGGTCGGCGTGAAGTGGCAGGCTGAGTGCCAGGGCGGTAAACAGGGTGACGACACCCCTGGCGAGACGGATGTGTTGCATGACGGCGGAGCCTCTCGGTGCGTGCGAACTCGACCCGCCTATCCTCGCCGATGCGCTGCCCGCTGAGTAGTGTCGCGTGGCGGCGACAGCGCATTCGATAGGCGGCTAAGGTCGACGTTGCCGCGGTTCGCGTTTTGGCGCTAAATAACGATACATACGTTTGAATAGCTAACGAGGTGGCGATGAGCAGTGGCGATGGACGCACACCCGAGGCCTGGCAGGCGGCGCTGACGCGCTTCGTCCAGGTGATTCCGCACACCCGCGAGCTGGGGCTCGAGGTGGTACAGGCGATACCGCCCCGGGTGACCATGCGTCTGCCGTGGCACGACGACCTGCTCGGCGATAGCCAGCGCGGGCTGGTCCACGGCGGCGTGCTGAGCATGCTGCTGGATACCCTGTGCGGCTCGGCGGTGCTGTGCGGCCTGCCCGAGCCGGAGGTGTGTCCGACTCTCGATCTGCGCGTCGACCACTACCGGCCGGCGCTGGCCGGCCACGACCTGCACGGTGAGGCCTGGGTGGTACGCATCTCCGAGTCGGTGGTGTTCAGCGAGGGGCGCGTCTGGCAGCAGCCGGAACGCATCGTGGCCCGCGGTATCGGCAACTTCGTGCGGCTGGGGCCGCGCAATACGCCGCCGGGCTTTGCCGCGGCGCTGTTCGGCGAGGAGTAGCCCATGTTCGAGACATCGATCGCCAGCCAGTGGCTGGCCCACACCCGCGAACACGGTGACCTGGAGGCGTGGTTGGCGCTGGTCCCCTATGCCCGGCGCATCGGCGTCAGCGCCGAGGTCGACGACCACGGCGTGCTCTTCCATCTGGCGCCGCAGCAGGGCAACGTCGGCAATATCCTGCTGCCGGCGCTGCACGGCGGGGTGGTGGCAGCATTCATGGAGACCGCCGCTTCGCTGGACCTGATGCTGGCCACCCGCGAGCCGCGGCTGCCCAAGATCATCGACTTTTCCATCGACTTTCTGCAGGCGGCGCGGCTGGCACCGACCCAGGCGCGCTGCCGGCTGCTGCGCGAGGGCAAGCGCATGGCCAATGTCCAGGTGACCGCCTGGCAGCAGAGCGAAGCGCAGCCGGTGGCCACGGCGCGACTGCACTTCGCCCTGGCCGACCCGGACGACGCTTCGCTGATCAACCGCAACGCTTGAAAAGCGCACGCTGAGCCCCATATCACGATCACGTTACGACCTGGCGCCGCGAGGCCGCCTTTTTTCACTGTGATCCTATGAGGGCTCGTTCCATGGCCACTGCCACTCAAGAAGAAACCCTGGGTTTTCAGACCGAGGTCAAGCAGCTACTGCATCTGATGATCCACTCCCTGTACTCCAACCGGGAGATCTTCCTGCGTGAGCTGATTTCCAATGCCGCCGACGCCTGCGACAAGCTGCGCTACGAGGCACTGGACAACGATGCGCTGTATGAGGATGACAGCGAGCTGCGCGTCGAGATCGAGGTCGACGCCGAGGCCAATAGCGTGACTCTGCGCGACACCGGCATCGGCATGAACCGCGACGAGGTGATCAAGAACCTCGGCACCATCGCCCGCAGCGGCACCGCCGAGTTCCTCCAGCAGCTTTCCGGCGAGCAGCAGAAGGACGCCAAGCTGATTGGCCAGTTCGGGGTCGGCTTCTACTCCGGGTTCATCGTCGCCGACGAGGTCATCGTGCGTACACGCCGCGCCGGGGAGTCCAGCGAGGCCGGCGTAGAGTGGCGCTCCAAGGGCGAGGGCGAGTTCACCATCGCCGAGATCGAGCGGCCTGTGCGTGGCACCGAGATCGTGCTGCACTTGAAGGACGACGCCAAGGAGTTTGCCGACGACTTCCGCCTCAAGAGCCTGATCCGCAAGTACTCCGACCATATCGACGTGCCGGTGCGCATGTCCAAGGTCGAGTCCGCCAAGGACGACGACGGCAACCCCATCGAGGGCAGTGACGTCACCACCTGGGAGACCGTCAACGAGGCCACCGCACTGTGGGTGCGACCCAAGAGCGACCTCAGCGACGACGACTACAAGGCCTTCTACAAGCACGTCGCCCACGACTTCAGCGATCCGCTGACCTGGAGCCACAACAAGGTCGAGGGCAAGCTCGAGTACACCAGCCTGCTCTACGTGCCCGGCCGTGCGCCCTTCGACCTCTACGAACGCGACGGCGCGCGTGGCGTCAAGCTCTATGTGCAGCGCGTGTTCATCATGGATGACGCCGAGCAGTTCCTGCCGCTCTACCTGCGCTTCATCAAGGGCGTGGTGGACACCAAGGACCTGTCGCTCAACGTCTCCCGCGAGCTGCTGCAGCAGGACCCGCAGGTCGAGAAGATGAAGAGTGCGCTGACCAAGCGCTCGCTGGATATGCTCAAGAAGCTGGCCAAGGACGACGCGGCCTACCAGACCTTCTGGAACACCTTCGGCAGCGTGCTCAAGGAGGGGCCCGCCGAGGACTACGCCAACCGCGACAAGATCGCCGGGCTGCTGCGTTTCGCCACCACCCACACCGACAGCACCACCCAGGATCAATCGCTGGCGGCCTACGTCGAGCGCATGCAGGAAGGCCAGCAGAAGATCTACTACATCGTCGCCGACAGCTTCAATGCGGCCAAGAACAGCCCGCATCTGGAGATCTTCCGCAAGAAGGGCATCGAAGTGCTGCTGCTCTCCGACCGCATCGACGAGTGGCTGATGAGCCATCTCACCGAGTTCGACAGCAAGGCCTTCGTCGACGTGGCCAAGGGCGAGCTGGACCTCGGCGAGATCGAGGGCGAGGAGGAGAAGAAGGCCCAGGAGGAGACCGCCAAGGCCAAGCAAGACCTGCTCAAGCGCGTCAAGGAGGCGCTGGGCGAGGAGGTCCAGGAGGTCAAGGTGACCCACCGCCTGACCGACTCGCCGGCCTGTGTGGTGCTACCGGAGAACGAGATGGGCTTCCAGATGCGTCGCATCATGGAAGCCGCCGGCCAGCCGCTGCCGGAGGTCAAGCCGATCCTCGAGCTCAACCCCGAGCACGCTCTGGTGGGGCGCCTGGAGGGCGCCGAGGGCGAGGCTTTCGGCGACTTGGCGCGGATCCTGCTCGACCAGGCGATCATCGCCGAGGGTGGTCATCTCGACGACCCGGCGGCCTACGTCAAGCGCCTCAACGCGCTGCTCACCGCCTGACATCCCAGACCTCGCGTAGTAAGTAAGCATCGATGGCCCCGCCGGCACTACGCTGGCGGGGCCTTCTGCGTCTGGGGCAGCGAATGTCGCACGCGTTGGCTGGGCGGTCGGCAGAGTCGCCGTTCAACGCCTATGCTGCAGTGAATTCCCGCAAGAGGCAGCGCAATGAATCGTCAGGTCGGCCAGACCAAGCTACGCATCTGCGATGCCCGCGACGAGGGTGCGGCGCTGATGATCATCGACGTCCAGCAGGCCATCGACGACACCCGCTACTGGGGCGAGCGCAACAACCCCGAGATGGAGGCGCGGCTGGCCGACCTGCTGGCCTGCTGGCGCGGTGGCAACGGCAATATCGTCCACGTGCGACACTTCTCGCGCACACCGCGCTCGCCCTATCGGTCGGGCCAGCCCGGCGCCGACTTCAAGGCGTGCGTGATGCCACGACAGGGCGAACGCGTGGTCACCAAGCACGTCAACAGCGCCTTCATCGGCACCGACCTCGAAAGCTGGCTGCGCCGCCACGGCGTGGCGCGTCTGGTCGTGGCCGGTGTCGCCACCGCGCATTCAGTGAGCACCACGGTGCGTCATGCTGCCTGCCTCGACTTCGCCGTCAGCGTGGTCGAGGATGCCTGCGCTACCTTTGCGGTGGAAGATCGCCACGGCCAGCGTTGGCCTGCCGAAGAAGTGCACCGCTTGAACCTGGCACTGCTCGACGGCGAATATGCAGAGATCGCCTCGACCCTGGAGGTCGTCAGGCACTACTGACGGCTCGACCCACAACAATACGCCATCACGCCTAGCTTCGATGACAAGGAGGGGAATGCACGTGAAAATTGGAGCACCCAAGGAGACGTTTGCCGGTGAGGCCCGAGTGGCCTTGACCCCGGAGAGCGCTGGACACATTCACAAGCTTGGCCACGAGTGCCTGGTGGAGCGCGGCGCTGGCCTGGCCGCCGGCTTTGACGACGATGCCTACCGTGAGGCCGGCGTTACCCTGGTCGATAGCGCCGAGGCTCTGTGGCGCGAGTCCGAGGTGGTGATCAAGGTGCGCGAGCCATCGGAGGCCGAGGCCGACCTGCTGCGCGAGGGGCAGACGCTGATCAGTTTCTTCTGGCCGGCCCAGCAGGAGGCGCTGCTGGAGCGCTGCCGGGCCAGCGGCGCCAGCGTGATCGCCATGGACATGGTGCCGCGCATCTCGCGAGCCCAGAAGATGGATGCGCTATCCTCGATGGCCAATATCGCCGGCTACCGCGCGGTGATCGAGGCCGGCAACAACTTTGGGCGCTTCTTCACCGGCCAGGTGACCGCCGCCGGCAAGGTGCCCCCGGCCAAGGTGCTGATAATCGGCGCCGGGGTGGCGGGGCTCGCCGCCATCGGCACCGCGACCAGCCTGGGCGCGGTGGTACGTGCCTTCGACGTGCGCCCCGAAGTAGCCGAGCAGATCGAATCCATGGGTGCCGAGTTCCTGTTCCTCGACTTCGATGACAGCGCCGACGGTTCCGAGAGCGGCGGCTACGCCAAGCCCTCGAGCCCCGAGTTCCGCGAGAAGCAGTTGGCGCTGTTCCGCGAGCAGGCGCCGGAGGTGGATATCGTCATCACCACCGCGCTGATCCCCGGCCAGCCGGCCCCCAAGCTGTGGCTGGAGGACATGGTCGCGGCCATGAAACCGGGCTCGGTGATCATCGACCTGGCCGCCGAGAAGGGCGGCAACTGCGACCTGACCCAGCCCGACCAGCGGGTGGTCAGCGACAACGGCGTAGTGGTGGTCGGCTATACCGACTTCCCCTCGCGCATGGCCACCCAGGCCTCGCTGCTCTATGCCACCAACGTGCGGCACATGCTCACCGACCTGACGCCGGAGAAGGACGGCGCCATCGTTCACGACATGGAGGATGACGTGATCCGCGGCGCCACGGTGACCCACCGGGGCGAGGTGACCTTCCCGCCGCCGCCGCCCAAGGTCAAGGCGATTGCCGCGGCCAAACCCAAGCCCAAGGAGAAAGCGCCCACCGTGGAGGAGAAGAAAGCCGCTGAACTTGCCACCTTCAAGGCCCAGACCAAGCGCCAGCTGACGCTGCTCGGCGCCGGCGGGGCGCTGATGCTGCTGCTCGGGCAGATCGCCCCGGCGTCGTTCATGCAGCATCTGATCGTCTTCGTACTGGCCTGCTTCGTCGGCTTCCAGGTGATCTGGAACGTCAGCCATTCGTTGCACACGCCGCTGATGGCAGTCACCAACGCGATCTCGGGGATCATCATCCTCGGCGCGGTGCTGCAGATCGGCTCGGGCAACTGGGTCGTGGTGCTGCTGGCCGCGATCTCGGTGCTGATTGCAACGATCAATATCGTCGGTGGCTTCCTGGTGACACGCCGGATGCTGGCCATGTTCCAGAAATCCTGAGCGGCGGAGACAGACTATGTTGGGTCAAGGATTCGTATCTGCCGCGGCAATTGCGGCGAGTGTGCTGTTCATCCTGTCGTTGGGCGGGCTGAGCAATCAAGAAAAAGCCAAGCGGGCAGTGTGGTACGGCATCGTCGGCATGGCGCTGGCGGTGGTGTTCACCGCCCTGGGGCCGGGCATTGGTGCCTACTGGTTGATGATCCCGATGATCGTTGCCGGCGCGGTGATCGGCTGGTGGGTCGCCAAGCGCGTGGCGATGACCGAGATGCCGCAGCTGGTGGCGGCGCTGCACAGCTTCGTCGGCCTGGCCGCCGTGTTCGTGGCCTGGAGCGCCGATCTGGAGCGGCGCCGGGTGCTGGCGGTACGCGCCACCGAAGGGGCGGCCGAGGAGTTCTCGGCCTTCGCCGCGCTGGTTGCCACCAAGGCGCCCGACGAGCTGACCTTCCTGCAGCTCGAGGTGGTGTTCGCCATCTTCATCGGTGCGGTGACCTTCACCGGCTCGGTGATAGCCTTCGGCAAGCTGGCCGGCAAGGTCGACGGCAAGCCCAAGCAGCTGCCCGGTGGCCACCTGCTCAACGCCGTGGCGGCGGGGCTGTGCCTGCTGCTGGCAATCGCCTACGTATCCGGGGCGGGTTTCTGGACGCTGCTGGTGCTGGCGGCGCTGTCGTTCTTCATCGGCTATCACCTGATCATGGGCATCGGCGGTGCCGACATGCCGGTGGTGGTATCGATGCTCAACAGCTACTCCGGCTGGGCGGCGGCGGCCATCGGCTTCACGCTCTCCAACGACCTGCTGATCGTCACCGGCGCGCTGGTCGGCTCGAGCGGGGCGATTCTCTCCTACATCATGTGCAAGGCGATGAACCGCAACTTCCTCAGCGTGATCCTCGGCGGCTTTGGTGGCACCAGCGGGCCGGCGGCGGAGATCGAGGGCGAGCAGGTGGCCATCGACGCCGGTGGCGTAGCCGCGGCGCTCAACAGCGCCGACAGTGTGGTCATCGTGCCGGGCTACGGCATGGCGGTGGCCCAGGCGCAGAACGCGGTGAGCGAGCTGACCCGCAAGCTGCGCGCGGCGGGCAAGGAGGTGCGCTTCGCCATTCACCCGGTGGCCGGCCGGCTGCCGGGGCACATGAACGTGCTGCTGGCCGAAGCCAAGGTGCCCTATGACATCGTGCTGGAGATGGATGAGATCAACGATGATTTCCCCGACACCGACGTAGCGATCGTGATCGGCTCCAACGATATCGTAAACCCCGCCGCCCAGGAGGATCCCAACAGCCCCATCGCCGGCATGCCGGTGCTCGAGGTATGGCGCTCGCGGGTGGTGTTCGTGTGCAAGCGTGGCCAGGGTACCGGCTACTCGGGCATCGAGAACCCGCTGTTCTTCAAGGACAACACGCGCATGCTCTACGGCGATGCGCGGGACAGCATCGACACGTTGATCCCGCTGATCGAATAGGCCCCATGCCGCGATCTTTTGCCTACCAACGCCCCTCTCGAGGGGCGTTTTTGGTTACCATGCGGCGTAACGTTAACCTCAATAGGCTCAGAGGCGACCATGTCACAACAACCCACGCGAGTGGCGGTGCTCGGCGGCGGCAGCTTCGGCACCGCCCTGGCCAGCATCGCCGCCGACAACGGCTGTGCGGTGCGCCAGTGGCTGCGCGATGCGGCACTGGCCGAGGAGATCAACCGCGACCAGCGCAACTCGCGTTACCTGCCGGACTACCCCATCAACCCCGTGGTGCACGCCAGCAGCGATATGGCCGAGGTGCTCGACGCCGCCGAGCTGGTGCTGGTGGCGATCCCCTCCAAGGCGTTTCGCGAGGTGGTGCGCCAGGCGCACCCCTACTTGAATGCCGAGCAGATCCTGGTGAGTACCACCAAGGGCATCCAGGAGGAGGGGTTCAAGCTGATGAGCCAGATCCTCGAGGAGGAGACCGGCTTCAGCCATATCGGCGTGCTCTCGGGGCCCAACCTGGCCTCCGAGGTGGCTCAGAAGCAGCTCACCGCCACGGTAATCGCCAGCGATGACCCCCTGACCCGCGCGCGGGTGCAGAGCGTGCTCGGCTGCGACTACTTTCGCGTCTATGCCAGCAACGACCGCTACGGGGTCGAGCTGGGCGGCGCGCTCAAGAACATCTATGCCATTGCCGCCGGCATGGCCGCGGCGCTGGGCATGGGCGAGAACACCCGCAGCATGCTGATGACCCGGGCGCTGGCCGAGATGAGCCGCTTCGCCGTGGAGGAGGGCGCCAATCCCATGACCTTCCTGGGGCTGGCCGGCGTCGGTGATCTCATCGTCACCTGCTCGTCGAACCTGTCGCGCAACTACCGGGTCGGCCATGCGCTGGGCGAAGGGCGCACCCTGGACGAGGCCGTCGAGGCACTGGGTCAGGTCGCCGAGGGCGTCAACACCGTACGCCTGGTGCGCGACAAGGCCAACGCCGAAGGCATCTACATGCCGTTGGCCGAAGGCCTCTACCAGGTGCTGTTCAACGACGTACCGGCGCGTCAGATGGCCAAGATGCTGATGCAGGGCGAGCAGAGCAGCGACGTGGAGTTCATCCTCTCCCGCGAGGACGTCAAGCAGGCACGCCGCCGGGAGACCAAGGATGGCGATTGAACGGCTGTGGATCATGCGCCACGGCGAAGCCGGCCGTGGCGTGCCGGATGCCGCGCGCCGCCTTACTCCGCGCGGCGAAGCCGAAGTGCAGCGCATGGCCGCCTGGCTGGCCGATGAGCTGAGCGACGCCGAGCGCCAGGCGCTACGCATCGTCGCCAGCCCCTTCACCCGCGCTCAGCAGAGTGCCGCGCTGGTCGCCGAGACGCTGGGTGGCGAGCTCGACACACTGGACTGCATTACGCCGGATGACGCGCCAATGGCGGTCATCGATTGGCTACAGGCCAATGCCGGCCGGCCGCTGCTGCTGGTCAGCCATATGCCGCTGGTCGGCGAGCTGACCGCCTGCCTTGTCGAGGGGCCGCGCGGCCGAGGGCTGGGCTTCGCTACGGCGGCGGTGGCCAGCCTCGAGGCGGACGTGTGGGCCGCCGGCTGTGCTACCCTGCGCGGCCTGACGGCGCCGGGCGAGCTGCGCTGAGCGCTTCTTCCAAGCTTGAACTTTAGTCGGAAATTGGTGCATCCCCGCTTGTTCGCCATCGTCAAAGTCTTTAGGTTGTATGTTGTATGATGTATGACACCGACAAGAATCGGCGGTCGATGAGAACCGGGGGCGCTCAGCCTCCAGAGCAAGAGGGCAGATGGGTGAGGTTTTCCAACCAAGCAGTGAAACGTGCAGTAGGCGATGGGCTGTTATCGTTCCCCATCACCGATTTCGATGAGCAAGGCCGCTTCGACGAGGCGAGCTATCGTGAGCGCCTGGCGTGGTTCATCGGCCACGATATCTCGGCAGTATTCGTTGCTGGGGGACCGGGGAGTTCTTCAACCTGTCATTCGATGAATTCCGTCGAGTGGTCAAGGCTGCGGTCGAGGTGGTCGATGGCAAGCTGCCGGTGATCGCCAGCGCCGGCTTGAGCGTCGAGACCGGCAAGGCCTTTGCCAAGGCGGCCGAGGAGGCCGGCGCCGACGGTATCCTGCTGATGCCGCCCTATCTGACCGAATGCCCGCAGGATGGCTTGGTTAAATACGCCAAGCAGATCTGCGACTCGACCTCGCTGGCGATGATCTACTACAACCGTGGCAACGGCATTCTCAATGCCGAGTCGGCGCAGAAGCTGGCTGACCAGTGTTCCAACCTGGTAGGCCTCAAGGATGGCAAGGGCGACATCCAGTTGCTCAACAAGATCGTCAAGACGGTGGGTGATCGGCTGGTCTACGTCGGCGGCGTGCCGACCGCAGAGATCTTCGCCGAGGCCTATCTCTCGATTGGGGTGAACACCTATTCTTCCGCGGTATTCAATTTCGTACCTGACATGGCGGTGAAGTTCTACAACGCGCTGCGCAGCGGCGATAGTGCAACGGTCAAGCAGATCACCAACGATTTCTTCATCCCCTTTGTGGACCTGCGGGATCACAAGGCGGGCTATGCCGTCAGCCTGATCAAGGCCGGTGCGGCAATCATCGGCAGGCCGGCGGGCGACGTAAGAGCACCGTTGGAAATGCCGAAGCGTGAAGAGCAGCAGATGCTTGAAGCGCTAATTGATAAAGTAAAGTAGCGATAACTCACACAACCAGCTCATGAGGTGAAATATGAAAAAGACAATAATTGCACTCGCAGTGGCCTCCGCCACCTTCGGTTTTTCTCAGACTGTATTCTCAGATGAAAATTATCCTGAGCGTGACATCGAATTCATTGTGCCTTACGGCCCTGGTGGCGGATCAGACAATCTCGTCAGAGCTCTACAGCCTAAAATTGAAGAAGCTTTGGGTGGTACTTTGGTCGTTCGCAATATTTCAGGTGGTGGTGGTGCTGTTGGATATAATAGGGCGGTCAGTGCTGATCTAGATGGTTATACTGTTACTACTCCCAATAATGCCAACTTCACATTGGAAGGGTTAGGGAATGTGGACTTTGCCTATACTGATCTCGAGTACATTGCCAGAGTCGTAGTTGAGCCCTACGTTTTTGCCTCTGGCAATAGCCTTGAATGGGATGACTTCGATTCAATGATGGAATATATCGATGAAGGAGGTCGAGTCTCTGTTGGGTTTTCAGGTGTAGGATCATCAACACATGTTACTTCAGTTGCTATTGGCGATGAGCTTGGAGTCAATTTCCAATTAGTTCCTTATGATGGCGGCTCTGCAGCGGTTTCAGCTGCCATGGGGGGGCATGTGGATGCTGTGCTTCTAAACCCATCAGATATTATGTCGGCAACACAGGGTGGTCGTTTAATCCCTATTTTTTCAACAGGTGAAACAAGGGCGTCTGCATATCCTGATACTCCTAATTTAAAAGAGGAAGGGTATGATTTCGTCCTCGATCAGTGGCGCGGCATTGCTGCTCCTAAAGGCATTAGCCAAGAGGTTGAAGATAAATGGGTGGAGGCAGTCAAAGAGGCTGTTGAAGACGAAGATTTTCGTAAATTTGTTGAAGAAAGTGGTGCTGAAGTTCAGCCCCTATATGGTGATGAGTTGGACGAATTTGTACGCCGTACAGCTGAAGTAATGATCCCGATTGCCCAAGATGTTCAGGAATGATTTGAGGCGGTGATGAATAGACCAATCAGTGAAATAATCGTACATATTGTGCTGATGGGTCTTGTGGGATACTTCCTTATGGAATCATTATCAATACGAGGAAGTGCAGCCGGTGGCAGCTTGTCACCGGCATTTTTCCCCAAGACAATCTGTATACTTTTGCTCGTATTTTTGACTTTTTCTCTTTCCATAAAAATACGCATGATGGTTGTTGATAAATCGGGAGAGAGAAGCCTTGGTGCATCGCGTGAGGTTCTGGTTTCAGTTATAAGTTGGGTTGCAGTATTTTTGGAGTTGGTTGTCTATGCAATGCTTCTAGAGAGCTTTGGGTATATTTTATCGACCACCCTGTTGATATTTTCAATTGTTAGCACTCTAGTCCTTTTGAGTGCTCAGAGTGAACGAAAAATAAGCAGTAGTAATATTGCCCGGCTCGGAGCTTTTTCTCTTTCTGTTTCAGTGTCAATCTTTTTCATATTCAGCAAAGGTTTCGGCATTAGACTGCCCACCTTGGGTATAATGGGGGTATAGTATGGCTGATTATCTTGATGCCTTTGGTCTGGTATTCCAAGGCTATGTATTGTTGGCTATAGGCGGCGGTACACTGCTAGGCCTGATCATGGGGGCTTTGCCTGGACTGACTGCTGCCATGGCCATTGCATTACTGCTGCCTTTGACGTTCGGTATGCCACCGGTGATGGGGGTAGGGATGCTGCTAGGCACCCTTTGCGGTGCTATCGCGGGTGGCTCTGTCTCCGCGACATTACTTAATATTCCCGGCACTCCGTCATCGGTGGCCACCACTCTCGATGCATTTCCGATGGCCCGGCAGGGGCAGGCGGGAAGAGCGTTGGGGATTGCTATTGTGGCATCCTTCTTGGGTGGTATATTTAGCGCTGTAGTGCTTAGTGTTTTAGCGCCGCCTATTGCAGAGTTTGCGCTGAGGTTCGGCGCTGCTGAGTACTTTGCGTTAAGTGTTTTTGGGTTGGTCATCATAGCATCGGTATCTAAAACCTTGATTAAGGGACTGGTAGCGGGGCTGATAGGCTTGTTACTCGCCACGGTCGGTACTGATCCAATGGCTGGGGTGACTCGCTTTACTTATGGACAATCTTCTTTGCTGACTGGCATTGACCTATTACCTGCATTGATCGGTTTGTTTGCAGTTTCTCAGGTCCTTTCAGATGTTGTTGATTATTTTAAGTCAGAGAAGGTGGGGGCTTCTAATGCTAAGTTAGATCGGGCCACGCCACGCTGGCTTGAAGTTATGAAAAGCTGGAAGGTGCTCTTGTCAAGCTCAATTATCGGGACTGTTGTTGGTGCTATACCGGGTGCAGGAGGGAGCATTGCCTCATTTCTTTCTTATGATCAGGCAAAAAAATGTCAAAGACGCCTGAGAAATTTGGAACTGGGCACTCGGAGGGGATTATCGCATCTGAATCATCCAATAACTCACTAGTGGGTGGTTCGCTGATTCCCATGCTTACTCTTGGTGTGCCAGGCGAGGCAGCCACTGCAGTGCTAATGGGTGGGCTAATGATCCAGGGGATTCGTCCCGGTCCAATGCTATTTGCAGAGCAAGGGGCAATAATATACGGCATCTTTATTGCTTTTTTTGTTGCCAATATTTTCATGCTAATGTTCCAGTGGTTTGGGATTCGTATTTTTGTGAAGGTGTTGCAGATACCGCGTAAGCTACTAATGGCGATGATTTTGGTTTTTTGTGTAATAGGCGTATATGCTGTCGACTCTAATGTTTTTAATGTTTATTTGATGTTGGCCTTTGGAGTGTTGGGTTACTTTCTTAATAAGTATGGGTTCGGGACAGCACCGGTCATTCTAGGCCTTATCCTTGGGCCAATAGCGGAGTCTAACCTGAGGCGCGCCTTGCTTCAATCAGATGGGGAGTGGGTGGTTTTTGTTAGCAGGCCTATAAGCTTAACATTTCTCATCGTGGCTATGCTTTTTGTTATTTTCTCTCTATGGCAGCGGAATAAATTCAGTGACTCAGCGGTTTGATTAGTGATTTTTACAGGAGATTGTTGTGGAAATGAATGATTTCAATCATACTGGCGACAGTATAACGGGTGTTTCGGTATCTTCAATTAACTTGCCTCTTGCCAACCCTATCAGCGATGCAAAGGTGTTAACCGGGCGGCAAAAGCCGATGAAAGAAATTTCAATCCTGGTTGTTGAGGTGAGCACAGCATCGGGCTTATATGGCTTAGGGTTTAGTTATTCCAAACGCGCGGGTGGACCAGGGCAATTTGCACATGCAGCTGAGATCGCACCCACTATTTTGGGCGAAAACCCTAGTGATATTGCGAAGATCTGGGGTCAGCTTTGCTGGGCGGGAGCCTCCGTAGGTCGTAGTGGGTTGGCTGTGCAGTCCATAGGTGCATTTGATGTAGCCTTATGGGACCTTAAGGCCAAGCGAGCTAATCTTTCATTGTCGAAGTTGCTAGGATCTCATCGTGACTCGGTTCGTTGTTATAATACATCAGGTGGTTTTCTGCACGTTCCAGTTGAGCAGGTAATAGAAAATGCTGGAAGATCCTTGGAGAAAGGGATCTCTGGAATTAAGTTGAAGGTGGGTCAGCCCGATACTAAAAAGATATCTACAGAGTTGAGAAGGTAAGAGAGGCTCTTGGTGATAGTGTTCCGTTGATGGTAGATGCTAATCAGCAGTGGGATAGAGCAGTTGCACAGAGGATGTGTAGAAATTTTGAGTCATTTAACCTTGAGTGGATAGAAGAGCCACTGGATTGCTATGATTATGAGGGGCATGCGGCGCTATCTTCTGTATTCGATACTCCAATCGCAACAGGAGAAATGTTGACAAGTGTCCTTGAGCACTCTGGGCTTATAAATGCCAATGGCGCAGATGTTCTGATGCCGGATGGCCCAAGAGTGGGAGGTATTACACCTTATCTGAAGATACAGTCAATGGCCGAACAGTCCAAAGTTATGTTGGCTCCTCATTTTGCTATGGAATTACATATTCACCTCGCTTCAACTTACTATTCTGAACCATGGGTTGAACATTTTGAGTGGCTTGAGCCTCTATTTAATGAGCGTCTAGAGGTTAAGGGTGGGGAAATATTGGTTCCTGATCGCTTGGGGATCGGTTTAACTTTGAGTGATATGGCCAAATCTTGGGTTGTGCAAGAGAAAGAGTTTCGACTGTGAGTCTCTTTTAGGGGGTTTCCTTTGAGAAAAATCATTAAGGTTCATAGTCGAGACAACGTTGCTATCGTTGTCGAAGCCGATGGGCTCTACGACGGCCAGGAACTCGATGGTGGCTTGGTCGTGACTGGCCAGATCCCTCAGGGCCACAAGTTGGCCCTCACCGATATCGACATTGATGAACCCGTTATCCGCTACGGTGAGATCATCGGCACGGCCGCTGTTCGAATAACTCAGGGAGGGCACGTAAATGAATCTAACCTCCACATGCCCACGCCACCGGCGTTGGCAGCCCTCCCCCTGGCGACGCGTCCAGCCCCAGCTGCGAGGCCGCTTGAGGGTTACACCTTCGAAGGTTTCCGTAATGCCGACGGCAGCGTAGGGACCAAGAACGTGCTTGGTATTACCACTAGCGTGCAGTGCGTGGCGGGCATCATCGATCATGTGGTTCAGCGTATAAAACGCGAGTTGCTCCCGCGTTTTTCTAACGTCGATGACGTGGTAGGGCTTAATCACAGCTATGGTTGCGGAGTCGCCATCAATGCTCCTGCCGCCATCGTGCCGATTCGTACGCTCAGAAACATCGCCTTGAACCCCAACTTCGGCAATGAGGTGATGGTCATCGGGCTAGGGTGCGAGAAGCTCCAGCCTTCTACCTTGCTCGGGGACCGGCCTGTCAGGGTTTACGAGAACACTGAGGCAGCGGATCCCGATGCCAATGTGCTGAGTGTGCAGGACGACTCTTTTCACGGTTTCGGCGAGATGGTGGATGGCATCCTTGCCATGGCCGAGCGCCATCTCGAGCGCCTGAACCGCCGCCGTCGCGAGACCTGTCCTGCCTCCGAGCTAAGAGTGGGCATGCAGTGCGGCGGCAGCGACGCCTTCTCGGGTGTTACGGCGAATCCTGCAGTGGGCTTTGCCACCGATCTGATCGTGCGTGCCGGAGGCAGCGTCATGTTCTCTGAGGTCACCGAGGTACGTGATGCCATCCACTTGTTGACGCCGCGTGCTATCGACGCGGAAGTTGGGAAAGCGCTGATTGAGCAGATGGCCTGGTACGATGATTATCTGGCTCAAGGCGAGGCTGATCGTAGCGCCAATACCTCGCCCGGCAATAAAAAAGGCGGACTCTCCAACATCGTCGAAAAGGCGCTTGGCTCGGTTATCAAGTCTGGGAATTCATCTATTGTCGATGTTATTGGCCCTGGCGAGCGGCTGCGCAAACGCGGCCTTACCTTTGCAGCAACTCCCGCCAGCGACTTCATTTGCGGCACCCTACAGGCCGCCGCAGGTATGAATCTCCAAGTCTTTACCACTGGGAGAGGTACGCCTTATAACCTCCCGATGACGCCGGTCATTAAGGTGTCGAGCAACTCCACTCTGGGGCAACGCTGGCATGACTTGATTGACCTCGATGCTGGGCGTATCGCCACCGGCGAGGCGAGCATTGAGGATGTTGGCTGGGAGCTTTTTCACCTGATCCTCGAGGTGGCTAGTGGTCGGCAGCAAGTGGCGGCTGATCGGCTTGGCATCTATAACGACCTAGTACTTTTCAACCCGGCGCCCGTGACCTGATGAAGTGCTTGGCCGAGTTATCACCGAAAATCTAGTTATTCAGGAATAACGTTATGTTTCCCAAGATCAAGTCCATGCGTGTAGTACCCGTCGCTGGTTATGACGGCTTTCTCCTCAACCTCAGCGGCGGTCATGCACCCTGGTTCATCCGCTGCGTGGTGATCCTCGAGGATGATGCCGGCAACAAGGGCGTGGGCGAGATTCCTTCCAGCGCGGGCATTCTCAATGGCCTGGAGCAGTGTCGGCCGCTGGTTGAGGGCTCTGCGGTCAACGCCTTCAAGGCAACCTTGAATCAGGCCCGCCAGGTGCTGGCACGCAATGGTCGCGAGGAGCGCGGTCGCCAGACCTTCGACCTGCGAGTGGCGGTTCACGTTGTTACCGGGATTGAGTCGGCGCTGCTGGATCTTTATGGCCAGGCGGTAGAAATGCCGGTGGCCGATCTGCTAGGTCAGTTTGGGCGCCAGCGTGATGAAGTGGAAGCACTGGGGTATCTGTTCCTGCTCGGCGACCCGACCAAGACGGATCTGCCCTATCCCAAGGCAGAAAACCCGCAGGATGTCTGGGATGAGGTGCGCTACCGCGAAGCGTTGACCCCGGACGCGGTGGCCAACCTGGCCAAGGCGGCCTTTGATCGCTACGGCTTCAAGGACTTCAAGCTCAAGGGCGGCGTACTACGTGGTGAGGAAGAGGCTGACTGCATCCGCGCTCTCCACGAGGCCTTCCCCGAGGCGCGGCTGACCCTGGACCCCAACGGGGCCTGGAAGCTCGACGAGGCGGTGCGGGTACTCGATCCTATCAAGGATCTGCTCAGCTACGCCGAGGATCCCTGTGGCCAGGAAGAGAGCTATTCGGGTCGCGAGACCATGGCCGAGTTCAAGAAGCGCACCGGGCTGCCCACGGCGACCAACATGATTGCCACCGATTTCAAGCAGCTGCAGTATGCCGTGCAGCTCAATGCGGTGGATATCCCGCTGGCGGACTGTCATTTCTGGACCATGCAGGGCGCCGTCGCGGTGGGTGAGCTGTGCAACGAGTGGGGCATGACCTGGGGCTCCCACAGCAACAACCACTTCGACATCTCGCTGGCGATGATGACCCATGTGGCCGCAGCTTGTCCGGGAGAGATCACCGCCATTGATACCCACTGGATCTGGCAGGACGGCCAGCGCATCACCCGCGAGCCCTTCGCGATTCGTGATGGCAAGCTCAAGGTTCCGACCACGCCGGGTCTCGGGGTCGAATTGGACGAGGATAAACTGATGGAAGCTCATCGGCTATTCAAGAGCCTGGACGTGACTCAGCGCAACGATGCCATGGCCATGCAGTACTTGATCGACGGTTGGGCGTTCGATCCCAAGCGGCCGGCGCTGGTTCGGTAGTTACCGATAATTGTTGCTACAATAGTATGACATCATACTTTGTAAGCAGCCCCCGATTCATGAACAGGGAAACGACTATGGCAAGCAGTGTTGCCGGACTGAATCTACGCAAGGTTACCCGAGAGGGAAGTCTGTCCGTGCATGTGGCTGACCAGCTGGAGTCTCTTATTACCGAGGGCAAGGTGGCGGTGGGTGACAAGCTTCCCACCGAGAGCAGCCTGTGCGACTCCTTCGGCGTCAGCCGCACGGTAATCAGGGAAGCGATCACGCATCTCAAGTCGCTTGGCCTGGTGGAAACCCGTCGTGGCGTAGGCACTACGGTGCTGCGCGCCACGACGGTTGAAGCCAAGCCCGCCGAGCGCATCAGTGCCAACACGGTCGAGGACATCCTGCACGTGCTCGAGCTGCGTTTGGCGCTGGAGCCGGCTGCCGCCGAGTTGGCGGCTGAGCGTCATGACGATGCCGATCGCGTCTTGCTAGAGTCATCGCATGAGGCCTTTATCAAGGCGCATGCCGAGAAGAGCCAGGCGCGGGTTGAGGACTATGAGTTTCATCACGCCATCGCCAAGGCGACCAAGAACCCGTTTTACAAAAGTTTTTTCGAGCAGTTGAGCCAGAGCGTGATTCCCCGTGCCAAGCTGCTCAGCATCGAGATCAACCCCGATGCCTCGTCGCGCTACCTGGAACGGGTGCAGGAAGAGCATGCCTACATTCTTGAGGCGATCCTCTCGCGTGACGCCGAGGCGGCACGCGAGACGATGTATCAGCACCTTAATCGGGCGCGCAACATGTATGCCAAATATCGCGATCAATGAAAGGAGAAAATGATGTCACTAGAGGGTAAGCTCCTCATCGGCCAGCAGGCCGTCAGCGGCGAGCGCGCCGAGATCCGCGCCACCAATCCCGCCACCGGCCAGCCCCTTGAGCCGGTCTACCGCGGCGGCGGCCAGGCCGAGGTCGAGCGCGCCTGCGAACTCGCCGAGGCGGCCTTCGGCGCCTACCGCGAGACCTCGCTCGACGAACGCGCGACCTTTCTCGAGACCATCGCCGCCGAGATCGAAGCCATCGGCGATGAGCTGACCCAGCGCGGCATGGCCGAGACCGGCCTGCCCCAGGCGCGCCTCGAGGGCGAGCGCGGCCGCACCTGCGGCCAGCTGCGGCTGTTCGCCGCGGTGGTGCGCGCCGGCGAGTGGCTCGACGTGCGCCACGACCCGGCGCTGCCTGAGCGGGCACCGATGCCCCGCGTCGACCTGCGCCAGCGGCATATCGCCCTGGGCCCGGTGGCGGTGTTCGGCGCCTCCAACTTCCCGCTGGCCTTCTCGGTGGCCGGCGGCGACACCGCCTCCGCCCTCGCCGCCGGCTGCCCGGTGGTGGTCAAGGGCCACTCCGCCCATCCCGGCACCTCGGAGCTGGTGGGGCGCGCCATCCAGCGCGCCGTCGCCAAGTGTGGGCTGCCCGAGGGAACCTTCTCGCTGCTGTTCGGCGCCGGCAACGAGATCGGCCAGGCGCTGGTCAGCGACCCGCGCATCCAGGCGGTGGGCTTCACCGGCTCGCGCAGCGGCGGTACCGCCTTGATGAAGACCGCCCAGGCCCGCCCGCAGCCGATCCCGGTCTACGCCGAGATGAGCTCGATCAACCCGGTATTCCTGCTGCCGGAAGCGCTCGAGGCGCGCGCTGACAAGATCGCCGAGAGCTTCGTGGGTTCCTTGAACATGGGCGCCGGGCAGTTCTGCACCAACCCCGGCCTGGTGCTGGGCGTCAAGGGCGCGGCGCTGGACGCCTTCGTCAAGGCCGCCGGCGAGACGGTCACGGCAAGCGCTGCCCAGACCATGCTCACCCCCGGCATCCACGGCGCCTATGCCGACGGCCTGGGGGCGCTGGCCGGCCACCCCAAGGTCCGCGAGATCGCCCGCGGCCAGAGCGGCGACGGCCCGCACCAGTGCCAGACCGGACTGTTCGTGGCCAGTGCGGCGGACTTCCTCGCCGACGCGGCGCTGCAGGCCGAAGTCTTCGGCGCCACCTCGCTGGTGATCGAGTGCGCCGACCAGGCCGAGATGCAGCGCGTCGCCGCGGCCCTGGAAGGCCAGCTTACCGCCACCCTGCAAATGGACGACGGCGACCTGGCCGCCGCCAAGGCGCTGCTGCCGGTCCTCGAGCGCAAGGCCGGGCGCATCCTCGCCAACGGCTGGCCCACCGGGGTCGAGGTATGCCACGCCATGGTCCACGGCGGGCCCTACCCGGCCACTTCGGACTCGCGCACCACCTCGGTGGGCAGCGCCGCCATCCAGCGTTTCCTGCGCCCGGTGTGCTACCAGGCGCTGCCGGCGGGCCTGCTGCCCGAGGCGCTCAAGGACGGCAACCCGCTGGGCGTGTCCCGGCTGGTGGATGGCAAGCGCGAGGTGTGACGCAGGAAGCCGCAGCATGCATCAGGGCAATAAGCCCGCATGTGGCAAGCAAGTGAGACCTTTCATAGCGGCCTGCGGGCCGCTTTTTTCATGATTGGCCGTACCCAATGCGAGGCGCTTAAATCATCTCCAACCACTGCAGAACGAAGATCCCCAGGCTCACGGTCAGCATCGAGGCGAGGGTCGAGAGCACGATCATGTCGGCAGTCAGACGGTCGTTGGCGCCGGCGGCCTTGGCCATCACGAAGGCCACGGCGGCGGTGGGGCTGGCAAGGAACAGGAACAGTACGCCGAGGGCCTGGCCGCGATAGCCAAGCAGGATGGCGCCCAGGGTGCCCAGCAGCGGCACCCACACCAGCTTCCACAGGCAGACGCTCATCACCAGGCGATTGCCGCTGCGTATCGAGCGCACGCTGAGGGTACCGCCGATGCAGATCAATGCCAGCGGCAGCGACAGCGAGGCGAAGTATTCGCCGGAGGTAAGCAGCCAGTTGGGCAGACTGATGCCCAGGGCCGCCACCGGCAGAGCGGCAAATACGCAGAGGATCAGCGGGTTGCGAACGATATCGGCCAGTAGCGTAGGGATATCGGAGCGTGCGGTGGGACTGTAGAGCGAGAGGATGATGGCCGACAGCACGTTGTAGAGCACGATCACGCTGCCGGCGAGGATACCGCCCAGCGACAGCCCATAGCCGCCATACATGCTGGCCGCCAGGGCCAGCCCGACCACGCCGCAGTTGCTGCGAAAGGATCCCTGGACGAAGATGCCACGGTCGATAGGCGGGTAGCGGAGTATCGCCCAGCCCCAGGCGAGCATGAAGCTGATCAAGGTGACACCCAGGAAATAGGCGATCAGGTCCGGCTGGAAGGCTGTCTCCAGATCGGCCTGGATGATGCTCAGAAACAGCAGCGTCGGCATGGTGGCCTTGAACACCAGCGCCGAGGCGGTGGCGATAAAGGCCTGGTCGATCCACCCCATGCGCTTGAGCGCCAGGCCCACCAGGACCATGGCGAAGACCGGCAGGGTGACGTTGAGTGTCGACAGGAAGACATCGAGTAGATTCATCTGTGTCGGAGCCTAGCGCGCCAGCCATAGGCCAACGATGATCGCGGCAACCACAGTGGCAAAAAATAGGCGATTACGTAGACGAGTGTCACGGGGGGTAGGCACGCTGAGCTCCCTGCTGGCCGCTGGCAAAATTGAAACAACTGTTTTAATGCATCGAAAAAAGCATTAGCGTTAGCGTCAATGGTAAGCTCGTTAGCCTGCTATGGCTATCGACGGCCGTGACGCCTTCGCTCAGGACCCGCATATGTCTCACTCACGACCCGCGCCTTCCCGCGACCGCCTGGTATTCGCCCATGCCAACGGCTTCACCGGTGGCAGCTACCGCAGCTTCCTGGCCCCGCTGGCCGAGCGCTTCGACCTGCATCCGCTGGATCGCCTGGCGCATCATCCCGACTATCCGGTGGGCAATAACTGGCTGGCGCTGCGTGACGAGCTGCTCGAGCAGCTGGCACACCACGAGGCACCGGTGATCGGCGTCGGCCACTCCATGGGCGGCGTGTTGATGGCCATGGCCGCCGAGCAGGCGCCGCAGCGCTTTCGCTGCGTGGTGGTGCTCGACCCACCGCTGATGCTGGGGCTCGACGCCCTGGCGATGAAGGTCGCCAAGCGCTTCGGCATGGTCGACCGGGTGACGCCGGCGGGCAAGAGCCTGGGGCGGCGCGCACGCTGGTCGAACCGCGAGGCCATGGCCCACTACCTGCGTAGTCGCGGCCTGTTCAAGCGCTTCACCGACCAGGCGCTCAACGACTACGTCGAGGGAGGTACCCGGCTGCTCGAGGACGGCGCTGCCCAACTGGTGTTCGACCCGGCCATCGAGGTCGAGATCTTTCGCCACCTGCCCGATCATCTCCACGGCCTGCCGGGGCGGCTCGAGGTGCCGCTGGCGCTGATCGCCGGCGACCAGTCCGACCTGCTGACCCCGGCTCGGCGGCGGCGCTTGACGCGCCACGGCGTGCGCGTCGAGACCGCCCCGGGCGGGCACATGTTTCCCATGGAGCAGCCCCGCGAGGCGCGCCGCGTGCTGCTCGCCACCATCGATTCGCTGCTGGAGTCCGCCGATGGCTGAGCCTACCCCCCTGACCCTGGCTGACGGCCGCCTGGCCGGCCTCAGCTGGGGCGATCCCGATGCGCCCACCTGGCTGGCGTTGCACGGTTGGCTGGATAACGCCGCGACCTTCACGCGCCTGGCGCCACACCTGGTCGAGGCGCTCGGGGTGCGCATCGTGGCCATCGACTTCGCCGGCCACGGCCAGTCGCGGCCGCATCCCGACGGCGTCGACTACGCGATCTGGGATTACCTGCACGACGCCCTGGATGCCCTGGATGAACTCGACCTCGAGCCGGCCACGCTGCTGGCCCACTCGATGGGCGCCGGGGTCAGCTGCCTGCTGGCGGCGGCCTTTCCCGAGCGCGTCGAACGACTGATGCTGATCGACAGCCTGGGCACGCTCTCGACCCCCGCCGAGCAGATGCCGGAGCAGCTGCGCAAGGGCATTCTGGGGCACCGCCGTCGCCTTTCCCCGCCGCCGCGCTATGCTGATATCGAGAGCGCCGTGGCGGCACGCGGCAAGGGCGGCGTGATGCCGCTGGACGCCGCCACCGTGCGTCCGCTGGTGACGCGCAACGCCGCGCCGCTGGCCGATGGGGGGGTGCAGCTGCGCACCGATCCACGCTTGATGCGCCCCTCGCTGGTGCGCTTCACGCCGGAGCAGGTGCTGGCCAACCTGGCCGCCATCCAGGCGCCGGTGATGCTGGTCGAGGGCGAGACCGGCGTGCTGCCCAACCGTGAGGGCATCGAGCGAGCGCGGGCCGCGGTCGCTCAGCTGCATCGCCGTGTGCTGCCGGGCGGGCACCATCTGCATCTCGACCCGCGCACGGTGGCGGCGGTGGCCGAGGCGATCATTGCCTGGTATCAGGAG
The DNA here is from genome assembly GCF_010977575.1 of Halomonas socia. Classification (GTDB taxonomy): domain Bacteria; phylum Pseudomonadota; class Gammaproteobacteria; order Pseudomonadales; family Halomonadaceae; genus Franzmannia; species Franzmannia socia. Next base: position 2,787,496 of record NZ_CP048812.1, read on the forward strand.
CAGGCCGCGCTGGCGTGAAGGAGGCCATATGAGCAGCAAGACGCAGGCCGGCAAGCGCGTGGCGCTGGTGCTGGGCAGCGGCGGGGCACGGGGCTACGCGCATATCGGCGTGATCGACGAACTCGAGGCGCGCGGCTACCGGATCATCGCTATCTCGGGGTGCTCGATGGGCGCGCTGGTGGGCGGCATTCACGCCGCCGGCCAGCTCGACGGCTACCGCGAATGGGTTTGCGCGCTGGACTATTTCGACGTGCTCAAGCTGGTCGACGTGACCTGGAGCCCGATGGGCGCGATGCGTGCCAACAAGGTGATGAGCAAGCTCGATAACCTGATCGGCGAGACGCAGATCGAGGACCTGACGATCCCGGTGACCACCGTGGCTACCGACCTGGTCCGCCAGCGCGAGGTGTGGTTCCAGAGCGGCCCGTTGCTGCAGGCGATCCGCGCCTCGATCGCCGTGCCCGGCATCATCACCCCGGTACATATCGGCGATCAGGTGCTGGTCGATGGCGGCCTGCTCAACCCGCTGCCGATCATGCCCACGCTCTCCGCCCACGCCGACATGGTGTTGGCGGTCAACGTCACCGCCCAGAGCCCCTATCCGGTGTCGCTGGAAGCGCTGCTGCCCGCCGATGAAGCGGCCGAGGAGCAGGCCCGCGAAGAGGCGCGGGAAGCCGAGGGCCGTGGCTTCAGCGCCTGGATGACCGGGGTGCGCGACCAGGCCCAGCGCATGTTCGCCAGCCGCAGCGATGACGATGCCGATGACGTCGATAGCGAGCAGATGGCCACACGCCGCGCCTGGAGCAAGCTCGACATGATGCTCGAATCCTTCGATATCACCCAGGCGGCGCTAGCCCGCTACAAGATCGCCGGCTACCCGCCGGACGTGCTGATCGAGGTGCCCAAGTCGGTGTGCGGCGCCTACGAGTTCCACCGTGCCGAGGCGCTGATCCAGCTCGGCCGGCATCTTGCCGTGCAGGCGCTGGATCGCTACGAAGGCCGCCATCGCGCCAAGGGCTACGAGGCCGACGCGACCATCGTCGAGCCGCCGCAGACCCCGCACCAGGCCACTCCCGGCGTCGAGTGAATCACATCGCCTCGCCGCGCCGGCGTAGCAGTACGTACACCGCGCCGGTGCCGCCGTCCAGCTCGCGGGCCGAGCAGAACGCCAGCACGCTCGGCCACTCGCGCAGCCAGGCATTGACGTGGCTCTTGATCACCGGGAAGTCGCTGGCGCCGGTGTGCACGCTGGTGCGGGACTTGCCGTGGACGATCAGTACGCAGCGCATGCGCTGGCTACGCGCCTCGGCGAGGAAGCTCTCGAGCTCGCTGCGCGCCTCGTCGACGCTATAGCCATGCAGATCGAGGCCCGCTTCCCAACTGATGCCGCCGCGCTTGAGCTGGGCATGAGTGCGGTAGGGCAGGTCGGCCACCGCGAAGTCGAGAAACTCCGAGGGCCGCACCGGCTCGACCCGGCCGTCGCTGGTGCGGCTGCTGGTCTGCTGGGTATCCACCGCGGTGGCGGCAGCGCGGCGTTCGGCCAGTGCCGCCGCACGGCGCCGCTGGGCGGGCTTGCCGGGGTCGGCGCGATTGCTGTCCAGGCGACGCACGCCGGCCTCGCTGAGGGCCTGACGGAACAGGTTGATCTCGTCGTCATCCGGTGGATCCGGGCGTCGGCTCATGCAATCTCTCTCGTGGCGTGCGGCGTCGCGTACCGGGGCTGGCCGCGGTACGATTCAGCGCCAGTATACCGGCTGGCGAGTGACTGTGAACCGTGGCGCGCTGAGGGTACAATCATGCACCCTGACCCGCACCAGCCAACTGACAGGATGCCGCGTGGCCGACTCTTCCCCAGCAGCCGTATCGACCCTGACGCTCGCCGACGCCGAGCTTGCCGAGGGCCTCATCACCCTGCGCGACTGCCTGCGCTGGGCGACCAGCGAGTTTCATGCCCACGGCCTGTTCTACGGCCACGGCACCGCCTCGCCGTGGGATGAAGCCGTGGCGTTGACCCTGGGGGCGCTGCACCTGCCCTGGGACGTCGACCCGGCGGTGCTCGAGGCGCGGCTGCTACCCATGGAGCGCGCGCGCATCGTGGCCTTGACCCGGGCGCGCATCGAGACCCGCCAGCCGCTGCCCTACCTGCTCGGCGAGTGTTTCTATGCCGGCTACCCCTTCCACGTCGACGAGCGGGTGCTGATCCCGCGCTCGCCGATCGCCGAGCTGATCGAGGACGGCTTCGCCGCCTGGTTCCCCGACCAGCCGCCGGCGCGGGTGCTCGACCTGTGCAGCGGCTCGGGCTGCATCGGCATCGCCACCGCACTGACCCTGCCGACCTGCGAGGTCGATCTGGCCGAGATCAGCGTCGCGGCGCTGGAGGTGGCCAAGGCCAATATCAGCCGTCACGATGTCGGTGCTCGAGTGCGTGCGGTGCACTCCGACGTGTTCGCCGGCGTGGCCGGCCAGCGCTACGACCTGATCGTCGCCAATCCGCCCTATGTCGATGCCCGCGACCTGGCCACCATGCCCGCCGAGTTCCAGCACGAGCCGGCGCTGGCGTTGGGCGCCGGCGACGACGGCCTGGACATCGTGCGACGCATCCTGCGCGACGCCCGGGCGCATCTTAGCGACGACGGCGTGTTGATCGTCGAGGTCGGCAACTCCGACCGCCACCTCGAGGCGGCCTTCCCCGAGGTGCCGTTCCTGTGGCTGGAGTTCGAGCGTGGCGGCCAGGGCGTGTTCGTGCTCGACGCTGTGACACTCAACGCCCACGCCGCGGCCTTTGCCTGATCCCTGACTCCACCTGCGAGGAACGCCCATGTCCGGCAACACCTTCGGCAAGCTGTTCACCGTCACCACCTTCGGCGAGAGCCACGGCCCGGCGCTGGGTGCCATCGTCGACGGCTGCCCGCCGGGGCTCGCGCTCAGCGAAGCCGACCTTCAGGGCGATCTCGACCGGCGCCGACCGGGTACTTCGCGCCACACCACCCAGCGCCGCGAGCCCGATCAGGTGCGCATCCTCTCCGGGGTGTTCGAGGGTGTCACCACCGGTACCTCGATCGGTCTGCTGATCGAGAACACCGACCAGCGCTCCAAGGATTACTCCAAGATCAAGGACCAGTTCCGCCCGGCCCATGCCGACTACACCTACCACCACAAGTACGGCGTGCGCGACTATCGCGGCGGCGGTCGCTCCAGCGCCCGCGAGACCGCCATGCGCGTTGCCGCTGGCGCCATCGCCAAGAAGTACCTGGCCACCCTGGGTATCCAGGTGCGCGGCTACATGAGCCAGCTCGGCCCCATCGAGATCGAGTTCAAGGAGTGGCAGTCGGTAGGCGAGAACGCCTTCTTCTGCCCCGACCCCGACAAGGTGCCGGAGCTCGAGGCCTACATGGACCAGCTGCGTCGCGACCAGGACTCGGTGGGCGCCAAGATCAGCGTGGTCGCCGAGGGCCTGCCGCCGGGCCTCGGCGAGCCGGTATTCGACCGCCTCGATGCCGATCTGGCCCACGGCCTGATGAGCATCAACGCGGTCAAGGGCGTGGAGATCGGTGCCGGCTTTGCCTGCGTGGCGCAGCGCGGCAGCGAGCACCGCGACGAGATGACCCCCGAGGGCTTTCTCTCCAACCACGCCGGCGGCGTGCTCGGTGGCATCTCCTCGGGCCAGCCGCTGATCGCCCACCTGGCGCTCAAGCCGACCTCCAGCATCACCACGCCGGGGCGCTCCATCGACGTCCACGGCAACCCGGTGGAGGTGGTCACCAAGGGCCGCCACGACCCCTGTGTCGGCATCCGAGCGACCCCCATCGCCGAGGCAATGATGGCGCTGACCCTGATCGACCACCTGCTGCGCCACCGTGCCCAAAACCTCGACGTGCGCGTCAACACCCCCCGCCTGAGCTGAATCCCACCGCGGCACCGGCAAGCGTTGGTGCCGCGGTGCGGGCCTTCTCTGTAAGACTGCTAGACTGGTGACAAGTCCGCCAGTCGAGTCATGCTATCTATGAAAATCAACGTCGAGTTCGATCTCACCCCTCAGGAGTTCCGCCAGGCTATGGGACTGCCGGACGTCGAGGCCTTCCAGAACGACCTGATGGCCCGCATCCAGCAGCAGATGGAGGCGGGTGTGGAGGGCTACGACCCGATGAGCCTGATGCAGCCGTTTCTGCAGCAGCCGTTCTTCAAGGAGGGCATGCAGCAACCGTTCATGAAGGACAGCATGGCCCAGAGTCTGGCCAGCTTCGGCAGCTACCAGCAGATGATGCTGGACATGCTGCGCCAGGCGTCCAGCAGTGGGCGCAAGCCGCAGGAAGAAGCGCCCGCTGCGTCGTCTGACGAGCAACCGACGCCATCGCGCGGCAAGGCCTCGGCGAGTTCGCGCGCCAAGCGCAAGTGAACGCGGCGTGGCGGGCTTGATCCCGGTCAAGCAAGTGGCTATTGGCGTATTGCAACCCGAACGAGGACAGACTACGCTTTGTGCACTGCAGCAAATTGCTTGATCCCCTATGCCGATTATCCAGGAGGAAATCGCCATGCAAGACAAGATGTTCACCGCCTTCAACGAGCAGACCCGTGGTTTCTTCGAGCCGATGCGCAAGCTCAACTCGCTGATGCTCGACAACATGGAAAAGATGACCCAGTACCAGCTGGAGTCGATGAAGCGCTATAGCCAGTTGGGCACCGAACGCCTGCGCGACGCCGGCGAGATCAAGGATGCCGAGGACATGCGCGACTTCGGCACCCGCCAGGCCGAGATCATGAACGAGCTGTCGCGGCAGATGCTCGAGGACGCGCGTGCCATGACCGAGCTTTCCATGCAATTCAAGAGTGAGATGGAGCAGCTGTTCGGCGAGGCTGCCGAGAAGGCCGCGGCCCAGGCCGAGGAAGCCACCAAGGCAGCTTCGACTCCGGCCAAGGCCAGCAGCCAGGCCAGCAAGAAAAGCTCCTGAGCTGTCTCTCTATTGCGCCCGCCTTACCCGTTCAGCGGGTGAGGCGGGCGATGGTGCTTTCGGTCATCGGTTAGCCTAGTCGGAGTGTGCAATGCAGCCAGGATATCAGCAGGCGGACATCGAGGCGTGGCGTGAGCAGCTTACCGTCATCGGTCAGCAGTACCAGCAGATGCTGGGGGATCTCGTCGCACGGATAGAGCCCAGCGAGGCGGGCCAGTCCGTCTACAACGACATGCGTGACAGCCTGACCGCCGGTCTCGAAGCCCTGGCCAGCGACCCTCAGGCGATGCAAGCCGCCCAGTGGCGGCTGATGCAGGAGCAGTGGCAGCTGTGGCAGCACGGCATGCAGACGCTGGCCGGTCAGTCCCCGCCGCCGCTGGTGGAGCCGGCACCGCACGACCGGCGCTTCAAGGATCCCGCCTGGCAGGAGGAGCCGTTCTACCAGGCGATTCTGCAGCAGTACCTGCTGTTCTCGCGGATGGTCGAAGAGCTGATAGCGAACCTCGACGGCCTGCCCGAGGATAAGCAGCGCAGCCTGGCGTTCTATGCCCGCCAGTGCGTCAGTGCCATGTCGCCGGCGAACTTCGTTACCACCAACCCCGAAGTGATGCGCCGCACCCTGGAGACCAAGGGCCAGAACCTGATCGACGGCATGGCGCGGCTGCGCGAGGACCTCGCCAACTCCGCCGAAGGCATCAACGTCACCATGACCGACCGCTCGGCGTTCAAGATCGGCGAAAACGTCGCCGTCACCCCCGGTGAGGTGATCTACGAGAACGAGCTGATCCAGCTGATTCAGTACCACCCGACCACCGAGAAAGTGTTCAAGACGCCGCTGCTGATCGTGCCGCCGTGGATCAACAAGTACTACATCCTCGACCTGCGCGAGGACAACTCGCTGGTCAAGTGGCTGGTCGACCAGGGCCACAGCGTGTTCCTGATCTCGTGGCGCAACCCCGGCCCCGAGCAGCGTGACCTGACCTGGGCCGACTATATGCAGATGGGCCCCATCGATGCCATGGGCGCTATCGAACAGGCCTGCGGCGAGAAGTCGGTCAACCTGCTCAGCTACTGCGTCGGCGGCACCCTGGCCGCCTCCACCGTGGCCTACCTGACCAGTACCCGGCGCGGGCGCAAGGTCAAGTCGGTGACCTACATGGCCACCCTGCAGGACTTCAGCGACCCTGGCGATATCGGTGTCTTCCTCAGCGAGCCGGTGCTTCAAGGGCTGGAGCGACAGCTCGAGGCCGACGGCTACCTCGACGGCCGGGTAATGGCGTTCTCCTTCAACCTGCTGCGTGAGAACGATCTGTTCTGGTCGTTCTATATCAGCAACTATCTCAAGGGCGAGCAGCCGGCGGCCTTCGACCTGCTGTACTGGAACACCGACGGCACCAACCTGCCGGCCGGCACCCACGCCTGGTACCTGCGCCATATGTACCTGGAGAATCGCCTGGTCGAGCCCGGCGGCATCGAGCTCGACGGGGTCAAGATCGACCTGCGCAAGATCTCTGCGCCGAGCTACTTCATCTCCGCCAAGGAGGACCACATCGCCAAGTGGAACAGCACCTACGGCGGCTCCCAGCTGCCCAAGGGGCCGGTTACCTTCGTGCTCGGCGGCTCGGGCCATATCGCCGGGATCGTCAATCCGCCGGCCAAGAACAAGTACGGCTACTGGACCAACGACGCGTTGCCCGAGAATCCCGACGAATGGCTGGAGGACGCGATCTTCAACGAAGGTTCGTGGTGGCCGCACTGGCAAGCCTGGATGACCGACAACGGCTATGCCGATGCCGACGCCAAGAAGCTGGTGCCGGCGCGGGTACCCGGCGAAGGCGAACTGGCCTTGCTGGAACCGGCACCGGGACGCTATGTGCGCATGACGATCCCCGAGGTACTGGGGGAGCAGTAGGCGCCAAGCGGGTTGCTTACAGTAGCCGCTAAAAGCGAAGCCCCGCTGGCGTGAACGCCAGCGGGGCTTCTCATTGAGTCGCCATCGTCGATGACGACATCCTGTGGCACTTGGCGCTAGAGCCTGGTCACTGAGGGGTTGCCGGCTTGCGCGTGATGCGCAGCCCCGCCGCCATCAGCAGTACCGCCAGCAGCCAGGCCGGCCAGCTGCCGCTGCGGGTAAAGGGCGTCAGGCCCTGCATCGGGGTGACTTCGCCGCTCAGGCTGGCGGTCTCGAACTGTGGCAGCTGCTCGGTCACCTGGCCCCGCGGGTCGATGATCGCGGTGACGCCGTTGCTGGTGGCACGGGCCACGTAGCGGCCGTTTTCCAGCGCTCGTAGCCGTGCCATCTGCATATGCTGATGGGGGCCGATCGAGGCGCCGAACCAGGTGTCGTTGGAGACCGTCAGCAGCACGTCGGCATGGCGGGCGCGCTGTGCGACCAGGTTGGGGTAGATGATCTCGTAGCAGATCGCATTGCCGATGGTCAGGCCGGCGGCCTTCATCGGCGCCTGACGGGCGGGGCCAGGGGTCATGGCCGGCATCGGCAGGTCGAAGAAGGCGATGGCACCACGCAGCAGGTTATCGAACGGTAGATACTCGCCGAACGGCACCAGGTGTTCCTTGCGGTACTCGCCCTCGGTATCACCCACGCCGATCACGGCGTTGTAGAACAACCCGTTGCCGTCGCGCTGCAGGATGCCGGTGAGCAGCGCGGTGTGCGGGGCCAGGTTGGCCTGGACACGCTCCAGCATGGGGCGCGCTTCGTCCTCGAACATCGGCAGCGCCGCCTCGGGCCAGACGATCAGGTCGATGTCGTCATCCTGCTCGCGGGTCAGGTCGCTGTAGGTGTTGGCCGCCACCCGCTGGCCCTCCGGCGTCCACTTGATCTCCTGGGGCAGGTTGCCCTGCAGCAGCGCGACCCGGCGCGGTTCGCCGGCGGGGCTGGTCCACTGCGCCGGCAGCAGCAGCGGCGCCAACCACATCACTACGATGGGCGCCGCCGCCAGCCAGCGGCGCTGCAGCAGCTCTACCAGCAGGGTGCCGGAGAGCGCGGTGATCAGCGACAGCAGGTAGACACCGCCCACCGGCGCCCAGGCAGCCAGCGGCGAGTCGACGTGGGCGCTACCCAGCAGCAGCCAAGGGAAGCCGGTAAAGGCGTAGGTGCGCAGTACCTCGCCCAGCACCCAGGCGCCGGCGAAGCTCAGCGCCGCCAGGCGCGGGCCGCACAGCCGGGCGTAGAGCCACAGCCACACGGCGAAGAACAGCGCCATGGCGGCGACGAACAGCGCGGTGAGGAACAGCGCCAGTGGCATGCCGGTATAGCCGTAGTCGTGTATCGAGACGTAGACCCAGGAGGCGCCGCTGCCGAACAGCCCGACGCCGTACCACCAGCCCTTGAGCGCCGCCTGGCCGGGGGTGAGAGTGTGGATGCCGAGATACATCAGCGCCACCGCCACCGGCCCTAGCCACCACAGCTCGAATGGCGACGCGGTGAGGGTGGTGAGCAGGCCGGCGATCAGCGCGATGGCATAGCCCAGGGCGCGTTGGCTGCGGCTGGAGGGGAGTGCGGGCGTGGTAGGCATGGGGTCATCGTATCCTTACAGGGTAACTAGCCGTCGTCCTCGTTGCCGCTGCCCGGTTCGCCGTCATACTCGGCTTGCAGCAGGCGGATGCGGCGATTGTCGGCGTTGAGTACGGTGAAGCGCCAGCCGCCCAGCTCGGCGTGCTCACCGCGCCTGGGCAGATGGCCGAAGCGCTGCATCACCAGCCCGCCGACGGTATCGAACTCCTCGTCGGAGAAGCGTGTCTCGAAGCGTTCGTTGAAATCCTCGATCGGGGTCAGGGCGCGAATCGCATAGCGCCCCTCGCCCAGCTCGCGAATATCGTCTTCCTCGTCGGTGTCGTGCTCGTCCTCGATGTCGCCGACGATCTGCTCGAGGATATCCTCGATGGTAACGATACCCGCGGTACCGCCGTACTCGTCGACCACCACCGCCATATGGTTGTGGGTGTCGCGGAACTCCTTGAGCAGGCTGTTGAGGCGCTTCGACTCGGGCACGAACATGGCCGGACGCAGCACGCTGTCGAGGGCGAAGTGCTGGCGCTTGTCCTGGCTCTGGGAGAGCAGCGGCAGCAGGTCCTTGACCAGCAGGATGCCGTGGACCTCGTCGAGGTTCTCGCCGACCACCGGGTAGCGCGAGTGGCCGGTCTCGAGAATCACCGGCAGATACTCCTCGGGCGGCTGCTCGATGCCGATCACGTTGACCTGGGAGCGCGGGATCAGCACTTCGCGAACCTGTTGGTCGCTGATCTGCAGGGCGCCCTCGATGATGGTCAGGGCATCCTGGTCGAGGCGCAGCCGGGTGCCCGCCTCGCGCAGGAAGGCCAGCAGCTCGTCGCGCGAGCTGGGCTCGTCGCTGTCGGATGAGAAGGCGCTGAAAAACTTCTCGAGCCAGGATTTGTTGTTCTGGCTACTCGATCGGTCTTCACTCATGCGTCGGGTCTCTCGTCCTCTGGTGCGGCGGAAGGGGCGTCAAGTTCGCTGCGGTAGGGATCGGCGATCCCCAGCGTGGCGAGGATCTCGCGCTCGAGCTGTTCCATGTGCTCGGCCTCGGCGTCGTCGATATGGTCGAAGCCGAGCAGGTGCAGAGTGCCGTGCACCACCATATGCGCGTAGTGGTCGCCCAGCGGCTTGTGCTGCTCGTCGGCTTCGCGAACCACCACCGGGTGGCAGATCACCAGGTCGCCGAGCAGCGGCAAGTCTACCCCCGGCGGCAGCTCGACGCCGAAGGAGAGCACGTTGGTGGGCGCATCCTTGCCGCGGTAGTCGCGGTTGAGGGTCTGGCTTTCGTCGGCGTCGACGAAGCGCACGCTGAGTTCGTCGCGGTCACGCTCGCCGGCGTGGGACAGGGCCGCCCCGACCCAGCGCTCGAGACTGGCCTGGTTGGGCAGTGCCGCATCCTCGGCCAGCGCGACCTGACGCTCCACGGCAGGCGTGGGAGTCACGACGACGGGTCCTGGCGCAGGTCGCGGTCCAGCTTGCGCTGGCGCTCGGCGGCCCGCTCCTGGTCGCGTTCCTGCTTGCGCTGACGTTCGGCGGCTTCCTGTTCGGCCTCGAACAGGTCGTAGGCCTCGATGATGCGCTGCACCAGCGGGTGGCGCACCACGTCCTTGGCAGCGAAATGGGTCACGCCGATGCCCGGGGTGCCCTTGAGCACGTCGAGCACCTGGATCAGCCCCGAGCTCTGGCCGCGGGGCAGGTCGACCTGAGTCACGTCGCCGGTGATCACCGCGGTGGAGCCGAAGCCGATGCGGGTCAGGAACATCTTCATCTGCTCGCGGGTGGTGTTCTGGCTCTCGTCGAGAATGATGAAGGAGTTGTTGAGGGTGCGACCGCGCATATAGGCCAGCGGCGCGATCTCGATGATCTGGCGTTCGATCAGCTTGCCGACCTGCTCGAAGCCGATCATCTCGTAGAGCGCGTCGTAGAGCGGGCGCAGATAGGGGTCGATCTTCTGGGCCAGGTCACCGGGCAGGAAGCCCAGCTTCTCGCCGGCCTCTACCGCCGGGCGCACCAGCAGGATGCGTCGCACCTCCTGCTGATTGAGCGCTTCCACTGCCGCGGCCACCGCCAGGTAGGTCTTGCCGGTGCCCGCCGGGCCGATGCCGAAGTTGATGTCGTGCTCGCGGATGCTCTGCACATAGCCCTGCTGGTTGAAGCCGCGCGGCTTGATCAGCGCCCGCGGCGTGCGCAGCAGCACCTCGACGTCGGTCACGCCTTCCTCCTCCTCGAGGGCCTCGAGGCCGGACTCCTGCAGGAACAGGTGCACGGTATCCGGCGACAGGTCGCTGGCTTCGGTCTCGCGGTAGAGGTGCTCGACCACGTTGGCCGCCGCCTTGACGCGGGGGCTGGGGCCGGCCAGTTGGAAGGTGTTGCCGCGATTGCGCAGGGTGATGCCCAGGCGCTCTTCGACCAGCTTGAGGTGCTCGTCGCGCTGGCCGCACAGGTTGGCCAGACGACGCGGGTCGTTGGGTTCGAGAGTCAATGTGATGATGCGGTTGGCCTGAGAACTTTGTTGGCTCAAGAGCAAGGGATCCGTGCGTTGCGAAGTAGGTTCGACGAGCTTACTGCCCCGGGCAGGCCCGGGGCAATGTCATAAGTCAAGTTGGCGTCCAGCCTTGAGTATAGCGGCTGGTCTCAATATAGCGCCGGTGAAGCGAGTTCGCCGCGCAGCGAGTTGGGCAGCGCCTCGGATATCTCGACATCGACGAAGTGGCCGATCATCTCGGTGGGATTGGCGGCGCGGAAGTTGACCACGCGGTTGTTCTCGGTGCGCCCCGAGAGCTGGCCGGGGTCCTTGGGCGAGAAGCCGGTGACCAGGATGCGCTGGGTGGAACCCACCATGCGTCGGCTGATCTGCATCGACTGCTGGGTGATGCGCTCCTGAAGGATCGCCAGGCGCTGCTTCTTGACCGCCTCTGGCGTGTCGTCGGCGAGGCTCGCTGCCGGTGTGCCCGGGCGCGCCGAATAGACGAAGCTGAACGAGTGATCGAAGCCGATGCGGTGGATCAGGTTCATGGTCGCCTCGAAGTCGTCCTCGGTCTCGCCGGGGAAGCCGATGATGAAGTCCGAGGAGAAGCTGATATCGGGGCGCAGTTCGCGGATGCGCTCCATCTTCTCGACGTACTCTGCCACCGTGTGGCCGCGCTTCATCGCCGCCAGGATGCGGTCGGAGCCGGCCTGTACCGGCAGGTGCAGGTGGCTGACCAGCTCGGGGATATCGGCGTAGGCCTCGATCAGGCTGTCGGAGAACTCCACCGGGTGCGAGGTGGTGAAGCGGATGCGGTCGATGCCGTCCACCGCCGCCACGCAGCTGATCAGCTCGGCCAGGTCGATCTCGTCGCCGAGCTGGTTCTGGCCGCGGTAGGCGTTGACGTTCTGGCCCAGCAGGTTGATCTCGCGCACGCCCTGCTCGGCGAGGTGGATCACCTCGTCCATCACCGCCTCGAAGGGCCGCGAGACCTCCTCGCCGCGGGTATAGGGCACCACGCAGAAGGTACAGTACTTGGAGCAGCCCTCCATCACCGAGACGAAGGCGGTGGCGCCATCGGCGCTGGGCTTGGGCAGGTGGTCGAACTTCTCGATCTCGGGGAAGGTGACGTCGACCATCGAGATCTGCTCGAGGCCGCGACGCGCATCGAGCATCGCCGGCACCCGGTGCAGGGTCTGGGGGCCGAACACCATGTCGACGTGGGGCGCACGCTTGCGCAGCGCCTCGCCCTCCTGGCTTGCCACGCAGCCGCCGACGCCGATCACCAGGTCGGGATTGGCCTCCTTGAGCTTCTTCCAGCGGCCCAACTGGTGGAACACCTTCTCCTGGGCCTTCTCGCGGATCGAACAGGTGTTGAGCAGGATCACGTCCGCCTCACCTTCGTTATCGGTGAGCTCGAGCTGGTGGGACTCGCCGAGCAGATCCGCCATGCGGGCCGAATCGTACTCGTTCATCTGGCAGCCGTGGGTCTTGATGAAGAGTTTCTTCGCCATAAGAATAGAGCCGTGACGCCAGGCGCCCGGCATAGCCGTTACCGGTTCAGGGGATTCACTAAGGCGGCCCGTAGGCCGTTTCAGACGTATGCCGGCGATTATACGGATAGCCTGCCAGCGGGGCCAGTCGCAGGGGCTCGAATTGGCCGCGGCTGTGATATTCTTCGCCCCTTGGGGCCGGCATCATGGCGATGACGGCGTCGTTCAGCGGTATGAATACAGAGGCAGTATGGCGGCCAAGCCAATTTACCGGGTGGTATTCCATAATCAGGGCGAAATCTGGGAGCTCTACGCTCGCGAGATCTTCCAGAGCGACCTGTGGGGCTTCATCGAGGTCGAGGCCTTCGTCTTCGAGGACGCCAACAAGCTGGTGGTGGACCCCTCCAGCGACAAGCTGCGGCGCATCTTCGAGGGCGTCAGTCGCAGCTATATTCCGCTGAATGCCATCGTACGCATCGACGAAGTCGAGCGCGAAGGTACGCCCAAGGCGGTCAAGGCCGAGGGCAAGGTGACGGAATTTCCGCGGCCGATGAGCTGGCCGCCGCGGGACGATGGCTGATCAAAAAATAAACGATCTGAGAGGGTGTCAGGCATCTCGCTGGCCGACACCGATTCGCAGTGGGGTTTTCCCAAGACTTATCCACAGAAGCTGTGGATGGGACGCGGTCTCATCGCGCCGCCCGTGACAGGATGCCCGGGCAGCGCCACCAAGCGTGGAGGGGCGCGACTCGCCCGACTCGAGCCACGAACACGGCAGACATATGCGTACATTCAAAACATTGATGCTGGGCGTAACGCTGGGGGCCATGGCCCTCGGGGCACAGGCCCAGGAAGCGGACGACAACCAGGCCTGGGTTTCCGACGGCCTGACGACCTTCGTCAGGAGCGGGCCGACCGACGGCTATCGTATCGTCGGTACCCTTACCGCTGGCGAGCCGGTCACGGTGCTCGAGACCAGCGGTAGCTACACGCGGGTTCAGGATGCCGATGGCGACGCGGTATGGATCCTCAGCGACGAGCTGCAGGATGCCCCGAGCGCCGGCGTAAGGGTGCCCGAGCTGGAAGCTCAGGTGGCCAGCCTGAGCAGCGAACTCGAAGGGATCAACGAGGAGTGGGAGACCCGCGTGGCGACCATGACCGAGACCCTCGAGCAGCGCCAGCAGCGTATCGCCGAGCTCGAGGCCCGCAACCGCGAGCTCGACGGCGAGGCCGAAGAGGCGCTGCGCCAGGTGCGCGGGCTCCAGGCGCGGCTGGATACCCAGGAGGAGGACCTGCTGCTGCGCTACTTCATGTACGGCGGTGGGGTGGCTGGTGCCGGCCTGCTGGTCGGGCTGATCGTTCCGCACCTGCCGCGGCGGCGCAAGAAGCGCGACCGTTGGTTCTGAGCGGAGGTGCGTGAGCATGCAGGTAGGCGAAGAGAACGAGTGGCTGGCGCGCTGGCGTGAGGGGCGCATCGGCTTTCATCGCGATGCGGTGCATCCGGCGCTGACGCGCTTCTGGCCGACGCTCGGCGTGCCGTCGGGGGCCAAGGTGCTGGTGCCGCTGTGCGGCAAGAGCCTCGACATGCGCTGGCTCGCCGAGCAGGGCCACCCGGTGCTGGGCATCGAGCTTTCCGGCACCGCCATCGAGCAGTTCGTGGCCGAGGGCGACGGCGAGGTGTCGCGCTACCGCGCCGACGACTTCGATATCTGCCGCCAGGGCAGCGTCGAGCTGTGGGGCGGCGACTTCTTCCACTTCCACATCAAGCAGGCCGCCGAGATTGGCGCCTTCTATGACCGCGCCGCACTGATCGCGCTGCCCGAGGCGACCCGCCAGCGCTACGCCTTCCATCTCGCTCAACTGCTGCCGCCGGGGGCCAAGGGGCTGCTGATCAGCCTCACGCGGGCCCCCGGCGATGCCGGCGGGCCGCCGTTCAGCGTGCCAGCCGATGAGGTGCGCGAGCTGCTCGAGCCCAACTTCGAGCTGACTCACCTGGCCGACGGTGAGCCCGAGGAGAACGGCTTTCGCGAGAGCGTCTGGGCGCTCAAGCGGCGCGGCCCGCTGGCCTGACGCCCGCGTTAGAGACCAAACTATAGAGCCCTGCCAAATGGCAGGGCTCTATGCGATTCAAACGGGGTGTTGCCTAACTCAGCGGGCCAGCAGCTGGCCTAACTCCGGATCGCGGAAGGTGCGGTTGAGGCCGTCGCTGAGCAGGTCGTTGACCATCCGCGTGTTGGTCTCCTGGTCCGGTCGCACCGCATAGCTCTGGGTGCGGCGCGAGGTGTAGGTGCCGGTATAGGTGTTGCGCTGGTTGATCGCCTCAGCGCGGAATACCGCCTCGAGCACCGCTTCACCTAGCACCGGCACGCCATCGCCGCGGGCGTAGTCGAGCCGTGTCAGGGTCAGGGTCAGCGAGGGGCGCCCGTCGCTGGCTTGGGTGGTCGGCTCGAAGCCCATGCGGCGCACCGCGGCCTCGGCCTGCTCCTGCAGCTTGGGCACGATGTCGTGGGAGTTGACGGTGATCTCGGCCGCCGACATCGCCGAGCCGCTGCGCGTGCCGAGCACCTCGGATTGGCGCTCATCGACCACGTTGACGGTGACCTCCTGGCCGCCACCCGCCTGGGGGATATCGGCGGTGATCTGCGGGTCGACCTGCAGATAGTGGGGGCTGGTGCAGCCGGCCAGGGCCAGAGCGGCGGCGGCGAACAATGAACGAAACCCAAAGCGAGACAGCATGCGACAACTCCTGAGTGATCGACAGGCAAAAGAGGTTGCGACGAGTATAAGCCGCTGCCGACTGGCTGGCACGTCTTCAAAGCCCCACTTTGACCTGTCGCCGATGTCCTGCGTAATCGGTGTAGTTCAGGCGGCAGTCGGCTGGCGGCGCTTGGTCGCTTCATCGTCGAAACGGTGCCAGCGGCGCGGGATCGCATAGAGCCGCTGGCCGCGGCTGATTGCCAGGCGCTCGAAGTCGGCATGGCGCACCGTGGCCAGCCACGGTGCGGGCAGCCAGTCGGCCTCCAGCTCGACGCGCACTTCGGCGCCCACCGGCGAGATCGCGGTCACCGTCACCGGCAGCCGTGCAGTGTCGCTGGGGGCATCGGCCAGCTTGAGCTCGTGGGGGCGCAGCAGCAGCTCCTCGCGGCCGTCGTCGAGCTCGCTCACCGCCAACTGGGCGTCGCCGCAGGTCAGCACGCCGTCGCGCACGTCGCCCTCGAGGCGGTTGACGTCGCCGAGGAACTCGAACACGAAGCGGTTGGCCGGGGCGCGGTAGAGCGCCTCGGGAGTATCGATCTGCTCGATGCGGCCGTTGCTCATCACCACCACCCGGTCGGAGAGCTCCAGCGCCTCCTCCTGGTCGTGGGTGACGAACACGCTGGTGAAGTTGAGCTCGTCGTGGAGGTGGCGCAGCCAGCGGCGCAGGTCCTGGCGCACCTTGGCGTCCAGCGCGCCGAACGGCTCGTCGAGCAGCAGCACGTCGGGGCGTAGCGCCAGGGCCCGGGCCAGCGAGACGCGCTGCTGCTGGCCGCCGGAGAGCTGCGCCGGGTAGCGTTTGGCGAAGTCCTCGAGCTGCACCATCTCCAGCAGGCGGTGGACCCGGGCGCGGATCTCGCCGCTGGTCGGGCGCTGCTTGCGCGGCATTACCGTGAGGCCGAAGGCGACGTTGTCGAACACCGACATATGGCGGAACAGCGCATAGTGCTGGAACACGAAACCGATGCGCCGGTCACGCACATGCACCTGGGTAACGTCGCGCTCGCCGAACTGGATACGCCCGGCGGGCTTGGTATCGGCCTGCTCGAGCCCGGCGATGATGCGCAGCAGGGTGGTCTTGCCCGAACCCGAGGGGCCGAGCAGGCCGACCAGCTCGCCATCGTGGATGTCGAGGTCGATTGGCTCCAGGGCCTGGGTGCGGCCGAAGGTCTTGGCGATATTGGTCAGACGGATGCTCATATCAAGCCTCCTGGCGCGCGGCGCGCCATTCCAGGCCGGCCTTGGCGGCCAGCGTCAGCAAAGCGATCAGGGCCAGCAGCGCGGCGCTGGCGAAGGCGCCCACGGTGTTGTAGTCCTGGTAGAGCTGCTCGAGGTGCAGCGGCAGGGTGTTGGTCTGGCCGCGGATGGCCCCGGAGACCACCGACACGGCGCCGAACTCACCCACCGCACGGGCGTTGGTGAGGATCACCCCGTAGAGCAGCGCCCAGCGGATGTTGGGCAGGGTCACGCGGCGGAACAGCGTCCAGCCCGAGGCACCGAGGGTCACTGCTGCCTCTTCGTCCCGCGAGCCCTGGGCCTGCATCAGCGGGATCAGCTCGCGGGCCACGAACGGGCAGGTGACGAAGATGGTCACCATCAGGATGCCTGGCCAGGCGAACATCAGCTGGATGTCGTAGCCGTCGAGCCAACTGCCGATCCAGCCGTTACGGCCGTAGAGCAGCAGGTAGACCAGGCCGGCGACCACCGGCGACACCGCGAAGGGGATGTCGATCAGGGTCTGCAGCAGGCGCCGGCCGGGGAAGCTGAAGCGGGTCACCAGCCACGCCAGGGCGACGCCGAATACCAGGCACACCGGAATGGTCAGCACGGTGATGAACAGCGTCAGGCCGATGGCGCGCAGCGTGTAGTGATCGCTGACGTTGCTCCAGAACACCGCCACGCCCTGGGCGAAGGCCTGGGCGAAGATCGCCACCAGCGGCAGCAGCAGGAATAGCGCCGACAGCAGCACGGCACTGATCACCAGGATGCGCCGCATCCGCGGCGCGTCACCGATCCGTTGCATCAGCCGCCTCCTCCATGCAGGCGCTTGATAAAGCGCCCCTGCCAGATGTTGATCGCCAGCAGCAGCGCCAGCGACACCGCCAGCACCACCGAGGCGATGGCCGAAGCGCCGACGTAGTCGTACTCCTGCAGGCGCACGAAGATCATCAGCGCGGTGATCTCGGTCTCGTAGGGCGCGTTGCCGGCGATGAAGATGATCGCCCCGAACTCGCCCAGCGAGCGCACGAAGGCCAGGCCGGTGCCGGTCACCAGCGCCGGCCACAGGTGCGGCAGGATCACCCGGCGAAACGCCGTGGCGTCACTGGCGCCCAGCGTCAGCGCGGCCTCGTCGACCTCGTTGGGCAGGTCCTCGAGCACCGGCTGCACGGTGCGCACCACGAACGGAATGCTGGTGAAGGCCATGGCCAGCGCAATACCCACCCAGGTATAGGCGACCTGGATGCCCAGCGGGTCGAGCAGCCGGCCCATCCAGCCGTTGCTCGAGTAGAGCGTGGCCAGGGTAATGCCGGCCACCGCGGTGGGCAGCGCGAAGGGCAGGTCCATCAGCGCGTCGAGCAGGCGCTTGCCGGGGAAGTCGTAGCGCACCAGCACCCAGGCCAGCAGCAGCCCGAAGGCGGCGTTGACCAGTGCGGCCACCGCGGCGGCGCCGATGGTGACCGTATAGCTGGCCACCACCCGGGCGTCGCTGATGATCCGCCAGTACTCCGCCAGGCTGATGCCCGACAGCTGCCCGAACAGGCTGGTCATGGGCAGCAGCAGCATCAGCGAGACGAAGGTCAGACTGATCCCCAGCGATAAACCGAAACCCGGCAGCACCCGCTTGGGAGTGCTGCCGGTGATGTTGGCGAGCGTAATCATCTGCGCTGCAGCTGGTCCAGCAGGGCGCCGTTGGCGAAGTGGTTCTCCATCGCCTCGTCCCAGCTACCGAACACGTCTTCGACGCGCAGCAGCTCGGTCTCCGGGAACTGGTCGGAGAACTCCTCGGCGACCGTCTCATTGTTGACGCGGTAGTTGAAGCCGGCCAGCTGGCGCTGGGCATCCTCGCTGTAGAGGTAGTCGATGTAGGCCTCGGCCAGGTCGAGGTTGCCGTTACGCTCGGCGTTGGGGCCGACCACCGCGACCGGGAACTCGGCCAGGATGCTGACCGGCGGCACGATCACCTCGTAGTCATCGCTGCCGTACTCGCCGCGGATATTGTTGACCTCGGACTCGAAGCTGATCAGCACATCGCCGATGCCGCGCTCGATGAAGCTGGTGGTCGCACCGCGGCCGCCGGTGTCGAATACCGCGACATTGCCGAGGAAGGTGCGCATGAAATCGTGGATCTGCTCCTCGTCGCCGTCGAACTGGTCATCGGCGAAGCCCCAGGCGGCCAGGTAGGTGTAGCGGCCGTTGCCCGAGGTCTTGGGATTGGGGAACACCATCTGCACGTCTTCACGCACCAGGTCGTCCCAGCTCTCGATGCCCTTGGGGTTGTCCTTGCGCACCAGGAAGGCGGTGGTGGAGTAATAGGGCGAGGCGTTGTTGTCGAAGGCGTCCTGCCAGTCTTCGGCCACCAGGCCGCCGTCGGCCAGCGCCTGCACATCGGTGACCTGGTTGTAGGTCACCACGTCGGCACGCAGGCCCTGCAGGATGGCGCGGGCTTGGGCCGAAGAGCCACCGTGGGACTGCTGCACGTCGATCTCCTCGCCGTGCTCTTCCTGCCAATGGGCGATGAATTCGGGGTTGATCGCCGAGAACAGCTCGCGGGCGATATCGTAGGAGGAGTTGAGCAGCTCGCGCTCGGCGGCCACGCTGGGGGTAACTACGCCAGCGGTGAGTGCGGCGGCCAGAGAGGCGCCGAGGGCGCCGCGGCGAAACAGGGAAGTGGCTGACATCAGATTCGGCTCCAGCACAAAAAGTGTGTGATTGGAGCGAAGGCTAAACCAATGATTAGGGAATGACAATCCTGTTTGTTATTCAATTTTGCAATATGGCCAATCGCCTTGCGCTATCTGGCCGGCCCTGTCGGTTCAGCAGGGCGACGCAGGCAGTACAGCCCCACCATTGGCCCGGGTAGCAGCAGCCAGGCCAGCCACGGCCCCAGCGCCTGCCACAGCGGAATCAGTACGATCAGCGATAGCATCGAGATGGCGAAGCCGATGGCGTTCTGCAAGGTCAGGGCGCTGCCGACGATGCGCGCCGGGCAGGCCGCCGCCGAGAGCGCCGAGAATTGCGGCGAGTCGACCACTGCCAGCGCGCTCCATAGCGCAAGGAACAGCACCAGCGGCAGCAGTGACCCGCCTGCCGTTGCCGGTGCCAGCACTGGGCCAAGCAGCGGGTAGGCCAGGCAGCAGAGTGCCGAGCCGGCCAGGCCCAACTGCGCCACGCGGCGGCTGCCGAGGCGCTGGCTGAGGGCGCCGCCCAGCCAGCAGGTCGGGCCGCCCACGGCAATCAGGGCAAAGGCGAGCAGTGCCAGGCTGGCGGTATCCAGCCCCGGGGCGGCGGCCAGCAGCATCAGCGGCAGCAGTGCCCATAGCGTATACAGCTCCCACATATGCCCGAAGTAGGCGCTGGCGGCGCGCCGGAAACCGTCGATGGAGAATGCCTCGAGCCCGGCCAGGCGTGCGCCCGGGCCGCCGGCGCGCTGCTTGGCCTGGCGCACTGCCGGGGCCTCGCCGAGTCGCCACACCATGGCACCACCGGTCACGGCCAGCAGCGAGGCGCCCCAGATGCCGCCCTGCCAGGGGATGCCGGCGCTCAGCTCGCCCAGGCCGCGCAGGCCGTGGGGCAGGGCGGTGCCCAATACCAGCATGCCCACCAGCCAGGCTAGCCCCAGGCCGCTCTTGCCCGGCGTCCAGCCGACCATCAGCTTCATGCCCACCGGGTAGATGCCGGCCAGGCACATGCCGGTGATCACGCGCAGCCCCACCGCACCCCACAGCCCGCCGGCCCATGGCAGCAGGGCGTTGGACAGTGCACCGAGCAGGCAGCAGGCGGTGAACAGCCGGCTGGCGTCGAGGCGGTCGGCGAGTCCGCCCAGGCCGATTAGCAGGGTGCCAAGCAGAAAGCCGCCCTGCACCGCGCCGGTCAGCCAGCCGAGGTCGGCGTCGCTGAGCCGCCACAGCGCCTGCAGGTCGGCGAGCACGGCGTTGGGGGTGAACCACAGGGCGGTGCCGAACAGCTCGGCGATGGCCAGAATCAGCGTGGGCATGACGATTCCGTGTCGCGGTTTTTGGTAGACTTCTGCGCCTAGACTATCTCAACTCAGTGCCCTTGCATCAGAGGAAAGCGCCCCATGGCCACCCCACGCGACTTCAAGATCGCTCCTTCCATACTCTCCGCCAACTTCGCCCGCCTGGGTGAAGAGGTCGACGATGTGCTCGCCTCGGGGGCCGATATCGTCCACTTCGACGTGATGGACAACCACTACGTGCCCAACCTGACCATCGGCCCGATGGTCTGCGAGGCGCTGCGCAAGCACGGCGTGACCGCGCCCATCGACGCCCACCTGATGGTCAAGCCGGTGGACCGGTTGATCGGCGACTTCATCGACGCCGGGGCCAGCTATATCACCTTCCACCCCGAAGCCTCCGAGCACGTCGACCGTTCGCTGCAGCTGATTCGCGACGGCGGCTGCAAGTCGGGGCTGGTGTTCAACCCGGCCACACCGCTCTCCTACCTCGACTACGTGATGGACAAGGTCGACATGATCCTGCTGATGAGCGTCAATCCCGGCTTCGGCGGTCAGGCGTTCATCCCCGGCACCCTGGACAAGCTGCGCGAGGCGCGGGCGCGCATCGACGCCTCGGGGCGCGACATTCGCCTCGAGATCGACGGCGGGGTAAAGGTGGAGAACATCGCCGAGATCGCCCGCGCCGGGGCCGACACCTTCGTCGCCGGCTCGGCGATCTTCAAGGCCCGCAATGCCGACGAGCCGCACCGCTACGACGGCGTGCTCAAGGCGCTGCGCGACGAGCTGGCCAGTGTCTGAGCAGGCGCCGGCGGGGCCTGTGTGGCACCTCTATGTGGTCGAGACCGCCAGCGGGGCGCTGTACACCGGTATCAGCACCGACGTGGCGCGGCGCTTTGCCGAGCACTGCAGCGGCAAGCGCGGCGCCCGGGCGCTGCGCGGCAAGGGCCCGCTGACCCTGGTGCACCAGCAGGCGGTGGGCAGCCACACTGATGCGCTGCGCCTGGAACGCGAGATCAAGCGTATGGCCGCTCCGGCCAAGCGTCGCTGGCTTACCAAGCATGCGCTAGGCTTGGTAGGCAATGTCGACGAGCAATAGCCTGACAAAAGGCAAAAAAATGACGAAAAACGTGGTGCAATGTCGAGGAGAACGATATGGACGTCACATGGATCGGTAACTACCTGCAGGTGCAGGGCACCAATCTGGTCATCAATCTGATCGCCGGCCTGGCGATCTTCTTGATCGGGCGCTGGGTGGCCAAGCTCATCCATCGTGTGGCCATCAAGGCCATGGAACGCAGCAAGTTCGACCCGCTGCTGACCAAGTTTCTGGGCAATATTCTGTATGCACTGCTGCTGGTGTTCGTGGTACTGGCGGCGATCAATCAGGTCGGTATCCAGACCACCTCGATGATCGCCGTGATCGGTGCCGCGGGCCTCGCCGTCGGTCTGGCGCTGCAAGGCTCACTGGCCAACTTCGCGGCCGGGGTGCTGCTGATCGTCTTCCGCCCCTACCGGATCGGCGATTTCGTCGAAGGCGGCGGTGTAGCCGGGGTGGTCGTCGACGTGCAAATCTTCACCACTGAGCTCAAGACCGGCGACAATCGCAAGATTATCGTGCCCAACGGCCAGATGATGAACGGCACCATCACCAACTACTCGTCGCATGATACGCGGCGCGTCGACCTGGTCGTCAGCGCCGGCTACGACGACGATATCGATACCGTACGCCGCGTTCTCACCGAGACGGTGGTTGCTGACGCCCGCGTTCTCGCTGAACCTGCGACCAACATCCGCATAAACGCGATGGGCGAATCGAGCATTGACTGGATCGTGCGCCCCTGGGTCAAGGCCGTCGACTACTGGGACGTCTACTGGGATCTTACCGAGGAAATCAAACGTCGCTTCGACCGTGAGGGCATCAGCATTCCTTTCCCGCAGCGCGACGTGCACGTCTATCACCACGGCGCCGAGGAGGGCGAGGCAAGGGCAAGCGGTCTCGACGCCCAGCAGCAGTAAAGCCGAGCGAAGCAAAAGAGGCGCATCCGCCGACCCAAGGCCGACGGATGCGCTGCATCAGTGCAGCTTCATCTTGGGCTTGAGGAAGCGGTTGATGCCATCGACCACGATGGTCATGCCGGTCTTCACTGCGCCGTGGATAGCGAACTGGTGCATGCGGTACAGCGAGGCGTAGAAGAACTTGGCGATACGCCCCTCGAGGAACAGGCTGCGCGCCGAGGCGCCGCGCATCAGGCTGCCCACCGCGTCGAAGTGGGCCAGTGAGATCAGCGAGCCGCGGTCGCGGAACACGAACGGCTTGAGCGGCTTGTCATCGAGGGTCGCCAGCAGGTTGCGGTAGAGCCGCGAGGCCTGCTGGTGGGCGGCCTGGGCTCGCGGCGGCACCGGCTTGCCGTCGGCCTGGGGGCAGCTGGCGCAGTCGCCGAAGGCGAAGATGCGCGGGTCGTCGACGCTCTGCAGCTCGGGATTGACCTTGATCTGGTGGTTGCGCTCGGTGGCCAGGCCCAGCTCGGAGAGAAACGGCGGCGCCTTGATGCCCGCCGCCCACACGCTGAGATCGGTCTCGATGCGCGTGCCGTCGGCGGTGATGAAGCCCTCGCCGTCGGCCTGGGTGACGCGGGTCTCGACGTGGATATTGACGCCGAGCTTCTCCAGCTCACGGTGGACCGCCTTGGTGATGCGCTCGGGCAGTGCCGGCAGGATGCTCGGCGCGGCCTCGATCAGATGCACGTCGAGCTGGCCGCTATCCATGTTGGTAAAGCCGTAGCTGTGCAGCATCTTCGAAGCATCGTAGAGCTCGGCGGCGAGCTCCACCCCGGTGGCGCCGGCGCCGACGATACCCACCGCCAGCTTGGGATGCAGGCGGCGCTCCGGGTCGCTGTAGCGCAGGAAGGTGTTGAGCATGTCGTGGCGGAACGCCTCGGCTTGCTTGGGGCTGTCGAGGAAGTGGCAGTGCTCGGCCACGCCAGGCGTGCCGAAGTCGTTGGAGACGCTGCCCAGTGCCAGCACCAGGTAGTCGTAGTGCAGGCTGCGCGAGGGCAAGACCACACTCTCGTCGTCGTCGAGGATCGGGGCCAGGGTCAGGGTCTGGGCCTCGCGATCCAGGTCGCTGAGGGTGCCGCGCTGGAACTGGTAGCCGTGGGTCTTGGAGTGACCTTGGTAGGAGACCTCGTCGAGGCCCGAGTCGAGCACGCCGGTGGCGACCTCGTGGAGCAGCGGTTTCCAGATATGGGTGGGGTTGCGGTCGACGAGCACTACCTCGGCACGCTTGCGCTTGCCGAGCTTGTGTCCGAGCCGGGTGACCAGCTCGAGTCCGCCTGCGCCGCCGCCGACCACCACGATGCGTGGTAGAGGCATGTGAGACTCCAGAAATGATGAAAAGGATGAGCAAATGCATCGCCTGGGTCGGATCAACGGCACGCGGGGCGAGGACGCTGCCCGGTAACGGCGATATCTGCGCCTAGCATAGGTCGGTACGGCGCGTTTTCCTATGGGTGATCGCTGATTCAGGGCATGTTTTTTCGTAATATTACATGCATAAACCGGATGCTGGCCGTGGGCCGCCGGGCAACTCACTGAAAGGAAACGAAATCATGCATCCGCTGCTGCAAGGCGTGAAACTGGTGGCCTTCGACCTCGACGGCACCCTGGTCGACTCGGTGCCCGACCTGGCTGTCGCGGTGGACGCCGCCCTGGCCGAACTCGACCTGCCGCCAGCCGGCGAGACAAAGATTCGTGACTGGGTGGGCAACGGTTCGCTCAAGCTGATGGAGCGGGCGCTGCAGTTCGCAACTCAGGCCAGCGAGGCGCAGGGGACTGATCGTAGAGGGGGGGCTTTTGTTGAAGTCGATAAAGCGTTACTGGAGAGTGCCCATCAGGCCTTTCTGCACCACTACGGGCTGGCGCCCAATGCCCGCACCCGGCTCTACCCCGGGGTGCGCGAGGCCCTCGACGGCCTGCACGCGGCCGGTATGCCGCTGGGGCTGGTCACCAACAAGCCGCAGGCCTTTATCGCGCCGATCCTCGAGGGCTTCGGCCTGGCCGGGCACTTCGCGCTATGCCTGGGCGGCGACGCCCTGCCGCAGAAGAAGCCCGACCCTGCGCCGCTGTTGCACCTGGCGCGCCACTTCGCGGTGGCCCCCGGCGACTGCCTGATGGTCGGCGACTCGCGCCACGACATCGAGGCCGGCCGCCGCGCCGGCTTTCGTACCCTGGCCGTACCCTATGGCTACAACCACGGCGAGCCGGTGGCCGCGAGCCGCCCCGATGGCCTGGTTGAATCGCTTGCGGAACTCGTTTAGGGTCTCGAATCAACAAGATCGCGCCGCACCGCGGCCGACATCCCACACCATGGACGCACCATGACGCTGGAATCCCGCCTCTCTTACGTGCAGCAACCGGTCGCTTCTTTAGGCGGCGGGGCGCTGATGCGCGACGTCAAGCGCTGGCGATGGTGAGTGCCGCGCGGGCTCGCTAAGCGGGCTCGACCTTCCGAATCGCTCCCGAATCGGGCCACCCCAGGCCCCGCATTGACGAACACTGTGAGGACACGCCGGGCATGATGACTTCCGCGCGCTTCAATGAGCTGGCCGAGGCCGGCTACAACCGTATTCCGGTGACCCGCGAGGTGCTCGCCGACCTGGATACGCCGCTTTCCACCTACCTCAAGCTGGCCGATGCGCCCTGGACCTTCCTGCTCGAGTCGGTGCAGGGCGGCGAGAAGTGGGGCCGCTACTCGATCATCGGCCTGCCGTGCCAGGCGCGCATCGAGGTGCGCGGCTTCACGGTGCGCCACCTCATCGACGGCGCCGAGGTGGAGCGCCACGAGGTCGAGGACCCGCTGGCCTGGATCGAGGACTTCCAGGCGCGCTTCAAGGTACCACGCCTCGACGACCAGCCGCGCTTCGACGGCGGCCTGGTCGGCTACTTCGGCTACGACACCATTCGCTACGTCGAGCCGCGGCTGCGCAGCGAAGCCGCCGCCAACAAGCCCGACCCGATCGGCGTGCCCGACATCCTGCTGATGGTCTGCGATGAGCTGGTGGTGTTCGACAACCTATCCGGGCGCCTGACGCTGTGGACCCACGCCGACCCCGCCGAGGTGGAGGCCTACCAGCGTGCCCGGGCGCGCCTCGAGCGGCTCGAAGTGCAGCTGCGCAGTGCCACCCTCAACACCGTCAGCCCCGGCACCGGCCGCAGCGCGGTGGAGGAGGGGCACTTCACCTCCGGCTTCACCGAGGAGGGCTTCAAGGCCGCGGTGGACAAGATCAAGAACTACGTGCTGGCCGGCGACGTGATGCAGTGCGTGCCCTCCCAGCGCATGTCGATCCCCTACCAGGCGCCGCCGCTCGACCTCTACCGCGCGCTGCGCAGCCTCAACCCATCGCCGTACATGTTCTTCTTCAACCTCGACGACCATCACGTGGTGGGCTCCTCACCGGAGATCCTCACCCGCCTGGAGGAGGGCGAAGTCACGGTGCGCCCGATTGCCGGCACCCGGGTGCGCGGCAAGACCGAGGAAGAAGACCAGGCGCTGGAGGCCGACCTGCTGGCCGACCCCAAGGAGATCGCCGAGCACCTGATGCTGATCGACCTGGGCCGCAACGACGTGGGCCGCATCAGCGAGACCGGCTCGGTGGTGGTGACCGACCAGATGGCGGTGGAGCGCTACTCGCATGTGATGCACATCGTCTCCAACGTCACCGGCAAACTGAAGCCGGGGCTCACCGCGATGGACGCGCTGCGCGCCACCTTCCCCGCCGGCACGCTCTCCGGCGCGCCCAAGATCCGCGCCATGGAGATCATCGACGAGCTCGAGCCGGTCAAGCGCGGCATCTACTCCGGCGCGGTGGGTTACCTCTCCTGGCACGGCAACCTCGACACCGCGATTGCCATCCGCACCGCGGTGATCAAGGGCGGCGAGCTGCACGTCCAGGCCGGCGCCGGCGTGGTCGCCGACTCGGTCCCCGAGATGGAGTGGCAGGAGACCCTCAACAAGGGCCGCGCACTGTTCCGCGCCGTGGCCATGGCCGAGCGCGGGCTCGACAACCTCGAGTAGCCCGCACCGCTCATTTTCCTAATTGTAATTAGGCAACATCTTGCCCGCTAGGCAACTTCTTGCTCGCCCTGGGCAAAATTTTGCCTAATTTTTCTTAGTTTAGGCGTGGCGAAAATATATAACTAATTGAATATATTTAGATATCAGTTTTCTGGCATAAAGACTGCCCTATAAGAAGCGTCCGTCGGACGTTTTCAACCAACAGGAGCAGACTCATGCCTACACCTTGCTACATCAGCATCGAAGGCCAGACCCAGGGCAACATCACCGCCGGCGCCTTCACCCCCGACTCCGTGGGTAACATCTACGTCGAAGGCCACGAAGACGAGATGCTGGTCCAGGAGTTCAAGCACGTCGTTACCGTGCCCACCGACCCGCAGTCCGGCCAGCCCTCCGGCCAGCGTGCCCACAAGCCGTTCGTGTTCACCGTGGCCCTCAACAAGGCCGTGCCGCTGATGTACAACGCCCTGGCCTCCGGTGAAATGCTGCCCAACGTCGAGCTGAAGTGGTACCGCACCTCGGTGGAAGGCAAGCAGGAGCACTTCTTCACCACCAGCCTGACCGACGCCACCATCGTCGATATCAACCTGCGCATGCCCCACGCCCAGGACTCTGCCAGCTCCGAGTTCACCCAGCTGATGGACGTCTCGCTCTCCTACCGCAAGATCGACTGGGAGCACACCGTGGCCGGCACCTCAGGCTCTGACGACTGGCGCGCCCCGCTCGAGTCGTAAGCACCACGGCATGGCGGGGCTCACACGATGGCTCGCAACCCGGGCCTCGCCATGCCTTGCCGATGTGCTGATGCCAGGGCTCGCTTAGAGTCCTGGCATCAGCATATGTAAGCGATTGCCCATACGCCGTATCAGTGATCGACGACAGTTGCCCCGGGCCGCTTGCGTGCTGCCCGGTGAACGGTAACCTGCCGGGTGGCACGGCGCGCCGGCTGACGCCTCATCACTCGCCTGGAGGGACCCATGGCCCACGCAACCGGACTGCAGTTCACCCTGGCCCTGGCCAGCGACGACGCCCTCGACCTGGCGGTGATCGACTTCACCCTCGAGGAGTCGCTCTCGGCGCCGTTCCGCCTCGCGGTCGAGTTCGCCAGCCGCGACCCCGACCTCAGCCCCGAGGCCTTCCTCGACCGCGAGCTGACCCTGACCATCTGGCAGGACGGCGAGCCACTGCGCCGCGTGCACGGCATCGCCGCTGAATTCAGCCGCGGCGACCGCGGCCATCGCCGCACCTTCTACTCGCTGGTGATCCGCCCGGCGCTGTGGCGCCTCTCGCTGCGCCACAACTCGCGGATCTTCCAGCAGGTCTCGCCGCTGACCATCATCAACACCCTGTGCGAGGAGCGCGGCATCACCGACGTCGCCTTCGCCGTCACCCGCGAGCCCGAAGAGCGCGAGTACTGCGTGCAGTACCGCGAGACCGACCTGGCCTTTATCCAGCGCCTGGCTGCCGAAGAGGGCCTGTTCTACTTCCACCAGTTTTTCGAAAAAGGCGAAGACCAGGTTGGCGGTGCCCACCGCCTGGTGTTCGCCGACGACCCGCAGTTGCTGACCCAACTGGGCGAGCGCAGTTACCACAGCCGCGCCGGCGGCACTCCGCCGACCCGCCATGTGCGCCGGCTCAAGCAGGTCGCCCGGGTCGCCCCGGCCAGCGCCACCCTCAAGGACTACTCCTTCAAGCAGCCGGCGTATGCCCAACTGCATGAGCATGTGGCCGGGGGGCTCGAGGAACATGCGCAAAGAGACGACTACGAACACTACGACTACCCCGGGCGCTACAAGCACGACGCCTCCGGCGAGCCCTTCACCCGCATCCGCCTCGACGCGCTGCGTCGCGCCGCCGCCACCGCCGAGGCCGAGAGCGACCTCCCCGAGCTCGCCCCCGGCAGCCGCTTTACGCTGAGCGACCACGACGCCGACAGCCTCAACCGCGACTGGCAGGTGGTGCGGGTCATCCACCGCGGCGAACAGCCCCAGGCCCTGGAAGAGGACGGCGTCACCTCTTCCGACGCTGCCGGGATGACGCGTTATTACAACCAGATCGTGCTCACCCCCGGCGACGCCGCCTGGCGCCCCGAACCGGACCCCAAGCCCCGCGTCGACGGCCCCCAGGTCGCCTTCGTGGTTGGCCCCGAGGGCGAAGAGATCCACTGCGACGAACACGGCCGGGTCAAGGTGCAGTTCCCCTGGGACCGCTACGCCGAACCGAACACCGCCGGGGCTAGCGGCGAAGCCGCTGTAAAAGACGCCAGCTGCTGGATCCGCGTCGCCCAGGGCTGGGCCGGCGGTGGCTACGGCAGCATCGCCATTCCGCGGATCGGCCATGAGATAGTGGTCTCATTCCTCGAGGGTGACCCGGATCAACCGCTGATCACCGGGCGCACCTACCATGCGGTGAACACGCCGCCCTACACGCTGCCCGAGCACAAGACGCGCACCGTAATCCGCACCCAGAGCCATCAGGGGGAGGGCTTCAACGAGCTGCGCTTCGAGGACCAGGCCGACCAGGAGCAGATCTGGCTGCACGCCCAGAAGGACCTGGAACTGCTCACCAACAACGACCGCACCGAGGCCGTTGGCCACGACAGCTACCTCAGCGTGCGTAACGACCGCATCGGTGAGATCGACAACGACGACCACCACAGTGTCCACGGCCAGCGCCACGAGCACACCGAGGGCAGCCAGCACCTGATCGTCCAGGGCACCCTGCACGTCAAGGCCGGCCAGGCCTGGCTCACCGAGAGCGGCCGCGAACTGCACATCAAGGCCGGCCACAAGGTCGTGCTCGACGCCGGCAGCGAACTCACCCTCAACGCCGGCGGCAGCTTCCTCAAGCTCGACGGCGGCGGCGTCACCATCAGCGGCCCGAGCGTCAAGATCAACGCCGGTGGCAGCCCCGGCTCGGGCTCAGGCCAAGCCGCCGAAGCGCCGCTGCTGCCGGGGCATGCGGTGGCGGAAGCGCATGAGGCGATACCGGCCACCTCGCTGCCCAAGCTCAAGGACTTCCAACTGAGCGAGGCCGCCCTGATACCGCTGTGCGGCAAGATCAATGACACCCAATGCAGCCGCGAGGACTGTCCATGTCTGGCTGGCTGACGCGACTCCCCGAACGCACGCGAGGGACGGGAGAACTGGCCTCCTGGGTCGACGCTCAGCGGCCCGCCTATCTGGTCCTCGACCAGCGTCGTTACCCCGAGGCCAGCGCTGACCTGCTGGGGAAACCGGGCAAGTACGACTTCGTCACGCTCTTCGCCACCACACCGTTGGCGCCGCTGATCGACGCCAGCCCCTGGCTCATCGAACTCGAGGTCGGCAGCGAGGCCTGGCAGCACGGCGAGGCGCTATGCCGCGAGCAGCGCCTGGGCTGGAGCTTCCAGCCGGCGCATAATGCCCGGCTGGACGACCTGGCCGATCATCTGCGCCGCCTGTTCGTGCTTGACGACCCCCACGGCGGCCAGTCGCTGATCAATATCCAGGACCCCGCAGCCTGGACGGCGCTGTTGGCGACGCTTCCCGACACGTCGCTGCCAGCGTGGCTTGCACCCTTAGGTCGAGTCGTCACACCGGCACCGCAGCGGCGTTGGCTCGCCTGGCACGAGGTGGCTGAAAGTGAGGTTGCGCACGAGATCTTGCCGCTGACCCGAGGGGGAGAGGCTGCCCTGCGTGCGGCCCCCGGCGCCTGGTGGCTGAGCCGAACCACGGAGACGCCGCTGTACGAACTGCCAGAGGCGTGGCTGGCGCGGCTCGCACGGTTGAATCGCGCCGGGATAACCCGTGCCGATCACTTGCGACGCCTGCTTGAGATGATCTGCCAGCCCGATGACATCCTCCCCTCGGCGGTCGAGCAGACGCTTGTCGCGTCGCTTCCCCCGCGTAAGAAAGTCCATGCCTTGGAGAGCCTGACATGAGTGCAGGATCACGTATCCCCACCCCGGACGATCCCATCATGATCGGTGTGTACGTCGCGCCTGATGAAGAGGGCGGCAACGTCGAATCCGCTGGTCAGCATGTCTGCGAAGAGCATTGCTGGGCCGATATTCTCTACCTGCCGGGGACCCACACGTTCTGGCTGCTGACCGAGGATGTCTCCGATACGTTGCTAGAGGCTGCCGAACAGCTTAAGACGTGGACGCAAGAAGAGGATGCTGGCGAGCGTCTGCGGCTGCTCAATGAAGAGGCGGGGCTGATGGAGTGCCTGCTGCCGACCAGGGCCGAGAACTTCCTCGACGATGCCGAGCGGGCTCGCTTCCAGGAGTGCTTCGAGCGGCTGGTGGAGATCACCGCGGCTGAAGAATCGACGTTGGAGGAGCGTATCGCGTATCAGCGCTCGTTCATGCAGCAGCTATGGCGCCACTCGGCGCCAGTGGCGTTGAGCCGCTGGGTCTATCGCATCGGCAACTCCGAGGCGTATAGCCTGGAGGAAGAGCTCCGACGCCTTTATCGCCAGGGCCTGAATCGTGCACAGGAAGCGGGCTATCACCTCGAGGGCGAGCGCTATTACGGCCCCTGGGAAGCCGAAATCGAGCGCGCGTTGGAAACCTATCGCACCTGCCGAGCCGAGGCGCAGCGGCAGTACCACTTCAACCCGGGGGGCGGCGGTGAGCCCACGCCTTTCTCGTTGCAAGAGGTGCTCGCCGAGTATCAAACCTTCATTGAATTATGCGAATCCAACCCTCCCGAAGAAGCGGCGCAGGCGTGCGGTTTTGTCGGCCATGTTCAGGAGCTCTCGGCGCAACAGGAGAGTAAGTATAAAGACTACTTGGACAGCATCCTGACGCTGGCTTCCCTGGGGGTGGCGACACCAGAGCTGGCGTTGTCGCCGCCGGGGTCTGTGGAAGAAGGGGTCGAGGCTTTCGATGACTACTGCCGTGCGCTCGAGGAGGGCGTCGAGCTACACCAGGCGGTGGAAGAAAAGCTCAGCGAATGGGAGTCCGGTACCGCTGGGCATGCCCAGCTGCCGATCTTTCTGTTCGAGGATGAGCGCCGACAGTACGAGGCGTTGCAAGAGTCGCTGGCCGATCTCTTCAAGCAAGCCGATCAGGCCGTCAATGATATGACGCCTGGCCGGGTGCTGATTTGGCATACCGATATCGACGACGACCGCCATGCCATGGGGTATCAGAAGCGCGAAATCGAGCTTCTGGTACGGCGTGACTTCCCGCTTCGCGAGTTCAGCTCACCCAAAGCGGAGCAATCACTCAGCCATCTCAGCCTCTATCAACTGATCCCGGCCATGAGCGCTAGCGAGCGGCAGCGGCTCGATGCTGCCATCAATGCCGATAGCGTGCTCCCGGCCCATTTGTGGGAGGCGCCCGAAACGGCACTCTCGCAGTGGTTGCAAGGACGCGGCTGTGAAGCGATAGAGCACCGCCCCGACTGGCACGATGAGCCGCTGGGATTCTTTCAGCCCGAGCGCTTTTTCGCCTACCTCGAAGAGCAGGGCCACGAGGTGGAGTCCCTCGACGAGGACAGCAAGGAGGCATGGGGGAAGGCGTTGCAGAAGCTCCTGTTCATGGGGCCGAGCCGAGAGCAGCTCCGGCTCTTTGATGCCAGTGCCCAGGCCCAGATGATGCGGCTGGTAGGCATGGCCCGCTATGACCTCAATGAGGGGCGCGACGAGGGCGACCGCGACACCCCGTGGGAGGTCGTTGCCCAGCAGCCGACGCTGACGTTCTTCGATGCCGACGTTGAAATGAGCAGCGGCGGTAGTAGTGAGCTGAGCACTACACGGCGCGATGAGTTGGCCATCAAGAACACCCCTGATGGCGATTGGCAGTTCGATGACGACGACCCTAACGGCCCCTCGGCTGATGTCACCTACCGCTGGGAAGCCAAGGGCACCTTTAGCCTCGCCCGTGGCGAGCTACCGCTAGGTCGTTTGGTGCTGCCCCGGGAAGAGCAGGCGCGCTCGGTGATGGCGACGCTATCGGAGCGTAATGAAGAGCGCGACCTGGGCCGCTACGCCTTGGTGCTGGATGCCGTTGCCAAGGGCTTTGCCGGGGCCAGCCTGGCACTTGCTGCCGAGACGGGCTTCTCCCTGGACGACGATGGACTCAGCATTACCGGGGTCGACTGGGCAAAGCGGGAAGCTGAAGGCCCGACCTTGGAAGCCTTTGCCGGTGCTCGGCTGGGTATCGAGAGCCGCTGTGCCTTGAGCTGGGAGCCTCCCGAAAACCTGCAGCGCATCCTACCCAGCCGCGCCGCACTCTCCGATATGGACATGCAGCGTGCCAGCCAGTCGCTGACGGGATGGCGAGGCCTTGGCACGGCCACCCTAGGGGGCGAGGTCGCTGCAGGCTTGGGGGGCAAGCTTGGCCTGGCGCTGGGCATCCAGAATGGCAAGTTCGTGCTGCGCGTGGCGGCGCGTGTCGTGATCGGCAAGGGCGCTGGCGGCAGCCTCTCCGTCGAGCTGGATATCGACAGCCTCGACCTGTGGCTGGCAATGCTCCACCGCGCCATGGTGGACAACAACTACGTCAAGCCCGAGTGGATCGACGAAGAGGCTTATGAAAGCATGAGCTTGCTTGGCTATCTGGCCACCACCACGCTGCTCAATGTCGGCCTTCTCGCCGCCCGCGGCAAGGCTGGTATCGAGCGGCTGTACAGCGCCATGACCGGTGGGCAGAATGCGGGACCGATTGCGTATGTCATTACCAATGACCCCCGCCAAGATCAGATGCGCAACTGGGTGCAGCAGTTAACGCCGGAAGCGTTAGGTGCTTTGCTACATCTTCTCACTAGTGAGCCAAGGGAGTTTGAAGCAGAAGGTGAACCATTCGAGGCTGAGGAGTCCCTTGATTTTCAGCAAATTGCCATATCGAACTGCCTTGGCTGGATTGTGGAAGGCGTGACGATGAACGTATACGGTCCGCTATGCCATTTCAGCCGTGAGACACCTACTCCTGCACAATACCTGTTTACCAAAGCAGTGGTCAGGATGACCGCTGATGGCCAACCGCCCAACCCTAACTACCCGGATACTGATTACGATAACCATAAACACGATTTGGATGAATTTATGAAAAACATATCAAATAGCGGCGCTATCATTGAAAGGGAGGCCGCTATCGCCCGAGAGGAATACATCCGTTATGCTGGTGGTCTCGGGGTGCGAATTTGTGCGGGTTAAGATGATTGATGTAACAAGGACTGTAACGATGCGACTAATGACTTGGATGATACTGACAGTCTGGGTACTTTCTCCATTTTCGATGGCTACTGCTTGGGCGTTAAACGAAGAAGCCCAAGTAGCCAAGGAAGAAGGAATGCGGTTGTGGGGTATACATCAGTGGGAAAAGATGCAGCCTCCGCTTGAAATCGCCGCAGAGAGCGGCGACTTAGAGGCAATGTACTACCTTGGCGAGGCGAATCGATTACTAAGTCGTGGTCTTTCACAAGCCGCTTTGGATTGGTATCACCAAGCCGCCGAACATGGCGATCCTCATGCCATGCTGCGTCTTCACTCGGGCGGAGCCTGCGAGCTGGGTGATGTATGCCCTAAGGATGGAAACGATTGGCGCCAAGCGGCCCTCGAAACCACGTTGCCGCAGGCCAAGGATGGAGATCCTGATGCAATGTTCGCGCTCTACTCGGTATATGCCACTCTGGAGGACGCCGAAGCATCCAATAAGTGGCTAATGCAAGCGGCCGAGGTGGGAAGTGTTGAAGCACAGAACCTGTTAGGGCGTCAGACTAGAGGCAATCGAGATAGTTACCCGGACGATACCGGGCGTTTGAAAGCTGCAGAGCGTTGGTTCCGTATGGCGGCGGAAGCCGGGCATGCCCCGTCAATGAGCTATCTTTCAGCTACTTTAAATAACCTTGGGGAGTTTCAAGAAGCATGGGAGTGGATTGTAAAGGCCTCTGATGCAGGTAATATTAATGGTCGCCAATGGATAGCAACTTGCTATATTAATCCTGAAGAAAGCGAAATGTGTAACGTAGAAAAAAATCCCGCTAAAGGTTGGGCTATTTTTCTTGCCATCAATGAAGAAGTTCCGGGAACATCTTCCGAGCGATTTTTGAGATTCTATCGTGAAGAGGTTACTGCCGAGCAGCGCGCAGAGGGTGAGGCTATGATGGACGAATGGCTTAACCGCGAGCCTCCGCTCTCCTATTTTCCTGATAAGTTTGGCCCCTGATGTTCTTATCCATGCGATCAATCGCACTAACAACATTGGCGGGACTCGCATGCACGACGTTGATGTTCCCATATGCCTGGGCACTGGATGACGACGCCCAAGCCGCCAAAGAGGAAGGCATGCGGCTATACAATGCTCACCAACGCTCGGCGAGCATGCCCTATTTAGAACAAGCGGCAGAAGCTGGCGATGTAGAGGCGATGTACTACCTTGGCGAGGCGCATCGTCTACGTCATATGGGGATGACTCAAGCAGCTTTAGAGTGGTATCACAAGGCCGCACTGCATGGCGATCCCTACGCCATGCTGCGATTGTTTGATGGCGGTGCCTGTGAGCTTGGTGATGTATGCCCACAGAATGGCGATGACTGGCCCCAGGCAGCCCTGGAGATGACGCTGCCCAAGGCAGAAGCAGGCGACGCCGAGGCCATGGGGGCGCTGTACGATATTTATTACTACGTTGAAGATCCCGACGAAGAAAAAGCCATGGAATGGCTCGTGCGCTCTGCTGAGGCGGGCAACGTTGAGTCCATGAACTGGCTGGGCCGATTAGCGCGTAACGATGAAGAGAAGTACGACAGCGATAGTGAACGCTTGGAAGCTGCTGAGCCGTGGTTTCGTATTGCGGCGGAAGCCGGACATGCCCCCTCAATGAGTTATCTTTCAGCTACTTTAAATAGTCTTGGGGAGTTTCAAGAAGCATGGGAGTGGATTGTAAAGGCCTCTGATGCAGGTAATATTAATGGTCGTCAATGGATAGCAACTTGCTATATTGATCCTGCAGAAAGCGAAATGTGTAATGTAGAAGAGAATCCCGCTAAAGGTTGGGCTATTTTTCTTGCCATCAATGAAGAGGTTCCAGGAACATCCTCCGAGCGATTTTTGAGGTTCTATCGTGAAGAGGTTACTGCCGAGCAGCGTGAAGAAGGTGAGGCTATGATGGACGAATGGCTCAATCGCGAGCCTCCGCTTTCCTACTTTCCCGAAAGATTTGGACCCTGATGTTTTTACCTATGCGATCAATCACCATGAGTACGTTGGCGGGGCTGACGTTAACAATGCTAATACTGCCTTCAGCTTGGGCGCTGGATGATGAGGCTAACGCTGCCAAGAAAGCAGGGATGCGACTATATAATGCTCATCAATATGAAGCTAGTATCCCCTATTTGGAAATTGCTGCCGAAGCCGGCGATGTAGACTCGATGTATTATCTTGGAGAGGCTATTAGGGGAGAGACTTCTCTAGATTGGTATCACCGTGCCGCACAGCATGGTGATCCATACGCCATGCTCCGCTTACGATCGGGCAGAGCCTGCGAAAGGGATGACATCTGCCCACCTAATGGTGAGGACTGGGGTGAAGCAGCCCTTTATGCCGCCCTGCCCATGGCCGAGGCAGGAGACGCCGACGCCATGTTTGCGCTCTATCCAGTGTACGCCACCCTTGGATACCCCTCGGCCCCTCTGAAGTGGCTGAAGCAAGCTGCTGAAGAGGGCAATGTGGAGGCACAGCACTGGTTGGGGCAGCGAATACAAGAGGATCGGACTGGCTATTCAGATGAAACTGAACGCTTAGTTGCTGCAGAGCAGTGGTTTCGAAAGGCTGCAGAAGCCGGTTATCCACGAGCTATGAGTGCTCTAGCACGTCTCTTGAACGAACAAGGGAATAATAATGAATCCTGGGAGTGGATGGTGAGGGCTTCTGAGGGAGGGCATATTAACGCCAGGCAATGGCTTGCTTATTGCTACATAGAGCCGGATGAAGAGAATAACGGTATGTGCCAAGTGGAGAAGGATCCTGGAAAGGGCTGGGCCATACTCTTGGCAGTTAATGAGGAAGCGCCGAATATGCACGTCGAGAATGCGCTGAGATATTACGGTGACAGTGATGATGTGACTGTGGAACATCGTGAAGAAGGTGAGCACATGATGGAGGAGTGGCTCAATCGCGAACCACCTCTCTCCTATTTTCCAATGAAGTTTTTTGGGCCTCATGGACGTTAATGTCATGGCGATGATTTTTGTTATGCAAGTAACTACTAAGTTGATGTGAATCGGAGTGGTTGTTGATGGAAAATTCTAGTTCATACAGGGCTAAGTCAGTTGATAGGTTGGTGCAGCCGATAGGTGGCGTAATTCTTATCATCTACTCACTGATGATGGCTCCTCTACCGATGGAAATGCGGCTCTTTCTTTTAACTATTGGTGCTATATCTATAGTTCTTGGGGTGTTTCATCATTATCACAAGGTTTTTAAATTTTGCGAAGAGTTTGTGGAGTTTAAGAAAAGTCCCATTTCTCCGTCGATGCAGTTTCGTTATACAGATATCAAAAGCCTGGAAAGAGTCGGTAGCAGTAAGGTGCAGTTTTTCCATGAGCTTGGCGGGAAAAATAAGAAGCATACCCTATACATTGGTATGCTGAGCAAAGATGATCGTGAAACACTGATGGCCGAATTTGACGGTCGAATTTCAGCGTTGTCAAACAAAATTTGAATGCTCTATTTTTTGTTGAATTTCTCTATAGAGATGGCCGTATTTGCGAATTTCTGTGGCATGTTGCAGCGCTATATGGATACCTCGCAGCCGCTTCCCGATACGCCGCTATGGGAAGAGTTCCGCCCCCTTGATCCCACATCACTGGAACATGATCGGCGCAGCGGGCGCCCGCCGCGCTACTGGCGGGATATGGACGACGAAACCATTGCCCAGAAGGTACATGAGCATCAGGACAAGCTGAATGCGTTCTACCGCGGCTAAGGGAGTCGAGCAGGCCACTCACAGCTCAAGCGGCATGAGGCCGAATTGCATCGTAGCGCCTAGCCCGACGTGCTTGCTCAAGATCATAGGCGTTTTGCAGGCGCAGCCAGTAACCTTCGCTGGTGCCGAAGTAGCGCGACAGGCGAAGATCGGTGTCGGCGGTAATGGCTCGTGCGCCGCGGGTAATTTCACCGATCCGTGTAGCCGGTACGCTGATAGCGTTGGCTAGCGCATTCTTGGTGAGTCCCATAGGCTCAATAAAATCCTCTAGCAGGATCTCACCAGGATGGATATTGGGTAGTTGCTGAGTCGTCATGATGCTCTCCTCAGTGGTAGTCGACGATTTCCACGTCATAGGCATTGCCGTCTTCAAAGCGGAAGCACAGTCTCCACTGATCGTTGATTCGTATACTGTATTGCCCGTTTCGATCGCCCTTGAGCGCCTCGAGTCGATTGCCGGGTAGAATGCGAAGGTCATCAAGATTTGCAGCTGCGTCTAGTTGGCGCAGCTTCTTGAGTGCGCTGCGTTGCATGTCATGCGGTAACTTTCGGGAGACCTTGCCGCGGACAATACAGCCTGCTTCTTTATCCTTGATGCTCTTGATCATCCAGCGCTTCCCATTGGCCTAACATGGAGTGTAACGCATGGCAGCATATGACGCAATGCGTTATATCGTCTGCTAGACATCACCGCTGCCAATGCACTCCTGACGGGCGATTCAGCCACCCCTGGCTTGGCAGGATTGCCGCCCAGCAGCACCATTGAGGGTTGAACGCACTAGACCAAGTCCAACGCACAGGCCAGTGGTGGCGCCCGTGCTCATGATCGATAACTGCAATTGGCGTACGCGGTCTGATCTCCGGGGATTGTGCCCATGGGCAGCAGGTAGGATTGCCGTAGTTTAAAACGATCTCAAGCCCACAGCACCGTGCGCTGCCAGATGTGCTCCAGCAACCGCTGTCGGCGTGGGGTGGCGAGCAGGGATGCGACCGGTTCTGGCCGCGTCAGCCCTTTCAGTGTGGGGGCTGCATCATGCCTCAGTCCCTGGAGGGGGAGACGGCCAGCCCTGCATCAAGAGCGTCAGCCTGCGCGATAAAGTCTTTCGGACGACGTTTCTGAAAGGTGCTCAGGTTGGCGAGTTTCCAGCGCAGGGCCGGCAACTGCTCGGCATGCGGACATTGCAGCAGTGACCAGTCGGGTTGCGCCCGGGTCAGCCCGCTCAGGAACTGCCGGTGGGCATCACTCAGCCGTCGTGCCCGGGCACGGGCTTCATGGCGAAGATGTCGTTGTCGAACACCTCGGGAGTGATGCTTAACAGCAGGCGAACGGTGTCGGCGTAATGTTTATCCATGAGGGTTCAGGCTCAGTAAGGTGCCGTCATCCAGGCGACTCATCCAGCGCTTGTTGCTGCCGGTGCGTACCGGGTACTGCTCCAGTAGCGCATCGACGTCGGCCACACCAGTCTCCCGTGCCCAAGTCAGGAACAGGCGCACGGCTTTGACGCTGGTACAGCAGGCCAGCAGACGCCCGAGTACATCCTTGCGCGGTGATCGCAGGCCGTCGAACAAGTTGCGGGCCTCTTCGAGGCTTTCCCGGGTGCCAGTCTCGTAGAGCAGTTCC
Organism: Halomonas socia; assembly: GCF_010977575.1. Classification (GTDB taxonomy): domain Bacteria; phylum Pseudomonadota; class Gammaproteobacteria; order Pseudomonadales; family Halomonadaceae; genus Franzmannia; species Franzmannia socia. The sequence goes on from NZ_CP048812.1 coordinate 2,826,479, forward strand.
AGAACGGCACGCTCCGGTACGGCTACCTGTAGTCCGTCCGCCTGTCCCGGGGGTGTGTGCAGGGTCTTGTCGGCGAGCGCGTCATCGGGCCAATCGAACAGCCTGGCGTTGACGTACCGTGCCGGGAATCGCTTGGTGAACCAGGCAGGCAGTGTAAAGCGGGCGTCACCCCAGAGCACCAGGGTCTCCCGGGAGGCCAGGTTGTGTCGCACCCCCTGCATCGCCAAAGCGCTCTTGCCCCCCACATGCAGGCCGGCGACCCTCTCCTGCAGGAATTGCAGGGCCCCGCTGACGTCGAAGTCGTCATTCGGGAAGGCATAGACGCCATGCGCCAGGCGCACCAGCCAGCCGCTCTCCGCGTAGCGGGCGGCCAACTGGGGCGACACGCCGAAGGATTCGAGCATGGCGAGGTCGAACGGTGCCCCACGGGGGAGTTCCGTCAACAAACGCTTGATTATCTGATATCTAGAATTTCCACTCATGGTTTAAATATAGTGCAGTAACTAATCATGCGCTACGCTGAGACAGAGAGATGCATGGAAATTAGCCTCATGATTGAATTTTGTGTATAAATCTAATCAAGCGCGGTCCCGAAGGCCGGCTTTGCTCAGCAAGACATGCCAGATTACTGGCCACGCCCCCCAGCATTGACACCCGGCGCCCCTCGGCGGCATGATTCTGTGATGATCCGATTTCAACCGACACGCCGTATTCGCCAGTGGTGGCGCTCCTGATCAGGGGCGGCACGCTGACGAGTGAAAAATGCCGCCGTCAGGGCGGCATTTTTGTGTCTGCTGACTCCCTGCACGGCTGGCGCGGCCCCTGAGAACACTGGGTAACGGCGCCGATTAGCGACAGCACACACCATAGGGAATACAGAGTCATGGCCACGTCCGTGCTAATGATCGACAACTACGACAGCTTCACCTACAACGTCGTGCAGTACCTGGCCGAGCTGGGGGCCGAGGTGCACACCTACCGCAACGACGCCATCACCCTTGAGGAGATCGAGGCGCTGGCGCCGAGCCATCTGGTGGTCTCTCCCGGCCCCTGCACGCCCAACGAGGCGGGCATCTCGATGGCCGCCATCGAGCACTTCGCCGGCAAGCTGCCGATCCTCGGCATCTGCCTGGGCCACCAGGCCATCGGCCAGGTCTACGGCGGCGAGGTGGTGCGTGCCCCCCAGGTGATGCACGGCAAGACCTCCAGGGTGCGCCACGGCGGCCATGGCGTATTCGCCGGCCTCGAGGACCCGCTGGAGGTAACCCGCTATCATTCCCTGGTAGTGGCCGCCGAGACCCTGCCCGAGTGCCTCGAAGTGACCGCCTGGGTGGATGACAGCGACGTCACCCCCGGCTTGATCATGGGTCTGCGCCACAAGACACTGGATATCGAGGGGGTGCAGTTCCACCCCGAGTCGATCCTGACACGCCAGGGGCACGAGCTCCTGCAGAACTTTCTTTCACGTCGCGCCTAACGGAGACCGCCCCATGCAGATGCGAGAGGCCATCGACGCCGTCATGCGCGGCCAGAGCCTGACGTTCGACCAGACCCACGCGGTAATGCGTACCATCATGACCGGCGAAGCCACCGACGCCCAGATCGGCGGCTTCCTGATCGCGCTCTCGATGAAGGGCGAGAGCGCCGAAGAGATCAGCGCCGCCGCCCAGGTGATGCGCGAGCTGATGACCCCGGTGAGCGTGCACGGCGAGAACGTCGTCGACATCGTCGGCACCGGCGGCGACGGCGCCAACCTGTTCAACGTCTCCACCGCGTCCAGCTTCGTTGCCGCGGCGGGCGGTGCCCACGTCGCCAAGCACGGCAACCGCAGTGTTTCCTCCTCCTCCGGCAGCGCCGACCTGTTCGCCGTGGCCGGCATCAAGATCGAGCTCGACGCCGAGCAGGTGGCGCGCTGCATCGACCAGGTCGGGGTCGGCTTCATGTTCGCGCCGATGCACCACCAGGCCATGCGCCACGCCATTGGTCCGCGCCGCGAGATGGGCGTGCGTACCCTGTTCAACATCCTCGGCCCGCTGACCAACCCGGCCGGCGCGCCCAACCAGCTGCTCGGCGTCTACGATCCCAAGCTGGTGTGGCTGATGGCCGAGGTGCTCAAGCGCCTGGGCAGCCGCCATGTGATGGTGGTCCACGCCGAGGACGGCCTCGACGAGATCTCGCTGGCCGCGCCGACCCGGGTCGCCGAGCTCAAGGAGGGCGAGATCGTCGAGTACACCATCGCCCCCGAGGACTTCGGTATCGAGCGCCAGGCGCTGACGCCGCTCAAGGTCGTCACCGCCGAAGACAGCCTGCGGCTGGTGCACGAGGCCCTGGCCGGCGACGGCCCCGCGGCGGATATCGTCGCCCTCAATGCCGGCGCCGCCCTTTACGTTTCCGGGATTGCCGATACGCTCAAGGAAGGGGTGGCCATGGCCCAGGACGCCCAGGCCTCCGGGCTGCCGCGGGAAAAGATGAAAGAACTGGCCGACTTCACCCGGGTGTTTGCCGACTGACGGCACCCTGCAATGCTGCTACGGGGACATAGCGACATGACAACCACACAGGGCATGCCCACCATCCTCGCGCAGATCCTGGCGCGCAAGGACGAAGAGGTACACGAGCGCAGCCTGGCGGTGACCGAGACCGACCTGCTGGCCCTGGCGCGCCACCAGAGCGTGCCGCGCGGCTTCATCAAGGCGCTGGACGAACGCATCGAGGCCGGCGACCCGGCGGTGATCGCCGAGATCAAGAAGGCCTCGCCCTCCAAGGGCGTGATGCGTGAAGACTTCCGCCCCGGCGAGATTGCCACCAGCTACCAGGCTGGCGGCGCCGCCTGCCTCTCGGTGCTCACCGACGCCGACTACTTCCAGGGCCACGAAGACTTCCTGATCGAAGCCCGCGAAGCCTGCGACCTGCCGGTGATCCGCAAGGACTTTATCACCCACGGCTACCAGGTCAGCGAAGCCCGCGCCATCGGCGCCGACTGCATCCTGCTGATCGTCGCCGCGCTGGACGACGCGCGCATGCTCGACCTCTACCAGCAGGCCGACGCGCTGGGCATGGACGTGCTGGTGGAAGTGCACGACCAGCGCGAACTCGAGCGCGCCCTGCGCCTGGAGCTCTCGCTGGTGGGCATCAACAACCGCGACCTGCACACCTTCGACACCCGCCTGGAAACCACCTTCGAGCTGCTGTCGCAAATCCCCGAAGGCGTCACCGTGATTACCGAGTCGGGTATCCACACTCGCGACGACGTACTGCGCATGCGCGAGCACGACGTGCACGGCTTCCTGGTCGGCGAAGCCTTTATGCGTGAAGAGGACCCCGGCGAAGCCCTGCGGCGGCTGTTCTTCTAAACCAGAATCCAACCAGCAGCATCAACAACGGGCAGCCCAGGCTGCCCGTTGTGCGTTATGGAAGGAGAGAGCGCTTAGTGCGACGTTACGCGAACCTTGGCCGTCAGCCAGGCCCCTTTTGCGCATTTCATGCGCTTCGCCTCGATGCTGCCGCTGACCCGGGCACTGGGCAGCAGGATGGCTTGGTCGGTAGCCACCAGCAGGCCCTCGACGCGACCGGCAACGCTGACCAGCCGTGCCTCGATGCGGCGGGAGACGCCTCCCGTCTCGGTGATGGTGACAGGCTGCTCCGGCGCCTCGATGTCGCCTTCGATGGTGCCGTGGATGACCAACGGCTGGCGGGCGTGCACCTTGCCTGCAATGCGCAGGGTCTCGCCGATCAGGCTGCCGTCGGGCGCCGACAAGCGCTGGGTGGGCGCCACCAGGGGCACCGTCGGTAAGCTAGCCTTGGCGGGTTGCTCGGCCTGGAGCGATGGCGTGGCGGGCTCCACGGGCGGGGCGAGTTGATGCTGAGGGGAAGCGTGCGGGGGAGAGGCCTGGTTGGCGACGGCACGCTTACGCATACGCCGCTTGCCATCCAGCATGATCAGGATGAGCGCCACTACGCCCGCGATGAATAACGCGTCTCCGCCCCCCATAGCTGCCCCTTGATCGAAGTGGTACGCCCAGCGTCAGTATATGCGGCTCGCGCGAGAGGCAGAAAACACGACTAACGGCCGTTTTGATTGGCTACTCTTGCCTTTGCTCTTACCCCGATGCGGCAATACTCCTAGTATCGCACCGTTCCCTCTTACGCTACCCGGAGCCTTTCCCTATGTTCAGCAAGCACAAGTCCACCAGTGTTCCTGCCGACCATACGGTGTCGCCTCCCGCTTCCTCATACACCGCCCCAAGCAGGGACGAGCCGCGCAGCGGTAATGGGCGCCCGGCCACCATCGGTGCCCATACCAGCATCGAAGGCAGCGTCGTCGGCGAGGAAGAGCTGATCATCGACGGCCAGGTAGTGGGCACGGTGGAGTTCAAGCGCAACACCGTCAGCATCGGCAACGACGGCCGTGTAGAGGGTGATATCTTTGCACAGACGCTGCACGTGGCCGGCAGCGTGGAAGGGCGCCTGATCGCCTCGCACAAGATCACCGTTCACCACACCGCGCAGATCACCGGCACCATCATCACCCCCTGCCTGGTACTCGAGGACGGCGCCGTCTTCCAGGGCACCATCGATATGGACGCCGAAAACGACGTCCTGCGCTCCGCCTTTGGCGGCAGCGTCAGCACGCCGGCACCTCACTCTTACGCCCAGCATGACGCCGAGGCCGAACTCGACGATGACGACGCCGACGAATCTGCCGAAGCGGAAACACAGCGCGAAGAGAACACCTGAGCCAACAACGGCTACATCGCCACTATCACCACCGACAACGGGCAGCCTGGGCTGCCCGTTTCCGTGCAAGTAAGCCATTACTTACTCATCACTAACCCAATGCAAAGCCACGAACTGCGTTGATAAGTGGCGCCTGATCCGTTTTGCTGGGTGAGGGCATCCCGCCTAGTATGAAAACCTAAGGTCGCTAAGACGGCTGTAGAATAAATGCGTACGCACGGGACTACCGCATCAATACGATATGCAGTCTCGGGGCGGTAGCGTGGCTAACGATTAACCACCGCTAGGGAGATGGCATTGATCACCGGCATTAACCACGTCACCTTGGCCGTCAGCGACCTTGAGCGTGCATTCGCCTTCTATACCGAGGTGCTAGGCCTCAAGCCCATCGCCAAATGGACGCGCGGCGCCTACCTGCAAGCCGGCGACAACTGGATCTGCCTATCGCTGGATACCGAAGCGCGCAGCGCTCCCCATCCCGATTACACCCATCTCGCCTTTTCAGTACCAAGCCAAACCTTCAACGACGTGGCAGACGCCATCCGTGCCAGCAACGCCACTATCTGGAAGCACAACAGCAGCGAAGGAGACTCCCTCTACTTCCTCGACCCGGATGGGCACAAGCTGGAAATCCACAGTGGTGATCTCAACAGCCGCCTGGCGGCGCTCAGGGAACGGCCCTACGACGGGCTGGAGTGGATTGTTCAACAGCAAAAGGATGATTGAAACCGGCAAATGCAGCGCGCTCGCGAATTCTGCATAGGTGGCCGAGCTAATCTTAGCCTCTTGAGATATCAATGGGTTAGGTGCAAAGCAGTAGGCTAAATAAGATTCTTGAACACGCCGGCGCGTCCAAGTGAAAAAATGAGAAGGCAGTCTAATACCTGTTAAGTGTTCTTAGGAAAACTGGAGTCCCTATGAAAATTGGAAGTACGACACCAATACTAAGAAGTTTTGATGAAACTAAGGCAAAAGAGTTCTATCTGGAGTTTCTAGGGTTTAATTTAGATTGGGAGCATAGATTTGAGGAAGGACTGCCACTCTATATGCAGGTTTCAAGAGATGACTGCGTTCTTCACATATCTGAGCATCATGGAGACTGTAGTCCCGGTGCAGCGGTCCGAATTCAAGTAGATAGTCTAGAGCAGTATCATGAGGCGTTGCTTGGAAAGAACTACAAATACGCAAGGCCTGGTGTACAAGAAATGCCCTGGGGCAGCAAAGATATGACAATTGCCGATCCATTTGGTAACCGGATCACTTTCACCAGTGCAGTCAGCACTTAACAAGCGGCAGCAGTCGGAGCCATTTTTCGCTCCTGCGTCGCTACAAATGGCCCGCTGTGCCGGGCGTTATGCGGCAAGGTCAGAATCCTGCACATCGACCATAGTAGACATTTACATCGGAAGTGTTTCTTACAGCTTCAAGTTACACGAAAAAAGAGCATAGCAATGACAGAATTGAGGGCACAGATTCGATTAAGGCCAACCAGAATTGGATTTCTAGTCAGGCCCTCAGACAAAAAGTCTTTGCGCGAGATAATGCGTGTAAATGCCTGCCTATGGGGTGGGCTCTACAACCCAATCATCCCTGTCTATACCAGAACACCAAAGGAATGGAGGGACGAGCATCACATCCCAATGAAAGGGAAAACAGTAGCGCAAGGTTATGTTAAGTTTTTTGATCCCGATGTTTACGTTGAAGCCGAAGAAGGATTGTTAGAAAAAGCAGGCCTTGAAGCCTTCCGAGGCGACCGAATAGAAAGGAAAGTTGTTCTGTTAAAAGAATTTTTTGAAAGTGAATACAGAGGGTTTTATGAACCTGAATTTGGACAATCCATTTTCGACATCCTGAATGATATCTATGTTTCAGAGCGAAGATTCCAGCTCCGAGATAATTTCCCCGCTATTTATTCCTCGAACGAAGATCTATTTTCTGAGGCGTGTATTGGATGTTACCCGGAAGGAGAGCGTGTAAGCTATCTGAAAGAATACTATAACGACGTGTACCTTCCTGATGAAGTAAGACCGAATCCTGAATTGTGGTTAAAAATATATGGCGATCAATGTGAAACACCCTTTTCAGTGACAAGTAAATACTTTGAGGTGCTCAGAACCTGGCAGGATGATCCTGTAATTTACGTCTTTAATCCTTCAAAATGTAGGGACATTATTGATCTCTGGAATTTGCGAATCCAACCAGCTCCAATCTATCCGGTCCCTGTTAAATGGTTACCAGACTTGGCTGAGTCCCTTAGAAACTTTATTAAATCTAACCATAGGCCTCTGAAAGGAAACAGCAATGGTGTGATGCACCGCGTTACGATTGAAAAGTCGCGTTCCATATCTGAGGAAGAAGCTAAGAAAACGATTATTCCACATTTTAAGAATTTGCCGAATGGGTCATATGCCATTAAGTATTGGCGAACTCGTATCTGGGATGTGAGTTATCGAAATCATTTTGTTCAGCAACCTGAACGAGCAATTGTTACTGCAGATAAGTCAGATCAAACAATAGATCTGAAAGACGAGTCTTTATTGGGGGTCTTTAATACGTTGGCCCCGAAGTTTTCAGAACAATACAGCGGATCGCGAAGTCGATGGGCTAATGTGTTACAGCTTTCTTCACCGTACGAAGGCGCTACCGTCGCGCTCAGTTTGCCATTTAATACAATGGATAGATCTTGGCCGTTTTCTCACATGGGTCAATTTGCTTGTGGACGGGAAGGCTGGGTCTTTCTCCAAGATTACAAATCTGTAAATGAGTACGTTTCATTCATAAAACATGAAGATGCTTTCTCCAGTTGGTTTAAGCGCTTCAATTTAAAAGCTCGATGGTCGGAACCTGGGCGTATAGCAAGGCAAATGATACAAAGTCTTGGTGGTTTTTGGGGGTTATACTTAGTTGACGATAAGGAATCAATCCAATTTATTAACAAGCATGCATTAAGCACTAGAAAGCGCACCAAAGATGATTCCGGAGAAGTGGTTGAAGAAGATTTTAGTGGTCGGTCAGCAACAATAGATGCTTGGCAAGCCATGATTCAACGGAGGAAAGCAGCTGGTTCTCATCATTTGGTAGAGCTTACTCACTATATTGACCGCAATGTTATAAAAGTAGGCCTTGAATCAGAATGCGATCACTGCGGAGCTAAAAACTGGCATGGTTTGGATGAGGTCTCTTACGACCTGCGTTGTCTCCGATGTTTGAAAGATTATAAATTCCCTCAAGGGAGTTTGAAAAAACATAATAAAAACTGGAGATATCGTGTTATTGGCCCCTTTGCAGTTCCTGACTACGCACAAGGAGCTTATGCCTCTCTGCTCACAATCAGATTCTTTACTAAGAAGGCTGGTCATGATGTGCCATGTAGCTATTCTACCGCTCTTGAGTTAGAAGGCATAAATCAAAAAACTGAAATTGATTTTGCCATATGGGTGCCTGAGGAAAGAGGATTCGATATCAATGGCGCGCCTAGATTAATTATTGGAGAGGCAAAATCTTTTGGTGAAGATATCATTAAGGATGATGATCTTGAAAAATTGAAGAAGTCCGCAAGTGTAATCCCTGATTCGATAATCGTAATCAGCGTTTTGAAAGAGTCATTCTCGGAGGAAGAAAAACAGCGCCTAAGAGATTTTGTTTTATGGGCACGGGAACCGGTAGGTTATCAGCCCAGAAACTGGGTTATTTTATTAACAGGAACAGAGTTGTTTAATGAATTTATTGAACGCACATGGAAAGATATGGGAGAGCCATACAGTACACACGCAGACTTCCATAGTACCAGAAATATAGAGGCACTGTCAGATGCTACCCAGTCGATTTACCTGGGATTCAATTCGTACTATCAGTGGTTAGAAAAAAAGATAAAGGAAAATTGAGATTTGGAAGTGTATGCATGTAAATTCCTGTGGCGGCTTACCGAGCTAATGTGTACTTCTGGCTGGAAACATACATTGAGTGGTGATGAAGATGCCGCATAACAAGGCGCTCGTTCGGACACAAACTACGCTGTGCTTCGTTTGCGCCGCACAGCTTGGTCGTTAAATTCGTCAGTTCAAGGGAGTGAACGTGCACAAATATGTTATCGATATCTCAGCGCTTTTAGTTGCAGCAATAGCTCTCGGCTTCTCTTTTTGGCAGGGTCGAACACAAATTGAGCACAACCATATCACTGTTGAACCGAGAATTAATTCATACTTTTCCAGTAGTGCAAAAGAAGAGCAATGGGGCATTTACCTTATAAACAATGGGATGGGAACTGCTTTTGTCTCCGAACTTACCGTACTGGTCGATGGGGTCGAAGTTCCTGATCATCAATGGGGTAAGTTCTTTTCTGCACTTAGAGTCTTAAATTTAAACATACTATGCTTTACTGCCGGAGGCCCGAGGAAAAACGATTCCTTTCAAGTAGGCGAAGAGATATTGCTAATAGAGGCTTCTGAAGAGACATCTCCGACTCCAGGAACCTGTCCAGCAGAGCGACTACGACTAATGGAATATCAAGAGGACCGTCTGGACTATATACTAAAGATAGAATCTATATATGGAGACGAATTCGAATACCGGTACTCTAAGAATGAACAAGTAAAAATTTAACAAGTCAATGTTGCCGGACAATTTTTCCGCCGCTTTGCGGCTCCAAAATTGCCGCAAATTTCAGGTTCTTCGTCACTTCACGTGGATTTGGTCTGATCGAACAGGCGGCCCACCGGGCTGCCAATCAGGTAGATCATGGCGATGAAGTTGGCCTCGTTCCGGTAGCCGCGTGCGCGTGACCGAGCCGCCTGGAACAGGCCGTTCATGCCTTCCAGTCGTGCGTTGGTCAGTCCCGAGATCCAGCGCCTGACCACCGCGTCGGCATGGCGCTCCAGCGTCGCCAGGGCCTTCCCCATCGGCTTCAGGAGAGGCTTCTCGGAGACCGCCGCCTTCATGACCTTGAGGTAGTTCGTGATGCGCCACCGAGCCGCCCGCGGCGTCGGGGCCTTCTGGATCCAGCGCAGCTTCTCCTTGATCACCCAGGCATCTGACGTGGCGCTCTGGTCGGCCACCAGTTCCTGGAGCGCCGCCAGCTGCTTGGGCGTCAGGTTCTCGTTGTCCAGGCTCTTCAGCAGGGCCCAGCGCAGCGACTTGGGGTGCCCCTGCTCCCGGCGCTCCTTCTTGCGCACCTCGTCCAGCCTCTTGGTGAAGGTCTGAACGATATGGAACCAGTCGACCGTGACGTCGGCCTTGGGAAGATGCTCGGCCACGCCGCTGAGGAAGGCTTGTGACATGTCGCACACGACCTCGACCACGTTGTCGGTGTCGCCGCCATGCGCCGCCAGGAAGGTGCTGAAGGCCTTGATGGCGTCCTTGCCGTGGCCGGGGACGGCGAAGATCACCGGCTCCTGCTTGCGCTGCATATCGAGGAACACCGTGACGTAGCGATGGCCGCGTCGGGACGCGGTTTCATCGACGCCGACGGTGGCCACGTTGCTCAGGTCCAACTCCCCCAGCATACGGCCCACGTAGTGATGCACGATGCGCCACAGTCGTTTGTCGGAGATCTCCAGCTGCCGGGAGACGGCTAGTACCGGCATCTCCTTGACCAGCGACATGGCGGCTTGCTCGAACAACAGGGTGAAGTCGCTGCCCGGCCGCGCCCAGGGCACCTCGATGCGTTTTACGCCATGTTCAGGGCACTTGGTGCGAGGCACGCGAGCATGCAGGTAGCAGTGATGCTGGAAGAAATTCAGGTGCCGCCACGTCTTATCGGCGAAGTCGTGCGCCGGGCAGGCCTTGCCGCACTCCGGACAGGGGTAGAGGCTGCCACGCTCGGTCTCGACATAGAGGTCCAACCGGTGGGGAGACACGGAGGTATCCAGGTGCTGGTCCTTGAGGATCCAGGGCGCTTCCAGGCCCAGGCCGAGGGTCAGAATCTGGGTGCCGTCCATGCCATGCCTCCTGTCGTCGTGGAGGTCATATCCTGGCCCAGCTCAGGGGGCGAATTCCACACCCAGCGTCGAAGAGCCAAATTTCAGCGTTATGCCTTGTCAGTGCTTCGGAGTATTGCTAAAGTAAGAGAGTCGAAAAAGACAGGGCGGTATGGTTAGTCCGTCCGTTTCCCGAAGGGGAAGCTCTGTTTGGTTCGCCAAACCCACGACCTTCGCCCAGCGTGCAAGTGCATGTTGGGAAGGGTTGTGGTGTATCCTTCCTTGTCATGGCTTTCTTGCTGGGCGATGTTGAACATCAACATCTGAAATGCGGAGAAAGCATCATGAAACCTAGAATCTCACTTGTAACGCTTGCTGTCGAAAGCCTCGATCGTTCCTTAAATTTTTACCGCGACGGCCTCGGTCTTGAAACTCAAGGTATTGTCGGTGAAGAGTTTGAACATGGGGCGGTAGCATTCTTTGATCTCGAATCGAATCTGAAGCTGGCTATTTATCCTCGCGAACACCTTGCTAAAGATTCTGGCTTACCACAGGGAAAACCGAATCCAACGGAATTCAGCATTGCTCACAATGTGTCCTCTAAATCTGAAGTAGATGAGGTTATGTTACAGGCTGGAAACAGTGGTGGCACAATTGTTAAACCTGCACAAGACACGTTCTGGGGTGGTTACGCTGGCTACTTTCAAGATCCCGATGGGCACCTTTGGGAAGTGGCTTATAATCCCGAGTGGATAGTGCCAGAGTAAGGCATAACAAAGCCGTGCACCGGATGCTGGACTTCCCCCACTCCAGTGGACACGCATCGATAACTCCCAGATAGGAGAGAACCGATGCCCGAGATGATTACGGGGAAGAAAACACAGCGGTACAGCACTGAGTTCAAAGTCAAAGCAGTGGAATGGAGCCATCAAGCCCACCGGAGCGTCAAAGGGGTTGCCGAAGCGCTGGATATTCACCCCTTCATGCTGTCACGCTGGCGAAAGGAATACCGAGAGGGACAGTTCGCCATGAAACGGGTCAAGAAAGCCCCAACTGATGCTAAGCAGAAGATCCAGGAGCAGGATGAAGTCGCTCGCCTGAAGCGCCGCGTATCGGAGCTTGAGGAGGAGAATGACATCCTAAAAAAGTTTCAACGTTTTCAGGCAGAGGAACGACGGAAGCGTTCCGGTTCGTCTGGAAACACCGAGGACAGCACGAGGTAAAGGCACTGTGTCGCCACCTGAACATCTCTCGGTCTGGCTACTACGCTTGGGCAAACCGGAAGCCCAGCCAGAGAGCCGCTGACAATGCAGACCTGCTGTTGAAGGTCCGCAGGGTCTACAACGACAGCAAGGGCCGTTATGGCAGTCCTCGGGTTTATCAGGCCCTGCGCCGAGAAGGTCTTGTGGTGGGTGAGAACCGGGTGGCCAGACTGATGAGGGAGTGGGGTATGAAGGCCCGAGTCACGCGTGTCTATCGCCGCCTGAGCAAACGTCGGGATGATCTGAAAGCCCTGCCAAATTACCGGCTCGAGGCCAAAAAGCCGGTTGCGGTAAACCAGCAGTGGAGCAGCGACGTCACCTACATCAAGCTGGGTAAAAAATACGTGTTTCTGGCGGTGGTACTGGACCTATTCTCACGTCGAATCATCAGCTGGCGCTTGGGAGAGAGTCTGAGCGCAGACTTTGCCCGAGCTACCCTGCGTGAGGCCTTCAGAAGCCGTAGTCCAGCACCTGACCTGCTGTTCCACACGGATCGTGGCATCGAGTACCGGGCTCACAAGACCCAGGCGCTGCTGAATCATCACCGGGTACGGCACAGCATGAACCGCCCGGGACGGTGTACTGATAATGCCGAAGTGGAGTCGTTCTTCAAAACGCTGAAGGGAGAATTGCTGCACGCCACCAGCTTCATGACGTTGCGTCAGCTACGCAAGCATATCAGGGACTATATTGATGGCTACTATAACAGCCATCGGCTGCACAGTGGCCTTGGTTACCGGACTCCGGTAGAGTTCGAGGAGGTTAACTGATGGGGCGTGTCCACTTTTCTGGAGGAAGTCCATGCCAAAAGCGTCGCTCACGCGCCACTTTTGGCACCGGTGACGGCAGCGTTAGGCTAATGGAAGTTAAGATGAATATTCGAACTGCAAGGGAAGCCGACCTGCCAGAGGTCATGCGTCTACTTCATCAGATCAATAGCGAGCATCACGACCATGCGCCAGCCGTTTTCGCGAGTCCGGATCAAGATGAACCAGATCACTGGCTTAAGCAGATACTTGATTCCGGCCAGTTGTTTCTTGTCGCCGAATCGGCTGCAAGCATTGTGGGTTTTATCACGGCCATCATTACGACCAATTCGGACATACCCTTCCTATCCCACCACAAGGTCTGTCGTATTGGCACAATCGTCGTGGATCTACGACAACGGCGCTCCGGGATTGGACAACTCTTGATGGCAGAAGCCGAGAGTTGGGCTGCAACGATGGGTGCCAAGGAAATCCGACTGGAGGTAATGGAGTTCAACCAACGAGCGGTATCGTTTTACGCGAATGGCGGGTATGAAACACAATCACGGATCATGTCAAAGGCAATCGCCTAACAAAGCCAGCCAAGGCGACGCTAAAAGACAGCGCGCTTGCTGGCGGCGTTATGTTTCTCTCTGCCATCAGCATCCAGGTGAAGAAACTCTAGATGAACAGTAATATTACATATCAATCAGATAATTATGACCGACAGTCACAAAGATTCGTAATTCCTTTGTATATCAAAGATGAATTAGGAAACTATGAATATTCATCCACTGGCACACTCGTTAGGTATAAAGGGCATCATTTTATAATCTTCGCAGCGCATGCATTAGGCGTTGGAGCAGCATTTGAGAGTGTATATACATTTGGTGCTGATGGAGACTTTCATCAGATCAAGAGCCTTGCAATAGGCCATCAAATATTCGAGAAAGAAGATATAGTTATTGTTGATTGCTTTAACCAAGCGTTGGAAAATAAAAACTACTTCAACATTGATATAAAAAGCATGCATGGGTTTGATAAAAAACATTTTGCATGGACAGGGTTTCCTGTGAGCATGTCCAAATCAAAAAAGGTACATAAAAGTAACTCTCAAGAAACCTTAAAAAATAAATTTGTATATATTGATGAGAGCGGAAGCTATTTTAAAAATGCTAAGTACTTTACGATAATATCGAAAATTTCAAGTGACAATAAAATTCAAATCTCAGGAACTTATGATAGAAAGAATGCCAAATTGAAATACAAAGACGATGTAAGTATGGGACCTCACCCGCAAGGCATGAGTGGTGGTGCCATGTACTTTTTTTCGAAAAATCAGATATTAAAAGCAAGCCTTGACGACACCTTCCGATTTGCAGGTATAGGTATCGAATACAAAAAAGATAACTCGATTATTGGTGTTCCTAGACTAAAAATCATTGAGTTAATAGAAAAATTCGATAGTGAAAATCCTATGCAATTTAATCTGGTTCAAAATGGCCAGATCGAGGTAGAGGCAACCGAAACATAACAAGGCCAGTCTGTCCGATACCCAACGCCTACGCTCACGCGTAGGCGTTGGGTGCGGCAGCTGGCAACGTTAATTTGCACAAGGAGTCATAGTGACATTCTCAGACATGCTAAATGACGACGTCACTCTTCTGAAAAAGAACGGTGATCGAGTAGAAGGAATTAAAGCCAGCGTTCAGGGAGAGATGATCTTCATCAATCGCTCTGATATTTTGATCGAAACCGGTGACCTTATTCAGCGGAACATGTCTAACGGCGGAGAAGAGACCTACGAGGTTATCGATCCGGGGTTTCATGAAAGCTTCCATGGTATTGAAGCACACTACCAAATGACCCATCGAAAGCTTGGTTTACCAGAAGCCAAGGCGGCAGTTCAGAGCATCACGTATCACATATCCGGGCCAAACGCTCGGGTCAACAATCACTCCACGGACAATTCAGTAAATACGGTTAATATTAATCCCGATGTCGCCGAGCATATTTCGATGTTGCGACAGGAAGTGAAGCGCCTTCTACCAAATAAGGAGCAGAAACCGGCCCTTGAAGTGGTTGATGCTATCGAGGGCCAGTTCGAATCAAGCGCACCTAGCAAGGTTGTCGTGAAAACGCTCCTGGGCGCTTTGCCGAGTGCCGGTAGCATTGCCTCAATTGGCTCATTTCTTCTCTCGGCGTTGGGTGGCTGAGGTGCAAATTAACAAGTGCAGGCACGGCGACGCCCACTACAATGCGCCTTCGGCTCCATTTCGTGGGCGCGCATGCTGCAAGCGTTAGAAGGAGAGACATGGATACGGCATTCCGGCACCTTCATATGCCAAGTGAGCTGGCGTGTGAGTTTCTGGCGGTGTTCGCCCGGATGGAGTATGCACTAAAAGCGACAAGATTCGCGGTTCGGAATGGGCGCGATGTTTCTGCCTCTTGGGATCGATTTGCCAATGAGGCCCATGGACGGTTCCATACTGAAGCCAGTAAGGAGTTGAAAGCAGCCGTTGATTTTCTTTGGAACTGTCCTCCCCGCAAACAGTTCCTTGCTGACGATGAGCGAGTCCGCTTTCGGGATTTTGAAATCGATCCAGCGCAACGCAAACTTCAGCAACTGATACTGATGGTTCGAACCGTGAGAAGTAATCTATTTCACGGTGGTAAACACCTGCCAGATGGTGAATCGGAGCCATGGCGGAACGAATGGCTAGTTCGCTCATCGTTGGTTCTACTGCGGGAATGTGCCCAGTTGGTAGATGATGTACGAGAGGCCTATGAGCGATAGCCCTTCTAACAAGGCCAAGCACCGCGACAGCTTTTCTGTTGCGGCTTCGCCTCCACTCCAAAGCTGCCCGTGTTGGCAGTGTTATGCGATCGCAAGTGCTGACCGAGCAACCAAAATGACGTGAACCTTCAGGAAGGTGAATAAATGAAAATAATTTCGATATTTAACAACAAAGGCGGAGTTGGTAAATCTACTTTAACCTACCATCTAGGTGCTGCTTTAGCTGAGAAAGGAAAGAAAGTTTTATTGATCGACCTTGATCCTCAGTCTAATTTGACTTTGTACGGCCTTTCTGAAGATCATTTAGAGCAAATATGGAATTCAGAAGACGACTATATTAGTGACTATAAATATGCCAAATCAAAAATTAATGACGATCAGTTTGAAATCTTCCAAAAATCCCATCATTCGATACATTATCTTTTAAAGCCTATTGAGGATGGCGAATCAGAAGAGAAAGAATTGTCTGAACCAGTTTCTCTTAGGTCTAACCTAGATCTGATACCAGGTCGGTTAACCCTTCACTTGTTCGAAAATAAATTAGCGAAACACTGGAGCGAGGCGTTTTTAGGCGAGCCTCAGGCAATAAGAATTGTCACTTCAGTACGAAAGATATGTGAAGACTATTCCAAAAAACTTGGCTACGATATTACCCTTATTGACACATCACCTAGCCTTGGCTCACTTAATAAAGTAATTATTTCGAGCGCTGACTCGATAATTATACCTTGTGCTCCTGATATGTTTTCTGACTATGGAATTAGAAATATTGGAAATGCTCTTTCCGTATGGAGTAAAGAGTTCAATACGATGTATTCTCTGCTGTCAGACAGTAAAAGAGAATACTTTCCCAGTAAATTTGTTAAGCTTTTAGGGTACACAGTTTACAATGCTAAAAAGAGGTCTGATGCACCTAACGATCTAAATATAGCGCTCGCACACTATAACTATGCAAGAAAAATTCCCCAGACTATAAAAAGCTTCATCCCAAGTGATTGCTTACTGAATGCGGGGCAAAAATATTTTGACAGTTCAATAGGTGATAACTCCGTAATCCATGGTCATGGCACTCTCCCAACAATGGCCCAGAAGTTTAAAGCCCCGATGTGGGAGGTTCCAAACCTTCCAGAATTGGGTGAAGAAAAAGGGACGATAAAGGGGAATGCTGGTAGCTATTACGATACTCGAGATGGCTATATAAAGCTTGCTGATGACGTCTTGGGAAGATTGGAGTTGCTCTAATATGGAACCTGTCAATTTAGATGCGGCGATAAAAATCATTGAAGACGATATTCATTCCTACGAGTTACTCCATGATAAATTTTTGTCTTATATAA
This sequence comes from Halomonas socia, assembly GCF_010977575.1. Lineage (GTDB taxonomy): Bacteria > Pseudomonadota > Gammaproteobacteria > Pseudomonadales > Halomonadaceae > Franzmannia > Franzmannia socia. The sequence continues at coordinate 2,843,273 of NZ_CP048812.1, forward strand.
ATAGAGACCCTGAGCTAAAAAAATTAGTGCATAGCTATAAGTCAAGATTTAAGGATCTTGGTCATCTAAAAAGTAAAATCGAGAGGAAGAATCATGAGGATTCGATGTTGTCTACAGATGATCAGAGAGGGCCTATCACGCAAGACAACATAAAAGATAGAATTACGGATATTTGTGGGATTCGAATACTCCATCTGTATATTGGCCAGTTTGAGGAAATCCATAAAGCTCTAATGAAATATGTTGATTCAGGAGAGCTTGCTCTTTTTGAGTCGCCAAAAGCATACACATGGGATCCTGAATATTCCAAGAGATTTGAGGCGTTAGGTGTCTCCCCAAAGCTCAAAGACAGTTTTTATACCAGCGTACATTATGTGTTTAAACCTAGAGCAGATAGCAATATCACCTGCGAGGTGCAGGTTCGCACTTTGTTTGAAGAAGTGTGGGGCGAAATTGATCATGCCTTTAATTATCCTGAACCATCTAAAAGCAAGGTTGTTCAGGAGCAGCTCAAAGTTTTAGCTCGAGTCGTGGGTGCAGGAACGAGGCTTTCTGATTCAATATATGAGCTAAACCATCTTCAAAATGCTAAATGAGATGCATAACAAGTGGTTCCAGGTGACGCCTACGGCGCTCCTGAACCAAGCGTTATGCCTATTAATTTGAGTTGGTCTTATGAGTTGTGTTGTATGCTTTTTCCGAGAAAGTCAACAAAAGCATTTAAAAAACAATGCTTTTGGAATTAAACGATTCGAAAAGAAATTAAGGAAATATAAAGATGAGTTTATAAAAGGCATTCGTGGAATAGATAGCCTGTCAAAATGCAGTTGCAATAAGCAATACAACCATCAAGGAATGGTTCAGTGGACCGATTCATTCATGCACTGTCTGAAAAAGTCCGAATCGGAAATATGCTCTGCCTTTGACCAGATGATATCCATTTATGATGACTTCATTCAAAAGGATCAGAAGACTGCTACAGACAACCTATGGCTATACTTAGAGAATCAAGACCTTCTTGTGTCTTCAGAAGGTGCCATGACCTATACGAAGCTGCTTTTCCGGGCAAGGCCTAAAAGCGGAACTTTTGATGAGAATGAAATACGTGAATATTTTCACATCCCGTTTTCAAAGCGACACTTAGTGGGGAATCAGCGCTTCAGCGTAAGTGGTCAGCCTATGCTCTACTTTGGAAGCTCTGTGTTGGCGGTAGCAAAAGAGCTTGATAAGGAGCCTTCTGAGCTTGCGATAGCAGCATTCCTACCGAGCTATTCGGAATACTACCACACTAAGATATTCAGTCTGACAAATCATATTTCTGAGGTGGTAGAAAATTCACTGCCCGGTATTTTCGGAGCAGGTTCGCAATTATTATACAATGACCCGAACTGTGCTCCCAACTGCAGAACTATTAGCAAGGATGTTCATAGAACGGTCCTGATGCAGGTGTGTACATTTCCTGTTGAATACAGAGGGTCTTTTGTTGCTGAATATGCGATACCCCAAATGCTAACAACCGCGTTGCGTGAGCACGGGTATGAGGGGATCTACTTTCCGTCAACAAGAGATTATTCAGATTTGTGTGGAAGTCATAGATTTTCGACGCATCATTTTAATTTGGGCCTTTTTGTTCCTTATGATTTCGTTCAAGATACGAACGAGGCCCTGCTAAATAAATTCTTGCCGTTTATACTTGATGACAGTAAGGGTTATGTTACTAGCGTTGATGACGTCCTGAATAAATGCGCAGAGGTTACCGACTTTACTAAAAACTCACCCCACAATAACAACGATTATGTACTTCCAGTTTGCAAGCTTAAGCTTCATATTGAGTATGTTAAGGATGCAACAATAAATGGGAGTAGGTATTTTGAATCTGATGCCGGAAAGATTGAGCTTGAGCTTTATATGAAGATGGTATCTCACATATATGGTTGTCTGAAGTAATTCAAAACAGGCATAACAATCGGCTTCACGGCGACCGATTCTACGCCGCTTTGCGGCTCCAAACCGGCGCGTGAGCCGAGCGTTATGCATGAGGAGGTTATGAGCAATTTTCTCAGGATTGAAAGAATTCCTTACGAGGAGCCTTACCACTTCCAATTGGCATGGGAGGTGTCAAATGGGAACACATCTTCATACTTTGAGTACTTCGATAATGCCGAGTCATTGAAAAAGATCGGCAAGGGACTTGAACATTTTCCCCGGCATGGCGGCGATGTATTCGTACACGAAATTGGATCCGAGAATCCGGAGGATCGATTTGCGTACTATTTTCGGTTTAGAGTTTTCACAACCGACTCCCGAGGTGGCTCGGCAGTTCAAATCAGATTTTGCAACAACAGCGATTTACCTCATCGCTCGTCATTTGAGTTCTGTATTCAGGCAGAGCCCGCGGCAATGAACAGACTTGGAAAGCTTTTTTTGGAGTTTGCAAAGCTCGAAAAGGGATACATGGCTTGGTCGGATGCGGAGTCATTCATAGGCGAAAAGTATGAAATTGCATAACAATCGCCGGCACGGCGACGGCTTTTTCGTTGCGGCTTTGCCTTCACTACAAAACCGCGCGTGCTCCGGGCGTTAGGGCTCTTGGAGCTAAACATAATTTAGATGTAAAAATATGCTAAAAGATATTCATTTCAAGTTTATCGGATTTCATGGAAGCGATGGACGATGCCACATACGATTAGCTAAGGCGGGAAAAGATAAGCCTTTTGTTATTATCTGTTCGCAATATAAGAACTATTACGGAACATCAATCACAAATGCCGTTGAATTGATTGCAGAAAAACTATTCTATGAGATTGCGAACGGACGAGTAGAGGGTGTTTCATTTGACTTTGAACTGCCAATACATGAGCAATGGCACGCTGACACGAACGGATTTGATAAGTTGCTGGCTAAAGCCTTGCCTAGAAAATATCATCACAGGTTTAAAGATAGACTTTTAGATATTTTAAAGATATTTAATCAGATAGTTTGGGTTGAGCATTACCCGAAAGATGTTGGATTGCTCCAGGATGCAGCGTCGGCGAGTATAGTACGGTTAGACGAAAACGGAAACCCTCATTGGCAACATAGAATTCGTAGTGAGGATTATTCCGCTATAGGGTTTAAGCCGAATGAACTCTTTCCTAGTGGAAAAGAAATCGATTTGGAGTTTGTCCGAAATGTATCGGAGCTAAAGACTTTTCAGCCAAATGATGACCCGAACGATCATGCTTTGAATGGCGAGTTCGAGGGGGGCGAAAGAGAATCTTTGGAGTTTAGGCAGTGCAGATGGATAAATAATTTGTTAGACCTGCTCCCGGCTAAGATTCATACGGAGCGAGCCGATATTGGAGATAAATCGGATGCATCTGTTGAAGAGAAATATGTCCATAGGTTGATATCAAATATTCTAGCTCTGAAAATGCCTGATTCTGGTCTCTTTGAAAGAGATTTCCCGATATCTAGACGTCTTGGAATATATAAAGGGGGTAGGGAAAAGGAATGTGACTTTGTTATCTATCATCCAGAAAACAAAGTGCCGCACTCACTTATTGAGGTAAAAAGGACTTCTGATTCAAATGTCGATCTTGAATCTGGTGTTCATCAGGATATTGCCAGGCTTGCTTTATGCACCAAGAAGTTCGGATGTTTTTCATATGTTCTCGTGAGTGGTGATTTGCAACTGATAGAGAAAAATCTTATATACTCACCCGTGAGCTCATTGGATATTACGCAAGATGTTTTTGAATTGAGTGCTTCTAGTTTGACTCTTGATAGTGACTATCTGTCGCTGCTCGGTAAATTCGGTTTGAATTCAATTTTTATAAAATGCCAGGGTTATGCTGGTGAGAAAAAGTCGGCTGTTTATATATGGGAGGTGTCTGACAATAAAGATAGCCTAGGTTCTCAAAGGCCATATGAATTTTATATTGTCGGACCTAAATCCCTAACAAACCAAAGCACACGGACGCAATAAATTGCGCCGGTGTTTGGGGCGTGTGTGCCGGGCATGGCACAGAACTAGGGAGGTGCAAGTCCTCCTGCCAGGTGTTCGCAGAGCCGAAGGCTAGGAGAAGGGCAAGGGCGTCATCGCGAGGTGGGGTCTGGAGGAAGCCCAATCCAAAGCGGCGGGGCGACGAATAGGAACCCGATACGAGGTGTGGTACACCCGGGGCGAGCGGGCACGTGACCGCGAAGCCCTCCGTCTGCGACTGGGGTGTGCTTTATAAATCGGGCGTTCACGCCGTGAAAGCTCTGTGCCTTACCCCGGGAGGTCTGCCACGTGTGGACGGACCCACTGAGAGACGAGCGATCGCCTCTGATCGCGTGGCAGAAATCAGCCGAGGGCATAGTAGGTTCGCCCGTGAACCGAAGGCCCGAACAGAGACAGGAGTTGAGTGTCCGTGCAGGGAAACGGGATGGTATCAGCAAAGCAGCTCACGCTGCCCCTGACATTACCAGGGGATGAACCCGTTGCCGGAAATCGGGACAGCTCGCACTCCGTTCAACCCTCACCGTGGATGGCGCGTGTATTGAGCAGGGACAATCTCACCCGCGCTCTGAAACAGGTAAGACGTAACAAGGGAGCGCCGGGCATCGACGGTATGACCGTGGATGAGCTGCCAGATTATCTGCGCCAACACTGGCCAGGGATCCGACAGCAACTGCTCCAGCAGACCTACCGACCGAAACCGGTACGGCGGGTCACTATTCCCAAAGCCAATGGCGGTTCCCGCCCCCTGGGCGTTCCGACAGTGCTGGATCGCTTTATCCAGCAAGCGATTGCCCAGGTAGTCCAGCAAGACTGGGAGCCTTGCTTCCATCCCCGCAGCTACGGCTTTCGCCCCGGATGCTCTGCGCATCAAGCGGTCCGATACGGACAGCATTGCGCTCGGGAAGGCCGCAACTGGGTGGTGGATCTGGACTTGGAAGCCTTCTTTGACCGGGTGAACCATGATCGGCTGATGGCACGCCTGAAACGGCACACGCCGGACAGGCCGTTACTCAGGTTGATCAACCGATACCTGAAGGCAGGGGTCCAGATCGACAACTGCAAAGCCCCGACCCCCGAAGGCGTGCCGCAAGGCGGGCCACTGTCTCCGGTGCTGGCGAATGTGGTGCTGGATGAACTGGATTGGGAGCTGGAGCGGCGCAATCTGCGCTTTGCCCGCTACGCGGATGATTGCCAGATCTATGTTGGCAGTCGCCGTGCAGGAGAGCGAGTGATGGTGAGTCTGACGCGCTTTATCGAGGACTCACTGAGGCTCACAGTGAATACACGAAAGAGCGCGGTAGACCGGCCCTGGAAGCGCAGCTTCCTGGGCTTCACCCTCAGCCGGAAAGGGCAGCGCTTGAAGGTGGCTAGCGAAGCCATCTCCAAGCTGAAAGCCCGGATCCGGATACTGAGCCGCCGAACACGGGGCCACTCACTGGTCCAGGTGATCGCAGACCTGAAAGAGACCCTGCTTGGTTGGAAAGCGTACTTCGACGAAGCCGAAGTGCTGAGCCCGCTGCGGGATCTGGACAAGTGGATACGGCGGAGACTGCGAAGTTACGTGTGGAAGCAATGGGGTCGAAGGGGATATCGTGAACTGAGAAAGCGGGGCGTCTCGGTCAGGTTGGCCTGGAACACTGCGAAATCAGCTCATGGGCCGTGGCGCCTGAGCCGTTCGCCGGCACTGGCGCAGGCACTTCCCGCCCACTACTTCCGGTGCCGTGGACTGCCGGAATTGGCAGTACGGTAACGGGTTGAATCAAGTCACTGAATCGCCGTGGTACGTGATCCGTATGCCCGGTGATGTGGGAGGAGGGGCATCGTGAGGTGCCTCCCTATCCCGATTAAGTGCCACTATTGCAGGAGTGTAGATTTCGGATGATAGTTAAAAATGCAATTTAGAATATTTTCAGCCTTTTTGATTTTTATTGGCTCGTATCTACCTCTGGCTTTAATACTGGCCGTCCAAGACATACCAATGTCGTGGTGGGAGCGGCCATTTTGTGATTTTTCAAACATGAGCGAATGTTACTTTAATCCATTCGCCAACCCCTACTTTTCTGTAGTGTTTCTTCTTCTAACTATTCTTTCGGTTTTTTTATCAAATATATCTCTTAAAAAATATCTTTTCCGTTCAAGGCTAAGGTCACAAAGGCAAAGCCAATACCAAACGATATTATTAATTATGTGTTTCCGTATGTTGTATCGTTTATGGGAATTAGCTATGAGCATCCCGAAAAGCTCTTGGGTTTCGCCGTTTTCTTATTTTGGATGTTCGCAATAACCTATAAGTCAGGCCAAATTATAATGAACCCGCTTTTGCTCATGTTTGGCTGGAAGCTATACGAAGTAGAGGCGGAAATAAATGGCAATGAGAGAAGTGTAAGGGTTTTATTTAAAGGAAATTTGTCCCCAGGCGAATATGACGCACAAACAATACAAGATTTCTATATTGCAAGAGGTGGCTAATGTCTGTTGACTTTCAATCTTTGAAAAATTTTGACTTTGATAACTCAAATCCGCATCTTTGGATTTTTAAAGATAGTACTACGACTTCAAGGTTTCGCACATTCTATGTTCAGACTGAAAGCGAATTAAATACAAAGCTGAAAGAGTTTGTCAAAAATGAGATTGATAGGATAACGGAGCACAGCCCATACACATATATATCGCAAAATAACGAAAATAGCTGTCTTACGTTAGACCCATCTTCAACAGATTTTAATAGTCTAAAAGTTCTAGTGGATCGCCTTGAAAGTGAGCATAGGATATCAGACTCCAAGGACTTAAAAGGAGCTAAAGGGTATGTGGTTAAATTTACATTAAATGGACAAACGGTTTATGCCGTAAAACGCTCTACGTCATCATGGAAAACCTCGTACCCTAAGAAGTATATAAACATGATATTTTCTAATGGCGAACTGTCGGCCGTTGAGAATAATAGTTTTTCTATTGAGAAAAGTTTTGACTTTTATGTCTTTGGCAATACAGCGTTTATTGCGAACAAACGGGGGTTTGAGTCTGCAATGAAATATCGTGAGGAGTATGTACAAGCTTTTTCACAGCTTCAACAGTCGCCCTCATTTAGCGGACTATTTTCTGATTTGTCGCCAATAGTAGAATATGTGGGTAGCAATTCCATACAGTTGAGGAGAATGGCTGTCATTGAAGAGAAAGGGATTTATAACCGACCAAATTTTATCCAAACTCTACAAAGAGTTAGTAACAGTAGAGGGTGGGGCATAAATTTTGATCATGTCAACAACACAATAGTTCCGTGCTCCCAGACTGTGAAGGTTATTATGCAGGTGTTACTAGATCATCGGCTGATGAGCGAAATTACAGATAATATCTATGATGTTCCAGATGCTAAGGAGATATAATTCCACACTTAACAATCGGCTGCACAGCGACCTATTTTCCGCCGCTTTGCGGCTCCAAACCGGCGCGTGAGCCGGGCGTTAATTTTTTCGAGGAAATCGGATGCCGTATCAGTATCCATTGCGGATAGATAATCATCAGCTTGAAGAGATGTCCGAGAGATTTTTTCGGAACAAGTTGCCTAGAAATTGGACCTGCGAAAAGCCAGCCCATGATTATGGCGTAGATCTGAGGGTTGATCTTTTTAAGGGCAGAGCCGCCACTGGGCTCGAGCTGATAGTGCAACTCAAGGCTTCAACAGAAGGCTCAAACGGCGAGACTGAGACGGTCACTCTGAAAACCTCTACTTATAACCATCTGTGGGATAAGCTCCAGGTCGTAATCCTGGTGAAGTACATTGAGAGGGAGGATGAAGCTTATTGGCTTCTTTTAAGTGAAATCCCTGAACCGAACCAAGAGAACGAATCATTTACTGTCCATATTCCAAAGAACAATGCACTGAGCAAAATCGATTGGGATCAGATTTTCGAGTACGTTCGTGGTGTGACAGATGAGAAATTGGCGGTTCGCCGAAAAAACCAGCTGCGACACAATAGAAATTAACAAGGTGGTCAACGGGACGCCAACTACGCTGCGCTTCGTTGGCGCTCGTTACCACTGGCGTTATACGTAAGGTAGATTTTGATGTTGATCCCTGGATTTATATCAGTATTGATAGTCATCGTTGTTTTCGCTCTTACCTACGGGATGCATCAGCTTGGGCTGAGTGAGAAAGAATTTTTGAGTTTGACTATCAATGCCTGGGCTAGCGGTGGAGCACTGATATCTGCTACCTTCGTAGTTTATGGGTACCTGCTGAATGTTCGTGCTTTTGCAGAAGCAAACAAACCTAAACTGCTGGTTTATGTTGAAAATGCACAGGCGACTCTAATTCCAACGGGTAAAGATGTTCACCAAACTCGGATCTGTTACCGGAATGTTGGTGGTGTTGAAGCAGAAAAGTTCTTTTTGTTCGCCCAACTCGTCGGGAGCGACGAAAAGCTTGAAATCCCAAGGTTATTCAATGAACCAGTCGACCTCCAAATTGGTGATTCGCGCGTTAGAGACTTTCCGACGGAGACTTACCTCATAGACAATGGTATTCCAAGCGCTGTGGTCCAGAATCTCGAAAAATATAGACTGCGCGTTGGTTACAGCGTTCGGTCTTTAGGTAAAACCATAAAGCGATCTTACGATTACGCGTGGGAGCCCAGTACACAGCGCTGGAACATCGTATAACCAAGCCATGTACCGGATGCCAAAACCTCCGCTTGGCTGCGGCTTTGTCACCGGTGATGGCCGGCGTTAAGTGCCCAAGGAGTATCGATGGATCTCAAAGAATTTTTCCCTGAATCTGGTCATATTCAAAGGCTGTACTGTGACCAGTGCAATGGGCATCTTGATTTAGTGTTTGATGATTTTTCTGAAACTGTAAGTGGCGTTGAAATAAGCATCAACGGGCTTCCAGTGCTGCATTGTCCAAAATGCAATGAAAAATACCTTCCCGATGATTCCCGCTTTGCAGTAATTCATCTACACGAGCAGGCAGCGAAGAGGTCGAGTGATATAGTGAAAGTTACTCGAAACAAAACGAATCAAGATTTCGGCTTTGGCGCTGTTCCATTTATATATGATTCTGATGACTACAAATACATCCCCGGTCTTAAAAGACCTTGGGATGAAGGTTTTCTAACACCAGTATTCTTTAATCGAGAAGTTTTGCTGAAGTATGACTCATCTCCGACTTATAGGTTAAGTTTCGCGTCCACAACGTACGGCGAAATACGAAGAGGGGATGACTTTTCAATGCCATTCGGTCTGAATGGGAATGGAAAAATTGTAATGTGGTTGGGCGATATAGATCGTTTGCCGGAAGCAGAACAATATTACCTCAGATCTGAGAATATTGAGTCAGATCATTCTATAGGCTCTGAGTTTTATGATGGTCAAATTGAATGTGTCTTTACCGATCTTTCCAAAGAAGATGATTTGTTTAAAGCTAGATCAGAGTTCTTAGAAGCTTGCTTTAAAAAGTTTGGTAGCAAGATTGCCCACCTCGATAAAGAGGTGTTTGATTTGTCGGTATCTTTTAATGCCCCAATAGTTGATACCGAGAAAGAAAGAAGGCACGTAGCAGATACACTTAATAAGATTTACCTTGAATCATTCGACAATAAAGCACTAGGCGCAGTGATTAAGAGCTTGGGCGGTGACCCCAAAAGTCTGGGCAGTATTAAACGCCTACAAAAGGTCATAGAATTATCATGCCCTGCATTGGATGCCTCGACGATAATGAGCCCTTTTTACATACTTTATGATTTGCGGGTAGCATATTCCCACCTAGGTTCCGACGAAAGTGAGGAAGAGAAGTTGAAGTTTGTTACTGATCGTCTTGACATAAAAGCAGACTCTGGACTTATGGAAATTTATCCATCATTAATTGAAAAGCTCCATGAGTCGTTTACTAAGCTGGCAGACTCACTTTGAAGCATAACCAGAAATCACTTAACAAGGGCATGTTGTCGGACTGGTTTTCTGCTGCGCTCCAAACCAGCCGCAAATGCAGGCGTTACAGCGCTAAAAGCACATAGACTTTATCAGCTTGATTTTGAAGAGTGACGATGATCTTAAATTTAATAGAGAGAATAAAGTTCAACAAAAAGTACGGAAACAATCCAACTGTTGAGCAGTTTATCGAGGAATGGTCAAGGTCACCTGAAACGTATTTTTACGGGTATTTTGATCAAGAGTTAAAATGGTCCACATGCTATGGGTTGGCTCAACTTGAAGGTCTCCCAGATACTCATGGTTACAGCATGATGCCGGACATACGCTGCCAATATAATGAGTACAAATATTCCCTTGAAATTGGGTACATAGAGGGAATTTCAATGCATTCAGGTGGAGTTGTACGCATCAGACATTTCGCACTAAATACTTCTCTCACGAGAGCCGAAATTGGTGAAAGGTTTTTCTATGCTATCCTGCAATTTTTTAAATCAAAGAATGCAGTGACTATAGAGTTCCATGAGAGTCATGGTTCAAAAATTGATCATTACAGGCGTTTTTTGAGAAAGTCGGCGTTAAGAAAATTGCAGATAGGGTATGGCGAGTAGACTTATACAATGACAATAATATTCCGGATCATGTATTGGCTTTCCATGAAGAACTTAAGAGCCGGTAGCGCTGTAACAAGGCCAAGCACGGCGACAGCTTTTTTGTTGCGGCTTCGCCTTCACTACAAAGCTGCGTGTGTTGGCAGCGTTAGGGCGCACAAGGCAAAAACTATAGAGAGAAAGTCATGAAGCTAGAAATAAAAGAGCTAATGTCGGACAAGTTCGATGAGCAATCAAAGGGGGTTGTGATATTGCCTCATAACTACCTTTCTGAAGATAAAAAGGAATATCACTCTACGACATTGTCATTCTATAAATATTCAAAAGAAAAAGTTGAAATCGCTTACTTGACCGAGCCGGAGCTTCTTGTAGAGCAAAGATCTGGTGAATGGTTTGGGCCCGTATTGCTATTTACTTCTATGGCGTTGAGTGAAAATCCAGAGTTAGTATCTATAACTTGTGGTGTTATCGAAAATTATGTAACTGATTTTTTTAAAGGGCAAAAAGAGCCAAGTGTCCGCTTGAAGGTTATACATAAAGAGACAAAGACATCTAGGCTGACTGAGATATCTTATGAGGGTGACTTAGAAGGCTTGGATAAGCTAGAGAAATCTATACTTGAAGTAGTTGGCAAGAGTTCAGTAAATGACTGATAAAACCATTTCATTTGATGAGATACGGAATGATTATTTTGATTTCATAGATTCATGTGGGAAATTCAATTTTTTTACCCGCTCAAAAAGAATCCAGAGTGAGAAAGTTGTTGAGTGCGGACATTATTTACAGGTAATTAAGTCGTATAAGAAGCAGGTTATAGATAAAGGCGTTGAGGCTCTAGCAAATGAATTATTTCATATGCAGTGTATGGTAAATGCTAGTCGTTCATCGCTGCTCATGTGGATTGCTCTGAAAGAAGAGAAATTCAATGATGCTTGGTCAGATTTGGTTGATGCTCAAGAATATATTTCTATCGCCCTGAAAATAAAGGATTATGAGGGCGTCCGAAATCTAGAGAAAAGATTGCAAGGGGCTGAAGAAGCGATTTTTCCAGGGTGGAGTCTTTATAATAGCCCAGGATTTGTAGAAACAATTGGTAATTGCTCTATTTGCGGCGAGTTATTTTCCCTTTGTGATCATGTTGAGAATAAAATTTATATGGGGCAACTTTGCCAAAGAATTGATAGAAAGATAGTTCGAGCCGATCATTTTGCATTTGTTAGAAACCCAAGAGATCGAAGATGTATAATTACAAAAATTTCTGGGGATGATGGCCAAGAGATAGATTATTTCACTTGGGAGAAAACCGGAGAAACAAAGGATAATAGCGATGGCATGTACGCGGAAGCAATATTGTTCAAAATACCAACATTAGATGTCTCGTGAGAAAAGCCCTAACAATCGCAGGCACGGCGACAGCTTTTTCGTTGCGGCTTCGCCTTCACTACAAAGCCGCGCGTGCTGAAGGCGTTGAGGCTGTAGAAAAAGCCCACAGCCCACGTCGTTTTGGTAGGATCGGGAAAACAGCCTAGGAGTGGTCAGCATGCCCCGCTTCAAGCCCTACAACATGATCAGAACGCCATGGTGGTGATCAACTACCAGGACCAGCTGCAGCCCGGCACCTTCGAGCACGCTGTGCACTACCTGATCGAACACAAGCTGGACCTGTCGGTTTTTCATCCCCAATACCGCAACCACGACACGGGCCGTCTGGCCTATGATCCCGCCATCCTGCTGAATATCATCCTGTTCGCCTACTCCAAGGGCATCACCTCCAGCCGCGAGATGCAGTGGTGCTGCGAAACCAATATCATCTTCAAGGCGTTGTCCTGCGATACCGTCCCTCATTTCACCACCTTGGCGAAGTTCGTCAGCAGCCATGCCGATGAGATTGAAGAGCTCTTTGAGCAGGTGCTGCTGGTGTGCCATGAGCAAGGCCTGCTAGGCAACGAGCTCTTTGCTATCGACGGCTGTAAGATGCCCTCGGATGCCTCGAAGGAGTGGTTTGGCACCTTCAAAGAGCTGGGTGAGAAACGGGAGAAGCTACGACGGTTGATTCGCCATCACCTGCTGGAGCACTACGCGCGGGATGAAGCCGAGACGGAGGCCGACCTTGACCGGGATATCCGTCGAGCCAAGACGATCCTCTCGCTAGATGCTGCCATGAACAAAGTCGATCGCTTCCTAAAGACGCACAGCCCAAGGATGGGCCAGGGGAAGCGGAGCAAGGAAGTGAAGAGCAACATCACGGATAACCAAAGCGCCAAGATGACCACCAGCAAGGGCACGATCCAGGGCTATAACGGCGTGGCCACGGTGGACAAGAAACACCAAGTCATCATCGATGCCCAGGCGTTTGGAGAGGGGCAGGAACACCACACGCTGCAACCGGTGTTGGAAAGGGTGAGGGCTCGCTTCAAGAAGCTAGGCATTGCTGACGACATCTACCAGCAGGGCACCGTCGTCACCGCTGACACTGGCTTCGCCAATGACAAATTTATCGGGAATAAATTTGAACAGCCGTAGGCTGGCCCGAAGGGCGAGTCTCATGGATGAGACGAGTAAGCCAATATGAAGCACCTGCACGAACGACAGATCAATGGCTATGTGCCAGATAGTCAGTTCCGCAGCCGGGATCCGAAGTTCGCTCATCAAAAAGACAAATACGGCAAGCGCCACCAGAATCTGCCAGACAAGGGATGGAAGGCCACCTTTCCGGCCAGTGAATTTCAATTCGATCCGGTGACCATGACCAGTATCTGCCCGGCTGGCGAATCCCTGACCTACCGGGGGCAACGGGAAGCCGAGAATGGCAAGGTTCGGGCACATTTCGAAGGCAGGCTGCTGCAATGCCGGCACTGCCCGAAGAAACATCAATGCATGCATAATCCAGCCTCAGCAGATCACCGCAACGGCGCTGGTCGGCAAGTATCCTTTACGATCAAGAGCGACGGACAATCGAGCTACACAAACTGGATGAAGCACCGAGTGGATAGCCAGCAAGGTAAGGAGATATATAGCCATTGAATGTCAGTGGTGGAGCCGGTATTCGGCAACATCGGCACCACGAAACGTTTGAAACGATTCGGGCTTCGTGGCAAGAAGAAGGTACAGGGTCAGTGGCAGTTATACTGCTTGATACACAACATTGAGAAGCTCGCCAATTATGGTCGGTTAGGCGCGTGATACAGGAGTATCAGGCCTGAAAGTGGCCGCTGATTGCCGGTGATGAGTGCCTTTGACATCATTGAGGAGCCGAAATGGTCATCTAGGCTCCTTGGCCAAGAAAATTGTCCATTTGGTGGGCGATACACAAAATCGGAAAACAGGCGGTGGGAAGGGACTCAGAATCGAGTTTTTCTACAGCCTCGTTAGGCGAAATCGGTACATCTGCAATGATTTGCATTTTTTGTGAGCAAAAAGGTCCGAGCAACACGGTGGCACACATAATTCCTGAGTCGCTCGGAGGAAAGAATTCGCCGGTAGGCAGGCCGGGTGTCACATGTGATGCTTGCAACCTGTATTTTGGCCAGAAAGTTGAATCTAAAGCATTGGCCAGCTTTCCCTTTATCGCGCACAGAATATTTTCCGGAATTCCTTCCAAGAAAAATTCGATGCCTTCAATGAAGGCCACCATCGGCGAGATTCGTGCCACTGGCATGCTGGGAACTATCGAAGTCGAGCCAAGATCCGAGTATGTTGATGCGTTGGTAGAGGCTGGGGACGTGACGCAGTTCCGAATTCTGGCGGAAGTAACTGAGCCATTAGCTGTATGTCGAATGTTGTTGAAAATCGGACTTGAGAAATTAGGAAAGCACTTCTACGAAGTTGCCGCTGCGCCCAGAGTAAAGGCTGCAAGAGAGTTCTCTCGCAGACCCCGTCGAGGCCAAGCATGGTGGTTTATTCTCCGATGCGACCCTCATCAGTATGTGAAGGATCTTCGCGAAAATACAGAGTCTTCAATTGAGATTGTTGAGCGCGCAGGAGTATTGTTTTCAGTTATGAATACCTCGGGGGCTTCGACGATGATTCCACTTGAGGAAAGCGCACAGCCACCTTCCAGCAGTGAACTCCCAGAGCCAGAATTTAGAATTATTCATGCGGTGTGCTGAGCCCAAGCCTAACAATGCTATTAAATTCGCTCTGGACTTCCCCCACTCTAGTGGACAGGCATCGATAACTCCCAGATAGGAGAGAACCGATGCCCGAGATGATCACGGGGAAGAAAACACAGCGGTACAGCACTGAGTTCAAAGTCAAGGCAGTGGAATGGAGCCATCAAGCCCACCGGAGCGTCAAAGGGGTTGCCGAAGCGCTGGATATTCACCCCTTTATGCTGTCACGCTGGCGAAAGGAATACCGAGAGGGACAGTTCTCCATGAAACGGGTCAAGAAAGCCCCGCCTGATGCTAAGCAGAAGATCCAGGAGCAGGATGAGGTCGCTCGCCTGAAGCGCCGCGTATCGGAGCTTGAGGAGGAGAATGACATCCTAAAAAAGTTTCAACGCTTTCAGGCAGAGGAACGACGGAAGCCTTCCGGTTCGTCTGGAAACACCGAGGACAGCACGAGGTAAAGGCACTGTGTCGCCACCTGAACATCTCTCGGTCTGGCTACTACGCCTGGGCAAACCGGAAGCCCAGCCAGAGAGCCGCTGAAAATGCAGACCTGCTGTTGAAGGTCCGCAGGGTCTACAACGACAGCAAGGGCCGTTATGGCAGTCCTCGGGTTTATCAGGCCCTGCGCCGAGAAGGTCTTGTGGTGGGTGAGAACCGGGTGGCCAGACTGATGAGGGAGTGGGGTATGAAGGCCCGAGTCACGCGTGTCTATCGCCGGCTGAGCAAACGTCGGGATGATCTGAAAGCCCTGCCAAATTACCGGCTCGAGGTCAAAAAGCCGGTTGCGATAAACCAGCAGTGGAGCAGCGACGTCACCTACATCAAGCTGGGTAAAAAATACGTGTTTCTTGCGGTGGTACTGGACCTATTCTCACGTCGAATCATCAGCTGGCGCTTGGGAGAGAGTCTGAGCGCAGACTTTGCCCGAGCTACCCTGCGTGAGGCCTTCACAAGCCGTAGTCCAGCACCTGACCTGCTGTTCCATACGGATCGTGGCATCGAGTACCGGGCTCACAAGACCCAGGCGCTGCTGAATCATCACCGTGTACGGCACAGCATGAACCGCCCGGGACAGTGTACTGATAATGCCGAAGTGGAGTCGTTCTTCAAAACGCTGAAGGGAGAGTTGCTGCACGCCACCAGCTTCATGACGTTGCGTCAGCTACGTAAGCATATCAGGAACTATATTGATGGCTACTATAACAGCCATCGGCTGCACAGTGGCCTTGGTTACCGGACTCCGGTAGAGTTCGAGGAGGTTAACTGATGGGGCGTATCCACTTTTCTGGGGGAAGTCCACCTGCGCAAAAAGCCGCGCAGGCCGGTTAGTTCTACGTTATGTTCGAAAAGGAATAGCATGAACTCTGATTTCCATATTGGCATTTCCTTCCAAGAGGATTTGCCCAGCGAGCTCATTGAAGAATATACAAGTAGCATTTCTGCGCCTGAGCTAAAAATCAGAGCAGAGTCCAGAGAGATAGGTGTCTATGCATCAATTGAGTGGGCACTTCCAACATTAGTGATTGTATATCTATCTAAACCCTATTTTGAAGCCTTCTTGCAAGAGGCAGGGAAAGATCATTATCAATTGCTGAAAAAAGGAACCCTAAAGTTATTTAACCATCTGTATGGTAGCAAACCTGAGAAAAGAGATAAAAAACGATCCCAAATTTTCTCAGCTATGGTTCAACTACAAGATGGCAGGTCATTGAAATTTGTATTTCCTGAAGGGGTTAGCATCGAGCAATATAAAAAATCTCTGGAAGTGATGCATGATTTACTTTTAAAGCATTACGTAGATCATCCCAATGACCAAATTACCGAAATGGCTAGTCAATTAAGTACACCTAGTCGATCATTGTACATTGAGTACAAGGCTGAAAAGGAAAATTGGGTATTAATAGATCCTCTCGTCGAGGCTCAAAAGGCGCGAAAAGCACAAAATGAACATAACAAGTAGCTCCACCGGGAAAAATACGAGCGCAGCGAGTATTTTTCCGGTGAGCTATGCGTTATGCACAAATAATTCTGAGAGCGTTTTATGAACGATATGACACTGACGAACATATTAATGGTTGCTGCGGTCGTAATCGCGCCCATTCTCGCAGTGCAGGTGCAGAAGTGGCTTGAGGTATTCCGGGAGCAACGTGGGCGAAAAATCTGGATCTTCAAGACACTAATGGCGACACGAGCCGCAAATCTCTCATCGGATCATGTTCGAGCGCTGAATATGATTGACCTTGAGTTCAGGGGGGGGGATATAAGTCAGTCGCAGATTCCTGGAAGGCTTATTTGGATCATTTGGCCAGCTTTCCTAAAGACGATGAAAATCTGCAGATTCAGTGGCAAGAACGAATGACGGATCGACTAACTAATTTGTTAATGGAGATGGGGAAAAGCCTCGGCTATGAGTTCGATGAGGTTCATGTGAAAAAAGGTGTTTATGCTCCAGAGGCGCACGGACGCTTAGAGGATGAGAATGCTCTCGTGCGACGTGGTCTGATACGAGTATTGTACGGAGATTCGGCGCTAAAGATGGATGTTGAAAGCTTTCCAGTTTCAGAGGAAGAAGTGAAAGAGCAGGAGGAAATAAGAAAATCACTCATAGGGGTCTTGCAAGGGTCTCAGCCTCTCCATGTAAAATCATCAGAGGGTGATGGCCGTGAGCACGAAAATGCATAACCAAGCAATCAAATTCGCTCCCTTCGGTCGCCGGACGCTCGTTCCTCGCGCCGTTTATTGCGGGCGTTAGGCAGCCATCAAACTAAGGAGTTAATATGAGGTTAATACGCGTTTACATCTTATTTTTTCTTTTAGCGATTCCCGCTATAGCTCAGGCTTATCCGCTAGATGATACCGGATTCTTGAGGGCTGCATATTGTTTTCACATGTCTAAAGCTCCGAGGCTTGAAGTCGATTTGTCAAATGTAGAGAAGGAAATAGGCCAGCAACGGTTTTTCGAAGCCCTGCTTTCCAGAGAGCTGGAATTCCCACAGGGTGAAGATTACGAGGCGATCCAAAGAAGGTTTATCGCCTGGGTAGTTCCTCGATTTGAAAATGAATCTACTGGTGCCGCATTAGCATGGTATAAGGACAGTTGTTTATCCAATGGCCAATGAGTCGGAAAATGCCTAACAAGGCTAGGCACGGCGACGTCTTTTCGTTGCGGCTTCGCCTACACTACAAATCCGCGCGTGCTGGCGGCGTTGGGCTTACTAGGGAGATTTAAGGTGCACAATCTCGGAGCATTCGCCGTCATTTTCGACGAAGCATCACGTGTGTTGCTCTGTCATCGGACAGATTTTGATGCGTGGAACTTGCCAGGTGGAAAAGTAGAGAGCCTGGAATCGCCGTGGAAAGCCGCAGAGCGTGAGGTTCTGGAAGAAGTGGGCCTTATTGTGAGAGTTGAGCACTTAATCGGTGTCTATTCTGTGCCCGAGCAGGAAACTGTAGCATTCACTTTTCTATGCACTCGATCGGGTGGCAATATTCGCCTTAGCGATGAAGCCGACGATATTCAATGGTTTCACAGAGACCATCTCCCGTCGAGCACGCTGCCTCGTCATGTTGAGCGCATAGAAGATGCGCTCAACGAATGTGGCGATACGTGGCTACGTGTACAAACCCAACAAGCGCTTGCAGCGGATGGCCCGTGCGCTACCCGCTCGCGCCACCGCTGAAGCTGGTCGTTATGTACCGTGAGCAGTACGTCCCACTCCTTCACTCAGAACTCTATGCTACTGTGTAAGCACAACATGTCGCTGATATGGAGTAGAGAGTGTTCGAACTACTATCATTGGTAAAGTCGGTGCGTGAAAGCGCGAACTGGTTGGTCCTTCCCCTGGCGTGGCTTGCATACCTTCAAGAGTTCGGCACTTCTCACGTCCATGGCCGCATGGTTGGAAACCTGGCTTTTCTCCTGCCCGAATGGTTCCTCTCTGCTGTCGACGTAGTCGGAACCATGTTTCTTGTCCTGGTTGTTTTGCCTGGGCTTTGGGCCCTAATGATTATGGTTGCCGTGCACCTGGGGGAGGAGCTCTGCCTATTAATAGCCACGTGTCTTTTCATGTTCGGTGTGGGCACTGTACTGAAGTTCACCTCTCTAGATTCCTTTCCTGAGGTGGGTCTCCTATGGCACCTCGCTTCGCTAGCCAGCGGCATCTTTCTGTTTAACTGGATTGGGGCCACGAGGCAGCCGGTCGAGGTATAGAATACATAACCCGATAACCCGGCGCTAGATCCGACCGTGAAAAGCGCTGGGCGCTTTCCCCAGCGGCTCAGCTCAGCGTTGAACTAAACCGCTTCGCGGTAGCTGTCGTCGCATCATGTATCTCGCCCCATCGCACCACACTGTTCATTGACCCACGTGGGTCAGAGAGCAGGAGTGATGACGATAACTGCCTTACTGCAGCACTTCTTCCATCACCTGGTCCCGGAGCGCGGCTTGTCCGCCGCCAGCTGCCGCGTGGACACACGGTTAGCGCCCTGCGCTGGGCGGCCACTGCCGGCCAACTCCACCGGGTCACCCGGCCCGGTGACGTGGATCATCAGCTCAATGCCTTGATGGCCACCGAGTGGCGGCTTAGTCCAACAGGCATTGCCTTGGCGCAGTCTTGGTGCGCAAAAACTATGCGCATATAGTTAAGGCATCGTTCCGCGAGAGGATTGAACCATGCATGCTGCTGAAGCTACCAAATCTGCCCGAAGGCCGACGAATCTATCGCTTGATAGTGCTCTTCTCAATGAGGCAAAAGCCTTGGGAATCAATATCTCTCGTTCTGCTGAGGCGGGGATCGGGGAGGCTGTGAAGCTGCACAAGCAGGAGACGTGGCTGAAAGAAAATGCCAAAGTACTGGCAAGTTCGAACGCATACGTTGAAGCTAACGGTTTGCCGCTCGCACGGCACCGTCAGTTCTGATGACCCGTTTCGACATCTTCGAAAATGGGGGGGGGCCGGTTATCTGCCGGATGTTCAGTCAGATATTCTTAGTGGCTTGAACACCCGGGTTGTCGTGCCACTGTTACCCAGTTCCTCCGCGCCATCCCCTGCCCGGCGGCTGAATCCTGTATTTAGCATTGAGGGGCAGGAGCTAGTCATGGCCACTCAGTTCATGGCTGCTGTGCCCGATGGCGAATTGCGTTCCTGCGTTGGTAGTCTTACTGAGCAGCAAGATGAAATCTCCGCGGCGTTGGACATGCTGTTTTTGGGCTTTTGATGCAAAAAAGTAGTTGGCGAACTACGGACAGTTTCCAGCCTGATGCCTCGGACTCTTTGGTGATCAGGACAAAAAAATTAAGAACCAGGCAGTGGAATCGACCCAGATATAGTTTTTCTACACCTCGTTAAATACTAGGTCAGGAGGGGCATCATTGGAAATACGGCTTGATAATCTTAAGAGTCAACAAGTTATCGCACTAGTACGTGAGCATCTTGAGTCAATGGCGCCAACAGCTCCGCCAGAGAGTCGTCACGCGCTTGATCTGGATGGGCTACGTGGACCTGGTATCATGTTCTGGTCTATCTGGGATGGAGAAGATCTCGCGGGCATCGGGGCGTTAAAGCACTTGACGAGTGAGCATGCAGAGATTAAATCCATGAGGATCGCGCGGGCATATCTTCGAAAAGGTATCGCGTCTAAAATGCTAAACCATATTATTATTGAGGCCAAAAGGCTTGGCTATCGTCAACTGAGTCTTGAGACTGGCTCAATGGAGTTCTTCGAACCAGCCAGGAGGCTATACTCTGCTTTTGGATTCACGCCATGCGGTCCATTCGGAGATTATGTCGAGGATCCAAATAGTGTCTTCATGACGAAGGCTATTAGCAAGTAATGCGCGTAACAAAACAATTGAATTGGATGTGGGCTTTTCCCTGCTCCAGTGGACACGCATCGATAACTCCTGGACTTCCTCCGGTGCAGAGCTGAGCGTTATAATTTTTCGTTCGAGGCTATAGAATGATCGCAAGCAATGTAAAAACCTTCTTCCTAGAGATGAAGTCTGTACATGAGCTCAACTCAAAATTGCTTCCCGATACTCTATCCGTTGTGGAGTGCGAGGAGCCACAGTATCAGTTGAATAGGTTTTTATATCAGCTTGTTGGTGCCGATTGGGAATGGGGAGATCGCGATAGCTGGATTGATGATCAATGGCGGGAGCTAGTAGAAAGCGACTGTCATCGTACTTGGGTGGCCTATTACCGTGGGAGTATCGCTGGGTATTATGAGCTGTGCCGGCCAGATGGAGTCAATACCGAGATCTTGTACTTTGGCTTGGCACCCGGTGCTATTGGCAAGGGCTTTGGTGGGCCGCTTTTGAGCCATGCCATCAAGTCTGCATGGGATTGGTCTGGTACCCAGAGAGTGTGGGTTCATACTTGTACGTTGGACCATCCGAATGCATTGGCTAACTATTTGGCGCGCGGTTTCAAGATGTATCGAGAAGAAGTAACGCCTACCGGCCAAGAAAGCGACTAAGGCTAGGTATCGTATGGCGGCTATATGCAGAAGGAGCGGGTGTTCTCTCTTCGGTCATCTTGCATCCATGGAGTGGTAGCGTGGCTTGGGAAGCGTTGATGGTATCCTTCGCAGGTTCGCTCCACGGCTAAAAGGCCCCCATTTCAATGTTCCGTCATGCCCTGTCTCGGGTGGTGCAAGATGTTCTCTTCATGGTGCTTCTGGCGGCGCTGGTGCCGCTGTGGTGGCTTTCCCCCGATGCAGGTTGGGCGCTGTACGAGCGGGTCGACTGGAAGACCGTAGGGGCCCTGGCGGGGCTGATGGTGCTGAGCCGGGGACTGGAGGTGAGCGGTTATCTCAGCCTGGCGGGCAGTTGGCTGTTGCAGCGGGTGAGGGGGGAGCGCTTGCTGGCGGTCTATCTGATCCTGTTCTCTGCGGGCCTGTCTGCCGTTATCACCAATGATGTGGCGCTGTTCATCGTCGTGCCGCTTACCATCAGCCTGCGCCGGGTCGCGGATCTTCCCCTGGGGCGCTTGATCATCTTCGAGGCGCTGGCGGTCAATGCCGGCTCTGCGCTCAGCCCCATCGGCAATCCGCAGAATCTCTTTATGTGGCAGGCGTCTGGCGCAGGGTTCCTGGAGTTCACGGCGATGATGGCGCCCTTGGCCCTGGCGCTTACCGCCCTGCTGATCGCTGCAGTGCCGCTGGCGTTTCCCCGCAAGCGCATCTCGGTGTCTGGCGCGGCCGCTGCGGTACCCCGGGATCGCCGGCTATTCTGGGTCTCACTGCTGCTGTATGTGCCCTTTCTGGTCATGGCCGATTGGGGCTATGCGGCCGCGGGTGCGGCCATGCTGATTGTGCTCTACCTGTTTTACCGGCGGCACCTGCTGTTGGGGGTGGACTGGCTGCTGCTGCTGGTGTTTGCGCTGATGTTCATCAACATGAGTCTCCTGTCGGGGCTGCCTGCGGTACAGGGCATCACCCATCACCTGCTGCAGCTGCCGGGGGAGGTGTTTACCGCCGCGGTGCTTACCTCGCAGGTCATGTCCAACGTGCCCGCCGCTATCTTCCTGGCCTCGTTTACCGATGACTGGCAGGCCCTGGCGTGGGGAGTGACGGTGGGTGGGTTCGGTCTGGCGATCGGTTCGCTGGCCAATCTGATTGCCCTGCGCCTCGCCTATCAGCCCGGCCTGTGGCGCGAGTTCCATGTCTGGTCGGTGCCGGTGCTGCTCGGCGGATGGCTGGTTGCGCTGTTGCTGAGGCTGTAGAAATGCCTGGAGCCGGTTGGGTGCCTGCTATCGAGGAAAACATGATGCTACGCGATGCCAGCGTCGATGACGTTGAGACCCTGTTCGATATCCGCTGCTCGGTCACCGAGAATCACCAGTCCCGCGATGAGCTGGCGGGGTTGGGGATCACCGTCGAGAGCGTTGGGGAGATGGTGGCCAGCGGCGACTACGTGACTACCATTGCCGAGATCGGCGGCCAGCCCGTAGGGTTCTCAATGGCGCAGGTTTCCGAGGGGTATGTCTTTGCCTGCTTTGTGCGGCCTGGGTGCCATGGTCAGGGCGTTGGTGGTGCGCTGATGGCGGCGGCGGAGGAGGGCTTGCGGCGTGCCGGGGTCAAGGAGGCGTGGCTGTCTACCGGGGAGGAGGAGCGCTTTCGTGCGCCTGGTTTCTATCGGCACCTGGGCTGGGTCGATGGCGGCCACCTGGAGGATGGGCAGATAAGGTTTACCAAGATCCTGCCGCGCTAAGGAAACACTGCACAAATGCCTGCGCGGGCAAATCGCTGCGTTACGCGGTGCTCAGAATCCTCACCTATACCGCATAGGCTCCGGTTCTTGCGCTCCGGGCGCCTTGCGCTTTGCTCCGCTCGCCTATTTGTTCAGCGCTTCCTAAAATCACGTTGCGAAGTAAGCTGTGAACGCTTATCGAGAGCATAACCACTTCAAGGACGAGCCACGGATGAAGAGACTACTTGCGGGAATCTTGCTGCTGCTGCTTCTGCTGCCAACCCCTGCGCTATCGGCAGAGCTTTTGGGGCCTACCACCGTTGGAATGACGATTGACGAGGTCATGGATGTCGTCGATGACGCTTACCGCATAGAGGAACAGGAGGGTAATCGCTTGGCGACCGGCGCGATGGAAGCGGTGCGCAGAGATGATGCCGAGCTGGCGGGCGAGACCTATACGCAGCGATTCTTCTTCCTCAACGGGCAGCTTACTCAAGTGACGATGAGGCTGAACGACACGCGTGACTTCGATTCCATGCTGGAATTCGTAGAGTCGCTGACGGAAACAATGCGCGATCAGTATGGCAAGGAAGTCGACTCAGAGGTAAGGGCATCCGGGCCGATACGCCAAGCGACAGTGAGCTGGATCGACGGCAACCGCAGGATAAGCATCTTCCTGATGTCCCAGGGGCCGGACGATTCGTTGTTGAATGTGAACTACCAGGCATACGTTGGTGGCTGATTCCCGATAGGCGATACTGGCCGCCAACACACCTCACACCACTCACATTGGAGCACCCGTTATGTTCAGCGGCTTGAGCGCCTTTCCCCTGACGCCACTCAACGCCGGCGGTATCGACGAGCCGGCGTTCGTTCGCTTGATCGAGCGCCTGGTGGCCGCCAAGGTCGATTCGATTGGGGCGCTGGGCTCCACCGGTAACTACGCTTATCTGTCGATTGCCGAGCGCGGTCGCGTTGCGCGGCTGGCGGTGGAGCATGCCGCTGGGGTGCCGGTGATGGTGGGTATTGGCTCCGTGCGCACCCGCGACGTGCTGGCGCTGGCTGAGGAGGCCCAGCGGGCGGGGGCCAGCGCGGTGATGCTGGCACCGGTCTCCTATCAGCGGCTGTCGGATAAGGAGGTGTATGGGCTATTCGAGGACGTGACGCGGGCACTGTCGGTGCCGCTGTGCGTCTACGATAACCCGGGCACCACGCACTTCACCTTCAGCGATGAGCTCCACGGCGAGATTGCCCGGCTGCCCAACGTTGCGTCGATCAAGATTCCCGGGGTGCCGAACGACCCCACCGAGGCCAAGGCGCGGGTCGAGCGGCTGCGCGCGCTGATTCCCTCCCATGTGACGATTGGCATCAGCGGCGACGCGCTAGGCGCCATGGGGCTGAATGCCGGCTGTGAGGTGTGGTACTCGGCAATTGGCGGCACCTTCCCCGAGGCGATGCTGGCGATCACCCGCGCGGCCCAGGCCGGGAATGCCGGCGAGGCGCTGCGCCTCTCCGCTCGGCTGCAGCCGCTGTGGCAGCTGTTTGGTGAGTATGGTGGCAGCCTGCGCGTGACGGCAGCTGCGGCAGAGCTGCTTGGGCTAGTCGAGGCGCCGTGCCTGCCGCGGCCGCTCAAGGCGGTGGATGGCGAGGCGCGAGCTCAGCTGGAATTACTTATCAATGAATTACCCCTTAACTGATTACATGGACCTTCCTCTATGCTGGAATCCGTGCCTATACGTTGCCTCCTACAACTATCAGCATGGTTGCTGCTATTGAGAGTGTGATACCGATGATACGGTATGAATTAACGACTTCGTTTCTTGCGATAGAGCCAAAGATTACTGGTACCAGTGGGTATAACGATACGATGATTATGCTGACGATTGCTAGCTGACCCTTTTGTGATATTATGTATAGTGTTAATCCAATGGCGCTTATTCCTCCGGCAAAAATGGCATAAGTTGGATAATGGTATGATGAGGATGTAATCTTATTGTTGTGATATGGCGATAGAAAAAAAGCGCCGCAGATCATGCAGGTTGCAATCCCAAAAAAAACTGCTGACTCGGGTATTCTACCCAAGAGGTAGAGCTGTAATGCAAACCCAGCACCGGCGGCTAATCCGTGAAGTAACCCGCTGCCCGCACCAGCCTGATAGCTTATTGAAGAAAGCGATTTCCCTCCTGCTGTTAACCAAATTCCTGGCAATGCAAATAGTAGTCCTATCCAGATCCAAAAATTGACACGCTCACCTGAAATCAATAATGATAACCCGAGTGCAATACACACCATCGATACTGCACTAACGGGCACTACTGTGCTGAAAGGAGATGTCGATAGACCACGATAGAGAAAAAAGGCGCCTAGCGCTGAGCCTACGCCCGCCGCCGCACCCCAATATAGCGCTATCGCATCAAATGTAGATAAAAAAATAGCGCATATTAGTCCAACCAAACCACCTCCTAAATGTGTATAAAATGCTACACGAACAGGAGAGTAGTGCTCGGATATAATTCCATTGATGAAATGAGTAAGGCCGAGAAATAAGGTGGCTATAAAAGCAATTGCAATGCTCATTTATATTATGCCTTGTATGAGCCATTTTCATCATGCATTTCGTCACCTCTACACGCAGGCATGAAAATACATATGCCACGCAAATCCGACTTTGCTTTTAATATGTGCCTTTCTCCTTTGCCAACGTAGTAAAAATACCCAGGCCCTAGCTCTTCACTCTGATGCTCTTGTGGGCTTGATATCTCTCCATATCCCTCCAGTATATACACAAACTCTTCATGGTGTTTGTAGCAAAGCTCTAATGTTGTGTCTTTATATAGGGTCGTATCGTGTATAGAAAATAAAGCATTGTGCTCACTCGTTAATATGCGTGCACTGGTAAATGAACTGGTATTGACTTTATGCCTCGCTTGAGTCTGCTCAGATGGTAGTATTAGCATGGTTCTGCACCGTTATTAATTGGCCCGAGCCTGATCAGAAGTTCTGGATGGTGAGATGAGGAAAATAAGTCTTCTTGGAATATCATCTCTTTTTGATTTTGGTGTTAAATTTTTTAGATATTCCTAGCAGGGTCCTTTCGGCCGGCTGGTTTTTAGGATCTATCGTAGCTTCAATGAATCGAGTGCCATTGCTTACACATTTCTTTGTTAAGTAATATAGCATCCTCACACCAGTCCCCCTGTTTAGTATTTTTGGACTCATTGCTTGCTGCCAAATTAAAAGAGTTGCAGGGTCTTCGGGTCTAATATATCCAATGATAAATCCGGCTAAGACGTGGTCTTTTTTCGCTATTAGCGATGTGCCTTTAAAGTCTCTGCACCATAAAAGATAAAAATACTCCGGATATCGGTCTAGTTGATCGGTAGACTTGGCTAGTTGGTATATTTCATGTGCATCCTCAAGAGAAGGGTGCCTATACTGTAAGCTCATGATGTTTGTTCCACGCTGACGTTTCTTGTACGTTAGACTTTTCTTTAGTAATATGGAAATCAATTTTTCTCATGTGAGCATGAGGTGACTTTATGGCTAGGGGGACAGAGATATCATTAACGCAATTGCGTGCTTTTCTCTACATCATGGAGTGCCAGTCTTATACGAAGGCGGCGGAGAAGCTGGGAATGACTCAGCCCGCCGTGAGTCATTCTATCCAATCCTTGGAAAGAGTGGTTGGAGGGGCGCTGATTGTAAAAAAAGCGAACTCAATTGGAGTTACAGCTTTAGGTGAGTTGGTCCTAAACAGTGCCAAGAATATACTAGATGAGGTTGGGGTTTTAAATAGGCAGATTGCTCGTTATGAAGGTGTGGCCGAGAAAGCTATCAAGATCGGTGCTATACCAAGTGCGATACATGGAAACCTTAATGTTGCTATAGAACTCTTTACTCAGCAGTACCCAGATTCAATAAGTTTGGTGCTAGAAGGGGTTGAAGAGGAAGTAAAGGAGTGGGTTGAGAGTGGTATAGTAGATGTTGGTGTGACCACCGATGTGAGCCAGCTCAATCCTGCTTATTGGAGGCAGCATTTTTTTTGGAAGCCCCTTTATAAAGATGAAGTTCTGGCTATTTTGCCTAAACATCACAGTTTGGCTATAGAGGAAAGCCTAACGGTTGAAAAATTATCGGAGTATCCTTTGGTAATGTCATCTGGTGGCTGTGAAGCACTTATATATCAAATTTTTTCTAGCTCACTAGAGGAGATTGATACATTCCAGGTTGATTTTTGGGTGCGTGATACTTCAACATTACTTCAAATGGTATCTGGCGATGTAGGCATAAGTCTTGTCCCTGAGTCAGCTATTAAAAGTCACACGACATATGATGTTTTGAGTAAACATCTGTCGCCGCGTATTGAGCGAAACGTTATCGCGTTCTGGCCCAGAAAGTCACCATTGTGCGAAATAAGTGAAAAATTTATAGATCAGGTTAGGGCACTAAACACTCCTGTACTTGACTGATATGTTGGATAAAGGAGAGTTCATCTCCCAGTAGTAAATAGAGCCGCCTGAATCAATCTGAGTGTACAGTGACCGTTAACTGGTGGACTCGGTATGTATGTTGTACAGCGATGCACCGCCAGCACAATCAGTCTCTGAGCTGTGTGTCACTCCCGGCCCAGAAAGGCGACGGTCTTTCGAATCACCGCCGCGTCCCCGAGCAGGCGATTGTGTCCGCCGTCATCCAGCCATATCGATGCTGTGTTGCCTGCCGTGGCATTGGCCCTGGCGTCAGCAAAAGGCACCACTGAATCGTTCTTGGCGTGGATCAACAGCACGTCCAGATCCAGCTCCCGAAGGCTGAGGTCCACTCGATAATTCTCCAGCGGTTCATCCAGTGCCGCAGAGATGTTCTCTTCCATCCTCGTTAGTGCCCGCCGCGACAATCCCTGACGACGCCCCTGGGCTAGCGCATAGGCCCGGGCCCCACTGGGCGCGCCGACCAAGACCGCCTTGCCCGTTTGCAGGCCGTAATGCCGAGCGGCGAGCACCGTCATTGCTCCGCCGACCGAATGAGCGACCACGCCATGCAGCGGGCCGACCGACTCGGCAACCGCGGTGATGGCCCGCGCCATCAGCGGGAGAGGGGCTTGCTCGCCGGTGGCGGCGCCGTGTGCCGGAAGATCGAAGGCCACCACCGAGTAGCCGGCATCCAGCAGCGGTTGGACGAAGCCACCCAGTGCGTCGTGGTCCTGCTCCCAACCGTGTACCAGCAGCACAGGAGGGCCGGTTCCGGCGCGCCACACAGGCACTCGGATATCATCGATATCCTTCAGGGCGAGCGAGCCCCCTTCGAAGGCGCTGGCCCAGCGGTGGTGGCGGATGTCGCGGCGTGGGCGCATGAAGGCGCGTGCAGCAACGGCCCCGAAGTAGCCAGGAAATAGAGAGGAGAGGCTGCGCACGATCAGCAGGCGAAGACGACGTTGCATGGACATGGATCACCTCGCGTCAGATGCGGTGCGGCTCCCCTACGGGCCGATGGAAGACTCCCTGGAAGCCCAGGGCAACGAGCAGGACCAACCAGAGACCCACGACCACGCCACACCCAAGCAGGAAGCCATGTGAGAGAGGGCTGATGTTGTGCACTCATTTATGTCGTCTCCACATGTGTAACTACACGTATTTGAGTAAAAAAATATCACCCGCTACGCACCAGCTTTTCAAGCGTGCTCTGAGTCGACTGCCACTCTTCGTCTCCGAGTTTCTGGTGCACTGCCTGCTGGGCCTTTTCCCAATAGGGATAGGCCACTGCCAACCGCTGGCGGCCCGCCTGGGTCAGTCGGGTGGCCTTGGCGCGGCGCCCCCCTTCGGGCCCCCTCTCGATCAGCCCCTCTTTTTCGAGGAGCTGGAGGTTGCGCACCAGGGTGGTACGCTCCATCGCCAACCACTCCGCCAGTAACGAGATGGAGTCGGGCGCCCCCTTGCCGATCGCGACAAGCAGGGTGAACTGGGTAATTCTCAACCCAGAAGGCCTCAGTGCGTCGTCGAAGACGCGGGTGATGGTGCGTGCCACCATCCTGGCGCGGCGGCAGATACACTCACCGGCCACCTGATCCAGTATTTGATTCGAGATGTCATCGCTCATGGTGTGTATATACACTATAGAGATTGACTCTGTTCACCCACATGCCGCCGTAACAAACACAAGGGGCAGCCTACATGGCTGCCCCTTGTGGTTATTGCCTCCTGGTGGGTGGCCGCCTACTCCTCGGCGTGCAGGTAAGTGAGGTAGTGGGCCATGGCTTCGATGTCTTCATCGGGGACGCCGCGCATCACATCGATCATGGTGGT
This sequence comes from Halomonas socia, assembly GCF_010977575.1. Lineage (GTDB taxonomy): Bacteria > Pseudomonadota > Gammaproteobacteria > Pseudomonadales > Halomonadaceae > Franzmannia > Franzmannia socia. Next base: position 2,872,395 of record NZ_CP048812.1, read on the forward strand.
GTCGGGGCCGCCGCGGGTGCGGTCGCGGTAGGCGATCATGGCCGCCACGAGGTAGTCCTCGCGTTGGCCGGCCAGGCGCGGCATCTGCTCGCGGCCGCGGTAGTCGGACTGGTGGCAGCTGGCGCAGCGCTGCTGCGCGGCGAGTTCCTGGCCGAGTGCCTTGAGCTCGGGGTCGGGGTCACCTTCGGGTGTGGCCACCGGCTGCTCGTGATAGTAGGCCGCCAGGGCCTGTATCTCGCCATCCGGCAGGCCGCGGGCCTGGGGCGTCATCACCTCGTTCTGCCGCAGCCGTTCGCGGAAGTAGATCATCTGGTTGACGATGGTCAGCTCGGGCTGGCCGGCAAGTGAGGGCGTGCCGGCCTGCTGGGAGTTGCCGTCGCTACCGTGGCAGGCGCCACACACCTGCACCTGCTCCTCGAAGGGCAGGCCCACCGCCGGGGCATCCTCGGCGGCGGGCAGGGCGAGGCTCAATCCCAGGGCGGCAGCGCCGCCCCAGGCCACAAGAGCGCGCCGCCAGGGCGCGCGGGTGGTTAGCCGCATCGGCCTCACTCCTCCACGTAGTCAGGCGTTTCGTAGCTGATGCGGTAGATGGCGCCATTCTGCTCGTCGGCCACCAGCAGCGCGCCGTCGGGCATCTGCAGCACGTCCACCGGGCGGCCGGAGAAGTCGTTCTCGCGCGGGTCGAGCAGGCCGACCAGGAACGGCGACATGCCGGCAAGCTCGCCGTCCTCGGATATCATCGCCACCTGAATGTCATAGCCCACGCTCAGGGTGCGGTTCCAGGAGCCGCGGCGGGCGATGAACATGGCGTTCTGGTACTCCTCGGGGAACATCTCGCCGGTATAGAAGCGCATGCCCAGCGGCGCGCTGTGCGGATCCATCACCGCGGCGGGCAGGGTGTAGCCGTTGCAGGCGTCGGCTTCGCCGAGTTCGGGGTCGACCTGGCCGATGCCGTGGCAGAACGGGAAGCCGAAGTGCTCGCCGCTCTCGCTGAGACGGTTGAGCTCGTCGTTGGGGCTGTGCTCGCCGATCCAGTCCTGGTTGTTGTCGGTGAACCACAGTTCGCCGGTCTCGGGGTGGAAGTCGAAGCCGACGCTGTTGCGCACGCCGCGGGCTTCCACGCGCGTATCGGAGCCGTCGGGCTCGAAGCTGTGGATGGTGGCGTGGGTGTCTTCGTCGACCTCGCAGCCGTTGCAGGGTGCGCCCACCGGCACGTAGAGCCGGCCGTCGGGGCCGAAGGCGAGGAATTTCCAGCCGTGGTGCTCGTCGTCGGGCAGGCCGAAGGCCTCGGTCAGCTCCTCGGGCTCGGGGATATCGCCGCCGTTGGCGAGGTGCGACTCGATATCGTCGTAGCGCAGGATGCGGTTGATGGCCGCCACGTAGAGGCTGCCGTCCTTGAAGGCCACGCCGTTGGGCTGGGTGAGGCCCTCGGCGACGATCACGTGCTCGCGCTTCTCGCCGTCGTCGTTGTCGAGCACCGCATAGACGCGACCGATGCCGCGGGTGCCGATGAACAGGGTGCCGTCGTCGCCGCGCGCCATCATCCGCGCGCCGGGCATGCCGTGAGCCCAGATCTCGGCGCTGAAGCCGTCGGGCAGGCGGATATGGTCGAGGGGGATGTCCTCCTCGGCGGTCACGGTCATTGGGGTGGCGTGGGGCGCCAGGGGCGAGTCGGCCAGCTCGGACGAACGGCCCTGGGCCCAGGCGGGCTCATGTTCATCGGCCATCGCCGTGGCGGCAAGGCCCAGCGTCAGGCCGGTACCCAGGGCGAGGGAGATCGCAGTGGTGAGGTGTTGCTTGAGCATTGGCATGGTTGGCGTGTCCTTTAACTTCTGGTTATTGTCGAGTAGCCAACCTCAAGTGTAGCCAGATGCTGGAGGATACCTCATAGGCAAAGGCTATCTGCCCGATAGCCACATGATCAGCGAGAGCACCACGCTGACCAGGATCATGGTGGTGATGGGAAAGAAGAACGAGAAGCCCTCCTGGCGCACGGCGATGTCGCCCGGCAGCTGGCCGAAGGGCAGCTTGGAGAGCCACGGCCAGAGGATACCGATGGCGACGATGACCAGGCCGATGAGGATCAGGGTGCGCGACATGCGGCCTCCTGGGTGTTGCTGGGGCGTTGAGGCTTCGACTGCAAGCGGCCCGCGGGGAGTTCCCGCGGGCCGCTGGGTTGGGGCGGTAATTGGCGCTCAGCCGGCCCGGCGCAGCAGCCCGAGCAGTGCCTGCAGCGGGTGCGGCAGAGCCTGGTCGGAGAGCCGCTTGGCCTGGCTGCGGCACGAGTAGCCGGTGGCCAGCAGGCGCCCGGCGTTGGCCGGGTCTTCGACCTGGGCCTGCCACGAGAGCGCGTAGATCGCCTTGGAGGTCTCGAGGTTGCGCGCCTCGTGGCCGTAGGTGCCGGACATGCCGCAGCAGCCGGTATTGACCAGCTCCAGTTCGAGGCCGAAGGCGGCGAACACCTGCTGCCACGCCTTGGGGCTGCCCGGGGCGTTGGTGGCCTCGGTGCAGTGGCTGAGCAGCCGGTAGCCGGGGTCGTCCAGGGTCACGCCGCTGGGCGCCAGGCGGCGGGCGTTCGTCACCAGCCACTCCTGCAGCATCAGCACCTCGGGCACGGCGTCCGCGCCCAGCGCCTTGACATACTCCTGGCGGTAGGTGAGCGTCATCGCCGGGTCTATGCCGACCAGCGGCACGCCGTGCTCGGCCAGGCTGCACAGGCGCTTGGCCTGCTTGGCGGCGGTGCGCTCGAAGGCGCCGAGGAAGCCCTGCACGTTGAGCGGCTTGCCGTTGGGCGAGTAGGGCGCCACGAACACCTTGACGTCGAGCCGGCTGAGCAGCTCGACGATATCCATCACCAGCCTGGCCTCGAAGTAGCTGGTGAAGGCGTCCTGCACCAGCACCACGCTGCGCGCCTTCTGCGCCTCGCTGAGCAGCCCCAGCGAGGTGGGTGTGGCCTCGGCCACGCCCCAGGCGGCCAGCTGCTTCTTGAGGCTGGCGCGGGACAGCCGCGGGCTGTCGACCATGCCGATGGGGCCGGCCAGCAGCCGGTCGACCAGGCGGGTACCCAGCAGGCCGTTGTAGAGCGGTGCCACCCGGGCCAGGCTCGGCACCATGAACTCCAGCCCGCCGATCAGGTAGTCGCGTAGCGGGCGCAGGTAGCGGCCGTGGTAGACCTCGAGGAACTGCGAGCGCACCTGGGGAATATTGACCTTGACCGGGCACTGGCCGGCGCAGGACTTGCACGCCAGGCAGCCGGCCATGGCGTCGTAGACTTCGTGGGAGACGTCCGCCTCGCGCTTGCGGCGCAGGCTGTTGAGGCTGCGCTGGGGCAGGTCCTTGATAAAGCCCCAGGCGCCCTCGGCCTTCTTCTTGCGCGCCTCCTCGACCAGGTCGATGCCGGCGGCGTCCTGCTGGCGCAGCCATTCGCGGATCAGGCTGGCGCGGCCCTTGGGCGAGTGCACCCGCTCGCGGGTGGCCTTCCACGACGGGCACATGGCGTCGTCGGGGTCGTAGTTGTAGCAGGCGCCGTTGCCGTTGCAGTAGACCGCGGCGTCGTAGGCCTGCCACACCCGCTCGTCGATGGTGCGGTCGAGCTCGCCGCGGGTGGTGACGCCGTCGACGGTAAGCAGGCCGGGATCGACGAGGCGCACCGCTTCTTCCTGCGCACCACTGGTGTTAGACGCCTTGCCCGCGGCTTCGGGTGGGCTAGAATGCCCCGCGGCCTCGGGCGGGGTAGAGAGCGGCGTCGCGATCTTGCCCGGATTGAGCTGGTTATGCGGGTCGAAGGCCGCCTTGACGCGCTGCAGGCTGGGGTAGAGCTCGCCGAAGAACTTGGGCGAGTACTCCGAGCGTACGCCCTTGCCGTGCTCCCCCCACAGCAGGCCGTGGTACTTGTGGGCCAGCTCGGCGACCTCGTCGGAGAGCTCGCGGATCAGCGTCGCCTGTTCGGGGTCCTTCATGTCGATGGCGGGGCGCACGTGCAGCACCCCGGCGTCGACGTGGCCGAACATGCCATAGTCGAGGCCGCGGTCGCTGAGCGCGGTGCGCAGCTCGCCGATAAAGTCGGCGAGGTGCTCCGGCGGCACCGCGGCGTCCTCGATGAAGGGGATCGGGCGCTTCTCGCCCTTGGCATCGACCTTGGCATTGCCGAGCAGGCCTACCGCCCGCTTGCGCATGGCGTAGACGCGCTTGATCGCCTCGCGGCCGACGGCCTGGGTGTAACCGATCCGCGCGACGCTGATGTCCTCCTGCAGGTGCTGGCAGAACGCCTCGACCCGTGCCGCCAGGCGCTCGGGGTCCTCGTCGTTGAACTCCACCAGGTTGATGCCGCGCACCGGCGTCTCGCCGCTGGGGAAGAACTCCGCCACGCTGTCCCACACGAAGTCGTCCATGGCCAACAGCAGCACGCTGTCGTCGACGGTCTCGATGGAGGTGGGACGGTCCTGTGAGCCTTCTTCATCGCCCATCAGCGCCTTGGCGTCGCGCAGCGCGTGCATGTAGTCGGCGTAGCGCACGTTGACCAGGGTGGCGTGCTTGGGGATCGGCAGCACGTTGAGCACCGCCTCGTTGAGGAGGCCCAGCGAGCCCTCCGAGCCGCACAGCAGGCTGTTGATATCCAGCCGGCCTTGGGCGTCTCTCAGGTGCGCCAGGTCGTAGCCGGTCAGGCAGCGGTTGAGCGGCGGAAACTTGGCGGCGATCAGCTCGCGCTGGGTGTCGATGATCTCGCGGGCGGTGCGGTAGGCGCGGCTGGTGACGTCGTCGCGGGCGCACAGCGTCTCCAGTTCGGCGTCGTCCACCGGGCGGCTGGTCAGGCGCTCGCCGCCGAGCAGCAGGGTGTCGAGCTCGAGCACGTGGTCGCGGGTCTTGCCATAGGTGCAGCTGCCCTGGCCGCTGGCGTCGGTGGAGATCATGCCGCCGATGGTGGCGCGGTTGGAGGTCGAGAGCTCCGGGGCGAAGAACAGCCCGTGGGGCTTCAAGGCGGCGTTGAGCTGGTCCTTGACCACCCCGGCCTGAACCCGCACCCGGCGGTTCTCGACGTCGATGTCGAGAATCCGGTTCATATGCTTGGAGACGTCCACCACCAGGCCGTCGGTGAGCGACTGGCCGTTGGTGCCGGTGCCGCCGCCGCGCGGCGTGAGCACCACCCGGCGATGCTCGACCTGGCCGGCGAGGTGGGCGATGCGCTGCAGGTCCTCGGCGCCCTTGGGATAGAGCACCGCCTGGGGCAGGCGCTGGTAGATCGAGTTGTCGGTAGCCATCACCGTGCGGTTGGCGAAGTCCGGGGCGATCTCGCCCTCGAAGCCGGCCGTCTTGAGCGCCTCGAGGAAGCGCAGGTAGTGGTCGTCGAGGGCGGGCAGGGTGTCGGGTGCAGCGGTATCCAGTCGAGCGATCATCGGTGATATCAAGCCATCGGTCGCGGGCGTCGGCCGTATTGGCCGCGCGGGCTGTTGGAGTCGTGCCACTACTTTACCCGAGGCGGGGGCGGGTCGCACCCTGGCGCCCGCCGGCGGCGTGGTGAAAGGCCGGGCTTTTCCCTACAATAAGCGCCTGATTGGCGTTTACCCACCACCGAATTGCGACGGACAGGATTCCATGCTCGATCCGAAACTGCTGCGTGGTGACCTCGAACAGGTTGCCCAACGACTGGCCACGCGTGGCTTTACCCTCGATACCGCGCGACTCGAGGCGCTGGAATCCCGGCGTCGCGAGATCCAGACCGAGACCGAGACCCTGCAGAATGAGCGCAATACGCGCTCCAAGGCGATCGGCAAGGCCAAGGCCTCCGGCGAGGATATCCAGCCGCTGCTCGACGAGGTGAGCGACCTGGGCGAGCGCCTGGACGCCGCCAAGGCGCGCCTGGTCGAGGTGCAGGCCGAGTGGGACGCGCTGGTGGTGGGGTTGCCCAACCTGCCCCATGAGAGCGTGCCGCAAGGCGAGAGCGAGGAGGACAACGTCGAGCTGCACCGCTGGGGCACGCCGCGCACCTTCGACTTCGAGGTGCTCGATCACGTCGACCTGGGGGCCAAGTGCGCCAATCTCGACTTCGAGCTGGCGGCCAAGCTGACCGGCTCGCGCTTCGCGGTGATGCGCGGCGAGATCGCCCGCCTGCACCGTGCGCTGACCCAGTTCATGCTCGATACCCAGACCCTCGAGCACGGCTACGAAGAGTGCTACGTGCCCTACATGGTCAACGAGGCGTCGCTGACCGGTACCGGCCAACTGCCCAAATTCGGCGAGGATCTGTTCAAGCTCGACGACGAGCGTGGCTTCCACCTGATCCCCACCGCCGAGGTGCCGCTGACCAACTTCGCTCGCGACGAGATACTCGACGCCAAGGCGCTGCCGATGAAGCTCACCGCGCATACGCCGTGCTTCCGCAGCGAGGCGGGCTCCCACGGCCGCGATACCCGCGGCATGATCCGCCAGCACCAGTTCGACAAGGTGGAGATGGTGCAACTGGTCGACCCAGCCACCAGCTACGACGCCCTGGAGGAGATGCGCGGCCACGCCGAGGCGATCCTGCAGAAGCTCGAGTTGCCCTACCGGGTGGTGACGCTGTGCACCGGCGACATGGGCTTCGGCGCGGCCAAGACCTACGACCTGGAGGTGTGGCTGCCCAGCCAGGAGACCTACCGCGAGATCTCCTCGGTCTCCAACTGCGAAGACTTTCAGGCGCGGCGCATGCAGGCGCGCTTCCGCCACCCGGAGCAGAAGAAGCCGCAGCTGCTGCACACCCTCAACGGCTCCGGCCTGGCGGTGGGCCGCTGCCTGCTGGCGGTGATGGAGAACCACCAGCAGGCCGATGGCTCGATCGCCATCCCCGCCGCGCTACGGCCGTATATGGGTGGGATTGGTACGATCAATATAGGCTGAGCTACGGGCTACGGGCTACGGGCTACGGGCTACGGGCTACAGGCTACGGGCTACAGGCTACGGGCTTTTCGCCCGTGGCTCGCAGCTCGTGGCTCGCAGTTTACTACTCAATTTCCCAGCTAACGCTGACCTCGGCGTCGATGTCGATGGTGCCGGGGCGGTACTCGGCGCCGGCGCCCTGGCTCTCCATGGCGTCGGCGCGCATCGCCATGGTGCGCGGCATGAACACCGGCGACTGCACCTCACTCACGCTGGTCACGTTGCCCAGGCTCACCTCCAGGGTGTCGGCCATCAGCTGCGCCTTGTGGCGAGCCTTCTCCAGCGCCTGGGTGAGGGCGCGGTCGGTGGCGGCGTCGCGGTCGTGGAGGTCGTACTGCACGCCGTCCAGCGCATTTACTCCGGCCTCGGTGAGGGCATCGAGGATCACCGGCAACTGCTCGAGATCGTCGATGGTCAGGGTGATCGGCCGCTCGAGCTGGGTGCGCACCAGGGTCTCGCGCTCGCCGTCCTGCTGGCGCGGCGCATTGACGTGGTCGGGGCGCACGTTGAGCGAGCCGGCGCTGATGGCGTCGCGCTCCAGACCGGCCTCTTCCAGGGTGCGGATCAGCTCGCCGGTGCGCTCCTCGAGGCGTTCACGGGCCTCGCGCAGGGCGTCGGGGTCGCTCTGCTGGTCGTCACCGGCGGCCACCGCCGGGGTGCGCTCCCATAGCCGGGCACTGAGGCTGGCCTTGTCGGGGGTAACCTCGACGCTGGACTGGGCCTGAACGCTGAGGCGTGACTCCTGGGGGCGGGGCATGTCGGCCAGCGCCAGCGGGGCGCTGAGGCTGGCGGCGAGCAGCAGTGCCAGCGGCAGATGCAGGCGAGAACGAGTGAGTGTCATGGTGTGGCCTCCTTGCAGGTAGTGGACGAGGCTTCGAGCGCGCCGCGCGCCGTCGGTTCCCGGGCAGCAAGAGCGTGCACCGAGTTTCCCCAATCGCGGCGCCACCGAGGCGGATTTGTCTCGGCAGGCAACTGCGGCCATCATGAAGGGCAATCATCTCGCCAGGAAGGCCCATGGATCCCGACTCGAATCAGCGCTCCCGCACCATTCCGCTCAACCTGACCCTGGCGCTGGCCGCGCTGGTGGTGATCATCGGCGGGATGAAGGCAGGGGCCGACCTGCTGGTGCCGCTGCTGCTGTCGCTGTTCATCGCCGTGGTGTGTACTGCGCCGGTGCAGTGGCTCAACCGCCACGGCCTGAGCCTGCGCCAGGCGGTGTGCGCGACCCTGCTGGTGATCGGCACCTTCCTGATCCTGCTGATGCTGCTGCTGGCCAATACCTTCAGTACCTTCATTGCCGCGCTGCCGGATATCGAGGAGCAGGCCTACGCCTACTACTATGGGCTGCTCAACTGGCTGGCCAGCCGCGGCATGTCGGTGCAGCCCGAGCAGTTTGCCGAGTGGTTCGACGAAGCCAACGTCACCCAGATGGTGCCGGCCTTTCTCGGCCACCTGGGCAACCTGCTGTTCCAGAGCGTGATCGTCGGACTGCTGGTGGTGTTCATGCTGTTCGAGACGCTCAACTTTCGTGACAAGGTGACCCAGGCGCTGCTCGACCCGGCGCCGAGCCTGCGCCGGCTCAGCGAGTTCAGCTTGACCCTGAAGCGCTACCTGGCGGTGAAGACGGTGATCAGCCTGGTCACTGGGGTGCTGGTATGGATCGCCTGCGTGCTGGTGGGGGTGGGCTTTCCGCTGCTGTGGGGCACGCTGGCCTTCGGCCTCAACTTCATTCCCAACATCGGCTCGGCGCTGGCGGCGATTCCGCCGGTACTGCTGCTGCTGGTGTCGCCGGAGGCCGGCTGGGGCTCGGCGCTGGTGCTGGCGCTGTGCTATCTGGCGATCAACTTCGTGATGGGCAACCTGATCGAGCCGCGGGTGATGGGGCGCGCGCTGGGGCTATCGACCTTCGTCGCGTTTCTATCGTTGGTGGTATGGGGCTGGATACTCGGCACGGTGGGCTTGCTGCTTTCGGTGCTGCTGACCATGACCCTGAAGATCGCCCTCGACAGCCATCCGGATACGCGCTGGATCGCACGGTTGCTGGGGCCGGGGGCGGAGAAGAATGCCACGGAAGAGGAGATCATGGCGGGGCGGGTACGCCTCAAACGACGGCGCCCCGATGATGAGGATCATCGGGGCGCCGAATAGCGACGTGGCGTCGCTACGATCAGGCGTTCTGCTCGATAAACTGCGCGAGCTGAGACTTGGACTGCGCGCCAACCAGTGAGGCGACCTTGGCGCCGGACTTGAACAGCATCACGGTGGGCACGCCACGCACGCCGTGCTCGGCGGCGATTTCCGGGGCATCGTCGACGTTGACGCTGACGACCTTGAGGTTATCTGCGCGCTCATCGGCGACTTCATCGACCACGGGCGCCATCATCTTGCAGGGGCCGCACCAGGGTGCCCAGAACTTCAGCAGGACAGGCTTGTCGGCCTTGAGGACTTCCTGCTCGAAGTTGGCAGTGGTGACATCGACGTTATTAGCCATGTAAATCTCCAGTTGCTGTGCGCTTTGTCGAGCGTGCTTTCGCAAGGTTAGCTGACCGATGTTAGCGGCAGCCCGCGTTGCTGGCAAATATCGCCTGGCCAATGCCGATGATAGCCAGGTGCTATCAGAAGGCGCCGGCGGGGCTGGCCTCGGGCCGTTACGGCGCCTGGCCTTATATGCTATAAAGTAATTTATAAATTCAGGCTTATTGCCTCGTCGTATTAGGCGGCCGACCTTGGTGGTCGACCATTAGCAAGAGGTTTCGGGGATGAAACTGCAGCAGCTGCGCTATATCTGGGAAGTCACGCGCCACAACCTCAACGTATCCGCCACCGCCCAGAGCCTGTACACCTCGCAGCCGGGGATTTCCAAGCAGATCCGCCTGCTCGAGGACGAGCTGGGGGTGGAGATATTTGCCCGCAGCGGCAAGCATCTGACCCGGGTGACCCCGGCCGGGGAGGCGATCATCGAGCTGGCCGGCCAGGTGCTGCGCACCGCCGAGAACATCAAGCAGGTGGCCCAGGAGCACAGCGACGAGCGTCGCGGCAGCCTCTCCATCGCCACCACCCACACCCAGGCGCGCTATGCGCTGCCGCCGGTGATTCGCGAGTTCACCGACAAGTACCCCGACGTGGCGCTGCACATGCAGCAGGGCACGCCCAAGCAGATCGCCCAGATGGTCAGCGAGGGCCACGCCGACTTCGCCATCTGCACCGAGGCGCTGGAGCTGTTCAACGACCTGGTGCTACTGCCCTGCTACCGCTGGAACCGCTGCGTGCTAGTGCCACAGGGGCATCCGCTGGCCGACGTCGAGACGCTGACCCTGGAGGCCCTGGCCGAGTACCCGCTGGTGACCTATGTGTTCGGCTTCACCGGCCGCTCGCAGCTCGACGATGCCTTCAAGGCCCGCGGCCTGAGCCCCAATGTGGTACTCACCGCCGCTGACGCTGACGTGATCAAGACCTATGTGCGGCTCAAGATGGGCGTTGGCATCGTCGCGCACATGGCGGTGGACCCGGAGGCCGACAGCGACCTGGTGGCGCTGGATGCCAGCCACCTGTTCGCCAGCTCCACCACCAAGATCGCCATTCGCCGCGGCACCTTCATGCGCGGCTATATGTACGATTTCGTCAAGGGCTTCGCCGACCACCTCGACCGCAACAGCGTGGATGCCGCGCTGGCCGCCGGCCCGCGCCATGAGCAGGGGCTGTTCGAGGGCATCGAACTACCGATGCGTTAGGCTATGTCTGAAAACTGGCTGCGCTAGGTCATACAGCGTTAAAAATCAAGAAGGCCCCACCGGTCGTGCGACCGGTGGGGCCTTCCAGGTTCTGGGGGCGACGGCGTCAGTGCTGCAGGTGCAGCCCGCACTCGCGCTTCTCTTCCACCTTGGTGGGGTCGAAGTAGTCGAAGTTGTTGGGCAGGTCGTGCTGCTGCAGGTACTGGTACATCTCCTTGGCGGTCCAGTGCAGCACCGGGGCGACCTTGATCAGGCCATCGGCGTTGCGCGAGACCGGCTGCATGCGGGCACGTTCGGCGGTGTCCTCGGCGCGCAGCGCGGTGAACCACACCTCGGGGGCCATCTCGCGCAGCGCGCGCTGGAAGGGCTCGAGCTTGACCTCTTCGGTGAAGGCGGCGTGGCGCGGGTCGTCGATGCCGGGGAAGGGACCTTCCAAGGCTTCGCGGTGGGCGCGCGAGCGCTGCGGATGATAAGTGATCAGGTTGAGGTCGAGGCGCTTGACGACCTCGTCGACGAAGCGGTAGGTGGCCTCGGTGTTATAGCCGCTATCCATCCACACTACCGGGATGTCGGGCTGCACCTGGGTCACCATGTGCAGGATGACCGCCTCGAAGGGCCGGAAGTTGGTGGTGCAGATAGCGCGCTTGCCGAGGCTAAGCGCCCAGCGGGTGAGGGCCTCGGGGTCGTTGCCGTGCTGCTGGTTGATGCTGTCGATATCGAGTTCCATCAAAGGCTCCTGAAGGCGGAGAACCGCCGCTCTGGTGAATGGCGCCAGATTACCAAAGGCGACGGGCAGCGCCCCAATATCGTTTGGTTAGGTCGTTATATAGCGAAAAGCAAGTTTTCGGCCGCCCTGTTAGTTCGGAACGTGCTAAGGGGCGGCGCTGGTGTCAATGTGCGGCGCTGTCGTGGTCCAGGGCACCCAGCAGGTGGCGGATCTTGTCCAGGGTTTCGTGGTATTCGGCCTCTTCATCGGAGTCGGCAACCAGGCCGCCGCCGCCCCACAGGTGCAGCTGGCCGGCGTCGGCTACCGCGGTGCGGATGGCGATGGAGGTGTCCATGTGGCCGCGCAGGTCGACATAGCCGAGGCTGCCGCAGTAGACGCTGCGCCGGCTGGGCTCCAGCTCGTCGATAATCTGCATGGCGCGCACCTTGGGCGCGCCGGTGATCGAGCCGCCGGGGAAGGAGGCCGCCAGCAGGTCGAGGGGCGAGCGGCGGGTAGCCAGCTCGCCGCGCACGCTGCTGACCAGGTGGTGGACGTTGGCGTAGCTCTCCAGGCCGCATAGCTGCGGTACCCGCACGCTGCCGGGGCGGCACACCCGGCCCAGGTCGTTGCGCAGCAGGTCGACGATCATCACGTTCTCGGCGCGGTCCTTGTCGCTGGCCAGCAGTGCCTCGGCCAGGCGGCGGTCCTCCTCCGGCGTGGCGCCGCGTGGGCGGGTGCCCTTGATCGGCCGCGCCTCGACCTGGCCGTGGTGGGCCTGCAGGAAGCGCTCCGGCGACAGCGACAGCACCGCCTTGTCGTCCCACGCCAGGTAGCCGGCGAAGGGCGTCGGGGTAGCCCGGCGCAGGCGCAGGTAGGCCTGCCACAGGTCGCCGTGGTAGGGCGCGCTGAAGCGCTGGGCGAGGTTGATCTGGTAGCAGTCGCCGGCCTGGATATAAGCCTGCACGCGGCGGAAGCGCTGGCCGTAGCCGTCGCGGTCGAGCTCGGCGGCGAACGGCGCGGTGATCTTGAACGGCGCGCCCTCAGGCGCCGGGGTGGCCAGCCACTGCTCGACCTCGGTGCGGCGCGCGGCGCTGGCCACCAGCCAGCTCTGCTGGCGCTGGTGATCCTGGATCAGCGCCCAGTCGTAGAGCCCGACGCGGCTCCAGGGCAGGGCGGTGGCGCTGCGGGCTGCGCTGTCGAGCGGCTCCAGGCTGCGGCCGAAGTCGTAGCTCCAGAAGCCGATCAGCCCGCCGAGAAACGGCAGGTCGCTGTCGGGCAGGTCGCACCAGAGGCCGGCCAACAGCGCCTTCTGCACCTCGATGGGGGTGCCCGGCAGGGGCTTGCCCTGAGCATCGCGGGCCTGGCCGTGGGTGTCGATCTCGAGGGTCTCGAGAGGCCGCGCGCTGAGTATGTCGTAGCGCCCGCCGGGGCCGTGGGGGCGGCCGCTGTCGAGCAGCACCGCGCCAGGTTGCTGGCGCAGGGCGGCAAAATAGCCCAACGGATCGGGCTGATAGGGCAGGGCGGTGATCTCGAGTGGTGATGTCATGCGCGGCACTTTCCTCAACGAGCGCCTCATTCTAGGCGTCGTTCGGGCGTTTGTCTCACCCGCCGTGGAGGCGTAGGCGACGGCCTATCAACGGCTTATGCTAAAATGGCATGATTGTTGACAATGTCTCGGTGGGCGGGCAGCGTGATGGCCGGGCTCTACGCCGAAAGGCGTAGACCACGCAGCGTAGCCGGCGCTTGATTCCTCAGCGGTGGCTGGGTAGAGTGCCTTTAGAATCCAATTGTCGACAATTAATCATGAATCAAGCCACGCCAGAACTGAATACGCCCGAAGTACGCACCCTCGCCGAGCGGGTCTTCAACCAGCTGCAGGAGGCCATCGTGCGCGGCGACCTGGCGCCGGGCGCCAAGATCACCGAGCCGGGCCTGTCCAAGACCTACGGTATCTCCCGCGGGCCGCTGCGCGAGGCGATGCGCCGCCTCGAGGTGCACCGCCTGATCGAGCGGGTGCCCCACGTCGGCGCGCGGGTGGTCAAGCTGTCGATGAAGGAGCTGCTCGAGCTGTTCGACGTGCGCGAGGCGCTGGAGAGCATGGCCGCCAGGCTTGCCGCCGAGCACATGACCGCCGAGGAGATCGCCGGGCTGCGCGAGGTGCTGGCGCTGCACGAACGCCAGGCCGACCTCAAGCGCGGCGAGGCCTACTTCCAGCGCGAGGGCGACCTGGACTTTCACTATCGTATCGTCCAGGGCAGCCACAATCGCATGCTGATGACGATCCTCTGCGACGACCTCTACTACCTGGTGCGCCTCTACCGCACCCAGTTCAGTGCCAGCGGCACGCGGCCGCAGCGCGCCTTCGTCGAGCACCACCGCATCGTCGATGCCATCGAGAGCGGCGACGCCGAACTGGCCGAACTGCTGATGCGCCGCCACGTCAGCGCCTCGCGGGCCAACGTCGCCGAGCGCTATGCCGCGGTGCTCGAGCAGGAAGCCGGCCAACCGGCGTCGTAACCTACGCCATTACTCCGCCACCGTTCAGGAGAGCACAATGAGCCATGCCACTCCCGGCGCCCGCTTTCGCGCCGCGCTCAACGCCAACCAGCCACTGCCCATCGTCGGTACCATCAACGCCTATACCGCGCTGATGGCCGAGCGGGTCGGGCACCAGGCAATCTACCTCTCCGGCGGCGGGGTGGCCAACGCCTCCTTCGGCCTGCCCGACCTGGGCATGACCACCATGAACGACGTGGTCGAGGACGCCCACCGCATCACCGGTGCCAGCGAGCTGCCGCTGCTGGTGGATATCGACACCGGCTGGGGCGGGGCATTAAATATCGCGCGCACGGTCAAGGAAATGCAGCGTGCCGGGGTGGCCGCCGTGCACCTCGAGGACCAGGTGGCCCAGAAGCGTTGCGGGCATCGCCCCAACAAGGCGATCGTTAGCCAGGCCGAGATGGTCGATCGCATCAAGGCCGCCGCCGACGCGCGCATCGACCCGGAGTTCTTCCTCATCGCGCGCACCGACGCCTTCCAGATGGAGGGGCTGAACGCCGCTATCGAGCGCGCCAATGCCTGTGTCGAGGCCGGCGCCGATGCGATCTTCGCCGAGGCGGTGCATACCCTGGACGACTACCAGGCGTTCTGCGACCGGGTCGATGCGCCGATTCTTGCCAATATCACCGAGTTCGGCGCCACGCCGCTGTTCACCCAGCAGGAGCTGTCCGAGGTGGGCTGCCAGATGGTGCTCTACCCGCTGTCGGCGTTCCGCGCCATGAATGCCGCGGCGCTCAAGGTCTACCAGAACATCCACGACAACGGCCATCAGCGCGACGTGGTCGAGCTGATGCAGACCCGCGACGAGCTCTACGACTTCCTCAACTATCACGACTTCGAGCGCAAGCTCGACGCGCTCTTCGTGCAGGAAAACAACACCTAGCGCCTGACAGCAACGCCGTTCCCCATAACAACATCCAATATTCACCGGCCGTAAGGCCTGGCTGAAGGAGATACGCCATGACAAACAGAGCACTCGCAGGCGCCGGCCTGCGTGGCCAGAGCGCCGGCAGCACGGCGCTATGCACCGTGGGCCAGAGCGGTTCGGGGCTGACCTACTGTGGCTACGACATCGCCGAGCTGGCCGACAAGGCGCGCTTCGAAGAGGTCGCCTACCTGCTGCTCAAGGGCAAGCTGCCCACCCAGGCCGAGCTCGATGCCTACATCGCCAAGATCAAACGCCTGCGCGGGCTGCCGGCGCCGCTCAAGGCGGTGCTCGAGCAGATTCCCGCCGATGCCCACCCGATGGACGTGATGCGCTCTGGCGCCTCGATGCTCGGCAACCTCGAGACCGAGGAGCGCTTCGAAGAGCAGCAGGACGCCGCCGACCGCCTGCTGGCAGTGCTGCCGTCGATCATCTGCTACTGGTACCGCTACTCCCACGATGGCGTGCGCATCGACACCGAGACCGACGACGACTCGGTGGGCGGCCACTTCCTGCACCTGCTGCGCGACGAGGCGCCCAGCGAGCTGCACGCGCGGGTGATGAGCGTGTCGCTGATCCTCTACGCCGAGCACGAGTTCAACGCCTCGACCTTTACCGCGCGGGTGTGCGCCTCGACGCTCTCTGACATGCACTCCTGCGTCACCGGCGCCATTGGCTCGCTGCGCGGCCCGCTGCACGGCGGCGCCAACGAGGCGGCGATGGCGATGATCGAGCACTGGCGCTCCGCCGACGAGGCCGAGCGCGAGATCCTCGGCATGCTCGAGCGTAAAGAGAAGATCATGGGCTTCGGCCACGCCATCTACCGCGAGTCCGACCCGCGCAACGCGATCATCAAGAAATGGTCCAAGCAACTGGCCGAGGACGTCGGCGACAGCGTGCTCTACCCGGTCTCCGAGCGGGTCGAGGCGGTGATGTGGCGCGAGAAGAAGCTGTTCTGCAACGCCGACTTCTTCCATGCCAGCGCCTATCACTTCATGGGCATTCCGACCAAGCTGTTTACGCCGATCTTCGTTTGCTCGCGGGTCACCGGCTGGTGCGCCCACGTCTTCGAGCAGCGCGACAACAATCGCATCATTCGCCCAAGCGCTGACTATGTGGGACCGGACGCCCGCGGCTGGCTGCCTATCGAGCAGCGCGACTGAGCCCACCGACCACGGGGTGAGACCATGAACACCGACTATCGCAAAGCGCTTCCCGGCACCGAGCTCGACTACTTCGATGCGCGTGCCGCGGTCGAGGACCTCGCCCCCGGCGCCTACGCCGGGCTGCCCTACACCTCGCGGGTGCTGGCCGAGCAGCTGGTACGACGCTGCGAGCCGGCGCTGCTCAGCGATGCGCTGCGCCAACTGATCGAGCGCAAGCGCGACCTCGACTTCCCCTGGTACCCGGCGCGGGTGGTGTGCCACGACATTCTCGGCCAGACCGCGCTGGTCGATCTGGCTGGCCTGCGCGACGCCATCGCCGAGCAGGGTGGCGATCCGGCCAAGGTCAACCCGGTGGTGCCCACTCAGCTGATCGTCGACCACTCGCTGGCGGTGGAGCACGCCGGCTTCGAGGCGGACGCCTTCGACAAGAACCGCCAGGTGGAGGATCGCCGCAACGACGACCGCTTCCACTTCATCAACTGGACCAAGACCGCGTTCGAGAACGTCGACGTGATCCCGCCGGGCAACGGCATCATGCACCAGATCAACCTGGAGAAGATGTCGCCGGTGGTGCAGGTCCAGCCCGATGCCAGCGGCCGGCGGGTCGCCTTCCCGGATACCTGCGTGGGCACCGACAGCCATACGCCGATGACCGACGCCCTGGGGGTGATCTCGGTGGGCGTGGGCGGCCTGGAGGCCGAGAGCGTGATGCTCGGCCGCGCCTCGATGATGCGCCTGCCCGATATCGTCGGCGTGGAGCTCTCCGGCAAGCTACAGCCCGGCGTGACCGGTACCGACATGGTGCTGGCGATCACCGAGTTCCTGCGTCGCGAGCGGGTGGTGGGGGCCTACCTGGAGTTCTACGGCGAGGGCGCCGAGGCGCTGAGCATCGGCGACCGCGCCACCATCTCCAACATGACGCCGGAGTACGGCGCCACCGCGGCGATGTTCTACATCGATGCCCAGACCATCGATTACCTGACCCTCACCGGCCGCGACGACGAGCAGGTGGCGCTGGTCGAGACCTACGCCAGGCACACCGGGCTGTGGGCCGATAGCCTCGCCGAGGTCGAGTACGAGCGGGTGCTGCGCTTCGATCTCTCCAGCGTGACCCGCACCCTGGCCGGGCCCTCCAATCCCCACGCCCACCTGCCTACCAGCGAACTCGCCAAGCGTGGCGTGGCGGTGGGGCTCGACGCCGCCCGCGCCGAGGAGCAGGCCGGCAAGCTGCCGGATGGCGCGGTGATCATCGCTGCCATCACCAGCTGCACCAACACCTCCAACCCGCGCAACATGGTGGCGGCGGGGCTGATTGCCCGCAACGCCAACCGCCTCGGCCTGCTCCGCAAGCCGTGGGTGAAGTCGTCGCTGGCGCCGGGCTCCAAGACGGTCAAGATGTACCTCGAAGAGGCCGACCTGATGGGCGAGCTGGAGACCCTGGGCTTCGGCGTGGTGGGCTATGCCTGCACCACCTGCAACGGCATGTCCGGCGCGCTGGACCCGGTGATTCAGCAGGAGATCGTCGAGCGCGACCTCTACTCGGTGGCGGTGCTGTCGGGTAACCGCAACTTCGACGGCCGCATTCACCCCCACGCCAAGCAGGCCTTCCTGGCCTCGCCGCCGCTGGTGGTGGCCTACGCCATCGCCGGCACCATCCGCTTCGATATCGAGAAGGACGTGCTGGGCACCGACAAGGACGGCCAGCCGGTAACGCTCAAGGATATCTGGCCCGCCGACGAGGAGATCGATGCCATCGTCAAGCAGGCGGTGAAGCCGGAGCAGTTCCGCCAGACCTATATCCCGATGTTCGACCTGGACAAGCGCGCGGCGGCCAGGACCGAGCCACTCTACGCCTGGCGCCCGCAGAGTACCTATATCCGCCGCCCGCCCTACTGGGAGGGCAAGATGTCCGTCGAGCGCAGCCTCAAGGGCATGCGGCCGCTGGCGATCCTGCCTGACAACATCACCACCGACCACCTGTCGCCGTCGAATGCCATCCAGCTCGACAGCGCAGCGGGGGAGTACCTGGACAAGATGGGCCTGCCGGAGGAGGACTTCAATTCCTACGCCACCCACCGCGGCGACCACCTCACCGCCCAGCGCGCGACCTTGGCCAACCCCAAGCTATTCAACGAGATGGTTCGCGACACCGAAGGCAAGGTGCGCCAGGGCTCGCTGGCGCGTATCGAGCCGGAGGGCAAGGTGACGCGCATGTGGGAGGCCATCGAGACCTACATGGCGCGCGGCCAGCCGCTGATCATCATCGCCGGCGCCGACTACGGCCAGGGCTCGTCGCGGGACTGGGCGGCCAAGGGCGTGGCGCTGGCCGGCGTGGAGGCGATCGTTGCCGAGGGCTTCGAGCGCATCCACCGCACCAACCTGATCGGCATGGGGGTGATGCCGCTGCAGTTCGAGCCGGGTACCACGCGCCATACGCTGGGGCTCGACGGCACCGAGGTGTACGATGTGGAAGGCACGGCGGCGCCGCGGGCGACGCTGACCCTGGTGATCCACCGCGCCAACGGCGAGAGCCAGCAGGTGCCGCTGATCTGCCGCCTGGATACCGCCGAGGAGCAGACCATCTACTCCGCCGGCGGCGTGCTGCAGCGCTTCGCCCAGGACTTCCTCGAATCCACCGAGGGGGCCGGCGCATGAGCTATATGCCGCAGGTTCGGATTCCTGCCACCTATATGCGTGGCGGCACCAGCAAGGGGGTGTTCTTCCGCCTCGCCGACCTGCCGGCCGCTGCCCAGGTGGCCGGTGCGGCGCGGGATGCGCTGCTGCTGCGGGTGCTGGGCAGTCCCGACCCCTACCAGAAGCAGGTCGACGGCATGGGTGGGGCGACCTCCAGTACCAGCAAGGCGGTGATCCTGTCGCCGAGTGCCTCGCCCGACCACGATGTCGACTACCTGTTTGGGCAGGTCTCCATCGACATGCCGTTCGTCGACTGGAGCGGCAACTGCGGCAATCTCTCCGCCGCGGTGGGGCCGTTCGCCATCGCCAACGGCCTGGTGGACCCGGCGCGGATTCCCGCCGACGGGGTGGTCGAGGTGCGCATCTGGCAGGCCAATATCGAGAAGACCATCGTCTCGCGGGTGCCGATCCGCCAAGGCCAGGTGCAGGAGACCGGCGACTTCGAGCTCGACGGGGTCACCTTCCCGGCGGCCGAGGTGCCGGTGGCTTTCATGAACCCCGCCGACGGTGAGGGCGCGCTGTTTCCCACCGGCAACCTGGTCGATGAGCTGGAGGTGCCCGCCGAGGTGGTGGCGGGCGGCCGTCTCAAGGCGACCCTGATCAATGCCGGCATTCCGACCATCTTCGTCAATGCCGCCGACCTCGGTTACACCGGCACCGAGCTGCAGGAGGCGATCAACGGCGACCCGGCGGCGCTGTTGCGCTTCGAGACGCTGCGTGCCCACGGTGCGGTGCGCATGGGGCTGATCGATGACGTTTGCGAGGCGGGTAGCCGCCAGCACACGCCCAAGGTGGCCTTCGTGGCGCCGCCGGCGGGCTACACCGCGTCCAGCGGCCGGCAGGTGGCGGCCGAGGAGATCGACCTGCTGGTGCGCGCGCTTTCCATGGGCAAGCTGCACCACGCCATGATGGGCACCGCGGCGGTGGCCATCGCGGCGGCGGCGGCGATCCCCGGCACCCTGGTCAACCTGGCCGCCGGCGGCGCCGAGCGCGACACGGTGTGCTTCGGCCACCCCTCGGGCACGCTGCGGGTCGGTGCCAAGGCGAGTCGGGCAGGTGACGACTGGCAGGTCGAGCAGGTCACCATGAGCCGCAGCGCCCGAGTATTGATGGAGGGCTGGGTCAGGGTACCCGGGGATGTACTCGCGTAACCTAGGCTCTGTCTGAAAAGTAGACGAGCGATGGTCAGACAAGGCAAAAATCGGTGAAAAGACGGAGTTTACGGGGTGTAAATGAGTACTTTGAGCCGATTTTTAACGCCGTATGGCCGAGCGCAGGCACTTTTCGGACAAAGCCTAAACCGTGCCCAGTGCTCGGAAGCGCCGTATTCCCTCACCCGGCGCGAAATCCTCCAGTTCGAACAGCTGGCGAACTTCGATCTCGGCGTTGCCCCCCGGGCCGCCGGGGTTGGGGAAGCGCCGCGTCCACTCCAGTGCCTCCTCGCGTGAGGCGACCTTGATCAGGGTATAGCCGGCAATCAGCTCCTTGGCCTCGCTGAAGGGGCCGTCGGTGAGCAGCTGTTCGCCGTCGCGGTACTCGATGCGCCAACCCTTGGCGCTGGGCTGCAGGCCCGAGGCGTCGAGCAGGACGCCGGCGGCGGCCAACTGCTCGTGGAACTCGGCCATGGCAGCGACCATGCTGTCCTCCGGCATGGCGCCGGCCTCGCTCTCCTGGCTGGCCTTGACGATGATCATGAAGCGCATGCTGACTCTCCTCGCTGGTGGGTACCCCCGTGTGTCGAACGTGGCGCTGCCGATTCGACAGCCTGCCGGGAGGTTTCAGTTCGGTTCCAGCAGTCGCGCTCCGGCGCCCTGTTCGGCGAGAGTGTCGCGAGGATTGCGCAGCGGGCAGTCATCCATCGACAGACAGCCGCAGCCGATGCAGTGGTCGAGCTGGTCGCGCAGCTGCGTCAGGCAGCGAATGCGTTCATCAAGGGTTTCTCGCCAGTTGGCCGAGAGGCGCTGCCAGTCGGCGGCGCTGGGGGCGCGATGCTCGGGCAGGGTGGCGAAGGCCTGGCGAATCTCCTGCAGCGAGAGGCCGGTGCGCTGGGCGACCTTGATAATGGCCACCCGCCGCAGTACGTCGCGGGTGAAACGTCGCTGATTGCCGGCGTTGCGGCGGCTGGCGATCAGCCCCTTGGCTTCGTAGAAGTGAATGGCGGAGACGGCCACGCCGCTGCGCGCGGCGACCTCGCCGACACTGAGTTCGCGTGGGATGCTACGGGACATGCGTTTTTCCTTGACCTGTAGTTTACTTTAGGTTTTACCCTGCTAGTCGCCTCAACACAAGGTGATGACATGTTCCGTTTCTTCGAAAATCTGGTGAACCCCTATCCACCTGGCGTGCCCGAGACGCCGCCACGCGGGTTGGGCGCCTTCATCCTGCACTTCTCGCGGCCGGTGCTGCCGCTGCTGATCGTGATGTCGCTGCTCACCGCGCTGGTCTCGGCGGTCGAGGTGCTGTTCTTCAGTTATATGGGCGACCTGGTCGACTGGCTGGCGGCCGCCGAGCGCGAGGGCTTCTTCGCCGAATATGGCTGGCGCCTGGCCGGCATGGCGGCGCTGGTGGTGATCGGCCTGCCGCTGTTGACCCTGCTGCAGTCGCTGATCACCCACCAGAGCATCTTCGGCAACTACCCGATGATCGGCCGCTGGCTGGCGCACCGCCATATGCTCGGCCAGAGCATGGCCTTCTACCAGGACGAGTTCGCCGGCCGGGTCTCGCAGAAGGTGATGCAGACGGCGCTGGCGATTCGCGAGACGGTGATGAAGCTGATGGACCTGCTGGTCTACGTGATCGTCTACTTCATAGGCGCCATGCTGCTGATGGGCAACGCCGAGCCGTGGCTGATGCTGCCGCTGGTGGCCTGGCTGGTGGGTTATATCGCGATCATGAAGATGTTCGTACCGCGCCTGCGCCAGGTCTCCATGGAGCAGGCCGACGCCCGGGCGCGGATGACCGGGCGCATCGTCGACAGCTACAGCAATATCCAGACCATCAAGCTGTTTGCCGATACCCAGCGCGAGCAGCACTACGCCCGCGATGCCATGGAAGGCTTCATGGCCACGGTGCACCGCCAGATGCGCCTGGCCACCAAGCTGACGGTGAGCCTGACGCTGCTCAACTCGCTGCTGCTGGCCGGGGTCGCGGCCATCGCCATCGGCGCCTGGTACCTGGAGGCGGTATCGCTCGGGGTGATCGCGGTGGCCATCGCGTTGGTGATGCGCATCCGCTTTATGTCCAACTGGATCCTGTGGGAGGTGGCGGGGCTGTTCGAAAACATTGGCACGGTGCAGGACGGTATCAATACCATCGCCCGCGAGCCGGAGGTCAGGGACGCGCCGGGCGCCCGGGCGCTCGAGGTGTCGCGCGGCGAGATCCGCTTCGATGCGCTGCGCTTCGGCTATGCGCGGCCGGACGGCGAGGCTCAGCGGGTCTTCGATGGCATGAGCCTGATCATCGCGCCGGGGGAGAAGGTCGGGGTGATCGGCCGCTCCGGAGCCGGCAAGTCGACCCTGGCCAACCTGCTGCTGCGCTTCTACGACCTGGAGGGAGGCCGCATCCTGATCGACGACCAGGATATCGGCGAGGTCACCCAGTCATCGCTGCGCCAGCAGATCGGCATGGTGACCCAGGACACCTCGCTGCTGCATCGCTCGCTGCGCGACAACATCCGCTACGGCAGCCCGCACGCCAGCGAGGCGCAGGTGTTGGAGGCGGTGCGCCGCGCCCACGCCGACAGCTTCATCGATGACCTGGTGGACGTGCAGGGCCGGCGCGGGCTGGATGCTCACGTCGGCGAGCGTGGGGTCAAGCTCTCGGGTGGGCAGCGCCAGCGCATCGCCATCGCCCGGGTGCTGCTCAAGAATGCGCCGATCCTGGTGCTCGACGAGGCGACTTCGGCGCTGGATTCCGAGGTCGAGGCGGCGATCCAGGAGCAGCTCTACACCCTGATGCAGGGCAAGACGGTGATTGCCATCGCCCATCGCCTCTCGACCATCGCCATGCTCGACCGGCTGGTGGTGATCGACGAGGGGCGCATCGTCGAGACCGGCACCCACCGCGAGCTGCTGGCCCAGGATGGCCTCTATGCCGCACTTTGGCGGCGCCAGTCGGGAGGCTTTCTGGGTGTGGATCTCGACGGCGAGACGGCGCTCACTCCGGCCGGCGCGCCATCAGCGTGATTTCGACTCGACAGCCGCCGAACAGCTTGGGGGACTGGGTGCAGGTGCGCGCCGGATAGTTCGGCCCCTCGAAGAACTCCGCGTAGATGCTGTCCATCTCGCTGATCTCGTCGAGGTCGGCGAGGTGGAGATCAACCCTCACCACGTCGCTCATGTGCACGTTGACCATATCCAGCAAGCGCTCGAGTTCGCGCATGATGCGGTGGGTTTCTTCCTTGATATTGCCAATATCGCCCTCGGTGCCGTGGATATCCGCGGCGGTCAGGCCGGAGACGAAGGCGTAGCGGTCGTCCATCACGATATGGCTACCGGGAAAGTGCGGGCTGGGCAGGGTGGGGTCGTTGTGGTGCTCGAGCATGGGATCTCCTTATCGAAACAACGGCCTATCAGACTCGCTTGGGGCCGCGAGAGTTCCTGTCGGATCAGGCGGTCTCTGCCGTGGCCTGTGCCGGCGCTTCGGTCTCGGGATACGCCGGGGGATGCCATAGCTCGGAAGTTGGCATGTTCTCGATCTGCATGCGTTCGACGACGAAGTCGACGAAGGTGCGCACCTTGGGAGAGATGAGACGCCCGCCGGGAAAGACCGCATTGAGCTCTACCTCGGGGCCCTCCCATCCCTCGAGCACGCGGCGCAGCCGCTGCTCTTCCGGCCCCAGGCAGGCGACGATCTCGCTGGCCAGCATCACGCCTTGCCCCTCGACCAACAACCCGCGCAGCACGAAGGGGTCGTTGGCGATAGCGATGGGGTCGATCTCGACCTCCTCCTGGCGTGAGCCCCTGCGTAGCTGCCACAGATAGCGCTGACCACGCTGGTCGGTGGACTTGGCCAGTGCCGGGTGGCGGGCCAGGTCCGTCGGCTCACTGGGCTCGCCATGCATGGCGATATAGTGGTCGCTGGCGTACACGAACGAACGGAAGCGCGCCAGGGGACGGGCGACAAGGGTCGAGTCCGGCAACGGGCCGACCCGCAGTGCCACGTCGATCTGGTTGGCGACCAGGTCGAGGCGATCATTGGAGAGTACTAGCTCGATCCTGACGGCGGGATGGCGCACGCGAAATTCCCGCACCAGATCCGAGGTGAACTCGGTACACATGGTGAAGGGGCGGTGACGCGCAGCCAGCCTCTCGGACTCTCCTCGAGCTGATGGACGGCGCTCTCCGCTTCACCGAGATCCCGGACGATGCGATTGCAGTAGTCGTAATAGACCGCACCGGCCTCGGTGAGGCTCAGGTTGCGTGTGGTGCGATTCAGCAGGCGGGCGCCCAGACGCTGCTCGAGCCCCTGTACCTTGCGGCTCACCGTTGTCTTGGAAAGATGCAGCTGCTTGGCCGCCGCAATGAAACTTCCCCGTTCCACCACCTTGGCGAAGATCAAGGCGTCGTTGAGATCCTGCAACATTGTCGTTGTCCTGTGTGGCGCTCGGGAATACCTGCTCGCTGACTGTCCCATCAACGGGACAGTATTTCCCTGGTAGCCCGACTAATCAAGTTGTCAATAGGGCTTTATGGTGGCGCATTGCGACAGGTTGCCGCGTGTCGATTCCCCATCATAACAATCGACTGGTAAGCGTCCACGGCAATTCAACTGCCAGGTCCGACGAGAGTTGTCGGTGTATTTCGCCATTCCGAGTCGATAGAGGTCACTTATGAACGTCCACGAGATGTTCCCACCCTCGGGTCTCGCCAGACGCCTTATGGTTACCGCCATGGCGGTGGGACTCGTATTCCTGACCGGCTGTGACAGCCAGGCCGACAATGCGCAGCAGGCGCCACCTCCGCCCCAGGTCAGCGTGGCCGATGTGGTGGTCGAGAGCGTGCGCTTCTGGGACGAGTTCACCGGCCGCATCGAGGCAGTGGAAACCGTCGAGCTACGCCCACGGGTGACCGGATATATCGACAGTATTCACTACACCGAGGGTCAGAGTGTCGAGGCGGGGGAGGTGCTGTTCGTGATCGATCAGCGTCCCTACCGGGCTGTGCTGGCGCTGGCAGAGGCCGACCTCGAGCAAGCGCGTGCCCGCGCCGAGCTTGCCCGCAGCGAGGCCGCCAGGGCGGAGACCCTGGCGCAGACCCGGGCCATCTCCCGCGAGGAGCTGGACCAGCGTCGGGCGGCGGCGGCCCAGTCCAATGCCGAGGTCCTTGCGGCGCGAGCGGCGCTCGACACGGCGAGCCTGAACATGGCGTTTACCGAGGTTCGTGCGCCGATTTCCGGGCGCACCGGACGGGCCCTGGTGACCGTCGGCAACCTGGTCTCCGAGGCCACGCCGCTGACCAGCATCGTCTCGCTGGACAAGGTCCACGTGCATTTCTATAGCGACGAGCAGGCCTATCTACAGTATGACGCCATGGCCCGCAGCGGCGAGCGCGCGAGCTCTCGGGATGAGCGCACGCCGGTACGCGTTGGCCTGGCCACCGATGTGGGTTATCCGTACCAGGGCGAGGTGGACTTCGTCGACAACCGGCTGGACGCCGCGGCGGGAACCATCCTGACCCGCGCCGTGCTCGACAACAGTGAGGGCCGCTTCGCGCCGGGCATGTTCGCCCGGGTGCAGCTGCTCGGCAGCGGTTCGCAGCAGGCCATCCTGATCGATGACAAGGCGGTGCTCACCGACCAGGACCGCAAGTACGTCTATGTGGTCGACGAGCAGGGGCTCGCGCAGCGCCGAGACGTGCGGCTGGGTCGCATGGCCGAGGGGCTGAGGGTCGTTGCATCAGGTCTCGAGTCTGGTGACAGGGTGGTCGTGCGCGGTACCCAGCGGATCTTCTTCCCGGGAATGCAAGTGGCGGCAGAGAGCGTCGACATGCGCGGCTCGGACGCCGGCGCCGGTGAGTACGCGGCCATGCGCTGAGCGTCACGACTCCAGCGATAACCACAACCCTGAACGACGTTCTTGGGGCGACATTGCCGTCGGCCCCGCAAGGGAGTCTTGTCATGAATTTCGCCAAGTTCTTCGTCGACCGGCCGATCTTCGCCGCGGTGCTGTCGATTCTGATCTTCATCGCCGGGGCGATCAGCATCCCGCTGCTGCCGATCAGCGAATATCCCGACGTGGTGCCGCCTACCGTGCAGGTGCGGGCGGTGTATCCCGGCGCCAATCCCAAGGAGATCGCCGAGACGGTGGCCACGCCGCTGGAGGAGTCGATCACCGGGGTCGAGAACCTGATGTACATGAAGTCAGTGGCCGGCTCCGACGGGGTACTGGCGATGACCCTGACCTTCCGCCCTGGCACCGATCCGGACGACGCCCAGGTACAGGTGCAGAACCGGGTCAGTCAGGCGCTGGCTCGGCTGCCCGAGGCGGTGCGCCGCCAGGGCGTGACCACCGAGAAACAGTCGCCCGACCTGACCATGGTGCCGCAGCTGATCTCGCCTGACGGGCGCTACGACAGCACTTATCTGCGCAACTACGCGGCGCTGCACGTGCGCGACGAGCTGGCGCGCCTGCCCGGCGTCGGTCAGGCGATGCTGTTCGGTGCCGGCGACTACGCCATGCGGGTGTGGATCGATCCCGACCGTGCCGCTGCGAGGGGGTTGACCACCGGCGATATCCTGGCCGCGATCCGCGAGCAGAACGTGCAGGTCTCAGCAGGCCAGCTCGGCGCGCCGCCGACGCCGGAGGCCTCGGACTTCCTGATCTCGATCAACGCCCAGGGGAGGTTGACCAGCGAGGAGGAGTTCGGCGATATCGTTGTCCGTGCCGGCAGTGACGGCCAGGTTACCTACCTTTCCGATGTGGCGCGCATCGAACTCGGCGCCGCCGAGTATTCGCTGCGTTCGCTGCTCGACAACCAGCAGGCGGTGGCTATCGGTATCTTCCAGGCGCCGGGCTCCAACGCCATTGATCTGTCCGACGCGGTGCGCGAAAAGATGGCCGAGCTGGCCGAGCGTTTCCCCGAGGGGGTGGAGCACGAAATCGTCTACGATCCGACGGTGTTCGTGCGCGATTCCATCAAGTCGGTGATCAAGACGCTGCTCGAGGCGGTGCTGCTGGTGGTGCTGGTGGTGACGCTGTTTCTGCAGACCTGGCGGGCCTCGATCATCCCCCTGCTGGCGGTGCCGGTGTCGATCGTGGGAACCTTCGCGGTGCTCTACCTGCTGGGATTCTCGATCAATACCCTGACGCTGTTCGGCCTGGTGCTGGCGATCGGTATCGTGGTCGACGATGCCATCGTGGTGGTGGAGAACGTCGAACGCAATATCGAGGAGGGACTTGCGCCGCTGGCGGCGGCGCATCAGGCGATGCGCGAGGTGAGCGGGCCGATCATCGCGATCTCGGTGGTGCTGTGCGCGGTGTTCGTGCCGATGGCCTTCCTGGAGGGCGTCACCGGCCAGTTCTATCGCCAGTTTGCGGTGACCATCGCCATCTCCACGGTGATCTCGGCGATCAACTCGCTGACACTGTCGCCGGCGCTGGCGGCGCTGCTACTCAAGCCCCACAACGCGCCCAAGGATCGCCTGTCGCGGCTGATCGACTTCCTGTTCGGTTGGCTGTTCCGCCCCTTCAACCGCTTGTTCGGCGCCAGCTCCGAGCGTTATCAAAGCGGAGTGGGGCGCAGCCTGCGCCGGCGTGGCGTGGTGTTCGGCATCTATGTGGTGCTGCTGGCGGCCACCGGGCTGATGTTCCAGGCGGTGCCGGGTGGGTTCATCCCCACCCAGGACAAGATGTACCTGATCGGCGGCACCAAGCTGCCCGAGGGGGCCTCGCTGGATCGCACCGAGGAGGTGGTCCGGCGCATGACCGAGATCGCCCTGGAGACCGAAGGAGTCGAGGCGGCGGTGGCGTTTCCGGGCCTCAATCCGCTGCAGTTCACCAACACGCCCAATTCCGGCACGGTGTTCTTTGGCCTGGAAGCGTTCGGCGACCGCCAGCGCAGTGCCGAGGAGATCACCGCCGAGCTCAACGGCAAGTTCGCCGCCCTGCAGGAGGCCTTCAGCTTCGCCTTCATGCCGCCGGCGATCCTGGGGCTCGGCTCCGGTTCGGGGTTCTCGCTGTTCGTGCAGGATCGCGCCAACCTTGGCTACGGCGAGTTGCAGAACGCCGTCGATGGCCTCAGCGGGGCGCTGGCGCAGACCCCGGGAATGGGCTACCCGATCACCTCCTACCAGGCCAACGTGCCGCAGATCGACCTGCACGTGGACCGGGTCAAGGCCAAGTCGCAAGGGGTGCCGCTGAGCGATTTGTTCGAGACCCTGCAGGTCTATCTGGGCTCGGCCTACGTCAACGACTTCAACCGCTTCGGCCGCACCTGGCAGGTGATCGCCCAGGCCGACGGCGACTATCGTATGGATGCCGAGAATATTGACCGTCTGCGCACCCGCAACGACTACGGTGAGATGGTGCCGATCGGCAGCATGATCCGTATCAGCGAGACCTTTGGGCCGGATCCGGTGATCCGCTACAACGGCTACCCGGCCGCCGACCTGATGGGCGAATCCGATCCTCGAGTGCTGTCGTCGAGCCAGGCGCTGGCGCTGGTCGAGGGCCTGGCGCCGGCGGTGCTGCCCGCCGGCATGACCTTCGAATGGAGCGACTTGAGCTACCAGCAGGTCAACCAGGGCGGCGCCGCCCTGGTGGTCTTCCCGCTGGCGATCCTGCTGGTGTTCCTGGCGCTGGCGGCACTCTACGAGAGCTGGACCCTGCCGCTGGCGGTGATCCTGATCGTGCCGATGTGCATGCTCTCGGCGCTGATCGGCGTGAAGCTCACCGGCGGCGACAACAACATCTTCGTCCAGGTCGGCCTGGTGGTGCTGATCGGATTGGCGTGCAAGAACGCCATTTTGATCGTCGAGTTCGCCCGCGAGCTGGAGATGCAGGGCCGGGGCATCGTCGAGGCGGCGCTGGAGGCCTGCCGCCTGCGCCTGCGGCCGATCATCATGACCTCGATCACCTTCACCGCGGCGGTGGTGCCGCTGATGCTGGCCGGCGGGGCCGGCGCCGAGGTGCGCCAGGCACTGGGCACCGCGGTGTTCGCCGGCATGCTCGGCGTCACCCTGTTCGGCCTGTTCCTGACCCCGGTGTTCTACGTCGCCCTGCGCAAGCTGGTGACGCGTGATGCTCCCCCGTCCCTGGAATCCTTGCCGATGGAGGGCGAATATCGTGCCTAAGCTGCTGTTGATTTCGCTGGTGTCTCTGCTCACCGCGTGCGCGGTGGGGCCCGACTATCGAGCGCCCGAGTCGCCGGCACCCGAAGCGCTGGTACGCGCCGATGAGGTGCACTTTTCCACCCAGGCCGTCGAGTCCGAGTTCTGGCAGCGCTTCGATGATGCGTTGCTGAGCCAGCTGGTGGAGGAGGCCCTGGCCGCCAACCATGATCTGCGCATCGGCCTGGCGCGCTACGACAGGAGCCTGGCCCTGCTACGGCAGTCCCGTGGCGACCTGGCGCCGAGGGTTACGCTCGAGGGCGGCGTGGCGAATCAGCGCCTGAGCGCCGACCAGATGCCGGGCGGCTCACGCGCCGACCGCGACAGCGATAGCATCGATGCCAGCGTGGCGGCGTTCTGGGAACTGGATTTCTTCGGCCGCGTTCGGCGCAGCGTCGAGGCCCAGCGCGCCGAGGCCGAGGCCACGGCCGCCGACCTGAGTGCGCTGCAGGTGGTGGTGATCGGTGAACTGGTGGATACCTACTTCCGGCTGCGTGGGCTGCAGGAGCAGCTGCGGGTTGCACAGGCCAACGCCGACAACCAGCGCGAGTCGCTGGCGCTGGTGGAGGCGCGCCTCGAGGCGGGGCGCGGCACCGAGTTCGACAGTGTGCGGGCCCGGGCCCAGCTGCAGAGCACGCTGTCGAGGATCCCGGCCCTCGAGGGCGAGATCGCCGCTGCTACACACCGCATCGCCGTGCTGACGGGCCAGGAGCCCGGGGCCCTGGTCGCTATGCTGGCGGGACCGGCCGCTCTGCCGCTGTTGCCGACCCGGGTGGCCACCGGCCTGCCCGGCGAGCTGCTGCGCCGGCGTCCGGACATCGCCGCCGCCGAGCGCCGCCTGCAGGCTGCCAGCGCCCGCATCGGCGTTGCCACTGCCGACCTCTACCCGCGCTTCACCGTGAGCGGGCTGTTGGGTACCCAGGCGGCCAGCACCGGCGACCTGTTTGGTCGGGACAGCGAGACGCGGCTGATTGCGCTGGGCATCGACTGGTCGTTCCTCGACAGCGGGCGGGTGCGTGCGCGAATGGCCGCCGCCGATGCCGACGCCGAGGCCAACCTGGCGCGTTACGAGCAGACGATCCTGGTCGCGCTCGAGGAGACCGAGACCGCCATGGCCCGCTATGCCCAGGCGCTGCGTGAGCGCGAACATCTGATGGATGCCGCCGAGGCCAGCGCCGAGGCGGCGCGCCAGGCTCGGGTGCGCTTCGAGGTGGGCGTCATCGACTTCCTGGAGGTCATCGACGCCGAGCGCTCGCTTCTGGAAGCCGAGGATAGCCTGGCGCGCAGTCACACGCGTTCGGCGACGGCACTGGTGGGGCTCTATCGCGCGCTGGCGGGTGGCTGGCCGCGCCACGCCTGATCGCCTCCCAACAATCAGTAAACTTCGACCGGTATCCGTAATTCGCCTACCACCTCAGGCAGGTACAGCACTGATGTTTCGAGCAGGATGTCGTCGGGCGTCTCGCTCCCCAACTGCCAATCGGGGGGAAGCTGCAGGGTCACGCCTTGCACGGGGACAGGTGCATAAAGCTGCAGCTGTTGTTGACCCTCGACGTTCACGACATCGATTTCCAACCGGTCGCGGGCATGCCACCAATCACCGAACTGCGCCAAGGAACCAAACCAGGCATCCGGCTTGAGCGCGGGAATGACCTGTTCGAGAAACGCATATTTGTAGTCCAGAACATCGGGGTGTGGCAGGATGACGAACGTCCCTTCATATCGCTTGAGCTGATCGGTGAGTGCCAGGACGGCGTCGATACGCAAGTCCATGCGTGGGGGAATTTCGTTCTCGATGGCAATCGAGAATTCGTAGATTTCGGTTTGCGTTTGCTAGCGGCGGTCGAAGGTCGTGCGGTAAGGCAGGTGCGTCGTCACATTGCCCGATGTCACCGAGGAGGGAAAGGCAACCAGTATTTCTTTGGCATGAAGGCCCATGTCGGCGTCGATGCGGTCGCCGAGGTTACCCACAGTGTTGCCACCACCTCGGCCAACGTTGCCGATGTCACCATGGCAGCGCTCTGGTTCGGGATGATGACAAGCAGGTATTCGGCGATGCCGGCTACCGGAAGGTTCCCTATAAAGGACTGGCCAGGAATCAGGCGCAGCTGTTCACCTTATTCGGACTGACCAATTTGGCGCTGGCTGGACGATGCCAGAGCCATGTTGACGGAGCCAGTGGGCCTTGAATTTTGCTTGGCAGCCGGAGAACCGTCTGCCAGGAAAAACAGGCCACTTATGGTGGCTATGTAGTGACCGCTTAGACGATGATTGGCCAGACTGAAAAGATCAGCCGAACACGGCCGAATTATTCAGCGGTTCCTTATCTCACTCATGATAGGTGTCCACTAAGAAGTAGGTGGACACCTACCGTCATCGAGATCGCGGCTCAGCGGAAGAGTGTTCACGGCCCGACGCGAGATATTAGTGTCACTAAGCATTTATTAGTATTCCACATCCTTGACTACTGTAGCTCCCGCGCGAATGAGCTCGTTAAGGAACCATTCAGCATCGATAATATGTTCCGGAAAATAGAGGCCGGGAGAAACGGGTGGCCGGCCCTCCAAGCCGAGGACCGTCGAAAGAGCCAGTACGACGCTGACTCCTGTCAACGTAGCCTGTCCTCTCGTAAACTCGATCATAGAACGACACGTTTGCGGTTTCCCACCAACTTCGCCTTCTATTTCCACGACAAGTTCAGTCGCTATGTCGCCACCACGTAGGCGGCTCGAAGAGACACTGCTTGCAAGATAAAAGCGAACGTCATGTGCGCCGGTAATAGCGTGGATACTGACCACATCATAAGGAGCGAAAGCAACTGCGTCGAACTTCCGGCCATCGACTGCTTGGATCATTCGTCTGGTTGCAGCGCCAGATAGCCAGACGCGGCGCCCGTCCTTGAAGGCCAATGTGCCGACCCCACCTTCGCTACCACGTTCCATATCCGCAATTGCGGCAGGACCGGTTGCGTCAAGCTCATCTACAATTGCTCCAACCTTCACGGAACGAACCGTTTCCAGAGACTTTACGGTGGCCTGCGTGAGAAATACTGCGGTCCCACCGTGCCAATGACTTGCAAGCACGATGGGTGACGCTTGGGGGCGACGCATGAAATGGGCCATCTCGGCCCCCACTTCGGCTAGCCAGTTTCCGATACTAAGGTAAGGCACGCCCCTTTCCTGAGCCAAAGCGAGGCCATTGAGCCCCTCGTCGGGTACCATCATGACGACAGCGGCCAGGGAAACGTCCTTCGCAAGGCCCAGTCCCGGCTTGTCGACATCGACTTCTACGGCTTCGGCGGAGTTGACCTCACGTGCGACGGCCCTGGCCTTTTCCAGATTGCGGCCTCCGATCAGGATTGGGATGTCCGCATGCCGTTCGCGAAACAGCTTCACTGTTCGGGAGCCGACGACGCCCGAGCCTCCGACGAACAGTACTTTTTCTGTCATCTCTTTCATCACATTCTCCGTTCTATAAAAGTTGAAAGCATGGATGTTCTGCATCTCAGGCATCCGCACTTGCAGGGGTCAAGCTGGTTATCGGCAGGCGCTCAATACGGTGCGAAGCGTCGCTCGAGCCAGGCAATGACCAGCCGGTTCAACTCTTCTGGCTTTTCCTCTGGCGTCCAATGCCAAGTGTCGGCAAGGACATGCTTTTCGAGATCCGTTACATATGAATCCATTTCATTCATCATGCTTGGTCTGAGTACTACATCGTTGGCTGCACCTACCATCAGCGACGGCACACGGACGGTCTGATCGATATGCAGCCCCGCCTCCCAGTTGCGTGAGATGTTTCGGTACCAGTTGATGGCGGGAGTGAAACCGGTGCGCTCGAAATGCCTGACGTAGTAGCCCAGCTCGGTTGAGGTCAGAACGTCGTTCCCAGGGAGTTCCTCTGGTGAAGGCTGGCCATAATATTCCATATTCAGGGCCGCCTGAGGCAGGCTATCCCAGCCTTGCGGAGTGCCGAGGTCCTTGCGCATAGCACCTCTCAAGGTGCCACGTACGTCCTGGTTCATGATGTCATCGGCCGCTCGCCCATCCTGGAACATCAGCACGTACATCTGAGGGCTATAGACCTCCTGCATTTGGGCGATGGGATCGACATGCGGATCCGCGACGAAGTCCTGCCCCGTCGGCAATACGGCGTTGACGAGATCCGGGTGAAGCCAAAGCATCCAGTGAGGGATGTGCGGTGTATTGAGCGAGATCACCCCGGCAATGCGTTCTTCATGGAAAAGCGCCATCTGCCATGCGAGGAGGCCGCCCCAGTCATGGCCCATGACGACAGCCTTCTCCACATTGAGTGCGTCAAGCAGGCCAGCGACATCTCCCGTCAGATGGGCGATATCGTAGTCCTCGACTGCAGTGGGAGTGTCACTGAGACCGTAGCCTCGCAGGTCGGGTACGATTACGCGGTATCCTGCGTCCACGAGCGCAGGGATCTGGTGACGCCAGGTGAATGCCAATCCGGGAAAGCCGTGAAGTAGGACAATGGCCGGTCCGGACCCAGCTTCATACACCGCAAGGTTGATTCCATTGGCTTCGACCATGCGGACCGGAGGCATGACCGTGGGCTCAGTGGCCCACGAAAAAGAAGGCATGGCCGCGGCAAGCATGGCGGCGGCCATGCCTGCGAGAACAGCTCTACGAGTAAGGTTTATCATGATCTTTTCCTGAGACGCTGACTTATCATCCATCTTCCAGGCAAGTACCGGCGCAAGGAGCATAGGAGACAGGTTCCCTGTCACCTCATACGTGCCTGGAGAGAGGTAGCCGCGTCGGCGGTTTCAGTGGTGGGAAAGTTTTACGAGCATTTTCCCGGTATTCTTTCCGGCGAAGAGGTCAAGGAACGCGGCTGGCGTATTCTCGAGGCCATTGATGACCGTCTCCTGCCATTTAATCTTGCCTTCCAGAATCCATTGTCCGACCTCGCGCTGGAAATCCTGCCAGATGTCGAGATAGTTGGTGCTGATCAAGCCCTCGAGTCGGATGCTTTTCTCGATAACCGCATAGATGTTGCGGGGGCCGGTGGGTACGCCGTTGTACTGCTCGATCATCCCGCAGAGGGGAAAACGGGCGAAATCGTTGGCGACGGCAAGTGCCGCCTCTAGATGTGCCCCGCCGACATTGTCGAAATAGATGTCGACGCCGTCGGGGGCGGCTGCGCGCAGGGCCGCCGTCAGCTCAGGCACTTCCTTGTAGTTGATCGTTGCGTCGACACCGGCCTCTTCGCGCAGCCAGCGTAGCTTCTCTTCCGAGCCGGCCGAACCGATCACCCGGCCCCCCTTGATCTTCGCTATTTGCGCAACCAACGATCCCACCGCGCCCGCTGCCGCCGAGACGAAGACCGTCTCTCCTGGCTTGGGATTTCCGATGCGTAGAAGGCCGGCATAGGCGGCAATACCGGGAAAGCCGAGCGGCCCAAGATAGGCCTGCGCCGGTATGTGCGTATCAATGCGCGTGGCCGAATCCGCAGCGATCAGTGCATGGTCGCGCCATCCGGCGAAATGGCTGACTGTGTCGCCGGGGGAGAAATTATCGTCGCCACTTTCGACGACAACCCCGATCGCGGCCCCATCCAGGGGCTGGTTCAATTCAAAGGCCGGAATATAGGTCTTTCGGTCGTTCATGCGGCCACGCATGTAGGGGTCGACCGAAAGCCACTCGTTGCGAACGAGCAGTTGGCCGCTAGCGGGTGCATCGAGAACGCCCTCGACAAGTTTGAAATCATCGGTTTGGGGCAGCCCGTCTGGGCGGTCGACAAGGTGAAACCGGCGGGAGAGAATGGTCATAAGACCTCCGTGGTCGGGCTGGATGCCCGGGCAGCTGGATGTTACCATAAGTAAGTTACTACTAGTAACTTTCTGGCGGTAGTATAGGGGGGAGGCTCAAACTGTCAAGCAGAGGGTGACAATTGACGAAAAAACTGCCGAGAGCTGCCAGAAGGGCTCAGCTCCTTGAAACCGCTCGCACGATAGTGCGCGAGGAAGGGACGGATGCACTGACGCTCGGTGTACTCGCCGAGCGTGCAGGAGTGAGCAAGCCGATTACCTACAGCCATTTTGATAGTCGATCTGGGCTGATGATCGCGCTGTACAAGGGGATCATGGATCAGCAGGTAGAGGCGCTGGCAACGGCGTTGTCACAGACCCCCGCGCGATTGGAGGACGTCGCTCAGGTCGGGGCGCAAGCCTATATGGAGTGCACCACTGCTGTGGGTCCGGAGTGGCATGCCATTGCCGCTGCACTCAAGGGCGATGGGCAGATGGATGCCTACCAGCAGGAGATGATCCAGGGCCATATCGCTTTTTATGTAGACGTGTTGACGCCGTTATCGCGCCTTCCGTCCGAAGCTGTCCGCCGTCGCTGCGTCGGCCTGATCGGGGCTGCTGAAGCATTGTCAGACGAGATGGTTCGTGGTGGCTGCACGAAAGAACAAGCAGCGAACGATCTCGCTGCATTGATCGTAAGCTGGTTTTCTGCTGAGAGTTAAGGAAAAGTAGCAATCCGGAATTTACGGTCAGGATGGCATTGATCAGGCTCATAGCGAGCGGAGAACCCTATGTCGAACGCCACAAACCCCGGCAATGTCGCAACCTATGCAGAGCGGGTTGCACGTCACGTGCCTGGCCTCGAAGATCTTCACCGCATGGCCGGCATTCTGCTGGCCGAGCGGGTACCAACCTCAGGGCGCGTGCTCGTTCTCGGTGCTGGTGGAGGGCTCGAACTTCGGGCTTTTGCCGATTATCAGCCTGGCTGGCGGTTCGACGGGGTGGATCCCTCGTCCGCGATGCTCGCTCAGGCACGCTTGGCCCTCGGTGACAAGGCAAGCTGTGTCACCCTCCATGAAGGTTATATCGATGATGCACCAGAAGGGCCCTTCGATGGCGCGACTTGCCTACTGACGTTGCACTTCCTGGCCCGTGAGGAGCGTCTACGCACGTTGCGGGAACTTCACCAGCGTCTGCGTCCCGGCGCCCCCTTCGTCGTGGCGCATCACAGTTTTTCGCAAGATGGACCGCAGCGTGATCTCTGGCTTCGCCGCAATGCGGACCTTCTGGTCTTCAAGGGGGTCCCCATGGAGCAGGCCGAACAGGGCATCATGACCATGAAAGAACGTCTTCCGGCCCTGTCGCCTGAGGAAGACGAAGCCCTGTTCTTAGAGGCCGGGTTCGGAGAAATCCAGCTGTTCTACGCAGGCTTCACCTTCAAAGGGTGGGTGTGCTACCGCGTCTGAGGTTCCGTGGGTCTGCAGCACATGATGCTCCTCGCCCTCCTGAAGGCCCTCGTACCGCCGCCCATCCAGAGACGAGTGGCTGCGCCAATTGCTAGATGTCGCCTGGAAAGTATTTACCTTTAGCCCGGGGATGACTTCCAGGAGTGTGTGGAACTGCGCGTCGGCCATGTGGAGAGCGCTTGCTCGGCAACAGCCTCTAGCATGTCGCGGCTAAAGCCAGCTTTAGCCTGCACCGCCATGCCATGAAGAACAGCCATCACGAATGCCGCAAGGGCATCGGGTTTGGCGTTGTTTGGCAAGTCGCCCTCGGCTATTGCCCGCTCGAAGCGTTCACGAAGCTGTGCTTCGCCAATCGCGCGAGCCTCTATCAACGTTTGCCGTACAGGCTCCGCTTCATCCGATCCCGCCAGGACGCCATTGATCCCGAGACAGCCCGTATGGTCGGGATACTGTGTGTTGAGTTCGGCTGAGCGGTAGAGGATGTGCTCAGCGGCCTTTCGTGCCGTCGGCAGCTCAAGCGCTTCCGGAATGAAGTCCAAGTATCGCTCGTAGTAGCGCGCCAGCGCTCGGCGAAAGAGTGCCTCTTTGTTGCCGAACGCGGAATAAAGTGCGGGCCGCTCTACTCCAGCTGCCTCGGTAAGATCGGTGTAGGAGGCGCCCTCGTACCCCTTACGCCAGAAGACGCATAGCGCGGCGTCGAGTGCCTTCTCCACGTCGAATTCGCGGCGGCGTCCCATCAGATCACCTCTGCCTCATAAAAAATAACGATCAGTACGAAACTGCTTGACAGCATATCATGCCGATCGTTAGCGTAACGATCATTATTAAATTCCCCTGCGGTGACTCGATGTTCTGAGGCCCAGGGCATGTATTCACTATAACGCAGTTCCGGATCAGTCGATCCACCCAACAACGAAAGGTCCTAACCATGCGGAAGACATTGACAGGCAAAGTCGCTCTCGTAACCGGCGGGTCACGTGGGCTTGGAGCAGTCATCGCCGACACGCTTGCCGTGGAAGGAGCCCACGTAGCCATCAGCTATGCGGCATCGGCCTTCTATGGGTCCCTCCAAGCCGGGCAAGACGTAGTAAGTGTTGCGCTATGATAGGTATATGGCAACTGCCAGTACCAGCACTGCAATAATCAGAATACGAACTAGATTCTCACTACTCTTCACGGCTGGCCTTAGCACTTTATCAGCGCTATTCGAGATGAAATGATTCGGGCATTCCGGGGGTTGGGAAGCCAGCACTGTCAGAGGTTACCGCCATCGCTTCACCGGGTCTAACATGCGCGGTGTCACGGTCTCCAGCTCAGTGGATGCTCCGCCTCCAGCACGCCGTGCTCGTCCCAATCCTGCCAGCCGCTGAAGGGAATCGTGGGAGCATCCTCGAGGGTGGGCAGCCGCTGGGCCCAGCCCGCCTTGGCGCTCTCGAGGTGCTCGCGAAACTCGCCCTCGGCCTGGTAGCTGAGCCCGCCGCCCTGCACGCCGTAGACGACCTGCGGTGCCAGCACCTCCAGGCCCAGGTAGTAGAGCGAGCAGTGTGTCGGCCACATCAGCGTTGCCATGTCGCCGCCGCGCCCGTGGCGGGTGAAGGCCGCCGCCGGCGAGCCGGTGGTCACCGAGCAGATCGCCCGCTTGCCTGCCAGGTGGCCGCGGTCATAGCGCATGCTGCCGGAGTAGAGTCCGCCGTAGACCATCACCCGGTCGAACCAGCCCTTGAGCATCGCCGGCAGCCCGTGCCACCACAGCGGGAACTGCAGGATGATCAGATCCGCACGCTCGAGCCGCGCGATCTCGCGCTGCACGTCGTCTGGCAATGCCTGCCGGTCGAAGGCGTGCCGCTGTTCGTTGAGTGGCAAGAAGGTATCGGGGTCGACCCGTCCGGCATAGTGCGCCGGGCCCTCCACTGGATCGAAGCCTTCGGCGTAGAGATCCGAGACCTCGACGCCATGACCCTGGCGCTGCAGGGTTTCCACGGCGACCTCCTTGAGAGCGCCGTTGAAGGAGTGGGGTTCGGGATGGCAGAAGGCGATCAGCACGTTCATGCGTAGACCTCCGGTCGAGAGTGTGTAGGTTAGAGGCTATGCTGTTCATTCGTGATTGAGTATTCCCTATTGTTGAAAGCGGGCTTTGCATGAATGAACAGTCGCTGCAGTGGGACGATCTACGCGTGATCCTGTCCATCGCCGAGGCGGGCTCGCTGTCGGGTGCCGGCCGCCGGCTGAGGGCCAGTCACGCCACGGTATTCCGGCGCCTGAACGCCATCGAAGCACGCCTGGGCGTGGCGCTGTTCGAGCGCTCGCGCACGGGCTATGCGCCTACGGCGGCAGGGGAGGACCTGGCCGCCACCGCGGCTCGAGTGCAAGCCGAAGTACTGGGGGCCGAGCGGCGGATGGCGGGGCGCGACCTGCGACTCTCCGGCAGTATCCGCGTGACCACCACCGATACGCTGCTGATGGGGCTGCTGTCGCCGATCTTCGCCGACTTCCAGCGCGAGCATCCCGAGATCACCCTCGAGGTGGCAGTGTCCAACCAGTTGTTCAATCTCTCCCAGCGCGATGCCGATGTGGCGGTACGGCCCTCGGCTGCGCCGCCGGAGCACCTGGTTGGCCGCCCGGCGGGGCGTATTGCCCAGGCGGTCTATGCGCGTGCCGGAGCGGCGCCAGATGCCTGGGTCGGGCCGGACCGCCACCTGGGCTATAACGCACTCGACATCTGGATGGCCGATAGCGGCGCTAACCAGCGCTGCCGCTATCGCGTCGACACCATGTTGGGGATGTACGCAGCGGTGCGCGAGGGGCAGGGCGGGCCGTGCTGCCCTGTTATCTTGCCGATGGCAACCCGGCGCTGACACGCATCGGTGAGCCGATCCCCGAGCTTGCCACCGACCTGTGGCTGCTGACCCATCCCGATCTGCGGCGGGTGGCGCGTATTCGCGCTTTTCTAGCTTTCGTCGCCGAGGCGCTGGCGGAACGAACCTTACAGCTGGCCAGCAAGCACGGCGATTAACGCGCGGCCCCGCCACTGGGGCGATAGAACAGGAAAATATCGGTCTCGGCGGTCAGCGGAAACACCGCGGCCCAGTCCGGCTGCACGCTGCGGTCGTGGAAATACAGTGCCCCACCGGTGCGGTCGGGAAGCGCCTGGTTGAGGGCCTGGCGGGCGATCTCCTTGGCGATCTCGTAGGCATCTTCCTCTACCACTTCATCCGCGCGGCCGTCACACCACCATGAGAATTGGCAAGGCCCCTGCTCGGAGCCGGCGGTGATGACCTCGCACACCGTATTGGGGAATTCCGGGTGTGCCAGCCGGTTCATGACCACGTTGGCGACGCCGGCTTTCTCGGCCTCGGGGTTGCCCTTGGCCTCCCAGTAGAGGGCGCGGGCGAGACAGGTCAGCGGGTCTTCCAGCGCCGCCTGGCCGGCGGGATCCACGGCCTGGGCTTCACCTTGCGTGATGGGGGCGTCGGGTGGTGCGGCCTCGACGTCCGGAGCGATGACCTGTTCCAGCTCCTCGGCCTTGTCGAGGGCTGACTGGGCCTGGGGTGATGGCGAAGCGACGACAGCCGGGGCCGTGGCAAGTAGCGACGCGAACACGAACGCGGCAAGCAAGGCAGTCACGCGTGGCTGGCGCATGGGAGGGATCTCTGAGCGTGGACGCCAGGAGACGTCGCTGGTAAACGTAGTATAGCCGGTGGCCGCACTCCGACCATGCTGCCACACTGGGTGTCGTTCAATCACGAAAGGAGTCGTCCCCATGTCGTTTGGCTATCGAGCTACATGGCGTTGCCATCTTGCCGGCCTCGTTGTCTTGTTGCTGCTCGCCGGTTGTCAAACACAGCCGCCGGCACCGCCGGAGCAGGATCAGGCGGCCATCGATTACATGCTGCAACTGGTCGATGAGCGCCTCGGGGTGGCGCCGCTGGTGGCGCAGTCGAAGTGGAACTCAGGGGCGGCCATCGAGGCGCCGGAGCGCGAAGCGCAGATCCTCGAGTCGGTGGCCGAGGAGGCGGTTGCGGCAGGCATCGATGAAGGCTTCGCCCGCGACTTCTTTCAGCAGCAGTTCGAGGCCAGCAAGCAGATACAGCGGCGGCTCCATCTGCAGTGGACTCAGGAGGGGCGCCCGCCATTCGCCGATCCGCCTGACCTCGGTGAGGAAGTACGCCCGGTGCTCGACCGCCTGACGCCACAGTTGATCGAGGCCCTGGCCGAGATGCAGCGCATTGCCGAGGTAGAGGGTGCAGGATACTACCTGCGCCAGCGGGCCGAGGTGCTGGTCAGCGACGACTTCGACGGCGAGCCACGCAGTGTGGCGTTGCGGCCGTTGATGGAGCGGATGCCCTGATCTCGCTGCCGAACGAGGCCGAAGCTGCTTTCGACATCATCGCGCGCGAGCTGGGCGATAGCGTGGTCGGCGTCTATCTGT
Source organism: Halomonas socia (assembly GCF_010977575.1). Classification (GTDB taxonomy): domain Bacteria; phylum Pseudomonadota; class Gammaproteobacteria; order Pseudomonadales; family Halomonadaceae; genus Franzmannia; species Franzmannia socia. The sequence continues at coordinate 2,913,085 of NZ_CP048812.1, forward strand.
TTGGCTCGGCACTGGCTGGCGGACTGCGTCCCAATAGCGACGTGGACGTGCTGGCGATCATCAGCCAGCCGCTCGATGAGTGGGTACGTAGGCGCATTGTCGAGGCACTGATGGCGGTATCCGGCAACCCAGCAGACGACGGTTCACCCCGGCCATTGGAGGTGACGCTGCTGTGCCGCCGTGCACTGGTGCCCTGGCGCTACCCGCCGCGGAGCGAGCTGGTCTATGGCGAGTGGTTGCGAGATGAGTTCGAGCAGGGCCACATTCCATCTGCTGCGGCCGACCCCGACCTGGCGGTGGTGCTGACCACTGCCAGGCAGCAAAGTCTCGCCCTGTGCGGGCCCGAGTTGGCAGAGCTGATTGCGCCGATTCCCGAGGCGGACCTGCGACGGGCAATCGTCGAATCGCTGCCTGGCCTGGTTGATGGACTCGAGGGCGATGAGCGCAACGTGTTGCTGACCCTGGCGCGGATGTGGATGACCCTGGAAACGGGAGAGATCGCCTCCAAGGACGTGGCCGCTGGCTGGGCGCTGGAGCGCCTGCCCCCGGAGCACCGGGACGCACTGGCGTTGGCGCGGCGCGCCTATCTCGAAGGGGGTAATGACGACTGGACGCAGCGTATACCGCAGGTGGAAGCGCTGGCGGGTTTCATGCAGCGAGCCATCGCTTGACCTCTAGGCAGGATGTTGGACTAACCACTTGGCAGTCTGAATCGTACCGCGGTCCCCGGTCTCTCTATAGGTATTGATGGAATTAAAGTGGGACGGGGGATGCTGCTATAACAGTATTTCAATGCAAGCAGGAAGAGTGTTCATAATGGAGGTTAGTCTCGCCGCTTTCGATACCCTAATGTGATCCACATTCCGGCTGTAGTGATAAGGCCGGTGCCGGCTACAATCATGCTTTCAGGAACAGTGCCGAAGAGGATAAATGCCCACAGTGCGGCAAATAAGAGGTATGAATAGTCGAGACTTGCGACAGCCGTTATAGGTCCAGCCTGATACGCTCGTGCCAGAGCTAGGTGAATGCCGATGGAAATTGCTGCAAGCACTGCGAGACTAGCAAAAATCTCACTGCTGAGCGGCATCCAGATGCGCATTAGAAATGGGTAAACTGGATCTGGGGCGAAAATTTTCAGGATTACGATACCAGCACCACCGATTACTATGAAGGTAATATTAACCGAAACGGTAAGGGCCCAGGGGCCAGCCGCACTCGTGCAGCCCCGTGTCACTACTGCGGCAATCGCGTAGCAAAGTGCCGAAGCGAGAGGTATGAGGGCTGCTGCGGAGAACGCTTGGCCCGTTGGCTGGACAATGATCAGGACGCCGCAGAATGCCACGCCGATGGCAACGATCTGTCCTGGCCGAACCGGTTCACGGAGAAAGATCGCTGAGAGCAAAACGATAGCGACAGGACCCATATAATAGCATGCAGCCACTATGGACAGATCCAGGATCGGTAACGCTGCATAGAATGCAACGTACATCGCTACAATAAGACACGACCGAAGAAGCGCCCAGGGGGCGAGGGCGGCCCTCAGTACCATGCTGGACTTTTCCCGTGACAGTATCAGAAGCGCTGGAAGGGCGATCATCGACCGGGTCAGGAATAGCTGCCAAAGTGGCAGGTCGGCGCTCATCATTTTTACCATGGCGTCTTGGAACGCCATCAGCGCCGTTGCACAAAGGATCATGACCGGCCCGTTTGCACCTATGCGGGCTAGAAGCGCTTTCTTGTTGAATTCAGGTCGTTCCATCGGTTGCTCCTCGCATCGCCCCGCAGAAGGCAGAGCAACCTTAGCTGAGTGATGATGATTCCATTCCCAGTTGTGCTATAATTTTTGATAATTATTTTCTCTCACATCAAAAAAATATGTGAAAAATTTAGATGAGTCAATCTAGGTATACTTCGGTCAAAGGGCAGAATGGCTCCAGAGGTGCTGGCCCGCGTGAGACGCAGCCGATCATTGGTTCGCGCATGCGTGAGCTGCGCAAAGCAAAGAAAATGACGCTTCAGGCCTTAGGGGGTGAAACGGGTCTGTCTGTTGGATATCTAAGTCAGCTTGAGCGCGAGCACGCGACGCCGTCGATCCGTGCACTGAATGTGATTGCGCGTGTCCTCGGCGTGAATATCAACTGGTTCTTCCCCGATCCAGAAGAGCAAGAGGCGCCCGAGGCTGCAATCGTCGTGCGCGCATCCCGGCGCCGTGCCTTGAAGTTCGAGTCGGGAATCCGTGATGAACTACTCACGCCCACGCTGTCCGGTCAGCTTGAACTCCTGCTGTGCACCCTTGAGCCTGGCGGGTCTTCTGGAGACGAACTCTATTGCCATAAAGGGGAAGAGGCCGGCTATGTGGACCAAGGGCAGCTGGAGCTCACCATTGAATCAGAAGTGTTTCTTCTCAATGAAGGCGACAGCTTCCATTTCGATTCTTCACGGCCTCATAGGTATAGGAATCCGGGAAAGTCCAAAACCATAGTGATTTGGGTGATGACACCGCCGCATTACTGAATGGATGAAAGGGCCATTACTCCAAGGATGCTGCTGTCGCCTACCCCCGGAGCACCGGGACGCACTGGCGTTGGCGCGGCGCGCCTATCTCGAAGGGGGTAATGACGACTGGACGCATCGCATATCGCAGGTGGAAGCGCTGGTGGGTTTCATGCAGCGAGCCATCGCTTGACCTGCCGCCGGCATGTTGCGCTAGCCTCTTAGCACGCTCATTTATAGGATCAAGAAGGAGTACGCCATGAAAGTCGTGACACTGCGCAGCCCGGGTGGGCTGGACCAGTTGCAAGTCGTCGAGCGCGACGCGCCCGGCGAGCCGGGCCCGGGCGAGATCCGCGTGCGGGTGAAGGCAAGCTCGCTCAACTTCCACGACTACGGCGTGGTATCCGGCATGATCCCCGCCGACGATGGCCGTATCCCCATGTCCGACGGGGCGGGCGTGGTCGAGGTGGTGGGCGATGGCGTCGAGGAGTTCTCGGTGGGCGATGCGGTGGTTTCCACCTTCTTCCCCCACTGGCTCGACGGCTCGGCGCGGGTCGCGGATTTCAAGACCACGCCCGGCGACGGTATCGACGGCTATGCCCGCGAGCAGGTCACTCGCCCGGCTACCTGGTTTACCCACGCGCCCAGGGGCTACAGCCACGAAGAAGCCGCCACCCTGACCACGGCGGGGCTTACTGCCTGGCGCGCGCTGGTGGTGGATGGCAACCTCAAGGCCGGCGATACCGTACTCACCCTGGGCACCGGCGGTGTCTCGATCTTCGCCCTGCAGTTTGCCAAGGCGATGGGGGCGCGGGTGATCTCCACGTCCTCTTCCGATGAGAAGATCGAAAAGCTCAAGGAACTCGGCGCCGACCACACCATCAACTACAAGTCCGAGCCGGAGTGGGGCAAGAAGGTCAAGGCGCTGACCGACGGCCGGGGCGTGGATCACGTGATCGAGGTCGGCGGACCCGGCACCCTGCCGCAGTCCATCGATGCGGTGTGCATCGGTGGACATATCGCGCTGATCGGCATCCTGACCGGCCGCGGTGGCGAGGTGCCGACCATCAAGCTGATGGCCAAGCAGGCGCGCCTGCAGGGGCTGATCGTTGGCAGCCGCACCCAGCAGCAGGAGATGGTGCGCGGCATCGAGGCCATCGGCGTGCGCCCGATCATCGACAGCACCTTTGCACTAGGCGAGATCGCCGATGCCTTCCGCCACGAGGAGGCGGGACGCCACTTCGGCAAGATCTGCCTGTCGCTCTAGCCAGGCGGCGCTGCAGCGGCCAGTTGTTGCAGCGCCTCCTGGGTGGCCGTGTCCGCCGGGAAGAACGATTCGATGGCGAGTTCCTCCAGGGTGATGTCGAGCGGGGTGCCGAATACCGTGGTGGTACTCAACAGCGACAGCACGCGGCCATCCGGCATAGCCAGCTCCAGCGGTACGACGATGCCGGCATGGCTCGATCTCGAGGCTAGCTGGGGGCGAGCCTCGGCCGGCATCGGGTAGCCTTTCAATTCTGCGATGAGCAAGGCAAGCGCTGGGTCGGCTGTCGTGTCGGCCTGGCGGGACAGGCGCTCCAGAACATGGGCGCGCCATTCGCGGAAATTGCGAATGCGCGACGCGAGCCCCTGGGGGTGAAGGGTGAGTCGCAGCACATTGATCGGCGGCTCCAGTAGCACGGGATCGATGCCGTCGAGCAACAGCTCGAGCGGGCGGTTGCCCATCAGCAGGTGCCAGTGGCAATCGACAGCCAGTGCCGGGTAGGGGGCATGGCTCGCCAGCAGCCGCTCGATCACGCCGCGGACCGCCTCGAGTTCAGGCGCGTCGATCCCGCGCTCGCCGTAGGCCGGGGCGAAGCCGGCGGCGAGCAGCAGCCGGTTGCGCTCGCGCAGGGGAACGTTCAACTGCTCCGCCAGGCGCAGCAGCATCTCCCGGCTCGGCACGGCGCGCCCGGATTCGACGAAGCTCAGATGGCGCTGGGAGATATCGGCCTCGGTGGCGAGCGCGAGCTGACTGAGCCGTCGCCGCTGGCGCCACATCTTCAACAGCTGTCCGGGAGTGGATGAGTTCATGGTCATGGGCCTAGATTAGCGCCAAGCAATATGCCTGGCTATTACCTCGCAGGTAATCGCCAGGCCGCACACGCCGGGCGAAGCTACCCGTGAAACCCACCACAGGAGCATCGCCATGACCGCCTACGCCATCGCCCGCCTGCAGGACGTCCTCATGGGCCCCGAGATTGTCGAGTATCTGGAAGAGATCGATGCCACCCTGGCCCCCTACGGCGGCCACTATCTGATCCACGGCGGTACCATCCAAGTGCTGGAGGGGAGCTGGCAGGGCGATATCATCATGCTCGGCTTTCCCGACCTGGAGCAGGCCCAGGCGTGGTATCACTCCGAAGCCTACCGGCGCATCCTGCCGCTGCGTACCGCCAATGCCGTGGGCGATGTCATCCTAGTGGAGGGCGTGCCGGAAGGACATCGTGGCATCGATATTCTTGGCTGAGGCTACGCCTCGTAATGGGAGACTGGCCGCCTGGTCCAGGAAATTTCGGCTGGCTATTGGCCATGGTTTTCCCGACAGTAATGGCGCATGGAGCCCGCTACGCTAGCGGCGGGATCAAACATCGCTTGCCGAGGGAATGAGAATGAAAAGTCGCTTCGCCACGTTGTTGGGATCGCTGGCCATCGTGCTGATGGGTTGTACCGGTATGGAACATTCCATGACGCATGACGAGCCACTGGAAAATACCTACTGGAAACTGACCCGAGTCGGCGATATCGCGGCCGAGGCGGTGGACAACCAGCGCGAGGCGCATTTCGTACTGCATACCGAGGAGAACGGTGTGGCGGGCTCCACCGGATGCAACCGCCTGGCGGGCAGCTACCGGCTGGAGAACGATGCTTTGAGCTTCGGTCCCTTGGTCACCACGCGGATGGCCTGCCTGGAAGGAGGCGAGACCGAACGGGCCTTCCTTACGGCGCTGGAGGCGACAGCCAACTGGCAGATAGAAGGCCTGGCGTTGACCTTGCGCGATGAATCAGGCGAGGCCGTGGCGCACTTCGAGGCGGTGCACCTCTACTGAGTGGAGCTGGTCTAGCCGCTATCGATCGGCTCGGCCGTGATCCCAGCTCGGCTCGACGACCGAGTGCACGAAATCTCCCTTGGCCTGGGTGTAGGCTTCGCGGTCTTGACTGTGGCTGGCGGCCAGCTCGCGCTTGAGGGCGGCATAGCGTGCGGCCAGCGCCGTATCGGCGCGCAGGGCGTCGCGGAAGGCCAGGCGCTTGTGCCACAGCTCGCCGTCGTGCACCACCACGTGAAGGTGATGGATGCGATGGCCGTGGGCGTGACGCATGAACCAGCGGCGGTCGGTCAGGCTGGCATTGAACTCCCTCGAGGTCACGTAGCCGTAAGCGAGCAGTGGTTCGAACAGGGTGTCGGCGACGGCCATGGAGGTGACGCCGGCCATGACGTCGATGATCGGCTTGGCCGGCATGCCGGGGATGGCGGTGCTGCCGATATGCTGCACGTCGATCAGCTCGTTGGCAAAGCGCTCAAGCAGACGGTCGCGTTCGGCGGCGTAGCGAGACGGCCAGGTGGAATCGTACTCCACCAGCTGCACTGGCTCGTCAATGGCCTGCTGCAGTGACTGGGCTTCGTTCATGGGCACTTCCTGTAGCAGAGGTATGCGAGACGCTACCCGTATCGAGCTCACGCTGCTGGCGCAGAGCCCCGGGCGGGTGGCCATGAATGCGCTTGAAGGCGCGGCTGAAGGCGGCCGCGCTGCCGTAGCCTAGGCGATAGGCCACGGTTTCAATCGGCTGTCGTTCCCGGCCGATCCACTGGGCCGCCAGGCGCATGCGCAGTTCGGTCACGTAGCGGTGCGGCGTCATGCCGGTTACCGCCAGGAAGCGCTCGGCGAATACCGAGCGTGAGCTGCCCATCTCGGCGGCGAGCTCCGCTACTGTCCAGTTGCGCCCCGGCTCGCGGTGCAGGGCGGCGATGACGCGACCCAGGCGCGGGTCGCGCAGCGCCTCGATCCAGCCGGTGGCATCGCCGCAGCCGCACTCCACCCAGCCGCGCACGATAAAAGCGGCCATCACATCGGCGAGCCGCGCCAGGATGGCGGCGTAGCCTGCCCGTTCACTTCTCGCCTCGCGCTCCATCGCCTCGAGCATGGGCAGGATCTCGGGTTGCCGCTCGAGCAGGGTGCCGACGTGCATCACCTCGGGCATCAGCGAGACCAAGGCGTGCATGCTGCCCAGGTCGAACTCCATACAGCCGCTGAACGTCAGGGCGCCCTCGAGGGTGCAGTTCTGCGGGCAAGCGCGGATTGCGCTGACCGCCTCGCACAGCGTGGCGCTTTCGAAGGCGGCGATGTCCTGAGTCGGCTGGTCGGGTGCGGAGAGCAGGGCATGCAAGCCACCCCGCGGCAGCAGCAGGGCGTCCCCCGTCGAGAGGGTATGAACGCTGCCGCTGGGGCTGCGCAGGTAGACGGGGCCGCGCGCCACGAAGTGGAACTGCGCCCAACCCTCCACTTGCCCGAACTCCACCCCCAACGGGGGCGAGAGCTGAATGCGGCGGTAGGCGATGCCGCGCAGGCGCATGCCGAGCAGCAGTTCGCTTACCAGGTCGCTGGGCAGTTCCGGCTTGGGCATCTCGCGCTCCTTTCTTCAAGATTCGGATGAATGATCAAGTATTCAAGAGTGTCTAGCATAGATCGTCCGAGGCGACCCCTCTAGTCTTCTCGTTCCTGACGAACGCTTCTCTAGGATAGGAGAACGAACATGAACGACTTGGTATCGCGGGAACGGCCCGCATGGGGGGCGGTCATCTCGATGGCCTTCGGCGTCTTTGGGCTGGTAACGGCGGAGTTCTTGCCCGCCAGCCTGCTCACACCCATGGCGGCGGACCTGGGTATTACCGAAGGCATGGCGGGGCAGGCGGTAACGGTCACCGCGGCGGTGGCGCTGTTGACCAGCCTGATGATCTCTACCGCCACCCGGCGCATCGATCGTCGCCATGTCCTGCTGGGTTTCTCGACGCTGCTGGTGGTTTCGAACCTGATGGTGGCTTTTGCCCCTAATCTGACGATCCTGCTGCTTGGCCGCGTGCTGCTGGGGATGGCCTTGGGCGGGTTCTGGACCATGTCGATCGCTACCATGATGCGCCTGGTGCCCGAGGATCTGGTGCCGCGGGGGCTGTCGATCATGTTTAGCGGGGTTTCCGCGGCCACCATCGCTGCAGCCCCGTTGGGTAGCTACTTCGGCGACCTACTCGGCTGGCGCGACGTGTTCCGCATGGCTGCGCTACTTGGAGTGCTGGCGCTGGCGGTACAGTTCATGACGCTGCCGCGCATGGCGCCGACCGGCCTGACCCGCCTGCGTACCCTGTTCGACGTGCTGATGCGGCCGCGCATCGGCGTGGGGATGCTGGCCGCGGCCCTGGTCTTTACCGGCCACTTCGCCTTCTTCACCTATATTCGGCCGTTCCTCGAAACCGTGACCGGGGTTGGCGTGAACGGCGTGGCCACCATCCTGTTGGGCTTCGGCGTGGCCAACTTCCTCGGTAACTACCTGGGTGGCTGGATGGTCGAACGCAACTTGCGCCTGACCATGATTGCGATGCCGCTACTGATGGGCGCGCTCGGGGTATCACTGGTAGTGCTGGAAAGCACGCCGGCCACCGATGCTGCACTGGTGGCGATATGGGGGCTGGCCTTCGGCGCCATTCCGGTGGCGTGGTCGACCTGGCTCACCCGTACGGTGCCTGACGAGGCCGAGAGCGCCAGCGGCCTGCTGGTGGCGGCCATCAACCTGGCGATCGCCACCGGTGCTGCGGTGGGCGGCCTCATCTTCGACCTGGGCGGCGCTTTAAACGTATTCGCCGCCAGCGGCGCTGTATTACTTTTGGCCGCGCTGATGATCCTGGTGGGGGTAAGAACACGGCCATTGGTGGCCGCCTGAACTTGAGCATTGTCTAAAGAGTGCGGCCCGCTTCGGTGGGCTGTTTCTTGCTATTTTTCAACCCTCTAGCGCCCACTTGACCGCTTCCTCGGCGTGAATGGCCGTGGTGTCGTAGAGCGGCACGGCGGTATGCTGCTGCTGCACCAGCAGGGCGATCTCGGTGCAGCCGAGGATCACCGCCTCGGCGCCACGTTCGTGTAGCGAATCGATGATCTCCAGATAGCGCTGCCGTGACATTTCCTTCACCTCGCCCAGGCACAGCTCGGTGTAGATCACTTCATGCACGAGGTCGCGTTGAGCCTCGTTGGGTACCAGCACCTCGATGCCGAAGCCTTCGACGATCCGCCCCTTGTAGAAGTCCTGCTCCATGGTGAAGCGGGTGCCGAGCAGGCCGACACGGCGAATGCCGTCGGCGGCGAGGCGTTGCGCCGTGGCGTCGGCGATATGCAGCAGCGGGATAGAGATCGAGGCTTCGATCTCCGGCGCGACCTTGTGCATGGTGTTGGTGCCGATCAGCAGGAAGTCGGCACCACCAGCTTCCACGCTGCGAGCGGCTTGGCTGAGGATCTCGGCGGTGGCGTCCCAGTCGCCGACATGCTGTAGCCGCTCGATCTCGGCGAAGTCGACGCTGTACAGGCACAGCTTGGCCGAATGCAGTCCGCCGAGGGCGGCCTTTACGCCTTCGTTGAGTGCACAATAGTAGCTGGCGGTGGATTCCCAGCTCATGCCGCCGAGCAGGCCAATGGTCTTCATGGTCATGCACTCCCTCTTGTTATCGCTGATTCTGACATTGTCGTGCTGCGGTGCTATACCTCGTACTCATCGTGGCGGCGGTTCCAGGCGTAGGCTGGTGTCTGCGGCCAGCCTGCCGGGGAGTCCTCCCAGGTCTCCTGGCGGCCATAGGGCGTCAGGTCCAGGTAGGTCCACAGGCTGCCCAGGTACTCGACGCCGCGCTTGCCGCTGAAGTAGGTGCGGAAGACCCGTTCACCGTCGCGCACAAAGACGCTGATGCCATGGCGTTCGCCGCGGTCGGTGTCGTCGCAGTGGCAGCTCGTCACGCCCATATCGTGGTTGAAGTCGCTGCCCAGGGAGGAAAGCCATAGGGGGTGCTGCCAGCCCATACGTGCCTGGTAGCGCTGGAGGCTCTCCAGCGGCGCGCGGGAGATCAGTACCAGCGTAGTGTCGCGGGCGTGCAGGTGGGTCGGGTAAGTCATGGCATCCACCACCCAGGAGCAGCCGTCGCAGCCGGCCTGCCAGTCGGGGCCAAACATGAAGTGGTAAACGATCAACTGGCGGCGCCCCTCGAACAGGTCGAGCAGGGTAGTTTTACCCTGTGGCCCGTCGAACACGTAGTCGGACCGCACCTCGGCCATCGGCAGGCGGCGGCGGGCTGCATTGAGCCTGTCACGCTCCCGCGTATGGGCCTTCTCACGGGCGATCTGCGCTTCCAGGGCGGCGCGCCATTCGCTCTTGGAGACGATCGGAGGCAGGGGTGAGGTCGTCATCGTGCCGCTCCTTCAAGCCAGGTTGAGTTGCCACGACACGCCGAAGCGGTCGTTGAGCCAGGTGAAACGGGTAGAGAAACCGTAGTCGTCGGCTGGCATCAACGTCTCGCCATCCGCCCCGAGCTGCTCGTGAAGACGCTCGAACTCTTCGCGGCTTTCGCACTCGACGAATAGCGACATCGAAGGCGTAAACGTGAAGGGATGCGTTATGTGGCTGTCGATACAGGTATAGCGACGGCCCGCCAGGGTAAATTCGGCCTGCACGATGCTGCCTTCCCTGCCAGGCCCTTCGGGGCCATAGCGCTCGAGCCGGACGATATCGGAATCGTCGAACAGCGAGACGTAGAAGCGCATGGCCTGCTCGGCATTGCCTTCGAACATCATTTGTGGGGTGACATGATGCGGCATCGGTACTCCTCCTCGAGACGTTCGAAGGTGGGCCAGAAAGGGGCAGGGGAATGGCCCTGCAGCACATCGGCCAGGATGGCCAAGTGGGTATGCCAGCCGCCGGCTACGTTGACCATGGTGTCGTCATCGGCGAGGCGGCGGTGAGTCACCACCAAGCGTACCTGATCACCGGCCTCGCTGAGTTCGAAGGTCACCTCCGACGGAGCTTCGTTGCCCCCGCCCCAGGTCCATGCAAGCACGTGGGGTGGCTCACAGCGCAGCACCTGGTGATGCGTCGTGAAGCTGCCGTCGTACTGGCGAAAGCGTTCCGTGGGCGGCGTCTTGTCGAGCGTCAGTTGGCTATTGTGGAAGTGCAGTGCGAAGGCGCTACCTGCTCGCGTTTCCATGGCGCCGGGGGCGAGCCACTGGCCACGCTTGTCGGATTCGGTGAGATAGGCCCAGACCCGCTCGATGGGTCCCGGCAGCAGGCGCTCGAAGCGGATGCTCTCCTCGGCGATTGGCCGGCCGTAATCAGCGTCGTCCATCCGCTTTTTCCTCCTCAGATAGCTGGTCTCCGGGGTCTGCCTTCAGCGCCGCTTCCAGCGCATTCAGGCGTTGGCTCCAGAAGCCTTCGTAGAAGCTCAGCCACTGTTCCGCCGCAGCCAGCGGCTCCGGTTGCAGCCGACAGAAGTGGGCGCGCCCTTGGATGCGCCGTTCCACCAGCCCGGCCTGCTCCAGTACGCGCACGTGCTTGGAAACGGCGGCCAGCGAGATGGGGAACGGCTCGGCCAGCTCGCCGACCTTGCGCTCACCGGCCGCCAACCGCTCGAGCAGCAGGCGGCGAGTGGGGTCGGCCAGGGCGTGGAAGACCCGGTCCAGATGCGTTTCGTTAAGTTCAATCATATGGTTTAGATAGCTGGAGCTCAGCTAATTGTCAACCATAAGGTTGAATAAATGGCCAGAGGGGAGCCATTGCGAAGGCTATAAGCCCGATAGGAATTTGTTCTCTTTACCTGAGGTTAGATTGAGGTATTAGCCTGCGCTTAACGAATTCCCTTGAGAGAAAAAGGAGAACGACATGCAGGCTGAAACGATCACTCAACCCCTTCATGAATCGGCTCGCTGGGAGACACCGGCGCTCGATCTCGAGGCCTACTTGGCACGTATCTATTACCGGGGGCCGCTGGCTCCCGACTTGGCAACATTGAAAGCCCTGCAACAGGCGCACCTCGCCGCGGTGCCGTTCGAGAACCTGGAAATCGTCACCGGTGGTGAGATCCGCATCGACCTGGAAAGCCTTCAGGACAAGCTGGTACGACGCCGGCGCGGCGGCTATTGCCACGAGCAGAACATACTGTTTGCCACGGTACTTGACCGGCTCGGCTTCGAAGTCTCCGGGCGCAACGCGAGAATGCTGATGGGCGACGATGAGCGTGTCGTCACCCCGCTTGGCCATACGATGCTGGTGGTGAAAGTGGCAGGCGGTGACTGGCTGGTCGATGTCGGCGTCGGCAACATCGGACCGCGTGAGCCGATCCTGCTCAAGGAAGATAGCGAGGTGAGCCATGGCCCTTGGGAGTATCGCCTGGAGCGAACGCCGCTGGGGTTCTGGCTGCTGCGCCACAAGCGCAACGGTGAGTGGTTCAACATCTACCAGTTCAGCGACGAACCCTGCTACCGCGCCGACTCTGGCGAATACAACTATCTGGCGTCGCATCACCCGGCGTCCCCGTTCGTGCGACGTATCGTGGCTCAGCACAACGGCGCTGAGATACGCCTCGCACTCACCGATCTGGAGCTGAAAATCTTCCACCCGGGCAAGGCACCGGAGCTGCAGCGGATCGCAGCCGGCGAGCTGGCCGGTGTGCTGCGCGAGCGGTTCGGCCTGGCGCTGACTGCGGAGCAGGAGAGCATCTTGCTCCGGCGAGCCGAGACGCTCGCCGGGGCTTCATCCGAAGGTGAGCAACTTGGCACCTGAGGAAGTGGCTAGAGAGCAGGTGGCTAGAACCGTGCATCGCCAATTGCCGGCATGGCCACCTCTTTCACATAGGCACTTGGCGATAGCGACAGCAGGGTGCGCACCAGTTGCACCACGTCGTGCACGGGAATGAGTTCGCCGTCGCCGCGCCGGGCCGCGTGTTCGACAGGCACGGCCAGGTCGTCCTCGGTGTTCAGATAGCCAAGCTGCAAGCAGGTCACCGCCAGGCGATGCTCGCGGAAGCCTTCGCGTAGCGCCTCGGCAATGCCGCGCAGGGCGAACTTGGTGGCACCGAAGGAGACCTCCGGCCGGCCATGACCGGGTAGCGCGGAGGTCGAACCTGTGAGGATGATGCGCGGGGCGGCGGAGCGCAGCAGCGCGGGAAGCAGCGCCTGGATCAACAGGATGGCCCCGCTGACGTTGACCGTGACCATGCGCTGGATCTCCGCAGGGTTATCCGTCAGGAAGCGGTAGTCGGGCTCGAAGGCCCGGCTTTCCCACAGCCCCAGGTTATAGATCAGCACGTCCAGGCCGCTCCCTGCGATGGCTTCGGCGACTCTGGCAGCCGCCGGCTCGGGCGAGGCCAGATCGGCGGCAATCCACTCAATTTCGATGCCGGCGCGCTCGGGCAGCCTCGTCGGCACGCTGCGCGATACGCCGATCAGACTATCGCCGCTGTCGCCTAGTCCTTCGATGAAGGCTCGACCCAGCCCCTGGCTCGCCCCCACTACCATAATGCGCATCTGCTGCCTCCTCGCATATCAGCCGAGCCAGGCGTCGGCTCGTTCGTCAGCGAGGCTAGCCCCTCGACTTCACTTGAGGTCAAGCGTCGTGGGGCCAGGTCGATGTTGCATGGCGATCAGTGCTGCTGGGCACGCAGCCAGGCGATCTCCTCGGCCCAGATCTCCGGCTCGATGGTCTCCAGCACCAGGGGGATGCCGTCGATGCGCGGGTCGCGCATGATGGTGGTGAAGGCGTCGAGGCCGATATTGCCCTGGCCCAGGCTGTGGTGGCGGTCGACGCGGCTGGCGTAGGCGCTCTTGGCGTCGTTCAAGTGCATGCCGCGCAGGTATTCGAAGCCGACCACCTTGCCGAGCTCATCAAGGGTGGCGGTGCAGGCCTCTGGCGAACGCAGGTCGTAGCCGGCGGCGAAGGCGTGGCAGGTATCGATGCACACCCCGACCCGTGACTTGTCGTCGACCTGGTCGATGATCTCGGCCAGGTGCTCGAAGCGCCAGCCGAGGTTGGTGCCCTGGCCGGCGGTGTTCTCGATCACTGCGGTGACGCCCCGGGTCTCGGCCAGCACATGGTTGATGGAGTCGGCGATGCGGGTCAGGCATTCGCGTTCGCTGATCTTCTTCAGGTGGCTGCCGGGGTGAAAGTTGAGCAGGGTCAGCCCGAGCTGCTCGCAGCGCTGGAACTCGTCGAGGAAGGCCGCGCGGGACTTGTCGAGCCCTTCGGCCTCCGGGTGGCCGAGGTTGATCAGGTAGCTGTCGTGGGGAAGGATCTGCCCGGGTTCGAAGCCGTGTTCGCAGCAGGCGCTGCGGAACGCCTCGATGGCCTCGTCGGTCAGCGGCTTGGCCTTCCACTGGCGCTGGTTCTTGGTGAACAGTGCGAAAGCATCGGCGCCGATCTCTACCGCGCGCAGCACGGCTTGATCCGGTCCGCCGGCGGCACTGACGTGGGCACCGAGATATTTCATGCGAACTTCCTTGCTAAGGGTTTCGAGAAGACCAAAGCTTAGCATTCCGACACGACGGCATCAGTCGCCTTTCACTGCAGCACGATGCTCGGTTCACATGTCACCGGGAAGTTGACCGAGTTGGCAATAAAGCAGAGTGCATGGGCGCGCTCATGCAGGCGCTCGGCGAGTTGTGCATCGCTGTCGCCGCTGACAGTGACCCGCGGCCGCAAGGTAACTTGGGTAAAATGACCGCCGCCGCTGCTGGTTAAGGCCATGTTGCCCTGAGCCTGGTCGATATAGTCCTCGACGACGATCCTGGCCTCGGCGCACAGGTGTAGGTACCACAGCATATGGCAGGCGGAAAGGGAGGCGACCAGCATGTCTTCGGGATTGTGGCGCCCGGCATCGCCGAGGAAGGCGGGGTCCGCCGAACCCTGCAACGTGGCCTTGCCGGCGATCTCGATCTCATGGTCCCGCGAGTAAGCGCGGTAGTCACGGGTGCCGCTGCCGAGGTTGCCGGTCCAGGTGACTTGTACGTGGTAGTCATGTTGATGCATTACGGTGATGCTCCTGCATATTGAGGCCAGCCCTGAGCTTTCAATAGGGCGTCTGCGATGATAAGCCGTTATGCTGGCGGCATCTGGATAAACAGCTTCTCGCGCGGCCAGCGCACCTTAGCAAGATCGGCGTATCGGTCGGCCTCGCTGTCACGATAGCCTAGCGCCATCAGTGCGACGCTGCGCAGGTTCTGTTCCCTGAGCCCCAGCAGTTCATCCAGCGCCGCCGGGTCGAAGCCCTCCATGGGCGAGGCGTCGATACCTTCCATGGCGGCTGCGGCCAGGGCCGTGCCCAGGGCTAGATAGGCTTGCTTGGCGGCCCACTGAAACTTGTCCTGGTCAGAGGCAAAGCCGTTGACGGTCTCCTTGATGGCACCTGCGTATGATGTCAGCGCCTCGGCGGGGAGGTCGCGCGTCTTGGCGGTGAGCTGGATCAAATCGTCGACGTGGGCCTCCTCCACGGGCTCCCAGGCGGCGAATACCAGCAGGTGCGAGGACTCAGTGATCTGTGGTTGGCCGAAGGCCACCGGGCTGATCCGCTCGCGCAGCGCCCGGTCCTCGATCACCAGCACGGAATAGGGCTGCAGGCCGTAGGAGGAGGGCGCCAGGCGCACTGCCTCGAGGATCCTGTCGAGCTGTGCCTGAGGCACCAGCTTGCCGTTCATGCGCTTGGTGGCATAGCGCCAGTTCAGGGCATCGATGAGGTTCATGGCTTACTCCTTGTAGGGGATTGCTAGGGTGGCGCCATCATGTGGGCGTTGCGTCCCTCGACATGGATGCGGCGCGGGCGCCGCGATGGAAGAGCAGGGTGCCCAGCGCCACCAGCAGCGCGGCCAGGCCCAGGTTGGGGGGCGGCGCCTCGCCGAGTGCCAGTACCGCGATCAGCGTGCCGACCAGCGCCGCTATCGTGCCGATCTGGCTCAGGTAGACAGGGCCGGCGAGTTTCTGCAGCACGAAGTAGAAGAGGTAGAGCACCGAGAATACGGCGATTTCCACCAGCAGTAGCCGCATCGCGGCCCCGCTTGTCACCAGTGCCTGGAACTGGCCGGGCTCGAACAGCAGTACGAAGGGCAGCAGCGTCACGGCACCGCCGAACATCATCAGGGCTGCCAGGAACACCGGCGAGGAGCCTGTAGGCCAACGCAGGGTGCGGTAGATGTTGCCGAGCGCGATCAGTAGCGGCATGGCCAATACCAGCAGGACCCAGCCCTGGGCATCGCCTGCTCCACTGGCCTTGGCCGTGGCCAGCACCAACCCGCCGGAGAGTCCTAATAGCACGCCCAGCAGCCGCAGGGCGCGCAAGCGCTCCAGGCTCAGCCAGACGGCCAGCACCCAGGTGATCAGAATCGGGAAAGCAAAGCTGAGTGAGATGAACCCGGCTCCAACATGGCGTATCGCCAGAAAGGCCAAGGCGTTGGGCACGGCGAACAAGGCCCCGGCCACGGCGGCATACTCCAGGCTGCGCAAATCGACCCTCATCGACTGACGTTGCATCGCTCCGATCGCGCTCAGCACGATGCCGGCGCCTGTCATGGCGACCATCAGGAAGGTCAGCCGCGGTGCCCCGGCACCATCGGCCAGCTTGGCCACTACCAACGACAGTGCCAGGAAGGTGCCGACCAGTAGCAGGCAGCTTAAGGCGCGGAGCCCTGCCCGATTTGAACTCTTGCGCGTCTGCATTGCGTTCGACATCATCCAACTCCTGTAGCTCGGCGGGAAGTATCTTTTTATAAAGTATCTTGTCATCAAGATAAAATATCTTAGTACCAAGATAGGTGGTTGGCAATGAACAGAGTGAAATCGGCGATTACCCAGTGGCAGCGCGAGATGCCTGGCCTCGACCTGCTACCGATGGAGGTGGTCGGCTACCTGAAGACCAGCCAGCTGCTTACCCGGAACCAGCTCGAGGCCTTCTTCAAGGCGCATGATCTGCAGCCGGGAGAGTTTGACGTGCTGGCGACCCTGCGCCGCGCCGGGGCGCCCTATGCATTGACGCCGACCCAACTGTTCGGCGCCCTGATGGTCTCGTCCGGCGGCATGACCAATCGGCTGGATCGCCTGGAGCGGGCGGGGCTGATCAGGCGTAATCCCAATCCCGACGACCGTCGCGGCACCCTGGTCTCGTTGACGGACAAGGGGCTGGAGTTGATGAACCGGCTCGTCCCGCTGCATGTGGCGAATGAGGCGAACATGCTGGCTGCCTTGAGCCGTGAAGAGCAGGAAGCGCTGGGCCAGCTGCTCGGCAAGCTGCTCGATGGGCTGGAGGGAGAGTCGTACGACAAGTAGGGACGGGCGTGATCGCTCCGTATTGATAGCCAAGCACTATCGGAGTCATCGAGCCTTTTTTCTTTGACCTCAACTAAGCTTTAGGTCGTATCGTTCATCGCACCCATCAATCAGCAGGAGACAGTGCGATGAGCAAGACGATCAGAGTGGCGGTGATCTACGGTAGCGTCAGGGAAGGACGTCTCTGCGATACCGTCGGGCAGTGGGTCTTGGACCAGGTTCAGCAACACGAGGCGTTCTCGCCGCTGGTGATCGACCCTGCCGCCGAACCCGCCTCGGCATTTGCCGGGCGTCTCGACGAGGCGGATGCTTTCATCGTGGTCACCCCAGAGTACAACCACTCCTACCCCGCAGCGCTCAAGGCGCTGATCGACGTCTATAAATCCCAGTGGCAGGCCAAGCCGGTAGCCTTCGTCTCCTATGGTGGCGCCTCGGGTGGGGTGCGGGCGGTCGAGCATCTGCGCCATGTGTTTGCAGAGTTGCATGCCGTGGGTATTCGCGACGGCGTGATGTTTCCCAACGCCTGGGAGCAGTTCGACGAGCATGGTCGCCCACTGCAGGCACAGCGCTTCCAGCGCGGCATGCAGACCCTGCTGGCACGGCTCACCTGGTGGGCCAAAACGCTTCGCCAGGGCCGTGCCGTACAGGACTATGATCAGGCGGCGATACTGGATTGAGCGGCCGACCTCACACTCTCGCCGCCAACTGGACGTGCCTCTAGCGCTTGTACCATGACCGGCGCTCCATGAGGGCCTGGAATGCATCCACTTTCAGTGGCAGGCCCGACGCCCACAGGATGTCGTCGCGTTGGTGCCCCATGTCCTCGAGGATATGGTCGTCATGGGCCAGCAGCGGCAGGAAGCGCTGCCGGAACTGGCGGCGCCGGCGGTATCGCCACCACCAGAGCTCAAGAGCATAGATGAGTCCGAGCGGTGGTGTAGCCGGCATATAAAGCGCCAGCCGGGGCGGCGGTGTGGGCGCTTTGTCGTCAGTCGGTGTTGGACGATGAATGGGCTGGTACTGGGTCATCTCGCACCTCCATACAGGCAGCCGTTACCGGCGGCTGCGATGTCTCTCTGGTTGTGAATGGAGGGTCGCGACCTCTGGGTGACAGCATGGCTTGGGCTCTTTGATCAAACAAGCGAAAAGGTCTACAGTTTCAGTTAAGGAAAATTGAAAGGTGTGACCATGACACAGATGCCCTCACTCGCCGGCCATCGTGCCTTGCCCCTGCTGGATAGCGATGTGCTGCGGACCTTCGTGACGATTGCCGAGAGCGGCAGCTTTACGCGCGCCGCTCAGCAGGTCTTCCGTACGCCGTCGGCGCTCAGCATGCAGATCAAGCGCCTCGAGGAGATCCTGGGCCAGCCGCTGTTCGTGCGCGAAGCCCGCCAGGTAAGGCTCACACCCGAGGGCGAGATGCTGCTGGGTTACGGCCGGCGGCTGCTCAAGCTCAACGAGGAGGCGGTGACGCAGTTTCTGGCGCCCGCGCTCGAGGGGCGGGTGGGGTTCGGCACCACCGACGATGTCGGCACGCGCATCCTGCCCGGGGTATTGGCCCAGTTCGCCCGCTCGCATCCGGCGGTGCATGTCGATGTGGTGGTGGGCAGTAGCGCCAGCATGCTGCAGCGCCTGGATGCCGGCGAGCTGGACTTGATACTGATCACCGCTGGCAATCCGGGCCAAGAGCCACGCGGCGAGATCGTGCATAGCGAGCCGCTGGTATGGGTGGGCCGCGAGGGGGGCGTGGCCGTGCAGCGTTCACCATTGCCGGTGGCGCTGGCCCACCAGGGCTGTGCCTGGCGCGGCATGGCGTTGGATGCCCTCGACCGGGCCGGGATCGGCTACCGCATCGCCTATACCTGCGAGCACTCCGCGGGTCAGGAGGCGGCGATGCTCGCCGACCTTGCCGTGGCGCCCTTTCCGCGCAGCCTGATTCGTGCCCCTCTGCGGCGTATCGAGCAGGATCGACTGCCGCCGCTGGGCGATTACCAGATTGCACTGGTCAAGCGCAGTGACCTCAGCGAGGCCGGCGACGCCTTGGCAGGGCATGTGGTGGGTGCCTTTGGCGAGACTCATCGCTGACGAGCCTTCCACATTGCTTTGGTCATCGTGGGCGACAGGCATTGCCTATGGCATAGAGGGCGACTGCGTATTTGGGTAAGGCTCACGCGGTGCGGGCTGCGGGCATTGCTGGGGAGCGACATGGAGGCTACGTTAGGGGTGGGTGCAGTGACGCACCGGCTAAATGCAGACTAATGGAGGAGTTTGCCATGAGAGACTCGCAAGATCTCTTTCCTACCCGCCTGGAACGTAAGTTGGGCATGTTCGAGCGCATCGACCCGGTGGTATACGGCGATGAAACACAGCTCGCCAATGGCCCGTTGGACCAGACGCAAATCGAGGCGTACGAGCGCGACGGCTTTCTGTCATTCGAAGGCTTCTTCGACCCGGACGATATGCAGGCCTTTATCGATGAGCTGCGGGGTTACGAAGACGATGCCGACCTGAAGCTCTCCGAGGGCACCATTCTCGAACCCGGCCGCGAGGAAATTCGCACCGTGTTCGGCATTCATCAGGTTTCCGAGCGCTTCAACCGCCTGACGCGTGACCCCCGACTGCTGGCGATCGTCAAGCAACTGCTGGGCAGCGATGTCTACATCCACCAGTCGCGTATCAACTATAAGCCCGGCTTCAAGGGCAAGGGCTTCGACTGGCACTCGGATTTCGAGACCTGGCACAGCGAAGATGGCATGCCCTGCATGCGTGCGCTGAGCTGCTCCATCGTGTTGACCGATAACGGTGAGTTCAACGGGCCGCTGATGCTGGTCCCCGGTTCGCACCGCTACTTCGTGCCATGCGTGGGGCTCACGCCGGAGAACAATTACAAGGAGTCGCTCAAGAGCCAGGATGTCGGGGTACCGCCCGCCAGCAGCCTGCGTGAGCTGATGCTGGAGAACGACATCGAAGCGCCCAAAGGGCCTGCCGGGTCGCTGATCATTTTCGAGTGCAATACCCTGCATGGCTCGAATATCAATATGTCATGTTGGCCGAGGAGCAACCTGTTCTTCGTCTATAACAGTGTCGAGAACACGCTCCACGAACCGTACTGTGGCAATCGGCCGAGGCCGGAATTCCTGGCCGATCGCTCCGATTGGCAGCCACTCGAGCCGCTGGATGAGTAGTAGTCGACGCGCCTAGTCGCTTTGGCTGAGTGGCGTTCATCCGTCGAGGAGGCAGGTAACCAACCGCTGCCTCCTCGATGGTGTGGTAGTCCGCGGTGCAGGATGAAAACCAGGCATTGGCGGTCGCTATGGGGGCGATAGCCTGCGGTTTCATTGATCTCAACTTAACGTTAGGTATTAGGCTCCGAAGAATGGGCCGGCCATCATGTGCCGGCATGGCAAGGCCATCAGCGGCAAGATGACCCCGCTCGGGCACACCATCCTCAACGTGACCGTGGCGGGGCGTAGGTGGCTGGTCGATGTCGGGGTCGGCAACGTTGGGCCGCGCGAGCCGATACTTCTCGAGGAGGGCGTCGAGGCGCGCCATGGCCGCTGGGAGTACCGGTTGGAGCGCTCATCGCTGGGGTACTGGCTGCTGCGCCATCACCGCCACGATGGCTGGTTCAATCTCTACCAGTTCAGCGACGAGCCTTACTACCGTGCCGACTATGAGGAGCAAAATTACCTCGCCTCCCATCATCCGGACTCGCCCTTCGTGCGACGCATCGTGGCCCAGCACAACGGCGCGGAGGAGCGCCTGGCGTTGACCGATCTGGAGCTGAAGATCTTCCGTCCCGGCGAGGCGCCTGAACTGCAACGGCTCGATGCCGAGGCGTTGCTCCAGATACTGCGCGAGCGGTTCGGCCTGGTGCTTGCGCCGCAACAGGAGGTGGCATTGCTGAGGCGGGTTGAGTCGCTAGTCGAGGCGTCGGCCTAGGCTCTGTACGAAAACTGTCTGCGCTCGCCCATACGGCGTTAAAAATCGGCTCAAAGTGCTCATTTACACCCCGTAAACTCCGTCTTTTCGCCTATTTTTGCCTTGTCTGGCCATCGCTCGCCAACTTTTCGTACAAAGCCTAATTGACGGTCCAGTTGGGCAGTAGGGCTATTCATCATACGACTCATCGGTACGCGGGGCGTTTGGCATCTGTTCATCGAGTGACTGCCGGTACTTGATGCAGCCGCGGATAAATTCCGGCCATTCAGGTACCACGGGAACCGGGTCGCTCTTGTCGGGCAGCAACTCCCAAAGGGCTGGGTGGTGCCAGCACAGGTCGTGCCCACTGCAGTCGCGGTGCTCACGAATGCCTTGGCGCAGCCGCTTGGCTTCTGTGATCAACTGTTCGCGGGTCATTCTGTCCAGGTCTTCGTCCATGGCTTCCTCCAAGCATGCACGGAGAATGTTCTGAGCAAATGGCTCATTCATGCTGCAGGATATTGATGAGCTTGCCGAACGGGTCTCGAACGTAGAACCTTCGTACGCCCCAAGGCTCGCTTACCGGTCCGTATTCGATGGGTATGCTGGCCTTCTCGAAGCGTGCCTGTGCCGTTTCGATATCGTCGACTTCGATGGAAAGATCGGGCACCGGTGTGCCGGAGCCGCCTTGTGTGCCGAAACTCATCTGAACGGTCATCTTCTCGTCCGAGCCGTAGGTTCGAAACCAGCCGTGATCCATGAGCAGATCGAGACCCAGGATTTCACCATAGAAGGTGGCAGCCTTGTCGAGATCCGATGTGGCCGAGTTGGACATGATGCGTTTGACTTTCATGTGGCACCCCAGAGTGTCTTGTTCGTCGCGCTAGCTGTGCAATGCTAAAAAATAGCCGACTCGACGCTGGCTTGCCTAATCTATCCTTACCCTTCGGCCGACCATGTTTAGCCATCATCTTGCCCTGAGGAGACTCCCATGAGCGGCACCCTCCATCGCCTTGCAGCCTTCACCGACACCCCAAGCGGCGGCAATCCCGCCGGGGTGTGGTTGGGCGAGGCGCTGCCCGAGCCGGCGGAGATGCAGCGTATCGCCGCTGACGTGGGCTATTCCGAAACCGCTTTCATCGCGCCGGCCAACGGTGAGCGTCGCACGATGCGCTACTACAGTCCCGAGGCGGAAGTGAGTTTCTGCGGCCATGCCACGGTAGCCAGCGGTGTGCTGATGGGGCAACTGAGCGGGGCGGGCACCTATCTGCTGGAGACGGCGGTGGGCGAGGTGAGCGTCACGGTCAGCGAGGTGGCGGGAGAGTGGCAGGCGTCGCTGGTGTCGGTGACGCCGGAGTATCGCCCCGCCGAGCCCGAGCTGGTGGAACAGGTATGCGAACTGCTCGGCTGGCAGGTGGACGAACTCGATCTCGAGATTCCACCCGCGCGAGCCTATGCCGGGGCCTGGCATCTGGTGCTGGTATGCAAGGAGAAAGCGCGCCTCGACCGGCTCGAATACGACTTCGACGGCCTAAAGGCGCTAATGCTGTGCGAAGGGCTGACCACGCTGCAGCTGGTGTGGCGCGAGCGCGAGGGGCACTTTCATGCCCGCGATCCGTTCCCGGTGGGCGGTGTGGTGGAGGATCCCGCTACCGGTGCGGCGGCTGCGGCGTTGAGTGGCTATTTGCGCGATGCCGGCCTGCTACAGGCGCCTGCTCAGCTGATGATTCGGCAGGGCGAGGCGATGGGCCGGCCCAGCCGCCTGCAGGTTGATATCCCGCTAAGTGGCGGCATCGTCGTCACCGGCCAAGCGGTGAGCCTGGCGCGTTGAGTCGATACCGCAGAGCCAGCAGGGCCTTGTTGTCGGCGATCGGCTCAAGGCCTGAGCACCCAGTAGTCGTTCTGGATGTCGTGCGGCAACTGGTGGACCTCGATGTTGCCGAAGCCGGCCTTGGCGAAGTACTCCCGCGCTTTTTCCTGGCCCCACATCGTTCCCAGCCCCTCGCCGCCCTGGGCCAGCGAGACGCTCATGCAGTGCATGATCGACAGGGTGTAGAGCAGCGTGCCCATGGGGTGCTCTCGGTCGCCGTGGTGGTGGCTCGATGAGTGGATGTCCTGGGCCAGGTAGACGCCATTCTCACGCAGGGTGCGGCGGATGCCTTTGAGCAGGTTCAGCGGGTGGGCCTGATCGTGGATGGCATCGAAGGTGGTGACCAGGTCGTAGTGCTGGGCCGGCGCCGTGAGGTCGAAGTCGCTCAGGTCGCGCTCCTCGAAGCGCAGGTTGGCCAGGCCCAGGCGAGCGGCACGTTGCGTCGCCCAGCCGATGGCCTCTGCAGAGAGGTCATAGCCGGTAAAGCGGCTGGCGGGGAAGCGTTCGGCGAGCTTCATCAGCGCCAGGCCGCGGCCGCAGCCCAGGTCGAGCACGTCGATGCCCTGTGCCAGCCTTGCCGGCAGTTCCGGTGCCAGCGGCAGGATGGCATCCAACAGCACGGGCAGCACCGTCTGGCCGCTGTCCTCGGCCATGACCTCGTGGAAGCGGGCATAGCGTGTGTAGGGCACGCCGCCGCCGTGATGAAAGCACTCCAGTACGTCGTCCTCCACTTGGCCCATCAGCGGCAGGTACTGGGAGAACACGGCAAGATTGGCCTCGCCACCATCGGTCAGCAGTGCGGCGTGCTCGGGTGGGAGGCGGTAGGTCATGGCCTGCGGGTCGTGCTCGACCAGGGCAGCGACCGTCGCGCCACCCAGCCACTCACGCACGTAGCGTTCGTCGAGCCTGGCCTTGGCGGCAAGTTCGCTGCTGGTGACCGGTTCGCCGTCGGCGAGTTGGGTTAGCAGGCCGCTGCGGTGGGCCAGCGAGATAAGTTGCAGCATGGCGCCTTCGTTGAGTGCGATGACGAAGCGGTTCTCGAAGTCAGCGGCGCGGAAGGCGTCGAAGGCGGTGGAAGGTTGGGTTTGGGCAGTCATGGCGGTTCTCCTCAGGTTTTGTTGTGTGCATTGGAGCGCCCATTCTGGCGCTCCTGGCTGGGCTACACTGAAGTCCCTACGGACAAAAACCGGCGGTTTCCGCCATGTCGATACACAAGCCCTCCATCGCCTTGCTGGCCATCCCGGAAGTGGCGGCTTCCACCCTGTACGGGGTCTACGATGTCTTTGCCGCGGCGGGGCGTGACTGGCCCGCCCTGATCGAAGGCAAGGCCGGCGAGTCGTTGTTCGCACCGCAGGTGGTTGCTCGCAGCGGCACGTGTGAATTGACCATCGCCAACGGTGTGCGCATCGTTCCCGACGCCGGCTTGGATTGGGTGCCCGACGTGGTGTGCATCCCCGAGATCATGCTGCCGCCCGAGGCGGTGCTCGAAGGTCGCTATGGCGAGGAAGTCGAGTGGCTCAAGCGCTGCCATGCCGAAGGCGCCATCCTGGCGACCGCCTGTTCCGGCGCGCTGTTGCTGGCCGAGTCGGGTCTGCTGCGGGGCGAGGATGCCACCACGCACTGGGCCTACTGCGATGTGCTGGGTCGCTATCCGGATGTTCGGGTTCATCCGCATCGAGCCCTGGTGATCGGCGGCACCGGGAGTCGCCTGGTCATGGCGGGGGGCGGTACCTCCTGGAGCGATCTGGCGCTGTACCTCGTCGCGCGCCTGGCGAGTGTCGACGAGGCGATGCATCTCGCCAAGCTGTTCCTGATCGACTGGCATGCCGCCGGCCAGCTTCCCTTCGCCATGCTTGCGCGCAGCCGCCAGGCCGAGGACGCCGTCATTGCCCGCTGCCAGGCGTGGATCGCCGAGCATTACGACGAGCCGTCGCCCGTGGCTGCCTTGATCGAGGTTTCCGGGCTAAGCGAACGCAGCTTCCACCGTCGCTTCAGGAAGGCCACCGGCCTGACACCCATGGGATACGTGCATACTCTACGCCTGGAGGAGGCCAAGCAGATGCTGGAGACCGAGAAGGCGCCGGTGGATGCCATCGCCGAGGCAGTGGGCTATGAGGATGGCGCCTTCTTCGGCCGGCTATTTCGGCGCAAGGTTGGCCTGACGCCGGCCCAGTATCGTCGCCGCTTCGGGGGGCTGCGAAGCGCCCTGACGGGTTGAGAAGTTTTATGACCAAAGCAGTGGCACGGTATCGATTACAGGCGTCGGCGTAGTATCACGGTAGCGAGCAGGTGAGTAGCACCGCCGACGGCAGCGATCAGGGTGAAGGCGCCGGGTGCACCGCGCGCGATCTCCCAGAAGAAGCCGAGCAGTGCCACGCCGAGCACGGCGAAGTAGGCGGCACGCAGGGCGTGGAGCTGGATCAGGGCGTGGCGCTCATCCAGCGGTGGGTCCTGGCTGAGTACCTGGACCGACTCGAAGCGCTGGCCGAAGCGCATCAGCGCGGCATAGCCCAGCATGATGGTGAGCATGACCAGTCCGACCCCGGGCGCATCCGCGGCCAACCAGGCGGTCAGGAACATCGCAACCCCAAGACCCGCGCCGACCAGCGGCACGAGCAGGGGTTTGTCATGGGCTGGCGTGTCATGGTGGTGTGTCATCGAATACCTCCTCGACGGGCTTGCCGAAGAATCGCGCCAGGCGCAAGGCGAGTGGCAGCGAGGGCACGTAGCGGCCAACCTCGATGGAGTTGATGGTGTTGCGCGAGACCCCCATGGCCTCGGCAAGGTCAGCCTGGGTCAGCTGCCGCGCCTTGCGCAGCGAGCGAATGTGATTGTTCATATGCCAAGCTTGCTTGTCATGATGGTTTTTTGTCAAGCAAGCTTGGCATTTGGCGATCAGGACTGGTAACTGTCGGCCTCGGCGGCAAAGCTGATTGCCAGACGGTTCCAGGCATTGATGGTGCAGACCGCCAGGGTCAGATCGGTCAGGCTCTTCGCGGAGAAGTGCTCGCGGGTGGCCTTGTACAAGGCCTCGTCGATGCCGTTGCCGGCAATCAGGGTATTGGCCTCGGCCCAGGCCAGGGCGGCGCGCTCGCGCTCGGTGTAAAAGGGTGTTTCGCGCCAGGCGCTAAGGGCGTATAGCCGCTGCTCGGTTTCACCGGCCTTGCGCGCGTCCTTGGTGTGCATATCGATGCAGTAGGCGCAGCCGTTGAGCTGTGAAACGCGGGTATAGACCAGTTCCAGCAGGCCGTCACCCAGCGCTTCCTGTTTTGCCGAGCTGGCGACATGCTGTTGTAGGCCGAGCATCGCCTCGAGGCCTTCGGGGCTGGCCGAGAAGTAGTTCATGCGCATTGGGAGGTTTCCTGAGTGAAAGAAGGGTTCCACTCTAGCCGGACAGATAGCGGTGGCATTGTAGGTTTTCGACCTGCTGGTCGCTCTGCTGCAGGCCTGACGCTTCGTCGGTTCAACCCTTGCGCGGGACTGCGTCCCTACGTGCAGTGTTTCTGGCAGGCCAGGGGGCAAGCCAGTAGCGAAGCGGCGGGGGTGGAACTGCTGCATCCGGATGGTGCCGCCGGCCTGCTGTTCAACTTCGGTGGCATGCTCGAGCGCGACGGTGAGCGAATGGGTGGCGCCTGTTGGGTCGATGGCCCCAAGCGACGCACGGCGCGGCTGGCGGTGGGGGAAACGCTCGACTTGCTCGGTGTACGCTTCCTGCCGGGCATGGCGTTTCCCTTCGTTAGTGAGGCGCTGTCGGCCCTGGCCGGCGGGGAACTGACGCCGGGAGATGCCTTGCGCCGGCTCGCGCTCGAAACGCTACATGAGCGTCTGTGGCAGGCTCCCAGCCTGGCCGGGCGCTTGGCACTGCTAGAGGAGTATCTGTTGGGCAGGCTGCGTGACGCAGAACCGGTGCCGCTGGGGCTGGTGTCCTCGCTTGGCTGGTTGCAGCGACACCAAGGCCAGGTCAGCATCGCTGCGCTGGTGGAGGAATTGCCGTTTGGCCAGCGCCGCCTGGAGCGGCTGTTCCAGCGCCACGTGGGGCTTTCGCCCAAGCGCTATGCTCGACTGCTGCGCGTCGCCCATAGCCGTGAGCTGATCAAGCTGGGCGGGAGTGCCACTTCCTTGACCGATACTGCCTTTACCGCCGGCTATTTCGACCAGTCGCACTTCATCCACGACTTCAAGGCCGTCACAGGCCTCACCCCGGGTGGCTATCTCGACCATGTGCGACGACGGTATGGCTAGCCGCGGCTGATCCGAACCGACGGCAATAATTACGGGGCTCTGGCGGGTGTGTGTAGTGCAACACCGGCCATGACCAGCGCAATGCCGAGCATATCCTGGCGTGTCGGGATTTGGGCGAGCATGATCGCGGCGATGAGAGTAGCGGTCGCCGGAAGGATGGCCAGGTAGAGGGCAAAGGTAGCCCGCGGCAGGCGGGACATGGCGAGCTGATCGGAGACGTAGGGAATGACGGAGGAGCAGATGCCGACGGCGATGCCCGCCAGCACCAACTCGATCGCACCGAAGGCCCTGACAGCCTCGGCAATGCCGATGGGAACGAGGATGACGAAAGCGATCGCCATGGCAGCGCCGAGTCGCTCGACGCCACCACTGGCACCGTCTTTGGCCGCCTTGTGCCCGAGCATCAGGTAGCCGACGAAGAGTGCCCCGTTCAGGCTGGCCCAGAACAGCCCTAGTGGGTCGGTCGCCCATTTGAGGTCGATCAACACGAAGACGCCAATCACCGCCAGGCCGAGTGCCAACAGGTTGCGGCGTGTGCGCAGGCCATAGAGAGCAACGGCGATGGTGCCGACGAATTCCATGGCCGCTACCAGGCTCATCGGTAGGCGTTCGAGGGCGAGATAGAACGAGGTGTTCATAATCGCTAGGCAAGCGCCGAGCCCCAACAGCAGCAACCGCGTCCGGGGATCGGCTTGCCGAATCGTTCGCAATGGCCGGGTGAGAGGCGCGAAGAAGATGGCCGCCGTTGCGATGCGGAACCAGGCCACGCCGAGCACGCCGACGGCTGGAAAGAGCAGCACGGCGAAGGAGGGGCCGAGATAGTGGAAGATGGCGCTCACCCCGAACCAGACGTGAGGCGGGACGGCCTCGGCGGCCCGGTTGAGGGTAGTATTCGGCAACGGCATGGCAGCTCCTTTTTTCTTATTATGTGAAAGACAGGAGCGGCAATGGCATGCATGAAGTAAGGGAAAGTTGAGATAATTCTCACGAAGAAAAGGGGAATTTCATGAAACGTCTTCGATACGAAAATGGAGTGCCGGACTCGACGGATCGGCGATTGTTGCAGGCGCTCGTCGCCGATGCGCGCATCAGCATCGCGGAGCTGGCGCGTCTCGTCGGCCTGTCGCCGCCCAGCGTATCGGAGCGGATCAAGCGCCTGGAAGAAGCGGGGGTCATCGAGGGCTATACCGTCAGGGTCAATGCTCGGGCGCTTGGCTTGTCGCTTACCGCGTGGCTGCGCATCCGGCCGATACCGGGCCAACTGCAAAGGGTCGCCGAGCTACTGAAAGGGCTGCCGGAAATCACCGAGTGCGACCGTATCACGGGCGATGATTGCTTCATCGCCCGAGCGCATCTGGCATCGGTCGAGCATCTGGAGCGATTGATCGACGAAATCATTCCCTACGCGATGACCAACACCGCAATCGTCCAGTCCTCCCCGGTCGAGCATCGCTTACCGCCGTGGAGCGGCTCCGAGGTTGGCGGCACTCGCTAAGTTGCCGATTCGTACTCGTCGTGGCGTTTCACCCAGTCCATCAGGTTGCGGTGAGGCCCATTTTCATTGCGGCCGCGGGGCGTCATGTCGAGCAGCATGTAGGTACTGTCGACGAGTTCGTCGCCGCGCCCGTAGGTCGAGTAGGTGTGGAAAATTTCGCCATCGGCGTTTCGGTAGAACACGCTGAGGCCGGACAGGTCCTCGATCGAGACGTTGGCCGTGGTGTAATTGTAGGTGACGTCTCCCTGGGCGATCTCCTCGGGGGTGAACGAGACCTGGTGGTCGTAGTTGAAGTCGCTGCCGTGCGAGGAGACCCACTTCACCTGCCATCCCATGCGCTTGCGGTAGGCTTCGATTTCACCGAGCGGCGCCCGGGAAATCCTGACCAAGCTGACGTCGTGGTGTTCGAGGTGCACCCGCGTGCCTTCGATATGGTCGGCTGTGAAGGAGCAGCCGATGCAGCCCGCCCCCCAGCCGGGGCCGAACATGAAATGATGGACGATGAGCTGGCTGCGACCGTCAAACAACTCGGCGAGCCTCTTGCGGCCTTCTGGCGTATCGAAGACATATTCCTTATCGACCTTCACCCACGGCAAGGCGCGGCGCTTGGCGTTCAGCTCATCGCGCAGGCGGGTGAGTTCCTTCTCCCTTGCCAGTAGCTCCTTGCGAGCAGCGAGCCACTCCTCGCGGGAGACGATGCCTGAGGGAGTAAGTTGTAGTGGTGTCATGTCGTATCCTCCTGCGGCTTGCAGGAGCGAGTCGCCCACGGCAAGGCATAATCGACACCAGGCTCCAAGGCATGTTCGAGTCTTGACACCTCGATCATCGAGGTATAGGTTTCAGTCATGACCAAGACAAAACCCCATGCGGCCACCGGCCGCCGGATCCCCGACTACAGCGAGCCTTCGTACTGGCACGGCACGATCAAGATGTCGCTGTCGAAGTACTTCGTGCTCAGCGTGCTGCACCGCAAGCCGATGCACGGCTACGAGGTGGTGCAGGCGGTGGAAAAGAGTACCAAGGGCTGCTGCAGCCCGTCGGAGGGCACGGTCTACCCGATGCTCAACGAGTTCGAGGCGGGCGGTTACCTGAGCTCGGCTGCGGAGGTGGTGCAGGGGCGCTCGCGCAAGGTCTACACCCTGACGGACAGGGGCCGGGAGGCCTTCCGGGTGGCGGTGGATGCCTGGCTGGAAGCCACCGACTGCATCGTCGAAAGTCGCCGCATGGCGGGCGGGTCGATGAAGCGGGAGGAGCATGAAGGATGAGCGCAAGGTGTTTTTTCAGGCCTCGATACCTCGTTGATCGAGGTATAAGGTGAACAGCCGCACTCGCGTGGTCGTCGCCCTGGGTGTCTCCCAGACCCTGGCCTGGGGCTCGACCTACTACTTGCCGGCGATCCTCGCCGTGCCCATGGCACGGGACCTTGGCCTTTCCACCGGCACGGCATTCGCGGCGTTCTCCTCGGCGTTGGTGGTCTCGGCGGTACTGGGGCCTGCGGTGGGGCGACGCATCGATCGCTTCGGCGGGCGCGACGTACTGACGGTTTCCAGCCTGGTGTTCGCCCTCGGCTTGGTGCTGCTGGGGCTGGCTAGCGGGCCCATGATGCTGTGGGTGGGGTGGCTGATCATCGGCGTCGGTATGGGCATGGGGCTTTACGAGTCGGCCTTCTCGACCCTGGCGGGGCTCTATGGACGCGAGGCGCGCGGCCCGATTACCGGCATTACCCTGCTGGCGGGCTTCGCCAGCACCGTGTGCTGGCCGATCACCGGCTGGCTCAATGCCGAATTCGGTTGGCAGAACGCCTGCTTCACCTGGGCGGCGGTGCACCTGTTGCTGGGCCTGCCGCTCAACCGCTTGTTGATTCCCTTCGGCATCCAGCCGTCCACTCCGCACACCGAGGCGGCTGTGGCAGAGGTCGAGTCGACCTGGCTGCCCATGGCACTGCTGGCCTTCGTCTTCGCCGTGACCTGGTTCGTCAGCACCGGCATGGCCGCGCACCTGCCGTGGCTGCTGCAGATCGCAGGTCTGTCGCCCGCTGCGGCCATTGCTGCCGCGGCGCTGGTGGGGCCGGCCCAGGTGGTGGCGCGTCTGCTCGAGTTCTCACTGCTGCAGCGCTTCCACCCATTGCTCTCGGCCAAGCTGGCGGTGATCGCGCACCCCATCGGGGCGCTCGGCGTGATGACGCTGGGGGCGCCCTTGGCCACGCTGTTCGTGCTGCTGCACGGCGCCGGCAACGGCATTCTCACCATCGCCAAGGGCACGCTGCCGCTGGCCATCTTCGGCCCCCACGGCTATGGCCTGCGCCAGGGCGTGTTGATGGTGCCGGCACGCTTCGGCCAGGCGCTGGCGCCGCTCACCTTTGCCCTGCTGATTGAGCGCTTCGGCACTCAGGCACTGCTGTTTTCCTCTGCCCTGGGGCTCGCCGCCCTGGTGGCGCTGCTCGTTCTGCAAACCCACGCCATGAAGGAGGCGACATGAGACTTCGCACACTGTCTGACCCCGACCATCTCCCGGCGCTTGACGAGCGTTTCGCTCTCCAGTGGCCCGGCCAGGGTCTGCCGGATCCATTCGGTCATCCGCCGCGCATCCTGCTGCTCTATGGCTCGCTGCGCGAACGCTCCTTTTCGCGCCTGGCGGTGGAGGAGGCCGCACGCTTGCTGCGCTATTTCGGCGCCGAGACGCGGATCTTCGACCCTTCCGACCTGCCGCTGCCGGACCAGGTCGCTGGCGACGACCATCCCGCCGTCCAGGAGCTTCGCGAATTGGCCATCTGGTCCGAAGGTCAGGTGTGGTGCAGCCCCGAGCGCCACGGCCAGGTCACCGGCGTAATGAAGACCCAGATCGACCACCTGCCGCTGAGCATGGGGGCGGTACGGCCCACCCAGGGGCGCACCCTGGCGGTGATGCAGGTCAGCGGCGGCTCGCAGTCGTTCAATGCGGTGAACACCTTGCGCCTGCTGGGGCGCTGGATGCGTATGTTCACCATCCCCAACCAGTCCAGCGTGCCCAAAGCGTACCAGGAGTTCGATGAGGCCGGGCGCATGCGGCCCTCGCCGCTCTATGATCGTATCGCCGACGTGATGGAAGAGCTGGTGCGCTTCACCCTGCTGCTGCGACCCCATGCCGAGACGCTGGTGGATCGCTACTCGGAGCGCCGCGAAGCGGCCGGTGCCAAGGCCGACCCGGTGACGGACAAGGCGGTGGTTGCACAAACGACGGAGTAGAGTCGATGCACATAGTCGAGAGCCCGCTGCAGGATCGCCATAATTAGGTGGCGCCCCTTGGCGAGAAATTGGTTGGCAGTGGAGGCAACAGCTCGTTGATCTAGCCGGCCTTCTGGGGCGGCAGATGAGCCAGCACGTTGGGGGTAGATTCGATGAGGCGAAGCTGATTGCCTGCTGCTCCACCTCTCACGAGATTGTGCTGCTGGATGTTGACGCTGATGCCAGCGCGTAAGTTCTCACGTTTAGATCTCCGTATCGTCGATCCACGATCCATGCACACCGGCGGGCACCCAGGCGGGCAGTTCGATTGCCGCCACGGGGCTGGCGCCGATCCGCGTTGCGTCTAGGATCCACAGCTCCGCCACGTTGTTGCGTAGGTCGGTGACATAGGTCAGCAGCCAGCCCTCGTCTTCGCCGCGCCCTTGCTGGTCGGGAACGAAGCAAGGCTCGCCCGCATAGACGCCCGCGGGAAGGTCAAGCACCCAGCGTCGGTCATTTTTCATATCATATTTGACGATGCCGTAACCGACGCGTGTCTCATCGGGGAAAACAACTGCATAGGCGAAGCGGTTTTGCCGCCCGGTGAAGCCAGGGCGGATCGTGGGGAATTCGATCGTGAGGTCATCGAGCAGCCCGACACTCGCCGTTCCTTGCTGCGGATCGATCCTCCATCGGCTGCGCATCGCCCCGCTGACCGGGGGCGCCCCGTGCGGTGCAGTGCCGTTGATAAAGGCCGAGGTCTTGACCCAAGCTGATTCGTCAAAGAACGGCCCCTCGACCACGATGCGACCTTCTGCGTCTTCCCAGGCATTGACGAAATGCAGCATGTAATAAGGATCGACGTCGATCCATTTCACACCGCCCTTGCTGCGGTCACGCGGCATTACGCCAATCCGACCGCGATACTTCCTTTGCCACGTATAGGGGAAGGCAAGGCCGGAATTCAGATCCAATGCCACATTGGGATCGAACCAGATCACATAGTTTTCTGTGATGGCGAAGTCGTGGATGACAGAAGCGTTGGGACCCTCGATCACCTCGCTGTGTACCAATCGCCCCGAGGCATCCGCAACGTGGTAAATCAAGTGCGGCGGGAGCGGCGAATTGCCGAAGAAAAGCATCTCGCCTGTGCTGGGGCAGATCTTGGGATGCGCCGTCATCATCGTCTTTAGAGCGCCGCCAAAATCGTAGGAACCGACAGTTTCCAGTTCGGGCGTGACCTCGAAAGGAAGATTGACCTCTTGGAGGGCTAGAATGCGCCCCGCATGCGCGATTACGCTGGTACCGGCCGCACTCGCATGAAGGTCGATTGTCTCGTGATCGATAAAGAGCGGTGCCCCGCTCAGCGCGGGGGTCTTGACCCAGCGATTGCGGTACCACTCAGCGCGCCCCCCCGAGATGCGCAAACCGTGGATCATGCCCGAACCATAAAACCATGCGCCAGGATTGATGCCATCCTTCGGGTTATGGCCGTTGCGGAAGTAGCGCCCCGATAGAGCGGACGGGATTGCGCCGCGCACCGGAAGGTCAAAGGCCGTTGTCTCCTTGTCGACAGGACGGAAATGCCCGTCGAGAAAGCTCGGAACGGAGCCGGGGCTGACTGCGTCACCACTCGCGGCGAGCGCTTCGAAGGTCAGGATAGAGGTTGCGAATGTGCTCGCGGCGAGGCCGCTTGCCAGGCGCAAGATATCGCGTCTGCTGTAATCCATTGAAACTGCCTCCAAGGTGCAGGTGTCCTTCACACAATCAGTCGTATATCGACGACCTCGACATCGGGCAGCCTAGCCGCCGCTGCCAGCGTAACGTTGACCTGCGAACGCGAGAGCCCCGGGTGGAACAGAAGAAGAGGGTCTTAATCATGAGCATGGTCGCCTCTTTTATTAGCTATAGGGAGATGATGCACCTACAATTGGAATTACTCTAATCGATTATCGATATACTCTATTATCCGTTTTATGAATTTACGCTCTCTCGACCTCAATTTGCTCGTGGTTCTCGATGCGCTTCTGGATGAGGCACATGTCAGCCGTGCTGCCGACAGGCTTGCCATGTCACAGCCTGCTGCCTCCGCAGCATTGCAACGCTGCCGATATCTCTTCCGTGACGAGCTTCTGGAGCGGGGCCGCGGCACGATGCGTCTAACGCCGAAAGCTGAGGCGTTGCGTGCTCCACTCAAATCGTTGCTGGCAGATGTAATTGGTTTAGTCGACCCGCCCCAGCCCCCGCTTAGCGATATTCGCCAGACTTTGCGTATCACCATGGCGGATTACCCGGCTATCTTTATGATTGGCTCCCTGCTGAGCTCCCTACAGGCTACAGCACCTGGTATCGACGTAACCGTGCAGCCCTGGCATGGGGCTGAGGCTGCGAAGGAGGCACTGGTTAGCGGGGCGAGCGACCTCGCACTCTCTGTCTTTCCTCCCGCAGAAGATGACCTGTACCGTCAGCATCTTTTGGACGAGCATTACATTGTGGCAATGCGGGCGGAACATCCGGCGGCAACGAAGTTCACCCTCGAAGAGTGGCTGGCTTGGCCGCATATCTTCGTTTCGGGCCGGGGCGAAAACCGCGGGGCGCTCGACGCGGTATTAGCTGAGCGGGGACTCTCTCGTCGGGTGGGAGTGGTTGTGCCGGCATTTGGCTTGGTCCCGGAATTGCTGCGCGGCACAAACATGGTAGCAATGCTGCCCTCGCATTGTGTTCCGTCGGAGGCTGGCCTGATTACATTCTCTCCACCCATCTCTGTGCCAGGATTTTCACTGCACCTGGCTTGGCACAAGCGGCGGACAGGAGATGTGGGTTTGCAGCATGTTGTAGAATTACTGTGCAAGATGCTAAGTGACGCGAGTGAGCCATTCTTATAACTGGCACGTCTGAAGACTAGGATGCTTTCAGCGATTTCTCTGGCCGTGCTCGCCTGATGGTCATGTTCGACCTGCTGCGTTTTCAGGCCCCCGGTTTCTTCCGAAGGGCCTTCAGGATGGGCTAGGGACAATGCGAATTCACGACTCAGGCTTCCGCCGCGACGTCGCGAGCCAAGTCGTGATAGCTCCGCAGAGGCCGGCCAAGAATGTTTTCCAGACGCTCGATGTCCCCCCGATCAGCGGACATGCCGTCGGATTGGAACCGCTCGGCCATTTTTCGCATATCGTATCCGTTCCAAGGCGGGCTGAACTCGCGCAGTGTTTGCTCGAAGGCTTGCGGGGTGCCGATATGAGTCACGGGGCGGGAGAGCGTTTCACTCCAGATGCGTGCAACGTCAGCGTCGGTAAGCGGGTCCGGGCCGACAAGGTTGAGTCGCTCCAGAGGTAAAAGCTGCGAAGACTGCGCTCGGCGCAGTAGCTCGATTGCGGCAATTTCGCCGATATCGCGTACGTCCACCATCTGCAGACCTTTGTCGCCAATCGGCATCGGATAGATGCCTTGGCTCAGGATCGTGTCCTTCAACGAGACGTCGTTATTCATGTAATAGGCGGGGCGCAGAATTGTCGCCGCCAGGCCCGTCCGCTCGATCATGCGCTCCACCGCGAACTTGGCCGCGAAGTGAGGCACGTCCACGTAGCGGTCGCTATGGATCACCGAAAGGTAGACCACGCGGTCGATACCCGCCTCTCGAGCGAGATTGAGCGTGATCAGTGCCTGGGTGAGTTCATCCGGAACGACGGCATTCAATAAAAACAGCGTGTTCACGCCGTCAAGTGCTGCTCGCATGGAATCGATGTCTAGCATCTCGCCTTTGGCAAGCGCGACTTCGTCAGGCAGATTGGCCGCCATCGGGTCGCGAACTAGGGCGCGGATATCAGCACCACGCGAAACAAGCTGTTGAATGACCTGGCGACCCACTGTACCCGTGGCGCCGGTAACAAGAATGGTCATGGCAAATACTCCGTGTCTTTGGATATGCCGCCAATCTAGCAGGTCAAATGTGGTACAAATAGACGTAACTATTGGACGTTAAGTCTCATAAATGGAACATTTATGAGACTGAAAGCCCTTTCAGATTTCAATCTCGTGGCTCGACACGGTGGTTTCAGTCGAGCCGCTGAGGTTGCGCATCGACCAAAGGCAACGCTATCGCGACATGTTCGGGATCTAGAGCTTGATCTCGGCGTACGCCTGCTTGAGCGCGGAGGACACCGGCTTCAGCTCACGGAGGAAGGACGCGCCTTGTACGAGCGGACAGGGCAGCTACTGATCGAGATCGTAGAGGCTGCTCAGGAAGTCGCCACTGCCAGGGAGCGCCCGCGCGGTCGCCTCAGGATTAGTGCGCCGCTCCTGTTTTCCCAAGTTGTGCTGGGGCGTCTTGCAGCGGAATTCGCCTTGTGCAATCCCGAGGTCAAGATCGAGGTCACATTGGAAGACCGAAACGTGGACATGGTCGAGGAGGGATACGACCTTGTGATTCGCGTGAATCCTGACCCTAATGAAACTTTGATTGGGCGTTGCTTCCTGCGTGACCGCCGAGTGATAGTTGCGCCACCCTCGTTAGCACTACCAGGCGAGGGCCAAGCGGTGCCGGCCGTGCTGCTTGGTACTACCGGTGTCCCTCAGTCCTGGCGTCTACGTGGTGCCGATGGAGTCGTCATGCTGCGTCCGGAACCGGTATTGCGGCTGTCTTCGCTGTTCATGGTACGTGACGCCGTTCGCACTGGCATTGGTGCCGCGCTACTGCCGTTGTCCATGATCAGTAAGGACCTGGCTAACGGTCAGCTGACTGTCTGGGGAGAGTTCGAGGCACCGGAAATCGAACTGTGGGCACTCTACCCATCGAGGCGGCTGTTGAGCCGCCGGGTATCCGCATTCTTGGAACATCTGAGGCGCGCTTTTCCGAACGCGACTTCCGGCGACCTAGCACACTTCATCGACGTGGAGCCCTCTCGTCAGCGAAGCGGTCAGCAGACCTCATAGCGAGCAACGGCGAGTGCCGGGGCGGTTGCCGCCCCGGGGGGCGGCCATCCGGGAAAATACCACCGGTCATGCCGGTTGAGGCAGGCGTTGCGCTATCGCTTCGGCGTGCATGTTCTCGACCAGTCGATCGATACCCGCCAGGGCGCTTTCGACCGAGGCGGCCAAGGCGTCACCGCCTTCCTCCTGGTGCTCGACGGCAATGTCATGGAAGCCGCCGATACCGATGAACTGCAGGGCGGTGCGAGCGCTCGGCTCCAGGTGATTGAAGGGGGCCAAGGGGCCCTGTCGGTCGAAGCCGAATCCACCCCGCGATGAGAGCAGCACCGCGTGACGGGGACGGTCGGCCAGCAGCGGCACGTAGTGTTCCAGCGGAACGTAGGGATGGGCACCGTACTGCATGTCAAAATCGACCGTGCGGCCGATGCGGACGATATTGTCGATCCAGGCCTTGAAGGCGGCCGGCGGTCCGAAATTGTACAGGGGAGCGCCAAGCACGAGGATGTCGGCCCGTACGACCTCATCGACCAGGGCATCGCTCTCGGCAAGCACGGCTTGCATTGCCTCCGTTTTTTGCTCATCCGGCGTGAATTCCGCTTCGATCCACTCGACGCTGGTCAGTGGAGGCGGGTTGGCGCCGATGTCGCGATAGACGATCTCGGCGTTCGGCTCCAAGGCACGCCAGCGGGAAACGAAGTGGTGGGTCAGCCGGCGGGTATGCGAGCCGTGGTCGTGGCTACCGGCGCGACCGGGGCGTGGGCTGGCATCGAGGTGGAGTAAGCGCGTCATGGGATTTCTCCTTCGCTGGGTGTAGGATCTCTTGAGTGAGTTGTTTTCAGCCTTGCTTGCGGCTCGTTTCATCAAGCCAGAAGCCTCGTAAGGCGACAAACGATGATTCTTTTTCGATAGTGGAAAATAAAACTCAGCCATGATGCCTCGACGACTTCCCTCGCTCTCCGCCCTTCGCGCCTTCGAGGCGGCGGCGCGACACCGCAGTGCCAAGCGGGCAGCCGAGGAGCTTTCGGTCACGCCGACGGCCATCAGCCATCAGATTCGCCAGCTCGAGGAGAGCCTGGGGGTGGCACTGTTCGTGCGTCGTCCACGGCAGCTGGTGCTGACGGCTCAGGGCCAGGTGCTGCTCACCGTGCTGAGCGACTCCTTCGATGCCATCGCCGAAACAGTGACCAAGCTGCGTCGTCCGCCGGCGCGGCAGGCGGTAACGCTCTCCACCACGCCGGCCGTGGCCGCGCGCTGGCTGCTGCCCTGGGTGTGCCTGCTACGCGATGCCCACCCGCAGATCGACTTGAGCATTCAGGTCTCCCACGAGGCGGTCGCTCTGGATGGCATCGTTGCCGACATGGCGATTCGCTATGGCGAGGGTCCCTGGCCAGGGCTGGTCGCCGAGAAGCTGTTCGACAATGTGTTCGTGCCCGTCTGCAGCCCCTCGCTTGGGTTGCGCGAACCTGCCGAACTGGTGCGCTACACCCTGCTCCATTTCTCTTCACCCACGCCGGTGGGCTGGGCGGCCTGGCAGCGCCAGGTTCAGGTGCCGGGGCTGGATGTCAGCGCCAGCTTGTTGTTCTCCGACGAGACGCATGGTATCGCTGCCGCCTTGGATGGCCAGGGCGTGGCTCTGATGAGCCGATACCTGATCGAGGAGGAGTTGCGCCAGGGGCGCCTGGTTCAGCCGTTCGGCCCCGAGATCGAGGCCGCTCCCTTCCAACTCGTCTACCCGCCTGAGCGGCGTGAGGAGCCGGCTATTGCCGCCGTGCATGACTGGATCATCGGGTTGATGGACCCTCTGTCCAGGGAGAGCGGCTGCCGTGCGATAGTCGAGCGCCATTCATGACGTCAGCCGTGCCAGCTTGTCGGGATTGCGCATGATGAAGATGTCTGTGACCTGGCCCGAAGGGTCGAAACCGAAGGTCACCACGGCTGTGACGTTGCCCTGCTGGTGCAGGACGATGCCGCGACCGCCGTTGATATCGGCCTCGAACCATTGGTAATCGGCCCAGTAGCCGCGCAGCCGGTTCACCAGGAAGGCAAGCACTTCCCCCAGGCCATGCAGCGGCTCGAGCAGGGTAGGAACCTTGCCGCCACCATCGGCGCTGAGGCGAACCTCGGCCGAGAGCAGGTTCGCGAGCTGCGCCGTGGCACCTTCGGTGATGGCGAGCCGGAACGCTTCCAGCAGCGCCTGCTGTCGCTCGCGTGGCGGGGCGTGCCTTGCCTCGGCTGCCTGCAGGTTGGCGCGTGCCCGGGACACCAGTTTGCGGCAGGCCGGCTCCTTGAGTTCGAGCATGGAGGCGATCTCGGCGTAGGGCGTGTCGAATATCTCGTGCAGCAGATAGGCGGCACGCTCCTTGGGCGAGAGGCGCTCGAGCAGTAGCAGAAAGGCGGTGGAGAGCGAATCGGCCAGCTGCATGCTGCGTTCCGCATCGGATACGACGGTGGTCGGGATGGGCTCGGGCAGCCAGGCGCCGACATAATCGACCCGGGCGCGGTGGGCGTTGCCCAACAGGTCGAGGCAGCGCCGCGTGCAGGTCGTGGTCAGCCAGGCGTGGGGAGTGTCGATCGTCTGTCGATCCGCTGCCTGCCACTTGAGAAAGGTGTCCTGCACCGCATCCTCGGCGTCGGCGCGCGAGCCAAGGATGCGATAGGCCAGCCCCAGCAGCATGGGGCGGGCCTCTTCAAAGCGATGCAGGTCGAAGTGAAGCAAGTCGGTAGGTGACATCACGCTTTCTCGGTTACTGAGGCTGACTTGTCCTTGGCCCAGGCCACGGTGGCGGCGCGGATTTCGGGCGGATGGGCAAGCAGGGGCGTTACCGCGGCGACATAGGCTTCGTATGCCGGTCCCTGCATGAAGGCCTGCGGATCCGCACCGTCGGCATAGCGCTGGAAGACGCGAATCGTGTTGGGATCGCCATCATCGTAGCAGTAGAAATAGGCGTCATGGGCCTGACGTACCTCGATGCTTGGCATCAGATGGGTCTCCCACACGCGCCGCACCTCGTCGCGCTTGCCGGGCAGTGCCTTGTGAGTGATGAAAAGCGTGCTCTGGCTCATGTGTGGCTCCTGAATCGTTGGGGTGAAATCGAGAAATGATGGCCGAATGGCCGTCACTGTCATGACGATTCAGGTGGGCGCGGTGTGACATGCATGGCTTGGGAGGTCAGGGCAGCCGAATGGCCGTGTACCTCGAGGCATGCCGCCCGGCGGCCAAGGTCCGCACTTTCATGGACCGGCTTGCCGAGCGGCCTCCTTTTCGTAGTTGATCATCCAGACGACGCCGAATCGGTCCGTCAGCATGCCGAAGCGGTGCGCCCAGAAGGTCTCTTCGAGGGGCATCTCCACGCTGCCGTTGTCGGCCAGCGCATTGAAGAGCCGTTCGGCCTCCTGCACCGAGTCGACGCCGACCGCAATGCTCGCGCCCTTGATGCCTTCGTAGGGCGCCGGGCAGAAGGGGGCATTATCCGAGGCCATCAACGTTTGATCGCCGATACGCAGTCGGGCATGCATGACCAGGTTGCTGGCTTCCTCGGATAGATCCATTGCTTCGCTATCGGGCATTTCGGCGTAGGTGGACATGGCCTCGAGCTTGGCGTCGAAGCAGCGCTGATAGAACGCGAAGGCATCGCGGCAGTTGCCGTCGAAGATCAGGTAGGTGGAAAGCTGCATGGCGGGTCTCCAGGGGATCGTTGTCGGTTCTACTTCCCTTCATCGATTCACCCTAGTCGATTTCGACGCTCCCTCGATCATTTTCTCTCTGCCAGGCGCTGGAGGCGGGCGGCCTGCTGGGCGAGGGCGTCGCAAAGCTCCGGTGGGTCGAGGATCTCGAAGTCGAACGGCTGGTGGGCCAACTGGCGGGCGAACCAGGTCAAGCTGTCGGTGCGGGCGTGCAGCATCACGGCGTTTCCGTCGGGCGTGAACACGCCGATATTGCGGCCCAGTTCTTCAACGGCATGGGTAAGGTCGGTGTGCAGGCGCACGCTGACGGCGATGGCGCGGGGCAGGCTGGCGATGCTGTGTGCCAGGTGCTCGGCCGGGTCGAAGTCTGCCGGTCGTTCGAAGCTGGCCTCGAGCGGTGTGGCCTCAATGATGCGGTCGAGCCGGAAGCTGCGCAGGTCGCGGCGCAGATGGCACCAGCCGCTGACGTACCAGCGCCCACCGCGAAAGACCAGGCCGTAGGGGTTGAGCATCCTACGGGTGGCTTGATTGCGGTCGTCCCGGTAGTCGAGCCGGACCCGCTGGCGTGCCTGGGTGGCGGTGGCGAACAAGACCAGCAGGCGCTCGTCTCCCGGCGCCCTTGCCGAAGGCAGTTCCAGCCGGGCGCTCTCGCTCAGCGCCTGCGCCTGTTTTTTCAACCTGGCGGGCATGACCCGCTCCAGCTTGGCGCGTGCGGTTTCCAGCGCCGGCGCGGTCTCGGCGATGCCTAGCCCCTGTGCGGCGAGCAGCCCCAACGAGACGGCCAGCGCCTCATCGCTGTTGAACATCAACGGCGGCAGTTTGAAGCCCGGCATCAGGCGGTAGCCACCATGCCGCCCCCGCTCGGTGGTAACGGGAATACCGAGCTCTTCCAAGGCCTGGATGTAGCGTCGTAGCGTTCGACGATCGACATCCAGCCGCTCGGCCAGCTCCCGGCCGCTCATATGGCGGTGGGTCTGCAGCAGTTCGAGGAGTGTCAGCACGCGAACGGTAGGATTGGCCACGCTGAATTTCCCGTCATAAATAGGGCATGATCTGTCCTATTTAGCCATTACCTTGCTGTCATGGCCAGGACGTAACCGCCTGGTCGCATCCAACAGCAAGGAGATATCCGATGGAACCTGTACTTTTCTATGGCGTACCGCAAGGCTGTTCGTTCGGCTCTATCGTGGCGCTCGAGTGGCAGGGCCAGCCCTACCGGCTGTGCCGCATCGAGATGATGGAGCAGCCCTGGGCCCCGCTCTATGCCAAGGTCAATCCGCTTTTCAAGACTCCTGCGTTGCTACTCGAAGATGGAGAGCCTCTTACCGAGAGCCTGGCGATCCTGCAGCACCTGGCGGCACGCGACCTCAGCAGGCGGCTGGGCTTCGAACAGGGCAGCCGGGAATTCGACCGCCTCAACCAGATGCTGGCCTACCTCACCACGGACTTCTTCGCGGCCTTCGGGCCACTCTGGACGCTTTATGACACCCAAGGAATGAGCGGCGTGGAGCAGGAATTGCTGCGCCGGTTGGGTCGTGAGCAGGTCGCGGAGGGCTGCGCCTACCTCAACGGATTGCTGGTCGAGCGGGAGTGGCTGCTGGGCGATGCGCGCAGCATGGCGGATGCCTACTTCGTCGGCATCGCCCGCTGGGCCGAGTATCACCGGCTTTTCGACCTGAAGCAGGAATATCCGAACCTGGCGCGGCACCTGGCGAGGCTCAGGAGTGACTCGGCCGTGCAGTTTGCCGAAGCCATCGAGCGCGGCGAACAGCCGACGGGGCAGGGGCACTTCAGGGGGCATGTCAGCCTGAAAGAACTCGAGCCGCGCTTGGCTCCTGACGCACTGTCCGCCTAAGCATTGTCCATCAGGCCTGGCTCGAGCCAAGGCAGTCGAGAGCCGCCGGGCACGCCAAGACCAGTCAATGCCCTGGCGGCGACTCGACACAAAGGAGAACCGGAATGTATCTATCGGCGCAGGATATCCAAGCCCTGGAAGGTGTGAGGAAAGTGCACTTTCTCAATGCACAAGCCGTGCGGAACAATAAGTCGCTGGGGGATGCCGTGGGCATGTCCCAGCTAGGCATCCACCAGATCAGCGTGCCACCCGGGCATTTCTCGACCGAATATCACTACCACTGCTATGAGGAGGAGGCGATCTACGTGCTTTCAGGAACCGGCGTGGCAACCCTTGGCGATCGTAAGCAGCCGATCGGTCCTGGCGACTTCGTTGGCTGTCCCATTAACGGTGTGGCTCATGATATGTACAACGACGGTGACGAGCCGCTGGTGTGCCTGGTGGTGGGTCAGCGATTGGCCCAGGACGTATGCGACTACCCGCGCCCGGGCAAGCGGCTGTATATCAACAGCGGTGAACGGACCCTGGTCGATCACGATGCCATCGAGCACATGAAGCGCTAAGTGGTCGTATTACATGATGCGAAGCGACCCGCTAGGTACAAGCTACCGAGCGCTATTGAGTCGGAGCTCAAAGATGCCCGTGGCGCCCGCGGCTGTCGGCGGGCGCTTGGTCGCGCTCGTGCATACCGTAGTCGCGCATCACGGTGGCCACGCGCAGGCGATAGTCGTCGAAGACCACTTCGCGGCCCTGGGCCTGGGCGCTGCGGTGGCGCTCGAGCCGGCGCCACTGGGCCACGGCTTCCTCATCGCGCCAGAAGGAGAGCGAGAGCACCTTACCCGGCTGGGTGAGGCTCTCGAAGCGCTCAATGGAGATAAAACCGTCGATCTCGTCGAGCAACGGACGCAGGCTGGCGGCGATATCGAGGTACTGCTCGCGTCGGCCGGACTTGGGGATGACTTCGAAGATGACGGCGATCATGGGACACTCCGTTTTGACTTATTGGTGTTGAAGCGATGAGCCCGCTCCGTCTTGTTCAATGTCGCTTCATTGTGTCTCCTTGGCCTATGCTTGTCAGACATAAACAGTTAGGTGGAGAGCTAACGATGGTTGAGCCTGACTTGCCACGTCTTGCCCGTACCATTGGCGATCCGACCCGGATGGGCATGCTGGCATTGCTGATGGAGGGACGGGCGTTGACCGCCAAGGAGCTTGCCTACGGCTGTGGCGTGCAGCCGGGCACGGCGACGGAACATCTCAAGCGGCTTCAGCGCGATGGACTGATCGAGTCGACGGCACAAGGGCGGCACAAGTATTACCGGCTGGCGACAGCCGAGGTGGCGCATGCCGTCGAGGCGTTGATGGTGGTGGCCAAACCGATGAAGGTAGTGTCACCGTGCAGGCGACCGGCAGGTGCCCTGGGGGCTGCGCGGTTCTGCTACGACCACCTGGCGGGTGAGCTGGGCACGCGGATGACGGCCGTATTCCTCGAGAGGGGGTTCCTGGTGGCAGATGGCGAAGCCATGGACGTGACGGCTCGGGGTGAGGCCTGGTTCACCGACTTCGGCATCGATGTCGCCTCCCTGCGCAGGCGTCGTCGGCGTTTTGCCTATCCCTGCCTCGACTGGAGCGAACGGCGCGATCACCTCGGTGGTGCGCTGGGAGCCGCCATGGCCGGGCGCATGCTGGAACTCGGCTGGATCGGCCGGCAGAAGCACTCGCGGGTGGTGAGTATCAGCGAGCTGGGGCATCGGGCACTGGCGAGTGAGTTCGGGTTCGTGATCGGCTTGCCGGAGAGCGATCAAGCGGTCGCGATCTCATCGTAACCTCGGTTGAGGAACTGCACGAAGCAGAAGCCATGACCGAAGGGGTCTGCCATCAGCGCAAGCTTGCCCCAGCTATCGGTGACGGTGGGTTGCTCCTGGGTGGCACCGGCTGCGATGGCCCGTTCCACTGCGGCGTCGATATTCTCCACCACCACGTCCAGGTGCACCGGGGTCCAGTGGCGCATGTAGTGGCGCTGACCGCCGGGCGTGTCTCCACTCCCTGCGTAGGCCGGCGATCCGGAGGCCTTTGCCAATAGGTAGATCGGCGCCGCGCCACCGATCAGCTCGACGCCGTCGTCACCGAAGCGACGCCCGACCTCGAGGCCGAACGCCTGCACGTAGAATTCGATGCCACGCTCCAGATCGTCCACGTCCAGATTGACGAGAAAATCCATGCTGCCTCCTATCTACG
This sequence comes from Halomonas socia, assembly GCF_010977575.1. Lineage (GTDB taxonomy): Bacteria > Pseudomonadota > Gammaproteobacteria > Pseudomonadales > Halomonadaceae > Franzmannia > Franzmannia socia. Next base: position 2,957,379 of record NZ_CP048812.1, read on the forward strand.
ATTCGGACCGATTCCAGCCGGCACCTGGAGGTGTAGCCGCTTCCCGGCAAGTGAGTGCTTGCCGGTACAGTGGTTGGTGTTTGCAGGGTAGCAGGGCACTGGGGTGGCTGCTGTTCAGGAAGCGGTGCCGACAAGAGCGACACCGCTGCATGGCCATCAGGTGCGGTTGATAGAGACACCGCCATCGGCCAGCATCGCCGTGCCGGTGACGAAGCTGGCATCATCGGAAGCCAGGTAGAGCGCCGCTAGGGCGATCTCTTCCGGCGTGGCCATGCGCTTGAGCGCGTGCAGGTTCTCGACGAATGCCAGGATTTCCGGCCCGGCGTCGGGGGCGTTGGTGATGCTGGCGGGCGTATCGGTGCCGCCAGGCAGCAGGGAGTTTACTCGAATGCCATTGGGCCCCAGCTCTGCTGCAAGGCACTTCATCAGCCCCAGGATGCCGGCCTTGCTTGCGCCGTAGGCCGCCATACCGGGCATGCCGACGGTATGGCCGACGAAGCTCGAGGTGAACAGCAGGCTGCCGCCGCCTCGCTGCAGTAGTGCCGGGATCTGGTACTTGGCACCCAGGAAGGCGGCGCTCAGGTTGGTATTCACGACGTCGTGCCAGTCACTTGGCGCCATGTCCTGCAATGGCCCCGTTACTCCGACGATGCCGGCGTTGTTGAAGGCGATATCGAGTCCGCCGAAGCGCTCCAGTGCAGTGGCAACAAGGCGTTGCGACAAGTGCTCGTCGCATACGTCTCCGGCGACGGCAACAGCGGTGCCGCCGTCGCGAGCGATGGCTTCGACCAGAGCATCGAGTTCGCCCTGGCGGCGAGCGCTCACTATCACGCTGGCGCCTTCGCTGGCGAACAGCCGGGCGGTGGCATGACCGATTCCTGAGCTGGCCCCGGTGACGATGGCGATCTTTCCGGCAAGTCGGTTCATAGCGGTATTCTCCATGGGTAGGTAGGGGGTCATTGGCGATCCCATGCTTACCTTGCCGGCCTCGGGATAAGTCCTCACTCCGCTTCTTGCCGTCAAAAAAATCTGGTGGTTCGATGATGCTATGCTGCGAATGTCGCGAAATGCTGTGAAGAGACGGCCTCACTTTGAAAGCAAGGGACGGAGTGTGCCAGGCGGGGCCAGGGCTCATCCTGAGCTCACGGAGAACGCCGAACCCACAGCGGAGGCCCGCCATGAACGAGACATCCACCCATTCACTTGCCACCTTCGATTCCGATGAGGCGAAATGGGCAGCGGTACTGGCCCGCGATGCCGCGGCGGACGAAGCCTTCGTCTATGCGGTGCGCACCACCGGGATCTATTGCCGTCCCACATGCCCATCGCGCCGGCCGCGCCGCGAGAACGCCGAGTTCCATGCCGACGCGGCGGCGGCCGAGCGGGCTGGTTATCGGCCATGCCAGCGCTGCCGCCCCCAGAAGCTGTCGTTGACCCAGCGACACGCCGAGAGCGTCGCCAAGGCCTGCCGCCTTATCGAAACATCGGAAGATCTGCCGTCGCTCGATGAACTGGCACAGGTCGCAGGATTGAGCCGCTTCCACTTCCATCGTGTCTTCACGTCGGCCACGGGGCTGACGCCCAAGGCGTATGCGGTCGCCTGCCGGGCGGATCGTGCGCGTCAGGCGCTGGCGGAGCGGGAAACGGTCACCGAAGCGATCTATGACGCAGGCTTCAATTCCAGCGGGCGCTTCTATTCCGGCTCCAACAAGATGCTCGGCATGACGCCGCAGCGTTATCGCTCGGGAGGAGAGGGCATGGAGATTCGCTTCGCCCTGGGAGAGTGTTCGTTGGGCACGATTCTTGTGGCCACCAGCGAGAAGGGCATCTGTGCCATTTCCCTAGGGAGCGATCCGGAGCCGCTGTTGCAGGAGTTCCAGGATCGCTTCGCCAACGCCAACCTGATCCCGGGGGGAAAGGATTTCGACGCCTGGGTGGCCAAGGTGGTGGGCTTCGTCGAGGCGCCTGGCGTCGGGCTGGCGCTGCCGCTGGACATTCGTGGTACCGCTTTTCAGCAGCGGGTCTGGCAGGCGCTGACCGAGATCCCCGTGGGGGCTACCATCAGCTATGCGGAGTTGGCACAGCGGATCGGATCTCCCCAGTCGGTGCGCGCCGTGGCCAGGGCCTGTGCTGCCAATACCATTGCGCTGGCCATTCCCTGCCACCGAGTGGTGCGGAGCGACGGGGCGCTCTCGGGCTACCGTTGGGGCGTGGAGAGAAAGCGGGTGCTGATCGAGCGTGAACGTCAGCGAGGAGCCGGTAAGGGCGGTTCGGGAAAATCCTCTTCCAGCGCCTCGGTGGAGCCTGCCTGAGGGGTACGCTCCAGATAGGTGGAAAGCACCACGTAACTGCGTGTGGCCTTCACGCCCGGTATGGTATAGAGCCGGGCGAGCAGGCCTTCCAGTGCCCGGCTACTGGCACAGCGCACCTTGAGCAGGGTGCAGGTGTCGCCCGCCACCGAATGTATTTCCTCCAGTTCGGGTAACTCAGCCAGTTCCCTAAAGGTGCGGCTCTTGCTGCCGCCAGTGGTATCGACGTGCACGAAGGCAAGGAAAGGCTTGCCGGTGGAAGGGCCATCCAGCACCGCTACGGTGCCGCGGATGCGCCCTGTAGCGCGCAGCCGCTTTACCCGTTCGTGCACTGCCGGCGCCGAGAGACCTGCACGGCTGCCAAGTTCGGCGTAGCTGAGCCCGGCATCCTGGGCCAGTTCGCCTAATATTCTTCGGTCGAAGGCGTCCAGGGGGCGTGCTTCTTGGCCCTTGTCCCGAACGGTTTCTGTTTTTTCAGGATTCGGCATTTTTACGATTGCTCCGAATAGAATTCCTTTCTTCAATAGTAATGTCGAACTTCATCTGGAGCGAGTCGTGATCACGCGTCGTCTTCTTCTGCTCACCGCTGCCATTGCCGTGATCGGTGCCAATTCGCTGGCGCTGAGCCCCATCGCTGCTGCGGTGGCGGCATCGTTCCCGGGGCGAGGCGCTGCCGATGTGATGACGGCCGCGGCCTTCTATGGCCTGGTTACGGCAGGCAGTGCGCTGCTGTTGGCCCCGATGGCCGACCGTGTCGGCGTCGAGCGCGCACTGGCGTGGGCGCTATTGGTGCTGTCGGTGTCGCTGGGCCTCGCCGCGCTCTCGCTCTCGCTCTGGATGCTGATCGCGGCCCAGGCGCTTGCCGGCCTGGCGGCGGGCGTGGCGCTGCCGGCGATCTATACTCTGACCGCTCAGGTGGCAGAGAAGGGGCGCGAGAGCGAAACCCTGAGCTTCGTTCTGATCGGGTGGACGTTGAGCCTGGTGGTTGGCGTCGGTTTCGCGGCGCTGCTGACCGATCTGCTGCACTGGCGTGCCGTCTTTTCGGTACTGGCTCTAGCCGCTATCGGATTGGCCATGGGGATCACCCGCTGCTGCAACTGGGGAACGAAATCGGGCGGTGAGACACCGAGCTCCTCCCTCAAGGCCTTGCGAATCCCTGGCATTCGTTCGGTGCTGCTGAATGTCGCTGCCTACATGACGGCGTTCTACGGCCTGTATACCTACCTTGGCCCGCACCTGGGCGAGGTCCTGCAGCTGCCCGCTTCCTTTGCGGGACTGACGATTGCCATCTATGGCCTAGGCTTCGGCGTTGCCGCACCGCTGGGCCGGCTGGTCGACCGGCATGGCGCGACGGCTGCCGCCTGCGTCACGTTCGCCGGCTTGACGCTCGTGTATTTGGGAATGATGACGACCGCGGCGCTGCCTCTGGTACTGCTGGCGCTCTGCCTGGGTTGGGGCGTGGGCAACCACATTGGTCTGAACCTGCTCATGCGCCAGTTGGCCGAGCTAGACCCGGCGCAGCGTGGTGCCATCATGGGACTGTATAGCGCCATCACGTATCTGTGCGTCTTCGCCGGGGCGCTGCTCTACCGGCCGATCTTCATGCACTTTGGCTTTGCCGCCTGCGCCTGGGCCTCGGCGATGCTGGTACTGCCTTCGTTGGGCTGGGCGCTGGGGCAGTGGCGCAGGAAACAGGCTGCGCTACGCTGTCGTTCGGAGACATGATGAATTCAAAAAGGAGGTGTATCAGCATGATTGCCTACACGATGGTGGGGACTAAGAATCTCAAAAAAGCACTGGCGTTCTATGATCCCCTTTTTGCTGAAATGGGCTGGGATATCTGCTGGAAAGATGATTCGTGCGTTTCCTATGGAAGAGAAAGCGATCTCGACTTTCCCAGGTTCTTTGTCGGTTATCCCTTCGATGGCCAGGAGGCCAGCGTAGGCAATGGCACCATGACGGCCTTCCAATTCGCCGACCCTGAGCAGGTCGACAAGCTGTATAAAATAGCCATTAGCAATGGCGGCAGTGCCGAGGGTGCGCCAGGCTACCGGCCTCAATACGCCGAAGGTTTCTATGCGGCGTATGTTCGTGATTGCGATGGCAATAAGCTGGCCTTTGTCGTTTATCCAGATGAAGAAGAGAAATAAACCACCATCCGGAGATGCCGATGCTCGTCGACCAGTAGCGTGGCGTGTTGGTACTCCCTCGGATTGGAGTTGGCATCGAGAAGCGTGCCGATGCCGTAGCGGTAGGCCTCCAGGTTGGGTTGTTCCCACCAGCGGCGAAAATCCGGCGAGAGCTTGGCGAGCGCGTCGATCAGCGCCTGCATGGCCGGGTCTTCGGGGGCGGCCGCCAGGTCGCAGCGGAACTGGGCCAGCAGGCGTGCGGCATCCTGATGCCAATCGGGAAGGCGCCTGCGCAGTGCCGGGTCGGCGAACAGCAGGCGCATCATATTGCGCTCGCCGGGGGCCCGAGCGCTGAAGCCGAGCAGGGCATCGGCGGCGGCGTTCCAGGCGATCACGTCCCAGCGCAGGTTCATCACGTAGGCAGGCCTTGCCATATCGTCCATCAGCGTCTGCACCAGGGGCGGAATTTCCTGCCACTGGTAGGCCTCCACCGGCGGCGGGCGGCGGTGGGCGAGCAGGAACAGGTGGCAGCATTCGGCGTCGTCGAGCTTGAGGGCCTTGGAAACGCTGAGCAGGAAGCTCTCCGAGACGTTGATGTCGCGCCCCTGCTCGAACCAGGTGTACCAGGTCAGTCCCACGCCAGCGAGGGTGGCCACTTCCTCGCGGCGAAGCCCTGGCGTGCGCCGGCGGCCGGTGCTGGGCAGGCCGACGTCGGCCGGCGTCAGCTTGTTGCGGTGATGGATCAGGAAGTCGGTGAGTTCGCTGCGGGTTCTGTCGAGGCTGCGTCCGGCCATGGCGTTCTCTATTGAGCAGTGGCTAGTGGGTAGTTACTATCAGTAATAGGATAAGTGGCTATATTGTACCCCTATCAATATGGGCCAAGACTACCATGCCAACCCTATGGAAAGGAGGCATGGCATGGTTTCCCTCAATGAAGCGTCAGGCTCGCGGTTCACCCGACAGCGGGCAGGCATCAAGGAGTGGGCCGGCCTGGCTGTGTTGGCACTGCCCACGGCACTGCTCGGCCTCGATGTCACCATCCTCTATCTGGCGCTGCCGGCCCTGGCGGCGGATCTGCAGCCGAGCAGTACCCAGGCGCTGTGGATCATGGATGCTTACGGTTTCATGATCGCTGGCTTTCTGATCACCATGGGCACCCTGGGTGACCGCATCGGCCGTCGCCGGCTGCTGATGATCGGCGCCGTCGCCTTTGGTGTTACCTCGGTGATCGCGGCCTATTCCACCAGCGCCGCCATGCTGATTGCCGCCCGCGCAGTGCTCGGTATTGCTGGCGCGACGCTGATGCCGTCGACCCTGGCGTTGATCAGCAACATGTTCGGCGATGTGCGTCAGCGCGCCCTGGCCATCGGCGTGTGGGCCACCATGTTCGCCTTGGGCATGGCGCTGGGGCCGGTGGTAGGCGGCGTGCTGCTGGAACGCTTCTGGTGGGGCTCGGCCTTCTTGGTGGCGGTACCGGTGGTGGCCGTGCTGCTGATCGCGGCACCGATTCTGCTGCCGGAGTATCGTGCTTCTCGCAGTGGCCCGCTGGACTTCACCAGCGTGCTGCTCTCGCTGGCGGCTATCCTGCCGGCCGTGTATGGCGTAAAGGAGATCGCCAAGGCGGGGCTCGAACCCATTTCGATTCTGACGTTAGCGCTGGGTGGGGTAATGGCGGTCGCCTTCGTGCGCCGTCAGCAGCGCCTGGCCGATCCGCTGCTCGATATGCGGCTGTTTGGGAGTCGCACCTTCAGCGCTGCACTGGTCGTACTGCTGGTGGGGCTGGTCGGCGTTTCCGGCGTCATGCTGCTGGTAACTCAGTATCTGCAGTTGGTGGCGGGGCTCACGCCGCTGGCGGCCGGGCTGTGGATGGGGCCGCCAGCGCTGATGATGGTGCTGGCGGGCATCGTGGCACCGCTGATCGCGCGACGTATTCGTCCTGGCTATGTGGTGGGCGCTGCGCTCACGCTCTCGACGCTGGGCTACTGGCTGCTGGCCAGTGTCGACGTGAATTCCAGCGGAGTGGGCATGGCGATAGCCGGGTTCTCGCTGGTCTATCTCGGCCTGGGTACCATCGCTGCGCTGGGCACCGACCTGGTGGTAGGCGCGGCGCCGGCGGAAAAGGCCGGTTCGGCCTCGGCCATGTCGGAGATGGTACAGGAGCTGGGTGTTGCGCTTGGCGTGGCCCTGCTGGGCAGCCTGGCCACCTTCGTCTATCGCGCCCAGGTCAGCGCGACGATGGCCGATGGTGGCGCTGCCGAGGTGGCGGGCATCGTGGAGGAGAGCCTATGGGCCACCGTTGCGGCCGGCGAGAGCCTTCCCGCTGGCGTATTGCTGGAAGCCCAGCAGGCCTTTACGGCTGGGCTGAACGTGACCGCCACGGTGGGTGGCATCGTCATCCTGGCGCTGGCGGTACTTTCCATCATCAGCCTGCGCCATGTCGGCGCGATAGGCGGGGAACTCGAAAGAACGGCATCCGATGAGGGCGAGCCCTGTACGCTCTGCTAGCCATGCTGAGTAGTCAGCGCGTTCCAGCCCGACATCGCACAGTTGGCGATGGCCAGCAATGTCTCGCGCGAGGCGCCGTCACGAGCCTGAATCGACATGCCGTGCTGTAGGGTGACGTAATAATTGGCGATTGCCCGGCAGTTGGTGGATGCGGGCAACTCGCCTTCCTCGACCGCACGCTTCAGGCGACGCTCCAGCAGACAGCCATTCGCCTGCCGGTGGGCTTTCAAGGCGTCGCAGATGTGAGGATTTGCACCCTGCATCTGCGGGGCTGCAAGCACGATCATGCATCCTCGTGGAGCAGGGCCCCGTGTGAATGCCTCGGCCGTGGTGTTCAGCACATGCTCGATGGCGGCGCGTGCCGTAGGCGCTGTCTCGACCTGCTCCCAGATGCCGCTACCCTCCGTGCGTACGTAGAGCGCTACTGCTTCCTGGAACAGTGACTCCTTACTACCGAAGGTAGCGTAGAGACTGGGTGCGTTGATGCCCATGGCTCGGGTCAGGTCGGCGAGCGAGGCGTTGTCGTAGCCTTGGGTCCAGAACACTTCCATGGCTCGGCGTAGGGCCTCTTCTCTGTCGAAGCCGCGTGGTCTACCACGCTGGGGCATGTCTCACTCCTTTTTGTATCGATGACTACAAAATATCTTGACAGGTGCGTGGATGTCTAGCCATCTTGTTTTTGTATCGATCACTATGTAAATGGAGTGAAGCATGCAGAAACTCAGTGGCAAGACAGCGTTGATCACCGGTGGCAGCCGTGGAATAGGGGCCGCCATTGCCCGGCGGCTGTCGGCGGAAGGGGCAAGCGTGGCGGTGACCTACGTCAGCGGCGAAGCCCAGGCGCAGACAGTGGTGGACGGGATCGTCTTGGCGGGTGGCCGTGCTATGGCGATTCATGCCGACAACCGTGACGACGCAGCGCTCAAGGCGGCCGTCGAGCGCACGGTGGCCGAGTTAGGCGGGCTCGATATTCTGGTCAACAATGCGGGAATCTTCCCGACCGGGTCTATCGAAGAGGTCACTTTGGAAGAGCTGGATCGTACGATCGCGATCAACCTGCGTGCCCCGGTGGTAGCTGCCATGGCGGCGGTGGGGCATATGCCAGAGGGTGGGCGCATCATCACCATCGGCAGCAATCTTGCCGTGCGAGTACCTTGGCCCGGCATCAGCTTGTATGCGATGAGTAAGGCAGGCTTGGTGGGGTTGACCAAGGGGTTGGCGCGGGACCTCGGGCCGCGCGGCATCAACGTCAATATCGTGCACCCGGGCTCCACCGATACCGACATGAACCCCGCCGACGGCGAACTCGCCGACCCCCAGCGCAGCTTGATGGCCATCCCCCGCTACAACGAGGCCGACGACGTCGCCGGCCTGGTGACCTGGCTGGCGGGGCCGGAAGGGCGTTCGGTGACCGGTGCCGAGTTCACCATCGACGGAGGCGCCAATATCTAAACTCGCCCCGATCCCGACTCGTTGATCAGGGTCGGGATCGGTTGGCGTCCTACAAGGCCACCCTTGAGGACCTCAAGGCGATTCAGGAGCCGCTCGGTGCCGCAGTGATGGAGTTTGCCTTGCGGCCGCTCGGGTGTGTGACCATTCCTTTGGATGAGCTAAGGGGTATGGCTGAGCAAGGCCTTGAGGTGATGCTCCCCCAAGTGCCACTAGTGTTCGAACGAGCGTGTCTTCTGGCTGCTCGACACACCCTTGCCCTCTCCGTATCAAGGACTGGCCATGTTCGAGGTGCACATTGGCACATCGGCACTGGGAATGCTTCCCGACGATATCATCGATGCCATTAGGCAGTTCTCTTTGGAGCTCAAGCGCTAACCAGGCGCGCCAGCACCGCCTCGCAGAGGGCCCCTACCGGTTGCCGGGAGTCGAGCCGCATGACAGGGCACGGGAGTCGGCGTAGCCAGCGTTCGTGAAGGTCGTAGCTGCGTAGCGGTGCCTTGCCGGTGTCGTAGCGACTGGCCCAGTCCATGAACTCCTGGTGGGTGTCATGCATGTCTCCGCCGGGCTGGATACGATCGCCATAGCGGGCTCGCTCGCGCTCGAGCAGTCGCCCCATGCGTTGCGCATGCGGGAGCGAGAGAAATATCGCCAGGGTGAAGTGATGCAGCAAGGGATCCCCCCAGTTGCATAGGGAGCCGGCAAGTACCCATGAATCGCACTCGGCTATCTCGCCCTCGATCATGGCAACTCGCTCAGCGGGATCACGCTTTGTGGTAAATGGAGGATCGGTTGGCTGCCAGTAGTAGGTGTCGGTATCCAGAAAGGGGATATCTAGCTGCTTGGCCAGCGCCGAGCCTAGGGTCGTCGTTCCTGCCCCCGAGGCACCGAAGAGATGCAGTCGTAGCGCCATGCGTTGTTCATCCCTGATACAGAAAAGGTGATCTGTCGCCCTGTTTGATGGTGGGCACTGAAATGAGCGGCGCATTATAGCCATCTCGTTCCATGAGGCAAGATGCGGCATGGCTGGCCCGTGTACGGAATGAGCGTTACGGGCCAGCCGATGTCAGTCGTGACTCGGAGCAACGATGTTGCGGGAAGTTTTCTGGGGCGTCGCCAACGATTCAACCAGTGCCCCAATACGCCGCTCGGCCTGATCCAACGACACCTGCAGGTGCTCGCCGCCGAACTCATCGTACTCCACGGCGATACCGTGTACGTCTTCGATGCCCAGATAGCCGAATACGGTGCGAATATGCGGCTCCACATGATTGGCCTGGGCCATGCGCTCGCCCGGTGCGTAGCCGTAGTCGCCCCGGGAGCCCAGCACCACCAGCCGCTTGTGCATGTCGGTCAGCATCGGCCAGTAGGGCAGCCCCTGGCGCGAGCGGTCGAAGCCGAAGGTGCGTCCAACTCTCACGATGTTGTCGATATAGGCCTTGAAGCCCGCCGGGACGCCGAAGTTGTACATCGGTACGCCAGCAACGATCAGGTCCGCTTCGAGTAGCTCGTCGACCAGCGCATCGCTCTCGGCCAGAACGTCGTGCATCCAGGGTTCACGCGCCTCCGGCTTGGTGAAGGCGGCATGGATCCACTCTCCGCTGACCGGATGAGGCGGGTGCTGGCCCAGGTCGCGATAGAGAATGCGGTCACCGGGACGGGCCTTTTGCCATTGCTCGACGAAACGAGCGCTAAGACGACGCGAGTGGGAGCCGTGAGGATCGATCCCGGAGCGTCCGGGGCGCGCGCTGGCATCAAGGTGGAGTAGGCTGGTCATGGGTCATCTCCTGTTAACTGCGTTCATCGATAGTGATGTGCAAGTGACAGGATCCATGCCATTACAATGGGCTGACAAACGATCTATTCTTGAAGGATGGACAAGCTGAACTTTTCTATAATGCGCCCACTGCGGTAAGAACCCCCATGAATCGACGCCTGCTGCCGCTCTCCCAACTGCGCGCCTTCGAGGCGGCGGCGCGACATCGCAGTTTCAAGCAGGCCGCCGAAGAGCTGGGCGTGACACCGGCAGCCATCAGTCAGCAGGTAAGGGAGCTGGAAGCGCTACTTGGTGTGGCCCTGTTCGAACGGCGCGTCCGCCAGGTGGTGCCGACGGCGGCGGCGGAACATCTGTATCCGGTGTTGTGCCACGGCTTCAACGCCTTCGGTGACGCCCTTGAGGCGCTGCGCGAGCAGACGGCGCCGGCCAGCGTCACGCTCTCCTGCACCCCAGCTTTCGCCAGCCACTGGCTGTTGCCGCGGCTGGCCGACTTCCATGAACGGCACCCTGATATCGACTTGCGCATTCACGCCAGCGAAGTGCCCCTGGATCTATCGCGCGGTGCCGCGCTGGCGATTCGCTATGGCATGGGGCCCTACCCGGAGCATCAGGCGGAGGTGCTGGCGGAGGACAGCTTTGCCCTGGTGGCTAGCCCGCAGTTGGGTCTTGCCAGCTATGAAGATCTAAAAGAGGTGCGCCATATCGTCTTCGACTGGTACTGCGCTACGCTGGGCCTGCCATCTTGGCAGCACTGGTGCCAAGCGGCGGGTGGCAGCACCGCCGACCTGGGCGCGAGCTTGACCTTCTCCGACGAGAGCCATGCGATCCAGGCCGCCATCGCTGGCCAAGGCGTGGCACTGCTGAGCCAAACGCTGGTGAGGGATGAACTTGAACGTGGCGTGCTGCAGGCCCCCTTCGGGCCAAGGCTTCCTGGGCTGCGTTATCAACTGATTCGGCACAGCCGCTTCGCTGGCCATGTTGCCCTTGAGCGGGTGGCCGAGTGGCTGCGAGGGGCTTTTGCAGGAGTGGCCAGCCAGAAAAGCGAATCTGTGGATGCTTGAAGGCCCAAGGCCAAAATTTTCGCTTGCCGGCCTGTACCCGCTCTGGGCATGCTTAGATAGCCGCCACCTAATCAATGAAGAGATAAGAAAGATGAACCTTGAGCTCTGGTTGGCCTTCGTAGCCGCTTCCGCTGTGATGCTGGCAATCCCGGGGCCGACGATCCTCACCGCGCTCTTTGCCGCTAGCGCCCGTCGTCTGCTGTCCACACCGCGTGCCCAGCGCAGCTTCCATCTACTGGGAGGTTCGCTGCTTTCGGGCGCCGGGGTGTGGGTGCTGCTGGCCCGGCGGCCGGCCTGAGGAATCTCCGGTGCTGAATGCCATCCGTCCGACAAGGAGAGCGTCATGGTACCGCTATCCGATCTGCTGCTTTTCGCCATGGCCGCCCTGATCGTAGTACTGACCCCGGGACCGAACATGGTCTACTTGATCTCGCGCTCGATCTGCCAGGGGCGGGCCGCGGGCGTGATCTCGCTGTTCGGTGTAATGGCAGGCTTCCTGGTGCATATGCTGGCGGCGGCCGTAGGCTTGACCGCGCTGTTCCTGGCCATCCCTTTGGCCTACGAGATACTCAAGTGGCTCGGCGCGCTGTACCTGCTCTTTCTGGCCTGGCAGGCGGTCAGGCCAGGTGCGCGTTCGCCCTTCGAGGCTCGCACGCTCCCCGCGGACCGGCCTCGCAAGCTGTTCCTGATGGGGTTTCTGACCAACCTGCTCAACCCCAAGATCGCCGTGTTCTACCTGGCGATCTTCCCCCAGTTCGTCTCGCCCGAGCATGGTCCCGTCCTTCTCCAGAGCATGGTGCTGGGCTTCACCCAGATCGGGGTGAGCTTCACGGTCAACCTGGCGATTGCCCTGTCGGCGGCGGGTATCGCCATCTGGTTCCAGCAGCGTCCAATCTGGCTGGCCGTACAGCGCTATATCATGGGAGGCGTGCTGGCAGGGATGGCGGCCAAACTCGCCACGGAGCAGCGTCACGTCGCCTAGTGGGTGTGTATCCCGCCGTCGGTGGGGGCAACGTTGGTGTGCTCATCGCGTTGCAGGCGCGTGAATGGCCGCGCTGACGAAGGAGAGCTTTGTCGGCTTGGATATAGTGGGTGGCGCCCTTGCCAGGGCGTTCTATCCTTTCCATTGACCGGGACGAGGTGCCCATCAAGGAGAGGCCAATGTTTACGTTCGAGATTTGGGTCGCTTATACCGCGGCCTGCGTTCTGCTGGTACTCGCCCCGGGGCCGGATAACCTACTGGCGGTGGGTCGCGGCCTGAGCCAGGGTTGGCGTGCGGCTTGGACCTCGGGGCTGGCCTCTGGTACCGGGATCCTCTTGCATGTCCTGGCCGCGACCTTCGGCCTGACCCTGCTGCTGCAGACCTCGGAGCTGGCCTTCTGGGTGGTCAAGGCGCTCGGCGCCGGCTACCTGATCTGGCTCGGCATTCGGGTACTGAGGGCGCGTAATCTGATCCACTTCGCTCCCGCTCGGCGCCAGCCGTTGTCGCGTATCTTCGCCATCGGCTTTCTTTCTGCCGCCCTCAACCCCAAGCCGGGTCTCTTCGTGCTGGCCTTCATTCCCCAGTTCATCGACCCCTCGGCGGGTTCCGTAGCGGCGCAGATGCTGGTTTACGGCGCCTGGTTCGCCGCCCTGACCGCGGTGGGCTTCTCGCTGATGGGGGTATTTGCGGCGCGGCTTGCCACCTGGCTGCAGGCACGACCGCGGGTGGTCGCCGGCCTCAACGTCGGCGCCGGCCTGACCTTCGTGGCCACGGGGTTGTCGGTGGCGGCCATGAAGCAGCGCTGACGCCAGCTGGCGATGTCGAAAGGCGCCGGCCTGCAACGATAGAGGGGTGATCAGGGCACTTCGCCCTGCCAGGCAACCAAAGGGAGTACCACCATGCAATATATGCTGATGTGCTGTATCGATGAGGCGCTGTGGGAGGGGCTGCCGGAGGCATCCCGCGATGCGGTGATGCACGACTACCAGGCGCTGATCCAGGAGATGGTCACCAGCGGTGCTTATCGCGGCGGAGCGCGGCTGCAGTCGGTAGAAAGTGCCACCACGCTGCGTGAGCACAATGGCCAGGTGATGACTCACGATGGCCCCTTCGCCGAGGCGCGCGAGCAGCTGGGTGGTTTCCATGTGGTGGAATGTCGCGGCCTCGACGAGGCGCTGGCGCTGGCCCGGCGCATTCCGCCGCTGCGAGTCGGGGGGGCGGTCGAAGTGCGGCCGGTGGACCCTGCCTATCGCCTGTAGGCGATGAATCTCGACGCGCTCTATCGTGAAGCCCATGGCCGCTTGCTGGCTGGCCTGATTCGCCGTTTCGGCGACTTCGCCCTGGCCGAGGACGCCCTGCAGGCGGCCTTCGAGGCCGCCATGCGCCAGTGGCCGGAGCAAGGTATGCCGCCCAGCCCACTGGCGTGGCTGGCGGCGACCGCACGGCACAAGGCGCTCGATCAGCTGCGTCACCGGCAGATGCTCGAGCGCAAGCAGGGCGAGCTGGTCATGCACCTCGAGCAGACTCAGGCGGACTCGTCGGCGCCGGATGATGATGTACCGTTGGATAGCCTACGGCTGATGTTTACCTGCTGCCACCCGGCGTTGGGGCGTCCCGCCCAGGTTGCCTTGACCCTGCGTACCCTGGGCGGCCTGACCACCGAGGAGATCGCCCGGGCGTTCATGCTGCCGGTGCCGACCCTGGCTCAGCGGCTGGTGCGCGCCCAGGCCAAGATTCGCGATGCCGGCATCCCCTTCGAGGTGCCGAATGACGATGCCCTCGACGAGCGCCTCGACGCGGTACTGGCGGTGATCTACCTGATCTTCAACGAGGGCTATGCCGCCAGCGGCGGCGAGCGCCTGGTACGTGAGGAGCTGTGCCATGAAGCCATCCGTCTGGGCCGCCTGCTGGTTGGCCTGCTGCCCGCCGAGCCCGAGGCGCGTGGCTTGCTGGCCTTGATGCTGTTTCACGATGCGCGTCGCGATACGCGTCTCGACGAGAACGGCGATATCGTGCTGCTGGAGGATCAGGCACGTTCGCGCTGGGATCGCGAGGCGATCGAGGAGGGCCGCGCCCAGCTCGACCCGGCGTTGCGGCAAGGTCCTCTCGGGCCTTATTGCGTGCAGGCCGCCATTGCCGGACTGCACGTCGAGTCGTCAAGCGCCGCCGACACCGACTGGCGACGCATTGCGGCGCTCTACAGCCTGCTCTATGCCATGCAGCCGACGCCGGTGATAGCGCTGAACCGTGCCGTGGCGATCGCCATGGCCGACGGTCTGGAAACCGGCCTGGCGCTGCTCGATGAGATTCACCTGCCGGGCTACCATCTGCTGCCGGCGGTACGCGCCGACCTGCTGCGGCGTCTGAAGCGCTATGACGAGTCCGCCGAGGTGTATCGCGAGGCGTTGGCGCTGTCGCCCCAGGCCGCCGAGCGGCGTTTTCTCGAGCGCCGCCTGGCCGAGGTGCAGTCAGCCCTCGGCTGACCCGAACAGGGAGTCGAGCCAGAGGTTGATGTGCGGATCGGTGAAGAACGCCACCAGCCGCTCGGCGGTGATCTCGCCGATGCCTGCCTGGGCGTGCCAGTCGGCCGCGGAGCGCTGGCGCAGTTCGATGAGTGTGGCCTCGCCATTGGCGTCTTGAAGTGCCGTGGGCGCTATCCTGGGCATCCCCAGGGCCGCCAGCCAGCGTGGTAGCGACTGCTCGGCGCTATCGGCAAACAGGGCATGCCACTGGGCGGCGCGCACCTCGCCGACGCCGTGGGCTTGCTGGAGCTGAGCCGGGCTGAGATTGCGCCAGTCGAGCAGCTCCTCGAGCAGGCCGGCGTCGATCAGGCGCTGCCAGCTGCCCTCGCCGATGCCGGCCATGTCCAGGCCGTCCTGCCCGGAGAGCCACACCAGCCGGGCCAGGAACTGGCTCTCGCAGTTGGGCGTCAGTCGCAGGCAGCTGAGGTGGTGAAATGCCTCGGCGCCGGGGACGTCGAGGTGCGGACGCGGTGCGCGGCGCGTCAATACGGCGTCGAATTGGGGAATGGTCAGCCCGGCGAGCCGAATCGTGACGTGGTCGCCCGGGCGAATGTCATGCTGCTGCCACTGGCTCAGCGAGCCAAGGCTGACGCGGCGTATCGTGCGGTCGTCGAGGGCGGTGGGGTAGAGCTGCAGCACCGGGGTGATCTGCCCGGTGCGGCCGACCCGGAACTCGACGCCGCGTACCTCGGCCAGCGCCTGCTGGGCGGGGTGCTTCCAAGCCACCGCCCAGGCCGGCGGTGCCGGCTGCCAGGCCTCGCCGTGGGGGCGCTGGCTCTGCCGCACCACCACGCCGTCGGTGGCGAAGGGCAGGGCGCCGCGATACCAGCGCTGGCGCCAGGCGGCCACCTCATCGGCGCGGCTCACAGCCTGGGTCATCGCCACGCTATCGCTGAAGCCCCAGGCGGCGAGCCTGTCGAGACGCTGCCGCATCTCAGGCGGGCCGTCCGGCCAGTCCCATACGAATAGCCCCACCTGAGCGCCAATCTCATCTTGCCAGGCGTGGCGCGCCATCAGACCGATGATGGCGCTGCGCGCCCCGGCGCTGCCGTGCTCGGCCTGGATGTGATCCTCGAGGCGCCGATAGAGCTCGCCTTGCAGTACCACCCGGGGTGGGTAAGGTGCGGTCAGCCGCTGGGCGACGTGGGGCGCCTGGCGCAGGTGCGCCAGCCAGTCGCTGCCGCGCTCGCCGTCGCCGCGGCTGATCGCCTGCACCAGTTGGCCATCTTCATAGACCAGCGTCACGGCCACGCCGTCGACCTTGGGCTGGACCCACAGCGAGTCTGCCTGACGGCGCTGCATCCAGCGGGCCACGGCGTCGCGGTCGCCGAGCTTGGCCAGGCCGGTCTGTACCACCGGGTGGTCGAGCGGCCCATCGGATTCATGTGCCGTGGTGGCGGATGATTCGCCGCTGCAGGCCTGCCAGCGCGCCAACCGCTGGCGAGCCTGGTCGTAGAGGCTGTCGTCGACCAGCCGCTCGCCGCGCTCATGGTAGGCCGCGTCCCACTCGGCTAGCCGCGCCTCCAGTTGGGCGCGGCTGGCCTCGTCGATGGACCGGCACTCGTCGGCCAGCAGCGGCCAGGCGAGGCTGCTCAGGAGGGCGAAGATAAGGAGTTGCCGCCCCACGCTGGGGTAGGTGAACATGCTGACATCCCTGTCGCTGTCGCGCATGGCGCGGCGTTGATATCAGCGTAGTCGAATACACAAGCGCCTGCCCCGCCAGGATGGCGGGGCAGGCGGGCAGTTGCGTGGTGCGTTTTAGCGGTGTTCGGTCAGCAGGGTGTAGTCGAGCAGCACCTCGGCGCTCTCCAGCAGCTTGGCGTGCTCGGCCGGCTCGCTCTCCTCCTCGTCCTCGCCGCGGGCGTCGACCCAGTCGTCGAGCAGGTCGAGGCCCAGGGCGCGGCGGCGGTCATTCTCGAGGCCAAGCTGGCGGCTCTCCAGCTCTTCCATTTCGCGCTGGCGCTGCTCGCGGTTGAGGCTGACGCTGGTCTGCTCTTCGCGCAGCTCGCGGGCCAGCTCGGCCTGGGACTCGAGGTAGATGAAGTTGGGATGACTCTCCACACGCTCCCGGTGCCGTGCGCTCAGCTCTTCGAGATAGCGCCACGGCTCGCCGTAGTTGCGGTACTGTACGGCGCGCACGGTGTCCCACTCCAGGGCGTTGTCGAGGGCACTCTCGCCGATGATCTCGGGGTCGAGCAGGCTGGGGAACAGGATGTCCGGTTCCACGCCGCGATGCTGGGTACTCTCGCCGGAGATGCGGTAGAACTTGGCGCGGGTCAGCTTGACCTGGCCGTGGCTGAGGTCGTTGATGGTCTGTACCGTGCCCTTGCCGAAGGTGCGGTTGCCGAGCACCAGGCCGCGGCCGTAGTCCTGGATGGCGCCGGCGAAGATCTCCGACGCCGAGGCCGACAGGCGGTTGACCAGTACGCCCAGCGGCCCCTCGTAGAGGCTGCCGCTTTCGGTGTCGCCGTAGAGGCTGATCCGGCCGCGTGCGTCACGCACCTGCACGGTGGGGCCGCGGTCGATGAACAGGCCGATCAGCGAGTTGGCCTCCTGCAGCGCGCCGCCGCCGTTGTTGCGCAGGTCGAGGACGATCCCCTCGACGCCTTGCTCCTTGAGCGACTCGACCTCGCGGGCCACGTCGCGGGTGGTGCTGCGATACTCGTCCTCGCCGGCCTGCCAGGCGTCGAAGTCGACGTAGAAGGTCGGGATCTTGATCACCCCGACCCGGTGGTCGCGGCCGTCACGGCGGATTTCGACCACTTCGCTGCTGGCCGCCTGGTCCTCCAGGTTGACGGTGTCGCGGGTGATCTCCACCACCCGCGAACGGGTCATGTCGACGGCCTGGGCGGGCACTACGTCGAGGCGTACTACCGAGCCCTTGGGGCCGCGAATCAGGTCGACGACCTCGTCGAGCCGCATGCCGATGACGTTGACCATCTCCTCTTCGTCCTCCTGGCCCACGGCGATGATGCGATCGGCAGGCTCGAGCACGCCGGCGCGCTCGGCAGGGCCGCCGGGCACCAGGCTGGAGACCTTGACGTACTCGCCTTCGCTTTGCAGCAGCGCGCCGATGCCTTCCAGCGACAGCCGCATCTGGATGTCGAAGGACTCGCCCTGGCGTGGCGACATGTATTCGGTGTGCGGGTCGATGGTGCTGGTCATGGCGGCCATGAACAGCCCGAAGATGTCTTCGCTGTTGGTCTGGCGGACCCGGGAGAGTTGGCCTTCGTAGCGCTGGCGCAGGTTATCGATGACCTGTTCGTCGTCGAGGTCATTGAGGATCTGGCTGAGTGCGGCATTCTGCAGGCGCTTGTGCCACAGCGCATCGAGTTCGGTCTGGCTCTCTGCCCAGGGCGCCTCTTCGCGGTCGAGTTCGAGGCGCTCCTGATCCTCGTAGCTGTAGCCCAGCCCCTCGTCGAGGCGGTCGAGAATCCAGTTGAGCCGCGACTCCAGGCGCTGCTGATAGCGGCTGTGCAGGGCGAAGACCGGCTCCAAATCGCCGTCGTAGAGCACGTCGTCGAGGCGACGTTCGAGGTCGCGAAATTCATCGACATCGGCCTGGGTGAGGTAGGCGCGCTGTCCGTCGAGGACGTCCAGATAGCGTTGGAAGGCCCCCCGCGACCAGGCCTTGCCGAGGCTGACATCGGCATAGTGGCCATAGCGTAGCGATTCGGCGACCTCGGTGGCAGCCTGACGTTGAGCGTCGGAGGGTTCGGGTTGGGCATGGATCGCGGTGCTTAGCGTCAGCACCAGCACAAGGGCACTCAATTGCCGAATGGCTGCAATCAGGCTCATCAATGAAGCACTCCCGGTTTCATGTACACTTCTTCCCTAGACCAGCGTCCGGCACCTGAGTTGCCATGGCCGAGCCGGCATTGTAGCAGCCTGCGTCGCCGGACACAGACTCTTAGATGAGGATGATCATGCCCCACGACGCTACATTGGAACGATTGCTGTCCTTTCTGCAAGCATCTCCGACGCCTTGGCACGCCACGGCCAGTATGGTGCGGCGTCTGGAGCGTGCCGGCTACCGTCGCCTGGAGGAGACGCAGGCCTGGCAGCTCAGCCCTGGAGAGCGGGTCTACGTGACGCGCAACGACTCCTCGATCATCGCCCTGCAACTGCCCGGCGAGCCGCTCAGTGCGCTGCGCATGATTGGCGCCCATACCGACAGCCCGGGGCTACGCCTCAAGCCCAATGCGGCGCTGCATCAGCAAGGCTGGCTGCAGCTCGGGGTGGAAGTCTACGGCGGGGCGCTGCTGGCGCCGTGGTTTGACCGCGACCTGGGGCTCGCTGGCCGCGTTCACGTGCGCCGCGAGGACGGGCGCCTGCAGGGCATGCTGCTCAACGTCGAGCGGCCGGTGGCGATCATCCCCAGCCTGGCGATTCACCTCGACCGCGAGGCCAACAACGGCCGTGCCATCAATCCCCAGACCCAGATGGCACCGGTGCTGCTGCAGGGGGGCGAGGAGCAGGGGCTGGAGGCGCTGCTGGGGCGCTGGCTCTACGAGCAGCACGGCCTGGAGAAGGCCGAGGTGCTGGACTTCGAGCTGGCGCTCTACGATACCCAGCCGCCGGCGCGGGTCGGGGTCAACGGCGAGCTGATCGCCAGTGCCCGCCTTGACAACCTGCTGTCGTGTTTCATCGGGCTTGAAGCGCTGCTCGACGCGGATGGCCGGCAGGGCGCGGTGCTGGTGGCCAATGACCATGAGGAAGTGGGCAGCGCCAGCGCCTGCGGTGCCCAGGGCCCGTTCCTGGCCGATGTGCTGCGCCGGGTCTGCGAACAGCTTGGCACGCCGGGGGAAGAGCCGTTCGTTCGGCTGATTCAATCGTCAAGGATGATCTCCTGTGACAACGCCCATGCGCTGCATCCCAACTTCGCCGACAAGCACGACGCCGCCCACGGCCCGGCGATCAACAGCGGGCCGGTGATCAAGGTCAATGCCAACCAGCGCTATGCCACCAACAGCGCCACCGCGGCCATGTTCCGCGAGCTGTGCCGCGAGGCTGGGGTGCCGGTGCAGACCTTCGTGACCCGCGCCGACATGGGCTGCGGCAGTACCATCGGGCCGATCACCGCCACCGAACTCGGTGTGCCGACGCTGGATGTGGGTGTCGCCCAGTGGGGTATGCACTCGATCCGCGAGACCGCCGGCAGCCGCGATGTCGCACATATGATCCGTGCCCTCAAGGCCTTCCTCAACCGCCCCACGCTGAGCTGAGTTGGCGTGGCCGCTCAGGCCAGTGGCAGCGCCCGCCACGGGCCGCGCGCCTGCAGGCGCTCGCGCAGCAGCGCGGCGAGAGCCTCGACCGCCGGGCGCGAGGCCGCGTCGATATGACGTGCCATATGCAGACGTGCCTGGCATGGCTTGAGCGCTGGCAGGCCCTCCTCGGCGCCCAGCTCACGCATCGCCGGGGTGAGCCGCTCGCGGTCGATGACGCTGATCGCCAGGCCCGCCTCGACTGCCGTCTCCACTGCATGAATGCTGGTGCTGGTAAATACTGCGTGCCAGGCGGTGCCGGCGGCTTCGAGTGACTCCACGGCCAGCTCGCGATAGGGGCAATCCACTTCGTGCAGGGCCAGCGGCACGCTGGGGCGCTGGGTGAGATCTCCCGCTCGTGGGCCGGCCCACACCGGCGAGGTTTGCCAGAGCGCCTCGCCATCGGGCAGGCGGTGGGGGCGATCGAGCACCACCGCCAGCGCCAGCTGCGAGCGCGAGAGCTGGCGTGCCAGCTCGCCGCTGGTGGCGGTGACCGCTTCCAATAGTACGTCAGGGTGGTGGGCAGTGAACTCCGGCAATACCCCGGTGAGCAGCTCGCGGGCGTAGTCTTCGGGCAGGCCGAGCCTCACCTTGCCCGCCAGGCGACGTCCGGTGAAGCGCGACAGCATGGCGTCGTGCAGGCGCAGTAGTTCCCGCGACTCCTGGAGCAGCGCTTCGCCGGTGGCGGTGGGAGTCACGCCGCGCGGCCCGCGCTCGAGCAGCCGTGCCCCCAGCGCTTGCTCCAGGCGCTTGATCTGCATGCTGATGGCACCCAGGGTGCGGTGGCGCTGCTCGGCGGCGGCCGCCAGCGAGCCGAGCCTGGCCGCGGCGTGGAAGCTGCGCAGCAGTTCGAGGTCCAGCGTGGCTGCAGAGGCTTCAGTCATGTTGAAGGCTTCATCAATATGATTTCGATTTATTAAAGCTGTGGCGCGGCGCAGGATCAAGGCCCATTCACTGAGAGAGGCCCTGCATATGCCCCCCGCGCTGATTACCCTGGCCTGCGTCATCGGCTTCGTGGTGTGCTGGAGTTCCGGCTTCGTCGGCGGCCGGCTGGCGATGGGCGCATCGATGCCGATCCTGGCGCTGTTCGCCTGGCGCTTCCTGTTCGCCAGTCTGATCACCGGGCTCTTCTGGTGCTGTACCCGGCGCCAGCAGCTGCCGCTCACGGCGCTGCTGGCCGAGGCTGGTATCGGCGCGCTGACCATGGGCGGCTATCTGCTGGGGGTGATCCTGGCCCTGCAGTTTGGTGTCAGCACCGGGCTGACGGCACTGGTGGCGGCGCTGCAGCCGCTGCTGGCCGCGGCGCTGGCCGGTCGCTGGCTGGGGGAGCGCCTCGGTGCCCAGGGCTGGGCGGGGATGCTGCTGGCCACGCTGGGGGTCGGCATCTGTGTCGTCGACGATCTGGGCAGCGCTCAGGCGGCGCCGGCCTGGGCCTATGCCTTGCCGCTTCTCTCGGTGGTCTCGGTGACCCTGGGCAGCCTGCTCAGCGTGGGGCGGCTGACGGCGCTGCCGATGGCGGCGACGCTGACGGTGCAGCTGTGGGCGGCCACCTTGATCTTCACTCTGGCCGCGCTGATCGCCGCCCAGGGGCGGCTGGCGCTGCCGGTGCTGGACGGCATTACCCTGAGTGCCATCGCCTGGCTGATCGTGCTCTCGAGCCTGGGCGGCTACGGCTGTTTCGTGGCCTGCCTGCGGCGCCTGGGGGTGACCCAGACCTCGACGCTGGTCTACCTGACACCGCCGGTCACCCTGGTGTGGGCGGCGCTGATGTTCGGCGAGCTTCCGGGCCGCCACGGCCTGCTGGGTATGCTGGTCGCCCTGCTGGGGGTGGTGATCGCACTGCGCCGCCTGAGTCCAACGCATACGAAAACCCCCGCTGCCGGAGCAGCGGGGTAATCGATTCGTGGTGGCTACGCCCTGATTCGAACAGGGGACCCCATCATTATGAGTGATGTGCTCTAACCAGCTGAGCTACGTAGCCAACGGGGGCGAATTATACGGGTAAGGGCATGATCCGTCAACCTTTTTCTTGCTTATACATTGAACCGGAAGTGGATCACGTCGCCATCCTTGACCATGTACTCCTTGCCCTCCAGGCGCCACTTGCCGGCATCCTTGGCGCCCTGTTCGCCGCCCAGGCCGATATAGTCGTCATAGCCGATCACCTCGGCGCGGATGAAGCCTTTCTGGAAGTCGGTGTGAATCACGCCCGCCGCCTCGGGGGCGGTGGCGCCAACCTTGACCGTCCAGGCGCGCACTTCCTTGACCCCTGCGGTGAAGTAGGTCTGCAGGTCGAGCAGCGCATAGCCGGCGCGGATCACTCGGTCGAGGCCGGGCTCGTCCATGCCCATCTCGTCAAGGAACATGCTGCGCTCTTCGTCATCCAGCTCGGCGATCTCGGCCTCGATCTGGTTGCACACCGGTACCACGACCGCGCCTTCCTCGGTGGCGATCTCGCGCACCACGTCGAGGTAGGGGTTGGCCTCGAAGCCGTCCTCGTTGACGTTGGCGATATACATGGTCGGCTTGAGGGTCAAGAAGCCAAAGCTCTTGAGCTGCTGCTTGTCGTCCTCCTCCAGGCCGAAGCTCCTCAGTGGCAGGCCCTCGACGAGGTGCGGCTGGATGCGCTCGAGGATCGCCTTGGTGGCGATGGCCTCCTTGTCGCCGCCCTTGGCCACGCGCACCAGGCGCTGGATGGCGCGCTCGACGCTGTCCAGGTCGGCCAGCGCAAGCTCGAGGTTGATGGTCTCGATATCGGCGCGCGGGTCGACTTCGTTGGCGACATGGATGACGTTGTCGTTGTCGAAGCAGCGCACCACGTGGGCGATGGCCTGGGTCTCGCGGATATTGGCCAGGAACTTGTTGCCCAGCCCCTCGCCCTTGGAGGCACCGGCCACCAGGCCGGCGATGTCGACGAACTCCATGGTAGTAGGCAGCACCTTCTGCGGTTTGACGATCGCCGCCAGCTTGTCGAGGCGCGGGTCGGGCATCGGCACGATGCCGACGTTGGGCTCGATGGTGCAGAACGGGAAGTTCTCGGCGTCGATGCCGGACTTGGTCAGTGCATTGAAGAGGGTGGACTTGCCGACGTTGGGCAGGCCGACGATACCGCAGTTGAAACCCATTGGAGCGTCCTGAAAGGTGTTGGAAAGTAACGATTGGTCGCTATTCTATCGCTGCTACGAGCTACGAGCTACGAGCTACGAGCGTTGCTTACTTAGCCCGAAGCCCGAAGCTTAAGGCTTGAAGCTGTGCAGCCGGTTCATGGCCCGGGCCCAGTCGCCGCTGATGGCGTCGGGCAGGGTGGCTTCGATCTCGCCGAGGGCGGCGTCGATGGCGCTGCGCTCGGCCTTGCCGGGGCGCCCCAGCACATAGTTGACCACCTGGCCGGCTTCGCCGGGGTGGCCGATGCCGATGCGCAGGCGATGGAACGACTTGTCGTTGCCCAGTGCGCTGACGATGTCGCGCAGGCCGTTATGGCCGCCGTGGCCGCCGCCGCTCTTGTAGCGCGCGGTGCCGGGGGCGATGTCGAGTTCGTCGTGGGCGACCAGCAGTTCGTCCGGGGCGATCTTGAAGAACTGGCACAGCGCGGCCACGGCACCGCCGCTGCGGTTCATGAAGGTCTGCGGGTTGAGCAGGTGCAGCTCCTGGCCGGCCAGCACAACCTTGGCATAGTGGCCGAGGAACTTGCGCTCGGCACGTAGCGGCGTGTGGTGGTCCTTGGCGAGTGCCTCGACCAGCCAGGCGCCGGCGTTATGGCGCGTCTCCGTGTACTTGTCGCCGGGATTGCCGAGCCCGATGAGCGCCTTGACCTGAGGCATGTCGCGGATCCTCCTTGAGAGTGCAGGCAAAAAAAATCAAGCGCCGTAGCGCTTGATCGTACCTCAGAGGGGCACTCCTGCGTATAAAGTACCGCGCGCAAGAGTGCCCCGGACGTGGCCCGATTACTCGGACTTGTCCTCGCCTTCGGCGCCGTCGCTCTTGCTCTCGGGCGCTTCCGGTGCTTCCGGCGCGTCATCGTCTTCCTCGACGCGCACCTTGGACTTGGTGACGCTGAGGATGGCGTTGTCGTGATCTTCACCGTGAGTCAGCGCGACCAGGGTCACGCCGGCCGGCACCTTCAGATCGGACAGGTGCAGGGTAGTGCCCAGCTCGATATTGGTGATATCGATCTCCAGGTACTCCGGCAGGTCCTTCGGCAGGCAGCTGATTTCCACTTCGTTGGCGAGCACGTGGAGCTCGCCGTCATGGTCCTTGATCGCCGCACACTTGTCGTCGCCCACCACGTGCAGCGGCACGTTGAGGGTGATCTCGTGGGTGGCGTCAACGCGCATGAAGTCGGCGTGGGTCACCAGCGGCTTGTAGGGGTGGCGCTGAAGATCACGCACCACGACCTGCTGCGGCTTGCCTGCGACCTCGATGGTGATCAGCGAGGAGAAGAACGCTTCGTCCTCGATCGCCTTGTAGAAGGAGGTCTTGTCCACCGCGATGGACTCAGGTGCGGCTTCACCACCGTAGATGATGGCCGGCACCTGTTGGTTCGCACGACGCAGGCGGCGGCTCGCACCTTTCCCCAGGTCGTTGCGAACGCTGGCAGTAAGAGTGAAATCTGACATTGGGTATAACCTCATGGTTAATCAAGAGAACGCCATCGCCCGCGACCAAACGAATGGCGCCCTCGGAGCCCGGCCAGTGCCGGGCACGTATCCGCGCGCTGTACCGTGACGGCTGTCAGTGGAACATCGCGCTGACGGATTCTTCGTTGCTGACCCGGCGGATCGCCTCGGCGATCAGCCCGGCCACCGACAGCTGGCGAATCTTGCCGCTGCGGCGGGCGGTTTCGGACAGCGGGATGGTATCGGCGACCACCACCTCGTCGAGCACCGAGCCCATGATGTTGTCCACCGCCGGGCCCGACAGGATCGGGTGAGTGGCGTAGGCCACCACGCGGCGAGCGCCGTGCTGCTTGAGCGCTTCGCCGGCCTTGCACAGGGTACCGGCGGTATCGATCATGTCGTCCACCACTACGCAGGTGCGGTCCTGGATTTCGCCGATGATGTGCATCACCTGGGCCTGGTTGGCCTGGGGGCGACGCTTGTCGATGATGGCGAGATCGGCATTCAGCTGCTTGGCGATGGCCCGGGCGCGGACCACGCCGCCAACGTCCGGAGAGACCACCACCAGGTCGTCGTAATTCTGGCGCTCGATGTCGTCGAGCAGGATCGGTGAACCGTAGACGTTGTCTACTGGTACGTCGAAGAAGCCCTGAATCTGGTCGGCGTGCAGGTCCATGGTCATGACCCGGTCGACACCGGCCTTGACCATCATGTCGGCGACTACCTTGGCCGAGATCGGTACCCGGGCGGAGCGCACCCGACGATCCTGGCGAGCGTAGCCGAAATAGGGCACGACGGCGGTAATTCGCGCCGCCGAGGCGCGCCGCAGTGCATCGACCATCAGGATCAGTTCCATCAGGTTGTCATTGGTCGGCGCGCAGGTGGACTGCAGGATGAAGACATCCTTGCCGCGCACGTTCTCGTTGATCTCGACCGCGATTTCACCATCGCTGAACTGGCCGACCGTCGCATGGCCGAGGCGGTTATCGAGTCCTTCGGCAATCTTGCGGGCGAGTTCGGGATTGGCGTTCCCGGCGAAAACCATCAGTTTTGACACGCGCAGCCACCTTTTGGGAGTCTTGGGTCTCGTTCAGGGATGCACAGGGCCTGGGAGGATGGGGGGATGGCTGGGGTACCAGGACTCGAACCTGGGAATGCCGATACCAAAAACCGGTGCCTTACCACTTGGCTATACCCCAGTAACCTAACCGCTCACTCCCCGCGGCATGCATCTACATGACGCCTGGCCAACAGAAGGCGGGCGTGCTGTTTGCCTATCCCAGCGCCGCATGAAGGGGAGAAACGTTATGACCACGGGCCTTGAAGGCCTGCCAGTCATGGCTTATCCGCTGCAAAATGCTATCGGCTTGCGTTTCGCTCGTCAATCTAGCGAAGAGGCAGGCGCCGGTGCCGGTCAGCATGGTCGGTGCCTGGCCAGCCAGCCAGTCGATGGCGCCGGCGACCTCAGGATAAAGCATGCGCACCGTGGTTTCGCAGTCATTGCGCCACGTTGCCGCCCCCTGCAGTGCGCGCGCCATACTAATGGGGGGGGTGTTGCGTGTCAATTGCGGGGCCTGGAACACTGCCGGGGTCGAGACCTCTACGCCGGGGTGAATCACCACGAACCAGGGGGTGTCCAACTCGACCGGGGTGAGTCGCTCGCCGATGCCCTCGGCCCAGGCCGCGCGGCCGCGCACGAACACCGGCACATCGGCACCCAAGGCCAGGCCCAGTTCGGCCAGGCGCTCTTCGCCGAGATCGAGTCCCCACAGGCGGTCGAGTGCCAGCAGGGTGGTGGCGGCATCCGAGCTGCCGCCACCCAGGCCACCGCCCAGCGGCAGGCGCTTGTCGAGGTGGATGTCGGCGCCCAGCCCGCAGCCGCTTTTGGCCTGCAGCAGGCGCGCGGCGCGCAGGATCAGGTTGTCGCCGGCAGCCACGCCGGGCAGTGCCGGGCTGAGGTGGAGCTCGCCATCCTCGCGGCGACGGAAGCGCAGTTCATCGCCGTAGTCGAGGAACTGGAACAGCGTCTGCAGCTCATGGTAGCCGTCGGTGCGCCGCCCGGTGATGTGCAACATGCGGTTGAGCTTGGCCGGTGCCGGCAGTACCAGCTCGCGGGTCTCACTCACCACTCTCCTCCAGCCGCCACTCGTTGACCACCAGGGTCACGCGAATCTCGTCGAAGGTCATGAACAGGCGCCGCGGCAGCCACAGCGACTCGACCTCTGTCCAGTCGCGGTATTCGATCTCCCAGCCATCCTGGCGCAGCAGCTCGGGAAAGCCCTGATCGTCGTGGTCGAGGTCGTGGCGGCTGTCGGGATCGGGCAGGCCGCGTACCCAGTGGTCGAGGGCCGAGACCGGCAGTGCCCAGCCGAGCTGCTCTTCCATCAGCGCCTCGGGGCTCTCGGCCTCGAAGCGGCCCTGGTTGGTGGCCAGGCTGACCCGCCCATCGCGGCCTTCAAGAATGCTGCTGCCGGCGCCGAACGGGCCGCTCAGCAGCAGGCGGTAGTAGTGGGGGCGCTGCAGCCAGTCGAGGTTGGCGGTAGTCGAGTCGCCGGGCGCGCGGATGCCGACCCGGCCGGCCAGCCGCCAGCGTTCCAGCGCCTCCACGGCGCGGCGCTGCTCGCCCCACTCGCCGCGCTCGGCGAGGGCAGCGGGGTCCGGGGCGCGCGTGGCGCAGCCGGCCATGATCAGCAGCGCGAGGAGCAACGCCAGTGACGTCACTGTCTTGGTGGAGTTCATAAGGGCACTCTTCCCTGTGGTCGATCGGCAATCTTGATGGTGGAAACGTCAGTTGGCCCCGCTTATGGCGGTGGGGCGAGTTCGGGGCGCCGTTCGAGCAGCTCGTCGACCACCGGCCGCTCCTCGAAGCGCGCATAGGCCTCGCGGATCAGCTCGCGGGCCTCTTGTTCGCGACCGAGCTCCCACAGCACTTCGGCGAGGTGTGCGGCGATCTCCTGGTCGGGCATGCTGGCGTAGGCGCGCTCCAGGTAGAGCAGGGCGCGCTCGTCGTCGCCGAGCCGATGGTAGCCCCAACCCATGCTGTCGAGAATAGCCGGGTTGTCCGGCGCCAGGCGGTAGGCGCGCTCGACCAGCTCCATGCCCTCTGCGGTGCGTTCGGTGAGGTCGACCAGCGTATAGCCCAGCGCGTTGAGCGCCATGGCGTGATTCGGTTCGTTGTCGATGATGCGCTGCAGGTCGCGCTCCATGGCCGCCAGGTCGCCGGCATTGAAGGCGCGCATGGCGCGGAGATAGAGCAGCTCGTCGCTGTCCGGGGTCTCGTCGAGCTGCTGCTCGAGCAAGGCATCGGCCTCGGCGTCGAGGCCATGCTGCTCGAGGAGTTCGACCTCGAGGGCAGCCAGGCTGGCTGCCTGATCCGAGTGGCGCAGGCGCTCGATGCGCAGGAAGGCACGGGCGTCGGGCAGGCGGTCGGCCTCTATCAGCATGCGCGTCGCGAACAGTCGCGCCTGTAGAAAGTGTTCGCCGGACGGTACCTGGCGATAATAAAGCAGGGCGTTGTCGACCTCGCCCTCCTCTTCGGCGATGGCGCCGAGCAGGGTGAAGGCCAGCGCCGGGGTGTCGTCGGCGCTGATCAGCGGTAGCAGCAGTCGCCGCGCTGGCTCCGGGTAGTCCTCGTCGAGATACAGCTGGGCCAGCGCCAGGCGCAGGTCGCCGCTGCCGACATGGCGCTCCAGCAGGGTGTCGGTCTGCGCCTCGGCGGCCTCGACGTTGCCCAGCATCAGCTCGCTCTGGGCCAGCATCAGGATGAAGCGGCCGTCGTCCGGTGAGACCTCGAGACCGCGCCGCGAGGCGTCACGGGCGGCGGCGGCATCGCCGCGGTCGAGGGCCAGGCGGGCGCGGGTCAGCCACAGTTCGGGGAGCTCGGCGTGGCTGTCGTCGAGGCCGTCGAGGCGCTGCTGGGCGCGGCTAGGCTGGCCGCTGGCGGCCTCGAGCAGGGCGGTGGCCAGTACCGCGTCGTGGTGCTGGGTGCGCGAGGTGTCGACGACCTCGAGATGCTCGAGCAGCTTGTCGAGCAGCGGCGGCAGGTTGGCACCGGCGTCGATGGCCTGCTCGACGAAATTGGTCAGCTCGGCGTGGCCGCCGCGTCGCGCCAGCGCCAGGCGCTGGTCGAGGCCGTCCTGCCAGTCGCCACGCTGCATCGCGAGTCCGGAGAGCAGGCGCGCCGGGGCCTCGGCCTCTGGGGCCAGCTCGCGCCAGCGCCGCGCGGTGGTCTCGAACAGCTCGGGATCGTCGCTGAAGCGCGCGGCGAGGGCGGCGCGCTCGATCAGCGCTATCGACTGATAGCGCTCGGCCATGGCCAGGTAGCCCTGGCTGGCGGTGCGGTAGTCACCGCGCTGGCCGGCGAACTCGGCGGTCATCAGGGTAGCCAGGCCGTCGGCATCCAGGCCGCGCTCGATGGGCGGCGCCGATGCCAGGGGATCCTCGCGCTCGGCGAAGGGCGTCACCGCCGTGCTCTGGCAGGCGGCCAGCAGCAGTGCGGCAGAGGCCGTCACAGCGGTGAGGGGTAAACGTGCTGGCATGATGATCTCGTTTCCAGAGCCGAGGGCTCAGCATAAACGCCTTGCGAGGCGGCAGCAAAGCCATCTCAGGGAGTGCCCGCGTGGTGGGCTGTGGTAGAATGCGCTGTCTTGATGGACAGGATCCACCGTGACGAGTTCGCCGTTCCCCCTAGCGAAGACGCTGACTGCATGACGCTTCTGGCCCTTGGAATCAACCATAAGACCGCTGCCGTGGAGGTCCGCGAGCAGGTGGCATTCACCCCCTCGCAGCTAGAGGCGGCGCTTGCCGAGCTGCGCGCCTTGCCGGGTGTCGAGGAGGCAGCGGTGCTGTCGACCTGCAACCGCACCGAGCTCTACTGCGTCACCGACAGCCAGGGCGAGGGCCGGATCCTCGACTGGCTGGGCCGCTTCCACGGCCTCGGCGACGAGGACCTGACGCGCTGTGCCTACCACTACCTCGACCACGATGCCGCGCGCCACCTGATGCGGGTGGCGGTGGGGCTCGACTCGATGGTGCTCGGCGAGCCGCAGATTCTCGGTCAGCTCAAGGACGCCTACCAGGCGGCGCGCCAGCACAGCGGCCTGGGCGGCGAGCTGGAGCGGCTATTCCAGCATACCTTTGCGGTGGCCAAGCAGGTGCGTACCGAAACCGGCATCGGCGAGAACCCGGTGTCGGTGGCCTATGCCGCGGTGAGCATGGCCAGCCATATTTTCGATGACTTCTCCGACTCCCGGGCGCTGCTGATCGGCGCCGGCGAGACCATCGAGCTGGTGGCCCGCCACCTGCACGAGGCCGGCGTGCGTGAACTGGTGGTGGCCAACCGCACCCGCGAGCGCGCCGAGCGCCTGGCCGGAGAGTTCGGCGGCACCGCGATCACCCTCAACGAGATCCCGCATGCCCTGGAGCGCGCCGACATCGTGATCTCCTCGACCGCCGCACCGCTGCCGATTCTCGGCAAGGGCATGGTCGAGCGGGCGCTGAAAAAGCGCCGCCATCGGCCGATCTTCATGGTCGATATCGCCGTGCCCCGCGACATAGAGCCGCAGGTCGGCGAACTCTCCGATATCTTCCTCTATACCGTCGACGACCTCCACGAGGTCATCGAGGAGAACCGCCGCCACCGCCAGGTGGCCGCCGACCAGGCCGAGTCGCTGATCGAGCACGGCGTCGGCAGCTGGCAGCATGAGCGCCGGGTGCGCGGTGCCGGCCAGCTGATTCGCCGCTACCGCGAGCAGGGCGAGGGCATCCGTGCCGAGGCCGAGGCCCAGGCACTGGCCCAGCTGGCCAGGGGCGAGGACCCCCAGCGGGTGGTCTCGCGGCTGGCCAGTCAGCTGGCCAATCGACTGATGCACGGCCCCACGCTGCGCCTGCGCGAGGCCTCCGGCGCCGAGCGCCACGATGTCATCGCCGCCGCCGAGACGCTGCTGATCGACCCCTCGGCGCCGTCCCAGGACGCCTAGCCGACCCAAGCCGCGGCTCGCTTCGTTTCACCATTACAGGATCGTCAATGAAAGCCACACTGCGCCAGCGTCTGGAATCCTTCCACGAACGGTTCGAGGAGCTCTCCGCCCTGTTGGCCGAGCCCGAGGTGATCGGTGACCAGAAGCGCTTTCGCGACTACTCGATGGAGTACGCCGAGCTCGATGATCTGGTCACCACCTGGCGCCAATACCGTGGCGTGGAGGGCGACGTCGAGGCCGCCGAGCAGTTGACCGGCGACAGCGACGCCGAGATGCGCGAGCTGGCCGAGCTGGAGCTGGCCGACGGCCGCGAGCGCCTCGTGGAGCTGGAGGAGGAGCTCAGGCGGCTGCTGGTGCCCAAGGACCCCGACGACGGCCGCAGCGTGTTTCTCGAAGTGCGCGCCGGCACCGGCGGCGATGAAGCGGCGCTGTTCGCCGGCGATCTGTTCCGCATGTACTCGCGCTACGCCGAGAAGCGCGGCTGGCGAGTCGAGGTGGTCAGCGCCAGCCACGGCGAGCAGGGTGGCTACAAGGAGATCATCTCGCGGGTCAAGGGCGACGGCGTCTATGCGCGGCTCAAGTTCGAGTCTGGCGCCCACCGCGTGCAGCGGGTGCCGGCCACCGAGTCCCAGGGGCGCATCCACACCTCGGCCTGCACCGTGGCGGTGATGCCCGAGGCCGATGCGGTGGGCGACATCGACATCAACCCTGGCGACCTGCGCGTCGACACCTTTCGCTCCAGCGGCGCCGGCGGTCAGCACGTCAATACCACCGACTCGGCGATCCGCATCACCCACCTGCCCAGCGGCGTGGTGGTGGAGTGCCAGGAGGAGCGCAGCCAGCACAAGAACCGCGCCAAGGCGATGTCGCTGCTGGCCGCGCGGCTCAAGCAGAGCGCGGTGGACAGCCAGCGCCAGCAGCAGGCCGACGCGCGACGCAGCCTGGTGGGTTCCGGTGACCGCAGCGAGCGCATCCGCACCTACAACTTTCCCCAGGGGCGGATCACCGATCACCGCATCAACCTGACCCTCTATAAGCTCAACGACGTGATCAGCGGCGAGCAGCTCGACGAGGTGATCGAGCCGCTGATCCACGAGTACCAGGCCGAACAGCTGGCCGCCCTGCAGGAGGCTTGATGCGCCTCGACCAGTTGGTGGCGCGGGCTACCGAGCGACTGGCAGGCAGCGGCTCGCCGAGCCCGCGGCTCGACGCCGAAGTGCTGCTGTGCCACGTGCTCGAGCGAGACCGTACCTGGCTCTACACCTGGGGTGACCGCGATATCGAGGCCTGGCCGCGGGCGCGCTTCGCGGCGCTGCTGGCGCTGCGCGCCACTGGCTGGCCGGTGGCCTACCTGACCGGCGAGCGCGAGTTCTGGGGACTGTCATTGGCCACCTCGCCGGCGACCCTGATCCCGCGGCCGGACACCGAGCGGCTGGTAGAGGCGGCGTTGGACAAGGCCGCGGCGGACAGCGGGGCGCTGCTCGACCTAGGCACCGGCAGCGGCGCCATCGCCCTGGCCTTTGCCAGCGAGCGCCCCGGCTGGCAGGTGGTGGGCGTCGATCATGCGCCGGGCGCCGTGGCGCTGGCTCGTGCCAATGCCGAGCGACTGGCGATTGCCAATGCGCGTTTCGCGGAGAGCGACTGGTTCGCGGCGCTGGGTGGACAGCGCTTCGCGCTGATCGTTGCCAACCCGCCCTATCTTGCCACCGACGACCCGCACCTGGGGCAGGGTGACGTGCGCTTCGAGCCGCACTCGGCGCTGGTCGCCGCGGCGTCGGGCCTGGCCGACCTCCGCTGGCTGATCGGCCAGGCTCGCGAGCACCTGCTGCCGGGGGGCTGGCTGCTGCTGGAGCACGGCATAGGCCAGGGCCAGGCGGTGCGTGCGGCGCTGGATGTGGCGGGCTATCGCCAGGTGGCGACCCTGGTCGATCTCGGCGGGCGTGAGCGGGTCAGCCTGGGTTGCGTTGATGGCTGACCGGCCGCGTGGCTGGAGCGCTGTTCGGCGAATGTGGTAATAGTAATGGCAGGGCGCGCCGGTGTGCGCTCTCAATTGCTGGTAAATAGCCACAGCCTGCTGTTTATTTCTTGTTATTCTAATCTTAGCAGTGGATATTGCTGGCAAGTACCAACTCAACTGCCATTGGCCGGATAGCACACTACAATGAAAGCCAAGACACGTTCGCTGGACCGTATCGACCTCAAGATCCTGCGCTGCCTGCAGGACAACGCGCGCATCTCCTACGTTGACCTGGCTGCCCAGGTCGGGCTCTCCACCACGCCCTGCCTGGAGCGCGTCAAGCGTCTCGAGCGCTCGGGCATCATCCGCGGCTACAAGGCGGTGCTCGACCCCAAGGCGCTCAAGGCCAACCTGCTGGTGTTCGTCGAGATCAGTCTCGAGACCCAGTCGCCGGCGGTATTCGACGAGTTTCGCCGCGCGGTGAGCAAGCTGCCGCAGATCCAGGAGTGCCATCTGGTCTCCGGCCAGTTCGACTATATCCTCAAGTGCCGGATTCCGGAAATGTCCGCCTACCGTCAGCTGCTTGGCGACGTGGTGCTGACCCTGCCCGGGGTCAAGGAGTCGAAGAGCTACGTGGTGATGGAGGAGGTCAAGGAGGAGTTCTCCCTTCATGTGCCGGATATCGAGGATTTCAGTGACAAGTGATGCCGCCATGAACGACGAGGCGCTGCTGCGCTACAGCCGCCAGATCATGCTCGAGCCGATCGAGATCGCCGGCCAGGAGCGGCTGCTGGCCAGCCATGCGTTGGTGATCGGCGCCGGCGGCCTGGGGTCGCCGGTAGCGCTCTACCTGGCCGCTGCCGGCGTCGGTAGGCTGACCCTGGCCGACGCCGACGTGGTCGAGCTCTCCAACCTGCAGCGCCAGATCGCCCACGGCATGCGCGACCTGGGGCACAACAAGGCGGAGTCGGCCCGCGAGGCGGCCCTGGCACTCAATCCCCACTGCCGGGTCGAGGTGCTCGACGCGCACCTCGACGGCGAGGTGCTGGTTGCGGCGGTGGCCGAGAGCGATGTGGTGATCGACTGCACCGATCGCTTCTCCAGCCGCTATGCCATCAACCGCGCCTCGCTGGCGGCGGGCAAGCCGCTGATTTCCGGGGCAGCGATTCGTTTTTCCGGCCAGCTGGCGGTGTTCGACCCGCGCGATGCCGAGAGCCCATGCTACGCCTGCCTCTATCCGCCGGGCGAGGCGGGGGAGGAGGCCGACGACGCACTGCGCTGCGCCGAAAACGGCGTGGTGGCGCCGCTAGTGGGGGTGATCGGCACCTTCCAGGCGCTCGAGGCGGTCAAGCTGCTGAGCGGTGCCGGCGCCCCGCACCGCGGACTCTCCACCTTCGACGGCCTACGCGGCGAGTGGCGCCACTTCAAGGTGCCTCGCGACCCGGCCTGCGCGGCCTGTCGGTCGCGCTGAGCGCGCCGTGATGGTCGAGCGCAAGTCTCCGTTCCCTGGTCGGGTCAGCGACTTCGATATTCGCCTGATCAGGGTGTTCAAGGCGGTGGCCGAGTGCGGCGGTTTCACCGCCGCCGAGGTCGAGCTGGGCATCAGCCGTTCGGCGATCAGCTTGCACATGGCCGACCTCGAGAAGCGTCTCGGCCTGCGTCTCTGCCAGCGCGGTCGCAGTGGCTTCGCGCTTACCGAAGAGGGGCGCCAGGTGTATGCCGCCGGGCTGACCCTGCTGGCTTCGCTTGAGACCTTTCGCACCGAGGTCAACGGCCTGCACCGCACCCTGCGCGGCGAGCTCAACATCGGCATTACCGACAACCTGGTCAGCCTGCCGCAGATGCGCATCACCCACTCGCTGGCCGAGCTCAAGCAGCGTGGCCCCGAGGCGCGCATCAATATCCACATGGAACCCCCAGACAGCATCGCCCAGGGCGTGCTCGACGGCCGCCTGCACCTTGGGGTGGTGCCCGAGATCAACCTGCTGGCGAGCCTTGAGAGCCGCGTGCTCTACAGCGAGCGCTCGCAGCTCTACTGCGCGGCCGGCCATCCGCTGTTCGACCGCGCCGATGCCGGCCTGACGCGCCAGGCGCTGGCCGACTGGGATGCGGTGCAGCCCAGCTACCCGCTGCCCGAGGCCGCTCGCGAACCCCACGCCTGGCTCAACGGTACGGCCAGCGCCTCGGACCGCGAGGGCGCGGCGTTTCTGATCCTCACCGGCTGCTATATCGGCTACCTCCCCGACCATCTCGCCGCGCCTTGGGTGAACGCCGGTCGGCTGCGGGGGCTGGCGGTCAGTGGTGGTGAGTATTCGACACCCTTCGTTAGCGTGATGCGCCGCGACCGGCGCCCACATCGCGTGCTGGAGGCGTTTCTCGACGCCCTGGCGCATCACCCATGAACAGGGAGGCCGCTGGCTGATCGTTATTGAATACTTGACATGCCTCGGTGGTCTGGTGGCAGACTAGAAGCGTGATGTTGCTTCACTTATACACATCACGCATTACCCGTGGTGAAAGAATTCAACAACAATAACCGGCGATCAGATTCGCTCGACAAGGAACCCCGCATGGCCGATCCGACCTTCGAGGCCCCCGCATCCTACTACCGCGACAGCATTGCCGTGCGCCCCGAGGCCAGCCAGTCGCTGGCCGGCGAGCGCCGGGTCGACGTATGCGTGATCGGTGCCGGGGTGACCGGCTGCTCCACGGCGCTGCACCTGGCCGAGCGTGGCTATTCGGTAGCGGTGTTGGAAGCCGGGGAAATAGGCTTTGGCGCTTCGGGGCGCAGCGGTGGGCAGATTCTGCCCGGCCTGGGCACCGACATCGCCACCGTGGAGAAGGCGCTGGGGCGGCCGCGGGCTCGCGAGATCTGGGAGATGAGTCGCGAGGCGGTGCGCCTGACCGCGGCGCTGGTCGAGCGCCATGCGATCCCCTGCGACCTGGCCTGGGGCTATCTGCACGCCGCGGTCAAGCCGCGCCACGTGCGCGAACTCCAGGCGTTTCGCGATCGCCTGGCCCGCGACTACGACTACCAGGCGCTGAGCTGGCTGGAGGGCGATGCCCTGCGTGAGCGCGTGGTCAGCGACGCCTACCCCGGGGCGCTGTTCGAGAGCGAGGCCGGTCACCTGCACCCGCTCAACTATACCCTGGGCCTGGCGCGCGCCGCGCAGCGAGCCGGCGCCGAGCTCTACCCGCACACCCCGGCGCTGGAGATCCAGCGCGGCGCGCCGGTGCGGGTGATCACCGCCCAGGGCGTGGTGATCGCCGAGAGCCTGGTGGTGGCCACCAACGCTTATCTGCGCGGCCTGGTCGCCGAGCTCGACGGCCGCATCATGTCGGCCGCCAACTACATGATCGCCACCGCGCCGCTCAGCGAGGCCCAGGCCGCGCAGGTACTGCCCCATAACGACGCCCTGTCGGACGCCAATTTCGTGCTCGATTACTACCGACTGTCCGGCGACCGGCGGCTGATCTACGGCGGCGAGGTGAGCTACAACGGCCGCGAGCCGCGTGGGCTGGAGGCGCGTATCGATGCCAAGATCGCCCGGCTGTTCCCGGTGCTAGCCGGGGTGCCCATCGAATACCGCTGGGGCGGTAACGTGGCGATCACCGTCAATCGTGCGCCAGACTTCGGGCGCCTCGACGCCAATCTCTACTACGCCCAGGGCTACTCCGGCCACGGCATGGCC
This sequence comes from Halomonas socia, assembly GCF_010977575.1. Taxonomy (GTDB): domain Bacteria; phylum Pseudomonadota; class Gammaproteobacteria; order Pseudomonadales; family Halomonadaceae; genus Franzmannia; species Franzmannia socia. The sequence continues at coordinate 2,993,620 of NZ_CP048812.1, forward strand.
CTGGCTGGGCTGGCCGGCCAGCTGCTGGCCGAGACCATCGCCGGCCAGCGCGAGCGCTTCGACGTGTTTGCGGCCATGCCGCACCGGCGCTTCCCCGGCGGACGGCGGCTGCGCACGCCACTGCTGGTGCTGGCCACCCAGTACTACAAGCTGCGCGACAGGTTGTAACGGCACTACTATTCGTCTACTGGTCCGCCGGCCGGTAGCCACCAAGAGGTTCCCATGAAAGATCTGGAAAGCTGGCTGAAAGAGCGACGCATCACCGAGGTCGAGTGCCTGGTCAGCGACATCACCGGCATTGCCCGCGGCAAGATCGCACCGGTCTCGAAATTCGTTGGCGAGAAGGGCATGCGCCTGCCCGAGAGCGTGCTGCTGCAGACCGTGACCGGCGACTACGTCGAGGACGATATCTACTACTCGCTGCTCGATCCCGCCGACATCGACATGATCTGCAAGCCCGACATCAGCGCTGCCTACCCGGTGCCCTGGGCGCTGGAGCCCACCGCCCAGGTGATCCACGACTGCTTCGACAAGCAGGGCAATCCCATCGAGCTGTCGCCGCGCAACCAGTTGAAGAAGATCCTCAGGCTCTACGCCGACCAGGGCTGGCAGCCGGTGGTGGCGCCGGAGATGGAGTTCTACCTGACCAAGCGCTGCGAGGACCCGGACCTGCCGCTGCAGCCGCCGATCGGCCGCAGCGGGCGCCAGGAAACCGGCCGCCAGTCGTTCTCCATCGACGCCGCCAACGAGTTCGACCCGCTGTTCGAGGACATGTACGACTGGTGCGAGGAGCAGGGGCTGGATATCGACACCCTGATCCATGAAGAAGGCACCGCGCAGATGGAGATCAACTTCCGTCACGGCGACCCGCTGGTGCTGGCCGACCAGGTGTTCCTGTTCAAGCGTACCCTGCGCGAGGCAGCGCTCAAGCACGATGTGGCGGCGACCTTCATGGCCAAGCCAGTGACCAACGAGCCGGGCAGCGCCATGCACCTGCACCAGAGCGTGCTCGACATCGCCAGTGGCGAAAGCGTGTTCGCTAACGCCGACGGCACCCACAGCGACCTGTTCCTGTGGCACGTCGGAGGTTTGCAGAAGTACATCCCCGAGGCGCTGCCGCTGATGGCGCCCAACGTCAACTCGTTCCGCCGTTTCCTGCCCGATACCTCGGCGCCGGTCAACGTCGAGTGGGGCGAGGAGAATCGCACCTGTGGCCTGCGCGTGCCGGATAGTTCGCCGCACAATCGGCGGGTCGAGAACCGCCTGCCCGGCGCCGACGCCAACGTCTACCTGGCGATAGCGGCCAGCCTGCTGTGCGGCTACATGGGCATGATCAAGCAGATTGCCCCCAGCGCACCGGTCAAGGGGCGCGCCTTCGAGCGGCGCAACCTGCGCCTGCCGTTCACCCTCGAGCAGGCGCTGGAGCGCATGGAGCACTGCCACGAGCTGGAGGAGTACATGGGGCGCAAGTTCGTGCAGGGCTACGTGGCGGTAAAACGGGTCGAGAACGAGAATTTCAAGCGCGTGATCAGCTCCTGGGAACGCGAGTTCCTGCTGCTGAGCGTATGAGCATGCCGGCCATCGAGCAGTAAGTGAAACCTAGCGTTGAAGGCTTCCCGAGAGGCGCCGGATACGCTAGCCAGGTGCCAGCCGCCGAGGCTGACGACAACAATCCGAAGAATGAGGTGCCACGATGTTTCGATATCACACGCTATCGGTAGCGGTTGCCGCTGCAACCCTTGGCCTGGCGGCTGCGGCGGCCCAGGCCAACGAGGTGCGGGTCTACAACTGGTCTGACTATATCGCCGAGGACACCCTCGAGCGCTTCACCGAGGAGACCGGCATCGAGGTCGTCTACGACGTCTACGACAGCAACGAGGTGCTGGAAGCCGCGCTGCTCTCGGGGCGCTCCGGCTACGACGTGGCGGTGCCCTCCAACCACTATCTGACTCGTCAGATCAGCGCCGGGGTGTACATGGAGCTGGACCACGACCAGATCCCCAACATGGTCAACCTCAACCCCGACCTGATGGATGATCTGGAGTTCGTTGATCCGGGCAGCCAGTATTCGATCCCCTACATGTGGGGCACCAACGGCATCGGCTACAACGTCGAGCGGGTCCATGAGATTCTCGGCGACGATGCACCGGTGGACTCCTGGGCGCTGATCTTCGACCCGGAAGTCACCGCTGCCCTCAACCAGGGCGGCTGCGGTATCGCCATGCTCGATACGGGGGACGACATGCTGTCTGCCGGCATGGCCTATCTGGGGCTTTCGCCGCTCTCCGAGGAAACGGCGGACATCGAGTCGGCCGGTGAGCTGATCGCCGGGGCGCGCGATAATATCACCTACTTCCACTCCTCGCGCTATATCTCGGACCTGGCCAACGGCGATATCTGCGTGGCCGCCGGCTACTCAGGTGATGTTTTTCAGGCCGCCGACCGCGCCGCCGAGGCGGGGCGCGACTTCACCATCGACTACAGCATTCCCAAGGAGGGTGCGGCGCTGTGGTTCGACATGATGGCGATCCCCGCCGACGCGCCGAATCCCGACAACGCCCACGCCTTCATCAACTTCATCCTCGAACCCGAGATCGCCGCCGGCATCACCGAGTATGTGGTCTACGCCAACCCCAACCTGGCGGCCAATGAGTTCCTCGACCCCGAGATCCTCAACGACCCGGCGGTGTATCCTGACCAGGAGGTGATGGACAACCTCTTCGTTCAAGAAGAGAAGCCGCTGGCGGTGCAGCGGGTTCGCACGCGGACCTGGAACCGCGTCAAGTCCGGCCAATAAGCCCGGCCCGCGGCCGGTCCTCGGGGCCGGTCGCCTCTCTTTCGCGATCATACTCGGGGGGCTTGACGATGCCGCAATCCCGGAGCCTGGAACAGGCCCAACATCGGCGTCTGGGTGAGGACGCCCTGGTCGACATTCGCCGCGTCAGCAAGCGCTTCGACGGTGCGCTGGCGGTGGATGACGTCAACCTGAGCATCCGCCGCGGCGAGATATTTGCCCTGCTGGGTGGCTCGGGATCGGGCAAGTCGACGCTGCTGCGCATACTGGCAGGCTTCGAGAAGCCCAGCGAGGGGCAGGTGCTGCTCGACGGTGAGGACATCACCAAGATGGCGCCCTACGAGCGCCCGATCAACATGATGTTCCAGTCCTATGCGCTGTTTCCGCATATGACGGTGGCGCAGAACATCGCCTTCGGCCTCAAGCAGGACAAGCTATCTGGCCAGGAGATCGACGCTCGGGTAGCCGAGATGCTCAAGTTGGTGCACATGGAGCGTTTCGCCAAGCGCAAGCCACACCAGCTCTCCGGCGGCCAGCGACAGCGCGTGGCGCTGGCGCGTTCGCTGGCCAAGCGGCCCAAGCTGCTGCTGCTCGACGAACCCATGGGCGCGCTGGACAAGAAGCTGCGCACCGAGATGCAGCTCGAGGTGGTGGAGATCCTCGAGCGGGTCGGGGTGACCTGCATCATGGTCACCCACGACCAGGAGGAGGCCATGACCATGGCCGACCGGGTGGCGATCATGGCCGATGGCTGGATCGCCCAGGTCGGCTCGCCGATGGACGTCTACGAGAGTCCGGCGAGCCGCATGGTGGCCGAGTTCGTCGGCACCGTGAACCTGTTCGAGGGCGATATCGTCGTCGATGAGGCGGACCACTGCGTGATCGACAGCCCCCAACTGGGGCGTCAGATCTACATCAGCCACGGCGTCAGCACCGAGGCCGACAACCGTCGGGTGTGGGCCGGGATCCGCCCCGAGAAGACCGGGCTCAGCCGCGAGCGCCCCAGCGGCGACTACAACTGGGCAGCGGGAAAGGTCGAGGATATCGCCTACCTGGGCGGTTTTTCGGTGTACTTCGTGCGCACCGAGCAGGGTCACCTGGTCAAGGCCAGCCTGGCCAACACCGAGCGTCGCGGCGAGCGCCCCACCTGGGACGACAGCGTCTACATCCACTGGGACGACCGCAGCGCCATGGTGCTGCGCGACTGAGTGAGGAGTGAGCTATGAAGTCTCCCCTGCTGGCGCGCCTGCCGCGCGCGCTGCGTCCCGGCCGCGGCTGGGTGATCGCCGTGCCGCTGCTGTGGCTGACGCTGTTCTTTCTGCTGCCATTCGGCATCGTGCTCAAAATCAGCCTCTCCGATGCGGCGATCTCGGTGCCGCCCTACGGCGCGATACTCGACTACAGCGCCGAGACGCTGAACATTGCGCTGAACTTCGGCAACTATCTGTTCCTGACCACCGATACCCTGTATGTCGCCGCCTACTGGGGCTCGGTGAAGATCGCCTTCCTGTCGACGCTGCTGTGCCTGCTGATCGGCTACCCGATGGCCTATGCCATGGCGCGGGCGCCGGCGCGCTGGCAACTGGTGCTGCTGCTGCTGGTAATGCTGCCGTCATGGACCTCGTTTCTGATCCGCGTCTACGCCTGGATGGGGATTCTCAGCAACAACGGCCTGATCAACAACGGCCTGCTGTGGCTGGGGTTGATCGACTCACCGATTCGCATGATGAACACCAACTTCGCGGTGGTCCTGGGCATCGTCTACGCCTACCTGCCGTTCATGATCCTGCCGCTCTATGCCAACCTGGCGCGGCTCGACGGCTCGCTGCTGGAGGCGGCATCGGACCTCGGTTCGCGCAAGTTCAACACCTTCCTCAAGGTGACCCTGCCGCTCTCCAAGGGCGGTATCATCGCCGGCTCGATGCTGGTGTTCATCCCGGCGGTGGGCGAGTACGTGATACCCGAACTGTTGGGTGGGCCCAATACGGTGATGATCGGCAAGGTGCTGTGGGAGGAGTTTTTCCACAACCGCGACTGGCCGGTGGCCTCGGCGCTGGCGATGGTGATGCTGGCGATCCTGATCATCCCGATCGCGCTGTTCCACCGCTATCAGAGCCGTGAGCTGAAGGAGTGAGCATGAAAAAACCGTCCTTTACCACGCTGATGCTGTTTGCCGGGCTGCTGTTCCTGTATCTGCCGATGGCGATTTTAGTGTTCTACTCGTTCAACTCGTCGCGGCTGGTGACGGTGTGGGCGGGTTTCTCGGGGCGCTGGTATATCGAGCTGTTCCGCGACCGCCAGATCCTGGCCGCGGTGTGGACCAGCCTGCGTATCGCCTTCTTCTCGGCGACCATGGCGGTGTGCCTGGGCACCCTGGCAGCCTTCGTGATGACCCGCTTCACGCGCTTTCGCGGCAAGACCGCGCTGTCGAGCATGGTCACCGCGCCGCTGGTGATGCCCGAGGTGATCACCGGCCTGTCGCTGCTGCTGCTGTTCGTGCACATGGCGCAGATGATCGGCTGGCCGGCGGACCGCGGCATGGTCACCATCTGGATCGCGCATACCACCTTCTGCAGCGCCTATGTGGCGGTGGTGGTGGCCTCGCGGCTGCGCGAGGTCGATCTGTCGATCGAGGAGGCGGCGCTGGATCTCGGTTCGCCGCCGGTCAAGACCTTCTTCCAGATCACCCTGCCGGTGATCGCCCCGGCGCTGGCCGCCGGCTGGCTGCTGGCCTTCACCCTGTCGCTGGATGACCTGGTGATTGCCAGCTTCGTCTCCGGCCCCGGGGCCAGTACCCTGCCGATGGTGGTGTTCTCCTCGGTGCGCATGGGTGTCTCGCCGAAGATCAACGCCCTGGCCACGCTGATCATCCTGGCGGTGTCGCTGGCGACCTTCATGGCCTGGTACTTCATGCGTCGCAGCGAGAACAAGCGGCGCATGGCCATGGCGCAGCAGGATGCCGGCTGATTGGCGAAGACCCCGCCCTGGGATGAATGGCAGCGCTACGCGCTGCAATCGCGAATGAATTCGCTCCCACACAAGCGAGTAGCGCCAAGGCAACAGTGGGAGCGATTTCAATCGCGATGGGGTTGCTTGCCATGGGACGTATGGCAGCGCTACGCACTGCAATCGCGAATAAATTCGCTCCCACATAAGCGAGTGGCGCCAAGGCAAAAGTAGGAGCGATTTCAATCGCGATGGGGGGCTTGCCATGGGACGCATGGCAGCGCTACGCACTGCAATCGCGAATAAATTCGCTCCCACATAAGCGAGTGGCGACAAGGCAGAAGTAGGAGCGATTTCAATCGCGATGGGGTTGCTTGCCATGGGGCGCATGGCAGCTCTACGCACTGCAATTGCGAATAAATTCGCTCCCACATAAGCGAGTGGCGCCAAGGCAAAAGTGGGAGCGATTTCAATCGCGATGGGGTTGCTTGCCATGGGACGCATGGCAGCGCTACGCACTGCAATTACGAATAAATTCGCTCCCACATAAGCGAGTGGCGCCAAGGCAAAAGTGGGAGCGATTTCACTCGCGATGGGGTTGCTTGCCATGGGACGCATGGCAGCGCTACGCACTGCAATTGCGAATAAATTCGCTCCCACATAAGCGAGTGGCGCCAAGGCAAAAGTGGGAGCGATTTCAATCGCGATGAGAGTGCGCCAAGGCAAACTATCTATCGCCTATACACGTTTCGGAGATGACTCATGACCCAGGCGCCTGCCACCCCGCACGTGGCTTCCTACTATGCCGCCACGGCCAATGCCAGCCCAGAGCGGCCCAGCCTTAGCGGCGAGGTAAGCTGCGATGTGTGCGTGGTGGGGGCCGGCTTCACCGGTATCTCGTCGGCACTGCATCTCGCCGAGCGCGGCTACAAGGTGGTGGTGCTGGAGGCGGCGCGGGTGGGGTTTGGCGCCTCGGGGCGCAACGGCGGCCAGATCGTCAACAGCTACAGCCGCGACATGGATGTGATCGAGGCCAAGTACGGCCTCGACACCGCCCGTGCCCTGGGCGATATGGCCTTCGAGGGTAACCGTATCATCCGCTCGCGCATCGAGCAGTACGCCATCGACTGCGATCTCAAGAGCGGCAACCTGTTCGCTGCCTGCAACGCCCGCCAGATGGAGGGGCTGCGCGAGCACCAGGCCCTGTGGCAGCGCTACGGCAACCGCGAGCTGGAACTGCTCGAGGGTGAGGCGCTCAAGCGCGAGGTGCAAAGCGAGCGCTACGTCGGCGCGCTGGTCGACCACTCCGGCGGGCACTTGCATCCGCTCAACCTGGTGCTCGGCCAGGCGGCGGCCTTCGAGGCGCTGGGCGGCACCCTCTATGAGCAGTCGCCGCTGCTCGAACTGACCCACGGCGAGCCGGCGCGGCTGCGCACGCCCGGCGGCACGCTGGTGGCCGAGCGCGTGGTGCTGGCCGGCAACGCCTATCTGCAGGGGGTAGTGCCTGAGCTGGAGGGCAAGTCGATGCCCTGTGGCACCCAGATCGTCACCACCGAGCCCCTCGGCGACCGGGGACGTGCGCTGCTGCCTAACGACATGGCGGTGGAGGACTGCAACTACCTGCTCGACTACTACCGACTCACCGGCGACGGCCGGCTGCTGTATGGCGGCGGCGTCAGTTACGGCGGCCAGGACCCCACCAGCATCGAGGCGGTGATTCGCCCCAAGCTGCTCAAGACCTTTCCCGAGCTCGGCGACGTCAAGTTCGACTACGCCTGGAGTGGCAACTTCCTGATGACGCTCAATCGCCTGCCGCAGTTCGGCCGGCTCAACGCCAACGTCTACTACGCCCAGGGCTACTCCGGCCATGGCGTGACCTGCTCTCACCTGGCCGGACGGCTGATCGCCGAGGTCATCGAGGGCGAGAGCGAGCGCTTCGATGCCTTCGCCGGCCTGCCGCACCTGCCGTTCCCCGGTGGGCGGCTGCTGCGGGTGCCGCTCTCGGCGCTGGGCGCCTGGTATTACGCCACCCGTGACCGCCTCGGCCTCTAGCCGGGCGGTAGCTCAGAACAGACCGGTGATCTCGCCCTGTGCATCGATGTCGATATGTGCAGCGGCGGGGTCGGCGCCGAGTCCCGGCAGGGTGCGAATATCGCCGCACAGCGCATAGACGAAGCCCGCACCCGCCGAGAGGCGTACCTCGCGTACCGGCAAGGTCCAGCCCTCGGGAGCACCGAGACGCGTCGGATCGGCGGAGAGCGACAGATGGCTCTTGGCAATGCACACGGGAAGCTGCCCGTAGCCCTGCTTCTGATAGCGCTCCAACTGGCCTTGCGCGGTCGTCGAGAAGGCGACATCGGCGGCGCCATAGAGGCGGGTGGCGATGCGTGCGATCTTGGCCTCGAGGGGCAGTTCGTCGGGATAGAGGTACTGGAAGTCGGCGCCGGCCGAGGCCTGTTCCACCACTGCTTCGGCCAGTGCCAGGGCACCATCGCCGCCATCGCGCACGTGGCTGGTGAGCACCGCCTTGACGCCCACCGAGGCGGCTAGCTCGACGATCGCGGCATGCTCGCTGGGATGGTCGGAAGGGAAGGCGTTGATCGCCACGACCGGGGTGATGCCGTGGGCGCGGATATTGTCGATCTGCTTGAGCAGGTTGGCGCCGCCGGCATGAACTTGCTGTGGGTTCTCGGCCAGCAGCGAGTCGGGCAGTGGCTTGCCGGGCACCACCTGGTGCTGGCCGCTGTGATATTTCAGGGCGCGCACCGTGGCCACCAGCACGGCGGCATCCGGCGTTAGCCCCGAGGTGCGGCATTTGATGTTGAAGAAGCGTTCGGCGCCCATATCGGCACCGAAGCCCGCCTCGGTGACCAGGAAATCGCTGCCGTGCAGGCCAATGCGGTCGGCGACGATCGATGAGTTGCCGTGGGCGATATTGCCGAACGGGCCGGCATGGATCAGTGCCGGGGCATGCTCCAGGGTCTGCAGCAGGTTGGGCTTGAGGGCTTCCTTGAGCAGGGCGGCCATGGCCCCGGCGGCGCGTATCCGTTCGGCAGTCACCGCTTGGCCGTCGCGATCATAGCCGACCACGATACGGCCCAGGCGCTGGCGCAGGTCGGCCAGTGAGTCGGCCAGGGCGAGGATCGCCATGACCTCGGAGGCCGCGGTGATCTCGAAGCCGCCCTGACGCGGCACCCCGTCGACCCGCTCGCCGAGGCCCAGCACGATGTGTCGCAGCGCGCGGTCGTTGATGTCGATGGCACGCTGCCAGCGGATCTGCTGCGGATCGAGCTGCGGTTCGAGCCGATGGTGAAGGTGGTTGTCGACCATTGCCGCGAGCAGGTTGTGGGCGGCGGCGACAGCGTGCAGGTCGCCGGTGAGGTGCAGGTTGATGCGCTCCATGGGCACCACCTGGCTGTGTCCGCCGCCGGCGGCACCGCCCTTGATGCCCAGGGTCGGCCCCATGGAGGGCTGGCGTAGCGCAACGCTGGCGCGGTGGCCGAGCCGCTGGAGGCCCTGGGTCAAACCGATGGCGGTGGTGGTCTTGCCCTCGCCGAGTGGCGTGGGGGTGATGGCCGAGACCACGATGTAGCGCCCCCGGGGCTGCCCGGCCAGGGCATCGATGGCACTCAGATCGAGCTTGGCAATGCCGCGGCCATAGGGCTCCACGGCCTCGCCGGGAACCCCCAGGCGGTGGGCGATCTCTTCGATGGGCCATAGCCTGGCCGCGCGTGCGATGCTCAGATTGTCGTTGGCTGCCGCGGTGTGCGGCTCGGTTGCGGGAGATTGGCCGCTCATCGCCTTGCCTCCTGCCTCGCCGTTGATGAGGAGTACTGTCCACAGTATTCATGCCATGGCGGAGATGAGTTGTCTTGCCGGCGTCAGCGGTGTTGGTCGCAGCGACAGTTGCTTGCATCCGTTGTCGATACATTACACTGGGGTGATGATGACGCGCGTCCTGGCATCCGGCTGCGCGACTGAGGAGGTGGCATGCAAGCTCACGGTCAGCCGCCTGACGGCCGCTACCATATCGGCTTCCTGATGGTGCCGGGGTTCTCCCAGTTGGCCTTCTCCTCGGCGCTGGAGCCGTTGCGCATGGCCAATCATCTCGCCGATCGGGAGCTCTATCGCTGGTACTTGATCAGTCGCGATGGTGCCCCGGTCACTGCCAGCAGCGGCCTGATCAGTGACGTCGATCACGACCTGGAGCGTGCGCCGTCGCCGGACCTGCTGCTGGTGTGCGCCGGTGTCGACGTACAGCGTCACTGCGATCGCGCCACCCTGACCTGGCTCAAGCGCCTGGCGGCGCGGCGCATCCCCCTTGGGGCGGTATGTACCGGCGGCTACATGCTGGCCCAGGCCGGGCTGCTGGATGGCTATCGCTGCACCCTGCACTGGGAACATATCTCGAGCATCCATGAGGCGCGGATGTTTCCCGCCGTGACCTTCTCCTCGCAGCTGTTCGTCATGGACCGCGACCGCTACACCTGCTCCGGCGGCATTGCACCGCTGGATATGATGCTCAACCTGATCGGGCGTCAGCAGGGCCTGGAGCTGGCCGAGGCGATCGCCGAGGAGTTCATTCACGAGCGCATCCGTGGTGTCGGGGATCGCCAGCGCACCCCGTTGCGGGTGCGTCTGGGGCATAGTCACCCCAAGCTGGAGGAAGTCGCCACCCTGATGGAGGCGAATCTGCAGGAACCCTTGTCGCTGGATGAACTGGCCAGTTACGCCGATCTGTCGCGTCGCCAGTTGGAGCGCCTGTTCCAGCGCTACGTCGATTGCCCGCCGTTGAAATACTATCTGGAGCTGCGGTTGGTGCGGGCCCGGCTGCTGCTGCGCCAGACCCATATGCCGATCACCGACGTCGCCCATGCCTGCGGTTTCGTCTCGCCACCGCACTTCACCAAGTGCTACCACGACCGTTTCGGCCACTCACCGAGCCGCGAGCGCAAGCGGCGCAGCGACCGTCAGGCCGAGGCCGATGCGCTGCAGGCGGCCTCGCTGGCGGCGCGTTCGGCGCCCGACGAGGTGTGATCGTCAACTGCGCGGTCGCCGGTTGTCCGGATCGTACAGCGCCCGGTAGCCTACCGCGGCGATGCGCATCGGATAGTGGGCACCGAAGTACTCCAGCAATAGCGTCTGCCCCTGGCTGGCGTAGGCATCGGGTAGGTAGCCCAGGGCGATGTTGCTGCCCAGCGAGGGGCCGTAGGCGATGCTGGTGACATAGGCGCGACGCCCCAGCTCGTCCATCGGTACCTCGCCGCTCTGCGGGTCGAGCAGCGGCGCCTGGCCCACCGGGAAGCGTGGCGTGCCCGTGACGTCTAGGTGATCCTCCATCACCAGGGTGCAGAGGTAGGAGGGCTGGCATTGACGTTGGCGCTGTTCGAGGTGGGCGGCCTTGCCGTAAAAGTCGGCGGCCTTGACCTTGGGGCGCGCCAGGCCCGCCTCGACCAGGTTGTAGTCGGTCAGCAGGTCGACATTCTGCAGCCGCAGGCTCTTCTCCAGGCGGCGGCTGTTGGCGTAGGTCTCGATGCCCACCGGCGTTACCCCAGCATCGAACAGCCGGTCCCAGAGGGCCAGCGCGTAGCTGAAGGGCACATAGAGCTCCCAGCCCTGCTCGCCCACATAGGAAATGCGGAAGGCCCACACCGGCAAGCCCTGAATGCATATGTCTCGTGCGCTGGCAAACGCAAAGTGCGCGTCGTCCAGGGCGGCGGGGGTATCGGCCAGGGCCTGCAGGGTGCGCCGGGCGTTGGGCCCCCATAGGCCCAGGGTGGCCAGGCCGTCGCTGCGATCCTCCAGATGCCAGTGGCTCAGCCCCAGGTCCTCGGCGCGGCGGATGATCCATACCAGGTCGCGATGGCCGGTATCGCCGCCGCATACTACCCGCCAGGCGTCCGCGGCCAGGCGCACGATGGTCAGGTCCGAATGGACGCCGCCGGCGGCATCCAGGAAGTGGGTATAGACGCCCTTGCCGAGCGGGGTGTCGCCGCCGATCTTGGCCACCGAGAGCGTCTCCAGCAGCGCCTCGGCATCGCGCCCCGAGATATCGTAGATGGCGAAGTGGGAAAGGTTGATCATCCCCACGTCGTCGCTCAGGGCCAGGTGTTCGGCGTTGGACACGCGCCAGAAGTGGCGCTGGTCCCACTCTGCCGGGCGTTCTGGAATGCGTTCGAGATAGTCGGCCAGGCGCGTCTCGTTGGCGGCATAGCCGTGGGCGCGTTCCCAGCCCGCGGCCTCCATGAAATAGCCACCCAGTTCCCGTTCGCGATGCCAGAAGGGGCCGCGGCGCAGATCGCGACCGTTGTCGAAGGGTTCGCGGGGGTGCACCGGTGGATCGTAGATCTTGCGCGCGATCTCCAGGCAGCGGCCATGCACATGGTGTGGGGTCTTCTGCACCGGATAGAAGCGGGCGATATCGATGCTGCAGGGATCCAGCGCTGGGCGACCGTGGGTCAGCCATTCCGCGGTCAACTTGCCCATGCCCGGCCCATCCTTGACCCACACCGCTTCGCAGAACCATAGGCCGCGGGTCTCCGGCGACTCGCCGACCAGCGAGCCGCCGTCCACGGTGACTGAAAGCAGGCCGTTGAAGGAGTGCTTGTCGTCCCAGCCCAGCTCACCGAGCAGGGGGGTGAGTTCCACGGCGCGCTCGAAGGCGTCGGCGATCTGGTCGGCCTCGAGATCGCGCATCGAGGGTGAGAGGCGGGCCTGATCACGCTCAAGGATATCCTGGGGATGTACCAGGCGCGGTTCGCGGGCCTCGTAGTAGCCCCACTCGAGCTGGCCACCCTCGGTGGAGGTGGGATCGCCGGTGTCGCGCAGATAGGCGGAATTGCCTTGGTCGCGCAGCAGCGGGTAGCCGATCTCCAGGCCGGTACCGGCAAAGGTGTCGTAGGGGCCGAAGAACATCAGCGGATGTTCCACCGGCATCAGCGGCAGCGTGGCGCCACCCATGGCGGCGGGAATCGGCCCCCAGATGCCGGCGCACACCAGCACCAGCGGCGTTTCGATATAGCCCTTGGCGGTCTCGACGCCGCATACCCGGCCGGCCTGAACGTCGATATCCAGCGCCGGGGTATCGGCGAAGATGCTGAGATGGCCGCTCTCGACCCCGCGTTCGATCAGTTCGCCGGCAACGCGCTGGGAGCGCGGCACCACTAACCCTGCATCGGGATCCCACATGCCGCCCAGCACCAGATCCCGTTCGAGTAGCGGGAAGCGCTCGACCACCTCATCGGCATCGATCATGCGCACGCGAGTGCCGAACGCCTTGCCCGACGCGACCTTGCGCTGTAACTCGGCCAGGCGCGCCTCGTCGCCGACCCGGGCGATTTCCAGGCCGCCGATGCGTCGATAGCGTCCCATCGCCTCATAGAAGCGCTGGCTGTAGGTCGTGGTGTAGCACGACAGCTTGTCATGGGCGGTCATGAAGCAGAAATCGGAGGCGTGGGAGGTCGACCCGATATCCGAGGGGATGGCGGACTTGTCGAGGCCCACCAGCCGGGTCCAGCCCAGCTCGATCAGGTGGTGAGCCAGCGAGGCGCCGACGATGCCGCCCTGACCGATGATCACCGCGTCCGCGTGCCGAGGGAGTGTCGCCATGGCAAGCCTCCTGTAAGCCGGTGACGGGATGCCTGGGATCAGGATAATCCACTCTGTACCGCCGCGCTGTCCCGCGGCGACGCCGTCTTTGGCTGCGGCGACAGCGGCGCCAGGCGATGTCGCCGCCACCAAAATAGCCGGCGCCGAGGGTGACGTGTACCAATCACTGGCACGCTAGCTTCGCTAGTCAGAAGCGGCGCTGACGGCCGTTTCGTCGCGAAGAGGAGGCAGGTCATGTCCCACGTCATCGAAAGCGTCGAGCAGACTCAGGCTGCGCCCGAGATCCTGCTCTACCCACGCATCCGCAAGTCGCCGTTCTTCTACGCCTCGCGGCGCCATGGGGTGCGCAAGTACAGCGTCTACAACCACCACTATCACCCACGTCTCTACACCGATCCGGTGGACGAGTACTGGGCGCTGGTGCAGGGCGTCACCCTGTGGGACGTCGGCGTCGAGCGCCAGATCGAGATCAGCGGCCCGGATGCCTCCGCCTTCGTGCAGCGGCTGGTGCCCCGCGACATGCGCCAGTGCCAGGCGGGGCAGTGCAAGTACGTCTTCGTCACGGCGGCGGACGGCGGCATCATCAACGACCCGGTGCTGCTGCGCGTCGAGGAGGACCGCTTCTGGCTGTCGCTGGCCGATAGCGACGTGCTGCTCTGGTGCCAGGGACTCGCCTATCATGCCGGCCTCGATGTCAGCATCCAGGAGGTGGACGTCGCGCCGGTCCAGGTCCAGGGGCCCAAGGCCAAGGCGGTGATGGTCGACCTGTTCGGCGAGGCGGTGTTGGCGATGCGCTATTACCACCTGATGGAGGCCACGCTCGACGGCATGTCGGTGGTGATCTCGCGCACCGGCTACTCCGGCGAGATCGGCTACGAGATCTACCTGCGCGAGGCCAGCCGCCATGGTGAGGCGCTCTGGCAGCGGGTTTTCGAGGCCGGTCGACCGCATGGCATGCAGGTCATCGGCCCCTGCCATATCCGCCGCATCGAGGGCGGCATCCTGGCCTTCGGCTGCGACATCTGGTACGACACCAACCCCTTCGAGGTGGGCATGGGCTACGACTGGATGGTCGACCTGCGTGGTGACGACGACTTCATCGGCCGTGCCGCCCTGGAGCGGATCAAGGCCGAGGGGGTATCGCGCAAGCTGGTGGGGGTGGAGATCGACGGTCCCAGCGTCGGCCACTTCACCGATGGCGCCATGATCGACGTTTTCCCGGTACTCGACGATCGCGGTACGCGTATCGGCCAGGTGACGTCGGCCACCCACTCGCCGCGTCAGCAGCGCAATATCGGCTATGCCATGGTGCCGATCGAGTATGCCGAACTGGGGACGCCGCTGCGCATCGATGCCAATACCGGTATGCAGGAGGCGCGGGTGGTAGCCAAGCCGTTCCATGACCCGGGCAAGGAAATTCCCAAGGGCTGAGGCATGAACGACCTGCTACGTCTGACCACACTGCCGAGCGATGAACGCGCCTGTGAGGCGCTGGCGACGCCGCGCTATGAACTGCTGCCACTGGCCGACCTGCAGCAGGCCGCCGATGCGCTGCCGGCGGGCGCCGTGGTCACGGTGACCTGCTCACCGCGCCACGGCCTGGAGCGTACCCTGGCGGCCAGCGAAACGCTGGCGGCAGCGGGTTTCCGGGTGGTGCCGCATCTTGCCGCCCGGCTGGTGCGCGATCGTGGGCATCTCGCCGAGGCGGTGGCACGGCTGACGAGCTTGGGCATCGACGAGTGTTTCGTGGTCGGCGGCGATGCCGAAGCAGCGGTAGGCGACTTCGCGACCGGCCTGGCGCTGCTCGAGGCGCTCGTCGAGATGCCGACGCGGCCGAGTCGGGTCGGGATTCCCGCCTATCCGGAAGGGCATCCGCACATCCCGGCGCGGCACTTGCAGCAGGATCTCGAGGCCAAGGTGCGGCTCGCCGACTACGTCGTCACCCAGCTCTGCTTCGAGGCCGCACCCCTGCTGGCCTGGCGCGAGTGTCAGCGACAGCGCGGCATGTCGCTGCCGATCCACGTTGGGCTGCCCGGGGTACTGTCGCGCAAGCGACTGTTGGGTCTGGCGACCCGCCTCGGCCTGGGTGCCTCGACCCGTGTGCTGGGGCGTCAAAAAGGGTTGGTCGCGCGCCTGCTGCGACCCGCTCGATATCGGCCCGATGCCCTGCTGGAGGCGCTCTGGCCATGGCTCGGTGACGTCGCCGACGGCTTCGCCGGGGTACACCTCTATACCTTCAATCAGGCCGCCGACACGCGCGCCTGGTGCGAAGCGCAGTGTCGCCAACGAGCGACATGGGCTGGGGATTATGAAAGCAATGTTGAACGCCGCCAAAACTGATGCCGAACGCTGTTCACGAACTATACTCTGACTATCGCATTGCGCCGTCTGGCGCCAAGTCGAGAGACATCAGGAGGCAGAGATGAACAAGTCAATCGTGATCGGGTCGACATTGGCGGTGCTGGGCCTGGGTGGCCTGGCGGTAGGCGCCTATCAGGTGCAGACCTTCGACCGTGAACCGACCTACGCCGATATCTTGAGCGTCGACGCGGTGACCCGCAGCGTCGAGACGCCACGCGAGGTCTGCGAAGACGTGGTGGTGCACCAACAGGCGCCGAGCCGCGACCCCAACCGCTTGCTGGGTACCGCCGCCGGCGCGGTGGTCGGCGGCGTACTCGGCAACCAGGTCGGCGGCGGCAGCGGCAAGAAGCTGGCCACCGTGGCCGGCGCCGTGGGCGGGGGGCTGGCCGGCCGCGAAGTTCAGGGCCGGGTCGAGGCCAACCAGGGGCGTACCACCACCCAGCGGCAGTGCAACACCGTGGTCGACACCCGCGAAGAGCACGAGGGCTACGACGTCGAGTATCGCTTCGAGGATAGGGTCTACAGCGTACGCCTGGAGGAGGCGCCCCAGGGCAGCCAGGTGCTAATGCAAGATGGCGTGCCGCAGTGGAACGTCCGCGAAGGCTAATTCAGCCTCGTTCTAAGCATGACAAACACCGCCCGCACCAATTGGTGTGGGCGGTGTCGTTTGCGGCAGCCACTGTTCGGACGAGCCTAGACCTGGCGCAGGTACCAGTCGTATTCAAGCTGGCTGACCGCCTGCATCGCCTGGTCGCGCTCGGCCTGGCGGTTGGCCAGGTAGACGTGCAGGAAGCGCTCGCCGAGCGCTTCGGCCAGCACCGTGTCTTCGCTGAGGAGCGCCAGCGCCTGCTGCCAGCTATTGGTCAGGCTCGGCTCGCACTGTTCGTAGGCGTTGCCCTCGATCGGCGGTGGTGGTGTCAGCTGCTGGCGCAGGCCGTGATCGATGGAAGCCAGCAGCGTCGCCAGCAGCAGATAGGGATTGACGTCGGCGCCAGCCACGCGGTGCTCGATGCGTTTTGCGGCCTTGGGGCCAGAGGGGATGCGCACCGCCACTGAGCGGTTGTCGTAGCCCCAGGTCGGCGCCATGGGCACGTAGAGCCCGGGCTGGAAGCGCCGGAAGGAGTTGATGTTGGGGGCGAAGATCGCCATCGACGCCGGCATCAGAGCCAGCAGCCCGGCGACGGCGTGGTGCAACGCAGGGCTACCCAGCGGATCGTCATCCGCGGCGGCGAAGACGTTGTTGCCCTGGTCGTCGAGCAGGCTGATGTGGACGTGGGTGCCGTTGCCGGCCTCGTCGCCGTAGGGCTTGGCCATGAAGGTGGCTTCGAAGCCGTGCTGGATGGCCACGCCCTTGATCAGCCGCTTGAGCAGCACCGAGCTGTCGCAGGCCTTGAGCACGTCGTCACAGTGGGTCAAATTGATCTCGAACTGCCCGGGAGCGCACTCCTTCAAGGCGGTATCCAGCGGCAGCTGCTGGGCGGCGGCGGCGGCCTGGATGTCCTCGAGGAAGTCGGCGTACTCGTCGAGCTCGTTGATCGAGTAGAGCTGGCTCTGGGAGGCGCGCTCGCCGGTGGTCGGCGAGCAGGGTGGCTGGGCGGAGCCGAGGGCGTCGCGGCTGCGGTCGATCAGGTAGAACTCCAGCTCCACGGCAACCACCGGGGTCAGGCCGGCGGCGGTGAAGCGCACCAGCACCCGCTGCAGTACCTGGCGGGGGTCGGCAAAGAAGCCGCTGCCGTCGGCGTCGAACATGGTCATCAGCAGCTGGCCCTGACGCCCCTTGCGCAGCCAGGGGCAGGGTTTCAGGGTGCCGGTCACCGGGCGGCAGATGCGATCGCCGTCGCCGCTGGCAAGGCCCAAGCCGGTCTCCTCGATGGTGTTGCCGTTGATATCGAGGGCGAACAGTGAGGCGGGCAGGTTGATGCCGGCACTGAAGGCCTTGGTCAGGTTGTCGCGCGGGATGCGCTTGCCGCGCATCACCCCGTTGAGATCGCTGATCAGCAGGTCGACACTGTCGATATCGGGATGGCGCTCGAGAAAGGTCTCGGCCTCGCCAGCAGACGCGGTCACCGACATGGGGAGTCCCTTGTAGTTGGAGTCATGGGATCATCTTTTCCGACCGGTGCGGGTGTTGTCAAATTATTTACGGTTGGTGGCTGGCCCGCGCAATCCGCGTTCATCGCTTGATAGAGCCTGTTTTCGGGATGTTTTCCGTCCATTATGACGGCGTTGTCAGGCCCGATTGGAGGGTTGGCAGCGGCGTGTATGGCATGTAATGTTTAACAAAGCATAACAGCCCTGGTCCTGTATAGGGCCCTATTAGCGAGTAGCAAGGAGTCGTGTATGTCCAGTCGACCGCTGGTCGGGGTTATTGCCTGCCGCCGCGAGGTGGAAGGCCACCCCGCGCATATGGTCACCGATAAGTATCTCCAGGCGCTGCGCGACTATGGGCTTGCCCCGCTGGTGCTGCCGGTGTGGGAAGATGGCGGCGGCCTGGAGGCGAGCCTGCTCGCTGAGCTCGACGGCCTGCTGCTGACCGGCAGTTACACCAATATGGCGCCGGCGCGCTACGGCGCCGAGCCGGCCCCGCAGAATACCCGCGGTGACCTGCATCGCGATGCCGCGGCGCTGGCCTGGATTCCTGCCGCCCTGGACCTGGGGCTGCCGTTGTTCGGCATCTGTCGTGGCTTCCAGGAGATCAACGTGGCGTTTGGCGGCACCCTGCATCAGGCGCTGCAGGCGGTGCCGGGATTGCTCGATCATCGCGAACCGCAGGGCGACAAGGCGAGCCAGTATGCGCCGAGCCATGATCTGACGATCCTGCCCGGTGGCACGCTGGCGGTGCTCCATGCCTCGCCTGAGAGTCGCGTCAACTCGCTGCATCAGCAGGGCGTGGCCGAGTTGGGCCTGGGGCTGCGCGCCGAGGCAGTGGCGCCGGATGGAGTGGTCGAGGCGCTGTCGGTGGAGGGCGCGCGGCGCTTCGCCCTGGCGGTGCAGTGGCACCCCGAGTGGCAGCCCGCCCAGCATCCTCTGTACCACGCCCTGTTTCACGGCTTCGCTGTGGCCTGCCGCGAGCGTGCCGCGGAGCGTCGTGGCGCCACCATGCTGATCGACGCCTGACACGCTGAGGAAAGCGCACCATGACCCATGATATCCAGGCGCTCGACCGCGCCCACTACCTGCACCCCTTCAGCGACTTCAAGGCGCTCGGCGAGGAGGGCAGCCGCGTCATCGTCAGCGCCGAGGGTGTGTATATCGTCGACGACCAGGGCAACCGTATCCTCGACGGCATGGCCGGGCTGTGGTGCGTCAACCTCGGCTACGGTCGCGAGGAGCTGGTCGACGCCGCCACCCGGCAGCTGCGTGAGCTGCCCTACTACAACAGCTTCTTCAAGACCACCCATCCGCCAGCGGTGAAGCTGGCCGAGACGCTGTGCCGGCTGGCGCCAGCGCATATCAACCGGGTGTTCTTCACCGGCTCGGGCTCCGAGGCCAACGATACCGTGCTGCGCATGGTACGTCGCTACTGGGCGCTCAAGGGACGGCCCGACAAGCAGTTGGTGATTGCCCGCGAGAATGCCTATCACGGTTCCACCGTGGCCGGCATGAGCCTCGGCGGCATGGCACCGATGCATGCCCAGGGTGGACCGCTGGTGCCGGGCATCTGCCATATTCGCCAGCCCTACTGGTTCGGCGAAGCGGACGGTCAGGACCCCGAGGCCTTTGGCCGCGAGTGCGCCGCGGCCCTGGAAGAGAAAATTCTGGACCTCGGTGAAGAGCGGGTGGCGGCCTTTATCGCCGAGCCGGTGCAGGGCGCGGGGGGGCGATCATTCCCCCGAGAGCTACTGGCCGGCGGTCAAGGCGGTGCTCGACAAGTACGATGTCCTGCTGGTGGTCGATGAGGTGATCTGCGGCTTCGGGCGGCTCGGCGAGTGGTTCGGCAGCGTGCACTACGGCCTCGAGCCGGACCTGATGCCGATCGCCAAGGGGTTGTCGTCGGGCTACCTGCCGATTGGCGGGGTGCTGGTCGGCGACCGGGTCGCCGAGACGCTGATCGAGGAGGGCGGCGAGTTCTTCCACGGCTTCACCTACTCGGGGCATCCGGCCTGCGCCGCGGTGGCGCTCAAGAACCTCGAGCTGATGCAGAGCGAAGGCATCATCGAGCGGGTGCGCAATGATCTCGGCCCTTATCTGGCCAGTCGCTGGGCCGAGCTCGCCGCACACCCGCTGGTTGGCGAGGCGCGCTCGCTGGGCCTGATCGGTGCCCTGGAGCTGATCGACCCGGCCACCGGCGAGCGCTTCGACACGTCGCTGGGTGCGGGCAACCTGTGCCGCGATATCTGCTTCGCCAGCGGGCTGGTGATGCGCTCGGTAGGCGATACCATGATCATTTCGCCGCCGCTGGTGATCGCTCACCACGAGATCGATGAACTGGTGGACAAGGCCCGCGCGGCGCTCGACGAGACCGCACGGCGCCTGGCCAACACCCCGACACCCCCATTGCAGGAGACCCTGGCATGAGCACCCGTCCCACTACCCTGGCCGAGTGGCAGGCCCTGGCCGCCTCGCTGTCCTTCGAGACCCGTGCCTTCGTCGATGACCAGTTCGTCGACGCGCTGAGCGGCGAGACCTTTGCCAGCGTCAATCCGGCCACCGGCGAGACCCTGGCCGAGGTGGCCAGCTGCGATGCCGCCGACGCCGAGCGTGCGGTCGAGCACGCCCGCGCTGCCTTCGAGCGCGGCGAGTGGTCGCGGCTGGCGCCGGGCAAGCGCAAGGCGGTACTGCTGCGCCTGGCGGATCTGATGGCGGCCCACAAGCATGAGCTGGCACTGCTCGATACCCTCGACATGGGCAAGCCGGTATCGAGTGCGCTGGGCGATATGGCCGGTGCCATCGGCTGCCTGCGCCACCAGGCGGAATCCATCGACAAGCTCTACGGTGAGGTGGCGCCCACCGGCGAGGAGAGTCTGGGGTTGGTGCTGCGCGAGCCGCTCGGCGTGGTGGCGTCGATCGTGCCGTGGAACTTCCCGCTGATGATGACCGCCTGGAAGATCGCCCCGGCGCTGGCCGCCGGCAACAGCGTGATCCTCAAGCCCTCGGAGAAGTCGCCGCTGTCGGCGCTGCGCCTGGCCCAGCTGGCCCGGGAGGCGGGGCTGCCGCGTGGCGTGTTCCAGGTGCTGCCGGGCTTTGGCCACACCGTGGGCCGCGCGCTGGCGCTCTCCATGGGCGTCGACTGCCTGGCCTTCACCGGCTCGACCCAGGTCGGCAAGCAGCTGATGCAGTATGCCGGCGAGTCGAACCTCAAGCGCGTCTACCTGGAGTGCGGCGGCAAGAGCCCCAACCTGGTGTTCGCCGACTGCAAACATCTCGAGGCGGTGGCCGAGCACGCCGCGGCAGCGATCTTCCACAATCAGGGCGAGGTGTGCATCGCCGGCTCGCGGCTGCTGGTCGAGAACTCGATACGCGAGGCGTTCGTCGACAAGGTGCTGGCCGCTGCCGAGCGCATGCAGCCCGGCGACCCGCTGGATCCCGACAGCTTCATGGGCGCCATCGTCGATGAGACCCAGCATCGGCGCATTCTCGACTACATCCGTCAGGGCGTGGCCGAGGGCGCCCAGCTGCGCGGTGGCGGGGCGGCCCTGGAGCGCCCCGGCTACTTCATCGCGCCGACGGTATTCGACGGGGTGACGCCTGAGATGGCCATTGGCCGCGAGGAGATCTTCGGGCCGGTGCTGGCGGTATTCGGCTTCGACAGCGAGGAAGAGGCCGTGGCCATGGCCAACGACAGCGACTACGGCCTGGCCGCGGGGCTGTGGAGCCAGGATATCGACCGCGTCATGCGCGTCACCCGGCGCCTGCAGTCCGGCCAGGTGTTCGTCAACAACTGGGCCGGCGGCGACCAGAGCATGCCCTTCGGCGGCGTCAAGCAGTCCGGCAACGGGCGCGACAAGTCGCACCACTCGCTGGCCGAATACTCCTCGCTGAAGAGCGTATGGATCTCGCTGGATAGCTGATGATTTGACCAGTATTTTGGCGCCGTGGCGTGCTACCATGAGCTCGGCCCCGTTGGCTAATGTGCCGGCGGGGCCGAGAGCGTTAGGTTTCCTGCTGGCGGAGTCGTGCCGTGACCCTTACCCCCGAACAGATGGCGGCGTTGGCCGCTGGCGTGGCGTTTATTCTCGCCTACCTACTGGCCAGCGCGCTCGCCGCGCGGCGCCAGGCTCGTGAGCGCTGCGCCGCCGAGGCAGCGCGCGAGGCGCTGAGCGCAACGCTTGCCGAGCGCGAGGCGGCACTCAAGGCCGTCGAGCTGGAGCGCACCCGCCTGGCCACCACCCTCGACCAGCAGCGTAGCCACTTCGAGCAGCAGCTGGCGCTGTTGCGGGACAGCCGCGAGCAGCTCAAGCAGGAGTTCGAGAACCTCGCCAACGAGATTCTGGAGCGCAAGGGTCGCAGCTTCTCGGAGCTCTCCCAGCGCAATATCCACGGCCTGCTGCAGCCGCTGCAGGCGGAGATGAAGGGCTTTCGCGACAAGGTCGAGGCGATCCACCGCTTCGACACCGAGCAGCGCGCCAGCCTGCGCACCGAGCTCCAGCACCTGCAGGCCCTCAACCGCGAGATCACCGACCAGGCCAGCCGCCTCACCGAGGCGCTGCAGGGCCAGAAGAAGCTGCAGGGCAACTGGGGCGAGCTGATGCTCGAGAACGTGCTGGAGGGCGCCGGCCTGCGCGTCGGCAAGGACTATCAGCGCGAGGTGAGCTTCACTACCGAGGCGGGGCGGCGGCGCCCCGACGCGCTGGTCTACCTGCCCCAGGGCAAGCACCTGGTGATCGACGCCAAGACCTCGCTTGCCGCCTATGTGCGCTACGTCAACGCCGACGACGAGGCCACCCGCGGCGAGGCGCTGGCGGCCCATGCCCGTGCGGTGGGCGAGCGCATCAACGAGCTCGCCGACAAGCACTACTACGACCTGCCGGGGCTCAACTCGCCAGACGTGGTGGTGATGTTCATTCCCGTGGAGTCGGCCTACGTCGAGGCGCTCAGGCACGACGAGTCGCTGTTTCAGCGCGCCCTGGAGCGCAACGTGCTGGTCGCAACACCCACCACCCTGCTGACCAGCCTCAACATCGTGCGCCAGCTATGGCGCTTCGAGGACCAGAGTCGGCATAGCGCCGAACTGGCCAGCCGCGCCGAGAAGTTTCACGCCAAGCTGCGCACCTTCCTTGCCAGCATGGAGGAGGTGGGCGGCAAGCTGGACAGCGCCCGGGAGAGCTATGACACCGCCATCGGCCAGTTGGTCAACGGCCGCGGCAACCTGATCAAGCAGGCCGACGAGTTTCGTGAGCTGGGCGTGGCGGTCAAGCGCGAACTGCCCGAGGCGCTGGTCGAGCGGGCGCGCCTCGAGCTCGAGCCAGGACCGCGGCGCTCGCGCAATGAGGCGCCGGACGCCTGAACACTAGAAGGTCTTGGCTGGGGTACAGCAGCTGACCAGCTTGCAGGCTACGCTACCGGGGTTGCGGAAGCGGTGGGGTACGTTGGTGTCGAAGTAGTAGGCCTCGCCGGCGCCCAGTACGCGGCTCTCGCCGCCCACGGTGATCTCGATCTCGCCCTCGAGTACCACGCCCGCTTCCTCGCCCTGGTGGGCTATCATCTCGCGGCCGGTGTCACTACCGCCGGGGTAGGTCTCGATCATGAACGACAGCGCACGGCTGGCGCGGTTGGCGCCAACCAGCTTGAAGATCACCTCGCCGCTGCCCATGTCGGTCAGTTCGTCGGCTGAATAGAACACCTGGTCGCGGCTCTCGAGGTCCATGGTGAAGAAGTCGCCGACGCTGATCGGAATGGCGTCGAGGATCTTCTTCAGCGAGCTCACCGAGGGGCTAACCTTGCCCTGTTCGATCAGCGACAGGCTCGAGTGGGTCACGCCGCAGCGCTTGGCAAGCTCGCGCTGCGATATGCCGCGCAGGGTGCGCAGTGCGCGCAGGCGTCCTCCGACATCGTCCGACATGGCCGTCTCCTGATAAGGCGGCCGGCGAGGCGCCGGCCGCGCATGGATCACGCCTGATCCAGTTTTTCTTTTAGTAGGGCGTTGACCTGCTGGGGGTTGGCGGTGCCCCGCGAGGCCTTCATCACCTGGCCGACGAAGTAGCCGATCATCTTGCCGCGCTTGTCCGGCTCGGCGTCACGATACTGGGCGACCTGCACCGGACTGTCGGCGATCACCTGGTCGATCATCGCCTCGATGGCGCCGCTGTCGGTGACCTGCTTGAGGCCCTTGGCCTCGATGATGGCGTCGGCGGCGTTCGCTTTACCCCCGCCTTCGCCGTTCCACAGCGCCTGGAATACCTGCTTGGCGGCCTTGCCGTTGATGGTGTCGTCGAGCACCCGCGCGACCAGCCCGCCGAGCTGTTCGGCGGCGACCGGGCTCTGCTCGATGGCCAGGTTCTCGCGGTTCAGGGCGCCGGAGAGCTCGCCCATCACCCAGTTGGCGGCGTGCTTGGCGTCGCCGCAGGCGTCCTTGACCACCTCGAAGTACTCGGCCATGGCACGGCTCGAGGCCAGCACGCTGGCGTCGTAGGCGGAGAGCCCCAGTTGGCTCTCGAAGCGTGCGCGCTTTTCGGCGGGCAGCTCCGGCAGGGTGCTACGCAGGTGGTCGACATAGGCCCGGTCGAGCACCACCGGCAGCAGGTCGGGGCACGGGAAGTAGCGGTAGTCGTTGGCCTCCTCCTTGGTGCGCATGCTGCGGGTCTCGTCGGCCTCGGGGTCGTAGAGGCGGGTTTCCTGAACCACCGTGCCGCCGTCCTCGAGCAGTTCGATCTGGCGCTCCACCTCGAAGGCGATGGCGCGCTCGACGAAGCGGAAGGAGTTGACGTTCTTGACCTCGGCGCGGGTGCCGAACGCTTCCTGGCCCTTGGGCCGCACCGAGACATTGACGTCGCAGCGCATTGAGCCCTCGGCCATGTTGCCGTCGGAGATGCCCAGGTAGGTGACGATGGCGTGGATCGCCTTGAGGTAGGCGGCGGCCTCCTTGGCCGAGCGCATGTCGGGCTCGGAGACGATCTCCAGCAGCGGCGTGCCGGCACGGTTGAGGTCGATGCCGGTCATGCCGTGGAAGTCCTCGTGGAGCGACTTGCCGGCGTCCTCCTCGAGGTGGGCGTGGTGCACGCGGATGCGCTTGGTGGCCCCGTCATCGAGGCTGATCTCGACTTCCCCGGCGCCGACGATGGGGTGGTACATCTGGCTGGTCTGGTAGCCCTTGGGCAGGTCGGGGTAGAAGTAGTTCTTGCGGTCGAACACCGAAACTTCGGGAATCTCGGCGTTGATGCCGAGGCCGAACTTGACCGCCATGGCCACCGCCTGCTCATTGAGCACCGGCAGCACCCCGGGCAGGCCGAGGTCGACGGCACACGCCTGGCTGTTGGGCTCGGCGCCGAAGGCGGTGGAGGCGCCGGAAAAGATCTTCGACTTGGTGGCGAGCTGGACGTGGACCTCCAGCCCGATCACGGTTTCCCATTGCATCATGCACTCTCCTCGGCAAGGGCGGGACGGCGCTGGTGCCAGTCGGTGGCCTGCTGGAACTGGTGGGCGACGTTGAGCAGCTGCGACTCGGCGAAATGCGGGCCGAGAATCTGCAGGCCCACGGGGCGGCTGCCGACGAAACCGGCGGGCACGCTGATGCCGGGGATGCCGGCCAGGTTGACCGCGATGGTATAGATGTCCTGCAGGTACATCGACACCGGATCCTTGTTGGCGCCGAGGTCGAAGGCCGGGGTCGGCGAGGCCGGGCCCATCAGCACGTCGACCTCCTCGAAGGCGTCGAGGAAGTCCTGGCGAATCAGCCGGCGGACTTTCTGCGCCTGGGTGTAGTAGGCGTCGAAGAAGCCTTCCGAGAGGGTGTGGGTGCCGATCAGGATGCGCCGCTTGACCTCGCTGCCGAAGCCTTCGTCCCGCGAGCGCTTGTAGAGGTCGATCAGGTCGCTGGGCGCGTCGCAGCGGTGGCCGAAGCGCACGCCGTCAAAGCGCGACAGGTTCGAGGAGGCCTCGGCCGGGGCGATCACGTAGTAGGCCGGAATCGCGTAGTGGGTATGCGGCAGACTGACCTCATGGACGCTGGCACCCAGCGACTCGTAGACCTTGATCGCGTCGCGCACTGCCTGCTCGACCTCGGGGGCCAGGCCGTCGCCGAAGTACTCCCGGGGCAGGCCGATCTTGAGTCCCGATAGCGACTCGCCGAGCTCGGCGCGGTAGTCGGGCACGCCGCGTGCCACGCTGGTGGAGTCGCGCAGGTCGTGGCCGGCGATGGCACCGAGCAGCAGCGCGCAGTCCTCGGCGGTGCGCGCCATAGGGCCGGCCTGGTCGAGGCTCGAGGCGTAGGCGATGATGCCGTAGCGCGACACCCGGCCGTAGGTGGGCTTGAGCCCAGTGATGCCGCAGAAGGCCGCCGGCTGGCGAATCGAGCCGCCGGTGTCGGTGCCCATCGCTGCCGGGACCAGCCCGGCGGCGACCGCCGCGGCGCTGCCGCCTGAGGAGCCGCCGGGCACGGCGTCGAGATCCCAGGGGTTCCTGACCGGGCCGTAGTGGCTGTTCTCGTTGGACGAGCCCATGGCGAACTCGTCCATGTTGGTCTTGCCCAGGCTCACCGTGCCGGCGGCCTTGAGCTTCTCGACCACGCAGGCATCGTAGGGGGCGATGAAGTTGTCGAGCATCTTCGAGCCGCAGCTGGTCTTGACGCCGTTGGTACAGAAGATGTCCTTGAGCGCCAGCGGCAGGCCGGTGAGCGGGCCGGCCTGGCCCTTGGCGCGCAGCGCATCGGCGGCATCGGCGCCTGCCAGCGCCCGCTCGTGGGTGATGCTGATGAAGCTGTTGAGGCGGCCATCGAGGCGCTCGATGCGCCCCAGCAGCGTTTGCGTCAGCTCGCGGCTGGAAACCTCGCCGTCGGCCAGGGCGCGGGCGAGCTGGGTCAATGTCTTGTCATGCATGGCAGGATCCTGAAGCGGGTTCATTCGACGACGCGGGGCACCAGGTAGAGGCCGTTCTCGACGGCCGGGGCGACGCGCTGGAAGTGGTCGCGCTGGTCGCGCTCGGTGACTTCATCGGCGCGTAGGCGCTGGGTGCTGTCGAGCGGGTGGGCGAGCGGCGCCACGCCGTGGGTATCGACCTCCTGCAGCTGGTCGACCATGGCCAGGATACGGCCGAGGTCGTCCACGTAGCCGGCAGCATCGACGTCGTTCATGGCCAGCCGCGCCAGGTGGGCCGCGCGCAGTACGTCGGAGGGTTCAAGCGCCATGGTATAAACGTCCCCTGAGCATGATATCGATGGGAGCGTCGGACGTCGGCGGACGACATCCGCGCTGAAATAGCCGCAAACCGTACCACATCTTCGCGCGTCTGGCAGGCACTTCAGCTTGCTGGACATCGGCCGCGGTGATACCGTTTGCATCCGCATAGGGTTCCGGTCTGCACTAGGTGAAAGACTTTCATGTTTAAACGTTTAAGGGGGCTGTTCTCGAGCGATCTATCGATCGACCTGGGGACCGCCAACACACTGATCTACGTTCGCGGTCGGGGCATCGTGCTCGACGAACCATCCGTCGTGGCGATTCGCCAGTCAGGCAGCATGCGCAGCGTTGCCGCCGTCGGCGTCGACGCCAAACGCATGCTGGGCCGCACGCCGGGCAACATCACCGCCATCCGTCCGATGAAGGATGGCGTGATCGCCGACTTCACCGTCACCGAGCAGATGCTGCAGCACTTCATCCGCAAGGTGCATCAAAGCACCTTCCTGACGCCGAGCCCCCGGGTGCTGGTGTGCGTGCCGTGCATGTCGACCCAGGTCGAGCGCCGCGCCATCAAGGAGTCGGCCGAAGGCGCCGGGGCCCGCGAGGTGTTCCTGATTGAGGAGCCCATGGCGGCGGCGATCGGTGCCGGCCTGCCGGTGGAAGAGGCGCAGGGCTCGATGGTCGTCGACATCGGTGGCGGCACCACCGAGATCGCCATCATCTCGCTCAACGGAGTGGTCTACTCGGAGTCGATCCGCGTCGGCGGCGACCGCTTCGACGAAGCCATCACCGCCTATGTGCGTCGCCACTATGGCAGCTTGATCGGTGAAGCCACCGCCGAGCGCATCAAGGAAGAGATCGGCTGTGCCTACCCGGGCGGCGAACTGCGCGAGATCGATGTGCGCGGCCGCAACCTGGCCGAGGGCATTCCGCGCAGCTTCACGCTCAACTCCCACGAGATTCTCGATGCGCTGCAGGAGACCCTGGCCTCGATCGTCACCGCGGTGAAGAGCGCGCTGGAGCAGTCGCCGCCCGAGCTGGCCTCGGATATCGCCGAGCGCGGCCTGGTGTTGACCGGCGGTGGCGCCCTGCTGCGCGATCTCGACAAGCTGATCGCCGAGGAGACCGGCCTGCCGGTGATCGTCGCCGAAGATCCGCTTACCTGCGTGGCGCGCGGCGGCGGCAAGGCCCTGGAGATGATCGACCAGCATACCTTCGAGCTGCTCTCGAGCGACTAACACCCGGTTTCGCTGGGCTGCCTTCGGGGGATTGCTTATCAAACCGCTGTTCTCGCACGGGCCGGTGCCGGGCTATCGCATGCTGCTGTGTGCGATAGTGGCGTTCGCCCTGATGTTTGCAGAACACCGATTTTCGCGCATGGAGGACCTGCGCGCCCAGATGACCACCGTGGTTGCGCCGATCCAGTGGGCGGTGAGCGTGCCCAGCGACGTGCTGACCTGGGGCTCGTTGGCGCTCTCGGATCAGCGCGCACTGGTCGACGAGAACCGCCGCCTGCGCGAGCAGCTGCTGACCCTGTCGCACCGGGTGCAGCGCATGGCCAGCTTGACCGCCGAAAACGTGCGCCTGCGCGAGCTGCTCAATGCCGCCAGTCAGGCCGATATGCCTTATGTCACCGCCGAGCTGCTGTCGCTGGACTCCGACCCCTTCACCCACCAGATGGTCGTCGACCGCGGTCGTCGCGACGGCGCCTATGTCGGTCAGCCGGTGATGGATGCCTCGGGGCTGGTGGGGCAGATCACCGCGGTTTCGGCCTATTCGAGCCGCGTGCTGATGCTGGCCGATGCCAATCACGCCATGCCGGTACAGGTCAATCGCAACGGCCTGCGCTTCATCGTCCAGGGCTCGGGGCGCTACGATAGCCTCAACGTGATGCACGTCCCCGACACCGCCGATATCCGCGAGGGCGATCTGCTGATCACCTCGGGGCTGGCCGGGCGCTTCCCCGCCGGCTATCCGGTGGCGCGGGTCAGCGAAGTGGTCCACGACCCCGGCCAGCCCTTCGCCCGGGTCAGCGCGGCGCCGGTGGCACAGCTGCAGCGCTCGCGCCACTTCCTGCTGCTGTTCCCGCCGCCGACCATCGAGCCGGAGCCGGGTGACCGGCTGTGGGACGAGACCTTCTCGATCATCGAACCGCCGCTGGAGTTGATGCAGTAATGGTTGCCATAGGCCTGCGCGGTACTCTGTTGATCTGGCTGAGCCTGCTGCTGGCGCTGTGCCTGCAGGTGATGCCGCTGGCCGATGTGTGGCTGATCTGGCGGCCCGACTGGCTGGGGCTGATGCTGATCTACTGGTGCGTGGTGATGCCGCAGCGGGTCGGCGTGCTGCACGGCTTCGTGCTCGGCCTGCTGCTCGACCTGATCGAGGGCACGCCGCTGGGCCAGAACGCCCTGACCCTGTCGCTGCTGGCCTTCCTGTGCGCGCTGGTCTATCAGCGGCTGCGCGCCTACTCGCTGCTGCAGCAGGCGGTCCTGGTGTTCATGCTGCTGGGCATCGTGCAGTTGATCGAGCAGTGGCTGCGTACCATCGTCGGGCCATTCTCGATCCACCTGGCATTTTTGCTACCCTCGCTGATCGGCGCGCTGCTGTGGCCTTGGCTGTTCACCCTGTTCCAGATGCTGCGCCGCCGGCTGGGCATCTTCTGAATCATCCACGGGAGCCGCTATGACCGCGACACTGTGCCTGGCCTCCGCCTCGCCGCGCCGCCGTGAACTGCTGGCCTCGATCGGCGTGGCGGTGGAGGTGTATCCGGTAGACATCGACGAGACGCCGTGGCCCGAAGAGGCGCCATGCAGCTACGTCCAGCGTCTGGCGCGGGGCAAGGTGCTGGCCGGGGCGGCGGGCAGCCAGCTTGCGACCCTGGGCTCGGATACCGCCGTGGTGCTGAACGGCCAGATTCTTGGCAAGCCCCGCGACCAGGCCCACGCCGCCGAGATGCTCACGGCGCTGGCCGGTACCACGCACCAGGTGCTGACCGCGGTGGCGGTCAGCGGGCCGGCAGGGCTGCTTGAGTGCTGTGTGACCAGTCGTGTGACGTTGCGTGACATCGAAGCGGACGAGATCGCCGCCTACTGGGCCACCGGGGAGCCCGCCGACAAGGCGGGCGGCTACGCCATCCAGGGGCTGGCGGCGGTGTTCGTTGCCGAGATGCAGGGCAGTCACTCGGCGGTGGTGGGGTTGCCGCTCTACGAGACCGCCGCACTGCTGACCCGCCAGGGTGTGCCGCTGTGGTCGGGGGCCGGGGTGGCTGTGCCATAATGCCGATATGATCACTGGATAAGGAAGCCTGCATGAGTGGTGAAGTACTCATCAACCTGACGCCGATGGAAACTCGCGTGGCAGTGGTCGAGAATGGCGTCCTGCAGGAAGCCTTTATCGAGCGCAGCCGACGCCGCGGCATCGTCGGCAATATCTACAAAGGCAAGGTGGTGCGGGTACTGCCCGGCATGCAGGCCGCCTTCGTCGACATTGGCCTGGATCGGGCGGCGTTCATTCATGCCCACGAGGTGATGCCGGCCAATACCCCCAGCGACGAGCAGGTGTCGATCGGCCACCTGCTGCACGAGGGGCAGGCGCTGGTGGTGCAGGTCACCAAGGACCCCATCGGCTCCAAGGGTGCGCGCCTCACCACGCATTTGTCGGTGCCGTCGCGGTTTCTGGTCTATATGCCCGATTCGCCGCACAACGGCGTCTCCCAGCGCATCGAGGACGAGGCCGAGCGCGAGCGGCTGCGCCAGCTCACCGAGCAGTGCCAGAGCGAGCAGGAGCTCGAGATCAGCGGCGGTTTCATCATCCGTACCGCCGCCGAGGGCGTCGGGCATGAGGAGCTGCATGCCGATATGTACTTCCTGCTGCGGCTGTGGCGCAAGGTCAGCGAGCGCAAGGTCACCGCGCCAGCGCCGAGCGTGATCTACGACGACCTGCCGCTGTTCATCCGCACCCTGCGCGATGTGATGCGCGATGAGATCGAGAAGGTGCGCATCGACTCGCGCGAGAACTACCTCAAACTGTACGAGTTCGCCAGCGAGTTCATGCCCGGCACCGAGAACCGCATCGAGTACTACCCAGGCGAACGGCCGATCTTCGATCTCTACAGCGTCGAGGACGAGATCCAGAAGGCGCTGGGGCGCAAGGTGCAGCTCAAGTCCGGCGGCTATCTGGTCATCGATCCCACCGAGGCGATGACCACCATCGACGTCAATACCGGCGGCTACGTGGGCCACCGCAACCTCGAAGAGACCATCTTCAAGACCAACCTCGAGGCGGCCACGGCGATCGCCCGTCAGCTCAGGCTGCGCAACCTGGGTGGTATCATCATCATCGATTTCATCGACATGGAAGAACCCGAGCACCAGCGCCAGGTGCTGCGGGTACTGGAGAAGTCGCTGGAGCGCGACCATGCCAAGACCAAGTGCACCGGGGTCACCGAGCTGGGGTTGGTGCAGCTGACGCGCAAGCGCACCCGTGAGAGCCTTGAACAGACGCTGTGCGAGCCCTGTCCTACCTGTAGCGGGCGCGGTACGCTGAAGACACCGGAGACGGTGTGCTACGAGATCTTTCGCGAGATCCTCCGCGAGGAGCGCGCCTACAGCCCGGAAACCTACATGGTACTGGCCTCCCAGGCGGTGGTCGATCGGCTGCTCGACGAGGAGTCCACGGCGGTAGCGGATCTCGAGTCCTTCATCAACAAGACGATTCGCTTCCAGGTCGAGGCACACTATTCTCAGGAGCAGTACGATATCGTGCTGATGTAAGCGATGAGCCCACTCCGCCTGACGCTGCGCTGGGCGCTGACCCTGACCGCGATCGGCCTGGCGCTGCTGGCGATACTGGTGGTGGCGCTGCGCCTGGCGCTGGGCCAGGTCGACTCGCTGCGCGACAACCTCGAGACACTGCTCTCGGCGCGCTTCAACGCCGAGGTCAGCGTGGCCGAGCTGCGCGCCGAGGTGAATCGCCTCGACCCCAGCGCCGAGCTGCACCACCTGCGCATCGCCTCCCGCGACGGCCGCGACCTGCCGCTGCTGGAGGTCGAGCACGCCGAACTGAGGCTGGCCAGTGCCGCTTCGCTGCGCGACTGGGTGCCGGTGGTGGAAGATGCGCGGATTCGCCAGGTTACCGTGCATCTCTACCAGACCCCGGAGCGTACCTGGCACTGGCCGGAGCCGGCCGAGCTGCCCCCGGAATTTCAGCCCACCGCCAGGTTCGACCTCGAGCGTCTCGACTTCTGGGTCGGCGCGCTGCTGCGCCAGCGCGTCGAGGCCGAGCAGGTGCGCCTGGTGCTGCACGGCCTCGACCGCCAGGTGGTGCTCGAGGCCCCCAGCCTGCTGATGACCGGCGACCGGCGCCGTACCCATGTCGAGGGCTGGCTGCACGTCGAGGGTCAGGAGAACATTGCGCTGGAGGCGGCGCTGGAGGTACAGCCGGGTCGCCGGGGCCTGGCCGATTTCAGCGCCGCGCTGCAGGCGCGCATGGACGTTGCCAGCCTGGTCGAGCTGGCCGAGGTGCTGAGCCGCAACGACCCGGTACGCCTCGAGGCCGCCGAGGGCAAGGCCGAGCTGTGGGGGCGCTGGCACGAGGGCGCGCTACAGGACGCCCGGCTCGATCTGGACGTAGCGCAGTTTGTCGTCAGCAACGCCAGCGCGACGCTGGCGCTGGACGATATTCGCGCCCGCGGCCAGTGGCTACGCGATGGGCCTGATGGCTGGCAGGCGTGGTTGAGCCGCGAGCCGCTGGCTGACGATGACGCCATGCGTGGGCCGGCGATCCCCGAACACTGGCATCTACGCGGTGAGGGCCGCGACTGGTGGCTCAATACCAGTGGCTTCGAGCTCGACGCACTGGCCGCCTGGCGCAACCGCGTACCGCTCCCCGAGGGGCTGGTGCGGGTGCTCGACAGCCTCGACCCCCAGGGGCGTATCAGCGGCTTCGGCGTCGGCCGCCGCAACGGCAGCTGGCAGGCTCGCGGCGCGCTGCACGAGGTGGCGGTCTCGGCGTGGCAGAACGCTCCTGGAGGCGGGCCCATCGACGCCTGGGTCGAGGCCGAGGATCTGCACGGCAAGGTCACCTTCGTCGGCGATCTCGATACCCGGCTCGATTTCCCGCGGCTGTTCCGCGAGCCGATGCAGCTGACTGCCGCGCGCGGCGTGGTCAACTGGGACTATCGCGGCGAACGGGTGCATGTCGATGGCCAGGACCTCGAGGCGCTGTGGCGCGGCGCTCAGGTGCAGGGCGGCTTCGACCTGGCGCTGGGCGGCGCCGAGCCCGGTGAGCTGGGGCTCGAGCTGGCCTTCCGCGACATCGATGCGGTGACCACGCCGCTAAGCGACTGGCTGCCGGTGGGGGTGTTCGGCGACGGACTCAACGAGTGGCTCGAGCTGGGCGCCGCGGGTCGCGTCACCGCTGGCACCCTGGACCTGCGTCTGCCGCTGCGCGAGGGCGTAGAGCCCGACGATATCGAGCTCGAGCTGGCCCTCGAGCTGGTCGATGGACATCTCCCCTTCGCCGAGGGATGGCCGGCGCTGGACGATGTCAGCGGCCGTCTGGCAATGGATGGCATGCGCCTTGAGGCCTGGGTCGAGCATGCCGAGAGCCTCGGCCTGGTGGCCCAGGAGGGGCGCGTCAGCCTCGCCGACCAGATGTTGGACGTCGTCGGCGAACTGGCCGGCAGCAGCGAGGCGGTGCTCGATTACCTCGCCGCGTTGCCGTTCTTCGATCTCGACAGCAGTGACTTCAGCGGCAGTGGCGCCCTGGCCGGTGAACTGGCGCTGGCGCTGCCCCTCGATGACCCCGAGGCGCTGCGCCTGGACATCGAGGCCAACGTCGACGTGCCGGCGCTGGTCTACCTGCCGCTGGATATCCGCATGCACAGCGTCAACGGCGCGCTGGCCTATCGCCAGCGTGACGACCAGGGCGGCGTCGACGGCGTGCTTGGGGCGCGGGTGTTCGGCGGCCCGCTGCGCGCCGAATTCGATACCCGCGAGCAGGGCGTCGATTTCAGTGGCAGGGCGCTGGCCAGCGGGCTGCTGAGCTGGGCCGGGCTGGATGCCGCGGCACCGATCCTCGA
This sequence comes from Halomonas socia, assembly GCF_010977575.1. GTDB lineage: Bacteria > Pseudomonadota > Gammaproteobacteria > Pseudomonadales > Halomonadaceae > Franzmannia > Franzmannia socia. The sequence goes on from NZ_CP048812.1 coordinate 3,027,683, forward strand.
TGGCGTCTTTCCCTATACGGCGCGCCTCGATCTCGCCGAGGGCGCGACGCGCTTGCGCTTCGACAGCGATCTCAGTGGCCTGGCGATTCGCCTGCCGGCGCCATTCGGCAAGGCGGCGGTCGGCAGCGCGTCGCTGTTCGTCGACGCCGACCTGGAAAATGGCGTGATCGAGGGCGAGCTGGCCGAGCGCCTGCGCCTGCGCTGGCGCGAGTGGGGCACCGGTGGCCAGGGCCAGGCGTGGCTGGAGCAGTGGCCGGCGGCCCCTGGCTGGCCCGACGGCAGCGGTTGGGAGATCGAGTGGCGCACGCCGCGGCTCGACACCGACGCCTGGGCCGAGGCCTTGGGTGGGCTCGGCGTCGACGACCTCGAGCTGGGCGATGCTGGCCCCGATGCGCTGCGCGTGGCGCGCTTCGCCACGCCCTGTCTCGACGTGATGCAGCGCTGCTTGGGTTCGCTGTATGTCAGCGCTTATCCGTGGAGCGGTGACGACTGGCGTCTCGATGTCGACGGCAGCCTGTTCGAAGGACGCGTCGATTACCGCCCGGCCGCTGGCGGCGAGCTTGATATTGCCCTGGTGCGGCTCAACCTGGATGCGCTAATGCCCGAGGAAGCCGAGGCCGAGGGGCTGCTCGACGAGATCGCCGTGGCGCCCAGTCCGGCAGCCTTTCCCGACTGGATCGGCGAACTGCCCGACGGGCGCCTGCGGGTCGCCAGTCTGCTGCGCGAAGGCAAGAGCTTCGGCCCGCTCACCGCGCGCTGGCGGGCCAGTCCCGGCTCGCTGCAGGTGGCACCGCTGGGCTTGACCCTGGGGCGCGTTTCGGCGCGCGGCGAGATCGACTGGGAAGCCACCGGTGACGCCAGCCTGACCCGTGCACGGCTGGCGCTGGATGGCGGCGACCTGGGCACCGCCCTGGAGCGGCTCGACCAGCCCATCGCGATCAGCAATTCCACCACTCGGGTGCGCTCGCAGCTGGCCTGGCCCGGAGCGCCCTGGCAGTTCGGCCTCGACCGCTCGCGGGGCAGTCTGGACATCGACCTGCGCGACGGTCGCTTCCGCTACCTCGACTCGCCCTCGGCGCGCCTGGTAGGACTGCTCAACTTCGACAACCTGCTGCGTCGCCTGCGCCTGGACTTCTCCGACGTGACCGGCCAGGGTACAGCCTTCGACAGTGTCATCGGCAACGCGACCTTGTATGGTGGCATTCTGGAAACCCGTGGCCCGGTGGTGGTCGAGGCGCCGGCGACGCGTTTCACCCTTGACGGCCAGGTCGACCTGGCGCGGCGTGAACTCGACCAGCGTCTCGGGGTCACGGTACCAGTAAGCCAGAATCTCCCGCTGGCGGCGGTAGCCGCTGGCGCCCCGGTAGTGGGCGGGGCACTGTTCATCGCGCATCGCCTGTTCGGTGGAGCCATCGATCGGGCGACGCAGATTCATTACCGTGTGCGGGGCCCCTGGACCTCGCCGCAGATTTCCCTGGAAGGTGCCGAATGAACCTACACTCCCGTGACCTGACGGCTCAGGACAAGCTCGATGGCGCCGTAGCTACCCTGCTGACCCCGGGGGGCTCGACCTCGACGGTCTCGATGCCGGGCTCGGCCATGCGCTGGGCGCCGGCATCGACTACGCCGACCTCTACTTTCAGCGCAGCTGGCACGAGAGCTGGGTGCTCGAAGACGGTGAGGTCAAGGAGGGCAGCTACAGCATCGATGGTGGCGTCGGCGTGCGTGCCATGGCCGGCGAGAAGACCGGTTTCGCCTACTCCAACCAGATCACCGCCGAGGCGCTGGCCGATACCGGGCGCACCGCCTCGGGCATTGCGCGCAGCGGATCGCGCCTGGCGCTTGCCCCGGGGCGTCTCGGCAAGGCCGACGAGCGCTATGTCGGTGTCGATCCACTGGCCGGCCTGTCGGCGGCGGACAAGATCGCCATGCTCAAGGAGGCCGATCGCATCGCACGGGCCGAGAACCCGGCGGTGAGCCAGGTCAGCGCCTCGCTGACCGGCCTCTACGAAGTCGTGCTGGTGCGTGCCAGCGACGGCACCCTGGCCGCCGACGTGCGCCCGCTGGTGCGCTTCAACGTCAGCGTGATCGTGGCCAACAACGGCCGCCGCGAGCGCGGTAGCGCCGGCGGTGGTGGCCGCTACGCCATGGCTCGCCTGCGCGACGACCAGGCGCCGAGTCGCTTCGCCCGCGAAGCGGTGCGCCAGGCGCTGGTCAACCTTGAGGCGGTGGACGCTCCGGCGGGCCAGATGCCGGTGGTGCTGGGCGCTGGCTGGCCCGGTATCCTGCTGCACGAGGCGGTGGGGCATGGCCTGGAGGGAGATTTCAACCGCAAGGGCAGTTCGGCCTTCGCCGGCCGCATGGGCCAGCGAGTCGCGTCGAAGGGCGTGACCGTGGTCGATGACGCCACCCTGGGGGATCGCCGCGGGTCGCTGTCGATCGACGATGAGGGTACCCCGGGCGCCTATACGCCGTTGATCGAGGACGGCATCCTCACCGGCTATATGCAGGACAAGCTGAATGCGCGGCTGATGGGCATGGCGCCCACCGGCAACGCGCGTCGCGAATCCTACGCCCACATGCCGATGCCGCGCATGACCAACACCTACATGCTGGCCGGTCACGACGCTCCCGCCGACATCATCAAGAGCGTCAAGCGTGGCCTCTATGCGGTGAGCTTCGGCGGGGGCCAGGTGGATATCACCTCGGGCAAGTTCGTGTTCTCGGCAAGCGAGGCCTACCTGATCGAGGACGGCAAGATCACCGCCCCGGTCAAGGGCGCGACGCTGATCGGCAACGGCCCCGAGGCGATGGCCCAGGTATCGATGATCGGCCACGACATGGAGCTCGACACCGGGATCGGCGTGTGCGGCAAGGAGGGGCAGGGCGTGCCGGTTGGCGTCGGCCAGCCGACGCTCAAGCTCGACGAGCTGACCGTGGGGGCACGGCGTCGTGAGCAGGTGCCGGCTGACGTTGCTCCAACAATGGGGGCACTCCCATGTGGGAGCGACTTCAGTCGCGATACAGCGCGCAGCGCTGCTGCTTAGGGCTTAGCGCCACTGCCCCTGTGGGAGCGACTTCAGTCGCGATGCAGCGCGCAGCGCTGCCATGACGAGGGGCCGGGTGCTATAGGCTCGCCGTATCGCGAATCAGCTTGAACAGCTTGCGCGAGCTGGTCGGGGTTTGTCCTGGGCGCGTTCGCGCTGGGCGTTGCGAATCAGCTGGCGCAGCGCCTGGCGGTCGACCTCGGGGAATTCGGCGATAAAGGCCTCGACGGCCTCGTCGCCCTGCTCGATCAGCCGCTCGCGCCACTTCTCCAGGCGGTGGAAGGCGTGGTCGCGCTGCAGCTTTTCCTGCTCGAATTCGTCGAAGGCGGCCTGGATCGCCGCGGTATCCTCGCGGCGCATGACCTTGCCGACGTACTGCATATGGCGGCGCCGGCCTTCATGGGAGCGGATGCGCCCGGTCTCCTCTACCGCGGCGAGCATCTCGTCGGAGAGCGGCAGCCGGGCGCGCTCGGCGTCGGACAGGGCGATGATCTTTTCGCCTAGTGCCTGCAGGGCCTGCATCTCCTGCTTGCGCTGGGTCTTGCTCTGCCAACCATCGTGGTCGGCGGGGAATCGCATGACATGCCATTACCATCAGCATCGGGGTGTGCGGCGAGTATACCAGCCCACCCCAGTCAAGGAGACACGAGATGACACAGGCTTTTGATGCCGCTGAGCAGCAGGCGCTGCTCGAGGCGCGGGTCGCTTCGGCGTTGGACCTGGCACGCCGGCTGGGCGCCAATGCCTGCGAAGTAGGGGCCAGCGTCGATCAGGGGATCGGCGTCAGCGTGCGCCTCGGCGAGGTGGAGAGCGTCGAGCTGTCCCGCGATCAGGGTATCGCGGTGACGGTGTTCGTCGGCAGCCGCAAGGGTAGCGCCTCGTCGTCGGATGCCGGCGAGGCGTCGATCAGGGCTGCGGTGGAGAAGGCCATCGGCATTGCCCACTATACCGGCGAAGACCCTCACGCCGGCCTGGCGCCGGCGGAGCTGATGGCCACCGAGCTGCCCGATCTCGAGGTGCACCATCCGTGGCGGCTGAGTACCGACGAGGCCATCGAGCTGGCGCTCGCCTGCGAGTCCGCCGGTCGCGGCGTGGCGGGCATCAGCAACTCGGACGGCGCCAGCCTGTCGAGCGGTGAGGGCGTACGCGTCTACGGCAACAGCCACGGTTTCCTGGGAAGCCTGTGCGGCAGCCGCCACTCGCTGTCGTGCATGCTGATCGCCGAGGATGACAGCGGCATGCAGCGCGACTACGAGTACACCAGCGAACGCGACCCGGCCCGGCTGGTGGCCGCCGAGACGGTTGGCCGCCAGGCCGCCGACAAGACGCTGCGTCGGCTGGGGGCCAAGCGTCCCAGCACCGGACGCTTCCCGGTGCTGTTCGACCCACAGCTGGCGGCCGGCCTGATCGGCCACCTGATGAGCGCCATCGCTGGGGGGCAGTGTATCGCGACGCCTCCTTCCTGTGCGGACGCCTCGGCGAGACGCTGTTCCCGAGCTGGTTCACGCTTGGCGAGAGGCCGCTGGAGGTCGGCGCTTCGGCCAGTGCGCCATTCGACAACGACGGCGTCTACACCCGCGATAACGTGTTCATCGACCAGGGCCGGCTGGCCAGCTACATGCTCTCGGCCTATAGCGCGCGGCGGCTTGGCATGCACGGCACCGGTAACGCCGGTGGCGCCCGCAACCTGCGCCTCGAGGCGCCGCTGACACCGCACGCCGCGCTGCTCCAGCAGCTCGGCACCGGGGTGCTGGTCACCGAGCTGATGGGGCAGGGCGTCAACGGCGTGACCGGCGACTACTCCCGCGGCGCGGCGGGATTCTGGGTCGAGAACGGCGTGATCCAGCATCCGGTGGAAGAGTTCACCATCGCCGGCAACCTCGAGCAGATGTTCCGTGGCCTGGTGGCGGTGGGCGATGATGTCGACACCCGCGGCAGCATCCACAGCGGCAGCTGGCTGATCGACGAGCTGACGATCGCGGGCAGCTGAGGCTGGGGTGGTGCCTACTCGCCCTCTTCGAAGCGTGATTCGAACAGCGCACCCAAGGCGTCGAGCACGGCCTCGGCGTCGTCGCCTTCGGCGTGAACGGTGAGGGCGCTGCCGCAGGGCGCGGCGAGCATCAGCAGTGACATGATGTTGGCGGCGTCGGCGTCACGGCCGGCGTGGTGAACCTTGACCGTGGCGTGATACGGCTGGCAGCACTGCACCAGCCTGGTTGCCGCACGAGCGTGCAGGCCGCGCTTGTTGGTCAGGGTCAGCTCACGACTCGGCATCGGCTCAACTTCCTTGTGGTGGGGTGGCGTGCTCGCTGTCCTTGGCAGCGGGGCGGGTGATGGCAGTGTGAATGCCCAGTTCGCGGTGGCGCAGGCGCACGTCGGGGTAGCGGGCGGCAAACTCGGTGGCCAGGCGTTCGACCAGATAGACCGAGCGGTGCTGGCCGCCGGTGCAGCCGATCGCCACGGTGACATAGCTGCGATGGCTGGCTTGATAGGCCGGCAGCCAACGGCTCAGCCAGCCGTGGATATCACTGGCCATGTCCGCGACGTCTCGATAGCCCTCGAGGAATTCGACGATCTCGGGATCGCGGCCGTTGAACGGTCGCAGCCGTGGATCCCAGTAGGGGTTGGGCAGGCAGCGGGCGTCGAACACGGTATCGGCGTCCAGCGGCACGCCGCGCTTGAAGCCGAACGACTCGAAGGTCAGGGTCAGCTGCTTGCCGACATGCTGGGCGACCTGCTCGGTAATGCGTCCGCGCAGGTCGTGAACCGACAGCCGGGTGGTATCGATGGTCAGATCGGCCAGGTCGCGGATCTCGGCCAGTGCGCTCTCCTCGGAGTCGATGGCCTCGGCCAGGGTGCGGTCGCTGTCGCGGGTCAGCGGATGGCGACGGCGGGTGGCCGAGTAGCGCTCGAGGAGGATCTTGGCATCGGCGGTGAGGTAGACGACCTGGCAGTCGACGCCGCGCTGGCGCACCTCGTCGAGCAGGCTCGGGAAGCGCTCCAGGGCGTCCGGCAGATTGCGCGCGTCGATGCTCACGGCGATCGAGGCGCGGCGCGGCTCGCCGGCATGCAGTTCGTCGACCAGCGAGCCGAGCAGCATCGCCGGGAGGTTGTCGATGGCATAGAAGCCCAGGTCTTCGAGGGCCTGCAAGGCAATCGATTTGCCCGAGCCGGATCGGCCGCTGATGATGACGAGCTGCATGTTGCTCTCCTGCGCTAAAACGTGCCGCCGACGCGCGCCGGGGCTTCCAGGCGGCCCTGCCGAAGGCTCAGGGAGCGGGAGTATCGGGGTGCTGGGCCTGACGGTCGATGGCATCCATCAGGGTATCATGAAGTTCACGCTGACTCTCGCAGTGGCGTAGCCGCGTGCGAGTGTTGGCGTCGTTCATTACGCCGGCGACTTCGGCGAGCAGTGCCAGGTGGGTGTCGTCGGCCTGTTCGGGAACCAGCAGCACGAACACCAGATCTACCGGGTCACCGTCGATGGCATCGAAGTCGACCGCCTCGCTGAGCTTGAGAAAACCGGCCAGCGGCGTCTTGCAGTGGGGGCTGCGGGCATGGGGGATGGCGACCCCGTTGCCGATGCCGGTACTGCCCAGCCGCTCGCGTCCGATCAGCCGGCTGAAGACTTCCTGGCTGTCGAGACTCGGGGTGTTCTGGGCGATAAAGGTGCTGAAGAATTCCAGCACCCGTTTCTTGCTCCCCCGGGGACGCCGAACAGGGCGCGCTCGGGGGCAGGATGGTTTGCAGAGTCATGGAGAAATCAGCGGACACCGGCGCCTTGGGCGCGGGCCTGAGCTTTTTCCTTGTGTTTGACCAGTTGGCGGTCGAGCTTGTCGGCCAGGGCGTCGATGGCGGCGTACATGTCCACGTCCTGGGCATCGGCGTGGATATCGGCACCTGCGGCGTGCAGGGTGCAGGCGGCGTGCTGGCGTTCCTTCTCGATGGAAAGCGTGACCTGCACGGTGGTGATGTTGTCGTAGTGTCGTTCGAGGCGGGCGAGCTTCTCGTCGACGTAATCACGCAGCGATTCGGTCAGTTCAACATGGTGTCCGGTGATGTTGACTTGCATGGCACGCTCCTTTCCTGCGGGTGTCGCTTCGATTGTAACCCTTTTTGTGGCGCTGCATACCCCCTGTGCTAGTGGATTTGAGTAGCGCCGGTATGGCAGGTTTTTTTACTGTCAGGACAGTCGCTTGCGCTCGCTGGAGGGCGGGATGCCCATGGCTTCGCGGTACTTCGCCACGGTGCGCCGGGCGACCTTGATACCGCTATCGGCAAGCAGGTCGACAAGCTTGCTGTCGGACAGCGGCTTGCGCGCTGGCTCCTCGCTGATCAGCTTCTTGAGACGCGCGCGGATCGCCGTGCTGGAGTGGGCGTCGCCGTCGCCGGCGCCGCCCACGTGGCTGGAGAAGAAGTACTTGAGCTCGAACACCCCGCGCGGGGTGTGGATGAACTTCTGGGTGGTGACGCGCGAAATGGTCGACTCGTGCATCTCCACTGCCTGGGCGATATCGGCCAGGATCAGCGGCTTCATGGCTTCTTCGCCCTGCTCGAGGAAGTCGAACTGGCGCGCCATGATCTCGCGACCGACGCGCAGCAGGGTGTCGTTGCGGCTCGACAGGCTCTTGATCAGCCAGCGTGCCTCCTGCAGGTGCTGCTTCATGAAGGCGTTGTCGTCGCTCTTGTCGGCGCGCTTGATCAGTGCCGCGTAGTCGGGCTGGATACGCATCCGTGGCAGCGCCTCGGGATTCAGCTCGATGCGCCAGCCGGCCTGGGTATGGCGGGCGATCAGGTCGGGGATCACGTAGTCGTTGTCGCTGTCGCTGAAGGCCTGGCCGGGGCGCGGGTCGAGGGTACGTACCAGGGCAATGACATGGTCGAGCTGGTCGTCATCGAGGCGCAGGCGGCGCTTGAGCAGCTTGCGATCGTCGCCGGCCAGGGCCTCCAGGAACTGGCGTACCAGGCGCTTGGCCTGGGGCAGCAGCGGGGTATCGTCGGGCAGTACGCCGAGCTGCAGCATCAGGCATTCGCGCAGGTCGCGGGCACAGACGCCGGTGGGCTCAAACTGCTGCAGGCGCAGCAGCACCTGCTCGACCTCGCTGACCTTGAGGCCGGCAAGGCCCTGGTCGCGCAGCCCGCCGCTGAGTTCATCAAGGCTCGCCGCCAGGTAGCCGTTGTCGTCGACGGCGTCGATCAGGCTCTCGGCGATGATCCGCTCGCGGTCGACCAGGTCGGTCATCGCCAGCTGCCAGGCCAGATGATCGTGGAGGCTCTCGCCGCTGGCGTTGCGCTCGAAGTCCGGCGCTTCGCCGCTGCCGCTGGGCGCCATGTCCTGATAGGTGTCCGACCAGTCGCTGTCGACCGACAGCTCGTCGGGGATCTCGCTCGACCAGTCGTCCTCCTTGGCCTCGGCCACTTCCTGCTCGCCGAAGGCATCGTCGAGCTCGAGCATGGGATTGGACTCCAGCGCCTGCTGGATTTCCTGGCGAAGATCGAGGGTCGACAGCTGCAGCAGGGCGATCGCCTGCTGCAGCTGGGGCGTCATCGTCAGGTGGGTACCGACGCGCAGTTGCAACGAGGGTTTCATGGCCATGGGGGAGACGGCTTCGCTGACAAGTGAGCGATCACGGTAGCCCGCGTCGCGACCCCATGCAAGCATAATGGCATGAAATCTCTGCAATAAGCATGCCATGCGCAATTCGTGTGCCAGTTGTCAATGGCACAGCGTGTTTTCATGGGTTTGAGATCGAGTATTCTTAGAGCCGGAAGTCCTCGCCGAGGTAGACGTCGCGTACTCGCTGGTTATCCAGCACCTCGGCGGCGCTGCCCTCGGCGATGATCTGACCGTCGCCGACGATATAGGCGCGGTCGCAGATATCGAGGGTCTCGCGCACGTTGTGATCGGTGATCAGCACGCCGATGCCGCGCGCCTTGAGCTGGCGGATGATGCCCTTGATCTCGCCCACCGAGATCGGGTCGACCCCGGCGAAGGGTTCGTCGAGCAGGATGAAGGTCGGCTCGGTGGCCAGCGCGCGGGCGATCTCGACCCGGCGTCGCTCACCGCCGGACAGGCTCATGCCCAGGTTGTCGCGGATGTGGGTGACATGGAACTCGCCGAGCAGTTGCTCGAGGCGCGCCTGGCGTCCGGCGCGGTCGAGATCCTTGCGGGTCTCGAGGATCGCCATGATGTTGTCGGCCACCGATAGCTTGCGAAACACCGAGGCTTCCTGGGGCAGATAGCCGAGCCCGGCCTGGGCGCGCTCGTGCATGGCCGCCCGGGACAGATCGCGGTCGTCGATATGGACCTCGCCGGCGTCGGCCTTGACCAGCCCGACGATCATGTAGAACGAGGTGGTCTTGCCGGCCCCGTTGGGGCCGAGCAGGCCGACGATGCTGCCCTGGTCGATGGTCAGGCTGATGTCGTGCACCACCCGGCGGCGCTTGTAGCTCTTGGCCAGGTGCTTGGCGCGAAGGGTCGTCATGCGCTTGCCTTAAGTATGGGAGCGAAGTGGCTCGAGTCAGTCCTGCTCGGGGTTGAGGGTCATGCGTACGCGCTGGCGCTCGCTGCCCTCGACCTCGGAGCGAGCCTGGACCACGCGGCGGTCGAGGAAGTACTCGACGTAGCCGCCGTCGAAGGTGTCGCGGGCCTGGTGCAGTTCGGCCTGGTCGATCAGCTCCACGCGGCGCGCGGCGACGTGATAGATGATGGTGCGGCCCCAGCCACGCATCAGTTCCTCGTCGGGTTCGGGACGTTGCTCGACGTAGGCGCGTTCGCCGGTGGCGGTGATGCGCGAGACCTCGCCAGCATCGTTGCGACGGATCTCGACGCGGTCGCCGGTGACCTGCAGCGAGCCCTGACGGATATCCACATCGCCGGTGTAGACCGCGGTGCCGGCGCGGTCGTCGAGGTCGAGCTGGTCGGCGGTGACGTCGATGGGCTGGCTGGCGTCCTGGCTCTGGGCCAGGGCTGCGGCGCTTCCCAGCAGCAGCCAGGCGGCCACTGCCAGGGTCAGGGATGATCGCCTCATGATGCGGGTTCCTCGGAGCCTTCGGGTGGGTGATAGCCGCGTACGTTGTCGGTTAGGCGCATGCGGTCTTCGTCGATCCAGGCGTCGAAACGTTCGCCGCGGGTCCACTGCGGCGGCTGATATAGGGTAGCAGTGGTCTCGCTGAAGGCGTGGCCGATATCGAGATCGACGTGCAGCACGTCGGTCTCCAGCCGCCAGCCCTCGTCGGGGGCCTCCAGGCGGGCGTTGCCGGCCAGCGTCAGCCGCTCATTGCCAGAGCCGAGGGTGCCGACGTCACCGTAGCCGAACCAGGTGCGGCCCTCGCTGTCGAGCAGCCGGCTGATCGGCGTCTGGGTGCGGGTGACGTCGTCGTGGGGGGTGTGCACCAGGCGCGGCGTCTCGAGGCGCTGATGGGGCCGGCCATCGGCGTCGAAGCGGGTCATGGTGGCGTCTTCGAGGTAGTAGTCGGGCTCGCCGGCCGCATCGCGCGGCACCGGGCCGGGGCCAAAGCTGTCGCGCTGTTCGAACAGCGCCAGCACCCCGCCGAGCAGCAGCAGGAGCAGCAGCAGCCATAGCTTGTAGGAGGGGCGCGGCAGGCGGATGATCATGGCTCAGCGCTTCCCGTGCAGGAAGGTGTCGACTACCGCGCCCCAGTGGCCCTGGGCCTGGAGCAGCGCATCGCAGATCTCACGCACCGCGCCGTGGCCGCCGGGGCGCTGGGTAACCCAGTCGGCGTGGGCGCGGATGTAATCCGGGGCGTTGGGTACGCTGATGCCGAGCCCTGCACGCTTGATGGCCGCCAGGTCAGGCAGGTCGTCGCCGCCGTAGGCCACCTGCTCGAGCCCCAGGCCAAGTCGCTGGCACAGCTCGCGCAGCGCGGCGAGTTTGTCCTCGCGGCCCTGCAGCACATGGTCGATGCCCAGCGCCGCGGCACGCTGGCTGACCATCGGCGAGTCGCGCCCGGTGATCAAGGCCACCTCCAGGCCGGCTTGGCGCAGCAACTTGACGCCGTGGCCGTCCTGGGTATGAAACGCCTTGATCTCGATGCCGTCGGCCTGGAAATAGAGGCGGCCGTCGGTGAACACGCCGTCGACGTCCAGTGCCAGCAGGCGAACGTGGCGGGCCCGGTCGATCAGTGCCGGGGGGAGGGACGGGGTGTCTGGGTTCATGAATTCTCCTAGATAACGCCGCTGGTCAGCAGGTCGTGCATATGCAGGGCGCCTACCGGGCGGCCCTGGTCGTCGACCACCGCCAGGGCGGTGATGCGGTTGTCCTCCATCACGCGCACCGCTTCGGCGGCCAGTACCTCGGCGCCGATGCGCTTGCCGGGGCGGGTCATGACCTCGTCGACCTTGAGCGAGCGCAGGTCGGCATACTGGTCGAGCGTACGCCGCAGGTCACCGTCGGTATAGACCCCGGCCAGCAGGCCCTGTTCATCGACCACGCAGGTGAAGCCGAGGCCCTGGTGGGTAATCTCGAGCAGCGCGTCACGCAGCGGGCTGCCGAGCGGTACCTGGGGCAGGCGGCTGCCCTGGTGCATCAGGTCACCGACCTTGAGCAGCAGGCGTCGGCCGAGGCTGCCGCCGGGGTGCGACAGGGCAAATTCCTCGGCGGTGAAGCCGCGTGCCTCGAGCAGCGCCACCGCCAGCGCATCGCCAAGCGCCAGGGCGGCGGTGGTCGAGGCGGTGGGTGCCAGGTCGAGGGGGCAGGCCTCGCGGGCCACGGCGGCATTGAGGTGGGCATCGGCGTGGCGCGCCAGCGTCGAGCCGGGACGCCCGGTCATGCTGATCAACGGCGTGCCCATGCGCTTGAGCAGCGGCAGCAGGGCGGTGACCTCGCTAGTCTCGCCGGAGTTCGACAGTGCCAGGACCACGTCGCCGCGGGTGATCATGCCCAGATCGCCGTGGCTGGCTTCGCCGGGATGCACGAAGAACGCCGGCGTGCCGGTGCTGGCCAGGGTAGCGGCGATCTTGCCGGCGATATGCCCCGACTTGCCCATGCCGGTGACCACCACGCGGCCGTTGCAGTCGAGCATCAGCTGGCAGGCACGATCGAAATCGGCGTCCAACTGAGCACCGAGCGCAGCGATGGCCTGCTGCTCGAGGTCGAGGGTGCGCCAGGCGCTGGCACGAAACACGGAGTCAGGGGTGTCGGTCATGGCGATGATTGTTGCCGGTTGTGGCGCGTGGCTCAAGTGTGGCGCCTCGCGCGAGTTCAGTATTCGGCGCTCACAGACTCAACGCCAGCCAGCCGAGATAGCCGCCATACAGCACTGCCAGCACGCCGCCGGGCAGGCGGCCGATGGCGCCATGGCGCTGCCACAGCAGTAGCGCACCGAGCAGCAGGGTCAGGGTCAGCATGGTCGGGAAGTCGCGGCTGGCGGCAGCGGGGTCGATGGGGCCAGGGGCCAGCATGCCGGGAATCGGCAGCACCACCAGCATGTTGAACAGGTTGGAGCCGATCACGTTGCCGATGGCGATGTCGTGGTGGCGCTTGAGTGCGCTCGAGATGCAGGCGGCCAGCTCGGGCAGGCTGGTGCCGATGGCAACGATGCTCAGGCCGATGACCAGTTCGCTGATGCCGAAGCTGCGTGCCAGTTCGCTGGCGCCCCACACCAGCAGGCGCGAGCTGGCTATCAGCAGCAGCAGCGTCAGCGCCAGCCAGGCCAGCGCCCTGGGCAGTGTCATGTCCGGCACCTGGCCGGGTGCCTCTTCGTCGGGGGTGTCGGCACGGAACAGCCACCACAGGCTGAAGCCCAGCAGCGCTAGCAGAAACAGCGCATCGAAGCGCCCGAGGATGCCGTTGGCCAGCGCATAGCCCGCCAGCCCGGTGGCACCAAGCAGCAGCGGCAGCTCGCGGCGCACGATGGAGAAGCGTACCGGGATCGGTGCCACCAGTGCGGTGATGCCCAGCACCAGGCCGATATTGGCGATATTGGAGCCCAGGGCATTGCCCGTGGCGAGATTGGGCACGCCGTCCAGGGCGGCCATGATCGAGACCAGGATCTCGGGCGCCGAGGTGCCCAGCGCGACGATGGTCATGCCGATCAGCAGGGTGCTCATCCCGGCGCGATACGCAGTGGCGGCGGCGGCACCGACGAAGCGATCGGCGCTCCACAACAGGCCGATCAGGCCGACCAGAATGGTGATCAGGGGTAACAGCATGATGATGAGGTGGCGGTCCGGTGCGCGACTGATAAGAAGGCGCCAATTAAACGCGCCTTGGACCGGGGGTGCAAGACGAGACGAGATGTCGATGATGCGTTGCCGCAACTCTCGCTGGCGAGGGCTGTCGCAGTTAGGATACGATGTTCGATAATTTTTCTCGACGAGATGGCACGCGATGAGTGATTCGCCCTTCGTGGTGATCGACGGCCTGCACTTCTCTCGCGGTGACAAGGATATCTTCCGCGGCGTGTCGCTAAACATTCCGCGTGGCAAGATCACCGCGATCATGGGGCCCAGCGGCACCGGCAAGACCACCCTGCTTAAGCTGATCGGCGGCCAGTTGACTCCGGATGCCGGGCGGGTGGAGATCGACGGTCAGCGCGTGCACGCGCTGTCGCGCAAGGTGCTGTTTCGGCTGCGCCGGCGGATGGGGATGCTGTTTCAAAGCGGTGCGCTGTTCTCCGATCTGAGCGTGTTCGAGAATGTCGCCTTTCCGCTACGCGTGCATACCGACCTGCCCGAGGCAATGGTCCGCGACCTGGTGCTGATGAAGCTCGAGGCGGTAGGCCTGCGCGGCGCGCGAGAGCTGATGCCGTCCGAACTGTCGGGTGGCATGACGCGGCGCGTGGCGCTGGCCCGGGCACTGGCGCTGGATCCCGAGCTGATCCTCTACGATGAGCCGTTCGTCGGCCAGGATCCGATCTCGATGGGCGTGCTGGTGCAACTGATCAAGCGGGTCAACGAGGCGCTGGGCCTGACCGCGGTGGTGGTCTCCCACGATATCAAGGAGACGCTGTCGATCGCCGACTACGTCTATGTCATCGCCGACGGCCAGGTCATGGCCCATGGCACGCCGGCGACCCTCGACGTCGACCAGGACCCGCGGGTCAGTCAGTTCGTGCACGGCGAAGCCGATGGCCCTGTGCCCTTTCACTATCCGGCGCCGGACTTTCGACATGACATGCTGGGTGCGGGAGGCTCGCGATGATCCGGCATATCGCAGGGTTGGGGCGACGCGGCTGCGAGCTGCTCGAAGCCATGGGGCGTGCCGGGCTGTTCCTGGCGCAGTCGGCGGTGGGTGTGCCGTCCCGAGAAGGGTTCTATCTGTGGCTGCGCCAGATGCATTTCGTCGGCGTGCTGTCGCTGGCCATCGTCATGGTGTCGGGGCTGTTCATCGGCATGGTACTGGCGCTGCAAGGCTATACCATCCTGGTCGATTTCGGCGCCGAGCAGGCGCTGGGGCAGATGGTGGCGCTGTCGCTGCTGCGCGAGCTGTCGCCGGTGGTGGCGGCACTGCTGTTCGCCGGCCGTGCCGGCTCGGCGCTGACCGCCGAGATCGGCCTGATGAAGGCCACCGAGCAGCTGTCGAGCATGGAGATGATCGGCGTCGACCCGCTGCGCCGGGTGGTGGCGCCGCGGCTGTGGGCGGGCTTCGTGGCGCTGCCGCTGCTTACCGTGGGCTTCAGCGTGGTCGGCATCTACGGCGGCTACCTGGTCGGCGTCGAGTGGCTCGGCGTGTTCGACGGCTCCTACTGGGGCAACATGCAGTCGAGCGTCGATTTCATCGGCGACGTCGGCAACGGCATGGTCAAGAGCCTGGTATTCGCTCTGGTGGTGACCTGGATTGCGGTGTTCCAGGGCTATGACCTGATCCCCACCTCCGAGGGTATCTCACGGGCCACCACGCGCACCGTGGTCTACTCCTCGCTGGCCGTACTGGGGCTGGATTTCGTATTGACCGCGGTAATGTTCGGCGGGCTGTCATGATCAGCGGAGACAAGGCATGAAGCGCAGCAAGGTAATGGAACTCGGCGTCGGGCTGTTCATGCTCGCAGGGATCCTGGGGCTGGTATTTCTCGGCCTGCGGGTCAGCGGGCTGACCCTTGGACCGTCCGGCGACACCTTCACCCTGGAGGCCAATTTTTCCAATATCGGCGGCCTCAAGCCGCGCGCCAAGGTGACCATGGCCGGTGTCAACGTCGGCCGAGTGTCGGCCATCGAACTGGATACCGACTGGTACGACGCGCGGGTGGTGATGGAACTGGACGGTACCCTTGAGGACCGCCTGTCGCGGGATACCACGGCGGCGATCCTCACCTCGGGCCTGCTCGGTGAGCAGTACATTGGCCTGTCGGTAGGCGGTGACCCCGAGACCCTGGCGGATGGTGACAGCATCCGCGATACCCAGTCGGCACTGGTGTTGGAAGAACTCATCCAGCAATTCGTGTCCAACATGGTCAGTGACTGATGACGTTAGTTCATGGAGGTGTTATGCGCGCGGCATATAGGCGTTACTTGTCTGCTGCGGTGGCCCTGTTGGCCGCCTTGGCGATGTTGATGGTCGGGCCGGCCCAGGCGCAGCAGCCTAGCCAGACCCCGGAACAGCTGATTCGTACCAGCATCGATGAGCTGATGGGCGAGATCGAGGGGCGTAGGGACTACTTTACCAACAATGTCGACGAGCTCGAGGCGCTGGTCGATGACAACCTGGACGATATCGCCGACTTTCGCTATATCGGCGCCAGCGTGATGGGGCGCTATTTCCAGAACGCCACGCCCGAGCAGCGCAGCCGGTTCGTGAACACCTTCCGTCAGACCCTGATCGATACCTACACCAGGGGCCTGGTGACCTTCGACTACCGCGAGCTGCGGGTGCTCGACAGCCAGCGCGAGTCGCGTCACGAGGATCAGGCCAGCGTGGCCATGGAAGTGGTGGCCACCGATGGCCAGGTCTATCCGGTCAGCTACTCGCTGCGCCTCAGCGACGGCGAGTGGAAGGTGGTCAACGTGATCGTCAACGGCATCAACCTGGGGCTGACCTTCCGCAATCAGTTCGATCAGGCGATGCGCGATCACGGTCGCGACTACGATGCGGTCATCGACGGTTGGGCGCCGGAGGTGGGCGTCGACGAGCTGGAGGAGGGCGGCTCGGCATGAGCCGCCTGCTCGACGAGGCTGGCGTGCGCCTCGATGCCGAGGGCCGGTGTCTGGCGGTCAGCGGCGACGTCGATTTCGAGGTCGCTGCGGCCTTGGCTGCCAGCGGCAGCGAGTGGCTCGCCCGGCAGCCGTCCGCTACCCGTCTGGTGCTCGACCTGAGCGGCGTCGAGCGGGTCAGCAGCGCGGCACTCAGCGTGCTGCTCGAGTGGACCCGCCGCGCCGAGGCCGCGGGGCTGGTTATCGAGGGCGTCACGCTATCGGCGCCGCTGGTGCGACTGACGCGCATCGCCGGCCTCGATACGCTTCTGCCCGACGCCACGGCGGCTTGATGGTTCGTACTCGCCGACGTTGATATCCCGGCATATGCAACTAACCCCATCGCGATTGAAATCGCTTATATGGACCCGTCCCGTTGTGCAAGCCCGATTCGCCATGGCCGGGGTGAGACTGCACGCTTATATCCGGCCTGTTCGCGGCACTCATTGGTGCCTGACCATGATGGGATGCGCGCTCTCCGCTCTGATCTCCCACTCGGCCTCAATATGGGCCATGCGATTTCACAGAGTGACGGAGAGCCGGTCTTACCTGTCGTGCCATCAACGCTCGTGCCTGCGCAACCTCCGGGAATTTAGTGTGTTGCCGTTGCCACTCCTTGCGTCACGGGGTGGCCGTGTAAACCGTGTCGCGTGCCATCACCGCCCAGCAGATCCGGCCCAACTTGTTGGCCAAGGCAACCGTGGCCTTGGCCGCCCCGCGCCGTGCCGCTAGTGCGCAGGCCCAGCGCGCCAGTCGCCCTGGCTGCTGCTGCCGCTGAAATGACCGCAGCGCTGCTCGGGCACCATGCACGAGCTGCCGACGCACCTCGCCGTTACCGCGCTTGGAGATGCTCATCAGCCGCTCCTTGCCGCCGCTCGAGTGCTGGCGGGGTACCAGACCAATCGAGGCGCTGAAACAGCGGCCATTGGCGAACCGCCCTGGGTCGCCGATGTGGCAGGCCAGCAGGGTGGCATTCACCGGCCCGATACCGGGCACGCTCATCAGGCGCTGACACACCGGGGTGGTCTTGGCCAGCCGCGCCAGGCGCTGCTTCCGTGATCGCGCGGGCATCCTTGGCATCGTTCTTGTGGCCCAGCACGAAGGGCTTCACGTACTGAGGTGGAATCAACTGCACCTCGTGCCCCAGTGCTGTGATCTCCCTGGCCCAGTAGTGAGCGCCACCGCAGGCCTCCATGGCCACCGTACAGCACGGCAGCTGGGCCAATGTCTTGCGTAGCGCCGCGCGCGATACCTTCTTGCTGAACACTTCACGCCCCTGGTGATCGACCGCATGAAGGTGAAAAACATGCTTGGCGAGATCGATCCCGACGATGCTAATGTTGTTCATGGATGGACCCTCTTTCCGAGATGCCGTGTGGTGCCCCATGCACCCAGATGGCGTTCAAACTCATCTTGGCACAAGGGGGGACGGGTCCATCCCATTTCCCACGTTTGCCTTGGCGCCATGCGCTTGTGTGGGAGCAGCTTTAACCGCGACTCAGCCCGTCTTGGCCACCCAACCCTATCGCGAGTGAAATTGCTCCTACGTTTGCCTTGGCGCGATGCGCTTGTGTGGGAGCGAATTCATTCGCGATTGCAGCGCGCAGCGCTGCCCTGGCAAGCAGCCTCATCGAGATTGAAAACGCCCTCTGGCATCGCCAAGCGGGGCGCTTTTGATTACCATTGGAACCCATTTGCGTCCCGCGTGCCCAGGGCACGCCGGTTACGGCGCTGACACATGTCATTCACAGGAGAGCTGCGCGCATGCAACCCAGTGACGTCAAGGCGCTACTCGAGGCCCGTATCGATGGCTGCGATTTCCATATTCAGGGCGAAGGCTGCAATTTTCAGGTAACGGCGGTGGGCGAGGTGTTCGGCGAGCTGTCGCCGGTCAAGCGCCAGCAGTTGATCTACTCGGCGCTATCCGGCGAGATCGCCAGCGGTGCCCTGCACGCCATAAGCATCAAGACCTACACTCCCAGCCAGTGGCAGAATGCCGCCGATCGCGCCTGACCAAAACGGACCTTCATGGACAAACTGATCATTACCGGTAACGGCCCCGTCGACGGTGACGTATGGGCCAGCGGTGCCAAGAACTCGGCGCTGCCGATCCTGTGTGCCACGCTGCTCTCAGAGGGGCCGGTGACCATCGGCAACCTGCCGCACCTGCAGGACATCACCACCACCCTGGAGCTGCTCGGACGCATGGGCGTCGAGCCGGTGATGGGCGAGCGCATGACCATCCAGCTCGACGGCGCCCAGGTCAAGGATTGCCATGCGCCCTATGATCTGGTCAAGAAGATGCGTGCCTCGATCCTGGTGCTGGGGCCGCTGCTGGCGCACTTCGGCCATGCCGATGTGTCGCTGCCCGGCGGCTGTGCCATCGGCTCGCGGCCGGTGGACCTGCATATTCGCGGCCTCGAGGCGATGGGCGCCGAGATTCGCGTCGAGGGCGGCTATATTCGCGCCCGTAGCAACGGCCGCTTGAAGGGTGCGACGATCTTCTTCGACACCGTCACCGTGACCGGCACCGAGAACCTGCTGATGGCCGCGACGCTGGCCGACGGCACCACGATTCTGGAAAATGCCGCCCGCGAGCCGGAGATCGTCGACCTTGCCGAGTGCCTGATCGCCATGGGCGCCAATATTCGCGGCCACGGCAGCGATACCATCACTGTCGAGGGCGTCGAGCGGCTGCACGGCTGCCACCATGAGGTGATGCCCGATCGCATCGAGACCGGCACCTTCCTGGTGGCCGCTGCGCTCAGCGGTGGTAGGGTGCGAGTGCGGCGCACCCGTGCCGATATTCTCGAGGCAGTGCTGGCCAAGCTCGAGGAGGCCGGGGCGACGATCACCACCGGCGCCGACTGGATCGAGCTCGACATGCACGGCAAGCGGCCGCGGGCGGTGAATATCCGCACCGCACCCTATCCGGCCTTTCCCACCGACATGCAGGCCCAGTTCGTGGCCATGAATGCGGTGGCCGAGGGCACCTCGCGGGTGGTCGAGACGATCTTCGAGAACCGCTTCATGCACGTCCAGGAGCTCAATCGCATGGGGTCGCAGATTGCCCTGGAGGGCAACACCGCGGTAATCACCGGCGTCGAGCGGCTGTCCGGGGCGCCGGTGATGGCCACAGACCTGCGCGCCTCGGCATCGCTGGTGATTGCGGCGATGATGGCCAACGGCGAGACCTGCGTGGATCGCATCTACCACATCGATCGCGGCTACGAGTGCATCGAAGAGAAGCTGCAGCTGCTGGGCGCCAAGATCCGCCGTGTGCCCGGTTAACTGACGACGTGAGTGAGCTGATGACCAAGCAACTGATCGTGGCCCTGTCCAAGGGCCGCATTCTCGATGAGACCCTGCCGCTGCTGGCGAACGCCGGGATCGAGCCCGCCGAGGATCTCGGCAAGAGCCGCAAGCTGCTGTTCGATACCAACTTGCCCGACGTCAAGCTGGTGGTGATTCGCGCCACCGACGTGCCGACCTACGTGCAGCTCGGCGCCGCCGACCTTGGCGTGGCCGGCAAGGACGTGCTGCTCGAGCACGGCGCCGAGGGGCTCTACGAGCCGCTCGACCTGGAGATCGCCGGATGCAAGCTGATGACCGCCGGGGTCAAGGGCGCCGAGCCGGCCCGTGCGCGTCGCCGGGTGGCGACCAAGTTCGTCAATGTGGCGCGTCGCTACTACGCCGAGCAGGGTATCCAGGCCGAGGTGATCAAGCTGTATGGGGCGATGGAGCTGGCGCCGCTGATGAATCTCGCCGATGAGATCGTCGATATCGTCGATACCGGCAATACCCTGCGTGCCAACGGCATGGAGCCGCGTGAGCTGATCGCCAGCATCAGTACGCGGCTGGTGGTCAACAAGGCCGCCATGACCATGAAGCACGAGCACCTCAAGCCGCTGATCGAGCGCCTGCGGGCCGCCGTGGCCAAGCGCGGCGATCACCACGCGCTAGCGGCCCGATAGTTCCGAGTCATCCTATTGTTCCGCCGCTCAAGGATGAGCAAGGTTACCTGGAGAGAGCCCCATGACCGACAATGCCCGTGTGCGTTCTGTCATCAATCGGCTGTCCACCGCCGATGCCGATTTCGATGCCCGACTCGAGACGCTGCTAGCCTGGGAAGGTGTGTCAAGCACCGAGGTCCAGCAGCGCGTCGATGAGATCATCGCCGCGGTGCGTCGCCGCGGTGACGCCGCCCTGGTCGAGCTATCCAACCGCCTCGATCGCCTGGCGGTGGGGTCGATGGCCGAATTGACCCTTGGCCCGACGCGTCTGCGCCAGGCCTATGACGGCCTGCCCGCCGAGCAGCGCGAGGCGCTGGCCGCCGCCGCCGAGCGTATTCGTGTCTATCACGAGCACCAGAAGCCCGGCTCCTGGCAGTACACCGAGGCCGATGGCACGGTGCTCGGTCAGCAGGTCACGGCGCTGGACCGCGCCGGTATCTACGTGCCCGGCGGCAAGGCCGCCTATCCCTCCTCTGTGCTGATGAACGCGATTCCGGCGCATGTCGCCGGAGTGCGTGAAATCGTTATGGTGGTGCCGACCCCGGATGGCGTGCTCAACGAACTGGTGCTGGCGGCGGCGCACCTGGCCGGCGTCGACCACGTGTTCACCCTGGGTGGTGCCCAGGCGGTGGCGGCGTTGGCCTACGGCACCGAGACGGTGCCGCGGGTCGACAAGATCGTCGGGCCCGGCAATATCTACGTGGCCACCGCCAAGCGGGCGGTGTTCGGCCAGGTCGGCATCGACATGATCGCCGGCCCCTCGGAGATCCTGGTGGTTTCCGATGGCGGCACCGATCCCGACTGGCTGGCCATGGACCTGTTCTCCCAGGCCGAGCACGACGAGGATGCCCAGGCGATTCTGGTCACCTGGGACGGTGCCCATGCCGATGCCGTGGCGGCGTCGATCGAGTCGCTACTGCCGACCATGGAGCGCCAGGCGATCATCGCCGAATCGCTCGCCGAACGTGGCGCGCTTATCGTGTGCCGCGACCGTGGCGAGGCCGCGGCGCTGATCAACCGCATCGCCCCGGAGCACCTCGAACTGTCGCTGGCCGACCCTGGCAGCTGGCTCGGCGAGATACGCCACGCCGGGGCGATCTTCATGGGGCGCTATACCGCCGAGGCGCTGGGTGACTACTGCGCCGGCCCCAACCATGTGCTGCCGACCTCGGGCACCGCGCGTTTCTCGTCGCCGCTGGGGGTCTACGACTTCCAGAAACGCTCGTCGCTCATCAACTGTTCGGCGGATGGCGCCTCGACGCTGGGGCGCACCGCCTCGGTGCTGGCGAGGGGTGAGTCGTTGACCGCGCATGCCCGGTCGGCGGAGTACCGCATCAAGCCCTGATGTAAACGCCCTCTGAATCACACAGCGTTTGCCGCAACGCAAGACGCCCCTGCCAGTGGCAGGAGCGTCTTGCGTCGTGAGGCATGCTCAGCGTTCCGGGTGTCGCCCCTCCGGTGGCGGGCGCTCGCCGACGTCAAGTACCAGGTCGATGCGCTCGCCGCTTCTGATCACGGCGATGGGCAATTCGGCGCCGGGCTCGATGGCAGCGATATCGGCCATCGCCACTCGTGCGTCGAGAATCGGCCGGCCATCTACCTCGAGCAGCACATCGCCGGGACGCAGTCCGGCCTGGGCTGCGGGGCCGTCGGGCACGATACCGGCGATGACCACGCCGCCCGGGGTCTGCAGGCCGAACGAGGCGGCCAGCTCCTGGGTCATTTCCTGGGCCTCGATGCCTAGCCAGCCGCGGATCACACGGCCCTGGGTGACCAGCTCATCGAGGATGTTGCGCGCCAGGTTGGCGGGAATCGCGAAGCCGATACCCTGGGAGCCGCCCGAGCGAGAGAAGATCGCGGTATTGATGCCTACCAGGGCGCCTTCGGGATTGATCAGCGCGCCGCCGGAGTTGCCGGGATTGATCGCCGCGTCGGTCTGGATGAAGTCCTCGTAGGCATTCAGCCCCAGGTGGCTGCGGCCGGTGGCGCTGATGATACCCATGGTCACCGTCTGGCCGACCCCGAAGGGGTTGCCGATGGCGAGCGCCACGTCACCCACCGCGGCCTGGGTCGAGTCGGTGATGGCAATCACCGGCAGCTCGTCGAGGTCGATGCGCAGCACCGCAAGGTCGCTTTCCGGGTCGGTGCCGATGACCTCGGCGAGGGTGTTGCGGCCGTCGCGCAGGGCGACCTGGATCTGGTCGGCGCCACTGATGACATGGTGGTTGGTGAGCACATAGCCGTCGTCGCTGACGATCACCCCTGAGCCGAGGCTGGAGAGCATGCGCTGGCGCGAGGTGGCGTCATCGCCGGAGAATTGGCGGAAGAAGGGGTCCGACATCAGCGGGTGTTCGTCGCGCTCGACCATGCGTGAGGAGTAGATGTTGACCACTGCCGGGGCGGCGCGGTCGACCGCCGCCGAGTAGCTGAATGGCCCCTGCTCGCGGGACAGCGGGTTTGCGGTCTGCAGTTCCGGTGCCGGGCGCGGTTCGCCGTCTGGCTGGGTCGCCGGTAGCGTCTGTGGCGGCGGTTCGACCCGCTGGGCAGGCGCTGCCGCCTGATCGCGGCCGAGCAGTTGGGGAAAGGCGTTGAGCAGCACGATGGCCAGCAGTACACCGATGAGCACGGGCCACACATAGGGCAGCAGGGTACGACGCATGCAAGGTTCCTTGTCGACGGGGCGGTCGCTGGGGGTGGCCACAGTCGTTACAATGGCAGGTCATTGTACCACTGCCGGTTTTGGCCTGTCTGGAGGTGACCATGATCGATCGTCAGGCGCTGGTTGCAGCGTGCGATACGCTGCTGCAGCCGGCGCGCTTCAAGGACTATACCGTCAATGGCCTGCAGGTTGCCGGTCGTCCGCGGGTGCAGCGGGTGCTGAGCGGCGTCACGGCCTGCCAGGCACTGCTCGACGAGGCGGTAGCCTGGGACGCCGACCTGCTGCTGGTGCACCATGGCTATTTCTGGAAGAACGAGCCGCTGGCGGTGACCGGCATGAAACAGCGACGCCTCAAGACACTGCTCAGCCACGACATCAATCTGCTCGCCTATCACCTGCCGCTGGATGCCCATGCGACCCTCGGCAACAATGCGCTGCTCGGTGAGCGGCTGGGGTTTACCGCCAGCGGCTGTGGCGATGGAGAGATCGGCGAGGGGCTGCTGTGGCTGGGGGCGCCGCCGGCGGGGCTCGATAGCCGAGCGCTGGCCGCCCACGTCGGCGAGTGCCTGGGGCGAGAACCGCTGCTGATCGAGGGGCACCGTGGTGCGGTGGATCGGGTTGCCTGGTGCACCGGCGGTGCCCAGGACATGCTCATGGCTGCCGCCGAGGCTGGCGCGCAGCTATTCATCTCCGGGGAGATCTCCGAGCGCACCACGCATATTGCCCGTGAGATGGGCATCAGCTATCTGGCGGCGGGACATCACGCCACCGAGCGAGATGGCGTCAGGGCGCTGGGCGACTGGCTGTCAGGCGAGCTGGGCGTAGCGCATCGCTTCGTGGATATCGACAACCCCGCCTGAGGGCCTGCGCCGGCGGCGCAGGCGTCCTGGCTGCGGGTCAGTAGCGGGGCGGCTGCGGCTGGGTGGCGCCGGTTGCGTCGTCGTCGCGGCGCAGGCCGAAGTCCTCGGCCAGGGTGCCATGGTCGCCGTCGGCATAGTCGCGCGGCACCGCCGGCGAGGCGTCGTCGGCACCCGATGGCTCGTCGTTGGGGGTCAGGCGCCGCTTGATCTGCAGGTCGTCGCAGAGGCGATCGGCACCCAGCGACAGCTGCTGCTCGAGCTCCTGGCTCTGACGTTGAATGCTGGTCACCAGGTCGGCGGCCCGGGCGAAGTGGTCGTTGAGGGCATCCTTGACCTGGCTGAGCTCTAGCTCGGCCTCGGCCAGGCGCTGGCGAACCTTCTGGTTGCGTGCCACGTTGGCGTTGAGCAGGTGATAGCCCAGCGCGCCGATGCCGATTCCGGCCAGGGCGCTGACGATTGCCAGTATCCAGTCGATATTGCTGTCGTACACGTCGTTCCCCTTTGGTCTTTTCCGCCAGTGGACGGGGGTGAGCCCCGCGCGGTGCTGGCCGGGCCGGCGCTACCCTTTGGGTAGCGAAGCCGACGCCGCCATTATAGAGGGCACGCCGAGACCGAGGTCAATGCGCCAGACGTGGAAAGTGGCGCCGTGCGGCGCGTTTCGCACATGCGAAATGGAGTGCTCGCGGGTATAATGCATCGCTCGACGAGCTGAGTGCGAGGTACGCAAGCTTCCTATGAGTGCGACAACCACCGCGACGAATGCGCCGGCGATGCCCGGCCAAGGGCCGCTGGCCCGCTATCGTGCCGATCTCGAGCGCGAGGATTTTCAGTACGATGCGGCCCAGCAGGCGGCGGTCGAGCATCTGCAGCGTCTCTATGATGCGCTGGTGGCCACGCCGCGCAGTGCGCCCAGGCCGGCGGCCTCGGGCAAGGGGCTGAAGTCGAAGATGGCGGGGCTGTTCGGCAGCAAGAAGGTGGCGTCGCCGTTCGAGGAGCCGCCGGCGATCATGGGGTTGTACTTCTGGGGCGGCGTCGGGCGTGGCAAGACCTATCTGGTGGACACCTTCTTCGAATCGCTGCCGTTTCCCGACAAGATGCGCACCCATTTTCATCGTTTCATGCAGCGGGTGCACAACGAACTCGACCACTACAAGGGTGAAAAGAACCCGCTCAAGCTGATCGCCACCAAGTTTGCCGGCGAAGCGCGGGTGATCTGCTTCGACGAATTCTTCGTCAAGGACATCACCGATGCGATGATCCTGGCCAATCTGCTCGAGGCGCTGTTCGAGCACGGCGTGGTGCTGGTGGCAACCTCCAATATCGTGCCCGATGAGCTCTACAAGGACGGCCTGCAGCGGGCGCGTTTTCTGCCCGCCATCGAGCTTGTCAAGCGCCACTGTGAGGTGGTCAACGTCGACTCGGGTATCGACTATCGGCTGCGCGCGCTGGAGCGCGCCGAGATCTTCCACTCGCCGCTGGATGCCGCCGCCGAGTCGGAGCTGGCGCGCAGTTTTCGCGAGATCGCCGGTGCCGAGGGCGAGGCGGACGCACCAATCGAGGTCAATCATCGGGTGCTCAAGGCGCGGCGTCTCCACGACGACGTGGTGTGGTTCGAGTTTCTCGAGCTGTGCGACGGGCCGCGCAGCCAGAACGATTATATCGAGCTGGCCCGCGAGTTCCACAGCGTGCTGGTGTCCAACGTCACCCGCATGAGCGGGGCGAGCGACGATCAGGCGCGGCGCTTCATCAATATGGTCGACGAGTTCTACGACCGCGGCGTCAAGCTGCTGATGTCGGCGGAGGTGGAGGCCGAACGGCTCTATGCCGACGGGCGGCTGGAGTTCGAGTTCCAGCGCACCCTGTCGCGTCTCCAGGAGATGCAGTCCCACGAATACCTGGCGCTGCCCCATAAGCCGTGATTCGCAGATAATGGTTGTATCGCTAATAGCAACCGCGACAGCTGAGATTGGTGGGTCGGAACAATTGCCTTGGCGTGTCAGGCTCGTGTAGAATGCCGCCTCGCTCGACCGTTGCCCCGTGTTGCGGGGCAACCAAGAAAAATAGGGATGGTCAGGTGCCGTTCGCGGTATCGAGACCCAATACATCGATTTGGTGATTCATCCATGAAGACGTTCAGTGCTAAGCCGCAGTCCGTCCAGCGCGACTGGTTTGTCGTCGACGCTACGGACAAGACGCTCGGTCGTCTGGCGACCGAAATTGCACGCCGCCTGCGCGGCAAGCATAAGGCGGAGTATACCCCGCACGTCGATACCGGCGACTACATCGTCGTGATCAACGCCGAGAAGGTCAAGGTGACCGGCAACAAGGCCCAGGCCAAGACCTACTATCGTCACACCGGTTACCCGGGTGGCCTGCGTTCCATGAACTTCGAGAAGATGATCGGCTACGCTCCCGAGCGCGTCATCGAGTCTGCCGTCAAGGGCATGCTGCCGAAGGGGCCGCTGGGCCGCGCCATGTACACCAAGCTCAAGGTCTACGCCGGTGCCGAGCATCCGCACGTTGCTCAGCAGCCGCAAGAACTGAACCTCTAAGGGATACTTCGCCATGACACAGCAGTATTACGGTACCGGGCGCCGCAAGACTTCCACCGCTCGTGTATTCCTCAAGCCGGGCACCGGCAAGATCACCGTCAATGACAAGGAGCTCGACCTCTATTTCGGTCGCGTCACCGGTCGCATGGTCGTGCGTCAGCCCCTCGAGTTGACCGACACGCTGGGCCAGTTCGACGCCTATGTCACCGTCAAGGGCGGCGGAGGCTCGGCTCAGGCCGGTGCCATTCGTCACGGCATCACCCGTGCCCTGATGCAATACAACGAAGAACTCCGCTCGCCGCTGCGTGCTGCCGGTTACGTGACTCGCGATGCTCGCGAAGTCGAACGTAAGAAGGTTGGCCTGCGCAAAGCGCGTCGTCGTCCGCAGTTCTCCAAGCGTTAAACGCGGCAAGACGATCGAAAAAGGCGCTCAGACTCTTCGGGGTCTGGGCGTTTTTTTGTATGTATTTCAGATGGTTGTTGCGTGCCTGCCACTTAGGTCAAGGGCCGTATTGCCTTGTGTTTGTGCGCGCGTTTTTTTACCATAGCCTTCATTTGTATCCGTGGGTCGCGGGATACCCTTCCTGTGATACGGCAACGGGTAAGTTGATGGGAGAAACTAGAAAATGGCAGATAACGGCGTAAACAGAGGGCGGCGCCGTTTCCTCGTGGGTGCCACTACCGTCGTGGGTGCGGTGGGCGCTGTCGGGGTTGCGGTCCCCTTTGTGGCTTCTTGGCAGCCCAGTGCCAGGGCAAGAGCGGCGGGTGCTCCGGTGCGGGCCGATATATCCCTGCTGGAGCCCGGTCAGCGCATTACCGTGGAGTGGCGCGGGCGCCCGGTATGGGTCATCAGCCGCACCGAGGAGATGATCGAGCGCACCGAGAATAGCGACCCTGAGCGCTTCTCGGATCCCGACTCCGAGCGTCCCCAGCAGCCCGCCTATATCACCGGCCCGCTACGCTCGTCGCGCCCGGAAATCGGCGTGTTGATCGGTATCTGCACCCACCTGGGCTGTTCGCCGCTGTATCGCCCTGAGCCTGACGCCGTCGATATGGACGATTGGCCGGGCGGTTTCTTCTGCCCCTGCCACGGCTCCTACTTTGACCTGGCGGGCCGTGTATTCCGCAATGTCCCGGCCCCGACCAACCTCGAGGTGCCGCCCTATCGCTTTGAAGGCGACGAGATCATCGTCGGCGAAGATGAGGAGACTACCTGATGGGTAACCCGAATCGCGTCAAGGCCGAGAGCGGCATCATGCGCTGGGTGGATGATCGCTTCCCTGCCACGCAGTTCTGGCAGGACCACATGGCGAAGTACTACGCGCCGAAGAACTTCAATTTCTGGTACTTCTTCGGCTCGCTGGCACTGCTGGTACTGATCAACCAGATCCTCACCGGGGTGTGGCTGACCATGAGCTACAACCCCTCCGGCGAAGGGGCCTTTGCGTCGCTCGAGTACATCATGCGCGACGTGGAGTACGGCTGGTTGATCCGCTATATGCACACCACCGGCGCCTCGGCGTTCTTCGTGGTGATCTACCTGCACATGTTCCGCGGTCTGCTCTACGGCTCCTACAAGGCGCCCCGCGAGCTGGTGTGGATCTTCGGCATGACCATCTACCTGCTGCTGATGGCCGAGGCCTTCATGGGCTACCTGCTGCCGTGGGGTCAAATGTCCTACTGGGGCGCCCAGGTGATCATCTCGCTGTTTGCAGCGATTCCGGTGATCGGTCCCGACCTGGCACAGTGGATCCGCGGCGACTTCCTGATCTCGGGTATTACCCTGAATCGCTTCTTTGCCCTGCACGTGGTGGCGTTGCCGATCGTGATCCTGGGACTGGTGGTGCTGCACCTGATCGCACTGCATGAAGTCGGCTCCAACAACCCGGATGGCATCGAGATCAAGGACAAGAAGGACGAGACCGGCAAGCCGCTGGACGGCATCCCGTTCCATCCCTACTACACCGTCAAGGATCTGGTTGGTGTCGCGGTGTTCCTGTTCGTGTTCTGCGTGGTGCTGTTCTACTTCCCGGAAGGTGGCGGCTACTTCATCGAGCGACCCAACTTCGAGCCGGCCAATCCGCTGGTGACGCCGGATCACATTGCACCGGTATGGTACTTCACACCCTTCTACGCGATCTTGCGGGCGATTACCTTCGATCTGTTCGGTCTCGAGGCTCAATTCCTGGGCGTGGTGTTCATGGGTGGGGCCATTGCGGTGCTGTTCGTGCTGCCGTGGCTGGATCGTAGCCCGGTGCGTTCGATGCGCTACAAGGGCTGGATGTCGAAGGTGATGCTGGTGCTGTTTGCGGTGAGTTTCGTGATCCTCGGCGTGCTCGGCGCGCTGCCGGCCACGCCGCTGCGGACGGCGGTGGCGCAGCTGTGTACGCTGATCTACTTCGCCTTC
The DNA here is from genome assembly GCF_010977575.1 of Halomonas socia. Lineage (GTDB taxonomy): Bacteria > Pseudomonadota > Gammaproteobacteria > Pseudomonadales > Halomonadaceae > Franzmannia > Franzmannia socia. The sequence continues at coordinate 3,056,371 of NZ_CP048812.1, forward strand.
TTCCTGCTGATGCCGCTCTATACCAAGATGGAAAACACCAAACCCGTTCCGGAAAGGGTGACTGGCTAATGAAAAAGCAACTGTTCGCACTGCTGTTCGCGCTGGTGCCCATGGCGGCGCTGGCCGCTCCGGCGCCGGACGTGCCGCATTCAATGACGCCTGATCTCAACGACGAGGCGTCGCTGCAGCGCGGCATGCAGCTCTACGTCAACTACTGCATGGGCTGTCACGCCCTGGAGTACCAGCGCTTTGCCCGGGCCGCCAATGACTTTGGCATGCCCCAGGACCTTGTCGAGGAGAACCTGATCTTCTCCTCCGAGCTGGCCTTCAATGACCAGATGCGCATCGCCATGAGCCAGGAGGACGGTGAGTCCTGGTTCGGCGCTGCCGCGCCAGAGCTCAGCCTGCATGGCCGCCTGCGCGGCCCGGACTGGATCTACTCCTACCTGCTCGGTTTCTACAAGGATCCGAGCCGTCCGACCGGCGTCAACAACAACGTCTATGAGCAGGTGGCCATGCCCAACGTGCTCGAGCCGCTGCAGGGTGTGCAGGAGATGGTCTGCGCCGAGAGCGATCGGCCCATCGAGGGCGCCGAGCTCGACCCGCTGTCAGGCAAGTATCAGTCCTGTGAAGTGCTGCAGGTCACCCAGCCGGGCAAGATGGAGCCCGATGAGTTCGAGGAAGCGGTCTACGACCTCACCAACTTCCTCGCTTACGTCGGTGAGCCATCCAAGCTGCAGGCCCAGACGCTCGGCCCCAAGGTGTTGATCTTCATCTTCATCTTCGGCGTCATTGCTTACCTGCTCAAGCGTGAGTACTGGCGCGACGTTCACTGATCGTCAGCCGTGCTAGCGGTGGGGGCGTATGGCCGACGGGGTCATGCGCCCCCTGTATATCCGGCCTCTGCCTGATCGGCGAGGGCGGGAGCGCTGCTGCCACCGAGAGGTTGCACGGCGTGTTATGATGCAACTTCGAATTGATGCGAGGATTGTTACATGGGTGTAGTGGCCAAGCGTTCGTCGATGACGTTCTATTCCGGTAGTGACGACCACCTCAGCCATCGGGTGCGTATCGTGCTGGCAGAAAAGGGCGTGGCCGTGGACATTCTGGAAGTCGCCGACGGCAGTCAGCACGAGGAGCTCGCCGATCTCAATCCTTACAACAGCGTGCCCACGCTGGTGGATCGCGATCTGGTGCTGTATGAATCCAAGGTGATGATGGAGTACCTCGACGAGCGATTCCCACACCCTCCGCTGCTGCCGGTCTATCCGGTGGCGCGTGCGCAGAGTCGGCTGTGGATGCATCGCATCGAACGCGAGTGGTGTCCGCTGGTCGAACAGATCGTTGCTGGCAGCAAGAAGGATGCCGACAAGGCGCGCAAGGAGCTGCGCGAGAGCCTGGTGGGTATCTCGCCGATCTTCGAAGACATGGCGTTCTTCATGAGCGAAGAGTTCTCGCTGGTCGACTGCTGCCTGGCTCCGCTACTGTGGCGCCTGCCGGCGCTGGGTATTGAGCTTCCGGAGAAGCAGGTCAAGCCGCTGGTCAGCTACATGGAGCGCTTGTTCGAGCGCGATGCCTTCAAGGCTGCGCTGTCCGAGGCCGAGCGCGAGATGCGCACCTGATACTCATGTCGCCGGTCGCGGCCGGCGTGCACCCATTGCAGGAGGCAGACATGCTGTCGAGCCGACCCTATCTGGCCAGAGCCCTCTATCAGTGGTTGCTGGACAACGATCAGACTCCCTACATCGTGGTCGATGCCGAGCACGCCGGCGTTGCCGTGCCGAGCCAGTTCGTACAGAACGGCCAGATCGTTCTCAACGTCGCACCTACCGCGGTGCGCGACCTGATGATGGAGAACGATGCGATTACCTTCAGCGCCCGTTTTGGCGGCCAGCCGATGCAGGTGGTGGTACCTAGCCAGGCGCTGATCGCACTCTATGCGCGCGAAAATGGCGTGGGTATGGTGTTTGGCCACGAGCCGGTAATGCCCGGCTTCGAGGCCGAGATCGCCGGCGACGAGGAGGCGGCACCGGAAGGCGCGGGACGCTCGCTGTCGAGCGTCGACAGCGACGCCGAGTCGTCCGTCGACGCTCAGACCGAGGCCAGCCAAGAGGGCGATGTGCCGCCCAAGGGGCGTCCCTCGCTGCGCGTGATCAAGTAGCGACGAGACACTCACCAACGCACGATGCAAAACGGCAGCCCACTGGGCTGCCGTTTTGCATGGGGTATTGGCCGTTGATCAGTCGAGATATTCGAATGCCTTGACGATGCGCTGCACGCCGCTGATGCCGGACACCGCATTGACGATGCGGTCTGTCTCCTCGCGGGTGGCGATGCCCATCAGGTAGACGCTCGAGTTCTCGGTGATGGCGCGCACCCGTCGGGCATCGATGCGTTCATCGGCGATCAGCGTCGAGCGCACCCGCGTGGTGATCCAGGTGTCGGTGGTGCGCTGGGCGAGGGGGACGTTGGCGGCCACCGCCAGCTCATTGTGGACGCGGCGCACGTTGCGGGTGCCGGTGGCGACTTCCTGGGCCTTGTCCCTGAGCTCCTCGCTGGGGACCTGGCCGGTGAGCAGCACGATGCCGTTGTAGCTGTCGACGTTGACCCGGGCGTCGTTGAAGCGCGCATCCTCGCGGGACAGATTGCCTGAAATGCGACTCTCGATACCTTGGTCCTCGACCTGGCTGCCGAAGGTCCTGGAGCCGTGGTCCTCGGGGCCGGCGGACATCTGCGCGCAGCCTGAGAGCACCAGGCTCAGCGCCATCAGGGTGGATATCACAAATCCTTTTTTCATGCTTATCACTCGCGTTAGGGGGTCAAGATTACTCGCTGCCACCGAATAGCTGCTCGTCGATCAGGTCGCACAGGCAGTGGATGGCCAGCAGGTGGACTTCCTGGATGCGTGCGGTCGAGGTGGCCGGCACGCGAATCTCACAATCATCCTGGCCAAGCAGGGAGGCCATGTTGCCGCCGTCGCGGCCGGTGAGAGCGACCACCGTCATGTCGCGGTCGTGGGCGGCCTGAATGGCCTGGATGACATTGGCCGAGTTGCCGCTGGTGGAGATCGCCAGCAGCACATCGCCGGGCTGGCCGAGGGCGCGGATCTGCTTGGAGAATACCTCGTTATAGCTGTAGTCGTTGGCGATCGAAGTCAGCGTCGAGGTGTCGGTGGTCAACGCCAGGGCCGGCAGGCTGGGGCGTTCGCGCTCGAAGCGGTTGAGCAGTTCCGAGGAGAAGTGTTGGCTGTCGCCGGCGCTGCCGCCGTTACCGCAAGCCAGGATCTTGCCCTCGTTGACCAGGCACTGCACCATCATTTGGCTTGCCACCTCGATGAAGGGTGGCAGCACCTCACTGGCATAGGTCTTGGTGTCGATGCTGGCGTTGAAGTGCTCGAGTATGCGTGTCTGGAAATCCATGGTGGCTTCCTGGTCCTTGTCTGTCAGAACGCTTCGAAGGCGCCTCTCACCCACTGGATGTCGAGGTCCGGGGCATGGCCGATCACGGCTACCACGTCGAAGCGGCAGGCACATGATAGCCCGTTGCGCTGTAGATAAAAACGCGCTGCCCGGATCAGGCGGCGCTGCTTGGTGGCGGTGACGAACTCCAGCGGATGGCCGTGGCGGCTGTCGGCGCGGTGCTTGACCTCGATGAACACCAGTATCTCTCCGTCGCGCATCACCAGATCCAGCTCGCCACCCTTGGCGTGCTGGTTGCTGGCCACCAGCACAAGGCCGCGCTGGATCAGCCAGTCGGCCACGCTGCGCTCGATCTGCGCACCGCGCTGGCGGGCGTCAGCGGGCCCGGCCATCGTCGAAGACGCTGTCGTTGTCGTTGTCGCTATCGGGATCGCGTAACCGCGGGACACCATTACCCATCAGGCCGTCGCGATTGATCAGGCCCAGCGGCAGCTGGGGTACACCGTTGGCGAAGGTGGCCCAGGGCAGTTCGCGGTAGATGCGGCCGTCGCTCTCGGCGCGCAGGGTGCCGGTGGCACCCTGTACCTCGCTGCCGGAGATAGCCTGCAGCTGAGGCAGGCGGCGGGCCAGTTCGTAGGCGTCGACGCCCATGGCGTTGAGTTTGAATAGCGCCGGGTCGTTATCCTCGCGCAGCGCCATGTAGCTGCCAAAGAAGGGCACGGCGTTCTCGCCGCCGACCGCGGCGTTGGGAATCAGCCAGGGAATGTCGGGAAACTGCACGTCGTCCAGGTCATGGTCGATGCGCGGCTGTGGGCGCCCCTCGTAGAGGTGCGAGGTGGCATAGATGGGCAGGTTGCTGGCGTAGTAGTAGTCCAGCATCGGCGGTACCTGGCGGGCGTAGCTGGGTAGTGCGAGCAGGAACAGCATGTCGACGTTGCCCAACTGGGCGCGTTCGCCGCTGACGCTGAGCAGCGGGCGCACGGCGCCCGCCACCGAGGCGCCGGGTTCATAGCGCACCGCCGAGGTAACGCTGCCGCCCTGGCGCTCCCACTCGTGGCGGAAGGCGCTGCCGACGCGTTCACCCCAGTCGTTGTCGGGAACCAGCACGGCGCTGCGGCGGTGGCCGTCGAGGTAGGCGCGGCGTGCCGCCTGGCGCGCCTCGTCTTCCGCCGACAGGCCGTACTGGAAGAGGCCTTCGGCGTTATTGCGTTGACCATGGCCGTAGTTCAGTGCCAGGGTCGGTAGCGGCACACTGTCGCGATTCTCGAGCTCGGTGACCTGATCCTTGTCGAGGGGGCCGATCACCACCTGGGCGCCAGCCATGTTGGCCTCGGCGTAGAGTGCCTGGAGATCGCCGCTGCTGGCATCGATGAAGGTCATCTGCGGCGTCGACTCGCCGTTGTTGCCGGCTTCCATATGGCGGGCCTGCAAGCCGCGGCGGATCTGCTCGGCGACATCGGCCAGCGGGCCTGACTCGGGTAGCAGTACGGCGATGCGGCGCACGTCCTGATCGCGCAGCTCGCGCAGTTCTGTCAGCTCGCTGGGTGGCCGCCGCGCGGCGGGGTGGTTGGGATTGCGCTCGCGCCATACGCCGAGGCGGTCGAGAAAGCGCGTGATGTCGCCACCGCTCTGGCGCTGCAGGTCGATGACCTCGAGCCAGCCGGCGGTGAGGGCGTCCGGATCTTCGCCGAGCGTTGCCAGCTCCTGGCGATTGAGGCGGGTCAACTGGCGCCAGATGTCATCGTTGAGCACCGGATTATCGGTGTCGGCCTGGACCCGCAGCAAGGCGTGCGAGGCGGCCAGCGGCTCGCCGATGCGACCCAGCGAGAGCCCTTGGCGGTAGCGCAGGGCGTTGCGGTCATCGCTCTCCATGCGGATGTCTTCGTCGAGGATGCGGGTCGCCTGAAGCACCCTGGAGTCATCTTCCAGGTCATAGGCCAGGCCCGACAGCAGCAGCGCCCACTGCACGCGCTGGGCGTCCTCGAGCAGGCTGTCATCGAGGCTCTCGGCGACCTCGAAGGCCTGCGCCTCGTCGCCGCGTCGTGCTAGGATGTCGGCCGCCTCGAGGCGCGTGGCGGCAGCCTCTTCGGGGGGCTGGTCGGCGGCACGTTCGAGCAGGGTCTCGGGATCGGGGTCGGTGATCCTGTCGACCATCCCGGTGGGCGCGGCACAGCCCGCCACCATCAGCGCCAGCAGGGCGGCAAGCAGCAGGCCGCGAGGCGATTTGTCCATAAATCCTATTCCCTTGTCTGGGTCCTGTCGGAGGAACCGTTATGTCTGACTCAGCGTATGGGGCATTGTACGTGGTCGCCACGCCGATTGGGAATCTCGACGACCTCTCTCCGCGCGCCGCGCGGCTGCTCGGCGAGGTGGCGGTGATCGCCGCCGAAGATACCCGTCACAGCGCTCGGCTGCTGCGTCATCTTGGCCTCGAGCGACCGATGCTGTCGCTGCATGAGCACAACGAGGCGGCGCGGGTAGCGCAGCTGGCCGAGCGCCTGGTCGCCGGCGATGACGTAGCCTTGATCAGCGACGCCGGCACGCCGTTGATCTGCGATCCGGGGTTCGTGCTGGTGCGCGAGCTGCGCGCGACCGGCCACCGTATCGTGCCGGTGCCGGGCCCCTGTGCGCTGGTGGCGGGGCTCAGTGCGGCGGGCCTACCCACCGACCGCTTTACCTTCATCGGTTTCCTGCCGGCCAAGTCGGCGGCCCGCCGGGCGCGACTCGAGTCGTTGGCGGGCCGCGACGAGACGCTGGTCTGCTATGAGTCGCCGCACCGCATCCGTGCGACGCTGGAAGATCTGGCAGCAACGCTCGGCGAGCGCCGCGTGGTACTGGCCAGGGAGCTGACCAAGACCTTCGAGACCTTCCTCGACGGCGGCGCCGCGGCACTGCTGGCTCGCATGCAGGAGGATCCGGATCAGGCGCGGGGCGAGTTCGTGGTGATGATCGGCGGTGCGCCGCCGCGGGAGGAAACCGATCAGGCTTCGCTCGAGGCCGATCAGCTGCTCGCTGCGCTGCTGGCCGAAGGGGTTGGCGTCAAGCAGGCGGCCTCGGTAGCGGCGCGAGTGCTGGGCGGCGCCAAGAAATCCTGGTATGCGCAGGCCCAGGCGCTCAAGGACGCCGGTTGAGTTTCTCTCCTGGCCGCTTGAGAGGGGGCTGGCGCGCTGTTATTCTTCCCGGCTTGGGAGTCGGCCAGACAGTCGCCGCCAGCCGCGCTGCTTGCAGTGCGGGTGGGGGAGGAAAGTCCGGGCTCCATAGGGCAGAGTGCCAGGTAACGCCTGGGCGGCGCGAGCCGACGGCTAGTGCAGCAGAGAGTAGACCGCCTACGTCTCCTTCGGGAGGCCGGTAAGGGTGAAAGGGTGCGGTAAGAGCGCACCGCGCGCCTGGTAACAGTGCGTGGCACGGTAAACCCCACTCGGAGCAAGACCAAATAGGGACCCAATGGCGTGGCCCGCGCTGGGTCCGGGTAGGTTGCTTGAGCGCTGCGGCAACGCAGCGCCTAGAGGAATGGCTGTCCACGACAGAACCCGGCTTATCGGCTGACTCCCTCCCATTCCCGTCGCTGACCGCGATTTTTCGGCCACCCGCAGTTCCCGCATCGAGAAATTCATGTCCTCACCCGAGAATGCCGCGGCCCCGTCCTCCTATCGACACTCGAGCGTGCTGCTCGATGGTGCGGTGGAGGCGCTGCTGCACGACCCCGACGGCGTTTATCTGGACGGTACTTTCGGGCGCGGTGGCCATTCGCGGGCGATCCTCGAACGACTCGGCGGTGGCGGCCGGCTCGTCGCCATCGACCGTGATCCCGAGGCGCTGGCCGCTGCCGACAGCATCAACGACCCGCGCTTCAGCATCGAGCGCGGCGAGTTCGCTCGACTCGGCGAGATCGCCGAGGCCCACGGCGTGCACGGCAAGCTGGCCGGCATCCTGCTCGATATCGGCGTCTCGTCGCCGCAGCTCGACGACCCCGAGCGCGGCTTCAGCTTCCTGCGCGACGGCCCGCTGGACATGCGCATGGACCCCGACCAGGGCGAGAGCGCGGCGCAGTTTCTGGCGCGTGCCGGCGAGGCCGAGATGGCCGGCGCGTTCAAGGCCTACGGCGAGGAGCGCTACGCCAAGCGGCTGGCGCGTGCGATCATCGCCCGCCGCAGCGAACGGCCCTTCACCCGCACCGCAGACCTTGCCGAGGTGGTCAAGACCGCCCACCCGGCCTGGGAGAAGCACAAGCACCCCGCCACACGGGTCTTCCAGGCGCTGCGTATCCAGGTCAATGCCGAGCTGGAGCAGCTCGATGCGGCGCTCGAGGCAGCGCTGGAGGCGCTGGCCCCCGGTGGACACCTGGTGGTGATCAGCTTCCACTCGCTGGAGGATCGGCGGGTCAAGCGCTTCATTCGCGATCACGTGCGCGGCGACAGCCACTTGCCGCGCGGCATGCCGATCCGCGATGATCAGCTCGAGCGGCGTCTCGAGGCGCTGGGCAAGGCGCGCCGCCCCGGCGCCGACGAGGTCGACGACAATCCGCGTGCGCGCAGTGCGGTGATGCGCGCCGCGCGCAAGCGCAGCTGAGGGCGGGCGATGAGTCAGCGACGCAAGCGGTTTGCCGGGCTGTTGGGATGGCGTCAACGACTGCACCTGTTGGTGGTGATTGGGCTGGTGGTGGCGACCCTGGCCAGCGCCATGGCGGTGATCGCTTCCAGCCACCTGACTCGCGTGCAGTATGCCCGCCTGCAGCAGCTCGAGCGTGAGCAGAATCAGCTGCAGACCGAGTGGGGGCAACTGCTGCTCGAGGAGAGCGCCTGGTCGTCGCCGGCGCGCATCGAGCGCCTGGCTATCGAGCGCCTGGACATGCGCCTGCCCGATGTCAACGAGGTCGAGGTCATCCGCCCATGAGAGCCGACCCCCGGGATGCCGTCACGCCGCGCCGGCCGCCGCCCAACCAGCCGCTGGGCGGCGGACGCTACGTGCTGATGGTGGCGCTGGTGCTGATCGGCCTGGGCCTGCTGGCGGTGCGCATCGTCAACCTGCATGTGATCGACCGACCCTTCCTGCAGGGGCAGGGCGACGCCCGTACCCTGCGCACCGATACCATTCCCGCTCACCGCGGCATGATCACTGATCGCAACGGCGAGCCGCTGGCCATCTCCACGCCGGTGGTGAGCCTGTGGGTCAACCCACAGGAACTGCCGGAAGACACCATCCAGCGGCTGATGCTGGCCCAGGCGCTGGGCACCGACCTCGACCAGCTCAACGAGCGCCTGGCGCGCTTCAGTGAGCGTGAGTTCATGTACCTGCGGCGCATGCAGACCCCGGACGACGCCCAGCGGGTGCTCGACCTGCGCCTGCCCGGGGTCTACGGGCAGAACGAGTACCGCCGCTACTACCCGGCCGGCGAGGTCGCCGCCCAACTGCTCGGCGTGACCAACGTCGACGACCAGGGCCAGGAGGGGCTCGAGCTGGCCTACCACCCCTACCTAGCCGGGACCCCCGGGCAGCGGCGCGTGCTCAAGGACCGTCGTGGGCGGCTGGTACGCGACCTGCAGCTGCTGCGCGAGGCGCGCCCCGGCGGCGACCTGACGTTGTCCATCGACCAGCGCCTGCAGTACATGGCCTATCGTGAGCTCAAGGCGGCGGTCACCGAGCACGGCGCCGATGGCGGCAGCCTGGTGATGATGGACGCACGCACCGGTGAGGTGCTGGCGATGGCCAACCAGCCCTCCTACAATCCCAACAACCGTGCCGGCATCGACCCGCGCGGCCTGCGCAACCAGGCCATCGTCGACGTCTTCGAGCCGGGTTCGGTGATGAAGCCGCTGGCCATGGCCGCAGCGCTGGAGAGCGGCGAGTACAGCCGCGACACGGTAATCGACACCGCGCCGGGCTGGATGCGCATCGATCGCTTCACGATTCGCGACTTCCGTAATTACGGCGAGCTCGACCTCGCCGAGATCCTCGAGAAGTCGTCGAATATCGGCATGTCGCGCATCGTCCTCGAGCTCGATGAAACGGCGGTGCCCGACAAGTATCGCCAGTTGGGTCTCGGCCAGAGCCCCGAGACCGGCTACCCCGGTGAATCCACCGGCACCCTGCCAGCGCCGACGCGCTGGTCGCGCAGCCAGCGTGCGGCGCTCTCGTATGGCTACGGCATGTCGGTGTCGACCCTGCAGCTGGCCAGTGCCTATACCGCCATCGCCAACCAGGGCGAGCGGCTGTCGCCGTCGCTGCTCAAGCTCGATGAGCCGCCGACCAGCACTCCGGCCATCGACCCGACGGTGGCCTATGATCTGCTGCGGATCATGGAAGAGTCGGTGCAGCCCACCACCGGCGGGCGGCGCGCGGCGGTACCCGGTTACCGGGTTGCCGGCAAGACCGGCACGGTGCGCAAGACCGCCGCCGGCGGCTACGCCGAGGACGCCTATCGCAGCGTGTTCGCCGGCATTGCGCCGGTCTCCGACCCGCGTATCGTCACGGTGGTGATGATCGATCATCCCCGCGGCGGGGAGTACTACGGTGGGGCAGTGGCGGCGCCGGTGTTCTCGCGGGTGGTCGGCAATGCGCTGCGCCTGCTCGACGTGCCGCCGGACCAGCGCAGCGAGCCGGTCGAGGTCGACCGGCAGAACCTCGAGCCCATCCCCCCCTGACAAGGACATCAGATGCAGGTCGATCGCCAACGACTGACCGAGGCGCTGAGCGAGCGCTGGCCCGACGCCGCGGTCTCGCGCCTCCCCGCCACCCAGCACCTGCGCCTCGAACTCGACAGTCGCCGGCTGGCGGCCGGCGATCTGTTCGTGGCACTGCCGGGGATTAACGTCGACGGCCGCGATTTCGTGGCCCAGGCGCTGGCCGCCGGGGTCGCTGCGGTGCTCTACCATCTCGACGATGGTGAGTCGCCGCCGGCGGATCCGCGCGTGCTCGGCCTGCCCGGGCTCAAGGCACAGCTGGGTGCGCTGGGCCGCGAGCTGTTCGGCGTGCCGGGTAGCCTGCAACTGATCGGCGTCACCGGCACCAATGGCAAGAGTTCTGTGACCCACTACGTTGCCGCATTGAGCGAAGCGCTGGGGCGTACCTGCGGCGTGGTCGGTACCCTTGGCGCCGGGCGCGTCGGCAGCCTGGCCGATAGCGGCCAGACCACCCCCGGGCCGCTGGCGCTGCAGGCCACACTCGGCGAGCTCGGTGACCAGGGCGTCACGCGGGTGGCCATGGAGGTCTCGTCCCACGCCCTCGACCAGGGGCGCCTGGCCGGCTGTCGGCTGGCGGCGGGGGTGTTCACCAACCTGAGTCGCGACCATCTCGACTACCACCCCAGCATGGCAGCCTATGCCGCGGCCAAGGCGCAGCTGTTCAAGCGCGACGAGCTCGAACTGGCGGTGGTCAACGCCGACGATCCGTTGGCACGGCTGATGCTGGCCGGGATCTCGGAGCGGGTGCGGGTGCTGGCCAGCGGCGAGGATGAGGCGACCACGCTGCGGGTCGTCGAGTGGCTGCCTCATGCTTGTGGCCAGCGCGCGCTGATCGCCACGCCACTGGGCGAGCGTGTGCTGGAGCTGGATCTGATGGGACGCTTCAATCTCGATAACGTACTGCTGGCGATGGCCACGCTCTACGGCCTGGGAGAGGATCTCGACGCGCTGCTGGCGGCGGCCGCCGCACTTGCGCCGGTGCCCGGGCGCATGCAGCGCCTGGTGGCGCCCGGCGGGCCGAGCGTGGTGGTCGACTATGCGCACACGCCGGACGCCCTCGACAACGCCCTGCGCGCGCTGCGCGCCCACCTCGGTGAGACGGCGACCCTGTGGTGCCTGTTCGGCTGCGGCGGCGATCGCGATCCCGGCAAGCGGCCGCTGATGGGCCAGGTCGCCGAGGCCCAGGCCGGGCGCGTGGTGATCAGTGACGACAATCCGCGCAGTGAAGACCCGGCGGCGATTCGCGGGGCGATTCGCGCCGGGTTGAGCGCGCCCCAGGCCGACAGCGTGTGGGAGATCGATGGCCGCCGCGAGGCGATTGCTCGTACGCTGGCGGCGGCCGGGCCCGAGGACATCGTGCTGATCGCCGGCAAGGGCCATGAGGCTTATCAGGAGATCGCCGGCGTGCGCCACGCCTTCAGCGACCTGACCGAGGCCGAGACGGCGCTGGCGCGACGCGGAGAGCGCTCATGAGCGTGGGGCTGAACACCCTCGGCGAGGTGGCTGCGGCGCTCGGCGTCGCAGCGCCGGACGAGGCCGGGCTGGCGCTGGGCGCCATCACCACCGACACCCGGGCGCTGTCAGTGGGGGCGCTGTTCGTGGCGCTGAGCGGCGAACGCTTCGATGGCCACGACTTCATTGCCCAGGCGCGCGCCGCGGGCGCGGCGGCGGCGGTGGTCGAGCAGCGCCTCGACGACCCGCTACCGCAGCTGGTGGTGTCCGATACCCGCCTGGCCCTCGGGCTGCTCGGCCTGGCACGCCGCCGCGCCTGGGGGCGGGCCGGCGCGGGGCGCCTGGCTGCGATTACCGGCAATAGCGGCAAGACCTCGGTCAAGGAGCTGCTTGCCGGGCTGCTCGCCCAGCAGGGGGCGACGCTGGCCACCCGCGGTAACCTCAACAACGATATCGGTGCGCCGCTGACGCTGCTCGAGCTGCGCGGCGAGCATCGCCATGCGGTGATCGAGCTTGGCGCCAACCATCTGGGCGAGATCGCCTGGACCACCGCGCTGGCGGTGCCCGACGTGGCGGTGATCACCAATGTCACCGGTGCCCATGTCGGCGAGTTCGGTGGCATGGGCCAGATCGCCCAGGCCAAGGCCGAGATCCTCGCCGGACTCGGGCCGCGGGGGGTAGCGGTGCTCAACCGTGACGACCGCTTCTATCCGCTTTGGCGGCGCCTGGCCGGCGAGCGTGAGGTGATCGACTTCAGTCTCACGGATGCCCGGGCGCGGGTCGGCGCCGGAGCGCTGGCCTGCGACGAGCTGGGGCGCTATGCTTTCACGCTGTCGTTCGATGGCCGCGAACTGGGGCGCGTGACGCTTGCGCTGCTGGGCCGTCACAGCGTGGCCAACGCGCTGGCAGCGGCGGCGGCGGCCCTGGCCATGGGGCTCGACGGTGACGCCGTGGTCAGTGGGCTCGCGGCAGCGGCGCCGATGGCGGGACGCATGGCCGTGGTCGCGGGCCTGCGCGGCACGCGGTTGATCGATGATACCTATAACGCCAACCCCGGCGCGGTGAAGGCGGCGCTGGATGCGCTGGCCGACATGCCGGGACCGCGCTGGTGCCTGCTGGGCGCCATGGGCGAGTTGGGCGAGGCGTCGGCGCGGCTGCATGCCGAGGTCGGACGCCATGCGCAGGAGAAAGGGATCGATTTTCTGGGCACCACCGGCGATGCCGCGCGCCAGGCCGCTTTGGCCTGCGGGGCCGCCGGCCGCCATTTCGACGACTGGGAGGCGCTGGTGCGCCATGCCCTCAACCATCTGCCGCCAGGGGCCAGCGTGCTGGTCAAGGGCTCGCGCAGTGCCGGCATGGAACGAGTGATTGCCGCCCTGCGCGCTGATGCATCAAGGTGAACGCGACACATGCTGCTTTATCTGGCCAATTTTCTGGCGCAATTCCAGAGCGCCTTCAATGTCTTCAACTATCTCACCCTGCGCATGATCCTGGGGACCATCACCGCACTGCTACTGTGCCTATGGCTGGGGCCGCTGATGATCCGCCGCCTGGTCGAGCGGCAGATCGGCCAGGCGGTGCGCGACGACGGCCCCAAGTCGCACCTTTCCAAGGCCGGCACGCCGACCATGGGCGGGGCGATGATCCTGATGGCGATCGCCGTGAGTACCCTACTGTGGGGCGATCTTGCCAATCACTACGTGTGGATTGTGCTGGGCGTCACGCTGGGCTTTGGCGCCATTGGCTGGGTCGATGACTATCGCAAGGTGGTGGAGAAGAACCCGCGCGGCCTACCGGCGCGCTGGAAGTACCTCTGGCAGTCGGTGATCGGCCTGGCCGCCGCGGTGCTGCTCTATACCACCGCGGCGAGCCCGGTGGAGACCAGCCTGATCGTGCCGCTGTTCAAGGACGTGGTGGTGCCGATGGGAGTGTTCTTCATCGTGCTGACCTACTTCGTGATCGTCGGCAGCTCCAATGCGGTCAATCTCACCGACGGCCTCGACGGCCTGGCGATCATGCCCACCGTGCTGGTGGCCATGGGCCTGGCGGTATTCGCCTACGCCAGCGGCAACGCGGTATTCGCCAACTACCTGCAGATTCCGATGATCCCCGGTGCCGGCGAGCTGGCGGTGTTCTGCGCGACCATTGCCGGCGCCGGGCTGGGGTTCCTGTGGTTCAACACCTACCCGGCCCAGGTCTTCATGGGCGATGTCGGCGCGCTGGCGCTGGGGGCGGCGTTGGGCGTGGTGGCGGTGATCGTGCGCCAGGAGATCGTGCTGTTCATCATGGGCGGAGTGTTCGTGATGGAGACGGTATCGGTGATCCTGCAGGTCGGCTCCTACAAGTTGACCGGCCGTCGAATCTTCCGCATGGCGCCGCTGCATCACCACTTCGAGCTCAAGGGCTGGCCGGAGCCGCGGGTCATCGTGCGTTTCTGGATCATCACCGTGGTGCTGGTGCTGGTTGGCCTGGCCACCCTGAAGGTGCGCTGAAGTGGCTCAGGCAGCGGCACGGGTTAGCGTACCGGCGGGCATGACGCTGGTGGTGGGGCTGGGCATCTCCGGGCGGGCGATATGTCGCCACCTGAGCCGCCGTAAGGTGCCCTACATGGTCGCCGATACCCGCTCGGCGCCGCCCGGCCTCGATGACTTCCACGCCGCACACCCGGGCGTCGAGATCTACTGCGGGCCGCTCACCGGCCTCGACCTTAGCCAGGTCGAGGAGGTGGTGCTGAGCCCCGGCGTCGATCCTGCCACGCCGGGAATCGCCGAGCTGGCCGGACGCACCCGGGCGGCCACCGGCGAGCCGCTGGTGGTGGGCGAGATCGCCCTGTTCGTGCGTGCCGCACGGGCGCCGATCGCCGCCATCACCGGCTCCAACGCCAAGTCCACCGTGACCACCCTGCTCGGCGAGATGGCCCAGCAGGCGGGTCGCCGGGTGGCGGTAGGCGGCAACCTCGGCACGCCGGCACTCGACCTGCTCCACGACGCTCCGGATGCCGACTTCTACGTGCTCGAGCTGTCGAGCTTCCAGCTCGAGACCACGCCCAGGCTGGGCGCCGAGAGCGTCGCCTTTCTCAATCTCTGCGAGGATCACCTCGACCGCCATGGCGACCTCGACGGCTACCGCCGGGCCAAGCAGGGGATCTTCCGCGGCGCCCGCCATGCGGTGGTCAATGCCGACGATCCCTTGACCTGGCCCCTCGAGGCGCCGCCGGCGCAGCTAGAGCGCTTCACCGTGAAAGCGCCGGTCGAGCATGAGTGGGGCATTGCCAACCACGATGCCGGCGACGGGCCTGAGCCGTGGCTGATGTGCGGCAGCCGTCCGCTGCTGGCCGCGCGTGACGTGCGTCTGCGCGGGCGGCACAATCAGGCCAATGCGCTAGCGGCACTGGCCATGGGCGCGCGACTCGACCTGCCGCTGGACGCCATGCGCGAGGTCTTGATGGGCTTTTCCGGTCTGGCGCATCGCGGCGAGCTGATCGCCGAGTGGCAGGGCGTGGCCTGGATCAACGACTCCAAAGGCACCAACGTCGGTGCCACCCTGGCGGCGATCGCCGGGCTTGGGCCGACCCTCGACGGCAAGCTGATCCTGCTGGCCGGCGGCGTCGGCAAGGGGGCGGATTTCAGCCCGCTGAGCGCCCCGCTCGCCGCGCACGCCCGCGCCGCGGTGGTCTTCGGCCTCGACGGCGAGCGCCTGGCGCGCAGCCTGGACGGCGCGCTGCCGGTGCATCCGGTGGTCGACCTCGACGCCGCCATGGCGCTGGCGCAAGCCCTGGCGACCCCCGGCGACTGCGTGCTGCTGTCGCCGGCCTGCGCGAGTTTCGACCAGTTCGCCAACTACCAGGAGCGTGGCGACCATTTTCGGCGCTGGGTGCTGGCCCGGCAGACGGAGGCTGAAGCATGAAGACCGGTACCCGGCGCCGCTCCTGGGTGGCGCGCTTCTCCACCGCGGATCAGCCGTTCGACGCCTGGCTGCTGTTGGCGGCGCTGTCGCTGCTGCTGATCGGCTGGGTCATGGTGACCTCGGCGTCCACCGAGGTGGCCTCGAGCCTTACCGGCAACCCCTACTATTTCAGCATCCGCCACGGCATCTTCGTGCTGCTGGCGCTGGGCGTGGGCATCGGCGTGTCGCGAGTGCCGCTGATGTGGTGGAAGGTCAACGGCCCGCTGCTGCTGCTGGTAGGCATCGTGCTGCTGGCGCTGGTACTGATCTTCGGTCGCGAGATCAACGGCAGCAAGCGCTGGTTGTCACTGCCCGGCGTGCCCTTCAACCTGCAGGCCTCCGAGGTCACCAAGCTGTGCCTGATCGCCTACATGGCCGGCTACCTGGAGCGCTTCCTGGCCGAGGTGCGCCAGCACTGGGGCGCCTTCCTGCGCCCGCTGCTGGTGGTGGCGCTGATCGCACTGCTGCTGATCCTGGCGCCCGACTACGGCGCGGTAGTGGTGATGACCGGCTGTGTGATGGGCATGCTGCTGATGGCCGGTGCGCCGCTGTGGCGCTTCGGGCTGCTGCTGATCGTGGTGGGGTTGCTGGGCTTCTATGTCGCCATCGCCGAACCCTATCGCCTGGCACGTCTGACCAGCTTCGCCGATCCCTGGGCCGATCAGTTCGCCAGCGGCTACCAGCTGACCCAGGCATTGATCGCCTTCGGCCGTGGCCACTGGCTGGGGCTGGGGTTGGGTAACAGCGTGCAGAAACTCTTCTACCTGCCCGAGGCGCACACCGACTTCGTGTTTGCCGTGATCGCCGAGGAGCTCGGTCTGTTCGGCGCCATTGCGGTGGTCGGGCTGTTCGCGCTGCTGGTGTTTCGCGCGCTGACCATCGGTCGCCGCGCGGAGCTGGCCCGGCTGCCGTTCGCCGCCTACCTCAGTTACGGTATCGCGCTGGTGATCGGCTCCCAGGCGTTCATCAATATCGCGGTGAGCACCGGTATGCTGCCGACCAAGGGCCTGACGCTGCCGCTGCTCAGCTACGGCGGGTCGAGCCTGCTGGTCAGCGCGGCAATGATCGGCCTGCTGATTCGCGCCGATGCCGAGACGCGGCGCGCCATGCGGCGTGCCCAACCCACCGCACCGCGGGCGCGCAGCGCCGGCGGTGCACGTTCGACAGGAGACGCCAAGTGAGTCAGCGTTTTCCCCGGCGCGTATTGATCATGGCCGGCGGCACCGGCGGGCATGTGATTCCGGCGCTGTCGCTGGCGCGAGGCCTGGCGGCCCGAGACGTCCACGTCGAGTGGCTGGGCAGCCCGCGTGGCATCGAGAACCGCCTGGTGCCGGACGCCGGTATCCCGCTGCACCGCATCGACGTCGCCGGCCTGCGCGGTAACGGCGCCGTCGGCTGGTTGAAGGCGCCGTGGCGGCTGCTGCGTGCCGTTACTCAGGCGCGTGGCGTCATCCGCGAGCTCGACCCGCAGTTGGTGGTGGGGCTGGGCGGCTTCGCCAGCGGCCCCGGCGGGCTGGCGGCGTGGCTGATGCGCCGGCCGCTGATCATCCACGAGCAGAACGCCGTGGCGGGGATGACCAACAAGGCGCTGTCGCGTCTGGCGCGGCGCGTCTACGCCGCCTTTCCCCAGGCGTTCGGCGGGCGTGCCGAGACGGTGGGTAACCCGGTGCGCGAAGAGATCGCCGCCCTGGGAGCCCAGCCGCGCAGCTCCGCGGCGATGGCCCAGCGACCGCTGCGCCTGCTGGTGGTGGGCGGCTCACTGGGCGCCCAGGCGCTCAACCAGTGCCTGCCGGCCGCACTTGCCCGTCTGCCGGAGGACCAGCGCCCGGCCCTGCATCACCAGGCCGGGCGCGACAAGGCCGAGGCTACCCGCCGGGCCTACGCCGATGCCGGGGTAAGCGCCGAGGTCAGCGAATTCATCGACGACATGGCGGCGGCCTACGACTGGGCCGACCTGGTGGTGTGCCGCGCCGGTGCACTGACCGTGGCCGAACTGGCCGCCGCCGCCAAGCCGTCGCTGTTCGTGCCCTTTCCGCATGCGGTAGACGACCATCAGACCGCCAACGCCCAGGCGCTGGTGGATGCCGGTGCCGCCGAGCTGATGCCCCAGGCGACCCTGACCCCAGATTCCCTGGCCGCGCGCCTGCAGGCGCTGCTGGCCCCCGAGACGCTTTCCGCCATGGCCGTGCAGGCGCGAGGCGAAGCGCGCCTCGACGCTATCGAACGCCTGGTGGCCGGCTGCATGGAGACTGCTTTTGACTGATATCAACGCTTCACAAGCCAGCGGCGCCGGCCTCGGCATGCGGCGCATACGGCGCATTCACTTCGTGGGTATCGGCGGTGCCGGCATGTGCGGTATCGCCGAGGTGCTCGCCAATCAGGGCTATCGGGTGAGCGGCAGCGACCTCAAGGCCTCAAGCGTGGTCGAGCATCTGCGCGGCTGTGGCGTCGACGTCTGGATTGGCCATCACCAGCACCATGCCGAAGGTGCCGACGTGGTGGTGGTGTCGACGGCAGTGGATGCCAGCAACCCCGAGATTCGCTGGGCCCATGAGCACCGTGTGCCGGTGGTGCGGCGCGCCGAGATGCTCGCCGAGCTGATGCGCTTTCGCCACGGCATCGCAGTGGCCGGCACCCACGGCAAGACCACCACCACCAGCATGACCGCCACGCTGCTGGCCGAAGACGGTCTCGACCCGACCTTCGTGATCGGCGGCAAGTTGACCAGCGCCGGCACCAATGCGCGCCTCGGGGAGGGCGACTACCTGGTCGCCGAGGCCGACGAGTCGGACGCCTCCTTCCTGCATCTGCAGCCGATGGTCTCCGTCGTCACCAATATCGATGCCGACCACATGGCCACCTACGGCGGCGACTTCGAGCGGCTCAAGGGCACCTTCATCGAGTTCTTGCACAACCTGCCGTTCTACGGCCTGGCGATCCTGTGCATCGACGACCACCACGTGCGCGGGCTGCTCGGCGACGTGCACCGCCAGTTCGTCACCTATGGCTTCAGCGCCGACGCCGACTACCGTATCGCCGACTTCGTGCAGCAGGCCGGCGAGGTACACTTTACGGCGTATCGCCCCGGCGGGCTGGCGCCGCTTGCGGTGCGGCTGGCGATGCCCGGTGAGCACAACGCCCTCAATGCGTTGGCGGCGATCGCCGTGGCCAGCGATGCCGGCGTCAGCGATGCGGCGATCCAGCGCGGCCTGGCCGGTTTCGCCGGCGTTGGGCGGCGCTTTCAGGTGCATGGCAATTTCGCGTCGCCGGGCGGCGACGGTGAGGTGATGCTGGTCGACGACTATGGCCACCATCCCCGCGAGGTGGAGATGGTGATCCGCGCGGTGCGCGCCGGCTGGCCGGAGCGGCGGCTGGTGATGGTCTACCAGCCGCACCGCTATTCGCGGACCCGCGACCTCTACGAGGACTTCGTGCGGGTGCTGTCGGGGGTCGATACGCTGCTGCTGCTGGATGTCTACAGCGCCGGTGAGGCACCGCTGCCCGGCGCCGAGGGGCGCAGCCTGGCCGGCTCGATCCGTCAGCGTGGCAAGGTCGATCCGCTGTTCGTTGCCAGCAAGGCCGAGTTGCCGGGGCTGCTCGCCAATGTGCTGCACTCCGGCGATATCCTGATCACCCAGGGCGCCGGCGACGTGGGCGGTATCGCCCAGGCGTTGGCCGAGGCGCAGCTGGATCTCGACGAGGTGGCACTATGACGGATGCATCCTTTCGTGACGCCTGCGGTCGCGTAGTGGTGTTGTTTGGCGGTCACTCCGCCGAGCGCGAAGTGTCTCTGCTGAGCGGTGCCGCGGTGCTCGCCTCGCTGCAGCGCAGTGGCCTCGAGGTGAGCGGTTATGATCTGGCCGACGGTGGGCTCGCCGGTCTCGAGGCGCTGGCCCCGGACCGGGTGTTCATCGCCATGCACGGACGCGGCGGTGAAGATGGCACCCTGCAGGGAGCGCTGGAGCTACTCGGTATTCCCTACACCGGCAGCGGCGTGCTGGCCTCGTCGCTGGGCATGGACAAGCAGCGCACCAAGCAGGTGTGGCAGGCGCTGGGCCTGCCCACCCCGGAGAGCGTGATTCTCGCCGCGGATGCCGATTGGGATCGGGTCTGCGAGCGGCTCGGCCTGCCGCTGATCGTCAAGCCGGTGCACGAGGGCTCGACGCTGGGCATCAGCATCGTCGACAGCCGTGAGGCGCTGGCCGCGGCCTATCAGGAAGCGGCGCGTTTCGATGCCCAGGTGATGGCCGAGCGTTTCATCCAGGGTCCCGAATATACGGTGTCGCTGCTCGGCGACGAGGTCTTGCCGGCGATTCGCGTCGAGGTGCCCAGCGGCTTCTATGACTACGAGGCCAAGTATCTCTCCAATGAAACCCTCTATCACCTGCCCTGCGGGCTCAGCGATGCCGAAGAGGCCGAGCTGGGAACGCTATGCCGGCGCGCCTTCGCGGCGATCGGCGGCGAGGGCTGGGGGCGGGTCGACGTGATGCGCGATGCCCAGGGCCGCTTCTGGCTGCTCGAGGTCAATACCGTCCCCGGCATGACCGATCATAGCCTGGTGCCGCAGTCGGCGGCCCACGCTGGCTACGACTTCGATGCCCTGGTGCGGCGCATCCTGGCGACCACCCTCGACGACCCCAAGGAGCTCTGAGGCCTCATGAGTCACGCCGCGAGGGGATCCCTGGTCGGGCTGATGCTGTTTGTGGTGCTGATGGTGGCGGGTGGCCGCGCGCTGTGGCTGTGGCTCGACCGGCCGGTCGAGCGGGTCTCCATCAGCGGCGAGCTGAGCCATGTCAGTGCCGGGTACCTGCGCGAGGAGCTGGCGCCGCTGATCCAGGGGCGTACCTGGCTGTCGGTGGACCTCGGCGAGCTGCGCCGCGAGGCCCGTGAGGTCGACTGGCTGGCGGAAGTGCGCGTCTCGCGGGAGTGGCCCAATGCGCTGACCTTCGAGCTGGTCGAGCAGGTGCCAGTGGCGCGCTGGAACGACGATTTCCTGCTCAACCCCGAGGGCGAACCCTTCGCTTTCGGGCCAGTGTCGCCGCCCGGCGACCTCGCCGATCTGGCCGGCCCGGCGGGCAGTGGCCCCGAAGTGCTGGCCTATTACCATGATCTATCGGCGCGGCTCGATACCCTCGGTCTGACCATCACCCAGCTGCGACTCGAGGCGCGCGGCGCGTGGCGTCTGCAGCTCGATGACGGTGCCTGGGTGATGCTTGGGCGTAATGACCGCGACGCCCGTCTGGCACGTTTGAGCGCCGCTTGGCAGCGCCAGCTGGGTGCCCAGGCGTCGCATATCCGCTACATCGATCTGCGTTATCCCAACGGGGTGGCGGTTGCTTGGCACGGGGAAACCGAGGCCGGTAGCGACGAGGAAGAGCAGGGCTGATAACCGCTTTTTTTCGCTGAGTTCCCGCCAGGTCGCGCTATGGGGTGTTCCTTTTATTTAAAAAGCCCCGTATTCTGACGTATGTTTTTCATCGACTACTGGTGAAACAACACAAGTTGTTCCTATAATTGTGCCTATGTCTAATGATGCACTTTAATGGACACTTAATACCGACAAGTTTGAGGAGTGACCGCGACCCATGGCAGGACAACCCAACGCTTCCAATATGGTAGTCGGGCTGGATATCGGAACATCCAAGGTCGTGGCGATCGTGGGGCAACCCACCGACGATGGCGGTATCGAAATTGCCGGCATTGGTTCGCATCCGTCGCGGGGCATGAAGAAGGGCGTGGTGATCAATATCGAATCCACGGTGCAGTCGATTCAGCGTGCCGTGGAAGAGGCCGAACTGATGGCCGGTTGCGATATTCATTCGGTCTATGTCGGCATCGCCGGCAGCCATATCAGCTCGATGAATTCCGACGGCGTGGTGGCGATCAAGGAGCGCGAGGTCAGCACCTACGATATCGAGCGGGTGATCGATTCGGCGCGGGCGCGAGCCATCTCCGAAGGGCAGCGGGTGCTGCATGTGCTGCCCCAGGAGTTCTCCATCGACAAGCAGGGCGGCATCCGTGAGCCGCTGGGCATGTCCGGGGTGCGCCTCGAGGCACAGGTACACTTGGTCACCGCGGCACTGAATGCGGTGCAGAATATCGAGAAGTGCGTGCGGCGCTGTGGCCTCGAGGTCGATGCGATCATCCTCGAGCAGCTGGCCTCGAGCCATGCGGTGTTGACCGAGGATGAACGCGAGCTGGGCGTGTGCATGGTCGACATCGGTGGCGGCACTACCGACATCGCGGTGTTCACCGAAGGCGCCATCCGGCACACCGCGGTGATTCCCATCGCCGGCGACCAGGTTACCAATGACATTGCCATGGCGCTGCGCACGCCGACCCAATACGCTGAAGACATCAAGGTCAAGTACGCCTGCGCGCTGACCCAACTGGCCTCCAGCGATGAGATGATCAAGGTGCCAAGCGTCGGTGAGCGCCCTGCGCGGGACCTGTCGCGCCAGGCCCTGGCCGAAGTGGTCGAGCCGCGCTATGAAGAGTTGTTCACGCTGGTGCGCGAGGAGCTGCGGCGCAGCGGCTACGAAGATCTGGTGGCGGCGGGGGTGGTACTCACCGGCGGCACCTCGCGGATGGAAGGTGTGGTCGAGCTGGCCGAGGAGATATTCCACATGCCGGTGCGCATCGCCAGTCCGCAGAACGTCCGCGGTCTGGCCGATGTGGTGCGCAATCCGATTTATTCCACCGGGGTCGGTTTGCTACATTACGGCATGCGTGACGCCAGGCAGGGGCATGGCCTCCACGGCCACGGACGAGTACTATCGGCACAGCCGAAGAGGGAGGACGTCTCCCGGCGGGGACTCAAGGACGGTTTTCCGGCACTGGACAAGATCAAGGGCTGGTTCAAAGGAAATTTCTGATACGGGCCGCGAGCGGTCCAGGAGACGGGGCTTATGTTCGAACTGGTAGATAACGCACCCTCAAGCAGCGCGGTCATCAAGGTGATCGGCGTTGGCGGCGGCGGCGGTAATGCCGTCAATCACATGGTCGAGAGCAACATCGAAGGCGTCGAGTTCATCTGCGCCAACACCGACGCCCAGGCGCTCAAGCGCGTGGCCGCCAAGACCGTGCTCCAGCTCGGCAGCGAGATCACCAAGGGGCTGGGAGCAGGTGCCAGTCCCGATGTTGGCCGCCAGGCAGCGATGGAGGATCGTGAGCGCATCGCCGAGTTGCTCGGCGGGGCCGACATGGTCTTCATCACCGCCGGCATGGGCGGTGGCACCGGCACCGGCGGTGCGCCGGTGGTCGCTCAGGTGGCCAAGGAGCTGGGTATCCTCACCGTGGCGGTGGTGACCCGGCCGTTCCCCTTCGAGGGGCCCAAGCGCATGCGTGCCGCCGAGGAGGGCATGAAAGAGCTCTCCGAGCACGTCGACTCGCTGATCACCATTCCCAATGAAAAGCTGCTCGCCGTGCTGGGCAAGAACGCCAGCCTGCTGACCGCCTTCAGCGCTGCCAACGACGTGCTGCTGGGGGCGGTGCAAGGCATCGCCGAGCTGATCACCAGCCCGGGCATCATCAACGTCGACTTCGCCGATGTGCGTACCGTGATGTCCGAGATGGGCATGGCGATGATGGGTACCGGTGGCGCCACCGGCGAGAATCGCGCCCGCGAGGCCGCCGAGAAGGCCATCAAGAGCCCGCTGCTGGAAGACATCGATCTGCACGGCGCGCGCGGCATCCTGGTCAATATCACCGCCGGGCCGGACCTGTCGATCGGCGAGTTCAACGACGTGGGTGCCACCGTACAGGAGTTCGCCTCCCAGGACGCCACCATCGTCGTGGGTACCTCCATCGATATGGACATGACCGATGAGCTGCGCGTCACCGTGGTCGCGGCGGGCCTCGAAGGCCGCCAGCAGAAGGCCGCACCGCGCGAGAGCGTGGCGGCGCGCCCCGAGTCGACCGACTACCGCACCCTGCAGCAGCAGCCGGCGGTAATGCGTCAGCAGGCCGCCAAGTCCGAGCAGGAAGCGGCGGTCAAGGCGCGGGCCGAAAAGCGCAAGTCCCAGGAGCTCGACGACTACCTGGACATCCCGGCGTTCCTGCGTCGCCAGGCCGATTGAGGCGTGCTATCGACGGCATAGATGGGGCCAGGGATGTTTTTTTTGTTGAAACGCTCGTTCGCTGTTATAGTGAACAGTGTTTGATAACTAATATCAGCCTGGCTACTGCCCATGATTAGACAACGAACCCTCAAGAACACCATTCGTGCGACCGGCGTCGGCCTGCACTCTGGTGAAAAGGTTTACCTGACGCTGCGCCCGGCGCCGGCCAATACCGGCATCATCTTCGTGCGCACCGACCTCGAGCCCCAGGTGATGATTCCGGCCCGCGCCGAGAACGTCACCGATACCACCATGTGCACGGCGCTGTCCCAGGATGGTGTCAAGGTGGCCACCGTCGAGCATCTGATGTCGGCCTTTGCCGGTCTCGGCATCGATAATGCCTTCGTCGACGTCAGCGCACCTGAAGTGCCGATCATGGACGGCAGTGCCGGCCCTTTCGTGTTCCTGATCCAGTCGGCGGGCATCGAGGAGCAGCAGGCAGCCAAGAAGTTCATTCGCATCAAGCGCGAGATCGTGGTGCGCGACGATGACAAGGAAGCGCGCTTCCTGCCGCACAATGGCTTCAAGGTGGCCTTTGCCATTGATTTCGACCACCCCGTCAGCGAGCTGCGTGAACAGACCACCTCGGTGGACTTTTCGACCACGTCGTTCGTCAAGGAGGTGTCGCGGGCACGCACTTTCGGTTTCATGCGCGACCTGGAATTCCTGCGCTCCCACAATCTGGCGCTGGGCGGCAGCCTCGACAATGCCATCGTTGTCGACGACTACCGCATCGTCAATGAAGGCGGGCTGCGCTACGACGATGAGTTCGTCAAGCACAAGGTGCTCGACGCCATCGGCGATCTCTACCAGCTCGGCTACAGCCTGATCGGCGAGTTCCGCGGCATCAAGTCGGGGCACGCGCTGAACAACCAGCTGTGCCGCGAGATGCTGGCAAACCCCGACTCGTTCGAAATCGTCACCTTCGAGGATGCGGCGCAGCGCGCGCCGATCTCCTACGCTGCGCCGGCGATGGCGTAAGCGCTGCCGCCGGCACGCGCCGGTGGCAGGGTTGATCCGCTGGGTACCAGGGCTGATGGATGCGCCGCTTCTACACGGAGGCGGCGCTTTACGTATGGGGTGTTGGCGTCGGGGGTTAGTGCGAATTGCCGCGTTCGGCGTGGCCGGCGAGTCGTTCCAGGGCGCGCTTGAGGCGCGGATCATCGGTATCGGCGGCACAGCTCGACAATTCGTCGGCGGCGCTGGCCGAGAGCGCGCGGGCCTGGCGCGGCGGTGCCTTGGGCGGCCGTACCGGCCGCACCTTGAGGGTGAAGCCGAGCACTGCCTCGAACTCGCGATGCTGATGCAGCAGTGCCAGCAGGCGCGGCTGCTCGTAGCGCAGCCAGGTTAGCCATACTGCGCGGTCGGTGATCAGGGTCAGCTTGCCGTCGCGATAGCCACCGACGAAGACGTGCTCGGCCACCTCGTCGGGCAGCTGCCCGCGCAGTAGTTCCTGGGCGCGTCCGATCAACTGCGCCATGCGCATCAGTCCGCCGAGTTCGCCCTTGCCGCCGAGTAGCCGGGCCACGGGCTGGGCGCGGAAACGCTTAACCTTTATACTCATGGGCTTGCACTTAGGACGCCAATCGATAACGGGCAATCTAGCATGCCAGAGAGTACATCGACAGCATGAGTCACGCCGAGCCTGCCTCACGCGAGGCGCTGCCGCCGGATGGCGGCCGTGACGTAACCAGCGGTTCGCGACGCCGGCTGCGCGGCCGCTGGTGGCTGGCCGGTCTGCTGGTTGGTTGCCTGCTGCCCGCGGGGCTGGCCCAGGGGGATGTGCGCCTGGTCAGTCGTGTGGTGCAGATCTGCTGGCTGGTGCCGAATAGCATTCGCGCCGAGAGCCAGCGCCAGGCACGCCGACGGCGCTGGCTGCCGCTGGTGCGTCGTCGTCCCCGGGTGCTGCGTCGAACCTTGCGGCCCAGTGCTATTACGCCAGTGCTGCGCCGGGTTGCCGGCGTCGATGTACTGTCACGCCGAGGTCCCCCTGCCGTGTTCGCTCCCCCGCTTGACGCCGCCCTCGAAGGGCACCAGCGGCGACCGCGTAATGGCGGTCGATGCGCCGCGTATCGATTACACGCTACGAGTGAACACGCAATGTTGAATTCCATGCTACGCAAGATGGTCGGCTCCAAGAACGACCGTGAAGTCAAACGCCTGGCCAAGCCGGTCGGCGAGATCAATCAGCTCGAGGCGCGCTTTGAAGCCCTCGACGATGCCGCGCTGAGTAACGTCAGCGCCGAGTTGCGCGAGCGCCTGGCCGGCGGCGAGACCCTCGATCGTCTGCTGCCCGAGGCCTTTGCCGCGGTGCGTGAGGCGAGCAAGCGGGTGATGGGGATGCGCCACTTCGACGTGCAGATGATCGGCGGTCTCGCCCTGCACCGCGGGCGCATCGCCGAGATGAAGACCGGCGAGGGCAAGACCCTGGTGGCAACCCTGGCGGTATACCTCAACTCGCTGCCCGGCAAGGGTGTCCACGTGGTCACCGTCAACGACTACCTGGCCCGCCGCGACGCCGAGTGGATGCGCCCACTGTACGAGTTCCTGGGGCTGTCGGTGGGCACCATCTACGCCGGTCAGAGTGGCGAAGAGAAGCGTGCCGCCTACGCCTGCGACATCACCTATGGCACCAACAACGAGTTCGGTTTCGACTATCTGCGTGACAACATGGCGTTTTCGCTGGAGGACAAGGTCCAGCGGGGGCTGCACTACGCCATCGTCGATGAGGTCGACTCGATCCTGATCGACGAAGCGCGCACGCCGCTGATCATTTCCGGCCCGGTGGAAGAGAACACCGAGATGTACAAGGTCGTCGACCGACTGGCGCTGGGCCTGACCAAGTGCAGCGACCCTGAGGATCCGGCCAGCGGTGATTTTTTCCTCGACGAGAAACAGAAGCAGGTCGAGCTGACCGAAGAGGGGCACAACCGGGTCGAGGAGCTGATGCGCAGTGAAGGGCTGCTCGGCGAGCATGACTCACTCTACGCGGCGCAGAATCTCAACCTGCTGCAACACATGCACTCGGCGCTGCGCGCACGCCATCTCTACCAGCGCGACGTCGACTACATCGTCAACGACGGCCAGGTGGTGATCGTCGACGAGCATACCGGGCGCAGTATGCCCGGGCGGCGTTGGTCGGAGGGCTTGCACCAGGCGGTGGAGGCCAAGGAGGGCGTGACGGTGCAGCGCGAGAGCCAGACCCTGGCCTCGACCACCTTCCAGAACTACTTCCGCCTCTACGACAAGCTGGCCGGGATGACCGGCACCGCCGACACCGAGGCCTTCGAATTTCGCCAGATCTACGGCCTCGATGTGATGGTGATTCCCACCAATCGGCCGCTGGCGCGCAAGGATCTCAACGACCTGGTCTATCTGACAGGCGAAGAGAAATTCGAGGCGATCATCAAGGAGGTCCAGGCCGAGACCGAGGCCGGGCGTCCGGTACTGGTGGGTACCGCGTCGATCGAGACGTCCGAGTATCTCGCCGACCTGATGCGCCAGGCCAAGCTCGATTTCAACGTACTCAATGCCAAGCAGCACCAGAGCGAGGCCGAGATCATCGCCCAGGCCGGACGTCCCGGCGCCATCACCATTGCCACCAACATGGCCGGTCGCGGTACCGACATCGTGCTGGGCGGCAACTGGGAGGCCGAGGTCGCCAAGCTCGACGACCCCAGCAACGCCGACATCGAGCGCGCCAAGGCCGACTGGCAGGCGCGTCACGAGGCGGTGCTGGCCGCCGGCGGCCTGCACGTGATCGGCTCCGAGCGCCACGAGTCGCGGCGCATCGACAACCAGCTGCGCGGCCGCTCGGGGCGCCAGGGCGACCCCGGCTCGACGCGCTTCTTCCTGTCGCTGGAGGACAGCCTTATGCGGCTGTTCGGCTCCGATCGCGTACAGCGCTTGATGCAGGCCCTGGGCCTGGAGCGCGGCGAAGCGATCGAGCACAAGATGGTGTCGAATGCCGTCGAGCGGGCGCAGAAGAAGGTCGAGAGCCGCAACTTCGATATTCGCAAGCAGCTGCTCGAGTACGATGACGTGGCCAACGCCCAGCGCAAGGTGATCTACGAGCAGCGCAACGAGATCCTCGGCGCCGAGGATGTCTCCGAGAACGTGCTGGGCATCCGCGAAGAGGTGCTCGATCTGGCGATCAGCGAATTCGTGCCGCCCAGAGCCTGCAGGAGCAGTGGGATCTCGAGGGGCTTCAGGAGCATCTCAAGACCGAATTCAATATTGATGCGCCGGTGGTGCAGTGGGCCAAGGACGATGATCGTTTCCACGAGGAGCAGCTGCGCGAACGGCTGCAGGCCCAGCACCGTGAAGTCTATGCCGCCAAGGTCGAGACCGTCGGCGAGGAACTGATGCGGCGCTTCGAGAAGCAGGTCATGCTGCAGGTTCTCGACTCGCGCTGGAAGGAGCACCTGCAGGCGATGGACCACCTGCGCCGCGGTATTCACCTGCGCGGCTATGCGCAGAAGAATCCCAAGCAGGAGTACAAGCGCGAGTCCTTCACGCTGTTCCAGGACCTGCTGATCAACATCAAGTCCGATATCACGCGCATTCTCAGCCACGTCAAGGTGCGCCGCCCCGAGGAAGTCGAGGAGCTTGAGCAGAAGCGGCGCGAAGCCCTGGAGCGCGAGAAGGCGGCGGCCGCCACGCGCCATGAGGCGCTCGACGACGATCCGGCGGCGGATACCGAGCGCGCCCAGCCGGCACCAGGTGCCGACGGCCGTCCGGTGCGCCGTGCAGGCCCCAAGGTGGGGCGCAACGACCCCTGCAGCTGCGGGTCGGGCAAGAAGTACAAGCAGTGCTGCGGCAAACTGAGCTGATACGAGGAGAGAAGCACATGGCGGTAGGCAAGGGCACGTTTCCGGCGCTGCCGGCAATCGACGGGGTGCGGCTGGGCACCGCCATGGCCGGGATCAACAAGCCCGGGCGTCGCGACCTGGTGGTGATCGAGATCGCCCCCGGCGCCACGGTGGCGGGCACCTTTACGCGCAATGCCTTCTGCGCGGCGCCGGTGCACGTCGCCAAGCGCCACCTGGCACTGGAGACCCCGCGCTACCTGCTGGTCAACACCGGCAATGCCAATGCTGGCACCGGTGAGCTGGGCATGCGCGACGCCGAGGCCAGCTGCGCCGAACTGGGGCGCCTGGCCGAGGTGGCCGGCACCGCCGTACTGCCGTTCTCCACCGGGGTGATCGGCGAGCCGCTGCCCATGCAGCGGCTACTGGCAGGCCTGCCCGCGGCGCTCGACAGCCTCGCCGCCGACGGCTGGGCCGCCGCTGCCGAGGGCATCCTGACCACCGATACCCGCCCCAAGGGTGCTACGGCCAGCGTCGAGATTGGCGGCGAGACGGTGACCATCAGCGGCATCAGCAAGGGCTCGGGGATGATTCGGCCTAACATGGCGACCATGCTCGGCTTCGTCGCCACCGATGCCAGCATCGCCCAGGCCGACCTGGAGAGCTGGCTGCGCGAGGGGGTGGCGCGCTCGTTCAACTGCATCACCGTGGACAGCGACACCTCCACCAACGACGCCTGCATGCTGATCGCCACCGGCCGCGGCCCGGCGGTAAGCGTCGAGGATGACGTGGCGCGTTTCCGCGCGGTGCTCGACGGCGTGTTGGTCGAGCTGGCCCAGGCGATCATCCGCGATGGCGAGGGGGCGACCAAGTTCGTGACCCTCGAGGTGAGCCAGGCGCGTTCGCGCCAGGAGGCGCTCGACGTGGCCTTCACCGTGGCGCATTCGCCGCTGGTCAAGACTGCGCTCTATGCCTCGGATGCCAACTGGGGGCGGATTCTGGCGGCGGTGGGGCGCGCCCCGGTGGCCGACTTCGACGTCGACCGGGTGGTCATCGACCTGGGTGAGGTGCGCCTGGTCGAACACGGCGGACGCGCCGCCAGCTACACCGAGGAAGCCGGCAGTGCGGTGATGGCCGGCGAGGAGATCGCCATTCGCATCCGGCTGGGGCGCGGCGAGGCCGATGCCACGGTGTGGACCTCGGATCTGTCCCATGAATATGTATCGATCAACGCCGACTACCGCAGTTGAGCGTGGTTAACGCTGAGAGAAGTGCGGGTGCGCCCGTGAAGACAAGGGTACGAGGATAATGGTCAAGAGACGGGTACATGTGGCGGCAGCCGCCATCGTCAGCGGCGATCGACAAGAAGTGCTGATCGCGCGGCGTCCCTCCAACGTCGATCAGGGCGGGCTATGGGAGTTTCCAGGCGGCAAGCTGGCGCCCTACGAAACCGGCTTCGAGGCGCTGCGCCGCGAACTGCATGAAGAGCTGGGGGTCGAGATCCAGCGCGCCCAACCACTGATCCGCGTGCATCATGAGTACCCGGACAAGCATATCCTGCTCGACGTGTGGCAGGTCCATGAGTTTGCCGGTGAGCCGTTTGGCCGCGAGGGCCAGGCGGTGCGCTGGGTGCCCATGGAAGAGCTGGTCAACTATCCATTCCCGGCGGCCAACCTGCCGATTCTGCGTGCGGTCATGCTGCCCACCGAGTATTTGATCAGCGCCGAGGAGGAGGCCGACGCCGACTTCCTGGCCAAGCTGGAGCGGGCGCTGCGCGAAGACGGCATTCGCCTGGTGCAGCTGCGCGCCAAGTTGCTAGCGCGAGAGGCCTATGTGGTGCGCGCCGAGCAGGCGCTGGCGCTGTGCCGCGAGCACGGCGCGCGGTTGCTGCTCAATGGCGAGCCGAGCCTGCTCGACGAGGTCGACGCCGACGGCATCCATCTCACCAGCGAACGATTGATGAGCCTCGAGCGGCGGCCCATCGCCGAGGGCAAGTGGCTGGCCGCCTCGACCCACGACCGGGCCCAGCTGGAGCAGGCGGCGCGGATCGGCTGCGACTTCGTCACCCTTTCGCCGCTGCGTACCACGCCTACCCACCCGGATGCGGCACCACTGGGCTGGCACGACTTCCAGCAGTTGGTGGAGACCGCCGGCACGCCGGTGTTTGCGCTGGGCGGCATGACCCGCTTCGACGCCGACCACGCCCGGGCGGTGGGCGCCCAGGGCATCGCCTCGATTCGCGATTTCTGGAAATAGACCATAAGTTTGAAGCTGGAAGAGCGGCGCTTCGCGCTTGGAAGCTAGAAGAGAACCCTTGACTCGAGCGTTGCTGGGCACACCTTGCTTTCCAGCTTCCAGCTTCCAGCTTCCAGCTTCCAGCTTCCAGCTTCCAGCTTCCAGCTTCCAGCTTCCAGCTGTCAATCCCGATAACGCCGGGTGAGGTCGCCGTAGGCGTCGATGCGGCGATCGCGCAGGTAGGGCCACATGCGCCGGGTTTCTTCTCCGCGGGCCATGTCGAGCTCGACCAGCAGCAGCTCGCTCTCCTTGCCGGCGTGGGCCAGCAGTTCGCCCTGGGGGCCGCACACGAAGCTGCCGCCCCAGAAGTCGATGCCCGGGCTCACCTCGCTGTGGTCTGGCTCGTGACCGACGCGGTTGGCAACCAGCACCGGCAGGCCGTTGGCCACCCCGTGGCTGCGCTGGATCAGCGTCCAGGCGTCCTTCTGGCGGCGCTTCTCGGCATCGTCGTCCGGCGGGTGCCAGCCGATCGCGGTAGGGTAGAGCAGCAGCTCGGCGCCGGCCAGCGCCATCAGGCGTGCGGCCTCCGGATACCACTGGTCCCAGCACACCAGCAGACCCAGGCGCCCCAGCGAGGTGTCGATGGGCTGAAAGCCCTGCGCGGCGTCGGCGTCGCCGGGGGTGAAGTAGAACTTCTCATAGAAGCCCGGATCGTCGGGGACATGCATCTTGCGGTAGTGGCCGATGCGGCCCTGCTGGCGGTCGTAGACCACCGCGGTGTTGTGGTAGAGGCCGGCGGCGCGGCGTTCGAACAGCGAGCCGACCAGCACGATGTCGAGCTCGGCGGCCAGCGCCGCCAGGCGCTGGCCGGTGGGGCCGTCCAGCGGCTCGGCGAGATCGAACAGCGCCGGGTCCTCGTACTGGCAGAAGTAGTGGGTGGCGTGCAGCTCCTGGAGCATCACCAGCTGGGCGCCCTGAGCCGCCAGGTCGCGCACGCCGCGCTCACTCTCGGCGAGGCTCCTGGCCTTGTCCGGCCAGGCCGCCTGCTGGACCAGGCCAACCGTCAGAGTATGCTTCATGAGGTTCCCTCCGCTGAGTGGGATGCGCCTGCCAGGCTGCCGCGGGGCAGCTGCATGGTCAGGCAGTGCAGACTGCCATGTTGGCGAATCACCTGGCGACAGTCGATGGGGATGATATCGCGCCCGGGAAAGGCCCTGGCGAGCGTGGTCAGCGCCCGGGCGTCGGCGGCGTCGGCGTAGGTAGGCACCAATACGGCGCCGTTGATGATCAGGAAATTGGCGTAGGTGGCCGGCAGCCGATGGCCGTCGTCGGGGTCGAAGCAGGGCCGCGGCCAGGGCAGGGGCACCAGCCGGTAGGGCGAGCCGTCGGCCTGGCGCAGCGCCTCGAGCTCGGCGCGCATGGCGGCGAGTGCCGGGTAGTGGGCGTCGCGCTCGTCGTCGCAGTGGACATAGGCGATGGTCTGCGGATCGCAGAAGCGCGCCAGGGTATCGATATGGCTGTCGGTGTCGTCGCCCTCGAGATGGCCGTGTGCCAGCCACAGCACGCGGGTCGCCCCGAGCGCTGCGGCCAGCTCGGCTTCCACGCCGCGGCGATCGAGGTGCGGGTTGCGATTGGGGTTGAGCAGGCAGGCCTCGGTGGTCAGCAGGGTGCCCTGGCCGTCGCTGTCGATGGCGCCCCCCTCGAGCACCAGGGCGCGGGTGTCGAGGGGGGCGGCGAATACGCCCTGTTCGGCCAGCCGCTGGCTTAGCCGGTTGTCGCGCTCGGCGGCGAACTTGCCGCCCCAGCCGGTGAAGGTGAAGTCGCGCAACACCACTTGGCCGTCCTGCTCGACGCCGATCGGGCCGTGGTCGCGGGCCCAGGTATCGTCGCCGGCTGCGACCACCAGTCGCAGCCGCTCGTCGGACACGCCGAGGCGTGCGAAGCTTTGTGCCAGCCGCTGGCGGGTGGCCGCGTCACTTACTGCGATCAGCACCGCCTGGTAGCGAGCAATGGCCACCACCATGGCTTCCAGGGTCGCTTCGATGCATGACAGGGTCGGCGCCCAGTCGCCTTCGGCGTGGGGCCAGGTCAACTGGACGGCATCCTGGGGGTGCCATTCGGGGAACAGACGTAACGCCATGCGGTCTTCTCACGCTGGATGGATCGTGGCCGGCGAGGCCGGGGCCAAAGCGCGCAATGTAGGGCGCTGTCGGTGTGGATGCAAGCCTGTCATGCTGTGGCGCTGGTGGCCCGGATGCCGCCACGGACAACGATGCACCTGAGGCGAAAAAGCCGTACCATGTGCGCCTTCTGACAAGGAACCGATCGCGATGCTCGACCGATTGCCCATCATGCTTGGTCTGCGCTACGTGCGGGCCAAGCGCCGTAATCATTTTATCTCGTTTATCTCGCTGACCTCGATGCTGGGGCTGATGCTCGGCGTCGCCGTGCTGATCCTGGTGCTGTCGGTGATGAACGGCTTCGACCACGAGCTGCGCAATCGCATCCTGGGCATGGTGCCACACACCAAGATCGAGGTGCGCGAAGGCCTCAGTGACTGGCAGTCGCTGGCCGAGGAGTTGACCCAGCGCGAGCGGGTGATCGGCGCGGCGCCGTATATCCAGCAGCAGGGCATGTTCTCGGTCGGTGGGCGCAACGAGGGCGCCATGGTCAACGGTATCGAGCCCGAATGGGAGGATCGCGTATCGATCATCGGCCGGCACATGCAGCAGGGCAGCCTCGACGACCTGCAGCCCGGGGAGTGGAACCTGGTGCTCGGCTCGATGCTGGCGCGCAGCCTGGGCGTCAGCGTCGGCGACCGGGTGACCCTGCTGGTGCCCGAGGCCTCGATTACCCCGGCGGGGGTCTTTCCACGCCTCAAGCGCTTCACGGTCAGCGGTATCTTCAGCGTCGGCGCCGACCTCGATGCCGGCCTGGCCTATGCCAATATCGAGGACATGCAGACCCTGGCGCGCCTCGGCGACAACGTCGAAGGGCTGCGCCTGCAGCTCGACGACCTGTTCGCCGCCAACAGCGAGACCCGCGCCATCATTGATGAGCTGGGCAGCGGCTACCGCGGCATCGACTGGACCTTCTCCCACGGCAACCTGTTTCAGGCCATCCAGATGGAGAAGCGCATGATTGGCCTGCTGTTGACGGTGATCATCGCCGTGGCGGCCTTCAATATCGTCTCGACGCTGGTGATGGTGGTCACCGACAAGCATGCCGATATCGCCATCCTGCGCACCATCGGTGCCACGCCGCGCTCGATCATGGGCATCTTCATCGTCCAGGGCCTGGCGATCGGCATCATCGGCATCCTGATCGGGGTGATACTCGGGGTGATCCTGGCGCTCAGCATCTCGGACATCATCAACTTCTTCGAATCGGTGCTGGGCATCCAGTTCCTCGATTCCAACGTCTACTTCATCAGTCATCTGCCGTCACGCCTGGACTGGGCCGATGTCGGCAACATCGTCGGTGCGGCCTTCGTGCTGACCTTCCTGTCGACGCTCTATCCAGCCTGGCGTGCGGCGCGGATTCAACCTGCCGAGGTACTGCGCTATGAGTGATGACGTCAATAACCCCGCCGCGCAGACGGCAGGCAAGGTGCTGCTCGAGTGCCGCGGCCTGACTCGCACCTACCGTGAGGGGCCTCAGGATCTCACCGTGCTCCACCAGTTGGACCTCGAGGTGCGCGCCGGCGAGCGGGTCGCGGTGGTCGGCAGCTCAGGCTCGGGCAAGACTACGCTGCTCAACCTGCTCGGCGGGCTCGACAGCCCCAGCGCCGGCGAGGTCAAGGTGGCGGGAGAGTCGCTGGCACAGTTCAAGGAGGCGGCGCTGGGCAAGTTTCGCAACCGCCATATCGGTTTCGTCTACCAGTTCCACCACCTGCTGGCCGAACTGACGGCGCTGGAGAATGCCGCGCTGCCGCTGATGATTCGCGGCCAGTCGCGCAAGCAGGCCCAGGCTCGGGCGCGGGAGATCCTTGCCCGGGTGGGCATGGCCGAGCGCGCCGAGCACAAGCCCGGCGAGCTGTCCGGCGGTGAGCGCCAGCGAGTGGCCATTGCTCGCTCGCTGATCACCGACCCCAGCCTGGTGCTGATGGATGAGCCCACCGGTAACCTCGACCAGACCACCGCGGCAAGCATCCTGGCGCTGATGGACGAGCTGGCGTGGACCACCGCCTGCGCCTTCGTGGTAGTGACCCACGACCCGGCGCTGGCGGCCCACCAGGACCGCGTGCTGCGCCTCGACGGCGGCCGTCTCACGGCGGCCTGATCAGCACTCCTCGCCGTCGCGCTGACAGCGCCGCCGACGCAAGCGCCGGCGGCGCCAGCTGCGCGATACCTGCCAGCGCCAGATCAGGCGAATGATCAGGTTGGCGGCTAGCCCCACCACCACCGCCGAGACCAGCGAGCCGACCACCAGGATTGGCATGATGTCGACCATCTGCTCGGCGATCCAGCGTGTTGACAGCCGGGTGGGCGCCTCGCGGGCCGGGGTGCCTAGCAGCCAGGCGCCGATTCGGTAGTTGCCATAGAAGATCAGTGGCATGGTCAGCGGATTGGTGATCCACACCAGCCCCACCGAGAGCGGCAGATTGCAGCGCAGCAGCCAGGCGCCGAAGGCCGCCACCACCATCTGGCACGGGATCGGCAGCAGCGCACTGAACAGCCCCACCATGAAGGCGTTGGCCACGCTGCGCCGCGACAGCACCCACAGGGAGGGGTCGCCGATCAGGTGCCCCATGAAGCGCAGCGATCGGTTGCGCTTGAGGGTCTCGGGGTGGGGCATGTAGCGCTGTAGCAGTCGGCGCGGCATGGCGGGCTCGTGTGGCGCTGGGGTGGCTCGAAGTCAGCTATTATCCATACTAGGCTTATCGCCCGCCATGATTTGGCACCCTATTTGCCGTGCCACCCTGAGCGGCGACACATGGACGTGGAGCGACGATGTGCATGGGATGGGCACTGCCGCTGGCGCTAGCGGCACTATTCGGAATCGTCGTCGGCGAATTGGCGCCGGCGGGACTGGTCGAAGCAGGGCTGGTGGCAGGGCTACTGAGCTGGCGGCGCTGGCGCTGGATGGCGTTGCTGCTGGTGGCTGTCCTCACTGCCTGGCCGGTGCTGCAGGCGGGCTCCGCGAGCCTGCCCCAGGGACTCTCCCGCGAGGACCTGCAGCTGCAGGGACGGCTGCTGCAGGTCGAACCCCAGGGCGAACTGACGCGCCTGCTGGTCGCGGTCGAGGCGTGCCGCCCCGAGGCCGCGCCGCGCCCGGCCTGCGAGCGCCTGCGGCGGGTCCGCCTGACACTGTTCGACGCCGAGGGGCAGGCCTCCGAGATGCGCTCTGGCGAGCGCTGGCAGTTTGCGCTGCGGCTACGCCCGCCGACCGGTTTCGCCAATCCCCACACCTTCGACTATGCCGCCTGGCTGTGGCGCGAGCGCATCGATGCCACCGGCTATGTGCGCCGCGACCCTGCGCCTCTGCGGCTGTCGTCGGCGCCACCGCGGCCCGCGCGGCAGGGCCTTGCGTATCTCGACCGGCGCCTGGAGGAGGGGGTGGCGCGGCGTTGGCTGGCGGCATTGACGCTGGGTGCCGGGGAGCGCCTCAGCGACGACGACTGGACGCGGCTCAATGCCACGGGCACCACCCACCTGGTGGTGATCTCCGGGCTTCACGTGGGACTGGTCGCGGCTTTCACGCTGCTGCTGGGGCGCGGCGTCGCGAGGCTCGCCACGCCCACACGCTGGCGCTTGGCGACCTGGCCGTGGTGGCTGGCCGGCGCGACCGCGGTGGGCTATGCGCTGCTGGCCGGTTTCGCGCCGCCGGCCCAGCGCGCCATGCTGATGACGCTGATCGGCCTGTGGGTGGCCAGCGGGCGCCACGCCCCGGGGCCGTGGCAGGCCTGGTGGCTGGCCCTGGCTGCGGTACTGCTGTTCGACCCTCTTGCGCTGTGGCGGCCGGGACTGTGGCTGTCGTTTCTTGCCGTGGCGCTGCTGATCGTGATCTGGCAGGGGCGGCAGCGCCCCCATGGAGTGCGCGGCTGGCTGTGGGCGCTGCTGCGCACCCAGCTACTGCTGGCGCCGCTGATGGCGGCAGCGGTGTTGCTGGCCTTCGACCGGATGGCGCCCGCGGCACCGCTGGTCAACCTGCTGGCGGTGCCATTGGTCAGCTCGCTGATGGTGCCGCTGGGGCTACTCGGTTGGCTGCTGGCCTGGGTGCCGCCGCTGTCGGCGCTGTGCTGGTGGCTGTTCGGGGTGCTGGCCGAGGCGCTGTACGGCCTGCTGGGCGTGGCCATGAACTGGTTACCGGCGTGGTTGCCGGCACCCTGGCAGCGCGCGCCGCTGGCCCTCGCCCTGATTCTGCTGGCGGCCTGCTGGGCGCTGCCGGGCGTGCCGCGGCGCCTGCGCCTGGCGCTGAGCCTTGGGTTGGGGATAGTGCCGCTGTCGCTGGCACCGCCCG
Source organism: Halomonas socia (assembly GCF_010977575.1). Lineage (GTDB taxonomy): Bacteria > Pseudomonadota > Gammaproteobacteria > Pseudomonadales > Halomonadaceae > Franzmannia > Franzmannia socia. The sequence continues at coordinate 3,093,492 of NZ_CP048812.1, forward strand.
AGGTGGCGCCGGGGCAGCTGGAGGTGCGGGTGCACGATGTTGGCCAGGGCCAGCTGGTCGACCTGCGCACCGCCAACCACCGCCTGCTCTACGACACCGGGCCGCGCTTTCGCTCCGGGTACATGCCGCTGGCCGACCTGTGGTCAAGGCCACAGCGCTTCGATCGGGTCATCGTCAGCCACGACGATATCGATCACGCCGGCGGGGTGCCGGCGCTGACGGCGCACCACGTAGACGAGTTCATGGCGCCGCGTGGCGAGCGGATCGGCGTGCCGTTCACGGCGTGCCAGGCCGGGCAGCGCTGGCAGTGGGACGACGTGGAGTTTCGCCTGCTGTGGCCGCCGCCCGGAGATAACGCCGAGTGGTCGAGCAATGACCGTTCCTGCGTGCTGCTGGTCGAGGCCGGCGCGCAGCGGCTGCTGATCACCGGCGACGTGGGGCGCCGGGTGGAGCGCTTCTTTCTGCTCGAGGTGGACGCCCCGTTGACACTGCTGGTGGCCGGCCACCACGGCAGCCATACCAGTACCGGGCCGCAGCTGGTCGAGCTGCTCGACCCCCGGCAGGTGGTGTTCAGCGCCGGACGCGACAATCCTTTCGGTCACCCTGGCGATGGAGTGGTGCGGCGGCTGCGCGGCCGCTGCCTGTGGAATACCGCCCTCGACGGCGCGGTCAGCTGGCGGCTGGGCAACGCGGCCCCGCCCCGCGGCGAGGCGATGCGCGACCTGACGGCGTGGCGCGGCGGTGTCGGCGACAGATGTCATGGGGTAGAATCGGCGCCACTCGATACAGGTTATCACCCTGCATTCGCTACCCAAGACGGTCACGATTCATCGACACACGGGGAGACACCGTGACGCAACAATCCGGCTGGGCCCTTTACAAGCAACTGCTTGGCTACGTAAAGCCGCACTGGCGGTCATTCGCTGTGGCGGTGGTCGGCTATGCGATCTATGCCGCCTCGAGCACCGCGCTGGCGGAGATGATGAAGCGCCTGATCGACGGCATTCAGACCCCCGACGCCGCCTTTCGACTGTTCCTGCCGCTGTTCGTGGTCGGCATGTTCGCCGCGCGCGGCGTGGGCACCTTTCTGGGCACCTACTTCATGAGTAACGTGGCGCGCAATGTGGTCCATGCGCTGCGCTGCAACGTATTCAACCATATGCTGCATCTGCCGGGGCGCTTCTTCGATTCTCACTCCAGCGGCCACCTGATCTCGCGGGTTACCTACCACGTCGAGCAGGTCACTGGCGCGGCCACCAACGCCATTACCATCCTGCTCCGCGAGGGGCTGTTCGTGGTCGGGCTGATCGGCTATCTGCTGTGGACCAACTGGATGCTGACGCTGCTGTTCCTGGCGGTCACCCCGCTGATCGGTGGCGTGGTCAACTACGCCAGCAAGCGCTTCCGGCGCATCTCGCAGCGTATCCAGCACTCCATGGGCGACGTCACCCACGTCGCTTCCGAGGCGCTATCCGGCTATCGTGTGGTGCGCACCCACGGCGCCGAGGCCTTCGAGAAGGCGCGCTTCGCCGAGGCCAGCGAGAACAACCGCCAGCAGAGCATGAAGGAGGCGCTGACCAAGGCCATCAGCACGCCGGTGATCCAGCTGATGATCGCACTGTCGCTGGCGCTGCTGGTGTGGCTGGCGATGTCGCCGGCGCTGCTCGACGACATGACGGCCGGCGAGTTCGTGGCCTTTATTACTGCGGCCTCGCTGATGGCCAAGCCGGTGCGCCAGTTGACCGAGATCAATAGCGAGATTCAGAAGGGCATCGCCGCCTCCGGCGAGCTGTTCCAACTGCTCGATGAGCCCCTCGAGGATGATCGCGGCGAGCGCCTGCCGCAGCGGCTGGTGGGTGACGTCAGCCTGCGTGACGTGCATTTTCGCTACGCCGACGACCAGCCGGAGGTGCTCAAGGGCATCGATCTCGAGGTCAAGGCGGGGGAGATGATCGCCATCGTCGGGCGCTCGGGCAGCGGCAAGTCGACGCTGGTCAGCCTGCTGCCGCGTTTCTATCGTCCCAGCCAGGGCGAGGTGCTGATCGACGGCGTGGCGGTGCAGGAGTACCAGCTCTCGCCGCTGCGCCGCCAGATCGCCATCGTGTCCCAGCAGGTCACGCTATTCAATGCCACGGTGGCGGCCAACATCGCCTACGGCGTGCCGGATGCCGACTCTGCAGCCATCGAGGCCGCCGCGCGGGCCGCCTACGCCCACGAGTTCATCGACAAGCTGCCCAACGGCTATGCCACGGTGATCGGCGATAACGGCGTGATGCTCTCCGGCGGCCAGCGCCAGCGGTTGGCGATCGCCCGTGCCATCTTCAAGGATGCGCCATTGCTGATCCTTGACGAGGCCACTTCGGCACTGGACAGCGAGTCGGAGCGCTATATCCAGCGTGCCCTGGAAGAGGTCTGCCGGGGGCGCACGACCTTCGTTATTGCCCACCGTTTGTCGACCATCGAGCGCGCCGATCGCATCCTGGTCATGGAGCAGGGCCGGCTGGTCGAGCAGGGCAGCCACCGCGAGCTGCTGGCCCGCGACGGAGCCTATGCGGCGCTGCACCGGCTGCAGTTCCAGGACTCGGCGCTGCCATGAGCGCGCGGCTCGGCGAACGCTGGCTAGCGGCGGCCTACCGCGGCGACGCCTGGCTCGCGCTGCTGCGGCCGCTGGAAGCGCTCTATCGCTGGGCGGTCGAGCGCCGCAGGCGTGCCTACCTACGCGGCGACAAGTCGGTGTGGCGGGCACCTGTACCGGTCATCGTGGTCGGCAATATCACCCTCGGCGGTACCGGCAAGTCTCCGCTCACCGCCTGGCTCGCCGACTGGCTGGCGGCACAAGGCTGGCGGCCGGGCATCGTGTCGCGGGGCTATGGTGGGCGCAGTGAGCGCTATCCGCTGCTGGTCGGCGCCGATACGCCACCCAGCGACTGCGGCGACGAGCCATTGATGCTGGCCCTGCAGTGCGACGTGCCGGTGGTGGTCGACCCCGACCGGCCGCGTGGCGCCCGGGCGCTGCTCGACGCCGGCTGCGACATCGTGATCAGCGACGACGGCCTGCAGCATCTGGCCCTGGGGCGCGATATCGAACTGGTGGTGGTCGACGCCCGGCGTGGCTTGGGCAACGCGCGCTGCCTGCCGGCCGGGCCGCTGCGCGAGCCCGTCGAACGGCTGGCGCGGGTCGATGCGGTGCTGCTCAATGGCGAGCACGACTCGCCCACCACGCCATCCGGGTACCGCATGCAGCTTGCGCCGCAACGCTGGCATCATCTGGCCAGCGGCGCGCGCCACGCGCTGCGGCCGTTGCCGTTCGAGGCAGCGGTGCACGGCATTGCCGGCATCGGCCACCCGCAGCGCTTCTTCGCCACGCTGGCGGCGCTGGGGCTCGAGGTGGAGCGGCATGCGTTCGCCGATCATCACCACTACCAGGCCGATGAGCTGGCATTCGACGACGCGCGCCCGGTGGTGATGACCGCCAAGGACGCGGTCAAGTGCCGCGCCATGGCCGACCCCCGCCACTGGGCGCTGGAGGTAGAGGCCCAGCCGGACACTGCCTTCGTGACCTGGCTCGAGGCGCGCCTCGCCGGGGCTCCCAACCACTGCAAGGACACCAAGGGCTGAATATCATGACGTTAGACAAGCAACTACTGGCCATGCTGGTCTGCCCGCTGTGCCAGGGCAAGCTCAAGTACGACCGTGAGGCCGCCGAGGTCAAGTGCCACTTCGATGGCCTGGCCTTCCCCATCCGCGACGGTATCCCGGTGATGCTGGAGGAGGAGGCTCGGATCATGGATACCGATGAGAAGCTCGGCAAGGGGCCGTCGGGGGGCGACTCGGCATGAGCGACTTCGTGGTGGTAGTACCGGCACGCTACGCGTCGTCGCGCCTGCCCGGCAAGCCGCTGCTCGACCTCGGCGGCGAGCCGATGGTGGTGCGGGTGTGGCGCCAGGCGCTGGCCAGTGCGGCGCTGCGGGTAGTGGTGGCTACCGACGACACGCGCATCGTCGAGGCGGTCACCGCGGTGGGCGGCGAGGCGCTGATGACCCGCGACGACCACCCCTCGGGGACCGACCGGCTGGCCGAGGTCGCCGAGCAGTTGGGGCTCGACGAGACGGCCATCGTGGTCAACGTGCAGGGCGACGAGCCGCTGCTGCCGGCGTCGTTGATCGATCAGGTGGCGGCGCGCCTGGCCGCCGACGACGAGGCCTCGATCGCCACCCTGGCCGAGCCCATCAGCGATGTCGAGACGCTGTTCAATGCCAACGTGGTCAAGGTGGTGCGCGACTTCCGAGGGCGTGCGCTGTATTTCTCTCGCGCCCCGATCCCGTGGGATCGTGAGACCTTTGCCGAGCGGCCTGAGCTGCTCGACAGCGACAGCTGGCTGCGCCATATCGGCCTCTACGCCTACCGGGTCGGCTTTTTGAATGCCTATCGCCGCTGGTCGCCGGCGCCCCTCGAGCAGCTCGAGCAGCTCGAGCAACTGCGCGCCCTGCAGCATGGCCATCACATCCAGGTGGCGCTGGCCTGTGATCGTCATCCGGCCGGCGTCGACACCGCCGAGGATCTCGCCCGGGTGCGCCAGTGGCTGGCCGAGCAGCAAACTTGATGAGGAGATCGCATGCGGATTCTATTCGTCTGCCTGGGTAATATCTGCCGTTCCCCCACCGCCGAGGGGGTGTTACGCCGCCGCTTGGTCGATGCCGGCCTGAGCGAGGTCGTCGAGGTGGACTCCTGCGGTACCGGCGCCTGGCACATCGGCAAGGCGCCGGACGCCAGGGCACAGGCGGCGGCCAGCCAGCGCGAGGTCGATTTGAGCCAGCTGCGCGCCCGCCAGCTCGATGCCGAAGATTTTGCCCGCTTCGACTACCTGCTGGCCATGGACGACGGCAACCTGGCCAGCCTCGAGGCCATGCGGCCCGCCGACTGTGTCGCCCATATCGGGCTGCTGCTCGACTTCACCGGCGATTCGGGTCGCGCGGTGCCCGACCCCTACTACGGCGGTGAGCAGGGCTTCGATGAGGTATTCGGCCTGGTGGAACGGGCCGCCGATGGCCTGATCGAGCATCTCCGTCAGCGCCTGGAGCACGCGCAGTGAAGGCGATGCCTGCGCTCAATCACGACCTGCAGCGCGCCAATACTCTGGGCCTGCCCTGCGTGGCCGAGCACTTCATGGCTGCCGAGACGCCGACGACGCTTGCCGCCGCGCTGGAGGCTGCGCGCCAGCAGGCCTGGCCGCTGACCGTGCTGGGCGGAGGGAGCAACCTGATCCTGCCGCGCCGGCTGGCGGGGCTGGTGGTCCAGCCGACCTTCGCCGGATGGCGCTATCAACACGACGCTGACGGGCGCATCAGGCTGCGCGCCGAGGCCGGCATGAATTGGCATACACTGGTGATGGAGAGCGTCACCCGCGGCTGGTGGGGGCTTGAGAACCTGGCGTTGATCCCCGGCCACTGCGGGGCGGCGCCGATCCAGAACATTGGCGCCTACGGTGTGGAACTGGCGGAGGTGCTGGAGAGCGTCGAGCTGCTGCATTTGGCCTCGGGGTGTCAGCAGACGCTGCCCGCCGCGGCGTGCCATTTCGGCTATCGCGACAGCATCTTCAAGGGCGAATTGGCAGGGCGGGTGGTGATCACCGCCCTGACGTTGACGCTGAGCGAGGCACCGCGGCCGCGGCTCGCCTACGGCGACCTGGCCTCGCGGGTGAGTGCCGAGCCGAGGCCGCTTGAAGTTGCCGAGGCGGTGTCGGCGATTCGCCGTGAGAAGCTGCCCGACCCGGCCCAGCTCGGCAACGCTGGTAGCTTCTTCAAGAATCCGCTGGTGAGCGCCGAGCAGGCGCGGCGACTGCTCGACCAATCCCCTGATTTGCCGCACTTCGTCCAGCCCGATGGGCGGGTCAAGCTGGCCGCGGGCTGGCTGATCGACCGCTGTGGGCTCAAGGGGGTGCGACGCGGCGCGTTCGGCGTGCATGAGCGCCAGGCGCTGGTGCTGGTACACCACGGCGGCGGTGATGCCGAGGGGCTGCTGGCGTTTGCCGAGGAAATCGCCGCAGCGGTCGAGGCGCGTTTCGGGGTGATGCTGACGCGGGAGCCGCGTCTCGCTCGCTGAGGTACCCGCAGGCCATCAACCACAACGCCCGCAGGCAGTGCCTGCGGGCGTTGTGGTTGATGGCGCAGTGGTCTGTTGCAAAGAGGGCGCCGACATGATGTCGGCACCCGGGACCATCACGCTTGGCCGTCGTCAGCCTTGGGCTGCTGCTCGCGGCGACGGATCTCGCGCGGGTCGTTGTGGGCGCGACGCCGACGACGGCGACGCGCTGCCGCGTCGGCCTTGTCTTCCGCGGTGGCCGGCTTGGCGTCAGCCTTGGCCTCTTCGGCCTTGGACTCGTCGGTGGTCGGCTTGGCCTCTTCGGCCTTGGGCTCGTCGGCGACCGGTTTGGCGTCCGCGGCCTTGGGTGCCTCTGCCTTCTTGGGCGCTTCTGCCTTGGGCTCCTTGATGACCGGCTTGGCGTCCTCGGCCTCCTCGACGACCGGTTTGGCGTCCGCGGCCTTGGGCGCCTCTGCCTTGGACTCGTCGGCAACCGGCTTGGCGTCCTCGGCCTTGGGCTCGTCGGCGGCCGGCTTGGCGTCCTTGGCCTTGGGCGCTGCTGCCTTGGTCTCGTCGGCGGCCGGCTTGGCTTCGGCCTTGGGCGCTTCTACCTTGGGCGTGTCGGCGGTCGGCTTGGCTTCGGCCTTGGGCGCTTTTGCCTTGGGCTGATCGGCGGAGGGCTTGTCGTCGGCCTTGCTTTCCTCTGCCTTGGGCTTTTCAGCGGCCGGCTTGGCGTCGGCCTTGCTTTCCTCGGCCTTGGCTTCTGCCTTGGGCTGATCGGCGGAGGGCTTGTCGTCGGCCTTGCTTTCCTCTGCCTTGGGCTTTTCAGCGGCCGGCTTGGCGTCCGCCTTGGCTTGCTCGGCCTTGGGCTGCTCGGCGTTGGCGTCTGCCTTCGGCGCCTTGGCCGCCTCGGGCTGCTTGGCGTCGGCCTCGGGTGCTGCTTGCGCCTTGGCGTCAGGCGTTTCCTGGGCCTGTGCTTGCAGGCGCTGCTGCTCGGCCTCGGCCTGTGGGTTCACGGCATGCTTGCGGGTGCGGTTGCGCGGGTTGTTGCGCGTGCGCTTGGGCTTGCCGTCGTCCTTGGGCTTGCTCTCCTCGACGGGAGCGTCCTGGGGCTTGGTCGGGGCGCCCTCGGCGGCTTGGGACTTGTTCGCTTCGCGGCTGCCGCGGGCATCGCTCGGGCGGTTGGCGCTGCGCCGCTCGTCATCCTGACGGCCGCGTCCACGCCCGCGGCCGTTGCGGCTGTCATCGCTGTGGCGTGCGTTGCTGGCGCCGTCGGACTTGGCGTCACCACGTGCCTGGCGCGATTCGCTTTGCTGCTGACGATCGCCCTCCTGACGGCCCTCGTTGCGCCCGCCGCGGCGGTTGTTGCTGCGACCTCCGCGGCCACCGCGCTCTTGATGTCCCTCGCTGTCGCTACGCTGCTGTGGGCGTGACTGGCGAGCGTCGCTGGCGGCTTTCTGGGACGGCTGCTGGGGCGGCTGCGCCTCTTCGCTGCCGAGCAGTTTGCTGAGGCCCTTGACCAGCCGCGAGAGTACGCCGTCGTTGGCCGCAGCCGGTGTCGCCGGCTGCTGGACCGCGGGAGCGGCCTCGGGCTTGGCGGCCGGTGTGTCATCTTGCTGTAAGGAGGCCGGAGCCGGGGCGTTGTGGACCACGCTCTTGACCGCCGCTTCGGCACGCTGGATCGGTTTGCTGTCGCTGAGGTCCGGCTCCTGGCCGATCTCGGTATCGGTGGACAGTTCGAAGCTCGACTTGTCGGCGTCCTCGTCGCTGATATGGTCGTCGCGCAGGCGCTGCACATCGTAGTGCGGGGTGTCCATCTCGGGGCTTGGCAGCAGCACCACCTGGACGCCCTGGCGGCGCTCAATCTCGGCCAGCACGCTACGCTTCTCGTTGAGCAGGTAGGTGGCCACTGGCACCGGTAGGATGGCGCGGATCTGGGCGCTGCGCTCCTTCATCGCCTCTTCTTCGATCAGACGCATGATCGACAGCGACATCGAGCGCACGTCGCGAATCGTGCCCTGGCCGTCGCAGCGCGGGCAGACCACGCCGCTGGTCTCGCCCAGCGACGGACGCAGGCGCTGGCGTGACATCTCCATCAGGCCGAAGCGCGAGATACGGCCGATCTGCACGCGGGCGCGGTCGAGCTTGAGGGCGTCGCGCATGCGATTCTCGACCTCGCGCTGGTTGCGCGCCGGGCTCATGTCGATGAAGTCGATCACCACCAGGCCGCCGATATCGCGCAGGCGCAGCTGGCGGGCAATCTCGTCGGCGGCCTCGGAGTTGGTCTGCAGCGCGGTCTCTTCGATGTCGCTGCCGCGGGTGGCACGGGCCGAGTTGATGTCGATGGAGACCAGTGCCTCGGTGTGATCGATGACGATCGAGCCGCCGGAGGGCAGCTTCACTTCACGCTGGTAGGCGGTCTCGATCTGCGACTCGATCTGGAAGCGCGAGAACAGCGGCACTTCGTCGGCGTAGAGCTTGATCTTCTGCTGGTAGGAGGGCATCACCTGACGGATGAAGGCCAGCGCCTCCTGGTGCACCTCGGGGCTATCGATCAGCACTTCACCGATATCCTGGCGCAAGTAGTCGCGCATGGCGCGAATGATGACGTTGGACTCGCGGTAGATCAGGAAGGGCGCAGGGCGCTTGCCGGCCTCTTCGGTGATCGATTCCCACACCTGTACCAGGTAGTCGAGGTCCCACTGCAGCTCTTCGGTGGAGCGGCCGATGCCGGCGGTGCGCACGATCACGCCCATCTTGTCGGGCAGGGTCAACTGCCCCATGGCGTCCTTGAGCTGGGCACGTTCATCACCCTCGATGCGCCGTGAGATGCCGCCGGCGCGGGGGTTGTTGGGCATCAGCACCAGGAAGCGGCCAGCCAGGCTGATGAAGGTGGTCAGGGCGGCGCCCTTGTTGCCGCGCTCCTCCTTGTCGACCTGGACAATGACTTCCTGGCCCTCCTTGAGCACTTCCTTGATGTTGGGGCGGCCGGAGGGCTCCTTGACGAAGTACTCGCGGGAGATCTCCTTGAGTGGCAGGAAGCCGTGGCGGTCGGCACCGAAATCGACGAAGGCGGCTTCCAGGGAGGGTTCGACGCGGGTGATCTTGCCGCGGTAGATGTTGGCTTTCTTCTGCTCCCGTGCGCCGGATTCGATATCCAGGTCGTACAGGCGCTGTCCATCGACGAGGGCGACGCGCAGCTCTTCCGGCTGTGTCGCGTTGATGAGCATCCGTTTCATGTTGTCTCGCTATTCTAGGCGCGCCGGATGGCGGCCAGGGAGCCCCAACGAAGGAACTCCAGAGCGTCGACGAAGGCGAACCTCTGGGTGCTGCGTGCTTGTGCTCAGCGCATGTCGCGGATGCGGTTGCGCCCGGCCATGGCAGGGGCGGGTGGCGCCTGCCACGGCATGATCATGTTGAGTACGCGGCGGAGGCAGGACATGTTTCGGTGGGCGCTATGCCCATCCGGCCCTGCGGTCATCCGCCAGACACCTGGCATTCATCGATTCGCCAACGCCGGCCCCCGGCACGCTGTTAGGTATTCCCGTGGCCGGTACTGCTCGCGCCGAAAGGGGCGGGAGGAGTCCAGGGTCGGGCGTGGCGTTCAAAATCTGTTATCAACTACTTGGTGATCTACTACTACTTGCTGCCGGCGGCAGGTCATGCGGCATCGCCGACATGACTGCGGCCTTGATCGTCGCTCTGGCCTGCGTGTTTGTCGTGCAGGCGCATCGTCCGGGCGCTGGTTGCCCATTTGAGCGAGCCTGAAATATACCAGCAATGCCCGGCACCAGCAATTGGCGCAGAGCGGCGACGGCTAAGGTAGAATGCCGCCTTCGAGCATCATAGCGAGTCGAGGTGGGCATGGCCGACGGGCAAGAAGTGGGCAGGGCAGTACAGTGGGTCGAGGTGACCCAGGCGCAGGCCGGGCAGCGCATCGATAACTTCCTGCGAACCCGCTTGAAGGGCGCGCCAAAGGCCCTGATCTACCGGATCGTGCGCAAGGGCGAGGTGCGCGTCAACAAGAAGCGGGTCAAGGTCGACTACCGTCTGGTCGACGGCGATCTGGTGCGTATCCCGCCGCTGCGGCTGGCCCCCGAGGAGGCGACCCGCGAGGTCAGCGACAACCTGCGCAACCTGCTGGCCGGCAGCGTGCTGGTCGAGGGCCCCGACTGGCTGGTGATCAACAAGCCTTCGGGACTGGCGGTGCACGGTGGCAGCGGGGTCAAGATCGGCTTGATCGAGGCGCTGCGCCAGGTGCGTGACGACCTCGATTTCCTGGAGCTGGTGCACCGTCTCGACCGCGATACCTCCGGCTGCCTGCTGCTGGCCAAGTCGCGCCCGGCGCTGGTGGCGCTCAACAACGCCTTGAAGCAGCGCCAGATGGACAAGCAGTATCTGGCACTGGTGGCCGGGCGCTGGCCGGCGCGACGCGACTATGTGAGTGCTCGGCTCGATCGCTTCGAGGCCGGCAATGGCGAGCGTCGGGTGCGCGTCGACCCCGATGGCAAGGTGTCGCGGACCCGCTTCGCGGTGCGCGAAGCCTTCGCCGGCACCACCCTGATCGAGGCCGAGCCGGTGACCGGGCGGACTCACCAGATCCGCGTGCATGCCGCGCATGCCGGTCACCCGCTGCTCGGCGACGACAAGTACGGCTCCCGCGAGGGCCAGCATCTGGCCGGTCGGCTGGGGCTGTCGCGGCTGTTCCTGCACGCCGCGGCGCTGACCTTCCCCGAGCCCACCAGCGGCCGGCCGGTGCATATCAAGGCGCCGCTGGGCGATGAGCTCGAGGCGGTGCTGGCCCGCGCCCGGAAGGCACGCTGACTATCCTATTCATCGACTGTATTGCTGCACAGGAGCGCCGATGCGCTATCGACTGATCATCTTCGACTGGGACGGTACCCTGATGGACTCGGAGGCGCGCATCGTCGACTGCATGCAGGCCGCAGCGCGCGATACCGGCCTCGCCGAGCTGAGCCGTGCTGCGGTGCGTGACATCATCGGCCTGGGCCTGCCCGAGGCGATCGCGGCGCTGTGTCCGGGGATCAGTGCGGCGCACGCCGAGACGCTGCGTGAGCACTATGCGCGGCGCTTTCGCGCCGCCGACCAGACGCCACTGAGGTTCTTTCCCGGCGTCGAGCAAGGGATCGCACGGCTGCGTGCGGGGTGCGGCACGCGTCTGGCGGTGGCGACCGGCAAGAGCCGCCGCGGCCTCGACCGGGTGTTCGCTGCCAACGGCAGCGGCGCCTGGTTCGATGCCAGCCGCACCGCCGACGAGACGCGTTCCAAGCCGCACCCGCAGATGCTCGAGGAACTCCTGGGCGAGACCGGCGTCGATGTCGAGGATGCGGTGATGGTCGGCGATACCGAATACGATCTGGGCATGGCCCGCGCGCTGGGCATGGATCGCATCGCCGTGACCTACGGCGTCCACGAGCCCCGGCGGCTGGCTGCCTGCCAGCCAAGCTTTACCGCCCATGCCTTCCCCGAGTTGATCGACTGGCTGCACGCCTGAGCCGTCCGTCATGATTCCCCCACTATACGAGCAGGACCGCCGATGAGTGACGACAAGCGAGACGATCCCCCGCCCAGGACAAGTGGACCCAAGGCCCGGAATTGAGTGCCGAGCAGCGGCGTGAGGCGCTAGCCGGGCAGCCGGCCGAGCCGGCCGCCGCGCCGGGTGAGGACGCCGAGACCCTGCGCGAGCGTCAGCGCCTGGCGCAGATCGAGATGATGGATCGCTGGGTGGGCGGCGTGCTGACCGAGCAGCGTCGCACACGGCGCTGGAAGCTGTTCTTTCGCTTCTTCTTCGCCGCGCTGATCCTGGCGTCGCTATCGGCTGCCCTGTATGGCCTGTTCTGGCCTGCGCGCGAATTGCCGCCGGGCGAACGTCATTTGGGCGTGGTCGAGGTCAAGGGCGTGATCGACAGCGAATCGCCGGCCAACGCCGAGCGCATCATCGAGGGGCTCGAGCGCGCCTGGGAGAGCGACAGTGCGGCGGCGGTGGTGCTGCATATCAATAGCCCCGGCGGCAGTCCGGTGCAGTCGCAGCGCATCTACGACGAGATCATGCGGCTGCGTAACGAGGGCGACAAGCCGATCTATGCGGTGGTCGAGGACATCGGCGCCAGCGGCGCCTACTACATTGCCGCCGCCGCGGACGAGATCCTGGTCGCGCCGTCGAGCCTGGTCGGCTCCATCGGTGTGGTGTCGGCCAGCTTCGGCCTTGAAGAGGCGATCGAGCGGCTCGGCGTCGAGCGTCGGGTGTTCACCGCCGGTGACAACAAGGCGTTCCTCGACCCCTTCTCGGAGATCGACCCGAGTCAGCAGCTATTCTGGCAGGAGGTGCTGGAGACCACGCACCGCCAGTTCGTCGAGGCAGTGCGCGCCGGGCGCGGCGACCGCCTGGCCGACGACGAGGAGATCTTCTCGGGGCTGGTGTGGAGCGGCGAGCAGGCGCTGGGCCTGGGGCTGGTCGACGGCATCGACAGCCTCGATGGCCTGGCCCGTGAGCTGCTCGATGAGCCGCAGCTGCGCGACTACACCCCGCGCCTTGACCCCTTCGAGCGCTTCACGCGCCACTTCGGGCGCGTGGCCGCGGAGTGGGCGGGGCTGCCCAGCTCGCATTCGCCGCTGCGCTATCAGTTGCCGTGAGAGCGGACCTGTCGCCGGTAATGCCAGCTAGGAGTTAATGCTAGCACCCAGTGGGTCCAGGCCAGCCTCGCGCAGCATCGCGCACAGGCGAATCAGCGGCAGTCCGATCAGGGTGTTGGGGTCATCGCCCTCGAGTTTCTCGAACAGGCTGATGCCGAGCCCCTCCATGCGAAAGCTGCCGGCGCTGTCGAAGGGCTGTTCGCGGACCACATAGTTGGCGATCTCGGCCTCGCTGAGCCGGCGAAACACCACGTCGTAGGTGGCATGGGATACTTGGTGCCGGCCGTGGGCGCTGTCGAGCAGCGCCAGCCCGGTAATGAAGTGCACCCGTCGCCCGGAAAAGCGCGCCAGGTTGGCGCGCGCGGTGGCCGCATCGCCGGGCTTGCCGAGAATCTCGCCGTCGAAGACTGCGACCTGGTCGGAGCCGATGATCAGGTGGGCGGGGTAGGCCTCTGCCAGGCGGCTGGCCTTGGACAGCGCCAGGCGATGGACCAGCGCCTGGGGTGTTTCATCGGCGCGTGGCGTCTCATCGATGTCGGGGCTGGCGCAGCTGAACGGTAGGCCCAGGCGTTCGAGCAGTTGGCGTCGCCAGCGCGAGCTGGAGGCAAGGACCAGATCTGGCATGCGTCTCTCCTTGAGATGGGGCGGCAGCGCGATAGAGCGCCAGTCTGCCTCGCGCCACGCCGGCTTGTACAGCACCGCTCGATACCGCGCATCAGGGCTTTGACAGGGGCGGGGCGAGTGCCTATCATTGCGCGCCTATGTTGACCACACGACTTCCTCAGCAGGTCGAGCCCTACCGGCTCGCTGCCAATGGCGAACGTCTCGAGGGGCTGGTGCCGCTCGAGGGCTTTGCACGTCTCGCCGCCGAGAGCGGCGAGCAGCACGGCGAAGCCGAGGTGCGCCTGGACTTCGCCATCGATGCCCAGGGGCGGCGCATCATCGACGGCTGGCTGAGTGCCGAGCTGCAGTTGCCGTGCCGGCGCTGCCTGACGCCGATGGCGCAGCGCGTCGAAAGCCGGTTTCTGCTCGGCATGGTCAGCAGCGACGATCTGGCGGCCGAACTGCCGAGCACCCATGAGCCGGTGCTGGTGGAAAACGAACAGCTGAATCTCCTTAGCGTGCTCGAGGACGAGTTGCTCCTCAGCCTGCCGCAGGTGATTTACCACGAGGAGGCGCAGTGCCGCGTCTCTCGCGACCAGCTGACCAGCGGTGAGGCGTCCGCAGTCGAGGAGACGTCCGCTGTCAGTCCTTTCGAGGTGCTGCGCACTTTGAAAGACAAATCCTGATTCATCATCGATACACTCTGGAGTGATCTCTCATGGCAGTTCAACAGAACCGCAAGACCCGTTCCAAGCGCGGCATGCGTCGTAGTCACGACGCCCTGAGCGCACCGACCCTGTCCCAGGACAAGGAAACCGGCACCACCCACCTGCGCCATCACGTCTCTCCGGACGGCTTCTATCGTGGCCGCAAGGTCGTCGACGTTTAAGTCGACGTTCGACCTGGCGTATCTCGCCCGCTGATCATGCGCGTCGCCATCGATGCGATGGGCGGGGATCTTGGTCCCCGCGCCACCGTGCAGGGCGCCGCGCGTGCGCTGCTTTTGCAGCCACGACTCTCAGCCTGTCTGTTCGGTCCTCGGCCGCTGTTGGCGGCCGAAATTGCTGCCTTGCCCGCCGATCTGAGCGAGGCCGCCGAGCGGCTGACGCTATGCGATGCGCCGCGTGTCATCGACCAGGCCATGAAGCCCTCCCAGGCGCTGCGTGCAGCGCATGACAGCAGCATGGCGATGATGCTCGATGGCGTGGCCAGCGGGCATGCCGATGCCGGCGTCAGCGCCGGCAATACCGGCGCGTTGATGGCCCTGGCGCGGCGGGCACTGGGCACCGTGGCGAGTATCCCGCGCCCGGCGATAAGCACCGCAGTGCCGACCCGTGAGGGTGGCCGCTGCTATCTGCTAGACCTGGGCGCCAACGTCGAGGCGTCGGCGGCGCGACTGGTGGACTTCGCGCTGATGGGTGAGGTGATGGCGCGGCGCGTGGATGGTCTGGCGGCTCCGCGGGTGGCGCTGCTCAATATCGGCGTCGAGGGCACCAAGGGTAGTGCCAGCGTGCGCGAGGCGGATGCCCTGCTGCGCGATATGCCAGGGCTCGATTATCGCGGCTTCATCGAAGGCGACGGTATCTATTCCGGACGGGTCGATGTGGTAGTGTGCGACGGTTTCGTCGGCAACGCCGTGCTCAAGGCCAGCGAAGGCCTGGCGAGGATGTTGATGGAGCGCGTGCAGGCGACCTTCGATGCCCACTGGAGTAGCCGGTTGGTGGGGCTGCTGGCACGTCCGGCGCTACGCCGCCTCAAGCGTGAGCTCGACCCGGTGCGCTACAACGGCGCCAGTCTGCTGGGGCTGAACGGGATCGTGGTCAAGAGCCACGGTGGGGCCGATGCCGCGGGTTTCGGCTATGCGGTGGGGCGCGCCATGCAAGAGGTCGACCAGGCGCTGCCACAGCACCTGGCGCGGGAGTTGGATCACTGGCGGCGTGCTAACGCGTCGGTCGCGTGCGGCCGAGGCGTTAGCGGGGCCGACCCCCGTCGAATGGACGCAGACAACCCCCAGAGGTGATAGCCATGACTCAATCCCTGGCCCTCATGTTCCCGGGACAAGGCTCCCAGCACATGGGCATGATGCGCGAGCTGGCGGAGCGCTACAGCGTGGTGCGCACGACCTTCGAGGAGGCCTCGGACGCGCTGGGATACGATCTCTGGCACGTGGTGCAGGAGGGGCCGGAAGAGGACCTCAACGCCACCGCCTGTACTCAGCCGGCGCTGCTGACGTCGAGCGTGGCGATCTGGCGCGTGTGGCAGGAGCTCGAAGGGCCGCGTCCGGCGGCGATGGCCGGGCATAGCCTGGGCGAGTACAGCGCCATGGTGTGCGCCGGGGTGATGACCTTCGCCGAAGGCGTGCGGCTGGTCAAGCTGCGCGGCGAGGCGATGCAGGCGGCGGTGCCGGCGGGCGAGGGTGCCATGGCGGCGATCCTGGGCCTCGACGATAGTGCCGTCGAGGCGGCCTGCGAGCAGGCCGCTCAGGGTGATGTGGTCTCGGCAGTCAACTATAATGCCCCCGGCCAGGTGGTTATCGCCGGCGCGGCGGCGGCAGTGGAGCGCGCTATCGCGGCGTGCCAGGAAGCCGGCGCCAAGCGTGCGCTGGCGCTGCCGGTATCGGTGCCGTCGCACTGTGCGCTGATGCGGCCCGCCGCCGAACGGCTGGAAGCGGCGATGGGCGCAATCGAGCTGCGTGCACCGCGCTATACCGTGGTGCAGAATGTCGATGCGCTGGCGCATGCCGATGTCGATACCTTGCGCACGCGGTTGATCGAGCAGCTCTATCGCCCGGTGCGCTGGACCGCCTGCATCGAGGCGATGGCCGCCCAGGGTGCCGAGGTGTTCATCGAGTGTGGCCCGGGCAAGGTGCTGACCGGCCTCAACAAGCGCATCGCCCGTGGCAGCAAGGGACTGGCGGTCAACGACCCCGACAGCCTGAGTGCGGCGCTCGAGCTGGCCCATGAGGCCGGCAAGCAGGGCTGACGCAGGGCGTCGGTCGATCAGGATCATGACTCAATCGGGACAGGCTATGAGCGAATCGAGAATTGCATTGGTCACCGGCGCCAGCCGCGGTATCGGGCGCGCCATCGCCCATGAGTTGGGCCGCCAGGGGCGCGTGGTGATCGGTACGGCGACCAGCGAAGGCGGTGCGGCGAAGATCGACGCCGATCTCAAGGCCCAGGGTATCCAGGGCGCCGGGCGCTGCCTGGATGTCACCGACCAGGCCAGCGTCGATGCGCTGGTCAAGGCCATCGGTGAGGAGTTCGGCGCCCCGACCATCCTTGTCAACAATGCCGGCATCACCCGTGACAACCTGCTGATGCGCATGAAGGACGACGAATGGGACTCGGTGCTGGACACTAATCTCAAGTCTGTCTATCGGGTCAGCAA
This sequence comes from Halomonas socia, assembly GCF_010977575.1. GTDB lineage: Bacteria > Pseudomonadota > Gammaproteobacteria > Pseudomonadales > Halomonadaceae > Franzmannia > Franzmannia socia. The sequence continues at coordinate 3,110,220 of NZ_CP048812.1, forward strand.
GGCCTGCCTGCGCGGCATGACCAAGGCGCGCTTCGGGCGTATCGTCAGCATCAGCTCGGTGGTGGCGACCATGGGCAATCTCGGCCAGAGCAACTATGCTGCGGCCAAGGCCGGCATGGAAGGCTTCTCCCGCGCGTTGGCGCGCGAGGTGGCGTCGCGTAACATTACCGTCAACAATGTGGCGCCGGGCTTTATCGCCACCGACATGACCGATGCCTTGCCCGAGGCGCAGCACGAGATGCTGCTTGGCCAGATCCCGCTGTCGCGGCTCGGCCAGCCGGAGGAGATCGCCGCCGCGGTAGGCTTCCTGACTGGCGAGACGGCGGGCTACATCACCGGCGAGACGCTTCACGTCAACGGTGGCATGAACATGCGCTGATTGCGCGCGGATCGCCTTGGGGCGCGCGTGTTGCGTCGCCTGGGGGTGGTCTATACACTACCCCGCAGCTTTTTGGGCTAGCGGATTTCGAACGGCTGGATTTTCAACGGCTATTTTGAACGACTGGAGTGACCACATAATGAGCACTATCGAAGAGCGCGTGAAGAAGGTTGTGGCCGAGCGCCTGAACGTCAAGGAAGAGGACATCCAGAACACCTCCTCCTTCACCGAAGATCTCGGCGCCGATTCGCTGGATACCGTCGAGTTGGTGATGGCGCTCGAAGAGGAATTCGATACCGAAATTCCCGACGAAGAAGCCGAAAAGATCACCACCGTTCAGGAAGCGATCGACTACGTCAACGCTCACCAGTAAGGTGTGACGTCAGCGTATTACGCTGTCGGATCGCGGCCAGTGGCCGTTACGGGAGCCGTCCTGCCAGCAGGACGGCTCCCGTTTTCGTATGGTGCTGGCTCCGTGCGACGGTATGGCGGTAGGTTTGACGCGGCCGCTGCGGGGATCTTTTCGCGACGGCCACAGGCCGCCCAGGTTCAGGTATAATGCGCGCAAAACGGCACGCAGCCTGCTTCGCGTGGCCGTGCCATCAAGGGTGTTTGGAGGAGAGCTGATGTCTCGGAAAAGGGTCGTGGTGACCGGGCTCGGTCTGGTAACGCCGGTGGGCAACACCGTCGACGCGAGTTGGGCGAATATTGTGGCCGGCAAGAGCGGCATTGCCGCCATCGAGCATTTCGATGTCAGCGGCTTCAACACGCGCTTCGGCGGCTCGGTGAAGGACTTCGATATCAGTCCTTACCTGAACCCCAAGGACGCGCGCAAGATGGACCTGTTCATCCAGTACGGTGTGGCCGCGGGAGCGCAGGCGATCAGCGACGCCGGCCTCGAGTGCACCGAGGAGAATGCCGATCGCATCGGCGTGGCAATCGGCTCGGGGATCGGCGGGCTGCCGATGATCGAACACAACCATAATGCCCTTAACAAGGGCGGCGCGCGGCGCATCTCGCCATTCTTCGTGCCCGGTTCGATCATCAACATGATCTCCGGCAACCTGGCGATCCAGCACGGTTTTCGCGGCCCCAATATCGCGATTACCACTGCCTGCACCACCGGCACCCACAATATCGGCTACAGCGCCCGCACCATCGCCTACGGCGACGCCGACGTGATGATCTGTGGCGGTGCCGAGATGGCCACCACGCCGCTCGGCCTGGGCGGTTTCTCGGCGGCCCGCGCGCTATCGACGCGTAACGACGACCCCGCCGCGGCCAGCCGTCCCTGGGATCGTGACCGCGACGGTTTCGTGCTCTCCGACGGTGCCGGCGTGATGGTGCTCGAAGAGTACGAGCACGCCAAGGCGCGCGGGGCGACCATCTACGCCGAACTCAAGGGCTTCGGCATGAGCGATGATGCCTACCACATGACCGCTCCGCCGGAAGACGGCCGCGGTGCGGCGCTGGCGATGCAGAATGCGGTGCGCGACGCCGGCATTGACGCCGCCAGCATCGACTATGTCAACGCCCACGGCACCTCCACGCCCGCCGGCGACCTCGCCGAAAGCCGCGCGGTCAGGAAGGTCATGGGCAGTGGCGCCGAATCGGTGGCGGTAAGCTCTACCAAGTCGATGATCGGCCATCTGCTGGGCGCCGCCGGGGCGGTGGAGGCCGTGTTCAGCGTGTTGGCGATCCGCGATCAGGTCGCGCCGCCGACCATCAACCTGGACAACCCCCAGGAGGGTTGCGATCTCGACTATGTGCCGCACACCGCCCGCGAGATGAAGATCGACGTGGCGCTGTCCAACTCGTTTGGCTTCGGCGGTACCAACGGCTCGCTGATCTTTACCCGGGTCTGAGGCGGCCGCGTGGAGCCGCTGCCCCTCGACGATCGCGGACTGGCCTATGGCGATGGCCTGTTCGAGACGCTGTTGCTGCGTGACGGCCAGCCGCTGCTGTGGCACGAGCACTTGTCGCGACTGCAGCGCGGTGCGGAGCGGCTGGGGTTCACAGCGCCCGACGCCGATACCCTGCACGCGTTCTGCGCCGAAGCACCAGCGGGGCTCGCCGTGCTCAAGCTGATCGTCACCCGTGGCAGCGGCGGACGCGGGTACCGGCCGCCGGCGGCGCCGTCACCGCGCTTGCGCTGGCAGATTGCCGCCTTCGCCCCGCAGCCCGAGCGCTGGCGTGACGGCGTGCGGGTGCGTCACTGCCGGCTGCGCCTGGGGCGCCAGCCGGCATTGGCGGGGCTCAAGCACCTCAATCGCCTGGAGAACGTGCTGGCGCGAGGCGAGTGGCAGGACGACGCCATCGCCGAGGGGCTGCTCAGCGACAGCCACGGCCAACTGGTCGAGGCGACCTGCATGAACTTGTTCTGGTCGCGTCACGGACGGTTGGAAACGCCGCGCCTAGCACACTGCGGCGTGGCGGGGACCCTGCGCGAGGCACTGCTGGGTGAGCTGGCCATCACCGAGATCGAGGCCGGCCCGGAAGCGCTGCTCGACGCCGAGGCGGTGTGGCTGGGCAACTCGCTGCAGGGTGTGTGGCCGCTGGTGCAGCTCGACGCCGCCGAGGGCGAGTGCCTACGCCGCTGGACGCTGGACGCACATCACCGCCTATTGCAGGATGCCGGGCACGCGCTGCTGGGCTATCCGGCGATACGCTGAGACGCAATTGATCGAGGACACGAGATGCGAGTGGTCAAGGGCCTGCTGTTGCTGGTCGTGGTGGCGGCAGTGGCTGCCTACGGCGGCTACCGTTATTGGGAATCGCGACTCGAGGCGCCGCTGGCGGTGGCCGAGAACACCCTCTATGAGGTGCCGCGTGGAGCCGGCTACAACCGTGTGGTGGCCGACCTGGCCGCACGAGGGATCATCGCCGACGACTGGGCGTTTCGCCTGCTGACGCGGATCGAGCCCGAGTCGGTGCCGCGCCTGCGTACCGGTGAGTACATGCTCGAGCCGGACATGAGCGGCCGCGAGCTGATCGAGCTGCTGGGCAGCGACCGGGTGGTGACCTACCCACTGACGATTCCCGAGGGCTGGACCTTCCGCCAGATGCGCCAACTGCTCGACAACGCGCCCAAGCTCGATAACCGCACTGAAGGGCTCCCCGACGACGAGGTGATGGCGCTGCTCGATCGTGACGGCGTGCATCCCGAGGGCTGGTTCTTCCCCGATACCTATCGCTATCACAAGGGCGTCAGTGACCTGGAGATCCTGCAGCAGGCGCTGAGCCGCATGGAGCGGGTGCTGGAGGAGGTGTGGGAGGCGCGCGACGACGACCTGACCATCGACACGCCCTTTGAAGCGCTGATCATGGCCTCGCTGATCGAGCGCGAGACCGGCGCGCCGGAAGAGCGGCGCGAGATCGCCGGGGTGTTCAAGCGGCGCATGCAGCAGGGCATGCGCCTGCAGACCGATCCCACGGTGATCTACGGCATGGGTGAACGCTACGAGGGACGCATCACCCGCGCCGACCTGCAGGAAGCCACGCCCTACAATACCTATGTGATCGACGCCATGCCGCCGACGCCGATCGCCATGCCCGGGCGGGCCTCGCTGGAAGCCGCGGTCAATCCGCTGCCCGGCGAGACGCTCTATTTCGTCTCCCGGGGCGACGGCACTCATCACTTCTCCCGTACGCTGCGCGAGCACAATAACGCGGTCAATCGGTATATACGGAATCGCTGATTACGGAGCGGCAATAGCCATGCAGCAGCGCGGACGCTTTATCACCCTCGAAGGCGGCGAAGGGGTCGGCAAGACCACCAACATGGCCTGGGTCTGCGACTGGCTCAGCGCCCGCGGCATCGAGGTGGTGCGCAGTCGCGAGCCGGGCGGCACGCCGCGCGCCGAGGCGATCCGCGAGCTGCTGCTCGACCCCGCCAGCGACGAGCCGCTGGACGACGATGCCGAGCTGCTGCTGGTATTCGCCGCCCGCGCCCAGCATCTGGCGCGGGTGATCCGCCCGGCGCTGGCGCGGGGCGCCTGGGTGGTGTGCGACCGCTTCACCGACGCCACCTTCGCCTACCAGGGCGGCGGGCGCGTCCTGCCGGCGGCGCGCATCGCTGCCCTGGAAGACTTCGTGCAGGGCCAGCTGCGCCCCGACCTGACCCTGTTGCTGGATATGCCGGTCGCCGCGGCCCGCCAGCGCCTGGCCACGCGCGGCTCGCAGCCGGACCGCTTCGAGCAGGAGCGCGAGGCGTTCTTCAGCCGCGTACGAGAGGCCTACCTGGCGCGCGCCGCCCAGGCGCCAGAGCGGATCGCGGTGATCGATGCCGCCGGGACGCTCGACGCCGTTCAGGCCCAGCTCGGTGAGCGCCTGGCGGCGCTGCTGGAGGCCTCGTCATGAGCGTCCCCGCACCCTATCCCTGGCAGCAGCCACTGTGGGAACGTCTCACCGCCCAGCAGGACGCCGGGCGGCTGCCCCATGCGCTGCTGCTCAGCGGTGCCCACGGCGTCGGCAAGCAGGAGCTGGCCGAGGCACTGCTGGCACGCAGCCTGTGTCAGGCGCCCGGGGCGCTGGCCTGCGGCCGCTGCCACAGCTGCGCGATGCTTGCCTCGGGCTACCACCCCGACCTGCTGCGGGTGTCGCCGGTAGAGAAGAGTCGCCAGATCCGCATCGACCCGATTCGCGAGGTCAACGCCTTCGTCAATCAGACCGCCCAGCAGGGCGGCTATCGTGTCATCGTGCTGCAGCCGGCCGAAGCGATGAACGTGGCGGCGGCCAATGCCCTGCTCAAGAGCCTCGAGGAGCCCGGCGAGCGCACCCTGTTCCTGCTGCTGGCCGATATCCCGTCGCGCATGCTGCCCACCATTCGCTCGCGCTGCCAACAGTGGAGCCTGGCGATACCGCCGGAGGCGGCGTGCCTGGAGTGGCTCGGCGAGGAACTCGGCGATGCCGATGAAGCGCCGTTCTGGCTCGCGGCCGCGGGAGGGCTGCCGCTGCTGGCCCGCGAGATGGCCGAACCCGAGGCGCGGGCGCTGCGCCAGACCCTGCACGAGCTATTCGATGCGCTGGTGCGCGGCGCCGAGCCGGTGGCCGAGGCCTCGCGACTCTCGGGGCAATCGGTGGAGCGCATCCTGTGGTACGGTATCGCCTGGCTCGAAGACCTGATTCGACTGGGGCTGTCGGGAGACCGCCGCGAGCTGCGCAATCCCGACCTGCTGCCGCTCTATCGCCAGGCGGTCAAGAACGCGCGCATCCACGACTGGTTCCGGCTGCTCGACTATGCTCAGGAGCAGCGCCACCTGTTGGCGGTGGGCGGCAATCCCAATCCTCAACTGGTGCTGGAAGCCTGGCTGGTGCGCTGGTCGGCGCTGCTGCGTTCGTGACTCCCCCGGATACCCAAGAGGCATCGCCCATGGCCGCTCAGAAAGCCCTGTCACTGCCGATTCCCGATGTGCCGACGCTGCTGCAGGCCTATATGCCGTCGCTGGAGCGCGGCGGCATCTTCGTGCCCACCGAGGCCCGCTATGAGCTCGGCCAGGAGGTCTTCCTGTTGCTGACCCTGCCCGGCGAAAGCGACCGTCTGCCGGTCACCGGGCAGGTGGTGTGGATCTCACCGCCGGGGGTCTCGGGGCGCCGTCGACCGGGTATCGGCGTGCACTTCGGCGCCGACGACAAGGCCGTTCGCGATCGAATCGAAACGCACCTGGCGGGGCAGCTGGACAAGGGGGCCGGGACCTATACCCTCTAGCGCCGCCGTTCTTCACTCATCGATCTGGTATCTCAGCGCATGTTCGTAGACTCGCACTGCCATCTCGACCGACTCGACCTCAGCGCCTTCGACGGCGATCTCGGCGCCGCGCTGGACGCTGCCCGGGAACGCGGCGTAAGACAGTTTCTGGCGATTGGCGTGACCCTGGAGGAGGTTCCCGCGGTGGCCGCGATTGCCTGTGAGCACCGCGACGTGGTGATCTCGGCCGGCGTCCACCCACTACACCGGGTGGATCAGGAGCCCAGTGTCGAGGCCATCAAGGAGGTGGCCGAGCGCTATGCGGCCGTGGCCATCGGCGAATGCGGCCTCGACTACCACTATCTGCAACGCTCACCCGAGACGGTGCCGAGTCGCGAGGAGCAGCGTGAACGCTTTCAGCGTCAACTGGTCGCTGCCACCGAGCTCGAGCTGCCGGTGATCATCCACACCCGCGAGGCGCGGGACGAGACACTGGAACTGATCAAGGCGCACACCGACCCGGCAGTGGGCGGCGTGCTGCACTGTTTCACCGAAGACCTCGGCATGGCGCGGGAGGCGGTGCGCCACGGCTTCTATATTTCGCTGTCGGGGATCATCACCTTTCGCAATGCCGGCGCGCTGCGCGCGCTGGCGCGCCAGATCCCCCTCGATCGCCTGCTGATCGAGACCGACAGCCCCTACCTGGCGCCGGTGCCGCATCGCGGCAAGTCCAACCAACCGGCCTGGGTGATCGAGGTGGCCGAGTGCATCGCCGCCGAGCGCGGCATCAGCGTCGATGAAGTGGCGATGCAGACCACCGCCAACTTCTATCGGCTGTTTCGCCAGGCGGCGCCCCATGCGCCGGCCGAGATGCGCGACAGCCTGGCCGCCGCCGGGCTGGTCTGAGCGCGTCGTACCACCGGGAGAACGCCATGTCCTTCGAGCCGCTGCTGATCGCCACCCAAGCCACCGGGTCGATACCGCCCCTCGAGCGCTGGCACCCGGCGCTAAGCGGGCGCATGGATCTGACCATCCGCGCCGACGGACACTGGATCCATGACGGCACGCCGATGCGCCGTGCTTCGCTGGTGAGGCTGCTTTCGACACTGCTGCGCCGCGAAGCGGACGGCGAGCACTATCTGGTCAGCCCCGTCGAGAAGTGGCAAATCGCGGTCGAGGACTGCGCCTTCGTGATCGTCGATGCCGAGCGTGATGGCGACAGCTGGTGGCTGACCACCAACGTTGGCGACCGCCTGGCGCTGGGCGAGGAGCAGCGGCTGACGGTCACCGCCACGCCGGATGGCACGCCGGTGCCGCAGGTCACGGTCCGCTTTGGCCTTGCCGCACGGCTGGGGCGCAACGTCTTCTACCGCTTGGTGGAGGAGGGCGAGAGCCGCGTGATCGATGGCCGGGAGCAGCTCGGCCTGGTCAGTGCCGGCCACTGGCAGCCGCTCGGTGAACTGGAGGCAATGTGAAACTGACCGACGAGCAGCATGCGGTGGTCGGTCATGCCGGCGGCCACGCCCGGGTCGCCGCGGTGGCCGGCGCCGGCAAGACCACCACCATGGTGGCGCGAGTGCTGCACCTGCTGGCCCAGGGCGCCGCTCCGTCGCGGCTGCTGGTGCTGATGTTCAACCGCGCCGCGCGGGAGGATTTCACCGCCAAGCTGGCGCGCTGGGCGCCTGCCGGCCAGGCGCTGCCCGACGTGCGCACCTTCCACTCCATCGGCCACCGCCTGACCGGCACCCTGACTCGCTGGGGCGTGTTGGCGCCGCGTGAGCTGCTGGCCCAGGAGTGGCAGCGCGAGCGGCTGCTGCGCCAGGCCGTGCAGCAGAGTCTGCACGGCGACGAGGCAATGCTGGAGTCGGCGCTGGACGGCGACCGGCTCGAGGCCTTCGGCCACTTCTGCGAGCTGGTCAAGGCCGAGATGGAGGCGCCCCAGACACTCTACGAGCGTCTCGACTTCGGCGACGACACCGGCCACTTCGTCGATGCCTTCGATGCCGCCGAGGCGCTGCTTGAGCAGCATCGGCTGATGACCTATGCCGACCTGCTGTATCGGCCGCTACGGGCGCTGGAGGCAGATGCCGCGCTACGACAGCGGGTTCAGGGCTTTCTCGACCATGTCATCATCGACGAATATCAGGATATCAACGAAGCCCAGCAGCGGCTGCTGGCACTGCTGGCCGGCGAGCGTGCGGCGGTGATGGCGGTAGGCGATGCCAACCAGTGCATCTACGAGTGGCGCGGCGCGCGCCCCGACACCATGCTCGAGGACTTCACCCGCACCTTCGGCGCCGCCCACGACTACCCGCTGTCGATCACCTTCCGTCACGGTGATGCACTGGCGCTGGCGGCCAATCATGCGATCGCCGCCAATCGGCGGCGTCCCGACCAGCTGTGCCTGGCGGCGGCGGGCAACCCCAATACCCGCTTGAGCGTGGCCCAGGGCGGCAGCGCGCTGGTCGAGGCCCTAGGCGCCTGGCAGCGTGACGGCCGGCACCTCGCCGAGGGCTGTATCCTGGTACGCAGCTGGGCGCTGTCGGTATCGGTGCAACTGCAGCTGCTGCGCGCCGGGCTGCCGTTTCGCCTGGCCCGCGAGGATCGTTTCGTGTTCCGGCTGCCGCTGGTCCAGGCGCTGGCCGGCTACCTGCGTCTGGCGCGTCAGCCGCGGCTGCTCCAGGATCCGGCGCACCTGCTGCTGCTGCTTGCCCAGCCCACGCCCTTCGTGGCCCGCGAGCGGCTGCAGGCGCTGGCCACGCAGCTCGCTGAGTCGCAGCAGTGGCCGAGCCGTGATGACCCGCTGCTGGCCAGCCTCAAGCCGATTCAGCGGCGCAACCTCAAGCGCCGCTGGGCGCTGCTCTGCGACCTGCCCAAGCTGGCTGCCTGGCCGCCGTCGCGGCTGCTGGCCGAGGTGGTCGAGCGCCTCGATGCCGAGAAGGTGCTCAAGCGCGCTGCGGCACGGCGCGAGAAGGGCGAGGAGGATGTACGCCTGCTCGACGTGCTGATCGAACAGGCCGCCGAGCTCGACCATGACCCGGAGGCCTTCATTGCGCTGCTCGAGCGGCCCGATCGCGATCCCGCGGCGAGCGCCGGCGATGCCGACGGCATCCTGATCTCCACCGTGCACGGCGCCAAGGGGCTGGAGTGGCCGCTGGTGGCACTGTGGGGCGTCAACGAGGAGGATTTTCCCCACTATAGCCGTGACAACCCGCTGACCCCGGAGCGCCTGGAAGAGGAGCGACGGCTGTTCTACGTCGCCATGACGCGCGCCCGGGAGCAACTGCTGATGGTCCACGACGGCGGCGAGCATCGTCCCAGCCGCTTCATCGCCGAGAGCGCCTGGGATGACTGCCAGCGGGTGGCGGATGCACTGCGCGCCGCCGATCCGCCCCAGGCGCCGCTGGCGGTTGCCTCGCCAGCGCTGGTGGAGCGCTACCTGACGGCCAGCGGCCGAGCGCTGGACGTCAGCGCTGCCGCCAGCGGCGTCGCCGGCCCGCCGGGCCGCTATGCGGCGGCGGCCTTCGATGTTGGCCAGCGCGTACGCCACGCGGTATTCGGCGAGGGCGAGATTCAGGTGGTCGAGGGTGACCCGGCCAATCCGGTGATCGAAGTGTGCTTCACCCACGCCGGCAAGCGCCGCCTGATCGCCCTGCGCGCGCCCCTGGAACCGCTTGGAGAATCCGCATGAGATCACCGCTGATTGACGCCGCGACGCTGCAACGTCGCCTGGCGGCAACCTCCGTTCCACAGCTGTTCGACTGCCGCGCGCGCCTCAACCAGCCAGGCGCCGGCGCCGCGCTATGGCGCCAGGCGAGTCTCCCCGGCAGCCTGCACCTGGACCTCGACCGTAACCTGGCGGCAGCGCCGGGGCAGGGCGGCCGCCATCCGTTACCCGACCCGGCGGCCTTCACGGCGACCCTGCAGCGCCTGAGCGTCTCGCCGTCCCGGCCGCTGGTGGTGTTCGACGACATGGGTGGCCAACTGGCCGCGGCACGAGCCTGGTGGATGCTGGCCTGCTGGGCCGGCCACCCCGAGGTGTATGTGCTCGACGGTGGCCTGGCGGCTTGGCAGGCCGCCGGCGGAGCGCTGGCGCCGGGTACCGCCGAGCCTGAGGCAGGCGACTGGCGGCCGGCGTTCGATGAGACGGCCTGGGTCGATGCCGATGAGGTGTTCTCGGGGCGGGCGCTCAAGCTCGATGCGCGCAGCCCGGTACGCTTTCGCGGCGAGGAGGAGCCCATCGACCCGGTGGCCGGTCATATCCCTGGCGCCAACTGTCGGCCAAGCGCTGCCAACCTGGATGAGAGCGGCCGCTTCAAGCCCGCCGAGCTGCTGGCGGCGGAGCTGCCACGGGCCGAGGCGGTGGTCAGCTACTGCGGCTCCGGGGTTACCGCCTGCCACAATATCCTTGCCTACGCGGTGGCCGGCCTGCCGCTGCCGCGGTTATATGCTGGCTCCTGGAGTGGGTGGATCGAGGATCCGGCGCGTCCGGTGGCACGCGGCGATTGATCCGCTACCTTTACCCCTGTGACGTCCCACCCGATGCCAGGGAGGCAGCGATGAACTTTGCGCTGATCGGCGCGGCGGGCTATATCGCCCCCCGCCATATGCAGGCGATACAGGCGACCGGCCATCAGCTGGTGGCCGCCTACGACATCAACGACTCGGTGGGAGTGATCGATTCGATCTCCACCGACTGCGCCTTCTTCACCGAGTTCGAGCGCTTTCTCGAGCATGCCTGGTGGCGCAAGCGCAAGGGGCAGGCCCTCGACTATCTGGTGGTCTGCTCACCCAATCATCTGCATAGCGCACATGTTACTGCCGGGCTCTACCTTGGCTGCGAGGTGATCTGCGAGAAGCCGCTGGTGGCCAGCGTCGAGCAGCTCGACGAGCTGCGCCGGGTAGAGGCCGACAGCGCTCGGCGGGTCTACTCGATCATGCAGCTGCGCCACCACCCGGTGATCCACGAGCTGCGCGACCGGGTCGAGCGTGACGGGCGCGACTGCCACCAGGTGGAGCTCACCTACATCACCTCCCGCGGTCCCTGGTACCTGGAGAGCTGGAAGGGCGACCCGCGGCGCTCCTTCGGGGTGGTGGCCGATATCGGTATCCACTTCTTCGATATGCTGCAGATGGTGTTCGGCGACTTGCAGCGACTGGTGTTGCACCACCGCGACGATCACAAGGCCAGCGGCTATCTGGAGTATCGCCGGGCGCGGGTGCGCTGGTTCCTGTCCATCGATGCCGAGGATCTCCCCGACGAGGTGCGCGGGCGACAGCCCACCTATCGCTCGGTGACCTGCGACGGCGAGGCGTTCGAATTTTCCGCCGGGTTCACCGATCTGCATACCGTCAGCTATCGCGAGATCCTCGCCGGACGCGGTTTCGGCATCGAGGCGGTGCGCCCTTGTCTGGCGGCGGTGCAGGCGATTCGCGAGGCACAGCCCGAGCCGGCGCTGGACGACGAGCTGCACCCACGGCTGCGTGCGCTGGGCTTGGCGCGGCATGCCGGTAGAGGCTGATCATGGCGATGGCCTTCGTCGATCTGGCTGCCCAGCAGGTGCGCCTCAAGCCGCGACTCGACGCGGCCATTCAAGGCGTGCTGGCCCACGGACGTTACATCCAGGGGCCGGAAGTGGCCGAGCTCGAGGGGCGTCTCGCGGCGCGGGTCGGGGTGGCCCACTGCATCGCCTGTGGCAGCGGTACCGCTGCCCTGCAACTGGCCCAGATGGGGCTTGGGATCGGCCCCGGCGACGAGGTGGTGGTGCCGGGGTTCGGTTTCGTTGCCAGCGCCGAAAGCGTGGCGCTGTGCGGGGCACGCCCGGTCTATGCCGAGATCGACCCCGGGAGCCTGCTGCTCGATCCCCAGGCGCTCGAGGCGCTGATCACCCCGCGCACCCGGGCGATCATGCCGGTCTCGCTGTTCGGCCAGTGTGCCGATATGCAGGAGATCGCCAAGGTGGCCGAGCGCCATGGGCTGACGGTGATCGAAGATGCCGCCCAGAGCTTCGGCGCCAGCCGCCATGGTCGCGCCTCGTGCAGCCTGAGCCGGGTGGCCTGCACCAGTTTCTTCCCCAGCAAGCCGCTGGGCTGCTATGGCGATGGTGGCGCTCTGTTCACCGATGACGATGAGCTAGCGGCACAGCTACGGGGCCTGATCAACCACGGCGACGCGGGGCGCTACCGGCATCTGCATCTGGGCATGAACAGCCGCCTGGATACGCTGCAGGCGGCGATCCTGCTGGTCAAGCTCGACGACTTCGATGCGGAGGTGGCGCAGCGCCAGGCGGTGGCGGGGTGCTATGACCGGCTGCTGGCAGAGCTGCCGCTCGATCGCCCGCGGTTGCTGCCCGGCAATCTCAGCGTCCATGCCCAGTACACCCTGCAGCTGGAGGCGCGCGACGAGGTGGCGGCGCGGCTGAATGATGCCGGGATTCCCACCGCGATTCACTATCCCCGTCCGCTCTATCGCCAGCCGGCGGTGGCCGATCCGGCCTGCCGGCTGAGCGCCTGCGAAGCAGCCTGCGAGCGGGTGCTCAGCCTGCCCATGCACCCTTACCTGGAACAAGGGCAGCAGGAGAGGGTCGCCGAGGCCCTGCGCGACGCCTTGCCCGGACCGTAAGCCGACAATAAAGATGCCACTGGCCCTGGGCCAGTGGCGATGGTTTTTCTTACAGCTTATAGCTAATGGCTTCGAACTCCCGGCGAAGCCGGGTTACATATTCGGATAGTTGGGCCCGCCGCCGCCCTCCGGCGCCACCCAGGTGATGTTCTGGGCCGGGTCCTTGATGTCGCAGGTCTTGCAGTGCACGCAGTTCTGGAAGTTGATCTGGAAGCGCGGCTGGCCGGCGTCGTCCTCGACGACCTCGTAGACCCCTGCCGGGCAGTAGCGGCTGGCCGGCTCGGCGTACTTGGGCAGATTGTCGCGGATCGGCAGTTCCGGGTCGGCGAGCTTGAGATGACAGGGCTGATCCTCCTCGTGGTTGGTGTTGGAGAGAAACACCGAGGAGGCCTTGTCGAAGGAGAGCTTGCCGTCAGGCTTGGGGTAGTTGATCTTCTCGAACTCGCTGGCCGGCTTGAGTGCCGCATGGTCCGGGGTGGTGTCGTGGACAGTGGGCAGCTTGCCACCCAGCAACTGGTCGAGGAAGTTGTAGGCGCCGCCGCCGACGGTGCCGTACTTGTGGATCGCCGGGCCGAAGCTGGCGCTCTCCTTGAGCTCGGCGTAGGCCCAGCTGGCCTGCCACTTGTCGCTGAAGGCGGTCAGTTCCTGGCCGCCCTCGTCGCCTGTAGCAAGCGCCTCGAAGACGCTCTCGGCGGCCACCAGGCCCGACTTCATGGCGGTGTGCAGGCCCTTGATCTTGGCGAAGTTGAGGGTGCCGGCGTCGCAGCCGATCAGCAGGCCGCCGGGGAAAGTCATCTTGGGCAGGCAGTTGAGCCCGCCCTTGGTGATCGCCCGGGCGCCGTAGGCGACCCGTGAGCCGCCCTCAAGGTACTGCTTGAGTAGCGGGTGATGCTTCATGCGCTGGAATTCGTCGAACGGCGACAGCCAGGGGTTCTGGTAGGAAAGGTCCATGATCAGGCCCACCACCACCTGGCTGTTCTCGGCGTGGTAGAGGAACCAGCCGCCGTGGGTATCCTTGGCCAGCGGCCAGCCGGAGCCGTGCAGTACCAGGCCCGGCTCGTGCTTGTCGGCGGGCACGTCCCACAGCTCCTTGAGGCCGATGCCGTAGTGCTGGGGGTCGCGGCCCTCGGCGAGGTCGTACTGCTCGATCAGCCGCTTGCCGAGGTGGCCGCGGGCGCCTTCGGCGAACAGGGTGTACTTGGCGCGCAGCTCCATGCCGGGCATATGGCCGTCCTTGGGCTGGCCGTCGGCGGCCACGCCCATGTCGCCGATCAGGATGCCCTTGACCACGCCATCCTCGATGATCGTCTCCTGGGCGGCGAAGCCGGGGAAGATCTCCACGCCGAGGCTCTCGGCCTGTTCGGCTAGCCAGCGGCACAGGTTGCCGGCGCTGATCACGTAGCGCCGGGAGTCGCCACTCGGCATGTCGCCGCCGGTGTTGTGCATGCTCTTGGGCACCAGCGCATTGGGCAGCTTCTGGGCCTTGTCGGCGTCCTTGAGCAGATACAGCTCGTCGCGAATCGCCGGGGTGGTCAGCGGGGCACCGCGCTCCTCCCAGTCGGGGAACAGCTCATTCAGGGCACGGGGCTCGAAGACGGCGCCGGAGAGAATATGCGCGCCCACCTCGGAGCCTTTCTCCACCACGCACACGGTGAGTTCCTGGCCTGCGTCGTTGGCCTGCTGCATCAGGCGGCAGGCCGCCGACAGCCCTGAGGGCCCGGCGCCGACGATGACGACATCGACGTCCATCGAATCGCGTTCTACGTGTTCCACCTACAGTCTCCTCACACGGTCTAGTCGCAACCTGCCATTGTGCTTGATTCACTGCCCGCATAACAGGTTATATCGATTTCCGATTAAAACGGTCGTTTGCTTCTAGTTGTTGGCCATGATATGCATAATAGACGCACTGCAACACCCCTACTTAGGGCGGTAAGCGACGCTCGGCTCGATGCATGGCAGTCGCTGCCGATCCAAGACTTCAGCGAGTGAACCAAGCGAGGACACTATGAAGGTACTGGTCGCGGTTAAACGCGTCATCGACTACAACGTCAAGATCCGCGTCAAGCCGGATCACTCCGACGTCGACCTCACCAACGTCAAGATGGCCATGAACCCCTTCTGCGAGATCGCCGTGGAAGAAGCGGTACGGCTCAAGGAGCGCGGGGTCGCCAGCGAGGTGGTCGCGGTGACCGTCGGCCCCAAGGCCGCCCAGGAGCAGCTGCGCACGGCACTCGCGCTGGGCGCCGACCGCGCCATTCATCTCGAGACCGACGAGCGGGTCGAGTCGCTGGCGGTGGCCAAGCTGCTGGCCAAGGTGGTGGAAGACGAGCAGCCGGGTCTCACGATCCTTGGCAAGCAGGCCATCGACACCGACAACAACCAGACCGGCCAGATGCTGGCGGCGCTGAGCGGCCTGCCCCAGGGCACCTTCGCCTCCGAAGTGGTGGTCGACGGAGACAAGCTGCAGGTCACTCGCGAGATCGACGGCGGCCTGCAGACCGTCGAGCTCACGCTGCCGGCCATCGTCACCACCGACCTGCGCTTGAACGAGCCGCGCTACGCCAAGCTGCCCGACATCATGAAGGCCAAGAAGAAGCCGCTCGACGTCAAGACCCCGGCGGAGCTGGGGGTCGAGGTGGGCTCCCGGGTCAGCCTGCTCAAAGTCACCCCGCCCCCCGAGCGCCAGGGCGGTGTCAAGGTCGGCTCCGTCGATGAGCTGGTGGACAAACTGAAGAACGAAGCCAAGGTGCTTTGATAAAAGTGCTTCAACAGGAGTCGATCATATGAGCATTCTGGTTCTCGCCGATCTTCACGACGGCCATCTCGCCGACGCCACTGCCCACGTGGTCGCCGCGGCCCAACAGATTGCACCGTCGAGCGGTGGCGATATCCACGTCCTGGTGGCCGGTGACGACGTCCAGGGCGCCGCCGAGGCCGCCGCCGCACTCGACGGGGTGAGCAAGGTGCGCGTCGCCGACCACGCCGTCTACGCCCACCAGCTGGCCGAGCCCATGGGCGCGCTGCTGGTGGCCCTGGCCGATGACTACAGCCACGTGCTGGCCTCTGCTTCCACCACCGGCAAGAACGTGCTGCCGCGGCTTGCCGCGCTCAAGGACGTCAGCCAGCTCTCCGAGATCATCGCCGTGGAGAGCGCCGACACCTTCCAGCGGCCGATCTACGCCGGCAACGCCATCGCCACGGTCAAGAGCGACGACCCGCTCAAGGTGATCAGCGTACGCACCACCGCCTTCGACGCCGTGGCCCGTTCTTCTCAAGATCAGGGCAGCGCCGCCATTGAGCGCGTCGACACGGTGGTGGAGAACAGCCAGTCCACCTTCGTCAAGGAAGCACTCGCCCAGTCCGACCGCCCCGAGCTGGGCGGCGCCAAGATCGTCATCTCTGGCGGCCGCGGCATGGGCAACGGCGACAACTTCAAACTGCTCGACGGCATCGCCGACAAGCTGGGGGCCGCCATCGGCGCCTCGCGGGCTGCGGTGGACGCCGGCTTCGTGCCCAATGACATGCAGGTCGGCCAGACCGGCAAGATCGTCGCCCCGGACCTGTACATCGCCGTGGGTATCTCCGGTGCCATCCAGCACCTGGCGGGGATGAAGGACTCCAAGGTGATCGTGGCGATCAACAAGGACGAGGAGGCGCCGATCTTCCAGGTCGCCGATTACGGATTGGTCGGTGATCTGTTCGAGGTGCTGCCGGCGCTGGAAAGCAAGCTGTAATACCTAGCGCTTCCTGCGTCTTGCCACAACGCCTCGCTTCTTGCGGGGCGTTGTCGTCTGTGGCCGATGCCCTGCCGCCAGAACGAAAAAAAGCCCCGCCGTGGCGGGGCTAACAACGATGCGAAACGCCAGTCAGGCGCGGGTCAGAACTCGTAGCTGGCCGAGAGCCACAGGCTGCGGCCGTCGAGGTAGACGCCGTCGGTGGAGCGGCCGGTCTGGGTGAAGCGGTAGGCGTGATAGGTCTCGCCTTCATGCTGGTAGGCATCGGCCTTGCCGAAGTCCTTGTCGAGCAGGTTGTAGACGGTGCCGGTCAGGCGCACGTTGTCGGAGACCTGGTAGGAGGCGCGCAGGTTGAATAGCTCATAGCCATCGAGCTTGTTGCCCACCTGTTCATAGAGCGACAGATTCTGCCCTGAGGTGGGGAGGCCGCCGGCGAAGCGCTCGCGGGAAGCGTAGTACTCGCCCTCCAGGGTGGTGCTCAGCCGCTCGTTGACGTCCCAGGTGAGGCTCGCGGTGAGCTTGTGCTTGGGGGTGTTGCTGAGCACCAGGCCTTCGCTTTCGCCGGAGGTGATCTCGGTATCGGTATAGGTGTAGCCGCCGCTCAGCGACCAGGCGGGGGCGAACTGATAGCGGGCATTCAGCTCGATGCCGCGGGTTTCTGCCGAGTCGATGTTGATTAGCTGGCTGAAGCCTTCCTGCGCGGTGAAGTTGCCCACGCTCAAGCAGTTGCCCAGCCCGGCATTGGGCGTATTGCCGTCATCATCGACATACTGGCAGTTGGGAATGTCGTCGGCACTGGCGATACGATCGGTGAAGCGGTTGTAGAACAGCGTGGCACCGGCCGAGAAACCGTCGAGATTGTCATACAGGGCGCCAAGCTCGTAGTTGGTGCTTTTCTCGGGCTCGAGATCGGGAGAGCCGATGGAGACGGTTGCCCCCTGACCGGTAAAGCCGGTAATGCCATCGTGGAGCTGATTGAGCGAGGGTGTCTTGTAGCCGCGGCTGATCCCGCCTTTCAGCGTCCAGTGATCGGTGGTGTTCCATACCAGGTAGCCGCGCGGGCTGAAATGGCCGCCGAAGGCGTCGTGGTGCTCGTAGCGCCCGCCCAGGGTCAGTGCCAGGTCGTCACGCAGCCACCACTCATCCTCGGCGAATAGCGCCCAGCTACTCTGCTCGAAGGCACTGCTGCCCGCGGCGCCGTCCTCGAGGCGCGAGTCGATGTACTGCCCGCCGAGCGTCACCATATGCGCGCCGATGGGCGCGACGAACTTGCTGTCGACGGTAATATCGCGGTTTTCGAGCAACCGCGGTTCGCCGCCTTCGGCTTGATAGCCATAGGCGGGTGCGCTGCCTTCCGGCAGGGTGCGGCCGAGAGTCTCGGTGGTGGAGTGGGTAATGCTGCTGTCCCAGGTGCCTGCCTCGAGACGCGCTGAATGGCCAAGTGCCAGTTGGTCGCGGTTGAAGCGTAGCTCATCCTCGTAGCCGAAGATACGCTCCGGGGTATCCAGGTTGCCAAGGCGCCCGTCGCTGTTGTCGTAGGCCTGGCGCGAGCGCTCGAGATCGAGCCATAGCGTGTTGGTGTCGTCCGGGGTCAGGGTCAGGCGGCCGCCCAGCGAGTAGATGCGGCCCTCGCTGGGACGCGGGTCGCGTCCGCTGCCGTCCTCGATCAGGCGCTCCGAGCTGTCGCGGTCGAACAGCCGGCCGCGCAGCTGCAGGCCCAGGGTATCTTCGATCAGCGGCCCCGAGGTGTAGAGGTTGAGGGTCTGGGAGTTGCCTGCATCGCGATCCTGCTGGAAGGTGCTGTCGACCGACAGGTTGCCGGTCCAGGTGTCGCTGACCGGGCGGGTAATGATATTGATAACCCCGCCCATGGCATCGGAGCCGTAGAGCGTCGACATCGGCCCACGAATGACCTCGATGCGCTCGATGCTCGACAGCGGTGGCATGAAGCTGGTCGAGGTCTCGCCGAAGCCGTTGGGGGTGACGTCGCCGGCGGCGTTCTGGCGGCGGCCGTCGATCAGGATCAGGGTATAGGCGCTGGGCATGCCGCGGATGCCGATGTTGAGCCCGCCGGTCTTGCCAGTGCCGCTGCGCACGTCGACGCCGGGCACGTCGGCGATGGCTTCGGCAACGTTGGAGAAGCGCTTGCGCTCGAGCTCCTCGCGGGTCACTACCGAGATACTCGCTGGTGCATCGGTCAGTGCCTGCTCGAAGCCTGCGGCGGTGACCACGATGCTGTCGAGGCGCGGGGACTCTTCGGCAACGGCGGTCAGGGAAGCACCGGCCGCGGCGATGGCGACGGCCAGGGTGCGTCGAGACGCATGGGTCATGGGTTCACCTTTGAATGATGCTGATTATTGAATGATATTGATTATCAGATGCGGGTGAATTCTAACCACAATGGGCAGCGTCGGGGGAGGGGGCGTGCGAGAACGTTGCGTTGCTCAGGATGCAACGCTCGAGGGGCTGGATGATGCGTCCCACTCCGGGGGCAGGTGGCGGCGCAGGAAGTCGAGCATGGCGCTGACCTTGCCGGCCTGGTGGCCGTGGGCGTAAAGCAGGTTGACCGGCAGCGTCGGCAGACGCCACTCCGGCAGGCAGGCCTCGAGTTCGCCGGGGTGGGCACGTTCGCGGCGCTCGGCGAGCCAGCACGGCATGATACCGAGACCCTGGCCACGAGCGATGGCGTCGGCCTGCAGCATGGGCTGGTCGAGTCGCAGGCGCGAGCGCGGCGGTTGGAGCAGAAACTGCGCGCCATCGCGGTGACGCAGTGGCAGGCCGCCTGCGGCATCGCCGAGCAGGTCGATCCAATGGTGCTCCAGCAGTTCATCGGGCTGCTGCGGTCGCCCGTGGCGTGCCAGGTAATCGGGGTGCGCATAGATGCCGCGGCGTAGCAGGGTTAGCTGCTCGCAGCGTAGGGTCTCGTCAATCACTGCACCGAGGGTGACATGAATGGCGCTGCTCTCCGGGCTGGCATGAAAACGCTCGTGGGTCTTGAGCGTGACGTCGAGGCGACGATGGCGGGCCATGAAGGCGTGCAGCACCTGGGTCATCCAGGGCCGGGTCAGCGCGACGTGGACATCGACCACCAGCTCACCACTGATCTCGTGGTGCAGCGCTTCGAGGGCCGCTTGGCTCTGCTGCGCCAGCTCCAACATGCGCTGGCAGTAGCCATGGAACAGCTCACCGGCCTCGGTGGGCAGCAGGCGATTGGATTGACGGCGCAGCAGCGGGTAGCCGAGACGCGACTCGAGCTGGCTGATGCGTCGGCTCAGCGTCGACTTGGACAAGCCCAGGCGAGTGGCGCTGCGGGTCAGGTTGCCGGATTCCATGACCGCATCGAAGGCGGTCAGTTCGTCGAAATCGTGCATGTCACGTACATCCAGGATGTTCCTCGGTCTGGCTGGGCATCATCAGTATGCCATGAAGGCTCGCTTATATAGAAATGATTCCATTTGTCATTAGCATTCGAGTTGCGTTGCACGATAGGCAACGCGGCGTTCCATGCAATATGGATGCGCCAGTTTATGAGAATCATTATTATCATCTACCTCGAAGCCCTTCGTTGCTGATGCAGGAGATGCTGGATGTTCCTTACGTTGTTGTCGCGCCGCCCGCTGTTGGCCCTGACGCTGACGCTACTCACCACTGGTGCCCAGGCGCAGAGCGTGGAAACCGCCCACGGCCCGGTCGATGTCGGCCCAGACCCTGAACGCGTGGTCACGCTCCACGAGGGTGCGCTGGACACCGCGCTGGCGGTAGGCATGACGCCGTTGGGTGCGGTGACCACGCGCGGAGGCGACGGCGTGGCGAGCTATCTCGACGACTACCTGGATGAGATCGCCATTGTTGGAGTGGTGCGTGAGATCAATATCGAGGCAGTGCTGAATCAGCAGCCCGACCTGATCCTGGCCCCGCCACAGCTCAGCGATGAGCAGTATGCGCTATTGTCGCGGATTGCCCCGACCGTGGTGCCGCCGGCCCAGGGGTTCACTCGTGAGGCGTGGAAGGACGACGCGCGTCTGTATGGCCAGGCGCTGGGTCGAGAAGATCAGGTTGAGGAGGCCATTGCCGACGTCGAGCGGCGCGCCGCCGACATCGCGCAGACCCTCGACGAGCGCGGGATCGACAGCGGTGCGACCCTGGTGCGCTGGATGCCCCAGGGGCCGCTGGTGATGTCGTCGCAGCTGTTCAGCACCGGTGTATTGGCGGCTGCCGGCCTCGAGGTTCACGATGGCGGCCTGGTGCCGGAGCAGGCCGGCCACAGCGACCCGCTGAGCCTGGAGAACCTGTCGCGCATCGATGACGACTGGCTGTTCCTGGCGACCCTCAATGAAGACGGCGAGGAGGCGCTGGCCAGCGCGCGTCGCTCGCCGGCCTTCGAGCGCCTGGACGTAGTTCAGCGTGAGCGCGTGGTGAGCGTCGACGGCCAGCTGTGGAGCAGCGCCCAGGGGCCGCTGGCGGCTCAGGCCATCCTCGATGACCTCGAGCGCGTGCTGCTGCCGTGAGCCAGGCCCAGCTCGCGACGCCGGTCCCACGCCTGGCCGCCACCTGGCTGACGCTGGTACTGCTGTTGGTGGGCGTGGCGCTGCTCAGCGTGCTGCTGGGGGCGGGGGATGTCGGACCCACCCGGGCGCTGGCGGCACTGGCCGGCGGCGGCGACCCGGAGGCGCGTTTCGTGGTCGGTTCGCTGCGCCTGCCACGCACGCTGATCGGCGTCGCCGTGGGGCTGGCGCTAGGCGTTGCCGGGGCGCTGCTGCAGGCGGTCACGCGCAACCCGCTGGCCGAGCCTGGCCTGTTGGGCGTCAGTGCGGGCAGCGCCTTTGCGGTAGCGGTGGCGCTCCTGCTGGGTGCCAGTGCCACTACGCTGCGCGTCTCGGCGGCGCAGCTTGGCGCCCTGGCCGGCTGCCTGTGCGTGCTGAGCGTGACGCGGCTGCGCGGCGTGGGCAGCGACCCGGTACGGCTGGTGCTCGCCGGGGCGGCGTTCTCCGGCCTGCTGGGATCATTGACCGCCTTGCTGCTGCTGTTCGATCAGCGCGCCGCCGACGAGATTCGCTTCTGGGTGATTGGCAGCCTCTCGGGGCGGCGTGCCGATGACCTGCTGGCGGTGCTGCCTGGTCTTGCCCTGGCCGCGGCCATCGTCGTGAGTATTGCGCGTCCGCTGGCGGCGCTGTCGCTGGGCGAGCGGGTGGCCTCGGGGCTTGGCCATCGGCCGGGCCGGGTGCGGCTGCTGGTGATTGTGGCGGTGGCGCTGCTGGTGGGGGCGGCCACGGCGGTTGCCGGTCCGATCGCCTTCGTCGGATTGGTCGTGCCGTTCGCAGCGCGGGCCCTGGCCGGGCCGGACATCCGCCGTGTGCTGTGGCTATGCATGCCGCTGGGGCCGCTGATGGTGATCTCGGCGGATATCCTGTCGCGGCTGCTGGTGGCGCCGTCGGAGATGCCGCTGGGCGTGCTCACCGCGCTATGCGGTGCCCCGGTGCTGGTGGCGGTGGTACGCGCCAGGCGCATGCCGACCCTTTGATCGCGGATGCTCTACTCGCGGAGACATGATGTCGTTATTTCCTGTGGCGCGTGACGCCACTGCCGCCAAGCGGGCACCGGCGTCTGCGTTGCCGCCGCCCAGCGGCTGCTGGCGGCTGGCCTGGCAGTGGCCGGGCAGCGGCGAGGCCAGTCTGCTGATCAGTCGGCGCAGTGCGCTGGCCAATGCCGGCCTGCTGTTGGCGCTGCTCGTGGCGAGCGGTGTCTACCTGGCGTTGGGCAGTGTACATCTGGCGCCTCGGGCGCTGGTCGCGGCGCTGGTCGGCCAGGGTGACGCCCTGGCGCAGTTCATGGTGATCGAGCTGCGCCTGCCGCGCTTGGTGGCCGCCTGGCTGACCGGGGCGGCGTTCGCGGTGGCCGGCTGCCTGATGCAGACCCTGGCCCGCAATCGCCTGGCGACGCCGGGCATCATCGGTATCGACAACGGTGCCACGGCGTTTGCCGTGGCCTCGCTGGTGGGGCTCGGCGTATCGCTGGCGCCGCCGGCGATGGCGCTGGCGGGGGCGGCGACCGCAGCGGCGATTACCTTCGGCCTTACCGCCGGCGGTGGCAGCCGCGGCTATCGCTTTATCGTCGCCGGCATCGGGGTGGGCGCGGTGTTCGGCGCCATCACCCAGCTGCTGTTGGCGCGGGTTGACATGGACACCGCCAATGCCGCCTATCCGTGGACGGTGGGCACGCTCAACGCGCGGCCTCCTGGGGCGCTGCTGGTGCTCGGCGTGGGGCTGGCGGTGGGGGTGGTGATGGCGCTGCAGCTGTCCCGGGCGCTGTCGCTGATGCGCTTCAGCGAGGCCATTGCCCAGGGGCTGGGGTCCCGGGTTGCACGGCGCCGCTGGCAGGTGCTGGGGGTGTCGGTACTGCTGACTGGGCTGGCGGTGGCAGTGGCCGGGCCGGTGGGTATGGTGGGGCTGATCGGCCCGGAGATCGCCCGTGCGCTCTCCTGCCGTCGCGGTGTCCCCATCATCGCCTCAATGCTGGCCGGCGCGCTGGTGATGGTGCTGGCCGACCTGGTCGGCCGAGTGCTGCTGGCGCCCATCGAGCTGCCGGTGGGCATCGTCACTGCGGTGGTCGGCGGCCCCTGGTTGCTGTGGATATTATTGCGTCCTCATAGGAG
Organism: Halomonas socia; assembly: GCF_010977575.1. GTDB lineage: Bacteria > Pseudomonadota > Gammaproteobacteria > Pseudomonadales > Halomonadaceae > Franzmannia > Franzmannia socia. The sequence goes on from NZ_CP048812.1 coordinate 3,133,296, forward strand.
TCTGGCATGAGTGAAGCGGCTGAGACCGGTGCGCTGGAGGCGCGGCGGCTCGATCTGGCCCACGGTCAGCAGCGGGTGATCGAGGCGCTGGACTTGCGCCTGCCGCCGGGCCGGGTGACGGCCATCGTGGGGCCCAACGGCTGTGGCAAGTCGACCCTGCTGGCGGGGCTGGCACGGCTGCATGCCCCGGGGGGCGGCTGCGTACTGCTCGATGGCACGGATATCCAACGCCTGCCGGCACGTGAATTGGCGCGCCGCCTGGCGCTGCTGCCGCAGGAGGCGATTGCCCCCGAAGGGCTGACGGTGCGCGACCTGATTCGCTTCGGTCGCCAGCCCCACCAGGGCTTCTTGCGGCAGTGGTCGCGGCAGGATCATCTGGCCGTCGAGGCGGCGCTGGCGGCCGCCGACCTGCTGGCGTTGGCCGAGCGTCCGCTGGAGGCGCTCTCCGGCGGGCAGCGGCAGCGCGCCTGGATTGCGATGACCATCGCCCAGCAAACCCCGCTGCTGCTGCTCGATGAGCCGACCTCGGCGCTCGACCTTGGCCACCAGTTGGAGGTCTTCGAGCTGGTACGACGCCTTGCCGGGGAGGGCCGCACCCTGGCGATGGTGCTGCACGACCTGGCCAGCGCCTGTCGCTATGCCGACCAGTTGGTGGCGATGCGCGACGGTCGTATCGTTGCCGAGGGCGCGCCGCACGAGGTGGTGACCCGTGAGTTGGTCGGCGAGCTCTATGATATCGATTGCACCCTGATGCATGACCCCGTCACCGGCACGCCGCTGTTGACCAATCTGCGCCGCCTGTCCTAGGGGCGTCCTGTGACAAGACGTCTCTTTGATAATGCAAGTCATTGTTATTCGCGCTCAGGGTGGTATCCTGTTTGGCGAAACCTTCTATCAGGATGGGAGTACAGTGGTGCGTGGTAAAGGCTTAGATTATCTTCGCCCAGGCGCTGCGCTATGCGCCCTGCTGTTGGCCGGAACGGCCAACGCTGCCTCGCTGACGGCGGAGGCGGGAGACGCTCAGCGTCAGCAGGCTGAACTTCAGGCCCAGATCGACGCCGCGGACGACGAGAGTCGCGCGATGCTTGCCGAGCTGCGAGAACGCGAAAGCGAGACGCGGCGGCTTGAGCAGGAGAACGCGCGACTCGTTCCTCACCTGGTCGAGCAGGCGGAGCAGCTGCGCCGTCGTGAGGTGGCGCTGGATACCCTCGATACGACGCGCCAGGCGCTGCCTTCCCTGCAGGCGAGTCTGGTGTCGAGGTTGGATGCCTGGATCGAGGATGACCTGCCATTCATGCTGTCACAGCGGCGTGCCCGGGTGTCCAGCCTGGAGGAGTCGCTCGGTGACCCCGAGCTCGATGATGCCGAGCGGATGGAGCGAATCCTCAATGTCTGGCGCCATGAGCTGGCGTATGGCATGGAGATGGATGCCTGGCGCGACCATCTGGTGGCAGTGACGGATGAACCTCGGTCGACGCGGCGTGAAGTGGACTATCTGCGCCTGGGCCGTGTCGGGCTCTATTACCTCACCCCGGATGGTCGCGAGGGTGGGGTGTGGCTGGCCGAACAGGGCCGCTGGGCGCCGCTGGATGACCAGCAGCGTCGTGAGGTGCGCAAGGGCTTGCGCATGGCACGCGATCAGCGCGCCCCTGAGCTCTTGCAACTGCCTGTCTCCCAGCCCCTCGAACGTGAGAACGGCCCACTGTCCAGGGAGGGTGACGCATGAGCACGCTGAGGCTGATGGCGGTAGTGATGCTGAGCGTGATGTTCAGCGTGAGTGCACTGGCGCAGGGCGATCCCGAGATGCTGAGCAGTCTACGCGCCGAGCGCGAGGCGGCCGAGGCGCGTGATCGGACGCGCCTGAGTGAACTGCTCGATGATCGCCAAGCCCTCGAGGCGGCGTTGGAGCAGCGTCGTGAGGCGCATCGCGCGGCCCAGGAGCGCCATGCGGCGCTGAGCGACCAGCGCGAGATCCAGGCCCAGCACCGTGCCGAACTCGAGGCGCGGCAGCAGGAGCAGGGCAGTGATCTGGCCGCGATCCTCGATCTGGTGTCGCGTCATACCGGCGAATTGCGCGACGGTCTCAACGACAGCTGGGTGGCCCTCGGCGAGGCGCGGCTGCCGGAGCGGCTGGACAGCGTCGCCGTACTCGAACTGGGGCACCTGGAAAACTTCGCCGACCGGCTGCTGGGTCTGACGCAAGAGACCGGGCGTGTGGTGCAGTTCGAGGCGCCGGTGGCCGGCGCGGACGGCGAGATAGTGCCTCGCCGGGTGGTGCGCCTGGGCGACTTCGCGGCCTTTACCGATGATGCTCTGCTGCGCCGCGGCGTGGGTGATACCGGTCTGGCGGTGGTCGAGCGCACGCCGCGCTCGGTGGCCAGGGTGCTGGCCGAATTTCATGCCGGCGAGCGCCGTGACGCCGCCCTGGATCCGACCCATGGCGAGGTGATCGCGGCGCTGTCCCAGCGACCCACGCTGGTGGAGCGCTTCCATCAGGGCGGGGTAGTGGGCTACGTGGTGGTCGCCCTGGGAGCCTTCGGCTTGCTGGTGGGCTTGCTGCAGTATGGCTACCTGCTGCGCGTCACCCTGACCATGCGCCGTCAGCTTGCCCAGCTCTCGCAGCTGCGTAGTGACAACCCGCTGGGGAGGGTGCTGCAGCGCTTTCGTGAGCTGCAGGCCAACCAGGTGCCAGAGGCGCTGGAAGCGCGGCTCGACGAAGCGGTACTGGCCGAGTTGCCGAGACTCGAGCGCGGCCAGCCACTGGTCAAGTTGCTGGCCGCCATCGCACCGCTGCTGGGCTTGCTGGGTACGGTGACGGGGATGATCGTGACCTTCCAGGCGATCACCGTCTACGGCACCGGCGATCCTCAGTTGATGGCCGGTGGTATCAGCCAGGCGCTGGTGACCACCGTACTGGGCCTGGTGACCGCCGTCCCGCTGTTGTTCATGCATACCGCGCTGGTCGGTCGCAGCCGACACCTGACCGGTGTCGTCGAAGGCCAGGCGAGTGCGGCTCTGGCCCGGCACCTCGAGACGGGCTCGCCGCAGGATGTGTCGACATCGCAGGAGCGCAGGTCGCATGATTCCGCGTTGGCTTGAGCCGCTAGAGCGGCTGGTCGAGTCAGGCGGTGTGGTACTGGTCGTCATCGCCGTCGTGGCCATGCTGCTGTTCACCCTGTCGCTGGAGCGCTGGTGGTATTTTCGCGTGACCTATCGCCATCATCGCCGGCAACTGATCGATCGCTGGACGCAGCGCAGCGACCATCTGAGCTGGAGCGCCCGCACGCTGCGCGACGTGTGGACGCGGGAGCTGATCTGTCGGCTGCGCCGCCCGCTGCCTTGGCTCAAACTGCTGGTCGCCCTGTGCCCCCTGCTGGGGCTGCTGGGCACCGTGACCGGCATGATCGCGGTGTTCGATAGCCTGGCCCTCAGCGGCAGCGGCCAGGCTCGCTCGATGGCGGACGGCGTGGCGCGCGCCACGCTGCCGACCTTGACCGGCATGGCGGTGGCGGTCGTCGGGCTGCTCTTCACCAGTCGTTTGGAACACATCATCCGGCGCGAGGACCAGCGGTTGCATGACCGCCTGGCCCGTGCCGTGGAGGAATCCCATGCGTAGGCGCCGAGTGACGGCCGATAGTGGCGAGGCCAGTGAAGTCAATCTGACGCCGATGCTCGATGTGGTCTTCATCATGCTGATCTTCTTCATCGTGACCACCAGTTTCATTCGCGAGAGTGGCGTGGAGATCGAGCGCCCCGAGTCGAGTTCGGCGACTCCCCAGTCGGAGGCGCAGGTGATGGTCGCCATCACCTCGGAAGGGGCGGTGTGGGTGGATGGCAAGGCCATCGATCTGCATCGCGTCGGCGACGAAGTGGCCGCCCTGGTCAGCGATGATGGCAGTGTGGTGATCCAGGCGGATCGGCAAGCGGCTACCGGCATCCTGATTGAAGTCATGGACAGCATCCGCAGTGCCGGTGTCGAGCAGGTGGCGGTGGCGGCCAGCCGGAGTGAGTCATGACGCGAGTGCCTGTATCGGCGCTTGGCGGCATTGTGCTGGCATTGGCGCTGTTCTGGCTGCTGGCGCTCCTGGTGGCCCCCCCCGAGGCCGAGGTCGAAATGCTCGACAATACGCTGGCCATGACCATGGTGGAGGCCCCCGAGGTGGCCCAGGAGGAGACGGCCGAGCCACCGGCAGAGACGCCACCTCCGTCGCCTGCCGCGGTGCCGCCACCCGCCCCCGAGCTGCTGCCCCAGGAGAGCCCCATCGCGCTACCGGATCCTGAGCCGCTGCCAGAGGATGACTTGCCGCTTGAGCTGGATGAGACGCTGCCCGATATGAGCGAGGTAACGCCCGAGCCGCCGCCAGAGCCGGAACCGCAGCCCCAGCCGGAACCGCAGCCCCAGCCGGAGCCGTCCCCAGTCGCCGAGTCGACCGAGGTGGCTCCCGACACCACGGCGACCAGCCAGAGCGATGTCCAAGCGGACAGCCAGACGCCGGTGGACGTCGGCCAGATCTCGCCGACCAGCCGGGTGCCACCGGAGTATCCTTCGCGGGCACAGCGGCGAGGGCTAGAGGGCTTCGTCGAGCTGCGCTTCGTGATCCGGCCGGATGGCAGCGTGGATCCGTCTTCCGTCCAGGTCACCAGCGCGCAGCCGCGCAATGTCTTCGACCGCGCCGCGATAGAGGCGGTGCAGCGCTGGCAGTTCGAGCCGGCCGGGGGGCTGCGGCGTGCCCAGCAACGTCTCGAATTTCAGTTGAGGTGAGCGATGCGCCTTAAACGTCACTTGGTGAGTATCGTCTGGGTCTGGCTCGTCGCCACGCCACTGACGGCGCTGGCCGAGCCGCCACTGCCGGGTGAGTTCATTCGTGATCTCGAGCGCCTGCAGCAGCAGCTCCAGGAGGGGGCGGCCAATGCGGTGTTGCAGCGCGCCGAGTCGCAGTCACAGCGACTGGCGGGCGGCAATGCCGCGGACCGCTGGGCGAGCGCGCTCTATCTCCAGCTAGCGGCACATTCCGCGGCCAGGCTGGAGCGCTTTGCAGCGGCCGCCGACTATCTCGCCCAGGCCAGGCGCAGCGGCGAGATGTCGTCGAGCCAGCGTGATCGTTGGCAGTACCAGGAGGCCGGTCTGCGGCTGTCGGCCGGCCAGCGCGAGCAGGGCACCGAGCTGCTGGCCGATTGGCTGGCGCGTCATTCAGGAGAGGGCGACGACTACTGGCGCATGGCCAGGACCCTGGCGCGACTCGAACGCTGGGAAGAGGCCCGCGAGTGGCTGTCCCGGGCGACCGCGGAGACGGCTTCGCTGTCGCCGAGCCAGCGTCGCCTGGCCGCTGCGATTTATCAGCGCAGCGGCGCCGGGGATCAGGCATTGGCGCTGCTGGGCGGTGAGCTGGACGTCGACTCTCCCGCCCAGGAGTGGCGCCGCACCGCGGCGCTGGCGCAGCAGGCCGGGCTCGATGAGCAGGCGGCCGTGTTCTGGGACACCGCCTGGCGGCTGGGCGTGTTCTCCGCTGATGAGGACCTGTCGACCCTGGTACACCTGCATATGGCGGCAGGCACTCCCGCGCGAGGCGCCGAACGGCTGCAGGCTGCCCTCGAGGCGGGCGCGGTGGCAGACAGCCTGGCGCACCGTCGTCTGCTGGCCCAGGCCTGGCAGGCGGCGCGAGACCGCGAGGCGGCACTCGCGGCGTGGCAGGCGCTGGCCGAGCGCAGCGGCGAGGCTGAGGATTGGCTGCGACTGGGTCAGCTGGCCAACGACTGGGGGCGCGACCGCTGGGCGCAGGATGCCTGGCAGCGAGCCGCCTCGCTGGGCGCCGAGCAGGCCGAGGCGTGGCTCACCGGCCTGGATCCGTGGCAGGCCCAGGCACAGCTCTCAGAGTGATAGCTCGGTCCACACCGGCGCATGATCCGAGGGCCTGGGCATGGCGCGCAGCTGGTAATCGATGCCGGCATCGCTGACCCGTTCGCCAAGCGCAGCGGTGACCAGGATATGGTCGATACGCAGGCCGCGGCGAGGCTCGCGCTCGAAGCCCCGCGAGCGATAGTCGAACCAGCTGAAGCGGTCGTCGACCCCGGGATAGCGCAGCCGGTAGCTATCGCTGAGCCCCCACTGCTTGACCCGCCCTAGCCACTCACGCTCGATGGGCTGGAAACTGGTCTTGCCCTCACGCAGCCAGCGCCTGCGATTGGCCTCGCCGATACCGATATCGATATCCTCCGGCGAGATATTGAAATCGCCCATTACCACCATGCGCTGCTCGGGGCGGCAATCCTCATCCAGCAGCCGCGACAGCTGGGCATAGAAGCGCTGCTTGTGGGGAAACTTGGTGGGATGCTCGATGTTCTCGCCCTGGGGAAAGTAGCCGTTCCACACCGTCAGTGGCTCACCATCTGCCATGGCCAGACGCACGCCGATCATACGCCGCTGGGCTTCCTCGCCATCATCGGGAAAGCCGTAGTGCACTGCCTCGGGCTCGTCGCGGCACAGCATGGCCACGCCGTAGTGGCCCTTCTGGCCGTGGAAGTAGACCCGATAGCCCAGCGCCTCCACCGCCTGACGGGGGAACTCGCTGTCCTGTACCTTGGTTTCCTGCAGGCCGATCAGCGCCGGGCGGTGGGCCTCGATCAGCGCCTCGAGCTGATGCAGCCGGGCACGAATGCCATTGATATTGAACGAGACCAGGCGCATCAGTCGTCGCTCTCCGGGGCGCGCTCGGGATGCACCTGGATGCTCGGTGCCTGCTGCTGGCGCGCCAGCTTGCGAACCGCCTGCAGCTTGCGCTGCTGGCGCTTCTTTTCGGTGAAACGGCGCGACGAGGTGACCTGATCGGGGTTCTCGTGACGCCATTTCTTGAAATCCTTGCGCTTGCCGGTGCGCAGCGTCACTTTGTCGGCCAGCGAACGGGTCTTCTTCCTGCGTGTCATGACGCCTGAACTCCTGTTGCGTGTACTGCCATTCTAACAGGCGCGGCGGGTGGCACACAGCCGGGGGCGCCCTCGTCGTCAATGGCTGCTACAATAGGCCGCCTGAAAACGTCCAGGCAGGTTTGGACTGGCATTACATCCACTCATATTACGGACAGAATCACAGCCTATGAGCGAGTCGGAAAAGACCACGGCACCGGCCCAGAACCGCAAGCCCAAGCGTCGTCGCCGCAAGCCGCGCAAGTCGCAATCCAACTGGGATCTGCGTCAGTTCCAGGTCCCGCCGGTGGCGGGCAAGTGGCGCTTCCACGACTTCGATCTGCCGCTGGCGTTGATGCGTGCGATCCATGCCCAGGGCTTCGAGTACTGCACGCCGATCCAGGCCGAGGCGCTGGCCCAGACCCTGCTCGGCGGCGATATCGTCGGCAAGGCCCAGACCGGCACCGGCAAGACCGCGGCGTTTCTGATGTCGATACTGGCCTACTTCCTCGAGGAGGAGGCGCCCAACGCCCAGAAGTCCGGCGCACCGCGGGCGTTGATCATCGCGCCGACCCGCGAACTGGCGCTGCAGATCGAGAAGGACGCCAAGGCGCTGGCGCGCTTCACCCAGCTCAACGTGGCAAGCGTGGTCGGCGGCATGGACTACCAGAAGCAGCGCGACAGCCTGGGCAAGAACCTGGATATCCTGGTCGCTACCCCGGGCCGGCTGCTCGACTTCCACGAGAAGCGCGACGTCGACCTGACCCAGGTAGAGGTGCTGGTGCTCGACGAGGCCGATCGCATGCTGTCGATGGGCTTCATTCCCGACGTCAAGCGCATCATTCGGCATACGCCCAAGAAGGAGGAGCGCCAGACCTTCCTGTTTTCGGCGACCTTCACCGAAGACATCCTCAACCTGGCCAGCCAGTGGACCGAGAGCCCGGCTCACGTCGAGATCGAGGTCACGGTGGAGAACGCCGCCGACATCGACCAGCGCGTCTATATGGTCGGCGATGACGACAAGCAGCGCCTGCTGATCAACCTGCTCAAGCAGGAGAGCTTCGAGCGGGTGATGGTGTTCGGCAATCGCCGCGACCTGGTGCGCAAGCTCGACGAACTGCTCAGGAAGGCCGGTGTCGACGTGGCGATGCTCTCCGGCGATGTGCCGCAGGTGCAGCGCATCAAGACCCTCGAGCGCTTCCGCGAGGGCGAGGTGCAGGTGCTGGTGGCCACCGACGTGGCCGGGCGCGGCATCCATATCGACGACGTCAGCCATGTGATCAACTACACCCTGCCGGAGGATCCGGAAGACTACGTGCACCGTATTGGCCGCACCGGCCGCGCTGGTGCCAAGGGTGTATCGATCAGCTTCGTCGGCGAAGAGGACGCCTTCTCACTGCCCGAGATCGAGCGTTACATCAACGACAAGCTGCCCTGCGAGCATCCGCCCGAAGGGCTGCTGTAGGCGCCCCCCCCATGCTCGATGAGGCCCTGAAGGGCGACATCCAGACCGCCTACCGTCGCGTGCTCGAAGGGCTTGAGCTGACGCCGCGCTACGGCCAGCGGCTGATGATCGCCGAGATCGCCCGCACCCTGGCGGGCATCGAGGCCGACGATAGCGGCAAGCGGGTCAGCGATGAGCACGTCTGCGTGCTCGAGGCGGGCACCGGCACTGGCAAGACCCTGGCCTACCTGCTGGCGGCCCTGCCGGTGGCCCAGGCGCGAGGTAAGCGACTGGTGATCTCCACCGCCACCGTGGCATTGCAGGAGCAGGTGCTGCATCAGGACCTGCCGGCGCTCAAGGCCCACAGTGGGCTGAGCTTCGACTATGCTCTGGCCAAGGGGCGTGGCCGTTACCTATGCGTGGCCAATCTCGAGAAGGCTCTCGACGGCGCCGAGGAGAACCCGACCCTGTCGATGTTCGAACAGGCCATGGAGGCGCGCGACGGCGACGACTTCCATGCCCTGGTCAAGCAGCTGGCCGAGGCCTACGGCAGCGGGCGCTGGGCCGGCGACCGCGACAGCTGGCCGGAGACCATCGCCGATCCCCAGTGGCGGCGGCTGACCACCGACCATCGCCAGTGCACCAACCGTCGCTGCGGCCACTTCAACGCCTGCGCCTTCTTCCGTGCCCGCCGCCATCTCGACAGCGCCGACATCGTCGTCGCCAACCACGACCTGGTGCTGGCTGACCTGTCGCTGGGCGGCGGTATGGTGCTGCCCAAGCCCGCCGACTGCATCTATGTCTTCGACGAGGGCCACCACCTGCCCGACAAGGCGGTGGAGCACTTTACCCACCGCTTCGCCGTCAACGGCGCACTGCGCTGGTTGAGAACGCTGAAGAAATCCCTCACCGAGCTGAATGCGGCACTCGCCGTGCAGCCGACCCTGGCGCGACTGCTGGCCGGCTTTCCCGAGGCGATCGCCGCTATCGAGCCGCGGCTGGGCGAGGTCATGGCGCTGGGCCATCAGCTCGCCGAGCTGCCCCAGGGCAGCGGCGACGAGAGCCGCCACCACCGCTTCGAGATGGGCCGCGCACCGGGGCCGCTGCGCGAGCAGGCCAGCGCCTTGGTGGTGGTGTTTGCCTCGCTGGCGCGCAACCTCGAGAGCATGGCCGATATCCTGCGCGAGAGCCTCGACCCTGACAAGCACACCGGACTTCCCAAGGAGCAGGCCGAGCCGTGGCTGCCGCTGATCGCGCTGCTGCACGGTCGTGCGCTGGAGGCGCATGCGCTGTGGCTGGCGTTCAGTGAGGAGGACGACCCGGCCGAGCCGCCGCGGGCGCGCTGGCTGACCTTCGAGCCGGTGGCCGGCGAGCCCGAGCTGGTCTATTCGGCGAGCCCGGTCTCTGCCGCCCACACCTTGGCGCGGACGCTGTGGGGCAGCTGCTACGGGGCGGTAGTGACCTCGGCCACGCTCACCGCGCTGGGTCGCTTCGAGCGCCTGCAGGAGCGCGCCGGACTGGCCAATCGCTACCGCTACCAGCGCCTGCCGAGCCCCTTCGACTACTCGCGGGCGGTGCTCAGCGTGCCGCGCGAGGCGGTGGATCCCGGCAACCGCGAGGCCCACGAGCGGGCTATCGTCGACTTCGTCGTGGCGCTGGACAGCCGCGAGGCCGTGCTGATGTTGTTTTCGTCGCGGGCCCAGCTGCGCGCGGTGGAGAAGGCGCTGCCCAAGGCGCTTGGCGAGCGCGTGCTGGCCCAGGACCGGCTACCCAAGCGCGAGCTGATCGAGCGCCATCGGGGGCGGGTCGACGCCGGGCAGGGCAGCATCATCTTCGGCCTGGCGAGCTTCGCCGAGGGCATCGATCTGCCCGGCGACTACCTCACGCACGTGGTGATCACCCGGCTGCCGTTCTCGGTGCCCGACGATCCGGTGGGGGCGACGCTTGCCGAGTGGATCGAGAGCCGCGGCGGCAACCCCTTCATGCGCATCAGCGTGCCCGACGCCTCGATCAAGCTGGTCCAGGCCTGCGGGCGGCTGATCCGCAAGGAGCAGGACAGCGGGCGTATCACGCTGCTCGACCGCCGGGTGCTGACGCGCCGCTATGGTCGTGCGCTGCTCGATGCGCTGCCACCCTTCAGTCGCGAGATCGACGGCGTGGCGCAGTTGCCCTGAACCACTGTGCTGTCATAAACGCACTGCGCCCGCCGTTTGGCGGGCGCAGTGCGTTGCAGGCGAGAGTGGCTCAGGCGGCCTGGGTGCGCGCCGCCAGCACCGGCTTGAGCTTGTCGTGCATCGCCGTGAAGGCCTCGACGGTAGCGTCCCAGTCGATACAGGCGTCGGTGATCGAGACGCCGTACTTGAGCTGGCTGTGATCCTCGGGAATCTTCTGGTTGCCCCAGCCGATATGCGACTCGACCATCAGGCCGATGATCGAGCGATTGCCCTCGAGGATCTGGTTGGTGACGTTCTCCATCACCAGCGGCTGTAGGGCCGGATCCTTGTTGGAGTTGGCATGCGAGCAGTCGACCATGATGTTGGGCTTGATGCCGGCCTGGGTCAGTTCCTGCTCGGCCAGCGCCACGCTGACGCTGTCGTAGTTGGGCTTGCCGTTGCCGCCGCGCAGCACCACGTGACCGTAGGCGTTGCCACGCGTGCGGATGATGGCCACCTGGCCGGCCTGGTCGATACCCAGGAAGTTGTGCGGATGGGCCACCGACTGCAGGGCGTTGACCGCCACGTCGAGGCTGCCGTCGGTGCCGTTCTTGAAGCCCACCGGACACGACAGGCCGGATGCCATCTCGCGGTGGGTCTGGGATTCGGTGGTGCGTGCACCGATCGCCGACCAGCTGATGCAGTCCTGTAGGTACTGCGGGGAGATCGGGTCGAGCGCCTCGGTGGCTAGCGGCAGGCCCAGTTCGGCGAGTTCGACCAGCAGTTTGCGGGCGATATGCAGGCCCTCTTCGATCTCGAACGAGCCGTTGAGGTGGGGGTCGTTGATCAGTCCTTTCCAGCCCACCGTGGTGCGCGGTTTCTCGAAATAGACGCGCATCACGATGTACAGGCTATCCTTGACCTGATCGGCCAGTCGGCGCAGGCGGCGGGCATAGTCGAGGGCGGCATCCACGTCGTGGATGGAGCACGGGCCGACCACCACCAGCAGGCGCGGGTCGCTGCCATCGAGAATGCGCTGAATGGTCTCACGGCCTTCGACGACGGTGCGCTCGGCGCCTTCTGTCAGAGGAATTTCCTGCTTCAAAGCATCGGGAGAGATCAGGACGTCCTGGGCGAGGACGTTGAGGTTATTGACCTGCTGTTGTGACATGCCGCTACCTGTGACGTGATTCGCGCGTGAGATGGGGGAAAGCCGTGCCTCTACTATCGCCTGGCAGGGCCTGAAAAATCAACGCCGGCATGGAACTCCGGCGCACCGTTCCGGTCTCAGCGGGTCGTTGAGGTCGGTAGACCCTGCTTGATGGAATGCCAATAAACAGGAACACTTACGGGTAACCATCACACTTTGCCTGACAGGGCCCAGGTTAACGCCATGATTACCAGATTCGTTTATGTTGCCGCTGTGCTGGCACTGTCTGCTACGCCCGCCACGTTACTCTCCCGATCGGGGAGGGGTTGAATGGGCACGAGGGAAACCGACCAGCAACTCGTCGAGCGTGCCCAGCAGGGAGATAACCGGGCCTTCGATCTACTGGTAAAGAAATACCAGCACAAGATCATCGGTCTGATCGGACGCTACGTGCACGACCACGCCGAAGTGCATGACGTGGCTCAGGAGGCGTTCATCAAGGCCTATCGCGCACTGGGCAAGTTTCGGGCCGAGAGCGCCTTCTACACCTGGATGTATCGTATCGCGATCAACACCGCCAAGAACCATCTGGTCTCGCGTGGGCGGCGCCCTCCGGGCAGCGACCTGGATATCGTCGATGCCGAGATCGTCGATCACAGTGGCCGGTTGTCGGATACCGAGACCCCTGAGGCAGCAATGGCGCGCGACCAGTTGGAGGCCGCGGTGTTCGAGGCCATTGAGAACCTGCCGGAGGATCTGCGCACCGCGATTACCCTGCGCGAACTCGACGGGCTCTCCTATGAAGATATTGCCAATGTCATGAACTGCCCGGTAGGCACGGTGCGTTCGCGGATTTTTCGCGCCCGCGAGGCAGTTGATAAGCATATCCAGCCGCTGGTGACCACGGCGCGTACTCAGGACATGATCCATGAATGAGTTTTTCGCCTATATCGCTGAACTGTTGGCGAGCGATGACGTCACAAGGGTGGTCGCCGCTGGCGCTTCCTGAGGGCAATGATGTGACGGGCAGTGCCGCAGCCGATGCCCGGTACGTCAGGCAGGTAGCGGCATGATCGTTGCCATACGGTATCAGGATTCTACTGACTAATGGGCGTCAGGCCCTGTCGAGGATGAGGGTGTAAGTAATGAATCAACAGGCACGAGAGTCATTGTCTGCCCTGATGGATGATGAGGGTGATGAGCTCGAACTGCGTCGCGTACTCAAGTCGCTTGACGGGCACAGCGACGATGCCGATGCCTGGCGTCGTTATCATCTGGCCCGCAGCCTCATGCAGCGTGATCGTGATGTCGATGTCAGCACCGACCTCTCGGCAGGTATCATGACAAAGATTGCCGACGAGCCGCTGCCCGCCATCGACAAGTCGCTGGTGCGCAAGCGCAGCGGGTTGTCGTTTACCGGTAGCGCGGCGATTGCCGCTGCCGTATCGCTGATGGTGATCACCGGGGTACAGGTCTATCACGGTAGCGACGCTGACAGCACCGCGACCCAGCCAAGCCTGGCCGGCGGCAGCGGTGTTCAGGGGGCGGCGCAGGCGGTACCTGCTACTGCCGGCAATGCCGGGGCCTCGGTGTCACGGCCGTCGCTGGTTGACCTGCCGATGTTCCAGTCTCCCGCCCAGGGCGGTGGCGGCAACAGTGGCATCATGACCGTGGGGGCATCCGCCGAGATGCCGATGTTCATGGCGCCCAGTGCGCGGCAGTCCCAGCGCGGCGACCAGGCGCAAGCGCAGCTTCTCCAGTCCTATCTCGATCGTCACGCCGAGGGTGCGGCCTATCGTAGTGGCGACGCCTGGATGCCGCTGCTGCGCGCGTCGGGGCTCGAGACCTTGGGGCAGCGTTAATGAGGACAGGGATGACCGCGCATTTCCGTCATCCGCTGCGCTGTGCGCAGCACCGTATTCCGCTACACACTTCCCTACGCCGCTGCGGCTTGCTGTTTGCCGCGGTGGTGCTTGGGCTGTCTGGGCCAGCCGTCGCTGAACAACCCTCTGGCCAGGAAGCCCTTGCCGCTGCCTGGGACAGCGATGCCGGCTTCGACTGCTCGGTGCTAGATGGGGTCGCCGCGCCGGATTCGCCGGAGGGCTGGTTCGAGTTCAGCCTGTGGGCCAATCACTGCTATGTGTTTCACGCCAGAGCGGTGCGCATCAGCAGTGAGGGCGCGCGCACCCTGGCGCTATCCCACGAGGTGAAGGATGGCGTCGAGCGTGAAGTGGCGCAGTTTCTCGACGGCCCGCCGCTGGTGTTCGAGCGCCGTGGGCGCATCGGTCGTGGTGGCTGGGCAGAGGAGGGCAGCGAGGTGCCCGCCTCGCCGACCGCGATCATGACCCATCTCAGCGATCACTACCGGCTGCAGCTCAACGGCAGCGAGCGCATTGCCGGGCGCAACGCCGTGCGCCTGGATATCGAACCGCTGGACAGCCTGCGCTACGGGCATCGGCTATGGCTCGACCGCGCCACCGCACTGCCACTGAAGCAACTGCTGCTGGACGACAGTGGCCGCGTGCTCGAGACCTTCCAGATCACCGATCTCGAGCATGCCTATCTTCACGATGGTCACGTACGTCTCGACGAGTTGCGCCAGGCGCCGCCCGATCCTTGGACGCCGGGCTGGCTGCCGCCGGGCTTCGCGCCGCAGCCGGTGTCGACCCGCAGCAGCGTGCACGATGATGCCGTGGGGCATCGCCTATTCAGCGACGGACTGTCGAGTCTGAGCCTGTTCGTCGAACCCCTCGATGCTGACGGTCAGGTGCTGTCGCCGGGCATGCACCGCCTGGGTATCTCCTTTGCGGCGGTGCGACACGACGACATCGGCGGCCAGCCCATGCAGATCGTTGCCATGGGCGAGCTGCCGCCGCAGGTGCTGTTGCAGATCGTCGAGCAGGTCGAGTGGCAGCCTGAGCGCCTGGCGGCCGACGTTGACGATAGCGCCCAGGAATCGACGCCATGATGCCCCCCAATTCGGCCGCCTTGCTACTAGCCCGCTTAGCGCCGCGTCAGGCGCTATGCCCGTCATCCCCGCACTGATTGTCCCAACGCCGTCGCAGGAGCGCCTTATGGAACGCACGACACGACATCTTTCGCTGTGGTTACTACTGACGATCGCGGCCTTCGCCTGGCAGTCCGCCCAGGCCCGCGGTCTGCCTGATTTCACCGAGCTGGTGGAGGACGCTGCCCCGGCGGTGGTCAATATCGCCAGTACTCGGGCGGTGCCGTCGCGCAGCGAGCAGTTCGGTGGCCCGGGGGGGAGGACATTCCCGAGATCTTCCGCCACTTCTTCGGCGACCAATTTCCGAGCCCGCCCGGCCAGGGTCGGGGCCGCAGCCAGGAGCGCCAGTCGCTGGGCTCGGGCTTCATCATCAGTGAGGATGGCTACATCCTGACCAACTCTCACGTGGTCGATGGCGCCGACGAGATCCTGGTGCGGCTCAATGATCGCCGTGAACTGGAGGCTGAGCTGATTGGCGCCGACAGCCAGACCGATGTGGCCCTGCTCAAGGTCGACGCCGAGGGCCTGCCGACCCTGACGCTGGGCAACTCCGACCACCTGCGGGTCGGCGAGTGGGTGGCCGCCATCGGCTCGCCGTTCGGCTTCGACCACTCGGTGACCGCAGGCATCGTCAGTGCCATCAACCGCACTCTGCCGCGGGATGCCTATGTGCCGTTCATCCAGACCGACGTGGCGATCAACCCCGGCAATTCCGGCGGCCCGCTGTTCAATCTCGACGGCGAGGTGGTCGGCATCAACTCGCAGATATTCACGCGCAGCGGTGGCTTCATGGGCGTATCGTTCGCGATCCCGATCAGCGTGGCGATGGATATCGCCGACCAGCTGCGCGATGACGGCCAGGTCAGCCGCGGCTGGCTGGGGGTGGTGATTCAGCCGGTATCGCGGGACCTGGCCGAATCGTTCGGCATGGATAGCCCGAGCGGCGCCTTGATCGCCGATCTCGACCCACAAGGCCCCGCCGCGCAAAGTGGCCTGCGCGCCGGCGACGTGATCATCGAGGTCGACGGCGAGGAGGTCGAGTCCTCGACCACGTTGCCGCGTCTGATCGGCCGGGTCAGCCCTGGTAACGACGTCGAGCTGACCCTGATGCGCGACGGCGAGCAGCGTTCCCAGGACGTCACCGTGGGCCGCTGGCCGGATGCCAACGGCGACGAGCCTGCCGCCGAGCAGGACACCAGCGACCGCCAGGCGCGCCTCGGGCTGAGCGTGGTCGAGCTCGATGCAGCCGAGCGTGAGCGCCTCGAGATCGAGGGTGGCGTCCAGGTCCGCGACGTCGACCCGGACGGTGCCGCTGCCGCGGCAGGCATCCGCCCCGGGGACGTGATCGTTTCGTTGGATCAGCAGGCCATCGATTCGCCGCAGCGGCTGGTCGAGGTGGTCGAGGCCATCGACGGTGATCGCGCCGTGCCGCTACGTCTCTACCGCGACGGTCGCTCGCTGTTCGTGGCGCTACGTCTCGACGCCAGCGAGTAAGCCAACGGCGACGCCGTCACGGCTTCGCTGTTCCTGCCAGGCGCATGCCGGTACAATGAGCGCAATTTGCTCACCGGCATGCGCCTGCTGCCCTCCTGTCGACCCTCCCTATGTTGCGATAGCGGTTTCGATAGTGACGTCCTGGCGTAGGACGCCGATTCATTGAAAGGCAGAACTGACTCGATGGCCAACGACGTGTCCCACGACAAGCTCAAGCATATCCGCAATTTCTCGATCATCGCCCATATCGACCACGGCAAGTCCACGCTCTCTGACCGGATCATCCAGATATGCGGCGGGCTGAGCGACCGTGAGCTCAAGGAGCAGGTGCTCGATTCGATGGATATCGAGCGCGAGCGGGGCATCACCATCAAGGCCCAATCGGTGACCCTCGACTACCACGCCGAGGATGGCAACACCTACCAGCTCAACTTCATCGACACCCCCGGGCACGTCGACTTCTCCTACGAGGTGTCGCGCTCGCTCTATGCCTGCGAGGGCGCGCTGCTGGTGGTCGATGCCGCCCAGGGCGTCGAGGCGCAGTCGGTGGCCAACTGCTATACCGCGGTGGAGCAGGGTCTCGAGGTGCTGCCGGTGCTCAACAAGATGGACCTGCCCCAGGCCGACCCCGACAAGGTCGCCCAGGAGATCGAGGAAATCATCGGCATCGACGCCACCGACGCCTGCCAGGTCTCGGCCAAGAGTGGGCTGGGCATGGAGGCGCTGCTCGAGCGCCTGGTGCGCGATATTCCGCCGCCCAAGGGTGACCCCGAGGCACCGCTGCAGGCGCTGATCGTCGACTCCTGGTTCGACAACTACCTGGGCGTGGTATCGCTGGTACGGCTGTTCGACGGCACCCTGAAGAAGGGCGAGAAGATTCGCATCAACTCTACCGGGCGTGACTGGCAGGTCAACGAGGTTGGGGTGTTCACGCCCTTGCGCCGCGAAACTGGCGTGCTGCGTGCCGGCGAAGTGGGCTTCGTGGTGGCCGGGATCAAGGAGATCCAGGGCGCCCCAGTGGGCGATACCATCACCCATACCAAGACCCCCGACGTGCCGCGTCTGCCCGGCTTCCAGAAGGTCAAGCCGCAGGTCTACGCCGGGATGTTCCCTGTGAGTGCCGACGACTACGAGGACTTCCGTGATGCCCTCGAGAAGCTGGCCCTCAACGACGCCTCGCTGGCCTACGAGCCGGAAAACTCCGATGCCCTGGGCTTTGGCTTCCGGGTCGGCTTCCTCGGCACCCTGCACATGGAGATCATCCAGGAGCGCCTCGAGCGCGAGTACGATCTCGACCTGCTGACCACCGCACCGACGGTGGTCTATGAGCTGGCCATGGACAACGGCGAGGTGAGCTACGTTTCCAATCCCTCCAAGCTGCCCGACATGGCCAATGTCGACGAGATGCGCGAACCGATCGTGCGTGCCAGTATCCTGGTGCCCCAGGAGTTCGTCGGCAACGTCATCGCCGAGTGTGAGCAGCGCCGCGGCACCCAGCTCGACATGCAGTTCCTGGGCAATCAGATCCAGCTCACCTACGAACTGCCGATGTCCGAGGTGGTGATGGATTTCTTCGATCGCCTGAAGTCGATCTCCAAGGGCTATGCGTCGCTGGACTATAGTTTCGAGCGCTTCGAGGCGGCCAGGCTGGTGCGGCTCGACGTGCTGATCAACGGCGACAGGGTCGATGCCCTGGCGGCGATCATTCATCGCGATCACGCCCACGGCCGCGGCAGATTACTGGTCGAGAAGATGAAGGAGCTGATCCCGCGGCAGATGTTCGACGTGGCCATCCAGGCCGCCATCGGTGGTCAGGTGGTGGCGCGTTCCACGGTCAAGGCGCTGCGCAAGAACGTTACCGCCAAGTGCTACGGCGGCGACGTGTCACGCAAGAAGAAGCTGCTGGAAAAACAGAAGGCAGGTAAGAAACGCATGAAGCAGGTCGGCAGGGTGGAAATTCCCCAGGATGCCTTCCTCGCCGTGCTCAAGGTGAATGACTAGGGACGAGGATTGGCATGGATTTTTCGCTGTTGCTGGTGGTGGCCGTGGCGGTCACCGGTATGGTTTGGTTGCTGGACGTGGTGTGGTGGGGGCGCGCACGCCGTGCGCGCCTGGCGGCGGTGGAGGCCGGCAACGGCGAGCGCCTCGACGACGCCTCGCGGCGCAAGTTGGCGCGTGAGCCATGGCCGGTCGACTACTCGCGTTCGTTCTTCCCGGTACTGCTGGTGGTGCTGGTGCTGAGGAGCTTCGTGGTCGAGCCGTTTCAGATCCCGTCTGGCTCGATGCGTCCGACCCTGGAAGTGGGCGATTTCATCCTCGTCAACAAGTTTACCTACGGCCTGCGCCTGCCGGTGATCAATACCCGCCTGGTCGAGATGAACGATCCAGAGCGCGGTGATGTGATGGTGTTTCGCTTCCCTCAGGAGCCGTCGATCAATTTCATCAAGCGCGTGGTAGGGTTGCCCGGCGACCGCATTCGTTACGAGGGCAAGCAGCTCTACGTCAACGGCGAGGCGGTGCCAAGCAGCCTGCTCGAGACCGATCCCCGCGATCAGCCTGGCGAGGAGTT
This sequence comes from Halomonas socia, assembly GCF_010977575.1. GTDB lineage: Bacteria > Pseudomonadota > Gammaproteobacteria > Pseudomonadales > Halomonadaceae > Franzmannia > Franzmannia socia. The sequence continues at coordinate 3,152,013 of NZ_CP048812.1, forward strand.
GCTCGAAGAGCTACTCGGCGCCCAGGCCCACCAGATCTACAACAACCCCCGCGACCCCGGCCCGCAGATGCGTGAGCTGGAGGTGCCGGAGGGCCACTATTTCACCATGGGCGACAACCGCGACCACTCCAACGACAGCCGCTACTGGGGCTTCGTGCCTGAAGAGAACATCGTCGGTCAGGCGTTTGCGGTCTGGATGCACTGGGACGGCGGGCTGCCCAGCTTCGGCTCGGTACGCCGCATTCACTGACGCCACGCCCTGGCTGGCTCAAGCGATACGGCCTGATGCATGGCGAGATGCCGTGCATCGGGCTATTCATTTAATCAGGACACAACAAAGAGCAGGAGTTTCGTGAGTAACCCCTTGAATGGTTTCAGCCGTCGGGTCGGCCATGCGTTCGCCGACATCGGCCTGCTGGAGCTGGCCATGACCCACCGCAGTTTTGGCGGGCAGAACAATGAGCGCCTCGAGTTTCTCGGCGACTCGATCGTCAACTTCGTTATCGCCGAGGCGCTATTCCGGCGCTTCCCGGATGCCCGCGAGGGGCAGCTGTCGCGGCTGCGTGCCCAACTGGTCAAGGGCCAGACCCTGGCCGAGTTGGCTCGCGAGTTCGATCTCGGCGAATGCCTGCGGCTCGGCTCCGGCGAGATGAAGAGCGGCGGTCACCGACGCGACTCGATCCTCGCCGACGCCGTCGAGGCGGTGATCGGCGCCATCTACCTGGATGCCGGCATGGACGTGGTCAAGGCCCGGGTACTGTCGTGGTACGCCCAGCGCCTCGAGGCCATCGACCTGCAGGATACCCAGAAGGATCCCAAAACTCGGCTGCAGGAGTTTCTGCAGTCGCGGCAGTCGCCGCTGCCGCGCTATGAGGTACTCTCGGTGGAGGGCGAGGCGCATGCCCAGACCTTCACCATCGAATGTCAGGTGGAGATGCTCGAGGCCGCCACCGTCGGCGTCGGCTCCAGCCGCCGCCATGCCGAGCAGCAGGCCGCCGAAAAGGCGCTGGCGCTGCTCGAACCGCGAGGAGGGCGAGCATGACCCAGCGCTGTGGATTCGTGGCCATCGTCGGCCGCCCCAACGTCGGCAAGTCGACGCTGATGAACCGTATTCTCGGCCAGAAGATCTCCATCACCTCGCGGCGTCCGCAGACCACGCGTCACCAGGTGATGGGCATCAAGACCGAGGGCGACGACCAGATCATCTATGTCGACACCCCGGGCATGCACATCATGTCCAAGGATCGTAACAAGGCGATCAACCGCTTCATGAACCAGGCCGCCAGCCAGGCGCTGCGCGATGTCGACTGCGTGGTGTTCATCGTCGACCGCACCCGCTGGATGCCCGAAGATCAGGTGGTGCTCGACAAACTGACCCACGTCAAGGCGCCGGTGATCCTGGCGGTCAACAAGGTCGACTGGCTGGAGGACAAGGCCAGCCTGCTGCCGTGGCTCGAGGAGGTCGGCGCCAAGCGCGACTTCGCGGCGATCCTGCCGCTGTCGGCCAAGCACGGCAGCAACGTGCCGGAACTCGAGATCGAGGTCGCCAAGCATCTGCCCGAGAGCATTCACTACTACCCCGACGACCAGGTCACCGATCGTACCCAGCGCTTCCTGGTCGCCGAGCTGGTGCGCGAGAAGGTCATGCGCCAACTCGGCGACGAGCTGCCGTATCAGATGACCGTGGAGATCGAGGAGTTTCGCGAGACTGATCGCGTCACCCATATCAGTGCGCTGATCCTGGTCGAGCGTCAGGGCCAGAAGAAGATCCTGATCGGCGAGAACGGTGAGCGCATCAAGAGCATCGGGCGCGAGGCGCGCCTCGATATGGAGCGGGCACTGGGCGGCAAGGTGATGCTCAACCTGTGGGTCAAGGTCAAGCGCGGCTGGTCGGACGACGAACGCGCGCTCAAGAGCCTGGGATACCATCTGGACTGAGTCGCGTGCTCGCCCGGCGTTGCCCAAGGACCGATCATGCAGCCCGAACCTGCCTTCCTGCTCCATAAGCGGCCGTACCGCGAGACCAGTGCGCTGGTCGATCTGCTGACGCTGGACCATGGTCGGGTCAGGGCGGTGGCCCAGGGCGTGCAGCGTCCCGGCAGCCGTTCGCGGGGGCGTTTGCAGCCGTTCGCGCCGCTGCACGTGACCTGGGTCGGCAGCGGCGAGCTCAAGCGCCTGCGGCTGATGGAGAGCACCGGCAGCGCGGCGCTGCTGGCGGGAGAAGGCTTGCTGTGTGGGCTGTATGCCAACGAGCTGCTGGCCCGGGTGCTGCCGCTGGAGCTGCCGGGGCGCGAGGTGTTCGCCTTCTACAGCGCCGCCCTCGAGGCCCTGCCGCGGCCAGAGGCGCGTGCCGGTGCGCTGCGCCGGCTGGAGCTGGCGCTGCTCGAACTGCTGGATGCCGAGCCGCTGTTTCGCGACCTGGGGGACAACCAACTCGACCCCCAGCGCCGCTACGTCTATCGCGCCGAGGCGCGCGCCTTCGAGGCCCTGCCGGCAGGGACCACGCAGGGGATCGACGGACGTACCCTGCGCCTGCTGGCCAGCGGCCAGTGGCAGGCTGCGGGGCTTGCCGGCCCCGCCAAGGCTGTGACCCGGGCGGCGCTGGCGCCGCTGTTGGGGACCCGGCCGCTGCGCTCGCGGGAGCTGATGCGCCAGCTCGCCGACAAGCGGCTGCGTCGCGAGCGGTAAGTTTGAAGCTTGAAACCGCAAGCCAACCCCTAGATTCTTTCGATTCTCGACTCCTGGAGACTCCACCATGCATGCGCCCCGTATCCAGCTCGGCGTCAATATCGATCATATCGCCACCCTGCGCCAGGCCCGCGGCACCCGCTACCCGGACCCCATCCAGGCCGCCCTGCTGGCCGAAGAAGCCGGCGCCGACGGTATCACCGTTCACCTGCGCGAGGATCGCCGGCATATCCAGGAACGCGACGTGCGGCTGCTGGCCGAGACCCTCAATACCCGCATGAACCTCGAGATGGCGGTCACCGAGGCGATGATCCATCTGGCCGAGGAGATACGCCCGGCGCATGTGTGCCTGGTGCCGGAGAAACGCGAGGAGCTGACCACCGAGGGCGGGCTGGACGTGGTCGGCGGCTTCGAGGCGGTACAGGCCGCCTGCCGGCGGCTGGCGGCGGCAGGCTGCGAGGTGTCGCTGTTCATCGATCCCGACCCGGCCCAGATCGAGGCCGCGGCACGCGCCGGTGCGCCGGTCATCGAGTTGCATACCGGCGCCTACGCCGAGGCCGGCGGCCAGGCGGCGCGAGACGAGCACGCGCGGATCGCCGCGGCGGCCGAGATGGCCCTCGAACTGGGGCTGGCCGTCAACGCCGGACACGGCCTGCACTACCACAACATCGAGGCCATCGCCGCGATTGGCGGTATCCACGAGCTCAACATCGGTCATGCGATCATCGCCCGGGCGCTGTTCGTGGGGCTCAAGGAGGCGGTGGCCGAGATGAAGCGGCTGGTGATCGCCGGCCAGGAAGCCGGGCTGTTGGCGGCGCTGGAGGAGCACGACCATGACCACGACCATGGTTGAGCCGCGATGATCCTGGGGATCGGCAACGACCTGGCGCGCATCGACCGTTTCACGGCAGGCATGGCGCGCCACGGTGAGCGCTTCGCGCAGCGCCTGCTGGGGCCATCCGAGCTGGTGCGCTATTACCACCACCCTCAGCCGGCCGCGTTTCTCGCCAAGCGCTTCGCCGCCAAGGAGGCGTTCCTCAAGGCGCTGGGTACCGGGCTGCGCCACGGCATGCGCTGGACCGAGATCGAGGTGGTCAACGACGCCCTTGGCCGGCCCTCGCTGTTATTGGCCGGGCGTGCCCGCGAGCAGGCCCAGGCCGCCGGGGTGGTGACGCTTCATCTGTCGCTGTCGGACGATGACGGACTGGCGTTGGCCTTCGTGGTGCTCGAAGGCTGAGCGGATGGTGCGTGCTGTCGACGCCAGTCGGCGAGGCGCGCCATGGCGGCATAGAGGTCGTCCAGCAGCGGTGCTACACCGTTCAGGCCGCGGCTGCGCAGGCGTGTCTCGAGGGTTTCGGCGAGCAGCGCCAGCTGCGGCACACCGCAGTAGCGGCAGGCGCCGTTGAGGGCGTGGATGGCGTCCAGGAAGGCGTCTTCGTCACTGGCCTGCCAGGCGCTGCGCAGGGCGGCTTCGCTGGCGTCGAGGCTGTCGACCAGCAGCAGCAGGGTGTCCCAGGCGAGCGCCTCGCGTCCGGCGGCCAGCTGGGTACCGAGGGTCAGGTCGACCACCGCCAGCTCGTCCTGAGCCGCCGGCGGTATTGCCTTGGCGCAGCGCTCGGTAATGGCCAGGCGGCGCTTGAGCAGGTCGAGCAGCGCGGCATGATCGACCGGCTTGATCAGCACCTCCTGCAGGCCACTGCTCAGCAGCCGCTGGCGCTCTTCCTCCATGGCGTGGGCGGTGACCGCAATCACCGGGCACTGCCTCCAGCGCTCGTCGAGACGCCGCAACGCCTGGGTGGTGGCAATGCCGTCCATGCCCGGCAGGCGAATATCCATCAGCACCATATCGAAGTGCTGGCCCTGTGCCAGCGCCAGCGCTTCCTCGCCGCTGGCGGCCAACTGGGCGCTGAGCCCGAGGTCCTCGAGCATGGCCTCCAGCAGCAGGCGGTTGGCGCTGTTGTCATCGACCACCAGCAGCCGTGTCGGGCGAGGTTCAGGAGCCGGAGCGGGCAGTGCCTGCGGCGTGGTCAGGCACTCGATGCTGGATGCCAGCACCCGGCGTGACAGCGGTCGACTGAGCAGTTCGCCGCCGTGGGGTAGATGCAACTCGGGGAGTTCCATGGGGCCGGCCTGGACCAGCAGGATGCACGGGCAGCGGCTGGCGTCGAGGCAGGCCTGCCAGCTTGCCAGGCGCGCCGGGACCAGATCCTCGTGGGCCAGTCCGGCAATCAGCAGGTCGGGTGCGCTGCCGGCGTCTAGCGTGACCAGCTTGGCGCCCCACTGCTCGAGCAGGTGAGCGAGGGCATGGCGGGTCGCCGGGTGGGGCTCGTCGAAGGCGACTCGCAGGCCGCCGAGGGCCAGCTCCGGGGGCCTGGGGTCGAGTCGCTGAGCCTCGAGCGGTAGCGTGAAGGTGAAGGTCGAGCCGCGGCCAAGCTCGCTCTCGACGCCGATCTCGCCACCCATCTGCTCGACCAGCTGGCGACAGATCATCAACCCCAGGCCGGTGCCGCCATAGTGCCGGCTATCGCTGGCGCTGGCCTGGCTGAAGGCCTGGAACAGCCGCTGGCAGGCGCTCTCGCTGAGGCCGATGCCGGTATCGCTGACGCTGACCCTGAGAGTCACCCGCTGGCTGTCGCTGTCGTCGAGCATCACCCTGACGATCACCTCGCCGCGCTGGGTGAACTTGATGGCGTTATGGACCAGATTGGTGAGCACTTGCTTGATGCGCAGCGGGTCGCCCTGCAGCTCTTCGGGCACGTCGTCGTAGACCAAGCCCAGCAGGTGCAGCTGCTTGTGGTGAGCCTGGGGGCCCTGCAGGCCGAGCACCTCGTCGACCAATGCCTGGGCGTCGAGGTTGACGCATTCGAGCTCCATCTTGCCGGCCTCGAGCTTGGAGAAGTCGAGGATGTCGTTGATCAGGGCCAGCAGGCTATCCGAGGCCTTGCTGACGTGGTCGAGCCACTCGCGCTGGCGCGCATCGAGAGGCGAGCGCGACAGCAGCTGGCAGAAGCCGATGATGCCGTTGAGCGGGGTGCGGATTTCATGGCTCATGTTGGCCAGGAACTCCGACTTGATGCGATTGGCCTCGAGCGCCCGGCGGTGGGCCATGTCGAGCTCGATGTTCTGAACCTCGATGGTCTCCATCGACTCCTGCAGATCGCGGGTGGTCTGGTCGATGTGACGCTGCATGTCTTCGTGGGCATTCTCGAGATGATCGGAGAGCGTATTGACGCTGGCCGCCAACCGCCCCAGCTCGGGCGGGCCGCGGCGCGCCAGGCGCAGCTGGTAGTCGCCGGCATTGAGGCGCCGCAGCAATTCCTGCAGCTCTTCGATGGGCCGGTCGATGCGGCGATAGACGATATAGGTGAGCAGGAACAGCAGCAGCCCCGAGACCAGCCACACCAGTGCCGCAGCCGTCAGGTGGCGGTAGAAGGCGAGAGTGAGCGTAGTGGTGTCGACACTGATATCCAGGTAGTGGGCCTCGCTTGCGTGCTCGAGGGGCAGCACCAGCCGCCAATCGCCGTCGCGCTCACCCAGCGGCGGGGCCGCGGCATAGTCGTCCAGCACCGGCTGCTGTTGCCCCAGCTCGAGGGTGGCGACACCGGCGGCGTCGCGTAGGCTGACTGCGCGCACCTCGGGAATGTCCTGCAGGCGCTGGAGCAGGTCGGGCAGCCAGGTATGATGGTGATCGAGCAGGGCGTGTTCGAGGGAGGGACGCAGCAGTTCGGCGCTACCCAGGGTTCGCTGCTCCAGCGCCGCACGGCGTATCTGGCTGTCGTGCAGCAGGGCGAGCAGGGTCAGGGTCAGCATCAGTGCCAGCGGCACGACGACCGCCAACAGCAGCAGTCGGGTTCTGATCGGCATGGCCTTGGATCCGCGCGGCAATCGGTGCCGCCATTATGCCACAGCGAGGGGCCATCCCTGTCACCCACCGACAGGCACGGATATAATCGACGTATACGCTTTGAGAAGGACGCTTCGCATGCACTTCCCCACGCTCGAGGATGTGATCGGCAACACTCCCCTGGTGCGCCTGAAACGCATTGCCGCGGGCCGCAACAATACCCTGCTGGCCAAGCTCGAAGGCAACAACCCGGCCGGCTCGGTCAAGGATCGCCCGGCGCTGTCGATGATTCAGCAGGCCGAGGCCCGCAGCGAGATTCATCCCGGCGACACCCTGATCGAGGCGACATCGGGCAATACCGGCATCGCCCTGGCCATGGCCGCGGCGATCAAGGGCTACGGCATGACCCTGATCATGCCCGACAACGCCTCCAGCGAGCGCAAGCAGGCCATGGCGGCGTTCGGCGCCAAGCTGATCACGGTGTCGAAGGAGGCCGGCATGGAGGGGGCCCGCGACCTCGCCGATACCATGATCGCCCGCGGCGAGGGCAAGGCGCTGGATCAGTTCGCCAACCCCGACAACCCCCTGGCGCACTTTCGCACCACCGGGCCGGAGCTGTGGCAGCAGACCGAGGGCACCATTACCCATTTCGTCAGTTCGATGGGCACCACCGGCACCATCATGGGCGTCTCCGAGTACCTCAAGCAGCAGAATCCGGCGGTGCAGATCGTCGGCCTGCAGCCCGAGGATGGCGCCAGCATCGCCGGAATTCGCCGCTGGCCGGAGGCCTACCTGCCGCGCATCTTCGATGCCAGCCGGGTCGACCGGGTGCTCGACATCGGCCAGCATGAAGCCGAGGTGCACATGCGCCGGCTGGCCCGCGAGGAGGGCATCCTGGCCGGGGTCTCGTCGGGTGGCGCGCTGGCCGGTGCGCTGCGCATCGCCGAGCAGATCGAGAACGCGGTGATCGTCTTCATCGTCTGTGATCGCGGCGACCGCTACCTGTCCACCGGCCTCTATGCGCCGGAGGCCTGATGGCGATGCTCGGCAAGCGCCGCCGCGGGCGCCCGGCCTCGGGTACTTCGGGGCTGCGCCAGCGCGACCCGGCCCCGGCGCGCGACGTCAGCGCCGCTGATGACAGCCTGGTGATCGAGCGCCTGGCCCACGACGGCCGCGGCGTGGCACATCGCGCCGATGGCAAGGCAGTGTTCGTCGACCGCGCGCTGCCCGGTGAGCGGCTCATGCCGGCGGTGCATCGCCAGCGCAAGCGCTATGACGAAGCCCATGTGCGTGAGCTGCTCGAGGCCTCTCCTCGGCGCGTTGCGCCGGCCTGCCCACACTTCGGCCAGTGCGGCGGCTGCGACCTGCAGCACCTTGATCAAGCCGGCCAGCGTCGGCACAAGCTGGCGGTGCTCGGTGAGCACCTGGAGCGTGAGGGGCTGAGCCTGCCGGCGGATCCCGCGGTACTGGCTGCGCACGGCCACGGCTATCGACGGCGGGCGCGACTCGGCGTGAAGGTCGACGCCCAGGGCGCGATCCATCTAGGCTTTCGCACCAAGGGCAGCCACCACCTGCTCGATATCGAGCAGTGCACCATTCTGGTGCCGCGGCTAGCGGCACTGCTGGCGCCGCTGCACCGCCAGCTGGCGGTGCTCGAGGCACCGCGGCAGGTCGGGCATATCGAGCTTATCGACAACGACGCGGGCGCCACCCTGGTGGTGCGTCAGTTGCGCGAGCAGGCTGCCGACCGCAGCCGCTGGCAGGCCTTTGCCGTCGACCAGGGCGTCAGCCTGGCGTGGTGGCTGGGGCGTGACGAGGCGCAGCTGAAGTGGCTAAGCCCAGCGCCCGATCTGCACTATCGTGTCACTGCCGATGGGCGCAGCCTGACGTTCGGGTTTGCGCCCGGCGACTTCGTGCAGGTCAATGCCACGGTCAACCAGCACCTGATCGATACCGCGCTGGCGTGGCTCGCGCCCAATCCCGCGGCTCGCATCCTCGACCTCTACGCTGGGGTGGGTAACCTGAGCCTGGCGCTGGCCGGCCGCGGCGGCGAGGTGCTCGGCGTGGAGGGCAACCCGGCGATGGTCGAACGCCTCGCCACCAACGCCCAGCGCAATGATCTTGACAATGTCGAGGCGCGCCAGGCCGACCTCACCCAGCCCGCCGCGGTATGCGACGTGCTGGCCTGGGCGCCGAGCCTGGTACTGCTCGACCCGCCCCGCGAGGGCGCCGAGGTGGCCTGCACGCAGCTTGCGGCAAGCGAGGTGCCTCAGGTGCTGTATATCGCCTGCGACCCGGCCACCCTGGCACGGGATGCGGCACGCCTTGTGCAAGGCGGTTATCGAATACGTCGCGCGGCCGTGGCCGACATGTTCGCGCAGACTGCTCATCTGGAAGCCATGCTGCTGTTCGAACGCGGCGGATGAGCCACCCAACGAGAGGAACGCAACCCCATGGTTAAGGTGCGTGAAGACCAGCCGCTGACCGCCGACGGGGCGGTCAACATACAACAATGGCTGGCACGCCTGCAGGAGGACGTCACCCTGCGTGACGAGGGTGAGATGCGCGAGGCCTGCGAGCTCGCCGATCATCTGACCAGGCACGCCGAACATCCGCACAAGGCCTGGCTGGCCGACGGCTCGAGCTTTCGCATGGGCCTGGAAATGGCCGATATTCTCGGCGAGCTCAAGCTCGACCAGGAAACACTGGAAGCGGCAGTGCTGTATCGCGCGGTGCGCGAGGGGCTGCTCGGCATCGAGGCGGTGGCCAAGCGCTTCGGCGGCGAGGTGGCCGGGCTGATCGACGGCGTGCTGCAGATGGCGGCGATCAGCCACCAGACGCCGAGCCATGGCATGACCCAGCACGACCAGCAGGACAACCTGCGTAAGATGCTGGTGACCATGATCGACGACGTGCGCGTGGCGCTGATCAAGATCGCCGAGCGTACCTGTGCGCTGCGCCAGGTCAAGGACGCCACCCGCGACAAGCGCCTGCGGGTGGCCCGCGAGGTGTTCGACATCTACGCGCCGCTGGCCCACCGGCTGGGCATCGGGCACCTCAAGTGGGAGCTCGAGGATCTCTCCTTCCGCTACCTGCATGAGGACGACTACAAGTCGATTGCCAAGCAGCTGGCCGAGAAGCGCCTCGACCGCGACCGCTATATCCACGAGGTGGTCGAGACACTCGAGGGACTGCTCGAGGCCCAGGGCATCTCGCGCATCCAGGTCGACGGCCGTGCCAAGCACATCTATTCGATCTGGCGCAAGATGAAGCGCAAGCGCATCGATTTCTCGCAGGTCTATGACGTGCGCGCGGTGCGCATCCTGGTGCCCGAGGTCACCGACTGCTACACCGCCCTGGGCATCGTGCATTCGCGCTGGCATCACGTGCCCAACGAGTTCGACGACTATATCGCCAACCCCAAGAAGAACGGCTACCAGTCGCTGCACACCGCGGTGCTGGGGCCCGAGAACAAGGTGCTGGAGATTCAGATTCGCACCTTTGCCATGCACGAGGAGGCCGAACTCGGCGTGTGTGCCCACTGGCGCTACAAGGGCCACGACACCAACGCCAAGAGCCGCAGCTATGAAGAGAAGATCGCCTGGCTGCGCCAGGTGCTCGAGTGGCAGGACGAGGTCGGCGATTTCGGCGACCTGCGCGAGGGGCTGAACAGTGACGTGGCCCCGGACCGCATCTATGTCTTCACCCCCGACGGCCACGTCATCGACCTGCCCAAGGTTGCCACGCCCATCGACTTCGCCTACCGCGTGCACACCGAGATAGGTCACCGCTGCCGTGGGGCCAAGGTCAACGGGCGCATCGTGCCGCTTACCTACAAGCTCAAGACCGGCCAGCAGGTCGAGATACTCACCGCCACCAAGGGCGGCCCCAGTCGCGACTGGATCAACCCTTCGCTGGGCTTTGTGCGCACCTCGCGGGCGCGGGCCAAGATCCAGGCCTGGTTCAAGCAGCAGGCGCGCAGCCAGAACCTCGAAGAGGGCAAGGCGCTGTTCGACAAGGAGATGAAGCGTCTCGACGTGGAGGACATGGACCTGATGACCCTGGCGCGTAAGGTCAACTACACCAGTGCCGAGGATATGTACGCCGCCCTCGGCGCCGGCGACCTGCGCATCGGCCAGGTGCTGCATCAGGCCCAGCAGCTGTTCGGCGAGTCGGATGACCAGGAGCAGCTCGATCGGCTGCTGGCCAAGCCGCGCCGCGGGCCGGCCAAGGGCGACGGTGATGCGATCACTGTGCTCGGGGTCGGCAACCTCAAGACCAGCATGGCCAACTGCTGCCACCCGGTACCCGGCGAGCCGATCGTCGGGTTCATCACCCAGGGGCGCGGTGTCACCGTGCACCGCCAGGACTGCCCCAATATCCTGCAGCTGCGCCTCGATGAGCCGCAGCGGGTGATCGAGGTGGAGTGGGGCGAGCGCTCGCGTACCCAGTATCCGGTGGATATCGAGATCGAGGCCTGGGATCGCTCTGGGCTGCTGCGCGACGTCACCGGGGTGCTCAGTAACGACCGCGTCAACGTGCTGTCGGTCAACACTCTGACCGACCAGGACGACGGCATCGCGCGGATGTCGATCACCGTCGAGGTCGACGGCCTGGAAACCCTGGGGCGGCTGTTCTCGCGCATCCAGCAATTGCCCAACGTGATCGACGTCAAGCGCCTGCGCAGCGGCGCAAAGCCGCGCCACGGCCGCCAGCGGAGGCCCCAGCCATGAGCCAGCCACGCTATGACCTCGACGACCTGCTGAGCCTGATGGCAGTGCTGCGCGACCCGCAGCAGGGCTGCCCGTGGGACCTCCAGCAGGATTGGGACAGCATCGTCCCGCACACCTTGGAAGAGGCCTACGAGGTCGCCGACGCCATCGAACGGCGCGCCTTCGACGAGCTGCCCGGCGAGCTCGGCGACCTGCTGTTCCAGGTGGTCTACTACGCCCGCTTCGGCGCCGAGCAGGGCCGTTTCGACTTTCACGACGTGGTGCATACCCTGACCACCAAGATGCTGCACCGTCATCCGCACGTGTTTCCCGACGGCAGCCTGGCATCGCGGCGCCCACCCGGGGTAAGCGCCGAGCAGGTGCAGACCCGGCAGGTCAACAGCCGCTGGGAGTCGCTCAAGGCCGAGGAGCGAGCCGCCCGCGCCGATGTCGTGGCAGGCGTCTCGGTGCTCGACGACGTGCCGCGCACGCTGCCGGCGCTGTCGCGGGCCGCCAAGCTCTCCAAGCGCGCCGCGCGGGTCGGCTTCGACTGGCCCGATAGCCGCGGGGTGATCGACAAGATCCGCGAGGAGCTGGCCGAGGTCGAGGCGGCGCTTGATGCCGGCGACCGCGACCACGCCACCGAAGAGGTCGGCGACCTGTTGTTTGCGGTGACCAATCTGGCGCGTACGCTGAAGGCCGACCCCGAGCAGTGCCTGCGCACCACCAATGCCAAGTTCGAGCGGCGCTTTCGCCACGTCGAGTCCGCCCTGGCCGCGCGCGGCCAGCAGCCGGCATCGGTGACGCTCGACGAAATGGAGGCGCACTGGCAAGACGCCAAGCGCCGCGAAGCCATCCATGAATGCCACCAGGAGGGCGCTGCCCATGAGTGACGACCTACACGAATCGCTGCGTGATAACGTCCGCGTGCTGGGCGACAGCCTGGGGCGCACCATTGCCGACGACCAGGGCAGCGCCTTCGTCGACAAGATCGAGACCATCCGCGGCTTTGCCAAGCGCGGCCGTCAGGGCGACCAGCCCAGCCGCCGCGAGCTGATCGAATTTCTGCGCAAGCTGCCCGACCGCGACCTGCTGCCGGTGACACGCGCCTTCAACCAGTTCCTCAACCTGGCCAATATCGCCGAGCAGCACTACCGCGCCCGCTATCGCCGCGTCGAGGACTACAAGCCGGGCTCACAGCCGGTGCTCGGCGAGCTGCTGCGCCGCGCCGAGGCCGAGGGGCACGCGCCGCGTACGCTGGTCGAGACGCTGGCCGGAATGCGCGTCGAGTTGGTGCTCACCGCCCACCCCACCGAGGTCATCCGGCGCACCCTGATCCAGAAGTACGACGCCATCGACGACTGCCTGTCGGTGATCGAGTCGGCGAGTGACTATCCCGAGCAGTCGAGCCGCGCCCACGGCCGCCTCGAGGAGCTGATCAGCCAGGCCTGGCACACCGACGAGATCCGCCACGAGCGGCCGACGCCGGTGGACGAGGCCAAGTGGGGCTTTGCGGTGATCGAGAACTCGCTGTGGCAGGCGGTGCCGGATTTCCACCGCGACCTCGACAGCCTGTTGCTGGAGGTCGCCGGCGAGCGCCTGCCGCTGGATGCCGCGCCGCTGCGCTTCGCCTCGTGGATGGGCGGCGACCGCGACGGCAATCCCAATGTGACCGCCAAGGTCACCCGCGAGGTGCTGCTGCTGGGCCGCTGGATGGCCGCCGATCTCTATCTGCGCGACCTCGAGCAGCTCAAGGCCGAGCTGTCGATGTGGAAGGCCAACAGTGCGCTCAAGGCTGAGGTCGGCGACGAGCCCGAGCCCTATCGGGCGCTGCTCAAGCGCCTGACGGCGCGGGTCGAGGCGACCCGTGACTGGGCCAAGGCGTGCCTCGATGGGCGCAGCCACGAGGGCCGGCCGATCATCGAGACCCGCGACCAGCTCTATGCGCCGCTGCTGGCCTGCTACCGCTCACTGTGCGACGTCGGCCTCGACACCATCGCCAATGGCACCCTGCTGGATACCCTGCGCCGGGTGGCGGTGTTCGGCGTGACCCTGACCAAGCTCGACGTGCGCCAGGAAGCGAGCCGCCACAGCCAGGTCTTCGAGGAGCTCACTGACTTTCTCGAGATCGGCCACTACCGCGAGTGGGACGAGCAGCAGCGCCAGGACTTCCTGCTCACCGAGCTGGAGTCGCGGCGCCCGCTGATCCCGCGCCGCTGGGAGTGCTCCACCGAGACCCGCGAGGTGATCGACACCTTCCGCGTCATCGCCCGCGAGCAGCGCGAGGCGCTTGGCACCTACATCATCTCGATGGCCGCGCAGCCCTCCGACGTGTTGGCCGTGGCGCTATTGATGCAGGAGGTCGGCGGCGACGTGCGGCTACCCATCGCACCGCTGTTTGAGACCCTCGACGACCTCAACCGCGCCGGCAACGTGATCGATCGGCTGCTGGCGTTGCCCGGCTATCGGCGCCTGGTGGGGGATAGCCAGGAGGTGATGATCGGCTACTCCGATTCGGCCAAGGATGCCGGCCAGCTGGCCGCTGCCTGGGCCCAGTATCGTGCCCAGGAGACCCTGGTCGAGGTGTGCGAGCAGCACGGCGTGGATCTGACCCTGTTCCACGGCCGCGGCGGCACCGTCGGTCGCGGCGGCGGCCCGGCTCACGCGGCGATCCTTTCCCAGCCGCCGGGTTCGGTGAACGGTAGCCTGCGGGTCACCGAGCAGGGCGAGATGATCCGCTTCAAGTTCGGCCAGCCGGAAATCGCGCTGCGCTCGATGGAGATCTACGCCTGTGCGGTGCTCGAGGCAACCCTGCTGCCGCCGCCGGCGCCCAAACCGCACTGGCGCGAGGAGATGGACCGCTTGGCCGAGATCGCTCACCGCGGCTATGTCGGGGTGGTGCGCGAGGATCCCGACTTCGTGCCCTATTTCCGCGCGGTGACGCCGGAGGGCGCGCTAGGGCGGCTGCCGCTGGGCTCACGCCCCACCAAGCGGCGCCAGGACGGCGGCGTCGAGACGCTGCGCGCGATCCCCTGGATCTTCGCCTGGACCCAGACCCGCCTGATGCTGCCGGCCTGGCTGGGCAGTGGCGATGCCTTCATCACCCGGCTGGAAGAGCAGGGCGGCCTGGAGCGGCTGCGCGAGATGCGCCGCGAGTGGCCGTTCTTCGGTACCTACCTCGATATGCTCGAGATGCTGCTGGCCAAGGGCGACGTCGAGATCACCGCCTACTACGAGCGACGCTTGGTCGACGAACCGGCGCTGCTGGCGCTGGGCATGAACCTGCGCGAGCGCTTCACCCGCCTGCAGGGCGTGCTACTCGAAATCCTCGACCAGCAGGCACTGCTCGAGAACACCCCGCTGATTCGCCAGGCGATCGAGGTACGCAACCCCTACATCGACCCGCTGCATGGCCTGCAGGCGGAGCTGCTGCAGCGCAACCGCGACGCCGACGGTGCGATCAGCCCCGAGCTGTCGCGGGCGCTGATGGTGACCATGGCGGGGATTGCCGCCGGGCTGCGCAATACCGGCTAGGCAAGCGACGCTGCCAGCGTCGCACCTGAGCCTGGCTGGTCAGCTCATAGCTCGTGGCCCAGCACCACCTGGCAAATGTCGGCAAACGAGCGCGCTTCTGGCAGCAACGTCATGTCGAGTTTCAGGGCACGGCCGATATCCGCCGCCGATACCAGTCCGCGCAGCCGCGGCGCTTGATCTCGGTCGCCCTGGGTCACCAGCAGGTACTGGTCGCCGGAGACACGCAGGGTCTCGATCAACTGGCCGACGCTTAGTCGTTCCAGTTGCGCCAGCGACATGGCGTGCAGGGCCTCGCAGGGAGTCTGCACCATGCCCGTGGTTACCTCGCTCCTGGGAATGTCGTGCTGCTGCATGGCAAGGGTGATGCGGCGACCGCCGATGATTTCGCGGCGGGTCACGAGGCCGCTCAGGCGGCCGTGTTCATCGGTCACCAGCAACTGCTGGGCCTGGTGCCGCTGCATGCGGGCATGTGCCTCGTCGATGGCGGCATCATGAGCGATGGTTGGCACCTCGACCCGGGATAGATCGAGCATGATGTCGATGGCGGGACTATCCCATGACAGATGTGCTGGCCCGTCGGGGCGTTCGATGACGGGATGTTGCTGCAGGTGGCGCAACGTGCGTGGTGCATGGAGTGGCAGGGACATGGCAACGGTTCTCGCTTATTGGCTATAAAAGGGCGAAGTGGCACCTCGTAAGCACTACTCTGGCAGTCTTGGCTTAAGGAACACTTAACATCGGCATGGCCGATCGCCTGCAACGCTCGATAGGGAACGGCGGGATGCGAATACTGTTGGTAGAAGATGATCCATCGCTGGGCGAGGGCATGCGCGTTGCCCTGCATCGGGAAGGCTATACCGTCGACTGGTTGCGCAACGGCAGTGAGGCACTGGCGGCACTCGACAGCGATGCGTTCTCAGCGCTGATCCTGGACCTGGGCTTGCCCGACATGGATGGACTCGAGGTGCTAGCGCTACTGCGCCGCCGTCATACCCTGCCAGTGGTAGTGCTCACCGCCCGTGATGCCCTGGTGGACCGCTTGCAAGGCCTGGATGGCGGAGCCGACGACTATGTGCTCAAGCCGTTCGAACTCGCCGAGCTGCTGGCCAGGCTGCGCGTCGTGACACGGCGCGGCGAGGGGCGTCGTTGTGCCCAGTTGCAGCTGGGCGCGTTACTGATCGACGAGGCGCGGCATGTCGTCACCTGGCAGGGGCGAGAAGTCAGCCTGGGGCGTCGCGAGTTCGCCTTGCTGCTGGAGCTGGCGCGCCATGCTGGACAGGTGATTCCCCGTTCACGGCTGGAGAGCCTGCTGTATGGCTGGGATGAAGACGTCGAGTCGAACGCTCTCGAGGTGCATGTCCACCACTTGCGCAAGAAGCTCGACAGGTCCTTGATCGTGACCCTGCGTGGCATCGGTTACCGCCTGGAGGTGCCGGCCTGATGCGTTCGATCCGCCGCTATTTGATCGTTACGCTGACACTGGTGCTTGCCGTCGCCACGCTGATCATCATCGCCGTCATCTATCGGGTCACCCATCACAAGGCCGAGGATGTCCTCGACGTCCAGCTCAGTCTGCAGGGCCGAATCGTCGCGTCACTGCTGGCCCCGGGTACCCCGGAGCAGGAGTATGCGCGTATTGCGCGCCATCTCGACCAGCCGGGGCACCCCTCGCGCTGGTTTGGTGACGCTGCGAGTCCGGAAGAGGGGCAGGCGTCTCCGCAGGCAAGCATCGCCCGACGCTTCCATGCCGACGAGCGCATGCTTACCCTGGGCTTCTGGGAGGCCGACGGTACGCCTTGGCTGATGGGGGCCGAGTGGAACGATGCCGGGCCTTTCCCAGCGCCCAAGCAACAGGGGTATCGCTGGGAAACGTACGCTGGCGAACGTTGGCGTGTGTTCAGCTTGATTCTCGACGACCAGCGTCGCTGGCTGAGCATCGGCCTGCGCGAGCGTTTCCATGACGACCTGTCGCGTCAACTAGCGATGGGCAATCTGCTGCCACTGCTGATCGCACTGCCGGCATTGCTGCTGCTGGTGGGGCTGGTGGTGCACTGGGGGTTGCGTCCACTGCTGAGCCTGTCGCGGCAGGTCGCCGGGCGTAACGAGCGCGAGCTTGGCCGAATTCGACTGGCGGTGCCGCGCGAACTGCGGCCGCTTCGCGATGCCTTGAATGACTTCATGGCCAGGCTCGAGGATGCCTTGGCCCGTGAGCGGCGCTTCAGCGCCGATGCCGCGCATGAGCTGCGCACACCATTGGCGGCGCTGAAAGTGCACCTCGACAACGCCATGGCGGGTGAGCGTGATGCCCTACCTCGCGCCTATGCCAGCATCGAGCGCTTGCAGCGGGTCGTCGAGCAGTTGCTGACGCTGGTACGCCTCGACCAGGAGAGCGAGGCCAGCGCCGAGCGGGTCAGCTTGCTGGCACTGACCCAGACGCTGGCGGCAGAGATGTGGCCCCAGGCAAGGGCTCGCCAACAGTTGTTGAGCATCGCCACCGATGACGCGGTCTGGGTCGAGGGTAATGCCACCGAGCTGGGCATGCTGATCCGCAACCTGCTCGATAACGCGCTGCGCTATTCGCCGCACGGCGGCTGGGTAGAGGTCTCGATGGGCGACGACGACGCGGCGTGGCTAGTGGTTCGCGACAGTGGGCCGGGCATCGACGCGACGCTACTCGCCTCGGTCACCGAGCGGTTCCGTCGCGGTAGCAACCGCGACGTCGAGGGTAGCGGGCTGGGCCTGTCGATCGCTCTGCAAGTGGCCCGCCGCCAGGAGTTGACGCTGCAGCTGATAAACGCTTCCACGGGGGGCCTGGAAGCCTGGTTGCGCTGGCCTCAATCACAGCCGTCGTAGAGAGCGCTCAGCCGGGGTGCCTCGAGAGCGTGGCGCCGGGCGGCGGCGAGCAGCGGGCCGAGGATCGCCTCGCGCTCGGTGGGTCGGCCGACGAGCACGTCCTGGAGCATCGAGGCGCGGTTGTTGGCGGTACCCTCGATGACCTGCCACATCCGGCCGTGCCAGCCCTCGGCGGGGGGCGCGATGCCCTCGGCGTGCATGATGGCCTCGAGCTCCTCGAGCAGCGCCTCGACCAGCGGCCGAAACGGCCGATCGCGCAGCTGGCCGTTGCGAATCCGCCAGCGTGCCACCAGCGGGTTGATGGCGGCGTTGACCGCTAGCTTGTGCCACAGCCGGGTATGGATGTCGCTCACCGCTCGGCAGCGCAGGCCGGCTTGGTCGAGTAGCGCGGCCTGCTGTTCGGCAAGATCGGTGTGCTCGCCGTCGAGGTGGCCGAGGAAGGTTTCGCCGTGGCCGGCGTGGACCACGCCATCGTCGCTGACATAGGCGCCCTCGCTGGTGGTGGCGCACAGCACCGGACCGTGCCAGCGCTGGGTCAGGGTGCGCTGCACGCCGTAGCCGTTCTGCCACAGCACCAGCGGCGTATCGGGGGCGAGCTTCGCTGCAAGGCTCTCCAGCGCTGTCTGGGCATCGTAGGCCTTGGTGGTGAGGTGCAGGGTGCCGCGAAACGGTGCATCCAGGCTGGCTGGCGTGGCGCCGGGCAGTTGGCGCTTGAATGCATGACCTTCGGGGGTGGTCAGCGTCAGCTCAGCGGGCGGTGCGCGACGCCCGAGCAGGGTCACCGGCGCCACGCCGGCGAGGCGCACGGCCAGCAGCCGGCCGATGGCGCCGGGGCCGACGATCAGCTGTGGCGATGTCACTGGCGGCCACCGCTGGCCTTGCTGCTGCGACGCCGGCTGGTCTTGCCAGCGGCGGCTTTGCTGCCCCGGCGCCGTGCCGAGGGCTTCTTGCGACCGCCACGCCGTGGCGCTGGCGCCTCGACGCCCTGGGCGTTGCCCAGCGCCTGGCGCATGCGCTCGGCGTCGGCGGCGTCGAGCAGGCTACGCAGGTCGCCGAGCAGCGCGTCGAGGAATGCCTGTTCGCTATCATCGGCCTCGGCGATGCGGCTCAGTCGCTGCTCCCACAGCGCGGTGCGCTCGGGACGCGTGGCCGGGTCGGGCAGCGAGGCGATCAGCGCGTGGCCGGTGCGGCTGGCGCGCAGGGCACTCTTGACGCGCACCAGGTAGCCGCGCTCGAGCAGCGTCTCGATGATACCGGCACGGGTCGCTTCGGTACCCAGGCCGTCCGATTCGCGCAGCGTGCGCTTGACGTCCGGGTCGTCGACATAGCGGCCGATATTCATCATCGCCTTGATCAGGCTGGCGTCGTTGAAGGGCTCTGGCGGGCGCGTCTCGCGATCCTCGACCGCGGCGGCCGTGACCCGCGCCGGCTCGCCGCGCACCAGGGTGGGCAGCGGTGGGGGCTCGTCGCGGGTAGTGAACAGCGGCTTCCAGCCGGCCACCAGCACCTCGCTGCCACTGGCCGCAAAGCGCTCACCGAGCGCCTCGAAGCAGGCCTTGACCTCACGGGTCTCGAGGTGGGCGTGGAACTGCGCCAGCACGTTGCGCACCACCAGCCGGTAGACATTGGCCTCCGGCGCCGAGAGGCGGCCCATATCGGGTACCTTGCCGGTGGGCGCCAGGGCGTGGTGGGCGCCCACCTTGGCATCGTCGAAGGCGCGCCCGCGACGCGTGAAGTCGGCGCCGCGACACCACTCGGCCAGCGTCGCGTCGGCCTGGCCCAGGCTCGGCAGGGTGCTGGCCAGCGAGGCATGGTGGCCGCGCGGCAGATAGCGGCAGTCGGAGCGCGGGTAGGTGATCAGGGTATGCCGCTCGTAGAGCGCCTGGCAGGTGTCCAGTACCTGCTTGGCCGAGTACTTGTAGCGCCGTGCGGCATCCACCTGCAGCGCCGACAGCGAGTAGGGTAGCGGCGGCGCCTGGCGCTTGTCGCGGCTGTCGAGTTCGCTGAGCCGGCCTTCGGCGCCGGGCAGCCGGGCGGCCAGTTCGGCGGCCGGAGCGCGGGCCAGCAGCCGGCCCTGGTCGTCGAGGGGATGCTGCTCGCCGGGTTGCCACCAGGCGCGGACCTGGCCGTGGGCGACGGCAAAGTCGGCCCACAGCACATGGAAGGGGCGCGGCGTGAAGTCGGCGATCTCGCGGTCGCGGCGTACCACTAGACCGAGCACCGGGGTCTGTACCCGGCCCACCGAGAGCACCCCGTCGTGGCCGGCCTGACGCCCGGTCAGGGTCCAGGCGCGGGTCAGGTTGATGCCGTACAGCCAGTCGGCCCGGGCGCGGGTCTCCGCGGCGCGGTAGAGTGGCTGGTAGCGGGCGTTGTCCTCGAGTCGGTCGAGGGCCTTGATTACCGCCGGACGGTTGAGGTCGCTGATCAGCAGGCGCTTGACCGGCCCGCGCCAGCGCAAGTGCTCGATCACTTCCTGCACCAGCAGCTGACCTTCGCGATCCGGGTCGCCGGCGTGGACCACTTCGCTCGATGCCTTGAGCAGACGGCGAATCACCGCCAATTGGCCACGCGCCTTGGGACGCGGCATCAACTGCCAGGGCGACGGCACGATCGGCAGGTGGTCGAGCTGCCACTGCTTGTAGCGCGGGTCATAGGCGGCGGGTGGGGCCTGCTCGAGCAGATGGCCGAAACACCAGGTGACGGTGGTGTCGCCGACCTCGATGCTACCCTCGGCGCTGCGGCGCTTGCCGGGCAGGGCGTCGGCGATGGCCCTGGCCAGGCTAGGCTTTTCGGCGATGATCAGGCGCATGGCTGTCTCGTCATCTGGGGTGGTGGATATTCTTCCAGTATCGCGCCGGTCTCGCCAGGTGTACTCTTTCTTCTAAATGTATAGGGTTTGTATCGATATGCGCGAGCGCGGACGGACACGGCGCCTACTGGGCCTGGGGGCACGCACCGGCGGCGCCATGCTCAAGAACCGGATGGGCGGCAACAGCGACTGGCGGGCGCTGGGCGAAGCGCTGTTCGCCGGGCTCTCGGAGCTCAAGGGGCCGGCCATGAAGCTGGCCCAGATCATGTCGCAGTGGGACGACCTGCTGCCGCCGGACCTGGCCGAGGAGCTGGCGCGTCTGCAGCGCCAGGCCGAGCCGATGCCCTGGGCGCAGATCCGCGCCACCCTGGTCGAGCAGTACGGCGACCTGGAGGCACGCTTCCGCGAGCTCGAGGAGCGGCCCTTCGCCAGTGCCTCCATGGGCCAGGTGCATCGTGCGGTGACCCACTCCGGGGAGACCCTGGTACTCAAGGTGCAGTATCCGGGGCTGGTCGATGTGTTGGAGAGCGACCTGGCCCAGGTGCGCCGCATCATGCGCCTGGGGCGCTGGTTCAGGGTACCCCAGGCGCGTCTCGATGCGCTGTTCGAGGAGCTTGCCGAGAGCCTGCGCGGTGAGCTCGACTACCGCGCCGAGGCCGCGGCGCTGGCGCGCTATCGGCAGCGCTATGCCGACCACCGGCGGATCGTGATTCCCGCCCCTGCGCTGGACTACTGCGGCCCGCGGGTGCTGGCCATGCACTATGTGCCGGGCACTCCGCTGCGCGACCTGGAGCAGGCCGAGCCGGCAACGCGCCAGCAGATCGCCGAGGCGCTTGCCGACTGGCTTACCGAGGAGCTGTTTCGCTTCGGCGAACTGCACGCCGACCCCCACGCCGGCAATTTCGCCTGTGATGACCAGGGGCGACTGGTGATCTACGACCTGGGCGCGGTGATCGCGGTGCCCGAGACGCGCCTGGCGCAGATGCTCGAGCTGCTCGAGTCGACCCTGCTGGGGGATCCCCTGGCGATGGATGCCGCGCTGCTCAAGATGGGCGGGCGCCAGGGCGAGGGCGCGCCGCTGGCGCTCTATCGCGAGGCCGCCGAGGCGGTGGCGCCGCTGTTCGCCCCCGGTGAGCAGGATTTCGGCGACGTGCGCGTGCATCGTCGTCTGCGCGAGCTGAGCCCGCGGGTGTGGGCGGCGATGGATCGCCTGCAGCCGCCGGCCGATACCCTGCTGCTGTCGCGGGCGCTCAATGGCCACTACTGGAACCTGGTACGGCTCGGCGCGCGTCTCGACATGCAGGCGCGAAGCCAGCCGCTGCTGGAGTGGGCGCGCCGACGCCGCGTCGGAGGTGAGCCCTAGCCCGCCGGCGTGCTAGACTAGCGCGATTTTTTTCGGCGGAGATGGCGATGCTGGCGGTATGGGTAGAACAGCTGCTGGGCTTTGCATCGGGAGCCCTCGGCGCGATTCGTGACAACGAGCACTATCCGTCGTTCATGGCCTGGGCACGCGACGAGGGCCGCGCCCTGGTCGGCGACGACCTGGCGCTGGCCCAGGCGCTGGCGCCGGAGCTGTGGTCGCAGACCCCGCTCGAGCGTGCGGGCTATGTCTGTGAGCCGCTGGCGCGGCCGGGTCGCAACGAGCCCTGCTGGTGCGACTCGGGGCGCAAGACCAAGCACTGCTGCGGCGCGGTGACGATCCCCGGGCCGATTCCCAGCCACCTGATGTGGATGCTGTCGCTGCGCGAGTGGAAGGGCGCTTCGCTCAAGGCGGCCCTGGCCAGCGGCCAGGCGCCGGCCCAGGCACTGCTCGAGGCCGGGCTGATTGCCGCCGAGAGTGGCCAGCGTGGTCGCGCCCAGCAGATTCTCGAGGCGCTGTTCGAGGGGGCCGACTGGGCACAGATGCCGGAGCAAGCGGAGCCGGCCTTCGAGCTGCTGGTCGATCTCTATCAGGAGCGCGGTTTCTATCGCAAGCGCACCGCGCTGCTCGACGAGGTGCTCGACCGTGGGCCGCTGTTCCTGCGCGGCGTGGCGCTGGAGCGGCTGTGCCTGATGCACCTCGACAACGATGATCTGGCCAGCGCCCGCGAGGCGTTCGTGCGCGCCCAGCAGGCGCTGCCCGACTCGCCGACCCTGGCCTATATCGAAGCCATGCTGCTGCTCCACGAGGGTAACGTCGAGGAGGCCGGCGAGCGCGCGCGCTTCTGGTTCCGCCGGCTGTCGCGGCAGGGCGATCTCGACCCCGAGCAGCTGCAGTTCCTGGCCGACCTGGCGGAGAACCCCGGCGCCACGCTGGCCGAGCAGATGGTCAACTCCGAAGAGGACCTGGCCGATCCGCTGGCGGCGCTGCAGGCGCTGCTCGAGGCGCTGCCCACGGCACCGCTGCTGCGCTTCGTGACCGCCGAGGACGGCAGCCGCGAGTATCATCGCAGCGCCCGTGAAGACACCCTGTTCGCCGCCTGGCAGAAGCATTTCCAGGTGCTGGTCGACGAAGACGCGGCGCTGGGCTTCGAGGACGACCCCTGGCCCCACGCCGGCGACTGGCTGGCCGAGCTCTGCGCCCACCCCGAGTGGCTCGATTCGCCGCAGGTGATGCAGGCGCTGACCCTGGCCTTGACCAGCCGCTTTGGCAGCCTGCCGTGGATGGCGCCGAGCCTGTTCGAGCCGCTGGCGCAGCGCCTCGAGCGCTGGCTGACCCAGCTCGACGGCGAGGGTGACGGCCCCTTCGTATGGGATGCCGCCGACAATGCGGTGCTGCTGCGCACCGGCCTGGCGCTGGTGGTGGGTATGGAGCGCGGCGCCCGCGAACACTCCCGCGAGCTGGCCGAGCGACTGCTGGCCCTCGACGCCCAGGACAGCCTCGGACTGCGTGAGCTGGTGCTCGACCAGCTGCTGCGCGAGGGCAGCGACCGGCGCGCCCTGGAGGTCAGCTATCAGTCCGCGGATACGCCGCTGCTGGGGGTGATGATGGGCCGCGCGCTGGCGCTGTATCGGCTCGAACGCCTCGATGAGGCCCGCGAGGCGCTGTGCGAGGCCCAGGCCATCAACGGCCATGTGCTCGAGATGCTGTGTGACGAGCGGGCACGCGCGGTCAGTCTGCCTGCCTCGGGGCTGCCGGCGCCGGGCAGCCGCGCCGAGGCCTGGCAGTACCGCACCCTGATGCGCGACCAGTGGGCCAATACTCGCGGCGCGCTGGCCTGGCTGTGCGCTACGGCGAAGTCGCCTGAGTAGGCGTGTGGCTCAGGCGGCACGCGGCGTGGGCCGTGGCACCAGGTCGCGGTCGCGGCTGATCCAGATCGCCAGCAGGATCGCCGGCAGGCCGAGGGCGGTGGCGATCACGAAGAAGGTGGCATAGCCCTCGGCAGCCACCACCATGCCGCCGAAGCCGCTCAGGAACTTGCCCGGCAGGGTCATCAGCGACGAGAACAGCGCGTACTGGGTGGCGGTGTAGGCCTTCGAGGTTAGGCTCGAGAGGAAGGCGATGAATACCGCGCTGGCCAGGCCGTTGGCCAGGTTGTCGCCGATGATCGCCATGACCAGGAACGGCAGGCTCTGGCCGGCCAGCGCCAGGGCGGCGAACAGCAGATTGGTCAGGGTCGCTGCCGCGGCGCCCAGCACCAGGATCGGTCCGATGCCGTAGCGTGCCACCAGCAGCCCGCCGAGAATCCCGCCGCTGATGCTCATGGCGATGCCGAACACGTTGGTGACGTTGGCGATGGTGGCCAGCGAAAACCCCATATCGATATACAGCGGGTTGGCCATGGAGGCCATGGCCAGGTCGCTGATCCGAAACACGGCGATGAATACCAGCAGCCACAGCGCCTTGAGCCGGTGACGGCTGAAGAAGTCCGTGAATGGACAGACCACCGCGCCCAGCAGCCAGGCGCCCAGGCGCCGCAGCGGCTTGGGCTTGCCGCGGCTGGCGCGCAGGAAGGCGCGCACCCGGGGCTCATGGATCAGCTGGGTATTCAGCGATAGCCGGGCCGGTTCAGGCCGCAGCAGCACCGTGATCACCCCGATCCCGACCAGGGCCGCCATGCTCAGGTAGGCGACCTCCCAGGAGTAGGCCGACGCCACATAGAGTGCCCCGGCACCGGCGGCCAGCAGCCCGCCGCGGTAGCCGATGATGTAGGTCGATGCCATGGCGGCCTGGATATCGTCCGGCGCCGACTCGATGCGGAAGGCGTCGATGGCGATGTCCTGGGTCGCCGAGCCGAACGCCACCAGCAGCGCAAACGCCGCTACCACTGCCAGATTCTGGGTCGGGTCGAGGCTGGCCAGGCCGATCAGGCCGCTGGCGATCAGCGCCTGGGCCAGCAGCATCCAGCCGCGTCTCTGGCCAAAGGTCCGCGTCAGCAGCGGCAGCGCCAGGCGGTCGACCACCGGTGCCCAGAAGAACTTGATGGAATAGAGGATGCCGATCCATGAGAAGAAGCCGATGGCGGCGACCTCCACCCCGTCGCTGCGCAGCCAGGCCGACAGCGTCGAGAATACCAGCAGAAACGGCAGCCCAGCCGAAAAGCCCAGGAACAGCATGGTGATTACCGGGGCACGCAGATAGATGGCCAGAGCGGCGCGCCAGCTGCGCTGAACGGGGGGCGTAGGCATTAGCAGTCTCTCCGATCCGTGGGGCGAGGTGCAGGGCGGAAGACGGCTGTAAGGAGTGGTAAACTCGCCTTTTGGCAGCCGATCGCTTGCGGCGATTGTTGCAGAGCCGCAGAGCAGACGCCAGCCACATTCGGCCCGCTACCGTCAGGAGCCCCATGCACGAGTTCAACGATGATCCTAGCGGTGTATCCGCCGATGCCATTCCGCGCTGGTACATCATCCAGTGCAAGGGCGGTGAATCGTTTCGCGCCGCCGAGCATCTCGACAACCAGGGCTACGAGGTCTTTCATCCGGTGCTCGAGGTGCAGAAGAAACGCCGCGACAAGCTGGTATGGATCGCCGAGCCGCTGTTCCCCTACTACTTGTTCATTCGCCTCGACCGGCTGGCAAGCAACTGGCGACCGATCCGTTCCACCCGCGGCGTGCTCAAGCTGGTCAGCTTCGGTCACGAGCCGCTGGCGGTGGATGATGCCCTGGTGCAGCTGCTGCGCGATCAGGCGCAGCGTGGCGGCGATGCGCTACCGCAGGTCAATGTCTATTTTCGTGCCGGCGAGACCGTCGAGATCACCGACGGCCCGTTTCGCGATCTCAAGGCGGTGTTCGAGTCCCACAAGGGCGAGGAGCGTGCCGTGGTACTGCTGACCATGCTGCACAAGCAGCAGCGCCTGGAGATGCCGGTCGCCCAGTTGCGACGCGACGGCTGAACGCCGGCCACCGCTTTCCCTTTTCGCTTTCAGGAGACGCCATGTCCAGTATCGCTCCCCAGCGCGTGGTGCGCCTGCACTACGTACTCAAGAATATCCGCGGTGAGGTGCTCGACGACTCGCAGGCCCGCGGCACTCCGCTGGAATACCTGCACGGCCACGACAATATCGTCGCCGGGCTCGAGCGCGCCCTGGATGGCCAGGCGGTAGGTGCCGAACTCAGCGTCACGCTGATGCCCGCCGAGGCCTACGGCCTGCGCCGTGACGACTTGATCCAGGAGGTCGCGCGCGGCGCTTTCCCGGTCGACGACCTGGCGCCGGGCATGCGCTTTCAGACCCAGGGTGACGCCGGCCCGCAGGTCGTCACCGTGGTCGAAGTCGGCGAGGAGCGCGTGACCATCGATACCAACCATCCGCTGGCCGGCGAACGCCTCAGCTATTGGCTCGAGGTGCTCAGCGTGCGCGAGGCCACCCGCGCCGAGCTGGCCAAGGGCCATCCACTGGCCGGGGATGTCGATCACACCCAGGTCGAGGATCGCAAGCAGCCCTGACTCGCCACGACCCGTCGCTAAACTGACCTGGATCAATTCCGCTTAGCATGCCGCCCCGGTGGGCACGCAAACTTGACCCAGGTCAGGGCTACACCGGCTCCCGCTGGCTAGAGTGAGACCATCACACACGCCACGGGAGGCACGCCATGTACTGGGATGACGCCGTAATCTTTGGACTGGTGACCGTTGGCTTGATGGTCGCTTTCATGGCCGGCTGGGTGGGCTTCGTGATCCATGATCACAAGCGTCACGGCAAGTCCGGCAAATCGGATCAAGGCAGCGCCAAGTAGCCGCTATCGTAGCGGCGACCGCGCCCTTCACCGCGTCGTCAGGGTAGGGGGCCATGCCCCCTGTAGCCGGCCTTTTGGGCCGGCTTTTTTTATCGTGCGGTGTGACTCGGGCAGCTGTCGCTTTATGCCGACAGAGGCGGGAGACTTTGCAAGAAGTGGGAAACGCCGCAGCGGAGGCGCGCAGGCGCTGGAGAGTGGGGAGTCGGGCGACTAGTATTCAAACACCGTTCATAAACCGCCGAGGTGTTTCGATGTCAGAGCATGAGCCCACCGATCCGCGCAAGGGACTGAACGATCCGCGGCGTCGCAAGCTGCTGGCCGCTTTGGGGCTGGGCGGGGTCGCTGCCTATGTGGCACCGACGCTGTTCAGCCTGGGCCAGGCCCAGGCCCAGGCCTGGCACGATGCGGGTATCGTCGTCGAGATCGGCGGCCGTCGCCACCGGCGCCAGCGGCGCGGCTCCTACAGCCGACCCAGTTATAGCCGACCCAGCTACAGTCGGCCCAGCTATAGCCGACCCAGCTACAGTCGACCCAGCTATAGTCGACCCAGCCGCTGGTAGCCGATGGATATCGTCTGGCAGGGCATGTCGCTGCCGATGCGTCTCGATGCGGTGCCCGAGGTGGAAGAGGCACTGGCGGCGGCGGCCCCCGGTTGGCCGCAGCGGCGTCGCGTATCGGATGCATCGACAGCGCCGATTCATCTGTGGCGCCGCGGCGCCGGTTACTGCCAGACGTCGCCGGCGCTGAGCCGCCCGCTGCCTATCCCTACTGCAGCCTCGGCGGCGTGCAGCCTGATTGCCGACCTGATCCCCAACTTTCTGCTCGAACAGCCCGACCTGATTGGCCTGCACTGCGGTTCGGCACTGGTCGGAGAGCGATTGGTGCTGTTTCCCGAAGCTCACCGCGCCGGCAAGAGTACCTTGAGTACTGCTTTCGCCTGTGCCGGCTATCGGGTGTTCGGTGATGACGTCCTGGCACTCGACGCCGCCGGGGAGGGCATGGCGCTGGGTATCGCGCCGCGGCTAAGGGTGCCGCTGCCGGCGAGCCTGCCGGCAGCCTTCAGTGCCTATGCCGAGGCACATCGCGGACCCGGCGATGATCGCTACCAGTACCTGTCGCTGCCGGCGGGGCAGCTGGCCCGACACGGTGAGCGTGCGCCGGTTGGTGCCATCGTGCTGCTCGAGCGCGAGCCCGGTACGGCGGCCGAGCTGCTGCCGCTGGCCCCGGGAGACGGACTGTTGCAGCTGCTGTGCCAGAATTTTGCCGCGGATTGGCCGGCCGAGCCGCTGCTGGCACCGCTGCTCGAACTGATGCAGCGGGTGCCCTGCTGGCTGCTGCGCTATGCCGACCCGCTGGAAGCGGTCGACGTGGTGGTCGAAGCGATGCGACAGCCGGCCGGCGTTGCTGCGTTACCGGCTAGCAGGCGCTGGCAGGAGACCGCGCATTTGGCGCCTGAGGTTGACGAGGTGACACTGGCGGGACGCTGGCAGCCAACCACTGGGTGGCGAGCGCGACCGTTGGACGATGAACTCTTCATGATCAGTACGCTGGCCGAGCGCGCCGGCGAGGTGCATCGGCTCAATCCGGTGGCGGCGGGGATCTGGCGGCTGCTGAACTGTGAGCCGCTGGGAGCGGACGAAACCGCTGGCCTGCTGGTTGAGGCGTTTCCCGGGGTGCCGGCGAAGCGAGTCGCAGCCGATACGCGGCGCCTGTTTGCCGAGCTGTCGAGGGCAGGGTTGATCCAGCGGGTATCGTCTCAGCCGTGATCGGCCAGGCTGGGGTTGGTCTGCAGTCGCGTCACGAAGTCGGCGACCGGCTCGGGATGCGCGAGGTGATAACCCTGGATCAGATCGACGCCGTGACGGCTCAGGTATTCGAGTTGGAACGCTGTCTCCACCCCTTCGGCGACCAGCTTTAGTCCCAGCGTCTTGGCCAGGGCGATGATCGAGCGCGCCAGTGGTGCATCGTCACGCTGCTGCAAAACATCGATGAACACCTTGTCGAGTTTGATCCCGTCGACGCGAAAGTCCTGCAGGTAGCGCAGCGAGGAGTAGCCGGTACCGAAGTCGTCCAGCGAAAGCTCCACGCCGAGGTCGCGCAGCGCCTTGAGCTGCAGATTGATTCCTGGGGCCAGCAGCAGTGACTCGACCACCTCGAGGGTCAGTCGGCCCGGGGCGATGGCGTGCTTGTTCATCAAGCGGGCGATGCGCGGTACGAAATCCTCGTCGCGTAGCTGCTGTACCGAGACGTTGACTGACAGGCTCAACTGGCTGTTGGCCAGCGGGTCAGCCAGTAGCTGACCGGCCTGCTCGAGTACCCAGTTGCCGATCAGCCGGATCAGCCCGCTGCGCTCGGCTTCGTGGATGAACTCGCCGGGGCCGAGCAGGCCTCGCTCGGGGTGCTGCCAGCGCAGCAGCACCTCGGCACCGCGCAGTTGGCCCTGGCGGTCGAACTGCGGCTGCAGGTAGACACAGAACTGCTGGCTGCGGATGGCCTCGCGCAGCTCGCGCTCGAGAAGGTTCTGCTGCTGCTGCCACTCACTCAGCTCGCTGGCGTAAAAGGCCACGAAGTGGCGGGTATCGTGGCGAGCCTCTTTGAGCGCTAGCTCGGCGCGCTGCAGCAGCTGTTCGACGCTTTTGGAGTGGTCCGGATAGCTGGCGATGCCAAGGGCGAACTGCAGCTGAAACGCCTGGTTGGCGACCCACCAGGGATGGGCATTGAGGGATTCCAGCAATTCCGCCAGCAGCTGATGTGCCACGTCACGACTGGTATCCGGCATCACCAGCACCAGGCGGTTGGAGGGCAGTCGCGCCAGGTCGATGCCCGACAGCGTTTGGTCCATATAGCGCTGCAGATGCTGGGCGATCAGACTCAGCACCTCGTCGCCGCCGCGCTGGCCGAGGGTTTCGTTGATTTGACTGAGTCCGCCGATACGCAGCACGCCGAGATGGAAGCGGCCGGCTTCGAGATGACGCTCCAGCGGTGCATCCAAGCCGCGTAGCGTTGGTAGGCCGGTGACGTCGTCGTAGTGCAGGTAGCGGTGCAGGTCCTGCTCTGCGGCGCGGCGTCGCAGCGATTCGGCGAACTGCGAGATCAGCCCCGAGACCGCCAGCAGGCAACTGACTTCCTCGGCATGCCAGCGGCGCGGCAGCAACGATTCGCAGCACAGGATGCCACGCAGCTCACCGCCGACGAAGACGCCGGCGTCGAGCATCGAGACCACTTCGTGCTTGACCAGATAGGCGTTGAGACAGGCCAGGCGCGGATCCTGCTGCGCCTCGACGCTGGCCAGCCCGGGGGATTGTCGAAGTGCCTCAAGATAGCCGTCGAGACGCTCGATGGGCAGCTGCTCGCCGACCTGGGTGACATCGAGGCTGGCCTGGCAGATCATGGTGGTATCGTCGAGTAGCCAGATGCTGACCCGAGGCACGTTCATCAACCGCGAGGTCGAACTCAGCACGCTGGTGTAGAAGTCGCTGTCGCCGGCCTCATGCTGGAGGTCACGCAACTCGTGCCAGGCCTGCTGCTGGGCGAGCAGGCGTTGGCGGGAGTCGTGCAGTGCGCGCTCCAGGCGCTGCTGGGCGTCGCGCTGATGGCCAAGCTCGCGGACGAACAGCAGCGACACTGCCAACAGTACTACGGTACCGGCGCCTAGCCAGGCCAAGGCGCTGCCCAGACCAGCCTGGCGCGAGACTTGCCAGCTGACCGCCAGGATCAGCGCCACGCCGACACCCAGTGCGCCTGACAGCAGGCCCATCAGGCGGCGCTGGGTCAGCGGTCGGGCGCTTTGGCGGGTGTGGGCGTGGTGATCGGGCATGGCGCATCCTTGGCGTCCAGCAGGAAAGCATTTTCAGTGTAGCCAGCGGCAGCCAGCTGCGCTTGACCAATTCCCGATGAGTTCAGCGCGGGATCCACCAATGGCGCTTCCAGGCGCGCATTACCCGTTCGGGATACCAGGTCTCGCCGCGGCTGCCATTATAGCGTGCCAGGGCGCGGGTCAGGTCGCCGCGCTCCACGGCCAGGTAGTGGGCAAGTATGGTGCAGCCGTAGCGCAGATTGAGCAGCGGGTCGAACAGGTCGTCGGCGGGGCGCCCCAGTTCGGCGACCCAGAACGGCATGATCTGCATCAGCCCCAGGGCGCCGGCGGAGGAGACCGCCTGCTGCTGAAACGCACTCTCGACCTGGATCACCGCCAGCACGATGTCCGGGGCGATGCCGGCCAGCTGCGCCTCCTGATAGACGTGCTGAAGCAGCAGTGCGCGCATCTCCGAGTCGGGTACGAAGCGTGCCAGGCGCGGTTCCATGGCGCTCAGCCACTGGCGCGATGCCCAGATCTGTGCCGCGCTCGGCATCTCGTCAAGCACGCCGTCGAGGGTGGCGCGCAGCCCCGGGGTCACGGCATGGCGCGGCTCGGCCAGCGTCGCCGGCGCCGAGAAGCCCAGTGCGGCCGCCATCAGTGCGGCCGCCATCAGGGTGGCCGCTGGGAGGTTAACTCGCGACCTTCTCACGCAGGAAGTCGATGATCTGGTCGGCGGGCACCATGGTCGGGGCTTCGTCGCGGCGGCCCTTGTACTCGAGCTCGCTGTTGTCGAGGCTGCGGTCGCCGATGACCAGCCGGTGGGGGATGCCGATCAGTTCCTGGTCGGCAAACTTGACCCCGGGGCGGGTATCGCGGTCGTCGAGCAGCACATCGAGCCCGGCGGCACTGAGCTCGGCGTAGAGGCGCTCGCTGGTCTCGCGCACGCGCTCCGACTTGTGAGCGTTCATCGGCACCAGCATCACCTCGAAGGGGGCGATGGCGTCGGGCCAGATGATGCCGCCGGCGTCGTGGTTCTGCTCGATGGCCGAGGCCACCACGCGGGTGATACCAATGCCGTAGCAGCCCATCCACGGATGGGCTGCCTTGCCGTTGGCGTCGAGCACGGTGGCGTTCATCGACTCCGAGTACTTGGTGCCCAGTTGGAAGACGTGTCCCACCTCAATGCCACGCTTGATGGCAAGCGTGCCCTTGCCGTCCGGCGAGGGATCACCCTCCACCACATTGCGCAGGTCGGCGACCTGGGGTAGTGCCACGTCGCGCTCCCAGTTGATGCCGAAGTAGTGCTTGCCGTCGACGTTGGCGCCGGCGCCGAAGTCGCTCATCAGCGCTACCGAACGGTCGATGATGAGCGGCATGTCGAGATTGACCGGCCCCAGCGAGCCGGGGCCGGCGCCCACCGCGGCGCGGATCTGCTCTTCTGTGGCCATACTTAGGGGAGTGGCCACCTCGGCCAGGTTCTCGGCCTTGATCTCGTTGAGTTCATGATCGCCGCGCACTAGCAGGGCGATCAATCCGCCCTCGGCGGCCTCGACCATCAGGGTCTTGATGGTCTTCTCGATGGGCAGGCCGTGCTGCTCCACCAGGGTGGCGATGGTGCGGGCGTTGGGGGTGTCGACCAGGCGCAGTTCTTCGCGTGGTGCGTCGCGCTCTGGTTGGCTGCCGAGCGGTGCCGGCAGCGCTTCGGCCTTCTCGATGTTGGCGGCATAGTCGGACTCGGTGGAGAACACGATATCGTCCTCGCCGGAGTCGGCCAGCACGTGGAACTCGTGGGAGCCGGTGCCGCCAATCGAGCCGTTATCGGCCAGCACCGGGCGAAAATCGAGCCCCAGGCGGGTGAAGATCCGCACATAGGCGTCGTACATCGCCTGGTAGGTGTCGAGCAACGAGGCCTCATCGACGTGGAAGGAGTAGGCGTCCTTCATGATGAACTCGCGGGAGCGCATTACGCCGAAGCGTGGCCGTATCTCGTCGCGGAACTTGGTCTGGACCTGGTAGAAGTTGGCCGGCAGTTGCTTGTAGCTGTTGATCTCGCGGCGCACCAGGTCGGTGATCACCTCTTCATGAGTCGGCCCGACGCAGTAGTCGCGCTGATGGCGGTCCTTGAGGCGCAACAGCTCGGGGCCGTACTGCTCCCAGCGGCCCGACTCCTGCCATAGCTCGGCGGGCTGTACCGCCGGCATCAGCACCTCCTGGGCGCCGGCGCGGTCCATCTCCTCGCGTACGATGCGCTCGACCTTGCGCAGCGTGCGCAGGCCCAGCGGCAGCCAGGTGTAGAGGCCGGAGGTGAGGCGGCGGATCATGCCGGCACGCAGCATCAGCTGATGGCTGATCACTTCGGCGTCGGCGGGGGTTTCCTTGAGAGTCGAGAGCAGCAGTTGGGTGGCGCGCATGGGTCCGGCGTTTCCTTCCAGCATGGGGCGTGACATGAGTCGGCGTGCCGCGACGGCGGCGTTTGAGGCATTGTACGGGCAACGGGGAATGGCGGCAAAAGGGCGTATCGGCGATCAAGACACTGCTCTTGATGGCGAGGGGCGCCGGGGACAGCGCCTCCTCGTAGCCCTGTCGACGGAGCAGCCCCGAGTGATGTAGCCATGGTGACCCCCGTTAGCATAGAGGCTCACCTCAGCGACTTGAGCCAGAACACCATCGGCTTGTGGGTCTCCTCGGAGTCGCCGATATCCTTCCAGTGAAAGGTAGTGGCCAGCGCGGGGTGGCGTTCATACTCCCGCGAGCGCCAGAAGCCGTGCAGCGGCACATAGCCGTCGGGCTTCAACGGGTGGTCGTCGGGGCGCTCCACGGCGCAGAAGGCGGCGATGGCATGGCCTTGGCAGGTGCTCAGGGTGATGGCCGACATGCGCTTCCTCATGGCTTGCGTATTTCTTCTCCACGCTAGCAGCCCGGTCGCTCACCGCCAATCCTGGGGGCGACCTGGACTGGGCCACGGGCGTCGCCAGGCGCAGACAGTGGGACTGTGATAGGCTTTGCGGCGATAAGGCAGGGAAAATAGTGCAATGACAACAACGACACATACGGCCGTGCGCCGCTGGCTGGCGCGGCTGGTGGTGGCCACCGGCGCGCTGGCGCTGGTGGGCTGCGGCACGCTGCTGCACCCGGAGCGCAAGGGGCAGTCGAGCGGCGACATCGATCCACGGATCGCCTTGGCCAATGGCGTGGGCCTCTTGTTCTTTATCATTCCCGGCGTGGTGGCCTATGCCGTGGACTTCTCCAACGGCACCATCTATCTACCTAGTGGCCATACCCAGGCACAGGTCGACAGCATGGCGTTCGAGGACGAGCTCGACCTGGAGACGCTGGAGCTGATGCTGGCCGAACATCTCGGCAAGCCGGTCGACCTCGACCACGAACTGCTGCTGGCCGAGCGGGTCGCGAGCCTCGATGAGGCGCTGGCGCTGGTGCGTATGTCGGGTGTCGACGACGCTGAGCGGCTGTCGACGATGTAGCCTGTGGCCAGCTTCAGCCCTCTGCCCCGAACCGTTCTGGTCGGGAAGGGGCGGGAGCTGGCCTTGAACGCCTACAGCTAGCTGTTGCGTAATGGCTGATCGAATGCTTCCAGCGTTGACGGGTGATACCTCTCCAGCAGTGCCCAGAGGATCGCCGCGGTCTCGGCATCGGGCCGGCCGCGATAATCGGCGGGACGAAAGCGCATCTGGAAGGCGCGCAGTACCGCGCGAGTCTGGGCGTCCAGTTCGTCACTTACCTCAAGCGGATAGCCCCAGGCCTGGAGCGCCGCCTGCAGAGTGGCGAGTTCGGGTGGCGCATGCTCGAAGCGGTCGCGATGGCGTGCCAGCGTGGCCGATTCGGGCCATACGCCGATTCCCGCTTGGTAGAGGGCATGCCAGGGGAATGCCGGGCCCGGGTCGATCTTGCGTGTCGGCGAGATATCCGAGTGGGCCACCACGTCGGTGGGGTGAATGTTGTGGCGCTCGATGATATCCCGCGACAGGGCGATTAGCGCCTCGATCTGTGCCTCGGGGTAGGGCGCCCAGTGGATCGCGGGTTTGCTTTCCGGGTGCTTCTCCAGCGCTCGCTCCACCTCGGCGTAGGGGCGGTCGGGGCCGGTATTGACGATCTCGATGCCGATCGAGGTGTCGTTGATGTTGGTGCGGCGCTTCCAGGCGCTGGCCCCAGCGTGCCAGGCGCGGCGCTCCTCGTCGACGAGCTGGTAGACCAGCGGCTGGCCGCGATGCGCCCGGGCCGGCAGCGGCAGCACGTAGTGGCTGCTGACGTGGGGGCCGGTCAGGGTCGCCAGGGATTCGGCCTCGTCCACATCGGTGTAGTGCATTACCAGATGACTTATCCTGCTGTTGTGGGACGTCGCCACATGGGTGTGATCCAGCACATAACCGGGGCGTTGCTCCAGCGGCGCCGGCCCCGCACAGGCGGCGAGCAGCAGGGTTAGGCAGACGATGGCGACACGCTTGCGCCTCATGGTTCAGCTCTCCAGCAGCAGTCTGAGGGTCAGGCCCAGCACCAGGGTCGATGCCACGCTGACCAAGGTGCCCAGCAGCACATATTCGGTCAGCTTACGGTCCTTCGACTCCCGCAGGTCGCCGTAGCGCAGCACCGACTTGGCGGCCAGCAGGAAGCCCACCGCGGTCAACTGGTCGAGCAGCACCAGGGAGAGCACCAGTAGCCGTTCCAGCATGCCGATGCGGGCACCGGCGCGGGCCAGGGTGCCGGTATCTTGCAACTGATTGCTCCAGCGCTTCATCAGCATGGCGATGGCGAACGACAAGGGCCGCGTCACGATCAGGTAGGCGGTGGCCACACCTAGCACCGTGGGCGTGAGCAGCCAGGCGCCGAGGGCTTCGAGTGGCGCCAGGCTGCCGAGCCAGGCCAGCCACAGTACGCATAGCACCAGCAGGTGCAGCAGCTGGTCGAGCAGGAACCAGCGTAGCCGGCCGGCGGGCAGCGTCGCCTTGCCCAGGTCGATCAGCCAGTGGCTGGCGGCCACCGCCATGGCACCGGCGAGCACCCCCAGCAGACCGGGGGAGCCCGGCAGCAGCCAGGCTGCTACCAACAGCACCAGTGCCGTGAGCCCGGCGTGAACCAGCACGTGGTAGAACAGATGGCGCGAGCGGTGCAGGCGGCGCATCCGCTCGTCGACCCAGAGGCGCGGCTGCAGCAGGAAGTCGCCGACCAGGTGGGCCAGCACCAGTCCCATCAGCAGGGAGAGATCGTTGGGGGTCATGATGACGTGTCCTTTTCCGCCAACCGCTCGCGCAGGTAGGCCAAGGTATCGGCCAGCAGTGGCCATCTGGCGGCACGCAGTCGCTTGTGCACGCTGGGTTGGCGTATTCCCAGGTGGTCGGCCATGGCCTGCTGGGAGGCGTTGCTCTCCAGGCTGAGCCTGACCACTTCGGCCGAGTAGCGCGACCAGCTTGCCACCATGTCGTCCAGGTAGCGCGTCAGCAGGGGCAGGCTGCCATCGTCCGTTTCATCGAGCAGCGTCAGGGACAGCTGTGTGCTGCCCTCGCTCAGCCCATCCAGGTCGTGGCCGGAACGCACGAACGGCTCGCTGTCCGCGGTGTCGAGCCCGCTGTGGCCTGCTGGCCCTACCGCCACTGCGATGCGTGCGTCCCAGCGCTGGTCGGCTTCGGAGTGCTCGATCAGTGACGCTCGCAGGGCGATAGCCACCTCCATGGCAGCTGCGGGCCTGGGCAGCGCCAGCTGGAAGCCATCGCCGCGGAAGCGTTCGCCGTGGCCGCCGTGGCGAGCGGCCAGTTCGACCAGGGTAGCGTCCAGCAGCGCATAGAGGCGCTGGCGATCCGCGACCTTGCGCGAGTCGATCACATCACCGGTCAGCACGGCGATTCGCTGAGTCATGGCGGGCGCTCCTGAGAGAGTCGCCTTCATGATAGCCGGAAAAGGCTATTTGGCAACTAAATACCCCTTAAGGGCTATATTTGATGATTATTGCCCTGTGGGGCTATTATGACTCAGCGAGCCAACTCGCGCATGGCCTCTTCCAGCCCTCCCGGGGTCATCGGATACATGCGCTCGTCGATCAGTTGGCGAATCAGCTGCGTCGAATGGGTATATTCCCAGGCCTTGGGCGGCATGGGGTTGAGCCAGGCCAGTCGGGGGAACTTGTCGACCAGGCGCTTGAGCCAAATCGCACCGGCCTCGTCGTTGAAGTGCTCGACGCTGCCGCCGGGGTGGGTGATTTCATAGGGCGACATGGCGGCATCGCCGACGATCACCACCTGGTAATCGGCGCTGTAGGTATGCAGCACGTCCAGGGTCGGGATGCGCTCGCTGTTGCGGCGCAAATTGTTGCGCCACAGCCCCTCGTAGACGCAGTTATGGAAGTAGTAGGGCTCGAGATGCTTGAACTCCGAGCGCGCCGCCGAGAACAGCTCCTCGCAGGTGCGGATATGGTCGTCCATGGAGCCGCCGACATCGAGCAGTAGCAGCACCTTGACGGCGTTATGGCGCTCCGGGCGCATCTGCACGTTGAGCAGGCCACCATCACGGGCCGTCTCGCGGATGGTGGTGTCGACGTCGAACTCCTCCGCCGCGCCCTGGCGGGCGAACTTCCTGAGCCGGCGCAGGGCCATCTTGATATTGCGTGTGCCCAGTTCCAGCGAATCATCGTAGTCGCGGAAACGGCGCTCGTCCCACACCTTGATTGCCCGGCGATGGCGTGAACCGTCCTGGCCGATACGGATGCCTTCGGGGTTGTAGCCGTAGGCGCCGAAGGGGCTGGTGCCGCCGGTACCGATCCACTTGTTGCCTCCGGCATGGCGCTCCTTCTGCTCCTCGAGGCGCTTCTTGAAGGTCTCGATCAGCTTCTCGAGGCCGCCGAGGGATTCGATCTGTGCCTTCTCCTCCTCGGAGAGCTGCTTTTCGAACTCGCGACGCAGCCAGTCGTCGGGAATCAGCGCTTCGATGGCGGCGTCGAGGTTCTCGAGCCCCTCGAACCAGGCGGCGAAGGCGCGATCGAAGCGGTCGAAGTGTCGCTCGTCCTTGACCATCACGGTGCGCGCCACCTGGTAGAACGCCTCGATGTCGGCAAATACCACGCCGTGCTCGACCACGGCGTGAAGGTCGAGCAGCTCGCGCAGCGACACCGGCACGCCGGCGCGCTTGAGGGTCTCGAACAGGCCGATGAACATCGTTCAGCGACCCTTGCGACGCAGCATGAAGGCCAGCCGCTCGAGCAACTGGGTATCCTGCTCGTTCTTGACCAGAGCGCCTGCCAGCGGCGGGATCGCCTTGGCGGGATCACGCTGATAGAGCGCCTCGCGGGCCAGCTCGTCGCTCATCAGCAGTTTCAGCCAGTCGACCAGCTCGGAGGTGGAGGGTTTCTTCTTGAGTCCCGGCGCCTGGCGCAGCTCGAAGAACACCTCCAGCGCCTCGCCGACCAGCTTGGGCGCGATCTCCGGGAAATGCACGTCGACGATCTGCTGCATGGTCTCGCGGTCGGGGAATTCGATGTAGTGGAAGAAGCAGCGGCGCAGGAAGGCGTCGGGCAACTCCTTCTCGTTGTTGGAGGTGATGACGATGATCGGCCGGTGGCGGGCGGCGATGGTCTCGCCGGTCTCATAGACGTGGAACTCCATGCGATCCAGCTCCTGGAGCAGGTCGTTGGGGAACTCGATGTCGGCCTTGTCAATCTCGTCGATCAGCAGCACCACCCGTTGGTCGGCGGTGAAGGCCTCCCATAGCTTGCCGGGCTTGATGTAGTTGGCGACGTTCTCGACGCCCTCTATGCCGAGCTGGGAGTCGCGCAGGCGGCTCACCGCGTCGTACTCATACAGGCCCTGGGCCGCCTTGGTACTGGACTTGATGTGCCAGGTGATCAGCCGGGTGTTAAGCGATGCCGCCAACTCCTCGGCCAGCAGCGTCTTGCCGGTACCCGGTTCGCCCTTGATCAGCAGCGGGCGCTGCAGGGTCACGGCGGCATTCACCGCCTGCTTGAGTGCCTCGGTGGCGACGTAGGAAGAAGTGGAATCAAACGCCATGGGTGCGCCTCTATGGAATTGGTCGTAGATTCAAACGAGTGTATCAATGTTGCTCGGCTGGCCGATAGGCCTCGACCAGCGTTGCCGGGTCGTGCTCGGCGTGGCCGCGGTTGGCGTGAGCGCGCAGCAGCTGGGCGGCGAGGCCGCTCATTGGCGTGGCGCTGCCGGCGCGCTGGCTCTGGGCCGTCGCCATGTCGAGATCCTTGAGCAGGGTACGCAGGTGCCAGGCAGGATTGGCAAAGTCGCTTGCCGCCATGCGTGGCGTGAGGATCTGGAACGGCTTGGAGTCGGCGAAGCCGCCGGCCAGCGCCTCGCTCAGCCGGCTGGCGTCGACGCCGCTGGCCTCGGCCAGGGCCACCATCTCGGCGATCACTGCCGCCTGGCAGCCGACGATCATCTGATTGCAGACCTTGGTCACCTGGCCGCTGCCTACCGCGCCCATATGCGTGATCCGGGCGGCCAGCGGCGCCAGCAGCGGGCGTGCCGAGGCGATATCCGCCTCGCTGCCGCCACACATGATCGCCAGGCTGCCTGCTTCGGCGCCGGCCACACCGCCTGAGACCGGCGCATCCACCCAGCGCATGCCGCACTGCTGATCGAGACGCGCAGCGAAGTCCCGGGTCGCCGCCGGGTCGCTGCTGGAGAGGTCGATCAGCAACTGGCCGGGGCGGCCGTGATCGGCCACGCCGTCGGCGCAGAAGACCACGTCCTCGACCACCGCGGTATTGGCCAGGCACAGCATTATTGTGTCGGCCTCGGCGACCAGTTCGCCGATCGAGGCTGCTGCTCGTGCCCCGGCCTCGACCAGGGGGTGGGCCTTGGCCGGGGTGCGGTTCCAGACCGTGACATCGAAGCCTGCAGACAGCAGGCGCCGTGTCATGGGGGCGCCCATCAGGCCGATGCCGATGAAGCCAATGCGAAGGTCAGACATGGCATGTTCCTCACAGATAAAAGCCACAGCATGCGCGAAGGTACCAAAAGCGACAATGCGAGAGCGCCCGCCGATTGCTGGGAAGTCAACACCAGATCATGTCATGGGCGAAGCGAGCGGCAAGATACACTGGTAAGACCGGATAAAGCAGCAGATGCGCCGAAGTAATGCACAGTGGCCAAAAAAAGCCCCCATATGGTGCAGGGCAGCATGGGTGGCGTCGGCAGTGGGCCCTGCCTAGCACGCAATTTCTATGTAAAAAGCTGATTTTTAATGATCTTTATGAAAGTTGGCTCGGTCAGTGCATTATATTACGCAGACAAACACAGACAACGGCGCTTCACCTTCATCGCCTGAGTCGCAGCCAACAACAAGGATTACGCTGCGATAGGTGGAGCGCCCACATCACCTCAGAATAGAGGTGATACACCGAGTGAGCTGGCGTGCTCCCCTGGTCCCCTTCGGGGACCTTTTTTATGGGCGAAGGAAAATCTCGGCGCCCCCATGGCGAGTGCTGTCAAGCAACTACGGGGGCTAGCAGCCTGCGGCTCCACCGTCGCTGCGTGGGTCATGGGCGCCTTCGATCAACCCGTCCGGGTGGTGCACGATGCCACCGGCGTGGCCCATGCTGTCGCTGAACGCCTCGGGCAATACTTCCACGTCATGGCCCAGGGCGCTGAGTGCTGTCACCGTGTTGTCGGGGATGCGTGACTCGAGCTTGAGGTTGGTGCTCGACTCGCCCCAGGTGCGGCCCAGCAGCCAGCGCGGCGCACTCACCGCCTGCTGCAGTGTCTGGTGGTGGAAGGCATAGCGCGAAAAGACCGCGGCTTGGGTCTGCGGCTGGCCCTCGCCGCCCATGGTGCCATAGACCAGCGTGCGTCCATCTCGGAAGCGGGCCAGCGCCGGATTGAGGGTGTGGAAGGGCTTGCGGCCCGGCCCCAGCCCGCGCAGCGAGTCAGTATCGAGGCTGAAGCTGATACCGCGGTTCTGCCACAGAACGCCGCTCTCGGGGAGCACCACGCCGCTGCCGAATTCCCAGAAGATGCTCTGGATGAAGCTCACCGCACGGCCCTGGCTATCCACGCAGCCCAGCCACACCGTGTCTCCCGGCAGCGCCTGATGTGGCCAGGGCAGGGCGCGGCGCATGTCGATCTGCGCCGCCTCGGCGTCGATACGCTCAGCGTCGAGCAGTGCCTGCAGCTGGGTGGGCAGCCTCTCGGGGTCGGTGACCAGGCGGTCGCGCAGCAGGAAGGCGCGCTTGGTGGCCTCGATCAGTCCATGCAGGTGGGCCACGCTCTCGCCCTCGGCAACCTCGAGGCGCGCGTAGAGGGCCAGGATCATTAGCGAGGCCACGCCCTGGGTGGGGGCCGGCAGGTTGTACAGGGTGGCCTCGTCGAGACTGACCTCCAGCGGCGTGACCCGGCGGGGGCGATAGCGGTTGAAGTCGTCGCGGCGCAGCGGGCTGCCCAGCGCTTCCAGGTCGCGGGCCATGCTGGTGGCCAGCTCGCCGCGATAGAAATCGTCGAGTCCGGCCTCGGCCAGGCGCCTTAGCGTACTGGCCAGGTGCGGCTGACGCAGGCGGCTGCCTTCCACCGGGACCTCGCCGGCGCTCAGGAAGGCGTCGCTGAAGCCGGGGCTCAGAGAGAGCCGCTCGCGATGCTTGGCGGTCAGCTGCTGTTGGCTCCTGGTGACCGCTATGCCCTGGTCGGCATGCTGGATGGCATCGGCCAGCAGTCGTTCCAGCGGTAGTGCCTGCCCCCAGTCGGCGGCGACAGCCAGCGCCTCGTGCCAGCCGCCGACGGTGCCGGCCATGGTCAGCGCCGCCAGAGGGCCGCGCTCGGGGATACTGGCGTGACCGGCATAGAAGTCAGGGGTCGCCAGGCCGGCGGCGGGACCACAGGCATCAATGGCCACGGGGGACTTGCCAGGTTCGTGAATCAACCAGAAACCGTCGCCGCCCAGGGCGTTCATATGCGGGTAGGCGACGGCAACGGCCGCGGCAGCGGCGACCATCGCCTCGACCGCGTTGCCGCCCGCCTTGAGTACGTCGCGACCGGCGTCGGCGGCGAGGTGGTGAGGAGCGACACACATGCCGCCGTAACTGCGTCGGGTATGGATCATTGGGCGTGTCTCTTGTTGTCGGTCGGGTGTTGTCGATCGGGCGTATCCGGGTTACCAGCCGATGGCCTGGGGCAACCAGGTGGCGATGGCGGGGAACATGAACACCAGCGCCACGGCCAGGAACTGCAGGGCGATAAAGGGCAAGGCGCCCTTGTAGATATCCAGCGTGGAGACCTCCTTGGGCGCCACGCCCTTGAGGAAGAACAGCGACCAGCCGAAGGGCGGGGTCAGAAACGAGGTCTGCAGGATCAACCCGACCAGAATGCCCAGCCACACCATGTCGACACCCAGCTGCACGAAGAAAGGCAAGAACAGTGGCAGGGCGATATAGGTGATCTCGATCCACTCGAGGAAGAATCCCAGCACGAACATCAGCAGCAGCATGAACAGCAGGGCACCGGTCTCGCCGCCTGGCACCCAGTCGAACATGCGGGCAACCAGATGTTCGCCGCCCAGGCCTCGGAACGCCAGGCCAAATACCTGGGCACAGATCAGGATGAAGAATACCATCGCCGAGATCAGCAGGGTGGCGGTGGCCACCTCCTTGAGCAGGCCGAGGGTGAGGCGCCCGGAGAAAGCGACGAACAGCAGCGCGCCCAGCGCTCCCATGGCGGCAGCCTCGGTGGGGGCTGCGACGCCGCCGATGATCGAGCCGAGCACCGCCACCACCAGGCCCACTGGCGGGCCGACCACCAACACTACCTTGCGGAGCAGCTGCCCGCGTGAGAGTGCGGCACGCTCATCGGCGGGGATCGGCGGCATCAAGCCCGGCCGCAGCGCGGCCAGGACCAGGATGGCGACGATGTAGACCGCCGCCAGGGTCAGTCCAGGCACCATGGCGGCGGCAAACATGGTGCCCACCGATTCACCGAGGATCTCGGCCAGCAGGATCAGCACCAGGCTCGGTGGAATGATCTGGCCGAGGGTTCCCGAGGCGCAGATCATGCCGGTGGCCAGCGACTTGGGGTAGCCGCGTCTCAGCAGCGTCGGCAGGGTCAGCAGGCCCAGCGTGACGATGGTGGCGCCGACGATGCCGGTGGCGGCACCCAGCAGCACCCCCACTGCGATGATGGCCACGCCCATGCCGCCTGAGATACTGCCGAACAGATGCCCCACCACGTCGATCAGCTCCTCGGCGAGCTTGGACTTCTCCAGCATCACGCCCATGAACACGAACAGCGGTATGGCCATGAAGGTGTAGTTGGTGACGACGCCATAGATGCGTGACGGCAGTAGGTTGAAGAGTGCCGGCCCGAAGCCGATGAAACCGAAGAAGAACGCAGTACTGGCAATGGCGATGCCGACCGGCAGGCCGATCAGCAGCAGCACGAAGAATGCCCCGATCATGCCGATCGCGAGCCACTCGTTAGGAGACATCAGTCATTCACCTCTTGGCGGAAGGGCAAAGGCGTGGCGCAGGACATGTGCCAGGCTCTGCATGGCAAGCAGCAGGAAACCCAGTGGTATGAAGGACTTGAGGGCCCAGCGCCAGGGCAGTCCGCCGGGATTCGGGGAGGCCTCATTGCGCACCCACGACTGACTGATCCAGGGCAGCGTCAGCCAGGCCGCGTAGAGCCCGATCGCCAGCAGCAGCAGGCCGCCAATGACTTCGATGACACGCTGCAGCCCTTCCGGAAAGCGTTCGTAGAAGACATCCACTCGCACCTGTTCACCGGCGTAAAGCGCATAGGACATGCCGAACAGCGCGATCGGTGAGATCAAGTGCCACTGCAGCTCCTGAATCCAGATCGCGCCAATCCGGAACAGGTAGCGCATCAGGACATCGCCGGCGACCAGCAGTACCAGTACCACGCAGGTCCAGGCGGCGATCCAGCCGAACAGCCGGACCGCCGCCTCGAGCCCGTGGACGAAGCGTTCCACGGTGCGCACGCTACACCCCCAGAATGTCTTTGAGCCACGGCCCTTCGCTGATGCTGGCCCAGCGATCATGGTTGGCCTTGAAGGCCATGTAGCTGTCGTGGACCTTGCGCACCATGGGGTCGGCGTTGGCCTCGGTTTCCAGGGTGTCGAGCGTCGCCTCGCGCAGTGCCGCGACCACCGGCTCCGGCAGGACCTGGGCGGTAACGCCGTGATTTTCCACCAGGTCGGTCAGCGCCTCGCCGTTGACGGCTTCCGACCAGGCCAGGCTCTCCATGCAGGCGGCCTGGCAGGCGGTGCGCACCATCATCTTGAGGTCGTCGGGCAGGCTGTCCCAGTGCGACTTGGAGATCAGCAGTTCACCGGTGGTGGCGGGTTCATGCCAGCCGGTGGTGTGGTAGTACTTGGCGGCGTTCTGCAGTCCCAGGCGGCGATCCTGATAGGGGCCGACAAACTCCGCGGCATCGATCACGCCGCGTTCCAGGGCGGGGAATATCTCGCCGCCCGGCAGTACCCTGGCATCCACCCCCAGCGCCGCATAGACCTGGCCGGCGAGTCCGGGTATGCGCATGCGCAGCCCGTTGAGCTGGCTGACGTCTTCGATCGGCTCGCGGAACCAGCCGGTCATCTGTACCCCGGTGTTGTTCATCGGCAGGGCCACCATGCCGTAGGGCTCGTAGACCTCCTGCCACAGCTCCAGGCCGTCGCCGTGGTAGA
Organism: Halomonas socia; assembly: GCF_010977575.1. Lineage (GTDB taxonomy): Bacteria > Pseudomonadota > Gammaproteobacteria > Pseudomonadales > Halomonadaceae > Franzmannia > Franzmannia socia. Next base: position 3,196,061 of record NZ_CP048812.1, read on the forward strand.
GCCAGGCCATGTGGCCCATGTAGCTCATGCCGAAGGGCACGGTAGTGAAGTATTGGGCGGCGAAGGTGGTGCCCGACCAGAAGTAGCTGTTGGCGGCATTCATCTCGATGGTGCCGGCCTGTACGGCCTCGAATCCCTCGAAGGCGGGAATCAATTCGCCGGCGGCGAAGTGCTGGATATTGAAGCGTCCGCCGGACATGGTATTGATCTTGTGGATGATGTCGGTGGGACTGCCGGGTCCTTCGGTGTAGAAGGGCGCGCCGGGGCCGTAGGCGTTGGTCATTCGCCAGTTTACGGTCTCGGAGGATTGAGCGCGGGCGATGGCCGGAGCACCCATGATCATGCCAGCGGTGGAGGAGACGGCGGCGGTAGTCAGGAACTTGCGACGAGATAGTGACATTGCGTTCACCCTTGGGCAGCAAATGGGATGGTGTAGCGGTTGCCACCCTGGGCGATGCAATGGATGTGCCATAAAATCGATTTTTTATGTCTATGCTGATTTTCCCGCGCGTTATCGGTAGTGGCCATGGGCCGCCACGGGGCTTTCCCACGGCTCGCCGTGCACCAAAAGCGGCTGGACCCATAGCAGTTTGTGCCTCGATGACGAGACAGCAAACGAGTGGCCATGTGCTGCCTGGGGGCGGGATAGATACAGGCACAGTGCACCCGTGCCGCAATAGCGCAGGTGCCATGAGAGAGGGATGAGCAGGGTGGACATAAGGTGGGGAGAAAAAAGCTGGCGTACTCCCCTGGGGTGAGCTGGCGTGCACCCCCGATCCCTGAAGGGACCTTGTTGTCTTGTTGAGTCGCTTGTTCGACCAGACGCCTTGTTGTGGTTGTGCGCCCTGTGTCGACCCATGAAGTGTCGTAGCCACGGCCCACGGAAACAATGCGACCTTGGTTCAACGCCGCCGTTCGGCGCTCGTTGGCTGGCCCGTGCCCGGCGTCGACTGACCGAACTGCAGCTCGGCGAGCTGGCGGTAAAGCGGGCTGCTGGCGAGCAGTTCGTGATGACGCCCGGCGGCCAGCAGCCGTCCGTCGTTCATCACCAGCAGGCGATCGGCGGAAACCACCGTGGCCAGCCGGTGGGCGATGACCAGGCTGGTGCGACCCACCATCAGTGCGTCCAGTGCCTGTTGGACCAGCCGTTCGCTCTCGGCATCCAGGGCGCTGGTAGCCTCGTCCAGCAACAGCACGCGGGGGTTCTTGAGCAGCGCGCGGGCAATCGCCAGGCGCTGGCGTTGGCCTCCGGAAAGCTGCACGCCGCCGGGCCCTAGAGGCGTATCGAACCCCTGCGGCAGCGCCTCGATGAAGGCCAGCGCATTAGCATCGCGAGCCGCCTCGCGTAGCGCCGCATAGGAGGCATTGGCCTGTCCATAGCGCAGGTTGTCGGCCACGCTGCCACTGAACAGCACGGGTTCCTGAGAAACCAGCCCCAACTGGCTGCGCAGGGCCTGTAGGTCCAGCCGGCCGAGGTCGATACCGTCCAGCGTCAGGTAGCCGCTGTCGGGATCATGGAAGCGCAGCAGCATGGCCAGCAGGGTGCTCTTGCCGGCTCCCGAGGGGCCGACCAGTGCCACTCGCTCGCCGGCGGCAATGTTCAGCGTGACGTTATCCAGGGCGCGAATGTCACGTCCCGGGTAACGGAAGCTCACGCCGAGCAAGCCGATATCGCCGCGCAGCGGATCGGGCAGTGGCGTGGGGGCTGCTGGCGAGCGAATGGCGGGCTGGGTATCCAGCAACTCGAGCAGCCGTTCGGCCGCGCCGGCCGCGCGCTGGACGTCACCGGCGACCTCCGCAAGCGTCGCCACGGCGCCGGCGGCCAGCACGGCGTAGAACACGAACGCCGAGAGCTCACCGGGACTCAGCGTGCCGGCTAGTACCGCCTGGCCACCCTGCCACAGCATGATCCCCACTGCGGCAAAGACCGCCAGCATGGCGATGGCGGTGAGCCAGGCCCGCTGACGGGTGCGCACCAGCGCCGTGTCGAAGGCGTCCTCGACGCGTTGACCGTAGGCGTGGCGGTCCACATCTTGGTGATTGAAGGCCTGCAGGGTACGAATGCCGCCCAGGGCCTCGCCGGCGTAGCGGCCCAGTTCGGCGACACGGTCCTGGCTCGACCGCGACAGGCGTCGTACCCGCCGGCCGAACCAGAGGATCGGCAGCAGCGTGGCAGGGATGCCGAGCAGTGCCAGCGCGGACAGCCAGGGTTGTGTGATCAGCATCAACACCACGGCGCCGACCAGCATCACTGCGTTGCGCAGCGCCATCGAGACCGAGGAGCCAAACAGGCTCTGCAGTACGCTGGTGTCGGCGGTCAAGCGCGAGGTGATGTCGCCAGCGTCATGATCGTCGCGCTCGGCGCTTTCGAAGAAGCCGGGCTCCAGGGTTAGTAGATGGTCAAAAACTTGCCGTCGAAGGTCGGCAGCGAGCCGCTCGCCGATCCAGGTCACCAGGTAGTAGCGCAGCGCCGAGGCGGCGGCCAGCACCGTGACCACTGCCAACAGCAGCGTCAGGACACGGTTCAGGCTGGCGGCGTCGGACGCCATGAAACCCTGGTCGATCACCAGCCGCAGTCCTTGTCCCAGCATCAGCACGCTGCCCGAGGCCAGCAGCAGGGTCAGCGCGGCCAGCGCCAGGCGGCCTCGATACGGGCGCAGCAGGGTAAGCAGCCGCAGCAGGGTGCGAGGGTCGGGGGAGGTGACATCGGGGCATCCCAGGCTGGTGACGGTCAAGGCCACCTTACCAGCTGCTGGCCGCGGTGGCTCAGGCTTCCACGGCAGTCAGCGTGCCCGGCGGGGCGACTACCACCTGGTTGCGGCCGCGGGCCTTGCCGGCGTAGAGCGCCTGATCGGCGCGCTGCAGGGCACCGTCCAGCGTCGTTTCGTCGGCGTATAGCAGGCTGATGCCCAGCGTAACCGATAGCGTCGGTGGCGTCGGCTCGATGCTCAGTGCGAGTTCGCTGACCTGCTGGCGCAGCCGTTCGGCGATGGCGATGGCGGTGTTCAGCGTCGCGTCGGGAAGCGCGACGATGAACTCTTCGCCGCCATAGCGGCCGATGATATCGGTATCGCGCAGCGCTGCCTGGCAGCAGCCGGCCACCGCGATCAGCGCCTGGTCGCCGATGCGGTGGCCGTAGCAGTCGTTGAGCTGCTTGAAATGGTCGATATCGATCATGAACAGTGCCAGCGGTGTGGCATTGCGGCATGCACGGCGCAGCTCGCGTTCGGCCAGCTCGAAGAAGCGGCGACGATTGTGCAGGCCGGTGAGATGATCGGTACTGGCGCTATGGCGCAACTGACGCTCGAGCTGGCAGCGCTCTTCGATTTCTGCCTGCAGCCGGCGATTGGTGTCGCGCTCCTCCTGCAGCGACAGATACTGTAGACGCTGCAATCGGTTGAGGCGCAGCTGGGTGATGCCGCCGACCAGATTGACGACGCCTAGCAGCAGCAGGTTGCTGGTCAGCACGCCGACCGGTGCCGGCATCCACAGCAGCACCGCAGCGGTGAAGCCGGCGATCAGATAGGCGTTCCACGCCAGCGTCCACGGTAGGCGGTTGGGTACCAGCAGATAGAGTGCCATGCTGACCACGACCACCGATGTCAGATGGGTGCTGAAGCCATTCGAGCGTAGCGGAATGGTCAACAGTAGCCCGCTGATGGTAATCAGGCAGATCAGATTGATAGGCAAGCGTCGATGCGCCAGACGTGGCTGGCGACGCAGTGCAATCGCCAGTAGGATGCAGTTCGCGGCCACCGTGAATCGCATCACCAGCAGCCAGGCGAAGGCACTGCCGGTGCCTACCTGAGCATGGTCGGCAAAGCCAAACAGTAGAAACAGTGCCGCTGCCAGTAGGGCGGCATGCTGCATCTGACAGGCATCATGAGCGAGCGTGGAGCGCCGATAGCGCGACTCCAGCGCAGGGTCATCGAACTCGGCCCACGGCGTGAACTTCGCCACCGACGGTGGCGTGGATAGGCTGACCGGCATTACCACATCCTTGGGCGGCCCGCCGTAGGCTGGCCTTCCCGTCCCCTTGCTGCTGTTAGTGTTATGTGATCGGCGCGGGCACAACGCTGAGTCTTGCGCTGCAGTGCGCAATAGCAAGCATGGCAGGAATTACGTCGCCCGCCACAGGGGATCGTCCAATGTCCTATTTCACCTACATGCAGCGTAAGCAATCGTCTACAGAATAGGTGTGAGGCGGTGGTACCAGAAACGTCATGCCAGTGGCGGAGAGGAGGGTGATTTCGATGGCTGTTCAATCCCTTAGGCCCCTAGAGCCGCTTGGTGACTATGAGGCGATGCCGTGACGGGCCACATCGCACTTAGCCATCGCGAGCGTTTCAAGCGGCTGAGCGCGTTGCTCGGCGCCTGGCAGTCGCTGTGGCAGTCAGCGCCATTTCACCAGCGCATGCCCGGCTGGGCGGCAGCGTGTCCGGCCTTGTACGATGCGGCCAGGGCGCTGGACGCCGATACCCTGGCCCGTTTGCATGAGGATGATCCTTATGCATCGCCGGTGGGCGGTATGGCGCATCCACTGGCCGAGCATCTGCCGCTGGAAAGGCTTGCCCATCTATGCGCAGTGCCTTCGCTAGCGGCCGAGCGGGCTTCGTTGCCGGCGGCCTGGGCAACCCATGTCGGTGGCCGCAAGTGGCGGCAGATCGAGGCCTTTGCGCCCCATGTGCCGCTCGGGCCTGAGGCCAGCCTGGTGGAGTGGTGTGCCGGCAAAGGGCACCTGGCGCGCGCCTTGAGCCGCCTGCATCAGCAACCGGTAACGGCCCTCGAGTGGCAGCCGACGCTGTGTCGAGAGGGGCAGCAGCTAGCCGCTCGCCAGGGAGCACGGGTCACCATGCTCGAGCAGGACGTGATGTCGGCTACGGCGGTCGACAGGCTGACTGCCTCGAGCCAGGTGGCGGCGCTGCACGCCTGCGGTGATCTGCACGTGCGGCTGCTCGAGCTGGCTGCCGGCTGCGGTGCCGGGGTAACCCTGGCGCCGTGCTGCTACCAGCGCACCACCGCAGCGCGCTATCGGCCGCTGTCGGCGACCGGGCGAGCCCTGGCCGCGCGGGATGGACTGGTCCTCGAGCGCGACACCCTGGCCCTGGCGGTACAGGAAACCGTGACCGCCCCGCAGCAGGTGCGCCGCCGGCGCCGCCGCAATAGCGCCTGGCGCCTGGCCTTCGACCTGCTGCAGCGTGAACTGCGCGGCACTGACAGCTACCTGCCGGTGCCGAGCCTGGCCTACGGACGCATACCGCCGACCCTGGCCGAGTTCTGCGCCTGGGCCGCCGAGTGCAAGGGCCTGGTGCTGCCGTCGCGGGTCGACTGGGGCGATCTCGAGGCGCGCGGTTGGCAGCGCCTGGCCGAGGTCGAGCGGCGCGAGGTGGTGCGCCAGCTGTTTCGTCGACCGCTGGAACTGTGGCTGGTGCTCGACCGCGTGTTGATGCTCGAGGAGGCAGGTTATACGGTCACGCTGGCCACCTTCTGCGCGCGGCAGCTGACACCACGAAATCTGCTGATTCAGGCGGCCTGCGACGCTCGGCACGACCACCCATCCGAGGTATTACATGACTCACTCTGATCAGCCAGTTGGCGCTGAGCCACGCCAGGGGCTCGGTGAGTCACCGCTGCTGCCGCTGTCGCCGCGTCTGGCGCCCTGCCTGGCGCTGCACAAGGCGGCCAGTTGGCTGGTCGTGGTGCTGGCGGTGGCGTGGATGCCGCTGGGCGATGCGCCGCTGCTGGCCTGGCGCGCCTGGCTGGTGGCCGGCGTTGCGGGATGTGGTGCCTTGGGCGTGGGCTTGGCGTGGTGCGAGGCGCGGCGGCGCGCCTATACGCTGCGTGAGCATGACATCGTTCAGCGCCGCGGGCTGTTGGTGCAGCGCCTACAGGCGCTGCCGCTGGTGCGTCTGCAGCATATCGAGACGCGCAGTAATCCGCTGGAGCGCTGTTTCGGCTTGGTGCGACTGGCCTGCTTCACTGCCGGGGGGCGCGGTGCCGACCTGCTGATCGAGGGGCTGCCCGCGGCCCAGGCCGAGCTGCTCAAGCAGCAGCTGTTGGATCGTCTGGCCAGCGCTTCGCGCGAGTCGTCGACGTGAGCGACCCGCTCGCCGAGTGGCAGCGGCTGTCGCCGTGGGCGATGGTCTCGCTGCTGTTGACCCAGGCTGCCGCACAGGGGCGTCAGCACCTGCCGCTGCTACTCGGCGCCGGCGCTGGTCTGACGCTGCTGGATGCCATCGGCTGGCGCGAGCTGCTGCTGGCTGGCGGCGGGGCGCTGTGCCTGGCGCTGCTGCTGGCCTGGCGCTATTACCGACGCTTCCGGTTCCGGCTCGAAGACGATGTGCTGGTGATCCACAGCGGCCTCTTCGAGCAGCGCGAGTACAAGCTGGCGGCGCACCACGTACAGCAGATCGCCACGCGTCAGCCGCTGCATATGCGACCGTTCGGCGTGGTCGAGTGGCAGGTGGTGCCGCTGGCCGGCGATGCCTCGCGGATAACCCTGCCAGGGATTCGCCAGGCCATCGCCGAGGCGCTCAGCGAGCGCCTGTCGCCCTTCGCCTTGACGCCGCAAGCCGCAGCACCTGCCCACTATGTGCTGACCGCCAGGGGTCTGCTGCTGCACGGCCTGACCAGCCGTTCGGTGGTGGTCGCCGCGGCCATGCTGTCGCCGTTGATCCGCCCCCTGGAGCGCTGGCTGCACGACATCGCGCCGTCTCTGGCATGGCGTGACTGGCTGCCCACAGCGCCGCTGCTGCTCGCCGCCCTGGCCATCCTGGCCGTGCTGGCAGTCGTGCTGCTGCTGTCGGTGATAGCGGCAGTGTGGCGCTTCTTCGGCTATCGCCTGGTCGAGCACGGCGGACGCCAGATCCAGACCAGCGGCCTGCTGCAGCGCCAGCGCCAGAGTCTTACCCTGTCGCGGCTGCAGGTGGTCGAATGTGTCGAGACCGGCCCTGGGCGCCTGCTTGGCTGCGGCTATCTGGTTTGCCACCAGTTCGGCGGTGCAGGCGACGAGGGGCGCCGTTTCCTGGTGCCGGGGATCACCGGCGGTGAACAGCGACGTCTGCTGGCCGCCCTGTGGCCGGGGCTGAGCTGGCCCGCCGAGCTGATCCGCGTCTCACGCCACTATCGTCGAGTGCTGCTGCTGCGAGGGGGGCTGCTAGGCGGGCTGCTGCTGGCTGGCAGTGGCGCGCTGCTGGACGCGACGCTGCCCGACTGGCAGTGGCTGCTGCTGGCTGCCGCGGTGGTGGCGCTGGTGGTGCTGGGGGCCTGGCACCGCTGGCACTGCCAGGGCTGGGCGCGCAGCGGCGATTACCTGTGGGTACGTCATGGTCTGTTCGGCCTGCGCACCCATGTATTCGCGCTGCACAAGGCGATCGCGGTGGACGTGCGGCAGAGCTGGTTCCAGCGCCGCCGCGGGCTTGCCACACTGCATCTTCACCTCGCCCACGGGCGGGTAGCCTTGCCGTTTATCGAGCACGCCACGGCCTTGGCGCTGGCCGACGAGCTGTTGGTGGCCTGCGCCTCGGGCTCAGTCGTCGAACTGCCAGACTAGGCGGCGCTCGCGGGGCCAGCGTCCGCTGTCGAGGGTGGCGCCGTCGGCGTCCTGGACCACGTAGCTATGCTGCCCCTGGTGGCGCAGCGCTGCGGCCAGTTGGCCCAGGCCGCGGGGAGTATCGGCACTGAGTATCACCAGTGGCCGTTCGGGGTGGTGCCACATGCGCGCTGCCCCGCGCTGGCCGACCTCGGGCGGCACGCTGACGGCCTGTTCGTCGAGCCAGTCGTGGATATCGCCACTCAATCCCACCAGCAGCGTTAACGATGCCGCGCCATGCTGGTGTGCCGCCCCCGGCCGTTGGCCCAGCAATTGCTGGGCCAACGACTCGCTGCCAGGGCTTGCTGCCAGTACCTCGACATTGCTTGCCAGCAGCAGCGCGCGCAGGGTTGCAGGCGGGGCATCGAGCTCACGCAGCACGTCCAGGTGCGGATCGATCTGCAGCGCCAGCGGGCGCTGGGCGAGGTCGAGTCGTACACGCCTGCGGGGTTCCTCCAGGCTGATGCTGTGATGTACCTCTGCGTCTTGGGTAGCGATGACGAGTGGCAGCTTCAGCGGCCAGGTGGCGCCGTTAGCCTGTTGGCGCAGCGTGAACTCGAGGCGCCAGCGATCATCCAGCGGTGTGCGCTGGACATCCTCGAGAACGATGCGTGGGCGACCCGGCTGACGCAGCCAGGCAGAGAAGAAGTCATCCAGCGAAGTGCCGGCGGTTGCCTCGAAGGCAGCCTGCAGGTCGTCCCAGCCGGCGGTGTGGAACATATGCGTATCGGCCAGCTCGCGCAAGGCGCGGTCGAAGACATCGTCGCCAATCCGCTGGCGCAGCATGTGCAGCACCATGGCGCCGTGCTGGTAGCCAATCAGCCGCGCGGCGGGGTCGCGGCCGCCGCGAAATGCGATCAGCGGGCGTTCGCCTGCGGCGGGCAGGGCGGCGAGGTCGGTCAGCCAGCGGCTGCGCGTGTCGTAGGCGTCGCCGCGCAGCTCATCCAGGTGATAGTCGGCCAGGTAGGTGGTCAGCGCTTCCGACCAGTTGCCGGCGCGGCGCTCGAGGCGCACCCCGGTACCCCACCAGGCGTGCATCAGCTCATGAGCCAGCGAGGTATGGGGGATGAAGGGTAGCGGGATGACCCGCTCGCCGAGCAGCGTAAAGCCCGGGAAGGCCAGGCCCACCGGTTCCGGGGTGGCGGCGATGGTAAAGCTGGCAAAGGGGTAGTCGCCCAGGCGCGCTTCGAACAGTGACAGGTGGTCGGCGGCGTGATGCAGGTAGGTATCGGCGAAGGCATCGTCCAGGGCGGTGGGAAACAGGGTGCGTAGGCGTACGTCGCCGACAGTGTGCTCACGCAGCCGCCAGGGGCCGGCAGCGACCTCGATGCTGTCGCTTCGCGGTTGGTGGTAGTGCTCGCGGGTGGCGTCGGCGTCGCTGTCGTCGCTTACCAGCGAGCCGCTGGCCACGGCGCGCTGTTCCGGCGGCAGTTCAAGCGTCAGCGACAGCGAGAAGGGCGCGTCGAGCAGTGACGGATACCAGCCAGCGTTGGCGGGTAGAAAACTGCCGGTCTCCTCCAGGCGCAGCCCGCGCTGCTGCGCTGCGGGGGCGAGTTGGCCCTGCCAGTGGATGATACGCCGTTGGCCGTCATGCTTATCCAGGGTGATCTCGAGCCCGGCAAGCAGAGGAGGCTCGCCAGCCGCGGGGGCCGGGCTGAGCTCGAGTTCGCCACGCAGGCTCGCGCTGGCAGGGTCGAGCCACAGCCGCATGCTCTTGTGTGGCAGGACCTCAGCGCTAGCGCCGAGGCTGCACAGCATGCTAAGGCCTCCCAGCAGAGCGCCGCACCAGTGGGCTTGGAACCGGTGGCGCGACATGGCACTCAGTGCCGCAGCGGGAAGCGCGCCAGCACTTCCTCGAGGTCGCCCTGGCGCGAGACGCCCAGCGGCAGCAAGGTGCCCGGCGGCTGATCGCGGACCACCGCGATCAGCTCTCCGGGACTGGCGACGGGGCGGCCGGCGGCCTCGACGATCACGTCGCCGCTGACAAGCCCGGCGCGCTCGGCGATCGAGTCGCCGCCCACGGCCTGGATCAACACGCCGTCCGCGTGGCTTTCGATCATTACCCCGAGGCGCGCCGGTGGCGCCGGTTCGAAGCCCCCTTCGTCACCCAGCGCATACAGGGCGTCGGCCAGGCCCGCCGGGGGCTGGCACTGGCCGTCTGGCTGCCAGGGCAGCAGGGTCTGCTGCGCGGTGACGCCGAGATCGGCCAACTGATGGGGCACGCCGTGGCCGTAGGTCAGGTGCCCCTGGCCGATCAGCCCGACCAGCAGGGGAGCGTCGTTGGCGTGGTCGGCGAGTGCCTCGTGGATGCCCTCGGCCATGGCTCGGTCCCAGGCCAGTTGGGCGGCGATAAAGCGCTCGAGGCCATCCCCCGATTCGTCGCCCCCCGGATGCTGGGCAAATACCGCCTCGAGCCGCTCGCGATAGGCCGCCTGGGGGGCGGCAGGTGGCGTGAGGTCATGGCGCTGCTCGGCGGGCACGCTGTCCCAGCTTTCGCTGGCCAGGCGCTGGCGTAGTGCCGGGAGAATGTTCAGGGCCACCAGCGGAATCTGCTGCATGCGTGCGAAGTGCAGGATCGGCAGGTAGTGTGCCGGATCATGGCCCCAGTGCTCATGCCAGCCGCTCTGTTCGAGGAACTGTGTCTCGCTGAGCTCGCCGGCGACCCAGGCATCGAGCGCCGGCTGCGACTCCCGCGGCAGCATTTCCAGCCCGATCAGCAGGTCGTCGCGGTGGCCATGCAGCCCCGACAGGGTATGCAGCTGCCAGCGATGGTGGGCGAGACGATCATGCTGCTCGCCGAGCAGCACCACCTCGTGGCTGGCCAATTCACGCATCATGGCGGCATTGGAGACGTGGCGCCCATCGTCGAGCCGCCACTCGCCCGGCGCAGGGCAGGTCTCGGCCAGCGCCGCCAGCGGCATCAGCAGTGGCGCGGCGAGGAGAAGAGCAGGGAGAGTGGCGCGATAAGACGGCATCGAAGACTCCAGGCGGCAGCGGCCCGGTGGGGACCGCGTCAATGTCGAGACAGTTCCCATTGTGCCGTCAGAACAGGCTCATGCGTTTCATTACGCCATCTTGACGAATCAGCCAGTGGTAGAGTGCGCCGCTGACGTGGAGGATCACCAGGCCGAGAATGACCCAGCCAAGCCAGCCGTGCCAGACGAACAGGCGCTGCGACAGCGCTTCGTTCTCGCCGACCAGACCGGGCAGGTTGAACTGGAAGAACTGCACCGGGAAGCCGCCGGTCGCGGTGGCCAGCCAGCCCAGCACCGGCATCGCCAGCAGTGCCAGATAGAGTAGATGATGAACGGCGCTGCTGAGCAGGTGCTGGAACGGCGGCAGCGGCGGGTCATGGAGTGGTACAACGAAGATCAGCCGGGTGATCAATCTCGCCGTCATCAGGCCCAGCATCATCACCCCGGCAGTCTTGTGCAGGGTATAGAGGGTGTCGGTACCGGCGCGCCCGAGGCGCTCCATGGCACCCTCGAAGCCGAGAAACCCCAGCGTCAGGCCACTAGCCAGCGAGAACAGCAGTACCGCGGCAACGCCCCAGTGGAGCAGGCGATGTGGGTAGGCGTAGCGGTCGGTCATCGGCGGTCTCCATTGAGCAGGGCAAGCGGCGGGGCGCCTGTATAACAGCGTAGCCGATCTACCCACTGTTCATCAGACGACGATTGACTGATGTCTCTGCGAGGGGGTAGTGCAACTAAGGTCTAGGCATTGGCGGCGAATTGGCGATTGACAGCCGATCAAGCAGAGGGCTAGCCTGAATGAAGAAAGTTACCGGTAACATTGATATTGTGCATGGATTATCGAGTAACTTTCCTGGAGCTGAAAATGCGCTGTCTTGACCCATGCTATTGGGGGCTTGATACGCAGGTTCCAGGCTTGACGCAACGCTGATTCCTGGCCGTCTGTTGGACGTACTGCGGTATGTCATCAACCGGCCATTACAACAAAGCATCACACAATGGAGACTCACGCCATGACCCCTATCTTGCGTACTACGCTCACGCTGGCCGGCGCTGCCACGCTCTCGATCAGTATCGCCCATGCTCAGTCGCCCGAGCTTTCCGATCCCCCCGCTATAGACGGTGATACGGTCGGCGACCACGGCAGCGTTACCCTGCGCATGGGTATTGGCTTGGCCGAAACGTCGCCACAATACCTTTCGAGCCAATATTTTGCCGATATCCTCGATCAGCGCAGCGAAGGGCGCATCAGCGTCAATATCTTCCCCAACAGCCAGCTGGGTGACGACGTGCAGATGATGGAGATGCTGCAGACCGGCTCGCTGGATATGACCTACCCGTCGAGCTCGCCGGCCACCACCTATGTCGAAGAGCTGGCGGTGTTCGACCTGCCGTTCCTGTTGCCGACCCGCGAAGCGGCCATTGCGGTGCTCAACAGCGAGGTCGCCCAGTCGATGCTGGATGGCTTCGACGGCACCGGCATCAAGGCCCTGGCGTTCTCGGAAAACGGCTTCCGCCAGCTCTCCAACAGCGCGCGGGAAGTGGCCTCTCCGGAAGACGTGGCCGGTCTCGACGTGCGCGGCCTGTCGGTGCGCACCATGGAGAACCCGGTGCATCTGTCGATCTGGGAGACTCTCGGCGCCAACCCCACGCCGATGGCATTCGGCGAGCTGTTCTCGGCCATGGAGCAGGGCGTGGTCGACGGCCAGGAGAACCCCTGGAGCACCATCCTCACCTCCAACTTCCATGAAGTGCAGGACTACGGTTCCGAGACCCGCCACGTCTATACGCCGTTCATCAAGATGATCTCCGAGCGCACCTGGGAGCGCCTCGATAGCGAGTATCAGGACTTGATCCAGGAGGCTGCACTCCAGGCTGCCGAGTACGAGATCCAGCTGGCCACCGAGTACGACGACTGGGCCCGCGATCAGCTCGAGGAGCGCGGCATGCAGGTCACCCGCCTCGACGACGAGCAGATCGCCGCCTTCCAGGACGCCGTGCAGCCGGTCTACGACGAGTGGGCACCGCGCATCGGCGAGGACCTGGTCGCCGAGATCCAGCAGATCGTCGCAGACACCATGAACGACTGATATCGCATGACGATGAGAGACGCGGGCCAGCGGTTGGCCCGCGTTGCGCCTACCTGCCCTTGGAGCGCCTATGGATACCCCTCACTCACCGCCCCCGGACCCGGCCGAGTTTCTCGATGACCCGCGTCGCCAGCCGTTGGAAATCGATCCCCAGCAGCGCCGCGGCCCCGCGCTGTTCCGCTGGTTGACCGTGGCCATGGAGCATCTGATCGCCACGATCCTGGTGGCGCTGATCGTGTCGGTCTCGGCCAACGTGGTGGGCCGGGCGCTGTTCAACCGCTCACTGCCGTGGGCCGATGAACTGGCGCGCATGCTGTTCATCTGGCTGATCTTCGTCGGCGCCGCTGCGGCCTTCTCACGCTTCGAGCATATCGCCGTCGACCTGCTGCTGCGCAAGCTCAAGCCGCGCGCCGCCTACGCCCTCTACCTGCTCCAGCACCTGCTGATCACTGGTCTGATGATCGTGATCATGATCGGCGGCTACTTCGTGCTGGCCCGCTCCACCGGGCGCACCGCGATCCTCGGTGTGCCCTGGAACCTGATCAATATCTCGCTGGTGCTGTGCGCCGCCTTCATCGCCGCGGTGGCGATCTGGCGCGCCTGGCGCGCCGGCCAACTGATGCTCGGCGCCCGCTAGGAGGCCTCTGTCATGCTCTGGATCTTTCTCGGCATCCTGTTCGCCTCCCTGGCCCTGGGGCTGCCGATCGCCTTTGGCTTGGGCATCGCCGCGGTGGTCATGGCGGTGATCTCGGATATCCCCCTGTCGATCCTGATCGAACAGTCGGTGCGCGGGGTCAACAACTTCCCGCTGCTGGCGATCCCGTTCTTCATCCTGGTCGGCGAGGTGATGAGCGCCGGCGGTATCGCCCGGCGGCTGATGGAGCTGGCCGGCGCGCTGGTCGGCTTCATCCGCGGGGGGCTTGGCCAGGTGGCGATCACCGGCTCGATGTTCTTCGGCGGCATCAGCGGCTCGGCGGTGGCCGATACCGCCGCCACCGGCTCGATGATGATCCCGTCGATGAAGCAGCAGGGCTACTCGGCGCCCCAGGCCACCGCGATCAACACCGTCTCCTCGGTGATCGGTATCATCATCCCGCCGTCGATCCCGCTGATCCTCTACGGCATCGTCACCGAGACCTCGATCAGCCGGCTGTTCATCGCCGGTATCGTGCCCGGGGTGATGATCGGCATCGGGCTGATGGTCACCACCTTCATCATGGCCAGCTTCGGCGGCGCCGGACAGACCCGCACGTTCCGCCTCGACCTCCTGTGGCAGGCGTTCAAGGCCGCCTGGCTGGCGCTGGTGCTGCCGGTGATCGTGATCGGCGGCATCATCGGCGGCATCTTTACCGCCACCGAGGCGGCAGTCGCCGCGCTGCTCTACTCGCTGGTCATCTCGCTGCTGGTCTACCGCGAGTTTCACGTGCGCGAGCTGTGGGGCATGCTGATCCGCACCGCGCGGCTGACCGGCATGGTGCTGCTGCTACTGGCCTTCGCCACGGTGATCGCCTGGTTCCTGACCATCAACATGGTGCCGCAGACCCTGGTGACCCAGGTCCAATCGATCACCCAGGAGCCATTCTGGCTGCTGCTGATCGTCGCTGGCCTGCTGCTGCTGGTGGGCTTCGTGATGGACCTGACCCCGGCGATGGTGATCATGGCGCCGATGCTCACGCCGATCGTCACCTCGGTGGGCATCGACCCGGTCTACTTCGGTGTGCTGATGGCGTTCATTCTCGGCATCGGCCTGCTGACCCCGCCGGTGGGCACCTGCCTGTACGTCGGCTGCGGGGTGGGCAAAGTGACCATGGAGCAGTTGGTGCGGGCGATGCTGCCCTACTACGCAACCCTGCTGATCATGGCGGTGATCCTGATCGCCTTCCCCGGCCTGGTGACCTGGCTGCCCGACCTCACTGCCGTGGGCGGCAATTGAGACAGGAACGTTCTGTAATGACGTCGTATCGTATTCTGGTCATGGGGGTCTCGGGGTCGGGCAAGTCGCATGTGGGGCGCCTGCTGGCGGAGCGACTGGATGCCGATTTCATCGACGGCGATGATCATCACTCCGCGGCCAATATTGCCAAGATGGCACGCGGCACGCCGCTCGATGACGATGATCGTCGGGGCTGGTTGATGACTCTTGCGGACGTGTTTGCCGATTATCGTCACGCCGACCGCTCGGTGATAGTTGGGTGTTCGGCGCTAAAGCTGCGCTATCGCGATATCCTGCGGAGGGGCGACCCTAAGCTGGCGATTGTTTACCTGCAAGGGAGCCGGGCGCTGCTGCGCAAACGTCTCACCGGGCGTGGAGGACACTTCTTCAAAGGGGATGGCATGCTCGACAGCCAGTTGGCCGACCTCGAGCCGCCGGTACCGGAAGAAGCTCTCAGTGTGGCGGCCAGCGAGCCGCCCGAGTCGATCATTGAACGCGCCGCAGCGTGGCTCGTGAGTACGCCGCGGAGGGCATGATTTCTGCCTGCACATTGGCTAAGGTGAGTGACGATTTTTGCCACTCACCGCTGACGCTCAGGGCTCCGTGAAGAAAAAACGACCAACACTCCAGGATATCGCCGACCGCGTCGGAGCGACCAAGATGACCGTCAGTCGCTGTTTGCGTGACCCGCAGACGGTCTCCGAGGGGCTTCGCGAGCGCATCTTCTCGGTCGCCGAAGAGCTTGGCTACATCCCCAATCGCGCGCCGGACATCCTCTCCAAGGCGACCAGTCGGGCTATCGGCGTGATGGTGCCGTCGCTGACCAACCAGGTCTTCGCCGACGTGATCAAGGGCATCGAGGTGGCCACCGAGCCGGCCGGCTATCACCTGATGCTATCCCACTATGGTTACAGCCCGGAGCTCGAGGAGCGCAGCCTGGCCTCGCTGCTCTCCTACAATGTCGACGGGGTGATCCTGTCCGACAGCCTGCACACGCGACGCACCTGCCGCATGCTCGAGACCGCCGGGATCCCCAGCGTCGAGATCATGGATACCCACCTGGCGCCGTTTCACCAGGCGGTGGGCTACGACAACGTGGCCGCTGCCCATGCCATGGTCAGCGAGATGATTCGTCGCGGTCGCCGGCATATCGTCTACCTGGCGGTGCGCCTCGACGAGCGTACCCGCCAGCGCGAGCAGGGCTATAGCCAGGCAATGAGCGAACACGGCCTGACGCCGCTGACACTGTATACCTCGATGCGCTCCTCCTATAGCGTCGGGGCGGCGCAGATGGCCGAGCTGCTGGCCGAGCACCCCGAGACCGACGCGCTGTTCTGCACCAACGACGACGTCGCGGTGGGGGCCTACTTCGAGTGCCTGCGCCGCGGCGTGGCGGTGCCCGAGCGAGTCGCCATCGCCGGCTTCCACGGCCATGACGTCGGCCAGGTCATGGCGCCGCGCCTGGCCAGCGTGGTTACTCCCCGCGAGGTGATCGGCGAGACCGCCGCCCGCGAGCTGCTGGCGCGCATCCAGGGCACGCCGATCACCCAGCAGGTGATCGACCTGGGCTTTCATATCGAGATAGGCGGCACCCTCTGAGCGCTACAGACGTTCGTTCAGTAGTGCTGTCAGCGCCGCGTCGCTGAGCACCAGTGGGTTGGTCTGCATGCTGCCGCCGCGAGCATTGGCCACCACCCGCGGCATATCCTCGGCGTGCATGCCAAAATCGCCGAGCCGCGGCATGTTCAAACGTTCGCTCCAGTCGCGTAGCGTGGCGACCAGCGCCAGGCGAGCCGTCTCGTCGTCCAGCTCGGGGTTAGCGCTCAGCAGGCGTCCGACGCGGGCGTACTTGCTGCGTGCCGGGGATGCGGGGGCGTGCTGCTCGAGGGCGGCGAGATTGGCAGCGGTGGCCTCGGCCAGCAGCGTGCCGCACACCGCGCCGTGGGGCATCGGGAAGAAGGCGCCGAGCGGCGAAGCCAGTCCGTGCACCGCACCAAGCCCGGCCTGGGCCAGGGTGATGCCGGAACTCAGCGAGGCGTAGGCGAGCCGCACATGCCCCTCGCTGAGCTCGCCGGGGGCGGCCTGCCATGCGTCCCAGAACCCTTGCTGGAAGGCCTCCATGCCAGCCCAGGCCAGGGCGTCGGTGAAGGCACTGGCATTCAGCGAGACATAGGACTCCAGCAGCTGGGTCAAGGCGTCCATGGCGTTGGCGGCCAGCTGCGGCTTGGGGCAGCTGACCAGCAGTGTGGGGTCGACGAGGGCGATGCGCGGCACCAGCTGAGCGTCGCGAAACGACTTCTTGAAGCCGTCGCGGCCCTGCACGCTGAGCACGGCATTCTTGGTCGCTTCGCTGCCGGTACCGGCAGTGGTCGGCACTGCGATCATCGGCACCGCCGGGCCCAGATACGCCAGGCCGCGGCCCACGCCCTCGAGGTGATCCATTACCGAATTGCCGCGACGCAGCAGCCCGGCAATGGCCTTGCCGGCGTCGAGGGCGCTGCCGCCACCGATTGCCACCACCACCTCGATATCGTGCAGATGATACTCGGCGACCAGCGTATCGACGCGCTGTGGGGAGGGTTCGCCGTCGATGCGCGCATGCTGCCACTCGATGCCCCGAGCCTCTAGCGCCTCGAGCAGTGCCGGCCACTGCGGTGAGTCGGTAAACGCACGGCGGCCGGTGATCAGCAGTGCGCGACGGCCCAAGCCCCCGACCAGCTCCGGAAGGCGCTGGATGGCTTGGGCGTGCAGGTGAATCTCGGGCAGTCGCGCAACCTGAACGGCAGGGAAGAGGGGGAGAGTCGGCATGGGAGTCCTGATCGGTGCATGGAAACAAGTTGACTGCAGCATAGGGCAGTCGGCAAGCGCTGACACTCGCGGCCATCAACGGGCAGGGCGGGGCGACTTCCGCTAGTCTATGCTGCAGTGCGGCAGCAAAGGTGCTCCGCCTGCTACTACAGGATTGCCACGCACAAGGAGAGGGGCGAGATGGCCCACGCATTTTCACTGCACGGCAAGGTCGGCATCGTTACCGGCCTGGCCAATAGCGACAGCATCGCCTACGGCTGTGCGCGAGCCTGTCACGAGGCGGGTGCCGAGCAGATCGTCAGCTATGCCTCGCCCAGGGCGGAGCGCTTCGTTGCACCGCTGGCCGCGGAGCTTGGCGTGCCCGAGCTGATCTGCTGCGACGTTCAGGACGATGCCCAGCTCGAGGCGTTGTTCAGGCGGGCCGCCGAGCGCTGGGGGCGGCTAGACTTCGTGGTGCACTCGATTGCCTACGCGCCGCTGGAGGATCTGCACGGCCGCGTGGTCGACTGCTCCCGGGACGGCTTCGCCTTAGCCATGGACCTCTCCTGCCACTCCTTCATCCGCATGGCGCGGCTTGCCGAGCCGCTGATGCGCGATGGCGGCAGCCTGATCTGCATGTCCTACTACGGCGCCGACAAGGTGGTCGACAACTACAACCTGATGGGGCCGGTCAAGGCCGCGCTGGAGTCGGCGACCCGCTATCTGGCCGCTGAACTGGGGCCGGCCGGCATTCGTGTGAACGCGGTGTCGCCGGGGGCGATCCGTACCCGTGCCGCCTCCGGGCTAAAGGATTTCGACGCCCTGGTAAGCGACGGCGAGGCGCGCTCGCCGCTGCGTCGTCTGGCTAGCGTCGATGAAGTCGGCCAGTCGGTGGTCTATCTTTCGTCTGCGGCCGGCGCCGCGCTGACCGGCACCACGCTCTACGTGGATGCCGGCCATCACATCAGGGCATGACCATGAGCGACGCGCAAACATCCCGCGATGACGATATCGAGAATCGCACCTTCGACGAGATCCAGGTCGGCGACAGCGCCTCTATCCAAAAGCGCCTGACCCTGGAGGACATCAAGCTGTTCGCCATCATGTCCGGCGACATCAACCCCGCTCACGTCGATGAGGACTATGCCAAGAGCTCGCGTTTCCAGGAGGTGATCGCCCATGGCATGTGGGGCGGGGCGCTGATCTCTACCGTGCTGGGTACCGAATTGCCGGGGCCTGGCACTATTTATGTCGGGCAGTCGCTGCGCTTTCTGGCGCCGGTGCGGCTTGGCGACGTGCTCACCGTCAGCGTCAAGGTGCGCGACAAGGATGCGCGAAGCTCGCGCATCACCTTCGACTGCCGTTGCGCCAACCAGAAGGGTGAGAGCGTCATCGAAGGCGAAGCGGAGGTCGTGGCGCCGCGAGAGAAGGTGCGCCGGCGGCGTGCGGTGATGCCGCAGTTGCGCCTGGCGGAGCGGGGCCACCTGCATGAGCTGTTGAATGCCGCCGAGCATACTGAGCCGCTGACCATGGCGGTGGTGCATCCGGTCGACGAGGTCTCGATCAAGGGTGCCTGGGAGGCTGCCAGCAAGGGCTTCATCAGCCCGCTGCTGGTGGGGCCGGAAGCGCGCATTCGTGCTGCCGCCGAGGCGGCAGAGGTCGATATCGATGGCTTCGAGCTGATCGCCACGCAGCACAGCCACGCCGCCGCCGAGCAGGCCGTGGCGCTGGTTCGCGAGGGGCGCGCCAATGCCCTCATGAAGGGCGCGCTACACACCGAGGAACTGCTGCATGCGGTGGTCTCGCGCAGCACTGGCCTGCGTACCGGGCGGCGGCTGAGCCATGTGATGGCCTTCGACGTGCCCACCTATCCACGTCCGCTGTTCATCACCGACGCGGCGATTAATATCGCGCCGGGTCTCGAGGTCAAGCGCGATATCGTGCAGAACGCCATCGAGCTGGCCCACGCGGTCGGCATCGAACTGCCAAAGGTAGCGCTGCTGTCGGCGGTGGAGACGATCAATCCACGCCTGGCCTCGACCCTGGATGCCGCGGCGCTGTGCAAGATGGCCGAGCGCGGGCAGATCAGCGGCGGGCTCCTCGATGGGCCGCTGGCCTTCGACAACGCCATCTCGATGGATGCCGCCAAGTGCAAGAGCATCGACTCGGCGGTGGCCGGCCAGGCCGATATCCTGGTGGCGCCCGATCTCGAGGCAGCCAATATGCTGATGAAGCAGCTGACCCACCTGGCCGATGCCAGCGGTGCCGGCCTGGTCATGGGGGCGCAGGTACCCATCGTGCTGACCAGCCGCGCCGACGATGCCATCACCCGGCTGGCGTCCTGCGCGCTGGCGCTGCTGGTGGCGTGCCATCAGCGCCAGGCGGATGTGCCATGAAACTGGTATTGGTGTTGAACAGCGGCTCATCGAGCCTCAAGTTCGCACTGTTCGAGGCGTCCGCGGCCACCACGCCTGATGCCTTGCCCGCGCTGCTGAGCGGGCAGATCAGCGGGCTCGGCGCTGCGCCGCGCTGGCAGCTCGACGCCGGCCCCGGGCGGCCACGCGAGGAGCATGCGCTGACACTTGCCGGCGACGGCGATGACGCTCAACAGCAGGCGGCCCTGGACTATCTGCTCGACTGGCTGGAGGCCGAGGTTGGCTGGCAGCGTCTTGCCGCGGTGGGGCATCGCATCGTCCACGGTGGCGTGCACTACCGTGAGGCGATCCGTATCGATACAGAAACTCTGGCAGCGCTCGAGGCGCTGACGCCGCTGGCGCCGCTGCATCAACCCTACTGCCTGGCACCGGTAAGCGCGCTGGCAGAGCGCTGTTCCGGTCTGATGCAGGTCGCTTGCTTCGATACCGCTTTTCACGCCGCTCAGCCGCCGCTGGCCCAGCGCTTTGCGCTGCCGCAGCGCTTCCACGACGCGGGTATGCGCCGCTACGGCTTCCATGGACTCAGCTACGACTATGTTAGCCGACGGCTCAGCGAGGAGCTGGGCGGTCAGCCCGGGGAACGGGTGGTCATCGCTCACCTCGGCAGCGGGGCGAGCCTATGTGCTATCGACCGGGGGCGTAGCCTGGCCTCGAGCATGGGCTTTACCGCACTGGATGGGTTGATGATGGGCACTCGCAGCGGCAGTCTCGACCCCGGCCTGGTGCTGCACCTGATTCAGCAGTGCGGCATGAGTGCCGCTGAGGTAGAGCGACTGTTGTACCGCCAGGCCGGGCTATTGGGAGTGTCCGGCATCAGCGCCGACATGCGCGAGCTGCTGGTCAGCAGCGAGCCGGCCGCGCGGCTGGCCGTCGAGCTGTTCGTGTATCGCATCGTGCGCGAGATTGGCAGCCTGGCGGCGGCGCTGGGCGGTCTCGACCATCTGGTGTTCACCGCTGGGATCGGTGAGCGTGGCGACCCGGTACGCGCCGCGATCGTCGATGGCTGTGACTGGCTGGGGGCGCGTCTCGACGCGGCCGCCAACCGCGCTCATGCCACCTCGATTGCCGGCGCCAAGAGCACCATCGGGCTGTGGGTGCTGGCCACCGATGAGGCGCGCATGATCGCCTGGCAGACGAGGGCACTGCTGGCAGCCTGAACCATTCCCCGCAGTGATTTGTGACGGGGGTTGAACCTTGAGGGTGTGGCGCCATCTATTCAGCACGTTCGCATTCGTTCCAGGAGGGTAACGATGAAGATTCTGATGGTTCTGACCTCGCACGATGCCATGGGGGATACCGGTCACAAGACCGGCTTCTGGCTCGAGGAGTTTGCCGCTCCCTACTATGTCTTCAAGGACGCCGGTGTCGACGTGACCCTGGCCTCGCCCAAGGGCGGCCAGCCGCCGGTAGACCCCAACTCCACTCAAGAGGACGCCCTTACCGCCGAGACGCGGCGCTTCGAGTCGGACCACGACGCCAAGGCTCAGCTGGCCAGCACCCTGCGGTTGGATGCGGTCAATGCCGCTGACTACGACGCCATCTTCTACCCCGGTGGCCACGGTCCGCTGTGGGACCTCACCGACAACCCCGATTCGCTGCGCCTGATCGAGGCCTTCATTGCTGCCGACAAGCCGGTGGGTGCGGTATGCCACGCGCCCACGGTGCTGCTCAAGGTCAGGGCCGCCAATGGCGAGCCGCTGGTCAAGGGCAAGCGAGTCACGGGATTCGCCAACAGCGAGGAGGACGCCGTCGGCCTGAGCGAGGTGGTGCCGCATCTGCTCGAGGATGAGCTCAAGCGTCTGGGCGGCGACTATCTGCGCAGCGTCGATGACTTCGCCCCCTATCAGGTCAATGACGGCCTGCTGGTCACCGGCCAGAACCCGGCCTCGAGCGCCCCCACTGCGGCGCTGTTGCTGGAACAGTTGCAAGGCCGCTGAGGCGCGACCGTTTCTCTGCGGTGAACGATGCATTCACCGTCGTGGCGCTGTGCCAGCGTCGATAAGCCGCTAGGCTGGTTGCATGGAATTTCCGGATCACCACGAGGGATATACGATATGTGGCGCAACAGCACCAGGGGGTGGGGGCTAGTGGCCATCCTGCTGCACTGGCTCAGTGCTGCAGTCATCATTGGCCTGTTCGCCCTGGGCTGGTGGATGACCGGGCTCAGCTATTTCGATAGCTGGTACAACCTGGGGCCGTGGTGGCACCGCTCGCTGGGCGTACTGCTACTGCTGGCGACGCTGCTGCGAGTGGCATGGCGACTCATCCAGCCCACGCCGCAGGCACAGGGACATCGCTTCGAGCGTATGGCGGCCCATGCCGGGCACATCCTGCTGTACGTGCTGCTGATGGTAGTGCTGATCAGTGGCTACATGATCTCTACCGCCAACGGTCGCGGCATCAGCGTGTTCGGCTGGTTCGAGGCGCCGGCGATCCTGCATGGTCTGCCCAACCAGGCTAGTGTGGCGGGCAACGTACACTGGTACAGCGCCCTGGCACTGATGATTCTCGCTGCCGGCCACGCCCTGGCTGCCTGCAAGCACCATTTCATCGACCGGCACGATACCCTGGTACGCATGCTGCGACCGCGGGTCGGTCAACCCAAGCTTCCCGCCAAGTGAGCGGGCAACTACGCTACGGAGACATTGGAATGTTGAAGAAGACCGCACTGCTGACTGCCATCGGCGCCGCTGCCCTGGTACCGCTGAGCCAGGTCCAGGCCGACGACTATGTGATCGACATCGAAGGCCAGCACGCCTTCGTGCAGTTCAAGATCAACCACCTCGGCTACTCCTACATTCTCGGCACTTTCCGCGATTTCAGCGGTGAGTTCAGCTATGACCCCGACGATCTCGAGGCCTCCAGTGTTGCCCTCGACGTCGACGTGACCAGCCTGGATACCAACCACGCAGAGCGCGATCGTCATATTCTTAGCGACGACTTCCTCGATGCCGACCAGTACCCCGAGGCGAGCTTCGTTTCCACCGGCTTCGAACCGGGTGACGACGGCGAAGGCGTGCTGAGCGGTGAGCTCACCCTCAAGGGTGAAACCCGCGAGATCGAGATGCCGGTGACACTGATGGGTGAAGGCGAAGACCCGTGGGGCGCCTATCGCGCCGGCTTCGAGGGTTCGACCATGCTTACGCTCGAGGACTACGGCATCGATATGAGCGACTTCCCCGAGTCGATGCACGAGCTCGAGCTATACGTGACCTTCGAGGGTATTCGTCAGTAAATACGACGTTTCGATGCCTTGGTAAAACGCCCCGACGCAGAGCGTCGGGGCGTTTTCGTTGGTGGGTGTCGAGACTGCAATGTCCGCGCGCCAGGCGGCATGCAAGAAGCCGGCGCACTCGTTGAGTGAGCCGGCTTTGGGAGAGCATGCATCGGGGACCAGCCTGGCTAGCGGGTCAGCGGTCAGTGACCTTCGTTGAGCACCGCATCAGGGAAGTGACGACGCAGCATCTTGTTCTGGAAGGCGTCGATGAAGCGGCTGTTGATGATGATGATAAAGCGCTCATAGGGCTTGTCGCGATCATCCTGGGTCATGCCATCGGCGCCGTGGAACAGCTTGTCGTCGCGAATATGCAGGATGTCGCCCGGTGTCAGCACCTGTTTGGTGAGCGGTTGAGTACCGGCCTTGTCGGCGAACAGCAGGCTGTTGGCCCCGCTGACGTTGTCGCGGCTCACCACCATGATACTGAGGTGCTTGCAGCCATCGGAGTGAATGCCCTGGCCCTGCAGCGGGTCGAGCGGTTCGCTGCCGCGCATGCCGGTGATCTGCATCAGGATCGGTTCACGGGCCCTGATCGCCCACAGCTTGGCCCACGCCTTGACGAAGGCCTTGACGTCGCTACGCTCGACGAAGGACGCTTCCAGGCCGGGATAGTAGCGCAGTACGTCGGCCATGCTGTCGGCATCATTGAACATCCCTCCTTGTGCCATCGGGCAGTCGCCCATGACCTCGACCTCGTCGCGGTCGTTGAGCATCAACCAGGCCATGCGCTTCCAGCGCTGGTTGACATAGGGGTCGCGGGGCAGGTCGGCGAGATAGCCCTGCCAGGCCGGCAGGTCGATCTGCGCGCGCACGTCGGTGACGCTCCAGTGCTGCTCGGCCAGCTCGTTGTGCACCGCGGGTTGCCAGTAGCTGCGCGCGAAGTCGAAGGGCATGCTGGTGACGTCGTAACCGTGCTTGAGGCTTTCCTGTTTCATGGTCGTTTCCTTTCTGAATCGAGGCCGAAATCCGGATGACTCGGCGTGGATTGGGTACTACACGAAACAGAATGAAAACAAATGAAAAATAATGTCAACAAAACGTGCTCTGTGTAGAAATTTCGTCATATCGCGCACAGGTGGCTACTATTAGGTCAGTCAGCCGGTGTGTAATGGGCTAACTCATTGACGGAGGACGGGTCTGCAGGGTCGCTGCCCGCTGCGCCAGGAGGCGAAGCCATGTAAGATTGGCTCATGAAATTGATGCGCCCGCCCGTGGGGATATTCGGGTAGCGCTGCAGGAGAGCACATCTTGTATAAGCGACAACGATCGCGCAGCGGCCTATTACCTAGCCTGGTGCTGCTACTGGCGTTGCTGGGGGGGTACTGATGTTGATCGGCCCGGCATCCGGTGGCTGGCTGTTGATGCCGTGGAGCCTGTGGCTGGTCGCAGCGATGGCTGGTGGCTGGTGGCTCGGGCGGCGTCGCCCACACCTGGCTGATCGGCATGAGGCGGGTGCCATGGTAGCTGAGTTCACAACATCGAA
Organism: Halomonas socia; assembly: GCF_010977575.1. GTDB lineage: Bacteria > Pseudomonadota > Gammaproteobacteria > Pseudomonadales > Halomonadaceae > Franzmannia > Franzmannia socia. The sequence continues at coordinate 3,220,629 of NZ_CP048812.1, forward strand.
TACTGGCCAGGGCCAAGTGGCAACCGATGGCGAGCTGAGTGCTCTGGCGCTGGCCGAGCAACGCCACAATGAAAGTGAACTGCGCTTTCGGGCGCTACTCGAGAGCCTGCCCAAGGTGGCCGTGCAGGGCTATGACAGTCGTCGCCGGGTGATCTACTGGAACGAAGCGAGCACCCAGCTCTATGGCTACCTGCCAAGAGAAGCACAAGGGCAGCTGCTGGAAGACCTGATCATTCCCGATGTCATGCGTGATGGAGTCATTGCGGCGCACCATGACTGGATCGAGAAAGGCATTGAGATTCCCGCCGCCGAGCTCGAGCTCAAGAGCAAGTCCGGCATGCCGGTGGCAGTCTTCTCCCAGCATCTGATGCTGGCCGAGCACAGCGATGATCCGCTGATGTTCTGCGTCGATGTCGATCTCTCCGAGCAGAAGGAAGCGCGTCGAGAGCTCGAGTACGTGACCCGCTACGATGCCCTGACCCAGCTTCCCAACCGACATACCTTCGAGCGCGAGCTGGAAGAGTTCATCGTCACGGCAGAGCGCCACGGTGAATATCTGGCGGTGCTGTTCGTCGATCTCGACCGCTTTGCCGAAATCAACGACGCCAAGGGCTACGAACAGGGTGACCTGCTACTGTCGATGGTGGCCAAGCGCCTGCGCTACTGTCAGCGTGGTTCGGACTTGCTATCACGCTTCGGCAGCGACGAGTTCGTGCTGGCCTTTCCGCACCTGCGCGTCGGCAATGACGTGCTGCAGCTGGTTGAGAAAGTGCTAGACAGCTTCTCGCGGCCCTTTCTGCTCGACGGCCGTGAAGTACATGTCACTGCGAGCCTGGGGGTCAGCCTGTTCCCGGATAACGGCACCAATGCTCGCGAACTGATCCACAATGCCGATGCGGCCAAGAACCGCGCCAAGCTGTCGGCACCCAACCGCTTCTGGTTCTTCAACCAGAAGATTCACGATGAGCTGCTGCACCAACACCGCTTGGCGGAGCGGCTGCAGCTGGCGTTGGCCGAGAATGAATTGAGTCTCCACTACCAGCCTCAGGTCAGCGCAGTGAGTGGACGTATCGAGAACCTCGAAGCGCTGCTGCGCTGGTACCCGAAGGAGGGGGGCGCCATTTCTCCTAAGGAGTTCATTCCGGTCGCCGAGCGTTCGCAGCTGATCCACCGGATCGGCGAGTGGGTGATCCGCGAGGCGTGTCGTCAACAGGCCGAGTGGAAACGGCAGGGCGTTGGAGGTGCCAGGGTGGACATCAATCTGTCAGGCAAGCAGCTGGCGATGGCCAACACCTTCAAGCACCTCGAAGCCTGCATGAGCGAATTCGACCTGACGCCGCAGGATATCGGCATCGAGCTGACCGAGAACGTGCTGATTGAGGCCGAAGAGCGGATCCTCGATACCCTGCGTGGCCTCTATCATCGCGGCATGAAGATCGCCATCGACGACTTCGGCACAGGCTACTCCTCGCTCAGCTATCTCAAGTTGTTTCCGGTCACCTCGCTGAAGATCGACCGCAGCTTCGTGCGAGATGCGCCTAATGATCCCAGCGATCGGGCGATAATGGCCGCGGCGGTATTCATCGGTCATCGGCTGGGGCTCGAGGTGATCGCCGAGGGCGTGGAGAATGAAGAGCAGCTCGAGCTGGTGCGCGAGATGAAGTGCGACTTGGTACAGGGCTTCTACTTTTTCAAGCCGATGAGTGCCAGCGATACCACTCGCCTGCTGACCGGGCTGGTAGGCGGGCAGCCGCGCATCGTCAGTTGAGGTCACTGCCAAGCCGCTGGCGAGATCGAGTAGACTAGTCGCCCCCGATCGACTGGAGCGCCCGTGTCCCCCGCCACCTCTTCTTCACCGCACCTCGCCGTTCAGCTATGGCGCCAGACCTGGCCGATGGCCATCGGCGTGCTGGCGCTGCTGGGGTTTCAGCTAGTCGACAGTGCTTTTATCGCCCGCCTGGGGACCGCACCGCTGGCGGCCCAATCCTATACCTTTCCGCTGACGTTTCTGATGATCGGTATTCAGGTCGGCCTTGGCATCGCCATCGCCGCGCTGATCTCGCGCGCGCTGGGCGCCGGCGAAGTGCGACGCGCCAGGCGCCTGGGGAGCCTGGTGCTGGGCCTGGGTGGGCTGGTCATCGGCCTGCTGGCGATCATGCTATGGCTGGCCCAGCAGGCCATCTTCAGCCGCCTTGGGGCCGGCCCCGAGAGCCTGGCGCTGATCCGTGACTACTGGCCGCCGCAGCTGCTCGCGGCGTGGCTGGGGGCGGTGCTGTATTTCGGCTACAGCCTGTGCCGTGCGCATGGCGATACCCGGCTGCCGGGCAAGCTGATGGTGCTCACCAGTTTTATCAACCTGGTGCTCGACCCCTTGCTGATCTTCGGCATTGGACCCTGGGGCGGGTTGGGGCTGCCCGGTGCCGCCTGGGCAACGGTGGTCGCTTTCGCAAGCGGAGGACTGATCCTGTGGCCACGGCTGCGACATGCCGACTGGCTGGGGCGCAGCGGCCTGCTGCTCGAGGCACGCCGTTCGGCGCTGCCGTTCGCCGGCATCGCCGGTCCGGCCATGGTCAGTCAACTGATGCCGCCGCTGGCGGCGATGCTGGCGATCTCGGTCGTCTCGCAGCTCGGCGAAACCGCAGTAGCGGCCTGGGGGCTCGCCAGCCGCCTGGAGACGCTGTCGCTGATGCTGGTCCTGGCGCTGACTATGTCCCTGCCACCCTGGCTGGGGCGCTGCTACGGCGCCGGCGACTGGGGGCAGATACGTCGCCTGATGCGGCTTGCCGCCAAGGCAGTGGTGGCCTGGCAACTGCTGCTGGGGCTCGTCATGGCAGCGGCTGCGCCATGGGTGGCACAGGGGCTGTCGGGCAATCCTGAAATTCGCGGCGACCTGGCCCTGCTGATCCGCTTCCTGCTACCCAGCTACGCCTTGTTGGGGCTATGCATGCTGGTGGTTTCGGCGGGCAACGCCCTGGGCTGGCCGCTGCGCGCCATGCTGATGTCCGCCGCCCGGCTATTCATATGCTATCTGCCCTGCCTGTGGCTGGGCATGCTGGCCGGTGGCCTGGCCGGGTTGGCGATCGGCGCGGCGCTGGGCAACCTGTTGGCGGGTGCGCTGGCCTGGCAGCTATATCGGATCACCCGCCAAGGCTGAATGCCAACGGGCCCCGTCCAGTGGACGGGGCCCGTTGCTTTCAAGGCAGCCTGAAGACTCAATCGCCGGCCGGTAACGGGCGTTCTCGCCGGGCGCCCTGCAGGGCGTAGAAGCCGAAGAATAGAGCCATGACCAGGTAGCCGAGGGCGAAGTCCGGGGCGGCATTGAAGGCCAGGCGCGGCGCGTGCATCAGGCCGATATAGGAGAAACCGGCGGCGAACAGCGCAAACACGGCGGCGCGACGGAACTGCTGGTCGATCACCGACACCGTCATGGCGCCGAGCAGGATGGCGGTGAACATCGCCCCCTGGCCCAGCGCCACGATGGCGGTGGAGATATCGGTGACCACTTCGCCGGCGGCGTTGTTGAAACGGGTCATCACATAGTTGGCGAAGTAGGGCAGCATCGCCAGTGCCACCGCCGGGTAGTAGCGGGTGTCGTTGGTCTGGAAGGCGGTGGCGATCATCGACATGCCGACGAACACCAGGATCGGCGCTACCACCGAGACCGGAATGATCGCCGCCAGCATGGCGATCAGGCCGAACATGGTGGCCACGGCGTAGACCGCGCCGTTGAGGATGCTGTAGCCGCGGCCGGCGCCCATCCACTTGGCGCCGACGGTGGCGATGTAGACCGTGGTCGGGAAGACGCCGCCGAACAGCGCGCCGATCATGGTGCCGGCGCCGTCCACCGCCTGGCACTCGCGGACGTCGTACTTGTCGCCGGCGGCTTCCATGGCCTCGACGTTGTTCATGGTCTCGATGGCGTTGTAGAGAGTGATCGGTAGCACCACGGTGAGTACCGCCAGCATGCTGGTGAACAGCAGCCCCAGGCCCTCGAACCAGGCCAGGGTCGGCAGCAGCGGGTAGAAGCCGAGATGGGTGAAGGCGTCGCTGAACTGGCCGTCCTCGGTGGCGCCGATCAGGTAGGCAAGCGCGGTGCCGATGACGATGGCGAACAGCGAGGTGGGAATCCGAAACGGCATGCTGATCCGGCCGATCAGGCCGACAATGATGATCGCCAGCACCAGCAGGCCGATCACCGGGATCTCCAGGGTCTTGAACAGCATCTCGCCGGCGATGAAGGTCAGCGCCACGCCGGCCACGGCGCCGAGCATGGCGGCGCGCGGCAGATGGCGCTGCACCCAGCGGCCGATCAGGCTGACCAGCGCCTCGATGGCACCGCTGATGAAACACGCCGCCACGGCGATCTTCCAGGCCATGTCGGCGTCGCCGGTGAGCTGCATGGCGGGCAGCAGTACGCCGAACAGGAACACGAACATCACCGGCGTGGAGATGCCGTAGGAGAGCGCGGTGACGTCGGCGCGGTTCTCCTTGCGTGCCAGGCGTGCCGCGCTCCAGGCGTAGTAGAAGTTGCCTACCATCACCGCCACGGCGGCACCGGGCAGCACCTGGCCGAACACGATGCCGGCAGGAAAGCCCATGCCGAGCATGGTCAGGGCGATGATCACGAAGTTGGCGATATTGTTCTGGAACAGCGCGAAGAAGGCGTCGGTATCCTCCTTCTTGTACCAGGGGTAGTGCACAGCGGTGGTGGCCATGGTGGCGCCTCACGGGTTGTTTAATTTGTATACAAGGCTGACGGCAGTGTCGCTTTGTCTGACTGAATGGTCAAGTAATGCCGTCAACGCAGATGCCACACGGCAAAGCGCCCGGGGTGATCCCGGGCGCTGGCTGGAGCGGTGGCGAAGGGCTGACTCAGTTGACCGCGGCGATCGCCTTGGCCAGGTAGTCGAGGTTCTCGGTGGAGAAGCCGGCCACGTTGGCGCGCCCGGAGCGCACCATGTAGATGCCGAACTCATCGCGCAGGCGGTCGACCTGGGTGGGTGTCAGGCCGGTGTAGGAGAACATGCCGCGCTGCTCGGCGATGCAGGCGTACTTGGCGTCGAGGCCGTAAGGCTTGAGGGCGGCGACGAAGTCCTGGCGCAGGCCGTTGATGCGGTTGCGCATCTCGGTGAGTTCCTCGCGCCAGACGGCGGCGAGCTCTGCCGACTCGAGAATCTCGGTGACCACCGCACCGCCGTGGGAGGGCGGGTTGGAGTAGTTCTCGCGGGCCACGATGGCCATCTGCGAGCGCACGTTTTCCATCTGCTCGGTGTTCTTGGCCACTGCGATCAGCGCGCCGGTACGCTCGCTGTAGATGCCGAAGTTCTTCGAGCAGGAGCTGGTGATCAGCAGCTCGTCGAGGTTCTCGGCAAACAGCCGCACGCCGAAGGCGTCCTCGTCGAGGCCGTCGCCAAAGCCCTGATAGGCGAAGTCGATCAGTGGCAGCAGCTCACGCTCCTTCACTACTTCGAGCACCTCGCGCCACTGAGCCTGGGAGAGATCGAAGCCGGACGGGTTGTGGCAGCAGGCGTGCAGCACCACCACGTCGCCCACCGGGATCTGCTTGATCGCCGCCAGCATGCCGTCGAAGTCGAGGCGGTTGTCGGCGTCCACGTAGGGATACTTGCTGAGCGTGAGGCCGGCGGCCTGGAAGATGCCCAGATGGTTGGGCCAGGTCGGGTCGCTGACCCAGATGCCCTTGCCGGGCAGCTGGGTGTTGATGAAGTCGGCGGCCAGGCGCAGTGCGCCGGTGCCGCCCGGCGACTGGGTGACGCTGGCGCGGCGTGCCTCGAGCACCGGTGAGTCGGCGCCGAAGATCAGCGGCTGGATCACCTGGCCGTAGCGCGGATCACCGTGAGAGCCGATATAGGTCTTGGTGGTCTGGTTGTCGAGCAGCAGCGCCTCGGCTTGCTTGACGGCCCGCATCACCGGCGTGTTGCCCTGGGCATCACGATAGACCCCGACCCCGAGATCGACCTTGTTGGGGTTGGTGTCCTGGTTGAAGGCCTCGATCAACCCGAGGATGGCATCCCCGGGGACCCGCTGAATCGGCTCGAACATTTACTCGGCTACCTCGTCGGTTCTGGCGGCAAGAATGAAATCGTTCTTGTGCAGGCCCTTCATCTCATGCGACCACCAGGTCACCGTGACCTTGCCCCACTCGGTCAGTAGCGCCGGGTGGTGGCCGGCTTCCTCGGCGATGTCGCCTACGCGATTGGTAAACGCCAGGGCCTGCTTGAAGTTGCGGAACGTGAACACGCGCTCCAACTGCATGATGCCATCGCGCTGCATGATCTGCCACTCGGGAATGGCCTGGCGATACTCGCTGATTTCGGCCTCGGTGGCGTGGGGGGCGTCCCAACTGCAGGCTTCGCACTGCTGTTGTGATAGATCGCTCATGGGGTCTCCTGATTGGCTGAATAGTGATAGATGGGACCGTAACGGTCTGAAAAGGTCTCGCGCGGCACGCCGTGCGCCTCAGGCCGCCTTGGGCGGAAACTTGGGCTCGAACAGGCCGAGCGTCATGGCCTGTTCGACCAGCGCCATGATGTCCTGACGTGAAAGGTCGTGCAGGGTGTGCAGATCGTCAAGCACGTAGTAGAGCGGCTGCAGGATATCGATGCGGTAGGGCGTACGCAGCGCATCCACGGGATCGAAGGGATGGTGCTCGGGTGCCTCGGAGAGGGCGTGGAAGGTCTCCTTGGGCGAAGAGATGATGCCGCCGCCGTAGATGCGCCGTCCCTGGGGCGTATCGACCAGGCCGAACTCCACGGTCAGCCAGTAGAGGCGTGCCAGGTAGACCCGCTGCTTGGGCGTGGCGGCCAGGCCCAGCTTGCCATAGGTGGCGGTGAACTCGGCGAAGTCGGGATTTGTAAGCATCGGGCAGTGGCCGAAGATCTCGTGGAAGATGTCCGGCTCTTGCAGGTAGTCGAGCTCCTCCGGGGAGCGGATGAAGGTCGCCACCGGGAAGCGGCGGCTGGCGAGCAGCTCGAAGAAGGTGTCGAAGGGAATCAACGCCGGGACCTGGGCGGTGCGCCAGCCGGTGGCGGCTTCCAGCACCCGATCCACTTCGGCCAGCTGGGGGATGCGATCATGGGGCAGTGCCAGGCGCTCGAGGCCGTCGAGGTAGGCCTGGCAGACGCGGCCGTCGATGATCGCCGTCTGGCGCTCGACCAGCGTCTGCCAGGTGGCGTGATCCTGGTCGCTGTAGCGGATATGGCCGCGCTCATCGGGCATGCGGGCCTGGTACTTGCTCGCCTTGGCGGTCTTGTGTGCGGTCATGGGCAGGCTCTCCCTGAAGCTTGTGGTTATTGTCGAGCATGGGGGAATTCACTTCAGTGTCGGCGCCGCACTGTCGCGCGGGTAGGGGGTTCTGGACGAAATAGGCTGATCGCGCTGCCGGAATTGGCAAGAAAACGTTACGGAAAGTCGCATTCGACCGATGAGCAAGCACAGAATAACGACCTTAGCGCCTTGAGTGGTGGCCGGCTGTCACGCTAGGTTGACAGTGCAGTCACGGCCGCTTGACGCTAACGTCAGCGGCATTCCGCAATGGCGCTCGAGGAACCAGCATGCGTCTCAAGATTCACTGCCAGAACCGTATCGGTATCCTGCGCGATATCGTCTCTCGCTTCGCCGACTATGGCGTCAACGTGGCGCGCGGCGAGGTCGGCGGTGATCACGGCAATACCATCTACCTTTTCCTGCCGCGGCTGCTCAATGCCCAGTTGGCCACCCTCAGGCCGACCCTGGAAACCATCCCCGGGGTGTTCAGCGTCAAGCGCGTCAACCTGATGCCCAGCGAGCGGCGCCATCTGGAGCTCGATGCGCTGCTGTCGTCGCTCTCCGATCCGGTGATGTCGATCGACATGGAGGGGCGCATCGTCGCCGCCAACCGCGCCGCGGGGCAGATGCTCGGGGTGCGCGTCGACGAGGTGCCGGGGCTGTCGCTGGACCGCTACCTGCCCGATTTCGACCTGCCCGAGCTGATCCGCCGTAACAACGCCCGCGTCAACGGCCTGCGCCTCAAGCTCAAGGAGGCCACCTACCTGGCCGACATCGCGCCGCTGCACAGCGAGAACGACGATGACGTGGCGTCGCTGGCCGGCGCGGTGGTGACCCTGCATCGCGCCGATCGCATCGGTGAGCGCATCTATCAGGTACAGCGCCAGGAACTGCGCGGCTTCGAGGCGATCTTCCAGGCCAGCCCGCGGCTCGCCGAGCTGATTCGTGAGGCGCGGCGCATGGCGCCGCTGGACGCGCCGCTGCTGATCGAGGGCGAAACCGGTACCGGCAAGGAGCTGCTGGCGCGGGCTTGCCACCTGACCAGCCCGCGCGGCCAGGCGCCGTTCATGGCGCTGAACTGTGCCGGCCTGCCGGAGTCGATGGCCGAGACCGAGCTGTTCGGCTACGCCCCGGGCGCCTTCGAGGGCGCGCGCCCCGAGGGCAAGCTGGGGCTGCTCGAGCTCACCGCCGGCGGCACCATTTTCCTCGACGAAGTGGGCGAGATGAGCCCACGCCTGCAGGTCAAGCTGCTGCGCTTCCTGCAGGACGGCGGTTTTCGCCGCGTCGGCAGCGACGAGGAGACCTACCTCGACGTGCGGGTGATCTGCGCCACCCAGCAGGATCTGCCGCAGCTATGCGCCGAGGGCCTGTTCCGCCACGACCTCTACCACCGGCTCAACGTGCTGTCGCTGCAGGTGCCGCCGCTGCGCGACTGCCTCGACGGTATCGACGAGCTAGCAAGCCACTTCCTCGACCGCGCCGCGCGCCAGATCGGTTGCCCGCTGCCGCAGCTGACGCCGGCGGCGCTGGCCAGGCTCTCCAGCTACCACTGGCCGGGTAACGTGCGTCAGCTCGAGAACGTGCTGTTCCAGGCGGTGTCGCTGTGCGAGCAGGCGACCATTGAGCCGCAGCATTTGCGCCTGCCCGACGTCGGCCAGGCGCCAGGCTTGGCTGGCATCGACCTCGACGGCGGGCTGGGCGAGATTCTCGGCGATGTGGAGAAACGCGTGCTGGCCGCGCTATATCCGCAGTACCCCTCGAGTCGCCAGCTTGGCAAGCGGCTCGGTGTATCGCACACCACCATCGCCAACAAGCTCAAGCGCCACGGCATCGGAGGGGAGTCGCCCTGAGCTGCTAGAGTGATGGCAGTGCACCGACAAGGAGACGGTCATGGTCGATTTTCCACCGGCAGTGGTGCCGCGCTGGCTCAAGCTGGCCTTTACGCTATGGATTCTGATCTGGGCGCCGAGCTACGTGGTGCTATTGGGTGCGCAGAACTTCTTCTGGCTGTGCAACGTGGCGAGCTTCCTGCTGCTGGTGGCGCTGTGGGTCGAGCATCGCACCCTGATGTCGATGCAGTGGCTGGCGGTGGCGCTGGTCGGCGGACTATGGAGCTTCGACGTCGCCGTGGCGGCGCTCACTGGCGTACATCCCATCGGCGGCACCGAGTACATGTTCGACCCCGAGCACCCGCCCATGGCCCGCGCCATGTCGCTCTACCACGTGGTGCTGCCGCTGGTGGCGGGTATCGGCGTGGCCAAGCTCGGCTACGCGCGCCGCGCCTTACTGTGGCAGACCCTGCTGACCTGGGTCGTGGTGCCCTTGACCTACCTGTTCACCGAGGCCGAGCGCAATATCAACTGGGTGCACGGCCCCTTCGGCCAGACCCAGGAGACCCTCGACCCACTGCTTTATCTGGTGGGTTTGACGCTGCTGTGGCCAGTGGCGGTCTATCTGCCGGTGCACCTGCTGATGATCGGCTGGCAGCGCTGGCGACGCTGACCGGCGTCAGCCATCGAACTTCTGGCCAAGCGCCTCGCGCACCTCGGCGTAAGGCCACGCCTCCAGGGCGGCGAAGCCGTCGAACTGGCGTGCCTTGAGTTTGGTCAGCAGTGGCGTGGTCAGGCCGGTCAGGAAGCGGGTCAGCAGGTCGACGCTGGGTGCCGGTGCATCGGCGCTCTCGGCGATGCGGTTGAGCAGCGGCTGGCACAGCGTCGCCACCTGCTGGGCGTCCAGCGGTGCTGGCGCCTCGCCGCCGGGCAACCGTGCGACCTGGCCGCGACACGCCGAGCAATGGCCGCACTGCTGCGGCGCATGAGCATCGCCGAAGTACTCGGCCAGGCGCCGGCTCAGGCACTGCTCGGACTCGAACAGCGCCAGCATCGCCTCGAGCCGGGCGATCTCGGCGCGCTCCTTGTCGCGGAAGTAGTCGAACAGCGCGTCGGCCAGGGATTCCACATCGAGATCCGGCTGGGTGATCGCATAGACCTCGGTCATCTGCTTGCTCTCCAGCGCGATCCAGCCCTGGTCGTTGAAGTACTCCAGTGCCCGGATCACCCGCGGCCGGGCCACATCGAGGCCGCGCTCGGCGCCCAGTCGGTTGAGCGCGTCGAGGTCCAGGCTGCACCAGGTCTTGGCGCGCGGCGCCGCCTCGACGATGGCGGCGACGAAGTCGCGCCGCTCGCCGCTGAAGCGCTCGATCAGCGCCTCGGGCTCGAGCCGGTACTGAAAGCGGTACTCGGCGAAGTAGGCGTAGCGCGGCGCAATCACCCCGCGCAGCTCGAGCTGCACCAGCAGCGTCTTGAGCGGCAGCGGGCGGATATTGCTGTGCTGCGAGAGGGCATTCAGGGTGAGCTCCCACTGGCCCTGTGGGGCCGCCTCGCGAATCACTTCCAGCACCCGCAGGATGCCGTCGCGCTCTGGGGTGTCGCCGTAGACGAAGTTCTCGAGTGCGGCCAGGGCGTCGCGACCGCCCAGCATCAGGCAGTCGGAGGGCTGGCCGTCGCGCCCGGCACGACCGATCTCTTGGCTGTAGTTCTCGATCGACTTGGGCAGGTCGACGTGCACCACGTTGCGGATATTGGCCTTGTCGATGCCCATGCCGAAAGCGATGGTGGCAACGATGCAGTTGACCTCGCCGGCCATGAACGCCTGTTGCAGGGCGTCGCGGGCCTCGCTCTGCATGCCAGCGTGGTAGGCGCGGGCGTCGATGCCGGCCTTGCTGAGGTAGGCGGCGAGCTGTTCGGCGCGTTTCTGCAGGGTGACGTAGACGATGCTCGGCTGCGGCGAGGGGCCTTCCAGGCGCGGGCGCAGCCAGTCGCGCAGGGCGCGGGCGCGCTGCTCGGCAGCCACCGGCTCGACCAGCAAATTGAGATTGGGGCGATAGAAGCCGGTCAGGGTAACGTCCTCGGCGTCGATGGCGAAGTTGGCGCGCATGTCCTCGATCACCCGCGGCGTGGCGGTGGCAGTGAGCAGCAGCGCCTGGGGAATGCCGAACTCGCGCTGGTAGTCGGGCAGCTTGAGGTAGTCGGGGCGGAAGTTGTGGCCCCATTCCGAGAGGCAGTGGGCCTCGTCGACCACCAGCAGCGACACCGGCACCTGGCGCAGGAAGCCGCGGAAGCGCTCGTTCTTGAGGCGCTCCACCGAGATCATCAGCACGCGAATCTCGCCGCGGCGCACGCCTTCCATCACCGCGCTGGCCTCCTCGCGGCTCTGGCGCGAGTCGATGCTGGCGGCGGCGATGCCGTGGCGGGCCAAGAAGTCGAGCTGGTCCTGCATCAGCGCCAGCAGCGGCGACACCACCAGCGTCAGGTGCGGCAGGTGCAGCGCCGGCAGCTGGTAGCACAGCGACTTGCCGGAGCCGGTGGGGAAGATCGCCGCCGCCGAGCGGCCCGCCACCAGCGCCTCGACCACCTGGCGCTGGCCGGGACGAAAGTCGTCGTAGCCGAAGACCTGCTTGAGCGTGGTGTCGAGTGAATCGCGGGGCATGGCGAGCCTCCCTGTCTGGCCAAAGCCTCTATCCTACACCGCTGGGCGCGCCTCGGCTTTGCACAACTCGGCTGGTCGTGGTGACCAGCCCGGGGCTGATCCGGCGACAGCTCTGCGAGGAGGCGCTGCAAGCCGTCCCTGTGGCGGTGACCAACTCGGGGCTGATCCGGCGGCAAGCCTATTGAGGAGGCGCTGTAAACCCATCCCTGGGCGCTACCTTGCGCCATCCATGGCGCAAACCTCCTCATCGGCTTACCCCCGGCGCCCCTCATGTCGCGGTGAGTAGTCGCTTATGGGAATAGCGGCAGCACCGGCGTTGGGTAACCTTGATTGCGCCAGCTTGTCATAATCATCCATGACCCGGAGGGGTACTCCTTGGCATAATGGCGGCTTTGCCCTCAGGGAAGACCCATGACCGCCTGGAGCAAGCTACTCGTCGCCACCACGCGGCTAATCGACCTGCACGACAGCGGCCACGAGCCCGGCTCGCCGTTCGTGCAGGTCAGCCAGGAGAGCCGCCGCGGACTGCGCGACGGCTACTGGCTGGACCTCGGTTGCCTGCTGCTCGACTACCTGCTCGATGTCGACTTTGCCACTAACAGCGCCTTCGTCTCGCAGAGCCGCTGCCTGGCGCAGCTGCGCGAGACCTACCCGGACCTGCCCCACGATGACCTGAGCTTCGTCATCAACCTGCTGGCCACCCCCAGCGAGCTGCACTTTCGCCAACTCGGCGTCGAGGATAGCGCCGCGCGCGCCTCGCGCAGCACCAAGCGCACCGCGCTGATCGAGAAGCAGGGCCAGACCGGCCAGGTGCGGCTGACCGCCAGCGGCCGCCAGGCGGTGACCCTGGCCAGCCAGGTCGAGGACCTGCTGTACTCCGAATACGATGCCGCCAAGGTGCTGGCGGCGCTGGCCCGCGGCGATTTCGCCCGGGTGCCGGATATCACCAACCAGATCCTGCTGGCGATCCGCGGGCTGACCCAGGAGCTGCGCCGGGTGCGCGAGAACCCCACCCGCGAAGGCAAGCTGGCGGCACTGCTCGACAACCAGCGCCACTATCACAACGCGCTGTCCAGCATTCAGCGCACCCTGCTCGACGCCCGCGCCCAGCTCACCGCGCCGCGGCTGATGGAGCGCTTCGCCGAGTGGCGCGAGGCCGAGCAGGCGGCCAGCGGCGAGGAGTGGGACCTGCGCATGCTGTCCAGCGCCATCGGCCGGGTGCTGACCGCCATCGAAAACCTCTCGCGGCGTCTCGCCGAGCTGCTCGCCGATATCGCCGAGGGGCGCATCCAGTCGATGGGGGTGGTCGACTTCGCCGACCTGGCTCGCGGACTGCTCAATAGCGCCCCGGCGGCGGCACTGCAGCAGGCGCTAGTGGCGCGGCTGATGCCACTGCACGTGCAGGTGGCCGTGCCACGCATGGCGCCGCTGATCCCGCTGCTGGAAACGCGACGCGCCGAGACCAGCCACGCCGCCCTGGTGTTCGACGAGCAGCACGATGCGGCCCCCGAGGATCCGCTGCTGGCGCGCTTCCTCGAGGCCCGTGGCCCGGCGCTGCGCCAGCGCATCCAGCGCGAGCCGCTGTCGTTGCCGGCGGCGCTGGCCGAGGGCTGGCACCGCTTCGAAGAGGGCGACTGCCTGGCCCAACTGCTCAACACCTTCGTCGATACCCAATTGCTCGATGACCGCCTGGCGGTGGGCATCGACGCCACGCCGTTCGAGCTGACCCTCGATGACGGCCGATGTGTCCGCGGCGCGGTGACACCGTCACTGCGCCTCTCCGATCAGGAAGATTCGCGATGAACATGAGTGAAATGGGCGAAGTGGTCGCCTACCTGCTGCGCTACCGCAGCGCCGAACGCGCCCCGGGCAGCGGTCGCAAGCGCCGTGCCGCCCGTGAGGGGCAGCTCTCCGAGCGCGATGTCTGCGCGCTGATCGATGACGCCAGCGACCTCGAGCGCGAGGCCCTGCGCGACTTCCTGGCCGGCCAGGGGCTGCGCCTCAAGGCCTTCGAGTCCGGCGACTATCCGGGCATTGCACCGGGGTCGCGCTACTACGCGCTGCTGCCCGACCCGGACCTCGAGCAGCCGCCGCTGTATACCCGCGAGCCGGTGTTCGAGGCCCTCAAGCTGCGCCAGGAGAGCCGCGCCGAGCTGGCCCAGTGGTACCTGCAGCTGTGGCTGCTGATGCATACCCTGCTCTATACCCGCTACAACCGCGCGCTGTCGGACGTCAGCCGCTACCAGGAGGCGACCTTCGCCAGCAACGAGCTGCTCGACCTGCTGCGCGAGCAGCTCGAGGCGCTGCGCAGCTTGGGCGAGGCGGCGCCGGAGGCCAGCCGCGCGCTGCTCGACGAGCGCGGCGAAGACCTCAACCGCCGGGTGCGCGCCTTCATCGACCTGCAGGCCCGTGCCGGGCTGCTCGAGTCGCCGCGGGAAACGCTGGCCGAGGAGGGCGGCGAGGCCGGCGGCGACATCTGGCAGCAGACGCTGCTGGGCGCCCTGGAGAGCGAGCAGATCGGCCTGCACCAGCTCGGCCACCTGCAGTCGCTGGCCGAAGGGCGCCTGGCCGACGAGGCGTCACCGGAAATGGCGTCAACCGCCCACCAGGAGGCCGACGCATGAGTGTGATCAACCGTATCGAGGTCGCCAACCTGCTCAACAAGCACGGCGACATCGCCTCGCCGTGGGACGCCAAGATGCGCCACCTGCTGCTCGACCTGCGCGGCCAGTCCAGCGCCATCAGCATGGAGAACGGCTTCGGCAAGACCACCCTGGCCGAGGCACTGATCGGCCTGCTGTCGCGGGACCGCACGCTGATCTCGCGCACCCGCCGCAAGTGCTCGCCGTCGACGGTGGCCGGCCAGGGGCGAAGCTGGAGCCATCTGCGCGTCGAGTTTCGCTCGCGCAGTGGCGGCGAGCGCCAGGAGGACATGCTCGCCGCCGCCGGCGAAGAGGTCGCCGGCGAGACCTTCGTGTTCGGCTTCTATGGCTACAGCGACGGCAGCGGCCTGTCGTTCTACCACTACCCCGGGCGGCTCGAGGACATTCCGGTTCACCACCTGACCGCTGACGGCATGCTGGCGCTGTACGCCAACAGCGACATCAAGACCGCCATGGCCCATCGCAACGTGCGCCTGACCCACAACCGCGAGGAGTGGCTGGACGCGGTGGGTGCCCACGTGTCGCGTCGCGAGCTGGCGCAACTGGCCGCCTTCCAGAAGGAGGGCGGCGCCGACAAGAGCCAGATCTTCAACGCCATCAAGCCGCGCGGCGGCGAGAAGGCCGACCAGGCGTTCTTCTTCGAGGTGCTGGCGCCGGAGATTCTCTCTGGCGCGACCCGCGGCGAGACCGACGAGAGCGAGGAACTGATCGAGGAGGTGATCCTCAACTCCGGCACCCATATCACCGAGCTGCGCCATCGCCTCGACGAAGCCGAGAGCGACCAGCGCCGCACCGCCGACAAGGTGGCCAACCTGGCGACGCTGAGTGCCGACGGCGCTGCGCTGCTCGAGGCCCGCGAGGCCCGTGAGCGCCTCGACGATGGGCTGGCCAGCCTCGAGCGCCTGCTCGGCGGCCAGGCCTTGGCCGGTCTGCCGGGGCTGCCTCGGCAGCCGTCCGGCGACGACGTTGATGCCGCGACCCTGGCCGGCTTGGCCTGGGCGGTGGGTGACACCGGTCGGCCGCGGGTCTCGACCTGGCTGCTGGCACGGCTCAGCGGCGCCAGCGAGCGCAGCGTGCGCCAGGCGCTTTCCGAGCGTGGCGCACGGGTCGATGCCCACCGTCGGTTGATTCACCTGCCCGGCGCCGAGTGGCTGAGCGCCCGCGACCTGGGCCACGTGACCTTTGCCGCTGCCCGCGACTGGCTGGCCGAGACGCTGAGTTTCAACGACGACAGCGCGCGCCACCGCGCCTTGGAGACGCTGGACAGTACGGCCGACGCCTTCGAAGCGCTGGACGGCAACCGCTTCCGCGAAGAGGTGATCGCCGACCGCACCTATCTCGATGAGCTGGGCCAGGACCTCGACGGCCTCGAGCAGCGGCTCGAGGGCCTCGAGCATGATCGTGAGCGCCTCGAGGGGCAGCAGCGCGAGTTCGTCGACAACCAGAGTTTCTATACCCAGGCGCTCGCCGACGGCCTGTTCAGCGAGGCCGAGCTGGAGGCGCCGGAGCACACCGCCGAGGCCAGCCGCCGCGAGGCCGAGGAGTCGCGCCGTGCCCTCAATGCGCATCTTGGCCGCAGCGGCGAACTCAAGCAGGTGGCCGCCTGGCACGCCGAGTTCCGCCAGCGTTACCCCCATGAAGTGCCCGCCGAGCGCCTGGCCGAGAAGCGCGAGCGCGAGGCGCTGATCGAGGAGGCCCGCGATGCCGCTGAACAGCAGCGCCAGCCGCTGGTTGAGCAGTGTCGCGCGCTGCGCAACGAGGCTGCCACCCTGCGCGACGAGCAGCAGCGCCTGGCCGGTGAGCAGGGCCTGCTCAGCCAGGGGCAGGGGCCGTGGCAGGCCTTCGTCGAGGGCTGGCCGGAGGAGGAGCCGCGCGGCTTCTGGTCGCGGCGCAAGACCCAACTGGCCGAGCTCGAGACTCGCTGCCGCGAGGCCGAGCAGCGCCAGCAGGATGCCCGGCGCGAGCAGGCGCGGCTGGCACCGCTGGCCGAGGCCGCGCGGCGCTACGCCGAGCTGCACGGCGACGACGAGCCGGTGCACTTGCGTAGCCGCCTGCGCGAGCAGGAGCGCGAGCTGGCCGATATCGAGCACCGCCTCGCCCAGCGCGAGGCCGAGCTGCGTGAGCTGCATCAGGCACGGCTGAGCTTCGCCGAACGCAGCGAGCTGGCCCCGGCGGACTGGCTGCGCGATGCCCAGCGCCGCTACCCGCGGCTACTCAGCGAGTCGGAGTCGCTGGATAGCGCCATCACCGAGCGCCAGCGCTACCTGGAGAGTCTGAGCGGCGACCCGCTCGAGCGCCGCGCGGTAGAAGCCGAGGCCGAGCGCCTGCTGCAACGCGAGGAGATCGCCTGGCAGCCGCTGCACGAAGTGCTCAACGCCGCGCATTGGCCCGAAGCCCAGCGCCGCGAGTGGCTGGCGCAGGCCGCCGGGGTGCTGTTCGCGCCGGTGGTCGAGGGTGAATCCCATGCCGAAGACGTCGCCGGCCTGCTGGTCGACGCCGGCCTGGCGCTGCCGGTACTCGAAGCCGGGGCGCTGACGACGCGGCTGGAGGCCGGTCGCTCGCCGCTTGGCGCGGTACAGGGCGTCGAGACGCTGGCGGTCAAGGCGGCCCTCGACCCGCGCTATCTGGACGAGCTGCGTCAGGCCACCGAGCGGCGCCTGGCCGCCGATCGCGAGCGCCAGGTGGCACTCGAGGTCGAATGCCGGCGTCTCGATCCCCACGGCGAGGCCTACGCACTGGCGGTACGTGCGCGCCAGGCCGACGAGGCCGGGGTGGTCGCGGCGCTGGAGGCACTGGGTGCCGAGCAAGCGACGCTTGCCGAGCGCCAGGTGGCGCTGGCACCGCGCCTCAGCGATGCCGCGCTGAGCTGCATCGACGACTACCAGCGCTACCTGGAAGCCGGCGGTGAACTGGCTCTGGAGGCCGCTGCCGAGGCGGCACTGGCTGCCGAGAGCGAACTGGCCGAGCAACGCCCGCAGCAGGTTGATGCGCAGCAGGCGCTGGCGCGCCACGGCGAGACCTGGCTGGCGGCGGAACAGTTTGCCAACGCCGGTGGCGTCGAGCGCCTCGAGTCACTGGAGGCGCGTCTCGACGCCCTGGCCGAGGACCAGGCCGAGATCGGCGTGCGGCTGCATGACGCCGAGGCCCAGCGTGAGACCCTCGAGCGCCGACTCAGCGAGCTCGACGCCGAGCAGCGCGGGCTATTCGCCGACGGCGAACGCGACCGGCTGCGCGCCCTGGCCGAGTTCGAGGCCGAGGGCGGCGTGGCCTTTATCGAGACCGCCGCCGAGGTGCAGGAGCAGCTCGAGACGCAGCTGGCCACTGCCAACCGTCGCGCCGACTTTTCGTTCACGCGGATCCGCGCCTACCTCGATGTACGCGATGCCGGCGGCGGCGGGCAGAAACTCGAGCGCGAGATCGCTCGGGTCAAGCGCGAGCGCGGCGAGTGCCGTGAGCAGCTCAAGGCCAAGCGCGACGAGCGTGACAGCGTCAGCGAGCGGCTGGCCGTCCAGCGCCGGGCCATGGAGTGGGTCGACCAGCTCGCCCTGGCGTGGCTGGCGGTGGTCCGCGAGCTGCCCAGCGGCTGGGAGCAGCGGCTGGCGGAGGCCGAGCCGCAGCGCGCCTGGCCCCCCGACGACCCCGACCAGGCGACGCGTCAGGCAGCGCTGGACGACTGGTGGCGGCTGGCAGGTGACGAGGCGGCGCTGCCCGATCCGGCGGCGCTGGAGGCCTGCCAGCAGACCCTGATCGACGCGCTCCACGCGCTCAACCTCGGTGAGCGGGCACGCAACCGCGAGCGCCAGGACAAAGCGGTGCGTGCCCTCGAGCGACGCCTGGCCGAGGCGCTGGAGGGGGCCGCCCAGAGTCGTGCCTTCAGCGACACCGAGCGCGCGCGGCTGGCAGCATTGAAAGGCGTCAGCGCAGCGGCCTTGGCCGATCTGGCGGCGCTGCACGACCAGCTCGACGCCCAGCTCGGCGAGCATCGCCAGCGCGTCGAGCGGCTGCATGCCTCCCGCGAGCAGATCGAAGGCACCCTGGTCGAGCGGCTGAGTTCGATCATTGCCGACGCCGCCGGCAATCTGGATATCCTCAAGCGCGTGGCGCGCAGCCACGGTGAGGGCGGCGCCTATTTCGAGGTCAAGGCGTCGCTGATCGACGGCGAGCCGCTGCGCGAGCTGATCACCACCCTGCTGGCGGATATCGACGAGCACCAGTTGGCACAGAAGCGCCGCGCCGAGCGCGACGGTGGCATGCCCGACGGCGATGCGCGGCGCCGCGACGATGACCTGCTGTGCCAGATTCGCCGGCGCATCTACCGCGGGCTGTTCCACGAGGTGGCGATTCGCCTCAAGCACGACGCCATCCGCCCCCACGGGCGGCTGTTCTCGCTCAATGAGGACATGTCCGAGGGCCAGCGCGAGGCGGTCTCGCTGATGTGGCTGGTCAAGCTCTCGGAGTTCGCCATCGAGCGTGAGCTGCGCGAACTGCCTGGCCACCACAAGCGCCGCGCGCGCAACAGCCGCGAGAGCGTGATCCTGCTCGACGGCCTGTTCTCCAAGCTCTCCCACCGGCGCCTGATCCAGGACTCGCTGGAGTCGCTGCGCAATACCCGCGGGCGCTTCCAGATGATCGGCCTGATCCACAACCCCAACTACGAGAATGATCCGGCGATCTTCCCCACCTACCTGGTGGGCAGCGTGATCGGCGGCGTTCAGGGCCAGGGCGGCCACGTGATGGTACGCGACGGCCGCAGCGTGGAACCCGAGCAGCTCGGTCGCAGCGTCGGCGAAGCCAGCCTGTTCGGCATCCATGTCAGCGAGCCAGCGCAGTGACCGGAGTCGGCCAGGGCCAGCCGCCGGGACTGAGTGAGCCAGCGCGCAGGGTGCTGGCGGAACTCGAGTCCCAGTGGTGTCAGCATTTCCTCAAAGGGCGGCATCGACGCTGGCAGGTCCGGCCGCTGGTGACGCGTATCGTGGCGTTGGGCATCTGCGCCACACAGCTCGAGGCGCGTCAGTGCCTCGAAGAACTGGATCGTGCCGAAATGCTGGAGGTAGCGCAGGGGGTCAGTCTTTCGCCGCTGCTCCAGCTCAACCCGCGCATCGGCCTAGCGGAGCAGCGCTGCGTGCAGCTTGCCGAGTCGCTGCCGGTGGCGAACCCCGATCTGGCCTTGACGCCTCAGCAGACGGCCTGCTGGAATCGTGCCCTGGCAGGGGGCTTGGATGGCTGGTCGCTGGTCGATCAGCATCGTCTGGTGGCAGGGTTGCGAGCGCTCTCCAGGGCACTGCCCGAAGGCTATCGCCTCAGTCGTTACGCGGCCAGTGCGCGCTATCTCCTTGCTAGCAGCAAGCTCTTGGATCGCCTGCCCAATGACCTGCTGCATGCATTTGACATCGAACCTAAGCTGTTCTGCCAGCCGGATGCCTGGCTGTTGGCGAGCATGCCCAAGGCGCCAGACAGCGTGTTGCTGATTGAGAACCCTCAGAGCTACATGCAGGCCATGCGAGTCGGATTGGACCGACGAATAGCCTTGATATGCAGCTTTGGCTATGGGCTCTCGCTGGGGGAAGCTTTGGCTGGCGTCGAGCGGGTGAGGCTGGTAGGGGAGTGCGAGCTACCGCTGACACTCAGTGAGTTGCTTGCCTTGCCCCATCTGACGTATTGGGGTGATCTAGACCCCGAAGGCTTGCGGATATTCCGACGTTTGGCAGGCCGCCTGCCGCACTTGAGAATGTCGGCGCTTTACGCGCCTATGATCGATACCCTCGAGCGGTCTGGCGGTCATCCCCTGCATAAGGTCACCGGCAAGGCGGGCCAGTCGGCCGGCGTTGGCTGGGCGCGAGGCGTGGACCAGGAGTGTCTGGATGACGCCACGTTGCAGACGCTGGCAGGAGTCCCCCTCGATAGCCAACGGCAACGCCGCTGGCTCGGGTATATCGAACCGTCGGGAGGTACATGATGGCGATCTACGGCGTTGGCGACAGCACCTTGCAGGCGCTGGGCGACGAGGCGGCGGTGGCCGCACTCGTCGAGCGCTTCTATGCGGCGATGCAGCGGTTGCCAGAGGCGCAGAGGATTCGTGCCATGCATCCCGCCGATCTCGGCGAGGCGCAAGACAAGCTAACTACCTTCCTGATCGGCTGGATGGGCGGCCCCAAGCGCTACCGCGAGCGCTTCGGGCCGATCAGCATCCCCGGGGCGCATCGCCACCTGGATATTGGCCCCGAGGAGCGCGATGCTTGGCTTCTATGCATGGCAACGGCGCTCGACGAGCAGGGCGTCGACGCCGAGCTCAAGACCTACCTGCTGGCCCAGCTGCGCCACCCGGCGGAGATGTGTCGACAGCACTGAAAGGGTGGGTCAGGGCTGGCTCAGGACTTGGTTGCGGCCCTGATGCTTGGCGCGATAGAGCCGGCGGTCGGCGCGTTCGATAAAGGCCTCGCGGGGCTCGCCCAGGCGGTACTCGGCGATGCCAATGCTGGCCGTGACGCGCCCCGCTCCAAAGCCGAAGTCGTGGTGGGCAATCGCCTCGCGCAGGCGCTCGGCAAGCGGTAGGCAGTGCGATAGGGGCGTCAGCGGCAGGATCACGGCGAACTCCTCGCCACCCAGCCGTGCTGGAATGTCCTCCTCGCGTAGCTGCTGCTCACAGAGTCTTGCCAGGTCCTCGAGCACCTGGTCGCCCTGCAGGTGTCCCCAGGTGTCGTTGATACCCTTGAAGTGGTCGAGGTCGATCAGCATCAGCGACAGCGGCGAGCCGTGGCGGCGTGCGGAGGAGATCTCCTCGTCCAGGCGGCACATCAACTTACGGCGATTGGCTAGGCCGGTGAGTTCGTCGGTATCGGAGAGTTCGCGCAGATGCGCCTCATGGGCGACCTGCTCGCTGACATCCATCATCAGGCCGTGCCATAGCGTGCCGTCACAGCGCCATTCGGGCTGGGCGCGCACTGAGATCCAGCGAATCTCGCCACACGGCTGATAGAGCCGAAACTGATTGGCCAACGGCGTCAGCGACTTGGCCGAGCGCTCGATGGCGGCCATCAGACGTGGAAAATCCTCGGCGTGAATACGTACGAATGCATAGCTGGCATCGTCGGCAAGCAGGCGGCGCTCACCTGCGCGGACCAGAGTGGCGTTACCGGCCAGATAGGGAAAGCGCAGCTGGCCGCTGGTGCTGCGAAAGAGTTGGAAGATCATGCCGGGGATACGTTCGGTCATGGCCTTGAGCTGCGCGAGACTCTCCATGGCCTCGGGCAGCACGCTGTCATCGGCAGGCATGGGTGGCCTCCTGGCTAGGCGTTCCGCTGCGTTGGTGTTTCTTGTTGTTCGTCGGGTGCTGGGCACCTCGTTATATAAGCAGGCAAATATACGCCTAAGCATGGGGAGGCGTCACCCTGCAAAGGATGTAAGCGATTGACTACAAGGTGTGACGCTTTGTCATGGCTCGGTTAGCGCGGGGCGTCGTAGCGCCCGGCACGCCCGCGCGAGAAGACCAGCTGCCAGAGCTGCAGGTCGCGGGCGCGGAAGGCGCCGGCACACACCGAGAGATAGTAGCGGAACATGCGCCTGATGCGCTCGCTGTAGGAGTCGGTGATCTGGTGCCAGTTGGCATCGATATTGGCCAACCAGGCCATCAGGGTGGGGTCGTAGTCGGCGCCAAAATTCTGCCAGTCCTCGAGCAGCAGGTGCCCTTCGGCGGCCTGTGCGATATGCATCGCCGAGGGCAGCACGCCGTTGGGGAAGATGTACTTGTTGACCCAGGGGTCGGCGGTGATATCGGAATTGTTGGAACCGATGGTATGCAGCAGGAACAGGCCGTCGGCCTCGAGCAGGCGCTCCACCGTCCTGAAGTAGGTGGCATAGTTGCGGTGGCCGACATGCTCGAACATGCCGATCGAGACGATACGATCGAAGCGGCCGTCGAGGTCGCGGTAGTCCTGCAGCAGGATCTCCACTGGCAAGCCGTCACAGCGTTCGCGGGCCAGCGCTGCCTGCTCGCGGGAGATGGTAATGCCGGTGACCTCGGCGCGGTAGTGGTGGGCAGCGTATTCGGCAAAGCTACCCCAGCCGCAGCCGATGTCGAGCACCCGCATGCCGGGCTCTAGCTTGAGCTTGCGCGCCACCAGGTCGAGCTTGTCGAGCTGGGCCTGGTGTAGCGAGTCGGCGCGCTTCCAGTAGCCGCAGGAGTAGCACATGGTGGGGTCGAGCATGCGCTCGAACAGGTCATTGCCGAGGTCGTAGTGCGCTTCGCCGACGATATACGCTCGCGCCTTGCTCTGCAGATTGAAGAAGCCGGTCTGCAGGCGGTACATCAGCCGTTCGGAGGGCGTATGGGCGCGTTCGCCGAGCCCGTGCATCAGCAGCTGGCAGGCCATCTCGTCGATGCGCGGGCACTCCCACCAGCCGTCCATGTAGGCCTCGCCGAGCCCCAGGGTGCCCTGGTGGAGAACTCGCGGGAAGAGATCGGGATGGTGCACCTGAATGTCCCAGTCGGCGCTGCCGTTGAGGGTCACGCCGGAGCCCTCCAGCAACTGCTCGACGACGCGACGGGCGCGGGTGTCGGGGAGCGGGACGGGGCCGATGCGGGGGTCGCTGGTCATGGCAGTCTCCTGTTCCGTTAGCGTGGGCTCTCCGGGCATTGGCTAGAGTGACGGCAGGGCGTGCGGCGACATCTTGTTATGGTTGCGACGACGTGTGTTAGTGAGCATAGACGATCGACAACTGGCGTGGTAACTCCGCCGACGGGCAGTGAATCTGGCGCATGTCTCTTTCAGGCATGCCGATGCCTCACCTGAGATGTTCGACGAGGCTGGCTCGACTAGGCTGTAGGCGCCAACAACACCACAAGTGAAGGACGCCAGCCATGAGTCAAGCCAATCGCGGGGTGGTCTACATGGGCCCCGGCAAGGTCGAGGTCCAGGCCATTCCCTTTCCCGAACTGGCGCTGGGCAAGCGCAAGTGCGAGCACGGGGTGATCCTCAAGGTAATCACCACCAATATCTGCGGCAGTGACCAGCATATGGTGCGCGGCCGCACCACCGCACCACAGGGACTGGTGCTGGGCCATGAGATCACCGGCGAGGTGATCGAGTGTGGCCGTGACGTGGAGTTCGTCGCGGTCGGCGATATCGTCTCGGTGCCGTTCAATATTGCCTGCGGCCGTTGCCGCAACTGCAAGGAGGGCAAGACCGGCATCTGTCTCAACGTCAATCCGGCGCGCCCCGGGGCGGCCTATGGCTACGTCGACATGGGCGGCTGGGTCGGCGGCCAGACCGAGTACGTGATGGTGCCCTACGCCGACTTCAATCTGCTCAAGTTCCCCGATCGCGAACTTGCCATGGACAAGATCGGCGACCTGACGCTGCTTTCTGATATCTTCCCCACCGGTTTCCACGGCTGCGTTACCGCCGGGGTAGGGCCGGGCAGCACCGTCTATATTGCCGGTGCCGGCCCGGTAGGCCTGGCCGCGGCGGTCTCGGCGCAGCTGTTGGGGCGGCCTGCGTGGTGGTCGGTGATATGAACCCTGAGCGTCTCACCCAGGCCGAAAGCTTCGGCTGTGAGACCCTCGACCTGCGCCAGGATACGCCGATGGCGGACATGCTCGAACCGATCCTCGGTGATCGCGAGGTCGACTGCGCGGTGGATGCGGTGGGCTTCGAGGCGCGCTGCCACGGTCACGACCACTCCCACGAGCAGCCCGCTGCGGTACTCAACGCCTGCATGGACATCACCCGTGCCGGCGGCCAGATCGGCATTCCCGGGCTCTACGTCACCGAGGACCCCGGGGCCGAGAGCGCCGATGCGCAGCACGGCAACTTGTCGATGCGCCTCGGCCTGGGCTGGGCCAAGTCGCACTCCTTCCACACCGGCCAGTGCCCGGTGATGAAGTACCACCGTCAGTTGATGCAGGCGATCCTGTTCGAGCGGGTGCATATCGCCCGGGCGGTCAACGTTCAGGTGATATCGCTGGACGAGGCGCCGCGCGGCTATGCCGACTTCGATGGCGGCGTGGCGAAGAAATTCGTCATTGATCCCCACGGCAGCGTAGCCGCCTGAGCGCGTCAGCCGCCGGGCATGGCGTCCGGGGGCACCAGCCAGGCATCGCTGAGCGATAGCAGGTGGGTGGTCAGGGCATCCAGTACCTGGCCGCCCTGTCGCCAGTGGTGCCAGTAGAGCGGCACGTCCACCGCCTGCCGAGGCGACAGGTCGACCAGGCGGCCATCGGCGAGGTGGCCGCTGGGGTCGATCTCCTCGAGCCGCCCGGCATCGAGTGCGCGTGCCGCCTGGCGCTCCGGCACCATGCCCCAGCCGAGCCCCGCCAGGGCCAGGCCGACGAAGCCCTGCGACGATGGGCAGAGGTGGTAGGGAAACGGCGGCTCGACGCCGTACATCGCCAGGAAGCGATGCTGGAGGCGATCATCGGGCCCAAATATCAGCGCCGGGGCCCGCTTCAGGGCGCTCGGCGTCACCCCATGGGGAAAGTAGCGGGCGATAAAGGCCGGGCTTGCCAGCGCCCGATAGCGCATGCCGCCCAGCGCGTGGCTGCGTGCCCCCTGCACCGGGCGCGGTGAGTCGCAGAGACACCCGGCGACCTCGCCGTCGCGCATACGCTTGAGCGCGACCTCCTGATCTTCCACCACCAGTTCGAACAGCACGCGATGCCGGTCGCTGAAGCGGCCCACGGCCTCCGGCCACCAGGTCGCCAGGCTATCGGCGTTGATGGCCAGTCGCAGCCGCGGCTCATCGCCGCTGCCCAGAGCAGGGACCTCATCGAGCAGGTCGTGTTCGAGCAGCCGCACCTGTTGAACATGGTTGAGCAGGCGCTGGCCGAGTGGCGTCGGCGCCAGTCGCGGGCTGCGCATCAATACCGGCTGGCCGAGTCGGGTCTCGAGCAGCTTGATACGCTGGGATACCGCCGACTGGGTAAGGCCGAGCTGACGGGCGCCGCGCTCGAAACCGGCCTGGTCGACCACCGCGGCCAGCGCGGCGAGCAGCTTATAGTCGAGCATCGTGGCGGCCTCGCTTGATTATCATATTCTCTAATCACTCAGTTGTTTTAGTAATTTCATTAATTAAAGCGCACAGCGTAGCCTGCCCGGCACGATCTTCCAATCGATGCTGCCAAGAGGAGTTGCGCGTGCTGATTTCCCTCACCCATGGACTACTGATCTGCGCCGGCCTGATCGTCGCCATCGGCGCCCAGAATGCCTTCGTGTTACAGCAAGGGTTGCGCCGCGAGCACGCCTGGCTGGTGGCCGGGGTGTGTGCAGTGTGTGACTGGCTATTGATTGGCCTGGGGGTGCTGGGGCTGGGGGCATTGATTGCCCAGCAGGCGCTGCTGATGGAGGTGGCGCGCTGGGCGGGAGCGGCGTTTCTTGCCTGGCAGGCGTGGTTGGCACTGCGCCGCGCGATGCTGAGCAATGTGCTGGTGGCTGGCACTGGCTCCCAGGGTTCCTGGCGTGCTGCGCTGGCGGCGACCCTGGCGGTGACGCTGCTCAACCCACAGGTCTATCTGGAGACCCTGGTACTGCTGGGCGCCATCGGTGCGGTGCAGCCGAGTCCGCTGGGATTCTTCATCGGCGCCGCCCTGGCCTCGTTCGGCTGGTTCTTCGGGCTGGTGGCTGCCGCCGGCTGGCTGGCACCGCGCCTTGCCAGCCCCCGCGTATGGCAGATCATCGACGCGCTGATCGCCATGATCCTGGCATGGGTCGCATGGCGCCTCGCCAGCGGCGCCATGCTGCCATGAGGTGTAAGGTTTTCGTTACGGGGTGTCAGAGGTTTCGACCGCCGCGTTGGCGCACCATCACGGCTACTAGTGGCTGGCAAGTAATCGTTACAGTAGCGGCTGCTGCGCCACGAAAACATCCTGCCAGGGGCATGAAATAGCACTGCTCGCGGCGCGGCCGGGGCTCTAGGCTGGGGGCACGATATTCGTCACGACCCACAACAACACCCTGAGGAGGTCTCCATGAACGCACCGGCACAGGTTGCTTCACAGCAGAGCGCGCAAAATCCGATCGGCACCAACGGCTTCGAGTTCGTCGAATACACCGCTCCCAGCGCCGAGGGCCTCGAGGCGCTGCGCGCGCTATTCATCCGGATGGGCTTCACCGAGACCCGCAAGCACCGCTCCAAGCAGGTCTCGCTGTTCCAGCAGGAGGGCGTCAACTTCGTGCTCAACGCCGAGCCGAACAGTCACGCCGCCGAGTTTGGCAAGATCCACGGCCCCAGCGCCTGCGCCATGGCCTGGAAGGTGGCCGACGCCAAGCAGGCCTTCGAGCATGCCGTAGCCAACGGCGCCGAGCCGGTGGAGAATCCGGTCGGCCCCGGCGAGGTCGGCATTCCGGCGGTACGCGGTATCGGCGGCTCGCTGCTCTACTTCGTCGATAGCAAGGTCGACGGCCAGGGCCGCACCATCTACGACATCGACTTCGAGAAGATTCCCGGCCGCAGCGCCAATGATCGCAGCGTGGGCCTGCAGGTGCTCGACCACCTGACCCACAACGTCGACCGCGGCCAGATGGATAAGTGGGCCGATTTCTATACCGACATCGCCAACTTCCGCGAGAACCGCTATTTCGACATCAAGGGCAAAAAGACCGGGCTGCTGTCGCGGGCGATGACCGCGCCGTGCGGCAAGATGCACATCCCGATCAACGAGTCCGCCGACGACAACTCGCAGATCGCCGAATTCCTGCGCGAGTACAACGGCGAAGGCATCCAGCACCTGGCCATGGCCACCGACGACATCTATGCCACGGTGCGCGCCCTGCGTGCCAACGGCGTGACCTTCCTCTCCACCCCGGACACCTACTACGAGAAGGTCGATGCGCGGGTGCCCAACCATGAGGAGAGCGTCGACGAGCTGCGCGAGCTGAGCCTGCTGGTCGACGGTGCCGAAGGCGAGGGCGTGTTGCTGCAGATCTTCACCGAGACGGTTATCGGCCCGATCTTCTTCGAGATCATTCAGCGTAAAGGCAACGACGGCTTCGGCGAGGGCAACTTCAAGGCGCTGTTCGAATCCATCGAAGAAGACCAGATCCGCCGCGGCGTGCTCAAGGACGACTGAGTCCTTCGACATACCGTTCCTGACGCTTACCCCGCGGCCCATGCCGCGGGGTTTTTGCATGGTTACCCGCCAATCACCAGCCAGCCATCTGCATCTACCGCCAGCGGCACCGGATCCAAGGCGCAGCCCTCGCCGAGGCCGCCGCTGCCTTTGCCGCTGCGGGCCAAGAAACTGGCGTCGTGGTTGGTGCAGCGCAGGGTCTGGCCGTCCTGGCTGAGGATACGGCTGCCGCGCTGGTCCAGTGGCAGGTACTGATGGGGGCAGGCATTGACGTAGGCGCGGGGGCCGTCGGCGAGCCCGACCAGCAGCAGTGGGAAGCGGCCGTTTTCGCCGTCGAGCGTCAGGCTGCGGGTGGTGACGGCGGCCAGCTCGGCGGCGGGTAGCAGGCGCGTGCCGCTGGCGGGGGCCGAGCGGTAGGCTTTCCAGGCGTCGTGCATGAAGGGTTCCTTGAACGCGCGGCGCCGTGCGTGTTGCACGGCGCCGCATTGTGATGCTGGTGGGGTTAATTAGCGTGCGTCGGGCTGCGCCGCCGGCGCGGCCTGGGCAAAGGCAGGCAGCGCACGGCAGTTGGCGGCGATATGCTGGATGCGCGGGTAGCCGCCGAGGTCGCAGTCGAAGCGTTCGGCATTGAACACCTGCGGCACCAGGCAGATATCGGCCAGGGTCGGGGAGTCGCCGTGGCAGAAGTCGCCGCTGCCTGCCTCGCGAGAGAACTGGGCCTCCAGTGCGGTAAAGCCCTCGGCGATCCAATGGCGGTACCAGGCCAGCTTGGGGCCTTCATCGGCGCCGAGCTCATCCACCAGGTACTTGAGCACGCGCAGGTTGTTGAGCGGGTGCATCTCGCAGGCGATCAGCTGCGCCAGGGCGCGGACCCGCGCTCGGCCGACGGGATCCGCCGGCAGCAGCGGCGGGGTGGGGTGGCACTCGTCGAGGTACTCGCAGATCGCCAGCGACTGGGTCAGCCGGACCCCGTCATTGGTCTCCAGGCTGGGCACCAGCCCTTGGGGTTGACGGGCGAGGTGCGCTGCGCCGCGCTGTTCACCGGCCACCAGGTCAACGGAGACCTGGTCGTAGGCCAGGTCCTTGAGGTTGAGGACGATGCGCACCCGGTACGCTGCCGAGGAGCGGTAGTAGCCGTATAGCGTGGTCATGGATGGCTCCTCGCGCCTATTGGCCGCTGTTGGGCTGATACTTCACCACCTGCTGGTCGATGGCGCCGAAGATGCTCTGGCCCTGGCGGTCGAACATCTCGATGCGCACCCGGTCGCCGAAGCGCATGAAGGGCGTCTTGACCTCGTCATGCAGCACCTTCTCGACCATGCGCACTTCGGCCAGGCAGCTATACCCCACGCCGCCCTCACTGATCGGCTTGCCCGGGCCGCCGTCGGCATCCGGGTTGGACACGGTGCCGGAGCCGACGATGGCGCCGGCGCCGAGGTGGCGGGTTCTGGCGGCGTGAGCCACCAGCTCGGGGAAGCCGAAGATCATGTCCGGCCCGGCCTCGGGCTCGCCGAACTTCTCGCCGTTGAGGTGCACGATCAGGGGCAGGTGCACGCGGCCGTCCTGCCAGGCGTCGCCCAGCTCGTCGGGGGTCACGCACACCGGCGAGAAGCTCGAGGCCGGCTTGGCCTGGAAGAAGCCGAAGCCCTTGGCCAGCTCGCCGGGGATCAGCCCGCGCAGGCTGACGTCGTTGACCAGCATGACCAGCTTGATGTGGCCGGCGGCCTGCTGCGGCGTCACCGCCATGGGCACGTCGTCGGTGATCACCGCGATCTCGCCCTCGAAGTCGATGCCGTGCTCCTCGCTGAGCGCTTCGATGTCCTCATGCGGGGCGAGGAAGGCGTCGCCACCGCCCTGGTACATCAGCGGGTCGCTCCACAAGCTCTCGGGGAGTTCGGCGCCGCGCGCCTGGCGTACCAGCTTGACGTGGTTGAGATAGGCCGAGCCATCGGCCCAGTGATAGCTGCGCGGTAGCGGTGAGTGCAGCTCGCGTGTGTCGAGGTCGAAGGTGCCCATGGCGCTGCCGGCGTTGAGCTCGGCGTAGCGCTGCTCGAGCCGTGGGCTGACGGCGTCCCAGTGCTCCAGGGCCTGCTGCAGGGTATCAGCAATATCGCTGGCACTGACGGCCTGGCGCAGGTCGCGGGAGACGATCACCAGTTCGCCGTCGCGGCGCTGCTGTGGGTCGAGTTTGAGGGTGGCGAGTTTCATCGTGTTGAAATCCTTGTCGTCAGGGGGATCAGGGCCGCTCGGCGCGGAAATGCGAGCGCAGCGTCGACCAGACGTCGACGTAGTCGCGCTGGCGGAAGTCGGCGTCGCGCGCGCCGGGCATGGTCTGGAACGGGTAGCGGCTCTCGAACATGAAGGCCAGGGTGGCAGCCTGATACTGGGGCGCGAGTTCGGCGTGGCTGGCCTTCTCGAACGTCTCGGCGTCCGGCCCATGGGGCGACATGCAGTTGTGCAGGCTGGCCCCGCCGGGCACGAAGCCCTCCGCCTTGGCGTCGTACTCGCCGTGGATCAGGCCCATGAACTCACTCATCAGGTTGCGATGGAAGTAGGGCGGGCGGAAGGTGTTCTCGGCCACCATCCAGCGCGGCGGGAAGATCACGAAGTCGATATTGGCCACGCCCGCGGTGTCCGAGGGTGAGGTCAGCACGGTGAAGATCGACGGGTCGGGATGGTCGAAGCTTACCGTGTTGATGGTGTTGAAGTGGGCCAGGTCGTACTTGTAGGGGGCGTAGTTGCCGTGCCAGGCCACCACGTCAAGCGGCGAGTGGTCGAGATGGGTCACCCACAGCCGGCCGGCGAAGCGCGCCAGCAGCTCGAACTCGCCTGCCACGTCTTCATAGGCGGCGGCCGGTGCCAGGAAATCGCGGGGATTGGCCAGGCCGTTGGCGCCGATCGGGCCTAGCCCGGGTAGCTCGAAGGGCGCGCCGTAATTCTCGCAGACATAGCCGCGCGCCGCCTCAGTGCCCTCGGCCAACCGCACCTGGCACTTGATGCCACGCGGTATCACCGCGATCTCGCCGCTGGCGACCTCGAGCACGCCCATCTCGGTGCACACCACCAGGGCGCCGAGCTGCGGCACGATAAGCAGCTCACCGTCGGCATCGTAGAAGAAGCGCTGCATGCTGCGGTTGCAGGCATAGACGTGTACGCCGCAGCCGCCCTGGCCGGGGGCATCGCCGTTGATGCCGATGGTGGTCAGGCCGTCGATGAAGTCGGTGGGCTCGCTGGGCAGTGGCAGCGGGTCCCAGCGCATCTGGTTGGGATCGGCCAGCGCTGAGGCGTCGGGCGCGGTCACCCAGCGCGGATGGTCGAGCGGGCGATAGGCGCTCTGCACCACCGAGGGGCGAATACGGTACAGCCAGCTGCGCAGGTTTTGGCCGCGCGGCGCGGTGAAGGCCGAGCCTGTCAGCTGTTCGGCATACAGGCCGTAGGCGCAGCGCTGGGGTGAGTTCTGGCCCTCGGGAGGGCGCCGGGCAGCGCCTCGCTCGAGACGTGATTGCGAAAGCCGCTGTGGTACAACGGCACGGCATGCTGTGATGGCATGGCGAATCTCCTGGCTAGATTTGTTTGTTTCATTTGAAACTAAATCTAGCCGGAGGCCTTGGGTGGGTCAAGCCTCGATCAACTGATCCAGGCGTGCGTCGAGCTTGTTGAGCAGCCGGAACAGGTCGCGATATTCGGCGCCGCTGAGGCCGTCGACCAGGCCTCCCTCCCACTCCAGGGCCAGCGGAATGGCCTCGGCCATCAGTACCCGGCCCGCCTCGGTGAGGCTCAGGCGCATGCTGCGCTGGTCGCGGCGAGTGCGCTGGCGGGCCAGCAGTTCGCGTTCGCCCAGCGACTTGACGGCCCGCGAGACCCGCGCCTTATCCATGTCGGTGAAGTCGCAGATCTGGCTGGCGGTGAGGCTGCGGCGCTGGTGCAGCCAGGCCAGGATGCGCCATTCGGCGATGCTGAGTTCGAACTCGCGGGCGTAGATCTGCGCCAGCGACTGGCTGATGCGCTCGGCGAGATGGGCCAGGCGATAGGGCAGAAACTGCTCCAGCTGCAGCTCGGGCGGCGGCGAAGAGGGGGCGTGGCTCACGGCGTGCGTCCTGTGTCGTAGCGTTCGAGTCGTGCCCCAGTGTAGCCGAGGGTGGTCACGGATGGTGATGGGTTGCAGCTGTCATGTTTTCGTTACGGTTTTCTGGCGTGGCAATGGAGGCAGGCGTCTATCAGCGCTTGTCGAGGCCACTGCATGGGGCATATCGTTTCAAAAGAAACATTATTTTATGCCGTTCATGACGTTTCATCTGGTCAATGACGATGATGCCCAGTGCTTCGGTAGCGAATCGCTCGGTAATCGCCGACAATAACAAGCTTCCTCGAAAGGTTTTGCAATGACGACAAGACAACAACCCAAGAATCTCTGGCTCGGCCGCTGGGGGTTCGTGCTCGCCGCCACCGGTTCCGCGGTGGGCCTCGGCAATATCTGGAAATTCCCCTATATCACCGGCGAATTTGGCGGCGGTGCCTTCGTGCTGGTGTACCTGGCCTGTATCCTGGCGGTGGGCGTGCCGATCATGATGGCCGAGATCGCCTTCGGGCGACGCGGACGCGGCAGTCCCATCGACGCCATCCGGCGCGTCACCCGCGAGTCGGGCCATGGGCGGCTGTGGTCGCTGGTGGGCTGGATGGCGATGCTGGCCGGCTTCATGATCCTCTCCTTCTACGTGGTGGTGGCCGGCTGGTCGTTCTCCTATCTGTGGAAGATGCTCAGCGGCTCGCTGGGCGGGTCGAGCGTCGATGACATGGTGGCGATCTTCGTCGCCAACAACGAGAACCCCTTCAACCTCGGCATGTGGAGCACTCTGGTGGTGGTGCTGACCATGCTGATCGTCGGCAAGGGGGTCCAGGCCGGCATCGAGCGCAGCGTCAGTTGGATGATGCCGGGCATGGTGATCATGCTGGCGATCCTGATCGGCTACGGCGTCTTCTCCGGCGGCTTCGGTGAGGCGGTCAGCTTCCTGTTCTCGTTCGATGCCAGCGGACTCTCCAGCGAAGGCATGCTGGCGGCCCTGGGCCACGCCTTCTTCACCCTATCGCTGGCGTCGGGGGCGATCCTCACCTACGGCGCCTATCTCCCCGATCGCAGTTCGATTGCCCGCACTACCTTCAGTGTGGCGGCCGCCGATACCGTGGTGGCACTGATGGCCGGTCTGGCAATCTTTCCGATTATCTTCGCCAACGGCATGGATCCCGGCGAGGGGCCGGGGTTGATCTTCATGAGCCTGCCGCTGGCTTTCCAGTCGATGCCGCTGGGCACGCTATTCGGCATCCTGTTTTTCGTGATGCTGTCGATGGCGGCGCTGACCTCGTCGATTTCGATGATCGAGGCCACCGTGGCCTGGCTCAACGAGAGCAAGGGTATTGCTCGCAAGCACGCCGCCTGGGGCGTGGGAATCGTGCTGTGGCTGGTCAGCAGCCTGGCGATGCTGTCGTTCAACTGGGGCGCCGACTGGACCCTGGCGGGGCGCAGCGCCTTCGACTGGCTCGACTACCTGACCTCGCGCTGGATGATGCCGCTGGGCGGCCTGGCGATGGCGCTGATGGCCGGCTTCCTGCTGCGCCACGAGATCTTCAAGGCCGAGCTCGGCCTGTCCGACACCCAGCACGCGCTGTGGCTGTTTATGATCCGCTACGTCAGCCCGCTGGGGATCCTGCTGATCTTCGTCGATGCGCTGGGCATCGCGACCCTGCATCTGGCGTCGCAGTGGCCGTGGCTGCTGGCACTGCTGGCGCTGGTGGTGGTCATCGGTGAGGTGGCAAGCCCGCGCCTGCGGCGTCCGCGCGACGCCTGACCTCGCCTGCAATGCTATTTACTGCCCCGTCGGCCCGCGGCCGGCGGGGCAGTATCGTGTGTGCGACAGGCTGGCAGCGCCTGCCATGATGCTCTAAACTTCGGCATATCTGCTGCCTTTTTTATTCCTTTTGGTTCTTGTGATGGCCTCTTATCCCTCGCTAACCGCCGATGTCGGCCTGGCCAATCGCCGTGACTTTCCGCGCGGTCAGGTCGCCCTGGTGGGTGCCGGCCCGGGCGATCCCGAGCTGCTGACGCTCAAGGCGCTCAAGCGGCTGCAACTCGCCGAGGTAATCCTTCATGACCGGCTGGTCAGCGAGGAGATCCTGGCCATGGCCAATCCCCAGGCACAGCGCTTCTATGTCGGCAAGGCCCGCTCCCACCACAGCGTGCCCCAGGAGGGCATCAACCAGGCGCTGGTGGACTGGGCGCACCAGGGCAAGCGCGTGGTGCGCCTCAAGGGTGGCGATCCGTTCATCTTCGGCCGCGGCGGCGAAGAGCTCGAGACCCTGGCGGCGGCTGGCGTGGACTTCGAGGTGATCCCCGGGGTCACCGCGGCGGCGGGCTGTGGCGCCTATGCCGGTATTCCGCTGACTCACCGCGATCATGCCCAGTCGGTGCGCTTCATCACTGGCCACCTGCAGAACGGCAGCTGCGAGCTGGACTGGGCGACCCTGGCCCACCCCGGGCAGACCCTGGTGTTCTACATGGGCCTGGGTGGGCTGCCGATCATCAGCGCGGCGCTGCGTTCCCACGGCCTGGCCGACGACACCCCGCTGGCGCTGATCGAGCAGGGCACCACGGCGCGCCAGCGGGTGCATGTCGGCACCCTGCGGCACTTGCCGGCGGGCGTTGCGGCGGGCACTATCAAGCCGCCGACGTTGATCATCGTCGGCCAGGTAGTGGCGCTGCATGCGCGCCTGGCGTGGTTCGACCCGCGCGAGGCCGGCAGCGGCGGCTGGCAGGAGGGTAAGCACCCCACCCCGAGGCCAACGCCGACAGCGCCTGAGTGCGATTCTGTTAGAGGTAGGCCGCTCGACATGCATGGACTCTCCAAGCCCCTTGCCGCCCGCGGGTCAGTGCGGTTCATGGCACTATGTGCGCTGCTGTCACTGGCCGTGGTGCTCGGCGGCTGCGCCAGTCGCGAGGCGCGTCAGCCGGGGGCTGGCGTAGCCACCGAGGAGGGCATCGCCTCCTACTACGCCGACCGCTACCATGGTCGCCAGACCGCCAGCGGCGAGCGTTTCGATCAGCGCGCGCTGACCGCGGCGCATCCCAGCCTGCCGTTTGGTACTCGTGTACGCGTCACCCATCTCGACAATGGCCGCGAAACGGTGGTGCGCATCAACGATCGTGGCCCCTTCGTGCGCGGCCGTATCATCGACCTGTCGCGGCGCGCCGCCGAGGAGCTCGACATGCTAAGCAGCGGTGTCGCGCCGGTGCGCGTCAGCGCCGAGTGAGGCCCCGCATGCCCGCCACCCGTCCCGAATTCATATCCGAAGTCGCACGCTGGCGGCGCCGTGGCCGCAGCCGCCGCGGGCTCAAGCTGCGCAGCTTCAGGCTGCAGGTAATGCTGCTGGTGGGGGCGCTGCTGGCCGGCATGCTGCTTGCCCAGGGCGCCTATCTCAATCATCGCAAGGCCGAGATCATCGCCGACCAGATCGGCCAGCGGGCACTGTCGGTGGCGCTCTCGGTGGCCAGCATCCCGGCCTTGATCGAGGCCTTCGACGACGACGATCCCAGCGCCACCATCCAGCCTATCGCCGAGCGCATTCGCCGCGAGACCGGCGCCCGCTACGTGGTGGTCGGCGACGAGGAGGGCATCCGCTATTCCCACCCGCTGGAAGAGCGGCTCGGCCTGTCGATGGTCGGTGGCGACAACGATCGCGCGCTGATCCACGGCGAGTCCTACGTCTCCGAGGCAACCGGCTCGCTGGGTGAAGCGATGCGCGGCAAGACCCCGGTGTTCGACGCCGAGGGCAATATCGTCGGCATCGTCTCGGTGGGCTTCATGCTCGATCGCGTGGAGCTGGATGTCATCGAGCATACCAGCCTCGGCTGGCTGCTGGTGGCACTCATGATCGTGTTCGGTTTCGCCGGCGCCTACGGCCTGTCGCGCCACCTGAAGCGCGTTATCCTGGGCCTCGAACCTCACGAGATCGCGCGCCTGGCGATGGAGAAGGAAGCCATCCTGCAGTCGATCCACGAGGGCATCCTGGCGGTCAACCACGAGGGCCAGATCACCCTGCTCAACCAGCAGGGGCGACGCTTTCTCGACCTGCCCAGCGAGCGTGAGGTGCTCGGTCAGCCGGTCCAGGAGGTGGTGCCCAACTCGCGGCTGATGGAGGTGCTCGACAGCGGCGAACGCCAGTTCGACCAGGAGATGTGGCTGGGCGATCATCCGGTGGTGGTCAACCGCGTGCCGGTGATGCACGAAGGTGAGGTCGAAGGGGCGGTGGCGACCTTCCGCAGCCGGCGCGAGATCGTCGACCTGTCCCAGGCGCTGAGCGCGGTGACCCGCGACGTCGACATGCTGCGCGCCCAGGCCCATGAGTTTTCCAATAAGCTGTATACCATCTCCGGCCTGCTGCAGCTCGACCGGGTCAAGGAAGCGCTGGCGCTGATTCATCAGGAGAGCGAGCGAGCCCAGGCGCAGATGGCGTTTCTGATGGCCCACGTCGCCGACCCGGTGCTCAGTGGTACCCTGATGGGCAAGCTGACCCGCGCCCGGGAGCTGGGCGTGCAGCTCGAGATCGACGAACAGAGCTCGCTCGGCGTGCCGCTGACCTTGCACGGCCAGGAGGTGCTGATGACGGTGATCGGCAATTTGCTCGACAACGCCTGCTATGCCGCGGTGCAGGGCATCGGCACACCCAGTGCCGCCGGCCTCGACGCTGACGCTGGCCCGCGCCAACCGCGGGTACGGCTGTTCTTCACCGATCTTGGCGACCAGTTGCTGATCGAGGTCGAGGACAACGGCCCCGGCGTGCCGCCCGAGCAGGTCGAGTCGATCTTCAGCGAGGGCTTCTCGACCAAGCCCGGCAAGCATCGCGGTATCGGCCTGGTGCTGGTCAGCCGGCTGTGCCAGGAGAACGGCGGTGCCATCACCCTGGAGGACAGCGAGCTGGGCGGCGCCGGCTTTACCGTGGTGCTCGACAAGACGCTGTGCCGCGAGACCAGTGCCAGCGACGCCTGAGCACGCCAACAACACGCCAGTAACGCATACAACAATAGGGAAACAGATGAGCGAACCCGTGTATGGGATCCTGATTGTCGAGGACGATTTTCGTATCGCCGATATCAACCGCGCCTTCATCGAGCAGAGCGATGGTTTCGAGGTGGTCGGCATGGCCAAGACCGGCGCCGAGGCGATGGCGATTCTCGCCCGCGACGCGAGCAGCATTCATCTGGTGTTGCTGGATGCCTATATCCCCGACGTCGAGGGCCTCGAGCTGCTATGGGAGATGCGCCGCCGTCACGCACATCTCGACATCGTCATGATCACCGCCGCCAAGGAGGTCGAGACCATCGCCGAGGCGCTGCGTGGCGGCGTCTTCGACTATCTGATAAAGCCCACCGAGGGTGCGCGCATGGCGCAGATGCTGCACCGTTTTCGCCAGGAGCGCGCGGCGCTGGACCACAAGGCCGAGATGAGCCAGGAGGAGCTCGACCGCACCCTGGGACGCATGCGTGGGAGTACCGAAAAGGCATCAGCTGCCAGGCGCACGGCGCTGCCCAAGGGCATCGACCGGCTGACACTGGGGGCGGTAGTTGGTGCGCTGCGCGAGGAGGTCGGTCCGCTAACCGCCATGCAACTGGCGACCCTGATCGGCGCCAGTCGCTCCACCGCGCGTCGCTACCTGGAATTTCTGGTATCGGTGGACGTGGCTCGCGCCGAACTGGGCTATGGTGATGTAGGCAGGCCGGAGCGCCGCTACCGGTTGGTGGGTAGTGCCGATGAGTGGCTGGGTGAGGGCGCCTGATGGCCGGGTTTACGGCGTGATCACAATGAGCAAAATGCCGCTAATGCGCTTTTTATCGTTTATCGTCACAAGCTTGTCGGCCTGAATCACCTTGCACTAGGGTGCAGGGCGAGACCTATCGAGGCACCGCAAGCGTGCCGATAACAACCAAAGCAATTGAAGTGGAGAACGCCATGACCGCCAAGCTTACCCGTCTATCCTTCCTGGCCCTGCCGCTGGCCGCCACCATGGCCTTCGGCGCCGCCACGGCCCAGGCCGACGACTGGCAGCCGACCAGCTCGGTAGAGTTCATCGCCCCGGCCAATCCGGGTGGCGGCTGGGATACCCTGGTGCGCACCACCTCGCGGGTGATCCAGGAAGAGGGTCTGGCCGAGCGCAACTTCGCCGCGATCAACACCCCGGGCGGCGGCGGTGCCGTGGCCTGGGCGCAGATCGCCCGTGACGACGGCAACCCGCACAAGATCTTCGCCACCAGCCCGCCGATCATCCTGGTGCCGCTGGCCGGCACCTCGCGCTATGATCATAATGACTTCACGCCGATCGCGCGTCTGATCACCGACTACTCTATCGTGCTGGTTCCGGCCGACTCCGAGTACCAGAGCCTCAACGACCTGATGGAAGCGATGGCGGCTGATACCAGCCTCAGCGTAGGCGGCGGCAGCGCCCCGGGCTCCATGGACCACATCTCCATTGCCGGCCTGGCCTCGGCCGCGGGTCTCAATGCCTCGGACGTCAACTACATCCCGTTCTCGGGCGGCGGCGAGGCCATGACCAACCTGATGGGTGGTCACGTCGAAGCGGTCATCACCGGTGCCGGCGAAGCCGCAGGCCAGCTGGGCGAAGGCAGCGATATTCGCGCGCTGGGCGTCTCGGCGCCTGAGCGCCTGAGCGGTTCACTGGCCGACGTGCCGACCTACCTCGAGCAGGACATCGACTACACCTTCGACATCTGGCGTGGCGTGATGGGCACCCCGGACATGCCGGAAGAGGCGGTGGCCTACTACGAGAACCTCTTCGCCGAGATGCTCGAGACCGACGGCTGGGCCGACGCCCGTGACCAGCTGGGCTGGCTGGATGCCTATCAGGATAGCGAAGAGTTCGGCGACTTCCTCGACGCGCAGAAAGAGCAGTTCAGCGAAGTGCTGAGCGAGCTGGGCCTGCTCGGCGACTGAGCCGACCACTCAGTGCTGTTACGGCGTGGGCCTCGCTAGCGAGGCCCACGCGTTCTCGAATGCGACACTTGAACCCGCCTTCACAGGGTTCGGGGCAGACTCCTCATGACACGACTCAACGTAAACCAGGTTCTGGCGCTGTGCCTGGCACTGGTGGCCGTAGGCTACCTGGCCATGGCCTGGCAAATACCCAACTTCCCGCTGCCGCGCCCGGTCGACTCTGACCTGTTCCCCAAGGTGCTGGGCTTCACGCTGCTTGGCCTCTCACTGCTGCTGTTCCTTGAAAAACCCAAGGCACAGGACATCCCCGACGAGCTGGACCCCGATGAACAGGCCCAACCGCTGCTGCTGCGTCCCTGGTCGCGGGTGGTGATCACCTCGCTGGCCATCGTTCTCTACGCGGTGCTGTTGGCGCCCATCGGGTTCGTTGTCGCTTCCACCACGCTCTCCTTCGGGTTGGCCTGGTATTACGGCTACCGTCGCCACGGGGTCAACCTGGCGGTATCGCTTGGCGTCGTGCTGGCGCTGTATCTGACCATGACCAAGGTCATGGATGTCTATCTGCCGACGGGCATTCTGCCGCTCTGAGCCGACGTCAACGTCACGTGAGAGAGATACTTCCATGGAAGCCTTCAATAACCTGATGTACGGCTTTGGCATTGCGCTGGAGCCCATGAACATCGCCTACGTCTTCTTCGGGGTGTTTGCGGGTACCATCATCGGCATGCTGCCCGGCCTGGGGCCGATCAGTGCGCTGGCGCTGATGATCCCGATCACCTTCGCCATGGAGCCGGCATCAGGCCTGATCCTGATGGCCGGCGTCTACTATGGCGCGATTTTCGGCGGCTCGACCTCGTCGATCCTGCTCAACGCGCCGGGCGTCGCCGGCACCGTGGCCACCTCCTTCGACGGCTACCCGCTGGCCAAGCAGGGCATGGCCGGCAAGGCCCTGGCAATCGCGGCCTACTCCTCTTTCATCGGCGGCACGGTGTCGATCATCTTCCTGATGCTGGTGGCGCCGCTGCTCGGCAAGGTGGCGGTGAGCTTCGGTCCCGCCGAATATTTCGCGCTGATGGTGCTGGGCCTCACCGCGGTGGTCTCACTGTCCGACAAGTCGCTGGTCAAGGGCCTGATTGCCGCGGTGGTCGGGGTGATGATCTCGATCATCGGCATCGACCTGCAGACCGGCACCGAGCGCTACACCTTCGGTGCCGCCCATCTGCTCGACGGCATCGACTTCCTGGTCGTGGCGCTGGGTATCTTCGCCCTGGCCGAGGTCTTCTATATGCTGCTGCGCGGCGGCGGGGGCAAGGAGCAGCCGCGTAACGCCATCGGCTCGCTCAAGCTCACCGGCCGCGAGTGTCGCGACATCGCCGCGCCGATCGGGCGTAGCTCGATCCTGGGCTTCTTCACCGGCGTGTTGCCGGGTGCCGGCGCCACGATCGGTTCGTTCCTGGGCTACAGCATGGAGAAGCGCCTGGCCAAGGATGGTGATACCTTCGGCAAGGGCAACATCAAGGGCGTGGCGGCGCCGGAAGCGGCCAACAACGCCGCCTGTACCGGCTCCTTCGTGCCGCTGCTGACCCTCGGCGTACCCGGCTCGGGCACCACCGCGGTGCTGCTGGGCGCGCTGCTGGTGATGGGCGTGACCCCGGGGCCGGCGATGATCGAGAGCCGCCCGGACGTGTTCTGGGGCGTGATTGCCAGTATGTACATCGGCAACCTCTTCCTGCTGGTGCTCAACCTGCCGCTGATTCCGCTGATCGCCAAGATCCTCGATATGCCGCGTCCGCTGCTGCTGGCACTGATCCTGATCTTCTGCATGATCGGCGTCTACGGCATGAGCTTCAGCGTGTTCGACCTGCTGCTGCTGCTGGGTTTCGGCCTGCTGGGTCTCGGCATGCGGCTGTTCGGCTTCCCGGCGGCGCCGCTGATCCTGGCGCTGATCCTGGGCGCCATCATGGAGGAGTCGATGCGTCGCGCGCTGCAGATCTCCGGCGGTGACTGGTCGATCTTCATCGACAAGCCGATCTCGATGTGGCTGCTGATCATTGCGGTGCTGTCGCTGGTCCTGCCGCTGGCCAAGAAGGCCATTGCTGGAGTACGCGCCCGCGCCTAAGGCGTGGTCCTCCAGGAGCTCCGCGGGGGCGTCGGCAAAGCCGGCGCCCCCGCGCTGTTATTGGCGATCTACACCCAAGGTCGCTATGACAGCCGGCGCCGGCTTGGGCTAGTATTCAATCAATCGTTTGAATTCTGCCGAGTGCCGCCGCGGGCGGCCACCGCCGATGACCAGGAGAGACACCATGGCCTTTTACCGGGCACCACTGACCGACATGCGTTTCGTCCTCAACGAGGTGCTGGAGGCCCCTGCCATGTGGACGGCGATGCCGGCTACCGCCGAGTTTGGCGCCGAGCTCGCCGATGCCATCCTCGAGGAGGGGGCACGGGTCACCGAGGCCGAGTTGTTCCCGCTCAACCAGACGGGCGATGCCGAGGGCTGCCATCTCAAGGACGGCGAGGTGACCACGCCTGCCGGTTTCAAGGCGGCCTGCAAGACCCTCGGCGAGGGCGGCTGGCTGGGGCTTGGCGGCAATCCCGACTACGACGGCCAGGGCCTGCCCAAGATGCTCACGGTGGCCTTCGAGGAGATGCTCTACGCCACCAACGCCAGCTTCGCGCTCTATCCGGCGCTCAACAACGGCGCCACTCTGCTGCTCGACCAGTACGCCCCGGACCCCATCAAGCAGGCCTATCTGCCGCCCATGCACCGCGGCGAGTGGCTGGGCACCATGTGCCTTACCGAGCCCCACTGCGGCACCGATCTGGGGCTGATCAGGACCCGCGCTGAGCCGCTTGGAGACGACCGCTACGCCATTACCGGCAGCAAAATCTGGATCACCGGCGGCGAGCACGACATGGTCGACAACATCGTCCACCTGGTGCTGGCCAAGCTGCCCGACTCCCCGGCCGGCTCGCGGGGCATCTCGGTGTTTCTGGTGCCCAAGTTCAAGGTCCATGCCGATGGCTCGCTGGGCGAGCGCAATGCGCTGAGCTGTGGCGGCCTGGAGCACAAGATGGGCATCAAGGGCAGTGCCACCTGCGTGATGAACTTCGACGGTGCCGAGGGCATCCTGATCGGCGAGCCGCACCAGGGCCTGGCGACCATGTTCACCATGATGAACTACGAGCGGCTGTCGATCGGTATTCAGGGCCTGGGGCTCGGTGAAGTGGCCTACCAGAGCGCCATGGACTTCGCTCGTGAACGTCTGCAGAGCCGTGCCCCGAGCGGCCCGGTGGCCCCCGACAAGCCTGCGGACCCCATTTTGGTGCATCCCGACGTACGGCGCATGGCGCTCAATACCCGCGCCTGGAACGAGGGCGGCCGCGCCTTCGCCGCCTTCGTCGGCAGTCAACTGGACTGTGTCAAGTTCCACCCCGATGCCGCGGCACGTGAGCAGGCCGCAGACCTGGTGGCACTGCTGACCCCGGTGGCCAAGGCATTTCTCACC
The DNA here is from genome assembly GCF_010977575.1 of Halomonas socia. Classification (GTDB taxonomy): domain Bacteria; phylum Pseudomonadota; class Gammaproteobacteria; order Pseudomonadales; family Halomonadaceae; genus Franzmannia; species Franzmannia socia. The sequence goes on from NZ_CP048812.1 coordinate 3,262,633, forward strand.
GACCGCGGTTTCGCGGCCACCGTCGAGGCCCAGCAGCTCTATGGCGGCAACGGCTACTGCGTGGAGTGGGGCGCCGAGCAGTACGTGCGCGATGCGCGCATTGCGATGATCTACGAGGGCACCAACGGTATTCAGGCCATGGACCTGGTGGGGCGCAAGCTGTTTCGCAACCGCGGTGCCTACGTCGAGCGCTTTGCCGAGGCGATGCGCGCCGACCTGGCCACGGACGCCAGCGCCACCCTGGCACCATTCCTGCGTGCCTGTGAGCAGGAGCTGGCACGCCTCGAAGCGGTCACCGCCGCACTATTGGCGCGCGCCGAAGGCCACCCCGAGGAGCTCGGCGCCGCCGCCCACGACTACCTGCAGCTGTTCGGCCACGTCACTTATGCCTGGATGTGGTGGAAGATGGCGCGCGCCGCCGAGCGTGGCCTGCGCCAGGATGGCCCGGCCGGGGCGGCGTTCTACCAGGCCAAGCTCAGCGTGGGACGCCACTTCATCACCCGTATGCTGCCGCATACGTTGGCCCTCGAGCAGCAGATCCGTGCCGGGGCCGAGCCATTGATGGCCCTCGACGAGGCCGCCTTCTACCCGGCGTAAGCCTGGATGTCGTGCGATCTGCATATGCCGCTCTCTCGGGGCGGCATTTTCATGTGCTGCCGTTTCGTGCACCGCTCAAGTGCGTGGCGATTCCCTGTTCTGGCGCATTGTGCTGGTGCGGTGCTCGTCAACTGCACGGAAATGGTGCGATAGGGGCTGGCGGCACCTGTGGCAATCATTCTCAACCGATTGAAATGGCGAAGAAACCAGGGGGTCAGACAGGTGCTGGCACAACCCTTGCGATATCTCCTGTGCGATAGCCACGCGTGTTGCCCGCAGCGGGCTGACGCGACGCTGGACACAACGCTGCCGCGCGGGCCAGGCCCTCGCGACGGCGTATAACAATCAGGTTCCGCAAGGAGAATCTCGTGAACGCACCCAAGGCATCCTTTACTCCCCGTCGTCTCGTCGCCGCCATGCTGACGGCGGGCACCCTGGCAGGTGCCGGCCAGGCGCTGGCCGACGATCCGATCAAGGTCGGTATCCTCCACTCGCTGTCGGGCACCATGGCGATCAGCGAAACGGTGCTCAAGGACACCGTCGAAATGCTCATCGAGCAGCAGAACGAGCAGGGTGGCCTGCTGGGTCGCGAGCTCGAGGCGGTGGTGGTCGACCCCGCCTCCAACTGGCCGCTGTTCGCCGAACGCGCCCGCGAGCTGCTGGCTCAGGAAGAGGTCGACGTGGTCTTCGGCAACTGGACATCTGTCTCGCGCAAGGCGGTGCTGCCGGTGTTCGAGGAGCTCAATGGCCTGCTGTTCTATCCGGTGCAGTACGAAGGCGAGGAGTCCTCCGAGAACGTCTTCTACACCGGCGCGGCACCCAACCAGCAATCGATTCCCGCCGTCAACTACCTGCATGATCAGGTCGGCGTGGAGCGCTGGGTGCTGGCGGGGACCGACTATGTCTTTCCGCGCACCACCAATCGCATTCTCGAGGCCTACCTGCAGGATGAGTTCGGGGTGGCCGACGAGGACATCATGGTCAACTACACCCCCTTCGGGCACTCCGACTGGCAGAACATCGTCTCCGACATCCGCCGCTTCGGCAGCGAAGGCAAGAAGACCGCGGTGGTCTCCACCATCAACGGCGACGCCAACGTGCCGTTCTACACCGAGCTCGCCAACCAGGGCGTTGACGCTGCGGATATCCCGGTGGTGGCCTTCTCGGTGGGCGAGCAGGAGCTGACCGGGATCGACACCGCTCCGCTGGTCGGTCACCTGGCGGCCTGGAACTACTTCATGAGCGTCGATACCGATGAGAACTACGACTTCATCGACGCCTGGATCGACTACACCGGCGACGAGGAGGCGGTGACCAACGACCCCATGGAGGCCCACTACATCGGCTTCAACATGTGGGCCGAGGCGGTACGCAAGGCCGGCACCACCGATGTCGACGCGGTCAAGGACGCCATCATCGGCGTGACGGTGCCCAATCTTACCGGCGGCTATGCGGCGATGATGCCCAACCACCACATCACCAAACCGGTATTGATCGGCGAGATCCAGGACAACGGCCAGTTCGATATCGTCTGGCAGACGCCCTCCACCGTGGCCGGCGATGCATGGTCCGACTACCTGCCGGGCTCGCGCGACCTGATCGCCGACTGGCGCGCGCCGATGCGCTGCGGCAACTTCAACGTGTCCACCGGTTCCTGTGGTGGCAGCACCGCGGCCGAAGAAGCCGAGGCTGCCCTGGCCGAGTAAGTCCCTACGCTCTCCGCCGCCCCTCGGGGCGGCGGAACGGTACGCCATCTCCTTTGACTTCATTCCAGAGGAAAAGCCCGATGAGGAATTTCCCATGGCCCTGGCCGACGCTGGCCGAGGCCGGCCGTTGCCATGCCCAGTGGCGGGCGCGGCGCTGGCCCCAGACGTTGCTGCTGGCCCTGCTGATGCTGATCCTGCCCCCCGCCATTGCCCATGCCCAGGACGCCGAGCGCGACACCGCGGCCCTCGAACTGCTCGAAGCACTGGACGTCGACAGCTTCCCGGCCAAGGGCGAAGCCATCGATGCCATCGTCGCCAGCGAAGATGACCGGGCTCGCTACTGGCTGCAGTCGCTGCTCGACGGTCGCCTGCAGCGCGCCGATGACGGTCGCTTCGTGGTGGTACTCGACAACACGGGCCGCGACTGGCCGGTGGAAGATGCCTTGAGCGGTGAGGCGCTCGGTGAGATGTCGCGCCGCGAGCTGGATCGTATCGGTATCAACAATGCGCTGCGCAACCAGCTGCGCATCGCCATCGCGGTAGTCGACCTTTACGCGGCCGACCTCGAGCTGCGTCGCGCCTCGGCGGAGCGTCTGCTCGGCGAGGTCGATGCAGAGCTTGCCGAGCCCATCGCGGCTGTGATCGAAGAGGAATCGGATTCCCGGGTGCGCCAGCGCCTGACCCTGGCGCTGGCCATTCATCGTCTCGAGCAGGGCGAGGTAGAAGCGGTCGAGACCCTGCAGGGCAGCCTGCACTCTCGGGTGCGAGTGGCGCTTAATCGCGCGGCCAGCAGCGACGACCCGCTGCTGGCTGCCGCCGCCCAGGAGGCCGTCAACAGCATCGAACAGAACCTGCGCATCAACCGTGGCCTCGAGACGCTCTATTTCGGGCTGAGTCTCGGCTCGGTGCTGGTGCTGGCGGCGATTGGCCTGGCCATCACCTTCGGCGTGATGGGGGTCATCAACATGGCCCACGGCGAACTGATCATGCTCGGCGCCTACACCACCTGGGCGATGCAGCAGCTGCTGCCGGGCCAGCCGGGGCTGGCGCTGATCCTGGCGATACCCGCCGGCTTCATGGTCGCAGCCCTGGCCGGCATCGCCATCGAGCGCGGCGTGATCCAGTTCCTCAAGGGGCGTCCGCTGGAAACGCTGCTGGCGACCTTCGGCATCAGTCTGATTCTCCAGCAGCTGGTGCGCACCGCGATTTCTCCACAGAACCGCACCGTGGTGACGCCGGAGTGGATGAGCGGCTCGCTGGTCGTCAACGATGCCCTGTCGCTGACCCTCAATCGCATGTATGTGCTGGGCTTTACCCTGGTGGTATTCGCCGCCCTGATGTTGATCATGCGCCGCACCCGGCTCGGCCTGGAGGTGCGCGCAGTGACTCAGAATCGAGCCATGGCGCGCTCCATGGGCATCCGCGCGACCCGCGTCGACATCATGACCTTCGCGCTGGGCTCCGGCGTCGCCGGACTCGCCGGCGTGGCGCTGTCGCAGCTCACCAATGTGGGCCCCAACCTGGGTCAGAACTACATCATCGACTCCTTCATGGTGGTGGTGTTCGGCGGCGTGGGTAACCTCTGGGGCACCCTGGTTGCCGGCCTGTCGCTGGGTGTGATCAACCAGATTCTCGAGCCCTGGGCGGGCGCCGTGCTGGCCAAGATCATCGTGCTGGTGTTCATCATCCTGTTCATTCAGAAACGCCCCCGCGGACTCTTTCCGCAAAAGGGCCGTGCGGCGGAGGGCTGATCGCGATGTGGTTAACGCAACCGTTCAATGAGCGCTCGACCCAGCTATTCATCGGTGTACTGCTGGCGGCGATGACGCTGGTCACGCTGCTGCATTTGGTGGTGCCGGCGGGGCATCCGCTCCACGTCAACGCCTATACCGTCAACCTGTTCGGCAAGTACCTCAGCTATGCACTGCTGGCGGTGGCGGTGGATCTGGTGTGGGGCTATCTGGGGATCCTCAGCCTGGGCCACGGCGCCTTCTTCGCCCTCGGCGGCTATGCCATGGGCATGTACCTGATGCGTCAGATCGGCGATCGCGGAGTCTACGGGCATCCCGAACTGCCGGATTTCATGGTCTTCCTCAACTGGGAGAGCCTGCCGTGGTACTGGCAGGGGTTCGACATGGCCTGGTTCGCTTTCATCATGGTGCTGCTGGCACCGGGGGCGCTGGCGCTGGTGTTCGGTTTCCTGGCCTTTCGCTCGCGGGTCACCGGGGTCTATCTGTCGATCATCACCCAGGCGCTGACCTTCGCCCTGATGCTAGCCTTCTTCCGCAACGAGATGGGCTTCGGCGGTAATAATGGACTGACCGACTTCCGCGATATTCTCGGCTACAACCTGAGAAGCGATGCCACGCGGCTGGGACTGTTCCTGGCCACCGGGGTGGCCCTGGCCGTGGGCTATGTGGTGTGTCGCGCCATCGTCGGCAGCAAGCTCGGCCGCGTCTGCGTGGCGACCCGCGACGCCGAGGCGCGCACGCGTTTCATCGGTTACCGGGTCGAACGCTTCCAGCTGTTCGTATTCGTGGTCTCGGCGATGCTTGCCGGCCTTGCCGGCGCGCTGTATGTGCCTCAGGTGGGCATCATCAACCCCAGCGAGTTCTCGCCGATCTTCTCCATCGAGATCGTGCTGTGGGTCGCGCTGGGTGGCCGTGCCACGCTTTACGGCGCGGTGATCGGGGCGATCCTGGTCAACTACGCCAAGACGGTATTCACCGGCGTCATGCCGGATGCCTGGCTGTTCGCCCTTGGCGCGATGTTCGTGCTGGTCACGGTGTTCCTGCCCAAGGGCGTGGCCGGACTGCTCGCCTATCGTCTCAAGCGGCGTCGCAATGACGCCGACGCCCACGGCCAGGAGGTGACCCCATGAGCCTGATCAAGTCGCTATCCCAGCGCGATCGCGTATTCGACTTCATGGCCCCCGCCGAATCGCCAGTCGACGTACGTCACGGGCCGATCCTCTACATGGAGGACGTCACGGTCAGCTTCGATGGCTTCAAGGCCATCAACGACCTCAGCCTGACCGTCGACGATGGCGAACTGCGCTGCATCATCGGCCCCAACGGTGCCGGCAAGACCACCATGATGGATATCATCACCGGCAAGACTCGTCCCGATCAGGGCCAGGTGTGGTTCGGTACCCGCCACAACCTGCTGACCATGAACGAGCCCGAGATCGCCACCCTGGGCATCGGTCGCAAGTTCCAGAAGCCCACGGTGTTCGAGGCGCTGTCGGTGTTCGAGAATCTGGAGCTTGCCATGACCGCCGACAAGCGCGTGCTGCCGACCCTGTTTGCGCGCCTCGATGGCCCGGCGCGGGAGCGTATCGACGAAGTGCTGGAGATGACCGGCCTCAGCGAGCAGCGCCGCCGGCCGGCCGGGGTCCTCTCCCATGGTCAGAAGCAGTGGCTGGAGATCGGCATGCTGCTGATGCAGCGCCCGCGGCTGCTGCTGGTCGACGAGCCGGTGGCGGGCATGACCGAGCAGGAGATGGAGCGCACCGCCGAGCTGCTCACCGGGCTCGCGGGAAAACAGTCCGTGGTCGTCGTCGAGCATGATATGGGTTTCGTGCGCTCGATTGCGCGCAAGGTCACGGTGCTGCACCAGGGCAGCGTGCTGGCCGAGGGCAGCATGGACGAGGTGCAGAACGACCCGCGGGTGATCGAAGTTTACCTCGGTGAAAGCGAGGAGGCCGCCTGATGCTCAAGGTCGACAAGCTCAATCAGTACTACGGTGAGAGCCATACCCTGTGGGACCTGGCCCTCGAGGTGCCGGCCGGTGAGTGCACCTGCGTGATGGGCCGCAACGGGGTGGGCAAGACCACCCTGCTCAAGTGCGTAATGGGCGAGGAGCGGGTGGCCGACGGCAGCCTGCGCTTCGCCGATGACATTGAGCTGACCCGCAAACGGGTCGAGGAGCGCTCGCGGCTGGGCATCGGCTACGTGCCTCAGGGGCGGCAGATCTTTCCGCTGCTGAGCGTCGAGGAGAACCTGCGTACCGGGCTTGCCGCGCGCAGCGACGGCCGGCGCAGCATTCCCGAACGTATCTATGAGCTGTTCCCGGTGCTCAAGGAGATGCGTCACCGCCGCGGCGGCGATCTCTCCGGCGGCCAGCAGCAGCAGTTGGCCATCGGCCGAGCGCTGGTGATCGAGCCCAGGATGTTGATCCTCGACGAGCCGGGGGAGGGCATCCAGCCCAATATCGTCGCCCAGATCGGCGAGGTGATCCGTACCCTGATCGATGAGGACGGCCTGACCGTGCTGCTGGTGGAGCAGAAGCTGCCCTTCGCCCGCAAGTACGCCGACCGCTTCGTGATCATGGATCGCGGCAGGCACGTTGCCAAGGGGCCCATCGCCGAACTCTCCGACGAGCTGATCAAGCGGCATCTGACGGTCTAGGCACTGCAGCGCCCAGCGCCCAGCTAAGAGCGGCTGCCGTGGAAACGCCGCGGCGGGCGCTTTGCTTCATGTTGGTGCAGGGTTGAAGGCGGCGTGCCAACGAGGTGCATGAATGTCCCGCTCAGGCGCCTGCATGGTGCATGAAAGCGCCGGCCTGGGCTTGTGTATTCGATATAAGTGTTTGATTTATAATGCCAATGGTGATCATTCACCAAAATGGTACGTTGCTTGCTCCGTGTTGTGCATCGCACACCCTATTGATGGAATTCGCCTCATGACGGCCATCCCGTACGCCCTGCCATCCGCTCACGATTCGGGGCATCGCTTCGATACCGAGCGTCGCTGGGCGGCCTCGCTGGCGCTGGGGTTCGAGCACCGCGACGGCGTCACCCGCATGGTCCAGGCACGCCACCAGGGCCCACTGCGCGTGCAGCGCCCCTTTTATCCTGAAGGCCGCGAAGGGGCCTGCCATGTCTATCTGCTGCATCCCCCCGGCGGCCTGGTCAGCGGCGATGCGCTGAATATCTCGGCGCGCCTGGCGGGCGGCAGTCATGCGCTGCTGACCACGCCGGCGGCCAACAAGCTCTACAAGGCCGACAGCCAAGGGGTGGCCTGGTGCCAGCAGACCCGGCTCAGCATCGACGACGGTGCCAGCCTCGAGTGGCTGCCCCAGGAGACCATCGCCTTCGACGGCTCGCGCGGCGCACAGCTGACCGACATTGCCCTGCACGGCAGCGCGCGCTGCTTGGGTTGGGAGGTGCTGGCACTGGGCCGCCCGGCTAGCCGCTTGCCGTACGTTTCCGGGCACATCGAGCAGCGCTTCCGCCTGACCCTTGACGGCAAGCCGCTGTGGCTGGAGCGCCAGCCGCTGGATCCGCAGCACCGGCGTTTTCGCGGTCGCTGGGGGCAGGGCGGGGCCAGCGTGCAGGCCACGCTGTGGGCGGTGGGGCTTTCCGATACTGACGCCCGGTCGGCCATCGAGGCGCTGCGCGAGACACTGCCGGACAATACCCGCTGGGCGGTGACGCTGCGTCACGGCGTGCTGCTGCTGCGCTACCTGGGCACCGAACGTAATGAAGCCTGGGTGCTCTGCCAGCAGGCTTGGGAACTGCTCAGGCCGGCGCTGCTGGGCCGCCAGGCGCATACGCCGCGGATCTGGCTGACATGATGAGGAAAGCCCAAGCCACATCATCGCGAATGAATTCGCTCCCAGCAAACATCAATGATATGAGGGACGCGCTATGGAATTGACGCCGAGAGACAAGGACAAGCTGCTGCTGTTCTCTGCCGCACAGCTTGCCGAACGCAGGAAGGCCCGCGGCCTCAAGCTCAACTATCCGGAATCAGTGGCGCTGATCAGCTTCGAGATCATGGAGGGGGCCCGAGATGGGCGCAGCGTGGCCGAGCTGATGAGTTTCGGCCGCGAGATCCTCGGCCGTGACGACGTCATGGAGGGCGTGGCCGAGATGGTCGACGAGGTGCAGGTCGAGGCCACCTTCCCCGACGGGACGAAACTGGTAACGGTGCACGACCCCATCGTCTAACACTGGCTGCTAGAGGGGAGAACGCCATGATTCCCGGTGAGTATCAATTGCAGGATGGTGAGATCGCGCTCTGCGAAGGCCGCGAACGTATCACCGTCGAGGTTGCCAACACCGGCGACCGACCGATCCAGATCGGCTCCCACTACCACTTCGCCGAGGCCAACCCGGCGCTGGTCTTTGATCGCGACAAGACGCGGGGCTATCGCCTCGACGTGGCCGCCGGCACGGCGATCCGCTTCGAGCCTGGCCAGACCCGCGAGGTCACGTTGATTCCCTACGCCGGCACGCGGCATATCTACGGCTTCCGCGGCAATGTCATGGGTGCGCTGGATGGCAAAGGAGGTACGTCATGAAGATCTCGAGACAGGCCTACGCCGATATGTACGGCCCCACCGTGGGCGATCGGGTGCGCCTGGGCGACACCGAGCTGTGGATCGAGGTGGAAAAAGACGCCACCCACTACGGCGACGAGGTCAAGTTCGGTGGCGGCAAGGTGATCCGCGACGGCATGGGCCAGAGCCAGCGTGCCGACGATGCGGTGATGGACACCGTGATCACCAACGCCTTGATCCTCGACTGGTGGGGCATCGTCAAGGCCGACGTAGGGCTCAAGGCCGGTCGGATTGCCGCCATCGGCAAGGCCGGCAACCCCGATACCCAGCCCGAGGTGGAGATCGTCATCGGCCCGGGCACCGAAATCATCGCCGGTGAGGGCAAGATCCTTACCGCCGGCGGCATCGATGCGCATATCCACTTCATCTGCCCCCAGCAGATCGAAGAGGCGCTGATGAGTGGCATCACCACCATGCTCGGCGGCGGCACCGGGCCGGCCACCGGCTCGAATGCCACCACCTGCACTCCGGGTGCCTGGCATATCGGCAAGATGCTGCAGTCCGTCGACGACATGCCGATGAACATCGGCTGGCTGGGCAAGGGCAATGCCAGCCTGCCGGAGGCATTGGAGGCACAGCTCGACGCCGGCGCCATGGGCCTCAAGCTGCACGAGGACTGGGGTACCACCCCGGCCTCCATCGACAACTGCCTGAGCGTGGCGGAAAAATACGACGTGCAGGTGGCGATCCACACCGACACCCTCAACGAGTCGGGCTTCGTCGAGGACACCCTGGCCGCCTTCAAGGAGCGCGGCATTCACACCTACCACACCGAGGGGGCGGGCGGCGGCCACGCGCCGGATATCCTCACCGCCTGCTCCAAGGCCTACGTGCTGCCGTCGTCGACCAATCCGACCCGCCCCTACACGGTCAACACCATCGACGAGCATCTCGACATGCTGATGGTGTGCCACCACCTCGATCCCAATATTCCCGAGGACGTGGCCTTCGCCGACTCGCGCATCCGCCGCGAGACCATCGCCGCCGAGGATATCCTTCACGATTTGGGGGTGATCTCGATGATCGCTTCCGACTCTCAGGCCATGGGCCGCGTCGGCGAGGTGGTGTGTCGTACCTGGCAGACCGCCCACAAAATGAGGGTGCAGCGCGGCCTGCTGCCCGAGGACGAGACGCTGGGCGCCGACAACTTCCGTGCCAAGCGCTACATCGCCAAGTACACCATCAACCCGGCGATCACTCACGGCATCAGTCATGAAGTGGGCTCGGTGGAGGTCGGCAAGCTCGCCGACCTGGTACTCTGGGACCCGGCCTTCTTCGGCGCCAAGCCGGCGCTGCTGATCAAGGGTGGGATGATCGCCGCGGCGCCCATGGGCGATCCCAACGCCTCGATTCCCACTCCGCAGCCGGTGCACTATCGCTACATGTTCGGCGCCCTCGGCCGCGCCGCCAGTCAGACCCGGCTCAGCTTCGTCAGCCAGGCGGCCATCGACGGCGGCATCAAGGCGCGGCTTGGGCTCAACAGCGAACTTGCGGCGTGCAGGAACGTGCGCGGGGTGCGCAAGGGCGACATGAAGCTCAACGACGCCTGCCCCGAACTGACGGTCGACCCCCAGACCTACGAGGTGCGTTGCGATGGCGAGCTGCTGACCTGCGAGCCGGCCACCGAGCTGCCGCTGGCGCAGCGCTATCATTTATTCTGAATCATGGCTGTCACTGACAGCGGCATAGTAAGCCAGCTTGTCATCGCGAAACCTCGCGTGGCCGCTGACATCCCGGGCGAGGCGACGCGGTCGATCTTCATGGATGAAGATCGAGGAAAGCCGGCACAGGGAGGTGCCGTCTTTCCGACCGCGAGAGCCCGTCCGGGGTGTCAGGGTTTCGGTCACGTGGTGTTGAGAGAGGGCAAGGCTGGCTTGCCTCGAGGAGTTTTGTACCAATGCTAAAACTGACCGAACGCCTGGGTCCCATCGCGCATGGCCAGGCCAGCGACACCCTGACGCTGCCCTTCGAGTCGCGCACCAAGGGCCGGCTCAAGGCGGTGAGCGATAGCGGCCGCGAACTGGGCCTGTTCCTCGATCGTGGCCCGGTGCTGCGCGCCGGTGACGGCCTGCGCGCCGAGAGCGGCGAGGTGATCCGCATCGAGGCCGCCGATGAACCGGTGGTCACCGCCCGGGTGGCCGCCGGCCTGCCACTGGCGCGGCTGGCCTATCACCTCGGCAACCGCCACGTGCAGCTGGCGCTGGGCAGCGACGATGCAAGGCCCGACCAGGGCTGGGTGCGCTTTCCGCCGGATCACGTGCTCGAAGAGTTGGCCGAGCTGCTGGGGGCGGCCCTCGAGCACCACCAGGCACCCTTCGATCCCGAGCCGGGTGCCTACCAGCAGACCGGCGGGCATTCACATAGCCATTCCCATGAACACGCACACGACCATGAGCACCCCCATGCCCACTGAGTCGTCAGCACAGGGCGACGACCTGGCGCTGCTGGGTCTGCTGCAGCTGGTCAGCCCGGCGCTGCCGATCGGCGCCTTCGCTTGGTCCCAGGGCCTGGAGAGCGCGTTCGAGCTGGGCTGGGTGAGCGACGAGGCGAGCCTCGGTGAATGGCTCGAGGGCGTGCTTGATGACGGCCTGGCCCACTGCGAGCTGCCGGCACTGGCGCGCTTGTACATGGCCTGGCGTCAGGAAAAGGGTGATGCCGTTGCGGAGTGGGATGCCTGGCTTGCCGCCAACCGGGAGACCGCCGAGCTGGCCGCCGAAGACAGCCGCCTCGGCGCCTCCCTGGCGCGGCTGCTGGGCAGCCTCGAGCTGCTCCCCGAACAGCGACTGCTGCCCGCCGGTGTCGGCTATGTCACGCTGTTCGCCTGGACAGCCCAGGCGCGTGGGGTGACGCAGCGCGAGGCGCTGCTCGGCTTCGCCTGGGCGTGGCTCGAGAACCAGTTGACGGTGGCCTGCAAGGCGCTACCGCTGGGCCACACAGCCGCCCAGCGGCTGGTCGAGCGGCTGCGCCCGGCGCTGGTCGTGGCCGTCGATCTGGCTCTGGGCCTGGACGACGACGAACTCGGTCCGGCGCTGCCCGGCCTGGCGCTGGCCAGCGCGCTGCATGAAACTCAGTATTCGCGACTGTTTCGCAGCTAGGGTTGAGCGCCTAGCGCCTAGCAAGGCCGACCGCGGGAGTCCGGCCGGGGTGCCAGGGTTTCGGACGCGTGGCGTGGTGAGTCCAGTGAGTCGCCCGTGCCGACAGGATGATGACGAAAGAGTACAAGAGGAGACACGACATGACCCATTGTTTACGCGTTGGCGTCGGCGGCCCGGTGGGCTCCGGCAAGACCGCGCTGCTCAAGCAGCTGTGCCTGGCGCTGCGCGACCACTACGATATCGCCGTGGTCACCAACGATATCTATACTCGCGAGGATGCCGACTTCCTGCTCAAGCACGACGCGCTGCCGGCGGACCGCATTCTCGGCGTCGAGACCGGCGGCTGCCCGCATACCGCGATCCGTGAAGATGCCTCGATGAACCTGGCTGCCATCGACGACCTGCAGGCGCGCCATCCCAAGCTCGAATTGGTGCTGGTAGAGTCGGGCGGCGACAATCTCTCGGCGACCTTCAGTCCCGAACTCTCGGACCTCACCCTCTACGTGATCGACGTCTCTGCTGGCGACAAGATCCCGCGCAAGGGTGGACCGGGCATCACCAAGTCGGACCTGCTGATCATCAACAAGATCGATATTGCCGAACAGGTGCATGCGTCGCTCGAGGTCATGGAGCGGGACTCGAAGAAGATGCGCGGCGAGCGACCTTTCGTGTTCACCAACCTCTACGACGGAGTGGGGCTCGAGGAGATCATCCGCTTCATTCTCGACCGCGGCATGCTGCCGGAGCGCAGAACGCAGGCGGGTGTCGCCGCCAGTTGACAGGATGCACGGCGCGTAAAAAAGATTGCCCTGATCGCGGCTGGGCACGATCAGGGCAAGGCAGGGGGTGTGAGCGGCATCCTGGCCGCAATGAGTCGTCCTTGACCCCACTCCCTCACAGTGGACCCCTCGATTGGCTGTTACCTTAACCCAGGTTATGCAATGTAAATTAGTTGCATGCAGGGCGCCAGCTAGTTGCTGGTCGCGTAGCCGGCGGCGCCGAAATAGCGATCACGGCCCTGGTGCTTGGCCTGATAGAGCCGCTCGTCGGCACGCCTGACCAGATCGTGCGGATCCTGGTCTCGCTCGTCGAGGCTGGCCACCCCCAGGCTCAGGCTATAGCAGATGAGGCCTACCTCGCTGGTCACGCGGTGGTCGCGGTTGACCTGCCAGATGCGCTTGGCGACTCGCAGCGCCTCAGCGTGGTCGGTGCCCGGCAGCAGCACGGCGAACTCCTCGCCGCCGTAGCGCGCGAAGTGGTCGTCGGTGCGCAGCAGCGGGCGGGTGACCTGAGCAATTTCCACTAGCACCTGGTCGCCGGCGAGGTGGCCATGGCAGTCGTTGACCTGCTTGAAGTGGTCGACATCGAACAGGATCAGCGTCAGTGGTCGATGGTGGCGCCGGGCATGGGCCACACACTGCTGCAGGCGCTCCTCGAACAGCCGGCGGTTGTCGATGCCGGTCAAGCCATCCTTCTCGGCTAGCTCGCGTAGTGAATCTTCGGCTTTCTGGCGGCGCGCGACCTCGTGGCGCAGTTGGCGGTTGATCATCAGCAGGTAGCTGGCCAGGCCGATGACCAGCAGCAGCAGGATCCCGCCACCTAGCGCCCAGCGCACCAGGCGCTTGAAGTCGGTGCTGGCGGGTGTCGGCGGCTGATAGAGAAACCCTTCCAGGTCGTAGCGCTCGATCATGCCGAGCTCCACATACACTTCGGCGATGTTTTCCCAGCGGATGGGGTTGATGTAGCCAATCTCGATCAACTCCGGCTGCATCAAGCCGCGCAGCTTCTCGGCCTCGTGGCGCAGGAAGTGGATGTCGTAGAGGGCGCTGCGCGTCGGGTAGTACTGAGTGATCAGTTCGGCCACCTCCTCGACGTTGTCCAGCGCATAGGCCCAGCCGCGCAGGGCGGCATCACGGAACGCCTCGACTCGCTCCGGCCGGCCTTCGAGCAGCGCCGCGCGGGTAAACAGCAGGTCACCGTAGAAGTCGATGCCATACGACGCCGGGGTGATCGTGACCGGCTCGGCGCCGAAGGCCTCGAGAAAGTAGGGGGCGTCGGTGAGGTAGCCGGGCATCAACTGGGTGGTGCCGTCGAGCAAGTCATCCAGCACCCAGCTTGGTGCACGGTTGTTGAGCCGCTCGAGGTCGAGGCCGGCACGGTGGAAACTGGCCAGGGTCTCGGCGCTGAGTCGTGCATCGACATCGGGCAGGGTGACGCTGATCGGCCGCTCGCCGACCTCCTCCAGACGCGAGAAGCCGTGGCGCTCTAGGGTCAGGAACACCAGCGGCGAGCGCTGCATGATATTGGCCAGCACCACCACCGGCAGGCCCTGGCTGTGGTAGAGCAGCAGGTCGGAGCGCGATACGCCGAAGTCGGCGCGGCCGAACATCACGTCCTCCACCGGGTCGATGGGGCGGCCGTAGTCGTCGTGGCCGCCGTGGCGAATCTCCACATCGAAACCGGCCTCTTGGAAGTAGCCCTGCTGCTTGGCGGCGTAGTAGCCGGCGAACTGGAACTGGTGATACCAGGCCAACTGCAGGGTGACACGCTCGAGCTCAGGCTCATTCGCCGCGCTCAAGGGAGCGGTGATCAGTAGCGCACTGAGCAGCAGCCACCGCAGCGGCGAGCGGTGGCCCAAGAGATATGGCATGGGCGCGTCCGAAGGGAAACTGTCGTCGATTAGAGACTAGCCCAACGACCGGCAAAGTCGAGTTGGTGGTTTAAACGCTCAGCGTCGCGGCAGTGGCTCGATGGACGCGAACTTGCCCGCCGCGGTGAAGTGCAGCCGAAACACGCCGTCGATGCCGTGGCGGCCGACGATGCGCGTTAGCGCACTGGTGGGAAAGATCACCTTGCGGCCATCCAGGCTGCGGGTATGTACGCTCTGGGCGCGGCCCTCGTAGTGGGCCAGGCACTCGTCGCGGGTCAGGCGGATCACCACATCGATACTGGGCATGGCGCGGGTCATGGCTGCGAGTCGCTGGTCATGATACCCCAGCCGCCGTTGCCTTGGCAGTCGCCATCAGGGCCGCGACGCCAGCCAGTCGGCGAAGAGGGCGTCGATGCGTTGCTGGGTGCGCGCATACCACTGCTCGTCCTTCTCGATGGCGCCGGCGCTGTTCAGCGGGTGCGTGGGGATATGCAGGCGCATGTCCTGGCCGCTCTGCGGATGGGTGGTGACCTGCAGGCTGGCCGAATGGCGCGCCGGGCCGTAGGGGATGCGTCGCGCCAGCTCGGCGAGACGCTCGCTGGTGGTGGCAAAGCGGATGAAATCGTGGGCGGCATCCCGGTTCGAGGCGCCGCGCGGCATCGTCCAGGTCTCATGCTCCTGCACCTGGCCGTCCCAGAGAATCTCGATAGGGGTCTCCTGATCCAGCATGGCATCGAAGAAACGGCCGTTATAGCCCGAGGCCATCACTGCCTCGCCATCGGCAAGCAGTTGCGGCGGGGTATCGCCGGCCTCCCACCAGCGGATCTCATCGAGCGTGTCGAGCCGCTCCAGTGCCAGGCTCAGACCGCGACGGGTACTGAGCAGGTCGTACAGCTCCTCGCGGGGCACCCGATAGGAGAGCAGCGCCCACTCCAGGTTGACCGCCGGGGTGCGTTGCAGCGCGCGCGGGCCGGGGAAGCGCTGCTGGTCGAACAGATCGCCAATATGGGTGGGACGTTGCCCGGGGAAGGCGTCGCGGCGGTAAGCCACCACGGTAGCGAAGACGCTGTGGGTGAGGGCGCACTCGCCGATCGCCCCAGGCAGGAAATCGCGACTGGCCGGCGTGCCATCCGGTGCCGGGGCGGGCAGGTCGGCCGGCAAGCGCTCCAGTAGCTCCGCGTCGCAGGCCGCCATGGCCTGGCTGCGGGTCATGTCAATGACGTCCCAGGGCACACTGCCCTCGGCCACCGCACGGCGCAGCGGCGCCAGGTCGCCGTCGTAGCGGTGCACCTCCACCGTGATGCCGGTTGCCTCGGTAAAGGGGGTGAAGAGGGCTTCCTGCTGGGCGCGCTCGTAGGCACCTCCCCAGCTCAGGACGTGTAGGGCGTCGTCATCGGCTGCATGCGCCAGCGCCGCGCAGCCGACCAGCATCAGGGCCAGCGAGCCTGGCTTAACCGGTGCCATGTTCCTCCTTGCGTAACGCGTCGTTGTGGCGCAGGTAGGCGCGGGCGATGCGCGCCTCGTAGACCACGCCGAGGAAGGTGTCGTCGCGCTCCGCGTCGACCACCGCCAGGGCCTCGCCAGTGACCTCCTCGAGCTGTGCCATGGCGTCCCATAGCGAGCTGTCGGGATGCAGCACCGGACGTGCCGTGACGATGAAATCGGCAACGTGGCTGTCTGCCTGGCCTGCCTGCTGCGCCGCTTCCAGCTCGGGAAGCGTCACGCAGCCGCAGTAGCGGCCCCGGGCATCGACCAGGTAGGCCTCGGCATGGCGCGCTTCACCCAGCGCGCGGATGGCCTCGTGAACCGGCGTGCGGGGAGCCAGGGTCACGCAGTCGCGGGTCAGCTGCTCGGCTACCTGGGTGGCCTGCAGCAGCGCGCGGCCGCGCCCGGCGGAGAGATCCAGGCCGCGGTTCAAGAGTTGGATATCGAATAGCGAGCGGCCGAACAACTGGGCGGCAATGGGGCTGGCCAGGGTTACGCTGGCCAGCGCCGCGGTGGTCAGCGCATAGCTGCCGGTGAGCTCGAAGACGATCAGCAGGCTGGTCAGGGGAGCACCGATCACCGGCGCGGTGACCGCCACCATGCCGCATACGGCGTAGAACACGAAGGTTGCCTGCGGTGCATCGCTGAATTCGCCCACCAGGGTGCCGCACAGGGCACCGAACAGGGTGCCGATCACCAGTGCCGGGCTGAACACGCCGCCGCTGAAGCCCATGCCCAGGCACAGCGCGGTCGCCGCCAGCTTGAGCACCAGCACCAGCAATAGCTCGCCGCTGCCGAAGGCCCCGGCGATGGTGGCGAAGCGCAGCGTCTCCTGGCCCATGCCGAGGATGTCCGGCACCCAGAGGGCGGCCACCCCAAGCAGGGCGCCGGCCAGGGCTGGGCGCAACGGCGCGGCCAGCGGCACACGCCCGGCCATCCGCCCGACGCCGAGGATGGCCCGCATATAGCCGCCGGCGACCAGTGCCCCCATGCCGCCGATGATCACGAACAGGGCGAACTCCCAGGGGCGTGGCACGGCGGTGTCGGTGACATGGAACAGGGCGCCGCGCTCGAGCACGTTGGTGGCGATGACATAGCCGACGATGGCCGCCGCGGCGACCGGGGCGAAGGCGCGCAGCGCATAGTGGCGCAGCACCACCTCATGGGCGAACACGATCCCCGCCAGCGGGGCATTGAACGCGGTAGCAATGGCCGCCGCCACGCCACAGGCAATGGTAATGTTGTCGTCCGAGCGACTCATGCGCAGCAGGCGTGCGCCCAGTGACCCCAGGGTCGCGCCAAGATGAACCAAGGGGCCGTACTGGCCCACCGAGGCGCCGGCGCCGAGTGAGATCATCGCGCTAAGCGCCGACATCCCGCCGGCACGGCCCGGCAAGCGGCCGCGGCGGGTCTGCACGGCGGCGATCACGTCGGCGGGGGAGTGCGCCCGTCCCTCGGGGATATAGCGGTGTAGCAGGCCGACGATCAGTCCGCCGAGTGTCGGTACGGCGACGGTGGCGGCGACCAGCATGCCGCGCTGATCGAACATCATGCGGCTGCGGGGCGATATCAACAGCACCTCGTTGAGCCACAGAACGATCGTCACGAAGCCGACCGCGGCCAGCGCGGCGATGCCGCCCACCAGGGCACCGAGCAGCACCAGGCCGAGAAAACGGATGACCGCCAGCGGCCCACGGCCGGCGGTAGGGGATGCCGGAAGCGTGTCCATGTTCAAGGTGTAGGCACAGTGCGCGCTGCCGGCAAGCAACGCCGGCCGACAGCGCGGGGGAGGCGAGGCGCTGGCGGCCTCGGCGAGGGATCAGCGATGGTGGCTGAAGCGACCGTGGGGAGCGCCGTCCATCAGGCGTTCGAATTCGCGACCACTCATGTGCAGCAGGGTTTCGTGGTCGCCCGCCTCGAAGTAGATGTCCGGCTGAAGGCGCAGCATGTCGTCGACATAGACCTTGAGGCCATAGGCCTGGCCCACTGGAGGTGCGGCGCCGGGATCGCAGTCGTCGAAGCTACTGGCGATCTCCGCTTCCGAAGCGAGCTCGAAACGCTCCTTGAACAGAGCGGTCAGGCTGTCGAGATCGGTGTCGTGGGTGCTGGGCACGACCGCCAGGCCATAGCCGGATTCACCATGCAGCATGACGGCCTTGGCCAACTGGTCGCCGGGGACATGCGACGTCTGGGCGATACGGCTGGTGGTGACTTCGCGTGGGTGGGACACCTCCTCGTAGTCGATGTCGCAGGCGCGGAGGTACTCCCGTAGCGTCATCGGAATGGTCATGGTAGTGCTCCTTCGGCCGCCTGGGCCGTCAATGACCTGTGCGTGCGTCTCCCTTCGCTCTGTGTATCTCTCCTATCGATCAGCATAGACGGGCAGCGCCTGGCATGCTTGAGGTCCAGCGGCTGTCGATTTCGCGGGGTGTCGTTCGATACTCGCTTGAAGAGACATCTCTGCCCGCCCCGGCAGCGCCGCTGCGGGCACCACCCCAGAGACGAAGGAGAGTAGTCATGACCTACGTAGACGGATTCGTAGCCGCGGTGCCCACCGCCAACCGCGACAAGTACATCCAGCATGCCCGCGATGCCGCGGTGGTGTTCAAGGAGCACGGCGCCCTGCAGATGGTGGAGTGTTGGGGCGACGATGTGCCCGATGGCAAGCTCACCTCCTTCCCCCTGGCGGTGAAGCGCCAGGCGGACGAGACGGTGATCTTCTCGTGGATCCTATGGCCCTCCCGCGAGGTGCGCGACCGCGGCATGGCCAAGGTCATGGAAGACCCGCGCCTCCAGCCCGACGTCAATCCCATGCCGTTCGACGGCAAGCGGCTGATCTACGGCGGCTTCGAGGTGGTGGTAGACGAGTAGCGTCCAGGTGTTATCCTTTGGTCGTAATCGATGCGTTTTTTCTCAACCTCTCCCCCCGCCTGCCGATGAAGTGTTGAATATCGCCATCGCAGGGGGACGAGGCAGATGAAACACCTATCGATAAAGTGGAGCCTGACGGCGGCGCTGGCGGCGCTGGTGCTGATGATCGGGCTGATCAGTGGTCTGGGCTTCTACGCCAGTGCCACCAGCGAAGACGCCCTGCACGAGCTTGCCGAGACCAATGTAGAACTCGCCAACCTGGCCAACCGCACCCAGGTCAATGTGCTGCGTGCACAGATCATGCTGGACCGCTTCGCCAGCCTCAGCACCCAGGGTGACCCCGAGCGCGGCGAGCAGAGCCAACAGCAGGCCCTGGCGGCCCTGGCCGGGGCGCACGAGCGCTTTGACGAGTTCCGTGCCGTGCCCATCGACGCCGACGACTCGCGGGCGCCCTACGTAGCGGCGATCATCGCCGCCTTCGATGCCTACGTAGTGGAAGGGCTAGAGCCGCTGATGGACGCCGCCCCCTTCCAGGTGCAGCGCAGCCAGGATCAGATGGCCGAGCTGGGTGCCGAGCTCGACGCCGCCATGGAGGACTTCGTCACCTACTCCGAGCGGCGCGGCAACGCCGTGATCGATCAGGTCGGCCGCCTCGGCGACATGGTCGGCATGATTGCCGTGACGCTGTTGGTGGTGGCGCTGCTCGCCGCGGTAGCGATCCGCCTGGCGATGCTGCGGGTGGTGGTCACGCCGCTGCGCGAGGCCATCGATCACTTCGAGCGGATTGCCGATGGTGATCTCACCGAGCAGATCCGCGACCGCGGCCGCAACGAGATCGGCCAGCTGTTCAGCGCCCTGGCGCGCATGCAGGACAAGCTCAAGACCCTGGTGGTGTCGCTACGCAGCAGCAGCGACAGCGTCTTCACCGGCGCCGGCGAAATCGCCCTGGGCAGCCAGGACCTCTCGTCGCGCACCGAGCAGCAGGCCTCGGCGCTGCAGCAGACCGCCTCGAGCATGGAAGAGATGGCTGCCACCGTGAGCAAGAACACCGAGACCGCCCAGGAGGCCGACGGCCTCTCGGCGTCCGCCTCGCAGCGCGCCGAGGCCGGCGGCCAGGAGGTCGAGTACACCGTGCAGCTGATGCGCGAGATATCCACCAGCGCCAGTCGCGTCAACGACATCATCGGCGTGATCGACTCGATCGCCTTCCAGACCAATATCCTGGCGCTCAACGCCTCGGTAGAGGCGGCCCGCGCCGGCGAGCAGGGCCGCGGCTTCGCGGTGGTGGCCAGCGAAGTGCGCAATCTCGCCTCGCGCAGCGCCGAGTCTGCCAAGGAGATCCGCACGCTGATCGAAGAGACCACCGCCAAGATCACCAGCGGCGCCGAGCAGGCCGAACGCAGCGGCGCCACCATCGGCGAGACCGTCGAGTCGATCCGTCAGGTCACCGCCTTGATGGGCGAGATCTCCAGTGCCACCCGCGAGCAGAACAGCGGCATCGAGCAGATCAACAGCGCCATCACCGAGATGGACTCGGTCACCCAGCAGAACGCCTCGCTGGTGCAGCAGACCAGCGTCGCCGCCACCTCGCTGGAAGACCAGGCCAAGCATCTCGCCGCCTTAATCGCCACCTTCCGCGTCGACGACCAGGCGGCGCCGGCTGAGTCGCACGCCACGCCGCTGACGCATCAGAAGAGTGAGCGCAGCCAACCGCCTGAGGCGCCGGCCAAGTCCGCTGCTGAAACGCCCAGGCAGGCCTACAAGAAACCCACTGAAGCTGTCGAGGACTGGTCCGAGTTCTAGGCACCGCCAATTCAGCTCGCGACAGCCGCTCCCTTGGGGCGGCTGTCGAATTGCTGCCTACAGCAAGCTCAAGCACTGCGTGCGGCTGCTGTTCTGGAGCGGACAATCCTTCGATGAGAGCGGGCCGCACAAGGAGGGCAGCTTCAAGGCCGCCGAGGCCCGCTATACCGCGGTGGCGCAGGTCGACGCAGAGGATCTACGTCGCTGGCTCGGCAAGGCGCGGGATATCCAGTGGGACTACAAGAACATCGTGCGCCGCAAGGGACGCCTGGAGCGACTAAAATGACCTGACGACCGCGAAAACCGGAAACGTTGCCATGTGGACTCCTCCACCAGGCTCGCCCGAGGAGCGAGCGCTTAGCTATGTAGCTGACCAGTGCACGGGAAGCCCTCTCGATGAGAGCCTGGCGGTAACCCTCAATTTCCATCCTGATAGAGAGCATCGAGGCGTGCCCATGCTTGGCGCACTCGCCGCAGCGGAGGAGTATCACTCGCAGTTCGAAACCGGTACCAGTAATGGCGGTTTGACCGCCTATCCGGGCGGCGCGCGCTGGCAGTGGGAAAGCCGTATCTTCGGCTCAGCGTATGATGATGTGCTGCCAAGGGAGCGCCCCAAATATGGCGCACTGAACTATGCTCGGCGTGGCGGCGGTGGTTCTTCGCGCTTCGGCTCTTGCTACCTGCGGCTGAGGCCCGAAGTACTGCAGCGCTGCACCTTCTGCTATCCCGACAGCGTCTTCGAGCCCTCGCACTTCGGCGTGGCATCGCGCATGGCCCTCATCCCCCTGGCCCAGGCCGCCCGGCGTGACCTGCTCGACGACCATATCGAAGCGCATATTCATGGACCGCTGCGTCTCGCCACGGACGTTGAGGCGCTGGTGCTCGATCCTTGCTATCGCGGTACCCCGATCGAAATGCAGGCGCGTCAGCTGCCCTGCTCGCTGGAGTGGCATGCCGGCTTCAGGCTCGAGGTGGCCGTGCTGCGCGAGTACCCCCACTATCGAGGGCCGTACTATGTGAAACTTGGCGAGGCGCTAGCCAGGGATGGTGTGCTCACGTCCGCGGTGATTGGAGAGGCGGCCTGTAGCGGCCAGTACGACCCGCAGGATGTAAAACGGGTATGGCACTACCTGGCGCGCTTCGGTGACCGAAACTCGCCGTGAGCGTGATGTGGTCATCGCGCCGCCTCCTGTCGGAGGAAACTGCCGGCCCAGTAGGAACGCTGCCCGGCCTGGCAAGGCGACCCCATCGTGACTAACGTCACTCCCACTTTTGCTTTGGCGTCACCTCCAGTGTGGGAGCGAATTCATTCGCGATGCAGCGCGCAGCGCTGCCTGGCCCGAGGCCTCGAAGGGTGGGAGCCATTGTCTGCAATGCTGAGCGTCACGAGATGTCGTACAGTGATTGACTCTGCGGCGAGCGGGTCTTCTTCCTCCAGCTTAATAGCGAGGCAATCCGAGCATGGCACAACCTTGTCACCCCTATTTCTGGCGTGATCCACGTATGCCCCATGTGGAGTTGCGCGTGGTCGAGGATGGCCGCCAGGTCGGCTACGCCCGTCACAGCCATACCCAGTGGTCGTTGGGGGCGGTGACTGCCGGAGAGAGCACCTTTCATTACCTCGATGAAGAATATCGCATCCACGCGGGGCACCTGGTGTTGATGAATCCGGACTGGGTTCACGCCTGCAATCCTGTCGACGGCCAGCCCTGGGCCTACCGCATGCTCTATGTGGACGCCGAGTGGCTGACTCGGCTGCGCCATGCAGCGAGACTGATCGATACGCCGTACTGGCAGGATATTTCCGCCGCCGTAATCGCCGTCCCTGGATGGTACGCCGGCTATCGCCGCATGACCGATGCCCTGCTGGACCCGCAGCGCGACCTTCTGAACAAGCAGAGCGAGTTGGTAGAATATCTCTCGGCGCTGATGCATCACCTGGCGGGTCAGCCGGCCAGGCCGCGCTCGCTACCTCCGGCCACTCTGCGCGAGTTAGCCGCCTACCTCGACGAGCACGTTGCTGAAGAAGTATCGCTGGATGCCCTCTGCCAGCGCTCCGGCTACAGCGCCGGCCACCTGATCCGTGCCTTCAAGCAGCACTTCGGCCTCACGCCTCATGCCTACCTGATCAATCGCCGCATTCAGCTAGGACAACGCCAGCTCAAGCAGGGCAAGCCCATCGCTGAGGCAGCGCTGAATGCCGGCTTCAGCGACCAGCCGCATTTCCAGCGCACCTTCAAGCGTCTGGTGGCCGCTACACCTCACCAGTACCGAAGCCCGTTACTCGAATAAGAGATAGATGCAACTGATCGCTAGCAGCACCGCCAGCCCCCGATTGATGGCGACCAGGACGTCAGGGCGCTGAACGTAACGGCGTAGAAAGGCGCCGGCATAGACCCAGCTACCCAGCGAAAGCCAGCAGATGGGCAAATAGAGGGCGGCGAACAGCCACAGCAGACCGACATCGCCGCCGGTGTAGGCACCGATGCCCGAGGCCGACGCCAGCCAGGCCTTGGGGTTGAGCCACTGCATCAGTGCGCCTGCCATAAACCCCGGTGCCCGCGTGGCATCGCCCTCCGGCAGACGACCATCATCGCGGAACAGCCGCACGCTTAGATAGAGCAGAAATGCCACGCCGGCCCAGCGTAGGGCGTCCTTCAGCCCTGGCACCATCGTCAGCAGTGAGTAAAGCCCGAGGCCCACGGCGAGGAACAGAACAACGAAGCCCAGGGTGGCGCCGGTAACGAAGACCAGTCCACGTGAGATGGGGTAGCGAGTACCGCTGCTGAGGCACACCAGGTTCACCGGCCCCGGTGAAATGGACGCTGCCAGGGCAAAGGCCGACATCGGCAGGATCATGGCAAGGTTCATCGTTCGTCTCCTGGAACACAGTGCCAGGAGTCTGCCGCGACGGCGCCGATCGATATTGAACGAAATTGAGGTATCCATCATAGCCAACGCCTATCGCAGGCGTTGGCTCGGCGGGATTGAACAAAACCCTCTAGGCTATCTCAACGGATAGTGGCAACGACCGTTGACGAATAGCGCCACGCACCGGGCCTGACACCCGGCTTGCGCCAATAACCACGACACGGAGTCCCCATGAGCCAACCCATCATCGCGGCGAACAAGCCCACTAAAGTGAGCCTGAAAAAAGGTGGGGAGTATGCGTTCTGCATGTGCGGACGCTCCAGCGACCAGCCGTTCTGCGACGGCTCCCACAGCGGCACCGGCATCACCCCCAAGATGTTCAAGGCCGACAAGGATGGCGACGCCTTTCTCTGCCAGTGCAAGCACACCCAGGACGCCCCGTACTGCGATGGCACCCACAAACAGTTCAGCGACGATGACGTAGGCCAGGAGAGTCCCGAAAGCAAGGACGCCGCCGCCGAGCAGAAGAGTAGCGGTGGCCAGCCTGAGCCCAAGGCCAGTGAGGAAGAGCCCACCGTGGAGTTCATCCACCAGCTCGCCAAGGAGGGTACCAAGGGCGTTGGCCACCACGGCCCGATGACCGCCATGGGCGTGCCGCGCCACACCCTGCCGCACTGGGACGACCTGCAGCTGATGGTGGCGCAGATGGCCACCAAGCCGCTGATGGAAGACGCCGCGGTGGCCACCGAGCTGACCATCGGCCCCGAGGCCAAGAAGCCGCTGACCCTCAAGATCCCGCTGTTCGTTTCCGACATGAGCTTCGGTGCGCTCTCCCAGGAGGCCAAGGTCGCCCTGGCCAAGGGCGCCGAAATGGCCGGCACCGGCATCTGCTCCGGGGAGGGCGGCATGCTGCCGGAAGAGCAGGCCGAGAACTCGCGCTACTTCTACGAGCTGGCCAGCGCCAAGTTCGGCTACAGCGAAGCGCTGCTGGAGAAGATCCAAGCCTTCCACTTCAAGGGCGGCCAGGGTGCCAAGACCGGTACCGGCGGCCACCTGCCGGGCAACAAGAACACCGCCAAGATCGCCGAAGTGCGCCATATCATCGCAGGCGAACCGTCGGTTTCGCCGCCGACCTTCGAGGACCTTTCCAGCGTGGCCGATTTCAAGCGCTTCGCCGACCGCGTGCGCGAAGTGACCGGCGGCGTGCCGGTGGGCTTCAAGCTTAGCGCCAATCATATCGAGCGCGACATCCAGTTTGCGCTGGACGCCAGCGCCGACTACATCATCCTCGACGGCCGCGGTGGCGCCACCGGGGCCGCCCCGACGATGTTCCGCGACCATATCTCGGTGCCGACCATCCCCGCCCTGGCTCGTGCGCGGCGCTACCTGGACGAGCAGAAGGCCAGCGACCGGGTGACGCTGATCATCACCGGCGGCCTGCGCGTGCCGATCGACTTCGTCAAGGCCATGGCGCTGGGCGCTGACGGCATCGCTCTCTCCAACAGCGCCATCCAGGCCATCGGCTGCGTGGGCGCGCGGATCTGCAACACCAACAACTGCCCGGCGGGCATCGCCACCCAGCGCGAAGACCTGCGCCAGCGCCTCGACGTGGGCTCCTCGGCAGAGCGCCTCAAGACCTTCTTCGAAGCCTCCGTGGAGCTGATGCAGGTGATGGCCCGCGCCTGTGGCCACGATACCCTCCATCAGTTCAATCAGGAGGACCTCGCCACCTGGCAGCGCGAGATGGCGCTGCTCAGCGGCGTGCGCTACGCAGGCGTTGGCCAGCCGTAAGCCGAGGTGCGCACATGGGCCATCGTATCCACCAACTCACTGCCGACGACTTGGTGCTGATGGACGGGCTCCTGACGACCTTCGGCGAGGTATTCGGCCAGCCCGAGACCTACACCGGCAACTCTCCCGATGCCGCCTATATGCGCCAGCTGCTCGAAAGCGACGGCTTTATCGCCCTGGTGGCGCTGAAGGGCGGTGCGGTCGTTGGTGGGCTGGCGGCTTACGAGCTGAAGAAGTTCGAGCGGCCGCGCAGCGAGATCTATATCTACGACCTGGCGGTAGCGGAAGCCCATCGGCGACAAGGGGTTGCCACTGCCCTGATCGAGCGGGTCAAGCAGATCGCGGTGCAGCGCGGGGTTCACGCCGTCTTCGTTCAGGCCGATACCGAAGAGGAAGACCAGGCGGCGATTGCCCTGTACAGCAAACTCGGTAGCCGGGAAGACGTTCTACACTTTGATATTACCTTGGATGAGGGAGGCAACTAGCCAGGGAGTACGAGACATGCTTGGCGTCGAGACGTGAGCTTGGCGCCAACGCTGCCTTCAGATGGCCTCAGCATTACAAGGGGATAATGTATGAGTCATAAGGAAAGCGTTGATTACCGAGCGGTGACCGCGCGCCAGAAAGAGGTGTGGGCCACCGGCGATTTTCACGAGATCGCCCGGCAGAACGTCGTCATGGCCGAGGCCCTCTGCGCGACGCTGGACCCCCATGCAGGCGAACGCGTGCTGGATATTGCCTGCGGAAGCGGCACCGCCGCGCTGGTTGCCGCGCGGCGCTACTGCGAGGTGACGGGCATCGACTACGTCCCGGCGCTGATCGAACGCGCCAGGCAGCGAGCCGTCGCCGAGGGCTTGGACGCGGACTTCCAGGTCGCCGATGCCCAGGCGCTGCCATTTGCCGATGCCAGCTTCGATGTCATCCTCTCGGTCTACGGGGTGCAGTTCGCTCCGGACCAGCAGCGCGCTGCCGCGGAGATGCTACGGGTTTGTCGCCCAGGTGGCAGGGTAGGCCTGGCCACGCCGATCCCGAGCGGCTGGAGCGGGGACTTCTTTGCCACCAATGCGACATATATGCCGCCACCTCCCGGTATCCAGCCGCCGCTGCGCTGGGGAACCGACGCCGGGCTCGACGAACTGCTCGCTGCAGGTACAAGCGCCGTCGTCAGCGAGGAGCGCACGGCCCTGCAGTACTACAGATCCGTGGAGCATGCCGTCGGCGTGTTTCTGAACTACTTCGGCCCTGCGATCCGCGCCGCCACGGCCTCTACCGAGGACGCGCGCGAACGTTTCCAGCACGACCTGCACGCCGTATTCAGCCGCTACAACCGTGCGACGGACGGCACCGCGGTGATCGAGAACCGGTACTTGCTGACCGTAGCGACGCGCGTGTAGAAAGAGATTGATAACAGACGCCGCTGCGCGTCGTGCCGTGACCAACGAGGTAACTCACCATGCAACCCAGAATCAGCATGATCACCCTCGGCGTCAGCGATCTGGCGGCGTCGGTGCGGTTCTACGAGCAGGGCCTTGGCCTGCCGCGGATGGAGTCGCCGCCGGAGGTGGCGTTCTTCACGCTCAACGGCAGCTGGCTGGGATTGTACGGCCGCGAGGCATTGGCCGAGGATGCCGGGGTGTCCGACGAGGGGGCCGGCTTTGCCGGGTTCACGCTTGCCCACAACGTCGCGTCCGAGGCCGCGGTCGACGCGGTGATGGCGCAGGCCATTGCCGCCGGCGCCACCTTGGTGAAGCCGGCGCAGAAGGTGTTCTGGGGCGGCTACTCGGGGTATTTCGCCGACCCGGACGGCTACCTGTGGGAGGTGGCGCACAACCCGCTGTTCTGGGTTGGCCCGCCGGATGACGACGCCTAGCCGGGGGCGGCGAAAAACTGGATAATGGCAGGTTTTCTGCCCTCGCTTCGCCGAAGCTCCCCACGTCCGGTGCCCGTCCATGGAAATCAAGGTCAACTATCTCGACAACCTCCGCCTGGAGGCCAAGTTCGACGACTTCACGGTCATCTCCGACCAGCCGATTCGCTACAAGGGCGACGGCTCGGCGCCGGGGCCGTTCGACTACTTCCTGGCCTCCTCGGCGATGTGCGCGGCGTACTTCGTCAAGGTGTACTGCAACACCCGGGGGATTCCCACCGAGAACATCCGCCTGTCGCAGAACAACATCGTCGATCCGGAGAACCGCTACAATCAGATCTTCAAGATCCAGGTCGAGCTGCCCGAGGACATCTCCGACAAGGACCGCCAGGGCATCCTGCGCTCCATCGACCGCTGCACGGTCAAGAAGGTGGTGCAGACCGGCCCCGAGTTCCAGATCGAGACCGTCGAGAATATCGACGAGGACGCCCAGGCCCTGCTGATGGGTGCGCCGGAGGGCGAGGCGAGCGCAGAGAACGGCACCTGGATCGAGGGCAAGGACCTGCCGCTGGAGCAGACCATTGCCAACATGAGCGGCATCCTCGCCGGCCTGGGGATGAAGATCGAGATCGCCTCGTGGCGCAATATCGTGCCCCACGTGTGGTCGCTGCACATTCGCGACGCAGCCTCGCCGATGTGCTTCACCAACGGCAAGGGTGCGACCAAGGAGAGCGCGCTGTGCTCGGCGCTGGGCGAGTTCATCGAGCGCCTGAGCTGCAACTTCTTCTACAACGACCAGTTCTTCGGCGAAGAAATCGCGAACAGCGCCTTCGTCCACTACCCCAACGAGGAGTGGTTCCAGCCCGGGCCCAACGACGAGCTGCCCGAAGGCATCCTCGACGACCACTGCCGGGCAATCTACGACCCGGACGGTGAGCTGCGCGGCTCGAACCTGATCGACACCAACTCCGGCAAGACATCGCGGGGCATCGTGTCGCTGCCGTTCGTGCGCCAGTCCGACGGCGAGACGGTGTACTTCCCGTCGAATCTGATCGAGAACCTTTACCTCAGCAACGGCATGAGCGCCGGCAACACCCTGGCTGAGGCCCAGGTACAGTGCCTGTCGGAGATTTTCGAGCGGGCGGTGAAGCGCGAGATCATCGAGCAGGAGATGGTGCTGCCCGACGTGCCCCAGGCGGTGCTCGAGCAGTACCCGGCGATCCTCGAGGGGATCCAGGCGCTGGAGGCCCAGGGCTTTCCGGTGCTGGTCAAGGATGCCTCGCTGGGCGGGCGCTTCCCGGTGATGTGCGTGACCCTGATGAACCCGCGCACCGGCGGCGTGTTCGCCTCGTTCGGCGCCCACCCGAGCTTCGAGGTGGCGCTGGAGCGCAGCCTCACCGAGCTGCTGCAGGGTCGCAGCTTCGAGGGGCTCAACGACTTCATGCCGCCCACCTTCAACTCGCTGGCGGTCTCCGAGCCGAACAACTTCGTCGAGCACTTCATCGACTCCTCGGGGCTGATCTCCTGGCGCTTCTTCAGCAGCAGCAGCGACGTCGAGTTCGTCGAGTGGGACTTTTCCGGCAGCGGTTCCAACAGCACCGCCGAGGAAGCCGCGACGCTGTTCGGCATTCTCGAGGCGCTGGGCCACGAAGCCTACATGGCCGTGTTCGATGACCTCGGCGCGCCGGTGTGCCGCATCCTGGTGCCGGGCTACTCCGAGGTCTACCCGGTGGAGGACCTGGTGTGGGACAACACCAACATGGCACTGCTGTTCCGCGAGGATATCCTCAACCTCCACCGCCTGGACGACGTCCAACTGGCCGCGCTGCTCGAGCGCCTGGAGGAGACCCAGCTCGACGAGCACATGGATATCATCACCCTGATCGGCATCGAGTTCGACGAGAACACCGTGTGGGGCCAGCTCACCATCCTCGAGCTCAAGCTGCTGATCCAACTGGCGCTGGGCCAGCACGAGGAGGCGCTGGAGCGGGTGCAGATGTTCCTGCAGTACAACGACAACAGCGTCGCCCGCGGGCTCTTCTACCAGGCGGTGCAGGCGGTGCTCGAGATCGTTCTCGACGACGAGCTGGAACTGGGCGACTACCTCTACAACTTCACGCGTATGTTCGGTGAGGAAACGATGGCCGCGGTGGTCGGCTCGGTGCAGGGCGAGGTGCGCTTCCACGGCCTGACCCCCACCAGCATGCAGCTCGAAGGCCTGGAGAAGCACCAGCGGCTGATCGAGAGCTACAAGAAGCTGCACGCCCACCGCGCCGCCAAGGCGGACCTGTAAGCCGCGGCACTCGCCATACTCTCGCGCCAATATCCAAACGCCCCCGAGCCGGTCGCCTGGCTCGGGGGCGCTGCACTATGGGTGTCGAAAACGTTAGGCACCCTTCGACAACAGATCGTGTGTTATACCGTTTCAACAGGAGGCGTTAACATGAACGAACTGATTGTCACCACCTTCGATTGGGTTCCCGAGATGCCGCGGGGCTATGTGCGCGACCTGAGGGTGTGCTGGGCGCTGGAGGAGGCCGGGTTGCCCTATCGGGTCGAGGGCGTGCCGTTTCACTCCCGGGATGCCGGGCATTTTTCCCACCAGCCCTTCGGCCAAGTGCCGTGGCTGACCGATGGCGATATCTCAATCTTCGAGAGCGGCGCGATCCTGCTGTATCTGGGCGAGCGCAGCGAGGCCCTGATGCCTGCCGGCCCTCATCGTCGTCTCGAGGTCATCGAGTGGCTGTTCGCCGCGCTCAACTCCGTGGAGATGGCGGGTCTGCCCTGGTCGCTGTTCCACTTCGCTGGCGATACCCACGCCACGCCAGGCAAGCAGGCGCTGGACAACTTCCTGGCGTCCCGGCTGCAGCATCTTGAGTCGATCCTGGCGAGGCGCGAATGGCTGGCCGGGACTTTCTCCATCGCCGATATCGCTATGGCAGACGTGTTGCGCCTCGTCGACCGGTTCGACGGGCTTGCGCAGTCTCCCACCTGCCGAGAGTACCTATCGCGGGCCACGGCTCGCCCGGCCTTCGTCAAGACCTACGCCGATCAGATGGCGTATTACGCGGCGGCGGATTGAGCGGCCGCGGGTCCTGCGGTCAGGTCAGTGGTGATGTCTTGCTGGCCGCCGGTACACCGCGATGCCATATTGCCCAATAGGCGATTTCACGCGATGGCGGGGAGGAGGGGACATGACTCGGCTTACGGCAAAGGATTTTCCACCAGAGGTACTCGAGCTCTACGACTATTACGTGCATGGAAACATCACCAAGCGTGAGTTCCTGCGTCGAGCCGGCAGGTATGCGGTGGGCGGCATGACCGCTGCGATGCTGCTTTCTTCGCTCAGCCCCAACTATGCGCTTGCTCGGCAGGTGTCCTTCACCGACAGCGACATCCTCCCCGAGTACATCACCTACCCATCGCCCAACGGCCACGGCGAGGTGCGCGGCTATCTGGTGCGGCCGGCCGAGGCCCAGGGGCCGCTGCCCAGCGTGGTAGTGGTACACGAGAACCGCGGGCTCAACCCTTACATCGAGGACGTGGCGCGACGTGTGGCCAAGGCGGGCTTCATCGCCCTGGCGCCGGACGGGCTGAGCTCGGTGGGCGGCTATCCGGGCAATGACGAGCGCGGCCGCGAGCTCCAGCAGCAGGTCGACCCCGAGAAGCTGATGAACGACTTCTTCGCGGCGGTCGAATTCCTGATGGCGCATGAGGCCGCCACGGACAAGGTCGGCATCACCGGGTTCTGCTATGGCGGCGGCGTCGCCAATGCCGCTGCCGTTGCTTATCCAGAGCTCGCTGCGGCGGTGCCCTTCTACGGCCGGCAAGCACCGGTGGAAGAGGTGCCGCGCATCCAGGCCCCGCTACTGCTGCACTTTGCCGAGAACGACGAGAGAATCAATGCCGGCTGGCCCGAGTACGAGGCGGCTCTCGAGGCGCACAGCAAGACCTTTGACGCGCATTTCTACCCGGGCACCAACCACGGCTTCCATAACGACTCCACTCCGCGCTACGACGAAGCTGCAGCAGAGCTTGCCTGGGAGCGCACCGTCGAGTGGTTCAAGCGTTATTTGAGCTGAGTTCGTCGGACGGCCTGCCGCACCCGGCTCAACTGAGTACGCTGCTCTTGCGGCGCCGGGTCTTGTCGTCGTACATGCGATTGTCGGCGAGGGTAAGCACCGCTTGAGCGGGCACCTCGCTGGAGCTGGCGCTGCCCAGGCTCAAGCGAAGCTCCACCTCCACTCTCTCGCCGTGGGGGGAGGGGAA
This sequence comes from Halomonas socia, assembly GCF_010977575.1. Lineage (GTDB taxonomy): Bacteria > Pseudomonadota > Gammaproteobacteria > Pseudomonadales > Halomonadaceae > Franzmannia > Franzmannia socia. Next base: position 3,293,983 of record NZ_CP048812.1, read on the forward strand.
CGCAGTACTGACATCGATCAGTGTTGGCATGCCTTGCGCTTCTCCATCACCTGGCTCAGTGGAGCTAACCGTGATCCGACAATTAATCAGCAACCCTGCCCGCTTGCATACCGACTGGCATCGAGCGCCGGAGGGTGGTCGCTTTACGGCAGGTCAGGCCGTCTGCGCCTTGGATGGCACCTTTCTTCAGTGATCTGGGCAATGTCCGCAGGAGATGCCCATCTCCTCGGCCAGGCTTGGCAGGCGCCGCGCCAGGAAGTCGATGAGATGCCTGACCGCAGGGCGCAGACCGCGCCGGTAGGGGTATACCGCATGCACCTGGCCATTCGGCAGTTGCCAGCGCGGCAGCACGATACTCAGCTCGCCGGCCGCTACAGCCTCGTGGCAGACGAACCCCGGCAACATCACGATACCGACGCCGGCAATGGCGGCTTCGCGCAGCACGTGCATATCATCGGTGAGCAGCCTTGGCGAAAGCGAAACGGACTGACTCGCGCCGCCCGAGTCAGTGAATGTCAGACGGTAACGCCCATCGGCGAAATGCATGGAGAGGCTGGGGAAACGCTCCAGATCGGCCGGCGTTTGTGGTGCACCGAATCGTGCGATCAACTCGGGGTTGGCCACCAGCACGCCGGGACTGATGGCGAACTGCCGAGACACCAGTGAGGAGTCCTCCAGGCGCGGCCGCACGCGCAGTGCGAGGTCCACGCCCTCGGCGATGAGATCCACGCGGCGATTGGTGGCGTCCAGTTCCACCTCCACGCGCGGAAAACGCAGCATGAACTCGGGCAGGGCGCGGGCGAGCAGCGTCTGGGAAAGAGAAATGGGGCTACTGATCACCACGCGCCCGCGTGGCTCGTCCTGGACCTGCTCGATGACGCCTGCGGCTGCGTCTGCCGCCGCCAGCAGGTCGTGGCAGTGGGTCAGGTAGGCGCGGCCGGTATCGGTCAGTGTTAGTCGCCGCGTGGTGCGGTGTAGCAGTCGTATCTCCAATCTTTCCTCGAGCCGAGTAATGCGCCGGCTCAGGGTGGACTTGGGCATGCCCAGGGCATGAGCGGCAGCGGTGAAGCTGCCGTGCTCGGCCACCTGTGCGAAGTAGTAGAGGTCGTTGAGGTCTTGCATGGAGCGTCCTCGCAGGTCGTCCTAAATTGTTCCATTATTGGAACAATCAATTCAATAATGCCCAACTAGTCTCCTGGGCGGGGAAGCCCTAACGTGGACCTCGTGGCGTACAGCGCCATATACCGCTTAAAGGAGATTGCAATGAAACTACTGCATCTGGATGCCGGCCTGATCGAGGAGCAATCCATTTCCCGAGCGCTTACCGCTCGCATCGTCGAACGGCTGCAGGCCACTACGCCCGAGGTCGAGATCGTCTACCGTGACCTGGTAAAGCACCCTCCCAACCATCTTTCCGGCGAGATACTGGCCGGAGCAGGCCTGCGGGAGGGTGCGCGTAATGCACACCAGCGCGAGGAGGCCGAGATCACAGACATGTTGCTGGAGGAATTCCTGGCGGCAGAGGTGATCGTCGTCGGCGCTCCGATGTACAACTTTGCCATCCCCAGTCAACTCAAGGCCTGGTTGGATCGCATTCTCCAGGCCGGCAGAACCTTTCGTTACACCGAGAACGGCTCGGTGGGGCTGGCCGGTGGGCGGAAGGTGATCGCCGTGTCCGCACGCGGTGGCATCTATTCGCAAGGGCCGGCTGTGGACAGCGACTTTCAGGAGCGCTACCTGCGCGCCGTGTTCGGCTTCATCGGCATCGACGATATCACTGTGATCCGCGCCGAAGGCGTGGCCATGGGCGATGAGATGAAGCAGCGCGCGCTGAATACCGCCCACGAAGCCATTGCGGAGACTATCACCTCTGCTGAGTTGGCCTAGCGTTAGCGTCGATGCCTCGGCACGGGCATCGGTAGCACTGGTCGAAAACGCTGAATTGCTCGTCTACGAAGGCGTGCCGCACGGCCTGACCGATACGCACAAGGAGCGGCTCATCCAGGGCCAATACCAAGCGGTCGGGCAGGCGACGCAGATAGTGGATTGCACGTCCCACCGTCGCAGGCCAACGCGGCGCACACTCACCGAGCTGCGACAATGACGTCGATAACCGCTCCTCTGAGGATGGCCTCTATCGGGGCGGTGACGCATAATCTCTCTGTGCAGTACTTCCGATAATAATGAAAGGAGGGGGGAACTATGAAAGTGATCATCGTTGCTTTAGCGCTGTTGGTCTTCAGTAGCAGCGTTCTGGCGCATGGGGGAGGTTGCCGGAAAAGCTCCCCACCTGGGCAGTGCTGCCACATGGATAACAGCGTAGGTAGAGTTCACTGTCATTGAGGCTTCGTAAGACAGCCCAACACCCCGAGCCAGCCCCAGGCCCGGGGTGTTGCCGTTCATGGCATCAGCCAATCACGCGGCACCATCGCTACACCTTGCTGACGATCAGCGCCGCATTCACCCCGCCGAAGCCAAAGCCATTGCACAGCACGTGCTGGGTCGCATGCTCGCGTGCCGAGCCCGAGACGATGTCCAGATCACGCAGGTCGTCATCGAGGTTCTCCAGATTCAGGGTGGGGGGCAGGCGGTCGTGCATGACCGCCAGGGCAGAGAAGATGCTTTCCACCCCACCGGCGGCGCCGAGCAGATGGCCGGTGGCCGACTTGGTCGCGGAAATCGGGATGCCGGCGAGGGCGTCGCCAAAGGCGTTGCGCAGCGACGCGAGCTCGGCCCGGTCGCCCACCGGGGTCGACGTGGCGTGGGCATTGATATGGTCGATCGCTTCAGGAGACAGCCCTGCCATCCTCAGTGCGGCGCGAATGGCCGCCGCGGCACCCGCGCCGTCTTCCGGGCCGGCGGTGATATGGTGGGCATCCGCACTGGTGCCGTAGCCGCTGAGGATGGTCAGCGGTGTTGCCCCGCGGGCCTCGGCGTGGGCCAGCGTTTCGATCACCAGCAGCCCCGCGCCTTCTCCCATGACGAAGCCGTTGCGGGCCTGGTCGAAGGGGCGGGACGCCCTGGTGGGGTCGTCCTGCTCGGTGGAGAGCGCCTTCATGGCATGGAAGCTGGCCAGCGAGAGCGGGTCTATGCAGGCTTCGGCGCCGCCCACCAGGGCCACCTCGGCCTCGCCGCTGCGGATCATGCGCATGCCGTCGCCTATGGCCTGCACTCCGGCCGCACACGCCGTTACCGGGCAGCCCAGCGGCCCACGCAAGCCATAGCGAATCGACACATTGCCCGCCGCCAGGTTGGCCAGGAAGGCCGGCACGGTAAAAGGCGAGAGCCGGCGATGCCCGCGCGACGAGAGCGTGTTCTGCGCCTGGGTGATGGTGGGGAAGCCGCCGATGCCAGAGCCTATGATAGTGGCCGTCGACAGCCGGTCCGCATCGCTTTCGGGGAACCAGTTGGCCTGGGTCAGCGCCTCTTCGGCGGCGCCCATGGCGTAGAGGCTGAACAGCTCCAGCTTACGACGCTCCTTGGCATCCAGCACCCGATCCGGATCGAGGCCGGCTTCCGGGTCGTCCTCGATACCGGGCACCGAGCCCGCGACCTTGATCGGCAGCTCGCCGGTATCGAACCGGGAGATCGGGGAAATGCCGGAGCGGCCGGCAAGTAGGCGTTCCCAGCCTGCCTTGACGCCGCAACCAAGGGGGCTGATCATGCCCATGCCGGTGATGACGAGCGGTGATTGCATGGTAAATTCCTGAACGGCTTGGGGTTGTGCCACGCTATCACCGGGCTTGATATGATCAAGATAATATTCAGCGGGGGAGTGTGAGGTCGCCATGCCTGACTCGACGAGCCGAAAGGCCAAATCGCGCGAGCGCATCCTCAAGTCGGCTATCGAACTGTTCAGCCGTCAAGGTTTCGAGAAGGTCTCCATCGGCCAGATCATGAAGCTGGCCAAGATGACCCACGGTGCCTTCTACGCCCACTTCGCCTCGAAGGAAGCGCTCTACCACGCCTCGGTGCGGGAAACCCTGGAAAGCAGCCGCGCGGCTCGGCTGGTCAAGGGGCCGCTCTCGGTGAAGCACCTGACGGAGCTGGTCGCCAACTGCTGGAACCTCCAGGAGCTGGAACGCAAGCGCAAGCCGGGGCCCGAGTCGGTGTTGTTCAACGAGATCGGCAACGAGAATGCCGAGATCCGCACGTTGTTCGAAGCCTCCTACCTGCGCATGAAGAAGATGCTGGAAACCCGACTCATCGCCCTGAGCCGCCTGAAGAAACTGCCCTTCGAGCCCGACCGCGAGATCATCGCCGACAAGTCCCGCGCCATTCTCGCCTCCCTGGTGGGCGCCGTGGCCATCGCCAAGAGCCTGCCCAACGAGCAGGAACGCCAGCGCATCCTCGACGCCGCCCAGCGCAACATCCTGCAGATGCTCGGCGTCGACGAGAGCGAACTGGAAAGCATGCTGGGCGCTGCAGGGCAAGATCAGAGCCCCGCGTAGCATCCCTTTCTTCCCCTAATGCTTTTGTGCAGTGTTGACTTTGTTGGCGTTGCTCAGCGCATAGCGTTTGTTTACGGTAAGGCAAAGGCCACTGAAGATGGCCGTTAATCAAGATGTACGCAAGGGCTGCCGCATCAGGGATGACACTGCCATCATTCATGCTGCCGGGTAGGGGCGGTAGCGTGCCTGGACTCAGTCATCAACCACTTAACCCAGCGGGCTGCGAACTCCGGCGAACGAACCCCTTACCCAGCACATGCGTATAGATCTGAGTGGTTTCCACGCTCTTGTGCCCCAGCAACTCCTGAACGGTGCGGATATCTGTTCCTTGGGTCAGCAATTGAGTGGCGAAGCTGTGCCGCAGAGTATGGCAGGAGCCGGGACGCGGTAACGATGCTGCTCGCATCGCATTCTTGACGGCCTTCTGCACCGCTGATGGGTGGATATGATGAAGAACGACCTTGCCGGCATCATCGAAGCAGGGGCGGCTAGCAGGAAATATCCATTGCCAGGCCAGGGATATCCTAGCGTTGGGATACTTACGGTCCAGCGCATGGGGAAGCGTCACTGGAACGCTATCATGGTTCAGGCGATGGCAAATCTGCTGTTCAGCAGTGGAGATATGATGTTGCAAGGCGGGAATACAGGTCGCAGGGAGCAACGTGGTTCTGTCCTTGTCGCCCTTGCCAGCTCTCACTGTAATAACCTGACGTTCGAAATCGATATCCCGAACACGTAGGCGGCATGTTTCGATGAGCCGCAGCCCTGAACCGTACACCAATGTCCCCATCAGATACATGGAGCCAGAAAGGTGGCCCAGCACACCCATCACTTCCTCATGGGATAGCACCACTGGCAGCCGGCGCGGGCGCTTGGCGCGTGAGAATTCACCGATCTCCCTCAAGGGCTGCTCGAGGACATGGCGATAAAGGAAGACAAGGGAATTCAGCGCCTGGTTCTGCGTGGCCGCTGCCACTTGGCGTTCCACCGCAAGGTGCTCCAGGAAGGCACGCACCTCGGAGCATCCCATGCTGGCAGGATGGCGCACGCCATGGAAGCGAATGAAGTAGCGGATCCAGTAGCAGTAGGTTTTCTCGGTGCGTGGGCTATAGCGCTTCACCCGCATGGTGGCATTCATCCGATCCATCAGCTTCGGTGGCTTGTTGTGAGTATCCATTTGGTAGCTCCTTTTTCCTTGGATATGCATACAGTATTATTGGTTCCGGCAAAACGCACAACCGCGCGAATTCTGCATAGGTTGCCTAGCTATTCTTAGCCTCAAGGGATATCAATGGGTTAGGTGCAAAGCAGCAGGCTAGATAAGATTGTTGAACGCGCCGGCTCGTTCAAGATGATGAACGAGCGTGCTATCCAAGACCTGTTGGGAAAATAAATTCGGGTTTCATGATGCTTAACCCAGGCAAGAAAAATTTTGACGTCATCATAGTCGGTGCTGGTTTGTCGGGCCTTTCCGCGGCCAAGGTTTTGACAGCTGCTGGCTTTACCTGTCAGGTACTGGAAGCTCAAGGCAGAGCAGGTGGACGCGTTCGCTCTGCGGTTTCCGAAGATGGGTGCGTTATGGAAGCTGGAGCTCAGTTCCTGAATCAGGACATGGAGGCATTGCTCGGTCTGGTGAGTGAAGCAGGGCTCGACACGGTGTCGACGGTGGCCGGGAACGGAAGTATCGCCCTGGATGCATCGAGTCTCATTGATGCGGCGCCATGGCTGGCTCGACTTGAGGATGACTGGCCGCGTCTGCTGGAATCGGTTGGTGTTGATAGCGGCCGGCCCGATCAACCGCTAGCACAACTGATCCGGCATGCGACGTCGGACGCGAAGGGCATCCGCGTACTGGAGAGCGCGCTTGGAGAGCTACTGTGTCGCCCCCCTTCGACAACTAGTGCTCAAGGGCTGCTAGAACTTTATACCAGATACGCCTCCGAACGCGATGATGGAGAACTCCAGGTTCTGGGCCCTCTGGATGCTGTGATCGACCGATTGGTAGCAACATTGTGTGCTCCGCCACTTTACAATGCTCCGGTTACGGAGATTATTGAAAAAAGGAACGGTGTTGAGGCCATAACACCACAAGGTAACTATCGCGCGAAACGTGTCGTGCTTGCCGTAACGCCCGTAGCAGCAAAGTCCATCAAACTGCCCGCTGCCGTGCGGGACAAAGCCGGTGCGGCGCTTGACAGTTATGGTGCGGGCGCAATAGTTAAGATTTCACTCACTTATCGCGATGCCTTCTGGCGCGAGCTGACTGAACCAGAGAACAGACATTCGATTGGATCTATCGTGAGCCTGGATCCTGAAGGCATTACGGTGACCGACGCCTCCCGAGCTGGAGAGAAGATTGGCCGGCTGGTGGTCTTCGCCGGTGGCACGCATGGCCAGGCTCTTGCAAGAGCTGATGACTCCCGAAGACGACAGTTTGCTGTGAGTATTCCATCTCGTGCTTTTGGCACTGCTGCGGATCAGCCTTTGAGTGTGACCCAAGGTATTTGGGTGCAGGATTCATGGTGCGGTGGTGGATACAATTCTTATATCAACTATGGTGGACTGCCAGATGCAGCAGCTCGGCTGCGTGCTATTGAAGGCCCTGTGGTTTTCGCATGCTCCGAAATCGCGGAGCGATTTCCAGGATACATGGAAGGTGCGTTGAACGCGGGTGAAGTAGTAGCTACTTCCATTATTCGTGAGCTGGGCCGGATTTGATAATGATAGGCATCGCCCAACAATGCCATGCAGCCGACACTCGTGCCTCGCGCGACTGATGGCCAACGTTAACAGTATCTGACTCGACACCTTGACAATACCCACACTATAACTACAATGTAATGCATGAGCCATCTTACCTTTGACTGGGATCCTCGCAAGGATGCCGCTAATCGCAAGAAGCACAAGGTCTCGTTCGAGGAAGCCAAAACCGTCTTTACAGACGAATTCGGCCGTTTAATAGCAGACCCAGACCATTCTGATGAGGAAGACCGGTTCATACTACTAGGATCGAGCATCCATTCTCGCTTGCTGGTGGTATGCCACTGCGTTAGAGACGGTGAAACCATTCGAATCATCTCTGCGCGGAAGGCGGACAAGCGAGAACGAAAGACTTATGAAGGGTATAGACATGCGTGACCATTATGATTTTTCCGAATCCGTCAAGAATCCATACGCCAAAAAGCTCAAGAAGCAGGTTACGATCCGGCTGGATGAAGATACGGTTGCGTACTTCAAGGATCTTGCTGAGAAAAAAGACCTACCGTACCAGAGTCTTATCAACCTCTACCTGCGTGACTGCGCTCAGTCACACAAGGATTTGAAGATTGAGTGGCAGTGAACTGTTAACAAGCGACTTCTGGCGGACAGGCAAAAGCTCCGGCCAAAAGCGGCCTCCACTTTTTCCTGCTGCAGAGCCGGGCGTTATGTGTATTGAGTGATCGAGGGTGAGAGGTTGCCGTGGCATTGAGCGAAATTGAAATCAAGCGGATTGAGCGCGCGGTTTCCGCTTTTATGGACCGTAAGCGCCCACCGCCGCATATCCGGCCACAGCTGGACCTGAGGTACCGAATCGAAGGTCAAAGCCTTGAGCTATTCGAAGTCCGTCCGTTTTGGGCAGATCCTTCTCAGACTATGGAAGCGGCAGTCGCTAAAGCCACCTATGTGAAGCGTACCGGGAGATGGAAAATCTATTGGCAGCGGGCAGATTTGAAGTGGCACCGGTACGATTCCAATCCGGAAGTGAACTCGATAGAAGATGTTTTGGCGGTCGTGGAAGCGGATGAATATGGCTGCTTTTTTGGTTGAAACACATAACCAGTCGCTCGAGTTCGCTCCGGCCCTGGCCGGGCCTGCGCCGGACGGGCTTTCCGCTCCGCTCCAAGCCCGCCGCTCAGCTTTGCGTTGAGGCTGTAGAAAAAGCCCGCAGCCCCCGCCATTTTGGTAGGATCGGGAAAACAGCCTAGTACTACAACCGTAGCTAAATTTGACTACACTGCAATGATATTGAATCCTAACGTTTTCTTGGATGAGATATGCAGTCGCTAGAAACCGCCATTGTCGACCGCTTCGATGACCTGGCCCAACGACTTGGACCGCTCTTTCCTCGCTCGGAAACCCGCGAGCGGGCTATGGGATATATCAAAGGCTTGCTCAGCCGATGTGAGCGCAAGAATGGCTGGCAACTCGCCGAATGGTTGGGCGATGTGTCTCCTGATGGAGTCCAGTACCTTCTGGATCGGGCACGCTGGGATGCCGACTCGGCGCGGGATAGGCTTCGCCAATGGGTCATCGAGTTACTGGGCGATCCTGAGAGTGTGTTGGTGTTGGACGAGACCGGCTTCATCAAGAAAGGTCAGCATTCAGCCGGCGTGCAGCGCCAGTACAGTGGCACCGTCGGCCGTATCGAGAATAGTCAGGTCGGCGTCTTTCTTCTCTACGCCAGTCCTGCTGGGCATGCTTTCCTGGATCGCACCCTTTACTTGCCCAAGTCCTGGACCGAGGATCGCCATCGTTGCCGGCGTGCCGGGATTCCCGATGACGTCGAATTTGGGTTCTTCGTCACTTCACGTGGATTTGGTCTGATCGAACAGGCGGCCCACCGGGCTGCCAATCAGGTAGATCATGGCGATGAAGTTGGCCTCGTTCCGGTAGCCGCGTGCGCGTGACCGAGCCGCCTGGAACAGGCCGTTCATGCCTTCCAGTCGTGCGTTGGTCAGTCCCGAGATCCAGCGCCTGACCACCGCGTCGGCATGGCGCTCCAGCGTCGCCAGGGCCTTCCCCATCGGCTTCAGGAGAGGCTTCTCGGAGACCGCCGCCTTCATGACCTTGAGGTAGTTCGTGATGCGCCACCGAGCCGCCCGCGGCGTCGGGGCCTTCTGGATCCAGCGCAGCTTCTCCTTGATCACCCAGGCATCTGACGTGGCGCTCTGGTCGGCCACCAGTTCCTGGAGCGCCGCCAGCTGCTTGGGCGTCAGGTTCTCGTTGTCCAGGCTCTTCAGCAGGGCCCAGCGCAGCGACTTGGGGTGCCCCTGCTCCCGGCGCTCCTTCTTGCGCACCTCGTCCAGCCTCTTGGTGAAGGTCTGAACGATATGGAACCAGTCGACCGTGACGTCGGCCTTGGGAAGATGCTCGGCCACGCCGCTGAGGAAGGCTTGTGACATGTCGCACACGACCTCGACCACGTTGTCGGTGTCGCCGCCATGCGCCGCCAGGAAGGTGCTGAAGGCCTTGATGGCGTCCTTGCCGTGGCCGGGGACGGCGAAGATCACCGGCTCCTGCTTGCGCTGCATATCGAGGAACACCGTGACGTAGCGATGGCCGCGTCGGGACGCGGTTTCATCGACGCCGACGGTGGCCACGTTGCTCAGGTCCAACTCCCCCAGCATACGGCCCACGTAGTGATGCACGATGCGCCACAGTCGTTTGTCGGAGATCTCCAGCTGCCGGGAGACGGCTAGTACCGGCATCTCCTTGACCAGCGACATGGCGGCTTGCTCGAACAACAGGGTGAAGTCGCTGCCCGGCCGCGCCCAGGGCACCTCGATGCGTTTTACGCCATGTTCAGGGCACTTGGTGCGAGGCACGCGAGCATGCAGGTAGCAGTGATGCTGGAAGAAATTCAGGTGCCGCCACGTCTTATCGGCGAAGTCGTGCGCCGGGCAGGCCTTGCCGCACTCCGGACAGGGGTAGAGGCTGCCACGCTCGGTCTCGACATAGAGGTCCAACCGGTGGGGAGACACGGAGGTATCCAGGTGCTGGTCCTTGAGGATCCAGGGCGCTTCCAGGCCCAGGCCGAGGGTCAGAATCTGGGTGCCGTCCATGCCATGCCTCCTGTCGTCGTGGAGGTCATATCCTGGCCCAGCTCAGGGGGCGAATTCCACACCCAGCGTCGAAGAGCCCGAATTTGCCAGCAAACCGGAGCTTGCTCGTCGCATGCTGGAGCGTGCCCTGGATCACGGCACGCCAGCGGCCTGGGTAACAGGAGACAGCATCTACTGCGTTTTGGCCATGTGTATCCATGCCGCAATCGCCGGACCTGCTGTGGTTGTCCGTTTCATCACCGACATCACGCTAGGGTACAGCGTGTTTCAGGCGGTCAAGCCGAAGAAACGCGATGATATATATTGAACTAAAGCTAACATCCGCATGGAGCCTACGGTGGACTTCCCCCGCTCTCGCGGCTGGGACGGCTTACGCTGCGCTCCAGCCGCCCCAAAGCTTGGTGTTAACCCGTGCAAGAGGTTCAGTTTGAATATTGAAGTAAGTAATGAAAAATCCGGCGATGAGTTGAAAATACATCAGGTTACTGAGCAGACATTTTTAAGCGCTCCTCATACTGATCATACCGAGCAGTTCATTGTTGATGCCCTTCGTGGTGCGGGAGCGCTAACGATCTCTCAGGTGGCTAAAGCTGATGGAGAAATTATTGGTCATGTTGCGATTTCTCCGGTCACTCTGTCAGGTGGTACAACCGGCTGGTTTGGGCTTGGACCAATAACTGTTCTTCCTGAATTTCAAGGGCTCGGTATTGGATCTAAGCTAATGCGAAGCTCCCTTGCCACCCTTGAGGCAATGGGTGCCTCTGGCTGCGTGGTGCTCGGTGATCCTGGCTATTATAGTCGCTTCGGGTTCACGGTTGTAGATGGGCTGGTCTTTCCCGGTGTGCCCCCTGAGTACTTTCAGGCGCTATCGTTTTCAGGTGAGTTTCCAAAAGGGGAGGTGTCGTACCATGAGGCATTCTCAACCAAAGGTTAACAAGGCCAAGCACGGCGACAGCTTTTTCGTTGCGGTTTTGCCTTCACTACAAAGCTGCGCGTGTTGGCGGCGTTAAATTGCACTAGTCATGGCGAGGGTTGGAAATTTGTGGGATTTACTGAGTAAAAATAGCTTTCTTGGCGCCTTAGTGTCTGGATTGCTAATTCTTCTAGTAGGCTGGCTCATTAAATTGGCCGTTACTAAACATCGCTCCAACCGAGTCTACAATATTCTGAAAAGTGGACTGTCCGGAAAGAAAAAGAGCTATTTACCCACAGCTTTCTTGTCATCAAAAACTGGTTACACCCAATCTCAAATTGAATTGCTTTGTAGTCATCACAAAAAAATAGTACGAAACGAAAAGGAGCTTGAGTCATGGCGAGTAAAATAATTTCTGTGCAATTTAACAAGTTGCTGTTGTCGCCGCTACACGGCTGGGACAGCCTACACGCCGCTTCGCTCTGTTTCGGCTGCCCCAAAGCTTTGCGTTAGGAGTCAAGACTTGACCGATAGAATTTCAGAAATATCAGATTTCATGCTTCAGTTGGACGCATTGAAATCCGTGAATCGAAGAACCTACATCAATGGTGGGGAGAGGGTAGAAAACTCCGCAGAGCACTCATGGCATTTGGCAATGGCATGCTGGGCATTTGCGGAGCTACTAGAAGATGATTATGATGTCCCTAAACTCATCAAGCTCGCGCTAATCCATGATCTAGGTGAGATGGGGGCAGGAGATACGTTCCTTTACAGCAATAACAGAGACAGCGCACACGTTCACGAGCGTGAGAGCATAAAAAGAATTGCCTCGCACCCTGGCAACCCAATTGAGGATATTATCGATCTCTGGGAGGAGCAAGAGGGGGGCATGAGCAAAGAATCAAGATTGCTGAAAGTCATTGACCGCTTATTGCCATTCCTTCACAACATTACCAGTGAAGGCCGTGCGTGGCAGGACAACGGCATACACAAGAATCAAGTGTTGAAAATGCACCAATTTATTGAGTCCGAAAGCCCTGAAATTTACGCCTGGTTTATTAAGAATCTTGAATATGCCGTTGAGCAAGGCTGGCTAGATGCCTCCTAACAATGTGCATCAATTCGCTACGGCCTGCGGCCTTCGCCGGACGGCCTCCTGCGTCGGCCGCCGTTGTGCACGGCGTTAGAATTCAAGGAGATTTTAGTGAAGTGTTTGGTTGTGGTATCACACCCTTTAGAGGATAGTTTGTGCCACTACTTAGCGGCTCAGACAGTTGAGCATTTAACTTCAAATGGCTATCAAATTACTCTTCTTGACCTGTATAAAAGCAGCTTTGAGCCAGCGTTAACTCATCAGGAAAGGAAAAGTTATTATCAAGCTAATTTTTATGACGATTTGCTTGAAAAGGAAGTTGAGCAATTGAAACAGGCCGAGTCATTAGTATTGGTGTTCCCTACATGGTGGTTTGGTTTTCCAGCAATACTTAAAGGGTGGTTTGATCGAGTATGGGCGCCGGGGCATGCATATAATCATGCATCTGATTTAGGGGCTATCGCTCCACTTTTAGACAACTTGAAAGAAGTAAAAGTTATTACGACCCTTGGTTCACCTTGGTGGGTAGATAAGTTAGTGCTGCGGCAACCAGTAAAGCGTGTGCTAAAAACTGCTCTGCTAGGCGCATGCACAAAGCGCTGCAAGTTCGATATGTTGTCACTGTATAAGAGCGAAAGTGCATCAAAATCACGAGTTGAATCTTTCGTAAGAAAAATAAAAGGTAAGTTTTAGTTGCAATAAAATTCTAACAAGGCAAATGCAGGCGGACGGTAAAAAGCGCCACTCCTTCGTCGCTCTGCTTTTTACCACCGGTGATTTGCGGCGTTATGAGGATTAAAATGATCCGTAATTTTATCGCTTCGGATATGGATAGTGTGCTGAGTATTTGGCTAGAATCCTCCGCCAAGGCGCACGACTTTGTTGATCGCGCGTTCTGGGAATCCAAGCTGGATGATATGAGAAATATCTATATACCATCCTCAGAGACTTACGTGTACGAATCGGGCAGTGAGGTAAAAGGTTTTTTCTCACTGCATGGCGATACGCTGGCGGCTATCTTCGTGACGCCTGGTTGTCAGGGAGAAGGCATTGGTCAGATTCTGATGGCAAAGGCAAAATCGCTGCGTGAGCGTATTACCTTAGACGTCTACAAGGAGAACCAGAAGAGCGTGGACTTCTATAAGCGCTGTGGTTTTCGGGTAGTGTCCGAAAAAACGGACCCGCACACAGGGCATGCTGAGTTGGTGATGGAGTTTCACTCATGTTATGGGTGAGGATTTGTCTGAAAAGTCGGCGAGCGAAGGGCAGACATGGCCTAAGTCCACTGAATGCCGACTAAAATAACCCTTAACCATCTGCGCCGTTACGCCATTTCGCGAAGCCTGTTCAAACCGCGAGCCTTGCAGCGCGCCATCACCAAACTGGGTTTCGTCCAGTTTGATCCAATACGTGCACCCGCACGGGCTCAGGACCTGACGCTGCGCCATCGTGTCACCGACTACCGAGCCGGTGAGCTGGAAGCGCGCTACCCTCGTCTGGCTGTCGAGGAAGACTTTTTCGTTAACTACGGTATTCTCCCGCGGTTCACGCAATGCATGATGCACCCTCGGACGACGCGCACCGAATGGCCGCCCTCACGCTGGGCACAGGCACGGGCCGTACTGGAGTTCGTGCAGAGTCGCGGCGTGGTGCACCCACGCGAGGTGGACGCCGCCTTCGAGCATGGCGTGACCAAGAACTGGTTCGGCGGCAATAGCAGGGCCAGTACCCAACTGCTGGATGGCATGCACTATCGTGGTCTGCTGCGCGTGGCACGACGCGAAGGTGGCACGCGTCTTTACGCACCACAGCTTGCCCATGATCGTGACCACCCGATGGACCCTGATGCTAGCCTGGATGCACTGATCGACGTGGCAGTGGCGAAGTACGCGCCGCTGCCGGCGGTCACGCTCAGCCGCCTCGTCACATGGGTGGCTTCTTCGGCGGCTCCACAGTGGCGCGAGCGCCGCCGTGATGCACTGGCGCGTACCAAGGCACGGCTACCCCAGGCCACGCTGGGTGGGTGCTGCTGGTACTGGCCGGTCGATGAGAACCCCGGCAGTCGTCGTTTTGCCAACGACGACGTGTTGGACGAGCGTCTGCGCCTGCTGGCGCCGTTCGACCCGGTGGTTTGGGACCGCGAACGCTTCGAACGCTTCTGGGGCTGGGCCTACCGCTTCGAGGCCTACACGCCGGCACCGCAGCGCGTGCGTGGCTACTACGCGTTACCCATGCTGTGGCGTGGCCAGGTCATCGGCTGGGCCAATGCTGCCGTGCGTGACGGGCAATTACAGCTGCAGCCAGGCTATGTGAGCGGACGTGCCCCGCGCGATGCTGCGTTCGCGTCTGCGTTGCAGGAGGAGCAGGCACGCTTGGAGTGGTTTCTCGGGCTGTGAGCGCTCTGGTTAAGGGCTGCACCTGATGGCCCGTTTCGATATCTCTTGGAATGAGGGTGGGGCCGACTACTTCGCTGCCAGTGCCACGCCTACCTTGGAGCGGTTAGGTTGGCCGATGGTGTTGGTGATCCAGGTGCCGGTCTCGGCGAGCTTGTTCAGGTCGATGCCGGTGTCGATGCCGAGGCCGTTGAGCAGGTAGACGACGTCTTCACTGGCGACGTTGCCGGAGGCGCCCTTGGCGTAGGGGCAGCCGCCGAGGCCGGCGACGGAGCTGTCGATTACGCCGAGGCCTTCTTCCAGCACGGCGTAGAGGTTGGCCAGCGCCTGGCCGTAGGTGTCGTGGAAGTGGGCGGCGAGCTTGTCCATGGGGATGTCGCGGCTTACGGCGTCGAGCATGCGCTTGGCGGCAAGCGGTGTGCCGACGCCGATGGTGTCGCCCAGCGACACCTCGTAGCAGCCCATCTCATATAGCGCCTTGCTTACCTCGGCGACCTTGGCCGGGGCGATTGCGCCTTCGTAGGGGCAGCCGAGCACGCAGGAGACGTAGCCGCGCACGCGCACCTTGGCTTGTTTGGCCCGCTCCAGCACCGGCTCGAAGCGCGCCAGGGATTCGGCGACGGAGCAGTTGATGTTCTTCTGCGAGAAGGCCTCGCTTGCGGCGCCGAATACCGCCACTTCCTCGACGCCGCACTCGAGTGCTACTTCCAGCCCCTTGAGGTTGGGGGTGAGGGCGGCGTAGGTCACGCCTGGCCGGCGCGTGAGGCCGGTCATCACCTGGCGGTGGTCGGCCATTTGAGGCACCCACTTGGGCGAGACGAAGCTGGCGGCTTCGATATAGGCGATGCCGGCGCCGCCGAGGCGGTCGATCAGTTCGAGCTTGGTGGCCGTGGCGATGGGGTTGGGCTCGTTCTGCAGCCCGTCGCGAGGGCCGACTTCGACCAGGCGGATGTGTTTTGGGAAGGGCATGTGGTCTCCTGGCAACTGGCTTATGACGGGCAGCGCTGCGCGCTGCAATCGCGAATGAATTCGCTCCTACAAGGGATGTTTCGCTGTGCCAAGCGTGGGAGTGGGGCAGGCACGCTGGGTTTTCCTTGGCAGCGCTGCGCGCTGCAATCGCGACTGAAGTCGCTCCTACACTGGGGTGATGCTGGGCGCTGGTCGCTATTCGTCCGGTGTAAATTCGAGGAGCACGTCGCCCTGGCCGACGGTATCGCCGGCGGCGAAGTGGAAGCGTTCCACCTGGCCGTCGGCGGGGGCGGTGAGGGTGTGCTCCATCTTCATGGCTTCCATGACCACCAGCGGCATGCCTTTTTCTACCTTCTGGCCGGCTTCCACCAGCAGCGCGACCACGGTGCCGTGCATGGGCGCGGTGAGGGTCGATTCGACTTCGTGGTGGCCGTGGTCGATGGCGTCGATGCGCCGCCACAGCAGGCGGCTTTCGCCGGTAGGGGCGACCATGACGATGATATGACGCTCCCCCTCGCCAACCAGGCGCGCCTGCAGGCGGCGGCGATGGCCGTCGAGAGTTATCGCCACGGCGTCGCCTTCCAGCGGCTGCAGGCTGGCGGTGAGGGTCTCGCTGCCGATGGTGAGGCACCACGGGTCGGCGTCACTCTCGCGGGTGCCTTCTACCACGACGGCGCTGGCCTCATCCTGCCGGTCGCACAGGGCGATGCGTATGCTGTGCGGGGCGTTGAGGCGGAAGCCGTCGTGGCGGTCCCAGGGGGAGTCGCTTTCGCGTTCGCGGCCTAATTGGTCCAGGGCGATCAGCGCGGCGCTGGCGTACTCGTCGATGCTGTACTGCGTAGGGGCGAACAGGCTGGCGTGGTGGCGCTCGATAAAGCGGGTATCCAGCTCTGCGGCCTTGAGCGCCGGATGAGTGGCCAGCCGCTGCAGGAAGGCGCGGTTGGTTGTCACGCCCTGCACGTCCAGCGCGGCCAGCGCTCGGTTGAGGGTGGAGAGCGCCTGGTCGCGGTCGTCGCCATGGACGATCAGCTTGGCGAGCATCGGGTCGTAGTGCATGGAGACGGCATCGCCGCTCTCCACGCCGCTATCCAGGCGCACCTTGGCGGGGTCCTTTTGTGAAGAGCCGAGGCCGGCGCCTTCCAGGTCCATGGCGAAGCGCGTCAGGGTGCCGGTGGCGGGCAGGAAGTCCTGCTCCGGGTCTTCGGCGTAGAGCCGCGCCTCGAAGCTGTGGCCGGTGATGGTCAGCTCGTCCTGCTTGAGCGGCAGGGCGTCGCCCATGGCCACCCGCAGCTGCCACTCGACCAGGTCCTGGCCGGTGATCATTTCGGTGACGGGGTGCTCCACCTGCAGGCGGGTGTTCATCTCCATGAAAAAGAAAGCGCCGTTCTGACCTTGTGAAGAGTCCAATAAAAACTCGACGGTGCCGGCACCCACGTAGCCGATCTCCTGGGCGGCGCGTACCGCGGCCTCGCCCATCTCGCGGCGCAGCTCGGCGGTCATGCCGGGAGCGGGGGCTTCCTCGAGCACCTTCTGATGGCGGCGCTGCACCGAGCAGTCGCGCTCGAACAGGTAGACGCCGTTGCCGTGGGCATCGCAGAACACCTGCACCTCGACGTGGCGCGGCTGGGTGAGGTACTTCTCGATCAGCATGCGGGCATCGTTGAAGGCCGTCTGAGACTCGCGGCGGCAGCCGTCCAGCGCGGCCTGGAAGTTGGCGCCGGACTCGACCACTCGCATGCCCTTGCCGCCGCCGCCGGCACGGGCCTTGAGCAGCACCGGGTAACCGATCTTGTCGGCTTCACGACGCAGCAGGGCGTCGTCCTGGTCGTGGCCGTGGTAGCCGGGCACCAGCGGCACGCCGGCGTTGGCCATGCGCGCCTTGGCGGCGGATTTGTCGCCCATGGCGGCAATTGCCGCGGCGGGCGGGCCGACAAAGACGATGCCGGCGGCGTCGAGCGCCTCGACGAAGGCGCCGTTCTCGGAGAGGAAGCCGTAGCCGGGGTGAATGGCGCCGGCGCCGCTGCGCTGGGCAGCTTCCACTACCGCCTCGACGTTGAGGTAGCTGTCGCGGGCGGCGGCGGGGCCGATGCGTACGGCCTCGTCGGCTTCGCGCACGTGGCGAGCGTTGGCATCGGCATCCGAGTAGACGGTCACGGTGCGCAGGCCCATGCGGCGTGCGGTGCGCATCACGCGGCAGGCGATCTCGCCGCGGTTAGCCACCAGCAGGGTATCGAAGCGGTTCGCCGCGGTCATGGGGTGTCGTCCTGTGGCGGGCGCCAGCGCGGGGCGCGCTTGTCGAAGAAACTGGCCAGGCCCTCCTGGCCTTCGTCGCTTACGCGCAGCTCGCTGATCACGTGGCAGCTGCGTTCGCGGGTGGCATCGCTGTCGGGCTCGCGGGCGACCTCGGCTAGCAGCGCCTTGGTGGCGCGCTGGGCCTGGGGCGAGCCGGCCAGCAGCGTCGCGAGCATGGTCTCGATTTCGTCATCCAGGTCGTCGTGGCCCACCACCTGATGAACCAGGCCGAGCCCAAGGCTGGTGGCGGCGTCGATCTCCTCGGCGCTAAGCGCGTAGCGGCGCATCTGGCGCGCGCCCAGGGCGCGCTGCACGTAGGGGCTGATCACCGCCGGCGAGAGACCGATCTTGACCTCTGAGAGGCAGAACCGGGCCTTCTCGGAGGCGATGACGATATCGCAGCAGGCGGCCAGGCCCACGGCACCGCCGAAGGCGGCCCCCTGCACCCGGCACACGGTGGGGCAGGGCAGGGTGTCGAGGCGCTGCATCATCTCGGCGAGCCTGCGCGAGTCACTCAGGTTGGCCTCGAGGTCATACTCGACCATGCGCTTCATCCAGTTCAGGTCGGCGCCGGCGGAGAAGTGCTTGCCTTCGGAACCCAGCACCACCACGCGCACCTCGCCGCCGGTAGCGGCCTCATGCAGGTGTGCCAGGTGCTCGTTGAGCTCAGCGATCAGGCTGTCGTCGAAGGCGTTGTGCACCTCGGGGCGGTTCAGCGTTAGCCGGGCGACGCCGCGTTCGTCGGTATGTAGCTCGCAGAGTGTCGTCGTTGCCATGGTGAAATCTCCCTCCTGTGTGGGAGCGAATTCATTCGCGATGGGCTGTTTACCCGGCAGGGCTGCGCCCTGCATCGCGGTTGAAACCGCTCCCACATTTGCCTCGGCGCCATTCCCTTGTGAGAGCGAATTTATCCGCGATGGGCTGTTTATCCGGCAGGGCTGCGCCCTGCATCGCGGTTGAAACCGCTCCTACACTTGCTTCGGCGTCATTCCCCTGTGGGAGCGAATTTATTCGCGATGGGCTGTTTGCCCGGCAGGGCTGCGCCCTGCATCGCGGTTGAAACCGCTCCTACATGTGCTTTGGCGCCATTCCCCTGTGGGAGCGAATTTATTCGCGATGGCTGTTTGCCCGGCAGGGCTGCGCCCTGCATCGCGGTTGAAACCGCCCCCACATTTGCCTCGGCGCTACATCCTGAACACCCCAAAGGTGGTGTCTTCTATCTCGGCATTCATTGCGGCGGTGAGCGCGAGGCCCAGCACGTCGCGGGTCTGGGCCGGGTCGATCACGCCGTCGTCCCATAGCCGGGCGCTGGCGTAGTAGGGGTGGCCCTGGCGCTCGTACTGCTCGCGGGTGGGGGCCTTGAAGGCTTCCTCGTCTTCGGCGCTCCACTCGCGGCCGTCGCGCTCGTGCTGCTCGCGCTTGACCTGGGCCAGCACGCCTGCCGCCTGTTCGCCGCCCATTACCGAGATGCGGGCGTTAGGCCACATGAACAGCAGGTTGGGCTCGAAGGCGCGGCCGCACATGCCGTAGTTGCCAGCGCCGAAGCTGCCGCCGATCAGCACGGTGAACTTGGGCACCCGGGCGCAGGCCACGGCGGTGACGAGCTTGGCGCCGTGCTTGGCGATGCCTTCGTGCTCGTACTTGGAGCCGACCATGAAGCCGGTGATGTTCTGCAGGAACAGCAGCGGGATCTTGCGCTGGGCGCAGAGCTCGATAAAGTGCGCACCTTTTACGGCGGATTCGGAGAACAGCACGCCGTTGTTGGCGACGATGCCCACCGGGTGGCCGTGGATATGCGCGAAGCCGGTGACCAGGGTGTCGCCGTAGTAGCGCTTGAACTCGTCGAAGTCGGAGTCGTCGACGATGCGCCCGATCACCTCGCGCACGTCGAAGGGCTTCTTGAGGTCGGTGCCGACGATGCCGTAGAGCTCGGCGGGGTCGAGGCGCGGCGGCTTGGGCGCCTGCATCTTGAGTTGGCCGCGCTTCTGCCAGTTGAGCCGCGCCACGCAGGCGCGGGCCAGCTGCAGGGCGTGGGCGTCGTTCTCGGCGTAGTGGTCGGCCACGCCGCTGAGCTTGGCGTGCACGTCGGCGCCGCCCAGCGCCTCGGCGCTGATGCTCTCGCCGGTGGCGGCCTTCACCAGGGGCGGGCCGCCGAGGAAGATGGTGCCCTGTTCACGGACGATGATCGACTCGTCGGCCATGGCCGGCACGTAGGCGCCGCCGGCGGTGCAGGAGCCCATCACCACGGCGATCTGCGGGATGCCCTCGGCGGAGAGGGTGGCCTGGTTATAGAAGATGCGTCCGAAGTGGTCGCGGTCGGGGAACACCTCATCCTGAAAGGGCAGGTAGGCGCCGCCGGAGTCGACGAGATAAATACATGGCAGGCGATGCTTGCGGGCGATCTCCTGGGCACGGATGTGCTTCTTCACCGTGAGCGGATAGTAGGTGCCGCCCTTGACGGTGGCGTCGTTGGCGACGATCACGCACTCCACGCCCGAGACGCGGCCGATGCCGGTGACGATGCTGACGGCGGGCACTGCATCGGCGTAGACCTCATGGGCGGCCAGCGCCGAGAACTCGAGGAAGGGTGAACCTTCGTCGAGCAGGTGGTCGATGCGGTCGCGCACGAACAGCTTGCCGCGGGACTCATGCCGGGTGCGGGCCTTGTCGCCGCCGCCCCGGCGGATCGCCGCGCTCAGCTCGCGCAGCGCCAGCACTTCCCGGCGCATGGCCGCCTCGTTGGCCTGGAACAGTTCGCTGCGCGGATTGATCTGGGTATTCAGAATGGCCATTTATTGGCTCCAATAACTCTGAAAGGTAAAAATGTGCGAGCGATGCTCAGACTCTGGGAAGAGGGTATGAGTGAGCGCAGTCATTTTTACTCGGATTCGGAGAAGATCTCGCGGCCAATCAACATGCGGCGTATCTCACTGGTGCCGGCGCCGATCTCGTAGAGCTTGGCGTCGCGCAGCAGGCGCCCGGTGGGGTAGTCGTTGATGTAGCCGTTGCCGCCGAGCAGTTGGATGGCGTCCAGCGCCAGCTGGGTGGCCTTCTCGGCGCAGTAGAGGATCACCCCGGCGGCGTCCTTGCGAGACACCTTGCCACGGTCGCAGGCGCCGGCCACGGCGTAGAGGTAGGCGCGGCAGGCGTTGAGGGTGGTGGCCATGTCGGCGACCTTGCCCTGCACCAGCTGGAACTCGCCGATCGCCTGGCCGAACTGCTTGCGCTCATGGATATAGGGCACCACCACGTCGAGCGCCGCCTGCATGATGCCGATGGGGCCGGCGGCGAGCACGGTGCGCTCGTAGTCCAGGCCGCTCATCAGCACCCGCGCCCCCTTGTTCACCTTGCCCAGCACGTTCTCGGCCGGCACCTCACAGTCCTGGAACACCAGCTCGCAGGTGTTGGAGCCGCGCATGCCGAGCTTGTCGAGCTTCTGGGCGGTGGCGAAGCCGGCAAAGTCCTTCTCGATCAGAAAGGCGGTGATGCCCTTGGCGCCGGCGCTGGGGTCGGTCTTGGCGTAGACCACCAGTACGTCGGCGTCGGGGCCGTTGGTGATCCACATCTTGTTGCCGTTGAGCACGTAGTCCTCGCCGCGCTTGTCGGCGCGCAGCTGCATGGAGACCACGTCCGAGCCGGCGCTGGGCTCCGACATCGCCAGCGCCCCCACGTGTTCGCCGCTGATCAGTTTGGGCAGGTACTTGGCCTTCTGCTCGGGGCTGCCGTTGAGGGCGATCTGGTTGACGCACAGGTTGGAGTGGGCGCCAAACGAGAGCGCCACCGAGGCGCTGGCGCGGGAGATCTCCTCCATGGCGATGCAGTGCGCCAGGTAGCCCATGCCGCTGCCGCCATCTGCCTCGGGCACGGTGATACCGAGCAGGCCCATGTCGCCGAACTTGCGCCACAGGTCGGCCGGGAAGTCGTTGCTGGCATCGATCTCTGCGGCGCGCGGGGCGATCTCGTCACGGGCGAAGGCGTTGACCTGGTCGCGCAGCATGTTGAGTTCATCGGCGAGGCCGAAGTCGAGGGGCGTATAGGCGCTGTGCATGGCGGGCTCCGGAAACATCGAGTGCTGGCTGTCAGCCTAGAATTAGTTGACGTTAACGTAAAGTGCATGCGGCGATGATTAGACGAAAGGCTCAGATCAATGTCAGTCGTGGGGTCGAGGTGTCGATGGGCGTTGGCTGCTACTACTGATGAAGTGGGAGAACGTCACGATAACGATAGCGGGTGCCGTACCGGTAGCCCGCCCGTTGGCGCTGCCGCTCGGCGCTGACGCCTTGGTTCCGTCATGCGGAGAGACCGTCATGAACCAGACTGCACAACCCGCCAACGAATACGTCGAATTCTGGAACGACACCCTGGCCGAGAAGTTCACTCGCTACCAGGACATCCTGATGAACGGCTTGAGCTATCACAGCCGTGTCCCCTCGAACACCTGGAGGTGCCCGCCGGCGCAGGCATTCTCGATGTTGGCTGTGGCTGGGGCGACACTGCCATCGCCCTGGCGCGCAAGGCCGGCCCCGAGGGGGAAGTGCTGGGACTGGATTGCGTCGAGGCGTTTCTGGAGGATGCCCGACGACGGGCCGACGAGGCCGGCGTCAGCAATGTGCGCTTCGTGACCGCCGACGTCGAGCGCTACCCCTTCGAGCCGCTATACGACCTGTGCTTCTCGCGCTTTGGCATGATGTTCTTCGAGCATCCGGTGGTGGCCATGCGCAACGTGCACAAGGCACTGCGCCCCGGCGGGGAGCTGATGTTCATCGTCTGGCGAGATATCGACGACAACCCCTGGCTCGGCCTGCCTAAGCAAGTGGTGCTGGATTTTCTGCCGCCGCCGGGAGAGAACGCCCGCACCTGTGGCCCGGGCCCCTTCTCGATGGCCAATCCCGAGGTGGTGACCCAGCAGCTGGAGATCGCCGGCTTCGAGGAGGTGGCCTTCGAGCGCAACGATGGTCCGGTGGAGGTGGGCGACTCAGTGGAGAATGCCATGCGTTTCCAGCTCGCGCTGGGGCCGGCGGGGGAGGTATTTCGCGAAGCCGGGGAGGAGGCGGAGCGGCAGCGACCCCAGATCGAAGCGGCGCTGCGTGACGTCCTGGCGCCCTTCGAGCAGGATGGCAAGATCGTCATGGACTCCAGCTCCTGGACCATCACGGCGCGCAAGCCAGCAGCCTGAGCGTTGCTAAGAAGCGGCTAGCTCGACACTAGCTGTATCAGCCCGTGGTAGAGGGGGATCCCCAGGATCACGCCGCGGTTGGTCAGGGTCTCATGCCAGATGCCCTGCAGCGCCTCGCTGGAGTCGCTGCCCTTGTAGCGGCGATAGAGTGCGATGGCAACCATGATCGCCGGCAGCTCCATCATCACCAGGTAGAGAGTCATCCCGGCGCCTATCGGCAGGCCGTGCCCTTCGGCGAAGGCCAGGGCCACCTGGGCGAGTGCGTGGAGGCGCGCTTATCGCCAACGAGCTGGGATTGATGGCCAGGGGGTTGAGCTTCGTGGGCGCGACCAGTTGGGTGGGGCTCGCTTGTACAGTCCATCGGCCAGCACCACCATATTTATGGCACCGGGGCTGATGCCACTGACCCCGTCGATCTCCAGCCGATCCTCTTCCAGCAGGCGGTCGAGCACGCCCCAGGTCAAGGCGCCGTGGGAGCCGCCGCCCTGCAGTGCCAGAGCGATGCGCTTCTGGTCGCCTTCGCCATGCTGTCTCCTTGAGTCCTGAATCCAGAAGCCTGAATGCTGCGTTGCAGTCTAGGCTTCCTGATCGCCGCTGTTTGCCTCTGGGGTCAGGCCCTGGCCATTCTCGCCTTCGGGGGCGCCGGGCGGTGCCCGGGAGGCACTGCCGGATGCCCTCATGCTGGTGTGATATTCGAGTTGAAGCGAAACAGGTTCTGCGGATCGCAGGATGCCTTTAGTGCCTGCAACCTTGCGTACTTCTGTCCGAAGGTGGCCCTGGTCTCTTCATCCTGGTTCTCGAGGAAGCCCGGGTAGTTGAGATAGAAGCCGTCGCCGTACCCGAAACGTGTGAAGTCGTCCACCGCATTGCGGGACCAGGCAATGTTGGTCTCGTCATCGGCCCGATCGCTCCAGATCGACTCGGCCGCGAGCATGTACTCGGCGCCACGGCCGCCGTAGGCCGTCCCGTTCTCGTCGACCCGTCGAATCGCGCCGCCCAGATGCCAGAGCACCAGCGCCGTCAGCGGTGAGGGGCGACGCTCGGCGTAGTCGACGAGCATATCGATGCCGGTGTCGCCGAGTGCGGCCGCTGTCAGCGGGCGGCCCTTCCAATAGTAAAGCCCACCGTCCGGGAAGTTCGCATCGAGCAGCGATTGAATGTCCACCCAGCGCATCGTGCCGCTTAGGTCGAAAAGCGGCGCCGCGACCTGGCGGAGGGGGGCCATCGCTGCCTCGCCTGCCTCGGGGGCTCCCACGGACACCCCGAGGAAGGCGATGGCGGGCTTGCCGCGGGCGTCCGGGACGGGGAAGGCGGGGTCGTCCGGCACCGTGATCGAGGTGACGAGCGTGGAGACCTCCTCGGGGGCGTGCTGCGTGAAGTCGCGGTACGCTTCGTAACACCTCCGGCGGTCGTCGGCCGGGTAGCCCACGAAGGTGAAGGCGACCTCGGGACCCACCGGATGGAGCCTGAACTCAAAGGTGGTCACTACGCCGAAGTTGCCGCCACCGCCGCGCAGGCCCCAGAGTAGCTCCGGATTATCGGTCTCGCTGGTGTAGACCACCTCGCCGTTGCCGGTGACGACCTCGGCACCGATCAGGTTGTCGCAGGTGAGACCGTGCTTGCGTCGCAGCCAGCCGAGCCCGCCGCTGAGGCAGAGCCCTGCGATACCGGTTTTCGACACCAGGCCGGTCGGGGTGGCCAGGCCATGGACCTGCGTCTCCCGATCGACATCCTGCAGCAGGGCCCCGCCCTGGACGCGGGCAACGCGCGCGCTCGCATCCACGATGACCGTGCGCATGAGCGACAGGTCGATCATCAGGCTATTGTCCCCGACCGCCGTGCCCGCGACGTTGTGGCCGCCACCGCGGACCGAGATCGGCAGGTCCCGCTTGCGGGCGAAGGCCACCGTCGCGACCACGTCGGCCGTTCCGCGACAGCGCGCGATAAGCGCCGGCTGGCGGTTGATCATGCCGTTCCAGACCTGGCGTATCTCATCGAAGGCCGGGTCATCGGGACCCAGGAGGTTGCCTCCAAGGGTCATTTTCAGGGCTTTGGCACTTGCATCAGTGAACATCGTTCTCTCCCCCATGATTTCGAAATCCGTCTTCCTCGTGTCGATCGGTCAAATCCGACAGACTGCTAGCAGTTTGTTCGCGAGCGGACTTGCGGCGCAGAGCGGGGGGCGCCAAATTTAGGGTAGATTCCCGTCAAGCAGGGGGAGCCATGCATGATGTGACGGTCGTTCTGGTCGAGGGGGGAATGCCGTCCACGGCGGTCGCGCCATTGGAGATCTTCGGGACGGCGGGCGTGCTGTGGAATTTCATGTGCGAGCGGCGCGCCGAGCCGCGGTTTCGGGTGCGCACGGTGTCCCAGGATGGCCGGCCTGTGCGTACGGGCGTCTCGCTGCTCCTGCAGCCAGATTGCGGGATCGAGGCGATCGAGTCCACGGATCTGATCCTGGTCGCTGCGGTGGGCGCCGACCTGGAGGCAGCTGTTCCCCTTCATGCCGCCCTCTATCCATGGCTGAGGGAGTGGCATGAGCGCGGAGCCACCATCGCCGGTGTCTGTGCCGGCGTGGCGTTGCTGGCGGAGGCGGGGATACTCGAGGACCGGCCGGCCACCACCCACTGGGCGGTCGTCGATGCCTGTCGCCGGCGCTATCCCCGTGTCCACTGGCAGCCCGAGCGCGTCATCACCGAATCCGGCAATGTACTCTGCAGCGGCGGCGTCTACGCGTCGGTGGACCTGAGCCTGTACCTGATCGAGAAGCTCTGCGGTCACAAGCTTGCCATGGAGACGGCACGGGCGCTGGTGCTGGAGACTCCGCGTACCTGGCAGATCGGCTATGGGGCCGAGCCACCGGAGTATGCCCACGAGGACCAGCGCATCCAGAAGGCGCAGGAGTGGCTGTTCCGTCATTTCACCGATATCGCCTCGATGGAGCAGTTGGCCCGGAATGTCGGCATGAGCGAGCGCACCTTCGAGAGGCGATTCAAGCGCGCGACCGGCGAGACCCCCAGGCATTATCTACACCGGGTGCGCGTCAATGCGGCGCGGCACCTGCTGGAGAATGAGCAGCAATCGGTACAGGAAGTGAGCAGTGCGGTGGGATATGACGACGTGAGTCACTTCCGTCGCCTGTTCAAACGCCACACGGGCATGACCCCGCAGGCATATCGGGAGAACGTCGGGGCCTTCGTCTCCGGGAACGTCGCCCGGGTCGGGCGTACGCCGCATCACTAGCCGACTCGACGACGAGCAGCGGGAGGTGCGGGCGTGCAGCCGGTGGGCGGCCGTGGCATCGGGAGGGGCTCGTGCAGGGCGGCGGTCTATGGAGCCACGCCGGTCGAACTGGTCACCCTGGCCGCGGCCAGGGCATTGGGCAACACCTACTGCGCGTTGGCACATGCCCGGGCGCTGGCCGTGGTGGCTGGGGAGGGCGATGGGGTGAGCGAGGTCGCCCGAGCCTTCTTTACACGGATGCTCGACGGCCAGGGAGCCGAAGCCGACGCTGCCTTTCGCGAACTGCCCGGGCCGCTCATCGATGCGCTCAGCGTGGGGCGGCTGATCGCCAGCGCTACTGCTGGCGACTGATCCCGCTAGGCTGCGGCCATCCGCACGGCTGAGGTTAGCCTCAGCCGCTCACTCGGCGTTGGGGAAGAACAGCTGCTCGCCGTCGATGGCGTAGCCGGCGATGGCTTCCTGGCCCTGGTCAGAGACCAGCCACTGGTGCCACTGTTCGGCGAGGTCGTGCTTGAGGTGCGGGTGGCGCTCGCGGTCCAGCAGCAGGCTGCCGTACTGGTTGAACAGCGCTTCGTCGCCCTCGAACAGGATGGCGAGATCCTGGCGGTTGTCGAAGGCCAGCCAGGTGGCGCGGTCGGCGAACACGTAGGCGTCCATCCCCGCCGCGGTGTTGAGGGTCGGGCCCATGCCGCTGCCCAGCTCGCGGTACCAGCCGCCGTCGGTATCGACCCCGGCGTCTTCCCAGAAGCGCTGCTCGGCGCGGTGGGTGCCGCTGTCGTCGCCGCGGGAGGTGAAGGGCGTACCGCTGGCGGCGATGCGGCTGAAGGCGTCTAGGGCATCGTCGGCGTCGGCGATGCCGGCCGGGTCGTCGCTGGGGCCGATCAGCACGAAGTCGTTGTACATCACGTCGAGGCGCTCGCTGGCATAGCCATCGGCGACGAACTGCTCCTCGCCCTGAGTATCGTGGACCAGTAGGCTGTCGGCGTCGCCGCGGCGGGCGATCTCGAAGGCCTGGCCGGTGCCCACCGCAACCACGCGCACCTCGATACCGGTAGCCTCGCGAAACTGCGGCACGATATCGGCGAACAGCCCCGACTGCTCGGTGGAGGTGGTCGAGGCCAGGGTAATGTAGCGCTCGTCATCGGCGGCGAGCGGCGCGGAGAGGGCGATGCTGAGAGCGAGGATCGAGAGGCGGTGGCGACGTTGCATGAGAACTCCTTGTTGTCGTAGTTGCGGTGCTTTTGGATTACCAGGGCAGCTCGCCGCGCACGAAGGCGGCGGCCTCGCTGCTCTGCGGGGTCGCGAAGAAGCGCTCGGCGGGGCTGTGCTCGAGCAGCCGTCCGGCGTTGAGGAACACCACGTCGTCGGCCAGGCGCCGCGCCTGATAGAGGTCGTGGGTGGTCATCACGATCTTGGTGCCGCGGTGGTGAAACTGGTTGACCGCCTCCTCGACGGCGCGGATCGCGGCGGGGTCGAGGGCCGAGGTGGGCTCGTCGAGAAACAGGATATCGGGTGCCAGCAGCCAGGCCCGAGCCAGCGCCAGGCGCTGCTGTTCGCCGCCGGACAGCACCCGCGCCGGGCGCTGGGCGAGCGTGGCCAGGCCGAAGCGTTCCAGCGCCGCCTGGGCACGGGGCTTGCGCAGGCGCCGCGGGCAGCCGCGGATCGCCAGCACATAGGTGAGGTTGGCCTGGGCGCTGCGCTTGAGCAGCACCGGGCGCTGGAAGACCATCGCCTGGCGCAGTGCCAGCGCCGGACTCAACGCTTGGTCGTTCCAGAGGATCTGCCCGGTAGTGGGTTTGAGCAGGCCGTGACAGAGGCGCATCAACAGGCTCTTGCCGGCGCCGTTGGGCCCCATGATCAGGGTGCGGCCGGCGCCCAGGCGAAGGTCGATGTCGCCCAGCAGGCGCTGGCCGCGATGGCTGAAACGCACGCCGTCGAGTGTCAGCGGCAGCATCGGTGTGGTCGTCGCCTGGGGCAGGCGGGGCTGGCTGAGGCTGCTCATCCCATCTGCCTCCTGGCGTGCTCGCCGAGCAGGTGTGCGGCGCCGTTGACGCAGGCCACCAGTAGTAGCAGCACCAGGCCCAGGCCGAGTGCCAGCGCCAGGTTGCCGCGGTTGGTCTCCAGGGCGATGGCGGTGGTCATCACCCGGGTCACGCCGTCAATATTGCCGCCGACGATCAACACTGCGCCGACCTCGGCGCTGGCGCGGCCAAACCCTGCCAGCACCACGGTGGTGAGGGCCACACGGGCGTCCCACAGCAGGGTCGGCATCATGCGCGGGCGGCCCAGCCCGAACGAGGCCAGCTGCTCGCGGTATTCGGCGAGCAGCGCCTCGATATGCTGTCGGGTCAGGGCGGCGACGATGGGCAGCACCAGCACCACCTGGGCGATGACCATGGCGGTGGGTGTGAACAGCAGCCCGAGGCTGCCCAGCGGCCCGGCCCGCGACAGCATCAGATAGACCATCAGGCCAGCCACTACCGGCGGCAGCCCCATGAAGGCGTTGAGCACCACGACCACCGCACCGCGGCCGGGGAAGAGCCACAGCGCCAGCGCCGCGCCCAGCGGCAGGCCGATCATGGCGGCGATCAGCACGGCGCTCAGCGACACCTGCAGCGACAGGCTGACGATATTCAGCAGCGCCGGGTCGAGGGTAACGATCAGGGTCAGCGCGGTGGAAAAGGCGTTGTCGGCGATTGGCATTACGGGCTCCATGCAAGTCGCTGCATGATGTGCCGTTATGCCGTTGTATGCATCATGTGCTGTAATCAATGCAGTCTTACGCAGTAATTTGCCACTTGACCGCCCGACAAGGCTTGCCATGACCGCCCACGCCTACCTCACCACCCGCGAGGCCGCCGATTACCTGCGCCTCAAGGAGCGCAAGCTCTACGACCTGGTTCGCCAGAAACTGGTCCCCTGCACCCGGGTGACCGGCAAGCTGCTGTTTCCGCGCCAGGCGCTGGACCTGTGGCTGATGAATCATCTGGAGGGCGACCAGCGTAGCCGCGAGCCGCTGGCGGCGATCCTCGCCGGCAGCCAGGACCCGCTGCTGGAGTGGGCGGTGCGCGAGTCGGGCTCGCAGCTGGCGACGCTGTGCCACGGCAGCGGCGACGGCGTGCGCCGGCTGCTGGCGGGGCAGGCGCTGGTGGCCGGCGTGCATCTGCTGGATGCCGAGAGTGGCCGCTACAATGATCCGCTGGCGCTGGGGCTAGGCGGGATGCGCGACCTGGTGGCGATCCGCTGGGCACGGCGCCGCCAGGGGCTGATGCTGGCCCCCGGCAATCCGCTGGGTATTGCCGGGCTCGCCGACCTGGCTAGGCCCCAGGTGGTGCTGGCCCATCGCCAGCCGGATGCCGGCGCCGAGCGACTCTTGACGCTGCTGCTGACGCGCGCCGGCATGCGTCTGGAGACGCTGTCGCTGAGTGCCGACGTGGCACTGAGCGAAGATGATCTGGCGTTGGCGGTGCGCCGTGGGGATGCCGATGCGGGGCTTGGGGTGGAGGCGGCGGCCCGGCGTCATGGGCTCGATTTCATCGGCCTGCACGATGAGTGCTTTGACCTGCTGATGCGCCGCCGTAGCTACTTCGAGGCGCCGCTGCAGCGGCTGATGCGCTTCGCCCGCGAGCCGCGTTGCCGGGATTGGGCGGCGCGGGCCGGAGGGTATGACCTCGGCGAGCTGGGGGAGGTTGTCTACAACGCCTGAGCAGCCCCAAGCGTCTTATTGTTTTCATATTCTGCCTGCTTGGCGGCGGGAGGGATCGGATATAGTAATTAATGAACGCTGTTCGAGCCTGCCCGCCCATCAGAGGCGCGACCCCAAGGGGGACCGAGATGCAGGCCGAACCGGGAGCGAAGGGGATAACGGACCGTTTCCTTATCCTCATGAGGCAAGACCATGCGACTGTTACCCCTGACGATTGCTGCCGTGGCACTGACCCTGGCCGGCTGCAGCTACTCGCCGGCGCGGATCACCCCCGAACCGCTGATCGAGATCGATGGCCGCGATCATCGCCACCATCGTAGCAGCCGGCAGTCCCACCACTACTACCACTATGACGACCGTCGCCGCGGTGGTTTCTGCCCGCCGGGCCAGCGCAAGAAGGGACGCTGCTGAGCACGCTCAGCCTGTCGTCAGGGCTTGCTCCAGGATGGCCAGTTGGCCCGGTGCCAGGGCGTTCTCCACCGCGGTGATGCGCAGCACGTGGCCCAGCGCCGGGTCGGCGGGACGGGCGATCAGCTTGCCGGCCTCGAGCATCTCGCGATGCACGCGCCCGGCGAGCTCGGCGCTGGGCAGGCGCAGGCCGACGAAGTTGGTGGCGCTGGGCAGCACGTCGGCGCCCAGCGCGCGGAAGTGCTCGCTGAGCCGCGCGCGACGCACGCGGACGGCGTTGACGTGGGCATCGCTCTCCTGCGGGGCATCCAGCACCACTTCGGCGGCGGCCTGGGTCAGTGTCGACACCGCATAGTGAATCCGTACCTTCATCATCACCGCTAGGGTCTCGGGTTCGGCGATGGCGTAGCCGACCCGCAGCCCGGCCAGCCCGTGGGCCTTGGAGAGGGTGCGCAGGCGAATCACCCCGGGCAGTACGCGGCGCCCGAACTCGCCGCCGGCGTCCTCGCGGAAGTCGTAATAGGCCTCGTCGAGCAGCAGCCAGCAGTCGTCGGGCAGGGCCGCCCGCAGCGTCAGGATGGCGTCGTCACTGTGCAGGTGGCCGCTGGGGTTGTCGGGGTTGGCGAGATACACCAGCCGCGCCTGGTGATCATGGGCGGCGCGGGCCAGGGCGTCGAGGTCGGGGGCCAGGCGGCCGGGCCCCTCGTCGTAGGGCACTTCCACCAGCCGGCAGCCCTGGCCGCGGGCAAAGTAGCCGAAGGTGGGGTAGGTGCCGGCGGTGCCCACCACGCACTCGCCGAACACCAGGGTAGCGCGCAGTGCCAGCGCGATCAGGCTGTCGGCGCCGGCGTCGACCAGCATGGCGTCCAGCGCAATGCCTTGCTGCTCGGCCAGCCGCTGGCGGATGCCCAGCGCCTCGGCGTCGCCGTAGCTGTAGACGTGCTCGGCCATGGCGTCGCCGAAGTGCTCACGCAGCGCGCGATGGGGCATGTCGAGGCCCTCGTTGGAGCCCAACTGATGAGGGATACCGCGTCCCAGGCGGCGCTCCAGCACGCGTACGCCCGGGAAGGGGTTGTGGGGGCCGTCACCGCTGAGGTGGTCGGGAAAGCGGGGCATGGGTGACTCCAAAAAAGCGTGATACGAGGTGGCGGTGTTCAGTCGTACGCCACGACCTTATGACGGTTGAGCAGCCCATGGGGATCCATGGCCTGCTTGAGGGTGCGCATCAGGGCGAGCTCTTCCCGGCTGCGTGAGAGCGGCAGGTAGTCGCGCTTCTCGAGGCCGATGCCATGCTCGGCGGAGACCGAGCCGCCTAGTGCGGCCAGGGGCGCATAGACGTGCCGCTCCACCGTGCGCCGGGTGGCCGGGTCCTGGCTGCCGACGCCCACCGAGAGGTGCAGGTTGCCGTCGCCGAGGTGGCCGAAGGTGACCACCCGGCCCTCGGGCCAGTCGCGGTGGATCGCCGCCTCGACGTTGCTGACATAGCCCTCCATCTCGGCGATCGGCAGGCTGACATCGAAGGTGAACAGCGGCGAGAGACCCTGGATCAGCCCCTCGATGTCCTCGCGGATGGCCCATAGCCCCTGGCGTTGATTGTCGGAGTGGGTCAGCACCGCATCGCTGATCAATTCCTGCTTGAGGGCCGTTTCCAGGGCCTGGGCGAACTGCGCGGCGTGGCTGTCGGGGTCACTGCCCAGCGACTCGACGATGGCATAGAAAGGTGCATCCGGTGCCAGCGGCGGCACGTGGCGCTGGCTCTCCACGGTCAGCAGTCGGTAGTGGCTCTGCCACATCGCCTCGAAGGCAGCGAGGCTGCCGCCCAGGGCACGGCCGAGGTGGCCGAGCAGCGCGGTCAGCGCGGAAAAGTTGGGGCAGGCGACCAGCGCGGTCTGCACGGCAGGCGTGGGCGGCTGCAGGCGCAGCACGGCACGCGTGACGATACCCAGGGTGCCCTCGCTGCCGATGAACAGCTGCTTGAGGTCGTAGCCGGCGTTGTTCTTGAGCATGTGGTTCATCGAGCTGACCACGCTGCCGTCGGCGAGTACCGCCTCCAGCCCCAGCACCTGCTGGCGCATCATGCCGTAGCGGATCACACGGATGCCGCCGGCGTTGGTGGCGATATTGCCGCCGATGGTGCAACTGCCGCGGGCGCCGAGGTCGAGAGCGAACTGCAGGCCGGCCTCTTCGGCGACCTCCTGGACGCGCTGCAGCGGTGCGCCGGCCTGAGCGGTGAGCGTCGCGCCCACCGGGTCGAGGGCCTCGATGGCGGCCATGCGCTCCAGCGAGATGACCAGCTCATCGTCGCCGGCCTCGGCGCCGTGTACCAGGCCGGTCAGGCCGCCATGGGTGACCACCGGCTGGCGCGCCGCGTGGCAGGCGCGCATGACCGCGGCGACTTCCTCGGTGCTGGCCGGGCGCACGATGGCCGCCGCCTGGCAGGGGGCGCCGGTCATCCAGTCCACCGCGCGACCGGTGACCGCTTCGCCGGTCAGCACATGAGCGTCGCCGACGATGGCGGCGATCTTCTCCAGCAGTGCGTGCATTGCGTCTCCTTGCGATAGTCGATTCACGCGTCGGCCAGCGCCTGTTCGCGGCCGGGAATGGCGTCCAGCAGTTCGCGAGTGTAAGCCTCACGAGGCGCCAGGAACACCTCCCGGGCCGGACCCTGCTCGACGATACGGCCGTGCTGCATGACGACGATGTGGTCGCAGATCTGTGCCGCCACCCGCAGGTCATGGGTGATGAACAGCAGCGATAGCGAGAGCTTCTGCTTGAGTTCTTCCAGTAGCTCGAGGATCTGGGCCTGGATCGATACGTCCAGCGCCGAGACCGCTTCGTCGGCGACGATCAGCTCGGGCTGCATGGCCAACGCCCGTGCGATGCCGATGCGTTGGCGCTGGCCGCCGGAGAACTCGTGGGGGTAGCGGTCGTCGGTGCCCTCGAGCCCCACCAGCGCCAGCAGCTCCTTGGCCTTGGCCATGGCCTGGCCCTTGGACGTGCCGTTGGCGATGGGCCCCTGGGCGATGGAGTAGCCGACCCGATGGCGTGGGTTGAGCGAGGCATAGGGGTCCTGGAAGATCATCTGCACGCGGTGGCGCTCGCGGCGCAGCGCCTCGCCCTGCAGGTGCATGAAATCGGTGCCGGAGAGGCTTAGGGTGCCGCTGTCCGGACGCTCCAGGCGCACTACGCAGCGCCCCAGGGTCGACTTGCCGGAGCCCGACTCGCCGACGATGCCGATGGTTTCTCCCTTGACCAGCGAGAAGGAGACATCTTGCAGGGCGTGTACCTCGCGGGCCGGCTTGAATAGCCCGCCCCGCGAGCGGAACACTTTGTTGAGCCCTACCACCTCGAGCAGTGGCGTATCGGTCTCGGCGCCGCGCGCCTCGGGAATCACGTCGCTGGGAATCGCCTCGATCAGCGCCCGGGTATAGTCGTGGGAGGGGTGCTTGAGCACCGCCTCGGCTTCGCCGAGTTCGACGATCTGGCCGTAGCGCATCACGCAGACCCGGTTGGCGATCTCGGCGACTACCCCGAAGTCGTGGGTGATGAACATCACCGCCATGCCGCGACGCTGCTGCAAGTCGCGGATCAGTTCGAGGATCTGAGCCTGGGTGGTGACGTCGAGCGCCGTGGTCGGCTCATCGGCGATCAGCAGTTCCGGCTCCAGGGCCAGCGCCATGGCGATCATCACCCGCTGGCGCTGGCCGCCGGAAAGCTGGAAGGGGTAGGCGCGAATCGCCTTGTCAGGATCCGGGATGCCGACCTCGGTGAGCAGTGCCAGCGCCCTCTGCTGGCGCTCGCGGGTATTGAACTGGCCGTGGGCCTCGAATACCTCGCTGATCTGGGCACCGACCCGCATCAATGGATTGAGTGCGGTCATCGGCTCCTGGAAAATCATGCCGATGCGCAGTCCGCGCAAGGTGCGGTGCTGCTTTTCGCTGAGTTGCAACAGGTCCTGGCCGTCGAAGATCGCCTCGCCGCCGCTGGTGTAGACGCCCTTGGGCAGCAGGCCCATGACCGCGTTGGCGGCCATCGACTTGCCGGAGCCGGATTCGCCCACCACGCACAGGATCTCGCCGCGAAACACGTCGTAGCTGACGTCCTCCACGGCCAGGGCGCGGTCGGCGCCCTTGGGCAGCGCGATGCTGACATGGCGCAGGCTGAGCAGGGGCGTCGCTTGGCTATCGGTCATGTCGTTTCCCCTCAGGAGCGCTCGCGGGCGAGTTTCGGGTTCAAGGCGTCGTCGAGGCCTTCGCCCACCAGATTGAGGGCCAGTACGGTGAGCAGGATCGCCACGCCGGGGAAGAAGCTCAGCCACCAGGCCTGGCGGATCACGGTGCGCGCCGCGCCGATCATGTAGCCCCATGACATCACGTTGGGATCCCCCAGGCCCAGGAAGGAGAGGGCGGACTCCAGCAGGATGGCGGTGGCGACCATCAGCGAGGCCAGCACGATGATCGGCGACAGGGTGTTGGGCAGGATCTGGCGCAGGATGATGGTGGTGTTGGACTGGCCGACCAGGCGCGCCGCCTCGACGTACTCGCGGTTGCGCAGCGACAGGAACTCGGCGCGCACCAGGCGCGCCACCGGGGGCCAGCTGACGATGGCGATGGCCAGCACGATGGAGGTGATGCTGGGCTGCATGATGGCCACCAGCACGATTGCCAGGGCGAAGTTGGGAATGGTCTGGAAGAACTCGGTAAAGCGCATCAGGGCGTCGTCGATCAGGCCACCGTAGTAGCCGGCGATGGCGCCCAGCGGTACGCCGATGGCCAGTGCCACCGTGGTCGAGACCAGGCCGATCAGCAGCGACACCCAGGCGCCGTGCATCAGCCCCGCGGCCACGTTGCGGCCCATGGTATCGGTGCCGAGCGGAAAGCCGTCGACCTCCATGGGTGGCAGGAAGGGGCGCTGCACCATGCGCCAGGGCGACTCGGGAAATAGCAGCGGAGCAAGGATCGCCATGGCGATGATCGTGAGGAGAATGATCAGCCCGATCAGGGCGCCGCGGTTCTGGGCAAAGCGGGCGAAGAAGCTCATGAGCCCTCCTTGATGCGCGGGTCGGCCAGCCCGTAGACGAGGTCGGTGATGATGTTGAACAGGATCACCAGGGCCGCCGAGAAGAAGAAGATGCCCAGCAGCAGGTTGTAGTCGCGCTGCTGCAGCGCCTCGAACATCAGTCGGCCGATGCCGGGCCAGGCGAACACCGTCTCGGTGAGGATGGCACCGCCGACCATCTGGCCTGCCTGCAGGCCGGCCAGGGTGATGATCGGCAGCAGCGCGTTGCGCAGGATGTGGCGTCGCTGGATGACGCTGTTCTTGAGCCCCTTGGCGCGGGCGGTCTTGACGAAGTCCTGCTGGCTGGCCTCGAGCATCGAGGCGCGGGTCATGCGGGTGTAGATGGCCATGAAGAATAGCGCCAGGGTGGAGGCCGGCAGGATCAGGTGTTTGCCCACATCGAGGACCAGGGCCAGGCTGGTGTGGCCGGCACCCACGGTGTACATGCCGTAGGCGGGCAGCAGGTCCAGGTAGACGGAGAACAGCACCACCGACATCAGTGCGACCCAGAACAGCGGCGTGGCGTAGAACAGCAGCGCCAGGGCCATGATGATCGAGCCGGAGGCCTTCTTGGCCCGGGCAGCGGCCAGCGAGCCGGCGACGATGCCCAGTACCAGGGAGAGCACGAAGGCGGTGCCGGTGAGCAGCAGGGTAGCCGGCAGGCGCGCCAGAATCAGGTCGAGGACCGGCATCTGCTGGCGGTAGGAGAAGCCGAAGTCGAGCATGGCGACGCCGGAGACGTAGCGCCACAGCTGCACGTAGAGGGGCTGGTCTAGGCCGAAGCGTTCGCGCAGCTGACGCAGGAATTCCTCGTCGGTGGCGCCGGCCTCACCGGCCAGGATGGCCGCGGGGTCGCCGGGGGCGAGCTGGATCAACACGAAGTTGAAGATGATGATCATGAACAGCACGACCACGGCCTTCAACAGCCGCATCAGGATCAAGCGGACATAGAGCATGGGAGGGTCTCTGCAAGCGAGGAGGCGGCCCGAAGGCCGCCTCGATCAGGGGTCAGCGGTCCAGCCAAGCGTCCTTGAAACCGTCGTTGACGCCGACGCCGGAGGTCACCAGGTCGTTGACGTCGCAGCGGTAGAGGGTCGGGAAGCCGAGCTCCATCAACCAGCCCACCGGCACGTCCTCGTGGAGAATTTCCTGGACCTCACGGTAGAGCGACTCCCGCTCTTCATCCGGGAAGGCCGTGGCCGCCTCGTTGAACAGCTCGTCGACGCGCTCGTTCTCGTAGCCGCCGACGTTGTTCCACGGCGAGCCGCGCTCGATATTGCTGGAGAGGTAGGTGCGCGAGATACCCAGCGCCGGATCACCGTACTGGTAGAGGAAGGTGAAGGCGAGGTCGTAGTCCCAGTCGCCGAGGCGCTGGTTCCAGCCGCCCACGTCGGTGGACTGGGTGCGCACGTTGATGCCCACCTCGCGCAGGTTTTGCTGCACCGCCTCGGCCCAGCGCGTCCAGGTTTCGCCGTAGGGCAGCGGCAGCAGGCGCACCTCTTCGCCGTCATAGCCCATCTCGTCGAGCAGCTCGCGGGCGCGATCCGGATCGTGGTCGTAGGGCTCCAGGCCGTCGTGCTGGAAGCGGGCGTTGGAGCCGAACGACGAGAGCGGCACATTGCCGAGCCCGTTCCAAAGCACATCGCGGGCGAATTCGCGATCCATGGCGTACATAACCGCCTGGCGGAAACGCTTGTCCTCGGTAGGCCCCTCGCGATTGTTCATCCACAGCATGGCGAAGGGGCTGAAGTACTCGTGACCCTCTTCGGTCATGCAGGTGTTGTCGAGCTCGGCCAGGCGCGGAATGTCGAAGTTCTCGACGGTGCCGTTGGGCAGTACGTCGACGGTGCCGTTCTCGTAGGCCACGGCGCGTGAGGCACCGTCGGGGATCACGTGCCAGTTGATGCCATCGAGGTAGGGCAGGTCATCCACGTAGTAGTCGTCGTTGCGCACCAGTTCGATCACCGTGCCGCGGTCCCAGTTCTCGAACTTGAAGGGGCCGGTGCCGATGGGGTGGCTGTTGTGCTCGTTATCGCGGAAGTCGGTCCCCTCGTAGAGGTGCTTGGGCACCATGGTGAAGGTGCCGGCCTCGAAGGAGAGCAGGAAGGGCCCGAAAGGCTGCTTGAGGGTGAACACCACGGTGTGGTCGCCGTCGGCCTCGATGCTCTCGACGTGGTCGAGCACGGCGCGGGCGCTGGGGTTGAGCTCGCGATGGAAGACATCGGCGGAGAACACCACGTCCTCGGCGGTGAAGGGCTCGCCGTCGTGCCAGGTCACCCCCTCGCGGAGCTGGAAGGTCCAGACCAGGCCGTCGTCATCGACGTCCCAGGATTCGGCCAGCTGTGGGCGCGGCTCCAGGTCGGTGGAGTAGCTGAGCAGGCCTTCGTAGATGTTGCCTGCCACCTTGCGGGTCGGGTCGTTCTGGATCATGCCCAGCACCAGGCCGGGCGGCTCGGGCTGGATGATGGTGTCAATGGTGCCACCGTGCCGCGGCTCGTCGGCATGCGCGCCGGAGAGGGTGAACGCCGTGGCGGCAATGGCCAGGGCCAGAGGAGTCTTCATAGGTTACGTCCCTTGTTGTTGGTCTTGGTACGTCTTGTTTCTCTAATACGTCTTGTTGGTCGTGGTGCGTCGATGGCAAATCATCGGGTCGCCTTTGAACATAGCAACGCTCACCCAAGCTGTCGACAGTCGGTGGTCGACATAGCGTGATGTTTGGCCATACTGTAAACACATTAGCGTCTCAGGATTCTGGAGCAGAGGGACTTCAATGCATGCCAACCCCCCGCCTGCTGCGCCGCGGCTGCAGCAGACCAACCTCGTCGAGCAGGTGGCCGACTACCTTACCGAGGCGATCATCGCGCGCCACTACGCGCCGGGAGTGCGACTGTCGGAGGTGCAGCTGTCCCGCGAGCTGGGCGTGAGTCGCGCGCCGGTGCGCGAGGCGGCGCGGCTGCTGGAGAGCCGCGGCCTGCTGATATCGCGGCCGCGCAAGGGTTTCTACGTGCGCGAACTCATCGGCGACGACCTGGCCGATGTCTTCGACCTGCGTCTGTGCTACGAACGCCACGCTTTCGAGCTGCTGGCGGCGCGCTTCGACGATGCCGTCCACACCGAGCTATCACGGCAGGTGGAGGTCATGTGCGAGCTGGCTGCGGGGAGCGATGACGGCCGCAAGATCGAGGCCGACCTGCACTTTCATCGCCTGGTGTTCGAGATGGCCGGCAACCGCCGCCTGCTCAAGGCCTTCGATGATCTATCCCACGAGCTGCGGCTGTGCATGGCGCTGATCGAGCGCACCCACGCCGAGCCCGAGCGCATCGCCGCCAACCACTGGCCGCTGATCGAGGCCCTGGCCAGCGGCAAGCCCGAGCGCTGCCGCGAGGCGGTGGACTACCACATCGGCGTGGCCAGGGACTATGTGATTCAGGGGCTGGGCGCCTGACGCGCCAGCTGCAACCGAGCGCCGGGGAGGGACGATGTCGAGCGAGCAACTGAGTGAGCGTGAACAGCGTGTGCTCGAGCAGTGCGATGCCTGCTTCGAGGAGACCCTGGCCTTGACCGAAACCCTGGTGCGTGAATACAGCGTGCTTGGCCAGGAGCAGGGCGTGCTGACGGCGATGGAAGCAGCACTTACGCGGCTCGATCTGCCGGTGGAGCGGGTGGCGATGGATGAGCCGAGCCTGCTGCAGCACTCCCAGCATGCGCCAGTGGCGTGGTCCGGCGCCGGCCGTTACTGCCTGGTCTCGGCACTGAATCGCAACGCCCCCGGGCCGCACCTGGTGTTCAACGGCCATCTCGACGTGGTGCCGGCAGAGCCCATCGACACCTGGTCTCGGCCGCCCTGGCAGCCCTGGCGGCGGGATGGCTGGCTGTACGGACGCGGCGCCGGCGACATGAAGGCGGGAGTGGCGGCGATGGTCATGGCGGTGGTGGCGGTGCGGCGTGCCGGCGTCGCCATCGACACACCGCTGACGCTGCAGGCCGTGATCGAGGAGGAGTGCAGCGGCAACGGCGCGCTGGCCTGCGTCAATGCCGGCCACGGCGGCGATTTCGTGTTGATTCCCGAGCCCTTCGGGCCGCGCCTCTACGCCGGCCAGACCGGTGTGGTGCGCTTCCGGATACGCGTCGATGGCGTGCCGGCCCATGTGCTCGACCCCGCGTCCGGCAGCGATGCCATCGACACCATGCAGCGGCTGATCCCGGCGCTCAGGGCGTTCGAGGATGAACTCAACGCCGAGCGCGAGCCGCCCTACGACGCCTACGCGCGGCCCTTCAGCCTCAACATCGGCCGCTTCGATGGCGGTAACTGGGCCTCCAGCGTAGCCGCCCATGCGGAAATCGAGGGGCGGGTCGGTTTTGCGCCGGGGGTGGCGCCTGAGCAGATCATGCAGCGCTTCGAGGACTGCGTGGCTCGCGCGCATCGCGAGCTGGGGCTGGTCGGTGAGGCGCCACGGGTCGAATTTCACGGCTTTCGCTCGCCGGGGCATCTGGTCGACCTCGCGGCGCCGGGTATCGGGCTGCTCGAGGAGTGCCACCGGACGCTGACCGGCCGCGATCCGGAACACTACCTCTCTACCTGCATCACCGACCTGTGCGCCTTCCACGTTGCGGGCGGCGTGCCGGGTAGCTGCTACGGGCCGGTAGCGGAACGCATCCACGGCATCGATGAGCGGGTCGACATCGAGTCGATCCGCCATACCCTCAAGGCCTATGCGCTATTCGTGTGCCGCTGGCAGCAGGGGGCCGACTAGCCCCCAGCCACGCGAGCCCGCGATCAGCGGGCCGGCATGGGCTGGGGGATCGCCTTGGGCGAGACGAAGCTGGCCGTCTCGATGCGCGCAAGGCCGGTGGCGGAGAGGGCGTCGATCAGGCGTATCTTGTCTACGGTGGGCACAAAATCGGCTTCGATCTGCAGCCCGTCGCGGGGCGCCACCTCGTTGATCTGTAATGAAGGCATGGAAGCTCCCCGGGGTTAGATGATGCCGGCGCTGCGTAGCTTGGCGCGGGTCTCGTCATCAATGCCCAGCTCGTCAAGCACCTCCTCGGTATGCTGGCCCAGGGCCGGGCCGCCATCGCCGAGCCGGCCCGGGGTGGCACTGAGTCGGGGCAGTACGCCGGGGACCTTGAGCGGGCCGCCGCTGGGGCGGGTGATGGTCTGAATCATCTCTCGGGCCAGGTAGTGCGGGTCGCTGGCAATGTCGGCAGCGGTATAGGGAAAGCCCGCAGGCACCCGGGCGGCATCCAGAGCGGCGAGAATCTCGTCGCGACCGAGGGTCAGACTCCAGGCCTCGATGGCAGCATCGATCTCGGCGGCGCGGCGGCTGCGACCGTCGTTGTGAGCCAGCGCCGGGTCCTCGGCCAGATCGTCGCGCTCGATCACCTGCATCAGGCGCTTGAAGATGCTGTCGCCGTTGCCGGCAATCAGCACGAAGTCGCCGTCGCGGGTGCGGTAGGCATTCGACGGCGTGATGCCGGGCAGGGCGCTGCCACTGGGCTCCCGCACCTGAGCGATGGCGTCGTACTCGGGTAGCAGGCTCTCCATCATGGCGAACACAGATTCGTAGAGCGCCACGTCGATCTCCTGGCCGAGCCCGCTGCGGCCTCGCTCCTGCAGTGCGAGCAGAGTCCCGATCACCGCGTAGAGGGCGGAGAGGGAGTCGCCGATGCTCACTCCGACCCGCACCGAGGGTTCACCAGGGTGGCCGGTGAGGTAGCGCAGCCCGCCCATGGCTTCGCCGATCACCCCGAAGCCGGGCTTGTCGCGGTAAGGACCGGTCTGGCCGTAGCCAGAGATCCGTACCATGATCAGTCGCGGGTTGAAGGCGGCGAGTGCCTCATAGCCGAGCCCCCATCCTTCAAGCGTACCGGGGCGGAAATTCTCGACCAGCACATCGGCCTCATGAACCAGGCGACGGACCAGGTCCTGGCCCTGGGGTGCACGCAAGTCGAGTGACACCGAGCGCTTGGTGCGGCTCTGGACGTGCCACCAGAGGGAGGTGCCATCCTCGATGATTCGCCATTTGCGAAGAGGATCGCCGGTGCCGGGTGGCTCGATCTTGATCACGTCGGCGCCAAATTCACCTAGCAGCTTGGTGGCAAAGGGGCCAGCAATGAGCTGGCCGAGTTCGAGAACCTTGAGCCCGGCTAGGGGAAGCTGACGAGTCTCGGCTGCTGTCATTGAAGTACTCCTTGGCGGCTTGTCACTCAGGATGACGCCTCGAACGGGCGCGAGACAATTAGGCGATGGTGATCTCGGGCTTCGTCAATCTCATCTGGTGGGTGAGGAGGCGTGATCCCTGACGATGTTAAAGGGCGCCCACTGTTGGCAGAGAGGGGTAACCTCCAGTCGAGTGACGTTGACGTGGGGAGGCAGCTCGGCGATCTGCACGGCCTGCACGGCAACATCATCGGGTCGTAGGGGCTGGGTGCCACGATAGTAGTCATCGCTCACGGCGGTATCTCCCTTCATGCGTATCAGGGTGAACTCGCTTTCTGTCATCCCCGGTGCCAGGTCGGTGACCCTGACGCCATGGGTGCTGACATCGCAGCGCAGGTTGTAGCTGAACTGTTCGACGAAGGCCTTGGTAGCACCGTATACATGACCGCCCGGGTAGGGGGTGCGGCCGGCGATTGAGCCGATGTTGATGATGGTGGCACCGGCACCACTCTCGATCAGCCGCGGCAGCAGGTGGCGAGTGACGCCGACCAGGCCGGTGATATTGGTCTCGATCATGCGCTGCCAGTCGCTCAGGTCTGCCTCCTGGGCGGGGCCCTTGCCAAGGGCCAGGCCGGCGTTGTTGATCAGGGCGTGAGGCGTGGCAAAGCGTTCGGGGAGGTTGGCAGTGACCCGTGCTATCGCGTCTGAGTCGCTGACGTCGAGCACGGCAGTGTGAACGGGTACCTGGTCGCCCAGCTCAGCGGCCAGGGCGTCGAGCCGTGCCTGCCGCCTACCGATTAGCACTAGCGCCCAGCCGGCAGCGGCGAAACGGTGAGCACAGGCACGGCCGATGCCGGAGGTGGCACCGGTGATAAAGGCGACGGGGCTGGCTTCGTGCATGGTGAATCTCCTCAGGACAAGTCGGCCATCCGGCGGCCAGGTGACGACTATTGAGATACGCGCTAATGGCGTTCGGATATTAATCTTTAGTCGTGTCGGGACGGGTTGTTGGCGGGAAGCCTTGCTGTCATGGGATAGGCTTTGACATCGCCATTGACGAAGGCCCCCCTTCATCAACGTCGATTTGTGCGTGGCTCGCGCTTGTACCAAGATCGAGTTCACGACACGCCATCCTCAACCATAATCACAACATTAAAGGGAGAGTCTGATGCAAAAATCACTGCTCGCCACCCTGATCGCTGCCGGTATGCTGGCAGTGGCCCCTCATTCCTTGGCAAATACCATTGAGATTCAGGTCAACAACACCATGAGCGAGGGCGGCTCCGAAAGCGATGCCGTCGAGCGCTTTGCCGAGTATCTGGAAGAGCATGCCCCGGGCCGATTCGATGTGCGACCCTTCCTCGCCGGTTCCCTGGGCGGTGAGAACTCGGTACTCGAGTTGCTCAATCTCGGTCAGACCCAGATATCGATCACCGGCGGCAACTGGCGTCAGCAGTACGCCGAGGAGTATGACGCCATTACCGTGCCGTTCGTTTTCTCTACCTGGGAGGAGGTCGACGCCTTCATGGAGAGTCCTTCTGGCCAGCGGCTGATCGAGCAGGCCGAGGAGCGCGGAGGGCTGAAGTACTTCGGCACCCAGCATCGCGGGCCTCGCCACATGACTGCCAACCAGCCGATTCACTCACCGGATGACCTCGAGGGGTTCCGCCTCCGCCTGCCGTCGCTGCCGGTATGGCTGGAGGTCTGGGAAGAGATCGGCGCCCAGGTCGTCAATGTGCCGGCGCCGGAGATCTACCTGTCGATGCAGACCGGTCAGGTCGATGGCCACGAGAACTCCCTTTCTTCGCCTTACACTCGCCAGCTGTGGGAGGTGCAGGACCACATCATCCTCACCAGCCATGTGCAGTTCCCCTGGAACTGGGTGGCCAGCAGCCAGTGGTGGGAAGGTCTCGATGCTGACGACCAGGAGCTGATTAGCGAGGCGATCCATGTCGCCCGCGAATACGGCACCGAGCGTGAACGTGAACTCGACGAGTACTACCTGGAGCAGCTCGAGGAGCGTGGCATGACAATTATCGAGCCGGAAATCGATGCTTTCCGCGATGCCGCCATGCCGGCCATCGAGCGACTGCTAGAGGAAATGGCCGATGGGGTGATGGAAGATGCTCTCGGCGATGATGCCTGACGCGTTTTCACTATGAGCGGCAACAGCGGCGACCTTGCGGGGCGCCGCTGCTGCATTGTGAACAACCTCCGAGGAGGAGTCTGCCGTGTCCCGTTCCCCAATGCCGCCCGTCGCCACCCTGGACCGGGTGGCCTTTTATCTTTTGCGGGGGCTGACCTTGGGTTGCGATATCCTGGGTGTATTGCTGCTGGCAGGGGTGTTGCTGCTGCTGTCTGGCGCCGTGGTGGCTCGCGACCTGCTCGGTCTGGGGATGCCCTGGTCCGAGGAGGTTGCCTCGATGCTGGCCATCTATGCGATCGGGTTCGGTTCGCTCTCAGCCTGGGTGCGTGGCGAGCACCTGGTCGTGGATCTGTTCAGTCACCGTCTTGCCGGAGTGGCGCGCGACTTGCAGTATCGGCTCGTCGCGCTGCTCTCCTGCGGCTTTTTCGTGCTCGCCGCCTGGGGGGCCTGGATCATGGTGGGTGCCAGTGCCAACAATCGCACCGTGTCGCTGGGTATCAGCTTTAGTTATCTCTACCTGGGCATCCTGATTGGCTTTGCTGGTATGGCGGTGCTGTCGGCCTGGCAAGTGCTGCGTGGCCCGGTCGATTGGCGACCCATGGCAGACATGGACGAGGAGGGCGCCTGATGCTTGAACTGATCATCTTTGTCGGTGCCCTGCTGCTGTTGATGGCCATTGGCCTACCCGTCGTCGTGGCGATCGGGATGACCTCCTTCATTGCACTGGCGGTGACCAGTGCCACCGGATTGTCGGTGGAACTGATGTCGCTACGCATGGTGCAGACGCTGAACAATTACACCCTGCTAGCGATACCACTGTTCATCCTGGCCGCCAATATTATGAACTCGGGTTCCACGACCTCGCGAATCTTCGATTTTGCCACTGCTCTGGTCGGCTTTACCAAAGGGGGCTGGGGCACGCCAATGTGGTGGCCAGTTCGCTGTTCGCCACCATGTCGGGTACTGCGGTGGCAGATGCCGCCGGTCTTGGCAGCGTCGAGATCAAGGCGATGAAGGAGCGCGGCTACGATCTGGGCTATTCGACGGGTATTACCGCTGCCTCCAGCGTGATTGGCCCGATTCTGC
Organism: Halomonas socia; assembly: GCF_010977575.1. Classification (GTDB taxonomy): domain Bacteria; phylum Pseudomonadota; class Gammaproteobacteria; order Pseudomonadales; family Halomonadaceae; genus Franzmannia; species Franzmannia socia. Next base: position 3,338,899 of record NZ_CP048812.1, read on the forward strand.
CGCCCTCCATCGCCCTGGTGGTATATGGCTGGCTGGCCAATGTCAGTATTGGTGCGCTGTTTATGGCCGGTCTGGTGCCAGGGATCCTGATGGCGTTGATGTTGATGGGGTTGACCGTGGCACTGGCGGCCACCAATCGAGTGGCGATGCCTGCACCGACACCCTTCTTGGCAAGCGAGGTGCTGCGCACCGGACGGCGGGCGATTCTGCCGCTGGTGATGCCGGCGATCATCGTCGGCGGTATCTGGAGCGGTTTCTTCTCCCCCACAGAGGCTGGGGCGGTGGCCTCTCTCTACGCCTTGGTCCTTGGTGGCTTGATCTACCGCGATCTTGGTCTGATCGATCTCTATCGTGCCTTCCGCCGCACGCTAATGTTCAGCACGGCGATCCTGCTGATTATCGCGGTATCGAGCTTCTATGGCTGGCTGCTGGTACGGATAGGCATTCCACAGGCGTTGGCTGGCGAGGTGGCAGGGCTGGAGGTATCGACCCTGGTGCTGCTGCTGGGCTTTGCGCTTTTCTTCCTGCTGATTGGCTGTTTCATGTCGGTGATCGAGAGCATCCTGATTTTTACACCGATCGTGGTGCCGGCGGCGCTGGCGGCGGGGCTCGATCCACTGCATTTCGGTATCGTGATGGTCATCACACTCTCGGTGGGCGTGGTGACGCCGCCATTCGGCACGGTGTTGTTCCTGATGGTAGGGATTACTCGTTTGCGCTACGGTCAGGTGGTGATGTCGGTACTGCCTTTCCTGGTGCCGATCTTCGCGACTATCGTGATCCTGATTGCCTTCCCGGCTCTGGTGACCTGGTTACCGGCGCGACTGGGGTACTGACCAGTGACGACTATGCAACTCTATTATCACCCCGACCAGGCGCACCACGCGCCGCCGAGTTTTCTGCTGCGCGGCCGTGCGGTGGCCTCGCCGGAGGGCCCCGAGCGCGCTACGCTGCTGAGCGAGGGGCTGGCCTCGCTGGGGTTTACGCTGGACGCCCCGGCGCAAACCGATAGCCCGCGGCTGCGCGAGCGGCTGGCGCGCATTCATACGCCGCGCTATCTCGCATTTCTCGAGACCATTCACGCCCGCTGGCAGGCGCTGCCGGATGCCGCCGAGATCGTCGCACCCAACGTCCACCCCTGCGGCGGCGGTCATCACTACCCGCGCCACCCGGTGGGTCAGGTGGGCTGGCATATGCACGACATGGCCTGCCCGATGACCGCCGACAGCTTCGCCGGCATCATCGCCAATGCCGCGGTGGCCGAGGCGGCCACCGAGCAGGTGGCCAACGGCGCCCCCAGCGCCTACGCGCTGTGCCGGCCTCCTGGGCACCACGCCGGTCCCGAGCGGGCCGGCGGTTTCTGCTTCCTCAACAATACCGCGCTGGCCGCCACGGTGCTGCGTGAGCAGCATGCGCGGGTGGCGATCCTCGACGTCGACCTGCATCATGGCAACGGTACCCAGGATATTTTCTACGCCCGCGGCGATGTGTGGACAGGTTCGCTGCACGCCGACCCGGCAGATTTCTATCCGTTCTTCTGGGGTGGCGCCGACGAGACCGGCGAGGGCGAAGGGGCCGGCGCCAATCTCAATATCCCGTTACCTTTGGGCAGCGACGCAGGGAGCTTCATGGCTGCGCTGGAACGTCTTGTCGAGGCCATGCAGGCGTTTCGCCCCACGGCGCTGGTGGTGGCGCTGGGGCTCGATGCCCACCGGGCCGATCCGCTGGCCGGATTGGCCCTGGAGACCGAGGACTTTACGCCACTGGGGCAGCGTTTGGCAGCCATCGGGCTGCCGACGGTGATCGTCCAGGAGGGCGGTTATCCTACCCGGTATCTGGGAGCCAACCTGGCCGCGTTCATGTACGGCTACTGTCACTCCTGAGTCTTTTCATCCGCTTGGCCCCTGGTGGCCAGCCCATCATGAGAGAGCAGCATATGAGCATCCAGTATCACGACAGCAACACCCGCATGAGCCAGGCCACCTTGCATAATGGCACCGTCTACCTGGCCGGCCAGGTGCCGGACGATCCCAGCGCCGACATGCGTGGCCAGACCGAGCAGGTGCTGGCCAAGATCGAGCGCCTGCTGGCTGGCGCCGGTACCTCCAAGGAGCATCTGCTCAGCGCCCAGATCTGGGTCACCAGCATGGCCGAGTTCGACCAGATGAATGCCGCCTGGGACGCCTGGGTGGTGCCCGGCCGCCCGCCGGTGCGCGCCGCCACCGAAGCCAAGCTGGCCAAGCCCGAGTGGAAGGTCGAGATCATGGTCATCGCGGCGATTCCGGGGGCCTGATATGCGTGTCATCTCAGCCGAACAGGTAGCCGCGGCGCTGCCGTGGCAGGCGCTGGTCGAGCGGCTGGCGCGGACCTTCCGCAACGGCGTGGAATCACCACCGCGCCACCATCACGCCATGCAGCGGCCCGACGGCGAGGCCACCCTGCTACTGATGCCGGCCTGGGAGCAGGCCGGGTATATCGGGGTCAAGATGGTCAACGTCTTTCCCCAGAACGCCGACCACGGCTTGCCGGCGATTGCCGGTGTCTATCTGCTCAGCGAAGGTGCCCACGGTCGGCCGCTGGCGTGTCTCGACGGCGGCGAACTGACCCGTCGGCGTACCGCGGCGGCCTCGGCGCTGGCCGCCCGCGAGCTGGCCCGCGACGACGCCGAGACCCTGCTAGTGGTAGGTACCGGCAAGTTGGCGCCGATGGTGATCGAGGCGCATGCGGCGGTGCGCCCCATCAAGCGCGTGCGGATCTGGGGGCGCCATCGCGACAAGGCCGAGCGGCTGGCAGCCGGCTACGCCGGGCATTTCGATACCGCGGCAGTGGAGGATCTCGAGGCGGCCACCCGTGAAGCGGATATCGTCAGCTGCGTGACGCTCTCCAGCGAGCCGCTGATCCGCGGCGCCTGGCTCAGCCCCGGCACTCATCTCGACCTGATCGGCGCCTTTCGCCCCAGCATGCGCGAGACCGACGCCGAGTGCTTCGCGCGCAGCGAGGTGTTCGTCGACACCTATGCCGGCGCCCAGGGCGAGGCCGGCGATATCCTGCAGGCCATCGACGAGGGCGCCTTTCGTTTCGACGATATCGGCGCCGAGCTCGCCGAGCTACTGCGCAACGAGAAGCCGGGACGCTCCTCGAACGAGGCGATCACCCTGTTCAAGTCGGTAGGGGCATCGTTGGAGGACCTGGCGGCGGCCATCGAGGTCTGGGAGCAGCTCGAGGGGCGTGCATGACCCAAGCCGCCTGACGCTCCCGGCGTACAGCCGCATCAGCGCTGCCGGGTCGACGACGGGCAGCGAATACCCAGTGCTGAGGAGAGGTGACGTGGAGATTGCGGTGATCGGTGCCGGCGTGGTGGGCGTGACCACGGCGCATGCCCTACAGCAGCGCGGCCACCGTGTCACGGTGGTGGAGTGCCACGCTGCTGCGGGGCTCGAGACCAGCCGTGCCAACGCCGGCCAGCGCAGCTACGGCTATGTCTACCCCTGGGCCTCGCCGGCGATGCTCAAGAAGGCCCTGCCGTGGCTGGTCAAGCGCGACGGCCCGCTCAAGCTGCGACTGCCGCCCTCGCGGCATACCTTGAGTTTCCTGGCGGCGACCTGGCGCTTTGCCCAGCAGCCCGGCCTGTTCGAGGCCAACAAGCGTGCCATGCTGCGTCTGGGGGCCTATAGCCGCCAGTGCTTCGAGGCGCTGGAGGACGATGCGACGCTCGCCTTCGACGCCGGTCGGGGCGGCCTGGTCGATTTGGCCAGCGACGTCGAGTCGCTCAAGGCGCTGCAGGTCAACGCCGGGCTGCTCGGTGAGATGGGCATCGAGCATCAACTGATGACGGCGGCCGAGGTCGCCGAGCGCGAACCTGCCCTGGCCGGTAGCCAGCCGCTGGTAGGCGGCATCTGGCTGCCCGGCGACGGCACCGGTGACTGCCACCGCTTCACCCAGGCGTTGGCCGCGGTCTGCGCGGCACGCGGGGTGGATTTCCTGTTCGAGACCCAAGTGACCGGCGCCGAGCGTGACAGCGGCGGCCATCTGCGTGCCTTGACGTTGGCCAACGCCGCGGGAGAGCCTCAGGCTCCGCTGGCCGCTGATGCCTTCGTGCTGTGTGCCGGCACCGCCTCGCAGCGCCTCGGAGAGCTGTTCGGTGCCCGACTGCCGATCTATCCGGTGAAGGGCTATTCGCTGACCATGCCGCTGCGCGATGCTGCCCGGGCACCGCGCTCGACGGTGATCGATGATCGCTACAAGGTGGTATTCACGCGCCTCGGTGAGCGCCTGCGGGTCACCGGCTTCGCCGAGCTGGCCGAGCACGACCGGCAGATTCCGGCGGCGCGGCTGGCGACGCTACGCCGCGCCGTGGCAGCGCGATTCGCCGGCGCGGCCGATGTCGACGCCGCCGAGTCATGGGCCGGCTTCCGGCCGATGACTCCGGATGGACCGCCGGTGATTGGTGAAGGCAAGCGCAACAACCTGTTCCTGAATACCGGCCACGGCACCTTCGGCTGGACCCTGTCGGCGGCCAGCGCCCAGCTGATCGCGCAACTGATCGACGGTGACAAGCCGGCGTTGGCGATGGAGGCGTTTCGCCCCGGCCGCTTCGGCTGACGGCTCTCGCTTGGCCGGGGGCTCTCTCATTTGGCAAGGACGAAACGATGACACCGCTATATGACCGCGACGGATGGATCTGGCAGGACGGCGAGTGGCTGGCCTGGCGCGAGGCCACCACCCATCTGTTGAGCCATACCCTGCACTACGGCATGGGCTGCTTCGAGGGCGTGCGCGCCTATGCCGGCGAGGGCGGCACGCATCTTTTCCGGGCCGCCGAGCATACCCGTAGGCTGCTGGATAGCGCCCATGCACTGGATATGCCGCTGGCGTGGGACGCGGCGGACTTGCTCGAGGCGCAGCGTGAGTGCGTCAGGCGCAACGACCTTGCCAATGCCTACCTCAAGCCGACGGTGTACTTCGGTGCCGAGGGGATGGGGCTGCGCGCCAAGGGCCTGACCACCCATGTGATGATCGCCGCCTGGGATCTCGGCGACTATCTCGACCCATGTGCTGCGCAGATCGGCCTGCGTGCCTTGACCTCTTCCTGGGCACGCCATCATGTCAATATCAGCCTGTGTCGTGCCAAGACCAACGGCCACTACGTCAACTCGATCCTGGCACTCAATACCGCGGTCAAGGCGGGCTTCGACGAGACCATCATGCTCGACCCGGAGGGCTATGTCGCCGAGGCCTCGGCGGCCAATGTATTCTTGCTGCGCGACGGCGTGCTGCATACCCCGGAGATCACTTCCTGCCTGCAGGGCATTACCCGCGACAGCGTGATCACACTGGCGCGTCGCGAACTGGGCCTCGAGGTGCGTGAGCGGCGCATCACTCGCGACGAGCTGTATACCGCCGAGGAGGCGTTCGTCACCGGTACCGCCGCCGAGATTCTGCCGCTGCGCGAGCTCGACGGGCGGCGTATCGGCGTGCGCGGCGCCGATGCCCTCAAGCCGCTCGAGGCCATCGAAGCACGCAGCGTGACGGCGCGACTGCAGGGCCTCTATCGGCAACTGGCGCGGGGTAAGTTGGAGGGGTATGACGCCTGGCTGACAGCCACCGCACAGGGCACCTAGCGGACAAAAGAAAACGCCATGAAGCCCGACGCTTCATGGCGTATTCCTTCCTCCCTGAGCACCGTCCGGGTGCCATGGCCGTGGCCATTTCCTGTTGGCGCTCCCTGCGCCGTCGCATCCTTGACGAGGTAGAGCAGTATCCGTTGCGCCCGCCCAACCGTTATAGGCCGGTTAGATGACAGTCTAGTCACGATTGCGTGACCTTTCCTTGTCATCGGGCGAATCAATGGCAATATGCTGCTCCACTGCGCTGAGCAGCCCGCGCAGCAGCGAGAGTTCACGGCGCGAAGGTTGAGCGCGGGCGAACAGCGCCTGCAACTGCTGCTCGGTGGCGGCGTGGGGCTGAGTGAGAAAGCCGCTACTGGTCATGACCCGGGAAAGATGCGCTTGGAAATGACCTAGCTGCTCACGGGTTGGCGGCTCGGCCTGGGCCGGGCGCTGATAGCGGTAGTCGCTGGCCGGCTGCCGGCGCCAGGCGCGGTGTACTTCGTAGGCCAGCACCTGCACCGCCTGGGAAAGGTTGAGGATACCGTAGTCGGGGTTGGCCGGAATGCTCACCTGATGGCTGCACTGGCGGATCTCGTCGTTGGTCAGCCCCGAGCGCTCGCGGCCGAATACCAGTGCCACCGGCGACTGGCGGGCGTGCTCGACGATCACCTCGGCCATGGCGTCAGGCTCATCAAAGTGGGGCAGCGGCAGGCTGCGCAGGCGGGCGCTGGCACCGACGACCTGAACGCAGTCGGCAAGCGCCTCGCTCAGCGTCTCGACCACCCGAGCGGCGTCGAGCACGTCCTCGGCACCGGCCGCCAGCCGCGAGGCGTCCGGGTCTGGGTAGCAGCGCGGCCGCACCAGCACCAGGTCGCTGAGCCCCATGGTCTTCATGGCGCGAGCCGCCTGGCCGATATTGCCGGGATGAAAGGTCTGGACGAGGACGATGCGGATATTGGAGAGCATGGAAACAAGATTCCTACTTATCTCTTAGCGCTAAAATAAAAAAACCCGCCGGTTCTCACCGGCGGGGTCTGTCTCAGGCAGTGCCTGGGGCAGGGGGCTGGCTGTCGGGTAGCAGCAGGGCATTTCTGCCCCGCCGCCCCCTAAGAACCGTACGTGCGAGTTTCCCCGCATACGGCTCAAGCCTCTGTAAACCCGTACAAGGTACAGGCCGACTGCCATCTGCTCAGTCGTCGCCGAACATCCTTTCGTGGCAGTGGTAGCAGCAATCGCCGGCATGGTCCGGGCTCTCTACTGTGGCCTTGATGGCATCAGTCATCTCTCTGCGAGACTCGAACGCATCAAGTTCACCATTTGAGAACATGGTATTACCGACTTTATAAGCTTCCTCAACGCTTTCGCCGGTCGAGTACACCGTACTATCGCAGAACTCACAGCGATCTAGCACGCCTGCTCGTATGGCTATCCCCGTGGCGACGTTGAGTTTTTGCTCTTCCTGCTCCATCCACCTTTTTGTGACGCCCATGATCAGCTCCTGCGCATACATGAAGTTACATGCTAGCAGCAGTGCTGACCCTGGTCGATCATCCACTACCGTGATGCAGCTGACGGTGGCAGTTGGGATGCAGCAGTACCAGGTTGTCCAGCTCGTCACCGCCACCCTTGTGCCTCTCCACCACGTGGTGGATGTTCCACCCGGTTTCCCAGGTGATGAACTGTTGGCACATCGGGCAGCGCTTGCCTTGCCGGGACCAGAGCGTCTGCAGCTTCTTCCTTCCCTTTGTCGATTCCTTCCAGGAACGTTCCAGCCGTTCCTCGAAATAGGTCTCGAACGCCGGGTCGTAAGGGTTCGCTTCCGCCTTGATCTTGGTATGCCGCTTGATCGGCACATCGCTGGCATAGAGCAGATACGCTCGCTTGCCGCCGGGATACTCACCCTGGAAGACCCACTGACGCTTGCCTGCTGGAGGGAAGTACTTCCCCTTGATCCAGCGCTTGCGCCGGCTCAGGTGCCGTCTCTTGCACCATTGCCATAGCATCTTCCAGATGCGGTAGTCCACGTAGTTGAACGTCTCCTTGGCCGCGACTCCCCGATGGTAGTTGGTCCAGCCCCGAATCATCGGGTTGAGCTGATCCACGATCCACCAGGCAGGCATGGTCTTGTTGGCGTTCAACAGCTTCCTTACGTTGGCCAAGAAAGTCTTCACGTTCTTGTGGCTCGGCTTGATGAGGCACTTGTCACTGTACTTGCGAATATTCTGGCCCAGGAAGTCGAATCCCTCCGCTATGTGCGTGACGACGGACTTCTCCACTGAGAGCGTGAGCCCACGCTCGGCCATGAAGGCCTCGACGATGGGTTTCACGTCCTCCTCCAGCAGCTCCTTGGAGATGCCGGTGATGATGAAATCGTCCGCGTACCGCACATAATTGACCTTGGTCTTGTAGCTGGCCTTGGTGTTCTTCTTCCCGAATTGGGATTCGAGCACCGCTTCCAAACCGTCAAGCGCCATATTGGCCAATGCCGGCGAGATGATGCCACCTTGCGGTGTTCCCGCCGTCGTCGGAAGGAGCCGTGAGGACTCCATGTATCCCGCTTTAAGCCACTTGCGGAGGACCGTCCTATCCATGGGGATATTCCGGACCAGCCACTCGTGGTCGATGTTGTCGAAGCACCCCTTGATGTCGCCTTCGAGTACCCACTTAGCCGAGTGCTTGCGGCTGAGATTGACGAAGCATTGCTCAATCGCATCCGCGGTGGCTCGCATGGGCCGAAAGCCGTAGGAGTTCCGATCCGCCGTCGTTTCTGCTACCGGTTCGAGCCCAAGCAGGTACATTGCCTGCATGGCGCGATCCAGCATCGTCGGGATTCCCAGCGGCCGACGTTGACCGTTGGCCTTTGGGATATAGACCCGGCGAAGCGGTCTGGGCTTGTAGCCCTTCCGCTGCAAACGGAAGATCGCTTCCCACTTGTCATCCGGAGTGTCCCAGCATGCCCCATCGACACCAGGCGTTTTCTTGCCCTGGTTCTCGGTGACGCGCTTCACAGCCAGTGCCCTGGCTGAGAACGAGCGGACCAGCATGCGTTGCAGGGATTTGACCCTGCGCCACTTCTGGTCATGGGCAGCCTTCGCGATCCGTACCTGTAGCCTCCTCACACGGCGATGGCAGACCTTCCAATCGATGGTGTGCCAGCTTGATGCCGAGTGGGAGAATGCAGGTACGCTTTCAAGAGTACTCATCTTGCTATCCTCCTCTGAGCATTGACGAAAAATGCCCCGAGGGGGGAAGACGGCACTATCCCCTTGCGGGGAAGGTGAGCCTCACCCCGCAAGGGCATTCGTTCTGTCCATCCAAACCGCGGATGGTGCTTATCAGGCGGCTTTACACGCCTTCACGCGATCAGAGACCAGACAGAAGTCAGCACGCTTTCGCGTCGGGGCAAAGTTCGAACCCCTATCCCGTCCATTACAGACGGGCATTCGCTTTTTCTGTCCTCCTCTACCCGCACCTCCAACAGCTTGCCTTGCGGCTCGCCTGCCCGAGGGCAGAGATACGGGCTTACCGAGTTCCTTTCCTTCTACATGAGTGGGTTAGACGTAAGCGAACGGGCATCACCCTTTGTGAATGATCAGTCGACGAGTTGCCAGTTGTGGGGCAGGAGTTCGTGGAGCTGGCTGGCCTTCTGGGTCGGCAGCCGTTCGAGCACATCCTTCAGGTAAGCGTAGGGCTCATGGCCGTTCAGCTTGGCGCATTGGATCAGGCTCATGATGTTGGCGGCACGCTGGCCGCTGCGCAGCGAGCCGGCAAACAGCCAGTTGCTGCGACCGAGCGCCCAGGGACGAATCAGGTTTTCCACCCGGTTGTTGTCGATGGGTAACCCGCCGTCATCGAGGTAGCGCGTCAGCGTCGCCCAACGCTTCAAGCTATAGTCCAGCGCCTTGGCCGTCGCCGAGCCGTTTGGCACTTTCTCGCGGTGAGCCAACATCCAGCGGTGCAGCGCGTCGGCGATGGGCCTCGCCCGTGTCTCCCTCAGTCGTTGGCGTTCTTCCGCGCTCAGTGACTGGGCCTCGCGCTCCACCTGGTAAAGCTGGCCGATCAGTTCGATGGCCTGTTTGGCAATCTGACTCTTGGCAGCCACGTGTAGGTCGACGAACTTGCGTCGCGCATGAGCCATGCAGCCGATCTCGGTGACGCCCTTGGCAAAGCTCTGCTTGTAGCCGCTGTAGTCGTCGCAGATCAGCTTGCCCTTCCACTCACCGAGGAAGTCACGGGCATGCTGACCGCCACGCCCCTCGCTGAAGTCGTAGACCACCGCCTGCAATCCGGCGTAGGGCGTCGTGGCGTAAGCCCAGAGGTAGGCACGGTGGGTCTTCTTCTTGCCTGGGGCCAGCATCGGCACCGGGGTCTCGTCGGCATGCAGCACGGGCTCGGCAAGCAACAGGTCACGCAGCGCATCGACCAGTGGCTGGAGCCGCACCCCGCAGATGCCAGCCCACTCGCCCAAGGTGGAGCGCGGAATCGGTACACCGGCACGGGCAAAGATCTGCTCTTGGCGATAGAGGGGCAGATGATCGGCATACTTAGCGATCAGCACCTGGGCCAGCAGGCCGGCGGTGGGGATGCCCTTGTCGATGATCTGGGCCGGCATCGGCGCCTGGATCAGCGTCTCACACTGGTCGCAGACCCATTTGCCGCGAACATGGCGCTCGACGTGGAACACGCCTGGCGTGTAGTCGAGCTTTTCGCTGATCTCCTCGCCGATCCGCCGCAGCTGGCAACCGCAGGTGCAATGATCATTCTCCGGATCATGGTGAACCTCGGTGCGCGGCAGCTCGGGAGGCAAGGGGGCGCGCTTGGGGCCTTCTTGGGCACCGGCGGAGTGGAGGTGAGCTTCAGATCCTCAAGCTCAGTCTCGATGGCGGCGATGTCGGCATCCACCATCTCCTCCAGCAGGCTGATCTGCAGGACGTTGAGCTGTTCGCTGCGCTTGCCGAAAGCGTGGCGCTTAAGCAGCGCCAATTCATAAGTCAGCTTCTGATTGACCTGCTCGGTGTGGCGTAGCGTTTCTTGGCTCTGTGTCAGCGCCCGGTCCTTTTCCTCCACCTGCGCCATCAGCGTTGCCGCCAGGTGGCGGAGCTGATCGGGAGAGAGTTGGGACAAGTCAGGCGGCGTCTTCATCCTCTGATTATGCCAGCCCGCCAGCAGCAAAGGGATGCGCAGATTATCGAATGGCCAGGGCTCGCCTTCTGTGCCGATAAGTTCACCGCGCGACTTACAGTACCGAAATGGCCCCCGCCGGACCGATGCGTTGCCAGGGCAGGCCCTGTACCAGCGCCGCCACCTGCTCGGATGACAGTTCCAGCTGGTCGCCGTGCCAGTTGCCGGCCCAGTGGAACTTGCCTTGATTGAGTCGGCGAGCACAGAGCCAGACTCCCAAGCCATCGTGGATCAGTACCTTCATGCGGTTGCCGCGGCGGTTGGCGAACAGGTAGGCACAGTGTGGTCGGGCGGTGCCAAACACCTTGACCACCCGCGCCAGGGCGGTATCGGGACCGGCGCGCATGTCTAACGGCTCGGTGGACAGCCAGATCTCATCGATGCGAATCATCACAGCAGCCCCTTCAACCACTGTACACATTGCGCGGCATCGCTGACCGGCCAGCGAACGGTGATGGCACCACGTGCATTGGGGATCTCAATGGTAATGTCCGAGGAGGAGGGCTGAGCCGATGGCCTTTCTGGAGTTGTTGTGGGTACAGGCAACGACACGAAATCCGGCGGAGCCGGCAGGTGGCTCTGTTTCTTAGCCAGGCGGATCCACTTCTGGACGAGGTTGGTGTTCAACCCATATGCCAGGGCCACTTGGGCAATCGAAACATCGGGTTGCTGACAGGCGGCGATAACGCTGGCCTTGAACTCGCGGGTGTAGCGCCGCCGGCGGCGAATCTCACGCTCGGTACTTGGGGTCGTCATGATAGGTGCCCACTTAAAATAGGTGGACACCTAATGTCGCCGGCGCGGAGCCTCAGCGTAAGGTGTGTTCACCGGGCGCATACGGTTAGACCCTGCCTATCCACCGGTAGCCGTGCGTCAGCGTATGCCCAGATGTAAGGGGCATAACCGGCTACACACCTTTTGGTTGAAGCCTGTCAGCAACTTTGGCTCCTTGCGGTTGACGGTGTTTATCAGCAGTTCACTTGCGTTGGTCGTACCACCCAGCCTAGCGTCTCATCCGCCTGTTGCTGGCAGAGTCACTGGCGTGCCTCGCGGCACGGACAGTCCACCGAGGTGGGACTACATTGTCAGGGAGCTTCGCACACCACCGTTGCCAGTAATGCACTACCCCTAGGCTACTGTTGGCTGAACAACAGGTCTCGTTACCCCGAAATACCCCAAGGTGAGACAATAGCAGGAAAGGCTTGCGTCACTAGGTGCCAGCAAGCTTTGTAGACACGGCAATCTCTGCTACGTCATCCGGCCATTTGGCCGAACTTCAGCATTGATAGATCCGTCGCCGTGAGGCGAGGACTCGGGGTTTCCCCCAGACACCGAGAACGGTACACCCTAGTTACAGGTGACCGGTATCCGGGTCTTGAGAAAGCCCCGGATACCGGGTTTAGCAAATTGCTTTTTCTGCGGGTGTGTGGCCACCGACTCCAGGGTCGGTGACCACAATGATGTAGCCCGCTAGGCTAGCTACCTAAGCGACTCTCGTCGCACTACATCATGCCGCCCATGCCACCCATGCCACCCATGTCGGGGGCGCCACCGCCCTCTTTCTCGTCCGGATCATCGGCGATCATGGCTTCGGTGGTGATCATCAAGCCTGCCACGGAACCGGCTGACTGCAACGCAGAGCGAGTTACCTTGGCCGGGTCCAGCACACCCATCTCGAACAGGTCGCCGTACTCGCCGGTCTGGGCGTTGTAGCCGTAGTTGCCTTCGCCATCCTTGACCTTGTTGAGGATCACGGAGGCTTCCTGGCCGGCATTGGTCACGATCTGGCGCAGCGGGGCTTCCATGGCACGCAGCGCGATGGCGATGCCGTGGGTCTGGTCCTCGTTGTCGCCCTTGAGGTCCTTGATCTTGGTCAGCACGCGTACCAAGGCGGTACCGCCGCCAGGTACCACGCCTTCCTCGACCGCGGCACGGGTAGAGTGCAGGGCGTCTTCGACGCGGGCCTTCTTCTCCTTCATCTCGATTTCGGTAGCCGCACCGACGCGGATCACGGCAACACCACCGGCCAGCTTGGCGACACGCTCCTGGAGCTTCTCGCGGTCGTAGTCGGAGGAGGTGTCCTCGATCTGGGTACGGATCTGGCCAACGCGCGCTTCGATGTCGCCTTCGTTACCAGCACCATCGATGATGGTGGTGTTTTCCTTGGACATGGTGATGCGCTTGGCGCTGCCCAGGTGGTCCAGGGTCGCCTGCTCAAGGGTCAGACCCACTTCCTCCGAGATCACGGTGCCGTTGGTCAGGATCGCGATGTCCTGCAGCATGGCCTTGCGACGATCACCGAAGCCCGGCGCCTTGGCGGCGGCGACCTTGACGATGCCGCGCATGGTGTTGACCACCAGGGTCGCCAGCGCTTCGCCTTCGATGTCTTCGGCGATGATCGCCAGCGGCTTGCCAGCCTTGGCGACGGCTTCCAGCACCGGCAGCAGTTCGCGGATGTTGGAAATCTTCTTGTCGACCAGCAGCAGGTACGGATCTTCCAGTTCCACCGCCATGGTGTCCTGGTTAGTCACGAAGTAGGGCGACAGGTAGCCGCGGTCGAACTGCATGCCTTCGACGACTTCCAGCTCATCTTCGAAGCCACGGCCTTCGTCGACGGTGATCACGCCTTCCTTGCCGACCTTCTCCATGGCATCGGCAATGATCTCGCCGATGCGCGAGTCGCCGTTGGCGGAAATGGTGCCGACCTGGGCGATGGCCTTGGCGTCGGTGCACGGCACGGCCAGGGACTCGATCTCCTTGACCGCGGCAACCACTGCCTGGTCGATGCCACGCTTGAGATCCATTGGGTTCATGCCGGCGGTAACGCCCTTCATGCCCTCGTTGACGATGGACTGGGCCAGCACGGTGGCGGTGGTGGTGCCATCACCAGCAACATCGGAGGTCTTGGAAGCGACTTCCTTGACCATCTGGGCGCCCATGTTTTCGAACTTGTCCTTGAGTTCGATTTCCTTGGCCACGGAGACGCCGTCCTTGGTGACGGTCGGGGCGCCGAAGGACTTCTCGATCACCACATTGCGACCCTTGGGGCCCAGGGTGGCCTTGACGGCATTGGCCAGGACATCAACGCCTCGCGCCATGCGCTTGCGGGCATCATCGGAGAATTTGATCTGTTTCGCTGACATTTTTAGTGCTTCCTAATCTGAGTTCGTGAAACTAACGCAGTGCAGTAACGGGTAGAGGCTTAGCCTTCGACCACGGCGAGAATGTCGGACTCGCTCATGATCAGGACTTCTTCGCCGTCGATTTTCTGCTTCTCGACGCCAAAGCCATCCTTGAAGATCACCGTGTCGCCGACCTTGACGTCCAGCGGACGCACTTCGCCGTTGTCGAGAATCCGGCCGTTACCGACGGCGAGGACTTCGCCACGAGTCGGCTTTTCCTGGGCATTGCCCGGGAGCACGATGCCGCCAGCGGTTTTCTGTTCTTCTTCGACGCGACGGACTACGACGCGATCGTGCAAGGGACGGATGTTCATTGCTCACGTTCTCCTGATGGTTTGCTGTGTCGTGATGGTTCACGACGGTCCATAACAGCTCCGGAAGCGGGCTTCCGGGAAGGCGGTTGCCTTCATTGTCATTGGTGCCGAGGGGACCTCGGCAACCGAAGCTCGTCTTCTAGCCCAACAGTGGGGGCTGGAGGAAGCCTTTCAAGGCCGCCAAGTAAAATTTTTTACGTTTTTCAGCCACTCAGCGGCGCGAGTCGTCGCGGCTGATGAAATCGCCCTCGATGGGCCCCTGGGCATCGTCACGATGGCCGTGGGTATGCGCTTGCCAGTCGTCGGCCGGGCGCTGGCCGGTGGCCTGATGCCAGTCATCCGGGCTCGGCTCTGGCTGCTGATGGAAACTGAAGCCGCGCGCTTTGACGCCTACCCGGCCAAAGGCGCGGCCGAGTAGCTGCCGGGTGCCGGGAATCAGGCACATGAAGCCCAGTGCGTCGGAGACGAAGCCAGGCGCCATCAGCAGGGCGCCGCCAAAGATCAAGGCGGCGCCGGTAATCAGTTCACCGGAGGGTAGTTCGCCCTGGGCGAAGCGCTGCTGAGCACGCTGCAGAGTGGCAACGCCCTGGCGCCGAACCAGGTGTAGCCCGATGACGCCGGTGCCCAGCACCAGCAGCAGGGTGGTGAGCAGGCCGATCTGGCTGCCCACCGAGAACAGGATGACGAAATCGAGCAGGGCGAAGAGGGTAAAGAGCAACAGGAAGGGCATGGTGACTCCTGGTGTAGTTTGGCCTTGATATGGAGGTGGCGCAGGCGTTTTCAAGTCGCGCGCGGGAATGGCCGATAGCCAAGTGTGGCGGCGCATGCGCGGGACTTCGCCAATGGTTGGCTGGGCGAAGGCGGCGTCTCGTGCTAGGGTAATTTATGTTGCGATGCACAACGATATCGGTCGCCCCGCACTGGACATGTCGAGCGGTGGCACGCATCTAGCGAGAGGGCCAGGCACACTGGCCCCATAAGGAGATATCCATTATGCAGTGGAACGATTCGGTGGTGGCGATTACCGGCGGCGCGCGCGGGCTCGGCCTGGCCATGGCCGCGGTACTGGGGCGCAAGGGCGCCCGGATCGCGCTGCTCGACCTCGAACGCGAGGCGCTCGACAACGCGGCCAATGCGCTGCTCGACCAGGGCGTACAGGCAACCAGTTTCGTGGTCGATGTGGCCGACGAGACCTCGGTGCGTCAGACATTTGACGATATCGCCGCGCAGTTGGGGCCGATCACTGGGCTGGTCAACAATGCCGGGATCACCCGCGATGGTCTGCTGGTCAAGGCGCGGGACGGCAAGGTGGAGAGCACCATGTCCCTCGGGCAGTGGCGTCAGGTCATCGATGTCAATCTGACCGGTGTCTTTCTGTGCGGGCGCGAAGCGGCCAGCCAGATGGTAGAAGCCGGCCAGGGCGGCGTGATCGTCAACATCTCGAGCATTTCCCGCGCTGGCAACATGGGGCAGAGCAACTACTCGGCGGCCAAGGCCGGGGTGGCCTCGCTGACCGTGACCTGGGCGAAGGAGCTGGCACGCTACGGCATTCGCGTTGGCGCGGTGGCGCCGGGCTTCATCGAGACCGAGATGACCTCCGCCATTCGCCCCGAGGTGCTGGAGAAAATCACCAAGGGCATTCCGCTGGGCAGCCTCGGCCAGCCGGCAGATATCGCCGAGAGCGTGGCATTCATCTTCGACAACGCCTATTTCACCGGGCGGGTGATCGAGTGCGACGGCGGCTTGCGGATCTGACAGGGCCTGCGCTCAAGAAGCCGGGCGCCCCAGTCAGGGCCGCCCGGTGAGCTCAGCAGGGAGGAATGGAGTTGAGCTCCAAGGCCGGACACACATCTCGTTTACTTCTTGGGAAAGCGCTCCTTGCTGGGGCCGCCTAGAAGCTTACCTGATCGCGGAAACCGTCAACCGTGGCGGCGCCGATGCCGCTCACCCGGGTCATGTCATCGGCGCTCTCGAACGGGCCGTTGGCCTCACGCTCGTCGATGATCGCCTGGGCGCGGGTTTCACCAACGCCGGGCAGCTCCGCCAGCAGCTCCGCGTCGGCGGTATTGACGTCGATGGGGGCCATTTCCTGGGCCAGGGCGGGCAGGGCAAAGGTCAGCAGCAGGCTGAACGCGAGTGCCTTGAAGAGTCCTTGCATGTCGTACTCCTTATATGGGTATCGAGTAGGTCGGTGCCGCCGGGGGGAGGATGCTGCCTTTTCCCTGCGTGCCCTTTAACCATAGGCAGTGGTCGGGGTGTTGCGGTGGGGGCAATCTCGCCATTTTTTGTAAGACTTATATAACAAGCCATGAAAGCCATGGCTTACCCACGGCGAACGCCACTGGGCTGATATAATCAGGCCAAACCCCACAACCTGGCCGGAGCCCACCTCGCGCATGCCGATCTCCTCTCCCTTGATCATTGCCCTCGACTACGCCTCTCTCGATGCTGCCCTGTGCATGGCCGATCGCCTCGACCCGCAGCGCTGCCGGGTCAAGGTGGGCAAGGAGCTGTTCACCCGCAGCGGTCCCGAGGTGCTGGACGCGCTGCACGGCCGCGGTTTCGAGGTATTCCTGGATCTCAAGTTTCACGACATTCCCAACACCGTGGCCGGCGCCGTGGAAGCCGCTGCCCAGCAGGGCGTGTGGATGGTCAATGTCCACGCCGGCGGCGGGCGACGGATGATGGAGGCGGCTCGTGAACGGCTCGAGGCGGGCGGTCTCGACACGCGGCTGATCGCGGTGACGGTGCTGACCAGCATGGCCGCCGCGGATCTTGCCGAGGTGGGCATTACGGCCAGTCCCGCCGAGCACGTCGAGCGGCTGGCGCAGCTGACCCGCGACAGCGGCCTGCACGGGGTGGTGTGTTCGGCCCAGGAGGCCGGGCGATTGCGGACGCTGTGCGGCGACGACTTCCTCAAGGTGACCCCGGGCATTCGCCCAGCCAGCGCGGCGGCCGGCGATCAGCGCCGGGTGATGACCCCGGCGGCGGCGATGACGGCCGGCAGTACGCATCTGGTGGTGGGCCGGCCGGTAACCCAGGCCGAGGAGCCAATGGCGGCCCTGGCGGCCATTGAGGCGGAGCTGGCGGGAAGCTGACGGCGACTATTCGCCGCGCAGCCCGGTGATCGGCCGGGTGGTGCCCCAGCTGCGGCAGCTGGGGCACTGCCAGTGCAGCTGGCGGCCATCGAAGCCGCAGCGCTGGCAGCGGTAGTGGGGGCTGGCGTCGAGCAGCGACTGGGTATGCTGCTTGAGCAGCGTCATCGGCTGGCTTTCGGCGAGCCCCGGCTGGTGGCGATAGAGGTCGACCAGGTAGTCGATGCCGCGCAGGTTAGGCGCCTGGCTGAGCTGCTGGCTGACGAAGTCTGCAGCGGCGTGGTCGCCGTCGCGCTGCTGCAGGCACTCGGCGAGCATGATGATCGCGCTGGTCGAGCGAGTCGCCTCGACCAGCGCCTGCAGCGTCTGCTCGAGGCCATCGGGATCCTCGCGGCGCAGGTAGGCGTCGCGCAGCGGGGTCAGTACCAGTGCGGTAAAGTCGGGATCCTGCTCGGGGATGCGTTTGAGCAGCTTGATTTCGGCCTTGTAGTGGCCGGTGTCGTGCTCCATGCGTGACAGCATCCAGGTGGCTCGCACGCAGCGAGGGTCGGTCTTCAGCGCCTGCTTCAGCCGCTTGCGGGCGCGTGACGGGCTCGCCGAGTCGAGCTCTTGCTGAGCGAGTTCGCACTGCCAGTGTGCGGCGGCGCGGCGCAAGCCGTGATCCTCGCGAATCAACGGCTGCGCCACCTCGAGCGCCGCCTGCCACTCCTTCTCACGCTCTAGCAGGTCGGCCAGCAGGCGCTTGGCGTGACGTCGGGTGTCGTCGAGGTGGGCCTCGTGGATCAAGCCCTGCAGCAGCTTCTCGGCGCGGTCGAGCAGCCCCAGGTGGAAGAAGTCGCGGGCCAGCTCGAGCTGCACGCTATCGCCCTGGTGGGCGGTCAGGGTGGGCCGTGCCAGCAGGTTCTGGTGGATCTTGACGGCGCGGTCGGCTTCACCACGGGAGCGAAACAGGTTGCCCAGGGCAATGTGGGTTTCGATGGTGTCGCTGTTGACCTCCAGGGCGGCGACGAAGGTCTCGATGGCGCGATCGGGCTGCTCGTTGAGAAGGTAATTGAGCCCCACGAAATAGTCACGGGTCAGCGACGGCTGCTGCGCGGAGTCGTCGGGGGCGCGTTGTCGGCGGCCCAGCCACCAGCCGATGGCGACCGCTGCCAACACGAGTGCCAGCAGCATCGGGTCGAGCATTTAGGGCAGTTCCTTTAGCTCCTGGACGCGCAGACGGTCGAGTTCCTTGCGCTGCTGCTGATTGTGGCGCTGGGCGCGGGTCAGCAGGGTGCGCAGGCGCAGGTAGACGCCGCTCATCGCCAGCATGCCCAGCAGCACGCCGCAGGCCAGGGCGCCGAGCAGCCATACCGAGAGCGATACCGCCGGTAGCTCGATCCAGATCAGGTTGAGCGGCATGGGCTGCTGGTTGTTGACGGCAAACAGGATACCGACCAGCAACACGGCCAGCAGGATTATTGCCAGGATCATGCCTTTGAGCCAACGCATGGTGATGGATTCCTCGAGTCGTTCAGTAAAGCCGGAGCGGGGCGTCAGTAGCCGAGGGCGCGGCTGGCGTTGACCTGCTCACGAAGTTCCTTGCCGGGCTTGAAGTGTGGCACGAACTTGCCATCCAGTTCGACCGGGTCGCCGGTCTTGGGATTACGCCCTACGCGCGGCTCGCGGTAGTGCAGCGAAAAGCTGCCGAAGCCGCGTATCTCCACGCGCCCGCCGTCGGCCAGCGCGTCGGTGATGTCGTCGAGAATCAGTCGCACGGCCGCTTCGACTTCCTTTATCGACAGCTCGGGCTGCCGCATTGCTATCTGCTCGATGAGTTCGGACTTGGTCATTGCTCGTCTCCAATGCGGTCTACGCCATATCCGGCTTTGTTGTTTGTCTTCAGCATACTGCGCAAACCGTGATAAAACAACGCACTAGACTGCGACTATTCGCTATCTCACGCGACATGCTCGGGAGCTGTCGTGTGCCACTGCGGTGGCTCGGGTATACTGCGGGCACATTCATCGAGAGTTTCGAGGTTTCCCTTGAGCGAACAAGCGTCCGCCGACGACATCACCCGCAAGCGCCTGTACTGGCATTCCCGGCGCGGCATGTGGGAGCTCGATCTGCTGTTGATCCCGTTCCTCGAACATCGCTATGGCGATCTCGATGGCGCCGACCAGGCCGCCTACCAGGCGCTGATCACCGAGGAGGATCAGGACCTGTTCATGTGGCTGATGCGCCGTGAATGGCCCGCCGAGCCGTCGCGGCGACGCATCGTGCAGATGATCGTCGAATATGCCGAAACCACCGGTAACGATCAGTACCGGACCCTCTAGGCTGGCGCTGGCCGTCCAGACCGGCCTGGCACTGGTGGTGGTTGGATTACTGGCGTGGGTTGCAGCGCCGTGGCTAGCCGCCACGGCGCTGCTGTGTCTGGCGGCAGTGATCGCTCAATGGTGGCGAGGTCAACGCTCCTGGTCGCTGCGCTTTGCCAGCGGAGAGGGCGGCTGGCAGGTGGCAGGTAACGAGAATGGCTGGCGACCGGTGACCCTGGCGCTGGTCTATATCGGGCCGTGGCTGATCGGGCTGCGCCTGGATGGGCGCCCGGTGTGGCTGTGGCCCGACAGCGCCACGCCCGAGGCGCGCCGCGAGTTGCGGCGCTGCCTGCTGGCCGAGCAGGCTAGCGGTTCGGCTAGGCGCTGGGGAGATCGCTGAGCCGCAGTTGCGAGGCGAGCGCTCGCGGGGCCGACGCGGGACAGTCACGGTTGAAATGCAGGCCACGGGATTCGCGACGCTGGCGTGCCGCCATCACGCTGAGGCGGGCTAGCCTAAGGGCGTGCTGGAGACGCGCCAGGGCCACGCTGATGGGCTGCTGATGGGCCTCGTGGTGCACTGAGCGCTCGAGTTCGCCCAGCGCCTCGGCGGCACTGGCGAGCCCGGCGTCGCTGCGCACGATGCCCACCTGACGGCTCATGATCTGGCGCAGGGTGGCGAAGCGCGTGGCGACCCACTCGGGGCTGCTTGCGGTGGTTGCCTGGGCTTGCCAGCCCTGCGTATCCATGTCTCGCGCATTCACTACACCTTCGTCTGTCGCTGAGTCGTCGAGCAGGCGTGCGGCGGCGGCGCGGGCGAACACCAGGCACTCGAGCAGCGAGTTGCTGGCCATGCGGTTGGCACCGTGCAGGCCGGTACAGGCACTCTCGCCGATGGCGTACAGGTGTGGCACGCAGCTGGCGCCGTGCAGGTCGGTGGCGATGCCGCCGCAGCTGTAGTGGGCGGCCGGCACCACCGGGATCGGCGCCCGGGTGATGTCGATGCCACGCGCGAGGCAGTGGGCGTGAATGGTGGGAAACTGGCGGCGAATGTCCCCGGCCGCCAGATGGCTGATGTCGAGCCAGACGTGCTGGCCCGCTTCGCGCTGCATCTCGGCGTC
The DNA here is from genome assembly GCF_010977575.1 of Halomonas socia. Lineage (GTDB taxonomy): Bacteria > Pseudomonadota > Gammaproteobacteria > Pseudomonadales > Halomonadaceae > Franzmannia > Franzmannia socia. The sequence goes on from NZ_CP048812.1 coordinate 3,359,698, forward strand.
GATGGCGCGGGCGACGATGTCCCGCGGCGCCAGCTCGCCGCGTGGGTCGAGTACCGCCATGAAGCGCTCACCGGCGAGATTCTTCAACATGCCGCCTTCGCCACGCAGCGCCTCGCTGATCAGGAAAGGTGCCCCCGCCGGGTCGTACAGGCAGGTGGGATGAAACTGCTGGAACTCTAGGTTCATCAACTCGGCGCCCAGCTCGGCAGCCATCAGCATGCCCTCGCCGCAGGCCGGCTGCGGGCTGGTGGTGTGCTGATAGAGCCCGCTGGCACCGCCGCTGGCGAGCACCGTGTCTTGCGCCAGCAGCGTCAGCGGCTCACCGTTGGTGCTCAGGCAGTGGGCGCCACGGCAGCGACCTCGGCTGTCGCTGGCCAAGCGTACGGCGGTAAGGTCGTCGCGCAGGGTTATCGCCGGATGACGCCTGGCTTGGGTCAGCAGGGTATCGATCAGCGCGCGGCCGGTGGCATCATCGGCGTGAATCACGCGGCGCGCCCCGTGGCCGCCTTCGCGAGTCAGGTGATAGGGGTAGGGGGCATCGGGGCTGGTGTCTGGCGTGAACGGCACGCCCAGGCCGAGCAGCCAGTCGATGGCGGCTGGGCCATGAGAGATGGTGAAGCGCACCGCTGCGGTATCGCACAGGCCATCGCCGGCGGTCAGGGTATCGCTGACATGGGCTTCGATGTCGTCGTGAGGCGAAAGTACCGCAGCGATCCCGCCCTGGGCCCACTGGCTGGCGCCTTGATGGTCATGCCGCGGGCGCAGCAGGGTCACTCGACGCTGTTCTGCCACGCTCAGGGCTAGCGTCAGGCCGGCCACGCCGCCGCCGATGATCAGTACGTCAGGCATGGGGCTTCCTCGTCAGGCGCGTGCCGGGCATCAGGCAGCGGCACTCATGCGTGTCGCTGCAGCATAAGGCGTTAGGCGAGTAACACAAAGCAGAGGTTGGCTAGGCAATGGTGCCCGGAGCCGGGCTCGAACCGGCACGGTGTTGCCACCGAGAGATTTTAAGTCTCTTGCGTCTACCAATTTCGCCATCCGGGCGGGAGTTCGAGCGGGGAATCTTGCACAGCGAAGAATATCATACGGAAGAAAATGGAGGCTGGAGTCGGAATCGAACCGGCGTACACGGAGTTGCAGTCCGCTGCATAACCACTCTGCCATCCAGCCTCGCATGTCAGTACCAGAAGAAATCTGGAGCGGGAAACGAGATTCGAACTCGCGACCCCAACCTTGGCAAGGTTGTGCTCTACCACTGAGCTATTCCCGCCTGACTCGAGTGCGTATTCTACGGATAACCCGCTGCTTGTCAATCATTTATTGCCGTTGGCAAGGCGGTCGAGACCGCCTCACATGGCGCGGCTCAGGTGCGGCCAGGCGGCGCGCAGGTACTGAATCATCGACCACAATGTCAGCGCTGCGGCGACGAACAGGGTGACGACGCCCAGGTTGGCGATCAGCGAGCCGGGGGAGAAGCCTAGCAGCAGGAAGATCGACACCATCTGCAGGGTGGTCTTGAGCTTGCCGATCCAAGATACCGCCACCGTGCCGCGCTTGCCCATTTCGGCCATCCACTCGCGTAGCGCCGAGATCACGATCTCGCGGCCGATGATCACCAGCGCCGGCAGGGTCAGCCATACCACGTCATAGCGCTCGATCAGCAGCGCCAGCGCCACCGCCACCATCAGCTTGTCTGCCACCGGGTCGAGGAAGGCGCCGAACGGCGTGCTCTGGTCCCAGCGTCGCGCCAGATAGCCGTCAAGCCAATCGGTGACTGCCGCAATGGCAAACAGCCCAGCGGCCAGCGGCATGCTCCAGCCGAACGGCAGGTAGAACACCACCACCAGCAGCGGAATGAAGGCAATGCGCGCTAGTGTCAGGATATTGGGGATATTCATCTGTGCGTCGCGGGTCCTGGGGGGTGGACGGAAAGCCCTATCTTAGCGGTCTTGGCATGATTCATCCATGCACCTCAGCCATGTAGCGCTTGATGAATGGCCTCGGCCAGGCTGGCGCTGATACCGGGCACCTTGGCGAGGTCCTGGCGACTTGCTTTGCGCACGCCCTGCAGGCCGCCGAAGTAGCGCAGCAGCTCGCGACGACGCTTGGGGCCGACGCCGGGAATATCCTGCAGCGTCGAGGTGCGCCGCGCCTTGTCGCGTCGCGTGCGGTGGCCGGTGATGGCGAAGCGGTGCGACTCGTCGCGGATGTGCTGGATCAGGTGCAGCGCCGGCGAGGCACCGTCCAGCGCCAGGCTGCACTCCACGGTTTCGATGAATAGCGTCTCGAGACCGGCCTTGCGGGTGGTGCCCTTGGCGACGCCGAGCAGACGAATATCGGTGATGCCGAGCTCGGTGAACACCTCGCGGGCCATGTTCAGCTGGCCCTTGCCGCCATCCACTACCAGCACATCGGGACGCTTGCCTTCGCCGTCCTGCAGTCGCTTGAAGCGTCGCGTCAGCGCCTGGCGCATGGCGGCATAGTCATCACCGGCTGCCACGCCCTCGATATTGAAGCGCCGGTAGTCCGACCTGACGGGGCCCTGGTGGTCGAACACCACGCAGGAGGCCACCGTGGCCTCGCCGTGGCTATGGCTGATGTCGAAGCACTCCAGGCGCTGCGGGGTGTCGGGCATGTCGAGTGCGTCGCGCAGCGCCGCGAAACGCTTGGCCAGCTGCTGCTGGTTGGCGAGCTGGCTGGCCAGCTGCTGCTCGGCATTGGTTTGCGCCAGCTGCAGCCACTGGGCACGATGACCGCGCACTTGATGAGCCAGGCGCACGCGCTTGCCGGCATGGGCGGAGAGGGCGTCCTGCAGCAGGGCACTGTCGGGTAGCGGGTGGGTCGTGATCACTTCGCTGGGTGCCTCACGGCTCTGGCCCAGGTAGAGCTGGCTGACGAATTCACCCAGCAGGGTTTCGGCGCCCAGGTCGAGGCCGTTGCTGGGGCATAGTGACTCGCGCCTAGCATGCGACCCTGACGCACGCTGATCACCGACACGCAGAGCGCACCGGGGCGCTCTGCGAGAGCGATGATGTCGGCATCGCCGCCTTCGGTGTCGACGAACTGGCGGGCCTGCAGCTGGCGCAGGTGCTGGACCTGGTCGCGCAGGCGCGCCGCCTCCTCGAAGGCCAGCGCCTGGCTGGCACGCTCCATGGCGGCGGTCAACTCGTCGGTGACCTGTTCACTCTTGCCCTCCAGGCACATGACGGCGTGCTCGAGATCGCGGCGGTAGTCTTCCTCACTGATGTAGTCGACGCAGGGCGCGCTGCAGCGCTGGATCTGATACTGCAGGCAGGGACGCGTGCGGTGGGCGAAGACGCTGTCTTCGCAGTTACGGATACGAAAGATCTTCTGCATCAGCGACAGGCTCTCGCGCACCGCGCCGCTGCTGGGGTAGGGGCCCAGGTAGCGGCCGTCGTCGCGGCGTGCCCGGGCGCGCTTGTACTCCAGCGCCGGGTAGGGGTGGCGGTCGCTGACGAACACGAACGGGTAGGACTTGTCGTCGCGCAGCAGGATGTTATATGGCGGGCGCAGCTCCTTGATCAGGGTCTGCTCGAGCAGCAGCGCCTCGGTTTCGGTGCGCGTAACGGTGACCTGTATATCGGCGATGCGGCCTACCAGTGCCTGGGTCTTGGCATTCAGGGTGCCGCGGAAATAGCTGGCCAGGCGCGCCTTGAGGCGCTTTGCCTTGCCGATATAGAGCGTTTCGCCCTGAACGTCGAGCATGCGATAGACGCCGGGGGCGGCGCTGACCGAGGCGAGAAAGTGCTTGGAATCGAAACTCATGGTGAATCACTGGCCGGAACTGTGGCCAGCATATCAGATCGGGGTTGCGCGCTCAGGCCTGCTCGCTGCTGCGATAGCCGTCGACCAGGCCGTGACGCAGGCCGAGGTGGGTCAGTTCGACGTCGGAATGCACGCCAAGCTTCTCGAAGATCCGGTAGCGGTAGGTGTTGACCGTCTTGGGGCTCAAATAGAGCCGATCGGAGATCTCGCTGACCTTCTGACAGTTGACGATCATCATCGCCACCTGCAGCTCGCGATGGGAGAGGTTGTCGAAGGGGTTGTCGCTGGATTCCATCTTGGTGAGCACCAGTCGCTGAGCGATCTCGGGGCTGATGTAGCGCTGTCCCGAGAAGACATTGCGGATCGCCAGCACCATGTCGTCGAGCTCGGCCCCCTTGCTGATGAAGCCGCTGGCGCCGGCATCGAGCAGGCGCTGGGCAAAGGTTTCCTCGAGGAAGGCGGTCAATACCAATACGCGGATGTCGGCCATGCCCTTGGCGATCTTGCGGGTGGCTTCCAGGCCACCGATCCCCGGCATGCGGATATCCATCAGGACGATATCGGGGCGAAGCTGGCGGGCCATGCTGATGGCTTCTTCGCCGTCGATGGCTTCGCCAACCACGGCAATGCCGTCTTCGCCGTCGAGTAACCGGGCTATGCTGGTACGCACCAGATGGTGATCGTCTGCAACAAGGACCTTGATCAAGTCAGCTCCCGTATCTGTCCAAAAAGGGCGGCGGCATGCGGGCGGGGCGCCCGACGTTGCAAGCTTAGCTTTAATTAGTACGTCAATCCATAGCGTTATCGTTACTGGCGATGGTGCTAGCGTAACCCGCGATGGCAAACCGCTTCCGAGCCCCGCTTGACGTCACCAAACCCTTTGTATATCATGCGCTTCGTCTTGTGAGAGGCGATCTTTCAAGATCCAGTGGCGAATGTTCGTGCCACTCGTGGGGCCTTAGCTCAGCTGGGAGAGCGCAACACTGGCAGTGTTGAGGTCAGCGGTTCGATCCCGCTAGGCTCCACCAAAAGATTACAGGAATCAGCCGCTTGTCGCACCGCGATGGGCGGCTTTTTCATTGGGTCGTTAAAAAACCTCGAACGCTCCGCGCCTTCCGTGTGCAGGCCCCCTGCCGACAGCAGGGGCGCTGCATTCAGGACTCGACGCGGCCCAGCAGCAGGAACTCGAGCAATGCCTTCTGGGCGTGCAGGCGGTTGCCGGCTTCCTGCCAGACCACCGCGCGGGGGTCGTCAAGCAGTGTTGCACTGATCTCTTCGCCGCGGTGGGCCGGCAGGCAGTGCAGGAACAGCACATCCTTGGCGGCACGATCGAGCATTGCTTCCGTGACCTGAAAACCGGCGAAGTCGGCCTCGCGCTTGGCCTGCTCCTCCTCCTGGCCCATCGACGCCCATACATCGGTGGTGATCAGGTCGGCATCCTGGGCCGCCTGCTGCGGATCGTGCAGGATAGTGACCCGCTCGCCGGCGGCGGCCAGGATGTCCTGGCGCGGCTCGTAGCCCTCGGGGCAGCACACCCGCAGCTGGAAGTCGAACTGACGGGCGGCATTGATCCAGGAGTGGCACATGTTGTTGCCGTCACCGACCCACACCGCGGTCTTGCCGCGGATGTGGCCGCGCAGCTCGGTCCAGGTCATCACGTCGGCGAGCAACTGGCAGGGGTGGTGGTCGTCGGTGAGGGCGTTGATCACCGGCACGCTGCTGGCGGCGGCGAAGGCTTCCAGTCCCTGATGGGAGAAGGTGCGGATCATCACTGCATCGACCATCTCCGAGAGTACTCGGGCGGTATCCTCGATCGGCTCGCCGCGACCCAGCTGTGTGTCCCGTGAGGAGAGGAACAGCGCATGGCCGCCGAACTGTGCCATGGCGGTCTCGAAGGAGACGCGGGTGCGCGTCGAAGACTTCTCGAAGATCATCGCCAGGGCACGGTTCGAGAACGGCGTGTAGGTTGGGCCGTGTGTCTTGAGACCATTCTTGATGGTGATCGCGCGCCGAATCAGGTAGCTGAGTTCGTCGCTCGAGAGATCCAGCAGGGTCAGGAAATGGCGAGTCGCCATGATGTCGCTCCGCGAGAAAAAACAGTCATCCTAGCCATACCCCCGCTGCAGCGCAATGTACCCGCCGATTCGCGCAATGGCAGGGGTGTTTTCGATGCGCGCTGATCAGTAGAATGGGGGTAACGCCAAGCCAACCGAACAGGAGTGCTCATGAGCACCACCGCAGAGAATATCCAGCAGCAGATCAGTGAAAACCCGATTCTCATCTACATGAAGGGTACCCCGCAGCTGCCGCAGTGCGGCTTCTCGGCCCAGACCGTTCAGGCGCTGATGGCCTGTGGCGAGCGCTTCGCCTTCGTCAATGTGCTCGATAACCCCGATATCCGCGCCGAGCTTCCCAAGATTGCCAACTGGCCGACCTTCCCGCAGCTGTGGGTCAACGGCGAGCTGGTCGGCGGCTGCGATATCGTGGTCGAGATGTACCAGAACGGCGAGCTAGAGCCGCTGGTCAAGGACGCCGCCAAGCAGCAGGACGACGCCTGATACAGCGCCAAGCTGCCGGGTGACGGACATGACGGTCTAGAAAGTTACAAAGCATGGCCCCACTGGAGTGAATTTCAGTGGGGCTTTTGATTGACATCAGGATAGCGGGTGAGAACATCCTGCGGCGCTCGGCGCTAGTCCTCCTCCATCCCCTGTTCGCGCTGGGCGAGATGCCAGCCGCCGAGGTCCTTGTAGCGATTGACCATGGCGCAGAACAGCTCGGCGGTGCGTTCGGTGTCGTAGCGCGCCGAATGGGCCGACGAGTTGTCGAATTCGATGCCGGCGGCACGGCAGGCGCGGGCCAGCACCGTCTGGCCGTAGACCAGGCCCGCCAGCGAGGCGGTGTCGAAACTCGAGAATGGGTGGAAGGGGTTGCGCTTGATACCGCAGCGCGCCACCGCGGCATTGAGGAAGCCGTGGTCGAAGGCGGCATTGTGGCCAACCAGTACCGCGCGGGTGCAGCCATTGGTCTTTATTGCCTTGCGCACCGGACGAAATATCTCGCCCAAGGCTTCCGCCTCGCTCAGGGCAACTTTCTGACGCAGCGGGTCGTCAAGCTTGATGCCGGTGAAGTCCAGCGCCGACTGTTCGACGTTGGCGCCCTCGAAGGGGTTAATGTGAAAGGCGTAGGTGGCATCGGGGGTGAGAACGCCATCTGCGTTCATGGCCAGCGTCACCGCGGCGATTTCCAGGATCGCATCTCCTTGGGCATTGAAGCCGCCGGTTTCAAGATCCACGACGACCGGCAGGAAACTGCGAAAACGCTTAGCCATCAGATCGCAGGCGATTGTCTCGCTCATGTACCTCTCCCTACCCGATTAACGAATTCCCTGGCGGTCACCCGCTTCTGAATGCGCGAGAGTTTAACAGTTTTGCCAGGCCTTTGCCGCGGCGCGGCGGTATTCGTGGACGCCCATCGGCGCTATAATCGTACGGTTTCGACGTTCACTTAAAGGAGCCCAGAATGTCCGATGTCAAGAAGGTCGTCCTCGCCTACTCCGGCGGCCTGGATACATCCGTCATCGTCAAGTGGTTGCAGGAAACCTACGACTGCGAAGTCGTGACCTTCACGGCCGACATCGGTCAGGGCGAGGAAGTCGAGCCGGCGCGTGCCAAGGCTCAAGCGCTGGGCGTCAAGGAGATCTACATTGAGGACCTGCGCGAGGAGTTCGTGCGCGACTACGTCTACCCGATGTTCCGTGCCAACACCATCTACGAGGGCGAGTACCTGCTCGGCACCTCCATCGCGCGGCCGTTGATCGCCCGCCGCCTGATCGAGATCGCCAACCAGACCGGCGCTGACGCCATCTCTCACGGCGCTACCGGCAAGGGCAACGACCAGGTGCGCTTCGAGCTCGGCGCCTATGCGCTCAAGCCCGGCGTCAAGGTGATCGCGCCGTGGCGCGAGTGGGACCTCAACTCCCGCGAGAAGCTGATGGCCTACTGCGAGCAGCACCAGATTCCGGTGGATTTCTCCACCAAAAAGAAGAAATCGCCTTACTCGATGGATGCCAACCTGCTGCACATCTCCTACGAGGGCGGCAATCTGGAGGACCCCTGGGCCGAGGCCGAGGAGGACATGTGGCGCTGGAGCGTCTCGCCGGAGGCGGCACCGGAGCAGCCCACCTACGTCGAGCTAAGCTATGAAAAGGGCGACATCGTGGCCATCGATGGGCAGGCGATGAAGCCCCATGAGGTGCTCGAGAAACTCAACAAGCTGGGCGGCGACAACGGCATCGGCCGTCTCGACATCGTCGAGAACCGCTACGTGGGCATGAAGTCACGCGGCTGCTACGAGACGCCCGGCGGCACCATCATGCTGCGCGCCCACCGCGCCATCGAGTCGCTGACCCTCGATCGCGAGGAGGCTCACCTCAAGGACGAGCTGATGCCCAAGTACGCCGAGGTGATCTACAACGGCTATTGGTGGAGCCCGGAGCGTCGCATGCTGCAGGCGGCCATCGACGAGACCCAGAAGAGCGTCAGCGGTGTCGTGCGCATGAAGCTCTACAAGGGCAGCGCCGTCGTGGTCGGCCGCAAGTCCGAGCAGTCGCTGTTCGACGAGTCCATCGCCACCTTCGAGGATGACGCCGGGGCCTACGACCAGAAAGACGCCGAAGGCTTCATCAAGCTCAACGCCCTGCGTCTGCGTATCGCTGCCGGCAAGGGCCGCAAGCAGGACTGATCGCCAGGCGAGCGAGGAGGTACAGATGCTCAAGAAACTGTTTTCCGGCCTGCTCGGCGGTGCTGGCGACAAGCCTACCGCCGAGGCCGAGCCGGTCGAGTACAAGGGCTACCTGATCGTTCCCGACCCCCAGGATCGCGACGGCCAGTACCGCGTCAGCGGCTGGATCCGCAAGCCGGTTGCCGAGGGCGAGACCCTCGAGCACCGCTTTGAGCGCTCCGACGTGGTCTCCGGCCGTGAGGCCTGCGAGTCGCTGATGATCAGCAAGGCACAGCGCTTCATCGACGACCTGGGTGACGCCATCTTCGACAAGTAGTCGCTCTAGTTGCTGTTGTACTGTCGCGGCGCCCTTCGGGGCGCCGCGCGCGTTCGTGAGCGAAGTGCTATGCGCCTTTTGGCCAAGCGCGCCACGCTGCGGCGGGACGCTACACTGGGGGCACCACCAAGGAGCCTGCCATGCGCCTGCTGCATCGTGCCTCGCCCTGGCGTGCGCTGTTCGCCGGCGACGCGCCCCCTGATTCCCGCGATTGGCCACCGCTGCTGGCCCCGCTGGCCGATGCCGTGGCCGCACTGGGGCCGAGGCCGAGCCTTGCCGAGGCCAAGGCGTGGCAGCCGCAGCTGGTCGAGGCACTGAGGCGCCTCGACCTGCCGGCCTGGCGCATCGCCCAGTTGCTCAGTGACCATAATGACTGGCTCTACCGACAGGCCATCGAGCAAGGCCTGAGTGCCATGCGCGGGTCAGGTTGGGGCGAGCCGCCAGTACGGTTCTGCGTGCTGACGCTGGGCTCTGGCGCCCGCTGCGAGAGCCTGCTGGGGCCGGACCAGGATAATGCGATGATTGTCGAGGACTACCCGGACAGCGCGCATACCGAGATCGACGGCTACTTCCAGGCGCTCGGCGAGCGCATGACCGATACGCTGGATGAGGCCGGTATCCCGCTGTGCAATGGCCACGTCATGGCGCGCTGGCCGATGTGGCGCAAGCGCCTCGGTGAGTGGGAGCGTCAGTTGGAGATATGGACCGCCGAGCGCCGCGTCAAACGCGTGCAGCAGGCCAATATTCTGCTTGATTTTCAAGCCGTCTACGGTGATCCGGCACTGGCAGAGTCGCTGCGCGACCTGGTGGTGGCACTGGTGCCGCGGGCGGCGCTGTTCCTCGACGAGATGGCCAGCCTGCTGGACGAAACCCCGGTGGCGCTCGACCGGCTCGGGCGTCTGGCCGGTGACGGGGACGGTGCGCCCCACGAGCGCGCCATCAACCTCAAGCGCCAGGGGCTGCTGCCGCTGACGGGCGGCGTGCGGTTACTGGCACTGCGCCAGGGGTGTCGGGCGCCTGACACCCGCGGCCGGCTCAGCGAGCTGGTGATGGCAGGCGTGCTGGACGCGGTACGTGCCTCCACCCTGGGCGATGCGCTGGGGCGCCTTCAGGAGCTGGTGCTGGATGCCCAACTGACCAGCCTGGCCGCCGGCCGTGCCGCCGACGGTTGGGTCGATACGGTGCGGCTCGACGACGCCCAGCGCTTGCTGCTACGCCACGATCTGCAGCAGGTTAGGAGCCTGGTCAAGACGGCGAAGAGCATGGGCAACAACAATAGGTAACGCCGCCTCACTGCGCTGCAGATAGCGTCGTCAACAGCTCGAGTGCATCTTGATGTGCCTGCAGGTAGAGGTCGAAGAGTCGCGGATCTTCACTCTCCGACGACCACTGTCGCATGGCGAAGCACTTCTCGGTGACTTCGATGCGCTGCAAGACCTTGCCATAGGCGCCTTCGCGGCGGAGTGTGGCTGACATGGTGGCCGAATCGAGTCCAAGGCTGGTTAAAAACTCTTCACCGGGAATGCCAATTAGCAGCTCGGCCGAGGAGAGCAGGCCGATGAAGTAAGCGTCCTGACCGTTCAAGCCCTCCTGATTGGCCAACAACTCGCAGGCTTTGGCACGGGTCAGCGCCAGTTCGGCATGTGCTGAGCTGGCGTTGCTCAGCAGGCCAAACAGGGCCGCCCAACTGGAGAGTTGCTGGAAACCGATTCTGGCTACGACATCGCGTAGCGAGCTGATGGGGGCGAGCTGGCTGAAGTAGGCGCTGTTGGCGATGCGCGTCAATTTGATGGCCAGCTCAGGGTCGGCTTGTATTAGCGCGATGATGGCATCGATGCTTGGCTCGTTACGGCAGAGGGCCTGGAGCAGCTGCGTGGCGTATAGGGTGGCGGCGGGCAGTTTCTTGCCATACACGGGAACCGGTCGTGCATAGTAGTAGCCTTGGAAGAGGTCAAAGCCCATTTGCCGGTATGTGTCGCGTTCCTCCCGAGTTTCCACGCGTTCGGCGATCCACTTGAGGTCCAGGTGCGAGAGCCGTCGTTTGTGCCGTGCCACTTCCGACGCCTCGAACGAGGAAATATCGACCTTGAGGTAGGATGACAGAGCGAGCAGGGGAGTCCACTCGGGCGTAAAGTTGAAATCGTCGAGGGCGAAACGGTAGCCCTGCTCATGCAGGCGTCGAACCGCGTCGATCAAGGGCTGGTCAGGCGTGACGCGCTCGACGAGCTCGATCACCACCTGGTCGGGAGACACGGGCAGGAAATGTGGTGACAGCAATAGTACGGCGGAGACGTTGATGAAGGTCGGCACCTTGGAAAAACTGACCCGCTGCATGATCGCAGTATTGAGGTGGTAGACGACTTCGACCGTGGCAACTTCATCGCCGACGTCAAGCGCTCCTAGTCCGGAGTCGCTTCGATAGAGCAGTTCCACCCCGTGAATGTCATCATGGATATCAAAGATCGGCTGTGAGGCCAGTAGCAGAGTGTTTACGCTAGTTGTTGGTTTGGTTGCTTTGGACATTCCGTTGGCCTCGAGTTAGCACGCCAAACGTTATATCGACTCTTCCCGCGTCTTCTTTAACCGGGGTCAGGAAATAGCTTAGCTGTCGAGGGGCTGCTGGCGGTCTCCTGGGCGTGCCTCTGGCAGTTCCATCACCAGGCAGGCGCCGTCCAGGGTGGGGGCGTCCTCGACCCACAGGCGACCGCCGAGGTGGGCGACGATGCCGCGGCTGATGGGCAGGCCCAGGCCGCTGCCGCGGGGGCGCCCGCGGGCCTTGCCGCTGTCGTGCTGCTGCTTGATCTGATGGAACTTCTCGAATACCCGCTCTCGCTCCTCGGTGCTGATCCCCGGGCCGTTGTCCTCTACCGCCAGGCACCACTGCTGCTTGTGGCGCCACAGGTGCAGGCGCACCCGCGCGGCGTGCTCGTCGGCAAACTTGCTGGCGTTGTCGAGCAGGTTGATGATCACCTGTTCGAGGCGGTCCGGGTCGCCGATCACCCAGGCCTCATCGGCCTCGATGTCGACGCTCAGCGTCACGCCACGCTCCTCCTGCACGCGCTGCACCGCGGCCACGCTCTGGCGTGCCAGGGCGGCGAGATCCAGCAACTGGGGATTGAGGGTCAAACGCCCGCTCTCGAGGCGTGCCAGGTCGAGGATCTCCTCGATCAGCCGCGACAGCCGCTGGCTCTCCAGCACCATCACATCGAGGAAGTGGGCGCGCTTGTCGTCGGGCAGCGCATGACCGTCGCGCAGGATTTCGGCGAAGGCGCGAATCGAGGTCAAGGGCGTGCGCAGCTCGTGGCTGACCATGGCGACGAACTCGTCCTTGAGGCGGTCGAGTTCGCGCAGCCGCTCGTTGGCGGCGCGCAGCTCCTCGCCGATGCGCGCCAGCTCGGCGGACTTCTGCTCCAGGCGGCGGTTGTACTCGAGGGTCTGGGAGGTGGTGTCGAGGATGCTCAGCACGGCTTCCAGATCGAGCGCTTCGCCGCGCACCACCGAGTTGATCAGCACCCGCGCCGAGGCGCTGCCCAGCGCCCCGGTCAGGGCCTGCTCGGCGCTGGCGATGACCTCGGAGGGTACCGCCTGCTGGTCGTCGTCGTGCTGGCCGGCGAACACCCGCGCCGCCGCCGCCGCCCCCAGGTAGCGGGCCAGTAGCGCTTCCAGCTCGCCGCGGGTGGTCTGGCCCTGCCACAGGCTGGCGTAGCTGAGTCCGGAGTTGAGGGCCTCGGTAAAGAGTGCTGCCTGGGTCTGCTCGAGACGGCTTTGGCGCGTGAACAGCGACACTCCTACCAGTACGCCGACGTTGGCCAGCAGGCTCCACAGCAGCGAGTGGCTGTAGATATCGGCATTCTCGAGGCCGAACAGGGCATAGGGGCGCAGCCAGGCGATGCCCAGCGGACCGGCCTCGACGAAGCCGGGGTCGAGCCAGCCGGACTGGGCGAAGCCGGGCAGCAGCAGGGTATAGACCCACACCAGGAAACCGGCGATCAGGCCGAAGGTGGCGCCGAGGCGGGTCGCGCCGCGCCAGTAGAGGCCGAGCAGCAGCGCCGGTGCGAACTGGCAGGCGGCGGCGAACGACACCAGGCCGATGGTGACCAGGCTGTAGGAGTCGCCGACCAGCGCGTGGTAGAGGTAGCCGAGCAGCAGGATCAGTACGATGGCGACCCGGCGAATACCCAGTAGCCAGCCGGTGAGTTCGATCTGCGAGCCGAGGTGCAAACGCGAGGAGCGCAGCAGCAGCGGCATCACCAGATGGTTGCTGACCATGGTCGAAAGGGCGATGGTCTCGACGATGACCATGCCGGTGGCCGCCGACAGCCCACCGATGAAGACCAGCAGCGGCAGCCCCTCGAGGCCCGCCGAGAGCGGCAGGGTGAGCACGAAGCTATCGGGGTCACTGGCGCCGTTGCCGATCAGCATGCCCGCCATGGCGATGGGGATCACGAACAGGTTGATGGCCAGCAGGTAGAGTGGGAACAGCCAACTGGCGCGTTTCAGATGGCGCTCGTCGACGTTTTCCACCACCAGCACCTGGAACTGGCGGGGCAGGGTCAGGAAGGCCAGGAACGCCAGCACCAGGGTGCCGACCCAGCCCAAGGCGCCGCCGGGTACGGCGTCGAGGCTCAGTGCATCGACCAGTGCTGGATGCTCGGCGGTTCGCGCGAACAGGTCGGCGGGGCCGTGGAACAGCACGAACACCGTGAATATGCCCACCGCCAGGAAGGCCACCAGCTTGACCAGCGACTCGAAGGCAATCGCCGCGACCATGCCCTCGTGACGCTCGCTGGCGTCGAGGTGGCGGGTGCCGAACAGGATGATGAACACCGCCAGCACCAGCGCCACCCAGAACGACTTGTCGATCCAGAAGCTTTCCTCGGCAAGCCGCAGTTCGGGCGGTGCCGGGTAGTTGACCAGCACTGCATGGCTCAGGGTGATGGCCTTGAGCTGCAGGGCAATATAGGGGGTGATGCCGATCAGCGCGATCAGCGTGACCAGTGCGCCGAGGCTGCCGCTCTTGCCGTAGCGGGCGCTGATGAAGTCGGCGATGGAGGTGATGCGCTGGGCGCGGGCGATGCGCACCATCTTGCGGATCAGGAATGGCGCGGCGAGCATCGCCAGGGTCGGGCCGAGGTAGATCAGCAGGAAGCTGGGGCCGTGCTCGGCGGCGCGGCCGACGCTGCCGTAGAAAGTCCAGGCGGTGCAATAGACGGCGATCGACAGCGCATAGATGGTCGGCGAGCCGATCAGCGAACGGCCCTGCTCGGCGCGGCGGTCGCCCCAGGCGGCGATCACGAACAGCAGCGCCAGGTAGCCGAAGGCCACCGTCAATACCAGCGGCTCGGCCCTCATCGCGACCCTCGCGGCGGCTCGGCGGGCGGTGCGCTGGATTGGCGCTGCTGTGTGGCGTCGTCGCTGCGCCCGCCAGGTTCGTGGCGATGCTCGAGCAGCCAGGCGGCCAGCGCGATCACCAGCGCCCAGGCAATGAACAGGTAGAGCGGCAGCCACGACAGGCCGTTAGCGGCTGGGCGGTCGGCGACCAGGATCAGTGGCGGGCTGAACAGCACCAGCGCGACGCCGATCAGGGCGATCAGCCGCTCGCCGAGGCGTGGCGTCTTCATGCGCTGGCGTCCTCACGATCGAAGGCCCCGGCCTGCAGGGTCAGCGCTTCCTGCAGGGTGATCACGCCGCGCGCCTCCAGGCGTGGCAGTAGTGCCAGCCATAGCTCGGCGGTGAGGCGGGCATCGCCCAGTGCGGTATGCCGGGCGCCCTCGGGCACGCTGAGGTCGAAACGGCTGGCCAGGCTGTCAAGGTCGTGGCCGTCGAGGCTGGGATCGAGTGCCCGCGATAGCAGCAGGGTGTCGAGCACCGGCAGTTGGAAGTCGACGCCGGCGCCGGGTGGCTGGATCGCCAGCAGGTCGAAGGCGGCGTTGTGGGCCAGCAGCACTGCCTCGCCGATGTAGCGGCGAAAGCGCGGCAGCACCACATGCAGCGGCGGGGCGCCGGCCACGTCGGCATCGCGCAGGCCGTGGATGACGGTGCTGGCCGGCGGAATCGGGCGGCCGGGGTCGACGCGCGCATCGAAGGTGTCGTCGGCCAGCAGGCGGGCGTTGACCACCCGGCAGGCGCCGAGGCTGATTACCGTATCGCCACGGCGCAACTCGAGCCCGGTGGTCTCGGTATCGAAGGCAACGATCTCCAGCGCGCGCAGCGAGCAGGCGGCCAGCTCGGCATCCGGCGGTGGCAGGTCGGCGATGCCGAAGTCGTGGAACTCCGGACGCGGCGCCTTGTGGGCGGCGGGGGCGCCAACCCGCTCCACCGCAGGCAGCGGCAGGCGCAGTCGGGCGTGCTTACCGTCGGCGTCGGCCAGGCTCCAGGCGTCGCTGCCGTGCTGCAGCAGCAGCTCGCCGATGCTCGGCGCCAGCGGCAGGCTCTGCAGGCGCTGGTCGTGCCACTCGGCCAGGGTGCGCTGGGGCAGCGGCGCACCGCGCCAGATCAGGTCGAGATAGACGCGGCGATTGCCCAGGCACAGTTCGCCTTCCAGGGCATGGCCGCCGGTGGCTTGGTGGAGCCGCTCGAGCAGCGCCTCGAGCAGCGCCAGCAGCGCCGGGGCATCGCCCTTGAACCAGGCCGGCATGCCGATCGGCGTGACCCGAGGCAGGGCGGGCAGGTGGTCGAGGCGCTCGTTGAGCGACTGCCAGAGATCGTTGGACCACAGCGGCACCAGGCGCTCGCCCTGCTGCTGCAGGTCGTCGATGCGCTGGCCGAGGCGTTCGATCTCGGCGGTCAGCGCACGACTCTCTTCGTCGATGACGACGCTGATGCGGGTGCGTAGATCGCCGGCCTCGGCGTGCTGAGCGTCCAGTCGAGTCAGGGTCTCGGCGGCACTGGCAAGACCTGCACCGTGACGGCGCAGGGCCGGGAGCAGTTCGCCGAGGGCGGCACGGGTGTGACTCTCGTCGGTGAGGCTGGCGGTGGTGTCGGTCAGCGTGATCAGGGTCTCGCCCTGGCTCTGGGGCACTCGCTTGAGCAGGCAACGCAGCCAGCGCTCGTCACTGGGCACCAGCAGCTCGCGGGGTGCGCCGTCGTCGGGCAGTCTGGCCAGGGCATCCTGCAGGCTGGCGACGCCGATCAGCCCTTCCAGGCGTTTGCCAAGGCCGAGCCCGGGGTGGCCGTCGAACAGCGTCTCGGCGGCGTGATTGAACAGCAGCAGGCGACGGTGCTGGTCGCACAGCAGCAGCGGCATCTCCAGCACCTGTAGTAGCGACTCCAGCTCGAGGCGGATGCGTGCCGCGCTGCGCGCGCCCTCGGTGTGGGCGGTGGCCAACAGCTGGCGGTCCTGGCGCCAGCCATCGCGCAGCCTTACCAGGTCGGGGCCGAGCCCCTTGAGCCAGCCCTCGGGGGGTAGTCATCGCGGGCATCGGGATTGGCCGCCAGGCGCGCCATCTGCACCTGCAGATGGCGTAGCGGGGTGAACAGGCGACGTTCGAGCACCAGTCCCAGCAGTAGTACCAGCACCCCGCCACCCAGGCTGCCGGCCCACAGTCCTGCCCGCTGCAGGCCATGGGGTGCCAGTTCGGCATCCAACCACAGCGCCAGCAGGGCGCCGCTGAAGAACGCCACGCCGCTGACCAGCAGCCAGATGCCGATCAGCCGCTGGCGGCGGGGCAGGTGGCCAGGCACAGGACGCGGTGCCATCAGCGCGCCTCGCCGAGCAGGCCCTGTACCTTGTCGACCAGTGCCTGGGTGGAGAACGGCTTGGTGATGTAGTCGTCGGCGCCCAGCGCCAGGCCCTTCTCGCGCTCCACTTCGCGCCCGTGGGCGGTCAGCATGATGATCGGCAGCTTGGCGTGGGCGGGGTCGGCGCGTAGCTGCTCGAGCACGTCGAAGCCGCTGATGCCGGGCAGGCTGATATCCAGCAGAATCAGGTCGGGGGCGCCGTCGACAACGCTTTTCAGGGCGCTTTCGCCATCCTCGGCGGTGACCACGTCGAATCCCGCCTGCTGCATCAGAAATTCCAGTGACAGGACGATGTTGGGTTCATCGTCCACCACCAGTACCTTGGCCATGGCGGCTCCCCCTTCTGCGATGGCGTATCTGTTGCCTGCAGTCTAGTGGGGCGGCCAGGGGAGGGGAAAGACGACCTTGGCAGGAGGTGGTAGGGTTGAGCCCCCATTCCATCGACATGGAGCGCTTCGACGATGACGGCAAGCTGGCGCCGGCGCTGATCAGGCCAATCGGTAAACTGCTGGGGCAGGGTGTGCAGCAGAAGTTTCTCGATCCACAGCTCCAGGCTCTACTCGCGCTGTGGGAAGCCGAGCTTACGCGCTCGGCGTGGTTTGCCGGTGACGCCTTCAGCGCCGCGGATATCCAGATGAGCTTCCCGCTGCTGGCCGCCGAAATGCGCCATGGCCTCGGCGACTATCCGGCACTGCAGGCTGCTCTGGCGCGCATTCGCGAGCGGCCGGCCTATCAGCGCACGGTGGCGCAGATCGGCGAGTTCTCCTCGCCCGGCCGCTGAGGCACTACTTGCTGTTGCCGTTGGCTTGGGTGAAACGCGGTGCCAGCGGCCCCAGCCATAGCCACACCTGTACCACCACCAACAGCGGCATCAGCCACACCGGCGCACCGGTTACCGACAGCAGGATGCGGTAGATGAAGAAGGCGGTGATACCCGCCAGTAGACCCACCAGCGGGAACAGGAAGGGCCGCTGGTAGCCTGGGCGGCGGCTGAGGCGAAACAGCGAGCCGGTGAAGGCACCGAAGGCGGCGGACATGGCCAGGAGAGTCCAGAATGCATCCATGAGGAGGCCTCTTCGCGATGAGGGCGGGCCATCGCCGTTGGCGATGTCTATATTGGCAGCGTATCGTCGCCATCTGGCGGTTGCCTTTCGACCTTCGATGTAATTTGCTCAGAAACGCCTTGCCCGTGATGGATTTATCGATAGTCAGACGCCATCATTGGCGCGGCGAGTAACTGCCCGATAAAAACGAGATGACGGAAAACCGCCGCATGGGGTTTTCCCAGTGCAAGGAGCCTCTCTCATGAGTGCAATCGTTCTGCTGGTGCTAGGTCTTGCCGGGATGGCCGGGGGGTACTTCGTGTACTCCAAGTTCATCGCCGAGAAGATCTATCGCCTCGATCCTGACTTCAAGACCCCCGCCCACGAGTACGAAGATGGCGTCGACTTCGTACCCACCAATCGCTTTATCCTGTGGGGCCACCACTTCACCTCGGTGGCTGGGGCCGCACCCATCGTGGGGCCAGCCATTGCGGTGATCTGGGGCTGGCTGCCGGCCTTCCTGTGGGTGGTGTTCGGTACCATCTTCTTTGCCGGGGTGCACGACTTCGGCGCCATCTGGGCCAGCGTACGCAACAAGGCCAAGTCGGTGGGGGCGCTTACCGGTGATGTGGTCGGTGCCCGTGCGCGCAGCATCTTCATGATCGTCATCTTCCTGGTGCTGCTGATGGTCAACGCGGTCTTCGCGGTGGTCATCGCCGGCCTGATGATGAACTTCTCAAGCGCCGTGGTGCCGGTCTGGGGTGCGATCCTGGTGGCGCTGATCATCGGCCAGCTGATCTATCGTCGCATCCTCAGCTTGCCGGTGGTCTCGGTGATCGGTGTCATCGCGCTTTACGCGCTGATCGGCATCGGGCCGTCGGTACCGATCCAGATGCCAGCCGAAGTGGCCGGCTTCTCCGGTAACGCGGTGTGGATCCTGATCCTGTTCGGCTATGCCGCCATTGCCTCGCTGCTGCCGGTGTGGATGCTGCTGCAGCCGCGTGATTACATCAATGGCCTGCAGCTGTTCATCGGCCTTATCATCCTCTACGGCGCCATTCTGCTGCTCAATCCGAGCATCGTCGCGCCGATGGTCAACAGCGACGTGCCGACGGGAACACCATCGATGCTGCCGCTGCTGTTCGTGACCATTGCCTGCGGGGCAATCTCGGGCTTCCACGGTCTTGTATCGTCGGGCACCACCTCCAAGCAGCTCAACAAGGAAACCGACGCGCGCTTCGTCGGCTACTTCGGTGCAGTGGGCGAAGGCATGCTGGCGCTGGCCGCGATCCTCGCCGCCACCGCCGGCTTTGCGAGCCTGGCCGACTGGCAAGCCATGTATACCGCCTTCGGTGCCGGTGGCGTGAACGCCTTCGTCGAGGGCGGCGCCTTCATGATCCATAACGGCCTGGGGCTGCCGGAAGCCACCGCCGCGACCCTGCTGACAGTAATGGCCGCGCTGTTTGCCGGCACCACCATGGATACCGGCCTGCGCCTGCAGCGCTATATCTTCCAGGAGTGGGGCGAGATCTATAACCAGCCGTGGATGAAGAAGTCGGCCCCGGCCACCCTGCTCGCGGTGGGTAGCTGCCTGCTGCTGGCCTTCGGTGCCGGCGGCGCCGATGGTACCGGGGGCATGATCATCTGGCCGCTGTTCGGCACCACCAACCAGCTGCTGGCGGGCCTGACCCTGCTGGTGATCACGGTGATGCTGGTGCGCCTGCGTCGCCCGATGTGGTACACCCTGGTGCCGCTGTGTTTCCTGCTGGTGATGACCATCGCCGCGCTGCTCATGCAGCTGCGTACCTTCTTCAACGACGGCAACTACTTCCTGCTGTTCCTGGATATCGTGGTGTTGATCGCCGCGATCATGGTAGCCATGGAGTGTGCGGCGGCGCTTAAGCGCACCCGCGCGGACATGGCCGAACAGGATGGCTGAGGTAACCTAGGAGCAATCTATGCACGACGATCATGACAGCGGTCATGATCCTCGTCGCGAAAGACTAAGGGCCTGGCTTAGCCAGGCCCGTTTCTTCGCCGAGGAGGTCTACTCCTCGCGCTATCGCGGGGCAATTGCCCGGGCTCGACGCGACGAGGACGACCTGTTCATGCTGCTGGTGTTCTCCGAGATGATGGGGGTGCCCAATCCGGCTGCCTACTACACCCTGGAACTCCAGCCGCTGCTGCTCGAACGCTTTCACGACTGGCATCAGCGGATGGGGATGGAGCGCTCGCCGCTGGATCATTTCAGGTGCTGTTAGCGCCGATTGCTGAGAGACACAAGCGTACCCATCAGCATCGCCTGGGTGATAGTGCTCAGGGCTGATCCGTCGACAAGCCTACGAGGGGGCGCCATGAACCCCTCCCTGGGGGCTACCTGGACCATCCCTGGTCCAGAACCCTCTCTTCGGCTTGTCCCCGGCGCCGCTGGCCTTTGCGCCCCGTGACATTGGGATAAGTGGATGATGAAAGATTTACTGCAGAAACGCCTGCTATGGGTCGGCGGCAAGGGCGGAGTGGGCAAGACCACCGTAGCCGCCTCGCTGGCGGTGCTCGCCGCGCGTCGCGAACGGCGCGTACTGGTGGTCTCCACCGACCCGGCACATAGCCTCGGCGATGTCTTCGACCGCGAGCTGAACGACACGCCCCGGCGCCTGCTGCCCAACCTCGATGCCATGGAGATCGATCCGGATATCGAGGTCGAGGCCCACCTGGCGCGGGTTACCGAGCAGATGCGCCGCTACGCCGCGCCGGAGATGATGAAGGAGCTCGAGCGCCAGATGCGCCTGACCCGGCAGTCGCCGGGCACCCAGGAGGCGGCGCTGCTCGAGCGCCTGGCGCGGCTGATGACCGACGACCAGCTACCCTACGACCTGATCATCTTCGATACCGCGCCCACCGGCCACACCCTGCGGCTGCTGACGCTACCCGAGGCGATGGCCGCCTGGACCGACGGCCTGCTGGCGCACAACCGCAAGTCCGAGGAGCTGGGCAAGGTGCTCCAGCATCTGACTCCCAAGCGCGGTCGCGACGTCGCCACGCCCTTCGATGACCCGCAGGAGGACGCCTTCAGCGACCTCGACGAGCGGACCCGCGACGTGGCCCAGACCCTGCTCAATCGACGTCGCCTGTTTCACCAGGCGCGGCGTCGCATCGAGAACCGGGACGAGAGCAGCTTTCTGTTCGTGATGACCCCCGAGCGACTGCCGATCCTCGAGACCGCCCGCGCCGTTGAGGCACTGGAGGCGGTCAAGATTCCGGTGGCCGGGACCCTGGTCAATCGGGTGATTCCGGCGGACGCCGACGGCGACTTCCTGCGCGCGCGGCGCGAGCAGGAGGCGGTCTATCTGGCCAGCATCGATCAGGCCTTCAGCCATCTGCCGCGGCCACACCTGCCGTGGTTGCCCACCGATGTGCAGGGCATCGAGATCCTCGACGACCTGGCCGAGCGGCTCGATGCGCTGGGCTTCTAGCCTGAAGTATCGAGCAGGTCGAGGTGCCGCGTCGGCCAGTGGACCACGGCGGTGTGCCGCACCATGCGCTCGGCGAGTGCCGGGTGCTCGCGGCCGATCACCTGGCTGGCGAAGTCCGACAGGAAACGCGACTTGAGCTTGGCGCGGGCGCGATCGACACCGATGTCCTGGTAGGGCGTCGAGGCCAGCAGCATGAAGCCGTCGTCGGGAATGCGTCCGGCACGCATATTGGCGTCGATGATGCTCGCTGCGGTGCCGATCGGCTCCGAGAGGTCGGGGCTGTAGGGGCCGACGATCAGCGCGGTGTTGGGCACGTGCAGGAAGTCGAAGCCGCGGCCGACGCAGATCACCCATTCACGATGCTCGATATCCAGCGCGCGGGATACCCCGCGCAGCGCGTCGACGTGTGCCAGGTTGCCCTCCAGCAGTGGCAGCAGGTCGCGCAGGATCGCCGCCGGCATGTCGGGGCAGAGTGGGCTGACGGCTTGTGTCAGGCCGGCGGCCTGATCGGCGTCGAGGCTGCCGATGTCGAGTACGCTGCCGTCGTCGCCGTGGATGATCAGCGCATCGCTGTCGGTTTCGAAGCCGCACACCAACGGATAGACATGGCGGTGGTCGTGGCCGAACAGCTGCTCGGCCTGGGCGCGGATCTGGTAGGCGTGGGCCAGCGCGGCCTGGCTGTCGCAGTCGAAGCCCGCGCAGCCGCGCGACCGCTCACCGCGGGAGAAGTGATAGGTGATCAGCATCAGCACGCCATGGCCGGCACGGGCGGCTTCGCTGACGCTTTCGGCAAGCATCTCGCCGAGGTAGGGCCAGCCGAGGTGGAAGATGCCGCCAAGGTTGCGAAACGGCCGAATGATGCCCAGCGGGGTGCGCGTGGCATGCGGCAGATGAATGCGCCCGTCCATGCACTTCATCGCCACGATGCGGGTCGGGTGCGTGGCCTGGTAGCGCTCGCGGGCCAGCCACGCTGATGGGCTACAGAAACGCTCGGCGTGGTCCCGGGATAGCGTCAGCAGCCACTCGATGCGCTGCGGGAGGGGAAGGTCGTGAATGTGCATCGGCGGCTCGCTGGTATTTGTCAGAGGTCGACCTTGTCCTTGAACTCGCACAGGTCCTCGATCACGCAGCTGCCGCAGCGTGGCTTGCGTGCCACGCAAGTATAGCGGCCGTGGAGGATCAGCCAGTGGTGGGCGTCCTGGCGAAACTCCCTGGGCACATGGCGCATCAGCTTCTTCTCGACCTCGACCACGTCCTTGCCCGGGGCGATGCGGGTGCGGTTGGAGACCCGAAAGATATGAGTATCGACGGCGATGGTGGGCTGGCCGAAGGCGGTATTGAGGATCACGTTGGCGGTCTTGCGGCCCACCCCGGGCAGCGCCTCCAGGGCGGCGCGGGTCTGTGGCACCTCGCCAGCGTGCTTGTCGACCAGGATGTGGCAGGTCTTCATCAGGTTCTCGGCCTTGGTATTGTAGAGGCCGATGGTCTTGATGTGCTGCTTGAGGCCGTCGATGCCGAGCTCGATGATCGCCTGGGGCGTATTGGCTACCGGGAACAGTCGCGCGGTGGCCTTGTTGACGCCGACGTCGGTGGCCTGGGCCGAGAGCAGCACCGCGGCGAGCAGCTCGAAGGGAGTGGTCCAGTTCAGCTCGGTGGTCGGCTCGGGCATATGCTCGCGTAGCCGGGTGAAGATCGCGTGGCGTTTCTCGGCATTCATGATGGCTTGCCCGGTGAAGGAGGCTGGGAGGCGAGGGCCCGCTCGAGCATCGCGCTGGCCTGGGCGATCTGCTGCTGGGCACCGGCCTTGGCGGCGGGGTCGTGCTGACGCTCGGCGTGGGCCAACTGCTGGCGGGCCTTGCGCAGCGACTGCTCGGCGGCGTTGACTGCCATGCGCTGCTGGTGCTCGACCGAAGCCCGTGGTGACGCTTGCTGGGTCTGGCCGAGCTGGCGGTCCAGCGCGTCGAGCTCGGCCTGCTGCTCGGCAATTCGTGCCGCCAGGGTCCGGCGTTGTGCATCGTCCTCGGCGCGCTGCTGCTGACGCGTCAGCCGCTTGAGGGCCGCCGCCAAGCGCATGCGATTGGCGCGCAGGGCACTTTCGGAGAGCGTCGCGGCCTGCTGGGTATCGGGCCTCGCCTGGCGTTGGGCACGACGCTGACGCTTGGCTTCGGCCAGGGCCGCCAGGCGGCGCTGGCGCGCCTCGAAGCGCTGCCGGCCCTGGCTGGCACGATAGTCCAGGTAGCGCTGGCGCTGCTGCTCGCTTGCCGCGGATTGCCAGCGAGGGTGTGGCAGCAGGTCGATGCAGTCGACGGGGCAGGGGGCCAGGCACAGCTCGCAGCCAGTGCACTGGTCGACGATTACGGTATGCATCTGCTTGGCGGCGCCGAGGATGGCATCCACCGGACAGGCCTGAATGCACTTGGTGCAGCCGATGCACTCATCCTCGCGGATATAGGCGGTCAGCGGCGACTGGGCCGGCTGCTCCAGCGCCACGCCTGGCCGCCCGGTGAGCGCCGCCAGGCGTGCCACGGTGTGCTCGCCGCCCGGCGGGCAGCGGTTGATCGCCTCGCCGTTGGCCACCGCCTCGGCGTAGGGGCGACAGCCCGGCTGGCCGCACTTGCCGCACTGGGTCTGGGGGAGTTCGGCATCGATGGCGTCGATCAGGCGCTGCATGGGGCAAATATCATCATCGGCTGGCGGCTTGGCAATATGGGCCACCCATTATAGCCGCCGCAGCGGTTGGCTTCGAGCGCCGCTCACGGCTCTTCAGCTGTGTCCAGCACATGGTTACGGCCGGCGGCCTTGGCCGCATACAGCGCGCGGTCGGCCTCGCGCATCAGCGCATGCGGATCGAACGGCGGCGAGGTGACACTGGCCACGCCGATGCTTACCGTCAAGGGGCTGCCGACCGGCGAGGCGACATGCGGGATATTCAGCGCCACTATCGCGGCGCGCAGCGATTCGGCGAAGCCCATCGCGGTGGCGTGGTCGCTACCCTCCAGCAGCAGGCTGAATTCCTCACCGCCGGTGCGTGCCACCAGTGGCCGCAGGCCCGGTTCTGCGCGATCAGCGAGGCGCCGCATGCAGTCGGCAGCCTGCACCAGACAGGCATCGCCGGCCTGGTGCCCGTAGTGATCGTTATAGGGCTTGAAGTAGTCGATATCGAGCATCATCACTGCGACGCTATCCCCGCTGCGTTCGGCGGCGATCAGCGCCTCGTCAAGCCGCGCGTCGAACAGCCGCCGGTTGGCAAGACCGGTGAGATGGTCGTGGCGAGCCAGTTCGAGCAGCGACGAGGTACGCGCGCGCTGCTCCTCGAGTAGCCCCTGAAACTCCCGGGCGAGAGTGCCGATCTCGTCGTGTCGGGCCAGCAGCGCCGCCGGGGTGGAGTGGGTCTCGGCAGGATCCTGCAGGCTATGAGTGAAACGCGTGAAGTCGCGCAGCGGGCGCAGGATCATACGCTCCAGCAACAGCAGCACCAGGGCAATGACCAACAGCATCAGCGCGACGACGGAGCCCAGCGCATAGCGGAAGGTACGCAGGCTGGTGCGGATCGTATCGCGCGGCAGCTGGGTCGCCAGGTGCAGGGCAAGCCCGGGCTGAGAGGCGGGCAGGTAGCGGCTGACTCTCATCAAGGAAGCCTCATCCTGGTGCAGCAGGACATGGGTGTCGCCGGGATCCGCTGTCAGTGCCGGCTCGACGCTGACGGGCAGGCCCGTCCGCCCATGGACTCCTGTCTGCCAGTCCTCGTCGAGTAGCCGGACCTTGGCCAGCCAGCCTCGCGCTGGGCCGCTCTCATCGGTGCGCAGCACCGGGCTGATGCCGATCAGTGATGGCCAGGGCTTGACGAAAAGATAGTCGCTGCCGCCCTCCGCGACGCCTGCCAAGCGTTGCTGGAGGCTGGTGATGACCGCCGCCGACCAGGCGCAGCCGCCGCGCGGCTCGGCGCAGGAGGCGTATTCGGCGCTGGCGGGTTCGATGCCCGCCACCCAGTGCACGTTGCCGTCGGGGTCGAAGAACACCATCAACTGGTAGTCCATGTCCTCGAACATGCTGCGGCTGAAATTGACCTGCGCATAGTGCGGCTGCTGGCCCTGGACGAAGGCGTAGGTGTCGTCCCAGTGCGCCCAGTCGCGAACCTGGGCCATCAGCAGTTGCTGGTTGTGGGTGAGGCTGCGCTCGAGTCGGTCGAGCTCCCGCGAGGCGACCTCGCGCTCCTCCTCGAGCAGGGCGGGCAGCACCAGCAGCCGGCCGATCAGCCATAGCCCGACCATGGTCAGCAGCAGCACGCCGCCCAGGGCGAGCAGGAACCGGTGGCGTAAGGAGGTGAGGGGGTGTGGCATCGAGGTTTCCCCGACGCCCGGTGGCGCCGTTTTGTAAGAGATATCCTACAAAGCCTATCGGCAAAGACTAACGATTCTTTAGCTATTTGCTGTGATCTACTAACAAAAAGCGGGCGCCTGGGTATCCCAGGCGCCCGCTACTGGGTTGGCGAATGAGGCTACACCACGCGCTGGCCAGGCTCGGCGCCGGAGTCCGGCGACAGCAGGTAGATGCCGTCGTCGTTGCCGGCGGCCAGCACCATGCCCTCGGAAACACCGAAACGCATCTTGCGCGGCGCCAGGTTGGCGACCATCACCGTCAGCCGCCCCTCCAGCGCTTCCGGGGCATAGGCCGAACGGATGCCGGAAAACACCGTGCGGGTCTCGCCGCCCAGGTCGAGGGTCAGTTCGAGCAGCTTGTCGGCGCCCTCGACGTAGTCGGCCTTGGCGATACGTGCGATGCGCAGGTCGACCTTGATGAAGTCGTCGAAGGCGATCTCCGCGGCGATGGGCTCCGCGGCCAGCGGCCCCTTTGGGGCGTCCTTGAGTTTCTGTTCTTCCACCAGGTCCTCCTTGGATGCCTCGATCATGGCATCGATCTTGTCGCGCTCGACGCGGGTCATCAGCGGCTTGAACTTGGCGACCTCGTGATCCAGCAACACCTCGTGGCGGCTATGCCAGGCGAGGCCGTCGAGCTCGAGGAACTCGCGGGCACCCTCGGCCATGGCCGGTACCACCGGCGCCAGGTAGACCATCAGCTGGCGGAACAGGTTGATCCCCACCGAACAGATATCGAGGACCTCCTGTTCGTGCCCCGGCTCCTTGGCCAGCACCCACGGCGCCTTGTCGGCGATATAGGTGTTGGCCTCGTCGGCAAGCTCCATCACACGGCGCATGGCGCGGCCGAATTCACGCGCCTCGAAGTCGGCGGCGATCTCGTCACCGGCAGCGATGAAGCGGGCCACCAGTTCCGGTTCGGCGCAGTGGGCCGACAGCTTGCCGTCGCCCAGTTTCTTGACGAAACCGGCGCAGCGGCTGGCGATGTTGACCACCTTGCCGACCAGGTCGGAGTTGACGCGCTGGGCGAAGTCCTCGAGGTTGAGGTCGAGGTCGTCGACCCCCGAGGTCAGCTTGGCGGCGAAGTAGTAGCGCAGGTACTCGGGGTTGAGATGCTCGGCGTAAGTCGCCGCCTTGATGAAGGTGCCCCGCGACTTGGACATCTTGGCGCCGTTGACGGTGACGAAGCCGTGACAGTTGACCGCAGTGGGGGTGCGCAAGTCGGCGCCTTCGAGCATCGCCGGCCAGAACAGGGCGTGGAAATAGACGATGTCCTTGCCGATGAAGTGGTAGACCTCGGCCTCGCTGTCGCGCTTCCAATAGGCGTCGAAGTCGATGCCCTCGCGGTCGCAGAGGTTCTTGAAACTGGCCAGGTAGCCGATCGGTGCATCGAGCCAGACGTAGAAGTACTTGCCCGGGGCGTCGGGGATCTCGAAGCCGAAGTAGGGCGCGTCGCGGGAGATGTCCCACTCGTTGAGCCCCGACTCGAACCACTCCTGGAGCTTGTTGCTGATCTGGCTCTGGACGTGGTCGCCGCGGGTCCAGCGCTTGAGGAAGTCGGCGAAGTCCGGCAGCTTGAAGAAGTAGTGGGTCGAGCTGCGCACCTCCGGGGTGGCGCCGGAGATAGCCGAGACCGGATCGATCAGCTCAGCCGGCGTATAGGTGGCGCCGCATGCCTCGCAGTTGTCGCCGTACTGGTCCTCGGCCTTGCATTTGGGGCAGGTGCCCTTGATGAAGC
Organism: Halomonas socia; assembly: GCF_010977575.1. Lineage (GTDB taxonomy): Bacteria > Pseudomonadota > Gammaproteobacteria > Pseudomonadales > Halomonadaceae > Franzmannia > Franzmannia socia. The sequence continues at coordinate 3,386,913 of NZ_CP048812.1, forward strand.
GGTCGGCGAGGAACAGGCCCTTGACCGGGTCGTACATCTGCTCGATGTCGCGGGTGGCGATATGCCCGGCGTCGCGCAGGCGAGTATAGATCAGCTCGCTGAAGTAGCGGTTCTCATCGGAATGGGTCGAATGATAGTTGTCGAAGGCCACGCCGAAACGCTCGAAATCCGCCTGGTGCTCGCGGGAGACGCGCTCGATCAGCGCCTCGGAGGTAATGCCTTCCTGTTCGGCCCGCAGCATGATGGCGGTACCGTGGGCGTCATCGGCGCACACGTAGTGGCACTCGTTGCCACGGCTCTTCTGGAAGCGCACCCAGATGTCGGTCTGGATGTACTCCAGCAGGTGGCCCAGGTGAATCGCGCCGTTGGCGTAGGGCAGGGCGCTGGTGACGAGAATCTTGCGCGCGTGGTGACGTGGCGAGTTGGACATAGTGGCGGTGACGTTCCCCAGAAAATCAGACCCTCGATTGTAGCCATCTTCGCCGTCCGCTGCATCCGTGTGCCCTGCTTCCGGTCGAAGCGTGCTTAGCTGATTGGCCGGGGCCATTGGCGCCGCGCCGGGTGCTTGGGTAAACTTGCTGTTGCCGTCGGGCGGGTCGAACGGATTGACCGCCATCGCGGCACTCAGCGCACCACGTAGCGCATCGCCGATAACGTGATGAACGACTGATCATTCATGGAGGATCACCAATGACCCTGCGTCTAGCATTTCCTGCCCTCGTGGCCGTCGCCTTTATCGCCGGCTGCTCCAGCAACGCCATTGCACCCAACTACACCACCGAGAACCCCGATATCATGCGTATCGGCGAGGATAGGCCGGCCGATCCCGAACGCTACGTCGAAGAGATGGGCTCCTACTGCGTCGAGGTCGAGGAGACCTGGAACGACCACGGTACCACTCCCGATGGCCAGACCCTGTGGGCCAAGGACACCGCACGTAGCGTGATTCCCTGCGACTAGGCGGTAGGCGCCCCTGCGGCAACCGCGCGATTGGGCGCGGGCTACCACTCGCTGCCACCGGCCCGTGCCCCACACGGGCCGGTGGCGTTTTGGGCGCTGTTGCCTGGCCAGCGACATTGATGCCTGCAGCACGTACCATCCGAGTCTGGCAGGCAGCAGCGAGACACGGCGTGGCACAGCAGGGTTTTCTCCTCACCCGGCACTGGCGGGACACCTCGGCCGGCTGCGAGATGTCATTCTGGCTGGCGGGCGACGCCGGGCCGCAGTATGTAGTACTGCCGCCACGCCCGTCGGTGGCCTTCGTGCCCGCCGCCGAGCGCCAGCGAGTGGAGCAACTGCTGGTCGGGGAGAGCTGCGTCGAGCTGCGTGAGCTGGCGCTGTGCGATTTTCAACAGCGCCCGGTGCTGGGGCTCTACTGCAGTCACCAGCGTCGACTGATACAGCTCGAAAAGCACCTGGCTGATGCCGGTATCGTGCTGCTCGAGGCCGATATCAGGCCTCCCGAACGCTACCTGATGGAGCGTTTCATCACCGCTGGCGTGCGCGTCAGCGGTACCCTTGGCGACGCCGGACGGGTGGTGGATGCCGAACTCAAGCCGGATCATGACTACCGCCCCAAGCTGCGGCTCTGCTCGCTGGACATCGAGACCAGCGAGCGCGGCGCGCTCTACTCGATCGCCGTGCAGGGCTGCGGCCAGCGCCAGGTATTCATGCTCGACGAGCAGGGCGGCATGGCACCCCGTTGCGACGATTTCGAACTTGGCTACTGTGCCACCCGCGCCGAGCTGCTGACACGCCTTAACGACTGGGTTGCCCACCACGACCCGGACGCGATCATCGGCTGGAACCTGGTGCAGTTCGACCTGCGGGTGCTGCAGCGCCACGCCGAGCAACTCGGTGTCCCGCTGCGGTTCGGCCGCGGCGGTGAAACGATGAGCTGGCGCGCCCACGGCAGCCAGCCCAACCACTATTTCGCCGCGGCGCCGGGGCGGTTGATCATCGATGGCATCGAGGCGCTGCGCCAGGCGACCTGGCAGTTCGCCTCCTTCAGCCTGGAGAGTGTCTCCCAGACGCTGCTCGGCGAGGGCAAGGCGATCGACAACCCCTACCAGCGCATGGACGATATCAACCGCATGTTCGCCGAGGACAAGCCGGCCCTGGCGCGCTACAACCTAAAGGATTGCGAGCTGGTCACGCGGATCTTCGCCAAGACCCAACTGATCGACTTCCTGCTCGAGCGCGCCGCGGTCACCGGCCTGCCCGTCGACCGCATGGGCGGCTCGGTGGCGGCGTTCTCGCACCTCTACCTGCCACGCATGCATCGCCTCGGTTTCGTCGCCCCCAACCTCGGCGACGTCGTTGGCGACAACAGCCCTGGCGGCTTCGTCATGGACTCGCGTCCGGGGCTATACGACTCGGTACTGGTGCTCGACTTCAAGAGCCTCTACCCGTCGATCATCCGCACCTTCCTGATCGACCCGGTGGGTTTGGTGACGGGGCTTGCCGAGGAGCAGCACGACCCAGGCCGCGGCCTGACGGTGCCCGGCTTTCGCGGCGCGCACTTCTCGCGCACTCGTCATGCACTGCCCGAGATCGTGGCCCGGGTATGGCAGGGCCGCGAGGCGGCCAAGCGGGATGGTAACGCGCCGCTGGCCCAGGCCCTGAAGATCATCATGAACGCCTTCTACGGCGTGCTCGGTTCGCGCGGCTGCCGTTTCTTCGACCCGAGGCTGGCCTCGTCGATCACCCTGCGCGGTCATCAGATCATGCAGCGTACCCGCGAGCTGATCGAGGCCGAGGGTTATACGGTCATCTATGGCGACACCGACTCCACCTTCGTGTGGCTCCAGGGCGCCCACGAGGGGGCTGCAGCGAATGCCATCGGCCGCCGCCTGGCGGCCAAGGTCAACGCCTGGTGGCGCGATCACCTGCGCGCGACCTATGACCTGGAGAGTGCCCTGGAACTGCAGTTCGAGACCCACTATCGGCGCTTTCTGATGCCCACCATTCGCGGCGCCGAGGAGGGCAGCAAGAAGCGCTACGCGGGGCTGGTGGAGGATGCCGAGGGGCAGCCGCAGCTGGTATTCAAGGGGCTCGAAACGGTGCGCGCCGACTGGACGGCGCTGGCCAAGACCTTCCAGCAGGAACTCTACCGACGGATCTTTGTGGGCGAACCCTACCGTGATTTCGTGCGCGACTACGTGGCCCGCACCCTGGCCGGCGAGTACGACCAGCAACTGGTGTATCGCAAGCGGCTGCGCCGCAAGCTTGGCGACTATCAGCGCAACGTGCCGCCCCACGTGCGCGCCGCGCGCCTGGCCGACGAACTCAACGCGCGCCTGGGTCGGCCTCGGCAGTACCAGCACGGTGGCTGGATTCGCTACGTGATCACCGTCGCCGGCCCCGAGCCGCTGGAGCTGCGCCGCTCGGCCATTGACTACCAGCACTATCTGACGCGCCAGCTGCAGCCGGTGGCGGATGCCATCCTGCCGTTCGTCGACGATGATTTCAGCGCCTTGATCGATCGGCAGTTGGGGCTCTTCTAGGCGCCGGAGGTTACCACCGATGGCGGCGTCTCGCCGTTCATCACCGCGCGATCAGCGCGCGGCGTTCGGCCGCGGTGCGCGGCCGCGGCGGTATGTCGCGATGCGAATTGCGCTGCGCCAGATAGTCGCCGGCCCAGCGTTCGAGCACGCTGGGCTCGGAAACGTACTGCCGGTGCGGCGCGGGCTGGCTCACGTCGCGCCTCGGTAGACGCCGAAGTGGTCGAGCCCCTGGTCGGCGAGATGCAGTGCCTGCATGCGACTCATCACTCCCTGATCGCAGTAGAGCAGGTAGCGCCGGCGTGGCAGCGTCGGGGCGCGCTGGGCCAGTTCGAAGAACGGAATGGCCAGCGGTTCGCCGTGGGGCAGGCGTAGCGGGGCGGCGTCACGCTCCTCGGGGTGGCGAATATCGATCACGGTGGCGTCGACGGCCTCGGCCAGTGCGTGTGGCGTGGCAATTTCGTCGAGCTCTCCCAGTACAGGGGCACTCTCCAGCAGGCGGTCGCTGGGGGTCATCTGTGCCGCGGCGATGGCCGCATCGAGCACCGTCTGATCGAAGTCTGCCTCGGCGGCCTCGAGCTGGGCCGGGCTGGGGCGCACGTGGGGGCGGTGCGAGATCACGCCGCAGTACTCGGGGAGCCGCTCGGCGAAGGCGGCGGTGCCGATGCGCCGGGCGTCGGCGATGATCGTTTGCTTATCGCTGGCGATCAGCGGACGCAGGATCGGCCGCTCGCTGACCGCGTCGATCAGCCCCAGGTTGGCCAGGCTCTGGCTCGAGACCTGGGCCAGGGCGTCGCCGGTGACCAGCGCGGGGATCCGCGCCCGGGCGGCGACCCGATTGGCGGCGCGCAGCATCATGCGCTTGAGCACTACCCCGGCCAGGCCGGCCGGTACTCGGCGCTGGATCTCGTCGACCACGCCGCTGAAGGGCACGCTGATGAAGTTGACCCGATGCGAGGCGCTGTATTGCTGCCAGAGGTGGTGGGTAGCCCCGCGTACGCCTTGCTCGTGGGCCGGTCCGCCGAGATTGAAAAACAGGAAGTGGGTCTTGAGCCCACGGCGCAGCAGCCGCCAGGCGGCCACTGGCGAATCGAAGCCGCCCGAGATCAGCGCCAGGGCCTGGCCCTGGGTGCCCAGCGGATAGCCGCCGAGACCGGGCTGGTGCCGGCTGACCAGCAGCAGGCGCTGATCCTTGAGTTCCAGGCCCACGTCGAGCTCGGGATGGCGCAGATCGACCCGCGCGCTAGGCACGGCCTCGAGCAGGGCGCTGCCCAGGTAGCGCTCGAGATCTTCCGAGCCGAAGTCGTGCCGGCCGCGGCGCTTGACGCTGACCCGGAAGCGCCGGCCGGGCAGCGCCTCGCGCCATAGCGCTATCAGCCGCTCGGCGGTGGTGGCGAAATCGGTAAAGGGATGCGCCTCCACCACCTGCACCTCATGAATGCCGGGGATGCGCGTCAGACTGGCCTCGACGGCGGCATGTGCCGCGTCATCAAGATGCGCCGAGGGACGAACCTCCAGCGCATCCCAGTGGTCGGCGACCCGCACCCGCGGGTCGAGATGGCGCAGGCTATTGCGGATATTGGTGCGCAGGCAGCGCACCATCTCCTTGCGCACCGCGCGGGACTTGATGGTGATTTCGCCAAACAGCTTGATTCGATAGCGCATGCGCTTCACTTGGAGAGGACACAAAGACGCCATGGTAGCAATCCGCTACCACGCATCGCCAGTTGGCTCGCCAAGGACTCAGCACTATCGCTGCGACTCTAAGCGAGGGACGCCGAGGGCAGGCCGATGAGGAGGTTCTGCGCCATGGATGGCGCAGGTAGCGCCCAGGGACGGTTTACAGCGCCTCCTCTTAGGCCTGTCGACGGATCAGTCCCGAGCGATGTTGATAGCTGGAATAGCATCGGCTCAGGGCAGTGGAATCTCGTTGACCTTGTGCGGGCTGTGGTAGCCGCGCTGCACCGCCGGGCGGGCGGCGATCTCCAGATACCAACGCTTGACCGCAGGGTAGGCGTCGAGATCGATGCGCTGCCACTCGAAGCGCGACACCCACGGCCACACCGCCATGTCGGCGATGGAGTAGTCGCCGGCCAGATAGCTTCGTTCGTTCAAGCGGGTATCGAGCACCCGGTAGAGGCGTTGGGCCTCGTCGAAGAAGCGCGCTTCGGCATAGGCCGCCTTGCCGGGATTGAAGTGCAGGAAGTGGTGCGACTGGCCGAGGATCGGCCCCAGCCCGCCCATCTGCCACATCAGCCACTCCATGACCCGGTAGCGTGGCTCGCCTTCGGCGGGCAGAAAGCGCCCGTGACGCTCGGCCAGGTAGTACATGATCGCTCCCGACTCCATCAGGGTGATGCCGGTGTCGTTATCGCGCAGGGCGGGAATCTTGTTGTTGGGGCTGACGGCAAGAAACGCTGGCGTATGCTGCTCGCCCTGGGTGAGGTCGACCGCGTGGGTGCGGTAGGCAAGCCCCAACTCCTCGAGCAGAATCGAAACCTTGCGGCCGTTGGGGGTGGTCCAGGTCCAGAAATCGATCATGCGCGCAGCCTCGTGGCGAAGGAGATCGAATGGCGAGGGTGGCACAGTCGCGGTGAGCTGTCATGGTGATGGTGTCATTAGTATGCTGTGATCCCCTCGAGCCCGACCGGAGCAATGCCTATGTCCACGACGCGATTCGACCACCTAGTGGTCGCCGCCGACAGCGTCAGCGCTGGTGTCGACTACCTCGAGCGCCATCTTGGTGTGCAGCTGCCCAAGGGCGGCGAACATCCGCGCATGGGTACCCACAACCACCTGATGCAGCTCTCGGCGAGCAGTTTTGTCGAGGTGATCGCCATCGATTCCGACGCCGCACCGCCCTCACGGCCGCGCTGGTTCGGCCTCGATGACCCCTACGTGCAGGCCAGCCTGGCAGCGTCGCCGCGGCTGCTGACCTGGGCGATAAACACGCCGCATCTGGCGTCCCTGGCGCTGGATGCGGTGCCGCTGGGACGCATCGAACCGATGAGTCGCGGCGCGCTGGACTGGGATATCACCATTGCCGCCGATGGTGGCCTGGCCGCTGGCGGCCTGCTGCCGGTGGCACTGCAGTGGCATTGCGACACCCATCCGGCAGCGGGTATGCAGGACCTGGGCTGCCGCCTGGTGGGCTTGACGCTGCATCACCCGCGCGCCGAGTGGCTGGCGGAGTGTCTGCAGCGCCTGGGTGCTGCCGAGCTTGCTACGGTCGAGTCGCTGGCCGACGGCGAAGCTGCCTGGCTCGAAGCCGAGCTGGATACCCCGCGGGGCCGGCGAATCCTCAGCAGCCGTGCCCCGCAGCGTAGTGGTGACAGCGTGATGTGCCTAGTGCCGAGTTTGCGAAGGCTGTCGCTGCGGTTGGCGGTGGCGTTGCCGGTGGCCATGGCGCTCGGCGTCAGCGGCTGTGGTAGCGACAGTCAGGTGCCACTCTACGTGCTGGCCGCAGAGGGCGGCGCCTACGACGGGGAGCGCGTGGTCACCCAGGGCGTGGTGCGACGCTTCGAGGATCCGCTGCACTACTGGGTCGAGGATCAGGACCTCAATCGCGTCGAGCTGTTTCCCCATGATGCCGTCGCGGAGCACCTCGGACAGCAGGTGCAGGTGAGCGGTACCTTCCACCTTGGCGAGCGCGGCGGCCGCCGCTTGACGGTAGCCAGTCTGACCGTGCTGGACGAGTAGGTCGCCGCGCTAGGGGAAACACTGCTCAAATGCCTACACGAGCGAATCGCTGCGTTGCGCGGTGCTGGTGCGCCAGCCCGGTCGGAATCCTCACATATACCCCATATGCTCCGGTTCCTGTGCTCCGTGCGCCTTGCGCTTCATCTCGCTCGGCGATTTGTTCAGCGCTTCCCTAGTGGCCGGGAGCGTGTCGGTCGGCGACCAGCAGCTCCTGGCTGCTGCCCGGTAGGCAGCCGTCGCCTTCGCCGGCCAGCAGTGGGCGCAGGATCTCCTGCATGCCCTTGAGTACCTGTACCGGCAGTGCCGAGGTGAAGCGGAAGTTGTCGGCATCGCTGCCTGGGACGAAGGCGGTCAGGGTGCCGAAGTGGTCGTTGCCCAGGTAGAACACGAAGGTAGCGGTGCGGTTGCGCGCCTGGGAGCTTAGCACCTGACCGCCGCGTCCCACGGTCTCGAAGCGATTGTTGCCGGTACCGGTCTTGCCGCCCATCACCAGCGGCGTCTCCTCGTCGAGGCTGAAGCTGCCCTGCAGGCGGCGTGCGGTGCCGCCCTCGACCACCTCGGCGAGGCTTTCACGCAGCACCGCGGCTACCTCGGGTTCCATGACCCGCTGGCCGCGGGTGCCGGCAGGCACCAAGCGCGTCTCGTAGGGGGTGTCGGCGGCAAAGTGCAGGTCGTCGATGCGCAGCGTCGGCAGGCGCACGCCGTCGTTGAGAATGATCCCCATCAGCTCGGCCAGTGCCGCTGGCCGGTCGCCGGAGCTGCCCACTGCGGTGGCCAGCGACGGCACCAGGTGGTCGAACGGGTAGCCTAGCCGCGCCCAGCGCTGATGAATGTCGAGGAATGCTTCGACCTCGAGCATGGTGCGGATGCGTACGTCGCGAGCATTACGGTGGCGGGTCTTGAACAGCCAGCCGTAGACCTCCTGGCGCTCGCTGCGGCTGGCGTGGGCGGCCTCGCTGAAAGTAGCCTCGGGATGATCGAGCAGATAGCCGAGCAGCCACAGCTCCAGCGGGTGAACCCGGGCGATATAGCCCTGATCGGAGAGGTCATAGCTGCCTGGCGCATAGCTGCGGTAGAGCGAGGCGATGCGCTGCTCGCTGAGCGCCTCGTCGGGCAGCCGCTCGTGGATGAAGGCGGCAAAGCTGGCCTCGTCGGCCTCCGGGAACAGGTAGCGGTGAACCGCCGCCAGGCGTGGCGCGGTGGTGTGCAGGCCGTCGAGGAACAGTGACAGCCGCGCGTCGCTCTCCTTGCCGCGGTACTTGTTCCAGAAGCGCTGCAGGAAGACCCGGCCTTCGCGGTCGGCGAAGCGCTGCAGGTAGTCCTGGCGGCGTGGATCCTGATCGTCCTCGAGCAGCTGGCTGCGACGCTCGTTCTGGTGAACGCTGTAGCGCACCAGGTCGCGCAGCAGGCGCACGAAGGGCAGGTTGAGGGATTCGCGCATCGACTCGCTGAGGGTCGGGTTGCGGCCATTGTCCTCGCGGCGGAAGTTGCTGAAGGTGTGGCGCCCGCCGCCGGTGAAGAAGGCCTCATGGGGGCTGGCCGAATAGCGACGCTGCATGGCGTCATCCAGCAGGGTGCGCAAGTCGAGGTCGGGGCTGGCGATCAGCTGATCGATGACCCAGCGGCTCAGCGCGTCCTGGCGGTCTACTTCGATACTGCGCAGCGCGTCGCTGGGCTTGCCGGCGTGACGCTGGTGCAGCTCGGCAATGACCTCCAGGTAGGTGGCCAGCACGCGCAGCTTGGCGGTGGAGCCCAGCTCCAGCTTGCTGCCTTCATTGATGTCGAAGGGCTGGCCGGTGTTGTCGGTCTGGATACGCACTCGATAGCCGTCTTCGCCGCGCTCGAAAAGCGTAAAGCTGTAGTTGACCTCGGCGGTCATCTCCGGGGCCAGAAGGCGCTCACCAAACAGCCCGATCTCACCGGCGAAATCGGGATCGGCAAGGCGATAGAGGTAGTCGCTGACCTGGCGTTGCAGGTCGCCGTGCAGGGTGGTGCGGGCCGCCAGGTCGAGGCGGTCGAGGTCGTAGAAGGAGGTGCCGAGCATCCTGCTGAGCCGACTGCGGGCCACCTGCAGGCCCTTGTCCTGGGCGACCTGCAGGCGCAGCGGATCGCGGGCGAAGTCGCGGAAGCTGAGCCGCTGGACCAGTGCCGCGTCGCGCAGCATGGGATCGACCACTTCGGCCTCGGCGAGGATGCGCAGGTAGCTGTCGGTGAGCCGCTCGAGGCTCTGACGCCCGGTGGTCAGATACCAGGAGGGACGCCGCTGGGCGATCATCAGCGCCACCACCTGGCGCAGTGCCAGGCCCTGCTGCTGCAGGTTGGCCGGGCCGTTGAAGCTGGGTACCAGCAGCCGGTTGATGGCATCGAAGTCGGCATCGAACCATACCCAGAGGCCGTCGCCGATGCCATGCACCTCGCCGTAGCCAGGCGCCGCCGACAGCGGCACGCTGTTGAGGTAGTCCAGCGCCACGTCCTGGCGGGCGGCGAGGGTCTGCGGCCCCTGACGGTAGCCGCGCACGCTGGCGGAAATCATCTGGCGTAGCTTCTCGCGGGCCGAGCCGGTCAGGCCCTGGGGCGAGTGGCGATACTTCTCGACCTGGGTAGCCAGGGTGCTGCCGCCGGACGACTGCCCCGAGACATCCAGGGCGCGCCCCACCTGCGACATTGCCGCCTTGGCGAAGCGTGGCCAGTCCACGGCCGGGTTGGCGTAGGGCGAGCGCGCGTCGAGCAGTTCGCGGTTCTCGATGAACAGCAGCGCCTGCAGCACCAGCGGCGGAATGGCATCGAAATGCGGGTAGTGGCGCTGCGGGTGACGAAACGCATAGAGCGTTTCGCCGCGGCACTCTTCCAGGGTCAGGCCGGCGCGGGTCTTTTCGGGATAGGGGGGGAAGAAGCCGCGCTGGGTGTACTCGAGCAGCGCCGGTGAGAAGCGCGCCTGGCGCTCGACCACGAAGTCGCTGGCACGCAGCCGCGCCTCGAACTGCGGCAGGCGGGTATAGCCCAGGCGAATATCGAAGGGGCCGTACTGTGGAAAGACGATGCGCTCGCTGGGGCCCGGCGACAGGGTATAGGTAAGGGTGCCGGCGTAGCGCGACAGCTCCTGAGCCTGGAGTTGCGAGGTGCGCGCTTCGGCGACCAGCAGCGTGGCCACGCTGACCGAGACCAGCGCCAGCGCTACCAGCAGGGTATTGCGCAACCAGTGGCGGCGCTTGACCGACACTGGCAGCGGCACGAGTTCACCCTGAGCCGTTTGCGGATGCCCTGCGTCAGACGAGACGGTTGCGCTCATGTGCCACCCCCAGCGCCAAGGTGCCCCGACGAGTTGTTTTCGGCATAAGCTTCGCCTTACTTTGTAGCGTAGCCTGCGGTGCAGGAAAGTGGATGGCTTTATTTATCCTTTCTCATGGTCGACACAGGGACGAGTGCTATGAACCACACCACGGCCGAGTCGTGGCACCATCTGCGTGACGCGCCGCATCTGCCGCGCGCCGAGGGGCGTATCGCGGCCATCGACCTGGCCCGTGGGGTGGCGATAGCGCTGATGATCGTCAGCCATGCGGTAAGCGGGCTGCTGGGCCTGCGCCTGGTGCCGGAGTGGGGCTTGGTGCCGGTGCATTTGCTCACCAAGTTCTCGTCGTCGCTGTTTATCCTGGTGTTCGGCATCGCGCTCGCCGTCGCTTTTCTGCCCCATGCACGCAGCGCCGGCTGGTCGTGGCGACGCCTCAAGCTGTGGCTGCGCGGCCTGGAGGTGCTGTTCTGGTACAAGGCGCTGACCGTCGTCGAGATGCTGCCGCTGTATGCCCCGGAAGATATTCTCGCCACCTTGCTGTGGAACAACTTCGCGATCTGGGTCGAGATCCTCGGCTTCTATGCCATCGCCCTGATGTGGGTGCCGCTGGTACTGCCGCTGTGGGCGCGTGCCCCGCTGTGGAGCCGTCTGCTGGCCATGGTGCTGGTCACTGCGCTGGCCGCCTGGTTGCAGGGCGTCGATTTCGGCGGCAACGATATCCTCAAGGCGCTGCTGGTCGACCATGAGGATCATTACGCCTGGGGACAGCTGTCGCGGGCGCCGCTGATCATGGCCGGACTGCTGATCGGGGAGGCGTTGCTACGCTGCTATTTCACGCCCGCCTGGCGGCGTCGCCTAGTGATGACCTTGCTGGGCCTGGGTGGCGCCATGCTGGCGGCGTTCTTTTTGCTCGCAGCTCTCGGTGGCGAGGTTCACGCTGCCCTGGTGGCAGTGGCGCGCAATGTCGGCAAGCATCCTCCGGGGCTGGCCTTCATGCTGTTCAGCGTGGGTGGGGCGCTGGTGATCCTGGCCGCGGCGCTGGCCGGCGGCGAGCGGCTGGCGCGAGTGCTGCTGCCCATCACCCTGGTCGGCTCCGACGCGCTCAAGGCGTTCATCTTTCACATCGTGGCGATCTTTCTGGTGCTGCGCTTGCTGCTCGGCGGCTGGCAGGCCTACAGCTACCTCCAGGTGCTGGGTATTGGCGTGGCGCTGGTGCTGGGAGCCGCCGGCTGGATCGCCCTGACGCGCTGGATAGGAGCCAATAAATGATGCATCGCGCGATATGCTGCCTGGCGCTACTGCTGGTCAGCAGCGCTCTCCACGCCGCAGGCATGCACGCTGACTGGTACTATCAGGTTGACAAGCGCAGCGCCTGGCAGGCGCCGCTGGAGGCGCGCCTGGCCGAGCTGGAAGGTGACTTCCCCGGCCAGCTCGGCGTCTATGTCCAGGACCTGCGCAGCGGCGAGGCGCTGTCGTGGCGGGGTAAGCAGCACTGGTACCTGGCATCGCTGATCAAGGTGCCGGTGGCGGTGGAGCTCTTTGCGCGCCGCGACGAGGGGACATTGAGCCTCGACGAGCGCATGACTCTGAGCCGCGGCGACTACATCGATGGCGCCGGCCAGACCAACTGGCAGGAAACGGGTAGCCGGCTGACGCTGCGCTTTCTGCTCGATGAGATGCTCACCGTCAGCGACAACACCGCCAGCGACATGCTGATCCGTCGGGTTGGCCTTGCCGCGAGCAATCGCCGTGCCCGGGAGATGGTCGCCGCGTCCGGCGGTGACCCCGCCCAGCTTGGCGAGATCACCAGCCTGCTCGAGGTGCGCCGCGCACTGTTTGGCGAGCTGCACCCCGGTGCCCGCGAACTGGGTGGCATGGACTATATCGCACTGCGACATAACGACGATCTCGAGACCCGCGTGGCCGCCTTTGCCGAGCGCCTCGGCGTGGCGCCAGGCGAGCTGGCAGTGGATGGCTACGATGCCGCTTTCGATGCCTACGAGGATAGCGCGCTCAACGGCGGCAGCCTGGTGGCGTTCGGTGACCTGCTGGCGACCCTGGCGCGCGGTGACCCCGAGCAGGCCGGGTTGAGCGCTGCCAGCCGCGAGGCGCTGCTGGCGGTCATGCAGCGAACTCGCTCCGGCGAGGCGCGGCTCAAGGCCGGATTCGGCGACGACGTGGTCTTTGCCCACAAGACTGGCACCCAGCATCGCCGCAGCTGCGATGCGGGTATCGCCCAGCGTGGCAGTGGCCGCCAGGTAGCGGTGGTAGCCTGCACCCGTGGCCCGCTGGCCGTGGCGATTCACGAGCGGCTGCTGGCCGAGGTGGGGGCGGCCATCGAGGCCAGCGGCGTGCTAAGCTTGCCAGTCCCAACCCTAGACTGATGTTCAGGAGAAGTATCCATGGCCCGCGCCAGCGCACGTCACATTCTGGTCGATAGTGAAGATAAGTGTCTCGCCCTCAAGCAGGAAATCGAAGCCGGCAAGGACTTTGCCGAGGTCGCCAAGGCCCACTCGTCATGCCCTTCGGGGCGCCAGGGCGGCGACCTGGGCAGCTTCGGCCCGGGGCAGATGGTGCCCGAGTTCGACAAGGTGGTGTTCAGCTCCGAGCTGAATCAGGTCCAGGGACCAGTCAAGACCCAGTTCGGCTATCATCTGCTGGAAGTCACCGAGCGTAGCTGACGCTTTTGTTGACCGGCGGTAGATGCCGCCGAGTTGAGCGCCGCGGCGCTTAGCGAGGGACGCCGGAGGCAGGTCGAAGGTTAGACCTGCCGATGGATCAGTCCCGCGCGACGTTTTAATCGGCGTTAGCGTTGACGGTGATGGGTATTCACTTTCTCTGAGGAGATCGCCATGAATGAAGAAGCCTTCAATCTGAGCCTGCGCAAGTTTCTCAAGACCGTGGGCGTGAGTTCGCAGCGTGAAATTGAGCAGGCCGTCGACAAGGCCCGCGCCGAGGGGCGTATCAGCGGCAACGAGTCGCTGCCGGCGACCATGATCCTCAACGTCGAGGGTCTCGAACTCACGGTCACCTTCGATGGCTCCATCGAGCTTGAATGATCTGAGCCAGGCGGCGCTGCGCGAGGCACAGGGCGTCGCCGAGCCGATCATTCGCATCAGCGGGCTCGAGAAGACCTATGCCGGCGGCTTCCATGCCCTCAAGGCGGTGGACCTGAGCATTCGTCGCGGCGAGATCTTTGCCCTGCTGGGCCCCAATGGCGCCGGCAAGACTACCCTGATCAGCGTGGTCTGCGGCCTGGTCAATCCCAGCGCCGGCGAGGTGCGGGTCGATGGCTTCGACAACGTGCGCGACTACCGTCAGGCACGGTCGCTGATCGGGCTGGTTCCCCAGGAGCTGACCAACGAGGCCTTCGAAACGGTGTGGAACACGGTCAGCTTCAGCCGCGGGCTGTTTGGCAAGCCACCCAACCCGGCCCACATCGAGCGGATACTCAAGTCGCTGACGCTGTGGGACAAGCGCGACAACCGCTTGATCACCCTGTCGGGCGGCATGAAGCGCCGGGTGCTGATCGCCAAGGCGCTGTCCCACGAGCCGCGCATCCTGTTCCTCGATGAGCCCACTGCCGGCGTCGACGTCGAGCTGCGCCGCGAGATGTGGGAGGTGGTGCGCCAGCTGCGCGACAGCGGCGTGACGATCATCCTGACCACCCACTACATCGAGGAAGCCGAGGAGATGGCCGACCGCATCGGCGTGATCAACGGTGGCCGGATCGTGCTGGTGGAGGAGAAGGCGGCGCTGATGCGCAAGCTCGGCAGCAAGCAGCTTACCCTGCACCTGCAGGCGCCACTGGACGCCGTGCCGGCGGCCCTGGCCGGCTACGACCTGCAGTTGGCGGCTGATGGCAGTGAGCTGATCTACAGCTACGACGGTGCCGAGGAGGGCAGTGGCATCACCGCCTTGCTCGGTGATCTCGACGCCGCTGGCATCGCCTTCAAGGACCTGCACACCCGCCAGAGTTCGCTGGAGGATATCTTCGTCGACCTGGTCAAGGAGCGCTCATGAATCTGTACCCGGTGCGTGCCATCTACGCGGCGGAGATGGCACGCACGCGCCGTACCCTGCTGCAGAGCATCGTTTCGCCGGTGATCTCCACCTCGCTCTACTTCGTGGTGTTCGGTGCCGCCATCGGCTCGCGCATCAGTGAGATCGACGGGGTCAGCTACGGCGCCTTCATCGTGCCCGGGCTGATCATGCTGATGCTGCTGACCCAGAGCGTCTCCAATGCCTCGTTCGGGATCTTCTTTCCCAAATTTTCGGGCAGCATCTATGAGCTGCTCTCGGCGCCGATCTCGCATATCGAGATCGTCATCGGCTACGTCGGCGCTGCGGCCACCAAGTCGATCGTGCTGGGGCTGATCATCCTGGCCACGGCCGGGCTGTTCGTGCCGCTGGAGATCGCCCATCCGCTGTGGATGATGACCTTCCTGGTGCTCACCGCGGTGACCTTCAGCCTGCTGGGCTTCATCATCGGCATCTGGGCCGACGGCTTCGACAAGCTGCAGTTGGTGCCGCTGCTGGTGATCACGCCGCTGACCTTCCTCGGCGGTAGCTTCTACTCCATCGACATGCTGCCGCCGGTGTGGCAGACCCTGACTCTGTTCAACCCGGTGGTCTATCTGGTCAGCGGCTTCCGCTGGAGCTTCTACGGCATCAGCGATGTCAGCCTGATGGCCAGCGTGGCGATGATCCTGGTGTTCCTGGCGCTGTGCCTGGCGGTAATCGCCTGGATGTTCCGCACCGGCTACCGCCTCAGGCCGTAACTCGCTGGCTGCGCTCCACTTTCTTCTTCCTGCCAGAATATAACCTATGCCCGTATTGCAAAGCATCGTCCATCGCCTCGAACCCGGCAGCGACAGCGACCGCCTGGTGGTCAGCGCGGCCCCCGAGGTCCACCCCGACAGCGCGGTGATGGCCGAGTTGGTGGCTGCCATCAGCGATGCCTACAACCCCAAGCCCAAGGGCTGGGGCGCCTTCGCCGAGGGAGAGTCGGCGAGCCCGCTGGCTGGCTGGCTGGCTGCCTATCTCGACGCTGAGCGCGACTTTGCCGATATCACCCGAGCGATTGCCGAGCGCCTGGCCGGCCTGCTCGAGGACCGCCTCTCGGTGGGCGGCTATCTGGTGTTCGACCACAGCCGCCGTGGCGAGGCGGACAGCATCAGCCTGGCGCTGGTCCAGCAGCGCCAGGGTATCGGCATCGACGCCGAGCATCGCGCGGTGCCGGCCGCCCAGCTCAACCTCGGCCAGTTGACGCTGGCGGCGCGCATCAACGTCAGCCAGTGGCGCAGCGATTCACCCGGCGTGCAGTACGTCTCCTTCCTCAAGGACCGCGGCGGCAAGAAGCTCGCCGAGAGCCTGGTCGAGCTGCTTGGCGTCGAGGAGAGCATCGACGCGCCGAGTGAAACCCGCACCCTGCTCAAGGCGTTCAGCGACTACGTCGAGCAGGGCGACTTCGACGAGGCGGCCAGCCGCGAGAAGACCGACGCCCTGGTCGACTATGCCAGCGAGCAGCTCAGCCGCGGCGAGCCGATCACCCTCGATGAGCTCTCGGCGCTGGTCGACGAGCAGCAGCCCAAGGCGTTTTACGAGCATATCCGCCACGCCGACTACGGGCTGGCGCCGGAGATTCCGCCCGACAAGCGCACCCTCAATCAGTTTCGGCGCTTCACCGGGCGCGCTGCGGGGGTCTCGATCAGCTTTGACTCGCATCTGCTGGGGTCGAGCGTCGAATACGACGAAGCGCGTGAGCGCCTGATCATCAAGACCCTGCCCAGCCAGTTGCGCGATCAGCTCAAGCAGCGCCAGAAGGGAACCTAATTTCGACTATCATTGTCGCTAGTTGGAGACGGATAACGCTGGATGCCGAGGGTGGATTGCCTCGGCAATCGTTCACATGGATGGGGAGTATCATCATGCAACGCCTGTATTTCCTGGCACCCAATGCCGACACCACCTCAGATATCGCTGACGAGCTGAACCAGATGGGCCTTACCCAGGACGAGCTCCACGTGGTGGGGCGTAGCTGGAAGCCGCTGGAGCGTGAGGGTGTGCCGGTGGCCACCCTGCGCGAGACCAGTGACGTGATGAACGCGCCCAAACGCGGTGTGCCGGTCGGCGCCGGCTTGGGGGCGGTGCTGGGCGTCGTGGTTCACTATGTGCTGGGGCCGAGCCTGATCGTGATCGTGCCGGCGATGGCCGTTTTCGGCGGCCTGTTCGGACTGTGGACCAGTACCATGGTTGGCGTCTCGGTGAAGGATGTGAAAGTCAGCAAGTACAGGCAGGCGCTCAATCGTGGCGAACTGCTGATAATTGCCGATGTGCCCGGCGAACGCGAAGATACCGTCAAGCAGATGGTGCGTCGCCATCACCCCGAGGTGGTGATCGACAAGATCACCGCACGCGACGAGGCTCGGCCGGTCGGTAAGGGCCACTGATGGAGTCGTTTTTGCATGCTTGATTCGATTCAGCAATTCTTCCAGCGCGCCCTGGCCGAGCCTGAGGCCAGGGAGGATCGAGGCCTTACCCTTGAACTGGCTACCGCGGCGCTACTATGCGAGGTGATGCGTGCCGACTACGCCACCAGCGAGGCGGAACTCGCCACCCTGCGCCGCATGCTGGTCGAGCGCTATCACCTCAGCGACGCGGCGGTCGACGAGCTGATGGCGCTTGCCCGGCGCGAGGTCGAGGAGGCCGTCGACCACTACCAGTTCGTCAGCCTGATCAAGCAGCACTACGGCTACGCCCAACGCTGCGAACTGGTGCAACTGATGTGGCAGTTGGCCTGGGCCGACGGCAGCATCGACCCGCTCGAGGAGCACCGCATCCGGCGCCTGGCCGACCTGCTTCACGTCGGGCACAGCGATTTTATCCTCGCCAAGCTGGCGGTGCAGGAGGCGCGTGGCACGGGCAAGGACCAGGCATGAACAACGCGGCTTCGTCGCCACGCACGCTGGGCGAGCTACTCGAAAACCTGCAGCGCATCGATAGTCATGACGGCCGCGTAAGCCTAGATGATGTGCTCGACGAGCTGGGGCGGAGGGCCTTCGGGCCGCTGCTGCTGCTGGCCGGTATCGTCACCATGGTGCCGATCATTGGCGGCATTCCCGGCGTGCCGACCGTGATGGCAGGCCTGGTGCTGCTGGTGGCCATACAGCTGCTGTTGCAGCGGCACGCCATCTGGCTGCCACGCTGGCTGCTCGACCGCAGCGTAGCGTCTGCCTCGCTGCACAAGGCGTGCGCCTGGCTGGCGCGCCCGGCAAGACTGCTCGACGCGCTGCTGCGCCAGCGCTGGGGAGCACTGGTCGGCGACCACGCCGTGTTGGCGATAGCGATCTGCTGTATCGGGGTGGCCTTGATGATGCCACCGATGGAGCTCGTGCCATTCTCGGCCAACGGTGCCGGCCTTGCGCTGAGCGGCTTCGGTCTGGCACTGATGGCCAAGGACGGCCTGATGGCGCTGTTCGCCTTCGCGGTAAGTATTGCTACGCTGATAGCGATCGTTGCCGGGCTGAGTTGATCGAGCGCGCAGTCCGAACCCCTGACAAGGAAGCCTGCCATGGACAAGGTATATCTGATACTCAAGATCCTGATCACGCTGATCGTGGTGGTGCTGTTCGTGCAGAACATCCGCGTGGTCGAGGTCAATTTCCTGGCCTGGAGCCTGTCGCTACCGCTGGCCCTGCTGCTGGTGGTGGTCTATGTGCTGGGCATGGTCAGCGGCAAGAGCCTGATGGCGCTGGTCAGGCGCCTGCGCGCGTCGCGGCGCTGAAGCGCCGGCTACTCCACGGTGGTGATCACCGCATGACGTGGGTCGACGTGCCAGACCACGCCGACCCGGTCGCTGTGTTCGAGCTCGGCGATGACCTGGCCGCCCAGCAGCAGGATAATGGCGCCGACCTCGAGGCTCAGCAGCACTACGATCAGCGTGGCCAGCGAGCCGTAGACCACGTTGACGAACGAGATCTGGGCGAAGTAGACCACCAGCAGCAGCCTGACTCCCTCCCATAGCAGCGCGGCCACGAAACCGCCTACCAGCGCCCGACGTAGCGCGATGCGTACCACTGGCAGCACCTTGTACACGGCGCTGAACAGCGCGAACACGCCAACGAAGCTGAACAGATTAAGCGCTGCCTGTGAGAGTCTCGCCAGCGGCAGCTCGCGGCCTAGGATTGCCAGCCACAGGTCGTTGATGGCGCTGGCCATCGACACCAGCAGGGTCAGCCCCAGGATGCCGCTGGCGAGCACCAGCATGAAGGCATAGGGCAGCAGTGCCGACACCCAGGCGCTGCGCCGACTGGGATTGTCGGGCTGGTGGAAGATGATCGCCATGGCATCTTCCAGCATGCGAAAAGCGAACGAGCTGAACAGCAGCAGTACCAGCAGCCCCAGGGTGCCGATGGCATCCCGCGAGTCGACCAGGGCGCGCACCGCGTCGAGCAGGATGTCGGCATGCGCCGGGGCCAGGTGCTGGGTCTGTACCGCCATCACGCCGAGCAGGTGCTGCTCGTCGACGACGCTTGCCAGCAGCACTGCCAGCAGCGCCAGCAGCGGCACCACCGAGAGCAGCACGTTGTAGCCTACGCCGCCGGCCAGCAGGACGCCGCGATTGCGCATGAAGGCGACCACCACGCGCCACGCGAAGCGGGCCAGGCGGGGCAGTAGCGAGGCATGCCAGCGGCGCGTGGTTTGCATCGATATCTCCTGATGGATGAGGCTCCTTGGCTATCCGTCGTCACGTGGTTATCGTAACCTGCGGCCATGCCTTGGTTTCAGGGTACTCTCCACCGCGCTCGCCATCCATCTGCAGGGAGCTTGACGATTGCACGACGCAGGACACATACCCGGTACCTGGCGCCACACCCTTGCGTTCATTCTCGCCTTCGTGCTCCTGCTTGGTCTCGGCTGGCAGGGCATGCGCGTGCAGCAGGCGCTGATAAATGCCAATGCCGAGGTCAATCACAGCCTCGAGTTGATCACCGTCATCCAGGACATGCTGCTGACGCTGCAGGATGTCGAGACCGGTGAGCGGGGGTTCGTGATCACCGGCCAGCCGGCCTATCTGCAACCCTATCGTCAGGCCCGCGAGCGGATCGCCGACGAGCGCGCAGCGCTGCAGCAGCTGTTGGAGCGCCGCAGCGTCGCCGACCAGCAGGCCCTGGCCGAGCTCGATGCACTGATCGCACAGCGCCTCGAGATCAGTGGAGCCAATATCACGGTGCGCGAGAGCGACGGCCTGGAAGCCGCCTCGCTGCGTCTGCTGGCGGCGGGAGGACGCCAGACCATGGATCGTCTGCGTCTCAGCCTCGATGTCCTGGAGCGCGATGAGCGCAGCCGCCTGGCCGCGGATACCCAGCGCGCCGCCGAGCAGGCCGAGCGGGCGCGCTGGCTGGGTTTGTTCGGTGCGCTGTTGACCGGCGGCCTGCTGCTGGCGGCGTTTATGTCGGTCAGTCGCAACCTGCGGCTGCGCCGTCAGCTGGCGCTCGAGGCGCGGCAGCGCGAGGCGCGCATGGCGGCACTGCTCGAGGCGGTGCCCGATGAGCTCTACCGGATCGTGCCGGGGCAAGGGGTGAGCCGGTTGCGCCAGCAGGATCCGGCAGCGCCGCCGGTGGACGCGGCCTTTGCCGAGGAGTTGCTCGGACGTCTTGGCGATGACGATGAGCCGCTGCATAGCTTCATGTGGCGCGCCGCCAGCGGTGACGAGTTCGAAGTGCGCATGCTGCCGACCCGCGGCGGCGAGTACCTGGCGGTGTGCCGTGATGTGACCGACCGCCTGCGCAGCCGGCGGCGGTTGCGTGACCAGCAGACCTTCCTGCGCAGCATCGTCGATGCCGACGAAAACCTGATCTTCGCCCGCGACGTCAGCGGCCGCTTTCGCATGTGCAACCAGGCATTCGCTGCCTTTCTGGGCGCAAGCCCTAGCCACCTGGAGGGGCGTAGCGCCGCCGAGCTGCGCCACGGCCAGTGCCTGCTGCCGCTGATGGCCGGTGACAGCGAGCTGCTGGCCGGCAAGCCGGAGCAACGTGCCATGGCCCTCGAGGTGCAGGACGCCCAGGGACAGACCCGCTGGCTGCAGCTGCTCAAGCGCCTGCTGACGCTATCCGACGGCAGCCGCTACTTGTTGGCGGTGGCGGTGGATATCACCGGGCGGCGAGAGATGGAGCGCATGAAGGCCGAGTTCATTGCCACCGTCAGTCATGAGTTGCGTACCCCCTTGACGGCCATCCGCGGCGTCGTAAGCATGCTCAATAGCGGCACGGCGGGTGACATGCCCGAGGCGGCCACGCCGCTGCTGGAGATCGCCGATCACAACAGCGCGCGGCTGGTACACCTGATCAACGATATCCTCGATATCGAAAAGCTCGAATCCGGCCGCCTGTCGTTTCACTGGGAGGCGCTGCCGCTGGCAACGCTGGTCGAGGCGGCACTGCGCGACAACACGCCGCTGGCGGCGAGCTTCGACGTTACCCTGGCAGCCGACGGGAAGCCCGTCGATGCCTTGGTCGAGGTGGACCGCCACCGCTTCGACCAGGTCATGGCCAATTTGATCTCCAACGCCTGCAAGCACTCGCCGCCGGGCTCGCGGGTGGTCGTCACCCAGGCGCAGCGCGGATCGAGCTGGCTGGAGGTTGCAGTCAGCGATCAAGGCACAGGGATTCCGCTGGCGTTCCAGCCGCGAGTCTTCGAGCGCTTTGCCCAGGCCGATGCCTCGGATCGGCGGCGTACCGGCGGCACCGGGCTGGGCCTGTCGATCACCCGCGCGCTGGTCGAAGAGATGCGCGGCGAGATCGACTTTACCTCGACGCCGGGCGAGGGCAGCTGTTTCCGGATACGACTGCCGCGCCGTGATCCATCGTGGGGTGCGATGAAGCGCAGCGGACCGTGGGGCGGCGAGTAGGTGTTATTCGCCCTCGAGCAGCGTCTCGACCAGGCCATTGAGCTGCTGCTGGAACTGGCCGCCGGGGGAGGGGGGATTGGGGTTCGAGGTGATTGCGATCGTCAGCTTGCGTTCGGGAATCACATACAGCGCCTGGCCGCCGAAGCCGCGGCCGTAATAGGCCGGTGCCTCGGCCAGGGTGGTGATGAACCAGCCGTAGCCGTAGCCGTCGTTGGTCCATGGCGAGCTGCCGCGGGCGTTCCATGAGCGCTCGACCCAACCCTCGGGCAGGATGCGCTGGCCGTTGAGCTGGCCGTCGTGGCGATACAGTTCGCCGATCTGGATCAGCGCCCGCGGCGATAGCAGCATATCGTTACCGCCGAAATAGACGCCCTGAGGGTCGCGCGCCCAGGCTGGAATATTGATCGACAACGGCTCGCCGAGCAGCCGCTGGGCGAGCGCCAGGGTCGATTCGCCGCTGGCGCGGGTCAGCGCCGCCGAGAGCAGGTGGCTGGAGCCGGTGGAGTAGAGCATGCGTCCACCGGGCTCGTCGACGAATGGTCGACGCAGGGCGTCTGCGACCCAGTCGGGACTGGCCACCCAACTGCCGTAGTTGCCGCCGGAGGTTCGCTCGAGCCCGGCCTGCAGTGCCAGCAAATGCCCGACAGTGATGTCATTAACGCGTGGGTCGGCGTCGGCGGGTACGCGATCACCCAACAGCTCGGCCAGCGACTGGTCGGCATCCTCGATCACCCCGGCCTCAATGGCTGCACCGGTGAGGGCTGCCAGCACCGTCTTCGACAGCGACTTGACGTTGGCCGGCGTGGCGGGGCCGGGACCGCCCTGATGATGCTCGAGGACGATCTCGCCGTCATGGGCCACCACCAGTGCGTGTACCCTGTCGAGCCGCTCGGTGGCCGCCTGCATGGCTACCAGGGCCTGCTCGGAGGGGGCGCTGGCAGCTGCGCTGGCGGCCATCAGCCCACCCAGGGCAAGGCTTGCCAGCGCGCTGAGGAAGGCACGTGTCCCTCCCGGGGGCGAGACGGGCATAGGGGGATCTCCTTGTAGGTTGGCCCGGCTTCGAGCCGCATCGGGTGCGGTTGGTTCCCGCCAGTCGCGGCAACGGTGGCGGTACCTCCTCTTCGTCCTGCCCCCGGCATCCCTCGTTAGGAGCCACTATGCTAGCTAGCCTTGGTGGCAGGGCGCGGCAGGTGTGCAAGGCGGCTGAGGGCTGCTAGGCTTGAATCGTCGGCGAAACGAACGCCGGCCGGTCTGGGCAATGCCGTGCCGTCAGGAAGACGCCGCATTGTTCATTATCTACCCCACTGCAAGGAGTGCTGCCATGCGAAGCATCATCTATATCATCGGTTTGATCGTCGTGGTCATGTTCGTACTGTCGCTGCTCGGCCTGCTCTGAGCCGGGATCGGCGGTATGGCCATGTACGGCAAGTCCCGCTGTCAGCCGCTACTGGCGGTGGGGCTGGCGTTGACCGTCACGCTACTCGGCGGTTGCGCCGCACGGGTCATGCCCGAATCACAGCTCGACACCCCGCAGCCGGTTTATCTGGTCGACCACGGTCGTCACGCCAGCCTGGTAATTCCCCACGAGGATGGTCTCACGCGCTACTCATTCGGTGAGTGGCGCTGGTACGTGGAGGGCCGGCGTGGCGTCATGGCTGGATTGTCGGCTCTGCTATGGCCGACCGCTGGCGGACTCGGCCGCAAGGAGTACGCAGCGCTCGAGGCGCCGCCGCTGCCTGCGCGGGTTACGCCTGAAGGTCGCCAGCAGGTGTATGCCTTGAACGCCGAAGCAGTGCGTATCGAGGCGCTGCGTCGACGGCTCGATTCCTATCATGCCGGTGCGCCCGAGTCGCCTGTCTACAGTGAAACCTTCGGGCTCTATTTCGTGCCCTACTCCCGTGACTACTGGGCCGGACATCAGTCCAACCTCAAGGTCGTGGAGTGGTTGCAGGAACTCGGCATGGAGGTGCGGGGGTCGGCTTGGTTATCGCGTTGGCGCATCGTGGAAGAGTGATATCCCATCACCCGGGCGAAGGCGAGTGTCTCATGAAGAGGTAGGACAATCGGCAAGCTCGCTTTTCTGATTGCCGCGAGTGTGTATGCTGAATGGTGAGCCTTACCCTAGCGTCGTGTAGGCAGTGGCGGCGTCCATACGCAGTTACCAAGGGGAAACCACAGATGGCACAACAATCGATGAGTGAACTCTCACGAGACAACCGGGTACGCATTCTCGCCGGCGTGGCGGTGATCGCGCTGATCTACGCGCTGATTGCCAGCTCCGGGGCGAGTTCTGCTCGCGAGGAGCGCGATAGTCTCGAGGAGCGCGTGGCGGTGCTCGAAGGCGAGAACGATGCGTTGCGCAGCGAAGTCGATACCTTCGCCGAGGCCCAGGGCAGCGTCGAAGAGGCGCAGCAAGAGCTGTCCGCGCTCGAAGCCGATGCCGAGTCGGCCCGCGAGCGCCTTGCCGAGGTCGAGAACGAACTGGCCGACAGCGAGTCGCAGCTGGCCGAGCAGGAGGCCGCCTACGAGCAACGCCAGGCCGAACAGGAAGAGGAACTCGAGACGCGCCGTCAGGAGCAGGAGGACGAACTGGCCACGCGTCGCGACGAGCTTGAAGCTCAGATCGAGGAACTCGACCAGCAGTCACAGTCGCTGGACGAGGAGATTGCCCAGAAGCAGGCGGAGCTAGAGACGCTGGAGACCCAGGCCGAGGAAGCCCGTGAAGCCCGCGATAGTGCCCGCGAGGAGTTCGAGGGGCTCGAGGAACAGATCGCCGAGTCCGAGGGGCGCCAAGCCGAGCTGACCAGCCAGGTCGAGTCTGACCAGGCGCGCATCGAGGCGCTGCAGGAGGAGATCGAGGCGCTGGAAGGCCAGGCCGAAGAGCGTGAGGCGACGCTCGAGGAACTGGACGCCCAGATTGCGGCCTCCCAGCGTAGCTTCGACCATGTCGAGGAGGGGCTCGACGCCGCCCTCAGCGAGTACGAGGCAACTCAGTCACAGGTCGATGAGGCCGAGGCGCGTCTCAATGAACTCTCCGAGCAGACCAGCGCACGCACGGAACAGCTGGAGCGTCTTGAAGCCCAGTTGGCCAACTGGCGCGAGGAGCTGAGTGAGCTCGAGTCCAGCCTCGAGGCGGCCGCCGAGCAGCAAGTCGAGGACTGATCTGGCGCCACGTCGAACGGCCGTGAGACGGCGGCGGGCGTGATGCCCGCCGCCGTCTCGTTTTTCTCGGGCTAAAGTTGAGCGCAGCGCTTGGTTATACTGCCCATCGCCGGGTTATACTCGATGCTACACCGACCGGCCCTGGCCGGTCGCCATGATCGACCAGCAGGAGCAAGCCGTGATCGAAGGGGTAAAGCATATCGTTGCCGTGGCCTCGGGCAAGGGGGGCGTGGGCAAGTCCACCGTGACCGTCAATCTGGCGCTGGCGATGGCCGCCGAAGGCTATCGGGTGGGGTTGCTCGACGCTGATATCTACGGGCCCAGCCAGGCGCAGATGCTGGGCATCGGCGAAGGCGTGCGGCCGCAGCAGGCCGGCGAGAACCACTTCCAGCCGCTCGAGGCCCACGGCATTCAGGCGATGTCGATGGCCTTCATGGTCGATATCAACGAGCCGATGGTATGGCGTGGGCCGATGGTTGCCGGGGCCTTCCAGCAGATGCTCAACCAAACCGCCTGGAACGACCTCGACTACCTGTTCATCGACATGCCGCCGGGTACCGGCGACATCCAGCTGACCCTGGCGCAGAAGGTGCCGGTGTCGGGGGCGGTGATCGTCACCACGCCGCAGGACATCGCCCTGCTCGACGCGCGCAAGGGCATCGAGATGTTCCGCAAGGTCAATGTCCCGGTGCTCGGCGTGGTCGAGAACATGAGCCTGCACGTCTGTTCGGAGTGTGGACACAGCGAGCCGATCTTCGGCGCTGGCGGCGGCGAGCGCATCGCCACTCAGTACCAGACGCGCCTGCTTGGCCAACTGCCGCTGACGCTATCGATTCGCGAACAGTCCGACAGCGGCCGGCCGACGGTGATCAGCGACCCCGACAGCGAGGCGGCAGCGACCTTCCGCGGCGTGGCGCGTGCGGTGGCTGAGGGTGTCCAGGGCCAGCGGAGCGAGGGCCCGACCATCAGCTTCGGCGACTGAACGCCGGCATCGCCAGCTTTGTATTCGTTGAACGGGCCGTTATCATAACGGCCCGGTTTCTTTCTGGCCGCGTGACGGCGCGGCAGGCTTCGCCCCATCAAGGACGCCCCGATGAGTATCAAATCCGACAAGTGGATCCGCCGCATGGCCGAGCGGGAAGGCATGATCGAGCCCTTCGAGGCCGACCAGGTGCGCTACGTGGACGAGCGGCGGGTGATCTCCTACGGGACTTCGAGCTACGGCTACGACGTGCGCTGTGCCGACGACTTCAAGGTGTTCACCAATATCCACTCGGCGGTCGTCGATCCCAAGGCCTTCGACGAGAAGAGTTTCGTCGATATCAAGGGCGATGTCTGCGTGATTCCGCCCAACTCCTTCGCCCTGGCGCGCACCGTGGAGTATTTCCGCATTCCGCGTAGCGTGCTGACCATCTGCCTGGGCAAGTCGACCTACGCGCGCTGCGGGATCATCGTCAACGTCACGCCGCTGGAACCGGAGTGGGAAGGGCACGTGACGCTGGAGTTCTCCAACACCACCAACCTGCCTGCCAAGATCTACGCCCACGAGGGCGTGGCGCAGATGCTGTTCCTGGAGTCCGACGAGGTGTGTGACACCTCCTACAAGGACCGCGGCGGCAAGTATATGGGGCAGCGGGGCGTGACCCTTCCCCGAACGTAAGAGCGCCAAGCGCCAAGCCGCTCGGCGCTACTCCTCGTCCAGCTCTTCCGCCGCATCGGCATGCGACAGGCGCAGCCCTTGCGGCGGCAGCGGCATGCCGTCGAGGGTCGGGCCCTGGCTGCCGAGTTGCAGGCGGCCCTCGAGAAACCACTTCACGGCGATGGGGTAGATCAGGTGCTCGCGGACGTGCACCTTGTCCTTTAGCGACGTCGCATCGTCCTCGGCATTGACTGCCACCGCGGCCTGTACCACCACCGGCCCGCCGTCGAGCTCTTCGGTGACGAAGTGCACGCTGCAGCCGTGCTCGGCGACGCCGTCGGCCAGCGCCCGGGCGTGGGTATCGAGCCCTTGATAGGCGGGCAGCAGCGAGGGGTGGATATTCAGCAGGCGGCCGTGGAAGCGCTGCACGAACAGCGGGGTCAGGATGCGCATGAAGCCGGCCAGCACGATCAGGTCGGGCTCGTGGCGTTCGATGACCTTGATCAGGGCGCCGTCGAAGGCCTCGCGGCTGTCGTACTCGCGATGCGGCAGGGCTACGGCGTCGATGCCGGCGTCGCGGGCGCGCTTGAGGCCGTAGGCGTCGGCCTGGTTGGAGATCACCGCGACGATCTCGCCGCCCAGCTCATCGTAGGCCTGGGCGTCGATCAGCGCCTGGAGGTTGCTGCCGTTGCCGGAGATCAGCACTACCACGCGCCGCGCCTCGCTGGGTGCGGCGGTGAAGTCGTTGAGGGTATCGCTGGCCGCTGCGGGGCCATCGGCGGAATGGCTCATGCCGAGAGATTCTCCAGTTGGACCTGGGCCTCATCGCCGTGCCGCGCGGTGATCTCGCCGAGGCGATAGACGCGCTCGCCCTGGGCCTCGAGGTGGGCCTGTGCGGCCTCGGCCTGGGCGGCGGAAACCACCACCACCATGCCGATGCCGCAGTTGAGTACGCGGTGCATCTCGTGCTCGTCGACGTTACCCTGCTGCTGCAGCCAGTCGAACACCGCCGGACGACTCCAGCGGGTCACATCGACGTGGGCGGTAAGGTTGTCGGGGAGTACTCGCGGTATGTTTTCGAGCAGGCCGCCGCCGGTAATGTGCGACAGCGCATGCACCGCCACGCCGCTCTCCTTGATCAGCGACAGCAGCGGCTTGACGTAGATACGGGTAGGGGCGAGCAGCGCCTCGCGCAGCGGCTGGCCGTCGAGTTCGGTATCCAGCGAGGCCGAGGAGACCTCGAGAATCTTGCGGATCAACGAGTAGCCGTTGGAGTGCGGCCCGGACGCTGCCAGGCCGAGCAGCACGTCGCCGGCGGCGACCTGGCTGCCGTCGAGGATCTCGGACTTCTCGACCACCCCGACGCAGAAGCCGGCCAGATCGTAGTCGCTGCCCGCGTACATGCCGGGCATCTCGGCGGTCTCGCCGCCGACCAGCGCACAGCCGGCCTGGAAACAGCCTTCACCGATGCCGGTCACCACGTCGGCGGCGATGTCCACATCCAGCTTGCCCGTGGCATAGTAGTCGAGGAACAGCAGCGGCTCGGCGCCGGCCACCACCAGGTCGTTGACGCACATGGCCACCAGGTCGATGCCGATGGTGTCGTGCTTGGCGAGGTCCATGGCCAGGCGCAGCTTGGTGCCGACGCCGTCGGTGCCGGACACCAGCACCGGCTCACGGTAGCCGCTGGGCAGCTGGCACAGCGCGCCGAAGCCGCCGAGTCCGCCCATCACCTCGGGGCGAGTGGTACGCTTGGCAACGCCCTTGATGCGTTCCACGAGGGCATTGCCGGCGTCGATGTCCACGCCGGCGTCCTTGTAGCTGAGGGGCGCCCGGGGGGGCTGGGAGGAGCTGCTGGTCATGACCGATCCTGTCGAAGTGCGGCGAAGAGATAATAGGGTGAAAAAGCGGCGTGAATTGTAACATCACCTGACCGCGCCCGCACCGCCGGTGCGCGGCTAAGGCAAGGGTAGTGTCCACAGGAGTGGCCAACCAGCAACAGGGAGTAGCGGATGCGCAGAGAGTGGTGGTTATTGGCCGTAGCGGCCGGCCTGGTATGGCTGCTGGTGCAGCTCGAGTCGATGTTGATGCCGTTCATCGCCGGCATGATCATCGCCTATCTGGGCGACCCGCTGGCCAACCGCCTGCAGCGCCTGGGGCTGTCGCGGCCGATGGCGGTAAGCGGGGTGTTTCTGGTGATGGTCCTGGTACTCAGCATCAGCCTGCTGATCCTGATTCCACTGATGGTGCAGCAGGGGCGCCAGTTCGGCGAAGTCGTACCGACCATCTTTGAATGGTTCGAGACGGTGCTGGCGCCCCAGGTCCAGGCCTGGACCGGCTACGATCTGCGCGGTGAACTCGACAATGTGCAGGAGACCCTGGCCGAGCACTGGCAGGAAGCCGCCGGGCCCGCTGCGGAACTCCTCGGCCGCGTCGGGCGCTCGGGGCGCGCCTTCCTGACCTGGATTACTTATGTGTCGCTGGTGCCGGTGGTGGCCTTCTACTTGCTGCTCGACTGGGAGCGGCTGCTGCACAGTATCCGCAGCCTGCTGCCGCGCCAGTGGGAACCGGATGTGACGCGGCTGGCGAATCGCTGCGACGAGGTACTGTCGGCGTTCCTGCGCGGCCAACTGCTGGTGATGCTGTGCCTGGGGGCGATCTATGCGCTGGGCCTGACGGTGATGGGCGTGCGCTTCGGGCTGCTGATCGGGTTGTTGGCGGGCCTTGCCAGCATCGTGCCGTTTCTGGGCTTTATCGTCGGCATCAGTGTGGCGCTGGTGGTGGCGTTCTTCCAGTTCGGCAGTTGGCTGGCACTGCTCGGCGTGGTGGCGGTGTTCAGCACTGGCCAGGCGGTGGAGAGCACGGTGCTGCAGCCCAAGCTGCTCGGTGACAAGATCGGCCTGCATCCGGTGGCGGTGATCTTTGCCGTGCTGGCCGGCGGCAATCTGTTCGGGTTTACCGGGGTGCTGCTGGCGCTGCCCGCTGCGGCAGTCATCATGGTACTATTGCGAGAAGCCAATGAACGCTATAAAAACAGTACCTTATATGATGCCGCGCGGAACGGCGACAGTGATGAGGAGCCTCCATGAGCCCTGGGCCTGCGCAGTTGCCGCTGGGCGTAGGATTGCGCGACGATGCGACCTTCGCCAATTTCCTGCCGGCTGGCAATGCCAGCCTGGTGCAGACGCTGCGCGCCCAGTGGCAGCCCCAGGGTGAACCGTTCCTGTTCCTGTGGGGGGCGAGTGGGGTGGGGCGCAGCCACCTGCTGCAGGCAGCCTGCCATGCCGCCACAGATCACGACAAGCGCGCGCTCTACCTGCCACTCGCTGAGTTGGGCCATTTCCCACCGCATATGCTCGAGGACTCCGAGCGTCTCGACCTGGTCGCCATCGACGACCTTGACAAGGTGCTCGGGCGGCGGCGCTGGGAGGAGGCGCTGTTCCACGCCTTCAATCGACTGCGCGATGCCGGCAAATGCCTGGTGATCGCCGCCTCTGCGGCGCCGCGCCAGCTCGACGTGGCACTGCCCGACCTGGCCTCGCGGCTGAGCTGGGGTACCACCTTCCACGTCCACCCGCTCGATGATGAGCAGCGCCTGGCGGCGCTCAAGCTGCGAGCCAGCGTGCGTGGCATGCAACTGCCCGACGAAGTGGCGCGCTACATGCTGCATCGGGGCCCGCGGCGTCTCGGCGAGATGTGCGACGCCCTGGATACCCTGGACCGCGCTTCGCTCTCTGCCCAGCGCAAGCTGACCATCCCCTTCGTCAAGCAGGCACTTGGCTGGTGATATGTCGTCCTCAGCGGCTCAGGTTGACGTTGACGCGCTGGCCGCTGCCCAGCCTGACCTGATTGATGATGATCCGCGGCCTGCCGTCGGACGGCGTGACGCTGCCCGAGACGTAGTAGTCGCCGGCCGGCAGGC
Source organism: Halomonas socia (assembly GCF_010977575.1). Lineage (GTDB taxonomy): Bacteria > Pseudomonadota > Gammaproteobacteria > Pseudomonadales > Halomonadaceae > Franzmannia > Franzmannia socia. Next base: position 3,417,039 of record NZ_CP048812.1, read on the forward strand.
CGTTGACGGTGAAGCGTCCGTCGGCGTCGGTACTGGCCTGGCGGGTGTAGGCCTGGGCGCGCGGATCGGCGGGCTCCACGGCCTGGCCTGCCAGCGCCTTCTCGGCGGCTTCGGCGGAGTAGGTGGTGACCGGTGCCACCGAGACGCGACTGTTGCGACCGACCACGGTGCCCGACGCGGTATTGAGGGTCAGGAGGCCGCTGATCGAGCCGCTGCCGTGCTTCTCCAGCGCCGCGTACTCGGCCTCGGGAAAGGCTACTTCGCGGGCCACGCGGCCCGGCGGCGGGGCCTCATCTGGGGCGCGCTCGGCCTCGGTGCCGACGTCGGTCACCTCGATGCGTTCCGGAGGCGGGCCGGGCGTGGTGTCGATCAACTGACAGCCGCTCACGGCCAGGCCAGCGGCGGCAATCACCAGGTATTTCATCAGACTCTTGGGCATTGCCTGTCTCCTACGTCCATGTCTGCATCGCTGGGCTTGAGTCTATGTCGCCGCCATCCCCGGCGCCACCGTCACTTGAAAGCATGACGGGTCGCTACCATGGTGAAGGGAGGTGATTGTGAGGGACACATCGACAGGGAGGCGAGCATGACCAAGACACGACGCGAGCGCGACAGCATGGGCGAGCTGGAGGTGCCGGAGAGTGCCCTCTACGGCGCCCAGACTCAGCGCGCGGTGAACAACTTTCCGGTCAGCGGCCAGCGCCTGCCGATGGCCTTCATCCATGGCGTGGCCCACGTCAAGCTGGCCGCGGCGCGGGTCAACGCCGAGCTTGGGCTGCTCGATCCGACGCGCGCCGAAGCCATCGCCGCCGCCGCGCGGGAGATCCTCGATGGCCGCCACGACGAGCAGTTTCCGGTAGATGTCTTCCAGACCGGTTCCGGCACCTCCACCAACATGAACGTCAACGAGGTGATCGCTCACCTGGCATCGCGCCAGGATCTGCCGGTGGGGCCTAACGATCACGTCAACATGGGCCAGTCGAGCAACGACGTGATTCCCACCGCGTTGCATCTGTCTGCCGCTATCGGGGTCGAGCAACGGCTGCTGCCGGCCCTCGACCACCTGCGCCAGACCATCGAGGCGCGGGTGGCCGAGCTCGACGGGGTGGTCAAGACCGGCCGCACGCATCTGATGGATGCCATGCCGGTGCGCATGAGCCAGGAGCTCGGCGCCTGGGCGAGCCAGGTGGCGCAAGCCAGCGAGCGCCTGGCAAGCGGTCAGCAGCGCCTCGGTCGGCTGGCCCAGGGCGGCACCGCGGTGGGCACCGGCATCAATGCCCATCCTGAATTTTCCGAACGCATGGCGCGGATGCTCGCCGAGCAGACTGGCCTGGCGCTATCGCCCAACGACAGCCTATTTGCCAGCCTGGCCTCCCAGGATGCCGCGGTCGAACTCTCCGGGCATCTACGCGGTTACGCCTGCGTGGTGATGAAGATCGCCAACGATCTGCGCTGGATGAATTCGGGGCCGCTGGCCGGGCTCGGCGAGATCGAGCTCGAGGCGTTGCAGCCGGGTAGCTCGATCATGCCGGGCAAGGTCAATCCGGTGATTCCCGAGTCAGCGGCCCAGGTCGCGGCCCAGGTGATCGGGCTGGATAGCGCGGTCACGGTGGCGGGGCAGAGCGGCAACTTCCAGCTCAATGTGATGCTGCCGTTGATCGCCAACAACCTGCTCACCGGCATCACGCTGCTGAGCAATATCAGCCACCTGCTTGCCGAGCGTGCGATTGCCACCTTCAAGGTGCGCGAGGAGCATCTGCGCGAGCCCCTGGCACGCAATCCGATTCTGGTCACTGCGCTCAACTCGGTGATCGGCTATGACGCGGCGGCGGCGATTGCCAAGCAGGCCTATCAGGCCGGACGGCCGATTCTCGATGTGGCCGAGGAGCAGACCGAGCTGTCGCGTGAGGAGCTCGAGCGCCTGCTCGATCCGGCGGCGCTGACCCGCGGTGGCATACCCGAGTGAGGTTCGCAAGCGAACATGGCGTCAGGCGATATGCAGGGTAACGTCATGGTTCTCCAGCAGTCGGCAGATGGTCTCCGAGGGGCGACGATCGGTGAACAGGGCATCGAGCTGGGAGATGTTGCCCTGGCGTACTACCGGGTTGCGGTGGAACTTGGAGTGGTCGGCGGCCAGAAAGACCTGCCGTGAGTTGCGGATGATCGCCTGGGCGACGCGCACCTCCTGATAGTCGAACTCGAGCAATGAGCCATCTTCGTCGATGCCGCTGATACCGATGATGCCGAAATCGACCTTGAACTGATTGATGAAGTCGATGGTTGCCTCGCCGATGATGCCACCGTCCCGGGCGCGCACCTGGCCGCCGGCGACGATCACGTTGAAGTCTTCCTTGTGCTGCAGGGCGGCGGCCACATTGAGGTTGTTGGTGATCACCTCGAGCCCTTTGTGATGCTCGAGGGCATCGGCGATGACTTCGTTGCTGGTGCCGATATTGATGAACAGCGAGGCGTTGTCGGGAATCTTGGAGGCCAGCAGCTGGGCAATACGGCGCTTGGCATCCAGGTTGAGCGTCTTGCGCGTGCTGTAGGAGGTGTTGACGGTGCTCGATTCGAGGCCGGCGCCGCCGTGTACGCGGCGGATAAGGCCTTCCGCGGCCAGGGCATTGAGATCGCGACGAACGGTCTGGGGCGTGACATCGAAATGGCTGGTGAGCTGCTCAATGGCGGCATAGCCCTGGCGTTTTACCAGTGCCACGATGGCATCCTGACGTTCCCGCTGATTCATGCGACCTCCTTGATGTTGTCGCCAGTCTACGTGATTTCGCCGATCTGAAACATCATGTATGCGGGTAGGGCGATGCATGCCAGGGCCGGTGTTCGACTAAGGTGCAAGTGAAAGTCACCGGCAAAGATTTGAGCCGCTCCCGGGAGTAGTTTAGTCTCGAATCGTCGGAAACGAACATTAGTGCTGCGAAAACGAAAATACAAATCAACCATTGAGGACCTCGCCATGCCTGCCTATCTGCTTGCCATCGACCAGGGAACTACCAGTTCGCGGGCGATTCTGTTCGACAGGCAGGCCAACCTCGTCGAGGTTGCCCAGCAGGAGTTCACCCAGCATTTTCCCGAGGATGGCTGGATCGAACACGAGGCCGAGGACATCTGGGGCAGCGTCGAGCAGACCTGCCGTCAGGTGCTCGAACAGGCCGGTATCGGCGCCGACGAGGTGGCGGGGATCGGCATCACCAACCAGCGCGAGACCACGCTGCTGTGGGATCGCAGCACCGGCGAGGTGCTGCACCGGGCGATCGTCTGGCAGGATCGGCGCACCGCCGACCTGTGCCAGCGGCTGCGTGATGACGGCCACACGTCGCTGGTGCAGTCGCACACCGGGCTGCTGATCGACCCCTACTTCTCTGCCACCAAGCTGGCCTGGCTGCTTGAGCACGTCGAGGGCGCGCGGGAGCGCGCCGAGCGCGGCGAGCTGGCCTTCGGCACCGTCGATACCTTCCTGATCTGGCGTCTCACCGGCGGCAAGGTACACGCCACCGACGCCACCAACGCCTCGCGCACCGCGCTGTTCAATATTCATCAGCAGTGCTGGGACGACGAGCTGCTGGCACTGTTCGGCATTCCGGCTTCACTGCTGCCGGAGGTCAAGGATTCCAGCGACGATTTCGGCCATGCCGAGGAGGCGTTTCTGGGCACGGCGCTGCCGATTGCCGGCGTCGCCGGCGACCAGCAGGCGGCGCTGTTCGGCCAGGCCTGCTTCGAGCCGGGAATGGGCAAGAGCACCTATGGCACCGGCTGTTTCATGATCCTCAATACCGGCGATAGTGCCGAGACCTCGCGCAACCGGCTGCTGACCACCGTAGGCTATCGTTTGAACGGCAAGCCGACCTACGCTATGGAGGGCAGCATCTTCGTTGCCGGAGCTACGGTGCAGTGGCTGCGCGACGGGCTCAAGCTGTTCCAGGATGCGGCCGAAACCGAGGCCCTGGCCAAGAAGACCCGCGAGGGGCACCACGTCTATCTGGTGCCGGCTTTCACCGGTCTCGGCGCGCCGCACTGGGATCCCCAGGCGCGCGGGGCGATCTTCGGTCTGACCCGTGATACCGGTATCGCCGAGATCGTTGCCGCCGGCCTCCAGGCGGTCTGCTACCAGACCCGTGATCTGCAGGTGTGCATGAATGACGACATGGCCGCCAACACCGGCACGCTGCGGGTCGATGGAGGCATGGTGCGCAACAACTGGCTGATGCAGTTTCTGGCGGACATGCTCGGGGTGCCGGTGGATCGGCCCACGGTGCTCGAGACCACGGCACTGGGTGCCGCCTACTTGGCCGGCCTGCAGATCGGCTGGTACCGCGACCTGGACGAGATCGCCGAACTGTGGCGCTGCGAACGCACCTTCGAGCCGAGCATGCCAGACGACGAGCGCGAGCGCCTCTATCAGGGGTGGCAGGATGCCGTGGCGCGCGTCAAATCCTGACGCGGTATATCGCCAAGCGGCTGATCGCCAAGAATTTTTACGCCACTATTGCATTCACGGGGCGGATGCGTAAAATACGCATCCGTTGCCAGGCAAGCCATACTCTGGGAAGCGGCAGGACCATAGCTCAGTTGGTTAGAGCGCCACGTTGACATCGTGGAGGTCAGCGGTTCAAATCCGCTTGGTCCTACCAATCCGGGTACATTCATCGGCAGCACGCAACGGTAGTCACGAAATAGGACCATAGCTCAGTTGGTTAGAGCGCCACGTTGACATCGTGGAGGTCAGCGGTTCAAATCCGCTTGGTCCTACCAGAATCCAGAGACGGCCCCGTAGCGCATTCGCTGCGGGGCCGTCTTGCGTCTGGCCGCTGCGGCTAGCTCGCGGCGACGAGGTCGCTGCGAGCGACGAAGACCGCGACCAGCCGCTCGATCCCCGCCTGGTCGGCGGCGCTGAAGCGCGCCGGCAGCGGGCTGTCGAGGTCGAGTACGCCCCACAGCTGCGTTGCGGCAAGGATAGGCACCACCAGTTCAGAGCGCGAGGCCGCATCGCAGGCGATATGGTTGGCCACGGCGTGAACGTCGGCGACGCGCTGGGTCTGGCGGCTGCGCGCCGCAGCGCCGCATACACCCTTGGCGAAGGGGATCGGGTTGCAGGCCGGCTGGCCCTGAAAGGGGCCGAGCGTCAGCAGCTGCGGCTGGCGCTGCAGGTAGAAGCCTACCCAGTTGAGGTCGGGTACGCTGTGCATGATGAACGCGCAGGTCTGGGCGCTGTTGGTCAGCCAGTCGCGGCCGTCGAGCAGCGCCTCGAGCTGGTGTGCCAGTAGGTCATAGTCGGTGGACATGGTATCTCCTCACGGCAAGCGGCCGGCACAAGGCCGGCCGCTGCTGAGTTGCGCTATGCGGTGGGCTTACTCCCAGCCGGGAACCGCGCCGCCGTCGAACAGCTCTTCGGCCTTGGCGGCCACTTCGTCGCGCTGGTAGGCGCTGACCAGCTGGCGAATTTCCTCGCGCTCTTCATCGCCGGCGCGCACCACGATCAGGTTGACGTAGGGCGAGTCGGGACCTTCGCGAACCAGCGCGTCGTCGAGGCTGAGGCCGGCGGGCTGGGCGAAGGTGTTATTGATGAAGGCCATATCGACGTCGGGTAGTACCCGCGGCAGCTGGGCCGCCTCGATTTCGCGGAACTGGAAGTCGTGCGGGTTCTCGATCACGTTGACCGGCGTGGCTTCGAGGTTCTCGGGGTCGTCGAGTTCGATCAGGCCTTCGTTATGCATCAAGATCAGCGCGCGGCCTTCATTGGACGGGTCGTTGGGCAGCGCGATGATGGCACCGTCGGGCAGTTCGTCGATGCTGGCGTGGCGCTCGGAGTAGGCGCCGATCGGGTAGACGAAGCTGCGTCCGGCGGCGACCAGTTCGTAGCCGCGGTCTTCGACCATGCTCTGCAGGTAGGGCTCGTGCTGGTAAGCGTTGGCGTCGAGGCTGCCGTCGGCCAGCGCCGCATTCGGCGAGACGTAGTCGGTGAATTCGACGATCTCGACGTCGAGGTCGTACTCCTCCTTGGCGATGCGTACCGCAACTTCCATGACCTCGGTTTCCGGGCCGGCCACGGTGCCGACGCTGATCGAGCGAGTCTCGGCGGCGTCGTCGCCGTTGCCGCAGCCAGCCAGCGCCAGGCTGCCGGCGAGCATCAAGCCACCGAGCAGGCGAGAAGGGGTGAACCGGCGGGAGAGGGTGTCATTCATGAGCGCTGTATCTCCTTGATGCCTCGAACCGAGGCGGTGGGAGGCGCCGCTATCCAGGTGCGGCGCCGAGTGAAAACGGATCACTTGTGGTCGGTACGGCGTACCAGGTGGTCGCCGAGGCTCTGGAAGCCCTGCACCATGACCACCAGAATCGCCACGGTGATCAGCATCACCGTGGGGTCGAAGCGGTTGTAGCCGTAGCGTATGCCGAGGTCGCCGAGGCCGCCGCCGCCGACGGCACCGGCCATGGCCGAATAGCTGACCAGGGTCACCACGGTGATGGTCAGGCCGGTAATAATGCCGCCCAGCGCCTCGGGCAGCAGCACCTTGGTGATGATCTGCAGTGGCGTGGCGCCCATCGACTGGGCGGCCTCGATCAGGCCCGGCGAGATCTCGTTGAGGGCACCCTCCACCAGTCGCGCCACGAACGGAATCGCGGCGATGGTCAGTGGCACCACGGCGGCGTTGGTGCCGATGGAGGTGCCGGCGATCATCCGCGTGAAGGGAATGATCGCCACCATCAGGATGATGAAGGGCACCGAGCGGCCGATATTGGTGACCACGCCCAGTACCCGGTTGAGCGCCGGCTGGGCGAGGATCTGGCGCGGCCGGGTGACGTACAGCAGTACGCCCAGCGGCACCCCGAGCAGCGCCGAGAGCAGGCTCGAGACACCGACCATGTAGAGGGTATCGAGGGTCGCTTTGAGGATCAGATCAAGCATCGCGCTGGACATGGCCAAGCAGCTCCACGTGAAGGTCATGGGTTTCGAGGTAGTCGATGGCCTCGCGGGTCTTGCTCTCCGGGCCGATCAACTCGGCGATCATCAGCCCCAGGGTACGGCCCTGGATCGACTCGACCTTGGCTTGCAGGATGCTGACGTCGATCTGGCAGTCGCGGGCCAGCCGCGAGATCAGCGGCGTCGACACGGCGTCACCGGAGAATGCCAGGCGCACCACCGGGTGCGAGTGGGGGCCTGATGCCGCGTCGAGGCGCTCGACCAGCGCTCGCGGTGGTTCGAGCTTGAGGAATTCGTTGATGAACTCGCGGCCCAGCTGGGTGCGCGGCGCGGTAAAGAAGTCGCCCACCTCGGCCTCTTCGACCAGGCTGCCGGCCGAGATCAGTCCGACCCGGTGGCAGATCCGCTTGACCACTTCCATCTCGTGGGTGATCAGCAGAATGGTCAGGCCCAGGCTGCGGTTGATCTCCTGCAGCAGGGCGAGGATCGAGCCGGTGGTCTGGGGGTCGAGAGCCGAGGTGGCCTCGTCGCACAGCAGCACCTTGGGCTTGCTGGCCAGGGCGCGGGCGATCGCCACGCGCTGCTTCTGGCCGCCGGAGAGCTGCGCCGGATATTGGTCGGTCTTGTCGCTGAGACCGACCAGCTCGAGCAGCGGGGCGACCCGCTGGCGTATCTCGCCACGCGGCACGCCCATCAGCTCCAGGGGCAGGGCGACATTGGCGAACACCGTCCGTGAGGCCAGCAGGTTGAAGTGCTGGAAGATCATGCCAATGCGGTGGCGGGCCTGGTTGAGCATGGCGCCGCTGAGGGTGGTGAGTTCCTGGCCGTCGACGCTGATGCTGCCGCTGGTGGGCCGCTCGAGCAGGTTGACGCAGCGAATCAGCGTCGACTTGCCGGCCCCTGAGAGGCCGATGACGCCGTAAATGGTGCCTTCGGGGACATGCAGGTCGAGCGGCTTGAGTGCCTCGACGGCGCTGTCGCCCTGGCCATAGGTCTTGGAGACGTTGGAGAGTGTGATCATGGTCCTGTCGCGTTGCGGCGCTTGCGGGTGGGGCAGCAGGCGACCGAAAAAAAGGCCACCCTGGCGGGTGGCCATCAACGCTGGACACACCCTTTTAGCTGCACTTCTCGCTTCCCGGGGGAAGGAGGGCGCCCGCAATCTGGGTACAAATCGGCGCCTGAATATGTGGCGCAAATTCTAGGCGTCGCACTCGGATAATGTCAACGACCTTAGTTCAAGATAAGGGTGGCTTGCCAATGGTATGGGAAATATTTCTGATTTTTTCCATTATACAGAGGTTTGGACTGCCATTGGTAGGGTGCCGGGGCGCGCCCGGCATGGACGTCTGGCACGCCGATTCATTACACTCGACGGCTTTCCCGCGTCTGGCGCAACCGCCGGGCGTGGGTCGATCAGGGGTGGGAGAGAGCATGTTCACAGGCATCGTACAGGGCACGGCCGCGGTCACTCGGGTCATCGAAAAAACCGAGTTTCGCACCCACGTGCTGGCGCTCGACGCGGCACTGCGTGAAGGCCTTGCACTGGGTGCTTCGGTGGCGCACAACGGCGTGTGCCTGACGGTCACCGCCATCGACGGCGAGCAGGTCAGCTTCGATCTGATGCGCGAGACCCTGCGGCTGACCAATCTTGGTGCACTCAAGGTAGGCGATAGCGTCAATATCGAGCGGGCGGCGCGCTTCGGCGATGAAATCGGCGGCCACGCCATGTCCGGTCATGTCATCACCATGGCCGAGCTGGTCGAGCTGGACGAGGCGCCCAACAATCGCCGGCTGTGGTTCGAGCTCGACGCCGAGTTCGGTCGCTTCATCTTCGACAAGGGCTATATCGGCGTCGACGGCATCAGCCTGACCATTGGCGGTGTGGCACCCGGTGCGGCGGGGCGGATGCGCTTCTGCGTCAATCTGATACCCGAGACACTGGCGCGCACCGTTCTCGCCGAGCGTCGCCCCGGCGATCGCGTCAATATCGAGATCGATCCTCAGACCCAGGCCATCGTCGAGACCGTCGAGCGTGTGCTGGCAAGCCGCGAAGGGCACTAAAACGCTTGCTTTGACCGCTCCGTCAAGTCTTCGTTGGTGGCACGAGTGGTCAATGGCGCAGCGCTTGCTTATAGATAGAGGGTGGCGGCGAGAGATGCCGACCATCACAACAATCAACGCAGGTCGCCATGCCCTCGATACGCGCCTCGCATCCGCCGGCGCCTTTGGGTACCATGTGCGGCTTTTCTCGCACTCTGGGCGCTGAGCGTCCACGCGCAGGACTGACCCATGAAACGACTGCTCGACAACCACTTCAAGCTGTCAGAACACAATACCTCCATCAAGACCGAGGTCATTGCCGGGATCACCACCTTCCTGACCATGGCCTACATCATCTTCGTCAACCCCAGCATCCTCTCCGAGGCCGGCATGGACTACGGCGCGGTGTTCGTCGCCACCTGTCTGGCGGCAGCGGTGGGCTGTCTGATCATGGGGCTGTGGGCCAACTATCCGATCGCCCAGGCGCCGGGCATGGGGCTCAACGCCTTCTTCACCTATGGCGTAGTGCTGGGCATGGGCTACACCTGGGAAGCGGCGCTGGGGGCGGTGTTCTTCTCCGGCTTCATCTTCTTCCTGCTCAGCGTGTTCAAGATTCGCGAGTGGATCATCAATGCCATACCGCTGTCGCTGCGCCTCGGCATCGCTGCCGGCATCGGCCTGTTCCTGGCGATGATCGCCCTCAAGAACGCCGGCATCGTGGTCTCCAATCCGGCCACCTACGTGGCGCTGGGTGACCTCTCCCAGCCGGCGGCGATCTATGCTCTGGTCGGCTTCTTCGCGATCACCGCGCTTGCCCATCTCAAGGTCACCGGCGCGGTGATGATCGGTATCCTCGGCGTCACCGTGGTGGCCATTCTGTTTGGTCACAGCGAGTACGGCGGTATGGTCTCAGCGCCGCCGTCGATTGCCCCGACCCTCATGGCGCTGGACTTCGCCGGTGCGCTGGACGTGGCCATGCTGAGCGTGATCTTCGCCTTCCTGTTCGTCGACCTGTTCGACACCTCCGGCACCCTGATCGGGGTGGCGCACCGCGGCAAGCTGCTCGACAAGGACGGCAAGCTGCCGCGCATCGGCCGCGCCATGATGGCCGATAGCGGTGCCTCCATGGCGGGGGCGGTGATGGGCACCTCGACCACCACCAGCTACATTGAATCCACGGCCGGCATCGCCTCGGGCGGGCGCACCGGTCTCACCGCGGTGGTGGTCGCCGGACTGTTCCTGATTAGCCTGTTCTTCGCCCCGCTGGCCGGCTCGATTCCGGCTTACGCCACCGCCGGTGCGCTGCTCTACGTGGCGGTACTGATGGCCGGCAGCCTGGCTCACGCCGACTGGGATGACGTGACCGAGGCAGCTCCGGTGCTGATCGCCGCCCTGGCTATGCCGCTGACCTTCTCGATCGCCGAGGGCATCGCCCTGGGCTTCGTCAGCTACGTGGCGATCAAGACGCTGTCGGGCCGTTTCAGCGATCTCAACCCGGCGGTGATCGTGCTGGCACTGCTGTTCGTCCTCAAGTTTCTTTTCCTCGACTGACCCGATGAGACCCGACCCCCGATGAGCATATACGGCGACTACATCAAATCCGTGATTCGTACCGTCCCCGACTGGCCGCAGTCGGGGGTCAACTTCCGCGATATCACGCCGTTGCTGCAGAACAGTGCGGCTTTCCGCAAACTGATCGACAGCTTCGTGCACCGCTATCAGGAAATGGATCTGGATGCGATTGCCGCCATCGATGCGCGTGGCTTCATTATCGGCGCGCCGCTGGCCTACGAGCTGGGCTGCAGCTTCGTGCCGGTACGCAAGAAGGGTAAACTGCCGTTCCGTACCATCAGCGAGACCTATACCCTGGAGTACGGCAAGTCGGAGGTCGAGCTGCACTCCGACGCCTTCCAGCAGGGCGACCGTATCCTGGTCATGGACGACCTGATCGCTACCGGCGGCACCATGCTGGCCGCCTCCAAGCTGATCACCCGCAGCGGCGGCCAGGTGGTGGAAACCGCCACCATTATCGACCTGCCGGAGCTCGGCGGGTCGCAGAAGATTCGCGACGCCGGCTACGGCGTGTTCGCGGTCTGTTCCTTCACCGAGGACGAGTAACAAGGTCCTCCCCTGTGGTTTACCGGTATATCGATCATGAGCGCCAATCGCTATCAGCAGCACTTCACCGTTTCCTGGGACCAGCTTCACCGCGATGTGCGGGCGCTGTGCCATCAACTCGTCGAACGTGACTTCAAGGGCATCATCGCCATCACTCGCGGCGGGCTGATTCCCGCCGCGCTGATCGCCCGTGAACTCAATGTGCGGCTGATCGACACCGTATGCATCAAGAGCTACGACCACATGGACCAGGGCGGCCTGGACGTCATGAAGGGCGTCGAGCACGACGGCGACGGTTGGCTGCTGGTCGACGACCTGGTCGACACCGGCAAGACCGCCCGTGCGGTGCGCGAGATGCTGCCCAAGGCACACTTCGTTACCATCTACGCCAAGCCCGAAGGGCGCCCGCTGGTCGACCAGTGTCTCACCGAGGTGGCCCAGGACTGCTGGATCCAGTTCCCCTGGGACATGGGGATTGCCTACGTCGAGCCGCTGGTCGATCAGGTGCGCGGCCAGACGCCCTGAGTGAGGAGAGTCATGATGCCGGAATCACCGCTTCCCGAGAGTTGGCAGGCGCATCTCGGGGCCGAGCTGGAAGCCCCGTACATGCAGGCGCTGCGCGATTTCCTGGCCGCCGAAAAGGCGGCGCGCAAGGTCATCTACCCGCACTCGTCGCACTGGTTCCGTGCCTTCCAGTTGACGCCGCTTTCGCGCGTCAAGGTGGTAATACTCGGCCAGGACCCGTATCACGGCCCCGACCAGGCCCACGGCCTGTGCTTTTCGGTGCGCCCCGGGGTGCCAGCACCGCCCTCGCTGCAGAACATCTACAAGGAGTTGGCCCAGGACCTCGGCACCACGCCGGTCAACCACGGCTTCCTCGAGCACTGGGCGCGTCAGGGCGTGCTGATGCTCAACAGCGTGCTGACCGTCGAGCAGGGTAATGCCGGCGCGCATCGCGGGCGCGGCTGGGAAACCTTCACCGACCGCGCCATCGCCGCGGTCAACGAGCAGTGCGGCCACGTCGCCTTCCTGCTGTGGGGCAGCTATGCCCAGAAGAAGGCCGCCTTCGTCGATCGCAGCCGTCACCTGGTGCTGCACTCGCCGCATCCCTCGCCGCTGTCGGCGCATCGCGGCTTCTTTGGCCAGCGCCACTTCTCCCAGGCCAACGCCTTTCTGGCCGCCCACGGCCGCGAGCCCATCGACTGGCAGTTGCCCGCCGCCCCGGAGGCTGTTGGGCCTTAACCTGAACGCCCGATCAAGCTAGAATTGCGCGCAATTTGTCCATCCAACAGACGTCAGCCTGACGAGGGAGCCTTCCGCCATGAGCGTTCACGCCATCGACCATCCTCTGGTACAGCACAAGCTCGGGCTGATGCGCGAAGCGGGGATCAGCACCAAGAGCTTCCGCGAGCTGGCCGGCGAACTGGCCAAGCTGCTGACCTACGAGGCGACCCAGGACCTCGAGCTGCAGACCCAGGAGATCGACGGCTGGAGCGGCGACAAGATCCCGGTGCAACTGCTCAAGGGCAAGAAGGTCACCATCGTGCCGATCCTGCGCGCCGGACTGGGCATGCTGGATGGTGTCACCGACCTGATCCCCAGCGCGCGGATCAGCGTGGTGGGGCTCTACCGTAACGAGGAGACCCTCGAGCCGGTGCCCTATTTCGAGAAGTTCACCAACGACCTCGACGAGCGCCTGGCGATCGTCATCGACCCGATGCTGGCCACCGGTGGCTCGATGCTGGCCACCCTCGACATGCTCAAGGCGCGCGGCTGTCCGCTGATGAAGGTGATCGTGCTGGTTGCCGCGCCGGAGGGCATCCGCCGCGTACAGGAGGCCTATCCCGAGGTCGAGATCTACACCGCGGCCATCGATGAGCGCCTCGACGAGAACGGCTATATCGTCCCAGGGCTGGGCGATGCCGGGGACAAGATCTTCGGCACCCGCTGATCAAAAATTTCTCTCATTATTCAATACCCCTGATATTCAGGGGTTTTTTTTGACAAGACGCAAGTCATAACAAGAGGAAACGACCCATGAGCGACTCGACGACGGCCGCGGTGGAGCCTTCGCCAAGCCTGCCCAAGACACTGTTGACCGGCGCCCAGATGCTGTTCGTGGCCTTCGGCGCGCTGGTACTGGTGCCGCTGCTGACCGGCCTCGATCCCAGCGTGGCGCTGTTCACCGCCGGTGCCGGCACGCTGGTGTTCCACGCCGTGACGCGCCAGAGCGTGCCGGTGTTCCTGGCCTCGTCGTTCGCGTTCATTGCGCCGATCCAGGGCTCGGTGGCCAGCTTCGGCGTCTCCGAGACCCTCGGCGGGCTGCTCGCCGCGGGGCTGGTGTATGTCGCCATCTCTCAGGTGGTGCGCGTCAAGGGCACCGCCTGGCTGCACCGGGTGCTGCCGGCGGTGGTGGTGGGTCCGGTGATCATGGTGATCGGCCTGGCCCTGGCACCGGTGGCGGTGGACATGGCCAGCGGCGAGACCAGTGAGCATATCGGCTACGGCCAGGCGATCACGCTGTCGATGATCAGCCTGGTGGTAACGCTGGTACTGGCGGTGTTCGGCCGCGGTCTGCTGCGCCTGATTCCGATCATGGGAGGGATTGTCTGCGGCTATCTGCTGGCGCTGGCGATGGGCGTGGTCGACTTCTCGCCGGTGCGCGAGGCCAGCTGGCTGGCGCTGCCGAGCTTCACCGCGCCGAGTTTTCACTGGGCCGCGGTCCTGTTCATGATCCCGGTGGCCATCGCCCCGGCGGTAGAGCACATTGGTGACATGGTGGCGATCGGTTCGGTGACGCGCAAGAACTACCTGGAGAAGCCTGGCCTGCACCGCACCCTGCTCGGCGATGGCCTGGCCACCTCCACTGCGGCGCTGTTTGGTGGCCCGCCAAACACCACCTACTCCGAAGTGACCGGGGCGGTGACCCTGACCCGCGCCTTCAACCCGCGCTACATGATCGTTGCCGCCTGCTTCGCCATCCTGCTGGCCTTCGTCGCCAAGCTCGGCGCCGTGCTGCAGACCATCCCCGGACCGGTGATGGGCGGCATCATGGTGCTGCTGTTCGGTTCCATCGCGGTGGTCGGCATGAACACCCTGGTGCGCGCCGGTCACTCGCTGACCGCGCCGCGCAACCTGGTGGTGGTATCGCTGATCCTGGTGTTCGGCATCGGCGGGATGCAGTTCGGCGGCGGCCAGTTCACCCTGCAGGGCGTGAGCCTGGCGGCGGTGGTGGGGATCGCCCTCAACCTGATCCTGCCGCCGCCCCGCGAGGGCGAGTAACCGCTCAGTGGTGGTGGCGTTCGCCGCTGCCGTCGGAGAATGACGGCGGGTTGTTGGCGCTGACGATCACGCACTCGCCGTCGCTGACGTTGCGAAAGCGATGGGGCAGCCGTGAATCGAAGTAGTAGGCGTCGCCGGCGGTCAGCAGGCGCGCCTCGCCCTCGACGGTGAGTTCGATGGTGCCCGTAACCACCACGCCGCCTTCCTCTCCCTCATGCTCGAGCATATCGGCGCCGGTATCGGCGCCGGGCGGATAGCGCTCGTGGATAATCGACATGCTGCGGTTGGGGCGCCGCGCGCCGACCAGTCGCCACGACAGCTGGCCATCGCCGATCTCGGTGAGTTCGCTGGCGCGATAGAAGACCCGTTCCTGGCTGGCCTGCTCGCCGGCGAAGAACTCGCTGATCGAGACCGGCATGGCATCGAGTATCTTCTTCAGCGAGCTGACCGACGGGCTGACGCTGTTCTGCTCGATCAACGAAATGGTGCTGTTGGTCACACCGGCACGCTTGGCCAGCTCGCGCTGCGAGAGCGTGGCCCGCAGCCGCAGCTGCTTGAGTCGTGCACCGACATCGAAACCACTCATGCGCTGTCCTTGTTGAAGATCCTTGACGGCATGATAGCGCGTCACTCCGGCAAAGATAAGCCGATGATCCGGCTATGACTTTAGCCCTGTATTGGGTGTCGCGACGGTCGCAGTGGCGGTACCCTTGGGGTAATCTTGAGGTAAAGACCTACGCCGCTCATCGGATTTGATCAATCGGTCAGATCCGGTCAGGATCGTGGGATAAATGACGAGGGGCGTGACATGAACCAGCGGCTGCCGCTTAGCGGCGTGATTCTTGCCGGCGGCCAGGGCCGGCGCATGGGTGGCTGCGACAAGGGCCTCAGTGACTTCCTGGGCCGGCCACTGGTCGCCCACGTGCGCGAGCGCCTGGCCCCCCACGTCGAGGAGGTGGTGATCAACGCCAACCGCCACCTCGATGACTACCGGGCGCTGGGCTGCCGCGTGGTGAGCGATCGCGAAGCGGGCTACCAAGGGCCGCTAATGGGCATCTGGAGCGGCCTGCTGGCCGCTCGCCAGGCGTGGGTGGTGGTGGTGCCCTGCGATACCCCGGCGCTGCCCATGGAGCTGGTGCCGCGGCTATGGCAGGGCGTGGGGCAGCACGACATCGCGGTGGCCCATGACGGCGAGCGTGCCCATCCGGTGGTGGCGCTGATGCGCCGCGAACTGGCCGATGACCTCGCTACGGCACTGGCCGCCGGCGAGCGCAAGATCGACCGCTGGTACGCTCGTCACGCCGACTGCTACGTCGACTTCAGCGACTGCCCCGAGGCCTTCGCCAATCTCAACAATCCCGAACAGCGCCAGGCCCTCGAGCGGCGCCTGGGCAATGGTATGCCAACGGAGTCGCGATGACGCTGACCTTCGACGCGCAGCTACCGCTGCTGGGTATCGCCGCCTGGAGCGGCACCGGCAAGACCACCTTGCTCGAGGCCCTGCTGCCACGGCTGCAGGCCCGCGGGATCAAGGTGGCGGTGGTCAAGCATGCGCATCACGCCTTCGATATCGACCAGCCCGGCAAGGACAGCTACCGCCTGCGTGAGGCGGGTGCGGCACCGATGCTGATCGCCTCGCGGGCGCGCACCGCGCTGATGTTCAATACGCCCGACGCCGCCGAGCCAGACCTGGCGCAGCTGCTCGCGCAACTGGCGCCGCTGGCCCCCGACCTGGTGCTGGTCGAAGGCTTCAAGGCCTGGCCGCTGCCCAAGCTCGAGCTGCACCGCGCGGCGCTGGGCAAGCCGCTGCTGGCCGCCGACGATCGCTGGGTGCGGGCGGTGGCGAGTCCCGATGCGCTGGACCTACCGGCTGGGGTCGAAGCGCTCGACCTGGACGATCACCAGCGGCTGTGCAACTGGGTCGTGGCTTGGCAGCGGCGCTGGCCGCAGCAGGCGCAGCCGCGGGAGGTACCGGCATGACGCTGTCATGTTTCGAGCTCGGCGAGCGCATGCTTAGCGTCGCCGAGGCGCACGCTGCCCTGGAGGCGCTGTTCGTCACGCCGCTCGGCACCGAACGGTTGCCGCTCGAGGCGCTGCTGGGTCGGGTGCTGGCCGAGCCGCTGGTGTCGCCTATTGACGTGCCTCAGAACACCAATGCGGCGATGGACGGCGTGGCGCTGGCCTGGCCCGAGCGTCCTGTGCGGCGCTGGCCGGTGGTAGGTGAGGTGCTGGCCGGGCAGCGCTGGGCGCAGCCGCTGGCGGCGGGCACGGCGCTGCGAATCACCACCGGTGCGCCGCTGCCCGCGGGTGCGGATACGGTGATCATGAGCGAGCAGCTCGAGGCCAGGGGTGATCAGGCGGTCGAGATCAGCCGCACCGAGCGCATCCAGCGTGGCCAGAACGTGCGCCAGGCCGGTGAGGACATCGCCTGCGGCCAGCGGGTGCTGGAGGCCGGTACTCGGCTGCAGCCCCAACATCTCGGCCTGCTGGCCTCGTTGGGGCTGGCCGAGGCGTGGGTGTATCGCCGGCCGCGGGTGGCGATCTTCTCCACCGGCGATGAAGTCACCGCGCCCGGGCAGCCGCTACCGGCGACAGGCATCTATGATGCCAATCGCTATACGCTGCACGGCATGTTGACGCGGCTCGGCGCCGAGGTCTGCGACCTGGGTATTCTCGCCGACCGCCGCGACGAGGTGGTCAGCGCCTTGGGTGACGCCGCCCGCGACCACGATATGCTGATCACCAGCGGCGGCGTGTCGGTGGGCCAGGCCGACTGGATCAAGGCGGCGCTCAGTGAGCTCGGCGAGCTCGGTTTCTGGCGTATCGCCATTCGCCCGGGGCGGCCGCTGGCCTGCGGCCGACTGGGGGCGCGCCAGATCCCCTTTTTTGGCCTGCCGGGCAACCCGGTGGCGGTGATGGTGACCTTCCTCGAGTTCGTGCAGCCGGTGCTGCGGCGCCTGCAGGGTGAGCCGGACTGGCAGCCATCACGGCTGACGGCGCGCAGCGAGGCGCCGCTGAAGAGTCGCCTGGAGCGCGTCGACTTCCTGCGCGGGATCTATCGCTGCGACGCCGATGGCCAGCTGTGGGTACGCAGCACCGGCGCCCAGGGCTCGGGTATTCTGTCCTCGATGAGCGCGGCCAACTGCTTGATCGAGATTGATGCATCGCGTGCAGGGGTGGCCGGCGGAGAGACCGTGACCCTGCAACCCTTCGACAGTCTGATATGAGGCATGCAACGCTATGAGCCTGACCCATCTCAACGCCCGCGGCGAGGCCCATATGGTGGATGTCGCCGACAAGCAGGAGAGCCGCCGTGAAGCGGTGGCCGCGGGGAGCATCAGCATGCGCCCGGCGACGCTTGCGCTGCTGGCCGAGGGCGGCCTGCCCAAGGGCGACGTGCTGGCCACCGCACGCATCGCCGGCATACAGGCGGCCAAGCGCACCCATGAGCTGATCCCGCTGTGTCATCAACTGGCGCTGTCCAAGGTCAGCGTCGATTTTCGCCTCGACGAGCAGCGCTCCTGTGTCGAGGTCACCGCCAGCTGTCGCCTGAACGGCCGTACCGGGGTCGAAATGGAGGCGCTGACGGCAGTCTCGGTGGCCTGCCTGACGCTGTATGACATGTGCAAGGCCGTTGACAAGGATATGCAGATTGGCGCGATCCGTCTGCTGTCCAAGACCGGCGGCAAGTCCGGCGACTACCGCCGTGGTGAGGCGCCGCCGAGCACCGGCCCACAGATCGTCACCGATGACTGCTACAGTGGCGAAGTAAGCCTCGGGCCGCATGCCGATTCGCGCAGCGTGCGGGTCAAGTGCCTGGCCGAATTGCGCGAGCGGCTGGGTGTCAGCGAGCTGGAAATTACGCTCGCCTCGTTGGCGCGTCCTGACGTCGCCGCGCTCAAGTCGGCCCTCAAGGTGCGTGATGCCAACTTCGCGCTGCTCGAGGAGGGGCGTATCCTGTGTGCCGTCAATCAGGTCATGGGCGGCGATGATACGCCGCTTACCGAAGGTGACGAGGTGGCATTCTTTCCCCCCGTCACGGGAGGTTGATGATGATTCGAATCCAACAGGCGCCGTTCGATGCCGGCGCCGAGCAGCTTGCACTTTGCGAGGGGCGTAGCGATATCGGCGCGGTGGTATGTTTCACTGGTCTGGTGCGCGACTTCAACGAGAAACCCGACGTCGAGGCGCTTAGCCTCGAGCACTACCCGGGCATGACGGAAGCGGCGTTGGCGCAGATCGTTGCCGAGGCCGAGCAGCGCTGGCCGCTTGATGGCGTACGGCTGATTCATCGGGTCGGTCGGCTGTCACCGGGTGATGCTATCGTGCTGGTGGCGGTGGCTAGTGCGCACCGACGCGCGGCGTTCGAGGCCTGTGATTTCATCATGGACTACCTCAAAACGCGGGCGCCGTTCTGGAAGAAAGAGCACACCCGTCACGGTGACTACTGGGTGGCCGAGAGAACCACCGACAAGCACGCTGCACGCCGTTGGGAGACTGTATGACGACGTTGATCGATGACTTCAATCGCCGCGTACGCTACGTGCGTATTTCGGTGACCGACCGCTGCGATTTCCGCTGCGTCTACTGCATGAGCGAGGAGATGACCTTCCTGCCGCGCGCCCAGGTATTGACCCTGGAAGAACTGTCGATGGTGGCGCGGGCCTTCGTCGAGCTCGGCGTGGAGAAGGTCCGGCTTACTGGCGGCGAGCCGCTGGTGCGGCGCGGCATCGAGCAACTGGTCAACGAGATTGGTGGCCTGGGGCTCGACGACTTTGCCATGACCACCAACGGTGCCGGCCTGGTCAAACATGCCCAGGCGCTTCGCGATGGCGGCCTCAAGCGTCTCAATATCAGCCTCGATTCGCTGGAAGCCGAGAAATTTCGCCTGCTTACCCGTACCGGGGACCTGCACAAGGTGATTGACGGCATTCGCGCCGCCCGCGATGTGGGCTTCGAGCGTATCAAGCTCAATGCCGTCGTGCTCAAGGGGCGCAACGACGATGAAGTGGTCGACCTGGTCGAGTTCGCGCGCCGTGAAGCACTCGACATCAGCTTTATCGAGGAGATGCCGCTTGGCGACGTCTCGGATCACTCCCGCGCGGAAACCTTCTGCTCCAGTGACGAAGTGCAGGAACTGATCGAGGCGCGCTATCCGCTGCTGCCTACTACCGAGAGCACCCTTGGGCCGTCGCGCTACTTCCGCATGGCCGACAGCGACTCGCGGATCGGCTTCATTTCTCCCCACAGCCATAACTTCTGTTCGACATGCAATCGTGTCCGCGTCACGGTAGAAGGGCGCCTGCTACTGTGTCTGGGCAATGAGCACTCGGTGGATCTGCGCGCGGTACTGCGCCGCCATCCGGGGGATATGGAGGCGCTCAAGACAGCCATTATCGATGCCATGCCGCTCAAGCCCGAGCGCCACCATTTCACCACCGACGGTGACGTTCAGGTGGTTCGCTTCATGAATATGACCGGGGGCTAGCGGACAATTCTACCTCACCAGGAATACTTGTCACCCGTCAGCACCCGCCCTACCGATCAAGAGTGGCGGGTTTTTTCTGCTGTCTTTTCTTGCCATGACGTAATATCGGCTTATACTTTTTAGCCAGGTATCGCGTGTTCGTGTTCCCTGACTTTTACTAAGGAGGAGGCCGATGTCTTCCGAATCTCTGGAACGTATCGCTCGCAACAAGAACGTTGCTCGTGCCGCTGCGCGTCAACTGAGCATGGAGCAATTGCACAAGCTTGCCGAAGTCATCGGCGAAGTGATTGAGCAGAAACAGGACGAGGACAAGCAGCGCCAGCAAGAGGAAGCCATGAAGGAGCGCAAGCTGGCCGAGATTCGTGAGGCCATCAACGACGCCGGGCTTTCTCTGGACGATCTGGTCGGCGAGCAGCCCAAGCGTCGTCGCGGGCGCCCGCCGAAGAACGCCAAGAAAGAGTGACCAGTCGAGCCAACGGCAATTCGACACAATGACAAGGCGAGCCCCCGGGCTCGCCTTGTCATGTGTGGGTGAGGGGGGCGCTGTTCGTGGGCGGGGTGTCGAGGCGCTATTGCTCGTGGCGTTCGCCGGCCAGCAGCTGCAGATGTACGGTAGGCAGATGGCGCATGCGCTCACCCAGGTAGTCGATCATGCGCGGCTGGAGCCGGCGGCGCAGCTCGGCGAGGTCATCGGCGTCGAGCCCCTGCAACTGATGGTCGAGCCAGTCCCCCAGGTCATCTTCGTCGAGATGCGAGGCGGCGCTGTCATCGACCACCATCCGTCCGATACGCGTCCAACCCTCGCCGTCGGGCGTCACGGTGATGGCCAGAAACAGGCTGCCGCGGCGTGACGCATCGCTGCCGTTGAGGCCCGGCGCCGGGGTCACGGCATTCTGGCTGACGATACAGGGTGGCTGCGGGTAGCGACTCTCGAGCTGCAGGCCATCGCCGTCGAAGCGCATCAGGTCGCCGTTGACCGGAATCAGCGGGGCGGCGATGCCGAGCCGCTCGGCAAGCGCTACGTGCGCCTGCTGATGGCGCCGCTCGCCGTGCACCGGCAGCAGGTGGCGCGGCTTGATCCAGTCATAGAAGATCGCCAGTTCGTCCTGGGCCGGATGCCCCGAGGCGTGCAGCTCGGGATGCTGGTGCTCATCGAAGAGGGTCACGCCGAGTCGACGCAGGCCGAGCTGCAGGCGTTCGATCAAGCGCTCGTTGCCGGGAATTGCCTTGGCCGAGAAGATCACGCTGTCGCCGGCCACCAGCTCGAAGTGCGGATGACGGTTCTGCGCCAGCCGCGACAGCGCAGCGCGCGGTTCGCCCTGGCTGCCGGTGGCGATCACCAGCACTTCCTCGGGGGGCAGGTAGCCGAGGTCGCGCACCGGCACCAGCGGCGGCAGGTCATCCAGGTAGCCGAGTCCGCGCGCCACACCGACCATGCGTTCCATGGAGCGTCCCATCAAGCACACCCGGCGGCCGGTACGCGCCGCCGCACGACCCACCGCCAGCACCCGCGCCAGGTTGCTGGCGAAGCAGCTGACGATCACCCGCCCGGGGCAGGCGGCCAGGGTGTGCTCCAGGGCCCGGGCGACGTCGCCCTCGCTGCGCGAATGGCCGGGCAGGGTGGCGTTGGTGGAGTCGCCGATCACCAGGTCGACCGGCGCCAGCGACTGGAACAGCGCCGGATCCATCGGTGCACCGATCAGCGGCTCGGGGTCGAGCTTCCAGTCGCCGCTGTGCAGGACCTTGTGATGCGGGGTCATGATCAACAGCGCACAGCTTTCCGGAATCGAGTGGGTCAGCGGCAGGTAGCGCAGGCTGAAAGGGCCGTTGTCCAGTGCCTCGCCGGGTTCGATCACCTTGATCGCATCACTGGCCAGGCCGCGTTCGTGGAACTTGGCGCGCAGCAGTCCGGCGGCCAGCGGCGTGGCGTAGATCGGGCAGCCCCAGCGCGGCCACAGCCACGCCGCCGCGCCGATATGGTCCTCATGGCCGTGGGTGATGACCAGCGCCTGGGGCGCGATCTCCAGGCTCGCCAGGGTGGTCAGGTTGGGTACCTGCAGCGGCGTGTCGGGCAGGTCCTGGCGAATCATCATCCCGCAGTCCACCGCCAGCCAGTGATCCTGATAGCCGTAAAGCGTAAGGTTCATGCCGATCTCGCCGCAGCCACCGAGGGGCAGCAGCTTGAGCGGCGGGTGCTGGCGACGGCGAACGGTAACGCGGGGTTGCGGCATGAGCGGCTGCGGCCTGATGAAAGCGAACTTTCATCATACGGGAAGGCTCGCCGGCCCCACAACGCGCGTGTTCCGATGCCGTTGAATTCGTTACACTAACGTCGAGCCTGGCGGCTCCATGGCGTCTTCTCTTTCTACTGATGGTTACCCGATGTCCGATTACTATCGTCTGGTCGTGTCCTGTCCCGATCAGGTCGGGATCGTCGCCCGCGTGTCAGGCTTCATTGCGCGCCAGGGCGGCTCGATCACCGAAGCCAGCCAGCACTCCGACCTGGCTACCGGCCGCTTCTTCATGCGTTACGAAATCCTCGCCGACTCGGTGGGGTTGAGTGCCGGGCAGCTGCGCGAGGCGTTCACGCCGATCGCCACGGAGTTCGCGATGGACTGGGCGCTCACCGACACCACCAGGCGCCCCAGGGTGGTACTGATGGTGTCGCGGGAGAGCCACTGCCTGGTCGACCTGCTGTATCGCTGGACTGCCGGCGAGCTCGACTGCGAGATCCCCTGCGTGATCTCCAATCACGATGACCTGCGCGCCCTGGTCGAGTGGCACGGTATTCCCTATCATCGCGTACCGGTCAGTGCGGACACCAAGCCCCAGGCGTTCGCCGAGGTGGAGCGGCTGGTGGAGGAGGCCGGTGCCGACAGCGTGGTATTGGCGCGCTACATGCAGATCCTGCCGCCGGCGCTGTGCCAGCGCTATGCCGGGCGGGTGATCAATATCCACCACAGCTTCCTGCCGTCCTTCGCCGGTGCCAAGCCTTACCACCAGGCCTACGAGCGCGGCGTCAAGCTGATCGGCGCCACCTGCCACTACGTCACCGAAGAACTCGACGCCGGGCCGATCATCGAGCAGGACATTCATCGCATCAGCCACTGCCACACCGCCAATGACCTGGTGCGCTTCGGGCGCGACGTGGAGAAGGCGGTGCTTGCCCGCGGTCTACGCTGGCATCTCGAGGACCGGGTGCTGATCCACGGCAACAAGACGGTGGTCTTCGCCTGACGAGTGTGAAACGGAGCGCGCCATGACCTTTGCCGAGGTAGTGCTGATGCCCTGGATGCTGGGGCTCGGCTGGCTGATCAGTGCCGCGGTGCTGGGCCTGGCCCTGGCTCAACGGCCGTGGCGGGCGCTGCTTGCCGACGTCGCTCTGCAGCACCGCTGGCTGGCGGCGTTGGTGGCAGTACTGCTGATGTGGCAGCTGCGCGCTCAGGCGGTGGACTGGCTGACTCTGCACCTGGTGTTCACCGCGCTGCTGACGCTGATCTTCAAGGCGCCGCTGGCGCTGTTGATCTGCC
This sequence comes from Halomonas socia, assembly GCF_010977575.1. Taxonomy (GTDB): domain Bacteria; phylum Pseudomonadota; class Gammaproteobacteria; order Pseudomonadales; family Halomonadaceae; genus Franzmannia; species Franzmannia socia. The sequence goes on from NZ_CP048812.1 coordinate 3,440,431, forward strand.
TGGCGGTCAATCTCGGCATGGTGTTGCTGGGGCGCGTGGCCTGGCCGCTGCTGGGGGTCAACGTACTGGTCAGCGGGGTGGTGCCGACGCTGGTGATGGTCATCGCCTGGCGGCTGGTGGATCGCTGGCTGGCCGATAACCTGCCGGTATTCGTGTTCGTCTGCGGTTTCTTCGGCACGGCGCTTGCCACCTTGGCCAGCGGGCTGGCTACGGTAGCCATCGTCGGCCTCGGCACCAGCGACCCCGAGGCGTGGTTCCTGGCCTCGGAGTACGCGCGCTTCCTGCCACTGCTGATGCCCTCCGAGGCCTTTATCAGCGGCATGCTGCTCAGCGTGCTGGTGGTCTATCACCCCGAGTGGGTGGCGACGTTCAACTCCCGACGCTATATCGACACCAAGTAGCGGCCACAGGCGATCACATCTCGTCGAATAGCGTCAGCTGTCGCTGGGCGTCTTCGGGGACCAGCCTGACCCCGACGCCGAGCAGCCTCACCGGGCGCGCGCCGCGCTGCCAGGCCTGCTCGAGCAGGTGCTGGAAGCCCTGCGGGTCGCCGGCGCTGCCCATGCCCTCCATGGTGGTCAGGCTGAAGTCGTCGAAGCGCACCTTGACGAAGCGCTTGTCGCTGGGCGGGTGATCGTGGCGCGCCAGGCGCTGCTGCAGCTTGGCGAACAGCGGCATCAGTGCCTGCTGGCAGGCGGGGAGGTCGGGCAGGTCGCGGTCGAAGGTGGTCTCGACGCTGACCGACTTGCGTTCGCGGCTGATCTTTACCTCGCGCTCATCGATGCCGCGGGCCAACTGGTAGAGGTGGCGGCCGAACTTGCCGAAGCGCTCGAGCAGGGTGGCCAGAGAACGCTGGCGCAGGTCGTCGCAGGTGTGAATGCCCAGCCCCTCGAGCTTGGCCGCAGTGGCCGGCCCTACGCCGTGCAACTTGCTGACCGGCAGCGGACGCAGGAAATCCTCAACGGCGTCGGGGGTAATCACCGTGAGGCCGTCGGGCTTGTCCCAGTCGCTGGCGATCTTGGCCAGGAACTTGCTCGGCGCCACACCCACCGACAGGGTGATACCGGTGCGTGCCAGGGTCTGCTCCTTGAGCCAACTGGCCATCCAGGTGGCGCTGCCGCGGAAGCGTTCGACCTCGCTGACGTCGAGGTAGGCCTCGTCCAGCGACAGCGGCTCGATCAGTGGGGTGAGCTCGGCAAACAGGGCCTGGATCTGCTGCGAGACGGCGCGGTAGCGTTCGAAATCGGGAGGCAGTACCACCAGCTCGGGGCACAGTCGCAGTGCCTTGGCGGTGGGCATGGCGCTGCGCACGCCGAAGGCGCGCGCCGGGTAGTTGCAGGTTGCCACTACCCCGCGGCGCTCGGCACTACCGCCCACCGCCAGCGGCACTTCGCGCAGTGCGGGCCGGTCGCGCATTTCCACCGCGGCGTAGAAGCAGTCGCAGTCGGCGTGCAGGATCTTGCGCATGACGCGGCTTAGGCTTAGCCCAGGGCCTGGCCGTTGCCGCCGCGAATCACGCCAACGCCGATGCCTTCGATCTCGAGTTCCTGATGGCGCAGGTCAACCTCGATGGGGGCGAAGTCCTCGTTCTCGGCGGTTAGCCACACCTGGTGCCCCTGGCGCTTGAAGCGCTTGACGGTGACGTCGTCCTCCAGCCTGGCGACCACGATCTGGCCGTCGCGAATGCGCTCGGTGCGGTGCACGGCGAGCAGATCGCCTTCGAGGATGCCGATGTCCTTCATCGACAGGCCGCGCACCCGCAGCAGATAGTCGGCGCGGGGCGTGAAGTACTCTGGCGGAAGTGGGCAGTGACGGTCGATGTGGGCCGCGGCCAGAATCGGGCTGCCGGCGGCCACCTCGCCGATGATTGGCAGGCCGGGCTGAACGCTGGCATCGAGCTCGGGATCCTGCTCCTGGGCGGGGAGACGGATGCCCCGCGAGGTGCCGGCAACCATACGAATCACGCCCTTCTTGCTCAGCGCGCGCAGGTGCTCCTCGGCGGCGTTGGGCGAGCGAAAGCCCAGGGCTCGGGCGATCTCGGCGCGGGTTGGCGGATAGCCCAGCTCGGACATGGTCTTGACGATGAAGTCGTAGACGTTCTGCTGGCGTGGCGTGAGAGGGCGGGTCATGTGACCTCCGCAAGTGGGTGGCGGTGTTTGGTTAAGTATACAGTATGGTTGAGTATCCAGTAAAAGCGTTGTAGCGTTTAAAACGCCATGTTTGTGACCAAGTGTCATCTTGAGTAGAATATGATTACGTTTAAAACAGCTGTTTACCAACTCGGCAGGGGAGGAGGTATGGCACAACCCGATACCGTGACGCGCATTCTCGACACCGCAGAGGTGTTGTTTGCCGAGCGAGGCTTCGCGGAGACCTCGCTGCGCAACATTACCAGCAAGGCCAAGGTCAACCTGGCCGCGGTCAACTATCACTTCGGCTCCAAGAAAGCGCTGATCCAGGCCGTGTTTGCGCGCTATCTGGACCCCTTCACCGAGCGTTTCCATGGCGCGCTGGATGAGCTCGAGGCGGAGTATGCCGGCCGCGTCATACCGCTCGAGGTGCTGCTGGAGAGCATGGCAAAAACGGTGCTGGATGTCCCCGCCGAGCGTAACAGCCTGAAGGTCTTCATGCGCCTGCTGGGGTTGGCCTACAGCCAGGCCCAGGGGCACTTGCGGCGTTATATTCAGGACCACTACGGCAGCGTGTTCAGCCGATTCTCCGACCTGGTGCGCCAGGCCACGCCGGAGCTACCCGAAGCCGAGCGCTTCTGGCGGCTGCACTTCGTGCTCGGCACGGTGATCTTCACCCTGTCGGGGCTGGATGCGCTGCGCGACATCGCCGAGAAGGATTACGGCGACCACGTCAGCGTGCGCGACCTGATCCGTCGTCTGCGCCCGGTGGTGGTGGCGGCGATGAACGCGCCGCTGCCCGACGCGGCGCCGGATAGCCTGCCGGCGGCGGTATAATGGTCACTACCCCGCGCCTCGAGCAGTTGCCGCCCGAGACAGGCCACTGGCTGGAGGTCGATCTCTCGACCCAGCGGCTGTGGTGCTGGCAGGGCCGCGAGCGCGTCGCCGACTACCCGATCTCGAGCGGTGTGGCAGGCATCGGCCAGCGTGACGGCAGCGGCCAGACGCCGCTCGGCTGGCACTACGTGCGCGCAGCGATCGGCGACGGCCAGCCGCCGGGAGCGGTGTTTCGCGGCCGCCGCCCGACCGGTGAGGTGTTCGACGCGACGCTGGCCGCCGAGTACCCGGCGCGCGACTGGATCCTGACCCGCATCCTGTGGCTATGTGGCCTCGAGCCCGGCTATAACCGCGGCGGCCGGGTCGACTCCCAGCGCCGCTATATTTATCTGCATGGCACGCCGCCTGATCAGCCGATGGGCACTCCGGCCTCCCACGGCTGCCTGCGGCTGCGCGATGCGGCGCTGCTCGAGGTGTTCGACTTCGCCCCGGTCGGCACGCCGGTGTGGCTTCACGACTGACCAACCCCATCCCCTGTTGTCGACATGACGGTTGGTCTAGAATCGGTCCCTTCACAGCCAAGGAAGATGATCATGACGCAACCTATCGGCCCGGTGATGCTGGACCTGGAAGGGCCCCGGCTCAGCCGAGAAGAAGGTGACATGCTCAAGCGTCCCGAGGTGGGCGGCGTGATCCTGTTCTCCCGCAACGTCGAGGACGCCGTCCAGGTTCAAGCGCTGTGTGCGGCGATTCGCCGAGTGCGCCCCGACCTGCTGCTGGCCATCGATCAGGAGGGCGGCCGCGTACAGCGCCTGCGCCAGGGTGTCACTCGCCTGCCGTCGATGGCGCAGCTGGCGGCCGGCTACGACGACGATCCCCAGGCGGTGCTGCAGCAGTGCCAGGACGCTGGCTGGCTGCTGGGCATGGAGATGGCCGCCTGCGGCCTCGACGTCACCTTCGCCCCGGTGCTCGACGTCGACGGCGGCGACTCGATGGTGATCGGCGATCGCAGCTTCTCTGCCGACCCGCAGGTCGTCAGCCTGCTCGGCGGTGCCTTCATCAGCGGGCTGCACGATGCCGGCATGGTCGCCATTGGCAAGCATTTTCCCGGCCACGGCGGCGTGGTGGCTGACTCGCATCACGAGCTGCCGGTGGATCCACGGCCGCTTGCGGCGCTACGCGAGCACGACATGCGCCCCTTCGCCGAGCTGGCCTCGCGCCTCGAGGGCGTCATGCCCGCCCATGTGATCTATAGCGCCTTCGACGACAAGCCAGCGGGGTTCTCGCGCAGCTGGCTTGGCCTGCTGCGCGAGGAGCTGGGGTTCAAGGGCGCGATCTTCTCCGACGACCTGTCGATGGCCGCGGCGCGGGTCGCCGGCAGCCACGGGCAGGCGGCGCTGGCGGCCCTCGATGCGGGCTGCAACATGGTGCTGGTGTGTAACGACCGCGGCGCGGCACTGGACGTTCTCGACGCCTGTGCCGGGCGCGCCGACAAGCGCCCGGCCAAGCTGCGCTATCGGCGCGCCCGACCCAACCTCGAGGCGTTGCCGGCGCTGGCGCGCTGGCGACGAGTGCATGCGCGTCTCGAGGCCCTGAGCGACGTCAGCGACGATTCCTGACATGCCTGACCGGCTGGCTCTACTCATCCCGTAATGCGACCCAGGACAACGATGCCTAATCTCGACCCTCTTTATCACGAGTCCCTCACCACCATGCGCGAGGTGATGGACAACGCCGACTGCCTGATCTCCCAGGCTGACGTCGAGCGCGCCCTCGATCGCATGGCCGACGAGATCAGCGCCGACCTGGGCGACAAGCTGCCGGTGTTCTACTGCGTGATGAACGGCGGCCTGATCACCACCGGCCACTTGCTGACGCGGCTGGGGTTCCCCCTCGAGGTGGATTACTTGCATGCCACTCGCTACCGCGGCGGCCTGCGTGGCGGCGAGCTGTTCTGGCGCGTCTCGCCTGAGATTCCCATGGCCGGGCGCCACGTGGTGATCGTCGACGATATCCTCGACGAGGGCGCGACCCTGGCGGCGATCCTGCGCTACTGCGAAGAAGCCGGTGCGGCGAGCATCTCCACCGCGGTACTGGTCGACAAGCGTCACGACCGCAAGGCGGTGCCTGAGCTGACTGCCGACTACTGTAGCCTGGAGGTGGTCGACCGCTACGTGTTCGGCTTCGGCATGGACTACAAGGGCTACTGGCGCAATGCGCCGGGGATCTTCGCGCCCAAAGGGCTTTGAATAAGCGGCTTTGAATAAGCGGCGCCAGGTCGTCGCTGCCGAGGGCTGGCCCGCCGGGTCAGCCCTCGGCGTTTTCGGCTAGCGCCAGCAGTGCCTCGCGGCAGCGCTCCTCGACGTCGTCCAGCTCTCTGCGCATCTGGCGAATGTCCTCCTCCTGGCGCTGCAGATTACTGCGCTTCTCGGCCAGCAGTTCGAGCAGCCGCTGCAACTGGCGGGCGTTGCCATTGGGCAGGGCGTCGTAAAGCTCGATCACCTCGCGGATCTCGGCCAGCGAGAAACCCAGGCGCTTGCCGCGCAGGGTCAGCTTGAGTCGCACCCGATCCTTGTCGTGATAGATGCGTGTCTGGCCGCGGCGCTGGGGCTCCAGCAGGCCTTCCTGCTCATAGAAGCGGATGGTGCGCGGGGTGACCTCGAACATGCGCGAAAGCTCGCTGATCGAGTAGGTGCGGGAGGCGCTATCGGATGTCATGCCCTGCAGGATACCGCGAGTTGACGTTTACGTAAAACGCCGCGCATGCTGTGGGCGTCCGCTACCCTGCCAGGAGGCCCGATGTCGACGACCCCATCCCCCGTGCGTTTTTCCGAATGGCCGACCGGCAACGGTCGGCGCATCGGCGTGGCCACCCTCGACGCCGAACGCTCGCTCAATGCCCTGAGGCTAGCCATGATCGAGGCTCTCGGCGCGCAGCTGACGGCCTGGGAGCACGACGACAGCGTGGTGGCGGTATGGCTTGAGGGCGCCGGCGACAGGGCGTTCTGCGCCGGCGGCGATATCGTCGCACTGTATCGCGCGCTGCAGGGTGACGCGGACGCGGCGCGGGACTACGTGGTGCGCTACTTCGCCGCCGAATATGCCCTCGACTACCGCCTGCATGTCTATCCCAAGCCGCTGCTGGCGTGGGGCGACGGCATCGTCATGGGCGGCGGCATGGGGCTGCTGGCCGGGGCCCGGCACCGCCTGGTCAGCGAGCGCTCGCGGCTGGCGATGCCCGAGATCAGCATCGGCCTCTACCCTGACGTCGGCGCCAGCTGGTTCCTCAGCCGCATGCCGCCGGGCATCGGCGCCTACCTGGCGCTGACCGGCGCCCAGCTCAACGCCCGCGACGCCCTGGACCTGGGCCTGGCCGACCAGCTGATACCCAGCCAGCGCCGCGACGCACTGATAGAAGAGCTGTGCCGCGCCGACTATGGCCCGGGCAATGAGCCGATCCTGAATGATCGCGCCATCCATTCAGCCCTCGCTGCGGTGGCCGACCGCGACCAGGCACCCCGCGCCCAGCTGTGGCCATGGCGCGACCATATTCAGCAGCTTACCAGCGCCGCCGATGCCGCCCAGGCCTGCGCGGCGATCCTCGCTGACCGCGAGCAGGATGACTGGCTGGTCGCCAATCGCCGCCGGCTTAGCGACGGCTGCCCGCTCACCGCGCAGCTGGCCTGGGGCATGCTCGAACGCCATCGCCGTGCCAGCCTCGCCGACGCGCTGCGTGACGAGCTGAGCCTGTCGCTGCGCTGCTGCCTGGAGGGCGACCTGGCCGAGGGTGTGCGTGCACTGCTGATCGACAAGGACAAGCAGCCGCAATGGTCCCACGCCGATGTCCCAAGCGTGCCTGCGGCGAAGGTTGCGGCGATGCTGCGCAGCGCCTGGCAGGGCGACGATCACCCCCTGGCCACGCTCGGCGAGGAGGGCTAACGGGCGGATGGGGGTAGCGTTGGCGACGCTTTTATTCTACATTCTATGAAAATGTAGAAATTTTCAATGCCGCTACCCTGGAGCAACCCATGAGCCAGATTACTCCGATCACCTGGGAAGACCCGTTCCGCCTCGTCGACCAGCTCAGCGAAGATGAGCGCATGGTCCACCAGACCGCCCACGACTACTGCCAGGACAAGCTGCTGCCGCGGGTGCTGGAGGCCAACCGCCACGAGCGCTTCGACCGCGAGATCATGAACGAGATGGGCGAGCTGGGGCTGCTCGGCGCGACCATGGAGGGCTACGGCGGTGCCGGGCTCAACTACGTCAGCTACGGCCTGATCGCCCGCGAAGTGGAGCGCGTCGACTCCGGTTACCGCAGCGCCATGAGCGTGCAGTCGAGCCTGGTGATGTATCCCATTCACGCCTTCGGCAGCGACGCCCAGCGCGACAAGTACCTGCCCAGGCTGGCCAGCGGCGAGTGGGTCGGCTGCTTCGGGCTCACCGAGCCCGACCACGGCTCCGACCCCAACGGCATGAGCACCCGGGCCACCAGGATCGACGGCGGCTACAAGCTCAATGGCACCAAGAGCTGGATCACCAACTCGCCCATCGCCGACGTCTTCGTGGTGTGGGCCAAGGACGACGCGGGCGACCTGCGCGGCTTTATCCTCGAGAAGGGCATGGCGGGTCTCTCGGCACCCAAGATCGAGGGCAAGTTTAGCCTGCGCGCCTCGATCACCGGCCAGATCTCCATGCAGGATGTGGAAGTCTCCGATGAGCAGATCCTGCCCGGCGTGAAGGGGCTCAAGGGGCCGTTCTCGTGCCTCAATCGCGCCCGCTATGGTATCGCCTGGGGCACCATGGGCGCCGCCGAGGCGTGTTGGCACGCGGCGCGCCAGTACACCCTCGACCGCAAGCAGTTCGGCCGCCCGCTGGCCGCCAACCAGCTGATCCAGAAGAAGCTCGCCGACATGCAGACCGAGATCGCCCTGGGCCTGCAGGCGGCGCTGCGCGTCGGCCGCATGATTGACGACGGCCAGCTGGTGCCCGAGGCGATCTCGCTGATCAAGCGCAACAACTGCGGCAAGGCGCTGGATATCGCCCGGGTCGCGCGGGACATGCACGGCGGCAACGGCATCGCCGACGAGTACCACGTGATTCGCCATGTGATGAACCTCGAGGCGGTCAACACCTACGAGGGCACCCACGATATTCATGCGCTGATTCTGGGGCGGGCCCAAACCGGTATTCAGGCCTTTTCCAGCTGATCGACCGGATCAGCCAGGGTAGTAGGGGCATCTAAGCGAAGGACGCAGGGGACAGGCCGAAGCTGCCTATCTCCGATAGCCCTTCCCGAGTGATCAAGGAGATAAGATGAGCGGACCGCTCGACGGTATCGTGGTACTCGATATGTCACGCGTGCTGGCCGGCCCCTGGGCCGGCCAGCTGCTGGCCGATCTGGGTGCCCAGGTGATCAAGATCGAACGCCCGGGCAGCGGTGACGACACCCGCGGCTGGGGGCCGCCGTGGCTGGAAGACGCTGCCGGCGACCCGCTGGAAGCGGCGTATTTCCTGTGTGCCAACCGCGGCAAGCAGTCGCTGGCGGTGGATATCACCCGCCCTGAGGGCGAGGCGCTGGTGCGCGAACTGGCCTCGCGTGCGGATATCCTGCTGGAGAACTTCAAGGTCGACGGCCTCAAGAAGTATGCCCTCGACTACGCCAGCTTGAATGAGCTCAACCCGGCGCTGATCGGCTGCTCGATCACCGGCTTCGGCCAGGACGGCCCCTACGCCCACCGTGCCGGTTACGACTTCATGATCCAGGCCATGGGCGGCTTGATGAGCGTCACCGGCGACGCCGAGGGCATGCCGATGAAGACCGGCGTGGCGATTACCGACGTGATGACCGGGCTCTACGCCGCGGTAGGCGTGCTCGCTGCACTGCACGAGCGCGGGCGCACCGGTGTCGGCCGGCATATCGACGTGGCGCTGTTCGACGTGCAACTGGCGACCCTGGCCAACCAGGCCCTCAATACCCTGGTGTCGGGGCGCGACCCGCAGCGACACGGCAACGCCCACCCCAATATCGTGCCCTATCAGGCCTTCGCCTGCGCCGACGGCCATCTGGTACTGACGGTGGGCAACGACAGTCAGTTTGCGCGCTTCGCCACGCTGCTCGGCCACCCCGAGTGGGCCAGTGACCCGGCCTACGCCACCAACGGCGCGCGGGTCGCCAACCGCGACACCCTGGTGGCGCTGATCGAGGCCTGCCTGCTGGCTCGTCCGCGCGACGCCTGGCTGGCTGACTTCGAGACTCATGGCATCCCTGCCGGTCCCATCAACACCGTTTCCGAGGCGCTGCACGACCCGCAGATCCTGCACCGCGGCATGGTTACCACCCTCGAGCGCAACGGCAATGCGCTGCCACAGGTCGGCAACCCGCTGCGCTTCGACGGCGACGGCCAGACCAGCCGGCGTGCGCCGCCCGGTCTCGGCCAGGACAGCGACAGCGTGCTCGCCGGGATGGGGCTCAACGCCGAGCAGATCGAGGCGCTGCGCGAGCAGGGGATCATTGCGTAGTCTCAAGCGCCCAGCGCCAAGTGTCTGCAGCGACTGGCGCTAGCGCGGTGACAAGCGCCGGTTGAGGCCGGTCTCGGCGATCATGCGCGTCGAGATCTCCTCGATGGAGAAACGCGTGGTATCGATGAACGGCACATGCATCTGGCGAAACAGCCCCTCGGCCTGCTGCACCTCCTGCATGCACTGATCCATCGAGCAGTAGCGGCTGTTGGGGCGTCGCTCGCTGCGGATCGCCGCCAGCCGGCGTGCGTCGATGGTCAGGCCGAACAGCTTGTGGCGGAAGGGCGCCAGCGCCGCCGGAAGTTTGAGGCTGCCATCCTCGTCGAGGTCGTCGTCGGTGAGCGGGTAGTTGGCAGCGCGGATGCCGAACTGCAGCGCCAGGTAGAGCGAGGTCGGCGTCTTGCCGCAGCGCGACACCCCGACCAGGATGATATCGGCCTTGTCGTACTGGTGAGTGCGTGCGCCATCGTCGTTGTCGAGGGCGAAGTGCACCGAATCGATGCGGTTCATGTAGGCATCATCGCGGCCGATCGAGTGGGTGCTGCCGACGCTGTAGGTAGAGCGCGTGGCAAGCTCCTTTTCCAGCGGCTCGAGGAAGGTCGAGAAGATATCGACCTTGAAGCCGCTGGCCTTGCTGATCACGCTGCGGATGTCGGCGTCGACGATGGTGTCGATGATGATCGGCTGGGCGCCGTCGCGGACCGCGGTGGCGTTGATCACTTCGACCAGCGCCTCGGCCTTGTCGACGCTGTCGATGTAGGGCTTGGTGAGCATGCGGATGTCGACGCTCTCGAACTGAGCCAGCAGGCTGCGGCCGAGGCTTTCGGCAGTGATGCCGGTGCCGTCGGAAATAAAGAAGGCGGTACGGGTCATGGCAGTCTCGTCTGGTCGCGGTGGGGCGATTACTACACAAAACCCCGCGTGTTGTAAAAATCCTCCAGTGACTTCGCTGTTAGACCAATGGCGAATACCGCCTTGGCTTGGTAGGGTGAGCCACATTTCGCTAGCGGCCTCGCCGCGCTTTGCGTCCATACCGCCACAAGCGGTATTCCGCACCTGAACTAGGGGGTCTCGTGGAAGAGTACATTGTGTGGTTCGACCAGTTGGGCATGCACGACGTCGAACGCGTCGGTGGCAAGAACGCCTCGCTCGGCGAGATGATCTCCAACCTGGCCGGGGCCGGTGTCAGCGTGCCCGGCGGCTTCGCCACCACGGCCCACGCCTATCGCGAGTTCCTCGCCCACGAAGGGCTCAACGAGCGCATCAACCAGGCCCTGGCGCGGCTCGACGTCGACGATATCGGCGAGCTGGCACGGGTCGGCGCCGAGATCCGCCAGTGGGTGATCGACACGCCGCTGCCGCCGGCCTTCGAGGTGGCACTGCGCGATGCCTACCAGCAGATGGAAGCCAAGCACCCCAGCCTCAAGGCCGCGGTGCGCAGCTCGGCCACCGCCGAAGACCTGCCGGATGCCTCCTTCGCCGGCCAGCAGGAGACCTTCCTCAATATCGAAGGCTTCGACAATATCAAGCGCGCGGTCCACGAGGTGTTCGCCTCGCTGTTCAATGATCGCGCGATCTCCTACCGCGTGCACCGCGGCTATGCCCACGAGAACGTGGCGCTGTCGGCCGGGGTGCAGAAGATGGTGCGCTCCGAGACCGGCGCCAGCGGGGTGATGTTCACCCTCGATACCGAATCGGGCTTCTGCGATGCGGTCTTCGTCACCGCCTCCTGGGGCCTCGGCGAAACCGTGGTGCAGGGCGCGGTCAACCCGGACGAATTCTATGTCCACAAGCCAACCCTGGCCGCCGGCCGGCCGGCAGTGCTGCGCCGCAACCTCGGCTCCAAGCTGATCAAGATGATCTACACCGCCGATGCCAGCGCCGGCAAGTCGGTGGAGACCGTCGAGGTGCCGCTCGCCGAGCGCGGCCGCTTCTGCATCAATGACGCCCAGGTCATGGACCTGGCGCGCCAGGCGGTGATCATCGAGCAGCACTACCAGCGGCCGATGGACATCGAGTGGGCGCTGGACGGCGACGACGGCAAGCTCTACATCGTTCAGGCGCGCCCCGAAACCGTGGTCTCGCAGCAGGAGGGCGGCAAGCTCGAGCGCTTCCAGCTCAAGGAGAAGGGCCGCACCCTGGTCAGCGGCCGGGCCATCGGCCAGCGCATCGGCCAGGGCGCGGTCAAGGTGATACTGACGCCGGACGAGATGGACAAGGTCAAGGACGGCGACGTGCTGGTCACCGACATGACCGATCCCGATTGGGAGCCGATCATGAAGCGCGCCTCGGCGATCGTCACCAACCGCGGCGGGCGTACCTGCCACGCGGCGATCATCGCCCGCGAACTGGGTATCCCGGCGGTGGTCGGCTGCGGCGACGCCACCGCAGTGCTCAGCGACGGCCGCGAGGTCACGGTGTCGTGTGCCGAGGGCGACACCGGCAACGTCTACGAGGGGCTGCTGGCCTTCGACCGCAAGGTCTCAAGCGTCGACGCCATGCCCGAGATCCCGTTCAAGATCATGATGAACGTCGGCAATCCCGACCGTGCATTCGGCTTCGCCGGCCTGCCCAACGCCGGGGTCGGGCTGGCGCGGCTGGAGTTCATCATCAATCGCATGATCGGCGTGCATCCCAAGGCGCTACTCGACTACGACCGCCTGCCCCTCGACCTGCAGCAGAGCATCGACCTGCGCACCGCCGGCTACAGCGACCCGGTGAGTTTCTATATCGACAAGCTGGTCGAGGGTATCTCGACCCTGGCCGCGGCCTTCTATCCGCAGCGGGTCATCGTGCGGCTCTCGGACTTCAAGTCCAACGAGTACGAAAACCTGATCGGCGGCAAGCTCTACGAGCCTGGCGAAGAGAATCCTATGCTCGGTTTCCGCGGCGCTTCGCGCTACATCTCTGACGCCTTCCGGCCGTGCTTCGAGCTCGAATGCAAGGCGCTCAAGCGGGTGCGCGAAGAGATGGGCCTCGACAACGTCGAGATCATGGTGCCTTTCGTGCGCACGCCGGACGAGGGCAAGGCGGTGGTCGACCTGCTCGCCGCCAACGGTCTGGTTCGTGGCGACAATGGCCTGCAGGTGATCATGATGTGCGAGCTGCCGGCCAACGCACTGCTGGCCGACGAGTTTCTCGCCCACTTCGATGGCTTCTCGATCGGCTCCAACGACCTCACCCAGCTGACTCTGGGCCTGGATCGCGACTCGGGCATCGTCGCGCATCTGTTCGACGAGCGGAACCCTGCAGTCAAGAAGCTGCTGGCCATGGCCATCTCCGCCTGCAAGGCCCAGGGCAAGTACGTCGGCATCTGCGGCCAGGGCCCGTCGGATCATCCTGACCTCGCCAAGTGGCTGATGGAGCAGGGCATCGACTCAGTGTCGCTCAACCCGGACGCGGTGCTCGAGACCTGGTTTATGCTCGCCGGCGAGACATTGGGCTAAGAGCCGAGAAACAGCGTTGCGCCACCATTGGCGCTTAGCGAGGGACGCTGGCGGTAGGTCGAAGAGGAGGTTTGCGCCATGGGTGAGGAGCACTGCTCCGAACGGGCTGGCCATGGATGGCCAGCCCCGGTCCTGCAAGCGAAGCAGGATGCGAGAGCGCAGCAGGGCGCAAGGTAGCGCCCAGGGATGGGTTTACAGCGCCTCCTCGTAGGCCTACCACTAGATCAGCCCCGAGCGCTGCCAAGCTGCGCTAGTGCTGGCAAGTTGCGCCCGCTCGACCCCGTCGAGCGGGCGCTTTTCGGCTATGCTGTCAGTCTCCCCCTCATGCACGCGACAACAAGGAGCCTGTCCCATGCCCACTTTCGCCGTTCCCTTCCGCTGCCGCCTGCTGCCGTGGGCGGTGGCCTTGACGCTCGGCGTGCCGTTCACGGCCCAGGCCGAGGTGGCCTTCGACTACGATATCCCGGCGATCGCCCCGGAAGTCAGCTCCGGCAGCGAAGAAAAGCCCGGCTGGGCGACCCAGCGCTTCGCCGTGGCCGCCGCCAACCCGCTGGCCACCGATGCCGGCTACCAGGTGCTCAAGGCCGGCGGCAGCGCCGTGGATGCGGCGATTGCGGTTCAGATGGTGCTGACCCTGGTCGAGCCGCAGTCCAGCGGCATCGGCGGTGGGGCTTTTCTGATGCACTACGACGGCGAGGCGGTGCAGGCCTACGACGGACGTGAGACGGCACCGGGCGATGTCGATGGCGAGCTGTTCCTCGACGAGGATGGCGAGCCGCTCGACTTCATGGACGCCGCGGCCAGCGGCCTCTCGGTAGGTGCACCGGGGACCGTGCGCATGCTCGAGCTGGCCCACGAGCGCCACGGCGAGCTGCCCTGGGCGGCGTTGTTCGAGCCAGCGATCGCGCTGGCCGAGCAGGGCTTCGCGGTCAGCCCGCGGCTGCACACCAGCCTGGCCGGTGAGGAGCGGCTACGCGACGATCCGCTGGCAGGGCCGTTCTACTATCCCGGGGGCGAGCCGCTGGCTGAGGGGCATGAACTGAAGAACCCGGCACTGGGGGCGATCCTGCGCGAACTCGCCGAGCACGGCAGCAAGGCGCTGCACACCGGCAGTATCGCCGAGGATCTGGTGTTTCGCGTTCAGGACCATGCCGAGCGTCCTGGCAGCCTCAGCCTCGAAGACCTGGCCAGCTACTCGGCCGAGACTCGCCAGCCGCTGTGCAACGACTGGCAGGCCTACCGGGTATGCGGTTTCCCGCCGCCGTCCTCTGGGCATCTGACCATCATGCAGATCCTCGGCGTACTCGAGCACCTGCCCGAGCTGGAGACGCCGCTCGAGGATGATCGGCCCGGCGTCGACTGGCTGCATCAGTTTCTCGAGGCCTCGCGGCTGGCCTTCGCCGATCGCGGCAAGTATATCGCCGACCCCGATTTCGTCGAAGCGCCCGGCAACGACTGGAACAGCATGCTCGATCCTCAGTATCTCGCCGGGCGCGCCGCACTGCTGGGCGAAGAGAGCCTGGGTAGCGACGGCGCCGAGCCGGGTGAACCTGGCGAGCTCACCACCGCCTGGGCGGTGCAGCCCGAGCAGCCCGAGTACGGCACCAGCCATATCAGCATCATCGACGAGCACGGCAATGCCCTGGCCATGACCACCACCATCGAGTCGGCTTTCGGTTCACGGATCATGGCCGATGGCGGCACTGGCCTGCCCGGCGGCTACTTGCTCAACAACGAGCTGACCGATTTTTCGTTCACGGCGGAAGACGCCGACGGCAATCCGATCGCCAACCGCGTAGAGGCGCGCAAGCGGCCGCGCTCGAGCATGAGCCCGACGCTGGTGTTCGATCGCGACAGCGATGCGCTGGTGGCAAGCCTGGGCTCCCCCGGCGGCGCGGCGATCATCCACTACACCGCCAAGGCGCTGGTGGCGATGCTTGACTGGGGGCTGGACGCCCAGCAAGCGCTTGACCTGCCACACGCCATCACCCTTGGCGGGCCGGTATTCCTGGAAGAGGGGGGCTTCCCCGCCGAAGTGCTCGAGGCGCTCAACCAGCGCGGCCACGACGCCAGCGAGCGGGAACTGGTCAGCGGCCTGCAGGCGCTACAGGTAGTGGAGGACGGCTTCTACGGCGGCGCCGACCCGCGGCGCGAAGGCGTGGTGATGGGGGAGTAAGCGCCGAGCTGAAAGCGCCAAGCGCCCAGCCATTCAGCTCGGTGCTTGGCGCTCGGCGCTGAGTCAGCTTCTCAGCCTGTTCCTCAGCTTGACCAGCAGCAGTGCGCCGTCGCTGAGCTCGCGGCGGTCCTCGAGCAGCTCGGCGAGCAAGTCGGGTCGGTCGGTGATGATATTGTCGACACCCATATCGATCAGTTGCGACATGCGCGCCCGGTCGTTGACCGTCCAGGTATGCAGCCCATAGTCGAAGTAGCGTGCGGCGCGGATCTCGGCATCGCTGACCCGATTGTGGCGTAGCCCGAGGGCATCGAAGCTGCTGCGGTCGAGGGTGCCCGGTAGCACGAACTGGGCCAGCAGGGTGGTGTGTAGCTGCGGTTCGCGAGCCTTGATCTCGCGCACCAGCGACGGCGACATGGTGGCGACCAGCACATCGTCGCGCACATCCTCGCTGCCGCATCCGTCTGGCGGCGGTTCCTCCCATTCACGGCAGACCTGGCGCGCCAGGTTCTCGCGCCTCAGGCTTTCGAGCACCGCATCGACCAGGTCCAGCTCACGGCCCGGGTCGGGCTTGAGATCGATCATCAGCGGGCTCTGGGTGCGGGTACGGGCCAGGGCGTCATCCAGCGAGGGGATTCGCTCGCCGACATAGGCGTCGCCAAACCAGCTGCCTACGTCAAACTGCTGCAGCTCCTCGAACGTCAGGTCGCGCAGCTGGCGCGAATCGCCGGCGAGCCGCTGCAGGCTGCGGTCATGGTAGAGCACCACCTGGTCGTCGCCGGTGAGGCGCACATCGATCTCGATAAAGTCAGCGCCGTCGAGAATCGCCTGGTCGATGGCAGCCAGGGTGTTCTCCGGGGCCGCCATGGAGCTACCGCGGTGCGCGGTAATCAGTACCTCGTCGCGCAGTTCGAAGCTGTTGACGATCAACCACGCCTGGCTGATCGCAAAGACGATCACACCCAGCTCCACGGCCCAGGCCCAGCGGCCCGGGTGCGCGTCGGCGGTGGGCCGGGGAGGGCGCGGCTCACGGTGCGCCAGGCGCAGGTAGAGGCACGCCGACAGCAGGCTGTTGGCGGCGATGCCGACGAAGGTTACCGCCAGCGTCAGCAGCACATAGCCGCTGAGATAGGCGAGCATGGCCGGTATTAGCACCGCATTGCGCTCAGGCAGCCACCACAGCATCGGCGTGAAGACCCGGTCGAACAGCGATGAGATCAAAAACGGCAGGGCCACGATCACGACCAGCAGCAGGATCACTGCCACGGCAATCGGCCGGCGCCGGCCGCGGGTCAGACGATGGCTGCGCTTCAGGGCGCGCAGCGGGCTGAGTGTTTCGAGTACCACCAGCGGCAGGGCCAGGATCCAGCGGAAGTAGAGCGTTGCGGCAATGGTCGCCCAGACCAGCGCCAGCGGCAGGCTGACTGCCAGGAACTGCCACAGTGCCGGTGGTCGCACCCGCTGTACGTAGTAGGGGTCGAGGCCGCCGAGGAAGGCGCCGTAGAGCCAGCTGATCGCCAGTACCGCCGGCAGTAGCAGCAGCAGGTGCGCGCCGACCTGTACCACCACCAGGCCCGCCAGCGCCGGTAGCTGACGCAGGCTGCCCCAGAAGGCCTCCCAGGCCAGCCGATAGTGGTTGTCGCGGGGGCGTACCGCGACCAGGATCATCCCGGCCTGCTGCAGATAGAGCACCAGGAAGGTCAGGCCGATGGCGGCCAGTAGCCACAGCACGCCCCCCGGAGAGATCAGGATGTCGAACAGCTCGGCATTGCTGATCACCGGCCGGCCGAACTGGCCGAGCAGCGAGGTCAGTGTCCAGGCCACCGAAGGCAGCAGCACCGCCGAGGCGAGAACGGTAAAGAACAGGTGGTAGGCGAGCAGAGGGCGAAAATGCTCACGCAGTGAGCGCAGCACGTCACCGTGTAATTGTGACAGTGACAGCATGGCAGTCCATTTGGTTGAGCATCCTGTGTCTAGCCTGTCACTGCGGCGCGTGCTTGGCAATCGTACGCTGCCGATGCCAAGTAGGCAGCGTTGGGGAGGCGAGTCACTCCAGCGGCAGGCGTGCCTCGGCAATCACGATGCCGTTGTTGTCGGCGTACAGCCACTGGCCAGGGGCGAGGCGGGCGCCGGCCATATACATGGGCTGGTCGCGCTGTCCGCCACCGTTGCCAGAGCCGCGCCGCGGGTGCACGCCCAGCGCCTGGACTCCGAACTCCATCTCGGCCAGCACGTCGACGTCGCGCGCACAGCCGTGGATCACCACGCCGACCCAGCCGTTTTCCAGCGCCAGCTCGGCGAGACGGTCGCCGAGCAACGCGCAGCGCTGTGAACCACCGCCATCGACCACCAGCACGGCGCCGTTGCCGGGCTCGGCAAGCATCTGCATCAGCAGGGCATTGTCTTCGAAGCAGGCGAGGGTGCGCAGCGGGCCACAGAATGCCTGGCGGCCGCCCAGGTTGAGAAAGACCGGCTCGAGCACCTGAACGTCAGGGTGAGCGTCGCAGATGTCCGGCGTGATGATATGGCTCATGCCTTGCTCCGGCTGAAGTGGTTGGGCCAATGACGTCCTGCCTCGAACGCTCTAGCTATAAGTGCAGGCAGCGATTGTTGCAATAAAAAACGCCCCGCAGAAGCGGGGCGTTTCGGTCATCGGCTATGGCGATCGCTGCCAGGCAGCGGTGCCATCGATGTTGCGAGCATCGGCGACGATAGGCGTGATGCGGTCGATCAGGCTTCCTGGGCGACCGGAATCACATTCGAGGCAGCCTTTTGGTACTGCTCGATTTCATGGAAGTTCATGTAACGATAGATCTCTCCGGCCATCGCGTCGAACTGTCCCATGTAACGCTGGTATTCTTCCACGCTCGGCAGGCGTCCTTCAACCGCTGCCACTGCGGCCAGCTCGGCGGAGGCGAGATAGACGTTGGCGCCGTCGCCCAGGCGGTTGGGGAAGTTGCGCGTCGAGGTAGAAACCACGGTGGACTTGGCGGCCACCCGTGCCTGGTTGCCCATGCACAGCGAGCAGCCCGGCATTTCCATGCGCGCCCCGGCGCGACCATAGATGCCGTAGTAGCCCTCTTCGGTGAGCTGGTGCTGGTCCATCTTGGTCGGCGGTGCCAGCCACAGCTTGGTCTTGAGGCTACCGGCCGGCTGCTGCTCGAGTAGCTTGCCGGCGGCGCGGAAGTGGCCGATGTTGGTCATGCACGAGCCGATGAAGACCTCGTCGATGGTCTCGCCGGCGACCTCGGAGAGCAGGCGGGCGTCGTCGGGGTCGTTGGGCGCGCAGAGGATCGGCTCCTTGATCTCTTCGAGGTCGATCTCGATCACTTCGGCGTACTCGGCGTCGCCATCGGCGCGCATCAGGCTGGGGTTGGCCAGCCACTCTTCCATGGCCTGGATGCGGCGACGGATAGTGCGCTCTTCACCATAGCCACTGTCGATCATCCACTTGAGCAGGGTGATGTTGGACTTCAGGTACTCGGCGACGCTATCTTCGGACAGGGTGATGGTGCAGCCGGCGGCGGAACGCTCGGCGGAGGCGTCGGAGAGTTCGAAGGCCTGCTCGACGGTGAGGTCGTCGAGGCCTTCGATCTCCAGCACGCGGCCCGAGAAGGCGTTCTTCTTGCCGGACTTCTCGACGGTCAGCAGGCCATGCTTGATCCCGTAGTAGGGGATCGCATGGACCAGGTCACGCAGGGTGACGCCGGGCTGACGCTTGCCCTTGAAGCGCACCAGGATCGATTCCGGCATGTCCAGCGGCATGACGCCGGTGGCGGCGGCGAAGGCCACCAGGCCGGAGCCGGCCGGGAACGAGATGCCCATCGGGAAGCGCGTGTGCGAGTCGCCGCCGGTGCCCACGGTGTCGGGCAGTAGCATGCGGTTGAGCCAGCTGTGGATGATGCCGTCGCCGGGGCGCAGCGAGACGCCGCCGCGGTTCATGATGAAGTCAGGCAGGGTGTGCTGGGTCTCGACGTCGACCGGCTTGGGATAGGCGCTGGTGTGGCAGAACGACTGCATCACCAGGTCGGCCTGGAAGCCCAGGCAGGCCAGGTCCTTGAGTTCGTCGCGGGTCATCGGGCCGGTAGTGTCCTGGGAGCCGACGGTGGTCATCTTCGGCTCGCAGTACATGCCCGGGCGCACGCCGTCCATGCCGCAGGCCTTGCCGACCATCTTCTGGGCCAGGGTGAAGCCTTTACCGGTATCGGTCGGCTGCTCCGGGGTCTTGAACACCTCGGAGGCCGCCAGGCCCAGCTCGTTGCGCGCCTTCTCGGTCAGGCCGCGGCCGATGATCAGCGGAATGCGGCCGCCGGCACGCACTTCATCGAGAATCACGCGGGTCTTGAGCTCGAAGGTCGAGAGTACCTCGTCGCTGCCGTGCTTGCAGACCTTGCCTTCATAGGGGTAGACATCGATGACGTCGCCCATTTCGAGCTTGGTGACGTCGAACTCGATGGGCAGGGCGCCGGCATCTTCCATGGTGTTGAAGAAGATCGGCGCGATCTTGCCGCCGAAGCAGTAGCCGGCGGTACGCTTGTTGGGCACGTAGGGAATGTCGTTACCGAAGAACCACAGTACCGAGTTGGTGGCCGACTTGCGCGAGGAACCGGTACCCACCACGTCGCCAACGTAGGCGACCGGGTAGCCCTTGGCCTTGACCGCTTCGATCTGCGCCAGCGGCCCCTTGCTGCCGGGCACGTCCGGCTCGATGCCGTCGCGCGGGTTCTTGAGCATGGCGTTGGCATGCAGCGGGATATCGGGGCGCGACCAGGCGTCCTGGGCCGGCGAGAGGTCGTCGGTATTGGTCTCACCGGGGACCTTGAACACCGTCAGCGTGACCTTTTCCTCGAGCTTGGGCTTGGCCAGGAACCATTCGGCGTCGGCCCACGAATGCAGCACGTCCTTGGCCACGGCGTTGCCGTTCTTGGCACGCTCGGCGACGTCGTGGAAGGCGTCGAACATCAGCAGGGTGTGCTTGAGCTGCTCCCCGGACTCGCGGGCCAACTCGTCGTTGTCGAGTAGTTCCACCAGGGTGGCGATATTGTAGCCGCCCTGCATGGTGCCGAGCAGCTTGACCGCGTGGACCTTGTCGATCAGCGGCGAGCTGGCTTCGCCCTTGGTGATGGCGCTGAGGAAGGCGGCCTTGACGTAAGCGGCCTCATCGACACCCGGCGGCACGCGGTCGGTGATCAATTCGAGCAGGAACTCTTCCTCGCCCGCCGGCGGCGTCTTGAGCAGCTCGACCAGCGCTGCGACCTGCTCGGCGTTAAGGGGTTTCGGCGGAATGCCCTCGGCGGTACGTTCCTCGACATGTTGGCGATAAGCTTCAAGCACGATAGGGCCCTCATCAAGTGTCTATGCCAGGACGTCATCCGGTGCCGAGTGCGGTTGCTCCGCTGTCGGCGCCAGCCGCATGCCGCCCTGGTTCTCGCGGTAACCATGTGTAATGGGTGCTGCGGATCATACGTGAAACTGTCGACAATGTTAAGGAAGCGCGGCGTGGTGGGCCTTCAACTTTGGTCGCCGCGACGTTCGATGGGGCATGCGGCAATCAGATCGAGGGTGCCCCAGCCGGCTCGACGCGGTACCATCGGCGCCATGAATTTGCCTGACTGATTCAGTGGGAGAGGCTCATGAGTCGTCGGATTGTGTCGCCCTGCGTGGGCCTGTGTTCGACCACGGTGGGCGATACCACCTGCCGCGGCTGCCAGCGCCATGATCGCGAAATCCGCGACTGGCTGGGCTACGCCGGTACCGAGCGCGAGACGCGCATGCAGGCGCTGGACGCGCTGCGCGTGGCGGTCGCCGAGCGCTACCTGGAGGTCACCGATGCCACACTGCTCGAGGCGCAGCTGGTGCGCTACCGGATTCGCTTCCGGCCCGAGCAGCCTGCGCTGTCGCGGGCCATCGAGCTGCTGCGGGTGGGGCGCCAGCGCATCAACGACATGACCCGCTACGGCCTTGCACCGCGCAGCGGCGCCGAAGCGCTGGGGCCGGCCGAGCTCTACGCGACGCTCAACCAGGCGCTGAACGCCGCCGCCCAGGCGCGCAGCGACGCCGAGCCCTAGCACCGCCTGACATCGATTGTCTACAGCCACCGCCGAGCAACGGCCAACACCATGCAAGAGAATCCAACCATGCAAGACGCACCCGAGGCGCTGCTGCCCGAGTCGCTGACTAGCTTCCTGCGTTGCCCCACCCCGACGCCTGGATCGCCGCCGCACTCGAGCATCAGGACCTGCTGCTGATCGATCACGCCCAGTGCGAGAAGAAGGCCGCCTCGACGGCGATGAGCCTGATGTACCGCTACGTCGACCGGCCGCTGCTGCTGACCAAGATGTCGCAGCTGGCCCGCGAGGAGCTGCTGCACTTCGAGCAGGTGATCAAGGTCATGGAGACCCGCGGCGTGACCTACCGCCATCTCAGCGCCTCGCGCTACGCAGAAGGCCTGCGCCGCCACGTGCGCACTGAAGATCCGGCGCGACTGGTCGATATACTGATCATCGGGGCCTATATCGAAGCGCGTAGCTGCGAGCGCTTCGCGCGGCTGATTCCGCACCTCGACGCTGAGCTTGCCAAGTTCTATCGCAGTCTGGTTAAGTCGGAAGGGCGCCACTTCGAGGACTACCTGATGCTGGCGCGCCGCTATGCCGAGGAGGGGGGCGATGCCCAGGTCGAGGCGCGTATCGTCTTCTTCGCCGAGTGTGAAGCCGACTTGATCAACCGCGAGGACAGCGAGTTTCGCTTCCACAGCGGTTTGCCGTGCGCCGCATGAGCCGCGCGGACAGACGTACGGGATATTGAGCAGATAATAACGCAGGAACCATCATGATGCGGGAATCACCTGTCAACGAGCAGTTAGCGCTATTCGGTCATTTTTCCCTGATGCTCGGCGAGGACAGCCTTTCCCAGTTCAGCTACGACAAGGTCAAGGCCCTGCTGGTCTATCTGCTGCTGCATCGCCAGCCGGTCAACCGTTCGACCCTGGCCGAGCTGCTGTGGCCCGACCAGGGGCTGTCGTCGGGGCGTACCAACCTGCGCCATGCGCTGCACTGCCTGCGCCAGTCGCTGGGTGACCAGGCCGAGCGGGTGCTGGTGGTGTCGCGCCAGACCATCGCCTTCAAGCTGCCCGACGAGTGGGCGTTCGATCTCCACGAGCTGCAGGAGATGCTCGATGCCCCGGCCGATATCGTCGCCCTCGAGTCGATCCTCGACATCTACCGCGGCGACCTGGTCGAGGAGCTGCAGCTGTCGGCCTGCGCCGATTTCCAGCGCTGGCTGCTGCGCGTGCGCAACGAATGGCGTCAGCGCGTCATCGCCTACGCCGAGACCGTGCTCGAGTCCCACGACGAAGTGCCGGAGCACCTGCTGCGGGCGCTGGTCAGCCGCTTTTCCGGCTACGGCCCCTTCCACGAGCGGCTGGTGCGCCAGCTCGCCGAGCAGGGCCAGTCGGCTGCCGCCCATGAGCAGTACAACGCCTATCTGCAGCTGCTGGCGCTCTCCGGCCAGCAGCCCGAGCCGGCCTTTCTACAGCTCGCCCGCCACTGGTCCGACGGCAAGGGCGAGCTGCAGCGGCTCTCGCCCCAGGGCGCCTTCTCGCGGGCGCTGGCCGCCGACAGCTCGCCGCTGCGCGACGAGGAGATCGAGCAGCGCCAGCTGTCGGTGATGGCCATTCGCCTGCGCCTCAAGGGTGAGTGGCAGGATCGCGCCGAGACCCGGGCCTGCCTGGCGCTGCAGATCGAGCTGATGCGCTGGCTCGAGCAGCAGTGCCACCACCTGGGCGGCTTCTGGCTGCCCGGCGCTACCGGCGGCCTCGGCCTGGCTTGCTTTGGCACCCATGGCCCGGCCCATCAGTTGGCCGAGCTGGTGGCACTCTACGAGCACTGTCGGCGTGCGCTGCCCGAGGAGAGCGCGCGCCACTGGAACGGCGACGCTGCGATTCCCAGCTTCGAGCTGGCCGCCGGTCTCAACAGCGGCCGCGTGGTGTATCTGCCCGAGCGCCAGTTGGTCGATCCGCTTGGCCAGGTGACCCAGGTGTCGCTGGAGCTGATGAGCGCCGCCGAAGGCAGTGAGCTGGTGATCTCCCAGGAGTCGAGCCAGCACATGCCGCCGGCGCTCGACCTGCAGCCGCGGCTGTCGTCGCGGCTGCTGGCCAGCGACGGCAAGATTCGCCTGCGCGCCCTGGTGCTGGGCGCCAACGAGGGCGGCCGCGAGGCGCTGCCGCCCAGCCTGATCGGCCGCGAGGCGGCACTGCGCAAGCTGCGCGACGCCCTGGCCCGGGCAGGTATCGGCCTGCGCCAGAGCGTGCTGGTACGCGGCGCCTCGGGAATGGGCAAGTCGGCACTGCTGGTCGGCTTTCGCCAAGTCGAGCAGAGCCGCGACGCCGCGGTGTGCTGGCAGCCGACCACGCGACTCTCGGTGCAGATGCCCTACGGCGTGGCGCGCCAGCTGCTGCACTGGCACCTGGGCGATAACGTCGACACTCAGGCGTTCGGTACGCTGCTCGAACAGCTGCCGGGGCTCAACCTGGACGACACCAGGCGTAAGCTGCTCGAAGAGGCGCTCGGCGTACGCGAGCCCGAGGAGGCCTCGGCGCTGGCGCAGAGCGGTGAAGCCGTGGAACTGGTGGTCAGCCTGATGCAGCGGCTGATCGAGCTGCTCACCCAGGAGCGGCCGTTGGTGATGATGATCGACGACCTGCAGTGGCTCGACGAGCCCTCGTTCAAGGTGCTCTCCGGGCTGCAGGCACGGTTGCCGATCAACTGCCCGCTGCTGATGGTGGCCAGCCATCACGGCCGTGAGCCGCTGCCGGCCAAGCTGCACTGGGACCAGCAGATTGCGCTGGGGCGCCTCGATGCGCTGCAGTCGTCGCGGTTGCTGTCGCAGCTGGCGCGACGCTATCGGCTGCACCTCAGCCCGCGGATGCGCAATCAACTGATCGAGCGCTGCGACGGCGTACCGCTCTATCTGCAGGAAATCTGCCGGCGCCTCGATATGGACCGCCGCGAGGGGCGCAGCGTGCAGCTCGATGAACTGCCGCGGGGGCTGCTTGGCCTGCTTGCCAGCCGCATCGACCAGCTCGACGTGGATCGCGAGATCGCCCACGTGGCGGCGGTGCTGGGGCGTCAGTTCCGGCTCGATTTCCTGGTCGAGTGCAGCGGCTGGGAGCCGGCGCGGCTCAAGCAGGCGCTGGAGCAGATGTGTCGCCTCGAAGTCATCGAGGCCTGCGACAGCGGCAGCGAATTCGACTACCAGTTCAGCCACCAGCTGCTGCAGGAAGCGGCCTATCTCTCCTGTCCCCGTGACCTGCGCATGCGCATCCACCTGCAGGTGGTCAATCTCATCGAGGAGCGCTTCCCTATGTGGATCAGCCGCCACCCCGGTGACTTTGCCACCCATCTGCGCCGCAGCGGCCACTACGCCCGCGGCGCGCGCTACTTCGAGCTGGCCGCCCGCGAGGCGCTCAAGGTCAGTGCCAACCGTACTGCGCTGAAGATGGCCGACTTCGGGCTTGCCAGCCTGCGTCATGTCGACGACCAGGGCGAACGCGAGATCAGCCTGCTGACGGTGCGCGGCCAGGCCGCCTTCGCCCTCGAAGGCCACGGCTCTCCGACCGCCCACGAGAGCTTCGTGCGCGCCCGTGAGCTGATGGCCAGCGAAAGCAGTGAGGAGGACCCCGAGGAGGCCGATCTCGAGCAGCGCTTCCTGGTCAAGTGGGGGCTGTGGGTAGGCTGCAGCCAGCGCCACGCGCATGCCGACGCCTTTTCGCTGGCGTCCAACCTCTCAGACCTGGCCGCACGCCTCGACGACGTGCGCTACCAGCGCCTCGCCGACTACGCTCAGGCCACCTGCGAATACTGGGCCGGACGCATTCGCCAGGCTTACGACCACCTCGAGGAGATCGACCCGCTCAATCAGCCGATGATGATAGAGTGGTTGCCGTTCTCCGATCATCCCCAGGTCGCGGCGTCCTGCTACCAGGGCTGGGCGCTGTGCCTGCGCGGCGACTACCGCCGCGCCGAGCAGCAGGCCGAAGCCGCCATCCGCCTCGCCGAATGCTTCAATCACCCCGGTTCGCTGGCCATGGCGCTGCTG
The DNA here is from genome assembly GCF_010977575.1 of Halomonas socia. GTDB lineage: Bacteria > Pseudomonadota > Gammaproteobacteria > Pseudomonadales > Halomonadaceae > Franzmannia > Franzmannia socia. The sequence continues at coordinate 3,465,633 of NZ_CP048812.1, forward strand.
TTCTCGGCGGCGGTATATCGCCAGCTGGGGCATGTGCATCTGGCCGGCATGCGCGCCCAGCGTGCCTTCGAGCTGACCGGTACCCCGGACCTGCACCTGTGGCAGGTGTCGTCGCAGAGCCTGATCGGCTGGCAGCGGGCGCTGGCCGGAGACGCCGAAGGCCTGGTGATGCTGCAAACGGGGATGGAGGAGTTCGACGAGGTGACCGGTCGCGAGCGTTATACCCGCCCGGTGCTATGGTACGTCGACGCCTGCATGGCGCTGGGCGAATACGCCCGCGCTGAGGATTACCTCGATCAGTGCCTGCTGGTGGCCCAGGAGCGCGGCTCGCTCTACCTGCCGGAGATTGCTGCGCAGCTGGCGCGGGTGCGCCACCACCTCGGCCACCCCCGCGAGGCGGTGCGGGCGCTGGCCGAGCAGGCGCTGGCCCAGGCCCGCGAGCATGAGAACCTGCACCAGCAGCTGCACGCCCTGGAGCTGTGGCTGACGCTGATCGACCCGGCCGACGGCAAGGCGCGTGACGACTTCCGGCGGCTGCTCAGCGAGGTTTCGCACAGCGATGCGCCGGTATTGGTACGCTGGCGCAATCTGCTCGATCAGCGCGTCGCGGTCAGCATGGACAATTAGGTGGCGGGTCAGGCGTCGGTGGTGCTGAGCTCCAATGCAGCGATGCGCGCCAGCGCCTCGCTGCGCCGCTCGCCGCACAGCTCGGCATCGAAGTCGAAGGCTCGGCATACCGCCGGGCGGCGCGGATCGCCGAACAGCCGACACAGGTTGTCCTCGTCGAGTTGCACGCAGTGCTCCCCGGCCGGCTTGCCGTGGGGCATGCCGGGAATCGGCGAGCTGATCGAGGGTGCGATGCAGCAGGCACCGCAACCTGGCCGGCAGCCCACCTCGCTCACGGCCCCGCCTCGGCGATGGCGCCCTTGTCGATTCCCTCGAAGGCCTTGACCCGGATGCGTTCGCCGCACTCCCGGGCGATCCTCTCGGCCAGCCAGGTGGCGATGTGCTCGACGGTGGTGGTACACGGCAGCACGGCGCAGCGCGCGCGGGGCAGGCGCATGGCGAACCTGCCCTGGGGCGCCTGATAGCGACAGCGCAGAGTATCGGCGCTGGCGTCATCGACGACATCCTCGGCGTCGACCAGGTAGCGGTCGGCCAGCCAGTGGGCCCAGCGCACTTCCAGCCCGGTGTCGCGCTGGCCCTGGCGCCACACCTCGAGGCGCGAGCGGTGGCCGTGGGCGATCCGCTGGCAGTTGCCGGCATGCCGCTTGAGGCCGTGGCTGTAGGTGTAGCTGGCGCCGTCGATGGCCTCATCACGTAGCTCCAGGCGGATCGCCTCGACCCGCGGCGGCGGGCGTCGCATCAGCTCCTTGGCCAGGTGCTCGCCGAGCCGCTCGGCGCCGATGGCTTGCCACGGTAACAGGGTGAAGGCCTGGCGCGGGCCGCGCACTTCCATCGGGTAGGGCAACTGGGTACGGATCGCCAGTCCCTCGCGGCACTCCTCAATGCTGATGCCCGGCGCGCGGCTGGGCACCAGTAGCGTGTGGTCGGCGCCGGCATCCAGTCGTGACTTGATCCACGGCTTGACCTCGCCGAAGTCGAACAGCATGCCGTCCTCGCCCAGCGCGCCGTCGAGCTCGGCATCGACATGCCAGCTGGCGCCGATCAATCCGCGGCTCGGGCACCACAGCGAAACGTCGAGCTGGGTCAGGCGGTTCACGAATAGCGTCATGCGAACCCCGCGATCTTGTGGGTCTGCAGCGACAACTGCCAGCGCGGCGTGGCCAGGCAGTAGGCGAGGGTCGCCGCCAGTGTCGTGCCGTGGCCGCCACGCGGTGCCAGATCCATCGGCTGCAGATAGAAGTGAGCGAAATCGAGTTCGGCGAAGCGCTCTGGCGGCGCCTCCACTTGCGGGTAGACCAGTTTGAGTTCGTCGCCGGCGGTGACTGCCAGCCGACTGCTGCCCTTGGGGCTGACGCACAGCCAGTCGATGCCGGCGGGTGGCGCCAGGGTGCCGTTGGTCTCCACGGCGATCTCGAACCCGCGCGCGTGCATGGCGTCGACCAGCGCGGTGTCGAGCTGCAGCAGCGGCTCGCCGCCGGTAAATACCACATAGGGCGTGGCCCCTTCGCCGGCCACCGGCCACATCGCCTGTAGGTGTGCGGCCAGTTCCGCGGCGCTGGCGAAGCGCCCGCCGCCCTCGCCGTCGGTACCGATAAAGTCGGTGTCGCAGAAGGTGCAGACGCTGCTGGCGCGATCCGCTTCGCGGCCGCTCCACAGGTTACAGCCGCTGAAGCGGCAGAATACGCTGGCGCGCCCGGCGCGGGCACCTTCGCCCTGCAGGGTGTAGAAGGCCTCCTTGACGTGATACATCAGCGTGGTACTCCGCTGTCGTGCCGCTGTGAATAGCCAATAGGATCGCGAACGCCGTTGGCGGCGAAGGCCGCCAGGCGCTCGCGGCAGCTGCCACAGCTGCCGCAGGCCAGCGCCTCGCCGCGGTAGCAGGTCCAGGTCTCGGCGTAGTTGAGGCCCATGGCCAGGCCATCGGCGAGGATCTCCTGCTTGCTGCGGTACAGGTAGGGCGCGACGATTTCCACCGCATCGAAGTTGGCGATCGCCGCCACCGCGTTCATGCGCTCGACGAACTCGGGGCGACAGTCGGGGTAGAGCACGTGGTCACCGCCGTGGGCGCCATAGTAGACCCTGGTCGCGCCGATATTGACCGCCTGGGCGATGGCCAGCGACAGCAGGATCATGTTGCGGTTGGGCACCACGGTGGCGGTCAGGTTGTCGGTCGCGTAGTCGCCGTCGGGCATCGCACGACTGGCATCGGTCAGCGCCGAGTTGTCGATCAGGCCGTGGATGGCGCGAATGTCGATCACCTGATGAGCCACGCCCAACTGCTGGCAGACGCTGCGCGCTACGTCCAGCTCACGGGCGTGGCGCTGGCCGTAGTCGAAGGAGAGCGCATGGACGCGATGGCCCTCGCGCACGGCGCGGTGAAGAACGGTGTAGGAATCCATGCCGCCGGAGTAGATCACCACGGCGGGTCGGGTATCGGTTGTCATGGGGCAGCCCCTGTCGGAGAATTTGTCCGGGGTCCGGTCCGGTAGCGGCGCCATTGTAGCCTCGCCGCTGGAGCCTGGCTATACGCCGGCTGGCCCGGTACTCTCGGGGCAGCGTCGTCACTACTGCAAGGATCGTCATGGCCACCATCGAGCACAGCGCCATTCTGCCGGCCACCCCAGAGCGGGTCTTCGCCCTGCTCGAACGGGTGGAGGACTTCGCCGACTACTCCGACCTGATCGAGGCCATCGAGCCGCTGGGCGGGCAGCGCTATCGCTGGCATGTGCACGCAGTGGGCATGGACTGGACCTTCGACGTCGAGATCACCGAGCGCCAGGCGCCCGTACGGCTGGCCTGGGAGTCACTGGACGGCGTGCGCAACCAGGGCTGTTACCGGCTGCGCGAGGTCGGCGAGGGCACCGAGGTGTCGCTGACCATCGACTACAGCATCAACAACCGGCTGCTGGAGCGTGCCGTCAATCGTGCCGCCAAGCCGCTGGTCAACAGGGTCAGCCGACAGATACTGGAGCGCGTCGAGGCGCGTCTATAGACCGCAGCAGCGCTGCGCAAAAAACGCTGTTGCGGTTACGCACCAGGGCTTATATTAGCGCTGTTGGAGCGCCTGCTCCGGTACCTGGAACCTGCCGTCATGTGGAAGAGCTTGATGCTGTGCGTGTCGATCCTGGTCGTGCAACTCGGCGTGCTGCACTACATCGATCAGCGAATTCAACCGGGCAACCCGGCCTCATCGATGCTTGCCCAGCAGGATGACGATACGCCCCCGCCGGTTGGTTAGGGATTGGCGACATCCCTCGCTACCGAGGGTGCCCGCTACGAGCCACGGCGATAGTTTGGCGGAAGATGGCATGATGTCGGCGGCGTTTCGTGGCACCATTGGAGCCTTTTGAATTTGGCGGCAGAGGCTGGGAAGGCTCAATGCAAGGCGACATGAACGACGAGGTGCGCGAAGCGCGCGGCCACTGGCGACTGGTGGTGATCGGCGCTTCGATCCTGATGGCCGTGCTGCTATGGGTATGGCAGTCGCCGGACTTGAGTGCTTTCCGCCAGTGGGCCGACGAGGCCTCCCACCATCCGCTGACCATGCTGGCAATGATGCTGGTGATGGCCGTGACCCTGGCCGTGGGCCTGCCGGGCAGCATTGGCCTGTGGCTGATTGCCCCATTCCATCCGCCTTGGGTGGCCACCCTGATGCTGATCGTTGGCAGCGTCGGCGGCGCGCTAGGCGCCTACTGGCTGGCCGCCACCTTTCGCCAGCGCTACACCCCCAAGGGCCTGACGCGGCGCATCATGTACGTCATGAGCCGGCGCAGCGACGCCTTGACCCAGTGTGCCTTTCGCGTGCTGCCGGGCTTTCCCCACTCGGTGATCAACTATGCCGCTGGCCTGCTGCACCTGCCGCTGCGCGCCTTCATCATTGCCGCGGTGATCGGATTAGGCATCAAATGGGCGGTGTATGCCAGCGCCATTCACGGCGCCCTCGAAGCGGTCGAAACTGGCGATGCATTGAGCATCGGCGTGATCCTACCGCTGTTGGCGCTGGCGCTGCTGTTACTGCTGGGGGCCGGGGTGCGGCGGGCGGTGGAGCGTCGCCGCGGAGAAGAGCGCCAGGGCTGAGCGCTTAGATGCTATCCTGCCGTTCTTCCTCCACGCCTTCGCGGTAGCGGGCGATGCGGCCACGGCCGGCGCGCTTGGCGATATACATCGCTTGGTCGGCGGCCTGGATCAGATCCTCGGCGTTGACGAAATTGCTGTCGGCCAGGCTCACCACGCCCATCGAGGCGCTGACACTAATGTCGCTGTGGTCGACGGCCACCGCCAGGGTACGTGACGCCATCCGATGCTGCAGCGTCTCGGCCAGGCGCATGGCGGCCTCGGCCCCGGTGCCGGGCAAGAACAGCACGAATTCCTCCCCGCCGTAACGCCCCCGAGTATGTCGTGGCTCAATAGCTCACGCAGCAGGCCGGCGAAGCCCTTGAGCACCTCGTCGCCGAGGCGGTGGCCATATTGGTCGTTGAGCTGCTTGAAGTAGTCGAGGTCGATGAACACCAGGCTCAGCGTGAGCCCTTGATCCAGCGCCTCGCGGAAGTGCTGCTCGAGCAGCACCTCGAGATGGGCGCGGTTGTAGAGACCGGTCAGCGGGTCGTGGCGCACGCGCTGGGCAAGATCGACCTGGCGCAGGCGCAGGCGCTCGATCTCCAGGCGCTGGTCGAGCAGCTGCTGGCTGAGCTTGAGGTGGTGAGCATGCAACTGCTGCTTGGCCTCGAGCAGGGTGCGGGTAGCATCGAACCCCGGCGGGCAGTTGATATGCATCAACTCTGCAGTGGTAGGCAGCGTATCTTGTAGGTCGCACAGCAGCTCGATCAAGACATCTTCGTCGATGCCCAGCGCTGGCACCAATCCCTGCAACATATCGGTCAACGGCATGTTGTCTGTTGATGCGCGATTTTCAGCAGTGTCGGGGCTATCGAGCCACGCCTCGGCCAGCGGCCCGGCGGCGTTGACGCAGCGCTGCCCGATCATTACCTGGTCCAGCGGCAGGTGGCTGTCAGCGATGCCGCTGACCAATTTCTTGGGCAGGCCCCAGTGCTGGGCCAGCCAAGCGCCAACCAGCGCGTGATCGCAGCCCCACGCCTTATGCTCGGCAGCGCTTAACGCCGCGTGGTCATCGGCGCTGGATAGCAGCGCGGCGTAGCCCCGCGTCAGGCAGGCGTCGAGGGCCAGCATGCCGATATCCTGCAGCAGGCCAAGGGTGAAGGCGCGCCCCGGTGAGGGCAGCGTCAGCTGCCTGGCCAGTGTGTAACTTGCCAGCGCGCTGATCAGCGCGCGCTGCCAGAAATAGGTCAGGTCGAGGCCGCGAGAGCGGAGCTGCTGCTGATTGGCGAGGCCGAAACCTAACGCTACCGAAAGCGTGGCATCGACGCCCAGCCGGGTGATGGCTTCCTGGCAGGTCTCGGCGGGGGTGTCATAGGCGTGGAAGACGCTGTTGGCCAGCCCCAGTATGCGTAGGGTCAGGGCCGGATCACGCTCAATGGCGGCGGTGAATTCTTGAAGGTTGGCATCCGGCGATTCGGCCAGGGCGACGATCTGCATTACTGACGCCGGTAGCGAGGGCAGGGCGCGATTGTTGCCGAGCACCTTGGCCAGCGCGTCGGGGAGGACTAGGTGCACATCGTCTGGGGCGTGGCCGATGGGTGGCGTGCCCTGCATGGCGCTGTCTTGCTCTGCGAAGGGGGGCATGCCGGTCTCCATCCTGGTCTAGCTACAAGGCCAGGAGCAGCGCAGACCTCTAAGGCAGCGTGCCAGCCTGACGAATGTTATGTCGATGTAACCGACTATTAGTCAGGCGCTGCGTTGAGGTCAAGGCTGGCGTCAGGCCTTTGAGGCGATTCCCACCAATCCCTTGCGCTTGGCCTGGCCGTCCGGCCCATAGAGCGCCTTGCCGGCGGCCTCGTGCAGGAAATTCAGCGTGCGTTGATTGTGACTGAGGCGGGTGGTGATCAGCTCGCCGTTCTGAGCATTCAGGTGGCGGGCGCGCTCGGCGCTGTCACGCATCGCAAGCCAGTTGTTCAGGCAGTCGGCATCGCGGGCCGCAGCCTCGGCGCCGGGCAGCCCCTCGGCGTAGCCGAGCTTGTGCTGGGCATTGCGGCGCTGACTCTCGAGTCGGTCGAGCTCATCGAACAGGGCCTGCTTGCCGGCTGCCAGCTCGTTGAGCTGCTGGCCATCCACGCGTCCGGCGCACAGCGCTTCACGCTCCTGCTCGAGCAGCGAGACCAGCGCCTCGAGGCGCTGCTGCTGGCGGGTCAGGTGGGCGGCCAGGCTCATGAGCGCGGCGTGCCGCTGTCGTGGCCGAGCATGTCGCGTACGCTGTCGATCAGGCCGTCGGCGATGCGTTCGGCGCGGATGTCGAGCTTGCCGTCGCTGATCGCCTGGCGAATCTCCTCGACGCGGGCCATGTCGATGTCCTGGCCGCTATTGGCGCCGGTATCGCTCAAGTGCGTGACCGCTGCCGGGCTGCCGGGCTTGGTCGGCGCGTTGCCGGTCGACGTCGTCTTGCTGGTGTTGCCGGGCTCGCCTTGCTGGGGGCGTGCCAGGGGGTGGGAGCTATCGATTTTCACGGGAAGCCTCTCTCGCTCAGTCCTTTCCCCTAGTATCGGCGGGGAGAGGGCGAACTTGAATACTATTTTTGACAATCGCTGTCGAGCTTAAAAATCGACGCTGAGCCGATTGCGGCCGCTGACTTCGGCGTTGAGGATCTCGCGATTGGCGAGCCGCACGCGGATCTCGCGGCCCATGCCGCCGCTGTCCAGGGCCTGGCCCTCGCGGCTGATTGCAAAGCCGTTGCCTACCGCTTCGATGCGTACCGAGGCGCCGCGTTCCACCAGCGTGACCTCGCGCAGCTGCTGCGAGGTAATGGCGCTGCCGGCGCGTAGTGCGCGGGCACTCTCCTGACCGATGACCTCATCGAGGTCGGTGAGCACGCCGCGCGGCAGGCTGCCAAGCTCCGCTTCGCTGAGTTCCAGCATATCGGCATTGATCACGGTGCCGGCGGGGATGTCCTGGCGCAGCACCACATAGTCGCCGATTACCGCCACCGAGGCCTGCATGTAGCGGATCTGCTGGCCCTGATCGCCGCAGCGCACCCCCACCGAGATCCGGCCTTGAGATGGGGCGCGTTCATTAGGAATAAACGGCTCCGGCGACTCGCACGCCGGCAGATGCGCCGAGGGCGGATGCACTTCGATATGCACCTCGCTGCCCAGCGACTGGCTGCGTTCGTATAGGAAGCCGTGCACGCGCTCGACCAGCAGCTGGCTCGAGGCGTCGGCGCTGGCCACCATCGGCAGGCCTAGGCACAGCGCCGCCAGCAGCGCGGCCTGACGCGGGCGCGGCGCAATAACAGCACGAACAAGATGAACTAGCGGCATGGTGAGGTCCTCTGCGCAGCGCGCAGGCGAGGTTGACCGAGGATCACGATTCTAGGCCGCTTGGCGGAAACGCAACGCCGAAAATGACGCGCAAAGCGGCCCCTGTTTGTGCCTTTGTCCTGACGCCGGCTCATCTATTCTCCACGCTGACCCAATACCCCAAGGGCCGCCAACGGCCATCGAGAAGGGAGGCTCAGCGGATGATCGACAAACTCTCGGGTGCCCTGAATTTCCATCAGGAAGCCCTCAATCTGCGCGCCGAGCGCCACGAAGTGCTGGCGGGCAATATCGCCAACGCCGACACGCCCAACTACAAGGCGCGCGACATGGATTTCTCCCGCGAGCTTTCCAAGGTGATGGAGAGCGGGCGGTCCGGTGGCCAGGGCCTGGCCCTGGCCACCACTTCGGCGCGGCACATTCCCGCCCAGGCCAGCGCACCGGCCACCCAGGAGCTGCTCTACCGGGTGCCGGACCAGCCGAGCCTGGATGGCAACACCGTGGACATGGACCGCGAGCGCACCCAGTTCGCCGATAACGCGGTGCGCTACCAGGCGGCACTGACCATGATCAACAGCCGCATCCAGGGCCTCAAGTCGGCCATGCAGCCCGAGTAACAGGAGCAGTCCATGTCGATGTTTTCCGTCTTCGATATATCCGGTTCGGCGATGAGCGCCCAGTCGCAGCGCATGAACGCCACCGCCAGCAACCTCGCCAATGCCGATAGCGTGGCCGGCCCCGACGGCGAGGCCTACCGCGCCAAGCAGGTCATGTTCGAGACCCAGGCCCAGGGCCGCCACGGCGTGGGCGGCGTGCGCGTCAGCGAAGTGGTCGAGGACCAGAGCCCGCTGCGCATGGAGTACCGCCCCGAACACCCACTGGCCGACGAGCAGGGCTATGTGCAGATGCCCAACGTCGAGCCGGTCCACGAGATGGTCAACATGATCTCGGCGTCGCGCTCCTACCAGGCCAACGTCGAAGTGATGAACACCAGCAAGCAGATGATGCTCAAGACCTTGACCATCGGGGAGGGCTGATCGTGTCCAACATCATCGATAGCGGCGTCATTAACAGCATGAATGCCACCGACGGCGCCGGCAGCGCGCGTCAGTCCGACGACCTGCGTGAAAGCTTCATGACCCTGCTGATCACTCAGCTGCAGAACCAGGACCCGCTGAACCCGATGGAAAACGCCGAGATGACCTCGCAGTTGGCGCAGATCAACACCGTCAGCGGCATCGAGGAGCTCAACAGCACCCTCGAAGGGATCACCGGCCAGATCGATGCTGGCCACACCTTGCAAGCCATCGCCTTGATCGGCCAGGGCGTGCTGGTGCCGGGTGACCGGATATTGGTTGGCGAGGAGGGTACGACACCCTTTGGTGTCGAGTTGGCGCAGTCTGCCGACGAGGTGGCCGTAACGATTCGTGATGGCGCTGGCCAGGTCGTACGGCGCTTCGACGTTGGCCCGATGGAGGCCGGTGTCGAGTCCTTCGAATGGGACGGCAAGCTTGAAGATGGCGAGAAGGCACCGGAAGGAGCCTACAGCGTCAGTGTCGAGGCGAGTTCCGGCGATCGCCAAGTCGATGCGACTGCACTCAACTATGCCGTAGTCAATGGTGTTTCCAGCGACAGCGACGGTGCTCCGCGCCTCGATCTGGGCGGTATCAGCGAGCAGGCCTCGCTCAACGACATTCGCCAGATTCTGAGCATTTAACCGACGTATATTGTGAATCGCACAACAACCGATAGAAGAACAGACACCAAACGGTGACACAGGGAGAAAGATAATGAGTTTTTCACAAGCCTTGAGCGGATTGAACGCAGCGTCTGCTAGTCTCGGCGCCTTGGGCAACAACATTGCCAACTCGCAGACAGTGGGTTTCAAGGGCTCCAGCACTCAGTTCGCCGATATCTACGCTGGTTCGGTGGGTCTGGGTACGCGGGTCTCCGCGACCGTGCAGAACTTCAACGAAGGCAACCTCGAGTCGACCAACCGCAACCTCGACCTGGCGGTCAGTGGTGAAGGCTTCCTGCGCTATGAGCAGGGTGGCGAGGTTGTCTACTCGCGCAACGGCCAGCTCAACCTGACCCCGGACGGTACCCTGGTCAATGCCCAGGGCGCGCAGCTGATGGGCTATGGCCTCAACGCCGCCGGTGAAGTCCAGGTCGGCGGCCAGCCGCAGGTGCTCAATGTCCCCGCCGACGAGATGCCGGCCGGTGCCACCCAGAACGTCGGCACCACCATCAACCTGGATTCCCGTGAACTCCTCGGTGACACTAGCAGCACGACCACCAGCAATGGTGTGGATATCGATTACCACTATTCGAATAACTTTACCGTCTACGACTCTTTGGGCAATCCGCGCAATGTGACGGTGTATTACGAGAAGGCGGGCGGGGAGCAGCAGGTTACGCAGGATATAGATGGCATAGATGATGCACTTGCATTTGTCGATCCTGATAGCGGAACCGTTGTTTATCAAGATCCTAATAACACCGATAATTATTATGATGCAGATGGAAATCTAATTGATTTTGACGATGAGTCATTCGCGGTGGGTGACTTGGAGCAACAAACAGAGGTTGTTGGTATTCCCAACACTTGGAACGCCAAGGTGGTGATGGACGGCTACTACGATGATGAGAACGACTTTGACGTGTCCTTCAACAATAACGGTACCCTGGATTCTGAACCCCAGCAGGCCATCAACTTTGGTCCCGACTCTCCACTGGGCGATGACCCCGAACCGCTGAACTTCGATCTTAACCTGGCCGGCTCCACCCAGTTCGGTAATGACTCCACCACCAGCGCCCTGACCCAGGACGGCTACACCTCCGGTGCCCTCGTCGGCATTACCTTCGAGGACGACGGCACCATCATGATGAACTACGCCAACGAGCAGTCGCGGCCCGCCGGCCAGGTTGCCCTGGCTTACTTCCGCAACCCGGAAGGCCTGCAGCCCAACGGTGACAACGGCTGGACCGCCACCAACGCCTCCGGCCAGGAGCTGGTGGGTGCGCCGGGTACCGGCATGTTCGGTTCCATCGAATCCGGGGTAGTGGAGATGTCCAACGTCGACATGGCCAAGCAGCTGGTCGACATGATCGTCTCCCAGCGCGCGTACCAGGCCAACTCCCAGACCATCAAGACCCAGGACGAGATCCTGCAGACCGCCATCAACCTGCGTTGATGACGCCTCGGGGAGATTGAACCATGGATCGCATCCTGTATACCGCCATGAGCGGGGCCAAGCAGAGCCTCGACCAGCAGTCGGTGGTCAACCACAACCTGTCCAACGCCGCCACCGCCGGCTTTCGCGCCCAGCTGCACGCCATGCGCGCGGTGCCGGTGGAGGGCGACGGCCTGCTGGCCACGCGCACCTCGGTGGCCGCCACCACTCCGGGCTCGGACTTCTCTCACGGCCCGGTCAGCACCACCGGGCGTGAGCTCGACGTGGCGGTGGAGGGCAACGGCTGGCTGGCAGTGCAGACCGACGACGGCGGCGAGGCCTACACCCGCCGCGGCGACCTGCAGGTCGACGGCAACGGCATGCTGACCAGCGTCGGGCGCCCGGTGATCGGCGCCGACGGCCCGATCATCGTGCCCCTGGAGGCGCAGCTGTCGATCGGTGCCGACGGCACCATCAGCGCCATCGGCCCCGGCGAGGATCCCGATGCGCTGGTGCCGGTGGGCCAGCTCAAGCTGGTCGACCCCGCAGACCAGGACCTGATGCGCGGCGACGATGGCCTGTTCCGGCTGCCACCCGGGGATGACGGCGAGGTGCCGATCCTCGCCGCCAACGAGGACGTGCGCGTGGTCTCCGGGGCACTTGAGGGTAGCAACGTCAGTGCCATCGAGTCGATGGTGGCGATGATCGATACCCAGCGTCGCTACGACATGCAGATGAAGGTGATCGAGAGCGCCGACGAGAACGCCCAGCGCGCCAATAACCTGCTGTCCATTCAAGGCTAAGGCTTTTCACCGGGTCACAACCCAAGGAATGTTCCCATGATCAAATCGCTGTGGACCGCCAAGACCGGCCTCGAATCGCAGCAGGTACAGATGGATGTCATATCCAACAACCTGGCCAACGTCGGCACCAACGGCTTCAAGCGCTCGCGGGCAGTGTTCGAAGACCTGCTGTACCAGAACCTGCGCCAGCCCGGCGCCCAGAACGACATCCAGAATGCGCTGCCGTCGGGCATGCAGGTCGGCTCCGGGGTGCGCCCGGTGGCCACCGAGCGGCTGCACAACCAGGGCGGCCTGGAGCAGACCGAGAACTCCCGCGACCTGGCCATCAACGGCAAGGGCTTCTTCCAGGTACTGATGCCGGACGGCAACACCGCTTATACCCGCGACGGCAGCTTCCAGCTCGACCAGAACGGCCAGATGGTCACCGCCAATGGCTACCCGGTGGAGCCGGCGATCATCCTGCCCGAGAACGCGCTGTCGGTCAGCGTCGGTGAGGACGGCATCGTCTCGGTCACCCAGCCGGGCAACAACCAGAGCCTGGAAGTTGGCCAGCTAAGCCTGGCGACCTTCGTCAACCCGACCGGCCTCGAGAGCATTGGCGGCAACCTCTACCTCGAGACCACCGCCTCCGGCCCGATGAACGAGACCATACCGGGCATGAACGGTGCCGGCCGGCTGATGCAGGGCTACGTCGAGACCTCCAATGTCAACGTGGTGGAGGAGATGGTCAGCATGATCCAGACCCAGCGTGCCTATGAGATCAACAGCAAGGCGGTACAGACCAGCGATGAAATGCTGGCCCGCCTGAGCCAGATGTGAGCATGACGCGGAGCACAGCATGAAACGGCACACTTTCTCACGCGGCCTCTGGCGGCTGCTCGGCACGCTACTGTTGGCCGCCATCGTTAGCGGCTGCGCTCAGTTGCCGCGGCCCTCGGTGGTCGGCGATCAGGAGCAGGTCAACCTGCCGGACCGCCTGCCACCCGAGCCCAACGGCTCGATCTACCAGCCGAGCCGCGGCAGCCACCCGCTGTTCGAGGATCGTCGTCCGCGCATGATCGGCGACATCCTGACCATCGTCCTCGACGAGGAAGTCAGTGCCAGCAAGAACTCCCAGAGCAACGCCGGGCGCAGCGGCTCGGCGGGGCTGTCGTTCCTCGAGCTGCCGGATGCCTTGGAACGGCTCGCCGATTATGGCTTCGATATCGAGGGCAATAGCGACTTTTCCGGTGGCGGCGGTTCCGAGGCCAACAACACCTTCACCGGCACCATCACCGTGTCGGTGCTCGAAGTGATGCACAATGGCAACCTGCGGGTGCGCGGCGAGAAGCAGATCGCCATCAACCAGGGCGTCGAGTTCATCCGCTTCTCGGGGGTCGTCAACCCGCGCACCATCACCGGCCAGAACACCGTGCCCTCGACCCAGGTCGCCGATGCTCGGATCGAGTACGTCGGCGACGGCTATATCAACGAGGCGCAGCACATGGGTTGGCTGCAGCGCTTCTTCCTCAATGTTTCACCCTTCTAGCGGAGCCGCGTGACGATGAAGACGTTCACCGCCCGGCTGCGTGGCAGCCGCCTACTACAAGCCCTGATGCTGAGCGTGCTGCTCGGCATGGTTGCCAGCCCGCTGCAGGCCGAGCGCCTGCGCGAGCTGGCCGACTTTGCCGGCGTGCGCGACAACGCCCTGGTCGGCTACGGCCTGGTGGTGGGGCTCGACGGCACCGGCGACCAGACCATGCAGGCGCCGTTCACTGGCCAGAGCCTGACCAACATGCTCTCGCAGCTGGGCATCACCGTGCCGCCGGGCACCAACATGCAACTGCGCAACGTCGCCGCGGTGATGGTCACCGCCGACCTGCCGCCGTTCTCCCAGCCCGGCCAGCGTCTCGACGTCAATGTCTCCTCGGTGGGCAACGCCCGCAGCCTGCGCGGCGGTACCCTGCTGATGACACCACTCAAGGGCGCCGACGGCGACACCTACGCTATCGCCCAGGGCAACCTGCTGGTCAGCGGCGCCGGCGCTGAAGCTGGTGGCAGCAGCGTGCAGATCAACCAGCAGGCCGGTGGACGCATCGCTGGTGGCGCCATGGTCGAACGCGAAGTGCCGCTGCAGCTGGGCGCCAACGGCGGCGTGCTCGACCTGCAGCTCAAGGAGTCGGATTTCGGCACCGCGCGTCAGGTGGTCCAGGCCATCAACAACGACTTCGGCTGGCCGGTGGCCGCGGCCCAGGACGGCCGCACCATCCGCCTTCAGGGCCCTAGCGACCCCAACGACCGGGTCAACTTCATGGCGCGGGTCGAGAACCTTCGGGTCACGCCCAACGACGCGCCGGCCAAGGTGGTGGTCAACTCGCGTACCGGCTCGGTGGTGCTCAACAGCAGCGTGACCCTGCGCCGCGCCGCGGTCGCCCACGGCAACCTGTCGATTATCATCGACACCGATTTCCAGGTCAGCCAGCCGGCGCCGTTCGGCGAGGGTGAGACGGTGGTGGTGCCGGATACCGACATCGCCGTCGAGCAGCAGGAGGGCGCGCTGATGATGGTCGAGGGCGCCGATCTCACCGATGTGGTCAACGCCCTCAACGCGCTGGGTGCCACGCCCAACGACCTGATGGCGATCCTCGAAGCGCTCAAGGCCGCCGGCTCGCTGCGTGCCGAGCTGGAGATCCTCTGATGAGCAACGATCTCGGCGGCCAGTTCGCCCTCGACATGCAGGGCATCCAGCGCTTGCGGCATACCGCCAGCCGCGACCCCAACGCCGGCCTCGACGAAGCCGCCAAGCAGTTCGAGGCGCTGTTCGTGCAGATGATGATGAAGAGCATGCGCGAGGCCACGCCGCGCTCGGACCTGCTGCACAGCGAGCAGACCGAGTTCTATGAGTCGCTGCTCGACCAGCAGTGGGCGCAGCACCTCTCCGGCCGCGGCATCGGCCTTGCCGAGCAGTTGGTCAACCAGCTCGAAGGGCGCGGCATGGTGCCCGAGCGTGAACAGGCCAGCAGCGAGATCGACTCGTTGATCGCCGGGATTCCCCGCGGCACGCCGCGGGTGCTCAGCGATGGCTTGAGCGCCGGTAACATGCCCAGCGATGAGCCTGCTGAACGCGCTGACAATGCGGCCGGCGCGGCGCTGCCGGGCAGCTTCCTGGATGCCCTCGACCTGCAGCGCGGCGCTCGGCAGGAGGCCGCAGCGCCAACTGAAGCACCGGCCCGCGCCGAGCGCGGCGACCGGCCCGACCACGTGCGTGCCTTCGTCGACGAGCTGGCCGCACCGGCCCAGGCCGCCAGCCGGGCTACCGGCGTACCGGCCGAGCTGATCCTCGCTCAGGCGGCGCTGGAAACCGGCTGGGGACGCCACGAGATTCCCGATGCCCGCGGAGGCAACAGCCACAACCTGTTCGGCATCAAGGCCGGCAGCCGCTGGCAGGGTGAGACCACCGACATCACCACCCACGAATACATCGACGGCCAGCGCACGCGGATCACCGACACCTTCCGCGTCTACGACTCCTTCGAAGAGGCCTTCACCGACTACGCGGGGCTGATCGGCAACAACCCGCGCTATGCCGGCGTGGTCGAGGCGCCCAACGCTGAGCGGGCCGCCCGCGCGCTGCAGCAGGGCGGCTACGCCACCGACCCGGCCTACGCCGACAAGCTGGTCGCGATCATGAATACCCTGGGGCCGATCGATACTGCCGGCCCGACCCTGGCCAGCCGCGAGACGCCGGCCAGCGGCAGCATCTTTGCGCCGGGCAACAGCTGGTTCTGATCATTAAAGAAAACCGCGGCGATGCCGATATAACAAGCATTGGCTTAAGGGAACGGAATCATGAGCATTTTTTCGATCGGCTTGAGCGGGCTGAACGCCGCTCAGAACGCCTTGAACACCACCAGCAACAACATCAGCAACGTCTATACGCCGGGCTATAACCGCGAGCTGACGCTGCTGGGCGAGGGCGGTGCGGCGGGTGGCGTCAAGGTCAACGACATCCAGCGCCAGTTCAACCAGTACGTGGCCGACCAGCTCAATGCGTCGACCAGCTCGTCCAGCGCGCTCAAGGCGTATCAGGGCCAGGTCAGCCAGATCGACAACCTGCTCGCCGACCGCGACGCCGGCCTGGCGCCGCTGATGCAGAACTTCTTCTCGGCCATGGAAGATCTGGCCGGGTCGCCGTCCGACCCCGCCGCCCGCCAGGGCGTGCTGGGCGCGGCCGATACCCTGAGCGCCCAGTTCCGTTCCTTCGATCGCTATCTGGAAGACATGCAGCGCGGTGTCAACGGTCAGATCAGGGACGAAGTCACCCAGATCAACAACCTCACCGACCAGATCGCCGGCTTGAACAAGGAGATCGCCTTGGCCCGTGCGCGCACCGGCGAGGCGCCCAACAGCTTGCTCAATCAGCGCGACGAGGCCATCGCCGATCTCAGCGAGCGCATGGACGTGCGCGTCGATATCCAGGACGGCAAGACCTACAATATCTCGCTGCCCAACGGCCAGCCGCTGGTATCGGGCACCAATCAGTACGACCTCGAGGCCATCGAGTCGGCCAACGACCCGCAGCGCATGGTGCTCGGCTACCGCGATGGCAACGGCAGCCTCTCCCAGCTCAATGAGGGTGCGGTGACCGGCGGTACCCTCGGCGGATTGATGACCTTCCGCGCCGAGACCCTCGACAAGACCCAGAACCAGATCGGCCAGCTGGCGGTCTCGCTGGCGGCGGGCTTCAACGAGCAGCACCGCCTGGGCCAGGACCTCAACGGCGAGCAGGGCGAGGACTTCTTCAATATCGGCCAGCCCCAGGCCTATGCCAACGAGCGTAATGGCGGTGATGTCGAGATCGACTCGACCCGCTTCGGCGATATCGACGACCTACGCGCCACCGACTACACCGTGCGGGTGACGGATGCTGGCGATCCGCCGACTTTTGAAGTCACCCGCAAGGACAATGGCCAGACGGTCAGCGCCGACTTCGACCCTGATGCCAACGAGCTGAGCTTCGGCGGCGTGGTCATCGGCTTTGATGACGGAGGCTTCCAGAACGGCGACCGCTTCGAGGTGCAGCCGGTGCGCCGCGCCGGGGCCGCCATGGAGACCCGGATCAACGATCTCGACAAGATCGCAGCGGCGAGCTTTGTCGAGGCGGATGGCGATATGCCGATCAGTGGGCTAAGTGCCGAGAGCGGTGCTCTGCAGAGTATCGGCGCGGAGGGATTTAACCTCACCATAGGCGCAAACGGTGCGCTGCAGTTCGACGACGAGGGTGGCGTTGATGTCATACGCAACGGTGAAGCCCTTGCGGACGGCGATGAGGTTCAGACCGGCGATGTACTGATCATTGACGGTGTCACCTTTACCCTCGGCGATATTGAGGAAGGTCAGGCCCTGACCCTCGGCGCCGCGGCGCCCGGCTCCGGCGACAACCGCAACGCCCTGGCCATGCAAGGGCTGCAGGATGTCTCGCTGGTGGGCGGTACGTCGACTGTCAGCCAGGCCTATGGCTCGATGGTCAGCGACGTGGGTAATCGCACCAATATCGTGCAAGTCAACCTCGACGCCCAGCAGGGTCTCACCGACCAGCTCAAGGCGGTGCAGCAGTCCGAGTCCGGGGTTAACCTCGACGAAGAGGCCGCCAACCTGATTCGCTACCAGCAGTACTACCAGGCCAATGCACGGGTCATCGACATTGGCTCGTCGCTGCTGGATACCATTCTGGGCCTGCGTGCCTGATTCGTTTAGGAGTTAACCGCAATGCGCGTCAGCACCGTGACGATGTTCGAGCAGAGCGTCTCGAGCATGAACCGCCAGCAGAATGATTTCATGAAGATCGGCCAGCAGCTCGCCTCCGGGCGCCGCGTGGTCAATCCCTCGGACGACCCCCAGGCCGCCTCTCGGGCGGTGGGCGTCGACCAGTCCAAGGCGGTCACCCAGCAGCATATGGATGCCCGGGTCAGCGCGCGCAACTCGCTGTCTCAGGAAGAGAGCATCCTCAACAGCGTCAGCGACGCCATCGCCAGCGCCAAGACGCTGATGATCCAGGCCTCCAGTGACACCCTGAGCGATGTTGATCGCGAGTCCATCTCCAGCGAGCTGCGCGGCATCTACGAGACCGTGATCGGCCAGGCCAACGCCACCGACGGCAACGGCCGCTACCTGTTCGGCGGCTACCAGGACAACAGCCCGCCCTACGTGCGCGCTGAAGACGGCTCAGTGAACTACGTCGGCGACAACAACGTCCGCGAGCAGCGCATCGACTCCTCGCGGCTGATGCCGGTGGCTGACAACGGCAACAAGATCTTCGCCAGCGTGCCCAGCGGCGCCAAGTACATCACCGAGATGGGCGACAACCAGGGCAGCGTGATCGTCTCTGGCCCCACGGTGGTGGACTCGTCCGATGAACACTACGGGGAGCGTTTTGAGATTACTTTCGCCGAGGACGGCGACGGCGAGATGACCTTCTCGGTAACGCGGGATGGTGATCCGGTACCAGGACTCGAGGACGAGCCGTATGTCGCCGGCGAACAGATCCGTTTCGGTGGCCTGAGCCTGACCCTGAGTGGCGAGCCGGCCGAGGGCGACAGCTTTACCCTGGGCCGTGCCACCGAGATGGAGCCCAACCTGTTCAAGACCTTCGAGAACGCCCTGGCGGTTCTCGAACAGCCCGCCGAGACGCCCCAGGAGAAGGCCGCGCTGCGCAACACCCTCAACACCTCGATGCGCGAGCTCGACAACAGCCTCGACAACGTCCTCACCGTGCGTGCTTCGGTGGGTGCGCGTCTCAACGAGATCGACGTGGTCGACTCGGTGGGCGGCAACCGCATGCTCAACTACGAGCAGACCCTCTCCGACCTGGTCGACCTCGACTACGCCGAGGCGATCTCCGAATACAGCCTGCGCCAGGTCGGCCTCCAGGCTGCACAGAAGGCCTTTGTCGATATCCAGGGGATGTCGCTGTTCGATCGTCTCTGAGTGGCGTGTGTCGCACTGCCTGCACCGCTGCCTCGGCAGCGGTTTTTTTTATTTTGGCAGCGTGCTGAGAATGTGCTCGACGAAGCGCCGCACCTTGGCCAGTTCGCCGAGGTGTTCGGGGTAGACGAGGTAGTAGGCGCTGGCGCTGCGGAGGCGGTGAGGAGCGGCGATGGCGAGGCTCCCGCTGTCGAGCTCCTCGTCGACCGTGAAGTGCGGTACCAGCGCCACGCCGCCGCCGGCCATGGCGGTGCGTACCAGCATCGGGAAGGTCTCGAAGCGGGTGCCGTGGTAGCTGCGGTCGGTGCCGATGTACTGCTCGGCGAACCACTGGTGCCAGGCGTCGGGGCGGGTCGAGAGATGCAGCAGTGGCAGCTCTGCGAGGTCGCTGGCTGCGGCCGGCGCGCGAGCCGCCAGCAGCGCCGGAGCGGCGACGGCGACCATCTCCTCGTCGGCGAGCTTGTGGCATTCCAGGTCGGGCCAACTGCCGTGGCCGTAGAAGAACGCCACGTCGATGTTCTGCCGTTCGAGGTCGAAGTCCTCGACGCGGTCGTGGAATTCCAGGCTGATTCGCGGGTTGGCGGCCAGGAACGCCGGCAGGCGGTCGGCCAGCCAGCGCGCGCCGAAGCTCGGCAGGGTCGCGACCTTGAGCACCTCGCTGTTGCCGCTGTAGGTCATGATGGCGTGGGTCGACATCTCGATCTGCGCCAGTACCTTGCGCACGTCGCTGAGATAGATCGCCCCTTCCGGGGTCAGCACCAGGCTGCGCCGCACGCGGCGGAACAGCTTGTGCTGCAGGTGCGCCTCGAGTTGGGCGACTTGCTTGCTCACCGCGCTCTGGGTCAGGCTCAGCGCCTCGGCGGCGCGGGTGAAGCTCTTGTGCCGCGCGGCGGCCTCGAAGCACTGCATGGCGGTGGTAGAGGGGAGATTGCGAGAAGCCAAGCGTGGCGCTCCGGGGTGCTGGCCGGCCACCCCGAGGCGTGAGCGCCGGGGTGGCCTGAGCGGGGATGACTGGCTCATGTGGTGGGCTTTAGTGCGCTGCTATCCGGGCGCCGTTGCTGCAGCCAGCCGATCAGGGCCATGGCGATCAGCCCGGCGCCGCTGGTCAGCAGTTCCGGTACCACCATGGCCAGGCCGGCCGCCAACATTACCAGACGCTCCCAGGGCAGGGAATCCCGCACGAAATAGCCGATCAGCGCGCTACTGACCCCCATGATGCCAAGCAATGAGAAGAGTACCGCGCTTGCCAGCCCCAAGGGGGTCACATCGACCATCACCAGCATCGGATTGAAGATGAAGGCGTAGGGAATGATAAAGGCACCGATGGCCAGTTTGACCGCGGTAAAGCCAGTCTTCATCGGATTGGCGCGGGCGATGCCGGCACCGGCATAGGCGGCCAGGCACACCGGTGGCGTGATATCGGCGATGATCCCGAAATAGAACACGAACAGGTGCACTGCCATAGGCGGCAGGCCGAACTCGTTGATCAGTGCCGGGGCCGCGATGGTGGCCGTCACCACGTAGTTGGCGGTGGTCGGCAGGCCCATGCCGAGCACGATGCAGGCGACCATGGTGAATAGCAGTGCCAGGATCAGCACACCGTCGGCGAGGCTGATGATGCCGGCGGCAAACTTTGAGCCGAGCCCGGTCATGCCCACCACCCCGGCGATGATCCCGGCGCTGGCCACTGCCACGATCACCGGCAGTGCGACCCGTGCACCCTGCTCGAAGATCAGCAGCAGCTTGCGCAGCGAGGGGCGTGTCTCCTTGCGGATCAGGCTCACCGCGAAGGCGCAGGCGATCCCCATCAGGGCGGCACGTTGGGGGGTGAAGCCGGCGGTGATGGTTCCGACGATGACCAGCAGCGGCAGCAGCATATAGCCTTTTTCCAGCATCAGCTTGCGCTTGCTGGGCAACTGGTCCTTGGGGATGCCGAGGATGCGGTGGCGCTTGGCCTCGAAGTGCACGCCGATGAAGATGCCGGCAAAGTAAAGCAGCGCCGGGATCAGTGCCGAATACATGATCTCGCGATACGACACCCCGACGTACTCGACCATGATAAAGGCGGCGGCGCCCATCAACGGCGGCATGATCTGCCCGCCGGTGGAGGCGGAAGCCTCGACGGCGCCGGCCACCTCCGGCTTGAAGCGGGCGTTCTTCATCATCGGAATGGTGAACGAGCCCGAGGCCACGGTGTTGCCGATCGAACTGCCCGAGATCATGCCCTGGAACGAGCTGGCCATCACCGCGGCCTTGCCGGTGCCGCCGGTGAAGCGCCCGGTCACCGCGAAGGCCAGGTCGTTGAAGAAGCGGCCTACCCCGGTGTGCATCAGCACCACGCCGAAGAACAGGAATAGGAAAATGAAGCGCGCCGAGATTTGCAGCGGCGTACCGAACACCCCGCTTTCGCGGAACCACAGGTAGGGCGAGACCTGGCTGAAGGAGAAACCGGGGTGGGAGAGGATCTGGCTGGGAATCATGTTGCCAAACAGCGCATAGAGGATCGCACAACTGGCCATGATCACGATGGGCATGCCGACGGTACGGCGGGTTGCCTCGAGCACGAACAGCACGCCCAGCGCGGCGATGGTCAGGTCGAAGGTCGAGTAGCCGGTGACTCGGGCACGCAATACCTCCTCGTAGAAGAGAATCTTGTAGTAGGCGGTGAAGGTGGCGGCGAAAGCCAGCAGCACGTCGTACCACGGCACACGCTGGCGGCCGCTGCCGCGGGTGGCCGGAAACAGCAGGAAGATCATCCCCAGCGCCAGCCCCAGATGGACCGCGCCCTGCTGTTGGGAGGGCAGGGTGCCGAAGTAGCCGGTATACAGATGAAAACAGGTGAGGGTGATGCCCATCAGCGTCACCAGCCAGCCCCACTTGCCTAGCTCGGTGCGCGTGTTGGACTCACGGTCGTACTTCTCTAGCAGTGATGCGTCGTCAGCGGTTTTTTTTTAACCACGGTAGCCTCGCAGAAACAGGTGCTGCCGGGCGCGGTGCCCGGCAGCGATCGTGAAGGACGGATCAGTCAGCGATCTCATCGAGCGATGTGATGCCCGAGCGCTCGCGGGTCACGATCTGAATCACTTCAGGGTAGATGTGGCCGATGAAGGCCGCGTTCTCGACCTGGCCACCCTCGAACTCACCGCGACCGTCCACGGCCTCGCGAGCCGGGGCGTGCACGGTCATGCCCAGGTCCATGTTGCCGTCGCGGATGCTGACCATGTTCTCGATCGAGGCGCCGGTCTCGATGTTGGTGAAGTTGGCATCGTCCAGGTAGCGGTTCCAGATGGTCGCCATCTCGCCGCCCAGCGGGTAGTAAGTGCCACCCTGGCTGCCGGTACCGAGGATGAACTCGGACTTCTCCTCGACCTCGCCCAGCTCGGCGACCGGGTTGTCCACGGTCAGGCCCTGCTCCTCGTAGTAGCGTTTGGCACCGGGGTGGATCGGCAGGTCGTCCGAGCCATTGAGGGCATTCTCCAGGGTCATGAACGCCGACTGCGAGTGGGTGTTCTCGTCGGCATGCTCGTGCATCAGCCGAGCCAGCTCGTAGCCCAGTTCCTCGCCGATGGTATCGGTATTGCCCATCAGGATGGCGTAGGCGGTGATGGTGGTGACGTCCTCGTCGAGGAACTCGTAGCTGTCGCTGGGGATGGTGAAGCGTTGGTAGTCGCTGTTGGCCTCGATGTATTCGATGGCGTCATCGCTCAGGCTCAGCATGCGCGCATCGCCGCTCGAGGCCTGCAGGTTCTCGATGCTACCCGACGGCAGGCCGAGGATGCCGATGGAGATATCGATGTTGCCATCCTGAACGCCGTCGAGAGCCGCGCCGAAGCCTTCCTGGTAGGTGTTGTAGCTGTCGTCGCCGATGCCGTAGGCGTCGAAGATCAACTGCGACACGCTCTGGGTGGTGCTGGCCGGCGGGCCGATGGCGATATCTGGGGTGTTAGTGCCGTCGCTGCCGCAGCCGGCCAGCAGGGCGCCTGCAGTGGCAGCCAGTGTTGCCAGGGGGAATACGCGCTTCATGTCGTCTCCTGTTCACTTACCTGTGGTTGTTCTGTTTCCTGGCGCCTGCCGTCTTCGTGGCCGATGCGCCGAGGGTCCACTGTTGATGGGCCATTGTTGTCATCTGTGACATATCAGGCAAAAGAAATTTAGTCTGCTTTGTATTCCATTTTTTCCTGGCAATAATCTGCAGAGCTTTTACTGAGCCTTAATGCGGGCATCACCCTGAATAAACGGAATGCATAGCACGTTTTTTTTCGTTTGAGAGCCGGGCTGGGCTCTGCTCTGATAGCAGCACTACTGGATGCAGCAGGAGGATGGATAGGGTATGGAACTCCCCTTTGTCAGCGAGTCGCTGGGCGTGGTGCACCCCATCTGTGTGGAGCGGGGCAGCAATGCCGAGGTGTGGGACGAGCAGGGCCGGCGCTATATCGACTTCGTCGGCGGCATCGGCGTGCTCAACCTGGGGCATTGCCACCCGGTGATCGTCGAGGCCGCCGGTGCCCAACTGGCCAAGCTGACCCACTCGGCGTTCAATGCCGTGCCGCACCGCGGCTATCTCGACGTGGTCGCCGCGCTGCAGGGCTTCGTGCCGGTGAGCTACCCGCTGGGCTGCATGCTCACCAACAGCGGTGCCGAGGCCACCGAGAATGCCCTCAAGGTGGCCCGCGGCCACACTGGCCGCCAGGCGGTGATCGCCTTCGACGACGGCTTCCACGGTCGCACCCTGGCCGCGCTCAACCTCAACGGCAAGGTCGCGCCCTACAAGCGCCGGCTCGGCGCCCTGCCGGGGCCGGTCTACCACCTGCCGTTCCCCAGTGCTGACGGCAGCGTCAGCGCCGAGCAGGGCCTGGCGGCGCTGGCGCGGCTGTTCGAGGTCGAAGTGCCGGCCGATGAGGTGGCCGCCATCGTGGTCGAGCCGGTGCAGGGGGAGGGCGGTTTTCGCCTGCTCGACCGCGACTTCGCCCGGCAGCTGCGCGCCGAGTGCGACCGCCACGGCATCGTGCTGATCATCGACGAGATCCAGTCCGGCTTCGGGCGCAGCGGCGCGCGCTTCGCCTTTTCGCATCTGGGCATCGAGCCCGACCTGCTGCTGATGGGCAAGAGCATGGCCGGCGGCCTGCCGCTGGCCGCGGTGGTGGGGCGCGAGGCGATCATGAACGCCTTGCCCAAGGGCGGGCTGGGTGGCACCTACTCCGGCAACCCGGTGGCCTGCGCCGCTGCCAAGGCGGTGATGCAGCTGATGACCCCGGCGCGCTTGAGCGAGTGGAGCCAGCGCCTGGAACGGCGCCTGGTGGCTGCGCACCAGCGCTGGCAGGCCAGCGGCCGTTTTCCGATGCTCGGCGAACTGACCGGCATTGGTGCCATGCGTGGCATCGTTTTCCACGACACCGCCGCCGCCAGCGGTAGCCAGCACTTGGTCACGCTGCTGGCCAGCGCCCGTCATCATGGCTTGCTGCTGATGCCCAGTGGGCGGCACAAGAACGTGCTGCGGCTGCTGATGCCGCTGACCATCGAACCCGAACGGCTCGATGAAGGCCTCGCGATCCTCGAGCGTGCGCTTGAGTCGCTCGAGGCCTGAGTCGCCGCCCCGGATACCGCTATGCTAAGAACAGATCGGCCACAGGAGGCCCAGATGAGCAACTGGATAGCCACAGACGAGATTCGCGGCAACTTTGCCAAGGCGATGTCGGAGATGTACCGCCACGAGGTGCCGCAGTACGGCACCCTGCTGGCGCTGGTCGAGGCGGTCAACCGCGAGACGCTGGCGGCGGCCCCCGCGCTGCACGCCGCGCTGCGCGATGGTGACGAGCTGGCGCGGCTGGATGTCGAGCGCCACGGCGCGATTCGCGTCGGCACCCCGGCGGAGCTGGCCATGCTGCGCCGGGTGTTCGCGGTGATGGGCATGTACCCGGTGGGCTATTACGACCTCTCCGAGGCCGGCGTGCCGGTGCACTCCACGGCGTTTCGCCCGATGGACGACGCCGCGCTCAAGCGCAACCCGTTCCGCGTGTTCACCTCGCTGCTGCGCCTGGAGCTGATCGAGGATGCCGCGCTGCGCCAGCGCGCCGCCGAGATCCTCGCCGCCCGCGACATCTTCACCCCCGGCGTGCGCGAGCTGGTCGCCTCCGCCGAGCACCAGGGCGGGCTCGACGCGGCCCAGGCCGAGCGCTTCGTGGCCGAGGCGCTGGAAACCTTTCGCTGGCACCGCGAGGCCACCGTCGACCTGGCCACCTATCGCGCGCTGAGCGGCGAGCACCGCCTGATCGCCGACGTGGTGTGCTTCCGCGGCCCGCATATCAACCACCTGACGCCGCGCACCCTGGACATCGACGAAGTGCAGCGGCGCATGCCCGCGGCCGGCATCGACCCCAAGGCGATCATCGAAGGCCCGCCGCGGCGCGTCTGCCCGATCCTGCTGCGCCAGACCAGCTTCAAGGCGCTGGAGGAGCCGATCCGCTTCGCCGGCGACCAGCAGGGCCACCACACCGCGCGCTTCGGCGAGATCGAACAGCGCGGCGTGGCGCTGACCCGCAAGGGGCGCGCGCTCTACGACCGCCTGCTGGCGGCCGCCCGCGAGGCGGATGCAGGCGCCGACAACGCCAGCCACCAGGCGCAGCTAAGCGAGGTGTTTGCCGACTTCCCCGACGACCCCGCCACGCTGCGCCGCGAGGGACTGGCCTTCTTCCACTACCGTGCCGTGCCCGACGTTGCTGTCGACACGCGGGACGCAAGCGACGTGGAGGCGCTGATCGAGCGTGGTGCGCTGGCCGCTACACCGATGACCTACGAAGACTTCCTGCCGGTGAGTGCCGCGGGCATCTTTCAGTCCAACCTCGGCGACGGCGTGGGTGATGGTTATAGCCATTCCAACCAGGCCAGCCACTCGAATCAGGCGCAGTTCGAAGCGGCGCTGGGGGCTAAGGTCATCGACGAGATCGCGCTCTACGAGCGGCGCCAGCAGGCATCATTGGAGCAGGCGCTGGCGGCACTCGCCTAAACTCGAGTTTCAGCCATGCCAAACGCCAGCCGAAGGCTGGTGTCCGCCGCTTATCGAGGCCGGAGCCGGGCATCAGCTTAACGGCGCCATCACTTCGAGTAGATGCTGCAGAAACCCCAGGCTGTCGCTGAACAGCCTCTGTAGGAAGCGGGCGAAGTCGGTCATCAGCACCATCAACAGGAAGATGCCCACGGTCAGCGAGGTGGGGAAGCCGATATTGAACACCGTGAGCTGTGGCGCCGAGCGGTTGAGGATGCCCAGCGAGAGGTTGATGATCAGCAGCGAGCCGACCAGCGGCAGCGCCAGCAGCATGCCTGAGACGAAGATGGTGCCGCCGAAGCGCACCAGCATCTCGAAGGCGCCGGCGTTGAAGCTGCCGATGCCGATCGGCAGGGTGACGAAGGTCGAGGCGAGGATCTCGATCACGATCAGGTGGCCGTTGAAGGCCAGGAACATCAGCAGGGTGATCATGTAGAACACCCGCGACAGGATCATGGTGTTGGTGCCGCTGCCGGCATCGAAGAAGGTGGCGAAGGCCAGGCCCATCTGCAGGCCGATGAACTCGCCGGCCGCCTGCACCACTGCAAACATCACCTGCATGGTCAGCCCGATGGCGACGCCGATCAGCATCTGCTCGATCATGATGCCAAGGCTCGCCCAGGAGAGGATCGGCGCCTCGGGCAGTTCCGGCAGGCTGGGGCCGATGACTATCGTGAGCAGCACCGCCAGGCCAATCTTGGCCTGATTGGGTACCGACGAGTGGCCCATCAGCGGCGCAGCCATCATGAACGCGGTGATGCGCACGAAGGGCCACAGGAACAGCATCAGCCAGGTCTGCAGCTGGGCGAAGGTGACCTCGACCATGGGCGGGCGCCGTCAGCTCAACATCAGCGGGATGTTGGTGAACAGCTCGCGGGTGAAGTCGGTGATCAATTTGAGCAGCCAGGGCCCGGCGAATACCAGCACCGTGAACACGCCGAGGATCTTGGGGATGAACGACAGCGTCATCTCGTTGATCTGGGTGGCGGCCTGGAACAGGCTGACGGTAAGGCCGGTGAGCAGGGCGGTGATCAGCAGCGGGCCAGCCAGGAACAGCGTGACCCGCATGCCTTGGTAGGCCATGCCCATGACGACTTCGGGTGTCATTGCGAACTCCTCGTGGGGTCATATGTAGAAGCTCTCGGCCAGCGAGCCGATGATCAGTTGCCAGCCGTCGACGAGCACGAACAGCATCAGCTTGAACGGCAGCGAGATGGTTGCCGGTGGCACCATCATCATACCCAGCGACATCAGTACGCTGGCCACCACCAGGTCGATGATCAGAAACGGGATGAAGATGGTGAAGCCGATCTGGAAGGCGGTCTTCAGCTCGCTGGTGACGAAGGCTGGCATCAGCACGCGCATCGGCAGCTCTTCCGGGCCCTGCATCTCGCCAACGTCGGCCAGGCGCACGAATAGCGCTAGGTCCGGCTCACGGGTCTGGGCCAGCATGAACTCGCGAAACGGCTGGCTGGCCACCAGCAGGAACTCGTCGAAGTTCATGTCGTCGGCGGAGAGCGGCAGCCAGGCATCCTCATAGACCTGGGCGAACACCGGCGACATCACGAAGAAGGTCAGAAACAGCGCCAGGCCGAGCAGCACCTGATTGGGTGGCGCCGACTGGGTGCCCATGGCGGTGCGCAGCAGGCTGAGCACGATGATGATACGGGTGAAGCCGGTCATCATCAGCAGCAGCGCCGGCAGGAATGCCATCGAGCTGAGCAGCAGCAGGGTCTGCAGATGCATCGACCACTGCTGGCCACCGTCATCGGTGGGCTGGCTGGTGATACCGGGGATGGTGGCCTGGGCGAAGGCGGCACTCGGCAGCCACCACACCAGCAGGGCAAGCAGCAGGAGAAGTACGAGGCGCCGCATCGAGGTCACGGCCGGCTGCCCTTGCCGCGGCCCAGGGCCTGACCGGCGTTCTGCTTTAAAGCACTGGCGAAGCGCGAGGCGAAACTGCTGCCTTCTGGGTGCACGGGCGAGGGCGGCATCGTGTCGACCGGCGCGGCGCACTCGTGGAGCTTGTTGACCTGCCCGCCGCCCACGCCGAGCACCAGCCAGGTGCCTTCGACGTCGACGATCACCACCCGCTCGCGGTTGCCCACTGCAGTGCTGCCGACCACCTTGAGGTGCTGGCCGTGCACGCGCCCCTGCGGGTGCAGGCGCTTGACCAGGTAGCTGCACAGGAAGATCACCGCCACCACCAGTGCCAGGGCCGCCGCGGTCTTGCCCAGCGCCGCCATGCCGAGCAGGGCGTCGCTGCTGCCTACGCTACCCTCGAGAGCCACCAGGCCGCTGGTGTCGACCTGCGGGGCGGGCTCGGGTGTCGAAACGCGCTCGCTCATCGGTTGAGTTTCTGCACGCGCTCGGAGGGGGTGATGATCTCGGTCACGCGGATGCCGTACTTGTCATCCACCACCACCACTTCGCCCTGGGCGATCAGGTAGCCGTTGATCAGGATGTCCATCGGCTCGCCGGCCAGGCCTTCGAGCTCGATCACTGAGCCCTGGGCGAGCTCGAGTAGCTGCTTGATGGTGATGCGGGTGCGGCCGAGCTCGACGCTGAGCTTGACCGGGATGTCCATGACCATTTCCAGGTCGCGGGCGGCACCGCTGCCTTGGCCCTTGTCGAGGGGCTTGAAGACCTTGGAGCCGGCGGCTTCCGGCTCCGGCTGGCTGGCCGGGGCCTCGGCTTCGCTTTCGGCCTGCTCGGCCAGCGCTTCGGCCCAGGGGTCGTCCTCGGCGGGCGCCGCATCGCCCTGTTCGGCCATGGCGCTGGCCCAGTCGTCATCTGTGGCGCTCTGATCGGGCTTGTTGGGATCAGGCTTGTTGGGATCAGTCATTATCGGATTCCTTGGCTTGCGGCGTTGACCCTTTGACGAAAGTTTCCTTGGCCGACTTGGATGGCGGAGCATGCTCGATCAGGCTGTTGACGCGCAGCGCACGCTGACCATGTTGGCTACCGTATTCGCAGCGCATCACCGGTACGCCGTCGACGCTGGCGGTGACGATTTCCGGCAGTTCGATGGGCAGCACGTCGCCGACTCCAAGCGACATCACCCGGCCGATGCTGCTGGGGATATCGACGAAGTCGGCGATCAGCTCGACGTGGGAGCGCTTGATCTCACCGGCCATGCGCTGGCCCCACTGCCGCTCCTCTTCGGGGTGGCTGTCGGTGAGCGGGCCGCTGAGCTGCTCGCGTAGCGGCTCGATCATCGAGTAGGGCATGCAGATTTGGAAATCGCTGGTCAGGTTGCCGACTTCCAGGTGGAAGGTGCTGTTGACCACGATCTCGTTGGGCGAGTTGGTGATGTTGGCGAACTTGACCTGCATCTCGGAGCGCAGGAACTCCACCTCCAGCGGATACACCGAGCGCCAGGCTTCCTGGTAGGCGTCTAGGGCGAGTTTCAGCAGGCGGCGGATGATGCGCTGTTCGGTGTGGGTGAACTCGCGACCTTCCGACTTGGTAAGAAAGCGCCCGTCGCCGCCGAACAGGTTGTCGACCACCATGAATACCAGGCTCGGCGGGAACACCACCAGCGCCGAGCCGCGCAGCGGCTTGAGCGCCACCAGGTTGAGGTTGGTGGGCACCGGGACATTGCGCGAGAAGTCGCTGTAGCTCTGGTAGCGCACGGTGTCGACGGTGATGTCGGCACTGCGCCGCAGCAGGTTGAACAGGCTCATGCGGAAGTGCCGCGCGAACCGCTCGTTGATGATGTCCAGGGCGTGCAGACGCTCGCGTATGACCCGGTGCTGGGTGGCCGGGTCATAGGGGCGAATACGCGCGTCGCCGCTCTTGCTATCGCTAGGAGCAGCCTCTTCTTCGCCGCTGACGCCCTTGAGCAGGGCGTCGATCTCTTCTTGAGAGAGCAGGTCGTCTTGGGACATGGCGCTATTGCACTTCTCGATGAAGACTCAAGGGTTCAGCGTCGTGGTCACTGGACGATGAATTCGGTATACAACACGTCGTTGACCATCAGCGACGGCTGCGGGTCGGTCAGCGGCTGGTCGAACAGGGCCAGGATCTCGGCCGACAACTGCTGCTTGCCCTCGGGGCTGATCAGATCCTCGGCCTGCTGGCTGGAGAGCAGCATCAGCAGGCGGCTGCGCACCTGGGGCATGTGCTCCTCGATCAGCTCGCGGGTGGTGTCGTTGCCGACCCGCAGCGACAGCCCGATATAGAGCAGCTGCTGGTCGTAGTGACGGCTCTGCAAGTTGACCGTGAACGGGTTGACGTCGACGAAGATCGGCGCCGGGGCGCGGATCTCTTCGACCACGGTCTGGGCGCCTGGATCGGCCTCGCCGCTGCGGCTGTCCATCATGTAGTACATGGCCGCTGAGCTGCCCATCGAGAACAGAATGATCAGCAAGCCGATGATCCACCAGGGTTTGCGGCTGCCCGCGCTGCGATTCTTTGCCATTGTCTTTGCCACCGATAGATAGGCGACCCCGAGGGGTGCATTCTAGAAAGCAGTATGGCGATAGCGGTGCCATCGCCATGGTTCGAAAAGGCCGGCCTAAACCGCGTATCTTGGCGCTTTACCAGATCCGCGAGGCTTTGACCTGCTACATCGTTATCGGCCCCGCGGGCGAGACATTGAGGGTGACAACTCAACGCGCCGCCACACGGTGCGCTCAGGCGTAGAGATCGACGCGGCCGTCGAGCTCCAGCGGGCGGTCCGGCAGCGCCTCGGCGGTGTCACCGAGGACTTTATCTTCGCTACCCGATGCGCTGCCGCCGTGCTGGCCGCTACCGCCGCCGTTGGCGAAGGTCATCTCACCCTGCTGGCCTCCGGCGTGCTCGCCGACCGTTGCCTCACTCAGTGAAATACCCTGCTCCTCGAGGGCCTCGCGCAGTTGCGGGATGGCCTGCTCGAGGGCGCCGCGAACCTGGGCGTGGGCCGAGAGGAACTGCGCCTGGGCGCCGTTCTCGCCGAGCTTGAGGCTCACCGAGAGCGGCCCCAGTTCGGCGGGGTTGAGGCGCAGCTCGACGCGCTGCTCGCCGCGCTGGGTGAGGTTGATCAGCTGCTGGCCGAGCTGCTGCTGCCACTGCTGGCTGGCCACTGGGGCGCTCAGCGCCGCACTGTTGGGGTTGGCCAGCGGCTGGCCGAGCGGCTGCGGGCTGGCGGTAGTGCCCTGGGCACTGGCGGCGGGCGCTGCTGGCATGCCGTTGGCCTCGCCGCTGGCGGCGCTGGGGGCCTCGCTGCGGCCATTCAGGGCGGCGAACAGCGGGGCCTCGCTACCGGGCTGCGGCTGGCCTGCGGCTGGCTGAGGGGTGGCAGCAGCGCCGGGGCTCGCCGCGGGGGCGGCCTGAGCGGCGCTGCGTAGCGCCTGCTGAGTGATCTCGGCGAGCGCCTCGCGGCCGGCGGGCTTGGCTTCCCGCGCGGCGGCGGGGTCGAGCAGCAGGGCGTCGCTGGTGGCGCGCGGCTGGCGCGTGTCGCCCTCGGCCTGGCCGAGAGCACGCGCCTGCAGGGCGGCCAGTTCGGCGCCCGGTCGTTGGCTGCTAGACGGGTTGCTCAGGCCCTGCCCGGGCGTAGCCAGCGGCCGGCCGGCGGCGTCGATCAACGCCATGCGCTGGCGTACCTCGGCCAGCAGCGCCGACTCTTCGCCGGCGTCCAGGCTCACGGCACCTGGCAGCGAGTGGTTGGCCTGGGCGTCGCCGTTTAGCAGCGCCTCGAGGGCGGCCAGCGGCGCCTCACCATGCGGGTCGGCTGCTGCCTCGTCGAGTACGCCCTCGATCAGCGCCAGCGCTTCGGCCTGGCCATCGCCGTCGGCCACCTCATTGGCGATACCCTCGACCAGGCGTTCGGCCAGCGCCGCCAGGTCGGCGGGCAGTTCTCCGCCGCCGTTGGCACCAGGCTTGGCGTGACTCGCCCCCAGCAGTTGGGTGAGGCCGGCAGCGTGGGCGGCCTGGTTGAGCTGCTCGGCGAAGGCGCCGTCGCTTGTGAGCTTGCCCCCGGGCTGGGAGTTGGCGGCCTTGCCGGTGCCGGCAGTGGCGGTCAGAAGCGCAGAGATGTCCATGGTGCCTCCTTGTACGGGCCAGCCGGTGATCGCCGGCGAGGCGGCCGCGCGGGTTGGCGCGGCCGGGTTGTGTCAGTGACTGTCGTCTTGTTCGCGGCGGCGGCGCAGCAGGGCATTGGTGCTCAATTCGTCGTTGACGCGCTGTTCGTGACGCTGGGCCTGCTGACGAATCTGGTCGGCGCGGCGGCTGGCCAGGGTGTCGTAGGAGGAGAGCTTGCGCTGCTCCTGCTGCCAGTGCTGCTGGCTCGAGGCCACGCGCTGCTCTTGATCGCCGAGGGCCTGCCTGGCGCGCACGATGGCGGCATCCAGCGAGGCCAGGAACTGCTGATAGTTGTGCATGGTGGCCGGGTCGATGCCGGCGTGCATGGCGTCCTGCAGGCGTTGGGCGTACTCCAGCCGGTAGCGGCCCAGGGCGTCGAGCTGGGCCACGGTGTGCTGCTGGGTGCGGCGCTCGTTGGCCAGCGCCGTACCGGCGCTGTCGCGGGCCTCGCGGGCCAGGTCGAGCAGGGTGTCGAGCGGTTGCTGGTGCATCATTTACCCCCTCCAATGAGTGCTGACAGCGACTGACGTGACTGGTCGGCGGTGGCCTGCTCATCGATCCGCTGTTGCAGGAACTGCTCCAGGTGCGGGTAGATCTGCACCGCCTGGTCGAGCTGTGGGTCGTGGCCGGCGCTGTAGGCGCCGACGCTGATCAGGTCGCGGTTGCGCTGGAAGCGCGAGAACAGCTGCTTGAACTGCTGTGCCTGGCGCTGCTGGTCGTCGGCGACGATGGCGGTCATGGCGCGACTGATCGAGGCCTCGATATCGATGGCCGGATAGTGGCCAGACTCGGCCAGGGTGCGCGACAGCACGATATGGCCGTCGAGGATCGCCCGCGCCGAGTCGGCGATGGGGTCCTGCTGGTCGTCGCCCTCAGTGAGTACGGTATAGAACGCCGTGATCGAGCCGCCGCCGCGCCGGGCGTTGCCGGCGCGCTCGACGAGTCCCGGCAGCTTGGCAAATACCGACGGCGGATAGCCCTTGGTGGCCGGCGGTTCGCCGATGGCCAGGGCGATCTCGCGCTGGGCCATGGCGTAGCGGGTCAGCGAGTCCATGATCAGCAGCACGTTGCGGCCAGCGTCGCGGAAGCCTTCCGCCAGGCGGGTGGCATAGGAGGCGCCCTGCAGGCGCTGCAGCGGCGAGGTGTCGGCGGGGGCGGCGACCACCACGGCGCGGCGCCGCCCCTCTTCGCCGAGGATGTTGTCGATGAAGTCCTGTACCTCACGGCCGCGCTCGCCGATCAGCCCGACGACGATGACGTCGGCCTGGGTGTAGCGGGCCATCATGCCCAGCAGCACCGACTTGCCGACGCCGGAGCCGGCGAACAGGCCCATGCGCTGGCCGCGGCCGACGCTGAGCAGGGCGTTGATGGCGCGAATGCCGACGTCGATCTGCGCCTCGATAGGCGCACGCGACAGCGGGTTGAGCGGTGGCGTGGCCAGCGGTGCGAAGGGCGCATCGTCGAGCGGGCCCTGGTCGTCAAGCGGGCGGCCGTTGCCGTCGACCACGCGGCCCAACAGCGAGTCGCCGATCGGGAAGCGTCGCGCGCTGCCGCCGTCGCCGTCGGTGAGCGGCAGCACGCGGGCGCCGGGGGAGAGCCCGCTGATCTCGGCCAGTGGCATCAGGAACAGTTTCTCGCCGGAGAAGCCCACTACCTCGGCCTCGGCGTACTGCGTCTCGCCGTGGACGCTGAGCTCGATGCGACAGCCACTGCCCAGCGCCACCTTGAGGCCCACCGCCTCGAGCACCATGCCGGTGGCGCGCACGATGCGCCCGCTGCTGCGGTAATGGGGCACCGCCTCGATGCGTGAGCTGACCCGCGTCAGCGCCTGCTGCCAGTGACGTTGGTGGCGGTTGTCGGCGACGGCGTCAACCATTGTCGGTGCCTTCTTCGCGGGGTGCCGCATCGCCATTACGGTCGCCGTTGGCGCGGGTGTCACCCGACTTGCGCTGGCGCACCATGGCGGTGATGGTGGCCCAGCGCCGCTCCCAGGTAGCATCCAGCTCGCCGCTGGGGCTGGTCACCCGGCAGCCGCCGCGGCTGATGGTGTCGTCGGGCTGCAGCTGCCAGTTGGCGGCATCGAATTCGTGCCCGAGGTGAGCCTTGACCAAGCTTAGGTCGGCGGGGTGCAGCCACAGCCGCGGGCGACCGCTGAGCGCCGGGTCGGCGTGGAGCAGTTCGCGGACGATGTCGAGGATCTGTTCGGGGTGGGCGTCGAAGGCCTCGCCGGCCAGTTGGCGGCCGGTGGTCAGCGCCAGCTCGACGAGGTCGTCGGCGATGTCCTGGTCGAGGCGGGCCAGCGCCTCGCTGAAGTGCTGGGCCAGCGGGGCGAGCGGCGCCAGGGTCTTCTGGGTCTGGCGCTTGAGCTCTTGCTCGCCGGTCTCGCGGCCTTCGGCGAGGCCCTGGTCGTAGCCGGCCTGGTAGCCGTCGGCCTGACCGGCGGCATAGCCTTCCTGGCGCGCTTCCTCGCGAACCTTCTCGCGCAGTGCTTCGATCTCGGCATTGCGCTGGAAGGCCTGCTGGCGGATCGCCTCGCGGCGCTTGCGCTCACGCTCCTGCTGGGCGCGCTGGGGCTGGCCCAGCTCGTCCATCTGCCAGCGCCGCCAGTCGTCATCCTGGCGATCGTCGAGATCGCGCCAGGCGTCAGACATAGGTGTCGTCTCCACCGCTCAGTACGATTTCGCCGGCGTCGGCCAGGCGCCGCACCACCTGCAGGATGTTCTTCTGTTCGGTCTCGACCTGGGAAACGCGGATCGGTCCGCGGGCTTCCATGTCCTCCTGCATCAGTTGGGCGGCGCGCTGCGACATGTTGCGCATGAACTTTTCCATCAGCGCGTCCGGGGCACCCTTGAGCGCGACCACCAGCGAGTTGGTGTCGATCTCCTTGAGCACCAGCTGGATGGCGCGATTGTCGAGGTCGAGCAGATTCTCGAACAGGAACATCTCGTCGATGATCTTCTGTGCCAGGTCTTCGCTGTGGGCGCGCACGGTCTCGATGACCACCTCTTCCTGGCTGGAATTCATCAGGTTGAGGATCTCGGCGGCGGTTCTTACGCCACCCATCTTGCTGCGCTTGAGATTCTGGCCGTCGAGCATGCCGCCGAGCACTTCGGTGAGCTCCTGCAGCGCCGCCGGCTGCACGCCGCTGAAGGTGGCGATGCGCAGCACCACGTCGTTGCGCAGCTTGTCGTCAAAGTGCTCGAGGATGTCGGCGGCCTGGTGGCGCTCCAGGTGCACCAGGATGGTGGCGATGATCTGCGGGTGCTCGTCGCGGATCATCTCGGCGACCAGCGAGCCTTCCATCAGGTTGAGCGAGTCGATGCCGGAGCTGGTGCTGGTGGTCTCGAGGATATCTTCGATCAGGCTCGAGGCGCGTTCGCTGCCCAGCGCCTTGGTCAGCACCGAGCGGATATGGTCGCTGGAGTGCAGGTTGATGGCGGTGAACTGCTCGGCCTCGTCATGAAAGTTGTTGAGGACCTGGCGCATCTCCTCGTGGGAGACCTGGTCGAGGGTCGCCATCTCCTGGCTGATCTCCTGCACCTCGCGCGGCGCCAGGTACTTGAACACCTCGGCGGCGCTGTCCTCGTCGAGGGCGAGCAGCAGGATGGCGCTGCGCCGGGCGCCACTCATGGTGATCTGGGCGGTCTTGCTCATCAGCTGTTGCCCTCGTCTTTGTGGATCCAGCTGCGCACGATCATGCCGATCAGGCGCGGGTCTTCCTGAGCCATCTCGCGGACGTCCTTGAGCTGTTGCTCATAGGCCGACGACTTGCGCTTCTTGCGCGGCGGCGGCGCGTAGCTGTCGTCCTCGAGTTGCTCGCTGGACTCGCCGTCCTCGTCGTCGTTGCCGACGGTAGCGTGGAAGCCTGGTTCGGGAATCGCGGCGGCGGCCAGTGGCTGCTCGGTGTAGCGCTTGATCAGCGGACGCAGCAGCAGCAAGTAAAGCAGCAGGGCGACGAAAGCGATCAGCAGGTAGCGGCCGGCGCTGATGGCCATGGCCTGGAGTTCCGGCGACTCCCACCATGCGCGCTGGTCGAGCTCTTCCTGGTCGAGGGTGAAGGGACTGTTGACCACTTCGACAGCATCGCCGCGCGCTTCGGAGAAGCCCATGGCCTGGCGCACCAGGCGGTTGAGCTGGGCGATCTCGGCATCGCTCAGGGCGACGCGCTGGATGTCGCCGTCGGCGTCGGTCTCTTCGCGGTAGTTGACTACCACCGCCACCGAGAGGCGCTCGATCTGGCCGCGACGGTGCTGGATATGCTCGACGTTGCGGTCGACTTCGTAGTTGATGACGTTGTCGTGACGCAGGTCGCTGGACGCGCCGCCTTCGGTGAGCTCCTCGGCGTCGATGGGATTGCCATCCTCGTCGAGGGGCTGGTTGATCGGCGAGGGTGCGACGCCCGGCGGGGTGTTGGTCAGCGCGCCGGGAATGCCCATCGCCAACTCTTCACCGCCGCGATAGGAAGTGCTCAGCTGCGAGCTGCGCACCGCGGCCTCGTTGGGCGCTTGGTTGGGGCCGTAGCGCTCGGAGGTCTCCTCGCGGGTGGCGAAGTCGATCTGGGCGGCGACCTGGGCGCGGACGTTCTGGCTACCGAGGATCGGCGACAGGATGTTCTCGATGCGGCGCTGGTAGGAGCGTTCGACTTCGTCGATGTACGAAAGCTGGGTGCCGTCGAGGTCGCGGCTAGTGTCGCCACGCTGGGAGAGCAGGCGCCCGGCCTGGTCGACCACGGTGACGTCGTCGGCGGAGAGCTCGGGTACGCTGCTCGAGACCATGTGCACGATGGCATCGACCTGGCCTTCGCTGAGGCTGCGCCCGCCATGCAGGGTGAGCACCACCGAGGCCTTGGCCGGCTCACGCTCGCGCACGAACACCGACGACTTGGCCATGGCCAGGTGAATGCGCGCCCGGTTGACCGGGCCGAGGGATTCGATGGAGCGCGACAGTTCGCCCTCCAGGCCACGCTGGAAGTTGACCTGCTCGGCGAACTGGCTGACCCCGAAGGCCTGGTCGTCCATCAGCTCGAAGCCGACGTTGCCGCCCTGGGGCAGGCCCTGCTCGGCGAGCTGCAGGCGCAGGCTGTGGACCTGGTCGCTGGGCACCAGCAGCGCTTGGCCGCCGGGGCCCATGCGGTAGTTGACGCCGCGGGTGTCGAGTTCGTTGATGATGCGGCCGCCGTCGGCCTCGCTGAGATTGCTGTAGAGCACGCGGTAGTCGGGGCTCTTGGCCCACAGCAGCAGGGCGATGATGATCGCGATGACCACCGCCGCGGCGATCATCAGCGGCACCAGCGGATTGGCACGCAGCTGCTCGGCAAGCTTGGCGGTTGAAAGGCCGCGCATCCCTGTCGTTGCAGCGCCCTCGGCGCTGCGCTGGTTGCCGGCCGGCTGTGCGCCAGCGTTGGTCTGGGCCTCGCTCACGGCGTGTCTCCTGCAGTCCTGCGGCGTTGCCCTGCGTCGGTGTCGAAAATCATTGCGCCATCCGGCTCCACAAGCTGTCCGATTCGCCGCCCTGGGTCGGCAGGCGGTCGTGTTGATGAACGCCATTATGCGGAGGTAGGTAAAGGCTAAAGGGAAGAAAAGCCGGAGTTTTGCTCGCCAATTGCCGCTTTGGTGGTGGCGGCTGCCTTGTTAGGCTTGCCATCACGCTCTCCAACCAGCGAGTCGAGACGCATGAGTACACCCGCGATTCAGTCGGCCGTGGCGCAGATGCAGTCGCTGGCGACCCAGGCCGCCGGCGCCCAGCACAAAGGCCAACATCTCTCCACGGCGGTTGGCCAAGGCGGCTTCGCCAATGAGCTGCAGGCCTCGATACAGCGCATCAACCGACTGCAGCAGACCGCCAGCGCCAAGTCCACCGCCTTTCAGTCCGGCGACCCGGACGTGGCACTCAACGACGTGATGGTCGATATGCAGAAGGCCAGCGTGGCCTTTCAGATGGGCGTGCAGGTGCGCAACCGTCTGGTGACGGCCTACAAAGACGTGATGAATATGCAGGTCTAACGACTTTGCCTGGACCCCGATACGACGTTGCCCGGCCATTTGGCCGGGCAACGTGGTTATTGGCGGGTGGGTGTCAGGCCTTGCGCAGCGAGGCGTCGAGGTGGTCGACCACCTCGGCCCAGTCGGCGTCGTCTTCCAGCGCCTCGTTGAGGAAGTCCGCCTGGGCGCGGCTCCAGAACGGCGCTTCGGGCAGCGGCAGGGCGTCGGGCAGCGGTGAATGCTGCTCGATGAAGGCCTCGATGGAGGCGGCGTCGGCAGGCAGGCCGAGCTGCTCGAAGAGCTCGCTGAAGTGGTGAACCGGTGGCTGCATGGCATTCTCCTTGACGATGCTGGGTGTCTTCACCATAGCGGCTGATGGCCGCGCCTGTCGTTAACGTTCGCCGGCCAGCGGGGTGAGAAAGAGGCGGCGGCGCTCGGCGTCGCCGAGCGGCTGGGTCAGCAGGTGGACCAGCTTGGTGAAGGCGGCTTCCGGTGTCATGGCGTCGGCGGAGAGCACGCCGGCATCCGCCAGGCCCCGCCCGGCGGCGTAGTGGCCGATCTGGATGCCGCCGTGGGGGCACTGGCTGAGGGCAACCAGCAGCTTGCCTTCGCCGCTGGCGCGGGCCAAGACGCCGAGTAGCTCGGGGTCGTCGGGGGCGTTGCCGTCGCCCCATACTTCGAGCAGGGCGCCCTGCACCGCGCTGGGCTCGAGCCAGGCAGCGACCTGCCAGGCGGCGATGCCGGGCCACAGCACGATGCGCACTACGCTATTGCTGGCATGCTTGCCGGTGTAGTCGGGTAGCTCGAAGCGCGGCGCGCCGCGCTGCTGCTCGGCGAGGCCGCGGTTGGGGTAGAGCACCGGGCGGTGGTCGACCAGTTCGCCGAGCGGCGGATAGTTGGGGCTGGTGAAGGCATCGGCTGCTTGGGTATGCCACTTGCGCGTGCGGGTGGCGCGCAGTAGCTTGCCGGCAAAACACACTGCGACCTCCTTGAGCCTCGGCTTGGCGGCGAAGCGCAGCGCTGCCTCGATATTGCTCAGGGCATCGGAGCCCTCGGCTTCCAGCGGCAGCATGGCGCCGCTGACTACCAGTGGGATGTCGATGCCCTGAAGCTGGTAGGCGAGGCTGGCGGCGCTCCAGGCCAGGGTGTCGGTACCGTGCAGCACCACGATACCGGCATAGCGCTGGCGGCCGTGCTGTGCGGCGATCAGGCCGGCCAGCGCCTGCCAGGTGGCCGGGGTGGCGGCGCTGGAGTCGATGGGCTGTGGCGTCTCGACCAGCTCGAAGGGCGGCAAATCGGCACGGCGTGCTGGCGGCAGGCTGGCCAGGGCGGCGTCGAGGCGGCGGCCGATGTCACCCCCGGGCACCAGGCCCGCGGCGCTTGGCAGCATGCCGAGGGTGCCGCCGGTGTAGACGACGAGAAGCGGGCGAGGGGGCTGCGCCATGATGAGATTCCTGTTACGGCTCTAAGGATTCGGGCTGCCATGATACCCGAGGTTGGCGGTGCGATCAGTCGCCGACCCGGTGATCCCAGGGCTATCGCAGTTGCCCCTAAGCGAAGGATGCCGTGAACAGGAAGAGCCCGAGGGGGTTCAAGCCTCGAGGTTGATCAGGCGCCCCTGCAGTTCGCTCAGCGATTCGGCGATGCGCAGCACTTCTTCACTGGGAATCTGGCGAATCACGTCGCCACTGTCGCGGTCGACGATCCGTGTCACGGTGCGCGAGTCGAACTCATTGAGGTGGAACTCGACGCCGTAGGGGCGCATCACTTCGTTGATGCGCAGCACCGGCTCAATGAGATCACCCGCTGGCGGCAGCGCGGCAGCACCGCGCTCTGCCTGGCTCTCGGGGGTGGGGAGCGGGCTGTGACCGAGCTGTACGAGCATGCTGTCGAGGCGCTGCTGGGCGGTCAGTCCGCGAGTCGCGGGGCTAATATCGTTGATCAGGTCGCTCATGGTGGGGCCTCTTACCCTGCCGACTATAATTGTCTTTCATAGTATCGGCAGGGCGAGCATATTCTTTAGCGGCTGATCGGCGGTTCGCTCACGGGCAGGCGTCAGGCGGGCGTGGGGCTGGGCGTGGCCAGCCGCGCGACCATGGCCGTGACCATCCGTGCCGAGTGATCTGCGGCGGTGGCCAGGAACTGCTCGAAGCTGACGTGGTTGTCGCCACCGCCGGCGATATCGGAGAGTGCGCGGATCACCACGAACGGGCAGCCGTAGAGATGGCAGGTCTGGGCGATGGCGGCAGCTTCCATCTCGGCGGCGAGCATGGTCGGAAAGCGCGAACGGGTCTTGGTGACCAGCTCCGGGCAGGCCATGAACACATCGCCGGTGGCGATCAGCCCTTCGACCACGCGCACTTCGCCGAGCGACTCGACGCTCTGGCGTGCCACCGTGACCAGCCGTTGGTCGGGCAGGTAGGCGGCGGGCATCTGCGGTACCTGGCCGTGCTCATAGCCGAACACCACGGCATCGACGTCGTGGTGGCGCACTTCGCTTGAGACCACTACGTCGCCGATCTCGAGCCCTTCGCCGAAACCGCCGGCGGAGCCGGTGTTGATGATCGCCTCGGGCTGGTAGGTGTCGAGCAACAGGGTGGTGCCGATGGCGGCGTTTACCTTGCCGATGCCGGACTGCAGGATCACTACCTCGACGCCGTGCAGGCGACCGGTATAGAAGGTGCAGCCGACGTGCTGGCGGGTCTTGCTATCTTCGAGCAGGCTCGCCAGGTAGGCAACCTCCTGGGCCATGGCGCCGATGATGCCGATACGATTCATGCGAACACGTCCGCCCACTCGTCGCGCTTGGCGAG
Source organism: Halomonas socia (assembly GCF_010977575.1). Classification (GTDB taxonomy): domain Bacteria; phylum Pseudomonadota; class Gammaproteobacteria; order Pseudomonadales; family Halomonadaceae; genus Franzmannia; species Franzmannia socia. The sequence continues at coordinate 3,506,483 of NZ_CP048812.1, forward strand.
GAACTCGCGGGCGATCTGCTGGGCGCCCTCGAGGCTGTGGCTGGCTGCCCAGCCGCACTGCATCTCGTTGCAGGCCGGGACCTCCGTGGCGACCAGTATGTCTTCGAGGGTCTTGCGCAGCAGCTCGAGCACGTCGTCGTAGTCGTCGTGGTTGATCAGCGCGACGTAGAAGCCGGTCTGGCAGCCCATCGGGCTGATATCGACGACCTTGTCGCTATGGTTGCGCGACAGCTCGGCCATCAGGTGTTCGAGGGAGTGCAGCGCGGGCATCTCCATGTGCGCCTGGTTGGGCTGGCAGATGCGCATGTCGTACTTGTGAATCTGGTCGCCGTTGTCGCCGACCTTGACCCCGGCCAGGCGCACGTAAGGGGCCTTGACCTTGGTGTGGTCGAGATTGAAGCTTTCCACGTTCATCTGCTGTTCGCTCATGACGGCCTCGCGATGCTGGAAATGGGGGCGTGTAGCCTGAGAAGGCGCGCATTCTACCTGACTCGGCTCAGCCTTGCATGGCGTCGTGCATGTCGGCGGCGTAGAGCGTGTTCTCGAGCAGCGAGGCGACGGTCATCGGCCCTACGCCGCCGGGCACCGGGGTGATGTGGCTGGCGCGCTCGGCGGCCGGGGAAAACTCGACGTCGCCGATCAGGCGCCCATCGTCCTCGCGGTTGATGCCGACGTCGATGACGATGGCGCCATCGCGCACCCACTCGCCCTTGACCAGCCCCGGCTTGCCGACTGCCACCACCAGCAGCTCGGCGCGGCGCACGTGCTCCTCGAGGTCGCGGGTGAAGCGGTGGCAGACGGTGGTGGTGCAGCCGGCCAGCATCAGCTCCAGCGCCATCGGCCGGCCGACGATGTTGGAGGCGCCGACCACGGTGGCATTCAGGCCGCGGACATTCAGGCCGCTCTCCTGCAGCAGGGTCATGATGCCCTTGGGAGTGCAGGGCCGCATCAGCGGCTGACGCTGGGCCAGGCGGCCAAGGTTGTAGGGGTGAAAACCGTCGACGTCCTTGTGCGGCAGGATGCGCTCGAGGATCGGCCCTGCGTCGAGATGCCCGGGCAGCGGCAGCTGCAACAGGATGCCGTCGACGCTGGGGTCGGCGTTGAGTTCGTCGATCGTCGCTTCGAGGTCGGCCTGGGTGATGGCGGCAGGCAGCTGGTGCTGGACCGAGTGAACGCCGGCCTCGTCGCAGGCGCGATGCTTGTTGCGCACATAGACGTGGGAAGCGGGGTCGTCGCCGACCAGGATCACGGCAAGGCCGGGCGTGCGTGCGCCAGCCTCACGGCGTGCCGCCACCCGGCGGGCTACCTGTTGGCGTACGTGAGCGGCAATCGCCTTACCATCGATCAACTGGGCGGTCATCGAGAATTCCCCTGGGACATGGTGGTCATCCGCGGCTGGCCGCGGGCTGGAAACGTCATGGGCGGCGATTTTCGCATGACCCGGGCCGGAGTCAAAGCGCCCATGCGCTGCACCGGCAGCGCTAAGGGCTTGACCAGAGGCGAAACATACGTAGAATACGCCTCGCATTGTCGGGGCCTCACAGGCACCGATAAGCCGAGCGAGATGTCGCCGGGGTGTAGCGCAGTCTGGTAGCGCGCCTGCTTTGGGAGCAGGATGTCGGGGGTTCGAATCCCTCCACCCCGACCATTTCAACCCCATGATTATATTGAATAAATATCATCCGGGGGTTGTCGGTAAGAGTCTGAAGGTCGTAGAATGCGCCTATAGCTCAATCGGATAGAGCAACGGCCTTCTAAGCCGTAGGTTGCAGGTTCGAGTCCTGCTGGGCGCGCCAAATAGGGTGCCGTCGTGGCGGGTTCGATGAGTGGCCTTGGCTGGTTGGTGGTGACGCAGTGGTGGATGTAGCTCAGTGGTAGAGCCCCGGATTGTGGCTCCGGTGGTCGTGGGTTCGATCCCCATCATCCACCCCATTCGTCAGCCCGATTGTCGTTCGTTATCAGGTATCAGCACGTCAGTATTAGGTAGTGGTGGATGTAGCTCAGTGGTAGAGCCCCGGATTGTGGCTCCGGTGGTCGTGGGTTCGATCCCCATCATCCACCCCATTACCTCCCGCATGGTATTCTCTTCTCCCCGTATTTTGTCGCGCTACGTCGGTTGGCGTCGGCGATCTTTGGCGTATGCGTCGTGGTAAATCCAGCCTGGTGAGGTTGCACACCTTGTAAATAGCCGCATCGCCCCCATTGTCGAGGCATGACGCGCTTGCCAGCGGCTGGCGGGGTTCATAGAATTACCCCTTTGCTCTCGCTGCGCAAAACAGCCATTCACGCATTCAACAGACAACGCATTCATCAGAACGCCCAGTCGGTAGAGGACTATTCATGCAAGTTTCCGTCGAAACGACCTCCCAGATCGAACGCCGTGTCAAGGTTCAGGTGCCGGCAGAAGAGGTCGATCAGGCCGTTGCGGCCCGCCTCAAGGATACCGCTAAGAACGTTCGCTTGAACGGCTTCCGTCAGGGCAAGGTGCCGATGGCCGTGGTGCGTCAGCGCTTCGGCGGTCAGGTGCGCAATGAGGTGGTCGGTGAGGTGATGCGTGAGCGTTACGTCCAGGCGATCACCCAGGAGAGCCTCAACCCCGCCGGCTTCCCGCAGATCGAGCCGACCGTCAACGAGTCAGGCAAGGATCTCGAGTTCGTCGCTACGCTGGAAATCTATCCCGAGGTGGCGCTCAACGGCATCGAGGGCACCGAGGTCGAGCGCCCGGTGGTCGAGGTCAAGGACGCCGATATCGATCAGATGATCGAGACCCTGCGCAAGCAGAACGCTTCCTGGGAGAGCGTCGAGCGCGCCGCCGAAGACGGCGACCAGGTCACCATCGACTTCCAGGGCTTCCTGGGCGACGAGCCCTTCGAGGGCGGCAGCGCCGAGAACCACGACCTGGTGCTGGGCTCCAACAGCTTCATCCCCGGTTTCGAGGAGCAGCTGGTGGGAGCCCAGGCGGGTGACGACCTGGAGCTCAAGGTCACCTTCCCCGAGGATTACCAGGCCGAGAACCTGGCCGGCCAGGAGGCGACCTTCAAGGTCAAGGTGCACAAGGTCAGCGCCCAGCAGCTTGCCGAGGTCAACGAGGAGTTCATCCAGCAGTTCGGCGTCGAAGAGGGTGATGTCGAGAAGTTCCGTGCCGAAGTGCACAAGAACATGACCCGCGAGGCCAAGCAGGCGGTGGATAACCGCGTTAAGCAGCAGGTGCTCGAGGCGCTCAAGAACGCCAACGACATTCCGGTGCCGCAGGCGCTGGTGCAGCAGGAAACCGATGCGCTCAAGCGTCAGGCCGCGCAGCAGTTCGGCCTGGGCGAGGATTTCGACGTCTCCCAGCTGCCCAACGAGCTGTTCGCCGAGCAGGCCAAGAGCCGCGTTCAGGTCGGCCTGCTGCTGGCCGAGGTGATCAAGTCAGGCGAGCTCGAGGCAAGCGACGACGAGATCAAGGCCAAGGTCGAGGAGCTGGCTCAGCAGTATCAGGAGCCGGAGCAGGTGATCGAGTACTACCTCGGCAACGACCAGCTCAAGACGCAGCTCAAGTCGGCGATCCTCGAAGAGAAGGCGGTCGACTCGCTGCTCGAACAGACCACTGTCAAGGATGTCGAGATGTCCTACGAGCAGGCGCTGCAGGCCGCTCAGCAGCAGGCCGAGGCCGCTGATGATGGCGAAGACGACGAAGACGCTGAAGCCAAGGGCTGAGCTCCCGGCGAGCGTTGACAGACCCGGCATCCGCCGGGTCTGGCGTCATGATGTTAAGGTAGACGATATCCGGACCAGTCCGGATGCTTACCACAGCGGATAAAGGACATCACACAGATGGGCAACGAGTTCGATATTCAAAACGCCGGTGGCCTGGTGCCGATGGTGGTCGAGCAGAGTGCACGCGGCGAGCGGGCCTACGACATCTACTCGCGCCTGCTCAAGGAGCGTGTGATCTTCCTGGTGGGGCCGGTGGAAGACTACATGGCCAACCTGGTGGTGGCGCAGTTGCTGTTCCTCGAATCCGAGAACCCGGACAAGGACATTCAGCTCTACATCAATTCGCCGGGCGGCTCGGTGACCGCCGGGATGTCGATCTACGACACCATGCAGTTCGTCAAGCCCGACATCTCCACGGTGTGCATCGGCCAGGCGGCGAGCATGGGCGCGCTGCTGCTGGCCGGCGGTGCCGCCGGCAAGCGCTTCTGCCTGCCCAATTCGCGGATGATGATTCACCAGCCGCTGGGCGGCTACCAGGGCCAGGCTTCGGATATCGAGATCCACACCAAGGAGATCCTCAGTATCCGCCACCGGCTCAACCAGATTCTCGCCAATCATACCGGTCAGGACATCGAGACCATCGCCAAGGACACCGACCGTGATAACTTCATGACCGGCGCCCAGGCGACAGAGTATGGTCTGATCGATGCCATGCTGGATAAGCGTCCGGCATCCTGATAGCGTGATTTGCTACTGAGATTTCACGATAGGCAACTCCGGCGGCTTACCGGCCGCCGTCCGTAATGAGGTACGCGAATGGCCGACGGCAAAGGCAAGGACGACAGCGGCAAGCTGCTTTACTGCTCGTTCTGCGGCAAGAACCAGAACGAAGTCCGTAAGCTGATTGCAGGCCCGTCCGTCTATATCTGCGATGAATGCGTCGATCTGTGTAACGACATCATTCGCGAGGAAGTCCTCGAAGCCGACGCAGAGGGCGACGAAGATCGTCTGCCGGCTCCGCGCGAAATTCGTCACACCCTCGACGACTATGTGATTGGTCAAGACCGCGCCAAGATGGTGCTGTCGGTGGCGGTGTACAATCACTACAAGCGGCTGCGTGCCGATGTGAAGTCCGACGATGTGGAACTGGGCAAATCGAACATCCTGCTGATCGGCCCGACCGGCAGCGGCAAGACGCTGCTCGCCGAGACCCTGGCGCGACTGCTCAATGTGCCCTTCACCATCGCTGATGCCACCACGCTGACCGAGGCGGGGTATGTCGGTGAGGATGTCGAAAACATCATTCAGAAGCTGCTGCAGAAGTGCGACTACGATGTCGAGAAGGCCCAGAAGGGCATCGTCTATATCGACGAGATCGACAAGATCTCGCGCAAGTCGGACAACCCCTCGATCACCCGTGACGTGTCGGGCGAGGGCGTGCAGCAGGCGCTGCTCAAGCTGATCGAGGGCACTACCGCCTCGGTGCCGCCCCAGGGTGGCCGCAAGCATCCGCAGCAGGAGTTCCTGCAGGTCGACACCGGCGACATCCTGTTCATCGTCGGTGGTGCCTTCGCCGGTCTCGACAAGGTCATTCGTGACCGCGCCGAGAAGGGCGGCATTGGCTTCAATGCCACCGTCAAGAGCAAGGACGAGAGCAAGGGCGTCGGCGACCTGCTGCTCGGCGTCGAGCCGGAGGACCTGGTCAAGTTTGGCCTGATCCCCGAGTTCGTCGGTCGACTGCCGGTGATTGCCACCCTCACCGAGCTCAGCGAGGATGCGCTGATCCAGATCCTCACCGAACCCAAGAACTCGCTGGTCAAGCAGTACGCCAAGCTGTTCGACATGGAGGGGGTGGAGCTGGACTTTCGCGAGGACGCTCTGCGCGCCGTGGCCGGCAAGGCCATGGCGCGCAAGACCGGTGCCCGCGGGCTGCGCTCGATTCTCGAGTCGGTGCTGCTCGATACCATGTACGAGATTCCCTCGCTGGAGGGCGTCACCAAGGTGGTGATCGATGAGTCGGTGATTGCCGGCGATAGCGAGCCACTGCTGATCTACTCTCAGCAAGACGAGAGCAAGGTGGCTGGCAAGGACGGTTGAGTCCGCCGCTGAACCGCGCACGGGGCCATGTCAGTCATGGCCCCGTTCGCTTGTAAACTGCCGGCGGTGCCCCCATCACCAGACCAACCACCCGATTTTGAGGAACGTCTGCGATGCAGCAGAGCGCCGAACAGACCCTGAGTCTGCCCCTTCTTCCCCTGCGCGATGTGGTCGTCTATCCGCAGATGGTGATTCCCCTGTTCGTGGGGCGCGAGAAATCCATACAGGCCCTCGAAGCCGCCATGGAGGCCGACAAGCGCGTGCTGCTGGTCGCCCAGCGCGAGGCCGGCCAGGATGATCCCGATACCCAGGATCTGTTTGCGGTCGGCACCGTGGCCGAGATCATGCAACTGCTCAAGTTGCCCGATGGCACCGTCAAGGTGTTGATCGAGGGCGCCTCGCGCGCCGATGTCGGCGCTATCAGCGTGGCCGAGGCCGGCTATACCCAGGCCAGCGTGACCCTGCGCGAGAGCGTGCCGCTGACCGAGCGCGAGCAGGAGTCGCTGGTGCGGGTGCTGCTCAACCAGTTCGAGCAGTACGTCAAGCTCTCCAAGAAGGTGCCCAACGAGGTGCTCAGCTCGCTGTCCGGCATCGAGGATCCGAGCCGGCTGGTCGACACCGTCTGCGCGCATCTGTCGCTGAAGATCGACGACAAGCAGCAGCTGCTGGAGATGGATCGGGTGCGCGACCGTATCGAGCATCTGATGGCGCTGATCGAGTCGGAGATCGACCTGCTGCAGGTCGAGAAGCGGATTCGCTCGCGGGTCAAGGATCAGATGGAGAAGTCGCAGCGCGAGTACTATCTCAATGAGCAGATGAAGGCCATCCAGAAGGAGATGGGCGAGCTCGAAAACGTGCCCAACGAGGCCGAGAAGTACGAGACCGCGATCGAGGAGTCCGGCATGCCCAAGGAGGCTGCCGACAAGGCCAATCAGGAGCTGGGCAAGCTCAAGATGATGTCGCCGACATCCGCCGAGGCGACCGTGGTGCGCTCTTACCTCGACTGGCTGATCTCGGTGCCGTGGAAGAAGCGCACCCGGGTCAAGCACGACCTGGCGCGCGCCGCGGCGGTGCTCGACGAGGACCACTACGGCCTCGAAGAGGTCAAGGAGCGCATCCTCGAGTATCTCGCCGTGCAGAAGCGCGTCAAGAAGCTCAAGGGGCCGGTGCTGTGCCTGGTTGGCCCGCCTGGGGTCGGCAAGACCTCGCTGGGGCAGTCGATCGCACGGGCCACCAACCGCAAGTACGTGCGCCTGGCACTGGGCGGGGTGCGCGATGAGTCCGAGATCCGCGGCCACCGCCGCACCTATATCGGCTCGCTGCCGGGCAAGATGGTCCAGCGCATGAGCAAGGCGGGGGTCAAGAACCCGCTGTTCCTGCTCGACGAGGTCGACAAGATCGGCATGGACCATCGCGGCGATCCGGCCTCGGCGCTGCTCGAGGTGCTCGACCCGGAGCAGAACGACAAGTTCAGCGACCACTATCTGGAACTCGACTACGATCTCTCCGAGACCATGTTCATCTGTACCGCCAACTCGATGAACATTCCCGGGCCGCTGCTCGACCGCATGGAGATCATCCGCCTGCCGGGCTATACCGAAGACGAGAAGCTGGCCATCGCCAGGCGCTACCTGGTGCCCAAGCAGCTCAAGGCCAACGGCTTCAAGGAGGGTGAGCTGGAACTCGCCGACGATGCGCTGCTCGAGCTGATCCGCTATTACACGCGTGAGGCCGGCGTGCGTGAGCTGGAGCGACAGATCGCCAAGGTGTGCCGCAAGGTGCTGCGCGAGCGGCTCGAGGCGGAGGCCAAGGAGGGCGCCCAGGCGCCACGGATACTGGCGGCGGTGGATGTCGAGCAGCATGCCGGCGTGCGCCGCTACAGCTACGGCCTGGCCGACCTGGAGAATCAGGTCGGTCGAGTGACCGGCCTGGCCTGGACCTCGGTGGGCGGCGAGCTGCTCAATATCGAGTCGGTGGTGACCCCGGGCAAGGGGCGTATCAACAAGACCGGCTCGTTGGGCGACGTGATGAAGGAGTCGGTAAGCGCTGCCCAGACCGTGGTGCGGGCGCGGGCCGTGGCGCTGGGCATCGACCCGGAGCGCTTCGAGAAGGAGGACCTGCATATCCACGTGCCCGAGGGCGCCACGCCCAAGGATGGCCCGAGCGCGGGGATTGCGATGGTCACGGCGATGGTCTCGGCCTACACTGAACGACCGGTGCGCTGTGACCTGGCGATGACCGGCGAGGTCAATCTGCGTGGCGAAGTCATGCCGATCGGCGGGCTCAAGGAGAAATTGCTGGCTGCCCGTCGGGGTGGTATAAAGAAAGTGCTTATACCTGAAGAGAACCGTCGTGACCTCAAAGAGGTTCCGGACAACATCAAGAACGCCTTGGATATCATGCCAGTGCGTTGGATTGATGAGGTTCTGGACGAGGCGCTAGTGGCAAAGCCCGGCGTCAAGAGCGATGAACCGCGCCAGGATGATAAAGGCGCGTCGCACTCAATGATCAGTACGCATTAATGGTATTTTTTCCATCATGCCTGAAGCAGAAGTCAGACATGATGGGGGCTGGCGCCAAGAGTTGCTTGACAGATCTTTGCGTGCATTGCTATAAATCATGCTTTGACGTGATCGTGTAAGCCGATAAAAGATAGCGCCGATTAGAAGTCAATTTCCGAAATAGTCAAGGGGTGAAGTGTGAACAAGTCCGAGCTGATCGAAGCCATCGCTGCATCTGCAGATATTCCCAAGGCGGCTGCTAGCCGTGCGCTTGACGCCATGGTCGATAGCGTGACTGACAGTCTCAAGAAGGGCGATTCCGTGTCTCTTGTGGGCTTCGGGACCTTTACCGTCAAGGAGCGCGCTGCGCGCACTGGCCGTAATCCCCAGACCGGCAAGCCGATCGAGATCAGTGCCGCCAAGGTGCCGAACTTCAAGGCAGGTAAGGCGCTGAAGGATTCGGTCAACTAAGCAGGGCCAACGCCCCGCCGACGTGCCGTAATGCCGCCAGGCGCATCGCGAAAGCGGTGCGCCTTTTTATTGGGCGCCACCCGCACCGTGTGAGACGGCGATAGTCGTCGCCGGGGGCTGACGGGTATAATGGTCGCCTTCTCGATCTCCAAGGATTTCGTGCCACTCTTCAGCTGAGGCTAGCATGCTGCAAAGTATTCGGGACCGCTCCAAGAGTTGGGGCGCCAAGATCATCATCGGCGCCGTCGTGGTGACCATGGCTATGTTCGGGGTCGATTCGCTGGTGACGCTGTTCACCGGCAGCCCGGACGACGTGGCCGAGGTCAACGGCCAGACCATCACCCGCCAGCAGGTGGAGATGAACGTGCAGCGCGCGATCCGCAGCGGCCAGGTGCCGCCGGAGCAGGAGCGGGCGTTGCGTAACCAGGTGCTGGATGAGTTGATCACCGATGCGCTGCTCGACAGCTACGCCGAGGATGGGGGGCTGTATCTCTCGGAAGGCCAGCTCGACCAGCTGATCGTCACGCTGCCGGAGTTCCAGGACCAGAACGGCCGCTTCTCCTCTGACCTGTTCCGCAACCGCCTGGCCAGCGCCGGCTACTCGCCGACCAGCTTCCGCGAAGAACTGAAGGCCGACATGCAGCGCCAGCAGCTGCAGCAGGGCCTCGCCTTCAGCGACTTCACCCTCGACAGTGAGCGTGAGCGGCTGGGTGAGCTGCAGCGCCAGACCCGCAGCTTCCGCTACCATCTGCTCAGCGAGGCCGATCTCGAGACACCGCCGCAGGTCAGCGAGGAGCAGCTCGAGGCCTACTACGCGGAGAACGCCGACAACTACCAGCGCCCCGAGCAGGTGCGTATCGAGTACGTGATCATCGATCGCGAAGAGATGGCTGCCGAGTACGATATCGACGAGCAGCAACTGCGTGACGCCTACGCCGAGCGCGGCCGCGACGCCGAGCGGCGCGTGTCGCACATCATGGTGACCTTCAACGGCGAGCGCAGCCGTGACGAGGCCGAAGCGCGCCTCGAAGAGGTCCAGGCACGGCTGGACGCGGGGGATGAGTTCGCCGAGCTTGCCGAGGAGTATTCCGACGATACCTCCACCAGCGAGGCCGGCGGCGACCTGGGCGCGGTCAGCCGCGGCTTCTTCGACGACGCCTTCGAGGAAGCGGCCTTCAGCCTTGGCGAGGGCGAGACCTCGGGTATCGTCGAAAGCGGCAATGGCCTGCACCTGATTCGCGTCACCGAGCTCGACATGCCCAGCTTCGAGGCGATGCGCGATGAGCTGCAGCGCGACGCGGCGCTGTCCGAGGTCACCGATGACTTCAACCGCCGCGTCCAGCAGTTGATCGATGACAGCTTTGCCGCCGATGACCTGCAGAGCGTCGCCGACGATATCGATCTCGAACTTCACACTACCGACTGGGTATCGCGGGACGCCGCTGACGGCGTGCTCTCCGAGCCGGGTGTAATGGACGCCGCCTTCAGCGACGACGTGCTGGTGGAAGGCTTCAACAGCGAGGTGATCGAGCTCGACGATGATCGTCGCATGGTGCTGCGGGTTGCCGAGCATCGTGATGCCACGCTGCTCGAGCTCGATGAGGTGCGCGAGCGGGTCGAGGCCTCGGTGAGTGCCAACCTGCGCCGTGAGGCGCTGCGCGAGCTGGCCGAGGAACAGATCGCCGCGCTGCGTGACGGCGATGAACTCGATCTTGACTGGCAGACCGTGGAGGCCGCCGGCCGCCAGTCCGGCGCTGCACCACGGGCGGTCATTCAGGCCGCCTTCCGTCTGCCGCAGCCCGACGGCGAGACCCGCTACGGCCATGTGCTCGACGGCGACCAGGTGGCGATCATCGCCCTGGATGAGATTGCCAGCGGCGAGGTGGATGCCGAGGTCGACGGCTTCGTCACCCAGATGGCCGAGCGGCTGCGCGCCCAGGCGGCGATTCAGGGGCTGCTCGAGTACCTGCGCAGCACCGCGGAGATCGAACGACTCTAATCCGCTGGAGTGGAATGCATTGCAACGCGTGGCCTGGCCACGCGTTTTTTTACCTGGAATATGTTATAAAGTAACGATTGTGAGCAGGTGACTCGAGGTGGCCATGCAGCGCAGCGATGACAGCGAGCAGTCGATACCCGTACACGTGGTGACCGGCTTTCTGGGCAGTGGCAAGAGCAGCCTGATTCGCCACCTGGTGGCGCATAAGCCTGCCGACGAGCGCTGGGCGATCGTCATCAACGAGTTCGGCCAGGTGGGGATCGACCAGACGCTGTTCGAGTCACGCGACGACGTGGTGGTGAAGGGCCTGCCGGGAGGCTGCCTGTGCTGCCAGCTGGCCTTCGTCCTGCAGGCGGCGCTGGTCAATCTGATCCGCCGCGAGCGACCCGATCGGCTGATCATCGAGCCCTCGGGCTGGGGCATCCCGCCGGGCTGCTGGATATGCTGCGCAGCGAGGCCTTCGCGGGGGTGCTGGAAGTGCGCGAGATCATTGCCCTGCTCGATCCGCGTCGCCTGGATGACCGGCGTGCCCGCGAGCACGACACCTTTTGCGATCAGCTGCTGATGGCCGATGCGGTGGCGTTGACCATGGTCGACCTGAGTACATCGGCCCAGCGCCGCGCGGCCCAGCGCTACGTCGATGCAATGTGGCCGCCCAAGCGCTGGGTGAACGAGGCGCCCCACGGGCGCTTGTCGCCGTCGCTACTGCTTACGGCGCCGACGACGAGCAGCCTCGAGAGGGCGCCCGGCGAAGACCATCGTCAGCGGCCGGCGGCGGTGATGCTGGATGAGTTCAGCTACCGCGAGCCGGCGCCGGGGCAGCCGTGCTTCGAGGCGGGCGAGGCGCTGGGGCACGCCAGCCTGGGCTGGCGCTGGCACTCGGCGGATCAGTTCTCGCTGGATGCCCTGACGCGGCTGCTGGACGGTCTCGACCGACGCCTGCGCATCAAGGGCGTGTGGTATACCGAGGTTGGCTGGTGGCTGTTCAATCGCGGTGACGGTTGCGCCGAGCTCACCCCCAGCGCCTGGCGGCGCGATTCACGGCTGGAGGTGATCGGTGAGGCCGGCAGCTTGCCGGATCCCGAGGCGCTGGGTGCGCAGTTGGCCGCCTGCCGGAGCCGGTAGTCGAGTGATGCGAATCAGATGCCGGACAGCGGGAACTCGAGCAGATGCGGCGGGCGTTGGGCCTCGATGCGCACTTCCCAGCCGCGCTGCGGCTGCCAGTCGCCGAGTACCAGGCGCCGCGCGGGCTGGCCGTCGACCTCCAGTACGTGCACGGCGGGGCGGTGGGTGTGGCCGTGAATCAGGGTGGCGACGTCGTGCTCGAGCAGCGCCTTGTCGACCTCGTCGGGCGTCACGTCCATGATGTCCTCGGCCTTGTTGGAGTTGGCTTCACCGGATTGCTGGCGCAGGCTATTGGCCAGCTCCAGGCGCGCCTCCAGGGGCATCGACAGCACCTGGGCCTGCCACTGCGGGTCGCGGGCCTGGGCGCGGAAGGCCATGTAGGCGTCGTCTTGGGTGCACAGGCTGTCGCCGTGCATCAACAGTACCGGCTTGCCGCCAAGCGTGACCCGATAGGGGTCGGGCAGCAGGGTGGCGCCGCAGGCATCAGCGAAGCGGCTGCCGAGCAAAAAGTCGCGGTTACCATGCATCAGGTACAGCTTGGTGCCGCCGTCAGTCAGCGCCTTGAGTGCCTCGACCACCTGGGTGGCCAGCGGGTCGTGATCCGGGGTGTCGAGAATATCGTCGCCGATCCAGGCTTCGAACAGGTCGCCGAGAATGTACAGGGCGTTGGCCTGGCTGGCGCGCTTGGCCAGGTAGGCGAGAAAGCCCTCGGTGACATCGGGGGCGCCGGGGTGCAGGTGCAGGTCGGCGATCAACAGAGTGGTCATGGCATGGCTCCGCAGGCGTCAGGCGAAATAGAACCCCGCGAGTCGGCGGGCGTTCTAGTCTGGCTTCGGGATCAGGCGTCCTTGAGGTAGGCGCGCTGAATGACCACGTCCTCGGCAGGAACGTCGGCGTGCATGCCACGACGGGTGGTCGGCACTTCCTTGATGCGCTCGACCACCTCCATGCCCTCGACGACTTCGCCGAACACGCAGTAACCCCAGCCCTGGATCGACTTGCCGCTGTGGTTGAGGAAGTCGTTGTCGGCGACGTTGATGAAGAACTGCGCCGAGGCGGAGTGGGGGTCCTGGGTGCGCGCCATGGCCAGGGTGCCGGTGAGGTTCTTGAGGCCGTTATCGGCTTCGTTCTCGATCGGGTCTCGGGTCGGCTTTTGGTTGAAGTCGGTGTCGAAGCCGCCGCCCTGAACCATAAAGCCGTCGATGACCCGATGGAACAGGGTCCCGTCGTAGTGGCCGTCGGTGACGTACTGTTCGAAATTGGCGGTAGTCTTGGGGGCCTTGTCGTGCTCGAGGCGAACGACGATGTCACCGAAATTGGTTTGCAGAACGATCATGTGAGCTTCCTGAGGGTCTGTAAGAGTGCGCCTTGGCGTAGCGCGGCTGCGTCACGCTATAATAGCCGTTTTGCATCGACACGCGAAGTCGCAAGGGCCGGGTCGTTACCCTCCTTGGGCCGAGGCGGTCGCCATCGCGCCAACCAGAGGTTTGCTCTCACACCATGACCACCGATACCACCAGCGCGCCGAATTTCATTCGCAACCAGATTCGCGACGAGATCGAGGGCGGGCGTGGCGACAAGATCGTCACCCGCTTTCCGCCGGAGCCCAACGGCTTTCTGCACATCGGGCACGCCAAGTCGATCTGTCTGAATTTCGGGCTCGCCGAGCATTTCGGTGGTGACTGCCATCTGCGCTTCGACGATACCAATCCGGCCAAGGAGGAGCAGGCCTACATCGACGCCATCAAGGCCGACGTCGAGTGGCTGGGCTTTCAGTGGGCGGGCGAGGTGCGCTTCGCCTCGGACTACTTCGATCAGCTCTACGCCTGGGCGCAGCATCTGATTCGCGACGGCAAGGCCTACGTCGACGACCTCTCCCCGGACGAGATCCGCGAGCATCGAGGTACGCTCACCGAGCCCGGCACGCCGAGCCCGTATCGCGAGCGTTCTGCCGACGAGAACCTCGACCTGCTCGAGCGCATGCGCCAGGGGGAGTTCGCCGAGGGCACCAAGGTGCTGCGCGCCAAGATCGACATGGCCGCGCCCAATATCAATCTGCGCGATCCGATCCTCTATCGCATTCGCCACGCCCACCACCACCAGACCGGCGACAAGTGGAAGATCTATCCCTCCTACGACTTCACCCACGGCCAGTCGGATGCCCTGGAGGGTGTGACCCACTCGATCTGCACCCTGGAGTTCGAGGATCACCGCCCGCTCTACGAGTGGTTCCTGGCCAACCTGCCGGTGCCCTGCGTGCCGCGCCAGATCGAGTTCGCGCGCCTCAACCTCAACTACACCCTGACCTCCAAGCGCAAGCTCAAGCTGCTGGTGGATGAACAGATCGTCGACGGTTGGGACGACCCGCGCATGCCGACCATCTCCGGCATGCGCCGGCGCGGCTATACCCCGGCCTCGATCCGCAAGTTCTGCGAGATGATCGGCGTGACCCGCGCCGACGGTGGCCTGGTCGATATCGCCATGCTGACCCATGCGATTCGCGCCGACCTCGAGGACAATGCCCCGCGTGCCATGTGCGTGCTCAAGCCGCTCAAGGTGGTGCTGACCAACGTGGCGGAGGATTTCGAAGAGGTCTATGACGTGCCCGGCCACCCGGCCCGCGACGACCTCGGCGTGCGCAAGGTGCCGTTGACCCGGGAAATCTATATCGACCACGACGACTTCATGGAAGAGCCGCCCAAGAAGTTCTTCCGCCTGGCGCCGGGCAAGGAAGTGCGCCTGCGTAACAGCTATGTGATTCGCTGCGACGAGGTGGTCAAGGACGCCGCTGGCGAGATCGAAGCGCTGCATTGCTCGGTGGACTTCGACACCCTGGGCAAGAACCCCGAGGGGCGCAAGGTCAAGGGCGTGATCCACTGGGTCAGCGCCGTCCATGGCGTGCCCATGGAGGTGCGACTCTACGACAACCTGTTTCAGGTCGAGCAGCCGGACAAGGACAAGGACGCCGACTTCCTCGAGCACCTCAATCCCGAGTCGCTGACGGTGTGCCAGGCGATCGGCGAACCGAGCCTGGTGGATGCGCAGCTCGAGGCGCGCTTCCAGTTCGAGCGCGTTGGCTACTTCTGCGCCGACCGCCACGCCTGCAGTGAGGGCAAGCGGGTCTTCAACCGCACCGTGGGACTCAAGGACAGCTGGGCCAAAGCTCTGAAAAAAGAGGTCCAGAAGCAAGAAGCGCAGAAGAAGGGGTGAACGTGAACGCTGATATGCAGATCTACAACACCCTGACGCGTCGCAAGGAAACCTTTGCGCCCATCGAGCCGGGCCGCGTACGCATGTACGTATGCGGCATGACCGTCTACGACTACTGCCACCTGGGGCATGCCCGAGTGATGGTGGCCTTCGATGTGATCACCCGCTACCTGCGTGCCCGCGGCTTCGAGGTGACCTATGTGCGCAACATCACCGATATCGATGACAAGATCCTCAAGCGTGCCGACGAGAACGGCGAGAGCATCGGCGCGCTCACCGAGCGCATGATTGCTGCCATGCACGAGGATGAAGCGCGGCTCTTCGTGCTGCGCCCGGATGCCGAGCCCCGCGCCACCGGCCATATCGACGAGATCATCGCCATGATCGAGACGCTGATCGACAAGGGTTACGCCTACGCGGCGGACAACGGCGACGTCTACTACCGGGTGCGCAAGTTCGAGGGCTACGGCAAGCTCAACAACCGCGACCTGGACGAGATGCGCTCCGGTGCCCGGGTCGAGGTCGAGGCGCACAAGGAGGACCCCCTCGACTTCGTGCTGTGGAAGGCGGCCAAGCCGGGCGAGGCGAGCTGGCCGTCGCCGTGGGGCGAGGGACGCCCCGGCTGGCATATCGAGTGTTCGGCGATGTCGACCTGCTGCCTGGGCGAGACCTTCGACATTCACGGCGGCGGGCCGGACCTGACCTTCCCCCACCATGAGAACGAGATCGCCCAGTCGGAGGCGGCCACCGGCAAGCCCTACGTCAACACCTGGATGCACGCCGGTGCGGTGCGCGTGGACCAGGAGAAGATGTCCAAGTCGCTGGGCAACTTCTTCACCATTCGCGAGGTGCTCGAGCACCACGACCCGGAAGTGGTGCGCTACCTGCTGGTGGCCAGTCACTACCGCAGCCCGATCAACTACGCACCCGACTCGCTGGCCGAGGCGCGCAAGTCGCTGGAGCGCTTCTATACCGCCCTCGATGGCTTGGATCTGGAGGGCGTCAAAGAGGCCGACAGCGAGGTGCTGGTCAAGGCGCAGCGCGCCTTCAACGCCGCCATGGATGATGACTTCAATACCCCGGTGGCACTGGCCGCGCTGTTCGACCTGGTGCGTGAACTGAACCGCGCGCGTAAGGAGGCCCCCGCGGCGGCCCCCGGCTTGGCGGTGGGCCTCAAGCGCCTGGCCGGCGTGCTCGGGCTACTGCAGCAGGACCCGGCGCGCTTCCTCCAGGGCGGTGATACTGCGCTGCCGCTGCCGGCGGACGATATCGAGGCGCGCATCGCGGCGCGTGCCGCCGCCAAGCAGGCCAAGGACTTCGCCACCGCCGATCGCATTCGCGATGAGCTCGCCGCCCTGGGGATCGAGCTTAAGGATTCACGGGAGGGGACGAGCTGGGTGCTGGCCAGTGCCGATGATCCGGCATAGCGCAGCGTGTGCTCAAAGCTGAAAGTCGGTGGGGTCGACCACTTCTTTCAGTTTGCCGATCATTGTCAGGTCCTTGGCCGTCAGTACAGTGTCGAGTGTCGAGTCTTGAAAGGCCAGATTCTTGACGACGCGGACCTGGCTTGGCATCCCTCCGCGGTCGATTTCCATGACCCAGGCGAGAAAACCGCCCGAGTATTTGGTCAGGCTGCCCACCGGATAAAAGCCGTAACGGTGAACGTGGCGAATCAGGCATTTCCTGTCGTAACCGCCGTGGCCGTATACCCAGCGGTAGGCTTCCAGGGGTGTCAGCGCCGAGCGGCCATTGCGCGCATGGGTGAGCGTATCGATGATCTTGATCACCGAGGCGATACGCAATAGGGCCGGTAGTGTGTCGGCCATTTTGCCATTCGGGTAGCCGCTGCCGTCGAGCCGCTCGTTAATGCCGCCGACGAGATTGCCGAGAATGGGGCTGGGGGACCAGTCGATCTGGCGTAACCGCTGCTCCAGTGTCTCCACATGCTGCTTCAGAATGCTCCGTTGCGATGCGCCCAGGCTGGTATCCAGCGAGGGCAGTCGCTCGCTGAGAAGCAAAGGCTTGCCCATGACATGCAGCAGGGCGCCGGCAACCGCCTCTCGCGCATCGCCTGCCAGCTCGGGTCGAGCCAGCAGGGTGTCTCCCAGCAAGGCGGCAACGCGTACGGAGTGCTGCACCCACGATGCTTCCTCGTTGAGATAGTGCAGGGCATATAAGAGCTGCTGGCGACTGCTTTCGGCCAGGTGCAGCAGGGTATCCGAGCTTTCGTAAAGCAGATCTTCGGGAAACGGGCGCTCGTTTTTCAGCAAATGCAGCATGATATGCTGCTGACGCGCCACCTCCTTGATGGTGTGGACCATGGGCGACAGTTTCTTGCGCCTCTTATTGACCGAGTTGGGCGGTCTTGTGTAGTTCCGGTTGACGAGAAACAGTGGCGATGCCCTGCCGCGCCGGCTTTCCATGCCTGTACGTCTGGCCAGCTCCGACTCGGACTCGGCCACGATGTAGAGCAGACGCTGCTGTGTCTCCCGGTCGAGGTCGATGAAACGAACACCAATCGCCACGTGCCGCGTGCGACCGAAGGGGCGTATATTGCGGATCGAGCCCCGCATGCGCAGGCGCTCTCCGTTGGGAAAATCGATGGCAACAGTGGGTATCTGTTGATTGATCGATAGAGGCGTGCTTGCTGTCAATGGGATTTCGAGCATGCAACCGCCGATCGATAGGTTGCACAACCGAGCCCCGAGAGTGAGGCTGCCGGTGAATACTTCAAGAGAAACCGAGGCTGACATACCCTGAATGAATGGCACTCTGACGCCGCCTGGCTTCTCGGTGACCAACAGCGTGTCGCCCAGCGTGCAGCGAATCTCGAACAGACCATTGCTGATTCTGTCGCAGGTCGCCGGGACGTTTTCGAAGCACAGTAGCTCAGAGCTATCGTCCCTGTTGATGTTTTCCAGGTCGAAGGAGGCCAGTCCGCCGGGCAGGTAATCACCGATATTGCCCATCGGGCAGAAGACCTGAAGTACCAGGAGCCTTTTCCCGATGTCGATGCCTGCTATCTGCGCTGCCAACGGGTGTGCCCCGGGGCCGGAAAAAATGGTGATATCGTGCTCGCCTCCGGCGACGCGTTCGATGGTGCGGATGGCTTGGCTAGAGAGTGCTGGCATCGATTTCCATCTCATGACGGGAAATTGCAAATAGGTCGCCGTGTCTTCAGTGAGGGCCTGCTCCCTGCACGCGCCATGGCCATTTCTGCGTGGACGCTAGCCAATCGGCGATCTTGTCGCCGGACATGGGGCGCGCGATGAAGTAACCCTGGATCAGGTCACAGCCGATGGCGTCGAGAAATTGCCGGGTCGCCTCGTTCTCGATGCCTTCCGCCGTCGAGCGCAGACCCAGGGCATGGCTCAGTTCGACGATACTCTTGACGACCGAGCGTGATGTGGCCGACTGCAGAGCCGTAGAAACGAAGGCTCTGTCCACCTTGATTTCGGAGAAGGGCAGACGGGCGAGCTGCAACATCGAGGAGTAGCCGGCGCCAAAGTCGTCGATGGATACCTGGAAGCCCTGCATCCGCAGTCGCGTCAACAACTCTAGGGAGAGTACGGGGTCGTCCAGTGCACTCGTTTCGGTCAGTTCGAGGACCACTAGGGCAGGGGGAATCTGGTGCTTTTCGCACAAGCCATGCATGGTGTCGGGAAAGTCCGGCAGCGCGAGATTGTGGGCGGAGATATTGACGGACAGTGAGGGAGCGTTTTGCGCCACGCCGCTGGCGAGCGTCTGCGGCCGGGACAGGATGCACGTGCGAAACCAGGAGAGTGCTTGCGTGACCATGCGTACGGTGAATTCGGGCATCAACCCGGCACGCTCTATTGCTGGAATGAAGCGTTCGGGAGCGATGGCTCCATGCGTTGGCTGTGGCCATCTCGCCAAGGCCTCGAATCCTGCCAACTGGCCATCATGGCAGAACACTTGGGGTTGATACGCCAAGCTGAATTCGTCGTTCTCGATGGCTTGGCGCAGAGTGGGGGGGGCTAACTCCCCTAGTAGGTGCCCGAGAGGTCCAGAAGCGACGTCCGTGATGGGGCCTGTCCTATGGCCCACCTGTTGCAGTATCCAGTGTAGCTCAGGCGCGGAAAAGGGCTTGGCTAGATGACCGAGGACCCGTAGTCCACGTGCTATAGCCACTCGGGTCGCTGCATCGAGCACCCGCGGGTCGGCACCACTGGTAAGAATGACATCTGCCTCGCACCCTCGGCTGGCCAGCTTTCGGACGATGTCAAAGCCATCCGGCCCGGGCATGGACAGGTCGATCAGTACGCAAGCCGGGCGTTCTTCGCTCAGGGTGGAAAGAAAGCTTTTGACACTCTCGGTTATCCGTACTTCCAGCTTCGCGTTCCTCGCAATGTTCGCTACGGTTTGGGCTGTCTGTGTGTCATGCTCAAAAATCAACAAGCGTTCCATACGAATCGCCTTACTGTCTATGGGGAGGCGTTGAGTAGATCGACAAGCGGACTAGGTGCCCCAGCGAACCGCGGAACATGAGAGCCGGAGTGTATGCGGTATAGGGAGAAGCTCCGACTGGGCCCGGCGTATCAGTAATTCAGCCGCGCAGGCATTGTGTTAAGCGTTTCTTTCGTACCTGCTCCGTCGTCTGTCCTGCCGGATACCTCGCACTTCACACGGGTGTTATCCTTAACCTTGCATCCATGTCGCTTCGGACAAGAGAATGCCCGGCGTCTCGGCACTGGCCGGTCGCCATGATTTGTCTGTTCCTTAGCCATGGTCATCCACATGGCATCGCCACAGTGGGCGATGCCCGGTCGCGGCATTCATCTGTCGACGGCTGTCTCGGTTCGGCGAGGCTCCTGCGTAACGCTGATTCCGGAGTCCCGGCTTTTTAGCCATGTCTGAATCGTACATCACGAACGTGTGAGGGGTCAACACGTTTGAGGCGGCTTTTGTTCAGATGTGATGCTCATATGTCTACTTGGGAAAAGTTAATACTTAACAGATGAATAGGGAAATCCATGACGCGTCAACATAGTGTAGAATCTAGCACTCCCCTCAAGGAAGAACAGATTGACGCGTTCAGAAGCCGCATGGTCATAGCAATTAAGGCGGTGGGTGGTGCCACAAATATGGCGCGGAAGGCGGGCGTCTCTACCTCGGTCCTTAGAAAATGGCGCGCGGGGCAATCGGAGCCGACCTTGAGCAGCCTAGTGCGGTTGGCGCGGGCCGCTGGGCTCTCCGTAGCGTGGCTTGCCACCGGTGAAGGCGATCCGGAGGCTAGGCAACGCCACATCGACCTGGAGGCTTTGGAAGAGGTTATCGTCAGAACGCGGCGGATCTTCGACCAGAAGGAGCTTTTCCTCAAGCCGGAGGCCGAGGCCCGGTTAATTCGCCTGGCCTACGAGTTCTATATGCGACAGGGGCAGCCGATGGACGATGCCATCTTGAACGATATCGCAGAGCTGGCAGCGCTGTGATGGCTGCCCGCTGACTTCATTTGGCCGATGGCTCATGAGCTATCGGGCATAAACTCTTCCCAGGTGGAGTAGGGCTGCTCGGACGAGGTGACGATGGGGTTGGAAGGGCGCCTGCGCAAGCTGCGTCGCGAGGTGCTCGGCTTGTCACAGCAGGAGTACGCCGACCTGGTCGGTGTCAGCCGCCGCACCCTGTCGGATCTGGAGGGCGATCGGGGCAATGTGTCACTGGCGGTGATGAATCGCGTTTACCGTCCCTTGGGCCTTCGGGGTGGGCTGCTTCCGAGTCAGGCGGACGCGCTATTCGAGGTGTTGAAGGCCGAGACCGACTGTGAGTGATAGATGATGGGAAGCGCCCGGCAACTGTCGGGCGCTGTTGTGTGTGGAGCTGGTTTGACGCTTGGGCGGTCCTTCACTAGTCTATTTATCATGATAAATAGGCTGGCGTCGCGTCGCTGCCACCACCAAGGACGACACCATGAGCCTTACTTACGAACGCGCCGGTGCGCTGGCCTGGCAGTGGCTGGAGGAGATCGCGCGGGTCAGCGAGACCGACGATCCGGATCGCGATGGGGTGACCCGGCTGTGCGCCACCCGCGAGCACCGTGAGGCGCTGGACATGTTGAGCGGCTGGATGCGTGACGCCGGCATGACGGTGCGCAGCGACAATGGCGCCAACCTGATCGGGCGCTATGCCAGTGCCAACCCCGACGCACGAACGCTGCTCCTTGGCTCTCACCAGGACACCGTGCCCCATGGCGGCAAGTACGACGGCATCATGGGCGTGCTGCTGCCCCTGGCGTTGGTCCACTACCTCAATCATCACGCCATAGCGCTGCCGTTCCACCTCGACGTGGTGGCCTTCAGTGACGAGGAGGGCACGCGCTTCAGCTCGACGCTGCTCGGCTCCAAGGTGCTGGCGGGGATCTTCGATCCGGCGATGCTCGAAGCGGAGGACGATCAAGGCGTGATGCTGGGTCAGGCGCTGATCGACTTCGGCTGCGACCCCGAGCGCATCGAAGAGGATAGCTACCCACCCGGCGAGGCGCTGGGCTTCGTCGAGGTACATATCGAGCAGGGCCCCCAGCTCGAGACCGAGGGACTGCCGATCGGCGTGGTCAGTGCGATCACCGGTATCGAGCGTCACAAGCTAAGTATCCATGGCCTGGCTGGCCACGCCGGCACGGTGCCGATGCAGCTTCGCCAGGATGCCCTGGTGGGGGCAGCCCGGGTGATTGGCCTGGTCGATGAGCTGTGCAAGGCGACCGATGAGCTGGTTGGTGTGGTGGGCAAGATCGACAACTCGCCCAACGGCGTCAACGTGATCCCGCAGCGTACCGATCTCACCATCGAGCTGCGCTCCCCCGACGATGCCATTCGCCTGGCCGCCCGCGAGACGCTGCTGGCGCGCATCGACGCGGCGCTGGCCGAGCTCGACCTGCGCCTCGAGCAGCGGCTGATCTACGAGCAGGCCGCAGTGCAGTGTGCTCCGGCGCTGGTGAGTCGACTCGAGGCCGCGGTCGCGGCCAGCGGCGTGACGCCGCGCACCCTGTTCAGCGGCGCCGGCCACGATGGCCTGGCGATGCAGGCGCTGTGCGATATCGGCATGCTGTTCCTGCGCTGTGAGCGCGGCATCAGCCACCATCCCGACGAAGCCATCGACCCCAGTGACCTGGGCGTGGCGGTGGAGGTGCTGGCACGCTTCGTTACCGCCGTTGCCGAGGCAAAGCGCTGATACACCAGCTATGGAACGGCAGCTGGCGCCAAGGGCGGCAGGGGGATACGCCGCGGCCAATCGTCGCCGACGATGAACAGTCGCTGCCAGCCAGCGGCGCCGTGCAGCATCACCGGCAGCGGCGCTGCGCGCGCCGCGAAGTGGTCGCGGATATGGGCATCCAGCGCCGCTAGCGGCAGCAGCTGCGACGCGCTCGGCGACGCCATCCAGTGCGGCTTGCTGAGCCAGGCGCCGCGAGTGTCGGCTTCGAGTGTCGCGGTGAACTCGGCCCACTGGCGGTGGTGCAGCCAGCGGCCGTGCAGATGACCGGGGGTAGCTTCAAGGGGGGCGCTGAGTGTCGCCGCGTCGTCGGTCAGGCCGTGGGCAAGCGGATAGAACAGCGCCCCGGGCATTGCCAGGCGCTGCTCGATGCCATGCGCCAATGCCGCCTCGACCAGCGCCGGTGAGGCGAGCAACTGGCCAAGGGTTGCGGCGTCGGTCACTCGGTCGAGCAGCGGCAGCTGGTGGCGATGCAGGTGTTCGCGCTTGACCGCCAGGCTGTCGACGCAGCCGGGGCCGATCCAGCGAGCCTGGCTGTCGGCGCCGCCGGGGCCTTGGGGGAGGCCCAGATAGAACTTGATCGCGACCTCCAGGTGTACCAGGCGACCGTCGCCACGGCGCTGGTAGATCAAGTCGAGCTCGCCGAGGGTGCGCCTGTCACACTCGATGCGACAGTTGTGGGCGACCAGGCGTGTGCCGGGTGCGCTTGCCAGCAGGTGCTGCCAGAGCCGCTCATGATAGTGGCCGAGGCGGCCATTGACGCTGTCGCCGACGCGCCCTTCGAGTGCCTGAGGCGAGCGCTGCTGGTGGTCGAGATAGTCGTCCAGGGCCGGGCCAGCCAGGCCCAGCTCTTCGCGAGTGGGGCGCCCGGGCCACGGCATTGCCAACAGGTCAGGCGCGTCGATCAACCAGGCCAGGTCGCGAATCAGCGGATGGCTATAGCATGCAAGGTGGCGTTGATCGTGCGTCTGACACATGCAGCCAGGTTCCTTATACTGAGCCCACACCCATTTGACACCGGAGCGGTTGCGATGAACAGGACGTTGACGTGGATGAGTGCCGTATTGGCCAGCGGTTTGCTCACCCTGAGTAGTGCCCAGGCCGACGATCCGGTGGTGGTGTCGTCGAAGATCGACACCGAGGGGGCCGTGCTCGGTCAACTGATCTTGCTCAGCCTGGAGCGGGCCGGCATCGAGGTCGAGGATCGCACCCAACTGGGCGGTACCAGCATCGTACGCGAAGCGATCATCGCCGGCGAGATCGATATCTATCCGGAATACACCGGTAACGGTGCCTTCTTCTTCGATATGGCCGACAGCGACCTGTGGCGCGACGCCGAGGCCGCCCACGCCGAGGTCGCGTCGCTGGATCGCGAGCAAAACGGCCTGGTGTGGCTGACCCCGGCGGATGCCAACAACACCTGGGCGATGAGCGTGCGTGGCGACCTGGCCCGTGAGCACGGCCTCGAGAGTCTCGAGGATCTGGCCGAGTACCTGGCCGACGGCGGCGAGTTCATCTTCGCCGCCAGCGCCGAGTTCGTCGAGTCCGAGGCGGCGCTGCCGGCGTTCCAGGAGGCCTACGGCTTCGAGCTCAGCTCCGATCAATTGGTGGTGCTATCGGGGGGCAATACCGCCGCTACGCTGCGTGCCGCGGCGCTGCAGACCAACGGCGTCAACGCCGCCATGGCCTACGGCACCGACGGCGGGCTCAATGCCCTGGATATCAAGGTGCTCGAGGACACCCTGGCGGTGCAGCCGGTCTACCAGCCGGCGCCGCTGATCCGTGAGGACGTGCTCGAAGCCTATCCGGAGATTGAGTCGCTGCTGGCGCCGGTGTTTGAGGCCCTCGACCTGGAGACCCTGCAGCGTCTCAACGGTGATGTGGCCGTCGACGGCGCCGACCCGCGCCAGGTGGCCAGCGAGTTTCTCGACGGTCTTTGAGCAGCGTGACCGGCGAGCACGCCGCGGCACAGCGGCCTGATCTCACGCCTGCCCCTAACCCGGTGCTGCTGGTGCTGATTGCGCTGGCGGCAACGGCGCTGGCCGGTCTGCCGCTTATCAGCGTGCAGCCCAACCGTATCATGCCCGGAGAGGGGCTGACGCTGTGGGCCATCGGCGCTGCGCCAGCGCTGCTGGTCGCAGTGGTGCTGCTCGCCGGCCTGGCGTGGCTGGCGTGGCGTCCCACCCGGCGCGCGCTACGCCTTGCGCTGGCGGCGGTCTGGCTGTTGCTGGCGCTGCTGCCGTGGGCCCTGGTGGCGCTGGCCGCCCAGCAGGTCGACCCCGCGATGAGTTCGGCGAGGATCGGCCTGGGGGCCGGCCTGTGGGGGGGGCTGTTCGTGCTGCTGCTGGCGCTGCTGGAGCTGATCAACCGTCTAGTGCTGACGCCGCTGCAGCGCTGGGGACTGCTGCTGGGCCTGGGGTTGTCACTGCTGCTGGCGCTGACCGGCGGCGGTCTCGACAGCCTGGCGCTGATGCGTGAGTACCATGGCCGCAGTGCGGCCTTTCATGCCGCACTGCGCTATCACCTGGTGCTGGTGGCGGCGGTGGTCGGCATCAGCCTGCTGCTGGCGGCCGTTCTGGCGCTGGCGATGCGCCGCTGGTCGCGACTGCGGCGCGGCACCTTCAGCGTGCTGAGCGTACTGCAGACGATCCCCAGTTTGGCGTTGTTCGGGCTGCTGCTGGCCCCGCTGGCCTATCTCGCCGCACGCTTTACCTGGCTCGGCGACCTGGGCGTACGCGGCATCGGCTGGGCGCCGGCGCTGATCGCCCTGGTGGCCTATAGCCTGCTGCCGATGACCCGCAACGCCTACGTGGCGCTGGATGAAGTGGCCGCCGATGTCACCGATGCCGCGCGCGGCATGGGCATGAGCTCGGCGCAGGTGTTCTGGCAGGTGCGCCTGCCGTTGGCGCTGCCGGTGATGCTGGAGGGCATTCGCATCACCGCGGTGCAGGCCATCGGTCTGGCGGCGGTGGCGGCGCTGATCGGTGCCGGCGGGCTCGGCACCTTCATTTTTCAGGGCCTGGGACAGGCGGCCATGGACCTGGTGCTGCTGGGTGCCTTGCCAATCATCCTGATCGCGCTGCTGGTGGATGGAATGTTCAGCGCGCTGGCCGAGCAGTTGCGCCGCATTCAGGGACGAGGAGACACAGCCCATGGCGGATGAAAGGCAAGCGGCACCGGCCAAGATCGAGCTCGATGCGGTGACCAAGCAGTTTGGCGATGCCACCGCGGTGGATGCCATCAGGTTGGCGATCCCCCGCGGCGAGCTGTGCGTGCTGGTCGGCACCTCCGGCTGCGGCAAGTCGACCACGCTGCGCATGATCAATCGCCTGATCGAGCACACCGCGGGGCAGATCCGCATCGACGGTCAGCAGATCCGCGACTTCGACGAGCAGCGCCTGCGGCGGCGGATCGGCTACGCCATCCAGAGTACCGGGCTGTTTCCGCACTGGACGGTGGCGCGCAATATCGGCCTAGTACCGCGTCTGCTGCGCTGGCCGGCGTCGCGCATCGCCGCGCGAGTCAGTGAACTGCTGGCGCTGCTGGGCCTGGACGAGAGCGAGTTCGCCGGCAAGTACCCTCATCAGCTCTCCGGCGGCCAGGCGCAGCGGGTTGGTGTGGCGCGGGCCCTGGCCGCGGACCCCGAGGTTCTGCTGATGGACGAGCCCTTCGGTGCGCTCGATCCGATCACCCGCGAGAGCCTTCAAGATGAGCTGCTGCGACTGCAGTCGCGGCTGCACAAGACCATCGTCTTCGTCACCCACGACATGGACGAGGCGCTCAAGCTCGCCGACCGTATCGTGGTCATGGATGCCGGCCGTATCGTCCAGCAGGGCAGTGCCGAGGCGCTGCTTCAGGCGCCGGCCAACGCCTTCGTCGAGTCGCTGCTGGGCGGTCGTGATCGCGGCCTGAAGCACGCTGCCTTGACGCCGGTGGCCGAGCGTATGCGGCCGCTGGCCGGGGGCGCAGGCCAGGCATCGGATACGCTCAGCGTGGCCGCCGACGACAGCTTGCGCCAGGCGTTGTCATTGATGCTGTGGCACGGCGTCGACAGCCTGCTGGTCAGCGACGCCGACGGGCAGGTGATCGGCAGCCTCTCGCTGCGTGATGCCGTGGTGGCGAGGGGGGCGAACTCATGAGCCTGGCGCGACGCCTGAGTGCGCCGCTGGTCTGGGCGCTGCTGCTGGCGGCTCTGATGCTGCTGATGCCGCTATTCGAGGAGGTCTTCCGCCTGGTCGCCCCGGACACGCGTGCGGTGATCTACCAGCGCGACAGCTTCGTAAGCCTGGTGGCCAGCCACCTGCTGGTGGTGGGGGTGGCCTCGCTGTGTGCCATCGTGCTCGGCATGGGCGCGGCGATCCTGGTCACGCGCTCCTGGGGGCGTGACTTCCTGCCGCTGGTCAGCCAGCTGGCGTCAATCGGCCAGACCTTCCCACCGGTGGCGGTGCTGGCGCTGGCGGTGCCGGTGCTCGGCTTTGGTAGCCAGCCGACCATCGTCGCGCTGGTGCTCTACGGGCTACTGCCGATCGTGCGCAACACCCTGGTGGGCATTCAGGGCATCGCCCCGGGGGTGATGGAGTCGGCGCGCGGCATGGGCATGTCAGGGCGCCAGATTCTGTGGCAGGTGGAACTGCCGCTGGCGCGGCCGGTGATCGTGGCCGGCATTCGCACCTCGGTGACGATCAACATCGCCACCGCAGCGATCGGCTCGACCATCGGCGCCCGCACCCTGGGCGACCCGATCATCGCCGGCATCGTCAACGGCAACACCGCCTTTATCTTGCAGGGCGCGCTGCTGATCGCGCTGCTGGCGCTGTGCATCGACAGCCTGTTCGAGCGGCTGCAGTAGGGGGCGAACCATCTCGGGCCTGATGCGTCACTTTACGGGGTGACGTTAACGTAAACTGATGATAGCGTTGATCCTCGAAGATGCGAGGTGGCGCCGAGGGGCTACCTTGAGAACAGGGGCAGTTGCTGTAACGCCCGACGGTTCCGCCCACAAGGCGTGAACCCTCCTCCGACCACTACCCCAGGGAGAGGATCATGACCCGCGACACCTCAAGCGTGCACGTCCCGCACTTCATGACCGGCGATGAATGGCAGGTTCCCACCTTTGCGCTGCTGCGCCAGGACGGCAGCCTGCATGACGGTGCCGAGGCGCCGGAACTGACCCACGACAAGGCACTGCGCATCTACCGTGCGATGCGCTTCACCCGGGTGCTCGACGAGCGCATGCTGGCCGCTCAGCGCCAGGGTCGGCTGAGTTTCTACCTGCAGTCCACCGGCGAGGAGGCGACCGTGGTCGGTGCCACGGCGGCGCTGCAGGATGACGACATGATCATGGCCCAGTACCGTGAGCAGGGCGCGCTGGCCTATCGCGGCTTCTCCATCGACGAGTTCATGAACCAGCTGTTCGGCAATGCCCTGGACTACGGCAAGGGGCGCCAGATGCCGATTCACTACGGCTCCGCCGAATACCACTACATGACCATCTCCTCGCCGCTGGCGACCCAGATTCCCCAGGCGGTGGGCTACGCCTATGGCCAGAAGCTGGATGGCGAGGGGCGCTGTACCATCACCTTCTTCGGCGAGGGAGCGGCCTCGGAGGGGGATTTTCATGCCGCCCTCAATATGGCGTCGGTGCATCAGGTGCCGGTGATCTTCCTGTGCCGCAACAACGGCTATGCCATCTCCACGCCGGTGGTCGAGCAGTTCGCCGCCGACGGCATCGCCCCGCGGGCCTTCGGCTATCGCATGCACGTGATACGCGTCGACGGTAACGACCTGCTGGCGGTTTACCAGGCCACGCTGGCGGCGCGGCGGCTCGCCGTCGAAGAGAACAAGCCGGTGCTGATCGAGGCCATGACCTACCGCCTGGCGGCGCATTCATCGTCGGACGATCCCTCCGGCTATCGCAGCCAGAAGGAGGAGGCGGCGTGGCGCGAGAAGGACCCGCTGGCGCGCATGCGCCACTGGCTCGAGCGCCAGGGCTGGTGGGACGACGACGAGGAGCGCCGGCTCGAGGAGCAACTGCGCGACGAGATGTTGGCCGCCATGAAACGCGCCGAGCGCCAGCCGCCACCGCCGCTGGCGAGCCTGGTCAGCGATGTCTACGACGAAGTGCCGGCGGCGCTGGCCGAGCAACTGGCGGTGCTGGAGGCCCATGTGCGCCGCTACCCGGAGGAGTATCCGCGCGGCGCGGCCGGACTCGACGCCGGCGCTGAGACAGCGGCGGGAGGGCAGTGACATGGCGCACATGAATATGCTGCAGGCGATCAATCAGGCGCTGGATATCGCCATGGACAGCGACCCGCGGGTGATCTGCTTCGGCGAGGACGTGGGTGGCTTCGGCGGAGTGTTCCGCGCCACCAGCCACCTGCAGGAGAAATACGGCAAGGCGCGCTGCTTCAATACGCCGCTGGTCGAGCAGGGTATCGTCGGCTTCGCCAACGGCCTGGCCGCCCAGGGCCACAGGGCGGTCGCCGAGATCCAGTTTGCCGACTACATCTATCCGGCCTTCGACCAGATCGTCAACGAGAGCGCCAAGTTCCGCTACCGTTCGGGCAATCTGTTCAACGTCGGCGGCCTGACCATTCGCACTCCCTACGGTGGCGGCATCTCGGGTGGCCACTACCACTCGCAGTCGCCGGAGGCCTACTTCGCCCATACCCCGGGCCTCAAGGTGGTGGTGCCGCGCAACCCGCACCAGGCCAAGGGGCTGCTGCTGGCGGCGATCCGCGACCCCAACCCGGTGCTGTTCTTCGAACCCAAGCGCCTCTATCGCGCCTCCAGCGGCGAGGTGCCCGAGGGCGACTACCAACTGCCGCTGGGCGAGGCCGAGGTGGTCAAGGAGGGGGCCGACATCACGCTGGTGGCGTGGGGCGCGCAGTTGCCGGTGGTTGAGGAGGCCGCCGAGCTCGCCGAGCGCGACGGCATCTCCAGCGAGGTGATCGACCTGCGCAGCATCCTGCCCTGGGATCGCGACTGCGTAGCCGAGTCGGTGTTCAAGACCGGGCGCCTGGTGATTAGTCATGAGGCGCCGCTCACCGGCGGTTTTGCCGCCGAGATCGCCGCGGCCATCCAGCAGCGCTGCTTCCTGTATCTGGAGTCGCCCATCGCCCGCGTCACTGGGCTGGATACGCCGTTTCCGCTGACCCTGGAAAAGGAGTACCTGCCCGATGCCCTCAAGGTGCTCGAGGCGATCCGCGCCAGCGTCAACTTCTAGGGCC
This sequence comes from Halomonas socia, assembly GCF_010977575.1. Taxonomy (GTDB): domain Bacteria; phylum Pseudomonadota; class Gammaproteobacteria; order Pseudomonadales; family Halomonadaceae; genus Franzmannia; species Franzmannia socia. Next base: position 3,536,038 of record NZ_CP048812.1, read on the forward strand.
AGCGTCTATGTCTAGGGACAGGAGCCAAAGCATGAGCGAATTCAAGCTGCCCGATATCGGTGAGGGCATCGTCGAGTGTGAAGTGGTCAAGTGGCTGGTGGGCGAGGGCGATGCGGTCCACGAGGACCAGCCGGTGGTCGAGGTGATGACCGACAAGGCGCTGGTCGAGATCACCGCGCCTGAGAGTGGTCGTGTCACGGCGCTGCATTACGCCGAGGGCGAGAGTGCCAGGGTGCACTCGGCGCTGTTCAGCTATCGACCCGCCGGGCAGACCGAAGCCGAGCCCGCGACCGAGGCTGAAGCTGAAGGCACCGTTGTGTCGCCTGGCGTGGCGCCGACCTCGCCGTCGCTCGACTCGGCCAGTGGCCGGGCGAGTGAACCAGCGTCGGTGCCCTCGAAGCGTACCCCGGCGAGCCCTGCGGTGCGACGCCTGGCCCGGGAGCTAGGCGTGGCGTTGAATGAGGTGGCGGGCTCCGGCAAGGATGGCCGGGTCCTCAAGGAGGACCTGCAGGCGATTCAGCCGCCAGATGCGGTATCCCGGCCTGCTGCGAGCAGCGAGACGGCACCACGCGTCGAGCAACAGAGCGGGCTGCGTGCGGCAATGGCGCGGCATATGCGCGAGGCGGTGTCGATTCCGCACTTCCACTATGGCGAGGAGATCGATGTCACCGCGCTGCTGGTTCTGCACCAGCGGCTCAAGGCCACGGCGGATGCTCACGGCCAGCGGCTGACGCTGATGGCGCTGTTCATGAAGTCCCTGGCGCTGGCGCTGGCGGAGCATCCGCGTGTCAATGCCGGCTATCGGCCGGACGGCGATGAGGTGCACTTTCATCAGCACTGCCATATCGGCATGGCGGTGGATAGCCCGGCGGGGCTGATCGTGCCGGTGGTACGCCACGTCGAGCGCAGTAGCCTGATGGCGCTGGCCGGCGAGATCGCGCGGCTGACCCAGGCCGCCCGCGACGGCCGAGTGGCCGGCGATGATCTCAAGGGGGCGACCATCACGCTATCCAACATCGGCGCGCTGGGGGGAACCTATGCGACGCCGATCATCAGTGCGCCTCAGGTAGCGATCGGTGCCATCGGGCGGGTGCAGCACCTGCCGCGCTTCGACGCGGATGGTGGCGTGGTGTCGCAAGCTATCATGACGGTGACCTGGGCCGGCGATCACCGGGTGCTCGACGGCGGTGACATGGCACGCTTCTGCCAGGCGTGGAAGGGCTATCTGGAAGCGCCGGAATCGATGCTGCTGCATCTCGGCTGAGGCCGTAATCGATGAGCCAGGCGCCGCTACAGCAGTTCTACATTCCCGAAGAGCAGTCGATCTATCTGCTCAGCCACGACGATGCGCGCAAGCTCAAGGAGTGGGTGGCGCTGTGTCGCTCGCAGCTCGAGCAGCTCGGATATCGCGACATCGAGTTGATCGGCAAGGGCGCCTACGGCTTCGTCTTCGCCGGCCGGCCGCAGGCGGTGGACAGCGCCTGGCTGGTGTTCAAGTTCAACCGCATCACGCTGCCGGCACATCTCAAGGCGCGCCTCGAGGAAGAGGCCTTCATGCTCGAGCAGGTCGCGCATCCCCAGGTGCCGCGGCTGGTGGCCTTCCAACGCGTGCGCCAGCAGTCGATCCTGGTCATGGAGCGTGCCCCGGGGCTCAACCTGGAGGAGGTCTCGCTGCGCGAGGGGCCGCTGAGTCCACGCCTGGTGGTACATATTGCCGCCCAACTGGCGGATATTCTGCGCGCCTTACGCAGCGGGTCGCGGGTGGTGGTGCACGGTGATATCAAGCCCTCTAACCTGGTATTCGATGCCGCCAGCGAGCGTGTCGCGCTGATCGACTGGGGCTCGTCGGTGTTCGCCCAGCTCGACGCCGAGCTGCAGTTTCTCGGCGAGGGAATCAGCGCGCTGATGGCCGATGGAATGCAGCAGACCAATGCGCGTCTGGGCGATGTCTATTTCATCGGCGAGGAGCAGCTCAACGGTGCGCTGTCGTCGCCGCGTTTCGATGAGCAGGGCGCGGCGGCCACGCTGTATGCGCTGGCGGCGGGGCAGTCGTGTCGCTTCGCCTGGCGGGCCATGCCGCCAACCTCGCTGGGGTTGCCGCGGGAGTTTGCCCGGGTGCTCGAGGCGCTGCTCGATGACGACCCGGCACTGCGCCGCCGCGCTGGCGACTACTTCCTGTGCGAAATGCCGCGTCTGGCGCGCCACGTGTTGATCGACCTGCCCGGCTCGCCGCCGGCGCCGCTGGTACCGGTGTGGAGCCGCCGCGCCGACCGCGACATCGATACCGTGGTGTACAGCTCGCGGCGGGCGTTTCTGCGCGAGGAGGGCGCACTGGCTTCGCCGGGCGAGGTCAACGATGTGCAGCTCGAGCGCTACTACAAGCAGTTCATGCAGGGCATGGGTGACACCGAGAAGGCCTTCCTGGCGGCGGTCAGCCGGCTGGGGCGCTATCCGGTGGTCGGCGGTCTGGCGGTGCGCTGGGAGCGCGACGGTGTCTATATCGATACCTCGCTGAATCTCCACGACCCGTCGCGGCGCGACGCCTTCGTCAGCGCCGTGAATGCCATGGTCCAGCTGGCCCAGGCCATTTATCGCCAGGGCATCTTCAAGAGCTGCCTGTTCAACGCCCGCGATACCCTGCACATCGACCGCGCCGAGCCCGCTGAGCCGTTTCGTGCCGCGCCGGGCATGACGCTGCCCTATGAAGTCAGCGCGGTTCCCGAGCTCGAGGATGAGAGTCGCGTGCACTCATACTTCGAGGATGGCCCCGACCCGGAGGAGCTGCTGGTACTGCCGGCGACCATCATCAATGCGCTGGAGGCGCTCAACGGCATTCGCCATACCGGCATGATCATCTTCGAGGCGCTGCCCACCCATCTCAAGATTCACAGCTACTATCGGCTGCTCGATCCCACTCAGGAGAGCACCTTCGCCGAGCTGCTGGCAACGATGCTCGCGGCGATCGATCAGATCGAAGGGCTCGGGGTGTCGGGCTATATGAAGATGCCCTACAAGGACACCCGCTTCTTTACCCATATCGAACGCCTGCCCGAGCGCTACTACCCGGCCAATCCGCGTACCGAGGCCGATCGTGGCCAGTAGCTTCTCCCAGCGAGGGGCGCCGGGGACAGGTCGAAGAGGAGGTTCTGCGCCATGGGTGAGGAGCATGCTCCGAACGGGCTGGCCATGGATGGCCAGCACCGGTCCTGCAATTATCCGTGATCGCCTGGTCCTCACGCCCCAGTGCGTTGACCCATCCGGCGGAGGGGTTAGAATGGCCCGCTAACTGCATTCTCACGGCCGGGACGACCCAGTGCGTGCCTGCCGTTTCGGGGACGGCCCCGCCCGACGTGAGTCATTGCTCATGCATATTGCCTGGATCTACCTGCTGGCGGCAGGGCTGCTGGAAGTCGCCTGGGCGCTGGGGCTCAAGGCGTCCCAGGGCTTTACCCGGCCATTGGCCAGCGTGTTTACCGTGGTCACCATGGCGGCGAGCTTCTATCTCCTCTCATTGGCCATGAAGAGCCTGCCGGTGGGCACGGCCTATGCCATCTGGGTGGGAATCGGTGCGCTGGGCACGGTGCTGCTGGGCATCGTGATCTACGGCGACAGCGCCAGCCCCTGGCGGTTGTTCAGCCTGGTGTTGATTTTGGCTGGATTGATAGGCCTCAAGCTGGCCAGTTAGCTGTTACAGCAAACCCTGGCGACGCATGGTGTCGGTGATAATCGGCACCGGCGTCATCAGGTGTTCGCACATCATCGCACTGGCGCGCTCGGCATCGCGGGCCAGTACCACCTCGACCAGGGCGGCGTGCTCCTGGCGCTTTGCCTCCAGCGCGCTTTCCGAGAACACCGTCTCGCGCAGCCACAGATGGCGGTAGCGCTCGACCTGGTCGAACAGGCTGTCGCGCACCTGCAGCAGATGCGGAGAGTTGCAGCCGGCCACCATGGCGGTGTGAAACGCCTTGTGGCGGCTGTCCCAGACGTCGAGCACCTCGTCCGGGCCGTTGACCTCCATGACCCGCGACAAGGTGTGGGCCTTGGCCAGGATATTGGCCTCCCAGGCATCGTCACCGCGCTCGATGGCCAGGCGCAACAGCATCGCCTCGAGCTGCGAGCGGGCGTCGTAGAGGTCGTGGAGTTCGGCCAGCGACATGGGGGCGACCCGGTAGCCGCGCTGGCTGATGGCGACCACCAGGCGCTCCGCCACCAACTGCGACAGCGCCTCGCGCAGCGGCCCCACCCCGAGCCCGTAGCGCTCCTTGAGGGTGCTCATCAGCAGCTTCTCACCGGGGCGGAACTGGCCACGGGTGATATCGCGCTTGAGGCTTTGATAGGCGCTGATGGCGAGGTTCTGGCGTGGCTGGCTGTCCGCGGTCGAGGGCATGGCGATCCTTGGCTGAGTGACGATGCTGCCCCTGGATGATACCCAAACCGCGCTGAGCTGGCGAAATATTCGCCTGGAAGCTGATATTATTCAATAACGTCAATATTCAGCCGAGCGTGAGGCGCGCGTGTACGATTTCATTATCATCGGTGGCGGGATCCTGGGGCTCTCTACCGCCATGCAGCTCAATCGGGTCTATCCCGGTCGCCGCATGCTGCTGCTCGACAAGGAGGAGGGGCCGGCGCGCCACCAGAGCGGGCACAACAGCGGCGTGATCCACGCTGGCGTCTACTATGCGCCGGGCAGCCTCAAGGCGCGCTTCTGCCTGGCCGGCAACCGCGCCACCGAGGCGTTCTGCGATGAGCACGGGATCACCTACGACACCTGCGGCAAGCTGCTGGTCGCCACCAACGCCCTCGAGCTCGAGCGCATGCAGGCGCTGTGGGAGCGCACCGAGGCCAACGGCCTGGAGCGCTACTGGCTGAGTGCTGATGAGTTGCATGAGCGGGAGCCCAATATCGTCGGTGAGGGGGCGATCCTGGTACCCTCCAGCGGCATCGTCGACTATGCCGAGGTGGCGCGGGCCATGGCCACCGAGTTCGAACGCCAGGGCGGCGAACTGCGCTTCGCCACCCAGGTCACCGGCATCGAGGAGCGCCCTCACGAGGTGGTGCTAAAGACCCGCCAGGGCGAGTTCGTCAGCCGCTACCTGGTGTCATGCTCGGGGCTGATGGCCGACCGCCTGGTGCGCATGCTAGGCAAGAACCCGGGCTTTACCATCTGCCCGTTCCGCGGCGAGTACTATCGGCTGCCGGCCAGCCGCAACGCCATCGTCAAGCACCTGATCTACCCGATTCCCGATCCTTCGATGCCGTTTCTGGGCGTGCACCTGACGCGCATGATCGACGGCAGCGTCACGGTCGGCCCCAATGCGGTGCTGGCGCTGAAGCGTGAGGGCTACCGCAAGTCCGATGTGTCACTGCTCGACATGGCCAGGATGTTCTCCAATCCCGGCATCCTCAAGGTGCTGGGCAAGAACCTGCGGCCCGGCCTGGCCGAAATGAAGAACTCGCTGTTCCGCAAGGGCTATCTGGAAGAGGTGCGCAAGTACTGCCCGAGCCTGACGCTCGATGACCTGGGGCCTTACCCTTCAGGGGTGCGTGCCCAGGCGGTGTCGCGGGAGGGCAAGCTGATCGACGACTTCCTGTTCGTCAACACCAAGCGCACGGTCAATGTCTGCAATGCGCCGTCGCCGGCGGCCACCTCTGCGTTGCCGATCGGGGCACATATCGTCGACAAGGTGCGTGCCCAGGTGGACGCCTGAGTCGAGAAGGAGAAGGTGCCGCCGTACCGGGCCATGCGGCCGCTAGTCGCGCCGGCCAAGCTCACGCCAGGCGGCATAGGTGCTGAGGAACACGCGGCCGGTGATCTCATCAAGGAAGTGGCTGCGGTTGAGCTGGTCCATCACCGGCCCCTTGACCTCGGCTAGGTGCAGGGTGACGTTAGAGTCCTTGAGGCGGGCGTTGATGGCGTCGAGGCTCTCCAGCGCCGAGGCGTCGATCAGGTTGACCGCCGAGCAGATTAGCACCACGTGCTGCAGTTCGGGCCGGCTGGCGACCAGGTCGTAGACGGTATCTTCCAGGTAGCGGGCGTTGGCGAAGTAGAGACTCTCGTCGATGCGCAGCAGGGCGACATGGCTGGCGGTTTCGACCTCGTGGCGGGTCAGGTTGCGGAAGTGCTCGGTGCCGGGTACCCGGCCGACCAGCGCACTGTGCGGGCGGCTTGTGCGATACAGGAACAGGCCGATGGACAGCGCCACTCCGGCGATGATGCCGGCCTCCACCCCCTCCACCAGGGTCAGCAGGATGGTCACCGCCATGGCGGCAAAATCGCTGCGCGAGTAGCGCCAGGTCTGGCGCAGCATGTCGATGTCCACCAAGGTCAGGATCGATACGGTGATGGTCGCGGCCAGGGTGGCGATCGGCAGGTAGTGGAGCAGCGAGGTCATCGACAGCGTGACCAGGGCGATGCCGAGTGCGGCGAAGGCGCCGGCGGCGGGAGTCTGGGCACCAGCATCGAAGTTGATCACGGTGCGCGAGAGCCCCCCGGTGACCGGCATGCCGCCGCTGAAGCCGGCGGCGAGGTTGGCGCCGCCGAGGCCGATCAGCTCCTGGTTGGGCGAGATCCGCTGGCGCCGCTTGGCGGCCAGCATCTGACCCATCGAGATCGACTCGACGAAGCCCACCAGGCTGATCAGCAGGGCCGGAATCAGCAGCGCCCGCCACAGCGACAGCTCGCTGAATGGCAGGGTAAGCGGCGGCAGGCCCTGGGGGATGGCGCCGACCACCGCCACGCCGCCCGCGGCCAGGTCCCAATGCCAGCTGGCCAGCGTGGTGGTGACCACCGCGAACACCGGCCCGGCCTTGGCCAGCAGGTCGGCCAGGCCGTGCATCAGCCCCAGGCGCAGCAGCGCATCGCGGCCGTAGCGGCGCATCAGCACCAGGAAGGCCAGGGTGCCCAGGCCGATGGCCAGGGTTGGGCCGTGCACGTCAACGAGATTGGGTGCCAGGGTGATAAGGCGTTCGAGCAGCGTGAAACCGCTGCTGTCGATGCCCAGCATACTGCCCAGCTGGCTGGCGGCGATCAGGATGCCCGAGGCGGTAAGAAAGCCCGAAATCACCGGATGGCTGAGGAAGTTGGTAAAGAACCCCAGCTTCATCAGCCCCATGACGGCGAGCATGCCCCCCGACAGCAGCGACAGCACCAGCGCCGCCTGCAGGTACTCCGGGCTGCCGGGGCTGGCTACCGCCGACAGCGCGGCGCCGGTCATCAGCGCGATGATCGCCACCGGGCCTACCGCCAGGGTGCGGCTGGTGCCGAACAGGCAGTAGACCAACTGCGGCAGGATGCTGGCGTAGAGTCCCACGACTGCCGGCAGGCCGGCGAGAATCGCATAGGCCAGCGACTGCGGGATCACCATCACCGTGACGATGATGCCGGCCAGCAGGTCGGCGCCGAACAGCCGTCGGTGATAGTGGGGCAGCCAGGTGAGAATCGGCAGGTAGCGCTTGAGCATCACGGGCCCGTGTCGGAAGGCGATATGGCATTGATGAGTCTGATAAACAATCAAGGTTACCGGAAATCAACCAGGATGTTGATCGCCAAGCGACGGCTAGCAGGTAACATGCGTCATAACAGGTCCCTGATGCGAGATGCCGATGTCACTGGATACTCACTACCTCGAGAAGCAGCTGTTGGCGCTGCTGGCGATACCCTCGCCATCGCTGCATACCGCCGCGATCGCCGACCATCTGGCGGATGAACTCACGCGCTTGGGAGTGGTGACCCGGCGCAGCGTACGTGGCGACCTGCTCGCCGAGGCGCCGGGCGGCGCAGCGCGGCGGGCGATCACCGCACACATGGATACCCTGGGGGCGATGGTGGTGCGGCTCAAGGACAACGGCCGGCTGGCGGTGCGCCCGATCGGCTCGTGGAATGCACGCTTTGCCGACGGCGCGCGGGTCAAGCTGCATGGCGAGATGGGGGAGGTAGTGGCGACCGGCACCCTGCTGCCGACCAAGGCGTCGGGGCATGTCTACAATGAGGCAGTCGATCGGCTGCCGGCGGACTGGGCGCATATCGAGCTGCGCCTGGATCTGGTCGAAACCTCGCCGGCGGCGCTGCGTGAGCAGGGCATCGAGGTGGGCGCGCTGGTCAGCGTTGACAGCCATCCCAGCGTCACCGAGAGCGGCTTTATCAATGCCCGCCATCTCGACAACAAGGCAGCCATCGCCTGTTTGTTGGCGGCAATTCGCGCGGTTGGCCTGCCCGACGACGTGCGGCTGGTGTTCTCCTGCGCCGAGGAGCTCGGGGTGGGTATCAGCCACGTGATGTTCGACGGCATCGAGGAGGTGCTCAACCTGGATATCGCCGCCCAGGGTGAGGGCCAGAATGTCTGCCACCACGGGGTGACCATCGCCATGCTCGACTCGCTGGGGCCCTTGCATCCCGTGGCGACCCGGCGGCTGATTGCGCTGTGTCGTGAGCAGCAGATCCCCTTTACCCGCGACTGCTTTCCCTACTACTACTGTGACGGCGACGCCGCGGCCAAGGCCGGCCTCGACGTGCGCAATGCGCTGGCCTGCTTCGGCGCCGATGCCTCCCATGGCTGGGAGCGGGTGCACCGCGACTCGTTGCTGGCGCTGAGTCGGCTGGTGATGGCCTGGCTGCCTGCGCAATAAACCTATCTGATGGCTCATCTTGGTCGCCACCAGCCCCATCATCGGCTACACGGAAAGTACCTGGATGATCAAGGTATTATCCTCATGGCTCGTGATCCCATACGATTGCAGCAGGGACGCCACCAATGCCATACAAGCCGTTGAAGGTGGCTGAGCCCTATGCGTAATCAAGTTAATCTGTATTTAAGCGAGTTAGTAAAAAAGACATTATTTTAACCTCTCTTCATTATACGCCTGCCCCAACTGTTCCTATGCTGTTGATACACCGTTCGCCCATCTTGGCTGCATCACTACCTTGCAAGTGAAGGTTTGAGCAACCTGAAGGCGACTCCCAGGAAAGGAAAGCAAGGCAAGGCAAGGCCAAGGAGAGTGATATGGCAGCGGTATTAACAGGAGGGATTCTGTTGTTGTTGGGCTTGGGCCTGGCAATCGGCGGCGTGTGGCTCGCGGCACTCGGAGGAAGCTGGTTTTACCTGCTGGCGTCGCTAGGGTTTCTAGTCACCGCCGGGCTATTGATCAAGCGACATGGCGCTGCCCTGTGGGTCTATGCCGTGGTCGTGATCATTACCCTGCTGTGGGCGTTATGGGAAGTCGGGCTCGATTGGTGGGCGTTAGTGCCCCGTTGCAGCCTGGTCGTCCTGATTGGCCTGTGGTTGCTAACCCCCTGGGTATCACGGGCCCTAGGCACGCATGCGGCATCACGCGACCCGGACATCGCTTCTACCAGGCCATTCAGCTCGGCGTTCGATTCGCGGACCATGGCGCCGCTGGCCGCTGCGCTGGCCGTGTCAGCGATCGTGGCGCTGATCTCGCTATTCACCGACCCGCACGCTGTACAGGGACGTCTGCCCGACGCGGTGGAGAGGCCAACGCAAGATGCCAGCGCCCAGAACGATGAGGCCCAGCCCGTTGAGGGTATCGCCGATGGCGATTGGCACGCCTATGGCCGGACCGGGTACGGCCAGCGCTATTCACCGCTGGACGAGATCACGCCACAGAATGTGGGCGAGCTCGAGGTGGTCTGGACCTTCAATACTGGCGATATGCGCGGCCCGGGCGACCCCATCGAGACCACCTACGAAGTGACGCCGCTAAAGGTGGACGACACGCTGTACCTGTGTACCCCGCATAGCTTGGTCATCGCGCTCGATGCTGACGATGGCAGCGAGAAATGGCGTTTCGATCCCCAATCACCGCAGGACATCAACCGTCAGCACCAGACCTGCCGTGGCGTTTCGTATCATCCCGGTAGTGACGAGACCGCCGATGCCGGCGAGATGCTCTGTGAACGACGCATTTTCATGCCGACCGCCGATGCGCGCCTCTTGGCACTCGATGCCGAGAGTGGCCGTGTCTGCGAGGGTTTCGGAGACGATGGCGCCATTGATCTGTCGGCCAACATGCCGAATTACCTGCCGGGCTTCTATTACTCCACGTCGCCTCCCGTGGTTACGCAGCACCTGGTGATCATCGGCGGCGCCATCAACGACAATGTGACCACCGACAACACCTCGGGTGTGATACGCGCCTATGATGTTCAAAGCGGCGAGCTGGTCTGGAACTGGGATCCGGGCAACCCCGAGGAAACGGTCCCCATCGCCGACAATGACTTTTATGTCGCCAACAGCCCCAACATGTGGTCGATTGCCAGCGTCGATGAAAGCCTCGGCATGGTCTATCTGCCGATGGGCAACCAGCCCCCCGACCAATGGGGCGTCGAGCGCGACGAGTTCACCGGCCGCTTCTCCTCTTCCATCGTGGCGCTCAACCTTGCCGATGGTCGGGTCGAGTGGGTCTTCCAGACCGTTTATCACGACCTGTGGGATTACGATGTACCCTCCCAGCCCAGCCTGATCGACCTGAGTATGCCGGAAGGTGATGTGCCGGCGCTGGTGGCTCCTACCAAGCAGGGCGATCTTTTCGTGCTCAATCGCGAGACCGGCGAGCCGATCCTGCCGGTCGTTGAAGAGGAAGTGTCTCAAGCGACACAATTGCCCGATATCGCCCATCCCACCCAGCCGGCCTCGGCGCTCTCCCTGGAGCCGCCGCCGTTGCAGGAGGCGGCCATGTGGGGCGTGACGCTCTTCGACCAGTTGGCCTGTCGCATCGCGTTTCGTCAGCTGAACTACGAAGGACGCTATACCCCGCCTTCCACCAACGGAACGCTGGTCTACCCGGGCAATTTCGGCGTCTTCAACTGGGGCAGTATCGCCGTCGACCCTGAGCGTCAGATCGCCTTCACCACGCCTGGTTATCTCGCCTTCGTGTCGCGCCTGATTCCACGCGACGACGACTATAGCGTTCATGTCAGCATGGATTCGCCCGGCCCGGGCATCAACGAGAACTTCGGTGCGCCTTACGCGGTTGAGCTCATGCCGTTCATGTCGCCCATCGACCTGCCCTGCCAACAGCCGCCCTGGGGTATGGTCGCCGGCGCCAACCTGCGGACCGGGGAGGTCGTCTGGCAACATCGCAATGGCACCGTGCGCGACCTCGCCCCGCTACCTCTGCCGCTCAAGCTTGGTGTTCCGGACCTCGGTGGCCCTGTCATGACGGCGGGAGGCGTGGCATTCATGAGCGGCACCCTGGACTATTACGTTCGCGCCTACGACGTTACGAACGGCGAGCAGCTCTGGGAAGACCGTTTGCCCGCCGGCGGGCAGGCCACGCCGATGACCTACCGCAACTCGCAAGGTAAGCAGATGGTAGTGGTCGTGGCGGGCGGCCATGGGTCGCTGGGCACCAAGGCCGGTGATGCTATCATTGCCTATGCCTTGCCCGAATGAATAAGGGCCCCGGCCAAGTGAGCCGTGTGATCCATATGCGTCATCAGATAACGCTAAGCGCCGGGCGAACGCCTGCCCGGCCAATGGCCCTGCAGCGCCAAGTATTCACGGCTAGGTCCGCTGGCCGCTCCCTCGGCCTTGAAGAAGGTCTTCTCGAGCATCGCCTCACGCGCCTCCATCAGCGCCTGGGCGGCACGCATATGCTCTGCCATCACCCGACTGGCGCGGGTGGCGTCGGCGTCGCGCAGTGCGGCGATGAGCTGCTGCTGGTAGCCGTGGCCGCGCTGGCGCAGCTCCGGGTAGGGTTGCTGATAGATGCGCTGGCAGACGGTGTGGTTCATCAATAGCCGAATCGGATAGCGACACATCAGTGCCAGCAGCGGGTTGGGGCAGTGCTCAACCAGCAGCAGGTGAAATTCGAGCTCCTTGAGACGCTGGGTGCGCTCCTCGTCGAGGGTGGCCGGCGGGTGGTCGTAGTAGGCCATCACTGCTTCCAGGCTGGTGAAGGCCGCGGCGTCGAGCCGGCCGGCGATGCTCGCCACCAGCGCCGGCTCGAGCTGCTTGCGCACCTCGTAGATATCGTGAATGGTCGGCGGGCGAAAGAAGAAGTAGTTGCCGAGCAGCTCCATGCTGCGGTCGGCGCTGACCTCGGCGATAAAGGCACCGCCCTTGGGACCGGTGCGGGTCTGGATAAGGCCCTGTGCCTCGAGGGCGCGCAGCGCCTCGCGAATGGTGCCCTTGGAGGCGCCCAGGGCGTCGATCAGGTGCTGCTCCTGGGGCAGTCGCTCGCCGGGAGCCAGGCCATGCGCGGCGATATAGTCCTTGAGCGCCTCGGCGATGGCATGGGTGCGCTTGCGGCGCGGAGCAGCGGCGGGCGATGACGAATTCATGGTGCTCCCGGGGTGGCGTTGGTCGAGGCGCTAGCCTGCCATGGCCCTCGCTCGGGGTACAGGCAGGCGGCACGATGCGAACTCTCGTCAAGCGCGTCCAGCGGGGGCGGCGCCTGGCGGCAGTCATCGCAGGCCTTGGGGCATCGCGGCGCGAAGGCGCAGCCGGGTGGCGGGTCGAGGGGGTCGGGCAGCTCGGCGGCGCTGGACTCGGCGACAATGGGCGGCCCGCCGGGTACCGGGGCACTGCCCAGCAGCAGCCGGGTATAGGGGTGCGCGGGTTCGCCGAACAGCCGGCGCGCCGGGGCCTGTTCCACCACCCGCCCGAAGTACATCACCGCGATGCGCTGACTGATGGTCTCGACCACCGACAGGTCGTGACTGATGAACAGGTAGGTGAGGTCGAACTCGGCCTTGAGCCGGCGCAGCAGCTTGAGCACCTGGGCCTGTACCGAGACATCCAGTGCCGACACCGGCTCGTCGAGGACCAGCACTTCGGGTTCGGCAGCCAGCGCCCGGGCGATGCCGATGCGCTGGGCCTGGCCGCCGGAGAACTCATGAGGGTAGCGGGTCACGAACTCCGGGCGCAGGTTGACCACCTCGAGCAGCTCGGCGATGCGCGCGTCCAGCGCCCGGCCGGAGAGGCCGCGCAGGTGCTTGAGCGGGGCGGCGAGAATTTCGCGGATGCGCATGCGCGGGTTGAGCGAACTGAGCGGGTCCTGGAAGACGTACTGGATGCGCCGCGACAGCGCGTGACGGTCGAGTCGGCGCATGGCCTGAAGGTCTTCGCCGGCGAAGCGGACCTGGCCGGCGCTGGGGGTGTCGAGCCCGACCAGCATGCGCGCCAGGGTCGACTTGCCGCAGCCGGACTCGCCGACGATGCCCAGGGTTTCGCCGCGGGCCACCTGCAGGTCGACGCCCTGCACGGCGTGTACGCCCGGTTTGGCCACGCCCAGCAGGCTGCGCCCGCCGCCGAAGGTGCGCGTCAGGCCGGTGATGTCGAGCAGCGGTTCAGGCATGGGCAGCTCCGGTTGTCGTGCGGTTGGCCAGCGGCTTGATGCAGCGCACCTGGCGCTCGGCGTCGCTGGCGATCAGCGCGATCTCACCTTCACGGCAGTGCGGCTCGGCCAGGTCGCAGCGCTCGGCGAAGGCGCAGCCGGGCGGCAGGGCGTTGGCCGCCGGCGGCAGGCCAGGAATCGCCGCCGGCTCGTGGTCGGGGTCGCCGAGGCGGGGGACGCAGTCGATCAGCCGCCGGGTGTAGGGGTGGCGCGGGTTCTCCAGCAGCTCGCGGGTCGGTCCCACCTCGACGATGCGTCCGGCGTACATCACCGCCACGCGGTCACAGATCTGCGATACCACCCCGAAGTCGTGGGTGATGAACAGCACCGCGGTGCCCTGCTCCTCGCGCAGCCGCTTGAGCAGGGCAAGGATCTGCGCCTGAACGGTGACGTCCAGCGCCGTGGTCGGCTCGTCGGCGATGATCAGCTGCGGATCGTTAGCCAGCGCCATGGCGATGCCAACCCGCTGGCGCATGCCGCCGGAAAGTTCGTGAGGGTACTGCCCGGCGCGACGCTCGGGGTTGGGGATACGCACCTGGCCGAGCAGCGCCACGGCACGCTCGTGGGCGGCCTGGCGCGACAGCGGCTGGTGGGTGCGAAGCGCCTCGACCAGCTGCTCGCCGACCTTGATCAGCGGATGCAGGGTCGAGAGCGGGTCCTGGAACACATAGGCCACCTGGTTGCCGCGCACCTTGCGCAGCTCGCGGATGCCTAGGTCGAGCAGGTCGCGGCCCTCGAACTCGACCCGACCGCCGCTGATCACGCCCGGCGGCGAGGCCACCAGCCCCAAAAGCGACAGCGCGGTGACCGACTTGCCGGAGCCCGACTCGCCGACCAGACCCAGGCACTCATTGGGCTTGAGGGCGAAACTCACGCCGTTGACGGCACGATAGGTGTCGCGACCCACCTCGAAGTCGGTATGCAGGCCGTCGACCTCGAGCAGTGCCGGCGTTTGGCCAGAGGTTTTCGCGTCGTCATCGACCCGGTTGTGGTGGCGCCGGCGCAGGCGGGTCTGCGGCGCTGGGCGCGACAGCGCACCGGACTTGAGGCGCGGATCGAGGGCGTCACGCACGCCGTCGCCGAGCAGGTTGATGCTCATCACCAGCAGGAAGATCGCTATCCCCGGCAGGGTAGCGACATGGGGGGCGTTGATGATCATGCGCCGACCCTCGCCGAGCATCGAACCGAGGTCCGCCTGGGGCGGTTGGGCGCCAAGGCCGAGGAAGCTCAGCCCGGCGGTTTCGAGGATCATCCAGCCCACCGTGGTGGAGAGGGTGATGACGATCACCGGCAGCACGTTGGGCAGTATCTCGCTGACCAGGATGCGCAGGTCGCCCTTGCCCGACAGCCGCGCGGCGTCGACGAACTCGCGATGCGCGATGCTCACCGTGGCGCCGCGGATGTTGCGCGCGAAGAACGGGATATTGACGATGGCGATGGCATAGAGGGCGTTCATCAGCCCGGGCCCCAGCACCGCAACGATGGCCAGGGCCAGCAGGATATAGGGGAACGCCATCAGCATGTCGATACCGCGCATCAGCACGTTGTCGGTGCGCCCGCCGAAATAGCCCGACACCAGCCCGATCAGCGAGCCGATGAAGGCGGCTACCAGCGAGGCGGCAATGCCCACCGCCAGGCTCACCCGCAGGCCCCACAGCAACCGCGAGAGAATATCGCGGCCGAGTTGGTCGGTACCCAGCCAATGGCCCTCGGAGAGCGGCGACTGCAGGCGGTTGGCGGGATTGGTGGCGTTGGGCTCGAGCAGCGGCAGCAGCGGCGTGACCAGCGCCAGCGCCACCAGAGCGAGCAGCAACAGGCCGCCGAACGCCGCCAGGCGGTTGCGCGCCAGCAGTTTGAGGAATGCCATCATGCCTTGATCCTCGGGTCGAGCCAGTACTGCAGCAGGTCGGCGCACAGGTTGAACAGCACGTAGCTGGCGGCCACCACCAGTACACCGCCCTGGACCAGCAGGATGTCGCGGGTGGAAATGGCGGAGACCAGCATGCGGCCGATGCCGGGCCACTGGAATACCGTCTCGATGTAGACCGCGCCGCCGATCACGAAACCGGCCTGTACGCCGATCACCGGGATCAGGTTGACCAGCGCTACCTTGAAGGCGTGGCCGAGGATCACGCGCTTCTCGTCGAGGCCCTTGGCGCGGGCGGTGCGAATGTAGTCCTGGCGCAGTACCTCGAGCATGTTGGAGCGGGTCAGCCGCGCAATCACTCCCGCCGCCACCACCGCCAGGGCGATGGCCGGTAGCACCAGGTGGCGCAGCAGGTCGGGCAGGTCGCCGCCGCCGTAGATCGAGTACATGCCGCTGACCGGAAACCAGCGCAGCTCCACGGCGAACAGCAGAATCATCAGCATGCCCAGCCAGAAGGCCGGCACCGAGATGCCGATCAGTACCAGCAGGGTGATGATGCGATCGGCCCAGCCGTACTGGCGTACCGCCGAGACGATGCCGGCAACGACTCCGATCACCACGCACAGCACAAGCGAAGTGCCGGCCAGGATCAGGGTTGCGCCGAAGCGCTCCAGCACCTCGTCGAGCACCGGCCGGTTGAGGTGGTAGGAGCGCCCGAAGTCGCCCTGCAGGATATTGGTCAGCCACACCCAGTACTGCTGCGGCAGGCTGAGGTCGAGGCCGAGGTTGGCGCGCAGCCGCGCCAGGTTCTCCGGCGTGGCGTAGGAGCCGAGGATGGCCAGCGCCGGATCGCCGGGGATCAGCGACATGATCAGGAACACGATCACCGTCAGCCCCAGCAGCACCGGCACCGTCATCAGCAGCCGGCGCAGTACATAGAGATGCATGTCATCACTCCGTGTTGAGCGCGTCCCAGGCCGGGAACCAGGCCTGGGGCGCATGACCGCTACGGCTTGCTGACCTCGTGGAGCAGCAGGAAGAACGACGGCTGCAGGCGGAAACCCTCCACCGCGGCGCTGGAGACGGCGTTCTGCTGCCAGTTGGCGACGAAGGCCCAGGGTGCGTCTTCATGGACGATGGCCTGCATCTCCTTGTAGAGCGCGGCGCGCTCGTCCTGGTCGACGCTGCGGCGGGCCTGCTCGAGCAGCTCATCGACCTCCGGGTTGCTGTAGTAGCCGGAGTTGAAGCCGCCCTGGTCGGGCATGGCGTCGCTGCGCAGGGCCAGGAACGGCAGGGTGTCCGGGTCGTTGGTCATCCACGCCATCTGCGCCATGTCGGCCTTGCCCTCGAGGCCCGGATTGACCTCGCCGAGGAAGGTGTTCCACTCGTAGGTCTCGATGCTGACGTCTAGGCCCACCTCGGCCAGGTCGGCCTGGATCGCCGAGCCCATGGGGATCGGGTCGAGCATCCCCGAGCCGCCCTCGGTGACGTAGAAGGTCAGCTCGGCGCCCTCATGACCGGCCGCGGCGATCAGTTCGCGGGCGTGCTCCGGGTCGTAGGGGTAGGGCTCGAGCTCGTCGTTGTAGGCCCACTCGAAGGCTGGCGGTATCGGGCCGGCGGCCACCGTGGCGGTGCCCTCGAGGATATTGTCGACCAGCGACTCCTTGTCGATGGCATAGTTGATCGCCTGGCGCATGCTTCGGTCGGCGAAGGGGCCTTCCCGGGTGTTGAGGATCAGGAACCACAGGTGCGGGCCAGCCTGCTCCGAGACCTGGTACATCGGATCTTCGGCGAACTGGGCGACATTGTCCGGCGGCACCTCGACCATCAGGTCGATGCCGCCGGCCATCATCTCGGCGACCCGGGTGTTGGCATCGGTGATCGGCCGGAACACCACCGCCTCCAGCGCCGGTGCGCCGTCCCAATAGTCGCGGTTGGCGCTGGCCACCACGCGGCTGTTGCTCTGCCACTCCTCGAACTGGAAGGGCCCGGTGCCCGAGGGGTTGCGGCCGAAGTCCTCGCCGTGCTCCTCCACCGCCGCCGGCGATACGATCAGGCCGGTGGGGTAGGCGAGGTTGGAGAGGAAGGGCGCATAGGGCTCGTCGAGGGTGAAGGTGACCTCGTGCTCGCCACTCGCCTCGACGCTGTCGATGGCCTCGAAGAAGAACGCCAGCGGGAAGGAGCCGGTGTCGTGGTAGGGGTGCTCCTCGTCGAGCATGCGCTCGAAGTGGAAGACTACCGCGTCGGCGTCGAAGGCGCTGCCGTCGTGGAAGCTGACGTCGTCGCGCAGGGTGAAGGTGTAGACGGTGCCGTCGTCGCTGATCTGCCACTCGCTGGCCAGTGCCGGCTCGACCTCGAGGGTGCCGTCGGCGTAGCGCACCAGGCCGTCGTACATGTTCATCATGATGCGGAAATCGTTGACCGCGGTGACCTGGGCCGGGTCAAGCGACTGCGGCTCGGCGATCTGGCCGACCACCAGCACGTTGGGCGGGGTTTGGGCGGCGAGTGGGGCGCTCAAGCCGGCCACGGTCAGCGCCAGCGCGGATAGCCCGAGGCCCTTGGGCAGTGCGAGGGAGCGAATCATCGTGCCTCTCCTGATGTTGTTGAGGTTGTCGTGGGTGAGCACAAGCGGCTACGCTGAAGATGTTTTGTATTTATCATGATAAATATCTCCCATTAGGTATGGCATAGCCCTGAACACGATGCAAGTCGCGGGGTGGGACAGGTGGATACGGGGATTTGCCGAGCAAGAGGGGGCACCTACAGCTGGTCGCCCGGGACTGATCCGGGGACAGGCCTGTGAGGAGGCGCTGTAAACCCGTCCCTGGGCGCTACCAACGCCATCCATGGCGTTGAACCTCCACTTCGGCCTGCCCCCGGCGTCCCTCACCTAGGGTGGAGAAGGCAGACTTGCTAATGACCCTATTGGGACGAGGTAGCGGGAAGGTGGATTTTCCGACGATAGGGCAACCGGTGGGAGGTAGGAAAATCGCAGTTGGTCGCCCGGGACTGCCCCGTCGGACGACCAGAGGAAGCGCTACCAACGCCAACCATGGCGTTGAACCTCCTGTTCGGCTGCCCCCGGCATCCCTAGCCGGGGCCACCGGCAACCCAAGCAATGCAGTGTCGAGGGGGATGCAATGACCTACAGCATTATCGGATATGACTGCGCCAGCGGTGCCCACGGCATCGCCTGCGCCACCGGCGGTCCGGCGCTGGGTGCCTTCGTGCCGCATCTGCGTGCCGGGGTGGGGGCAGCAATCACCCAGGGATACAGCACCAATGTACTGGCCGCCGAACAGGGCCTGGCGGCGCTGGCTGACGGCATGTCGGTAGAGGCGGTGGTGGAAGCGCTCCAGCGTGACGACCAGGGTGCCGCCTGGCGACAGATCGCGCTGATGGATGCCCGGGGCCGCAGCGCCGGCTGGAGCGGCGAGCACAACGTGCCGGTGGTCGCACTGCTGTACGAGCCGGGAGTGGTGGTGGCCGGCAATATGCTGGCAAGCGATCGGGTCGCGTCGCTGATGCTGGAGGCGTACCAGCGCACTCGGGGCAATGCTGGTGGCCTAGCCGCCGCGCTGCTCGCGGCGCTGAATGCCGGCTGCGACGCCGGTGGCGATGCCCGCGGCACGCGCTCCGCGGCGCTCAGGGTGCGGGCGCCGGGGAGGCTGCCGCTGGACCTGCGCATCGACGATGCCATGAACGCGGTGGTCGAGCTGCTGGCGCTCAAGCAGCGGGTCGATCAGGATCGCGACTATCAGGCGTTTCTAGCGCGGCTACCGACGGCCACTGACCCGCATCGCCACTGAACAATCATGTGCAAGCGGCGACAGCGATTTGCGTGAGCCATTCAATACGTGAATGTTGAAATATTATAATTTTTAAAACTCAATGCCGGGTCCAGGCTAGGGCTATCCTGACAACAAGCCTGATAACAACGCCCACAACACGAGATGCCTCCATGTTAAACGTCGATTCTCCGCTCTATCGCGAGCAAGTCGGCAGCGAATCTGCCACCGATCCAGCGCTCAACCACGCCTTCTGGATGCCGTTTACCGCCAACCGCGATTTTCACGCCACGCCGCGCATGGTGACCGGCGCCGAGGGGCGCTACTTCATCGACCGCCACGGCCGCCGGCTATTCGACTCGCTGTCCGGGCTGTGGACCTGCGGCGCCGGCCACAACCGCGAGGAGATTCGCGACGCGGTCTCCCGGCAGCTGGGCAGCCTCGATTTCGCGCCGGGCTTCCAGGTCGGCCATCCGCTGGCCTTCGAGCTGGCGGAAAAGGTCGCGAGCCTGACCCCGGCGGGGCTCGACCACGTGTTCTTCACCAACTCCGGCTCCGAGGCCGCCGACACTTCGGTGAAGATGGCCAAGGCCTACTGGCGCCTCAAGGGCAAGCCGGAGAAGACCCGTCTGATCGGTCGTGCCAAGGGCTATCACGGGGTCAATATCGGCGGCACCAGCCTGGGTGGCATCGGTGGCAACCGCAAGCACTACGGCCAGCTGATGGATGTCACTCACCTGCCGCACACCCTGCAGCCGCAGCTCGCCTTTACCCGCGGCCAGGCCGAGACCGGCGCCGAGCTCGCCGATGCGCTGCTCGAGCAGATCGCGCTGCATGACGCCTCGAATATCGCCGCGGTGATCGTCGAGCCGATGTCGGGCTCGGCGGGGGTCATCGTGCCGCCCAAGGGCTATCTCCAGCGCCTGCGCCAAATCTGCGACCAGCACGACATCCTGCTAATCTTCGACGAGGTGATCACCGCCTTTGGCCGCTGTGGCGCCATTACCGGCGCCGAGGCCTTCGGCGTCACGCCGGATATCATGAACATCGCCAAGCAGCTGACCAACGGCGCAGTGCCCATGGGCGCGGTGATCGCCTCGGGCGAGATCTTCGATACCTTCATGCACGGCGGCGGTGCTGAGCATGCCATCGAATTCCCCCATGGCTATACCTACAGCGGCCATCCGGTGGCCTGTGCGGCGGGCTTGGCGGCGCTGGAGCTGTTCGAGCGCGAGCAGTTCCCGGCCCAGGTGTCAGCAATCGCGCCGCTTTTCGAAGACAAGCTGCACGCCTTGCAGGGGCGGCGGCATATCGTCGATATCCGCAACTATGGCCTGGCCGGCGCCCTGCAGCTGGCAGCGCGCGACGGCGATCCCACGCTACGCCCGCGAGACGCCGCGGTCGCGCTGTGGGATGCCGGCTTCTATGTGCGCTACGGTGGCGATACCCTGCAGTTCGGCCCGCCGTTCTCGACCACCGCCGACGAGCTCGAGCGGCTCTTCGATGCCGTGGCCACGACCCTCGATCATCTTGCCTGAGGCGAACGCCCAGGTCGCAACGTTACGTATTTCAGGAGTCAGCATGGAACAGGTTACCCATTTGATCGGCGGTGAGCGCGTCGCCGCCGAGCGCTATTTCGACATCACCAACCCCTCTACCGGGGCGGTGATTCGTCAGGTGGCGGACGCCGATGGCGCTACCGTCGAGCAGGCCATTGCCGCGGCCAAGGCGGCCTTTCCCGCCTGGCGCGACACCCCGCCGGCCAAGCGCGCCCAGGTGATGTTCCGTTTCAAGCAGCTGCTCGAAGACAACGCCGAGCGGCTTACCCGCCTGATCAGCGAGGAGCACGGCAAGGTGCTCGAGGATGCGCTGGGCGAGCTCAAGCGCGGCATCGAGAACGTCGAATACGCTTGCGGCGTGCCGGAGCTGCTCAAGGGCGAGTATTCTCACAACGTCGGGCCGAGCATCGATGCCTGGTCGAACTTCCAGCCGCTGGGTGTGGTGGCCGGCATCACGCCGTTCAATTTCCCGGCGATGGTGCCGCTGTGGATGTATCCCATGGCCATCGCCTGCGGCAACACCTTCATCCTCAAGCCCTCGGAGAAGGATCCCACTTCAGCGCTGGCGATCGCCGAACTGCTCGAGGAAGCCGGCGCGCCCAAGGGCGTGATCAACGTCGTTCATGGCGGCCGTGAAGCGGTCGAGGCGCTGCTTGACGCACCGGACGTGCAGGCGCTGTCCTTCGTCGGCTCGACGCCGATCGCCGAGGCGATCTACTCCCGCGGCTGTGCCAATGGCAAGCGCGTGCAGGCGCTGGGCGGGGCCAAGAACCACGCCGTGGTGCTGCCCGATGCCGATATCGACAACGCCGCCAATACCCTGATGGGGGCGGCCTACGGCAGCTGCGGCGAGCGCTGCATGGCGATCTCGGTGGCGGTATGCGTCGGCGACGAGACCGCCGAGCGGCTGATCGAGGCGCTGCGGCCCAAGATCGATGCGCTCAAGATCGGTGCCGGCACCCAGCCAGGCCTCGACATGGGCCCACTGGTCACCGCCGAACATCGCGACAAGGTGCTCGGTTACATCGACGACGGTGTGGCTGCTGGTGCCGAGCTGGTCGCCGATGGGCGCGGCCTGAAGGTGCCGGGTCACGAGCAGGGCTTCTTCATCGGTGGCTGTCTGTTCGACAAGGTCAGCGCTGATATGCGCATCTACCAGGAGGAGATCTTCGGCCCGGTGCTGTGCGTGGTGAGGGTCGACAGCCTGGATGCGGCCATCGCACTGATCAACGCCCATGAATACGGCAATGGTACCTGCCTGTTCACCGGTGATGGCGAGGCGGCGCGGCGTTTTGCCGACCAGATCCAGGTCGGCATGGTGGGCATCAACGTGCCGCTGCCGGTGCCGGTGGCCTACCACAGCTTCGGCGGCTGGAAGCGCTCGCTGTTCGGCGACCTGCACGCCTACGGCCCCGATGCGGTGCGCTTCTACACCCGCCGCAAGGCGATCAGCCAGCGCTGGCCGGCACCCTTCGAGAAGACCCACGCCGAGTTCACCTTCCCCTCCGGCGGCAGCTGAGCCGCCTTAGCTGCATCGGCGTCTCGCGGGGCGCCCTGTCGTTAGGGCAGGGCGCCTCGCGTGCGTCTACGGCCAATGTCGTAGCAAGAAACGCCAATGATTGCCGATATCCTGCATGACTCGACAATAATAAGCAGGAGTGAATATGGGCAAGCTAGTGTGCGCAGGGGCGTGTCTACTGCTGTTTGCCGCCGGGTGGCTGGGGGCGTCGTTTCAGGCCGGCTGGGCATTGGCGCTGGCGCTTCTGATGGCGGCACTGGGCGGCGCCGGGCTGGTGCTGGCGAGGGGCTATGCGGTCTACGCCGCGGGCGAGGAGCCGGCCGCCAGCGGGGCGCCTGGTGCGTCTCCGCAGGCCGATTATCGCTCACTCAAGGCGATGGCCTATCGCCTGATGGGCCGCGCTAGCCGCACCGCGATCGCCTCGGCCGAGGTGTCACACCACGCCGACCGCATGGATCAGCGGCTGGCGCGCCAGGATCAGGTGGTCAAGGAGGCGGTGGCCAGCATGCAGGCGATCACCGCGGCCATCGAGCAGGTCACCCGCAGCGCCCAGCAGGTTGCCGAGCTCGCCGGGCAGTCGCGGGTCTCCAATGCCGCCAGCCGCGATGCGCTGACCCAGGTGAT
Organism: Halomonas socia; assembly: GCF_010977575.1. Taxonomy (GTDB): domain Bacteria; phylum Pseudomonadota; class Gammaproteobacteria; order Pseudomonadales; family Halomonadaceae; genus Franzmannia; species Franzmannia socia. The sequence continues at coordinate 3,558,754 of NZ_CP048812.1, forward strand.
CGAGGAGATGCGCGCCCTGGCGGCACGCTCCGAGGAGGCCCTGGGGCTGCTGACCACGCTCAGCACCAAGAGCGCTAGCGTGCGCCACGTGACCGCGCTGATTGAGGATATCGCCGAGCAGACCAACCTGTTGTCGCTAAATGCCTCCATCGAGGCGGCCAGGGCCGGTGAACATGGCCGTGGCTTCGCGGTGGTGGCCGGGGAGGTGCGCGAGCTGGCGGGCCGCACCTCGGACGCTACCCGCCAGGTCGAGAGCCTGGTCGGCGACATCGGCGACAGCAGCCAGCGAGTGGTGGAGACCATCGGCCATCTGATGCAGCGGGTCGGGGAGCGCGCCCGGGAGGTAGAGACGGTCGGCCAGCAGCTCGCCGATGTCACCCAGCACGTAGACAGCGTCGAGGCGCAGATCGGCAGCATCGCCGAGGCGATGGCTGATACCAACGGCCACAGTCAGCAGATTGCCACTACCCTGCAGCAGTTGGACGCCGACACCGCGGCCAGTACCCGCGACATGCATGGCCTGGCCGAGCAGGCGCGTGCGCTGATGGATGCCGCCGAGGGCGTCGACGGTGAACTCGCCCTGCAGCGCCTCGATGGTCGCCATCAGCAAGTGCTGCAGGTCGCGCGGCGCAGCGCCGAGCAGATCGGCAAGCTGTTCGAGCAGGCCGTCAAGCGCGGCGAGATGAGCCTCGAGCAGCTGTTCTCCGAGTCCTATGTGCCGCTGGCCGATACCCGGCCGGCCAAGTACCAGACCCACTATGATCAATTCACTGATCGCCATCTGCCGGATATCCAGGAGCCACTACTCGGCGCCCTCGACCTGGCCTATGCCATCACCTGCGATCGCCGCGGCTATGTGCCGACTCACAATCGCCGCGTCAGCCAGCCGCCCACCGGCGACTATCAGCATGATCTACACTACAGCCGCAGCAAGCGGATCTTCGACGATCCAACCGGCCGTCGCTGCGGGGCGCACCAGAAACCCTTACTACTGCAAACCTACAAGCGTGATACTGGCGAGGTGATGCACGACCTATCGGTGCCTATCTTCGTGCAGGGGCGCCATTGGGGCGGTTTTCGCATCGGTTACCAGCCTGCGGCGGGCTGATGGTGCATCGAGGAGGCGCGGCATGCATAGGCAAGGGGCGCCGCGGGGAGCGGTTTGGCCACGGCTGATCGGCAGCCTGCTGGGACTGCTGCTCAGTGCGGCATGGCTGCCGGCCCTGGCCCAGGATATCCACGTGCTGGCGTCCTACCACCAGGGTAACCCCTGGACCGACGATCTGGTCGCGCATATTGGGGCGGCAGTGGAGCGCCGCGATGATGGCACCGCGTTTAGCGTCGACTACCTGGATGCGCGGCGCATCGATGAGAGCGAGGCCTTTGCGCTGCACCGCTCGCGGCTGGCCGGACGCCGTGCGGTAGCGCCTGCCGAGCATCTCATCCTGCTCGACGACGCCGCCCTGCGTTTCTATCTCGATTCGCCGGAGGCGCTGGGCAATCCACGGCGGGTAGTGGCGGCGGGTATCAACGATCCTGCGCTATGGGGGGCGGCCACCTATCGCGGCGTACGCCTGGTGGCCACCCGGCCGGTGGAGCGCCGTTCACTGGCGTTTCTGGCCGAGCTGTTCGGCGCGCCGCTGCCACTGCTGGTATTGGGGGACCGTACGCCGGTGGGGCTCAACCTGACCCAATCGATGCTCGAGGCAATTGCCGCCAATGAGCAGGTCGAACTGTTCGATGTGCTCTGGGAGTGGAACCCCGAGCAGGTGGACGAGGCATACCACGCCGCTCCGCCAGGCACCCGGGTATATCTGGTCGAAGGCCAGACCATGGGGGCTTCCGATATCGACGCCGAGCGGCGCGCCTGGGTCAACCAGTTGGAAGCACGCGGCATTGCGGTCTTCTGCCACCTGCCGTATCAGATCGCGCTGGGGTGTGCCGGCGGCGCGGTACTGGACATCGAGCGGGTTGCCCAACTGCTGGTCGATTCGCTGCTCAGCCACGCCCATGACCAGTTGCCGGTGATGCAGGAGGTCGGCACCTACCGCTATCTGCTCGACGCGCGTTGGCGCGAGCGTGCTGCGGGCCGCGAAGATATCGAGTGGCTCAATGTCGAGCGCTATATCAGCGCGCGCACCGGCATGTCCCGCCAGTTGCAGTGGCTGGTGGCCGGGCTGGTAACGCTGCTGCTGTCGAGCCTGCTGGTGCTGGGCTGGCTGCGCTGGCGGATGCTGCGCCAACGCCAGCGGTTGCTGGTCGACCGACGCACCGGCCTGCACACCCGCCAGGCTCTGGAGGCGGCGGCGCTGGCCAAGCCTGAGCGTGTGTTCTCCGGCTGGCTGTTCATGCTCAAGGCGCCGCAGCTGGATGATTTCCGCCAGCGGATTGGGCATGAGGCCGCCTGGTCATTGATGCGGGGGCAACTGGCGCTGATTCGCCCGCGCCTGCCAGCGGCGTGGCAGCTCTATGTGAACCCTGATCTTACCCTGTTGGGCCATATCGATGGCGACGCCGAGGGCGACCCAGAGGTTCAACTGGATCGGCTGCTGGCGGCGCTGCCCCAGCTCGCCGGCGGGCATCGCCGCCTGGAGTGGTATGCCTGCCTGGTGATGTGTCAGCCGCGGATGACCAATCTACCAGCCTACCTGGCGGCGCTGGAGGATGGCATGCATCAGATGGGGCGCGAGGGCTGGCAGCGTCCGCTGGCGCGGGTCGCGCCCTACGACGAGTCTCGGGGCAGTCGCTATCGCAAGCTCTCGGATGCGCTGCGTGAGGCCTTCGAGTCGCACAGCGAGCAGTTCTATCTGCTGATTCAGCCGCAGCTGGCGCCGCATGAGGCCCATCTGGTGGGCGGCGAACTGCTGATTCGCTGGCGCCACCCTCACCTAGGCGAGGTGATGCCCAGCGAATTTCTGCCGATCGTCGATGCACTGGGGCTCAACGACGCCCTCGACCGCTGGGTGATGGAGCAGGGCCTGGCCTGGTTCGAGGCACACCAGCTAAGGCTGCCCGAGGGCTTCGTGCTGGCCATCAATATCACCCTCAGCACGCTGGGACGCGCTGACTTCCTGGCCCAACTGGGCCATACCATCGAGTCTCGGGAGCTTGACCCGGCGCGCATCGAGCTGGAGATTACCGAGCACGCCAATTTCCACGATCTCGGCGATATCGAACGGGCCATGACCCGACTGCGTCGCCTCGGTGTGCGCTTGGCGCTGGACGACTTCGGTACCGGGCATACCGCCTTCCAGCTGCTCCAGCGGCTGCCGCTCAACAGCGTCAAGCTCGACCGTGAGTTGCTGCAGGCAGCGGGTCAGCACGATCGCGCCCTGGATGCCTACTCGGCGCTGGTAGGGTTCTGCCAGACACTGCGGCTGGGCATCGTCGCCGAGGGCGTCGAGACCCAGGAAGAGGCGCAGTGGCTGGTGTCGCTGGGCATCGAGGTGGTACAGGGCTTCTATTTTGCGCGCCCCATGCCGCTTGATGCCTTCATCGAAGATTACTGCAAACCCTAAAGTTTTCGTTGTCTCTGCCGTTAACTAATATTACAAGATATTTCAGGATGCGCTTGGGTATAGTGACGCGTGGCCTAATTGACACTCGATGTTACTGTCTGGCGCAGTCAGGTGCGCCGTTCGTCATGGTTACCCTGCTGGAGAAGGCCGGCCGGGATTGTTAACGGAGTCAGCATGTTCCAGGCCGCGAAAGGCGCCAAACTGGCACTCGATAGCACACTGCTGGGCAACTCCCTCGAGTCGCTGTTTGCGCCGGCGCAGCTGATCGACGACGTGCAGTGGGTGAGTGGGTTGGCCGGACCCTCCCTGCAGCGATTGCTGCACGTACCGGCGCTGCGCGAGCGCAGCCCACAGCGTGACGCCCTGGGCAAGATGCCCGAACTGGCCCTGGCCTGGCGGCGGCTGGCCTGCGGCGAGGTTGGGTTGAGCGACTGGCTGCCTCAGCATGACAGTGACTGGGCGGCCTATAGCGATTTCGTCAGCTTCGTGATGTATGCCAGCACCCTGATTGAGCTGCACGACAAGCCGTCGCTGCGCCGCCTACAGCACCTGCTGGGGTTGGCCGCGCTGCGCCTCAAGCTCGACCCGCTGATTCATCGCCGGCCTGAGTTCGCGGTGCGCTTGGGGCTTGCCATCGATACCCCTGGCTATCTGGTGGCAGTGGAGATCGCTGCCGCCTGCCAGCTGCGCGTAGCCTCGGTGCGTAACGCCATCTCGCGGCGCGAAATGATCGCCGATCCGGCTCACGGCGTGCCTGTGGATGCGGCGCTGGACTGGATGGTGCAGCGCCGCGGCTTCCTCTATCCGGTGATCAACGCCATCACCCCAGGGCGGCGCATCAACGGACGCCTGGCCAATCAATGGCTGTTGCAGGACCCGCGGGTGGAGCAGCTGCGCCGCGTCACCCGGCTACGCATGATGCAGTGGCGGGTGCTGGGCTCTCAGCGCTGCTTCGGGGTCAACGAGCAGGGGCTGCACCACTGCCTGGTGACGCTGCCGGCCGATGATCCCGATGGGCTTGGCGCCGCCGGCCTCGAGGCGCTGGAGGATCGCTCCGACGACAGTGCGGTGGCGCTCTACCGCCAGAGCTTCGCCGCGGCGGTGGTCGGCGGTGGTGCCAGTGAGGCGCCGATCCACCAGGGCGTGGTGCCGACCATGCAGGCGCTGGATACGCTGCTCGACTATCTCGCCGATGCCGCTCAGGCGGCCCGCGGCGTGCCGCCCGAGCGGCCCTGCCAGGCCGACCAGGAGTAGAGCGCCAGGCCGATCCAGATCAGTACGAAGGTCGCCAGCTGCAGCGGCGTGATCGTCTCGCCGAAGATCAGCAGGGCGATGAAGAACTGGATGGTTGGGTTGATGTACATCAGGAAGCCCAGGGTTGCCAGGCGCAGGCGCCGTGCGGCCCCGGCGAAGGCCAGCAAGGGTAGGGCGGTGATCACCCCGCTGGCGATCAGTAGCCAGGTATGGCGTGCCTCGCCGAGGAAGTGCGAGACGTCGAGGTGGGTCAGCCAGCCGAGTGCCAGCAGTGCCAGCGGCAGCAGCAGCAGGGTCTCGACGAACAGTCCTGATAGTCCATCCAGCGGCACCTGTTTGCGCAGCAGGCCGTAAGTGCCGAACGAGAAGGCCAGTGCCAGGGTGATCCACGGCAACTCTCCCAGCCCGACCAGTTGGATGGCGATGGCCACGCTGGCCAGGCCTACTGCCACGCCCTGTAGCGGCGCCATGCGCTCGCGCAGGACCAGCATTCCCAGCCCCACGTTGACCAGCGGCGTAAGAAAGTAGCCGAGGCTGGCCTGAAGCACCTGGCGACTCTCCACGGCGTAGATATAGATCACCCAGTTGAGGGCGATCAGCAGTGCGCAGCCGAGCACGCGGCCCAGCCGCCGTGGTTCACCCAGCGCCAGGCGTACCGGTGTGAAGCGCCCGAGCACGGCGATCAGGCCGAGCAGGAACAGGCATGACCAGACGATCCTGTGAATCAGGATCTCCCATGCCGGCACGCCGTCGAACAGCGCGAAGAACAGCGGGAAGCAGCCCCACATGGTGTAGGCGCCGAGCCCGAACAGGGTTCCCTGGGTAGCATCGCTGAAAGGGGTGTGACGAGTGTGGGACGTCGGTGGCATGATGACCTCGAAAGCAAAGCGCTAATCTACCATAGCCGTGCCAAAACCCCAGGCCTGCGCTATTCGTGCTGCAAGGAGGTGCCTAATGTCAACGCTGCGAACTACCCTGGTGCAGTGCGATCTGCGCTGGGAGGCGCCGCTGGACAACTGCCGAATGCTCGAGGAGCTGCTCGGCGAGCTGGATGCGCGCGACACCGACCTGATCGTGCTGCCGGAGATGTTTGCCACCGGCTTTACCATGAACTCACGGCAGATGGCCGAGCCAATGGCCGACAGCCAGAGCGTGGCCTGGCTGCGCGATCAGGCCCGCCAGCGCGACTGCGTGGTGACCGGCAGCGTAGCGGTGGTCGAGGCCGGGGAGTACTACAATCGGCTGATCTGGGCGCGCCCCGACGGCAGCCTGAGCCACTACGACAAGCGCCATCTGTTTCGCATGGCCGGCGAGCATGAGCGCTACGGCATGGGCGAGCAACGGGTGGTGGTGGAGCTCAACGGCTTTCGCCTGCTGCTCAGCGTCTGCTACGACCTGCGCTTTCCGGTCTGGCTGCGCCAGCAGCCCACGCCCAGCGGATTCGAATACGATGCGCTGCTGTGTGTGGCCAACTGGCCGGCACCGCGGCGGCGGCCCTGGCGCACCCTGCTGCAGGCACGCGCCATCGAGAACCTGTGCTACGTGGTCGGCGTCAACCGCGTCGGCGAGGATGCCAAGGGGCTGGCCTATGCCGGCGACTCGATGCTGGTCGACTTCAAGGGCGAGGCGCTGATCGACGAACCGCGCGATCGACCCTTCCTGCGTACCGAGCGTCTTGAGCGCAAGGCACTGGAAGACTTTCGCCAGGCCTTCCCGGCATGGCAGGATGCCGACCCCTTTACCCTGCTCAATGAGACCTTACGCTGATGCGCCTCGACAAATTCCTCGCCGACACCACCGACCTGACCCGCAGCCTGGCCAAGAAGGCGCTGCACCGTGAAGAGGTCAGCGTCGATGGCCAGGTCACCAAGAACCCGGCGACCCAGGTCGACGCTGGCAGCGAGGTGCGCTGGCTGGGGCAGCGCCTGGTCCTGGTGGGGCTGCGCTATGTGATGCTGCACAAGCCGGCGGGGGTGGAGTGCAGCGCACGGCGTGGCCTCTATCCGCTGGTACGCGAGCTGATCGAGCTGCCCAACGTCGAGCGTCTGCAAACGGTGGGGCGTCTCGATGTGGATACCACCGGCCTGGTGCTGCTCAGCGACGATGGCCAGTGGTCGCACCGGGTGACCTCGCCCAAGCGGCGCTGCGGCAAGGTCTACCGGGTCACGCTCAGCGACGCGCTGGAGGGCGAGGCGCTGGCCGAGGCACAGCACGACTTTGCCCAGGGCATCCTGCTCGACGGCGAGGAAAAAGTGACGCGGCCGGCCGAGCTTGCGATGCGCGCGCCTCGCGAGGCCGAGCTGACCCTCTATGAGGGCAAGTACCATCAGGTCAAGCGCATGTTCGCCGCCATCGGTAACCATGTCGAGGCGCTGCACCGCGAGTCGGTGGGGGCGCTGACGCTGGGTGATCTGGCCCCGGGCGAGTGGCGTGAGCTGGAAGCCGAGGAAATCAACGCCTTCTAGCCTGCGGCGCGCCTGGAGGTCGCGCCGCAGCTCCACCAGTTGCTTCTGCAGGGTGCGATCGAGCGCCGAGGTCGGCTCGTCGAGGACCACCATCTCGGGCTCGAGGATGATCGCCTGGGCCACGGCGATGCGCTGGCGCTGCACGAAGGGACTATTGTGCTCCACGCTACTAGCCGGCTCATGGGGGTTGGAGACGTGTAAATATTTGTTTGCATCGGATGTCTCTATCAGACGGTGTCGGGTTGGTCAGATTCTCCCCCTCGGTGGCGATCAGGCAGATGCAGTGGAGTTTGTGCAGCTCAGAAGAGGGTCACTTCAGAATTTCCTAAAGTCTCTTCACATTGTGCCGATACCCCTTGGTAGGCGGTGTTCAAAAGCTTACGCGCCGGCTCTCTCATGAGCTGGCTCATAGAACACCTCCTTGGAGCGCTGGCCGGATGGCCGTGGGCGGGTGATGGCCACTCGGTGCTGGTGCGAAAGCGAAATCCAGCACTGGGCTGCACTAATTACCTGGAGAACACCATGAAAATCCCCGCTTACGAAAGCAGCTCCAATAGCGTAGGAGGTGGTTCTATTTGAATGGACCGGCTGAGTAACGAGCAGTGGTCCGAACCCTACCAATATAACGCGACCTTTACAGTCTACTGATCATTGGCTGCCCTCAGCTCTGTAAAGCCGAGGGTGTTATTCGTCTATCTATAAGTGGAGACAAGTCGTGGAAACATACTCTTATGCCTATGCCACCAGCCTCTTGAACACCAACAATCATTATAACGAGAAGGTGCTAGGGCGCGGTACAATGAGTGCCAGCCATATACATAATGGGAGCTATACTGGATTGGAGGCCAGTGACTCTCCTCTGCTAAGGGCAGGCGGCAGCCTTCCCCTGACGCGGAGTGACGAAAAAAGCGCCGTGGTCACGCTCTCCCCCATGGCGATGGAGATGTCAAAAATCCTCTTGAAGGAAAATGCAGCAACTGTCTCTCCTGCCGAGTTCGACGCTTTTCTAGAAAAAATGCATGAACAGCTCCAGGAAATGGGCAAGGAAGCGGAGATACTGCTGGAGCGACCGGACAGCTTGGACAAAAACAGGCTTTCTATTGCCGAGCAAGCGGCCAATCACCTGATGTCGAAATTTTATAATACCGACGAGCCGTTCCCCCAAGCATCCTCCGAAAATCCTTTCGCCGAACTGGATAGGCACTCCCTCTCCAAAATCGCCTTTGATGATTCTGGGGACTTTACCGAGGCTGAGCGCTATTTGGCGTTTCTGCAGATGACGGAGAACGATACTCACTTCAGAAACCAGGCGTTTGAATTGCGCCACGAAACAGATGCGGCGGAGGGTGATAGTGGCTCGATGGGTAACATGGCCTGGCAGGTAGACGCCAAATTGATCTCTGGCATGACGGAGGCGGAAAGAGCCTGGCGCGGTGTATCGGCGGTTCCCGAAGAAAACAAGCTAGCTCAAGCGGATAATGAGGACCATCCCGCATTACCCGCCTACACGAATGGAGTAAAACCATCGCTGGACAGCTTTTTTGTCGTGATGGGCGATGAGGAAGGGGGGTGTTGCGCAGCATCGACATCAGAACAGTGCTTGAAAACGAAGATGGTATGAGACTGCTGGATATGGCGCTGCGTAGCCTTGAGCAGAAAGACGCGGAAGAGCGTTAGTAGGACAGACGCTTCCGCGAATGCGTGGGAGGTTGTATGGGGTTAAACGAACGCATCATGGAAGCCTTCTTAGGGGTGAACCGTGAAAAGGATAGCGAGCGCACCCCTAATGCGGCCAACTTCCACTGACCTTGACACGGCCTACCGGGTCTCGTTCGTCCATCAACCACTTCGCGTAGCCGAGCAGCTCGGCGGTGCCCTGCACGCTGGTCAGCAAGACGAAAGTATGACGAAAAAATATGGCTCCGGCCTTAAAGCTTTGCCTCTCCCTGCCGATAGTCCTTGTTGGACGGCCTCTAAAAACAGCCGGAGGGCATTCTATGTATCTAGCCATCTGTGTATGTGAATTGCTTGTACCACAGCTGGCAGTACCGCCGATGCAGGCCAGGCTTGGCCGCAAAACTGGGTGAACACCACCCAATGTCTCATGCCTCTAAGTAGGAGAGCTGAAGTGAAAAATAAAATTGGCGCTTATCTGGCTATTGGTTTTTCCTTCTGGCATTGGGAGGTGTTGCCCACGGACAATCAAGAGAGGCTTCCGTTTCAACAGAAAGTAATCCTGGAAGGATGCTGGTACTCAGTAGCAGCGGTGGCATAAAGCAATCATTCCATCATCCTGCGAGAGCTGATTTCCCTCAAGATGCTATTTTGCCAAGAAAAGAACTTACTAGCATTGAATGGCAAACGACGTGGTATCCCGATGCCATTGGATTGAATGTCGAGCTTTGTTATTTTCTCCCCAATTTAAGTAGCCCTATCGGGTGTGTGGCCGTAAATCCAAATTCTTCGGGAAGCACTGCGTTCTTCAGTGGTCAGCGCTTTGATATTGGTTCCAAGGTCGAGCTTGTATATGCAGCGGGTAGTGCTACGGGAACTCTTCCTCGCCAAATAGAAAATGCTGGAAATGATAGTGTAACTTTTAACTTTAGCTACTAAATGGTGAGAAGATGGGCATCCATGGTGTGGGAAATAACTATATCGCAAGCGCCACACTGACCTCTGTAAAGCATGAGGCTGGCAAAGATGCCAGCCTCACTCAAAGCACAGAGGTTAATATAAGAGGCGATAAACAAGCACAAGAAATCAGCACGGTTACCCTTAGTGGTCGCGCTATTATGGCTTCTCGACTGTTTTCCTCAGAAAGTGGAGAGCCGCCAGTGCTACCAAGCATTCGTACGAATGGCGAATATATGGGCATGCTGCCTCAGCATTTCTTGACGGAGAGTGATCGATCCCTTATTTCAGAAATGTATGAGTTGGCGTATGAGGAAGGCGTGGATCTACAGTATGTAGACCAACTGGCTAGAGATTTAGGACATTACCGTAAACATGACGATGGCTCCATGCGAGGGAGCTTTAATGAGAGTTCATACGATCTTCAAGGTCGAAAACAAACGGTGAGCTTTACTGAAAAAGATGCCGCTACTGCTGAAAGAATCCTGTCAGGGAGTGCGTTAAGTTCAACACGTTTGGATCAAGGTTTTATAAGGTGGAGACTGGACCCTGGACAAGGTTTTAACCTAAGCAGTAATCACGATTTTTTGGAACAAATGGTAATCCAATTTTCCTCCAGAGCTAATGAGGTAGCGGAGCTGGGTTCCAAGTTCTCGACTCATGTCTGGGTAGAGAATAATTACATTCTTCATACGGCAGATGAGGTCACGCTACATAGGCCCGGTGTTTCGGAAGCATCGACCGAAGAAGATCAGGCCAAGGAGGCGCTGGAATCATTCCAAATCTCCAAGCATGGCCTCAATGAACGGCTGTTAGAGGGCTTCTTCGGCAAGAGTGAGGCGAAAAGCACAGAGCAAAACCTGCTATCCAGGCTATTCGATCTGCTGAAGATATCCAACACAAGTAAGAGAGGCTAAGGAGAGGCTTGTCATGAGCACTATTATCGGTACTCCGCACTCCCAGGGCGGCCAACCTATTGCAGGTAATGGCCCCCGGGTCACGCCAACCGCCAGCACGACCGAGTACACCGACGATTCCTCGTCGGTTAGTGGCTCGTCGTCACCTTCCAGTCAGCTTTCCACCTTGGCCCAGCAATTAAGCGACAGCGCCCTGCGTGCCGATGAGCGTGACAACGCCCTGAGCCGCAAGGAACTGGGTGCCCGAGCCGAGGAACTGCTCGGACAGATTCTCGGGCCGAACTACACGGCCAACAAGGCACGCCACGACAGCGAAGTGCCCAATACCGACGATCCCGCGTTACTGGCTCGTGCCCAGCAGGCCACCGATTTCGTCAACACGGCAAATAGCAGCCGTGAAACGCCCAATCCCTTTTCCGGACTGTCACGTGACCAGCTATCGCTGATTATCTATGACGATAGCGGCGCCTATACCGTCAATGAACGCCGTGCAGCTTATTATGAGGCGGCTGAACAAAGACAAACATGGAAAAGGGAAGTAGTTGCCCAAGGCATGGCGGAATATAAGCGCACAGGGAAAATGACCAACTTCTATTCGGAAGTTCTAGCTTATTACGAATCGTTGCCCCCGATTGAGCAAGCACAATATCCGGTCGGCTATACAGAAAATCTTCAGCAGCGGATCGACGACGATACCGATCACCGTCCCAAGGCTGCGCAAACCCCAGATCCATTTAGCCTTTTCGCAGTGCTGGATCGGCTCAATACCCATGGGCCTGAAAGCAAGTAAGGGAAGTACTCCCTAAATCGATATCGTAAAGGGTCTCAATGTCAAGGATGCCTGCATTCGTGAAATGTCTACCATGGCTCGTTGGCTCCGTGAGGCAGGTTTGGAAGCTCCACTGGGCGTCACTGGCACCAGCGATGGGCCGGCTGAATTCTACGCAGCAGGCAGGCAAATCAATCATGATGTAAAGTATAACCAGTTGGAGTACCAACGGCAGACACTGCCAAACTATGCGGACTTGCCCGCAACCCGGCATATCGCGATTGGCGCGATGAAGTTGGTCGCCGCTGTTGCCAATGCTTCCCCTGTTACTGGTGAAACGGTTTCTTCACGGGTCTTCGCGCAGCAAGATCTGGATTGTGCCGCGGCAAAGGGAGATAACCAGAGCACTTATCTCGAGCTTTCCGAACTGGCCAAGCAACTGTCAGGGCGGGAAGACGACGAGTTCGAGCTACCGGAAGAGTTGAAGCTGGCGATGTTGCTCCAGGAACTCGAAGACGCCGCAAAGGCCAAGCGGCTTGGTGGTGAAGGTGATATGGAACACTCATGATGAGGTTGTAGCCAAGCCCGCCGCCTTGACCAGCGCCTGGGTGTAGGCGTGGCGCGGCGCAGCCAGTACCTGCTCGCAGCTGCCTTCCTCGACGACTTCGCCCTCCTTGAGCACCATCACCCGATGGGCGACGGCCCTGACCACCGCCAGGTCGTGGCTGATGAACAGGTAGCTCAGTCCGCGGCGGGCCTGGAGGTCGCGCAGCAGTTCCACCAGTTGCTTCTGCACGGTGCGGTCGAGCGCCGAGGTCGGCTCGTCGAGCACCACCAGCTCGGGTTCGAGAATGATCGCCCGGGCTACGGCGATGCGCTGGCGCTGGCCGCCGGAGAACTCGTGGGGATAGCGTGCCGCGCAGTCCGCCGGCAGGCCGACCTCTTTGAGCGTGGCCTGCACTCGCTGTTGGACCTCGTCGCTGCTCAGCTCGGGCTGATGGAAGCGCAGCCCTTCGCTGATGATCTCCGATACCGGCAGGCGTGGCGAGAGCGAACCGTAGGGATCTTGGAAGACCACCTGGAAACGCCGCCGACGACGGCGCAGCTCGTTGCCGCTGAGGCGGTCGAGGCGCTCGTCCTCGAACACCACTTCGCCCTGGCTGGGCGCCAGGCGCAGCAGTGCCATGGCCAGGGTGGTCTTGCCCGAGCCGGACTCGCCGACGATGCCCAGGGTCTCGCCCCTGGCCAGCCGCAGCGACAGCGGCTGCACCGCCACGAAGGGCGGCGGGCGACGCGAGAAGAATTTCTTGGGGCGTGAAAAGGCCACGCTGAGGCGTTCGGCACTGAGCAGCGGCTGGCTGCCGGCGGGGGCCGGGCGGCCTTCAGGCTCGGCGCCCAGCAGGGTACGGGTATAGGCGCTGCGCGGCCGCTCGAATACCTCGGCCACCGGGCCGGTCTCCTGCTCCTGGCCCTGGTAGAGCACGCAGACGCGGTCGGCGTGACGACGCACCAGGTTGAGATCGTGGGTGATGAACAGCATGCCCATGCCATGGTGGTCGCGCAGCTCGGCGAGCAGCGCCAGGATCTCCTGCTGGACCGTCACATCGAGCGCGGTGGTCGGCTCGTCGGCGATCAGTAGCTCGGGATTGTTGGCGATCGCCATGGCGATCATCACCCGCTGGCGCTGGCCGCCGGAGAGTTGGTGGGGCCAAGCGTCGAGCAGCTCGTCGGGGCGCGGCAGCTTGACCTGTTCGAGCAGTTCGCGGCTGCGCGCCCGGGCGGCGCGCCCGGAGAGGCCCTGGTGCAGCCGCAGTGTCTCGCCGATCTGGCGGACCACGGTATGCAGTGGATTGAGCGAGGTCATCGGCTCCTGGAAGATGAAGCCGACGCGGTTGCCGCGCAGACCCTGCCAGTCACGGGGTTGCATGCGCGACAGGTCGGTGTCGCCGAGGGAGTAGCTGCCGCTGATCCGCGCATTGGGCGGCAGCAGGTGCATGGCGCCCAGGGCGCTGACCGACTTGCCCGAGCCGGACTCGCCGACCAGCGCCAGGGTTTCGCCGCGGCGAATCTCCAGGCTCAGCCGGTCGACCACGGTGACGTCGTCGAAGGCGATGCTCAGCTCCTCGAGGCGCAGCAGGGTGTCATTAGGCATGGGCCTGAGTCCTTGTATCGGTACTGGCGGCGTGCTGGATATGGCGCGGGTCGAAGGCGTCGCGCAGCCCCTCGCCGATGAACACCAGCAGCGAGAGCATCAGTGACAGGCTGACGAAGGCGGTGATGCCCAGCCACGGTGCGTGCAGGTTGTTCTTGCCCTGGGCCACCAGTTCGCCCAGCGACGGCGCCCCGGGGGCAGGCCGAAGCCGAGGAAATCGAGAGCGGTGAGGGTGGTGATGGCACCGGTAAACAGGAACGGCACGAAGGTCAGGGTGGCGACCATGGCATTGGGTAGCACGTGGCGCCACATGATCAGCCGCGACGGCAGGCCCATGGCCTTGGCCGCGCGCACGTACTCGAGGTTGCGTGCGCGCAGGAACTCGGCGCGCACCACGTCGACCAGCCCCAGCCACGAGAACAGCAGCATGATGCCCAGCAGCCACCAGAAGCCGGGCTGCACGAAGCTGGCCAGGATGATCAGCAGGAACAGCACCGGCAGCCCCGACCAGATCTCGGTGAGGCGCTGGCCGATCAGATCGGTCTTGCCGCCGAAGTAGCCCTGGATGCCGCCGATCATCACGCCTGCAACCAGTGAGCCGGCGGTCAACACCAAGGCGAAGGCCACCGACAGCCGAAAGCCGTAAATCACCCGCGCCAGCACGTCGCGGCCCTGATCGTCGGTGCCCAGCCAGTGCTGGGCGTCCGGCGAGGCCGGCGAGGGCCGCATCATCTGCATGTCGAGGGTCTGGTATGAGTAGGGGATGGGTGGCCACAGCGCCCAGCCGTGGGCGTCGATCTGCTCCTGTACGAAGGGGTCGTGGTAGTCGGTGCGGGTGGGCAGGAAACCGCCGAACTCGGTCTCCGGGTAGTCGACCAGCAACGGCACGTACCACTGGCCGTCGTACTGCATGACGATCGGCTTGTCGTTGGCGATCAGCTCGGCGAACAGGCTGACCACGAACAGCACCATGAAGACCCACAGCGAGACCCGTGCGCGACGGTTGCAGCGGAACACCTCGAGCCGGCGCCGGGTGATCGGCGAGAACTGGGGGGAGAGTAGTGACATCGGCTCAGGACTCCCGGGTCTCGAAATCGATACGTGGGTCGACCCATACATAGGTCAGGTCGGAGATCAGCTTGAGGATCAGGCCGATCAGGGTATACAGGTAGAGAGTGCCGAAGATCACCGGGTAGTCGCGCTGCATCACCGCCTCGAAGCCGAGCAGGCCGAGCCCCTCAAGGGAGAAGATCACCTCGATCAGCAGCGAACCGGTGAAGAAGATCGTGATCAGCGCCCCGGGCAGCCCGGCGATGATGATCAGCATGGCGTTGCGGAACACATGGCCGTAGAGGGTACGACGATCGCTGGCGCCCTTGGCCCGGGCGGTGAGCACGTACTGCTTGTGGATCTCGTCGAGGAAGCTGTTCTTGGTCAGCATGGTCAGGGTGGCGAAGCTGCCGATGGTCATCGCCACCACCGGCAGGGTGATGTGCCAGAAGTAGTCCTTGACCTTGCCCCACGCCGAGAGCTCGTCGAAGTCCGGCGAGGTCAGGCCGCGCAGCGGGAACAGGTCCCAGTAGCTGCCGCCGGCGAACAGCACGATCAGCAGGATGGCGAACAGGAAACCGGGAATGGCGTAGCCGACGATCACCAGTCCTGAGGTCCAGACGTCGAAGCGTGAGCCGTGATGCAGCGCCTTGCGGATGCCCAGCGGGATCGAGATCAGATACACCAGCAGCGTCGTCCATAGGCCCAGCGAGATCGACACCGGCAGGCGCTCGATCATCAGCTCGACCACCGGTCGGTCGCGAAAGAAGCTGTTGCCGAAGTCGAAGGTGGCGTAGTCGCGCAGCATGCCGACGAAGCGCATGTGGGCCGGCTGGTCGAAGCCAAACTGTGCCTCGAGCTGCTCGATGAAACGCGGGTCGATGCCGCGGGCGCCGCGCGACTCGTCGCGGGTCACCACTTCGGCACCGCCCATGTCGAGGCGCGTGCTGGCCATGCTGTCGACGCCTTCGAAGCGTGCCAGCATCTGGTCGATGGGCCCGCCCGGGGCGGCCTGGACGATGATGAAATTGAGCAGCATGATACCCAGCAGGGTGGGGATCATCAGCAGCAGTCGGCGCAGTGTATAGCTAGCCACGAGGCATCCTTCCGGTAGGCGTTGCGTCAGCGACGGCGCACGCGACGGTTGATCTCGGCTTCACGCTCGGCATCCACCCACCAGGCATCCAGGTCCATGCCGTACTCGGGGTAGGGTTCCGGCCAGTCGAACTTGTCCCATACCGCGATGCGCGTCTCGCCGGAATGATAGTGGGGAATCATCGCGAACTGCCACAGCAGCACCCGGTCCAGGGCGCGGGTCAGGGTGTTGAGGGTCTCGCGGCTGTCGGCGCGGATCAACTGCTCGACCAGCGCGTCGACCACCGGGTGCTGTAGGCCCATCAGGTTGCGGCTCTGGGGCACCTCGGCGACGTCGCTGGCCCAGAAGTCGCGCTGTTCATTGCCCGGGTTGTTGGACTGCGGGAAGTGCGCGGTGGTCATGTCGAAGTCGAAGCTGCGCAGGCGGTTGAGGTACTGGTTGATATCGACGATGCGGATCGAGGACTGCACGCCGAGCCGCGCCATATTGCGCAGCATCGGTTGGACCACGCGTTCGAGGCCAGAGTCGAACAGCAGCACCTCGATGCTCAAGGGACGGCCGGTCTCGGCATGGCGCAGCACGCCATCCTCGACCTCGTAGCCGGCCTCCCGCAGCAGGTCGAGAGCCAGGCGTAGCCGCTCACGCAGATCATCCGGGTGCTCGATGGGTACCGGCTCCTCGAATAGGCGGTCCGGCAGTTGATCTCGATAAGGCTCGAGCAGTTCGAGTTCGGCGTCGCTGGGCAGGCCCTCGGCGGCCATCTCGGAGTTCTGGAAGAAGCTCTCGGTACGCTTGTAGGTGTCGTAGAAGATATTGGCATTCAGCCACGGGAAATCGAAGGTCAGCGAGAGCGCTTCTCGCACTCGTGGATCGCTGAACTTGCCGCGGCGCAGGTTGAACACGAAGGCCTGCATCACCGAGGGATTGACGTCGGGGATCGTCAGGCGCTTGACCAGACCGTCGCGGTAGGCCGGGAAGTCGTAGCCAATCGCCCAGGTGGCAGCGCGGGCGTCGGTACGATAGTCCATCACCCCGGCCTTGAAGGCCTCCCAGGCGATGTCGCGGTCGCGGTAGTAGTCGTAGACCAGGCGGTCGATGTTGTAGCGCCCGCGATTGACCGGCAGATCGCGGCCCCAGTAGTCATCGTCGCGTACATAGGTGATGCTGCGTCCGGGCTGAACTTCGCCGATGCGGTAGGGGCCGGAGCCTGGGTGACGGTCGAGGGTCGGGGCGCTGAAGTCGCGGCTTTCCCAGTAGTGGCTGGGCAGCACCGGTAGCTGGCCGACGATCAGCGGCAGTTCGCGGGAGTCGTTGCTGGCGAATTCGAAGCGTACGGTGTGGTCGTCGATGGCCTCGACGCTCTGCACCTCGGCGTAGTAGCCGCTGTAGAAGGGATTGCCCTCCTCGATCAGTAGCTGGAAACTGAAGGCTACGTCGTGGGCGGTAACCGGTTCGCCGTCGTGGAAGCGCGCTTCGCGGCGGATGTCGAACTCTATCCAATAGCGCTCGGGGTCGAGGCGAATGCCTTCGGCGAGCAGGCCGTAGAGACTGAACGGCTCATTGGGGTTGGCTTCCAGCAGGGTGTCGTAGATCTGCGAAACGCCGACCGCGGCAGTGCCGCGGATGATGAAGGGATTGGTCGAGTCGAAGCTCGAGCCGACCGCCGCGCGAGTCATGCTGCCACCCTTGGGCGCCTCGGGATTGACGTGAGGAAGGTGGCTGAAGTCAGTGGGTAGCTCGGGCCCGTCGTAGAGCGCCAGGCCGTGGACGGTAGGTACTTCGTCGGCCTCGGCGGCAGACTCTGGCAGGTCGCCGGGTTCGGCGTCCAAGGGCGCAGCGGAGGCGTCGCTGGGAGGCGGCGCGCCGGGCAGCTCGGCGCTGGCCAGGGGAGTGAGCCCCAGCGCAACGGCACACAGCGCGATCAACAGCCCCAGGCGTAGGGTGGGGCGACGAGGTAGGGCGATCGACATCGAGACATCCTTGGGCCTGTCGTACGACGGCGCGGCACTGCCGCGACCGCCGGCATGGCAGTAGCATACCGCAAAGGTGTCAGTCGCTCGGCGTTTTGACAACTCCCCTGGCCCAACGCCTTTCAACCCTGAGCGAAGGGCGCGTCGCCAAGGGAGGCTTAGTTGGCGGCCAGAGTGCTCTGGGGAACCTGCAGGGCCTGGCCTGCACGGATCACGTCGCCGTTGAGGGCGTTGTACTCGCGCAGCTCGGCGACGCTAGCGTCGAAGCGTGCGGCGATTGCCGAGAGGCTATCGCCGCTGCGCACCACGTACTGCTGCCAACCGCCCGGGGCCTCCCCCGGGGTGATGCTGTCGAGGCCGGCGACCAGGTCGTCATGGCGGTCGACGGGGACCAGCAGCACCGCCGTATGATTGGGCGAGATGGTGCCCTGTAGCAGGCCGGGATTGAGCGTCTGGAGCTCGTCGCGGCTGACCTTGGCGAGTTCGGCGGCGCGCGCCAGGTTCACTGTCTGGTCGATCTCGACCTTGGCGAAGGCTGGGGTGTCCTCGATCTCCGGCAGCTCGATGGCGTAGCGCTCGGGATCGTCGATGATGGTGGCGATGGCCAGCAGCTTGGGCACGTAGTTCATGGTCTCGCTGGGCAGACGCAGGTGCCAGTAGTCATCGGGCTCGCCGCGAGCGGCGGCGGCACGGCGCGCATTGTTGACGGTGCCGGCGCCGGCGTTATAGGCGGCCATGGAGAGCTCCAGGTCGCCGTCATACCACTCCTCGGCCTGCTGTTCGAGGTAGTCCAGCGCCGCGCGGGTCGAGGCAACCACGTCGAGGCGGCCATCATAGGCGCCGTTGCGCAACAGGCCGAGGGCGTCGCCGGTACCGGGCATGAACTGCCACAGCCCGCTGGCTCCGCGATGACTGCGAGCGGCAGGGTCGAAGGAGCTCTCGACGAACGGAATCAGGGCCAGCTCGCCGGGCAGGTCGCGGGCCTCGATCTGCTCGGTGATCCAGTGCAGCCAGGGCCGCGCCCGTTCGGTGATCTCGGCAATGTTCTCGGGGCTCGAGCGGTAGTGCTCGATCCACTCGTCGACGCGCGGGTCGTGGCGCGCGTCCTGCCAGGCGAAGCTGTCGCGCAGACGCGCCCAGGCATCCTGGGGGCTGGCAGGCTTGAGTGCCAGGGCGTGCCAGAAGTTGAGCTGCGGTGTCTCGGGCGCCGAGAAGCCGCGTGGGATATCGTCGACGCGATACTCCGCGGCTGCACCCGCGGCGCTCAGGGTGATGGTGATACACAGCAGACTACCCGCCAGGCCCATGGCCAGGCGGCGCGTCGTTCGGTAAGTCATGTTCGATGTTCCTCGGGGGCGCTGATGACGGCGTCCATAAGCATCAGAAATTATCTTTCCAGGCGCGCAGGGTGGCGAAGGTGGCCAACGGGGAGTCCGTTTCTCCGTGATGCGCCGCGGTGGCCTGCAGGGCTGGATCGCTACTGCGCAGGAAGGGATTGATGTCGCGCTCGGTGCCGAGGTGAGAGGGTAGCGTTGGGCGATCCTGGTCGCGCAGCGCCTGACACTGGGCAATCACCTCGTCGAGCTGGGGATTGTCGGGGTCGGCGGCCTTGGCGAAGCGCAGGTTGGCCAGGGTGTACTCGTGAGCGGCGAAGACCAGGCTGTCATCGGGCAGTTCGGCGAGCCGCTTGAGCGAGGCGTACATCTGCTCGGGGCTGCCCTCGAACAGTCGTCCGCAGCCGCCGAAGAACAGGGTGTCGCCACAGAACAGCAGCGCCGGAATGCCGGCGGCGAAGTAGCTGATATGGTCGAGGGTATGTCCCGGGGTGGCGATGACCTCGAAGCGGCGTCCGAGCACGCTGCACTGGTCGCCGTCGGCCAGCACGCTGTCGACGCCGTCGATGTCGGGAGGGCCGTAGACGTGGGGGCGATAGCGCTGCTTGAGCTCACCCAGGCCGCCGGTATGATCGTGATGATGATGGGTGATCAAGATCGCATCGAGGGTCAAGGCCTCGCCCTCGATGAGTTCGATCACCGGGGCGGCGTCGCCGGGATCGACGACCGCGATGCGCTTGGAGTCGCTCTGGCGCATCAACCAGATATAGTTGTCGCTCAACGCCGGAATTGGTGTCACGCTCAGCATTGGTCACTGTCCTCGGTGGCGGTCGGTCATCGCTGACTTAACCCGTCAGGCAGCCCACGTTATAGTCATGAAACGTGCAAGAAATTCCGCTAATCGAGCGCTGCCTCGGTGCAGGATCGCTACAAAACCCGTTACTCTGGAGGTAACCTCTGGCGCTGTCAAATTCGGATATAACGATATTGTTGGCGCAGCTGGTGCGTGACGGCCGCCGCTACTGGTCGTCGCCGGACGGTCAGGCCCATTGGCAGGCCGAACGCGCCTGCATCGGACCGGTCTGCGAAGCGCTGTTCGGACAGCATAGTCTGGAGCTGGGCATGGGCCCGCCGCTGTGCGACATGTCGCCGATCCATCATGCGCTGCGCTGGTCGCCGACCCGCGAGCTGGCCGAGCAGCCGCAGACGCTGGTGTGCCTGCCGCATGCGCTGCCGTTGCCGGATGCCGCGCTGCAGCTGGTAGTGGTGCATCACCTGCTGGAGGTGGTGTCCGAGCCGCATCATGTGCTGCAGGAGGCGGCGCGGGTTACCGCCGACGGCGGCGAACTGATCATCTTCGGCTGGGACCCTGTCGGCGTGTCGGGCTGGTCGCGGCTGCTGTCGCGGCGCCGTGAGCAACTGCCGTGGCGCGGCCACTGGCGCACCCCCGGGCGGCTACGCGACTGGCTGGCGTTTGTCGATTTCGAGATCGAGCGGGTAGACTACTGCGGTTTTCATCTGCCGGGCCGCCTGCCGCGCAATGCCACCCTCGAGACCCTGGGGCGGCGCCACAATGTGCCGCTCGGCGATACCTTCATGATCCGCGCGCGGCGCCACTTGCAGCGTGCCCAGATCCAGCGCCCACGGCTCTCGCTTAAGGACGCCCTGGGCGGCGCATCGCTGGGCCACGCGACCCGGGTCGGCCGCCACGCCAACAGGAAAACGCCCCTTGAGTGATACCGCACTGCCCAGCGTAACCATCTATACCGACGGCGCCTGCCGCGGCAATCCTGGCCCCGGCGGCTGGGGCGCGCTGCTGATCAGCGGCGACCATGAAAAGCCGCTCAACGGCTTTGAAGCCAGGACCACCAACAACCGCATGGAGCTGATGGCGGCGATCATGGCGCTGCGCGAGCTCAAGCGCGAATGCCGCGTTGCGCTGTGGACCGACTCCGAGTACCTGCGCAAGGGTATCACCGAGTGGATCCACGGCTGGCAGAAGCGTGGCTGGAAGACCGCCGCCAAGCAGCCGGTCAAGAACGCCGAGCTATGGCGTGAGCTGCTGGAAGAGACCCACCGTCATTGCATCGAGTGGCACTGGGTCAAGGGCCATAGCGGCCACCCGGGCAACGAGCGCGCCGACCAGCTTGCCAACCAGGCCATCGATGCCGCCAGCTGAGTGCCACCACCTGAGAGGACCGCATGCGTCAGATCATTCTGGATACCGAAACCACCGGTATCGACCCCAAGGAAGGCCATCGACTGATCGAGGTCGGTGCGGTGGAGATGGTCAATCGCCGTTTCACTGGCAACACTTACCACCAGTACATCAATCCGCAGCGCGAGATCGAGGCCGAGGCGGTGGCAATTCACGGCATCACCAACGAGCGGGTCGCCAACGAGCCGTTGTTCGCCGAGATTGCCGATGCGTTCTGGGCCTTCATCGCCGGCGCTGAGCTGGTGATCCACAACGCTGCCTTCGACGTCGGCTTCATCGACCATGAGCTAGGCATGCTCAACGCTCAGCGTGGCACGCCCAGGCTGGGACCGGTGGCCGAGCACTGCGCGATCCTGGATACCCTCAAGATGGCGCGGGACCTGCACCCGGGGCAGCGCAACAACCTCGACGCCCTGTGCAAGCGCTACGAGATCGACAACGCACAGCGCGTGCTGCACGGCGCTCTGCTCGACGCCGAGATCCTCGCCGAGGTCTATCTGGCGATGACCGGCGGCCAGACCGCCCTGAGCCTCGACGCCTCGAGCAATACTGGCGAGAGCGGCGAGGCGAGTGGCGCGGCGGGTATTCGGCGGCTGTCGTCGCAGCGCCCGCGCTTGGCCACCGTGGCACCCAGTGAAGCGGAGCTGGCGGCGCATTTCGCCAAGCTCGATGGCATTCGCCAAGGCGCCGGCGAGTGTGCCTGGGATTCCCTCAGCGGCTGGCCGGCCACGCCGCAGGAGGGTGGCTGATGCTGCGTCGTGAGCTGCCTCGCGGTGCATCCAGCGGCTACCTGCTGTGGGTGGCCCAGGGGCAGGTTGCGGAAGGTGAAGATGGCACGCCGCTACTCGCCGCCCAGGCCTGGCGCCAGAGCGACCTGCCGCTGGGCTACTGGCACGATGTGCCGGTGGCACTGCGCCTGGGCGAAACGCCCGACCCGCAGCACACTTGGCATGCCGGGCGCGAGTGGCTGGCACGGCTATCCGAAGGCTGGTTTGCGCTGCTCTCGACCGCGCTGCAGGTGGCCAACTGGTGGCGTGATCATCGTTTCTGCGGGCGCTGCGGGAGTCCCTCGCGGCATCTTTCCCACGAGTTTGCGATGCACTGCGACAGCTGCGGCCACCGCAACTATCCGCGTATCTCGCCGTGCATCATCACTCTGGTGACCCACGGCGATGCCATGCTGCTGGCGCGCAGTCCGCGCTATCCGGCGGGGCGCTATTCGACGCTTGCCGGGTTCATCGAGCCTGGAGAGTCCGCCGAGGAAGCGGTGCGTCGCGAGGTGCTGGAGGAAGTCGGGGTCAGCGTTGGGCGGATCAGCTACTACCGTAGCCAGGCGTGGCCGTTCCCGCATGCACTGATGCTGGGCTATTTCGCCGAGGCGGCCAGCCGGCGGATTCGCATCGATGAGCATGAGATCGCCGATGCGGCCTGGTTCTCGCCGCGACGCTTGCCGCAGCTGCCGCCGCACTACTCGATCTCACGGGCGCTGATAGAATCGCACCTGCGGGCGGTGGCCAGGGGCGATGGGTGAGCCCGCCGGCGGCGGGCTCGAGCCGCTCAGCGGTTGGGAAACAGGCTGGTGAGCTTGGTGGCCAGCATTACGTTGCCGGTGGCCTTGAGCTTGCCGGTCATGAATGCGGTCATGCCGTTGATCTCGCCGTTCATCACGCCCTTGAGGGTGTCGGTGGTCATGGCTAGCGTCACCGAGGGGTCGTCATGCTCGCCCTGCTGGACGTCGAGGCTGCCATCCTTGACCACCAGATAGTAGTCGTCGGCATCGCTGAAGCTGAACTGGAAGACGTCATCCATGCCTGCCGCGGCGTCGGCGTCGAAGCGTTGCTGGAGCTTGTCGATGATGGGGTTGTCCATGTGGGTGTCCTGTGCTGAACGTGCGCGAGTAAGTGGTGCTGCGGAGAGCCCGGCAGCTATCACGAGCGTATTTAAAACGACCGTTTAAGGCAAGTGGCGTGGCCATGCTCCGATGGTCGCCCGGGCAAACGATAAAGTCACAATGGCCGCTCGGACCAGCACTTTGAGGAGGCCAGCAGATTTGATTGAGGAGAGTGTCTTGAGCGACGGGATTGGCGACATCTTGCTATTCGTACTGCAGTGGCTGGTGCTGCTGGGTATCGTGGCGGCGTTGGTGGTGGCCGGGGTGGCGCTGCTGGGGCGGGCGCGGCAGACCGGCAGCGAGCGCAGTCGCCAACTGCGCATCGATGAGCTCAACGGTCGCTATCGGTCGCGCCGCCAGCGTCTGCAGCTGGCCCGCTTGGCGCCAGCTGAGCGCAAGCGCTCGATGAAGACGTGGCGTCGCGAGGAGAAGCAGCGACGCAAGCACGGCGAGCAGGCGCTGACCGGCAGCGTCTGGGTGATCGAGTTTCACGGCGATATCAAGGCCTCGGCCACGCCGCGTCTGGCCGAGGAGGTCTCGGCGCTGCTGGCGGTGGCCGAGGCGGGCGATGAGGTGGTGGTGTTGCTGGAGTCGGCGGGCGGCCTGGTACACGCTTATGGCCTGGCGGCGGCCCAGCTCGATCGCCTGCGCGAGGCGGACATCGCCACTACGGTATGCGTCGACAAGGTGGCCGCCAGCGGCGGCTACATGATGGCGTGCACGGCCCAGCGACTGCGAGTGGCGCCGTTTGCCGTGCTGGGATCGATCGGCGTGGTTGCCCAGCTACCCAACGTGCATCGGCTCCTCAAGCGCCACGATATCGATGTCGACGTGATGACCGCGGGGCGCTACAAGCGCACCCTGACGGTATTCGGCGAGAATACCGAGGAGGGGCGCGAGAAGTTCATCGAGGATCTCGAAGGCATCCATGGCCTGTTCAAGGACTATGTGGCTGCGCGTCGGCCGCAGCTCGACATCGAGGCGGTGGCCACCGGCGAGATTTGGTACGGCAGCGAGGCGCTGCAGAAAGGACTGGCCGATGAGGTGGGTACCAGCGAGGCCTACCTGCTTGAGCGCATGGCCGAGGCAAGGGTGTTCAAGGTCAGTCTCGAGGTGCGTAGAGGGCTTGGTGAACGCCTAGGGCTTGGCGTCTCACAGGGAATCGAGCGTGGCGTCGAACGCACCCTGGAAGCGCTCGACGCGAGTCGTTGGCTGCGACGCTGAGCTCATTGGCGGATCAGCCGCGATACGCTTTAGTTGCGATACGATTCAGTGGCGATACGATTCATTGGCGATACAAGGCGGCGAGGGTATCGATGACACGCCGGGCGTGGTCGCCGTGCAGCGAGTAATATATCGTCTGCGATGCGCGTCGGGTGCTGACCATGTTCTCGCGGCGCAGGATCGCCAGGTGCTGCGACAGCGCCGACTGGCTTAGGCTGAGCTTGCCGTTGAGCTCGGAGACCGATAGCTCGCTGTCATCGAGCAGGCACAGAATGCGCAGTCGGTTCTCGTTGGCCATGGCCTTGAGCAGGC
Organism: Halomonas socia; assembly: GCF_010977575.1. GTDB lineage: Bacteria > Pseudomonadota > Gammaproteobacteria > Pseudomonadales > Halomonadaceae > Franzmannia > Franzmannia socia. The sequence continues at coordinate 3,583,555 of NZ_CP048812.1, forward strand.
CGGTGGCATCGGCGAGGGGTGAGTCGCCGGCATCGAGCAGCTGGGCAGCGGCGTGGCGAGTGCTCATGGTCATCTCTCCTGTGGGTCGAATCTTGTTGTAGTGCTGGACGACACCGGAATCAGCGCTATCTAATCATTTAGTAAATGTTTAAGCGCTTCGCCACTCCTGCGGCAACAATAAGTTAACGCTGAATCAATGCTTTCTTGTAATCTGTTGGTTTTCTTGCGTTTCAATAGTGTTATTGTCAACAATTATGCGCGGCTTTGGCCTAATAGCCGATGGTATGAGAGAAATCCCCGCGATTAGCTTCTAGAGTGTCAACAATTCGTTGCCAGCCTTGGGAGCCCCCATGAGTCGCTATTCCTCCGCCTATCGCCACGCCATCGACCAGCCAGCCCAGTTCTGGGGCGAGCAGGCCCAGCGTATCCCATGGTTCACGCCACCCACCACGCTGCTCGACTATGACGCCCAGGGCCATGCCCGCTGGTTCGTCGATGGTGAGATGAACACCTGTCATGCGGCACTCGATCACCACGTCGAGAATGGCCGTGGCGACCAGCCGGCGGTACTGTGGGACTCGCCGGTCACCGCCAGCAAGGCGCGCTACAGCTATCGCGAGATGCGCGACGAGGTGGCGCGATTGGCCGGGGCGCTGGTGGGGCTTGGAGTGAGCAAGGGTGACCGGGTGGTGATCTACATGCCGATGGTGCCCGAGGCGCTGATGGCGATGTACGCCTGTGCGCGGCTAGGGGCGGTGCACTCGGTGGTGTTTGGCGGCTTCGCCCCTCACGAGTTGGCAGTGCGCATCGATGACGCCGAGCCCAAGGTGGTGCTGGCCGCCTCCTGCGGAGTCGAGGTCGACCGGGTGATCGCCTACAAGCCGATTCTCGATGCGGCACTCGCGCTCAGCGAACATCGTCCCGAGGCCTGCGTGATTCTGCAGCGCGACGTGGGCGAGGCCGAGCTGGGGGCGCTGGATCATGACTGGCGTACGCTGGTGGCGGAGGCCGCGCCGGCCGACTGTGTGGCGGTCAAGGCCAGCGACCCGCTGTATATCCTCTACACCTCGGGCACCACCGGCAAACCCAAGGGCGTGGTACGCGACAACGGCGGCTATGCGGTGGCGCTGCACTATTCGATGGAGGTGGTGTACGGCATGCAGCCCGGCGAGGTGTTCTGTTCGGCCTCGGACGTCGGCTGGGTGGTCGGGCACTCCTATATCGTCTACGCTCCGCTGCTGGCCGGCTGCACCACCCTGGTCTATGAGGGCAAGCCGGTGCGTACGCCGGATAGCGGAGCATTCTGGCGGCTGATCGAGGAGTATCGGGTCAAGGTCTTTTTGCCGCGCCCACGGCGTTTCGCGCGATCAAGAAGGAGGATCCGGAAGGGCGCTGGCTGGCGCGTCATGACGTCTCCTCGCTGCGCACCCTGTTCCTGGCCGGCGAACGTCTCGATCCGCCGACCTTTCACTGGCTTGAAGGGCTGCTCGAGGTACCGGTGGTCGACCACTGGTGGCAGACTGAGACCGGCTGGCCGATCGCTGCCAACCTGCAGGGCTTGGCGCCGATACCGACCAAGGCCGGCTCGGCGACCTATCCGGTGCCGGGGTTCGACGTGCGGGTCCTCGGCCCCGAGGGCGAGCCGGCCGGGGTGGGTGAGCAGGGCGCGGTGGTGATTCGCCAGCCGTTGCCGCCGGGCTGCTTGACCGGCGTGTGGCGCGATCCGCAGCGCTTCCACAGCGCCTATATGGCGGCCTTCCCCGGCTACTACCTGACCGGCGACGGTGGCTATTTCGATGCCGACGGCTACCTGTTCATCATGGGCCGCACCGATGACGTCATCAACGTTGCCGGCCACCGCCTCTCCACCGGCGAGATGGAGGAGGTGGTGGGGGCCCACCCGGCTGTCGCCGAGTGCGCAGTGATCGGCATTCACGATGCGCTCAAGGGCCAGGTGCCGGTAGGGCTAGTGATACCCAAGGACGGCTTCGATGGCGATGAGGCGGCCCTCGAGCAGGCCCTTATCGCTCGAGTCCGCGAGCAGATCGGTCCGATTGCCTGCTTCCAACAGGTATTGGTGGTGCCGCGTCTGCCCAAGACCCGCTCGGGCAAGATCCTGCGCAAGCTGCTGCGCACCATCGCCGACGGCGAGCGCTTCGGGATACCGTCGACCATCGACGACCCCGGCAGCCTCGAGGATGTGCATGCGGCGATGTGCGAGCGCGAGCTGGGCCAGGCCAGCCAGGCGCGCCAGGGCTGACCGCGCCGCCGTCAACCGGTATACTATGGTGGTAGACGACGCCACGCCCCGCGTGGCGTCGTGCCGTTCCATGAGGGTTCCCTCACCCCTCGATGACAAAAAGGTGCTGCATGTTCCATCTCTCCCCGCGCCAGGCCCGGCGCTGCCTGCTGGCGCTGGTCAGTTTTCATGTGCTGGTGATTGCTGCCAGCAACTATCTGGTCCAGCTGCCGTTTACCCTGTTTGGCTTCCATACCACCTGGGGCGCGTTCAGCTTTCCGTTCATCTTCCTCGCCACCGACCTCACCGTGCGGCTGTTCGGCAAGGCCCAGGCGCGGGCCACCATCACCCGGGTAATGGTGCCGGCGTTGCTGATCTCCTATCTGGTATCGGTGATCTTTCCCCGCGGCAGCTTCGCCGGCCTCGAGGGCCTCGGCGAGTGGAACCTGTTCGTGGCGCGCATCGCCCTGGCAAGCTTCATGGCTTACGTACTCGGTCAGCTGCTCGATATTCATGTCTTCGATCGCCTGCGCCATCTCAAGGCGTGGTGGGTGGCGCCGGCAGTCTCCACGGTGTTCGGCAACTTGGCCGATACCATGGCGTTCTTCTCGATCGCCTTCTACCACAGCCCCGACCCCTTCATGGCAGCCAACTGGCTGGAGATTGCCTGGGTCGACTATGTGATCAAGCTGGCCATCAGCCTGCTGTTCTTCCTGCCGCTGTACGGCGTGCTGCTGGCCTGGCTGAGCCGCCGGCTGGTCGACTGGACCGGCCACCGCGACCTCGCGCCGAGCGCCGCTGATCAGGTTCGCTAGCCGGCGCCCAATGATATCCAAGGAGAGTCCATGAGCGTTGAATTGCACGCAGTTGACACCGGCGGAGACGGTACCCCGCTGGTGGTGGTGCACGGCCTGATGGGGAGTGCCGATAACTGGCGCTCCCACGTCAAGCAGTGGCAGCGCAAGCGGCGCGTGGTGGCGGTGGACCTGCGCAATCACGGACGCTCGCCGCACGCCGTGGGGATGCGCTATGCCGAAATGGCCGATGATCTGCTGGCCTGCCTCGACCGTCTGGGCATCCAGCGCTGCCATCTGCTTGGCCACTCGATGGGCGGCAAGGTGGTCATGACCCTGGCGCGCCGGGCTCCCGAGCGGGTGGCTTCGCTGATCGTCGCCGACATCGCGACGGTGCGTTATGGGCACGGTCACGATGCCATCTTCGCAGCCATGCATCACGTTGAGGCGCATGCGCCGAGCAATCGCCGCGATGTCGATGCGCTGCTCGCCGAGCACGTCGAGGACAAGGGCACGCGGCTGTTTCTGGCCACCAACCTGGCGCGTGGCGAAGACGGGCGCATGGGCTGGCGGCTGGGCCTCGAGCACATCGAGGCGGCCTATGAGGCGATCCGCGACGTGCCTGACGGCGAGGGTGCCTATCCGGGGCCGTCGCTGGTACTGCGCGGAGGGCGCTCGGACTATGTGAGCGATGCCATGCTGCCGGGGCTGCGTGAACTGCTGCCCCGCGTCGAAGTGGTGACCCTCGACGCTGGCCACTGGCTGCATGCCGAGCAGCCCAGCGACTTTCAGGCGGCGGTCAACGACTTCATTGCGACCGTCGAGGGCTGAGCAGGCGCTCAGTCCAGCGGGTGCACCTCGAGGCGTTCGCTGTTGCCGCTGCGGTCACGGCGCGTGGAGGTCGACGGCTAGGCGCTCGAGCGGCTGGCGGGTGTCGATATGACCCCGCTCGTAGAGGTAGTTCTGCAGCGTCGCATAGCGCCTGGCGTCCAGCGCGGCCGGGCGCAGTGCCAGGCGGCGCAGGGTATCCGGCCAGGCACGCAGGTTGATGGTGGTAGCAAGCGCGGGGTGGTGGCCGGTGATCAGCTCCCAGGCGTCGTCGGGATGGTTGAGGGCCCACTCGGTGGCGTCCTCCAAGGCGTTGAGCAGGCGCTTGATCTCACTGCGTTGGCTGGCCAGGGTGTCGCGATTGGCCATCAGGATCAGGCCGTCGTGGCGCGGGATGCCGTAGGCCTCGACGCTGAAGCCGCGCACCCTGAGTCCCTCTTCATCGAGATGGTGGGGCAGGACGTGGCGCAACGGCGCGATCAGCGCATCGACGTGTCCCTCGAGCAGTGCCTGGGCAGGACTGAAGTTGACGTAGTCGAGAACCAGGTCGTCGAGGCCGATGTCGTATTGGTCGAGCATGCCCGAGAGTATCGGCGTCAGGCTGTCGTCGAGGGCGTAGCCGATGCGCTTGCCGGCGAGGTCGGCGAGAGTTTCGATGTCGCCGTCGGCCGCCACGATGAGGCTGCTCAGTGGCGTGGGCATCAGGCTTGCGACGCGCACCAGCGGTAGTTGCTGGTCGACCAGCATGTGCAGCTGGGATTGGCGGCCCAGCGCCAGGTCAGCGCGCGCCGCGGCCAGCAGCTTGGGCGGCAGACTAGGGTCGGCGGGGACGTTGAGGGTGACGTCCAGCCCGTAACGCGCGAAGTCGCCGCGGGCCTGGGCAACCAGCAGTGCGGCATGCTGGGGACTCAGGTACCAGTCGAGCACGATACGCAGCTCGTCGAGGGGGGGCGGGTCGATGGGCTCAGGGGTGCGCAGTGTGATCGACGGCACCGACTCATCGAGTGGCGCCGGGCCGGGGCGTGGAAAGACCTCGAACAGGATCGGGTGCTGGGCCGCAAAGGGCAGGGCAGCCGGGTCGATGAAGGGAATCGGATTGCGCTGGCTGGCGGGCAGTGCCTCCTGGCCGATTTGCGTCACTGGCTCGAGTGTCGTGGCCGGAGTATCGGCACCATCCTGGTCATCGCCCAAGGCGACCGTCGGGAAACCAAGGGTCACGGCGATAGCGGCGAGCAGTACCCACCAGGCCTTGCGATTGCGCAGGGTCGTCATCCAGGTCTCCAGCGGTGAGTCGAAGGCCGGCGACGAGGCCGGCCAGCAAGATTGTATCCTTGAGTGGCGGCTGATGCCTAGCCGCTAGCTCGGCAGAATTTGTACAAGCTATTGAAAGTGTAGGACTATCGCCTTGCCTGATCGCCGCCGCGCAGGCGCTGTGGCATACTCGAATAACCTTTCGCTCGCGTACGCAGGCCATGGATAGCATCAATACCCTCTTTCTGTTCAGCGGCTTCTTGATTGCCCTGAGTATTCTGGCCAGCCGCCTGTCGTCGCTGTTTGGCCTGCCGCTGCTGATCATCTTTCTGGGGCTGGGCATGCTGGCCGGCGAGGAGGGGGTGCTCGGCATTCAGTTCGACGACTATTCGCTGGCGTTTCTGATCGGCCACCTGGCGCTGGCGATGATTCTACTCGATGGCGGCCTGCGTACGCGGCTCAAGACCTTTCGCGTCGGCTTCAAGCCGGCGTTGTCGCTGGCCACTCTGGGGGTGTTCCTGACCAGCGGCATCATCGGCTTGCTGGCCATGTGGGTGTTCGACCTGACCCTGACGCAAGGGTTGCTGGTGGGGGCCATCGTCGGCTCCACCGATGCCGCGGCAGTGTTCTCGATGCTCAGTGGCCGTGGTATCAATCTCAACGAGCGCGTCGGGGCGACGCTGGAGATCGAGTCGGGTACCAACGATCCGATGGCGATCTTCCTGACCATCATGTTGGTCGAGCTGCTGGTGGGCGATATTGGTGGTATCACCCAGACGCTGCTGTTCCTGATCGAGCAGTTCGGCTTCGGTCTGGCGATTGGCCTCGGTGGTGGCTGGCTGATTGCCAAGCTGCTGCGCTCCCTGGATCTGGCCCCGGGGCTCTACTCGCTGCTGGCACTGGCGCTGGGCTTCTGCGTATTCGGCTTGACCAGTGTGCTGGGTGGCAGCGGCTTCCTGGCTATCTACCTGTGCGGGTTGATGATCGGCAATCGCCCGGGGCGCCACCTCAATTTCATCCTGCCGGTGCACGACGGCCTGGCCTGGCTGAGCCAGATTGGCCTGTTTTTGGTGTTGGGGCTGCTAGTCACCCCCAGCGATCTGCTCGAGTATGCACTGCCGGCCTCGCTGGTGGGGTTGGCGCTGATCTTCGTGGCGCGGCCGCTGGCGGTGCTGATCTCGGTCAAGCCGTTCTTCAAGTTCCGCTGGCGCGAGATCGGCTTTATCTCATGGGTGGGGTTGCGCGGTGCGGTGCCGATCGTGCTGGCGATCTTCCCGGTGATCGGCGGAGTGGAGGATGCCTCGCTGTATTTCAACGTGGCCTTCGCAGTGGTGCTGATGTCACTGCTGATCCAGGGCGGCAGCATTTCGCTGATGGCCCGCTGGATGAAGGTCGAGGTGCCGCTGGGAGTGACGCCCAATCGGCGCGGGCCGCTTGGGGTGCTGCCGGAGAATGATTACGAGATGTTCGTTTATCATGTCGACAACCAGGATCTCGACGACGTGCCGATCCGCCTGCTGCGCTTCCCCTCTGGAGCCCTGATCTCTGCGCTGTTCCGCCAGCATGCCATGCTCCACCCCAAGGGCAGTACCCGGCTGATGCTCGGTGACGTGCTCTGCGTGATCGGCCGCACCGGTGACCTACCGGCCCTCAACCGCTTGTTCAACGGCGATGCCAAGCTCAAGCGCGAGCGAGCCTTTTTCGGCACCTTCACCCTCGACGCCGATGCCTTGATGAGCGACGTGGCGGCGGCCTATGGCTTGACCTTGAGCCCCGGTGAACAGGAGATGACCCTCGGCGAGTTCGTATCGCTGCGGGTCGGCGGCCACCCGGTGGTGGGCGATGACGTCGGCTGGCACGGCTTTCACTGGGTGGTCAGTGAGATGGAGGGTAATCGCATCACCAAGGTCGGTCTGCGCCTCTATCAATAACCGCTGATGGCAAACAAGCCCTTGACCTGCGGTGAGAAACTGGTAATATTCTGCGCCGTGAGCCGGAGGGATGGCAGAGCGGTTGAATGCACCGGTCTTGAAAACCGGCAAGGGTTAACGCCCTTCCAGGGTTCGAATCCCTGTCCCTCCGCCACTCGCGATCGGAGCGTGGCGCAGCTTGGTAGCGCGCTGCAATGGGGTTGCAGAGGTCGCAGGTTCGAATCCTGTCGCTCCGACCAGATGGATTCAGATAAACCGCCACTCACGGGTCATGCCGGGTGGCGGTTTTTCGTCGTGCTGGTGTCAGCGTGGCCCGCGCCCGCGATGGCGGGTCAAGTGCAGCACTGCGGCCAGCACCATCAGCGCCAGGCCGACGAAGGCCACCGGGTTGTAGGTGGCCCAGCCGTACACCCCGAGCAGGGTGCCAATCACCAATATTACCCAGCGTGTCGTCTTGACGGTCATCATGTCTCCTCGGTTGGCGGTGCGTGATGGGCGTGACGCGCTCGGGCGCCTATGCTGCATGTTGCACGCCGCGCACCTGCATTACCATTGTTCGATGGATGCCAGGGATATCGCGTCCAGTCATCATCGCGCCTGCTTCGGGAGTGCTGCCATGCCGTTGATCGTGGGAATGAGTCTGCTGCTGGGCTGTCAGTTCATTGGCGAGTTGCTCGCCAGGGGCCTGGCGGTGCCGGTTCCGGGACCGGTATTGGGCATGCTGGTGCTACTTCTGGCGCTGATGATCCACGGGCGCGTGCCATCGGCGCTGCGCCACAGCGGCGAAGGCCTGCTGCGCTATTTGACGTTGCTGTTCGTGCCCGCCGGGGTAGGGATGATGGTGCATGCCCAACTGATCATGGCCGACCTATGGGTGATCGGCGTGACGCTGGTGGTGTCCACGGCGCTGACCCTGGCGGTGACGGCCAAAGTCATGAGTTGGCTCAACCGGCGCCGGCTGCGTCGCGGCACTGGCGCATGAATATCGTCGTCCTCGATCAGCTGTGGGTCTACCTCTCCGGCCATCCGCTGGTGTCGCTGCTGGCCACTCTGGTGGCCTTCATCGCCGCCACCTGGCTCAATCGCAAGATGGGCGGAACACCGCTGCTGCACCCGGTGATTCTCAGTATCGCGCTGTTGATCGGCTTTCTGCTGCTCGCCGGGATCGACTACCCGACCTACTTCGAGGGCGCCCAGTTCATTCATTTCCTGCTGGGGCCAGCCACGGTGGCACTGGCAATCCCGCTCTATGATCATCTCGAGCGAGTGCGTGCAATGCTGGTGCCGACCCTGCTCGCCTGCTGCGCGGGTATCGTCACTGCGGTGGGGTCGACGATCGGCCTGGCGGCACTGATGGGGGCGGCGCCGGAGACATTGTTGAGCCTGGCGCCACGCTCGGTGACGTCGCCGATTGCCATGGGAATTGCCGAGCAGGTCGGCGGTATACCGTCGCTGGCGGCGGGGCTGGTACTACTGACGGGGTCAGTGGGCTGTGCACTGGGGCCGTGGATCTTGCGTCTGATGAGGATCGACGATCCCAGCGTGCAGGGCTTTACCATGGGGCTCGCCGCACACGGTTTTGGCACCGCACACTGCTTTGCCTCGATCGGCGCCATGGCCGGGGCCTTTGCTGGGCTTGGCATGGCGCTGACCGGCCTGCTGACGGCCTTTCTGCTACCCCTGATGACCACGCTATTAGGGGTGTGAGCGCGGCCTCACAGCTCTTCCCAGAGCTGTCGGCGGAACTCGTGGGAGAGCTCGGTGACCTTGTCGAGGCGCGCCAGGCTGGCCTCGGTCACCTCGTTCATGATCTCCTCATAGCAATCGCCCAGTGCGGTTTCGTTGCGTAGTCGGTCAGGATCGAGCATGCATTCGCCGATACGCAGGTTGGCGTTGAGGCAGGCGAGCATGAAGGTGGCTTCGCTCTCGATTATCTGATCCATGGCCTTGAGCCACTGCAGTTGCAGGCGTGCCGCCGGGGCGTTGGTAGCCAGCCACTGTTCGAGCCATAGCTGAGTCAGCGGCGTAGTGGTTGAAGATGGGGGCTTGGTTGTCGGTGTCATGCCGGCCTCCCGGTAGCATGGGGTATCCTGAGCAGTATAGTCTGCCGAGGGGTGGCGACGAGTGGCGAATGCTGCGATGCGCCATTTTGCTGATGCGGGTCAAATTCGATATCGAACTTTAGTCGTGAGGAGAGGCTATGTGGGGAGTCATCAAATCGGTGCTGGCAGCGTTTTTCGGCGTCCAGAAAGAGCGCCAGCGGCAGCACGATTTCGAGCACGGCAAGCCGGGAGTCTTTATTCTGGTGGGATTGCTGATGGGAGTGGTGTTCGTGGTGATGATTGCGGCACTCGCCATTTACCTCGCCGGTTGAGGTCGTCAGCCGCTGCCAGCGTTGAGGAGCGGGGGTTGCCTTTCGACGGCAGATGCTCTTCTATATCGCGACAAGACACACCTAATATTGCACGTCGGTTGCGCCGCCGGTATGAGCAAAACAAGTAAGGAGGAGCCAATGCGCAAGTTGCTCGCATTGATGACGGGTGGGGGATCGCTCTTGGGGGCGCATCGCTGGCTCAGGCCAATGGCTGGAACATGCCCGTCGGGGTGACCGACCTGAGCGCCGAGATCTTTTCGCTGCACATGACGATCTTCTGGATCTGTGTGGTGATCGGTCTGGTGGTGTTCGGTGTGATGTTCTATTCGCTGTTCAAGTTCCGTCGCTCTCAGGGTGCCAAGTCGGCGCACTTTCACGAGAACACCACCGTTGAGGTGATCTGGACGGCGGTGCCGCTGCTGATTCTGGTGGGCATGGCTGTGCCGGCCACCGCTACGCTGCAGAAGATGTACGACGCTTCGGATGCCGAGCTGGACGTGATGATCACCGGTCAGCAGTGGCGCTGGCGCTACGAGTACCTTGGTGAGGATGTCGCTTTCAACTCCAATATGAGCACCCCGCGTGCGCAGATTGCCGGCGAAGAGGAGCGCGGCGAGCACTACCTGCTTGAGGTCGATGAGCCGCTGGTGCTGCCGATCAACCGCAAGGTGCGCTTCCTGTTGACCGCCGATGACGTCATTCACTCCTGGTGGGTGCCGGACTTCGCCGTCAAGCAGGACACCATTCCCGGCTTCATCAACGAGAATTGGGTGCGCATCAACGAGCCGGGCATCTACCGCGGCCAGTGTGCCGAGCTGTGCGGCATGGATCACGGTTTCATGCCGATCGTGGTGCATGCCATGGAAGAGGACGACTTCGATGACTGGCTTGCCGAGCGCAAAGAGGCCGCTGAAGCCGAAGCCATGGGCGTCGACCGCGAATGGGAAATGGCCGAACTGATGGAGCGCGGCGAGCAGGTCTACGGCTCGATCTGCGCTTCCTGCCACCAGGCCGACGGCGGCGGCTCACCGCCTGCCTTCCCGGCGCTGGCCGGCAATCAGGAGCTGATCGATGACGTCGACTGGCATACCGATGTGGTGCTCAACGGCGTGTCGGGCACGGCGATGCCGGCATTCCGCAGCAACCTCAACCCGGTCGAGCTGGCTGCGGTGGTGACCTACAGCCGCAATGCCTGGGGCAACGACACCGGCGATGCGGTGCAGCCCGCGGAGATCGTCGAGCTACTCGAGTAGACGATCACCCGAAACGTCTCTCTGCCACCAGACAACGATATCGGAGATGTGCGATGGCTCCCAAATTGCCGCCCCATCACAGTTTGCAACACTCGAGCACGACCGCCACGGCCGGCGGCCAGGTGCACGACGATCATGACCATCACCCCCAGCCGCGCGGCATCATGCGCTGGCTGCTGACCACCAATCACAAGGAGATCGGTAGCCTCTACCTGATCTTCTCATTGATCATGTTCTTCATCGGCGGGATCTTCGCGCTGGTGGTGCGTGCTGAGCTGTTCCAGCCGGGGCTGAATCTGGTCAATCCCGAGTTCTTCAACCAGATGACCACCATGCACGGCCTGATCATGGTCTTTGCGGCGGTCATGCCGGCCTTTACCGGGCTTGCCAACTGGATGATTCCGCTGCAGATCGGCGCCCCCGACATGGCCCTGCCGCGCCTCAACAACTTCAGTTTCTGGCTGCTGCCGGTGGCCTTCATCCTGCTGCTGTCGACGCTGCTGATGCCGGGCGGCGGGCCCAACTTCGGCTGGACCTTCTATGCACCGCTGTCGACCACCTACGCACCGCCGTCGACCACCTTCTTCATTCTGTCGCTGCATATTGCCGGGGTCAGCTCGATCCTCGGGGCGATCAACATCGTCGCCACCATCCTCAACATGCGCGCGCCGGGCATGCGCATGATGGACATGCCGCTGTTCGTATGGACCTGGTTGATTACCGCCTTCCTGCTGATCGCAGTGATGCCGGTGCTGGCCGGGGTGATCACCATGATGCTGATGGACATCAACTTCGGTACCAGCTTCTTCGATGCCGCCGGCGGCGGTGACCCGGTACTCTTCCAACATCTGTTCTGGTTCTTCGGGCACCCCGAGGTCTACATCATGATCCTGCCGGCCTTCGGTATCGTCTCGGCGATCATTCCCTGCTTCGCCCGCAAGCGGCTGTTCGGCTACGCCTCGATGGTCTATGCCACGGCCTCGATCGCGGTGCTCTCCTTCCTGGTCTGGGCGCACCACATGTTCGTGGTCGGGCTGCCGCTGGCCGCCGAATTGTTCTTCATGTACACCACCATGCTGATCGCGGTGCCTACCGGGGTAAAGGTGTTCAACTGGATCACCACGCTGTTTCGCGGCTCGATCACCTTCGAGGTGCCGATGCTGTTTGCGCTGGCCTTCGTGGTGCTGTTCACCATCGGTGGTTTCTCCGGGCTGATGCTGGCCATTGCCCCGGCCGACTTCCAGTACCACGATACCTACTTCGTGGTGGCGCACTTCCACTACGTGCTGGTGCCTGGGGCGGTGTTCTCTATCATGGCGGCGGTGTACTTCTGGCTGCCCAAGTGGACCGGTTTCTACCCCAGCGAAGTGCTCGGCAAGTGGCACTTCTGGCTGTCGGTGATCGGCGTCAACCTGACCTTCTTCCCGATGCACTTCTCGGGGCTGGCCGGCATGCCGCGGCGGATTCCCGACTACGCACTGCAGTTTGCCGACTTCAACCTGGTCTCCAGCCTGGGCGCCTTCCTGTTTGGTTTCTCCCAGCTGATCTTCGTATGGGTGATCATCAAGTGCGTGCGCGGTGGGGTCAAAGCGCCGGCCAAGGCCTGGGACGGTGCGGAAGACCTCGAGTGGACCGTGCCCAGCCCGGCCCCGTTGCACACCTTCGAAACGCCACCGGACTTCAAGCCGGTACAGCACTAACGCCCTGACGCCTGCCGGCGCTACCGGCAGGCATGAGGAGAGTCGACATGATGAACCCAGTCCAGCGCACCGTGTTCCGCAGCGTGTTGGTACTGATCGCGATGTTCGCCTTCGCCTTTGCCTTGGTGCCGCTCTACGACGTCTTCTGTCGGGTCACCGGGCTGAATGGCAAGGTCGATGAGCGTGCTCAGTCGCTGATCAGCGAGGAGGTCGACCAGTCGCGCTACATCACGGTGCAGTTCATCACTCGCTCGGGGTCGGGCTTGCCGTGGATACTCGATGTCGAACAGCGCCAGGTCAGGGTACACCCTGGCCAGCCTACCGAGATCGACTTCGCCTTCACCAATCAGAGCGGGGTCGCCCAGTCGGGGCGTGCGGTGCCCAGCGTCTCACCGTCGCGGGCGTCGCGTCATCTGCGCAAGGTGAACTGTTTCTGTTTCGAAGAGCAGCGCCTTGAGGCCGGCGAGCGCATCGAGCTGCCGCTGGTGTTTCAGCTGACCCGCGACTTGCCGGAAGACGTCAATACCGTGACGCTGGTCTATACGCTGTACCCCGTGGATGAGGACAAAGCACAATTACAGGCGCAGGCAGCGCCGGCACCAGGAGGTGATGCATGAGTGGTGGCAGTTACTACGTACCCGCAACCAGCAAGTGGCCGGTGCTGGGCTCGCTAGCGCTGGGCGTGATGATGATCGGCGCTGGCATGTCGCTGGTGCATGGCAACGGCACCATCGTCATGTCACTGGGCCTGATCGGGGTGTTGGCGGTGATGGCGCTGTGGTTCCGCGACGTGGTGCTGGAGTCGCGCCAGGGGCTGTACGACGCCCAGATGGATCGCTCGTTCCGCTGGGGCATGGGGTGGTTCATCTTCTCTGAAGTGATGTTCTTCGCCGCCTTCTTCGGTGCGCTGTTCTATATTCGGGTGTTTGCGCTGCCGTGGCTCGACGGCGAGGGGGCCAAGGGCGTGGCGGCACTGCTATGGCCCGACTTCTCGGCGACCTGGCCGTTGATGAGCCCGCCGGACCCCAGCGTCAGTGGCCCGCGAGAGGTGATGAATCCGTGGCAGCTACCGCTGGTCAACACCCTGATTCTGGTGGCCTCGAGCATTACCTTGACCATCGCCCATGAGGGGCTCAAGGAGGGAAATCGCGCCGCCTGTCGCAACTGGCTGATCGCCACGCTGCTGCTGGGCTTCGTGTTCGTCGTGATCCAGGGCGTCGAGTACTATCAGGCGGTGACCCACTACGGAATTACCCTGCAGGCGGGTATCTACGGAGCCACCTTCTTCATGCTGACGGGCTTCCACGGCTTGCACGTGATCATCGGTGTCACCATCCTGGCGGTGATGTTCGTGAGGATCCTGCGCGGTCACTTTGGCGGTCACGACCATTTCGGCTTCGAGGCATCGTGCTGGTACTGGCACTTCGTCGATGTGGTGTGGATCGGTCTGTTCCTGTTCGTCTACGTGTTCTGAGGACTGCGCTGAGGTGTCACCGGGCCCGGCACTAGCTGCCGGGCCTTCGCGTGATGGGGCGGCACTCAGGCCAGATCGCCGATGTAAAAACCGTAGCCGAGTAGTACGATCAATAGGCCGGCCATCGAAACGCGCAGCTTCAGCGACGTCAATAGTCGTCGCGAACTGCCGTGGTCGCGCAGCAGGAAGCCGGCACCTGCCGCCAGACTGGCGAGCATGGTAAGAAATGTCAGGGCGATCAACGCTTTCAGCATGGGATACTCCGTGAGTCATCAGACGCCCAGTTCAAGCAAGCCGGTGCAACATGTCAAGCGCTTATGGTGGTGGTGGCTGGCCTGGAGTCTGCTGGTCGCCCTTGGTATCGGCCTGGGCATGTGGCAGTGGGAGCGTGCCGCCGACAAGCGCGACTACCTGCAGCGCCTGGCCGATGCGCCGCAGTTGGCGGCCCCGCAGGATACCCCGCCGGAAGGATCACGCATCACCCTGCGCGGCGAGTTCCTCGCCGACCAGACCTATTTTCTCGACAACCGCGTGGTCGAGGGACAGGTGGGTGTGGCGGCGCTTACCCCGCTGCGCGGCGATGACGGCCGGCTGTGGCTTGTCCAGCGCGGTTTCGTGCCTACGGCAGGAAGCCGGGTCGATCCCGACATTGATACGCCACAGGGAACGGTGACAGTGAGCGGGCAGTGGCAGCCGGCCGGTGAGACCGCACTGCTGTTCGGCCCCAACCAGGAGGGGCGGCGCCTGCAGCGCCTGGCGCTGCTGCCGTGGCAGGCCTCGCTAGGCGACTTTGCGCATCCTGGCTGGGTACACATGCGGCAGGGCCCGGGGCTGTTTACGCCCTGGTGGCAACCCAGCGTGATGCCGCCCAGCCGCCATACCGGCTATGCCGTCCAATGGTGGGGGTTGGCATTGGCAGCGCTTGCGGTAATGCTAATAGGAGGGCGGCGCCTGGGACGCGATCTGCGTGAATCCCGCGACGCCTCGACAACGATAGTGCGGGAGCGGGAGCCATGAGCCCACTGAACAGACAACGAATGAAACTGCTGGCCTTGATCATGCTGTTTGCCGTGCCGCTGGTCAGCGCGTGGGTGATGGTCGAGTTTCGTATCGGGATTCCCGATGAACGCACCGCGCATGGTGAGCTCAATCCCGATGTGCCGCCGCTCGCAGGTTGGCCGTTGGTTGAGCCTCGTCCGGCCATCGATCACGGTGATTGGGTATTGGCCTTCGATTGTGTGGGTGGCTGTGAGGCCGAGGCCGACCAGTGGTGGCGTCTGCATCGTGCGTTGGGGCGCGAGGCGCCACGCGTCACGCGGTTACGCCTTGGTCCCGCCGAGGCTGCTCTGCCCGGCGAGGTGCTGGGAGAGTGGCAGGAGACCCCGGAGTGGCGCGATGGAGGCCAGCTGTGGCTGCTCGATCCCCAGGGGCAGGCGGTGCTGAGCTATTCGGCGGGGGTCGACCCGCAGGACGTGCTGGCAGATATCAATCATCTGCTGCGTATGAACAGTGACCCGGCAACCGCGCAGAGCGATACGTGAGGGCGACAAGGTAATGGATGGCGCGATGGAGAAACGGCAAGCGCGGCTCAGGTTACTGCGACGCCTGAGTCTGATGGGGGTGGTGTTCACCACCGTGGTGATCCTGGTCGGGGTGTGGACGCGGCTGGTCGATGCCGGGCTGGGTTGCCCGGATTGGCCGGGATGCTATGGCCGGCTGGTGGTGCCTGATGCCGGTACCGCCTCGCTGCACTCCCCGGATGCCCCGCTCGAGACCTTCAAAGCATGGGTGGAGATGGTGCATCGCTATATCGCCTCGGCGCTTGGCCTGCTGGTGCTGGCGCTGGTGGCGCTGGCACTACCGCTGCGTCGGCTGGCAGGATTTCCCTGGCGGCTGACTCTGGCGCTGCTGGTGGTGATCATTCTGCAGGGCGCCTTCGGCGCCTTCACCGTCACCCTCCAGCTATGGCCACAAGTGGTCACCCTGCATCTGCTCGGCGGGCTCACGGTGATGTTGCTGTTTCTATGGCTGTATCTGCGCCTGCGTCAAGCCAGCTTCGAGGATGTGGGGCAGCCGCGCGTCAAGCGGCGCATGTCGCCGTTATGGGCGCTGGTGGCTGCCTTGCTGGTGGGGCAGTTGGCGCTGGGGGGCTGGACCTCGAGCAACTACGCGGGGATTGCCTGTCAGGGCTTTCCGACCTGTAACGGTGAGTGGTGGCCGGAAATGGACTGGAGCGACGGTTTCCATCTCACCCAGACCGTGGGGCCAAACTATCTGCATGGCCAATTGCACGCCGATGCCCGTACCGCTATCCACTATGGCCATCGCCTGGGGGCGCTGGCGCTGGGGGTAGGGTTGCTGCTGCTAGCCGTGGCACACTGGTCGCGGCGCAGGATGCGGCCGTGGATGCTGGGGATCCTCGGCAGCTATGCGCTGCAGGTGGCGCTGGGCATCGCCAATGTATTGCTGTGGCTACCGCTCAGCCTGGCGCTTGTGCATACGGCAGGCGCCGTACTATTAATAGTGGTGTTGACGCTCGCCTACTGGCAGGCGAGCCTGACGCGCTCCCACGAGTCGGGAAACAAGCAAGTGGATAACGGTAAGGAGTGGGCGCATGCGTAATGCCGCGATCGAGCAGGGGGAATTGCTGGCCGACGAGAGCGTAGCGGCTGCGGCATGGCAGTGGCGCGACCTGATTACCCTGTGCAAGCCGCGCGTGGTGATCGTGATGCTGGCCTGTGCGTTGGTCGGCATGGCGCTGGCGACCCCCGGCATACCGCCGCTGGCCAGTGTGGTCTACGGTCTGGTGGGGATTGCCCTGTGTGCCGGCGGGGCGGCGGCCTACAACCATGTGCTCGACCGTCGCCTTGATGCCATGATGGTGCGTACCTCACGTCGTCCACTGGCCACTCGGCGCCTGCCTACGCACTACGCCCTGCTATGGGCCACGGGCCTGTCGGTGGTCGGCTTTGCGCTGCTGCTATGGCAGGTCAACGCACTGACGGCGTGGCTCACCCTGGCGTCGCTGGTCGGCTATGCATTGATTTACACGGCCTTTCTCAAGCGTGCCACACCGCAGAACATCGTGATCGGCGGCGTTGCCGGTGCCGCGCCGCCGCTGCTGGGCTGGACCGCAGTC
Source organism: Halomonas socia (assembly GCF_010977575.1). Classification (GTDB taxonomy): domain Bacteria; phylum Pseudomonadota; class Gammaproteobacteria; order Pseudomonadales; family Halomonadaceae; genus Franzmannia; species Franzmannia socia. Next base: position 3,600,538 of record NZ_CP048812.1, read on the forward strand.
ACTGGCCAGCTCGGCGCCGAGCCGCTGCTGCTGCTGTTGATCGTGTTCGCCTGGACGCCGCCGCACTTCTGGGCGCTGGCCATTCACAAGCGTGACGAGTACGCCAAGGCGGGGGTGCCGATGCTGCCGGTGACCCACGGTGACGCCTTCACTCGACTACAGGTGTGGCTGTATGGCTGGTTGACCGTGGCGGTGACGCTGATGCCGTTCGTGATCGGCATGAGCGGTATGCTCTATCTGGTCGGGGTCACGGCACTCAACGCGCGTTTCATGTTCTGGAACTGGAAGGTGTGGCGGGGGCAGGACGAGCAGGCGCCGATCAACGCCTTCTGGTTCTCGATTCGCTACATCCTGGGAGTATTCGGCGTGCTGCTGTTCGATCACTACGCCGTCAACTGGGTCATGTGAGCGCCGCTATATATGCACTGGGGCTCACTTGCTGGATCGTCAGCGGCTGCGTATGGTGCAGGCATTCCGTTCCTGTTCCCAACCCGAGTCGAGAGTTATGAGCGCCCCCCTGTTCTGGAGTCTTGCGGCCCTGGCTGCGGTCATCGTCGCCGGACTCGGTGCCTATGCAGTCACCCTGTGGCGCGAGGTACGTCGCCGTGAGGCTTTCCGTGAGGAAGAGATACGCCGTGCACATCAGAACTGCCTGGAGAGCCTGGGGGCGATCGCCGCCGCCATGCGCGCCGAGCAGGTTGACCTGGTGGAGGGCGCCCTACGTTGCAAGGTGCTGCTGGAGATCATCGATCCGGCGCTGGTGGAGCGTGAAGCGTTTCGGGTGTTCGTCAACGTACATGCCGAAACCCAGCATCTCAGCACTCACTCGTCGCGCAAGGCGCTGACCCCGCGCCAGCGGATGGACGAGGATCGCCAGCGGCTGGCGGTGGAGGACGCTCACCGCCCGGCGCTGCTCGATGCAGCCCGTGCCGTGGAGAGCCTCAAGCAGCGCTGGCCCGAGGGGCAGAATTGAGTCATGCCGCTGCTATGCGTTCCCTTTCTTGTACAAAGTTGCTTTGTGGTATAGTTTTTAACTGCGGCTGCTATCATTTTAGCCGTTCGTGTTGGTGACTGGTGCTCGATGCAAGGGCATGAGATCATGCACATGAGCACTAGCCGAAATGTCGCAAATGTGCTTTCTTTTACCTTGAGTAGGTCGAAAAATTCGAGCTAGCTCGACGGTTTACCTGGATACGCGGTGTAACTCAAGTGTTACGACTAGCGCTGTGTTAAGAAGGAGTCTTACATGAAAAAATCAACGACTGGCTTGCTGATCGGTTCCGCGCTGGTGCTTGGCCTTGCTGGCTGTGCCACCTCAGGGCCGACAGGCGGGCAGACATCTGCCCAGATGTCGGCTTCCTCCTCTTCTGCTGACCGCGCCTGGTATCAGCATCCGGCCGTATGTGGCGTTGCCGGTGGCCTGGTGGGTGGCAGCATTGGCTATGCCACGGCAGGCAGCTCCGACGAAGAGCAGGGCGGCGCTATCGGCGCGGGTGTTGGCGCATCCATCGGTGCACTGCTGTGCGCTGATCGTACGCCGGAGCCGCAGCCTCAGCCGGAACCCGAGCCGATGCCTGAGCCCGAGCCCGAGCCGGAGCCCGAGTTCGAGCCGGTGGTGCTGAGCAGCGAAGTGACCTTCGCGTTCGATTCAGCCGAACTGCGTCCGGAAGCCAGCATGACCCTGGACGAAGTGGCGCATCGCCTGCGCGAGAATCCCGAGCTGCGTGTCAACATCGACGGCCATACCGACTCTGTGGGCAACCCGGAGTACAACGAAGGGCTGTCTCAGCGTCGCGCCGACTCCGTGCGTGCCTACCTGGTCTCGCAGGGCATCGACGAGAACCGCATGCGCACCCGTGGCTTCGGTGAGGCGCGGCCGGTGGCTAGCAACGACACTGATGAAGGTCGCGCTCAGAACCGTCGCGTCGAAATCGACCGGCAGTAAGGCATAGCGCTACGGCGCTCGATGCCTGAGCGGCGTTCGCCGCTCACTTGACGAGGGAGTGCCAATGGCACTCCCTCGTTGCGTGCAGGGGCCGGGTGATGCCTGGCATGGCGCGCTGGGGGTGCCATCTGGTATCGTAGGCGGCTGTTTTTTCAGCATGCCTGACCGTACGCTTTGACACTCACCTGTTGCGACACGTGATCCCTGGTATGGATCACCACTGCGCCCAAGGAATCGCCGCAATGCCCATCGTGACCCTGCCTGATGGCAGTCAGAGAACCTTCGACGAACCGCTTACCGTGATGCAGCTGGCCGAATCGATCGGTCCCGGCTTGGCCAAGGCCTGTGTGGCCGGCAAGATCGACGGGGTGCCGGTCGATGCCGCCGACCTCATCGATCGCGACGCCACGGTTGCCATCCTCACCGCGCGTGATGAAGAAGGCCTCGAGGTCATTCGCCACTCCTGCGCTCATCTGATCGGGCACGCCGTCAAGCAGCTCTACCCCGAGGCCAAGATGGCCATCGGGCCGGTGATCGAGGATGGCTTCTACTATGACGTCGACTTCGGTCGCTCGGTGACGCCGGATGACCTGGCGGCCATCGAGACGCGCATGAAGCAGTTGATCGACGACGACTACGATGTGATTCGCGAGTACGTCGATCGTGACGCCGCGATGCTGACGTTCCTGCATCGCGACGAGACCTACAAGCAGGAGATCGTAAGGGAAATCTCCGAGGGCGAGACCATCCGCCTCTATCATCACCAGGAATACGTCGACATGTGTCGCGGGCCCCACGTGCCCAATACCCGTCACCTCAAGGCGTTCAAACTGACCAAGCTGGCCGGCGCCTATTGGCGCGGCGACGCCTCCAAGCCGATGCTGACGCGTATTTACGGTACCGCCTGGCCCGACAAGAAGCAGCTCAAGGCTTACCTCAAGCGCCTCGAAGAAGCCGAGAAGCGTGACCACCGCAAGCTGGCCAAGAAGATGGACCTCTTCCACCTGCAGGAAGAGGCGCCGGGGATGGTGTTCTGGCACCCCAACGGTTGGACCATGTACCAGGCGCTTGAGCAGTACATGCGTCGGGTGCAGGTCGCCCATGGCTACCAGGAGATCAAGACGCCTCAGATAGTGGATCTGTCGCTGTGGAAGAAGTCGGGCCACTGGGGGCACTACAGTGAGCTGATGTTCACCACCGAGTCGGAGAAGCGCGAGTACGCGGTCAAGCCGATGAACTGTCCGTGTCACGTGCAGGTCTTCAATCAGGGGCTCAAGAGCTACCGTGACCTGCCGCTGCGCCTCGCCGAGTTTGGCAGCTGCCACCGCAATGAGCCCTCTGGCTCGTTGCATGGATTGATGCGGGTGCGCGGCTTTACCCAGGACGACGCGCATATTTTCTGCAGCGAGAAGCAGATCCAGTCCGAGGCCGAGGCCTTCATCCGCCTGACGCTGGAAGTCTACAAGGAGCTTGGCTTCGATGATGTCGAGCTCAAGCTCTCGACGCGTCCCGAGGACTTTCTCGGCGAGGCGGCGCTGTGGGATCGCGCCGAGGCGGGGCTCGAGGCGGCGCTCGATGCTACCGGCCTGGAGTGGGAGCTGCAGCCGGGCGAGGGCGCCTTCTACGGGCCCAAGATCGAGTTCGCGCTGCGCGACTGTCTCAATCGGGTCTGGCAGTGTGGTACTCTGCAGCTCGACTTCAATCTTCCCGGTCGCCTGGGTGCCCAGTTCGTCGACGAAGACGGTGCGCGCAAGACGCCGGTGATGCTGCATCGTGCTATTCTTGGCTCCTTCGAGCGCTTCCTGGGGATTCTCATCGAGCATTATGCCGGAGCCATGCCGCTGTGGCTCGCGCCTCAGCAGGCGGTGATCCTCAATATCACCGACGCCCAGCGCGATTTTGTCGTCAATCTCGAGCAGCGTTTGCAGAAAATTGGCCTGCGCGTCAAGGCGGACTTGAGGAACGAGAAGATCGGCTTTAAAATCCGGGAACATACGTTGCAGAAGGTTCCCTATCTCCTGGTGGTGGGAGATAAGGAAGTCGAGTCTGACGCCGTGGCCGTACGTACCCGCAGCGGTGAGGACCTCGGCACCCTCAGGGTCGATGATCTCATTGCCCGGCTGGTGGCCGAGGGGATCTGATTGCCGGCTGCCCGGGCCACGGCAACGTCAACCAACACGGAGATGTAGCGATCAAGCGAAGCAACCCAAGAGGGCGTGTTCAGGACAAGCGCCCCCCGATGAACGAGCGCATTACCGAAGATCAGGTTCGCCTGATCGACAGCGACGGCGAGCAGTTGGGTGTCGTGCCCACTAGCGACGCGCTGGAGCGTGCCGAAGCCGCCGGTATGGACCTCGTACAGATCTCCAACGCCGATCCGATCGTCTGCAAGATCATGGATTACGGCAAATTCGTCTTCGAGCAGAAGAAACAGAAGGCTGCTCAGAAGAAGAAGACCAAGCAGATCCAGGTCAAGGAAGTCAAATTCCGGCCTGGCACCGACGAGGGCGACTACCAGGTCAAGTTGAAGAACCTGATTCGTTTCCTCGAAGGTGGCGACAAGGGCAAGGTCACGCTGCGGTTTCGTGGCCGCGAGATGGCACACCAGGACATCGGCCGCAAGCTGATGGAGCGGGTTGCCGCGGATCTCGAGGATCTGGCCAATGTGGAGTCCTTCCCCAAGATGGAAGGGCGCCAGATGATCATGATCCTTGCCCCCAAGAAGAAGTGATCCGAAGGCAAGTCAACGGGTGGTTCGCCGCTGAGGCGGGCTACCGGCCTTGGGTTTTCTGAAAAACATCGAGCGGAGTATTTCTCATGCCGAAAATCAAGACCAACAGTGGCGCCGCCAAGCGCTTCAAGAAGACTGCCAACGGCTTCAAGCACAAGCAGTCCTTCCGTAGTCACATCCTGACCAAGAAGTCGACCAAGCGGAAGCGTCATCTGCGCGGGATGAAGCAGATTCACGACGCCGACAAGGCTCTCGTCCAGCGCATGCTGCCGAACCTGTAACCGGTTGATCCACTTTTAACGTCAGGAGAATGCTATGACTCGTGTCAAGCGTGGCGTCGTTGCTCGTCGCCGTCACAAGAAAGTACTGAAGCAGGCCAAGGGCTACTACGGTGCTCGTTCGCGGGTGTTCCGCGTTGCCAAGCAGGCCGTGATCAAGGCTGGCCAGTATGCCTATCGCGACCGCCGTCAGCGCAAGCGTCAGTTCCGTGCCCTGTGGATCGCGCGTATCAACGCCGCGGCTCGCATCAATGGCCTGTCCTACAGCCGCTTCATCGACGGCCTCAAGAAGGCCGGCATCGAGATCGACCGCAAGGTCCTGGCCGATCTCGCCGTGCACGAGAAAGCCGCCTTTGCCGCCATCGTCGAGAAGGCCAAGGCTGCTCAGTAAGTGACGGTGCATCGGTGGCCGACGGCGGTAAACACTGCCTCGCTACCGCGCATGCCGTAACGTCGCAGGGGAAGAGCCGCCGCTCTTCCCCTGTTTTTTTGTGACCCAGTGTCGGCCGCACGGCGCGGTCGACGAGATTCGGAGCTTGACGGATGGACCATCTTCCCACATTGGTCGCCGAGGCTCGCCAGGCCATCGACGCCGCCGATGACATCGCGGCACTGGATGACGTGCGGGTTCGCTATCTTGGCAAGAAGGGCGAGATCACCGCGCTGCTCAAGGGCCTGGGCAAGCTGCCGGCCGAGCAGCGTCCGGTGGCCGGTGAGCGCATCAACGAGGCCAAACAGCTGCTTGGCGGTGAGCTCGAGGCGCGTCGCCAGGCGCTGCAGCAGGCCGCCCTGAATGCGCGCCTGGCCGCCGAGCGCCTCGACGTGACCCTGCCCGGTCGCGGCCAGGAGAGCGGCGGGCTGCACCCGGTCACGCGCACCCTCGAACGCATCGAGGGGCTGTTCACGCGGATTGGCTTCGACGTGGCGGTGGGCCCGGAGATCGAGGATGATTATCACAACTTCGAAGCGCTGAATATTCCCGCCGAACATCCGGCGCGGGGCATGGCGGATACCTTCTACTTCGATGCCACCCGCCTGCTGCGCACCCATACATCACCTGTGCAGGTGCGCACCATGAAGGCCGAGCAGCCGCCGATCCGCATCGTCTGCCCGGGGCGGGTCTACCGCAGCGACTCCGACCTGACCCATACCCCGATGTTTCATCAGGTGGAGGGCTTGCTGGTTGACGAGGGCGTCAGCTTCGCCGACCTCAAGGGCACCATCGAGGACTTCCTGCACGCCTTCTTCGAGCGCGACGACCTGTCGGTGCGCTTCCGCCCCTCCTACTTCCCGTTTACCGAGCCCTCTGCCGAGGTCGATATCCAGTGCGTGATGTGCAGCGGGGACGGTTGTCGGGTCTGCTCCCACAGTGGCTGGCTCGAGGTGATGGGCTGCGGCATGGTGCACCCGGCGGTGTTCCAGCACTCGGGGATCGACAGCGAGCGCTACACCGGCTTCGCCTTCGGCATGGGCGCCGAACGCCTGGCCATGCTGCGCTATGGCGTCAACGACCTGCGCTTGTTCTTCGACAACGACCTGCGCTTCCTGCGCCAGTTCGGTTGACCGCCACCACGCTCGCTTTGAGGAGACAGGATTGTCATGAAATTTTCCGAACAGTGGCTGCGTGAATGGGTATCGCCGCAACTGGCGACCCAGGCGCTGGCCGACCAGATCACCATGGCTGGCCTCGAGGTCGACGCCATCGAGTGCGTGGCCGGTGAGTTCAACGAGGTGGTCATCGCCGAGGTGGTAGCCAAGACGCCACACCCGGATGCCGACAAGCTCAATGTCTGCCGCGTCGATGATGGCAGCGGCGCGCCGCTGCAGGTGGTGTGCGGCGCCCCCAATGTGGCGGTGGGGCAGAAGGTGCCCTTCGCGCGGGTCGGTGCGGTACTGCCAGGCGACTTCACCATCAAGCCCGCCAAGCTGCGCGGCGTGGAATCCCGCGGCATGATCTGCTCGGCCTCCGAGCTGGGGCTCGAGGAGGCCACCTCGGCGGGGATTCTGGAGCTGCCGGCGAGCGCCCCGGTGGGCGATGATCTGCGGCTGTGGATGGGCCTTGACGACAGCACCATCGAGGTCGACCTGACGCCCAATCGCGGCGACTGCTTGAGCGTGCTGGGCATGGCGCGCGAGGTCGGGGTGCTCAACCGGCTACCGCTCGATGGTCCCGCCCTCGAGGCGGTGCCGGCGAGCCATGATCAGGGGTTTGCCATCGAGGTGGCCGACCCTGAGCGCTGTCCGCGCTATCTCGGGCGGGTGATCAAGGGCGTCGACGTGAGCGCCGCGACGCCGCTGTGGATGGTCGAGCGGCTGCGCCGCAGCGGCGTGCGTAGCATCGATCCGGTGGTCGATGTCACCAACTACGTGATGCTCGAGCTCGGCCAGCCGCTGCACGCCTTCGACTTGGCCAACCTCGACGCGCGCATCGAGGTGCGTCGGGCGCGGCCCGGCGAGCGGCTGACGCTGCTCGACGGCCAGGACATCGCGCTGCGCGACGATACCCTGGTGATCGCCGACGCCAAGGGGCCGCTGGCCATCGCCGGGGTGATGGGCGGCGAGCTGTCCGGCGTCAGCGCCGCGACCCGCGATATCTTCCTCGAGTCGGCGTTCTTCAGCCAACTGGCAGTGGCCGGCCAGGCGCGCTCCTACGGGCTGCATACCGACGCCTCTCACCGCTTCGAGCGTGGCGTCGACCCCGCCTTGACGGCGCGCGCCGTCGAGCGCGCTACGCAGCTGCTGCTGGAGATCGTCGGCGGCGAGGCGGGCCCGCTGGTCGAGGTGGCCAGTGAGGCGCACCTGCCCGCCGAGCGACAGGTGGCGCTGCGCGCCGAGCGCCTCGAGCAGGCGCTCGACAAGCGCCTGGCAAGCGACGAGGTGGTCGAGATTCTCGAGCGCCTAGGCATGCGGGTCGAGACCCAGGACGACGGCTGGTCGGCGCAGGTGCCGAGCTGGCGCTTCGATATCGCCATCGAGGAGGATCTGATCGAGGAGTTGGCGCGCATACACGGTTACAACCGCCTGCCGGTGCGGCGCCCCGCGGCGCGCCTCGGCCTGCGTGCCGATCACGAAGTGTGCCAGCCGCTGGCCAGGCTGCGCCGGCAGCTGGTGGCGCGCGGCTACCAGGAAGCGATCAGCTATAGCTTCGTGGCGCCGGAACTGCAGCTGCTGCTGCACCCCGAGGCATGCTCGCCGCGGCTGGCCAACCCGATCTCCAGCGACATGGCGGTGATGCGCTATAGTCTGTTCCCGGGGCTGATCAAGGCGCTGCAGCACAATCTCAACCGTCAGCAGCAGCGCGTGCGGCTGTTCGAGGCCGGCCTGGTCTTCCGCGGTGAACTCGACGACCTCGAGCAAGTGCCGATGGTCGGCGCGCTGGTGTGTGGATCGCGCGAGCCCGAAGGCTGGGCTGGCGGTCGCGACAAGGTCGATTTCTATGACATCAAGGGCGATCTGGAGAGCCTGATGGCACTGGGTGGCGATCTCGCTGCCTGGCGCTTCGAACCGGCCGAGCACAGCGCGCTGCATCCCGGGCAGACCGCCCAGGTATTCCACCGCGGCGAAGCGGTGGGCTGGATCGGCACCCTGCATCCGGCGGTGCGCGCCCAGCTGGGTCTCAAGGTCGATGCATTGCTCTTCGAGGTGCGCCAGGATGCGCTGACCGACGGCGTTCTGCCGAGCTTTAGCGCGCTGTCGCGCTATCCCGAGGTGCGCCGCGACCTGGCACTGCTGGTCGATGCGGATCTGCCGCTTCAGGCGCTGCTCGACTGCCTGCGCGAGCAGGCCGGCGAGTGGCTCACCGAACTCAAGTTGTTCGACGTCTATCACGGCCAGGGTGTGCCGGAAGGACGCAAGAGTCTCGCCTTGGGCTTGACCTGGCAGCATCCTTCGCGCACGCTGAATGACGATGAAATCAATCAGTTAGTCGATGCAATCGTCACCGAGTCCCGTCAGCGTCATGGCGCTGAGCTGAGAGGCTGAGCGTCTCCGGCGCCAGGGACGGTGCCGCTATCCAGCGAGGGAATGATATGGGCGCGTTGACCAAGGCGGAACTCGCCGAACACCTGCACGTCGAGCTGGGGCTCTCCAAGCGCGAAGCCAAGACCATGGTGGAGGCGTTCTTCGAGGAGATCCGTGGCTGCCTGCGCGAGAACGAGCAGGTCAAGCTGTCGGGGTTCGGCAACTTCGACCTGCGCGACAAGCGTGAGCGACCGGGGCGTAATCCCAAGACCGGCGAGGAGATTCCGATCTCGGCGCGGCGGGTGGTGACCTTCCGTCCCGGCCAGAAGCTCAAGAGCCGGGTCGAGGATTTCGACGGTGTCTCGATGATCTAGCCTCATCTACGCCAACGGCGCCCCTGGGGTGCCGTTGGCGTATTGATCACAGGCCCGCGCCACCCTCCATCAGGTAAGTGATCACCACCTTGATCACATAGCCAAGCATGCCGGCCCCCAGCACGATGAACAGCATGATGGTGCCGAACTTGCCGGCCTGGGACTTGCGCGCCAGATCCCAGATGATGAAGCTCATGAAAAGAATCAGTCCGCCGATCATCACAGGCGTTACCCAGGCCTCGAAGATCTCCTGCATGCTTGCTCCATGTCATTGAATGGCATGCCATTATACGCTTGTGGTAATATCCGACCAAATTTCTCAAGCAAAGAGCTCTCATGGCCACACTGAAGATCTTTGTCGGCACCATGTACGGTGGGGCACTGGATGTCGCCGAGCAGATAAAGCCGCTGTTCGAGGAGGCCGGCTATCGGGTCGACATCTTCGAGCAGCCGAGCCTCGACGATCTGCTTGCCGAGCCGCCGACGCTGGCGCTGTTCTGCGTCTCGACCACCGGCAGCGGCGACTATCCGGGGAACCTGGTGCCGTTCACTCGCGCCCTGATCGACCAGAGTCCAGCGCTTGGCGAACTGCGCTACGGCCTGGTGGCGCTGGGTGACAGCTCCTACGGCGATACCTTCTGCGGCGCCGGACGTGCGCTGGACGCGCTGCTCGCTGACCTTGGCGCCCAGCGTGTAGGAGAGCGCCTGGAAGTCGACGCCATGGAGACCTTCATGGCCGACGATGCCGCCCTGCCGTGGGCCGAGGCGTGGATCGCCGAGCACGGCCTGCAGGTGGCGTGATGGGCGGGCCCAGTGCTGAACGCCTGACCGCACTGCTGGGGGTGTTGGTCGTCATGCTGGCGACCCTGCCGCGCTACCTGGACGGTGGCCATGAGACGCGATTGTCACTGATGCTGATGGCCAGTGCGGTGGTAACGGTGGTCACGCTGCTGCACTGGCGGCTGCTCGACAGCCCGGCGCGGCGCCGAGTGCCCGGTTTGCTCCGGCGGCTGGGGTTCTGCCTGCTGGCGGGGTTGGCGGTGATGGCCGGCTGGTATGCACTGGCCGCCAATCTGACCGGCTGGCAGGTGCTGCTCTCCCACGGCACCACGGCAGGCCTACTGATGCATGTGCTCAGCCTGTGGTGGCGCCGCGAGCGCGGCGGGTCACCCTGAGTTCGAATCTCGCATATTAAGCGTCAGCCCTGGACCCGCCCCCGGCCATGCCGGGGGCGGGCCCATGGGTGGAGAATGTCAGGCAAGCTGGTAGCAGGGCACGTAGGCGGTGCCGGGCAGTTTCATGCGGCCCTGGGCGACGAAGGAGGTCAGCAGGGCGTCGAGGTGACGCATCAGCTCGGGCTCGGCGTGCAGCGTGAAGGGGCCGTGGGCCTCGATAGCGCGGATGCCGGGCTCCTTGACGTTGCCGGCGACGATGCCCGAAAAGGCGCGCCGCAGGTTGGCGGCCAGCTCGTGGGTTGGCTGCTGATGGTGCAGGGCCAGGCCGGCCATCGCCTCATGGGTCGCCTCGAAGGGGGCCTGGAAGTCGCGGGCGACGTTCAGGCGCCAGTTGTAGTAGAAGGCATCCTGCTGGTTGCGGCGGAAGTCGGCGACGTCATTGATGCCGTCGCGCATGGCGCGCGCCACCCCGGCCGGGTCGTCGATGATGATCTGATAGCGCGCGCGGGCTTCCTCGCCCAGGGTGTAGGCGAGAAACTCGTCGATGCGCTTGAAGTAGTCGGCGGCGCTGGTCGGCCCGGTGAAGATCACCGGGTAGGGCATGTCGCGGTTTTCCGGGTGCAGCAGAATACCCAGCAGGTAGAGGATCTCCTCGGCGGTGCCGACCCCGCCGGGGAAGACGATGATGCCGTGGCCGACCCGCACGAAGGCCTCGAGGCGCTTCTCGATGTCGGGCATGATCACCAGCTCGTTGACGATCGGGTTGGGCGACTCGGCGGCAATGATGCCCGGCTCGGAGATCCCCAGGTAGCGCCCCAGGCTGCGGCGCTGCTTGGCATGGGCCACGTTGGCGCCCTTCATTGGCCCCTTCATGGCGCCCGGGCCGCAGCCGGTGCAGATGTCCATGTCGCGCAGGCCGATATGGTAGCCGACGTCCTTGGTGTATTCGTACTCCTCCCGCGAGATCGAGTGGCCACCCCAGCACACCACCAGTCCCGGGTCGCGGCCCGGCTTGAGGGCGCCGGCCTTGCGCAGGATATGGAAGACCGCGTTGGTGGTGCCCTCGCCGGTGGACAAGTCGAAGCGCTGCTGGGTCTGGATCTCGTTGTAGACGTAGACGATGTCGCGCAGCACCGAGGAGAGCAGCTCGCGGATGCCGCGGATCATCTTGCCGTCGACGAAGGCATCGATGGGGGCGTTGCTCAGCTTGAGGCGAATCCCGCGATCCTGCTGCAACACCTCGATGTCGAAGTCGTGGTAGGTCTCCATCACGGCGCGGCCGTCGTCGGTGACATTGCCGCAGTTGAGCACCGCCAGGGCGCAGCAGCGCAGCAGGTCGTGGAGGCCTGCGCGGGAGGTGTCGCGTAGGCGATTGACCTCGTGCTGAGAGAGCACCTCGAGGCTGCCTTCCGGCGAGATGATGGTGGAAATGGTCTCTGGCATAGCGGCGATCCTTGTCTTGCGGTCAGGCAGCCCTGCCAGAGGCAAGCGGCCCCGACAGGTTGTGATGAAATGCTACCACGGCCCGCGCGCCGGCCGCAGCGCTGCGGTGCTCAACGCGTTCTGATAACATGCGCTGAGTGATTCTTCATCTGCCAGTGAGTGCTGCGCTGCCCCATGTTCAACGCCCAATATTTCCGCACCTTCATTACCCTGGTGGAGACCGGCAGCTTCACGCAGACGGCGCGGCGTCTGGACATGACCCAGCCGGGGGTCAGCCAGCACATCCGCAAGCTCGAGCAGTATCTCGACAAGTCGCTGCTCAATCGTCACGGGCGTCGCTTCACGTTGACCGACAGCGGTCGCCGCGCCTATGAATACGCCATCAAGCTGTTCGCCGAACACGAGCATTTTCGCCACTCGCTGGATAACGACTCGCTGGATTCCGGCGAGTGCCGCCTGGCGTCACCCGGCAGCGTCGGGTTGATGCTGTATCCCTTTCTGCTCAGCTACCAGCAGATGTATCCCGGGCTCACGGTCAGCTATCGCTTCGCCTTCAATGATGAGATCGTCCAGGACGTGCTGGCCGGGCGCTATGATCTGGGGATCGTCACCGACCTGGTCAAGCACGCCGACCTGCACGTCGAGCCCTGGCATCAGGAACCGCTGTGCCTGGTGGTCCCGGCGGACTTCACCGGCACTACCCTCAATGACCTGACGGGACTGGGGTTCATCAACTACTCCGACGGCATCCAGCATGCCGCGCAGCTGCTCAAGGTCAATTTTCCCGGTGAGTTTCGCAGCTTGAACCGCTTTCCCCAGCAGGGGTTTACCAACGAGCTGTCGATGGTGCTCGACGCGGTGGCCCGCGGGCTGGGCTTTACGGTGGTGCCGCGGCTGGTGCTCGAGACCTCGCCCTGGCAGCGCCAGGTCAAGGAGTTGACGCTGAACCAGCCGGTCCACGAAACGCTCTACGTGATTACCCCCAGTGGCTCGGAGCTGCCGCGGCGCTATGCACGGCTGCTGGAGGACTTCCGCGAGCAGCGTCGCCAGGCGCTCTACGGCTACGCCGAGGAGCCGAGCTTCGGCTGACGCTTGCTTACCGCTGCCCCAACGCATGCGCCCCGGCCAGTTGGCCGGGGCGCATGCGTTGGGCGGGGCGACATGCTCGCTCAGTCGCGGTACTCGTCGATGCTCGGGCAGGAGCAGATCAACTGACGGTCGCCGTGGACGTTGTCGACCCGGTTGACCGCCGGCCACACCTTGGCGGCCTTGACCGCCGGCGAGGGGAAGGCGCCCAGTTCGCGGGAGTAGGGACGCGACCAGTCGGCATCCATCAGGTCAGCCATGGTGTGTGGGGCATGCACCAGCGGGTTGTCGTCGGCCGGCCAGTCGCCGCTCTCGACCCGCGCGATCTCCTCGCGGATGGCGATCATGGCATCGCAGAAGCGGTCGATCTCGTAGCGCGATTCCGACTCGGTGGGCTCGACCATCAGCGTGCCGGGCACCGGGAAGGACATGGTCGGGGCGTGGAAGCCGTAGTCCATCAGGCGCTTGGCGATATCCTCCTCGCTGACCCCCGAGCTGGCCTTGAGCGGGCGGATATCGATGATGCACTCGTGGGCCACAGTGCCGTTGACGCCGCGGTAGAGCACCGGATAGTGGCCGTCGAGGCGCGTGGCCACGTAGTTGGCGTTGAGGATCGCAAGCTCGGTGGCTTCACGCAGGCCACGGGCGCCCATCATCTTGATGTAGGCCCAGGAGATCGGCAGGATCGAGGCGCTGCCGAAGGCGGCCGCCGAGACAGCGCCGCACTCGGCGTTGACGCCGTGGATCGGCGTCACCACGTGGTTGGAGACGAAGGGTGCCAGGTGTGCCTTGACGCCGATCGGTCCCATGCCCGGGCCGCCGCCGCCGTGGGGGATGCAGAACGTCTTGTGCAGGTTGAGGTGGCTGACGTCGGCGCCGAAGTCGCCCGGACGGGTCAGGCCGACCTGGGCGTTCATGTTGGCGCCATCGACGTAGACCTGGCCGCCGTGGTCATGAACGATCTGGCAGGCCTCGCGCACGCCCTCCTCGAACACGCCGTGGGTGGAGGGGTAGGTGAGCATTATCGCCGACAGGTCGTCGCGGTGCCGTTCGGCCTTGGCGCGCAGGTCGTCGAGGTCGATATTGCCGTCGCTGTCGCATTCGACCACCACCACCCGCATCTGCGCCATGGCCGCGGAGGCGGGGTTGGTGCCGTGGGCCGAGCTGGGGATCAGGCAGATGTCACGATGACCCTGGCCCTCGGCGGCCTGATAGCGGCGAATCGCGACCAGTCCGGCGTACTCGCCCTGGGCGCCGGAGTTGGGCTGCATCGAGATATGGTCGTAGCCGGTGATCTCGACCAGAAAAGCCGCCAGCTCGTCGATCATCTGCTTGTAGCCGACCACCTGCTCGTGGGGCGCGAACGGATGGATCTGGCCGAACTCCGGCCAGGTGATGGGGATCATCTCGCTGGTGGCGTTGAGCTTCATGGTGCAGGAGCCCAGCGGGATCATCGCATGGGTCAGCGACAGGTCCTTGTTTTCCAGCCGCTTGAGATAGCGCAGCATCTCGGTCTCGCTGCGGTAGCGCTGGAAGGTGGGGTGCTGCAGGAAATCGGAGTCGCGGCGGCAGGCGGCTGGGATGCCGCTGGTGCCGGCACTGACGACGGCCTCGTCCAGGGCGCTCACCGACAGGCCGTGCTCCTCGCCGATCAGCACGTCGAGCAGCACGTCGAGGTTGTGGGCGGTGGTGGTCTCGTCGAGGCTGACGCCGATGTCGCCGCCCTCGAAGTAGCGCAGGTTGATCTCGTGGGTCATGGCGCGGCCGTGGATCTTGCCGGCGTCGACCCCGGTCAGGCGCAGGGTGTCGAACCAGCTGTCGTGGGCCAGCGCGATGCCTTTGTGACGCAGCCCCTCGGCGAGGATGGTGGTCAGGCGGTGGATGCGCGTGGCGATGGTGCGCAGGCCCTCGGCGCCGTGGTAGACGGCGTAGAAACCGGCGATATTGGCCAGTAGCGCCTGGGCGGTGCAGATGTTGGAGGTGGCCTTTTCGCGGCGGATGTGCTGCTCGCGGGTCTGCATCGCCATGCGCAACGCCTGCTGGCCGCGGGCATCCTTGGAGACGCCGATGATGCGCCCCGGAATCGAACGCTTGAGCTTGTCGGTGGTGGCGAAGAACGCCGCGTGGGGACCACCGAAGCCCATGGGTACGCCGAAGCGCTGGGTGTTGCCGACCACGATATCGGCACCCAGCGCTCCCGGCTCCTTGAGCAGCACCAGGCTCATGATGTCGGCGGCCACGCAGGTCATGATGCCGCGCTCGCGGGCGGCGTCGAGCAGCCCGCCGAGGTCGCGGACCTCGCCGCTCTGGCCCGGGTACTGCAGCAGTGCGCCGAATACCTCGTGGCGGGCCAGCTCCTCAGCGGGTGCTACGATCAGTTCGAAGCCGAAATAGTTGGCGCGGGTACGCACTACGTCGAGGGTTTGGGGGAGGACGTCATCGGCGACGAAAAACGCCTTGCTCTTGGCCTTCTTGTTGGCGCGCTGGCACAGCGCCATGGCTTCGGCCGCGGCGGTGGCTTCATCCAGCAGCGAGGCGTTGGCCAGCTCCATGCCGGTGAGGTCCATGACCGTTTGCTGGAAGTTGAGCAGGCCCTCGAGGCGGCCCTGGGCAATCTCCGGCTGGTAGGGGGTGTAGGCGGTGTACCAGCCCGGATTCTCCAGCACGTTGCGCTGGATGACCGCCGGCACGTGGGTGTTGTGGTAGCCCTGACCGATATAGGTCTTGAAGACCTTGTTCTGGCGCGCCAGTCGCTTGAGATAGTCGAGCGCCTCGGCCTCGGTGCGTGGCCCCTCGAGGGACAGCTCGCGGCCCAGGCGGATGCCGGCGGGCACGGTCTGCTCGATCAGCGTCGCGATGCTGTCGACGCCTAGGGTGGCGAGCATCTGGTCGACATCGTCGGCGCTAGGCCCGTTGTGACGATGAATGAAGGCGTCGTGTCCGGCCAGGTCGGCCAGGCGTCGGGTCTCGGTAGCCATGAAACACCTGTCAGGGTAGTCGGGCGGTCAGTCCCGGGAAAGGAAAGGGGCCAAGGCCGGGTCGCTGACGACCCGGCCGAAAGTCGTTCAGTCTTCGGCGTCGACCACTGCGCCATAGGCGTCGGCATCGAGCAGGGCGTCGAGGGCATCGCTGTCGCTGAGCTTGAGCTTGGCGATCCAGCCGTCTTCGTAGGGCGATTCGTTGACGGTTTCGGGAGAGTCCTCGAGGGCGTCGTTGATGGCTACCACCTCGCCGCCAAGCGGCGCGTAGAGATCGGAGGCGGCCTTGACCGATTCGATCACGCCAAACTCCTCGCCGCTGGCGAGCTCCTGGCCGACTTCCGGCAGTTCAACGAAGACCACGTCGCCAAGCGCCTGCTGGGCGTGATCTGTGATACCCAGGGTGACAGTGCCGTCACCGTTGTCGAGCACCCACTCATGGCTCTTGGTATAACGCAGGTTGGACGGAATAGCGCTCATAGTGGTTTTCCTATACGAAAAGGTTTTCTGAATCAGGGAATCGTACCGCCATTTGCACGCGATGGCGAGTCTCACGCGCATCGGGCATCACTGTCCCAGGCTGACCGCCTATACAGGTTGGCTGCTGCAGGGAGTCTCGTCCAGCCCTGTGCAGCTGGCATACCTCGACTACGCTAAAGGTAAGCGATCCAGTGCGGTGCCTGGCGGGGCATTGGCGGTCGGTGGTCTGAGCGAGTGGCATGCTTGCGGTCGCCGTAGGAGGCCAGTAAGCTGCCTTGTGTTTCTTATAGGAAAATAGTTTCTTGGAATGAAAATAAGACTCAGCCACGCTGACGTCATGAGCCGAGGAATTCACGCTACAGTCGTATATTGGCAACGTAATGACCTGCAACAGTAGAGCTTGGACGAGGTTATCCGCTATGGTACGCCCATTCGACCACGGGGGCGGCCTAGTCCTTTGCGGTTGAGGCCAGGTGCCCGGCGCTGCGCTCAGCCCGGGGCACAACAATAACGAACCAGGATTGAAAGGAACGACCATGGAAACCTTGACCAGTCTCTTTACCGTCATCAACGGCGTGGTATGGGGCCCGTTGATGTTGATACTGCTGCTGGGGGTGGGCCTCTACCTCCAGTTGGGCCTCAAGCTGATGCCGATTCGCAAGCTCGGCATGGGCTTCAGCCTGCTGTGGCAGGGGCGTGACAAGCCCGGCGCAGAGAAGTCGGACAAGGACGGCGAGATCTCGCCCTTCAACGCGCTGATGACGGCGCTATCGGCCACCATCGGCACTGGCAACATCGCCGGCGTGGCCACGGCCATTGCACTGGGTGGGCCTGGCGCGGTGTTCTGGATGTGGATCACGGCACTGGTCGGCATGGCCACCAAGTTTGCCGAGGCGGTTCTTGCGGTGCGCTATCGCGAGACCGACAGTACCGGCAACCACGTGGGCGGCCCGATGTTCTACATCAAGAACGGCCTCGGCAAGAAGTGGCTGTGGCTGGGCGGTGCCTTCGCCTTCTTCGGCGCCGTGGCAGCGTTCGGCATCGGCAACACCGTGCAGTCCAACTCGGTAGCCGATGCCCTCGACTCGACCTTTGGCCTGCCACACTGGATCACCGGGGTAGTCATCATGGTGCTGGCGGGTGCGGTGATCCTCGGCGGCATCAAGCGCATCGCCAAGGTGGCCGGCAAGCTGGTGCCGATCATGGCGATTGCCTACATCTCAGCCGGCATCGTGGTGCTGATCGTCAATGCCAGCGAGATCGGCAGCGCCTTCAGCATGATCTTCTACTACGCCTTCAACCCGCATGCGGCCATGGGGGGCTTTGCCGGGGCGGCGGTGATGGCGGCGGTCCGTTTCGGCGTGGCCCGCGGTATCTTCTCCAACGAGGCCGGCCTCGGTAGCGCGCCGATCGCCCACGCTGCGGCCAAGACCAAGAACCCGGTGCGTCAGGGTCTGATCGCCATGCTCGGCACCTTCATCGATACCATCATCGTATGCACCATCACCGCGCTGGTGATCCTGACCTCCACGGTGTGGATCGACGGCGAGGCCGGGGCATCGTTGACCGCGCTGTCGTTCGAGGCGGCGCTGCCGGGGATCGGCAACCAGATCGTCTCGATCGCACTGGCCGTGTTTGCCTTCACGACCATTCTCGGTTGGTCGTTCTACGGCGAGAAGTGCTTCCAGTTCCTGTTCGGCACGCGCTCGATCATGCTCTACCGCACCTTGTTCGTGCTGGCCATTCCGCTCGGCGCCATGGCGCAGCTGGGCTTCATCTGGCTGATGGCCGATACCTTCAATGCCATGATGGCGATCCCCAACCTGATCGCGCTGGCGCTGCTGTCGCCGATGGTCTTCAAGTTGACCCGCAACTACTTCGACGGCAAGGAAGTGCTGCCGGGCGAAGATCTGTCGAATTGACCCTGGGGCCACGGGGCGCAAGCCGCCCCGTGGCTATCCCGCAAGCTACTCGCCAATGGACCGATACCATGACGCAACTCAGCAAGACGCCACTCTACGACCTACACCGCGAACTGGGCGGCAAGATGGTGCCCTTCGCCGGTTTCGAAATGCCAGTACAGTTCCCGCTTGGCGTCAAGAAGGAGCATGAGCATACGCGCCAGGCATGTGGCCTGTTTGACGTGTCGCACATGGGCCAGGTGCTGATTCATGGGCCGGCTCCCGCTGAGGCGTTGGAGACGCTGGTGTCGGCGGATATCGTCGGCCTGGCGGCCGGGATGCAGCGCTATGCACTGTTCACCGCGGAAGAGGGCGGCATCCTCGATGACCTGATGGTGGTCAACGCCGGCGAGCATCTCTATCTGGTGGTCAACGCGGCCTGCAAGGAGCAGGACATCAGCCACCTGCGCACCGGGCTTGGTAGCGACTATCGGGTCGAGGTGGTCGAGCGTGGCCTGCTTGCCCTGCAGGGGCCTGCGGCGGCCAGCGTCATGCAGCGGCTGTGCCCCGCGGCCTGCGAGCTGGTGTTCATGCAGCATGCTCGTCATGAGATCGGCGGCATTCCGGTATGGATCAGCCGCAGTGGCTATACCGGCGAAGATGGTTTCGAAATATCGGTGCCCGCGGAACAGGCCGAGGCACTTGCGCGCCTGCTGCTGGCGGAAGAAGAGGTTGAGGCCATCGGCTTGGGTGCGCGCGATTCGCTGCGTCTCGAGGCGGGCCTGTGCCTCTACGGCCACGATATCGATACTACCACCACGCCGGTGGAGGCGGGCCTGATCTGGGCCATCGGCAAACCGCGGCGGCGCGGCGGTGAGCGTGCCGCGGGCTTTCCGGGGGCCGATCTCATCCTGCATCAGGTCGAGGCCAAGGATCACACCCGCAAGCGGGTCGGCTTGCTCGGCGAAGGACGCGCGCCGGTACGCGAGGGTGCCGAGCTGTTCAGTGCCGACGACGTCAAGATCGGCGTGGTGACCTCGGGCGGCTTTGGCCCCAGCGTTGGCCGGCCGGTGGCAATGGGCTATGTCACCATCGACCAGGCCGAGGCGGGCACCCAGGTGTTTGCCGAGGTGCGCGGCAAGCGCTTGGCGATGACGGTAAGCAAGATGCCGTTCGTGACGCCAGGCTACCATCGCGGCTGAAATCACTTTTTTATACCGTTATCTTAAGCGCTTGCATGACGGGGTTGCGGGCCGCTCGCCAAGGCGAGCGGCCCGCAGTTTTTAGCGTCGATGCTTAGTGGCGAACGATGATATGCCGAAAGGTCAGGCTGATGCGGATGTCATGGCCTGTTCGCGGCAGCAGGGCATGCTGCAGCTGGCGCTGCACGCCGGGTCCCATGACCAGCAGGCTGCCGTGGGGCAGGCTGACGTTGAAGGCCGGTGCGCGGCGGTCGCGCCAGCGAAAGCGCAGCGGTCGCTCGCTGCCCAGGCTGACGGCGGCGATCAGTGGCTCCTGGCCCAGCTCCGGCTCGTCGTCGCTGTGCCAGCCCATGCGCTCTGCGCCGCTGGCATAACGATTGAGCAGCACGCTGTTGAATCGCGGCACCTCGCCGAAGGTGTGCAGGGCATGAGCGATCCGCTCGGCCAGCCGCGCCACCTCCGGGTGCCAGGGTTCAGGCACGAAGTCGTGGCCGGAGTAGCGATAGCGTGCCTCGCGGTCGCCCATCCACACCTGGCGGCGTGGAATCGGGTGCTCGCGGCCGAATAGCGTCAGCCTGGGCTGCTGCCAGTCGAGTTCATGCTCGAGGCAATCCAGCAGCCGATCCGCCTTGTCGGTGGCCAGCAAGGTGTCATGCCGCCATAGCGGCGGCATGTCGAGGAGGCTCTGCCAGGTGGTAGGGGGAGGCATGGGCCGAGCATGCCAGCCGTGTGGCGGCGTGTCACGCAAGTGTCGGTAGCGTCCACCAGCCGAGCAGCGCAAACAGGCCACCGAGCAGCGCGCCGCCGATGACGTCGCTGATGTAGTGCAGGCCGAGGCCGACCCGCGAGACGGCGATCAGCATGGCCAGCGGCACCACCAGCGGGAGCAGTGCCGGCGTGGTGGCTGCGGTCAGCAGGCTGAACATCACCGCGTGGAGGGTGTGCCCGCTGGGAAAGCTGTAGCGGTCACGTGGAACCTCGGTGCAGCATATCGTTTGGAAAGTGATCGAGGGACGTTCGCGGCACAGCCGCGTCTTGATCAGGCGGTAGACGCCGATCGCCAGCAGCGACAGCAGCAGATGATGCCATGTCAGCGACCACCCGGGGGCGCCGTGGATCACCGGCAGCGCGGCGACCAGCAGCACCCAGGCCGGCCAGTCGCCAAGTCGGCTGGCAACACGCAATAGCATCAGGATGCCGCGACGGCTGCCGTGGCGGGCGAGTCGCTGGCAGAGCTGCCATTCGAGCAGGTCGAGACGGTCAAAGACCGGCAGGGTGCGTGGTGCGGTCATGGGCGTGCTCCATGGCGGTATGCAGGACATGCAGGAAACGCTCGGCAATCTGTGAC
The DNA here is from genome assembly GCF_010977575.1 of Halomonas socia. Lineage (GTDB taxonomy): Bacteria > Pseudomonadota > Gammaproteobacteria > Pseudomonadales > Halomonadaceae > Franzmannia > Franzmannia socia. Next base: position 3,621,439 of record NZ_CP048812.1, read on the forward strand.
CAGTGGCAGTCGGCCACACGCACTCGCGCTGCACGGCCCAGGCGGCCGTAGAGCGCCGGGGAGCGCGCCAGCTGCGCGGCGTGTTCGACGAAGGCGCTGGAGGCGTCAAGAGGCAGCGTCAGGCCGTGGTGGTGGGGAACTATCCATTCGGCGGCGGCGGCATAGTCGAAGGCGATGACCGCCAGGCCGCTGGCCATGGCCTCGAGTACCACGTTGCCGTAGGTCTCGGAGCGTGACGGGAACACGAACAGGTCGGCGCTGGCATAGTGCCTGGCGAGCTGGTCGCTGTCGATGAAGCCGGTGAAGCGGGTCTGCGGCAGGCGCCGCTGCAGGCGCTGGCGCAGGGGGCCGTCGCCGACCACCACGCTGACCAGGTCGGGCTGTGCCAGGTGCATGGCCTGGAAGCTCTCGACCAGCAGGTCGAGGTTCTTTTCGCTGGCCAGGCGGCCGACATGCAGTGCTACCGGCTGGTGGTTGCCGGCGCCCCAGCACCGGCGCAGCTCGCTATCGCGTTTATCGGGACTGAAGTGCTGGCAGTCGATGCCGCGTCCCATCACGGCGACACGTTCGAAGCCCTGGGCGCCCAGCGCCTCGGCCTGCTGACGAGTCGGCACCAGGGTGGCGCCGGTGCGGTTGTGGAAATGCCGCAGCAGGCCGAGCACGCCGCCGCGCAGCCAGCCCAGCCCATAGTCGCTGGCGTAGTGGTCGAAATTGGTATGGAAGCCGCTCAGGGTCGGGATGCCCAGGCGTTCGGCGCTGCGCAGCGCCGACCAGCCCAGCGGCCCTTCGGTGGCGAGGTAGATCGCATCGGGAGGATCGATTTGCCACTCGCCGAGCAGCCGTCGCGCGCATGGCCGGCCGAACTGCACGTCTGGATAGCGCGGCAGATGAAAGCCCGGCACCTGCAGTTCGCTGGCCATGCGCGAATCGCGGTGCGCCTCGCGGGGCGCCGGCCTGACCAACTGCAGCGTCACCCCGCGCCGCCGGAGTTCGTCTGTCAACTGGCCCAGGGTGTGGGCGACGCCGTTGATGTCCGGCGCCCAGGTTTCACTGACCAGGCATAAACGCATGAGGGGCTCCCGCGTGGTGAACTCCCTCCAGCTTCACCGAGCATCATGACAGCAGGCCGACAGGTCGGTGACGGATCGATGACGATGGGCGCCTAGCGCAGTACCTCGGTCGGGTCGACGGGCTTGCCGCCGTGGCGCAGGTCGAACAGCAGGTCGTGGCGCTCGGTGCTGTTGCTGTAGTCGACCTGGCAGACCGGCGTGCCCTGGCTCACCGACTGCCCATCGGCGACCTTGAGCTCGCCGCACAGGGCGTAGACGCTCTGCAGGTTGCCGTCGTGGTGGACGATCACCACGCGCCCCAGTTGGCGCATGCTGCCGGCGAAGCGCACCTGTCCGTCGGCCACCGACTTGGCCTGGCTGCCATTCTGGGTGGCGAGCAGCATGGGTTGCAGCGTGCCGCGGTCGTCCGGGCCGAAACGCCGCACCACGCGATAGTCGTCCAGCGGCCAGGGCCAGTTGCGCGCACTGCTGGGCAGGTTGCCGGGGTCGGGACGCTGAGCCGGCGGCCGACTGGCGCTGCTGCCACTACTGCTGGGCGACGCGCTGGACCCGCTCGAGCTCGGGCTGCTGGTGCTTGCGCCGCTGAGGGGCACCTGGATCACCTGGCCGACCTGCAGGCGATTGGCCGGGATGCTGGCGTTGGTCGACTGCACGCGAGCGGTATCCGTGCCGAAGCGCCGTGCGATGCCGGAATAGGTATCGCCGGGGCGGACCTGGTAGCGGTAGGGACCGCCAGAAGGTGCGCGCTCCTGCTGGGTGGGAATCAGCAGGCGTTGCCCGACCGCCAGGCGATGTGGCTCGACCCCGGGATTGAAGCGTGTCAGGCGCTCCAGCGGCACATCGGCACGCGCGGCAATGGCGCCGAGGGTGTCGCCACGCTGAACGGTAATCCACTGGCCGTTGATGCCGTCGAGTCGCTGCGGCGTCGACCCAGCGCCGGCACAGCCGGCCAGCAGCCACGCCAGCAGCAGCATCAGGACGAGGTATCGAGGGTGCGGTCCTTGTCCTGCCACAGCGCGTTGATCCATGTATGGAAGCGTTCCTTGTAGTCCGGGTCCTGGTGGTAGTCGCCGCCGGGCATCCACTCGGGCACGTCGAGGCGCCGGATATGGCAGTGAATTTGCCCTTCACGGCCGCACAGGAAGCCCCAGAAGGTTGGGGCGGGGTTGGCGTAGCTCAGGGTGGCGTCGAGAATGCCGCTGAGGCTCTCGCCGAGTAGACCGGCGACCTGGGCAGTGCCGCCGGCCTTGGGCCGCAGCAGGTGCCGGTAGGGGCTATCTTGCGCGTCGCGCTTGGCCGTTGTGAAGCGCGTGCCTTCAACGAAGTTGTAGATCGCCAGGGGTGTCTGGCGTGCCCGCTCGCACATGCGCTGGGTGGCACGGCGGTCGCGCTCGGCGAGGGCCGGGTTGCGGGCCAGCCGTTCACGGCTGTAGCGGCGCATGAAGGGAAATTCCAGTGCCCACCAGGCCTGGCCCACGATGGGGATCCAGATTAGCTGATGCTTGAGGAAGAAGCGCGGCATGGGGATGCGCCGGTGCAGCGCGAACTGCAGCACGAAAATATCGGTCCAGCTGCGGTGGTTGGAGAGCACCAGCCACCAACGCTGTGGTGACAGGCCGTCGGGACGACGTATGTCGAGCTGGGGCTTGAGCCAGTAGCGCATCCACCACAGATTGGCACCGATCCAGTTGAGGGCCACGGCGTTGAGGCCGGCCAGCACGCACAGCTTGGCGCGGCGTCCCGGGGCTAACAGCTTGAGCAGGATCAGCACGAACAGCGGGATGCCCCAGAACAGCGTGGTCGCGATCAGCAGGAGCACGCTGACGAGTCCCTTGAGGGTCGGCATGGAGGGCCTCCAGAACCGCAGCAAAACGCTAATCCTACTGCAAGATCAACGGGATGCCCAGCGCCGGCGAGGGCTAGGCAAGCTCCACAGGGTGGCAGACCTACTACCCTTGAGATGGCCGGAGTAGTGACAAGGCATGACAGCGGGATGTCGAAAAACTGACCATTTTGAGTAGAGCGTCAGTCGCGTCGCGCTCCGCGGCGATTGTGCAAGGGCTTTGCACAGCGTTATCCACAGGAAATGTGCATAACCTGGCCATGGTCCTCACGCGATCTCGCAGCGGGTGTGCTGGGGCAACAGTAGCTCTGCGGCGCGCTCGGCGTGGCTTGGCAGGCACTTCTGCACCAGCGCCAGGCCGCCGAGGGCAATGCGGTGTTCATCGCCCTCGGCGAAGGCCATGCGCCGCGAGCAGGTCGGGTAGAAGCGGTAGTTGAGCAGTGGCGAGATCGGGAACACGCCATGGTGACGATCACTGCTGCCGATCAGGCCGGTCTGGTGCAGTTGCTGGTCGAGTTCGTCGAGCTCGTGGCCGAGGCGCTGGCTGTCGAAGCCAGCGTGATGCAGGCGTGGCCCCATTACCGCCAGCCAGGCCGCCAGCGGATGTGCCCTCTCGAGCAGTTGAAACGTCTGCCAGTCGGGCATTGGCCAGGGACGGCCCCGGCACAACAGGTTCTGGCCGTGGGCGTCGGCGGGGTGAGCGGTGTCGATCAATGCCTTCAGCGCCTGGCGTGCGCTGCGTGGCAGCGTATTCAGCTGCAGCTCGCCGAGCATCAGCCAGGCGCCGTCGTCCGGGGCGGCGAGCAGGGTCGCCAGCAGCCCGCGGTCGGCCATGGCGTAGCGTTCCACCGGCCGGTAGCCAAAGTGTTGCAGGGTGGGCAGCACCGCGCTGGCGGCGTAGTGGCCATGATTGAGGGTCAGTAGCGCCAGGTATTCGGCAGGCGCATCGGTTGGCCAGACTCGCAGCGCGCCAAGCTCGGGGTGGAGGTGGATATAGTCCAACCACAGTTGTTGAAGGAATTCCTGGCGCTGCATGGTGTCCTTGCCTCCCGCCTCGAGCATGATTTTCAGCTGAGTATAGGTGGCAGCCAGGGGCGGCTTTCAACGCGGCGAAGACGCAAACGCCCGGCGCTTGTTCGATTCAAGGGCCGGGCGAGGGATCGGCGTGGCAGGCACTAGGCGCGACGCTCGAGAATTACTGTGCCGCGGTCTCCGGCATCAGCTCGTTATCCTTGGCGTACTGGTCGAACTCGGTAAAGCCGCCGATGTGGGTCTGGTCGATGAAGATCTGCGGCACGGTATCGACCGGCTTGCCGATGGTCTTTTCCATGTCGGCCTTGGTGATGCCCTCCTCATGGATGTCGACGTAGCGGTAACCGCCGATGGCACCGATATCGCTTAGCTTGTCGGCGAGCTCCTTGGCGCGTACGCAGAACGGGCAGCCGGGACGACCGAAGATCACAACGAACATAGGGGAACTCCTTGCGGTGCAATATGAGAAATTCAAAAACTATCGGGAAGCTGGCCGCTATTGTTTCGCAACTCGCGACCAGATGCCAATAGCGGTGCACTACACAGATGATGATCAGCTGCTATGGCCGGCGCTCAGCGCCCCTCGTCGGCACGTTTGAGAAGCTCGCAAAGCGGGCGATGGATGGTCTGGCCGGCAACCACGATATTCTCGCCGTACAGATCGCTGGGTATGCCGCCGGGCGGCGCATAGAGGTGTCCGGTTCGTGCGCCGGCCTCGCGGGCGATCAGCACCCCGGCGGCGAAGTCCCAGGGCGATACGCTCTCGTAGTAGGCATCGAGCCGGCCGCAGGCGACGTCACACAGGTCGAGCGCCGCCGCGCCGTTGCGGCGGATGTCCTGGCACTCGCCGAGTACCGCTTGCAGCCGACGTAGCAGCGGCGGGCGCGACTCGCGGCGATAGGGGAAGCCGGTGGCCACCAGGGCGCGGCTCAGGTCATCGCAGCGGCTGGCGTGGATCGGCTCGCCGTTACGCCAGGCGCCCTCGCCGCGCAGCGCGCTGAAGGTCTCGCCGAGAAACGGCGCATGCACCACGCCGAGCTGGGTCTGGCCGTCCATGCACCAGGCGATGGAGACCGCAACGTGGGCCAGGCCGTGGGCGAAGTTGACAGTGCCGTCGATCGGGTCGATCACCCATAGCGGACCGCTGCGCTCGACCGCGTCGCGCTCCGGCGAGAGCTCCTCTGTGAGCCGGGCCTCGCCGGCGAAGGCGTCCTCGAGGCGCTCGGCAATGCGCTGATCGACCGCCAGGTCAGTGTCGGTGACCAGCTCGTGGCCGGCCTTGTAGCGCTGCGCGAAGGTCTGGTCGCGGCGCGCGTCGCGGATCATGCGGCCGGCGTCGTGGGCGATCTCGATGGCGGTGTCGAGGCGAGTGGCATGACGCATGGCGTCTCCTTGTGGCGTTGCCGTGACGAAGTGATCAGTCTACGCTGCGCGCCGGTGATGTCGCCATGATGACAAGGGGAGAGACGCCGTGCAGGCCTTGACCGTCGAGCAGTATGCGCGGCTACAGCAGTTGGCACGCCGTTACCAGCATCGCTGTGCCGCTACCATCAAGCGCCATCCTGCGCGCAATCCGCGGCTGGGTGTCGACCTGCTGTGCTTTCAGCCGCTGCCTGAGCCTCACGCCGGCGACGAGCTGCTGGGGGCCTTGATCACACCGGTCTCGCTGGCGCTTTGCGTGGTCAGCGTCACGCCGGTCGCCGTACGTGATGACATGCCCCGGCGCTGGCTGGCGCTACCCGGCGGCGAGTATCCCCTCGCGCCGCTGGCGCTGGGCGAGGATGACGGCCTGTGGCACTGTCCGCTGCTCGACGATGTGTCTGACCTTGCCTCGCTGCACGAGGCCAATCGGCTGGCCCAGCATATGGTCGAGCGGGTGTTGAGCGAGGCCTAGCGCCGCACCGGTCGCTTCTGCAGCTTGCGCTGCAGGGTGCGACGGTGCATGCCCAGCGCGCGTGCGGTGGCCGAGATGTTGCCGTCATGCTCCTGCAGGACTTTCTGGATATGCTCCCAGGTCACCCGGTTGATCGACGGTGGGTTGTCGGCCAGTTCGGTGTTGGGGTCGCCGTCCTGTTTGTCGAGCGCGGCGAGGATCTCATCGGCATCGGCCGGCTTGCACAGGTAGTTGACCGCGCCGAGCTTGATCGCCTCGACCGCGGTGGCGATGCTCGAGTAGCCGGTCAGAACCACCACGCGGCAATCGGGCACCACGTCGAGCAGCTCGGGCAGCAGCTTGAGCCCCGAGGAGTGCTCCAGCTTGAGGTCCAGGGTGGCGATATCGGGCTGCTGGCGGTGGGCCAGCACCAGCGCCTGCTCGGCGTCGTTGGCCACCTCGACGTCGAAGCCGCGGCGGGTCATGGCGCGCTGCATGACGTGGCAGAACATTTCGTCATCGTCGATGATCAGCAGGCGTTGCGGTTGGTCGTGCATGCGCTTTCCTCGTGACTGGTGGTGCAGTGGCACCCCTAACCTTGACTGGTATCCAGGCGCGGGAGTTTCACTTCGGTGAGGGTGCCACCCTCTTCGTGGTTGTAGAGGCTGACGCCACCGCCAAAGCGGTTGATGGTGGCGTGGGTCAGGAATAGCCCGATCCCCATGCCCTTGCTCTTGGTCGAGACGAAGGTATCGCCGAGCTGGTCGGCGATCGACATCGCCACGCCAGGACCGTGGTCGCGAATGTCGATGATCACCTCGTCGGCGTCCCAGTCGAGGCTGACGGCGATCTGCTCGGGATTGGCGTCGGCGGCATTGTTGAGCAGGTTCATCAGCGCCTGCTCGAGGGTGGCGTCCACCGCCAGGGTCGGCATGCCGCGGCGCTCGGCGATCTCCAGGCGGTGACTGACGTCGGGGCGCAGTACCAGCCAACGCTGTACCACCTGGGCCAGCCACTCGCCAGCGGGGCGCCGTTCGGGCTCGGCCAGGCGGCGTCGGTCGGCGTTGGCCACCAGGTGCTGCAGCCGCGACTTGCAGATATCGACCTGCTGGCGCAGCAGATCGATGTCGGCGCTCAGTTGCGGGTCGCCGTGGGTATCCTCGCGCATCTCGTTGAGCAGCACCGCCATGGTCGACAGCGGCGTGCCCAGCTCGTGGGCGGTGCCGGCGGCCTGGGTGGCCACGGCCAGTACCTGTTCGTTGCGCAGGGCCGCCTCGCGGGTGCGCGACAGCGTCTGGTCGCGGCGCCGCAGCGCATGGGCCATCTTGTAGATGAAGAAGGTCACCAGGCCCGCCGAGAGGCCGAAGTTGAGCCACATGCCGAGCACGTGGAGGCTGATCGAGCCAACGATGATGCCGTGGCTGAGCTGTGGTACCGGCTCGAAGGACAGCATCAGGAAGGTGTAGCCGGCCATCGACGCGCTGGCGATCAGCCAGGCGAAGCGCCACGGCAGGGTGGCCGCGGCGATGGTGATCGGCACCAGGTAGTAGGTGATGAAGGGGTTGGTCGAGCCGCCGGTGAAATAGAACAGCAGCGTCAGCCCGGCGACGTCGGCCAACAGGTGCAGCAGATACTCGGTGTCGGTCACCGCGCGGGGACGCCCCAGGCGCCACCAGGTGGCGACGTTGATCAGGCCCATGGCGACGATGACGCAGATCACCGGCACCACGCGCAGCTGGAAACCGATCACTTCGATGCCGAAGATGATCGCCGCAAGGAAGCCGGTCCAGGTGATGCCGCGCACGATGGTCAGTCTTACCAGGTTGCGATTGGGCGTCGATAGCGGCAGGGGTAGGGCGGGATGCATGGGCGCTCCGAAGACTTTCTCGCGCCATGATAGCGCATTGCCGCCGCGGGCTCAGCCGCAAGGCTGCCTTGAGGCCCTGTTTTCAACTGCCTAGACTCATAGGATCAGGCATGCAAGAGGAGGGATGAGATGCGCGAGGAACGGATCTCCCAGGCCGAGCTGATCGAGCGGTTGCACAAGTGCATGGCAGGTGAACGGGTGGTGGTCGCCACCCAGGCGGCGCGCTATGCGGCGCGGATACAGCACGTCGGCGCCACCGGCCTCAAGGTGATTCCCGAGCCGGCGCTCGAAGGCAGTCACGGCGCGCCGGGTGATCTCGAAGGCCATATGGTGTCGTTCGGCGACGTCGAGTCGCTGGAGCTCGATGCGGTGCGCTACCTGGGCGAGCAGTAGCGGCGGGTGCGAGGTGGGGGCGTGATGCGCTATCATGCGCGCCACTCTTGTCGCCTGCGATACGGGCGACCGCTCATTCGTCATCAGGGCCGACCATGCCAGACACCGCCATCGCTCGCGAAGCCGAGCTGCGCCGTACGTTCGCCATCATTTCGCACCCCGATGCGGGCAAGACCACCATCACCGAGAAGCTGCTGCTGTTCGGCAATGCCATTCAACTGGCCGGCTCGGTGAAGAGCAAGCGTGCCGAGCGTCACGCCACCTCCGACTGGATGAAGATGGAGCAGGAGCGCGGCATCTCGGTGACCACTTCGGTGATGCAGTTCCCTTACAATGGGCGCATCGTCAACCTGCTCGACACGCCGGGGCACGAGGATTTCTCCGAGGACACCTACCGTACCCTGACCGCGGTGGACTCGGCGCTGATGGTGATCGACGGCGCCAAGGGCGTCGAGGACCGCACCATCAAGCTGATGGATGTGTGCCGCCTGCGCACCACGCCGATCCTTACCTTCATCAACAAGATGGACCGCGATATTCGCGATCCCATCGAGGTGATGGACGAGGTGGAAACGGTGCTCGATATCCAGTGCGCACCGATGACCTGGCCAATCGGCATGGGCCGCCACTTCAAGGGCGTCTACCACCTCTACAATGATGTCATTCACCTCTACACCCAGGGCCAGGGCAGCCGGATTCCCGATGACAAGCGTATCGAAGGGCTCGACAATCCCCAGGTTGAAGAGGTGCTGGGGGCCGACCAGGCCGAGGAGTTGCGCATGGAGGTCGAGCTGGTGCGCGGCGCCTCCCATGAATTCGATCTCGAGGCCTATCGCCGCGGTGAGCTGACGCCGGTGTACTTCGGTACTGCCATGGGCAACTTCGGCGTGCGCGAAATGCTCGACGGCTTCGTCGAGTTCGCCCCGGCGCCGCAGCCGCGCGACACCGATACCCGCGAAGTCAGCGCCGACGACGAGCGCTTCAGCGGCTTCGTATTCAAGATCCAGGCCAACATGGACCCCAAGCACCGCGACCGCGTGGCGTTCCTGCGGGTCTGCTCCGGAAAGTACGAGAAGAACATGAAGATGCGCCATGTGCGGATCGGCAAAGATGTAAAAATCGCCGATGCCTTGACCTTCATGGCCTCGGATCGGGCCCAGGTCGAGGAGGCCTGGCCCGGCGACATCATCGGCCTGCACAACCACGGCACCATCCAGATCGGCGATACCTTCACCGTCGGCGAGAGCATGCGCTTCACCGGAATTCCGCACTTCGCGCCGGAGCTGTTCAAGCGCGTGCAGCTCAAGGATCCGCTGAAGATGAAGGCGCTGCAGAAGGGCCTGCAGCAGCTTTCGGAAGAGGGCGCGACCCAGGTCTTCATGCCGCTGGATAACAACGACCTGATCGTCGGGGCGGTGGGGTCGCTGCAGTTCGACGTGGTCGCCCACCGGCTAAAGGAAGAGTACAAGGTCGACTGCGTCTACCAGGCGGTCAACGTGCAGACGGCGCGCTGGATCTACTGCGACGATGCCAAGATGCTCGACGAGTTCAAGCGCAAGGCGAGTGCCAACCTGGCGCTGGACGGCGGCGGCTATCTGACCTACATCGCCCCCACGCGAGTCAACCTGCAGATGACCCAGGAGCGCTGGCCGGATATTCGCTTTGCCGCCACCCGCGAGCACTGAAGCGACTCTCTCCGAGCTTGGGGCGTTAGGTACGGCGCCAGTGGCATGACAGCCGGCGCATGCGGTAGGGCCGGCTAACCTTGCCGCGTACAACGCTCACACGCTGTGAACCCCTCCCTGGGCGCTCCATTCTTCTTCCCTGAAGAATGAGGTTCGCTTTCGTACGCGGCAAGCGCCGGCCCGTTCCGGCGTAGGTGATCTCTCCAGCACGGTACAGCCTATGTTGATCGACGCCCACTGCCATCTCGATTTCCCCGACTTCGATGCCGACCGCGAGGCGGTCATCGCGCGGGCCAAGGCGGCGGGCGTCGAGGGCTTCGTGGTGCCGGGCACCACCCGCGCCCGCTGGCCGGACGTGCTGGCGCTGGGGCGCCGCGACGATGTCACGGTGTGCCTGGGGCTGCACCCCTATTTTATCGACCAGCATGGCGACGATGACCTGCAGGCCCTCGACGACGCGCTGGCGGCCAACCCCCAGGTGGTGGCGGTGGGCGAATGCGGTATCGACGCGCGCTTCAGCGAGAGCTGGGATGCTCAGTGGCAGCTGTTCGATGCGCAAGTACGCCTGGCCAAGCGCCATGGGCTGCCGCTGGTGATCCACTGCGTACACACCAACGACCGGCTCGCCAAGCGGCTGCGTCAGCTGGCTCCGCCTCACGGTGGGCTGATTCACGGCTTTGCCGGTTCCCCGAGCAGGCCCAGGCCTTTATCGAACTCGGCTTCGTGGTCGGGCTGGGCGGAGCGCTCACCCATCCGCGTGCCAAGCGCCTGCAGCGTGCCGTCGCCGCACTGCCGGATGACGGCTATGTGTTGGAAACCGATAGCCCTGACATGCCGCTGGCCGGATACCAGGGGCAACGCAACGAACCGGCACATGTGGCCGAAGTGTGCCGGCAGGTAGCGGCGCTGAGAGGCCAGGGCGTCGATCACGTGGCCGCGGCCAGCAGCGCCACCGCGCAGCGGCTATTTGCGATGGGTAGCGCAGCCTCAGGACGCCGCGAATAGCGTCTCGGGGTCGAGGCGTTCCAGCGCATAGGGCAGCTCCTGTCGCGTGCAGCTCTGGCCAGCGACCGTCAGCGGCTCGGCCGGCTCACGGGTGCTCAGCACTGCCAGCAGCTCGATACGCCCATTCTCGTCGAACTCAGCGGCAATCACATCCCCCTGGCGCTTGCCGTTGGCGTCTTCCACGCCGTCGCCGGGCGCCGGCAGCGTATCCCCCTCACACTGCAGGCGTGACAGGCGCTTCTTGACCTGGCCGCGGAAGTGCGCCCTGGCCACCACCTCCTGGCCGGTGTAGCAGCCCTTCTTGAAGCTGATGCCGCCCAGTGCCTCCCAGTTGAACATCTGCGGCAGATAAGCGTCCTGGTGGGCGTCACCGACCCATGCCAGGCCGGCCTGGATATCCTGCAGGCACCACTGGGCGTTACCCACCGGGGTTGCCTTGGTCGCGAGCCGCTGCCAGTGCGCCGTCATGACCTCCTGAGAGGCGATCAGCAGCCGCCGCGGCACCGCCCCCGGATGGTTGAGGAGCTGCAGTGTCGCATTGCTTGCCTGCTGCCAGGGGCGAGGCGCTGTCAGGCCGGTCTCGGCCTCGGTGAGTGTCACGGCGTCGTCGCCCATGACTCCGACCAGCGCCAGGTCGTCGCGGGCGCTGAGCGTGACCTGGTAGAAGGGCGCAAACTTGCCCAGGTGCGCCTGCAGCGGGGCGACTCGCTCGATGGGCATGATCAGCCACAGGTGTTCGGCGTCGATACGCAGTAGCTGGGCATTAGCGAGCATGCGTCCCTTGGCGGTGCAGAAGCAGGTCAGCGGTGCGCCGCGGCCGTTGGCGAGCTCGGCCTGGGCGCTGGTCTGGCCCTGCAGGAAGCGCACTGCTCCCTGGCCGTGTATCTCCAGCACCCCGAGATGCACCAGTGGGACGATGGCAGTCTGTTCGGGGGCAGGGCGTTTGCGGCCTGGGGCGCGAAGGTGACGCGCTGAGGGCCGCAGGGGGTGGCGCCTTGGTGACGACTCCAGTCAAGCATGACAACTCCGGAAGGGTGGCATATTCGGGCGCGGCTGAATGCCACGCATGGTACTCCAATGGGGGCGCTGAGTGGTGATTCAAGGCGTACCGCGGCCGCAGCATGCTAAACTGGCAGGCTTATCGTGACGATTGTAGGGAGCGCGACATGGCGCAGATATCGCTGACCTTCGAGGGTGTCGACGACGCCGAGTTGATCAACCGCATCACCACAGCGCTGATGATGGTCGAGGGCGTCGAGAGCGCCGAAGTCGGTCGCTACGGAGCCGACGTGGACGGTCGAGTACGGCGCGAAACACTCATTGAGGCGCTGGCGCCGCTCAAGGTCAAGGTGCGCTGATGCCGATTACCGTAATCAGTCAGCAGGCCGGAACGCTGCGCCAGCGAGCGGAGCTCGAGGGCTTCGAGGACCTCTATGTAGACGCGCCGCGCATCGTCGGCGGAGAGGAGAGCGCCCCCGACCCCCACGACTACTTCGACCTCTCGCTGGGGGCCTGCAAGGCGATTACCGCGCAGATGTACGCCCAGCGCAAGGGCTGGGCCCTGAGCGGTGTGACGGCGGTGGTCAGTCGCGACGAGCGCGATGAGCGGCGTGGCCTGTATCGCCTCGAGGTCGCCCTGACCTTTCATGGGGTCGACGACCCTGAGCGTTTGGCGCGGCTCACCGAGATCAGCGACCGCTGCCCGATCCATCGGCTGATGACCAGCGCCACGGTGGAAATCACCACGCGGCAAGGCTGAAGTCGATTTTATACCGTTATCTATCTGGTGGGGAAATAACAGATGCAGAAGCGCTTCGAGCTGCAATCCAAGTTCCAGCCGGCCGGTGATCAGCCGCAGGCCATCGATGCCCTGGTCCAGGGCCTGGATGCGGGGCTGACCCATCAGACGCTACTCGGTGTGACCGGCTCGGGGAAGACCTTCACCATGGCCAATGTGGTCCAGCGGCTGCAGCGACCGACCATCGTCATGGCGCCCAACAAGACCCTGGCAGCGCAGCTCTACGGGGAGTTCAAGTCGTTCTTTCCCGACAACGCCGTGGAGTACTTCGTCTCCTACTACGACTACTACCAGCCTGAAGCCTATGTGCCGTCATCGGACACCTTCATCGAGAAGGATGCCTCGATCAACGATCACATCGAGCAGATGCGGCTGTCGGCGACCAAGGCGCTGCTCGAGCGTCGCGATGCACTGATCGTGGTGTCTGTGTCGGCGATCTACGGTCTCGGCGATCCCGAGCAGTACTTGAAGATGCGCCTGCACGTCAATCGCGGCGAGCTGATCGACCAGCGCAAGATGCTGCGCCGCCTGGCCGAGCTGCAGTACACCCGCAACGACATGGATTTTCGCCGTGGTACCTATCGGGTACGCGGCGACGTGATCGATATCTTCCCGGCCGATGCCGAAGAGGAGGCGGTACGGGTCGAACTGTTCGACGACGAGATCGATGCGATCAGCCTGTTCGACCCGCTCACCGGCGAGATACGCGGTAAGGTGCCGCGCATGACCATCTATCCCAAGTCGCATTACGTGACGCCGCGTCAGACCATTCTCGAGGCGGCCGAGAGCATCAAGGGTGAGCTGGCCGAGCGGCTCGACTGGCTGCGCAAGCATGACAAGCTGGTCGAGGCCCAGCGCCTCGAGCAGCGCACGCTGTACGACATCGAGATGATGTTCGAGCTGGGTTACTGTAACGGCATCGAGAACTACTCTCGCTACCTATCCGGGCGTGCGCCGGGCGAGCCGCCGCCGACCTTCTTCGACTATCTGCCGCCGGATGCGCTGCTGCTCATCGACGAATCCCACGTCAGCGTCCCCCAGGTGGGCGGCATGTACAAGGGCGACCGCTCGCGCAAGGAAACCCTGGTCGAATACGGCTTCCGCCTGCCCTCGGCCCTCGACAACCGCCCGATGAAATTCGAGGAGTGGGAGCGTATCTCACCACAGACCATTTTCATCTCGGCGACGCCTGGGCCCTACGAGGCCGAGCATGCCGGACAGGTGGTGGAACAGGTGGTGCGCCCCACCGGCCTGGTCGATCCGGCCATCGAAGTGCGCCCGGCCTCGACTCAGGTCGACGACCTGCTGTCGGAGATTGGCCTGCGTGCCGAGGTGGGCGAACGCGTACTGGTCACCACCCTGACCAAGCGCATGGCCGAGGACCTCACCGAGTACCTCGATGAGCACGACGTGAGGGTGCGCTACCTGCACTCCGACATCGATACCGTGGAGCGGGTCGAGATCATCCGCGACCTGCGACTGGGCAAGTTCGACGTGCTGGTGGGGATCAACCTGCTGCGCGAGGGCCTCGACATCCCCGAGGTGTCGCTGGTGGCGATCCTCGACGCCGACAAGGAAGGCTTCCTGCGCAATGAGCGCTCGCTGATCCAGACCATTGGCCGCGCCGCGCGTAATGCCAACGGCAAGGCCATTCTCTACGGTGACCGGGTGACCGTCTCGATGCAGCGCGCCATGGACGAGACCGAGCGGCGGCGTGACAAGCAGATTGCCCACAACCTGGAGCACGGCATTACCCCGACCACGGTGACGCGCTCGGTGGCCGATATTCTCGAGGCGGCGGCGGCACCCGGGTCACGCAAGAGCAAGGGGCGCAAGGGCGAGCGCAAGGTTGCCGAAGGGCGGGGCGACTACACCGCAGCACTCGATTCGCTGGATGCCGCCGGCCTGACCCGCGAAATCAGTCGCCTCGAGGATGCCATGTTCGAAGCCGCGCAGAACCTCGAGTTCGAGGAGGCGGCCAGGCTGCGCGACCGGCTGCAAGAGCACAAGACGCGCTTGCTGGCGCTGGGCTGAGCCGATGCCCGAAGGACCCGAGATTCGGCGCGCCGCCGACCGCCTTGGCAAACTGCTGGTCGACCGTCCGCTGGTTGATGTGTGGCTCGCCTTTCCTGAGCTGCAGCGTTCGGCGGCGACGCTGGTGGGGCAGCGCATCAGCGCAGTGGACAGCTGGGGCAAGGCGCTGCTGACCCGTTTCGAGGACGGCCGGGTGCTCTACTCCCACAATCAACTCTACGGCCGCTGGATGCTGCATGCGCGAGACAAGCCGCCGAACACCACGCGCAGCCTGCGTCTGCGTCTCACCACCGCGACCCATGCTGCAAGCCTCTATAGCGCGTCGGATATCTCGCTGCACGACGATGCGGCCGCGCTCGATGAGCATCCTTTTCTACGCCGGCTGGGACCGGACCTGTTGACGCATCAGGTAACGCCCGAGGATGTCATGGCTCGCTTGCTGACACCGCGGTTCCGGCGGCGGGGGTTGGGCGGTCTGCTGCTCGACCAGCGCTGCTATGCCGGCATCGGCAACTATCTACGCTCAGAGATGCTGTTCTTCGCTGGGCTGCGGCCGGACAGGCGGCCCGAGAGCCTAGCCGAGAATGAACTGCAGCGGCTAGCCGAGGCCATGGTCGCTATCATGGCGCAGGCCTATCGTGAAGCGGGTGTCACCAACCGATCAGAGTGGCGCGAGGCCCTGCAGCAGGCGGGGCTACCTCGCCGGGTATGGCGGCATGCCGTCTTTGACCGAGCCGGCGAGTCGTGCCACGCCTGCGGCGCCTTTATCGAGAAGCACAGTGTGGCGTCGCGACGGTTATATCTCTGCCCGAGTTGCCAGCAGTAATGGAGCGAGTCATATAAACTTATACCGTTATCTATATGGTGTTGCAGACAATAACTACTCAAACCTTGGCGGTATCCGCCTGATCCAGGTTTACAGATGCGTTATAATCCGCGCCGCTTGTTCGTTTCATTGCCACGGCAACCGCTTCCTGACCGCAGTGCCGTGCGCCATATGCCATAGCCAAGGAGCTAGCCGCTGATGACCGTGATCCGCCAGGATGACCTGATCCAGAGCGTCGCCGACGCCCTCCAGTACATTTCCTACTATCATCCCAAGGATTTCATCGATGCCATGCATGAGGCGTATCAGCGGGAAGAGAATCCGGCGGCCAAGGATGCTATCGCCCAGATCCTGATCAATTCGCGGATGTGTGCCCTGGGCCATCGGCCGATCTGTCAGGACACCGGTATCGTCACTGTCTTTGTCCATGTTGGCATGGACATACGCTTTGAGGCAGAGATGAGCCTGGATGATATGATCAATGAAGGCGTACGCCGAGCCTATACCCATCCTGACAATATCCTCCGTGCATCTGTGCTTGCCGACCCAGACGGTAAGCGGCAGAACACCAAAGACAATACACCAGCCGTCATTCATCATAAATTAGTACCTGGTAATAGCGTTGAAGTGCATGTCGCAGCCAAAGGCGGGGGCAGTGAGGCCAAATCACGCTTTGCTATGCTTAATCCCTCTGACAGTGTGGTCGACTGGGTTCTCGAACAGTTGCCCATGATGGGCGCCGGTTGGTGCCCGCCAGGTATGCTCGGTATTGGTATCGGCGGTACCGCAGAGAAGGCGATGCTACTCGCCAAAGAATCTTTACTGGATCCCGTCGATATCCAATTGCTGCAGTCTCGTGGGGCAGGAAATCGCGCCGAGGAATTGCGCTTGGAGCTCTACAATAAAGTCAACGGCAGTGGCATTGGTGCCCAGGGACTGGGCGGCCTAACCACGGTGTTGGACATCAAGGTCAAAGACTATCCAACTCATGCGGTCAACAAGGCCGTGGCTATCATTCCCAATTGTGCGGCCACGCGTCATGTACATTTTGCCCTGGACGGTACTGGCCCTGCATCATTGCCGGTGCCCAGGCTTGAGGACTGGCCGGAGATCACTCGTGAAATTGGCGACAACGTAAAGCGTGTCAACCTTGATGGCATCAGTCCAGAGGAGGTTCGGAGCTGGCAACCAGGTGATGTCTTGCTGCTCAACGGCAAGCTCTTGACAGGGCGCGATGCTGCACACAAACGAATCATCGACATGCTGAACAAGGGGCAGGAGCTCCCTGTGGATCTCACCGGCCGGTTTATCTACTATGTTGGCCCAGTTGATCCCGTAGGTGATGAAGTTGTTGGCCCGGCCGGCCCGACAACGTCAACCCGGATGGATAAGTTTACTCGCGATATGCTCGAGCGTGCAGGTCTCCAGGGGATGATAGGCAAGGCCGAACGTGGACCAGCGGCGATCGAGGCAATCCGCGACAACAAGGCCTGTTATCTAATGGCTACTGGAGGCGCGGCCTACCTGGTTTCTCAAGCGATCAAGCAGTCTCGTGTAGTCGGTTTCGAGGACCTGGGCATGGAGGCGATCTACGAGTTCGAGGTTGAGGACATGCCGGTGACGGTGGCGGTGGACAGCGCCGGCACCTCGGTGCACCAGACCGGCCCCGCCAAGTGGAAGGAGATCATCGCCGAGCGCGCCTGACACCCGCTCATCTTGTCGCAGCCCCGCCCCCTGGCGGGGCTGCGCGCGTTACGGGTATGATGGCAGCCGATTCACGGATCAGGGAGCGTCCATGACATCCTGGCTGATGGGACTGGCCATCTTCATGGTCCACCTGCTGGGTATCCTCTCGGCGGTGCTGGCGTTGATGTCGAGCCGTACGTCCCAGGGCGCGATCGCCTGGATCATCTCGCTGATCACCTTTCCCTATGTTGCCTTGCCCGCCTACTGGATTTTCGGTCGGCCACGTTTCTATGGCTATGTTTCAGCCCGCGGCGAGCGCGATACGGTACTGCGACGCGTCCTGGCGCGCTACCGCGAGCAGATAGAACCCTACCTCGCCGATCCCGGCATCGGCGAGATTCGCGCCGTCGAGCAGCTGGCGATGATGCCGTTGACCAGTGGCAACCGCGCCGAGCTGCTGATCGACGGTGAAGCCACCTTCGCCAGCCTGTTCGCCGGTATCGATGCTGCCGAGGAGTACCTGCTGGTGCAGTTCTTCATCGTGCGTAACGATGCCCTGGGGTTGCAGTTCAAGGATCATCTCGAGCGCGCCGTCGAGCGCGGCGTCAGGGTCTATTTCCTCTACGATGAGATCGGTAGTCGTAAGCTGGGTGACGGCTATCTCAATGACCTGCATGACGCCGGGGTAGCGGTGAGTGCCTTCAACTCATCCCGCGGCGTGCGGCATCGGTTTCAGCTCAATTTTCGCAATCACCGCAAGGTACTGGTGGTCGATGGTCGTGAGGGCTGGCTGGGGGGCTTCAACGTCGGCGTCGAGTATCTAGGCCAGCACCGCAAGCACGGCCCGTGGCGCGATACCCATCTCAAGTTGATTGGCCCTAGCGTACTCGGCCTGCAGGAGGCGTTCTGGGAGGACTGGCACTGGGCCACCGGCGAGGTACTGAGCCTTACCTGGATGCCACACAGCACCTGCGATGAGTGCCAGAACGTGGTGATCGTACCCTCGGGGCCGGCCGATCGTCAGGAGACTGCCAGCCTGCTGGTACAGCAAGCGATTCACAGCGCCCATGAGCGACTGTGGGTCACCAGTCCCTATTTCGTGCCCGACCAGGGTGTCCAGGACGCACTGCGCTTGGCGGCGATGCGTGGTGTCGATGTGCGCGTGATGATTCCCGAGCGCCCCGACCATCTGCTGGTATTCCTGTCGGCGTTCTCGTTCCTGCCCGATATGCTGCGCGCCGGGGTCAAGGTGTACCGCTATCAGCCGGGCTTCCTGCACCAGAAGGTAATGCTCATCGACGATCACAGCGCCACCGTTGGCACCATCAATCTCGATAACCGTTCGTTCCGGCTCAACTTTGAAATCACTGCCTTCGTGCCTGATCGACGCTTCGCGGCCGAGGTGCGCCTGATGCTGGAAAAGGACTTCGCCGACTGCCGTCGCATCAGCTATGACGAGCTGCGTAACCGCGCACTGTGGCGCAAGCTGGTGTCGCGGGCGGCCTATCTGCTGTCGCCGATTCAGTAGGCGGGTGCGGCATGTCGTTACAGCGATTGGACGGCGTGCTTGTCGAACTGCGTTCTGCACGCTAACGTGCTGATTTTTATCTCGGCTCGCCTGCGTGGTGGCCATTCAAGCTTGATCGTCGGACACGGGAGTCGCGGTGAACCTCGAAACCAAATGGCTTGAAGACTTTGTCGCCCTGGCCAATACGCGCAGTTTCTCGGCGTCGGCGCGTCAGCGCCATGTCACTCAGCCGGCGTTCAGCCGCCGAATCCGCTCTCTCGAGCAGGCAGTCGGGGTGACGCTGGTCGACCGTTCGACCACTCCCGTGGGTCTGACCCCGGAAGGCCAGCTGTTTCTGGTCACCGCGCGCAATCTGGTCGAGCAGCTCAGCGAGTGCCTGGGTCACCTGCGCGGCCTGTCGATGGCCAACGAGGCGTTGGACATCGTCGCGGCACACTCCTTGGCGCTGACCTTCTATCCGCAGTGGATCTCTCGCTTGCAGCAGGGCACCGGCGAGCTACCCACCCGGCTGATCGCCATGAACATGGGCGAGGCGATCCATGTGCTGCGCGAAGGCAACTGCGATCTGATGCTCGGCTACTACGATCCCTATGCCAGCATGCAGCTCGATGCCGAGGTTTTCCCGTCGTTCTCGATCGGTCAGGTCAAGATGGTGCCGGTATGCCTGCCGGATGGCAGTGGGGCTGCACGCTTTCCGCTTGGCGGCAGCGAGTCGGTGCCCTTCCTCTCCTATACCCAGGGCGCTTTTCTGGGACGCAGCGTGCGCATGCTGCTCAAGAACGACCCGCTGCGCATGCGCCTGCGCACGGTCTACGAGACCGCCATGGCCGAGGGCTTGAAGGGCATGATGCTACAGGGTGCCGGCATGGCCTGGATCCCTGACTTCTGCATCCGTGACGAGCTCAAGCGTGGCAAGTTGGTGAGGGCCGGTGGCGAAGAGTGGGATATCCCGCTGGAGATACGCCTGTATCGCTGCTCGCTGGTCCACAAGCCCGGGGTCGAGAAGCTCTGGCGGCAGATGATGAAGTTGCCGCGAGACTTCCTGCAAGCCTAGCTCCCGCCGAAATCGGCGGGCAGTCCCAGGAAATTCTGGATAATAAAGAAATGGTCCTCGAACAGGCTCTCGGGCTCGAGGTCGGCCAGCGCTACCCAGCGCGCATGGTCGCCGCCCTTGGCCGGTTTGAGCTGGGGCAGCTGCTGCTCCGGGCGCAGCGCGAAATAGAAAGCTTCGGCCAGGGTCCGGCCGCGCCAGCTGCGGTGGGGCTCGTCGAATAGCCGCTGGCCGCGCAGCGAGCCCTTGAGCACCGGCTCTGGCACCTTGAGGCGCAGCCGCTCGCGCAGCTCGCGCAGGCAGGCATCCAGCAGGCGTTCATGGGGATTGATGAAGCCGCCGGGGAGGGCCAGCAGCCCCTTGCCGGGCGCCGCAGTGCGCTTGACCAGTAGTACGTGGCCGGATTGCACCACCACCGCGTTGACGGTGACGAAGATCGGCGGATAGGGAGCCTCGGCCCAGGCGCTGCGATACTGGTCGAGCAGCTTCTGTTCCTCGATCAGGCGCTGAAAGGGTTCGTCGTCGGCGAAGGTGCCGATGGCGCCATGCACGCTGGGCGGCAGGTCATGGGCCGCACCGGTGGAAAGGTAGTCGCCCGCCGAGGAGTGCGAACGGAACAGCCGCTCACGGATCTGGCTGGCCGAAATGCCCTCGACCAGCGGCACGCTGACCGACTCCCACTGTGGGAACAGCGACAGGTAGTAGCTGGATTGTCCGCGACTGGCGCCGATCAGCCCGGTGCGCGGCAGGCGGCCGTGCTTGGGGCTGGCGACGTCGCGTACCTTGCGTTGCACGTCGCGCACCCAGACGTCGTCGTTATATAGCGCGTCGAGCAGCGGTTCAATGTCGAGGCGCTGGTTATCCTCCTCGTCGAAGCAGCCGCGCAGCATCGCTTGACGCTCATCGAAACGCCACGGGTTGCGCAGCGAGCGCGCCTGCCACGCCGAACCGACCAGTACGATCACCTGGCGGGCGCGCTTGAGCGCCTGGTGAATCACCGCCAGGTGTCCCAGGTGGGGCGGCTGGAAGCGGCCGATGAAGACCAGGCAGTCGAAGTCGTAATCGTGCTGCGCGGATCGTGCTTGCGGGGTCGACGCCATGCGGGCTCCGTGGGCAGGTGAGTGGGGTATTATCCGAGCTCGCTGGGCTGGCTGCAATGTGGCGTTGACCGTGCGTCTGCAGCGATAGCCTCTCTGACGTATGCTTTAGAGGACCCTAATTACGCCCGGGAGCCTGCATGATCAAGCAACATGTCCTCTACTGGTGGCAAATCGTTCACGGCGCCATTCAATTATGGCTGAAACGCAATGCCTTCAGCTACGCCGGCTCGTTGGCGTTCTACACGCTGTTCTCGCTGGCCCCGACGGTGATCATCGCGGTCACCGTGATCGGCGTGGTGCTGGGCGAAGATGCCGCCCAGGGCCAGATCGTTGCTCAACTGCAGGACACCATGGGACATGACGCCGCCACGCTGGTCGAGCAGGCAGTGGCCCAGTCACGCATCGAGGAGTCGGGACTATTGCCCACTCTGTTGGGGGTTGGAGCGCTGCTGGTCGGGGCGACCACGGTATTCGCGCAGATGCAGTTCTCGCTCAATACCATCTGGGACGTCACCGCCAAGCCGAGCGGCAACAGCCTGCTGATCTTCATCAAGAACCGCGTGCTGTCATTGACCGTGGTGTTGTCGATCGGCTTCATCCTGCTGGTATCGCTGGTGTTCGGGGTGGCCCTGCGTGCGGCCCTCAATCACGCCGAGAACCTGCTGCCGGTGTTGGGCGTGCTGGTGGGTGGCGCCGAGTTCCTGATCTCGCTGTTGATGATCGCCGTACTGTTCACGACCATCTTCAAGGTGCTGCCAGATGTGGTGTTGCGCTGGAAGGACGTCGTGGTGGGTGCCGCCGTGACGGCGGTACTGTTTGCGCTGGGGCGCTACGCTATCGCCGCCTATCTTGCCTATACCGCCACCGCCTCGACCTACGGGGCGGCCGGCTCGGTGGTGGTGGTGCTGCTGTGGGTCTACTACAGCTCGCTGATCCTGCTGTTCGGCGCTGCCTTCACCAAGTGCCACTTGCTGGCCCGAGGGCGCGCCATAGTGCCGCGCAATTCGGCGGTGGTGGTAAGGCATGAAGTCGATGAATGAACGAGCGATCCATTAACCACGGGAGGCCATCATGAGCAGATGCTGTGTCAAGGCCATGGTCACCGGCAAGGTGCAGGGCGTCTGGTATCGTCGCTCGACCCAGGAGCAGGCGCTCCAGCACGGCGTCACCGGCCATGCCAGGAACCTGCCGGATGGCCGCGTCGAGGTGCTGCTGTGCGGTGAAAGCAGCGCGGTCAACGCGGTCATCGAGTGGCTGTGGAAGGGGCCGCCCGGCTCGCAGGTGACCCACGTCGAGCTGGAAGGCGTCGAATATCGCGACCGTGATTCCTTCCAGACGCTGTGACGACTACTTGAGCGTGTCGACGATCCAGCTCACCACTGCCGGGCCGTCGGCGTTCAGGCACACCTCCACCAGCGGGGTACGCGACCAGCGTGCATCGAGGAAGGCGCGTCCTTCGGGGGCAAAGATCGTCTGGCCCTCGGCATCGCCTTCGGTGACCACCGTGAGGTAGCCGTGGGCGGTGGTGAACAGCTGCGGCGCCATCAGCCAGGCCAGCGCGCAGCTGTCGTGGGGGCAACAGCCGTCGATACCCAGCGCCTCCTGGTAGAAGCGGCGATAGAAGGCATAGCTATCCTTGAGCACCTCGCCGAGGCGCCCCTGGCCTGCGGCGATGGCCTGCATGTCGGCGGGGGAGAGCACGCAGCGGTGTGTGGCATCGAGCCCTACCATCACCAGCGGCCAGCCCGCGGTCAGGGCACGCGATGCGGCGTGGGGATCGTTGAAGATATTGGCCTCGGCCACCGGCGTGACGTTGCCGCCTTCGCGAATCGACCCGCCCATGATCACCACCTGCTTGACCCGCTCGACGATGCCCGGGTCGAGCTGCAGGGCCGCAGCCAGGTTGCCCAGCGGCCCCACCGCGACGATTGTCACCTCCCCGGGACGGGCATTGACGGTATCGACGATGAACTGCCCCGCACTGCGCGGATCGGGCTGGCCGCTCACCGCCGGCAGCTCGATGTTACCCAGGCCGTTGGCGCCGTGGATATGTGCTGGTGCCGGGTGCTTGGGCTTGACCAGCGGCGCTGCGGCGCCCTGGGCCACGGGGATCGACTGGCCGGCCAGCTCACTGAGCAGCAGCGCATTGTGGGTGGCGGTGGCGATGTCGACATTGCCGTAAGTAGTGGTCAGTCCCAGCAGCTCGATATCGGGATGGGCGAGGGCAATGGCGATCGCCTGAGCGTCGTCGACGCCTGGGTCGGTATCGAAGATGATTGGAGTCGTCATGCTGCGTCCTTGTGATGGAAAACAGAGAGTGTAGTGGCCTAGTATGCCGCGACCGTAAGCGCCGGCCAGTCGTCGAGGGCCGCCTCGACCTCGGCGGCCAGCGGTATGCTGGGCGCCGCTCCCTCGCGCTGGACGCACAGTGCCGAGGCCGTGCTGGCGCGCTGCAGGCAGGTCACCACGTCCGCGCCGGCCTGGCGGGCGGCCATGAAATAGCCGATGAAGGTATCGCCGGCGGCGGTAGTGTCGATGGGCTCGACGCGATGTGCCGGCAGTTTCAACTGCTGGCGTTGGCTGTGGTAGCAGACGCCGTCGCCGCCCAGGGTCAGCACCAGCTCGGTGGTCGGCAGCCGCTGGGCCAGGGCCTCGAGCAGCCGCTGTGGCAAGCTCGACTCGGGCAGCTCGGCGAGTGCCGCGGCTTCGCCGCGATTGACGAACAGCAAATGGCAGGCGGTCAGCGGCAGGTCCGCTGCGGCCTCATTCATCGGCGCGGGGTTGAAGGCGATCTCGAGTTTCGCCTGCTGGGCGCTGTGCAGCAGATGCTCGAGGCCATTGCACTCGTTCTGCAGCAGCAGGCCGTCACCGGGCAGGGTCTGGGCCAGCAGGGCATCGATTGCCGCTTCGCTGAAGCCGTGATTGGCGCCGGGATGAAGGATGATGGCGTTCTCGCCCTGGTCATCGACCTGAATCAGCGCGTGACCGCTAGGCTCGTCGTAAAGCCCGGTGTCGTCGAGGCCGATCCCGGCCTGGGAGAGGATCTGCAGGGCCCAGGCGTCGGCCCGTCCCAGCCGCCCCCAGTGCTCGACCCGACCGCCGGCGCGGGCCATGGCCAGCGACTGGTTGGCGCCCTTGCCGCCCAGCACCTGTTGGAAGCGGCGGCTGGCCAGTGTCTCCCCGGGGCGCACCAGATGCGGCACGCGGTAGACGTGGTCGATGTTGATCGAACCGAAGTTGTGAAGAGGGCGAGGCATGCGGGCTCCTTGCGTATGTGGCCAGGCGCGAAAGGCTAGCAAACGCCGCTCAGGCTGTCCTGCCGGCGCGCCAGGCGCGCAAGTTATCGACCGTGAGCTTGACCACGTTGGCCCGCGACTCGGGGGTAATCCAGGCGTTGTGCGGGGTGACGATCAGATTGAGCGGCTCGCGGCTGGCGTCGATCAACGGGTGCCCGTCGTGGGGCGGTTCCGCCGGCAGCGAATCGACGCCGAGGCCGCCGAGGGTGCCGGCGCGCAGTGCGGCGAGGGCCGCGAGCTCGTCGATGACGCCACCGCGGGCACAGTTGATCAGCAGGGCATCGTCGCGCATGCGGGCCAGCATGTCGGCATCGATCAACCCGCGGGTGGCGTCGGTCAGTGGGCAGTGCAGGCTGACGACATCCGCCGTCGGCGCCAGTTCGGCCAGGCCGGGGCGGCTATCCTGTGCCTCGTTGCCGGGGCGCGCGGCGAAGGTCACGCGCATGCCGAAGGCCTCGGCGAGCTGGGCGACCCGCGAGCCGAGCTCGCCCTGGCCGACGATCACCAACTGTTTGTCGGACAGCTGCAAGGTGCGGTGGCCCAGCAGGCAGAAAAACGGACTCTCGCCCCAGCGCCCGGCGGCGACATCCTGCTGGTAGAGCGGCAACCGATTGGCCAGGGCCAGCATCAGCATCAGGGTGTGCTGAGCGACACTGGCGGTGCCGTAGGCGGTGACATTGCACACCTCGATGCCGTGACGCTCGGCGGCGGCCATGTCGATGTTATTGGTACCGGTGGCGAGCACGCAGATCAGCTCGAGGGCCGGCAGCTGGTCGAGCAGTTCGGCATCCAGCACCACCTTGTTGACGATGGCGATGCGTGCGCCAGCCAGGCGTTCGAGGCGCTGCGCGGGGTCGGTTATGGCATGCACCTCGAGGCTGTCTACCTGCTCACGCAGCGGCGCCAGGTCGACGTCCTCGCCCAGGGTGGCAGCATCCAGGATCACGGCTTTCATGGCAGTTCCTCATCGGCATTGGTCAGGAGATCGGCTTGCCTTGCCCGCTAGGGGGCGCAACACGCTATACTATCCGGCTTTCAAGGCAGGCTTGGAAAGTCCCTTGTCTTGTAATGGGCCTCGTAGTGAGTCTTGTAATAAAGCGCGGCTGGCCCTATATCACGGTTCGGTCGCAGGCGTTGCCACCGGCTGTGCGCGCCACGACCCTATCGCATTGTGGTCTTTCGGAGAGACAAGAACCATGCCCATCTACGAATATGAGTGCAAGGCCTGTGGCCAGCGCCTGGAAAAACTTCAGAAGATCAGCGCCGCGCCACTGACAGACTGCCCTAGCTGCGAACAGCCGGCGCTGAGCCGCCTGGTCTCGGCGGCGGGTTTCCGGCTGGCCGGTGGCGGCTGGTACGAAACCGATTTCAAGTCCGGCAGCAAGAAGAACCTGGCCGGCGACGGCGCCGACAGCAAGGCGTCGAGCAAAACCTCGAGCAACACCGCCAGCAAGGACGGTGCCGCGGCCTGAGCCGGGCGTCGTGCCTGACACTTTCGATTCATGCAACAGAACAGGATGTAACATGCGCAGCCATTATTGCGGCCAGCTCAACGAGACCCTGGTGGATGACCAGGTCACCCTGTGCGGCTGGGTACACCGCCGCCGCGACCACGGCGGGGTGATTTTCCTCGACATGCGCGACCGCGACGGCATCGCTCAGGTAGTGGTCGATCCCGATACCGAGGCGGCCTTCGCCACCGCCGATCGCGCCCGCAATGAGTACGTGCTGCGCATCACCGGCCGCGTGCGGCCGCGCCCCGAGGGCACCGAGAATCCCAATATGCCGACCGGCATGATCGAGGTGCTGGCCAAGGAGGTCGAGGTCCTCAACAGTGCGGTGACGCCGCCGTTCCAGCTCGACGAGCACGGCAAGGTCGGTGAGGAGGTACGTCTCAAGCATCGCTACATCGACCTGCGCCGGCCGGAGATGATCGACAAGCTGCGCCTGCGTTCGCGGATCTCGCACAATGTTCGTGCCTATCTCGAGAACCAGGGCTTCCTGGATATCGAGACACCGATCCTGACCCGCGCCACCCCGGAAGGGGCCCGCGACTATCTGGTGCCGAGCCGTACCCACGCCGGCAGCTTCTTCGCACTGCCGCAGTCGCCGCAACTGTTCAAGCAGCTGCTGATGGTGTCGGGCTTCGACCGCTACTACCAGATCGCCAAGTGCTTCCGCGACGAGGACCTGCGCGCCGACCGCCAGCCTGAGTTCACTCAGATCGATCTCGAGGCCTCGTTCGTCGAAGAAGACGACATCATGGGCATTACCGAGTCGATGATTCGCGGGCTGTTCCAGGAGGTGCTCGAGGTCGAACTGCCGAGCTTCCCGCGCATGCCCTACGGCGAGGCGATGTCGCGCTTCGGCTCCGACAAGCCCGATCTGCGCATTCCGTTGGAGCTCACCGATGTCGATGACCTGATGAGCCAGGTCGACTTCAAGGTATTCTCCGGCCCGGCGACCGCCGCCGATGGCCGCGTAGCGGCGCTCAAGGTGCCGGGTGGCGCCGAGCTGTCGCGCAAGGCCATCGACGAGTACACCAAGTTCGTCGGCATCTACGGCGCCAAGGGCCTGGCCTGGATCAAGGTCAACGAGCGCGCCAAGGGCCTGGAAGGGCTGCAGTCGCCGATCGTCAAGTTCATGGAGAACGTGATCGATCAGTTGCTCGAGCGCCTCGACGCCCAGGACGGCGACATCATTTTCTTCGGCGCCGACAAGGCGCGGGTGGTCAATGAGGCGCTGGGCGCGCTGCGCGTCAAGCTGGGCGAGGATCTCGACCTCTACACCCAGGCCTGGGCGCCGCTGTGGGTGGTCGACTTCCCGATGTTCGAAGCCGACGACGCCGGTCGCTTGCATGCCTTGCATCATCCATTCACCGCGCCGTCGTGCAGTCCCGAATCACTCAAGTCGGATCCGGCGAACGCACTGTCACGCGCCTACGACATGGTGCTCAACGGCACCGAGCTGGGCGGTGGCTCGATTCGTATCCATGACCAGGCCATGCAGCGCACGGTGTTCGAGGTACTGGGCATCGGCGAGGCCGAGGCCGAGGAGAAGTTCGGCTTCCTGCTCGACGCCCTGAAGTTCGGCGCACCGCCCCACGGTGGCCTGGCGTTCGGCCTCGACCGCCTGGTGATGCTGATGACCGGCGCCAGGACCATCCGCGAGGTGATCGCCTTTCCCAAGACCCAGAGCGCTGCCTGCCTGATGACCGATGCCCCCGGCGAGGTCAGCGCCGAGCAGCTCAAGGAGCTCAATATCCGGCTGCGCCAGAAGGCCAAGCCGGAGACGGCCGGCGAGTGATTGCCGCGATGCCTCTACCGCAGTTCGTCGGCGCCCGCGTGGCGCCGATGTCGTCTGGACAGGCAGGGCAGTCGTCATGCTGATTCTCGGCATTGATCCCGGTTCACGCATTACCGGCTATGGCGTGCTCGACGTATCGCTGGCCAAGCCGCGCTACGTGGCCAGCGGCTGCATTCGTATCCAGGGCGATGACCTGGCTCAGAAGCTGGCCCAGGTCTACGCCGGTATCAGCGAGCTGATCGCCGTGCACCGCCCCGGCGAGTTCGCCATCGAGCAGGTATTCATGGCCAAGAACGCCGATTCTGCGCTCAAGCTCGGCCAGGCGCGCGGCACGGCCATCGTGTGTGCCGCCAATCACGGCCTGCCGGTTAGCGAATACGGGCCGCGCCAGATCAAGCAGGCGGTCACCGGCACCGGGGCTGCCGACAAGTCCCAGGTCCAGCATATGGTCACCGCGATACTCGGCCTCAGCGCCACGCCGCAGGCGGATGCCGCCGATGCACTGGCGATTGCCCTGACCCATGCCCATGCGCGGCTGGGCCTGGTGCAGCGCGGCAGCTACGGCGGTCGCGGCGCCGCCAAGGGGCGCGGAAAGGGCTGGCGCGACTACCGTCCCGGCTAGTGCTGGGCGTGATTCGAAGGATTATCAAACAGTGTTTGAAGACGCTGGTCAGTCGTTGCGGCGACCAGTATAGTGGCAAGCCAGTCAGCTCAAGGATGTGATGCATGATTGGACGCCTGCGTGGCACCCTGCTCGAGAAACAGCCGCCCTGGCTGGTGCTCGACGTCGGCGGGGTCGGTTACGAGCTCGAAGCCTCGATGAACACCCTGTTGGCCCTGCCCGCCACCGGCGAGCAGGCCCAGCTGTTTACTCACTTGATCATTCGTGAGGACGCGCATCTGCTGTTCGGCTTCGGCCGTGAGCAGGAACGGGCCCTGTTCCGCGCCTTGATCAAGGTCAACGGCGTGGGTCCCAAGCTGGCCCTGGCGATTCTCTCCGGAATGGAAGAGGAGCAGTTCATCCGCTGCGTAATGGATGACGACGCCAAGGCGCTGACTCGCCTGCCCGGGGTCGGCAAGAAGACCGCCGAGCGGCTGATCATCGAGATGCGTGACCGCTTCCCGCACTGGCAGCAGAGTGGCACGGCGCTGGATGATCTGGCCCAGACAGCCGGACCGGCAACCGCCGCCAGCGACCCGCTGCTCGACGCCGAGGCGGCGCTGGTCGCGTTGGGCTACAAGCCCACCGAGGCCAGCAAGATGCTCAGCGGGCTCGACAAGGGGTTGACCACCGAGGCCTTGATCAAGGCCGCCCTGACCCGCAAGCTGGCAGGCTGAAGGAGGGACGCATGACTTGCCACGAGAGCAGCGCATGATTGACAGTGATCGCCTGATCGCGGCCCATGGCCAGCCCGGTGAAAGCCGGATCGATCATGCCATTCGCCCTCAGCGGCTGGCCGATTATATCGGCCAGCCGGCGATGCGCGAGCAGATGGAGATCTTTATCAGCGCTGCTCGCGGTCGCGACGAGAGTCTCGATCACACCCTGGTGTTCGGGCCGCCGGGGCTGGGCAAGACCACCTTGGCCAACATCATTGCCGCCGAGATGGGCGTCGACATCAAGTCGACCTCGGGGCCGGTGCTCGAACGTGCTGGCGACCTGGCCGCCATGCTCACCAACCTGCAGCCGGGCGACGTGCTGTTCATCGATGAGATCCACCGCCTTTCGCCGGTGGTCGAGGAGGTGCTGTATCCGGCCATGGAGGATTTCCAGCTGGATATCGTGATCGGCGAGGGGCCCGCGGCGCGCTCGATCAAGCTCGACCTGCCGCCATTCACGCTGGTTGGCGCGACGACGCGTGCCGGGCTGTTGACCTCGCCGCTGCGCGACCGCTTCGGGATCGTCCAGCGTCTCGAGTTCTACGCCATTTCCGAGCTGACCGAGATCGTCACCCGCTCGGCGCGGCTGCTGGGGGTCACGGCGGATCGCCCCGGTGCCGCCGAGATCGCGCGGCGCGCCCGCGGCACGCCGCGTATCGCCAACCGCTTGCTGCGCCGGGTACGTGATTTCGCCGAGGTGCGCGGTGATGGCACCCTCGATGCGACCATTGCCGATAGCGCCCTGAACATGCTCCACGTCGACCGCCACGGCCTCGATCATATGGATCGTCGTCTGCTACTGGCAATGATCGAGAAGTTCGAGGGCGGCCCGGTGGGTGTCGACTCGCTGGCCGCGGCGATCGGCGAAGAGCGCGATACCATCGAAGATGTCATCGAACCTTACCTGATCCAGCAGGGTTTCATGATGCGCACCGCCCGCGGCCGAGTCGTCACCCGCCATGCCTACCAGCACTTCGGCATGGCTGCGCCGACGACGCCCGAGAACGGCGACACGGAGCGCGGGGCATGAGTGGCTTCCAGTGGCCGGTGCGGGTCTATATCGAGGACACCGATGCCGGGGGGATCGTCTACTACGTCAACTATCTCAAATACATGGAGCGGGCACGCAGCGAATGGCTACGGCAGCTCGGGCTCACCCAGCAGGGCTTGCTCGACGCCGATATCCAACTGGTGGTACATCGCCTCGAGTGCCGCTACGCCAAGCCCGCCCGGCTCGACGATGCGCTGCAGGTCAGCGCCCAGGTCGAGCGCTACGGCGCCTGCCAGATGAGCTTTCATCAACGAGTGACGCGCCGCGGGGAACCCTTATGTGATGCCTGGGTCGACATCGCCTGTATCGATGCGACTCGCCTCAAACCGACGCGGTGGCCAGCGCCGCTGCGTGCCGCCTTGAGCGGTCAACACTTGCAAGACTGACGAGGATACCCGTGAACGACTCCATGTCCATTCCCCACCTGATCATGAGCGCCAGCACCGTGGTGCAGTTGGTGATGCTGCTCCTGACGGTGGGTTCGATCGCCTCCTGGATCGTGATCTTCCAGCGCACCTTCGTGATGCGCCGTGCCAAGAGGGCCCACCTGGCGTTCGAGGAACGCTTCTGGTCCGGGGTCGATCTCAACGAGCTATATCGCGAGACGCCCTCCGAGCAGGAAACCAATGGTGCCGAGCACGTGTTTCGTGCCGGTTTTCGCGAATTCAACCGCCTGCTACCCAAGACGCGCAGCCCCCAGGCGATCCTCGACGGCGTACAGCGCTCGATGCGCGTGGCCTGGTCGCGGGAAGAGGAGCGCCTCAACCTGCACCTGGTGTTCCTCGCCACGGTGGCCTCGGCCAGTCCCTATATCGGCCTGTTCGGCACCGTGTGGGGCATCATGGGCTCGTTCCAGAGCCTGTCGATGGCCCAGCAGGCCACCCTGGCCACAGTCGCTCCGTGGATTGCCGAGGCGCTGATCGCCACCGCCATGGGCCTGTTCGCGGCGATTCCCGCGGTAATCTTCTATAACCGGCTGTCATCGGAATCCGGCAAACTGCTCGGCAAGTACGAAGATTTCGCCGAAGAGTTCCACTCCATCCTGCACCGTAATCTGCAGGGGCGTGGCGACAGCGACGCCGGCTGAGGGAGAACCGCTATGCATGGTCCATTCAACCGTGGCAGCAGTCGCAAGCCGATGGCTGAGATCAACGTCGTGCCATTCATCGACGTCATGCTGGTGCTGCTGGTGATCTTCATGATCACCGCGCCGATGCTCACCCAGGGCGTACGCGTCGACCTGCCGCAGGTCACCTCCGAACCGATCGACGACATCGAAGACAGTGAGCCGATCATCGTCTCGGTCGACCGCGAGGGCGACTACTACATCTCGCTGGGCGACGAGGAGACCTCGGTGTCGCTGGACGACATCGCCGATCAGATCATCATCATCCTCGATCGCCGTCCCGACACTCCGGTGATGGTGCGTGGCGATCGTAACGTCACCTACGGCCAGGTGGTCACCCTGATGAGTACCTTGCAGGTCGCCGGGGTCGCCAATGTCGGGCTGATCTCCGAGCCGCCCTCGAGTGAGAATTGAGGAACGTCATGGCCAGACACGATAGCCGTGTAGGCTATGGCCTGCCCACGCTGCTTGCCGTTGGCCTGCACGTGCTGGTAGTGGTGATGAGCGTGATTTCGCTGCCCAGTCGCGAGCCGGAGGCAACTTCGTCGTCGGTGGTGCAGGCCACGTTGGTAAGCACCGAAACCACTACCGACCAGGCGCTGCGGGCCGAGGAGGCCCGTGCCAGGGCAGCGCAGCGCCAGGCCGACGAGGAGGCCGCCGCGGCAGAGGCAGAAGCCGCCGCCGAGGCCGAGCGCCAGCAAGTCGAGGAGGAAGCCGCCCAGCGCCAGGCCGAGCAGCAGGCAGAACGTGAAGCCCAGCAGCAGGCGCGTGAGCAGGAGCGTCGTGAAGCGGAAGCCGAGGCTCAGCGACGTGCCGAAGAAGCCGAACAGCAGGCACGCCTGCGCGAAGAGCAGGAAGCCGCCGCCGAGGCCGAGCAGCAGCGTGAGGCCGAGGCCGCCGAACGTCAGCGCCAGGCAGAGGAGGCTCGCCGCCAGGCCGAACAGGAGGCCGAAGCCGAGCGCCAGCGTCAAGTCGAGCAACAAGCCGAGCAAGAGGCGGAACGCCAGCGTGAGGAAGAATCCCGCCGCCAGGCCGAGCAGGAAGCCGAGGCCGAGGCCGAACGCCAGCGTGAGGAAGAAGCCCGCCGCCAGGCCGAGCAGGAAGCCGAGGCCGAACGCCAGCGGCAGGCAGAGGAAGAAGCTCGTCGCCAGGCCGAGCAGGAAGCTGAGGCCGAACGCCAGCGGCAGGAGGCGGCGCGGGCCGCCGCCGAGGCTGCCAGCGATATCGATAGCCTGATCGCCGGTGAACAGGAGTCAATCGCCAATGCACGCCAGGCCGAGCAGGCTGCCAACAGCTTCCAGAACCTAGTGCGCAATGCCGTAGAGCAGGCCTGGATCATTCCGGCCGGCTCGGCATCGGGCCTCGAGGCGACCCTGCAGCTCGATCTATTGCCCACCGGCGAACTGATTGGGGCTAGGATTGTAAGTAGTAGTGGGGACGGTGCCTTCGATCGCTCGGTGATCCAAGCCGTTGAGCGTGCCTCGCCGTTCCGCGAAATGCGCCAGCTGCCACCGGCCGCGCAGAGTCAATTCCGTCAGTTCAATCTGAGATTCCGACCCGGGGATGTACGCTGATGAAAGCCTTGCTGAACCTCTGGCTTGCCGCCTTGCTGGTGCTGTTTGCCGCCCAGGCCCAGGCCAATCTGACCATCGAGATCACCCGCGGCAGCGACCGCGCGATTCCGATTGCCATCGTGCCGTTTGCCGTTGAAGGCGGCGGCTCCCTGCCCGACGACGTCGCCCAGGTGATCAGCGATAACCTGGAGCGCAGCGGTCAGTTCGACCCGCTGTCGCGCAACTCACTGATCGCGCGCCCGAGCAGCAGCGACGACGTCACCTATCGCGACTGGCGAGCCGTGGACGCCGACTACTTGGTAGTCGGGCAGGCCAGCGAGGAGGGCAGCCAGTACCGACTGCAGTTCGAGCTGATGGACGTCCTCGGCCAGCGGCGCATGATCGGCGAGGTGGTAACCAGCGACCGCAACGAACTGCGCAGCGCCGCACACTACATGAGCGACCAGATCTTCGAGGCGATCACCGGGCTGCGCGGCGCCTTCTCAACGCGTATCGCCTACGTCACCTCGGAGGGTGCCGGCGACGACATGCGCTTCGCCCTGTTCATCGCCGATGCCGACGGCCGCAATAGCCAGGAGATCCTCAGCTCCAGCGAGCCGATCCTGTCACCGGCCTGGTCGCCGGACGGCACCAAGCTCGCCTACGTCTCATTCGAGACCGAGCGTCCGGCGATCTACATCCAGGACCTGGCGACCAGCCAGCGGGTGCGCGCCACCTCCTTCCCGGGCATCAACGGTGCACCGGCCTGGTCACCCGACGGTCGGCGCCTGGCGATGTCGCTGTCCAAGGATGGCCAGCCGGAAATCTATGTCATGGACATCGCCGCGCGTAGCTTCGAGCGCATGACCGACAGCGGCTCCATCGACACCGAGCCCAGCTGGTCGCCCGATGGTCGTAGTATCGTCTTCACTTCGGACCGTAGCGGTGGCCCGCAGCTTTATCAGATGGATGTCGCCAGTAAGCAGGTCGAACGGCTGACCTTTACCGGCAACTACAATGCCCGCGGCCGCTATTCGCCGGACGGGGAATCGCTATTTCTGATTCACCGTGGCAACAACGGTTATCAGGTGGCGCGCCAGGATCTTGGGTCCAATCGTCTCACCACGCTCACCGATTCACGCTGGGATGAATCTCCTAGTGTTGCGCCGAATGGGAGCATGGTAATCTTCGCTACCCAACAGGGTAACAACGGTGTGCTGGGGGCAGTGTCGGCCGACGGACGAGCCGCGTTCCGCCTGCCTTCGGCACGAGGTGACGTTCGCGAACCCGCGTGGTCACCGTTTCTGAACTGAGCGACCATTAGTGTCATTCAATTCTTGCAAGGAGTTGAACATGCAATTCTCATCTTACGCCAAGGGTCTGGTGTTGGCCGCCTCTCTCGCCTTCGTGGCGGGCTGTTCCAGCAGCGGCGGTACCCAGGACGGGGCCATGGATGGCACCAGCGGCAGTGGCGCTGCAGGCCAGGGCGTGGGTAACGGCCAGGTCAGCGGTACCGGCATGAACGGTGGCAACGGTGCCAGCCAGGACAGCCAGCAGGGCATCCCCAGCGTGCGTACCATCTACTTCGATTTCGACCGCGACACCATTCGCAGCGAGTTCGAGTCGGTACTCAACGCCCATGCCCAGTACCTGCGTGCCAACCCCAACGCTCGCGTGGTGCTCGAAGGCCATACCGACGAGCGCGGCACCCGTGAGTACAACATGGGCCTCGGCGAGCGACGTGCCAACTCGGTACAGCGCTTCATGAGCGTGCAGGGCGTTTCGCCGTCGCAGTTCGAAGTGGTCAGCTACGGTGAGGAGCGCCCGGCCGTGCGCGGCCAGAACGAAGACTCCTACGCCGAGAATCGTCGTGTGGTCTTCTCTTACTGAGCCACACCCGCCAGTGGAGTGAAGCATGAAACACAGCCTGAAAAGGCTGTGCGGCGCGGGAGCCCTGGTGCTCCCGCTGTCCGTTTGGGCCGCCCCGATCGTGGAGGACCTCTCGGCACAGCAGCAGCAGTCGCGCAGCTTCTATGAACAGACCGAAATCCGCGAGCCCGGCGGTGGCAGCCTGATGCTGCTCAACCAGCTGGAAGAGAATCAGCGTCAGATCCAGCAGCTGCGCGGTCAGATGGAGGAGTTGCGACACCAGCTCGAGCAGATGCGCCAACTCAACCAGGAGCGCTATATCGACCTCGAGGAGCGGTTGGCAGCAGTCGGCACCGTGGGCGGCAGCCCCAGCGTCGATGCCGACGCCGCCCAGCAGGTGACCGCCGCCAGCGGCGACGGTAGCGGCGCCCAGGCAGCCTACCAGCAAGCCTTCCAGCAGGTTCAGGCGCGCGATTTCCCGGCGGCGATCAGCGCCTTCAACGCCTTCGTGGCCGACTATCCCGATCATGACCTGGCCGCCAATGGCTACTACTGGCTAGGTGAACTGCACTCCGCCGAGTCGGATCTCGAGCAGGCCGCTGGCGCCTTCCAGACCGTGATCGACGACTATGCTGCCAGCAACAAGGTGCCGGACGCGCTCTACAAGCTGGCACTGCTGCGCGCCCGTCAGGGGCAGCCCGATGCCAGCCGCGAGCTGCTTGACGAGCTGATGGAAAGCTATCCGGAAAGCAATGCCGCGACCCTGGCCAGCGAATTTCTCAACCAGTCCGGCCTGTAGCGGCCGTTGCCAGAGGAGCCCCGATGCCCTGCAAGATCGATTATCAAGCGCGTCCCGACCTACTCGCGGGTCGCGTTATCCTGGTCACCGGTGCCGGCGACGGCATCGGTCGCGAGGCGGCCAAAGCGTATGCCGCGCACGGCGCCACGGTGATCCTTCTGGGCCGCACCGTGGCCAAGCTGGAAGCCGTCTACGACGAGATCGAGGCCGCCGGTGGTCCGCAGCCGGCGATCTTCCCGCTCAACTTCGAGGGTGCCACGCTCAAGGATTTCCGCGACATGGCGGAGACCCTCGACAAGGAGTTCGGGAGACTGGATGGGCTGCTGCATAATGCCGGCCTGCTAGGGCGCCTGACGCCCTTCGAACAGTACGATCCGGCGCTGTGGGAGCAGGTCATGCAGGTCAACACCAACGGTCCGATCTGGATGACCCAGGCGCTGTTGCCGCTGCTGTTGAGCAGCGACGACGCCTCGCTGGTGTTCACTTCATCGAGCGTGGGTCGCCAGGGGCGCGCCTACTGGGGCGCCTATGCGGTCTCCAAGTTCGCCACCGAAGGCTTCATGGAGGTGTTGGCAGACGAGTTCGTCAACAATCCCGCTATTCGTATCAACAGCCTCAATCCCGGCGCCACCCGCACTCAGATGCGCAAGACCGCCTATCCCGGTGAGGATCCCAATAGCCTGCGTCGCCCGGCCGAGATCATGCCGACCTACCTGTGGCTGATGGGCCCCGACAGCCGCGGTGTCACCGGCGAGCAGTTCGACGCTCAGCCGCCACGCAGCTGAACCCTCACGTCGGGCAGCCGCGCCTCACGGCTGCCCGATGCCTTCTCACCTTGCCTGCATCAGGGCCTCGACCAGCGCGTCCGGCGTCTCGAACCACAGATCCGCCGGCCAACGGCCGATGTCATCCTCTTCGGCGATGTAGCCATAGCCTACCGCCACGGCGGTCATTCCGGCGCTGCGCGCGGCCTCCATGTCACGCAGGTGGTCACCGATGTACCAGCACTCCTTGGGTGTCACCGAGAGGCGACACGCGGCTTCCCACAGCGGCTCCGGAGCCGGCTTCTTGAGCGGCAGGTCGTCGGCGCACAGCAGTGCGCCGGGCGTCAGCTGTAGCGCCTCGATCAGCGGCGCGGCGTAGGCACGCGGCTTGTTGGTGACGATCCCCCAGGCCCGCGGGGGCAGTGCCCAATGTTCGATCAACCGCTCTAGGCCATCGAACAGGCGACTCTGGCTGGCGACATCGCGACCGTAAGCGTCGAGTAGAAAGGCCCGTGCGGCACCATGATCGACATGCTCGCTGGTAAGTCCCAAGGCCAGGGTGACCAGCGCACTGCCGCCGTTGGAGACCTGACTGCGAATCTGTGGGTAGGGCAGCGGGGCGAGGCCGTGATGGGCGCGCAACTCGTTGGTGGCCCGCGCCAGGTCGGGAGCGGTATCGACCAGGGTGCCATCGAGGTCGAACAGCAGGGCGCGCGGTGCTGAAAAGGTCATGGTAGTTCACGACTGGCGTGCATCAGGTAGTTGACCGAGACGTCTCGGGGGGCCAGCCGGTAGCGGCGGGTCAGCGGGTTGTACACCAGGCCACTCTGCTCGCACACCTTGAGGCCGGTGGTGCGGCACCAGCTCGACAGCTCGGCGGGACGGATCAGCTTGCGATAGTCGTGGGTGCCGCGGGGCAGCAGCCGGAGCAGGTACTCGGCACCGAGAATGGCAAAGGCATAGGCCTTGGGGTTGCGATTGATGGTCGAGAAGAACACCTGGCCGCCGGGCTTGACCAGGGTCGCGCAGGCGCGTACCACCGAGGCCGGGTCGGGCACGTGCTCGAGCATCTCGAGGCAGGTTACGACATCGAACTCGCCGGGATGGCTGGCCGCCATCTGCTCGGCGCTGGCCTGGCGATAGTCGACCGTGACGCCGCTCTCCTGCTGATGCAGGCGCGCCACGGCGAGCGGCGCCTCGCCCATGTCGATGCCGGTGACCTGGGCGCCGCGATGGGCCATGGCCTCGGCGAGGATGCCGCCGCCGCAGCCAACGTCGATCACCGTCTTGCCGGCCAGGCCGGCGCGGGCATCGATGAAATCGAGACGCAGCGGGTTGATGTCGTGGAGTGGCTTGAACTCGCTGTCCCTGTCCCACCAGCGGCTGGCCAAGGCCTCGAACTTGGCGACTTCGGCGTGATCGACATTGCCATGGTGGGGATTGTCGTGTCGCTGCGCCGGATCCTGAGTGGCTGTCATCGGGTGCCTCTTGCTGTCCATCGGGGTCGTCTCATTCTACTCTGCCGGATGCTGGCTTGTCCGTTTCGCGGCGCGAAAGCGCAATTGTTGCCGTCTGGCGTCATCCACTGGCCGGGTGGCTATGGCATAATCGAGCGGCATTCATGATCAGGAGGGATCCCGATGATCCGCAAGGCCGTACTTCCGGTGGCCGGTCTCGGCACACGCTGCCTGCCCGCCTCGAAAGCCATTCCCAAGGAGATGATCACCATCGTCGACAAGCCGGTGATCCAGTACGTGGTGGAAGAGGCGGTGGCCGCTGGCATCAAGGAGATCGTGCTGGTCACTCACTCCAGCAAGGCGGCGATCGAGAACCACTTCGACAAGCATTTCGAGCTCGAGGCGAGCCTTGAGGCCAAGGGCAAGACCGAGCTGCTCGAAGAGCTGCGCAATATCATTCCCGACGACGTCAAGATCATCAGCGTGCGTCAGCCCGAGCCGCTGGGCCTCGGTCATGCGGTGCTCTGCGCACGCCCGGTGATCGGCGACGAGGAGCCGTTCGCGGTGCTGCTTCCCGACGTGCTGGTGGACGGCCACGGCCTGGCCGGCAACGATCTGGGCGGCATGGTCGACGCCTTCGCCGCCAGCGGCCAGTCACAGATCATGGTCGAGAACGTGCCGCGGGAGATGGTCTACAAGTACGGCATCGTGGCCATCGACGGCGAGTCACCGGCGGCCGGCGAATCGGCGCCGATGGCGCGGGTAGTCGAGAAGCCCAAGGTCGAGGACGCGCCTTCGACACTGGCGGTGATCGGTCGCTACCTGCTGCCTGGCTCGATCTTTCCGCTGCTGGCCGACACCCCGCCCGGCGCCGGCAACGAGATCCAGCTCACCGACGCCATCGATACCCTGCGCGCCCGCGAGGGCGTGGCCGCCTATCGCATGCGCGGCGCAACCTACGATTGCGGCCACCAGCTTGGCTATCTCGAGGCGATTCTGGCCTTTGCCAAGCGCCACCCCAAGTATGCCGACGGCTTCGCCGAGCTGCTCGACAAGTACGCCGCCAAGGAGTGAACCGTAATGCGAGTCCTGATACAGGGAAGTGAACTCGCCGCCGCCACCGCTGCTGCGGCGCTGGCCAGCGTCGGGCACCGCGTGGTATGGCTGCCGCTGGCACAGAACCCGTGGCGCGAGCTCGAACAGGCCGACTGGCTGACGCGCGAGCCCGAACTGCTGCATCAGCTCAAGGATGCCCAGCGCGGCGGTGCCCTGCAGATTCTCGAGAGCGATATGGCGCTGTCGGCACTGGCCGGCGACGAGCCCCTCGACGTGCTGTGGTTGGCGCTCGCCCCCGACCAGCGTGAGCTGGCCACGAATAGCGTCGATCAGTTGGCCAGCGTGCAATCCTCACCGCTGGTGGTGATCAACAATTCGACCTTTCCGGTCGGCGACACCGAGCAGCTCGAAGCGCTGCTCGGGCATGCCGGCCAGGTCGCCGTGGCGCTACCCGACATGCTCGAGGAGGGGCGCGCCTGGCAGGCCTTCACCCGCCCCAGCCGCTGGCTGCTGGGCTGTGAAGACGACCAGGCGGCCGCCCAGGTGCGCGAACTGCTGCGCGCCTTCAATCGCCGCAGTGACAGCTTCCAGCGCATGCCGCGCCGCGCCGCCGAGCTCACCAAGCTATCGATCAATGGCATGCTGGCGACCCGCATCAGCTACATGAACGAAGTCGCCGGGCTTGCCGACTCGCTGGGCGTCGACGTCGAGCACGTGCGCCAGGGGATGGGCGCCGACCCGCGCATCGGTTACCAGTACCTCTACCCGGGCTGCGGTTTTGGTGGCCCCAACTTTTCCCGCGACCTGATGCGCCTGGCCGACGTGCAGTCGGCCAGCGGCCGCGAGTCGGCGCTGCTCGAGCAGGTGCTGGATATCAACGAGCACAAGAAGGAGACGCTGTTTCGCAAGCTGTGGGGGCACTTCCACGGTCAGTTGGACGGCCTTACTGTGGCCGTATGGGGGGCCGCCTTCAAGCCCGGCACCGCGCGTATCGATCACGCGCCGGTACTGACGCTGCTACGTGCGCTATGGGCCCAGGGCGTCCATGTGCGCCTGCACGATCCGGCGGCACTGCCGGCGCTGCGCAAGGAGGTCGGCGAGCACCCGCTGCTGACGCTGTGCCAGAATGATCCCTACGAGGCGTGCCAGGGCGCCGACGCGCTGATGCTGGTCACCGAGTGGAAGTGCTACTGGAACCCCGACTGGCGGCGTCTCGGCGAGGCGCTGACCAAGCGCCTGGTGCTCGACGGTCGCAATATCTACGATCCCGCCTATGTCGCCGCCCGTGGGCTGGTGTA
Source organism: Halomonas socia (assembly GCF_010977575.1). Lineage (GTDB taxonomy): Bacteria > Pseudomonadota > Gammaproteobacteria > Pseudomonadales > Halomonadaceae > Franzmannia > Franzmannia socia. The sequence continues at coordinate 3,661,185 of NZ_CP048812.1, forward strand.
TCGGGGTATCGGTCGCCGCGCAGATCCCTAGCAACTGCTGATCACCGGCGCTAGATGACAAGACGCCCCACCTCGCGGGGCGTCTTGCCGTCGTTACCATCGTCAGCTGAAATTCTGGTTCACGAAATCCCAGTTGATCAGCTGCCAGATGCCTTGCAGGTACTTGGCGCGAGCGTTGCGATAGTCGATGTAGTAGGCGTGCTCCCAAACGTCGACGGCCAGCAGCGGCGTCTGGTGATGGGCGACCGGGGTATCGGCATCATGGGTCGCCACGATCTCGAGGCCGCCGTCGCCGCGCTTGACCAGCCAGGTCCAGCCGGCACCAAAATGCTCGAGGGCGGCGGCCTCGAAGGCCGCCTTGAACGCGGCGAAGGAGCCGAACTCGGCAATGAGTGCCTCGCCCACCGGGCCATGTGCCTCACCGCCGCCGCTGGGTGACAGGCAGTGCCAATAAAAGGTGTGGTTCCAGGCCTGGGCGGCCTGATTGAACAGTTCGCCGGCGCTGGACTGGATGATCTCCTCCAGCGACTTCTGATCATCATCGGTGCCCTCAACCAGGGCATTGAGGCGGGTCACGTAGGCCAGATGATGCTTGCCATAGTGGTATTCCAGGGTTTCGGCGGAGAGGTGCGGCTCCAGCGCATTCTTGTCGTAGGGCAGCGCGGGTAGTTCGAATGCCATTGCCTGTTGCTCCTGCAAAAAGCCTTACGCTGCAACCATATATGCGTAAGTGGTGTCGCCAGATCATAGCAGCCTGGGGTATGCTCGCCAATGACGAGGGCGTCGCTCGGCTAGGCCGACGCCGCTCACGACGGGAGTGTGTCCCGTCCGTCTTACGACGCTCTCACGGCAAGGAGTCACCCAATGGCTGAGCGCCCGGAGGAACAGCGCCTTTCGTCGCCGATAGTCCCCGATGTCAATGCTAGTCTGACCGCCAATCATCTGCGCCAGCCGCGCGGCGCTCGTCTGTGGCCGCTTTGGCTGATGATCCTGGTGCTGATCGCAGCGCTGGCCGGCCTGGCGTTCACTGCCTGGCAGGAGCGGCTGCTGCTGCAGCGCGAGCTGGACCGACTCGAAGGCCAGCTCTCCAACGTGCATGCGCGCTTCGACGGTCTGGACCAGGAGCAGGACAGTGAACTCGAGCCGATCACCGAGCGCCTGGCGTCGCTTAATGATAGCCAGCAGGCGCTGCGTGATCGCCTCGAGGAGCAGGAGCAGCTGATCGAGTCGATTCGCGTTGCCAGCGCCGAGGACGAGGCGGTCGAGCGCCTTGCCGCGCAGTTCGAGGAACTGAGAGAAGAGGTCGAGTCACTCGACGGCCTGATCGGGGTGGTGCGCCAATCGCTGGATGCCTTGGAGGAGGGCGGCGAGCAGGCCAGGGCGAGCCTTGCCGGGCGTCTCGAACGACTAGAAACGCGTACCGATGAGCAGGCGCCTCGCCTTGAATCGCTCAGCGATCAATGGCGTGATCTCGAGCCGCGCCTGGAGGGTCTCGAGGCACAGCAGCAACAGCTTGCCACGCGGCTCGACGAGCGCCCCGAACTCGACCCACAGCGTCTCGATCAGCTCACCAGCGATCTCGATGCGTTGCAGGAGACACTTGAGCAGCTCGACGCGCTGCGCGAAGATGATCAACAGGAAGTTGCCGAACTACGTGACCGCCTGGGCTCGACCCGGGCCGAGCTCACCGAACTCAGACAGTCGCAGCTAGCGACGAGTGCGCAACTGGAAGCCGTGCAGAGCCAGTTGGGAAACTGATATGGAATTTCGCGCATTGACGCGCCTGGGGTCGGTGGTGGCCTGCCTGGCAAGCATCGCGCCAGCCTGGGCGCTGGATGCCGACGTACAGGGGATTTCCGGACGCCCCGCCGACAATATCGCTATCTACCTCGATGGGCTGGATGCCGCCCAGTACAGCCAGTCGCGGCTCGAGTCGGTGGTGCGCCGGCGCAGTATGGAGGCGCTGCGGGTCTATGGCTACTACGAGCCCCAGCTACAGCTGGAGTTTGCCGGCGATCCGGTGGAGCGCGTCACGGTGATGGTCGAGGCGGGCCCCCAGGTGGTGATTCAGTCGCTGGATTTTCAGGTGCGCGGCGAGGCGAGGCGCGATGAGACGTTCGTCGACGCCCTCGAGGCCTTTCCGCTCAGCGAGGGCGACCCCCTCGAGCACGCTCCCTACGACCGCCTGCGCAATCGCCTTGCGGCGCTGTCGCTGGAGCGCGGCTACTTCGATTCGCGCTTTCTCGACCGGCGCATGGAAGTACGCCCCTGGGAGCAGAGCGCACGCCTTTATCTGACCCTGGACAGCGGCCCGCGCTACCGCTTCGGTGAGCCGCGCTTCCACGGCAGCCATATCGACGAAGACCGCCTGCGTCGCATGCTGCCGTTCGAGCCGGGTGATCCCTATCTGGCCGGCGACATCGCGCGCTACAACCAGCGGCTTGGCCAGAGCAACTGGTTCAGCTCGATCAGCGTGCGGCCGCGGATCGGCGGCGCCGCCAGCTTGGCGCTGGATGCCCCGGCAGGCCCCGGCTGGTGGCAGCAGGCCGATCTGCAGGGCGAGGGCGCGCCCGCCGCGCCGCCGGCGGACACTCCGATCGAGGGGCCGATGATAAGCGCCCAGACGCTGGCCGCGGTGCGCAGCGTTACCCCGCAGTCCCTCGACGTGCCCATCGACGTCAATCTGGTGCCCGCCGACCGCCATCAGTTCGAAGTCGGGGTGGGTTATGCCACCGATGTCGGCCCGCGACTGCGGTTTGGCTGGGAGCAGCCCTGGATCAACCGCCTCGGCCACAGTCTCAATCATGACCTGTTCCTGTCCGCCCCAGAGCAGCGCTTCACCGGCGAGTACGCGATTCCGCTGGAGGATCCGCTGCGCGATAGCTACCGGCTGCAGTACGGCTTTCGCCATCGCGACAGCGACGACACCCGCAGCCTCGAGGCCTCGGTTGAGCTGGCGCGGCGCTGGGAGTTCGATAACGGCTGGGTGCAGAGCGCCTATCTGCGCAGCACCTTCGAGGACTTCACTCAGGGGGTCGATGAGGATCAGACGTTCCTGCTCTACCCGGGGATCAGCTGGTCACGTACCCGCACCCGTAACCCGCGTTTTCCGAGCTGGGGCGACCGTCAGCGGGTGGCCTTCGAATACTCCAACACCGCCTGGGGCTCGGACATCGAGTTCTTCCGCACCACCGCCGACTCGCAGTGGATCCGCATGCTGGGTCGTAACAACCGCTTCATCGGCCGGCTGGGACTAGGCAGCATCGAGACCAGCGAATTCGAACGCATGCCACCCTCGCTGCGCTTCTTCACCGGCGGCGATCGCACGGTGCGCGGCTATGCCTACGAGAGCCTTGCCCCGCGAGATGAGGAGGGCGCCTTGCTGGGTGGCCAGCAGCTGTTCACCGCCAGCCTCGAGTATCAGCGCCGGGTCACCGGCGACTGGTGGGGCGCCACCTTCATCGATACCGGCGACGCCTTCGATGACTGGGGCCCCGACCAGCTCAACACCGGCGCCGGCCTCGGCGTGCGCTGGATCTCCCCGGTGGGGCCGATTCGCTTCGATGTGGCCCACCCCTTCGACGATGACGACAACGACTGGCGAATTCATTTCGCGATCGGACCGGAGTTCTGACCATTACTCGACTGATCTGGGCGCTGGTACGCGCTGCACTATGGCTGCCGCTATGGCTGATAGGACTGGTGATCTTCGCCCTGGGACTTGCGCTGTCGCCGTGGGGCACCGGCGTGTTGCTGGAACAGGGCCAGCAACGTGGCTGGTACAGCTACGAGGCGGCGCAGGGGGCGCCGCTCGACCGCCTGCGCATCGACGGCTTGCGCCTCGAGGCCGGCCCCGCCAGCGTAAGCGTGGCGGAATTCGAGCTGGCCTGGGCCGATGACTGCCTGCTCGGCGGACGCCTGTGCATCGACCGGCTGGCGGTGCGCGGCTTGAGCGTGCGCCTGGCGGCCGGCGACGCAGAGCAGGCGCCGGCTGCCGATGACGGCACGCCCCGGGACCCACAGCCCATCTCGCTACCCTTCCCGATCGAGCTGCGCGCCCTGTCTCTCGAGGATATCGACATCCAACTGGCTGACGGCACCCGCCTGTACTGGGCCAGTTTCACCAGCGGGGCAACCGCCGAGGGCAGCGATCTCGAGCTGCATGCCACCCAACTGGTGGGCCTGCGCGTGATGCTGCCGTTGACGCCGGGGGCCAGGCTGGCACTGCCACCCGATGACGACGCTACGCCGCGTATCGAGGCTGCGGCTATCGATGCCGCCATCGCCGCCCAGTCACCGCTGCCGGCCCAGGCCGCCGCCGAACTGGAGGGCCTGGCCAGCGTGCCGCTCGAGGAGCGCGAACGTATCGCGCTGCCGGACATCTCACTGCCGCTCAACGTCAGCGTGCCGGCGCTGGAGATTCTCGACAGTGAACTCCAGGGTCCCGTCGAGTATCGCGTCGAACGCCTGGCGCTGGCGGTCAGCGCGGCGGGCCAGCAGGTCGAGCTGTCGAGCCTCGAACTGGCCACCGCCGACGCCGACCTGTCACTCGCGGCAAGCGTGACGCTGCGCGACGACTATCCGCTCGAGGCTCAGCTCGACGGCGAACTCTATCTACCGGAGATCATGCCCGAACTGGCCGGCGAGCGGCTCAGCCTGACCCTGGCCGGCAGCCTCGCCGCACTGGACGCCCAACTGACCACCAGCGGCCAGATCAACACCGCCATTTCGGCGCATCTCGATGCCCTCGACCCGACTCTGCCGATGCGCGTCAGCGCCCGCGCCGAACGCCTCGAGTGGCCACTTCCCGCGCAGCGTGAGCAGCAGGGCGACGCCGCCGAGCCGCCCTATGCACTCAACGACCTGGTGCTGCGCCTCGAGGGGAGCCTGTTGGAGTACCAGGCGGCGCTGTCGGTGAACGCCGAGGGCCCCGAACTGCCCGCCACGCGGCTGGCCCTGAATGGCAGCGGCGATCTCGAGCACTTCGCCTGGACGCCGCTGTCGGTCACCGTCCAGCAGGCCGGCTCGCTGATCAGTCACGGCGAGGTGCGCTGGTCGGAGGGGCTGGATGTCAGCACCCGGCTGCAGCTCAACAACCTCGACCCGGGCGCCTTCACCGACGCCGTGCAGGGCCGTCTGAGCGGCGACGCCGCGCTGGGCTTTGTCCAGTCGCCCGAGGGCTGGTCGCTGGACGTTCCCACGCTGAGCATTCGCGGTGAACTGCAGCAGCTGCCGCTGGCCCTGGATGCCGAACTCAGCGGCAATAGCGAGATGCAGTGGGATATCACCGCGCTGGACCTGCGCCAGGGCAACAACCGCCTGACCGCCCAGGGGCGGGTCGCCGAGCGCCTCGACCTGAGCGGCACCCTGCGCGCGCCGGATCTTGCCAGCCTGTCGCCGCAGCTGGGTGGCAGCCTGCAGGGCGATTTCGACGTGGCCGGCAGCCTGGAGTCACCGCAGCTGCGCCTCGATCTGGTCGGCGACTCGCTCTCCGCCGCCGACAATCGTCTCGAACAGCTGACACTGAGCGCGCGGGTCAGCGGGCTGGACGATCCAAGCCTGGACGCGGCTCTCGAGATAGAGCGCCTCAACGCCGGTGGGCAGCGCTTCTCGAGCATCAGCCTGGGGCTCGACGGTCGCCTCTCGGCGCACCGCCTGGAGCTCGAGGCGCTTGCCGGGCCCGGCATGCCGCTGTCGCGCGCGGCGCTGGCCCTCGACGGCAGCATGAACCAGGCGCGTGATCGCTACCGGGCTAGCCTGTCGCCGCTCGAGGTCGACAGCGAGCACGGCGACGTGCGTCTCGACCAGCCCATCGAGCTGGCTGCCAACCTCGACGCTGGCAGTGCGCAGGTGCAGCCGTTCTGTTTGGTCTACGCCCGCGGCGGGCGACTCTGCGTCACCGACACCCTGAGCGCCAGTGGCGAACAGGGCAGTGCGGCGCTGGCGATTCGCGACCTGCCGATGTCGCTGCTCGAGGAGTTCATGCCCGAAGGCTGGTCGGTGGCCGGCGAGACCCAGTCCGAGTTGCGCGCCGAGTGGGCTGCGGGCGGGGCGCGCTGGTCGCTCGATCTGGGGCTGGGCAGCGACCTGGGGCTGAGTGGCCTGGACGCCTACGGCCAGCCGTGGGAGCTGCCGGCCTCGCAGCTGCGGCTGGAGGTCGACGCCACCCAGGCCCGCGCCGAGGCCGAGCTCGAGGTGTCGCTGGCCGATGCCGGTGACATCCGTCTGTTCATCGATATCGACGACCCGGTCAACCAGGGGCCGCTCAGCGGACGCCTGGTGCTCGACGACATCCGCCTGGCGCCCTATCAGGCGCTGGTCGCCGACATGCAGACCCTCGGGGGCTCGGTGACCGGTGACGTCGCCATCGGCGGTAGCCTGGCCGAGCCCAGCCTGGATGGCGATATCCGCTTGAGTGGCCTGGAGGCGCGCGGCGGCGACGTGCCGGTAGAAGTGCGCGACGGTAACCTCGAGATCCTGCTGGCCGGCGATCGCGCCGATATTCGCGGCCTGATCGCCGCCGAGCAGGGACAGCTGAGCATCGACGGCAGCGCCAGCTGGCCCAGCGCCGACGCCTGGCAGGCGGCGATCACCCTGGACGGCCGCAGCGACCCGCTGCTCGCCGAACTCCCCGATATCGGCCGGCTGCGCATCGCTCCCAACTTGTCGATCGAGACTGACCCCGAGCGCCTCGAGGTTCGCGGCCGGGTCGAGGTACCCTGGGCGCGCCTCGAGATTGGCCAGATGCCCGCCACGGCGGTCACGCCCAGCAGCGACGAGATCATCATCAGCGAGCGCGATGAGCGTCGCGCCCAGCGTGAAGCGGCACGCGCCGCCGAGCGTGCCGAAGAGGGCGCCGACGAAGCCACTTCCCAGGCGCTGGCCGAGGCCGGCATTCAACTGGACGTGCAGATCGACCTGGCGCTGGGCCCGGACATGCAGCTCGAGGCCTATGGCTTGGAGAGCGGGCTGCGCGGCGACCTTCAGGTACGCCAGCAGACCGGGCCGGTACAGCTGTTCGGTGAAGTCAACCTGGTCGACGGTCGCTTCCGCGCCTTCGGCCAGGACCTGCTGATTCGCCGCGGCCAGCTGCTGTTCAGTGGTCCCGCCGACCAGCCGCTGCTCGACTTCGAGGCGATTCGCAACCCCAACGTCACCGAGGACGACGTGATCGCCGGGTTGCGCGTCACCGGCGCCACCGAAGCCCCCGACCTGCAGGTGTTCTCGGAACCGTCGATGGACGAGGGCAGGGCTCTCTCCTATCTGCTGCGCGGCCGCGCGCCAGGCGATGGTGATGCCGACGGGGCCCTGGCCTCGGCGTTGATCGGGCTATCGCTGTCGCAGACCGGTGGCGCGGTGGGGCAGATCGGCCAGGCCTTTGGCGTCGATGACCTGGCGCTGGAAACCGCCGGCACCGGGGACGAGAGCCAGGTGGTGGTCAGCGGGCAGCTGACCGACGATCTGCGCGTCAGCTATGGGGTCGGGATCTTCTCGCCCATCGCCGAGCTGACGCTACGCTACACGCTGTGGCGTAATCTGTATCTGCAAGCGGTCTCAGGGGCAGCCCAGGCCGTCGATCTGGTCTACCAGTTCAGCCTGGGACGCGCCGAGCAGACCCGCTGAGGCGCACGACGATAAGCGAGGAATAGTCTAATGCCATTACCCGACAACAGGTCCCTGGTCGCCCCCGGACGCGCCTTGCCGGGCCGCGACACGCCGTTGCGCATCAGCGGCCGGCATCTGGTCAATGGTGCCAGCATGCTGCCGCCGTTTCCCGAAGGCCTTGAAGACGTGGTGCTGGGGCTGGGGTGCTTCTGGGGCGCGGAGCGACTGTTCTGGGAGTTGCCAGGCGTGCATGTTACCGCGGTGGGCTATGCCGGCGGCTATACGCCCAATCCCACCTACGAGGAGACTTGCACCGGCTTGACCGGGCACACCGAGGCGGTGCGGGTGGTCTTCGATCCGGCTCGGCTGCCGTTCACGGCGCTGCTGCAGGTGTTCTGGGAGGCCCATGATCCGACCCAGGGCATGCGCCAGGGCAATGACCTGGGCAGCCAGTATCGCTCGGCGATCTACACCACCAGCAGCGGCCAGCTGGCGGCCGCGAAGCAGAGTCGTGACGCCTACCAGCGGGCGCTCGACGCCGCCGGGCGCGATTCGATCACCACCGAGATTGCCCCCCTCGAGGCCTTCTATCTCGCCGAGGAGTACCACCAGCAGTATCTCGCCAAGAACCCCAACGGCTACTGCGGGCTGAAAGGCACCGGCGTCAGCTGTCCGATCGGCTAGCCGAAGGAATCGCCTGCCCGCTGGCGGCGCTGCCCAGCGCCGCCCAGTCGTTGAGCTGCTCGGCGACGCGCCGACCCAGCCATGAACGCAGCCCACCGCGACGATATTCGAGAAAACCGACATGGCCGCCGTGGCGGGCGATCTCTACGCGCACCGAGTCCGACGGCGTGGGCAGGCGGTCGAACAGGTCGCCGGGCATGAAGGGGTCGTCGGCAGCGTGCAGGATCAGCGTCGGCAGTTCGATATCGCCGAGCAGGCGTCCCGCCGAGGCGCGGCGATAGTAGTCACTCGCCGAGCTGAAGCCGTGCAGCGGCGCGGTGACCTCGTTGTCATAGGCCCAGAAACTGTCGAGCTCCTTGAGCTGATGGGGCGATAGCGCGATCGGCATCGGCCCCTGCGCCATCTTGGCCATTACCTTGCGCTTCAGCGAGCGCAGCAGGTGGCGCTGATAGACACGCGCGAAGCCGGTGTTCAAGGCATCGGCACTGGCGGCCAGGTCGAGGGGAGCACAGATGGCGATGGCACCGGCCAGATCGAGCCCATCCCCGCCCTGTTCGGCGACCAGCTTGACCAGCATGTTGGCGCCCAGCGATACCCCGGCGGCGACCTTGATGGCATTGGGGTAGCGCTGGGCAAGCTGGCCGATCACCCAGTAGGCATCGGCCGTATCGCCGCTGTGGTAGGCCCGTGGCAGGCGATTGGGGGCCTGGCCACAGCCACGAAAGTGCATCATCACCACCCGCCAGCCGGCCTGCTGGGCGTTCCACAGCAGCTCGCCGGCATAGGGCGAGTCCAATGAGCCCTCGAGGCCATGGAAGAGAATGAACAGCGGGGCGTCGTCACGAGTCGGCGCCTGGCGCAGCCACGACAGCTCGACGAAGTCACCGTCCGGCAGGTTGATGATCTCGGTGTCCCGCGCCAGCCGCCGCCGCGGCAGCAGCCGCGGTAGCAGTGTCTGGACATGGCGATTGCTGAGGCCGCGCGGAGGGCGGTAGTCAGCGGGAACGATGGTGCGTGACATGCCGATCTCGGTGAGTGGGCGTACTTCCAGCTTATCGCGCTGACGGCGCCACGCAACCCGTATCGGATCGAGGCCCTCGATGCGCTTGGCGAGGGCCTGCCGACGGATCCGTTGCGGGCGAATCTGCGTAGCGGCGATGACCCCGAGATCAGTGGACGTTGTCGGCTACCTCAGTCAGGTTGTGCTGGCCGGTGGCAGTGATGGCGACGTTGTCTTCGAGGCGAATCCCGCCGCAGGGTGCGAGCCGTTCGACCAGCGTCCAGTCGATCTGCGCCGCCTCGGCACCACGGCGCAGCGGTTCGAGCAGCATCGGGATCACATAGCAGCCGGGTTCGATGGTCACCACCATGTTCGGCGTCAGGGTGCGCGTCAGGCGCAGCGCTGGGTCGCTGGCAGGCGGCGGTAACGGCGCGCCATCATCGTCCTGCCGGCCGCCTACGTCGTGGACCTGAATGCCCAGCGAGTGGCCCAGCCCATGGGGGCAGAAGGCGCGGGTAAGACCGGCGTCGACGGCCGCCTCGGCGGAACAGCGCAGCACGCCGTGCTCGATGAGCAACTGGGCAAGCTCATGGTGCATCTGACGATGCAGCTCGACGAAGGCGACGCCCGGCGCACAGGCCGCGACCAGGCGCTGGTGCAGGGTTTGCATGCTTGCGAGCAGCGACACGAAGAGATCCGGCGCCCCCGGGCCTGCCCAGGTGCGGGTGATGTCGGCGCAGTAGCCGAGCTCACGTTGGCCGGCATCCACCAGCAGGCTACGCCGCTCGACGGGGACGGCCTGCTCATAGTGCTGGTAGTGCAGCACGCCGGCGTGGCGGTTGAGGCCCACGATGCTGTCATACGGCAGCGACGACTCGCGCTGCCGGCTCGCCGCCAGATAGGCGAGGTGGATGTCGAGCTCGCTGGCACCGCTCTCGAACGCCTGCTGCGCCGCGACATGGCCGGCCAGCGCTGTGCGGTTGGCGTCGATGAGGCAGGCCTGTTCATGGGCGTTCTTGTGCAGTCGGCCGTGGTCGAGCGCGGCGAGCAGCGCCGGCGGGTTGAGCGTAGCGCCCATGGCCTCGGCCTGTTCGGCGTCGAGGTCGCCGATCACCGCGCGGCGCCTGGCCGGGCAGGCTGGAGGTGTCATCTCGTCACTCAGCCGAATCTCGAATGCCTGGCTCCAGGCAGCGTCTGGACACCGGGCGGGGAGGTGCCAGAAATCGTCCGGGGCATGGATCTGCAGCAGTGGCCGCTGCCCGGGACGGATCAGCAGCCAGCTATGGCTGAGCTCGGGCAGTGGCGCCCAGTGCACGAAGTGGCCATAGGCGCGAAAGGTCGCAGCCTGATCGTCGGCGTAGTGCTGGCGCGGCGTGCCGCTGTAGATCCACAGCGCGTCATGGCCTGCCGCCTCGAGGTGCTCGGCGTAGGCCTGCTGCAGCGCATCCAGATGGACCAAGTGCAGGGCGTCGCGGTCGCTCACCGAGGCAACACTCATGGCTCGATGGGATCGAGGCGATCGACGCGGTAGAGCTGTGGCACCTGGTCGAGTCCTTCGACGGTGCAGTCGAGGTCGGTGACCCGGCCGTCGCCGAGCCCATAGACCCAGCCATGCACGGCGAGTGGCTGGCCGCGCTGCCAGGCGCGCTGAATGATCTTGTTGCGCGCCAGGTTGTCGACCTGGGCCTTGACGTTGAGCTCGCACATACGGTCGACCTGCTCGTCGAGGCTCAACGCGGCAAGGCTCTGGCGATGGCGGCTGTAGAGATCGCGCACCGAGTGCAGCCAGAAATCGACGATGCCGTTCTCGCCACCCTGAACGGCGGCACGCACCCCGCCGCAGCCGTAGTGACCCACCACCATGATGTGTTTGACCTTGAGCACGTCGACCGCGTACTGCACCACCGACAGGGCGTTCATGTCGTTGTTATGCAGCAGGTTGGCGACGTTGCGATGGACGAAGACTTCACCGGGGGGCAGGGCGATGATCTGGTTGGCCGGCACACGGCTATCAGAACAGCCGATCCACAGATAGTCGGGATTCTGCTGCTGCGAGAGGCGCGAAAAGAACTCGGGGTCCTGTTCACGCATCTGCTCTGCCCACTCGCGGTTGCGCTCGAGCAGCGCTTGCATGCGTTCTTTCATGACGAGGAAACCTGTAGCAGTGGCATGGGTGGGGCTTCTTTTACCGTGAGTCTGGCAGCCGGTCAACGTCGTCGCCACTCCCGGCGCTGCTCAAGGGCTGGTATCATCTGCGCAGCGTTTCAATGCTTTAGCGTATTTCAGGAGATGTCAGTGTCCCAGTACGACTACGATCTTTTCGTCATCGGCGCCGGTTCCGGTGGCGTGCGCGCCGCGCGTACCGCGGCGGCCACCGGCGCGCGTGTCGCAGTAGCCGAGGACCGCTACCTCGGCGGTACCTGTGTCAACGTCGGCTGCGTGCCCAAGAAGCTCTACTCCTATGCCGCGCATTTCCACGACGCCTTCGACGACAGCGCCGGTTTCGGCTGGACGCTGCCCGAGGCGCCGCGCTTCGACTGGGCCACCCTGCGCGACAACAAGATCGCCGAGATCAAGCGCCTCAACGGCATCTATGGGCGCCTGCTTGAGGGCGCTAACGTGACCCTGATCAACGCCCGCGCCAAGGTGCTCGATGCGCATCACGTCGAGGTCGACGGTGATACCGTCAGCGCCGAGAAAATTCTCGTCGCAGTCGGCGGCTGGCCCTGGGTGCCGGACTTCCCTGGTAACGAACACGTTGTCGACTCCAACCGGGTGTTCGATCTCGATACCTTTCCCGAGCGCTTCCTGGTACTTGGCGGCGGCTATATCGCGGTGGAGTTCGCCAGCATCTTCAACGGCCTGGGCAGCGAGGCGCATCTCGTCTATCGCGGCGAGCTGTTCCTGCGCGGCTTCGACCGCGAAGTGCGGGAGTTCACCCGTGATGAAATGGCCAAGAAGGGTGTCAAGCTGCATTTCGAGACCAATATCGAGCGCATCGAGCCGGCGGGGGACGCCTATCGGGTCACGCTCACCAACGGCGAGACGCTCGAGGTCGATGCGATACTCGCCGCTACCGGGCGCAAGCCGCATCTTCAAGGGCTCGGCCTCGATCGACTGGACATTGCCCTGAACGCCGACGGCACCCTCAAGGTCAACGAGCGCTATGAAACCTCGGTGCCGTCGATCCTGGCGCTGGGCGACGTCACCGGCGGCCCCGAGCTGACCCCGGTGGCTTTGGCCGAAGCCATGCACATGGTCCAGCACCACTTCAGCGATGCGCCGCCGCGCCCACTCGACTATCACAACATCGCCACGGCGGTGTTCTGCCACCCCAATATCGGCACGGTGGGACTGTCCGAAGAGGCGGCTCGCGAGCAGTTCGGCGAGGTGCGTGTCTACACGGCCGATTTCCGGCCGATGAAGCACACGCTGTCGGGCAGCGACGAGCGTTGCCTGATGAAGCTGATCGTCGATGACCACAGCGATAGGGTGGTCGGCGCGCATATGGTCGGCGAGGAGGCCGGCGAGGTGATCCAGGGCATCGCCATTGCGGTGCGGGCGGGCCTCACCAAGCTCGATTTCGATGCCACCGTGGGCATTCACCCCACCGGCGCCGAGGAGTTCGTCACCATGCGCAGCGTTACCCGCCGCTGACGCCTGACCCGAGGCCGCCCGTGGGCGGCCTCGGCCATTGATGGCAGCACAGGAGATCGCCAGATTGGGCTAAACTGCAGAAGAGGGAGTAGCGACAAGGAGTTTCCGCGTATCGGCACAAGGTGCCTGACAGCGCCTGCATAACTCAGGATTATGGATTGTGCGCCACACGATAAAGGGCTTTTTGATTTATCTATAAGCGCTTGTTATCATATGGCGCAAATTCGCCAACTGCGAAGTATAACGATGAACGTATCCGCACAGCCGTTTACGACCTCCGCCGATCTTGCCCGTCCCAGCGTCGCCGACGCGGTGGTTGGTAAATCGTCTTCTCAACTGTTCATACGCAAGCCCAACCCAGACGATGGCTGGGGCGTCTATGAGCTGGTCAAGGCCTGCCCGCCGCTTGATGTCAATTCCGCCTACGCCTATCTTCTGCTGGCCACCCAGTTTCGTGACAGCTGTGCCGTGGCAACCAATGAAGAGGGCGAAATCGTCGGGTTCGTATCGGGCTACGTGAAGAGCAACGCCCCTGACACCTACTTCCTGTGGCAGGTGGCGGTCGGCGAGAAGGCCCGCGGGACCGGCCTCGCGCGGCGCCTGGTCGAGGCGGTCATGACCCGCCCGGAGCTCGCCGATGTGCATCACCTCGAGACCACCATCACCCCGGACAACGATGCCTCCTGGGGGCTGTTCAAGCGTCTCGCCGACCGCTGGCAGGCGCCGCTCAACAGCCGCGAGTACTTCTCTACCGACCAGCTCGGCGGTGAGCACGACCCGGAAAACCTGGTACGTATCGGCCCCTTCCAGCCTGATCGTATCTGATCCCGTATGCGTCCCGAGCGGCCGTCTTGGACGTGGCCGCAGGGTACCCCTTTGTCTGCGTGACAGCGTTCACGCCTAGCCATTTTTCATCAGGAGGTCGACAATGCAGACCCAGATTCTCGAACGCATGGAATCCGAAGTTCGCACCTATTCACGCTCGTTTCCGGTGGTTTTCACCGAAGCCAAGGGCGCGCGCCTGACCGACGAGGAGGGGCGGCAGTACATCGACTTCCTGGCCGGCGCCGGCACCCTCAACTACGGCCACAATCATCCCAAGCTCAAGCAGGCGCTGATCGACTACATGGCCGGCGATGGCATCATCCACGGCCTCGATATGTGGACCCGTGCCAAGCGTGAATATCTCGAGGCGCTCGAAGAGCTGATCCTCAAGCCGCGCGGCCTGGACTACAAGGTGCACCTGCCGGGCCCGACCGGCACCAACGCCGTCGAAGCTGCGATTCGCCTGGCGCGTGTGGCCACCGGCCGCCACAACATCGTGACTTTCACCAACGGCTTCCACGGCGTGACCATGGGGGCATTGGCCACCACTGGCAATCGCAAGTTCCGCGAAGCCACCGGCGGCATCCCCACCCAGGGCGCCTCGTTCATGCCGTTCGACGGCTACCTGGGTGAACACGCCGACACCCTCGACTATCTCGAGAAGCTGCTCGGCGACAACTCCAGCGGCCTCGACATCCCCGCTGCGGTGATCGTCGAAACCGTACAGGGGGAGGGCGGCATCAATCCCGCCGGCATCGAGTGGCTGCAGCGCCTAGAGAAGATCTGCCATGCCCACCAGATCCTGCTGATCGTCGATGATATCCAGGCCGGCTGCGGTCGTACCGGCAAGTTCTTCAGCTTCGAGCACGCTGGCATCACACCGGATATCGTCACCAACTCCAAGTCGCTTTCCGGCCTCGGGCTGCCGTTTGCCCATGTGCTGATGCGTCCCGAGCTCGACAAGTGGAAGCCTGGCCAGTACAACGGCACCTTCCGCGGCTTCAATCTGGCCTTCACGACGGCCACGGCGGCCATGCGCCATTTCTGGAGCGACGATACCTTCGAGCGCGATGTGCAGCGCAAGGGGCGCATCGTCGAAGAGCGTTTCCAGAAGCTCGCCGAGTGGCTGACCGCCAAGGGCATTCCCGCTTCGGAGCGCGGCCGTGGCCTGATGCGCGGTCTCGACGTGGGCAGCGGCGAGCACGCCGACAAGATCACCGCGGAAGCCTTCGAGCAGGGCTTGATCATCGAGACCAGCGGTCACGATGGGCAAGTGGTCAAGTGCCTGTGCCCGCTGACCATCAGCGATGAGGACCTGCTCGAGGGGCTGGACATTCTCGACGCCAGCACCAAGAAAGTCTTCGCTTGAGCGTCTCGCTGCCACGTATGATAAGTGGCAGCATCAGGAGAGAGCAGGGCGCCAGGCTCGTGTGTCGCGCCCTGGGCATCCACGGCTCGCTGCGGCGGGCCGTCGTTACGCTACGCGCCTGTCGTCATGACACCCGCGATTCACAATATCTAGGAGATCACGCGCATGATCGTTCGCAACCTTGAGGAAGCACGCCAGTCCGATCGTCTGGTCAACGCCGAGAATGGCAACTGGGACAGCACACGCCTGGTGCTGGCCAGCGATAACGGAGGATTCTCCTTCCATATCACCCGCATCTATGAAGGCACCGCAACCCACATTCATTACAAGCACCACTATGAAGCGGTCTACTGCATGGAAGGCGAAGGGGAAGTCGAGACCCTGGCCGATGGCAAAATCTGGCCAATCAAGCCGGGCGACATCTACATTCTTGACCAGCATGACGAGCATCTGCTGCGTGCCAGCAAGACCATGCACCTGGCCTGCGTGTTCACGCCGCCGATCACCGGCATCGAAGTGCATCGCGAGGATGGCTCCTACGCGCCGGTCGACGACTGAACGGACCGCTGACGCAGGGCCACACCGGTGCCTCGGCAGCCATTCTCCTGCCGAGGCACCGGTGTATCAGCGGGAAGGTGATGCTGCGGCCGTCAATCTCGGCGTCCAACGGGCAGCACATAACTTCGCATAATATATATTATGTTAAATTGAGTGTATGCAGCGCAGTCCAGACCAGCAAACCCATTGGACACGCCTCCGCCACACTCCTTATCATCAGGCGACCAGTTTCAAGGATTCCCTCTATCCCATGTCGATTGTGATGCGGATTCGACGCGCCGCCCTTCCTGCCACGGCACTCGCCATCCCGGCACTTCTCGGTGGCTGTGCTCTCCTGCAAGGAGAACCCGAGCCTCCCCCTGAGCCACCGCTTACCCAGATGCAGTTCGAGTCTCGGGTCATCCAACTGGAGCAACAGCTTAGCGAGCGCTGCGACATCCATCAGCAGCTACTCACCCAGCATGCCAGCGATACACGTCGCCTGACCGCCGATGTGCGTGAAGTCGGCAGCCTGTTGCGTGACATGCGCAGCGATATCGACCTGCTCGCCGACGAGCCGGTGATCATCCCCGCTCAATGTGAAGAAGATGTCGACAGCCCGCTTGCCAACAAGGAGATCCTGGGCCGCAGCGAATGGATCGGCCTGCCGGACGTGGGGACCTATCTCAGGGCGCGCGTCGACTCCGGTGCCAATACCTCGTCGCTGTCGGCCACCGATATCACCCGCTTCGAACGTGACGGCGACACCTGGGTGCGTTTCAAGCTGGCCTTGGGCGAAGACGATGTCGTGGTCGAACGGGTGCGCGATGAGTGGATCGAGGCGCCGGTGGTAAGGCGCGTGCGCATACTGCAAGCAGCCGGTGAAGAGTCGCGGCCGGTGGTGCAGATGATGATGACGCTGGGCCCGATTCGCGAGCAGGTCGAGTTTACGCTCAATGATCGTAGCCATCTCAACTACCCTGTACTGTTGGGACGGCGTTTCATGATGGACATTGCCATGATCGACGTCGCAGAGACCTACCTTCATCCACGCCCCGAGTTCCCCGGTGGTCGACCGGCCGACCAGGCCAGCGAAGATGAAGTCATGGATGATGATGAAAACGAAGCCAACGGCGACCAGTCCTGAGCCGTTGCCGCTGATGGGGTCGTGAGTCCCCTTCGTTGTACAAGGAATTGACATGTCCCGCCTGCCCTTCTATTTGCTCGTCGGCGCTTTGATGATCGCCGGCATCGCCCTTAGCGTGCACCGCCACGTGCAGTTCGAGGTCCCCTGGACACCCGGCGAACAGCGCCAGGTGTGGGAGATCGAGGCCCAGGTCAACTTCACCGCCCAGGGCGGTCCGGCCATGGTCGACATGGCGCTACCATCGCATCAGCAGGGCTACCGTGTGTTGACCGAAAACACCGCTTCGCCGGGCTATGGCCTGTCGTTCCTCGAGGATGAGCGCGGTCGTCGCGCGCAGTGGTCGATACGCCAGGCCGCCGGCAGTCAACTGCTCTACTACTCCGTGCAGCTGCTGGTCGCTCCGGATGCCCGTCCGCCTCAGTCGCGGCGCCCCGAGTTGCAGGAGGATATCGTCTGGGAGCGGCCCTATGACACCGCCGCCACCCAGGTCATAGAGCGTGCCTGGCAGCGCTCCGCCAGCCCTTTCACCTTCGCTCGCGAACTGATCCGCGACTTCAGCGATGATCGACAAAGCGAGAACTCGCGGCTGTTGCTCAATCAATTCGATCGCGCCCCACTGCTGGTTCGCCTGCTGAACGACGCTGGCGTACATGCCCGGGCGGTCAGTGGCCTGATGCTCGAGGATGGACGCCGCCGACAGAGTCTCTCCACCTGGGTGCAGGTGTTCGATGACGATCGCTGGTCGCTGTTCAATCCGGTCACCGGAGAACAGGGGCGCCCCGACAATCTGTTGATGTGGGAGGATAGCGGCCAGGCGGTGCTCGAGGTGCAGGGGGGCACCAACTCGAACATCAGCTTCTCGATGATCCAGCACAACCAGCCTGCCGCCGCTGCGGTGCGTAACCAGTTGGCCAACGACACCTTGATCAACTTCTCGATCCATAGCCTGCCGCTGGAGGAGCAGGCACTGTTCCAGACCATCCTGCTGATCCCGATTGGCGCGCTGGTGGTGGTACTGCTCAGGGTGCTGATCGGCATCAAGACGTCGGGCACCTTCATGCCGGTGCTGATTGCCCTGGCGTTCATCCAGACCACGCTGATGACCGGCCTGATCGGCTTTCTGCTGATCGTTGCGGTAGGCCTGGTGATTCGCAGCTACCTGTCACGCCTCAACCTGCTACTGGTGGCGCGAGTGTCGGCGGTGATCATCACGGTCATCGCCATCATCTCGCTGTTCTCGGTGCTCTCCTATCGCTTCGGCCTCAACGCCGGGCTGACGATCACCTTCTTCCCGATGATCATTCTCTCCTGGACCATCGAGCGGATGTCGATCCTGTGGGAGGAAGAAGGCCCCAAGGAGGTACTGATTCAGGGCGGCGGCAGCCTGCTGACGGCGGTGCTGGCCTACCTGGCGATGAACAACCCCTGGGTGCGGCACATCACCTTCAACTTCCTTGGCGTGCAGATGATCCTGATGTCGCTGATCCTGCTGCTGGGCAACTATACCGGCTACCGGCTGCTGGAACTGCGCCGCTTCAAGCCGGTCACGGAGGATTGAGCCAATGTGGACCACGCCAGGGCGGCTCAGAGCCAAGGGCATCGTCGGTATGAACCGGCGTAATATCCGCTATATCGGCCGCTACAACGACCGCCGGCTTTATCCGCTGGTGGACGACAAGCTGAAGACCAAGCTACTGGCCAAGGAGTATGGCATTACCACGCCGGCGCTGATCGGCACCATCAAGAGCCAGTTCGAGGTCAAGGGCGTGGCCAGGATGGTCGCCCCCCACCCCGGCTTCGTGATCAAACCGGCCAAGGGCAGCGGCGGCAAGGGCATCCTGGTTATCGAGCGGGTCGAAGGCGACAGCTACATCAAGCCCAGCGGTGCCAGCCTGAACCATGTGGATATCGAGCGGCATGTGTCCAACATCCTGTCGGGCCTCTATTCACTGGGCGGCTCGCCGGACGTTGCGGTAGTCGAGGCGCTGATCAACTTCGACGAATCGCTATCGGTATATACCTACGAAGGCGTGCCGGACATTCGCGTGATCATCTTCCAGGGCTACCCGGTCATGGCCATGATGCGCCTCTCCACCGCGGCTTCCGACGGCAAGGCCAACCTGCACCAGGGCGCAGTCGGCGTGGGCCTGGATATCGCTAGCGGCGGTGCGCTGCGCGGCGTACAGTTCGACCGCTCGCGCAGCGACCATCCGGACACCGGGCACGAGCTCGCCAGCCTGCAGATCCCCGGCTGGCAGACGCTGCTGGAGCTCGCCGCCGGCTGCTTCGAGATGACCGGGCTCGGCTATCTTGGCACCGACATGGTGCTGGACCGCGACAAGGGCCCCATGCTGCTCGAGCTCAACGCCCGCCCCGGGCTGGCCATTCAGATGGCCAACGGTGAAGGGCTGCGGCCACGCCTCGACCTCATCGAACGCCAGCCACCTGGGGTTAGCGTCGAGGAGCGCGTCGCCTTCGCCCAGCGCCACTTTGCCCGCCGCGGCGAGCTGCAGGCAGCCGAGCAGGTTCCCTGCCCGGCGTGATTGGCTGTCGGCGGGTTGGCCGCGTAGAATAACCGCTCATTGCATAATCAGGCTTATCATGTCCGACGCCAATTCCCTGATCCAGCAAGCGGATCGGCAGTGCCAGCAACGCGGCGTGCGCTTCACGCCGATCCGGCGACGCGTGCTCGAGATGATCGCCAGCGCCGACGGCGGTCTGAAGGCCTACGACCTTCTCGACAAGCTCGCCGTGGAGCACGCTTCGGCGCGCCCGCCAACGATATATCGCGCCCTGGAATTTCTCATCGAACAGGGGCTGGTGCATCGCATCGAGTCGCTCAATGCCTATGTCGCCTGCCCCTGCCCCGAGCATGCCCACGGCTTTCAGCTGCTGATCTGCCGCGCCTGTGGTCGCGTCGAGGAGCTGCATCTCGATGACGTCAACGCTCAGTTGGCCAGCCGGGCGCGTAGCCTGGGCTTTCGCGTCGAACGCCAGACCATCGAGCTGCTGGGGATCTGCGAGGAGTGTAGCGCATGAGTCAGCTGTTCAAGGATCTCGAACGCGCCGGGGTTGGTGAGGGCATCGAACTCGACGCCCTGCTGGACGCGGTCAAGTGGAACGCCGACGGCCTGATACCCGCCATTGCCCAGCAGCACGATAGCGGCGAAGTGCTGATGATGGCGTGGATGAATGCCACGGCGCTGCGTGAAAGCCTCGCTACCCGCCGGGTCTGCTACTGGTCGCGCTCGCGCGGCAAGCTGTGGCGCAAGGGCGAGTCGTCCGGCCAGCAGCAGCACCTGGTCAGCGCCGCCCTGGATTGCGACGGCGACACCTTGCTGCTGCAGGTCGACCAGCACGGCCCAGCCTGCCACACCGGCCGGCGCAGCTGCTTCTATGTGGCCCTGGATGCCGACCGGGCGCGCGTCAGCAGCGAGCCGCTGATCGATCCGGATACCCTCTACGGCAAGGGCCAGGCCTAGGAGATGCGCCGCCTGGCCGGATACGCGCGCGGCTTCCTGCACCTACTGGGCCGACTGGCGAGCCGCCTGCTGGGTGGGCTGATGATCGGCCTGGTGCATATCTACCAATGGGTGATCAGCCCCCTGCTGGGCCCCCGCTGCCGCTACTGGCCGAGCTGCTCGCACTACACGCTGGAGGCGCTCCAGACGCATGGCCCTCTCAAGGGCGGCTGGCTCGCCCTGCGCCGCATCCTGCGCTGCCACCCCGGCACCGAGGGAGGGATCGACCCGGTGCCCGGAGGACCGAGCGAGCGACTATGCCGCGAGGATCCCGAGCTCGACGAGCACTTTCGGCCCCGTCATAGCGCCTGTCGCCACCATTGATCCCCCGTCCCTGTAGTAGCCCGCTACCACCTCGATGGCGCCGGGGTATGCCAGAGTGATCGTCTCCGCCTGTGTCGGAGACGCCAATCACAAGATCACGAAGAGGAGTGTCGTCATGTCCAGCCAACGACTGTTGCTGCTGTGTGGGGATTTCGTCGAGGACTACGAGATCATGGTACCTTTCCAGGCCCTGCAGGCGGTGGGCTATCGAGTCGATGCGGTCTGCCCCGACAAAGCCGCCGGCGACTCGGTGGCCACCGCCATCCATGACTTCGAGGGTGACCAAACCTATACCGAGAAGCCCGGCCATCGTTTTACCCTCAATGCGGATTTCGCCAGCGTCACGCCGGCCGACTATGATGGCCTGGTCGTACCCGGCGGCCGGGCCCCGGAATATTTGCGCCTGAATGGTGAGGTCACTGCCCTGGTGCGCCACTTCTTCGAGACCAACAAGCCGGTGGCGGCGATCTGCCATGGGGCCCAACTTCTGGCCGCTGCCGGCGTGCTCGAGGGGCGGCGCTGCTCGGCCTATCCCGCCTGCCGGCCCGACGTGGAGCTGGCCGGCGGCAGCTATGCCGATATTGCCGTGGATGACGCCATCACCGAGGGCAACCTGGTCAGCGCACCGGCCTGGCCGGCGCATCCGGCCTGGATCGCGCAATTCCTCGCCCTGCTCGGCACGCGGATCAGCCACGCCTGAACGCACCCGGCATCCTTGGCGCCGGACGCCTCGTCGCGGCGGCGGCGCCAGACTATGCTATGGGAGAGACAAACCCCGTGGCATACGAGGAGAATTCGACGATGTGTAGGCTCTTCGTGGGTGCCGACTCCCACCTATGGGAGGCGCAGACCCGCTCCATCCGCCTTGATGGGGTCTCCACCAGCGTGCGACTGGAGAGTTTCTTCTGGTATCTGCTCGAGGAGATCGGCCAGCGCGACGGGCTGACCCTGGGACAGCTGCTGACGCGCCTGGCCAGAGAGTCCGGCGAGGCCGGCCATGACCTGGCTAACTTCGCCTCGTTCCTGCGCGTCTGCTGCGCCCGCTATCAGGCCCTGCAGCTGGCCGGCGACATTCCCACCGATCGCGGCGTGGCGATCGCCGCCCTTGACGCACCGGCGATCCTGGCTCGGGAGCGGCGGCGTCGACGCGACGTCACCGCCCCATCGACAGTTGCCTAGTGGCTATTCGGTCCGACCGATACCGGCAAAGCCCTCGCCGACGATGGCCTCCAGCCGCTCGGTGAGCAGCGGGTCATCGAGGACGGGAAAGTCGCGCCGCAGCTTGCCGCTCACGCTGCCGTGCTGTCTAACTGCGCGAATGATACGGTCGATATGTTCATCAGGCCCCTCCACCCACTCCTTGATCGTTTCGCGAGTCATGTGCCAGGCTCGCTGGATGGCTGCCTGCTGGTGCATTTCATGCTCCAGCGTGTAGCGCACAATCTCTTCGAGATATTCAACCTGATCGGTCAGGTCGGGATACCGCCAGGTAGGTCCAGCCTCTTCATAGGCAGAGAAGGTGAAGTCAGACTCGATTCCATCAGGGTATGCCTGGCGTCGAGTCAGAAAGTCTACGGCACCACCGTAACGCCGCATCAGAGGTCGTGAATAACGCTCCAGCACCCGGTCATACTCGATACGCCGCATCGAAGACGAGGTGATGGCCGCCGAGATCGGCAGGATAAAGGGCTCCGGCACGGCGCCGTCGCGTCGCAGCATATCATTGATCAGGAAGCGCGAGATCCGCCCGTTGCCGTCTGCCAGCGGATGTATGAACACAAAGCCGAAGCTGGCCACAGCTGCCCTGATGATGGCATCTTCAGGCCCTGTCGAATCGAGAAACTGGCTGAGCCCACCCAGCAGACCGGAGAGCCACTCCCAAGGGGGGCAGACGTAGTGCACGACAGGCCCCTGGCCAATGGAGCGACTGCCCACGAAGACGGGAGATTGGCGCAAGCCCGGCTGGATGGTCGCAACGCCGAGGATAGCGCTCTGAAGTTCACTCAGCGTTTGAGCGGAGAGCGGCTCTTCTTGCTGCCCACAATAAGCCTCCATGGCGGCGGCGAAGCGCTGTATGCGCCCCTGGTGGCTGCCCTCATGCTCGATGACAAAACTCGCCTGGCTCTCCTTGATGGTCAACCAGACGGCGCTTCGGCGGAGGATATCGGCACCGAACTCCCCTTCCATGCTTTCCAACTGGCGACGTATATCATAGCCGCGCGACCGCGCGACTTGTGGGGTTCGCCGAACCAAGGGGCAGTAATCTGGTGTGCCAGGGAGGTTATCGTTGATACGCCACCGGCGGTTCCGCCTCGGCTGTGTTGCCGTTACATAGTCATCGGGGTTCAGCGCATCCCGGTAGTTACCCCCGGTCTTGGTGATGTCGAGGTGCTCTCCCGTGAGCCATTCATACAAGAAGCCTGCCCGGCGGGCATACTGGCCGGTGGGCTCGCTACGAACCCATGCAGCAAGACTCTCAGGAGGTAGGCTCCGGAAGAGTCGCGCCAGGAACTCGAGATGTACGCCCTCATGTTTAAGGGCGAAGGTGAGATGACCGGGAAGTGTCGCCGGCGGACGCATGCTTTCAAGATAGGCCTCGCTACGGCGACCATCATGCTCCAACGTGTGGCGAGCACGACCGATACGACTCTCGACAGGGAAAGGCTGGACGACATCCAGTTCATAAGTCGAGGCTAGCCACGCGTAGCCGATTTCGCCGCCCATTTCCCTTGCCAAAATGATTAACTCACCTAAAAAGCGATTATTTTTACAGCCTAGCTCATAAAAATGATTATATGGAGAGGTACTAGCACTCAGGTGGCTTCGCGCTGGGCAACATCGTAAATCCGCGTCAGCATGGCGTGCAGGCCGTTGCTGCGGGTCGGCGAGAGGTGCTTGTCGAGCCCCAGCGCCTCGAGGAAACTGGGTTCGGTAGCGACTACCTCCTGCGGTTGGCGATCATTGTAGATGCGCAGCAGCACGGCGATCAGCCCCGAGACGATGGCAGCATCCGAGGTGGCGTCGAAATGCAGGCGCTCGCCGTCGCGGGCGTGGCGAATCCAGACGTTGGACTGACAGCCCTGGATCTTATAGTCAGGGGTCTTCCACTCATCGGGGAAGGTCGGTAGCTGCTTGCCGAGGTCGATGATGTACTGATAGCGATCCATCCAGTTGTCGAACATCGCGAATTCGTCGATGAGCGCCTGCTGGGCCGTCTGGGTCGTGGGTTCCTGCGTTGACATGATGGCTCCTTCTCCTCGAATGGGGTCATTATACCGGCCCATCGCCGCTCGTGTCCGCCCCGCTCCGCCGACTGCCGGTATACAGCGAATGACGCGAGACCTGCTGCTGCCACTCCTCGGCTTCGGCGTGGAGGTAGCGCGCCGTGGTGTCGAGCCGTGCATGGCGAGCGGTCATCGCCAGGTAGCGCAGCTCGACGCCGCGCTGCGCCTGGTGGGTCAAGGCGGTATGCCGCAGCCAGTGCGGTGAGGCCTGGCGCAGCCTGAGCGCCATGGCCGCCAGGGGTGGCGCCACGTCGCCGCGAACCCCCGCGGCTTCCAGGGCGCCTGCCGCCTCGGCGAAAGCCGACTTGATCAGCCGATAGAGCTGGTTGTCGCCTAGCCCACGCTTGCCATCCAGCCCGCGCAGCAGCGGGCCGCTATCACTCGAATCGGGCTCCGCTGCGAGTTCCAGTGCCTGGCGCCATTCACCGAGCAAGGCCAGTGCTTCCGGCGGCAGCGGAATCTCGGCGCGCTTGTCGCCCTTGCCGGTCACCCGCCACCACCAGCGCCCCTCGATCAGGTACACATCCTCCATGCGCGCCGCGGCCAGCTCGGCGATGCGCGGTGCCAGCAGATAGGCAAAGCCGAACAGGAAGCGACGCCGCTGCCAGCGCAGCATCTCGCGCCTGCTGGCGCCCTCCCCCGGCGGCTGGTTGATCCAGGCCCACAACCAGTCCCACAGCGGTCGCTCGAGGTAACGCTCGATGCGCCCGCCGCGATTATCGAGCCGGCGGCGCTTGTCGCGCATCAGTCGAAAGGGGTTGTGACGCACCCAGCCGGCGTCGTTCAGCCAGGTAAACATGCCCTGCAGGATCACCAGGCTCTGCCGACGGCTAGCCGCCGACAGCGGCCCACGAAATGGCCGCCATTCGCTGCTGGCCCGTGGCCTCGGCGGTCCTATCCAGCGCTCGGCGGGCCGAGGGTCGGCGAGAAAGGATTCGAACTCGGCGAGGTGCTCGCGGCGCAGGCCATCCAGCGCCAAGCCGCGCCCGGCCAGCCATAGCAGCAGACGCTCGGCCTCCTTGCGGTAGGCGCGCTGGGTCTGCGGGCTGGCCGCGTACTCCGCCAGCCACAGCCTGACTGCCTCGATATCGCTGTGGGCAGCGATATGGATGCCGTCGTCGCTTGGCAGTAACGCCTGCTCTGGCTGGGTTGCCGCAGGCCCGCCAAGGGCCGCCACTTCGTACTGTTCCAATGCGCTCCTCCCCGTAGCCCGTAGCCCGTAGCCCGTAGCCCGTAGCCCACAGTATCGAACCAGCCGGCAGATAATCAAGATAATGCGAGTAATCATGAATTTATTGGTTATTTCATAGTGTATATTACGTAAAACATAATACGTAAAAAGCTTTCTTTTCAGTCGCTACGGCGCTAGGCTGCGGCATGGCAACGAGCGGTTTGCACCTACCGTGACAAGGAGAGCGATATGGCGAGGAACGGCGTGCAGTTCGAGGACGTTCAGCGGGCAGTCGATGCCCTGCTGCAGCGAGGCGAGACGCCCAGTGTGCAGAAGGTGCGTGAGGTATTGGGTACCGGCAGCTTCACGACCATCAGCGATCATCTGCGCGAGTGGCGTCAGCAACGCGAGCAGAACCGCGCCACGCCTCACCCCCAGGCGATTCCCGAGGCGCTGCAGTCACTCATGGGCGAGCTGTGGCACAAGGCAGAGGAAGCCGCCAGCGAAGGCCTCGCCCACTATCGAGAAGACGCCGAGCGCCGGGTTGAAGAGGCCCGCCAGGCCAGCGCCGAGAGCCAGCGGCTCGCCGAGCATGCCGCCCAGCGTGAAGCCGCCCTCGCCGATCATCTTGGCCAGGTGCAGGCCAG
This sequence comes from Halomonas socia, assembly GCF_010977575.1. Classification (GTDB taxonomy): domain Bacteria; phylum Pseudomonadota; class Gammaproteobacteria; order Pseudomonadales; family Halomonadaceae; genus Franzmannia; species Franzmannia socia. The sequence continues at coordinate 3,686,956 of NZ_CP048812.1, forward strand.
CCTGGATGAGCGTAGCCAGCGCCTGGCCAAGGCCGAAGCGGAGCGCGATGCGCTGCAGTCGCGGCTGGCGGAGGCCGAACACCAGCATCAGCGGCTCACGGCGCAGCTGGCTCAGCTGCAGCAGCAGCGGGATCGGCAGGCCGAGACCCACCGCGAGGCTCTCGAGGCACAGGCCGAGCGTCACCGCGAAGCGCTACAGCAGGAGGAGCAGCGCCATGAGGCCGCCGAAGCACGCCTAATGGGCCTGCTGGATGCCGCTCGCCAAGAGCGCCAGACTGCCGACAAGCAGCACGCCGAACGCCAGGCTCAGCTTGAGGCGCGCCTCGAGGCACGCGACCAGCAGCTGCAGGAGCAGCGCACAGCTCTCGCCGAGCAGGAGCGCCGTCAACGCGAGGCGAGCCTGCAGCGTCAACAGGCGCAGGATGCGCTGGCCGATGCGCGGCAGCGTAGCGATGCGCTGGCCAGCCAGCTGAGCTCTCGCGAGAAGGCCCTGGAGGAGAGCCGCCAGCGGCTAGCCGAAGTGGAAGCGCGGCTGGCCCGTGCCAGCCTGCCCCCCTTTACCTACTGAACGCATGCTCACACGCAGCAGAGCCGCTCATGGAGCGGCTCTGCTGGGGAACAGGTTGGCGGGGAGCGACCGACCTGGATGCCGACCGCCTTAGCGGTAGTATGCCTGACTGGTGTCGGTATGGTCGGTGACGTCGCGAATCCCGGCGAGCTCGGGGATGCGCTCGATCAAGGTTTTCTCGACGCCGTCCTTGAGGGTCAGGTCGACCGCGGCACAGCCTTGGCAGCCGCCGCCGAAGGCCAGTACCGCGACATTCTCCTCGGTCAGCTGGATCAGCTTGATCTCGCCGCCGTGGGCGGCAAGGCCAGGGTTGATCTCGCTGTAGAGCACGTAGTTGACGCGGTCCTCCAAGGGGCTGTCAGCGTTGACCTTGGGCATCTTGGCATTGGGTGCCTTGATGGTCAGCTGACCGCCCATGCGGTCGGCGTTGAAATCGACCACCGCCTCATCGAGGAATGCCAGACTGTGCTTGTCGAGGTAGACGCGAATCTTGTCGAGCTCGAGCAGCTCGTCGCTTGGCTCCTCCTCGCCCGGGCGGCAGTAGGCCAGGCAGGTCTCGGCGTAGGGCGTGCCGGGCTGGGTGATGAAGATGCGTACCGCGATGCCCTCGACGTTCTGCTTCTCGAGCAGCTCGGCGAGGTACTCCTGGGCGCTATCGGTAATCTCGATGCTCTGGCTCATGATGTCGTCAGTCCTGGAACCGATGGGCAGATGAATAGTGCCATGGTAAGGAAAAGTCCCCGGCGACACAATCCCGAGTGAAATACTCGGTTTTGTCGCCCCTGCCCCGCGTCAGACGCTTTCTGTTACCATACGCGGCTATATCGAGACGGCGTGGGACGCCTGCCCCACCCCTCGCTGCAGACCCTGACGCTGGAGACGTATCCCCATCATGGCCGCCGTTGACACCGCCGTTACCGCCTTGCTTCATGAGCAACTCGCACGCCGTATCCTGATTCTCGACGGTGGCATGGGTACCATGCTGCAGAATGCCGACCTCAGCGAGGAGGAGTTTCGCGGCGAGCGCTTCAAGGAGTGGCCCAGCGACCTCAAGGGCAACAACGACCTGCTGGCACTGACCTGCCCGGACGTGGTGACGCGGATCCACCGCGACTACCTCGAAGCCGGCGCCGACATCATCGAGACCAATACCTTCAACAGCACGCGGCTCTCCCAGTCCGACTACGGCATGGAGGACCTGGTGCCGGAGCTCAACCAGGAGTCCGCCCGCCTGGCTCGGCAGGTCTGCGATGCCGTCGCCAGTGAGACCGGTGTACCGCGCTATGTGGCCGGGGTGCTTGGCCCCACCTCACGCACCGCCTCGCTGTCGCCGGACGTCAACGACCCGGCCAAGCGCAACGTCACCTTCGACGAACTGCGCGACAACTACTACCAAGCCGCCGAGGCATTGATCGAGGGCGGCTCGGACCTGATCCTGATCGAGACCATCTTCGACACCCTCAACGCCAAGGCGGCGATCTTCGCCCTCGAGCAGCTGTTCGACGATCGCGGCGAGCGCCTGCCGGTGATGATCTCCGGTACCATCACCGACGCCTCGGGGCGCACCCTCTCGGGCCAGACCACCGAGGCGTTCTGGAACTCGATTCGCCACGCCCAGCCGCTGTCAGTAGGCCTCAACTGCGCGCTGGGCGCCGCGGAGCTGCGCCCCTACCTCGAGGAGCTCTCGACCAAGGCCGACACCTTCGTTTCGGCCCATCCCAATGCCGGCCTGCCCAACGAGTTCGGCGAGTATGACCAGACCCCGGAGGAGATGGCGGAGATCGTCGCCGAGTTCGCCGACAGCGGATTGGTCAACATCATCGGCGGCTGCTGCGGGTCGACGCCCGAGCATATCCAGGCGATCGCCGAGGCGGTGCGCAATACCTCGCCGCGCCGGGTGCCCGAACGCCCACGGGCCTGCCGCTTGTCGGGACTCGAGCCGTTCAACATCGAGCACGACTCGCTGTTCGTCAACGTCGGTGAACGCACCAACGTTACCGGGTCGGCGCGCTTCAAGCGGCTGATCGTCGACGAGGACTACACCACCGCCCTCGAGGTGGCCCTGGAGCAGGTCGAGAACGGCGCCCAGATCATCGACATCAACATGGACGAGGGCATGCTCGAGTCCCAGGAAGCGATGGTGCGCTTCCTCAACCTGATCGCCGGCGAGCCGGATATCTCCCGGGTGCCGATCATGATCGACTCCTCCAAGTGGGAGATCATCGAGGCCGGCCTGAAGTGCGTACAGGGCAAGGCGGTGGTCAACTCGATCTCCATGAAGGAGGGCGAAGACGCCTTCCGCGAGCAGGCCACCGCCTGCCGTCGCTACGGGGCGGCCATCGTGGTGATGGCCTTCGACGAAGACGGCCAGGCCGACACCTTCGCGCGCAAGGCCGAGATCTGCGAGCGCGCCTATCGGCTGCTGGTGGACGAGATCGGCTTCCCGCCGGAAGACATCATCTTCGACCCCAATATCTTCGCCATCGCCACCGGCATCGAGGAGCACAACAACTACGCCGTCGACTTCATCGAAGCCACCCAGTGGATCCGCGAGCACCTGCCCCACGCCATGGTCTCCGGCGGCGTGTCCAACGTCTCCTTCTCGTTCCGCGGCAACAACCCGGTGCGCGAGGCGATCCACTCGGTGTTCCTCTACCACGCCATCCGTGCCGGCCTGACCATGGGCATCGTCAATGCCGGCCAGCTGGCGGTCTACGACGACCTGCCCGCCGAACTGCGTGAAACGGTAGAAGACGTGGTACTCAACCGGCGCAGCGACGGCACCGAGCGGCTCCTCGACATCGCCGACAAGTACAAGGGCGACGGCTCCGGCGCGGCCAAGAAGGAAGATCTCGAGTGGCGCAGCTGGCCGGTCAACAAGCGCATCGAGCACGCCCTGGTCAAGGGCATCACCGCGCATATCGAAGACGACACCGAGCAGGCCCGGGCCCAGGCCGAGCGCCCCATCGAGGTCATCGAAGGTCCGCTGATGGACGGCATGAACGTGGTCGGCGACCTGTTCGGCGACGGCAAGATGTTCCTGCCCCAGGTGGTCAAGTCGGCGCGCGTCATGAAGCAGGCGGTGGCCTACCTGATTCCCTATATCGAGGCCGAGAAGAGCGAAGAGACCAAGGCCAAGGGCAAGATCGTCATGGCCACGGTCAAGGGTGACGTCCACGACATCGGCAAGAACATCGTCGGCGTGGTCCTGCAGTGCAACAACTACGAGGTGATCGACCTCGGCGTGATGGTGCCCGCCGAGAAGATCCTGCAGACCGCCCGGGAGCACAATGCCGACATCATCGGCCTGTCCGGGCTGATCACCCCGTCGCTGGATGAAATGGTCCACGTCGCCAAGGAGATGCAGCGCCAGGGCTTCGAGCTGCCGCTGCTGATCGGCGGCGCTACCACCTCCAAGGCCCACACCGCGGTCAAGATCGAGCCGCAGTACCAGCATCCGGTGATCTATGTCACCGACGCCTCGCGGGCCGTCGGCGTCGCCGGCCGGCTGCTGACGCCGACTCTCAAGCCGGCCTATGTGGCGGAGATTCGCGAGGAGTATGAGAAAGTCCGCGAGCGCAACGCCAAGCGCCGCCCCAAGGCGGCGGATCTCTCCTACGCCGAGGCACGCAAGCGGCGCTTTCGCACCGACTGGACTAGCTTCACCCCGCCCGCCCCGCAGTTCACCGGACTCAAGGTCTTCGCTGACTACGACCTCGAGGAGCTGATCGAGCGCATCGACTGGACGCCGTTCTTCATGAGCTGGCAGCTGGCCGGCAAGTACCCCAAGATCCTCGACGACAAGGTGGTTGGTGAGGCGGCGCGCAGCCTGTTCGCCGACGCCCAGGCGATGCTCGCCAAGCTGGTCGACGAAAAGCGCGTCCAGGCACGCGGCGTGATCGGCCTGTGGCCGGCCAACAGCGTCGATGACGATGTCATCGAAGTCTACGCCGACGAGTCGCGCAGCGAGGTGGTCGAGCAGCTGCACCACATCCGCCAGCAAATGACCAAGAATCGCGACGGCATCTGCTACAGCCTGGCCGACTTCATCGCCCCCAAGGAGAGCGGCAAGCCCGACTGGATCGGTGGCTTCGCGGTCACCACCGGCCACGGCGTCGATGAACTGAGCAAGGCCTACGAAGCCGCTGGCGACGACTACAACGCGATCATGGTCCAGGCGCTTACCGACCGCCTCGCCGAGGCCTTTGCCGAGCGCATGCACGAGCGGGTGCGCAAGGAGTTCTGGGGCTATGTGCCGCAGGAACAGCTCGACAACGAGGCACTGATCGCCGAGAAGTACCAAGGCATTCGCCCGGCACCGGGCTACCCGGCCTGCCCTGACCACACCGAGAAAGCCACCCTGTTCCGGCTGCTCGACGCCGAGCGCCATAGCGGCCTGACGCTGACCGAGAGCTTCGCCATGTGGCCGGCAGCGGCGGTGTCGGGCTGGTACTTCGCACATCCGCAGTCGAAGTATTTCGCCACCGGCAAGATCACCCGCGATCAGGTCGAGGTGCTGGCCGAGCGCAAGGGCATGCCGCGCACCGAGCTCGAACGCTGGCTGTCGCCGGTGCTCTCCTACGATGCTGACTGACCATCGCCTGGGCCCGCGCTAGCGGGCCCTGTCATTGACCCGCTGGAACCCGGCATGCTGCCCGAGCCCACCCGACGCCGTACCATTCTCAAGCTGGCACTACCGATCATCGCCGGGATGCTTTCCCAGAGTCTGCTCAACCTGATCGACGCCGCCCTGGTCGGGCGCCTTGGCGAGGTGGCACTGGCCGGGGTCGGCATCGGCGGCTATGCGATGTTCCTGGTCACCGCCATGCTGTTCGGGCTCTCCTCCGGGGTACAGGCACAGACCGCGCGTCGCCACGGCGAAGAGGCCTGGTCGCAGCGCGCCACGGCGCTCAACGCCGGCCTGGTGATCGCCCTGCTGGTGGCCGGTCCACTGACCCTGCTCTGCCTGTGGCAGGCGCCGCAACTGCTGACGCTGATCAACCAGGAGCCCAACGTCACTGGCGTGGCGGTGGAGTATTTCCGCTGGCGCGTGATCTCGCTGGTGCCGGTGGCGATGATCTTCTGCTTTCGCGGCTACTGGAACGGCATTCAGCAGACCGCCATCTACCTGCGCATCATCCTGCTCATGCACCTGGTCAACGTGGTGGCCAGCATCGGGTTGATCTTCGGCTACGCCGGGCTGCCCACCATGGGCCCTGCCGGGGCAGGTGCCGGTACCAGCCTGTCGCTGTTCGTCGGGGTCGTGATCTGGCTGCTGATCAGCACCCGCCACGCCACCGCCAGCGGCTTCCTGTCGCGCTGGCCGCGGCGACAGACCTACGCCAGCACCCTGCGTCTGGCAACGCCACACTCCTTCCAGCAGCTATGGTTTGCCGCCGGCTATGCAGTGCTGTTCTGGATTCTCGGTCAGCTCGATACCGCGAGCGTGGCGGTGGGCCATGTACTGGTTAATCTATCGCTGTTCCTGATCCTGCCGGGGGTGGGGTTGGGCATGGCCGCCATGAGTCTGGTGGGCCAGGCCATGGGCCGCGATGCCCACCACGATGCCCACCGCTGGGGCTGGGACGTCGTCAAAGTTGCCTGGGCCTGTCTGGCGCTGCTGGCCTTGCCCATGCTATTGATGCCGGAGCTGGTACTTGGCCTGTTCCTGCACAATGAGGCGCTAATCGACATGGGCCGCCTGCCGCTGCGCCTGACGGCGCTGATGATCGTGCTCGATGCCGCCGCTCTGGTGCTCGCCCAGGCCCTGCTCGGTGCCGGCGCCAATCGCACCGTGATGACGCTGACCCTGTCGATGCAGTGGCTGCTGTTCCTGCCGCTGGCCTGGCTGGTGGGCGTCGTCCTCGAACAGGGGCTGGCAGGCATCTGGTGGGTGCAACTGGGCTATCGGGCGCTCAACTCACTGTGCTTTGCCAGGCTCTGGCAGCGGCGGCGCTGGCAGCGGTTGGCGGTCTGATCACTACAACGATAACAAGGAGACGTGTGCATGCGTGTGTTGGCCATCTGCCTGCTGTGTCTAATGTCACCGGTGCTGTTGGCCGCCCCATTGAGCGTCGCCTTCATCAATCCCGGCTACCAGGGCGAGCGCTTCTGGGACATGGTCGGCAGCACCATGCAAGCCGCGGCTGATGACCTTGACATCGCGCTTGCGGTCCACCATGCCCAGCGCGATCGACACGTCATGCAGGCACTCGCTGCAGAGGTGCTCGAGGGGGAACAGCCACCGGACTACCTGGTACTGGTCAATGAGGAGCAGTATGCCGTCGACCTGCTCGAACAGGCCGAGGCACGAGGTGTCGATGTGCTGTTCCTGCTCAACGGCCCGAGCGTCGAGCAGCGTCTGCATACCGGCGACCCCGGCGAGCGCTACCGCCACTGGATTGGCGTCATCGAACCCGACAACTTTGCCGCCGGCGCACGCATGGCCAGGGCTCTACTGGAGGCAGCACCATCGCGGCCCTACCCGCTCCCCACCCTGGCGCTGCTCGGAGATACGCTCACCCCGGCCTCGATCGGTCGCAACGGTGGCATGCTCGATGTACTGCTCAACGAGCCGCGAGTGCGCCTCGATCGGCTGCTGACCGCTCACTGGAACAGCGAAGAGGCCTACGCCCTCACCGCCGGCTACCTGCGCTGGCTGGCACGTCGCGACGAACGCCCGGCGCTGATCTGGGCGGCCAACGACCCGATCGCCATTGGCGCCATCGCGGCGCTACAGGATGCCGGCTTCGCCCCCGGTGAGGACGTGCTGCTGGTCGGGCTCAACTGGTCGCCGGAAGGCATCGAACGAGTCTCCCGTGGCGAGATGCTGCTCACCGACGGCGGACACTTCCTGGCCGGCGCCTGGGCCATGGTCATGCTGCGCGATCTGGCCGACAACGCCATCGACATAGCGGATGCCAGCATCCGCTTTCCTATGGAGGCCCTGGATACCGACGACGTGGCCAAGTTTGGCGAACGTCTCGCCTCGCCGGATTGGCGAGACATCGACTTTGCGCGTTTTCGCTATGCCGCGAACGGCTATGACTTCTCGCCGCGGCGCGCCCTCGAAATGCTGATGGAGACTCAGCCATGAGCCGACGGCCGAGCCTCAATCAGCTGTTCATGCTGCGCCTGGTACCGCTGGCACTGCTGGTGGCCATGGCGGTGAGCCTGGCCAATGCCTGGCACCTGCACAAGCGCTTCGAAGTCGAGCTGGATCGCAAGGAAACCGAACTGCTGCGGATCGGTGCCAGCCTGCTGGCTGCGCCGCTGTGGAACTTCGACAACCAGGCCATCAGCGAGCTGGTCGAGACGCTGCTGGCTGACGCCGACGTGGCCAGCGTCAGTGTCTACGACGACGCCAATACGCTGTTGCTGTCACGCCGCGCTGGCCACGACCTGCAAGGCCTTCAGCAGCGGCGCGCCGCCATCATCTTCGAGAATGCCCTGCTGCGCCGCCAACTGGGGCATCTCGAACTGACTTTCACCCGCCAGCGACTCAGTGAACAGATCGGCTGGTCGGTGTTCTTCACCCTGCTGGCGGTCTCGTTGGTGGTGGTAGCGGTGTTTGCCTGGACCATGCGCTTCAATCGACTGCACGTGGTGGCACCGCTCAATGCCATTCTCGATACGCTACGCGCGATGCGCAGCGGCCAGCCCTTCATGCCGCTGGTCAGTCACGCGCCGGGCGAGGTCGGCGATGCGCTACAGGCCTACAACAGCCTGGCGGTGCAGCTCGACCACGCACACCAGGAGATCGCCGCCCAGTCCCAGCGGGATGCCCTCACCGGCCTGCTCAACCGCCATGGCTTCTATGCCCACCTGAGCGGCTGGCTGGAAATGCATCCGCAGCGCCCGCTGGGCATACTGCACATGGACATCAATCATTTCCGCTGGATCAACGAGAGCTTCGGCCAGGATGCCGGTAGCCAGCTGCTACGTGACATCGCCAGCCGCCTCGAGCAACAGCTTGACGCACGGCTCTGCCTGCCGCTGGCGCGGCTCGGCAGCGATGAGTTCGTGGCTGCCTTTGCCGACGGCGACGCTTCCGGCCTGGCGAGCCAGGCCCGCACTCTGCAGCGCAGCATGCTGGAGCCGTTCGAGGTCTTCGACCAGCAGGTGTTCGTGTCGATGAACCTAGGCGGCGCGCTCTTCCCCCAGCACGCCGCTACCGCCGAGGGATTGCTCAAGATGGCGGAACTCGCCCTGCACCGCGGCAAGGAGCGCAGCCCCGGCGAGTATCGGCTCTACCGGCCCTCTGCTACGCATCTGCCGGCCCACCAGATGATCGCGCTGGAGCGCGATCTGCATCGCGCGCTCAATGAGGACGGCCTGCGCTTGATGCTGCAGCCCATCGTCACCGCCGACTCCGAGCCTGGCACCCGGGTGACGCTGACCGGTGTGGAGGCGCTGGTACGCATCGAGCATCCCGAGCGAGGTGTGCTCTCCCCCGACACCTTCATTCCGGTGGCCGAGGCCTCGGGGCTGATCCTGCCGCTCGGGGCCTGGGTCATGGAGCAGGGCCTGGCCTGGCTCGCCGAAGCGACCCGCCAGGGACTCGACACCCAGACCATCGCCTTCAACGTCTCGGCGCGGGAAATTCACGCCGGCGGCCTGGTCGAGCGCCTCGCCGACGGCCTCGAGCGGCATGGCCTGGCCGCGCAGCGCATCATCCTCGAAGTCACCGAGAATTTGATGCTGGAGCGCGACACAGTCGTGCGGGAAACCTTCGACGCGCTACGCGCACTGGGCTGCAAGCTTGCCATCGACGACTTCGGCACCGGTTTTTCATCGTTGAGTTACCTGCAGCACCTGCCCTTCGATATCGTCAAGATCGACCGCTGCTTCGTCGGCGAGATTCATACCGCCCCTCGTCAGGCGGCGCTGGTAGCAGCGATGATCGAAATGGGTCATGCTTTGGGGTTGAGCGTTACCGTGGAAGGCATCGAGCTTCACGATCAGGCAAGCCGCTGTTTCGCCAGCGGTGCCGACCACCTCCAGGGCTATTACTTCTGTCGGCCGCTGCCGGCCGCGGAAGCGCTGGCTCGCTTCATAACTCTTTAATTAAAATCTATGATCATTTATTCTTTCAAAGAATAACGCCAGGGGAGTATCGTCATCCCAGCGGCCACACCCATTCGCCCCGACTAGCAGGACAACCCTGAATGTATCGGTACGACACCTACGACCAGACGCTCGTCGACGAGCGCGTCGACCAGTTCCGCGACCAGATGGCCCGCCACCTGGCCGGGCGCCTGCCGGAAGAAGAGTTCCGCCCGCTGCGCCTGCAGAACGGTCTGTACATCCAGAAGCATGCGCCGATGCTGCGCATCGCGATTCCCTACGGCATGCTGTCGAGCACTCAGCTGCGCACCCTGGGTGATATCACGCGGCGCTACGACCGCGGCTACGGCCACTTCACCACGCGCCAGAACCTGCAGCTCAACTGGCCGGCGCTGGAGGACGTGCCCGAGATTCTCGCCGACCTGGCCAAGGTACAGATGCATGCCATCCAGACCAGCGGCAACTGCATTCGCAATACCACCAGCGATCAGTTCGCCGGTATCGCCGGCGATGAGGTCGAGGATCCGCGCCCCTGGTGTGAGCTGATCCGTCAATGGTCGACCCTGCACCCCGAATTTGCCTTCCTGCCGCGCAAGTTCAAGATCGCCGTCAGCGGCGCCGCCGAGGATCGTGCCGCCATCCAGGTTCACGATATCGGCCTGCGGCTATGGCACGACAGCGACGGCAGCCTCAAGGTCAAGGTGCTCGCCGGCGGCGGCCTGGGCCGCACCCCGATGATCGGCGACGTGGTGCGCGAGGACCTGCCCTGGCAGCATCTGTTGACCTACCTGGAAGCCTGCGTGCGTGTCTACAACCAGTTCGGGCGCCGCGACAACAAGTTCAAGGCGCGCATCAAGATCCTGGTCAAGGCGCTGGGCATCGAGGAGTTCCGGCGTCGCGTCGACGCCGAATGGGCGCATCTCAAGGATGGCCCGCAGACCCTGACCCAAGCCGCCGTGGACAGCGCCCGGGCCCACTTCATCGAGCCCGAGCGGCGCGCGGTGAGCGGGCAGGCCATCGCTGCCTTCGAGGCGCTGCGCGGCGAGAATCGTGCCTTCGCGCGCTTCGTGACCAACAACGTTTGCGACCACAAGGTGGCGGGCTACAAGGCCGTCACCCTGTCGCTGAAGCGCCGCGAGCATGCCCCCGGCGACGTCACTGCCGACCAGATGGACGCCGTGGCTGACCTCGCCGAGCGCTATAGCTTCGGTGAGCTACGCGTCACCCACGAGCAGAACCTGGTGCTGTCCGACGTGCCGGTGGACCAGCTCGAAGCGCTGTGGCAGGAGCTCGAAGCGCTGGGCATGGCCAACCCCACCGTGGGTACGCTCAACGACATCATCTGCTGCCCGGGGGGAGACTACTGCGGCCTCGCCAACGCGGTGTCGATTCCCATCGCCCAGGCGCTCCAGGAGCGCTTCGAGGATCTCGACTTCCTTTATGACCTGGGGCCGCTGGACCTCAATATCTCCGGCTGCATGAACGCCTGCGGCCATCACCATGTCGGCCATATCGGCATTCTCGGCGTCGACAAGAAGGGTGAGGAGTACTATCAGATCTCCATCGGCGGCAATGCCACCGACGATGCATCGCTGGGCAAGATCCTCGGCCCCTCCTTCTACCGCGAGGACGTGCCCGAGGTCGTCGACAAGGTGCTCAAGGTCTACGTCGAGCAGCGCCATGACGACGAACGCTTCCTCGACACTTATCGTCGCATCGGCCTCAAGCCGTTCAAGGAGCGAGTCTATGCCTGATACTCAACTCGAGCATACCCAGACGCTGATCAAGCTGGGGCAGCCGGAACAGGACGAGTGGGCGCTGTCGCGGGTCGAGGAGGCGCTGCCCAAGCGCCGCCCGGTAATCGTACCGCTGGCCCTTTGGCAGGCCAACGCCGAGGATCCGCAGCTGGCCCCCTGGCTTGCCAGTGACACCCTGCTCGACGATGAGCTGGCCAAGACCCTGGCCAAGGCGCCGCTGGTGGCCATCGACTTTCCCGCCTTTACCGACGGCCGCGGCTACTCCCTGGCGCGCCTGCTGCGCGAGCGTTATGGCTACCAGGCGGAGGTGCGCGCCATCGGCGATGTGCTGGTCGACCAGCTCTACTACATGAGCCGCTGCGGCTTCGACGCCCTGGCCCTGCGCGACGATCAGCACCTCGACGACGCGCTGCGCGCGCTGGGCGCCTTCAGCGTCAGCTACCAGCCCGGCGTGGACGTTCAGGAAGCGCTCTTCGAGCGGCGCCTGCGCGAAGCCAACAGCGCCTGATCCATCACCACCCGACAGCACGACGCCCGGCTTAGCCGGGCGTCGTGCGTTTGGCGTCATGCAGGACAGACAAATATAAATGCGCAGGGGTCAGCCGCGGCGCTTCTGCTGACGCTCACGATTATTGGCCCGCGCCCGCTCGGACTTGCGCAACATTACGTAGGTGGCGCCAAGTCCGCCCTGTGAAGCCGGCGCCGAGGCGAAGGCCTGCACCTCGTCGAACTGCTGTAGCCACTTGACCAGGTAGGAGCGCAGCACGTTGGGCGGGCTATCGATCTCGCGCCCACGGCCGTGGATCACCATCAGGCTGCGCAACTCGGCGTGGTGTGCTTCGCGGATGAACTGGAAGAGTTCGCGGCGGCACTCGGCAAGGGGCCGCTTGAGCAGATGTAGCCGTGCCTCGGCGGGGTAGCCGCCCTGACGCAGCCGCTCGAGCACACCGACCTGGATGCCATCGTGACGGTACGCCACCGGGTCGTGGGCTCCTACCAGCTCGACGAAATCATCCGACAGAAAGTTATCGTCCGAGCTGCCAGTGGCAGCACTTTCGCGACGCGCCAGCTGGGCATCGCTGGGGCCGCGGCGCACGGGGCGCACATCGGCCTTGTCGCGCCCCCTCGGTAAGGGCTGCACGTCACCCATGAGCTGACTGAAACTGACGTCATCCTGTTGCATGGGTTCTCTCCTCACGTCGATACTTGAGCGATCATAAAAGCGTTACCCAGGTTGACGCTACCCAGGGCATTATCAGCATGCCACTCTGACATCGAAAGCTAGCCACGGATTCGACTCGCATGCGCAAACGCTATCCGCTGATAGCCACCCTCGCCCTGAGTCCCCTGCTGCTGCTGGGCTACCTGTGGCTGACCATGCTCAGCCCACTCACCTACGACCGCCCCGATCACCTGCCCCCGGTGGCCGAGGGCGAACATCGGGTCTTCGTCTACGGCACGCTGCGCAACCCATTGGTGCGCTGGTGGGTATATGGACGCATGGGGTCGCCACAGCCGGCGAGGCTGGAAGGTTTTCGGCGCACACGACTCGACCTCGAACCTGCTCCGGATGATGCCGTCGACGGATTGCTGCTGCATGTCGACCATGACGAACTGGCGCGACTCGACCGCTACGAGCGACTTGGCATTCGCTATGAGCGAGTCCCCCAGCAGCTGGCTGATGGACGGATTGCCTGGGTTTATCGGCGGCTATAGGAGAGAATTTGTACATTGGTGCCACATAGATAGATAACGGTATAAATGCATGCACCGTAGTGGGTCTTCCGCTTGTGACCGCCTCTGCGGGCACTCTACAATGGCCGGCTATGTTCGCCTGCCAAGGAGACGTGATGGCTGCCATCATCTACTACCACAACCCGCGCTGCTCGAAATCTCGTCAGGGCCTAGCGCTATTCGAGGCGCGCAACATCAAACTCAATGTGCGTCGTTACCTCGACACGCCTCTCGATATCGCCGAGTTAACAGGATTGCTGGCTCGTCTCCAGTCGCCCCTTGCCAGCCTGGTGCGCACCAATGAAACCAGCTGGAAGGCCATGAACATCGATATCGGCGACCAACAGCTCACCCTCGAAGCCATTGCCGACGACCCGCGATTGCTGCAACGCCCCATCGCTGACGACGGTATGCGAGCGTTTATCGGACGCCCTCCCGAGGCCATGCTGGCCCTGCTCGACAACGCCTGAGCTTGCCCAACTGACTGGAGCCAAGATGTCTTCATCACTGCCCTACGTACTGATCCTCTACTACTCCCGCCATGGCGCCACCCGCCAGATGGCCGAACAGCTTGCCGCCGGCGTCGAGCGCATCTCGGGGATCGAGGCCCGGCTGCGCTGCGTACCGCCGGTCTCGACCACCTGCGAAGCGGTTGACCCCGAGATTCCCGCCGAGGGAGCCGTCTACGCCAGCGCCGACGACCTGCGCCACTGCGCCGCACTCGCCCTGGGTAGCCCCACCCGCTTCGGCAACATGGCCGCACCGCTCAAGTATTTCCTGGACGGTACCAGCGAGCTATGGATGAACGGCGCGCTGATCGACAAGCCGGCCACCGCCTTCACCTCGACCTCGAGCCTGCACGGCGGCCAGGAAACCACGCTGGTCACGATGCTGATGCCACTGCTGCACCACGGCATGGTCTATGCCGGCCTGCCCTACAGCGAAACCGCACTGTTCACCACCCAGAGCGGCGGCACCCCCTACGGTGCCAGCCACGTGGCGGGCAGTCGTAGCGACCGGCCGCTCGACGACGACGAGCGCGGCCTATGCCAGGCTCAGGGCCAGCGCTTGGCTCGCCTGGCGCTAGCCCTCAACGCAGCACGGAGTGCCAGCACATGAAGCAGATGCTGGAACGCTGGGAGGCGCAGCACGGTATTGACGTACTTACCGAACGCGCACGACGCGGCGTATTGGGCAGCTACGTCTTGCTGCTGGTACTGCTGGTCTATAGCGGCACCGTCATTCACAGCATCGAGGAAGGTGGCTGGATACCGGTTCTGGTACGCGGCCTGCCGCTGGTCCTGTTCCTGCCCTCGATCATCGCCCGCCGTCCTCGCGGCCACGCCTGGCTGGCCTTCGTCAGCCTGCTCTACTTCATGCAGGGCGTGATGGTGGCCACCCTGCCCGGCCAGGGGCTGTTCGGCATGCTCGAGGCGCTCACGGCAATGACGCTGTTCGCCACCAGCACCTGCTACGCACGTTTTCGCAGCCGCCAGCTTCGCCAGCAGGGCTGAACGTCTGCGCTGCACGATCGCCCCACCGTGCGGTCAATATTCTCGGTTGAGCCCAGCGCCGAGAGCGGCGAAGATGGTTACACGCTTTCAGGAGATCGACATGACACGAGACATCGCCGACATCAGGCGTGACTACGAGGGCGGCCGCCTCGACGAAGACGGTACCCCGCAGACGCCCTTCACGCTGTTCGACGAATGGTTCCAGCTGGCGCTCGAGTCCGAGGGGGACGATGGCAACGTCATGACCCTAGCCACCGCCGATACCCAGGGCCTGCCACACGCGCGGATAGTGCTGCTCAAGGGCTATGATGAGCACGGCATGGTGTTCTACACCAACTACCACAGTCACAAGGGCAGCGAGCTGGCCAACGTTCCCCAGGCAGCGATGGTGTTCTGGTGGCCCTCGCTGTCACGCCAGGTGCGCGTCGAGGGCCGCGTCGAGCAGGTCAGCGCCGAGGAGTCCGATCGATACTTCGCCAGTCGCCCTCGGGGCAGCCAGCTAGGCGCCTGGATCGCCACCCAGAGCGTCGAGATACCCGACCGCCACTGGCTCGAGGAACGCCGGTCGCGCTACGAGCAGCTCTATGCCGAGCAGGAGATCGCTCGCCCGGCCCACTGGGGCGGCTATCGCCTGGTGCCGGAAATGCTCGAGTTCTGGCAGGGCCAGCCCAGCCGCCTGCACGACCGCATCCGCTATGAGCAACGCGACGGCGACTGGCACAAGTACCGGCTCGCCCCCTGATAACCGACGACGCCCCGTCGGGGCGTCATCGTCTACTCCATGGCGCTGTCGAGGCGCAGCTTCTGCCAGTCGCTGACCGGCTCGTTGAGGCGCAGGCTGGCATGCATCACCTGCTCCTCCATGTCGTAGCGCAGACGAAAGCCGAGGTGCTTCATCAGCGCGCGCATCGGGTGGTTGTCGACCATCACCGTGCCGACCATCTCCAGGGTGCCCACCCCGCGGCAGTAGCGAATCATCTTGTTCATTAGCAGGCTGCCCAGGCCGTGGCCGTGCATGTCGTCGCGAATGATCACCGAAAACTCGGTGCGAATATTGTCGGGGTCATTCCACACCCGCACCACCCCAAGCATCTCCTTGCTGCCGTCATCGCGATGATGCTCGGCGATGAACGCCATCTGGCGATCGTAGTTGATATGCGCCAGCATCGACAGGTCGCGCTTGGTCAGATCGGCCTTGTGATGGAAGTAGCGAAAGCGAATGCTCTCCTCGGAGAGCTGGGTATGAAAGGCGGTGATCAGCGGCGCATCTTCGGCGCGGATCGGGCGCACCTCTACCGCCATATCGTTGCCCAGCGTAACCCATTCGCGCAGCTCCTCGGGATACGGCATGATCGCGTGGCGCGCCGGGGCCCCAAGGTCCATGGCGAAATCCACCGCCACCACGCCGTCGCGATTGAGCAGCAGCGGATTGAGCTCCAGTCCCTTGAGCGGCGGCAGGTCGGAAGCCATCTGCGAGAGCTTGACCAGCAGCTGACAGAGCCGCGCGATGTCGCGCTGCGGGTCGCGGGAGTGCTCGCGAATCAGCTTGCTGGCATGGGTTCGCGCAATAAGGTCGTCGGCCAGGGTCATGTTGATCGGTGGCAGCGCCACGTGGCGGTCGGCCAGCACGTTGACCTTGTAGCCGCCGATACCGAACACGATTACCGGGCCGAAGATCGGGTCGCGGGTAATCCCCGCGCATAGCTGCATGGAGTGCTTGCCGCGCTGCATCGGCTGCAGGCAGAATTCGCGAATGGTCACCCCGGGAAACTTCTCGGCGACCTTGTCGCTGAGCTGCATCACGCCCTCGGCGACCTGCTCGGGAGTCACCAGGTCCTGCAGCATGCCGGCAGAGAGCTTGTGCGGGTGGCGGCGATAGCGATATGGCACCACGTTGTGATCGTGAACCACCTTGAGCGCCATCGGCTCATCGAAGCTCGCCGCGGTCGCCTCATCGGCACTATGCAAGTAGCGGCTGGGTGCGACGGGAATCCCGTAGGTCGCCAGCACCTGGGCCGTCTCGGAGTGTGTCAGGCTCTCGCGACCATCCTCCCGGGCGCGTTCGATCAACGCATGGCAGCGCTGGCGGATCTCTGCGGTAGTCGCGAAGGGCAGGCTCGGCGGGGTCTCCTGGAGCAGCGCCTGGACGCGCTGGTAATCGACCATGTGCATGAAGGCCTTGACCGCCTTCTCCGGCGAGATATAGGTGGGAATTCCGGCCAGGTTGCACTCGTGGCGCGCCGACAGCGCCTCCTCGAGCCCCATCCAGCTGGTCAGCAGGTTGCGCTTGAAGCGCTTGCGATTGGCGACGATGGCCTCGGCGGTAAGCCTGGAGGGCGCCATCCGGGTCGGCGCATGCACCACCAGCACCGCATCGACATCGGGATCGGCAGCAACCACCTCGAGAGCATCGACCATGCGCTCCGGCGTGGCATTGCCGCCCAGGTCCACCGGATTGCGCCCCGGCAGGCTCATGTCGAAGTCGCCGCGGGTCAGGGCATCGCGGGTGGCGTCACTGAAACTGGCAAGCCGTCCGCCGGCGCTGATCAGCTTGTCGATGGCCAGCATCGCCGGCCCCAGGCCGTTGGAGACGATCGCCAGGCGATCGCCGCGCAGCGGTTTCATGCGCGATAGCGTCTCCAGCGCATCGAACAGCTCATCGGAGTCATCGACGCGCACCACCCCGGCGCGAGCCAGCGCAGCGTCGAAAATCACGTCGCGATTGGCAATCCCCGGGGTCGGTGCCAGCCCCGAAAGATCCGACTCCGGTGTTCGCCCGCTCTTGATCGCCAGCACCAGGCGGTTACGCGACGCCTCGCGCAACGCGGTCATGAAATGCTGGGCATCGTGGATGCGCTCGAGGTGCAGCAGAATCGCCTGGGTCGGCGCATGCTGATTGATGTAGTCGATCAGGTCAGGCAGCATCACGTCGACGCTGTCGCCCAGGGTCACCAGGTGCGAGAAGCCGATGCCACGCCCCGCGGCCCAGTCGATCATGGCGTTGCCGAGCATGCCCGACTGGCCGAGATAGGCCACCCGCCCCGACTTGACCGGCTGGCTGGCATAGGTGGCATTGAGCTTGCGCCCGGGCACGACCAACCCCAGGCACTCCGGCCCCAGCACGCGAATCCCGCTGACCCGGGCCGCCTTGATCATGCGCTCGCGAATCGAGCCCCCATCGCCACGGCGGTCGTCGAGGTAGGCACCGCCAGAGAGCACCATCACCGCCTTGACACCGATGCTACCCAATCGCTCGATCAGCTTGGGCACGCTGTCCACCGGCGAGCAGATCACCGCCAGGTCGGGGCAGGCCGGCAGGTCGCTGACGCGCTTGACGCAGGCCACGCCGTGCACGCTGGCGTAGCCCTTGGGGTTGACCACCCACAGCTCGCCGGGAAACCCCGCTTCCAGCAGGTTGCGCACCACCAAGCCGCCCATGGAGTGGGGCTTTTCCGAGGCGCCGATGATCGCCAGGCTGCGCGGCTCGAAAAAATGCCGCAGAAATCGTGTACCCAAGAACTCTCTCCTGAAGCCTTCTGCTCCCTTACCCCCCCCTGTGTACGACTTATTGACACTGTCGTGCAAGGCCCTGAGCCGATTAAGGTCGCAGCATCTCCCGCGGAGCCTGCGATGATCACCGCCTACATTACCCACCCCCGCTGCATGGACCATCACATGGGGCCGCAGCACCCTGAGAGCCCACTACGGCTCGAGGCGATTCGCGCGCGCCTGGCATTGGCCGGTGTGCTGCAGCAGACCATGCAGTCGGAGGCCAGACCGGCCACCGACGAGCAGTTGCTGCGGGTCCACCCGGCGCGCCACCTCCACGCCCTCGACAAGTGCGTGCCCGACGACGGCCTGGTCACCATCGACGCAGGCGATACCCTGATGAACCCGCATAGCCTCGACGCCGCACGAGTGGCCGCCGGCGCCGTGGTACGCGGCGTCGACCAGGTGTTTCGCCACCAGGCCGACAACGTCTTCTGCGCCGTGCGCCCGCCCGGCCACCACGCCGAGGCAAGCGACGCCATGGGCTTCTGCTTCTACAACAACGTCGCGGTGGGCGCGGCCCATGCGCGTGAGACATACGGCGCCCTGCGTATCGCCATCCTCGACTTCGACGTGCACCAGTGCAACGGCACCATCGATATCTTCAAGGACGATCCCGAGATACTGATCTGCACCAGCTTCCAGTACCCCTTCTACCCATGGCGCTACCTGCGCAGCGACAGCCACAACGTGGTCAACACCCCCCTCGAGGCGGGCTGTGACAGCCAGGCCTTCCGCCGCGCCATTGAGGATGACTGGCTGCCCGCCCTGCACGCCTTCAAGCCCGACCTGGTGCTGATCTCGGCAGGCTTCGACGCCCATCGCGACGACCCCATGGCCGAGCTCAACCTCGACGAAGCCGACTACCACTGGGTGACCCGGCTGGCGATGGAGATCGCCGCGCTGTATGCCGACAACCGCCTGGTGTCGGTGCTCGAGGGCGGCTACGACACTGACGCCCTGGGTCGCTGCGCCGAGGCCCACGTCAAGGCCCTGCTCGGCCAGCCCTGGTCATCCTGAGCGGAGATCTAACACGGCGCAATGAGGCAGGCCCGCGGCGCGCCTGGCCAGCCGGTAAGACTCGGCTGTGGTATGCTGCAGGAAATTAAATTTCCAATAGTGAACTGCCGATGAGCGCCACCACCGATCAAGACGCCGCCCTGCGCATCGCCTCCGGGCGCAAGCCGTTTGTCGAGCCGCTGCGCCTGGGCGAGCGGCTCAAGGAAATTCGACTCGCCAATCACTGGACCCTGGAAGACGTCAGCCAGCGCACGGGGCTTGCCCGCTCGACGCTGTCGAAGATCGAGAACGACCAGATTTCACCCACCTTCACTGCAGTGCAGAAGTTGATCGGCGGCCTGGGCATCGACCTGCCGCAGCTGCTCAGCCCGCCCAAGCCCCAGAGCCGCACCCTGGGGCGCCGCGACCTGACCCGGGTCGGCGAGGGACAGCAGCACCCCACGCCGACCTACGAGCATGAACTGCTGTCGTGGCAACTGGCCCAGAAGCGCATGATCCCGTTCAAGACCATTGTCCGCGCACGGGGCTTCGAGGAGTTCAGCGAATGGGTCCGCCACGACGGCGAGGAGTTTCTGATCGTGCTCGACGGCGACATCCTGCTCTACACCGAGTTCTACGAGCCGCTGCGCCTGACCCGCGGCGACAGCATCTACTTCGACAGCGACATGGGCCATGCGCTGGTCTCGGTCAGCGACGAGGATGCCGTGGTGCTGTCGGTGTGCACCCGCGCCGAGAGTAGCTGAGTCGCTCTCGTTGCAGGTGCGACTCAAGAGGCCTTGCGATCACCGGGACGACGCGGCGGAATATCGTCGAGCAGCAGGCGACCCGCAGCATTGATCGCCTGAAAATGGCGGCCCTTGGCCCGTGCCACCAGCAGCACGCCGAAACGCTCGGCCAGCTCGACGCCCTTCTGAGTCACGCCGGAGCGTGACACCAGCACGCTGATCCCCATCTGTGCCACCTTGAGCACCATCTCCGAGGTCAGTCGACCGGTGGTATAGAAGATATCCGCCTCGCCGGCCTGGGTGTCCTCCAGCCACTGGCGCCCCGCCAGGGTATCAACCGCGTTATGCCGCCCCACGTCCTCGACGAAATCCACCACCCGGTCCTGTTGGCAGAGCGCGCAGCCGTGCACCGCGCCGGCGCTCTTGTAGGTCTCGTTGTAGGCGCCCAGGTTGTGCAGCAGGCGCCCCAGGGTCGACTGCGCCAAGCGCGTGTCGGGCAGTTCGGCAAGCCCGGTGATGTCCAGCAGGCGACCGAACACCGTGCCCTGGCCGCAGCCGGTGGTCACCGTACGCTGGCCAAGCCGCTCCTCGAGGTCCTCCGGTAGCCGGCGGGTAACCACCGCCGCCGCCTCGACCTCCCAGTCGACGTGTACCGCCAGCAGGTCCTGGCGCGAACTGAGTAGCCCCTGGTTGCGCAGATAGCCCACCACCAACGCCTCGGGCTCGGCCCCCAGCGTCATCAGGGTGACGATCTCGCGCTTGTTGAGATAGACCGTCAGCGCGCGCTCGGCGGCGATCGCCTGGCGCCGCGAAGTGCCAAACTCGTCGATCACCTCGACCTCGAGGGTGGTCGGCAGACGGGCCCGGCTCAGGCTGATGGCTGTCATGTCGTGAGCTTCCCCATGCGGTTCAATGGCTTGACCATGATGGCACTCCTGTCGCTTACTGTCTGCAGTCATCCCATCGTCAGCGTTTAGCGGAGCCATCATGTCGACATCGAGTCTACGCCAGCTGAGCCTGGCACTTGCCGGCGAGAACAGGACCATCAAGGGTTTCACTCGCATGCAGTGGCGCATCGCTGGCCTGGCGCCGGGCGACCAGGGCCCACATGTGCTCGACCTGCAGCTCTACATGACCGAGCGCGCTGCCTACCGCTTCAACCTTACCTCGAGCGAGCCGCGCCTGTTCGTGCGCTGCGGATTTTCCGGCGAACACCCCCGCCCCACCGCCATCACTGCCAGCCAGGACGTCGCCGCCGGCTGGATGGACGGTGAACAGCAGGTGCTGGAAGCGCCCATGCCGATGGCCGTTCAAGTGTGGCTGGAAGCCTACCTGGCACGCCATGGGGAAGCCCCCGCCGAGGGTCGCAAGAAGAAGCGCAAGGGTGCCGGGCGAGCGCGGGAGGATCAGGCATGAATCGCTTTGCCCGCTGGTCGCAGCGCAAACGCGGCCTGGAGAGCGACCCGCCACCCGCTGACGAAACTCAGCATAGTGCCCCGCTACTCGGCGATGATGACTCACCGCCACCCGACAGCGACGCTGTACGCGACGCCGCCTCGCCAGGCGGCGACGAGCCACCCCCGAGGGCAGTCTCGACCACACCCTGCCCGACCCCGACAGCCTGGGCCCAGGCAGCGATTTCAAAGCCTTTCTGGCCCCTGGGGTGAGCAGCGCGCTCAAGAACCGCGCCTTGCGCCGCCTGTGGGCCAGCGGCAACTACAACGTACGTGACGGCCTGGACGACTACGATCTCGACTATTCGCAGATGCGCAAGATGAGCGCCGCCACCAGCGAGAACGTTCGCAAATGGGGCAGGAAAGTGCTCGACAAGCTTGAGGAGCAGGACGAAGCGCCCGCAGCAATCGAAGACACCGAGTCCGACGACGCGGCTGCTACACTCGAGTCTGAGCATGTCTCACGCCATACCGCAGAGAGCGTCGAATCGCCGCTAGATGGCGAACGTTGAAAGCGCTCGGCCCTGGTCAACTGCGCATAGACTAATGAGGCATTGGCGGCACTGTACACAGGCGTCGACACTAGTTGCAGTATATCGGCACGCCATCATAATGAGCGCGCTAATGATAAGGCTAAGCTTTATAAGCAATGCCACGAAAGCGGTGCCATGACGCCACTTCACGCCTGACCCGATGATGAGAGACCATGATGCAACGCATCGCGCTGACCCAGCTCGACGCGCAACACAACCGGCAGGCGAAGTCCGCCGCGTTGACGCGCGTATCCTGGCCAACCAACCTGACGCCGGCAAGCGTCAGTTACCAGAGTCACGGGCACGTGCTGATCATTGGTGAGGCAGCAAGTTGCCGTGTCGCCTGTGACGCCCTCGCCCCCCACCTCGGTGCAGAAACACTGAGCAGCATTACCCTGATGGTCGACGCCACGGGCAGCTCCGCGGCGACACTCGACGACCTGCCTCCGGGCGTGATCTGCCAGCGTGCCGACTTCACTCGCCAGACACTGTCGATCAGCGGCTACCTGGGAAATTTCGGCGTACTCCTGGAAGGCGCCGGCGAGTCCATTGACCTGGCCAAGGCCAGCCTCACGCGGCCACACTTCGATCTGATTCTCGATTTAGGCGCCACGCCCTGCCTGACGCTAGAGCTACCGCCGCCCGGCTATCATGCCGTGACGCCGGGTAGCGACGCTTACCAGGACACCCTGGCGTCCCTGCCGGAGATGATTGGCGAGTTCGACAAGCCCAAGTACTTCCAGATCGACCACGACCTGTGCGCTCATGCCGGGCGTGGCCAGCAGGGCTGCACGCGCTGTCTCGAGGTCTGCCCGGCCGACGCCATCGCCAGCCAGCAAAAGCGTGTCGAGGCGTGGATCGAGATCGACCCGTTCCGCTGCCACGGCGCCGGCAGCTGTACTGCCGCCTGCCCCACCGGGGCCATTCAGTATCGGCTGCCCAAGCCCGAGGCTCTGCAGGACTACATCACCCGGCTGCTGGGCGCCTACCATGAGGCCGACGGCCAGGCAGCGGTGATCCGCTTTGCCGACCGCGCAAGCCTCGCCCCCGAAACATCCGAACCCGCAGGCCATATCCTCGATGTGCCTCTGGAGGAGCTCGGTGCGGCTGGCCTCGACGACTGGCTCCTGGCCTTGACCCAGGGCGCCTGCGAAGTGCGCATACAGCGGCCCGTTGAGCTACCGCCACGCATGGCGGCGCAGGTCGAGACACAGCTTGCCGAAGCCCACGCCCTCCTCGAAGCATTGGGCCATGACAGGCGCCGCCTGGTGCTGCTCGACGCTGGCAGTGATTGCGCACAGCGCGATGCGCTGCCGACCCGCCAGGCACTGCCGGTTGGCCCCTTGGCCACCGGCACCAAGCGCCAACGCCTCAATGCCAGCCTCGACTGGCTGGGCCAGCATGGCAGCCCCTCCGGCGAGCGCCATGCGCTGCCCCAGGGCGCGCCCTTTGGTGGCCTGGCCATCGACAGCGAGGCCTGCACGCTGTGCATGAGCTGTGTCACGGTATGCCCCACCCCGGCACTCAAGGGCGGCGAGGCAAGTCCGCAGCTGAGCCTGCGCGAGGCCGATTGCATCCAGTGCGGCCTGTGCGACAGCGCCTGCCCCGAGAATGCCATCAGCTTGACACCCGGCTTCCTGGCGAGCGACCAGCGCAGCGAGCGACAGATCTGCAAGCAGGAGGCAGCCTTCGAGTGCATCAGCTGCGGCAAGCCGTTCGCGACAGCCAGCACCATTGCCAGCATCAAGGCCAAGCTCGCCGACCACCCCTACTTCGCCGGCGACGCCATGGCGCGCCTTGAGATGTGCGAGGACTGCCGTGTCAAGGACGTATGGCATGAACTGGCCCGCAACCCCCATGCTCAGCTGAAGGTGTGACGCCATGAGCCACACTACCGACACGCCCAGTGCAATGGATGACAGCGACGCCCTGCGCGCTGACGTCTACCGCTTGCTGGGTCGACTGCTCACCGCGCCGCCGGATCCTGCGCTGCTGACCTTTGTCGCCGAGCTGGAGGCCGAGGACGACGGCACCTCGCTCAGCCAGGCCTGGCAGGCCCTCGCCCAGACCGCCGGCGCAGCCGATAGCGAGACGCTGGCACGTGCCCACTTCCGCCACCTGATCGGCGTGATCCAGGGCGAGGTCGTGCCCTACGCCTCCTGGTATCTGCACGGCACCCTGATGGACGAACCGGTGGTCGCGGTACGTCGCGACCTGCGCCGCCTGGGGCTCGAACGCGACCCTGCGGTCAAGGAGCCCGAGGACCACCTGGCGGCGCTATGTGATGCCATGGCCTGGCTGATCGAGCAGGTGCCGGCCGAGCAGTCGAGCTTCTTCAATCACCACTTGGCGAGCTGGGGCGAGCGCTGCCTGCGCGACCTGGCCGCCGTGGACACCCCGTTTTATACCAGTGTCGGCCGGCTTGGCCAGGCCTTCCTGGCGATGGAAGCAGAGCGTCACGACGCCGCTCTCAGTTCGGTGCGAATCGTTGATCCAGCGCCCAACTGAGGCATGGAGGCAAGCGCCATAACCGCTACGCTGTTTACTAAACAAGAAGCAACGAGGAGAAACACAGCATGCCTGACCAACATAACCCTCAGCGGCGTCGTTTCCTGCGCGTGATGGGCATCGGCGGCGCCGCTGCCGGTACCGCCGCGGTGATCGGCAACGTCACCCTGGTACAAGCCGACAAGCCCGCCAGCACTACCCAGGATGCGCCGCTGCGCTATCGGGAAACCGACCATATCCGCGCCTTCTACGCCACGCTGCGTGACTGACGCCTTCGCGGTTCACGGTTAAGAGGAATGATTCGATGCGCTTGACAAAAAAAGCCACCACTCCCGCCAAGGCGGGACTGGGCATCTCCCGCCGCCAGTTCCTGAAGCGTAGCGGTGCCACCACCGGCGGCCTCGCCGCCGCCGGTTTCATGGGCAACGGCATGCTGCGCCCGGCAGAAGCCAGCGGCAAGACGCCGGTGTCCGATGCACCGGTCGAGACCAAACGCACCATCTGTTCCCACTGTTCGGTGGGCTGTGGCGTCTACGCCGAGGTTCAGGAAGGCATCTGGACCAAGCAGGAGCCGGCCTTCGACCACCCCATCAACCGTGGTGCCCACTGTGCCAAGGGTGCTTCGCTGCGCCAGCACGGCCACTCCACCCGGCGTCTCAAGTATCCGATGAAGCTGGTCAACGGCGAGTGGGAACGCATGAGCTGGGACGATGCCATCGACGAGATCGGCGACAAGCTGCTGGAACTGCGTGAGGAGCACGGCCCGGACAGCGTCTACTGGCTGGGCTCGGCCAAGTTCAATAACGAGCAGGCCTACTTCATGCGCAAGCTGGCCTCGATGTGGGGCACCAACAATACCGACCACCAGGCGCGCATCTGCCACTCCACCACCGTGGCCGGGGTTGCCAATACCTGGGGCTACGGTGCAATGACCAATTCGCTCAACGACATGCAGAACAGTCGTTCGATGCTGTTCATCGGCTCCAACCCCTCCGAGGCGCACCCGGTGGCCATGCAGCACTTCCTGATGGCCAAGGAGAAGAACAACTGCGACATCATCGTCGCCGATCCGCGCTTCACCCGTACCGCGGCCAAGGCCAACAAGTTCGTGCGCATCCGCCCCGGCTCCGACGTGGCCTTCATCTGGGGCCTGTTGTGGCACATCTTCGAGAACGGCTGGGAGGACAGCGAGTACATCGCCCAGCGCGTCTACGGCATGGATGATGTGCGCGCCGAAGTGGCACAGTTCACCCCCGATGTGGTCGAGGACGTCACCGGCGTGCCGGAAAGCGCCATGTTCGATACCGCCAAGCGCCTCGCCGACAACCGCCCGGGCTGCGTGGTGTGGTGCATGGGGGGTACCCAGCACACCACCGGCAACAACAACACCCGCGCCTACTGCATCCTCGAGCTGGCACTGGGCAATATCGGCAAGTCCGGCGGCGGCGCCAATATCCTGCGCGGCCACGACAACGTCCAGGGCGCCACCGACCTGGGTCTCGGCTCCGATTCGCTGCCCGGCTACTATGGCCTCGCCGAAGGCGCCTGGCAGCACTGGGCGAAGGTCTGGGACGTCGACTATGAGTGGCTCCAGGGTCGCTTCGAAGACACCGAGTATGCCGACGGCAGGCCGATGAACACCAGCGGCATCACCGTGTCACGCTGGGTCGACGGCGTGCTCGAGGACGAAGAGAACATCTCCCAGCGCACCGCCCTCAAGGCGATGTTCTACTGGGGGCACGCGGTCAACTCTCAGACCCGCGGCCCGGAAATGCAGCAGGCGATGAAGAAGCTCGACATGATGGTCATCGTCGACCCCTACCCCACCGTGGCCGCAGTCATGCACGACCGCAGCGATGGCGTCTACCTGCTGCCCGCCGCCACCCAGTTCGAGACCACCGGTAGCGTGACCGCCACCAACCGTTCGCTGCAGTGGCGAGACAAGGTCATCGAGCCGCTGTTCGAGGCCAAGCCCGACCACGAGATCATGTACTACTTCGCACGCAAGCTCGGCTTCGGCGACGAGTTCGTCAAGCATATCGAGATGAACGGCGACGAGCCGCTGATCGAGGATATCCTGCGCGAGATCAACCGCGGCATGTGGACCGTCGGCTACACCGGCCAGAGCCCCGAGCGCCTCAAGGAACACCAGCAGAACTGGCACACCTTCAGCTTCAGCAACCTGCGCGCCGAGGGCGGCCCGGCCGACGGCGACTACTACGGCCTGCCCTGGCCGTGCTGGGGGACCCCAGAGTTCCGCCACCCCGGTTCACCCAACCTCTACGACACCAGTGTGCCGGTCAAGGAAGGCGGCATGGGCTTCCGTGCCCGCTTCGGCATCGAGCGCGACGGCGTCAACCTGCTGGCCGATGGCTCGGCGCCGGTGGAATCCGACCTCACCGACGGCTACCCCGAGTTCACCGCGCAGATGCTCAAGGATCTCGGCTGGTGGGACGACCTCACCGACGAGGAAAAGGAGGCCGCAGACGGCGAGAACTGGAAGACCGACTTCTCGGGCGGCATCCAGCGCGTGGCCATCGAGCACGGCTGCGCGCCCTACGGCAACGCCAAGGCGCGCGCCGTGGTCTGGACCTTCCCCGACGAAGTGCCCAAGCACCGCGAGCCGCTCTACACCACCCGCCGCGATCTGGTCGAGCGCTTCCCGACCTGGGACGACTTCGACTCGATCATGCGTCTGCCGACGCTCTACAAGACCATTCAGGATCGCGACAACTCCAGCGAATACCCGATCATCCTGACCTCCGGCCGCCTGGTCGAGTATGAAGGGGGCGGCGAGGAGACCCGCTCGATGTCATGGCTGGCCGAGCTGCAGCAGGAGATGTTCGTCGAGATCAACCCGGCCAACGCCAACGACATCGGCATCAGCGACGGCGACGAGGTGTGGGTCGAGGGTGCCGAGGGCGGCCGCGTTAGGGTCAAGGCGCTGGTCACCCCGCGGGTCGACCGCAACGTCGCCTTCATGCCATTCCACTTCGGCGGCATGTTCCAGGGCGAGAACCTGCGCGATCGCTACCCCGACGGCTCGGATCCCTACGTGCTGGGTGAGGCGGCCAACACCGCCACCACCTACGGCTACGACCCGGTGACGCTGATGCAGGAAACCAAGTGCACCATCTGCCGGATCGAACGCGCCTGACATCGCGACCCTGAACGCTTGACGGCGCGGCAGGTTTGCCGCGCCGGTATAGGAGAACAACCATGGCCCAGATGAAATTCATGTGTGACGCCGAGCGCTGCATCGAGTGCAACGGCTGCGTCACCGCCTGCAAGAACGCCAACGACGTCGAATGGGGCATTCAGCGCCGCCGCGTGGTGACCCTCAACGACGGCGAGCCCACCGAGGTGTCGATCTCGGTGGCCTGCATGCACTGCGACGATGCGCCGTGCATGGCGGTGTGTCCCACCGACTGCTTCTACAAGACCGATGACGGCATCGTGCTGCACGACAAGGACCTGTGCATCGGCTGCGGCTACTGCCTCTACGCCTGCCCGTTCGGCGCGCCACAGTTCCCGCAGCAGAACGCCTTCGGCGAGCGCGGCAAGATGGACAAGTGCACCTTCTGCGCCGGCGGCCCCGCCGACTCCAAGGAGGAGGAGTACGAGAAGTACGGTGCCAACCGGATTGCCGAGGGCAAGCTGCCGCTGTGCGCCGAGATGTGCTCGACCAAGGCACTGCTGGCCGGCGACGCCCAGACCGTGGCCGATATCTTCCGCCAGCGCGTAGTACAGCGCGGCCACGAGGACGGCGCCTGGTCCGAGGTCAACCGCCAGGGACCCGACACGGCAGCAGCACGCATGGATAACCTGGCCTACGACGCCACCCGCCAAGGGTAAGGAGGCCTCCCATGTCCCTGTTCAGACATGCCTGTATCGTGCTGCTGATGGCGCTGCTGACGCTCGGCGTCAGTAGCCAGGCTGTGGCGCAATCGGCTGACCCCGACCGCGAGATCTCGACCTCGGTGGGGGCTGCCAATGCCGACACCTGGCGCCAGGTTAGAAGCGGCGATGTCGATGCCAACTATCGTGACTCGCGCCACGACTCCAACTACAACCTGATCAACGCCGCCGGCCAGACCTGGCGGGAGATCCGCAACCACTGGGTAACGCCCTTTGGCCTGATCGCACTGGGCGGCATGATCGCCATGATCGCGCTGTTCTACGTGATCTTTGGCCGCAAGAAACTCGATGAACGCCCCACCGGCCGCAAGCTGTTTCGCTGGTCGGCGCTGGAGCGCTCGCTGCACTGGAGCGTTGCCACGCTGTTCATCATCCTGGCGCTGTCGGGGCTCAATATCCTCTACGGCAAGTTCGTGTTCCGCTCGCTGTTCGGCGATGCGGTATGGGGTGCGATGATCTCGGCCTCCAAGGTCTCGCACAACTACCTGGGCCCGCTGTTCGGGATCCTGCTGCTGATCATCCTCGCCAAGTTCTTGAAGCATAACCTGCCCAAGAAGCACGACCTGGCCTGGTTCAAGAAAGGTGGCGGGCTGATCGGCAAGGGCCATCCCGACGCCGGCTTCGCCAATGCCGGCGAGAAAGTCTGGTACTGGCTGCTGGCCACCGCCGGCGTGGCGGTGATCATCAGTGGCCTGGTGCTCAACTTCCCCAACTTCGACCAGACCCGCGACACCATGATGTGGGCCAACGTCATCCATGCGGTGGCGGCACTCGGCCTTACCGCGGTGGCACTGGGCCATATCTACATCGGCACCATCGGTACCGAAGGCTCGCTGGAGGGCATGAAGACCGGCTACGTCGACGAAGCTTGGGCCAAGGAGCACCACAACCTGTGGTACGAGGAGGTCAAGGACCAGACGGTCGATGCCGAGACCCTCGATCGGTCGACTGGCGAGGGTGGTGAGAAACCGGCACCTAGCCAGCCCGGCTAACACGTAGTGGCTCAACGCCATCACGTTAGCGAGGGACGCTGTCGGCAAGCCGGAGAGGAGGTCCGATTCCAGGGAAGGAATCGGTAGCGTACACGGAGGTATTCACAGCGCCTCCTCGTAGGCCTGCCGAGAGATAAGTCCCGAGCGGTACAGTCATCACCAGCAGCTTGATGATCGGCCAACGGACACCGCCTACGGGCGGTGTCTTTTGTTATGCTTGGCGTCAAACGCCAACACCCGTTTCCGACACGAGGATGAACATGCAACATCTCGACGACGCCACCCGCACCGAACTCGAAGCTGCCGCCTTCCGGCGTCTGCTCAAGCACCTCGACGAGCACAAGGAAGTGCAGAACATCGACCTGATGGTGCTCGCCGGCTTCTGCCGTAACTGCTTCTCCAAGTGGCTGGTCAACGCCGCCGAAGAGCGCGATGTCTCACTCGACCTCGATGCCGCCCGCGAGTACGTCTACGGCATGCCCTACCAGGAGTGGAAGGACAAGCACCAGGCGCCGGCCAGCCCGGAGCAGCTTGCCGCCCTCGAAGCCCGCCATTCCCACAAGGGCTGAGTCATGAGCGACGAGCGCAATGCCTTGATACCGCTCAACGTGGCGGTGCTGACGGTCTCCGACACTCGCACCGAGACCACCGACCGCAGCGGCCAGACGCTGGTCGAGCGCCTTACCGCTGCCGGCCATCGCCTGGCCGACAAGCGTATCGTGGTCGACGACGTCTACCGCATCCGCGCCCAGGTCGCCGCCTGGATCTCCGACCCTGCGGTACAGGTGATCTTGACCACCGGCGGCACCGGCTTCACCGGACGCGACTCTACCCCGGAAGCAGTCCGGGTGCTGCTCGACAAGCCCATCGAAGGCTTCGGCGAACTGTTCCGCCAGCTCTCCTTCAATGACGTTGGCAGCTCGACCATCCAGAGCCGCTGCCTGGGCGGGCTGGCCAATGCCACCGTGGTGTTCTGCCTGCCCGGCTCCACCGGCGCCTGCCGCACGGCCTGGGACGGCATCCTGCTCGAGCAGCTGGATAGCCGCCACAAGCCATGCAACTTCGCCAACCTGGTGATCCCGGAGCGCGGCACCCATGGCTGACGACCTGCAGCCGATCGACGCCGCGCTGGACGCCCTGCTCGACGGCGTCACGCCGCTACCGCCGGAAAGCCTGCCGCTGGCGGTCGCCGGCGGACGTGTGCTGGCCAGTGCCGTGAACGCACGCCTCGACGTGCCGCCCTTCGATAACAGCGCCATGGACGGCTATGCGCTTCATCACCGGGATGCAGGGAAGTGGCTAGTGGTCAGCCAGCGCATCGCCGCCGGCCAGCCGGCCGCCGCGCTCGCTCCCGGCAGCTGCGCGCGCATTTTCACCGGCGGCGAGATCCCGCCCGGAGCCGACTGTGTAGTGATGCAGGAGCGCGTCGAGCTCGACGGCGAACGGGCCCTGATCCCAGCGGACATTCCCGCCGGCGACAACCTGCGCCGGCGTGGCCGCGACGTCAGCGCCGGCGCGGTGCTGCTCGAGGCCGGACAGACACTCAATGCCGCGGCGCTCGGGCATCTCGCCGGCCAGGGCATTACCGAGGTGGACGTGACGCGCAGGCCCAGGGTCGCCCTGCTCTCCACTGGCGACGAGGTCATCGACCCCGGCCAGCCGCTGGCCGCGGGGCAGATCTACAACTCCAACCGGCCGATGCTGCGCCAGCTGCTCGAGCAGTTTGGCGCCGAGGTGGTAATGGCCAGCCGCGTGGCCGACGACCTCGATGCCACCTGCCGCTGCCTGGCCGATGCCGCCGCCCGGGCCGATATCGTGGTCACCACCGGCGGTGTCAGCGTCGGCGAGGAGGATCACGTCAAGGCAGCGTTGACGCAGCTCGGCGAGCTTGACCTGTGGCGGCTCGCCATGCGCCCCGGCAAGCCGCTGGCACTCGGCCGCCTGCCGCGTAATGACGGCAGCACGGCACGCTTCGTCGGCCTGCCCGGCAATCCGGTGTCGGGATTCGTCGGCGCATGGCTGTTCCTGCGCCCACTGGTCGGCGCCCTGCTCGGCTGCCCGGCACTCGACGAGTTGCCCCGGCTGCGCGCCCGCGCAGAGTTTGCCACCACCACCCAGGCCCGCCAGCACTATATGCGTGTGGCGCTGACGTTTGCTGCCGAGGGCATTACTGCCCGCGCCTTTCGCGACCAGAATTCGGGAGTGCTGTCATCCTGCGTGCAGGCCGATGCGCTGGCGGTAATCCCGGCGCATAGCGAGATCAGCCAAGGCGACGAGATCGATTGCCTATGGCTGCGCTAAGCGCTTATTCCGGCCTGCGCCCGTCGCTCTCCAGCGCCGCATGCACGGCCGGCCACAGCTGCTGGAAGTCACGCTCCAGCGCCGGATAGTCGTCGTAGAGCCATGGCACCAGTTCGGCGAGACGGTTGGGGCCCGACAGCCGCCGCCCCAGGCCGGCTACCGCGCGGCAGGTGAAGTCGAAATCGGCATAGCCGCGCAGCCAGTCGTGTGCTACCAGCGACGGCACCATCTGCTCCAATCGCGCCGGCGCCGAGCGCGTCGCGAGTAGCCGATAGCAGCGCTCGACCAGCTGATCTTGTTCCGCCAGCGGCGCCATGTCACGCGCCAGGAAGTGATCCCAGACCATGTCCAGCGCAATCGCCGCAAAGCGTCGCTGGGCCCGCGGCGCACGATGTCGCGCCCCCAGCACATGAGGGTGCTGATCGACCCAGGCGTCGACGCGGCGGTGATGGCGAATGCCCGCCACCGTGGCATCGGGCCAGGCGCCGAGGTCGCTGCCCTTGACGCCGTCGGCGATCAGGTTGCCGTAGAGAAAGTCATCGCTGCCGCGACGCGCCAGCCAGGCGTGGGCGAGAAAATTCATGGGCGCCTACAGGCAGTTGGCGGGCTTGGGCAGCCCCGCCAGCCGGGCGCCGACCTTGGCCGGACTGTCGGGAAACAGGCGCATCAGGTGCAGCGACTTGCCCTTCTCCGGTCCCAGCGCCTGCCCCACCGCCTTGACCAGCGGCCGCATTGCCGGCGACGCCTCGAAGCGCGCATAGAAGTCGCGCAGCACCTCGATCACCTCCCAGTGCTCGGCGGTGAGGGCGCGCGACTCCTCGGCAGCAAGTGCCTCGGCTACCGCTGGCGACCAGTCATCGAGATTGATCAGGAAGCCTTCGGGGTCGAGTGGCACGTGCTGTCCA
This sequence comes from Halomonas socia, assembly GCF_010977575.1. Taxonomy (GTDB): domain Bacteria; phylum Pseudomonadota; class Gammaproteobacteria; order Pseudomonadales; family Halomonadaceae; genus Franzmannia; species Franzmannia socia. Next base: position 3,719,500 of record NZ_CP048812.1, read on the forward strand.
GCAACATCAAGATAACGGTATATTTCAGAGGACGCCATCAGAACCAGCTCACCGTCTTGTCGGCTTCTTCGGTCAGGGTGACGAAGCCGTCGGCATCCACCACCAGCACCTCGGCGGCACAGCGGCCGGCCAGGCCACGCGCCTCGAGATCCTCGCGCAGCGCAAACAGCTGCCCGTCAAGTTCACCGAAGTGGCGTACCAGCGACGGCAGCGCCCCCTGCACGCCATCCTCGATCAACAGCAGGCGGTCGTCGGGGCCCATCGCCGCCAGCGCCTGGCGATAGACGCGGCTCTCGGTGGGGGAACGGTTCAAGGTATGCAGGATCATCGCAGTCTCCCCGCCTCAAAAGTTCAGGACCAGCGGATGGGCCGCCAGCGTCGCCGCCAGCTCGGGCGGTGCCAGCGTCGTTACCGGCAGCAGCAGATCGGCCGTGCCGAGCCCGCGCTCATCGAGGGCCTGGCGCTCGACCAGCAGCGTGTCGATATCATACATCGCCAGCATCTCCAGCGTTGGCTGGGTGCCCTTCTGCCCCAGCGCTCCAGCTCCCTGGCCGGCAACCAGCGCGGTGACGCCCTCACCAATGAACAGCAGCGTCACCCGGCGACCGAAGGCGGCTGCCACCAAGGCGGCATCCAGGCCCTCGCGCAGCCAGCTGCTGCCGTGGGGGGCATGGCGCAGTATCACCAGCACCTCGCCATTCATGCTCTCATCGTGCATGGCAACCTCATGGGGAGAAGGTGATCAGGCGGTCGTGACTGAGCCCGGCATCGATCAGTTGGCCGAGGCCGGTGAGCTCGAATGGCGCCTCGAGGCTATAACCCTGCTTGCCGTGGCGCGCCGCCTCGCGCTCATCGAGCAGGCCGCGGCGCAGGCCGGCGGCGATACACACCTTGAGCTGGGTGCCGTGCACCTCGTGCAGGGCACGGAAGCGGTCAACCAGATGCGGCTCGTCCTGGGGCGGTGCGGCGAGCCGGGCGGCGTTGTACACCCCATCATGATAGAAGAATACCGTCTCCAGGCGATGCCTGCGGGCAATCACCGCCTCGGCGAAGCGCAGCGCCGAATGCGCAGCCTGACGGCTGTAGGGCCCACCCTGCACCAGCAAGGCGTATCGCATAGGGCCACCTCCTTCTTGCTTGACAGTCTACCGAAACAAGCAGGCCCCGCCATCTAGGCGGGGCCTGCACAACTGCGAGCCCTTGGCTCAGCCGTCAGTCGCTGTTCATGATCCCCAGGATCGACAGCAGGCTGACGAACAGGTTGTAGATCGACACGTACAAGGTGATGGTGGCGAGGATATAGTTGGTCTCGCCTGCGCGGTGCACGATCTCGCTGGTCTGGAACAGGATCGCCGCAGAAGCGAACAGCACGAAGCCGGCGGAAACTGCCAGCGACAGGGTCGGGATGTTGAAGATCAGCGCCGCGACCATGGCCAGGATCAGCACGATGGCGCCAGCCAGCAGGAAGTTGCCGAGGAAGCTGAAATCCTTCTTGGTGACCAATGCCACTGCCGACAGGCCGATAAAGGTCGCCCCGGTCATGGCCAGAGCATTCATGATCAGCTGCCCGCCACCTTCTATGGCCAGGTAGGCGCTAAGAATCGGCCCCAGCGTGAAGCCCATGAAGCCGGTGAAGGCGAAAGTCGCCAGCAGGCCGGCGGCCGAATTGGCGGTCTTGTGGACCAGGAACATCAAGCCGTAGGCGCCGATGAAGAACACGAAAATGTTCATCCGTTCGATGCCCATGGCCATGGCGGCCCCGGCAGTCACCGCGGAGAACAGGAGGGTCATGGCCAGCAGGGCGTAGGTATTGCGCAGCACCTTGTTGGTACTGACAGCGCTCGCCTGACGCTGTGTCACATGGGACTCTTGGTAAGCCATCGATCAATGCTCCCTGAAATTATAGATCTTGCGTGAACCAAGGATGCCGTCTCGCGGGTGTCGGTGCAAGACTTTCGGTTAACGCTTTGAACAACAATGCCTAAGCCGAGTTCCACCTTCATTGAACGTGACGCTTGGTGCGCGCCGTGGCCTCGGCGCTGAGCGGATCCTCCGGCCAGGGGTGCTTGGGGTAGCGCCCGCGCATGTCCTTGCGCACCTGCGGGTAACCGTTGGCCCAAAAGCTGGCCAGATCGCGCGTCACCTGCAGCGGGCGTCGGGCCGGAGACAGCAGGTGCACCAGCGGCGTCACACGGCCATCAACCAGGCGCGGCGTCGACTGCCAGCCGAACAGCTCCTGCAGCTTGGCGGCCAGCAGCGGATCGTCTCCTTCGAGACAGGGTCGATAGTCGAGGCGCACGGCGTTGCCGCTGGGCAGCGTCATGCGCTCCGGCGCCAGCGCTGCCAGCCGTTGGCGCAGCGTCCAGTCGAGCCTGTCCAGAGAGTCCAGCAGGTAGCGCCCCAACGGCAGTCGAGCGATCGCCTCGAGCCGCGTGACGCCGTCCAGATAAGGCCCCAGCCAGTCGGCGAGCCGCGACAGCAGCGCGGCCTGGGACCAGTCGGGCCAGGGCTCGCCGCATTCGCGCCGCAGCAGCGCCACCCGCCCGCGCAGCTGGTCGGCCGCGTCATCGAAGGGCAGCATTGCGTTGCGCTGCAGCGCCTCGAGGAGCGCGCCGCGAACCGCCTCGGGTGGCAGCGAGGCGATCGGGCGCCTGGCCACGACCAGCGCGTCCAGGGCGCGCACCTGCTCGCCGAGGAGCCGTCCCGCCTGCTCCGACCACTCGACCCTGTCCTGCCACTCGGCAAGCGATGGAAAGCACGCCTCGAGACGCGCCAGACTGACCGGCGCCGCCCGGTAGATACCCGCCGCCGTTGCGTCGCCATCGAGCTCGGCGGCCACCAGCAGCTCGGCATGAGCCAGCGTATGGCGCTCGGGCAGCGTCGCCTGCCCGCCGCCGGCCAGGCGAAAGCGCCCCGTGGCCAGCCGCTGGGCAATCCGCTCGGGAAACGCCAGTGCCAGCAGTTCCCCCAGCGCATCCAGGTCATCGACCGACAACGCCACGCCCGCGCTGCGGCATAGCCGCGTGGCATCGCGCTGCCACTGGCGGTGTTGTTCGGGGTGCGCGAGACGCTGCTCGAGGACGCGGGTTAGGTCCACCTCACGCTCGGCGTCGCGACCTTCCAACAGCGCCACCAGGGCACAGGCCAGCGCGATGCAGCCGCGTTCCGCGGCGTGATCGAGCATCACCGCCAGGCGTGGATGCGTCGGCCAGCGCGCACAGCGCCGGCCACGCTCAGTCAGATGATACTGTGCGTCGAGCACGCCCAGGCGCTGCAGCAAGTCACGTGCTGCGGCCAGCGCTGCGGCCAGCGGTGGCGTCACCCAGCTCAGCGCACCGGCGTCGCTGATGCCCCAGCGGGCCAGCTCGAAGGCCAGCGGCGCCAGGTCGGCTTGGCGTATTTCCGGCTCGGCATGGGGCACCAGCGGCTGCTCCTCGGCCCACAGCCGATAGCAGACGCCGGGCGCCTGACGCCCGGCACGCCCGCGTCGCTGGTCGGCGCTGGCGCGGTTGACGTGGCGGGTGGTCAAGCGCGTCAGGCCGCTGCGTGGCTGAAACACCGGCACCCGTTCGCGCCCGGCATCGATCACCACCCGCACGCCGTCCACGGTGACGCTCGACTCGGCAATCGCCGTGGCCAGCACCACACGCTGGCGCCCGTCGGGGTCTGGACGCAGCGCGCGGCTCTGCGCCTCCAGCGGCAGCCGACCGTGAAGCTCGACCACTGCAAGCGCCGCCGAGCGTTCGGCGAGCACCCCGCCCAGGCGACGGATCTCGGCTACCCCGGGTAGGATCACCAGCACGTCGCCGGCCGCAGCGGCGAGTGCCTCCGCCACCACATCGGCCTGCTGGCGGGCCGTGTCATGAGAGTGGCGCGCAGCACGCAGCGGGCGATAGTGGGTGATGACCGGATGACTGCGGCCTGGGCATTCGATCAGCGGGGTCTCTGCGCCCAGCAGCGCCTGAAGCGCCGCTACGTCGAGGGTTGCCGACATCACCAGCAGGCGCAGGTCATCGCGCAGGCCCTGCTGTACGTCGAGGGTCAGCGCCAGACCGAGATCGGCCTCGAGGCTGCGTTCATGGAATTCGTCGAATAGGATGCCGCTCACTCCCTCGAGCAGGGGATCGTCCTGCAGCAGGCGGGTCAGCACCCCCTGGGTGACCACCTCGATGCGCGTATGCGGCCCGACCCGGCTCTCGCCGCGCATGCGATAGCCCACCGTCTCCCCTACCGTTTCGCCGAGCTGCTCGGCCATATAGCGCGCTGCCAGCCTGGCGGCCACCCGCCGCGGTTCGAGCAGCAGCAGCTTGCCGCGACGGCACCACTCGGCCTCGAGCAGCGCCAAGGGCACGCGGGTGGTCTTGCCGGCACCGGGCTCGGCGACCAGCAGCGCCGTGTTCGACGCCTCCAGAGCGCCGACGATGGCCGGCAGCCGCGCCTCGATCGGCAACACGGACACGGGGCTAGGCGGACTGAGCGAAGATGGCGGCAAGATCGATCTGCGCCGTTTGCGGACGCAGGTCGAGCAGCGCTTCGAGACTATCGAGATGGGCATGCACCGCGGCCCGCGCGGCGTCGCTGTCGCCAGAGGCCAGCGCATCGCACAGCCGTGGGTGGTCGCCTTCCAGGTAGCAGGAGGCGAGCCCGGCGTGCTTGTAGAGGGCGATCACGATCGAGGTGCGTAGAATCAGGTCGGTGAGCATGGTGCCGAGGATACGGTTGGGCGAATGCTCGGCCAGGGTATGGTGCAGCGTCAGCGAGTGCTCGATGCGCTGTGCTTCGTCGCTGCGGGCGTGGGCGGCCACCTCGGCCTCGCATAGCTCGCTCAGGCGCGCGCTCCAGGAGGCGGCTGGCTCGAGCGCCAGCAGGGCCACTACCTCGCCCTCCACCAGGCGACGCGCGGCGAATATCTCGCGGGTCTCGTCGACGCTGGGCGCACTGACCCGCGCCACCTGGTTGGGCTGCTGGGTGATCACGTGGTCCGCGGCCAGGCGCGTCAACGCCTTGCGTACCACCGAGCGGCTAACGCCGAAGATCTCGCCCAGCGCCACTTCGGGCAACCGGGTGTTGGGCGGCAGGCGCTGCATCAGCACCGCCTGGCGGATGCGCTCGACGATATGCTGGTCGTTGATGCGGACGCCTGAAGCGACGTCGGCGAGTACCTCGTCCTGCCAGCGGCTACTCATGGTGTGCTGTCCTCGACGCGTAAGCATGGCCACGCGCTACGCTTGTTGGAAGTGTCATCCAGACATGATGCAACACGACTGCCCACCATTACATCATCTATTTGTATACAAAGTCAGCCTTGCCGACGCCCGGTGACGCCACACCCCTTGAGAATCACCGTGCACAGGAATTCGGTGATGCGCTGGTAGTCCTCATCGCTCAACTTGTTACGGTCGGTGATGCCCAGCACCTGGGCCTCGAAGTCGGCGTAGTGCTGGGTCGACGACCAGATAAGAAAGATCAACCACACCGGATCGATGCGATCCATCAGGCCACGCTCGGCCCACTGCTCGAAGACTTTCGCCCGCGCCTCGACCCAGTCGCGTAGTTCTCCGCGCAGGTACTCCTGAAGAAAGGGCGCCCCACCGAGGATCTCGGCGGCGAACAGCCGCGAGCCGCGGGGATGGTCGCGGGTCAGCTGCATCTTGCTACGAATGAAGGCCTCGAGCACCTCGGCGGGGTCGTCGTCGACGCTGATATCGTCGAGCATGGCGTTCCAGCGCGCCATCATGCGTTCGAGCAGGGTCACGTAGAGCTTCTGCTTGCTGCCGACGTAGTAGAGCACATTGGACTTGGGCAGCCCGGCGGCCTCGGCGATGGCCTGGACGCTGGCGCCGCGGTAGCCGTGCTGGGCGAACACCTGCTCGGCCGCCTCGAGGATCGCCTTCTCGTTGCGCAGGCGGGTGACGGTGGATTCGGCCACTGAGGTCGCGGTCATGGCTCAAGCTCTTGCGAATGGAGCCCACAAGCTTGCCGCAGGCGCCTGCGCCCTGCAACGACTGACCCAGCATGACTCAACCCTTTTAGCCCGTATCACCGCTCGTGACTGATCCGTCGGCAAGCCTAAGAGGAGGCACTGTAAATCATCCCTGAGCGCTACCGATGCCATCCATGGCATCGAACCTTCTCTTCGGCTTGCCCCCGGCCTCACTCGCTGCATCATGGTAGCTGCCACGTCGACAATACCCCCCATTGGCCTGTCCCTGGTGCTACTTCCTGCTGCACTGGCCTCACCATCTCGAGAATTTTCTGCGCCAGTACCTTGCGCTCTCACCAAGGATGGGCCACGCTTATCCATAGTTGACCATTTGGTCAGAACCCGACAATATCACCCTAGCGTTACCTTGCCAGGCCGGTACGGCCTGGAGAGCACAACAACGAGCGGATCCTGCGATGATCGACTTCTACCTCAACGGCAAGCGTCAGCGGTGCGACGACGTGCCCGCCGACACCAGCATTCTCGAACTGCTGCGCACCCGCCTGGGCCAGACCGGCACCAAGGAAGGCTGCGCCTCCGGCGATTGCGGTGCCTGCACCGTGGCCATCGGCGAACCCGGCGACGACGGCGCGCTGCGCTATCAGGCCGCCAACGGCTGCATCACCCCCGCCCACCAGCTCGACGGCTGCCACCTGGTGACCGTCGAAGGGCTGGCCCGCGGCGATGCGCTGCACCCGGCCCAGGCCGCCATGGTCGAGTGTCACGCCAGCCAGTGTGGCTTCTGCACGCCGGGCATCGTGATGTCGCTGTTCACCCTGCACGAGGAGCAACGCCGCACGCCGGCGCCGTTGAGCCAGCAGCGCCTCGAAGAAGTGCTGGGCGGCAACCTGTGCCGCTGCACCGGCTACCGGCCGATCCGTGACGCTGCCCTAAGCATGAACGACTATCCCGACACCCACCCGCTGTGGGCCGATGACCCGGACCTGGCCAGCAATGTCGCGCAGCTGCGGGCGGCCAAGGCCGCTTCCAGCGGCGGCGGTCACTATGTCGCGCCGCGCGACCTCGCCGCCCTGCGCAAGCTCAAGGCCGAGCACCCCGAGGCGCGCCTGGTGGCCGGCGCCACCGACCTGTGGCTGGAGACTACCCAGCAGCTCAAGGCGCTGGACGATCTGATTGATGTGCGCCAGGTGGCCGAGCTCAACACCATCGAAGAAACCCCGCAAGGCTGGTGGATCGGTGCCGCGGTCACCTACTCACGCCTCGAGCCGCTGTTCGGGCAGCACTTCCCCGCCTTCGCGCATCTGCTGCATCGCTTCGCCTCCAAGCAGATCCGCAATCGCGGCACCCTGGGTGGCAATGTCGCCAACGCCTCGCCGATCGGCGACTCGCCGCCGGTGCTGCTGGCCCTCGACGCCCGCGTCAGCCTCGACGGCCCCGACGGCGAGCGCGAGCTGCCGCTTGGCGACTTCTTCCTCGACTACAAGCAGACCGCGCTCGGCGCCAACGAATTCATCCGCGCCATTTTCCTGCCGCGGCCCAGCGACACGCAGAAACTCAAGGTGTGGAAGCTGTCCAAACGCCGTGAGGACGATATTTCCGCGGTGCTGGGCGCCTTCGCCTGGCACCTAGAAGGCGGCGCGATGCGCGACGTGCGTCTGGCCTTCGGCGGCATGGCGGCAATTCCCAAGCGCGCGGCCGCCGCCGAGGCCGCCCTCGAGGGCCAGGCGCCAAGCGCCGACGCCTTCGCCGCGGCGCGGGTAGCGCTTGCCAGCGACTTCCAGCCGATGAGCGACGTGCGCGGCAGCGCCGAATACCGCCAAGTGGCGGCAAGCAACCTGCTCGAGCGCCTGCGGCTGATGATCGATGCCGACAGCCACCACAACGCCAACCCGGAGGTGACCCTGCATGCGTACGCTCACTGATATCTCGCCCGCTTCCGTCAAGGCGCGCGCCGACCAGCAGGGCCGTAACAAGGGCGATGGCCCGCTGGCCCGCGAGATCAGCGACGTCACCCGCCAGGGGGCGGCGGGAGCGAGCCGCGCCCACGAAAGCGCGGTCAAACACGTCACCGGACGCGCCGCCTATATCGACGATCTCCAGGCGCCGGCGGATACCCTGCACGTGGCGCTAGGCCTGTCGCCGGTGGCCCACGGCCGCCTGACCCGCCTCGACCTGGAGAAAGTCAAGGCCGCCCCCGGCGTGGTCGATGTGATCACCATCGTCGACGTGCCCGGGCATACCGATATCGGCCCGGTGTTTCCCGGCGACCCGATCTTCGCCGATGACGAGATCAGCTACGTCGGCCAGTGCCTGTTCGCGGTGGCCGCCGACAGCCACCAGGCGGCACGCCGCGCCGTGACCCTGGCCGAGGTCGAGATCGACGCCCAGCCGGCCAGCCTCGACCCGGTGGCCGCCGCCGCGCGCGAAGAGTTCGTACGCCCCACCCATGTGCAGCAGAGCGGCGACTGGCAGGCGGCGCTGGACGGCGCGGCCCACGTGATCGAGAGCGAGCAGTTCGTCGGTGGCCAGGAGCACTTCTACCTCGAGGGCCAGGCCTGCCTGGTGCAGCCCAGCGAGGATGAGGGGGTGATCGTGCACACCTCCAACCAGCACCCCAGCGAGACCCAGAAGCTGGTCGCCGAGGTACTCGATATCCCCTTCCATGCGGTCACCGTGGAGATGCGCCGCATGGGCGGCGGCTTCGGCGGCAAGGAGACCCAGGCCTCGCCGTGGGCCTGCATCGCCGCCATCATCGCGCGGCGCACCGGACGCACCACGCGTGTTCGCCTGCCCCGCGCCGAGGACATGCGCGCCACCGGCAAGCGCCACCCCTTCCACAACCGCTACAAGCTCGGCTTCGATGCCCAGGGTGTGCTGCAGGGCGGCGACATCACCGTGATCGGCGACTGCGGCTACTCGCCGGACCTCTCCGAGGCGATCGTCGACCGTGCCATGTTCCACGCCGACAACGCCTATTCGCTGGGCAGCGCTCGGGTCACCGGCCATCGCGCCCGCACCCATACCGCGTCCAACACCGCCTTCCGCGGTTTCGGTGGCCCCCAGGGCATGATGATCATCGAGGCGGCGCTGGACGACATCGCCCGGCGCCTCGGCGAAGATCCGCTGACCATCCGCAAGCGCAACCTCTATCGCGCCGCCGAGGAGCAGGGCATCAAGCGCGACGTGACCCATTACGGCCAGCCGGTGGAGCAGCTCGGGCTGCTTCGCGACCTGATCGCCCAGCTCGAGCAGAGCAGCGACTACTGGACGCGGCGCGAGGCCGTTGCCGCCCACAATACCGGCAGTTCCATCATCAAGAAGGGGCTGGCGCTGACGCCGGTGAAGTTCGGCATTTCCTTCACCGCCAAGCACCTCAACCAGGCCGGCGCGCTGCTGCACGTCTATACCGACGGCAGCGTGATGATCAATCACGGCGGCACCGAGATGGGCCAGGGCCTGCACACCAAGGTGTGCCAGGTGGTGGCCCGCGAGCTGGGCCTCGACCTGGAGCAGGTGCGCATCACCGCCACGCGCACCGACAAGGTGCCCAACACCTCGCCTACCGCGGCCTCCAGCGGCGCCGACCTCAACGGCCAGGCCGCCCGCGATGCCAGCCTCAAGCTCAAGGAGCGGCTGTTCGACTTCGCCGCCGAGCATTTCGGCACCGACCGCGGCGGCCTGGACCGCGAGGGCATGCGCCTCGAGGGCGGCGAGCTGATCGCCGGCAGCGGCGAGGCCGAGCGCCGCATCGCCTGGGGCGAGCTGGTGCAGGCCGCCTACCTGTCGCGCATCTCGCTGTCGGAAAAGGGCTTCTACTCCACCCCGCTGATCCACTACGACCGCGAGACTGCCAAGGGGCGGCCGTTCTACTACTACGCCTTCGGCGCCGCGGTAGCCGAAGTCAGCGTGGATACCCTGAGCGGCGAGTACCAGGTCGACCGGGTCGACATCCTCCACGACGTCGGCGACTCGCTGAACCCGGCCATCGATATCGGCCAGGTCGAGGGCGGCTTCATCCAGGGCATGGGTTGGCTGACCAGCGAGGAGCTGAAGTGGAACGACGCCGGCCGCCTGGTCAGCGACGGCCCCGCCACCTACAAGATCCCCACCTTCGGCGACCTGCCGCCGGTGTTCAACGTCGCGCTGATGCAGGGCCACCCCAACTCCCAGGCCAGCATCTACCGCTCCAAGGCCGTGGGCGAGCCGCCGTTCATGCTCGGCATGAGCGTGTGGTCGGCGCTGCGCGACGCGCTGTCGAGCCTCGTCGACTATCGCCACTGCCCGCGGCTGGATACGCCAGCGACGCCGGAGCGGGTGCTGATGGCCGCCGAGGCGCTGCGCCAAGGTGCTGACACTCGAGAGACGCAGCATGCACCGGCCTGAGGCATCCCTGCAGCAGGCCAGCGCCCTGCCCTGGCACGCCGCGCTGCACCAGCTGCAGCGCGAGGCGCAGCCGCACGCCCTGGCCAGCGTGGTCGGGGCGGCGGGCTCCACGCCCCGCGAGCCCGGCGCCAAGATGGTGATTACCGAGGACGTCGTGTACGACACCCTGGGCGGCGGCAGCTTCGAGTTTCAGGTGATCGCCTGCGCCCGCGAGGCGCTGGCCCGCGGCGAGTCCGGCACCCGGCTCGAGGCCTTCCCCCTGGGTGGGCGCAGCGGCCAGTGCTGCGGCGGCTATGTGCACGTGCTGATAGAGCTGTTTGCCGGTGCCGAGATGCAGGTCGCGCTGTTCGGTGCCGGCCACGTCGGCCAGGCGCTGGTGGGCCTGATCGCCCCGCTGGCGTGGCGCCTGCACTGGTTCGACAGCCGCGATGACGTCTTTCCGGCGGCGCAGCAGCCGCGATTGACCAAGCGCCACGCACCGGACCCGGCCGCGGCGGTGGCCGAGCTGCCCCCCGGCTGCCATGCCCTGGTGATGACCCATGACCACGGCGAGGACTGTGCACTGATCGATGCGCTGCTGGCCCGCGGCGACTGCGCCTCGATCGGCCTGATCGGCTCGCACAGCAAGTGGGCCAGCTTCCAGCGCCGCCTGCGCGATGCCGGGCACGCACAAGAACGCCTGGAACGCGAAGTGCGCTGCCCGATCGGGGTGGCTGGCGCCAAGGGCAAGCTGCCCTACGAGATCGCGCTGTCGGTGGTCGCCGAGCTGCTCACGCTCAAGCCTGCCGTAGAGCACGGCGAGCGCCGTGGCGTTGCCCCAGACACCCTGCGTGAGGCGTTTACGCCGCCAACACCCGAGTGACGCTGGGCGGCATGGCCGCCCAGTTGGACGGAGAATGACATGAACGACGCTGGATTCTCAGCGGGACGCGTGCTGCGCGGCCCCGTGGTGAGCTTTCTCAACGATCCCGGCGAGGGTGACAGCCCTGAGCCTGGTAGCCTGCTGCACCTCCAAGACGGCGCCATCTGGCTGGTCGATGGACGCATCCAGGCGATCGGCGATTACGCCGAAGTGGCGCCGCGGCTGCCCGCCGGCATCGAGATGGTCGACTATGCCGGCAAGCTGATGATGCCCGGCTTCATCGATAGCCATGTGCACTACGTGCAGCTCGACATCATGGCCTCCTACGGCCGCCAGCTGCTCGACTGGCTCAACGAGTACACCTTCCCCGAGGAGTGCCGTTTCGCCGAGCGCGCCCACGCCGAGAACGTCGCCGAGGCCTTCCTCGACGAACAGCTGAGGGTCGGTACCACCACCGCCCAGGTGTTCTGCACCTCGCACCCGGTGTCGGTGGACACCTTCTTCGCCGCTGCCCGGCGCCGCGGGCTGCGCATGCTGGCCGGCAAGGTGCTGATGGACCGCCATGCCCCCGCCGCGCTGACCGACAGCGGCGAGCGCGACAGCGAGCGGCTGATCGGCGATTGGCACGGCAAGGATCGCCTCGGCTATACCCTGACGCCGCGTTTCGCGCCGACCTCGACACCCGCCCAGCTCGACACGGTGGGCGGCATCCTGCGCACTGCCCCGGACCTGCACCTGCAGACGCATCTGTCTGAGAACAAGGGCGAGATCGACTGGGTTGCCGAGCTGTTTCCCGACTGCCGCGACTACCTCGGCGTCTACGAGCGCTATGGCCTTGTAGGGCCGCGCAGCACCTTCGCCCACGGCATCCACCTCGACCAGCCGATGCGCAACCGGCTGGCGGCGGCCGGCGCCAATATCGCCTTCTGCCCGACCTCCAACCTGTTTCTGGGCAGCGGGCTGTTCGACCGCCTGGCGTGCCGCGACGCCGGCCTCAACACCACCCTGGCCAGTGACGTCGGCGGCGGCACCGACCTGTCGGGCCTGGCCACCCTCAAGGCCGCCTACCAGGTCGGCCAGCTGCTCGGCCAGCCGCTGACCGCCTGGCAGGGCTTCTACCGCCTGACCCTGGGTAACGCCCGGGCGCTGCACCTCGATACGCACATCGGCAGCCTGCGCCAGGGCAAGGAGGCCGACATCGTGGTCCTCGACCCCGCCGCCACTCCGCTGCTGGCACGCCGCAGTGCCAGAACCCGCAACCTCGCCGAGCAGTTGTTCGCGCTGATGATGCTCGGTGACGACCGCAGCGTCTACGCCACCTGGGCCAACGGTGAATGTGTGCACCAGCGCGACGCAGCCTCTACGCCCTGATACCGCGCACAGGACACTGTGTTTCAGGCACATGAGCGTTGCGCTGATTGGGCGGCCATCTCCGATGGTCGCCCCTTTTTATTATGCTTGCTTGTCAAGCTTGCTTGATCCAGCTCAAGGCACTTTTCCCTGCAACCCCTTAGCCTGATATGGCACCGCTTTCTAGAACACTGATGCGGTGGTGGAAAAGCATAATTAGGGATATTGAGAGGGGAAACCAACATGCAACACAAGACATCCTGGATCGGTGCAATTGGCGCAAGCGCCCTGCTGGGAATATCGCTCACCGCCAGCGCCGATGACGGCTTTGCCGACTATCGTGAGCGCTTCGAGCCACTGCCGCATTTTCCGCCGATTCCTGCCGACAATTCGCTGACCGAGGAGAAGGTCGACCTCGGTAACATGCTGTTCTTCGAGCCGCGTATTTCCGCCAGCGGCGTGATCAGCTGCGCCACCTGCCACAATCCGGCGCTGGGGTGGAGCGACCGCATCCCGCGCGCCACCGGCCACGACGGCCAGATTGGGGAGCGCAATACCCCCACCGTGCTCAACTCGGGGTTTCTCGAATCGCAGTTCTGGGACGGTCGCGAACCGGACCTCGAGGGCCAGGCGCTGGGGCCCATCGAGGCCGATATCGAGATGGCCATGCAGCTCGAGCACGCCATCGAACGGCTGACCGAATTCTCGCTGTATCAGGAGAAATTCGCCGCCGCCTATCCCGATGACGACGATCCCATCAGTACCGACAACCTGGCCAAGGCGCTGGCCAGTTTCCAGCGCACCTTGAATACTCCGAACTCGCCCTTCGACCGCTACCTGCGCGGCGACCTGGAGGCGCTCAACGAGCAGGAAAAGCGCGGCATGGTGGCCTTCGTCGATAACGGTTGTGCCGCTTGCCACAGCGGACCCGCCTTCACTGACAGCAACTTCCACCGCATCCAGGTGCCGGGATCCACTGACGTCGGTCGCTATGAGGTCACCGGCGAGGAAAGCGACAAGTTCCGCTTCCGCACCCCGACACTGCGCAATGTGGGCGTGACCTATCCCTACATGAATAATGGCGCCACCGCGACCCTCGAGGAAGCCGTCGCCATCATGGGTAGTGAAATGCTCGGCCGCGAGTTCGAGGAGGACAAAATCGACGATATCACCGCCTTCCTGCACACCCTCACCGGCGAGATGCCAGAGTTCGAGGTGCCGGCGCTGCCGTAGCACTACACCGCCACGCCGCACAGCATGACGATACCGGCTCAGGCCGGTGTCGTCGTCTGAGGGACAGAAAACTACCTCAGATGGCGATCTCGACGCTAGATGGTAGTCTGGACACAACGCCAATGCTTTTATCCAGCGGAGTATCGCCCCATGACCGTCACCCTGGCATCCCCCCAATCCGCCGACCGCGCCGAGTGGATTCGCCTCTATCGCGGCTACGCCGACTACTACGGCGTGCCGATGACCGAGCAGACGCTGGACACCGTATGGGGCTGGATTCAGCAGCCGGACATGGCCTTCTACTGCCGGCTGGCGAAGAACGAGGACGGCCAGGCCATCGGCCTGATGCACTACCGCGCCATGCCGTCGCCGCTGCGCGGTACGCACATCGGCTTTCTCGATGACCTCTATGTCGACCCGGCACATCGCGGCAGCGGCGCGGTAGACACCATGCTCGAGTCGCTACGCGACGAGGCGCGCAGCAACGGCTGGCCGTTCGTGCGCTGGATCACCCGCGAGCAGAACTATCGCGGCCGCGCCGTCTATGACCGCCACGCCACGCATAGCGATTGGCAGACCTATCAGCTCGACACCCAGTAGAAAAGCAACGCGAACCGGACGTTCACCCAATGCAATGGATCAGCGATCATGCCCCGGCGATCAATGCGATCGCCGGCGTCCTCACCCTCTTCGTCTGGCTGTTCTACGCTCAGCTGCTGTATAACGGCTATATCCGCCAGCGTCGTGCGCGGTTGATCATCAACCGCGGCCAGGGCAAGGACATCGACTCACTGTGCCTGATCAGCAATATGAGCGCCGAGGCGATCTTCATCCAGCATATCGTGGTACGCATCGAGACCTCGCAAGAGCCGCTGCTGCTCGATGTCAGCGACTACCAGCAGTCCAACGACGACGGTCAAACCGAATATCGCAGCCATCAGGGGCCGCTGTCATCCGGCGGTTACCTCCACATCGGCAGCTTCAAGGAGCTGATACAGCGTGTCGCCGACGCACACGGTATCGAGCTCGACGGGCATCGCCCCAGCGGCGAGCTGACCTTCAAGGTCATCGAGCTGCGCGTCATCGCCATCTACGGCTCCGAGGACCAGCCGGTGGGCGCACGGCGCCGCTTCATCCTCGACGATGACGGCGACGCCTGCTCGATCACGCCGGCTCAGCTCGACACCCAGCGCCTGGCCAGGCGCCGCGACCGGCGCCTGGTCAAGCAGTGGATGCGCAATCTCGAATAGGCTGGCGCCCTACGCCATCGACTCGAGACGTACCAGCAGCTCGCTGCGACGTGCCGGGTCCATGAAGGCCACCTCGATGGCATTGCGCGCCAGCCCCAGCAGGGTCGCCTCGGACCAGCCAAAGGCGCGCTGGCAGGCCAGGAAGTTATCGCGCATGCCACCGCCGAAGTAGGCCGGGTCATCGGAGTTGATGGTCAGCAGCAGGCCCGCCTCGAGCAACTGCGGCAGCGGGTGGTCGTCGATCCGCTCGACGACCTTGAGCTTGACATTGGAGAGTGGGCAAACGGTGAGCGGCATCCGCAGTGCGCGCAGACGCTCCACCAGCGCCGGATCCTCCAGGCAGCGTACGCCGTGATCGATGCGGCACACGTCGAGCAGATCCAGCGCCTGGGCGATATAGGCCGCTGGCCCCTCCTCGCCGGCGTGGGCCACCCGCGCGATACCCAGCGCCCGGGCGCGCTCGAACACCTCGACGAACTTCTGCGGCGGATGGCCGTGCTCGGCGCTGTCCAGCCCGATGGCATCAAGCATCTCCCAGTAAGGCGCGGCGCGCTCGAGCACCTGCATTGCCTCGTCCGCCGGGCGGTCGCGCAGAAACGCCATGATCAGGGCGCTGCTCAGGTCGAGCTCGCGACTGGCCAGCCGACAGGCTCGGGCCAGCCCTTCGATCACCACCCCTAGCTCGATGCCCCGCGCCAGATGCGCCTGGGGGTCGAAGTGCAGCTCGACGTGAACCACGCCTTCGGCGCTGGCGCGGCGAAAGTAGTCCATGGCCAGGTCGAAGAAATCCTCTGCCGTGCGCAGCACGCTCATGCCCTGGTAGTAGAGGACCAGGAACGACTGCAGGTCATCGAACTGGTAGGCCTCACGCACCGCCTCGATGCTTGCGTAGGGCAGCGCCACGCCGTTGCGTTCGGCGAGGGCGAACATCAGCTCGGGCTCCAGCGAGCCCTCGATATGCAGGTGCAGTTCGGCCTTGGGCAGGCGGGTGATGAAGTCTTGCATGATGAGTTCCTGATCAGGCATCGGCGCGGATTTACTCCATCCTGCGACACTTTGACCGTTTGCGCAAAACCCGGCCGCTGGCGCTGGCTAACGCTACTCGCTGCCAGCCGTCAACACCCGCCCTGAGGCCAGCCATATCCAGTCACCCACCCCTAGTGCCGCCAGCGGCTGCCCCTCCCGGTGATGGCACAGCAGCAGCAGGCTGCGTCCGGCAAGCCAGTCGTCGAGGCGCGTGGCGATGCGCTCGGCGAGGGCCGCATCGAGCCCGGCGAAGGGCTCGTCGAGGATCACGATGCGCGGCTCGGCCAGCAGCAGCCGCGCCAGGCACAGGCGGCGTGCCTGGCCGCCCGAAAGCTGCCGGCCGCCCTCGCCGACCCGCGTTGCCAGGCCCTGAGCCTCCTCCGCCCAGGCATCCAGCTCGACCATCGCCAGCGCCTGCCACAGTTGGGGGTCGCTGGCCTGGGGAGCGCCCAGGCGCAGGTTGGCGGCCAGGCTGTCGTCGAACAGCTCGCCCTGCTGGGTCAGCAGCCCGACGCGGCCTCGCAGCTCGCGCAGTGACAATCCCGGCAGCGGCTCGCCGTCGAGGGTCACCCGGCCCGCCTGGGGGTCGATCAGGCGAGTGGCCAGTTGGGCCAGGCTCGACTTGCCGGCCCCCGAGGCACCCAGCAGCGCCAGCCGCTGCCCGGCGTCCAGGCGCAGCGACACTTGCTCCAGCGCGGGTTCCAGCGCCCCCGGATAGCGCAGCGACACTGCCTGGAACTCGAGGCGAGGAGTGGCAGAGTCTAGCGGCACCGACTGCCTGGGTTCCGCTATCGCCCCCTGGGCCGCACCCAGGGCGTTGAGGCGCCGGGCCGCGGCGCGGGTCGCACCCAACTGGGTGAAGGCGCTGGGCAGCAGTCCCAGCGTCTCGGCCAGCGCCAGCACCGCCAGCGGCATCATCACCACCAGCGGCCCGCTCAAGACGCCGCGTGCATAGGCCAGACTGGCTAGCCACAGCACCGCCAGCAGCGTCACGCCAACCCCCAGCCCCACCAGGGCATTGCCGAGTGCCGCACGCCGACCGAGCAGACGCTGATCGGCATACAGCGCCTGCTGATGCTCGTCCAGGCGCCGACGGTGGGTCGCCAGGCCGGTATAGGCGCTGAGCTCGGCGAGCCCCTGGACATGCTCGATGGCGCGGCTGCGCAAGCGGTCCAGGCTGGCAACCCGACGCTGGCTCGCCGCCATGCCGAGGTGCGCCTGCCCCAGGGTAAGCAGCGCCCACAGCAGCAATAGCATGGCCCCCGCGACCATGCCGGCCAACGGCAGGAATACCCCGATCAGCAACGCCAACCCCAGAATCGCCAGCAGTGCCACCAGCGGCGGGGCCAGTAGTCGCAGGTAGAGGCTGTCGAGGGTATCGATATCGGCGGTCAGGCGGTTCAACCACTCGCTGGCGCGACGTCTTGACAGCGCCTGGCCATCAAGCCGCACCAGCACCCGGAACATGCCGCCGCGCAGGTCGGCCAGCAGACGCAGCACGCTGTCGTGGTTGTAGATTCGTTCGAGATAGCGGGCCACGGTGCGGGTCAGTGCGAAGAAGCGAATCCCGCCGCCGGGCACATAGACGTCGAGACTCGCCGCAATCCCGGCTGCCAGCAGCATGCCGGTCAGGGCGGTGGCGGTGATGAACCAGCCCGACAACGCCAGCAGGCCGATGCCGGCGAAGGCGGTGATCGCCATCAGCAGCGCGCCCAGCGCCAGCCGCCCGCGGCGCCGGCCGAGCAGCTTAAGCCAGGGCCGTAGCTCGCGGTAAACGCTCGCCGGCCGACTCACGACATCACCTCATCCACGCGCCTGCCATCCTCGATGCGTACCACGCGGCCGGCCATGCCCATCAATGCCGGATGGTGGGTGGCGATGATCAGGGTCCGCCCCGCCGCCGTCAGCGCCCTGAGCGCCTCGATGAGCGCCGCCTGGGTGTCGTCGTCGACACTCGCGGTAGGCTCGTCGAGCAGCACCAGCGATGCGCCTGACAAGAACACCCTTGCCAGTGCCAGGCGCTGCGCCTGGCCGCCGGAGAGCCCGGCGCCGCGCTCACCCAGCGCGGTGTCGATCCCCGCCGGCAGCGCGTCGAGCAGCTCGCCGAGTCCCGCTTGTTCGAGCGCTCTCTCGATGGCCGCGTCGCTTGCCCCGGGGGCCGCCAGGCGCAGGTTATCGGCCAGGCTGCCGTGGATCAGCAGCGGTCGCTGATCCATCCAGGCGATCTCGCCGGCCGGCGTCACTACCCGCCCCGTATCGCTGTCGACGAAGCCGGCAATCAGCTGCAGCAGCGTCGACTTTCCGGCCCCTGAGGGGCCTGCCAGGGCGACGCACTCGCCGGGCGCGATCCTGAGATCCAGCGGCCCCAGCACCCGCCCCCGACCGGCAAAGGTGACGCTGACCCCATCCAGTGACACCCCTGACTCGCCATCGCTTGGCCGGCGCTCGGCGCCACCTTTCGGCAGCGGCACATTGAGCAGCGCCACCAGCGCATCGGCGGCGCCCAGCGCCGCGGCACGGTCGTGATAGTGCTGCGACAGGGTGCGCAGCGGCTGGAAGAACTCCGGCGCCAGCAGCAGGATCAGCAGGCCGCTGAACAGCGTCAGCTGCGACGAGGGACCGTAGTCGATATAACCGAGCAGGCCAAAGCCGGTATAGATCGCCAGGACCGCGATGGCCACCGCGGCAAAGAACTCGAGCACCGCCGAGGAGAGGAACGCCAGCCGCAGGGTGCGCATGCTCAGGCGCCGATAGTCGTCGGCGGCAGCATGCACCTCGGCGCTGGCCTGCTCGGCGCGATTGAACAGCTGCAGGGTGGTAATACCGCGCACGCGGTCGAGAAAGTGCCCCGCCAGCCGGCTGACGGCGGCGAACTGCTGCCGGTTGAGGCGCTCGGCACCGATCCCCACCAGCGCCATGAACAGCGGGATCATGGGCGCCGCCAGTAGCAGGAAGATCGCCGCCAGCCAGTCGAGCCACAGCACCAGCACGGCAATCAGCGCGGGGATCGCCACGGCCAGGCGCAGCTGCGGCAGAAAACGCGCGAAGTAGCCATCCAGCGCTTCGACCTGCTCCACCAGTTGACCACCCAGCGCCGCACTGTGGCGCCCGCCCAGCCGTACCGGCCCTAGCGCCTCGATATGCGCCAGCAGCTCGGCTCGCGCCGCCTGGCGAATGCGCAGGCTGGCTTCCTGGCCGGCCACCTCCTGTGCCCACTGGGCCGCCGCGCGCAGCGCCAGCACAACGATCAGCGCCACGCCCAGGCCCACCAGCTCTTTCGGCGCGGCATCATCCACCAGCAGCGCGCTGAGCCAGCCGGCGAGCAGCGCCATCTGGACGATGGTAGCCAGCCCGACAAAGAGCCCCGCCCCCATCGACAGGCCGATCAGACGCCGCTGTCGGGCGGCCAGGCGGCCCAGCCAGCGGCGCTGCGTCAGCGCCGCATCGCCCTGCTCCACGGCGGACGCCCTAGTGATAGCCCTCACCCACCTTGACCTTGCCGCGGAACACCCAGTAGGTCCAGGCGGTGTAGGTCAGGATGATGGGGATCACGAACAGTACGCCGATCAGCAGGAACAGCTGTGACTCGGGTGCCGAGGCGGCGTCCCAGATGGTGTAGTCCGGTGGCACGATCACCGGCCACTTGCTGACCACCAGGCCCAGATAGGTGAACAGGAAGATCCCCAGCGTCGACATGAACGGCAGCAGCTCGCGACGCTGCCTGATCGACATCACCAGCAGCGCCATGCACGCCGCGGCCAGTCCCGGCAGCACCCAGATGATCTGGATATTGCCGAACCAGCGCTGCCAGACGACAGGATTGACGAACGGCGTCCACAGGCTGATGGCAAAGAAGATCACCACCACACCTACCAGCAGCTTGGGCGTCAGTCGGTAAGCCCACTCCTGAATGTACCCCTCCGACTTGAGGATCAGCCAGGTGGTACCCAGTAGCGCATAGCCGATCATCATGCCGATGCCGGTCAGCACGGTGAACGGCGTTAGCCAGTCGAAGGCCCCGCCGACGTAGGCGAAGTTCTCGGTCTCGAAGCCCTGGATATAAGTGCCGACCACCGCGCCCTGAGCAAACGCCGCCACCGACGAGCCCCAGCAGAAGGCGCGGTTCCACCAGCGGCGATTCTTGCGCGACTTGAAGCGCAGCTCGAAGGCCACGCCGCGGAACACCAGCCCGGCAAGCATCAGGAACACGCCGATATAGAGCGCCGGCAGGAACACCGAATAGACCAGTGGAAACGCTCCCAGCAGCCCGGCACCGCCCAGCACCAGCCAGGTCTCGTTGCCGTCCCACACCGGCGCCACCGAGTTCATCATCACGTCGCGGGCGTCCTCGTCAGGGGCGAAAGGAAACAGGATCCCCAGGCCCAGGTCGAAGCCGTCCATGAGCACATACATCATGATGCCGAAGCCGATGATCAACGCCCAGATCAATGACAGGTCGAACATTTCCATGGCTCAGTTCCTCTCTGCCGGTGCGGGATCGTCGTCGAAGGGAATATGCGTCGCCGACCACGGCCGCTTGGGCCGCTCGACCTCATCGACCAGGCGCTCCTCGTCCTTGGGCAGCATGCCATTACGCACCACTCGGGTCAGGTAGTAGACGCCGGCATAGAACACCACCGCATAGACCGCTGCATAGCCAATCAGGGTAAACAGCGCCATGCCGCCGGTCAGCGACGGCGTCAAGCCCTCGGCATGGCTCATCATGCCGTAGACCAGCCACGGCGCGCGTCCCGACTCGGTGACGATCCAGCCGGCCAGTACCGCAATGAAGGGCGTGACGCTCATCAGGCGTAGCAGCTGCAGGTAACCGCGATGCTCATAGACCCGGCCGCCGCGACGCAGCACCAGCCCCGCCAGGGCCACCGCGATCATCAGAAACCCCAGGCCGACCATCGCCCGGAAGGCCCAGAACACCAGCGCCACCGGTGGTTGCTCCTCGGCGCTGACCTCGTTGAGCCCCGGCACCTCGCCGTCCAGATCGTGGGTCAGGATCAAGCTCGCCAGGCGCGGAATGCCGATCTCCAGGCGGTTCTCCTGGGCTGCCTGATCAGGCAGCGCGAACAGCAGCAGCGGGACGCCCTCACCGGTCTCCCAGTTGCCCTCCATCGCCGCCACCTTGGTCGGCTGATGCTCCAGGGTATTGAGCCCGTGAAAATCGCCCATCAGCGCCTGGGCCGGGGTCAGGAACAGCAGCAGCCACAGGCACATCGACAGCGCGCGCCGGTTGGCCTCCACGTCGCGCCCCTGGAGCAGGTACCAGGCGCTCACCCCGGCGACCACGAAGCCGCCGGTGATGAACGACGCCAGCGCCATGTGCCCGAAACGATACGGGAACGACGGATTGAAGATCGCCTCCATCCACGACACCACGTAGAAGGAGTTGTCGATGAACTCGACCCCCGCGGGCGTGTGCATCCAGCTATTGGCCGAGAGAATCCAGAACGTCGAGATAAAGGTGCCCAGCGCTACCATCAGCGCGGCGAACAGGTGCACCCCCTGGGGCACCTTGCCGCGCCCGAACAGCAGCACCCCCAGGAACGCGGCCTCGAGGAAGAAGGCGGTCACCACCTCATAGCTGAGCACCGGCCCGAGGAAATTGGCGGCGGACTGGGAGAAGTTGCTCCAGTTGGTGCCGAACTGGAACGACATCACGATGCCCGACACCACCCCCATACCAAACACCACCGCAAAGACCTTGGTCCAGAACACCGCCAGGCGTTCCCAGGCGGGGTTCTCGGTCTTGTAGAACAGGCCGTGCAGCAAGGCGATATAGGATGCCAGGCCGATGGTGAAGACCGGAAAGATGGCGTGAAACGAGACGACAAAGGCAAACTGCATGCGTGACAGGACGAGCGGATCAAGCTCCATCATCATACTCCCTACGAAGACACTGACTCGTGATCGCCGCGATCGATGCGAAGGGGTGGCGGCTCACCACCACGTCTTGTCACTCGGGCCCGGCAGGCCGTTGCGCATTTCTATGCGACTGACGGGGCATTGCAGCCTAAGCCTAGACGCTTGGCAGCGTTAATACCCGTTACCGGCGCCCTATTGCACCGGCTTGGTCATGTTACGTACAGGAGGCGTACGACTAAAGAAGGTTTCTTCGCTAACGGTGTGTCGCGTTGCCGCAGGTCCAGGCGAACCAAGGCTATGTGCGAAAAGGCAGCGAGCGAAGGTCAGGCAAGGCAAAAATCGGCAAAAAAGCGGAGTTTACGGGGTGTAAATGAGCATTTTGAGCTGATTTTTAACGCTGCATGACCGAGCGCAGCCAGTTTTCGTGCGTAGCCTAGATGATGGCGCGGCGCACCCTGGCCGACACCCACTCCGAGGCCAGCACCGTGACGAAGATCATCGCGAAGATCACGCTGACCTGGTTCCACGCCAGGCTATTGATCGCCGCATTGAGCTGCAGCCCGATGCCGCCAGCACCGACCAGCCCCAGTACCGTCGACTCGCGGATATTGATGTCCCAGCGGTAGACGCTGATCCCAGCGAAGGCGGGCATCACCTGGGGTAGCACGGCGTAGCTCATCACCTGCATGCGACTGGCACCGGTGGCGTTGATCGCCTCCACCGGGGTGGGATGGATCTCCTCGATGGCTTCATACAGCAGCTTGCCGACGAAGCCGATCGAACGCAGCGCGATGGCGATGATCCCGGCTAGTACGCCTGGCCCCAGGATAGTCACCAGCAGCATCGCCCAGATCAGCGAATTGATCGAGCGCGAGGCGACGATGACGACCAGTGCGGCGCTACGCACCAGCGGATGCGGGCTGGTATTGCGCGCCGCCAGGAAGGCCACCGGAAAGGCCATGGCAATGCCCAGTAGCGTGCCCAGGGTGGCGATGTTGAGGGTATCCCACATCGGCTCCCACAGGCGCTGGGCGTAGCTCCACTGCGGCGGCAGCATGCGGCTGATCAGGTCGCTACCCTGGCGGCCGGCGTCTTCGACGAACACCCACATGGTGTTGTCGGAGATCAGCTTCCAGCACAGCAGGAACAGCGAGATCCCCGCCAGCCAGGCGAGATAGCCCAGCCACTGGGCGCGGGTGGTGCGCAGGCGCCAGATCGGTTGACCCTGCTCATTCGTCGCAACAGGCATTGGGTATCCTCGGTTATTGGGTCCAGCGGCGCACATGGCTGGAGCTGTACTCACATAGCAGCACGATGGCGATGATGATCAGCAGGATGGCGGCCGAGGTATCGTATTCGTAGCGGCTGATCGAGGTATTGAGGGTCGCGCCGATGCCACCGGCGCCGACGATGCCGATCACCGCCGACTCGCGGAAGTTGATGTCCAGCCGGTACATGGAGAGCCCGATCAGGCGCGGCATCACCTGGGGCTGCACCGCGTGGTTCATCACCTGCCACCAGCTGGCACCGGTCGCCCGCACCGCCTCGACCTGTCGCCAGTCGAGGTCTTCGATATCCTCGGCGAGCAGCTTGGCCATGAAGCCGATGGTGGCAAACGCCAGGGTGATCATCCCCGCCAGCGGGCCGAAGCCGAACATCACCACGAACAGGATGGCGATGATGATTTCCTGAAAGGTGCGCGATACGGTAATGATGCCGCGACACACCAGATACACCGGCAGCGGAGCGATATTGCGCGCTGCACCAAGTCCTACCGGGATCGCCAGCGCGACGCCGATCACCGTCGAGGTCAGGGTCATGGTCAGGCTTTCCAGCAGACCGTTGACGATATCGCCACGACGGCTGACGAAATCCGGCTGGGTAAAGGCGGCCAGGAAGTTGAGCCCGCGGCTCATGCCTTCGGCAACCCGCTCCCAGTTGACGCTGATCGAGCCCAGCGCCAGCACCAGGTACAGCACCACGCCAATCACCAGCAGCCAGCGCAGCCGCACATCGCCAATCAGCGGCAGCCGCCGCCACTCGCCCTGCTCGGCCAGGCATTCACGCGCGGCGCTCATCGACCGCCTCCCATGGCCAGCGCCGGCGCCGGCGTGACATCCACGGCATCGGCAGCGTCTTCTTCTTCGCCGTCTTCACTGCTCCAGTCCTCTTCGCCGTAGATGGTGGTGAGGATCTCGGCGTTGAGTTCGCTGGGCTTGCCGTCGAAGACGATCTCGCCGCCGCGCAGCCCGACGATGCGATCGGCAAACTGCCGCGCCAGGCTGACATCGTGGATATTGATGATTGCCGCCAGGTCGCGCTCCGCACACAGCTCGCGGATCAAGCGCATGATCTGGCGCGAGGTCTTGGGATCGAGGCTTGCGGTGGGCTCATCGACCAGCAGCAGGCGCGGATCCTGCAACAGGGCGCGGGCGATACCCACCCGCTGGCGCTGGCCGCCGGAGAGCGCATCGGCGCGCTTGTCCAGCGCATGCGCCAGGCCGACCCGCTCGAGCAACCGAAACGCCTCGATCACATCTGTCTGCGGGTAGCGACGCAGAAAGCTGCGCCAGAAGCCGACGTAGCCGAGCCGCCCGGAAAGCACGTTCTCCATCACCGTGAGGCGATCCACCAGCGCGTACTCCTGGAAGATCATCGCCATGGCCCGACGCGCCTGGCGAAGGCGCCCACTCGAGAGGCCGGTGAGTTCGGTATCCTCGAGTCGAATGCTGCCGCCGGTGGGCTCGACCAGCCGATTGACGCAGCGAATCAGGGTGCTCTTGCCAGCCCCCGAGGGGCCGATCAGCGCCATCACCTGGCCACGCGGCAGCGACAGGTGAATGTCGTTCAGGGCAAGATCGCCGGTGGCATAGCGCTTGGTTACCGCGCTCAAGGTAAGCATCTGAGTATCTCCCGTCGCGACGTGCCGCCGGGGGATCTGCATTCCCCGGCGGCACGGCCGTCACGTCGTTGGCGGCGGTCAGTCGCAGTCGTAGGTCACGCCGTTGGCGTCGGCAATGGTGCGAATCACCGACCAGTGCTCTTGGTAGGTGATCGGAATGAACTGCGATTCGCCGGAGTTGGCGAACTCCTCTTCGAGCGCGCTGCCCTGCCAGTCGAAGGTCTCGAACGCCTCCATGACCTTGTCGGCGAGTTCGGGGTGCAGGTTGTAGACGTGGCCGTAGGCGGTGGTGGGGAAGGTTTCAGAGGTGTAGATGATGTCGTAGTCCCCTTCGTCGACCACGCCGCGGGCGATCATCCGCGTACTCACCGAGTTGGCGATGGCAGCGGCATCGTAGTCGGCGTTGACCACGCCCAGAATGGAGTTGTCGTGGCTGCCTGAGAACGCCGCCTCGAAATCCTCGTCGGCCTCGAGGCCGTACTCCGAGCGCAGCAGTGCCGATGGCGCGCGGAAGCCCGAGTTGGAGGTCGGCGAGGTGAACGCCATGTTGCGTCCGGCGAGATCCTCGACGCGTTCGATGCCGCTACCCGGGTAGGTGATGATCTCCATCTCGTAGCCGAATGAGCCGTCATCGGAGGCCATCATGGTGAAGGGCACGAAGCCCGAGCAGTTGACCGCTACCGGCACGCCACCAGTATTGAAGCCCGCCACATGCAGGCGGCCGGCGCGCATCGCCTCGAGCTGAGCGGAGTTGGACTGCACCGGGAAGAACTGCACCCGCTTGCCGGTGACCTCCTGCATGTGCTCGAGGAAGCCCGACCACACCTCGGCATACACCGCCGGATCTTCCACCGGGGTATAGGCGAACACCAGCGTATCCGGGTCGACCCACTGCGACTCGTCGCTGGGGGCATCGGCCACCATGTCACCGTCGGCGTCGCTGAAGCGTTCTGCCAGGTCGGCGCTGGCCAGGCTCGAGCAGAGCACCAGGCCAGCGGCGCCAGTGCTCAGAAGGGTGCGATACATTGCATGCGGAAATGCCATGGGAGTGCCTCGTCTTGGTGGGAGCTACGAGGCACTACCCTAGGCGGCAAGGATGACAATCAGGCAACCGTTGCGTGTCAATTTGGCGACACGCCGATGACACTCAGGGGGCCAGCACGCTGCCTACCAGATAGCCGGTATAGGCAACGAACAGTGCCAGTAGCGTCGCCCCTTCGTAGCGATTGATGCGCCCCGGCCTGCCGCGCCATCCCAGCGCGAACAGCGCCAGCAGGCCGGTCATCACGGCCATCGCCAGCCAGTCGCGGGCCAACACCTCGGGACCGGCCTCGATGGGCGTGATCACGCCGGCGAGCCCCACGACCGCCAGGGTATTGAACAGGTTGGAACCGACCACATTGCCCAGCACCAGATCGTGCTCGCGGCGGCGCAGCGCGCTGATCGACGCGGCGAGCTCGGGCAGCGAGGTGCCCACCGCCACCACCGTCAGGCCAATGATCAGGTCGCTGACGCCGAAGGCCGCCGCGATGTCCACCGCGCCCCACACCAGGATCCGTGAACTGACGATCAGCAGCGTCAACCCCAGCAGGGTCCACAGCACCCCGTGCAGCAGCGACATCGACTGCTGCTCGAGGCTCTCGGCAGTATCGCTGGCCAGGGCATCCTCGCTGCCACCGCGCTGGCGACTGCGCCAGATGCTGAACCCGATGAACAGCGCCAGCGCGAGCAGCAGCACCGCGGACTCGACGCCGCTGATCACGCCGTCGCGCAGTTGCCAGGCGGCCAGCAGGGTCACCGCGCCAAGCATCGGCAGCTCCTGGCGCAGCACCTGGGAGTGCACCGCCAGCGGCGAGATCAGCGCCACCAGCCCCAGGATCAGGCCTATATTGGTGATATTGGAACCATAGGCATTACCCAACGCCAGCCCCGGGCTGCCCTCCAGCGAGGCCAGCGCCGAGACCATCAGCTCTGGCGCCGAGGTACCGAAGCCGATCACCAGCATGCCGATCAGCAGCGGCGACAGCCCCAGGTGGCGGGACGTCGCGACCGCGCCGTCGACGAAGCGCTCGGCGCTCCACACCAGAATCACCAGCCCAACCACGATCGCCGCTAGCGGCAGCCATATCAACATATCTCATCCTCATTACGCGGCTATCACATGTATTGCGGCATCGCTCGGGACTTATCCGTCGGCAGGTCTACGGGGTCGTATCCCCAGAGACCACTTGCATCGGACATTCACGATTGAATGTTTAACTGTGGTGTCACAGTCGGCATAATGCCAGACTGGATGAGCAGCACAGCACTAATTCAGTGATTGCCGGCTCACCCCTCGACGGTACCGCTGACCATGACCGACAACGCCATCGACACGAGCCAGGAACCTGGACCACCGCCCCGCACGCGGCGGCGCCTGCGCGCCTGCCATGAATGCGACTTGGTGGTGGCGTTGCCGCCGCTGCGCGCCCGTGAGCGAGCCGACTGCCCGCGCTGCGGCCACACCCTCAGCAAGCGCCACTACCGCCCTGCCCAGCGCAGCATGGCGCTGTCCTGCAGCGCTCTGATGGCACTGGTGATGGCGGTGAGCTTCCCGTTCATCAGTTTTCAGGTCGGCGGCGTCGGCAATCGCATCGAACTCTCCGAGACCGCCTCCAGCATGCTCGGCTTTCACCAGCCGCTGGTGGCGATCGCCGTAGCGCTGACCATCATCGTGCTACCGGCGGTCTACCTGTGCGGCATGATCTGGCTGCAGTTCGGGCTGCTGCGTCGCCAACCGCTGCCTTTCAGCCGCGGTATCGCCCGCTCTCTGACACACCTGCATCCGTGGATGATGGCCGACGTCTTCATCATTGGTGCCCTGGTCAGCCTGATCAAGGTCGCCGGCATGGCCCAGATCGAATTCGGCGTGGCGTTCTGGGCCTTCTGCGCCTTCGCCATTCTGCTGCTGTATACCACCCAGTCGGTGGACTCGGACTGGATGTGGTTCTCGCTGGCCGGCGAACCGCTGGCGCCTCGCGGCGTGCGCACCGCCGAGACCGCCGCCCCGCAAAAAGTCACCGGCTGCCCCACCTGTGGCCTGATCAACCGCCTCACCGCCGACGGTCACGGCCAGTGCCGACGCTGCGGTGAGCGGCTGCATGCGCGTCTGCCGCACAGCCTGCAGCGCACCTGGGCACTGCTGGCCGCCTCGGTGGTGATGTACGTCCCGGCCAACGTCTACCCGATCATGACCACCACCACCTTGGGTCAGACCTCGCCGTCGACGATCATCGGCGGGGTGGTCGAGCTGTGGCAGATGGGCGACTGGCCGGTGGCCACGGTGATCTTCGTGGCCAGCGTGATCGTGCCAGTGGGCAAGGTCCTGGCGCTGGCCTGGCTGTGCCTGATGATCAACCGCAGCGACGAGTTGAGCAATGCCAGCCGTACCGTGCTCTACCGCATCACCGAGTTCATTGGCCGCTGGTCAATGATCGATGTATTCGTGGTCGCCATGCTGGTGGCCCTGATCCGCGCCGGCGCGCTGATGTCGATTACGCCTGGCCCCGCCGCGCTGGCCTTCGGCGCGGTGGTGGTGCTCACCATGCTCGCCGCCATGACCTTCGACCCGCGCCTGATCTGGGACGAACCGCCCGCCCGCGCCAGCGCCGAGCGCGACGCTCAAGGAACCGCCTGATGACCGAAGAACGCCCCGCTGCCCCACCCCACAAGGCCAAGCGCCGCCGCCAGGCGCGCCTGTCGCCGATCTGGATCGTGCCCTTCATCGCGGTCCTGATCGGCCTGTGGCTGGCCTATGACAACTATCTGCAGCGCGGCACCCAGATCACCCTGGTGATGGAGAATGCCGAGGGCATCGAGGCCGGCAGTACCTTGATCAAGACACGCAACGTCGAGATCGGCCGAGTCGAGCGTGTGGGCCTCTCCGACGATCTGCGCAGCACCGAGATCACTGCCCGCATCAGCCCCGACGCCGAACGCATGCTGGTCGACGACACGCGCTTCTGGGTGGTCAAGCCGCGTATCGGCCGCGAAGGCATCAGCGGGCTCGGCACCGTCTTGTCGGGGGCCTATATCCAGCTGCAGCCCGGCAGCAGCGACGCACCGCGCCGCGAGTTCGAGGTGCTCGACCAGCCACCGGTCGCCTCCCAGGACGCCGAAGGCATTCGCATCAACCTGGTCAGCCAGCTCGGCAACTCGCTGCGGCTCGGCGACCCGGTCACCTATCAGGGCTACACCGTGGGCCGCGTCGAGGCCACTGAGTTCGACGCCAGCAACCGTCAGATGCGCCAGCGACTGTTCATCGAGAGCCCCTATGACGTCCTGGTCACCGAGAGCACCCGCTTCTGGTCGGCCAGCGGCATCGACCTGCGCCTCGACTCCGAAGGGGTACGCGTCAACGTCGAATCCTTCGAGACGCTGCTGGGTGGCGGTGTGACCTTCGGCGTACCCGAGGACGTCCCCCTCGGGCCGATGGTCGCCCCCGACACCACCTTCAATCTCTATCCCGACGAGGACAGCGCCCTGCAGGGCAGCTTCAACCGCTACCTGGAGTACGTGCTGCTGATCGACGACACCGTGCGCGGCCTGTCGCGGGGTGCACCGGTGGAGTTTCGCGGCGTGCGCATCGGCACCGTGGCCAGCGTGCCGTGGAACTTCAGTGCCACCCAGCCAGAGGATCGCCAGGGCTTTGCCATCCCGGTACTGGTCCGTATCGAGCCGCAGCGCATCGCCAACGATGATGACGATGGTCGCTTTGACCTTGACGAATGGGAGGCACGCTTCGAGCGGCTGTTCGATATCGGCCTGCGCGCCTCGCTCAAGAACGGCAACCTGCTCACCGGGGCGATGTTCGTCGACCTCAACTTCCAGCGCGACCTGGAGGGCGAGTACGTCGCCGAGGATTTCGAGGATCGCCGCGTATTCCCCACCACCTCCGGCGGGTTCGCCCAGATCGAGGCCCAGGTCACCAACCTGCTCAACAAGCTCAACAACCTCGAGATCGAGCCCATTCTCAGCGGCCTCGACCGCAATCTGGCGCAGTCCGAAGCGATGCTCGATGAAGTCCGCGAGCTGACCGCCACGTTCCAGGCGATCGCCGATGATCCGGCCACCCGGGAGATGCCGGACAACCTCAACCGCAGCCTGATCGAGCTGCGCGAGACGCTCTCCGGGCTGTCACCGGAGTCCGACGCCTATCGCGAGTTGACCGGCGCCATGCAGCGCCTCGAGCGGCTGATGCGCGACCTGCAGCCGGCCGCCCGCACTATCAGCGAGCAGCCCAGCGCCCTGATCTTCGACCGCCGTGGCGGCGACGACCCACAGCCACGGGCACCGCGGGACTAGATGCAAAACCGCGCCCGATCGACCATCATGGCGCTTACCGGCACGGCAATGGCCGTGCCGCCGACAGGGAGACCGACACGTGCCGCACCTTCGCTCCGCCCCACCGCTCGGCTCACGCTGGCTGGCCAGCGCCGCGCTGTTGCTGAGCCTGGCGCTGCTGGCCGGCTGCGCCAGCGGCCCTGGCAGCAGCGCGCAGCGCTACACCCTGCCGGACGGCACCGGAGCCGGCTCCGTCACCCCCAGCGAGGCGCCAAGTCAGCGCCTGGTGGTGTCGCGGGTGCGCGTCACCGACTACCTTGATGCCGAGGGCATCGTCATGCAGCTCGACGACATCACCCTCAATCGCGCCCGTCAGCATCTATGGGCCGAAGACCTGCCAAGACAGTTGCAGCGCGGGCTTCGCCAGCGGCTCGCCGAGCGCCTGCCGGACACCCAGGTCCTCGGCGAGGATAGCCGCCGTGACGGCGCTTACGAGCTGCGCCTCGATGTCACCCAGTTCCAGGGCCGCTACGATGGCCAGGCCATCGCCCGCGGCGAGTGGCAGCTGCGCAATGCCCGCGGCGAGGTGATCGCCCTGGAGCCGTTCTCGGCGAGCACCACCCTGGATGCCGACGGCTATCCGGCGCTGGTACGCGCGCTGGGCCAGAGCTGGGACAGCGTGGCCGATCGGCTCGCCTCCCGACTACGGGAATTACGCTAGTCTATTAAGGTGCCTCAACGCCACAGGACTCATGACATGGATGATCAGCAGCGACAGCAACACACCCTGGCCCTCGAGCTCAAGGCCCGCGCCGAGCGCGTCGAGCACGCTCTCACCCAGGCCATCGACGGCCAGGATGCCACCGAGAAACGCGCCCTGCTGGGCCAGGCGCTCGAGGATATCGTCGCCCTGGAAGCCCTGGCCGAGGCTCACCCCGAGATCCAGCTGCCGCCGCTGCCGCGCATCCGCCAGGGCATGGCCGGCCTGGCACTGATGCTCTACCAACAAGGCGCCTGCGACGGCCTAAGCGAACCCCAGCAACACGCCTTTCTCGACGCCCATGCGGCACCGCTTACTGCGGTCGATGGCGTCGGAACTGTTACCGCCCGACGCCTGCTGCTGGCTGGGGTCACCAACGTGGAGGCGCTACGCGCCCTGTCCCGCGAGCAGCTCGAGGCCATCCCCGGCATTACCAACGCCACTCTGGCGCGCCTGCAGGCCGGTCTTAGCCAGTAAATCATTAGCAGGCAGGGGCTATTTCTGTCATCATATTGCGCTGCGGCACTTTACGGTCCCCTCTTGCCGCGCCTGTCATCGATTTTTCTCACGCCGTGCCCCGGGACTCACGCCTCTCAGCTGATACAGCGAGGCGAGCGGTCACGTCGTGCTATCCGGAGTTTGCATGAGCTTTTCCGACCTCGGCCTACGGGCCGAACTGCTGCGCGCTGTCGACGAACAGGGCTATACCACCCCCACGCCGATTCAGCTCAAGGCGATCCCCGCCGTTCTCGCCGGTGGCGACATGCTCGCCAGCGCCCAGACCGGCACCGGCAAGACCGCCGGCTTCACCCTGCCGCTGCTGCAGCGCCTGGCCGATGGCCCGCGCCCCAAGCCGCGCCAGATCCGCGCCCTGGTGCTGACCCCGACCCGTGAGCTGGCCGCGCAGATCGGCGAGAACGTCACCGGCTACGGCCGCTACCTCAAACTGCGCTCCCACGTGATCTTCGGCGGCGTCGGCCAGCAGCCCCAGGTCGATGCCATCCGCGGCGGCCTGGACATCCTGGTGGCAACGCCGGGCCGGCTGCTCGACCTGCACCAGCAGAAGCATATCGATCTCTCCCAGGTCGAGACCCTGGTGCTCGACGAAGCCGACCGCATGCTCGACATGGGCTTTATCCACGACATCAAGAAGATCCTGCGCGTGCTGCCGCCCCAGCGTCAGAACCTGCTGTTCTCGGCGACCTTCTCCGACGAGATCCAGCGCCTGGCCGGCGGTCTGCTCGACAACCCCACCATGATCGAGGTGGCGCGCCGCAACACCACCGCCGAGCTGGTCGACCAGGCCATCTACAAGGTCGACCGCGAGAAGAAGCGTGAGCTGCTCGCCCATCTGATCAGCACCCAGCAGTGGTATCAGGTGCTGGTCTTCACGCGCACCAAACACGGCGCCAACCGCCTGGCCGAGCAGCTCTCCAAGCAGGACATCCCGGCCATGGCGATCCACGGCAACAAGAGCCAGTCGGCGCGTACCAAGGCGCTGGCCTCCTTCAAGGCGGGTGACCTGCAGGTGCTGGTCGCCACCGACATCGCCGCCCGCGGCCTGGATATCAGCGAACTGCCCCACGTGGTCAACTTCGAGTTGCCCAACGTCGCCGAGGACTACGTGCACCGCATCGGCCGCACCGGCCGCGCCGGCAGCGAAGGCAAGGCGGTATCACTGGTCTGCGTTGACGAGCACGGCCTGCTCAAGGGCATCGAACGGCTCATCAAGCGCGACCTCGAGAAGCGCATCGAGCCAGGCTTCGAACCCGACCCCAACGCCAAGCCAGAGCCGATCGAGAACGGTCGTCGCGGCCAACCGAAACGTGGCGGCGGTGGCAACGGTCGCGGCAACGCCGGTGGCCAGCGCGCCAGCGGCAACCGCAGCGACCAACCGCGGCGCAGCAGCGATGACGCCCGCGCGCCGCGCCGCCGCCGTGGTGGCCGCTCCAAACAGGCCTGAGCCTTTGCCAAGCCTGAACTGCATGGCCACCCTCCTGGGTGGCCATTTTTCGTTAGCGAACCGGGCGCGCCTAGTCTGAATTGTCACTCCCGACGGCGGCGAGTACTATCCTCACCATACCCCCAGGGTGAGAACGAGGCATACCAGCCCACCCCCCGGGGTCCGACAGGATCGAACGCAGGGAATCACCGTGCCATCAAGCAGCGACACTCCCCTGGCCAGCGCCACCGGCGCCGATGACGGCTACTGCATTGCGCTGCAGCCGATCTGTGACGCCGACTTTCAGCACGTGGGTGATGAACTGCTGTATCGCGCCAGCGCCAGCGATGCCAGCGCCACCGTCAGCGACCCGCTGCTGGCCACCGCCCGAGCCAGCAGCATGGCCATCTACGAGATCGGGCTCGACAAGCTGATCGGCGATCGCCTGCTGTTCCTCAAGGTCTCCCGTGAATGGCTCGAACGGCCCGAATTGCTGCCGTTTCCGGCCAACAATGTGGTCATCGAGGTACTCGACGACGGCACGCCGCTCAACGACCTGAGCGACGCCCTGGCGCTGATCAAGCAGCGTGGCTATCGCCTGGCACTGGATGCCGCAGCGATCCTGCAGGGCGACGTCGATACGTTCAGCGGCATGGCCGACATCATCAAGCTGCGCCTCGACGAGGGCATCGACCCCGCACGACTCGCCGCCTTTCGCGACGCCGGCTGCCAGCTGCTGGCCCAGCGCCTCGAGACCCGCGACGACGTCGAGACGGCGCGCCAGGCCGGCTGCACACTGCTGCAGGGCTTCTTCTTCGCCCAGCCGAGCAATGTCGCCCCGCCCACCGCAAGCCGCCGCAGCAACCCCAGCATCCAGATCAAGCTAATACGCGAGCTCTACCGCGACATGGTCAATATCGAGCGCCTGGCCGACATGATCGCCCAGGACCCGCACCTCTACCTGATCGTCATCAAGCGTGCCAACTCCAGCTACTACGCCCAGAGCGGCGGCGGCAGCCTGCGCCGCAGCCTGCAGGTGCTGGGTATCAATGAGCTGCGCACCCTGGTCGCCACGGTGATGCTGGCCCAGAACGGCCCGGTGTCGCGCCTCACGCTCAAGCACGCCCTGACCCGCGCCACCATGTGCAAGCACCTCGCTGCGCCCTTCCCGCAGCTCGACCCGGAAGACGTCTTTACCACTGGGCTATTCTCGTTGATGGATACCATGCTCGGCGTCGAGATGGCCGACCTGCTCGCCGAGGTCGAACTCAACGCGGCGATTACCGCCGCCATTCGTGACGGCAGCGGCCAGCTCGGGGCGATTCTGACCATTGCCCGCGACTATCAGGCGTTCATCGCATTCGACGAGAGCGAGCAGGCACGTCAGGCCGCCCCGCCCAATACCCAGCTGCGCACCGCCTATCTAGCGGCCGTACAAGAGACCCAGGCACTGATGAGCAGCCTGCAAGACGGTTAGCGGGCGACGCGCTCATAGCCCCTGGGCGCCACGCCGCAGCCAGTCGTGCACGAAGACCAGCTTGCGGCGCGCCACCTCGGAGAGCACGAAGGGATAAATATCCGACAGCCCCATCGCACGGTTGATATGGTTGACCGCCATCACCTGATGCGTCGCGACATGGATCAAGCGCTCGGCATCTGCCTCCATGTAAGGGTCCCAGCCGTGATACGGCAGGTCGCTTGAGGAAAGTCCTGCGGCGACGAAGCTATCGGCAATATCCGTAAGATGCAGCAGATGGGCCGCGGTTTCGGCCCAGTCCTCATGGGGGTGCGCAGAGGCATAGGTGCTGACGAAGCTCGAGCGCCAGCCGGCGGGCGGGCCCTGTTGGTAGTGCCGCTGCAGGGCTGCGGCGTAATCTTCACGCTCGTCGCCAAACATCGTCCGGAAGGTCTCGAGAAAGTCGTCTCGCAGGCTGAGCCGCCACCACAGCATGTGCGAAATTTCATGGCGCATATGACCGATCATGGTCCGGTATGGCTCTTCGAGCGCCTCTCGACGAGTCGCGCGCAGCACCGGATCCGCTTCCGCCACACTGATGGTCACCACGCCCCCCGCATGCCCCATGGCCACCGGCGTCGGCCCTTCTGCCAGCATGTAGAACACCGGGGGAGCGCCGGGATCTTCCGGGCGGAACCAGTTCCAGCGCCCCAGATTATCCAGCACCCAGCGCTTGGCGGCCTCGGTCTTGGCCCAGTGGGGCATGGCATCGGGAATCGCGGGATCCGGAGCCAGTGCGGTCATCGCGCAGGCGCGGCAGAATGCGCCCTGCTCGGGGGCGATCCAGTTACAGCCGATCACGTCGCGATTGGCGCAGAACGGCGGCATGGTGATCATGGCCCTGGCCTGCGGGTCGTAGGCGACAGGCGTGCCAGTGGCAGTAGCGAGGTTGTCGAACCACAGGGACCCGGGACCAACCGGGTTGGCAAAGACGCGCATAAGGCAGTCCCTCCTGGACAGCGCCAGAGCGCAGCGCTCTGGTGAAGATAGCGGCTGGATGCAGCACTCCATCTGACAGCCTACCATCGATGCGGCAAGCACCCAGCCAGCTAGCGTTTCACGGAGGAAAAATACTCGTTGACGACATTACATGCGCGGCGAGTCTCGACCGGGATGTGGCCGCTAGGTCAAGCGTGCGCGCAGCCGGGTAACCGCCTGGCTATGCAGCTGGCAGACCCGCGATTCGCTGACGCCCAGCACCGCGCCGATCTCCTTGAGGTTGAGCTCTTCCTGGTAGTAGAGCCCCAGCAGCAGTTTTTCACGCTCGGGCAGCAGCTCGATGGCATCCACCAGCCGCTGGCGCTGCTCACCGTCGACCAGCGCGGCGAACGGCGACGGCGGTGCACCCTCGCCATTACCCGGTTCGACGCCCTCCGCCACCAGCTCCTCGTAGGGCAGCAGTTGGCCACCGTTCGTATCACCCAACTGCTGATGGTATTCGGCAAGCTCGATGCCCAGCTCGTCGGCGATCTCCTGCTCGTCGGCGGCTCGCCCCAGGCGCTGCTCGGTACGCCGCACCGCCTCGTCCAGCGCCCGCGCGTTGCGCCGCACGCTGCGCGGCACCCAGTCGCGACTGCGCAGCTCATCGATCATCGCCCCGCGAATGCGCTGGCTGGCGTAGGTCGCAAAGCTCGCCCCCTGCCCCGCGTCGAAGCGGTTCAGGCAGTCGAGCAGGCCGACCATGCCGGCCTGTATCAGGTCGTCGAGTTCGACGCTCGCCGGCAGCTTGACCTGCAGCGCTAGCGCCTGACGGCGCACCAGCGGCAGGTACTGCTCGAGCAGTGCGCCTTGATCGATCTTGCCCTTTGCCGTGTACATCGCTGTCGTTGCGACCTCAGTCACCCTGGAAATCGAATCGTGACCGCCGAAGCGGTCTCATCACCCTGGCATTATCGCGCGGCAGGTCACAGCGCCAAGCCACGAATAGCCTCATTGGCCAACGGTTTTTTGCGCCTTTGCAGCGGCCGGCCGACGATGGTCGACGATCACCTGCAGCCCGTTGACTTGCACCGGTCTTGCGTCCTGGCCGAGGCGGAAACGGAAGTGCAGCGGCTGCGCCGCGGACAACCCCGCCAGCCCTTCGCTCTGCCCCCTGGCACCATTCAGGCGCAGGCAGCGCTGCGGATGACACAGCCACGCCTCGAGCAGCGCACCCGGCGGGGTGGCGTACTGCCAGCTGATGCGTGCAATCTGCGCATCCGGTGGCGCGGCACCACGCAGCGCACGGCTGTGGATCTCACGCCCTGGCACCGCCACCCGCACGCCCTCCGTCTGGGCGACCCAACTGCCCGATACCGCGGGAGTCGCCGCCTGTACCCAGGAAGCGCTGGCCAGCACCACCACCAGTGCACCTAGCCACGCCTTCACGACCGCTGCTCCGCTTGGCGCACCATCAGCAGGCGAATCCCCAGAAAGTCGGCGGCGGCCTGGCGCAGGTTGTTGAGCAGTCCACGCGACGCGCCCAGCCTCGGGTGCAGCAGCAGCAGGCCATGCGGCCCGCCGCGCTCGGCGAGTCTTCGCAGCAGACAGTAGCTGCGCCGGAAAGCGTCTGGATCGCTGTCGACCCACAGCGCCCAGCGGGTCTGCTGGGCGGCCAGCGTGGCCAGGTGCGGGCTGTTCTCGTCAAGCGCCACCACCCGCCAGCCCTGAGGGTCGCCCACCCAGGCCTGGCCCTGGCTTCGCCAGGCCTCGAGCAGGCGATAGACCCGGGCGGTGTCGCCCCCGGGCAGTCCTACCACCAGCATCGCCCGGTCGCCTGAGGAGGACAGCGCTGGGTGGCGGTGCGGCGTGACGACCGATGGCGTATCGACGCCCGCCGTCGCTGTCGCCTGGTTGAGTTCACCGGCCCACTGCCGCAGCCCTGCAGCCTGATCCTTGAACGTCATGCTCGACATCTCAGGCGGCCACCTCACGGAACACGTCGCGTGCCGTGAACAGATGGATCAACGCATCGAGCAGCGTCGCCGCCTGGCGGCTACGCTGGCTGCCGAGAAGCGCCAGCAGCTGGGCACGCACATCCATGGCCCAGTCACCGTCGTCGGCGGCCAGGCTGAGCGCCACGCTGGCCAGCCCATGGGCGAGCTGCAGCCGCAGTTCAGCGTCGCCGGCCCCCAGCCCGGCATCGGCCAGCCCTTGCCAGGCGCGACGCGTCAACGCCGGCATCTCCGCCAGCAGCAGTTGCTGGGCGATCAGCGCCTGGGGCCGATCATCCAGCGCCTGGGGCGCCAGCCAGTAGCGCCGTGCCAGACGCTTGCCGCTGTCGCGGTCAACTGGGGTGGCCGTGAACAGCGACAGCGGTATCGCCGCGTCGCCGCCGCGGCTCGCCGCATACTCGACCGTCATGCGCTGCAGGGGAAGCGTCAGAAGACGCCCCTGATGGCGACACGCCAGCTCGCTGTCGGCGGCCGTCAGCGCTACCAATTCAGATACCGCCACCCGCTGCCCGTCGACCAGCACGCGCTGATTGGGCTTGGCCGCGGCCAGCCACGGCAACTGCCAGGCGTTCAGCCAGGCCAGCGCATCCGGCGCCGGTAGCGTGGCCAGCACGTGGGCCTGGGGGCCGAGTTGCTGGGCACTCCACTCGAGTCGCTCGACGTCGCCAGCCGGCAGGCGCTGGGTCTGCCAACCGCTGGCCAGCAGTTGGCCTTCGCTAGTCGCCGCCCCACACGGCAAGCGCCAGTCGCAGCCGCTGACCCGCTGGGTGCCCCACAGCAGGGTCAGGGCACTGCTGTCACCGGCCTCGCGGGCCGCTGCAAGCTGTGCGACATGCAGGCCATCAAGGGCGGCACGCTGATGCCCCAACACCTGGCCGGCGAGCTGCCAGGCTCCCTCGACCAGTGCGAAGCCGGGCTGCTGGGCGCGCAGCGCGTCGAGCGCCGCGCGCAGGGCGCGGCCCTGGCCGAGCAGGCCTCGCGACAGCGCCGTAAGACGCTTCTGCCCGCTTGCCACCGGCTCGCGCAGCGCGCTGAACTCGGGCGTGAACGGCGAATCGTTCCCGACCCGCAGCGCCTCGGCGACCAGCGCACCGGCATCGGCCAGGCTCAGATCCTCCGGCACCTGCTGGCCGTGGGACACGTAGTGCAGGCACAGCCCATGGCGAATCACGCTGTCCAGCAGCGGCCCCAGGCGCGCGGACTCGTCGCGCTTGGTCAGGATGCAGTCGTCGAGACGGTTGTTGGCCGCCCGCGCTGCCTGGCGATAGCTGACGATGACGTCTTCGAGGGTGTCGCCGTGGCTGGCGGCATTCAGCAGCAGCAGCAGCCGCACCTGGCGCCCGCTGGCGGAGAGTTGCTCGATCTGCTGCACCAGGCGCTGGTCGCGCTGGCTCATGCCCACGGTATCGATGATGATCAGCCGCTTGTCGGCGAGCCGCGCCAAGGTGTCGTCGAGGGGCGCATCGGCCTCCTGGGCATGCACCTCGACGCCGAGTAGTCGCGCGTAGATGCG
Organism: Halomonas socia; assembly: GCF_010977575.1. Lineage (GTDB taxonomy): Bacteria > Pseudomonadota > Gammaproteobacteria > Pseudomonadales > Halomonadaceae > Franzmannia > Franzmannia socia. The sequence goes on from NZ_CP048812.1 coordinate 3,758,313, forward strand.
CAGCTGTTCGTGGGCGCCGATGCGGTAGCTGTCGGTGGTCACCAGCGCTACCCCGTCGCTGCCGTGGCGCATCACGTAGCGCGCCGCCAGCTTGGCAGTGGTGGTGGTCTTGCCGACCCCGGTCGGCCCGACCAGGGCAATCACCCCGCCCTGGTCCAGCAGCGCCGCCTCATCGCCGGGCACACTAAGGCGTGCGGCGAGCTGGCGGCCCAGCCAGGCGTCTTCGGCGGCGACGTTGCCGGCGGCATCCAGCTCGGCGGGCAGCTCGGCGAGCAGTTCCGTCGCCAGGCGCGGACCGACCCCCGCCGACCACAGGCGCTGATGCAGCCGCGCCAGCGGGTCACGATCGCCGCGCTGGTCACGCTGCTGGCGCCCCAGCATGTCACGCATTTCCTGCATTTCACCGAGCAGGCGCTCGCTGAGCGCGGCAAAATCGGGCTGCGCCGCGGCAGCGAGTGACGGCTCAGGGCTATGTCGAGGCTCAGGCGTCGGCGGCACCGAACGTGCCGCGGCCTGGCTGGCATAGGCTCGCGCCTGGCGCGAGGCATCCGCGGGCGAGCGCAGCCCCGGCGTCGCTTCCGCTGCGGGCGGCGAGGCTGCACCGGCGGGCGCGGTCATGCGCCCATGGGCATCGTCGGCCAGGGCGAGGACTTCCACGCCGCCCTCGACGTTGCGATTGGAAAGAATCAGGGCGTCATCGCCCAGGGCAGCACGCACCTGGCGCATTGCTTCGCGGCTGTTGACGCCGAGGAAACGTTGGACACTCATCGCAGGCCCCTCACAAGCTGGGATTCAATGGCGGATTCAATGCGCCGGCTCATCCGCGCGCCCCCACCGTACTGGTCACGCGCAGGGTGCGGTCGTCGGGAATTTCGGCCTGGGACAGCACCACCAGTTGACGCAGGCGGCGGCGCAGGAAGCGCGACAGCACCGCGCGCAGGCTATGCTGGACCACCAGCACCGGCGGCTCGCCGGCCATCTCCTGGCGACTCAGGGCCTGCTCAGCCTCGCTCATCAGGGTATCGGCGAGTCCAGGCTCGAGCGCCCCGCCGTTGTTCATGGCCTGCATCAGTACCTGCTCGAGGTTGGCATCCAGACCGATTACGTGCAGCGCCTCGGTGCCGGGGAACCACTGCTGGGTGATCGAGCGGCCCAGCGCCAGGCGCACCACCTCGGTGAGGTTGGCGGCGTCGCTCTGCGGGCCGGCATGCTCGGCCAGGGTGTCGAGAATGGTGCGCATATCGCGGATCGACACCTCCTCGTCGAGCAGATTCTGCAGCAGCCGCTGCAGCGTGGCGAGGGTGATCGCCTTGGGCACCACGTCCTCGACCAGCGCCTTGCTGTCGTCGCCCAGCTTGTCGAGCAACTGCTGCACCTCGTTGCGGCCCAGCATCTCACTGGCGTGGCGATGCAGCAGGTGATTGAGGTGGGTGGCCACCACGGTACCGGCATCGACCACGGTGTAGCCGTAGACCTGGGCGTGCTCGCGCTGGGCGGTATCGATCCATACCGCCGGCAGGCCGAAGGCCGGGTCGGTGGTCTCCGTGCCCTCGACATGGCCGGAGACCTGCCCCGGGTCGATGGCCAGCCACTTGCCCGGGAAGGCCTCGCCGCGCCCTACTTCCACGCCCTTGAGCGAGATCACGTAGGTGTTGGGTCCCAGCTCCAGGTTGTCGCGAATATGCACCACCGCCGGCAGGAAGCCGACGTCCTGGGCGAATTTCTTGCGCACGCTCTTGATCCGCCCCAGCAGCTCGCCCTGCTGGCGATGGTCGACCAGCGGAATCAGCCGATGACCGACCTCCAGGCCCAGGGTATCGACCAGTTGCACGTCGTCCCAACTGGCCTCCGGCGCCTCGGGCGGCGGCGGCGCTTCGGCCTTGATCTCCTGCTCGGCGATGGCGCTCTCCTGACGACGCATCAGCCACCAGGCCAGGCCGCCGAGCAGCGCGGTGAAGAACAGGAACACGAAGTTGGGCATACCCGGGACCATGCCCAGCATGCCCATCACGCAGGCCGACAAGATCAACACCTGGGGATTGACGAACAGCTGGCTGATCATCTGCTGGCCGACATCTTCATCGGTCGTGACCCGCGATACCGTCACCCCTGCCGCAGTAGAGATCACCAGTGCCGGGATCTGCGCCACCAGGCCGTCGCCGATGGTCATCAGGGTATAGGTGCGCGCAGCGCTTCCGAAGTCCATGCCGTGCTGCAGCATGCCGATCAGCAGCCCACCGATGATGTTGACCACCATGATCACCAGGCCGGCCATGGCATCGCCGCGCACGAACTTGCTGGCGCCGTCCATGGAGCCATAGAAATCGGCCTCCTGGGCCACCTCGGCGCGGCGCTTGCGAGCGTCATCTTCGCCGATCAGGCCGGCGTTGAGGTCGGCATCGATGGCCATCTGCTTGCCGGGCATGGCGTCGAGCATGAAGCGCGCGCCGACCTCGGCAATGCGCCCGGCGCCCTTGGTGATGACCATGAAATTGATGATCACCAGGATCAGGAACACCACCAGGCCAACCGCGAAGTTGCCGCCGACCAGGAACTCGCCGAACGCCTCGATCACCTTGCCCGCCGAATCGCCCCCACTGTGGCCCTCCATCAGGATCACCCGGGTCGAGGCCACGTTCAGCGACAGCCGCAGCAGCGTGGTGAACAGCAGAATCGCCGGAAAAGCGGCGAAGTCGAGGGGTTTCTGGGTGAACATGCTGACCAGCAGCACCATCACTGCCAGAGCGATATTGAAGGTGAAGAACATATCCAGCGCAAACGGCGGCAGCGGCAGGATCATCATCGACAGGATCATGAGGATCAGGATCGGGCCGGCCAGCAGCTTCATGTGCACGTTGCCCATCCAGTCGCGGCGGCCCATCAGGTCAGTCAGCGCTCTCATCGAGGCTCCTCGGTTGCATCATTCTCTCCTGACGCCGCGCCTGGCGACTTGACGTCGAGTTCGGCCGGCACCGGCAGGTCACTGGGCGCATCGGGCATCTCTTCGGCTCCGGCATGGGCTCGCTTGAGGCGGAACGCCCAGGCCAGGACCTCGGCCACCGCGGTGTAGAGCTCCAGCGGTATCTCGCGGTCGAGATCGACGTGGTGGTAGAGCGCTCGCGCCAGCGGCGGCGCCTCGAGCAGCGGCACGCCGTGCTCCTCGCCCAGCTCTCGAATCCTCGCGGCTACCGCGTCGGCGCCCTTGGCGACCACCCGCGGCGCCGACATCAGGCCATCGTCGTAGCTCAACGCCACCGCGTAGTGGGTCGGGTTGGTGACGATCACATCCGCCTCGGGCACCTTGCTCATCATGCGGTTACGCGCCATCGACTGCTGCTGCGAGCGGATCCGCGCCTTGAGATGCGGGTCCCCCTCGGACTCCTTGTGTTCGCGCTTGACCTCATCTTTGCTCATGCGCAGCTTCTTGGCATGGCTCCATAGCTGATAGGGCACGTCGATCAGGATCACCACCAGCAGTGCCAGCACGATCAGCCCACAGGCCAGCGCCGCCAACTGCATCGCACTGGCCAGCGCCTGCTGGATCGGCTGGTCCATCAGGCTCAGGTAGCGGCCACGGTTGGCATACAGGAAAGTCAAGGCCACGCCCCCCACCAGCACCGACTTGGCGATCGCCTTGAGCAGCTCGATCACCGCCTGAACGCCGAACATGCGCTTGAGGCCCTTGAGTGGGTTGAGCTTGGACAGCTTGGGCTGCAGCGACTTGGCGGAAACCAGCCAACCGCCGAGCAGCGCCGGGGCCACCAGCGCCACTACCATCAGCAACAGGAACAGCGGCAGCATGGTCAACAAGGTGTGCTGACCGATATTGAAGATATGCGTCAGCATCGGCATCACCTCGAAGGCGTGCCGGCGCTCGAACAGGAACGCCTGCTCCATGGCCAGGCCCAACTGGCCGTAGAGCATCGCGCCCATGGTATACAGGCCGATGACGCCGCCCAGCAGCAGCATGAAGGTGGTCAACTCCCGGGAACGCGCGACCTCGCCATCCTCGCGCGACTTCTGCAAGCGGCGTGGCGTGGCTTCTTCGGTCTTTTCCTGATCGCTGCTCTGGTCGGCCATGGCGCGTAAGCGTCTTCACGAAGCTGAGGGGTGGACGCTGGCCATTGTCGAGAAAGGTGGGCAAGGGTGATACGCCAAACAGCGCGGCAATCGTGGCGCTATTCACGACTACCGCGCTATCGGCACTGGCTAAGGGGGCTATCCGCTCGGTTTAGAAACCCAGCTCGTCGAGCAGGTCGTCGACCTGATCCTGCGAGCTCACCACGTCGGCGCCTTCGGGCTTGATCTGCGGGCCGTTGAGCAACGACTCCTCGCGCTTCTTGGCATCCGCCTCCCACTGGCCCTCGGCGCGGCGCTGCATCTTCTCGCGCTCCTCGCCCTCGGGCACGCTGTCGAGCAGCACCTGGACCAGTTGATGCTCGATCTCGCGGATCACCTCCATCATCTTCTTGATGACCTGGCCGGTGAGATCCTGGAAATCCTGCGCCATCATGATTTCCATCAACTCGGCGCTGGTGGCCTGGGTCTGGGCCGGCACCTTGCCCAGATAGCCGCGGGTCTCCTGAACCAGCGCCTTGGCCTCATCGAGCTCCATGGGGTTCTCGAACCACGCTTGCCACTGCTTGTCGAGCGCCTCGGCCTGCTCGCCCAGCGAGTCCTGGATCGGCTGGGCGCGGTCGATGGCATTGAGCGCGCGATCGGCAGCCTGCTCGGTCATCGACGCCACGTAGCTGAGGCGGTCGCGGGCGTCGGGAATCGCCTCGGCGGCGCGCTCGATCTCCTTGTCCAGGCCCAGCTCACGCATGCTTTCGCGCAGCATTCGCGTCAGGTGACCGATACGCTGAACCAGATCTTCATCGCCGGCCGCCCCCTGGGCAGACGCACGCTGTGCATCGCTCATAATCGTCATCTCCTTGAGGCCGGCTGTTGGCCATCGATGAGTGAAACCACCCTGCTCACATGCCCAGCTTCTCGAAGATCTTGTTGAGTTTCTCTTCGAGGGTAGCGGCGGTGAACGGCTTGACCACATAGCCGTTGGCGCCGGCCTGGGCGGCAGCGATGATGTTCTCCTTCTTGGCCTCGGCGGTCACCATCAGCACCGGCAGGTCCTTGAGGGCGGCGTCGGCGCGAATCTGCTTGAGCATCTCCAGGCCATCGAGGTTGGGCATGTTCCAGTCCGAGACTACGAACTCGAAGCTGCCGCTGCGCAGCTTGGAGAGCCCTTCCTGGCCGTCCTCGGCCTCTTCCACGTTGGTGAACCCCAGTTCCTTGAGCAGGCTACGCACGATCCGGCGCATGGTCGGAAAGTCGTCCACCACCAGAATACTCATGTTCTTGTCGGCCATCGGTGTTCCTCGTTACGTCATGGCGGTCAATCAGGGCCGGCGCGGCCGGCCCGCTAGGGGCGTTACGTCGCAAGCGACGCGTTCAGAACTCTTCCCAGTCGTCTTCGGTCACCGTCTCACGGCGCTTGCGCGTAGCGGGCTCCGGGGTCTGGGGCCGCGCCGGTGCCGGGTGCGTCAGTTGGGCTGGCGTCTCGCGCTGGACGTGGCTGTCTGCTGCCGGCAGCGCGGCGGGCTGATCGCCCCCCTGCAGGCGGAACACCGCCACCGCCTGCTCGAGCCGGCTGGCCTGGTCCTCCAGCGACACCGCCGCCGCCGCCGCCTGCTGTACCAGGGCGGCGTTCTGCTGGGTGACCTCGTCCATCTGGCTCACCGCCTGGCTGACCTGTTCGATGCCGTCGCTCTGCTCCTGGGAGGCCGCCGAGATCTCATCCATGATATCGGTGACGCGCCTGACCGCCGCCACCACCTCCTGCATGGTCTCACCGGCCTGCTCGACCAGCGTCGAGCCCGCCTGTACCTGGGTCACCGAGCCCTCGATCAGTGTCTTGATCTCCTTGGCAGCATCCGCGCTGCGCCCCGCCAGGTTACGCACCTCGCCGGCCACCACCGCAAAGCCGCGACCCTGCTCGCCGGCCCGCGCCGCCTCCACCGAGGCGTTGAGCGCCAGGATATTGGTCTGGAAGGCGATCGAGTCGATCACGCCGGTGATATCAGCGATCTTCTTCGAGCTGCCGGAGATGCCGTGCATGGTGGTAATCACCTGGTCGACCACCTCGCCGCCGCGGCTGGCGGTGCTCGAGGCATCGAAGGCCAGGCCGCTGGCCTGACGCGCGTTGTCGGCGTTCTGCTTCACCGTCGCGGTCAGCTGTTCCATGCTGGTGGCGGTCTCTTCGAGCGAGGCCGCCTGCTGCTCGGTGCGCGACGAGAGATCGGCATTGCCGCTGGCGATCTCACGGGTACCGACGTGGATCGAGTTGCTGCTCTGGCGCACGTCGCCGACGATGCGCATCAGGCTCTGCTGCATATTGCGCATGGCGTTGAACAGCTGGCCGATCTCGTTGCGGCCCTTGACATCGATCTGTTCGGACAGGTCCGCCTCGGCGATGCGCTCGAGGCTGTGCACCGCCCGGCCCAGCGGCCTGACCAGCAGCGCACGCAGCACCACGAACAGTGCGATCACCAGCAGCGCCACCAGTGCCAGCATGCCAAACTCGAGCCAAGTAAACAGCTGCACCTGGCGGTCGTAGAGATCGCGCTGTGCCGCGACTCGCTCACCGGCATGATTAACAAAATTCTCCGCCGCCACCGCCAACTCGGCACCTGGCTCCTGCATGTCGGCACGTACCCGGGCGAAGCCGCTGGTGTCCATCTGCTCCAGGGTCTCGGCCTGCTCCCTGGCCATCGTCATCAGCGTCGCGAAGTGCTCGATGACCGGCTCCGCCAGCTCCTCGCCTTGCGGGGTCTTGGGCGTATCGACAAAGTTCTGGAAGCGCGTCTGGGCATGATCCAGGAAGCCTTCGGCCACCTCGCCGGCCTCGTTTGCCTCGTTCATGCGACCGACCATCATATGCCCCAGCCCCGCCTCGAGGTTGACCCGCGCCACGTTGAGCAGCGTATCGGCGCGGTTGAACTCGTTGAGCTGACGGTCGCTAATAAAGGTCTGCAGCTCGATGGTCTGGTTGGCGCTGCGCGACTGCAGCGTGCTCAGCACCAGCAGCGCAGCAAACATCACGATGAAGGCGGCCAGTACCGCGTTGACCAGCAGGCTTATCTTGAGATTGCGAAGTAGTCCCATCATCCCGGCATTTCCTTAATGGTATTTTTTATCTCACTCCGCCCTCTATGCGACGGAGTGGCGTTGCTCAAATGCAGACAGACGCACGTCTATACCCGCTGTGCACGGCCCGACGCCGCGACCAGTGCCATCAGCCGTGGGGCGATCTCATCCAGACTGACCACCTCGCTTGCCCCCCCAGCGCAATCGCCTCACGAGGCATGCCGAACACCACGCAGCTCGCCTCGTCCTGGGCCAGGGTCACCGCCCCCGCCTCGCGCATGGTCACCAGTCCCTTGGCACCGTCCTTGCCCATTCCGGTCAGCAACACGCCGATGGCGTTGCGCCCGGCGTGCCTGGCCGCCGAGTCGAACAGCACGTCAACCGAGGGGCGATGCCGATTGACCGGCGGCCCGTCGTTGAGGCGTGCCACATAGTTGGCACCGCTACGTGCCAGCTCCAGGTGCTGGTCGCCCGGGGCGATATAGGCGTGCCCCGGCAGTACGCGCTCGCCGTCCTCGGCCTCCTTGACGGTGATCCGGCACAGCTTGTCGAGGCGCTCGGCAAACGAACGGGTGAAGCCCCCAGGCATATGCTGGGTGATCAGAATCGCCGGGCTGTTGGCCGGCAGCGGCTCGAGTACCTGGCGAATCGCCTCGGTGCCGCCGGTGGAGGCGCCGATGATCAGCAGCTTCTCGCTGGTGATCAGCGGCGCCTTCAGTTCCTTGGGCGCCGGCGCATCGCTGCGTCGCGCCTGGCGCGGCCGCGAACGCGCCGCGGCGCGAATCTTGTCGGCGATCAGCTCGGCGTAGTCGAGCATGCCGCTGCGAATCCCCAGCGCCGGCTTGGCCAGGAAGTCCACCGCGCCCAGCTCTAGCGCGCGCAGCGTGACCTCGGAACCGGCCTGGGTCAGCGACGAGACCATCAGCACCGGCATCGGCCGCAGCCGCATCAGGCGCTCGAGAAAGTCGAGGCCATCCATGCGCGGCATCTCGACATCGAGGGTCAGGACATCCGGATTGTGCTGCTTGATCAGGTCGCGCGCGGCGAGCGGATCGGGTGCTACCGCGACCACATGCATATCGTCATGGTCGTTGATGATCTCGCTGAGCAGATCACGAATCAGCGCCGAATCATCGACACACAGCACCTTGATCTTGGCTGCACTCAAGGCAGGCCTCCTTTGCAACAATCAGCCGCGGCCTCGCCTCGCGAAGCGTCATGCTAGTGATATCGGCGCATGCCGGGGAGACTTTAGGCGTTTGCTTAAAACGGCTGCTACTCGACGATGCTGTGGACAATGCCCGGCGGCATATCAACGTTTCGGGGTCAGCACGTAGACGGTCTGGCCGCGCAGCCGGAACGCCTCGCTGATATAGGAAAAATTCTCGGAATGACCGGCGAACAGCAGGCCATCCGGCTTCAACAGCGGCGCAAAGCGCGCCAGTATCTTGGCCTGGGTGCTCTTGTCGAAGTAGATCATCACGTTACGGCAGAAGATGGCATCGAAGGGCCCCTTCACCGCCCAGCTCGGCGCCAGCAGGTTGAGCGACTCGAACTCGACCATCTCGGTCAGCTCGGGGCGCACCTTGGCCAGACCGATACGCTCGCCGCCGCCCTTGAGGAAGAAGCGCTTGACCCGCAACTCATCGAGCTTGCGCACCTGCTCCATGGGGTAGATGCCGGCCCGGGCACGCGCCAGCGCTTCGGTGTCGATATCGGTCGCCACTACCCGCGCCTCCTTGGCCCGCGGCCCCAGCGCCTCGGTCAGGCACATGGCAATGGAGTAGGGCTCCTCGCCGGTGGAGGCAGCGGCGCTCCACACCCGCACCGGGCCGCTCTGGCGCGCCACGTGCTCGGCCAGCAGTGGAAAGTGATGGGCTTCGCGAAAGAAGGCGGTCAGGTTGGTGGTCAAGGCGTTGGTGAAGGCCTCCCACTCCTTGGCCGCCGGCTGGCGCTCGAGCCGCGCCAGGTAGTCGCCGAAGCGCGTCAGGCCGTGGTGGCGCAGACGCTTGGCGAGGCGGCTATAGACCATCTCGCGCTTGTGCTCGGCGAGCACGATGCCGGCACGCTCGTAGATCAACTGACGGATGCGCGTGAAGTCGCTCTCGGTCAGTTCCAGATCCCGTTCCAGCATACTGCTGGAAGCCCAGCCGGAGCTGCTGGCCTCCTGTCCCGGCGGCATATTGCTCAAAACTCCTCCCACTCATCGGCGGTTGCCGGCTGAGATGCCTTGGCGGTGGGCTTGCGATGATCGCGCGCCTCGCCGTCATCGATGCGTGCCACGCCCTGCTCGACGCGCTGCTCCTGATGCTGCTGGGAGGCAAGCGCCGCCTGGACGCGCTCGACCTGCTCCATGCCGGCGCCGTGCAGGCGGAACGCTGCCACCGCGTTGGCCAGCATCAGCGCCTGGTTCTCGAGTTCCGCGGCGGCACGCGCCGAGGCCTGTACCCGGGCAGCGTTCTGTTGGGTCACCTCGTCCATCTGGGCAATGGCCTGATTGATCTGGGTGATGCCCCCGCTCTGCTCGTCCGAGGCCGCGGTGATCTCGCCCATGATGTCGTTGACCCGGGTCGCCGAGGACACCACCTCGCCGATCGAGGTCTCGGCGCGCTTGACCAGCTTGGCGCCGCTGTCGATCTCGGCGTTGGAGCCGTCGATCAACTGGCGAATCTCGCGGGCGGCATCGGCGCTGCGTCCGGCCAGGCTGCGCACCTCGCCGGCCACCACCGCGAAGCCGCGGCCCTGCTCGCCGGCCCGTGCTGCCTCCACCGAGGCGTTGAGCGCCAGGATATTGGTCTGGAAGGCGATCGAGTCGATCACGCCGATGATCTCGCTCATCTTGCGCGAGCTCTCGGTGATGCGCTGCATGGTCGCGACCACGTCGTTCATCACCTCGCCGGTGCTGCGCACACTGTTGGCATTCTCCACCGCTAGGCCACTGGCCTGACGCGCGTTGTCGGCGTTCTGGCGCACCGTGGCGGTCATCTCCTCCATGCTCGAGGCGGTCTCCTGCAGCGAGGCGGCCTGCTGCTCGGTGCGCGATGAAAGATCCTCGTTACCGCTGGCGATATCCCGCGCCGCAGGCGTCACCACGGTGACCCCCTGGTTGACGTCACCGACGATGCTGCCCAGGCTCTTGCGCATGGTGTCCAAGGCGCCGAGCAGCCGCCCGACCTCATCGTTGCGCCGCGCCGGCACCTCGGCGGCAAGGTTGCCGCCGGCGATCTGCAATGTGAAGTTCATCGCCTCGCGCAGCGGCCTGACCAGCGCGCGAACGGTCATCACGCCCATGCCGATCAGCAGCAGCAGGCCGGCCAGCAGCACCCCCGCCTGAGCCACCAGCATCAACCGCTGCCCCGCCTCGGCTTCGGCGGCTAGCGCCTGGGCGTCGGCCTGTTTATCGGCGATCAGTGCATTGATATCCTCATTAAGCCCTATACCAATCTCATGGCTAATGGTGTTATGAACGTTATGGGCCTGATAGAAATCACGCTCCTCGAGATACTGAACTGACATCAACAGTCCATCGCGCATCACTTGGTTGAGGCGCTCGCTGAAATCGGCAACCTCCGGCGTCTGGTTGACCTCGCGGGCGGTAAACTCGGTCCAGATCTCGTCAATGCGGCTAACCGCTGCCTCGGTGTCTTGCCGTAAAGCCACCACATCGGCGCCCATGGCGTCATTAATTGGCCGATCCATATTCTGACGTGCCTGAGTCAGCATCTGGTCGACCTGCTGCAAGCGCGCCACGTCCTCGAGGCCATCGCGGTTCAGCGTCTGCAGGCGCTCGCCGGAGACCTGCAGGCCGTAAAGGCCCAGGCTGCCGCTAACCACCAGCAGCGCCACCGCCACCGCCACCATGGTGATCATGCGAGCGCGCATGGTGCGCAGGTTGACCCTTGATGCGAGGCCTGCCAGGCCGCGCCGGCGCAGCTTGCCGCGCTCCAGTGTCAGGTGCTTGCCCTCCCCTTGGCGAATCTGGCGATAGGCCGCTTCGGCGGCATCGATGGCTGCGCGGCTCGCCTTGACCCGCACCGAGGTGTAGCCCGCCACCTGGCCGTTCTCGACGATTGGCGTGACGTTGGCATCGACCCAGTAGTGATCGCCGTTCTTGCGGCGATTCTTGACCAGCCCGCGCCAGGTCTCGCCGGCCTGCAGGGTCTGCCACAGGTTGGCGAAGGCCTCGGGCGGCATGTCGGGGTGGCGCACCAGATTGTGGGGTGCGCCGATCAACTCGTCATGAGCGAAGCCGCTGACCTCGATAAAGGCCGGATTGGCATAGGTGATCCGGCCCTTGAGATCGGTACGCGAAATCAGGAAGTGCTCATCGTCGAGCACGAATTCACTCTGCGTAACTGGCTGATTATTCTTCATTCTATTCCCCTTGGAATTGCCTCGACGATGAAAACTGACGGTACTTAGAAGGTTTCCCACTCGGCCTCTGGCTGCCGGCTCGCCGGGCGGGCTGCGGGCGCGTTGAGCGCCGGATGCACGGCTGCCGGGCGAGTGGTACTGGCCTGCGCGGCCGTCTGGGCCAGGCGGAAGGCGGCCACGGCCTCGCGCAGGCGGCTCGACTCGAGCTCGAGTTCGCTGGCGGCACTGGCTGCCTGCTGTACCAGCGCGGCGTTCTGCTGGGTCACCTGGTCGAGCTGGGTAATCGCCTGGTTGACCTGGCCGATGCCATTGCTCTGCTCCTGGGAGGCCGAGGCGATCTCGTCCATGATGTCGGTGACCTTCTGCACCGAATCGACGATCTCGGCCATGGTCTTGCCGGCCTGATCGACCAGCCTGGTGCCCGCCTCGACCTTGCTCACCGAGGCCTCGATCAGCTTGCGGATCTCGCTGGCCGCCTCGCCGCTACGCCCGGCCAGGTTGCGCACCTCACCGGCCACCACCGCGAAGCCGCGGCCCTGCTCGCCGGCCCGCGCCGCCTCCACCGAGGCGTTGAGCGCCAGGATATTGGTCTGGAAGGCGATCGAGTCGATCACCTTGATGATCTCGGTGACCTGGTGCGAGCTGTCGCTGATCTCACGCATGGTGCTGACCACGTCGCCCACTACCTCGCCACCGCGGCTGGCGGTCTGCGAGGCAGTACTGGCCAGTTGGCTGGCCTGACGCGCGTTATCGGCGTTCTGGCTGACGGTGGAGGTGAGCTGCTCCATGCTCGAGGCGGTCTCCTCGATGGAGGCGGCCTGCTGCTCGGTGCGCGCGGAGAGATCGTTATTGCCCTGGGCGATCTCCTGGGCCCCAGTGAAGATCGACTGACTGCTGCTGCGCACGCTGCTGACAGTGGTCGAGAGCCCGTCCTGCATGTGCTCGAGCGAGGCAAACAGCTGGCCGATCTCATTATTGCCACGCCGTTCGATGGCTGCCGACAGGTCGCCCTTGGCCATCTGCTCGAAGTGCGCCACTACCCGCTTGAGCGGGCGAATCACATTGACGGTCACGCCCCACAGCACGATCACAATGGTGACGGCCGAGATCAGCAGCACCGCAATGATCGCGTACTTGACCAGATCCGCGACCTGATAGAAGCCCTCGTAAAGAGCCGCCCCCTCAGCCTCTGTGGTGTGGAAGAAGGCCACCGAGTCGGCATAGAAACCCTCGGTCAGGCGATTGCCGTCGGCCTGCAAGTCGAGATAAGCCGCTACGTCGTTGTCGGCGAGCGCCGCTTGCTGAGGACGCAGCGCCTCCTCCATCAGCGCCCGGTAGCTGGCCTCGATATCGGCGATCAAGGCGGCATGCTGCTCCCGTGCCGGCAGTGCCAGAAACTCGTTGAAGGTGGCATCGACACGCTCGAGCTCGACGGCCATGCCGGTCGCACGCTCGCGGGCCGTCTCGACCTCGCGGCGGCCGGAGGCAAATTCCAGCGCATCGCCTACGTCGGCGAGTGCCAAACGCGTCGACAACAACTGTGAATTGGCGCGATTGAGCATCGACTGCTGATCGACATTGACCTGGTTGAAGGTCGCCATGGCACCCTGGCCGTGATTGACCGCATACAGCCCAAGCCCGCTCAGCAGCAGCACGAGCAGGGCAAAGACCGTCAGCACCAGCCCCCAGCTAACCCGCACCGTCATATTATCCAGAAGCTTCACGACATCTCTCTCTCAACACGGTGAAAACGCGGTTCCACCAAAAAAACGTCCGCACGGCAGCACAATGACCAGCGGCTCCCTAGGGTCGTAGGGTCATTCGGTTTGTTATCGTTATGGTGACTGCAACAACAGGGCGTCACGCCGCCTATTCGGCGACGTGATCGACCAGCGCCATCTCTTCGCTGGTCAATAGCTTCTCGATGTCGACCAGCACCAGCATGCGGTCCTCGAGGCTACCCAGGCCGCTGAGATAGTCCGACGACAGGGTCACGCCGAACTCGGGGGCCGGCTTGATCTGCTCCGGTGTCAGGCTCATCACGTCGGACACGCCGTCGACCACGATACCAACCACCCGCTCGCCAACGTTGACCACGATGACCACGGTCTGGCCGCCGTACTCGACGCTGTCGAGGTGGAACTTGATGCGCAGGTCGACGATCGGCACGATCACGCCACGCAGGTTGGTCACCCCCTTGATGAAGTCAGGCGCATTGGCGATCCGCGTGACGTTCTCGTAGCCACGGATCTCCTGCACCTTGAGGATATCCACGGCGTACTCCTCCTCGCCCAGCGAGAACACCAGGAATTCGCGGCTATGGGCGTCGGCCGCAGCAACGTTGGCGGCATTGAGGTTGCTGGTCATGACGGTTCTACCTCCTTGAAAGGCACGGGCGCGTTGACGCCCGAGGGAAGACGCGAGGCGTGACGTGCCTCTTTCTTGGTTCGACTCAGGCGGTGCATGTCGGCGATATCGAGAATCAGCGCGACGCTACCGTCACCGAGGATGGTGGCGGCGGAGACGCCGGGCACCTTGCGATAGTTGGTTTCGAGGTTCTTGACCACCACCTGCTGCTGGCCGATCAGGTCATCCACCAGCAGCGCATAGCGGCGCCCTTCGCCCTGCACGATCACCGCGATCGAGTCGGTGAGTTTGGTGCGCGCGTTCTCCACGTCGAGCACCTCGTGCACGGCGATCACCGGCAGGTACTCGTCACGCACCTTGAGCAGGATGTCGTCGCCGGCCATGGCGTACAGCTCCTCCTCGGTGGGCTGCAGCGACTCGAGCACCGCGCCCAGCGGCAGGATGAAGATCTCCTCGCCGACCTTGATCGACATGCCATCGAGGATCGCCAGGGTCAGCGGCAGCACGATGCGCGTGGTAGTGCCCTCGCCGGGGCGCGACAGGATCTCGACGTGACCGCCCATACCCTGGATGTTGCGCTTGACCACGTCCATGCCCACGCCACGCCCGGAGACGTCGCTGACTTCCTGGGCGGTGGAGAAGCCAGGCGCAAAGATCAGCTGCCAGACCTCGTCGTCGCTCATGCTGTCAGAGACGCTCAGGCCGCTCTCGCGGGCCTTGGTCAACAGCTTGTCGCGGTTGAGGCCGGCGCCGTCGTCGATCACTTCGATCAGGATATTGCCGCCCTGATGCTGGGCCGAGAGCGTCAGGCGACCGGTGCGTGGCTTGCCTGCGGCCTCGCGCTTGTCGGGCGTTTCGATGCCGTGGTCGAGGCTGTTGCGCACCAGGTGGGTCAGCGGATCGATGATGCGCTCGGTAAGACTCTTGTCGAGTTCGGTGGACTTGCCCTCGGTGACCAGCTCCACGTCCTTGTCGAGCTTGGCGGCCAGGTCACGCACCAGCCGCGGAAAGCGGCTGAACACATAGTCCATGGGCACCATGCGGATCGACATCACCGCCTCCTGCAGGTCCCGCGCATTGCGCTGCAGCAGGCTCATGCCGTTGACCATTGCACCGTGGGCCACGCCGTCGAGCTCGCTGGCAGTCTGGTCGAGCATCGACTGGGTGATGATCAGCTCGCCGACCAAGTTGATGATCTGGTCGACTTTGTCCACCGGCACGCGAATCGACGTCGACTCGCCGCCGGCCGCCTTGGGCTTGCCGCTCGGCGCCTTGGCAGGTGCGGCCTTGGGCGCCGCGCTGGCAGGCACTACAGGCTCGGCAACAGGCGGCGGTGCGGCCGGCTCGCTGGCCGGCTCGCTATCGGCACTGCCGGCGGGCAGCGAACGCACTTCGACCTGGTCGGCATCGACGATAAAGCACATCACCGCCTCGATATCGTCGGCGCTGGCGCTGGTGTCGAGCGTTACCAGGTAGCGCTCGCCGTCGCTGCGCTGTGACAGCACCTCGCCCAGCTGCCCCAGCTCCTCGACCAGCAGCTCGCGATCCTTGTCGGCGACCTTGATCAGCGCCACCTCGAGATGATCGCCGCCACCACCGGCCGCTGCTGACTCGGGTTGCGGGTCAGGCTTGGGTTCAGGCTGGGGCTTGGCAGCAGGGGCCGGTGCGCCCTCGTCGACCGCGACGCCCATCTCTTCGAGAGCCATCTGCTGCAGGGTCTGGCAGATTCGCGCATAGGCCTCGGCGTCGGGCTGCTGGCCGTTGCGGTAGGCATCGAGCTGGTCGTGCAGCATATCCTTGGCTTCCAGAAAGGTGTCGACGATGTCGCGGCGCAGCGCCAGCTCGCCGCGACGTGTGTAATCGAGGATGTTCTCGAACAGGTGGGTAGTGTGCTGCAGCACATCGAAGCCGAAGGTACCGGCACCGCCCTTGATCGAGTGGGCGGCACGGAAAATGGCATTAAGCTGCTCGGCGTCGGGATCATCGAGATCCAGCTCCAGCAGGTGCCGCTCCATATCGCCGAGAAGCTCTTCGGCCTCTTCGAAAAACGTGTCGTAAAAGTCGGTGATATCCATGCGCGTTCCCTGAATGATTAAACCGCTAGTCGTTGCTCAGCGTATCGTCGAGCCCCTGGCGGAACTGCTCGACCGGCGAGGCGTCGATCTCCTCGGCCAGCCGCGAGGCAGCAGGCGAAGGTATGCTTCCGCCGCCCGGCAATCCCTGGGAGCGAATCGCCTCGGCCGAGCGCTCGTCGAGCACCACGATGGCAATGCGTCGATTGGCCGGATCGTCGGGCTGAGTCTCGGACAGCGGTACGCGATCGCCCATGCCCGCTACCCTTAGCAGCTTGTCCGGGTCGAGTCCGCCGGCCACCAGTTCACGCCGCGAGGCATTGGCACGGTCGCTGGACAGCTCCCAGTTGCTGTAGCCGCGATATCCCCCGGAGTAGGGAATGCTGTCGGTGTGGCCGCTGAGGCTGAGTGGATTGTCCATATCGTTGAGCAACGGCGCGATGGCGCGCAGCAGGTCGCGCATATAGGGCGCCACCGCATCGCTGCCGAGTTCGAACATCGGCCGCTGCTCGGTATCCACCAGCTGTACCCGCAACCCTTCGGGGGTCATGTCGAAGCGGATCTGGCGACGCAGTTCACGTAGCTGCGGATCGCCCTCGATCAGCGTCTCCATGCGCTGCTGGAGGTTGCGGAAACGGCGAATCTCGTCACTGCTGCGGCTCTGGGTACGCATGTCGATGCGCATCCGTTCGCCCTCCTCGTGAACCGGGTCCGGGCCGCCGCCGGGAATCGCGCTGTCGCTGGAGGAGGTACGGTCGCCGCCGGCAATCGCCACCGCCAGCGGCGTACGGAAGTACTCGGCCACGCTCTCCAGCTGCTCTTCGCTTGCCGTGGACAGGATCCACAGCACCAGGAACAGTGCCATCAGCGCGGTCATGAAGTCGGCCAGCGCTATCTTCCAGCTACCACCATGATGCGCATGTACGACCTTCTTGCGCTTGATGATGATCGGGCGGCGGTCGTCGCTCATGTGCCCCCCGTGCCCGTGCTCTTGGCGGCGCGAACATGATCCTCGAGCTCATTGAAGGTCGGGCGCTCGGCGGTGTGCAGCGCCTTGCGGCCGAACTCAACCGCCAGCTGCGGCGCATAGCCGTTGAGGCTGGCCAGCAACGTCACGCGAATGCACTGCAGCATCTTCACCGCTTCACCGACCTGCCGGTCGATGCGGCTGGCCAGCGGATTGACGAACCCGTAGGCGAGCAGGATGCCGAGAAAGGTGCCGACCAGGGCATGGGCGATCATGTAGCCCATCTCGTCGGGGCCGGCATCGGCGGCGCTCAGCGCCTTGATGACCCCCAGCACGGCGGCGACGATACCGAACGCCGGCAGCGCATCGCCGACCTTGGCCAGGGCGTCGGCGGGGATATGCGCCTCGTGCTCGAAGGCCTCGATCTCATGCTCCATGAGCTCATCGATCTGGTGTGGATCCATGTTGCCGCTGATCATCAGGCGCAGGTAGTCGGTGAGAAAGCCCATGATCATGGGGTCGGCCTGAATCTTGGGGTACTCGGAGAACAGCGGGCTCTCCTGGGGGTTGTCGATGTCGCGCTCTATGGCCAGCATGCCATCGCGACGAGCCTTGGCCAGCAGCTTGTACTGCAGCGCCATCAGCTCCATGTAGGTTTCCTTGTTGTACTTCACCGTACGTTTGAGCTTGGAGGTAGTGCGCAGGGTCGCGAGCATCGCCTTGCCGTTATTGGCCGCAATGAAGGCGCCAACCGCCGAACCGCAGATCATCAGGATCTCGGTGGGCTGGTAGAGTGGGCCGAGGTGGCCACCGGCAAGCGAAAAGCCGCCGAATACGGAGAATGCAACGATCAAAAATCCTATGGGTATCAGCACGACCGGTATCCTTTGCTACGGCATGGGTGGCTTCAACACAGTTATCGGCATCCACCGCGTTGGCTTGAGGGCAAATAGCAAAAACATGTTGTGCAGAAGCGCCATGTAGGCATAAAAAAACCCGCACCAAGCGGCACGGGGCAAGCGATACAATGAAGGGGTCAACGGGCGGCAGCGACGACCCGTTGTGTAGCGGCCGCAGCCTTGGCCTCGGCCAGGCGCTTGCGGGTCTTGCCGGCACGCGACGGCGGCTGACAGATACCGCACACGAAATCCTGGCAGGGAGTATGTGCATGGGCCACGAAGTGACCACCGCAGCTGGTGCAGGGGTTGAGTTCGAGCATGTCGCTTTCGAAGAAGCGAATCAGCGTCCAGGCGCGCGTCAGGCCAAGCACCGGTTCGGCCTCGTCGAGGTCGACCTGCTCGAGATACAGCCGAAACGCCTTGACGAAGGCCTCCATTCGCTGGCAGCCGTAATCCTGCTTGAGGCGAAGGTAGATATTGTAGAACAGCGAGGAGTGGACGTTGGGCATCCAGGTGATGAACCAGTCGGTAGAGAACGGTAGCATGCCCTTGGGCGGCGACATGCCACGCACCTCCTTGTAGAGCCGAATCAGGCGTGCGCGGCTCAGGTCGGTTTCGGTCTCCAGCACCTGCAGACGCGCCCCCAGCTCGATCAACTCGATGGCCATCTGCACCTGCAGCATTTCGCTGACGAGGCTCTTGTCCGCCATACCTAGCCCTCCTGCAGCGCAGTCGCGCTCATTGGGGCGGCCGCCATCAGTAGCGAGGCATGGGTCTGGGAGAGGCCCTGCTCGCGCTGGTTGTGGGTCAGCTTGCGCAGTTGGTCGGCATCTTCGTAGCACAGCCGGCATAGTAGTTGGTTGGTCCGCGACAGCTTGCCGAGTTGTTTGGCGGAGAGGGCTGCCAACAGCTCGGCCATCTCTTCGGTAAGCTTGAGGCGGAACATCGCTGAGGCGCGGTCTTCACTCAGCAAACGCTGCACCAGCAGCAGGTAGGACAGGTTGAGATCCTGGATCTCATCCAGAATGGAATCGGTAGTCATAATAGGTGTTCCCTGCGTTATTCGTTATCAGGTCGAGCTCTTGCGGCTCTGGGCAGCGCGAAATGCGCCCTTGCACCCTTATTATCTTCGCCCCTTATGTTTACCCCTAGCCCGGATGTTGCACCGGGCCGGCCAGACGCTCCCAGATCTCAGGCTCGGTGAAGACATTGGCGCTACGGGCTTGAGATTGGCTATTTCTTGATCAATTTTCTGCGCTCAGGACGCACTGCCCCCAACCCCCATGTGTTTTCTGTGCCGGGGACAGCACGCCGCGGCGCTATCCCGGCACCAGCTTGCTGGCCAGCTTCAGGAAGAGGTCCTGCTCCGGGTACTGGCTGCTCAACATCAGCCGAATCGTGCGCGTGTTGCGGGTGATGACAGCGCCGATCTTCAGCAGCTTCAGGCGGAGGGTGTTGACCTGGGCCTGGGCGAAGGCTGTGCGCCTGAGGTAAACCCGACGCAGCCGCTCCAGGAGTAGGTAGGCCAGCCCCGAGAGCAGCAGTCGGTACTGGTTGGGCCACCATTCGTGGCAGCTGGTGCGGTCGGAGAACAGGAACTGTTGCTCCTTGATACGGTTCTCCATCTCGCCTCGGGCACAGTAGCGGTGGTCATAGAGCCACTCGGCGCTGCAGCCGCGCAGGCTGGTGACCACATAGCGGGTGTTGAAGCCACGCCAACTGGTCTCGGATTTGACGACCACCTTTCGTCGGCGCTTCTTCCAGCTCTTGGCGGCGTACTCGATGAAGCCGAAGACTCGCTGCTTCTCACGGGTCTTCTCGAAGCGGATAGCTGACTCGTAGTCGATATCCAGGGCTAGCTTGGCCAGCCGCGGGTTGCCGGCGAGGCCGACGATGTAGTCGACACCGTGGCGCTCGCACCAACTGAGGATCAGCGGGCGGCAGAAGCCGCTGTCGCCGCGGAATACGACCTTTACCTCAGGCCACGCCTGGCGCAGCCGCCGAACCAGCAGGGCAAGAATGGCGCCGGCGTGGTGGGCGGCATCTCGGTAGGCCGGGCGAAGGTAGCTGACCAGCAGCTGATCGCCACAGAACACGAACAGCGGCAGAAAGATGTAGTGGTTGTAGTAGCCGTTGAAGTGCCGCCCGAGCTGCTGGCCGTGCACCCGGTCGTCGGTGGCATCGAAGTCGAGGTAGAGCGGCTTCTTGGGTGGCCGCCGGAACGAGCGGATGAACTGCTCGATCATTTCCTCGTGGATGGTGACCGCCCAGTCCCGATCGGCTTGCTGCTCGAAGCGACACAGCGTGGACTGGCTGGCCAGCACGCCGTCGGTATCGACGGCGGTCTGCAGGGCGATGTCGTGACGCAGCGCCTGGTGGTCGTTGAGATCCTCGTAGCCCAGCGCCAGGCCAAACACGCGCTGCCGAACCAGGGTTTCGGTGCGATGCAGGCAGCGTTGAGGATCGCGGTCATCACTCAGCCGGCGAGCGATAGCGCGGGTCAGGCCCATCTCGCGGTCGAGCTGCCGCAGCAGCAGGATGCCACCGTCAGAGGTGACCTCGCCGCCATCGAAGCTGGCGGTGATCTGACGGCCTTTGCAGCGTGGAAAGGTGGCGGTGGGCGTGGTACATTTTGTCATGGCGGCTGTGTCGGCTAATTCTTGGTTAGGCTCTTGAATTATAACCGATTTTCAGCCGCTTTTTTCATGCCTGGTGCAATATTCGGGCTAGGGCGCCCGGCTCAGTTGTCGGCAATCGACACAGGCTAGGATGAACACAGTTTGAGACTTTTATATGACGCCTTTCAACACCCAGCTCCAACGGCCTGATGATAAGGCACTAGACCTTGACCTGGGTCAAATGGCGGAGAAGAAAGGAAAAACAGCAGGTTAAGCGAAATTGCAAAATCCCTGCGTATCGATTAGGAGACAGCAAGGCGCGCAGGCAGAGACAATTTATTACAATTTGTCTCCCATTACTGACGCTTTTTCTTCCTCCAGGGACAGTTCCCGGGCCCAGATCAGCAACTCGGCAATCACTTCATAGAGGGTCGGCGGTATCCGCTCGTCGATATCCAGCTGCATCAACAGACTGACCAGCTCCGGGGCATCGTGCACGAAGACCCCCTGACGCCGCGCCTCGGCGATGATGCGCTCGGCCAGGTCTCCATAGCCGCGCGCCAGCACCCGCGGTGCACCATCGCTCTCCTGATAGGCCAAGGCCACGGCCTGGCGACGCCTGGGCGGCGTAGCGCGCTCACTCATGCCGCTCTCCCTCCTCGACGTGCAGGCGAGCCAGCAGCGCCACTTCCTGGAAACCGCGGGCCGTCAATCGATCACGCAGGCTTTCCTTGCTCTCCTCCAAGCGCTGTACCACGTCTCGAGATGCGCTCTCCAGGGTCAGTGCCACCCGCTCGCCTTTGAGGCGCAGGTCGACGTGGATCTCGCCCAGAGCTGGCAGCGTCAGCGACAGCGTCGAGTGCCAGGCCGGATCCTCGTCCTCCTGCGCACTGCCCTCCTCACCCTGTGGAGAGCGCTCACGCTCGTCGGGTAGCTGGATCATCAACGCCATGAAGATACCCGACCATACGTCTCCCTCCCAGCGCAGTATCGGCGATACCAGCACCTCCAGCTGATGGCGGATCAAGCCCTGCAGCAGTTCGTTTACCGACTCCGTCAGCTGCCCCGCGGCGCGCGAGGCGACTGGCTCAGCGCCCTCCGCCGCCTGGGCAGCAAAAGCTGCGGCGGCCTGGGCAGGCAATGCCGGCGGAGCCGTGTTAGACGCGGGTGGCACCGACGCAGAGGAGCCTGGCGCCGCGAACGATGGCTGTGAAGATAACGGTATATAGCCGGTTGCGCCCACTGGGTTGGCCGCACCACCAACGCCCGGCTGCGCCGCCGGCATCATGCCCAGCGGCGCCGACGCAGCAAGGCTGCCGAGCGCCAAGAAGGGACCGCTGAACACCAATGCCCCACGCGGCGACACCGGCGCCGCCGGCCACTGCATGGCACTACCGGGTAACGCCAACGCTGCAGATGCCGCCTGCGGCGCTCGCTGGCCCTGGCTGAGCTGCATCTGGGGCTGGGCGTCCAGCACCTGGCGCGGCAGCTCACCACGGAACCAGCGTCCCAGGTGGGATTCATAGAACAGGCCGCTATGATTGATCGATGACTGTAGCTGATTGGCCAGTTGGCCGGCGGAAACCGCCGCTGGCTGCGAGGGTGCCACCAGCGGCGCAGCGGGACGCAGTGTCGACGGTGGCGCAGGAAACTTGACCAGGATGTCGGCGATGGTGCGCGCCGCCTGGCTGAAATGCGTATGCGTGGAGGCTGGCGCATCACCAGCGGGCAGCGCCAGCCCCGGCAGCCGCCCGCCCTCGCGCGCCACGGCGCCACTCAAGCCTTGCAGGCCGGGTTGGCGTGAGTCGAGGCGCGAGTCGCTATGCACCGCGCGGGTGGCACGACTCGGATCGGTGGGCCGAACCGGCTCGTTCAGCTCGCGCTGTGCCGGTAGGTCGACACGCTTGCCCAGCACCTGGTGCAGCAAGGTATCGAGCAGCGGCGTGATACCACTCACGAGCTGCCTGGCGGGTTACGCATGGCCTCGCCGGTAAACACGTACTCGGCATCGACCACATTGCTGCCACTGGCAGTGCGGTAGGCGCGACTCAGGTCACGTTTGCGCTGGCTGGTGCCGATCAACGCCCCCAACTCATCGCGCCGCACCAGCAGCCTCTCACGCACCTCGTGATCGCTCTCGAGGATCGCCTCGAGCAAAAGCGCCTTGCGCTGGCGATTGCCCGCGTCGAAATCGAGCCCCTGCTCCAGGCGCGACAAGCGCTCGACTTCCACGACATAGCGTGCCTGCTGCTGGATCAGCTCACTCCAGGCCTCGGCGCGCGCCAGCTCAAGCATGCCATCGGTCTGCACGCGCAGCGCCTCATAGCGCTTGAGCACCAGCGCCTGCTTCTCGGAGTTCGAGAGTTCACCGGCGCTCACTGGCTGCTCGCTTGCGCGCCGGGCTGGGTACCGATCTCGCGCCAGGCAGTGCCAATGTCTTCGAGCAACTTGTCCGCCTCATTGAGGCTCTGTTCATCGTTGCGCAGGTTGGCGGCCAGCAGCAGACGCGAGATATAGTCATACAGCGATGCCAGACGCTGAGCGACGTCTCCGCCGCGCTCGGCATCCAGTGCCGCCATCAGACCGTTGTTGACGATATCCAGCGCCTTGGAGATCGACTTGCCCTTCTCGGCCGTGTTGCCGTTCTGCATATGGATCCGTGCCGCGCGAATCGACGCCTGGGCGCCGTCGAACAGCATCACGATCAACTGGTGGGGGCTTGCCGACATCACGCCGCTCTCGACACCCACCTTGGCGTAGGCATTGGCACCGCGACCATAGGCGGCCGCTCCGCGCATCGCACTCATGTCATGATTCCTCTTTTTCGATGGCTACCTTTTTACCAGCCCCGGTGACCAGCGGTCGCGGAAAAAGGCTTGGCGTTGGTGGTCAATTCAAACTATCGGCCCTGGACAGGCGATCTTTAGCCATTTTTTGCCCTCAACGACGGCGCCCGGCCTAGCCCGGATGTTGCACCGGGCCGGCCAGACGCTCCCAGATCTCAGGCTCGGTGAAGACATTGGCGCTACGGGCTTGAGATTGGCTATTTCTTGATCAATTTTCTGCGCTCAGGACGCACTGCCCCCAACCCCCATGTGTTTTCTGTGCCGGGGACAGCACGCCGCGGCGCTATCCCGGCACCAGCTTGCTGGCCAGCTTCAGGAAGAGGTCCTGCTCCGGGTACTGGCTGCTCAACATCAGCCGAATCGTGCGCGTGTTGCGGGTGATGACAGCGCCGATCTTCAGCAGCTTCAGGCGGAGGGTGTTGACCTGGGCCTGGGCGAAGGCTGTGCGCCTGAGGTAAACCCGACGCAGCCGCTCCAGGAGTAGGTAGGCCAGCCCCGAGAGCAGCAGTCGGTACTGGTTGGGCCACCATTCGTGGCAGCTGGTGCGGTCGGAGAACAGGAACTGTTGCTCCTTGATACGGTTCTCCATCTCGCCTCGGGCACAGTAGCGGTGGTCATAGAGCCACTCGGCGCTGCAGCCGCGCAGGCTGGTGACCACATAGCGGGTGTTGAAGCCACGCCAACTGGTCTCGGATTTGACGACCACCTTTCGTCGGCGCTTCTTCCAGCTCTTGGCGGCGTACTCGATGAAGCCGAAGACTCGCTGCTTCTCACGGGTCTTCTCGAAGCGGATAGCTGACTCGTAGTCGATATCCAGGGCTAGCTTGGCCAGCCGCGGGTTGCCGGCGAGGCCGACGATGTAGTCGACACCGTGGCGCTCGCACCAACTGAGGATCAGCGGGCGGCAGAAGCCGCTGTCGCCGCGGAATACGACCTTTACCTCAGGCCACGCCTGGCGCAGCCGCCGAACCAGCAGGGCAAGAATGGCGCCGGCGTGGTGGGCGGCATCTCGGTAGGCCGGGCGAAGGTAGCTGACCAGCAGCTGATCGCCACAGAACACGAACAGCGGCAGAAAGATGTAGTGGTTGTAGTAGCCGTTGAAGTGCCGCCCGAGCTGCTGGCCGTGCACCCGGTCGTCGGTGGCATCGAAGTCGAGGTAGAGCGGCTTCTTGGGTGGCCGCCGGAACGAGCGGATGAACTGCTCGATCATTTCCTCGTGGATGGTGACCGCCCAGTCCCGATCGGCTTGCTGCTCGAAGCGACACAGCGTGGACTGGCTGGCCAGCACGCCGTCGGTATCGACGGCGGTCTGCAGGGCGATGTCGTGACGCAGCGCCTGGTGGTCGTTGAGATCCTCGTAGCCCAGCGCCAGGCCAAACACGCGCTGCCGAACCAGGGTTTCGGTGCGATGCAGGCAGCGTTGAGGATCGCGGTCATCACTCAGCCGGCGAGCGATAGCGCGGGTCAGGCCCATCTCGCGGTCGAGCTGCCGCAGCAGCAGGATGCCACCGTCAGAGGTGACCTCGCCGCCATCGAAGCTGGCGGTGATCTGACGGCCTTTGCAGCGTGGAAAGGTGGCGGTGGGCGTGGTACATTTTGTCATGGCGGCTGTGTCGGCTAATTCTTGGTTAGGCTCTTGAATTATAACCGATTTTCAGCCGCTTTTTTCATGCCTGGTGCAATATTCGGGCTAGGCCGGGCGCAATCGTCTCCATCGCTGAACCCCGTTCATTTCATCCGGGGGTTACTCCGCGCAGCCGCTCACCGCGGCGGCGCAGCAGTTCAAGCGTCGCCAACAGCAGCATCGACAGCAGCACCAGCAGCGTGGCCACGGCCAGGATGGTGGGACTGATCTGCTCGCGAATCCCCGACCACATCTGGATGGGCATGGTTCGCTGCTCAGGCCCGGCGATGAACAGCACCACCACCACCTCGTCAAACGAGGTGATAAAGGCAAACAGCGCCCCCGACACCACGCCCGGCGTCACCAGCGGCAGCACCACCTTGAAGAAGGTGCGCGTGGGGTTGGCACCCAGGCTGTGTGCGGCGCGAATCAGGGTGGTATCGAAGCTCGACAGCGTCGCGGTGACGGTGATCACCACGAACGGAATCCCCAGAGCGGTATGCGCCAGGATCACGCCCAGATAGGTCTGCGCCAGATTGATCCGCGAGAAGAAGAAGAACATCGCCGCCGCCGAGATGATCAGCGGCACGATCATCGGCGAGATCAGCAACGCCATGATCACCCCACGCGCCGGCATGTGCCTGCTCGACAACCCCAGCGCGGCGATGGTGCCGAGCACCGTGGCCAGGATCGTCGAGGCGATGCCGATGATGAAGCTGTTCTTGATCGCGTTGAGCCAGCGACTGGAGGTAAAGAAGTCCTGATACCAGCGCAGCGAATAGCCCTGCGGATCAAAGGTCAGCATCTCCTGGGTAAAGGTGAAGTAGGGCTGCGCATTGAACGACAGTGGAATGATCACCAGTAGCGGACCGATCAGGAACAGAAAGATCAGCGTACACAGGCCCAGGAACACGTAGTGCCAGATGCGCTCGCCACGGGTGGCATAGGAAGGAATCGCCATGAGTTACCCCAGTTTGACCTTGTCGACACCGACCAGGCGATTGAAGACCAGATAGAAGACCACCACCACGCACAGCAGGATGGAGGCGATCGCCGCCGCCAGACCCCAGTTCAGCGAGGTCTGCATGTGGTAGGCGATATAGTTGGTGATGAAGCGCCCGGACTGGCCGCCCACCAGCGCCGGCGTGATGTAGTAGCCGATCGACAGGATGAACACCAGGATCCCGCCGGCGGCGATGCCGGGTATCGTCAGCGGGAAATAGATCCGCCGGAAACACAGGAAGGGTCGCCCGCCCAACGAGCGCGCCGCGCGCATGTAGCTCGGCGGTATGGTCTTCATCACCGAATAGAGCGGCAGGATCATGAACGGCAGCAGGATGTGGGTCATCGCCACCACTGTGCCGATCTTGTTATGAATCATCTGCCAGCGCGCTTCATCGGCGATGACGCCAAGGAACACCATCAGGTCGTTCAACACCCCCTGGGACTGCAGGATCGCGATCCAGGTGGTGGTGCGCACCAGCAGCGAGGTCCAGAACGGCAGCAGCACCAGAATCATCAGCAGGTTGGAGTGGCGCAGCGGCAGGTTGGCCAGCAGAAAGGCGATCGGATAGCCGAGCAGCAGCGTCATCAAGGTGATCAGCCCGCTCATCCAGAAGGTGCGCCAGAACAGGCTGACGTGAATCTGCTGGTTGTCGGGCGCCATGGTGATTTCGCCATCCGGCGTCAGTTGTCGATCCAGGGCCGCCAGATAGTACGACATGGTAAAGGGGGACGATTCTCGCTCGATCAGCTTCCAGGTATCCAGCTCGCCCCAGCGCGCATTGGCATCAATCATCGCCTCACGATAGGGCGGCTCCATGGAGCCCAGGCCCCGCGCAGTGCGGTTGATCGCCGAACGCATGCCCGAGCGCTCATAGTTGAGCCGGCTGGCCAGTAAGCCGAGGTTGCGCGCCGCCTGACCCTCGCGAAGATCCTCCACCAGCGCTTCGAAGACCGGCTCGTCGGGCACCTCGCGACGATCCCAGTTCTCCAGCGCCGCCACGGTGCGGGGCAGATGGGTACTCACTTCGGGGTTGGCGACACTACGCGACAACATTTCAAAAATCGGGATCACGAAGGCGACCCCCAGGAACAGCAGCAAAGGCGATACCAGCAGCAGCGCCTTGAATTTAGAGCGACGCACGGCACGACGCAGGCTGACCTTGAGCGGTACGCCGTCGGCCGTGGTCAACGGAGCAGCAGAGTCGGACACGCGGACCTCACCTTCAGTCAGTCGACAGGAAACGGACGTCGCGCCACCCAGAGGGGTGGCGCGACGGTGGGTCTTACTGTGCCAGCCAGGCGTCGAAACGCTGACTCAGCTCATCAAGATAATCGACCCAGAACTCGTCGTCTTTCTGCAGCGCGGTGGCGAAGTTTTCCGGGTAGGTAGGCATATGTGGCGCCATGTCGATGCCGGCTTCAGCATGCGTCGAAACCTCCGCAGAGGATGACAGGCGCGCGGGGCCATAGGAGATGTACCGCGCCTGGTCGGCGAGACGCTGAGTATCAGTAGCCCAATAAAGATAGTCGGCCACCTTGTCCAGCTTGCCGGCCGGCACCACCCAACCATCGAGCTCGAACACCTGAGCATCCCAGATGATCTCGAACGGCTGGTTCTCGCTGATCATGGCATCGAAGATACGGCCGTTGTAGGCCGAGGCAAAGGCCACTTCACGGTCGGCAAGCAATTGCGGCGGCTGGGCGCCCTCTTCCCACCAGATCACGTGATCCTTGATGGTATCCAGCTTGGCGAAGGCACGCTCGATACCCTCTTCGGTTTCGAGCATGTCGTAGACATCGTCGTGGTCGACCCCATCGGCGAGCAGCGCCCACTCCAGGTTGTTGATCGGGCGCCGCATCAAGGCCCGCTGGCCGGGGTAGTTCTCCAGGTCGAAGACATCCTCGATGGTGCTCGGCTGGTCATCTTCCGGGAACATGCCGGTATTGAAGGCGACAATATTCGAGTAGACGATCTGTGGGATGTAGCACTCGGTCAGCGATCCATCGATGAAATCCTCGCTGGGCGGCGTGCCGTCCGGCGCCTCGGCCAGCAGCTCGTCATGATCAATGGGCTCGATCAAGCCCTCGGCGCAGGCGATCATGGCATCCGCCGGCAGCATGTCCACCAGGTCCCAGGTGACGTTGCCAGCCTGGGACTGAGAGCGCAAACCAGCCAGGGCGTTGCCACTCTGATCGATATTGATGATCTCGTCGCCGGTCTGCTCCATCCACGGATCATGATAGGCCCGCTGCTGACTCATGGTATAGGCGCCGCCCCAGGAGACAATGTTGAGTGTCTGCTGGGCCTGGGCACCGACCGCCAGCGCCAACGCCGACAAGCCAGCAAAGGCAATACTGGATCCCTTGATCACACTACTCGTACCGCGCTTTTTCATGGTGTTTCTCCGTTATTGTTGTTGCATCTTTTGTTGCATTCATGGTGCTTACCAAGATGATTGCCATACTCTGATACTCTGCAGTCAGACATCCAGCGCGCGGCAGTCGGCGCTCGACCAGCCGACCTGGATCTGCTGGCCGGGGCGCATGACGCCAAACCCCTGGGCATTGGGCGTCTTGAGAATGAAATCCTCGTTGCCGCACACCGAGACTCGCGTGCGCAAGTGATCACCCAGGTAGATGACCTCCTGCACCGTGGCGGTAAACTGGTTATCGAACTGCTCGGCGGCATCTTCGCGCAGGATGCTGACCCGCTCGGGGCGAAGCGACAGCGTGGTCCTCGAGCCCACACCGCCCACCGCCACCGGTTTGGCAATCACCATGTCACCGCTGTCGAGACGCACCTTGCAATCATCGCCGAGACGCTCGCTGACCTCGCCCATCAAGCGATTGTTCTCGCCGATGAAATAGGCCACGAAGGCGTTCTCCGGCCGCTCGTAGAGCTCATCCGGCGAGGCCAGTTGCTGTACCACGCCGTCGTTGAACACCGCGATGCGGTCAGACATGGTCAGCGCTTCGGTCTGGTCGTGGGTGACGTAGATCATGGTCACGCCGAGGCTGGCGTGAATACGCTTGATCTCGTACTGCATCTCTTCGCGCAGGTTCTTGTCCAGCGCACCAAGCGGCTCGTCCATCAGCACCAGCTCGGGCTCGAACACCAGTGCTCGCGCCAGCGCCACGCGCTGCTGCTGGCCACCGGAGAGCTGTGCCGGGCGGCGATCACCGAACTCCTCAAGGCGTACCATGGCCAGTGCCCGAGCGACCTTCTCCTTTATCTGCGTCTTGCTCAGGTGACGCACCTCGAGCGGAAAGGCGAGATTTTCGGCCACCGTCATGTGCGGAAACAGTGCGTAGTTCTGGAACACCATGCCAATGCCGCGCTTGTGTGGCGGCAATCCGCTGATCGGCTCGCCCTTGAGCAGGATCTCGCCATGGGTGGGGGTTTCGAAACCCGCCATCATCATCAGGCAGGTGGTCTTGCCGGAGCCGGACGGTCCCAGCAGGGTCACGAACTCGCCCTTGCGGATGTCCAGATTGAAATCCTTGACTACCAGCTCAACACCATCGTAGCTCTTCTGGACGTTGGTAAAGCGGGCAAAGACTTCATCGGTTCCAGGCGGGACAGACGCCACGGGCGCCGCCGACTCGGCTTCGGGGGTATCGGTCATGCCACTTCCCTGAGTTTGTCGTTGTTTTGTAAACCACTGCATCGACATTAGTCGCATCAGGGGGGCGACCACAACCCTGCCAGGGGACAATCAACGTTGAATATTACCTGTGTCGCATTTATGCATCTTGGCTAACGAACGCCGATTTACATCTCGACACGAGCCAACCCCTTGATGCGTGGTAGCATTACTTGTCTAAACGAAGTGGTGAGCCCGCTAAATGCTCAACTGGTTAAAGCGCACCAAGCTGCCCGAGGCCTGGGCTATCAAGCAGATCGACGGCGATCTGCTGCATGTGTGCGGCCGTGGCCAACTAGAGTCCCGCGAGCGCTCCGCCAAGGCGCTGCAAGCGCTACAGGAAAACCGCTTCGAGGGTGCGATCCGCATGCACGACAGCGCGCTGGTGCTCAACGCCCGCCTGTTCATAGCACTCGCGCCAGTCGATGACCTGATACTGATTGATCACTGCCAGGCCGAGTGGCGTGGCCAACGGCATCGCATCTCCTGGGTGCCCCAGCGCTGCTGGGTCTATGAAGGCCGACTCACCGCCACGCTGACCGAGCTAAGCGGTATCCAGCAGCACATCAGCGTCGAGGATGTCTCGGCGATCCGCAACAAGACCACCGCTGGCGAAGGCGGCGAATCTGGTACCCTGTTTGCCGCTCTCGACGCCCTGGAAATTCTTCCGCTGCACAATAAAGACCCTGACCACCGCCAATGAGTGACGCCACTTTGGCCGCCGAGCGACACGGCGGTCGTCTGACACTGTTTATCTGTCTGATGCTGCTGGTCGGACTCAACCTGCGCCCCGCCCTGTCGTCACTTTCCCCGCTGCTGGGCCGCATCCAGCAGGAGACCGCCCTCACCCCGCTGGGCATTGGAGCGCTGACCACTCTGCCGGTGTTGTGCCTGGGGCTGTTCGCCCCCTTGGCGCCACGCCTGGCACGACGCCTGGGCACGGAACGCGCACTCTCGCTTGGCCTGCTGGCACTCGCCCTGGCGCTGGCGATTCGCGCCCTGCCCAGCCTATGGCTGCTGTTCTTCGGCACCCTGCTGGTGGGCGGCGCCATCGGCGTTTGCGGCAGCCTGCTGCCGGGCCTGGTCAAGCGCGAACTGCCGCGCGGCGCCGACCTGATGACCGGCGTCTACACCATGGCGCTGTGCCTGGGTGGCGCCCTGGGTGCTGGCATCAGCGTGCCGCTGGCCGACCTGCTCGGCAGCTGGTCGTTGAGCCTGGCCAGTTGGTCGCTGCTGGCACTGGCGGCACTGCTGGCCTGGCGGCTCGGCATGCCGCAACCACGTCCTGCCCAAGCGTCCAGCGATCAGCCAACCGCGGCGGTCTCGCTGCTGCGTTCGCCGCTGGCCTGGCAGGTCACCGGTTTCATGGGCAGCCAATCGTCGCTGGCCTATATCGTGTTCGGCTGGCTGCCGGTCCTGATGCAGCGCCGCGGCCTCAGCGAAAGCGAGGCCGGCTGGCTGCTGGCGATGTCGGTGATGTCGCAGCTGCTGGCCGCCCTCGGCGCGCCGTGGCTGGCACGCCTGGGTCGCGATCAGCGCCTGGCGGCGCTGCTGCTGCTGGGGGCCGGCGCCGGCGGCCTCTTGACCCTGCTACTGGGCCCGCTCGAGGCACGCTGGCTGGGTGCCGCCTTGCTGGGGATCGGCCAGGGCGGCTGCTTCAGCCTGGCGCTGACGCTGATCGTGCTGCGCAGCGGCACCCACCAGTTGGCCGGCCAGCTCTCCGGCATGGCCCAGGGCATCGGCTACTGCCTGGCCGCCCTGGGGCCGCTGAGCGTCGGCCTGATGCTGCAATTCGGGGCCGGCAACCGCGCGATCAGCCTGCTGCTGATGGTGATCGTCACGCTTGCCGCCGGCTGCGCCATGCTGGCCGGGCGCCAACGCCGCCTCGAGGTCGCAGACGGCCGAGTCATCACCCGCTAGACCAGCCGCCAGGGCAGCGTATCGCCTGCCAGCAGCGGCACGATCACCCCGCCCTCGGCATAGGACAGCGTCTCGGGCAGCTGCCAGCTCTCGCGCACCAGCGTCACCTGGCGCGAATTGCGCGGCAATCCGTAGAAATCCGGCCCGTGATGGCTGGCAAAACCCTCCAACTGCTCCAGTCGCCCGGCCTGTTCGAAAGCCATGGCATACAGCTCGAGGGCGGCAGGCGCGGTGAAGGCCCCGGCACAGCCGCAGGCAGACTCCTTGTCGCCGCGGGCATGGGGGGCGCTATCGGTGCCCAGGAAGAACTTGCTGCTACCCGACGTCGCCGCCGCCAGCAACGCATCGCGATGTCGTTCACGCTTGAGCACCGGCAGGCAGTAGTAGTGCGGCTTGATGCCACCGACCAGCATATGGTTACGGTTAAACAGCAGATGGTGGGCGGTGATGGTGGCGGCGATATTGGCCGACGATTCGCGCACGAAGTTGACCGCGTCTTCGGTGGTGATGTGCTCGAACACCACCCTGAGCTGCGGAAAGCGGATCAGCAGCGGCGCCATCACCCGCTCGATGAAGACCGCTTCGCGATCGAAGATATCGATCTCGGGGCTGGTCACCTCACCGTGCACCAGCAGCGGCAGGCCAACCCGCTCCATGGCCTCGATGGCCCGCGAGCAGTGGTCGATATCGGTGACCCCGGAATCGGAGTTGGTGGTCGCCCCGGCCGGGTACAGCTTGACCGCATGCACGATGCCGCTGGCCTTGGCCCGCTCGATTTCCTCCGCGGGCGTGTTATCGGTGAGATACAGCGTCATCAGCGGCTCGAAGTCGCTACCCTCGGGGAGCGCCGCAAGGATTCGCTGGCGATAGGCGTGCGCCTGCTCGGTAGTGGTCACCGGCGGCGTCAGGTTGGGCATGATGATGGCACGGCCGCACTGCCGCGCGGTGTAAGCCACCACCGAGGCCAGGGCGGCACCGTCGCGCAGGTGCAGGTGCCAGTCATCGGGTTGGGTCAGGGTAATCTGGGTCACGGGCAGGCCTTATAGAGAGAGTACGCTGTCGTTACACCATCGCGATGGCAAAACCACGCCATTATAGACGAACGCCGGCCTCGCGGTCAGCCGAGCGCCAAGGCAAGGCCGACGCCTTGCTGTGCGCTGATCTTCGACGCACTATTGATCAATCGCTGGCACTGGCTGCGCTGCCTATGGCATAAACGCCCCGCAACATAAGGTAAGCTGACGCAATAACGACGGGTAGGCACGGGATAAACAATGCTAGCGGTACGCACATCGGGCGATTTCGTCGCCCTGCTCGAAGGCCTTATGTGGCTGTTGCTGGCCTGGTCGGCCAGCTACTCGGCCGCAATCGGCGAACCCCAGCCCAG
The DNA here is from genome assembly GCF_010977575.1 of Halomonas socia. Taxonomy (GTDB): domain Bacteria; phylum Pseudomonadota; class Gammaproteobacteria; order Pseudomonadales; family Halomonadaceae; genus Franzmannia; species Franzmannia socia. Next base: position 3,791,179 of record NZ_CP048812.1, read on the forward strand.
CGTCGCCATGCTTAGCGTGAGCGCTACCCTGGTGTTCGTTTGCTGGGCGCACAGGCCGTTTCGTCTGACGCTGCAGCGCTATCGCATCCGCCGCCGGCGCACCGAGATGCTGATGCACATCATCGCCCTGCCGCTGCTGTTGGCGCTGTTCTTTGGCGTGATGATCGAAAGCCTGCTGACTCCGCTCAGCGGCCAGCAGAAGATGCTGATGTATAATGTCCTCGCCACCTCGGGATGGCTGGTCTTCGCCCTGACACTACTGGTCAAGTACCTGATGTTCAGGCTCAAACCGCGCTGAAATGGGGCTTGCAGGCTGGCAGGCTGGGGCTAAAACGACTAAGGTAATAGCACTGTGTCGCAATCGCGCGACTCGCCAGGCAATGCCGGGTTACTCATGAATGCCTCGTTTCGTCGTTACCTGACACGCTTTACGCTGATCCCCACTATGGCTTTTGCCATGGGTGTTGCGCTAGCAGCCGATGACATGCCGGTTCAATACAGCGGTGACTTCACCGAGCTTGCGACGCTGGACAATGGCGTGGTACTGGAAGGCGCGGAACTGGCAATGCCCGATGGGGCCACGTCAGGCTTTCGCCTGCTGGCAGGCTACCTGTTGCCTAAGCTGCCGCGGCTAGGTATCGGCGCGGAGATAACCTACCTGGTCACCGACGAGATACCCACCGCCATCGATAACCAGTCGGTGTTGCTCAACACCACCAGCCTGCAGGGTGCCGTCACCGCCGGCCTGCATCTCGGTAACTTCAGCCTGTTTGCCAAGTCCGGCCTGACCGACTGGAGCGGCGACTTGGAAACCACCATGGCCGGAAGCGATGCCCAGGAGCAGGACATGGCCATGGGCGGCACCGCCCAGGTTCACGGCTTTGGCGCACGCATGAACTTTACCCCGCGCACCGTGGCGCATCTGCAGTACGAGCGCATCGACGCACCGCGCCTCGAGCACCTCAACCTGACCTCCGCCAAGATCGCCTACCACTTCTAAGCGTGCAGCCTTGCTGGACCATCCCCATCGAGACTGAAGTCTCTCCTACATTTGCCTTGGCGCTGCCCCCCAGAGTAGGAGCAAATTCATTCGCGATCGCAGCGCGAAGCGCTGCCGGGGTAAATCAACCCATCGAGACTGAAGTCTCTCCTACATTTGCCTTGGCGCTGCCCCCCAGAGTAGGAGCGAATTCATTCGCGATCGCAGCGCGAAGCGCTGCCGGGGTAAATCAACCCCATCGTGACTGAAGTCGCTCCTACATTTGCCTTGGCGCTGCCCCCAGAGTAGGAGCGAATTCATTCGCGATCGCAGCGCGAAGCGCTGCCGGGGGCCCTACACCAGCCTTGGCGCCACTCACAGATGAATGATCACCTCGACGCGGCGATTCTTGGCGCGCCCTTCTTCTGCATCGTTGCTGGCCAGCGGGCGAGTATCGCCGAAGCCCACCGCGCGCAGCCGCGTGGGCGATACGCCTTCATCCGCAAGGTAGCGCAGAATCGCCGTGGCGCGGGCGCTGGAAAGCTCCCAGTTGGAGGGAAACTGCGGCGTGTTGATCGGCCGGCTATCGGTGTGGCCCTCCACCGAGACCTCGCCATCATGGCGCTGGATCAGCGCCACCAGGCTCTCGATAACATCGCGACCAGCGCCAGTCAGTTCGGCCTCGGCGGTGGAGAACAGCAGGTTGTCCTCGACCCGCAGGCTGATGCCCTCGGCCACCCGCGACACCTCCACGCCATCGAGGTCGGGCAAGTGCGGCGCCTCAGCTACGCGCTGCTCCAGGGTCTCGGCAAGCGTGGTGGCCACCGCCACCGCCTCGGGGTCGATCTCCCGCGAGCGCTCGGGCGCGGTATCGGTAACCACCACCACCAGCTCCTCCAGTGGCACCTCGAGGTTGGCGCCATTGGCCGCCACCACCTGCGGGCTCGGCGACTGCCAGTCGACCATCATCGGTTCGGCGGGGAACGGCCTCGCTGGCGCCACAGGCTCCGGCCCACGGCGCGCTACCCCGAGCGCCACCACCACCGCCGCCGGGTCGATACTCGCGGCGGCACCGTTCAAGTACGGCTCCTGAGGCGGCATCGCCGCCAGCATCTCCTCGGGCAGCGGCACCCCCAGGTGAGAGGCTGGCGTAGCATCTACCTCGGCATAGAGCGTCACCGGCTCGGGATCACTCTCACCAAGACGAAACGACAGCGCGAAAAGCAGCACGAATAGCGCCACCAGCAGCGTCATCACATCGATGTAGCTGACCATCCAGCCGCTGTTCGATTCGGCATCTCCCGCCTCCTCGAGCAGTGCATCGTAGCGCGAGGTATCAGGCATGCTTGCGCAGCCTCATCGACCACTGCAGGCGCCGCCCGGTCTTTTCCATCGGCTCGTCGAGCAGCGCCTGGTCGCGCAGCTCATCGTGATGATTGGCCATGAACGACTTGAGCGTCTCCTCGATGAACGACGGCAGACGCCGCCGCGACATCAACGACACCCCCTCGAGCACCATGTTCATGGCGATCAGGCGTTCCTCGGTACGCCGCTCCAGCTTCACCGCGATCGGCTTGAACACCAGGTTGGCCAGCACGATGCCGTAGAAGGTGGTCAACAGGGCCACCGCCATCTTCTCGCCGATCACCCCGATCTGGTCGGTATCCATCACCTCGAGCATGTTGACCAGCCCCACCAGGGTGCCGATCATGCCGAAGGCCGGGGCGTAGAGCGCCATGGTGCGAAAGATCTGCGCCTCGGCCCGCTCCCGCGCCTTCATGCGCGCCACCCGCCAACGCAGCAGGTCGAGGATCTCCTCCTCGCGGGTATTGTCGATCACCAGCTGCACACCAGTGCGCAGGAAGGGATTGCGCACGTCATCCTCCAGCGCACGCTCCACGGCATGGATGTCGCCCTTGAACCACAGCCGCGACAGACGCACCAGCTCCTGGATATCCTCCTGCACGCGGCTGTTCTCGCGACGAAACACCAGCGCCACCAGCCGCACCACCCGCACCACTTCCTTGAGCGGGTAGCTGATGAAGGTCGCCGCCAGGGTGCCAGTCAGCACGATGGCCAAGCCTGGCAGGTTGATGAAACTGGCTGCCGACTCGGCGCTCAGCAAGAGGACACTGGCCAGCATCAAGATACTGGCGGCGATGCCGATAAGCGTTGAAGGATTCATGCGCTCGCCCGTGGTAGATGACTCGAAAGAGATGTCGTTCAGGCTGACATGATACTCACCGCACTACCCGGCAAAGGGTCGAAAAGCCGCCATTCGTGGGGCTACTCCAGCGTTGGGCAAGATCTCGAACCGCGAGAAGTGGGCATAGTGGCGTTTAACTAATTCTGTGCTCTTCAAGCCCCAGAATTAGTTAACGCATCCATTCATCACCAAGTTGGCACTGCTATCTGGCCGCATAGCGCTCGGCGGTAGCCAGCATCTCGGGTAGGCCGATGGCGTCGTTGAGCTCATCGAAGGCGGCCATGCGGTCGCGGAACGGCTCGGTGGAGCCATGCTGCTTGAGACTTTCGAAGTACGCCGAGGCCTGGCGGATCACCGCGCGGGCAAGGCCACCTGGGAAGATCACCAGCTTGAAGCCCAGGTCAGCCAGTTCGTCGGCGCTGCCCGCCGGCGTCAGTCCACCCTCGACCATATTGGCTAGCAGCGGGATACGCTGCTGGAAGCGCGCGGTGATCATCAGCTGCTGCTGACGACTCTGGGGCGCCTCGATGAACAGCACATCGGCGCCCGCCTCGAGATAGCGTTCGGCGCGCTCCATGGCCGCCTCGACACCCTCCACGGCGATGCCGTCGGTGCGCGCGATGATCTGCGTGGCACGGCCGTGTCGCGCGTCGCAGGCTGCCTGGATCTTGCCCACCATCTCATCGGCACTGATCAGCGTCTTGCCACTCAGGTGGCCGCAGCGCTTAGGGAAGGTCTGGTCCTCGAGCTGGATCGCCGAGGCGCCGCTACGTTCGAACACCCGCACGGTGCGCTGCACATTGAGCGCATTGCCATAACCAGTATCGGCGTCGACCACCAGGCCGATATCGACACGGTCGCGAATCGCCGCGATGCTGTCGGCCACCTCGGTCATGGTGACCAGGCCCAGGTCAGGGCGCCCTAGCTGGGTATAGGCAAGGCTGGCCCCGGACAGATACACACATTCGAAGCCGGCCTGCGCCGCCAGATTGGCCGTGAACGGGTCATAGACACCCGGTGCGACCACGGCCCCCTGGGTTTGCTGGATCAAGTCGGCAAGCGGAGTCATGGCATTTCCTCAGAGGATGAACGATCACGCGCCCCAGACGCGCTGGTTATTGTGGGTCTTGCGCCCCAGCGACATCTGGTGCTCATAGGTGTCGGGGCAGTAGAACCCTTCGATGTATTCGACCGGGCGATCCTCCTCGTCGAACACGGTGCGGCGAATGCACAGCAGCGCGTCGCCCGGCTCCATGTCGAGGAGGCTGGCCTGAGTGGGCGTGGCCAACTTGGCAGTGATCGCCTGCTCGGCTCGAGCCACCTTGGCGCCGGCACGCTCCAGTAACAGCAGCAGCGGCTGGGACGCCATGTCCTGCTCGCTGAAAGTGCGCCCTATCGCTTCCGGTACATAGGTGGTCAACAGCGAGAACGGCGCCCCGCGATGGCTACGCACCCGGGTGGCCTTCTGCACCAAACGTCCCGCGTCTACCGCGAGGGCTTGTGCCACTTCGGCCGAAGCCGCCACATAGCCAAAATCGAGCACCTTGACCTCGGTCTTGAGCCCCATGGCGATCAGGTTCTCGATCACCCCGGAGATACTCGCCTGCACTGGCGACGACTCATTGGAGGCCACCGGAAAGGTCCCCTTGCCGCGGTAGCGAACTACCAGGCCTTCGCGATCCAGGCGTTCCATTGCCTTGCGGATGGTGATGCGAGACACCTGAAACTGCTCGGTCAGCAGTATCTCGTTGGGCAGCGGCTGCTCGGGGTATAGCGCCCCTCCAGAATCTCCTGGCGCAACACCAGGTAGACGCGATGATGCTTCGGCCACGGGTCACTGGCATCCCCGCCGGGCTGGCGTTTCGAGAGGTCTGTCACTACGCCTCCTTAGCCTATGAGAAACGAGCGGCTAGCTGTTGTTGATCGGACTTCATGTCCTATTGACATGACAAAATTACCATGTATGAATAACCCTTGCCAATGCATGATGCATCAAGCGGTATCAGACACACCTAACGTATACCAGCGTTCGTGCATTTGTGGGGTGCAACACCAACACGCCAAACAATAACGACACCGGAGACGCCATCATGAACCATAAGTCCAGCCCACTCAGCGCCGCCGTCAAGCGCGGCCTGCCCACCCTCACCGCCGGCATGTCGTGCCTGGTGCTCAGCGTCGGCCTGGCCAGCGCCGCCCAGGCCGATTGGCCTGAAGACCCCATCGAGATCGTCGTACCCTTCGACGCCGGGGGCAGCGCCGACCGCATGGCTCGCGGCTTGGCCGAGCACATGTCGCCGCGACTCGATGTGCCGGTCAGCATCGTCAACCGCCCCGGCGGCGCTGGCGCACTCGGCGCCACCTACTTCCAGCAGCAGGCCGCCGATGGCCAGACCCTGCTGGTCATGCAGGCCACGCCCTACCTGGCCAGCGCCATCGAAGTCGGTGGCGCCCCGGTTGAATGGGAAGACTTCCAACTGCTCAGTGCTCAGTGGAACGACTACGGCATCGTCGCCGTACACAACGACAGCCCCTACCAGGATCTGGAAGAACTGGTTGAAGCATTGCGCGAGCCCGGCGCGGTCAGCTCCGGCATCATCGTCGGCAACGGTGGCCACCTGCAGACTCTGGTCATGATGGATGCGCTGGATATCGAGCACGACAACGTGCGCTTCGTTACCTACAGCGGCGGCGCCCCGCTACGCGCAGCGCTGGCCGGCAACCAGGTCGACTTCGAGATCCTCGCCGCCGAGGCCGCGCTCTCGATCAGCGATGAGGTGCGCGCCCTGGCGGTGGTCAATAACGTGCCCAGCGACAACTGGGACGCACCGCTGTTCAACGACGAAATGGAGAACCTCGGCGTCGAGCCGCTACCGCTGATTGGCGGCAACGTCACCGGCCTGATCGCCCACGCCTCGCTGCAGGAAGAGCATCCCGATCGCTATGCGCGCCTGGTGCAGGTCTATCAGGAGACGCTGGAGAGCGACGAGTTCCAGACCTGGGCCGATGAAGCCGGCATTGGTGCTGACTGGGTTTCCCCCGAAGAGAGCCAAGCGCTGGTCGATGAAGCCTACCGTGCCGTTCAGCAGTACGCGCCGCTTCTGCAGTAACCGCGCCACCAAGCAACCAGGCCCTTCACTTATCGGATTGACAACGCGGGAGGTACGGCATGGCAACTTCAATACGGCGGCAGCGCTTTCCCTTAGGCAGCGTGCTGTTCTCGCTAAGCCTGGCAGCCGTATTCGGCTACTACGCCCATGGCGTACATGCTGCCGCCCGCGGGGTCACCGACTGGCTATTGATCGTGCCGGCGGCCGGCATCGGCATCACTGCACTGTTGGTGATCGTCGGCACCAAGGTGATTGACTGGTACCACCAGCGTGACGCAGCCGCCGAGAAGGATTCCTCGGCGCTTCCCGCTTTGTTGTTCATGGGCCTGCTGGCGCTCTACGTGGCGCTGATACCGGTCATCGGCTTCGATCTCGGCAGCCTGCTGTTCCTGTGCCTGGCGCTGTACCTGCAGGGCGAGCGGCGCTGGTGGGTCATCACCGGCTTCGGCCTGGTGGTCTCGGCCACCATCGTGCTGCTGTTTATCGAACTGCTGGGGGTTCGACTGCCCACCCTGCTGCTCTAAGCGTCCATCACCTACCTGACAAGAGGCATCCCGCGCCATGATCAACGCCGAGGCCTTCCACGCCGCCCTCAGCCTGCTCGGCAACACCCCGGCCGCCTGGTTGGTGGTGCCGCCAGGGCTGATCATCGGGCTATTCTTCGGCTCGATCCCCGGCCTCTCGATCTCGATTGCCATGGCGGTATTCCTTCCCGCCACGATGTATATGGATTTCCTTCCGGCGATCCTGTTTCTTACCGCCATCTTCACCGGAGGCGGCTTCGGCGGGGCGATTCCTGCCATCATGCTCAATATCCCCGGCACTTCATCGTCGGTGGCCACCGCCTTCGACGGCTACCCCATGGCGCGCCGCGGCGAACACGCCCAGGCGCTCGGCATCGGCCTGGTCGCGTCGGTACTCGGCACCCTGGTCGGCTACCTGCTGCTGCTGTTCACCGTACAGTCGATCTCGCAGTGGGTGCTGCGTCTAGGCCCCACCGAGATGCTGGTGGTGGCCATCTGGGGGGTAACGCTGATCGCCGTGCTCAATGATGCCAGCATCTCCAAGGGCATCGCCGCCGGTATCCTCGGCATCCTGATCAGCACCATCGGCTACAGCGACGCCGGCCAGATGCGCGGCACCTTCGGCAGCATGTACCTGCTCGATGGCATTCCGGTGATTCCCGCGCTGATCGGCTTCTTCGCCGCCTCGGAGCTGTTCAACCTGGTCGGCAAACGCTACATCGTCGACGACAGCAGCCTGCGAGTGGTGCGTTTCCGCCATATTCTCGACGGTATGGGCCAAGCCACCAGCAAACCTTTCCAACTGCTGCGCGGCGGCAGCATGGGCGCACTCATCGGTGCCATCCCCGGGGTCGGTGCCAGCATCGCCAACCTCGCCGCCTACGCCACCGCCAAGCAGCGCTCCAAGAATCCCGAGTCGTTCGGCAAGGGCAATCCGTCGGGGCTGATCGCCGCGGAGTCGGCCAACAGCAGTTCCGAAGGCGGCTCGATGATCACCCTGCTGGCGCTGGGACTTCCCGGCGGTGCCGGCACCGCGGTACTGCTCGGCGCCTTCGCCCTGCACAACGTGACCGGCGGGCCGCGCTTCATCCGCGAAAATCCCGACATCGTCTATGCGCTGATCATCGGCAACATGGCCCAGGCGGTACTGCTGCTGGTAGTCGGGATCGGCTTCATTTTCCTGGCCGGCTACATCGTCAAGCTGTCGCTCAAGCTGATGATCCCCATCGTCATGGTGCTCTCGGTGGTCGGCTCCTACGCCATCACCGGCAACATGGTCGGTCCGATTACCGTGGTGGCCACCGGCATCATCGGCTGGCTGATGCGCCGCTACGGCTTCCCGGTCGCCGCCACCGTAGTTGGCCTGCTGGTCGGCGGCATGGCCGAAGGCGAGCTGGTGCGCAGCATGCAGATCAGCGGCGGCAACCTCGGCTTCGTCGCCGACCGCCCCATTACCCTGGTACTGCTGGCCCTGCTACTGCTCTCGGTGTTGCCGCGGGTCATCGGCAGCCTGCTCAAGCGGCGTCGCGCCACTTCCTGACACTCACCGAGGACGTCTTCATGACTCAGCCCTCTCTCACCCTGTTCGAGAAGATCTGGCGCCAGCACGTGATCGCCAGCGCAGGCGAGTTCGACCTGCTGTGGGTCGACCGCCACTTCGTCCACGAGGGCTCCTTTCACGCCTTCGACAAGCTCGACGGCAGCGGCCGGCCGCTGGCCTACCCGGAGCTCACCTTCGGCATCGCCGACCACTACGTGCCCTCCAACCTGGCTCGCCTCGACGACGACCCGGAGGTGGCAAAGATGATCCGCCTGCTCGAGGACAACACTGCCAAGCACCAGCTCACCTACCTCGGGCTTGGCCACAGCGACCGCGGCATCGTCCACGTCGCTGCCCCCGAACTGGGCCTGACACTGCCCGGGCTGATCATCGTCTGCGGCGACTCGCACACCACTACCCACGGCGCCTTCGGCGCGCTGGCGATGGGCATTGGCGCTACCGAAGTGGCCCACGTGCTCGCCACCCAGACCCTATGGCAGCGCCGGCCCAAGACCATGCGCATTCACGTCGATGGCAAACTGGACGCCGGCGTGACCACCAAGGACCTCGCCCTGCACATCATCCACCAGATCGGTACCGGCGGTGCCACCGGCCACGCCGTGGAGTACACCGGACCGGCGGTGGCTGCCCTATCGATGGACGCTCGCATGACCCTGTGCAACATGACCATCGAGGCCGGCGCCCGGGTCGGCATGGTGGCGCCGGACGAAACCACCTACGCCTGGCTGCGCGACGCCCCGCAAGCGCCCAAGGAAGAAAGCTTCGTGCAGGCCGAGCGCCATTGGCGCACGCTTTACAGCGACCCCGACGTCCACTACGACAAGGCCGTGACCGTCGACGCCAACGAGGTCGCACCGCGCATCACATGGGGCACCAGCCCCGAGCAATCCATCGCCGTGGACGAGCCCTTCTCGCCGTCCGACAGCGAGGCCACCCGCAGCTCGCTCGACTATATGGGCCTGAGCGTGGGCCGTCCGATCCTCGGGCTGGCCGTCGACCAGGTGTTTATCGGCTCGTGCACCAACTCGCGGCTCAGCGACCTGCGCGACGCCGCCCGCGTACTCGACGGCGGTACCGTAAAGGTGCCGACGCTGATCGTCGCCGGCTCCAATCGCGTCAAGGCCCAGGCCGAGGCCGAGGGATTGGCGGAGATATTCCGCAGTGCCGGGGCCCGCTGGGGCGAGAGCGGCTGTTCGATGTGCGTGGCCATGAACGGCGACAGCGTCGCCCCCGGCCAGCGTTGCGCCTCCACCAGCAACCGCAACTTCCCCGGCCGCCAGGGTCCCGGTGCGCGCACTCACCTGATGAGCCCGGCCATGGCCGCCGCCGCCGCGCTCAACGGCAAGATCGTCGATGTTCGCCAATCCGCCGCAGGAGTCAGCGCATGAAGCCCGTCACCCAGGTCACGAGCCCAGCTCTGCTGCTGCTCGACGCCAATATCGACACCGACCAGATCATCCCGGCGCGCTTCCTGCGCAAGCCGCGCAGCAGCGGCTACCATCACTACCTGCTTTACGATGCTCGCTACGATATGCAGGGCCAGCCGCGCCCCGGCTCGCCGATACCCGAGTCGCAGGGCGGCGCAAAGATCGTCCTGGCCGGCCATAACATTGGCTGCGGCTCATCGCGCGAGGGAGCGGTCTACGCCTTCGTCGACTACGGCATCCAGGTCATCATCTCGACCAAGATCGCCGACATCTTCCGCAACAACGCCATCCGTAACGGCCTGCTGCCGATCATGCTCGACCAGGCCCAATTCGACTCCCTCGTCGCCTACTGCCAGGCCCGTCCTCATGCGAATCTGACGGTAGATCTGCAAGCCTGTGAAATACGCTGGGAAACCGACAGCTGCCTGGCCTTCGAGATCGACGACGGCAGCCGGGAACGCCTGCTCGAGGGCATCGATGACATCCAGGCCACCCTGGACTGGGAGCAGAAGATCGACATTTTTGCCAAGGATTACCTGACAGAACGGCCATGGGTGGTGCCTGGCCGCGTTTGATCATAAGACACATCGTGGCACTGATAACTGGCGCTTAATGGTCAACGAGTTGAATTGATAATAGCTGGCATTTCAAATGCTCATCAGCTGGCAGCGACCACCATGCTACCATCGTCTATTGCCAATAATCACACCGTTGGGGACACAATAATGCAACGCATGATGAAGACACTACTGGCATCCACCATCGCCATTGCCGCCTCAATTGGTCATAGCCATGCCGATGAAATCGTAGTCGGCGGGCTTAACTATACCGAACACTTGCTGCTCACCTCTGCTACCACTCAATATCTCGAGCACCATGGCTACGAGGTCGACCAGCGTGAAGGCCTTGGAACCAGCGTATTGCGCCAGGCTCAGGAGAATGGCCAGGTCGATCTTTATTGGGAATATACCGGCAACTCGGTAATCCTTTTCAATGATCAACCCCAGCCCGAGAATGCCGAAGAAACCTATCGCATTGCCAAGGAGCTGGATGCCGAAAAAGGCCTGGTATGGCTGGACGCTACCGATACCAACAACACCTACGCCCTGGCCATGCGCGAGGATGATGCAGAGGTCCGCGGCATTGCCAGCATGAGCGATCTGGCCGACGCCCTAAACGCGGGAGAGGAACTGGTACTCGCCTCGAATGCCGAGTTTTATGCCCGCGATGACGGCCTGCGCCCGCTGCAGGAGGCCTACGGTTTCGAGTTTCCCCGCGACCGCGTAAGACGCATGGACTCGGGCCTCACCTACAACGCCCTGCGTGACGAAAATGCCGATGTCGCTCTGGTATTCGCCACCGATGGGCGCAATGGCGCCTTCAATTTCCGCGTGCTCGAAGACGACCAGTCGTTCTTTCCCGTCTATGCCTTGGCCCCCGTGATCCGCGAAGACACCCTCGACCAGTATCCCGAGCTGGAGGAGTTACTCAACGCCATGGCCGCAACGCTCAACGACGACCTGCTTATCGAACTCAACAGCCGGGTCGATGTTGACGGCGAGGAAATCGGGCGTGTGGCAGCCAGCTACCTGACTGAACACGGCTTGATCGACTGACCAATACCCAATGATCGACCCCGGGGCGGCGATGCTTTTGACGCCGCGGGGATTCAAGCCTTGGCCAGGAGATATCCCCTATGTTTCCCAGCGGTGCGCAACCCGATAGCCGCGAAGTACACGAGTTTCCCCAGCCGATCTGCGAAACGCCCAACCTGTGGATTCCCCTGCCCGACGGCACCCGCCTGGCGGCACGTCTATGGCGCCCGGCCGACGCCAAGCCGGTACCGGCCATCATCGAGTGCATCCCCTACCGCAAGCGAGATGCCACCAGCATCGACGATGAGCGCATGCACCCCTACTTCGCCGGCCACGGCTACGCCGCGCTACGCATCGACCTGCGTGGCAGCGGCGAGTCCGACGGCGTCCTCGACGACGAGTACCTGCTCGAGGAGCAGAACGACATCATCGCCGCAATCGCCTGGATCGCCGAACAGCCCTGGTGCAGCGGCCAGGTAGGCATGATGGGTATTTCCTGGGGCGGCTTCAATTCGCTGCAGGTCGCATCGCGCCAGCCACCGGCACTCAAGGCGATCATTGCCGTTGGCGCCACCGTGGACCGCTACCATGACGACGTCCACTATAAAGGCGGCTGCGTGCTCAACGAGAATTTTGGCTGGGCCGCCACCTCACTGTCGTTCATGTCGCGGCCGCCCGACCCGGCGCTGCGCGACGATTGGCGCGAACAGTGGCAATACCGCCTGCAACACCAACCATTCGTTGCCGAAAACTGGTTTGCCCACCAGACGCGTGACGCCTACTGGCAACACGGTTCGGTCTGCGAGGACTACCGCCGCCTCAAGACGCCGATACTGGCCGTGACCGGCTGGGCCGACGCCTATGTCAATTTCGTCGCCGAGTTGATGCAGCACGCTACCTGTCCGCGACTGGGTATCGTCGGCCCCTGGCCACACGCTTATCCTCACGTTGCCATGCCTGGCCCCACCATTGGCTTTCTTCAGGAAGCCCTGCGCTGGTGGGATCACTGGCTGAAAGGCCAGGACAGCGGCATCATGAACGAGCCTCGCTACCGCGTATACTGCCAGGCGTTCTCCGGCGCGGATCCCAGTAGCCTGCACACCCCGGGGCATTGGCTAGCTGAGCAGAGTTGGCCCAGCATCAATGTGACCGACACGGCGTACTCGCTGGGCGACGCCACCCTGCACTCGACGCCTCCCGGCGACACGCCACCGGCAGCGCTGACGCTCAGCGCACCGGCCGACAACGGCCGCCAATGCGGCGAGTACATCCCTCACTGCAGTGGCCCCGAGATCGCCGGCGATCAGCGCCAGGACGACGCCCACTCGCTGATCTTCGACACTGAGCCGCTCAGCGAGGCACTGACGCTACTCGGCCGGCCACGTCTCGCCGTACGCGTAAGCGTCGACCAGCCCCAGGCCAATCTCATCGTCAGGCTTTGCGATGTCTCACCCACGGGGGTCTCGCAGCGCATCAGCTACGGCGTACTGAACCTCTGCCACCGACACAGCCATAGCCAGCCGCAGGCCATACCATGCGACACTCCGCTTGATACCGAGGTACAACTCAACCAAGCCTGCCACCAGCTCGCACCAGGCCACCGGCTGCGGGTATCCGCCACCACCGACTACTGGCCGCTGGTCTGGCCAAGCCCCCGCCCGGTCACGCTGACGCTGTACCCGGGCGAATCACAGCTATACGTGCCACAGCGCACCTCGCCCGAGATAGAGATCCCCGTGCACTTTGCACCGGCAGAGCACTCCGGGCCGCTGCAAAGCCGTCAGACACGCCAAGGCGACCACCGCCGCGATGTGATTCATGCCCTGGCAGACGGCCACACGCGCCACGAGATCGTCGACGACTTCGGCGAGGTCACCTATCACCACGGTCTGATCAACACCGCCAACGCCGATGAGCGCTACCACATCGATCCCCAGTGCCCGGCCAGTGCGCGGATGAGCAAGAGCTGGACCCAGCACTTCAAGCGCGACGGCTGGCAAGCCCACACCACGACCTGGGCCGAGCTGCGCTGCGACGCCGAGTGGTTCTATCTCGAGGCCCGCCTCGAGGCCTATGAGAACGGCGAGCGCTTCATGGACCGCCGCTGGATGACACGACGCAAGCGCCACCATGTCTAGCGCATCACAGCGTCAGGTCACGCTTGAGCCGCTGCGCCAGCAGCGAAGCGACCAGCGGCGTATCGGCATCGCGGTGGGTCGGCATGGCAAAGCGCGCCGCCTCGATATCGGCCATGTCGAGCTCAGCCGAGACCACGCCAACGCCGTCCTTCGCGCTCGCCACGACCTGGCCACGTGCATCGACGATACAGCTGCCGCCCCAGAACCAGGCCTCGCCCTCCGCACCGAAGCGGTGGGCCATGGCCAGCGGCGTGCCGTACATCATTGCGTAGAAGCGCAGGCAGGTCAGCCAGTTGGCCTGGTCGTCGAAATCGCCGTCGACCATGCCGGTCGCCGAGTTGATCGAGGTCAGCAGCACATCGGGGCGCTCGAGCATCGCCGCATGCACCAGCCCGGGATTCCACAGGTCGGCGCAGATCGTCACCCCGCAGGCAAGTCCCCGCGTGGTCACCTGGGTGAGGCGCTGGCCCTTGCTGAACACCTTGCCTTCTTCATGCGCACCATAGGTACACAGATTGATCTTGCGATGAACCGCCAGCACCTCACCATTCTGCAAGCACGCCACCGCGTTGGCGAACTCGCCACGCCCGATACGCTCGACGAATCCGACCAGCGCCAGCATCTCGCCCGCATCACGGGCCAGCCCCAGCAAGCGCGGATCATCGGCCGCCATCGCCACCTCAGGCACCCGCTCGCCGAGGCCATACCCCGTCAGCGACAGCTCAGGGAACACCAGCACCTCGGCCTGCTGCGACCGGGCCTCGCCGATCAACTCCCGGTGCACCGGCAGATTGGCCTCGACGTCTCCCAGCTCACAGTTCATCTGGGCAACGGCGACACGATGGCGTGGGCTCATGGCAGGGTTCCTTCACTAAGCGAATGGCGGCGAACAGGGTCCCTTACTTACCACGCCAGGCCGTCAGCCGTCACTCACCGATACCAGGGACGCATCACGTCATGAACGACAGCGATACGAATCTTGCCCCGCTCGACTGGATCCTTGACGTCGATCTCGACGCCTTGGGCGAAGCGCATCTGGCCCAGGCCAAGCGCGCCCTGCTCGACACCCTCGGCGTTGCCGCCGGGGCCAGTCGTACCGCGCTTGCCAGGCACGCCGAGCGCTATGTCATCAGCCAGCACGGTGGCGGTCGCCCGCTGCTGTTCTCGACTGCCACGGCCTCGGCCTCAGGCGTGGCGCTACACGGCGCCTGGATGATCGATGCCCTGGACGCCCACGACGGCCAGGTACTCACCAAGGGCCATTGCGGTGTCGCCCTGGTTCCGGGAATCCTGGCACTCCCGGAAGCAGAGAAACTCTCCGGTCGCGCCCTGCTCGGCCTGCTGACTATGGGCTACGAAGTCGCTACGCGTGCGGGTATCGCCCTGCATGCCAGCGCCTGCGACTATCACACCTCGGGGGCGTGGAACGCCATCGGCGTTGCCGCCGTCGCCGCCAAGCTGCTGGGACTCGACCGGCAACGCCTGCACGAAGCCCTCGGCATCGCCGAATTCTACGGGCCTCGCAGCCAGATGATGCGCTGCATCGATCACCCCACCATGATCAAGGATGGCTCCGGCTGGGGGGCTCAAGCCGGTATCGCCGCTGCCCTGCTCGCCCAGGACGGCTTTACCGGAGCACCGGCCATCACGGTAACCGGCAACGACGTCGCGCAACATTGGCAAGACCTCGGCAGCCACTGGTACCTCCATGGACAGTACTTCAAGGCCTACCCGGTGTGCCGCTGGGCCCAGCCCGCGGTAGAAGCCGTGCTCGAGCTGGCCCACAGCGGTATCGACATCGATGCGATAGAACGCATCGCCATCACGACTTTCCACGAAGCCAAGCGGCTACACGTCGTTCACCCCACCTCCACCGAGCAGGCCCAATACAGCCTGCCCTGGTCGGTCGCCTGCGCGCTGGGCTTTGGTACCATCGATGTGCATGCCGTGACCGACGCCCTCGGCGACCCGCGGATCAAGGCGCTGGCCCAGCGCGTCGAACTGGTCGAAAGCGAGACATTCAACGCCCGCTTTCCCGCCGAACGCTGGGCACAGGCCACGCTCACGATGCACGACGGCAGCCAGCATCAGAGCCAGCCACACGAAGCCCGCGGCAACCCTCACAACCCGCTAAGCGATGACGAGCTGACGCAAAAGTTCCATGCCCTGGCGGCGCCAGCCATCGGCCAGGCCCATGCCACGGAGCTGCATGAGGTGATCATGACGCTAGAGTCACACTCGGCGAAACACCTGCTCGAGCGACTCTGACGAGATGTGAATTTACTCGCGATGCAGCGCGCAGCGCTGCCTGGGCAGGCCAGCCCCATCGTGACTAAACTCACGCCCACATTTGCCTTGGCGCCGCCCCCAGTGTAGGAGCGAATTCATTCGCGATGCAGCGCGCAGCGCTGCCTGGGCAGGCCAGCCCCATCATGACTAAACTCACGCCCACATTTGCCTTGGCGCCGCCCCCAGTGTAGGAGCGAATTCATTCGCGATTGCAGCGCGCAGCGCTGCCTGGGCAGGCCAACCCCATCGTGACTAAACTCACGCCCACATTTGCCTTGGCGCCGCCCCCAGTGTAGGAGCGGATTCATTCGCGATTGCAGCGCGCAGCGCTGCCTGGGCAGGCCAGCCCCATCGTGACTAAACTCACGCCCACATTTGCCTTGGCGCCGCCCCCAGTGTAGGAGCGAATTCATTCGCGATTGCAGCGCGAAGCGCTGCCCATCCAGCTCCTCGCGCAGCCGCACTCCACACGCTCTAAAAGTAAGAACACCCGCCACCTTTCATTAGCGCAGGGGGCTTCACAATACTCAGGGACGTACACCGCAGGCATAGCAACAATCACAATCCGACCAAGAAGGACGTCCCATGCCTCTCTCGACGCTACTCGACTGGCGCTTGCACGCGCTGGTCATCCTCGTTTCGCTACTCTCCGAATTCATCGGTATCCAGCAGATCCCCATGGGGCCCGGCTCCCTGTTGCTGCTGCCGCTGTTCTACGCCTTCATTCTCGGGGTGCTGCTCAACCCCAACGTCACGCGCACCGCGGCCAAGGTACTCCCCAGCCGGATCAGCGAGGCCGCCGGCCCGCTCATCCTGCTGTCGATCATGCCGTTCATTGCGCGCTTCGGCACCACCATCGGCCCGGCCATCGAAGACCTCATCGATGCCGGCCCGGCGCTGATTCTCCAGGAGCTGGGTAACCTCGGCACCATGCTGATTGCCCTACCCGTCGCCGTGCTGGTGTTCAAGATGGGCCGCGAGTCGATCGGCGCCACCTACTCGATCGCCCGCGAACCCAACATTGCCGTGATCTCTGACAAGTACGGCCTCAAGGGACCCGAGGGCATCGGCGTGATGGGCACCTACGTCGTCGGCACCATGTTCGGCACCCTGTGGTTTGCGCTGATGGCCGGCTACCTGACCTCCCTCGACATTCTCGACCCGCGCGCGCTTGCCATGGCTTGTGGCGTCGGCAGTGGCAGCATGGTTGCCGCCTGCTCCGCGGCCATCGCCGGCTCGCTGCCGGAGATGCGCGATGAGCTGCTCGCCTTTTCCGGCGCCAGCAACCTCATGACCTACGCCACCGGCCTCTACCTGACGCTGTTCGTGGCGCTGCCCATTGCCGAGAAGCTCTACTCCCTGCTCAGCGGCAAGCGCAAGGCCAAGCCGGTGGATGCCCAGGCCACTGCCAGCAATACCGGAGATGACAGCGACATCCCCGCCGAGCCGCGCCCCGAGCAGGACCTCGGCAAGACCGCCATCGTCATGGCCGCCGCCTGTGGCGTCGCCTGGGTCGCCAACACCATCAACGGTGCCGGCCTGATCGAAGCCCTGCCCGGCATGCTGATCCTGTATGTGATGACCATGATCGGCCTCGCCGTCACGCGCTATGCGCCGTTCTACCTGCCCGGCGTCGCCTGGGTTTCGCTGGTAAGCATCCTGTTCACCCTACCCTGGACCCCGGGCAATGCCTGGCTGGTCGACCAGCTCAGCGCGGTCGACTTCCTGGCCATCGTCACGCCGGTGCTCGCTTATGCGGGCCTCGCACTGACGACCCGTGAGCTGGCGATGTTCCGCCAGGCCGGCTGGAAGCTGGTGATCCTCGCGCTGCTGGTGTTCACCGGCACCTTCATCTCGTCGGCGCTGATCGCCAACCTGCTGCTGTGAGCCATAGCCCATGAACACGAATGCCATGACTGACATTCAGATCGACACCGAGACGCTGCGCGAGTGGCGTCATGACTTCCACCAGCACCCGGAGACGGCCTTCGAGGAGCATCGTACCAGCCGCCGGATCGCCGAGATCCTGCGCGGGGCCGGGCTAGACATCGTCACCGGCCTCGGCGGCGGCACCGGCATCATTGCCACACTCGACGGCCGCCTTGGCGAGGGGCCCAGCATCGGCCTGCGCGCCGATATCGACGCCCTGGATGTGCCCGAGGCCACCGGTCTCGCCTACGCCTCCAGGACTCCCGGAAAGATGCATGCGTGTGGCCACGACGGCCACACCACCATGCTGCTGGGTGCCGCCTGCCAGCTGGCCCGCGAGCCCGAGTTCGCCGGGCGCGTCCACTTCATCTTTCAGCCCGCCGAGGAGAGCGAAGGCGGCGGCTGGATGATGGTCGAGGAGGGCTTGTTCGAGCGCTTTCCCATGGACGCCGTCTACGGCGTCCACAACTGGCCGGGGCTTCCTGTCGGCGAGGCCGCGGTACACGACACCGCCGTGATGGCCGCCTTCGACGTCTTCACGCTCACGCTCAAGGGCAGCGGCTGCCACGCCGCCATGCCCCACCTGGGCAGCGACGTGATACTGGCTGCCTCGCAGCTGGTCACCCAACTGCAGGGGCTGATCAGTCGCGAGACCCCGGCACATCAGACGGCGGTGCTCAGCGTCACCCAGATCCATGCCGGCGACGCCTTCAACGTCATCCCCGAGACGCTGGAGCTGCGCGGCACGCTGCGCTGCTTCGATGAACCGCTGCGCGAGTATCTGGCCCAGCGCTTCGAGCAGGCGATTGATGCGCTGGCCCAGTTCCACGGGCTACAGGCCGACCTCGACTACCAGCCCCGCTACCCGGCGACCTTCAACACGCCGGAACACGCCCAGCGCTGCGCCGAGGTACTCGAGGGCATGCCGCAGATCGCCCGCGTGCACCGCGACCTGCCACCCAGCATGGCCTCGGAAGACTTCGCCTTCATGCTCCGCGAGCGCCCGGGCGCCTACATCTGGCTAGGCAACGGTGAAGACAGCGCCGCCCTGCACAACCCCCACTACGACTTCAACGATGCGCTGTCGCCCATCGGCGTGAGCTACTGGACCCGGCTCGTCCAGACGCTGCTGGCCCAATATTCCGATACTCGCTGATCTGGAGGTCACCTTGATCAACTCCGTTACCGTCATTGGCCTCGGCAACATGGGCCTCGGCATGGCCCTGACCCTGCACAGCGCTGGCTTTGAAGTGCAAGGCACCGATATCGACCCGCAAGCTCGCGCCCGGCTCGCCGCTGAGGGCGTCGCCACCGCCGCGCCGGATGCCCTCGCGCCGAGCGACGCCTACCTGCTGTCACTGCCCACCTCGGCGCATGTCAACGAGGTGCTCGAAAGGCGTCCCGGCCTATTGTTCCAGGCGCCTCGCGGCAGCCTGATCGTCGACACCTCTACCAGCGACCCGGTCGAATCGCGCCAGCTTGCGGCCAAGATCATCGCCGCCGGGCTCGAGTGGCTCGACGCACCGGTCAGCGGCGGCCCCAGCGGCGCTCACAGCGGCCAGCTCGGCATGCTGGTAGGCGGCGAAATCGCCACCCTGGAGCGCGCCCGGCCGCTGCTGGAGGCCATGACAAAGAGCATCACTCACGTCGGCGAGGCTGGCAGCGGCCACGTGGTCAAGCTAGCCAACAACTACCTGTGTGCCGCCCACCTGCTGACCACCGCCGAGGCCGTGGCCATGGCCCAGCGCGCCGGCGTCGACCCGGCCGCCTGCCTGCAGGGGCTCAACAGCGGCTCGGGCCGCAGCGCCGTCAGCGAGGTCAACTTCCCACGCTGGATCCTAGACGCGAGTTTCGACTCCGGCTTCAGCATCGGGCTGATGCGCAAGGATCTGCGCCTCGCCCACCAGACCGCACAGCGCTTGGGCCTCGACGACGGCCTGCTCGAGCGGGTTCGCAATGCCTGGCACGACGAGCGCCTGGCGCTGAACGATAGCGCAGACTTCAACCGCATCACTGAGCCACTGCTGGACGCCGCCAAGCAGTACGCCACCACCCACCAGGAGGAGAACAGCACATGAATGCCCTAAATCAACAGGCCCGCGACCGCCTGGTCCAACTGCTCGACGCCTATGGGCTCGACCCGCAACAACCAGGGGCCAACTGGGTGCAAGGCCAGTTCATTGCCGGCGAAGGCGAGGTCATCACCTTGCATGATCCGGTCACCAACCAACCGCTTCTTCACTACCGGGACGCCGGCGAAGCGATCGTCGAGCGAGCCATCGAGGCCGCCCAAACCGCCCAACAGGAGTGGATGGCGCTCAGCGCCAGCGAGCGCGGCCGGCGGATGCAGGCCGCCTCGCGCGGCCTGGATGGCCACGAAGAGCAACTGGCCAGGCTCGAGAGCCTGATCGCCGGCAAGCCGGTGCGCGACTGCCGTGGCGAAGTCGACAAGGTTCGAGAAATGTTCGAATACTACGCCGGCTGGTGCGACAAGCAGCACGGCGAAGTGATCGACGTGCCCAGCTCCCATCTCAACTACGTGCAGCGCGTACCCTACGGTGTGGTCGGCCAGATCACCCCCTGGAACGCCCCACTGTTCACCTGCGGCTGGCAGCTCGCCCCGGCGCTGGCCGCCGGCAACGCCGCGGTACTCAAGCCCTCGGAGCTCACCCCGCTGACGTCTGCCGTGTTGGCCATGCTGCTGGAGCGCAGCGGCCGCCTGCCGGCCGGTTTGATCAACATCGTCAATGGGCTCGGCCACACCACCGGCAGCGCACTGACCACGCATCCGCAGATCGCCAAGCTGGTGTTCGTCGGCTCGCCCGACACCGGCCGGCTGATCGCCGAGGCGGGTGCCCGCCGGCTGGTACCCAGCGTGCTGGAGCTGGGCGGCAAGTCGGCCAATATCGTGTTCCACGACGCAGCGCTGGACGACGCCATCGCCGGCGCCCAGGCGGCGATCTTCGCCGCCGCCGGCCAGAGCTGCGTGGCCGGCTCGCGGCTGCTGCTGCAGCAAGACATTGAGGAGACTTTCTGCCAGCGCCTGGCCGCCGCTGCGGCATCTATCGAGGTCGGCCTGCCCGGAGAAGAGAGCACCCGCATGGGGCCACTGCAGAACGCCGCCCAGTACCAGTGCGTGCGCCGGTTGATCGACGCCGCCGTCGCCGAGGGCGCCGAGCTGCTCACCGGCGGCACGCCCCCGAAAGGCCTGCCAGGCGACGCCGCCGAGGGCAACTTCCTCGCCCCCACCATCCTTACCAAGGTGCGCCCCGAGATGGCCATCGCCCAGGAGGAGGTGTTCGGCCCGGTGCTGGTGGTGATGACCTTCGCCGATGAACAAGAAGCCATCGAGCTGGCCAACGGCACCCCGTTCGGCCTCGCCGGCGCGGTGTGGAGCCAGGACACCGGCAAGGCGCTGCGCATCGCCCATCAGCTGCGCGCCGGCACCGTGTGGGTCAACGGCTACAAGAGCATCAACGTGATGTCGCCCTTCGGCGGCTTCGGCGACAGCGGCTACGGCCGCTCCAGCGGCCTGGATGGGCTGCGCGAATACACCACCACGCGCAGCGTCTGGGTCGAGACCGCAGCCAAGGCCAGTGCCGCCATGGGCTACGGCAACGGCTAGAACTTCGTCGGCGGATCGTCGCAGCGAAAGGCACTCATCCAGTGCTGCAAGTGACGCAACAGCTGTAGTGCCGCCCGCGGCATCCGCCGGCCGACCCGCGTCACCATATGGGCGTTGGCCTCGCTGAAGCGGCGCCCCACCACATCGCGGGCCACCAGGGTGCCCTCCTCGAGCTCCCTGGCCGCGGCAAAGCGCGGCAATAGCGTCACGCAGAGCGAGGCCCGCGCCGAATGCTTCAGCACCTCCAGCGAGCCGGTCTGAATGCCCACCACAGGCCGGTGACCGGCCTCGCGAAACGCCGCATCGACCAGCGCGCGAACCCCGTGGCCGGGATGCCACAGTGCCATCGGGTAGTCGGCCAGTTGCTCGATGGTGAGCGGCTCGCTGTCACCGGCCAAGGCATGACAGGGCGACATCAGCAGCACCAGCGGCTGGCGCGTCGAGCACCAGAAGCGCAGATGCGGGTGTACCTGCTCGTGATACATCAAGCCGATATGCGCCTCGTCGTTGACCACCGATTCGATGATCTGCTTGGTACTGCCGGTATCCACCTCCAGACGCACGCCGCGGTGCGCCTCGGTGAATTCGCGCAGCGGATGGTCGATCACGTCGCCGACGAAACCCTCGCCAATACACAGCGTGATCTGCCCGGTCTCCAGGCGCTGGTAGGCATCCAGTGCATCGCTGAATTCGCGATCGAGCAGCGTGCGGCGCTGGCAGTAGTCGAGCAGCATCTCCCCCACCGGCGTCGGGCGCACGCCGTCGCGGCGACGTTCCAGCAAGCTGGCGTCCAGCGCCGCTTCCAGCAGGCCGATCTGCCGGCTCACCGCCGAGGCAGCGATATCCAGTCGCGACGCCGCCGCCCGGATCGAACCGGTCTCGACCGTCAACTGGAAGTAGATCAAGCGCTGGTGAGGGATTTCCATGGGCAGCCCCGATAGTCACACGTAGAGCGTATTTATTCGCGATTCGTGTGGGAGCGACTTCAGTCGCGATTGCAGCGCGCAGCGCTGCCGGTCAACCAACCCCATCGCGGCTGAAGCTGATCAGTTTTGGCTCGACAGGTCGCCTGAACCATCTGGAAAATCGGCCACCAGAAACACCCGGATGAAGTGGTGCCGACGCTCAGAGACAACCTGAAGAACACGGCCCATATCCAGGTTCAAGTAATCATGCACGATGCGATTTCTCAGACCGATGAGGGCATTCCAGGCCGTGAGGTCGGATGAACCCAGCAGTCCTAAAGCATCCAGCATATGAAACGTATCATACGCCGAAATAGGAACCGCCTTCCCCTGCATTTTCAAGGTGTGCTTGGCCTTGCCAATCGCGTTCTCTATCAGGACTTGGAGCGCATGCAACACGCCATTTTCTTCCAGCTCACTCAGCACATCGCCGTCATCCAGGCGCCTGGCCGCCTGATCAAGAAGATGGCATTGGCGATCTGCCAGCGAACGTGTCTCGGCCAGGTAGTGCTCAAGGCGCATAGCGTTTCTCCAGCTCCCAGTGTTCCATATCCTGCCAGGTGCGCTTGAGGAATAGCGCCCATGCCAGTGACTCCTCCCCAACCAGAGGAATGCCCTCCTCGGCGACTGCCGCGCGCAATGCAAGCCCGGCACGCTGAAGATCCACCACATCGATACACGTAGGGTCGATATTCAAGCATTCGGCAACCGCTAGGCGCAGCGATTCGCCACGCCCGAAGTATTCAAGAGAGTCGCTGGGCACGTCCTGCCAATGCACGGCGATATCCCAGTCGCTTTCGGCATGTGCTTGCCCAGTGGCACGGCTACCGAACAGGACCGCAAACTCGAGACCTGCAATACCGCCAAGGCAGGCTGCAAGAGCGTCATGCTGATTGGCCCCCACCAAGTGACTGGTCTTCACACTACCTCCTGTGCAAGCTGGCCCAACGTGGTGTTACAGCTTACATGCTAATCCACATAGGTGAGATTGGTTTCCCAGCTCTCGCTGCTGACCTCGATGGCGGCCTGGACACCCGCCGCGTCACCGCCCTGGAAGGCGGCGTAGATCGCCTTGTGGTCCTTCAAGGCCACCTCGGGCAGCGTCTGCATCGAGGTCTCGAGTGCGGCCTCGATCAGCTGGATCAGCGTCTCGCCGACACGAATGGTCATCGGATTGTGGGTCGCCGCCAGGATAGCGCGGTGGAAGGCCACATCGTGATGGGCGGTCTGTTCGCCGTTGGTGATGGCCGCCTCCATGGCCTCGATGGCCTGGCGAATCCGCACGTGATCCTCCGGCGTGGCGTTGTGCATGGCCTGGAGGGTATAGGCCGGCTCGAACATCAGGCGAAACTCCATCACATCGCGGGTCATGCCCCGGGCGAGGATCATGCCGAAGGCCATCGGATCGACCAGCGGCTCACCCGGCTCGCGGCGGATCACCGTGCCCTGGCCGCGGTGCACTTCCACCACGCCGACCGCCTGCAGCATCTTGATCGCCTCGCGCACGCTCGACTTGCCGATACCCAGGCTGTGGGTGAGCTCGCTCTCCGAGGGGAGATAGTCGCCTGGCTTGAGTTCCCCACGGATCAAGGCCGTCTTGATCCGCTCGAGAATCTGCATGGCGACGGAGCTGCGCTCGATGGAGCCGCTGAAGGAGTCGCTCAAGAGAGGCCGTGTGGCAAGCCGGGGGTTCAGACTCATGGGTTATCTCACTGTTGGCGCCATAGCGCATATTACCAAATCGACATTAGGACGTTGCCAAGCCCAGCTTGCAAGAGTGCCGAATCGTTGACTAGTCTAACCCACATTACATCAGACATCAGATGTCTGCCATGCGAAGCCATTGGACAGCATAATGACAACATCCAAGCTCGTGGTGCTGACCACTGGCGGCACCATTGCCAGTAGCCAGACCGATTCAGGGCGTCACCGCTCCGGTGCTCTCCAGGGCGAATCACTGCTGTCGCAGGTCTCGCTGTCGCAAGGACTGACAGCCGAGATAGAGGTTCGCTCGGTGCTGCAAAAACCCAGCAACGCCATCTCGCTAGACGACCTGATGCTGCTGCGTCAACAATGCCTGGCGCTCTGCGAATCCCCCGAGGTGATAGGCATCGTGATCACCCACGGCACCGACACCCTCGAAGAAACCGCCTATTTCCTGGATATCACCCTGCCCGGCCGCATACCCGTCGTGCTCACCGGTTCGCAGCGCGCTCCCCACGAACCGGGCACCGATGCCTTTCGTAACATCGCCGATGCCATCCAGTTGGCAGCCTCGCCGCAAGCACATGGGCTAGGCACCCTGGTGCTGTTCAATCAGACGCTGTTTGCCGCACGGCAGGTCCGCAAGGTCAACACCTTCCAACTAGAGGGCTTCGCTGCCCCCGAAACAGGCCCGCTCGGCTACATCGACGGCACCCGAATCCACCTGGCCGCGAATCCTATACGCCCCCAGCCTGTCAGCGTGCCACTGGCTGAAGCGCTACCGCGGGTCGACATTTTGCCGGCATACCTGGGGGCCGCCCCCGACATGATCGAGGCGGCCATCGAACGAGGTAGCCAGGGCCTCATCGTTGACGCCCTGGGCCGCGGCCATGTGCCGCCAACATGGCCCGACCACATTGCCAAGGCAGTCGCCGATGGCACGCCAGTCGTTATCGTCAGCAGCTGCCATCGGGGCCCCATAGAAACCGTCTACGAATTCGACGGCAGCCTCTGTGACCTGGTCGCCGCTGGCGCTATACCGCTACAGGATCTCAGTGCCCGCAAGGCCCGGCTGGCACTCGCCGTTCTCCTCGCCTCCGCTTCATCGGGGCCACTCGAGGCGAGCTTGAAATCCCTGGCGTCCGCCAGCGCGGCGTGACGAACCATCAGGGTCTCATCAGCCCCACAGCAACGAATAAACCCAACGACTCGCAGAGGTAACACAATGAACAACAAACTGATCAAGACGTCCCTCGTCGCCGCCGTGGCCGCCGCCACCTTTGGCATCAGCCAGGCCAACGCGGCCGAATATACCTTCACCTTCGCCCACGTGCTGATCGAGGACACCCCCAACGGCCAGGCCGCCCTGCGCTTCAAGGAAGAGGTGGAAGAGAACTCCGACGGCCGTATCCAGATCGACGTCCTGCCTGCCGCCCAGGTGGGGGGCGATGTCGAGATCATCGAGCAGATCCAGATGGGCCTCGTGGACATCGGGATTCCCCCGTCTGCCACGCTCGGCAACTTCGAAGAGCGTTTGCAGATTCTCGACTTGCCGTTCCTGATCCCCGACTACGACACCATGGTCGAACTTCTGGACGGAGACGTCGGCCGCGAGATTCTCGACACTCTAAATGATCACAACATGTACGGCGTGAACTTCTGGGGCGCAGGCTTCCGCCACATGACCAACAACGACCGCCCCATCGAAACGCCAGAGGATCTCGAGGCCATTCGCATGCGCACCATGCAGGCCCCGATCATCATCTCCACCTATGAAAACTTCGATGCCAATGCCACCGCCATGGCCTTCACCGAGGTATACAACGGCCTGCAGCAAGGAGTGGTATCCGGTCAGGAAAACCCGCTGGCCAACATCTACACCATGCGCTTCCATGAAGTGCAGGACTACCTGTCCCTGACCAATCACGCCTATCACGCCTATGCGGCCGTGATGAATACCGATTCGTGGAACTCGCTCCCCGAGGACCTCCAGGAGGTCATGCGTGGCGCCTTCGACAACGGGCGCACCGCATCTCGCCAACTGACTCTCGAGGATGAAGAGGAGATCATGGCCTCGTTGGAAGGCGAGATCGAGATCAACGAGATTTCGGCCGAGGCCCGCGAAGCCTTCGTCGAAGCGAGCATCCCGGTACACCAAGAGTACGAGGACGTGGTAACCACCGACCTGCTCCACAAGGTCTACGACGTCGTCGGCATCGAGTACTGAGACTCCACGGGCGCCCTCGCGGCGCCCGCTCTCAATCACGCGTTTCTCCACGAAATGGCCTTACCATGTTCGCAACGCTCAACAAGATTCTCGATCACCTGGAAAGCGTAGCGATGGTGATGTTCATGTCCATTGCCACCACTCTCACCTCTCTCCAGGTGGTATACCGCTACGGCTTCAACAGCTCGCTGTTCTGGGTCGAGGAAGTCGTCATCTACTCCATCATCTGCATGAGCTTCGTTGGCGCCAGCATGGGCGTACGGCACGGGGTGCACATCTCCGTCGACGTGCTGAACGCCTTCGTCCCCCCCTCCGTCAATCGCTGGCTGCATATCATCGCCGCTGTGCTGGGCATTACCTTTGCCTGCTTCCTGGTCTACTACGGGTTCCAGCTGTTCTTCAACACCCTGGGAAGAGGCCAGAGAACGGCTGCGCTACGCCTGCCGATGGCCTGGTTCTACCTGCCGATTGCCATTTCCGGGTTGCTGCTGGTGGTTCGCTACCTATGGGTCATCCATCAAGCCTGGACCAAACCGCCGGTCAGCCTCGCTGAAGAGCTTGCCGCCGAAAAAGACAAGCTCGTCTGACGACTGGAGTTCGTTATGATCACGGCTCTTCTGCCCATCTTCTTCGCGGTGCTACTACTGGGGCTGCCAATCTTCGCCGCCCTGGCATTCGCGGTCTTTCTCGCCATCCAGTTCTTCGGTACCACGGATCCGATCATCGTGCCCATGCGCATGTTCACCGGGATGAACAACTTCTCTCTGATGGCGATCCCGTTCTTCATCCTGGCCGCCGAGCTGATGCGCATTGGCGGTCTGTCCGGCCGCCTCATCGAGCTCGCCAAGGCGCTGGTGGGCTGGGTACCCGGCGGCCTGGCGGCTGCCACGGTGCTCTCCTGCCTGCTGTTCGGCGCCATCTCCGGCTCCAGCCCGGCCACGGTGGTGGCGATCGGCTCGATCATGTTCCCCGCCCTGGTCGCCGCAGGCTACGACAAGCGCTTTGCCATCGGCTTGATCGCCACCGCGGGCACCCTCGGCCCCATCGTCCCGCCGAGTATCGCGCTGATCATCTACGGCTCCGTCACCGGCACCTCGGTAGGCCGACTGTTCGCCGCCGGGCTGATCCCCGCCATCCTGATCGCCTCGCTGCTAATTGCCTACTGCATCATCTATGCGTCGCTCAAGGGCTACCCGCGCACCCCCTTCCCCACGCTCAAGGAAGTCACTACCGCCTTCAGGTCGGCGGCCTGGGGCCTGGGGCTGCCCTTTATCCTGCTCGGCGGCATCTACAGCGGCATCTTCACCCCCACCGAGTCGGCCGCGGTCGCCTGCATGTACGGCCTGTTCGTGGGCATGGCGATCTACCGCACCATCGGCTGGCGCGACCTGCTCGGCACCCTGCGCAGCTCGGGACTCACCTCGGCCACCCTGCTGCTGATCACCGCGGGCGCCTCGGCCTTCTCGTGGCTGCTGGCGATCACCGGAACCCCCACGCAGCTAGCCAATCAGGTGCTGTCGCTCACCGACGACCCCATACAGGTCATGGCCCTGTTCAACGTGGTCATGATCGTGGCCGGGTTCTTCCTCGACAGCGCCTCGGCGATCATCGTGCTCTCGCCGCTGCTCGAGCCGATTGCCGGCCGTGTCGGCGTCGACTCCGTCCACTTCGGCATCATCACCCTGGTCAACTTCTCGGTAGGCATGATCACCCCGCCGGTCGGCCTCAACCTGTTCGTGGCCATGGCGATCTCGCGGATGTCGCTGGTGGAGGTCTTCAAGGCCTGCCTACCGCTGATCGCGATGATGTTCATCGCCCTGATCATCCTCACCTATGTGCCATTCCTCAGCACCTGGTTGCCATCGCTGATTTACTGAACCGGATGAGAAAAGAGAAAGACATATGAGGAGAACACCATGTCACTTGCCGATGCTCTGGCCCAACGCGGCCTCACCTTGCCCGCCATCCCCGAACCCCGCGGCACCTTTCGCCCCTGGTCGCGGCTCGGCAACCAGCTGTTTCTGGCCGGCCAGATCTGCGAACGAGACGGTGAGGTGCTCTACCCCGGCAAGGTGGGTGCCGAGCTCGACCTGGAAACCGGCAAGCTCGCCGCCCAGGCCTGCGCCCTCAACCTGCTCGCGGCGTTGAACGACGCCGTGGAGGGCGACATGGATCGCGTCGTACGCTGTGTCAGGATGAACGGCTTCGTCAACGTCGCCCCGGGGTTTCACGACGTGCCGCTGGTGATCAACGGCGCCTCAGAGCTGTTCATCGACCTGTTCGGCGACGCCAGCCGCCATGCGCGCACCGCCATCGGCGTAGCCACGCTGCCGGGTAACGCCGCCGTCGAAGTCGAGTCGATCTTCGAAATCCGCTAACCGCCAGGAGCCCCACCATGACAACACCTCCGCTCCAACAACCGCTGCGTGCCCTGCACCGGGCACTGCGCGACGGCAGCGTGAGCGCCGCCGCGCTCGCCGAGAGCGCCGCGCAGGCCTATCGCACCCGCGGCCAGCACGACCACGCCTACAAGACCTGGAACGGCGACGCCGCCCAGGCCTTCGCCAAGGCCACCGATGCCCTCCTCAAGCAAGGCGGCGACGCCGGCCCGCTGATGGGCCTGCCGGTCTCGATCAAGGACATCTACGCCGTGCCCGGGCTACCCACCTATGCCGGTTCCTCGCGGCGCCTGCCTGCCGAATGGGAACGGCCCGGGCCGCTGGTCGGCACCCTGCTCAACCAGCTGCCGGTGGTGATGGGCAAGACCCACACCGTCGAGTTCGCCTTCGGTGGCCTTGGTACCAATGCCCACCACGGCGCGCCGCGCAACCCCTGGGACCCGGTCGCCCATCGCACCCCGGGCGGTTCGAGCTCCGGCGCCGGCGTCTCGCTGGCTAGCGGCACCGCGGGCCTGGCCTTCGGCACCGACACCGCCGGCTCGGTGCGCGTGCCCGCCAGCATGACCGGCGTGGCCGGCCTCAAGACCACCGTGGGCCGCTGGTCCACCGCCCAGATCGTGCCGCTCTCCACCACCCTGGATACGCCGGGACTGCTGGCCCGCCGCGTGGATGACCTGGCGTTCGCCTTCGACGCCCTCGACCCAGGCCTAAGCCCCGGTAGCAGCAGAGTGCTCGCCACCCCCGATCTTGCCGACCTCACCTTCGGCGTGCCCGAAACCTTCTTCTGGGACGACTGCAGCCCCGGCATCGCCGAAGCCGTGCATGAGGCCATCAAACGCCTCGAAGCCGCCGGCGCGCGCATCGTCACCCTGGAGCTGCCCAACACCGACGACGCCTTCACGCTGTTCCAGCAAGGTGGCGTCGCCGCCGCCGAGCTGGCTGCCTTTCTGCACACCTCACTGCCGGGTGCCATCGCCGCGCTGGACCCCAACGTTGCCGCCCGGATCGAAGCCGCCGACGACATGCCGGGCTGGGAATACGTGCGCCGGCGCCAGCTCCTCGACGACCTCTGCCGCGCCGCGGCCGAACGGCTCAGCCAGGTGGATGCCGTACTGACGCCCACCGTCGCCATCACCCCGCCGACGCTGGAGAGCCTCGAGCACGAGGGCGCCTACCCCAAGGCCAACATGAAGGCACTGCGCAATACCGTCATGGCCAACTTCATGGGACTCTGCGCGCTCACTCTGCCGGTCGGCCGCGACGCCGCCAACATGCCCGTCGGCCTGCAAGTGATGGCCGGCCCCTGGCAGGACGCCCGACTGATCGCCATCGGCCAGGCCATTGAGGCCAAGCTTGGCAACAGCCTCGACGTGCTCGGCGAGGTGCCCAGCCCTGCGTAGGAGCCAGCGCATTTAGGATGAGTGCGGGAGTGAATGCATTCGCGATGCAGCGCGCAGCGCTGCTGGGGCAATCCAGCCACCGCAGCGAATAGCGGCTATAGCGACGCTGACAGCGTAATGGCACTCGCCACCTGCCAACCGTCGCGCCCCTCGGCCTTGACCCGATAAAGCGCCTGGTCTGCAGCGGTATAAGCAGCGGCAAAGGCTTCGCGCTGTGCAGTAAACAGAACCCCGCCCACGCTCAGGGTGACGTGAACACCAGCGGGATGGCCCGGATGCGGCAGTGCCGCTCGACGCACCTCCTCCACTACAGAGGCGCAGGCCTGCTCCAGGGTCTGGGTGCCATCGCAAGGCAGCAGTGCGGCGAACTCGTCGCCGCCCATGCGATATAGCCTTGCGCTTCCGCCAAGGGCTCGGTCGATCAGCGCCACCAGCTCGCGCAGCAGGCGGTCGCCGTCCGGGTGGCCAAGGGCATCGTTATACTGCTTGAAGTAGTCGATGTCGATCAGCAGCAGCCCCAGGGAGCAGCCCGGCTCGACCAGCACGTCATCATGCAGCGCACTGCGGTTGCCGATACCGGTGAGCGGGTCGCGCAACGCCTGGGCCATCCAGCGCAGGCTCTCGCGGGTGGCACGATCCGCCAGGCGGTGCTTGAACACGTGCATGCCCCAGAACAGCAGCCCCAGCAGATAGATCACCAGGCTGCCCGCCAGCACCAGAGTCTGGTGGCGACGGGTTTCCTCGACGAAGCGATTGGTCACCTCGCTGCGGCGGTCGAGCTGGTTCATCTCGATCTCGGTCAGGCATCGAATCGGCTGCAGCAGGTTCTGGCTGAGCAAGGCCGGCGAGGGTACGACATCGCGGCCAAGGGTCTCATACAAGGCGTCCAGCCGTCGCAGGCTCGGTACCGTGCAGGCATACTCGTTACGGTAGAGGCCGATATCGAACAGACTGTAGCCCAGCTCGATCTGGAAGCGAGCGCGCTGCGCGGAGTCGGGCGCGTCATCCTCCAAGAGAATGCCCAGGCTCTCCTCGAGGTAGCTGCGCGAGCGGGTCGCCAGCTGCTGGCCGGTTAGGTTGCCGGACTGGCTGAAGTAGGCGTGAATGTCAGGGTGAACCCAGCGCGTCTCATAGGTGATCAACAGCATCAGCGCCGTAAAGCTCATCAGGCTGAGCCACAGCCAACCGGGAGTGCGCCGCCTACGAGGAGCTGGGTTCACTAGTGTGCCTCGATCTCGCGAATCATCCATACCCAATCGTTGAAATTGCGCAGGTTGCCCGGGTCGCGATCGCCATAGTCGCGCTCCACCAGGCGCACCGGGCCGCGTTCGCGCAGGCTCAGCGGCTCGCCGTCCTGGTGGGTGACGAGAATCCAGTTGGGGTCGTCCCAGCCGCCCAGGGTCACCTTATAGTCGTCCCAGGCGGTGAAGGTCAGTTGCTCGGGCACCGCGCCGAACTGCTCCTCGAGCAGCTCGCGGAACACTAGTCCGGTCACCTCCACCTCATCGGCCAGGTAGGGATCGAAGAAGGTAAAGCGCACGTCGGCACGCTCGCGCAGCTCCGCCACCGCCTGCTGAGTTTCCTGCTCGCCGTGCTGGAATATCACCACCTCGGGGCTGGCCAGGGCGGCACCTGCTGGCCACAGCGCAGCGGCCAACAAAGCGAGACGGATAGGCACGAGCGTACGATGGAGCAGCACACTGAGTGGTGGCATTTAAGGAATCCCCTGCGTGGATGCACTAGTAATTTTTTATTACCGACGAGTCTAGCACGAGGGCTTACCCTGAACAGGCGCCACGCTCCCCTGTGGGAGTGAATTCAGTCGCGATTAGCGTGGAAGCGTCTTCGGCCGCGATTGCAGCGCAGCGCTGCCTAGTCAGACCAACCCCATCGTGACTGAAGTCACTCCCACATTTGCCTTGGCGCCACCCCCAATGTAGGAGCGAATTCATTCGCGATTGCAGCGCGAAGCGCTGCCTGGGCTTGGCTAGGCCAACCCCATCGTGATTGAAATCGCGTCCAACACACTCAAGCAGGTCATGGAAGGCCCCACTTTTCACACCCGGCGAATAGGCCCAGGATACTGTGCTACCAGAGCATCGGCAGTCAGCAACAGGAACCCTTCTGCCTCGGCCTGGGCAACCAGAATTCTGTCGAAAGGGTCTTTGTGGATTAGCGGCAAACGGGCCACCCCCAGCGTGTGCTGCGCGCTAATACTCAGCTCGCTATAACCGTTGTCGAGCAGGCCGCGCCGCAGCAGGTGTGGGTCGGCATGAAAGTCTGGCCGCTGCAGGCTGTTCTTGATCACCACCTCCCAGAGGCTCGCAGCACTGAAGTAGAGGCGGTTGGTGCTGTCGGTGATCAACTCTTCTGCATCTGCAGAAAGCTTCTCAGGCTCAGCTGCTGCCCATAGCAGCACATGGGTATCCAGAAGCAGGTTCACCCTCAGCCACCGAACATGTCAGCGATTTCATCCTCCCCCATACGGTCAAAATCATCCGGCACGCTGAACTGACCTGCAAGGAAACCCAAGCGCAGCTGTTGGCCGGGCTCTGGACTATCAATGGGCGTGACGCGAACCATTGGCTTGCCCGCCTTCGCGATGATGAAGGCTTCTCCATGCTGGGCGCGCGCTATGAGCTGTGAAAGCCGCGTCTTGGCTTCGTGGATATTGATAGATTCCATACCACACCCTGCACTTAGTTTGGTCGACTTAGTTTAGTCTAACCGACAATAGCTTGCATCCATTGGGCGCCACTCCCCTGTAGGAGCGAATGCAGCGCGCAGCGCTGCCGGGCCACAACCCAACCCAATCCAACCCCATCGCCCCCTTGTGAGAGCAGATTCATTCACGATGCAGCGGTTCTCGACGCTATAGCCTGAGAAGGTCATCCACCGTTGGCGACCAGGTGTTCCCGCCCAAGCTCTTCTACGCGTGTGACACCCAGCAGGGCCATGTCGCGAGACACTTCCTGCTTGAGAAGCTCGAGGGCGTGCGCCACGCCGGCCTCGCCGGCATAGGCTGCCGCGTAGTTGATGGGCCGGCCGATGAACACGAACGAGGCTCCGAGCGCCAGCGCCTTTAGCACGTCGGTGCCACGCCGAAACCCACTGTCGACCATCACCGGTAGATTGCCAACGGCCTCGACCACCGCCGGCAAGGCGCGCAGCGTTGCGACGGTACTATCCAGTTGGCGGCCGCCATGATTGGACACGATGATGCCATCCACGCCCAGGCGCTGCGCCTTGCGGGCGTCCTCGGGGTGCAGGATACCCTTGACGATCAGGAAATCAGGCCACAGCTCACGTACCCGCTGAAGTACCTCCCAGTCGAGATGGCTACGCCCCGAAAAGTCACGATCGACGTCTTTCGCGATCACCGGGATACCGCGGGTGGCATAGTTGTTCTCGAAATGTGGCACCCCGTGCCGTAGCAGCGTGCGCATGAAGGTACCGAACAGCCAGCGAGGGCGTATCAGACCATCCCAGGCCAACCGCAGGCTGGGTCGAAGCGGAGAGGAGAAACCACAGCGCCGGTTGTTGTCGCTATTCGGCGGTACCGGATAGTCGATCGTGATCACCAGATGCTTGAACCCACTGCGCCTGACCCGTGCAATCAATGCCTCTATCGCCGGCATATCCCCCGGCAGGTAGGCCTGAAACCAATCGGTAGCCCCGTGTTCCGCCACCTCCTCCATCGGGATCAGCGAGGTGCCGCTAAGAATCATGGGAACCTTGGCCGTGGCGGCGGCGCGTGCCTGCACGATATCGCCGCGGTAGGCCGACAAGGCACTGAGGCCCATCGGCGCAATGCCGAAAGGGGCGGAATAGTGGCGACCGAAGAGCTCTGTCCCGGTTGTCACCCGAGACACGTCCACCAGCCCGCGTGGCATGAAACTCAAGTCCTCGAAGGCACGGCGATTGGCCCTGAAACTCCCTCCCTCCTCCGCCGCATTCGCGACATAACCGAATAGCGGGCGCGGCAGATACCGCTGCGCCGCTCGCTCGAAGTCTTGGAGGTTATAGATTTTCGATAGACGGCTCACATCTTTTCCTGTGCAGATGTCATCGAGAACGCATCGGGGTTGACGGCATTGGGAGGTCGCTCTCCTTGCAGTGCAAGGGCCAGGTTATCCACGGCAAGCTGTGCCATCGCCGAACGCGTTTCATGGGTCGCCGAGCCGATATGCGGCAGCAGTACCACCTGCGGCAACGCCAGCAGCGGAGACGAGGATGGTAGCGGCTCCTGCTCGAAGACATCCAATCCCGCTCCGGCAATATCGCCTTGCTGAAGCGCCGTGATCATGGCCGCTTCATCGACCACCGGCCCCCGAGCGATATTGACGAAGATCGCCGAGCGCTTCATCTGGCGAAAGGCATCGGCATCGATCAAATGCCGCGTCGAATCCGTTAGCGGCACCGTCACACAGACCACATCGGCGCAGGCCAGCAACGCCTCGAATGAGCAGCAACGCGCGCCTAGCTCAGCGTTGAGCGCCGGCTTGGGCGAGGCGTTGCTGTAGATCACCGGCATACCGAACCCCAGCGCCCCCCGCCGCGCTACCGCAGCCCCTATACGCCCCATGCCCACCATGCCAAGCGTTTTACCGTGGACATCGCGCCCGAACTGCGCCTCCTCGACATGCGCTTGCCACTGCCCCTCGCGCACGAAGCGATCCAGCTCCGGCACGCGACGCACGGTGGCCATTATCAGCGCAAAGCCGGTATCGGCCGTCGTCTCGGTCAAGACATCCGGCGTATTGCACAGCACAATACCGCGGCGGCTCATCTCATCGACGGGAAAGTTGTCATAACCCACCGAGATCGTCGCCACCACCTCCAGATTCGGCGCCCCATCCAGGAGCGCCGGAGTGACGGAGAGCTTGCCGCCAATCAGGCCATGCGCATGAGCCAAGGCCGCGTGGTACGCGTCGAGATTGCCCTCGTCGAGATGCGGAAAATAGTCAACGTGAAACATGCCCTCAAGCTGTTTGAGATGTTCCGCATGCAGCCGACGCACCGCCACGATCCGTTTGTTCATCGTCATCCCCTGTCGCGTGTAGTGCGGCGCTTAGCTCATGATGCCGATATGCCAAGGCACGAATTCATTGTCGCCCAGGCCCAGCAACTCGCTCTTGGAGCGCTGCCCCGACGCAGTCGCCAGCATCAGTTCGAAGATGCGCTGGCCCATGGCCTGCATATCGCATGTGCCGTCGATGATCTCGCCGCAGTTGATATCCATATCGTCGGTCAAACGCTCATACATCGAGGTGTTGGTCGCCAGCTTGATGGTGGGAGAGGGCTTGGCGCCGAACATCGAGCCACGCCCGGTCGTGAAGGCCACCAGGTTGGCGCCCCCGGCAATCTGGCCAGTGATCGACACCGGGTCATAGCCTGGTGTATCCATGAAGACCAGCCCCTTGGCGGTCACCGGCTCGGCATAGCGGTATACCGCCATCAGCGGGCCAGTGCCGCCTTTCATGGAGGAGCCCAGCGACTTCTCGAAGATATTCGCCAGCCCGCCGACCTGGTTGCCAGGGCTCACCTTGCCGTTGATCTGAACGTCGCGGCCAACCGAATACTCCTCTTTCCACCAGCGCACGCGCTCGGCGAGCTTTTCGCCCACTTCGCGGCTAGCCGCACGACGCGTAAGGGTATGTTCGACGCCGTAGATTTCCGGCGTTTCGGAAAGAATGGCGGTCCCGCCATGGCGCGCCAGAATGTCCACCGCACGTCCCAGCGCCGGATTGGCCGTGATCGACGAGAAACCGTCCGAGCCGCCGCACTGAAGCGCCACGGTCAAGTGGGCGGCAGAGACCGGCTGGCGCTCGACGCGGTTGGCCTCGGGTAACAATGCCTCGACGGCCTCCACGCAAGCCTGGATGGTCTTGGCCGTCCCCCCATCGCTTGCATGGTAAAGGTTTGTAGGCGCCCACCGGCATCGAGCCCCTCCTCCTCCAGCAAGCCGTTGATCTGATTGCGCTCACACCCCAGTCCCACGATCAGCACGGCGGCAAAATTGGCATGCCTGGCATAACCGGCGATGGTCCGACGCAGCAGTGCCATCGGCTCGCCGGTCATCTCCATCCCACACCCCAGGGAATGAGGAAAGGCGACCACCCCATCGACGTTAGGGAAGTCTACCAAGCGCTCCTCCGTGAACCAGTCGGCGACCTTGCGCGCCACGGTGGCCGAGCAATTCACGGTCGAGAGAATGGCAACATAGTTGCGCGTAGCGACCTGGCCATTCTCGCGCACGATCCCCTGGAAGGTGGCCACTTCATTCGCGGGAACGGGCGTAACGGGGACATACCCCTCGGCGTGGCGATAGTCGCGATCGAACTCCTCGAACGCCACATTATGGCTATGCACCATATCCCCGGCCGAAATGTCACGCGAAGCAAAGCCTATCGGCACGTTGTACTTCAGGATCGCTTCGCCCTGCTGGATCTCACGCGTCGCCAGTTTATATCCAGCGGGGATCTGGGCGCGGCTGGTGACCGCCTCCTCGGGTAACGCCATGCCCAGGGCAACCTCCTGGCGGGCCACCACCACATTGTCGTCAGGATGCAGGCGAATGGTAAGACCGGCAACGTGCTTGCCGGTGTGCTGAACTTGCGCTGTCATGTGTCATTTTTCTCACGCTGGCGCTCGCCCCATGCGGACCCAAGGGCGAGCGGAGTGGTTCGGCTAGGTAGTCCGCTCAGGCTCTGCGGCCTGGCATGTCGAATCCCGCCATGTCCAGGGCACTGGACAGTGCCTTGCGCTGCTCGGCATCCAACTCGACCAGCGGTGGCCGCAATCGATGCCAGGCGTCATCATCGCCATACAGCGCAGTCGCCGACTTGAGCGCTGGAATCATGGGAAACTGCTCGAATACCCCCCGCAGCGCGGAAAGGGCTTGCTGCTGTTGCTCGGCATCGGCGCTCTGCCAATCCCTGGCCAGCGCGGCAATCGGGCCAGGGTTCACATTGGCAGTGGCACTGATGCACCCTGCCCCGCCGGCCCTCAGGTTCTGGAGCAGGAAATGCTCGCTGCCGGCATAGATATCGATCTCCTCGCCAAAGGCCTCGATCAACGCCTGGGTATTGGACCAGTCGCCGGAGCTATCCTTGATGCCCGCAATGGTGTCGGGGTAAGCCTTCAGCAGTCGCTCTACCAGCGCCAGGCTCAACGGCACCTGAGAGACCGGCGGGATATGGTAGAGATAGACCCTGAGCGCCGCGGATGCCACGCGCTCGATGACCTCGGAAAAATACCGGAACAGCCCCTCATCCGAGACACCCTTGTAATAAAACGCTGGCAGCATCAGCACACCCGCACAGCCATGCTCGACCGCACTGCGCGTCAATTCGACGCTGTCGCCAATCGCGCAGTGGCCGGTGCCGGGCATCATCCGTGCAGCAGGGATACCCGCCTCTACCAGTGATTCGAGCAGGCCGCGCTTTTCCGACACGCTCAATGAGGTGGCTTCAGAGTTGGTGCCAAAGATGGCCAGCCCAACGTCGTTCTCGAGCAACCACCTGCAGTGCTTGGCAAAGCGGTCGGCATGCGGCTCGAGGTCAGGGCCGAATGGCGTAATCACCGGGGACCAGACTTGCCCAGCGCGATGCAATCGATTCATACGTCTCTCCTGCTGAAATGGGTCACTGCCAATCATCAACAGCGAATCGTGCCAACGCATCGGCATCGAAATCGAAGCCCAGGCCCGGCGATGTTGGCAGCACCAGGCGGCCATTGTCACAGCTGAGCTGGGTATCGATCAGGCGGCGGAAGTTGAGCACCTGGTCGTCGGCGAAATACTCGACCATGGGCGCATTAGGCGTCGAAGCGACCAGATGCACATGCAGGTCGTGGAACCAGTGCGGGAAAACGTCGACGCCATAGCTGGCCGCCGTAGCCGCAATGCGGCGAAATTCGGTGATCCCACCACACACCGCAGCATCGGTCTGGAGGATCATTGCCGCCTCCTTGTCCAGCAACTCCTTGAAGCGCCAGCGGCCCGCCTCGATCTCCCCGGTAGCGACCGGCACCGGCGTGCGCTCAGCCAGGCGGCGGTGATTATCGATATCGTCGGGGCTGAATGGCTCCTCGATCCAGTAAGGATCGTAGGGCTCGGCCATGCGCATGAAGGCAAGGGCCGAGGGCAAATCGCGCCAGGCATTATTGGCATCCATCATGACCAGCACTTCCGGCCCCACCGCTTCTCTAACGGCAGCAAGACGCGCCTCCTCCTCGGCAAGGCTGTCACGCCCTACCTTGAGCTTCACCGCCTTGAAGCCGTTGGCGACGTGAGCGCGCATTTCATCGGCCAGGTGCGCGGGGGTCTTGCCCTCCAGGTAATAGCCGCCGCTGGCATAGGCAGCAACGCTCTCGGTCTCGTTGGCCCCCAGCATCTTGTATAGCGGCAGGTTGGCAGCGCGGGCATTGCGGTCCCAAAGCGCCGTATCGATGATGCTGATCGCGCGCATCACCGAACCGGCGCGCCCATGCAGCAACGCCTCCTGATACATCTCGCGCCACAAACCTTCCACGCGGTGAGTGTCCTGGCCCAACAGCACCGGCTTGAGCAGCTCACGCACAGCCTGAGTGACTAGCCGCCCGGCATTGCTGCCGCCATAGCAAAAGCCGATACCCTTGTGCCCGTCGTCACCCACCACCTCGACCACTGCATAGTCACGCTTGAGCACTTTGCGATTTGAAAAACTGGTGGGATTGTCCAGCGGCACACTAACCGTGCGTGCCTTTACTTCAACAATGGTAGCCATCGGGTGTCTCTCCTCTCTCGAAAATGATGGTGATCAGGCTGGTTTCTTGAACTTGGATACAACCGCACCCAACAGCGGCGTGGACTGGATGACCGAAAACGCCGCAAGCAGTAGCAGGCACAACGCGATCGGACTCTGGACGAAGACCATGAAAGTGCCACCGCCAATCAGCATCGACTGCTGAAAGCTGGTTTCCATCACAGGCCCCAGGATCAGCCCCACCACCATCGGTGCCGGCGACATGCCCGCCTTGATCATCCAGTACCCGAACAGACCGAAGGCAAACATCAGGCCAACATCAAAGAAGCTATTGTTGATGGCAAAAGAACCCACTACGCACAGCACGATGATGGCGCATGCCACGAACCCATCCGGCACCTTGGTCACACTGACGCAGAGCCGTGTAAACATCAGGCCGACGGCCAGCAGTGCAAAGTTGGCCACGATCACGGCCCAAATCAGGGTATAGGTGACTTCACCGTGTTCGGTAAGCAGGTTGGGGCCAGGCAGGATCCCATGCACCATCAGGGCACCCAGCAGAATGGCCGTTGATGAGCTCCCGGGGATCCCCAGGGCAATAGTGGGAATCAACGAGCCCCCCACCACCGAGTTGTTAGCCGCCTCGGGTGCCGCCAGGCCGGCCACATCGCCTTTACCGAAGCGGCTCTTGTCCTTGGAAAAGCGCTTGGCTTCGTTGTAAGCAAACCAGCTGGCGGTATCGCCACCGGTGCCCGGAATCAGCCCGGTGATGATCCCGATCACCCCCGAACGGCAGATATTGGGCATCAAGCCCTTGATATCCTTTAGCTTTGGCAGAAGGCGGTCGGTAATCTTGTTGGCCACTCGCTTGACGCTAAGGCCGCTTTTCTCAATCAACAGCAGCGCCTGGGGAATCGAGAACAGGCCGATCAAGGCGACGGTAAAGCTGATCCCAGAGAACAGGTTCATATGCCCGAAGGTCATGCGCGGCGTACCGGTAATGAGGTCCATGCCGACGGTACTGACCAGCAAACCGATACCGCCGGACAGCAGCCCTGACACCACCGAGCCCTGGGAAAGGGAACCGATGATGGTGATGCCCAGCACGGCGACGGCAAATAGCTCGATGGGACCGAACTTCAACACCAGGATCCCCAGCAGCGGCGCGGCAACGAGCAGCGCAATACCGCTCATCAAGCCGCCGCAGAACGACGCAAACAGCGAAATCCCCAGCGCCTTGCCGGCCTTGCCCTGCTGGGAAAGCGGATAGCCATCCAGCACCGTCGCCGCCGCCGCCGGTGTACCTGGCGTATTCAGAAGGATCGCCGCGATCGACCCGCCATAGGATGCCCCTACGTAGAGCGAGGCCAGCATGCTCAGCCCAGCCCCCGGATCCATGCTGAAGGTGATCGGCAGCAACAGTGCCAACGCCATGGTGGCCGAAAGCCCGGGCATGGCACCCACGAACATCCCCAGCAGGGTGCCGCCAACGATCAGCAGCAGGTTCCACCATGTCAGAACATTCAAAATCCCAGCGAGCAGCATGCTCGAATCCATGATTCACTCCATTATCTGTAGTGGCGCTAGAAAGAAGGCAGCGCTGGCATATTCAGGCCAAGGAATTGGAAGAACACCAAGCCGATAACGAACAACAAGGCGGCAGCACCAATGCCTGCATATTTGATACTTACGCCCCTAACGACGAATAGCGACGCCGCCAGAAACAGCGCTGTAGCAATGAAGTACCCCACCACGCCAATACCGTAGACATACAACAGTGCAAAGCCATAGATAATGAATGCCTTGGCGATACCCCGTACGTTGCGCTGCTTTTTAGTATCAACCGCAGGCCCTGCCGACGTCGCAAGGCCAAGCCTCATCCTTGACACAACCACTTCCTGCACGATCAGCGCCACTGAAAGCAAACCAACTGCTGTCGAAAATATAATTGGAATCTGAGCCGCCCTCGTTGGATAACCGCTATTATTGACAAAGAAAAATATCGCCAAAAACACACCGAAGGCACCCAGCGACAGGCGACTCACATTCATATCCTAACCTCCAACTTGAACAATTAACTATCAGGCATCGTCTTCAACGTTTTCCCATATCTCGATAAACGTCTCCTCCATGCGCTTCATCATATCCATATAATCATCGCCGGTGATGATATCGATATAGAAAGCACGCTCTTCGGCCAGCGCCAGGAACTCTTCGTTGGTGGCCAGTTCCTCGAAGGCTGCGATCAGTTCGTCGCGCGCTTCGTCAGGAATGCCCGCCGGTGCGCTATAACCGCGAGATGAGCCATTCACCACGTCGTAGCCGACCTCTTTCAGCGTCGGGGTATCGGGCAGCATGGGTAGACGCTCTTCCGAGAAAACCGCCAGCGGACGCAGGCTATCGGCGGTGATATGGCCATAGACGATGCCCACGTTGTTGAAGCTAGCATCGATTTGGCCACCCATTGCTGCTGTAGCGGAAGGACCATCCCCAGAAAACGGTACCTTTTCAAACTTCAGCCCAGTGGCATTCTCGACCATGATCGTAGAGAAATAATCATCGCCCCCTACACCTGAATTGCCGATGGTAATACGCCCGGGGTTCTCCTCGGCGGCTTGAAGCAAGTCCTCAATCGTTTGATAGGGGC
The DNA here is from genome assembly GCF_010977575.1 of Halomonas socia. Taxonomy (GTDB): domain Bacteria; phylum Pseudomonadota; class Gammaproteobacteria; order Pseudomonadales; family Halomonadaceae; genus Franzmannia; species Franzmannia socia. The sequence continues at coordinate 3,832,651 of NZ_CP048812.1, forward strand.
TATCGGGGTGAACCACGATAACGCCAGGGTCGGTCACTACGTTAGCGATTGGTGTCAGTTGATCGATATTGTAATTGATAGCGTCATTGATAATATAATTTGTCATCAGCATCGGGGTATTGGTAATGCTGATAACCGAACCATCTTTCGGAGACTGGTTCCCCAAGCGGGTCCAGGCGATGGCACCTGCCGCTCCGGGTATATACTCGTTGACGAAATTCACGCCAAGGATATCTCTCAGAAATGGCTGGGCAAGCTGTGCCAGTGCATCACTACCACCTCCCGCCTGAAATCCCTGGAGCACTTTAACCTCATCAGTCACGGAATACTCTGCACTGGCTGACAGAGGAATTGCTGCTGTCAGTGCAAGCAGTGAGAGCGAAGCTGGCAATAATAACTTTTTCATCAATCCTTACCTTTGTTTATGGTTTTGTCTTAAGGCGCCGCATGAGTTTTATTTGGCATGCCGGAAAAAACGTAGTACGTTATTGACATGATTGTCAATAATCATGTTGATAGTTAGACCAAAGTTCAACAAGGCTGCCAGCGGCAAACAGAAGGAGATGTCCATTGAAATCAGATGACTACCCCAAAGGGATGGGCAAAGGGCTGACCAACTACGGCGATGAGGGCTTCTCGCTGTTCCTGCGCAAGGCGTTCATCAAGGGCATGGGGTACACCGATGACGCTCTCTCTCGTCCGGTGATAGGCATCGCCAACACCTACAGTGGCTACAATGCCTGCCACGGTAATGTCGACGCCCTGGTAGAAAGCGTGAAGCGCGGCGTGATGCTGGCTGGCGGGCTGCCGATCGACTTTCCAACGATCTCGCTGCATGAGTCGTTCTCTCACCCGACCAGCATGTACCTGCGCAACCTGATGGCACTGGATACCGAGGAGATGATCCGCGCCCAACCGATGGACGCGGTGGTCCTGATCGGTGGCTGTGACAAGACGGTCCCCGCACAACTGATGGCCGCGGCGAGTGCTGGCGTTCCCGCCATCCAGCTCGTCACAGGCCCCATGCTGAGCGGCTCGCACCGCGGCACCCGGGTCGGCGCCTGTACCGACTGCCGCCGCTACTGGGCGGCGTACCGCGGCCAGGAGATCGACGATCAGGAAATCGCCGAGGTCAACGATAAGCTGGTCCCCACCGTCGGCACCTGTTCGGTCATGGGAACCGCCAGCACCATGGCATGCCTTGCCGAAGCCATGGGCATGATGCTGCCCGGCAGCGCCGCCGCTCCAGCGGTATTTGCCGACCGCCAGCGCATTGCCGAGCAGACAGGGACCGAGGCCGTCAGACTAGCCATGGAGAAGGTCCTGCCCAGCGACATCATGACCGAAGCAGCGTTCGAGAATGCCCTGCGCGTCCTGCTCGCCCTGGGGGGCTCCACCAATGCCTTGATTCACCTCACCGCCATCGCCGGGCGCCTCGGGATCGATATCGACCTCGATCAATTCGACCGCATGAGCCGCGAAACGCCAGTACTCGTGAACCTCAAGCCATCCGGCGAACACTACATGGAGCACCTGCACCACGCCGGCGGGCTGGCAGCGCTATTGCGCGAGATTCACCCCCTGCTGCATCTCGATGCGCTTACCATCAATGGCAAGACCCTGGGCGACAATCTCGTGGCCAGTCCGCATATCCTCAACCAGCAGGTGGTGCGCCCACGCGACAACCCCATTTACGCCCAGGGCGGCATGGCAGTACTGCGCGGCAACCTGGCGCCGCGCGGGGCCATCATCAAGCAGTCGGCCGCGACAGCGGCACTGATGAAGCACTCGGGGCGTGCCGTCGTATTCACTGGCCTGGAAGACCTGGCCAAGCGCATTGACGACCCAGACCTCGACGTCAACGCGGACGATATCCTCGTGCTGCAGAACATTGGCCCCAAAGGGGCTCCAGGAATGCCCGAAGCCGGCTATATCCCCATTCCCAAGAAGCTGGCAGCACAAGGCGTAAAGGATATGGTGCGCATCTCGGACGGACGCATGAGCGGCACCGCCGCCGGTACCATCATCCTGCATGTCTCTCCCGAGGCCGCTGAGCTGGGGCCGCTCGCGCTGGTGCGTGACGGCGACCGCATTGCACTGGACGTAGCGGAACGACGGCTGCAACTGCTGGTCGATGAGGATGAGCTCGCGAGCCGTAGAGCGTCGGTGTCACCTCGCGTAGAACCAAGCAAGGAACGTGGCTACCGCAAGCTGTTTCTCGAGCAGATTCTGCAAGCGGAGGAAGGGTGTGATTTTGCCTTTTGCCGGCCGGACATCTCTTCACGAGTGCCACGCGCCCGCTAAATACCCAGGCCACGGGTATTCTGTTAGCATATCGGCATCCGCATGAAGCGGTTGCCGATATCGCCTCTACACCTTATTAGCGTCAGCCAGGATAGCTGCCTTTGTCATGACACAGCTCAAGCAATCTCCATCTCAATCTGCCTCCTCCAATGTCGATGACATCGTTTCGGCCATCGAGGAAGATATTGTTCTCGGACGCCTCAATCCAAAAGAACGCCTGGTCGAGGAAGATCTGATCGAGAGATTTTACTGCAAGCGTCATGTCGTGCGGCAGGCCCTTTTTCAACTCGATGCTATCGGCCTAGTGGAGCGGATAAAGAATCGCGGTGCCTTCGTAAAAGCCTATACACCCAAAGAGGTGGAAGACCTTTACGCCATGCGTGAACTTCTCGAAACGGCCGGAGCACAGTCAATTCCGCTGCCTGCACCACCAAGCATGCTCGAGGAACTGACAACCATACAGAACCAACATCGAGACGCCGTTGAAGCCCATGACCTGCGACGTGTATTCCGGCTTAACATCGCATTTCATCGCACGCTATTTTCTGCCACAGGCAACTCCTACCTGATTGAATGTATTAATGATTTTGCCCAGAAGGCCCACGCCATTCGCTTCATGGCCATCACCAATGCAGAGAGTCTGGAACAGGCCTGTAGCGAGCATTTCGCCATGATCGATGCCATCAAGCGCCAGGACCGCGAGCTGCTCTGCCAACTGTGCCGCGAACATCTCATACCATCCAAAGAGCGCTACCTCAGCATTGCAAAGCTTCGCCACAAACAGTAATAAAGCGAATAAACAATGACCGATACGCACTTTCATCTGAGCCAAGCACTAATGGATGCAGCACTCGAGGCCGGAACCGCAACGCTACATGAGGTATCGGGCCAGCAGTATGCAATGGATCACGGCATCAAGCCGATCTACCCCAGTGCTCGCGTCGTTGGCCGCGCATTGACGGTAACATTACCCACGGCGGATAACCTCGACCTTCATCGTGCCATCTATCAAGCCCAGCCGGGAGACGTAATCGTCGCAGATGCCAATGGCTACCTGGAATCAGGCATTTGGGGGGAGATAACGAGTGTTGCTTCACAGCTACGCGGTATCGCCGGTGTGGTAATAGACGGTGCGGTACGCGACACCCATCAAATAGCACTGCTGGACTTCCCGGTTTTCTCCCGGGGAATATCCATCAAGGGATCGAGCAAAAACGGCGGTGGCAATATCGGAGAGCCGATCATCTGCGGCGGCATTCAAGTGACCACCGGCGATATCGTGGTCGCCGATGCAGACGGTGTAGTATGCATCCCAGCCGATCTATTCCAGCAAGCTCTGGACAAGTCGCGCGCTCGCCTCGACAAGGAATCGAACGTCATCGCACAGTTAAAGCAGGGAAAGCGCACGCTAGACCTCCTTGGTTTGGTCTAATAGGCCCCTGGTTTACTGAGCACACCATTCATTCGCGATTAGTGTGGGAGCGACTTCAGTCGCGATTATGGTCTTGGCGCCCCCTCCCAGTGTAGGAGCGAATTCATTCGCGATTGCAGCGCGCAGCGCTGCCCGGCTAGCCAACCCCATCGTGACTGAAGTCACTCCCACATTTGCCTTGGCGCCACTCCCAATGTAGGAGCGAATTCATACGCGATTGCAGCGCTGCCGGGGAATTACCGCTTCAGCGGTGTGTCGTGGCGCATGGCTCCGATGTCGGTTTCGTCCAGGCCGGTGGCCTCGGCGATCTGGGCATCGCTGAGCGCGCCGAGTGCGATCAGCTTGCGGGCGATATCACGCGAGGTCTCCTGACGACCTTCTTGGCGGCCTTCTTGGCGACCTTCTTGACGTTCTTTCTTGGCCCAGCTTTCGAGTTTCTCTGCCAGCATATCTTTATCCTCTACCAGACTGTTGAGCTTCTCCAGGTTGACGCCTGCTCCGAGCCACTGCAAATGGCGCTTGAGCCAGCGGGTGATGATGGCATCGGTGCGCTCCTTGTGGGGATCGTTCTGGATGATCCCGACGATGCGGTCAACGGCCTGCTGCAGTGCATGGCGGTCGGCCGTGGCGTTCTCGATGCCAAACACACCGCTGAGCGGCGTGTGGCGCTCCAACAGCTCCTCGTCAGTATAGCGCCCCTCGTCGATCAGGTAGTAGCGCAGGTGTGGCTGATAGCCCCGCAGGAAGGAGGGCGGTTCCGGCTGCACCATGTCGTAGATATCCTGCTTGGCCGACCAGCGCTGGCTGCCGTTGTAGAGCACGATGGGCAGTACCGGGGGCAGCCCCTTGCTCGGTGTGGTGGTCTTCTGCTTGAGCAGATGATCGTAGAAGCAGGCCACGTAGTGCATCAGCCGGATCGGCATGGTGTGATCCACCGTCGACTGAAACTCTAAAAGTATATACAGGAACACCTGCTGCCTGGTGCCCTGCCAACTGATGTCGACCGACCACACCACGTCCTCGAATCTTTCCTCGAATAGCGGGGTGATGTAGTTGCCGCTGTGGCTTTCCAGGGTGGTGAAGTCCATCAGCTCGGCGAGCTCCGTGGGAGCAAAGCCTTCGATCAGTTGCTGGACGAACTCCGGGTAGCTGAACAGCTCCTTGTAGCCGGTGTCGTGGTGGTTGCTGGCCATATGGCACCCTCCTCCAGAAATCACTGTATATAATTATAGTATTTACTGTCGGTGTGCAACGTTGCCACCCAACCCCATCGTGACTGAAGTCACTCTCACATTCGCCTTGGCCCCCCAGTGCAGGAGCAAACTCACTCGCGAAGTTGAGCCCGATCACGATCGAGGATAAGGTCGCGTGCCAGCTTCCCTGATGATGCCTTGACCATGCAGCCTCCATCGCTCAGTCGCTACCTTCTCCTGCTCGCTATCGCCTTGCTGGCCGGATGTGCCGCCACTAGCCCCAGCGAATACGCCACCCAAACCGCTGAGCAGCAGCTCGCTGCCGCCGGTCTACGCGAGGCCGATCTTGGCGCTGCCAGCCTCATGCGCGCCTGGTACCGTTCAACGCCAGAAGCGCCCTCGGTTTGGCACATCTATGTGGAAGGCGACGGCCGCGCCTGGCGAGGCGCCGGCCAGCCCAGCAGCAACCCAACGCCGCGCCAACCAGTGGCCATGCGCCTGGCACTCGAGGATCCGCATTCTCACGTTGCCTACCTGGCTCGCCCTTGCCAGTTTCTGCAACCGCTCCCCGATGGCTGCCACTTCTCGCTATGGACCACCCAACGCTACGGCCCCGACGTCGAGGCACAGATGCTCGCCGCCCTGAACGCCATTGCCGGGGGCAAAGCGTACGCCTGATCGGCTTCTCGGGAGGTGCTCACCTCGCCCAGCAGCTTGGCCAGCGCCATCCCAACGTCGAGCTGCTGATCAGCGTAGCCGGCAACCTCGATGACGTCAGCTTCGCACAGCATCATCACCTGCCTACTCCACGCACCACCTCGCCTCCTCCTGGCACCATACCCTTCTACAGTTTGGCGGGAGGCAACGACGACATCGTTCCGCCCTCGCTCGCTCGGCACCAGCTCACACGCCAGGCCCACGGCTGTCATCACCTCGAGGTCCACCCCCAGGCCGAGCACACCGGCCCCTGGCAACTCGACTGGCACACCATCGAGGCCTTTCTCGACGCCTGCCAGTAACCACGCATCCCACTAAGCAGAAACGCCCACTCCGCAGGGAGTGGGCGTTTCTTCAGCTCAGCATAAACTGACCGGCACGATCAGAAATCGTAGCGCAACGTCAGTTCACCAGCATTGGCGGTCATGCTATCGGTCCAACCATGGCTCAGGTCCAGCGAGGTAGTGAAGCCACCCTCGCTGTAAACGTCCACCCCCACGCCAGCGGTATAGCGCGTCTTGTCGACATCGCCGCCCTGGACGAGGAAGGTATCTTCCGGTGCAAAGGCAAAGGCGGCCAGGTTGCTGTTGGCCTTGCCCTGCAGGTCGTGGAAGATCCCTAGCGTCAGGCGCGGCTCAACCATCAGACCATTGACCTGGGTAAGGTGGCCAAGCTCTGCCTGAGCGCCCAGCTCGAAGCGCTCGACGCGCTGCTCATCCAGGCTCAGGTTCATCGCACCGGCGCCAGACTCTGAGTAAGCATCCAACGCAAGGCGTGAGTAATCCAGCGAGAAACGCGGTGTCAGCGTCGTTGCGCCATCCAGAGCGAAGGCATAACCCGCCGCGGCACGTGCTCCGCGCTGGCGACTGTCGTAATCGGCGCGAGCGGTCTCATCCATGGTGCGGCGCAGCGACTCATTGCGCCCCCAGCCATAGCTCAACTGGGCATCGAACAGCCAGTTGCCATAGGCGCGGCTGGTATAGGCGATCAGCTGGTCGAAATCGACGTCACCCTCGGCCAAGCCATCACGGCCGCTGGTATCGGTATTACTGTGCGCCCAGCCAAGGCCCAGCACGGTGCCATTGTGAAGCTCGGCATCTGCCCCCAGCACGAAGCCACGGGTATCGCTGTCGTAGCCTTCAACGCCGTCACGCATGCGCTGCTCGACCTCGGAATAAAGCCCCTTAAGCCACACCCCCTTGCCTGCCACGGCATCACCGGCGGCGACGCCCCGAGCACGGCTCGACACCACATTGCCTGCCGCCTGGCTGGCGGCATTGATGCTCTCAACGCTGGCACCGCTACTATCGGGCAACAGCTCAGCGAGCCGCTCGCCGTCGCCGATGGCATCGATCAGCGCCGCCACAGCCTGGTCGCTACCGTTCTGCAGAACACGATTCAACGCCTGACCCAAGCCATCCAGTTGGCGCGCCTTGGCACCACGTGCGCCACTCACATCGATGGCCCGACGCGCCACCTCACGGCCATCAACACCAGCGTAAGATACCAGCAGCTGGCGTCCATCCTCGCTCAGCGCCACCTCGCTGACGCGATAGAAACCAGAGGCGGTTTCGAGATTGAGCGCACCCAGGTCAAAATCCAACTCGTCGGCTTCCAGCAACACCAGTTCATTGCCGTTGCGATACGCTTCGCCATTGCCAAACACCAGCGTCGAGCCATCCGCCAGGGTCACGCGCCGCGCGCTCAAGCCACTCAACCGGTCGCTAGAGAACTGCAGCGTGGCATCGGCGTCCTGCTCGTAGGCACCATCGATGGCGTGAATGCCATCGACCACGAACACGCCGCCACGGTTGCGAATCGTACCCTGGTACTCGCCACCGGCCAGAGTCACCGTCGCCCCTTCGAAGTCGATGTCGCCAATCACTTCGCCGCCTGCCAGCAACGCGGAAATATTGCTACCGCTGAGGTTCATGGCAACCCCAAGCTCCTCGCTAATCGCTTGGTGCTCGATGGCGGCAAGCACACCGTGCTGCTCGATGGAGAGCTCCCCGGTGATATTGCGAACATCGATAGCCGCCCGACCACCCTCCGAGAGCATGACAGCATCGGGCGCATTGACGATGCGGCCCTCTATATGAGCATCATTCAGATACACCACCGAGCCAGGAGACGCCATCAATCCACGGTTGATGATGTTGCCTTCGAGCCGAGCGCCTTCCACGAAGGCGATATTACCCTGGAGCCCTACCATGCCACCCTGTTCGGGGTAAATCAGCCCATTACCCTCCTGCTCCCCCAGGACCAGCGACTCTTCAAGCTCTGAAAGGGAAAGCAAATCGTCGAGAGTGATTCCCCTACCGGCGTCATTGACGATGTCGCCCTGAAGCGTGGCATAAGACACCACAACGTTATGATCGAGGGATAGCATCAACCCAGGCGCATTCTCACCCGCTTCGCGGTTGATGATGTTGCCACGCAGCACCGTGGGAGGGTCCAGCGGGTAATCCTCGCCAAGGATCAGAATATTGTGGCCTTCTGAAAAAAGTACGCCCTGGTTGTAGATCGAGACTCGCTCATTTCCACCCTCGAATACCGGCAGTGAACTCAGCAGTGCAGCATCTGCATCCGCCGCGGAAAGACCGGTGAGCTCGGCGTGCTTGATGACGATACCAATCGCAGGGTGCACTTGACTGTAGTAGGCGGATTCATAATCGAACTCGTCACTAGAGTTGGGATCGACCTCGCCCACTGCGACAATCTGCGAGGTATTCACCACAATGCTCGGCGACTCCCACTCCCAATCGGTTATCTCAACGCCATCGCGCCCCTCGGCGATGATGGCGTCTGGATTCTGCCGATCGTAGGGAAAATCGCCGCTGAACTCGCCCACATACAAGAAGATCGGGTCTTCCAATGTCTCTTGCGAAGTGCCACCCTGAGTGGCCTCAGCCAATGCAGGGCCGGCAGGCAACACCCCCGCCGGCTCTTCCAGAATCCTATACTGGTAGTACGGTACATGGCCGTAAGGATCTTCCCAACCATCACCCGGGGCTGCCTTGGCGGTGCTCACCCCTACAGCACTCACCATGGCCAGCGATACGGCAACTACGAGCGGCTTTTTGCGCAATTCCATCCCCTGCTCCCTGCTTTCTCATTCTGGTTGACGACGTGGTTTCACCACGTCGGAATGCTAATCGGCAGGGCAGGAAACAACTTGAGCATTATTTAATGTTAAGAGAAGCGACAGCACCGTTTAATCATCGATTAAGCTTATCAAAGCCTTATGGTATGGCGCCTTATTAACGATATCTTCAGAGCAAAAAATGAACCAACAGGCAAGCAGAAAACGGCACAGCACGCCCTCAGCGTATTCCGTTGCGGGCTACCACTTCGCCAGCCTGCTGCTTGTGCTGTAGCAAGTGGAATACATAGGCATCGGCCTGGCGCTGGTGGTGGTGGATATGGATCAGCCCCCCACGGCCACGCATGGCGCGCTGCTTTACTCCCCAGCCAATTAGCCGCCACTCCAGGTCGACTTCCTCGGCGCCGTACCCCTCGAAATCGCTGTCAAAACCATTGACGGCCATCAAGTGCTCGCACCAGACGCCCATATTGGCGCCCAGCAACGCCAACGGCTTGCGGCTCCATAGCCGGGCCGCCCAGCGTGGCAAATGCAGTCCGAACTCGGCGCGGGAGAGACCGCCTCGCAGCGACTGGACGAGCAGCCGTAGCGGATGCTCCAGGCTGGCCAGGCTCAGCTCACCCGCCTTGATCCGCGCTGTCAGCCCTTCGGCCGTATCCACTCGTCGACCGGCCACCATATGCCCTGGGCGAGCCCAGTCACGGTGGTCGGCAATGAAGTGGCGCATCGGCACGCAGTCGCTGTCGGTGAGCACGATATAGTCGGCCCGGGCGCCTTCAATGGCACGATTGACGACCTGCGCCTTGCGAAAGCCGCGGTCCTCGTGCCACACATGGCGGATGTTCAATCCCAAGGAACGGTACCGAGCGACCACCTCGGCCACCTTGGGCCCGGAGCCATCATCGGCGATGCACAGGCTGAAATTCCGATCCGTCTGCCGACGATACCCCTCCAAGGTCAGCGTCAGCACCTCCGGATCGTTATACGCCGCCATCACGATTTCAATCGAAAACGCCATGCTAAGAAGCTAGCTGCCTCTCGCGCGCCCGGAAGCCCGCCCATAGCACCGGCAGCAGGAAGGCATACACCATCACCCCGCTGTTGTGCGCCATGAACACCTGGGTAAGGCCGAAGTCGAAGTAGGCCACCGGTAGCAGCACGCCGGCCACCGCAAAGGCACGTAGCTGCATGTCAGGTGCAGCGAGCTGACGAGCAAACAGCCGCATCGGCACCAGGTACAGCGCCAAGAGCACTACCAGCCCCAACAGGCCGCGCTTGGCCGTGGCGTCGATGAACTCGTTGTGGGCGTGATCGAAGGTAGTGATGAACGGATGGATCACATCGTCATCGGCCATTCTCTGCATGCCCTCCTGATAGCCGTTCTCCCCCCAACCCAGCAGCGGCTTCTCGGCAATCAGGTGCGCGGCCCCTTTCCACATCTCGAAACGCGCCCCCACCGATGACGTGCGGTTCTCCTGGCTTGCGTAGCGCTGGATATCATTCACCGCCTGGCCGACACGCGACTGGACGCCTGTTTGAGGAATGGCATAGGCCATGGTGCCAACGACCAGCACTGCCACCAGGGCCAGCGTTTTCCACTTGCCTGGCAAGTCCCGGCCATAGCCGCGGTACAGCACCCACAGCACCACCGGAATGCCTACCCAGCCACCGCGCGTACCCGAGAACAGCGAGCCAAGCACGCCGCCTGCGATGCCCAGCGCCAGCAGCGCCACCCACAGCTTTGCGCGTGGTTGCACCAGCGCCCAACCCAGCCCGGCAGCGCACAGGATCGCACTCAGCATGCTGATATTGCCGAACTGGATCACATAGGTGTGGCCCCCGGCACGCTCAACGCCCTCGACGAGCTTTTGCCAGCCCGCCCAGCCACCGGCCAGAATGCCGCCGGTCGCCAGGCCGGCCCAGATCGCCGCCGCCCTGGGAGGAAACGCCAGCACCAGCAGCAGCGCGGGGATCGCCAGCAAGAAGCGTAACGGCCTATCCATGCCTCGCGAGCCCTGGCCGTCCCACCACGCCTCGGCGATCACCACCAGCGCATAGGCCGTCAATACCGCCATGATCGCCAAGTCTGCACGGCGCAGCGTCAATTCCCCCCGCTTGCCCAGCAGCACCACACTGCCCAGCAGCAGCATCACCGCCCCCAGCGAATAGCCGCTTGGCACCACCAGCGCAATCGCCATCAACAAAAATGCCGCCATGCTGGTATAGACCCGTATGCCAGCGCCGGGGGATGCCGGTAGTGCCTGAGCCATCGTCACGATGCAAACGCCTCGCAGAAGCAAAAACGAAAAGAGCCGGCATAATGCCGGCCCCCATAGTCGAAATCAAGAAACGCCCCTGTGGGAGCGAATTCACTCGCGATTGCAGCGCGCAGCGCTGCCAGGCCGATACCAGCCAACAGCGGTCAATACGCATTCTGCCCCGCAAATCCCTTGAACACGGTCAGATAGATGATCTTCAGATCCAGCCACAGCGACCAGTTGTCGATGTACCACAGGTCGTGCTCGACCCGCTGCTCCATCTTCTCCACGGTGTCGGTCTCACCGCGCAGCCCATTGACCTGTGCCCAGCCGGTGATGCCCGGCTTGACCTTATGCCGGCGCATGTACGACTCCACCATGCCGCGGTAGTGGTCGTTATGCGCCAGCGCATGCGGTCGCGGTCCGACGATCGACATCCGCCCCTGCAGCACGTTGTAGAACTGCGGCAACTCGTCCAGCGACGTACGGCGCAGAAACGCCCCCAGCCGCGTCACCCGCGGATCGCCTTTGGTCGCTTGCGTCAGTTGCCCACTCGACTCCTCATGAACCTCCATGGAGCGGAACTTATACACCTTGAAGCGCTTGCCATTGATGCCCGTGCGGTACTGCTTGAACAGCACCGGCCCCGGAGAGCCAAGCTTCACCGCCAGCGCAATTGCCAGGCACACCGGCAGGATCAACAGGCTGATCAAGCCACCCAGCACGATATCCTCAAGGCGCTTCACATAGGGCGCCATGCCCGCCATGGGGCTCACGCTCAGGTCCAGTGCATAGCGCCCGGCCACCTGGCTGGCCCGATGGTTGAGCAGGCGCATGTCCTTGAGGTCCGGAATCAGCCGCACATCCATCATCAACTGCTGAAAGGCACGGAACAGCACCTGCACCTCGTGGCCACGCTCCAGCGGCACGCAGATCCAGATCTCGCTGGCGCCGGATGCCTCGACACGCTGCACCAGGCGCTCGAGATCCACCGCCTGCGGCTCGCCCGCCAAGCGATGAATCCCCGAAATCCCGAAGCCCTCGGTGGAGTGGCGGCGCATATCCCGCGCCACGCCCAACACATGCCCCTGAGGGCCCACCAGGAATACCCCGCGGCGCAGCCGGCCGCGGCGGTATAGCGCCTTCACCACCTGATAGGCCACCACCCGCGCCAGCACCGAGAGAAGGAACGACCCCAGCAGCGTAAAACCTACCCACAGCCGCGAATAGCGCTCCGCCACGTGGGCCAGGAACAGGAACGACATCACCACCAGGGCAATACCGCCCCATACCAGCACCAGCCTCAGCAACACATGGGCAAAGCTCGACGTGCGCCAGTCCTGATAGGAACCATGCAGCCCATTGACCAACACCACCAGCATCGCAATGGCCAGCAGCGCCAACCAATACAGCTCGATCAACTGCCACTCGCCGAAGCGTGCCCAGTAAACCAGCCACCCGGCGACAATCACGCCAAGCAGATCGACCGCAGGACCAATGATCTGAAACGGCTCATACTTGCTGAAACGAGACCTACGGCTCACTACACCCTCACTTCAAACGATGTCATGGCAATCCCTTCTACCCAATGGCTACACCCGAGAGCGCTTGCCCCAGCAATACTTCGCAAGGTCGCCCGCAAACAGCGCAAGGAAGATCGAGTAGTCGATGGTATAGCGTCTTATCAGCTTTGGCTCATCATAGATGCGATAGAGCCAGCGCAGGTTCATGCGATCCATCCAGGCTGGATAGTACTGGGCTCCGCCCTTGGCAGTCTGATGGAGAAACCCACCGCAGGTGTACCCCTCGCCGTGCCATCCCGCGTCCACCAGGTCGACCAGAAAACGCTCCTGAAGCGGCACGCCCATGCCCACCACCACCACCGCCGGGGCCAACGCCACCAGTTCGGCGATATGCGCAGCGCGCTGCTCGTCACTGTCGAAGAATCCGTGACGCACCGACACCACCGGCAGCCCCGCGAAGTGCGCCTGCAGCGTCTCGACCGCCTGCTCTGGCACCCCCGGCTCACTGCCCACGAAGGCCACTCCACGACCCTCGTCAGCCGCCCTTGCCAATACCGGGTTGGCCAACGAGGTCATATCGAAACTGGTGCGCTGTACGCTCACGCCGGCAAGCTTCATCAACTTCGCCAGCACGATGCCATCGTAATGGATGGTATCGAAACGACGGAAAAGCGCCGTATGCCGGCGGGCGATGCGATACGAATAGGGATTCAGGAAAGTCACCAGCGCGTCGCGGCCGCCCTCGCGGGTAGCCATGCGCGCCCTCAACATATCGATCATCGATCACTCATCCGGCAGCAGCGAAGTAAAATCGGCCATGAACCGTGCGAAAGAGTAACGCTCGGCCAAGGCATCGGCCACCGTCGCCGCTGGCTGGGGCCGCGCAACGCCCTGCAAGGCATCCATCGATGCCGCCCAGGCCGCCACATCATCGATCTCCAACACTTCACCATAGGTCTCGTGGCCTACGCTCACCGCCTCGACCTGGGCCGGCACATTGGAAACCACGGTATAGGTGCGGCCGACAACCGCCTCCAGCAGCGCATTGCTCATGCCCTCGTAACGCGACGGCATGTAGAACGCCTTGGCCCCTTTCATCCAGGCGCCCACCTCCGCGTTACGCTTCACGCCTGGCAGCTTGACCCTTTCGGCAACGCCCAGCCGTTCGGCAAGCGACTCAAGCGCGGCCCGGCACTCGCCCTCGCCCAGAATCACCAGGTCGCCGGTGTAGCGTGAGCGCGCCAAGGCCTCGATCAATAGCGCATGGTTCTTCTGCTCGCTCAAGCGCCCCACCGCCAGCAGATAATCGCCGTCGACAGGCGCATCATTGGTTGTACCCTGGGGTTCGTCGACGCAGTTGTAGATCACCTTATGGGTGAGCTGCCGCCCTGCGTAGTGCTCCCCGAAGGAGTCACGCACCGCTTGCGATACATAGGTGACGGTACCCAGACAGCCCAACCGGGCAAGCCAACGGTCGGCCAACTGCGTCAAGCGACCATAGGAGAACAGCGGATTGCGGTGAGAAATCACCACCGGGAGGCCCAACCACTTGCCCGCCATGGCCGAATAGAGGTTGGCATAGTGGGTAAAGGCAATGACCTGCTCGGCCCCCGCCCTGCGCAGCGCCGCCACGAGGCGCGGCAACGAGAGCAACAACAACGCGACAGGTCGCTTTTCAGGTAGCAGGTGCTCGACCACCACCCCACGCTCGATGTAAAAATCGGCCTCGGCCTTCTTGTAAAGAAAGATCAAGGTTGGCGTGTGCCCCGCCCTCACCAGCCCGTTGGCCAGGTTGATGGCCGCCTTCTGGGCGCCACCGGCCTCGTACTGGGTTACCACTAGCGCAATTCTCATTACCAGGTTATCACCAATAAAGAATGCCAACAGGAAAATCCGAATAACCAAAAATCCCACGATAAAACAGCTTGTGGCTCAACAATTATGACAATAATTCCTCATATGCATCAAGCGCGTGGCGCATTTCAAAGGGCGCCGCGGATGCGTGCACCTGTTCTGCCGTAAACCCACTATTTATAAGCCGCATGGCTGAGATCAACCCTTCGGTCGACAAATACTCGACCAGTATACCATTGTCATTATTGATAATTTCGTTTGGGCCACTTTTACAGTCAAATGCGATAACCGGTGTGCCAAGCGTAATTGATTCGATTAGAACGTTTGGGAACCCCTCATAAAGTGAGGTTAAAACAGTTGCCTTGGCCCCCAAGTAAAATGGGACTATATCATCCTGAAAACTTTCGAAGTCCACTCTATCCTGGATGTCAAAATCACGCGCAACCTCCTTAAGATAACCTCCCAAGACTCCCCTGCCAACAATTTTAAGCCGCATATCAGGGAAGTCATGTGCGATAGCTGCAAAAGCCTCAATAGCGTAATGAAAGGCTTTCTGCTGATCCAGGCGACCAACACATAGAAAGTAATCCTGCTTTCCTATCTCATCCCACTTAAGTGATCTAGATATTTCCTCAACTCTCTGGTTAACCGGATTATAAATCACCGGCGCCTTTGACTTATCAACCCCATATAGTTCGACAATATCACGCTGCATGCCTTTACACTGATTTACGATAAAATCAGCTTTACAATAGAACTTATCAATTAACCGCGACACCACATGCTTTCGCCAAAAACCTTTTGAACGCTTTCTAGCTTCAGAGAGTGTATTAATATTCCTAGCAATCAGCCTAAACTTATAAAAGCCAACAGAACGCACCATCACCATCATCACTGTAAGCTCATAATTAAAGACAACAGCATTCTTTACGCCATTCCTTCTCAAATAATTATGGAGGGCAAAAAAGGCATGCCTTACATACTCCACTTCTAATACATTCAGGCGGACTAACGGACTAATGCGATCCAGATATGCTGCTTTATTAAGATGAAGTACAACCAAAGTAACATTCCATCCTCGCTCAGCTAAGCCATTCGCAACATTGACACAAACAGCTTCGGCACCACCGCCCTCAAGCGCTGTAATGAAAAAAGTGACTTCTCTATTGTTCACATCCACTTCTCTCTCCACATCTCAAAAACCACCATTAACCAAACCTTGTTGACTTCGTCACTCACACCATTCAAGTAGTCATCCCTAACCTTAAGGGCTTGCTCTACGTTAAAAACACCCCCTTGGATAAGCCTGGACTCGCTAAGATAGTGTAAAATATAGTCCTTTAATTCATCTCGAAACCAATCAATGAGCGGTATCCCAAATCCCATTTTAGGCCTATCCATAAGCTCTTTGGGTATATACTTATGCGTAATTTCCTTCAGCAAATACTTTCTATCGCCACCTTTTATTTTAAGTCCGATCTCAAACGTGCCACATATTCTATAAGCCGATAATCTAGAAGTGGCTCACGGCCTTCCAGGCTACAAGACATTGTCGCGCGATCTACTTTAACCAGAATATTATCCAGTTGATAGGTCTTATAATCCACTGCGAGTAGCGAATTCAAAGAATCATTGTCATCAAAAAGCCCTTCATAATAGTCAAATTCAGTGACAATTTTTTCATCGCTACTATCAAGTAACTTCCTCACTTCACGGACTAAAAATACATTACTTGTCGTACCAAGCAAATCAATGCTATTTTTTGCTTTTAGAGCAGACTCAAGCTTTGCATATTTCCTCGTGACTTTTTTACTTTTATTTATTATAGGTAGCGATGCAGGATCAATAATAGACATTATCGAACCGAGAGACCCACGCGTAGGAATTGTAGATAGGTATTTATCTAGTTTCAGAATGTATGGGTATTTATCATACCCACCAAATATTTCATCACCACCATCCGCACTCAACGAAACAGTCACGCGCTGACGAGCTAGCTCACTGACCAAAACAGTAGGTATTGCTGAAGGATCCCCAAAAGGCTCATCCCATATTTCAACAATTCTGGGCAATATTTTCAAAGCATCCTTTTGGGTGCAATAATACTCCGTATGATCTGTACCAAGATAGTTAGCTATTTTTTTCGCATGATGTGCTTCGTTATATGCATCTTCCTCAAAGCCAATGGCAAAAGTCTTAAGCTTGTCAGTTCTATTAGACTGCAAAAGTGCCGTAACTACTGCAGAATCGTAACCACCACTAAGAAACATACCCACGGGAACATCTGCCACCATACGATACTCACAAGCTGATATCATAAGGCGCTCTGTTTCTTCTAACGCCTCGGCTTCAGTGACATCTAACTTAGGTTGTCTATAACAGCCAAGTACATCCCAATACTCATTTTCTACAACATCTCCACTGCTCAAATCAACCGTTATACTATGCCCCGCCTTGAGCTTTCGCGTATTCTTAAAAATAGTATGAGGCTGTGGAATATAGCCATGCTGGAAGAACAAGGCCAACCCATTTTTATCGATCACCCTATTAAATCTAGGGTGTTCGTGGAAGCTTTTAAGCTCACTAGCAAACATCAGTAAACCATCATGATGGTACCAATAAAGAGGCTTAACACCCGCCCTATCTCGCAAAAGCACCAGTGTATTCGTCGCTGCATCCAATATGGCCAATGCAAACATGCCATTTAGACGTCTAACCATATCACCACCCCAGCGGTGATAGGCCTTTAGTATAACCTCAGTATCCGATCCAGAATCGAAATGATATCCATCTGCCTCTAACTCAGACTTTACTTCCTTAAAGTTATAAACCTCACCGTTATAAACAATAGTAAGGTTCTGATAAGCCATCGGCTGGTGGCCATGTGTGGTGAGGTCGAGTATTGAAAGTCTGCGATGCCCCAGACCTACGGTAGCACCGGCATGCGTCTCCAAAAAATAACCGCTGTCATCCGGCCCTCTATGGTGAAGAACATCTGTCATTCTCTGCAAAGTGACCGTACCTGAAGCGTCACCCCAATCAACAAACCCCGATATACCGCACATTAATCATCATCCCTATGTGAAATGCCTTCATGAGTTATATGCTTCATATTGCGACAGTCGCCTGCCTAAATGATTTTGAAATAATCACATAATGATATATCGACCTTAACACTGTTAACACAGCCACCCCTAGTGCACCGAAGAAGATAATGAATGGCACGATGAACACCATATTGAAAACAAAAGTACGCTTTACAACACTGACCAAACGCTGACTTTCACCAACAACTATTAAACCATTAGTATAGGAGGGCCCATAAGGACCTAGCAACACTGATAAAGAAAGGGCAGCCAATATTAAAGACACTTCTTGGTTGGTATCTCCGCTAACAATTTCGACTAACCATGGCGCGCATATCACCGTCACCACAGTCATAGAGCCGGCCATCAAGAGTATAATCATGTTTATCTTTTTGAATAGAGATAAAAACTGTTCCTCTGACTTTTTGTAAACGTTAGCCATAAAGGGAAACACTGCCTGCAAAATTGGCTGAAAAACTCCCAAGAGCGCCTGTACAATTCTTTCTGCCACAGCATAATGCCCCACAATAGTATTGTTAGTAAAGAACCCCAGCAATACAATATTAGTTGTTGAATACAAATTCACGAAAACTCGGCTATAGAAAATATACCAACCATTAGAAAGCTGTTCATACAGACTTCTCTTACTCTGAAACGAAAACTTCACACCAAACATTTTAATTGCAAAGAAGATCGAAATCGCTCCTGCGAAAACAAAGCCTAGCGAGTTAAACAAAGGGACTAAGAATACATCATCTTCATCATTTACAAAGATAAAGACACATGCCGTGAATAAGACCTTAGATAGAATATGGATGTAAGTGATATATTTCATCCTTTCCAGGCCTTGAAAAAGCCATATTGGGAACATGGCTTGGCCCACTACCATACCAAAGCTAAGAATGAATATTAGCCAATTTTCACGAAATCTCTCTATCACGAACACCAACAGAACAAGCAAAACAAAACAAGCCATAGTCATAAGAAGCTTTATCATCATTACTGAGCTAAATATTCTATTTATTTCATCATGATCATCCCGAGAAACAGAAACATCCTTGGTAGCAGATAAATTAAATCCATAATCGGTGACAACAATGAAATATGTTATAACAGCAGTAGCAAAAGAAATTATGCCAAAATTCTCCATTCCCAATACGCGCACAAGATAAGGGAAAGTGATTAAAGGGAGAAGGTAAGACACTCCTTGCAACACACCCAAGGAAAATATATTCTTAACAACTCTTCTCTTATCAGAGCTATTAAGAATCCGATTTTTAATCATATTCAACATTAATCATCAGCCAAGAAAATTACGCAGTACATCTGTGCTTCCTACTTAATGTATTGTCTATCATCAGCATCGTTACTATATAGACCAGCATGAGCCTTAGCCATCACCAGCAACACCACCTGCATGTAGGCATAGAAGGTGGCCATCATCTCATGGTGAATCGCCGCCTCGGTGAGGTTGTAGAGGGCAAAGCCCGCGGTGAACACCAAGGCCACCTGTGGCCAGGGATTCTCCGGTTCGCGACGGTGCAGGCGCCAGTAGTAGATGCCCGGCACCACCAGGTAACCGAACAACGCCACCAGCCCAAGCACGCCACCGGTGGCGGCTACTTCCATGTACTGGCTGTGCGCGTGGCCACGGCTAACACCGAGCACCCAGTCGGTAATCACGTCCTGCTCGACCAACGCCGCGTTGAGCGCCTCGCGCTCGGCGTAGCCAAGCCCGATCAGCGGGCGCTCCAAGAACGCGTGGCTAGCGGCGGTCCACAACTGCAGGCGACCACCGCTGGAAACAGCCGCCTCGATATTCCCCTCGGCCAAGTTGACCACCTCGTTGACGGTGTAGTCGACCCGATCCTGCACGGATGGCAGTACGGCATAGCCTACCAGCGGCACCACCAACATGGCGGCAATCGCCACCACCACCACTCGCTTGCCAAGGCGGTCGATGTTCAAGGCCAGGCTGAGGACCAGCAATAGCGGCACGGCAAAAATCGCCCCGCGAGCCAGGGTCAACAAGCACGTCACCACCGCCGCCACCGCTGCTGCCAGCAGCCAGCGTCGGTAACGGCCGTCCCGAATCAGGCATACGGCGAGAAAGCCCATGGTACAGCTCAGGTAACCCAGGTTGATGCTGAACAAGAAGCCCTCGGCACGGTAGTAACCCAGCCACTGGGTTTGCACCAGCGCTACCACAAACGCGCCTAGGCCACCGAGAATGACGCCGAGCTCCATAAACTGGCGCAGCTGGCGCAGGTCCACCGGATACACCAGGTGCCTGAGCATCAGATAAATCGGCACCAGCGCCACCATATGGGCCCCGGGGGCCAGGTAGCGGGACTGCGGATCGAGCACATAGATCGGTAACCGCGACAGCAAAAACGCCCCCAGAAGCCCTATCACCGCCCAATCGAAGCGCGTTACCGCCAGCGAGCGCCGATGTGCCACCAGGTAGCCGATGGCGTACAGCATCAACAGCGCCACCACGACATGGCTGCGCACCGGTGTGGCGATCAGCAGCACCAACACCATCAGCAGCGCCCACTGATTCAACATCAAGGCCCGTTCCCGAGCAAACATTCCCTTCATCCCTCTGCCAAGCCCCTGAACGGCCAAAATGCAGCGAGCGCCCAGGGGGCGCTCGCAAGAATGATACCACCGGCCATGCGTAAGCCAGGCCTCAACGCGCCCCAAAGCCGGTAAACAGTATCCGTACTGTCTTCAGGCTGATCAGCACGTCCAGCCACAGCGAAATATGCTTGATGTAGTAAAAATCATACTGCAGCTTCTTGGTCATGCCATCGACCTCGGCGGCATAGCCCTGCTCCACCTGGGCCCAGCCGGTGATGCCCGGGCGCACCACATGGCGATAGCTGAAGAACGGGACATCTTCTTCGTACCACTCCGACAGCGATGCCGACTCCGGCCGCGGGCCGATGAAGCTCATCTGCCCCTTGAGGATATTGAAGATCTGCGGCAGCTCATCGATGCGGTACTTACGAATCCACTTGCCCACCCGAGTAATGCGCGGGTCGTCTTCCGAGATGGTGAAGTCCTCACCGCTCATATCGTGGTACATGCTGCGGAACTTGAACATCAGAAACGGCCGCGCGCGATAGCCCATGCGCGGCTGCATGAAGAACACCGGCCCGGGGCTGTCGAGCTTGATGATGACCGCAGCGAGCGCCATGATTGGCAGCAGCACCGGCAACAGCACAATGGCGCCGAGGGTATCGGCCAGCCGCTTGAAGCGGATGTACAGCAGCGGCGGCAGCAGGCTACCGAACTCGTTCTCCGAGAGGCTGTCGATCTGCACCCGCCCCGAGAGTGACTCGTGGATCTGGCGGATGTGATACACCGGGATATGGCACAGGGTGCAGGTTGCCAGAAAGCGCTCCCACTCCGGGGCGAGGTCCGCAGCCCGCAGGTCGGCAACGATCCCGTCTACACGCACCCCCTCCAAGTCTGGTTGTTCAAGCAGCCGCAGATCTACCTGCCGTGTGCCGAGCAAGCGGCGAGTATTGCCAAACGGCACCAACGCCAGCTTCAGGCGCCGAAAACGTCGACCAATGAAATAACCAACATAGAACCACACCAGGCTGACCAGATAACCGCCAAACAGCACCTGGCGGGTATAGCCCTCGCGAGTGAAGAACAGCAGCGCCACCGCGATCAAAAAGGCAATGGACACCGTCGGCAAAATGTAGGCCGCCAGTTGGGTGCCGGGAAACTTGCTGATACGGCGCAGCGTGAAGGCCGAGATCGTAAACGCCAGGCAAATAGCGATGATGGTGTTACTGCGCACGTCGGGTAGGTAGTCCCAAAACTCCCACCCCCAGCGCTCGAGCGACGGCAGCGTCACCACCAGCGGCAACCCGATCAGAAGGTGAACCCCCACCCCCAGCAGCAGCACTTCATACCAGCGTGAATGCCGGCGCTCGTATTTACGCTTCATCTTTCACCACTGCCAACACCTCGTCTGCCATCTCATCCATGATGCGGTCTCGCCGCCAGCGGGCCACGAAGCGCGACCGCGGGCGAGAGGATAGCTCAAGTCGCCCCAGCGCGGCGACCGCACTTTCTACATCCGCCGGAAGAAAGACAGCAGTATTGTCGATCTCCTCCTCGATGAAGCGGCCAGCGAACCCCACCACCCCGGCCCAGATCGGCCGGCTGGTGGCGGCATACTCGAACAGCTTGGAGGGCAGCACCGTATCCAGCGATGGCAAGGTATTCAGGTGAAGGAACAGCACATCGGCATCACGATAGGCCTGTATCAGGGCATCGCGCGGTATTGGCGACTGCAGGGTCACGTTACTCACTCGTTGCGCATCCAGCGCCTGCTGCAGCGCCTCAGCTCCGCCACCGCCACCAATAACGCGAAACTCGGCTCGGCCCTCCAGGCGCTTGGCCAACGCCGGCAGGATATGCTCCAAGCCCTGCCCTGCCCCCAGGTTTCCGGCATAGAGCACCTTGAGCGGCGCCTCTGCCCTGCGCTCCGGCCCAGGCAGGAATGTCCCTCGCTCAACGGCCTGCACGAATGGCAAATCGATGCCATTGGTATGCCAGGAGAAATGCTGTCGCGGATAACGGGAAGTGAAATATGGTTCAAAGCCACGCGACACCAGGTTCACCCGCTGGGCCTTACCCAGCGCCCAGCGCTCCAGTAAGCCGAAAAACGGCGCCAGTGCCTTGCCAATACCGCCAGGCAACACATGGGGCAGATTATCAACGAAGTTATCGCGAATATCCTGGTAGAGCTTGGCACCATGGCGTTTCGCCAGCCAACGCGCCAACACGGCCGTCATCAAACGCGAAGAGGTAGCCACCACCAAGTCGTAATGCTCGCCACGCGTAAGTTTGGTTACCTGGCGGACATAGCCAAGAAAGCCTACCGCCTGCCCAGCCATCCCCTTGCCCGGTTGTGTGATCTCCAACCGTATGATACGGCTCTTGCCGTTGGGCAAAATTTCTTCTTTTGCTACCGGCGCCTGGCCCTGCGTGAAGCGATGTGGCGCCGTAGTGACCACGTGCACTTCGCTACCCGCGGGTAGACGAGCATCCAGCGCATGCAGCAGCGCCTCGGCACGAAACGCGCCGGGGCTGATATCAGGAGGATAGTAAAACCCCAGTAGCAGAATGCGCACCGGGCTCATCGAGGGGAAACGCCGACCTGCACGTTAGGCAGCACTCGAGCATAGAGCGCCACGAGTTCACGCTCCTGGGCCTCCCAGTTGAGCGTTTCGGCCGCCTTGAGGGCATTGGCGCGGTAGCGCTGTCGCAGCTCGGGGGCTTCGACCAGTTGGCGAATGGCACAGGCCAAGGCTTGGGTGTCGCTCTCGGGCACCAGGAGGCCCAGGTCATGTTCACGCACCACCTTGCCGATCTCCGGCAGCTGACTGGCCACCACGGGCAAGCCTGCAATCACGTACTCAAACAGCTTGTTGGAATCGGTAGTGAAGTGATTCAGGCAGGTATTCTCGATGGGTTGCACGCCGATATCCGCCGAGGCGGTATAGGCCGGCAGCTCGTCGAGTGCCACGGTAGGGATGAAGCGCACGCGATCAGCCACATCGAGCCGCTCGGCCAGGTCGTGCAGCTCCTTCTCCTGGCGCCCACCGCCGATAAACACGAAATAGGCATTCGGCACGCTGGCCGCGGCCTCTACCAGGCGCGGCAGCCCCCTGCCCGGCTGCAACCCGCCCTGATAGAGCACGATAGGCCAGGGCTCACTCAGGCCGAGTTGCTCACGAATTCGCTGTGACCCCTCAACCTTCACCAGCCGGGGGCGGTTCTGTAGCACCAACGGGCGCGGGATACCGTAGGCCCGAGCAAAGAACTTGGCCCGCGCCTCGGTCGTGGTAATGGTACCCGCCGCCTTGGGCATCAGTTTCTTCTCAAGCCACCCCACCAGCCCACGAAAAGCCTTGTAGCCCTCGCGGTCGGTACTGATCTCATGGGCATCGTAAACCAGCGGTACCCGTGCAAGTTTGGCCGCAAGCCAAGCCGTGGGCAGCACGTTCACATCATGAGCATGAATGGCGGCAGGCTTAGAGCACACCAGTTGAAATGCAAGACCGGCATGCGTCCACAACCTGGCGACCAGCTTCAATAGCTGACGCATGAAAGTTTCCGGCGGTGGCGCAGCAGCAGGCTTGGGCGACGCATTGGCGCCGGCGCTCTTCTTCTTGGCATTCTGCTGGGCCTCTAATCGCTTACGCTTACGCAGCTTCCATAATGGGCTGCGCGCAACCCGCACGACCTGCACGCCTGAAGCAAGCGTTTCACTCTCTTCCGTTACACCGGGAGTGTGTAGCGCATGCACGATCACTTGATATCCCACGCCCTGCAGCGTCTGCGCTTCCTTCAATACACGCGCATCGTTGAGAAACTCGTTCCAGACAATCATAGAAATTCTATTCGACAATTCAATTAATCTCGTCATTGTTAGCATAAAGTAAGCATAGAATATTTTTTACTTTATTCAGCGCTAATGAAAGCTGCTGCTTGTTAATTAATCGTTCCAAATCAAGCGCCTGAGCTGCAAGCCTTACCGAGTTTGGATCTACTTTAAGACAAGAATTATTATCACCATCATGTTGAGAAATAAAATCTAAAAACTTATTAATCCGAGCAGAAGGAACTCCAGCACCGAGTGGTTCAAGTGTCCATTTCTCCCAAGTAACAGACAAGTATGAATCGGTTGTTTTTTCATGCCAGATCCCACTTGCCATGGAAGGATTAAAAATCACCAACGGAAGCGCATTCAATTTTAATTTAAGCTCTGGAAGTTTATCTATAAGATGATCAACAAACTGTAATTGCCGCTCATTACAGGCGGCGACTCTAACTCTTTCAAGCAAACTAAATGTTAAACGGTCGGTCAATAAAGGTCTTGAGCGTAGAAAACGATTTCTCAAACCTACAGGCAGTTTAATTAGTGCTAAATTATAACTTATCACTGCAACTGCGTCCTTATTATTTTTTTTCGCGAGCAAGGTGCATGCATGCAATTCATAAACATGGCAAGCTAGATTCTCAATATCAGTTACTAAAGTAAGGCGTGGTGCTGGCAAACCAGCAGGAGGATCAAGCATCAAAGACGCTTCATGCTTAGCTAGCGCAGTACGGTTTTTCTCATAAAGCTTAATTAAAAATTTCCTATTATCGCCTTTAATCGATACCATCAATTGAGGGATATTTTGCTGACTACTATCCAGCCATTGAACGGCTAAGATATGAGGCAATGATAAAGAACTATCAATGTTAGAAAGCAGAGGAAGCAACCATTCCTCTCGCACCCTTGGCTTTAAGTAACTCCAGATATTTTTATTTTTGGTTGAATTAGGTCCAGGAATTAACTTCTTGCCATGAAAAAAGAGCACGTCAAGTTTTTGCTTCTGTTTATTTAACCAGAAAACCCCATTAACAAAACCACTAATCCTTGAAAAAATTTGGCGACTGAGTAAGAGTGAGACTATTGCCACTATAAAACCTGGCGGCGTCCATAATATAAACTCGAAAACCAAAAAAGCGAAGGCGACAAAGAAACCAATGTTGCTTGTTAAGCTGACGAAATATGAAAGATTGCCTTCAAGATAATTATTAAAAGCTCGGAAAAATCGCGCTGCTAAAACAGCAAAAATAAACAGACTCGCGCAGTAGCCGACCAGCAATAAAGACATTGAGAGATAAAAAAAACCAACGCCGATCAAAGCAAGACATACAAAAACTAGGCCTGCCAACGCACTAGAATATTTCTGATAGCCATTAACTGCAACTTGGTCCTGGTTTTCAAAAAGGGGCAGCTTCTGGCTCTTTTCTAATAACACCTCGGACGCACGAGCTGTCGCCAAGTCAATTAACTTGTTCGCTAACAACGCAAGCAGAAAAAAACCAACCGTAGCGGCACTAAGCAATACTACCAAAAAGTCTCGATCCACTGTTTGGAAAGAGGCCGGGAAATAGCGCGGCATCCCATCCGAGCCAAGTAATATGATGACCTTTAAAGGCAAGAAAGAGGATAATACGGTTGATAGCTGAGCCACCAACGTGAGCAAAATAATAATAAATGTATAATAGGGCACAACCCTTAAAAACTTAGCCCCTAGCGAAACGCTCCAACGCAAAGTAGATAAAACGTCCTCAATCATTCACCTAAACACCTTGAAAATGAAACTTTCATTAAGACAGCATGCGCATTGAAAGCTACTTTACATGGCAGTCAATCAAGAAAAATTAGCAATAACATCTAAATCATCTAAATGAAATCGCTCAAATAACTATAACTCGACAAGTGAAGACTTTCTGCCCACCTCTCCCAGTCCGGGACTTCACTCCAGCCGCTTAGGAATACAAAATCAATACCAGCTGAGCTGGAAGCTTCGTAATCATACTTACTGTCCCCTAAAAACAAAGCAGGTTCTTGTATATTACCAGAATTCAGCTCACGCTGAAGGATCTCATCCTTAGTATCTGGGCTACCAAAGACACCACCATCAAACCACTTCGCAATGCCACGCTGGGTAAATAATAAACGCAACTCAGCTTGATCTCCTCCAGAAACAATCAACCAGCGTGAACAAGGAGTTACACTCCGCAATTCTTTCAGACCAGGTGCAATATCACATTTAGCCAACCCCTCACGGACGTGACTGGCATAGTTATCTAATAGCTCATTTAATTGTTCTTTGTGACTCACAATAGACTGCTTAGGTACTATATAATTCAGGAAATGGGAAAATTTTTCATACCGTGAAACACCACCATTTGCGACGTGATGTTTAACCATAGCCTTTGCGGCCAGCTCACCATACGGAAGAGTAGAAAAATAAAAGGCCTCAGTCTTGACGCGATTAGAATCCAGCACAACACCGTCGCAATCAAAAACTAAACTTTTATAGTCTGAAATTTTCAATTTCATACTCCGCGAAATTTCTCAGGCACAGCATTTTCGCCGAAAAGCAAGGCAGTGTAATCAATCACCTCAGGGTTATTCATGATTATCTCACTAACTAGTGAGTCTTCCATCCTTCCAACGATTTAGCACATCGTCTCGCTGACTGAGTTCGTTGCCAGAGAAACTGCTTCCTTTACCAGCGTCCGAAACAAAATCCAAAAATCGATCTTTGTTAATATAACCCAACTCTTCTGCTATTGTATCTCGATATTTTTTTTCACTAACCCATCGGTCAAAAAGAATAGGATAGAAATTTCCTCTAGTTATAGATACCGGATGTAAATGCAGAAAGGCATAATTCTTCCATAGAGAAAGGCGTTTATTTAATGTATTCAATAGCCATTTCTCATCTTTACCTTTTGTCTCCATGCTTCTTCTAATCATTTTTTCAGCTGAAGGAAGCATATTAAATGGATTACGAAGAACAAGGAAGTTTTTTTCTTTTCCCGGATGACCAAACCTTTCAATAACAGATGAATTTAAAATTGATGAGGAAAATTTTTCAACATGATAATTTTCGTAACTTAACAGTAAGCAACCGCCGTTATCGTTGAACCACGTTAGGTACTCAGGCTGAATAATCCGCTTACCGCCTTCTCTCGTCGCATATGCTTTAGTTCCTTTTGGTAAAGAGATTCCAGATATTTTATCCAGGACATCTCCCCCAGGTCGAACATTATTAAAAAATAAAACATTTTCTTGATCGAGGCCAATCATCCAATTAATTATTGCATGATTTCCACTTCGTTGAAGGCCAAATAACTTCCAAAGGGTATATTGCATGTTATAACCTTATGCTATTAATACTTATGCGACTCTAAGTTTTTCCTTGCAAGTGCACGCTCAACCTGAAATACATCATCAGGGACATCCACCGCAAGGCTACCGGGCTTGGTTTCTACCATCCGGATAGTCTTTCCCAACTCGAGAAAGCGTAAAATCTCAATATCTTCACTATGCTCCAACTCGCTTTTTCTCCCGAAGTCCTGAAAAGCAACTAACTCTTCACGAGTGAAGGCATAGATACACACTTGCTTCTTATAGCGTTTGGGTTTACATTTGCTATCCTTGAAGCCAGGCAGTGCCACTCGCGACATATAAACCAACTCATCAGACTCGTTGGTAATTACTTTAGGAATATTGACACTATTAGGATCTTCCTGATCCGACACCCAACTAAAACCATTGATCACCTCGTCCATGTGTTGCAACTTGACATCACGAACCTTAAGAATGTCTAATGGGTCGACTAATGTTTCATCACCTTGCACATTAATGTAAATATCAGACTTGACTTGATTTGAAGCTTGAGCCAACCGATCAGTCCCGGTCAGGGCGTCATCACTAGTAATCACTGCCTGAAAACCAGCACTTTCAACCACATCAAAAATCCGCTTATCCTCGGTGGCGACATAAACATTTTCCTTCCCAAGCGCACGAGCAGACAGCTCAGCAACCCACAGTATCATCGGCTTCCCTAGCAGTGGTACAAGTGGCTTGCCAGGATAACGACTAGATTTATAACGTGCCGGGATCATTACCACACTACGCATGGCTTTCCTCATTATTCTGTTAATAATATGACTATAGTGCATATACAGATTCAGTGTGTACTCCGTAACGCGTCGGAGTAATTGATGTCATTGGAAGAGCGTGTTCAGCTTTCTGATACTGTTCGATAAGAGTTTGCATCTCGTGACTACGTGGATCATCTGCACCATAGCCATCAAAGCCCGCCATAATAATTCTATTTGCTCGGCCACTGGTAGCAACGGCCAATGCATACGCGACAACCAATGATGTAGGAACAGAGCAGTGGACGGTACCAAAATAAAAGCCCTCCGGCTCAATATTTAAACCAAAGTCAAGTACTTCCTTACCATTCAAGGCAACTCTAACCGACTCGGGCAACATTGAGAAAGGAGCGATTAACGGCTGGGGTAATTCTGTATGACGATCTACATCTGCTAACAATCGAACTGGATGGCAAGCAACTCGCAGATCAATTAACTTTGGTGCTACTCCATCCTGGGTGTTTAATGCTAGGACAACGGGTTTATGTTTAAGTATATAGTTTTCCAATGCCGTTTTATGGCGTGCCACCCCAGGACCTGAACCAAGCAGTAATACAGATCGACCAGAAAAGGAAGGGACGGGCGACCAATTTCCAACAGCCTCAGTTGCATAAAAATTACGAGCAGCACTCAACGTGACACTACTGAACTTCTTACCCCCTTCTATACGCAAGTGTTCAATTACTGCTAACACGTCTTCTTCATTATAACGAGAGTCGCCCAGCATTTCCTGAATATAGGTAGGATGGATGCCATACTTCCCCGCTAAATAATAGTAAGAGTTGGTGCCCCACCCATAATGAGCCTGCATTGGCTTAAAATATTTTCGAATTATCGCCATCAAGGGCACTAGATTTACTGACTTCCCACGGCGTTCAGCAATTTCAATAGCCAGCTCTTCAGTACGAGCGTTTCCAGGGCCGCGGCCCATACCCGTTACCGTAGAATCTACCCAAGTAACACCTTCATCTAACGCACGCAATGTATTAGAGAGTGCAAGGCCCCTATTATCGTGGGTATGAATTCCCAGCTCACCTTTCCACTCACTGCGAAGCCAATTAATAATTTGTGCAGCTTGGTTAGGTTCCATGCTACCCATACTATCGGCGAAGTAGAGTGCATTCATCGGGAACGACTTAGCCTTACAAGCAAGTGCCTTAATCTCTGTTTCAGTACGGTCGGCTACCTGCATAAGGTTAAAACCAACCTTATAGCCCCTGTCTTTTAACCACTTTACTACAGGTAATGCCTGCTCAAACTCATGAACATGGCAGGCAATACGCACTAAGTCGACCGGGGAGTTCGAGGAAGAATTAGGAAACAGTTTCTCTAGCGCTTTTTCTTGATCCAACTCACTTACAAGTTCGCTGCCATTAACCATTACGCCTACAAGTAGGTCAGCCGGGATTGTCAGGCTTCGGATAAAATCATCTGTAGTAAACGCACAAGGCCCTTGAAAACCTTGATTTTTCAGCGTCCTAAAGCCTAGCTCAACTACATCTACATCGGCGGCTTGCATAGCTTCAAGGTAATCATTTATAAGGTTAGTAGAGAAATCCCAAGAATTATAATAACCGCCATCACGGAAAGTACAATCGATAAAAATCATTAACACATCCTCAATTAGCTTTACCTAAACGAATACTGCCAGTACAACCATAACTGGTCCAGTGAACATCATGAATCCAAACACGATCTCCGCCCAGGATCCTAAGTTTTATTTCGAATTTCTTCACATCATCAGAGAAATTGATCGAAGCAGTAACACCAAAACTTATCCCCTTTGAAAGGCATTTTTTTCCATCTTCATCGTAGCCAATGACAAAGCATCTAGATCCTCTAAGGCTCTTACCTTCCGACCTAAACTTTAATTCCTTGCCCACTTTGTCTGTAACATTAAATGTCCCATCATTTTCCATACAATCAAGTGGACGCAAAGAAACATATTCTACTTTATCCGAGAAGCTATCTAACACAGTAGTTCGAGAATTAGATAGTTTCGATAAAACCTTGACTTTTTTGTTCTCTGATACATAGAAATGCTTGTCTCTTCTATGGAAAATATACGAAAAAAATTTGACAAAATCATCTATACTTATAGAATAACTAACCTTTGCCCAATTATCGTCGCCTGGGATGTCTCTAACATTTTTTTTGGGGATGAAATAGCAACGAGGGTTGTGATGCTGACCAGGATTAGCAACAGTAGCACCATGGCCAATGCCCTCAACCTTCCCAAATCTAGAAACATAAATCGAGTCAGTTAAAAACCCGCTAACAAAAAAATCAACTTTCTGGGCCAAGTAAATTTTCTGATGTGCTTTTAGCCCGGTCAAATTGTAGCAAGAAACTCCTTTCCTTTTTAACTCTATGGAAAGCGGCCGTATATCATAAAGGGCACTAGAACGAAGCGTCTTAAGATAAGCTTTTCTATTTGTGTAAACAGGAGAAGTCATCCCATCGACGAGAACTATTATCCTTCTGGTAGGCACTTGCTCAACGATATAGTCAATACAAGCTATAAGTGCCTCTTCCCATTCAACCCAAGAACGCTTTTCAGAACATGCGCCAAACCAAAAAACAAAGTCTAGATCATCGATTTCAAATGCCAGCGGCTTATCTTCTACTATACTACACGCTTGGTTAATTATTATATCGTCATATTTTGAAACATCGCTTTGGAGAAAATCATCTTTAGTCGCTTTCAATGCAACCACTTGATTAAATTTTAGCGCACCATTCATCTCATCATAAGAAGAAAAATTCACCTCGTTAATGTTGCTTAAATTTCCCAAAGGAAAAAACGAACCATTTATATGCGTAATCACACCTACTTTATGATCAGCCTCTTTATCTGCCGCTATTTTAAGTAGGGGGGGAGAACATCATAAAAATAATGATATGGTCTTGAGTAGGATGCATACAAATAGGCCTCTTGGCCCAAACAGTTATCTTCTTCAGATCTTTTAGATGACTTTAAAATCTCACCAAGCTCATCTACAACGCTTACGTGCAAGTCGTTATCGTGAGCATAGAGTGAAACATAAACATTATCCGAAGGAAAAAATAATGCTAGATTTTTATGATGCTGTATTAACCAGAACGCTTGAGAATTCCCTTCAAACCATGTAAATGCTCGGAGCTTAGCGACAGAAAACTTCGCTACATAATGTTCATATTGCATATAGAATGATGGCCGCTGACCTACGGCAGCTTTTTTTAAAAAGATAGGGAACTCATTTACCACAGCCGCGGCTACATTTAGCCAGCAGTTATCTTCAAAACCCTTGGTCAGATAGTATCGCTGTATTCTATTAAATTTCAAAGCAACACCTCAATATACTACAAGCTTATTAAAGCAACAAATTCTTCCAGCAACTAGTAACATTTGATGAGGAAGACTTATCAGGAAGGGATAATGAATATTTACTAAGGCTATTACGGACAACAATATTCTTTGCTTCCGCGCATGTTTTTATAACCCATTCGTCACCCCATATTTCCGAAGCACCATCCCAATTCCATATTATCGGTGTGGCACCAGTCAGTATCCCTTCGCCTATGGCCATATGGAAGGATTCAAAATCAGATGGTGAGAGAATAAACCCAACCATTGTGAACCATTCGTTAACATCATCACCAGGTGGGTCAAAAATAATCTTGTGGCGTAATTTTGGATTAGCATTAATACGCTTAAAAACGTTTCGGAAATAGGCTAGTTCATCATCGCGCTTAAGCAGCCAGCCATAGTCTAGCGGATGCTTGCCTTTTACGCGCAAGCAAAAACGATCATCCTCTTCCAGTAAGAGTTCGAGCAGCTCTAGCGCACGATCTAGTCGCTTTCGCGCCGGTGCAACACCGATAATGCCCAGGGTGTAAAGAGCATCTCCAGTTTTTTTCTTAGGCGTGAACTTCTTTTCATCTATCAGGTTGGGAATAACTGAAGTTTTTTCAAAGGGAAAGCCAAATATCTTCTGCCCTTCCCTGCGGATGAACTCACTTACATAGCTAATATGGTCAATATTAGCCCAATTAGACTCAGCTAAATAAGTAAGGTTACGCTCTTGGAGATGAAATCTTGCCACCAACCGCTGATAGGGCTTTTTATGGTGTGAATACCACTTAATATTGCCTAAGCACCATTCGCAGAAAATCACATCAGCCTGTTCCAGCAAAGCTCGGCTCTGCGCTTCATCGTGCTTATTATGACCCTGCCATTCGTCAATTAAAAATATAAATTGGCCAGTTTCTTCTAGTTTCTTTTTTAGCAGCGCAAAGAACTTAAGGTCATGTCCCGCCACAAGCACTCTAGTTTTACGAAATGCTTTCGGCGTTTCAGCCAACCATTGGCGCATCTCATCGACTCGGCTAGAGAACGTATGGTGAAGGGCCAATTGTTGCAAAGCACTCGCAGCCTGCTCAGCAACTTGTGTATCACTCAAAGCCAATGCCAGTTTGGCTTCAAACTCATCTCGGCTATTAACAAACAGAGGATAGTTCTCCCCCAGCAACTCTTCATGAAGCGAGTTACGGTTGAGAATGGCTGCACAACCAGCCCCGCCATACTCCAGGATTTTGGTGGAGTACTCCACAGTGTCATTCATGCTCTCGTCACGCCATGAGAGCCCCACACGGGCCTGCTGTAGCTGGTGCTGTACGGCCTTACGTGGCTGAGCACCCAGCCAGCTAAGCCCTGGTGTCGTTTGTAGTGCGCATTGCATACGCTGAGCATAACCCGACTGATTAGGTTCTTCGTGGATCTTGTCACCGACCATCATCAGCTCGCTACCGGGTATCTGGCAGTAGATAGAGCGCCAGCTTTCAGCCATTTCCAAAGTCATCCAATCGTCTTTGAACTTACCCGCGTAGATAGCCCTAATCGGGCGCTGGTTTAGGGGTAGCAGATCCTTGGGCATGTCCGGGATCACCGGAGTGTAGAGACGTACTTTGTCAGTGTCGAGCTCAGGTACCAAGGATTTCCAAAGCGCTGTGAATCCTTGGGACTGACATAGCAATCGATGGCAACCCTTGGCAATGCGTTGCATGCTCAAGCGCTGTTCCGCCATATAGTCTGCTACCGACTGTGGGATGTCGGTGAGGTACATCCAGCATTTTGCCAGCACATCTGGAGCATCTAACAGAGAGGTCGCGATATCCAGTCCACGTACGACAATCACGTCGTAGGGATTATCTCGGTCTAGCTTTACGGTCAGTTCTGCCATCATCTGAGGCGTTATACGAGTAAATCCACTGCCTTGCCAGTGCTTGCGATCGCTTCCGTCAATGATGCTGAGGTTATCCACTGCTTTTAGCGGGCCATAGAGCTCATCACGGACAGGGGTACTTCTGGTTAGGAAGTCAACGTCAGCATCGCCGGTAGCGGCAGTGGCAAGAGCAATGGTCTGCGACCAAATAGAAGAGCCATCGATGTAGTTAAGGTCGGGGTTACCGCAAATCAGTACTCGTTTGGTCATGATTTAGCTTCCCCCTGCGGCTTCTCACCTGTTGACTGGAACTGATCGCTATCAATCACGAATAGTTTTGAGCCTTGCACATTGGCATTAGGGTTACCGCTGAGGTGGAAATTAATATAGTGAGCGACAAATTCGGAGGTTTTCCAAAGCGCCCCTGCCAACATAGCGGGCTGATCATAAGCAAAGCGATCTTGCGCCTCTGATTTGGCCCAACCAGTAGCCTCTGGTTCGTAAAGGCTGGCATTGGCTAAGTCGCGCAGATAATGCTCACCGTAGTGACTATGTGGTGAGAGCCACCCAGTGATGGGATACTCGGTCTGCTTTTGATTGATCCAACTAGCCTTCCCGTCGGACTGAAGCAACACGACGTTATCATTCAGTGAGCTGGCCAGGCCCTCGAAGCCCTCCGGGCACTCAATGCCGAGGCGGAAGTGGCGATAGCTCTGCTGTTGCGCAAATTGGTTGAGCGCTTCTAGCTCAGCTTGGCTTTTCGCGTCGGCTACCAGCAATATGGCTGAGTTGGTGGGTATACGGGTTTCGTTGTCGAGCTTTTCAAAAATATCGTTCAAGCGGTGGTTATAAGTATGCTTGGCAAACACCTCGCGGATACCCGCCAGGCTGCGACGGCGCCACTCGACATCGTCGGTCATTAACGTATGGAGTGCCTCATTCGCCTCTTCCTGGCTGTTGACCATCCAGACCACATCGGAGCCAAACAAGTTTTCGATACCCTTCGCATAGGTGCTAACCACGGGCGTACCACAGGCCATCAACTCGAATACTCGGCGCGAGAACATCGTAGGGGAATCGGTCACCGAGTTGACGTTGAGGAACACCCGATAGCGACTGTACTCGTCACAGAGTTTCTTATAGGGCAGGCTGCCTTTGATCCCAGCCTGATATTCTTCAGGGAAGGGGAAAATTCCAGTACCGTAGTTGCGGTCGTAGATATCGAGGCCATGCGGATTAGCTGCTTCTAGCAGCCATCGCATGGCTTCGCCGCGTTCGGCATGACGGTTGCCGTACCAACTGCCTGCAAAGCAGACGCGGAGGTTACGCCCTTCCAATGGCGCAGGTTTGTGCAACGCTGGTTGAGCAGCAAAGGGTAACGCGTGGACGCTGAAGTTGCCGGTTTTGGCTCGGTAGGACTCCTTCATGTTGGCATCAGTCGTGAAGATGTGATCTACCAGCTTGGCGCTGCACATAAATTTCTCATGGTGAACGGGGTCTTCTTTGTTCCAGAACAAAGTAGGAATGCCCTTTTTGCGCGCATACTGACATATGTGCGCTACTTCCGGTCCGGGCTTGTTGGTGTAGTCCGCCACGCGGTACTGCCAACTACCATAGTTACCCTTCCATGCGCTTTCGATAAAGAAAAACTCAGGTCGATATTTTTCGGCCAGAGCATACCAGTTATCTGGACGGGGCTGAATAAGGTTCACATCTTGTTCAAAACATCCAGATGTAAATTCATCCATGATGCTAATCACATATGGCTTGCCATTGGAAGGTTGCTCAGGCCAGCCACGAATACTGATTTCCTGCGCAGCAGCAGAAGGTGGAGTGAATGCATCAGGTTCCTTCCTGGCTCCGCTACTGCTTTGACTTTTCTGTACCAACGTTTGATGCTTCGCTGACTTGGGAAAGCTAAGGTGTGCAACTTTTCTATATGGAATGCCAATCCGGGTGGCGCAAGGAACCACTATCTTCCATTTTATATAGCGTAGACATTGGTTAAGGTTTTTGTGCTGACTAGACAGATTTTTTTGTGGTTTCTTGAGACGCCACAACCGAATTGGAAGTTTAACTGCAGCAGAAAATGAGCTAGACGCAGCCTTTACATACAAACCAGCCTTATAAGCCGGGCTGGATTTTAGTGCGGAAAGTTGTTGGCTAACATTACGATACTTTGCATTCGCGCTCCGATATTTTGCACTGACTTCATTATGCCGATCACTAATCTCTTGATGTTCTTTGCTAATGGCAAATACTTCTTCCTGGAGGCTGATTATTTTTTTGCAGGCGTCACGATATTTTTCTTTAGCATCTGAAAGAGACTTTCGGGTTGTATTATATCCGCCTTTCAATTCTTCTAATCGCTCTTTAGTGCGATACATATTTCTAGCTTTCTCCAGTAAAGGCGCGGCCAAGTCTCGAGGACTTTTAATTTTGGACTCATGAACAAAGCAGTGCGTTGGAGTAGCATTATATGTTTCGCAATAAATATAGCCAAGACTAGAAAGTATATCGTATGTTTTTTCGAAATCCTGAACACCATGAGCCTCAATGTAAAGCACTGGCTTATCACGTTGGAGAAGCAAAATGGCACCTTCCAGTACATCTAGCTCCATTCCTTCGACATCAACCTTCATCATTGAGACGGGCTGCCTCCACTCCTGGTCATCCAGTCGCACCAGCTTAACCTCACTCAACTTTTGGTCTGATGTTTGCAGCGACTGGGCCCCAAGGTTTGATTCGTCCATATGATCAAAATAAGCATACCCGGGACTAGAAGACACACCGACTTGGTTTACTCGCACTCGGTCAGCCAGATCGTTAGCTTCAATCGAGTTTCTTAACGCGAGACATAAATCATGATTTGGCTCAAATGCCTCTACGGTACAGCCACCAACACAAGCTAAATAGAGGCTATGATTACCTACATTGGCGCCAACATCTAGTACAAGGTTATTTGGGGAAATCTGCTCTAACATAGCTTTGAGCATACCATGCTCGTAAGGCTTGCCTTCACTTAGAATCTTGCCCTGAATGTAGTCAGTCTCTGCATTTGGCAGGCAGATTTTGTAGACGTGGTCATCTACACTAACCTCATGTAGGTTTTCCATGACGCTCCCTAGCAATTATTCCCAGATACCCCGGGTATCCACGACCACCAGCCCCTTGGCTAGATTTATTGATTTAAATTCACGATGGTCTACAAGAAGTACGGCCACGTCGGCTTGGCCCAAAGCTTCCTCAATTAACGCCAGCCTAGCACCCTGTTTCTGCAGTTGAGTTGGAAGTCCTATGATATGAGGCTCTACCATCAGCATCTTGCCAGGAGAATCGTGAACCAGCTTCGTGGCAATAGACAGTGCTGGACTCTCACGCAGATCATCGATATCTGGCTTGAAGGCCAGACCAAAGCACGCAATAGTAACGTCCTTGGCAGTCTTGTCCGGATTTGCACTCAGGAACTTGCCCACAGCCTCGTTGACCTTGTCGACTACCCACTGAGGTTTGCCATCGTTGACTTCGCGTGCGGTGCGAATCAGGCGTGCTTCGTCAGGCGTTTCGCTGACGATAAACCACGGGTCTACGGCAATACAGTGGCCACCCACACCCGGGCCAGGCTGCAGGATGTTGACGCGCGGGTGGCGGTTGGCCAGGCGAATCAGCTCCCACACATTGATATCCAGCTTGTCGCAGATGATCGAGAGCTCGTTGGCAAAGGCGATGTTCACATCGCGAAAGCTGTTTTCGGTCAACTTGGCCATCTCGGCGGTGCGTGCCGTCGTGGTAATGCACTCCCCTTGCACGAAAATACCGTATAGCGCAGTAGCCGCCTTGGAGCACTTGGCGGTCATGCCGCCAATCACCCGGTCATTCGCTACCAGTTCGCGTACCACATGGCCAGGCAGCACA
This sequence comes from Halomonas socia, assembly GCF_010977575.1. Lineage (GTDB taxonomy): Bacteria > Pseudomonadota > Gammaproteobacteria > Pseudomonadales > Halomonadaceae > Franzmannia > Franzmannia socia. The sequence continues at coordinate 3,869,785 of NZ_CP048812.1, forward strand.
CGCTCCGGGCAATGGGCCACGCGGATGTCCGAGTCCTCGCCACGGGTCTGCGGGAAGCTGAGATCCGGCCGCGCTTCCGCCAACCAGGCGGCCATCTGTTCTGTCGCGCCTACCGGCGAGGTGGACTCCAGTATTACCAGGTCGCCCTGCTTCAGCACCGGGGCAATGGCCTTGCTTGCGGCCTTGATATAGGTGAGGTCCGGCACATGCTGGTTGCCGTTTTCGGCCTTAAACGGCGTGGGTACGGCGATAAGAAAGGCATCGGCGGGTTCTGGCTCGATAGTCGCCCGCAGGTACCCTTCCTTCACCGCCGCATGCACGATCATGTCCAGCTCGGGCTCGACGATATGGATATCGCCACGGTTGATGGTGTCCACGGCGTACTGATTGATATCTACCCCAATCACCTTCTTGCGACGAGATGCAATAACAGCAGCAGTCGGCAGGCCAATGTAACCCAGGCCAATAACGGAGATCGTGTCGAAGTTCATGGTTCCATCCAAAACGCAAAAATAAGGAGAGCTGATGTGGTGCTAGGCCACAGGTCTATTCAAGTCGTTGTCATTCAGGCTGATGGTTTCAAACCCGCCAAGGCGTCGAGAATACGTTGGCACGCCTTGCCATCCCCATAAGGGTTATGGGCGTAGCTCATCGCGTTGTAAGCATCGGCATCGGTCAGCAGGGTGTGCAGCTCGCCAACGATCCGCTCTACATCGGTCCCTACCAGCTTGACCGTGCCGGCATCCACCGCTTCCGGGCGCTCGGTGGTATCGCGCATCACCAGTACCGGCTTGCCTAGCGATGGCGCCTCTTCTTGCACGCCGCCCGAGTCGGTGAGGATCAAGTAGGCACGATTCATCAGGTAGACGAATGGCAGGTAGTCCAGCGGCTCGATCAAGTGCACGTTATCGATATCCGAAAGCAGGCGATTGACCGGCTCGCGCACGTTGGGGTTGAGGTGCATGGGGTACACCACTTCGGCATCTGGATGTTGTGTGGCGATATCGTGCAGTGCCTGGCAGATACGCTCGAAACCACCGCCAAAGCTCTCGCGGCGGTGGCCGGTCACCAAAATCAGCTTGCGGTTCGGGTTAAGGAAAGCGAACTGCTCATCGAACTGCTGCTTGAGCGCGGTATTCTTCTCTAGCTTGCTGACCACTTCCAGCAGTGCATCGATCACCGTGTTGCCGGTGACTTGCACCTTGGCCGGCGCCACGCCCTCTTCCAGCAGGTTCTGCTGGGAGCGCTCGGTCGGCGCAAAATGCAGCTCTGCCAAGGCGCCGGTGAGCTTGCGATTGGCCTCTTCCGGCCAGGGGGAGTAAAGGTTGCCGGTGCGCAGCCCCGCTTCCACGTGGCCCACGGGGATCTGCTGGTAGTAGGCGGCAAGGGTGGCCGAGAAGGTCGTCGCGGTATCGCCATGCACCAGAACGATATCCGGCTTCACCTCGGCGAGGACGCTTTTCATGCCCTGCAGAATGGCAGTGGTGACGTCCGTCAGGTCTTGGCCGGGCTTCATGATGTTCAAGTCATGATCCGGCGCCAGTTCGAAGAGATCCAACACCTGGTCGAGCATCTCGCGGTGCTGCCCGGTTACGCACACCTGTGCATCGAAGCGCCTGTCGGCATTGAGCGCAAGCGCCAGGGGCGCCATCTTGATGGCTTCGGGTCGAGTGCCAAAAACGCAGAGTGTCTTGATCGTCATATCAGGTATGTCTTCGCCTTGAAAAGTAATGTGGTGAGTGATTGCCGTGCCCGTTCGCTCAGAGCCGCTTCAGCAGCTTGTCGATGATCTCTTGCTGGCTCAGCTCCGCGGTATTGGCGGTGGCTTCAGCCGCACTGGGCACTTCGTAGGGGCTGTTTATCCCGGTGAAGTCCTTGATCTTGCCCTCCCGCGCCTTCTGGTACAGCCCCTTGGGGTCGCGCTGCTCACAGACGTCCAGCGGGGTGTCGACGTGCACTTCGATGAAGGCCTCGTCGTCGAACAGCGCGCGCACCGCGTCGCGGTCCTTGCGGAACGGCGAGATGAAGGCGGTGATGACGATGATGCCGGCTTCAGCAAACAGCCGCGCGACCTCGCCGACACGGCGAATGTTCTCGCCGCGGTCCTCTTCGCCCATGCCGAGGTCCTTGCACAGGCCGTGGCGGACGTTGTCGCCGTCCAGTAGCATGGTGTGGTAGCCACGCCGATTGAGTTCGATCTCCAGGGCGTTGGCCAGGGTCGACTTGCCGGAGCCGGAGAGCCCGGTGAACCAGATGCACTTGCCGGCGTGGCCGTTGAGCTGCTCGCGCATGGCCTGGGTAACGCTGGTGCGGTTCCAGACGACGTTGGCCTTGCTGTCGTGGGCGCGGTACTCGTAGGGCGTTTCGCTGTCGGTGGGCTGGTGGATCATGCCGGCGCCGACGGTGACGTTGGTCAGCCGGTCGATAAGGATAAAGCTGCCGGTACCGGGGCTCTTGCGGTAGTCGTCCACCGGCACCGGGGCGGTGAGCTCGACGCTGCAGCGGGCGATGCTGTTGAGGTCGAGGTGCTCGGCGTGGCGGTGCTCGAGGGTGTTGACGTCGATCTGGTAGTCGATGGCGGTGACCTTGCCGGCCAGGTCGCGGGTGGCGAGCTTGAGGTCGTAGAGCTTGCCGGGTTCGAGCGCGGTGTCGTGCATCCAGACGATGTCGGCTTCGAAGCCGACGACCAGCGGGACCTCGGCATCGCCGCCCACCAGCCAGTCGCCGCGGGAGATGTCGATTTCGTCGGCGAGCGTGAGGGTGATGGCCTGGCCGGGATAGGCGACGTCGAGGTCGCCATCGTAGGTGACGAGGCGCTCGACGCTGCTGGTCTTGCCCGAGGGCAGCGCCTTGACCGTTTGCCCGGGGCGCAGGATGCCGGCGGCCAGGGTGCCGCAGTAGCCGCGGAAGTCGAGGTTGGGGCGGTTGACGTACTGCACCGGGAAGCGCAGGTCGCTGAGGTTCTGGTCGTGGGTGATCTCGACGCTTTCGAGTAGCTGCAGCAGCGTGGCGCCGGGGGCGCCGCTGGCGTCGCGGTACCAGGGGGTGTGCTGGCTGGCGTCGACGACGTTGTCGCCATTCAGGGCCGAGAGCGGGATGAAGCGAATGTCTGGAGCGTGGAGCTTGGCGGCGACCTCCTGGTACTGCGCGACGATCTCGTCGTAGCGCGCCTCGGAGAACTCGACCAGGTCCATCTTGTTGACCGCGATCACCAGGTGCTGAATGCCCAGCAGGTCGGCGATGAAGCTGTGCCGGCGGGTTTGGGTCTGCACGCCGTAGCGGGCGTCGATCAGGATCACCGCCAGGCTCGCCGTGGAGGCCCCGGTGGCCATGTTGCGGGTGTACTGCTCGTGGCCCGGGGTGTCGGCGATGATGAACTTGCGCTTGTCGGTGGAGAAGAAGCGATAGGCGACGTCGATGGTGATGCCCTGCTCGCGCTCCGACTGCAGGCCGTCGACCAGCAGCGCCAGGTCGACGGCGTCGCCGGTGGTGCCGCTGGTCTTGGAGGCCTGGGTGATCGCCGCCAGCTGGTCCTCGTAGATCATCTTGGAGTCGTGCAGCAGCCGCCCGATCAGGGTCGACTTGCCGTCGTCGACGCTGCCGCAGGTGATGAAGCGCAGCAGGTCCTTGTTCTCGTGTTCCTTGAGGTAGGACTCGATATCTTCCGAAATCATCGGAGAGGCGTGGGACACAGTCTTTTCTCCATTTGGGTGGGCGGCACAAGCACTGCGAGCCTCGGGCTTCGGGCTACGAGCAGGCCGTGCTCGCCTCTTAATCTGGTGGCTACATCTGGGGTTGTTTAGTGAGTGCTTTGAGCAATGAACCAAGCATACGTGACAGCGTCATCGCTTCCTGTCGCCATCTCAGGCCAACGTCCTCGGAGATATAGCCGACTTCGATGGCAATAAGCGCCTGAGTTGCAAACTCACCACACGAGCCTTTTGCAATCGACACAAACCGAAATTTTTCTTTCTCAGTGAAGCGTTCGAAGCCCTCGGCAATGTTGCTGGGAATTGAAAGTGCCGACCGTGTAATTTGATCCTTGAAGCCAAAGTCACGCAGATCTTTGAGTTCACGATAGACGTCGACACTAAGCTGCTTGCTGCGCTGCCAAACTTCCATTTGCTCATGTCGCATCAAGACCTCCTTGTCTGTTCGGCTTTGGGCTCGTAGCTCGTAGCCCGTAGCTCGTGGCCCGTAGCCCGTAGCCCGTAGCCCGTAGCTCGTAGCTCGTAGCCCGTAGCTCGTAGCCCGTAGCTCGTGGCCCGTGGCCCGTAGCCCGTAGCCCGTAGCCCGTAGCTCAAAAATATCCCTCGCGCTTCTTCTTCTCCATGGAGCCCGCCTGGTCGTGGTCGATGGCGCGGCCGCTACGCTCGGAGGTCTTGGTCAGCAGCATCTCCTGGATGATCTCGGGCAGGGTCGCGGCCGTGGACTCCACCGCCCCGGTCAGCGGGTAGCAGCCCAGGGTACGGAAGCGCACCCACTTCTCTTCGGGGACTTCGCCTTCCTCCAGCGGCAGGCGCTCGTCGTCGACCATGATCTGCATGCCGTCGCGCTCCACCACCGGGCGCGGCGCGGCGTAGTAGAGCGGCACGATGGGGATCTGCTCGAGGTAGATGTACTGCCAGATGTCCAGCTCGGTCCAGTTGGAGAGCGGGAAGACGCGGATCGATTCGCCCTTGTTGACCTTGGCGTTGTAGATGCTCCACAGCTCGGGGCGCTGGTTCTTGGGGTCCCAGCGGTGGTACTTGTCGCGGAACGAGTAGACCCGCTCCTTGGCGCGGCTGGCCTCTTCGTCGCGGCGCGCGCCGCCGAAGGCGGCATCGAAGCCGTGCTCGGTGAGCGCCTGCTTGAGCGCCTGGGTCTTCATCACGTCGGTGTACTTGGCGCTGCCGTGGTCGAAGGGGTTGATGTTGGCCGCGCGCCCCTCCTCGTTGGTATGCACGATCAGCTCCATGCCCGCCTCCGCCGCCATGCGGTTGCGAAAGGCGATCATCTCCTTGAACTTCCAGGTGGTGTCGACGTGCATCAGCGGAAACGGCGGCGTGCCGGGGTAGAAGGCCTTGCGCGCCAGGTGCAGCATCACCGAGGAGTCCTTGCCGATGGAGTACATCATCACCGGGTTGCGGAACTCGGCGGCCACCTCGCGGATGATGTGGATCGACTCCGCCTCGAGCTGCTTGAGGTGGGTCTGGCGTTCGGGGGTGATTTCAGGCATCGCGTGTCCGTGTAAGTTCGGGGTTTGATATAGATGAAAGCTGGAAGAGTTAAGAGTTAAGAAAAGACAGTCTTAAAGCGACGAAGAAATCAACTGATAGGTTGCCAATGGTGTAGAACGGAAGACTAAGGTGTAGATTCGAGATTCATGGCGATGCTCCACTTTGATCGAGAGATTGAAGCACCTCGTCGACTTGAACCTCAAGCATGGGCAAATCTCTCTCCACGGTCTTCCAAACCACATCTAGATCGACCTTGAAATACCCATGCGCCAGCGCATTTCGTGTGCCATAAGCAGCTTTGAGGGGAAATTCCGGATGCTCCGCGGAAAAGTCAGGAAAGTTGCGCTGGATATTACCTGCTGCCTCACCGATAACCTTCATATTGCGGATCACCGCATCCTGCTTTTCTTCATTCGTGAGAAATGCAGCATGGTCAACGTCTATGAGGTAGCGCCGAATTCGATCTATGGCCTGCTGAATATGCTCGAGGTAGTCTCTCAAGGCCAATTCATCACGGCGACTCATACTGCTCGAGCCTCATTCAGCACTTCCAGTTTCCACCTGTCAGGTAATGCACCAGGAGTCAGCACATCGACCTCCACATCAAGGAGTTCCGTCAGCTCTGCACGGATAGCCCCCACATCAAAGAGTGATGTCTCCTGAGTGGTGTCGATGAGGATGTCCAAATCGCTTCCATCCGTGTCCTGACCATGAAGCACAGAGCCAAATATACGGGGATTTGTGGCATGATGCCGTTCCACGACCTGCCGGATGGCTTCACGATGCTTCTGATATGCAATAGATGGCTTCATGCGCCCCCCGTTGCCACTTGAAACGTCAAGAACAAACCAGGACATTGAGGTCAACAAATATCACGACTTGCCTCGTTGGCGACGGCATCGATATCGATACTCTTATCGACAGTGGGCAGGTGCTTCCTGTTCGCCTTGATGTGCTCAAACTCTTCGAATGAGCTGCTCACCTGTTCCCCAAGAGCAACATCATCTTCTACCAGGATAATGACTTTGGCGTGTTTATTGGCCAGCTTTTCGTAGTCTTTTAATTCCAGGTATCTACTGGTGATATCAGTTTCAAACCCTATAGCGTACATAACACCACCTCTATCTATATCGAATGCAACCAGTCTTTAGATTACCCTATCTGTAACAGGGACTAAAGAAAATGGTATTAGGCGCGTAGCGCAGCGCTCAAGGCTTGCGTCCAACGCGCATCGCGCTGCCCGCAGACGATGAAGAACGGGTTGAGCACACTCTCCTGCTGGTTGCAGCGCAGCGGCTCGAGGGTTTCGACGTTGAGCACTTCGCCGCCGGCGGCGGTGACCACGGCCTGGGCGGCGGCGGTGTCCCATTCGCTGGTGGGGGCCAGGCGCGGGTAGAGGTCGGCGTTGCCTTCGGCCACCAGGCAGAGCTTGAGCGAGCTGCCCATGGAGACGCACTCATGGGCGGGCAGACCGGCACGGAAGGCCTCGAAGGTCTCGGCGCCGTGGCGGCGGCTGCCCACCACCTTCCAGGGGGCGACCTCGGGGTCGGGCAGTTCGCGTACCTGTATGTTGGCGTAGATACCCTGGGCGATCTTGAAGGCCTCGCCCCCTACCTGGCCCACCCAGGTGGTTTGCAGTACCGGCGCATGGACGATGCCGAATACCGGCACGCCGTCTTCGATTAGTGCCACGTTGAGGGTGAATTCGCCGTTCTTGCTAACGAACTCCTTGGTGCCGTCCAGCGGGTCGATCAACCAGTAGCGCTGCCAGGCCTGACGGGTGGCGTAGGGGATCTCGGCAGACTCCTCGGAGAGCACCGGCACCTCGGGGGTGAGGTCTTCCAGGAGTGCCACCAGCGCGTGGTGCGAGGCCATGTCAGCCTCGGTCAGCGGACTCTGGTCGTCCTTGGTCTCGACGGTAAAGTCGCGGGCATAGATGGCCATGACCTCACGCCCGGCGGCGTGGATGCCTTCGATCAGGCGGGCGCGGTGTTCGTTCGATACAAAAGCGGTCAAGGAAGCGGCTCCTTAGGTTCGGGCTTCGGGCTTCGGGCTTCGGGCTTCGGGCTTCGGGCTTCGGGCTTCGGGCTTCGGGCTTCGGGCTTCGGGCTTCGGGCTTCGGGCTTCGGGCTTCGGGCTTCGGGCTTCGGGCTTCGGGCTTCGGGCTTCGGGCTTCGGGCTTCGGGCTTCGGGCTTCGGGCTTCGGGCTTCGGGCTTCGGGCTTCGGGCTTCGGGCTTCGGGCTCGTAGCTCGTAGCTCGTAGCTAAAACCCCCACACCAGGGGAATCAGCCCCACGGCGGTGGCGCCAACGATAAGGCTGAGCGGCGCGCCGAGGCGCAGGTAGTCGGTAAAGCGATAGCCGCCGGGGCCGAGCACCATAAGGTTGGTCTGGTAGCCCAGCGGGGTCATGAAGCTGGCCGAGGCGGCGAACATGATGGCGATGACGAACGGCATGAAGCTGACGCCGAGCTGCTCGGCCACCGCTACGGCGATGGGGAACATCAGCACCGCGGCGGCGTTGTTGGTGATCAGCTCGGTGAAGATCACGGTCATCACGTAGACCAGCGCCAGCGCGGCCCAGGGGGCCAGGTCGTCGATCAACAGCAGCCACTGGGCGACCTGGGCGGCGGCGCCGGTGGTGGTCATGGCGGCGCCCAGGGCAAAGGAGGCGGCGATGACCACTAGCACCGAGAGGTCGACGTAGCGGCGCGCCTTGCTGGCGGTGATGCAGCGGGTGGCGAGCATGGCGCCGCCGGCCAGCAGTGCGGCCTCGAGGATACTGAGCAGGCCGGTGGCGCTGGTAATCACCATGCCGGCGAGAATCCCCAGTGCCAGCGGCGCCTTGCGAAAGTCCGGCGGCGTGGAGTCGTTGAGGGCACTGACCAGCAGGAAGTCCTTGCGGTAGCGGTATTGGTCGACGAAGTCCTGGGTGGTCTCGAGCAGCAGGGTGTCGCCCACCTGTAGCGTAATCGCCCCGAGCTTGCCGGGGATGCGCTTGCCGTGGCGGGAGATCGAGATGATTACCGCCTGGTAACGCGAGCGAAAGCGCGAGGCCTTGACGGTCTGCCCAAGGCCGCCGAAGTCGGGGCCGATCACCGCTTCCACCAGGCAGCGCTTGTGGTGGGCAATATCGAGCTTGTGCACGTCGCCGCTGGCGGGCTGCAGGCCATTGATGCGGCGCAGCTCGCGGGCACACTCCGGTGCGCCGATGAAGATCAGGATATCGCCGGCCATCAGTTCGGTTTCCGGGGGTACCGCGGTGAGCAGCCGGCCGTGGCGTTCGATATCGGCCAGGTAGCCGTGGGTCAGGCTGCGCAGGCCGGCGTCGGCAATGGTCTTGCCTGCCAGCGGCCCCTTGTCGGCGACTATCACCTCTACCGCGTATTCACGCGCCTGCTCCAACTGCTCTAGTGCGCCTTGGCGGTCGGGCAGCAGGCGGTCGGCGAACAGGTAGAGAAAGGTGCCGCCCACCAGCACCAGCGGCACGCCGACCCAGGCCAGCGAGAACATCGAGAGGCCAATGCCCTTCTGGCTCTGCAGCAGGCCATCCACCACCAGGTTGGTGCTGGTGCCGATCAGCGTACAGGTGCCGCCAATGATGGCGGCATAGCTGAGCGGCAGCAGCAGCTTGGAGGGCGGCAGCTTGAGGCGTGCGGCCCACTCCTGGATGGCGGGGATGAACATCGCCACCACGGTGGTGTTGTTCATGAAGGCACTAAGACCCGCGGTAGGCAGCAATACCCGCAGCTGGGCCTGGCGCAGCCGGGTGGGCTGGCCCAGCAGCTTGTGGGCAATCCATTGGATGGCGCCGGTCTCCTTGAGGCCGGCGGCAAGCACGTAGAGCACCGCGATGGTCATCACCCCGGGGTTGGAGAACCCCACCAGGGCCTCCCCGGGGGTGAGAATGCCGCTGACGATGAGAAAGCCCATGGCGCCCATCAGGATGATATCGGGGGCGATGCGCGTTAAGGCCAAGGTACCGAGCACCGCCACTACCGTGGCGAGGGTGATGACTGCAGCAATATCCATTTAGTGAGTCGCCATGCGGTCTGTCACGTCCTGATGTAGGCAGGTGGTGTTGGACTTTGGGCAGCGCTGCGCGCTGCAATCGCGAATGAATTCGCTCCCACACTGGGGGTAGTGCCCTTGGCAAATGTGGGAGTAACTCTAGATTCCTCGACGCTGCACATCGGCAAGCATGGCGTTGGCAAAGGCGATCAGAGTCTCTTCATAGTCGTGGGCGGTGTTGAGCGCATCGGCCAGCACGTCAGCAGATTCGATGTATTCGTGAATCATCTGATTGCGAATCTGGCGAATGTAGAGCCATTGGTCGGCGGATGCCAGCACGCCTAATTTCTCGGCACGGTCCAGATTATCGACAACGGCGCCGGTTTTCTCGCCCAGGGCGCGCAGCCACAGCGGCAGGAGTTTGTCACCGGTCGTGTCCTGCAAGCGGCAAAAGCGGCTGGTGTAGGCTTCCACTCGTTCTGCCTGCACCTCATTCTCCCCCAGCTTGGCGGCTCGTTCGCGGGTCATTGGCGAACCAAAGACATTACCTGACGAGTAGCGCAGGTGGTGAATCTCCCGCTCTACGACACGGCGCAGGAAGCGCAAGCGTTCGGAAAGGTTGTCATTCATAACCGTGCCCCCTGCTCTCGGGCTAGCCTGTGTATCGCTTGCTCACTGAGGTTCGGCGCGCTGACGAGCACATCGACCTTGCGACCGTACATGGCACGCATGATGCGTACGCTGAGCCGAGCGGAGAGCTGGGCGGGATGCGCTACAGGCTCGCTGAGCTCAACGTGCAGGTCGATATCACCACCGCGGGCGTTATCGTCCAGCCGTGAGCCGAACAGCCGCACACTTGCGTCGGGGCCTAGCTCGTCAGCAACGATCTGCCGGATGGTTTGGCGCTGGACATCGGTGAGGCGCATAAGGCGACCTTGGCTACCTTGGCATGACGTTACGTAGTGGCAGCGCTGCGCGCTGCATCGCGAATGAATTCGCTCCTACACTGGGGGCGGCGCCAAGGCCAATGTGGGAGTGACTTCAGTCACGATGGGGTTGAGCTGTATTGGCCGGCAGCGCTGCGCACTGCATCGCGGCTGAAGCCGCTCCCACACCGAGGGGGTGGCGTACCGCTTGGACACGCTACCGCCCGGGGATTGTTACGGACGCATTCCCGGGCCCTATGGTTGGCTCTATGCCGGCAACGTCATGGCAAGTTTATTCCCTCCCTTCCCTGGGGAGGGTGCTGTCCTATGCGAGCCATGTCCTCGTCGCGAGGCCTGATGGCTCACTGCATGCCTTCCGTTGCTGCCAGCCTGTCAATGTAATTGGCACATCACATCGCACGGACTGAGCCGCACGATGTAAGACGCCACTATTCTAGGGAGTGGCGTAAACCCGCTCCAGCCACCCCCCGTAGCAATTTGTTGAGGCGCTAACTTTAGTTGTACCCGCAAGGATACAGGCTGCATGAAGCAAGGCAAAGCCACGTCTATCAATCACTTATACATTCACCAAAGGATGCGGTTTCTGTATAAGTAATGTCGAGTCAGGCGGCTGAATGAAAGCGCAGCAGGAGCGCTCCATGCTCCTCAGAACGGCTAAAGTGCGGCGCCTTACAGCCGATACTTCATGCACTCACCGATATAACAACACCGTATACTCAGAGAGCCGCATGCAGCCAACCATTCGTACTTTCCACCGCACCCTGCTGGCCGCCGCCTGTGCCGCGGCCACCTTCACTGCCCACGCCGATGTGCTGACCGAGTTCACCTTGACGGCAGACAATGCCGAAATCGGCGAGGTGGGCTTCGAGCAAACATCTTTGACAGATAGACAATTCAATGACGGAGGCTTCAGTGCTGGCTCGGTCATCTATCGCTATGCCTCACAAGGCTTCACGCCCGATACCGCTGGCGAGTATATCTTCGGTCAGACCTTTGCCCCCTTCGATAGTGCGATGATCGTCTACCTGGGCAGCTTTGACCCCGAGGCCCCGGGCGAGAACCTGCTGGCATTCAACGACGACAGCACCCTGCCGCCCAGCAACGACTGCAATCGGCCTGGCAATACGCTAACCACCCGCTGCCCGGCCGTTCAGGAAAGCCTCGACCGCGGCCAGCAGTACACGGTGGTCATCCTCTCCTACACCCCGACCGATAACGACTTGGTTGACTTCCCGCTGTCGTTCTTCGTGCTTGGTCCGGGTGGCGTCTTACTAGAAGAGGCGCTCCCCGAAGAGATCATCGAGGAAATTATCGAAGAAGTTGCTGCCTTGGCGTTGTTCGAAACTCCGGTTACCAATAGCCCGAGCCAACCCGGTGGCGCATACCTGGACCGAGTGGTGAACCAGTTAATGCAGCGCGATCCGGATGGCCCCCTGCTGCAAGCGCTGGCGGCATTAGCCGACTTGGACGATACCCAGCGCGCGCGTTTCGTGCAAAGCATGAGCTCCAATGTGTCGCGCAGCGGGACACGAGATGCCAATGTCAGCGCCAACCGCAGCATGCTCAACACCCTGGGCAAGCGTTTTGCCAGCACCGGCATGGGTGGCCAGATGGGCGCCAACCTCGATCTTGCCAGCACCCTGGCCGGCAACACCGCACAGCAGCAGTTGGAGGGCTGGCAGGCCATGGGCGGGCGTGGCGTGGATGCCAGCATCCTGCGCTACGGCGACCACGAGTCCGTCGACGGCCTGCTGGGTATGGCCTCGCAGCTCTCACACCAGGGGACGAGCACGCCCGGCCAGTTCAGCAGTTGGGCCGAGGGCTACGTGAGCAAAGGCAGCGGCGACGGCTACGACTTCCGCAGCTACGGCGCGCTGCTGGGCATGGACCGCTGGCTGAACGACGCCTGGCTCGCCGGGCTATTCATGGGTGTGGGGCAGGGTCGCGTACAGGGCGACGATGCCGCCAATGCGCGCACCGAGATCGACAGCGTCAGCGTGGGCGCCTACACCGCCTGGCGGCGCGATGCGGTGATCCTGGATGCCACCCTGATGGCCGGCTTCGGCGACAACGAGCACCGCCGTGAGATTGCCGGGATGACCACCGAGGTGGTGGAAGGCAGCAACCGCAGCGAGGACGTGACCCTGGCGCTGGGCGCCAGCTATGTGATCGATCTCGATAACGATTGGGAACTGGTGCCCAATGCGCGGCTGATGCACAGCTGGCTGCACCAGACCGCTTACGCCGAACAGGGCGACTCGGCGCTGGCCATGGCGTACGGCTCGCAGCGCCAGAACGTGTGGCGCACCAGCCTCGGCGTGGATGCCGGCCATGTGATGCGCCGCCGCGAAGCCAGCGTAATTCACCTTACTGGCGGCCTGGCTTGGGGCATGCGCGACCAGTCCGGTGGTGCCACCCGGGCCTCGCTCAGCGCCGACACCGGCGGCGGCAGCTTCGTGATCACGCCCGACAACCGCACTGTGCATAGCGCCGACGTGACCACTGGCCTGAGCTGGGAGCGCGAACTGCACGGCCACAGCAGCGTAGCAATCAGCGGGCAGTACGAAGGCTCCTTCTCCGACCGCGAAACCGAACACGGCGCGCGGCTAGCCGCGGCCTATCGCTGGTAACCAAGCCGGCAGCGCTATGCGCTACATCGCGAATGAATTCGCTCCCACACTGGGGGCAGCGCCTTTGGCATGTGTGGGTGGATTCCCTACAACACCGGGGCCGGCGCCAGGGCAAATGTGGGAGAGACTTCAGCCGCGATGGGGTTGATTTACCCCGGCAGCGCTGCATCGCGAATGAATTCGCCCCTACACTGGGGGCAGCACCTTTGGCATGTGTGGGTGGATTCCCTACAACACCGGGCTGGCGCCAGGGCAAATGTGGGAGAGACTTCAGTCTCGATGGGTTGCTTGAGTGGAATTCTGCTGCAATGTGCATATACTGTACATTTAACCAGCTGACTACAGATGGTGCCACATGGCCAGCAACCACCACGATACCGGCTACAAGGAGCTGTTCAGCTACCCTGAGTTCGTCCAGCAACTGATCGAAGGCTTTGCTCCCACCGAGATCGCCGAGCTGATGGACTTCACCACCCTGGAAAGCCACAGCGGCAACTACATCACCCCGCTATTCGAGGAAAGATTCGAGGACGTGGTGTGGTCGGTCGACATCAGTTGGCAGGGCACCAGGCAGCAGGTGTTCCTGTATATACTTTTAGAGTTTCAGTCGACGGTGGATCACACCATGCCGATCCGGCTGATGCACTACGTGGCCTGCTTCTACGATCATCTGCTCAAACGCAAGACTGCCACGCCAGGCAAGGGGCTGCCCCCAGTACTGCCTATCGTGCTCTACAATGGCAGCCAGCGCTGGTCGGCCAAGCAGGATATCTACGACATGGTGCAGCCGGAACCGCCCTCCTTCCTGCGGGGCTATCAGCCACACCTGCGCTACTACCTGATCGACGAGGGGCGCTATACTGACGAGGAGCTGTTGGAGCGCCACACGCCACTCAGCGGTGTGTTTGGCATCGAGAACGCCACGGCCGACCGCCACGCGCTGCAACAGGCCGTTGACCGCATCGTCGGGATCATCCAGAACGATCCCCACAAGGAGCGTACCGACGCCATCATCACCCGCTGGCTCAAGCGCCATCTGCAATGGCTCGGAGCAGGCGTCAACCTGAATCGGCTCAACAGTCTGGTAGAGGATAAAGATATGCTGGCAGAGAAACTCGAAAGCTGGGCCAAGAAGGAGCGCCAGGAGGGTCGGCAAGAAGGCCGTCAAGAAGGTCGGCAGGAAACCTCGCGTGATATCGCCCGCAAGCTGATCGCACTCGGTTCGCTCAGCGATGCCCAGATCGCCGAGGCCACCGGCCTGACCGAAACCGACATCGGGGCCATGCGCCACAACACGCCGCCGGGGCGGTAATTCCCCGGCAGCGCTACGCGCTGCAATCGCGAATGAATTCGCTCCCACACTGGGGGCAGCACCTTTGGCATGTGTGGGTGGATTCCCTACAACACCGGGCTGGCGCCAAGGCAAATGTGGGAGAGACTTCAGTCTCGATGGGTTGCTTGAGTGGAATTCTGCTGCAATGTGCATATACTGTACATTTAACCAGCTGATTACAGATGGTGCCACATGGCCAGCAACCACCACGATACCGGCTACAAGGAGCTGTTCAGCTACCCTGAGTTCGTCCAGCAACTGATCGAAGGCTTTGCTCCCACCGAGATCGCCGAGCTGATGGACTTCACCACCCTGGAAAGCCACAGCGGCAACTACATCACCCCGCTATTCGAGGAAAGATTCGAGGACGTGGTGTGGTCGGTCGACATCAGTTGGCAGGGCACCAGGCAGCAGGTGTTCCTGTATATACTTTTAGAGTTTCAGTCGACGGTGGATCACACCATGCCGATCCGGCTGATGCACTACGTGGCCTGCTTCTACGATCATCTGCTCAAACGCAAGACTGCCACGCCAGGCAAGGGGCTGCCCCCAGTACTGCCTATCGTGCTCTACAATGGCAGCCAGCGCTGGTCGGCCAAGCAGGATATCTACGACATGGTGCAGCCGGACCCCCCCTCCTTCCTGCGGGGCTATCAGCCACACCTGCGCTACTACCTGATCGACGAGGGGCGCTATACTGACGAGGAGCTGTTGGAGCGCCACACCCCACTCAGCGGTGTGTTTGGCATCGAGAACGCCACGGCCGACCGCCACGCGCTGCAACAGGCCGTTGACCGCATCGTCGGGATCATCCAGAACGATCCCCACAAGGAGCGTACCGACGCCATCATCACCCGCTGGCTCAAGCGCCATCTGCAATGGCTCGGAGCAGGCGTCAACCTGAATCGGCTCAACAGTCTGGTAGAGGATAAAGATATGCTGGCAGAGAAACTCGAAAGCTGGGCCAAGAAGGAGCGCCAGGAGGGTCGGCAAGAAGGCCGTCAAGAAGGTCGGCAGGAAGGTCGGCAGGAAACCTCGCGTGATATCGCCCGCAAGCTGATCGCACTCGGTTCGCTCAGCGATGCCCAGATCGCCGAGGCCACCGGCCTGACCGAAACCGACATCGGGGCCATGCGCCACAACACGCCGCCGGGGCGGTAATTCCCCGGCAGCGCTACGCGCTGCATCGCGAATGAATTCGCTCCCACACTGGGGGCAGCACCTTTGGCATGTGTGGGTGGATTCCCTACAACACCGGGCCGGCGCCAAGGCAAATGTGGGAGAGACTTCAGTCTCGATGGGGTTGATTTACCCCGGCAGCGCTACGCGCTGCATCGCGAATGAATTCGCTCCCACACTGGGGGCAGCACCTTTGGCATGTGTGGGTGGATTCCCTACAACACCGGGCTGGCGCCAAGGCAAATGTGGGAGCGGCTTCAGCCGCGATGGGGTTGATTTACCCCCGGCAGCGCTGCGCGCTGCAATCGCGAATGAATTCGCTCCCACACTGGGGGCAGCACCTTTGGCATGTGTGGGTGGATTCCCTACAACACCGGGGCTGGCGCCAGGGCAAATGTGGGAGAGACTTCAGTCTCGATGGGGTTGATTTACCCCGGCAGCGCTACGCGCTGCATCGCGAATGAATTCGCTCCCACACTGGGGGCAGCGCCTTTGGCATGTGTGGGTGGATTTTTTACAACACCGGGCCGGCGCCAGGGCAAATGTGGGGGCGGCTTCAGCCGCAATGCAGTGGCTTGAGGATGCCCATTTCCTTGAGGGTGTCGATCTCTTCATGAATCTCGTCGCAGAACGCGTCGGCGACCTTGCTTAGCGGGCGGCTCTTGGACTTGAGCAGGGCGATCTCCCACTCGATGGCGGGGTCGAGTGGCTTGGAAACAACCGATGTGCCCTGCAGCAGCAGTTCGGCGATCGAGTCAACGACGGCAATGCCCACGTCGCGGTCGACCAGCGCACATACCCCTCGCATGTGCCTGAGCTCTGCGGCGATATGCCGTTTGATGTCGATGGCTTGCATGATGTAGTCGATCCTGGCGCGCAGCGGGCTGTCGGCCATTAGCTCGACGAAGGTCTGGTTCTGCAAGTTGACGATGGGCACCACCGGGTCGGCCGCCAGCTCGTGGCTGCGATGCATGATGCAGCGCGCGCTGCAGCGCGCCAGGCTGGTAACACTGGCACCGTAGGTGTCGGCCTCGAGGGTGATGCCAAGCGCCACGTCGCAGGTGTTGTTGTCGATCATCTTGAGCAGTTCCTGCAGGCCGGCATCGACCACCCGCACCCCGACCTTGGGGTGGCGCTCCTTGAAACGCTTGATCACGTCGAGCAGGAAGGTGTCGCAGAAGATCGGCTGCGCTGCGACCACCACGCTGCCCAGCTGATTGTTGGAGATCGCTTCGGCGTCTTTCTGGGTATCGCGGATGCTGGCCATCAGCCGCAGCACCGAGGCGTGGTAGAGAAACGCCTCCTCGGTGGGTGCCAGCTGGTTCCTGCTACGCTTGAACAGCGCAAAGCCCAACTCTTCCTCCAGACCGCTGAGCAGGCGGCTGACCATCGACTGGCTGATCGCCAGCGCCTCCGCCGCGGCCTTGGTGGTGCCGTGCTTCATGAAGGCATCGAAGGCTTCGATTTCCTTGAGTTTCATAAGCTCTCCTGGCGCTGGATGTCAGAGAAGCGCCATGCAGTATTGCGCCACCACTAGAATCAATATGCATAGCAAGGCTTTTTTTTGCAATGTATTTCATAGCTGCCTATGCTGAAACGGCTCGACACCTCGCTCCCCTGGTGAGCGTCTGCCACAACAACATGAAGGAGACGAACATGAAACGTGCCTTGAGCCTGGCTGCAGCCACCCTAATGGTGACCTGCGCCGCCAATGCCCAGAGCTACCCGTCGGAGTCGGTCACCCTGGTAGTGCCCTATGGCCCGGGCGGCGCTTCCGACCTCGCCGGCCGTGCACTGGCCGAGTCGGCCCGCGAATTCCTCGGCGAGCCTATCACGGTGGTCAATCAGGCCGGTTCGGGCGGCATGACCGGTGCCCGCGACGTGTCCCGCTCCGATCCCGACGGCTATACCCTGCTACTCGCTCGGGTAGGCATGGCGCTGTCCCCTGCGGTGAATGCCAACAGCAGCGTCGACTGGGATGAGTACACCTTCCTCAGTCCGCTCGAGGCCACGCCAATGATCCTCGCCGTCGCCGATGACTCGCCTTTCGAGAGCGTCGACGACCTGCTCGAAGACATCGACAGTAACCCGGGGGCCTTGAGCTATGCGGCATCTGGCGCAACGGCCATCGATGGCTTCACCGTCCAGGCGCTGCTTGTGCTTATTCCGGCGAACGTGACCGGTCATTCCGGCGTTCGTGACCGATTTGCTCACCCCTCTCTCGCTGGCTCTGGTTTTGTAAACTGACCGGTCACGATGGGTCAACTGCTGTTTGTAGCGGCGCGGTCTTTTTCCGCATCGATTCTCCTTTGAGTGTCAGGCGGTGGGCGCTGTGCAGCAGCCGGTCCAGGATGGCGTCGGCCACCGTCGCGGCGCCGATGTAGTCGTGCCAGTGTTCGATGGGCAGCTGACTGGCAATCAGCGTCGAGCCCCGACCGTGCCGGTCCTCGATTACCTCCATCAGGTCTTGGCGCTGCGGCGCGGTCATCTTCTGCATGCCCCAGTCATCGAGGATCAGTAGGTCGGTCTTCTGTAGCTGCCCCATCAGCCGAGCGTAGGAGCCATCTCCTTGGGCGATACGTAACTGCTCGAACAGGCGCGGCACCCGCAGGTAGCGCACCGAATAGCCCTGCCGGCAGGCCTGGTTGCCCAGCGCGCAGGCCAGCCAGGTCTTGCCGCACCCGGTGGGGCCGGTGAGGCACAGGTTGAGCGCTTGTCCGATCCATTCGCCGGTCGCCAGCGGTGCCATGCGGCCCCGCTCCAGACCGCGGGGGTGGCGGTAGTCGATGTCCTCGACGCAGGCCGTCACCCGCAGCTTGGCGGCCTTCAGCAGCCGGTCGAGGCGGCGGTTGTCGCGGTGCAGGACCTCGCGGTCGAGCAGTATGCCCAAGCGGTCCTCGAACGGCAGGTCATAAGTGTCTGGTTGGGTAAGCTGGTGGGCCAGGGCGTCATGCATGCCGGTCAGCTTCAGATGGCGCAGGGTGTCGAGTAGGGGCTGAGTCATCATGGGTCGTCTCCTCGGGTCAGTGGTAGTACTCGGCACCGCGCACGTTGGGGTGGTGCGGCAGGTCATCCGTCGCCTCGGGTAGCGTCAGCAGCGGCTGCTGATCCAGCCCCTGCTTGAGGATCGAGGCCACGCTGGCGTAGCGGGTGGTGGGGATCGCCAAGGCATGCGCACAGGCCTGCTCCAGGCGGTCCTTGCCGTAGCGCCGGCTGAGCTGCAACAGGCCCAGGCAGGCGCGGTAGCCATGCTCGGGATGGGGGCGGTCTTGCAGCTGCCGCTGGGTCATGTCCAAGGTGGCGACGCCGATGTCCTGGGCCCATTCCAGGAAGCGACTCGGCGACCAGTCACGGTGGGCCTGGTGTCGCTTGGGCATGTGCTCGGCCAGTGTCGAAAAGCGCCCCTGCGCGTGGCGCGGATGTGCCGCCACGCGGTGGCCCTTGTGGAACACCTCGACCATGGCGTGGGTCAGGCGCACCTCCAGTACCTGGCCGACCAGGCTGTGGGGGATGCTGTACAGGCGCTTGTCGATGTCGAGGTGGTAGTCGATGCCGGGCCTGGCCTTGCGCCACTCGGCGAACTCGTAGGGCGTCTCCGGCAGGGGGCGGAGTACTGGTCGGTCGATGACCTCAAACAGGTCGTACCGGCTCTCCTCGCGGCCCTGGAAGGGGCGTCGGTTGAGGTCGTCCAGCAACTCGGCGATGGCCTGGTTCAGCATGACCAGGGTGAAGAAGGTGTGGTGGCGCAGGCGCGCCAGGATCCAGCGCTCCACCAGCAGCACGGCAGCTTCTGCCTTGGCCTTATCCTTCGGTTTGTAGGGCCGCGCTGGCAGCACCGCGACCTGGTAGTGCTGCGCCATCTCGGCGTAGGTCGAGTTGAGCTGGCTCTCGTAGCGGCACGCCCGCGTGACGGCGCTCTTCAGGTTATCTGGGATAAGCAGTTCGGGGACCCCGCCGAGGAACTGGAAGGCACGCTGGTGGGAGCCGATCCAGTCGGGCAGCGCCTGGCTCCAGGTCGCCTCTGCGTAGGTGTAGCTGGACGCTCCCAACACGGCCACGAACACCTGAGCGTTACGCACCTCGCCGGTGGCCTGGTTGATGATGGGTACGGTCGGGCCGCAGTAGTCGATGAACAGCTTCTCGCCAGCGCGGTGGACCTGACGCATGCTGCGCCGCTGACGGCCACGCCAGGCCCGGTAGTGATGGCAGAACTGGCTATAGCGGTGCGCCTTGTCGCCCTGGGCCTCCACGTACTCCGCCCAGAGCAGCTGCAGGGTCACGCCCTTTCGCTTGAGCGCCTGGTGGACCTGGAAGTAGTCCGGTGCCGAGAAGCGCACCGGCGGCGTCTTGGCCGGGAATAGTCGCGCCTCCAGCGCCGTCTCGTCGCTGCCGTCCGGCAGCGGCCAGGTGATGCCGGCGACCTGCGCCAGGCTGACGTACTTGCTGACAACGCCCTTGGAGAGACCACAGACCCGCGCAATCTTCTCGTGGCTGAGCCCGGCGTCGTACTTGAGGCGCAACACCTCGGTGATGGTTCGCATAGGAATCCTCGGTGCTGGCATGTCCCCCTCCTGGAGCGCAGGCAAAAGGAGGGGTATGCGGTAAAAGTCCGAATCATTCCAGCGAGTTAGGTGAGATTCCGGGAACGTGACCGGTGATTCCGGCAACGTGACCGCGGATTCCGGGAAAGAGGCCGAAATCGGTCACGATGAAACGGAATGGCCGGTCACGATGGTCCGGAATAGTCGGTCACGATAGATCGGAATGGGCGGTCACGATGGCCCGGAATACGCAGCTTGCCGACGTGGACCTCGACCCGCTGACAGCCGCCACCCTGGTGCCCTACCGCGGCGGCGGCGAATTGGCCACGGCACTGCTCGGCGGCCACGTGGACTTCCTTGCGATTGCCGCCGGCTCATTGATGCCGCACATCGAGAGCGGTGACATGCGCCCGCTGATGGTCTATTCGCCGGAGCGCATGGATGCCCTGCCCGACGTACCTACCGCCGAGGAGCTGGGCTACGAGCTGGCCGGCCAGGTGATCGGCTGGAGCGCCCTGTATGGCCCGCCCGACCTGCCACAGGAAGTGGTCGAGGCCTGGGAAGGTGTCATGGACCAGGTGGCCGAGGATGAGATGTGGCTGAGCCGCGCCGACGACCGCGGCTCCATTTCCACTATCGGCAGCGTCGACATGTCGACCTACGCCCAGGAGCAGTACGAATTCTATCGCGGTCTTGCCGAAGAGTTCGGTTACCTGGACTGATCATCAACCGTTAACCGGGGAGGGAGAGCGCACATGGGCATGACACGTGGCTTACTCATCACGGCGTTGTTCGGCATCGTGCTGTTCGCACTGATTCCGGTCTATGTGCCTCGCCCCAGCTTTATTCCCGGGTTCGCTCCGCCACCCGACATGTGGCCGCGAGCGGTCTCGATCCTCGGCGTGGTGCTCGGCCTGCTGTTGCTGGGGCTGTCGTTTTCGAAGAAAACCCAGGCCATTGCCGACCCGGAGGATGCCGGTTCGATCCGTGGCGACACGCCGCTGCCCACCCTGCTGCTACGTTTCGGCTGGTCGGTGCTGGCCTTTGCCCTGTTCGTAGGCGCGGTCATGCTGCTGGGCTTCCTGCTCGCCAGCATGCTGCTGCTGATCGTCATGCTGGTGCTCACCGGTTACTGGCGGCACAAGTGGGTCTCCTTGATGGTGGCCATCGTCCTGCCGCTGGTCCTCTACCTGTTCTTCTCCAGCGCGCTCAATACGCGCTTTCCCACCGGCAGCCTGTTAAGGGCCCTGGGCGTATAACGCACCGCGTATTACAGGACCGATATCATGCTCAATGACCTGTTGATTGCCTTTCAGGCGGTCGCGACGTTCGAGAATTTCCTGATCATGGCCGCGGGGATCTGGGGCGGCGTGATCATCGGCGCCATTCCTGGCATGACCGGCACCATGGCGGTCACCCTGGCACTGCCGTTCACCTTCTACATGCAGCCGATTCCCAGCATCCTGCTGCTGGTGGCGCTCTACAAGGGCTCGACTTATGGCGGCTCGGTATCGGCGATCCTGATCAAGACGCCGGGCACCGCCTCGGCGGCCTGCACCACCCTGGACGGTTACCCGCTGGCGCGCCAGGGCAAGGCCGGCAAGGCGTTGAACATGGCGCTCTACTCATCGTGTACCGGCGACTTCATTTCCAATATCTCGCTGATCTTCATCGCCGCGCCACTGGCCCTGCTGGCGCTGCGCATCGGCCCGCCGGAGTACTTCATGCTGATGGTGTTCGCGCTGACCACCGTGGCCGGGGTTTCGGGGCGCTCGCTGCTGCTGGGGCTCGTCTCGGCCTGCCTGGGGCTGCTGCTGGCCACCGTCGGCGAGGACATG
Organism: Halomonas socia; assembly: GCF_010977575.1. GTDB lineage: Bacteria > Pseudomonadota > Gammaproteobacteria > Pseudomonadales > Halomonadaceae > Franzmannia > Franzmannia socia. Next base: position 3,891,481 of record NZ_CP048812.1, read on the forward strand.
TACGGCTCGTTTCGCTTCGATCTCACCGTCGACATGCAGAGCGGCCTGGCGGTGGCGCCGGTGCTGATTGGCCTGTTCGCCATCCCCGAGCTGCTCAAGATCGTGGTGTTTCGCAATACCGAGGCACAAAAGCCAATGCAACTGGGCGACAACAAGGTGACCCGCGCCGAGCTGCGCCGCTCGCTCAAGTCGATGCTCAAGGGCAGCATGATCGGCGTGGTGATGGGGGCGATTCCCGGTATCGGCCCCTCGGCGGCGGCGTTTTCGTCCTATGGCGAGGCCCAGCGCAGCTCGAAGAATCGTGAGAATTTCGGCAAGGGCGAGATCGAGGGCATCGCCGCCTCGGAGTCGGCCAACAACGGCTGCTGCGGCTCGACCATGATCCCGCTGCTGGCACTGGGCGTGCCCGGCGACGTGATCACCGGAGTAATGCTCGGCGCCTTCATGATCCACGGCATGACCCCGGGCCCGATGCTGTTCGAGACCAACCTCCACGAGGTCTACATGCTGTTCATCGGCATGCTGTTCTCGTCGGTGCTGCTGTTCGGTGCCGGCAAGGCGACCATGCGTTTCTTCTCGCATATTTCGCGCATTCCGCCGGGGCTGATGGCGCCCATTGTGCTGATCCTGTGCCTGTTCGGGATCTTCTCGATCTCCAACAGCATGTACGACGTGATCGTGCTGCTGGCCATGGGCGTGTTCGGGTTCTTCATGTTCCTGTTCGCGATACCCGCGGCACCCTTCCTGATCGCCTTCATCCTGGGGCCAATGCTGGAGGAGAACTTGCGTCGCGCCCTCGCCATCTCCCGCGGTGACCCGAGCATTCTGGTGTCATCGCCCATCACCTGGCTGTTCGCCTCGCTGGCGGTATTCGTGATCGTGGTCACGATCCGTCAGCAGCTCAAGAAAGCCAAGGCCTGATCTCCCCACTCTTTGCCAAGGACTCGACACCATGCATGCCAGTGCCCAGCCCCATCCGCGACTCGATGCCGCCATTTCGCACCTCGCTGACCTGATCGGCTTCGATACCACCAGCGCCTACTCCAATCTGGCGATCATCGCGCATCTGCGGCGCTTCTTCGTTGAGCTGGGGGCCGAGGTCACGGTACTGCCGGATGCCAGCGGCGAGAAGGCCAACCTGGTGGCGCGGCTGGGGCCCGCCGACGTGCCGGGCATCGTGCTCTCGGGGCATACCGATGTGGTGCCGGCCAACCCCAAGAGTTGGCAGAGCGATCCTTTCTGCATGGAGCGACGCGGCAGCCGGCTCTACGGCCGCGGCACCTGCGACATGAAGGGCTTCGCGGCCTGCGTGATGGCGGCGGCACCGGCCTTCGCCAGGGCCGAGCTGAAGCGCCCCCTCTACTTCTGTTTCTCGCATGACGAGGAGGTCGGCTGCCTGGGCGCCCCGGCGATTGCCAGGCACCTGGCGGCACTCGAGGTTCCCCCGGGGCTGGCGATCATCGGCGAGCCCAGCGAGATGCAGCTGATCAACGGCCAGAAGGGCAAGATCGCCATGCAGGTCACGGTACATGGCGAAGGTGGCCACTCATCCTTTGCCCCGCAGCACGTCAACGCCGTGGAGTATGCCGCGCGTATCATTGCCATGATCGGCGAGCGGTCGCGACGATATGAGCGAGAAGGCCCTTTCGACCATGACTTCAGCGTGCCCCATGCCACCGCCCTGGCCACCATCGTCGAGGGCGGCGTGGCCACCAACGTCACCCCCGATTCCTGCCACTTCATCTTCGAGCTGCGCAGCATCGACCAGGAGGCCGCCAGCGGCGACATGCAGGCGCTCATCCATGAGGTCGAGGCCGCCCTGCTGCCCGAGATGCGCACCCTCGCCTCCGGTGCCGGCATCGAATGGCAGGAGATCTTCTCCTACCCCGCCATGGGTGACGCCACCGATAGCGAGATGTTCAAGCTGCTCGAGCCGATCCTGCCGCCGCGCGGCGGCAAGGTCTCCTACGGCTCCGAGGGCGGCGTGTTCGAAATCGATGGTGGCATCCCCTCGATCATCATTGGCCCGGGCTCGATTCGCCAGGCCCACAAGCCCGATGAATTCATCGAGATCGACCAGCTCAGCCAGTGTCTGGCGTTCTTCGACGAGCTCGATGATTGGATGAGGCGCTGACATGACAGATCAGATGACGATCGATGCCGAGCGGCTCTGGTGCCATCTCGACGAGCTGGCGCAGATCACCGACCCGGAAGCGCCGTGGACACGCCGCGCCTTTACCGAGCGCTACCTGGAGGGGCGCACCTGGCTGCGCCACAAGATGCACGCGGCCGGGATGACCACCCGCCTCGACGACGCCGGCAACCTGATCGGCACCCTGCCCGGCAGCGAGCCGTCTCTGGCTCCGCTGGCCACCGGCAGCCATATCGATACGGTACCCGGAGGTGGCCGCTACGACGGCATTCTTGGCGTGCTGGCCGGGCTCGAGGCGGTGCACAGCCTGCAGGACGCGGGCATACGCTTGCGTCACAGCATCGAGGTGATCGACTTCCTCTCCGAGGAGCCCAGCGAGTATGGCGTCTCCTGTATTGGTAGCCGTGGCATGGTCGGCAAGCTCAGCCCGGCGATGCTCGACTTCCAGGAGCCCGGCGGCGAGCGCCTGTTCGATGCCGTTCGGCGCATGGGCGGCGTGCCCGAGGCGTTGGGCGAGCCGCTGCGCCAGCCGGGCGCCCTCACTGCCTTCGTCGAGCTACATATCGAGCAGGGTCGGGTCCTCGAGTCCAGCCAACTGCCGATCGGCGTGGTCAGCGATATCGTCGGCATTCACCGCTACGATATCGTGGTTACCGGCCAGGCCGACCATGCCGGCACCACGCCGATGGATCTGCGTCGTGATGCCCTGGCCGAGGCCGGCGGCTTGATCAAGCGCATACAGCAAGAGGCTAAGCGCCAGGCCCAGGGCGACGCCTACCTGGTGGCCACCGTGGGCCGCCTGGCGGTGTCGCCCAACGCCAGCAATGCCATCCCTGAACGGGTCGAGATGGTGCTGGAGGTGCGCAGCAACGACGCCACCCTGCTCGAGGGGTTCTTCCCGCCCCTGCTTGAAGGCACCCGGCGCCAGCTCGCCGGCAGTGGCGTCGATATCGATGCCACCCCGCTGAGTGAAGGCCTGCCCACCCAGTGCGCGCCCGACGTGCAGGCGCAGATTGCCACCGCCGCCGACTCACTGGGCCTCGGCCACATGGGCATGCCCAGCGGCGCCGGCCACGACGCCGTCTACATGGCCATGCTCGCCCCCACCGGCATGCTCTTCATCCCCTGCCTCGACGGCCGCAGCCACTGCCCGGAAGAGTCCATCACCCAGCAGCAGGCCGCCGACGGCTGCCGGGTGCTGGCAGAGACGCTGCGGCGGCTGGATCAGCTCTGACTGCTGCGGCCAGCAGCGCTGCGCGCTGCATCGCGAATAAATTCGCTCCTACACTGGAGCGGCGCCCTTGGCATATGTGGGTGGACTCCTCCTGACACTGGGAGCAGCGCCAAAGCCAATGTGGGAGAGACTTCAGTCTCGATGGGGTTGGCCTACCCCGGCAGCGCTGCGCGCTGCATCGCGAATAAATTCGCTCCTACACTGGGGGCAGCGCCAAGGCCAATGTGGAGTGACTTCAGTCTCGATGGGGTTGCCTACCCCGGCAGCGCTGCGCGCTGCAATCGCGAATGAATTCGCTCCTACACTGGGGGCAGCGCCAAAGCCAATGTGGGAGAGACGTCAGTCTCGATGGGGTTGGCCTACCCCGGCAGCGCTGCGCGCTGCAATCGCGAATAAATTCGCTCCTACACAGGGAGTGGCGCCAAGGCCAATGTGGAGTGACGTCAGTCTCGATGGGGTTAAACGCACCGCCAGTGCTACTCTGTGTGGCTTTTGAACGATGCCCCGGGAGGCAAGCGCGTGCTGGAAGGGATACTCATCGCGGTGGGAACCGGTTTTGGCCTCGGCACCTTGCCCCTGGCACCGGGGACCTTAGGCAGCCTGCTAGGCCTACCGCTGGCCTGGTGGCTGTTGCGTTACCCGTTGGCGATTCAGGCAACCCTTGCGGCCCTGCTGGTCGCGGTGGCCATACCGCTTTGCCACTATGCGGCGCTGGCGGTTGGCGGCGGTGATCCATCACAGATCGTTGCCGATGAGTTCCTGCTGTTTCCGCTCGCGGTAGTGGGCCTGCAGGCGGCGCGCAACCCCTGGGTGATGGCGTCTGCGTTCCTGATATTCCGCCTCTTCGACAGTCTCAAACCACCGCCGGTAAGCCTGGTGGAAAGCTGGCACGGCGGCCTGGGAATCGTGGCCGACGATGCGCTGGCAGCACTCTGCACCTGGGTTGCGATGGCGGGCTTGCTGCGGCTACGCCGCTGGCAACTGAGGCGTACAAAATAGCAGGCCTTTTCCGATATGCTGCGAGATCACCACCACCTGCGAGTGGTACGCGACGAGCACGGCACCTGGGTGGGGTTGATCACGCTGGAAGACATCGTCGATGAAACCGATGACGTGCATAATCTGCGTCAGTATGCCAAACAGCGCTGGTTGAAGCGCTTGAAACACCACGCATCGCCGCGCTGACCCTCGCGTGCCACCGTCTCGAGAGACCGCCAATATGCACAACGATTTTGGTTCACAAGACGACTCGCGGCCGACGCCAGCAGCCGCCCCACCGCCCGCGCCCCAGAGCCGCACCGAGCAGCGGCTGGAGCGCTACCTGTGGAATTCACGCTTCCTGGTCATGATGGCGGTCGTCCCCAGCCTGCTAGGCGCGGTCGTGCTGTTCACGATCGGCACCATCGACATCGTCAAGGTGTTGATCGATACCGTGGCGTATTACCTGTTTGGGGGCGTCGAGGATATTCACGATAGCGTGGTGCCCAATATCATCATGGCTATCGATATCTACCTGATCGCCATCGTGCTGTTGATCTTCGGGCTCGGGGTCTATCGGCTGTTCGTGTCACCCATCGAGCAGGCCGAGGATCATACGCCCCATCACCCGTTCAATGTGCAGTCGTTCGACCAGCTCAAGGACAAGATCGCGCGGGTGGTGATCCTGGCGGTGATCATCGAGTTCTTCCGCGCCGTGGTGGATATCCGTTTCCAGACTCCGCTGGATGCCATCTATCTGGCGCTCTCGGTATTGGCACTTGCCGCCGCGCTCTACCTGATGAGCCTCGCCCAGCGTAAGGAGTAGGCAGCGCTATGCGCTGCATCGCCACTGACGTCGCTCCCACACTATTCGCGAATGAATTCGGGGCGGAGCCAAGGCAAATGTGGGAGTAACGTCAGTCACGATAGGGTTGTGGGTCATTAAGTCGCTGCTCGGCAAAGTCGAGCAGCAGCCGATAGCGCTGTTCACGAATGATATCGAGAACGATGCGTTCATCGAGGTTGAGGTAGTCGTGAACCAGCACGTTGCGCAACCCGATGATCTTGGGCCATTCGGCCTGGGTGGGGTCCAGCCCCATGCTGCGCAACTTGGCGAAAGATTGCCGGGCGTCGCTGGGCGCGACGACTCCCCGGGCTTTCAGTGTTTGCTTGGCAATGCCGATACAGGCTTCAGTGAGCAGCTGAAGGTTGCGCTCCGCGGCACGATACACGAGAGGTGGAAGCACTCGATCAGCCACGAGGAGCTCATGCAGCTGCTGAAGCTCTTCTCGTAGGCGCGCCAAGTGCTCACGCATCGAAGCAACATACTCAGGTTCCATGGCAGCCTTCCGCAGTGTCACGACACGCCGTAGTGGCGTTGGTGATACAGATAATCGAGTTCCCACATCGAGGTGATGCGGTTCTCTTCCCTGGCGAGGCGCAATGGGCAACGCACCCAGATCGCACGCCCGGTGCGAATCACCGCCATGGCCAGCGGCAACGGCGCTTGGTTGATATCGACGATGGAGAGCATATCGTCGGGCATCCCTAGCGAATCCGCCCATTGCTGTGCCAGCGTTTCCGGCCGCAAGCGGCGCTCGAGCGGCGATTCGACGGGATCGCGGAATGCCACCGCCAGGTCGTAATCGCTGGTTGCGGTATATGTGCCCTTGGCCCGCGACCCGTATAACCACATCACGTCGAGCTGGGCGTCGGCGGCACCGAGTTCGACGATCTTGGCCAGGACGGGCTCCTGCTCGCTCATCGCGCCACTCTCCTTCTCTGCCATTGCACCGAGCTTATCATGGGCTTGGCCAGTCACGCTCACTCCCGAGCAGGAGGAGGTGCCGATCACGGTTCTCAAATTCCTTCGCCTCGGCCTGGATGATCTCCCCTCCATGGCGTGTGAACTCCTGAACCCAGAGCGGGATTCAGTAACGCAGGCAGCAGGGTTTAAAAGAACCAGAAACATTTCATATGCCAACCATGTTGGCAGGCTCGGATTCCGTGATCGAAAAATTTCACTACAAGCCTAAATTTATCGATTCCGTGGCCGACATTATCAATAGAATGAAGGTTAATGGACACACTGAGACCATACATGAAGAAATCATCAAAGCCTAGCAGCGCTTCAGAAGCCATCAGATCCTATCAAGTACTTGGCATTTCCCATCACAAAAACTTACAGAGTATAAGAAATTCTGGCATGCATCAATATCGCGAACAGCATACACCTAATGCAGATCCCGCCCGGAGCCATCTAAACTATGATTTAACCGAAACAAACTCATCTGACAGCCTTGTAAGAAATATTGAAAAAAGGCTCGAAATGGTCCTAGTAAAGAAGAATTCCATACTTGCGACAGAACTCTTAATATCCGCTTCTCACGAAGCTTTTATTGAGAATGGGGGGTATCTGGAACACCAAAAATTTTTCCATGATTCTTTAAATTGGGCAAAGGAAAAATTTGGACGTGAAAATATAATAATGGCTAATGTCCAGCTTGATGAAGCCACTCCACACTTAGTGATTTTCATTACACCTGTAATTTTTCGCGAAGGAAAAAGCATTCATAAGCAACACACACAGGGCACATCCAAAAAACAGGTAGAAGCAAAGATAAAACCGAAATACACTTTAAGCGCAAAGACATTAACTAACGGTAGGGCAAACTATATTAGCATGCATGACGGACTGTATGATAGCGTCAGCAAGCTCCACAAACTAGAAAGGGGGATATACGGTAGCAAAGCAAGCCACAAGAAAATAAGTCATTTTTATCAAATGCTTGACAAGGTATTTGTGCGAGGCAACTTGGAGTTGGCTGTAGCCGATGTAACCGGTAAAAAAGGTATTTTCTCAAAAGAAAGTATGGCTCATAAAACCGATAGAATAAACACAATGATTGCCGAACACTACGCACCTCATTTGGCACGCTCGCTTGATCATACTCTGATTAAAGAAAGGTTGACAGCATTAGAGGCTACACTAAAAGAGAAAAATGCGATCATTAAAAACCTTGAGCTCGTTTTAATAGAAACAAAAAAATTACACGAGGAGCAAATAGAGAAAATCATCAAAAATAACTTAAAAAATGAACACCAGTCATTAACAAAAATTATGCAGAAAAAAAGCGATACGATCGAAGACAGCGTCGGCAGTGGAGCCAACTTACACAAATCAGGAGAAAGTAATATAAAAGCACGAGAAGAAAAAATAAAAGCACTCAAAAAAATGTCCGTGGAAGACATCTTGGCGCAGCCTGAGGACTGGATAGTAAAGACATTAAATGAGTGGATTATTCCCTACCAAGAATTAACAGATCTCTTAATGGAAATAGATGACACGAGCTGGTTTGATCATCAGGGCAACCTTACTGAATTGGGCTATCAGAAGAAATATGGAGCTGAAACAGCCGCTGAGTCAAATAACGTTGATTCCAGAGAGAGAGTTGATGAAAAAAACACCAGCGGGGGTTATGACGACGTCTATGCTGATGTAAAAAACATAAAAATTATTGGGCGTTGATCAACTATGCTTGACCATGCGAAGCTAGCCGCCCATTCTTTTGAGTATTCATCCGGGCCTCCTGACACTGAGAGTGCCCAGTCTCACCGGAAACAACGTGCGCAAAAAAGTTTGTAGCTGCGGGATCGAAATTGTTGATTTTAAGGCAGAGTAGCTGAGGTAAAAAAGTGCCGTCAATCACGTTGCGGGGTTCATGGAAGCGCACTCCTCCTGCTCGTAGTGTACCGCCAGCAGCCCCGGTCGCGCGCCTAGCTGAGCGTGGATCTCGCCCTGCTGGCCCACGACCAGGCTATCGCCCGGGAAGTCGAGGTCACCGTCCTGGCCGAGATAGTTGGCATAGGCGATCGAGAGACCGTTATCCAGTGCCCGGGCGCGCACCTTGACGCCGGGCACCAGGGTGTAGGGCCGCATGTTGGCCGTGGGGACGAGTAGCCACTCGGCGCCCGCTGCGGCGTACGCTGCGATGAGCTGCGGGTCTTCGACATCGAAGCAGATCGCCAGGCCGGTACGCCCCAGGGGCGTGTCGACGAGCGTGAGCCCTGGCCCGGCCACAAAGGCGGCTTCCTCATCCTCGCCGAAGGGCCGGCACTTATGGTGAGTGGCCTGCTGCACACCATTGGCATCGATGCACACGGCGCTGTTGCGATAGCCGTCGGCATGCTGGGTGACGACACCGATCATGGCCCAGGCGCGATGTGCCTGGCAGCGGCGCTGAATCTCCTCCAGCAGCGGCTGGTCTTGCCGGCAGGCGGCGGCGGGGTCGAGAACGCTGGCCACATAGCCGCTCAGGAACAGCTCGGGAAACACCACCAGCTTATGCGCGGCCACGGCGGGATAGGCCAGTGCCTGCTCAATCCATTCGAGACGCTCGACGAAGGCCAGCCCCGTGGGGGGCTGGCAGAGTAGTAAGGTGGTGGATGCCGGCATGCTCACTCCCCTCGCCAACTTGTCGTACAACGCCTAACGACGCGCCTGGGCAATCGCACCGAGGGTTTCCAGGGTCAGGCATACGGCCAGGCGCGAGGTGATGGCGTCGTGATCGTAGGACGGCGATACCTCCATTAGGTCGAAGCCCTTGAGCCCACCGCCCGCTCGTCCCAGCTCGCGCACCAGCGCGATGGCCTCGCGGGATGTCAGTCCGCCCACCGCCGGCACCCCGGTGCCGGGCGCAGCGCCGGCATCGATGCTGTCGATGTCGAAGGTCATGTAGACGCCATCGGTGCCCGCCTCGACGATGGAGCACGCCTTGCGGGCTGCGGCGACAATGCCGGTGTCGATGATCTCTTCGAGGTGGATGACGGTAATGCCGTGCCGGTTGGCGTAGTCCTCTTCCACCCGCGGATTCATCCAGCCGTTGATGCCCATGATGACGATCTTGCGCGGATCGAAGCCGGCGTCGACGGCACGCGTGATGGGGCAGCAGTGGCTGAGGGTTTCGCCGCCCAGGTCTTCGGCAGTGTCGAAGTGGCTATCGACCAGAATCAGCCCTGGATTACGGTGGTACCGGGCGAAGGCGCGCACGTTGGGAATGGTCACCGAGTGGTCACCGCCGAAGACCACCGGCAGAATGCCGTGGCGGTACATGATATCCAGCGTGGGCTCGAATTTCTCGAAGGTCTTTTGCGCCGAGCCCGGAATGACCAGCGCATCGCCACAGTCGATCAATGAGAAACTATCCTGCAGGTCTATCCCGAGGCTGGCATTGTAGGAAGAGAACTGTTCACTTGCCTCACGAATGGCCTTGGGGCCGTGATTGGTGCCGGTTCGGCTGATGCACATGCCGTCGAACGGGACTCCCATGAAGGCCACACTGCCGGCATGGGCCGCCAGCGCTTCCTCACTGGGCACGACCCGGCGCGCGTTGAGAAACGCGCCGGGAAAGCCGCCTGAATGCAAGTATCCTTCGAATTGATCGAACTTGGCTTCGCTCATTGATGTGCTCCTCATACCCTCGACCTGGCGCAGCGGCCACGTCGAGAAGTCGATTGTCGTTGGTACTTTGAAGCTAGCCTTTTCGATGTATGGCGTCAGCATGACCGTAGTCACATTGTGGGCCGTGGGTGGCCATGCTAGTTATTTATTCATGATCGGCCACGTCCGTCACATCAACCACAACAAGGACATCCGCATGAGCGACTCACCCTCCAAGCCCAGTTTCCAGACCGAGCAGGTGGATAACCGCCACCACCCCGTGACACGAAAGGATCATATCCTGCTGTTTATCATAGGCGGCACTTTTTTGCTGCTTACCTACCTGCTCTCGGCACTCATTTAGTGATGTAGCAAGCCGACATAACAATATATCAACGTGCACCATTACGGCCGCACTGCGGTTACATGAGGTCAACGCATGGACAAGATCAACTCGCCTATTCCCCTCAGTCAGCGCGACGCCAACTTTCTGCCACTGTTGTGGCTATGGGCAAGCGGCAATGTGCTGCTGGCCTCCTTTCTGGTCGGGAGTTATTATGCCTTCGACCTGGGGGTAGCCGGCACGATATGGATATCGATTACCGCCAACGCCTTTGCCTATATCATTTGCGCACTTTCCTGCCAGAAATCGGCGCGCTATGGACTGGATGAGGTCGTGGCACTGCGCCCGACCTTCGGCATGAAGGGCGCCTCGATTGGCGGCATCATCATCTTCCTGATTACCTGTGGCTGGGTCGGCATTCTGTCGTCGATGACCGGTTCGGCCGCCACCATGATCATGAGCGACCACCTGGGTGTCGCCGGCTTTAGCGGTGACTATGGCGTGTATGCCTTGTCGATCGGTATCGTGATTCCCTTGCTGCTGATCGCGATCAAGCCCAGCGTGGGGTTCAAGTTATTCAGCGTAGCGGCGCCGATCATGATCCTGTTCGCGCTCTACATGCTGTGGCGCATCCTGACCACCAATCGCGTTGAGCTGGGCGGTATCGAGCAAGGTGCCTCGCTGTTCGGGGCCAGCCTGGCGATAGAGCTGTGTTTCGCCTATGCCATTGCGTGGCTTCCCTACCTGGGCGCCTGGTCTCGCTTTGCCACCTCAGAGCGCTCGGCCTACTGGGCCGCGTTTTTGGGGCTGGCCGTGGTGGGCACGCTGTTCGCTATCGTCGGCGGCCTGGCCACTCTGATCACCGGCGAGCTCGACCCGGTGGTGTGGTCGACACAGCTGGGGCTGGGCATCTCCTCGCTGATGATAGTGATTCTGGGTACCATCACCAGCGTTGCCCTGCTGGTCTATTCGGCGTCTTCCGCGATCGTCTCGATCACCCGCAACATCAGTTTTCGCATGGCCTGCCTGATCGTTGCGGTGCCCTCCTCGGTACTGGTGTTCAGCACATCGCTGCAGGACCTATTCGACTTCATCATGCTGTTCGTCGGCCTGATCGTGGGGACCTACTGGGCGGTGGCGATGTGCGATTACTTCCTGGTGCGCCAGCAGCATATCGATGTCGCGGCCTGCTACGATGAGAACGGCCCCTATCGCTACCGCAATGGCTGGCACCCCCAGGCGTTCGTGGCCATGGCGGCCGGCTGCGTGGTGTGGCTGTTCCTCGGCGGCTGGATGAGTGGCGCTGGCTGGATCAGCTTCACGCTGGGCGAGACTCTGTTCAGCTATCTGACCGCGTCGCTGCCGGCCATGCTGGTCTCCGCCGGTGTCTACTTACTGCTGGCAAGGCACCAGCATGCCCGCGTTCCGCAGGCGTCGCGTACGTAATAGGTTTTTCACTTGCCAGGCCGGTGCGCTCGGCAGCGCATCGGCTTTCTTATTGCTCAGATATCGACGCCGACGATGTTCTTCAATACCAGGTTGAACAGCTCACGCTCGGAGGTAATGTCCAGCTTGTTGTAGATCGAGTACTTGTGGTTCTTGACCGTGCCGCTGGAGATATTCCGCTTTTTGGCAATCAATGAATTGGGGTAGCCGAGCAGCGAGAGAAAGACCACATCGCGCTCACGATCCGATAGCGAGTACTGCGCCAGGGCGCGATGAATGATGACCTGATAGTGCTCGACGCTGATGCTGTTGGTGGGCCGGATACGCTGCTGCAGATAGCGCTCTCCATCCAGCGCGACGAGACATGTGGTGAGTACGGCTTCGCTCTCCAGTATCGCTTCCTGGTAGCCGAGACTCCGCCGCACGGCTAGCGCCTCCTGTTCGACCCGCGATTTGTCGTCGTCGCCGAGGGAGACGAACTCGGCATGCCAGCGCGACGACTCGATGATCCGCTCGCTATCCAGGTGCAGAATGCGCTCTATCTGCGTGGAGGCGCCGGGCCGATCCTTGAGCTTGCGGAGAAATGCCAGCGCAAAGTGCTTCGCGGCCAGGGCCTTGACAACGGGCAGTTCGGATTTTGCCAGTTGAATTTCCTGCACCGAGAATTGCGCATCCGGCCTGTCGAGACAGAACGCCAGCATGCTGGCGTCTGGCATCATGATCAGCCACGCCAATTCGTCGCTGATGCGGGCTTGCTTGAACACCTCTTCCTGATAGCGAATCTTGTCGCTGTCGATCTCGAAGCTCTCGTTGAAGCTGTAAACGCCGGCGGAGAAGTTGTGCCGGGTGACGTTGTTCAGCGGGTCGAGCACGTAGAGGCCGCTGAGATAGAGCTCCTGAACGCGCTCATCGAGCACCTGGTTGACCAACATCTCGGGACGCGCGCTCTTGTGGTAGCACAGCGCCAGGCCCTTGAGGTCACCAAACAGCCCGGCGAGATAGGTGAGCATGGCGTGATGAAACGTCGACTCGCCGAGCGAATCGATCACACTGGCCAACCTGTCTTGTGCAGCAAGCGGCTCATCGGTCATGTCAGTGACTCCGTTACACCACGCTTACCGACACGATATCATAGACGCTGCCAGGGCCGACGTGGCGGCGACCTCATTCGCAATGGGGTTGGCCTACCCGGGCAGCGCTGCACGCAGCATCGTGACTGACGTCACTTATATGGACCCGTCCCGTTGTGCAAGCCCGATTCGCCATGGCGGGGGTGAGACTGCACGCTTACTATCCGGCCTGTTCGCGGCACTCATCGGTGCCTGGCCATGATGGGGTGCGCGCTCTCCGCCCTGATCTCCTACGCGGCCTCAATATGGGCCATACGAATTCACAGAGTGGCGGAGAGCCGGTCTTACCTGTCGTGCCATCAACGCTCGTGCCTGCGCAACCTCCGGGAACGTAGTGTGTTGCCGTTGCCACTCCTTGCGTCACGGGGTGGCCGTATAAACCGTGTCGCGTGCCATCACTGCCCAGCAGATCCGGCCCAGCCTGTTGGCCAAGGCAACTGTGGCCTTGGCCGCCCCGCGCCGTGCTGCCAAGGTGCAAGCCCAGCGTGCCAGCCGATCCGGCTGCTGTTGGCGCTGAAAGGCACGCAACGCCGCTCGGGCACCGTGTACGAGCTGCCGACGCACCTCGACGTTACCGCGCTTGGAGATGCTCATCAGCCGCTCCTTGCCGCCGCTCGAGTGCTGCCGTGGTACCAGGCCAATCGAGGCGCTGAAACAGCGGCCATTGGTGAATCGCCCGGGGTCACCAATGTGGCTAGCCAGCAGTGTGGCATTCACCGGCCCGATACCGGGCACGCTCATCAGGCGCTGACACACCGGGGTGGTCTTGGCCAACCGCGCCAGGCGCTGATCGTAGGCGCGGATGCGCGCATCCAGTGCCAGCCACTGATCCAGCACCACGAAGAGATCGTCGCCCAGCGTTGCCCGATGCTCGTCGAGCAACCGCCGCACCTCACCCTGGCGGAACACCGTGTGGCCCTTTGCCACACTGATGCCCATTTCGGCAAGCAGGCCATGCAGCTCATTGCCCAGCGCCGTGCGGGTGGCAATCGTCCGGGACCGCACGCGATGCATGGCTTGCAGCGCCTGCTGTTCAAGCGTCTTGGGCGCCACCCGTGGCGTGGCCGCGCGAGCCGCTGCTTCAGTGATCGCGCGGGCATCCTTGGCATCGTTCTTGTGGCCCAGCACAAAGGGCTTCACGTATTGGGGAGGAATCAACTGCGCCTAGCAGGCGGTGCGCCTCGGCGTCCCAGTAGGGTTTGAGCTCGCGGTAGAGCTGGGTGAAACGCGCAGCCAGTGGCGAGTCGACGATGATCTCGAGCTCGCGCCAGCGCGAGTCCTTGGCGGCGTGGCTGAGGCCTTCGAGTTCGTAGAGCAGCTCCTGGGTGCGGCCGATGCTGAAGGCGGGGATGATTACCGTGCCAGCGTTCTCCAACGCTCTTTCGATAGCGGCTTTCAAACGAGAACGCCGGGTGCGGCGCTGCTCGTGCAGCCTGTCATCGTAGGTGGACTCGAGCACCAGCACGTCGCAGCCGTGGGGCGCTTTGGGCGCCGGCAGCAGGGCGCGATCCGCGACCAGCTGCAGCCGATGGCAACTGCCGGTTACCCCCTCGGCCGCGCCGTGATGACGGATCTGCGGGTAGTCGTCCATGTCGCCAAGTCCCTTTGCGAGCTTGTTTTCTGTCAGACTACTCGATGGCCAGGCCTGCCGCCATGCTGTGGCCTGCATACGGCGCTCAGAAACCAAACGAGGCGGCTTCCTGTAGTGGAAGCCGCCTCGTGGTCTTGGCCGAGAACTGTCAGCGATCTCGGCGCCAGCAGTGCCGTTGGTTATTGCGGCGCTTGCTGCTGTTGTTGCTGCTGCATCTGCTCCTGCATCTGGCGCATCTCCTCTTCCTGCTGGCGCGCAGCTTCGTCGAGGGCGTCACGCTGCTCCTGGGTCATGGCCGCTTCGATGCGCGACTGCAGGATGACGCTTTCGGCGGCGATCTCGGCGGTGACCTCACCCAGTTGAGTCGCGGTCTGGCGGATGGCGTTCTCGTCGTAGTCGGGGCCGGAGTGGTCGAGCAACTGCTGCTCGAGGGCCTGGACTTCGTCCTGGCGCTGGCCGACGCTCTGCTCCAGCTCGGTGAGGTAGCCGGCGATCTGGTCCTGCTGCGCCTGATCCAGTCCCACCATCTCATCCAGCTGAGCAACCTGCTCCTGGGGGCTCGGCGCCGCCTGCTGCTGCGGGGCCATTTGCTGGGCGACGGCCGGGACGGCCACCAGGGCGGCAAGTATCGGAGCCGCAAGGCGCGTTACAAAGGACATATCATCTCCGTGTCAATACAGTGATATACGACCCTAACGCGTTTACTACCGGGGTGGGAACCGGCCTATGTGTCGTTATGTAACGAACGAGTCAGGCGATCTTGCCTAGCGCCTGCAGGGTGCGCATCAGCAGGCTGACCGACTCGCTGGACTGCTGGTACTCCTGCATCAGTGCGTTGACGCGGCGCTCGAAGGCTTCCTGCTGATCGCGCTGCTCGGCCTCACGGCGGGCCTGAGCGCTCATCACGGTGGGCATGTCGCGGGGCGCTTGGCCGCTGTCGAGTGCCGCCAGGGCATCGGCGAAGGCGTCGTCGAGTTCGCGGAATTTGCGCAGTTTCTCGCGCTCGTCCATGGGTTTGGGGCGTTTTTCGTATCGCATTCTTGGGTGACTTATCTCTCGTTGTGAATCGTCAGGCCATGCTTGCTGAGCTTGCGCACCACGCTGGGCTGGCTGATGCCCAGGCGCCGGGCCATGGCATAGGTACTCGGATGTTCACGGCACAGTGATGCGAGGATATCACGCTCCATCGCCGCCATTGCCTGCTTGAGGGTTTGCCCCTCGGGTAGCAGCGTGTTGCCAAGCGTAGGCGCAGCGGATGAGCGATCACTAACCAGTATACCGGGTTCCTGGCCAGCGGCGAACCTCTGCTGCCCCACTTCGGGCTCGATCAGGTCGCCTGGCGATGACAGCCAGGCGCGCTCGAGGGTGTTTTCGAGTTCACGTACGTTACCCGGCCAGCCGCGGGCCATCAACTGCGACCACAGGCCGGCATGCAGCAGCTTGTTGCCGCCATAGCGCTGGTTGAGCCGGGCCAGCTGCAGCTCGGCGAGCACCGGAATGTCTTCGCGGCGCTCGCGCAGCGGCGGCAGCGTGACCGGTATCACGTTAACCCGGTAGTAGAGATCGAGGCGAAAGCCGCCCTCCTCCACCCGCCGGGCAAGATCCTGATTGGTGGCCACTACCAGCCGGAAGTCGACCCGCCGCGGCCGGGTATCGCCCAGCCGCGTCAGGCTGCCATCCTGGATCACCTTGAGCAGCTTGGTCTGCATGGCCAGCGGCAGTTCGCCGATCTCGTCGAGAAACAGCGTGCCGCCATCGGCCTGCTCGAGCAGCCCGGCACGGCCGTGGCGGGTGGCGCCGCTGAAGGCGCCGGGCTGGTAGCCGAACATCTCCGACTCGAACAGGCTCTCGGGGATCGAGGCGCAGTTGACGTCAATGAAGGGACCGTCGCCACGCCGGCTCCAGCGATGCAGCTGGCGGGCGAAGGCGGTCTTGCCCACCCCCGACTCGCCGAGCAGTAGCACGGTGGCGTCGGTGGGCGCCACGCGCTTGAGCAGCACGGCGATCTCGCGCATCACGCCGCTGCGCACCTCGAGGCTGTCGAGCTCCAGGTCGTCGCCGATCGAGCCGCCGCTGCTGCGCTTGAGGTGGTCGCTGAAGCGCTGCTGCAGCAGTGCATACTCGTCCTGCAGCAGTTGCAGGTCGGTGAGATCCATCGAGCGGCTGACCACCCGCTTGAGCTTGCCGGCAATATACACCGGATGCGCCTGGGCGATCACCCGCCGCCCGGTGGCGGTCTGCTGCATCAGTTGGGCGGGCTCGCCGGTGCGCATCACCTCGAGACTCACCGAGGGCTTGAGAATGCCCTTGGCTTCCAGCGCCTGCACCGTGCTGCGACACAGCGCCTCGCGGCTCATGCCATATACCGCCGCGGCACCGGGGCTGACGTCCAGCACTCTGCCATCGCCGTCGACGATGAAGAAGTGATCGCTGGCCGTCTCGACGATGGTGGCCAACACTTGGCTATCGATGTCGCGCATGGTGGGTCTCGAAGAAGGCTAAAGCGATACGTTAACGCATCATTGATGCATTTTTAAATCAAATCGGCGACGCAATGATGTAAAAACGCATCACCCTGCCGGAAACCGCCCATAAAACAGTCGCGTAAACTTGGCACGCAAAGTGCAAAAGGAAAAGCAGGCAGCGCTGCGCGCTGCATCGCGACTGAAGTCGCTCCCACAAGGGGAGTGGCGCCGAGGCCAATGTAGGAGCGAATTCATTCGCGATGGGGTTGGCCCGTAACACCATTACACAAGGAGAACAGCATGAGCGACTTCAACCAGCCGCTGGGCGGCAACGAGATGCCGCGCTTCGCCGGCCCGGCCACGATGATGCGCCTGCCTACCCAGGACAGCGCCGCGGGGCTTGATGTGGCCTTTATCGGCGTTCCGCTGGATATCGCCACCTCCAACCGGCCGGGCACGCGGCTGGGGCCGCGCCAGATCCGCGACGAGTCGCGCATGCTGCGCCCCTACAACATGGCCACCCGCGCCGCGCCCTTCGACAGCCTGCAGGTGGCCGATATCGGCGATGTGCCGATCAACACCTTTCACCTGCCCAAGAGCGTCGACATCATCAGCGCCTTCTACGACGAGGTACTGCGCCACGACTGCAAGCCGCTGACCATGGGTGGCGACCACCTGATCACCCTGCCGATCCTGCGTGCCATGGCCAACAAGCACGGCCCGGTGGGCCTGATCCATATCGACGCCCATGCCGACGTCAACGAGCACATGTTCGGCGAGCCCATCGCCCACGGCACGCCGTTCCGCCGCGCCCAGGAGGAGGGCCTGCTGGCCCACGGCAAGGTGGTGCAGATCGGCCTGCGGGGTACCGGCTATGCCGCCGAGGACTTCGACTGGTGCCGCGACCAGGGTTTCCGCGTGGTGACCGCCGAGGAGTGCTGGTACAAGTCGCTGGCGCCACTGATGGCGGAGGTACGCGAGCAGATGGGCGACACGCCGGTCTATATCACCTTCGATATCGACGGCCTCGACCCTTCGGTGGCTCCCGGCACCGGCACCGTGGAGATGGGCGGCCTGACCTCGGCCCAGGGCCTGGAGCTGGTGCGCGGCGCAGCGGGCCTGAACATCGTCGGCGGCGACCTGGTCGAGGTATCGCCGCCCTACGACCAGAGCGGCAACACCGCCCTGATGGGCGCCACGCTGCTCTATGAGATGCTCTGCGCCTTGCCCGGCGTCAAGCATCAGGACTGACCGCACGACGACATTTTCACCACAACAACGAGGATCACCTCATGCCCTCTTCCGACACGACCCAAGAGGCAGCGCCGCGAGCGCCGCTAGACCGTGGCAACCTGCTGAAATTCCTGATCCCGTCGCTGATCGGCGTGAGCCTGTTCCTGATCCCGTTTCAGGTCGGCGATACCATCAACATCGGCATGGGCCTGATGGCCGACGGCCTCAAGGTGCTGCTCGACGGCGCGCTGCCGGCCATCGCCACCCTGGTGCTGTGCCTGTCGGTGGTATTGACTACCTGGGTCAAGCTGGCCAAGCCGGCCTTCGCGGCCGAGGGCATGTTCAAGGACATGTTCGATGTCGGCCCGGTGTGGTTCGGCATGCGCATCCTTGGCATGGCCTTCGCGCTGATGACCTTCTTCCAGTTCGGGCCCGAGTACGTCACCGCCTCCTTCACCGGCGGCGTGATGCTCAACGACCTGGCGCCGGTGCTGCTGACGTTCTTCTTCTTCGCCGCCATCCTGCTGCCGTTTCTGGTCGACTTCGGCTTCATGGAGTTCATCGGCAGCCTGGTGCGCAAGCCGTTCCGGGTGATCTTTCGCCTGCCCGGGCGCAGCGCCATCGATGCCACCGCCTCGTGGATGGGGTCGGGCACGGTGGGCGTGCTGATCACCACCCAGCAGTACGAGAATGGTTACTACAATCGCCGCGAGGCGGCGGTGATCGCCACCAACTTCTCGATCGTGTCGATCGCCTTCAGCCTGCTGATCACCAGTTTCGTCGACCTCAACCACATGTTCGTGCAGTTCTACTTCACGGTGGTGGTATCGGGGCTGATCGCCGCCATTATCGTGCCGCGTCTGCCGCCGCTGTCGCGCAAGCCCGATACCTACTACGAGCCGGTGGGCTGCCAGCTACGCGAGAAGCGTACCGACGACATGGGCGTATTCCGCTATAGCCTGACCATGGCGGTGAAGCGTGCCGAGAACGCGCCCGGCCCGCGCGAGCTGCTGCGCAATGCACTGTTCAACGTCGCCGATATCTTCCTGGCGCTGTTGCCGCTGGTGATGGCGATCGGTACCGTGGCGCTGATCCTGGCCGAGTTCACGCCGCTGTTCACCTGGCTCTCCTACCCGATGGTGCCGGTGCTCGAGCTGCTGCGCATTCCCGAGGCCGAGGCCGCCGCACCGGCGACCCTGGTGGGCTTCGCCGACATGTTCCTGCCGGCGGTGCTGGCGACCAACATCGAGAGCGAACTGACCCGCTTCGTGATCGCCTGCCTGTCGCTGACCCAACTGATCTACATGTCGGAAATCGGCGCGCTGATCCTCAAGTCGAAGATCCCGCTCAAGCTCTGGGAGCTGCTGGTGATCTTCCTGCTGCGCACCGCGATCACGCTGCCGATCATCGCCTTCATGGCACACACCTTCTTCTTCTGAGGCATACGCGATGACCGACACCTCCATGACCTGCGCCGAGCTGCTGATTCGCCTGCTACGCGATACCTACGGGGTCGACACCCTGTTCGGCATTCCCGGCGTGCACACCGTGGAGCTCTACCGTGGCCTCGAGGGCAGCGGCGTGCAGCACGTTACGCCGCGCCACGAACAGGGCGCCGGCTTCATGGCCGACGGCTACGCCCGTGCCAGCGGCAAGCCGGGGGTATGCCTGATCATCACCGGGCCCGGCATGACCAATATCGCCACCGCCATGGGCCAGGCGCTGGCCGACTCGGTGCCGATGCTGGTGATCTCCAGCGTCAACCGTCGCGACACCCTGGGCCGCGGCCAGGGCCGGCTGCATGAGCTGCCCAGCCAGCAGCAGGTGGTCGGCGGCGTGGCGCGCTTCAGCCACACCCTGCTCGATGCCGAGGCTCTGCCCGAGGTGCTGGCGCGAGCCTTCGCGGTGTTCCGCGGTGCACGGCCGGGGCCGGTACATATCGAGATCCCCATCGACCTGTTCAATGTGCCGGTGACGGCGCCACGGGCCTGGCAAGCGCCGGCGATCTACCGCGCTGCGCCGGACCCCGAGGGCCTGGCCCAGGCGGCCAGCTGGCTGCGCAGCGCCGAGCGTCCGCTGGTGCTGCTCGGCGGCGGCTGCGTGGATGCCCCCGAGGCGGCGCGTGCGCTGGTCGAACGCCTCGATGCGCCTACGGTGACCACCATCAACGCCAAGGGCCTGCTGGGGCGTCACCACCCGCTTGACCTGGGCGCCAATGCCGCTCTACCGGCGGTGCGCGAGCTGGCCCGCGATGCCGACGTGATCCTCGCCGTGGGCACCGAGCTCGGCGAGACCGACTACGATGTGGTCTTCGACGACGGCTTCGCCCTGGCCGGCATCTTGATCCGCATCGACCTCGACCCCGAGCAGCTGGTGCGCAATCAGCACCTGGCGCTGGGACTGGTGGCCGATGCCGGACGCAGCCTGGCGCTGCTGCTCGAGCACTTCCCGGCGGCGACGCCGCGCGACGGTGCGGCACGCACGGCAGCGGCCCTGACCGCGCTCGACCTGGCCCATGACCCGGCCTTCGCCGATTTCGTGCCGCTCTACGCCACGCTTGCCAAGCAGTTGCCGGAGGCGATCCTGGTCGGCGATTCCACCACACCGGTGTATGCCGGCAATCACCTGGTCTCGCAGCCGGCGCCGCGCCGCTACTTCAACGCCTCGACCGGCTACGGCACCCTCGGCTACGGCCTGCCGGCGGCACTGGGCGCCCAGCTGGCGCGGCCCGACCTGCCGGTGGTGGCGCTGGTCGGCGATGGCGGGGTGATGTTCACTCTGTCGGAACTGGCCACCGCGGTGGAAGAGCGACTGCCGGTGGTGATCCTGCTGTGGCACAACACCGGCTACGAGGAGATTAGGCGCTATATGGATGCCCATGGCGTCGAACGGCTCGGGGTGGATATCCTGCCGCCGGACTTCCTGGCCCTGGCCCTCGGCTTCGGCTGCGTGGCCACCCATGTCGATGACCCGGCGAGCCTCAGTGAAGCCCTGGCCTCGCGCCCGCTGGACGGGCCCTTCCTGATCGAGATCGGCGCCAAAACTTGGCAAACCCATCGCGAATGAATTCGCTCCTACAAGGAGAGCGGTGCCAAGGCCAATGTGGGAGTGACTCCAGTCACGATGGGGATGGCCTACCCCGGCAGCGCTGCGCGCTGCAATCGCGAATGAATTCGCTCCTACACTGGGTGTGGCGCCAAGGCAAACATAGGAGATCTTAGGTGCAACGACTCGATCATCACTATATCGACGGCCGCTGGGTGGCCAGCCGCGGGACGCGCTGGCTGCCGGTGTTCAACCCTTTTCGCGAGCAGGTGATCGCCGAGGTGACCGCTGGCGATCCGGCGGATGTCGACGACGCCGTGGCCGCGGCACGCCGCGCCCTGCCCGCCTGGCAGGCGCTTGGCGGCGCCGAGCGCGGTCAATATCTCGACGCCTTCGCCGACGCCTTGACCCGGCGCCGCGAGGCGCTGATACGGCTCTCCTGTACCAATAACGGCAAGGTGCTGGCCGAGGCCGGCATCGACCTCGATGACGCCATCGCCTGCTACCGCTATTACGCCGGTCAGGCGCAGGCCCTGGACGCCCGCCAGGGCCAGTCGGTGGCGCTGGAGATGCAAGGCGTCGAGGCGCGCTGCTACTTCGACCCGGCCGGCGTGGTGGGCCTGATCACGCCGTGGAACTTCCCACTGGTGACTAGCGCCTGGAAGCTGGCCCCGGCGCTGGCCGCCGGCTGCACCGCGGTGCTCAAGCCCTCGGAGGTCACCCCGCTGCCGGAGCAGGCGCTGGCCGAGATCGCCACCGAGATCGGACTGCCCGCCGGCGTGCTCAACCTGCTGCACGGCGACGGCGAGGGCATCGGCGCCCCCCTCACCGCCCATCGCGACGTCGACAAGGTCTCGTTCACCGGCAGCAACCGGGTCGGCGAGGCGGTGATGCGTGCCGCCAGCGAGGGCTCGCGCGGGGTCTCGCTGGAGCTCGGCGGCAAGTCGCCAATTGTGGTGCTCGACGACGCCGACCCCGAGCAGGCCGCCGACTGGATCATGGCGGGCATCTATTTCAATGCCGGCCAGATCTGTTCGGCCACCTCGCGGCTGATCGTCGATACCGGCCTGGCCGATGCGGTCTACGCCGCCCTGGCCAGCCGCATCGACGCGCTGCGGCTCGGCGACCCGCTCGACGAAGCCAGCGACATGGGTCCGCTGACCAGCGAGCGCCAGCGCGAGGCGGTAAAGGCCTATCTGGCCATTGCCGAACAGGAAGGACTCAGCGCAGTACGCGACGGCGGTGATCGCCGCCTGCCCGAGCAGGGCTATTTCCTGGCGCCAACCCTGTATCGCGATGTGCCCGCCACTAGCCGCCTGTGGCAGGAGGAGATCTTCGGACCGGTGCTATGCGGTCACTCCGTTACCACCGAGGCCGAGGCGATCGAACTGGCCAACGCCAGCGACTTCGGCCTGGCCGCCACGGTAATCAGCGGCGACCCGGATCATGCCAAACGCGTGGGCCGTCAACTTCGCGCCGGCAGCATCTGGTATAACAGCGAACAGTTGGTATTACCGCAAACCGGCTGGGGCGGCTTCAAGCGTAGCGGTATCGGCCGGGAACTCGGCCCCTGGGGGCTTTCCGCCTATCTCGAAGTCAAGCATATCGTCGGGCCACTATAACGCCGCGGCGCTGCCCAGCACTCGCCACAAACAAAAGGCCGCGCAGTTTTGCGCGGCCTTTTGCCAGATATCGACCCGGTTATACCCGGCATCACTCTTCGATGCGTACCAGCCAGGACTCGACGGTGTCGTTGCCGAACTCGTCTTTCCATGCCTTGAGGGTCTTCTGATTGCCACCGCGAGTCTCGACGACTTCGCCGGTGTTGGGGTTCTTGTAGATCTTCAGTTTGCGCTTGCGGCGGCCACCGGCTGCGGCAGAGGGCGACTTGGCGGCGGCCTTATTGGCCGGCTTGGGGTCGAGCAGGTCGATCACGTCAGCGGCCGACTTGTTGAACTCCTTCATCAGCGCTTCGAGCTTTTCCTTGAACTCGAGCTCGGCCTTGAGGCGCTGATCGCTTTCCATGTTGTGCAGTTCTTCGGTGAGCTGCTTGAGAAGCTGCTCTTTCTGCATGTAGGCGCTAAGCAGAGACATTGCATTTCCTTTTCTTTAACGGATGCCAGTTTGCGGGATGCCGACGCATTATCACCGCAATCGACGCTAAGTTTCAATATCATAGCGATATTATTTCGACTCCTCAACTTAACGCGAGTCAATTAACCAACAGCGTAATAGCCGGACTTATTGTTTAATCCCGCGCTGCCCCTACATGCAACGGTCTTGCCCTTGCTCTGAGAGCCCGCCTGGCCTGCTCTGGTCATCCAGCCTGGCCTACTGCTGGTGCCACTTATCAGGCTTTGTTAACCTATTTGAAAACACATGTTTACAGAACTTCTACAAGGTTTGCCCATGTCGTCAAATACCCTTTGGCACCCCTACGCCCAGATGCAGACGCAGCCAGCGCCCCTAGAGGTGGTCGGCGGCCAGGGGCCCTTTATCGAGCTGGCGGGTGGTGAGCGGCTGCTCGATGCCACCTGCTCCTGGTGGTGCATGATCCACGGCTACGGCCATCCGCGCCTGGTGTCGGCCATTCAGCGGCAGGCCGACACGCTCTGCCACGTGATGCTCGGCGGGCTGTCACACGCCCCGGCCGTCGAGCTTGCCGAGACCCTGGTGCGGATCACCCCGCCGGGCCTCGAGCACGTATTCTTCTCGGATAGCGGCTCGGTGGGCATGGAAGTGGCGATGAAGATGGCGGTGCAGTATCAGGTGCTGCGCGGCCGCCCGCAAAAACACCGCATGCTGTCATTGATGCGCGCCTACCACGGCGATACCAGTGGCTGCATGGCGGTCTGCGACCCCGAAGAGGGCATGCATTCACTGTTTGCCGGGCTGCTGCCGCGCCACCACTTCGCGCCGGCGCCCATGGCCCCCTTCGACGCCTCGCCGCAGGATGTCGAGGCCGATATCGCCGCCCTGCGCGCGACCCTCGAGGCCTGCCACCATGAGGTGGCCGCGCTGCTGATGGAGCCGCTGCTGCAGGCCGCCGGCGGGCTCAACATGACCTCGCCCTACTATGTACGCGCCGCCCGCGAGCTGTGCGACGAGTTCGATGTGCTGCTGATCTTCGATGAGGTCGCCACCGGCTTCGGCCGCACTGGCAAGCTGTTCGCCGCCGAGCATGCCGGGGTCACGCCGGACATCATGGTGCTCTCCAAGGGCCTTACCGGCGGCTACCTGGGGCACGCCGCGACCCTGGCCACCGCCCGGGTCTACGCTACCTTCCTCAGCGACGACGACGGCCACGCCTTCATGCACGGTCCCACCTTCATGGGCAATCCGCTGGCCTGTCGGGTGGCGCTGGAGAGTATCGCGGTGTTCGAGGAGGAGGACTACCTGGGCAAGATCGCCCGGCTCAACGCCGTGCTGCGCGAGGAGTTGCTCAATGACTGGGTATCGCGCCACCCCGCGGTCAACGACGTGCGCGTGCTCGGCGCCTGTGCTGCCATCGAGTTCAAGGATGCCGCCAGCCTGGCCGGTGCCCAGACCCACGCACGCCGCCAGGGCGTCTGGCTGCGCCCGTTCGGCCGCTGGCTCTATACCATGCCGGCCTATATCACCACGCAGGATGAGCTACGCCAGATCACCGCGGCGATGACCTCCTGGGTCGACCAATGTTGACGCCCCAATGGATCTCCAGGCGGCCTGCGGGCCGCCTTTTTTGTGCTTGAGCGGCGGCTAAACAGGATTGTCGTAGGCAGGTAGCAGCACTCAGAACTGATCCGTCGACAGGCCTGCGAGGGGGCGCTGTGAACCCGTCCCTGGGCGCTATTGCGCCCTGCTGCGCTCTCGCATCCTGCTCCGCTTGCAGGACCGGGACTGGCCATCCATGGCCAGTCCGTTCGGAGGAATCCTCCTCACCCATGGCGCAAACCCCCTCTTCGGCCTGTCCCCGGCGTCCTTCGCTTAGGGGTAACTGCGCGCTCCCTTGGGCGGCTGAGCCCATCAGTTGGCAAGCTCGGCGAGATGTTCCATACTGACCAGCTATCGGGCTAGCATCCTGTCATACCACATACCCTCAGGACCCGCCGATGCAACGACTGAATAACAAGACCGCCCTGATCACCGCCGCCGGCAACGGCATTGGCCACGCCGCAGCACTGCGCTTTGCCGCCGAGGGCGCGCGGGTGATCGCCACCGACATCGACAGCGACGCCCTGGCGACGCTGGACGCTACTTCGGGCATCGAGACACGCCGCCTGGACGTCACCGATGGCGCACAGATCGCACGCCTGGTCGCCGAGCTCGAGCGCATCGACGTGCTGTTCAACTGCGCCGGCTACGTCGCCGACGGCAGCCTGCTGGAGTGCGAGGAGAGCGCCTGGCAGCGCTCCTTCGAGCTCAACGTGACCGCCATGTTCCACCTCACCCGCGCGGTGCTGCCGGGCATGATCGACGCAGGCGGCGGCAGCGTGATCAACATGGCCTCGGTGGCCTCGAGCCTCAAGGGCGTGCCCAATCGCTGCGCCTATGGCGCCAGCAAGGCGGCAGTGATCGGGCTGACCAAGTCGATCGCCGCCGACTATGTCGGCCAGGGCATTCGCTGCAACGCGATCTGCCCGGGCACCGTCGAGTCGCCGTCGCTGCGCCAGCGCATCCGCCAGCAGGCCAAGCGCCAGAGCCGCGACGAGGCCAGCGTGTTCGCCGAGTTCGAGGCCCGCCAACCACTGGGCCGGCTCGGCCGCGCCGAGGAGATCGCCGCCCTGGCCTGCTACCTGGCCGCCGACGAGTCCGGCTATACCACCGGCACCACCCACACCATCGACGGCGGCTGGCTGACCTGACCCCACCCCCTTTCACAGCAAGGAAACGCCCATGAAACTGCTGCGCTTCGGCCCTGCCGGCCACGAGAAACCCGGCGCCCTGGACACCCAGGGCAGAATTCGCGACCTCTCGGCACACGTCACCGACCTGAGCGGCGCCCATCTCGACCGCCAGGCGCTGGCCGAGCTGGCCGCCCTGGATCTCACCCGGCTGCCGGAGGTGGCCGGCGATACCCGCCTGGGGCCCTGCGTGGCCGGGGTCGGCAAGTTCATCTGCATCGGCCTCAACTACTCCGACCACGCCGCCGAGACCGGCGCCGAGGTGCCGCCCGAGCCGGTCATCTTCAACAAGTGGACCAGCGCTATCTGCGGCCCCAACGACGACGTGATCATTCCCCGCGATTCGCACAAGACCGACTGGGAGGTGGAGCTGGGCGTGGTGATCGGCAAGACCGCACGCTATGTCGACGAGGCCGACGCCATGCAGCATGTGGCCGGGTTCTGCGTGGTCAACGACGTCTCCGAACGCGAGTTCCAGCTCGAGCGCAGCGGCACCTGGGACAAGGGCAAGGGCTGCGATACCTTCGGCCCGCTGGGCCCGTGGCTGGTGACCCCCGACGAGATCGACGACCCGCATCGGCTGGCCATGTGGCTGGAGGTCGACGGCAAGCGCTACCAGGACGGCAACAGCAACACCATGGTTTACCAGGTGCCCTACCTGATCAGCTACCTGAGCCGCTTCATGAGCCTGCAGCCCGGCGACGTGATCTCTACCGGCACCCCACCCGGCGTGGGCATGGGCCAGCAGCCGCCGACCTACCTGCGCCCCGGCCAGACCATGCGCCTCGGCATCGAGGGCCTCGGCGAACAGCAGCAGCGCGTGGTCGCCGAGCGCGACGCGCGATGAGCAGGAGCCAGCCATGACCTCTCCGATTGCCAGCGACGCCGGTCGTCTGACCAGCCTGCGCGTGCACGCCGACGACAACGTCCGCGTGGCACTCAAGGATCTGCCGGTCGGCAGCGAGATCGCCGACGGCGCGAGACGGGTGCATCTGGTCGAACCGATCCGCCACAAGCACAAGTTCGCGCTGGCGGATCTCGCCGAGGGCGACAGCGTGATCATGTACGGCGTGACCGTGGGACGCGCCACCCGGCGGATAGCCGCAGGTGCCGGCATCACCACCGACAACACTGCCCACAGCACCGCCTCGAGCACGCCCCAGGCGCGCCGCGGCGAGTGGCAGGTGCCGAACGTCGGCGCCTTCACCGGCCTGACCTTCGACGGCTATCGGCGCGCCGACGGCAGCGTGGGCACGGCCAACGTCTGGCTGGTGGTACCACTGGTGTTCTGCGAGAACCGCAACATCGAGGTACTGCGCCAGTGCGTGGCCGATGCACTGGGCGAGGATCCCTACCGCGACTACAAGCGCATGGCTCGCGAGCTGCTTCACGGCGACACCGCCGCCCCCTCTCCCCAGGCTGCCGCCGAGAGGCTGTTCCCCAACGTCGATGGCGTGCGCTTCCTGACCCATACGCTGGGCTGCGGCGGCACCGACGACGATGCCCAGGCGCTGTGCCAGCTGCTGGCCGGCTATATCTGCCACCCCAACGTGGCCGGTGCCACGGTGCTCAGCCTGGGCTGCCAGAAGGCCCAGATCGAGATGCTCAAGGACGCCGTGGCCAGCCGCGACCCGCAGGGGCTGCGTCCGGTCCACTACCTGGAGCAGCAGGCCAGCCAGAGCGAGGAGGCGCTGATCCGCAATGCGCTGACCACCATCTTCGACGGCCTGGCCGAGGCCAATCGCACCCCGCGCACCCCGGCCCCGCTTTCGGCGCTGAGCCTGGGTGCCGAGTGCGGCGGCTCGGACGGTTTCTCGGGGCTCTCCGCCAACCCGCTGGTGGGCGCAGTGATGGATCGGCTGGTGGCGCTGGGCGGCAGCGGCATGCTCAGCGAGTTCCCCGAGCTGTGCGGCGTCGAGCATGAGCTGGTGGCGCGTTGCACCGACGACCGGGTGGCCGAGCGCTTCCGGGCGCTGATGAGCGCCTACCAGCGCCACGCCTCACGGGTCGGCGCCGACTTCTCGATGAACCCCTCGCCGGGCAATATTCGCGATGGCCTGATCACCGATGCCATGAAATCCGCCGGGGCGGCCAAGAAAGGCGGCGACAGCCCCATCGTCGACGTGCTCGACTATACCGAGCCGCGCACCCGTGCCGGGCTGAGCCTGCTCTGCTCGCCGGGCAACGATGTGGAATCGACCACCGCCCTGGCCGGCTCCGGCGCCAATCTGATCCTGTTTACCACCGGGCTTGGCACCCCCACCGGCAATCCGGTCACTCCGGTGCTGAAGATCTCCAGCAACAGCGAGCTGGCCGCACGCATGGGTGACGTGATCGACTTCGATGCCGGGCCAATCATCCGCGGCGAGGCGCAGATCGACGAACTCGCCGACGACCTGCTCAGGCTGTGCATCGACACCGCCTCGGGGCGCTACCAGCCCCAGGCAGTACGCCTCGCCCAGTATGATTTCATCCCCTGGAAGCGCGGCGTGTCCTTGTAGGGAGTAGTAGCGCCGAGGCAATTGTAGGAGCGTGCAGTCTCACCCCCGCCATGGCGAATCGGGCTTGCACAACGGGACGGGTCCATATAAGCGAATTCAATCGCGATGGGGTGGCTCTACCCCGGCAGCGCTACGCACTGCAATCGCGACTGAAGTCGCTCCCACACTGGGAATGGCTACAAAGCCATTGTTGGAGCGCTTTCAATCGCGAATGAATTCGCTCCCACAGGGGGTGGCGCTCTTGGCTAATGTAGGAGCGACTTCAGTCGCGATGGGGAAGCTCTCAGCTTGCGTCGCTGTCGTTAAGCCGCTTCTTGAGCTGCATATAGGTGCCGTAGTGGCGGTCGAGATGGCGGCGCATGGTGGCTTCGGCGGCATCGGGGTCGCGGGACTCGATGGCGTCGACGATTTCGATATGCGCGGCCATGGCGGCCTTGTCCTCATCCTTCTGCTGCAGCACCTGGGCGCGGCGGTCGTCGAGCCACTCGGAGAGCGATTCGTGGATGGCGTCGAAGATCGGGTTGCGGGCAATGTTCGCCAGCACGCCGTGGAAGGCGTTGTCGGAGCGCTTGAAGCGCGCCTCGTTGCCCACCGCGTCGCGGTTGTCATCGAGCGCCGCGCGCAGCCGGGCGAGGTCCTCGTCGCTGGCATGCTGGGCGGCATAGCGCGCCAGCGAGATCTCGAACATGGCACGCGCTTCCTGAAAGTACTGCTGCCCGTCGGGCTTGGAGAGCAGCTGCCGGGTGACGCCGGAGAGCCGCGCCATCACCGCCTCGGCGGTGGGCCGGATGACCCGCGCCCGGGTGCCGCTGTTGATGGCAATCAGCCCCAGCTGCTGCAGATGAAACAGCGCCTCGCGCACCGCCGGCCGGCCGACGCCGAACTGCTCCATCAGCTCACGCTCTGAGGGCAACTGGTCGTTCTCACTCAGGCGGCCCTCGAGGATCTCGGCCTCGAGCTGCTCGGCGACCTGTTCGGACAGCGTCTTGCGCTCTACGCGGTACTTGCTCATCTACGTCCCTCTTGCTCTGCTTGGGCGCCCGCCACGCGCTGCGACGCCGACATGCCGACCATGTTACTGCATTATCCCCGCGCCGACAGCGCGCTATAGCGGCGTCAGGGGGGCGATCCCCAGGCGCTCGGCAAGCTCGGCATAGGCCTCACGATTGGCCGTATCGAGAGGGATGCCCTCGGCGTCGCGCTGCGCCATGCAGCGCCACTCGCGGTCGCCCGGCGCCAGCACCTCGGCGTCGGCTACGGCAGGCTGACCACGCAGGTCGGCCAGGTAGTCGCCAAGGCGCTGCTGGAAGTGCTCGACATCGATGAAGCCGGCCGGATTGATGGCCAGGAAGAAGTGGCTGACGCCGCGCGGCGTGGCCATGTCGTCGCCAACCATGGGCAGCAGCCGGAAGCCATTGAGCATGCCCGACAGCGTCGAGCTGAGGATCTCGGCGAGACCGCCGAGGCCGGCGCCCTTGAAGCCAAACTCGCTGCCTCCCAGCGGCAGCAGCGCGGCCACCTCGCCCGGTGTGCGGGTCACGCCGCCGGCGGCGTTCGCGGCGACCTGGTCGGGCAGCTCGCGGCCGATGGCGCCATACTGCTGGACGCGGTTCCAGGGAATCGAACTGGTCGCCATATCGAACACATAGGGGTTGCCACTCGCCACCGGTGCGGCAAAGGCGATCGGGTTGGTGCCATGGAAGGCTCGCTCGCCGCGGTGCAACAGCACAAAGGGGTCGGAGTTACTGACCGTCAGGCCCAGCATGCCCTGCTCGGCGGCCGCCAGGGCATAGCAGCCGGCCGCGCCGTAGTGCGAGGAGTTGGCCACTGCCACCGCACCAATGCCGATCTCGCGGGCCATCTCCACGGCGTGAGCCATGGCGGTGTAACCGGCCAGATGGCCGATGGCGTGGTCGGCGTCGAGCTGGCCGGTGGCCGGCAGGCGCCGGGTGAACTGCAGCTGCGGCCGAGGGTTGATACGACCGCCGGCGAGCTCCTCGAGATAGTGTGGCAGCAGGCGCAGGCCGTGGCTGTCGGTACCCCAGCGCGAGGCGGTAACCAGCGCCCGAATCACCGCGTCACGGCTAGCGGCATCGGCCCCGCGCTGCGCCAGCGCCGCATCCATGAAGCGCTCCAGATCGTGGCGGACCACGCGCATGGCGGTATAGGCATCACTCATGGATCAGTGCATCCTCCGTTGCGTCGATCAGCGATAGATCAGGGTCGGTAACCACATTGAGATGGCAGGAATGAAGGTCACCAGCAGCAGGCATAATACCAGCGGAATCAGGAACGGAATGGTGCCACGCATGCAGCGCTCGAAGCTGACGTTGGCGACTCGCGACAGCACGTAGAGCACCATGCCCACCGGCGGCGTCAGCAGGCCGATCATTAGGTTGAGCACCATGATCACGCCGAAGTGCACCGGGTCGACCCCTACCGCGATGGCCATCGGCAGCAGCACCGGTACCAGGATGGTGATGGCGGCGATGGTCTCCATGAAGCAGCCGATGATGATCAGGACAATGTTGGAGAACATCAGCACCGCGACCTTGCTGTCGGCGAAAGGCCCAAGCACCGCGACAAGGTGCTGGGTGACCTGGTTGCTGGACAGGATCCAGGCGAAGATCGACGCCGAGGCGACGATGAACAGGATGATCGCGGTAGTCTCGATGGTCTCCATGCTGACCTTGAGCAGCTTGCGCCAGCTGAGCGTGCGGTAGATCACCACCCCCAGGAACAGCGCATAGATCACCGCCGCCACCGCCGATTCGGTGGGCGTGAACACCCCGGTGATGATGCCGCCGACGATGATCACCGGCGTCATCAGCGACAGCACCGCACGGCTTAAGGTCTTGCCCAGTACCCCCATCGAGAAGCGCGCATCGGCGGTATAGCCGCGCCGCCGCGAGATGATGAAGATCATCCCCATCAGCATGACGCCCATCAGCAGCCCGGGAATCAACCCGGCGGCGAAAAGCTGGCCCACCGAGGCCGAGGCCATCACACCGTAGATCACCATCGGCAGGCTGGGAGGGATGATCGGCCCGATGGTCGACGAGGCGGCGGTGATACCCACCGCAAACTCCTCGTCGTAGCCGGCGTCCTTCATCGCCTTGATCTCGATGGTACCCAGGCCGCCGGCATCGGCCACCGCGGCGCCAGACATGCCGGAGAAGACGATACTGGCGCCGACGTTGACATGACCCAGGCCGCCGCGCATCCAGCCCATCAACGCCTTGGCGAAGTTGAAGATACGCTCGGTGATGCCGGCGTTGTTCATCAGGCTGCCGGCGAAGATGAAGAACGGAATCGCCAACAGCGGGAAGCTGTCGATACCGTTGATCATGCGGTGGGCGACCACGATGTCCGGCACCTGGCCGGAGATCAGCACGAACATCAGGCAGGCGCCAGCCAGGCTGATGGCGATCGGTACCCCGAGCACCAGCATGGTGAATAGCGCGAAGAACAGAAATGACAGGTGGTAGCCGGTCACCGCCAGCACCACGCAGCCAAGCACGGCCAGCGCCGAGAGCAGCGGCGTGACGAGCGGCGCTCGCCAGCGCAGCATGGAAAGTCGAGACATGTGGACGCACCCTTACTGACGTACCGCGCGCATGCGCAGGACGATTCGCTGGAGACCGCGCAGTGCCATTACCACGAAAGCGGCAAAGACGGTGAAATAGATGATGTTCTTGGGCAGATCGACTGAGATCATCATGCTGCCGGTGCGGTCGGCGAGCTTGTAGGTGACCCAGGCCATGGCGAAGTAGAAACCCACGCTGACGCCTTCGGCTACCCCTGCCACCAACTTGCCTAGCCAGTTGGGCATGTAGCGGTAGAAGAACTCGACCATGATGTGGGTGCCCTTGCGCACCGCCAGGGCGCTGCCCGCAAAGCCGACGATGATCAGCAGGTAGCGGGCGATCTCCTCGGTCCAGGTGGTCGAGTCGCCGAGCACATAGCGGGTGAAGAACTGCAGTGAGACGACGAAGATCAGCGCCCAGAAGACCACCAAGGTGAAGTAATCCTCGATGGCATAGTCGCTGAAGTGGAACTCGTCCTCCTCGAACGCCGACTCGAAGTCGAGCATGGGGTCGACGGCGTCGTCGAGGCCCTCGCTATCTTTCGACATGACACTCCTCCCGGCGCCCGCCAACACTCGGCGGGCGCCTCAGTCAATGTCCGCTTACTGGCCGATGGCCTGCAGGCGCTCGTAGAGTTCTTCATCCCAATTGGCGTCGTCGCCGAGGTGGTACGGCACGGTAATCTCGCGGAACGGCTCGCGGTCCACTTCATTGACGGTGTTGCCCTGCTCCTCGAACCATTCGGCGAGCTCCGCCTCGGCCTGGAGGATGTCGGCGGTGTTGTTCTCGGCGGCCTCCTGCAGCACCTCGCGGAAGATCTCCTGGTCCTCCTCGGAAAGCTGGTTCCAGCGCGAGCCGCTGACGATGGTAATCAGCGAGTCGGTGACGTGGCCGGTGAGGTTGATGTAGTCCTGGACTTCGTGGAAAGCCATGGCGCGGATCGCCGGCAACGGGTTCTCCTGGGCATCCACCACGCCCTGCTGGAGCGCCAGGTAGACTTCGTCGAAGGCGATCGGGGTCGGGTTGGCGCCGGCGGCACGCGGGAACATCATGTACAGCGGCGCGCCGGGCACGCGGATGCGCAGGCGCTCCATGTCCTCGGGCACGTTGATCGGGTCGTTGGAGGTGACGTGGCGCTCGCCGTAGTAGTTCAGCGCGATCGGCACGTTGCCGGTGGCGTCCTGGTAACCGGCGGCGATCTCCTCGAACAGCTCGCTCTCGGCGTAAGCCTGCCAGTGGTCGAAGTCGCGGAACATGTAGGGCGCCCCGGCGATACCCATCGGCCCATAGGCGTGACCGGCGAACTGACTGCCGGTATAGATCATGTCGACGGTGCCCAGCGTCAGGCCCTCATTGATGTCCTCTTCGCTGCCCAGTGACGAGGCGGGGTGCACGCTGATGCTGTAGCGCCCGTCGGTACGTTCCTCGATCTCGTCGGCGGCCCACTCGGCCCATTGATGGAAAGGCTCGGAAGGCTCGTAAACGTGGGCGAAGCGCAGGTTCTCCTGGGCGTAGGCGGCGCTGGCCAGGCTGACCCCGGCCGCCAGCAGCGAGATCGAAAACCAGCGTGCGAGAGGAAGATGGCGCTGAGTATTGTTATCCATGGGCGTGCTCCTGTCGTTATCTTCGGATAGCGTTAGTGTTGTGCTGTATACGTATCATACCACCCAGCTTGAAACCTAGCCGTTCAGCCGGCGCGACGCAACCTCCGCTGCGCGACTATCGACTAACGGCGTAGCACCGCAGCCCTATCATGCTGCCGTGCAGCTCGACCAGCAGCTGCGGGTCGCCAAAACCGCCGGCCTTGGTGATCACTGGACGCTGGGGCTCGCCGTCACACAGCCCCACCACCACGCCTGGCGACCACTCCGCCGAGACCGTCAGGTAGCGAACCCCGAGACGCGCCAGAATGGCCAGTGCCGTATCGCCGCCGGTGGCGAACAGCAGCCCCGTTGGATGGGCCGCTAGCCAGGCCGTAGCGCCCTCCGCCAGAGCTCGGGCAACCTGCGCTGCGTCACGTCGCCCACCGGGTGCCGGGTGCAGCAGCAGTTGGGCCGGCAGCGCTGGCGCGTCGCGCAACCGTTCGGGGGTGAGCACGGCGAGGTCGGGGGCGTGGCCGAGCAGCTCCCGGCACTGAGCGTCACTGCGCGGCGCCCGCGAGCCGACCACATAGAGCCGCGCTCGACTCGCGGCGATGGCTGGACGCTCGCCCTGCAGGCGACCGAACAGGCGTTGGGCGACGGCACTTGCCAAGCCTGCCGCCCCGGCCAGGCAGAACCCACCACCGGCGCGCAGCACGCCATCGTAGAGCATGGCAAGCTCGCTTTCGCTGCGGGTGTCCACCACCGCATCGCACTGTGCGAGGGTTACCCCGGGCTGCGCCACGACCCGTTCGAGGGTCAGACCCGCCTCGGCGAACGCCTTGTCCATCGGACCCAGCAGCGGTGACGAGCGGGCATCATGGCGATAGTCGCTGTCGGTCAGGCGCACGCCGTCTACCCACACTTCTGCGGCGCGCACTTCACGGCGCTGAGCGGGCACCGCCGGCGCCAGCAGCAGCGGCAGTCCTAGGACCTCCCTGAGCGCCTTGCACTCGGCGACCACCTGGCCGCGCAGGGTGGAATCGACCTTCTTGAACCACCGCTCGGGAGCCAGCGGCTGCAGTGCCGCGAAGGCATCCGTCACCCGTGCGGCAGCATCCTCGGCCGACAGATGCCGCGACTCGGTGTTGATCGCCACCACCTCGGGCGGCGCCTCGCGCCACTCGGCCAGCAGCCCGGGCAGCGCGTCCGCGGCGACCACCACCCGGGCGTCTGCACCGCGAGCCGCAAAGGGCGCGCAGGCGTCGAGTGCACCGGTGAGGTCGTCGGCGATGATCGCCACTCGGCAGCGCCTCACACCATGCCTCCCGCCACCAGGCGCTGGGCATAGGCCAGCGCCGAGCCCAGGTTGGTGGCATCGGCGCGCCCCTGCCAGGCGATATCGAAGGCGGTGCCGTGGTCTACCGAGGTGCGCTGGATCGGCAGGCCCAGGCTGACGTTGACGGTGGTATCGAAGGCGATCAGCTTGACCGGGATATGCCCCTGGTCGTGGTACTGCGCCACCACCAGGTCGAACTCGCCGCGGCTGGCGCGGTAGAACACCGTGTCGGCGGAGATCGGCCCCTGCGCGTCGACGCCCGCCTCGCGCAGGGCCTTCACCGCCGGCGCGATGCAGCGTTCATCCTCGTCGCCGAAGATGCCGCCCTCGCCGCAGTGCGGATTCAGGCCGGCCACGGCGATGCGCGGCTGGGCCAGGCCCAGCGCCTTGAGGTGGGCGCGCCCTGCCTCGACGGTAGCGATGATGCGTTCGGGCGTGACCCGGTCGATGGCGTCGCGCAGCGAGACATGGGTCGAGACGTGCAGCGTGGAGAGTGTCTCCGACGCCAGCAGCATGAACGATGAAGGCGCGCCGGTGAGCGATGCCAGCATGCCGGTATGGCCGTCGTAGTCGTGGCCGGCGGCGTGCAGCGCCGCCTTGTTGAGCGGTGCGGTGACGATCACTCCGGCGTGCCGCGCCTGGACCAGCTGCACCGCACGCTCGACGCAGCGAAATGCCATGTCGCCGGCGGCGGCACTGATCTTGCCATCGGGGATCTCGGCCCCCATCGGCGCCTCCACCGCGGCCACTGCCACCCCCTGGTCGGGAAGCGCATCGCCGGGCGACCAGGGCGTAAGCGCCAGCGGCGCCTCGATCAGCGCGGCGGCACGACGAAAGATCGCCGGATCCCCCACCAGCAGCGTCTGGCGGCGCGTTTCCTCGGTCATCGCGGCCAGCGCCCGGCAGATGATCTCCGGCCCGATGCCGGCCGGGTCGCCCATGGTAATGGCGGTGGCGAACGGCGGCGCAGCGGGGCCCTCAGTATACGCTTCACTCATGGCATCAACTGGCCTCCGTTGACCTCGATGACTTGCCCGGTGACATAGCCGCTCAGCGCCTCGCTGCCCAGGAACAGATAGGCACCGACGCACTCCTCGGCGGTTCCCAGCCGGCCCATGGGAATGCTGGCGCGCGCTGCGTCCAGGTGCCCGGTGTTGGAGTGCCGGGCGTGGAAGTCGGTGGCGATGGTGCCCGGCGCCACGGCGTTGACGCGGATACCCTCGGCGGCGAGCTCCTTGGCCATGTTGCGCGTCAAGGTACTCACGAAGCCCTTGGCCGAGGCATAGAGGCCGGCACCGCCGCCGCCACCGTTGCGGGCGGCGATGGAGGTGGTATGGATGATATTGCCGCCCCCCGCACGGCGAAGATGTGGCAGCGCCGCCTGAGAGGCCATCACCACCGAACGCACGTTGAGGTCCATGACCTGCTCGTAGCGGTCGTCGTCGATCTCTTCCAGCGCCACGCGGCCCAGCATGTCCCCGGCATTGTTGATCAACACATCGAGTCCACCCAGTTGCTCGGCGGCCTCGTCGACCACTCGCCTCACCTCCGCCGAGCGGCTGAGGTCACCCTTCAGGGCTAGCGCTTCGCCCCCCGCCGCGCGGATCGCATCGACAACTTGCTCGGCCCCTTCAGCGCTGGCGTGGTAGTGCACCCCGATCCTGGCCCCCAGCCGCCCCAACTGCAGCGCCACCGCCGCACCGATCCCGCGGCTGGCGCCGGTGATCAGTACACGCTTACCTTTCCACTCGTCGAACATGGCATCACTCCCCGGGCCTTGCGATCATATCTGTGGATGCGCTACGCCCTATCGATATGGTGAATTACGCTGTTATAGTATTGGCATACCTTTCATACAAGACGACATCAATAACATGATAGGCGATGACCGGCCAGCCGCCAGCTCGCCGCCAAGGGAGACATCATGACCAGCCACCGCACATCCGACCTGCTGCCCCACGACCTCGAACGCGCGCTGCTGGTCGGCCGCGCCTGGCGCGACGCGCCACAACCACGCCCGGTACTGATCACGCTGCGTGACGGCGAGGCGATCGACATCAGCCACCTGGGGCCGACCATGGCCGACCTGCTGGAGCGCGACGATCTGGTGGCGGCGCTGCGCTGCGCCGAGGGCGAGTCGCTGGGTAGCGTCGAGACCCTGCTCGACAACTCGCTGGCCGAACCGCAGCGCGCGCCCTTCCTGCTCGCCCCCTGCGACGTCCAGGCGGTCAAGGCGTGCGGGGTGACCTTCGCGGTGAGCCTGCTGGAGCGGGTCATCGAGGAGCAGGCCGGCGGCGACCCGGGGCGTGCCAACACCCTGCGCGCCGAGCTGCAGTCACTGATCGGCAGCGACCTGTCGCGCATCGTGCCCGGCTCCGACGAGGCCATGGCGCTCAAGCAGGAGCTGCAGGCCCGCGGCGGCTGGTCGCAGTACATGGAGGTCGGCATCGGCCCGGATGCCGAGGTGTTCTCCAAGGCACCGCCGCTGTCGTCGGTGGGCTTCGGGACCACGGTGGGCCTGCACCCCGCCTCGCAGTGGAACAACCCCGAGCCGGAGATCGTGCTGGCGGTCGACAGCCGCGGCGAGGTCAAGGGCGCGACCCTGGGCAACGACGTCAACCTGCGCGACGTCGAGGGCCGCAGCGCCCTGCTGCTGGGCAAGGCCAAGGACAACAACGCCTCCAGCGCCATCGGGCCGTTCATTCGCGTGTTCGATGATGGCTTCGGTATCGACGACGTGCGCCGCGCCAAGGTCTCGCTGCGCATCGAGGGGCAGG
Source organism: Halomonas socia (assembly GCF_010977575.1). Classification (GTDB taxonomy): domain Bacteria; phylum Pseudomonadota; class Gammaproteobacteria; order Pseudomonadales; family Halomonadaceae; genus Franzmannia; species Franzmannia socia. The sequence continues at coordinate 3,929,205 of NZ_CP048812.1, forward strand.
ACGACGACTTCCTGCTCGAGGGCGAGAGCGACATGGCCGAGATCAGCCGCGACCCGCTGGACCTGGTGGGCCAGACCATCGGCGCCCATCACCAGTACCCGGACGGCGTGATGCTCTACCTCGGCACCATGTTCTCGCCGATCCAGGACCGCGACGGCCAGGGCCAGGGGTTTACCCACCACCTCGGCGACCTGGTCACCATCGCTACCCCGACGCTGGGCGCGCTGGTCAATCGGGTCGGGCGCAGCGACCAGTTGCCGCCCTGGACCTACGGCATTCGCCAACTGATGCGCGATCTCGGCCAGCGTTAAGGAGTCAGGTATTCATGAGCACCGATACGCTACTCGATGCCTTGCATGAGCGACTCGGCGGGCGCGGCCTGCTGCGCGACCCTGCCGACATGGCCCGCTACGGCGTCGACTGGGCCGGCGAGCGGCTCGGTCAGCCGCTGGCGGTGGCGCGCCCGGCCTCCACTGCGGAGGTGTCAGCCACCGTCATGCTGTGCCGCGAACACGGCGTGGCCATGACGCCCCAGGGCGGCCATAGCGGGCTGGTGGCGGGTGCCCTACCCGCCGAAGACGGCGGCGAACTGGTGATCAGCCTGGAGCGCATGGATCGGGTCCGCGAGATCGACCCGATCAACTTCAGCATGATCGTCGACGCCGGCTGCATCCTCGACAACGTCAAGCAGGCGGCGGCCGAGCACGACTGCGACTTCCCGCTGTCGCTGGGCGCCCAGGGCAGCTGCCAGATCGGCGGCAATATCGCCACCAACGCCGGCGGCCTCAACGTGCTGCGCTACGGCATGATGCGCGAGCTGGTATTGGGGCTCGAAGTGGTACTGCCCGACGGGCGCATCTGGAATGGCCTCAAGGCGCTGCACAAGGACAACCGCGGCTACCCGCTGCAGCAGCTGCTGCTGGGCAGCGAGGGCACCTTGGGCATCGTCACCGCGGCGGTGCTCAAGCTCTCGCCGCGCCAGACCCAGAGCCGCACGGCGCTGCTCGGCCTGCCCTCGGTTGAGGCGGTGATTACGCTCTACGGACTGGCACGACGCGACTGCAGCGACCTGCTCAGCGCCTTCGAGCTGATCCCACGGCGCTGCATCGAGCTGGCCATGGAGGCCACGCCGACGCTCAGCGACCCGCTCGACGACGCCTACCCCTGGTACGTGCTAATGGAGGTGGCCGCCAGCGGCCCGCTTGACCTCGGCGCAATGCTCGAGCACCTGCTCGAACAGGGCATGAGTCGCGACCTGGTAGTGGACGGTGCGCTGGCGGCGAGCGACGCCCAGGCCCAGCAGCTGTGGCAGTTCCGCGAGAGCATGCTGGAGGGCCAGCGGCGCCGCGGCGAGCACCTGCGTACCGATATCGCGGTGCCGATCTCGGCGATCCCGGCCTTCGTCGAGCGCGCCTCGGCGGCGATCATGGCCGCCTCGCCGACCTGCGAGATCATCGCCTACGGCCACGTCGGCGACGGCAATCTGCACTTCAATATCCTGCCACCCACCACGCTTGCCGACGCCGACAAGCACGCCCACCTGCATGAGCTGGAGACGCTGTTGTTCGAGGTGGTGGATGAGGTCGGCGGCAGCATCAGCGCCGAGCACGGCATCGGCCGCAGCAAGCAGGACGCCTACCTGGCGCGCCTCTCGCCGCTGGAGCGCGAGCTGGCAGACGGTGTCAAGACGCTGTTCGACCCCGCGCACGCCCTGAACCCGGGTCGCATTCTACCCCGGCCGTAAGGGCTGAAGGCTACGCTCAACGCGTGTCGAAGCGCTGCGCCAGGCCTCGCAGCGCCTCGACGAACAGTACGCTGTCGACGCCCACGCCGACGAAGGTGCAACCGGCAGCGAGGTAGCGCTGTGCCTCGGCTTCGTCGACCGTGACGATACCTGCTGCCTTGCCGGCGGCGCGGATGCGCCGCACGCCGTCGTCGACCGCCGCCACGACCTCGGGGTGGCCCAGGTCTCCGAGATGCCCCATCGCCGCGGAGAGATCCGCCGGCCCGATGAAGACCCCGTCGACGCCCTCCACCGCGGCAATCGCCTCGAGATTCTCCACGCCGCGCAGGGTCTCGACCTGCACCAGCAGGCACATCTGGCGGTTGGCCTGCTGCAGGTAGCCGGGCACCTGCCCCCAGCGCGCCGCCCGCGACAGCACGTGGCCCACGCCGCGCATGCCCTCGGGGGGTAGCGCATCGCCGCCACCAGGGCGGCGGCCTGCTCCGCCGACTCGACCATCGGCACCAGCAGGTTCTGTACGCCGATATCCAGGTAGCGCTTGATCACCACCGGGTCGCCCACCGGCGGTCGCACCACCGGGGCGCTGGTATAAGGCGCCATGGCCTGCAGCTGGGCGAGCAGGCTGGATACGTCGTTGGGGGCATGTTCGGCGTCGAGCAGCAGCCAGTCAAAACCCGCGGTGGCGGCCATCTCGGCGACGTAGGGGCTGGCCATGCCCAGCCAGATCCCGGTCTGCGGCTCGCCGGCCAGCAGCCGTGTCTTGAAGACGTTGTCGTTCATCGCTCTTCCCTTTTGTTGGCGCCTGCCTTGGCGACCAGGCTATGTACGAAAAGTCGGCGGGCGAAGGCCAGGCAAGGCAAAAATCGGCGAAAAAACGGAGTTTACGGGGTGTAAATGAGTATTTTGAGCCGATTTTTAACGCCGCATGGCCGAGCGCAGACAGTTTTCGTACAAAGCCTAACGGCGGCGTTCGAGCTCGCCGATAACCTCCGGCACCGTCAGCGCCGGGTCGTCGATGCTCTGGTAGAGGGCGTGCACCGCCGCGGCGACCCCGCGCTCGACGCCCAGCTCAGCGGTCATGGCGTGATAGTAGCCGAGATCCTTACTGGCGTTGGCCACGCTGAAGCGAAAGCCGCCGGCATCGCCATCGGCGATGAACGGGCGCAGGCGCTCGAACACCACCCCACCGCCGCCGCCCTTGCCCAGCACCTCGAGCAACGCCGCATCATCGATGCCGGCCCGCCGCGAGGCCGCCGCGGCCTCGGCCAGCACCGCCGAGAAGCCCAGCGAGACGAAGTTGTGCAACAGCTTGAGAGTATGGCCGGCGCTGACATCGCCGGCATGGGCGATGTTCTCGGCGAAGCAGGCAAGTACCGGGCGCAACTCGTCGAACAGCGCCTGGGGCGCGCCGACGATCAGGTTGAGCCGCCCCTCCTCGGCCTCCTTGGGGGTGCGCGTCATGGCGGCGTCCATGAAACGCCCTCGCGCCTCGCTGACGCGCTTCGCCACCCGCTGGGTGGCGCTGGGCAGCGCCGTGGAGCAGTCCACCACCACCGTATCCGGCGCCAGCCCCTCCAGCACGCCGCCGGGCTCGAACAGCACCGCCTCGACCTGCGGCGAGCCGGTCACGCACAGCAGCACCAGCTCGGCACCCTCGGCCACCTCGCGGGCGCTGGCGCGGGACTCGGCCCCCGCCGCCCGCAGGTCGTCCACCGGCTGATTACCGGGGTGGTCGAGAAAGGTCAGCGAATGCCCGGCCTGGAGCAGGTTCCTGGCGATGCCGTGGCCCATCAATCCCACGCCGACCATGCCGATGCGAAACACTCGATCAGAAGCTTCAGGGGAGCGGCTCATAGTGGGCCTCCATAGCAGGATAACGGTATAAAAAGAAGTGTAGAAGTAAAGACAGTATCAGCCATGCTGGATAGCCACCGTCTTGAGGCGTGTATAACTGCGCAGGCCCTCGAAGCCCTTCTCACGGCCATGGCCGGAGCGCCCCACGCCGCCAAAGGGCAGCTCGATGCCGCCGCCGGCGCCGTAGTTGTTGATGAATACCTGGCCGCTGCGAATGCCCCGCGCCAGGCGCAGCTGGCGCCCGCCATCCCGGGTCCAGACCCCGGCGCACAGGCCGAAGTCGGTGGCGTTGGCCAGGCGCAGCGCCTCGGCCTCGTCGTCGAAGAGCTGCACCGCCAGCACCGGCCCGAACAGCTCCTCGGTCAGCACGGCATGGCCGAGGGGGATCTCGGTGAGCAGGTGTGGCACCACGAAGTGCCCCTCCTTTGATGCTCCCTCGGCCAGTTGGCCACGCGCGGCGACGCGAATACCGTCGGCCTCGGCGGCGGCCAGGCGTGCCTCGAGCCGCGACTTCTGGCGGACGTTGATCAATGGCCCACAGTCGGCATCGGCCTCGCCGGCATCGCAGCGCAGCGCGGCGAAGCGCTCCACCAGGCGCCCGGTGAAGACCTCGGCGATGTCGCGCTGCACCAGCAGGCGGCTGCCCGCCGAGCAGGTCTGGCCGGCGTTCTGGATGATCCCCCGCACGACGGCATCGAAGGCGGCATCGAGATCGGCATCGGCGAACACGATCTGCGGCGACTTGCCGCCCAGCTCCAGGGTCACCGGCACATGGTGCAGCGCTGCCGCCTGGGCCACCTGGGTGCCGGTCTCCGGCGAGCCGGTAAAAGAGAGATGGTCGATGCCCGGATGTGAGGCCAGCGCCGCCCCGGCCTCGCGCCCCAGGCCCGGTACCACGTTGAGCACCCCGGCCGGCAGGCCAAGCTGGGTGGCCAGTTCGGCCAGGCGCAGCACGCTCAGGCAGGCGTCCTCGGCGGGCTTGAGCACCACGCTGTTGCCGGTGGCCAGCGCCGCCGCCACGCAGCGGCCGAAGATCTGCGCCGGATAGTTCCAGGGGATGATCTGGGCGCACACGCCGTAGGGCTCGCGCAGGGTCATCACCGTGAAGCCGGTCTCATAGGGGATGGTCTCGCCGTGGAGCTTGTCGGCGCCGCCGCCGTAGAAGCGGAAGTAGCGCGCGCAGGCGCTGATGTCGGCGCGCGCCTGGGTCAACGGCTTGCCAGTGTCGAAGCACTCCAGCGCCGCCAGGTGGGCGTGGTCAGCCTCGATGGCCTCAGCCATGGTCAGCAACCACGCGCCGCGTTCACGCGTACTCCAGCGTGACCAGTCGCCGAGTTCGCCTTCGAAAGCGCGTCGCGCGGCACTCACCGCCGCTTCCACTTCCGCTACCTGGCAGCGCGCAATGCAGGTGGTGACGCGGCCACTGGCCGGGGCTTCCATATCCAGCAGCGCCTGGGTGGCCTGCCATTCGCCGCCGATCAGCGCCGCCTGGGGCGGCATTTGCGGTGTCTCTGACATCGTCTTGCTCCTTTATCCATATACCAGGGTCACCAGACCCATGGAGATCCACGGCAGGTAGGTGATCAGCATCAGGCAAGCCAACACCACCAGCACGAAATGCAGCAGCCACGGCAGCATCTGGTCGAGGGATATCTTGGCCACCGCACAGGCGGCGAACAGGTTCACGCCCAGCGGCGGGGTGATCATGCCCAGCGCCAGATTGACCACCATCACCAGCCCGAAGTGCACCGGGTGAATGCCGAACTGCATGGCGATCGGCGTGAGGATCGGCGCCAGCACCAGAATCGCCGCCGAGGTCTCGATGAACATGCCCACCACCAGCAGCAGCGCATTGACCACCAGCAGGAACATCAGCGGATCGTCGATGGTGGCGGTGACCGCATTGGCGATTTGCGCCGGCAGGCCGATACGGCTGAGCAGGAAGCTGAACAGCGAGGCGGCGGCGATGATCAGCATCACCGCAGCGGTGGAGATCACGCTCTGGCGCAGGATCGGCACCAGGTCGGCGATCTTCAGTTCGCGGTAGTAGAAACCACCCACTATCAGTGCATAGAACACCGCCACCGCCGAGGCCTCGGTGGGCGTGAACACGCCACCGTAGATGCCGCCGATGACCACCACCGGCATCAGCATCGCCGCCCAGGCGCGCTGGAAGGAGGAGACGAAGCCGGTGCTGTCCTTGTAGTCCTCCTTGCCGAAGCCGCGCGCCTTGCAGAACAGATACAGGAACAGGATCAGCGCCCCGCCGATCAGGAACCCCGGCCCCACTCCGGCCAGGAACAGTTGGCCGATGGAGGTATCGGTACTGACCCCATAGAGGATCAACGGGATCGAAGGCGGAATCAGCACCCCGAGCTCCGCCGAGGAGGCCTGGATCGAGGCCGCCAGCGGCCGGGGGTAGCCGTGCTTGACCATCGCCGGGATCAGGATCGCGCCGATGGCGAAGGTGGTCGCCACGCTGGAGCCGGAGACCGCGGCGAACATCATGCAGGTCAGCACGCAGGACATCGCCAAGCCGCCCTGGACTTTGCCAACGATGGACTTGGCCAGGTCGACCAGGCGCTGGGAGATTCCTCCGGCAGCCATCAGGTTGCCGGCCAGGATGAAGAACGGGATGGCCATCAGTGGGAACTTGTCGATGCCGATGAACATCTGCTGCGGCACAAGCAGCAGCGGCAGTCGGGTGAAGAATTCGATGCCGATGATCGACGCCAGCATGATCGAGATGGCGATCGGCACGCCGAAGGCGAACAGGATCAGCAGCGAGAGTCCGATGACCAGGTTCATGAGCGCGAGCCTCCCTTGTCGTCATCGGCGATGTCGTGCTGGGCCTGCTGGACCTGCTGCAGCTCGACCTCGGGGCTGACCTCGCTGTTGTCCGGCCCCACCGGCTCGCGCCCGCTGAGCTGGGCGAACAGCCGCGCCAGCGCCGCCACGATGGCGAACGCCGACCCAGTAGGGATCGCCGCATAGGCGTAGGACATCGAGATATTCATCCCCGACATGGTCTGGTTGCCGACCCGTCCGGTCATCAGGATGCCGAAGTAGATCAGTACCCCCAACACCAGCAGGCAGCACAGCACGATGGCCGTTTCCAGCCATAGCGCAAAACGCTGCGGCACGACCTTGTAGATCGCCTCCACGGCCATCATGTAGCCGCCGCGGAAGGTGGCCGCAGCAGCCATGAACACACACCAGATCATCGCCGCCCGCGAGGCGACTTCGGTCCAGGTCGAGGGGGCGTTGAACACGAAGCGCGTCAACACCTGATAGAAACTGAGCGTCACCGAGATCACCAGCATGACGATGGCGATAGCCATCGCCAGACGCGTCAGCTGGTGCTCGAAGCGCAGGAATGCAGCGAGCATATGGTCACCAAGAGCAAATATGCCCCCGACGTGCGCCGGGGGCTAGCGGGTCGAATCAGCAACTGGCGGCTTTTTCCTGGATGCGCTCCAGCATCTCGCTGCCATGCTCAGCGGTGAAGATCTCGTAGGCCGGCTCTACGGCTTCCTGGAAGGGGCCGATATCGATATCGGTCTTGACCGTCATGCCGTTCTCCTCGAGCAGCGCCACGCCCTCTTCCTCGAGGCGCGACACCTCACCGCGGGTGGCTTCTGCCGAGGCACGGGCAGCCTCGTGGAACCACTCGCGCTCCTCGTCGCTGAGGCCGTCGAGCAGAATCGGCGAGCCGAGCACCGCGGAGGGCGAATAGACGTGACCGGTCAACGACAGGTAGTCCTGCACTTCCCAGAAATTGGTGGCCACGATCACCGTGATGGGGTTTTCCTGGCCATCCACGGTGCCCTGCTGCAGGGCGGTAAACAGTTCGGGGAAGGCCATCGGCGTGGGCCGCGCGCCCATCTGGCGGAACGCTTCCTGGTGGACCTCGTTCTCCATGGTGCGCACCCGCAGACCGTCGGCGTCGGCCGGCGTAGCGACTTCACGGCGGCTATTGGTCATATGGCGGAAGCCGTTCTCCGACCAGGCCAGGCCGACCAGGTCATGGTCGCCCATCTTGGCCAGCAGTTCGTCACCCAGGTCGCTGTCGAGCACGCAGCGCGCCTGGTCGTAGTCTTCGAACAGGAACGGCAGGTCGAGCACATAGGTCTCGGGCACGAAGTTACCGAGCGGCCCGGTGGAGGTGATCACGATGTCCACGGTGCCGATCTGCAGGCCCTCGATCATTTCGCGCTCACCGCCCAGCGAGCCGGAGGTGTGCTCGGTGACGGTGAAGGCGCCGTCGGAGAGCTCTTCCAGGGTCTCCTTGAAGGCTTGGGCCCCTACCGCATAGTGGGAGGTGGACGACAGCGTATGGCCGAGGCTGACCTCGGTGGCGGCCTGGGCCTGCAGGGCAACGCTGGCCGTAGCGAGACCACCGATAGCGGCAACGAGTGTGTGGCGTGCAAAGCGTTTGGTCATTGTAGTGCCCTCTTCTGTTGTTGTGAGGGTGGCGGTTGGTCGGGCGACCGCCCCAACTGAGCGGCGCTACCCTGCGGTGTTTCACTACCTGGCGTGGCAGTGAATGGACTCATCAGCGCTCGGTAATGAACGCATCGATGATCTGCTTGAAGTCGTCGTCGCCGGCGAAGCCCAAGCGGTCGGCCTTGGCAGTATCGAAGCGCGCCGGCCAGCTGGCGATGATCGCCGCGATGCGCGGGTCGGGTTCGTGACGCACCCGCGCCACGGCCTCGGCACCCGCCACTTCGCCTAGCGCGTCGAGCATCTCGGCGACGGTCACGGTGATTCCCGGCAGCATGAAGGCGCGGAATTTACCCAGCGCATCGCCGTCGACCTCGGCGCCACGCACCAGCGCCTCGATCACCTTGCCCGGCGACATCACGAACAGCGGCTGCTCGCGCGGCACCGGGCAGATCGCTTCCTCGCCGTTCAACGGCTCGCGCAGGATGCTCGAGGCAAAGCTCGAGGCCGCGGCGTTGGGCCGGCCGGGGCGAATCACGATGGTCGGCAGGCGCAGTACCCTTCCGTCGACCAGACCACGACGGCTGTAGTCGTTGATCAGTAATTCGCACATCGCCTTCTGGGCGCCGTAGGAGTTCTGCGGCTGCAGCGCGGTCATGTCGCCGAGGGTCTCGGGCAGGTCGCCGCCGTAGGCGGCCACCGAGCTTGCCATCACCAGCCGCGTAGCGCTCAGCTCACGGGCGCGGCAGCCTTCCAGCAGCGCCCGGGTGGCGTCGAAGTTCACCGCCATGCCAAGATCCAGGTCCGCCTCGGCGGCGGAGCTCACCACCGCCGCCAGATGGTAGATGACGTCAGGGCGGCCATCGAGCAGCCCATCCCAGGCGCCGGACTCGGTGAGATCCAGCGCACGGCTATCGAAGGCGATGCCCGAGACGTCGGGTACCGCGGCCTCGCCCTGGTCGACCAGGGTGAAACGGCTGATCGGCTGGCCGCATAGCTCACCGCGGGCGACCAGACGCTGCAGCAGGCGCTGGCCGAGGAAGCCGGCAGCACCGGTAATCAGGATATGCATATCAGTTGGCGTCCTCTTGTTCTTGAAATCCGTGGTTGTCGTGTCGAGGCACTACCTCAGCCGGGGAGCAGCCCGAAGCTGCGCCCCCAATCCAGGCCCTGGCGGGTGTCGTCGACCGGGCGGTACTCGCAGCCGATCCAGCCGCCATAGCCCAGCGCCTCGAGGCGCTCGAACAGCGCCGGATAGTGCACCTCGCCCACATCGGGCTCGTGGCGGTCCGGCACCCCGGCGATCTGCACGTGGCCGATGGCGGCGAACTGCCGCTCGAGATGGCGCGTCAGGTCGCCGTCCATGATCTGGCAGTGATAGAGGTCGAACTGCAGGCGCAGGTTGGGCTCGCCGACCTCTTCGAGCACCGCCATGGCCTGGGCCTGGCGGGACAGGAAAAAGCCCGGCATGTCGCGGGTATTGATCGGCTCGATGAGCACCTCGCGGCCCGCCTTGGCGGCCTCGCGAGCGGCGAAGCGCAGGTTGTCGATATAGCTGGCGTGGTGGGCGCGACGCGCTTCTTCCAGCGCGTGCCGGTCGACACCGGCCGGCAGTAGCCCCGCCATGGCGTGCACTCGCGGGCAATCAAGTACCTCGGCGTAGCGCAGGGCTTCCACCACAGAATCGCGAAACTCGGCTTCACGCCCCGGCAGGCTGGCCAGGCCGCGCTCGCCGGCCTGCCAGTCACCCGGCGGCAGGTTGAACAGCACCTGCTCGAGGCCATGCTCGTCCAGCAAGCCGCGCAGGGTGTCGGGGGCATGGTCATAGGGAAACAGGTACTCGACGCCGCGAAAGCCCGCCCCGCTGGCCGTGGCGAAGCGGTCGAGGAAGTCGTGCTCGTTGAACAGCATGCTGAGATTGGCGGCCAGTCGGATCATAGTGAAAATTCCATTCGTCTCGGGTCAGTCACGGGGAAAACGCGCCTCGAGTTCGGCGACCTGCTCCGGCGTCAGGCAGCGCGGGTTCTCGCCGCGCAGCAGCAGAAACAGCTTGGCGGTCTCCTCGAGCTCCTCGGTGGCATAGACCGCCGCTTCGAGGCTCTTGCCGGCCACCACCGGGCCGTGATTGGCCAGCAGCACCGCGCTGTGCTGGCCCGCCAGGCCGCGCACCGCATCGCCCAGGGTCGGGTCGCCGGGCACGTGATAAGGCACCAGCGGTAGGCGACCGACCCTCATCACATAGTAGGCGGTTAAGGGTGGAATGCAGTCGCAGGGGTCGATGCCCGGCAGGCAGGAGACCGCCACCGAATGGGTCGAGTGGAGGTGCACGATGGCCCCGGAGCGCGGGCGCTCGGCGTACATCGCCATGTGCAGGAAGCTCTCCTTGGTGGGCTTGTCGCCGTCGAGCAGGCGGCCGTCGCCGTCGAGGCGCGAGATGCGCGCCGGATCCAGCCGCCCCAGGCAGGCGTTGGTGGGTGTCATCAGCCAGCCACCGTCCTCGAGACGCACGCTGATGTTGCCGCTGGAGCCCATGGTCAGGCCGCGGTCGAACAGCGACTGACCGAGAGTGGCGATCTGCTCGCGCAGTTGATTTTCCTGGCTCGCGGCCTTGCCACTGCTCATGTCCTGCCCTCCCCGGTCAGCTCATCCAACACCGTGAAGGCGCGGGTGAAGAAGTCCTCGCCGCCGAAGTTGCCTGACTTGAGCGCCAGCGACAGCGGCGCTTGGCCCTGCCGCGGCGCCTGGGTCCAGGGCACGCCGGGATCGATCTGTCCGCCGATGCGCAGCTGGCGGATGCCCAGCGCCGAGACCACCGCCCCAGAGCTTTCGCCGCCGGCCACCACCAGGCGCCCGACGCCCTCGTCGACCAGGGTGCTGGCCAGCAGGCCCAGGGCCTGCTCGACCAGCTCGCCGGCGCGAGCCACGCCCAGCGCCTGCTGGGCGGCCTTGACCCGTTCGGGGTCGGCGGAGGCGTAGACCAGCACCGGACCACCGGCGGCAAGATTCTCGCGGGCAAAGGCCAGGGTGGCGTCGAGATGCGCCCCGCCTTCGGCGAGCTGCAGGGGGTCGAGGGCCATGCCGGGGTGATGCGCGAGGAAGTGGGCCACCTGGCCCAGGGTCGCCCGCGAGCAGCTGCCCGAGAGCACCAGGGCGCCGCCCACGGCCGGCGCCAGTCGGCCCGGCTCGGCCACCTCGGCCAGCCAGCCGCGGCGGCGGTACTGCGCCGGCAGCGCCTGGCCAAGGCCCGAGCCGCCGGTGACCAGCGGCAAATCGACCACCGCCTCGGCCAGCACCTCGAGGTCGCGCTCGTCGAGGCTGTCGCAGACCACGTGGCGTACGCCGTCGGCGGCAAGTGCCTCGAGATGGGCGCGGGTGGCATCACCGCCCCGGGCCAGCACTGACCGGGCAGCCAGGCCCACCGGGTGCGCCGTTTGCCGCCCCAGGACTCGTACCAGGTCGGCATCGGTCATGGGGTTGAGCGGGTGGTGCTGCATGCCGCTGTCGTTGAGCAGCCGGTCGTCGACGAACAGATGGCCCTGGTAGACGCTGCGGCCGTTGGCGGGAAAGGCCGGCACCATCACGGTCTGGCCGCCACCCAAACGCTCTGGCTGTGTCGCCCGAAGCCGCTCCTCTGGTTCTGTCGCCCGAAGCCGCTCCAGGAGGGCATCGGCGACCGGGCCGATATTGCCAGCGTCGGTGGAATCGAAGGTGGAGCAGTACTTGAAGAAGATCTGCCGTGCGCCGCGCGCCTCGAGCCACTCCAGCGCCGCCAGGGAGTCGGCCACCGCGTCCGGCGCCGGGCAGGAGCGTGACTTGAGTGCCACCACCACCGCATCGACGTGGGTATCGATAGCGCCCAGCGCGATGTCGTCGTCAGGCACGCCGATCAGCTGCACGCAGCGCATGCCGGCGCGCACCAGGTTGTTGGCGAGATCCGTGGCGCCGGTGAAGTCGTCGGCGATGGCTCCGAGTACCAGGCTCATGCGTCACCTCCGGCGTCGGCATCGTTGGCCGCCTGGGGCAGGTCGATGCCGGACAAACGCTGGTAGACCTTGATCACCGCCGCGTCGTCCTCGCGGCCGAAGCCGGCACCCTTGGCGGCGGTGAACTGCTGCAGGGCACTGGCCGCCACCGGCGTGGGCATGGCCAGCTCGCGGCCGGTCTGGTGCACGATGTTGAGATCCTTGACGAAGATGTCCACGGCGGAGAGCGGCGTGTAGTCGCCCGCGAGGATGTGCGGCACGCGGTTCTCGAACATCCAGGAGTTGCCCGCCGAGTGGGTGATGACGTCATAGACGGTATCCGGGTCGAGGCCCATGCGGATACCCAGCGCCATGGCCTCGGCAGCGGTAGCGATGTGCACCCCGGCGAGCAACTGGTTGACCAGCTTCATGCTCGAGCCGACGCCCGGGGTGTCGCCCAGGCGATGGACGGTAGCGGCCATGGCATCGAGCACCGGCTGGGCCTTGTCGAAGGCTGCCGCGTCGCCGGAAGCCATCACCGAGAGCTCACCGCTGCGCGCCTTTCCGGCACCGCCGCTGACCGGCGCATCGAGCATCGCAAGCCCCGCGCCGGCCAGCCGCTCGCCGAGGCCACGGGCCTGGCTGGGCGCCACGGTGGCACACTGCAGCACCAGGCTACCTGGCGCCAGCTTGCCCACCAGGCCCTGCTCGCCGAACAGCACTTGCTCGACCTGCTCGCCGTTGACCACCAGCAGCACCACGATATCGCAGTCGTCCAGCTCCGCCGGTGAGGCTACGCTGTTGCCGCCGTGAGCCACGAAGGTGTCACGAGCATCAGCCGAGACGTCGCAGCCGGTCACCGTCAGGCCCCGCTGGTGAAGCGCCAGCGCCGTACCCATGCCCATGGCGCCCAGGCCGACGACGCCCACGCGTGAAATTCTTTGGGGGCTGCTGTGACTCACACTGATCTCCTTTAGATGCCCGGCAAGGTGTTGCCCAGTTGCATGGACGACCGTCCTCGCTACTTATTTCAGGGCTATCGCAGATAGCAGCACCGCTCAGGTCTGATCCGTCGGCAGGCCTGCGAGGAGGCGCTGTGAACCCATCCCTGGGCGCTACCTTGCGCCATCCATGGCGCAAACCTTCTCTTCGACCTGCCCCCGGCGTCCTTCGCTCTGAGGCAACTGAGGCCACCCTGACTGGTTATTGGTAACGCTGTCATGTTAGCGCTAACATCCTTTTTAGTAGAGTCACTCGCCATCAGCAAGACAGGTTTGCAAGGACACGACCAATGTCTAAGTCATCTTCCCCGCGTCGGCGACGCGGCTCGGCGCGCACCACCCTGAGCCAGGTCGCCGATGCCGCCGGGGTCTCGGCAATCACCGTATCGCGGGCGCTCAACGCCCCGGAGCGCGTCAACGCCGAGACCCGCCGGCATATCCTCGCCACCATCGAGCGGCTCGGCTATGTGCCCAACCTGGTCGCCGGCAGCCTGGCCTCGGCCAGCTCGCGCTTTATCGCGGTGATCGTGCCCTCGCTTTCCAACGCGGTATTCATCGAGGTGATCCAGGGCCTGCAGGAGACCTTCGAGGCCGAGGGCTACCAGATCCTGCTCGGCAACACCGACTACGACCTCGACCGCGAGACTCAGCTGGTGCGCACCTTCCTGGGCTGGTCGTGCTCGGCACTGGTCACCGCCGGGCTGCGCCACAGCGACGCCTGCCGCGGCCTGCTGAGCCAGTGGGACAAGCCGATCATGGAGATGATGGAGCTGGGCGAGGCGCTGGACCTCAATGTCGGCCTGGACCATGTCGCGGCCGGGCGCTGCATGGCCCGCCACCTGCTGCAGCGCGGCCATCGCCAGATCGTCTACGTGGGGGGGCGAATGAGCGAGGACTACCGTGCCGGCCTGCGCTACGCCGGCCACCGCGAGATACTCGACGGAGAGGGACTGGCGGCACCGCTGCTCGACCTCGCCCATCTCGGCAGCCTGGAAGCAGGCGCCGCGGCCCTCGATCGCGTACTCACGTCGCATCCCCGCGCCGACGCCATTCATTTCGCCAATGACGACCTGGCCACCGGCGCCCTGCTCCACGCCCAGCGCCTCGGCCTCGGCGTGCCCAAGGACATCGCCATCGCCGGCTTCAACGGCCTGCCACTGGGCCAGCATGTGACTCCGAGGCTGACCACCATCCGCTCGCCGCGCCAGTATATGGGCCAGCTGGCCGCCAAACGGCTGCTGGCACACCTGCAGGGGGACGTGGTGGCACGCCGCCAGGACGTGGGCTTTGAACTGCTGACCGGCGACAGCAGCTAGCACCGCGCACAGGGTACACCACAAAAAAACGCCGCCTCCCGGAGGAGGCGGCGTTTTTCGATCCAGCGAATCGCGGCTAGCGCGCGACGCAGATCAGTCCTGACCCATCTGCTGCTTGATCAGATCACCGATGGTGGTCGCGCCACTGCTGTCGGAGCTCTCTTCGCGCAGCTTCTTCAGGTTCTGACGGGTGTCGTCCTGATCCTTGGCCTTGATCGACAGGTTGATCGCGCGGTTCTTGCGATCCACCCCGACGATGCGGGCTTCGACGCTGTCGCCTTCGCTCAGCACGTTGCGCGCGTCTTCGACGCGGTCGGCGCTGATCTCGGAGGCCTTGAGGATGGCAACGACATCGGTCGCCAGCTCGACGTGGGCTTCCTTGGCGTCGACTTCGACCACGCGGCCGGTGACGATGGCACCCTTGTCGTTGACAGCCAGGAACTCGGAGACCGGGTCGGTCTCGAGCTGCTTGATGCCCAGCGAGATGCGCTCACGCTCCGGGTCGATGGAGAGGATGACCGCTTCGGCTTCGTCGCCCTTCTTGAACTGACGCACGGCTTCTTCGCCGGTCTCGGTCCAGGAGATGTCGGACAGGTGCACCAGGCCGTCGATGCCGCCTTCCAGGCCGATGAAGATGCCGAAGTCGGTGATCGACTTGATGCTGCCGGCAACGCGGTCGCCCTTGTTGTAGCGTGCGCTGAAGTCTTCCCACGGGTTGGTGGTGCACTGCTTGATACCCAGCGAGATGCGACGACGCTCCTCGTCGATATCCAGCACCATGACGTCGACATCGTCACCCACCTGCACGACCTTGGAGGGGTGGATGTTCTTGTTGGTCCAGTCCATTTCGGAGACGTGAACCAGACCCTCGACGCCCTCTTCCAGCTCGGCAAAGCAGCCGTAGTCGGTGAGGTTGGTGACGCGGGCGGTGACCTTGGTGCCTTCCGGGTAGCGCGCGGTGATGTTGACCCACGGATCTTCGCCGAGCTGCTTGAGGCCCAGCGAGACGCGGTTGCGCTCGCGGTCGAACTTCAGCACCTTGACGTTGATCTCGTCGCCCACGGCAACGATCTCGGACGGATGCTTGATGCGCTTCCAGGCCATGTCGGTGATGTGCAGCAGGCCGTCGACGCCACCCAGGTCGACGAAGGCGCCGTAGTCGGTGAGGTTCTTGACGATACCCTTGATCTGCTGGCCTTCCTGGAGGGTGGCGAGCAGCGCTTCACGCTCGGCGCTGTTCTCGGCTTCGAGCACGGCGCGGCGCGATACCACCACGTTGTTACGCTTGGCGTCGAGCTTGATGACCTTGAAGTCCAGCTCTTTGTGCTCGAGGTGCGTGGTGTCGCGCACCGGACGCACGTCGACCAGCGAACCCGGCAGGAAGGCGCGGATGGAGGCGACGTCGACGGTGAAGCCACCCTTGACCTTGCCGTTGATCACGCCTTTGACAATCTCTTCTTTCTCGAAGGCGGCTTCCAGCTCTTTCCACGCCTCGGCACGCTTGGCTTTCTCGCGGGACAGGCGGGTCTCACCGAAGCCATCTTCGACGGCCTCCAGGGCCACCTTGACTTCATCGCCGATGGCAATGGTCAGTTCGCCATTGTCATCGCGGAATTGGGAAACAGGGATCTGACCTTCGGACTTGAGGCCGGCATTGACGGTGACCCAGTCACCTTCGATGTCGACGACGGTCGCCATGACAATGGCACCCGCCTCCATGTTGATGTCCTGGAGAGACTGTTCAAACAACTCAGCAAAGCTTTCGCTCATGATGTTCCTGTGATCAACGTTTTGATGGCGGCGAACCGCCCTTCTCCGTACCACCAGCGAGTACGGGCCTACTGCAATGATCCCCGGGGACGTTGGCGCTGGTTCGACCTGGCCTGGCTTTCTGAAATGAGACTGCCGTGCCACGTCATGACGTCTTGCCGGGGGCTCCGTCATGGATCGTCAGGTCACGCGGTGAGGCCTCGCTGGGCCAGCAGCTGCGTCAACCGATCCACCACTTCCGGTATGGTCAGGCGCGTGGAGTCAAGCGTGATGGCGTCATCGGCCGGCTTGAGCGGGGCCACGCTGCGCTGCATGTCGCGCGCATCGCGTGCCTGAATCTCTTTTAAAAGACTCGATAGACTAGCAGTCACACCGCTTTCCTGCAACTGCAGGTGGCGCCGTCGGGCGCGCTCCTCGGCCGACGCAGTGAGGAAAATCTTCAGCGGCGCGTCGGGGAACACCACGGTGCCCATGTCGCGGCCGTCGGCGACCAGCCCGGGTGCCACGGCGAAGTCGCGCTGACGCGCCAGTAGTGCCTCGCGCACCGGGTTGAGCGCCGCCACCTGAGAGGCGCGGTCGCCGGCCTGTTCGGTGCGAATCGCGCGGGTCACGTCCTGGCCCTCGAGCAGCACCCGCGGTTCGCCATCCTCGACCAGGAACTCGACGTCGAGACTCGCCGCCAGCGCCGCCAGGCCCTCGGCGTCGTCCAGTGCCACCGCATGCCTGGCGGCGGCCTGGGCGGTGAGCCGATAGAGCGCCCCGGAGTCGAGCAGGTGCCAGCCGAGGCGTTCGGCGACCAGCCGGCTGATGGTGCCCTTGCCGGCGCCACCCGGGCCGTCGATGGTCAGCACCGGTGCTTGCGACGTGCTATCGCTCATGCGCCCTCCCCGCCGGCGGCTCGCTCCTCGTCCAGGCTCAGGCCGACCTTGCGCGCCAGGTCGATGAACCCTGGGAAGGAGGTCGCCACATTGGCGCAGTCGTCGATGACGATCTCGGCGTCGGCGCGCAGCGCGGCGATGCTGAAGGCCATGGCGATGCGGTGATCACCGAGACTGTCGATGCGCCCGCCGCCGTAGCTGGGGCCGTTGCCGCCCTCGCCCGGGGCGCGACCGACGATGTCGATGCCGTCGGGATGCAGGGTGTTGTCGACGCCCAGCGCGGTGAGGCCGTCGGCCATCGCCTGCAGGCGGTCGGATTCCTTGACCCGCAGCTCCTCGGCGCCGCGCAGGCGGGTGGTGCCCTCGGCGTTGGCCGCGGCAATGAACAGCGCCGGGAACTCGTCGATGGCCAGCGGCACCTGGTCCTGGGGAATCTCGATGCCCTTGAGCGGCGTATAGCGCACGCGGATATCGGCCACCGGCTCGCCGCCCACCTCGGCCTGGTTGCTGAGCTCGAGGTCGGCGCCCATGGCCTTGAGGATATTGATCACCCCGATGCGGGTCGGGTTGATGCCGACGTGCTCGAGCATCAGGTCGGCCCCCGGGGTGATCGCCGCGGCGACCAGGAAAAAGGTCGCCGAGGAGATATCCGAGGGCACGTCGATGGGGCCGGCGATGAGCTTGCCGCCGCCCTCCAGCCAGCAGGTGTCGCCGTCGCGCTGCACGGCGTAGCCGAAGCCGTTGAGCATGCGCTCGGTGTGGTCGCGGGTCGGCGCCGGCTCGCGCACCTGGGTGACGCCCTCGGCGTACATGCCGGCCAGCAGCAGGCACGACTTGACCTGGGCGCTGGCCATCGGCATGTCATAGCGGATGCCGGTGAGCTTGCAACCGCCCTTGATCTCGAGCGGCGGCCGCCCGCCCTCCTGGGTGTCGATCTCGGCCCCCATCAGCCGTAGCGGATCGGCCACACGGCCCATCGGGCGCTTGGTCAGCGAGGCGTCGCCGATCAGCTCGCTATCGAAGGCCTGGCCGGCCAGCAGGCCGGCAAACAACCGCATGGCGGTACCGGCGTTACCAACATAGAGCGGCCCGGCGGGCTGCTCGAGGCCATGCATGCCGACCCCATGAATGGTCACCCGGCCCTGGTGCGGGCCCTCGATGGCCACGCCCATCTCGCGGAAGGCCTGCAGGGTCGCCAGGCTGTCTTCACCTTCGAGGAAGCCCTTGATCTCGGTCACCCCTTCGGCCAGGGCGCCGAGCATGATCGAGCGGTGCGAGACCGACTTGTCGCCGGGCACGCGGATGCGGCCGGTCACGGAGCCACCGGGGGCCGCCCGATAGCGAAGCGCTTGCTGTTGCATGGTGTGATCACTCACCTGGTAGCGGGTCTTGTTGAGTAGCGTATCGAAATAGTGCCGGGCATGGCTTGCGCGGTCGATGGTGGCCAGCATGGCGTCGCCGTCGCCACCCTCCACCTCGCGGCGCAGCCGCGCCAGGCCGACCTCGAAGTCGTCGAGGGCGTCGAGCACCGCGCGCCGGTTGGCGGTAAAGATGTCGCGCCACATCACCGGGTCGCTGCCGGCGATGCGGGTGAAGTCGCGAAAGCCACCGGCGGCGTAGCGAAAGATATCCAGCCGTTCGTCCTGGCGCGCCAGGGTATCGACCAGCGAGAAGGCCAGCAGATGCGGCAGATGGCTGGTGCGTGCCAGCACCTCGTCGTGGCGCTCCACCTCCATCTCCAGCACCTCGGCGCCGCACGCCTGCCACATCGCCCGCACCCGGGCCACGGCCGGCGGCTGGGTATCATGCTGCGGGGTGAGGATGACCTTGTGATGACGGAACAGCGTGGGGTTGGAGGCCGCCACACCGCTCTTCTCGGAGCCGGCGATGGGATGGCCGAGCACCAGCTGCGGCGGCACGCGGCCGAAGGCGCGTTGGGCGCAGTCGCGGATCGCCGCCTTGGTGCTGCCAACGTCGGTGATCACCGGCCAGGCGTGCTCGGGGCGCTCGGCCAGCGCTTCGGCCAGGGTCGTCATCACGCCGTCCATGGCCAGCACCGGCACCGCCAGCACCACCAGGCTGGCGCCCTCGAGCTGCTCGGCGAGCCGCGTGCCGCCGCTGTCGATCACGCCCATCTCGATGCCGCGGGCGACCTCGTCGGCGTCGCGGTCGCAGGCGGCGATGGCAGCGGGGAAACCAGCATCCTTGAGTGCGGCGGCCAGGGAGCCGCCGATCAGGCCGAGGCCGACGATCAGGATCCGCGTTTCCTGCATGCCTGTTTCCTGCATGCTTAGAGCACGCCCATCGGGTAGGAGCCGAGTACCTTGAGATCGGCGGCGCGCAGCCGCACCTCTTCGAGCACCGCGGCAACCCGCGGCTCGTCGCGGTGGCCTTTGAAGTCGATGAAGAACACGTAGTTCCACACCCCGCTGCGCGAGGGCCGCGTCTCGAGGCGAGTCAGGTCGATGGCGTGGCGGTGGAACGGCTCGAGCAGCTCGTGCAGCGCACCCGGCTGGTTGCGCATGGCGACCACCACCGAGGTCTTGTCTTCACCAGACATCGGCACGTCGTGGTTGCCGATGATCAGGAAGCGCGTGGAGTTGTCGGGGCTGTCCTCGATCTTCTCGGCGATGCGCTCCAGGTCATACAGCTTGGCTGCCATGTCGCCGGCGATCGCCGCGCTGTGCCACTCGGTCTTGACCAGCTTGGCGGCCTCGGCGTTGGAGGCCACCGCCACCCGTTCGGCGTAGGGATAGTGGGCATCCAGCCACTTGCGACACTGGGCGAAGGACTGCGGGTGGGAGTAGATCCGCGACACTTTATCCTTGCGGGTGTTGCTCGACACCAGCAGGTGCTGGTGAATGCGCAGCACCGCTTCGCCGCAGATGCGCATCGCGGAGTCCATGAAGGAGTCGAGGGTATGGTTGACCACGCCCTCGGTGGAGTTCTCCACCGGCACCACGCCGTAGTGTACGGCGCCGGCCTCGACCTCGCGGAACACCTCGTCGATGGCCGCCATCGGCAGGCTCACCGCGCTGTGGCCGAAGTGCTTGAGCGCGGCCTGCTGGGTAAAGGTGCCCTCGGGGCCGAGGTAGGCGACCTTGACCGGCTGCTCGAGCGCCAGGCAGGCCGACATGATCTCGCGAAACAGCCGCGCCATCTCCTCGGCGTCCAGCGGACCCTCGTTGAGGGCCATAATCCGCCGCAGCACCTGGGCCTCGCGCTCGGGGCGATAGAAGACCGTATCGGGGTCCTCCTGGGTCTTGATCTCGGCCACCCGCTTGGCGCAGGCAGCACGCTCGCTGATCAAGCGCAGGATATCGCTGTCCACTGCGTCGATGCGCTCACGCAGCGCGTCGAGGTTGCTCGGGGTATCGCTCATGGTCATCCCCTTCTGTGTTCGAAATCGGTCATGAACTCGATCAGTGCATCGACGCCCGCCTCGGGCACGGCATTGTAGAGGCTGGCGCGCATGCCGCCGACGCTGCGGTGGCCCTTGAGGTTGAGCAGCCCAGCCGCCTCGGCCTCGGCCAGGAACGGCGCATTGAGCGCCTCGTCGGCGAGCACGAAGGGCACGTTCATGCGCGAGCGGTTGCGCGGGGCAATCGGGTTGGAGTAGAAGCCACTGGCATCGATGGCGGCGTAGAGCTTGGCCGCCTTGCGGTCGTTGATGGCGTTCATCGCCGCCAGGCCGCCGACATCATGCTTGAGCCACTGGAACACCAGGCCGGCCAGGTACCAGGCGTAGGTCGCCGGGGTATTGAACATCGAACCGTTCTCCGCCATGACCTTGTAGTTGAACATGGTCGGCGTCTCAGGCCGCGCGCACTCGAGCAGGTCGTCGCGCACGATGACCAGCGTCAAGCCGGCCGGGCCGATGTTCTTCTGGGCCCCGGCGTAGAGCACGCCGAACTTCGAAACGTCGAGCGGCCCGGAGAGAATCGACGACGACATGTCGCAGACCAGCGGCACCTCGACCTCGGGAATATAGTCGAACTCGAGTCCGCCGATGGTCTCGTTGGCGGTGTAGTGCAGGTAGGCGGCATCACTCGAGAGCTGAATCTCCTCGGGCCGCGGCACCGCGGTGAGGCCGTTGCCTTCGCTGGACGCCGCGACATGGGCGCCGGCCAGGTGCTTGGCCTCGCTGATCGCCTTCTTGCCCCAGATGCCGGTATAGAGGTAGTTGGGCGTACCGCCCTGGCCCAGCAGGTTGTAGGGCAGCATGGCGAACTGCATCGACGCCCCGCCCTGCAGGAACAGCACCCGGTAGTTATCGGGGATCGCCAACAGCTCGCGAATATCGGCTTCAGCCTGCTCGGCGATGGCCGTGAACTCGGGGCTGCGGTGACTCATCTCCATCACCGAGAGGCCGCGGCCCTGGTAATCGAGAAGCTCGTCGCGGGCGCGCTCGAGCACCGCCTGGGGTAGCGCCGCGGGACCGGCGCAGAAGTTGTAGTGACGTGTCATCAGCGTGAGTCCAGATCCTCTGTCTTGGGTCCTTGTGGGAGTAACCCCATCGCGACTGAAGTCGCTCCTACATTGGCCTTGGCGCCGCTCCCTGTGGGAGCGAATTCATTCGCGATCTGTGGGAGCGGTTTTTAACCGCGATGTAGCGCGCAGCGCTACCAAGCAGACCACCCCATCGCGACTGAAGTCGCTGCTGCATTGGCCTTGGCGCCGCTCCCTGTGGGAGCGAATTCATTCGCGATCTGTGGGAGCGGTTTTAACCGCGATGTAGCGCGCAGCGCTACCAAGCAGACCACCCCTTCGCGACTGAAGTCGCTCCTACATTGGCCTTGGCGCTACTCTTCGGCTGTACCTTCCTCGGCGTCGGCTGCTTCGTCGTTAACCGGTTCATCGCTCGGCTCGTCGATGCGCACGGTCTTGACCAGCTTCTCGTCGTTGCCGAGGCGGATCAGCATCACGCCCTGGGTATTGCGCGAGGTGATCGAGACTTCGTCGACGCGGGTACGCACCAGGGTGCCGCGGTCGGTGATCAGCATCATCTCGTCGCTGGAGTAGACCTGCATGGCGGCCACCAGGGCGCCGTTGCGCTCGCTGGTCTGCATGGCGATGACGCCCTGGCCGCCGCGCCCGCGCAGCGGAAACTCCTCAAGACGGGTGCGCTTGCCGTAGCCGTTCTCGGAGGCGGTGAGGATATAGATCTGGCCGCCGTTGCCGTTCTCGATGACCGCACCGTTCTCGTCCTCGGCCTCGACATCTGCCTCGGCGTCGATCTGCTGGCTCTGCGGGATGATCAGGCTGATCACCTCGGCGCCTTCCAGCAGGCGCATGCCGCGCACGCCGCGGGCGGTACGGCCCATCGAGCGCACGGTGGTCTCCTCGAAGCGGATCGCCTTGCCGTTGGACGACAGCAGCATGGCGTGGTCGCTGCCCGAGGTAATGGCGGCGCCGACCAGGCGGTCGTCCTCCTCGAGGTCGATGGCGATCAGGCCCACGCTGCGCGGCCGCGAGAACTGATCGAGGCTGGTGCGCTTGACGGTGCCCTTGGCGGTGGCGAAGAAGATGTAGCTGTCGGCGCGGTAGTCGCGCACCGGCAGGATGGCGTTGATCGCCTCGTCCTCGTCCAGCGGCAGCAGGTTGACCAGCGGCTTGCCCCGCGAGCCGCGGCTGGCGTTGGGCATCTCGTAGACCTTGAGCCAGTAGACCTTGCCCTTGTTGGAGAACAGCAGCACGGTGTCGTGGGTCGAGGCCACCAGCAGGTGCTCGATGACGTCCTCGTCCTTCATGGCGGTGGCCGACTTGCCGCGCCCGCCACGGCGCTGGGCCTGGTAGTCCGAGAGCGGCTGGGTCTTGGCATAGCCGGAGCGCGACAGGGTGACCACCATGTCCTCCTCGGCGATCAGGTCCTCGATGCGCAGGTCGAGGTGGCTGGCCTGGATCTCGGTGCGGCGTTCGTCGGCGAACTGGTCGCGTACCGCGATCAGCTCCTCGCGGATCACCTCGAGCAGGCGATCGGCGGAGGCCAGGATCTCGCTGAGTTCGGCGATCTTCTCGAGGATGCTGAGGTATTCGTCGAGCAGCTTCTCGGTCTCGAGCCCGGTCAGGCGGTGCAGGCGCAGCTCGAGAATCGCCTGGGCCTGGGCCGGCGAGAGGCGGTATTCGCTGCCGGCCTGATTGAGGCCGAAGCCCTCCTCCAGGTCTTCCGGCTTGCACGAGGTGGCACCGGCGCGCTCGAGCATGCCGGTCACCTGCCCCGGCTGCCACACCGCGGCCAGCAGCTTCTCCTTGGCCTCGGTGGCGCTCGGCGAGGCCTTGATCAGCTCGATCACCTCGTCGATGTTAGAGATGGCGACGGCCAGGCCTTCGAGGATATGGCCGCGCTCGCGAGCCTTGCGCAGTTCGAAGATAGTACGCCGGGTCACCACCTCGCGGCGGTGACGAATGAACGCCTCGAGCACCTCCTTGAGGTTGAGGATCTTCGGCTGACCGTCCTCGATGGCCACCATATTGATGCCGAAGACGTTCTGCAGCTGGGTCTGGGCGAACAGGTTGTTGACCACCACCTCGCCGGACTCGCCGCGCTTGACCTCGATCACCACCCGCAGGCCGTCCTTGTCGGACTCGTCGCGCAGCTCGGCGATGCCGTCGATCTTCTTGTCCTTGACCAGCTCGGCGATCTTCTCGATCAGCCGTGCCTTGTTCACCTGATACGGCAGCTCGCTGACGATGATGTGATCGCGGCCGGTCTTGTCGTCGTGCTCGATGGTGTGGCGGGCGCGCACATAGATGCGCCCGCGGCCGGTGCGATAGGCCTCGAGGATGCCGGCGCGGCCGTTGATGATGCCACCGGTGGGAAAGTCGGGCCCCGGGACATGCTCCATCAGGTCGTCGACCGTCAGGGTGTAGTCGTCGATCAGCGCCAGGCAGGCGCTGATGATCTCGTTCATGTTGTGGGGCGGGATATTGGTCGCCATGCCCACGGCGATGCCCGAGGAGCCGTTGATCAGCAGGTTGGGCACCTTGGTCGGCAGCACGTCGGGGATACGCTCGGTGCCGTCGTAGTTGTCGACCCAGTCGACGGTCTCCTTGTCGAGGTCGGCCAGCAGCTCGTGGGCCAGGCGCGCCATGCGCACCTCGGTATAACGCATGGCCGCGGCGTTGTCGCCGTCGATGGAACCGAAGTTGCCCTGGCCGTCGACCAGCACATGGCGCATCGAGAAATGCTGCGCCATGCGTACGATGGTGTCGTAGACGGCGCTGTCGCCATGGGGGTGATACTTACCGATCACGTCGCCAACGACACGCGCCGATTTCTTGTAGGGTTTGTTCCAGTCGTTGCTGAGCTCGTTCATGGCGAACAGCACGCGACGGTGAACCGGCTTGAGGCCGTCGCGCACGTCGGGCAGTGCTCGGCCGATGATCACGCTCATCGCGTAATCGAGGTACGACTGCTTCAGTTCGTCCTCGATGTTGACTGGCAGAATCTCTCTGGCAATGTCACCCATGGGTCGTCAAATCCTTTGCACTGCGACAGGTTGGCGCTACGGGATGCTTTTGGAATAGCCGCGTAACAGCAGAGCCGGAGTATATCACCGAGCGCAGGCAAAGGCAGCCGCCCCAGTGGGAGCGACGCCAGTCGCGATGCCGTGCACAGCGCCGCTATGCCGGCCAACCCCATCGAGACTAAACTCACGCCCACATTTGCCTTGGCGCCGCCCCCAGTGTGGGAGCGAATTCATTCGCGATGCAGCGCGAAGCGCTGCCGGGCCACTGGCACCCCTGCCTTGCATTCGCCATAATGTGCCTCCTTTTACGTTCAGGACTGGCCATGTGGTTCAAGCACTTGCATCTCTATCGCCTGCATGAGGCGCCCAGCATCTCCGGCGACACCCTGGAGGATGCGCTGGCCGAACAAGCCTTTCGCCCGCTGGGCGGCAGCGAGGCCACGCGACTCGGCTGGCGCCCCCCGGGCGGGCGGCGCAGTACCCAGTACGTGCACGAGCTGCAGGGCCACCGCCTGCTCAGCGCGCTGCGCCAGGAGCGGCTGCTGCCGGCCAGCGTGGTGCGCGAGGAGGTCGAGGAGCGCGTCGCCGACCGCGAAGCCGCCGAGGGCCAGCCGGTCAGCCGCAAGGACAAGCAGGCGATCAAGGAGCAGGTCTATGAAGAGCTGCTGCCGCGCGCCTTCGTGCGCAGCCAGAAGGTCGACCTGTGGTGGGACACCCGCGGCGGCCTGATCGGCATCAACGCCTCGAGCCGCAAGCGCGCCGAAGAGATCCTCGACCTGCTGCGCCAGACCCTGGGCAGCCTCAAGGTCACGCCGCTAGCCAGCCAGACGCTGCCGGTGCGCGCCATGACCGAGTGGCTCAACGACGCCTCCTCGCGCCCCGAGGGCCTGCTGCTCGGCGACCAGGTTGAGCTCAAGGCCCAGGGCGACGACGGCGTGCTGCGCGCGCGCCAGGTCGACCTCGACAGCGACGATATCCATACCCTGCTGGCCGGCGGCCGCCAGGCCACGCGCCTGGCGCTGGAGATCGAAGGCCGGCTATCGCTGGTGCTCCACGACGACCTGGCGCTCAAGTCGCTACGCTTCAGCGACGCCTTGCTGGATGAGGCCAACGCCAGCGATGATGGCGATGACGCCATCCTGCGCATGGAAACGGATTTCGTGCTGATGGCGCAGGCGCTGGCCGCCGCCAGCGAGCAGCTGCTGGGCTGGCTAGGCGGCGAAGCCAACCAAGACTCCACCCCCTCCGTTTCCGCTAACCTGGCATCGACACCGTGACTGCTGATTCACCTGCCACCGCCGAGGACGCCGTTCGCCAAGCGGATCCGTTCGCCAAGATCCGTCCCTATCACGACGACGAGGTCGCCGAGGTGCTCGCGCGGCTGGCCAACGACGCCGAGCTGCTCGACGCCCTGACCCAGTTCAAGCTGCCGCGCCTGGCGCGCTTCTCGCCGCGCCTGGCGCGGGCCATCGCCGGCGTCGCGGTGCGTCGCGAGGTACGCGGCGTGGCCAGTGTCTACGACTTCCAGATGCGCATCGCCGGTTACATGCAGCGCATGATCCGCACCACCACCGACGCCTTCGAGGTCGAGGGGCTCGACGCGCTGGACGACGACACCGCCTACCTGTTCATCAGCAACCACCGCGATATCTCGCTGGATCCGGCCTTCGTCAACTACGCGCTGTACCTGGCCGGGCGCAATACGGTGCGCATCGCGATCGGCGACAACCTGCTGCAGAAGCCCTACGTCAACGACCTGATGCGCCTCAACAAGAGCTTCATCGTGCCGCGCTCGGCCAAGGGCAAGCGCGCCATGCTGGCCGCCTACCAGGCGCTGTCGGCGTACATTCGCCACTCGCTGACCGTCGACCGGCACTCGGTGTGGCTGGCCCAGCGCGAGGGCCGCGCCAAGGACGGCATCGACCGTACCGACCCGGCGATCATCAAGATGCTGACCATGGCCCGCCGCCACCTCGTCAAGGGCGCCTCAACCGGCGACGCCATCGCCGAGCTGCGCGTGGTGCCGGTATCGATCAGCTACGAGTACGACCCCTGCGACGTGCAGAAGGCCCACGAGCTCTACGCCATGCACACCGAGGGGCGCTACCAGAAGGTGCAGTACGAGGATATCCGCTCCATCGTCGCCGGCATCATCGGCCACAAGGGCCGCATCAAGCTGACCTTCGGCACGCCGCTCGACGCCGACCACGACAGCCCCGAGTCGGTAGCCGCCGAGATCGACCGCCAGGTACTCGGCGGCTACCGGCTGTTTCCCAGCCACCAGCTGGCCCTCGAGGCCAGCGGCAAGGCACCCGACCTGATCTGCCTCGACGGCATCACCGACGCCGACCGCGAGCAGTTCCGCAAGCGCCTGGAGCAGGTGCCCACGCATCTACGCGACTGGTGGCTGGCACAGTATGCCAACCCGGTGCTCAGCCGCGCCGGGCGCATCTAAGGAGCCGCTGCCATGGGTCACGCCCACCCCTTCGACCGCGGCACCCAGACCCGTGAGGCGCACCGCATCACCCTGATCGGCGCGGTGATCGATGCGCTACTGGGCGTGGCCAAGGTGGTGATGGGCCTGGTCGTCGGCTCCGCGGCGCTGGTCGCCGACGGCGTGCACTCCTTCTCCGACCTGGTCACCGACGCCTTCGTGCTGGCCGCCACCCACTACGGCCGCCAGGCACCCGACACCAACCATCCCTACGGCCACGGCCGCATCGAGACCCTGGCCACGCTGTGGCTGGGCAGCATCCTGATCTTCGTTGCCGGCGGCATCGCCTGGGCCAGCCTGACGCGGCTGTTCGACGCTACCTCGATCCCCGCCCCCGGCGCCTGGGCCATCGCCCTGGCGGTGGTCGCCCTGCTCGCCAAGGAGTGGATCTTCCGCGCCACCATGCGGGTCGCCAAGCGCGTCAATTCACGCCTGCTCGAGGCCAACGCCTGGCACTCGCGCAGCGACGCCCTGTCCACCGTGGTGGTGCTGGTGGGGCTGATAGGCGCCCAGCTCGGCGCCGGCTGGCTCGACGCCGTGGCCGCGGTGG
The DNA here is from genome assembly GCF_010977575.1 of Halomonas socia. Classification (GTDB taxonomy): domain Bacteria; phylum Pseudomonadota; class Gammaproteobacteria; order Pseudomonadales; family Halomonadaceae; genus Franzmannia; species Franzmannia socia. Next base: position 3,956,686 of record NZ_CP048812.1, read on the forward strand.
TGGTGGCGCTGATGGTTGGCAAGATCGGCGCCAACCTGCTGTGGGAGTCGAGTCAGGAGCTGGTCGACACCGCCCTGCCCGAGCAGCAGCAGCGCCAGATGCGCGAGGTCGCCGAACAGGTGCCCGACGTCTACAACGTCCACGACCTGCGCACCCGCACCGTGGGCGGCCACGTGCTTCTCGACTTCCATATCGTGGTGCCGCCGCGGGTTACCGTGTCCGAGGCCCACGAGATCGGCAACGAAGCCAGCCGCCGGCTGCGCGACGCCTTCCCGTCCCTTACCGACGTCACCTTCCATATCGACCCGGAAGACGACCAGGGCAAGATCGATCCCAGCCTGCTGCCCGGCATGCCGCTGCGCGAGGACGTCGAAGGCAAGCTCGACGACGTCTGGGCGCCACTGCCGGTCTGGCAGGCGCGCGTCGCCCTCGACCTCCACTATCTCGGCGACGCTATCGATATCTCGATCTTCGTGCGCGAGCTGCCCGCCGGCCAGACCCTCGCCGAGGCCGCCGAGCTGCTGCGCGAGCATGCCCGCCAACTCGCCTGGGTGGGACGCCTGCGCGTGTGGCTTGGACCCGGCAAGGCCTGATAAGCTGAGGCTTGCCTAAGAGGGTGTTTACAAAAGTCACCGCTAATCAGCATAACGATAACCGCCTCACGCAGGGCGCCCCCCATGGCCAAGCCACCTTCCAGCGGGTTTCACTGCTCGCGCCGCCGCTTTGTGGTGGGCGCAGCTTCGCTGTGGCTGGCTGCCGGCCTGGGGCTGGTCACCACGCCGGCCAGCGGCAATCTCGATCCCTCGCGGCTGCGCAGCGTGATGCAGTCGCGCTACGGCGGCCGTGGCGTGGCGGTGCTCGAGGAGTGGTTCGCGCTGCTCGAGCGGCTCGTCGGTGCCGATGTCGACACCCAACTGCGCGAGGTCAACGACTTCTTCAATCGCCGCGTGCGCTGGGTCGACGACATCGACAACTGGGGCCACAAGGACTTCTGGGCCACGCCGCTGGAGACCATGGGCCAGGGCCAGGGCGACTGCGAGGACTACTCCATCGCCAAGTACATCACCCTGCGCCAACTCGGCGTGCCGAATGCCCAGCTGCGCTTGATCTACGTACGCGCGCGCATCGGCCGCAGCCAGATCACCCAGGCGCACATGGTGCTGGGTTACTACGAGACGCCCAGCGCGGTGCCACGCCTCCTCGACAACCTGGTGCCGTCGATCACCCCCGCCACCCAGCGCAGCGACCTCGACCCGCTATTCAGTTTCAACAGCGAAGGGCTGTGGGCCGGCAGCTCGTCCCAGTCCCGCGCCGACCCCACTCAGCGGCTATCGCGCTGGAGCAGCGTGCTTGGCCGCATGCAGGACCAGGGCTTCCTATGATATTCCCCAACAATACCGCCGGCAGCGGGCCACGCAGGCAACGGAGACCACCGCCATGTCACTGATAAAACAACTGTGGCTGACCATTCTGCTACTGCTGCTGCTGGCCTTCGGCGGCAGCCTGATGATCGGGCTGACCTCGCTCAAGCAGTACACCGAGCAAGAGATGCGCATCAAGAACGCCGACAACGCCAACGCCCTGGCGCTGTCGATGAGCCAGCTCGACAAGGACCCGGTGACCATCGAGCTGCTGCTGGCCGCCCAGTTCGACACCGGCCACTACCGGCTGGTGGAGCTGCGCTCGCCGGAGGGCGAGGTGGAGATCCAACGCCAGGCCGATGAGCGTCTCGCCGAGGTGCCCAACTGGTTCGTCGAGCGGGTGCGCTTCGATATTCCCGCCGGCGAAGCCGTGGTACAGGACGGCTGGCAGCAGTACGGCACCGTGATACTCGAGAGCCACCACAGCTACGCCTACCACGCGCTGTGGCAGAACGCCCAGCGGCTGGTGGCCTGGTTCGCGCTGGCGGCGCTGATCAGCGCCGCGCTGGCCTGGTGGATCGTGCACAGCATCCGCCGCCCGCTGCGCGCGGTGATCGATCAGGCCCGCGACATCGGCAACCGCCGCTTTACCACCTCCCAGGAGCCGCGTACCCGCGAGTTGCGCCAGGTGGTCACCGCCATGAACCTGCTCTCGGCGACGGTGCGCGACATGCTCGGCCAGGAGAGCGAAAAGCTCGACCGGCTGCGCCGCAAGCTGCAGCAGGACGAGGTCAGCGGCGCCGACAATCGTGGCCACTTCCTGCAGCAGCTCGAACGCGCCCTGGACGCCGACACCGGCCCCGGCATGGGCAGCCTGGTAATGGTGCGCGTGGCACGGCTCAGCGAGCTCAACCACCGGCTCGGCCACCAGGCCACCAACCGCCTGCTGGCCGAGGTCGCCAGCGCCCTCCGGCAGTTGGCCAACGTCTACGGCGGTGGCCACGTGGGGCGCCTCAATGGCAGCGATTTCGCCCTGCTGCTGCCCGGCGACGACGACCTCGAGGGCCTGGCCAAGGCGCTCAAGGCCAAGCTGCACCCGCTCGCCGACGGCGCCACAGCGCCCATCGGCCTGCCCATGGCGCTGATCGCCTTTACCCATAGCGACGCCCGCGGCGAACTGCTCAGCGCCCTCGACGGTGCCCTGGCCCGCGCCGAGGACGACGGCGACCACGCCGTGGCCATTGCCAGCGGCGCTGCCCACCAGTCGCTGTTCAACAACCGCGACGACTGGCGCCGCGCCATCGATACGGCCCTCGGCGAGGGGCTCCACCTCGGCCACTACCCGGTGCTCGACGCCGACGCCATGCTGCTCCACCACGAGAGCCCCTCGCGCCTCAGGATTCAGGGCAAGTGGCAGCCCGCCGGGGTCTTCATGCCATGGATATCGCGGCTCGACATGAACGTCGACTTCGACCTGGCGGTGGTCAGGGCCGCGCTCGAGCAGATCGACAAGGATGGCAAGCCGCTGGGCATCAACCTCTCGCATCAGGCCGCCCGCGACAGCCGCTTCTTGAGCGACATCAAGCCGCTGCTCAAGCAGCATCCACAGGCGGCCGCCAAGCTGTGGCTGGAGCTGCCCGAATCGGTGGCCGTGCATCATCTGGAAGGATTCCGCGGGCTATGCCGCGAACTGCAGCCGTTCGGCTGCCGGATAGGGCTCGAGCATGTCGGGCCCGAGTTCTCCAAGCTCGCCGACCTGCACGATATCGGCCTCGCCTACCTCAAGATCGACGCCTCGCTGGTTGCACGCATCGACGAGCAGCCCGACCAGCAGGCGATCCTGCGCGGCATGGCGACGCTGGCCCACTCGCTGGGCGTGCTGGTGATCGCCGAAGGGGTAACGCAAAATGCCGAGGCCGAGACCCTGTTCGATCTCGGCCTCGACGGCGTGACAGGGCCTGGGGTGGGCACCGCTACCCCAGGCAGCGAAGCGGTGTAGCGCTCGCTGGCTAGCGATAGCGGCGTCAGATGGTGTCACTGTCGCTATCATCCATCAGCCCCACGTCGTTGACGCGGCGGCGCAGGTTCTGGCGGGCCATCAGCTTGTCGCGGGCCGCATCGGGCAGGTCGGTAAAGCTGATCACGCCCTTGTTCATCAGCACCTCGATCACGTCCTCCAGCACCCGCACAAACTCGAGGTCGGATTGGCGCAGTTCGTTGTTCTCCTGCCTGGCAGCGGCATTCAAGAAAGTCGCCAGCTCCGGGGAGTCACTGGCCAAGGGTTCTCGACATTCAGACGTCATCACCCTGCTGACTTGCTCGATATCACCGGCATCGTTACGTTTGATGTACATAGGGCCACCGTCGCTTCGCAGTTGGCAACAGCATAAACGAATATGCCCCGCCCAGCATTGCTGGGCGGGGCATGGTGATGCGCTAGCTCAATGCCAATTACTGATCGATATGCAGCTGGCCGCTTTCGATCATCTTGGCAATCAGGTCGGCGCTATCTCCCTGACTTGCCCCGAAGTCGCTGAACGACTTACCTTCCAGGCGAATGGTCTGGTCGGCGTTTTCCTTGCTACCCGCCAAGCTACCATCGGAGCTGATATAGAGCACCGTATCACTGCCCTCTTGTTCGGCAAACACGAACTGGCCAATGGTCGCCTCGCTTTCATCCTGCAGCAGGTCGGCAATATCCAAGGTATTCTGGCCATTGCCGAAGTCAGTGACGATATCGTGAGCGGGGGTATCCGCATCCCCTTGATCGCCAAAGTTCCACTTGAAAACATCGTCACCGGCACCGCCCACCAGGATATCGTTCCCCGCACCGCCAATCAGCAGGTCATCGCCCGAGCCACCAATCAGGATATCGTCGCCGGCACCACCATCGAGAATATTATTACCACCGTCATCTCTATCGGTGTCGGCGAGGGATTGCCAATTATCTCTTACGTACTCGATGATCTGCTGGTCATCCGGCGCTTGCCCCTGATTGACCTCCCACTTGAGATACTCGACCAGGCCGACATAACCAAGGCCGTCATGCTCGCCAGCAATGAACTGCTTGCCAGTATCGATATTGGTCCACTCAAGGTGATCGGTATTCACCGTATCGCCAAAGATGATGTCGTCGCCATCACCACCAAGCAGGATATCGTCGCCCAGCTCATCGAGCTCATCGTACTCGACACCGCCCTCGAGCGCCGAATCGAGATCCTCAGCCGTCTCAACGATGCTCACCGAGCCGGCAGGTGCCGATATTTCACCCTCGCCCCAGTCAAACTGGCGATACATACCGTTGGCATAACCCCAAGAGACCTTGCCATCCATGAAAATATTGGCGTCACCATCGACGCCGTTGGTGGTGAAATACTGCAGGTACTGTTCACTGACGTCACTGCCGATACCCACTGCATTGACCGCACTGACACCCGCCAGCTCCGAAAACGCCTGAAGCGAGTCCTGCATCACCCAGTATGTCGGCTCCGTGCCGGGGCCGTATAGCTGGTCGTTGTAGTATGAGTATGTCGGATCACCATCGGTGAGGAAATAGGTAAGGTTCTCGAAATCGTCCTGCCCCTGCCCATTCTGGCCGTTGAACCAGGCAACGGCTTGCTGGAAGGCGGCCATGAAGTTGGTGCCGCCATCGGCACTCAGGCTATCGATGGCATCGATGAGCTGCTGAACATTGTCGCTATCGAGGTTCTGGATCGTGACAGCAGTTTCGGCATGGGTCGAGAACGGCACCAGTTGCACATTGACGATACCATCATGCTGTTCCAACTGGTTGGCAAGGTTGGCCAGTGACTGCTTGGTCAGCTCCATGAGACTTAAACCAGGCGTACCCGACGCATTACTCATGCTGCCCGACACGTCGACGATCAGCGAAATATTGTAGTTCTGCCCCGGCTGAATGATCAGGTTTTTACCGCCGACATCCCCGATCAGAAGATCGTCGCCGCCATCGGACTCGAAGCTGTTATCGCCGTTATCGCCCACGTAGAGTTGATCCGGGACATAGCCGCTCTGAGAGAAGGCCGGATCACTCGTATTGCCATCATCATCGCGAGAAATCGCCTCGACGCTATAGTCGCCGGGGGCAGATCGAGGCCGGAGATATCCACGCTCCAACTGCCGTCGACGACAGGTACGTCGGTGAAAACGGTCTCGCCGTTAGGGCCAGTCAGGGTTACGTCGACCGTGGCGGCGTTGGTGGCGCTGCCGTTGAGTTCGCTGTACACCTCGCCGCTATCAGAGCCCACCTCGAAGGTGTCGATGGCGACCGTTGGCAAGGTGTAGCCGCTCTCGGCGGCTGCCGGGGCGCTGGTGTTGCCGTTCTCGTCGCGGGCGATGGCCTCTACGCTATAGTCGCCTTCCGGCAGGTCGAGCCCGGAAAGGTCGACGCTCCAGCCGCCGTCGACCACCGGCACGTCGGTGAAGAGTGTCTCGCCGTTGGGGCCGGTGAGGGTCACGTCGACCGTGACGGCGTTATTGGCGCTGCCGTTGAGCACGCTGCTTACTGAATTATTTGTAGAGGCAATTTCAAAGGCTGTAATCGTAACGGTAGGCTCGGGCTCGGGCTCGGGTTCGGGCTCGGGCTCGGGCTCGGGCTCGGGCTCGGGCTCGGGCTCGGGCTCGGGCTCGGGCTCGGGCTCGTCAATGATGGCCGGATCGACGTCGCCATCGTCCACCGGCGCAGGCTCACCTTCGGGGGTGGTAAATTCCGTCGTTTGCACACTACCAAACTCGAAGGCCAGCGGATCGACGCCCTCGGTAATGCGCGCCAGGCGCACGAAGCTGTGTCCCCCATCGGCCGCAGCACCGCCACCGGCACCGGCGGCGGTGGGATCGAGCACATCCAGCAGATCGATGTCGTCATCGTCGATGGCGGCGAGCAGGGCCTCGAGGTCGGCGTCCATGGCCTCGTTATCGGCGACGTCGACCGAGGCGTTGACGTCGACATCCGGCGTCATGGCAATGTCCTGCCCGCCGCTGATCGTGGTCGGGTCGAGGCCGTCGAGGAAGTCGAGCTGCACGCTGCCGTTGTCGGAGGTGACCAGCGTCTCACCCTCGACGAGGGTATCGCCGACGCTGAGTTCGCGTAGGTCACCATCGGCGTCGCGCGCCCAGGCCTGACCGGTGATCGAGAGGACGGTTGCAATTGCCATGATGTGTTCCTTCTGCGTAAGCATGCTGCTGTCCTGAAGAGGCAGCAGCGTTTTTATCGGGTTATGGCATCAGACTAAGAGAGGCAAGGCGGGAAAAACATAGTACCGATGGACAGGGTAACCCAATGTAACAGGCCGCCCCTCTACTCAGGCGTTGCTGGTTGTTTCACTACGCCGCGACAGCAGCAGGATAAGCTGCATACGGTCGCGCACCTTGAGCTTGCGGAACACCGCACCGAGGTGCGCCTTGACGGTGCGGTCGGTGATGTCCATGTAGCGGGCCACCTCCTTGTTGCTCTTGCCCGAGGCCACCGCCAGCGCCACCGCGCGCTCGCGCTCGGTGAGCATACTCAGGGCGTCGTCGCGCATGCGCGCCTCACCGCCCAGGGCGCGGAAGGTTGAGCCGACCACCTGGGCCAGCAGCTCGGGCCACACCCAGATGCCCTGGTTGGCGGTCACCACCTCGATTTGCTGCAGCAGCGGCGCCGGCGAAAAGGCGTGGGCATAGCCGCGGGCGCCGGCGTTGAGCGCCTGGAAGGCCTCCACCGAACTCGGCGAATAGGCAAGTACCACCAGCACCGCGCCGCGCTGGGAGAGGGTCTGCACCAGGCCGGCCCAGCCCTCGAGCTGGCTGACCACCCAAACGTGGTCGCCGGCGCCGGCCTGGGCCCGCGCCTGCGGCGGCGTGCAGCGGCGCAGGTGCGGAAAGGCCTCCTTCCAGCGCGGAATATCATCGAGTCCTTGGCATACGAAGAGGTGTTGTTTCATGCGTTAGCGCTCGGTCAAGGCGTTGCTGGTGCCACGCAGGATCGGCTTGAGTAGATACTCCATGACCGTGCGCTTGCCGGTCATGATGTCCACCTGGGCGGTCATCCCGGGAATGATCGCCAGGTCCTGCTGGTCGGCGAAGCCGCCCTCCAAGGTTCTCACCCGCACCAGATAGAAGGTGTTGTCGTTGTCGTCGGTGATGGTATCGGCGCTGATATGGTCCAGCTCCGCCTCGAGACCGCCGAAGATCGAGAAGTCGTAGGCGGTCAGCTTGATGGTGGCCGGCTGGCCGGGGCGCAGGAAGGCGATATCTTGCGGGGCGATGCGCGCCTCTACCAGCAGTTGGTCATCGGTGGGCACGATCTCGACCACGTCCTGGCCGGGCTGGGCCACGCCGCCCATCGTGGTGATGTGCATGCGCTGCACCACCCCGGCCACCGGCGCACGCACCTCGGCCAGCCGAACCCGGTCTTCGAGGCCGGTGCTCGACTCATCCAGCGCCGAAAGCTCGCCTAGCGCGTCGGCCAGCGAGTCGCGCCACTCGCCGCGCCGCTCGAGGGTTACCTCGCGCAGTTGGGCCTCGGCCTCCTCCACCGCCGCCTCGAGCCTGGCGACCTGGGAGCCAGACTGGCTGCGGTCGCCCTGGGCTCGCGACACCTCACGCTCGAGGCGCAGCACCTCGACCTCGGAGACAGCTCCTGAACTAAGCAAAGGTCGGGTCAGGTTGAGCTCCTGGCTGGCCATGCTCAGCTCGCGGCTGGCAGTGCTCAGCCGCGACTGGGCCTCGTTGAGCTCCTCCTGGCGCTGACGCAGCCGGTCGCGGGCGATGCTCTCGACCTCGCGCAGCTCGTCGCGGCGGCTCTCATAGAGCTCGCGTTCCTGCTCGACGATCTCCGGTGCCTCGGCCAGCAGCTCGTCGGAGGGCGAGAACGGCGAGCCGGTGATCAGCGCCTGCAGCCGCGCAATGCGCGCCTGTAGCGACAGCGCCCGGACGCGGTTCTCGCGGAAGCTCGACACGAAGCGGGTCGGGTCGATGCGCATCAGCAGTTCGCCGGCCTCGACCATCTGGCCTTCGCGCACCAGGATCTCCTGAACCACGCCGCCGTCGAAGGACTGCACCTTCTGCAGTTGCTGGGAGGGAATCACCCGGCCGGTGCCGCGGGTCACCTCGTCGATCTGGGCGAAGTACGACCAGACGATCAGCGCGGTGATCGCCAGCAGCACGGCGTAAAGGAAGCCCCGGGCGCGCATCGGGTCCTGCTGCATACGCGCCCAGTCGGCGTCGCTGGCCCAGTCGCGATTGAGGTGCGCCGACGACACGCGGCGCGCGAACAGCCGGTCGATCAGCGGCCGAAACGGCCGCCCGCCGCCCTCGGAGAGCCGCCCGATGGCCTCGAAGCCCTGCTGTTCGGCGGTCTTGGACTTGCTCTGCGCCATCAGTTGGCCCTCCCGATCTGGCCGCTACGCAAGGCTTCGACCACCTTGTCCTTGGGTCCGTCGGCGACGACCTTGCCGCTGTCGACCACCACGATGCGATCGACCAGCGACAGCAGCGAGGTGCGATGTGTCACCACTATCATGGTCTTGGCCGCGGCATACTCGGACAGGCGCTTCTTGAAGGCCTCCTCGCTGGCGTGGTCCATGGCGCTGGTGGGCTCATCGAGCAGCAGGATCTGCGGGTCATGGACCACCGCACGGGCGATCGCCACGCCCTGGCGCTGGCCGCCGGAGAGCATCTGGCCGCGCTCGCCTACCGGCAGGTCGACGCCGTGGGGGTGATTGTTGGCCAGTTCGCCGATACCGCTGATCTCCAGCGCCTGTAGCAGCGCCTCGTCCTCGACCCCTTCACTGCCGCCGCCGGCCACCACGTTCTCGCGCAGCGAGCCGTAGAACAGGCTGACGTCCTGGGGCACATAGCCGATATGCCGGCGCAGCTCGATGGGGTCGAACTGGCGGATATCCACGCCGTCGAGCAGCACCGCGCCGCTGCTGGGCTGGTAGAGGCCCAGCATCAGCTTGTTGAGGGTCGACTTGCCCGAGCCGACCCGGCCAAGCAGCGCGACCTTCTCGCCGGGCTTGATCTTGAGCGAGATATCGCGGATCGCATCGCGTTCCTCATCGGGATAGCGCAGCGTGATGCGGTTGAGTTCCAGCTCGCCGTTCACTACCGGCCGGGCGACGAAGGACTTGCCCTCGGGGCGCTCCACCGGCTTGTCCATCACCCCGTTGAGCGACTCCAGCGCGGTGGACGACTGGTGATACTGGGCGAGCAGCGCCGCGGCCTGGCTGACCGGCGCCATGGCCCGCGACGACAGCAGGTAGGCGGCGATCAGGCCGCCCTGGCTGAGGTCGCCCTCGATGATCAGGTAGACGCCGACGATGATCACCGCCACCGCCACCGTATGCTGGGCCCATAGCGCCACGCTCGACACCGACGAGCTGATCAGCCGCAGCTGCGCCGAGGTGCGCGACAGGAATGCCGTGGTCTTCTCCCACACCGCCTGCAGCCGGCTCTCGGCACGCAGCGTCTTGACCGTTTCCAGGTTGCCCAGCGACTCCACCAGGGTGGCGTTGCGCTGGGCGCCGACCCGCCAGGTGGTCTCGGAAAGCTCGTGCAGCTTGCCCTGGGCGGCCAGCGCGTAGAGCAGCACGAAGACGATGCCCACCGCGATGGGGATCGCCAGCGGCACGCCGATGATGGCGATGATCGCCACGAACATGAATACGAACGGCAGGTCCACCAGCCCCACCACGGTGGCCGAGCCGATGAAGGCGCGCACAGACTCGAACGACTGCAGAGTGGCGGCGAACGAGCCGGTAGAGGCCGGGCGCGCCTCGAGGCGCATGCCCAGCACCCGCTGCATGATCGACGCCGACAGCTTGACGTCGGCGCGGCTCGCCGCCAGGTCGACGAAGGCGTTGCGCATCAGCCGCAGCGCCAGATCGAAGCACAGCACCACGAAGATCCCCGCGGCCAGCACCCACAGCGTCTCGGTGGCCTGGTTGGGCACCACCCGGTCGTAGACGTTCATCACGAACAGCGGCATGGCCACCGCGAACAGGTTGATCATCACCGAGCCGATGATCACGTCGCGGTAGAGCCGGCGGTTCTCGCGGATCACGCCCCAGAACCAGTGGCGCGCCTTCTGCTTGTTGACCTCGGGGCCGCGGGCGTCGAAGCGGAACTTGGGCCGCGCGTAGATCACCCGTCCGCTGTAGCGCGCCTGCAGCTCGTCCAGGCTCACCTCGGTGGACGCTTCGCCAAGCTCGGGAAAGATCACTCGCGCCGTACGCGACTTGACGTCCAGCGCCACCAGTACACAGGCGTGCCCCGGCTCGAGCAGCACCACCACCGGCATCAGCGCCGGGTTGAGCTGCACCAGCCTGGAGCGGGCATGGCGGGCGGCGAGCCCGGCGCGGGACGCCGCGCGCGGGAACACGCCCGGCGTCAGCCGACCCTCTTCCAGCGGCAGCCCCGCTACCAGAGCATCGCGGCCCATGTCTTGATCGTGGGCGCGGGCCACCACGCGCAGGCATTCCAGCAGGTCGTCCTGCGGTGGCGGCTGGCGCCCCGCCTCTACGGCATGTTTGGCATCGCTGGTCACGGTCGCCCCTTCACCCTGTTGATGCAATCACTACTGCGTGGGCACTGAGACAGTCGCGCATCCTCGCCGACACACGCGCTTCTCAAGAGGGGTTATCGGCCGAGATCAGATAAGCTTCAGCGAAGCCCAGCCCGGCGCTGAGGTCGCGGCTGCGCAGCGGCGTGCCGCTCATGTCGAGGTTCTCGCCGTTGGTTTCCAAAGTGACCTCCACGCGACGGTTCTGGCGACGCCCCTCGACGGTGTCGTTGCTGGCCACCGGGTTGTTGGAGCCATAGCCGCGGCTCTCCAGCAGCCCCGGGGCTACACCCTGGGAGGCTAGATACTCGGCCACGCTGCGCGCCCGCGCCTCGGACAGCGGATCGTTGATGGCATCATTGCCGGTGCTGTCGGCGTGGCCGGCGATGAATACCCGTGCCAGGTCATCACGCTGGCGAATCTGCGCCGCCAGGTCGTTGAGCTCGCTACGCGCCGCAGCGCTTAGCTCGGCGCTGTTGATGGCGAACAGAGCATCGGCGCTGATGGTCACGTCCGGCGCGCGGGTCGGCGCCGGCACGTTGAGGTCGCCAGTCAAGTCTTCAAGGGTGAACCCCCCGGGGCCCTGGGCCGGGCAGATATCATCGGCGTTGATGGTGACGCCGTCGCTGGAGAGCTCGGCCAGGCTAGGAGTGTCATCACGCATCACACCCAATGCCGGCATCAGCTTGCCCATCGCCGCCAGGGTGCGGGCATCGGCAATCGCCAGGTCATACTCGGCGTTGATGTAGGCGCGGCTGGCCTCGAAGTACTCGTTCTCGCTGTCGAGCACATCGAGCAGGGTGCGCTGACCGATGTCGAACTGCTGTTGGTAGGCGCCGCGCACCCGGTCGATGGACTGGCGGTGCTCGTTGAGGTACTGCATCTGCTCACGCAGCCGCTGGGTGTCGTTATAGGCGATCTGGGTGGTCTGGCGCAGGTTGACGCACTCGACGTCGCGCAGGTCGATGGACTGCTCGACCAGGTCGCTGGCGCGGCGGAACGAGGCGCGGTCGCTGCCGCCGCGGTAGAGATTCATGGTCGCCACCAGCTCGGCGACGTGCTGGTCGCGGCGGCCGGTGAAGTCACTCTGGTTATTGCTGCCGGTGCGGGCGCGGAACTCCAGGCGCGGTTGGAAGGCCGAGCGGGTGCCGGCCTGCTCAGCGCGGGCTGACTCGATGTTCTCGATAGCGGCGTGGAAGTTGGGATTGCCCTCGTAGGCCATGCGTACCGCCTCGTTGACCGATGGCGGCAGCTCGCCGTCCAGGGCCGGCGCCGGAGCCAGAGTCTGGCTGGGCAGGTCGCCGACCAGGCGCTGATAGCGAGAGCTGACGTCGTGGAGGTTGGACGCCTCGGTCATCAGGTTGGACTCGGCCAGTGCCAGGCGCCCGCTGATCTGCTCGAGGTCGACCCGGCGGCCGGCGCCGGAGCCGACGCGCTCCTCGATCTGATTGAAGACACGCATATGCTCGCGGTAGTTATCCCGCGCCAGCTCCACCAGCTCACGGTAGCGGCGTACGTCCTGGTAGGCCCGCGCGGCTTCCAGCGCCACCTCTTCGCTGGCCCCCAGCAGCTCGTAGTAGCGCACCAGCTTGGCGCGGTCGAGGCGCTCGACCTCGCTGCGGGTGGCGAAGCCGTCGTAGATCATCTGGGTCAGCGACAGCTCGGCGAAATCGGTATCGAAGCTGCCGCGGCCATCGCCTTCGCGATCCTCGATACCGACACCGGCGCTGACATCGATGCTCGGCAGGTAACCGCCGCGGGCGATATCGACTTCGTTGGTCGAGGCACGAAAGCCGTTAAAGGCCGCCTGCACCTCGGGATGGGTCGACACCGCACGCTGCACCACCTCGCGCAGGTCGCTGCTGCCCGGCGACGACATTCCGGCCAGGCCGCTCGGCGCCTGGGCGGCTGCCGGCATCGCGGCTCCTGCCATCAAGCCGAGAACTGCCGCCCCTAACACGGCATGGCGCGTCAAGACAGGGAAACGACGGCGACATTGAGGCACGCTGAACGATTTCATAAAGCATTGCTCCCTTGCGTTATGCAAAACACCTGGCACCGGCCAGTAGTGCTGTTGTTAATAGTAGTGACGCCTGCCATGGGGCGGATTAATTAGTATCTGGCATTGCAAGCGGCACCATTTTGTAATCAACTGTAACCTAGTGAAACGAATTATCCAATGGGTTTACTCAATGCGCCAGCGTAGATTGCTCGCACTTTCTTGGCGGCGCCTACCTAAGACGTTTCCTGCATGCCACGCACAGCGTTGAAAGCCTTAACGAGGTCGCACATCGAAGCTCAATTGCCAGCGAGCTGTGCTATCGTCTCACTAAGCGCGTGGCCCCGCTGCGCGACTTCGTCAACCGCATGACAGGGTTCCCATATGTCCGCATCCGAAATTCACAAGACCCGCGTAATCAATGAGCTACGTGGGTTCATAAAGAAACTGCTGCAGGAACCGGCGATCCTCGAGCAGGCACTGCAGATCGCCCGCAAGCATGCCGATCTCAACGAGCGCGACATGCTGGCCGGCATCGCTCGGGAGATCAGCGACACCACCAGCGTGCACATCCCCGACGACCCAGCCGAGCACTCCGAGGCCGATCGGCTGTTTCTCGAACTGCTCAAGGAAATCATCAGCGAGGAGCAGGCGCTTTACTAGTGAAGCCGCGAACAAGCCTGACAAACGTGCCAAGACACGCCTCACGCTTGGCGCCGCGGCCAAAACACAGTCACTATCAAAGATGGCGGCTACGCAGGGAAAATGCTTATGTCCACCACGACCCAAGGGGGCTCATCTCTCGCGCTGCGGCGACTCGCGGCGCGCAAGCCACTGCTGTTCACACCGCTGCTCTCGCTGCTGGCCTCACTGCTGGTAAGTGCCCCGCTGCTGGCCGCCGAGCTCTCCGCAAGCGACCGCGCGCCCTCAGAGGACACTACGCCGACTCTCGCGCTCGAACGCGGCGAGCGCCACACCATGCTGTCGCTGGCCGATATCGAGTCACTGCCGCTATACGCCGTCGAGATGGCCCACCCCGAGGGTCCCGAGGGCGAGTTTCTCGGCGTGCTGCTGGATGACTTCCTGGCCGCCCACGAACTCGACGCCATTGAGCGGCTACGCTTTATCGCCCGTGACGACTACACCGTGTTCCTGACTCCCGAGGAGCGCCAGGAAAAGACCTACCTGCTGGTCACGCGTCTCAATGGCACGCCCCTACCCGACCACCAGCACGGCCCGCTGATGCTGACCGTGCCCGCCGATATCGAAGCGGTACACGAGGGCAGCGAGCCACTGACCAAGTGGATCTGGTCGATTACCACTTTGCGCGCCCGCTGAGTCGCCCATGCGCCTGCCTCGGCTGACGCGCCAGCTGCTGCCGCTGTGCATGCTGTTCATCCTGCTCGGCGCACTGCTTATCGGCACTGCCTGGAGCTTTGCCAACAACGCCGGTCGTCATCTGGGCGCTGACTATCTCGGCTTTGCCAGCGAGGTAGTACGCGGCCAGCAGGATAGCCTCCATATCCAGCAGGCCATCGACAGCCTGATTGAGAATCCCGAACCCCTCCACCAGCAGCAGTCACTGGAGCGGCTATGGATCATCGCCACCCGCCAGAGCAGCATTAGCCGCTACCTTTCGCGCAGCGCCCTGCCCAAGGAGGACTATCAGCTTATCCTCGACGAGTATCGTGTGCTCAACCGCCTGCTGATGGAGGCTGAACCGCTGCTGGCGCGCAGCCTGAATGACCCGCAAGACCTCGCCCGACTGGAGACCCTGAGCAACCAGCTCGACGACACCCTGGCCTTTATCTACAGCGAGCTGCACTACCTGGTATTCAACGCCGCTGCCAGCCAACAGCAGTTGATGCAGCGCCTGACGCGCTGGATCATTGCCCTGGCGATGCTAGTGATGGTGGTGATCACCGCACTGCTCGCCGCGCTATCTCAGATCGTGCGCCAGAAACGAATGGTCGAAGCGCTCAGCGTCACCGACGAACTCACCGGCCTCAACAACCGCCGTGCACTGCTCGACCAAGCCAACCGGCTGTTCGCCCAGAGTACTCGCAGCGGCACACCGGTCAGCCTGGCGCTGATCGATATCGACCACTTCAAGCAGGTCAACGACGAGCATGGCCACCCCACCGGCGACCGCATCCTGGTCGCCTTCGCCATGCTGCTCAAGGAAGTGGTACGCCGTGCCGACGTGGTGGCGCGTGTCGGCGGCGAAGAGTTCTGCGTGCTGATGCCCGCCACCGATGCCACCGGCGCCAGCGAGCTCTGTGAGCGGCTTCGCCATGCCGTGGCAGAGCACACCTTCCGCGGCGCCCCCGGCCAGGCCGAAGCGCTAACCATCACCATCAGCGCCGGGGTCACCACCACCCGTACCGACACTGCCCCGCCCGACGACAGCTTCGCCGCCCTCTACCCTCGTGCCGACCAGGCCCTCTACCAGGCCAAGCAGAACGGCCGCAACCGCGTCGAGGTGGGGTAGTCACAAGGAATGGCGCCAAGGAAAAGTGGGAGCGACTTCAGTCGCGATGGAGTTGGTCTACCCAGGCAGCGCTACGCGCTGCATCGCGGTTAAAAACCGCTCCCACATTGGCCAGGACGCCATTAAGTGTGGAGGATGACTTTCGAGAAGGAAGAAACAAGGGACAAAGGGAAGGCCGGCAGGTGCCGGCCTAAATTAAAGCTTCAACATCTACATATTTAGTCTAGGTTGACGTCATTATCACGACTATCGATAATTTCTGCGGCGGCAATGGCATCAGCCCAAGTTTCGCTGGGATCTTGATCATTATTCAGCAAATCTTCCAAATCAGAGAGTGTTAACTCATCACCATCATCATCAAAGCAAGATTCAAATACAAATTCATCTGTTTCATCTAATGCATCATTAGCCACATAAATTGTTCTTGCACTAGACAACTCCGACAAACATGCATTATTAGCAGCACGATCTAAATATCCCTGATACTGCGGAATCGCAATCGCCGCCAAAATCCCGATAATCGCCACCACGATCAGCAGCTCGATCAGGGTAAAACCGCCCTGGCCGGTCTTGCCCTTGATGGGCGGGTTGTTCATCTGCATATTCATTCTTCTACCCCCTCGGTTGCCCTGTCTGATCGATCCGGCGCTGCCGCGTCACTGCCACCATCGTCCACCTGCCCTCCGGCTCGGGGTGGCGATGGCGCTCCGGTTGCTGACGCCGTCCGTACTTGATCCCACGCTGTCTTGTTTGTGGCGACTCGCTCGTGGCTACCGTCTTGTTACTGATTCGCCAGGGCGTGCCATGTTCTCGACTGACACTCGCAGCCAGCTTCGTGGCCATCTTAGCGCAACCGATTCCTCGCCCTATCTATGAAGTAACGCGGTTTTTCAACGCTATTTTCAGGTTGGTACGTACACTACGGCGTCACGACATTTTCACAAGCTAGACACCATTAGGACGAAAAAATAACATTTAATTACATCATGTTTCACACACTTATCGTGGCTGCGTTACTGAACGTCCTAATTTCCTTAATACCACGCTAGTAAGTCGGTATTCATGGCTTTTTTCAGTCGTGTTCGAGAGTAGACTGATAATACTGCTTGCTTTCACCGAGACCTGCCATGACCGATGCCCTGCCTCCCGGCACCCCACCCCATGAGCCGCCGCCAACCCGCCTGCGCGGCATCGCCGGGCGGCTGGTGGAGAAAGGCCTGCTGTCGGTCGCGGCGGCCAGCCGCGCCGAGCACGAGGCCCGCGAGGAAGAGGTCTCGATGATGCAGCACCTGGTCGAGAGCGGTCTGGTTACGCCGCGCCAAGCGGCGATGGCCGCGGCCTGGGAATACGGCCTGCCGCTGCTCGACCTCGACGCCCTGCGCCTCGACAACCTGCCGCCAGCAAACGAAATGCCCGAAGCGCTGCTGCGCAGGCTAGGCGTAATGCCACTGGCCCGCAGCGAGCGCAGCGTCACCGTGGCGGTACCCTATCCCTCCACCCTGGCCAAGCTCGATGAGCTGCAGTTTGCCCTGGGCATTTCGGTGGAAGGCGTGCTGGCGCCCCTCGACCAGTTGGCTCCGGCGCTGGAGAACTACTTAAACCAGGCCGGCCATGGCGACATGATGGAAGGCCTCGACGACGCAGACCAGGCGCTGGAAGGGCTCGCCTACGACGAATACGACCCTGCGGACGACAGTGCCGTCTCCGCCAGCAGCGACGACGCCCCGATAGTGCGCTTCGTGAACAAGATCCTGCTCGATGCCATCAAGCGTGGCGCCTCGGACATCCACTTCGAGCCTTATGAGTCGAGCTACCGCATCCGCCTTCGCATCGACGGCATCCTGCTGGAGGCGGCGCGGCCGCCGTTCGGCATGCGCACGCGGATCGCCGCGCGCCTCAAGGTCATGGCGCGGCTCGACATCTCCGAACGGCGCCTGCCCCAGGACGGCGCCATCAAGCTGCGCCTCTCCAAGCAGCGCTCCATCGATTTTCGTGTCAACTCGCTGCCCACCGTATACGGCGAGAAGATCGTACTGCGCATTCTCGACCCCGCCTCGGCACAGTTGGGCATCGACGCGCTGGGCTTCACGCCGCAGCAGCGCCAGCTCTACGAAGCAACGCTGGCCGAGCCCCAGGGCATGATCCTGGTCACCGGCCCCACCGGCAGCGGCAAGACGGTAACGCTATACACTGGCATCAATATCCTCAATACCACCGAGCGAAATATCTCTACCGCCGAAGACCCGGTGGAGCTCAAGGTACCGGGGGTCAATCAGGTCAACGTGCACACCAAGATCGGCCTCGACTTCGCCAGCGCCCTGCGCGCCTTCCTGCGCCAGGACCCGGATATCGTCATGGTCGGCGAGATTCGCGACCTGGAGACTGCCGAAATCGCCGTCAAGGCCTCGCAGACCGGCCACCTGGTGCTCTCCACGGTGCATACCAACTCCGCCGCCGAGACCCTCACGCGGCTCTCCAACATGGGCGTGGCGGCCTTTAATATCGCAAGCTCTGTGAGCCTGATCATCGCCCAGCGTCTGGCGCGCAAGCTCTGCGCGCTGTGCAAGGAGCCGGCGGAAATTCCCGCCGCGGCGCTGCGTGAGGAGGGCTTCAGCGACGAGGAGATCGCCCGGGCGACGATCTATCACCCGGTGGGCTGTCGCAAGTGCACTCTGGGCTACAAGGGGCGAGTGGGGATCTACGAGGTGGTGGCGGTCTCCGAGGCGATCAGCCAACTGATCATGCGTAACGGCAACGCCCTGGAACTCGACGAACAGGCGCGCCGCGAGGGCCACCCGGACCTGCGCCGCAGCGGTCTGCTCAAGGTGATGCAGGGGATTACCAGCCTGGAAGAAGTGAACCGGGTGATAAAAGAATAGCTTTAAGCGCCCAGCACTAAGCGCCGAGCGCCCAGCCGTTAGCTTGGTGCTGGGCGCTGAAACCGATAACGCAGGGGAACGATGATGGCGACACGACAACTCAAAGCGCCGGCCAGGGTCAAGCTGCACCGCTGGAAATGGGCCGGCAAGGGCCCTAACGGGCGCAAGGTACAGGGCGAGATCGTCGCCAGCCAAAAGTCCGAGGTGGAACGCGAACTGGCCGGGCAGAGCATCATTATCAAGAGCGTGCGACGCAAGAGCTCCCTGTTCGGCGGCATGGGCAAGATCAAGCCCCGCGACGTGATGCTGTTCGCGCGCCAGATGGCTACCATGATCCGCGCCGGGGTACCGGTGCTGCAGGCCTTCCAGGTGGTCGCCGAGAGCCTCAAGAAACCCGCCATGAGCGCGCTGGTGCAGGAGCTGATGAACGAGGTAGCGGCCGGGACGAGTTTCTCCGAGGCGCTCAAGCGCCACCCCGAGCACTTCGACCGGCTATTCGCCAACATGGTCCAGGCCGGCGAGCAGTCGGGCTCGCTGGACCGCATGCTGGAGCGGGTGGCGACCTACAAGGAGAAGGTCGAGTCGCTCAAGGGGCGGGTCAAGAAGGCGCTCTACTACCCGGCGGCGGTGATCTTGGTCGCGGTGGGGGTTACCGCGCTGCTGCTGATCAAGGTGGTGCCGCAGTTCGAGAGCCTGTTCCGCGGCTTTGGCGCCGAGCTGCCGGCGATGACGCGCATGACCATCGCGCTCTCCGAGTTCGCCCAGGCCTACTGGCTGTGGGGCATCGCCATCATGGTCGGCACCGTGGTGGTGCTGCGCCAGGGTGTCAAGCGCTCCGAGGCCTTCGCCTTCCGCATGCACGCGCTGTCGCTGCGCATCCCGGTTATCGGCGATATCCTCGACAAGTCGTGCGTGGCGCGCTATTCGCGCACCCTGGCCACCACCTTCGGCGCCGGGGTGCCACTGGTCGAGTCGCTGGAGACCGCCGCCGGCGCCGTAGGCAACAGGGTCTACGAGCGCGCAGTGATCCAGGTGCGCGACGACGTTGCCACCGGCCAGCAGCTCTACTTCGCCATGCGCCTCACCGAGCGCTTCCCGCCGCTGGCGGTGCAGATGGTCAGCATCGGCGAGGAAGCCGGCTCGCTGGACGCCATGCTCAATCGCGTGGCCGACTACTACGAGGAGGAGGTCGACAACAAGGTTGACGCCCTCACCTCGCTGCTCGAGCCGTTCATCATCGTGGTGCTCGGCGTGCTGGTCGGCGGTCTGGTGGTCTCGATGTACCTGCCGATTTTCGAACTGGGGAGTGTGCTTTGAGCGTAACGCTAGACCTTCCCCCCGCGATTCTCTGGCCGCTGGCTGCCGTGCTCGGGCTGTGCCTGGGCAGTTTTCTTAACGTGGTGATCACCCGCCTGCCGGTAATGCTGATGCAGGGCTGGCGGGCCGAGGCGCTGGATGCCCTGGAGCAAGAGCCCGAAGCGGTGGCACGCTTCAACCTGCTGACGCCGCGCTCGCAGTGCCCGGGCTGCGGCCAGCCGATTGCCTGGCACGACAATATCCCGCTGCTCGGCTACCTCAAGCGCCGCGGGCGCTGCGCCGGCTGCAACGGGCGAATCAGCCCGCAGTACCCGCTGATCGAGCTGGCCGGGGCGGTACTGACCCTGGCCGCGGTGGCGCTGTACGGCGCCAGCCTGGCCGGGCTGTTCATCGTCGGCGCCTGCCTGACGCTGCTGGCGCTGGCGGTGATCGATCTGCGCACCCAACTGCTGCCCGACATCATGACCCTGCCGCTGCTGTGGGCGGGGCTGCTCTACCAGCTGCTGTTTCAGCCGCTGCTGCTGCCCAGCGCGGTGATCGGCGCGATGCTCGGCTATCTCGCGCTGTGGAGCTTCTACTGGCTGTTCAAGATGGTCACCGGCAAGGAGGGCATGGGCTACGGCGACTTCAAGCTGCTCGCCGCACTGGGCGCCTGGCTGGGCTGGCAGTACCTGCCGCTGGTGCTGATCCTCTCCGCCGGGGTCGGCGCGCTGGTCGGCATCGCGCTGCAGCTGGCGCTGCCCAGGCTGCGCGGTGCGCCGTTGCCGTTCGGCCCCTTCCTGGCCATGGCCGGCTGGATCGCGCTGCTGATGGGCGAGCCGCTGATGGCGTTCTATCAGGGGCTGGTGGGGGTGTAGCGCCGAGCGCTTGCTTGCCCCTCGTCGCAGGCCTATGCTAATGGCATAGGCCGGCACGATCAGGAGGTCAAATGTCCGAAGAACGCCATATTCGCCTGTTTCGCAACGGCCGCAACCAGGCGCTGCGCATCCCCCGCGAGTTCGAGCTGGACGGCGATGAGGCCATCATCAGCCGCGACGGCGACCGGCTGATCATCCGCCCCATCGAGCCACGCGGCCTGCTCGCCACCCTGGCCACGCTGTCGCCGCTGGATGAAACGCTCGACGAAGGGCTGGACGACGACCTGCTGCCGCTGGATGACGCCTGGTGAGTGCGCCTTATCGCTACCTGCTGGATACCAATATCCTCTCGGCACTGGTGCGCGAGCCCCAGGGGCGCGTCGCCGAGCGCATCGCCGCCGTCGGCGAGGCGACGGTATGCACCAGCGTGGTGGTCGCCGCCGAACTGCGTTTCGGCGCCCTGAAGCGCGCTAGCCCACGGCTGACCCGGCAGGTCGAACGAATTCTTGCGGCGCTGCCGGTGGTGCCCTTCGAGCCGCCCATGGACCAACACTATGCCCAGCTGCGGCAGCAGCTCTTCAGCACCGGCACGCCGATCGGCCCCAACGACATGCTGATCGCCGCCCAGGCATTGGCGCTGCCGTGCCGGTTGGTGACCGCCAACGTTGGCGAGTTCCGGCGAGTAGCGGGCCTTGAGGTGGACAACTGGCTGGAGGATTCATGAGCCTTTGCGTAGGGGTGACCGGCGGCATCGCCTCGGGCAAGTCGAGCGTGGCGCGGGCCTTTGCCGCGCACGGCATCCCCTGGGTGGACGCCGACGACGTGGCCCGCGAGGTGGTCGAGCCCGGCGAGCCGGCGCTCGAGGAGATCGCCGCGCGCTTCGGCCCGTGGGTGCTGGACGACGACGGCCGGCTGGACCGCCGTGCGCTGCGCGAGATCGTGTTCCAGGATACCGACGAGCGGCGCTGGCTGGAGTCGGTGACTCATCCGCGCATCCGCGAGCGCCTGGTGGCACGACTGGCGGAGATGGCGGCGGGCCCGGCGCCCTATCACCTGCTGGTCTCGCCGCTGCTGTTCGAGTCGGGCCAGGCGGCGCTTACCGACCGCACACTGGTGATCGACGTGCCGGAGGCGCTGCAGATCGAGCGCACCGCGGCGCGGGACGGCGTCGACGAGGCCCAGGCCCGGGCCATCGTCGCCGCGCAGATGCCGCGTCGCGAACGCCTGGCCCGCGGCGACGATATCCTCGACAATGGGGGTGATCTCGCGGCGCTGACCCAGCGCGTCGCCGAGCTCGACCGCTACTATCGGCAACTGTATCGGCAACTCGCCAACGACTTACCACGGAAGTGATATGAGCCAGCGTCAGACCCCATCACGCCCTCTCGAAGTCCCCTGCCCCCGCTGCCAGACGCCGGTGGCCTGGGTGGAGGAGAATCTGTTCCGCCCGTTCTGCTCGGAGCGCTGCAAGCTGATCGACCTCGGCGCCTGGGCCGACGGCAGCCACCGCATCGCCGGGGAGCCGGCGATGGACGAGACCGAGATCGATGAGATGATCATGCGCGCCGAGCGCGGCGACACGAGCCGAGACGACTAGCCGTGGCCGCTCGCCCGCCCACCGAATATCGCCTGCTGGCCGAGCTGGAGGCGGCCTTCGACCGGCTGATCGAGCGGGTCGAGGCGCTGTGTGAGGTGTATCGCCAGGCGCCGGGAGCGGCCTGGGCGCTGCACACCCCGCCCCCGGACGCCGCGTGGCTGCGCCAGGTGCTGCTCGACTTCTGGTATCAGGATGGCCAGGACGGCCGCGCCACACGCAGCCACGTGGGGCTGGTGGCCGCCAATCAAGCGCTGCTCGACGAGGTGGCCAGGGTCAATACCGCCAAGGCCGAGTTTGCCGCGCTGCTGGCCGAGATACGCGCCAAGGCGGCGAGCCTGATCCCCGAGCTCAAGGCGGTGCTGCCGTTTCGCCACCCGGCGCTGCATAGCCATCTGCGCGGCCAGGGCCTGGCGCGGCTGCAGCTCAAGCAGTGCTGGCGGGCGATTCCGGTCGCCGATGCGCCGCTGGCGCGGGTGCGCCTGGCGTGGTATTCGAGCGGACGCTCAATCAAGAAGCTCAGCGTGGGCGAGGCCGAGCAGAAGCTGCTGGCGCTGGACAGCGAGGCACCCCATGTGCGCATCCAGCTCAAGCGCCTGGCGGGAATTCCCAGCGCCGAGCCGCTGGCCCAGGTGCAGAAGCAGGCGCCGCTGATGCGCGCCAACCTGTTCTTCGCCGAGCCGTTGACCGACGGCCGCAGCCGCCGTGCGATGAATGTCGCACTGCCGCTGTTCATTCCCAGCCACGACGGCCGCCTACCCGACCACAACCTGCCGCCCCCCGCGCCCAACGAGAAGCGCACCCGTGCCAGGCGCAGCGACGAGAAGCTCGAGGATGAGGTGTTTCTGCCCAGCCTGCGGGTGTATCGCTACCGCGGCTGACTCGGCCCCCAACCCATCGCGGCTGACGCCGCTCCCACACTGGCCTTGGCGACACTACCAGTGTGGGACGCAGCGCTGCCTAGAATAGCCGGTTGAGGCCGTTCTGGGCGGCGACGCGGTAGGCTTCGGCCATGGTCGGGTAGTTGAAGGTGGTGTTGATGAAGTACTTGAGGGTATTGGCCTCGCCGGGCTGCTGCATGATCGCCTGGCCGATATGCACGATCTCCGAGGCCTGGTCGCCGAAGCAGTGGATACCGAGGATCTCGAGGGTGTCGCGGTGGAAGAGGATCTTGAGCATGCCCACGGTGTCGCCGGTGATCTGGGCGCGGGCGGTGTCCTTGAAGAACGCCTGGGCGACTTCGTAGGGCACCTTGGCGTCGGTCAGCTCGCGCTCGTTCTTGCCCACCGAGCTGATCTCGGGAATGGTGTAGATGCCGGTAGGCACGTCGTCGACGAAGCGGAAGTCGGCGTCGAGCAGATCGTCGCTGGCGTTGCGGCCCTGGTCGTAGGCGGCGCTGGCCAGGCTCGGCCAGCCGATCACGTCGCCCACCGCGTAGATGTGCGGGATGGCGGTGCGGTAGTGGTTGTCGACCTGCAACTGGCCGCGGCCGTTGGCTTCCAGGCCGATGTTCTCGAGGCCCAGCTGGTCGGTGTTGCCGGTGCGGCCGTTGGCCCACAGGAAGGCGTCGGCGCGCAGCCGCTTGCCCGACTTGAGGTGCACCACCACGCCGGACTCGTCGCCTTCGATGCACTCGTAGTCCTCGTTGTGGCGCACCAGCACGCCGTTCTGGCGCAGGTGGTAGGAGAGCGCGTCGGAGATCTCGTCGTCGAGGAACGACAGCAGGCGGTCGCGGGAGTCGATCAGGTCGACCTTGACGCCGAGCCCGGAGAAGATCGAGGCGTACTCGCTGCCGATGACCCCGGCGCCGAAGATGATCAGGGTGCGCGGGGTGTGCGACAGGCCGAGCACGGTGTCGGAGCAGTAGATGCGCGGGTGACGGAAGTTGACGTCGGCCGGACGGTAGGGACGCGAGCCGGTGGCGATGACGATCTTCTGGGCGCAGATCTCCTCGACGCCTTCGTGATCGTCGCGTATCACCAGGGTGTGCTCGTCCTTGAAGCGCGCCACGCCGAAGAACAGGTCGATGCGATTGCGGGCGTAGAAGCGGGTGCGCATCTCGACCTGCTGGTCGATGGTGACGCGAGAGCGTTCGAGTACCTTGGGAAAGGAGAACCAGCGCGGCTCGCCGATGTCGCGGAACATGCGGTTGGTGTTGAACTGCATGATCTGCTTGACTTGGTGGCGCAGCGCCTTGGAGGGGATGGTGCCCCAGTGGGTGCAGTTGCCGCCCACCGCCTGCTGCTTCTCGATGATGGCCACGCGCTTGCCATGCTTGGCGGCGTTGATGGCGGCACTCTCGCCGGACGGACCGGTGCCGATGACCACTACATCATAGTTGTGGACTGCCATGTGCTGTCGCGTCTCCTTTCCCCTAAATGTGTTATTGCCTTGGCGCCACTCCCTGTGGGAGCGAATTCATTCGCGATTGCAGCGCACAGCGCTGCCGGGCCGATACCACCAACCTCCATCGCGACTGAAGTCGCTGCTACATTGGCCAATGCCGCCACTCCCTGTGGGAGCGAATTCATTCGCGATTGCAGCGCACAGCGCTGCCGGGCCGATACCACTAACCCCCATCGCGACTGAAGTCGCTCCTACATTGGCCAATGCCGCCACTCCCTGTGGGAGCGAATTCATTCGCGATTGCAGCACGCAGCGCTGCCGGGCCGATACCACCAACCTCCATCGCGACTCAAGCCGCTGCTACATTGGCCAATGGCGCCACTCCCCTGTGGGAGCGAATTCATTCGCGATTGCAGCGCGCAGCGCTGCCGGGCCGATACCACTAATCTTCATCGCGACTGAAGTCGCTGCTACATTGGCCAATGCCGCCACTCCCCTGTGGGAGCGAATTCATTCGCGATTGCAGCGCGTAGCGCTGCCGTAGCACTTGCCTCAGCGCCGGATGGCGTTGTAGCCGAGGTCGGCGCCGCGGCTTTCGTCGCCGCGGCGGCGGGCGCTACCGCGCTTGCGGTTCTCTTCCTCGCAGACCTCGTCCTTGCCGCCGCAGACGTCGCAGCCGTCCTTCATGCCGATGTTGTTGAGCCCGCCGCAGGTGCCAGCAATCGGCTTGCGTCCGAGCATCACGCCGATGGCCATGGCGGCCATCAGCAGCAGCATGAAACCGAATACCAGTAACCAGATGGTCATCGTTCCTCCTGAATGCCCTCGTGGGGCAACTAATCGCCCAGGTAAAGCGTCATGGCTGGGCTGATGCGTACATCGTAGCCTGCCTGGGCTGTGACAATGAAATAGGCGGCAATGCTCCGCCGCTCGGCCAGGGCCAGCGCCGCCTGGGGCGTCATGCGCAGCAGCCAGCCGGCCCAGGCGGCGGCCTCCAGCGCCGTGTCGGCGAGCACGCTGACCTCGACGACGCGCTCGCTGCCGTTAGCCAGCCACCAGCCGGCGGGGGTCTCGGCGCTGCCGGCAAGCCCCAGCCAGCGGTCGCGGAAGTCGCCCGCGGTGGCCAGCGCCAGGTCGTCGATGGCCAGCCGGCGCACCTCGGAGGCGCCGTAATCGGCGGGCTGCTCGAGAGCCAGCTGCCAGGGGCGTCGCCCGGCCTGGGTGCCCCGCGCGCGCACGTCACCGCCGACCTCGAGAAAGTAGCGCGCCGCGCCCTGGGCATCCAGCCAGTTGGCCAGGCCGTCGACCAGCCAGGCGTGGGCCAGGCCGCGATGTGCCTGCGAAAGCGGTGCGCCAGACACGCCGGGAGCGCTCGGCAGCACCGCATCAAGTAGGGAGAGGTGGTCGAGAAACGCCGCGTGCTGGCGTTCCAAGCGTGCCAGTTCACTTTGTATGCCGACCTCGAGGGACCTTGCGTCGGCGCCGGAATCGGCATACAGGGTGAAATGGTAACCGTGGTCGAGGGCCGCGCCCTGGACGTCGAGTCGCTGGCTGCCGGTGTCGCGGCACCCCGCCAGGGCAGTGGCCATGGCCAGCCCCAGCAGGGCAGAGATGAACAGGGCCGGCCCACGGGCCAGCCCTGTCAGTCGCCGTGGGGCGACGCCGATCATCCGCCGAAGTCATCCAGCATGATGTTCTCGGGTTCTACCCCCATGTCGAGCAGCAGCTTGATCACCGAGGCGTTCATCATCGGCGGCCCGCACATGTAGTACTCGCAATCCTCGGGCGCCGGGTGGTCCTTGAGGTACTTCTCGTAGAGCACGTTGTGGATGAAGCCGGTGGGGCCTTCCCAGTTGTCTTCCGGCAGCGGGTCGGAGAGCGCCAGGTGCCACTCGAAGTTGTCGAACTCCTCGGCCAACTGGTCGTACTCGTCGTTGTAGAAGGTCTCGCGCCAGGAGCGCGCGCCGTACCAGAACGAGATCTTACGCGTCGACTTGAGGCGCTTGAGCTGGTCGAAGATGTGGCTGCGCATCGGCGCCATGCCGGCACCGCCGCCGACGAAGACCATCTCGGCGTCGGAGTCCTTGGCGAAGAACTCGCCGAACGGCCCCATCACCTGCACCTTGTCGCCCGGTTTCAGGTTGAAGACGTAGGTCGACATGATGCCCGGCGGATGGCTGGTACCGGGAGGTGGTGTGGCGATACGGATGTTGAACTTGAGGATACCCACTTCTTCCGGGTAGTTGGCCATCGAGTAGGCGCGGATGGTCTCCTCGGGGTTCTTGTGCGAGGTCTTGAACAGGTCGAACTTGTCCCAGTCCTCGCGGTACTCGTCCTCGATATCGAAGTCGGAGAACTTGATATCGTAGGGTGGTGCCACCAGCTGCACGTAGCCGCCGGCGCGGAAGTCGACATTCTCGCCTTCCGGCAGCTTGAGGTTGAGCTCCTTGATGAAGGTGGCGACGTTGGGGTTGGAGACGACCTCGCACTCCCACTGCTTGACGCCGAACACCTCCTCGGGCACCTCGATCTTCATGTCCTGCTTGACCGGTACCTGGCAGGAGAGCCGCCAGCCCTCCTTCTTCTCGCGCATGGTGAAGGCCGACTCTTCGGTGGGCAGGATCGAGCCGCCGCCCTCTTCCACGCGGCACTTGCACTGGGCGCAGGAGCCACCGCCGCCACAGGCGGACGACAGGAAGATGCCGTTGGCGGCCAGGGTGTTGAGTAGCTTGCCACCGGCCTGAGTGGTCAAGGTATGCTCGGGGTCGCCATTGACCTCGATGGTCACGTCCCCGCTGCTGACGAGCTTGCTGCGCGCCGCCAGGATCACCAGCGTCAGTGCGATGACGATGACGGTGAACATGACCACGCCGAGCAAGATGACAGTTGTATCAACCATGTCGGGTTCCTATTTCAATCGTTGCCTTGTCACGTGGGGCGTACCGGGCAGCCAAGCCGCCCGGCACGCGGCTTACAGCTGGATGCCGGAGAACGACATGAAGCCGAGCGACATCAGGCCCACGGTGATGAAGGTAATGCCCAGGCCCTGCAGGCCGCCGGGCACATCGCTGTACTTGAGCTTCTCGCGAATGCCCGCCAGGGCGGTGATCGCCAGCGCCCAGCCGAAGCCGGCACCGGCGCCGTAGACCACCGACTCGCCGAAGTTGTAGTTACGCTCGACCATGAACAGTACGCCACCGAGGATCGCGCAGTTGACGGTGATCAGCGGCAGGAACACGCCCAGTGCGTTGTAGAGCACGGGCACGTACTTGTCGAGAAACATCTCCATGATCTGCACGAGTGCGGCGATGACGCCGATGTAGCTCAGTAACCCCAGGAACGTCAGGTCGATATTTTCCGCACCGGCGATGCCAGTCCAGGTCAAAGCCCCTTCAGCGAGCAGGTAGTTCAGTACCAAGTTGTTGACTGGCACCGTCACGGTTAACACCACGATCACCGCGATGCCCAGGCCGAACGACGAGGAGACTTTCTTGGACACCGCCAGGAAGGTGCACATCCCCAGGAAGAACGCCAAGGCCATGTTCTCGACGAACACCGAGGCGATGAACAGGCTCAGATAGTGTTCCATGTTATACGGCCTCCTTGGGTTCGGTGTTGTGCTTCATCTTGAACTCGTTCGCCTCGATCTGCTCTGGATTCACCTCACGAATCACCCAGATCATCAGGCCGATGATGAAGAACGCCGAGGGCGGCAGCAGCATCAAGCCATTGGGCACGTACCAGCCGCCATCCTGCACCGGCTGCAGCACGGTGAAACCAAACACGCTGCCGGAACCGAACAGCTCGCGGAAGAAGCCCACCACCATCAGCACCAGGCCATAGCCGAGGCCGTTACCGATACCGTCGATAAACGACATCTTGGGGCTATTCTGCATCGCATAGCCTTCGGCACGCCCCATGATAATGCAGTTGGTGATGATCAGGCCGACGAACACCGAGAGCTGCTGGGACATCTGGTAAGCGAAGGCACGCAATACCTGGTCGACCACGATCACCAACGAGGCGATGATGGTCATCTGCACGATGATGCGGATCGATGACGGAATGTGCTGGCGAATCATCGACACGAACAGGTTGGAGAAGGCACACACGAACACCACCGCCAGGGTCATGACCAGCGAGACGCTCATACTGGTGGTGACCGCCAGCGCCGAGCAGACCCCGAGGATCTGCAGGGCGATGGGGTTGTTCTTGAAGATCGGCGTTATCAGAACGCCTTTAGGGGAATCAGCAGCCATGATCAAGCTCCCTCTGCTTCGAGTTCGACGTCGGCGTCCTGGGCTTCTTCGAGGCTGATGTCCTCGCGGAAGCGTGCCAGGTATTCACCGAAACCTTCCGGACTTAGCCAGAACTGCAGCATGTTGGTCACCCCGTTGCTGGTCAGGGTGGCACCCGACAGGCCGTCGACTTCATGCTCGCCGCTGCCGCTGCCGCGGGCCACGCGAATGGCCGGAGTGAGACTGCCGTCATCGGCGTAGATCTGCTTGCCTTCCCACTGCGACTGCCAGCGCGGATTGTTGACCTCGGCACCCAGCCCGGGGGTCTCGCTGTGCTCGTAGTAGGTGATACCCACGATGGTATTGCCGTCGCCTTCGATGGACATATAGCCGCGCATCAGGCCCCACAGGCCCTGGCCACGGATCGGCACGATGATCTGTTCGGGGTCGTCGCCGTCACCGACCAGATACACGGTGGCGTAGTTCTCCTGGCGGCTGAGGCCGGCGATGTCGCGCTCACCCGAGAGGGTGCGCGAGGACGCCGGGTCGCGAGCGGCCTGGAAGTGGTCGAAGGTGTCGGGATCGAACTCGTCGGTGTACTCACCGCTGCGCAGGTCGACGACCCGCGGCTCGATCTCGGCGAAGGCCGCTTCCACGTCCATGTCCGGCTCGTAGAGATTAGCGACGCGCAGGATGTTGGTCTTGCGGTCGAGCTCTTCGTTGAGCGCCTGCATCGGGCGCAACGCCACGGCGGCGGTGGAAACCACCACCGAGCAGACGATGCACAGCGCGAACGCCACGATCAGGATCTTCTTGATGGAGTTGTTGCTCTGGGCCATCAGGTAGTCTCCTCGGCCGGCGCACCAACGCGCTGCTGGCGGCGCTTGATGTTGGCCTGAACAAAGATGTGGTCGATCAGCGGAGCGAACAGGTTGGCGAACAGGATCGCCAGCATGATGCCCTCGGGGAATGCCGGGTTGACTACGCGGATCAGCACGGTCATCACGCCGATCAGCGCGCCGAAGATCAGGCGGCCCTGGTTGGTCATGGAGGCCGACACCGGATCGGTGGCCATGAACACCATGCCGAAGGCGAAGCCGCCGATCACCAGGTGCCAGTACCACGGCATGGCGAACATCGGGTTGGTGTCGGAACCGATCAGGTTGAACAGTGCACTGGTCGCGACCATGCCGAGGAACACCCCGAGCATGATTCGCCACGAGGCGATTCCCGTCCACAGCAGCACCGCGGCACCGATGAAGATCGCCAGCGTCGAGACCTCACCCACGGAGCCGGGAATGAAGCCGAAGAAGGCGTCCCACCAGCTGAACTGGGTGGTCAGCGCGGCCATGCCCTCCTGGAAAGCGATCGACAGCGCGGTGGCGCCGGTGTAGCCGTCGGCGGCGACCCATACCGCATCCCCAGAGATCTGCGCCGGGTAGGCGAAGTAGAGGAAGGCGCGGCCGGTCAGCGCCGGGTTGAGGAAGTTCTTGCCGGTGCCGCCGAAGATCTCCTTGCCGATCACGATGCCGAAGGTGATGCCCAGCGCCACCTGCCACAGCGGAATGGTGGCCGGCAGGATCAGCGCATACAGCACCGAGGAGACGAAGAAGCCTTCGTTGACCTCGTGGCCGCGCTTGACCGCGAACAGCACTTCCCAGAAGCCACCCACGGCGAAGGTCACCAGGTAGATGGGTAGGAAGTAGGTCGCACCGAGCACGAAGTTGGCCCACAGGCTGCCCGGATCGTGGCCGCTGGCGAGCAGCATCATGATCGCTTCACGCCAGCCATCCATCGACTCGTAGCCGCCGGCGATGGCGGTGTTGGCCTGCCAGCCGGCGCTCCACATGCCGAAGAACATCGCCGGGAAGGTGCACATCCAGACGGTGATCATGATGCGCTTGAGGTCGACGCCATCGCGCACGTGGGCGGTGGTCTTGGTCACGCTGGGTGGCGCATAGAAGATGGTGTCGACGGCTTCAAACAGCGGATAGAACTTCTCGTACTTGCCGCCCTTGTGGAAGTGCGGCTCGAGATTGTCGAGTGTCTGTCGGATACCCATCATCAAGCCTCTTTCTCGATCGTGGTGAGATTGTCGCGCAGGATGGGACCGTACTCGTACTTGCCGGGGCACACGTAGGTGCACAGCGCGAGGTCTTCCTCATCCAGTTCCAGACAACCGAGCTGCATGGCGGTCTCGATGTCACCGACGATCAATGAACGCAGCAGCTGAGTGGGCAGGATATCCAGCGGCATCACTGTCTCGTAGGCCCCACCGGGACCATGGCGCGCTCGGAGCCGTTGGTCGAGGTGTCAGGCGCATAGTTCGTCAGGCCAAGGAATTTGGACACGTAGATACCCAGCACCGAATGGCGCTTGGTACCCGGCGACAGCCAGCCCATGAAGGCGCGCTTGTTGCCCTCTTCGAGCAGGCTGATCTGATTGTGGAAACGCCCCAGGTAACGCAGCGCTCCCTCGCAGGTGGCGCCGGAGAATACCGAACCGGAAATCACCCGGGTGTCATCGGGATTGACCACTTCACCGTCGAGCAGTTCCTCGCTGCTGGCACCGATGCGGGTGCGCAGCAGGCGCGGCTTCTCGGCGCGCGGGCCGCCCAGGGCGACCACGCGGCTGACATCGAGGGTGCCCTGGGTAAACAGCTTGCCGAAGGCGATCACGTCCTGGTAGCCGATGTGCCAGACCTGCTTGTGCAGGGCCACCGGCGACAGGTAGTGAATATGGGTACCCACCAGGCCGGCCGGATGCGGGCCGGCGAACTGCTCGACCTGCACGCCGTCGACGCCGCTGCCGGGCAGCTTGGCATCGGCGCCGGTGCATAGAAACACCTTGCCTTCGGTCAGGCGGGTCAGCACCTTGAGGCCGTGCTCGAACGCCTCGGGCTGCTCGTTGATCACCAGCGCCGGGTCGCCGGCCAGCGGATGGGTATCCACAGCGGTGACGAAGATGTTCTCGGGGGCGGCGTTGAGGGCCGGGGTACGCGAATAGGGGCGCGTGCGCAGCGCGGTCCACAGGCCGGACTCGACCAACTGGTCGACCACCACCTGGCGCTCCAGGTCATCGAGCTTGTCGGCACCGTGGGCGGTGAACTCGACGCGCTCTTCCTCGCCCTCGGCGACCTTGATCACCACCGACAGCAGACGGCGCTTCTCGCCGCGGTTGATGGCTACCACCTCACCCGCCGCCGGCGCGGTGAAGCGCACGCCGTCGATCTTCTTGTCGGTGAAGAGTAGCTGGCCCAGCTTGACACTGTCCCCCTCCCGGACCTCCATGGTCGGCTTCATGCCAACGTAGTCGGTACCCAGGACTGCCACGTGGCGCACCGTGCGCGCATCCTCGATGCGCTGCTCGGGCACCCCGGTGATGGGGAGATCCAGGCCTTTTTTGACTTCGATCATAGTCTCGCCCAGTTAGGATCTGATGTGGAAGGAAAGGGGTTCGACGGACGCACGCGCCAGCGCGGCTTGCGCCGGCCGCTCGTCACGGACTTCGAATTCTTTTCTTATCAGAAGGTTGCTAGTTCGACCCGAGCTCACTCGAGTCGTGCCAAAAATCCTGAGCATTATAAAGAGATACGCGGCGAAAGGCCACCGGCGAGAAGGCGCAAAACGGCCCGCCGAAGGTCTCGACGGGCCGTGTATAAGCGTGGCAATGACGCTGGGCGCTAGCCGCCCAGCGCCGGGATCAGTCGCGGTCCTTGGGGAACACCAGGAAGCTGACGTTGGACATGTGCTGGAGGATACGCACCACCTGGCAGCTATAGCCGAACTCGTTGTCGTACCACACGTAGAGCACCGCGTTCTTGCCGTCGGCGATGGTCGCCTTGGCGTCGACGATGCCGGCGTGGCGGTTGCCGACGAAGTCCGACGACACCACTTCCGGCGAGTCGACATAGTCGATCTGCTTCTGCATCGGCGAGTGCACCGCCATGCGCCGCAGGTAGTCGTTGAGCGCCTCGGCGTCGGTGTCCTGATGCAGGTTGAGGTTGAGGATCGCCATCGACACGTTGGGGGTCGGCACGCGAATCGCGTTGCCGGTCAGCTTGCCGGCCAGCTCCGGAAGCGCCTTGGCCACCGCCTTGGCGGCGCCGGTTTCGGTCAGCACCATGTTGAGCGGCGCGCTGCGCCCGCGGCGGTCGCCCTTGTGGTAGTTGTCGATCAGGTTCTGGTCGTTGGTGTAGGAGTGCACCGTCTCTACGTGACCGTGCTCGATGCCGTACTGGTCGTTGATCGCCTTGAGCACCGGCACGATGGCGTTGGTGGTACACGACGCCGCCGAGACGATGCGGTCGTCGCTACCGATGTCGGCGTGGTTGATGCCGTAGACGATGTTCTTGACGTCGCCCTTGCCCGGCGCGGTGAGCAGCGCCTTGGCCGCGCCCTTGCAGGCGAGGTGCTGGGAGAGCCCCTCTGCGTCGCGCCACATGCCGGTGTTGTCGACGACCAGCGCGTTGTCGATGCCGTAGGCGGTATAGTCGATCTCGGACGGCGCGTTGGCGTAAATCACCTTGATGTAGTTGCCGTTGGCGACCAGCGCGCTATTTTCGGCGTCGACGCTGATGCTGCCGGAGAACGGGCCGTGCACCGAGTCGCGGCGCAGCAGGCTGGCGCGCTTCTCGAGGTCCTTGGCGATATCACCGCGGCCGCGCACGACGATGGCGCGCAGGCGCAGCAGATTGCCGCCGCCGGCCTTCTCGATCAGGATCCGCGCGAGGATGCGGCCGATGCGGCCGAAGCCGTAGAGCACCACGTCCTTGGGTTCGTTGTGGTTGCCGTTGGCCTGATGACCGCCGACGATCTCGGCCAACTCACGCTCGAGGAAGGCGTGGACGTCGCCGTTGCCGCGGGTCTTGTAGGCCACCGCCAGCTTGCCGACGTCGATGTGAGCCGGCCCCAGGTCGAGCTCGGTCATGGCCTTGACCAGCGGAAAGGTGTCGCGCACGTCGAGCTCAGTGCCCTCGACCTTCTTGACGAAGCGATGGTCCTTGAGGATGCGAATCACCGACTGGTTGATCAGCGAGCGGCCGAACAGCGAGGTGACGATGTTGTACTGGCGGTAGAGCTTGCCCAGCAGCGGAATCATTTCTTCGGCGATGGCTTCGCTACCTTGCCACTCCTCAAAGACGGTCTCGAGCGTTTGCTGACTCACGTGGGGCCTCTTCTACGTCATGGGTATCGAATGTGGCGCCATTATCGCGGCAGCGCAGCACGACAGCAATTGCTGGATAGTCGCAGCCGCTGTAGGGCAATTACAGAATCGCGGGCTTGACTACAAGATGCATATAAGGCTGCTATTATCGCGGATTCGCTCTCAAGGTTCGCGATTTCGATACCATGCCGCATTTTTCTCCGCTCGACCCGCCGCGCCCCACCGGCACCCGCGAGACGCTCTACTGGCAGCGTCCCCACGGCAGCGCCCTGGCCCTGGCGCTGGCGCGCCTGGCCGCCGATGCGCCGCTGCTGGTGATCACCGCCGACACCGCCGAGGCCCAGCGCCTGGAAAACGACCTGGCGTTCTTCGCCGACGCCCCGGTAATGCCCTTCCCCGACTGGGAGACGCTGCCCTACGACAGCTTCTCGCCGCACCAGGACATCGTCTCGGCGCGGCTGCGCACCCTGCGCGAGCTGCAGCAGGCCAGCCACGGTATCGTGCTGGTGCCGATCAATACCCTGATGCAGCGCCTGGCGCCGGTGGACTACATCGCCGGGCGGGTACTGACCCTGGAAGTCGGCCAGACCCTGGACCGCGAGGGCTTCCGCGAAAGCCTGTCGCGGGCCGGCTATCGCGCGGTGGAGACCGTCTATGAACCCGGCGAGTATGCGCTGCGCGGCGCGCTGATCGACCTCTACCCGATGGGCTCGGAGGCGCCGCTGCGCATCGACCTGTTCGACGACGAGATCGACACCCTGCGCCACTTCGACCCAGACACCCAGCGCAGCCAGGACAAGGTCGAGCGGGTCGAGCTGCTGCCGGCCCACGAGTATTCGCTGTCGCGCAGCGCCATTGCATGCTTCCGCGAGGGCTTCGAGACGCTGTTCGACGTCGACCCGCGCCAGTGCCCGCTCTATATCGATGCGCTCAAGGGCATTCCCTCGCCGGGCCTCGAGCAGTACCTGCCGCTGTTCTTCGAGGAGACCGCGACGCTGTTCGAGCACCTCGCCACAGGCACCCGGGTCGCTACCCTGCCCGACGTGTTCGAGGCCGCCGAGCACCACTGGGCGGCGATCGAGAGCCGCTTTGAGAACCTCGGCGTCGACCCCACCCGGCCGCTGCTGCCGCCGCATCGCGCCTTCGTGCCGGTAGCCGAGGTGTTCGGCGCCATCAAGCGCCACCCGCGGGTGGCGATGACCGAGGACCCCGAGCATCCTCACGCCCACCTCTCGGCCACCCAGCCGCCGCCCACGGTGGCCATCAACGCCCGCGCCCAGCAGCCGCTGGCATCGTTGCAGCGCTTCCTGGCCGACCATGCGACGGCGCGGGTGCTGTTCGTCGCCGAGTCGCGCGGCCGCCGCGAGGCCATCGAGGAGCAGCTCGCCCCGCTGCATCTCGCCCTGCCCCACGTCGACGACTGGCACGCCTTCGCCGGCGGCGAGCAGCGCCTGGCGATCACCGAGGGCGGCCTCGACTCGGGCCTGGCACTCGGCGACAGTGACGCAGACATTGCCCTTGCGGTGATCACCGAGTCGGAGTTGTTCGGCGAGGTGGTGCGCCAGAGCCGGCGCCGCGCCAAGGCCACCGACGACAACGAGCTGGCGGTGCGCCACCTGGCCGAGCTCCACGAGGGCTCGCCGGTGGTCCACCAGGCTCACGGCGTAGGCCGCTACCTGGGCCTGGAGCGCCTCGAGGCCGGCGGCCAGGCCGCCGAGTTCCTGGCCCTGGAGTACGCCGACGGCGCCAAGCTCTACGTGCCGGTGGACAGCCTGCACCTGATCTCGCGCTACGCCGGCGCCAGCGACGAGCTGGCGCCGCTGCACAAGCTCGGCTCGGAGACCTGGGACAAGGCCAAGAAGAAGGCCGCCGAGAAGATCCGCGACACCGCCGCCGAGCTGCTCGACGTCTACGCCCGGCGCGAGGCGCGAGTGGGCTTCGCCTGCGACGTGCCGGTGGAGGAGTACGCGCGCTTCGCCGGCAGCTTCCCGTTCGAGGAGACCCCCGACCAGCGGGCGGCGATCGGCGCGGTGATCGGCGACATGACCCGCACCCAGCCGATGGACCGGGTGGTATGCGGCGACGTCGGCTTCGGCAAGACCGAGGTGGCGATGCGCGCCGCCTTCCTGGCCGTGCACTCCGGACGCCAGGTGGTGGTGCTGGTGCCCACCACCCTGCTCGCCCAGCAGCACTACGACAACTTCCGCGACCGCTTCGCCGATACCGCGGTGCAGGTCGAGCTGATCTCG
Organism: Halomonas socia; assembly: GCF_010977575.1. Classification (GTDB taxonomy): domain Bacteria; phylum Pseudomonadota; class Gammaproteobacteria; order Pseudomonadales; family Halomonadaceae; genus Franzmannia; species Franzmannia socia. Next base: position 3,992,742 of record NZ_CP048812.1, read on the forward strand.
CGCTTCACCGGCGGCAAGGGCCAGGCCGAGTCGCTCAAGCGCATCGAGGAGGGGCGCGCCGATATCGTCATCGGCACCCACAAGCTGCTCTCCAAGAACATGCGCTTTCCCAACATGGGCCTGCTGATCATCGACGAGGAGCACCGCTTCGGTGTGGCCCAGAAGGAGCGCCTCAAGAGCCTGCGTGCCGAGGTCGATATCCTGACCCTCACCGCCACGCCGATCCCGCGCACTCTCAACATGGCGATGAGCGGCATCCGCGACCTGTCGATCATCGCCACCCCGCCGGCGCGGCGACTGTCGGTAAAGACCTTCGTCCAGCAGCGCAACGAGGCGGTGGTTAAGGAGGCGATCCTGCGCGAGATCCTGCGCGGCGGCCAGGTCTACGTGCTGCACAACGAGGTCAAGAGCATCGAGGCCAGTGCCGAGAAACTGCGCGAGCTGGTGCCCGAGGCGCGCGTGGCGGTGGCCCACGGCCAGCTGCCTGAGCGCTCGCTGGAGCGCATCATGTCCGACTTCTACCACAAGCGCTTCAACGTGCTGGTGTGCTCGACGATCATCGAGACCGGCATCGACGTGCCCAGCGCCAACACCATCATCATCGAGCGCGCCGACAAGTTCGGCCTGGCCCAACTGCACCAGCTGCGCGGCCGGGTCGGCCGCAGCCACCACCAGGCCTACGCCTACCTGCTGACTCCGCATCCCAAGGCGATCACCCGCGATGCCGCCAAGCGCCTCGAGGCGATCAGCCAGGCCGAGGACCTCGGCGCCGGCTTCACCCTGGCCAGCCACGACATGGAGATTCGCGGCGCCGGCGAACTGCTCGGCGACGAGCAGAGCGGCCAGATGGAAACCATCGGCTATAGTTTGTACATGCAGATGCTCGAGCGTGCGGTGAGGGCGATCAAGGCCGGCAAGACGCCGAACATCGAGGCGCCGCTGGACCAGGGGGTGGAGATCAGCCTGAATCTGCCGGCACTGATCCCCGACGACTACATGCCTGATGTGCAGCAGCGCCTGATCATGTATAAACGCATTGCCAGCGCCGAGGACGAGGCTGCGCTGAAGGAGCTGCAGGTCGAGCTGGTCGACCGCTTCGGCCTGCTGCCGGCCCCGCTCAAGACGCTGATGCGCCAGACCCGGCTGCGCCAGCGCGCCGAGCGGCTGGGCATTTCGCGGCTCGAGGCGGGGCCACAGCGCGGCCGGGCGATCTTCGCCACCGGCACCGCCGTAGACCCGATGACGCTGGTCACGCTGATACAGAAGGATCCGGTTCACTACCGACTCGACGGCGCCGATACCCTGCGCTTCGAGCTCGAGATGGAAACCGAAGAAACGCGCTTCAACGTGGTCGAAGGCCTGCTGGAGCGATTGAACCGCAAGACCGAGACGGCTTGAACGGATGACCCACCGAGCAAGCGCCTGATGATAAAGGTACCACTCGGTGAACGAGACCAAGCTCATGAACATGCCCCTTACCCACGATCTTGGCGGCCGGCTGCGCGCCGCCCTGGCCACGGCGCTGCTGGCCTTCGCGCCGCTGACGCTGGCCGACACCGCCAACGGCGAGCGACCGGTGGGCCACTACCCGATCCCCGACCAGGGCGATGTGATCGGCAGCATCCAGACCGTGACCGCGGCCAAGGAAGATACCCTGATCGATATCGGCCACCGCTTCGGGCTGGGCATCGAGGAGATGCGCCGCGCCAACCCCGAGCTGAGCCTGTGGTATCCCGGCGAGGGCGCCGAGGTGGTCGTACCGACCCAGCACATCCTGCCGCCCGGCCCCCGCGACGGAATCGTCGTCAACCTGCCGGAGATGCGCCTCTACTACTATCCGCCAGCGGCCAGCGGCGAGACGCCGGTCGTCGAGACCTACCCGATCAGCGTCGGTCGCGAGGGTTTCTCCACGCCGGTGGCCTCGACCCGCACCACCATGAACATCAAGGATCCGCACTGGGCGCCGCCGCGTTCGATGCGCGAGGAAGCCGCCGCCCGCGGCGAGCCGCCGCCCACGGTGGTGCCGCCGGGCCCCGACAACCCGCTGGGCCGCCATGCGATCCTGCTGGGGCTGCCGAGCTACCTGATCCACGGCACCAACCAGCCCGACGGCGTCGGCATGCGCGCCAGCCGCGGCTGTATCCGCATGCTGCCGCGGGATATCGAATCGCTCTACTCGCGGGTGCCGGTGGGCACCGCGGTACACCTGATCAATGAGCCATTCAAGGCCGGCTGGGACGCCGAGGGCGCCCTGCTGGTGCAGTCGTTCCCGCTGCTCGATGAGCAGGAGGACTCCTTCCAGCCGGTGCTCAACGCCCTGGAGATGCTCGCCAGCGCCTTCGGCGACGAGCAGCACCCGGTGGACTACGCCCGCGTGCGCGCCGAGGTCGAGGCGCCCAAGGGCCAGCCGGTGGCGGTACTGCGCGAGGCTCGCGAAGAGCCCATCGAGACCGCCGAGGAGCCTCGCCCCGCTCCCGAAGGCATCTACCGCCACCTCGGCGAGCCGGACAACGGCCTCTACCAGCAGCTCGAGCTGGCGATGGGCTGAAAGACGTCGCAAAAAAAAAAGCCCGGGCGCATGGCCCGGGCAAATTTGCAGGGTGCAAACGATTGGTAAGGGATGCTAGTCGCTTGCCAAGCTAGGTTAACCCCCTTACCCACCGAGGGTTACCAGCAATAGCCGGCAAGAAACCTCGCAATTCTCCTCTTCCGCTTTCCCACCCTGACACAAGCACCGAGGCCGGCCCCTAATGGAGCCGGCCTCGGGTAAACCGATGCTGAAAGCGTTAGCTTTCGGCACCCATGACAGAATTACTTCTGCATGGAGCGCTCGAACATGCGATTCATCTCTTCGCGGTTCTCGCGAGACATCTGCAGAGCAGCCTGAGCGTCACGCTGCGCCTGGTTAGCGGTATTCTGCGCCTGGTTGGCCACGTTCAGCGCTTCGGAAGCGTCAGCCTGAGCAGACTCAGCGGTCATGCGCACTTCGTCCAGGGCGCCGGTAGAGGCACAGCCCGCCAGAATCGCCAGAGAGGCAGCGGCAGCGGTAAGCTTCAGAGTGTTCTTGATAGTCATGGTGTTCTCCTTGAGAGACTTCCTTGGTTCAGCTTGGGTTGTGCCTGCTTAACAGGCGTCCTGCTATCGCAGGTTCTTCTGCACGTCACGATGGCAATCATAGACGGCCAACACGTGATGTCAAACACTGTTTTATTATAGACAGGCTCCGCCTGTCTACACGAAAAAACCTATCGCGCCCCTAGAGCCTAGCGGATCACGACCCGTGTGCCAATGCCGATCAGCTCGGCAAGCCGCTCGATCTCCTCATTGGTCACCGCCACGCAGCCCAGGGTCCAGTCGAAACGACCGTGAATCTCGGGATCACCGCTGCCGATGCCGTGCAGGCCGATGTTGCCGCCCAGCACGGTATCCTGAGGCGGGCGACCGTGACGGCGCAGATAGTAGTGGTATTCCTCGTACTCGACGCGACTCATCACCCCGGCGTTGAGGGCGTCCAGGGCATGCCAGGGGGTCGGGTAGTCGACGTTGAAGAACAGATGGAAGCGACTCTCGGGATTGATGCCGTTGACGCGAAACTCGCCCTTGGGGGTCTGCTTATCGCCCCTCACACGCATCCGCGCGGCGCCGCGCTGGCCGACCGAGATGCCGTGTATCCGCTCGAGCGGGAAGTCGCCGCGATAGACAGTCAGCGTGGCATCGCTGTTGTCTACCTTGACCCAGACTTCAAACGGATCACGAGGGCCAAAATCGGTGGCGATGTTGTCGATCAGGCTGGCCTTCAGGCCAAGGGTCGGCGTAAGCGCCATCGCGACGATGGCAATCAGTCGGGTGAGTCGGCTCATGACATCAGTTACTCTCGGCTAGCACGTGCAATGAGTGCTTTCTACGCTATCGGCCGCGTCGTGACAAATCCTATTTAACGTCGCCTGTTCAACGCCCTAGCGTGAGGCCACACCCGCCTCTAACCGAGCCCCTGGCTGCGCAGATAGTCCTCATAGCTGCCGCTGAAGTCGATGATGCCCTGCGGCGTCATGTCGAGCACCCGGGTAGCCAGCGAGGAGACGAATTCACGGTCGTGGCTGACGAAGATCAGCGTGCCGGGGTAGTGCTCCAGCGCCAGGTTGAGGGCTTCGATGGACTCCATGTCGAGGTGGTTGGTGGGCTCGTCCATCAGCAGCACATTGGGATTGATCAGCGACAGCTTGCCGAACAGCATGCGGCCCTGCTCGCCCCCTGACAGCACCTTGACCGACTTGCCGATATCGTCGCTGCTGAACAGCATCCGCCCCAGCGCGCCGCGCACTACCTGCTCGCCGGCATCGGTCCACTGCTGCATCCATTCGAACAGGGTGGCCGAATTGGCGAAGTCGTCGCCGTGGTCCTGGGCGAATACGCCGAGCTCGGCGCTGTCGGTCCACTTGGCGCTGCCGCTGTCCGGGGCCAGCTCGCCGCTCAGGGTCTTGAGCAGCGTGGTCTTGCCGATGCCGTTGGGGCCGATGATGGCGATTCGCTCTCCGGCCTCCACCGTCATCGAGATCCCGTCGAACAGTGGCTCACTGACGTAGCCCTTGCTCAGGCCCTCGACGTTGAGTGCATTGCGATGGATCTTCTTGTTCTGCTCGAAGCGGATGAACGGGCTGACCCGGCTCGACGGCTTGATGTCGGTGAGCTTGATCTTGTCGATCTGGCGCGCCCGGGAGGTGGCCTGCTTGGCCTTGGAAGCGTTGGCCGAGAAGCGGCTGACGAAGGCCTGCAGCTCGGCGATCTGCGCCTTCTTCTTGGCGTTGTCGGCGTGCATGCGCTCGCGCACCGCGGTGGCGGCGGTCATGTAGTCGTCGTAGTTGCCAGGGAACAGGGTGATCTCGCCATAGTCCAGGTCGGCCATGTGCGTGCACACGCTGTTGAGGAAGTGGCGGTCATGGGAAATGATGATCATGGTACTGTCACGGGCGTTCAGCACCCCTTCCAGCCAGCTGATGGTGGCGATATCGAGGTGGTTGGTGGGCTCATCGAGCAGCAGCACGTCGGGGTCGGCGAACAGCGCCTGGGCGAGCAGCACACGCAGCTTCCACCCCGGAGCCACGGCGCTCATCGGACCGTGGTGCTGGTCGAGGGGAATCCCCAGCCCCAGCAGCAGCTCGCCGGCACGGGCATCGGCGGTGTAGCCGTCGAGCTCGGCGAAACGCACTTCCAGGTCGGCCACCGCCATGCCGTCGGCTTCGCTCATCTCGGGCAGCGCGTAGATACGCTCGCGCTCGGCGGCCACGGCCCATAGCTCGGTGTTGCCCATGATCACGGTATCGATGACCCGCTGGTCCTCGAAGGCGAACTGGTCCTGACGCAGCTTGCCGAGTCGCGCATCGGGCTCGACCATCACCTGGCCGGCGCTGGGCTCGAGATCGCCGCCGAGGATCTTCATGAAGGTCGACTTGCCGCAGCCGTTGGCGCCGATCAGGCCGTAGCGATGGCCCTTGCCGAACTTTACGGAGACGTTCTCGAATAGGGGCTTGGCCCCGAACTGCATGGTGATATTGGCGGTAGAGATCAAAGCGGCGTCCCGATGGTGCAAAGGGGCGCGATTGTACGCGCTATTGGGCCGCGGTTCACCCCGCACTGGCTAGCATACCCATTACGCCCTGTCGCCAGAGAGACAAAGGCATTTCAGTTACCGGCATCGCTCGGGACTCATCCGGCGGCAGGCCCTCGCTATCAGCATTACCCGAGGCGGAGCGGCTCAACGCCGCTAAACCGCCGCCTGCTGCTGGTTCGGCGGGTCGTGGCGCTCGACGGTAAAGATCGACTGGAGTTTGTCCTTCTTGCCGTAGAGATGCACCGTGGTCTGGTCGAAGGGGAAGTACTCGATGTATTCGCTGTGCAGGTTGAAGCGCGGCTTGTGGGCGTTGATCATCGCCGCCGCCAGCCGCTCGCGATTGGCATGCCCCGACAGGCCCACGCCGACCCATAGCGCCTCGTCCGGCTGCGGGAAGTCTCGCCAGGCTGCATAATCCCCATGATGCGTCACAGCGTGGCGGGCGTTACGATGCTCGCCCACGAAGAGCAGCTCCTGCACCTCCATCTCGCCGCTTTCGGGGTCGTGGGCGGCGCGGAACACGCAGTAGATCCCCGACTCATCGGGCACCTCGCTGAGCTGATCAAGCGTCCAGTAGCCAAGTATCTTGGGGGAAAGCAGTTGATCTGACATCGCTATCACCTCCGGTTGCTCGCCTGATGAAGTGGGCGCCAAACCCGACACCCAACGTGGCGACTCACCTACAGCCTAGTCAAATTGGGCGTTTTTGCCCTACCCGCGCCTAGGCTAAGGCCCTGCCGACAAAGGCGCTCGCCACTGCCACTAGCGAGGAACGCCGGGGGCAGGCCGAAGAGGGGGTTTGCGCCATGGGTGAGGAGCATGCTCCGAACGGGCTGGCCAAGGATGGCCAGCCCCGGTCCTGCAAGCGAAGCAGGATGCGAGAGCGCAGCAGGGCGCAAGGTAGCGCCCAGGGATGGGTTCACAGCGCCTCCTCGAAGGCCTGCCGGCGGGGTAGTTCCGAGCGGCGCTGCTAGCGCAACAGGTCGCCTTCAATGGGCACGAAGTGACTTGCGGCACGCATCAGCGAGGCGGCGGTAAGGCGCTCGACGCCAACCACTTCCACGGGGATCGCGTAGCGTTCGCGGATGCGGGTTACCAGCAGGTCGAAGTCGCCGTCGCCGGAGAGCAGCACCAGGCGGTCGACCTCGGCGGCAGCCTCCATGGCATCCAGGGTGATGCCGACGTCCCAGTCGCCCTTGGCCGAGCCGTCGCTGCGCTGGATATAGGGCTTGAGCTTCACCGTAAAGCCGATTCGGCGCAGGATCGCCTGGAACTGCTGCTGGCGCGGGTCGCCGCGCTCCACCGCATAGGCGTTGGCGACCACCACCTCGCGGCCGGCAGCGAAGCGCGCCCAGCAGGCGTGGTAGTCGAAGTGGCGAGCGAACGCCTCGCGGGTGGTGTAGTAGACGTTCTGCACGTCGACCAGTATCGCGACTCGTTCCACCGGCACTGCCTCATCAGGGAGTAGGCCCTCAGCCTGACACAGCTCGCCCCTCGGCGTCGCCTGCTGGCGCCGCGTGGCCGTCGACGGGCACGCGCATCAGCAAGGCATACAGCACCGGCACCACGCACAGCGTGATGATCGAGGCGGCCAGCAGGCCGAAGATGATGGCGATGGCCATCGGCGCCCACAGCAGCCCGCCGCCCAGCCACAGCGGCAGCAGGCCGCCACTGGTGGTCAGGGTCGACATCACCACCGGCCGCAGACGGCGGCTGCCGGCCTCGAGGATGGCATCCAGGGGCGCCAGTCCATTGCGTCGCTCGAGGTCGATGCGGTCGATCAGCACGATGGCGTTGTTGATCACGATGCCGGCCAGCGACACCACGCCGAGGAAGGTCATGATGCCGAAGTGCGAGCCGGTGATCAGCAGGCCGAAGACCACCCCGATCAGCGACAGCGGGATGGTCGCCAGGATGATCAGCGGGCGCCGCAGAGAGTTGAACTGCATCACCAGCAGCACCAGGATCACCATGGCGCCGATCGGCAGCTTCTCGACGATCGAGGCGGTGCCGATCTGCGACTCCTCCACCTCGCCGCCGAATTCATAGAACACATCGCTGGGCCAGTCGGCCTGCTGGGCGTCGAGCCAGGGGCGCAGTTCGGCGGCCATCGCCTCGGCGGTGATCCCCGGCGCCAGCTCGGACTCCACCGAGATGGTCTGATAACGGTCGCGGCGCAGGATGCGTGGCGGCCCCCACACCATCTCGACCTCGGCGACCTGAGCCAGCGGCACGCCCTGGCCACCCCCCTGGGGCATCACCACCACGTCGTCGAGCTCGTCGGCATTGCGCAGCTCGCCGCGCTCATGGCGCAGCATGATCGGCACCAGGGTGTCGCCGTCGCGGAAAGTCGACACCTCGACGCCCGACAGTGCCGACTGCAGGCTCAGCGCCACGTCGCGCTCGGTCACCCCGGCGCGCAGCGCCCGCGCCGGGTCGACGTCGACGCGCAGCCGCTTGACCCAGTCGCCCCAGTCGTCGCGGACGTTGCGCGTGCCCGGCTGGTCGCTGGTGTAGTCGCGCACCTGCTCGGCGATCTCGGCCAGCCGTTCGCGGTCGTTGCCCGACAGCCGAATCGACAGCGGCACGTTGACCGGCGGCCCGAAACTGGTGGCCTTGACGCTGGCGCGCAGGTCGGGAAATTCATCGTTGAGCCACTCGCTCAGCTCGGCGATCAGCCGATCGACGGCCTCCCAGCGGTTGGCCTGCAGCAGCATGAAGGCGTACTCGGGGCTCGGCGGCTCAGGGGCGTGATTGATGATGTAGCGCTCACCGCCGAAGCCGATGAAGCTGCCCCAGTGGGTCACGCCGTCGCGCTGCCACTCGCCGTCATCATCGCGCTCCGCCGGCAGCTCCTCGGCAAGGTAGGCCTCGATCGCCTCGACCACCTCGCGGGTGCGTTCGATGGGCGCCGAATAGGGTAGCCGCAGCTCCACGGTGATCAGGTTACGTTCGGCCTGGGGAAAGAAGATCTTGGGCAGGTAGCCAAAGCCGACCAGGGTCAGGCCAAACAGCCCCAGCACCACGCCGAGGGTCAGCACTGGATGGCGCAGCAGCGCCAGCAGACCACGGCGGTAGCGCGGATAGACGGCCCGGGCCAGGCGCCCCTGGCGCGGCTCGCCGTCGCTGTCTGCGGCCTCGGCCTGTCTCTTGTCGTCGGCCTTCTCGCGCCGCGGCTTGAGCAGGGCCACGCACAGCAGCGGGATCATGGTCAGCGACAGCAGCCACGACGACAGCAGGGTGATGGTCACCACCTGGAACAGCGAGCGGGTGTACTCGCCGACATCGGAGACCGCCAGGAACTGCGGCAGAAAGGCCGCCGAGGTGGTCAGCGAGGCGGTCAGCAGCGGAAAGCGCAGCTGTGCGGCCGACTCCAGCGCCGCCTGGCGCACGCTCTTGCCTTCGCGGGTCGAGACCTGGATCGACTCGACCATCACGATGGCGTTGTCGACCAGCATCCCCAGGGCGATGATCAGCGCCCCCAGCGAGACCTGATTAAGGCCGATGTCGAACAGTCCCATGAACGCCAGGCAGGCGAGGATCGCCGCCGGCACCAGACTGGCCACGATCAGCCCGGTGCGCAGGCCGAGGAACAGCAGCATCACCACGCAGACCAGCACCACCGCCTGCAGCAGGTTGATCAGAAACTCGTTGATGCGCTCGTCGACGCGGTCCGGCTGGAAGGCCAGCTCCTCGAACTCGAGACCGATGGGTAGCCCGGCCTCGATCTCGACGAGCCGCTGACGCACCTGGTCGCCCAGGTCAGTGATATTGCCGCCCTGGCGCATCGCCACGCCCAGCGCTAGGCCCGGCACGCCGCTGGCGTGGTAGCGGCTCATCGGCGGGTCGGCGTAGCCGTGATAGACCTCTACCAGCGAACCGAGCGGTACCAACTCGCCCTCGGGCAGCGGCACCAGCGCGCGGCGGATGTCGTCGATGCTCTCGAAGTTGCCGGTGGGCTCGAGCACCAGGCGCTCGCTGCCAGAGCGAATCGCGCCACCGGGCAGCACGATATTGCGCGCCGCCAGCAGTTGGCCCAGGCCCTGGGGCGACACGCCCAGCTCGGCCAGGCGCGCCTCGTTGTAGTCGAGAAATATCTGCTCCTCGGCGTGACCGTGAAGGGTGACCTTGGCCACGTCGGGCAGCTGCAGCAGGCGGTCGCGGGCGTCGTCGGCGACCTGCTTGAGTTCCGCCGGCGAGAAGCCCTCGCCAGTCAGCGACAGCATGATGCCGAACACATCGCCGAACTCGTCGTTGATCTGCGGTGTATGCGCCTCGTCGGGCAGCTCGCCCTGGATATCGCCGATCTTGCGCCGCAGCTTGTCCCAGCCGGCCTGAACGTCGCCCATATCAGGGCGCAGCTCGACGCGGATGATCGATACCCCGGCCCGCGAGGTGCTCTCGACGTAGTCGAGTTCCGGCATCTCCATGATCGCGGTTTCCAGCGGATCGGTGACCAACTGCTCGATACGCTCGGGCGTGGCACCGGGCATCGGCGTGACGATCTGCGCCACGCGCACCGTGACCTCGGGGTCCTCGGCTCGCGAGATCCCCAGGTAGCTGATCACCGCGCCGAGGAACACCACCAGCAGCGCCACCACGGTGACGCGGTTATAGCGCAGCGCGGCAGCGGTGAGGCTCATCGCCTAGCCTCCAGGCGCACCTGCTGGCCGTCGGCGATGCGGCTCATGCCGGCGACCACCAGCCGCTCGCCGCCGTCGAGGCCGGTGACGATCTCCAGCGACTCACCCTGCCGCCGCCCCAGGCCGACGTCGCGCCGCTCGATCTGCGCCAGCGGCCGGCCGTTGGCGTCGGGCTCGGCCGCGTCCTCCTCGATGGCCACGTAGACGTAGTGACCGGCAGCATCCTCGCCCACCGCCGCCATCGGCACCCACAGCGAGTCGGCACCGTTGGCGGCGCGCGGCAGGCGAATCTCGGCGGCCATGCCCGGCGTCAGCCGCGGCGCCATGGCAGCGTCGTGGTCGCCGTCCAGGCTGACCCGCAGCGGCCAGGTCGCCTGAGGCGGCTGCAGCGGCAGGCCGATCTCGGTCACCCGCCCCGGTAGAGTGAGGCTGAGCAGCGGCAGCTCGACGTCGACCCGATCGCCCTCCTCGACCCGCTCGAGCAGATCTTCGGAGAGCGCCGCGCGCACCTCCATGCCCTCGCCACAGGCCAGCACCAGCACCGGCTGGCCGGCGCCGACGTTCTCTCCGCTCTCGACCAGCCGCTGGGCCACCCGGCAGTCACCGGGCGCGCTGAGTTCGGCGAATCCCCGCTGACGCTCGGCCAGCGCCAGTTGGCGCTCGGCGCTGCGCTGCTGGGCACGCGCCGACTCGACCTGGGCGCGGGCGCCGTCGAGCTGGCGCGCTGGCGCACTGCCGGCTTCGTACAGGCGCCGGGCACGCTGCCACTCGGCTTCGGCGTTGACCGCGGCGGCCCTGGCCCCGGCCAGGCTGGCCTGGGCCTGGTCGCGCTGCAATTCAATGTCGGTGGCGTCGAGCCGCGCCAGCGGCTGGCCAGCCTCGACCCGCTCGCCGACGCTGACCTCGAAGGTCTCGAGCTGGCCATCGACACGAAAGCTCAGGCGACGATTGGCCCCTGCCTCGAGCCGCCCCGGCAGGCGCCGCTCGGCATCCGGCACGCCCGCTTCGACCAGTTGGGTGCGCACCGGACGCAGCGTTTCTTCGGCCGGGGGCTCGCTACCGCAGGCCACCAGCGTCAAGGCCAGCAAGAGTACCGCGGGGGGGAGGGTTCTGGAGGTCATGGGCACGCTATCCGAGTCATACAGCCATTCACGGTGAAGTCGCCAGCAAGCGATCGCGGTCGGCCGGCGCCAGCGGCCCCGGCAGGATCCCCAGCGCACGCTGCAGATGCACCAGCGACTGCAGGTACTGCCAACGCGCCTCGACCTCGGCAAGTTGGGCCTGGCGTGCGCTGGCCTGGGCATCGAGCAGCGCGACCTGCTCGGCGGCGCCCTCGCGCCAGGCCGACTCGACAAGGTCACGAGCCGCCACGGCGCTGTCGCGGGAGGTCTCGCGCAGGCCGATGCGCCGCCAGGCGGCAGCCAGTTCGACGCTCGCCGCGCGCAGTTGGGTCTCGATGCCCTGGCGGGTATCCTCTTCACGCAAAGTGACACTCTCCAGCTGGCGCGCGCTGCGTTCGCGCTCGAGGCTACGGCGCCCGCCGGCATACAGCGGCAGACGCGCCGAGACCCCCACGCTCCAGGCATCCGAGCCGGTCTCGGGGAACGTCACGCCGGCGTCGTCGAGGGCGGACACGCCGGCCTGCACCGCGGCAGCATCGGACTCCCAGGGGGCGCTGTCGCCAGTGCCGTCGCGGTAGAGTTCACGCTCGTAGCTGAGCTGCAGCCCCACCTCCGGCGCCCAGAAAGCGCGCCGTCGCGAAACCAGCTCGCGCTGCGCGGCCTCGCGCCCCGCGGCCAGGGCCTGCAGCTCGCGGGAGTCACGCAGCGCGTCCGCCAACAGGCGCGCCTGCCACTCCTCGAGGCGTGCCGGGCTGCGCACCGCCGCAGCGAAACGTTCATCGCCAGCCAGCCACTCGGGCCGGCGGGTATCCGGCGCCTGGGGGCGCAGCGCAGCCGTCGGCGCACGGCCCAGGCGGCGGTTGAGTGCCAGCCTGAGCTGCTCGCGCTGCGCCTGGGCCTGGTCGAGCCGCTCGCGGGCCTGGGCGCGTTCGCTTTCGAAGCGCAGCCGCTCCTCGCGGCCCACAGCACCGGCGGCTTCGCGCCGCTCGGCCTGACGCAGGTTGGCGTCAATCAGTTCCAGGTCCTCGCGCAGCACCTCGACCTGGGCCTCGAGGCGCAGCGCGTCGAGAAACTCGCGGGCGGTGTCCAGTGCCAGGTCGAGGCTCTCGACCTCGAGCTCGGCGCGGCGTGCGCGGTCGAGGCTCGCGGTGACCGCCAGGGCGGCCAGCGCCGGCTCCGAAAACAGCAGTTGCTCCAGGGTCACGCCGGCAGTGGCGCGGCGCTGCGGTTGCTGGCCCAGACCGGAAGCCGCTCGGTCTTCATCGATCTCGCGCCCTGTCGCTTCCAGATAGAGATTCGGCCGCCAACGCGAACGCCCCTCGTCCTGGGCCAGCGCCTCGGTCTCGACCTCGTGACGGGCGATCTCGAGGCTCAGGTTGTCCGACAGTGCCACCGCCACCGCCTGCTCGAGGCTCAGCGCCCCGTCCTGTGGTGCCTCAGCGGTATCGGCGTCGCGGGAGGCCTCGAGCAGCCGGGCACGAGTCAGCAGGTCGAAATCCGGCGACCAGCCAAGCGCCCTGGCGGTCGCCAGGTTGAGCCACTCACGGCCCTGGGTCGGCCAGGCATCCAGCGCCTCGACCGGGCGTCCGGCGGCACGGTCGTCGAGGCGCAGCGCCAGCCGCCGCAGCCAGGCGGCTTCATCCACCGCCCCGGGCAGCGACAGCAGCGCGCCGTGCTCGACCTGGGCGGGATCGGAGAGCGCCACGCCGGGCACGCCGGCGGCGGTGAGCGCCTCGAACCAGTCGCGCTGGGCGGCGGCGTCGAGTGACGGCAGCGCCAGGATCAAGGCCACGTCGGCGGCGGCGATCTCGGCAATGGCGTCGTGGCGTGGAGCGTGCAGGGAGAGCGTGATATCGCGGGCCTCTGCGCGCTCGGCGAGAAACCCGGCGGCACGCTGGGCCTGCGCCGCCGGGCCAACGATGGCGATATGTCGCAGCGCTGTGCGCCCGGCCAGGTCATCGGGCAGATGAACGAAGGGGTCGCGCTCGCCGCGCAGCCCCTGGTCGAGATTGTCGGCATCGCTGTAGGAAGACGCAGCGGCATCAACGACCAGCTGCAGCGGCTCGCGGCCGGCGCTGAGACGCTCGAGTTCACCTTCCAGCAGCGCCAGGGAGGCACTGCCCCGCGGCAGATCCGCCGGTGGCACGCTAATGCTGGCCGACCAGGCCAACATCGGTAGCCAGGCGGCCAGCGCCATCACTCCCTTGAGCCTCCCTGCGATCATGATCACTCTCACTTGATCGTTATTGCGTTATGTCCGAAACGCGCGGCCTATTCCGGCCTTGGGCGCATCTACTGAGCCAGAGTTTAAACGAGTGATTGAATTTTACCAGCCGGCCCGAGAGGGGCATCCCAGAAAGGGAGAACGGTGCAATTGCGTTCGTGCTACCAGCAAAAAGCCCGCCGGTGAACGTGGCGGGCTCGATCGGAAACAGCGAAGCTGTTCGCTCAGTGCAGGGTGGCGGGAAACGCCTGCTCGTCGCTCTCTTCCTGCCACAGCTTGCTGCGGGTAATGGCGTGGTCGATCATCTCCTGAGCGACCTCGAAGCGGCTCTGGCGCAGCAGCTCGGCGGCCTCCTCGGAGAAACGAATGCGCATCAGCGGCTCGCCCTCGCCCTCGGCGGGTCGCAGCACGATCTCGCCGTCGCTGAGTTCGACGATTTCCAGGATAGCGGTATCAGACACGGCGACCTCTCTCCCAGCGTGGGGACACTAGCGGTGACAACAAAAAACGACCAGGGCAAGGACCATGGTCGTCGTCTTGGCGTTCAGACTACCACTTAGGGCGGCGCGACGTCACCACTCCTCGCTGGTTTCGCGCAGTGTCGCGAGCGTCGCCTTGAACCCGTCGAGGGCCTCGCCCAGCTCGTCGGCCAGGCTGTGCTGGGCGGCGCTGGCGATCAGGCCGCTGCGCGGCGGCTGGCGGCGTGCCGCCCCCTCCACGGCGTGTAGCGCCTCGAGGCGCGCCAGCAACACGTCAAGCCAGCTGCCGTCGCGGCGCGCCAGCTCGCGCAGGTGCTCGAGGGCGGCCAGCGGTGGGCGCTGGTCGGCGAGCAGCTCGCGCCAGTCGTGGCGCGCCAGCAAGGCGTGCTCGGTGAGTTCGCGCAGCGCGGCATTCAGGGCCAGCTCGAGCAGCGCCAGGGCACCCTCCTCCTGCGCCATGCGCCGTGCCGCGGCGTGTTCGTCGTCGCCGGGCCGCTGGGCGAGCAGCAGCTCGGCCTGGTAGAGCAGCTGGTTGGTGCGCCCGCGCGGGGTCATTTGCGCTTGTCCTCCACCTGCCATTTGCCGTTCTCAAACAGCGCCTTCCAGCCGGTGGCCTTGCCGTCCTCGTCGGTCATCACGAACTGGCTCTTGGTCTTGCGCGAGAAGCGGATCTGCGCCGGCCGGCCGTCCGGGTCCTCGCTGGGCGCCTCGAGCAGGAAGTGATACTTCTCGGGCAACTCCTCGGCGTGGGCCTTGAGCTCCTTGACCAGCGGCGGGCGGGTTTCGCGGTTCTTGGGGAACTGGCTGGCGGCCAGGAACAGGCCGCTGGCGCCGTCGCGCAGCACGTAGTGGTCGTCAACCTTCTGGCAGGCCAGCTCGGGCATCGGGATCGGATCGATCTTGGGCGGCGCCACCTCGCCGCTCTTGAGCAGCTTGCGGGTGTTCTTGCATTCGCTGTTGGTACAGCCGAAGTACTTGCCAAAGCGGCCACTCTTGAGCTGCATCTCGCTGCCGCACTTGTCGCACTCGATCACCGGGCCCTCGTAGCCCTTGAGCTTGAAGCGCCCCTGCTCTACCTCGTGGCCGTCGCAGTCGGGACTGTTACCGCAGATATGCAGCTTGCGGGTCTCGTCAATCAGATAGCTGTCCATCGCCGTGCCGCACTTGGGGCAGCGGTGCTTGGCGCGCAGCGCCTCGGTCTCGGCCTCTTCACCGGCATCGGCGGCCACCGCCTCATCGCCGGGGATCAGGTCAATGGTGGTCTTGCAGCGCTCCTTGGGCGGCAGGTTGTAGCCCGAGCAGCCCAGAAAGACCCCGGTGGAGGCGGTGCGGATCTGCATCTTGCGCCCACAGGTCGGGCAGTCGATGCCGGTCGGCACCGGCTGATTGGGACGCATGCCCGTATCGCTCTCGGCGATCTCGAGCTCTTTCTTGAACTCGGCGTAGAAGGCGTCGAGCAGCGCCTGCCAGTTGCGCTCGCCCTCGGCGACCTCGTCGAGGCCGTCCTCCATGCGCGCGGTGAACGAGAAGTCCATCAGATCGGGGAACGACTCCTTGAGGCGCTCGGTGACGATATCGCCGAGCTTCTCGGCGTAGAAGCGCCGGCTCTCGAGCTTGACGTAGCCGCGGTCCTGGATGGTCGAGATGATCGAGGCGTAGGTCGACGGCCGGCCGATGCCGCGCTTCTCCAGCTCCTTGACCAGGCTCGCTTCGGTGAAGCGCGCCGGCGGCTTGGTGAAGTGCTGCTGCGGGTCGAGCTGCTCGAGGGTCATCGGCGTGCCTTCAGCGAGGTCGGGCAGCGACTGGTCCTCGTTCTTGCCGGCCGGCTTCATCACCCGGGTGTAGCCGTCGAACTTGAGTACCCGACCCTTGGCGCGCAGCTCATAGCCGTCGACCTCCACCGTCAGGGTGCTGGACAGATACTCCGCCGGGGTCATCTGACAGGCCACGAACTGGCGCCAGATAAGCTCATAGAGCCGCTCGGCGTCGCGCTCCATGCCGGAGAGGTCGGTGGCCTTGAGGCCGACGTCCGAGGGGCGAATCGCCTCGTGGGCCTCCTGGGCGCCCTCCTTGCTGGAGTAGCGGTTGGGCGCCTCGGGCAGGTAGCGCTTGCCGTAGGCCTGCTCGATATGCTCGCGCACGCCGTCCACTGCATCCTTGGAGAGGTTGGTGGAGTCGGTCCGCATGTAGGTGATGTAGCCCGCCTCGTAGAGCCGCTGGGCCAGGGTCATGGTCTTCTTGACCGAGAAGCCCAGGCGGCCGCTGGCGGCCTGCTGCAGGGTCGAGGTGATAAAGGGTGCATTGGGCTTGGAGCGGGTCGGCTTGTCCTCCCGCGCGGTAATCGCCAGGCTCGCCTTGCGCAGCGCGGCGATGCGCTCGAGTGTCTCGGCCTCGGAGGTGGGCCGGAAGGCCTTGCCGTCCTGGCGCACCAGCTCGAAGCGGATCGGCTCGGCCTTGGCGTCGCCGGCCACCGCCAGGTCGGCGTGCACGTCCCAGAACTCCTCGGGCACAAAGGCGCGGATCTCGCGCTCGCGCTCGACGATCAGGCGCACCGCCACCGACTGCACACGGCCGGCAGAGAGCCCACGGGCAACCTTGGACCACAGCAGCGGCGAGAGCATGAAGCCGACCACGCGGTCGAGGAAGCGCCGCGCCTGCTGCGCCTCGACGCGTTCGATATTGAGGCTGCCCGGCGCCTTGAAGGCCTCCTGGATGGCATTCTTGGTGATCTCGTTGAACACCACCCGCTTGTAGCGCGAGGGTTCGCCGCCGATGGTCTCCTGAAGGTGCCAGGCGATCGCCTCCCCTTCGCGGTCCAGATCCGTCGCCAGATAGACGGCGTCGGCCTTCTCGGCGTGCTTCTGCAGCTCGGCGACGACCTTCTCCTTGCCGGGCAGCACCTCGTAGTGCGCCTCCCAGCCGTGCTCGGGGTCGATGCCCATGCGCCGGATCAGTTGATCCCACGACTTGTGCTTCTTGTATACCGCCTTCTCTTCCGGCGACATCTTGCGCGTCGCCGCGGCCTGGCGGGCGCGCTCCTTGGGGTCGGAGGCCGCCTTGCCCGAGCCGCTGGTCGGCAGGTCACGGATATGACCCACGCTCGACTTCACGATGAAATCGTTGCCGAGGTACTTATTGATCGTCTTGGCCTTGGCCGGCGACTCGACGATGACCAGTGACTTGCCCATAGTGCTCCACATTCCTGTTGTCCGGGCCAGCGCCCTGGACCTGCGAGTCGTTCGCCACACGTACTACTACATGTACTACGCGGCGTTGGAAAAATGCGCCTACCCTAACCCAGTGCCCGAAGCCGCGCCAGTCTCAGCGCTTCAGCCTCGGGGCGCCACGGCCCTTTGACCCTAGACCGCCAGGACTGGGCTCGGCAAGACGTTTCCCCGGGTCGAGCCCTTGGTGTAGTATCATGTAGTAAAATCACTACATAATACCAAACTCGCCGGCCAGGCCTGCGCCGAGAGCGCATAAACCATTGATTCACCGGCACTATCCTTCAGGAGAGACAGATGTCGACAGCCCCGCTCAACGCTATCCGCCGCACCAAGATCGTCGCCACCCTGGGACCGGCCAGCGACCGCGACGGCGTACTCGAGGCCATGCTCGAGGCCGGCGTCGACGTGGTGCGCCTCAACTTCTCCCACGGGTCCGCCGATGACCACCGCCGCCGCCTGGCCCGGGTCCGCGAGATCGCCGCGCGCCTCGGCAAGAGCGTCGCCGCCCTCGGCGACCTGCAAGGCCCCAAGATCCGTATCGCGCGCTTTGCCAACGGCGCGGTGACCCTCGACGAGGGCGCCACCTTCATTCTCGACATGGCGCTGGACAGCGAAGCCGGCGACGCCACCCGGGTCGGCTGCGACTACAAGACCCTGGCCGCCGATGTCGCCGTCGGCGACCGCCTGCTGCTCGACGACGGCCGCCTGGTGCTCGAGGTCAGCACGATCCAGGGTGACGAGGTCCACACCACGGTGATCGTTGGCGGCAAGCTGTCCAACAACAAGGGTATCAACAAGCAGGGCGGCGGCCTCTCCGCCGCGGCGCTGACCGACAAGGACAAGGCCGACCTCGAGACCGCCATCGATATCGGCGTCGACTACCTCGCGGTGTCCTTCCCGCGCTCCGCCGCCGATATGCAGGAGGCCCGCGCCCTGCTCGGCGAAGCCGGCAAGGAGATCGGCCTGGTGGCCAAGGTCGAACGCGCCGAGGCGGTGGCCGACGACGCCACCCTCGACGGCATCATCCTCGCCTCCGAGGCGGTGATGGTAGCGCGTGGCGATCTCGGCGTGGAGATCGGCGACGCCCAATTGATCGGCGTGCAGAAGCGCATGATCAAGCGCGCCCGCACCCTCAACCGTGCGGTGATCACGGCAACCCAAATGATGGAGTCGATGATCGAGTCGCCACTGCCGACCCGCGCCGAGGTGTTCGACGTCGCCAACGCGGTGCTCGACGGCACCGATGCGGTGATGCTTTCCGCCGAGACCGCCGCCGGCGACTACCCGGTGGAGACCGTCGAGGCGATGCATCGGCTGTGCCTGGGCGCCGAGCGCGAGCGCACCGCCCAGGAGTCGGGCCACCGCATCCACGAAGGCTTCACCCAGATCGACGAGACCATCGCGCTGTCGGCGATGTACGCCGCCAACCACCTCGAGGGCGTGGCCGCCATCGCCTGCATGACCGCCACCGGCTATACGCCGTTGATCGCCTCGCGCATTCGCTCGGGGCTGCCGATCGTCGGCCTGGCCCACAGCCCCACCGCCCAGCGGCGCATGGCGCTCTACCGCGGCGTGGTCTCGCTGCCCTTCGATAGCACCGACCTGGATCCCGGCGAACTCAACCGGCACGCCATGGCGATCCTCAAGGATCACGGCATTGCCGAAGCCGGCCAGTTGATGATCCTGACCCGCGGCGATCATATGAACGCCCACGGCGGCACCAATACCCTGAAGATTCTCGAGGTGCAGTGAGCCATGAGCCCCCTCCCCGACAATGACCCGCGCCCGGCCCAGCAGGCCAGCCGTACCCTGCCCATACGCAAGCGCATCGCACTGATCGCCCACGACGGCAAGAAGGACGAGATGCTGGCCTGGGTCGAACGCTGGCAAGCCACCCTGGCCCAGCACCAGCTGGTGGGTACCGGCACCACCGCGCGGCGCATCGCCAAGGAGCGCGGTCTCGAGGTGGAAGGCCTGATGAGCGGCCCGCTGGGCGGCGACCAGCAGATCGGCGCGCGCATCACCGAGCAACGCCTCGACCTGCTGATCTTCTTCTGGGATCCGTTCGCCCCCCAGCCCCACGACCCCGACGTCAAGGCGCTGCTGCGCCTGGCCGCGCTATGGAACATCCCGGTGGCCTGCAATGCGGCCAGCGCCGATTTCCTGATCTCCTCGCCCTATGTTGGCGAGGCGGTGGACATCGCCATCCCCGACGCCGGAGCCTGGGTTAGCGCCCGCGCCGACTGACAGGCATCGCAGCCAGTGTCTCTAAGTCAGGAGCGCCGGAGGCAGGCCGACGAGGAGGTTTGCGCCATGGATGGCGCAAGGTAGCGCCCAGGGACGGGTTCACAGCGCCTCCTCATAGGCCTGCCGGCGGATTAGCTCCGGGTGATACTGGAGCCTGGTTAATGCCCGCAGCGACTGAGCCCTACACCAACGCCGCCCTCATGGGCGGCGTTGGCGTTTAGCGGCTGAGTCACTCTTTATCGCTAGGCTTGTCGGCTGATGCCTTGCGGGCCCGCGGCTTGGCCGCTGGCTTTTTCTGCGTAGACGGCGCTTTCCTGGCCGGTGCCTCCTTCTCCACCGAAGACTCTTTTGCAACAGACGCTGCCTCCTCGGCCGGCGCCGCGGCGGCGGGCTTGGGGGCAGGCGCCGGGCGCGCCGCGGCGAAGTAGCCGCGCACCTCTTCGAGCCGCTCGTTGACGCCCTCGGCCTGGGGGCCGCTGGCCGCCAGCACGTGCTCGAGGTGCTCGAGATGCTCATCGATCTCGGCGTTGCTGCAACTGGCCAGCAGCGTCGGGATGGCGGCCAGGGCCCTCGTGCGATCGAGCTTGAGGATGAAGAACTGGTCACGCACCAGCGCCTTGAAGTCGGCCAGCTTGAGGCCCGGCTCGAGTTCGGCCCGCGACGCCTTGAGGCGCTGGAAGTTGCGCTCGTCGGTGGACGGGGCTCCGCCCAGCACATAGATCAGCGCACGCATCACTGCCTCGTGGCCGCCGCCCTGGTCGATACGCTGACACAGCTCGGCCTGGCGGTTATCGACGAAACGGCGATGTTCCGGTTCGATGCCGGGACGTCGGCGCAGCGGCTCGCCGCCGATGCCGAGGCCGGCCACGGTCTGCAGCCACGGCTGGCCGTACCAGCCCATGAACAACTTCTCGGTGAGGCCATCGCGCAGCTCGCGGTAGGCGTCGAGGCTGCCGCTGAGATGGTCGCTGGCGACACTCTCGGCCATGCGCCACGGGTTGTCGGCTGCCGCCTTCTGGCGCTCGGCGCGCACGCGCTCGGCGATTACCGGGATCGGCACCATCAGCGGGTTGCGGTCGGAGTAGAGCTTGTAGGCCAGGCGGATCGGGTGCATGCGGCGGATCCAGCGCGCCGCTTCCGGTGTCATCACCGCCTTGAGCCACGGCTGCAGCAGCATCTGGTAGAGCCCCAGGTTGATCTGCGAGACCCGCTCCACGGTGGCGAAGCGGCGGTCGTTCTCTTCGCTGGGCTGCACGATCTCATCGAGCTCCTTGACGTCGCGCGGGGTGAACTCGAGCAGGTAGTCGCCGTCGATATGCGCCTCATCCTTGCCCGACGGCGTGCGCTCGGTGACCTGGGTCTCGTAGAGGCCTGGCGGCAGCACGTCGATGTAGTCCATGTTGGCGGTGAACTCGGCGTGCTCCTTGCGCGATACGCTGCCCGACACGAAGATGCCCAAGTGGCCGGTGGTATCGTGCACGCAGTAGACGATAGTCTGCTCGTGGGCGTAGATATCCTCGACGTCGGCATAGAGGTCGCGCACCCAGCCCAGCGCCTGGGGTGGCGGCGTGATGTCGTCGCCCTTGGAGCAGAACACCACGATCGGCGAACGGATGTTGCGCAGGTCGATGCGCCGTCCATCGCGGGTCGAGAGCCCGGCGGTACTCAAGCGGTTGCCGATAAACAGGTTATCGACGATGTACTGGATCTCCTCGGCGCCGAGCACCACATGGCCGCCCCACCAGCGCTCGAACTGCAGGTAGCGCTCGGCCTCGCTGTCGACGTTGGCGTAGAGCCGATACTGCTTGTCCCACAGGGTGTTGGCCGGATTGAGCTTCTCGAAGTTCTGCACCAGCAGCGCGCCGTCGAACAGCCCGGCGCCGAGGTCGCCGGCCAGCGCCGTCATCCAGCTGCCGCCGGTCATGCCGCCGGTATAGCGCATCGGTGCGCGGCCCCGTTCGCCGGCCCAGTAGGAGAGCGGTGCCCCGGCGATTAGGATCGGACCGAACACCTCGGGCTCCAGCGCCGCGGCCATCATGATCTGCCAGCCGGCCTGGCAGTTGCCCACCACCATGGGCTTCTCCGAGACATCGGGATGGCGGGCGATCACCTCGCGCACGAAGGCGATTTCGGCGTCGACCACGTCCTCGACGCTCTGGCCCGGCACGGGGAACGGCAAAAAGCCGATGAAGTAGCACGGATGCCCGGCACGCAGCGCCACGCCGATCTCGCTGTCGGGCTTGAAGCCACCGATGCCCGGGCCGTGGCCGGCGCGGGGGTCGACCACCACGAACGGACGCGCCAACGGGTCGACCTCGACCCCGGCCGGCGGCACGATGCGCATCAGCTCGTAGTTGACCGGTCGCGGCAGGTCGCGGCCATCGAGCAGTACCTCGGACTCGAAGCCCAGCACATTGGGCTTGGTCTGCTCCATATGCTCGAGATACTGATTGCCGCGCTGACGCATCACGTCGAGGTAGAGCACGCTGCGCTCGAGGCTGTCACGCCAGTAGTCGACGCTGGCGCGGCCGATGCCGAGGGGATCGAACAGCGCAAGCGACGCATTCATCATGGAACTAGCGGCCGGTAGCATGGGATCACTCCATAGCGGCGAAAAGTGGTAGCGTCATCGCAGATGCTCGGAATGGATGAGCGTTTCTTGCAAAGATCATCTGCAATGACGTAGATGGCAATCAGTATGCCACCATGCTGCACTGCAATATAGCCTAGTCTTTTCGCCTGACGCTCGCCAGTCGGACGCTCACTCGATCTCGACCAGCACCTCGCCCGGCATCACCCGCTCGCCGCGTGCCACGTGCAGCGCGATCACCGTCCCGGCACGCCGCGCGTGCAGTTCGGTCTCCATCTTCATCGCCTCGGTGATCAGCACCGCCTGCCCCTCCTCGACGCGCTCGCCGACACTCACTAGCACCTCGACGATATTGCCCGGCATGGCGGTGGTCACATGCCCGGCGCCGCTGGCCCGGGCACGCCCGCTTCCGGGCGTCGGCGGGTAGCGGTCGCGGGCCTCGAAGACCACCGCCTCGGGCATGCCATCCAGGGTCAGGTAGACCTGGCGACGTCCGCCGCGGTCGCGACCCACGCCGGTGATCTGCACGTCGTAGGATTCGCCGTGCACGTCGATCACGAATTCGGTGGGGGTGCCCTCGCTGACCGGCCGCTGGCCGTCGTCCGGTGCCGGCAGCGGCTCGGGGATCAGGCTGCCGTCGCGACGCCCCTGCAGAAAGTCGCGGCCGATGTCGGGAAACAGCGCATAGGTCAGCACGTCCTCCTCATTCTCGGCGAGGCTGCCGACCGCCTGGCGAAAGCGCGCAAGCTCCGGCAGTAGCAGGTCCGCCGGGCGGCCCTGCTCGGCGGGCTCCTGGCCTACCGCACGGCGCCGCAGCTCGGGGTCAGCGGGGGCCGGTGGGCGCCCGTAGCCGCCCAGCAGATAGCGCTTGATCTCGTTGCTGATGGTCTTGTAGCGCTCGCCGGTCAGCACGTTGGTCACCGCCTGGGAGCCGATGAACTGCGAGGTCGGCGTGACCAGCGGCGGGTAGCCGAGATCGGCGCGTACCCGCGGGATCTCGTCGAACACCTCGCGGATTCGCGATAGGGCATTCTGCTCGCGCAGCTGGTGGGCGAGATTCGACATCATTCCGCCGGGCACCTGACTGACCAGCACGCCGATGTCCTCGCGGGTCACCTCGCTCTCGAAACCAGCGTACTGGCGGCGCACCTCGCGCAGCCGGTCGCTGACCGCCTTGATCGCCTCGAGGTCGAGCCCGGTGTCGTAGTCGGTGTTGTGGAAGGTCGCCACCATCGCCTCGCTGGCCGGATGGCTGGCGCCGCCGGCGAAAGCCGCACAGCAAGTGTCGAGGTGCCGGCAGCCCGCCTCCACCGCCTTGAGATGGCACTGGGCGGCCAGCCCCGAGGTGGCGTGGGCGTGCAGGTGCACCGGCACCTCGACGGCATCCAGCAGTGCTGCGACCAGCTCGGCAGTGGCGTAGGGGGTGAGCAGCCCGGCCATGTCCTTGATGGCGATGGAGTCGGCGCCCATCGCCACCAGCCGGCGGGCATCCTTGACGTACATCTCCAGGTCGTGAACCGGACTGACGGTATAGCAGAGCGCGCCCTGGGCGTGCTTGCCGGCGGCCTTGACCGCGGCCATGGCGGTCTCCAGGTTGCGCAGGTCGTTGAGCGGGTCGAACAACCGAAAGATATCGATGCCGCCCGCCGCAGCGCGCGCGACGAAGGCCTCGACCACATCATCGGCGTAGTGGCGGTAGCCGACCAGGTTCTGGCCGCGCAGCAGCATCTGCAGCGGCGTGTTGGGCAGCGCCGCCTTGAGCCGCTGCAGGCGCTGCCAGGGGTCCTCCTTGAGGAAGCGCACGCAGGCGTCGAAGGTTGCCCCGCCCCACACCTCCAGCGACTCGAAGCCGATGGCGTCCAGCGCCGGGCACACCGGCAGCATGTCGTCGGTGCGCAGCCGCGTGGCGATCAGCGACTGGTGGCCGTCGCGCAGCACCACATCGCTGAGGCGCACGCGGGAGTCGGGGTTGGCGGGCATGTCTCTCTCCCTGTCAGGGCGGTGGTTCATAGGCCGGCGTGGGCGGCGATGGCGGCAGCCACCACCAGCGCCACCTCGTCGGGATTGCGCTTCACCGAATAGTCGAGCAGCTCGGGGTGGCGCAGCACGAAGCCGGTATCGAAGGCGCCGCGGCGAAAGTCGGGGTGCTTGAGGATCTCCTCGTAGAGCGGCGCGGTGGTCTTGATGCCATGCAGGCGCATATCGTTGAGCGCGCGCACGCCGCGGTCGAGGGTCTCCTCCCAGGTCATGCCCCATACGATCAGCTTGAGGCACAGGGTGTCGAAATGCGGCGGCAGGCGGTAGCCGGTATAGATGGCGGTGTCGGTGCGCACCCCCGGCCCCCCCGGTGCGTAGTAGCGGGTAATACGGCCGAACGACGGCAGAAAGTCGTTCTTGGGGTCCTCGGCATTGATGCGAAACTCGATGGCGTAGCCGTGGTGGCGAATGTCCTCCTGGCGAAACGCCAGCTTGAGCCCGTAGGCGATGCGGATCTGCTCGCGCACGATATCGACCCCGGTGACCGCCTCGCTGACGGTATGCTCGACCTGGATGCGGGTGTTCATCTCCATGAAGTAGATCTCGTTGCCCCTGACCAGGAACTCCACGGTGCCGGCGTTCTCGTAGCCCACCAGCCGCGCCGCGCGCACCGCCAGTTGGCCAACGTAGGCGCGCTGCTCGGGGGTCAGCCGCGGACTGGGGGCGATCTCCATCAGCTTCTGGTTGCGGCGCTGGATCGAACAGTCGCGCTCGAACAGGTGAATCACGCTGGCGTGGCGGTCGGCCAGCACCTGCACCTCGATATGCTGGCTGCCGACCAGGCACTTCTCGAGGAACAGCGCGCTGCTGGAGAAACGCGCATCGGCTTCTTCGCCGACCTGGCCCCAGGCCTGCTCGAGCTGGGTTGGGTCGTCACAGCGCCGCAGGCCGCGTCCGCCGCCGCCATGGTTGGCCTTGAGCATCACCGGGTAGCCCAGCGACTCGGCCAGCACCAGCGCCTCCTCGGCGCTTGCCAGCGGCGCCCGCGAGCCCGGCGTGACCGGAATGCCCGCCTTGCGCAGGGCCTCCCGCGCGCCGCTCTTGTCGGCCATGCGCGCGATCACCTCGGCATCCGGGCCGATGAAGGCAATGCCCGCCTGGGCGCACAGCCTGGCGAAATCGGCCTGCTCGGCGAGAAAGCCATAACCGGGATGCAGCGCATCGCAGCCGGTCTCACGGGCCAGGTCGACCAGGCGCTGGGCGTCCAGGTAGCCGTCCAGCGGGTCATCGCCGATGAAGTAGGCCTCGTCGGCGCGCTTGACGTGCAGCGCGAAGCGGTCCGGCTCGGTGTACACCGCCACCGAGCGGATGCCCATCTCGGCGCAGGCGCGCTCGATGCGCACCGCGATCTCGCCGCGGTTGGCGATCAGCAGCTTGTGGAACATGGCGACCCACCCCGGCAAAGTTGGTAACATTTGGACAGCCTATTCTGTCATAACCGACACCGCTTGGACGCCTCGATGACGCGACCCAGTCTGCTCAACCGCCTGACCTTCCGCCAGCTGCAGGTATTCCAGGCCGTGCACCGCCAGCAGTCCTATTCGCGGGCGGCGGAGCAGCTCGGCCTGACTCAACCGGCGGTCAGCGCGCAGATCCGCCAGCTCGAGCAGGCCCTCGAGCAGCCGCTGTTCAAGTATGCCGGCAAGACCCTGCACGTGCTGCCCGCCGCCGATGCGCTGGCGAGTTCGGTGCAGTCCATCTTCGGCCAGGTCTCGAGCCTGCAGATGGCGCTCTCGGAGATGGCCGGCAGCATCCGCGGCGAGCTCAACCTGGCCGCGGTCTCCACCGCCCAGTACGTGGTGCCGTATATCCTGGCGCGCTTTCGCGCCCTCTACCCCGAGGTGCAGATTCGCCTGCGGGTATGCAACCGCGGCCAGGCCCTGGAGCGCCTCGCCGAGCGCCGTGACGATCTGGTGATCATGGGCATGGTGCCCGACGACCCCAACCTCACCTTCATGCCGATCCTCGACAACGAGATGATCCCAGTGGTGTGGCCAGAACACCCGCTGATGCACAGCCCCAGCCCGACCCTCGACGACTTCGCCCACCACTACGTGCTGATGCGCGAACCCGGCTCTGGCACCCGCACCGCCTTCGAGGACTTCGCCTCCCGCGAGCGGGTGACGCTGGCCCACACCATCGAGATGGGCACCAACGAGGCGATCAAGCAGGGCGTGATGGCACATCTCGGGGTGGCGGTGCTGCCGCGCCTGGCGGTGCAACTGGAGCTCGCTGGCGGACTGCTCGCCTCGCCGCCGCTGCCTGGCTTCCCGCTGCGCCGCTCGTGGTGCACGGTGTATCCCAAGGATCGCCACCCCTCGCCGATCACCGAGCTGTTCCTGCGCTTCGTCCAGGAACTGCTGCCGGAGCTCAACACCCACTTCAGCGCCCCGCTGACCCCGCACCGCGGCCACTCGGTGGTCTGCCTGCCGATGACGGGCGCCCGGGGCGGCTGAACCCACCCCCGACCTTATGCTAAAGTGGCGGCCATATTGGTTCGGGTGACGCCGCCCGGGCAGCGAACAGAGAGGCGCGAATCGCTATGAGCAACAAGCCGTCGCAGGCCGTGTCCAGCGGGGCCAAGTTCCGCAACGAGCACGGCATGTCCGTGATCAAGGATGGCATCAAGCAGCGCAGGCAGAGCGAAGCAACAGAGCCCCACGAGGGCGTCAGCAACGGCCGCAAGCCGCCCTGGCTGCGCATTCAGATCGCCGGCGGCGAACGCTTCGAGGCGGTCAAGCGCAACGTCAGCGAGCACCGCCTGAGCACGGTGTGTGCCGAATCGCACTGCCCCAACATGGGCGAGTGCTGGAGCAACGGCACCGCCACCATCATGCTGATGGGCTCGGTGTGCACCCGCGCCTGCCGCTTCTGCGCGGTGGACACCGGCAACCCGCGCGGCTGGCTCGATGCCGAAGAGCCCGACAACACCGCCAAGTCGGTGGAGCTGATGGGCCTGCGCTACATCGTGCTGACCTCGGTGGACCGCGACGACCTCGACGACGGCGGCGCCGGCCATTACGCCGCCTGCGTGCGCGCCATCAAGGCGCGCACGCCGGAGGTGGTGGTCGAGGCGCTGACCCCGGATTTCGACGGCGTGCACGCCGCCATCGCCGACGTAGTGGATTCCGGCCTCGAGGTGTTTGCCCAGAACGTCGAGACCGTCGAACGCCTCACCCAGCGCGTGCGCGACCCCCGCGCCGGCTACCGCAAGACCCTTGATGTGCTGGCCTTTGCCAAGCGTCACAAGCCCGAGGTGCTGACCAAGACCAGCCTGATGCTGGGGCTCGGCGAAACCGAGGAGGAGATCCTCGCCACCTTCGACGACCTGCGCGAGATCGGCGTCGACATCGTCACCCTCGGCCAGTACCTGCGCCCGACCAAGAACCATCTGCCGGTGGAGCGTTGGGTCACCCCGGACGAGTTCGAGCGCTATCGCACTCTGGGGCTCGAGAAGGGCTTCATGGAGGTCGCCTCGGGGCCGCTGGTTCGCTCCAGCTACCGCGCTGACAAGGTCTTCGAGAAGAACAACCTGGGGCTGGCGGCACCGGCCAAGGTGCCCGGCCAGCAGGCACCCGCCCAGGCCGCGGATGACGGCCTGATTCCGGTCACGCCGGTCGGCTGAGCTCTGCCAGACGCTGGCAGTGTTCCGGCAGCTCGCCGGGCGCTGCCCAGGCAAGATCGCGACCCAGCTGCGCGCCCAGATGACGCACCAGGCCGAGAGCTATGTCGTCGGCATCGGGCGCCGCGGTGACCAAGTCGCTGATGCGCGTCATCGCCATGCCGGCGTAGCCGCAGGGATTGATGCGCGAGAACGGGGTGAGATCGGCATCGACGTTCAGGGCCACGCCGTGGAAGCTGGCGCCGCGGCGGATGCGCAGCCCCAGCGAAGCGATCTTGGCCTCGCCCACGTAGACCCCTGGCGCATCCGCCCGAGCCACGGCAGCGATACCCAGATCCCCCAGCACGCCGACTACCGCCTGTTCCAGCGCGGTGACCAGCTCGCGCACGCCGAGCCGGGTGCGGCGCACGTCTAGCAGCGGATAGACCACCAGCTGGCCAGGGCCGTGGTAGGTCACCTGGCCACCGCGGTCAGTCTGCACCACAGGGATGTCGCCGGGCATCAGCAGGTGCTCCGGCTTGCCGGCCTGGCCCTGGGTGAACACCGGGTCGTGCTCGACGACCCAGCACTGATCGGGGGTCTCGGCGTCGCGCGTGTCGGTCAGCTCGCGCATCGCCTGCCACACCGGCAGGTACGGCTGGCGCCCCAGGCGATAGACCTGGACCGGTGCGGCGGGATGCTCGCTCATCTACAGCACCATGTGGACGCGGCCGGTGGCCTTGAGCGCGGCGAACAGCGCCTCGAGCTGGGGCTTGCCGGTAGCGACGATGGTCAGGCGCACCGACTGGAACTTGCCGTTGCGGCTGTCGACGACGCGGATCGACTCACGGTCGAAGCCGGGCGCATGGGCCTCGACCACCTCGGCCACGACGTCCTGGAAATCGTCGGCGGCATCGCCGACGATCTTCAGCGAGTAGTCGCAGGGGAACTCGACGCGGGGGGCCGGCGCGGACACCGCCGGCGTGTCGAGACGCAGGTCTCGCAAGGGCTTGTCGGCCATGATGGTGAGTCTCGAAACGGGGATTTGGCGACATTTTACGCAACCGCGGCGCTGCAACCAAGGCCGCTATGCACGACGGCCCGAGCCGGGCCGCCGCGTTACGCCATCCATCAGTGCCTTCGATCAGCCAAACAGGCCGCTGATGAACTGGCGCACCATGTCGAAGACACGCTTGAAGATACCGCCCTGCTCGACGTTCTCCAAGGCCACCAGCTGGCGTTCGCCGAGCACTTCGTCGCCGAGCTTGACCTCGAGGGTACCGAGCTGGTCGCCGGCCGCTACCGGGGCGGTAATATCGCCACGCAGATTGAGGCGAGCGGTGAGCTCGTCGCTGCGACCGCGGGGCACGGTCATCTTGACGTCGCTGTCTACCCCGACCCGCACCTGGTTCTCGGCACCGCCCCAGATCCGCGGCGTTTCGAGCACCGAGCCCGCCTCGTAGAGATTGAGCGTCTCGAAATAGCGGAAGCCGTAGCTGAACAGCTTCTGGGTCTCCTGGGCGCGGGCCTCTTCGGAGCTGGTTCCCATCACCACCGAGATCAGCCGCATGTCATCGCGCTTGGCCGAGGCCACCAGGCCGTAGCCGGCCTCGGTGGTCCAGCCGGTCTTGAGGCCGTCGACGGTGGCATCGCGCCACAGCAAGCGGTTGCGATTGGGCTGACGAATGTCGTTGTAGTCGAAGTAGCGCTCGGCGTAGATCGCGTAGTGCTCGGGGTAGTCGTTGATGATGTACTGCGACAGCAGCGCCATGTCGCGCGCCGAGGAGTACTGCTCGGGGTCGGGCAGGCCGGTGGCGTTGGCGAAGCTGGTGTTGTGCAGCCCCAGGCGCTGGGCATGCTGGTTCATCAGGTCGGCGAACGGCTGCTCGCCGCCGGCCAGATGCTCGGCAACGGCGACGCTGGCATCATTGCCCGAGGCGATGACGATGCCGTAGAGCAGATCGCGGATCGCCACCTCGGTGTCGACCTCGATGAACATCTTCGAGCCGCCGGTGCGCCAAGCATTCTCGCTGACCCGCACCCTGTCATCCATGCTGATATTGCCACGATCGAGCTCGCGTTCCACCAGGTAGGCGGTCATCAGCTTGGTGAGGCTGGCCGGCGGCAGGCGCTCGTCGGCATTATGCTCGACCAGCACCTCGCCGCTGTCGGCGTCCATCAGGAACCATGACTTGGCCGCCAGTTGCGGCGGCGAGGGAATCATGGTCTGAGCGCCGGGCTGCTGGGCCTGGGCCGACACTCCCAGCGTCATCACCCCGAGGCTGGTCAGGCCAGCGGCGGCCAACGGGAGCATCGAGCGACGCAAACCGGACAACAAGGCAAACACTTTCATTACACCCACTCTCACAGAAGAAGAAACGTCACGAGATACACGACCCGACGAGGGGTCAGTCATTGATTACCAGGGTTTGCGCAAACCCCGCGCGGCGCAGCTCGTCGCGCAGTGGCTCGACGCGACTGGCGTCACTCACCGGCCCGACCTGGACGCGATGCACGCTGGCATCGCTGGCCACCCGCACCGGCTGGTTGAGTTCACTCTGCAGTCGCGACTTCAGCGCCTCGGCGTTGCTCGCCGAGCCGAGGGCGGCAACCTGCAGGAAGACACCGCCGGCTTGCGCCGAACCGTTGTCGGACGCCGGCCTGGCGGCGACTTCCCGGGGCGGCGAGACACCTGCCGCTGGCGCAGCTACCTGCTCGGCGCCGTCGCGGGCCTGGCGCTGCACCTCAGCCACCTGGCGCTCGCCGTTGCCGCGATTCTGCTGCCAGGCCACCGGGTCGATGGCCTCGACGCGCACCCGGCCGGTGCCGCTGCCCAGAATATCCAGCCGCGCCGCCGCCGCATAGGAGAGATCGATCTCGCGGTCGTCGTGGAAGGGACCACGGTCGTTGACCCGCACGATCACCGAGCGTCCGTTGGCGACGCTGGTCACCTTGACGAAGCTGGGCAGCGGCAGCGAGCGGTGTGCGGCGGTCATCAGGTACATGTCATAGATCTCACCGTTGGCGGTAGCATAACCGTGGAACTTCTCGCCATACCAGGAGGCGATGCCCTCGTTGCTGTAGCCCACCTCGTCCGAGAGTACCCGGTAGGTCTTGCCCCACACCTCGTAAGAGGATCGATTGCCACCCGGTGAACGCGGCTCTACCCGCGGCTCGGCGTCGGGCACGTTGGAGACGTCCGGCGGCAGGTCGGGGTAGGCATCGCGGCTCATCGAGTAGCGCCCGCTGGCGGTGCTGGTCGCTGCGTTCTGCGATGCACTGGCGGCGCCGTCGTCGGCACGCTGGCCACTACCGCCGCTGCTGGCGCAGCCGGCCATCAACAGCAGCGCGGCCAGGCCTGCCGAGAGGCGCGTCAGCTGTCGGACCATGTGCCCTCCTCGTAGGCTTCGGCAATCTGCTCGGCCAGCTCGGTCACCGCCATGGCATACAGGTGGCTGTGATTGTAGCGGGTAATCACGTAAAAATTATGGTGCCCAAGGCGATAGTGATAGCCGACGTCGTCGCTGTCGTCGTCGCGCCGGTAGTCGAACGCCAGGGGTATCACTGTATCCGCTGCGTCGGCGCCGGCCGGCTCGATGCCGACCTCGGCCAGCTCGGAGAGTGACGCATAGGGTGGCCGGGTGGCGTTGAATTCGATGCCCTCGGGGAGCGCCTCGGGGCCGCTGGCCTCGCTGAAGATGGCCTCGTCATCGCGCCAGCCGTGCTCGGCAAAATAGTTGCCAACGCTGCCGATGGCATCCACCGGGTTGGTCCACAGGTCGCGAATGTCGTCACCGTCGAAGTCCACCGCGTAGGCGCGGTAGCTGGTGGGGATGAACTGCGGGTAGCCCATGGCACCGGCGTAGGAGCCGTGCAGCGAGCCCGGCTCGACCTCTTCTTCATAGGCGATCTCGAGGAAGGCGGCCAGCTCGTCGCGAAAGAAGCGGTGGCGGCTGGGATGGTGAAAGGCCAGCGTCGACAGCGAGTCGAGCACCCGGTGACGGCCGGTAAACTGGCCGTACTTGGTCTCGACGCCGATGATCGCGGCGATCACCTCCGGCGGCACGCCGAACTCGGCCTCGGCGCGGGCGAAGGCGTCCTGGTGGGCATCGATGAACGCCGCGCCCTGCAGGATACGGTCGCGCTGCAGGAAGATCTCGCGGTATTCGTCCCAGCGCAGGCGCCGCTCTGCGGCGCCCTCCATGGCGGCGAGCACGTCCTGACTGAAGTCGGCCTGGCGCATGGCCGCCTCGGCCCAGTCGCGCGGTACGCCCTGCTCGCCGAGCTCGTCGACCAGTACCGCGACCTCGTCATGCGACGCCGGGTCGAAATCGTCGGCAAGACTCGCCGACGCCATCAGTGACAGGCCCACTGCGGCCAGCACGCCGTGCGTGCCCCTTCCCTGAAATACAGACACCGTCATCGGTCGGGCAGCTCCTTGCTGGGTCGTTTGACGCCGCCTCAGCGTGGCAGCAGGCGGCGGTGGGCATGAATCGACATGAGAATACCGAAACCGGCCAGCAAGGTCACGCTGGAGGTGCCGCCATAGCTGACCAACGGCAAGGGCACGCCGACTACCGGCAGGATGCCACTGACCATGCCCACGTTGACGAACACGTAGATGAAGAAGGTCAGAATGATACTGCCCGCCAGCAGGCGGCCGAAACAGTCCTGGGCCGCGTTGGCCAGCCACAGCCCACGGACGATGATCAGCAGGTAGAGGCTCAGCACCACCAGCATGCCGACCAGCCCGAACTCCTCGCCGAGCACCGCGACGATGAAGTCGGTATGGCGTTCGGGCAGGAACTCGAGCTGCGACTGGGTGCCATGCAACCAGCCCTTGCCCAGCAGGCCGCCACTGCCGATGGCGGTGGTCGACTGGATGATGTTCCAGCCGGCGCCCAGCGGGTCGCTCTCGGGATTGAGAAAGGTCAGCACCCGCTGACGCTGGTAGTTGTGCATATTGATCCACAGCAGCGGCAGCGCTGCGCTAGCCAGCACCGCCAGAAAGGCGATGAAGCGCCACGACAGCCCGGCCAGCAGGATCACGAATACCGCGGCACAGGTCACCAGCAGCGATGTGCCGAGGTCTGGCTGGCGCGCGATCAGCAGTACCGGCACCGCCATCAGCAGGCTGCACACCAGCAGGTCGGTCCACCTTGGCGGCAGTTCGCGGCGGCACAGGTAGGCGGCAAGCATCATCGGCATCGCCAGCTTCATCAGCTCCGAGGGCTGGAAGCGCACCACGCCGGGAATCACCAGCCAGCGCTGGGCGCCCATGCCCATGTCGCCCATCACCTCCACCGCGATCAGCATCGTCAGCGCCGCACCATACAGCAGCGGCGCCCAGCGCAGCAGCGTGGTGGGCGACAGCCGCGCCAATACCATCAGCACCAGCAGCCCCAGTCCGAAGCGGCTGGCCTGGGCGATCACCGTCTCGATGCGCTGGCCGCTGGCGCTGTAGAGCACCAGCAGCCCAGCACTCATCAGCACCAGCAGCAGCAGCATAATCCACGGGTCGATGCGCAGCTTGGTCCACACGCTCTTGCGGCGCGACATACCGCTCTCGGGCGGACGCACCGGGTGGCCGCGCAGGCCGCGGGTAATATCGCCGAGCATCATGAGCATCCCTTGCCGATCATCAGTTCCCCGCTACGCTGGCGTTGTCACTCTCCATCTCTTCGCGCACCTCTTCGACGTCCGGCGCCTCGTCGTCGAGCAGCCAGGCATCGCTCATCGCCCGCGCCAGGTGCGCAGCGTGGGTGCTGCCGCCGCCGGCATTCTCGACGATCACCGCCACCGCGATCTGCGGGTCCTCGAGCGGCGCATAGGCAACGAACAGCGCGTGGTCGCGCAGCCGCTCGGCGAGTTCGTCGGCGTCATAGCGCTGGTCCTGGCCCAGCGAAAACACCTGGGCGGTGCCCGACTTGCCGCCCATGCGGTAGTCGAGATCGACGCCAGTGCGCCGCGCAGTGCCCTCGCTGCCGCTCAGCACCTTCTCGGCACCGGAGAACACCTTGTCCCACCACGCCTCGTCATCGAGCACGATGTCGCCGAGGGTTTCGGGCAGCACCGTCTCCTGTTCATGGTCGCCGATGCGCTTGGCCATACGCGGCTTGACCCACTTGCCGCGGTTGGCCAGCACCCCGGTGGCGGCCGCCAGCTGCAGCGGTGTGACCTGCCAGTAGCCCTGGCCGATACCCACCGAGATGGTCTCGCCCGGGTACCAGGGCTGATTGAAGCGTCCGCGTTTCCAGTCACGCGAGGGCATCAGGGCGGCGCTCTCGCCGAACACGTCGTGGCCGACCCGCCGGCCGAAGCCGAAGCCGGTCATGTGCTCATGCAGGCGGTCGATGCCCATCTCGTGGGCCAGGGTATAGTAATAGGTGTTGTTGGAGACCTCGATGGAGCGCTCCATGTCGACCCGGCCGTGGCCCCAGCGCAGCCAGTTGCGGTAGCGGCGGGTGTCGCCCGGCAGCTGAAAATAGCCGGGGTCGTTGATCACCCGGTTGGGCGTGATCACCCCTTCGGCAAGTCCGGCGATGGCCAGGAACGGCTTGATGGTGGAGCCCGGCGGGTACTGGCCGCGGATCGCGCGGTTGAACAGCGGCAGGTCGATGTCCTCCTGCAGCGCCTGATAGGAGGCGACGTCGATGCCGGTGACGAAGCGGTTGCTGTCGAAGCCCGGCGCCGAGACCAGCGCCAGTATCTCGCCGCTGGCCGGCTCGATGGCGACGATCGAGCCGCGCCGGCCGTCGAGCAGCGAGTAGGCCAGCTTCTGCATGTCGCGGTCGATGGTCAGGGTCAGGTTCTCGCCGGGCACCGGATCGGTGCGGCCCAGCTCGCGCAGCACCCGGCCGCGGGCGTTGGTCTCGACCTTGCGCAGCCCGGCCTGGCCGTGCAGCACATCCTCGTAGAAGCGCTCGACGCCGGTCTTGCCGATGAAATGGGTGCCGGCGTAGTTGCCCGGATCCAGGGTCGCCAGCTCCTCGGCATTGATGCGCCCCACGTAGCCCAGCGCGTGGGACAGCATCGCGGCATCCGGGTAGTAGCGCAGCAGTTGCGCCTCGACCTCGACGCCGGGCAGGCGATGGCGGTTGAGCGCCAGGTGGGCGATCTGCTCCTCCTCCAGGTCGCTCATCAGCAGCGCCGGCTGATAGGGCCGGGTGCGCTGCCGCGAGCGCTCGCGGAACGCCTCGACGCCCTCCTCGGGCAGCGCCAGCAATTCGACCAACAGGTTGAGAGTGGCATCGAGGTCCTCGACGCGCTCGCGCACTAGCATCAGGTTGTAGGTGGGACGATTCTCGGCCAGCAATTGGCCGTTGCGGTCGTAGATCAGCCCGCGGGTCGGCGGCAGCGGCTCGACCCGCACGCGATTCTTCTCCGAACGGGTGATATAGACCTCGTGCTGGGTCACCTGCAGGTAGGCCAGGCGCCCCATCAGCGTAGCGATCAAGGCCACCACCACCAGCAGCGCCAGTAGCGAGCGCAGTCGGAAGATACGCACTTCCTGATGCGTGTTCTTGAGTACCTGGCGACGATCACGCATGGAGCGAACTCGAGATATGAAACAAGAAACACCTCAACGGTGATAGGGATGCCCTACCAGCAGCGTCCAGGCGCGGTACAGCTGTTCGGCGAGCAGGATGCGCACCAGCGGATGCGGCAAGGTCAGCGGCGATAGCGACCAGTGCTGATCGGCGCTCGCCGAGAGCCCCGGCTCGAGGCCGTCGGGGCCGCCCACAAGCAGCGCCACGTCGCGCCCGGCGAGGCGCCAGTCGGCGGCCTGCTCGGCGAGCTGCCGGGTACTCCAGGGCTTGCCGCCGACCTCCAGCGCCACCAGTTGCTCGTTGCCCTTGAGCCGCTCGCGCATGCGCTCGCCTTCGCTGGCCACAGCGCGCGCGATATCGGCATTCTTGCCGCGCGCGCCGGGGGCGATCTCGATGATCTCGAGGCTGAAGTCACGCGGCAGCCGCTTGCGATACTCGCCAACACCCTGCTCCACCCAGCCCGGCATCTTGGTGCCTACCGCCAGCAGCTTGAGCTTCACACACGCTCCCCGCGCACCTCGGCCTCGCCGTCGCTGGGCAGGTCCGACCACAGCCGTTCGAGGTCGTAGAGGCGCCGGGTCTCGACCAGCATCACATGCACCACCAGTTCGCCGAGGTCCACCAGCACCCAGTCGGAGCCGGCCTGCCCTTCGACGCCCAGCGGCTGCAGATCGTGCTCCTTGGCGGTTTCCACCACGCGACTGGCCAGCGCCGAGACATGCCGCGTCGAGGTACCGCTGGCCACCACCATCAGGTCGGTCACGCTGGTCAGGCGCGACACGTCGAGGGTGGCGATATCCTGGCCCTTGAGGGACTCGAGGGCATCGATCACCAGTGTCTTGAGGTCGTCAATCTGCATAGTGTGCGTGGGGCTCCTGGTGCGTAGCGGAAATCACGATCATTGATCCCATCATTCTACCGCTCGTGGCGGTAGAGGCCCAGTGCCATGATGCGCCGCTCCACCGCCTCGGGCAGCAGATAGCGTACCGAGCCGCCGTGGCACAGGCGCTGGCGCACCTCGGTCGCGGAGATCGCCATGCGCGTGGGCAGCGACAGCCGCAGCAGCCCGCCGGCCGGCGCAGCGAACAGCGCCGTTGGGTCATCGACCTCACGTCCGCTGATCAGCTCGCCAAGCGTATCCGGCAGCGGCTGGCGATGATCGGGCCGCTCGATGACCACCAGATGCGCCAGCTCGAACAGCCGCTGCGGCTGATGCCAGTCGGCCAGCTTGAGGAAGGCGTCGTGGCCCAGCGCCATCACCAGCCGCGCCGACTCGCCGTACTCGGCGCGCAGGCTGGCCAGGGTGTCGGCGGAGTAGGAGGGGCCGTCGCGGCGGATCTCGCGGTCGTCGGCAACCAGCCGCGGCGTGTCGCCGATGCCGTGCTGCAGCAGCGTCAGGCGCTCATGGCTGGGCACCCCAGGCGCCTCGCGCAGCGGCGGCTGATGGGCGGGAATCATGTGCATCCGGTCGAGGCCGAGCGCATCAACCAGCTCCACGGCGCTGCGCAGGTGCCCCAGGTGCACCGGGTCGAAGGTGCCGCCGAGCATCGCCACCCGCACGGCATCACTCACGTATATGCCCATCCCCGAACACCACGTACTTGCGGGTGGTCAGTCCCTCGAGCCCCACCGGGCCCCGCGCATGCAGCTTGTCGGTGGAGATGCCGATCTCCGCACCCAGGCCGTACTCGAAGCCGTCGGCGAAGCGCGTCGAAGCGTTGACCATCACCGAGCTGGAGTCGACTTCGGCCATGAAGCGTCGCGCCAGGGCGTACTGCTCGGTGACGATGGCATCGGTATGCTGCGAGCCGTAGCGGTCGATATGGGCCATGGCGGCGTCGATGCCGTCGACCACGCGGATCGCCAGTATCGGCGCCAGGTACTCGGCGTGCCAGTCCTCCTCGGTGGCCTCGACGGCCTGGGGCAGGATCTCGCGGGTCCGCGGGCAGCCGCGCACTTCGACATGATGCTCGGCGTAGGCAGCGGCGAGCCGCGGCAGCAGCTCAGTGGCCAGCGGCGCATCCACCAACAGGGTCTCCATGGTATTGCAGGTGCCGTAGCGGTGGGTCTTGGCGTTGAGCGCGATGGCCAACGCCTTGTCGCGGTCGGCCGTGGCATCGATATAGACATGGCAGACGCCGTCGAGATGCTTGATCACCGGCACCCGCGCCTCGCGGGTAATACGCTCGATCAGCGACTTGCCGCCACGCGGAATGATCACATCGACGTACTCGGGCATGCTGATCAGCCGCCCCACCGCGGCGCGATCGGTAGTGGCCACCACCTGCACTGCCGCCTCGGGCGCCCCGGCCTCGGCCAGGCCCGCCTGCAGGCAGGCGGCGATGGCGGCATTGCTGTCGCGCGCCTCGGAGCCACCGCGCAGGATGCAGGCATTGCCCGCCTTGAGGCACAGGCTGGCCGCCTCGACGGTGACGTTGGGGCGCGATTCGTAGATGATGCCGATCACGCCCAGCGGCACGCGCATCTGCCCAACCTGAATACCGCTGGGCCGGTAGCGCAGGCCGTCCACCTCGCCCACCGGATCGGGCAGTGCGGCAACCTGGTGCAGCCCTTCGATCATGGCGTCGATACGTGCATCGGTCAGCGCCAGGCGGTCGAGCAACGCCGCATCCAGGCCGTTTTCGCGGCCCCGCACCAGGTCACCCGCATTGGCCGCCAGCAGCCGCGGTCGCGCCTGCTCGAGCTGGGCCGCGGTGGCCAGCAGGGCGGCATTCTTGCACGCGGTATCGAGACGCCGTAGCGTGGCGCTGGCGGCACGGGCCTGCTGACCCAACTGATCCATGTAGGCAACGACATCGGTGATGGCAGCGGTGTGGTGTGACATGCCCTGGCGAAACTCCTGAATAAGGCTGTACGGCGGCGATGACCGACAGGGTGAAAAGGCTCATGATACAGCGAAGCAGACCAATATAAGGCACCATGGAGAGCATGTACAAAGTCCGCGGCTTTCGCCTCACCCTGCTGGCCGGCGCCGTGCTCTGCGCGGCAATGGCCGTCGCGCTGGACCTCGGCGCGGTGCGCCCGCTGCTGTGGATCACGGCGCTGTGGCTGCTGACCACCGCCGCACTTCTGCAGCACCGCCTTTACTGGCCGGCACGCATGCCCTGGCAGTTGGTGCCGAGCCTGCTGCTGGCGAGCCTGGTGGCACTGGACCCGGAAGCCCTCGGGGTGTGGATGTGGGCCTTCGCGATTCTGATGATGCTACCCCAGCCGCGCTGGATGATGGCCCTCAACGTGGCCCTGGCCGCGTTCGCCTGGTGGCAGGTAGCGGCCATGCTACCCCGCGCCGAGGCCAACATCAGCGGCGTGGCGCTGGCTCTGCTGCTGCTGGCCGGAGCCGCCCACGCCGTGCAGCTGCGCCCGCTGTGGCAGCGGGTCAACCAGCGCCAGCGGCTGACCCCCGGCCTGCGCCTGTGGTCGGCCCAGCGCCTCGAGGAGTCGCTGGCCCGCGAACGCACCCGCAGCGAGCGCGACCCGCTGCACGGCGAACTGCTGCTGATCCGCAGCACCGGGCACCGCTGCTGGCGACTGGCGCAACGCCTGGCCCAGGCCAGCCACCCTTTCGAACACTGCTATCGCCTCGACCGGCGCACCCTGGCGATCACCCTGGTTGACCGCGATCCCGCCGCGGTGCGCCAGCGCTGCCAGGCCCTGCTGAGCATGCTACCCCAGCGTGATCTGCGTGCTCGCACCCTGCCACTGAGCCACAGCGAGCGCCTGGAGGAGGCGCGCGAGGCGCTCGCTGAGCAGCAGGTCCCGCTGGTACACGACGAGGCTGACCCATGACCCCTCGCCTCGAGCATTCACCGTCGCGGCTATTCGTGCTGGTCTACCTGCTGGCGGCGCTGTTTGCCGGCGCCCAGGCCGGCTGGCACTACCTGATGGGCCACTACGACTACATCCTGCTGCCCAGTATCGGTGCCCTGCTGCTGCTGGCGGCCGCGGTGGTGCGCCTCGCCAACTATCGCGCCCAGCGCATGGCCTCCTACATGCTGATCAGCACCGGCTATCTGCTGCTGACCGTGGAGCTGATCCGACTCGAACGGGTCGCCGACCTGTGGCTGGGGCTGCCGCCGGTGCTGGCACTGCTGCTGCTGCCGCTGGGCCCGGCGCTGATGCTCAACCTGCTGCTGGCCCCGCTGTGGCTGCTGCTGCTGGACATCGAGATGAGCCTACGGCAGGCCACCCTCAGCTACCTGACGCTGGTAGCGCTGTGCACCCTGGCCCCCTGGGAGCAGCTGCGCCACCGGGCCCTGCTGCGCGCCACCGACCCCAATGACCCGCAGTGCGAGGCGCTGACGGCAAGCGCACTCGAGGAGACCCTGCAGAGCGAACTGGCACGGGCTCAGACACTCGAGCGGCGCCTCAGCGTGCTGGTCATCTATCTGCCGCAGCTCGACATGGCCGGCGAACAGTTCGGCCTGCGCCTCTACCGCCACATGTTGCAACGCTTCTGCCAGGTGGCGCACCATACCTGCCGCAACCATGACAGCCTGGGCCGCGCCGAGGGCAACCTGTTCTGGCTGGTACTGCCGGACACTGGCGACAACGGCGCGCTAATGGTTCGCAACCGCCTGTTGGCGGCGCTGGAGCGCTGCGTGCTGGCCGAGACCGGGCCGCTCACCGCACGCATCGCGGTGTGCACGCCGCAGCCCGGCGAACGCTGGCTGGCCTTCGAACAACGCCTCCTGCGCAGGGGGCACGCGCTGACGGAGTCCGCGTCTTGAATATTGCCGACTGGCTCTACCAGTTGACCCCATCCCCCGCCCTGCTGCTGCTGATCATCGCCGTGATTGCGCTACTCGAGTGCCTGGCCGTGGTCGGCCTGATCATGCCCGGCGTGCTGCTGATGACGGCAGCCGCCTCGCTGGCCGGCCACCAGGACCTGGCGATCCCGCTGGTGCTGCTGGCCGCCTTTCTCGGCGCCCTGGTCGGCGACGGCCTGAGCTTCGCGCTGGGCTATACCCAGCGCGAACGCGTGCCGCGACTATGGCCGTTTCATCGCCATCCGGAGTGGCTAGCCCGCGGCGCGCGCTTCTTTCAGCGCTACGGCACCCTGTCGGTGATTTTTGCCCGCTTCGTCGGACCGGTGCGCCCGGTGATCCCGATGATCGCCGGCATGCTGCACATGTCGCCGTTCGCGTTCCTGTGGGCTTCGCTGCTGTCGGCACTGCTTTGGGCACCGGCCTATGTACTGCCCGGCTACCTGCTGGGCCGCACCTGGCAGCAGCTACTCGACATCCCCCCCGGCACCCAGCAGTGGCTGCTGGCCCTGGCGGCGGTGATCGTGGCGTTGGCGCTGGGTTTTTCGTGGCTGCGTCACCAGTTGGCCCGCGGCGGGCGCGTCTACTTCGCTATCGCGCGGCTGGCGCGCGGCGCGGCCTGGCGGCGCCGGTTGTGGATCCGCCTGCGCGCCCGACGGCCGCGCGGCGAGTTCCCGCTAGGCTCGCTGTGCCTGCTGGTAGTGTCGCTGACGGCGCTTTGCATCTGGACGCTGATCGTGCTCGACCACCAAGGGCCGATGCTGATGGACACCCAGATCCAGGGCATGGCCGCGGCACTCGACATGGCCTGGGTCGCCATCGCCAGCGAGCTGATGGCCCGTGCCGGCGACACCTACGGCGTACTGGCACTGTTCCTGCCCTGGGGGCTATGGCTGCTGTGGGCGCGACACCTCTCGGCCTTTCTGCACCTCAGCGCCGGCCTCGGCGGGATCGCTGTGGCCAACACCCTGTTCAAGCAGCTGGCCGGGCGTGAACGGCCGGACTTCCCGGAGTACCTGACCGGCTCGCTGGCCTACCCCAGCGCCCATACCTCCACCGCCGTGGTGCTGTATGGCCTGGCCGCCGCCTTTATCGCCCAGGAGCTGCCGTCGCGCCACCGCGTGTGGGCCTACTGGGCGGCGATCGTGCTGGCGGTGCCGATGGCGCTGTCGCGCCTGACGCTGGGCGTGCACTGGGCCAGCGACCTGATCGGCGGCGCACTGCTGGGGCTAGTGGTCTGCGCGATGGTGCGCATCAGCTATCACCGCTTCGCCCACCGCTCGCTGGCCCCGGCCCCCTGGCCGAGTCTGGCCTGTGCCTCGCTGGTGCTACTGGCAATGCGCCTGGCCTGGCTGCCGGCCACCTGAGCTGGGCGCTCAGAGCCCAGACTTTGCACGAAAAGTCGGCGAGCGAAGGTCAGGCAAGGCAAAAGTCGGCGAAAAAGCGGAGTTTACGGGTTTGTAAATGAGCATTTTGAGCTGATTTTTAACGCCGCATGACCGAGCGCAGCCAGTTTTCGCTCAAAGTCTACCCAAGCGCCAGCCAGACGCCGACCCCCACCATCATCGAACCGGCAATGCGGTTGAGCAGCCGCACGTTGCCGCTCTCGCCGAGCAGCTTGCGCGCGGTGCGCCCGCCGCCGGCGTAGAGCAGCAGGCAGATGAACTCGATGAGCAGGATCACCGCCACCAGCGCCGCCAGCTGCGGCCCCAGTGCCTGGCTGGCGTCGAGAAACGGCGGCAGCAGCGCGACGAAGAAGGCCCAGCCCTTGGGGTTGGCCACCGCGGTGACGAAGCCCTGCATGGCCAGTTGGGTGCGCGTGGCACGCGGCAGCTCGACGCTCTCGAGGGGAATCGCCATGCGCCCCCGGGAGCGCCACATCATCATCCCCAGGTAGGCCAGGTAGACGCCGCCGACCCACTTGAACAGCGCAAACAGCTCCGGCTGGCGCAGCATCAAGGCCGCCACCCCGGCGCCGGCGGCAACCGCCACCAGCGCCACACCGGCAAGCTCGCCGAACATCATCCACAGGGTGCGCTTCACGCCCTGGGTCATGCCGAGGATCATCGCCAGGGTCATGCACATGCCCGGGGTCAACGAGACCATGAAGAATGTCGGCACGAACACCGACAGCAATCCCAGGTTGACCATCCGAGAGACCTCCATAGCAGTAAGCGCCGAGCGCCCAGTAACAAGCATGACCTGAGGTGCTAGGTGCTTGGCGCTGATTCCCCCCAGCGCGGCATCAGCCTGTGCTCGATACCCAACTGGTTGAGAATCCGCGCCACGATGAAGTCGATCAGGTCGTCGACGCTCGACGGCTGATGGTAGAAGCCCGGCGCCGCGGGCAGGATCACCGCCCCCATCCGCGTCAGGCTCAGCATGTGCTCGAGATGAATTGCCGAGAACGGCGTCTCGCGGGGCACCAGGATAAGCTGGCGGCGCTCCTTGAGGGCCACGTCGGCGGCGCGCTCGATCAGGTTGTTGCTGGCCCCGGTGGCCACCGCCGATAGAGTGCCGGTAGAGCACGGGCAGATCACCATCGAGGCCGGCGCACCGGAACCCGAGGCCACTGGCGCCATCCAGTCCTCGCGGGCGAAGCAGCGGATCTGCCCCGCGCGTGCGCCGCTCATCTCGCCGAGCGCTTCGACCAGCCGCTCGGGGCGCGCCGGCAGCGAGATGTCGGTCTCGGTGTCGATCACCAGGTGCGCGGCCTTGGAGATCATCACCCACACCTCGTGGTCGGCGGCCACCAGGCACTCGATCAGGCGCAGGCCGTACTGGGCGCCGGAGGCACCTGTCAGCGCCACCGTTACAGGGGGCTTGAAGTCATTCGCCATGCGCCACCTCCAGTGCCGTCAGCAGCTTGTCGTGAATCCCACCGAAACTACCGTTGGACATCACCACGATGCGATCCAGCGGCCGCGCCTCAGCCACCACCGCCGCCACCAGGGCGTCGAGATCATCGGCCAGTTGGGTCGGCGGCCGGCACTCGGCGAGCACCTCGTCCAGCGACCAGTCGAGCCCCGGCGGCTGGTACCACCACACCGCGTCGGCATCGTTGACACTCGCCGCCAGCCGGCTGCGCAGCGTGCCCAGCCGCATGGTGTTGGAGCGCGGCTCGATCACCGCCAGCAGCCGCCCCTTGGGGGTCGCGGCACGC
Source organism: Halomonas socia (assembly GCF_010977575.1). Lineage (GTDB taxonomy): Bacteria > Pseudomonadota > Gammaproteobacteria > Pseudomonadales > Halomonadaceae > Franzmannia > Franzmannia socia. The sequence goes on from NZ_CP048812.1 coordinate 4,036,016, forward strand.
AGCCCCCAAGGGTGGCGGCAATCGCCGTGGGGTGGTGGGCGAAGTCATCAATGACCTGGATATGCGCGATCTCGCCACGTACCTCCTGGCGCCGGCGCGGGTTCTCGAAGCGCGCCAGCGCCGCGCAGCCGCGCGCCAGGTCGACGCCAAAGGCATGGGCTGCGGCCAGCGCGGCCAGGGCGTTGCGGGCGTTGTACTCGCCGTTGAGCGCCCAGTCGACCACCGCATCCTCCTCGCCGCCGTCAGCCTGGCGCTGGATAACCCGAAAGCGCGAGGCGTCGTCGCGCTCCAGCTCGAGGCGCCAGTCACTCGCCTGCTCGCGCCCCAGGCGCAGCACCGGCGTCCAGCAACCCCGGGCCAGGACCCGCTCCAGCGCCGGCTGGTCGTCGGCGACCAGCAGCTGGCCACGGCCCGGGACAGTGCGCACCAGATGGTGGAACTGGCGTTCGATGGCGGCCAGGTCGGGAAAGATGTCGGCGTGATCGAACTCCAGGTTGGCCAGCACCGCAATCAGCGGGCGGTAGTGGACGAACTTGGAGCGCTTGTCGAAGAAGGCAGTGTCGTATTCGTCGGCCTCGACCACGAACGGCGCCCCCGCACCACCGAGACGCGCCGAGACGCCGAAATTGCGCGGCACCCCGCCGATCAAGAAGCCCGGCTGAAGGCCGGCGGCCTCCAGCAGCCAGGCGGTGAGGCTTGCCGTGGTGGTCTTGCCATGGGTGCCGGCAATGGCAATCACCGGACGCCCGGGCAGCACCTGCTCGGCCAGCCACTGGGGCCCGGAAACATAGGGCAGCCCCTCATCGAGCACCGCCTCGACCTCGGGGTTGCCCCGCGACAGCGCATTGCCGATCACCACCAGGTCCGGGCGCGGCGTGAGGTTGGCGGCGGCGAAGCCCTCGCTGAGGGCGATACCGGCCTCGGCCAGTTGGGTGCTCATCGGCGGATAGACATTGGCATCCGAGCCGCTGACGCGATGGCCGAGTTCGCGGGCCAGCAGCGCCAGGCTGCCCATGAAAGTGCCACAGATTCCAACAACATGAACGTGCATCGCGTGCCTCCTGCCACAGTCGCTGCGAGACTAGCACGCTGCCCGAGCCGCCACCACAGGCCGCCGCGCCGGTAACGCATCGAGGCGTTACCAGATCGCGACAGGATGCAGCTCCCCCCACTTTCGACTAAGATGTGCGACCACTTCCTATGCCCTTTCGACGATCCGACACTGCAGGAGCGAAGCAACTCCCATGGCCCAGCACAACGCCTTCTATGCCCAGTCCGGTGGCGTCACCGCCGTCATCAACGCCAGTGCCTGCGGGGTGATCGAAGCTTGCCGCCGCGAGTCCGACCGGATCGGCAAGGTATACGCGGGCCACAACGGCATCATCGGCGCCCTGACCGAAGACCTCATCGACGTCTCCCAGGAGTCGGACGACGCCATCGCCGCACTGCGCCACACGCCGGGTGGCGCCTTCGGCTCGTGCCGCTACAAGCTCAAGGACATCGAGACCCACCGCACCCAGTACGAGCGGCTGATCGAGGTCTTCAAGGCCCACGACATCCGCTACTTCTTCTATAACGGCGGCGGCGACAGCGCCGATACCTGCCTCAAGGTCTCGCAGCTATCCGAGAAGCTCGGCTACCCGCTGACCGCCATCCACGTGCCCAAGACCGTCGACAACGACCTGCCGATCACCGACAACTCGCCGGGCTTCGGCAGCGTGGCCAAGTACATTGCCACCTCTACGCTCGAAGCCTCGCTGGATATCGCCTCGATGTGTGCCACCTCGACCAAGGTCTTCGTGCTCGAGGTGATGGGCCGCCACGCCGGCTGGATCGCCGCCGCCGGGGCACTGGCCGGTAGCGGTGAGGGCGAGCCGCCGCACCTGGTGATCTTCCCTGAGATCCACTTCAATCGTGCCGCGGTGATGAAGCGCGTCGATGAAGCGGTCAAGCAATATGGCTACTGCGTGATCGTGGTCTCCGAGGGAGCGCGCTACGAGGACGGCACCTTCCTCGCCGACTCCGGCAATACCGACGCCTTCGGCCACCGCCAGCTGGGCGGCGTGGCGCCGACCCTGGCCGGCATGGTCAAGCAGGACCTTGGCTACAAGTACCACTGGGCGGTGGCCGACTACCTGCAGCGCGCCGCTCGCCATCTGGCCTCGAAGACTGACGTCGACCAGGCCTACGCGGTGGGCAAAAAGGCCGTGGAGCTGGCCCTCGACGGCAAGAACGCCATGATGCCGGCGATCAAGCGCGTCTCCGACACCCCTTACGAGTGGCGTATCGAGGCGGCACCGCTGGCCGAAGTCGCCAATCGCGAGAAGTTCATGCCCCGCGACTTCATCCGCGAGGACGGCTTCGGCATCACCGACGCCTGCCGCCAGTACCTGTCACCGCTGATCCAGGGCGAGGACTTCCCGCCGTTCGAGAACGGCCTACCCAAGGTCGCCCATCTCAAGCTGGCCAAGGTCGAGCGCAAGCTGCCGACGTTTACGCTGTAAGCGCCAACACGGCAGCGCTGCGCGCTGCATCGCGAATGAATTCGCTCCCACCAGAGAGTGGCGCCAAGGCCAGTGTAGGAGCGATGTCAATCGCGATGGGGTTAGCTACCTCGGCAGCGCTGCGCGCTGCATCGCGAATGAATTCGCTCCCACCAGAGAGTGGCGCCAAGGCCAGTGTAGGAGCGACTTCAGTCGCGATGAAGTTGGCGGCCACCCTCAGCGCAGCAACCACGAAAGCACCAGCAGCAGCAGCAGGATGCCTGCTACGCCCTGCCAGAAGTTGACCGGCTCCTTGAGCAGCCGCGGGCTGGTGCGCTCGCGGCGCTCGCCGACGGGGTCGCGCAGCGCATACAGGAACTCCGAGAGCCGCCGAAAGCGCAGCGCCCGCTGCGGGTCGAGCGCACGGCGCAGCGCTTCATCCAGCGCCGGGCTGATTTCCGGGTTATACGTGCGCGCGCTGCGGTAGGCCATCTGCTCGAGCCCGGTATGACTGCGCAGCTCGTGGGGCGGCAGTTCATAGGGCAGCGCCCCGGTAAGTAACCAGTAGACCGTCGAGGCCAGCGCATACTGATCACTGCGCCGCCCCACGTCGGTGTCGAGGGCATACTCCGGCGCGCTGTGCTCGGTCAGGCCGAGCTGGCGAGCCAGCTCGCGGGAGTGCTTGTGGCCATCGCCCTCGCGCAGCCGACAGGCGCTGAAGTCGGCCAGCACCACCTGGCCGTGGCGGTCGATGAGAATATTGTCGGGGTGGATCTGCTGGTGCAGCAGGTCGCGGCGGTGCAGCGCCTGCACCGCCTTGCCAAGCTGGCGGGCGATATCCAGGCGCTGCGCCAGGCTGGCCTGGGGATGGCGACGCGACCAGTCGGTAAGCCGCTCGCCGTCGACATAGGCCATCAGGTAGTAGAGATAGCGGCGCGGGCGCGATGCCTCCATGACCCGCGCCACGAACGGCGAGTTGACGCGCTCCACCACCCACTGCTGGAGCAGGAAGTGCTCGAGGTAGGAGTTACGACTGGAGAGCTCCGGGCTCGGCGCCTTCATCACCATCTCGCGCTCGCTGTAGATGTCGCGCACCCGGTAGACCCGCGACTGGGCGGTGCGTGACAGCACCTCCTGCACTTCCAGGCCGTCCAGGCGCTCGCCGGGCGCGAGCTCCGGAGGCACCGGCAGGTCACCGTAGAGCCGCCCGGGGTGGTCCTGTTCGGTTTCGGGAAGGTGGTCGACGCGCACCAGCTGGAAACAGAACGGCTCGCCGCCATAGCCGCGCGCCTGGGCACGCGACAGGGCAGCATCGGCCAACCGTTCGCAGGCGGCGTTGAGGTCGCTGGCGTCGGCGCGGATCAGCTGCACGTAGTCCGAGGGCATCAGCGTGCCGCGCACCGCCTGGGTGGTAAACAGGAAGATGTCGCCCTGCTTGAGCGGCACCGAGACGTAGTCAATGTCGATATTGCCGTCCAGCCCCAGCGCCCGGGACGGGTAGCGATAGCCGCCGAGGTCGGTGACATGGTCGCGGGAGAGCTGCTCGAACTCGGCGCCGCGCAGGCGAAACACCAGGGTGTCGCCCATATGGAAGAGATGCCCCTCGCGGCCGCGGTAGACCATCGCCGACAGCGAGGCCATGTAGCTGCCGTTCTGGACGTGGCCGCTCTGGCTGTAGCACCAGCCGTTGAGCGCCCGCAGCACGCGGGTCGCCGAGGTCTTGACGTCCCAGTGGTCGGGTGTCGAATAGTAGTCGGCGAGGAAGCCGCGCACGCTAAGATCGCCGGCCTGCTTGGCGATGGCGTTACGCGAGCTGGAGTCACTGATCAGCGCGCTGGCGCCCTTGGCCTCGAGCAGGGTGTGCTCGGCGGGCACGCGCACCGACATCGAACTGCGATGATGGCGCCGCTCAAGGGCGACGAAGGCCTGGCCGATGCTCAGCGACAATTCAGAACCCACTGCTCCTCCCGTGACACTTCACTGGTCGGCTGCACGCCGCACTGGCGCCAGCGCCATCCATCATACACCGCTTATGCGACAAGCACTTGTCAACCAAAGGAGAAGTCCAGCATTGGTAATCACGCGAGGCTCTTCGTATAATTCGCCGCATTGCAATAACTGCCAGCGTCCTGGCCATCGCCAGCACCCAGCACTCTTCCTACGTTCAGAAAGGACTGCAGCATGAGTTTCGACAAGATCCCCGCCGGCAAGGACCTCCCCAACGACGTCTACGTCGCTATCGAGATCCCCGCCAACCACGCGCCGATCAAGTACGAGATCGACAAGGACATGGATGCGCTGCTGGTCGACCGCTTCATGGCCACGCCGATGTTCTACCCCGCCAACTACGGCTTCATTCCCGACACCCTGGCCGACGACGGCGACGCCCTCGATGCGCTGGTGGTCACCCCCTACCCGGTGCAGCCGGGCAGCGTGATTCGCGCGCGTCCGGTAGGCATCCTCAACATGACCGACGAGGCCGGCGAAGACGCCAAGCTGGTGTGCGTGCCGCACCAGAAACTCACCGCCCTCTATGACGACGTCCAGGAAGTCACCGACCTGCCCGAGCTACTGCGCCAGCAGATCGCCCACTTCTTCGAGAACTACAAGGATCTCGAGAAGGGCAAGTGGGTCAAGGTCGAGTCATGGGAAGGCGCCGAGGCCGCCCGCGCGGCGATCGAGAAGGCCGCCGCGGCCTATACCAAGGCCTGAGCGCGTTCTGAAACCGCCCTGCCTGAATGCCAACGGGCCGCCCTGGGGCGGCCCGTTGGCGTTTCAGCGCAGGCAGTATCAAGCCTCGTCGTCCGTGGCGTCCTTCTGCCCATCACCCTCGTCGATCTCTTGTGGCTGATCGACTGACTCATCCTCGCTGGCCTCCGGGTCGTCTTCCACCACTTCCTCGACCGGCGGCTCGACGGCGCGCTCGTCCTCGGCCTGATGCACCTCGCTGACCTCCACCGTGGCAACCCTGGATGCCAGCGAGCCGGCCAGGTCGCGGGCGCTCACGGTGTAGTTGGCCATCACCAGCGAGTGGTTGGCGAAGAGTCCGAACCCCGAGCCGTTGAGGATCACCGGGCTCCAGATACGCCGCTGGGTCATCTCCAGCTCGGCGATCAGCTGCTGCCACTCGCCGTGCGCCTCGGCGGCCTCGAGCAGGTCGTCATAGTCGCGCTCCACGCCGCGCAGGAAGTGCAGCAGCGCCCAGGCGCTGCCGCGCGCTTCGAAGAAGATATCGTCGACCCGGTACCAAGGCGTGGCGTCGGGACGCTCATCGGCCTCGATGCCAAGCTCGCGGCTGGCATCGCGCTCGCCGAGAGCCGCCGAGAGCCGCCGGGTCAGGTCGTCGAGGCGCGCCTCGACCCGCCCCAGCCAGTCGCCAAGCGGCTCGCCGTGAGGCATGAAACCGTCGCCGGCGTCATCCCCCAGCTCGCTCAAGTAGGCCGCCAGCGCCTCTGAGGCCTGGTCGAAATGCTGCTCGGCGGAGGGATAGAGCCAATCGCGACTACTCACCTGCAGGCGCTGCTCGGCCTCCTCGAGATGCGCATTCTCGCCGCCGGCCAGCCCAACCATACTGGTGGAGAGATCCCGCGACTGGCGCAGCACGCCCAGTTCCCAGTTGGGCATGTTGTCGAGCCACACCCCGGGAGGCGCGATATCGTTGCGCAGGTAGCCGCCGGGCTTGTCGGTCAGGGTGTCGACCACCTGCTTGAGGGTGGCGGTGGTGACCGTGCCGCGCGCCCCGGGCAGTCCCGACTGGTCGCCATCGAGGGCCTGGCGCTGCTCGCCGGTGGCCAGCTCGACGTTGAACGATGGTGGCTCACGGCTCCACCAGATGCCAAGTGCTAGGGTGACCAGCAGGTAGATCAGCGCCAGTGCCAGCAGCGGTTTCCAGATCCACCCATAGTCGGGCCGTTCGAGCTCACGGCGGCGCGCATCGGCCTTGGCCTTGCGACTTCCCAGTAGTGACATGGCATTGCTTCCTTTAATGAAGTAACAAAGGGACGAAGAGGACAAATGGCCGCAGCGCAATGAATGCCCACGCCCGCTTGAGGTATCCTAGCATGTGGTCGCCGCGCCGAGCGCCATCGGGAACGTCCGCTGGCGCCACCGGTCTCAAAGGCGTTTCATCACCCCGGCAAGCCCATGTGCCTAAGGATACTCCGTACGTGAACTCGCGCCTCGCCCTTCGCACCGCCCTCGCCTGGCTACTGCTGTTGACGCTGCCAGCCCTCGCCCAGGCCCAGTGGTTCTCCTCCGGCGGCTCGTCGAGTCGCGACTTCCTGCCGGTCCACGAGGCCTTCGAGGCCAACGCCTGGCTGGATGACGAGACTCTCTACGTCGGCATGCAGAGCGCCGACGACTACTATCTATACCGCCACCGTTTCGAGATCGAGAGCCTCGACGAGGCCGTTACCCTGGGCGAGCCCGAGCTTCCCCCCGGCGAGGCGCACAGCGACGAATTCTTCGGCGATGTCCATGTTTTCTACCAGCCGGTGGTGCTGGAGATTCCCATCGAGAGCGGCGCCCCCGAATCGCTGGCCTTCGCGCTGACCTTCCAGGGCTGTGCCGATGCCGGGCTCTGCTACCCTCCCGAACGCATCACCCTGGAGGCGATGCCCGGCTCGCCGCCGGCGGTATTCGCCTCCGCCCAGGCCGATGACGACGAGGCCAACCAGCGCCCTGCCGCCCCCGATCTGCAGAGCGCCGACGGCCGCTTCAATGCGCTGCTGGCCGACGCCAGCCCGCTGCTGATGATTGGCCTGTTCTTCCTTGCCGGCCTGGGGCTGACCTTTACCCCCTGCGTGCTGCCGATGGTGCCGATCCTGTCGTCGATCATCGTCGGCCAGAACCCCAGCCGAGCGCGCGCCCTTGCCCTCTCGGCCAGCTATGTCGCCGGCATGGCCGCCACCTATGCCGCCGTCGGGGTGCTGATGGGGCTGTTCGGTGCCGGACTCAATCTCCAGGCGCGGCTGCAGTCGGCGCCGGTGCTGATCACCTTCAGCGTTCTGTTCGCGGTGTTTGCGCTGGCCATGCTGGGCGCCTTCAACCTGCGCCTGTCACCGCGTCTGGCCGGGCGCATCGACGCCTGGCAGGCCCGCGCCCAGCGCAGCGGCCCGCCCGGCCTGGCGCTGGCCGGCGCGCTCTCGGTGCTGGTGGTCTCGCCCTGCGTATCGGCGCCGCTGGCCGGCGCCCTGGTATTCATCTCGACCACCGGCGACGCCCTGCTGGGCGGCGCGGCGCTGCTCGCGCTGGCACTGGGCATGGGCATTCCGCTGCTGCTGGTGGGCACCTTCGGCACCACCCTGATGCCGCGCACCGGCGCCTGGATGAACGGCGTCAAGATCGCCTTCGGCGTGCTGCTGCTGGGGGTGGCGATCTGGCTGATCGAGCGGCTGCTGCCGCCGGCAGTGGCGCTGCTGCTGTGGTCGGCGCTGGCCATCGGCACCGCCCTGACCCTGGGGGCACTGCGCCTCAATGCGCCGCGCGGCTGGCCGCAGCTGCGCCAGGGCGCCGGGCTGATGCTGCTGATCTGGGGCATTGCGCTGGTGATCGGCGCCGCCCGTGGCGCCCAGGATCCGCTGCGCCCGCTGGCCACGCCGCCGGGGGTACTGGCCGAACGCGGCGGCACCGAACTGCCAACGCCGGTCAGCGTGACCCGCCTGGAGGACCTCCAGCTGGCGCTGGCCGACGCCAGCCGCGATGGCCGGCCGGTATTCGTCGACGTCACCGCCGACTGGTGCATCTCCTGCAAGCAGATGGAGCGCAACGTCTACCCCAGCGTGGCGGGCCAGCTGGCCAACTTCCAACGCATTCAGGTCGATGTCACCGAGACCACCGCCGAGAGCCGCGAGCTGCTCGACCACTTCGGGCTGTTCGGCCCACCCAGCCTGCTGTTCTTCGACGGCGAGCACGAGATCCGCGAGGCGCGCATTCTCGGCGAGGTGGGGCGTCGCGACTTCGCCCAGCACCTCGAGCAGTTGATCGGCTGGCTCGACCAGCAGCGCGCCGCCACGACGTGATCATCGTCAAATATCTGTTTAATAGCCGGCTTCGGCGGGCATCGCCGTGGCGCGCTGGACAAGCCTGTTTTTTTTCGGCACACTCCTCGAACACTGTTTTCAACGGCCGATATCACGATATTTTTCAGCATCGTGTCGTTATCTAGACAGAGTCGGCGAAGGTTGACAGCGTCGCCGACCGGCCACATACCCCACCCCTGATCGGGACAGATTCATGGATATTCGCAAGGTCAAGAAGCTGATCGAGCTGCTGGAAGAGTCCAATATCAGCGAGATTGAAATTCAGGAAGGCGAAGAGTCGGTCCGTATCAGCCGCCACCCCAATGGCGCCGCTTACCAGCACAGCATACCGCAGTACGCCATGCCGCCGATCGGTTACGCACCGCCCGCCGCTCCTCAGCCGGCACCCTCTGCCAGCGCCGAAGAGAGCAGCACCCCGGCGCAGCACAACGGTCATGCGGTGGCCTCGCCGATGGTCGGCACCTTCTACCGCGCCTCGGCGCCGGGTGCCAAGCCGTTCGTCGAAGTCGGCCAGAGCGTCAAGAAGGGCGATGCCATCTGCATCGTCGAGGCCATGAAGATGATGAATCAGATCGAAGCCGACCAGGACGGCGTGATCGAAGCCATTCTGGTCGAGGACGGTGAACCGGTCGAGTTCGACCAGCCGATGCTCATCATCAGCTAACCTCCAAGGGGCGCAATCATCATGTTGGACAAGGTACTCATCGCCAACCGCGGCGAGATCGCCCTGCGCATCCTGCGCGCCTGCAAGGAGCTGGGCATCAAGACCGTCGCGGTCCACTCCAAGGCCGACCGCGAGCTGATGCACGTGCGCCTGGCCGATGAAGCGGTGTGCATCGGGCCGGCCTCCTCGGCGCAGTCCTATCTCAACATCCCGGCGCTGATCAGCGCCGCCGAGGTCACCGACGCCAGCGCCATTCATCCCGGCTACGGCTTCCTTTCCGAGAACGCCAACTTCGCTGAACAGGTCGAGCGCTCCGGCTTCGTCTTTATCGGCCCGCGCGCCGAGACCATTCGCCTGATGGGCGACAAGGTCAGCGCCATCGAGGCGATGAAGAAAGCCGGCGTGCCCACCGTACCCGGCTCCGACGGGCCGGTACCCGACGATCCCCAGCAGACGCTGGCCATCGCCCGGCGCATCGGCTATCCAGTGATCATCAAGGCCGCAGCCGGCGGCGGCGGTCGCGGCATGCGTGTGGTGCACAGCGAGGCGCACCTGCTGTCGTCGATCAGCGTGACCCAGAACGAAGCCAACGCGGCATTCGGCGACGGCACCGTATACATGGAGAAATTTCTCGAGCATCCGCGCCACGTCGAGGTGCAGGTGCTGGCCGACGGCCAGGGCAACGCCATCCATCTCTTTGATCGCGACTGCTCGCTGCAGCGTCGCCACCAGAAAGTCCTCGAGGAGGCCCCGGCGCCGCATCTCGATCAGGAGGCCCGCGCGCGGGTGCTCAAGGCGTGCACCGACGCCTGCCTGACGATCAACTACCGCGGCGCGGGCACCTTCGAGTTCCTCTACGAGAACGGCCAGTTCTTCTTCATCGAGATGAACACCCGGGTACAGGTCGAGCATCCGGTCACCGAGATGGTCACCGGCGTCGACATCGTCAAGGAGCAGTTGCGCATCGCCGCCGGCATGCCACTGTCGATCACCCAGGACGACGTGCAGCTCAACGGTCACGCCTTCGAGTGCCGTATCAACGCCGAGGATTCGCGTACCTTCATGCCCTCGCCGGGCAAGGTCACGCTCTACCACGCCCCCGGTGGGCTCGGCGTGCGCATGGACTCGCACCTCTACACCGGCTACAGCGTACCGCCCCACTACGACTCGCTGATCGGCAAGCTGATCACCTGGGGCGCCAGCCGCGAGATCGCCCTGACGCGCATGCGCATCGCCCTCGACGAGCTGCTGGTGGAAGGTATCAAGACCAATATCGACCTGCAGAAGGACCTGGTGCGCGACAGCCACTTCCAGCAGGGCGGGGTCAATATCCACTATCTCGAGAAGAAGCTCGCCCAGTAACCGCTGGCGTGCTGGACGGGGCGGCCACTGGCCGCCCCGTTTGCGTGTAGCTGGCACCTCTCACCGCCCATTCAGGAGGCTTGCCCATGCCCTGGCTGCAACTCAAGGCCCATACCGCCCCCGAGCACGCCGAACGGCTCGAGGAGCTGCTGCTCGATGAGGGTGCCAGCGCCATCACCCTGGAGGATGCCCACGACGACCCGGTGTTCGAGCCCGATCGCGGCACCACCCCGCTGTGGAACGAGACGGTGCTTACCGGCCTCTACGACGACCTCGAAGGGGTCGACGCCATGCTCGAGCGGGTCCGCGAGGCGTGGGCGGTCGAGCTGCCCGACGAGCAGTGTCCGGAGATCGAGGTCGAGCTGCTCGCCGACCGCGACTGGGAGCGCGAGTGGATGGATGGCTTCACCCCGCTGCAGATGGGTCAGCGACTGTGGATCGTGCCCAGCTGGCACGCCGCACCGGACCCCGACGCCGTCAACCTGCTGCTCGACCCGGGGCTGGCCTTCGGCACCGGCACTCACCCCACCACGGCACTCTGCCTGGCGTGGCTGGACGGCCTGGCGCTGGACGGCGAGCTTGACGGTCGCAAGGTGCTCGACGTCGGCTGCGGCTCGGGCATTCTGGCCATTGCCGCGCTCAAGCTCGGCGCCACGTACGCCGTGGGCACCGATATCGACCCCCAGGCGCTGACTGCCAGCCGCGACAACGCCGAGCGCAACGCCGTGGACGAAGCGCTTTTCGCGCTTAACTACCCCGAGCAGCTCGACGACGCGAAGGCCTTCGACGTAGTAGTAGCCAATATCCTCGCCGGCCCGCTGGTCGAGCTGGCAGCGATGATTGCTGGCCACGTTGCTCCCGGCGGGCGCCTGGCACTGTCCGGGATTCTCGCTCAGCAGGCCGACGAGGTGCTCGACGCCTACCGCGCCCAGGGCCTGATAATGGATGAGCCGGCGACCCGCGACGGCTGGGTGCGACTGAGCGGCCAGCGACCCGCTTGATCGCTTCGCCGCCGGGCTGGCTGAATGTCCATCTTCACCCGCGGGCGAGGGGTGGGTATGATATGCCCCCCTTGATGACGATTGACCATGATCGAACGAGCCCCGATGCCCATTGACGCCTCGGCGCTGCCGTCCATCGGCCGCCACCGCCTGCCCAACCGCGTGATCCTGGCCCCCATGGCCGGCGTCACCGACCGCCCCTTCCGGCAGCTGTGCCGGCGGCTGGGCGCCGGGCTGGTGGTCGGCGAGATGGTCACCTCCGACCCCAGCCTGTGGCACACCCGCAAGTCGCGGCTGCGCATGGACCATCGCGGCGAGCCCGGCCCTCGCGCGGTGCAGATCGCCGGCGGCGACGCCGCCATGCTGGCCGAGGCGGCACGCCTGAATGCTGCCCAGGGCGCCGAGATCATCGACATCAACATGGGCTGCCCGGCCAAGAAGGTATGCAACAAGGCCGCCGGCTCGGCGCTGCTGCGCGACGAGCGGCTGGTGGCCGAGATCCTCGACGCCGTGGTCGCCGCAGTGGACGTCCCGGTGACGCTCAAGATTCGCACCGGCTGGTGTGCCGAAAGCCGCAACGGCGAGCGCGTCGCGCGGCTCGCCGAAGGCGCCGGCATCCAGGCGCTGGCGGTACACGGCCGCACCCGCGAGCAGCGCTATAGCGGCCACGCCGAATACGACACCATCGCCGCGATCAAGGCCGCGGTGTCGATTCCGGTGTTCGCCAACGGCGATATCGATTCGCCCGAGAAAGCCGCCCGAATCATCGACTATACTGGTGCGGATGCGGTGATGGTGGGTCGCGGTGCTCAGGGCAATCCCTGGCTGTTCGCCGAGATCGACCACTACCTGCGCCACGGCCAGCGACTCGCCGCGCCCAGCGCCACGCAGCGCCGCGAGGTGATGCTCGATCACCTCGCCAGCCTGCACGATTTCTACGGCGAGCACATGGGCGTGCGCATCGCGCGCAAGCACCTCGGCTGGTATCTGGCCCGGCATGCGCCGGACGCCTCCGCCGTAAAGCTTCAACGTGCGCGTTTCAATGCCCTGGAGAGCCCCCAGGCACAGCGAGACTTCGTGGACCAACTGTTTCGTCATCCCGCCGCCGTGCGGTCGATGACGTCGAATGGAATCAGCGCAGCATGACCAGCAGGCAACCCACACAGCCAGGCTCCCTGATGGCCGCGGCCCAGGAATCCCTCGACCTCGCCGCGGCGCTGCCCAGCGATGACGAGCGCACGCTTGCCGCCACGCCCACCGACCGACCGCTGCGCGAGGCGGTGGATGTCGCCATGCGACGCTACTTCGCCCACCTCGATGGCGAATCGGTCACCGACCTCTACGCCATGGTGCTGGCCGAGGTCGAGGCGCCGCTGCTCACTGCGGTGATGGACCACGTCGACGGCAACCAGACCCGCGCCGCCGACATGCTGGGCCTAAACCGCGGCACGCTGCGCAAGAAGCTCAAGCAGTACGACCTTATCTGAGATTCCGAGGGAGCCCCACACGGCTCCCTCGCTGTTTAACGATTCACTAAGTTGAGAGGACTCCCATGCCCCACTCCGCTGCCTCGCTTGCCGTTCGCCGCGCCCTGCTCAGCGTCTCCGACAAGACCGGTATCGTCGATTTTGCCCGCGGGCTGAGCGAACATGGCGTCGAGCTGCTCTCCACCGGCGGCACCTACCGCCTGCTGCAGGAGAACGGTGTCGCGGTCACCGAAGTCTCGGCCCACACCGGCTTCCCCGAGATCATGGACGGCCGGGTCAAGACCCTGCATCCCAAGATTCACGGCGGCATCCTCGGCCGTCGCGGCCAGGACGACGCGGTGATGGCCGAGCACGGCATCGATCCCATCGACATGGTGGTGGTCAACCTCTACCCCTTCGCCAGTACCGTTGCCAAGCCCGACTGCACGCTGACGGATGCCATCGAAAACATCGATATCGGTGGCCCGACCATGGTCCGTGCCTGCGCCAAGAACCACGCCCACACCACCATCGTGGTCAACGCCGGGGACTATGCCCGGGTGCTCGGCGAGCTGGCCGCCCACCGCGGCGCGGTGAGCGAGGAGACCCGCTTCGACCTGGCGGTCCGCGCCTTCGAACATACCGCCGGCTATGACGCCGCCATCGCCGACTACCTGGGCAGCCGGGTACCCGGCAGCGAGGATGGCTTCCCGCGCACCTACAACCTGCAGTTCCACAAGAAGCAGAGCATGCGCTACGGCGAGAACCCGCACCAGAACGCGGCCTTCTACGTCGAGGCCGATGCCAGCGAGGCGAGCGTCGCCACCGCCACCCAGCTGCAGGGCAAGGCGCTGTCGTTCAACAATGTCGCCGACACCGACGCCGCCTTCGAGTGCGTCAAGGCCTTCACCGACACCGCCTGCGTGATCGTCAAGCACGCCAACCCCTGCGGCGTGGCGGTGGGTGCCAACGCCCAGGAGGCCTACGACAAGGCCTTCGCCACCGACCCCACCAGCGCCTTTGGCGGCATCATCGCCTTCAACGTAGCGCTCGACGCCGACACCGCCCGCGCCATCATCGACCGCCAGTTCGTCGAGGTGATCATCGCCCCCGGGATCAGCGAAGAGGCCCGCGCCATCGTCGCCGAGAAGGCCAACGTGCGTCTGCTCGATGTCGGCGACCAGTGGCCCGGTGAACGCGAGCATGCCCACGATCTCAAGCGCGTCACCGGCGGCCTGCTGGTCCAGGACCGCGACCTGGGCATGGTCGGCCGCGACGAGCTGACCGTGGTCAGCGAGCGCGTGCCCAGCGAACAGGAACTGCGCGACCTGGCGTTCGCCTGGAAGGTCGCCAAGTACGTCAAGTCGAACGCCATCGTCTACGCCAAGCACGGCCAGACCGTCGGCGTCGGCGCCGGCCAGATGAGCCGCGTCTACTCGGCGCGCATCGCCGGCATCAAGGCCGCCGACGAAGGCCTCTCGGTGCCCGGCTCGGTGATGGCCAGCGACGCCTTCTTCCCGTTCCGCGACGGCATCGACGCCGCGGCGGCGGCGGGCATCACCGCGGTGATCCAGCCCGGCGGCTCGATGCGCGATCAGGAAGTGATCGACGCCGCCAACGAAGCGGGCATTGCCATGGTTTTCACCGGTATGCGCCACTTCAAGCACTGAGGAAATGAAAACGCTGGATCTCGGTCATGCGTCGTTGAAAGTCGGCATCAAGATGCTCATTTGCAACAGCAAACTCCGCTCTTTCGCCGACTTTCGCCTAGCCTGACCATCGCCCAGCGGTTTTCTCAAGCAATGCATAATAGAAAACCCATCGGCCCTGGACCGATGGGTTTTCCGTTTCTACTGCTTAACAACTATTACTGCGAGTTCGGTCAGCCGAGGTCGATACACAGGTACTTGGTCTCGACGAACTCCTCAAGCCCCTCGCGGCCGCCTTCGCGGCCCAGACCGGAGGCCTTGACCCCGCCGAACGGCGTTGCCGGGTTGGAGATCAGGCCGGTGTTGATGCCCACCATGCCGTACTCGAGCGCCTCGGCGACGCGCCATACCCGGCCCAGGTCGCGGGAGTAGAAGTAGGCCGCCAGGCCATACTCGGTGGCGTTGGCCATGGTGATGGCGTCCTCTTCATCCTCGAAGGGGAACACCGCGGCCAGCGGCCCGAAGGTCTCTTCGTGGGCGACCTTCATGGCATCGGTGGCGGCGCTGATCAGGGTCGGGGTGAAGAAGTTGCCGCCCAGCGGGTGGGGGTTGCCGCCGAGCAGCAGCTCGGCGCCCTTGTCGACCGCGTCGTGGACGTGATCGCTGACCTTGTCGACGCCGTCACGGTCGATCAACGGGCCGATATTGATGCCCTCCCGAGTCCCGTCGCCGACGTGCAGTTCGCTGTTCATGGCCACCGCCAGCTTCTCGCAGAAGGCATTGACCACGCTCGACTGGACCAGGAAGCGGTTGGTACACACGCAGGTCTGGCCGGCGTTGCGGAACTTGGCGGCCATGGCACCGTCGACGGCGGCATCGAGGTCGGCATCCTCGAACACGAGGAACGGCGCATTGCCGCCCAGTTCCAGCGAGATCTTCTGGATATGCTGGGACGCCTGGGCCATCAAGGTGCGCCCCACGTCGGTGGAGCCGGTGAAGGTGATCTTGCGCACCACCGACGACTCGGTAAGCGCCGCGGCGATTTCCGAGGCGCGGCCGGGCACCACGTTGAATACCCCGCGCGGTACCCCGGCGCGCTCGGCCAGCAGCGCCAGCGCCGTTGCCGAGAACGGCGTCTGGCTGGCCGGCTTGACCACGATCGGGCAGCCGGCGGCGAGCGCTGCGCCGGCCTTGCGGGTGATCATCGCTGCCGGGAAGTTCCACGGCGTGATCGCGCCGACTACGCCGACCGGCTGCTTGGTGACCACCACCCGCTGGTTGGCGCTGGCGGCAGGAATCGTCTCGCCGTAGATGCGCCGCGCCTCCTCGGCGAACCAGCGCAGGAAGCTCGCCGCGTAGGCGATTTCGCCGGCGGCCTCCTTGAGCGGCTTGCCCTGTTCGAGGGTCATGATGGTGGCCAGTTCCTGCTGATGCTCATGCATCAGGTCGTGCCACTTCATCAGAATATCGGCGCGCTCGAGCGCGGTCAGCGCACGCCAGGCCGGGAAGGCGGCTTCTGCGGCAGTGATTGCCCGCTCGGTTTCGGCGCGACCCAGGCGCGGCACGCGGCCGATGGCCTCGCCGCTGGCCGGATTGATGACGTCGATCTGTTCGCCGCTGTCGGCGGCGACCCAACTGCCATCGATATAGGCAAAGGGACGGTATAACGGACTGTCTTGCAGGGATGACATGATGTTCTCCTTTCCATCATTGCGCCGCGTATGCGGCGCACGGGATGATGCGAAACGGGGCACGCAGAGGTGGCTTGAAGCATGAGGGCATCACGTTGCCAGGGACGGTTCGACCAGCGCCGCCAGGGTCGCGACGATAATGGCCAGCGCCACCGCCAGCCAGCAGAACGCACGTCCTTTATAGCGTAGCGGATCGCGTCGAATCTGGCGCAGCCCGATCAGCGCCAGCACCGCAGCGGTAATGTTCAGCGGCGGCAGGCGCCCTTCGAAGAATAGTGCCACGAAGGCGGTAATGATCGCCGCCACCGCGAAGCCGGCATAGCGCTTGCGGGGCGGGTGGGGCTCGGCGGGGGTCTCGGCGTCTGACAAGCCAGCGTCTCCGGGCAGCGGTGAAGGCTCCATGCTAAGCCGACTGACTCCCGGAAACCAACCCCGCGACGACACGCGAGCGGGCTTACTCGCTGCGGCGGATCTCGCGGGTGTCCGACAGCGTGATCGACACCGAGTCGGCGAAGCGCAGCGCATGGGGCTTGTCGATCTCGACCTGGGCGGTCAGCACCTGCTGGTAGGACATGATGATGTCGAGTACCTCGCGGGTCATGCGCTCCAGCAGCAGAAAGCGATTCTCTTCGACGTGGGCGATGACGTGCTTGGTGATGGTGCGGTAATTGAGCGCCTGGTCGATATGGTTGAACTGCACCGCCCGGTCGGCCCGATAATGAATGGTGGCATTGATCACCACGTCCTGACGGTTCTTGATCTCGTCTTCCTTGATGCCGATATGGGTACGCAGTCGCAGGTTCTTGATGCGAATGCTCGCCAGGTCGTGGTCAAGATGCTGGTCGTCGAGCGTGTGCAGTGGCATGGGCGGGCCTCCTCGGGCCGATAGCAAACCTCGTGTCGAAGAACCGCAGGATAGCGGCTGGGCGTCTCAGCGTCCGTTGACCAAGGTAAGAAACTCCTGGCGCGTCGGCTGATTCTCACGGAAGGCGCCCAGCATCACCGAACTGGTCATGCTCGAGTTCTGCTTCTCGACCCCGCGCATCATCATGCACATGTGCTTGGCTTCTATGACCACCGCCACCCCTCGAGCCTCGGTCACCTGCAGCACCGCTTCGGCGATCTGTCGGGTCAGATTTTCCTGGATCTGCATGCGCCGCGCATACATGTCGACGATGCGTGCAAACTTGGATAGCCCCAATACCCGCCCGTTGGGCAAGTAGGCGATGTGGCACTTGCCGATGAACGGCAGCAGATGGTGCTCGCACATCGAGTAGAGCTCGATATCCTTGACCAGCACCATCTCATCCGTTTCCGACTCGAACACCGCACCGTTGATCAATTCTTCGAGCGACTGATGATAGCCGCGAGTCAGGAACTGCATGGCCTTGGCGGCCCGCTTGGGGGTATCGCGCAAACCCTCGCGCTGGGGGTCTTCGCCCAGCCCGGAGATGATGTGGCGATAGTGGTTGGCGAGCTCTTCGGTCATGAGGGGGCCTATATGCTGGTATCACCCTGGGTCGTCGAGGGTGTGTTGCACTGCTGTGATATACAAAATATATACAGCAATTATGTTTTGTACAATGACGTGACGCATAGCGACTAATTCTAAGCCCTGGGACCAGACCCGTCGAGCGGTGGCGCAGGGCTTGCCGAGATGCAGTGACATCATGTCACGCCCCGCCCGGCTGCAGCCGAATCTGGCTGTGGTAGACTTCTGCCACCCTGCCATGAGTCCAAGCGAGTTTACCGGGAATGATCAAGTCAACGCGCTCCACGCTGGCCCTGTTCGCCGTCGCCATGAGCCTGCCGCTAGCCGCCCAGGCCGGTAGTCTATCGCTCCCCGCTGGCGCCAGCGTGGCCGTGGAAGTCATCGATACCACGTCGCTCGATATTAATAGCACCAGCCAGGCCGACGTACTGCTCAAGCCTACTGCGGCCGCCAGCGGCGAGTACGACCTGCCCAACCACTGCCTGATCACCGCCGATGCACGACTCGACGGCGAGCGCATCCGCCTCAGCGCCAGTACCCTGACCTGCATTGAGGCCAACGCCGACGACAGCGAGATCTTCAGCGGCGAACTCTCGGCCATCGCCGAGGATCTCGACGGCAATATCGGCGTGTCCGCCTGCGTCGAGGGCAGTGGCAGCGACTGCCAGCGCGCCGAACTCGTCCCCGGCGAGGCCTTCCAGCTGCGCCTGCGCGGCGAGCTCGCCCTCAAGGCCCAGGAGAATCCCTCGGCGCAGATCAACGAGCGTCGCCGCCAGACCAACGGCGAAGGCGTTGCCAATCCGGTACCCGGCGAGCGCCCCGACCCCGACGCTCAGTAACCGGCCAGCCAGCGCGGGTGCTGCTCCAGCGCCTGGCGCTGCTGCTCGAGGCTGCGGATATGCTGGTCCCAGTAGCCCTCCTCGGCGGCCCAGGGGAAGGCCCGAGGAAACGCCGGGTCTTCCCAGCGCGCGGTAAGCCAGGCGCTGTGGCGCAGTAGCCGCAGCGTGCGCAGTGGCTCGATCAGCGCAAGCTCCCCACGCGGGAAGTCCGCCTCCTGCTCATAGCCTTCGACTATCTCGGATAGCTGCCACTGCAGCTCTTCCGGCGTCTGGGCGGTGAGCAGCATCCATAGATCCTGCACCCGCGGCCCCATCAGCGCATCGTCGAAGTCGACCAGGCTGAAATCGGCGTCGCGCCCCAGCATATTGCCAAGGTGGCAGTCGCCGTGCAGACGAATGGCCGACGGCGTCGGCCAGGTGTGGCCGCGCAGCTGCTGTGCCAGCTCAGCGCTGATGCGCGCATAGGCATCGCGCTGACGACGCGTCAGCCAGGGGCCGCCCAGCACGGTGGCGCGGGCCTCCTCGACCATCCCGGTCAGGTTCAAAGTCAGGCGGGTGGTGAAAGCGCGCCGCGCGCCTACGGCGTGCACCTTGCCGATCAGTTCACCCAGCGCGAACAGGTGCTCAGGATTCTCGAGCTCCGGGGCCTGCCCCGACACCTGGGGAAACAGCGTCAGGCGGAAGCCCTCCCAGTGATGCAGCGTCTCCCCGGCGACATTGCGCCAGGGCGCGGCCACCGGCACGCCGGCCTCGGCCAGTTCGAGCAGGAAGTCGTGCTCCTCCTGGATCTGGGCATCGCTCCAGCGCCTCGGGCGGTAGAACTTGGCCACCCAGCGGCGGCGCTCGTCGTCGCTCAACAGAAATACCCGGTTTTCGTAGCTGTTGAGCGCGAAGGGTTCACCGGGCAGCCACAGGCCCAGCGACTCCACCGCCGCGACGATACGCGCCGGGCTGAGCCGTTCGAAGGGGTGAAGGGTGTCCGCCATGCTCGGCTCCTGAGGGGGGAAAGCCTGGCATCTTAGCAGTCGCTGGCCGTGCCTGCCGAGATGGCATTCATTGACCTTGGAGCCGATCGCCACTGCCAGCGAGGGACGCCGGGGCATCGCTACGCCTGGCATCGCTCGGGACTGATCCGTCGGCAGGCCTGCGAGGGGGCGCTGTAAACCATCCCAGGGCGCTACCTGCGCCATCCATGGCGCAGAATCCCCTCTACGACCTGTCCCCGGCGTCCCTCGCTTTGAAGTTATGGCAGTCGCCCAATCCCCTCACTGCCGCGGCGTGCGCGCCACCGCCCATACCTCGATCAGTGTCGCCCCGCGAGCCCGGCAGGCCTGGGCCAGCGCCTCGCAGGTCGCTCCGGTGGTGACGATATCGTCGAGGATGGCGACATGCGCCGGCAGCGCCTGCTCGACGCTGAAGGCACCCTTGATGTTGTGGCGCCGCGCCTTGCGACTCAGGCCCACCTGACTCGGCGTATGGCGCAGCCGCTGCGCCTTGACCAGCGGCAGCTCCAGGCGCTTGGCCAGGCGCTCGGCCAGCCAGGCAACCTGATCGAAACCGCGCTCTCGAGCGCGGCGCGGATGCAGCGGCACCGCCACCAGCGCCTCGGGCAGTTGCTCCACCCCGCACAACTGGCGCTCGAGCAGCGCCAACAGCACCGCCCCCGCCCGCGGCGACGCCGAGAACTTGAAGCCCTGGACCAACAGCGCCACCTCGTCGCGGTAGCGCAAAGCCACCCGCGCGCGGACGAAACTCGGCGGCTGGCTGAGGCAGGCACCGCAGGCCAGGCCGGCCGGCGTCAATGGCGGCAGCGGTTCGGCACAGCGCGGGCAGGCCGGCAGGTTCCACGGCAGCGCCACCAGGCACGCCTCGCACCACGGCACATCCGACGCCGCGGGGCCCCGGCAGAAGTGGCAACGCCCGGGCAGCGCTCCGCGCAGCATATGGTCAACCTTAATTATCCAGAGAGTTGACAGCGTCGCCATAGTCCCTATCATCAGCCGCACCACTCCTGTTAACTCACCACTTATTTCATGTTGACTGAGCGATCAGTCCCAGCGGACCCTACCATGACCCTAGCCAGCGATACCGCTCCGCGCCACGACTGGCGCCTCGACGAGATCCAGGCGCTGTTCGCGCTGCCCTTCAACGACCTACTGTTTCGCGCCCAGCAGGTGCACCGCGCCCACTTCGACGCCAACGCCGTGCAGGTCGCCACCCTGCTCTCGATCAAGACCGGCGCCTGCCCCGAGGACTGCAAGTACTGCCCACAGTCGGGCCACTACAACACCGGCCTGGGCAAGGAAAAACTGCTGGAGGTCGAGCGGGTAGTGGAACAGGCAGCCGCCGCCAAGGCCGCCGGCGCCAGCCGCTTTTGCATGGGGGCGGCCTGGCGCAGCCCCCGCGAGCGCGACCTCGACGTGGTGCTGGAGATGGTCAAGCGGGTCAAGGCGCTGGGTCTGGAGACCTGCATGACGCTGGGCATGCTCGACGGCGAGCAGGCCGACCGGCTGGCCGCGGCAGGGCTCGACTACTACAACCACAACCTCGACACCTCGCCGGAGTACTACGGCGAGATCATCACCACCCGCGGCTACGCCGAACGCCTCGAGACCCTGGGCAGCGTGCGCCAGGCGGGGATGAAGATCTGCTCCGGCGGCATCCTCGGCATGGGCGAGGCGCCTTCCGACCGCGCCGGGCTGCTGCAGCAGCTGGCGCGGCTCGACCCGCACCCCGAGTCGGTACCGATCAACATGCTGGTCAAGGTGCCCGGCACGCCACTCGCAGATGTCGACGACCTGGACCCGATCGACTTCGTACGTGCCATCGCTGTGGCGCGCATCCTGCTGCCGAAGAGCCATGTGCGGCTCTCCGCCGGCCGCGAGCAGATGAGCGAGTCGACCCAGGCGCTGGCCTTCCTGGCCGGGGCCAACTCGATCTTCCACGGCGACACCCTGCTGACCACCGAGAATCCCGCCGTAGCCCGCGACCGGGCGCTGTTCGACAAGCTCGGCCTGCATCCGGAACAGCCGCTCTATTACGATGCCAGCGCGGCCCGCACCGCCGAGCCCGCCTAGAGATGGGCCTGTGGCAGCGGCTTGAACAGCGCCTGGCAGAGCAGCATCAGCGCGGCCTGTGGCGGCAGCGCGCCGGCCACAAGGCCGGGCTGCTCGACTTTGCCGGCAACGACTACCTGGGACTGGCGCAGGATTCGCGCCTGGCCGAGGCCCAGGCCGAAGCGGCCCGCCGCCTCGGCGCCGGCAGTGGCGCCTCGCACCTGGTCAGCGGCCACCGCGAGGTCCACGAGGCGCTGGAGCAGCGCCTGGCCGCGCTGGTCGGCCGGCCGCGGGCGCTGCTGTTCTCCACCGGCTACATGGCCAACCTGGCGGTCACCCAGACGCTTTGCAGCGCCCAGACACGGCTCTTTCACGACCGCCTCAACCACGCCTCGCTGCTCGACGGGGCGGCGCTGTCCGGCGCCCGCTCGCGGCGCTTCCACCACCGCGACCTCGGCGACCTGGCGACCATGCTGGCGCGGCGCCCCGCCGCGAGCGAGGCGCTGGTCGTCAGCGACGGTGTATTCAGCATGGACGGCGACGTGGCCGATATCGACGAACTGGCGGCGCTGGCCCAGCGCCACTCGGCGGCGCTGATGATCGACGACGCCCACGGCATCGGCGTGCTGGGCGAGCACGGCGACGGCTGCGTGGGCCGCGCCCTTGGCTGTGATCGAGTGCCGATCCTGGTCGGCACCCTGGGCAAGGCACTAGGCAGCTTCGGCGCCTTCGTCACCGGCGAGCCGCGGCTGATCGAGGCATTGATCCAGTTCGCGCGGCCCTATGTCTACACCACGGCGCTACCGCCGGGGGTCGCCGCGGCGAGCCTTGCCGCGCTGGATATCCTCGCCGCCGAGCCCGAGCGCCGTGAGCGGCTACACGCCAACATCACACTGTACCGCCGCCTGGCCAGCGCCGCGGCGCTACCGCTGCTCGACAGCCACACGCCGATCCAACCGCTGCTGCTGGGCGAGCCGGGCCGTGCCATGAGCTGGCAGGCCAGCCTCGCCGCTCGTGGCTGCCAGGTCGGGGCGATTCGCCCACCTACCGTGCCCGCCGGTGCCGCGCGCCTGCGCATCACGCTCTCCGCCGCGCATACCCCGGCGATGATCGAGCAGCTGGTCACGGCGCTGGTGGCCTGCCAGGAACAGGAGCGAGACGCGCGATGCCACGGCTGATCCTGCTTCACGGCTGGGGGGTGGATGCGCGCATCTGGCGGCCCCTGGCGCCACACTGGCGGGCTGACTGCCAAGTCGCCAGCCCCGATTGGCCTGGCTACGGGGACCGCCCGGCGCTGAGCGCGCCTCAGGATCTCGACGCCCTGGCCGAGGCCATGGCAGAGGCACTACCCGCCGATGCAGTGTGGGTCGGCTGGTCGCTGGGCGGGCTGTTGGCCGCCGCGCTATGCCGAAGGCTGAGCGCGCCACGCGGCCTGATCATGCTCGGCATGGGGCTGCGCTTCTGCCACCCGGCGGCAGTGAACGACGCCGCGCTCAACGACTTCCGCCGCGCCTTCGCCCGCGCCCCCGAGGCCAGTTGGCGCCATTTCCTGCGCTGGCAGGCCGGCGGCGAACCCTCCCCGCGGGTTATCTGGCGGCAGCTCACCAGCCTGCTCGGCGACACGCCGCCAGCGGCGCTGCCGACCCTGAGCGCCGGCCTGGCCCAGCTTGGCGAGCTCGACGCGCAGCATCTGGCGTCAGCGCCACCCTGCCCGGTGGCCTGGCTATACGGCGCCCGCGATCCGCTGCTCGCGCCGGCTGGCCTGCCGTCTGGCGCCGAAACGCTGCCCGACAGCGGCCACTGCACGATGCTCTCGCAGCCTGCCGCGCTGGCCTGTGCGCTGCAGCGGCTGGCTGACGGCTTCACTCACGCCAGCACGATGGGGCGCCAATGAACATGCCAGCCCCCGTTACTGCCACCAGTTGGCAGCACAACGTGGCGCGAAGCTTCAGCCGCGCCGCGCCCCGCTACCTGGCCCTGGCCGGTGCCCAGCAGCGCATGGGCGAGGCGCTCTGGCAGCACCTGCCGAGTAGCGCCACGTCCATCCTCGACCTGGGCTGCGGACCAGGGCACTGGACCACGCGCCTCGCCGCGCGCTACCGCGCTACCACCCTCGGCCTCGACCTGGCCCCCGGCATGCTTGCCGAGGCCCAGCGCCGCCATCTTCATCAGCAACAATTTCACCTCCAACGTGGCCAACGCTGCCACTGGCTATGCGCCGACGCTGCTCGCCTGCCGCTGGCCGATGCCAGCCTCGAGCTGGTGTTCTCCAACCTGGCGCTGCAGTGGTGCCCGGACCTGGACCAAACGTTCAGTGAACTCCACCGGGTGCTGGCCCCTGGCGGCACGGCGCTGATCAACAGCCTGGCGCCCGGCACCTTGGCCGAGGTCGCCGAGGCCTGGTCGCGCCCCGGGGCACTGCTCGACTTCGCGGCGCCAGAGCGGGTCGTCGCGGCCTGCCACGCGGCAGGGTTCAGGGTCGGCGTCGAGCAGCGCGCCGAGCGCTTCCACTACCCGGACTTCGGCGCGGTCATGGCCTCGATCAGGGGCGTCGGCGCCCAGCGCCCGGCCCCACCGGGGCGGGCGCCGCTGACCCGCCGCGACCTGCAGCGCGCCCGCCAGCGCTACGAACGATACCGCGAGGCCGCGGGCCTGCCGGTCACCTACCAGCGCCTCACCCTGATCCTGCAGCGCGGCCCCCGGCCGGCGCCCCCGAGTGAGACTTGTCCATGAGCGCCTACTTCATCACCGGCACCGATACCGACGCCGGCAAGACCCTGGTTGCCAGCGGGCTGCTGGCCCTGGCCCGCCGCCATGGCCTCACCACCCAGGGTCTCAAGCCCGTCGCCTCGGGTTGCGAAGTGACACCCGACGGCCTGCGTAACCTCGATGCCCTCGCCCTGCAGGCGGGCTGCTACCCGCTGCTCGGCTATGATGAGGTCAATCCCTATGCCTTCGCCCCGGCCATCGCCCCGCACCTCGCCGCCCAGCGCGACGCGGTCACGCTCAGCCTCGCCGAGCTGGCCGCGCGGCTCGCCCCGCAGCTGGCCAAGGGCCGCGACCTCACCCTGGTGGAGGGCGCCGGCGGCTGGCGGGTACCGCTCAACGCCGACGAGGATCTCGCCGGCCTCGCCCGCCTACTGAACCTGCCGGCGATCCTGGTGGTCGGTGTCCGGCTCGGGGCGATCAACCACGCCCGCCTGACCCTCGAAGCGATACGGCGCGACGGCGTTCGCGTCGCCGGCTGGGTCGCCAACCGGCTCGAGCCACGCATGCAGGAGGCCAGCGCCAACCTGGCCACCCTCGCCCAGCAGTTGGACGCGCCCTGCCTCGGCGAGGTGCCCTACCTGGCCCAGCCCACGCCAGCGCAGGTGGCTGAGCATCTGCGCCTGCCGCAATAACGCGTTGACTTGGTTACGGCCATCCGTAGAATATGGGCGGCTTGGATAGCGCCGCTGCAGCAAATGCGGATGTGGTGGAATTGGTAGACACGCCAGATTTAGGTTCTGGTGCCTTCGGGCGTGGGAGTTCAAGTCTCCCCATCCGCACCAAGCTGATTATCTGAGCTTTTCTCCGATATTGACGACCTCGCCACGAGGCACTTGACTATCGGCTGTGACCGGATTGTGGCCGAGGCGATTGACCGCCTCCCTCACTCGATGCGGTGCAAGATGGGCGTAGTGCTCGGTCATCGTGATGCTCGAGTGGCCCAGCAGTTCCTTGACCACCTCCAACGGCACCCCGTCGGTCACTAGCCATGACGCCGCGGTGTGACGCAAGTCGTGGATACGCAGATCGTCCAGCTTGGCTTTCTCGGCCGCGTGCTCGAAGCCGTTGCGCAGCGACTTGACCTGCCCGCCGCCTGGCCTGGCAAACACCCACTGGCTGCCTGGGGCATGCGCTGCCCGCCATGCTGCCCTTCGCCGCATCACGCCGATGGCGACACTATTGAGCGGCACCTGCCGCAGCTTGCGCGCCTCAGTGATCAGCCTGCCAACCTCTGCCCGCGTCAAATATCGCTCTCGATGGTGCGGCTCCCGCAGCAGCCGGCCTTTCACGGGATTCGGCATGCCCCACCCCCATTTCCTGTTGCAGTAGTTAATGGCCGACGAAAGCGCCGCCAGCTCCCGGTTGATCGTTGCATTGGCCCTGCCCTCGGCTTTGCGGTGGCGGATATAGCCCCGCACGTCTTGGCCAGTGATCTGATTGACCTCAAGCCCTCCGAAGTATCGCCGCAGGATGCTCGTCTGCATCTTGAGCGTCTCCAAGCTGCGCAGGTGCGACGACCCGCGCAGATACTCCAGCATCACCTCCTCGAATGTCCGCGGCGCCTTCACGTCCCAGTGTTGCTCCTTGTGGGCTTGCGCCCGCCACTGGGCCTCCAGCGCCTTGGCCTCTGCTATGTCCGTGGTCGCAGTAGAGCGTCTAACTCTCTGTCTGCGTTCGATGTACGACGCCCACCAGTACGGTGAGCCTTGTCGTTTGTATGGCATACAGCCTTCTCCCGATGCTGCACCCCGGGCGCACTGTGAGCGTTAACCTCTGGTGCGTCGGCGTCAAGTTCCCCGATGCGCCGGATGCTGCCGGCGGTGACCCGGATTCCCCGGCCCTTGCCGGTGGTGCGCAGCCGCCCGCCCTGGCCCAGCGCCGCACGGTCCAGTGCGTGACGCCCAGCAGCTCGGCGGCTTCCTCATAGGTGTAAAGCGGCTTTTCCATGCATCCTCCATGCAACAAAAAGCCGCCCGTGGGCGGCGTGTGCAGCGCGGTGTGGTGGTTGCGGTCAGGGCTTGGGCGCGGTGGCGAGCATGGCTGCATAAATGCTTGGAGCCGAAAGCATCTCGCGAAAAGTATCAACCGCCGCGCAGCTCATCTCAGTCGTTGGCTCTTTCGGGACCGCCTGCCACGGCTCGTCAGGCGCCGGGATGCGAGGGCCGATTTCCTCGAACCAATCATCCTCAGCCCAGCCTCCGAAGATTCGCCAGTCGCCGTCGCCCTGATGAAACGCCGGCTCCCATTCTCCATCCACTTTTGTCCAGTAATACCCCGCCTCTCGATTGCTCATAATTCCTCCTCGGCTTGTTGGCGATCTCCCGCGCGGTCAAGGCGATCAAGCTCCGCGGCGATCAGGGCGCCGGCCTTCTCCAGGTCGCGTCGAGGCGTGCTGGGCTTCCACCATTCGCCTGGCCATGGCCATATCTCGCGCAGAAACTCGTCATTGCGGCAGGAGCAGACCCCGGTGATCCGTTTGCGGCTAGCGCTTGAACGGCGCTGCGCGCCATGCCTGGCGCACCATGAAAAAGCCACCGCTTGGGTGGCTAATGAGAAATCGTATCTCTACGACACATGTGTCATATGTCCACGCTCGCTAGGCGGCGAGAACATGCTGATTAGCAGGGGGCTGAACAGGGTTGTTTCCATATCAGAGTGATTTCCCTGCTCTTTTGAAATCCTGGCTCGGACTGTGCTCCTTGGTTGAGGGCATATAGAGCGTCTTGCGTTCCGCTCCACATCTTCACGGATCGTAATGAGCTCAAGGAGAGCGAGGTCTGACGACCTCTGCTCAGGGATGCCCCCGCAAGCCCTTAAAATTCAATGAGGTGCAAGCATGATGTCCAAGGAATTTCTCAAGAAACTCGGTATCCTCGGTATTTCTTTCGGCCTGGTTGCCAGCCCGCTAGCTTTTGCTGAGTTCGACGAGGAGGAAGAAACGACAGATCCTGCTCAGGAACAGATTAACGATGACTACGCCGGCAGCGGTGTAGACATTGAGTACGAGAACGAGGAAGAAGAGTGGGAAGAGGAAGAGGAAAATGAAGAGGAGGAGTGGGAAGAAGATGATCCTGAAGAAGGCTTCTAACCCTCCTTCCTGATCTTGACCGCCGCCCATCAGACAGCTTCTGATGGGCGGCTTTCATTTCTCTGGAAGATACTTCATCACCTCTCCCAAGCCATCCCTAGTAGTGGTTGAGCCGTATCGCGGCGCCTCCACCGTCCAGGCGGTGATGGCACGCAACGAGGTGAGCCTACTGCTGAGTCTCTACGCCTACCAGATCCTGCATGGCCTACGCTGCTTGCTGGTGCATCAGACCCGGCAGGGCTGGAGCCTGAGTCGGATGCGTGAGCAGGTGCTCAAGATCACCGCGACCTTGTCGCTGCATGCCCGGCGCATCACCGTTCACCTCGGCGACGCCGCCGACAAATGGTGGCCGTCAAACACGGCTACCCTGATGGGCACCCTCAATGGCTGCAGGGTATAGAAGCCCCCTTCAAACCTGCTCCTTAGGTATAAGCCGAGTGCTCCACAGGCAACAAACGCTGCTGCTGCCGACGCAACCGGCAAACCATGGGGCCACTGCGTGCTATTCGGCGTCCACGTGAACAAGGCGGGCTTAAGCAGTGCTTGACTATTTTGTAAGTTTAGCAATGAACATATGGCGCAGGGTTATCGTATCGACCCTCAAGCCCATCAGCGGCCTGATAATGCAGCGGCGCCCAAGGATATTCTTGCCGCCGATGGATGATGAACGCCAGCCATCCGCTGAGACGGCGGAGGATGCGCAGGCAATCGAGTGGCTTGAGTAGCCGTGGGCTTTTTTGTGTTTCCAGCCGCGCTCATGCACCATTATCTGTGATGGGAATCTTCACAGAGGGAGTGCTGCACATGGATATGCGTCATGCTAGATCAATCGCTATCGCCGGGCTGGCTAGCCTGTTGTCGTTGGGCCATGCTCACGCTGTGAGTCTCGACGGCGTCAGAGACCAAGCAGGGGGCATGATGTCAGGCGGGGACGCGGGGCTGCTGAGCTCTCTGTCGAGTGGGTCATTCAATTTCGCCAGCCTCGAAAACCTCACTGGCGTGCTGAGCTACTGTCAGGAAAATGGCTACTTGGGGAGTAATGCCGACATCGTCAAGGGCCAGGTGATGGACCGCTTGGGCGTTGATTCGGAGCCCGAGCAGGATGATGACTACCAGCAGGGGCTAGAGGGCATATTGCAGGGGGATGGAGAGGCCTTTAGCCTGAGCTCTCTCGGCGACCAGGCGGGCGAACGTGCCTGCGGCCTGGTTGCTGATCAAGCCATGTCATTCGTCGGCGGATGACCTAGCGGACCCTCGCCGGCTTCGACGAGCAGTCGATTGATGATGGTGGCGTGCTGATCGATCCGGCGGGTAGCCGTCGGTAATGGCTTACAGGCGATGTCGGTGATCACTGATGCCGATACACGACAACCGCCACTACTCTGTAGGTTGAGCGTCCTTGCATATTCCCCCGGCCACGGCCGGGGGTTTTTGCGTCTGGGCCCTATCGGTACCTGCGCCGGAAGATCACCCGCTTGGCAAACAGCCGCTTGCAGGCATACAACGAGATGATCAGGAGGGGGATGCCAGTCGCCGCCATAACCGGCAGGCCTGTCCCTAGCGGGTGATCCGCATAGGCACCGGCATGCCAGGCGGCAAACAGAGGCAGCGCGATGGCCAGAGCCAACGCGAATGATGGTGAGCCATACTCGATCTGCGCATAGCAGCCACGGCATACCTTGGCGCCGTAGGGCACATCGTCTTTGAGGCAGTGCGGGCAGGTCAGAAAGTGCATCTGCTGGGTTATATCCTGGCGTGTGGCTGTGATTCGGTGTTCATGGCGGCAGCTCAGGCTTGCCCAGTCCTTTGCCGCCTCCCACGCCGCTTCTTCATCCGTGTCCGCCGGCTGGGGCTAGGTGAGTGGCTGCGGGAATTCCTCGGAGTGCCAGCGAGTGATCGCGAGCCACTCGTGGCTGGCCGGATCGCGCGTCATGAACAGCTCGACTTCGGTGCCGCATAGGATGAATGTGCAATGTCGCATGAGGCCCTCCATGGTCTATGGAGAGCATACGGCGCTGGCCGAGGCATGGCTGTGCGAGAACTCGGCGATGCCTGTAAGCGATTGCCGACACTAACCCCCGAGGATCTCGACAACGCACGTCATAGCCTATAAACAATGTTTCCAAATTTAATAACATTTAATAACATGAATTCCTCGACAGCTCTCCGGCTCGGTATCTACAGTGCGCTGTGATGGTCCAACCATCGTTCGCTTTTGGGGTGGCACCGAACCCCATATTATTTCGAAGACGGAAAGGACACGTCCTATGAGTAGCCCAGTGAAGGATAAGGATTTTGATCTCGTCAGCACGCTCTATCACGCCCTGCAGGGCGCCGAGCTGAGCCAGAGGTATCGCCAAGATGCCGAGTCCAACGGCGATCAAGCTTGCCAGGAGTTCTTTGGCAAAATCGCGGGCCAGTACGAAGAGATAGCCGGCAACGCAAAATCGCTCATCAAAGAGCGGCTGTAAACTGTTAACCCTGCCAATCCGGCTTGGCAGGGTTTCTATCGTGGCGCCCACACCTCCTCGGCTTCCTCTGGGGCAATCGATCTGTGCGTGATGTCCTGGGGCACTGGCATTAGTGCATTACCCTGCCTTACGACCCTCGCTCGACTAGCAACTGCTCGAGCCTATCCGCCGCTTCCCTCGCTGCCCTGTCGTAGAGCTTTCGTCATTACGACTTCCCTTCCAGCAACCCCTCACCACATCCAGCCTGTCAGACAGCTCAGCCATAACCTTTGCCAGACTCTCCTCCCCTATCGGCTCGCCTGTAACGGGATCGATGCCCTGACGGAGATAGCGTACTGGATCGAGGGGGCCCGCCAGGGGATCAGTGAGGCGCTGTCGAACATGATGGAAGCGTAGAGAGACCTGGCCACGGATGGCCGCGCCCCTCTGAGAACCACCTGCCAAGGCTGGCTTGGCGCGTGATACTCTCTGTGCCTCGATTGTGTCACAGCGACAGTCTACGTGTGACATCGAGATTGCCTACCATTGCCTTGCGTCACAATGCCGCATTGCGCCGCCCTGCGACGTTGGCAGGTCCACATTCAGCCGATGGCATGACATTGCTATACTGATGCTGACTCGGGGCATAGGGGTTGCTCAAGTAAGCGCCTGAATTGCCGATAATCCCCGCAAGGCGTCACGCCCATCAACCGTCGGGAGGATCTTGCGATTGAATGACCTGGTGACCTCTCACGACGTCTTCCGGCGCCTGGCCGACAGCCTATCGATGGCCACCGACGAGGCCTTCTTCGAGCAGCTGGTGGCCGCCCTGGGGGAAATGCTGGGCGTCGATTACGTGATGGTCGCCCGGGTCGACGCCGACGCCTGCGAAGCCACCAGCCTGGCGCTGTGGGCGCATGGCCGGCTGGTCGACAATATCCGCTACCCGCTGCTCGGCACGCCCTGCGAAAAAGTCAACGGCAACGCCTCCTGCCACTATCCCCAGGGCGTCTGCTCGCTGTTTCCCGACGACCCCATGCTCGCCAAGCTCAACGCCGAGGCCTATCTGGGGGTACCGATGTACACCCCCGATGGGCGCGCCCTGGGCCTGGTTGCCGCCCTGCATACCCGGCCCATCGACATGTCACGCCACGCCGAGGAGGTGCTGCGCATCACCGCCGCGCGCGCCGGGGCAGAGCTCGCTCGCCAGGAGAGCGAGCAGCGCCATCGCGAGCAGTTGCTGAGCACCAACCGCGCCTTGAAGCTGCTCAGCCGCTGCAACCAGGCGCTGGTTCAGACCGAGCAGGAGCAGCAGCTGCTGGAGGCGATCTGCCAGTTGGCCGTCGAGGTCGGCGGCTATAGCATGGCCTGGGTCGGCTATGCCAGGCACGATGAGGAAAAATGCATCGAACCCCAGGCCTCGGCGGGCAGCGCGCAGGGCTATCTCGACCAGATCGCCCTGAGCTGGTCGGCACAGCAACGCCACGGCCGGGGGCCGGCGGGCAGGACAGTGCGCAGTGGCAAACCGGTGATCATTCAAGACCTGGCCAACGATCCGAGTTTCATCACCTGGCGCGAAATGGCCCTGCAGCACGGCTTTCAAGGCATGCTGTGCCTGCCACTCAAGCGTGGCGACCAGGTCTTTGGCATCCTCGGGCTCTACCAGTCGAATACCGACTCGATCAGCGACGAGGAGCGCCAACTGCTGTGCGAGCTGGCCGACAACCTGGCCTTCGGCATCGACACCCTGCGCCAGCGAATCGAGCAGCAGCGCGTGCAGCACGCCGTGCTCAAGATTGCCTCGGCGGTCAGCGCGCGCAGCGGCGAGGAATTTCTCAACCAGCTCACCCATCATATGGCCGAGGCGCTGGATGCCGAACTGGCCTTTATCGCGCGTATCGACCCCGCCGACCCCAGCCGCGCCCACACCCTGACCATCGTCATCGACGGCCAGCGCCAGCCCAACTTCAGCTATACCCTGCCCGGCGCGCCCTGCGAGGATGTGCTGCTCGAGACCGAGTGCATCGTCCACGACGATGCCGGCAAACGCCTGCCGGTGGAGGGCAGAGAGGCACTCAGTTGGGTGCGCGCCTACGCTGGCCGGCGACTCGACAATGCCGCCGGCGAGCCGTTCGGCCTGCTCGGCGTAATGTTCAGCAAGCCGCTGAACGACACCGAGCTGGTCACCAGCGT
Organism: Halomonas socia; assembly: GCF_010977575.1. GTDB lineage: Bacteria > Pseudomonadota > Gammaproteobacteria > Pseudomonadales > Halomonadaceae > Franzmannia > Franzmannia socia. Next base: position 4,068,260 of record NZ_CP048812.1, read on the forward strand.
GCTGCAGATCTTCGCCGCTGGGGTCGCCGCCGAGCTGGAGCGCCAGGAGGACGAGGCACGCATTCGCCACCTCGCCTACTTCGACCCGGGCACCGGCCTGCCTAACCGCATCGCCTTCACGCAGCGCCTGGAGAGCGCACTATTGCGCGCCGACAGTGACCGGGTGGGGCTGATGCTGCTCGACCTCAATCGCTTCAAGGACATCAACGACACCCTCGGCCACGATATCGGCGACAAGGTACTGGCTGCCGTGGCCAACGCCTTCTCGGGCACCCTGGTGGGCAATGAGTACCTCGCACGGCTGGGCGGTGACGAGTTCGTGGTACTGATTGACCCCGGCGATGTCTACACCGTCACCGATACCGCCGAGCGCCTGCTCGGCTCGCTGACAGCACCGTTGCAGCTCGACGAGCAGGCCTTCGAGCTCGACGTCAGCATTGGCATCGCCTTCTACCCCGACGATGCCGGCAGCGCCCGCGAACTGCTCAAGCACGCCGATATCGCCATGTACCAGGCCAAGCAGCACGACGCGCCCTACCGCTTCTTCGAGCCCCATATGGGTGCGGCGCTGGCCTCGCGGCTGGATATGACCAAGCGCCTCAACATGGCGCTGACCAATGGCTCGCTCAGCCTGCATTTCCAGCCACAGATCGACCTGTCGACGCGTCGTCTGGTGGGTGCCGAGGTGCTGTGCCGCTGGCACGACCCGGAGCTTGGCACGGTAAGCCCGGCCGAGTTCATTCCGCTGGCCGAGGAGCGCGGCATGATCGTACCGCTCGGCAACTGGGTCATCGACGCCACCTGCCGCCAGCTTGCCGCCTGGCAGGCAGCTGGGCACGTGATGCCCGGCCAGTTGGCGATCAACGTCGCTTCGCGGCAGTTCGACGACCACCAGTTGATCGACACCCTGCAGCGCAGCTGCAGCGAGCATGGGATCGCTGCCAGCCAACTCGGCCTGGAGCTCACCGAAAGCGGTTTCATGAGCGACCCCGACCAAGCCATCGCCATGACCGAGGCGCTCAAGACGCTGGGCTTCGGGCTCTCCATCGACGACTTCGGCACCGGCTACTCGTCGCTTGCCTACCTCAAGCGCTTCGCCGCCGACAAGATCAAGATCGACATGTCGTTCGTCGCCGACATGCTGGAAAGCGAAAACGACCACGCCATCGTCACTACCATCATCGCCATGGCGCGCAGCCTGCGTCTGGAAACCGTGGCCGAGGGTGTCGAGAGCGCCGAACAGGCCGAGGCGCTGCTCGCCCTGGGCTGCCAGCAGGCCCAGGGTTACTCCTTCGGCAAACCGCTTACCGGGAAGGCCTTCGCCGCGCGCTGGCTGACGCCAGCGCTGGTCGAGTGAGGCAGTAACACCTCTCTAGGGCATTCGAGCCCGCGGTTCGCATTCGAATTGCTGGGGCCGGCTAACATGGGTTATTGAATCTCGCCTCGCTGCCTCCCATGATGAAGGGCCGCTCTTGGACGAGAGCGGCTGCACTTCATTAGACGATGCACAAGGAGCAAGTGATGAAACCGATGAAGCCGTTCCTGCTGAGCGCCACCCTGGCACCCGCCCTGATGTTCGCCGCGGGCAATGCCCTGGCCGATAACCATGTGGATGAACCGGACCATGCCGGCGTAGAAGCCACTTTCCTTACCGAGCAGCCTGAAAGCACGCTGCACGCCAGCGAGCTGACCGACAAGGATGTAAGAAGCACCGCCGAAGATGACGAGGAAATCGGCAGCATCGACAACCTGCTGCTGAATGAAGACGGCCAGATCACAGCACTGGTCGTTAGTGTCGGCGGATTCCTCGGCATTGGCGACAAGAACGTCGCCATCGAATGGGAGAGCGTCGAGCTGACCCACGAGGATGACGACTACGTAGTGCGCGTCAACGCCACTCGCGACGCCCTCGAGGATGCCGAGGAGTACGAAAGCGACTGATCTCGCAGCACCCGCGATGGGTAGCGCGTATCAGTAGATAAACGGCAAGCGCCTAGGCGCTTGCCGTTTTGCTGGTGGATGTTTTCCCAGATCGATCAAGCCGGCGCTTCAGTAGATACCGGCGGCGCGGGACGTGGATTCAACTGCTCGAACTGCGCCAACAGGTCATGCTCGTGCTCCTGGATGGTGATATGGGCAATCAGGGGCTTGCGATTGCGGCCCATCCACTCGATCTCGTTGCGCCCCTCGACCAGCGCATGGTTGGCCTCATCCGCGGTGGCCGGGCACACCCCGTTGATCTTGAGAATCACCGATTTCTCGATGAGATGCCCCTTAAGCGGGCTACCCTTGCCAATCCTCAATACCCGTAGGCCACTGCATTCCAGCGGGGTATCGTCGGCGAAGTGCGCATGGTCATCCGCATCGGACGCATTTTCGTCATCAGCCTGATCGTCGAGCCGCTGATTGATGTGCGTGCACAGCAACGCCGCACCGAAAAGCAGCACGCCCAGTGCCCCGACGCTCAACGCCGGCACCCCGCCGACCCGCAGTATCATCATCGTCGTAATAGGCGCCGACAGCGCCGCCGTCGCCCACAGCATGGCGCCTAACAGCGTACGTTCCCCGTCGATATTCATGCGTACCCCAAGGTATAGTTTTTATCACCTTGAGTTGTAGCCCATCCTGCGGGCCGGGGGTGTCACGAGATGTGGTTAATCTTATCCAGACCGTAGCTTAATGCTGCAAAACAGTACCCGACTGACTCGCAGGAGCATGTGTCAGCTGCCGCATATGATCCACCTCGCTGACCTTGAAGCGCCCCACCAACGCCGCCATTTCCTCGGCCTGATCGTCCAGCGACTTGCTGGCCGCAGCGGCCTGCTCTACCAGGGCAGCATTCTGCTGAGTCACCTCGTCGAGCTGCGACATCGCCTGGTTGATCTGCTCGATGCCCGCCGACTGCTCAGTCGCGGCCGCTGCGATATCGCTGACGTAGCTCGCCATGCGTGACATGCCTTCGACGATCGCCTCCAACTGCTGGCTGGAGGTGTCCACCAACTGCTCGCCTTCACCGATCTTCTCGACCCCGGTGGCCACCAACTGACGTATCTCGTTGGCCTCACTGGCACAGCGCTGCGCCAACTTGCGCACCTCGGCGGCCACGACCGCAAAACCCCTGCCATGCTCACCAGCCCGCGCCGCTTCTACCGAGGCGTTGAGCGCCAGCAGGTTAGTCTGGAAGGCAATCTCGTCAATGGCAGCGACGATAGTGGTGACCCGATGGTTGGATGACTTGATCGCATCCATGGCGGCACTCGCATTGCTGGCGGTGCGTCCAGCCTCCCGCGCCTGACCGTCGAGTTCACCGGCCAATCGCCTTGCTTGCTCGGCGTTGTCGGCGGTCTGCCTCACCGTGGCGGTAATCTGCTCGAGGCTGGTCGCGGTCTCCACCAGCGAGCTGGACTGCTCCTCGGTACGCTGGGCCAGGTCCTGATTGCCTAGCGCAATCTCGCCGCTGGCGCTACTGATCGACTGGGCATTGCGCTTGATCGACAGCACCATCTGCTCGGTACCGTCACTGGCAGTGTTATAGGCGATGTTGAGCTGCGCCAGCTCATCGCTGCCGAGTACATCAAGGCGCTGAGTCAGGTCGCCCTCGCTGGTGGCAATGGTGTGCAGCGTGCGCTTGAGGGGAGCAACGATGCTGCGGGTGATCCACCACGCCAGCAGTACCGCCAGGCCGATCACCAGCCCCGCCGCCAGCAAATAACCGCTCAGCGCCTGGCTCGCAACCTGACGCAGCGCCTGGCTCTCAGCCACGATGGCCGCGACCACGTCATCTTCCACCGCCTTGAGTAGCCCAATGCGCTGGGTCTGCAGCGCAAACCAGTCTCCGGCATCCACGCCGAATCCGCCCCGTTCCGCGCGCGCCAGAGCAAGCTCACGCAGTGCCACGGCATCACTTACCACCTGGCTTGCGCGGTAATCAGCATAGCCATTGCGCTGCCCGGCAGACGCGAATGCGTGGAAACCGTCGATATACGCCGCCTCTGCGCCGGTCAGGCCCAGCAGCCGCTCCAGTAGCTCGCCCTCGAAAGCGTCGGCGGCAAACACCCCCGCCAATATCGCACGCTCGACACCAACCAGATCCTTGGCCTTGAGCAGATTGTAGTAACCCACTACCCGCTCGACGATTCGCCCCTGGTCGGTGAGCTGGCTCAGCACCGGCACGATATCGATCAGCCGATTATTGAGCGCGGTGTAGGCATCGATGGCTTCCTCGGCGTCGAGCTGGCTGGCGTCGACTCGCTGGCGCAGCTCAGCAATGGCATTGAGTTCGGCAAGCGTATCATCGAGATCGGCACTGACCTCCGGCGCCAGCTCATCTCGCGAAAGCCCTGTCACTTCCTCGACGAATGCCTCACGCATGTCGTCGACTCGGCGACGCTGGCCATTCAACTCGCTGACAAACTCGCGCCCGTCACTGTTGAGCAGGCCCGCCGAGAGCCCTCGCTCGGCCTGCAGGGCGTGAACCAGCTCGCCAGCGTTGCCTGCCACCTCGGTCAGAAACTCGACCTGCTGCATGTCGCGGCTCAGTTGCCAGCGCTCCCAGGCCCCCGCACCGGCAAAATAGAATACCGCCAGCAGCGGCAACAGCAGTACCAGCAAGAACTTCATCCCCATCGGGACGCGATGCAACAACCTCATACGAGACACTCCCTGCAAACCAGTCGTGTTGATTTTTAAGCGTTGGGTGTGAGACGCGGCACTTGATATGGATCGCTATGTTATAGCCGCTGGCCATTTCAGCCTGGCGCATCGCCTCGCTGCTAATATCGGCAGTCTTTACCACAACTTAAGTCTAATGAGGCGTGATGCGTCAGAAGATTGATCCAGACCAATTCTTGCTCTGCGCCATAACAAACGACTGTTTTATAACCATCAATTAAAGTCCCTGAAGGCTGCGCCGATAGATCGAACACGGGGCATTCCACCCTGACAGAGCTGGCGAGGACAGGGAGCGTTCTCCAACCGCTGCAGCGACAAGACAAGCTTATGAGCGACCTCCATCGCGTTTTTCCCATCAGGGCGCCTTTCGATACGGAGTAAGGCAATGCGTTTAAACACACCCGTTACCCAGCAGGAGTACCGTCTCGCCGAAGCGGATCTGCTGATCTCGCGCACCAACCTGCAGGGCAAGATCACCTACGCCAACCCGGCGTTCGTCGAGGCCAGCGGGTTTACTCTCGAAGAATTGATGGGCAGCGACCACAACCTGGTACGCCACCCGGACATGCCAGTCGAGGCCTTCGAGAACTTCTGGACGACCATCAAGCAGGGCCAGATCTGGAGCGGCCTGGTCAAGAACCGCCGCAAGAACGGCGACCACTACTGGGTGCGCGCCAACGTGGTACCGGTGCGCGAGGCCGGCAAGATCGTCGGCTACGCCTCGCTGCGCACCTGCCCGGGTCGCGCCGAGGTCGAACAGGCAAGCGCGGTGTATCAGCGCTTCAAGGACAACCGCGCAGGGAGTTATCGCCTGGCGCGTGGCGAGATTCGCCGCCGCGGCTGGCACCACCGCCTGCGGGGTATTCAGTGGGGCTCCGCGCGCACCCGCATCACCCTGCTGGCGGTGCTGGCCAGCGTGCCGCTGTTGGCTTTCATGACCCAACAGTGGCGCGTCGGGATCAGTGCCGACGGCGCCCTGCCGCTGGCGCTTGCCGCGCTGATGCTGGTAGCCGTGCTGGCGCTGGGCATTGGCGTATGCCGCTCGATCAGCCGCACGCTCTACCTGTCGCGGCGCTTCGCACTGCAGGTGGCAGCCGGCAACCTCACTGCGCCGGTGCCACCCCACGGCAAGGACGACATGGGCCAGTTGGTAGAGGCCCTTGAGACCATGAAGAAAGGCCTGAGTGGTATCGTCGGCGACGTCAACACTGGGATAACCCACGTGCGGCCCTCGGTGGACGCCATCCGCTACGGTAACGATGCCCTTTCGGCGCGCACCGACAGCCAGGCAGCCTCGATCCAACAGACCGCAGCCAGCATGGAGCAGATGACCTCCACGGTACGTCAGAACGCCGATAACGCCCAGCAGGCCAGTCAACTAGCACTGTCCAACGTCGGAGAGGTCGAAAACGCCGGCAGCGGCATCGCCGAGATGGTCAAGCGCATGGCGACCATCACCGAGCGCTCGAGACAGATGTCCGACGTGGTCTCGCTGATCGACTCGATCGCCTTTCAGACCAACATCCTGGCCCTTAACGCCTCGGTGGAGGCGGCACGCGCCGGTGAACAGGGCCGCGGTTTCGCGGTGGTAGCAAGCGAAGTGCGCAGCCTCGCCTCGCGCAGCGCCGACGCGGCCAAGGAGATCCACCAACTGATCGCCAACGCCAATCAGGAGATCGAGGCCGGCGCCGAGGTGGTGACGCGCACCGAGTCGGCTATCGGCCGGGTGATAGAAGCCAGCAACCGGGTCAACGACATCATGGAGGAGATCAGCGCCGCCTCCCGCGCGCAGAGCAGCGGTATTACCCAGATCAGTGATGCGGTCAGCCAGATGGAACAGGCCGTGCAGCAGAGTACCGGCCAGCTGCAGGAGAGCGCCAGCGCAACCCAGCGCCTGCAGCACGAGACGTGGCTTCTCAACAATGCCATCCTGGCCTTCCGCACCAAGGGCAGTGGCCATGAGCTGCAGGTCGAGATCGACCTTGCCTCCGTCACCACTCAGCACGAGACCGCAGTGCCCGCGCGCCTTTCAACGTCACAGCCGAGACGCCCAAAGGCCATGGCGAGAATGACCGATGTTTGGACGTCTTTTTGAGTGTCAATGTATGTTACAAATATAAGTAGCAGCGTCCCTGGGCGACGCGCTTATCGATGTGGAGGCAGTAACCATGCAGACACCACCCGTACCCGGGAATGAGTTGCAACGTCTGCAGCGGCTGTGGCGCTATACCCTGAACGACCGCCGACACGAAGACTCCCTCGACGACCTGACCCGCATGGCGGCCAATCTGCTGGAAGCACCCATGGCGACCCTGTCGCTGGTCGACGAGAGCTGTCAGTGGTTCAAGAGTGCGAAGGGCATGCCCTTCGCGCAAACGCCACGGGATATCTCGTTCTGCGCGCACACCCTCCTCAACGACCAGCCGATGGAGGTGGCCGATACCCACCTCGATCCGCGCTTTGCCGACAACCCACAGGTGACCGAGGCGCCCTTCGTGCGCTACTACCTGGGTGCCCCGCTGATTACCCGCGACGGCTATGCCCTCGGTTCGCTGTGCGTGCTCGACACCCAGCCGCGCCAAGCCAGCCCGCTCCAACGCCAACTGCTGGTGCTACTGGCCAAGCAGGTGATGCAATATTTCGAACACCGCCTGGATAGTCGATTCATTGACGCCGTGGACCACGCCGGTATCGGCGTCTGGGAGCTCAACGCAGATTCCGGGGATGTCGTGCGAAGCCAGGCTGCCTTTCGTCAACTCGGTATCGGCGACGACCAGCCGCCACTGACGGAAGTCGCTATCTCCCGCTACCATCCCGATGACCAACCACGACTACGTCAGTGCCTGAACGATGCCATCGAACGACAACAACGATTCGAAGCCGTGCTGCGCCTGGCCACCCCCCAGGATAGCTACGACTGGGTACAACTCACCGGCGAACCGCTGGTGGTCAAAGGCGTCACCAAGCAGGTATTCGGCACCATCCGCAATATCAATCGCCTAAAACACGCCGAAGAGCGCCTGCAGTATCAGCACCAGCTCGACAGCGTCATCGTCAAGGCCCAGTCGCGCTTCATAACCAGCGGCGACGGCCATCAGGCCTTTGCGCTGCTGCTCGATGACATCCTGGCACTAACCAGCAGCGAGTTCGGCTTTATCGGCGAAATCTTCCACGATACCGAGCAACGCCCCTACCTCAAGGTGCAGTCGATCACCGATATCGCCTGGGACAAGGCCTCTCGAGCAATGCTCGAGGACGCCCCAGACGGACTCGAATTCCATAATCTCGACACCCTGTTCGGCCACGCCCTGCGCACCCAGAAGACGGTGATCAGCAACGACCCCGCCAATGATCCACGCAAGGGCGGACTGCCGCCTGGGCATCCGCCGCTGCAGAGTTTCCTGGGCGTGCCGATCAGTATCAATGATCGCATGGTCGCCATGCTGGGGCTGGCCAACCGCCCGGAGGGCTTCGATGCGGCGCTGGTAGAGTTCCTTACTCCGCTGCTCAGCACCACCGCCCAGTTGGTCGACACTCTGAGGGTAAGGCGCGAGCACCAATCCAGCCAGCAGAGCATCGGGCGGCTGTCGCAGGTGGCCCAGCGCACCAGCAACAGCGTGTTCATCTGCGATGCCAACGACCGTATCGAATGGGTCAACGAAGGGTTCGAGCGGCTCAGCGGCTACTCCAGCGACGAAGCGCTGGGCAAACGCCCCGGCGAGCTACTACGCGGCCCGGCCACCGACAGCGCCGCCAATGCGCGCATCGAGGCGGCACTGGCGCGAGGCGAGGGCTTCGAAGAGGAGGTAATCCACCATCGCCGCGACGGCACCCCCTACTGGGTGCACATCCGCTGCGATGCACTGTACAACGAGAATGGCGAGCTGACCGGCTTTATCGACATCCAGTCAGACATCAGCGAGCGCAAGGCCTTCGAGGAGCGCCTCAAGCTCGCCGCACGCGTCTACGACAACACCCAGGAAGGCATCATGATCACCGATGCCGAGCACTGGGTGGTCGACGTCAATCCAGCCTGCTGCACGATCACCGGTTACAGTCGCGACGAGCTGATCGGCATGCATGCTATCCGGTTGGGCTCGACGCTGCCCGGGGTCGCCGACACCCCCACCGTGATCGATCACCTGGGCAGCGGCAAGGACTGGCATGGCGAATTCGCCGGGCGCCGCAAGAACGGTGAGAGCTTCCCCGCCCTGCTCTCGGTCTCGTCGGTCTACGACGACCAGAGTCAGGTCATCAACCACGTGGCGGTGTTTTCCGACCTCACCCGCAGCAAGCGCCACAGTGAGGAGCTCTACCGTGCCGCCAACTTCGACAAGCTCACCGGCCTTGCCAACCGCGAGCACCTCGCCCAGCAACTGCAAGACCTGCTCGACTACGCCGAGGGCTTCGACCAGTCGCTGACGGTATGCATGCTCGACCTCGACCGCTTCGGCAATATCAACCAGAGCCACGGTCATCAGGCAGCCGACCGGCTACTGATGATCCTCGCCGAGCGCTTCAAGCGCGTGCTCAACGACCATGGCAAGCTGGCGCGAGTGGGCGGCGACGAATTCGCGCTGGTGCTGCCCGAGACGAATCACGGCCTTGAAAGCCTCGACCACCTGCGCAACGCCCTGGCCGAGCCGCTGGTCATCGACGGCGAGTCACTCAGCGTGACCGCCAGCATCGGCATCTCGACCTACCCCCAGGACGACAGCGACGCCGACATGCTGCTGCGCCACGCCACCCAAGCGATGTACCAGGCCAAGCAGCGCGGTGGCGACTGCTACCAGCTGTTCGACCCCGGCCAGGATCTGCGCATCCGCCGCCAACGCGAGGAGCTGGCGCGGCTGGCACTGGCCCTCGCGCGCGACGAGTTCGAACTCTACTACCAGCCCCAGGTCGACCTGGCCACACACCGCCTTGTCGGTGTCGAAGCACTGATCCGCTGGCGCCACCCGCAGCGCGGCCTGGTAGCACCCGGTGAGTTCCTGCCGCAACTGGCCGGCACCGAGCTCGAGCAGGCCATCGACGAATGGGTCGTCGAAACCGCCCTACGACAGTCGGATACCTGGCGACACAGCGGCTTGACGCTGCCGGTCAGCGTCAATCTCAGCCCCCAGTCGCTGGTGCGGCGCGAGTTTCTCGACGTGCTTGCCCAGCACATGCAGCGCCATCCGCAGATCGGCCCCGGCGACCTCAAGATCGAAGTATTGGAATCTGCCGCGCTGGATGACATCGACGCTGCCATGCAGGTCATGAAAGGCTGCCACGCGCTGGGCATCGAACTGGCACTGGACGACTTCGGCACCGGTTACTCGTCGCTCTCCTACCTGCGCAACCTGCCGGTCGACCTGATCAAGATCGACCGCAGCTTCGTCTCGCGGATGCTCGAGAACGACGACGACCACGCCATCGTCGAGAGCGTGGTCTTCCTGGCCGGCAAGTTCAAACGCCCGGTGCTTGCCGAAGGCGTAGAGAGCATGGCCCACGCCCGGGCGCTGGGCGCGCTGGGCTGCCACCTGGTGCAGGGCTACGGTATCGCCAGACCCATGCCCGCCAGCGAGATCCCCGCCTGGCAGCAGGCCTGGCTCAGCGCGGAGATTACACCTTGAGCGCCCACCTAATCGGGTAGGGGCCGGGGTCACCCCCGGCGCCCTCCCACACCACCGTACGTACCGTTCGGTATACGGCGGTTCATGAGGAACGAGTAAGCCATCCTACCGTATCGAGTACCGAGATCAGACCCAGCCGGTCGAACCACTTCCGTGGCAGGGCCTGATTCATGTGCGAGGCGCCCGCATTCCACCAGGGCCCCCGCCCGTTTCCCGCTGACTTCCAGGCACGCGGGTCGTCAAGGCCTAGCGCCAAGAGTTTACGGCGCCGGGTCCTCGGGTGCTTCCACTGCCGCCAGATCACGCAGCGTAGTCGTCGTCGCATCCATTGATCCAGCGCTTCCAACGGGCGCTTCACGTCGACGAGGCTGAAGTAGCTGGCCCAGCCACGCAGGACGGGGCTCAGCTCCTTGATGACTCGTCGGATGTTGCGCCCCCTGCCACGCTTGAGGATCTCGCGGATACGCTGCATCAGGTGCTGCAGGCTGGTCTTGGCGATGGTCAGCCGCGGCAACTTGTGCCGGGTCAGCGTGTAGCCCAGATACCCCCGGTTCCAGGGTCGGTCGACCGCACTCTTGTCGCGATTGACCGTCAGCCTGAGTGAGCTCTCGAGAAAATCACTCAGGCTGGCCATGACGCGCTCACCCGCCCGCCGACTCCTGACATACACCTGCATGTCGTCGGCGTAGCGGCAGAAGCGGTGGCCCCGGCGCTCCAGTTCCTTGTCCACGTCGTCCAGCAGGATATTGGCCAGTAGCGGACTCAGTGGACCGCCCTGAGGTGTGCCCTGCCGGCGTGGCGCGGCCAGGCCGTCCTGGAACATCCCGGCTTCCAGATAGCGTCGGATCAGGCGTAGCACCCGCTTGTCGCGGACGCGGCGCGCAACCCGGGCCATCAGCAGGTCGTGATTCACCCGGTCGAAGAAGGCTTCCAGGTCGAGGTCGACCACCCAGCGGCGGCCGGCGGTGACATGGGTCTTCATGGCCGAGACGGCCTGCTGGGCACTGCGCCCAGGGCGGTAGCCGTAGCTCGATGCGGAGAAACCCGGATCGAAAATCGGCGTCAGCACCTGAAGCAGCGCCTGCTGGATCAGCCGGTCGGTGACCGTGGGGATGCCGAGCTGCGGATGGCCGCCCCGTCGGTCCCGCCCTTGGGCTTGGGAATCTCGACGGCTCGGATCGGGCTGGGGTGGTACTCACCGGCCAACAGCCGCTCGCGCAGCGTCGGCCAGTGCTGTTTCAGGTGGTCCGCCAGCTGGTGCACCGTCATGCCGTCGGCACCCGGCGCGCCCTGGTTGGCGACCACCCTGCGGTAAGCCCGCGCCATGTTGGCCTTCTCTACCACGGCTTCCATGAGCGGGGCGGGCTCCGCTTTCGTCCACGATGACGACGCCGGGACCGTCTCGACGCCCACCGGCCGGGACGCGGGGTACTGCCCCTGCCCCTCTGGGTGGGTGGCGGTATCAGCGCCAGTATACGCCCGCCGCATCTACTGCCGCCCCTTCCGGATAGCTATTGGGCTTCGAGTCGCATTGCCCTCTCCAAACGCCCGGATGCAAGCCCCGGGCGTTACTACACATGCTGTGATAAAGCGGCAGCCTCAGAAGGTGTAGGACACCCCCACCACCGCCACCGGATAGAACGGCAGCTTGTCGGCCTCATCCTTCAGGCGCTGCTCCTCGCGGCGCAGATCGCGGCGGAACTGGTCGCTCTCGACTCCGTCCTGCCCCTCAAAGTTCTCCGAGGTGCTCAACGACACGTCGATACTGGTCGCCATCACGCCCAGCTCGGAAAACACCCCGAAGCCCTGCTGATGCGACGAGCGCCAGCCCAGGCCGGCATAGGGCTGTACGCCATCGGCGATGGTCAGCTTGCCATGTACGCTGCCGATATCGCTGGCGGCATAGGTCGCGCCATCGAACTCGAAGGTATCGTTGCGCTTGGAACGCCCGCTTACGCTGGCTTCCATATCCGGCAGCATGGCACCCGCGGTTAGGTAGAATCGCCCGGCAAACGGGTAGTAGTCGAACTTGATGGCCCCAGCGGAGATATCCAGGTCGCCGTCGTAATCCACATCATCGGTGTCGAAATCGCCGCTCCAGCTCAGCCCACCGGCGTACTGGGCGGTCACCCCCATACGCTCATGAAAACGCCATGACACCTCGGCCCCTACCCCGGTGGTGCCCGCCAGCACACCAACACTGTAGCGATCCTCGAAAGCCTGAGCGCTGCTTGCGCCAGCGCCCAGCAGCAGTGCCGCCATGCCGGCAGTCATCAACTTGTACATTGTGAATATCCCTTGCGTAATGATCCGATGCGGGCTTCACACCCAGCCAAAGTGCTATCGGCAAGCGCTCGCTTATCTTTAATAAATCAACCTAATCAGAGGGATATCAGCGCTGCAGCAGTGTCAGAATCATATTGGGGAGCTGATTGGCCTGAGCCAGGACCGCCATGCTGGCTTGCTGCAAGATCTGCGCGCGGATCATCCGCGACACCTCGACCGCGTAGTCGGCGTCCATGATGCGCGAGCGTGAAGCCGCCAGGTTGATCTGAGTGGTAGCCAGGTTATCGACCACCCCTTCGAGGCGATTGTGCGTCGCCCCCAGATAGCTACGCTGGCGGTCGACGCGCTTTAGTGCCTCATCGAGCCGCGCCAGCCGTCCCTCGTCCGCCTCCTCGACGCTGAAGCCCTCGAGGCCCAGCCCGTCGAGGTCGAGTGCGGTCAAGGCAATATCGATCGTCTGGCCGTCGTAGGCCCCCACCTGAATCGACAGCGAGCGGGACTGCCCCAGCGGCTTGACGCCGTTGAAATCGGTCTGGCCGGCAAGGCGGTTGATCTCGTCGAGACGCTCATCTACCTCGCGCTGAATCGACGCCAGATCGCGCTCATTCAGCGTGCCGTTGGCCGCCTGCACCGAGAGCTCGCGGATACGCTGCAGATTGTCGTTGACCTGATTCAGCGCGCCCTCGGCGGTCTGCACCAGCGAGATACCGTCATTGGCATTGCGCTGCGCCTGGGCCAGGCCACGGATCTGCGCGGTCATGCGATTGGCAATCGCCTGGCCCGCGGCATCGTCCTTGGCACTGTTGATACGCAGGCCAGACGACAGCCGCTGCATCGCCGTCTGCAGCTCGGACTGACTGTTATGAAGATGCTGACGCGCCAGCATCGACATGATAGAGGTATTGAGCACCAGCACCGTGGCAAGCCCTCAAGGGCGCGCCGGGCGGCGCGCAGGAGTGGTGGCTCAGATTATCGGCCGGCGTGGCAAAAGCTTTAGCTCTCGATTATTCGCATGGTCAAGAGGCGAGCGCCCCTCAGGCGACCTCATCGAGCATCGACAGCGTGTAGGCACGCTGATCGGCCACCGCCTTGGCGAAGATGGCATGCACCTCGAGGTACTCGGCCTCGTGGGTCTCGTCCATGCCCGAGGCTTCAAAGCGCAGCATCAGCGCACGGGTCTCGCGGATCAGACTATCGAACTCCTCGATGATCTGCTGGTACTGGTCGGGCGTCACGGTAAAAAAGCCTCAGCATGGCAGGGTATGGCTGCATTGTAGAATGCCTGGCCACGCCACCGATTTGCTGAAAAGAGTAGGGAAACGGCGTTTGCGGGGATAATCGAGCCGAGCACTGCAATCGCGAATAAATTCGCTCCCACACTGGAGGTGGCGCCAAAGCAAAAGTGGGAGTGACGTCAGTCCCGATGGGGTTGCCCGCCAGCGCTGCGCGCTGCATCGCGAATAAATTCGCTCCCACACTGGAGGTGGCGCCAAAGCAAAAGTGGGAGTGACGTCAGTCCTGATGGGGTTGCCCGGCAGCGCTGCGCACTGCAATCGCGAATGAATTCGCTCCTATACAGGAGCATTGCACCAAGGCAAAAGTGGGAGCGACTTCAGTCGCGATAAGCTTGTATATTCCGCGCCTGCAACGGTACATCCCGCCATGAGGGAATACACAGACTATGCCTCAGCCTCGCTCATCAAGCTTTCGTAAGGAATATTCAGCCCCTCGTGAAGCCGCTTGATCATGCGCAGGCTAAGCTTGCGCTTGCGATTCAACACCTCAGACACCCGCCCGCTTGAACCAATGAAAGGCTCGAGATCGCGTTGAGTCAGTCCCTGCTGCTCCATACGGAATTTGATGGCCTCAATGGGATCCGATGGGCCGCTGGGGTCATGCTCGTCCTCATATTTCTCGATCAGGATAGAAAGCACTTCCAGCTCGTCCGCTTCCGAAGTACCGTCCTCCGCAGCCCACAACTCTTCCAGGCGAACAAAGGCCCGATCAAGATCAGCGCTGTTATGAATCGGCTGTATATTCATCATATGCTCTCCGCGTTCACCTGATCATACTCAGCGTGGGTGCCGACGAAACGCACCCAGGCGATCTGCTGGGTGTACCGTATGGAAACAATGACCCGGTACTTGTTGCCCCCTATGTTGAAGACAGCTCGCCCACGCTTGAGGATGCTGGCTGAGCGTATGTCGGCTTTCAGATCCTGCGGAGTAGCACATGACGCTTTCAGCATCATGTTGTACCACTCGGTGAGTGGCGTTTCGGCATCGGCGTAGCCCTGCTCCCAGAACTCTCTCAGAGTACGCTTGGCGATTTGGGAGTCAAGCACTTGAAGGCAATGACAGCCTCACGATGGCCGCGTTACTAGCGTGCCTGAATCGCCTGGGTCTGCGCGTATAGCTCCCTGGCACTGTTCAGCGCTACCCGTTCATGCTCATCGAGTTCCAGCATGGGACTCGACGAAAGACCGTCCGGCTCGCTCCCCTCGTCGAATAGTGGCGCATAGCGCTGCAACAGATGGCCGAGGTTCATGCGGATCATGGTCAGGTTCAGTTGGAACTCCTGTTGTTGATGCTCCCGGCGTGAGCGCTCCTCCCCAGGCGGGGCCTGATCGATCATCATCTGGAGTGTCTCGTCGACGAAGCGCTCCGTGGCTTTCAACTTGGGAATGAGGTCGTGAAGAAGGTCCCGTGCGAATATCCTACCTTCGGTTATCGACATTAAACATCGCTGCCTTTACAAATGGTTATAAGCCCTACTCGTCATGCAGCGGCATCGCCAGCATCTCCAGGTGGTGGCGACCACGCCTCTCCCCGACACCGATCTCGATCATCGCCGCGTGAGGGCAGCCGAGCCTTTTCAGGCAGTGCTGAAGTTTGCGCCTTTCACGGTGCCGGGCGCTCTGGGCATCGCTCTTCAGCACTTCGATCACCGCCAGGGTTTCGCCGCTGCCTCGGCGATGAATCAGCAGGTCGGGAAAGATGGTCGGCGCCTCGGTGGTGGCACTGGTGGTCGACACCACGATATGGCCTCTGCTCTGCAGCGGCCCGCGCCAGCAGTTGAATTCGCAGTCCACGTCCCAGTCGGGAAACACCCCCTGTAGATGACACCCCAGGCGAGCGGTGATACTGCGCTCATTGGCCTGCGCTTCCAGCAACGCCGCATCGCGCTCCTGCAAGCGCTTCAACGCCTGCTCCAGGCCACCAATGACATCCGCCTCTAGGGCGGTGGGAAAGGTCTCGAAATGGGTCATACGCTCGTATCCCCCTGCGCTGTTGTTATCAGCTTCTTGTTGCATCCATCAGCATATCGGCAAATAGGCGAAAAACTTGAGCCATTGCGAGCCAAGGGATGCCCCGGGCAGCGCTTTGTTGCATGTAACGTTCCCAGCTTTGCAGAAGAGGTTCGTCGGCAGTACGCCATCGAGCGGCTGCCGATGCAGGAGATCGCGACCTGGAGGACTTTTCCTTGCTTTACGGTCAGGCCAAGAAGACGGCCTAACTCAGGCCGCGAGTCTCCGAGAAAACCGGTACGGTTCAGTGTCCTCGTGTTCATGGCCTCTTGTAGAGATAAGTGCCGCAGTGACGGCACTCGAACATCGCTTTTCCGCGATGATTCAGGCGGTGCTGCCAGATCGCACCAGATTTACACTCAAAGCAGCGCACGCCACGGGTGGTTTGGCAGTCGGGATTTTTCTCCCGATATTCTTCAAGCGTCGGAAGCTCTCGCCAGAGCGACCACCGGCTATATAGCGATTCAACCAAGTAATAGATCAAGCAGCAGACAACGGCAACCGGCAGAAGGATGGGCAAGAGCGAGATCAAGCCTTCCATATCATTGATCCTTACGGTAAGAGCTGTTGCAGATAACCGGCACGATGGCCGGCATTGCAAGAGCAGCGATGAGCATGACTCCGTCGTACTCGTTCCGCTCGCGAAGCTTTGAATTACTGGTATTCAGAATCTGAAACTCAGGCCCACCATCTGGAATGATCATGAGCTGAATCAGCGATGCATTAGCCGTCATACGATGGATCTTACGACTCCCATTAAAACAGGCTGATACGGCCGAGTGAGCAAAGTGCCCACCCGTGCCGACTACTCCATCAACGCCGCCGCAATATCTTGAATACTCGCTGGTTCAGGCCGTCGTCGCAAAGACTGCCGCTCTCTTCGACCACGAAACCGGCATCGACGATACGCGCAACTTTCTCATCGAAGCCAGGCTCCACGCTCTCCGCGTCACCGGTACCGCGGCTCTCCAGCAGCACCCGCCCCTGTTCCGCGCAAAGCTCATAGAGCTTCACCCCCAGCGCCTCGGGTGTCATTTCACCCTTGGCGTGAGCACCGCAGGCCAGAATCAGATCAAAGCGCTGGCGCGGGTGGTACTCCTCCAGCGGCTGGTCGAGAAAGGTCAGGTGCTGCGCCTCGGCATGGCGTGCCAGCAGCGCACCCACCTCCGTATCGAAGCGATTGTCCTGGAGCGCCACGCCGGTGGCCATGTGGGGTGCAAGGCCCAGCAGCAGCATGCCCTGCTCTGCCGTGATATCCAGCACCTTGGCCCGTTCAGGTAGCGCTTTCTCCACCCCATAGGCCGCCAGGCGGACCGCAGTTGGGCGGTTACCCGGCAGCCATGCGGGCTGCCAGTCCTGCTTGAGCAGGCCGAAGCGTCCGAGCTTGAAATCCCCCTTGTGGGCCAGCTTCAACTCGCGCAGCTGTGCGTGTAGGGAGGCTTCCTCGGCAAGCGCCGGCGTCTGGCTCAAGGCCAAGCTCAGGCACTGGGCCGCAACCGGGGCCAGGCGCGTATGCGGCATCGCACTCGCCGCCTGCCAGTAATAGTGGGCGCCCTCGGCATGGTCGTCACTTTCACACAGCGAGTGGCCATGTTGCATAAAGCGCCACGCACGCGCCTGGGCCGTCTCGGCCCCCTCCACTTGCGCTGCCCTGTCGTGCCATTCCAGAGCAGAGGCGAAATCCCCCTCCAGCGCAACCAGGCGCGCCTTCACGGTCAGCAAATCACGGTTGTGAGGTTGCGCTTCCAGTAGCCCATCGCAGCGCGCCGAGGCCTCTACCAGTCGAGCCCGGTCGGGCGCAGGGTGTGCAATCAATGCCTTGGCATAGCCACAGAATACCGCGTCGTCGTTAGGCATCTGGGTATACAGGGCCTGGGCAGATCGCCACGCCTCCCACCACATGCCAGTATCCAGCAGCAGCTGCATGGCAGCCAGGCGCGGTTCCAACTCATCCGCTGCAAGCTCAATGGCACGATCCATCTGACGGAAGGCCAGCTCATCCTGCCCTGCCAACAGGGCAGCTCTCGCACGCAGTTCGCGCACCTTGGCGCTGCCGGGGTAATCACGCCGCCACGCCGCAAGATGACGACCGGCCGCAGCAACCTGCCCTGCCGCGAGTGCCACCTCGACGCGCTGCAGCGTATCCGCGGGGGGCGACAGGCGCGCATGGTCGAAGTAACCGCGTGCACGCAGATAGCGCTCGGCCACCTGGCTGTCACCACACCCCTGCAGTACCTCACAGGACAGGTCGTGAATCTGGTAAAACGTATCGAGGATAAACGCCAGCTTATATCGCTGGCCTTCGTCCAGCTCGGCCATTCGCTCCGGCGCCGGGATGAACAGCGCGCTGGCCTGGCGCAGCTCGGTGGCCTCCGGCAGGCTGGCCAGGTCATCGCGAGGCGTCATGGCGCTATCGTAGGCAAACTCCACCAGGCGATAGAAGCGGAACCCGTGACGCGCCGCCCAGTGCTGCAGCTCAGCCAGGCTGGGCTGGCGCTCGTAACGCGGTTGGAAACTGACCTGGGCATGGATCAGTAGCGTGTCCGCCAATGCCCGCTTGCCATGCTCCAGCACCGTGGCACTGTCGTGGCGATGGTCCAGAATCAGCCAGTCGAGGCTTTGCAGCCCCTCGATGGCATCCAGCGCCACGCTGCTGACTGGCAGCGTGGCCAGAGGGCGCAAGGCGCTGCGCAGTCGCGCGGGCAGCGCGCTGTCCGGCAGCGGCTTGAGTGTCGCTGAGCACTCGGCCTCCAGGCAGGCGTAAAGCGTGGCCGGCGCCCCGCTACCCAGCAAGGCATTAGGCAGATGCTGAAGGTTGGGATGCTGCTGTTGCCAAGGCTCCAGGGTAACTTCGCTTAGCGGATCGAAGGCCACTACACCAAGCGCCCGGCTATTGAGCAGGCTCTTGAGCTGCGCATGGCGCAGCAGATAGGCGCCGTTGTCGATCACCGTTACCGAGCCCTGGAGCTGCCAGTCAAACTCGGCCTGCTCGTCACTATCCGACTCGACAAGGGCGGTTTGTTTGAGCACCGACGGCAACGGCTGGTCGAATGCCGCCGGATGCACCAGGCGCGGAAAGGCATCGGCGATGGTCTTGTAGCCTTCCACCAGGGGCTGCAACTTCTCGCGGAAGCGCTGGCTGATGCCGTTGAAGCGCGCGGTGACCGGCATCGGCGCGTCGGACGACTCGATCGGGCTGATGGCGTCCACCAGCGCTGCGTTATCGCCCACCACCTCGCCATAGGGACGCTCACGCTCCAGGCCAAGCTCACCGAGCAGATTGTTCATGACCGCTTCGGGGTCGCGGGACAGCGCTTCGTAGTCGACCAGATAGACCGGATTGGGCAGTACCTGCGCCCAGTGGTCCATGATCTTTTCCGAACAGGCAATCTGGCGGCCCAACTGCTCGAGGTTGTAGGAGTAGCGAAAGCCCTCCGGCACCTGGTACTGGTGGAAGTAACCGGTCATGCCCAGGTCGAGCAGGTTGCGCACGCAGAAGATGATCGGCACCTTGGGTGCCCATAATCCCACCAGCCCCAGGTTCCAGAGATCTCCCGGTACGGTGGTAATCTTGATCTGCCGGTCAGCCCCCAGCCGCCCACGATAGCCCTGAGCATCCGCCTCGAGGCGACCCGGTGTCAGGTGGGTGAGATAGCGATCCAGCTTGCCCTCGAAGACCCCCAACTGCTCGCGGGTATACTCCCCCAGCACCAGCTCCTCGCCGGCCAGCGTCACGCCCTTGACGCCACGAAACAGCGACTCCACCAGGCTCTTGCCCGAGCGCGACATGCCCGCCACGATGATCTGCGGGCAGGCCTGGTCGCCATAGGGCGCCAGCTCCTCGTACAGTGCCTGGGTAAAGCGGCGCCGGGTAAATGTCAGGCGCTGCTCCAGCTCGGCACGAATCGGCGGCAGGCTCTCATCCATCAGCCGATTGGCTTCCTGATAATGAAAGAACGCCTGCTCATCCTGCTGGATATCCAGATACGCCTTGCCCAGCACGAAGTGCATATCTGCACGATCGCGGCTGGTGGCACGCTCATCTTCACTGCACGTCTTCAGCAGCTCGAATACCGGGCTGTCTTGCTGAAACGCGATGAGGTGCGCCAATGCCCGATAGATCTTCCAATCATCGGGAGAGAATTCCAACGCCTTGGTATAGCTCGCGATGGCGCCTGCAAGCTCATGCGCTTCCTTGTGGATATTGCCGAGCGTGACCCAGGCAGCAGCCAGCTTCGGCGCATGCTTCAAGGCCTGCTTGGCCAACGCTAGTGCTTCAGTATGCTGACGCAGGAAGCTCAGGCTCTGGGCAAGCCCCAACCAGGCATCCATGCTATTGGGGGCCAAACGCATGGCCTCTCGATAGGCGGTTTCCGCTTCGCGGTAGCGTGTTTGCTTGAGCAGCGCCTGGGCAAGCAGCAGGTGGGCATGAGCGACCTTGGGAAAGCGCGCGACAAGCTCGTTGGCTCGCGCTGCGGCCGTCTTGAGATCATGCTGCTTCACTAACGCCGTGATGGCGTTGACCTCTTTGACAGGCAGGGCGTTGGCCACCTGACGGGGCGATGCAAAGCGTGTGGCCACAGAGAGATCCTCTTGTACGGTTTTCGGCTCAGACTAGCCTGCCATACCGCCACGAGGATCAAAACGCGAAACAGGTGCTTTTAAGGCACCTGTTTATCGGTATCGGGGCGAACCTTCACAACAGCTTCGGCTTATAATGGGAGCGCGTAATGCTTGATGAATTGCATCATGCTGCCCCGTAAAGGCTTCTCGATTACAGCAGCATGATAAACGATACATTTAGCTACATTTCAAACCTATCCCCCTGAACCTTCCAAAAATCTCTTAAACTCATCAATGTCGGAAAATGAGTATTTTTCTACTAAAGGAGCATTGGCATATCGAAGCTCAAGTACAACGCTTCCCCCTTGATTCAAATGGGTTTCAATAGCCTGTTGTATATGTGGAACGGACTGAGGAAACTTCGTTTTCTCATAAATTTCCATATCTAAATCGTCAAGACAAACATACATATTTCCCATTATATATTTTCCAATTTTTGAGAAAAAATGGCCAGTGATTCGGCCAGAGCCCATCACTACGAAGATGATACCATCTATGCCATTAACCCAGCAGTAATAGCACGTAATGCAAAGTCTATGTGTGTCATATTTTAGCTATCTCAAGAATCGTAAGATGCATATAAATGACTCACACAGGTACCGCATACTTCCCTTCCAATTTTTGCACATTCTATTCTAGCTTCGTCCTCGTTAAGGCACCCAAACTTATTACCTGAGCTATTTTCTTTTTTCATTTTCTCACAAATGGAAAGTCTCTGTGAGCTGCACTTGTACTTAGGGTCTCTAGGAAGCATCTCGCCTTTAAAAAGATGCTGTTCGCCTGTGTCTTCGTTTACTTTAAGAGTATAGGAATCTTTAGCCATGATCTTGCCTTCCAAGAATAAAAACGGGGCCCAGAGGCCCCGTTATGTTTTCTACATCTATCCTAACCGACTCATTAACCCAGCAGCGAGAGCACGTTCTGTGGGATCTGGTTGGCCTGAGCGAGGACGGACGTGCCGGCCTGCTGCAGGATCTGCGCGCGAGTCATATCGGCGACTTCCATCGCGTAGTCGGCATCTTCGATACGCGAACGGGCGGCGGAGAGGTTGGTGCTGTTGGTGTCGAGGTTGGTGATGGCATCCTCGAAGCGGTTCTGCACCGCACCCAGCTCGGAGCGCAGGCTATCGATGGTCTGCAGCGCGTCGTCCAGCATGTCCATCGGACCATCGGTGCGGCCTTCGGTGGAAAGCTCATTGCCAGCGGTCACGGTAGTGCCACCTGCAGAGAAGTCGGCTTCAAAGAAGGTCTCAGTGCCTCCAGCGCTGGCAACAGCTATGACGTACTCCGGTGCACCTGACTCAGTGCCGGTGTAGGCACGCAGTTCACCATCACCAGTATTAGTCACCGCAGTTGTCGGACCACCTTCCGCTTCGGTCACAACAGTGCCCGTCGGATCTGTTCCCTGGACGTTGGTCGAAACTGCCAGAGAACCACCTGCAGAGATAGTTACTTCATAGAAGCCATTGCCGGTTGATGTAACTGTCCCTCCAGCTGACTCAGTAGTGCCGCCGGTGTATTCGGCGTAGATAGAGCCACCGGCACTTTCAATGAAGTCACCGAATGAACCAGTGTCTTCATCATCAGCTGCCGGAGCAACAAAGCCAGAAGCGCTGAGTGCAACAGTACCCGGCACTGATGTCACTTCGGCAGCGCCTACATCACCAGCCGTGATATCCGCATCAGCAACGCGGAAGCCTTCCAGACCCAGCGATTCGCGGTTGATGCCGCGCAGATTGATCTCGATGGTCTCACCATCGTTGGCACCGACCTGGATGGTCATCGGGCCCACGCCGGCTTCCAGCACCTTGGTGCCGTTGAAGTCGGTCTCTTCGGAGATACGGTCGATCTCGTTCAGGCGCTGATTGATCTCGTCCTGAATGGAGTTGAGGTCAGACTGGCTGTTGGTGCCGTTGGCCGCCTGAACGCTCAGTTCACGAATACGCTGGACGTTGTCGTTGATCTGGTTCAGCGAGCCTTCAGCGGTCTGGGCGATGGAGATACCATCGTTGGCGTTGCGGCTCGCCTGGTTCAGACCGGTGATCTGTGCGGTCATCCGGTTGGCGATGGCCTGACCGGCGGCATCGTCCTTGGCGCTGGTAGACGGGCCTGACGAGAAGGCTTTGATTAGCAAAGGTTTTTATGATACTAACAGTATCACTCACATTGCTTTCTACTCATTTTCTACAACGCAAGGTTTGGAAAAAGGTAGCTGGCGCATGGAAACCCAACACAAATCATTGATCTAAAAGGAAATATTGGTGCTTGGGTTTTCTATTCCTTATCTTCCTCGTGCTCGGCCCGCTTTTTCAGTAATTCTCGCGTCTTCTCTTTAGTTCTTGCGGCCCGCTCCTCGCTCAGACGGAAAGGCTTCATCACCCTAATTCCGGTATGAGTCCTATCCTGCCGCCGCCGCCCCTGGTCGGCCAGACGTTCTTTTAGCGATTCGAGTGCCTGCGGTTCAAGCTCGACATGCACGCTATCCGAGTAGAGCGTGTCAACCTTCACGCCAATTATTCTTAGTTTTTTCAGTAGGTTGGCGTAGGAGTCTAGCCGCATGGCAACCTCCATCGTCTCAGCGCGCGCAATTGTCGGCTTCGAGACGCCCACCAATGAGGCGAATTCAGTCTGGTTGAGCCCTAGAGCACCACGCACGGCGCGTATCGCTACGGCTATCTTGAGGTGGGTGTCAATGTCATCAGTCAATGCTACATGCTCCGATGATGCTATTAGCATCATAATTATGGATCATTAGCCACCCTCGTGATACTGTTAGCCTCACGAGGTGACCAATATGCCGAAAACTAAACTCACACAACCCTTTGTAGATTCAGCTTCCTGCCCCACAGGCAAGCAGAAGATTGACTATTTTGACACAGATATCCCCGGCCTGCTGCTGAAAGCCATGCCCACTGGCAAGCGTACCTACTATGTCCGGTACAAGGATCCACACGGCAAGATGAAGGAACGACGGCTTCATGATGCCAGCGTGGTGAGCCTAGGTGATGCGCGCCAGCAGGCTAAACAGGTTCTGTCCAAGATAGAGCTTGGCCAGGATCCATTTGCCGAGAAGAGATTGAAGCGTGAGGTGCCCACGCTGAATGCGTTCATTCATGACACCTACCTGCCCTATCTCAAGGCAGCCAAGAAAAGCTGGCAATTGGATGAAGCCCAGTTGCGCCTTCATGTTCAGCCGAGCATCGGGAAGCTGTACATGGATGATATAAAATTTCATCATGTCAACCAGCTTTTCATCGCTCACAACAAGGTTCACAAGCCTGCTAGCACCAATCGAATGCTGAATGTCTTGCACAGGCTTTTTGTCTGCGCTATGGATTGGGAAACTCCTGGCGTGAGTCAAAACCCCGTATCCAAAATCAAAAAGCTGAAGGAAAACAACCAGCGAGATAGATACCTTTCTGAAGAGGAATTAAGCAAATTATGGAAAGTGCTAGATGACCTAAGTTGTACCGTGCATGGCTATCTTTTCAAGTTTCTGATTTTGACAGGAGCAAGGAAAAATGAGGTAACGAAATGCAGGTGGTGCGACATCGAAATTCAAGGTAAGCAGTGGAGAATCCCAGAGAACAAGTCTGGCAAGGTTCGTTATGTTCCATTATCAGAACATGCTATTGGAATATTGCAATCTATTGATCGTCACGCTAGCTGCGACTATGTGTTTCCAAACCCTGAAACGATGAAACCTTACATTAATCTTTTCCATGCATGGAATTCGATACGTCAAGATGCAGGAATTCCTGATGTGAGAATTCATGACTTGCGCCATTCCTACGCTAGCTATCTGGTCAATAATGGTACGCCAATATACGAGGTGAAGGAATTGCTAGGTCATTCTAATGTTTCTACCACTCAGCGTTATGCTCACCTGAGTAACGTCAAGCTTCTCAATTCAACTAACATAGTTGGTAATTACGTTCATCAGGCTACTGCTATCGTAGTCAATGGAAATCATAATTGCAGCATGGTAGAACACCTAGATTAATTATCTCTTCTCCCGTCAAGACAAGCTTGATCCCATACGACGGGAGAGACTAATTCACTGGCGTGCGGATTGAATTCCTTAAGCATGTATTCAACAACGCGATTGATGTCGTCAATTCCCTTCAGCCATTCATCACCATCAGAAGATAGTGCAGGATTTCCTGATGATGAACTTGATTCTAACCAAGATGTAATTACCGCATCTCGAATGTTGAAGGAATTCTGTCGAGCATCATTAGCGATACTGGGTTGTGGATCTTTAATTAGCATATGAACATGCAACGAATCACTAGCCCAATGATGTTCTATCACCGAAATTGTACATACTCTTTTCTTCGATCTACTTCCGAAGGATTTTCTGCTGAGTCGATTGCTAAATTCCTCGACGTGATGTGTCACCTTAATTCTATCTTTGACAGGGTGTTTGTATGTCAGGGTAACAAAATAATCCCATTCGTATTGGCTGATCCATGACTGCATTTCCGAGACATATTTCTTCTTTGCCTTTTCTTCGTCCGTTAATATAATCCCTTCGACATTCTTCAGCACCATCGCTCACTACCCCTTCATCATTTCCATTAGGTAATAGGATAACCAAGACTCCTCTACTATGGAACCCTAGGTAGCACTTTTTCATATCCTCCTGAAAATGCGAATCGCCTTATGCGTTAGACGCCAGGAGCTCACTCCCCATTTACCCGCAAGGGAGCGAGTTTCATCCAGCCCCTTCGCACCTATTTACAATCCGCAGTCCAAAGCCGTGAAACGATGTCTGGAGTAGAATAATGGTTCCATAGCTCAGGCGTACCACGCCATTATCGGCGCTGGCGCGATAGGCTGGCCGAGCACCCGGAATATCTCGCCAGGTGAAAAATTGAGGTAGCTAACAGACGTCCATAGCGGTTGGCATGCCAGGTCAGCGCCAGCATTAGACAGGCTGTGATAGAAGAGAAAAACCTTGATCACGTATCGGCGAATAGCATCACAACAGCGCTGAAAAGCAACGGCATCGCGATTTCTACCGCCAAGGTGATTGAGATATTACGGGAAGATACAGGTTGAGCAGCCTGATGGAACGTACAAACGAAGTCCGGGCTACTCAGGCTATGCAGCAAGCGACAACTAGGCCCGTAGAAGATGGATAAATCGTTCAGGCGACCCATGGGGCGCCTTTTCGGACAGAGCAGCTTACAGAGGCTTATAGAGCGATTCAGCCCAACATTGCTTTGACGTGTTATCGCTGTTGATTGATGGAATTATACGAAATGGTCAGAAACGCCCCATCGTCATTCTGTATTTTCCTATCTATGCCAATAATTCCACAGAAGTAGATAAACACTAGATTGAAATGAGACGTCAGCCTATCAACCAACAACTTCTATAAATTCCGGCGCAACACCAAAATCCTTTGCCACATCTTCCACCAAGCTTCTTTTACTATCGTATTCAGAGTTATCAACATATTCATCAAAGTCTTTTTCACTGCCATCACTATACATTGCCACAACACGTCCACAGCGCACCAATCCAGACATGTACTCTGGCATTGAATCATCAAGATAAACAGTCAAGCCTTCTAATTCATACATACTGAAACCTTATCAAAAACGGGGCCTATCGGCCCCGTCGTTACTTACCACTTCAGCCTTGCGGCCAAGCCTTACCTTAGCCCAGCAGAGACAGCACGTTCTGCGGGATCTGGTTGGCCTGGGCCAGCACGGAAGTACCGGCCTGCTGCAGGATCTGGGCGCGAGTCATATCGCCCACTTCCACGGCGTAGTCGGCATCTTCGATGCGCGAACGTGCGGCAGACAGGTTGGTTTCATTAGTGTTGAGGTTGGTGATAGCGTCTTCGAAACGGTTCTGCACGGCACCCAGCTCGGAGCGCAGGCTATCGACCTGGTTCAGGGCTGCGTCCAGAGCTGCCATCGGCCCTTCGGTTGCAATGGTGTCAGGATTAGCAGTGAGCTCATCACCTTGAAGGTAAACAGCATCGCCGTCGCCATCATCTTCAGTTACAACACCTTCATCACTGACAAAGAAAGTGCCAGCGTCTAAAGTGGCGGTAAATTCTTCACCACTGGTAACTTCGTTGATGTCAACAACGTCACCAGCAGCATCGTCTTCGCGCCAGTCACTACCATCAAAGAAGAAAGTATCAGTACCTACTTCAATTGTATCATCTTCAACGGCGGCACCAATTACGTCACTGGCAGTTGCTGCTGCTGCACCGTTGACGTTAAAGTCGCCAAGACCCAGTGTTTCTGCATTGATTTCTTGCAGCTCAACCGTAATGGTTTGACCGTCGTTAGCACCCACTTGAATCTGCAGGCCTTGAGTATTGGCAAGTACATCGACACTGTTGAAGCTGGTCTCTTCAGAAATCCGGTCGATCTCGGCCAGACGCTGACCGATCTCATCCTGGATGGACGTCAGGTCGTCCTGGCTGTTGGTGCCGTTAGCCGCCTGAACGCTCAGCTCACGGATACGCTGCAGGTTATCGTTGACCTGGTTCAGCGAGCCTTCAGCGGTCTGGGCGATGGAGATACCGTCGTTGGCGTTACGCTGCGCCTGGGCCAGACCGGTAATCTGGCTGCTCATGCGGTTGGCGATGGCCTGACCGGCTGCATCATCCTTGGCGCTGTTAATACGCAGGCCGGAGGAGAGACGCTCCATGGAGGTCTGCAGGGCGTTCTGGCTCTTCTGAAGATTGGACTGGCCAATCATGGAAGTGATGTTGGTATTGATCACGGACATGGTGATATTCCTTCCTGATAGTTGAGGGCTCCATTGGCGGGCCCGGTCTTCTTCATGTTGCGGCCCGATCCCTCCGGGCCCGCCATAACGGCGCCGTTGGCCGTTACCTTAACTATCGGAAGCCTGGGCAAAACCTTTAGGGCTGAGAGGAGGTTTTTTGCAAAAAACCGCTGCCGGAAACGCCGCTGGCGGCCCGAAGGCCGCCAGCGTAACGAGGTTGTGATCCACGCAACACAGGGTTACCGCCGCCCGCGGCCCAGCTGGGCATCCAGGGCATCGAACTGCTGGGTGAGGTAGTCACTGGTCTGGTTCATCTGGGCGATCATGGCGTCGAGCTGGCCGAACTGGGTGCGGTAGCGCGAGATGGTCGCTTCGATGCTTTTTTCCATGCGCGCGTAGCGCTCGTTGAGGCTCTCGACGCGGTTCTCAGCACCGCTGATGGTGTTCTTGACCAGGCCGTTACTGCCCAGCATCTGATCGAGGGTCTGGTTGAGCTGCCCGGCCATGCCGGCGTCTTTCTTGTCGCCGGCAAAGAAGTCGCTGAGGCCCGCCATGTTGCTAGAGACCAGCTCGTCGAGGCGGTCGCTGTCCAGCTCCAGGGTACCATCGCGCTGCAACGAGATACCGACCTGGTTGAGGGTCGCGAACTCGCCGCCGGCTATGCCGCCACTGAGCATGCTGCGCATGCGCGACTCGATGGTGCGCACCATGCTGTCGCCGTTGAGCTCGCCGGCCGTGTTGGTCTCGGCGTTATAGGCGGTGAGACTGCCGATGGTGCCTTTCAGGTCGTTGAAGGCATCGACGAAGCCGGTGATGGCTTCGCGCACCGCACGGGTGTTCTGCTCCACTACCACGGTGGAGGTGGAGCCTTCGGTGCCGGGCTCGAGGTTTAGGGTCACGCCCTGGATGGCACCTTCGATACGATTGCTGGGGCTGGTGATGCGGATGCCGTTGACGTTGATCTCGGCATCCGCGCCTTGGCGCTGGGTCGCCGGGTCGGCATCCAGTGCCACGCCATCGGCCAGGCCGCTGAATTCGATGCTCTCGATGGAGGCATCCTGACCGGTCTCCTTGGAGCTCAGCGCCAGGCGAAAGCCGCTGCCATCGTTGACGATGGAGGCCGTGACGCCGGCATCGTCGGAGGCGTTGATGGCATTACGGATATCGATCAGCGTGGCGCCTTCCTCGAGATCCAGGGTAATCGCGGCAGGCTCGCCGGTGTCAGGGTCGATTTTGCCAAAGGTCAGGGTGAGCTGGGCATCGGCGCCGGTCAGCGGCTGGTCGTTGGCGGCCACGCTGCTGGTGGCCAGGCTGCCGGCCCGCGCGGCGTTGACCACCTCTACCTCATAGCGGCCGGCGTTGGCCTCGGCGGATGCGGAGGCAGAGACGCCCTCCCCGCCGCTAACGTTGGTGGAAAGGCTCTCGAATAGCTTGGGGTCGTTGACCTTGGCCACTGCATCCTGAAAGTCGTTGAGCGCCGACTGCAATTGGCCGTAGGCCGAGATCTTGGCCTGCTGCTGCTCCTGCTGGCGAACGATGGGCTCGAGCTTGCCGCGCTCGGCATCATTAAGCTGGTCCAGCAGTCCGTTGAGATCCAGGCCCGAACCAATGCCCAGTGAAGTGATAGTGGTCATGCCAAGTCGACTCCCTGTGTGCGGTATACACCCTGATGGATCAGGTTATCGGCAGGTGCAGCAGGAACTTTAGGCGTTTTGACGGGAAAGCAACACCCCGGCCTTGCTACATCATGCCACCCATGCCACCGCCGCCGCCTTGGCCGCCGCCCATGTTGCTGAGCTGCTCGGTGAGGTAGCTGCTGGTCTGGTTCATCTGCGCCATCATGGTGTCGAGCTGCTGGAACTGGGTACGGTAGCGATCGATGGTCTGCTCGATGCTCTGCTCGGTGCGCTCAAAGCGCTCACCCAGGCTGTCGATACGCGTCTCGGCGCTATTGATCGAGCCTTTCAGGGCGCCATCGCTGCTCAACAGCTGCTCGGTGGTGCCCGCCAGGCGCCCGGCCAGGCCGGCCGCGTCGTCATCACCGGCAAAAAAACTGGCCACGCCGTCCGGGTCATTGGCCAAGGCGCTGTCCAACTGCTGCTCGTCGAGCTCCAGGGTGCCGTCGACGCTGAGCGAGAGGCCCATGTCGGAGAGCAGCGAGAGCTCGCCGTCCTGGGTAACGCCGGCGACCAGGTCGTTGCGCAGGCTGGATTCGATGGCGCGTACGGCGCTATCGCCGATCAGCGGGCCGGCTTCGCCCTCCTCGCCGTTGAACTCGGTAAGCTCCCCGGCCATGTCTTTCAGCGCGTTGTAGGCATCGACGAAGCCAACGATGCTCTCGCGAATGGTGTCGTCGTCGCGCTCCACCACCACGGTGCTGTTGCCGGGCTCCTGGAGGTCGAGGGTGACGCCCTGGATGGCGTCTTCCAGCTGGTTGGTGGGGCTTACAATATCGATGCCGTTGACCGAGAGATCGGCATCCTGGCCGGCCTGGGCGACGGTACCGCCAGGGTCGTCGGCGAGGTTACCCGCCGCCAGTTGGTCGAAGTTGGTGCCGGTGATGGCCGCCTGCTCGCCGGTCTCCTCTGACATGAGGGCCAAGCGGTGGCCATCGCCGTCGTTGACGATGGAGGCATTGACCGCCGCGTCGGGATCGGCGTTGATGGCATCACGCACGTCTTCCAGGGTGCTGTCGGCGGCAATGGCCACGTCGTGGTTCAGTTCACTGTTGGCGAAGGTCAGCTCGAGTTCGCCGCCCGATTCGGTTACGACCGTATCCGGGCCATCGACCCGCTCGGCGGCCAGATTGCCGGCGGTGGCGGTCTGGCGTACCTCGACATCGTAACGGCCGGGGCTCGCCTCGGCGCCAGCCGCGGCCTTCACGGCGCTGCCGCTGACGTCCGAGGTTACGCTCTGGTAGAGCGCGGGGTCGTTAAGGGCGGCAACGCTATCATCGAAGCCAGAGAGCGCGCTCTGGATTTCGCCGTAAGCGGAAATCTGCACCTGCTGGGTCTCGACCTGCTGGGCGATAGGCTCGAGCTTGGCCTGTTCGGCCTCCTGCATCTGCTCGAGCAGGCCGTTCAGGTCGAGCCCTGAGCCAATCCCTAGTGAGGTGATACTCGACATACAACAACTCCCGAAGTGCGTGTATTTTCCTCTCTATGAGTAGGGCCATCGGCGGTGAGAGAATGAACTTTAGGGCATGGCCACGATTTTTTTGGCGCCGCGACACGGGCAAGCGATGGTGGCCTGGCCGGGCAGCGCTACGCACTGCATCGCGACTGAAGTCGCTCCCACAATTATCGCGAATGAGTTCGCTTCTACACTGGCGGGGGGCGCCGAGGCCAAAGTGGGGGGTGACTTTAGTCACGATGGGGTTGGCCGTAGCGCTGGCGCTTGGCGGCAAGCAGCCGCTGGTCAGCGCGACCGGCGAGGCTGTCCAGGTTGTCGTGCTGATGGCGCAGGCTGGCGACCCCGATGCTGATCGAGATACCGGCTAGCTCTGCCACCTGCCGCTGCAGCCGCCCGGCGGTGGCCGCGGCGTCGTCCGGGCCGATCTCGGGCAGCAGAATCAGGAACTCGTCGCCGCCGAAGCGCCCCAACAGGTCACTCTCGCGCAGC
Organism: Halomonas socia; assembly: GCF_010977575.1. Taxonomy (GTDB): domain Bacteria; phylum Pseudomonadota; class Gammaproteobacteria; order Pseudomonadales; family Halomonadaceae; genus Franzmannia; species Franzmannia socia. Next base: position 4,099,141 of record NZ_CP048812.1, read on the forward strand.
GCCTGCTGCAGGCAGGCGGCGACGCGCTTGAGGGCGGCATCGCCAGCAGCGTGGCCGTGGCTGTCGTTGACCTGCTTGAAGGCATCGAGGTCGAGCATTAGCGCGCTGAGCGGCGAGGCGTAGCGCTGCGCCCGTTCCACCTCACGCTGGCCGAGGGTCTCGATATGCCGGCGGTTATAGCAGCCGGTGAGGAAGTCGCGGGTGGCCATCTCCTCCAGCTGAGCGTTAAGCAGCGTCAACTCGTGGTTGGCGCGCCGCAGCGCCGCGGTGCGCTCCTCCACCCGTGCCTCGAGCATCTGGTTGTGGCGTTCGAGGGCCTCGCGGGCGTTGCGCAGCTCGGTCACATCCTGGGCAATGCCGAACAGGTGCGTGACCCGCTGCGGGTCGTCGGGGTCATTGTGCAGCGGCACGATCAGCGTCAGCCAGTAGCCGAACTGCTCGTTGCCATGCCTATCGAAGAAGGCGACGTGCTCTTCGTAGCGCATTGGCTCATCGCGGGCCACGCACTCGCGGTAGCGGCCGTAGATCGCCTCGGCAGTGGCCGGCGGCATGAAGGAGGCGATCGGTTTGCCAATGCACTCGCGCCCGATGGTGGCGAGCTGTGCCGGATTGGCGGCGTCGACCACAAAGTGGCCGTTGGCCTCGGCGCACACCAGGAACATGTTCTCGGGAAAATGGTGCCACAGCTCACGGATCAGCGGATGCGCCATCAGCGCATCGTGGAAGGTCAGGCGTGCGTGGGTGGCAGGGTGTGATTCGCTCATGAGGCTACCGCAGCGGTTTTCACTTACCTTTGCAGCAACCGCGGCGACTGGCAAGTAACATTAGCCCCCGGCAGCGCTGCGCGCTGCATCGCGAATGAATTCGCTCCCACAATGATCGCGGCTGACATCGCTCCCATAGTTAACCGCTACACCAGGGCGTCGAGGCCGCGGGCGAGGTCGACCTTGAGGTCGTCGATGTCTTCGAGGCCGACGGCGACGCGGATCAGGCCGTCGCTGATGCCGGCGGCGGCTTTCTGCTCTTCGGAGAGGCGGCCGTGGGTGGTGGTGCCGGGGTGGGTGATGGTGGTCTTGACGTCACCCAGGTTGCCGGTGATCGACATCACCCGGGTGGCATCGATCACCGACCAGGCGGCCTCACGCGCACTCTTGCCGCTGACCGGGGCCACTTCCAGGCCGAGCACGGCACCGTAGCCCTGCTGCTGGCGGCTGGCCAGCACGTGCTGGGGGTGGCTCTCGAGGCCGCTATAGTAGACGCGGCTCACCCCTGGATGCGCCTCGAGCCAGCGCGCCAGGGCAATGGCGTTCTCGCAGTGGGCGCGCATGCGCAGGTTGAGGGTCTCGAGGCCCTTGAGGAAGATCCAGGCGTTGAACGGGCTCATGCAGGGCCCGCAGGTGCGCACCACGCCGAACAGCTCCTCGAGCTCCTTGTCACGACCCACCACCGCCCCGCCGATGGCGCGGCCCTGGCCGTCGAGGTACTTGGTAGCGGAGTGGATGACCAGGTCGGCGCCCAGCTCGATGGGCTTCTGCAGCGCCGGGGTCAAAAAGCAGTTGTCGATGGCCAGCAGCGCATCGTGGCGGTGAGCGATCTCGGCCAGCGCCTGGATGTCGACCACCTCGGAGAGCGGATTCGACGGCGTCTCGGCGAACAGCAGCCGGGTCGCCGGGGTGATTGCCGCCTCCCAGGCCTCGAGGTCGGAGAGTTCGACGTAGCGGGTGACGATGCCGAACTTGCCGAGGTACTTGTCGAACAGGCTGACGGTGGAGCCGAACAGCGAGCGCGAGGCGACGATCTCATCGCCGGCCTGGAGCAGCGCCAGGGCGGTGGAGAGGATCGCCGACATGCCGGAGCTGGTGGCCACGCAGCGCTCGCCGCCTTCCATCACCGCCAGGCGCTGCTCGAAGTTGCGCACCGTGGGATTGGTGAAGCGCGAGTAGATATTGCCCGGCTCTTCGCCGCCGAACTTGCGCGCGGCCTCGGCGGCGCTGCCGTAGACGAAGCTGGAGGTCGGGAAGATCGGCTCGCCGTGCTCCTGCTCGTGGGTACGAGCATGACCGGCGCGGATCGCCTGGGTGGCCAGCGCCCAGTCGCGCTGGTTGGAGTTGTCAGTCGTCATCAAGGTCATCCTGATTGTGCATGCCGACCAGGGCGTGGTCGCTGACGTTCTGGATCTTGGCGCTATCGTTGCGCGAGGCCTCGAGCCGGGCCAGGTAGGCGTCGTCGATATCGCCGGTGATGTACTGGCCATCGAATACCGAGCAGTCGAACTGCTCGAGGGCCGGGTTGACCTCGCGGCAGGCGTCGCGCAGGTCGTCGAGGTCCTGATAGAAGATGCGGTCGGCGCCGATCAGCTCGCCGACCTCGGCCTCGCTGCGACCGTGGGCAATCAGCTCGTTGGCCGCCGGCATGTCGATCCCATAGACATTAGGGTAGCGCACCGGCGGCGCGGCGGAGGCAAAATAGACCTTGCTGGCACCGGCCTCGCGAGCCATCTGGATGATCTGCTTGCAGGTGGTGCCGCGCACGATGGAGTCGTCGACCAGCAGCACGTTCTTGCCCTTGAACTCGATGTCGATGGCGTTGAGCTTCTGGCGTACCGATTTCTTGCGCTGGGTCTGTCCCGGCATGATGAAGGTACGACCGATGTAGCGGTTCTTCATGAAGCCTTCGCGGTAGGTCACGCCGAGATGCTGGGCGAGCTCCAGCGCCGAGGTGCGCGAGGTATCAGGGATCGGGATCACCACGTCGATGTCGTGCTCGGGCCACTCGTGCTGGATGCGGTCGCCGAGCTTGCGACCCATCTGCATGCGCGTGCCGTAGACGTAGGCGCCGTCGAGGATCGAGTCGGGCCGCGCCAGGTAGACGTGCTCGAAGATGCACGGCGCGAGGATCGGCTTGTCGGCGCACTGCTGGGTGTGGATATTGCCGCGCATGTCGACGAAGATCGCCTCGCCGGGGGCGAGGTCGCGGTGCAGCTCGAAGCCGCCGACGTCCAGCGCCACCGACTCGGAGGCGATCATCACGTCCTGGTGGCCGCCTTCGTCGCGGGTGCCGAACACCACTGGGCGGATGCCCTGAGGGTCGCGGAAGGCGACCATGCCGAAGCCGTTGATGATCGCCACCGCGGCGTAGCCGCCCTTGCAGCGGCGGTGCACGCGGCGCACGGCGTCGAAGATGTCTTCGGGCTCGAGATGGTGGCCCTGCTTGCCCAGCTCGTGGGCGAAGACGTTGAGCAGCACCTCGGAGTCGGAGCTGGTGTTGATGTGGCGCAGGTCGGTGGAGAACAGCTCCTGCTTGAGCTGGTCGGAGTTGGTCAGGTTGCCGTTGTGGGCCAGCGAGATGCCGTAGGGCGAGTTGACGTAGAACGGCTGCGACTCCGCCTCGCTGGACGAGCCGGCGGTGGGATAGCGCACGTGGCCGATGCCCAGGTTGCCCTTGAGGCGCGCCATGTGGCGGGTATGGAAGACGTCGCGCACCAGTCCGTTGCTCTTGCGCAGCAGGAAGCGGTCTTCATGCCATGTCATCATCCCGGCGGCATCCTGGCCACGGTGCTGAAGGACTGTCAGTGCATCATAGATGCCCTGGTTGACCGCCTGGTTGGCCATCAGGCCCACGATACCGCACATTCCACTTTCCTCGCTGCACTGTTGCTTATGGCCGGCATGGCCAGCCTTGTAGGATATGAGAGCGCTACTGGGCGGCCGGTGCCCCGCCCTGCCCGTCGGGTTCGTCGAGCATGTCGTTCTCGTCATTGCCATCACCGAAGCCGGGTAGCGAGATATTGCGCCACGCCTCGGTGCGCTCCGGATCGCGCTGCTCCCAGGCCTCGACCTGGCTGATCACCCAGCTGCGCAGCTCCTCGAAGGTGGGCCGCAGTTCGGCATCGCGCCACGCCTCGAGCTGCGACAGCGGGGTCAGCGAGATCAGTACCGTGACCAGCACCAGGATCGCCGCGCCGCGCAGTACACCGAATCCAGCCCCCGCCACGCGGTTGAAGAAGCCCATGCCGACCCACTCCACCGCGGCGTGCACGGCGCGGATCACCAATCCGCAGATCATGATCACCACGAAGATGACCAGGATGAACGATAGCACCAGCCGGCCGTCGGCGTTGTCGATCAGCCCGCTGAGCATGTCGGCCACCGGCTCGGCGAACATCCGCGCGGCGACCAGCGCGATGATCCAGGCCGCCAGGCCCAGGCCCTCGCGGATCAGGCCGCGCATGAAGCCGGCCAGCATCGAAATCGCCAGCACCGCCAGGAACACCATGTCCAGCCAGGTGAGACTCATCACTCCTCCCGCACCCGGATCAGCAGCCCCTGGATATTGGCGCGCTCCTGAAGTTCGGTGCGCGCCTGCTCGCCGTCACTGGAACTGGCGAAGGGGCCCACGTAGACGCTGGTCATGTCGTTGTCGCGGGCGCGGCGATAGGCGCTGAAGCCCTGCTCGTTGAGCTGGGCCTCGAGGCGTTCGGCGTTGCCTGCCTCGCCGAAGCTACCGACCTGCACTGCCCACTCGCCGCCCTGGGCGGCCGCGGTGGGCGACGACTGCTCGGGCTCGGTTTCTGGCTCTGGCTCCGGCTCCGGCTCGCTGGGTGCCTGGGCCGACTCGGCCAGTTCGGCGATCGGATCGCTGACCTCGGGCTCGGCCGGGGTCGGCTCGTCGAGATCGCCGGGCTCGTCGCGAGTCACCGGATCGGTGGCCTCGACCACCTGCTCGACGTCGATTTCCGGTGGCTCCTCGATCTCGCCGGAACCCGGCGTGGAGAGGCTCGCCGGCGGCGTCGGCTCGTCGACCGGGGTGCGCTGCACGTCGATGGGCTGCTCGATGGTCAATACCGGCGCCGGGCGCTCCTCGCGGGTCGTCGGCGCATCGAACAGCATCGGCACGAAGATCACCCCCAGGGCGACGATGATCACCGCCCCACTGATGCGTTCACGCATGCCGTATTTCATGCTGATCCCTCCTTATGCCTGGTGCTGGCGTCCTCTGCCACAGGCGGTTGGGCTACCACAGGTGATTCGATGAGGCGCCCGGCCTGCCACTCGGCCAGCGCCTCGGCCACGGTAAAGAACGAGCCGCACACTAGCACCTGGTCGTCGGCGCCGAGGCGCCCATTGAGCCAGGCCACGCCGGCGGCAACGCTGTCGGCGCAGTGCGCCAGCGGCTGGCCGGTGGCGGCGAGGGTCTCGGCCAGCGCCGCGGCGCTGCGCGCCCGCTCTCCCTCGAGGCTCACCGTGACCCAGGCGTCGATCTGCCCGGCCAGTTCAACGACCACGCCGCTGGCGTCCTTGTCGGCGAGCATGCCGAACAGCGCGTAGCGAGTGCCGGCGCAGCCGCGGGCGGCTAGCCGCCTGGCCACATAATGGGCCGCATGCGGGTTATGCGCCACATCCAGGCACCAGTTGCCGAGCCACTGCATGCGCCCGGCCAGCTGCACCTGGGCAAGGCCCTGGCGGCAGCGCTCGACGTCGAGCGCGACGCCCGCCAGCGCCAGCGCCTGAAGCGCACTGGCGGCATTGTCCAGCGGCAGACCCGGGTCGGGCAAGTGGTCAAGTGTCAGGGTATCGTCGGCGACCTGTTCCGGCACGCTCCCTTGCCACTGCCAGTGACCGCCGGCATCGGGCTCGCTGCGGGTGATCTGCTCGCCCAGTGCGAACAGCGGCACGCCGAGGGCCTCGGCGTGCTGGCGCACACTGGCCGGCAGCGCCGTGCTGCCCAGCACCGCCGGGCGCCCGGCGCGCATGATGCCGGCCTTCTCGCGGCCGATTTGCTCGATATCGGTGCCCAGGAAGGCGGCATGGTCCTGGGCCACGGTGGTCACCACCGCGACGTCGGCGGCGAGGATATTCACCGCGTCCAGGCGCCCGCCCAGGCCCACTTCGAGAATCGCCAGCTGCGGAGAGCGCTGGGCGATGCTGTGCAGCGCAGCCAGGGTGCCGGCTTCGAAGTAGGTCAGGCTGATCGGCTCGCCGGCCAGACGCGCCGTCTCGACGGCGACGATGCCGGCGATCAGGGTGTCGTCGTCGGCTTCAATGCCGTCGAGGCGCAGGCGTTCGTTGTAGCGCAGCAGATGCGGCGAGGTGTAGGTGGCGGTGGTCAAGCCGTGGGCGCGGGCCAGCGCCTCGAGCATGGCCACCGTGGAGCCCTTGCCGTTGGTGCCGGCAACACTGATCACGCGCCCGGCGATGGGAGCATCCAGCAGCCCCATGCGCTCGGCCACCGCGGCCACGCGCTCGAGCCCAAGCTCGATGCTGACCGGGTGCTGCTGCTCGAGGCGCGCCAGCCAGCCCGCCAGATCGGTGGGCAGTGCGGTGCTATCCGGCGAACTCATGGGGCGCTCCGTCAACGCGGCTCCTGGCCGTCATCCTCGACGGGCTGCTCGAGCGGCTCGTCGGCATCGCTGGCCTCGGCCGGCTGCTCGGCGAAGTCGACCAGGTCGGGCTCGCGCTCCTCGGGCATGCCGCTGACCGGCAAGTGGGTCAGCTTGCGCAGTACCGCGCCGAGACGCTCACGCATCTCGCTGCGGTGGACGATCATGTCCACGGCGCCGTGTTCGAGCAGGAACTCGCTGCGCTGGAAGCCTTCCGGCAGCTTCTCGCGCACGGTCTGCTCGATGACCCGCGGCCCGGCGAAACCGATCAGCGCGTTGGGCTCGGCGACATTGAGGTCGCCAAGCATGGCCAGCGACGCCGAGACGCCGCCATAGACCGGATCGGTAAGCACCGAGATATAGGGAATGCCGGCCTGCTTGAGCTTCTCCAGCGCCGCCGAAGTCTTGGCCATCTGCATCAGTGAGAACAGCGCTTCCTGCATGCGCGCGCCGCCGGACGCCGAGAAGCACACCAGCGGGATGCCTTCCTCCAGCGCAGCAGTCGCCGCACGCACGAACTTCTCGCCGACGATGGCGCCCATCGAGCCGCCCATGAAGGTGAACTCGAACGACACCGCGACGATCGGCATGCCGTCCAGGGTACCGCGCATGGCGATCAGCGCATCGTTCTCGTCGGTGCTCTTCTGGGCTGCAGCGAGGCGGTCCTTGTACTTCTTGGAGTCGCGAAACTTGAGGCGATCCACCGGCATCAGGTCGGCGGCGATCTCTTCGCGGCCCTCCTTGTCGAGGAACCAGTCGAGGCGCTTGCGGGCGGTCAGCCGCAGATGATGGTCGCACTTGGGGCAGACGTTGTGGTGTTTCTCGAGTTCGGGCAGGTAGAGCACTGCCTCGCACTTGGGGCACTTGCGCCACAGCCCGTCGGGCACGCTGGCGCGTCGGTCCTTGCGCTGGATACGGCCCATCGAGGGCACGATCTTGTCTAGCCAGCTCATGTCAGAATGCTTCCCGTATGCTGAGTCATAGAGTCATCACTTTGTGGCGCTGTGGCGCTCGCTCAAGCGTCCATGGCGCGGCGCATCTCGCCGAGCACGGCCTTGAGCTGCGGCGCGATGGAGGCTGGGTTGTCGGCGCTGTCGGCGATGCGGTTGACCAGCGCCGAGCCGACGATCACGCCGTCGGCGACCTGGGCCACCGCCGCCGCCGAGGCGCCGTCGCGAATGCCGAAGCCGACGCACAGCGGCAGCTCGGTCATCTCGCGCAGCGGCGCCAGATGGCTGGCGACGTCCTCGGCGTTGAGGCTGGCCGAGCCGGTCACGCCCTTGAGCGAGACATAGTAAAGATAGCCTTCGCCATGGGCGCATATTGTAGCGGCCCGGGCGTTGGAGGTGGTAGGGGCAACCAGGAAGATCGACGCCAGGCCGCGCGCCTTGAGCACCGGCCCGAACTCCTCGGCCTCTTCCGGGGGCATGTCGACGGTCAGCACGCCGTCGACGCCGACATCACTGGCGACATCGGCGAAGCGCTCGTAGCCGATGCGCTCGATCGGATTGAGATAGCCCATCAGCACCACCGGGGTGGTGGTGTCGGTGCGGCGGAACTCGCGCACCATGTCGAGCAGGTCGACCAGCCGGGTGCCCTTGGAAAGGGCTCGCTCGCAGGCCTTCTGGATCACCGGGCCATCGGCCATGGGGTCGGAGAACGGCACGCCGAGCTCGATGATGTCGGCACCGGCCTCGACCAGGGCATGCATGAAGCCCACCGTGTGCTCGGGGCCCGGATCACCGGCGGTAATATAGGGGATCAGGGCTTTGCGGCCCTGCGCCTTGAGCTCGGCGAAGCGTTGATCGATACGGTTCATCGCGGGTCCTTAGAATTCAATGCCGTCGAGCTGGGCCACCGTCATGATGTCCTTGTCGCCGCGACCGGAGAGGTTGATCACGATGTGCTGGTCGCGGCGCATGGTCGGCGCCAGCACCTTGGCGTAGGCCAGGGCGTGGGCCGACTCCAGCGCCGGTATGATACCTTCCATATGGGTCAGCTCGCGGAACGCCTCGAGCACCTGCTGGTCGTTGGCGGCGACGTAGTTGACGCGCCCGACGTCCTTCCACAGGGCGTGCTCGGGGCCGACGCCGGGATAGTCGAGCCCGGCGGAGATCGAGTGGGTGTCGGAGACCTGGCCGGCTTCGTCGGACATCAGGTAGGTACGGTTGCCGTGCAGCACCCCGCGCGGCGCGTTGGAGGCCAGCGGCGCGGCGTGGCGCCCGGTTTCGACGCCGTCACCGCCGGCCTCGACGCCATACATGGCGACCTCGTCGTCCTCGACGAACGGATAGAACAGGCCCATGGCGTTGGAGCCGCCGCCGACGCAGGCGATCAGCGCGTCCGGCAGCCGGCCGATCTGCTCCAGCGACTGGCGGCGCGCCTCGCGACCGGCCACGGCGTTGAAGTCGCGCACCAGCAGCGGGTACGGATGCGGGCCGGCCACGGTACCGATGATGTAGAAGGTGTCATCGACGTTGGTCACCCAGTCGCGCAGCGCTTCGTTCATGGCGTCCTTGAGGGTCCGGGTACCAGACTCCACCGGTACCACCTTGGCGCCCAGCAGGTGCATGCGGTAGACGTTGAGCTTCTGGCGCTGGACGTCCTCGGCGCCCATGTAGACCTCGCACTTGAGGCCCAGGCGTGCCGCCACGGTGGCGGTGGCCACGCCGTGCTGGCCGGCGCCGGTCTCGGCGATCACCCGCGGCTTGCCGCTCTTCTTGGCCAGCAGCGCCTGGCCCACGGTGTTGTTGACCTTGTGTGCGCCGGTGTGATTGAGGTCCTCGCGCTTGAGCCAGATCTGTGCACCGCCCAGTGACTCCGACCAGCGTTTGGCATGATACAGCGGCGACGGCCGCCCCACGAAGTGGGCCAGATCATAGTCGAATTCCGCCTGGAAATCGGGATCGTCACGCAGCGCGGCGTAGTTCTTCTCGAGTTCATCCAGGGCGAAGCTCAACGTTTCCGAAACGAACCGGCCGCCGTAGGGGCCGAAATGGCCGCGCGCATCGGGCAGTCGGGTCAGGTCGCTGAACTTGGTCACGAAAGACACCTCACAGGGTCACTTGGGCGGATTGGCATACCTGGCACGCATCGCATGGTTTGCGATACGAACCGACCCCGGAGCATAGCAGGTTTTGAACGGCTTTTAGAGCGTCGTCACATCATCGACGATGGCTTGATGGACATCCGGCAGCCGCTGGTAGCCGCTCGGATAATGCAGGTGACGAACAGGCACCTGGGAGGCAATGCGCGACAGGCGCATGAAGCGGTCAACGCGAAGATCGGCGGCCGCAGGCTGGGTCGCCCCCGAAGCAAACGCCCGACCTTTGCGCTGGGTCTCGAGCAGGTGCCACAGGAAAGAGTGGCGTGCCAGGTGAATCACGGCCTCCGAGGCCGGCACGGGAATTATCTGCGTGCAAGCATCAGGCCCCGCCTCCCGCTCGCGTGCCAGGAGATAGATCGCAGCCACCGGCAGCGGCTCGGTCTGCGCCCGGCCCAGCGCCTGCAACGGCACGCTCAACTTCGTAAATGCCGGGTGCACCAACGGGTAATCGTGCGCATCCGCAACGAAGCGCCGGAGCTGTTCCGAGGTCATCTTCAGTTGCGGAAAGCCATGCAGGCAGCGCACCCCTTGGGCAGTGATGGTCAGCGCCGAGATATCGTCGGCCAGCAATGCAAAGCCCGCCTTGACCAGCGAGGTCACCAGCGTACTCTTGCCGCCGGTACGATCCGCTGCAAACAGCACCGCTCGGCCATCTACCTCGACGGCGCCGGCGTGCAGCGCCGTGATGCCCGAGAGCTCGAGATAACAGCTGAAGACATGGCCGAGCAGGCAGACCTCGACCATGTAGTCGAGGGCGGGATCGCGCAGATGGCAGTCGATGTGCCCTGGGGTAAGCGTAAAATCCGCCACCCGCGGGAAGCGCATCACATAGCCATCGGCAACGGCATACAGCTGAACGGCCGACTCGCCGTAGTGGTTCTTGTCGGGGCTAGCGTACAGGCAGGCGTCTACTGCCAGGCTCGGTGCGTGGCATTCGACACGACAGTCAAAGCGAAGATCCGGCTCGCCGGAGGGCGCCATCGGGCTCATCGGCGTGCGAAAGCAACGCTCGGTAGACACATGCTGCCCGAAGATAAGATAGTGATAGCTCATCGTCCGGGCAGTGCGTCGCTCACATGCTTGATGATGGCATATATGCCGATATTACACAGGGGTGATGTCAGGCACCGTGCTGCCGGGTTCGTCACCAATGATATCGCGCTCCGACGTTAGGTCTGAAACGTTGCCCCACGCTTCCAACTTTGGCGCAGTGTAACGCTCTCGCGGCGAGCGTAGCTGCTCAGTCTCATCGCTATGCTGCTGAACCATAATGGGATCCCTTGTCGCTGTGTACGAACCAGACATGATGACTACATATTGATACATTCCAGCGTGCTGTCAAGCACCAATCTCATCTGCCGCTATCCCGTGAGACACCAAGGACGAGATAAAACCTTCAAAATCATCCAGCAGGAGTTGTCGATCGACCGAATAGTATCGTTGCAGCTCTGCCACCGCTGCATCCAACGTGTCACACGTCACGGCGGCGCGCCACATTACGGCAGCAGAGCCATCGAGACAGAAGCAGGTGGCCTCAGCCTCCCCCGCATGCGGCATCAGCGCTACGGCTACTCGCCCTTCAACTTCGACCGAGAGCACGCGGTCTGACAAGCACAGGTATCCATGGGGGGTGTCGCAGATACTGATACGTTCGCTAGTCAGTGCTGCCGATCTGCGATGGCGATGAGCTAGGCAGAGACGTGCAGGCAGCAAGCGCCAACCGGCCTCGAAGCGCTGGACGTCGGCATTCCAGTACTTCGTCTGGGGCTCACTCCATGCAAAAGCAAAGTGTGGGAGAACTCCTATCCAGTAGCCGTACTCCCCCATCTGCGACGCTCGCTGGCTGAGCCACTCAGCATAGCCCCCGCCCAAGCGCTGCGGCCCAAGATCCTCTAGACTCTCTGCACTCAAACAGTCGCGAACACTCTTTTCACGAGTCATGAGTGCCGAGCGGAACCCCTCGGGGCAAGCAACGAGGCAAACACGACGTCCTGACCATTGGCGCGCCTAAGGTACTGCTGCAACCTGACGCCCGAAATCGCACAGTCATCGACAATAACCACAGCCGCTGGCTGACGCTCATTCAGCGCAGAGTCGATATCGCAGAGCTGCCAAGGCTCAAGATCCAGCGCGTACGCCAGCATGCCCAGCACGATATGGCCGCCTCGGGGAATGGCGGTAAAGTGAAAGGTGCTGATCTCATCACGACTGAAGCGCTGCAGTAGCCTTTGTGCCAGGCACGCCGAAAGGCGCTCGGCTTCTTGATAATCCACATAGCGATAATTATCGACTGCCTCTACGAGCAGCATCGATAAATTCTGCAGACGAGCACGCTCAAAGGGGGTAAAACGACCAAACGCAGCAATCAATGGTACGGGATGGGCTCTAGCCACCAGCCGCACACCAGCCAGCTGCTCCCAGAGCGGGTCGCTGGCGATAGCAGATAGTAAAGAAGAGAGGGCAGTTTCCACCGCTCTCTCACGCATAAAGGCCAACAATTGGGACGACTTTTCTCTGCCATCCCAGAGCAATACGCTATCCACGTGCACCTAACTTACACAAGCGCAATGATTAATGCACCGTGCGTCATTATTAGAATGGCCTATTACCTGGCCCACCCCGATTGCCATTGCCTAATCCAGGATTGTTTTCATGGCCAGGAGGATTGACACTTCCACCATGCATGTCGCCTCCCGGATTGGTTTTACCCACCTGCGTCAAGTCGCTTACAGCCCCCCACTCTTTCAGCAGTGGAGCCTCATAACGGCTACGATCATTCTGATGATAACAATTGTCATTCTTATTCATTGGGCTTATCCTCAGCTGCCATGAGCAAGACACTACACATGGTTGCGCCATGCATCATAACAATACGATAGAAAACTTAACTTTACAAAATGGATTTCTTACTATTTGCAATGAATTTTTATCATGATCAAGCCCATGAGGAGCTAAAAATATTCACGTAACCATAGTTCCAACGATAGAGTCGACCATAAATCGAACATTGGCCGACGCCCATTCATGTAATCCTCGAAATCACTATGGAGGCGATCACCGTCTACGTAACCTTGGCCTGCGCAACGGCTATCACGAATCAATGCCATCACGTTGACATAGGCCTCCTGACGCAGGGCCCGCTCGTATAGGGGCTCTGGAGACACTTTCCTAGCCGAGTCGATAGCATGCTGAGGCATGATGCCGCGCATTGCGCGTCGGGGCAGGCGCTTGAACTCACTGGCCCGGGTAAGCTGATGCTGCGGGCAGGCCAGTACGAAGCTCGCTAGCCGTCGGTCGCTCCACGGATCCAACACCGTCATACCATGAGCCGCCGCAGCACGCGAGGCGTTCGTCAGCCCCCTAGTGACAAAAGAGGAAAATACATATTCATAGCGCTGCCTGCGAGCATCAGAGACACCCGAAGGTATCTCACCCTGAACAGAGATGCCGGGTACGACCCCGTGCCGCGCGAGGAATTCCTGTCGGACGTGATCCGCGCCTAGGGGTGGTGGGCGAGAAGCGAGCCTCACGCGCTGCGCCATTTTTCTTGCCATGGCCCAGGGCGTGCCCTGCTGCGAGGATGGAGGCTTCAAGAATATCGCAAACAGCAGGCGTGCGGTCGAGCTATTCGATAGCTGACGCAGCGAGTGCCACTCAGTTCGGGCCTCCTGCCAGCGCCGCGCTGTCAACAACCCGGTAAGCGAATCGACGCTCCCACCGCACATTACATCACCACGATTACCGTAAATCATCGAGCGCGTCCCTTCCCGCCGTGCCGCTTCCAAGCCTTTATGCATGAACGCTTGGTACATGGTCATGAAGGGATCGTCAGGATGCGGCACGTGCAGCGCCAGATCATGCAGCGGATACGTCAAGCTGGCATCGATTTCGTGGACGGGAATTTGATACGCAGATGCTACTCGATAGATATTCTCACGCTCATCGCACTGCGGAAATTCGTTGAATGCCCAGCTATACGCACGCAAGGGTGCCACTGGCTCGCCTTGCTGCTTCAGCCAGCCGGCCATGGAAGCCACCGAGGCAGAGTCCATGCCTCCGCTTAGACTGATGGCAACAGGGCTATCGATCGAATGGAGACGACAACGCACGGCCTCGAGCAGAATCTCACGCAGGTGATCGACATACTCGTTGTCGTCACGGTAGTTCAAGGTCTCACGAGGTACTGCCTGCCAAAATTGGCGCCGCTGGTACTGCCCCTGCATGTTTACCGTCACGAGCTGTGCGGGCTCGAGTTCTTCGATACCCTCGTAGAACGAGATCCCGGGCGGGGTTTGCATCCCGGCCAGATGCCAGGCAACCGCTCGCTCATTGAGTCGTTTCGGAACGCCGCTTGCAACGAGCAGTTGATGAGCTTCGCTGGCAAATAACACACGATCATGTTCGAGCCGGTAATAGAGGGTCCTCATGCCCATGGCATCGCGTGCTAGATGCAGTAGACCGCTTTCAGCATTCCACCAGACGAAGGCAAAGTCACCCAATAGCTTGTCGATGGCCTGATCGCCGCGCTGCTGCATGAGCGTGAGTATCAGTTCGGCATCAGAGGCCATCTTGGCTGTCTGGCCATCCTGTAATTCCTGACGATTATCAAGCCTCGCATGGGCTACCACGACATGGCCGCTGCCCCCGGAGACGGCAAGCGCGTCCACTTGCCTATCACGCATGCCGCTATCTTGAAGCAAACAAGCTACACCGAGCGGCCCATCAAAGTGGTAGAGGATACCGTCAGGACTAAGATGGGGCGCACAGCTTGCCATGGCCTCGATTTCTGGCGGAGATACCGGTCGGCCATCGAGGCGCAAGATGCCACAAATGCCACCCATAGTTTCCCCTCTGCGATAGGCGTGAGTGCTGCTCCACAATCACACGCGGCAAGTGGCCTGAATGAAACATTCGATGAGTTCGGCATCCTTCACCCCAGGTGCCTGTTCCACTCCCCCGGAAACATCTACCGCAAAGGGCCGCACTGCCGCGATAGCTGAGCCGACATTGTCTGGCCTGAGCCCTCCAGCAAGAATGATAGGTAACGCCAAGTCGGCAGGTATTCGCGACCAGTCGAAGGTCTCACCGGTACCGCCCGGCACGCCGGGTTTGTAGGCATCGAGCAGCAGTCCTCGGGCACCGACGTAGTCCGCCGCCGCGGCATGCAGGTCGGCGCTGTCGCGCATGCGCAGCGCCTTGATCCAGGGCCGCGGGGCCGCCGCGCAGAAAGTTGGCGACTCGTCGCCGTGGAACTGCAGCAGGTCGAGGTGCGGCGCGCAGGTGGCAATGAATTCCGGTGACTGGTCGACGAACAGCCCGACCCGGGTAACAAAGCCCGGCACCCGCGCACTGAGTGCGGCCAGGCGCTCGAGGTCCACCGCACGCTTGCTGCCCGGCCACAGCACGAAGCCCAGCGCATCGGCGCCGGCGGCCACGGCGGCCTCGATGTCCTCGGCGCGGGTCAGGCCGCAGATCTTGACCCGGGTACGGCGCTGCACACTCATGGCGACTCCTCCTCGGGCGCCGAGGCCGGCCGGCGCTGCCCTTTGCGATACGTCGGTAGCGAAGGGTGGCCCTCGTCTTCCGCCAGCGGCCGGCCGCGGCGATAGCGCACCAGCGGCGAGTCGGGCAGCTCGCGCTCGCCGGTCCACTCACCGAGAAAGGCTAGCAGATTAGGGCCGAGCGGCTCGCGAGGCAGTGTGTACTGCGAGTCATAGATGGAGTCGACGAAGTGCAGCCCGCAGCCCGGCGCGGTGGCGCTGGCCTGGGTGCGATCGCGCAGCGTCAACAGCCGGGCGATGTACTCTTCATCCTGCTCGCCGCGGCCGACGTCGACCAGCGCGCCGACGATGTTGCGAATCATGTGATGGACGAAGGCGTTGGCCTGGACATCGACTACCACCAGCGGGCCGTGGCGATGCACCTCGATGAAGTGCAGATGGCGCCAGGCGGTCTTCGACTGGCAGCCGGCGGCGCGGAAGCTGGAGAAGTCGCGCTCGCCGACCAGCACCTGGGCGGCGCGGTGCATGGCGTCGGCGTCCAGCGGGTCGCGGCACCAGGTGGCGTTGGCACGCTCGAGCACCGGCCGGCTCGGCTGATTGAGAATCACGTAGCGGTAGCGTCGCGCCAGGGCCAGGAAGCGCGCGTGGAAGTCGTCGGCCACCGGCACTAGCCAGCGGATGGCAATATCCCGAGGCAGGTTGGCGTTGGCGCCGAACACCCAGGCCTTCTGCGAGCGCGACACCGGCGGGTCGAAGTGAATCACCTGGCGCGTGGCGTGCACGCCGCTGTCGGTGCGGCCACTGCAATGTACGGTGACCGGTTGCCCGGCCACCCGCGCCAGGGCCTGCTCCACTTCATACTGCACCGAAGGCGCGTGCTTGAGGCGCTGCCAGCCACAGTAGGCGCTGCCATCGTACTCCACGGCGGCGGCCAGGCGGCCAGTCAGGCGGGTCTTTTCGTCCAGGCGTTTAAACAGGGGCATCGGCTCGTCAGCGGCTCGTCGGGGGTCAGCGCGCCGCTAGGCCGCGCGCATCATAGGTCGTATTGGGCAATCAGCCGCCGCGCCTCGGCCTCAAGTTGGGTGTCTTTCTGGGCCTCGGCCAGCGCCTGCTCGACCAGCGCACGGGCCGCTTGCGGCTGGCCCTGATTGAAGCGCTGGCGGGCCGCATTAAGCAGACCTTGCGGCGAAGCGGCGGCAGACTGCTCATTATCCAGATGCAGCGGCTCGAACGCCACCTCCTCGACCTCCCACTCCTCTTCGACGGGTTTATTCTCGACCGATGCTCCCTCGTCTGGCGGTGCCGCGCCGCCGGGTTCGAACTCGACGCTGGGCTGCATCGGCGTTTCCTCGCGCGGCGCCGAGGGTTCGAGTGATGGCGGGCGATAGTCGATCACCCGCAGCGACTCGCCACTGCCCATCGGCGCTGGCGGCGGCGTAACAGGCTCGGGATCGGGCTCGACAGGATGATCGGCCTCGGCCGCCATTTCGGCAATGGCAGAGTTAGCGTTAGGCTGACGACGCGCCATCAGCCGCTCGACCTCGGCCTGCAACGACGGATCGTCGACGCCGCGCAGCACCTCGGCTTCGCGCTCGACGGCACCCCAGTCACCCTGCTCGGCGTGAACCGTGAGCAACTTGAGGCGCAAGTCTTGCCGCTGGGGCTGCTCGCCGAGGCTCGTCTCCAGCAGCTCTCGGGCCTGATCGTAGCGGCCGTAGGCCATGAAGATATCCGCCTCGCTGATGGCTTCGGCTTGAGGTATCGGTCGTGCCATGGGCTGTTGCTCGGTCGACGTACCCGCCTCTGACTGCGGGCTCGCCTCGGCTACCACTGCGGCAGCGGCCTCGACGTGGCTGGGCGCATTGACGCCAGGCATCACCGCCGCGCCGTCAACATAGCGCTGCCCGGCTCGCAGCGCACTGCCGCCCTCGCGACGCCGGCGTACCAGCGCCCATAGCGCCAGCAGCGCCGCCAGAGCAAGGCTGGCTGCGGTCAGGCTGCCGTCGCGCAGTTGTTGCCATAGCGCGCCCCACCAGGGCTCAGGCTCGGACGCAGGGCTCGTCGCCGGCGGCGTGACGCCGACACCACCGGCCTGCGCGCTGGGTATACCAGCGGCGCTGTGCTGAGCCAACTGGTCGCGCATCTCGCGCACCTCCTGCTGCAACTGGTCGCGCTGGCGTTCGATGTTGCCTAGCGCCTGCTGGCTGGCCAGCAGCACGGTTTCCAAGCGTAAAACGCGCTCGTCGGCGTCGCCCTCGTACTGATACGCATCAGCGCCCGCACCCTGCTCTGCATTACCAGCCACCTGCTCGGCGTCGCCGGCCACCGCCAGGCCGGCGATTTGGGCCGCCTCATCCAGCGCCTGCTCATCGCTGGCGGCTGTCGTTCCCTGCTCGCTAGCAAGGCCATCGTCGCTGAGCAGAGTCAAACGCGGCTGCTCGTCGGCGTAGACCGTCTCGGCCTCAGCTTGCGCGGCTGGCACCGACAGCGCACTCGCCGCCACCACGGCAACGCCGTCACTTTGGCGGGTCGCCCAGGCCTGGCTCTGGGCCTGCACGAGGACACCAGCTTCGCTGGTCGAGCGCCGGGTGATCGCCTCGCGGGAAGGCACGTCGAGGGTCACCCCGGCGCGCATCGAGTTGATATTGCCAGACGGAAAGGCATCGGGGTTGGCCTCGACCAGTGCCAGCATCATCTGGCTGATGTCGATATCGCTGCCGGGCCGCAGCCGCGAGGCCACCGCCCATAAGGTATCGCCGCTGCGCACCGCGGCGGGGTCATCGCTGCCGCCGGCAACTGGCACGACTGACGGCTGGGGAGCCGCCGCCGCAGACGGCGTCGCCGATGGCGGCACGCTGGTTTCGGCCACCCTGGCGGCGGCGCCCGCCGCCAGCACCGGGCTGTCTTCATAGCCCGGCGGGTCGAGCAGCAGCGTGACCTGGCGCAGCACGCGCCCGTCAGGCCAGTCGATATCCAGCAGCAGGTCGAGGAAGGGATCTTGCACCGGCTGCTCGGAGCGCATTGCCACCACCAGCTCGCCAGCGTGACGCTCGATGCTGAAGTCGATGCCGCGCGCCATCAGGCCACGGCTCAGGCCAGCCTGCTCGAAAGCCGTTTCGTCAGCCAGCGCGACACGCATGCGCCGCGGGTCGACACCGTCCACATCGGTGAGCGGCAGGGTCGCACGCAGCGGCGCACTGAGGCGCGAATGCACCTCCACCTCTCCCAGCCCAAGTGCCAGAAGCGGCGTGCTGGTCACTGCCGCAAACGACAGCGCGATGACCAGTGAGAGATTGCGGTTCATTGTTTTGGTGGCCCTGCGACCTGGGAGCGGTTTAGGCTGCGCCGGAAACTGGCTGCGCTCGCCGCCTTCTCGTATATAGCCCTGACTCGAAAGCATCGTTTTTATCAGCAGAAAGCATTAGACGACGCCTGGCAAGCCTGTGCATTCAACGTATGCCAGTTTTTTCCATGCTGACAAGACGACGCCTCCCATGGGGGAGGCGTCGTCAGCTCAGCGAAGCGGCGCTTGATTTACTGCTCGCGCAGAATCTTGAGCATGCGCTTGAGCGGTTCGGCGGCGCCCCACAGCAGCTGGTCGCCGACGCTGAAGGCGGACAGGTACTCGCCGCCCATGGCCAGCTTGCGCAGACGACCCACCGGCACGCTGAGGGTGCCGGTGGCGGCCGCCGGGGTCAGGCTGTCGATGGTGGCGTCCTTGTCGTTGGCGATCACCTTGACCCACTCGTTATGCTTGGCCAGGCGATCCTCGATTTCATCTATCGGCACATCTTTCTTCAACTTGATGGTGAACGCCTGGCTATGGGAGCGCATCAAGCCGATGCGAACGCAGATGCCATCGATGGGGATCGGGTTGTTGTCGAGGCCGAGGATCTTGTTGGTCTCGACACTGCCCTTCCACTCTTCCTTGCTCTGACCGTTATCCAGCTTGGTATCGATCCACGGCAGCAGGCTACCGGCCAGCGGCGCACCGAAGTTATCGGTGGGAAAGTCGCCCGAACGCATCGCCGCGGTGACCTTGCGGTCGATGTCGAGGATCGCACTGGACGGGTCGTCCAACTCACCGGCGACGCTGTCGCGCAGGCTGCCCATCTGACTGAGCAGCTCGCGCATATGCTTGGCGCCGGAGCCGGAGGCGGCCTGATAGGTCATGGACGTCATCCACTCGATCAGGTCGGCCTCGAACAGGCCACCCAAGCCCATCAGCATAAGGCTGACGGTGCAGTTGCCGCCGGCGAAGGTCTTGGCGCCCTTGGCCAGTTGGGCGTCGATCACGCCGCGGTTGACCGGGTCGAGCACGATGGTGGCGTCATCGGCCATGCGTAGGGTGCTGGCGGCATCGATCCAGTAGCCCTTCCAGCCAGCCCCGCGTAGATCGCCGTAGACCTGCTTGGTATAGTCGCCACCCTGGCAGGTGACCACCACATCCAGTGCCTTGAGCTCATCGATGTCGGTGGCATCCTTGAGCGGAGGCACGTCAACGCCGATATCGGGGCCGGGCTTGCCGACCTGGGAGGTGGTGAAGAAGACCGGCTCGATGCCGTCGAAATCTCCATCCTCCTGCATACGCTGCATGAGCACCGAGCCCACCATGCCGCGCCATCCGACGAAACCGACTTTCAACATGTGAAGTCCTCCAGAATTCAAATGAGGCCAATATTATACATGACACAGCGCCGAGCGCCGAACGCTGGGCGCTACAGCCCCTCGAACGCCGCCAGCACCGCATCGCCCATCTCGCTGGTGGAGACCTGGCGAGTGCCGGGGTAGGCGATATCGGCGGTGCGCAAGCCGTCATCGAGGACCTTGCCCACCGCGGCTTCGATACGCTCGGCCAGCGCCGGCTCGTTCAGCGAGTAGCGCAGCATCATGGCCACCGAGAGGATGGTCGCCAGCGGGTTGGCGACGTTCTGGCCGGCGATGTCCGGGGCGCTGCCGTGGCAGGGTTCGTACATGCCCTGGCCACTCTCGTTGAGCGAGGCCGAAGGCAGCATGCCGATGGAGCCGGTGAGCATCGCCGCAGCATCGGAGAGGATATCGCCGAACATGTTGCCGGTGACGATCACGTCGAACTGCTTGGGCGCGCGCACCAGTTGCATGGCGGCGTTGTCGACGTACATGTGCGAGAGCTCGACGTCGGGATACTCCGGCGCCAACCGCTCCATCACCTCGCGCCACAGGATGGTGACCTCGAGCACGTTGGCCTTGTCGACGCTGCACAGCTTCTTGCCACGCTTCTGCGCCATTTCGAAGGCGACCCGGCCGATGCGCTCGATCTCGCTCTCGGAGTAGACGTAGGTGTTGAAGCCGACCCGCTCTCCGCCGCGCTCCTCGATGCCACGCGGCTGGCCGAAGTAGATGCCGCCGGTGAGCTCGCGCACGATCATGATGTCGAGCCCCGACACCACATCAGGCTTGAGGCTGGAGGCCTCGGCGAGCTGCGGGTAGAGGATCGCCGGGCGCAGGTTGCCGAACAAGCCGAGGTTCTTGCGCAGGCCGAGCAGGCCCTTCTCGGGGCGCTTGCCGAGGTCTTCGATGGTGTCCCACTTGGGGCCGCCCACCGCGCCGAGCAGGATGGCGCTGGCGGCCTCGGCCTTGGCCAGGGTCTCGGCGGGCAGCGGCTCGCCGTGTGCGTCGTAGGCGGCACCGCCGACCAGCGCTTCCTCGACCTCTACGTTCAGGCCACGGGCCTGGCAGGCGGTCAGCACGCGGCTGGCCTGGGCGGTGATCTCGGGCCCGATGCCGTCGCCCGGGAGTACCAGAATCTTGCGTGTCATGTGTTTTTCAATCCTTGTCGTTCGCCGTTTCCAAGCGAATGGTGACGGGCTGTACGGCGACAGGCCTACGCCCCGCTACCCTCGGTTCATCATCTGTTGCCGACAGAGAGGTCAAGCCTGGCGGTATCGCGGGTCAGGCCGATACCTTGTCGCGGAACAGCCACGGCCGTGAGGCACGATGCTTGGCTTCGAAGTCGCGAATGGCGTCTTCGTCCTGCAGGGTGATGCCGATATCGTCGAGGCCGTTGAGCAGGCAGTGCTTGCGGAAGGCGTCGACCTCGAACTCGAGGACCTCGCCCTCCGGGGTGGTCACGCGCTGATTCTCGAGGTCGACATCCAGACGATAACCCTCGTTGGCTTCCACCGCCTTGAACAGCCGATCCACGGTGTCCTCGTCGAGGGTCACCAGCAGGATGCCGTTCTTGAAGGCGTTGTTGTAGAAGATGTCGGCAAAGCTCGGCGCGATCACCACCCGAAAGCCGAAGTCCTCCAGCGCCCAGGGCGCGTGCTCGCGGGAGCTGCCGCAGCCGAAGTTGCGGCGCGCCAGCAGCACGCTGGCGCCTTGGTAGCGCGGCTGGTTGAGCACGAAATCGGGATTCAGCGGTCGGCTTGCCACATCCTGGCCTGGGTAGCCCTCGTCGAGGTAGCGCAGCTCGTCGAACAGGTTGACGCCAAAGCCGGTGCGCTTGATCGACTTGAGAAACTGCTTGGGAATGATCAGGTCGGTGTCGACGTTGGCGCGGTCCAACGGCGCCACCAGGCCCTGCTCGCGTTCGAACTGTCTCATGGCTCAGGCCTCCTGGGCGGTGGATGGAGTGTCGAAAGAGCGCACGTCGAGCTGACGCACATCGACGAAGTGGCCGGCGATGGCGGCGGCGGCGGCCATCGCAGGGCTGACCAGGTGGGTGCGGCCGCCGTAGCCCTGACGCCCCTCGAAGTTGCGGTTCGAGGTCGAGGCGCAGTGCTCGCCGGCACCGAGCTTGTCGGCGTTCATCGCCAGGCACATCGAGCAGCCCGGTTCGCGCCATTCGAAGCCGGCCTCGGTAAAAATCTTGTCGAGTCCCTCGGCCTCGGCCTGGCGCTTCACCAGCCCGGAGCCGGGCACCACCATGGCCAGTTGGATGGAGCCTGCCACCTTCTTGCCCTTGGCGACCTTGGCGGCTTCGCGCAGGTCTTCGATGCGCGAGTTGGTGCAAGAGCCGATGAACACCTTGTCGAGGCGGATATCGGTGATCTTCTGCTTGGGTGCCAGGCCCATGTACTCCAGTGCGCGGGTATAGCCGCGCTTGACGGTGTCGTCGGCGGCGTCGGCCGGGTCCGGCACTTCGCCGGAGATACCGGTCACCATCTCCGGACTGGTGCCCCAGCTGACCTGCGGTTCGATGCTGGCGGCGTCGATCTCGACCACCTTGTCGAAGGCGGCGTCGGCGTCCGAGACCAGACCGCGCCAGTCGGCCACCGCGGCGTCCCACTGCTCGGCGGTCGGCGCATAGGGGCGCTCGGCGAGGTACTCGATGGTGGTGTCATCGACGGCGATCAGGCCAACCCGGGCGCCGGCTTCGATGGCCATGTTGCACACCGTCATGCGGCCTTCCATGGAGAGGCTCTGGATCGCGCTGCCGGCGAACTCGATGGCGTAGCCGGTACCGCCGGCGGTGCCGATACGACCGATGATCGCCAGTACCACGTCCTTGGCGGTGACACCGACGCCAAGCTCGCCCTCGACGCGTACCTGCATGTTCTTCATCTTCTGCGCCAGCAGGCACTGGGTGGCCAGCACGTGTTCCACCTCGGAGGTGCCGATGCCGTGGGCGAGTGCCGCGAAGGCGCCGTGGGTGGCGGTATGGGAGTCGCCGCAGACCACGGTCATGCCCGGCAGGGTAGCGCCCTGCTCCGGCCCCACCACATGCACGATGCCCTGGCGGGCGTCGTTGATCTTGAACTCCTCGATGCCGAATGACGCGCAGTTGTCGTCCAGGGTCTGGACCTGGATCAGCGACACCGGATCCTTGATCCCGGCATTGCCCTCGGCGCGCTCGATCACCGTGGTCGGCACGTTGTGGTCCGGCGTCGCCAGGTTGGCGTCGAGCCGCCACGGCTTGCGATTCGCCAGGCGCAGACCCTCGAAGGCCTGGGGCGAGGTCACCTCGTGAAGCAGTTGGCGATCGATGTAGATCAAGGCGGTACCGTCGTCGCGCTCCTTGACCAAGTGCTGCGACCACAGCTTGTCGTAAAGGGTCTGGCCTGCCATATCGTTCTCCCGGGCTCGGGGCCCTGTTCTCATCATCCGGTCGATCTTGCTTTTAGTACCGCGACTTCCCGGCGACAGGCCTGCGAGGAGGCGCTGTGAATACCTCCCTGTACGCTACCGATGCCATCCATGGCATCGAACCTCCTCTTCGGCCTGTCCCCGGCGTCGCTATGTAGTGGCGCTTGGCGCTATACCCGCAGTCTCCCGCCCCTCGCCCATAAAAGCAATTCATGTTATTTATGCTTTGAATTCCCATAAGGAATGCATTAGATGGACACGCAAAGTCTCCAGGCCTTCCTCGCCGTGGCCGATCACGGGTCCTTCTCGCTGGCCGGCGAGCAGCTGCACCTCACCCAGCCGGCGGTGAGCAAGCGTATCGCCAGCCTCGAGGAGCAGGTCGGTGCGCGCCTGTTCGACCGCATCAACCGCCGCGTGTCGCTGACCGAGGCGGGCCGGCTACTGCTGCCGCGGGCACGGCAGATCCTGGTGATGGTCGACGACAGCCGCCGCGCGCTCTCCAACCTGAGTGGCGACGTGGCCGGCAGCCTGACCATGGCCACCAGCCACCATATCGGCCTGCACCGCCTGCCACCGCTGCTCAAGCGCTATACCCGCGCGCATCCCGAGGTACGCCTGGACATGCGCTTCCTCGACTCCGAGCAGGCCTACCAGGAGGTGTTAGACGGCGAACTGGAGATCGCCGTGGTGACCCTGGCACCGGTGCCCGACCCGCAGCTCACGGTAGTCCCGGTGTGGGTCGACCGACTGCGCTTCGTCTGCGCCCACGACCACCCCCTGGCCCAGGGCGCCACGCCGCCGCTATCGGCGCTTTCGGCCCACGATGCGGTACTGCCTGGCCCGCTGACCTTCACCCGCGGCATCGTGGTGGATACCTTCGCCCGCGACGGCCTGCAGGTAAAGGTGGCGCTCTCCACCAACTATCTGGAAACGCTGAAGATGATGGTCAGCATCGGCCTGGGCTGGAGCGTGCTGCCGGAATCACTCATCGACGCCAGCCTGCACGTGCTGGATATCGAGCACCGACCCATCGAGCGGCCGCTGGGTTACCTGGTGCACAAGAGCCGCACCCTCTCGAATGCCGCCCGCTCGATGCTGGCACTGCTCGACGAGGCCCGCCAAATTCCCTAGGATGCTAACTTTATTTGCCGCAGTATCACGCCTCGCTCTGGACACTGAATGCCTGCTCAGGATGCCCGCAACGCCCGCCCTGCTCCTCCTACATCTCGCCAGGTCATCGCCGGCGTGGCGATCCTCGCCGGCTTGATCTGGCAGATCCTGCTGTTCACCGGCACGGGCCTCTCACCGCTTCCGGTGGGCTACCTGCTGTGGTTTTCGGTGCTGCTGCTGTGGCGCGACATCCCCACTCGCTCGCGCTACCAGGCCGGGACGCTGATCGCACTGGGCGCGGGGATGCTGGTGGCAGCGCGGCTGGGCTACGGCGCCGAGGTAGCGTGGGCGTGGACGCTGGACGGCAATACCTACGTCGTGGCCATGCTGGTGGGGGTGAGCTTCATCAGCCTGATCGGCACCCAGAGCCCAGGCCGCAGCGGCACCCGCCTGACCGGCTGGCGCGGCGTACTCAGCACCTGGTTCAGCGTGCATCTACTCGGGGCGATCCTCAATCTGTCCACGGTGTTCATGGTCGGCGACCGGCTGCGTGGGCTCGGCGCTTCGCGCGACGGCGCACCAGCCAGCCTCAGTGAACCGCAGATCCTGTCCCTCAACCGCGGCCTCTCCAGCGCCGCATTCTGGTCGCCGTTCTTCGCCTCCATGGGGGTGGTGATGAGCCTTGCCCCGCAGATGAACTTCCTGTGGATTCTCGCCTTCGGCCTGCCGCTGGGGGCGCTGTCGGGGCTGCTGACCTGCCTGGAGCTGCAGCGCCGCTTCGACCTCACCACCACGCCCGGTTTCGCCATGTCGCCGGCCAACCTGCTGATGCCGGTGGCCATGGCAAGCCTGGTGATGCTGTTTCACTACGGCCTGACGCCAGGGCTGTCGATCATCAGCATCATCACCTTCCTGCTGCCGGCAGCGGCGCTGGCCAGCAACCTGCCCCAGGGGCTGCGCTGGACGCGGCGACGCATCGTCGAGCATACCCGCAGGCGGCTGCCGAGCATGCGCGGCGAAATCTCGCTGTTCCTGGCGGCGGGGCTCTTCACCCAGGGGCTGTCGACGCTGATTGCCGCCGTGACCGGCGGCGACTGGGTACTGTTCGCGCACTTCGGCGCGTCCCAGGCGGTGGCGAGCTATGCGGTAATCGTCGCCAGTGCCATCGCCGGCCTGCATCCGATCATCGGCGTCTCGACGCTGGCCTCGATGCTCGACCTGGAGGGCAGCCGCTATACGCTGCTGGCCTTCGTGGCGCTAGCCTCCTGGGGCGTGGGCACGGCGGTGGGGCCGCTGTCGGGGATCAACCTCTCGCTGCAGGGGCGCTACGGCGTCAGCGGCTATCGCACCATGCGCCTCAACACCCCCTATGCCGCCGTGATGTCGCTGGCGGTGGTGGCCGGCATCCTGCTGCTAGACCGACTGCTAGCGTGATCAGTCCGAGGCGCGGGCAAAATAGCGGTGCCCACACTGGTGGCAGGGCTCGATGCGCGTGACCGTCTCGAGGGTGACCCTGGCATCGCAGTGTACGCAGGCCATGCGCCCGGGAGCGGCGATCTCGCCCTCGCAGTAGTCGGCCTGGGCCGCCTCGAGGTCGTCTTCGAGCCGTTCGCGGTCGACGATACTGCGGTCGGCCACCGATAGCAGCGCCTCGCTGACCTTACGCGACAGCACCGCAAGATCGATGCCCAGCCAACTGGCCACGCTGTTGCCGCCGGCGGCGAGGTAGCGGCGCATATCCTTGAGGTCGCGCTCGACCCAGGCGCGCAATAACGCGAGCTCGTCCTTGGTGAACTCCTCGAACTCGGCCTCGAACTCCACCGCGTCGTCGAGATCCTGCTGCAGCGCCTCCCATGACAGTTCGTCGGCGCCCTCCTGCAGGCGCGCCAGCATGCGTTCATAGCCTTCGCGTAGGCGGTGCTCCTGCGTTGTCTCTTTGCGATCGCTCATGATCTGCTCCTTGAACGCTGGACGAAAAACCTGTCTCCATCATCTTCAATATTAGCGCCTGGATGCAAACCACACGACCCAGACCGTGCGACTCCAGGTGCCTCTTCGCGAGCGCGAAGTGCCGCCCAGCACACCACGCACAACCCCAAGTAGCCGCTCAAACCCCGTAGGTCACGCAACATCGATTGCGTCAGTCCGAAGTCGAAGAAGGCCACCGGTACCATCATGCCGGCAGCAGCCAGTATCTGAAGGTCAGGCGCATGGCGGGATCGGCGCAGCTTGTTCCAGAATAACCACAGTGGCACTGCATATAGCAGTATCAGGCTCAGCACCCCGAGCAGCCCTCGCCTGGCCGCAGTGTCGATGATCTCATTGTGCAACTGCACATGGATGATGACACGATCATAGACCCTCCCCTCCTCGGCCAAGGCTCTCAAGGCGCTCTCCATGTGACGCTCGCCATAGCCGAACAGTGGTTTCTCAGCGACCATGATCGCCCCGGCACGCCATAGCTCCAGCCGCATGCCCAAGGAGTTGCCGGCATTGCCCTGCTGCCAGTAGCGGTGCGCATCGCTTGTCACCTGTCCCACGCGCTCACCGACACCGCTATGTGGCAACATGACAGTCACCAACATCAGCGCTGCCAGCCCCCCCGCCCCGAGGCGCAGAACACGGCGCGGCAATACGTCTCGGGCAGCACGATAGACCAGCAGCATCATGAAGGGTATTGCCACCCAGCCCCCGCGAGTACCCGACAGCACCGAGCCCAATAGACCCAAGGCGGTGGCCAGTATCGCAACGACCATCCAGGAAACATGCCTGGCCGAGCGATAGCGCAGGCTCCATAGCACTGCCATCAGCGCCAGCGAGCCCAGCAGCAGAGAGAGATTGCCGAATGGAATGGCATTGATACCGTTGCTGGCCCGCTCAGCCCCAAGCACCAGCCGCTCATAGAGCGCAATCAACCCCGCGCCTGAAGCGCCCAAGCAGGCGCCCCACCACAACATACGCGGATTGGGCGGGTAGCAACGCAGACCGATCAGCAGCGGCACCGCCAACAGCGGCCAGATCGGCAGCGTGCGATTGCCAGCCCTCTCGATGATTGGCCAGTGACCCGAGCGCCATACATCAAGCAACCAGACAGCACCGTAGAGCATCAACGCAGCGCAGAACCAGGCGTCGTCCCGGTCCAACCGAGCGTACTGATCGCCTCGTGCAATGACGACAATCACAGTCGATAGGCAAAGCCCCGCGAGCGCAACGACCCTGTAGGCGTCGGGAATCAGCACCAGCAGGGCAACGAAGGCCAGCATCAATGCGCTGTTGGCATGACCAACCACCTGGCCAAGCTTCATCGGCATGTCAGCTCAATTCGGTCAGGGGGTTTCTTCAGCATCGACCTCCCGGTAGTGGTGTGCCTGACGCCTGAACAAGTCATAGTAGATACCTTGACGCTTGATCAGTTCATCGTGGGTGCCGGCTTCACGGATCACCCCCTTGTCCATCACATAGATGTAGTCGGCCATTCTGACGGTCGAGAGGCGGTGGCTGATGACCAGGGCCGCACGGTGGTCGATCCGCTCGCGGAAGTTCTCGAACAGTTCGAATTCGGCCCCCGGGTCCAGCGCACTGGTGGGCTCATCGAGGATGATGACGTTTGAGCGGTGCATGAACGCCCGGGCCAAAGCGATTTTCTGCCACTGGCCGATACTCAGTTCCTGGCCGTCATCGAACATCCGGGTCAGCGGTGTATCGTACTGCCGCTTGAGGGTCTCGATGAAGGGGGCCGCTCCGGCATTGATGGCCGCGGTTCTTACGGCGGGAGTGTCTTCTGGCTCGCGAATATCGCCAAAGCGGATATTGTCACGCACGCTGGTCGCATAGTGTGTGTAGTCTTGAAAAATCACACTGAAAACACGCCGGTACTCTTCAATACCGAACTCTCGCACATCGATTCCATCGAGTGTGATGCGTCCCGATGTCGGATCGTAAAGCCGGCATAGCAGCTTGATCAGCGACGTCTTGCCTGACCCATTGGCGCCGACCAACGCCACGATCTGCCCTGGACGGATGGTCAGGTCGATATTGTGCAGTACCTGGCTATCGGTGCCGGGGTAGCAGAATCCCACGTTCTCGAAGCACACCCCTTCACGGGGCTCAGCGGGCACCTCGCGCGGCTCTTCAGGCTCGGCAATGGCAGGCCGGATGTCCAGAAACTCGAACAGCAAGCCGACGTACAGATGGTCCTCGTAAAGCTTGGAGAGCTGCTGGACCAGTTCCTGCCCCATTGTCTGAGCGCGCTGAAAAATCAGCAGGAACAGCACCAGGTCGCCAACGCTGTTGCGCCCTTCGGCTGTTTGCCAGGCAAGGAACCCCAAGGAGCCGAAGAAGGCTACCGAGGCAATGCTGGCCACCGCCATCTCGATACTGGTGCGCCGCTTGGTGATGGCAAGCTTCTCGCCGCGAATGGTGCCGCGCAGCTTGGAATACTGGTCGCGAAGGTAGTCGCCCAGTTGATTGAGGCGCAGCTCCTTGGCATTGATGTCGGAGGTCATCAGCCAGTCGAGGTAGGCTGCTCGGCGCTCCATCTGAGTCCGACGCCGCTGCCATTCATACAGGTAGCGAGTAAAGTAGATGCGCACCAGCAAAGCCGGCACGATGGCAATCAACAATACTGGCAACAGCAACCAGTTGATGGTCACGATCAGCACCACCACGGCAGCCAGCATCAGGCTGTTCTTGCCCAGCATCATGAGGTTACTGGCTACCTGGGCAGGCCGCTGATTGCCGGACTGGCGTGCCCGCTCCAGCGTATCGTGGTATAGCGGGCTTTCGTAGAACGCCAGGTCGGCGCGCACCGCCCGTGAGTGAACCTCACGGTCGACGTAGTCCGCCACCATCATGCCCTGTGCTTCACGGGCCAACCCCGACAGGCTTCGCGCAGCGATGAATGCGACGGTACTGGCGCCGGTCAGCGCGACGTAGAGCAGCACATGCGACAGACCGCCGGGATCACTCTCACTGCCGAGCATCTGGGTGACGACATCCACCAGTTGCTTGAGGAGATACAACACCGCCAGACCAAACACCACTTCCAGCGCCATCAGCAAGGTACTGAGCACCGTCCACTTGCGGCTGCTCTTCCACAGCATGGGCAAGATGCGTCGCAACGTCAGCACAGGAGCAAGAAGCTTATCGGTCTGGATCATGGTTGGCCGCCATCAGACAGGTTC
Organism: Halomonas socia; assembly: GCF_010977575.1. Classification (GTDB taxonomy): domain Bacteria; phylum Pseudomonadota; class Gammaproteobacteria; order Pseudomonadales; family Halomonadaceae; genus Franzmannia; species Franzmannia socia. The sequence continues at coordinate 4,128,487 of NZ_CP048812.1, forward strand.
ATTTATGGGTGCTTCCAGAGGTCATGCGAACATAGGATTCGCGAAACGGGCGGGTTACTCGATAGAGCCACTGCCACCCTAGGGGTAACGGCCAACTCTGGTAGTCAGCATAGCTAGGCCGGAACAGGCGCGTCCAACCCAGGAGCTTCCAGCGCAACCAGTGTCGTGAATTGGTTTGCCAGCTGAACGAGAAGTCTGGCGTGGCCTTCTGGCGGCGCATGGCAAGCTCGACCTGGTGGTCGCCCTGCATGGCTTTCAATGACATGGCCAGCATCTCCTTACCATTCTCCGATAACGCCTTCCCTTCCCACAGTTCGGGGTCTGCCAGCGTAGTGAACAGCTCCAGGGACGCCTCCACCGTGGTGCGAAGATTACGCCGGTCAGCGCAAGCCATGACGGCCTTGAGATCAAAACTGGGGTGGCGCTGGATGGCATCCATGTCGACCAGCCAGTGCAAGTGGGACCAGTAGTGCTTGGTGTGATGCCAGCAGATATAGACAAACAGCTCTGCCGTCGGCATCACCGATATATAGCGGCTGCCAAGGCGCATCGGCTCGGCCATGGCCAATACCTGGCGAGAATCGTAGATCGAGCCGATGTTATCGATGCGCTGATGAAACTCGATGGCGATCCGGCGCGGTGACACCAGGGTAATGACCTTCTGCACCCTCGAAACGAACGCCAAGCTGGTCGCGTCACTTTCGAGGGATTCGGGGTCGAGCGGGGTATACCCCTGGCCTAGTGCGTGCTCAAGCAGTTCGGCCATTCGCCCGCGAGGCACCAGCACATCGATATCCTGGCAGAAGCGCATGGCCGGCTCATCATAATACCGCTCGGCCAGCGTCGGCCCCTTGAAGAACACATGCTGGAGCTCCAGGGGTCCCATCAGGTCCTTGACCAGGTCACGCAGCGCCGCCGTCACATTCATGTTGTATTGCAGGACGCTGAGGGAGTGCAGCTTCATGAGGTCAAGCTGTTCTTCGGGCAGCGGCGGCGGCGTAAGCTTGCGCAGGTGGCGATATACCAGCGGCAGAACGAACCGCTCCTGGGCTCGGCGTGTAAACAGCCCCCAGTCATCGATTTCCTCACAGAGCGCGAGCGCAGCACGGCTCTGCGCCTCCGTGAGCTGCAGCCGTGCGAGGAGTATCAACAACCGTAAGCAAGGATCCAACTGAGCCGGAGCGTTGGGCGTAACCGTCATGACGAGCATTCCTTACTGACCATGGCGCCAATCCTCAGCCAGAATTTTGCTTTTTTATCAAAGAATTGCATTATTTTTCGTGTTTCCCTGGTACGAGTGCTCTTCACGTCGCAATCTAAACACACCTAGCGCTCCTGCGTATGGCACGAATGCTGCCGCGGTGCGATTTGCAAGGCCAGCGGAGGCTGCTTACGACAACAATATTAACAGCCTAGTGACAAAATAATAGCCCGCCAGTCATGCCGCGGCCAGCACCGCTCATCCGCCACACTCCGCATCAACACGGGGCCCATGGACAGGGGCTGCATTCACACCGATTACCGCGAGCCAGTTTCAGCCCAGCACCATTAACATAAACACACATTTTTCACTGACAGCATTGCTCCTATGTCAGCCATTCTGCTAGGTTAGATTCATCGTCAACCGAACGCCTAGCGTGCCATGGGATGGCACGACGCACACGTTCTCAACAAGGAATGCTTTGCGCGGCCATGAACGACGCCCCTTCGAGCCCAGACTCATTCTGCGATACCGAGCATACGTTCAAGCTTCACTTGCCGTGGCCCGTTCCCGCATTCAGTGACGCCGACGAGCACGTCCCGGAAGTCGACCCTGCGTTCCGCTTCATGCCAGACGTCACCAAAGCCATACTCATGGGCTTTACCCACAATCGCCGCGTATACCTGCATGGCCCCCATGGGAGCGGCAAGTCATCGCATATCGAACAGATAGCCGCGCGACTCAATTGGCCCTGTATACGTATCAATCTCGATGGACACATCACCCGAGCCGACTTGATTGGCCGCGACATGGTCGTGATCCGCGACGGCAAGCAGGTCACCGAGTTCGTACCAGGCATACTGGTCTGGGCCCTCGAGAGGCCCGTTGCGATCGTGTTCGATGAATACGATGCCGGTCGCCCGGACGTGATGTTCGTCATTCAACGCCTGCTCGAGAGTCATGGGCGCCTCACCCTACTCGACCAGAATCGAGTCATTACCCCGCATCCGGCATTTCGCCTGTTTGCCACGGCCAACACAGCTGGGCAAGGCGACGCCACAGGCCTCTATGCCGGAACCCAGGCTCTTAACCAGGCACAGATGGATCGCTGGCACGTGGTATCGGAGCTCGGCTACATGCCTCCCGAGCAGGAGCAGGAAATACTCAAAGCGCGCCTGCCCGTTCTCGAGACAACCACCGTCGAGCGCATGGTGACCTTCGCCGGACTAACTCGCCGGGCCTTTCAGCAGGGTGATCTTTCTTCGCTGCTTTCGCTGCGCACGCTGATTTCCTGGGGAGAAAATATCGCGCTCATCGACGAAACTGAAGAAGCGTTGCGATTGGCCTTCGTTAACCGTTGCGACGACACCGAGCGCCCACTGGTTGCCGAACTCTACCAGCGCTGTTTCGACGCTGAGCTACTGCGGGGCACGGCCCATGTCTCAGGCATCTACTGACACCAGTCGTGCCACAGAGTTGATCGCTGCGTGGGCGCGAACCTACGCTGCAGGGCATTCGTCCGTTCAACCGTTGGGCGCCGCCTCTCCTTGCAGCACCTTCAGCCGCGGCGAAGCAGATGCCCTGGCCGCATGGCGACGCTGGCACGCCACCGACCAGGACAACGCATTCAGCGAGCAGGAATGGCGCTGGTACGCCCTGATCGAGCGGGCGCGAGTCGAGACGCTAGCCCGAATATTGCACCAGGCATGAAAAAAGCGGCTGAAAATCGGTTATAATTCAAGAGCCTAACCAAGAATTAGCCGACACAGCCGCCATGACAAAATGTACCACGCCCACCGCCACCTTTCCACGCTGCAAAGGCCGTCAGATCACCGCCAGCTTCGATGGCGGCGAGGTCACCTCTGACGGTGGCATCCTGCTGCTGCGGCAGCTCGACCGCGAGATGGGCCTGACCCGCGCTATCGCTCGCCGGCTGAGTGATGACCGCGATCCTCAACGCTGCCTGCATCGCACCGAAACCCTGGTTCGGCAGCGCGTGTTTGGCCTGGCGCTGGGCTACGAGGATCTCAACGACCACCAGGCGCTGCGTCACGACATCGCCCTGCAGACCGCCGTCGATACCGACGGCGTGCTGGCCAGCCAGTCCACGCTGTGTCGCTTCGAGCAGCAAGCCGATCGGGACTGGGCGGTCACCATCCACGAGGAAATGATCGAGCAGTTCATCCGCTCGTTCCGGCGGCCACCCAAGAAGCCGCTCTACCTCGACTTCGATGCCACCGACGACCGGGTGCACGGCCAGCAGCTCGGGCGGCACTTCAACGGCTACTACAACCACTACATCTTTCTGCCGCTGTTCGTGTTCTGTGGCGATCAGCTGCTGGTCAGCTACCTTCGCCCGGCCTACCGAGATGCCGCCCACCACGCCGGCGCCATTCTTGCCCTGCTGGTTCGGCGGCTGCGCCAGGCGTGGCCTGAGGTAAAGGTCGTATTCCGCGGCGACAGCGGCTTCTGCCGCCCGCTGATCCTCAGTTGGTGCGAGCGCCACGGTGTCGACTACATCGTCGGCCTCGCCGGCAACCCGCGGCTGGCCAAGCTAGCCCTGGATATCGACTACGAGTCAGCTATCCGCTTCGAGAAGACCCGTGAGAAGCAGCGAGTCTTCGGCTTCATCGAGTACGCCGCCAAGAGCTGGAAGAAGCGCCGACGAAAGGTGGTCGTCAAATCCGAGACCAGTTGGCGTGGCTTCAACACCCGCTATGTGGTCACCAGCCTGCGCGGCTGCAGCGCCGAGTGGCTCTATGACCACCGCTACTGTGCCCGAGGCGAGATGGAGAACCGTATCAAGGAGCAACAGTTCCTGTTCTCCGACCGCACCAGCTGCCACGAATGGTGGCCCAACCAGTACCGACTGCTGCTCTCGGGGCTGGCCTACCTACTCCTGGAGCGGCTGCGTCGGGTTTACCTCAGGCGCACAGCCTTCGCCCAGGCCCAGGTCAACACCCTCCGCCTGAAGCTGCTGAAGATCGGCGCTGTCATCACCCGCAACACGCGCACGATTCGGCTGATGTTGAGCAGCCAGTACCCGGAGCAGGACCTCTTCCTGAAGCTGGCCAGCAAGCTGGTGCCGGGATAGCGCCGCGGCGTGCTGTCCCCGGCACAGAAAACACATGGGGGTTGGGGGCAGTGCGTCCTGAGCGCAGAAAATTGATCAAGAAATAGCCAATCTCAAGCCCGTAGCGCCAATGTCTTCACCGAGCCTGAGATCTGGGAGCGTCTGGCCGGCCCGGTGCAACATCCGGGCTAGCCACACGCCATCTCCCCGGCATGGCCAGCAACCTGATGCATGCCGAAGTAACGGCGCCCAACGACAGCGCCATGGCGGCGCTATATCGGGCCTCACGCACTATCCTCGCTGGGCAACCCCATCATACCCCAGCGATTCTCGAAGCCCCTTCAGGCCAACCAGTATCTCGCCCCGTATGGCTGAAAAAACTGTTTGCACCCAGCCCGACTGGCACTTACCAAGGCTCGCGCCAAGAGAATTTGCAGGATAGCGATATCTTACATGCGCTTACCGCGGCCTCACACCACTTGGAAGACAGCCGCGCCTTCAGTGAATCAGTCACGCTCATCGTGAAGCGTCTTGCCCGCTACTATGCCGACAGCCAGCATACCCAACTAACGTTACACGGCAATTCTCGGCATGGCTCCGCAGAGGAGGACCCTGACGCCGAGCTCACCGCTGCGGGCCGACCTCACGATGCTCAAACGATGGAGGACGAGCAAAATGAACGTGACGATCGCCAACATGGCTATGCGGTGTATTCACGCGCCTGGGATGAGCAACAGCCGGCGAGCTTCTGGTATCGCAGTGATGATGCCATCGCACTGAAGCAGCTGGATATGCCAGACCGCAGACGGCTCCGCCAGTTGGCGCACCGCCTGCAGCGCCGCCTGATGGCGGCACGTCTACGCCATTGGTCGTTTGATCAGGATGAGGGGCGACTCGATAGCCGTCGCCTGGCCAGACTGATTGGCGACAACCCCAGCCAGCGGGTGTTTCGCGTCGAACAGGAAGCCCCAGTGCCCGAGGCCTGCGTGACGCTACTGGTGGATCAATCAGGCTCCATGCGAGGCGAGCGCAGGCGCATGGCGGCGATCGCTATCGACCTCGCGGTGCATACCCTGGAACTGTGCAAGATACGTTGCGAAGTGCTGGGGTTCACCACGCGCTTCAGTGCCGATAACCCCCTGGCCCAGCAGTGGCGGGCCGCCTCTAGCAGCTCGGAATTGCCAGGGCGGCTGAATGCCGTCCGTCATATCATCTATAAAACGCCAGAGCAGCCATGGCGTCGCGCTCGCCAGAACCTGGGGTTGTTGCTACGCGAGGAGCTGGGTCACGAGAACATCGACGGTGAAGCTCTCTACTGGGCAGCCAAACGCCTGATTCGTCAGCCACAACCGCGCAAGGTACTGATCGTACTCTCCGACGGCGCCCCCTACGACAAGGCAACGGCTCAGGCCAATGGCCGTGAGTTCCTCGAACAACACCTGAGACGCATCATCCAGGAGATCGACCAGAGCGCGATCACCCTGGCGGCCATCGGCACCGGCCAGGATGTCGCACGCTTCTATCGTCAGGCACTGACCGTGCGCCGGCCGGAAGCGGTTGCCGAGTCGCTGTTCGAGCGGCTCGGCGATCTTCTCACTCACGCTGTGCCAGATGAGACACGCTCATGAGCGCCATAGCAGGTCTGATTCAACTCAACGGCCAGGCCATTGACCAAGACACTCTTAACCGGATGAAGGTATTGCTGACGCCCTATGGCCGAGATGCCCAGCATGCATGGCATCAAGGCGCCAGCGGCATGCTGCGCACACTGTTGCGCACCACACCGGAGGACAGCCTGGATCATCAGCCGCTGGTAGATGCTGCATCAGATATGGTGGTGGTGTTCGACGGTCGCCTGGACAACCGTGAAGAAATTGCCAGTACGCTGGGGCTCGAGAGTGCGGATATCGCCCTGATGGCCGACAGCGACCTGGCCCTGCGCGCCTGCATGTACTGGGACATTGATACGCCCGCCCATCTACTAGGCGACTTCGCGCTGGCGTGCTGGCAGCCCAAGCGAGGACGACTGTGGCTGGCTCGCGACCCATTGGGGGTCCGCCCCTTGTTCTGGTACAAGCGCAACGACCTGTTCGCCTTCGCCACCATGCCCAAGGCGCTGTTCGCCATCCCGGGGCTTAGCAAAGCTATATGCGAAATGCAGCTTCACGATTACCTGTGCATGCTGCCCATGACCGGCCCGGCCTCTTTCTTCAAGGAGGTATACCGAATAGAACCCGGGCATGTCGTACTGCTGGAAGACGGCCACGTCAGTTCTCAGCGTTATCACCGCTTCGACCCGAACTACGAGATTCACTTCGATAATGACCAGGAGTATGTAGAAGCGCTGCGTGAGCACTTGAATCGTGCCGTGGCCTGCCGACTGCGCACCGCTGGTCCAGTTGCCACACACCTGAGCTCTGGCAAGGACAGCACTACCGTCACTGCCTTCGCCGCCCAGCAATTAGCCAAGCAGCAAAAACCGCTCATCGCCTACACAGCCGTGCCGCGAGAAAACTTCAACGGTCCAGTACCTAGCGGACGCCATGCCGATGAAGGTCCTGCCGCACGCAAGGTGGCCGAGTGCTTCGACAACGTCGAACATGTCTTGATTCGCACCGACGGCACCTCGCCGCTGGATAATCTGCACGAGACCACAGAGATGCTGGATCGAGCGCCGCTCAACGCCTGTAACGTGGCGTGGGCGGCAGCCATTCGCGAGGACGCCGCGATACGCGGTGTCAAAGTGCTCCTGTGCGGCGACAAGGGCAATATGAGCATCTCGTATGATGGCATGCCCTATCTACCGCATCTGTTACGTACTGGCCGCTGGCCGACACTATGGCGGGTCTACAAGGATATGAAGCGCCAATACCCCACCATGACCTGGCGCCAGATGGTAAAATTCTCCACCGCCCCACTACTCCCCCGCTCGCTGTGGCAGGCGTTCGAAAAGTATCGGAACCGGGCATGGGAGCTCAGTAACCACTCTGCCGTCAGTCCTCGGCTGTCGCGTAACCTGAATACGCGCAAGCGTGCCAGTGAGCTGGATTTCGACCTGACTTACCAGCCTCCCGCCAATGGCCGCCAGCACCGCATCGACGTGCTCTACCTCACGGATACCGGTGAGTACAATGCCGCCGCCAACGTTGATGGTGTCGAGTATCGCGACCCCACCGCCGACGTCCGTCTCATGGAGTTTTGTCTGGCAGTACCCGATTCACAGTACCTGAAAGACGGCGAACCGCAGTCGCTCCTCAAAAAGCTGATGGCAGACGTACTCCCTGACGAGATTCTGCATGCCAAGACACGTGGCCTTCAGGCGGCAGACTGGTACGAACAGACCGAGCGGGCCCTGCCCGAACTCCGAGCGGAGCTCGAGCGGCTCAAGGCGCATGGCAGCGCTAGCGACTTTCTGGATCTGGAGGCGCTGCAACAGGCCCTGGATGAGTGGCCTGAGGGCGGATGGGCCACCCCGAGGTAGAGAGACGCTACCGCTACAAGCTACTCAGGGGGTTATCGGTAGGCACCTTCATCCGCTATGCGGACGAGGGCAATGAGTAACTTTGTGTAAAAAGTTAAGTAGATGAGTATCCAAGCTACCGCTATACTGTGGGAGTTGCCACTCACTCCGGCAACGCAACTAAAGGATGAACATTATGACCCAGATGGATCGCAAGCCCTATGCTAGCCCTTCCGTTCAGGAGCTGGGCGCTCTGAAAGACATCACCGAAGGCGGTGGCATGCCCAACGCGGACGTGCCTGGTGGCCAAGACGGCACCGCTAACAAGCCGGGCTCCTAAGCTCAGCTTTCGGTAATGTCTGAATAGCTAGCCGCATATTGCCACCTAGTGGCAATATGCGGCTCTTATTAATAAGATATATCGTACCAAAAGCCGCTTCAGGCTCTACTTCGTTGATGCCGCCCCCTTCAATTACTCGAGTATGAAACAATGTCATCATCCACGTTCTCTTCTACTACCTTACTCAAGCGCAATCCCGATATGGTTGCAGCCAACATCGACGGAGATGTCGTGATGATGGGTGTAGACCAAGGGCAATACTATGGCATCACAGGCGTTGGCTCACGCGTCTGGGAACTGCTTGAGGAACCGATCTCTATCGATGGCATCACAGAAGTGATCTGCCGGGAATACGAAACCGACCCGGCGACATGCCGTGCCGATATGTCGAAATTTGTCAATGACCTAATGAAGATCGACTTAATAGAAGTCGCAGAATAGGGCAGCTACTGCGTGGCAACTTACTTTCAAACCCTGCAGACGGGATTTATGAAGAAGGTCAGGCGTAAGGCGACCAGCTTCTTTCGCCAGCCTAGCTTTGCCAAACGTTGGTTCCCTTTACTTTGGATACTGCTGGGGCTGAGCAGAATGGTAATCCTGCTTTTTTCCTTTCGCCGCCTGGCCCCCCATCTCGGCCACCCAATGGGTATTGCAGCTTATATTCCACTGCTTACGCCTGAACAGGAAGCAAAGGCGGCACAGATCGGTCAAGCCATCAGGCTGGCCGCACGCTACACCCCGTGGGTCTCAAATTGCTTTCCTCAAGCAGTTACCGCTCGACTGCTTCTCGGCTTCTATAGCATTCCCTACTCGCTTTACTTCGGGGTCATGCGTGAACCCAGCACTGGTGAGTTCAAAGCCCATGCCTGGGTAGCAACCGGCCGGGTGGCGATAACCGGCGGATACGGCTTTAACCTTTTTACTGTCGTTGGGTGCTACACCTCTCTCTCACGGAAAGCGTAAGACCAAACTCGGCCTCCACCAACCTACCCAGCCCTGATACTTTTCCCGCATAGCACCAGAGGCCATCTGGTTACGGGGAAACTCGCTCGGCCTGATCAATGACTCAAGTCGCAGCTGGCTTTGGCCATCATCATTGTGTATGGCGTTCTTTACCAACCACTAGCATTAAATTCTCAAGAAGGTACCATTACTTCCCTACCCTCTTCAGTAACACTATGAAACAAATACTGATGGCGATGCTCACTCGTAATTGGGATTTTTCCTAATGCTAAAAAAATACGATAAAAAACAATTAGTTAACGAATATCTTGCAGAGTGAAGTGTAAATGATGAGCTTGATGGAAGGGTAGTCAACGGCTAAGATTTGATAAGAATGTAATTGGATGTATCCGATGAGTGGCGGTACATCAGGAGCATTCTAACAGAGCAGCAGGGGTGGAGTGTCCATCAAGGTAAGCCGTCTCAATAGCACCATGGAGTAGTCGCATGAAAACCGATAAGAAAGCAATGTATGTTTCACCGGTAGTAGTCTCGCTGGGTTCACCTTCTGAAATCACCCAATCCGGCGACCAGCCAAACGCAGACACACCAGGAGGCCTGAACAATACGGCTAATAAGCCAGGCTCCTGATTTAGTAGCCGCCTAAAGCATTGCGTACTACACAATATAACTTTCCAAGGACGGAAAATTCCTCACCACAAGCCAATGAATCATTGTGTAGTACGCACAACATCATCTGCGAATAGCAGCTCGTTCTTCAACAAGCTATACGCTACCAGTATGTCGTTGCCAAAGTGTTTCCCAGTTGAGGCCCACAAAGCTTGGGCCTGTGGTTGCCTCGGAAAACACAATGCTGTTATGCCGCGCATTCCACTCCATTATCTTGGCACTCTCTTCACGGTCTATCGCAATATCCCATCCAATGCAGCCAAGGTGGGGAAAGCCCTGATGAAGGCGGCTACACATTGCTGTAGCTTGGTGAAAGCCGGGGATTCTAATATTGCTGAACGAAGCACCCGTATCAGGATGAGACTCGACCTGCCTCCAGTCAGGCATGAACCCGTGCGACCAAAGTGCCCCCGTTGTGAGCTCGACTGGTACTCTGATTTCACTTATTGCTTTGACATAACGATCTCGTGCCCTGCCCAACCTGATATCTGCTGCTCTTAGTTCAACGATACCATCCGGTAGTTTAGCGGTAGTAAGCCTGAGCGTGGCTGTGGCGTTAGGAGTGAGTGCATCAAATATTCCATGTTGTATGACAGGGCGCTGAAAAGCCCCGTCTGGAAATCTTGCCAGTGTCTCGGGGCTGATATCGCTTCTTTCAAGAATGCGGATGCCTTGGCCCTGAAAAGAGCGATCAGGCTTGAAGAAGACACGTTCGTCTGCCGCGAACAGCAGATCAATCAAGACAGGGGCTCTCACCACGGAATAGTCCGCAGCATAACCTATCCCATCGATGAGATAGGCGATATCCGGGAGAGCCGTTGAGTTAAGTAGGCGCTTGGTCAGGGTCTTAGTATTGGTCGCTTGGCCGACTTGGCCGTTCTTGCATGGCAACACAACCAACTGGTAGTAATCGCCAGGTATCCACCCCTCCACGAATGCGCCATGTACGGCGGAATAGACCTGCAGCCAGGGAGCGTATTTTGCGCTACCCAACATCTCATGGGCATAGTCACGCGCCTGCCGCTTGATTGATGAGCCAAGTGCGCCGTTGTACTGTTCGAGGTTGACCAGTAGCCTCCGAGCCATCTTGGCGTGCTGGGCATGGCAACGCTCGCGCTGCACGCGCTGAGCTGCCTGCTTCAAGAGTCGCTTGATAGCGGACACTGCCATCAGCGTGCCATGTCGAGCAAAGCGGTACCGTCAATACTCACCGCTAGCGCTCCTCGGCATCCTGGCTCTGCATGATCCTTTCCAGTAAAGGCTCAATGCTGGTATTCATGTCGTCCAGCGACCAAGGGCGACGGAAACGATAGACCTCAATCTTGCCTGCCAGCTTGGTGCATTCACGCATCAGCCCTTGTGGGCTGTGGAATTCGGTTCCCATCTCGGGCCGGTACAGCGTGGCCATCACCGACTTGAAGGCCTCAACCCCTGTAATGCGCTCTAGGCTCGCCGCTTCGCCCTCCTCCGCGCGCTCGAGCATTACCAGCGCCTTGAGCGGGTAGGGGTGGTCCTGGAAGCCCTTGTTGAGCATCAAGTGGTATTTGTCTTCCCGCGTTAGATCGCGGACCAGTCCTTCGGTCTGGATGCCCAGCGCAGCCAGGGCATCCTTCCATAATTTAACCCTGGGTGGGCCCGGGTGAAGGTAGGGGACATCCTCATGGGGCTTGATCACGGCGACATCGTCGGTCACCAGCGGCCAGCCTTGGGTATAGTGCAACCAGGCACCGATCGTCGACTTGCCAGCGCCGGAATGGCCGGTAAATGCCCATACGCCACCAGGAGTTTTCAAGGCACTGACATGCAGCGGCAACCAATGTCGTTGATGAAGCAGCCCTCCAAGCGCGCTGCCTAGCAGGAACAGACGAATATCCCCTGGGTCGGCGACGGGGTCGACATCGCGAGGCACCCGGCGGTCGAGCAGGATCCGTTGGCCGTGTTCGACCCGGTAGCGAGCAATGCCCTCGATGGTGATCTGGCATCGATCGTCGCCCATCTCCAACCAGCCCTTGCGAAAAGTGGCGTCCTCCAACTGATCCGCAACGCCCGGCGTCTCTATCACTACATCGGGTTGGACGCAGGGCGGAATGACCGGCAGTTCGGGTAATTCCAGCCGGGACTCTATCTTCAAGCCATAGGTGTGATAGTAGAAACGCGCATCGCTGGCTGGTAAGTGCCCGCGCCGCTCGTCCTGCATGAGCGTGGTGCTATTGGACACCTGCTCTTTTCCTTGACTGGCCACTATCCAGACTCCCTAATCTAGTCGTGCTCACGAGCACTGCCCTGCTCCCGCATCACTACAGAAGCAGACCTGCGGCGCCGAGGCGCCGCAGGTCATGAGTGGCTACTGCCCAGACATCATGAATACTCGGGCTCACCCGGGAAGCTTGGCTTCTTGGATTTCCAGTGCTCGAGCTTTCTCTCCCAGAGCCACCGACCGAAGAAAAATTCAGTTTTCTCTGCCATGGAGCCGATGGCTACCACAGCGGGCGACTCGTATGCCTTACGGCTTTCGGAACCCTGCATGATCGTTTCTCCTCATTGTTGGTAATAAACAGCTTTTTTAACAAAAAATAACCTGCCGTTACACTATAAATCTTCCTTGGCAATAGTCAAATCCATCTGATGCAAAAGTGGCTCGAGAGAACGGGATACCTCCTGCAAGTCCCACGGGCGCCGGTAGCGGTAGACCCGTATCCGCTCAGCCAGCGCCTGGCAATCCCGCATCATCGCCTCCGGCGGGTTATACGAGCGGCCCATCTCTGGCCGATAGAGCGCTTCAAGCAGCAGAAACAGAGCTTCGGGCCCCTGCACTTTCGCCAGTTGCGCGGGCTCATCTTCCCCTCCCCGCTCCAGCACCACCAGCGCTCTGAGGGGCTCCGGCCGCGGCGCCTGGCTTGCTTCGAGTGTCAGGTGGTACTTGTCGATGCGCGTCAGATCGCGCTGCGCGCCCCGCGTATCCCATTTAAGTGCTGCCAGGGTCTGTTTCCACAGCTTGACCTTGCGCGGGCCAGGGTAGAGCAGCGGCTCGGCATCGGCAGGCTTGATGACGGCCACATCATCGGTGACCAGGTCACACCCATGATAGTGATGCAACCAGGCGCTGAGGGTAGACTTGCCGGCACCGGATTCGCCGGTAAAGGCCCATACGCCGTTGGGTGCCTTGATGGCGCTGACATGCAGCGGCAGCCAGCCACGCTGATGCGCCAGCACGCCAAAGGCCGTCCCTAACAGGTAGACGCGGATATCGGAGGGCGCAGCCGGCTCGTTGCCACTGCCGGAGTCACGCCGGTCGATGACGATCCGCCGGCCTTCTTCAATGCGATAGCGGGCGATGCCATCGACCCACACCTGGCATTGATGCTCACCGAGCTGTAGCCACTGGTTGATCGCCCTGCCCCCTCCAATGCGTCGTTGACCTCGCCGGCGACTATCTCGATATCCGGTGAAGCGCAGGGTGGGGTTTGCGTGATCTCTGGCAGCGGGATTTGCGAGGCGATATCAAACCCATAGGTGTGATAGTGATAGCGCTCCTCCAGGCTGCCGCTTGCCGACCGTCGCTCGGACACCTCCCCTTCGAAGGCTCCATCCGCTGTCCTATCCTTTTTCGTATCATCATGTCGCACGTCTTGCATCACGCTACCCTCTCACCTGCTGCCACGTTAAAGACGCAAGTCGGCCTGCCCCTTGGGTAGCAAATACTTTAGGTCGTATAGCACGTGTTCCGGCTTACCCCAGGCGCGCATGGCAGATGCCCCAAGATCACGGAACTCGCGATGCGCCACGGCGAGAATCACGGCGTCGTAGGCCCCGTCCACGGGCGTCTCGATAGGCCGTATACCATATTCACGTTCGGCCTCATCCTTGCTGACATGCGGGTCAAAGACGTCAACCTGGATATCATACTCACCCAGCTCCTTGAAAATATCGACGACCCGAGTATTGCGAAGGTCGGGGCAGTTCTCCTTGAAGGTCAGCCCCATCACCAGCACGCGCGCTTTCTCGACGTGAATGCGGCTCTTGATCATCTGCTTGATCAGCTGCGACGCCACATAGGCGCCCATGCCGTCATTGATGCGTCGCCCGGAGAGGATCACCTCGGGGTGGTAGCCTACCTGCTGGGCCTTGTGCGTCAGGTAGTAGGGGTCTACGCCGATGCAGTGCCCCCCCACCAGCCCCGGCCGAAATGGCAGGAAGTTCCATTTTGTGCCAGCCGCCTCGAGCACCTCCTCGGTATCCAGCCCCAGCCGGTTGAAGATCATCGACAGCTCATTGATCAAGGCGATGTTGACGTCACGCTGGGTGTTCTCGATCACCTTGGCCGCCTCGGCCACCGCGATCGAACTGGCCTTGTGGGTGCCGGCCGTGATCACCTGCCGATACAGGGCATCGACGAAGTCGGCCACCTCCGGGGTAGAGCCTGCCGTCACCTTCTTGATGGTGGTGACGCGGTGCTCCTTGTCGCCCGGATTGATGCGCTCAGGGCTATAGCCGGCGAAGAAGTCACGGTTGTAGACAAGCCCGGAGACGCGCTCGATGACCGGCACGCAATCCTCTTCGGTGGCGCCCGGATAGACCGTCGACTCATAGATGACGATATCGCCCTTGGCCACCACCTGGCCCAGGCTTTCGCTGGCCTTGATCAGCGGCGTCAGGTCGGGGCGGCGGCTACTATCGATCGGCGTCGGCACAGTGACGATATAGACGTTGCAGTCGCGCAGGGCTTCGAGTTCGCTCTCGAAGCTCAGCTGCGTCGATTGGGCGAGCAACTCGGGCTCGACCTCAAGGGTCTGGTCGATGCCGTCGCGCAGTTCACTGATGCGGTTGGCGTTGATATCGAAACCCACCGTGGGCATCACCTTGCCGAACTCCACGGCGAGCGGCAGCCCCACGTAGCCCAGGCCGATGACTCCCAAACGAACGTTATCCATGCTCAGCATTGCGATGTCCCTTGTGGTGGTGTGTTGATCTCGGTGCGATACCCATGGGGGTTCTGGCGCTGCCAGCACCAAGTGTCGGCAATCATCTCGTAGAGGCCACGTCGTGCCCGCCAGCCCAGCTCGCGGTGGGCCTTGTGCGGGTCCGCCCAGAACGCCGCCAGGTCACCTTCGCGGCGCGGCGCAAAGTGGTAGGGAATCGGCCGCTCGCTGATACGCGCGAACGCCTCGACCATCTCCAGCACTGAAAGCCCCTGGCCGGTGCCCAGGTTATAGACATGCGTCCCGGGCTCGTGCAGACGCCCCAGCCCGCTGACATGCCCCTCCGCAAGGTCCATCACGTGCAGGTAATCCCTCACACAGGTGCCATCTGCGGTGGCATAGTCGTTGCCAAAGACCGTCAACGAGGGCCGGCGCCCCACCGCTACCTGGGCGATGTAGGGCAGCAAGTTATTGGGAATGCCCTGCGGGTCCTCCCCTAGCTTGCCCGAGGGGTGCGCGCCGATGGGGTTGAAATATCGCAGCAGCGCCACGCACCAGCGCCCGTCACTCTGCACCAGATCCTCTAGGGCCTGCTCCACCATCGCCTTGGAAGTGCCATAGGGGTTGGACGTGCGGCCGCGCGGCATGCTCTCGTGGTACGGCACCGGCGCGTCGGGCCCATAGACCGTGGCCGACGAGCTGAATACCAGGCGGAAAACTCCGGCCTGCTGCATCGCTTGGCACAGCGTCAAGGAGCCGTTGACGTTGGTGTCGTAATAGGCCAGCGGCTGCGAGACACTCTCGCCGACGGCTTTCAAACCCGCGAAATGAATCACCGCATGAATCGCGTGCTCGCTGAAGAGCGTGTCCAGGCAGGCACGATCGCGAATATCGCCTTCGATGAAGGTCAAGGCGCGGCCGGTAATCTGCTCGACGCGGTGCAGCGCCTCCCGCGACGCATTGACGAGGCTATCCAGCACCACCACCTCATATCCCGCCTCGAGAAGGGCCAGCGCGGTGTGCGAGCCAATATATCCCGCGCCCCCCGTCACCAGAATCTTGCCTTGCTGCATATCAGTATCCGGCATCGATGCTCACCGCCGTAGTAAAGGGTTTGCCCTGCTGGTAGGCACGCAGGTTATCGATGAACACCCCTAGCGCCCTCTCGAGATAGAACGGCGTGGTACCCGACACGTGCGGAGTGATCAGCAGGTCGCTGCGTTTCCATAGTGGCGACTCGGCGGGCAGCGGCTGCTGCTCGAAGACATCCAGGGCGGCGCCCTTCAGCGTGCCGCGGTCCAACGCCCGCAGCAGCGCCTCTCCGTTTACCACCCCACCACGCGAGATATCGACCAGCACCGCGCCAGGCTTGAGCTGAGCCAACAGCGCATCGCTCACCGCCCCATACGTAGCCTGAGTCAGCGGCAGGCAGACGACCAGAAAATCCGTGCGCGCCAGTTCCGGCCCGATCTCCTCCAGCGCCACCACCCGGTCGACGCCCGCTATGGCGCGAGGTGTGCGCTGGGTGCCCACCACCTGCATATCAAACGCCTTGGCGCGCCGGGCAAGGCTCTGGCCGATATAGCCAAGTCCCAGCACGGTGAGCTGGCTACCGGTCAGCTCGCCCAGCCAGCTGCGCTTCCATAGCGCCTGGCTGGCCTGATCGTGAAAGCGGCCGAACTGCTTGGTGAAGTAGAGCATGGCACCGATGGCATATTCGCTCATCGGCGCCCCGTGTACGCCGCTGCTCTTGGTCATCCAGATCGAGGACTTGTCGAAATCCATCGACCAGATCTTCTCCACGCCGGCGGAGAGAAAGTGCAGCCAGCGGTACGTGCCGAGCCTTGCCAACGCATCGGGCAGCCACGGCAGCGTCGGGGTAATCACCACATCTACCTCGGCATTGGCCGGCACGGCCTCAATACTATCGGCGAAAAGGAGCTCCGCCTCCGGTAGCGCTGCCTGCAAGGTGTCGGTCACCATGGCTCGCTGCTGTGCAAGCACCTCGGCTTTCTGGAGGTAGAGTACGCGTTGAATGGGTGACGGCATCATGTAGCTCCCCGGCTGCCCAAACGGTAGGCACACTCGGCAAGTTGGCGCTGATTCTCCAGTAGCGAGGATTCGTCGGCACTGCGCCAGTGCGCCTCGGCCTGGCGCAGCTTGGCGATCTCGGCGGGGAAATCGAGTGCTTCGAGCAGGCCAGCCGACGTCGCAGCGCCGGCGTGGAATGCCCGCGACAGGATGATCCACTGCGAGCCAAGCCGCACGTGCTCGCCGAGCACCGTTTCGGCGGGTAGCTCGCCCTGCCCGACCCGCGCGACGCCACCGACGCCCCACGCCACCCCGGCCTGGTTGAGTTGTGCTGCAGCAGGGTCTAGCAAGCGTGCCGCCATGGGCTCGAACAGGAAGCCCAGGCCCATGCCCAAGGAGAGATCATTGAGGCCGATGTGTACTTCGTCGACCCCCGGCGTAAGCAAGCCAAGCCAGTCGGGTAGCCGCACCAGCGAGGCCGCCGTCTCGGCCAGGAAGGTAACGGGCACCCGACCATTGACCATGTCCAGAAACTGCCCCACCTCGACGCGCGAGGAGAACATCGGCAGCATCAAGCGCTGCGCGCCATGCTCGATGGCGGCATCGACTTCCCGGCGGGTCGATGCGTGCAGGGGATTGAGCCGCACCATCAACTCGGCGTGCTCGAGTACCGCGGCAACGGCAGCGATTTCGCCAAGCGAGTGCGCCGCCTTGTGGGTATCCAGATGCCCCTGGCGTTCGGCCTTCCCCAGCACCTCCTGATCCATGAAGATGCGCGCCACGCCATGCTGCTCGATGAACGACGCAACATCAGGGCTTGCAGTAATCATCATGAAGTTGAGCTGGCTCATCGCATGGCCTCCTCAACGTCGCTGTCTCGCGGAGGTTCGCCATTCAGGCGGTCACGATAGGTGCGCCAATTGAGCCCCGGCTCACCGTAGATCCCGCTGCCCATCACCACCACCTTGACCGTCAGCAACAGGATATTGAGATCCAGTGCCAGGCTCTGCTTCTCGACGTACTCGGCGTCATGGGCCAACTGCTCCAGCCAGCCCAGGCTGCGCCGACCTCTTACCTGGGCAAGCCCGGTCAACCCCGGGCGCACGCTGAAGCGCGTCTTGTATCCCGGCGGCACCACCTCGGTCTGCTCCATGAGCACGGGCCTGGGCCCGACAATGCTCATGTCGCCCTTGAAGATATTGATCAGTTGCGGCAGCTCATCGAGACTCGTGGCGCGTATAAAGCGCCCTGCCCGCGTGATGCGAGGATCATGGCCGGCACTGACCACCTGCTCCTGGTACTGGTCAATGGTGTCGGGTGCACGATGCAGCATGGTACGAAACTTGAAGATACTGAACGGCTGCTCATTACGCCCGGCGCGCCGCTGCATGAAAAACACCGGCCCCGAGCTATCCAGCTTGATCCACACCGCGACCAGCAGCAGCAGCGGTGCCAGCACGATCAAGCCCGCTCCGCTGGCAATCACATCGAAAAGTCGTTTGATGCCTTCCCTCATGCCAACTCCATTGCCTCTAGAATCACTTTATTCACCTTGCGAACGTCGTAGTGACGCTCGACCAGTGCCCAGGACGCCTCAGCCATCTGCGGCACCAGCGCTGGCTGCTCGACGAAGCGTCGCATCGCCTCTAGCAACGGCCCACTGGTGCGTGGCGCTACCAGAAAGCCGTTTACGCCAGCTTCCACCGTCTCCCGGCAGCCTGGGGCATCGCTGGTGATAATTGGTCGTCGCATGCTCATCGCCTCGAGCACCGAGCGTGGCGTACCCTCGCGATAGGACGGCAGCACGAACACAGAGCATTGCGCTATCCACGGGCGAACGTCTGAAACGCCCCCGATGAACTCCACGCAGTCCTCTTCCTTCCAGCGATCGAGGTCTTCGACAGAGCAGGAATGTGGCAGATTGGCGTCGTGCGGGCCGACCGCAATGAAACGCGTTGCAGGGTACTCGGCACGAAGCTGGCCTGCTGCCTCACAGAACTCTGCCACGCCCTTCTCGGTCAACAACCGCCCGATGAACAGGAACGTCAAATCTCCCTCGGGCAGTGGCGTGGCGGCAAAGCGCTGCATATCCACCCCAGACCCATAGGTGCGCACGGCCTTGCTGGCATCGCGCAGGATGCCGCGCTCGGTGAACTCCTGGAGATCATCGGGATTCTGGAAGAATACCTTGCGATTGCAGGCAAGACCGGCGCGATAAAGCCACGACACCACCTTCTGCAAGCGACGATTCTTGGGGCTATCAGTAGTGAACACATGGCCCAAGCCGGTAATCATCGAGTAGATGCGCGGCACACCCGCAGCCTTGGCAGCGAGGCTACCGTATACAACGGGCTTGATGGTATAACCGAATACCGCCTTCGGCTTAAGCCGACGGATCAGGCGATAAAGCGACCACAGCGTCTTGATATCATGTAGCGGATTGATGCCAGTACGCCCCATCTCGATAGGATGGATCTCGATGCCCAACTCCTCGACCTCAGGCAGGTAGTCGGCGGTGGGCACCGCCGCCACCACGACCAGCCCTCGTGCCTGCATCTCTTTTACCAGGTCCCCACGGTTGGCGATCAGGGAGCGCGCATTCCCTGCGATGATCAATAAATCCACAAATCAGTGCCTTCTCAAACGGATGGTTAATCTATCGAAAGACGAAGCGGCAAGCAGCGTGCAGATGGCCAGGAATTTTGTCCGATGCCTGATCGCCGTGCCGATATTAGTCACCCCAATAGCGAATACGAAGATTAATGCTCCAGCCATGAACATCAGCGCAAGACACTCCTCCTTGCGCCTGACTCGATGCCAGCCCTTATATAGGCGCCAGGCAAGAAACATGTACATGCCCGAGGCCATGACACCCATCAATTGACGTGGGCTACGTAAGTCCCAAGGAAACGGGGAAAAGGTAAAATACACGATGCGCATCGGAATTAACCAAGGTTGTGTATAAGGATTTCCCCGTGCAACAAAGCTAGGATAAGCTGAGCCACCACGTCCCTCACTCTGAAAACGAGATTCGATCAAACCTTCAACGCCCTCTTCTTCATTTTCCCCTCCAATAGTGATGCCCTTGGCCAGACTTATACCGCCGCTACCTACGACAATCAGCATAGCGACCGCGAAAAGCACTACAGCAGAGAAGAACTTGCTGGCCACCTGACGTGTCGTCGCACCGCCCTTGATCGACGACACCAGTGTTCTGAACGAGAAGTAACCCAAGTATAGGGCGATGCCCACCATTGCTCCAATCCACCCCGGGTGAATCATCAGCGCCACGGCAAACATGGAGAAGGCTGCAAATATCCAGATGGTTCCTTTGCCAGACACCCAATTCAAGAAAAAATACACGCCCAGTAGAAAGACGACGATGGAAAACTCTTCGCGCAGTGCTAGCACCGAGTTGAATGCAGCGAAAGGAAACAGTGCCATTATATAGGCGCTGATGATTGCGGGTTTCCTACCCCACAACCGGTACGCCATGAGACCAGTGAGGAAAATGCCCAACAAACCGGCCAAGAAATTTAACACTGGAAGAACAAAATAGTTGTAACCAAAGAGCTTCAAGAAAACTGCCCCTACGGTACTATATACGTAGGAAGCACTATAATTGAAAGTATCGAACAAACGTTCCCAATCAAGTAATGACCACTGATATGCTGTTCTGGTAAAAACGACAGCGTCACCGTCTGCCCCGGGAGGAGAAAACAAGCCATAGTAATCCAATAGCATAAGAAAACAACGAAAAGCAAAGCCAATCATAATCGGCCATAGCAGCCAACGATGCTTCATGGACACTATCAAGCAAAAAACGAATGACAGCAAGAATACAAAAGTAACAAAAAGCGCCGGTATCATATTTCTCTCATTTACAGGGCCGACTATCAGACCATAAGGGCGTCTTCATATAACGCAAGATGCTTAACTGCCGAGGCTTTTATCAGATAATCGCCCGAATAGGTAAGCGCATTATATGAAAACACCTCGCGCAAGCGATGGTTGTTTATCATCATCTCCAACGCCTGCGAATAGCTGCTTTCGATCAACTCATCGACAACGATACCATTACATACTTTGTGTACGATTTCCGAACAACCACCAACATTGGTCACCACGACCGGCAGGCCGCTCAAGGTGGCCTCAATTTGAGCGATTGGCAGTCCTTCCCATGCAGAGGACATCACAAATACATCCGCATCATATAGCAATTCATCGACATTGCTGACGTTGCCCAGGAATTCAACGCGGCCAGATATGCCTTTCTCATCCGCCAGTCGCACTAGCTCCTTGCGCAGGGCGCCTTCGCCAGCAATTTTCAACCGGTACTTCTGGTCTTCCAACCTGGCAAGTGAGGCAATGAGTAGCGATAGATTTTTTTGATCAGATAAACGGCCGACACTCAATAGACTGACATCTTCACCACCCTGCCCAGCAACTCTTTGCTTTTTGCGCACACGCTCCGGTGAAACGCCATTGTCAATTCTGACCACCTTTCTCCGAGAAATACTTTCTAGCAATTTCTTGCAAGCCAAGCAGATCCCGATGTATCTGGAAACCTTCAAGTCAAGGAGTTTATAAAGTAACGAACTAGCACCCAGCTTTATATTGTGGTGCGTATAAACCACCTTGGTGTTTTTTAAGAAGAGAGAAAAAATGGCAGCATAATATAAGTGACAGTGAACGATGTCAGGCGAAAAATAAGATACCGTCTTGCGCATTGCCTTGACACCTAGCCAAGGTTTTTTACGCGCAGAAGCACCGATGAAGCCGTACCCGATGCCATTGTCATCCAACTGCTTCAAGAATTCAGCTTCAAATCCACCATCTCGCCCGGCTTCAGAGGCACGATCAAGAAAGAGAATGAATACTTCATGCCCCGCCCTGACCATCTCTATAGAGAGGTCTCTTACATATATTTCAGCACCGCCTGCCGCCGCAGAAGATATGGCATGGAGAACTCTCATAAATCAACTCTTTTCGAATGTATAATCGAATTTATCAACATCTTTTCGGTATAAAGACCTAACCAGCTCCACCATGTCATCGTTAACATAGGCACTACGGTAGTCGATTTTCTCTGACGTAATATTTTCCCTGCCGACATTTATTCTCTTGCCGAGCACCGACTCAACATATTTTATATCGGCTTCCAGTCTTTCCACCTTCCCCATATAGTCCGTCAAGAGGCCACCATGCTTACCGACAACGAATCTACTCTGTGGTTGGAATACGAAGTCTATTTTATCTAAGTTTTGCTTGGCAAGCCACTCAAAGAGAAATCGCTCGAAACTCTCAAACTCTGGAATCTGGTATTGCTCAGGCCGATACATTCCCATGCTATCCGTCTTTCCCACTTTCGCAAAACGGTACGCTGATAAAACACGATCCCATGGATTTCTTACGAAAGAGAAGACAAATGCTTTAGAAAAAAGCTTTGGGAACTGAACCTGGATTTCAGTGGCAGTATAATGCCCCAAGGTTCGGCCATATATGGCTTTGTTCAAGCTGGTACCCGCAGCCTTTGGAACATGTATATATATGCAATTGTTACGCTTCCAGTGCGAATATCGTCTAAAGAGATTTATTTTATGCTTGACGTCTTTACTGTTCATTTATATTCCTGGAAATCAGTTGAGCATATTGTGACGTCACAAATGAAATAGTGAATTGCTCAAGGTGTTTCTTCAGATCGTCACTCATTTCCCTAGCGCATGAATTACTAGAAGAATTACAATTACCTTCAAAATAAAGGCGCGCAATTGCTTCCGCCATTTCTTTATCATCGCCAATGCCAACAAGGGTACCAAAGCGCCCCCCATCAAGTATCTCGCTTGGCCCGCTGCGACAATCCGTAGAAATCACATCAATACCACTACCTAGCGCCTCTATTAGGGCGTTAGGCAGCCCCTCCCAGCGGGAAGAAAAGAGAAACAGATGGTAACCGCCTATCTTGCTTTCAATATTCGGGTCAAAAGGCCTTAAGAAAATTCGATCCTGCAGCCCTCGGTGAGCTATCTCACTGTGTAGCTCATCATACAACTCACCTTCCCCATAAATATCTAGCTCAACATCAGCACCCAAAGTATTAACTGCGTGATCTATTGCGCGAACAAGCATGTGCTGATCTTTTGCTTGAGACAACCTACCAACATTGACTGCTTTAACTTTCTTATTACTACAAATCACCCCATTATCTGAATTATATAACTCACTTGGCAAGGTATCAAAGACGGGGTTATAAATACAATGAACTTTCGATGCGTCCAAGCGGTAATATTCGCACAGTGCACTGCCAGAGTCTTTCGAATTAACTAGTACGATAGGAGCACTCCGGCATGAAAGACCGTGCAAGGATGAAAGAATTTTAGTGACTAACGTACTTTTCATATGGCGATATTTAGCTGAAACATTAGTCCTAACATTTGGCACCCGCAAACACTTATAGGGCCAAGTTAATAGGCAAGCAAAATATGTAATAATGTTTGGCAAATCAGTAAATGAAAGGATGACATCAGGACGTTCATTCTTTATTATCCTACTAACTTCGAACGCTCGTAGAAAAGTTTTATTAGTTGATATTTTTTTAGTCTTGACATTCCCATGGAGCTCATACTCTTGACCTTCTTTAGATTTCCAATAAATATATGAAACATCATGCCCAAAAGCGGCAAGAGCACCTGATAATTTGACAGCAACCTTTTCTGCACCACCGCCGCCAAATGAAGAACATATAAAAAAGACCTTCATAACTCTCACCTAAGCTGATAAAAAAGCCCCTCACCCATTTATATTAAAAATCATATTTCTATAGTTTTAATTATCCAAAAGATCTTCTATCATAAAAAACTCGGGTGTGAAAAAGCCTTCTTTCCACTCCATGTCACTATTCCAATACCCTGGACATTCTCGATAGACTGACGTTAGAAAAGAGTAACTTATTTCTATTATTTTCGGTTCATTTTCATGATAGACAAAATCATAAGCGAGAGACTGTGCATCTAATTTACGGGTTATGTCAAAAGCAATAGCAACACATTCTTCCGGGATATGTTCCTTTTCGTACTTTATATAACCACTGCCAGATGCTCTAAAATCACCGTCTCTTACCATTCTTTTTATTGCAAAGGCTCTTTCCCCAATGACAATAACTCTAATGTCAAAGCTGTTATCGGGGATAAAATCCTGGAAATATACATACCCCCTCTCTTTTGACAGTTCTTTCTGTTTCTTAGTAGGTATAAATAGCCTAGCAAGGCCTTTTATTATTTCTATCAATGACTTCAAATTCTTCTTCCGCTTAAATCTCCAAAGGCCTTCTGACAATTTCCTAGTCCGTGGATGTCGGGTAAAACCAGCGCCAAAAGACTTTTCCACAAGAGCTCGTGCACTTTTTTTATCCTTTACTTTCTTTACATTTTCAGCACCAGCTCCACCTCTCAATTTAAATACTTTGGGGAAATTTACATGATCTACCCAATTTAACGCTTCCTTTTTATCAAAAAAATGTATGAATTGACTAACGGGGCGTTAATTGCCTCTAATAAATATTTTTGCGCCAGCTTGTCATCAAAATGCCAACATGTTTTAGAATTTGGAAAAACATTAACTCCAATGTGCTCCAAGCTCATAATTATACTTTTTGCAGCCACTATGTCTTTTATATTATTATGGTGCCAATGCCATAACAGTGCTGAACAACCTTTTACTTCTATGATTATATCACTAGAGTAGCAATCGACTACTTTATAGTCAATGCCGTTATCTTCACAATAAGTTATCCATTTTTCACTAAACCCGTTTTCTCTATGGTGAATTGCAATCATAAAAAGACCTTGTTTTTGAGCAAATATCCGAGGAAATTATTTTAACGACTTATACAAGCGATAAACAAACCTCATCGGCAAGAAGGAAACAGTCATCATATAAAGCGCGAACCACAAATCATCTTTTAAGTAGCAATAATGCCTTATTTTAAAGTTTTCCTTTCCCCTCTTGATATTTCCCATCCAGGCATCTTTAAGACTTCTATTCAGATTTTTTTTCAACAGTTTTTTTTCTTGTTCATCTAAGCCAACGGATAATTCTTCGAATACGCGGGATGTCATCAAATGTGGCGTTGATTCTGCCGACTTAATTGTTTGCCCTTCAACCGAAGCGGAATAAACTCCCCCAAGGTGATTACTCCAGACAAGAATTTTATGATGACATACTAGCTTAAGCCATGCATATAAATCTCCACCTCTTTTTGCTCCACTACCATCTGGAAACAAGTTATTGGCGACTGGCGAGGAGCGTTTGACACAACACATACTCGTCAATATTGGTCTTTGCTTTCTCATTGAATATAGCAGGTAGTCTTTGACACCAACAACTATTATTCCTTCGCTTTTATTAATATTATAAAAAGGACACTCAAAAGTTTTATTCGCACTTTTTATCATCCAGCCGGACCCTAAAAAGCAGGCCGAAGGATAATTCTCAGACACATTTTTCATTTTTTCTAGATGCTCAGGATACCAAATATCATCTGCATCTAAAAAAGCCAGCCACTGACCTTGTGCTTTCATTATTCCTAAATTTCGCGCTGCATAACCACCTGGCCCTGGTTTGTCCCTATGATAAATTTTTATACGTTCATCATTTATGTTTGCAACCTCATCATTACTTCTATCTGTTGATGGGTCGCAAACAATAATTATTTCAAAATCTTGATAGGTTTGATTTATAACTGAATCAACTGCCCGCCTTATATATCCTTCTTTATTATAAATTGGCATTATAACAGAGAAGAACGGCTCCTTTTTATCAACCATTTTTTTCACTCACAGAAAACTAGCAATCGGTGCCATCATGATTAAATAATTTTAACTATAAAACGCTGCAATGCTTCATGAGGTTGATCGGTATAGTTAAGCGTAATTTCAGCATTAATTGGGACTTCATACGGACTATCAATCCCCGTAAAGTCCTTGATCTTGCCCTCCCGCGCCTTCTGGTACAGCCCCTTGGGGTCGCGCTGCTCGCAGATGTCCAGCGGGGTGTCGACGTGCACTTCGATGAAGGCGTCGTCGTCGAACAGCGCGCGCACCGCGTCGCGGTCCTTGCGGAACGGGGAGATGAAGGCGGTGATGACGATGATGCCGGCTTCAGCAAACAGCCGCGCCACCTCGCCCACCCGGCGAATGTTCTCGCCGCGGTCGTCTTCGCCCATACCGAGGTCCTTGCATAGCCCGTGGCGGACGTTGTCGCCATCCAGCAGCATGGTGTGATAGCCACGCCGGTTGAGTTCGATCTCCAGGGCGTTGGCCAGGGTCGACTTGCCGGAGCCGGAGAGCCCGGTGAACCAGATGCACTTGCCGGCGTGGCCGTTGAGCTGCTCGCGCATGGCCTGGGTGACGCTGGTGCGGTTCCAGACCACGTTGGCCTTGCTGTCGTGGGCGCGGTACTCGTAGGGGGTTTCGCTGTCGGTGGGCTGGTGGATCATGCCGGCGCCGACGGTGACGTTGGTCAGCCGGTCGATAAGGATGAAGCTGCCGGTACCGGGGCTCTTGCGGTAGTCGTCCACCGGCACCGGGGCGGTGAGCTCGACGCTGCAGCGGGCGATGCTGTTGAGGTCGAGGTGCTCGGCGTGGCGGTGCTCGAGGGTGTTGACGTCGATCTGGTAGTCGATGGCGGTGACCTTGCCGGCCAGGTCGCGGGTGGCGAGCTTGAGGTCGTAGAGCTTGCCGGGTTCGAGCGCGGTGTCGTGCATCCAGACGATGTCGGCTTCGAAGCCGACGACCAGCGGGACCTCGGCATCGCCGCCCACCAGCCAGTCGCCGCGGGAGATGTCGATTTCGTCGGCGAGCGTGAGGGTAATCGCCTGGCCGGGATAGGCGACGTCGAGGTCGCCGTCATAGGTGACGAGGCGCTCGACGCTGCTGGTCTTGCCCGAGGGCAGCGCCTTGACCGTTTGCCCGGGGCGCAGGATGCCGGCGGCCAGGGTGCCGCAGTAGCCGCGGAAGTCGAGGTTGGGGCGGTTGACGTACTGCACCGGAAAACGCAGGTCGCTGAGGTTCTGGTCGTGGGTGATCTCGACGCTTTCGAGTAGCTGCAGCAGCGTGGCGCCGGGGGCGCCGCTGGCGTCGCGGTACCAGGGGGTGTGCTGGCTGGCGTCGACGACGTTGTCGCCATTCAGCGCCGAGAGCGGGATGAAGCGAATGTCCGGGGCGTGCAGCTTGGCGGCGACCTCCTGGTACTGCGCGACGATCTCGTCGTAGCGCGCCTCGGAGAACTCGACCAGGTCCATCTTGTTGATGGCGATCACCAGGTGCTGGATGCCCAGCAGGTCGGCGATGAAGCTGTGCCGGCGGGTCTGGGTCTGCACGCCGTAGCGGGCGTCGATCAGGATCACCGCCAGGCTCGCCGTGGAGGCGCCGGTGGCCATGTTGCGGGTGTACTGCTCGTGGCCCGGGGTGTCGGCGATGATGAACTTGCGCTTGTCGGTGGAGAAGAAGCGATAGGCGACGTCGATGGTGATGCCCTGCTCGCGCTCCGACTGCAGGCCGTCGACCAGCAGCGCCAGGTCGACGGCGTCGCCGGTGGTGCCGCTGGTCTTGGAGGCCTGGGTGATCGCCGCCAGTTGGTCCTCGTAGATCATCTTGGAGTCGTGCAGCAGCCGCCCGATCAGGGTCGACTTGCCGTCGTCGACGCTGCCGCAGGTGATGAAGCGCAGCAGGTCCTTGTTCTCGTGTTCCTTGAGGTAGGACTCGATGTCGTCGGCGATGAGTGCAGACTGGTGTGACATTAGAAATATCCCTCGCGCTTCTTCTTCTCCATGGAGCCGGCCTGGTCGTGGTCGATGGCGCGGCCGCTACGCTCGCTGGTCTTGGTCAGCAGCATCTCCTGAATGATCTCGGGCAGGGTCGCGGCCGTGGACTCCACCGCCCCGGTCAGCGGGTAGCAGCCCAGGGTGCGGAAGCGCACCCACTTCTCTTCGGGGGCTTCGCCTTCCTCCAGCGGCAGGCGCTCGTCGTCGACCATGATCTGCATGCCGTCGCGCTCCACCACCGGGCGCGGCGCGGCGTAGTAGAGCGGCACGATGGGGATCTGCTCGAGGTAGATGTACTGCCAGATGTCCAGCTCGGTCCAGTTGGAGAGCGGGAAGACGCGGATCGATTCGCCCTTGTTGACCTTGGCGTTGTAGACGTTCCACAGCTCCGGGCGCTGGTTCTTGGGATCCCAGCGGTGGTACTTGTCGCGGAACGAGTAGACCCGCTCCTTGGCACGGCTGGCTTCCTCGTCGCGGCGCGCACCGCCGAAGGCGGCGTCGAAGCCGTGCTTGGTGAGGGCCTGCTTGAGCGCCTGGGTCTTCATCACGTCGGTGTACTTGGCGCTGCCGTGGTCGAAGGGGTTAATGTTGGCCGCGCGCCCCTCCTCGTTGGTATGCACGATCAGCTCCATGCCCGCCTCCGCCGCCATGCGGTTGCGAAAGGCGATCATCTCCTTGAACTTCCAGGTGGTGTCGACGTGCATCAGCGGAAACGGCGGCGTGCCGGGGTAGAAGGCCTTGCGCGCCAGGTGCAGCATCACCGAGGAGTCCTTGCCGATGGAGTACATCATCACCGGGTTGCGGAACTCGGCGGCCACCTCGCGGATGATGTGGATCGATTCCGCCTCGAGCTGCTTGAGATGGGTCTGGCGTTCGGGGGTAAGACCGACTATATCGTTCATTACACTACCAAGTTGGTTAAGGGTATGGAAAAAATATTTAAAAAAATCGCACTCTTACTTTGATTAACCATCCGGATGCGCACAGCCATTAAAACATTAAAAGATAACCATTCAGGACTTCCATAAACATAGAAATCTTTCTATTTATTTATTTTTCCAACCGCTTCCTTAAGAAGGAAATTTTCCTTATAAAGAACATTTTAAGGAGCTGTATGAACAAAGAAACAAGCTCCCGAAATGAAAAAGAAGGCAAAGTGGAGAACAAATTAGCGGCTGCCTTGCTAGCAAAATATGTCGCCAACCGACTATTTTCTCTTCTAGAGTAGTACTGCATTATCCAATACTGCGTATTAATGGAATGTGCTTTTCTCTTTCGATCATCTACTAAGGACCAAACACCACCTTCATGACGACGATAGACTGCTGGCATGATTTCAGGGAGGAATTTTGCCCCTCCAAACTCCCCAAGCCTGCTCAAGAAAAAGTCGTCACCATTCACGACTTGTGAATGCTCAGGTGGTATTTCCCCTAGCTTGTTTACGAACATAGCCGAAAGTGTTAGGACGTAGACACCGCGCTGTAGGTCAAATGCTGAAAAATCGCGCTTTTGGTTGACAGGCAACTTAGATTCACGAACGACGATACCACTCTCTATCACACAAGCGTCGTGACCACATACAGAAAAACTCGGGTTTCTTTCTAAAAAGTCAGCTTGTACTTGTAGCTTATTTTCATCAAGCCAATAGTCATCACCTTCGCAAAAGGCAATATACTTACCGCGCACCAAATGTGCCGTAAAGTTTCCCGGCCTTTTCCCTTGTGAGTACTGATTCTCTTTTTGCAAAACACCTCTTATGATAGAGGGATATCGACCCATATACTCCGATATTATCTTATCGGTTCCATCGGTCGATGCATCATCATGTATTAT
Source organism: Halomonas socia (assembly GCF_010977575.1). Lineage (GTDB taxonomy): Bacteria > Pseudomonadota > Gammaproteobacteria > Pseudomonadales > Halomonadaceae > Franzmannia > Franzmannia socia. The sequence continues at coordinate 4,157,798 of NZ_CP048812.1, forward strand.
GATTTCAAAAGGAAAATTGGTGCGCTGCATTAAAAAGCCATTAATCGCATCGCGAATATAGCCTGCATGGTTGTAAGCATTACACTTAACAGAAACTAAAGGTGATGATATATCGCCCTTCCAGTTAGACACTATTTGATCCTGCTCTAACGGCTCAGGCGGCCGAGGGGCACGATCTCCAAGCTGTAAACCTGTGCGTGAAACACTTCTAGATCCTTTTACGCTCATTATCCCACCACTAAAATTTCGAAATAAATCAACATGCTTTGTCTCAAGATTAAGCATGCTTACCCTTGGGCAGCATCTTACGGATAATAGGGAATCGCCCGCCCACCATTTCACAAAACAAACTAAAACCTGGGACCTTAAAAATAAAACAAAGTAAAAGATAAGCCACACTCCCTAAAGCACCATATATTAAAACCTCCAATAGGGAAGAAAAGTAAGATAACTGAACAGCCAAAAAGACGACTCCACTTACAGAAGAAGACATTATGAACGCAGGAAAGAAATCTTTAAACTGCTCAACTGCGGAATAATTTATCAATTTATCAGAGTAGTAGCTATTGGGGAGGTAAGCTAAAACACCGAGAAAAATTTGCCCTATCAATATCCCAACAACACCAAATCTATAGCTAGCAAAAAGAATTGAAAATGTCATGACCTTCTTAAATACAGATATGCCAAGATATAAATCAGATCTCCCCTTAACTTTAAGAATATTTAAATTAATCGCATGTAGTGGGTAGAGCAAGCTAGCGATACACATGATTTGTAAATATGGGATCGCAGGATTCCAGCGATCCGGGAAAGCAATTTCAAAAATTGGAGAAGCAAGCGCCGCCATCATAGTGATGCATGGGAACAATACGAATGTAGTTACAGTCAAAACTTTCCTATATCCTTCTTTTAGTCTTTCATCTTCATCTTGAAGCTTAGAAAGGGCGGGATAAGTAACTTTCTGTATTGCTCGCACCAGCTGATCTATCACTAATTCTTTGATACGGTGTGCAAAATAATAAAGCCCTGCGACTGCCGCGCCAAAGAGACTGGCTATAACTAGCACATAAATATTTTTAGCAACCAGTGAAAGAAAACTTGCCAAAAACAACTTATATCCAAAGCTGTACAGTTCTTTTAACACAGAATAGTCAAAAGACAAGCTGGGACGCCAGTTTTGCAACCACCATAAAAAAGTAGCTAAAAGTAGTGAGCTAAGCAGTAGCTGAGTAATTAGAGCCCATACGCCACCACCATGATAGGCAACGAAAACCGCAGCAAGACCTGAAACAAAGCTGGCCGGGATCGATGCTTTCAGCTGAATCCTGAAGTTAAGGTTTCGAGTTAAGACAGCGCTTTGTATTATATGGAAAGAATTGATAACCACCACCAGGCCAGCCACTCGAATGAGAAGGGTGATCCTCTCCTCATCATAAAAAGATGCAATCAGGGGAGCGAAAAAAAATAAAATTAAATACGCCATAAGCCCTAAAGCTACATTCGTATAAAATGCAGTATCCAGGTCTTTTTGGTCAACCTTTTTTTTCCTTATAACCGCTTGTTTTATACCTGAATCCATTAACGAGGATGCAATAGTGACGAAAACGGAGATCATTGCCAGCAAACCAAAATCTTCTGGAAGTAGCAACCGTGCAAGTAATAATGTCACCAGTAAGCTTATTCCCCGCTTACTAAATTGCTCTAAAAAGGTCCAAAAAATTCCGCTTACAGTACGAGCTCTTAGCAAGGAATCAACCCTCATAGAAAATAATAATAACAGGTGGTGCTAACAGCGCTATGAGAGATTAATATCACTAACCTCTTAGCACTCTTGCAGGATTCCCTGCAACAACCTCATATTCTGCAACATCTTTTATTACTACTGACCCCGCCCCTACACTCGAAAAACACCCTATAACGCTAGCTTTCCCAGAAGGAACAATGGCGCCTTGCCCAATAAACACCCCCTTGCCGAGGGTGAGATATGCTCCTACGACACACAAACCGGCGATAAAGCCACCCTCATTAATTGTTGAGTGATGGCAGACTAGCGAATTATCGCAGACAATAGAAAAACGCCTAATGGTAGCTTTTGCCTGAACCGCCACATTTCTTTTAAGTATCACCCCTTCTTCAATGGTCGCGCTAGGTGATACCTCAGCTAAAGGATGAATAAGCGAAGGAATAACACCTCCATTTCTGAGGATGTTACCTGCCGTCTCTATCCTGACCTGATTATTGCCCATGGATAGGGCAAATTTTTTCCCCTGTGCCCCGCTCTTTGTTGCCAGTAGTGAGCCAATAGAGCTGAGTATCTCGAAACCATGAAAAAGTTCACCATCACGTTCATCATTGTAATGATAAAGCCCTCTCACCTCATAACCACAAGTTTGTGCCAACTCGATTATGACAGCCGTATATGGACCAACTCCCACCACATAAATGTCATCCTTCATGCTCAAGCTCACAGATTACCGAACGCCTTTTACCTGATGCCAGTACAGGAATATCACTGACAACTTCTACTTCCACTTTCGCCTCATTGCCAAATATGTTTGTTATACAATCAACGATGACCTTATCGTCAATGGGGCGGTAGAGATTCAGCTTGACAATATAACGACTAGAGGTTTTCTGGATAAATTGCCACTGCCTTATTTCAGGGTATATTTTTAATGCCCTTGATAGGGTGACCGGATGTATAGGGTCGCCCCCAGCACTGTAGACTACATCCTGCTTTCTACCATATATGGCTGACAAACATGACAACTCTTGTTCAGAATCTCCTAAGCGACTTATAACCCCGGTGTCGCCCGTATCGTAGCGAATCATCGGAAAAGCGTAGTTAAAGAGGTCTGTCACTACGATTCTACCCAGTTCACCCGACTCTGCAGGCAGATCGCAGTCCACCTTAAGAATTTCAAAATAGTAACTGGCATGGTTTAGCTTGAAGCTATCATCGCCGGCTAGCTGCTGAGCCAGCACACCCTGCTCTTCATTAGAATAACGAGAAACGATATCCGCATTAAGATATTGCTTTACTTTATCTTTGGTCTCGTCATGCAAATGCTCTGAAATGGCAATAAGGGTCTTGAGCGTCTTGATCTTTTCAAGCAAAACAGGGTTGTTGGTCGCGAAGTTCACGAGCTGTGATAACCAGCTAGCATAACCGATTATCGCAACCGTGCTTTTCCTTTCAATAATCTCCAACAGTTTACTTAAGCGCTCATCACCCATTGAGCTAGCGTCAAACTTATACACATTGTCTTTAAAGGATTTAAATCGATCAACCCTATTATGGACATTAAAGGCTTGCAACTGAACGAGAGATTCGTGGGATTGATACCCCGCCAACTCTCCAAAATACTTCAACTCTGCAATTCTTCTCGCACGTTTTCGAGTATCCTGCGGTACTTTAAACACCATGCCAGTTGAACCACTAGTCTTGGCGATATGCATGGGACCGCGTTGATATGGTACCAATTCGGGGGGTACGCAAACGTCCTGGTAGTTTTCTATCAAAACCTGCTTGTTAACTACTGGGAAGTCTTGAAACTCCATAACCGCCAAATTTTTATAAAATGGAGAGTTACTGGCAGCATAAACTAGAAGCTCTCTTATTCTTTTACTCTGTATTTCTAGAGCCAGGCCTGGCTCGGACAACCCATTGCGAATTTCATTGAGGTTGGCCCCAATACCTTGGTTCTCCATACGATCACGTGCAAAGAAAATAGCCCTTCGCAAATTCCCACCTAAGCTCATAGCACTCCCTCGCCTAAGTCACTAGCTGCAATCTCAACAACCGAAGTAGTAATTAATTTTTGGTCATTCTCAGACAGACCATGGAAAATTGGCAAGCATATAATACGACTTGCGATATCCCGCGAAACGCTTGAACCGGCCGCTCTCCCATATGAGATGCCATCCAATGATGGATAAAAATAACGCCTTGCTGAAATATTTTTTGAGCGTAGATACTCGAGCGTGGAAAGTAGCTCTTCCTGATCTTTAAGCATCATCGGAAAATATGCATAATTGTATGAAGCAGAGTGATTTCGATGCTGTAATTTAACCTTATCCTTAAACGCAGCCTCATAAGTGTGCCAGACTTTTTCCCGACCCTTCAGGTTTTCATCAATCTCATCTAGTACACATAGCCCCATTGCTGCCTGAAACTCACTCATCTTGGCATTAATCCCGATATCAGTAATTTCTTCGGGTGAGGCAAGGCCAAAGTTAGTCATTCTGCGGGCACGCTCCAAGTCTTCCTTGCGCTTGAAGATAATAGCACCGCCTTCGATAGAGTGAAACAGCTTGGTCGCATGAAAGCTAAGGGTAGTGGCATCACCATGACTTAGCAGGCTATTCCCCTTGTAGGTGACACCAAACGCATGGGCCCCATCATAGATGACTTTTAAACCATGGCGTTGCGCTACAATATCTATGGCCTCAACGTCGCAGGCATTACCAAACACATGGACAGGTACAATAGCCTTGGTAATCGGCGTAATAGCTGATTCTATATTGGCTGGATCAAGGCACCAGGTATCGGGGTGTATATCGACAAACACTGGCTCCACACCTTCCCACTTTAGCGAGCTTGCGGTTGCCACATAAGTAAAGGGGGTGGTAATAGCCTCGCTTGGCCCACCCCCACTAATATTGAGAGCACGATAAGCTATCTGTAGAGCGAGAGTACCATTACCGACAAGCAGTAAATTTTCTACGCCCAAATACGCTTCTAAGCGCTGAGTCAATTCCTTGATCAGAGGCCCATTATTGGTCAGCCAGGCACGCTCATAGATACCATCGATATATCGGTCTAGCTTTTCACGGCTCGGCAAATAGGGCTTGGTAACAGGGATCATAACTATGCGGCCTACGGAATTTGGAAGGGAAAGCAGGTATCAATCTTCGTCGATTAATGAAAGAAGATATTTTCCATAACCATTCTTGGAGAGTTTATCGCCCGCGGCTTTAAGCTGCTCAGTGGCCATCCAGCCGTTGCGCCAAGCAATCTCTTCCAAACAGGCAATCTTATAGCCTTGGCGCTTTTCTATTGTTTCAACGAATTGAGCAGCCTCAAGAAGGCTCTCATGCGTACCAGTATCGAGCCATGCAAAACCACGCCCCAGCTGCTGGACGCTTAAATCACCTCGCTTGAGATACGCTTGGTTCACGCTGGTAATCTCAAGCTCGCCACGATGTGAAGGCTTCACCTGCTTGGCAATCTTGATGACATCATTATCATAGAAGTAGAGGCCTGTTACCGCATAGCTTGACTTGGGCTTGTCAGGTTTCTCTTCAATTGAGAGCGCGCGCTTCTGTTTATCGAACTGAACTACGCCAAAGCGCTCAGGGTCTTTGACCTGATAGCCAAATACCGTTGCTCCCGTTTCCTGTGCTGCGGCACTTTTCAGCTTGGGGCTGAAACCTTGACCATAGAAAATATTATCTCCAAGTACCAAACAGACACTATCTTGACCAATAAATTCTTCGCCAATGATAAATGCCTGTGCCAGCCCATCGGGGCTCGGCTGCTTTGCATAGGCTATGTTGATACCGAACTGATGGCCGTCCCCTAACAGACGCCGGAAGCTCTCATTTTCTTCAGGAGTAGTGATTACCAGCACATCACGGATACCCGCTAGCATCAATACCGACAGCGGATAATAGATCATGGGCTTGTCATAAATCGGCAGCAACTGCTTGGAGACCCCCATGGTAATAGGGTAAAGGCGTGTTCCGCTACCACCAGCAAGAATAATACCTTTCATAATATGCCCTATTCCTTATTTCTAGATATAACAGAAGAACAAAACTCAAAGACTTTTTTCTTATTAATATCGAGATCCTTGGTAGCATCCAACGTAAGAACGTCAATGCCATATTGCTGCAATACAGAAAGCACTTTTCTTTTACTTGCTTGCGAACTTTCAATAAAATCGATTACTTCCTTTTCGCCGGCATAATGAAACCAATCATTACCAGCTCCAGGTTCTTGAGAACTTCTGATTTTCAGATTCTTGATAATCTGGGTTGTGGGCGCTTCATAAAGAATTACTGAGCGGTTGTCAAAAAAACGCTGTAGCACATCATGCTGTTTTTTTTCATCGCCCTCATGCAATTTTTCATGATACCAAAGAATCTCCTTGGAAAAATTATGCGTTATACCATCCTCTGAAAAAAGGCCACGTGCCAACTTTGTGTGCCGGAAATAGACATCTGCCGCCATCTCTTTAAGGAAAAATTCATACAACGAAATTTTCCGCTGAAGTGCTTCTTTGCCTGAAAAAATATTATCATACTTTTTATTCAAAAAACTCTCAATGAGTAGTGCATCTTGTTCTTTAAGCAGAGAAAAACTACTCCCCTTGTAGTTACTGATTCTTTTAACTTCGTTTCTAAAGAACCAATTTCCCTCAAGCTCAGACCGAAGGTAGTTATAGAAATAGGTCTTCCCGACACCCGACGGCCCTATCAGCTCGACAACATGGCCTACAGAAGGACGTTGACGTTTATCAGCTGTTAAATCTTTTGGGACCTTGCTTAGCTGAACACCATTCGTGAGCAACAGCTTGTTCAGTAGCGAAGTAAGTTGCATAAAACCTCCTTATCTCACTTCGCTCTAAGCTCGGAGGAAGCGATACCCAATCTTTCACGCTGATAGCTGCCATCCTGCACTCGGCGGCACCACTCCAGGTTCTTCAGGTACCACGCAACCGTCTTGCGAATTCCACTCTCGAAGGTTTCCGCAGGCGTCCAGCCAAGCTCGCGCTCTATCTTGCTTGCGTCGATGGCGTAGCGCAGGTCATGCCCGGGGCGGTCCGGCACATAAGTAATCAGCGAGTGGTAAGGCGAGTGAACAGAGGGTGCCAGCTCGTCGAGCAGCGCACACAGGGTGTGTACCACATCGATATTACGCTTCTCGTTGTGGCCACCGATATTGTAGGTCTCCCCCGGCGCTCCCTGGGTCACCACCCGGTAGAGGGCGCGGGCGTGGTCTTCAACGTATAGCCAGTCGCGAATCTGCTCGCCTTTGCCATAGACGGGCAGCGCCTTGCCCTCCAGGGCATTGAGGATCACCAGCGGTATTAGCTTTTCAGGAAAGTGATAGGGCCCGTAGTTATTCGAACAGTTGGTGACGATGACAGGAAGGCCATAGGTACGCGACCAGGCGCGCACCAGGTGGTCCGAGCTCGCCTTGCTCGCCGAATAGGGTGAGCTGGGAGCATAGGGTGTCTGCTCGGTAAATAGCCCTTGCGGGCCTTCCAGGTCGCCGTACACCTCGTCGGTGGAAATATGATGAAAGCGAAACGAAGCTCGGCGCCCTTCATCCAGCCCCTGCCAGTAGTGCCTGGCGACCTCCAGCAGCGTGTAGGTGCCCACGATGTTAGTCTCGATGAAGGCTGCAGGCCCATCGATGGAACGATCTACGTGGCTTTCAGCCGCCAGGTGCATGACGGCATCGGGCTGGTGGCGCTTGAAAACATCAGCCAGGGCTGGCTGATCGCACACATCGAGTTGCTCGAAGGCGTAGCGGGGGTTATCGGCGACCGACTGCAGCGACTCGAGGTTACCCGCATAGGTGAGCTTGTCGACGTTCACCACCTGGTCATCGGTGTCATTAATCACATGGCGAATGACCGCCGAGCCAATGAAGCCAGCGCCACCGGTAATCAAGAGTTTCATAACGGCCCTTCTGTCATCCTGACATTGCTTACGTTGACGGTTACGCCGATATGATGTGGCGGCCGACAGAGTAGTAGGTGAAGCCTTTGTTGCGCATGCGTGCCGGCTGGAACATGTTGCGCCCGTCAAACAGGGTCGCCTGGCTAAGCTGAGACTTGATGAGGTCAAAATCCGGCGCGCGGAAGCTCTGCCATTCGGTGACGATCACCAGTGCATCAGCACCCTTGAGGGCCGCTTCTTTCGTGCCACACAGCGTCAGGTCGTCACGCGTACCGTAGATACGCTGGGTCTCTTCCATGGCTTCAGGGTCGTATGCCTGCACCTTGGCACCAGCCTGCCACAGCGCTTCCATCAGCACCCGGCTGGGCGCTTCACGCATATCGTCGGTGTTGGGCTTGAAGGCAAGCCCCCACACGGCAAAGGTCTTGCCGTCGAGCTGCCCATCGAAGTGACGATGGATCTTGGCAAACAGCGTCGTTTTCTGCTCCTGGTTGCGGGCCTCAACGGCCTTGAGCACCTTGGCATCGAAGTCGATGTCACCGGCCGTACGAATCAGCGCCTGAACATCCTTGGGAAAGCATGAGCCGCCGTAGCCAACACCGGGGTAGATGAAGTGGTAGCCGATGCGCGGGTCGGAGCCGATGCCCTGGCGCACCGCTTCGATGTCGGCCCCAAGCCGTTCGGCCAGGTTAGCCATCTCGTTCATGAAGCTGATCTTGGTGGCAAGCATGCAGTTGGCAGCATACTTGGTCAGCTCAGCGCTGCGCACATCCATGACGATGATCTTGTCGTGGTTGCGGTTGAACGGCGCGTAGAGCTCACGCATCACCTCGATGGTGGATGCATCTTCGGTGCCGATGATGATGCGGTCGGGTTTCTGGCAGTCGGCGACGGCGCTGCCCTCTTTTAGAAACTCCGGGTTGGAGACAACATCGAAGCCCAGGTCAGTTCGGTCGCGCTTGGCGAGTACCTCTGCCACCTTGGCCTTTACCTTGTCAGCAGTGCCAACGGGCACCGTCGACTTGTCGATGATGATCTGATCGCGTTGCATATGCTCGGCGATGGTTTGCGCCACCGCCAGCACATACTTGAGGTCTGCCGAGCCATCTTCGTCCGGCGGGGTTCCGACGGCGATGAACTGCACCTGGCCGTGCTTGACCCCCGCCTCGGCATCGGTGGTGAACTCTAGCCGGCCCGCGGCATGGTTCTCGCGCACCAGCGGTTCCAGCCCCGGCTCATAGATCGGGATCTGGCCCTGCTTGAGACGCTCTACCTTGCCGGCATCCACATCGACACACACCACGTGGTGCCCCACGTCAGCGAGAATCGCGCCCTGCACCAACCCAACATAACCTGTTCCAAAAACCGTGACGTTCATGCCACTCCTTCCATGTTCTAGATGACGCTACTCCACCGCGCCCGCTCGGGGAGTATCGCTAGTGCCAAGCCTTACACCTGGTAGTAATCGCGATACCAGGCAACGAAATTCGCCACGCCCTGTTTCACCGGGGTGGCCGGCTTGTAGTCGACGGCCTTTTCGAGCTCGCTGCTGTCGGCGAAGGTATCGGGCACATCGCCCGGTTGCAGTGGCAGCAGGTCTTTCTTGGCCGGCTTGTCGAGCGCCGCCTCGATCGCCTCGATGTAGGCACTCAGCTTCACCGGGTCGTTGTTGCCAATATTGAACAGCCGATAGGGAGCATTGCTGGTAGCGGGATCAGGGGCATCACTGTCCCAGTCGGGGTTGGGCTCGGCGATCTGGTCACTGGCACGAATAACACCCTCAACGATGTCATCGACATAGGTAAAGTCGCGGGTGTGGTTGCCATGGTTGAACACCGGGATCGGCTCATCGGCCAGGATATTCTTGGTGAACTTGAACAGTGCCATGTCCGGCCGGCCCCAAGGTCCATACACCGTAAAGAAGCGCAGCCCAGTGGTCGGCAGGCCGAATAAATGGCTGTAGCTGTGCGCCATCATCTCATTGGCCTTCTTGGTGGCCGCATAGAACTGCAAGGGGTGGTTGGCACCTTCATGCTCGGAGAACGGCATCTTGGTATTGGCCCCATAGACACTACTGGTACTGGCATAGGTGAGGTGCTGCACCTTGGCGTAGCGGCACGCCTCCAGGATATTGGTAAACGCCACTATATTGCTTTCGACGTAGCTGTGCGGGTTCTCCAGTGAGTAACGCACGCCAGCTTGAGCCGCCAGATGGATGACACGTTCGATGTCATGTTCATTGAAGCAGGCGTTCACCGCCGGCTGGTTGGCGAGGTTATCGCGCACGAAGTGGTAGTCGCTGCCAGTATGTTTGGCGGTTTCTTCCAGTATCGCTAGCCGCGCCTCCTTGATGTTGGGGTCGTAGTAGTCATTGACGCTATCGAAGCCAACCACACTGTCGCCGCGCTCGAGCAGGCGCTTGGCGGTATGAAAGCCAATGAAGCCGGCGTTGCCTGTTACAAGTATCTTCATGAAATCACAACCTGAATAAGAACTAGCGATAGTTATAGAAGTAGTAGCCGTAATGCCCCGAGGCAGTCGATGCCTTGCGCTCCATGGCATTCAGGATAGCGCCCTGAACCACAAGGCCATTGCTTTCCAGGCGCCGCTTGGCTGCCATGATCTCACGCACCGGGTTGGTCTCGAAGCGGGCCACCAGCAGGGTGGTATCACACTGCTTGCCGACCACGCTGGCATCGGTGACGGCCAGTACCGGCGGCGTATCGACGATGATCAGATCGAACTGCTGGCTGAGCGTTTCCATGGCCTCGGCGAAGCGCGGCTGCATCAGTAGCTCGGAAGGGTTGGGCGGCGCGGTACCCCGCGTGACTACCCAGTAGTTATCCATCCCTGTCGGCTGGACGATCTCTTCTAGCGGTATCTGGCCGGCCAGGAAGTCGGCGAGGCCATTCTCGCTCTTCTTGCCGAAGGCGTGGTGAATGTGGCCTTTACGCAGATCGGCGTCGACGATCAACACCCGCTTGCCCGCCTGGGCGCTGACAGCCCCCAGGTTGATGCTGACGAAACTCTTGCCGACACCGGGACTAGGACCGGTGATCATCAAGCGGTTATTGCGCCCTTCGAGCATCGCGAAGTGCAGGCTGGTACGCAGCCCGCGCAGTGCCTCGAGCGCCAGATCGGAAGGTTCACGCTCTGCCAGCACCCCTACCACGATGTCTTGGGCGGGTTTGCGGCGCTTACGCTTGACTCGACGGGCCAGCTTGTTTTGCGCCGTGGAGAGCGGAATGGTGGCGTAGACCGGCAGCCCCGCGGCTTCGATCTGCTCAGGTGAGTCAACACCGCGACGCAGCAGTTCGCGCAGCAGTACACCACCAACGGCCAGAATAAAGCCCACTAGGGTCAACAGTACCGTCGTCTTGGCTTTGCTGGGCGCTATCTGGCCACTGACCACGGCACGATCAATGATGCGGATATTGCCGATCGTTCCTGCCCGCGCGACTTGCAGTTCCTGCATCTTGTTGAGCACGTTAACGTAAATGGCCTGAGTGACCTCAACGTCGCGGGTGCGGCGCACAACTTCCTGCTGGGCCGCCGGCAGTTCATTGACCCTGGCATTCAACTCGACACGGTCGCGTTCGATCTGCTGCTTCTGGCGCATCAGTGCCTGGTAGCTCGGGTGGCTAGGGGTATAGCGCTGCGCCAGCTCGGCTTCCTGGAACTCCAGCTCGTTGAGGCGAGTATCAAGTTCGATATAGCGCTGGATGGCGGCCTGAGCCTCGCTGCTCAGGTCTACGCTATCGAGATTGGCCCGATATTCATTGAGGTTCTGTTCGGCACTCACCAGCTGCTCACGCAGCTCCGGTGCCTGCTCTTCGAGAAATTCGAGGCTCTGCTGGGCCTGGGCAGACTGGCGCTCAACGTTCTGGGTCAGGAAGGTTTCGGCCACCGCATCCAGAGTATTGGTGATTTCTTGCCTATCCGGTCCCATCATGGTCATGCGCAGCATGCCGGTAGGCGAGCCTCGCCCTCCCGCTTCGACAACCTGCAGCCGGCCACCGATGGAGCGAATGGCAGATTCGCGATGCTGCCTCAGCAGTTGAAAGCGACCGCCCACGGCAGCATCGAAGCCATCGATGGTTAGCTCCAGATCACCATCGAGAAATACCTCAGGCTCACCTATGCGGCCATTGCCTACCGCCTCACCGTTGACCAGCACCCGATAGCGGTCGTCGATGATGCGCTCCACCAGGATCTGCTGACCTCGACGCCGGTCGGCCAACTCGAAGCGCGGCACATCGATGCTTTCATTGCCCCAGATATGCGGCTGCCCCTCCATGAAAGAGGGGCGTGGAATACCCCGGCGCAGGACAAAGTTGCCAATCACAGGTACTTCCACTGGGCGGATAATCACGTCCTGCCCCAGGCGATCCACGACCTGCCCCAGCACCATACGAGACTGCAGTATCTGCAGCTCGGCTGGTGTGTTCAGGCCTTCCGTACCGATGACGTTACCGATATCTCCCAGCGGGCTGACGCTCGAGCGACGCTCTACCTGGACCAGGGCGTCCGACTGGTAGATAGGCGTAGCCAGCATGCCATGAACGATACCTACCACCGCGAATAGGCCGGTGACAAACATGATCAACCATTTATGATCGAACAGCACACCGACCATTCTTCCCAGGTCGATGGTTTCCTCGGGAGGGGCTTGAGTCACGGGCTTATCGGACATTGGGCTCTACTTCGAAAAATGGAAAGGAAAATGTTGGGCAACGCGCTTCATAGCCTGGACGCCCATCCCTCGGTCGCTTGCACCAATAATTGGTGTACATGCTTGAATACCTCGTGACTTTTACGATACGGGTCGGGAATATCACGCCCCTTGCCGTCGTCGAGCCACTGACCAAGCCGCAGCGTCTTGCCCAGCATCTCCGGCCAGCAGTTGGCTATCTCTCGGCGCTGGCCATCGCTCATGACCAGCACCAGGTCGGCATTGACGATCATCTCAGCGTCTAGCTGACGGGCTTGATGCGCGTCGAGATCCAGACCTTCGGCTTGGGCCAGGCGCAGGGCATTGGGCTCCACGCCTTGACCCACCATCGCTCCTAGGCCAGCCGAATCAAACCTGAGTTCAGGCCGCTTGCGGGCCAACATCGCCGCAGCCACTGGGCTGCGACAGATGTTGCCGGTACATACCACCAGGATATGGTTGAACATGCTTAGAGCAGATCTTCAAGATTGTCGCCGGAGCCACGGATATTACCCGGCAGCCCGATCGACGGCAGCAGCAGGCTGATCACGCGGTTCCAGCGTGCCAGCGGCGCCGTGGTGACATAGACGATATCCCGCGGCTCGAGCGGGAAGCCACCGGCAAGGGCAAACGCCGTGGCATCGTTGACGTCGAGCTGATACACCGTTGCCAATTTTTCACTGGTCTCGGGCTGGCGGCGCAGCACGAAGATACCCGACGGGTCGGCGGTCACTTCATTGATACCGCCAGCTCGCGAAATGGCGTCTGAAAGCGACAGACGCTCGCGGTTCATCGACAGGTTACCCGGCGAGCGTACCTGCCCCATCATGGCGATGCCCTGGTTCTCTGCCGTGGGCACATGAATGATATCGCCATCACGCAGCAGGCGATTCTGGCGCTGGTCGCCTTCGCTGAGTAGTGCGTAGAGCGAAAGCCTCTCTTCCTGGCCGTCGCGAATGAAGGTGAGGTCGTGCCAGAACGCTGCAGATGTAGGGCCGCCAACCTCGCTGATAGCGTCGATGATGGTCATGGGGACGTTGGTGATCGGCACGATGCCAGGCTCATCCACCGCGCCGGTGACATAGATCTTTTGCGAGTTGAAGGCGGCCACGAACACATCGACCTGAGGGTCGGTGAGGTACTCCGAGAGCCCTCGCGTCAACTGCACGCGAATCTCGTCGGCGTTCTTGCCCGCCACATGGATGCGCCCCAGGAAGGGGTAGAAGATGGTGCCATCTGCGCGCACCTGATTGCCTGCCTCTGCCGCGCTGCGCTCAGCGCCCGCCGGAATCGTCAGCTCGGGATGGTCGTACACCACGATGCTAAGCACATCTCCGGGGCCAACGTTGTACTCATAGTCGGATAGTTGACCGCGCAATTCATCCGGCATGGGGCTTACACGCCGCTCTGCGAGCTCGAGAGAGCCTATGAGTTCCGGCGTAATAGGTTCGATATCGACCAGGTGCGAAAGCTCAGGGGCATCTTCCGTGTCATAGCTCATATGCCCCCGGGGCGATGGCACAGCCCCCCAGCGTGAGTACTGCGAATAGCATCATGATATGGCGTGAAGCGATTAAAGTACGCATTGGCCGTTCCCCCATTCCTTCAATTGTCGTTTGGCGCCTTGTCCCTGGCGACCTTGTCCAGGCACGCTACCGCCCCGGAGTGTAGTAGGGCGCATCTCCGAGGCCTGAAGCGTGAGGAAAGCACTGCACAAATGCCTGCGCGGACAAATCGCTGCGTTACGCGGTGCTCAGAATCCTCACCTATACCGCATAGGCTACGGTTCTTGCGCTCCGGGCGCCTTGCGCTATGTTCGCTCGCCAATTTGTTCAGCGTTTCCTTAGTACGCTTGCATATACTGATTGTCTCAATGGCCAACAGCCGACTCACAGGGAGCCCTGTCGACACATTGATGGTTTTTCTCTTCAAGACGTATCAAAACCTTCCGCTGCTCGCGGCCTGAAAGCCCACGGTTCGCTGTCATTATCACAGCCGCCGCCATACGTCCTTGTCGATCAATCTCTTTTCCTAATCCGGTGCATTTCTTTGCCCGGCCGATCCGCTGTCCTAGGCTCTGTCCGAAAACTGGCTGCGCTCGGCCATACTGCGTTAAAAATCGGCTCAAAATACTCATTTACACCCCGTAAACTCCGTCTTTTCGCCGATTTTTGCCTTGTCTTCCCCTTCGCTCGCCGACTTTTCAGACAGAGCCTAGCGGTGCTTAGGTGAATAGTAGGCAACGCTGGCTGCCACGGGCTCCTCGCGTGGACTGGCCTCACCGGTAGTTTCACTCAATGTTTGCCAGCTAGGGGAATATCGGCTGAGGACCCAGATGCTTGATGAGTCGATACAGCGTCGCGGGATGTTGTGGCGGTTGCTTTCGTCTCGTCACTGGGTGATTTTGTGCCGTGGTCGACGATATCGCTCTGGGGGTGGTACTCGGTAGGCGCTTCCATCAAGACCTGGCGCACCCCATCGCCCTCCTGGTTAACACAGGCAGCATGAAGAGAGAGCAGGATCGGCTCCAGCGCTTCCCAGCTCAGCGCCGCCTCATTGGCCGTCATGATTCGAGGATGCCCGGTTTTGCCGACGGCTTCGGTGACCAGAAGCTCTTCATAGAGCTTTTCGCCGGGGCGCAAGCCGGTAAAGATGATGGAGATATCGCCCTGGCGCCCCCCCTCTGCCAACTCATTCAATTGGCTGCGCCGTTTTCTCGATAACTGGGGGTGCGGAGCCCCGCTCGACTGGGGGAAATACGGCTCCAGGCCGGTCAGTCTCACCATGCGGGTCGCCAGCTCGGCAATGCGTACCGGCTTGCCCATGTCGAGCACGAAGACGTCTCCGCCCTTGGCCATCCCGCCGGCTTGTATCACCAACTGCGCGGCTTCAGGAATGGTCATGAAGTAGCGGGTAATTTCAGGGTGCGTGACTGTGATCGGGCCACCATTTTCGATCTGCTTACGAAACAGCGGCACGACGGAGCCGGAAGAGCCAAGTACATTGCCGAATCGCACCATCGTAAAGCGAGTCTTACGCTGTGAGGCGGCCAGCGCCTGGCAAACCAGCTCAGCCATGCGCTTGCTGGCTCCCATGACATTGGTCGGTCGGACTGCCTTGTCAGTGGAAACCAGCACCATGTCGTCGACACCCACAGCAACCGCAGCCTTGGCCACGGCCAGCGTACCGAAGACGTTGTTCAGCACTCCTTCACAGGGGTTGTACTCCACCATGGGCACATGCTTGTAAGCCGCCGCATGGTAGATGGTGCGTACACCGAATGTTTCCAGGAGCTGCTCGACCCGCTGGCCATCACGCACCGACGCGAGAATCGGCACCACGGCCCCTTCAGCGACTCCGCTTCAGAGATACGTTTTAGATCCAGCTCGATGCGGTAAAGGGAATATTCAGACACATCCACCAGCAGCAGCTTGCTAGGGTGTTGCCTAAGAATCTGACGGCACAGTTCGCTGCCAATCGAGCCACCGGCGCCAGTCACCATGACGACCTTGCCGGTGATGTTGGCTCCCATCAGGGATTGCACGGGCGGCACCGGGTCGCGCCCTAACAGATCCTCGACGGCCACGTCACGCAGCTCGTTGAACTTGGCCTTGCCGGAAACCACGTCCGCCATGTCGGGGATGGTCTGCACGGGAATCGAGAGCGGCTCGAGCGATTCGATGATTTCCTGGCGACGCGCGCGCGTGGCCTCGGGCACGGCAAGCAGGAGTTTCTCGACACCGTAATTGTCGATGATGCGGGTGGTGTCATCGGGAGAATGGACCCTGAGACCCTGTACATGGGTACCTTGCAGCCTGGGAGCAAAATCGACGAAGCCTACCGGTTCATAGTCACGTCCATGGCGCAGAGACATCACCAGTTGCCGGCCTGCGGCACCGGCACCATAGATCAACACGCGCGTCTTGAGCCGCTGCTGCCCACGCTGATATAGCAAGCGCAGCGCAAGCCTAACGCCACCGATGGTCATCAAGGCCAACATGATATAGATGAAGGGGACTGAACGCGGCACCGGCAGGTTGAAAATGCTACTGACGACTGCCAGCGTCAGCGCCGACCCCAGCACGCCTGCCATGATGGCTTGAAACGCCTTGAGCCCCATGTAACGGATGATGGAGCGATAGAAGCCCAGCTTGACGAAGATGATCAGGCTTACTGGCACTACTACCGGCAGGCCCATCCATACCTCGGGGTCGAGCAGAAAGCGCGGGGAGTCGAGACGTAGCAACATAGCGGTAAAGAAACTGGCAACGATCAGGAGGGAATCGGCCAGAAGCTGAATGGCCTGCTTGCGGCGTCGCGGCAGGTTGAACAGCTTTTTGAGCAGTTGAGTCATTCGGTGTCCCTTCGCTGAGCCAGACCCGCTGCGCCAGGATCATCCTGAATCCCTGGAAGGCGCTAGCGCCCATCAATGTAACATCCCCATCGACCAGTGTAACATTAAGTATCCAGCATCGCGAGCAAGAAAAGCGCTAGCAATGTGGTACTGACACTAATGAAGCATGTGGTCAATCTAGATGGCCTCGACACACGCTCGGGCAGGAGCGTGGCCGCAAGCATGCTAGTGGGGTATGCTTATGCACCGATTGCCATGACGTTCCGCGCCCCGAGCATGTAGACCAAAGTCAAACATAGCCTAAGTTGGCCGGCGACGCTCCCACATGTTGCTACATTCAACGCAAGGTGCCTGTTGAGACCGATGGACGCACAGTACACGCCCTTTGAGACCGAACGCGACGCCCAGCAGTACTGGGACAAGAACCAGTGCTTCAAGGCAATAGAAGACGCCAATCGCGACAAGTTCTACTGCCTGTCGATGTTCCCCTACCCCAGCGGCAAGCTGCATATGGGGCATGTGCGCAACTACACCATCGGCGACGTGGTGTCGCGCTTCCAGCGCATGCAGGGCAGGAACGTCATGCAGCCGATGGGCTGGGACGCCTTCGGCATGCCGGCGGAGAACGCCGCGATCAGCAATCGCGTGCCGCCCGCAAAGTGGACCTACGACAACATCGACTACATGCGCAACCAATTGAAGGCGCTGGGCTTCGCCTACGACTGGAACCGCGAGTTCGCCACCTGCGACAGCGACTACTACCGCTGGGAGCAGTGGTTCTTCACCAAGCTGCTCGAGAAGGGGCTGGTCTACAAGAAGATGTCGACGGTCAACTGGGATCCGGTCGACCAGACCGTGCTGGCCAACGAGCAGGTGATCGACGGCTGTGGCTGGCGCTCCGGCGCGCCGGTGGAGCGCAAGGAGATCCCGCTGTGGTTCCTCAAGATCACCGACTACGCCGATGAGCTGCTCGCCGACCTCGACAAGGTCGAGTGGCCCGAGCAGGTCAAGACCATGCAGCGCAACTGGATCGGCAAGTCGCGCGGCGTCGAGATGAGCTTCGATATCAAGGCCGCCGACGGCACGCTCGCCAAGCCGGTCAGCGTCTATACCACCCGCCCCGACACCCTGATGGGCGTGACCTACCTGGCGGTAGCCGCCGGCCACCCGCTGGCCAAGGCCGCCTCGGCAGGCAACGCCGAGCTGGCCGCCTTCTGCGAGGAGTGCGCCCGGGGCGGCACCTCGGAGGCGGCGCTAGCCACCAAGGACAAGAAAGGCATGCCCACCGGGCATGTTGCCGTGCACCCGTTGGGCGGCCGCGAAGTGCCGGTCTATGTGGCCAACTTCGTGCTCATGGAGTTCGGCACCGGGGCGGTAATGGCGGTGCCCGGCCACGACCAGCGCGACTGGGAGTTCGCCACCAAGTACGAGCTGCCCATCGAGGCGGTGATCGCCGACCAGGACGGCCAGGTGCCGGATCTCTCCGAGGGTGCCTACGTAGAGTATGGCCGCCTGATCAACTCCGGCGAGTTCGACGGCCTCGACTTCGAGGCGGCCTTCGAGGCCATCGCCGCCAGGCTGAAAACCCAAGGCGTCGGCGAGGTCAAGACCAACTTCCGCCTGCGCGACTGGGGCGTGGCCCGCCAGCGTTACTGGGGCGCGCCGATTCCGGTCAAGTACGGCCCCGAAGGCCAGACCGTGCCGCTCACCGACGACGAGCTGCCGGTGGCGCTGCCGATGGAGGTCACCGTCGACGCCTCGGGCTCGCCGCTCAAGAAGATGCCGGAGTTCTCCGAGCTGGGCGACGGCTGGGTGCGCGAGACCGACACCTTCGATACCTTCATGGAGTCGTCGTGGTACTACGCGCGCTTCTGCTGCGCCGACAACCGCGAGGCGATGCTCGACGAGCGCGCCAACTACTGGCTGCCCGTCGACCTCTACATCGGCGGCATCGAGCACGCCATCCTGCACCTGCTCTATGCGCGTTTCTTCCACAAGCTGATGCGCGACTTCGGCCTGGTCGACAGCGATGAACCCTTCCAGCAGTTGCTGACCCAGGGCATGGTGATCGCCGAGACCTTCTATCGCCTCGAGGCCAACGGCGCCAAGACCTGGTTCAACCCCGCCGACGTCGAGGTCAAGCGCGACGACAAGGGTCGCCCGATCAGCGCGGTGCTGATCGAGGACGGCCAGCCGGTGGAGATGGGCGGCATCGAGAAGATGTCCAAGTCGAAGAACAACGGCGTCGACCCGCAGTCGATGATCGACCGTTTCGGCGCCGACACCGTGCGCCTGTTCATGATGTTCGCCGCCCCGCCGGAGCAGTCGCTGGAGTGGTCAGACTCCGGCGTCGAGGGTGCCAACCGCTTCCTCAAGCGACTGTGGCGCCTGGTCAATGAGCACCTCGCCGCCGGCACGCCGGGCGCGCTGGACACCAGTGCCCTGAGCGACGCCCAGCGCGACCTGCGCCGCAAGACCCACGAGACAATCAAGAAGGCCAGCGACGATATCGGCCGGCGCACCACCTTCAACACCGCCATTGCCGCGGTAATGGAGCTGACCAATGCGCTGGGCCGGTTCCAAGGCGAGAGCGAGGACGCAAGCCCCCAGGACCTGGCCGTGGCGCGTGAAGCGGTGGAGACCAGCGTGCTGCTGCTGGCGCCGATCACGCCGCACATCTGCCATGCGCTGTGGGCAGCGCTGGGCCATGCCGAGCCGGCCATCGACGCCGCCTGGCCGCGCCTCGATGAGACCGCCCTGGCCCGCGACAGTATCGAGCTGGTGGTACAGGTCAACGGCAAGCTGCGTGCGCGCCTCGAGGTGCCGGCTGATGCCGACAAGGCAGCCATCGAGGCCCAGGCGCTGGCTGCCGAGAACGTGCAGCGCCACACCGAGGGCAAGGCGGTGCGCAAGGTGATCGTGGTGCCGGGCAAGCTGGTCAATATCGTGGTCGGCTGAGCCCAGGCGATCCTCAACCTCACAAGGAGCGTTTCATGCAGCGTCGCCGCTTTCTTCACCTGACCCTGGCCGCCGGCGCCGGCATGGCGTTGGCCGGCTGCGGCTTTCGCCTGCGCGGGCTGGAAACCCCGGTGCTGTCGCTGGACAGCATCGCCCTGGTCGCCGCCGACAGCGACCTGACCCCGGCGGTACAGGCGGCACTGGAACGTGCCGACACCGTGATTCGCGACGACGCCCCGCTGCGCCTCAACCTCGGCAGCGAGTCGTTCAGCGAGAGCCGCCGTACCTTCGGCAGCGCCGCCAGCCGCGAGATCGAGCTGACCCTGCGCGCGCCCTTCTCGGTGCAGCGCCAGCGCGACAACGCCTACCTGCTCGACCAGCAGCAGCTCGAGGTGAGCACCAACTTCAGCATCAGCGACGACAATCTGCTGGCCCAGGACGACATTCGTCAGGAAGCGCGCCAGGAGCTGCGCGAGGAAGCGGCGCGCCGCCTGCTAGACCGCCTGCGCGCCCTCGACGACCGGCCAGCGTCGTGATGCAATGCGTCCATAGGCTTTCTGCGTGAAGATATTCCCCGACAAGCTGCCCGAAGCCATCGCCAGCAAGCTGCCGCCGGTGGTGATGGTCACCGGCGATGAGCCGCTGATTCATATCGAGGCCTGCGATGCGGTGCGCGCCGCAGCCCGCCAGCAGGGCATCGAGGAGCGCGAGGTACTGCACGTCGAGAGCGGCTTTCAATGGGGGCGGCTCACCGAGTCCGCCGCCAGCATGTCGCTGTTCGCCACGCGCAAGTTGATCGAACTGCGCCTCGGCAGCCAGGCCGCCGGCCAGGAGGGCGGCCGGGCGCTGGAGGCCTACGCCGAGCAGGCCAGGGGCAGCGACAACGTGCTGCTGCTCAGCGCCGGCAAGCTCGACCGCAAGCAGCAGCAAAGCAAGTGGTTCAAGGCGCTGGACAAGATCGGGCTGTTCGTCCCGGTGTGGCCGGTGGACCACCAGCGGCTGGGCTTCTGGATGCGCGACCGCGCCAACCGCCACGGCCTGCAGCTCGACATGGAGGCCGCCAAGCTGCTCGGCGAGCGCACCGAGGGCAACCTGCTGGCCGCCGACCAGGAGCTGCAGAAACTGGCGCTGCTGATGCCACCCGGCGCGCGCCTCAACGCCGAAGCGATTGCCAGCGGCGTCGACGACAGCGCCCGCTACGATGTCTTCACCCTGGCCGAGGCGTGCCTGCGCGGCGAGCGCGAGCGGGTCTCGCGGATCGTGCGCGGCCTGCGCCAGGAGGGCGTCGAGGCGCCTATCATGCTCTGGGCACTGACCCGCGAGCTGCGCATCCTGCTGTCGCTCTACCAGCACCTCGACCAGGGCCAGAGCTTCGAGCATGCCTGCAAGGCGCAGAAGCCGCCGATCTTCGACAAGCGCCGCCCCGCCTACCAACAAGCCCTTAACCGGCTGCCCCTCAAGCGCCTTCACAAGCTGCTGCTGTTCGCCCAGCGCCTCGACCTGGCAATCAAGGGGGCTGCCCCGCTGCCGCTGTGGGACGGCATCCACGATCTGGCACTGACCCTGGCCGGCGGCCGCGGGCTGCTGGCGGAGTCGCCACTATCGTACAAGGTGGGCTGAATTGACCCTGACAGCAGGCCTCGGGCATGCTTTAAAGGTTTGACCACAAAAAGGAAAATCATAATGAATCGCTTCGCACGCTGTACGCTGGCCGCTGGTGTCTCGCTGGCCATGATCACTACCGCCCAGGCCTCCGAGTTGGCCGACATGGACCCTGTGACACTGCGTCTGGCCCACGTGGTCAACGAGCAGGACGGATTTCATATCGCCGCCGTGAAGTTTCAGGAGCTGGTCGAAGAGCGCACTCAGGGCGCCGTCAGCATCGACATCTACCCCAACGCCACACTGGGCGACGAACGCACCCTGCTCGAAGGCATGCAGATCGGCAGCATCGACATGGGCGTGATCACCAACGGCCCGGTGGCCAATTTCGTCGAAGAAATGGCGGTCTTCGAGCTACCCTTCCTGTTCCCCTCGCCGGAGGCCGCCTATGAGGTCCTCGACGGCCCCATCGGCCAGGAGCTGCTCGACAAGCTCGCCGACGTCAACCTCAAGGGGCTGGCCTACGCCGAGCGCGGTTTCCGCAACCTGACCAACAGTCAGCGCCCAGTCAACTCCCCCGACGACCTCGACGGCCTGCGCATTCGCGTGATGGAGAATCCGGTCTACACCGATACCTTCCGCGAACTCGGTGCCAATGCCATCCCCATGGCCTGGACCGAAGCCCTGACCGCCATGCAGCAGGGCACTATCGACGGTCAGGAAAACCCGGTCAACGTCATTCACTCCTTCAATCTCGACGAGACCCAGGCCTACATGACGCTGTCGCGCCACACCTATGCTCCAGCGATCTTCGTGATGGGCATGCCGGTGTGGAACCAACTGCCCGAGGCCGCTCATGAGGTATTGCGGGATGCCGCACAAGAGGCCGCCGAGCATGAGCGGCGCATGAATGCCGACATGGAGGCCGAGCAACTCGCCGAACTGCGCGATGCCGGCATGGAGATCGACGACGCCCCCGATATCGAGGCCTTCCAGGCCGCCGTGGCGCCGGTCTACGACAAGTATGGTGAGCAGTTCGGCGACTATCTGGAACGCATTCAGGCGGCGCTAGAATAAGTGAGGTTTTTGCTCGCCCTGCTTCCCCGGCTGCAGCGTCTCGAGCGGGCCATCGACGCCGTCATCCAGCCTCTGGTGTTCGCTGGCATGGCGACGTTGATCGCTACCATTACGCTGCAGATCGTCTCCCGTGTGCTGTTCAGCGCGGTGGGCTGGACCGAGGAAGTGTCGCGCTTCTTGCTGATCTGGATCACCTTCCTGGGCTCCACCCTGGCTTTCCTGCGCGGCCGACACATCGCCGTGACGTTCGTCGTCGAGGCTCTGCCACGATGCCTGCAGCGGCTGGCGCGCATCGCCGCCCTGCTGGTCGTGCTCGGTTTCATGGTCTCGCTGCTGGTGATCGGCTATCAGTACATGCATGCCCAGAGCTTTCAGCGCTCGGCCTCGCTGCGCCTGTCGATGACCTACGTCTATGCGGTCATCCCGATCGCCGCGGGATTGATGAGCTGGTATGCCCTGGTCGACTTGATCGAAGCGCTGGTGGCGGAGCCCGACGACATCGACTCGGGTAGCGTCAACGCCGAGGAACCACCCGCATGACCGGCCCGCTGTTCGCGCTGTTCTTCGTGTTCATGCTGCTCGGGGTGCCCATTGCCCTGGCCATCGGCGCCAGCACCCTGGTCGCCATCCATGCCCAGGGCGTCCCCCTGATGGTGGTCACCCAGCAGATGTTCCAGGGCATCAACTCCTTTGCCCTGGTGGCGATACCCATGTTCATCCTCGCTGGCGACCTGATGGCCCAGGGCAAGGTCAGCGAAAAGCTGGTGGACTTCGCCGATGCACTGTTCGGCTTTCTCAAGGGCGGGCTCTCGCTGGTCTCGGTGGGGGCGGGCATGTTCTTCGCCGCTATCTCCGGCTCCGGCGCTGCCACCACCGCAGCGGTAGGATCGAGCCTGGTGCCGGAACTCAAGCGCAAGGGCTATGACCCGGCCTCCGCCGCCAGCCTGATCGCCGCCAGCGGCACCATTGGCGTGGTGATTCCCCCTTCAGTCCCCATGATCATCTATGCCGTGATCGCCCAGCAGTCGGTATCCAAGCTGTTTCTCAACGGTTTCATACCCGGCCTGATCATGGGGCTGGGACTCGCCGCCATTGCCATCACCCAGGCCTATCGACGCAACTACCCTCGCGGCACGCCGCTGTCGATGGCGACCATCTGGCGTACTCTGAAAAACGCCATCTGGGGCCTGATGACGCCGGTGATCATCCTCGGCGGCATCTTTTCGGGGATCTTCACCCCCAGCGAGGCGGCCGTCGTGGCGGTCAATTATGCCCTGCTGGTGTCGCTGTTCGTGTACCGCGACCTGCACCTGGTCGACGTCTACCGCATCCTGATTCGCTCGGCGATCACGACCTCGGTGATCATGCTGGTGATCGCCACCTCCGCGGTGTTGAGCTGGACGCTGTCCAGCTGGCAGGTGCCCGGCGCCATCGCCCAAGCAGTGCTGTCACTGTCCACCGATCCCTACGTGATCATGCTGCTGATCGTGGCGATCATCCTGCTCACCGGGGTATTCATCGAGACCGCTAGCGCGTTGATCATTCTCACCCCGGTGCTGCTGCCGCTGGTCACCCAGCTAGGCATCGATCCGATCCACTTCGGCATCATCATCGTCATGGGGCTGGCAATCGGCATGATCACCCCGCCGGTGGCGATCAACCTCTATGTGGCCTCCTCGGTCACCCAGCTGCCGTTGGAGCGCATCACCCGCGCCATCCTGCCCTACCTGCTGGGATTGATCTGCGTGCTGCTGTTGGTGGTCTACGTACCGATCATGCTGGGCTGGTCGGGATGATCTGCAGCAAGCCGCCTCATAGCTCGTCCTGGTAACGTGCCAGCATCGCCGCCTGGCTTTCGGGCTCACCACAGCCATCGGTCTGGTCGTGAAGCATCTCGCCCATGCTCGGCAGCACCGAGCGCTCGCGGCGACTGTCGTCTGCCCACAGGCGCGAGCGCATCAGCGCCTTGGCACAATGCAGGTAGGCCTCCTCAAGCGTTACCCGGATCACCACCCGCGGTGTGCGGCGTTCGCCTTCGACCTGCGCCAGCAGCTCCTCATCCACCGACACCTCGGCCGCACCGTTGATGCGCAGGCTCTCGTCGACACCGGGGATCAGAAACAGCAGCCCGAGACGCCCGCTGACGATGATATTGCTCAGTGAGTCGAGGCGGTTGTTGCCCGGTGAGTCGGGAATCAGCAGGGTGGTGTCGTCGAGGACCTTGACGAAACCGGGCGCGCCGCCGCGTGGCGAGGCATCCTGGTGGGTGCCGTCACCGCTGGCCAGCACCACGAAAGGCGACAGCGCGATAAAGCGCCGGCAGTGGTGGTCCAGGCGACTGAGCTGTTTTTGCAGAGCACGCGGCTTGGCCGGCGGATACAGCGCGCGCAGTTCCTCAATGGAGCGGATGATCATCGCCACCTCTCTGAGCATGTTGTTCCAACCCCAGTGTCGCACGCCTCGATGACGGTGTCGTGTACGCGTCAGCCGGCCAGGTTGGCGAGCCGCGAGAGCAGTGTGTAGTTGGCTTCCATCGCCATCAGCGCGACCAGGAACAGCAGCACCGCCGGTGGCAGCAGCACAGTATAGATGAGTGACAGCCGCTCCCATGCCATATGCATGAAGAAGGCCACGATCAGCCCGGCCTTGAGCAGCATGAACAAGGTGATCAGGCCCCATTTGGGATACCCCTCGAGCCCCGAGATATCCACCAGGTAAGACAGTACGCTGAGCACGAACAGCCATAGCCAGACGCGCAGATAGACGCGCAGCTCGGGCTGGTGGTGCTCGCTGTCATGTGCCATGGCGACCTCCTACCACAGATAGAAGAATGCGAAGATGAACACCCACACCAAGTCGACGAAGTGCCAATACAGCCCCAGGCTCTCGACCATCCCGTAGTTGCCCCTGCGCCCGGTCAGAAACCCCGCCCGCCCGCCGTCCAGCGAACCACGCATCACCTTGACCGCCATGATCACGATGAAGATCACGCCGATGGTGACATGGGTGCCGTGAAAGCCGGTGATCAGGAAGAACACCGCGCCGAACTGGGCCGCCCCCCAGGGATTCTCCCAGGGTCGTACGCCCTCGCCGATCAGGATCGCCCACTCGAAGGCCTGCATGCCCACGAAACAGGCGCCGAGCAGCGCCGTGACCAGCAGCAGCGCGGCCGTCTTGCGGCGGTCGTTGGCATAGCCGTACTTCACCGCCAGGGCCATGGTGCCGCTGCTCGAGATCAGGATGAAGGTCATGATGGCGATCAGCAGCAGCGGAATCGACTGCCCCGCGATGGTCAGCGCGAACACCTCGCTGGCATCCGGCCAGGGCTCCACGGTGGACATGCGCAGCACCATATAGCCGACCAGGAAGCAGGCGAAGATGAACACGTCGCTGAGGATGAACAGCCACATCATCGCCTTGCCCCAGGACACGTCGAACACGCGCCGTTCCGCCGACCAGTCACGGACTAGCCCGGTGGCACCGCGGTGGGGAGACGAGGCGTTGGAATCGGGATTCGCCATGTTCATGTCCTCAGCAGCAGAATGAACAGAATGCCCCACACCACCAGCAGGAAGTGCCAGTACAGTGCGCACAGTTCGACGCTCTGGCGCATGGCGCCAGGCGTGGCGCCATGCTGCAGACGGAACAGGCAGCGCGACCAGACGAACAGCCCGCCTAGCAGATGTACGGCGTGCAGCGCCGTGAGCAGGAAGAAGAACGCATTGGCCGGGTTGGCCGCCAGGTAGTGACCAGTGGCCTGCAGCTGCCACCAGGCCAGCGCCTGGCCGAGAATGAAGGCGATGGTCAAACCACCCCCGGCCAGCAGCCCACGCAGCAGCCGTGCCGGCTGCTCGTGACGGGCGGCACGCCAGGCCAACTGCAGCGCTACGCTACCCAGCACCAGGCAGGCGCTGTTCCACCACAGCAAGCCGGGCACCGCCAGCGGCCGCCAATCGTGGGCCATCTCCTGGCGCATCAGGTAGGCGCTGATGGTTAGCGCGAACAGCGAGGCGACCACCGCCAGAAACACCGCCAAGCCCACCCGTGGAGCGGTCGCCGCCGGCGGCACCTGGCCGCCGCCCAGCCCCTGAACCTGGCGGCTGCCTGCTGCCTGGGCCTCCCAGGGACGCACCCTGAGCGAATAGCTGAAAAGCCAGCCGCCGAACACAGCCATCAGCAGCGCCAGGAAGACCAGCGAGACGGTCATGCTCATGGC
Organism: Halomonas socia; assembly: GCF_010977575.1. Classification (GTDB taxonomy): domain Bacteria; phylum Pseudomonadota; class Gammaproteobacteria; order Pseudomonadales; family Halomonadaceae; genus Franzmannia; species Franzmannia socia. The sequence goes on from NZ_CP048812.1 coordinate 4,184,408, forward strand.
TGTCTCCTTGGCGCGGCGTCATCGGCCTCGACCGCCTCGGGTGGCATGTTCTGGGGCAGGAAATCCTGCTTGGCGCCGGGCACGCTGTAGTCGTAGGCCCAGCGGTAGACCACCGGCAGTTGGGCGCCGAAGTTGCCGTGGCGCGGCGGGGTGTGCTCGGTCTGCCACTCCAGGGTGGTGGCCTGCCAGGGGTTGGGCCCCGCCTCACGGCCGTGGAAGTAGCTACGCACCAGATTGTAGAAAAACACCAGCTGCACCAGGGCGACGATGATCGCCGCCACGCTCATGAAGGCATTGAGGGTCTGCATCGAGTCGGCAATATAGGCGGTCTCACCGTAGCCGTAGTAGCGGCGCGGCACGCCAGCGAAGCCCATGAAGTGCATCGGGTAGAAGATCGCATAGGTGCCCAGGAAGGTGACCCAGAAGTGCACCTTGCCCAGCGTGTCGTCCAGCATCCGACCGGTGATCTTGGGGTACCAGTGGTAGATCGCGCCGAACACCACCAGCACCGGTGCCACCGCCATCACCATGTGGAAGTGGCCGACCACGAAGTAGGTATCCGCCAGTGGCACGTCGACGGTGACGTTGCCCAGGAACAGCCCGCTGAGCCCGCCGTTGACGAAGGTGAAAATGAAGCCGATGGCAAACAGCATCGGCACCGTCAGGCGGATATTGCCGCGCCACAGCGTGAGTACCCAGTTGTAGACCTTGATCGCCGTGGGCACGGCGATGATCAGGGTGGTGGTGGCGAACAAGAAGCCGAAGTATGGATTCATGCCGCTGACGAACATATGGTGGGCCCAGACCACGAAGCTGAGCACGCCGATGATGATGATCGCCCACACCATCATGCGGTAGCCGAAGATGTTCTTGCGCGCATGGGTGGCGAGGATGTCGGAGACGATGCCGAACGCCGGCAGCGCGACGATGTACACCTCGGGATGGCCGAAGAACCAGAACAGGTGCTGGTAGAGCAAGGGGCTGCCGCCCTCATGGCCCGACTGCTCGCCCAGATTGAGCATCTCGGGCATGAAGAAGCTGGTGCCCAGCAGCATGTCGCAGAGCATCATCAGGATCGCCACCAGCAGCGCCGGAAAAGCCAGCAGCGCCATCACCGTGGCCATGAAGATCCCCCAGATGGTCAGCGGCAGGCGCATCAGCGTCATGCCGCGGGTGCGCGCCTGGAGCACCGTGACCACGTAGTTGAGCCCGCCCATGGTGAAGCCGGCGATGAACACCGACAGCGAGGCGAACATCAGCAGGATGCCGCCGTCGATGCCCGGCGTGCCAGGGCTGATTGCCTGGGGGGGATAGAGCGTCCAGCCGGCGCCGGTGGCGCCCCCCGGCACGAAGAAGCTGGTCATCAGGATCAGCACGGCAGCCAGGTAGAACCAGTAGCTGAGCATGTTGAGGTAGGGAAAGGCCATGTCCCGGGCACCGCACATCAGGGGGATCAGGTAGTTGCCGAAGGCCCCAGAAACAGTGCGGTGAGCAGGTAGACCACCATGATCATGCCGTGCATGGTGACGTACTGCAGGTAGCTGGCCGGGTCGATCAGCGCAAAGGTGTTGGGAAAACCCAGCTGCAGGCGCATCAGGATCGACAGCACCAGCGCCACCAGTCCGATGGCAATGGCGGTCACGCCGTACTGGATGGCGATCACCTTGGCGTCCTGGCTCCAGACGTACTTGCCGATAAAGGTCTTGGGGTGCACCAGCTCCATGTCGTCGAATTCCCCCACCGGAGCGTGGGGCACGCTGTGCTGTCCATGGTCTGCCATCGCTCACTCCTCCCCAGCGGCTGAGTTCACCGCCGCCATCTCGCCCCCGGGCTGCGGCAGGGTCATGATGTAGGCCACCACGTCGCTGACCGCCTGCTCGTCGACCAGCACCTGGGCCATCTCGATCATCTGGTTGCCGTAGGGATCCTCGCGGTGACGCCCGCGAATCCCTTGCCGGAAGTTCTGCAGCTGGCGGGCCAGGTACCAGTCCGGCATGCCCGCCAGCCGCGGGCCGTTGGTGGCGCGGATGCCCTGCCCCTGCTGGCCATGGCAGTTGGCGCAGGTGCGATAGCGGCGTGCGCCGCGTTCGGGGTCGCCGGCGTCCAAGGTGGCCTGAAGCGGTTGGTCGGGCAGGGTTTCGATATAGGCCGCCATGTCGGCAACCGCCTGGCGGTCCGGCAGCATGCTGGCGAACGGACGCATCTGCTGCCCGTAGCTGTCGTCCTCGTGGGTGCCGCGGGCCCCGCTGCGGAACAGCTCGAGCTGACGCTCCAGGTACCAGGCGTCGAGCCCCGCCAGCTTGGGTGCGTTGAGATCCTGATTGCCCTGCCCCTCGGCGCCATGGCAGGCGGCGCAGCTGGTGTAGCGCGCCTCGCCTGCCTCGGAGTCACCCGGCGCGCGGTCGGCGAGTTCGGCATGGGTGAGCTGCTCGGCGAGCCAGGCGTCGAAGGTCTCCTGCTCGACCACTTCGATGCGCCCGCGCATGGCGAAGTGCGCGATGCCGCATAGCTGGGCACAGACGATCTCGTACTCGCCAAGTTCGGTGGGCGTGAACCAGAAATAGGATGTCTGCCCCGGCACCATATCCATCTTGGCGCGGAAGTTGGCCACCTTGACGTTGTGCAGCACGTCCTTGGAGCGCAGTACCATCTTGACCGGACGGTCCACCGGTAGCAGCAGGTGTGGCGCGGTAATCAGGATATCGTCCTGGCCCGCCGGGTCATCGATCAGGCCGAAAGGGTTGTCGGCGTCGATAAAGCGATTGTGCGCCGAGCCAAAGCGGCCATCCTCGCCCGGGAAGCGGAAACTCCAGTGCCACTGCTGCCCCACCACCTCGACCTGATGAGCATCCTCAGGGGGCGTTACAAAGGCCCCCCAGACCACTAGGCCAGGTGCCAGTAGACCGGCAATGCCCAGCGTGGTGATACCGGTCAGCCACACCTCCAACGATTTGTTCTCAGGGTCGTACTGGGAGCGCCGACGCTTGTTGAAGCGGTAGCGAATGATCACGTAGGCCAGGAACAGGTTCACCGCCAGGAACACCGTGCCGGTGACCCACAGGGTGATCTGGATGGTGTCGTCGATCGCCCCCCAGTTGGAGGCCAGCGGGGTGAGATACCAGGGGCTGAAAAAGAAGAACAGCACCGAGCCCACCGCTAATACGATGACCGCAATCGCTATTGCCATCGGCTGCCCCCTTGCCTACGCCTACCTATATTATTGTCAGCCAGCCATCCGTCTTATTTATGTAATTTAAACCCCAGTACCACAGTGATGGCGTCGCTCTTCCGCTGTCACCTTGTCGATGACCACCTCGGGGTGGTGGCGGTGAATCGCCGAGTAGACCTTCGACTCGCGCTCGTTGGAGACGTCCACCATCATCAGAAAGGCGCCGCGTTCGATCTCGTCCTCGTACTTGTCGACCTTCACGTCGTGGACCGAAACGCCGATCATAGTGCTGGTCCAGACCCCGAACAGGCCGCCGAAGACGCCCATGCCGGCGATCACCACGCTGATCCCGATGTCACCGAAGCCTTCTCCCAGCACGTAGTAAACCAGTACCCCGAGCGCACAGCCCAGTGGAATGCCGAACAGCAGGCCACGCACGGCGGCATGCCCAACATCGGAGGTCTGGCGCAAGGTGGCATTGTTTACGCCACGCTCCTTGAGGTGCACCCAGTCGCGCCCGGTTACGTGCACTTCATTCTGGGACAACCCCAGATCCTCCAACTCATGGGCGATATTGACCGTGGTATCCAGGTCGGGGGTGAGAAAGTAGAGGCGCTGCATGACATGCCCTCCTCAATCGGGTGCGGGCGACGCAACGCGACATGGCGCACCATGAACTAGTGCAGTCGCTTACTTGATAATTCATCCCTAAACTATCACGGCGTCATATATGACCCGCTTAGTTGGATTTGTCTTTATCAAGGTTGTCTATATTTTGTTTTCGGGCAAGTTTCTTTTATGTCGATTATGCCTAAGGCATTGCGCGTCACTGGCCTGCCGAGGTGAAACCGCCGCCACTGACGGGTAAACTGCTGATCACCGATAGCTGATCGACCATCACTCGACACAGGACCCGGCGCCGACCATGGGCAGCTCCCCCCCGCTCTATCTGCAGATTCAGCAGCACCTGCTGGAGAACATCCATGGCGGCATCTGGCCGGCGCATCATCAGATTCCCCCGAGGAGCAGTTGGCCCGCGACTTCGGCGTCAGCCGCATGACCGCCAACAAGGCGATTCGCGATCTGGTGCAGCAGGGCTACCTGACCCGTCAACCGGGACTCGGCACCTTCGTTACCGACCGCAAGGCGGAGTCGTCACTGGTCGAGGTGCACAATATCGCCGAGGAGGTGCGCAGCCGCGGCCACGCCTATACCAACCAGGTGCTATCCAGCGAGGCCATCGCCGCCGACGACGAGGTCGCCCTGCGCCTCGGCGTGCGTCTCGGCACCCGGGTCTTCCATACCCTGATCGTGCACTGCGAAAACGCGATACCGATCCAGCTCGAGGACCGCTACGTCAATCCGCGCTGGGTGCCCGACTACCTGTCAAACGACTTCTCGCGCCACACCCCCAACGAGGTACTGGTGGCGGCCTGCCCTATCACCGATATCGAACACGTGGTCGAAGCGGTGCTGGTGGATGCTGCCACCGCCGGCCATCTCGACACCGAGACCACCCGCCCCTGCCTGAGCATGATTCGCCGCACCTGGTCCGGCGAGCATCTGATCAGCTACGCCCGGCTGATTCATCCTGGCGAACGCTACAAGCTACGCTCCTCGGTGCACCACAACGGCAACTGAAACGCGACGGCCGGGCACCAGCCCGGCCGCGTTGACGCTAAGCGTTTTTACTAGTTATTACGGAAAGTCGTCGAGCAAAGGTCAAGCACAGGCAGTTTTCGTATAAGCCTAGCCGCCGGTAAGCGCCAGGACCATATACCCTGCCGGCACCGCCAGCAGCAGGCTCAGCGCCACGCGCATGAACCACACCACCACGATGCGCGCCACTGACAGCGGGATGCTGGTGGAGAGAATGCAGGGGATCGACGCCGAGAAAAACAGCACCGACGACACCGATACCACCCCGGCAGCAAAGCGCGCCACGAACTCGGCTTCCGCCATCAGTAGCGCCGGCAGGAACATCTCGGCCAGCCCTGCCGCCGAGGCCTGAGCCAGGGCCGCGCCATCCTCGAGCCCCCAGAACGCCACGAACGGATAGAACAGCCAGCCGAGCCACTCGAACAGCGGCGTGTACTTGGCCAGTAGCAGACCCAGCAACCCCACCGACATGATCGATGGCAGGATGCTGATCGCCATCACCAACCCCTCGCGCACGTTGAGCGCCACGCTGCGGTGCAGGCCAGGCGCCTGCTCGGCGACCCCGAGCCCGGTGCGCCAGGCAGTGGAGAGCCGCTTGCCAGGCACCGCCTCGGGTTCACCGTCCGGCTTGCTATCGTCCATCCGCGACAGCGGCGGCAGGCGCACTGTGACCGCTGTAACGATGAAGGTAATGGCCAGGGTCAGCCAGAAGTAGAGGTTCCAAACGCTCATCAGGTCGAGGGTTCGCGCGACGATGATCATGAAGGTCGCCGATACCGTGGAGAAGCCGGTGGCGATGATCGCTGCTTCGCGCGCCGAGTACTGCCCCGCCTGGTAGACCCGGTTGGTGATCAGCAGGCCGATCGAGTAGCTGCCGACGAAGGACGCCACGGCATCGATGGCGCTGCGCCCCGGGGTGCGCCACACCGGTCGCATGATCGGCTGTAGCAGCACGCCGATCAGCTCCAGCAGCCCGTAGCTGATCAGCAGCGCCAGAAACACCGCACCGATCGGCACGATCAGTCCCACCGGGATCACCAGACGTTCGAACAGAAACGGCAGCATGTCGGGTTCGTGCAGGAAGCCAGGCCCCCAGCCGGTCATCGCCATCAGCGCTGCGGCTACCCCGGCGATCTTGAGCACGCTGAAGATGCGCTCGGTAAGACTGCGATTCCAGTAGCCCTTGACCAGCGGGTACACCGCACCCGCCACGATCAGCGCCAGGGCGTAGAAACCGCTCAGGTCGCCGAGCAGGGTACGCGCGCCTGTGACCATGTGGTCGAGCAGGATGGTGGTATTGCCGGCGATGGTCACCGGCACGAAGAAGATCAGGATGCCCAGTGCGCTGGGCAGAAACAGCTTGAGCACGCTAGCGGGCCGGGCGGTGGCCCTGGGGCGGCCCTCATCGGCCGCTGAGTGATGGTCTGACATGGGGAGTGCCTCCCTCTGCTTATCTGGTAGACGGTGGTAGGAAGTGACGTGGCCAGCATTGGCATCGACCATATGTATATACAATATATCCTACTACATGCGCCAACCTCATCTCGCCATGGAGGGCTATACTTTGGTCTATGCAATGCCTTAGACAACATGCACCTCTCGCTTAGGAAGACAAATTAAAGCTATTTATTTCATAAAGATAAATTCAAGAAAGAGCGTCGCTTCTGGCGCCTCGCAAAACGCCTCAAGCGACACGCCAGCGTCAGCCCTTGACGCCGTTCCGGGCTTTCGCTAAATGTATATACAAATACGCCATTCAAGCAGGAGGTCCCATGCCAGGCACTCAGCCTACCGCCGCACTATGGCGCGACGTCACGCTCTTCGACGGCCATCGCACCCACCCCGAACCAATGGCGGTGATCGTCGAGGGCAACCGCATCGTTCAGGTGATGCCCATGACCCAGGCGGACGACGCACGGCTCGCCGAGTGCCGCGAAATGGCCCGCGGCGGCGTGCTGACCCCCGGCCTGGTGGACTGCCATACCCACCTGGTGTTTGGCGGCTCGCGGGCCGATGAATTCGAGCAGCGCCTCGAAGGCGTCAGCTACGAGGAGATCGCCCGCCGCGGCGGCGGCATCCTCAGCACCGTCAACGCCACCCGTGCGGCCAGCGAGGAGAACCTCTTCGCCGCCGCCCGGCCGCGCCTCGAAGCACTGATGGCCGAGGGCGTGACCACGGTGGAGATCAAGTCAGGCTACGGCCTGACCGTCGCCGACGAACTCAAGATGCTGCGCGTGGCGCGCCGCCTGGGCGAGGCGCTGCCGGTACGAGTGGTCACCACCCTGCTCGGCGCCCACGCCCTGCCGCCGGAGTTCAAGAACGACAGCGACGGCTATATCCGCCTGGTGTGCGAGGAGATGATTCCCGCCGCGGCCGCCGACAGCCTGGCCGACGCGGTGGACGTGTTCTGCGAAAAGATCGCCTTCTCGGTAGCCCAGTGCGAGCGGGTATTCGCCGCCGCCAAGGCCCACGGCCTGCCGCTCAAGGCCCACGCCGAGCAGCTCTCCAACCTCGGCGGCAGCGCCGCCGCGGCGCGTTTCGGTGCGCTCTCCGCCGACCATATCGAGTACCTCGACGACGCCGGCGTGGCCGCCCTGCGCGACGCAGGCAGCGTCGCCGTTCTGCTGCCCGGCGCCTTCCACACCCTACGCGAGACCCAACTGCCGCCCATCGACACCCTGCGCCGCGCCGGCGTGCCCATGGCCGTGGCCACCGACGCCAACCCGGGCAGCTCGCCGATCTTCGACCCGACGCTGATGCTCAACTTCGCCTGCACCCTGTTCCGCCTTACGCCCCAGGAAGCGCTGGCCGGCATGACCGCCCACGGCGCCCAGGCGCTCGGACTCGCCGAACAAGGCCTTGGCCGCATCCAAGCCGGCGCCCCGGCGGACCTCTGCCTGTGGGACGTCGACACCCCGGCGGCGCTGGCCTATGCCGTGCAGCCCGGCCGCCTGCGCCAGCGGATCTTTAACGGCGAGGTGCCCCATGGCTAGTCAAACCATCATTGCCAACAGCCTGCACCAAACCACTCCAAGGCGAGGGGCGCCGGGGACAGACAAAAGCGAAGCGTCTTTTTCAAGGATGAAAAAGCCGAGCGCCCAGGGAGGGGTTCACAGCGTCTTCGCGTTGACTGTCCCCGGAGTAGCCCCGTTCAGCGAGGGGAAATGACATGCATCCCACCTATCTCGATGCCATCGATATGTCGCCCTGGGCCGGCCGCGAGGACCCCGAGGCCGACAGCCTGCGCTGGCATCAAGCGATCCAGCCGCTGATGCCTGACAGCCCCGCCGGCGTGGCCCTGCTGGGTTTCGCCTGCGATGCCGGCGTGGCACGCAACAAGGGCCGCATCGGCGCGGCCAAAGGGCCCCGGGCGCTACGCCGCGCCCTGGCCCCGCTGGCCTGGCACCGCCAGGCGCCGGCCTTCGATGCCGGCGACGTGACCTGCCACGGCAACGCCGACATGGAAGCCGCCCAGGCGCGCCTCGCCGAGCGGCTGGCCACCCTGCTCGCGGCGGGCCAATTGCCGGTGGCGCTGGGCGGCGGCCATGAGATCGCCTTCGCCAGCTGGTCGGGGCTGGCCCGCCACCTCGAGGCCAAGGGCGAAGGCAGGCCGCGGGTCGGCATCATCAATGTCGATGCCCACTTCGACCTGCGCGACCCGGCGCATGTGCGCTCCTCTGGCACTCCCTTCGCCCAGATCGCCGTGGCCTGCGAGGCCCGTGGCTGGCCGTTCCGCTACGCCTGCCTGGGCGTCAGCCGTGCCGCCAATACCCGCGCGCTGTTCAGTCGGGCCCGGGAACTGGGCGTGCTGGTACGCGAAGATCGCGACTTCCAGCCGGACCGCCTCGCGGGCATCCAGCGCGACCTGGAGCGCTTCATGGCGCGCTGCGATCACCTCTACCTGACCATCGACCTCGACGTGCTGCCGGCTGCCGAAGCCCCCGGGGTCAGCGCGCCGGCCGCCCGCGGCGTCCCGCTGGCCCAGCTCGAACCGCTTATCGAAGCGGTGCGCGATAGCGGCAAGCTGCGCCTCGCCGACCTCGCCGAGCTCAACCCCGAGCACGACATCGACAACCGCACCGCCCGCGCGGCGGCGCGTCTGATCCACCAACTGACACTGGATTGACCCTCCCAGGAGCCCACCATGAACAGCCACCAGACCATCGACCCGCGCCACGATGCGTCGCGCCGCATCGCCGCCCCCACCGGCACAGAGTTGAGTTGCAAGAGCTGGCTCACCGAAGCGCCGCTGCGCATGCTGATGAACAACCTTCACCCGGACGTCGCCGAGCGCCCCGAGGACCTGGTGGTCTACGGCGGCATCGGCCGCGCTGCCCGCGACTGGCAGTGCTTCGACACCATCGTCGCGACCCTCAAGCGCCTCGAGGACAACCAGTCGCTGCTGATCCAGTCCGGCAAGCCGGTGGGCGTGTTCGAGACCCACAAGGACGCCCCGCGGGTGCTGATCGCCAACTCCAACCTGGTGCCGGCCTGGGCCAACTGGGAGCACTTCAACGAGCTGGATAAGCAGGGCCTGATGATGTACGGCCAGATGACCGCCGGCTCGTGGATCTACATCGGCTCCCAGGGCATCGTCCAGGGCACCTACGAGACCTTCGTCGAGGCCGGACGCCAGCACTACGACGGCAAGCTCAGCGGGCGCTGGATCCTCACCGCCGGCCTCGGCGGCATGGGCGGCGCCCAGCCACTGGCCGCAACCCTGGCCGGGGCCTGTTCGCTGAACATCGAGTGCCAGCAGACCAGCATCGACTTCCGCCTGCGCACCCGCTACCTGGACGAACAGGCCGACGGCCTGGATGACGCCCTGGCGCGCATCGAGCGCTACACCGCCGAGGGCAAGGCGGTTTCCATCGGCCTGTGTGCCAACGCCGCCGACGTACTGCCCGAACTGGTCAAGCGTGGCGTGCGCCCGGACATGGTCACCGACCAGACCAGCGCCCACGATCCGCTGCACGGCTACCTGCCCGCCGGCTGGACCTGGGACGAGTACGTGGCCCACGGCAAGCGCGAACCCGAGGTAGTGGTCAAGGCCGCCAAGCAGTCCATGGCAGTGCACGTGCGTGCCATGCTCGACTTCCAGGCCATGGGCATACCGACCTTCGACTACGGCAACAATATTCGCCAGATGGCCCAGGAAGAGGGTGTCGCCAACGCCTTCGACTTCCCCGGCTTCGTGCCGGCCTATATTCGGCCGCTGTTCTGCCAGGGCATCGGCCCGTTCCGCTGGGTGGCGCTGTCCGGCGATCCGGAGGACATCTACAAGACCGACCAGAAGGTCAAGGAGCTGATCCCCGACGACACGCACCTGCATAACTGGCTGGATATGGCCCGCGAGCGGATTTCGTTCCAGGGGCTGCCGGCACGGATCTGCTGGGTGGGCCTCAAGGATCGTGCCCGCCTCGGCCAGGCCTTCAACGAGATGGTCAGGAACGGTGAGCTCAAGGCGCCCATCGTGATCGGCCGCGACCACCTGGATTCCGGCTCGGTGGCCAGCCCCAACCGCGAGACCGAGGCGATGATGGACGGCAGCGACGCCGTTTCCGACTGGCCGCTGCTCAACGCCCTGCTCAACACCGCCGGCGGCGCCACCTGGGTCTCGCTGCACCACGGCGGCGGTGTCGGCATGGGCTACTCCCAGCATGCCGGGGTGGTGATCGTCGCCGACGGCACGGACGACGCCCACGCCCGCCTCGGCCGGGTACTGCGCAACGACCCGGGCACCGGGGTGATGCGCCACGCCGACGCCGGCTACGATATCGCCAGGCAGTCCGCCCGCGACAACGGCCTCGACCTGCCGATGCTCAATAAGTAAGCGAGCCTCAAGGTTCGGCGCGATGAGCGCCGGGGACAAGGCGAAGCGAGGGTCTTTTGCCAGGGAAGGCAAAAGTAGCGCCCAGGGATGGGTTCACAGCGCCCTCGCGAAGGCTTGTGGCCGGCACAGCTCATCGCTTCAGCTGCCAACGCCCTTTTCTGAAGAGAGATTCCATGTCCCATCTCGAGATCCACCCCGGCAAGATGACCCTGGCCCAGGCGCGCCAGGTCTTCGAGGCGCCCATCCAGGTGAGCCTGCCCAACAGCGCCAACGCCGCCATCCAGCAAGGCGTCGACTGCGTCAACCAGGTGGTCGCCGAGGACCGCACCGTCTACGGCATCAACACCGGCTTCGGGCTGCTGGCCCAGACCCGCATCGAGCACGAGCACCTCGAGGACCTGCAGCGCTCGCTGGTGCTGTCGCATGCCACCGGCGTCGGCGCGGCCATCGACGACGCCCTGGTGCGGCTGATCATGGTGCTCAAGGTCAACAGCCTGGCGCGCGGCTTCTCCGGCATTCGCCGCGAGGTGCTCGACGCGCTGATCGCACTGGTCAACGCCGAGGTCTATCCGCATATCCCGCTCAAGGGCTCGGTGGGCGCCTCCGGCGACCTGGCACCGCTCGCCCATATGAGCGTGGTACTGCTCGGCGAAGGCAAGGCCCGCTACCAGGGCGAATGGATCCCCGCCCGCCAGGCACTGGAAATCGCCGGTTTGCAGCCCATCGCCCTGGCGCCCAAGGAGGGCCTGGCGCTGCTCAACGGTACCCAGGTCTCCAGCGCCTATGCGCTGAAGGGGCTGTTCGACGCCGAAGACCTCTACGCCGCCGCCACGGTATGCGGCGCGCTGACCGTCGAAGCGACCTTGAGTTCGCGCTCGCCCTTCGACCCGCGCATCCACGAAGTGCGCGGCCAGCAGGGCCAGATCGACGCCGCCGCGGCCTACCGCCACCTGCTTGGCGAGCGCAGCGCATTGAGCGACTCCCACGTCGACTGCGGCAAGGTCCAGGACCCCTACTCGCTGCGCTGCCAGCCCCAGGTGATGGGCGCCTGCCTGACCCAGCTGCGCCAGGCCGCCGAGGTGCTGGCGGTAGAGGTCAACGCGGTCTCCGACAACCCGCTGGTGTTCGCCGAACAGGGCGACATCATCTCCGGCGGCAACTTCCACGCCGAGCCGGTGGCCATGGCCGCCGACAACCTGGCGCTGGCCATCGCCGAGATCGGCTCGCTCACCGAGCGCCGCGTGTCGCTGATGATGGACAAGCACATGTCCCAGCTGCCGCCCTTCCTGGTCGAGAACGGCGGGGTCAACTCCGGTTTCATGATCGCGCAAGTGACAGCTGCAGCACTGGCCAGCGAGAACAAGGCGCTGGCGCACCCGCATAGCGTCGACAGCCTGCCCACCTCGGCCAATCAGGAGGATCATGTCTCCATGGCACCGGCCGCCGGCAAGCGGCTGTGGGAGATGGCCGACAACGTGCGCGGAATACTGGCCATCGAGTGGCTGGCGGCCTGCCAGGGCCTCGACTTCCGGGTCCAGGCCGGCGAGCGGCTGACCAGCACCGCAGCGCTGGAGCAGGCCCGCAGTGCCCTGCGCGAGCGCGTCAGCTACTACGCCAAGGACCGCTTCTTCGGCCCCGATATCGAAGCCGCCAGCGAGCTGCTGGCAGCGCGCACCTTGAGCCCGCTGGTGCCCGCCGGTATGCTGCCCAGCGCTCGCTGAGCCCCCGGCCACGTCCGCAGCCCCGCGGTACTCGCCTGCGGGGCTGCAGCATTCGCTTCAACCACAAGAGAGTTCCATGAATGCCATCGTTCTGGCCATCCTGGTGATGGTCTCCCTGAGTCTTGCCCGGGTTTCCGTGGTCTTCGCGCTGATCGTCGCCACCCTGGTCGGCGGCCTGGTCGCCGGCATGCCGCTGGGCGAGATCCTCGACGCCTTCAATGACGGGCTCGGTAACGGCGCCACCATCGCCCTCTCCTACGCCGTGCTCGGTGCCTTCGCCGTGGCACTGTCGCGCTCGGGCATCACCGAGCTGCTGGCCAACCGCGCCATCGCCGGCCTCAACCTCGATAGCGACGGTGGCAATCGCCGCCTGGTGGCCTACACCCTGCTGGCGGCGCTGCTGGCCGCCGCGGTCAGCTCCCAGAACCTGATCCCGGTGCATATCGCCTTCATTCCGGTGCTGGTGCCGCCGCTGCTCAAGCTGATGAATCACCTCAACCTCGACCGCCGGGTGGCGGCCTGCGTGATCACCTTCGGCATCACCGCGCCCTATATGCTGCTGCCGGTGGGCTTCGGGGCGATCTTCCTCAACGACATCCTGCTCGCCAACCTCAACGAGAGCGGCGCCGCGCTGGGACTCGAGGTGACCCGCGGCATGGTGCCGATGGCGATGCTGATCCCCATCGGCGGCATGGCGCTGGGCCTGGCCGTGGCGGTGCTGTTCAGCTATCGCAAGGGGCGTCGCTACGAGGACCGCGACCTGGCCCACGGCGACGAGACACCCGCCGAGGCGGCACGCCACCTGGCGCCCTGGCAAAAAGCCGTGCTGGCGGCCGCGCTGGTGGGCACGGTGGCGGTGCAGCTGCTGACCGGCTCGATGGTGCTGGGCGGCATCTTCGGCTTCGCGCTACTGTCGGTGAGCGGCGTGTTCCGCTGGCACGAGCAGGATGGCATCTTCACCGAAGGCATGCGCATGATGGCGTTGGTGGGGTTCATCATGATCACCGCGGCGGGCTTTGCCAGCGTGATGCAGGCCAGCGGCGAAGTGGAGGGCCTGGTGGCCGGCTCCGCCGAGCTGATTGGCGACAACAGGGGCCTGGCCGCACTGGTCATGCTGCTGGTGGGGCTGTTCATTACCATGGGCATCGGCTCGTCGTTCTCGACCATCCCCATCATCGCCTCGCTCTACGTGCCGCTGGCGCTGGGCTTCGGCTTCTCGCCGATGGCGACGATAGCACTAGTGGGCACCGCCGCGGCGCTGGGCGACGCCGGCTCGCCGGCCTCGGACTCGACGCTGGGCCCCACCGCCGGCCTCAACGCCGACGGCCAGCACGACCATATCTGGGATACCGTGGTGCCGACCTTCCTGCACTACAATATCCCGCTGATCGCCTTCGGCTGGGTCGCCGCCATGACCCTGTGAGGCGCATCACGCGAGTCTCAGATGCTGCCGCACTCGGCGTCTGGGTCATCGACGACTGGCTTGATATGGATCACTGCAGTGCAGCATTGTCTATGCTACACCTGCTTACCATCGATTCCCGACAAGGAGGCCAGGATGCCTGACCAGCCGTCGACTCGCTCTGCCAACGTTGCCAGCACTGCCTGGCATGCCCTTTCCGCGGAAGATGCCCTGGCCGAGCTCGACAGCCAGGCCGAGGGCCTCAGCGACGCCGAGGCCAAGCAACGCCTCGAGCGCTATGGCCCCAACCAGCTGCAGCAGGCCGAGGGCCGCCCCTGGTGGCGACGCCTGCTCGAGCAATTCAACAATATCCTGATGATGATCCTGCTGGTGGCGGCGCTGGCGAGCCTGGGCCTGGGCCATACCCTCGACGCCGCGGCGATCGTCGGCGTAGTGGTGATCATCGCACTGATCGGCTTTATCCAGGAAGGCAAGGCCGAGCAGGCGCTGGACAGCATCCGCAACATGCTCTCGCCCCAGGCCAAGGTGCTGCGCGGCGGCCAGCGCCAGACCATCGACGCCGAGGCGCTGGTGCCGGGTGACATCGTGATGGTCGAGAGCGGCGACCGGGTGCCCGCCGACCTGCGCCTGATCGAGGCCAAGCGACTGCGCACCGAAGAGGCCGCGCTGACCGGCGAGTCGACCCCGGTCGACAAGCAGCTCGAGCCCGTCGCCGCCGACAGCGAGCTTGGCGACCGCACCGCCATGGCCTATGCCAGCACCATCGTCGTCCAGGGCACCGCCCGCGGGCTGGTGGTGGAAACCGGCACGCGCTCGGAGATCGGCCGCATCTCCGAGATGCTGCGCGGCGTCGAACAGCTCAAGACCCCGCTGCTGCGCCAGATCGACCGCGCCGGCCGAGTGCTGGCGCTGTTCATCCTCGCCACCGCGCTGTTCACCGGGCTGTTCGGCATGCTGGTCCACGGCCAGCCTCTCGGCGACATGTTCATGGCCGCGGTGGGCCTGGCCGTCGCGGCGATCCCCGAAGGCCTGCCGGCCATCGTCACCATCGGCCTGGCGCTGGGCGTGCAGGCCATGGCCAAGCGCAACGCCATCATCCGGCGGCTGCCAGCGGTGGAGACGCTGGGCTCGATCTCGACGATCTTCTCCGACAAGACCGGCACCCTGACCCGCAACGAGATGACCGCCCAGGCGATCTGGTTGGCCGACGGCGAGATTCGCCTCGACGGGGTCGGCTTCGCTCCCCAGGGCGGGTTTCACCGCGTGGCCGACCACCGGGCCAGCGAGAGCGCCCTCGATCTCGATGAGCAGCCGGCACTACGGCACTTTCTCAAGGTCGGGGTACTGTGCAACGACGCCGAGCTCGCCGAGGAGGATGGCCGCTGGCTGATCCACGGCGACCCCACCGAAGGCGCCTTGGTGGTGGCCGCCGCCAAGGCCGGTATCGAGGCCCGCGAACTGCGCGGCGACCACCAGCGCCAGGATGCCATCCCCTTCGAGTCGGAACGCAAGTACATGGCTACCCTCCACCAGCTCGACGGCGAGCCGCGGCTGCTGGTCAAGGGCGCGCCGGACCGCCTGTTGGAGATGTGCCACCTGGAGCGCAGTGACGACGGCGACTCCCAGGCCCTCGACCTCGAGGCCTGGGAGTCACGCATCCATACGCTCTCCGCCCGCGGCCTGCGAGTGCTGGCGCTGGCCGAGAGGACACTGCACGGCGTCGATGAACTGGCCGATGAACACGCCGAGGAGCAGCTGGTGCTGCTGGGGCTGGTGGGGTTGCTAGACCCGCCCCGCGAGGAGGCGATTCGCGCCGTCAAACAGTGCCTGGCGGCCGGTATCCGTCCGGTGATGGTCACCGGCGACCACGCCGAGACCGCCCGCGCCATCGCCCAGCAGTTGGGCTTCGCCCACACTGAGCGAGCGCTGACCGGGCGCGAGGTCGAGGCGATGTCGGACGCCGAGCTGGAGGACTGCATCCTCGAGGTCGACGTCTTCGCCCGCGCCGCCCCCGAGCACAAGCTGCGCCTGGTCAAGGCAATGCAGGCCCGCGGCGGGATCTGCGCCATGACCGGCGATGGTGTCAACGACGGCCCGGCGCTGAAGCGCGCCAACGTCGGTGTGGCGATGGGCATCCAGGGCACCGAGGCGGCCAAGGAGGCCGCCGAGATGGTGCTCGCCGACGACAACTTCGCCACCATTGCCGGCGCCATCGAAGAGGGTCGCAAGGTCTACGACAACATCCGCAAGACCATCACCTTCCTGCTGCCCACCAACGGCGGCCAGGGCCTGGCGATCATGCTCGCGGTGCTGGCCGGCACCCTGCTGCCGGTCACCCCGCTGCAGGCACTGTGGGTCAATATGGTGGTGGCGGTGACCCTCGGCCTGGCGCTGGCCTTCGAGGACGCCGAACCCGACATCATGGCCCGTCAGCCACGCGATGCCGACGCCGCGCTGCTCGATATGTTCCTGCTGTGGCGCGTGGTGTTCGTCTCGGTGCTGCTGCTGGCCGGGGTATTCGGCATGTTCAGTTGGATCCTGGCCCAGGGCGGCAGCGAGGCGCTGGCGCGCAGCGGCGCGGTGAATATGCTGGTTGCCGGCAGCGCCGCCTACTTGATCAACAGCCGCTACCTGATCAACAGCTCGCTGTCCTGGCAAGGCGTCTTCGGCAGCCGACCGGTATGGATCGCCATTGGCCTGGTAATGCTGCTGCAGCTGGCCTGGACCTACCTGCCGTTCATGCAAGTCATCTTCGCCAGCGCCGCACTGGGCGCGAACCACTGGCTGATGATTCTGGCGGGTAGTGTGGCGCTGTTCCTGGTCGTCGAGGGCGAGAAATGGGTGCTGCGCCGCCGCGGGCGTCACGCCCAGCCGGCGACGGCCGGTTGACCCCCAGCCGGTGACAAAACTGCTACTGTTGAAATAACGAAACGCTCATAAACTTGGGCAATCGCGATAACAACAGAGCAGGGAGAGCCGGCGTCAATGAGCGCGCACGCAACGGATCAGGAAGTCACAAGACGTGGCAGGATCATCCAGGCGATGCATTTTGCCGCCACCCGGCTGCTGCGCGCCGGCGACGACGATAGCGAGGCTCAGAAAGCGGTGTTGGCTCGCCTGGGCGAGACCATGGGCGTCAGCCGGGTCTACGTCTTCCAGCTACACCGCGATGCCCAGCGCGGCTTGCTGGCCAGCCAGCGGCTGGAGTGGGTACGGGCCGACGTCACCGCTCAGATCGACAATCCTGCCCTTCAGTATATGCCCATCGACGCAATCGGCAACGGCCGCTGGACGCAGCAACTCGAGCAAGGCGAGGCGATTACCGGGCGAGTTCGCGATATGCCGGCGCTGGAGCAAGCGTTTCTCTCACCCCAAGGCATCGTGTCGCTGGCGGCGATGCCGATCCAGGTGGATGACGCGCTATGGGGCTTCATCGGCTTCGACGATACCGATGAGGCGCGTGAGTGGTCGGGTATCGAGCTCGACGCCCTACAGATGGTCGGCGACGTGCTCGGCGCCAGCATGGCCACCCACCGCGTGCGCCGGCAACTCAACGCTCTGGCCTACTACGACCCTCTCACCGGCCTGCCCAATCGCACCCTGTTCCTCGAGCGTGCGCGCCACGCCCAGCGCCGCGCCAAGCGCTCCGGGCGCAACCTGGCGGTACTGCTGCTCGATCTCGACCGCTTCAAGGTCATCAACGAGACCCTTGGCCAGCGTCACGGCGACGACCTGCTGCGCCAGGTCAGCAAGCGACTGCTGCGTGGCCTGCGCGCCAGCGACACCGTGGCACGCCTGGGCGGCGACGAGTTCGCGATCCTGCTCGAGGATCTGCTGATTCCCCAGGACGCCATGATCATCGCCGGCAAGGTGCTGGGCCACTTCAAGCAGCCCTTCGCCCTTGGCAACCAGACCCCGTTCGTGACAACCAGCCTGGGCATCAGCGTCTACCCCAGCGACGCCCACGACATCGTCGAGCTGCTCGAATATGCCGAGGCCGCGATGTATCGCGCCAAGGCCCGCGGCCGCAACTGCTACGACTTCTATACCACCGAGTTGACCGCTGCCGCCCAGGCCCAGTTGCTGCTCGAGACCGAGCTGCGCTATGCCTTGGAGCGCGGCGAGTTCGTGGTTCACTATCAGCCGATCGTCACTACCGCCAGTGGACGAATCAGCGGTGCCGAGGCGCTGGTACGCTGGCAGCACCCTGTCCGCGGCCTCATTGCGCCGGGGCTGTTCCTGGATGCCGCCGAAAATGGCGGCCTAATTGGCGAGATCAGCCAGTGGGTGCTGGAACACGCTTGCACCCAGGTCGCCGAGTGGCTCGTCGATGGCCTGCCCCTGGAGCGGCTGGCGGTCAACCTGGCCGGTGCCCAGATCGATAGCGGCGAGCTGGTGGCCTCGATCAATCATGCGCTGAAGGTCAGCGGGCTCAGCCCAGATAAGCTCGAACTCGAGGTCACCGAGACCTTTATCATGCAGCACGCCAAGCGTGCTATCGAGGCCCTCGGCCAGCTCAAGGAGCAGGGCATCAGCTTGGCCATCGACGACTTCGGCACCGGCTATTCGTCGCTCAGTCACCTCAAGCAGTTGCCGATTCACAAGCTCAAGATCGACCGCTGCTTCGTCCGCGACATCCCTGGCGGTGCCAACGATGCCGCCATCGCCCGCGCGATCATCGCCTTGGGGCACAGCCTGGGACTGACGGTGACCGCCGAGGGAGTGGAGACCCCGGAGCAACTCGGTTTCATGAGCGTCGAGGGCTGCGACGAGATCCAGGGCTACCTGATCAGCCGACCGCTACCCGCCGACACCTTTGCCCGCCTGCTGGCCGGCCCGGCGCCGCTGCCTCCCGTCCCGCGCCCAGAAATCTAGGTCTAGCAGCATTATTCATGATTGCAATTTGAAATCGTTATTCATTTTCAAAACAAATAGATATCCGCCTTTGCTAGACTGAGATCATTCCAACGCGACCCGCCCTGCCTCGAGCTCGACGACTCGTCCACGAGCCGCTGCACGCTATGCGTGCGCTGTCACCGGGGTCGTGCACTGCCAGCGACCAGCATCGCACCTACACGGAGGAACCGCCGCGTGGAGCTGATTCAATACGCGCTCGACAATATCGACCTGCTGGCCAGTCGTACCCTCGAGCATATCGCTCTGGTCGGCGTAGCCGTGGGCCTGGCCACCCTGACTGGGGTGCCGATCGGCATCGCCATCACCCGCAACGAGCGCCTGGCGCGCAGCGTGCTCTACGCGGCCTCGATCATCATCACCATTCCCTCCATTGCGCTGTTCGGCATCATGATCCCGATCCTGTCGCTGATCGGCCACGGCATCGGCTATGTGCCGGCAGTGATCGCAGTACTGCTCTACTCGCAGCTGCCGATCATCCGCAACACCTACACCGCCATCAACAATGTCAATCCGGCGCTGCGTGAGGCCGCCCGAGGCATCGGCATGAGCCCCAACCAGCGTCTGCGCATGGTCGAGATTCCACTCGCCGTGCCGGTGATCATGGCCGGTGTGCGCACCGCCGTGGTGCTCAATATCGGCGTGATGGCGATTGCCGCCTACATCGGCGCCGGCGGTCTCGGCACCTTCATCAGCCGCGGCATCTCGCAGTCCGACCCGCGCCAACTGATCGTCGGCGCAATTGCCGTGAGCCTGCTGGCGATCATCGTCGACTACGCCCTGCTGGCGCTGCAGAAGCGCCTGACGCCGAAGGGGATGGAACGCGCCGCATCCACCGCCTGAGCCCACTGCGCCACTGCCACCAGACAAGGATTCCCGCATGATTCGACTCGACAGCCTGACCAAGGTCTTCGACACGCCCAAGGGGGCGGTGGTCGCCGCCGACCATATCAGCATGGAGGTGCCCTCCGGCGAGATCTGCGTGCTACTCGGCCCCTCCGGCTGCGGCAAGACCACCACCTTGAAGATGATCAACCGCATCGTGCGGCCGACCTCGGGCAAGGTGTTCATCAACGGCGACGACACCACCGGCATGGATACCCAGACCCTGCGCCGCAGCATCGGCTATGTGATCCAGCAGATCGGGCTGTTTCCCAACATGACCATCGAGGAGAACATCACCGCCGTACCGCGTCTGCTGGGCTGGGACAAGGCCAGGTATCGCGAACGCGCCCGCGAGCTGATGGCGATGATCGCCATGGAGCCCGACGCCTTCCTCAAGCGCTACCCCAGCGAGCTTTCCGGCGGCCAGCAGCAGCGCATCGGTGTGGCCCGGGCACTCGCCGCCGATCCGCCGGTAATGCTGATGGACGAGCCCTTCGGGGCCATCGACCCGATCAATCGGGCGGTGATTCAGGACGAGTTCCTCAAGATGCAGCAGGCACTCAACAAGACCATCATGTTCGTCAGCCACGACATCGACGAAGCGATCAAGATGGGCGACCGCATCGCGATCTTTCGCGAGGGGCGGCTGGTACAGTACGACACCCCCGACGACCTGCTGACTGCGCCCAAGGACGCCTTCGTCGAATCCTTCCTCGGTGAGGACCGCGCGCTGAAGCGTCTCAACCTGGTCAAGGTACGCGAGATCGTCTCCGACGAAATCGGCAGCGTCAGCCCCGGCGACACCCTGGAAACCGCCCTGACGCGCATCGAAGACTTCGGCTATTCCAATGCCATCCTGATGGTCAACGACAAGCGCCAGCCCGCCGGCATCGTCAGTCGCTCGGTGGCGCGCACCACCAAGGGCTACTGCCGTGATCACTTCCAGAGCGTGCCGGCCGCAGTGCATCTCGACGACGACCTGCGTAAGGTCGCCTCGCTGATGTTCGCCCACGACATTACCTGGCTGCCCTGCGTGGATGACGATGGCCGGGTATGCGGGCAGATCACCCAGCGCGCCATCACCAGCCACCTGGGCTCACGCTATCGCGCCCACCAGGCCGCCATGGGTACCGCCGACGCCGCAGCGAAGGAGTGAGCCGATGCCCATCCAGAGCATGAAAGGGGCGCTGCGCGCGCTGCTGTTGCTGGCAGTCTTCGCCGCCGGGGTATGGAGCCACGCCAGCGGTATCATCGATGACTTCCTGTGGCACCTGCCCGACGTCCAGTACCTGGCCGTCGAGCACCTGTGGCTGACCGCGATGTCCGGCAGCCTGGCGATTGGTACGGCGATTCCGCTGGGCATCCTGCTATCGCGGCCGTCGATGGCACGCTGGGCAGAAAGCCTGATGCAGGTGCTCAACGTCGGCACCACCATCCCCACCCTGGCGGTGCTGGCCCTGTCGATGAGTTTTCTGGGCATCGGCACCGTGCCGGCGATATTCGGGCTGTTCGTCGCCACCCTGCTGCCCATCGTGCGCAATACCTACGCCGGGCTCAAGGGCGTCTCTCCGGCGCTGATGGAGGCAGCCGCGGGTATCGGCATGTCGCCTGCCCAGCGGCTATTTCGGGTCGAACTGCCCAACGCCCTGTACGTGATCTTCGCCGGTATCCGCACGGCACTCGCCATCAATATCGGCACCGTACCGCTGGCCTTCCTGATCGGTGCCGGCGGACTCGGCGAGCTGATCTTCACCGGCATCGATCTCTACGATCCGGTAATGATGCTGGCCGGGGCCATCCCTACAGCGCTGCTGGCGATTCTCGTCGATGCTCTGATCGCCGCCATCGCCTTCTTCGTCGTCCCGCGGGGCGTGAACCCCGCACGCTAATGACAACATCGCCAACGACAACATCCCTGATGCAAGGAGAACGACCATGAAACGCCTTATCTCAACGCTTTCCGGCCTGGCCTTGGCCGGCGCCCTGACCGCTACCAGTGCCACCGCCAACGACCTGGTGGTGGGGGGCAAGAACTTCACCGAGCAGCAGATCATCGCCAGCATGACCACCCAGTACCTCGAGGCACTCGGCTACGACGTCGACAACCGCGCCGGCATGGGCTCGGCAGTATTGCGCCAGGCCCAGGAGAACGGCCAGATCGACCTCTACTGGGAGTACACCGGTACTTCGCTGATCACCTACAACGACATCAGCGAGCGCCTCGATCCCGAGGAGACCTATGAACGCGTCAAGGAGCTCGATGCCGAGGTCGGCCTGGTGTGGCTCGAGCCATCTGCTGCCAACAACACCTATGGCCTGGCGATGCGCGAGGATGATGCCGAGGAGCGCGGCATCGCGACCATCTCCGACCTGGCCGCGGCGATCAACGACGGCGAGGAGCTGACGTTGGCCTCCAACGCCGAATTCTATGCCCGCGACGACGGCTTGCGCCCGCTGCAGGAGATGTATGAGTTCGAGTTCGGCCGCCGCAATGTCAGCCGTATGGATACCGGCCTCACCTATCCGGCGCTGCGCGATGGCCAAGTCGATGTCTCGGTAGTGTTTGCCACCGACGGGCGCATCCCGGCCTTCGACCTGCGCGTGCTGCAAGACGACCGCGATTACTTCCCGGCCTATGCGCTGACCCCGGTGATCCGCGCGGAGACCCTCGAGGAGTTCCCCGAGCTCGAGGAGCAGCTCAACGCCCTGTCGGCGCTGCTCGACGATGCCACCATGGCCGAGCTCAACGCCCGCGTCGACGTCGAGCGCGAGACCATCGAACGCGTCGCCGAATCGTTCTTCGAGGAACATGACCTGCTGTAAGGCGAGCTTTTCAGTGCACCAACACAATAACGCCTGCCCGGCCAATGGGCAGGCGTCTTCCCCATGTCTAAAAGACGAGGACAGATCATGACACGTATCGTGCCACAGCTTTCGCTGGCGGCTTTAGCAATGGCCATTGCAACGGGCAGCGCCCAGGCCAGCACCCTGCAGGTCGGCGGCAAGAACTTCACCGAGCAGCTGATCATGGCGTCATTGACCACCCAGTATCTCGAAGGGCTCGGCTATGACGTCGAGGAGCGCTCGGGTATGGGCACCACGGTGCTGCGCCAGGCCCAGGAGAACGGTCAAATCGACCTCTACTGGGAGTACACGGGCACCTCGTTGATTAGCTATAACAATGTCGAAGAGACGCTTTCACCAGAAGAAACCTACGCCCGGGTCAAGGAGCTCGATGGTGAAAGAGGTCTTGTCTGGCTGGAGCCCTCCGAGGCTAACAACACCTACGCCCTGGCCATGCGTCGCGATGATGCTGAGGCACTGGGCATCAACAGCATCTCCGATCTTGCCGACGTCATCAACGACGGCAACGAGATGTCGCTGGCCTCCAACGCTACCTTTTACTCACGAGACGACGGCCTGATGCCGATGCAGGAAGCCTACGGCTTTGAATTCGGCCGGCGTAACGTCTCGCGCATGGATCAGGGGCTGACGCTGAGTTCGCTCGATCAAGGTGAAGTCGACGTGGCCATGACTACCGCCACCAATGGTCGTATTCCAGCACTCGAGCTGACCGTACTCGAGGACGATCTTGCGTACTTTCCCGATTACGCCATGACTCCGGTGATCCGCGCAGATACCCTTGGGGAATTCCCCGAGCTCGAGGAGCAGCTCAACGCCCTGTCGGCGTTGCTCGACGATGCCACCATGGCCGAGCTCAACGCCCGCGTCGACGTCGAGCGCGAGACCATCGAGCGCGTCGCCGAATCGTTCCTCGAGGAACATGACTTGCTGTAACCCTTCGAACCTTCAGCTCAGCGTGCATGGCTGGCACACTGCCACGAGCCTACGCTTCGAGAGGCCGCCTGTGGGCGGCCTCTCTGGGTTGAACTGCACCTTTTCCTGACGAGTAAGCTCGCATGCCCGATGCCGACCATCTCCACGTCGCCGCCGCCCAGCTCGACTGCTGCCTGGGTGATATCGATGCCAACCTGGCCCATCACCGCCCGCTGATCGAGGCGGCACGTGACGCCGGCTGCGACTTGCTGGTGTTTCCCGAGCTATCGCTGACCGGCTACGGCCTCGGCCGCGGCGTGCTCGACGTGGCCATGCCCGCCGACGACCCACGCCTGGCTGCACTGGCAAGTATCTGCGCCAATATGCTGGCGCTGGTCGGTTTCGTCGAGGAGGTCAGCCCCGGTGAGTGCTACAACGCCATGGCGCTTCTCCAGCACGGTGAGGTCAAGGCCGTGCATCGCAAGCTCAACTTGCCCAGCTACGGCGGACTCGAGGAGGGCAAGTGGTTCACCCCTGGCCGCGACTTGACCCAGGTTGCGCTGGACCGGGGCTGGTCGGTCAGCCCGCTGATCTGCGCCGACCTGTGGAATCCGGCGCTGGTGCATGCCGCCCTGTTGGCACGCCCGGAGGTACTCTGCGCACCGATCAACTCGGCCAGCGGCATCGTCAGCCAGGCATTTTCCAACGAGCATAACTGGGCCACCAACCTGCAGTTCTACGCCATGACCTACGGCACCCCGGTGATCATGGCCAACCGCGTCGGCTGCGAGGCGGGCAGCCACTTCTGGGGCGGTTCGCGGATTCTCGGCCCGCGCGGCGAGACGCTCGCTGCGGCCGACGACGGCGAAACCCTGCTCCAGGCCCGGCTGTCGCGGCGCGCGATTGCCGAAGCGCGCTTCGAGCTACCCACCCACCGTGACGCCGACACGTCGCTGATTCGCCGTCTGCTTGACAAAGAGTTGACAAAAAAGGCATGAAAATCATCGGCATCTGACTCTATACTGATACGGCATCGCCGCAAGCACGGATGCCAAGACGCAAGACTCAAGGATCATCAAGAAGCCGGAAGCCAATCCCAGAAGAAAGGAACCATCCCATGATGAAGAAGCTCTCTCGAGTCCTCAGCCCGCTGTTGATCGCCTTCCTGGTCCTCGGCAGCCTGCCGGTTGCGGCTGCGCCGCAGGCCGCGCCGGCCAACTCACTGGTCACCACTCAAGATGCCCTGAGCGCCGACCAGGTCAGCGCCGACCGCGAACGCATCAACGAAATGCTCTCTCGCCAGGACGTTCAGGATCAGCTGGTCGCCCAGGGTGTCGACCCGGCCGATGTCGAGGCCCGCGTGGCTGCCCTGTCCGACGCCGAAGTGCGCCAGATGGCCGAACAGCTCGACGACCTGCCGGCCGGTGCCAGCGTGGTTGGCGCGCTGGTCTTCATCTTCGTGCTGCTGCTGGTCACCGACCTGCTCGGCCTGACCAACGTCTTCCCGTTCACTCGCTGAGGCAGCCGCATGTCTCATCTGCTTGAACGGCAAGCGCCGCGACAGCAGTCAGAACGGCAAACATGGAACGCCCGCACTGCGGGCGTTCTGCTGTTGATGGCTGCCCTTCTACTGCTCAGCGGCTGCGCCACCGGCCCGCGCCTGGCCAGCCCCGGTGACATGGGGGTCGCCGAGCGCACCTATATCGACGGCGTGCCCTTCCACGCCCAGCGCGACTATCAGTGCGGCCCCGCCTCACTGGCCATGGTGCTCAACTACGCCGAGGTCGATGTCAGCGTCGACACCCTGATTCCCCAGGTCTTCCTGCCCAACCGCGAAGGCAGCGTGCAGCCTGAGATGCAGTCGACGGTACGCCGCTACGACCGCGTCAGCTTCGTGCTCGACGGCAATTTCGCGTCACTGCTCGAGGAGCTCGATGCAGGCCATCCGGTGGTGGTGATGCAAAACCTGTCGCTGCCGCTGTGGCCGATGTGGCACTACGCGGTGGCAATCGGCTACGACCTCGACGAACAGCTGCTGACGCTGCATAGCGGCGAAGAAGCCAACCGCCAGGAGTCGTTTCGCCGCTTCGATGCTACCTGGGCGCGCAGTGAGCGCTGGGCGATGGTCGCCCTGCCGCCCGGTGAACTCCCGGTGAGCACAGGGCCACGCCGCGCCATGGACGCCATCGCGTCGTTCGAGCAGGCCAACGACGCCGAGGCTGCGCTGCCCGCCTGGCGCGCGGTAACCGAGCGCTGGCCGCAGGACGCCATGGCCTGGTTTGCGCTGGGCAATGCCGAGTACGGCGCCGGCCACCCCGAGGACGCTGCCAACGCTTTCCGACATGCCACCGACCGGCAGCCTGACCTGGCTGTAGCCTGGCTCAACCTGGGACTGACCCTGGAGGGCCTCGGCCAGCGCAGCGAGGCGCACCAGGCGCTGCAGCAGGCCGCCAGCCTGCCCAGCCGCTGGCAGGACGACGCCAAGCAGGCACTGACCCGTTTCAACGATTGACCAATGTCATCAGCGGCCGCTCACGAGCGGCCGTACCACTCAGGAGACCCCCATGCGCATCGCGATCTACGGCACCGGCGGCGTCGGCGGCTACTTCGGCGGCCGTCTGGCCGCTGCCGGCGAAGACGTTACCTTCATCGCCCGCGGTGACCATCTCGCCGCCATCCAGCGTGATGGCCTCAAGGTGCACAGCATCCACGGCGACTTCCATGTCCACCAGGCCCAGGCCAGCGAAGATCCGGCGAGCGTCGGTCCGGTCGACCTGGTGATCGTTGCCGTCAAGGCCTGGCAGGTGGCCGACGCCGCTGCCGCCATGGCGCCGCTGCTCGGCCCCGACACCTGCGTACTGCCACTGGAGAACGGCGTCGAAGCCGCCAACCATCTGGCCCGCGAGGTTGGCGCCGACAGAGTCATCGGCGGGCTGTGCGGCATCCTCGCCTGGCGCGAGGCCCCCGGGGTAATCCGCCACGCCGGCATCGAGCCCTTCATTCGCCTCGGCGAACTCAACAACCGCAAGAGCGAACGGGTTGCCGCCATCAGCGAGTGCCTGTCAGGCGCCGAGGGCATGACCGCCGAGGTCGCCGAGGACATCCAGGTGGCGATCTGGAGCAAGTTTCTGTTCATCTGTGCCATGAGCGGCATCGGCAGCATCAGCCGGGCACCGATCGGCGTGACCCGCCGCCTGCCCGACAGTCGTGCGCTGATCGAATCGATCCTCGAGGAGATCTACCGGGTGGGGGTGGCCAAGGAGGTGGCATTGCCGGAAGACGCCGTGGCACGGGCGATGAAATTCATCGATGCCCTGCCGGAGAAGAGCACCGCCTCCATGCAGCGCGACATCGTTGACGGGCGGCCGTCCGAGCTGGAGTCGCAGAACGGTGCGGTGGTGCGCCTGGGGGTCGAGCTAGACGTGTCCACCCCGGTCAACCGAGTGATCCACGCCGCGCTGCTGCCCCAGGAGCTGGCGGCCCGGGAGGCCGCCACCGAGCAGGGGGCTAAATGACTCAGCCGCGCTGGTAAGTGCCGACCAGGCGGTTCATGCCCAGCAAGTGCGGCTCGATCTTCTCGAGTAGCTGGCTGAGCGTCAGCCCGGCAGGCAGCTCGAGCTCGGCATCGAGCGCCAGCACCCAGAAATAGTAGAGATGCAGGCCATGCCCTTCCGGGGGCATCGGCCCCATGTAGCCGTTGCCCCCACCGTCGTTGAGCCCAACAGTACCGCTGGCGGTGGCTTCCTCCAGCGAGGTCACCGAGGCCGGCAGGTTATACAGCACCCAGTGCACGAAGCCGTACTGCCCCCCCTTCACCAGCGGCGCATCCGGGTCGTGGCAGATCAGCGCATAGCCCTGGGTGCCCTCCGGCGCGCCTGACCAACTCAGCGCCGGCGAGACGTTGTCGCTCTCACCCGTACACTTGCTGGGAATCTTGCCGTGATTGGCAAAGGCCGAACTCTCTAGCTGCATGGTCGAGGGTGCAAATGCCATAGCGACGATCCTCTTTGGCTGTCGGATTGAGAGCGCCAGCATCGGAGATGGCCATGCGCCTGTCAACGCGCGAGCGCTGCGAAGCGACTAGACTTCAGCATAGCGCGCCGGCATTGGGCAGCCAGCCTGCCCCGGGGACTCCGCCACGCCAGCGCTCCCCGGGTCCGGGGACATGATAACGGGGAGGATGGAGCACATGGCTCTTCGCAACGCCACTCACCGACGTACCTGCCTCGCCGCGCTGCTGCTCGGCCTGACGCCACTTGCTCAGGCCGAGTCGCCACTGGTCATCGGCACCGCCAGTCCTACCGGGGTCTACCACATTACCGGCCAGTCGCTGTGCCGACTGCTGGAGGCCCCTTGTGAAGCCCGCACCTCGGGTGGTTCGGTAGACAATCTCGCGGCACTGCGCGACGGCGAGCTGGAGATCGCGCTGGCTCAGTCGGATCTGCACTATCACGCCACGCAGGGCATCGAAGGCTTCGCCGAGGCCGGCCCAGACAACGGGCTGCGCGCGCTGTTCTCGGTACATAGCGAGCCCTTCACCCTGGTGGTGAGGCGCGATGCCGGCATCGCACAGCTCACCGATCTCGCCCAGCGCTCGGTGAATATCGGCAATCCCGGCTCCGGGCAACGCGGCACCATGCTGCAGTTGATGGACGCCCAGGGCTGGACGCTCGACGATTTCGCAGTGGTCAACGAGCTACCCGCGGATCAACAGTCACTCGAACTCTGCCACGGCAGGGTCGAGGCCATGGTCTATACCGTCGGTCATCCCGATGCCTCCATCGCTCAGGCCATCCGGCTATGCGATGCCGCCATTGTCGACATCAAGGGTGACGCCGTAGAGGCGCTGATCGCGGCTGCTCCCTACTATACACACGCCGAGATTCCCGCCGGTCTATATCACGACGACCAGGCAGCGGTACAGACCTTCGGCGTGCGCGCGACGCTGGTGGCCAGCGAGTCAGCCGACCCCGAGCGGGTCTACGCCCTGGTCGCCGCGCTTTTCGACAACTTCGAGCGCTTCACCTCCTTCCACCCCGCCTACTCGCTACTCGAGCCCGAGAGCATGATCCGTGATGGGCTCTCGGCACCGCTTCACGAGGGCGCCCAGCGCTACTACCGCGAGCGTGGCTGGCTGGCGGACGATACCCCTGACGACGAGGACGAGGCTACCTAACCGCCTAGTCGCCTCATCAGTCCTTCGGCATGACGCAGCCGCTTGCCGAGATAGCGCCGTGTCTCCTGCTGGCCCGGCGTTTCATCGTTGGCCCAGACCCGCAGCGTGGCAACGAACAGCGCCGTGAGGCCGATCTCCTCGGCCTGGGCGCGGCGCGTGCCATAAGGCGCCTCGAGCATCGCCGCCTCGCGCAGCCACTGTACGGTTCGCGAGAGGTCGAAGACCATCGGCACCCAAGTATGCAGGTGTGGCGGATGCGCCTTGCTGCGCAGCATCTCTACCGTCACCCGGCGCCGTGGCGCCAGAGCGTCGAACCAGGCCAGCAGACAGTGCTCGATACGCTCGCGGGCTGCCCAGTCGGCGAACCCCTCGGGCTTCTCGGCGAGCATGGCGCACCAGCCGCGCATGAACCAGGCGTTGGCCACGGCGTCGAGATCACGATAGTGGTCGAGCACCGCGGCGGCCGGTATCTCGAGCGCTGCCGCCACGCGGGTCAACTCGACGCCCTCCCAGCCCGTCTCCTCGGCCATGGCCAGCGCCTGGGCGAGAATCCGCTCGGCGAGCAAATCATCAGTGGCAGCTTCATGCTGAATCGGCGTCATTGCCATCGGCGTCCTCCTGACTCGATGTTGCCTGTGCTATTACCATAGGCCCCATCCCACACAGGAGGAAACCAGCATGTGGCAACAAACGGAGATTCGCCTGGCCGCACGTTCTCGCGGCTTTCATCTGATCAGCGACGAGGTGGTCGCCGCTATCCCGGCCCTGGGCGATTGCGAGGTTGGGCTGCTGCACCTGCAACTGCTGCACACCTCGGCGTCCTTGACGCTCAACGAGAACGCCGACCCCGACGTGCGTCACGACATGGACGCCTTTCTGCGTCGCCTGGTGCCCGGCGACCTGCCCTACTTTCAACATACGCTCGAAGGCCCCGACGACATGCCCGCCCACGTTGCTGCCAGCCTGTTCGGCACCCAGGTGACCCTGGCGGTGCGCGGCGGGCGCCTGGCCACCGGCACCTGGCAGGGCATCTGGCTCGGCGAGCACCGCGACCAGGGTGGGCCACGGCGCCTCATCGCCACGCTGCAGGGCGAGTAGCCTTGCGTTTCAGGCCTTCTTGACGAACTTCGAGGTGAGTTTCAGCGCCCCGATCCCCTCTACCTTGCAGTCGAGGTTGTGGCCACCCTCGGCGTCGCCCTCGATCAGGCGGATGCCCTTGACCTTGGTGCCGACCTTGATCACCGAGGAGGAACCCTTGACCTTGAGGTCCTTGATCACCGTCACGCTATCGCCGTCGGCCAGCGGATTGCCATGGGCATCGCGGGCCTCCAGCACATCGTCCTGGCGCGCCGCTGCGGCATCGCCAGGCATCCACTCATGGCCGCACTCGGGGCACACGTACTGGATGCCGTCATGGTAGGTGAACTCCGACGCACAGGCCGGGCAGTTAGGCAGATCGCTCATGCGGGCTCCTGATGATGGGGATGGCAAAAGCCCGCAAGCCTACACTGCCGCGGGTCAAGGCTCCACTGCCGCCTTTGCAAGCAGCTGGCAGGGCTGCTAGGTTGGACGCATATTCATTGTATGGGAGGTAAGCGGATGGATCCCGCCGTCAATAGCGTCGTAAGCGAATCGCTGGTGCTGCAGCAGGCCCAGGCCGCCCAGCATGCGCAAATGCAGGTGTTTCGCGAGGCCCTGGATATGCAACAACAGCAGGTCACCGCGCTGATGGAGTCGGCCTCGGCAGAACCCCAACTGGCCAGCGAAGGGCATATCGGCACCTTGATCAACACCACCGCCTGACCCGCCCATCGCCTGTTCATCCCCTCGAGCCCCGGCACTGCCGGCGGCTCGTTTTCGTGTGAGCCCGTCATGAACGCAGCGCCGCTTACCCTCGACGTCTTCAGCGACTATGTGTGCCCCTTCTGCTATCTGGAGGAACCCGAACTCGACGCCGTGGGCGCACGCGTTGGCAAGCAATCGTGCCGACAGCTGCTGCTGGCAGTGGAGCGCCTGCTGGATCTGGCCCAGCAGCGCTGAGCATGGCGCCGCGTCCGATCCTCGTGCTCGGCGGGACCGGTTTTGCCGGCCGCGCCATCGTTCGCGAACTGATCGAGCGCGGTCATCGCGTGCGCCTCGCCGCGCGCCACCCCGCGTTCCCCGAGTGGCACGACGCGGGCGATCCGCTTAGCCTGGTACGCGCCGACATCCACGACGAAGCGAGCCTCGCCGCAGCGCTGGAGGGCGCCGGCGGTGTGGTAAATGCGGTGAGCTGCTACGTCGAGAAACGCAAGGCAAGCTTTCACGCGGTACACGTCGAGGGCGCGGCGCGGCTGGCACGCCTGGCGCAGCGGGTCGGCATCAGCACCGTGGTGCAGCTCTCCGGCATCGGCGCCAGCCTCGACTCACCCTCGGCCTATGTGCGTGCCCGCGCCGCCGGCGAGCATGCCGTCCTCGAGCACTTTCCCAAGGCGACGATCCTGCGCCCCAGTGTGCTGTTCGGGCCGGATGACGCCTTCCTCACCGCCCTGCAGGGCCTGACACGGCTACCGCTGATTCCACTGTTCGGCCGCGGCGAGACGCGCCTGCAGCCGCTGCACGTCGACGACCTGGCCCGCGCCGTGGGGCGGCTGTTCTCATCCACCCCGCCGGCGCGGCGGCTGTTCGAGCTGGGCGGCCCCGAGGTACTCAGCTACCGCGAGATCCTCGAGCGGGTGATGAGCCAGCAGGGGCGACATCGACCGCTGCTACCGGTACCCTTCATCGCCTGGCGACTGCTGGCCGCGGTGACCGGGTGGCTACCCAATCCACCGCTGACCCGCGACCAGGTGCTGCTGATGCAGCAGGACAACGTGGCCGGCACCGAAGCCGGGCGCTGCGACGACCTGGGCATCCTGCCTCGCTCCTTGCATCAGACACTCGACACGCTACGCTGAGCCTCACGGCGACAACGTCGGCATGGCCCCGCCGCAGCCCCGGAATACCTCATCGTCGCGGGTCACTCGCACCGTGGTCTCGAACGGCGCACCGCTCATGCTGTCGCGACACGCCTCGGGGCTGATCACCACGCGCAGATAGTTGCCCTCGGTGGTGGCGTGATAGACCCGCACGCCCTCGCCACTGCCGACTTCCGGCTCGGGCAGTTCGGTACGCACATCGCGGTCGTCGAACGGCACCGAGAGGCGCATGCCCTCCGCGGTGATGGCCAGGTTCCAGGCTGGCTCGGTGCCGGTGGCGCGGAAGCCATCGTCACGCTCCAGCTCGAAGAACACGCCATCCCAGGGGGCGAGTGCGCGGGTGTCACTGAGCATCAGCAGCGTACCGCCCAGCGCCGGCCACTCGCCGTCCTCACAGTCGAGGCGGTGACGCGCCACCTGCTCACGCCCTTCGAAAGGCGCCAAGTCGCCCTCCTGCAGGCGGAAGTCATCGCGCACCTGATTGACCGGCAGCACCTCGCCGATATGTGTCAGCGACTCGCAGTAATACTCGCCGAGGGCGAACCAGTCGTCGCTGATGCGCAGTCGGGCCCCCAGCCAGCTATCGGCCTGCTCCTCGCTCATGGCGCTGACGCCGGGTTGATGGAAGTCCACCAGCCGCCATTCGCCCACGAGAGCCGCATAGTCGCGGCTCAGGTTGCTCTGCTCGGCAGCGTTTCGGGTTTCGCTGTCCTGCTCGCCACTACAGGCACTCAGGCCCGCCATCAGCAGCGAGGCCCCCATCATCCATAATGTCTTGCTCACGATCGTGCTCCTGGTGATTGCCGTGCGAGAGCTCTCAGGATACCGCATCTGCCAGCGCTGCATGGCCATGGGAGTTCGGCATCTACGAGAAGCCCCCAATCAATCCGGCAGTCGCCCCTCACGGGCCAGGCGCCGTCGCACCCAGCGGTCGTAACACCGGGTCAGCAGCGCCTTGACCCCCGGCAGCCCGATCACCCAGGCCAGCGGCCTGAGACGCGGCACGCGCTGCATCAGCAGCGCATAGGCATCGATGCCATCGACGATGCGCCCCGCGTCGTCCTCCACGTGCAGTGACAGCAGCGCTGCCTGAGGATCGATGCCCTTGTCGCGCAGCGTCTGCTGATGCGCAGTCACATCGCACCAGGCTACCTGTTCGCCCGCCTCTCCAGCCCAGCGTTCATAGCGAGCTCGGTCGCGGCGGCAACCAGGGCAGACGGCATCGTAATAGACCTTGAGCGAGCATGTTGGCGACACGACATTCTCCCGGCTCGATGGCTGTAAGGCAGCACTCATACCAGGTGGGGCTGCAGCCACTCGCGTAGCTGCGCGCCATTCAGCAGTCCTGGCTGACGTGCCACTTCGTACCCATCGCGGAACACGATCAGCGTGGGAATGCTACGGATGCCGAAACGACCGGCCAGCGAGCGCTCCTGTTCCGTATTCAGCTTGGCAAAACGTATGTGCGTTGTCAGGTCGCGGGCCGCCTCGGCGAAAATTGGCTCCATCATCTTGCATGGGGCGCACCAGCTGGCCCAGAAGTCGATGACCACCGGCAGGCTGCTGCGCTCCACCAGTGCAGAGAAGTTGGCAGCCGTGAGCGCCAGCGGCTCGCGACTCAGCAGCAGTTGCTTGCATTTGCCGCACTTGGGCGCATCGCTCAGGCGGGCGGGACTGACGCGATTGATCGCCAGGCAGTGGGGGCAACCGAGGGTAAAGGCATCGCTCATTAGGAGACTCCATTCATACCACTGCCAGCGAGAATAGCCGGCACGAGGGCGATGCTGCCAAGCTACCACGGCATCGGTAACACGCTTCGATAATCCAGGTTAAGCCTGCATGCCATTACCAGAACCCTAGCTGACGTGGCTCCGCTGCTCAGACTGAAGCATCTTTTGAGAATAGCTTGTGGAACAAACGTTCGGATTCCCGAAGCCCCTCATCGATCTTATCTTCGTCAACATCCATGGCTTCTCCTCGGGAAGGATGACGCAAGGCGTGAGCCAACTCACCCCTTGGCGACCAGGAATGCCCCGGCGGCGACCATCAGCGAGCCGGCGGAACGGTTGGCGCCCTTCATGGCGCGCTCGGTCTGCAGAAAGCGGCGTGCGCTGGAGGCGCCGGAAGCCACCAGCATCAGCCCTGCCATCAGCCCGATGAAGGTGAGGCCGACCACCAGCCCCATATCCGCACTGCCCAGAGCGGTGAGATCGATAAAGGTAGGCAGAAAGGCGATATAGAAGAGGATCACCTTGGGATTGGAGGCGGAGATCAGAAAGCCCTGCAGGAAGCCCTTGATGACATCCACGCGCCGCTGTTCTGGGGCCAGTGGCTCGGCTCTTACCGGGGCGGTCCACATCTTCCAGCCCAGATAGAACAGGTAGGCGGCGCCGAGATAGCGAATCAGCGTAAACGCCTCGCTCCAGTTCTCGGCGATGGCGGCCAGGCCGTAGAAGGCCAGCAGCAGGTAGATCAGGTCGCTCACCGTCATGCCCAGCGCCAGAGAGACGCAGGAGCGCGCACCAGACGCCATGCCCCGCGCCAGCAGGGCGAAGACTCCGGGCCCCGGGGTCACGGCGAAGACGAAGATGGCGAAGAGATAGAGCAGCGCGCTTTCCAGGGACATGAGCATCCTGCCGGCAAATCAGTGGAACACCGAAAACTAACACGCGGCGTATGAAACGTCTTCTCCGCTACTCTCGCCGACGTTCACCCCGCACGGCCGGCAACGTGCGGGGGCAGTCGCTCAATTCGAAGGGAAGGAGAACTCGGCGCCGTCGCGCTGCTGGGGCTTGGGCCAGCGCTGGGAGATGGCCTTGCGGCGAGTGTAGAAGCGCACCGCGTCGGGGCCGTAGGCGTGTAGGTCACCGAACAGCGACTCCTTCCAACCGCCGAAGCTGTGAAAGGCCACCGGCACCGGCAGCGGCACATTGATGCCGACCATTCCCACTTCGATGCTATCGGCAAAACGCCGCGCGGCTTCGCCATCACCGGTGAACAGGCAGGTGCCGTTGCCGTACTGGTGGGCGTTGATCAGCGCAATGGCGTCTTCGAAGCTCTCCACCCGCACCACGCACAGCACCGGGCCGAAGATCTCGTCACGATAGATGCTCATCTCCGGCGTCACCCGGTCGAACAGGCTGGCACCGAGGAAATAGCCTGGCGACGCTGCCACCAGCGGATGCTCGCGGCCATCCACCAGCAGCTCGGCGCCAGACGCTACGCCCTGCTCGAGATAGCCGGCGACCTTGTCACGGTGGCTGGCATTGATCAGCGCGCCCATGTCCAGGCCGCGTTCGGTACCCGAACCGATCTTCAGGTCGCGCGCCTGGCCAGCGAGCTTCTCGACCAGCGCATCGGCAGTGGTGTCACCCACGCACACCGCCACCGAGATCGCCATGCAGCGCTCGCCAGCACTGCCGAAGGCGGCACCGATCAGGGTATTGGCGGCATTGTCGAGGTCGGCGTCGGGTAGCACCACGGCGTGGTTCTTGGCGCCACCCAGCGCCTGAACGCGCTTGCCCTGCTCGGCTCCGCGGCGATAGATGGCCCTGGCCACCGGGGTGGAGCCGACAAACGATAGCGCGCGTACGTCGGGGGCATCGATCAGGGCTTCTACTGCTTCCCGATCACCGTGGACGACGTTGAAGATCCCCGCCGGCAGACCGGCCTCCTCGAGCAGCTCGGCCATCTTGATCGCCGCCGAAGGCACCTGCTCGGAGGGCTTGAGGATAAAGGCGTTACCACAGGCGATGGCCATGGGGTACATCCACAGCGGCACCATGGCCGGGAAGTTGAACGGCGTGATGCCGGCAACGATACCCAGCGGCTGGTGGTTCGACCAGGTATCGATCTCCGGCCCGGCATTGTGGGAGTACTCGCCCTTGAGCAGTTCCGCCACGCCGCAGGCATAGTCGACGTTCTCGATCCCGCGCTTGAGCTCGCCCATGGCGTCTTCCAGCACCTTGCCATGTTCTTCGCTGATCACTTGGCAGATCGCCTCGGCATCGCGCTCGAGCAGCATCTTGAAACGGAACATCACCTGGGCGCGCTTGGCCGGCGGCGTATCGCGCCAGGCCGGGTGGGCGGCACGCGCGGCGTCGATGGCGCGGGCTACGGTCGTCGCGCCACCCAGGCTCAAGCGCCGAATGGCGGCACCGCTGGCGGGGTTTATCACGTCGATCAGACGCTCGCCAGTGAGCGCTTCGCCGCCGATATGGTGGGGTACAACGGGCAATTCAACAGTCATGAAACGGGCAGTCCTGATTAAAAGTGGCGGCCGAGCAGCACATCATCGAAGGGATAACCGCTGAGCTTTTCGATCCCGGTCTCGGTGACCAGCACCTCTTCCTCGAGCTTGACGCCGTCGGCGGCGCCGACCTCGCCGATATAGCTCTCCACCGAGACCACCATGCCGGGCTCGAGGATGCCGTCCTTGGAGAAACGATCGAAATCCATGTGGTGGGCGACCAACGGCGTCTCGCCGTGCATGCCCACGCCGTGGATGATCGACGGGTAGCGGCGGTCGAGGAAGCGCTCGGGGATCTTCCACGCCTTCTCGGCGATCTCGCGATAGCTCATGCCCGGCTTGAGGATCGCCATGTTGTGGTGCACCTGCTCATGGGCCATCTGGTAGAGGCTCTGCTGGTAGCCGCTGGGCCGGCCGGGGCCGACGTGGAAGGTGCGCGAGAAGTCCGAGTAGTAGCCGTGGCAGCCGATGGTGTCAGTATCCAGCGCGACCAGCTCACCGGCGCGGATTACCCGGTCGCTGGCCTCGTTGAACCAGGGGTTGGTGCGCGGCCCCGACGACAGCAGCCGGGTCTCGATGAACTCGCCGCCCTGGCGGATCACCTCGCCGTAGAGGATCGCGAACAGGTCGTTCTCGCGCATGCCCGGCTTGATGGCGGCTTCCACCTCGGCCACCGCGGCCTCGCTGCCGGCCATCGACTGGGCCAGGCAGGCGATCTCCTCCGGGGTCTTGATGCGCCGACAGTGCAGGGTGTCCTGCATGCAGTCATAGACATCGAGCCCCTGCGCCTCCAGCGAGCGCGCCAGGTTGAGCGCGCAGCGGTCGAGCCCGATTTTCTTGTTGCCGCCACCATGGGCCTCGATCAGCTCGGCAATCTCGACGCCGAAGGGATCGCTGGAGAGGTTGTCGCGCTGGTTGACCGCCGACCACACCACCTTGGAAGTACGCGCCTCGTCGATGGTCTCAAGCCAGGTGGAGACATGGGCGCTGCCGGGGTATTCGAAGAGGATGATCGGCCCGTCCAGCGGCACGTAGATATAGCGCGTGGAGTTACGCAGGAAGTAGCCGAACATGTTGCGCGAGCCAGTGGCATAGCGCTGGTTGTAGGGGTCGAACAGCACCACCGCGGCATAGCCCTGCTCGGCCATCATGTCGCGCAGGCGCGCCAGGCGGCCGGCGCGCAGCTGCTTGGGGTCGAAGGCGGTGGGAATGCTGTCGCCGTTGGCCATCGGCGCCGAGGGCACCACCGGGATCTTGTCGGGCTCGTTATCGGACAGGTTCTCGAATTCTACGATACTCATGAAATCTCTCTATACGGGGCGATCTGCTCTGTGCGAGGGCTCAATCGGCCAGGTTGTCGGTGCGCGTCATGCCTTCGCGCAGGAGCTGTTCGTGGATCGGCGCCATGCGCCCGAAGATACGCTGGGCGCGCTCCGGGCGACCGATGAAGCCGGGCTCCTTGGCATAGGCGAAGATCACCGTATGGCGCTCCTTGTCGCCCTCCACCGGGGTCACGCGGTGCAGCGAGTAGCGGCCGAAGAAGATCTGCAGGTCGCCGGGTTCCAGCGCCAGCGAGGTGAGCTGAGACCGGTCGCCGTCGAGCACCCGCTCTACCGCGGCGAAGTTCTCGCCTGCGGGGCTACGAATGCCGGGGGCGTACTCGAAGCGCCCGCCACTATGGGACTGACGGGTCATCATGGTGACGATGAATTCGTTGGTGTCGTAGTGCCAGGGATGCTGGCAACCCTCGCGCAGCACGTTGATCACCAGGCCGGCTAGCGGATCGGCGTACTCGTGGATCTCCTGCATGCCGACCACGCTGGCAATGAAGCGCTGAAAGCCGGCGTGCTCGTAGACCTGGCGAATGATGGTCTCGCTGCCGATGCGGTCGCCGGCGACGAAGCCGTTGGTGCGGTCGTCGAAGCGGTTCTTGGGGTGCGTGGCCGGCAGCTCGGGGTCGCCGTCGCTGTTGTAGGGATTGGTCTCGGTCTGGTTGTAGTGGGCCTCCGGCGACAGCCGTTCGGTCTCGCGCTCGAGGCGGTCGAGGGCGTCTTCAGGAACGAAATTCTTCAGTACCACGCAGCCATCGTCGGCGAGCTGGGCGCGGCACTCCTCGATCAACGCCTGGCCAACCGCGCTGTCGAGGTCCTCGATGGGATAGCGGGCCAGGTCGATCAGGCCGTCGAGGCCGTTAAAAGGGGTATCGTCGGTGTGGGGTGCGGTGGCGTGCATGATGACTCCTGCCGTTGGCTAGCGTATTGGACAGGGTAGAGAGACAGGTTCGATAATAGAAATGAATGGTTAAGATAAAACGCATTTCAGGAGCTCATAGATCATGGACACCGACCTGCTGCGCGCCTTCGTCACCGTCGCCGAATGCGAGGGCTTCAGTGCCGCCGGCAAGGTGCTGCATCGCACCCAGTCGGCGGTGAGCCTACAGATCAAGCGCCTCGAGGACCGCATGGGCGAGGCGCTATTCGAGCGCACCAGCCGCAGCGTGATCCTGACCCCGGCCGGCGGCCGCCTGCTGCCCTATGCGCGGCATATCCTCAAGCTGCAGGACGAGGCGATCCAGGTGATGGGCGCCGAGCGCAAGGGCGAGCTGATTCGCCTCGGCACCTCGGAGGAGCAGGCCAGCACTTACCTGCCGGAGCTGTTGCCACGCTTCGCCGCGCGCTATCCGGACGTGCGCCTGGAGGTGGTGTGCGACATCAGCGCCGCCCAGGTGCATGCCTTTCAGGAGGGGCTGCTGGACGTGGTATTGGCGATCCGCCATATGCCGACCCAGTCGGGCCAACTGCTCGGCCGCGAGCCGCTGGTATGGGTGGTCGCCGAGCAGACGCGGCTCGACGCCTGGGAGACGCTACCCCTGGCGCTCAACCCCGAGGGCTGTATCTTCCGCGCCCACGCCTTCGCCGCCCTGGGCCGCGAGGACCGCCGCTGGGACGTGCGCTACTCGAGCCAATCCCCCACCGGCATCAACCTGCCGGTGCA
This sequence comes from Halomonas socia, assembly GCF_010977575.1. Classification (GTDB taxonomy): domain Bacteria; phylum Pseudomonadota; class Gammaproteobacteria; order Pseudomonadales; family Halomonadaceae; genus Franzmannia; species Franzmannia socia. Next base: position 4,223,165 of record NZ_CP048812.1, read on the forward strand.
GGCCGGCCTGGCGCTGACGGTGAAGACCCCGCGCAGCGTGCCACAGGGGTGTCGCATCGTCGGCGCCGACGAAGGGCTGCCGGAACTCGGGCATGTCGACATCGAGCTGCACCGCGCCCCGGGCCATGCCAGTGAAGCATTGAGTGCCTTCTGCGACGAGCTGGAGCAGATCGTCACTGCCACCAAGTCGCTGGAGTGCGTGGAATATGTGTCCACGGATGTCTAGGCTGATGGTGTTATCCCGCTGATCGGCAACGGATGCAGTGATGAGATACGACATCGCCAATAAGCGCATCTACTCCACCCCACTTCAGAGCGATGGTGCTCGCGTGCTGGTCGATCGATTATGGCCACGCGGCATGCGGCGCGAAGCCTTGGCTCTGGAGGACTGGTACCGCGACGCCTCGCCCTCCCCTGGCCTGCGACGCGCCTGGCACCGGGGCACCATCGACCGCGCCACCTTCATCCATGACTACCGCAACGAAATACGCTCCGACGAGACTTGCCTGGTGCCCTTGATGCGCCTGGCACGCCAAGGGCGCCTGACACTGCTCTCGGCGGCTCGCGATCTAGAGGGCTCGCATTTGCCAGTACTGCGCGAGGCGCTTCTTGAGGCCCTGTACGAGGAGGACCGTCAAACCGACGACGCACCGAGTTCAGCGCCGTGCTATGCCGGGCACCTCGACTCAGAGATATAAACCATTCACCACGAAACTTGTGAACATTCACACTAAATTAACGAAATATCGCAATAGGACTTGCCATCCCCATGCTCCCGTGAAGAATGACGCCCTTTCATTCATCAGCAAAGGCGAGCTTCATGAATTTCACGCTACCCGGGTTTCTCACCGGACTGGTCGACGCCGGCAATGGCCTGCTGTGGGGCAGCGTGCTGATCTATCTGCTGATCGGCACCGGCCTCTACTTCACGGTCATGACCCGCGGCATCCAGATCCGCCACTTCGGCCATATGTTCAAGCTGCTGCGCCACTCCCGCGAGGCCAGCGGCGGTATCTCCTCGTTCCAGGCGCTCTCCACCAGCCTGGCGGCACGAGTCGGTACCGGTAACCTGGCCGGCGTGGCGGTGGCGATCTACTTCGGCGGCCCCGGCGCGATCTTCTGGATGTGGATGACGGCGATGGTCGGCATGGCTACCAGCTTCGTCGAGTCGACCCTGGCCCAGGCCTACAAGACCGACCACGGCGACAATACCTTCCGCGGCGGACCGGCACGCTACATCGAGCGCGGCCTGGGGCTGCGCTGGCTGGCGGTGGCCTTCTCGGTGTGCCTGATCATCGCCTTTGGCCTGGCCTTCAACAGCGTCCAGGCCAACTCCATCGCCCAGGCCATGGAACAGGCCTTCTCGATTCCGACCTGGGCCATGGGGCTGATGCTGATGGCGGTGGTGGCACCGATCATCTTCGGCGGCCTGAAGTCGATCGCCCGCGTCGCCGAGCTGGTGGTGCCGCTGATGGCACTGCTCTACCTGCTGCTGGCACTGGTGGTAGTGGCGCTCAATATCGGCGACCTGCCGGCGGCGTTCATGACCATCATCAAGAGCGCCTTCGGCATCGAGCAGGCCGCCGGGGGCGCCATCGGCTATGCGGTCTCCCAGGCGATCATCAACGGCATCCAGCGCGGCCTGTTCTCCAACGAGGCGGGTATGGGCTCGGCACCCAATGCCGCGGCCACCGCCACCACCAAGCCCAATCACCCGGCCGCCCAGGGCTTCATCCAGATGCTTGGCGTGTTCCTCGACACCCTGGTGATCTGCACCGCCACCGCGGCGATCATCATCATGGCCGGGCCGGAGCTGCTTGCCGGCGATGAGGCCAACGGCATCCAGTTGACCCAGCTCGCGCTGTCGAGCCACGTCGGCGAGTGGGGCAGCATGTTCATCGCCGTGGCGATCCTGCTGTTCGCCTTCACCTCGGTGATCGCCAACTACTCCTACGGCGAGTCAAACATTGAGTACCTGGCCGGGCGCCGCGCCCCGCTGGCGGTGCTGATCTACCGCCTGGCGGTGCTGTCCATGGTGATGGTGGGCTCGGTGGCGAGCCTCGGCGCGATCTGGAATTTCGCCGATCTCTCCATGGGCATGATGGCGCTGATCAATCTGGTGGCGATCCTGCTGCTGTCACCGATCGCCTTCGCCCTGCTGCGCGACTACGATCGTCAGCTGAGTGCCGGCCAGGAGCCGGTGTTCGATCCCAGTCGTTTCCCCAAGCTGGCCGACAAGGTCGACCCCAAGGCCTGGCCCAAGCGCTGAGGCGCTCTCCCCACGCCCTCAACGCCACGGCAAACCGCCGTGGCGTTTTGCCATTCCCCCGCGGCTGCTAGGCTAGCGGAATGAAAACCCTGCTGATCGTCGCCCATACCCCCTCCGCCAATACCCTGGCCCTGCGCGAGGCCGCCGAACGCGGTGCACGCCACTCCGAGATCGACGCCGTGGAGGTCGTGGTCAAGCCGCCGCTGGAGGCAGGCCCCGAGGACATGCTGGCCTGCGATGCCATCCTGCTCGGCACCACCGAGAATCTCGGCTATATGAGCGGCGCGCTGAAGGATTTCTTCGACCGCAGCTACTATCCGGTGCTGGAGGAAACACAGGGCCTGCCCTGCGCCCTCTATGTGCGCGCCGGCCTCGACGGCACCGGCACCCGCCGCGCAGTGGAGAGCATCGTCGGTGGGCTGCGCTGGAAATGGGTGCAGGCGCCGCTGATCCTGCACGGCGAGTGGCAGGAGGCTTTCCTCGAGCAGGTCGAGGAGCTGGCCATGAGCCTGGCGGCGGGGCTCGACGCTGGCATCCTGTAGTACGCAAAACGGCACCCCGCAGGGTGCCGTTTCGACGTCTTCTTATCAATAACGCTTAGCGCAGACGCTCGAACACCGTCGCCACCCCCTGGCCCATGCCGATGCACATGGTCGCCAGGCCCAGGCTGGTCTGCTGCTGCTGCATGACGTTGAGCAGCGTGGTGCAGATCCGCGAACCGGAGCAGCCCAGCGGGTGGCCAAGGGCAATGGCGCCGCCGTTGAGGTTGACCTTGTCGTCCATGGCGTCGAGGAAGCCAAGATCCTTGAGTACCGGCAGGCCCTGGGCAGCGAAGGCCTCGTTGAGCTCGACGGTCTGGATGTCGTCGGCAGTCAGGCCGGCGGCCTTGAGCGCCTTCTGCGAGGCCGGCACCGGGCCGTAGCCCATGATCGATGCGTCGCAGCCGGCCACCCCGGTGGAGAGCACCTTGGCGATCGGCTCCAGGCCCAGCGTCTGGGCACGCTCGTAGCTCATCACCGCCATCGCCGAAGCGCCCACCGACAGCGCCGAGGAGGTCCCGGCGGTGACGGTGCCGTTGCGCGGGTCGAACACCGGCTTCAAGCCTGCCATCGACTCGAGACTGGCATCGGCGCGGATCACCTCGTCGCGGTCGACCCGGACGCGGAAGCCGTTGCCGTCATGGCCCTCGACGCCGATGATCTCGTTGTCGAAGCGACCGCCGTCCAGCGCGGCCTGGGCGCGCTGGTGGGAGCGCACGCCGAACGTGTCCTGGTCCTCGCGGCTGATGCCGTGCATCTTGCCCAGCAGCTCGGCGGTCAGGCCCATCATCATCGCCGCCTTGGCGGCATACTTGCTGGCTGCCGGGTTGACGTCGACGCCGTGGGCCATGGGCACATGCTCCATGTGCTCGACGCCACCGATGACGTAGAAGTCGCCCATGCCGGCCTTGATGTTGGCCGCGGCGATATGCAGCGCAGTCATGGAAGAACCACACAGGCGGTTGACGGTCTGGGCCGGCACCGAGCGTGGAATGCCGGTCATGATCGCCGCGTTGCGGGCGATGTTCATCGACTGCTCGAGGGTCTGGTTGACGCAGCCCCAGATCACGTCGTCGACCTCGCTGGGGTCGAGGTTGGCATTGCGCGCGAACAGCGCCTGCATCACCGCGGCGGACAGGTTCTCGGCGCGTACGTGACGGAAGGCGCCGTTCTTGGCCTTGGCCATGGCGGTACGCACGCCGTCGACCACCACGATGTCTCTCGGATTCAAACTCATCTTTCACTACTCCTGTTCGTGGTGAGTTCAGGCGCTCTTGGCGTAGAAGGTGTCGCCGGACTTGGCCATATCGCGCAGCTTGTCGGTGGGCGCGTAAAGCGGGCCGAGCTCGTCGGCCAGGCCGTCGGCCAGCTCGACGAAGGCCGCCACGCCCATGGCGTCGATGTAGCGCAGCGCGCCGCCGCGGAACGGTGGGAAGCCGATGCCGTAGATCAGCGCCATGTCGGCCTCGGCCGGCGTAGCGACGATATCGTCCTCCAGGCAGCGCACGGTCTCCAGGCACAGCGGCACCATCATGCGGGCGATGATCTCCTCGTCGCTGAACGTCTTCTCTTCCTTCACCACTTGCTTGACCAGGGCGTAGGCCGCGTCGTCGCTGACCTTCTTCGGCTTGCCCTTCTTGTCTTCCTCGTAGGCGTAGAAGCCCTTGTCATTCTTCTGGCCCAGGCGCTCGTTGTCGTACATCACCTGGATGGCGGTCTTGCCGTCGCGTGCCATGCGATCCGGGAAGCCCTCGGCCATCACCTCGTTGGCGTGCACCGCGGTGTCCATGCCGACCACGTCGAGCAGGTAGGCGGGGCCCATCGGCCAGCCGAATTTCTCCATCACCTTGTCGACGTGCTGGAAGTCGGCGCCCTGCTCGACCAGCAGGCTGAAGCCGCCGAAGTAGGGGAACAGCACGCGGTTGACCAGGAAGCCCGGGCAGTCGTTGACCACGATCGGTGTCTTGCCCATGGCGCGGGCATAGGCCACGGTGGCGCCCACAGCAGCGTCACTGGTCTTCTCGCCGCGGATCACCTCGACCAGCGGCATGCGGTGCACCGGGTTGAAGAAGTGCATGCCGCAGAAGTTCTCGGGGCGCTTGAGGTTCTCGGCCAGGCGGTTGATCGAGATGGTCGAGGTGTTGGAGGTGAGGATCGCCTTCTCGTCCACCAGCCCCTCGACTTCGGTGAGCACTGCGTCCTTGACCTTGGGATTCTCGACCACCGCCTCGACCACCAGGTCGACGTGGCCGAAATCACCGTAGGAGAGCGTCGGGCGGATATTGGAGAGCTTCTCGGCCATCTGCTCGGTGGTCAGCTTGTTGCGCTCGACCTGCTTGCCGAACAGCTTGCGCGCCTCCTTGAGGCCCAGCTCGATGGCCTCCTCCTTGATGTCCTTCATCAGGATCGGCGTGCCCTTGGAGGCGCTCTGGTAGGCGATACCCCCCCCATGATGCCGGCCCCCAGCACCGCGCTCTGCTTGACCGGCTGGGCCTGCTTCTCGTACTTGCCGGCCTTCTTCTTGACCACCTGGTCGTTGAGGAACAGCCCCACCAGGTTGTAGCAGACATCGGTCAGCGCCAGCTTGGCGAAGGCCTTGGCCTCGATCGCCTGGGCGCGACCGCGCTCCTCACCGGCGCCCTTCTGGATCACCTTGATCGCCTCGATGGGCGCCGGATAGTGCGGCCCCGCCTTGCCGGCGACATAGCCCTTGGCGGTCTCGAAGACCATCATCTGCTCGATGGGGTTGAGCTTGAGCGGGCCGGTTTTCTCGTCGCGGCGCGCCTGGTAGTCGAGTTCACCACGGTTGGCACGGGCCAGGATGTCCAGCGCCGCCGCTTCCAGCTGCTCGTTGGGTACCACGGCATCCACCGCGCCCATCTTGAGCGCAGCATCGGCACGGTTCTCGGTGCCGCCGGCGATCCATTCGATGGCGTTATCGGCGCCCACGATACGCGGCAGGCGCACGCAGCCACCCCAGCCGGGCAGGATACCCAGCTTGGTCTCGGGCAGACCGATCTTGGCCTTGTCGCCCATCACCCGGAAATCGGTGGTCAGGGTGACCTCGCAGCCGCCGCCCAGCGCCAGGCCGTTGATGGCGGTGACAGTAGGGAACGGCAGGTCTTCGATGGCGTTGAAGATACCGTGCACCTGCTCGAGCATCTCGGCGATCTGCCCCTCGCCCTTGGAAAACATGCCGTGAAACTCGGTGATATCGGCACCGACGATGAATACGTCCTTGGCGCTGGCGATCACCAGACCCTTGAGGTCGCTGGCCCCTGCAGCGCCTTGACCGCTTCGCCCAGCTCCGTGACCACAGCGCTGGAGAGCTTGTTGATGGACTCATCCTTCAGGTCGAAGGTCAGAGTGGCGATATTATCGCCGTTGCTGGCCACCGTAATGGCATTGCCTTGATAGATCATCCGCGAAACTCCACGATTTCATACGGCCGTTTGATTGTCGAACAGCTTGGTCCAGCTTGGCGTCGGCGTCAAGCCCGCGGCGGCCGCCCTCCACCAAAGTCGTGCCTGGGGCAGTGGGTGTCGCCGTTTCTCGACTCCGCCTGTCATAGTAAGGCTGCTAGCCTCTACGCTTTTCCCGGAGATTGCCAACGGCATGACCACCCCCTGCGAGCCCCCGAGCCTGCCGCTCCGCCGCCGCGCCATCCAGCCCGCGCCGCACGACTGGCGCGTGCCCAGCATGGCGTGGAGCGGCTGATCGAACGAGTTCGCCCCTATCTGTGGGTATGGCCGCTGATCGCCTTCGGCGCTGGCGTGGCGAGCTTCTTCCTGGTCGACCGCCAACAGTGGCTGGGAGCGGCCCTGGCGCTAGGCATGCTGCTGGCCTGGCTACTGCTGCTCTCGGAGAGCGTGATCGGCCGCGCCCTGTCGCGGCGCGGCTATCCGACCCTGCCGCGCGGTGCGACAACCTTCATCGCCCAACTGATCCACCAGGAGACACTGTTCTTCAGCCTGCCGTTCCTGCTCGCCACCACGGTCTGGGCCAGCGGCCAGGCGCTGTTCACGCTGCTGATCCTGGGACTTGCCTTACTCTCCATCCTCGATCCGCTCTACTTCAAGCTCGCCGAGCGCTATCGCTGGATCTATTTCGCCTTTCATGCCCAATGCGTATTCGTGGTGGTGCTGGTGACTCTGCCGATCATGCTGCAGCTCACCACCAGCGAGAGCCTGTTCTATGCATTGGCACTGATGGTGATATTCAGCCTGCCCAGCCTGATGCATCTGGTCCAGCCCACGCGGCTGCGCAGCTGGCTGGCCATGTTCGGACTGGCACTGCTGCTGGCCGGTGCCGGCTGGGCGGGGCGCGCCTGGGTACCGCCAGCCAACCTGTGGCTGACCGGCAGCGCGCTGTCGCCTAGCCTCGACGTCGAGTCGCGCACTCCCCGCGGCAGCGTGGCATTGACCCGCAACGCGCTGACCGTCAGCGGCCTGTATGCCTACACCGCGATACGCGCGCCGCGCGGGCTGCAGGAGGAGATCTACCACGAATGGCGCCATGACGGCGAACTGATCGACCGCATTGCGCTGACCATCCACGGCGGGCGCCAGCAGGGCTACCGTGCCTGGAGTCGCAAGCAGAACTTTCCTGTCGAGGCCGGGGGCCGCTGGCGAATCGATATCGTCACCGCCTCCGGCCAGCGTCTTGGCGTGCTGCGCTTCACGGTCAGCGACTCGCCAGCAAGCGCGGACATGGCCGATGGGCAGATCACATCGCCCCCGGGCATCCCGGGACTCGACCTTCGCCGGCTGGTGCCCGGCGGGTGATGATCCGCACGCAAACGTGTTAACGATGAAATGAATAAGCACAGAAGCGCATAAGGCTTGCATTGCAGGCGCGCGGTTCGGACAATTCATTGATTCGCCTGCGAACCGGCCTGACTATGTCCAATCTTTCTCCACACCAGAACATCGGCACCAAGTTGAATCGCGTGCCGCGCCTGTGGCGCGCGATCATCGACAAGCGCCTGGCCCCTCTCGAGCTGACCCAGACCCGCTGGATCACGCTCTATCATCTATGGCGCCTGGGCGACGGCCAGCCGCAGTGCGACCTGGCGCGGGTGATCGGCGTCGAGGCGCCTTCTCTTGTGCGCACCCTCGACCAGCTCGCCGAGCAGGGCCTGGTGGAGCGCTGCCCCTGCGACCAGGATCGCCGCACCAAGCGCATCCACTTGACCCCTGCTGCCATGCCGCTGCTGCAGCAGATCGACACGGTGGTCAAGGAGGCACGCGAGGAGATGCTGGCGGGCCTCAGCGACGGCGACATTGCCCGCCTGGACGACTACCTGACCCGCATCGAGGAGAATGGCCTGGCGATCCAGAGCCGCGAAAGCGACGAGTGAGCCACCGTTCACGGCTCGCTCGAGCCGCGTGCTGTCACTTCACCAGCGGCTTGAGGGTACTCGGTCTGTCCGGCCGGCCCGCCAGGCTATCGCGCAGCGTGGCCATGGCACCGAGATAGCTATCGAAGCGCTCAGGCCCTTGCGACTCATACCACCACAGCGTCAATCCGCGCACGTCCGACTCCAGCACCAGGGCATCCTGGGGCAGGCGCGTAAGCAACGCCTCGAGCCGCTGGAACACCTCATCCGGCAGCGGGCGCAATGGCTCGATCCGCCAGCGCCAGCCGTGGCATACCGACTTGAGCACGCCGCTGGAGGCGCTCTCGCGCACCGCCACGAAGCGCGGCCCGGGCTCCTCCCCGGATACCCCAGCGATAGCTGGGCATCTGCTTGCCGGCGGCGTGCAGCGGCGGCGCGGCCAGCTTGACCCTGACGCCGGCCTTACGGGCATGCTCACGCAGCCGGGCCACCCGCTTCTGCTTGGGGCTCGGCTTGAGCCACATCACCGGCGACACGATCAGTGCCACGATAAACGCGATCAACAACCAGTTCATGCCTGCCGTCCATCCTCTACAAAAGATGCTAAAACGTTGATATAGATCGTTGTGAGACGCCGCCAGCCGGCCTAGAGTGGAAGGCAAGACGAGTCACTCTGCATATTCAGAGAATTCCACCAACCTCGCCACGGGAGGTGCCCCATGAGCAACGAATATCGTCACGTGCTGGTCGCTGTCGACCTTACCAAGGATTCCCACAAGGTGCTCGAGCGGGCCCTGCCCATCGCCGAGCGTAACGCCGCCAAGCTATCGATCATGCACACCCTCGAGCCGCTGGGCTTCGCCTACGGCGGCGATATCCCCATGGACCTGACCAGCATCCAGGACCAGCTCGACGATCACGCCAAGCATCGCCTGGCCGAGATCGCCGATCCGCATAACGTGCCGGCCGAGAACCAGCACGTGGTGGTGGGCATGCCGGATACCGAGATTCACCGCTTCGCCGAGGAGCACGGCGTCGACCTGATCGTGGTCGGCTCCCACGGCCGTCACGGCTTCGCACTGCTGCTGGGCTCCACCTCCACCGGCGTGCTGCACGGCGCCAAGTGCGACGTGCTGGCAGTCCGCGTCGGCAAGGATGGCGAAACCGACGAGTGAACCAGCATGTCTCTCGACTCAGCGACTGGGGACGCTGAGAGTTCGCGTAACGAGCGATGATAGGTTGATCGCCGCTTACTCCCCCGCCGCCATGGCCTCCAACGTCATCCACCGCTCCATGGCGGCATCCAACTCGCCCTGGGTTGCCGCCAGCGCCTCCAGGGTGGCCGTGACCTCGGCGGCATCGCCCTGGTAGAAGGCAGGATCGCCGACCTTGGCCTCGAAGGCCGCCACGGCATTTTCCAACCGCTCGATCTCGGTGGGAAGATTGTCCAGCTCGCGCTGCAGCTTGTAGGAGAGCTTGACCGTCTTGCTGGCAGCAGGATTCGACGACGCGTCGGCGGCAGGCGCCTGAACCGCGCGCTTGGCCTCATGGCTGCCCTTGGCGGCGTCGAAATCCCACGGCGCCGGCGGCAACTTGCCGCCCTGGCGCACCCAGTCGCTGTAGCCGCCAACGTATTCGCGCACGATGCCATGTCCCTCGAAGGCCAGCACCCCGGTCACCACGTTGTCCATGAAGGTCCGGTCGTGGGAGACCAGCAGCAGGGTGCCGTCGAAGTCGAGCAGCAGTTCCTCGAGCAGCTCGAGGGTCTCGACGTCGAGATCGTTGGTCGGTTCGTCGAGCACCAGCACGTTGGCCGGCTGGGTGAACAGCTTGGCCAGCAGCAGCCGGTTGGACTCGCCGCCGGAGAGCGCCTTGACCGGCTGGCGGGCGCGCTCGGGGGTGAACAGGAAGTCCTGCAGGTAGCTGATGACGTGCTTGTCCTTGCCGCCGACGCTGACCCGGTCGCTGCCCTGGGCGACGTTGTCGTAGACGCTCTTGTGTGGCTCGAGCCCGGCGCGCAGCTGGTCGAAATAGGCGACCTTGATATTGGTACCCATCTTGACCTCGCCCTGGCTAGGAGCGAGCTCACCGAGCAGGAGCTTGAGCAGCGTGGTCTTGCCGGCGCCGTTGCGGCCGATCAGGCCGATACGGTCGCCGCGCTGGATCTCCAGGCTGAGATCCTGGATCACCCAGTCGTCGCCGAAGTGCTGGCTGACGCCCTTGAGCTCGACCACCCGCTTGCCGCTGCGCTCGCCGCTGTCCACCGACAGCGAGGCATTGCCCTGGCGCTCACGGCGCTGGCTGCGCTCGCGGCGCATCTGCTCCAGCGCCCTAACCCGGCCCTCGTTGCGGGTGCGTCGTGCCTTGATGCCCTGGCGAATCCACGCCTCTTCCTGGGCCAGTTTCTTGTCGAACTCGGCGTTCTCGCGCGCCTCGATCTCCAGCTCGTGCTGCTTGCGCGCCTGGTACTCGGCGTAGTTGCCGGGATAGCGCCCCAGGCGGCCGCGGTCGAGCTCGAGTATTGCCGTAGCCAAGCGCGACAGGAAGGTACGGTCGTGGGTAATGAACAGCACCGCACCGCCGAAGGCGAGGAGCTGCTCCTCGAGCCAGGCGATGGTGTCGAGATCGAGGTGGTTGGTGGGCTCGTCGAGCAGCAGCAGGTCGGGCTCGGCGACCAGTGCCCGGGCCAGCGCCACGCGCCGCCGCCAGCCACCGGAGAGCGCCTCCATCGGGCTGTCGGCGGGTAGCCCCAGACGCGTCAGCACGGTATCGATGCGCTGGTGGAAGGACCAGCCATCGATCGCCTCGAGCTGGGTCTGCAGCGTCGCCATACGCTTCATGTCGGGGTCCGGATCCTGAACCAGATGATGATACTCGGCGAGCAGCTCGCCGGCCTCGGGCAGGCCCTGGGCGACCACGTCGAAGATCGTCTCGCCGGAGGCGTTCGGCAGGTCCTGGGCCAGCACGCCGATCTTGAGCCCCGGCGCACGCCAGATGCTGCCGCCGTCGGCCTGGATCTCGCCGTTGATCAGCTTGAGCAGGGTCGACTTGCCGGTGCCGTTGCGGCCCACCAGCGCCAGCCGCTCGCCTTTCTCCAGGACCAGATCGGCGCCGTCGAGCAGTACGTGGTTGCCATAGGCGAGTTGCAGCTGTTCCAGTCGTAGCAGGGTCACGCTTTTACCACCTCGTTTACATGCGCTAAGGGGGGCTAGTGTAACGCATGCCCGCCCCGGCGTGGTCGCCGCTACCGCCTTGCAGGTACAATGCGCCCTCGATTTACCAAGGGAGCCTGGCGTGGCCGAGCCAACCGACACCTTCGATGACTTTCTGCCCGAGGCACTGCAGCGGGTCAGCCCCACTTCGCTAGTGGATATCGGTGCCAACCTCACTCATGCGAGCTTCAGCCATGACCTCGATGCCGTGCTGGGGCGTGCTCGAGCGGCCAATGTGGGCGAGCTGATCCTGACCGGCACCGACCGCGAGCACGCCGCCCAGGCGGTCGAGCTGGCGCGTCGCCATGTCGGCCGCTCTCCCAGCCTGTATGCTACTGCCGGCGTACACCCCCACGATGCCAGCCAGTGGGGCAGCACCCTTGAGGCCGACATGCGCGAGCTGCACCGCCAGCCCGAGGTGGTCGCGGTAGGCGAATGCGGCCTCGACTTCAACCGCAATTTCTCCACCCCCGTCGAGCAGGAGCATGCCTTCGAGGCCCAACTGGGCCTGGCCGTGGAGAGCGGCCTGCCGCTGTTCATCCACGAGCGCGATGCCGGCAGCCGCATGCTGGAAATCCTCAAGGCCTGGCGTGACGATATTTCTCAGGCAGTCGTGCACTGCTTCACCGGCGAGCGTGCCACGCTCTACGGCTATCTGGATCTCGACCTTCACATCGGCCTGACCGGCTGGATCTGCGACGAGCGCCGCGGCCATCACCTGCGCGAGCTGGTCGGCGAGATTCCCGCCAACCGGCTGATGCTGGAAACCGACTGCCCCTATCTGCTGCCGCGCCATTTACCTGCCAAACTCAAGGGACGGCGCCACGAACCGGCCCTGCTACCCTGGATTGCCGCCGAGATCGCCCACTGGCGCGGCGACGATGAGACCACCCTGGCCAGGGCTACCAGCGACACGGCACGCCGCTTCTTTCGCCTGAACGCGTCCCACGAGGAGACCTGACATGGCCGATTTTCCTGGCTTCATTGCCGTCGAGACCGGCGAGGATGGCGGCCTGCCGCTGGCCATCGCCTGGGCGCTGGCCGACGGTCAGGTCAAGCACACCCTGATCCAGCCCGACGACGACTGGCTCAACGACGAGCTGATCTCGCTGGGCGACTACAGCCTCGAGGAGCTCGAGAACCTCGGGGTCAGCCCGCTGGACGTGATCCGCGAGCTGGAGAACGACCACTTCAGCGCCACCCTCTACACCGCTGGCGTCAGCGACGACGAGGCCGCGCTGTCGCGGCTGTTCGATGTCTTCGGGCTCGACCCCTTCGTCGAGCTGGCCCCCGCCGAGTCGCTATATGCCGATCTCGCGCCAGGGGAATGGGCACGCGCACGAGGCGAACTGTTCGGCGAGCTGGGCATGGAGCCGATGCGCCCAGAGCAGGAGGTGCAGGTAATGCTGGCGCTGCATCAGCGCCTGGCGGAAGAGAGTTGAAGTGGGAGTGGCGCCAAGGCCAATGTAGGAGCGGCTTTAGCCACGATGGGGTTGGCTTGACTAGCAGCGCTGCGCACTGCAATCGCGACTGAAGTCGCTCCTACACTGGGTTGGTGGACTGACGCGGCCTCTACCTGCGAGGCCGAGTTCAATGGCCGTCTGCAGCGCGCTCCCCTGCTGATAATACGCCCTAAGCGCGACCACCAGCATAGCCGCTCGCTGCGGTAACCCCTCCTCGCGATACTGCGCGGCGCGCGCCTCGACGCGGCGCCGAAAGGCATCGCGGTCCACTTTCACCTCGCCGAGATTGTCGACGCTGACGTTGAAAGGATACCCGCAGGCCTCGGCCAACAGCAGCTCCAGCGCCTGGGGCGCCACCTCGGCACTCTCGAAGGCCCGCTGCTGCTCGGCGTCGCGGCCATCGGGCAGGTACCAGTAGCCATAGTCCTCGAGCCGGCGACGTCGTGTGCCGGCAATGCACCAGTGGCTGGTCTCATGCAGTGCGCTGGCATAGAAGCCGCGCGCGAAGATTACCCGATGGTAGTCGCAGCGCTCATCCGCCGGCAGATAGAGGGGTTCATCGCCGCCGCGTACCAGCCGAGTGCGGTAATCGGGCATGAACAGCCCGTCGAACAGCGCAATGATATCGTCCAGCCGGTGGGTCACGAGGCTCTCCGCTCGGAAATTCACGTTGCGCAGTATAAAGCCCCGGCAAGCGGGCGGAAATCCCTATGCCTTGCTAGACTATCAGGCCCGGACAAACCTGACCAAGCAGTCAGGCCTTATTCGGGCACCGGGATCGGGTGCCCGGTATCTTCGAGAAGGAGTATCCCCCCTTGGTGCAGTTCCGCTCTTCGCTGCTGACACGCTCGCGTACCGAAACCCGCCTGCTGATGCGCCTGGCGCTGCCGATCTGCGGCGCCCAGCTGGCCCAGGCCGGCATGGGCGTCACCGACGTGATGATGACCGGTCGGCTGAGCGCCGCCGACCTCGCCGCGGTATCGGTGGGGTCGAGTCTGTGGATGCCGCTGATGCTGTTCATGACCGGCACCCTGATGGGGCTGACGCCGATCGTCGCCCAGCTGCTGGGCGGTGGCAACGTCGAGCGGATTCGCCCCAATGTACACCAGGCGCTGTGGGTAGCACTGGCGCTCGGCCTGGTCGCAGCACTGCTGCTGTGGTTCACGGTGATGCCGATCTTCCGGCTGATGAACGTACCCGAGCACGTCGCGGAGCTGTCTGCCGCCTATTTGGCGGCAGTGGCTTTCGGTATGCCCGGGGTGGCGCTGTTCCAGGCGCTGCGGGCCTTCTCCGATGGCATGAACCACACCCGCCCGTCACTGTGGATCAGCTTGGTCGGGCTGGGCGTCAACGTCCCCGCCAACTACCTGCTGATTTACGGTGGTGACGGCCTGGTGGCGCTGTTTGGCCCGAGTCTGGCAGCGCCGCTGGCCGGTTTCCCGGCCCTCGGCGCCATGGGCTGCGGTATCGCGACGGCGCTGTCGATGTGGGTGATGAGCCTGGCCATGCTGCTGTATACCCGCCGCTCGCGGGCGTACGCTCCGGTGAGCCTGTGGCACTCGCCAACGCCGCCACGCCGCGCGATGATCGGCGAACTGCTCCACATTGGCGTGCCGATCGGTGTGGCAATCTTCGTCGAGGTCACCCTGTTCACGCTGATCGCATTGTTCATCGCCAGCTTCGGCGAAGTGGTGGTGGCCGGCCACCAGGTAGCGCTCAACTTCACCTCGATCCTGTTCATGCTGCCACTGTCGCTGGGCATGGCGCTGACGGTGCGGGTCGGCAATACCCTCGGCGCCGGCAAGCCGGAGCTGACCCGCTTCGTGGCCTGGAACGGTATCGCCGTGTGCGTGCTGGTGGCCGGCATCAACAACCTGATTCTGTGGTTCGCCTCGGAACCGGTGATCGCGCTTTACACTCACAATGGCGAGGTACAGCGGTTGGCGCTGTCGCTGATCGTGCTGGCGATGATCTATCAAGTCTCCGATGCGCTACAGATCAACATGGCCGGCGCGCTACGCGGCTATAAGGATACCCGCATCATCATGGCCATCACCTTGGTGTCGTATTGGCTGGTGGGCCTGCTGGGCGGCCACTGGCTGGGTACCCGCGGCCTCGGCGCCTGGCTCAACCCGCTGGGGATCTACGGCTACTGGATCGGGTTGGTGCTGGGTCTTACGCTGGCGGCGGTACTGCTGGGGCTGCGCCTGGACCGGATCAGCAAGGCAGTGAAAGATGGACGATGGCAGATTCCCCGCAGCTGACGCCCTGCGCCATGTGCGCGGAGGAGCACTCATCGCGATGCTCGGCATCATGCTTGCCGGCTGCGGCGGCAGCGGAGCCGACGACCTGCTCGGCGACTATCAGCAGCGGTTGGCACAAGCGCTCGAGGTCGACGCCCCCGAGCAGCAGCCGCCTGCCAATATCGGCGCCTTCCCCGACCAGGATCAACGTCTGTTCGACATTCCCGAACTGCGCGAGAGCCTGCTAAACGTCTACGCCCTGCGTGAGTGTCAGATCACCTCGCTGGTCGCCGAGCGCAACAATCAGTTGGGCCGGGTCGCCGTCCCCAGCCAGCGCTGGCTGTATGAACTCGAACTATGGCGGCGGCTGCATGCCTGCTCGGGCTCGGAGGTGGCAGACGACCTCGCCGACGCCGACCGCGAGCGCTTGACTCGTCTCACCGAGACCAAGACCGAGCATCTGCCCTGGGCCACCTGGAACGCCCTGTTTGGCTCCAGTGAATGGGTCGGCAACTTCTCGCGCGCCAGCCGACCGCTGCCAGTAACACCAGAGATCGACGTCGACGCCCACCTGGCGGCCCTCGACTATCTGCATGAGTCGGTCCAGCACCAGTTCGACCCCGACTGGCAACCCAGTGGCTCGACACTCGCCGACCACTTGCAGGTACTCAGCCGCGAGCCGCTCACTGCCCGCGTGCTGCGCAGCCTGATGCTCACCAGTCAGCGCCTCGAGGAGAGCAATCGCCTGCTGGCCGATGCTCTCGAGAGCCCGGTATCTTGCCGCCAGCTCGACGACTTCAACGACAGCGCACTGCGCCGCGACGTCAGCGACTACCTGACCCGCCTGAATGACGTGGCGGAGCGCTGGTTGACGGCGGTCAACGCCCTGTTCGATATCCATCCCGTATCGCGCCCGGCCCTCGAGCATTACCGCGAGACATGGCTTGCAAGCGTCGCCGCCAATGGCAACGATACGCCCCCCTGGCCGCGTTATACTCATGCGCTAGCGACTCATCAGGCGCTGCTCGAGCGCTGGTCGGCGCAGTGTGCGTTGACCCAGCAACGTCAGGAAGATGGCCCGCGGGGTTAACTTTACGCACAGGACTGTGCTAATAGTGAATTCAGGCCGTTCCACTGCCGTTACAACGCGCTCAAGGAGGGTAATCATGGGAATCCCACTGTCCCCCCGTCCTGCCCAGGTCATCGACCTGGAGGTCATGCGACAACGGCTGCACGCCAAGCGTCGCCTGGTGCGCCTGGCGCCCGAGCTGGATGGCCTCGAGATGCTCTATCATCTCGCCTCCGACCCAGACACGCTGTATGGCATGCCACTGCTGGCTTGGGGCCTGCGAGACGATGGCGAAGTCGTCGGCCTGGTGCCGTGGATGGAGTCGTTGACGCCCTGCCATCAGCTGGACGACCCCGAGTACGGGCACTTCGTAGGGTTTCGCGACCCCGAAACCGAAGAAATTTTTACCCATCCACCGGAGCACAAGCAGTACGAGCTCGAGCATGCCGCGGCCTATTTCGACTATGAAGAAACCGATGCCTCGACGCTGATTCAGCAGCTGCCGGACACCCAGGGCACTCATGCTCTGTGCATGGATGACGAAGGCCAGCCGTGGCAACTCAAGCAGGTATTCGGCTGGCGCCTCTATAGCGACGGTCAGGTTGAGGCTTTGCTGGTCGACGAGAGCAAGGTCGAGTCGACCCCTGTGCTGCCCGGCGATGCTTGCCTATACCCCGGGCATAGCCGACATCGGGTGGTATATTTCTTTCAGCGCATCATCGCCAATCGTATCAAGGACGAGGATCCCACGACCCTTGAGGCCCTGGCTCTGATGGTGGCACGCTAACCAGCGGCAGCGCGTGGCGCTATCGCTAACCGAGCCGCACGTAATAGAGGAAATCGCCATCGCTCACCTCACGCTGAACGAGCAGCTCATGGCCAAGGAAGCTGCAGAACTTGGGAATGTCGCGGGTCGTTGCGGGGTCGCTGGCGATTACCTTGAGAACCTGTCCGGCCTGCATATCACGCACGCGATTATGCATCATCATGATCGGCTCGGGGCAATAAAGGCCGGTGGTATCCAGTTCCACGTCGTGGCTGGGCAGGTCGTCGACTTGGTCGGCCATGGTCGTTCTCGTATCCTCTCGGGTAGATGAGTCAGCAGGTGAATGGAGCAGTTACATGATCAAGATCGTCATCGAGCGCCGTATCATGCCCGGCCTCGAAGAGGAGTACGAGCAAGCGGCCCGGGAGGCCATGCGGGCATCGGTCAGCGCGCGCGGCTTCATCGCTGGTGAAAGCCTTTGCGAACGCCATCATCCCGAGCGGCGTCTGCTGATCACCCAGTGGCGCGACCTCAGCGCCTGGAAAGACTGGCTGCACAGCAGTGAGCGCGAGCGCGTCATGCTGCGCGTAAAACCGCTACTAGCCGACGAGGAGCATATCCGCGTCTACGAGCATCGCTGAGCGATTCAGTCGAGCAGCCGCACATGCACCGTGACCTCTTCACGGTCATGATACAGCTGTCGGCAGCGAATCTCAGCCGTCACGTTGGCCTCCTCGAGTGAGGCCGCCAAACGCCCCAGGCAGCGCTGCACTTCTGCCCAGCGCTGCTTCATCGGCAGCTTGAGATTGAACACCGCTTCGCGACACCAGCGCCGCACCAGCCAGCGCTCGATCATCTCGGTCACCCTCACCGGCTTGTCGACGATGTCGCAGACCAGCCAGTCGAGGCGGTTGGGCGGCTCCCATACGAACCCATCCTCGCGCAGATGCTCGATCTGGCCGGTGGCCATCAGCCCCTTGTCCATGGGGCCGTTGTCGATGGCGTAGACGTACATGCCCTTGCGCACCAGTTGATAGGTCCAGCCACCCGGTGCCGCGCCGAGGTCGGCCGCCTGCATGCTGTCATTGAGGCGCGCCTCCCATTCGTCGCGCGGCACGAAGACGTGCCATGCCTCCTCGAGCTTCAGTGTCGAACGGCTCGGCGCCTCACGGGGGGAGCGCAAGCGCAGGATACCACCGGGATGCTCACTGCGGTTGTTAGGAAAGCTCATCCCCAGCTGCACGCTATCGCCGGCCGTCCACCATAGGTGCAGGCGCCTGCCACCGGCCTTGCGACGCAGCGCCCCGCGCTTCTTCAGCGCCGATTCCAGCGGTCGCGCCAATGCCTTGGCCAATCCGCTCAGCGCCTTGCCGTCGTTGGTATCCGGGGTTTCCTGCCACAGCGACTCGAAGCTCCAACCGCTGGCCACGACCTGCTCGACGATAGGCGTCAGACGATCCTTGCGCGCCATCCCCATCAGCGGAGGAAGCGCCACCAGGCTCTGGCGGGCAAATACCAGCGAGGCCAGCGGCACATCGCGATGCAGACCGTTGACTGCCTCGTCGCCGACCACCACGAAGCACACGTAGCCGCTATCCGCTTCGGCCTCGGCGTGGCCGGCCCAGCCCGCCTGCCCCGCCTTGTCCTGGATCTCGGCGCACAGATCCGACTCGAAGCCGGGACGACAGTAGAGCAACAAGTGCTGGGGAATCACGATCATCTCCTGTTGAAGGCAGGCAGTCTATCCGGCCGCCAGGCCCGCCTCAAGGAGGCTGACCCAAAAACGACGAAGCCCCGGCGTAAGCGAACGGGCATCACCCTTTGTGAATGATCAGTCGACGAGTTGCCAGTTGTGGGGCAGGAGTTCGTGGAGCTGGCTGGCCTTCTGGGTCGGCAGCCGTTCGAGCACATCCTTCAGGTAAGCGTAGGGCTCATGGCCGTTCAGCTTGGCGCATTGGATCAGGCTCATGATGTTGGCGGCACGCTGGCCGCTGCGCAGCGAGCCGGCAAACAGCCAGTTGCTGCGACCGAGCGCCCAGGGACGAATCAGGTTTTCCACCCGGTTGTTGTCGATGGGCAACCCGCCGTCATCGAGGTAGCGCGTCAGCGTCGCCCAACGCTTCAAGCTATAGTCCAGCGCCTTGGCCGTCGCCGAGCCGTTTGGCACTTTCTCGCGGTGAGCCAACATCCAGCGGTGCAGCGCGTCGGCGATGGGCCTCGCCCGTGTCTCCCTCAGTCGTTGGCGTTCTTCCGCGCTCAGTGACTGGGCCTCGCGCTCCACCTGGTAAAGCTGGCCGATCAGTTCGATGGCCTGTTTGGCAATCTGACTCTTGGCAGCCACGTGTAGGTCGACGAACTTGCGTCGCGCATGAGCCATGCAGCCGATCTCGGTGACGCCCTTGGCAAAGCTCTGCTTGTAGCCGCTGTAGTCGTCGCAGATCAGCTTGCCCTTCCACTCACCGAGGAAGTCACGGGCATGCTGACCGCCACGCCCCTCGCTGAAGTCGTAGACCACCGCCTGCAATCCGGCGTAGGGCGTCGTGGCGTAAGCCCAGAGGTAGGCACGGTGGGTCTTCTTCTTGCCTGGGGCCAGCATCGGCACCGGGGTCTCGTCGGCATGCAGCACGGGCTCGGCAAGCAACAGGTCACGCAGCGCATCGACCAGTGGCTGGAGCCGCACCCCGCAGATGCCAGCCCACTCGCCCAAGGTGGAGCGCGGAATCGGTACACCGGCACGGGCAAAGATCTGCTCTTGGCGATAGAGGGGCAGATGATCGGCATACTTAGCGATCAGCACCTGGGCCAGCAGGCCGGCGGTGGGGATGCCCTTGTCGATGATCTGGGCCGGCATCGGCGCCTGGATCAGCGTCTCACACTGGTCGCAGACCCATTTGCCGCGAACATGGCGCTCGACGTGGAACACGCCTGGCGTGTAGTCGAGCTTTTCGCTGATCTCCTCGCCGATCCGCCGCAGCTGGCAACCGCAGGTGCAATGATCATTCTCCGGATCATGGTGAACCTCGGTGCGCGGCAGCTCGGGAGGCAAGGGGGCGCGCTTGGGGGCCTTCTTGGGCACCGGCGGAGTGGAGGTGAGCTTCAGATCCTCAAGCTCAGTCTCGATGGCGGCGATGTCGGCATCCACCATCTCCTCCAGCAGGCTGATCTGCAGGACGTTGAGCTGTTCGCTGCGCTTGCCGAAAGCGTGGCGCTTAAGCAGCGCCAATTCATAAGTCAGCTTCTGATTGACCTGCTCGGTGTGGCGTAGCGTTTCTTGGCTCTGTGTCAGCGCCCGGTCCTTTTCCTCCACCTGCGCCATCAGCGTTGCCGCCAGGTGGCGGAGCTGATCGGGAGAGAGTTGGGACAAGTCAGGCGGCGTCTTCATCCTCTGATTATGCCAGCCCGCCAGCAGCAAAGGGATGCGCAGATTATCGAATGGCCAGGGCTCGCCTTCTGTGCCGATAAGTTCACCGCGCGACTTACAGTACCGAAATGGCCCCCGCCGGACCGATGCGTTGCCAGGGCAGGCCCTGTACCAGCGCCGCCACCTGCTCGGATGACAGTTCCAGCTGGTCGCCGTGCCAGTTGCCGGCCCAGTGGAACTTGCCTTGATTGAGTCGGCGAGCACAGAGCCAGACTCCCAAGCCATCGTGGATCAGTACCTTCATGCGGTTGCCGCGGCGGTTGGCGAACAGGTAGGCACAGTGTGGTCGGGCGGTGCCAAACACCTTGACCACCCGCGCCAGGGCGGTATCGGGACCGGCGCGCATGTCTAACGGCTCGGTGGACAGCCAGATCTCATCGATGCGAATCATCACAGCAGCCCCTTCAACCACTGTACACATTGCGCGGCATCGCTGACCGGCCAGCGAACGGTGATGGCACCACGTGCATTGGGGATCTCAATGGTAATGTCCGAGGAGGAGGGCTGAGCCGATGGCCTTTCTGGAGTTGTTGTGGGTACAGGCAACGACACGAAATCCGGCGGAGCCGGCAGGTGGCTCTGTTTCTTAGCCAGGCGGATCCACTTCTGGACGAGGTTGGTGTTCAACCCATATGCCAGGGCCACTTGGGCAATCGAAACATCGGGTTGCTGACAGGCGGCGATAACGCTGGCCTTGAACTCGCGGGTGTAGCGCCGCCGGCGGCGAATCTCACGCTCGGTACTTGGGGTCGTCATGATAGGTGCCCACTTAAAATAGGTGGACACCTAATGTCGCCGGCGCGGAGCCTCAGCGTAAGGTGTGTTCACCGGGCGCATACGACCAAAGTGCAACGCTCACCTAGCCTAAACGACGAAGCCCCGACCAATGGCCGGGGCTTCTAAATAAGTGCCTGACGATGTCCCGGGCGGCGCTTCGCTACTCTCCATGGGGAGACCCCTTGATTTTTCTTGTGCTCAACAAAAAACCCAGCCTGGTGGCTGGGTTTTCTGCGGTATAAGTGCCTGACGATGACCTACTCTCGCATGGGGAGACCCCACACTACCATCGGCGCTGAGCGGTTTCACTGCTGAGTTCGGCATGGGATCAGGTGGGTCCCGCACGCTATGGTCGTCAGGCGAAAAACAGAGGAATCATGCCAACCAATACGTCTCAACGCATCCGCAATTGTGTCGTAATCCACAGACCCCTTGGGGTTATATGGTCAAGCCTCACGGGCCATTAGTACACGTTAGCTCAACACATTGCTGTGCTTCCACACCGTGCCTATCAACCAGCTAGTCTCGCTGGGCCCTTCAGGAGGCGTAAAGCCTCAGGGAAGTCTCATCTTGAAGGGGGCTTCCCGCTTAGATGCTTTCAGCGGTTATCCTGTCCGCACATAGCTACCCGGCAATGCCACTGGCGTGACAACCGGAACACCAGAGGTGCGTCCACTCCGGTCCTCTCGTACTAGGAGCAGCTCTTCTCAAACTTCCGACGCCCACGGCAGATAGGGACCGAACTGTCTCACGACGTTCTAAACCCAGCTCGCGTACCACTTTAAATGGCGAACAGCCATACCCTTGGGACCGACTTCAGCCCCAGGATGTGATGAGCCGACATCGAGGTGCCAAACACCGCCGTCGATGTGAACTCTTGGGCGGTATCAGCCTGTTATCCCCGGAGTACCTTTTATCCGTTGAGCGATGGCCCTTCCATACAGAACCACCGGATCACTAGAACCTACTTTCGTACCTGCTCGACGTGTCTGTCTCGCAGTTAAGCACCCTTATGCTCTTGCACTCAATGCACGATTTCCAACCGTGCTGAGGGTACCTTCGTGCTCCTCCGTTACGCTTTGGGAGGAGACCGCCCCAGTCAAACTACCCACCACACACTGTCCTCGACCCGGATAACGGGCCTGAGTTAGAACGCCAATGATGCCAGGCTGGTATTTCAAGGTTGGCTCCACCCGAACTGGCGTCCGGGTTTCCAAGCCTCCCAGCTATCCTACACAAGCAACATCAGCATCCAGTGTGAAGCTATAGTAAAGGTTCACGGGGTCTTTCCGTCTAGCCGCGGGTACACAGCATCTTCACTGCGATTTCAATTTCACTGAGTCTCGGGTGGAGACAGCGTGGCCATCATTACGCCATTCGTGCAGGTCGGAACTTACCCGACAAGGAATTTCGCTACCTTAGGACCGTTATAGTTACGGCCGCCGTTTACCGGGGCTTCGATCAAGAGCTTCGCCTTGCGGCTAACACCATCAATTAACCTTCCGGCACCGGGCAGGCGTCACACCCTATACGTCCGCTTACGCGTTTGCAGAGTGCTGTGTTTTTAATAAACAGTTGCAGCCACCTGGTATCTTCGACCGCTTCGTGCTCGGGGAGCTAGTCCCTTCACACTAATGCGGCGTGCCTTCTCCCGAAGTTACGGCACCATTTTGCCTAGTTCCTTCACCCGAGTTCTCTCAAGCGCCTTAGGATTCTCACCCTGACCACCTGTGTCGGTTTGGGGTACGGTCTCACATGGCCTGAAGCTTAGAGGCTTTTCCTGGAAGCGTGGCATCAGTGACTTCCAGCCCGTGGGCTGTTCGTCTCGCGTCTCGGCCTCCTCATTGAAGAGAGTGATCCGGATTTGCCTAGATCACTGGCCTACAAGCTTTCACCAGGACAACCAACGCCTGGCTCACCTAGCCTTCTTCGTCCCCCATCGCAACCATGTCAGGTACGGGAATATTGACCCGTTTCCCATCGACTACGCCTTTCGGCCTCGCCTTAGGGGCCGACTCACTCTGCTCTGATTAGCATCGAACAGAAACCCTTGGTCTTCCGGCGGGGGAGTTTTTCACTCCCCTTGTCGTTACTCATGTCAGCATTCGCACTCGTGATACCTCCAGCAGACTTCTCAATCCACCTTCATCGGCTTACACGACGCTCCTCTACCGCGAATCCACGCCGAAACGTGAACTCACCCGTAGCTTCGGTACCTGGTTTAGCCCCGTTACATCTTCCGCGCAGGCCGACTCGACTAGTGAGCTATTACGCTTTCTTTAAAGGATGGCTGCTTCTAAGCCAACCTCCTAGCTGTCTGAGCCTTCCCACATCGTTTCCCACTTAACCAGGATTTCGGGACCTTAGCTGACGGTCTGGGTTGTTTCCCTTTTCACAACGGACGTTAGCACCCGCTGTGTGTCTCCCACGCTCGCACTCACCGGTATTCGGAGTTTGCCTCGGGTTGGTAAGTCGGGATGACCCCCTAGCCGAAACAGTGCTCTACCCCCGGCGGTGATACGTGAGGCGCTACCTAAATAGCTTTCGAGGAGAACCAGCTATCTCCGGGCTTGATTAGCCTTTCACTCCGATCCACAAGTCATCCAAATCTTTTTCAACAGATCCTGGTTCGGTCCTCCAGTTGATGTTACTCAACCTTCAACCTGCTCATGGATAGATCGCCCGGTTTCGGGTCTATATCCAGCGACTGGTCGCCCAGTTAAGACTCGGTTTCCCTACGCCTCCCCTAATCGGTTAAGCTCGCCACTGAATATAAGTCGCTGACCCATTATACAAAAGGTACGCGGTCACAGAACATGTCTGCTCCCACTGCTTGTACGCACACGGTTTCAGGATCTATTTCACTCCCCTCGCCGGGGTTCTTTTCGCCTTTCCCTCACGGTACTGGTTCACTATCGGTCAGCCAGGAGTATTTAGCCTTGGAGGATGGTCCCCCCGTCTTCAGTCAAGGTTTCACGTGCCCCGACCTACTCGATTTCACGCGATCAGATTTTCGGCTACGGGGCTATCACCCGCTATGGCGGCATTTCCCAATGCCTTCGCCTAATCCGTCACACGCTTAAGGGCTGGTCCCCGTTCGCTCGCCGCTACTAGGGGAATCTCGGTTGATTTCTTTTCCTCAGGGTACTTAGATGTTTCAGTTCCCCTGGTTCGCCTCCCAACACCTATGGATTCAGTGTGGGATACCCCGCTTGTGCGGGGTGGGTTTCCCCATTCAGAAATGCCCGGGTCACAGGTCGTTTGCCACCTCGCCGAGCCTTATCGCAGGCTTCCACGTCTTTCATCGCCTCTGGCTGCCTAGGCATCCACCGTGTGCGCTTAATCGCTTGACCATATAACCCGAAAGGGTCTGGTCTGCGATTACGTACGACAATTGCCGGATACGCTTGAAACGTATCGTGCTTTCTCCTTGCGGAGAAATTTGTCAGCATGATTCACATTGTTAAAGAGCAGACTGTCAATCGACAGTCATAAACCGGTCATCGTCTTGGGCGATGGTGGCTTATGACTGCGGATCCGATCAGGTCATTCGACTGTTGGGAAGTAGCGTAGCCAAACGATCTGAGGCAAGGCGAAAGGTGACGACGTATAGCCTGCTATACGAGGAGCCTTTCAACGACGCATCAGGAAGTTTGGTGGAGCCAAGCGGGATCGAACCGCTGACCTCCTGCGTGCAAGGCAGGCGCTCTCCCAGCTGAGCTATGGCCCCACTGATATCCCGTACGTGCCATGGGAATTTTATTCAGGACAAGGCATGAGCCTTGGGCACAAAATAAAATGTAATTTGTGCGAGACAAGGCGAAAGACGACGACGTATAGCCTGCTATACGAGGAGCCTTTCAACGACGTATCGCGCAAATTTGGTGGGTCTGGGCAGATTTGAAATAAACCCGGCGACCTCACCCTTCTCTTTACAGAACTTCCGGGGGTGCGCTCTCACCAACTGAGCCCATCCGGCATCTCGGAGAATGGTGGGTCTGGGCAGATTTGAACTGCCGACCTCACCCTTATCAGGGGTGCGCTCTAACCAACTGAGCTACAGACCCATTGGTCACGCTGGGCCTATACCCAAACAGTCTTTGCTCTGGCCGATCAGGTAATTCATTGTGAGCACTTGCCGACACGAAGTGAGTCGTCGGTAAGGAGGTGATCCAGCCGCAGGTTCCCCTACGGCTACCTTGTTACGACTTCACCCCAGTCATGAACCACACCGTGGTGATCGCTCCCCCGAAGGTTAAGCTAACCACTTCTGGTGCAGTCCACTCCCATGGTGTGACGGGCGGTGTGTACAAGGCCCGGGAACGTATTCACCGTGACATTCTGATTCACGATTACTAGCGATTCCGACTTCACGGAGTCGAGTTGCAGACTCCGATCCGGACTGAGGCAGGCTTTATGGGATTAGCTCCACGTCGCCGTCTTGCAACCCTTTGTACCTGCCATTGTAGCACGTGTGTAGCCCTACCCGTAAGGGCCATGATGACTTGACGTCGTCCCCACCTTCCTCCGGTTTGTCACCGGCAGTCTCCCTAGAGTTCCCGACCGAATCGCTGGCAAATAGGGACAGGGGTTGCGCTCGTTACGGGACTTAACCCAACATTTCACAACACGAGCTGACGACAGCCATGCAGCACCTGTCTTTCGGTTCCCGAAGGCACACCAAGATCTCTCTCGGCTTCCGAAGATGTCAAGGGTAGGTAAGGTTCTTCGCGTTGCATCGAATTAAACCACATGCTCCACCGCTTGTGCGGGCCCCCGTCAATTCATTTGAGTTTTAACCTTGCGGCCGTACTCCCCAGGCGGTCGACTTATCGCGTTAACTGCGCCACTAAGAACTCGAGGCTCCCAACGGCTAGTCGACATCGTTTACGGCGTGGACTACCAGGGTATCTAATCCTGTTTGCTACCCACGCTTTCGCACCTCAGTGTCAGTGTCAGTCCAGAAGGCCGCCTTCGCCACTGGTATTCCTCCCGATCTCTACGCATTTCACCGCTACACCGGGAATTCTACCTTCCTCTCCTGCACTCTAGCCTGACAGTTCCGGATGCCGTT
This sequence comes from Halomonas socia, assembly GCF_010977575.1. Lineage (GTDB taxonomy): Bacteria > Pseudomonadota > Gammaproteobacteria > Pseudomonadales > Halomonadaceae > Franzmannia > Franzmannia socia. Next base: position 4,249,336 of record NZ_CP048812.1, read on the forward strand.
CCCAGGTTGAGCCCGGGGCTTTCACAACCGGCTTATCAAGCCACCTACGCGCGCTTTACGCCCAGTAATTCCGATTAACGCTCGCACCCTCCGTATTACCGCGGCTGCTGGCACGGAGTTAGCCGGTGCTTCTTCTGTGAGTGATGTCTTCCCTTGGGCGTATTAGGCCCAAGGCCTTCTTCCTCACTGAAAGTGCTTTACAACCCGAAGGCCTTCTTCACACACGCGGCATGGCTGGATCAGGCTTGCGCCCATTGTCCAATATTCCCCACTGCTGCCTCCCGTAGGAGTTCGGGCCGTGTCTCAGTCCCGATGTGGCTGATCATCCTCTCAGACCAGCTACGGATCGTCGCCTTGGTGAGCCGTTACCTCACCAACTAGCTAATCCGACATAGGCTCATCCGATAGCGCAAGGCCCGAAGGTCCCCTGCTTTCTCCCGTAGGACGTATGCGGTATTAGCCTGGGTTTCCCCAGGTTATCCCCCACTATCGGGCAGATTCCTATGCATTACTCACCCGTCCGCCGCTCGCCACCAGGAAGCAAGCTTCCCGTGCTGCCGCTCGACTTGCATGTGTTAGGCCTGCCGCCAGCGTTCAATCTGAGCCATGATCAAACTCTTCAGTTTCAATCAGTGCGGTTCTTACTCACCTGACATCCGAAAACGCCAGGCAAAAGCGAACCAAGCTTGGCTCAAGGGTCAAACGTTTACTCAATTCCGACCCGAAGATCGGTGACGAGTCGCTTGCCTTGATGATGTGGTGACTGATCACCTCGTCATCGACAAGCGCCCACATGAATTACCTGATCGATTGTTAAAGAGCGGCGCCAGGCCGGATGAGGCGTGACGCGTCTCGCTGTTGCCGTGGCTCGTAGTGAGCCGCCGGCGCCCGGCGAGGAAGGCGTATTCTACCGAAGCGGCGCGGCTTGTCAAGCCGTGGCGGGGAGCGTCATATCGATAGAACCGATGTCGCCGCGTCCTGCCAGGCGTCCTGCGACGCGCTGCCGAGTGGTGCGCATTCTACCGTCTCCGGCGGGCCTGTCAATCGCTTTCTCTGTCGAATCGACAAGAAAAAACCCAACAAAACCAACTGCTTGCACCTCTCTTCACCGCCACCAACGTATGCCCGTCGGCAGCAGCGGATGCGTACTTTACGGCTTTCGCGAGCACCGCGCAAGTGGCAGGAGAAAGAAAAATATAGACCAGCCATCGACATCCTGCCACGCCGTCAGCGCCAGGTACGCAAAAGCCCTGCGGCCGATTCAGTACAGCAACATAGGACAGCGAAGAAAGGCAATGGCTCCCCGAGCAGGACTCGAACCTGCGACCCAATGATTAACAGTCATTTGCTCTACCAACTGAGCTATCGGGGAATGACGTGCGATGTGCGTATTACGAGGCAGACAGCGGCGGAATGGCTCCCCGAGCAGGACTCGAACCTGCGACCCAATGATTAACAGTCATTTGCTCTACCAACTGAGCTATCGGGGAATCGCCTGGCTGTCGTGTCCCGAAGGGTTCAGGGCCGTGTGGCTCCCCGAGCAGGACTCGAACCTGCGACCCAATGATTAACAGTCATTTGCTCTACCAACTGAGCTATCGGGGAACATCCCGGAACACGCGACGTAGTATACGGATCAGATCGTTAAGGTCAAGCACCGGGGCCGCTTTCGCTTCTCTGACACATAACGCACGACGCCCGATACCAAGGGCATCGGGCGTCGTCGGGGTGTCTTGGTGGCTACGCCCTGATTCGAACAGGGGACCCCATCATTATGAGTGATGTGCTCTAACCAGCTGAGCTACGTAGCCACGCTGCTGCCCACCTGCCACCAGGCGGGCAACGGGGGCGAATTATGCCTATGCCAGATGCACCTGACAAGCCCCCAGCGTGACGATCACTCCTGGATGTCGAGCGCTGCACGCACCGCGGCCAGGCCTTCGCCACCATCACGGGTCTCAACGCCGGCCAGCCACTCATCGAGCACCGCGGGATTGGCCTGGAGATGGGCGCGAGCCGCGTCACGCGGATCCTCTCCATCATCCATGATCGCCGCCATCAGCTGGTTCTCCATCTCCAGGGTGAAGGCGAGATTGTCCAGCAGTGTACCGACATTGCCACACTCCTCGGCGTAACCGGCCCGCGTATTGGTATAGACAGTAGCTCCACCCAGGTCGGGACCGAAGTAGTCGTCGGCACCCTCCAGATAAGCCATGTCGAAGTTGGTGTTCATCGGATGCGGCTCCCAGCCAAGAAACACCATCCACTGCTCGTTACCGACCTTGGAGCGCAGTTCTGCCAGCATACCCGCCTCACTGGAGTCGCGCAGCCGCCAATCGCCGAGACCGAACGCATCGTCGTCGATCATGTCCTGGATCATCTCGTTGCCGTCGTTTCCGGCCTCGATGCCGTAGATGACGCTCTCGAACTGCTCGGCGTGGGCATCGAGATCAGCCACCGAGGTCACGCCTGCGTCATGGACGTACTGCGGTACTGCCACGGTGTACTTGGCGCCTTCGAGGTTGGCACTCAAGCGATCGACGTCCCCGTCCTCGATGTAGGGGTCGCTGATAGAAGCCATCGATGGCATCCAATTACCCAGGAAGACATCGAAGTCGCCGTTGCGCATACCGCTGTAGGCGATCGGCACCGACACGGTGTCGACACGCGTCTCATAGCCGAGCCCCTCGAGCAGTTCGCGTGTCACGGCGGTGGTTGCAGTGATATCGGTCCAGCCGACCTCGGCGAAACGCACCATGCTGCACGACTCGGGCTCATTGGCCTGAACCACTCCAGCAGCCAGCACCCCCACTGCTAGCAGCGATCCCCTGAACAGTAGACGAGCTTGATTCGACATTGAGGTTCTCCTTGCGTAGATGTGTCGGTGAACGAAGCGTGTGGCTTCTTTATGTGAAGTACTCGCCCCCTTTTATTGATTGAACGTTCAATAAAAAAGAGGCATACTTTCTACCATAATGGGTTAGCAGCGCTATGGCCAGCTCAGGAGGCCCCGGCAGCGGGCCAGCCATTCACATCAAAACATAGCCAAAGGAGGCGACCGGTGCCCAAGGTAGGTATGGAACCCATCCGCCGCCGCCAACTGATTCGCGCCACCATGGAAGCGATCGACGAGGCAGGCCTGGCCGACGCCACGGTGATCCGCATTGCGCGTCGTGCCGGCGTCTCGGCAGGCATCATCAGCCACTATTTCGGTGGCAAGGATGGCTTGCTCGAGGCCACCATGCGCCAGATCCTCAATGACCTGGGCGAAGCGGTTGCCGTGCGCCGAGAGTCGCTGCCCGATGCCGATCCTCGCGCACACATCCGCGCGATCATCGACGGCAACTTCGACCGCAGCCAGGTCAGCCAGTCGGTAATGAAGACCTGGCTGGCATTCTGGGCCAGCAGCATGCATCGCCGCCCCTTGCAGCGCCTGCAGTACGTCAACGACCGGCGCCTCTATTCCAATCTTTGCCACCAGTTTCGACACTGCATGCCCAAGGCCGACGCACGCCGCGCCGCCGCCGGCCTTGCAGCGATGATCGATGGCTTGTGGCTACGCGGCGCGCTGGCCCCGGAAGGCCTGGACGTCGACCGCGCTCGTTCACTCGCCTACGACTACCTCGACGAACAGCTGGGGCGTAACGCCCCGCAGTGACGGGAGACACTCGATGACTCAACTGCCCACACAGCAACTTTATATAGACGGCCGCCACGTCGATGCCACGTCCGGCGAGACCTTCGAGGTCGTCAACCCCTTCGACGGCAGCGTTCTCGCTCAGGTCCAACAGGCCAGCGAGGCCGATGTCGACCGCGCCGTGGCCGCCGCCCGCAAAGGCCAGGGGGCCTGGGCCTCGATGTCCGGCATGCAGCGCGGACGCGTCCTGCAGCGCGCCGTGGCTCTGCTCAGAGAGCGTAACGACGAACTCGCCGAACTCGAGACCCGCAACACCGGCAAGCCGATCAGCGAGACTGCAGCGGTGGATATCGTCACCGGTGCCGATGCTTTGGAATACTACGCCGGCCTTGCCGCCGCCATCGAGGGTAGCCAGATTCCGCTGCGCGACGACTCCTTCATCTATACCCGTCGCGAGCCGCTCGGCGTGATCGGCTCCATCGGCGCCTGGAACTACCCGATCCAGATCGCCTGCTGGAAATCCGCCCCGGCGCTGGCAGCCGGTAACGCCGTGGTATTCAAGCCCAGCGAAGTCACTCCGCTGACCACCATGAAGCTAGCCGAGATCTTCACCGAGGCGGGGCTGCCCGACGGGGTATTCAACGTCGTCCACGGCGACGGCCGCGTCGGCCAGCTGCTCACCGGACACGCCGGTATCGACAAGATCTCCTTCACTGGCGAAGTGGGTACCGGCAAGAAGGTGATGTCGGCCGCCGCCGGCTCGACCCTCAAGGACGTGACCATGGAACTCGGCGGCAAGTCGCCGCTGATCGTGTTCGACGACGCTGACCTGGATCGCGCCGCGGATGCCGCCATGATGGCCAACTTCTATTCCAGCGGGCAGATCTGCACCAACGGCACCCGAGTGTTCATCCAGCGTAGCGTCAAGGAGGCCTTCGAGGCCAAGATCGAGTCGCGCGTGGCGCGCATCAAGGCCGGCGACCCGCTCGATCCGGCGGTCAACTTCGGCCCGCTGGTGAGCTTCGAGCATCAGGAAAAAGTGCTCTCCTATATTGCCCTCGGCAAGCAGGAAGGCGCCACCCTGCTGACCGGCGGCGACGACTGGAACCAGGGCGACCGCGCCGGCATCGACTGGAAAAAAGGCGCCTGGGCCGCGCCCACGGTATTCAGCGACTGCAGCGACGAGATGCGCATCGTGCGCGAGGAGATCTTCGGCCCGGTGATGTCGATCCTCGCTTTCGACAGCGACGACGAGGTGATCCGCCGCGCCAACGACACCCATTACGGCCTGGCCGCCGGCATCTTCACCGAGCGACTCAACCGCGCCCACCAGACCATTCATCGCCTGGAAGCCGGCATCTGCTGGGTCAACACCTGGGGCGAATCTCCCGCCGAGATGCCGGTGGGCGGCTACAAGCAGTCCGGCGTGGGGCGCGAGAACGGCGTCGAGACCCTGGCGCACTACACCCAGACCAAGTCGATCCTGATCGAGATGGGGCCGTTCGAGTCCGCGTTCTAAATTAACGACTTAGCCTCCAGCGCCGTGGGTCGTATTGTGACCACCAAGACAAGCGGCGCCGGGGACAGGTCGTAGAGGGGTTCTGCGCCATGGATGGCGCAGGTAGCGCCCAGGGAGGGGTTTACAGCGCCCCCTCATAGACCTGTTCTCGGATCAGCCGCGGGCTAGGCCACCCCAACGACCCAAGCCACCTCCGTTTCCGTTTAGGGAGATCGCCATGCCCCAGCATCGCGAATTCGACTACATCATCATCGGCGCCGGCTCGGCGGGCAATGTCCTGGCCACGCGCCTCACCGAAGATCCGGACGTCAGCGTGCTGCTGCTCGAGGCCGGCGGCCCAGACTACCGCTTCGACTTCCGCACCCAGATGCCCGCCGCGCTGGCCTTCCCGCTGCAGGGCAAGCGCTACAACTGGGCCTTCGAGACCGCCCCCGAACCGCACATGAACGGCCGGCGCATGGAGTGCGGCCGCGGCAAAGGGTTGGGCGGTTCTTCGCTGATCAACGGGATGTGCTACATCCGCGGCAACGCCCTGGACTACGACAACTGGGCCAAGCTGCCCGGCCTCGAGGACTGGACCTACGCCGACTGCCTGCCCTACTTCAAGAAATCCGAGACCCGTGATATCGGCGCCAACGCCTATCACGGCGGCGACGGCCCGGTCTGCGTGACCACACCCAAGGCGGGCAACAACCCCCTCTACCACGCCTTTATCGAGGCGGGCCAGCAGGCCGGCTATCCCGAGACCGAGGACGTCAACGGCTACCGGCAGGAGGGCTTCGGTCCCATGGATCGCTTCGTCACCCCCAAGGGACGGCGAGCCTCCACGGCACGTGGCTACCTGGATACCGCCAGGCAGCGCAGCAACCTGACCATCGTCACCTACGCCACCACTGACCGTATCCTGTTCGAAGACAAGCGCGCGGTGGGTGTGAGCTACCTGCACAAGAAACAGCCGGTAGAGGCCCTCGCAAGGCGCGAAGTGCTGCTGTGCGGTGGTGCCATCGCCTCACCGCAGATCCTGCAGCGCTCCGGCATCGGCAACCCCGAGCACCTCGCCGAACTGGGCATTCCGCTGGTCCACGATCTCAAGGGCGTCGGCGAGAACCTGCAGGATCACCTGGAGATGTACATCCAGTACGAGTGCAAGCAGCCGATTTCGCTGTACCCGGCGCTGAAGTGGTACAACCAGCCCAAGATCGGCACAGAGTGGCTGTTCAATGGCACCGGCATCGGCGCCAGCAACCAGTTCGAGGCCGCCGGCTTCATTCGTAGCCGCGACCAGGAGGAGTGGCCCAATCTGCAGTACCACTTCCTGCCGATTGCCATCAGCTACAACGGCAAGAGTGCGGTCCAGGCCCACGGTTTCCAGGCCCACGTCGGCTCGATGCGCTCCGAGAGCCGCGGTCGCATCCGCCTGACCTCCCGCGACCCGCGCCAGGCGCCGAGCATCCTGTTCAACTACATGAGCCAGGAGAAGGACTGGCAGGAGTTTCGTGACGCCATCCACCTGACCCGCGAGATCATCCAGCAGCCGGCCATGGACGAATATCGCGGCCGCGAGATCTCGCCGGGCCCGGAGGTGCAGAGCGACGCCGAGCTGGATGCCTTCGTCAAGGCCCACGCCGAGACCGCCTACCATCCCTGCGGCAGCTGCCGCATGGGCGAAGACGCACTGGCGGTGACGGATGGCCAGGGGCGCGTGCACGGCGTGCATGGTCTGCGTGTGGTCGATGCCTCGCTGTTCCCGGTGATCCCCACCGGTAACCTCAATGCACCGACCATCATGCTGGCCGAGAAGATCGCCGACCACATCCGCGGCCGCGAGCCACTGGCCAAGAGCGATGCGCCCTACTACGTGGCCGGCGACGCCCCGGCCCGCGGCGCGCCTGCGCGCAGCTCACCCCTCCAGGGCCATAACTGACAACACCATTCGGGGCTGATCCGTCGGCAGGCCTGCGAGGAGAGGCTATGACGCAAACGGTCCCGCTGAGAGTCTCAGCGGGGCCGTTTGCGTCATAGAGAGGACTGGCCAGGGCGCGACCAATGCACTAGTCTACAAGCATTCAAACGCTTGTTAGAATTTGGTCATCTCAATGATGACAGGCACTGGAGGAGATCCCGCATGTTGCAACTGCTGTTGATCATCGTGGCCATGGTTGGCCTGCTGGTGGTGATGCGTCGCGAAGCCGGCGCCCTGCCGGCACTTGGCGTGTTCGCCGTCACCGGTGTTGCCGGGGTGATGTTCGGCGCCCCCCTGCTTGGCGTGGTGCTGCTGATCGGTGCCGTGACGGTGGCCGTGTGCGGCCTGCCGGCGCTGCGCCACAAGTGGCTGACGCCGCGCATCTTCGCCACCTTCAAGAAGGTCGCCCCCAAGGTATCCGACACCGAGCGCATCGCCCTGGAAGCCGGCAGCGTGGCCTGGGACGGTGAACTGTTCAGCGGCAAGCCGAACTGGGATGCCCTACTGGCCTATGGCGACGACGACCTAACCGACGAGGAGCGCGCCTTCGTCGATCATCAGTGCAGCGTTGCCTCGGGCATGACCAACGCCTGGGAGATCACCCGCGAGCGCGCCGACCTACCGCTGGAACTGTGGGAATACCTGAAGAAGGAAGGCTTCTTCGGCATGATCATCCCCAAGCAGTACGGCGGCCTGGGCTTCTCCGCCAAGGCGCAGTCGGCGGTACTGCAGAAGCTCGCCATCAACGAGACACTGATGGTCACCGTAGGCGTGCCCAACTCGCTGGGCCCGGGCGAGCTGCTGCTCAAGTACGGCACCCAACAGCAGAAGGATCACTACCTGCCGCGCCTGGCCGACGGCCGCGAGATCCCCTGCTTCGGGCTGACCGGCCCGCGCGCCGGCTCCGACGCCACCTCGATCCCGGATACCGGCGTGGTCTGCAAGCAGATCATCGATGGCGAGGAAGTGCTCGGTCTGCGTCTCAACTTCGAGAAGCGCTGGATCACCCTGGCGCCCATCGCCACCGTGGTCGGCCTGGCCTTCCGCATGTTCGACCCCGACGGCCTGCTCGGCGGCGAGAACGACCTCGGCATCACCTGCGCGCTGATTCCCCGCGATACCGACGGCATGGAGATCGGGCGTCGCCACCACCCCATTGGCAGCCCGTTCATGAACGGCCCAATCAAGGGCAAGGACGTGTTCGTGCCGCTGGATACCATTATTGGCGGCCCGGAAATGGCCGGCCAGGGCTGGCGCATGCTGGTCGAGTGCCTGTCGGTGGGTCGCTGCATCACCCTGCCCTCCGGTGCCACCGGCACCTCGCGCTATGCGCTGGGCTGGAGCGGCGGCTTCGCGCGTATCCGCCGCCAGTTCAACCTGCCGGTGGCCGAGATGGAGGGCGTTCAGGAGCCGCTGGCGCGCATTGCCGCGCTCTCCTACATCGCCCAGGCCGCGGTGATGGAAACCGCCAACATGATCGACAAGGGCGAGAAGCCCGCGGTGCCGTCGGCGATCCTCAAGAGCCAGCTCACCGAGTTCCAACGCGACCTGCTCAGCCACGCCATGGACATCCACGGCGGCAAGGCAGTGACCCTGGGACCACGCAACTATATCGGCATCGGCTATAGCGCCAACCCCGTGGCAATCACCGTGGAAGGCGCCAACATCATGACCCGCAACCTGATGATCTTCGGTCAGGGGGCGATCCGCTGCCACCCCTACGTGCTCGAGGAGCTGGCGGCCAAGGATACCGATGACCTCAAGGCCTTCGACAAGGCGTTCTTCGGCCACGCCGGGCTGATCTTTGGCAACACCGCCCGCGCCTTCACCCAGGGCCTGGGGCTGGGCAAGGTCAGCACGCCCTTCGACGAGGTCGCCGCCCCCTATGCCCAGGAAGTGGCACGCCTCTCCGCCGGCTTCGGGCTGTGTGCTGACGCCGCCATGGCCAGCCTTGGTTCGGCGCTGAAAACCCGCGAGATGGTCTCGGCGCGCCTCGGCGATGTGCTCTCCAACCTCTACCTGACGTCGATGGTGCTCAAGCAGTGGCACTCCTCGGACAAGGTGGAGAACGAAGCCGCACTGCTGCATTACAGCTGCCGGCTGCTGCTGCATCGCGCCGAGCAGGCACTGATCGAGCTGTTCGACAACCTGCCCAACAGGGGCCTGGGCAAATTGCTGTCGTGGCTGGTAATGCCGCTGGGTCGCCGCTGGACGACGCCCCACGACGACCTGACCCGCGAGATCGCCCAGCAGGTATCGCGCCACAGCGCGCTGCGCAGCAAGCTGCTCGGCAATACCTGGGATCAGCAGGACGCCGGTCAGCACGACAACCCCCTGGCGCGCTACAACGCCCTGCTGGTCGACTACGACCGCGCCGAGGCGCTGTATCGTACCGTCAACAAGGCCTACGCCAAGGGCGAATTGCCGGTCGAGGCGCTGCACCCGGAGCAGCGTTTCGAGGCCGCCCGCGAGGCCGAGCTGATCAGCGAGGAGGATGCCCGCTTCATGGCCGAGTACGAAGCAGAGGTCCTCGCCATGCTCACCGTCGACGACTTTGCCTTCGACGCCTTCGCCCAGCAGCAGGAGAAAGTGGTCTGGCATAATGCCGCCTGACCCCTTGCTCACGCACCGCGACACTCCGGCTCCCTGCCGGGGTGTCGCGTTTCGGGCCAGCCGGGTCGCTCACCCTTGGCACTCACCCCGCCCTATCCGTTATCATATTGATTCCGCTGCACTGTGCATGGCAGGTCCAGCAGGGCAAGCCCACAACACCGCGGCAAACAGCGGAAGACAAAACAATCGCCTGCTTACAGGATCGCTGCGGTGATCCGCCCAAATGCCGCACGCAGCCATTTCGCTACGCTGCCAGGCACCATTCGCAACCGTCAGAGTGACGCACTCCCCCGCCCGCCATGCGGTTCGGTCGGTGTTCGAACGTCTCGATGCTGCCGCGTCAGGCCCGCGCCACGAACTGGGGGACGACAACAGGCAATCCAATGAATGAAGAACGCAACGTCAAGATTCGCGTACGCAACCTAAGCAAGGTGTTCGGTTCGCAGCCGAAGAAAGCCCTGGAACTACGTGACCAGGGGCTCAAGCGCCCGGAGATCCTCGACAAGACAGGCCAGACGCTTGGCCTGTCCAATATCGACTTCGACGTGCACGAGGGTGAACTGCTGGTGATCATGGGTCTCTCGGGCTCCGGGAAATCGACCCTGATTCGCTGCCTGAACCGCCTGATCGAGCCCACCGAAGGCGAGATCGTGATCGACGGCGAAGACATTCCTACCCTGGGCGAAAAAGCGCTACTCGAGTGTCGGCGCCGCCACTTCTCCATGGTGTTCCAGAACTTTGCCCTCTTTCCCCATCGCAGCGTGCAGAAGAACGCCGAGTTCGGCCTCGAGATTCGCGGCATCGACCCCGCCGAGCGCCGCGAGATCGCCCGCACCGCGCTCAAGCAGGTCGGCCTCGACGGCTGGGAAGATGCCTACCCCAGCCAGCTCTCCGGCGGCATGCAGCAGCGCGTCGGCCTGGCCCGGGCCTTGGCCAACGACTCCACCGTGCTATTGATGGACGAGGCCTTCTCGGCCCTCGACCCGCTGATCCGCGGCGACATGCAGCAGGAGCTGCTGCAGCTGCAGAGCAGAATGCAGAAGACCACGGTGTTCATCACCCACGACCTCGATGAAGCCTTGACCATCGGCGACCGCATCGTGCTGCTCAAGGATGGTGAGATCGTGCAGATCGGCACCCCCGAGGAGATCCTCACCAAGCCCGCCGACGACTATGTGCGGCGCTTCATCGAAGGCGTCGACAAGGCTCGCATCCTCACCGCCGAGAGTGCCATGCGCCGGGTTCGCTCCACGGTGCGCGACAGCGACGGCCCGCGTACCGCGTTGCGCAAGATGCACGAACATAGCCTCGATTCGATCTATATCACCGATCGCGACCGCGTCCTGGTAGGTCTGATCGAAGCCGATGCGGCGAGCCGGGCCATCGAGGAGGGCAAGGAGAGCGTGACCGACGTCATGACCCAGGATTTCCGCCGGGTCACGCTCGAGGAGCCGATGCACCACCTGTTTGCCATGTTCAGTGAGCACAGCTTCCCAATCGCGGTCGTCGACGCCCAACAGCGCCTGCTGGGCGTGGTGGTAAAAGGTGCCGTACTCGACCAGTTGGCCCAGGCCGCCGAGCCCACGCAAATCGCTGAGCCCTCTACGACCACCACGGCAGGAGATGCATGATGGCTATCGAAATTCCCCGTATTCCCCTGGGTGGCTGGATCGAAGGTGCGCTGACCTGGCTGACCAGCGAATACTCGATGGTCACCCGTGCCATTTCCCGTGCCACCCAGACCGGTATCAACGGCCTCAACGATGCGCTGATGTGGCTGCCGCCCTGGGCGCTGCTGCTGATCATCGTGGCGATCTGCTGGAAAGTGGCCAACGCCCGGCTCGCCATCGGCGGTGCCGCCGGCTTGGCGCTGATCTGGAACCTGGGCCTGTGGAACCCGATGATCGAGACGCTGACCCTGGTGGTGATCGCCACCCTGGTGGCAGTGGTCATCGCCATCCCGGTGGGTATTACCGCGGCGCTCTCCGAACGGCTCTATCGCACCATCATGCCGGTGCTCGACTTCATGCAGACTATGCCAGCCTTCGTCTACCTGATTCCGGCGATTCCGTTCTTCGGCATCGGTTCGGTCTCGGCGATCTTCGCCACGGTGATCTTCTCCATGCCACCGGCGATCCGTTTCACCACCCTGGGCATACGCCAGGTGCCCAAGGAGCTGATCGAAGCTGCCGACGCCTACGGCGCCACCCGCGGCCAGAAACTGGTCAAGGTGCAGCTGCCGCTGTCGCTGCCGACGGTGATGGCAGGGATCAACCAGACCATCATGCTGGCGCTGTCGATGGTGGTGATCGCCGCCATGATCGGCGCCGACGGCCTGGGCAGCGAAGTGTGGCGCGCCATCCAGCGGCTGCGCCCCGGCGACGGCTTCGAGGCGGGCATCGCGGTGGTCATTCTGGCCATGCTGCTCGACCGCCTGACCCAGTCGCTGAGCAAGGAACGCAAGTCGTAAGACCAGGATGGCCCCTTGAATCCATTCGCCCGGGCCACCATGGTGTAGTAGTGAACTACTCAGAGGGGAAGAATATGAAGAAACAAGCGCTGAATCGCCATATCCGCACCACCAGCCTGGCGCTGGCCGCGGGCGTCGGCCTCACCGCCGCCGGCGCTGCCCAGGCTCAGGACACGGTCAACCTGGCCTACGTCGAATGGGCTTCGGAAGTCGCTTCCACCAACGTAGTACGCGCCGTGCTCGAGCAGGCCGGCTACGAGGTCGATATGACCTCACTATCTGCCGCAGCCATGTGGCAGGCACTTTCCACCGGTGATGCCGATGCCATCGTCGCTGCCTGGCTGCCCACCACCCACGCCGATTACCTCGAGCGGGTCGGTGATGACGTCGAAGACCTGGGCGTCAACCTGGACGGCACCAAGCTTGGCCTGGTGGTCCCCGAGTACACCGACGTCGACTCCATCGAAGAGCTCAATGACAACGCCGATCTGTTCGACGGCGAGATCATCGGCATCGATCCCGGCGCCGGCCTGATGGGCCTGACCGAGGACGTGGTCGACGAGTACGACCTCGATCTGCGTCTGCGCAGTGGCAGTGATGCCACCATGGTCGCCGCGCTGAGCAGCGCCATCAACAACGAGGAAGACATCGTCGTCACCAGTTGGACACCACACTGGATGTTCGCCCGCTGGGATCTCAAGTACCTCGACGATCCGCAGGAGATCTACGGTGGCGCCGAGCAGATCCACACCGTGGTACGCCAGGGCCTGGGTGATGACATGCCTGAAGTGCATGCCATCCTCGATGCCTTCGAGTGGACGCCCGAGCAGATGGGCGAGGTCATGCTGATGAACCAGGAGGACGGCTCCGACCCCTATGAAAACGCCCAGCAGTGGGTCGAAGACAACCAGGACCTGGTTGAGGAGTGGCTCTCTGCCGCAGAATAAGGCAGCCACGTAGCGCTGCGAACCCGTTCGCAGCGTCGCAATATAAAAAGGGGATGGCCAGTCGGCCATCCCCTTTTTCATGCAATCACAGCGGCCACACCAGCATGATCATCGGAATCGCTACCAGCAGCACCACCAGCGACAGCGGCAGGCCGAGCTTCCAGTAGTCGCTGAAGCGATATCCACCCGGCCCATGACCAGAGTGCTGGACTGGTGGCCGATGGGTGTCAGGAAGGCGCAGGAGGCGCTTACCGCCACCACCATCAGGAAAGGGTCGAGCGACAGGCCGAAGCCGCTTGCCAGGCTGGCGGCAATCGGCGCCATCAGCAGCGCCGCAGCGGCATTGTTGATCACGTTGGAGAGCAGCGTAGAGATCACGAACAGCGCCACCAGGGTGGCCACCGGCGGCCAGCCGCTGCCCAGCGCCAGCATCGCCTCGGCGATCAACGCCGCGCCACCGCTGGTATCCAGCGCCTCGCCCACCGGCAGCATTGCCGCCAGCAGCACGATTACCGGCCCGTCGATGGCCTGATAGCCGTCGCGCAGCGGCAATACGCCAACCAGCAGCGACACCAGCGCCGCCGTGGAGAGTGCCACCGCCGCCGGCAACAGGTCGGTGAGCATGGCGATGATCGCCAATACGAAGATCCCGAGCGACAACAGCAGCATGCGCGGCTGGCCGATGGTCAGATTGCGATTGGCCAGCGGCAGGCAGCCCAGCGTCGCCAGGCTTTCGGCCAGCCCGCCCTCGTCACCCTGCAGCAACAGCACGTCGCCAGGTTTGAAGCGGATCTCGCGCAGGCGCTGCTTGAGCCGCGAGCCGTCGCGAGCCACCGCCACCAGGTGCAGGCCGTGCTGGTTCTGCAGGCGCAGCTGTACCACGGTGCGGTTGACCATCATCGAATCGTTGCGCACCACCGCCTCGACCAGTTGCAGGCCTTCGGTATCGACCCCGTTGCGCTTCTTCTTGCCCTGCTTGTCCTTCTTTTGCTGCGTCTCCTCATCTCGCGCCGTCTCCTTGGCGGTATCGGCATCCTCCCCTTCGTCTTCGTCTTCGTCCTCGGCCTCCGCCCCCAGCGACAGTCCGGCCTTATCCTCGAGCAGCCTCATCTCCTCGGGGCCGCCCTCCACCAGCAGAATATCGCCTTCTCGAAGGCTGCCGTGGAAAGCGTGGCCGGCTCGTCGCTTGTCATCACGCACCACCGCCAGCACCGGAATGGTCTCCTCCAGCGCCTCGTGCATCTCGCGTAGGGTCCAGCCGATGGCCTTGGACTCCTCCCCCACCTTGAGCTCGACCAGGTAGTTGTCGGTGTCGAACAGCTCCTCGGCGGACGACTGCCCCTCGCGGCGCGGGGTCAGTCGCCAGCCCACCAGTACGATGAAGGCAAGCCCTACCGCCGCTACCACTGCGCCAACGGGAAAGAACGAGAACATGCCGAAGTTCTCGCCGCTCTGGGCACCGCGGTAGCTGGCAATGATGATGTTCGGCGGGGTGCCGATCAGCGTCATCAGGCCGCCCAGCAGCGAACCGAAGGCCAGCGGCATGAGCAACAGCGAGGGGGAACTATCGTGCTCGCGGGCCATGCGCATCGCTACCGGTAGCAGCAGTGCCAGCGCCCCGACGTTGTTCATTACCGCCGAGAGCACCGTGACGGTGCCGGTCAACACCAGCAGCTGCAGCACCAGCCGCTCGCCCACCTTGAGCGCCTGCTCGGCGATCACATCAACCAGCCCCGAGCGCTCGAAGCCCTTGCTCAGCACCAGCACCGCAGCCACGGTGATCACCGCCGGATGGCCGAAGCCCATGAAAGCGTCATCGGCCTCCACCAGCCCCAACATCACCGATGCCAGCAGTGCCGTAAGCGCCACCAGATCGTAGCGGAAGCGCCCCCAGACGAAGGCCGCCAGGGTCAGACCCAGAACGATGAATACCAGCGTGCTATCGGCCACGGCTTTCTCACCTCCCTGTTGAGCGCATCATGACCAGCACAACAGGAGAGCCTTACGAACGCCAGTATTATTTAGAAAAGCCCCGCCGAAGCAGGGCCTTGACGCCATCCAGTGGATACCACTCGCGCGTGGCTACCTGGCCATCTTCTCCAGCATGCGCTGGACCGCCTCGAGATGCTCTGGCTCGTTATGGCAGAGGCCCTGAAAGGTCGCACACAGGTCGAGAAAGTCCTTGAGCTCCATGCGGCTGCCCTGCTTCATCAAGCGCTTGGTGAGTCGTGTTGCCTTGGGCGGCTGGGCGGCAAACTGTGCCGCCAGCTCGCCTACCCGGCTCATCAGTGCATCATGCTCGACCACCTCGAGCACGATGCCGTAATCGCGGGCCTCCTCGGCGCCGATCACCCGGCCCGAGAGGGTCAACTCGAAGGCGCGCTGATAGCCGATCAGGCGCTGCAAGAACCAGGCGCCACCGTCACCGGGAATGATCCCCAGGTTGAGGAAGGTTTCGCCGAACTTGGCCTTGTCCGAGGCGATACGAATATCGGCCATATTGGCCAGGTCGAAGCCGGCGCCGATGGCCGGGCCGTTGACCGCGGCGATGACCGGCACTTCGACGGCCTGCAACTTCAGCGGGATGCGCTGGATACCATGCCGGTAGCGCTCAGCGACCTCGGCCACGTCGCCGGCGAAATCGCCGCCGCGCTCGGCCATATCCTTGACGTTGCCGCCGGCACTGAACGCCGAACCGGCGCCGGTGATCACCACTACCGAGACGTCGTCGCAGCGGTTGACCCACTCCGCCACCGCGACGATATCCTCGATCAACGCGGTGCCGGTCAGGGCATTGCGCACGTCGTGGCGATTCAGGGTCAGGGTCGCCACGCGCGCCTCCACGGTCAGCCTGGCGTCGTTGAGCGAAGGTAGGGGCACGGTAGTCATGACGGGGTCTCCTGGGTCGGGGAATCGAGGATGATGCGCGCATCGACCAGCGCATAGCCATCGGCGTTGGCAATCACCGGATTGAGATCGAGCTCGGCGATCTCCGGGTAGGCGGCAACGATGCTCGAGACGCTCAGCAGCAGCGCCACCAGCGCCTCGCGGTCCACCGCCTGCTCGCCGCGCACCCCATCGAGAATCTTGCGCGCCTTGATCTGGTCGACCATCGAGCGCGCATCGACGGGCGACAGAGGAATGGCGCGGAAGGCCACGTCCTCCAGCACTTCGACGAAGATACCGCCAAGGCCGAACATCAGCACCGGACCGAAGATCGGGTCGCGGCTCACGCCGACAATCACCTCGACGCCCTTGGGCGCCATCGGTGCCACTAGCACCCCTTCGACCTCGGCGTCAGGGTCGTAGGCGCGGCACGACGCCAGGATCGCCTCCCACGCCGCGCCGAGTGCCGCTTTGCCGACCAGGTTGAGGCGCACCCCACCGGCATCGGACTTGTGCAGGATGTCCTTGGAGACCACCTTCATCGCCAGCGGCACTCCGCCAAGCTCGGCGGCCACTGCGGCCAGTTGCTCGGGCCCCGTGACCAGGCGCTCCTCGAGCACCGGCACGCCGTGGGCGCGCAGCAGCGCCTTGGCCTCGGGCTCGAGCAGATCGCGGCCGGCAGCCAACGCAGCATTGATGGCTATCTCGCTGTCGGGGTCGCGGGGCACCGCCGGCGGCAGACGATGAGCGCGGCTGACGTTCAGATAGTGGCCGCGCTCGCCGAGGGCCGCCAGCAGCCGCACGGCATGCTCGATGGAGGCGTAGATCGGCAGCCCCGCCTCGTGCAATCGGCGCAGCGCCGGTGGCTTGACCGGGGTATAGAGGCTGTAGATCACCAGCGGCTTGGTGGTCGCCTTGGCCAGATCGACCATCGCCTCGGCGCCGCGCATTTCATCGCCCAGCAGCGACTCGGCGAAGCGGATGCTGTAGCCGCCGAACATGCCGACCAGGAACACGCTGTCGACGCTGTCGTCGGCGGCAACGATCTCCATGCAGGTGGCCAGCAGCGAGGGATTGGCGTCGGTGGACCCGGCCACATCCACCGGATTGACGGTAGACGCCTGGGGGAACAGTATCTCGCGCAGCCGGGCACGGGTCGTCTCGGAGAGCTCGGCGAGTTCCAGGCCCGCCTCGGCGAGGCGGTCGGAGGCGATGGTGGCCTGGCCGCCGCCGTCGGAGACCACCGCCACGCGCTTGCCGCTGGCCTTCTGCAGCAGCCCGAGCCCCTCGGCCACCGGCAGGATCTCGTCGGAGTACTGCACCACGCTGACCCCGGCCTGCTTGAGCAGATCCACGGTCATCGCGTAGCTGCCGGCCAGTGCCCCGGTGTGCGAACTGGCGGCCTTCTGGCCCTGCTCCGTGGAGCCTGACTTGTACACCACCACCGGCTTCATGGCGGTGACCTCGCGGGCCACGTCGAGAAACTTGCGGCCATGGCGGAACCCTTCAACGTAGAGCGTCGCCACCCGGGTATGCTCATCCTCGCCCAGGTAGCGCAGGTAGTCGTTGAAGCCGATATCGCTCTGGTTGCCGGGGCCAACGTAGGTCGAGAAACCCACCTGGCCGTTGTGCTGAGCCTCCAGCGCCAGCGACAGCAGCATGTTGCCCGACTGCGAGATGATCCCTACGTCGCCGCGGCGCACGTTGTCCAGCGCCAGCAGGTTGATGCGATGATGGAGGTTGAAGATCCCCGAGGTATTGGGACCGATGATGCGCACGCCGTGGGCGCGCGCCTTGTCCATCATCGCCTGCTCCAGGGCAGCCCCCTCGCCGCCGATTTCGGCGAAGCCACTGGCGAGGATCACCGCACCCTTGATGCCACGCCGCCCGCACTCGGCGATCAGCTCGGGCACGCTGGCCGCCGGCGTGCAGATCAGCGCCAGTTCGGGGCTGCCGGGAATCGCCGTCACCGACGGCCAGGCCTTGACGCCGAGGATCATGTCGGCCTTGGGATTGACCGGATAGATGTCACCGCGGTAGCCATCCTTGATCAGGCCGACCATGGCCTTGTAGCCACGCTTGGTGGGGTCGGAGGAGGCACCGATCACGGCGATGCCGGTGGGTGCCAGGATAGCGTGCAGCGGACTGCGGCTCGGCAGATGTCCTTCGATGGGATTCATGTTCACTTCCCCTTGAAGCGCGGCGTACGCTTCTCGGCGAAGGCATCGACACCCTCCTGCCAGTCATCGGTAGTCGAGCAGGTGAAGACCGCATCCAGCTCCTGCTGCAGCTGGCTTTCCAGCCCCGTCTCGCTGGCCTGGTTGACCAGCCGCTTGAGCATCGCCATGGATACCGGCGCCTGCTTGGCCAGGGTCTGGGCCAGTCGCTCGGCTTCCTGGAGCAGCGACGCGGCCGGCCAGTGGTCGCTGGCCAGGCCGATGCGCGTTGCCTGCTCGCCGTCGATCCGCTTGCCGGTATAGAGCAGCTCGCGTGCCATGCCCAGGCCCACCAGCTGCGGTAGCAGCTTGGAAACCCCACCGCCTACGCAGGTACCGATGCTGGTCTCTGGGAACCCCAGCTGCGCCTCATCGGCCATCACGATGAAATCGCAGGCCACCGCCATTTCGGCCCCGGCGCCCAACGCATAGCCGTTGACTGCGGCGATCACCGGCTTGTCGAGGCGCAGGATTGCTTCGCACACGTCGTTACCCAGTTGCAGGTATTCGCGGCGCTGATAGAGGGTACGCGCGGCACCGCCGTGCTCCTTCATGTCGGCCCCCACGCAGAAGGCCCGCCCTTCGCCGGTGAGGACCACCGCGCGCACATCAGGATCGCGCTCGGCGCCTGCCAGGGCATCGAGCAGCTCATGATAGAGCCCTTCGACGACGGCATTGAGGCGCTGGGGACGGTTGAAACGAATGATAGTGACCGGCGCGCGGTGCTCGACGATCAGGGTCTCATAGGCGGGGCGGCGCATCTGTGCTCCTTGGCGAATGCCCGAGGAATTGACAAATAGAACAAAAGTGTCGCAGATAAAATTTTAACGGCACGTTTGTATCAACGGCATGCTAGGGGCGAGCATCGGCATGTGTCAATACGTACGTGTCACTATTTTATAAATACCGAACCATCTGTGACACTCAGGGCCGCGGCAATGCGTTACAATGCCGCCCCCATCGAGCAGCCGGATAACAACGAGGTCACGATGACGCAGGATCACGCCACCGCTCACATCACCACCCTCGATGCCGTCAATCAGGCCCTTGCCGAGAGCTATTCGGAGCTCAGCCCACAGCTCAAGCTCGCCGCACGCTACGTACTCGACCACCCCATGGAGATCGCCTTCCAGTCGATCCGCAAGTCGGCCTCCGCCGCCGAGGTGACCTCATCGACGTTGATGCGGCTGGCCAAGCGGCTGGGCTTCGATAGCTACGAACAGTTCCGCGAGATCTTCCAGTCGGCGGTTCAGGCCGGCCCCATCGAACTCTCGGGGCGCGCCTCGAGCCTCAAGGCGCTGGCCGGGAGTGACGATCAGGTGTTCGTCGACGTGGGTGATACCGCCTTCGACAACATCGGCCGGCTGTTCACCGCCGATATGCAGCCCAAGGTCCGCGATGCCGCCGAGCGCCTGCTGGCCGCAGGCAAGGTGGCGGTGGTGGGGTTTCGTGATGCCTTCGCCTGTGCCTACCACTTCGCCTACGTGGGGCGCATCGCGATGCCCAACGTACAGCTGATTCGTGGCCAGGAAGGCGGATTGCTCACCGAGCTTGCCACCTTCGGCGAGGGCGATGTGGTAGTGGCCTTCGGCTTCGACCCCTACTGCGCCGAGACCGTCAGAGCTCTCGAGGTGACCCGCGCCAACGGCGTCGAGGCCATCGTGGTCACCGACACCCTGCGCTCGCCGCTGGTACCCGGCGCCGCGCTGACCTTCAATATCGCCACCGCCACACCGCACTTCTTTCCGTCGATCCTCTCGGCGATCACCCTGATCGAGGCGATCCTCGCCGAGTGCGTGGCCTACGGGCCGGAAGCGCTGGTCGATAACGTCACCCGCTTCGAATCGCGGATGCGCGAGCTCGGCGCCTATATCGATCTGGAGTAGCAAAACGACGGCGCCCGCCTGAAAAGGCGGGCGCCGCGAAGGTCTACAGCGAGCTGCTCAGGGCAGCAGAATGGTCGAACCGGTGGTCTTGCGGCTGGCCAGCGCCTGCTGGGCCTTGCCGGCCTCTTCCAGGGCGAAGCGCTGGGCGATGTCGATCTTGATCTTGCCGCTCTCGAGCATCGCGAACAGATCCTGGCACATCGCCTCGAAGCGCTCGCGGGTGTCGGCGTAGCCGTTGAGGCTGGGGCGGGTCACGAACAGCGAGCCCTTCTGGTTGAGGATACCGATATTGACCCCTTCCACGGCCCCCGAGGCGTTGCCGAAGCTGACCATCAGCGAACGCGGCTTGAGGCAATCCAGCGAGGTCTCCCAGGTGTCTTTGCCCACCGAGTCGTAGACCACGTCGCACATCGCGCCGTCGGTCAATTCCTTGACCCGCTCGACGACGTCCTCCTTGGTGTAGTCGATGGTCGCCCAGGCGCCGTTCTGCTTGGCCAGCGCCGCCTTCTCCGGCGAGCTGACGGTACCGATCAGCTTGACGCCCAGCTCACGCGCCCACTGGCAAGCGATCGAGCCAACGCCGCCGGCCGCGGCATGCCACAGGATGGTTTCGCCACCCTTCAATTCATAGGTTTGGCGCATCAGGTACTGCACGGTCAGCCCCTTGAGCATGCTGGCCGCGGCGGTATCGCAGTCGATGCCGTCGGGCAGCACCGCCACCTTGGCGGCCGGCAGGGTGTGCACCTCGGCATAGGAACCGAGCGGCCCCTGGGCGTAGGCGACGCGATCGCCGACCTTGAGATGGGTGACGCCCTCGCCGACTGCCTCGACCACGCCGGCACCTTCGGTGCCGAGGCCCGACGGCATCGACGGCGCCGGATACAGCCCGGTACGGAAGTAGATATCGATGAAGTTGAGGCCCACCGCCTGATTGCGGACCTGAACCTCGCCAGCGCCGGGCGCCTTGGGCTCGACGTCGACTAGCTCGAGGACCTCGGGCCCACCGGTCTTGGCAAACTCAATACGCTTGGCCATGGCATGCTTCCTTAGATTGCTAACGGGATGTCACGCTATCCAAACGCTGTTTCGTGCCCCGGTCAAGTCAGCGCGGCGGGGAAGGCCTCCAGCCCCTCGACGAAGTCGCGTTTTTCCGCCTCGAAGGCCTTGGCATCGTGCTTGAAGCGACGCAGCACCTGCTGCTCATCGATCTTGATCGTCGCTGCCAGCGCCGACAGCTGGGTAGCGGGATGCGCTGCCGCCAGGCCGATGCGTGCGTCCCGCTCACCGCCAAACCAGCGGCTGATGCCGCACGCCTGGTAGAAGGCTTCCTGCTCAGCATCGCTGGCATCGACGCGCAGCGGTGCCTTGAGCGCCAGCTCGGCGATCAGGCGTCGCTTGGGCTCGTCGTCATCTCCAAGGCGACACGCCAGGCGCAGCGTCATGCCCTCGCCGGCCTCGTCGAGCACCAGCAGCGCCAGCGCCTGGGGCGCGCCCTGGGCGTCGACAAGCGCCAGCAGCCGCGCCGCCTCCTCGGCGAACAGCACCCGCCGGGTGCCGGCAAACACCACCAGCGGCGTCAACCCCGCCGACTGGCCGTAGTGCTCGGCGCACAGCCGCGCCAGGCAGGCGTCGCGCTGGGCGACATCGGTGACATGCAAGACCTTCATTCGACCACCTCGATTCCACGTACGGCGCGCTTGCCGGCACGCCCAAAACCGCGCAGCCTAGCATATCCTGCAGGATATCACCCTGGGTTCGCAGTAGAGCTGGCGCAGCTGCTCGCAGCGAGGGACGCCGGGGGCAGGGCCGTACCGCTCGAACTGATCCGTCGACCGGCCTGCAAGGCGGCGCTGTAAACCCGTCCCTGGGCGCTACCTTGCGCCATCCCTGGCGCAAACCGCCTTTTCGGCCGGTCCCCGGCGTTCTTCGCTTGGCTGCAACGGCAATGGCCCTGGGGCCAGGGAGGTAAGTAATGTGGTTGTCATCATGCTGAGATAATCTCGGCCAAACACTCAGGAGGGCCTAGCGAATGTCATACGCCTATACCGCCGATGGGCTTCCCCGCACCATTGCCCACCGCGGGCTATCGGCGCATCTGCCGGAGAATACCCTGAGCGCGGTACGCGCAGCCAAGCAGATCGGCTGCGACTGGGTAGAGATCGACGTGCAACTGCTTGGCGACGGTACCCCGGTGATCTGGCACGACAACGGCGTACGGCGCTGCTCCAACAGCCGCGGCAAGCTGGCCAAGCTCGACCTGGAGCGCGCCAGGGCGCTGGACGTGGGCGGCTGGTTCAGCAGCCACTTCGCCGGCGAACGCATGGCCACCCTCGACGAGATGCTGGCGCTGCTCAACGAGCTGGAGATGGGCGTCAACCTGGAGCTCAAGGTCAACCGCGGCCGCGACCCGCTGGTACTGACCGACACCGTAATCCCCCTGGCGCTGGCGGCGCTGCCCGCCGAGCGCCTGATCGTCTCGTCGTTCAACCGCACGGCGCTGGATGCCGCGCGTGACGTCCAGCGCGACCCCGACAGGCTGCGCCTGGGGCTGCTCTTGGAGAAGACACCACGCGAGTGGCGACGCGACGCCGAGGCCCTCAGCGCCTTCAGCCTGCACGTCGACTGGCGCAAGCTGAAAGAGAAGCGCGCTCGGGAGATCAAGGACGCCGGCTACGCGCTGTTCTGCTATACCCCCAACGATCCCGTCGCCTTCACCCCGCAGTGGGCCTGGGGCGTCGACGGCGTGATCAGCGACGACCCGGCGCTGTTCAAGCACCACCTCCCCGAATCCGCCTCCCTACCCGAGCGCCTGACCGAGACTTGATCCAGATCAAGGCCGGGGCCGCTAGCGTTCAAGGCCCGCGGCTGCCCTGCCGATAGTGCGAACACCGCGTCGCACACTATCGGCAAGGAATCCTGCATGAATCCTTCTACGCTAATCGGCATCCTCGCCAGCATCCTGCTGCTGGCCAGCGTACTACTGTTCACTGCCGAATCGCCGGCCAGCTTCCTCAACCTGCCGGGGCTTGCCATCGTCATCACCGGCACCCTGGCCGCCACTTTCATCAGCTACCCGCTGCGCGAAGTGGTGCGCGTCACACGCCTGGTAGGCATCGTCTTCCGCCGCGAGAACACCTACGCCCGCGACGACATCAAGGAGCTGGTGGACATATCGCGGCTGTGGTTCCAGGGCGACGTCCAGGCCGACCTCACCGGCGACGGCCGTCGGGTGCTCGATGGGCTACTCGGTATGCTGAAGACTTTCGATGGACGCATCTCGGTAGAGGGCCACACCGACGATGTGCCGATCGCCACACCGCGTTTTCCTTCCAACTGGGAGCTCTCCGGCGCCCACGCCATTGCCGTAGTGCGCCATCTGCAGGAGCAGGAGGTTCCCGAGTCGCGGCTGCGCGCCATCGGCTACGCCGACACCCAGCCGCTGGAGAGCAACGCCACGCCCGAAGGCCGCGCCGCCAATCGCCGGGTCGAGCTGGTACTTCACGAGGGACCGCGGCGCTGAGAAGGTCAACCCAGCAACGCCAGCATGGCGTCGATATCGAGGTGCGTCTCCAGGGTATCGGCCAGGCGGTCGAGTTCGCGCTGGCGATGGGCGGCGTAGTCCACCGCCCCGCCATCGTGCAGCCCGCAGTGCGTCAACAGCGCCGCGCACGCCTCTGGCCGGTCGAACAGGCCATGCAGGTAGGTGCCCATGACCTGGCCGTCGTCGCTGACCGCACCGTCGGGTCGGCCATCAAGCTCGCATAGCGGGCGCGCCAGCGCCGGCCCTTCGCTGACGCCGTTGTGGATCTCGTAGCCGCTGATCGCCACGCCGTCGGGCAGCAAGCGGCCACTCACGTTACGCAACTGCTTGCCCGCCACCATGCGAGTCTCAAACTCGAGCAGGCCCAGTCCTGGTGTCGAGCCAGCCGGTCCCTCCAGCCCGTCCGGGTCGTGCACCGCCCGACCCAGCATCTGCAAGCCGCCGCAGATGCCGAGCAACCTGCCGCCGTAGCGCAAGTGGCGCTGGATCGCCGCCTCCCAGCCCTGGGCGCGCAGCCACTCGAGGTCGCTGCGAGTGCTCTTGCTACCCGGCAGGATGATCAGGTCCGCCGGCGGCATCGCCTGGCCTGGTCCAAGCTGATTCGGCCCGATAAAACTGAGCTCGACCTGCGGATGCAGGCGCAAGGGATCGAAGTCGTTATGGTTGCTGATCCGCGGCAACGCCGGCACCACTACCTTGAGCGTGTCTCCCTGTCCCACTCTACCGCTGCGGCCAATGCTGTCCTCGGCGTCGAGCAGCAGTCCCTGCAGATAGGGCAGCGTGCCGTATACCGGCTTGCCTGTACGCTCGGTCAGCCACGCCAGGCCCGGTTCAAGCAGGGCGATATCGCCGCGAAAACGGTTGATGACGAAGCCGCAGGTACGCGCGCGCTCGCTCTCGCTAAGCAGCTCCAGGGTGCCCACCAGCTGGGCGAAGACCCCGCCGCGGTCGATATCGCCGACCAGCACCACCGGACAATCCACCATCTCGGCGAAGCCCATATTGGCGATGTCGTTGGCGCGCAGGTTGATCTCCGCTGGGCTGCCCGCCCCTTCGGCAATGATCACGTCAAAGCGCGCCGACAGCGCCTGCCACGCCGACAGCACGCTCTCACGCGCCGTGCGCTTGTAGGCGTGGTAATCCAGCGCATCCATATGGCCGTGGACCCGGCCGCGCAGGATCACCTGGGCGCCGCGGTCGCTCTCGGGCTTGAGCAGTACCGGGTTCATGTCGCTATGGGGCTCGACGCCTGCCGCCAGCGCCTGCAGCGCCGTGGAGCGGCCGATCTCGCCGCCATCCATGGTCACCGCGCTGTTCAGCGCCATGTTCTGCGGCTTGAACGGCACCACCGACACCCCACGCCGCACCAACACCCGGCACAGCCCCGCCACCAGCGTGCTCTTGCCGGCATCCGAGGTGGTGCCCTGGATCATCAGCGTCGTCATGGGGTTAAAGCTCTATGCCTCGTTGCGCTTTCACTCCTTGATCCTTGAAGGCGTGCTTGACCACTTTCATCTCGGTGACGGTATCGGCCAATTCGATCAACGGCTGCGGCGCATGGCGACCGGTAACCACGGTGTGCTGCATGGCCGGACGCGCCTGCAGGTCGTCGAGAACCCGGTCGAGGTCGAGGTACTCGTAGCGCAGCGCAATATTGAGCTCGTCGAGCAGTATCAGGTCGTAGCTGTCGTCGGCCAGCATGCGGCTGGCCTCTGCCCAGGCGGCCTCGGCGGCCCAGACATCGCGCTCGCGATCCTGGGTATCCCAGGTGTAGCCCTCGCCCATCACGTGGTACTCCACGCCCGGCAGCTGACGGAAGAACGCCTCCTCACCGGTCTGGAACTTGCCCTTGATGAACTGCACCACGCCGACTTTCATCCCGTGCCCCAGTGCGCGGGCCAACATACCGAAGCCGGAACTGCTCTTGCCCTTGCCGGGCCCGGTGAGCACCAGCAGCAGGCCCTGCTCCTTGTCGGCGGCGTTGATGCGCTGGTTCATGACCTTTTGCTTGGCGGCCATGCGCTGGGCGTGGCGCTCGGGGGACTTGGCGTTGTCTCGCATGCTCGGCTCCTGGATCAGACGCTGAAGGATTCACCGCGGAAGATGGCGGCGGTCAGTGCCGGCGCCGAAGGAAAGTAGCCGTGGAAATAGCTGGTCACCAGGGCACCGTTGCGATACACCGGTTCGGCCTCGCTGCCGGCCAGCTTGCGCGTGCGCCCCAGCGGCACGGCGTCGCTTTCCAGCCGCGAATGGTGATAGGTGTGGCCACGCAGTTCACCGCGCTGGGTATGCAGGCTCTGCAGCCCCAGCGCGGTGAGCTTGCCAGCCATGCGCGCCGTGCCGGGCAGTAACCCGAGCATGGCGTGGCCCACTCCGTCGACATCGACCAGTTGCTCGACGCAGGCCATCAGCCCCCCACACTCGGCCAGCATCGGCTTGCCGGCGGCGTGATGAGTACGCAGCGCATCCAGCATCGGCGCGTTAGCCGCCAGCCGTGCGGCATGCAGCTCAGGGTAGCCACCGGGCAACCATAGCGCATCACAGTCTGGCAGGGTTGTGTCGGCCAGCGGCGAGAAGAAGCTCAGCTTGGCGCCCATTTGAGCGAGCAGGTCGAGGTTGGCGCGATACAGGAACGCGAAGGCGTCGTCTTTGGCCACACCAATTCTCATCCCTTCCAGCAAGCGAGGCGCCGGCTCGGGTACCGCGGCCTCGAGGGTCACCCGCGCCGGCAAGCGGCCGAGGCCGGCCTCGGCGAGGACCTCGGCGGCGGCGTCAAGTTGCGCATCCAAGCCAGCGAGTTCGCCGGCCTGCACCAAACCCAGGTGACGATCGGGAATCTTCATCGCCTCATGGCGCGGAATGGCACCGAGCAGGGAGAGCCCCGCCGGCATGCTCTCCGCCAGCAGCCTGCCGTGGCCCGGGCTGCCGACGCGATTGGCGATCACCTCGTGGATGGCAAGGTCGGGATGGTAGTTGGCCAGCCCCTGCGCCACGGCACCGAAAGTCTGGGCCATGCCCCAGGCGTCGATCACCGGCAGCGCCGGCAACTCAGCCAAAATCGCCAGGTCGGCGCTGGATGGGTCGCCATCGAACAGCCCCATGGAGCCCTCGACCAGGATCAGGTCCGCGTCACGGGCGGCCTCGGCAAGGCGCCAGCGGCACTCCGCCTCCCCGGTCATCCATGGATGAAGCTGGTAGACCGGCTCGCCCGAGGCCACCTCCTGCACCATGGGGTCGAGATAGTCAGGGCCATGCTTGAACACCCTGACCTTGCGCCCGGCGTTGCGGTGCAGCCGCGCCAGCGCCGCGGTCACCATGGACTTGCCCTGACCGGAGCCGGGGGCGGTAATCAGGGCGGCATGGGTTTCGCCGCGAATCGTTGAAGTCGTCATATCACCTCACGGGTACGAAAACGGGAGCACCGTCGACCTCGGCAGTGGCCAGTCGCTGGCCATAGAGACGCTCGAGGGCACCGGGCACCAGCATGGCGTCGCGCGGGCCCCAGCACGCCTCGCCGTCGGGATAGAGCAGCAGCAGATGATCGCACCAGCGCGCCGCCAGGTTGAGATCGTGCAGGCACATCATCACCACCTTGCCTTCGGCGGCCTGTCCGGCGAGCAGCGCCATCACCGCCGTCTGGTGGTGCAGATCGAGATGGTTGGTGGGCTCGTCGGCGAGCCAGATCTGCGGCGCCTGGGTCAGCAGCGTGGCGATGGCCAGGCGCTGGCGCTCACCGCCCGAAAGCGTGCTGACCAGTCGCTCGGCCAGGTGATCGACGTCGAGTCGTTCGAGCGCCTCCTCAGCCAGGCGCAGGTCCTCACCGCCCTCCATCTGCCACGGCGACAGCCACGGATGGCGGCCGATCAGCGCGGTTTCACGCACCGTGGCGGGAAAGCCGTCGTGGCGCTCCTGGAACACCAGCCCCAGCGCCCGCGCCACCTGGCGGCGACCCAGCACGGCCAGCGGCCGGCTGTCGAGCAGCACCCCACCACGCCGCGGCGCGCGCAGCCCGGCCAGGGTATGCAGCAGCGTCGTCTTACCCGCGCCGTTGGGACCCAGCACGCCCCACATCTGCCCCGGCTCGAGGCTAAGCGACAGCGCGCGACCATCGACGCGCCCGGGCACGTCGATGACCAGATCGCGGATCTCGAGGCGGCTCATCAGCGACTCCGGTAGAGCAGGTAGAGGAAGGTCGGCACACCGAGCAGCGCGGTGATCACACCCACCGGCAGCTGCTCAGGGGCGATCATGGTGCGCGCGAGGGTGTCGGCGAGCACCAGCAGGGTGCCCCCGGCCAGTGCGCAAGCCGGCAGGATCAGGCGCTGGTCGTTGCCCAGCACCAGGCGCAGCATATGCGGCACCACCAGGCCGACGAAGCCGATGCTACCGGCGGTGGTCACCGCCATAGCGGTCAGGGCGCTGGCAGCGAGATAGATGCCCCACTCCAGCGGGCGCACCTTGACCCCCAGCGCCGCCGCCTGCAGCGGCCCCCGCGCCATCACGTTGAGGCTGCGCCCCAGCGGCATCAGCAGCAGGCAGATGACCAGCAGCAGCGCCAGCGGCGGCCAGGGCGTGCGCGAATAGGAGAGATCGCCCATCAGCCAGTAGAGCATACCCGGCAGACGCTCCGCCGGGCTTAGCGCCAACATCAGGGTGATCACCGCGCCCCAGCCGGCAGCGACCACTACCCCGGTGAGCAGCAGCCGCGACGGCGTCCAGCTGCCGGTGCCGTGGGCCAGACCGAAGACCAACAGCGTCGAGGCAAAGGCCCCGGCAAACGCCGAACCGGTGATCACCGCCCCACCCAGCCCCGCCAGCATCGCCGCCAGCGCCCCCACCGAGGCGCCGCCGGAGAGCCCCAGCACGTAGGGGTCGGCCAGCGGGTTGCGCAGCAGCACCTGCATCAAGGCCCCGGCCACGGCGAGCAGCCCGCCCACCGCGAAGGCGGACAGCGAACGCGGCAGGCGCAACTCAAGGACCAGCGTACGTGACAGGGCATCGCCCTCGCCACGCAGCACTGCCCACAGCATCTCCGGGGCCACGCTGGCACTGCCTACGGCAAGCGAAAGCCCCAGCGCGGCACAACCACCCAGCGCCAGCACCGCCAGCGGCAGCCACATGCCACGGCCCGCAAACATTGGGTGTGCGCCCAGCTCAGCGGCGGCCACGCGCCACCTCGAGCTTCTCGCAGAGGATTCGGCTGCCTTCCAGCAGCCGCGGCGTGGGGCGCTGAATCAGCGACGGCGGCACAAAGAACAGGTTGTCGCGCTCCACCGCCGCCAGGCCGGGATACTGCTGCCAGTGGGTCAGCCAGTGGCGGTTCTCTTCGCCCATGCCGCCGGCGACGATAACCTCCGGGTCGGCGGCCAGCACGGCTTCGTCGTCGATGCGCGGCACCAGACGCGACAGCTCGCCGAACACATTGACCCCGCCGCATAGCCGCACCACTTCGCCGATCAGGTGCTCATCGTTGACGCTCATCAGCGGCTCGTCCCAGACCTGATAGAAGGTCGCCACCGGCTCGGCATCGGCGTACTCATCGGCCAGCGCCGCCATCGCGGCGCGGAACTCGGCAGCCACCGCATCGCCCTGCGCCTCGCTGCCCGCCAGCCGCGCCAGGCGCTCGATGGTCGTGGCCACGCTATCGACGCTGCGCGGCTCGATATAGAACACCGGTACACCCAGCGCCTCGATGGTCTCCAACTGCTCGATCGGGTTACCGGTGACCCAGCCGATCACCAGGTCCGGTTCGAGGGAGACCAACGTCTCCAGATCGACCCGGGTATGGCTGCCTACCGAAGTGACCTCCCGTGCCTCCGGCGGGTAGTCGCTGTAAGAGACCACTGCCACTACCCGGTCACCACCGCCGGCGGCCCAGGTCAGCTCGGTAGCGCCAGGAGAGAGCGTGGCGATCCGGCTTGCCGGCGCCGCCAGGCACACCTCGCGGTCGCGGTCATCGACCACGCAGACGGGGTCTGCCTGGGCTGAGGCTCCCCACCACGGGAAGAGCGCCAGCGCGAGCCCGGCTAGCCGGCCGAGCAAACGCCTACCGCCCAAAGTGGACGCTGACAAAGGCAGCACGGCCGGCGCTGAGATAATCATCGCCATCGAAGAAGCGAGTCGTGACGTAGTCCTTATCAAGTGCATTCTCCACGGTCAGGCGTGCCGACCACAGCGGGGCAAATTGCCAGCCGGCGCGCAGATTGACCAGTCCGTAGCCGCCGATCCGCTCTTCATTGTCGGCATCGTTGTAGCGATGATTCTGCACGATCCAGGAGCCGCCCAGCGACCAGTCGCCCAGCTCGCGGTCGGCATCGAGGCGCAGGCTCTGCGAGGCACGCCGCTGGATACGCTTGCCCGTGGCACGATTTTCCGGATCGCTGTAGGTCAGCGCCGCCGCCAACGTCCAGTCGTCGAGTTCGGCCCCAGCGGAGAGCTCGATGCCACGAATACGCGTGGTGGGGATATTGGTCGTCACATCGCCGCGCTGGCCAGCGATCAGGTTGTCGATATCGGTTTGATAAAGCGCCGTATCCCAGAACCAGCTTGCATACTGACCGCGAACCCCAAGCTCGATCGTTTCGGACGTCTCCGCCTCCAGGTCGGGATTGCCAAAGCCCGGGAAGTAGAGATCATTGAAACTCGGTGCCTTGAACGCCGTGCCGTAGCTTGCGCGCAGCGTATGCCGGTCATCGAGATCATAGCCCAGCACCAGGCTGCCGGTGACTTCCTCACCATAGCTCTCATTATCGTCATAACGCAGACTGGCCTGTACTGCAAAGGGCGCGAAGTCAAGCAGTCCCTGGGCAAATACCGCGGTATTGTCGCGGCTATCGACGGCGTAGTCGTTGCTGCCTGAGACTTCATCCTCGCTGTACTCGGCGCCAGCGATCAGCTCATGCATGCCGAAGCTGAGGGTATTCTGCCAGCGCAGCGTCTGGGTGCGTGTATCGATGCTGGAATCGCCGAAGTCATCGAAGGAATCCAGCTCGTCGCGCGCCTCGCTGAGCGTCAGCCGGCTGGTCCACTGCTGGGTGACGGGAAGCTCGGCGTAGATCCCGGCCACCTGCTGGACGAAATCGCTCTCGCCGCCGTCGAACTCGTTGCTGCCGCGGGCGCGCAGCGCCAGAACGCCAACCTCACTCCCACCGTCAAAGGTGTGCGACATACGCGCCAGTGCCGAGGTATTGTCGTAGCCCTTGTCCTCACCGCCGCGACGCACCGGCGTGCCGTCGGTAGAGAAGTGGCTGCCGGCGAAGCTGTAGCGGGTGCCACCCTCGCTGCCCGAGAAGCCGGCGCTGTAACGCTGGGTATTGAAGGAGCCACCGCCCGCCGAGATACGCGGATGCGGGCCATCCTCCTCGGCGTCGTGGGTAAACAGCTGCACCACGCCGCCCACGGCATCGGCGCCATACAGGCTGCCGCGGGGGCCGCGCACGATCTCGGCGCGCTGGAACATGCGCGGGTCGAGGTAGTGCCAGGCGGCACCGCCGGTGGTCGCCGAGCGCAGGCGAATGCCGTCGATCAGCAGCACGTTCTGATCGTTACCGGTGCCACGCAGATAGACACTGCTGTTCTTGCCGAAACTGCCGTTGGAGGTCGTATCCACGCCCGGCTGGCCGCGCAGCAGATCGGTCACGCTGGTGGGGTCCTGACGACGCAGGGTGGCTTCATCGAGCACGGTGACCGAGGAGAGGCTCTGGTCGGCGGTGCGCGGCGCCAGCGCTGCGGTCACCACCACCGGATTGAGCTGTGGCGCTTCGCTTGCGTCGGCGCCTTGCGAAGCCGTTGATGGCTGAGCCTGTACGGCCAGCGGCAGCGCGGCCAGGGCGAAGGCCGCCAGGCCACGGGAGGAGAGTTCGACGTTCATGGAAGTCCCTTGCTCGCCGTGCTCACCCGCACGGCGTCATGTTTTTTTGCGCCGGGACGAAGCACAACAGCGGGACAAGGAGAGCACACGGGGAACCGACCCAGCCCAGCGATTGCCCACCGCAACCCGGCATGATGCTCTCGGGCCGGTATCCGGGCTGACGAGCTGAGGCCTCTATGCGCCTTCTCGAACGTCGCCTTCCCATGCCCAAGCGGGCACAGTGGCATATCGACGGTCGTTGACTCGATCACCGTTGCGGGGGCAGCGTCGGAATGGCGGATTGCTTGGAAAGCATCGCCCACCGACTTCCCGTTTAACTGGCAGTGCGCTCACTGCCAGCACCTGAGAGTGGCGCTAAGCTAGCAATGCGCTTGGCAAAGGTCAATTCGTGGCGGGTGGTCCACTGGGTTAGCGAAGTCGCCTTGGGAAGGGACGCCGGGGACAGGCCGAAGAGGAGGTTTGCGCCATGGATGGCGCAATGTAGCGCCCAGGGATGGGTTTACAGCGCCTCCTCGCAGGCCTGTCGCCGGATCAGTCCCGGAGGCGCCACTATCCTATCGGCATCTCTCGAGTATCCAACCTTCGATGGAGGCCGTGGCGCACATACCAGACCCGTTCGCAGCGCACCGCGGCATCCTGGGCCAGCCAGCCATTGAGATCGCGCAAGCGGCGCCGCGCGGCACCCATCGGCACGATGCCACGCCCCATCTCCGCGACGATCAGCACCACCTGGGCGGCCCGCTTGGCCTCGGCGGCCAGCAGGGCGTCGAGGCGCTCGGCCAGCGCCAGGCGCAGGGCGTCATCGTCTTCCGCCCCACGCTCGACCGCCGCCTCGATCCAGTCCGCCCAGCCGCTCACGACCAGCCGCTCACCCGATGCTGGCAGCATTGCGTCCGCGGCACCCAGCAGATGCCAGCGCGCCTGCGGGTACCAGCCTCGGACTAGCTCGCGCTTGCCGGCGCAGGCACCGCCGATGACCAGCTGCATTGCCACTCCCCTCCCTGCTTGTCGAACATGAAACGCCGCCCCTCGGCCTGGGCGACGCTGCCATCCCAGAAGTCGATGGCCTCGAAGCGACGCCGCAGCTCGCGGATCACCCCGCCGTGGGTCACCACCAGCACCCGCTGCCAGGCGTGCACCTCGGCGGCCTCGAGCAGCTCGGCGAGCCAGGCGTCCAACCGTGCGCGCAGCGCGGCAGCCGACTCCCCCTCGGGTGGCGCCTGCTCGCCCTGGCTGTCGATCCAGGCGCGATAGGCCGGCAGGTCCTTGAGCTGGTCGTAGCACTTGCCCTCGTAAGCACCGAAGTCCATCTCGCGCAGCCGCGGCTCGACGTAGAGCATGGTATCGTTCTCGCAACCTTCCAGCGCATGCGCCAGGGTCTGCCGACAGCGGCTCAGGTCACTGGAGTAGACCGCATCGAACGGCTGCTCGGCCTCATAGGCGCGTAAGTCATCGCGCAAGCGGTCGAGGCCCGGCACGGCATCCGGCAGCAGCAGCGGAATATCGCGCTGGCCCTGGTAGCGACGCTCGATGTTCCAGGCCGTCAGCCCGTGACGGACGACAGTGATAGCCAAACGACCAGCAGCAGCCATAGTTCTCCTCCCTCGATGGCGGCACCGACGATATCGCCATTGATGCCCTTGAAAGCGCGTATGATCAGCGCGCCGTATGACAACAGAAAGACCAGCAGCGCCCCCAGCGAGAGAACCCAGCCAGGCGTCAGCCACCACAGCAACGCCAGCGGTAGCATCGAGAGCAGCAGGTCGCGATGACCGAGATGCTGCTGCCAGGCCCAGGCCAGGCCTTCCTGACGCGCCACCGGCACCTGTACCAGCAGCGCCACCGCCGCCAGCCGCCCCAACCCCAGCACCGCCACCAGCCAGATCAGGCCAATGCCGGCCTCCAGCCAGGCCCACAGCAGCGCCCCCTTCCATGCCAGTTGGAACAGCAGCGCAATGATCGCGAAGCTGCCGACATGGGGATCCTTCATGATCGCCCAACGCTTCTCCAGCGGGGTATTGCTGCCGAGTGCATCGGCCACGTCCATCAACCCGTCCAGGTGCAGCCCCCCGGACAGCGCCACCCACAGGCTGAGCAGCAGCAGCGCCAGCAGCGGCGCCGGCAGCCCGGCAAAGAGCTGCCCCGCCGCGGCCAGCATGGCGCCCAGCAGCATGCCCACCAGCGGGTAGCAGCGCACCGCCCAGCGGCTGGTGGCAGGCGTCCAGGGGCAGGCGACCGGGATCGGCACCCGGGTCAGGAACTGCAGCGCCAGCAGCAGCCCGTCGAACGCTGGCGTCATGGCAGGCTCCCCTTCCACACCTGGGGCAGGCCGGCGATCACCTGGATCACCACATCGGCCTCGGCCGCCAGTTGGCGGTGGGCGGCCTGCAGCAGCGCCAGATAGCGCCAGCTGAGCTCATCTTCCGGCGGCATGCCCTCATTGAGATCGTTGGAGACGACGACCAGATCGATATCCCGCGCCCGGGCTTTCGCCAGGGTGCGCGCCAGCAGCGCCGTGGCCTCGGCCTGATCAAGGGAGCTGCCAAACAGCACCCGGCTGGCCCACAGCGTCAGGCAGTCGAGCAGCACCACGCTGCCGGCGTCGACCTCGGCCAGGGCGGTATCCAGCGCCAGCGGCGCCTCTAGCGTGACCCAGCCGCTGCCGCGCTCGACGCGATGCCGGGCAATACGCGCGGCCATCTCGCCATCGTCCGCGCTGGCGGTGGCCAGGTAGTAGCGCGCTCCGTCGCGCTGCTGCCAGCGGCGCACCAGCGCTTCGCCGTAGGCGCTCTTGCCTGAGCGGGCACCGCCGCTGACGAAGGCAATCATGGTTGCCTCCAGGCGGCGAGCACCTCCAGCAGTTGGCGATTGGCGTCGCGCTCGCCCAGCGCCACGCGCAGCCAGCCGCCGTCGAGGCCGGCGAAGTTATGGGTGTGCCTTGCCAGCAGGCCGTGAGCGAGCAGATGTGCGAACAGCGGATCGGCGCTGCCCGGGCCAGCTGCGACGTGAGGGTCGCGCAGCAGCAGGAAGTTGGCCTCCGTCACCGGCGCCTCGAAGCCTAGACTCGCCACGCCGCTCTGCAGCCTGGGACGCTCGGCGTCGAGCCAGGCCCGCGTCTGGCGCTGGTAGTGGTGATCTTCCAGCAATGGCGCCACCAGGTCGGCGGCCAGGGCATTGACGCTCCACGGCAGTTGGCACTCGGCGGCGCATGCCACGCTGTCGGCGCTACCGAGCAGATAGCCCAGGCGTAGCCCGGGCAAGGCGTAGTACTTGGTCAACGAACGCAGCAGCAGCAGGTTGGGGTAGTCCGCCAGCAGCGGCGTCAGGCGCTCGTCGTCTGCGCTGAAATCGACGAAGGCTTCGTCTACCACCAGCCGGCAGCCGTGGGTCAATCCGCCGCGCAGCAGCGCCTCGACTTGGGTGCGCGGCACCAGGGTGCCGCTCGGGTTGTTAGGCCGGCACAGCCAGAGCAGGTCGGCATGGCGCATGGCCGCAGCGGCGGCTTGAAGGTCGAAGAAGAAGTCCGGCTCCGGCAGTCTCAGCCGTTCGATGCCGACGCCGTAGTGGCGGCAGGCCCGGGCGTACTCGCCGAAGGTCGGCTCGACGATCACCCCGCGCTGGCCGGCGTGCAGCGCAGCGGCGAGAAAGATCGCTTCAGCGCCGCCGTTGGTCAGCAGCACCTGGGCCGGGGCCAGCCCTTCACGCGCGGCGATGGCCTGGCGGGCCTGGCGGTAGTCGGGGTCCGGGTAGCGCGCCAGGGCCGGCAGGGTCGCGCGCAGCTGCGCCTCCAGCCAGGGCGGTGGGCCCAGCGGGTTGATATTGGCGCTGAGGTCGCAGAGCGGCCGGCCCGGGGCAAGCCCATGGCGGCGCGCCAGCTCGACAAAGGCATCGGGCTGGCCGCCGTGGCGCGGCCAGGCCGCGGCGCCCGTCGCATCGGTCATGTGCATATCTCTCCCAGCAGCAGCAGCGACGTTAGCATAAGCAGCAGGCTCACCACCCAACCACCGTGCATCAAGCGTATCGCAGCGCCGATATCCGCCGCGCACAGCGGCCGATGCGGGCTGCCCAGGGTTGCGCGATGCGACACCTCGCCGGCGTAGTAATTGACACCACCCAGCTGCACGCCGAGCAGGTTGGCCACCATCGCCTCCGGCCAGCCGGCATTGGGGCTGGGATGGCGCGGCGCCTCACGACGGGTGGCGGCCAGCGCTCCGCGTTGCCGCCATACGCTGGGCATCCACCAGGACGACAGCCAGATCGCCAAGGCGGTGAGCCGCGCCGCCGGCCAGTTGGCCAGGTCGTCGAGTCGCGCCGAGGCCCAGCCGAAGTCGGCGTAGCGGGCGTTGCGATAGCCGACCATGGAGTCGAGGGTGTTCACCGCCTTGTAGGCCAGCGCCAGCGGCGCACCGCCGATCAGCGCCCAGAACAGCGGCGCGGTAATGCCATCGACGCTGTTCTCAGCAACGGTCTCGACGGCGCCGCGGGCGATTTCGCTCTCATCCAGCGCCTGGGTGTCGCGCCCCACGATCATGGCCAGCGCCCGGCGCGCCGCTGGCAGGTCTCCCTCGGCAAGTGGTGCCGCCACCGCGCGACCGGCGTCGGCCAGGCCCTTGATCGCCAGGCAGCTCCACAGCAGCCATAGCTCAGCAGCCCAGCCAAGCCAGGGGTGCAGCCACCCCAGCAGGGTGAGCAGCGCCCAACCGACGGCATAGGCGCCCACTACCACCAGCGCGGTCATCAACGCCCCAAGGCGGCGGCGCGATGCAGCCGGGCCGTGGTTCCAGCGCGCCTCCAGCCAGGCGATGGCACGCCCGATACCTACCACCGGATGCGGCAGGCGCCGCGGGTCCCCTGCAAGCAGATCGAGGATGATCGCCGCCAACAGCAGGCCCAGGCCGGCGAGGGTCAAGGGCACGGCGAGCGCGCCGGGCAGCAGCCAGTCCGACATGCGCGAGCCTCTTACGCTGGGCCGGCGCTGATGCCGGCGGTCTCGAAGGAGGCCATCTCACTGAGCATGCGGCAGGCCGCCTCCAGCAGCGCAAAGGCCAGCGCCGCGCCGCTGCCCTCGCCGAGGCGCAGCTCGAGGTCGAGCAGCGGGCTGGCCTCCAGGGCCGCCAGCGCCGCGCCGTGCCCCGTTTCGTGGGAGCGGTGGGCAAAGATCAGATAGCCGCGCAACTCAGGCGCCAACCGACACGCCAGCAGCGCCGCCACTGTCGCAATAAAGCCATCCACCAGCAGCGGTACCCGCCGCGCTGCGCCCTCCAGGAAGGCCCCGGCCATGGCCGCGATCTCCAGGCCACCGAGGCTTGCCAGCACGCCGAGGGGGTCGTCGGCATCCGGCGCCCGCGCAGCGATGGCCGCCTCGATCACGGCCCGCTTGCGCGCCAGGCCGGCGTCATCGATGCCGGTGCCGCGCCCCACCAGTTCGGCGACCGGCCGCCCGGTTAGCACCGCCAGAAGCGCGCTGCTGGCGGTGGTGTTGGCGATCCCCATCTCGCCGACGATCAGGCTGCGGCAGCCGGCCTCCACGGCGCGCTCGGCGGCGCGCTGCCCCACGCCGATAGCCTGCATGGCCTCGCCGCGGGTCATGGCATCCTCGACGGCGAAGTTGGCGGTGCCGGCACGAACCTTCTCGTCGACCACGCCCGACACCGCGCCGGCAACTCCGACATCGATCACCTCGAGCCGCGCGCCGATCTGCCGCGCGAAGACGTTGATCGCCGCCCCGCCAGCGACGAAGTTGGCGACCATCTGTGCGGTGACCGATTGAGGAAACGCCGAGACATCCTCGGCAGCGATGCCGTGGTCGGCGGCGAACACCAGCACCCCGGGCGGACTGACCCGCGGGAAGGGTTCACCGCGGATGCCGGCCAGCTGCACTGCCAGCGGCTCCAGCCGCCCCAGGCTGCCCGGTGGCTTGGTCAGGGTATCGAGATGTGCCGCCGCCTGCGCGGCGCAGGCGGCATCGAAATCGGGAAGGGAAGAAAAGGCGTCGCTCACGTGCCGCTCCTGGCCGCAGGTCCTGGGAAGGCGCCAATGGTAGCAGAGTCGCCGGGGCAGTTACCTTGCAGGGTCGGGCCACACCTCTATACTGTATATCCATACACACAACATGCGAGGTGCCATCGATGCCCGCCTCACACTCATCCGCCTATCAGGCCCCGCTCAAGGGCCGTGGCGCCACCTATGATCCTCACAATCGCTTCGCCCCCACCCACAGCGATGCGGTGGACGACGGCTGGTGGCAGGACGAGGCGCCGGCAACGCTGGCCACCGAGGTGCGCGAGGAGCACCCCAAGACGGCGCTGTCGTGGAATCGCTCGCCGGATCTCGGCTTCGACCGCTCGATCAACCCCTACCGCGGCTGCGAACACGGCTGCGTCTACTGCTACGCGCGGCCCAGCCATGCCTACTGGGATCTCTCGCCGGGGCTCGACTTCGAGACCAAGCTGATCGCCAAGAGCGGCCTGGTGGAGCGCCTCGAGGAGGAGCTGTGCAAGCCGGGCTATGTGTGCCGACCGATCAACCTCTCCGGCAATACCGACTGCTATCAGCCGATCGAGGCCGAGTGGCAGGCCACTCGCCGGGTACTGGAGCTGCTGCTGGCCTGCCGCCATCCGGTCACCCTGGTGACCAAGAGCGCGCTGATCCTGCGCGACAGCGAACTGCTGGCCGAGATGGCCGAACGGCGCCTGGTGCGTGTCTTCGTCAGCCTGACCAGCCTGGATGCCAACCTCAAGCGCAGCCTGGAGCCACGCACCGCTTCGCCCCAGGCGCGGCTGCGAGTGATTCGCGAACTGAATACCGTGGGCGTGCCGGTGGGGGCACTGCTCTCGCCGATGATTCCCGGCCTCAACGACCATGAGTTAGAATCACTGCTGGAGGCCGCCAGCCGCGCCGGTGCGCGCACCGCCGGTTGGATGCTGCTGCGCCTGCCCCACGAAGTGGCGCCGCTGTTCGAGGCCTGGCTCGAGGCCCACTACCCCGAGCGCGCCGCCAAGGTGATGAGCCTGATTCGCCAGTGCCGCGGCGGCAAGGACTACGACAGCCGCTTCGGCCATCGCTTCCGCGGCGAGGGCGTCTTCGCCGACCTGCTGGCCCAGCGCTTCCAGCACGCCAGGCGCCGCCTGGGCATGGCCGAGCGCATGGAAGAGGGGCTGGACTGCAGCGCCTTTCGCCCGCCACATGCCCAGGGTGAGCTGTTCCCTTGATGGGGCACCATCGCCACTCGCTAGGTGGCTCACCATATCCGAGTACCTCGGCATCGGGCTGGGCTACACCTGACAGCGGTGACCCAGCCATCAACACCTGACCGACGACGTCACTCTGACCGCTTGGCTACTGCGCGCCCGACACATTAATCTCATTGGGTCCACGAACTTGAACGATGCCGGGGCGAAGAGGAAGATGTCCCTTTCAAGGCCATTCAATCCAGTCGGTAGCTGTCGGACGAGACGGCACGACGATCACTTAGCGCGCCTGTGATGAAGAAGAAAGATTCCGCCTCTCCCAGAGCTGAACCCAAGAAGAAGAGGACGCGACTGGCGCCAGAGGTGCGCCGCCAGCAAATCCTTGATGCCGCGCTGGTTGAGTTCAATGCGTTGGGCTTCACCGCCGCCAGCATCTCCAAGATCGCCCGTAGGGCGGGCATCTCCAAGGCGAACATCTACGTTCATTTCGCCAACAAGGACGATATGTTCGAGACGCTCCTTGAGAACCTGATGCGACGCTCCCAGGGCAACTGGAGTCGAATGCAAGACGTGCAGACCGCAGAGGAGTTCGTCGATCGCCTCATCGACTCCGCTTACGATGGCCTGACCGACGACACGATCGCCATTGCCCGGCTTCTCATCACCGAAGGCCACCGAGTGCCACACTTGCTCGCCAAATGGAGTACCGCAAACATGCAGGCGCGCATCGATCGCCAGGCGCTCGTCGATCGGCTTGTCGCAGAAGGAAAGATACAGCCCAGCCCGTTGACCGAGCATTTCAGCTTAGCGATGGCGCCCGTCGTCTATTCAGCCGTTACGCAGATGGTCCTGGACAAGGAGAAGGCGGCAGGAGAAGTGCAGGCCGTAAAAGACGCGCATCGCAAGCTGCTGTCGATGCTTTTACGGCCCGCCTAGACCGCGAGCCGACTGGTGATTCGCGTCCCGGCAAGAGGGGATGGCTCTACTGGCCGATCGTTCAGTAGTAAGATATTATGCCTAATGATCGATCGTTCATTTAGGCTTTTCTGGTTCTCATCAATGCAGGTTCGATGGGACTTGGACGCTACCATGTCCGGTCGGGAGGCGATTTCCTGTGTTCTTCCTCGGATGATGGGACCCCATGACACCACACACCTCTCCGCTCCTGCGCAAGCGTATTCCCACTGCTCTGGCGATCCTTGCCGCCGGCACCTTATCGATGGCCTCTGCGTCGGCACAAACCACCGATGCCGCACCGGACCAGGGCACGGCCAGTGCCGAAAGCAGCGACTCACAGTGGGCCATCGGTCTGGCCGGTGGCATCAACTATCAGGTCTATCGTGATTTCGACGACAGCGTGCGCGGGCTGCCATTGATCACCTATGAGAACCAGTGGATCCACGTGTTCGGACCCGGTATGGATGTGAAGCTTCCATCACTGGGGCCGGTCTCGTTCCGGCTGCGCGGGCGATACATCGGTGAGGGCTACGAATCGGACGACTCACCGTATCTCGAGGGTATGAGCGACCGCGACAGCAGTGTTTGGGTGGGGGGCGTGGCCACTTGGCGTACCGACATCGTCAACTTGTCAGCCGAAGTCCTTGCTGACGTGATGGATAACAGCAAGGGAACACGCACCAAGCTACAGATCGACCGTCGTTTTGCAACGGGAGCCTTCGGCTTTACGCCGAGGCTGGCCGCCGAATGGGTGGACAGCAAATACGTGGATTACTACTACGGGGTGGCACCGGGAGAAGTGCGAACCTGGCGCACCGCCTACGAGGGAGACTCCACGGTCAACGCCGAGGCCGGCCTGCGCATCGACTGGCGGCCGGCGCCCAAGCACGCCGTGTTTCTCGATATGGGTGCTACACGCATGGGCAGCACGATCACGGATAGCCCTCTGGTCGACGAGGACACCCAATACGGCTTCGGCGTCGGTTACTTCTACCGGTTCTAGTCGCGATACTCCTTGGGTAACATAGTGCCGAGCCAGACACGGAAGCCGAGCCATGCCCCCTGCACTGAGCAAGACCAAATCCAGTTTCTATCGTCGTCTCTATGTCGCCCACCTGATCGAACGGGGTATCGCCAGCGTACCGGCCTTGATCGAGGCCACCGGCATGCCACGGCGCACTGCGCAAGACACCATTGCCTCGCTGAGCGAGTTGGATATCCTCTGCGAGTTCGAAAGAGACGACGGTGAACGCCACAATATCGGCCGCTATCGCATCCGCGACTGGGGTGCCATCGATCCACGCTGGGTGGCCAACCACTCCATGCACCTCAAGCGCGCGCTGGGCTACCCCTGATATCTGCTGCTGACACCTGATGATGACCGCGATGACGTTCTCTGGCTGGCTTTGGCTGATCATCCTGCTGGTCGTGCTGACCGGCTGCAGCAGCCGCGCCGCCCTGCAGGCGCCCGGACCAGGCGCCGAGCCACCGCGCCTGGAGGGCAGCCAGGTGACCGCCGAAGACGGCTACCGCCTGCCACTCTGGCACTGGGCCCCGCCAGATGACCCTGCTGAGGCCATCGTCCTCGCGGTTCACGGCTTCAACGACCACGGCGGCAGCTTCGACGTGCTCGCAGAAGCACTGACCGAGCAGAATATCGCGGTGTACGCCTTCGATCAGCGCGGCTTTGGCGTCACCCGCCAGCGCCGGCTATGGCCCGGCCACCAGCGGCTGGTCGACGACATCGACCTGCTCGCCCGGCTGCTGCGTGAGCGCCATCCAGAGACTCCGCTGTACCTGGTCGGCAAAAGCATGGGCGGCGCGCTGGTGCTGCTGACCATGAGCGGCGACGACCCACCGCCGGTGGACGGCAGCGTGCTGATTGCCCCGGCGGTGTGGGGCCAGGTGGCGATGCCCTGGTACCAGCGCGCGGGGCTGTGGCTGGGCGTGCGGCTGATTCCCGACCTGGCCTTTTCGGCACGCGCCGCCGAGCGGCTAGGCATCGAGCCCACCGACGACCCGGAGATCATCGCCAAGCTGGCCAAGGATCCCCGCATCCTGCGCCGCGCGCGGGTCGATACGCTCTACGGCCTGACCCGCACCATGGATCTGGCGCTGGAGGCAGCCGACCGGGTGTCGGGCCCCGCCCTGCTGCTCTACGGTGACAACGACCAGGTGATACCCCCCGAGGCGATGTGCGCCCTGCTCGAACGGCTGCCGACCGCCGTCACGGCGGACTGGCGCCTGGCGCTCTACCCGGACGGCTACCATATGCTGACCCGCTATACCCAGCGCCAGCGTACCGAGGCCGATATCGCCGCCTGGCTCAAGGCATCCTCGGCACCGCTGCCCTCCGGGGCAGAGGTATCCCCGCAGCAGGCCCGGCAGTCACTGTGCTGACCACGCCGCTGTGCAGCAGCATTGATCATACAGTACCGATTCAGTACTATTTAGCGACTGACAATGCGTCGAGCACGCAACCTCGAACGATCCGAGCAGGCGACTCAGCACACCATGACTGCCGACCAACGCGCCACCCGAGGTATTACGCTACTGGCCATCTGGGTCGATGGCCTAGTGGGTATCGTCAAGGTCATCGTTGGTGTGATAGTGGGTTCCACGGCGCTGATCGCCGACGGCATTCACTCCTTTTCCGACCTGATTACCGACGGTTTCGTGCTGGCCGCTACCCACTACGGCCAGCAGGGGCCGGATCACGATCACCCCTACGGCCACGGCCGCATCGAAACCCTGGCCACGCTGTTCCTGGGCAGCATGCTGATCTTCGTTGCCGGCGCCATCGCCTGGTCGAGCTTCGAGCGGTTATTGTCGAGTGCGGCGATTCCACCACCCGGCTACTGGGCCATCGGTGTAGCGCTGCTCGCGTTGCTGGCCAAGGAAGCCCTCTACCAGGCCACCATGCGCGTAGCACGCCGTACCGGCTCGCGACTGCTCGAGGCCAACGCC
The DNA here is from genome assembly GCF_010977575.1 of Halomonas socia. Lineage (GTDB taxonomy): Bacteria > Pseudomonadota > Gammaproteobacteria > Pseudomonadales > Halomonadaceae > Franzmannia > Franzmannia socia. The sequence goes on from NZ_CP048812.1 coordinate 4,291,998, forward strand.
TGGCACTCGCGGTCCGACGTGTTCTCCACCGGCGTGGTGATCGTGGCGATGCTCGGCACCCAGTGGGGCTACGGCTGGCTGGACACCCTCGCCGCGGTGATCGTCGGACTGCTGGTCGGCAAGGTCGGCTGGAACCTGCTGTGGGAAGCCGGCCGCGAACTGGTCGACACCGCCCTGCCGGTCAGCACTCAGGAGGCCATGCGCGACGTGGCGCTGAGCGTACCCGGCGTCACCGGCATTCACGACCTGCGCACCCGGCTTTCCGCCGGGCGCACCATGCTCGACCTGCACGTGGTGGTGTCGCCGCGGATCAGTGTCTCCGAAGGTCACGAGATCGGCAATGAGGTCAGCCGGCGGCTGCGCCGATCCTTCCCGGCGCTGACCGACCTCACCTTCCACATCGATCCGGAAGACGACGCCGGTGAGGGCGACCCGAGCCGCTTCCCCGGCCTGCCGCTGCGCCCCAACGTGGAAGCAACCCTGGCCGAGCGCTGGCAGCCGCTCGAGGTATGGCCCGAGATACGCGATATCGAACTGCACTACCTGGAGGGCACCGTCACCGTGGTGGTGTGTCTCGATGAGCAGGCGCCCTTCTCTAGCCCGGAAGTCATCCAGCAGCTCGATGCACGAGCGCAGGATATCGACTGGTTTGCCCGGGTCGAGGTCAAGCGCCTGGCCAGCGCCTAGGCTTGTCAGGCTTTCGATAGTCGGCCAGCACGCTGCCACACGCCTCCACCTCCTGTTCATGCTGTGGGTCGATCCACGGCTCGGCCAGGGCCTCGGCATACCACTGCTGCATGGAGGACAGCGCCAGCAGCCGCTCGACATAGGCCGCGGAGGCCTCGCCCAGCGGCAGCCCGAAGCTCTGCACCCGAAAGGCGACCGGGGCAAAGAAGGCGTCCACGGCGCTGAATGCGGTGCCAGCCAGGAAGGGCCCACCGAAGCGCGTCAGGCCCTGCTGCCATAGCTCATCCAAACGCGCCAGACTGCCGAGCAGGGCATCATCGAGGTGCGCCATGCGTACCCGCACGCCACAGCTCATCGGGCACTGACTGCGCAGCGCCGCGAAGCCAGCATGCATTTCGGCGCTGGCACAGCGCGCCCAGGCCCGCGCCGCGGTATCGGCCGGCCATACGCCTGGGTGACGCTCGGCAAGATATTCGACGATAGCCAACGACTCCCATACCACATGCTGCCCATCTACCAGGCAGGGCACCAGGCCGGTCGGCGAGAAGTCACGAAAACGCGTCCAGCTGGAGTCGGGCTCGAAGGGACTCAACTGCTCTTCGAAGGCAATACCCAGCTCGCGCATCAGCACCCAGGGGCGCAACGACCAGGAGGAGTAGTGCTTGTTGGCGATATGCAGGCGGTACATGGCAGTCCTTGCGAAGGGTAGAGGGGCCTTCAATATAGCCGCCAGGGCAAGCGTCGGGCCAGCTCATCGCTGGGCGCCGGGCCCGCCGCCGGCAGCAGCGTCTCGGGCAGCAACATCAGCCATTCCTGCTCGCTGAACAATCGCTGCCGGCAGTGCCGGCAACGGCTGCAGGCGCAGCCATCATCAAGCGTCTCGTTCTCCAACGCCTCGAGCCCGCCGCTGACCTGCACCGCCTCGGCATCCAGCACCAGCCAGCCCTGCCCTTGTTCATCGCGGCCCTGCGCCAGTGGCTCCGCGGTGACGATCAGCGTCACCGCACCGCACTCGCAGTCGCCTTGGTAGTAGGGGCCATTACTCATCTTGCCTCCTTATTCGATTGCACTGGCAGTGTAGCGCCCTGCCCGGCACAGCGGTCATCTCCGTGTCGCCCAGCGTTCACCGTTCGGTCATCAATCGGTCATTCGGGATAGCTAATGTGACGGCCAGCGTGGCGCACCGGACGGATGAATACTGCTACCACGCACCGACATCATCCAAGGAGCCTGTCATGTCGCACTTTCCTCTCAAGGCACTGGCCATCGGCGCTGCTGCCGCCAGTCTTTCCCTGCCGGCTCAAGCCGCCACCGAAGTACGCTGGTGGCACGCCATGGGCGGTGAACTCGGCGAAATTCTCGAGGGCATCACCGACGACTTCAATGCCTCCCAGGACGACTATCGCGTACGGCCCAGCTATCGCGGCAACTATACCGAGACCATGACCGGGGCAATCGCCGCCTTCCGGGCTAATGAGCAACCACATATCGTTCAAGTGTTCGAGGTCGGCACCGGCACCATGATGGCCGCCGAAGGCGCCACTTACCCTATCTATCAGTTGATGGAAGATCACGGTCGCGCTTTCGACCGCGAGGCCTTCCTGCCCGCCGTGGTCGGCTATTACACCGACACCGACGGCAACATGCTGTCGTTTCCGTTCAACTCCTCGACGCCGATCATGTACTACAACCGCGACGTCTTCGAAGCCGCCGGACTCGACCCCGACACTCCACCGCAAACCTGGGAGGAGATCGCAGAATTCTCCGCTCAGATTCGTGAAGCCGATGCCGCGCGCTGTGGCTTCACCACCTCCTGGCCGAGTTGGGTGATGCTGGAAAACCTCTCGGCCATGCACGACTCACCACTGGGCACATTGGAGAATGGCTTCGCTGGTTTCGAGACCGAGCTCACGTTCAACAATGCGCTGGTGGCGCGTCACTGGGACAACCTCAAGGCCTGGGAAGACGAGGGCATCTTCCGCTGGGGCGGTCCGGGTCCCGGCGATGACGCTGCTCCGATGTTCTACGCTGGCGACTGCGCCATCTTCTTCGGCTCCTCCGCGGCACGCGCCGGGGTAATGGCCAACACCGACTTCGCCGTCGGCTACGGTATGCTGCCGTACTACTCAGACGTGGAAGGCGCTCCGCAGAACTCGATCATTGGCGGCGCCACTCTATGGACCCTGCGCGGCCACAGTGACGAAGAGTACGAAGCGGTAGCAGCCTTCTTCGAGTACCTCTCCAGCGCCGAGGTCCAGGCCGACTGGCACCAGCGCACCGGCTACCTGCCGATCACCCAGGCCGCCTGGGACCTGAGCGAGGAGCAGGGTTTCTACGCCGAGAACCCCGGTACCGATATCTCCATCGAACAGATGACCCTCAACGAGCCCACCGAGAACTCCAAGGGGTTGCGCTTCGGCAACTTCGTGCAGATCCGCGACATCATCTCCGAGGAGATGGAAGCGGTGATGTCGGGCAGCAAGGACGGCGAGCAGGCCGCCGATGAGGCGGTGCGTCGCGGCAACGCCCTGCTGCGTGATTTCGAAGCCGCCAACCAGTAAGCCTCTCATCAGTAAGCCTGCCGGGCACTGCCGCAGGCGGCAGTGCCCATCGCATTCACTGCGAGGACTCGATGCAGACCAAACGCATGACCTTTCCCGGGCGCTGGCTCCCCTACGCCCTGCTGGCCCCCCAGGTCGTCATCACGCTGATCTTCTTCATTTGGCCGGCGAGTCAGGCACTCTACCAGTCGCTGCTGCGCGAAGATGCTTTTGGCCTGCGCACGACCTTCGTGGGTCTTGAGAACTTCGTCCGACTGTTCGGCGATCCGCTGTATCTCAACTCGATGAAGGTCACGCTGATCTTTTCGCTCGGCACTACGCTGCTGTCGATGTCGCTGGCACTATTGCTGGCAGTCACCGTCAACCGCATGATCCGCTCGCGCAGCAGCTACACCACCCTGCTGGTGTGGCCCTACGCCATCGCCCCTGCAATCGCCGGGGTACTGTGGTGGTTTATTTTCAACCCATCGATCGGCATCGTGCCCTACCTGCTCGACATGCTCGGCTACCGCTGGAACCACCGCACCTCGGGTGGCGATGCCATGCTGCTGGTGATCATTGCTGCCGCCTGGAAGCAGATCTCCTACAACGTCCTGTTCTTCCTCGCTGGCCTGCAATCGATCCCCCAGTCGCTGATCGAAGCTGCTGCCATCGATGGCGCAAGTCCATTGAAACGCTTCTGGACCATTGTCTTTCCGCTGCTGTCGCCCACTACCTTCTTCTTGCTGGTAGTCAATGTGGTCTATGCCATGTTCGATACCTTCGGGGTGATCCATGCCACCACCAGTGGCGGACCGTCGCAAGCCACCAATATTCTCGTCTACAAGGTCTATGCCGATGGCTTCGTCGGCCTCAACCTCGGCTCGTCGGCAGCCCAGTCGGTGATCCTGATGGCAATCGTCATTGCACTGACGGTCGTGCAATTCCGTTTCATCGAACGACGTGTCAACTACTAGCACTCTGGTCAGGATATTCCCATGGTAGAGAACCGCCCCTGGTCGAACCTGTTCGCCCATCTCATCCTGATCGCCGGCGTGGCGCTGGTGCTTTTCCCCGTCTACGTCGCGATCATCGCCTCTACGCAGGGCCCCGGCCAGTTCCTGCGCGGCACCCTGCCACTGCTGCCTGGCGGGCATGCCATCGATAACTACCGTGCCATGCTCGATACCGGCCTGTCGCGAGCCGGAGCCCCACCCGTTGGGCTGATGCTGTGGAACAGCTTCATCATGGCCATGGCCATCACCATCGGCAAGCTGGCGATCTCGCTGCTCTCGGCGTTTGCCATCGTCTATTTCCGCTTTCCTTTTCGGGTGTTCTTCTTCTGGCTGATCTTCATCACCCTGATGCTGCCCGTCGAGGTACGCATCATTCCGACCTTCCAGGTCGTCGCCAATCTCGGCATGCTCAACAGCTTCGCCGGACTGTCGATCCCGCTGATCGCCTCGGCGACAGCCACCTTTCTATTTCGCCAGTTCTTCATGACCGTCCCCGAAGAACTGTTGGAAGCCGCCCGGGTCGACGGTGCCGGACCGCTCAAGTTCTTCAAGGACATTCTGCTGCCGCTATCGATCACCAACATCGCCGCACTGTTCGTGATCATGTTCATCTACGGTTGGAATCAGTACCTGTGGCCGCTGCTGATCACCACCGATCCCGACTATTACACCGTGGTCATGGGCATTCAGCGCATGACAACCGCTGCCGACGGTGACCCGCTGTGGCACCTGGTGATGGCGGCAGTGGTGATGGCCGCCTTACCGCCGGTGCTGGTGATCCTGTTCATGCAACGACTGTTCGTAAAAGGCCTGACCGAAACGGAGAAATAAGATGGCAAGCATCACCCTGGAAGGCCTGAAGAAGAGCTATGACGGCAAGATTCAGGCGGTCAAGGGCATCGATCTGGAGGTCGCCGATGGCGAGTTCATCGTGCTGGTCGGGCCTTCAGGCTGCGGCAAGTCGACCCTGCTACGCATGGTGGCCGGCCTGGAAACTATCAGCCAAGGCGAACTGCGCATCGGCGAGCGACGAGTCAACGACCTGGAGCCCGCCGAGCGCGATATCGCCATGGTCTTCCAGAACTACGCGCTCTACCCGCATATGACGGTGTTCGACAACCTCGCCTATGGCCTCAAGAATCGCGGCTTCAAGCGCCATGACATCGAGCGTCGCGTTGCCGATACGGCGCGGATGCTGGAAATCGAGACGTTCCTTACGCGCAAGCCGCGCCAGCTATCGGGAGGGCAGCGCCAACGAGTGGCCATGGGACGCGCACTGGTGCGCGAGCCGGCCGCTTTCCTGCTCGATGAACCGCTCTCCAACCTCGACGCCAAACTGCGCGTGCAGATGCGCGTGGAAATAAAGCAGCTCCAGCGCCGACTCAAGACCACCAGCCTGTATGTCACCCATGACCAGCTCGAGGCCATGACCCTTGGTGACAGGCTGGTGGTGCTCAACCAGGGGCAAATCGAGCAAGTAGGCACGCCCATGGAGATCTATACCAGACCGGCGACGATGTTCGTTGCCACCTTTATCGGCTCACCGGCCATGAACATGCTTCCCGTCGACTATCTCAAGGAGCGCGGTGCCAACGGCGTGCTCGACAACCTTCCTCAAGGCACCGACATCGTTGGCGTGCGTCCCGACGATATGCGCATGCAGGCACCGGCGCAGCCGCACTTGGTCGTGGAGTCGACGCTCGAGTTGCTCGAGGCCGCCGGCGCCGAGAGCCATCTCTATGTACGCCTGGCCGGCAGCGAACAACCCACCGTCATCCGAACCTCTGGGCAACCACCTGTGGCGGAGGGCGAGACGCTTCGTTTCCACGTCATCCGCGACGCACTGCATCCCTTCAATCGTGACACAGGCCAGCGCACAGATTGTTAACACTACATTGTCACCACGACGTCACTGTTAGCGTTCAGGATGGCGCATATCAGCCGCCGTGCCGAGTCCTCGTCCATGAAGATACTGATGCTCTCCGACGTCTACTTCCCGCGCATCAACGGCGTCTCTACGTCTATCGCCAGCTTTCGCGATGCGCTGGAGCGACTCGGCCATTCGGTCACCTTGATCTGCCCTGACTACCCTGTAGGGCAGTTGGATGAACCGAACGTGCTGCGCGTCGTCTCCCGCGGCGTGGCGAACTCTCCCGAGGATCGCATGATGCACTACCGTAAGGTGCTGGCCTTGACGCCACGCCTCGCCGCGGAGGACTTCGACCTGGTGCATATTCACACCCCTTTCGTCGCGCACTATGCCGGCACGGCACTGGCGCGACGGCTGGGTTGCCCTGCCCTGGCGACCTATCACACCCTGTTCGAGGCGTATCTGCCCCTCTACGTACGCGGTATACCCAGCGGCTGGCTGCGCTTTATCGCCCGGCGCCTCTCGGTGCGCCAGTGCCGCCGGCTCGCGGCTCTGGTGGCACCCTCCCATGCCATGCGCGAGACGCTGGAAGGCTATGGCGTCAAGACGCCCATGGCGGTGATCCCCACCGGCCTGGCGCTGGAGCGCTTCCGCCACCCCGCCGAGGAAGAGGATTTTCGCGCCCGCTACGGACTGCCGGAGAACACCCGCCTGCTGCTGTTCGTCGGGCGCCTCGCCTTCGAGAAGAACATCGCGTTCCTGATCGACCTGCTACCACGGATACTCGCCGAGCACCCCGATACGCGCCTGATCATCACCGGCGAGGGGCCGGCCCGGGCCGAACTGGCTCGCCGGGCACGGCAGATCGGCATGGCCTACGCGGTGCGCTTCCTCGGCTACCTGGATCGCCATGGTCAGTTGCAAGCCGCCTATCGCGCCGCCGATCTGTTCGTCTTCGCCTCGCGCACCGAAACCCAAGGACTGGTAGTACTGGAAGCCCTGGCGCTGGGCACCCCGGTGGTATCCACCGCCATCATGGGTACAGGCGACGTGCTGGTGGATGGCGAGGGCTGCCTGATCGCCGAGGAGGATCTCGACGACTTCGCCGCCAAGGTAAATCGGCTGCTGGCAGACGAGGCACTGCGCAGTGAGCTGGCACGCCGTGCCGTAGATTATTCAGGAGGCTGGCACGAGGACACCAAGGGCGCCGAACTGGCCGCACTCTATGCGCAGCTGTGTGCCAAGCAGGCTCCTCAGCCGAATGCCGTTGAGGCAATGCCTAACGAATCGGCAGGAGCACCACCTTCAACGGCACCGGTAGCGCCGCTGACATCTCGAGTGGAAGGCTGAAGCAAATTATGGTGACTCTTAGGCAAGCACGCAGCGCCGATTACCGTCAGCTCTTTGAACTCTACGAGGAACTCAACCCCTTGGATCCCGCTCCTGACACAAGGGAGTGGCTCATCTTTGAGAAGATTCTCAACAATGACGATCTCATACTATTCGTCGCCGAGTCGACTAACCAACTACTGGCGACTTGCTATCTCAATATCATTCCTAACCTTACCCGAGGCGGCTACCCCTACGCACTAATCGAGAATGTCGTAACGCGTGCCTCACATCGTCATCAAGGCATCGGCAAACAGCTTTTGCTATATGCGCAGGCACATGCCTGGTCTCGCGATTGTTACAAAATCATGCTGTTGACAGGCTCGGAAGATGAATCGACCCATGCATTCTATCTTGCCTGCGGATTTTCTGGGGACATGAAGCATGGATACATAATCCGCCGCTAATGAAATACGGAGCTCATATGATCGACAAGCTTGAAACGCTAAGCGACACCCTGCAGCGCGCTGCCAGAGCGGCCGGCGATATCCTGCGTGAAGGCTACCACGCTGCCGGCACCATCGAGTTTGACCGCAAGGGGGCCTCGGACTTCGTCAGCCATTACGACCGGGCGGCGGAACAGGCGATCATCGACACGATACGCCTGGCTCATCCTGAAGTGGGTTTCCTTGGCGAAGAGAGCGGCATCACCCCCGCTGGCGACAGCGACCTCCGCGTGGTCATCGACCCTCTGGACGGTACCAACAATTTTCTTCACAAGGTGCCCCACTTTTCCGTCTCCATCGCCCTAGAGCGCGGTGAAGAGCTGCTGATGGGGGTGGTCTACCAGCCCCTGCTCGATGAAATGCTCTGGGCCGTTCACGGTCGGGGCGCATTCCTGGGTGATCAGCGCTTGCGCCTCCCCCCAGCCAGACCGCTCAACGAAATGCTGGTCGGTACCTGCCTGCCCTACCACGGCAAAGGGGAGTGCCAACTCAGTTGCCGCCAGCTAGCCCATATCATGCCGCAAGTGTCCGGGATCCGCAGTCCCGGCTCGGCTGCGCTAGAAGTCGCCTATGTAGCACTCGGACGTTTCGATGCCTTCTGGTCACAGGGCGCCAAACTGGAGTGGTGGGATATTGCCGCCGGCATCATCATCGCCCGCGAAGCGGGCTGTAAGGTCACCGACCTGAGTGGCAACTCGACGCCACGCGAGTGGCACAGCTTGCTGGTAGCCCACCCTGACCGGCATGGGCCTTTGGCTGAGTGTCTGACGCACTGAGCGCGGCGACTGGCATGCTGCCCCACTTCGGCAGATTACCAGTACACCGCACCCAGGCCCAAGATCGCAACTACCGCGACCAGTAGCCACCGCCTATTCACCGCTGTCTTCGGCCGCCAGGTCGACGATACGCCCTTGCGGCGCATGGCTTACCTCGTCGAGCTCGAGCAGATGGTCGCGCAGCATCTCCCAATCGGTGGTGCCGACGATGGTGCCGCGGCCGTCGTCATAGGCCGCTCCCAGCACGTGATGGCTGTCGCCACCGGCAGCGGTGAAATGGTTGGTGGCGATGGTATAGCGCTGGTCCGGTGCGATGGCATCCAACGAGCCGTCGACCTCGACCTCCAGGGTTACGACCCGCTCGCCTGGCGCTTCACGGCTGTCATAGACCAGCTTGGTGCCGTCGGAGACGTGCAGGAAGCCACCGTTCTCGCTTGGCGCATCGGCCAGGGCGATCTCGAAGGTCTCGATCAGCTCGGCGCCGCTCAGCTCGACCAGCGTCAGGCGGTTGCCGAACGGCTGCACCGTGATCAGCTCGCCGACGGTCACGTCGCCTGCCAGCAGCGGCTCGCGGATGCCGCCGCCGTTCTGCAGCGCCATTACCGTGTCGGACGCCACGCGACGGGCCGCCGCTAACTGACCGTCGGCGATCAGGTTGCCAAGCGCCGTCTCGTTGGCGCGCACGCTCTCCTCGTCACCGTCGCCATGGCGCGGATTGGCAAGCGATTCCGCCAGCTGCGCACCAATGGTTGCGTCGCGCAGGGCCTCGATCTCCTCGGTATAAGGGGCCAGCATCTCGGCGGCTTGGAGGTCGGGGTCGCTGTTCTCCACCGCCAGCAACTCGCCGCCGACATCCACCACCATTCCGTCGCCGTCGAAGATTACCTCCATCACGCCGAGATATTCACCGTACTCGCCGGCCTGGCCGATAACCGTTGGCGCCATGGTCTCGCCGCGCTGGTTCTCGGTGACCAGGGTCGGCGGGACGATGCGGGTATGGCTATGCCCACCGATGATGATGTCGATGCCTTCGACATGCTGGGCCAGCAGCAGGTCGTTGCCGACACTCGGCGCCGTGTCATAGCCGAGATGCGTCAGGGCGATGATCTTGTCGATGCCTTCGGCCTCGAAGCGCTCGACCATCGCCTCGGCGGCCTCCAGGTAGTCAGCAAAGCTCACCTCCCCAGGGCTCGAGATATTAGGCGTGTCTTCGGTGTTGAGACCGAAGATACCGATACGCTCACCGCCGTGCTCGACCACTATGCCGTCATGAATCATGCCGCCCTCTGGCGACTCGGCCAGCGACTCGCCGAGCAACGCCTCGAATTCAGGTGACGCGGAAAAATCCATGTTGGCGGCGACGATCGGGAACTCGGCCGCGGCAAAGAAGGCCGCCAGTTGGAGATGCCCCTCCTCCGGGTCGCCGAGATCGAACTCATGATTGCCGGGCACGAAGGCGTCATAGCCCATCAGGTTCATGAACTCGACCGCGTCCTGGCCGTGAAACTCATTGAAGTAGAGCGTGCCGGAGAAGATGTCGCCGGCATCGAGCAGCAGGCCGTCGCCATAGCGTTCGCGGGCCTTGTCGAGGGTGGTGACCAGCTGCGGGTAGGCGTCGGTACGGCCGTGCAGATCGTTGGTATGGAACAGCGTGAGGGTATAGCGCTCCTGGTCGGGATCGGCACTGACCAGCCCCGTGACCAGTAGGCCCGCAAGGCCCACCACCAGATACCCTTGTCCATTTCGCATCGTGACGACTCCTTTCGTTAATGAGGCCTTCCTGCAGGTGCAGCGAGTAGATCCCGCCCCTGTATATTAGCACTCACCTCCTGTCAGTACCGACATCTCGCTGTCATGCGGCGCTCATAGGCTAACCGTTCGAGGTGATGCACAGCGCGACCGCAGGAAGCCGATATGACAAATGACCAACGTCCTCCGCTCAGCGATGAAGAGATCGAAAGTCTGGTGCAACTGGCCAACGGCAACGCCCTATCCAGGCAGCGCCGCCGCGAGCGCGAGGCTGCCCGACGGCGCCAGCAGCGGCGCCGCGGGCATGAAGAGTAGGCCACGTCAGGGAAACAGAACGCGCTGTTGTCCGACATCGGCAGCGTTCACCACATAGCCCTGGCGCACGCCGACGGCAACCTCACTACCCTCTTCCAGCGTCTGGGCGCTGTCGGTGCGTACCCGTACCAGGCACTCATCGACCCGTACATGATACTCCCAGGCATCGCCGAGGTAGGAGCGGATCTTGATGCGCCCCCGGGCAAGCCCCGGCTGGGCGGCATCGGCCACCGCCGTCAGTTGCACATGCTCTGGGCGCACGGCGAGGCTCGCCGGCCCCCGCTCGGGGGTATCGCGGTTGACATCCAGCGTCGCGCTGGCCTCTCCCGAGCCTCCCCAGCGAATCGTCACCGTCTCGCCATGGCGAGTCAGTACCTCGCAAGGTAGATAGGAGATCGTGCCGATGAAGTCGAGCACGAAGCGGGTCGCAGGCCGGGTATACACCTCGGTGGGCGTACCGACCTGATGCAACACCCCGGCCGACATCACCCCAATACGGTCGGACATCGCCAGCGCCTCGTCCTGGTCGTGGGTCACATAGAGGATCGGCAGGCCGGTATCGCGCTGGACCTGCTTGAGCTCGGCACGCATCGACTCGCGCAGCTTGGCGTCGAGGTTGGAGAGCGGCTCGTCGAGCAGCAGTAGGCTGGGCTCGATCGCCAGCGCCCGCCCCAGCGCCACACGCTGCTGCTGGCCGCCGGAGAGCTGGCTGGGCATGCGCGCGCCAAGATCGCCCATGCCGAGCATGTCCAGCACCCGTTGAACCCGTGTCCTGATCTCGTCGCGCGCCAGGCCGCGCACCTTGAGCGGGTAGCCGATATTCTCGAAGATATTCATGTGCGGCCACACCGCATAGCTCTGAAAGACCATGCCGATGGGCCGCTTGTTGGGCGGCAGGTCGCGCCGCGCGGCGGCATCGAAGACCGTGCGGCCGGCCATCTGGATGCTGCCCTGCTGAGCGCTCTCGAGTCCCGCCACGCTGCGCAGAGTGGTGGTCTTGCCGCAGCCGCTGGGGCCGATCAGCGAGAAGAATTCGTTAGCGTCGATGGATAGCGAAACGTTGTCCACCGCGGTGACCTGGCCGTAGCGCTTGGTCAGACCGTCGAGGGTCAGAATGGCAGTCATGCGTCAGTTTTCCCTGCGCGTCGCTCGCGGCGCCGCGCTTCGAGTTTGGTAAGCCACTGGGTAAAAAGGTAGAGCAGGAGAATCACCGGCAGGGTCAGCACCGCCAGTGCCGCGGCGCGCCCGGTGAAGCCGGAATCCTGCATCAGGAATATCCATACGCCGATGGTCTCCGCGCCGGTGGTCCAGATCAGCACCGAGACGGTCAGCTCATTGAACGCCGAGATGAAGATCAGCACCCAGCCGGCCAGCATCCCCGGACGTAGCAGCGGCAGGGTAATGTCGCGAATGGTGCGCAGCCGGCTGGCGCCGGCGGTCCAGGCCGCCTCTTCAAGCGAATCGTGGATCTGTTGCAGGGTGCTGCGCGTGCTCTGCAGGCCGAACGCCATGTAGCGCATGATGTAGCCTGCCAACAGGATCCACAGCGTGCCATACAGCGTCGGGCCGAAGGCCGGGTTGCTCCAGGCCAGGATCATCGACACGCCGATCACCGAGCCCGGCAGCGCGAAGGGCACAGTGGCGATGCCGTCGAGCAGGCCTGCACCGCGCTGGCGCGCTTTGACGTTGAGATAGGCGATCATCGCCGAGACGATGACGATGATGGTCGCTGCCGCCGGCGCCAGGATCAGGCTGTTAACAATGCCACGCCGCGCCCCGCTCTGGTTGAGCACCGCGATATAGTGGCGCAGGGTGAAGTTCTCGGCGCTGAGGTCGGCCCCCCAGAAGCGCAGCAGCGAGGTGAGCACCAGCGCAAACACCGGCATCACCACGATCACCACCAGGGTCAGATAGAGCACTGCCAGCACCCAGGGACGCGCCTTGCCCAGTCGAATCACGTTGGGCGTCACCGACTTGCCGGAGATCACCGCATACTGGCCACGGCTGCCCTCCAGGCGCCGGAACGCCACCAGGCAGACGATGGCTACCAGCACCAGCAGCACCGACATGGCGGTGGCCAGCGGCATGTTGGGAATGGTCAGCGCTTCGTAGATGCGCGTGGTCAACACGTAGAACTGGGCGCGCATGCCCAGCACCGCAGGAATACCGAAATTGTCGATGGACGAGACGAAGGCTAGCAGCGCACCGCCGAGGATCGCCGGACGCACCAGCGGCAGGGTGATGTCCTTCATGATGCGCAGCGGCCCCACCCCGAGGTGCGCGCGGCCTCCTCCAGGCTGCTGTCCATGCGCGCCAGCGCCCCGGCCACGGTGATGAACACGAAGGGGTAGTTGGTCACCGCCAGCACAAAGATAATGCCGCCCGGCGAGTAAATGTTCCACGGTGGAGCCACGCCGAACAGCTCGCGCCACCACTGCGTGAACAGCCCCACCGGACCTGCCAGCTGCACCCAGCCGATCGCCGAGAACAGCGGCGGGATGGCGAACGGCAGCACCAGCAGCACACTGAGCAGCGCCTTGTGGGGCACATCGGTACGCTGCACCACGAAGCCCGCCAGGGTGCCGATCACCACCGCAAGGCCGGTGGCCGCGACCGAGACCCACAGCGTGTTCCACAGCGCCATGTAGTTGGAGGGGCGCAAAAACACCGCCGAGTAGTTAGCCAGCGACCACTCGCCGTCGACCATCAGGCTGCGCCAGAACACCTGGTAAAGGGGATAGACGATGGTGATGCCGACGAACAACACCAGCAGCATCAGCATCACCCGGCGATAGTCCAACCACCAGCGCAGCAGCGCCAGCGACTCGCTCACCTCATGCGGCGGGGTAACACGTTGCGACATGCACGAACACCATGACGCGGCGCCCGCTGAGGCGCCGCGCTGCGTGGAGGGGTGAAAGCGTCAATCAATACAGCTCGGAGAAGCGCTCGCGTAGCTCATCACCGTTCTCGGCCATCCAGTCGTAGTCGATCTCCAGCGCGACGATCTGGTCGGCAGTGGGCAGCCCCTCGGGCGGGTCGACGTCGGTGCGCACCGGCATGAAGAACTTGTCGACCAGTACCTGCTGGCCCTCCTCGGAAAGAATGAAGTCGAGGAAGGCGCGTGCTGCGACATCGTTTTCCGACTCGGCGGTCACCGCCAGTGGGCTGGGCAGCGCAAGCACGCCATCATCGGGGAAGCTGAAGGCCACCGGCGCGCCCTCGGCGGCCTGGCCGGCCATGATGTAGTCGATGCCCTTGATCACCGCGAACTCGCCGCTGACCACGCCACGAGTGACGTCACCAGTGCCGCGCACCACCTGCATGCCCGCCTCGCGGGCGCGCTCATACCACTCGAAGCCGAGCGCGTCGCTCTGGGTGAAGGCACCCAGCATGTTGAAGTTGGTACCGCTGTGCAGCGGGCTGGCCGACGCAGCCTGGGGCCCCCACTCTAGGAACGCCTCCCAGGTGCTCGGTACCTCGTCTTCGCTAACCATATTGGTGTTGTAGCCGATGCCCATGTGGTGAACCCGGCCGGCAAAAAACATGTCGTCCGCATCGCGAAGGTCTTCGGGGATGGCGTGTTTGTGCTCACTGTCGTGGGCGGCCAGCCAGCCCTGCTCCTTGAGGTTGAGAAACAGCGCCGGGTTGGCGGCCCAGATCACATCGGCGCGCAGCCGGCCGGCCTCGATCTCGGAGAAGATCCGCTGTTCGAGCTCCACGCTGCCGGAATAAAGCAGGTCGATCTCGATCTCCGGGTGGCGCTCCTCGAAGGCCTCGATGATCGGTTCGACCACATCCAGCTGCATTGATGAGTAGAAGGTCACGGTGCCGGACGGCTCGGCCCAGGCGGTAGACGTGATGCCAGCGGCCAGTGCCGTGACAGCGGCAAGCGAGGTCAAGGTCTTCATGGGGCGCTCCCGTATGCTTACGTATGTTGTTGTTTTACCCTAGGCGCCGGAGGTGACGCCGAAGTGACGAAGCAATGACGATCCGGTTTTTGCAGCATAGCCACACTTGGCGCAGGCCACCATGTCGAGACGTCCCTTAACCACAGGATCCCCCATGAAATTCGCCACCCTCGGTCCTTGCGGCAACAACCACGTACTGGTACTCGAGCGCTACCTCGAACGCCGCGCCATCGACGATGCCGAGATCGAGCTACATGAAGGCTTCGATAGCGCCTTTACGGCGCTGCTGAACGGCGAGGCGGACTTCCTGCTGCAGTGCACCGCCCATCCCAGCCACGCCGACTGGGTAGGCCGAAGCATGCATCGCGCCTTTCCGGTAGACAGTTTCATCGCCCCCAGCAAGCCGCTGGCAATCCTCGCCCGTATCGACGTAGCGCGCCCCCGGCAACTCGGCTTGCAGCCGGCGACACGCTATTATGCCGACCTCTCCGGCTATGCCGAGCTGATCGAAGAGCCGACCACCGTCAGCGTCGCCGAGGGGCTGCTGGCCGGGCGCCTCGAGGCAGGCATCTGCGCCAGGGAGTATCTCGAACGCTGCCCCGAGCAGCTGCGCCTGGTGGCCGACCTCGGCCCGGCGCTAGACACCTGGGTGGTGTTCGGCCGCAGGCCCCTCGACGGCGACCTGATCCACTGCGCGCCGGCGCCGGCTAGATAGCGAAGATCACCAGCGCCCCGGCCACAATCAGCGCCAACCGCAGCCACCACGCCTTGCGCGCGATCACCCCGAACGAGATGCCGGTGAGTCCCACCGCGATCTTCAGCGCATCAACCAGCGCGCCGACGGGGTTGCTGTCGAGGCGGATGATGTCGGGATTGCTGATCATCGCCAGCGGGATGATATAGAGCCCGATGCCCAGCGCCATGGCCTTGAGCGCCACCTTCAGCCAGTTTTCGCCGACCATGCCAGCAGCAATGAACACCCCGCCGCACACCGGGGGAGTAATCGTCGAAAGCAGCGCGAACCAGAACACGAACAGGTGCGCCAGCAGCGGCTCGAGCCCCAGTGCAGTGAGCGCCGGTCCGGCCACCGAGACGCAGATCACATAGGCCGCAGTGGTCGGTACCTCCATGCCCAGGATCAGGCAGGCCAGCGCGGTAAGCAGCAGCGCCGGCCATAGCATGTCATTGGAGAGCGACAGGATCCCCGAAGTGATCTTGACCCCCAGCCCGGTCAGCGACAGCACCCCGATCACCAGCGAGGCGCAGATGATGATCGCGCCGATCACCGCCACCTGGCGCCCGGCGGTCACCGCCGCACCGGCCAGGCGTGTCGCGAAGCCGCGCAGCGAGAAGCTCAGCGTCACGTCGAAGAACAGCAGCGCCATGGCGGCGAAGATCGCAACGCTCGCCGCATACTGCGGGGTGTAGCCGCCGAGGAAGATCCGCTCCAGCAGCAGCACGAAGGGCACCGCGAAGAACAGCGAGGTGATCAGGACCTCCTTGGGGCTGGGCCGCTCGCTCTCGTCCATCGGCTTGAGGTCGTGGCGAGTGGCGTAGGCGTTGATGCCCACCCACACCGTGACGAAGTAGAGAATCGCCGGCAGCAGCGCCGCGGCCATGATCTGGGTATAGGGCGTGCCGGTCAGCTCGACCATCACGAAGGCGCCGGCGCCCATCAGCGGTGGCATGATCTGCCCGCCCGACGAGGCCACCGCCTCCACCGAGCCGGCCAGCGCCCGCGGGTAACCCAGCCGCACCATGCAGGGAATGGTGATCGCCCCGGTCGAGGCCACGTTGGCCGAGGCCGAACCGGAGATCGAGCCCATCAGCGCAGAGGAGATCACCGAGACCTTGGCCGCGCCCCCAGTCAGGCGGCCGGCGAAGGCGCTGGCCAGGTTCATGAAGCCCTGCCCCGCCTCGCCGGCGTTGAGCACCGCACCGAAGATCACGAAGATCGCCACCACCCCGACGCTGACGCCGGTCAGTGAGCCCCACAGCCCGCTCTCAGCGATGGTCAGGGTGCCCACGTAGCTGGCCATGGGCATGCCCGGGTGGCCGAACACACCCGGCATATGCTGGCCCAGAGCGCCGTAAGCGAGTGCCACCAGCGCTACCAGCGGCAGCGGCCAGCCGATCGCGCGGCGCGCCGCCTCCAGCGCCAGCAAGATCAGAAACACCCCGATGGCCATCTGCAGCTGGGTGTCGATGAAGCCATACTGGTTGGCCAGCGCCCGCTCGTTGAAGGCGATATAGGCACAGGCAGCGACACCCAGGCCGGTCAGCAGCCAGCCGCTGATGCGCTGCCAGGGCGTCCTGGCCATGAAGATCAGCACCCAGGGCAGCGCCAGCGCCATATGCATCGGCCGGCTGACCAGCGCCGGCGTCAAGCCGTAGAAGATCAGGCCGAGATGGAATACCACCGTGGCCGCGCCCAGCGCCACCCAGGCGGGATGCAGGCGCCGCCCGCCATCGGCATCAGAACTGAGTAGTAACGACATCACAGACATTCAGTCAGGGAGTAAAGGCCGCCGCGGCCACCCCTGGGGGTAGCCGCGGCGCATGGAGGGAGGGAATCAGCAGCGGACATTTGTTAGCGCAACGCGTCGGGGATCTCGATATCGGCCTCATCATAGTAGCGCAGCGCCCCTGGGTGCAGGGTGCCGGCGATGTTGCCCACCATGTCGTGCTCGATGCTACCCCACCAGGCCGACTCCTCGGCCATCGCCTCGCGCCGCTCCCAGAACGTCTTGGTCAACTGGTAGGCGGTCTCGTCGTCCATGTTGCTGGTGGCGTAGGCGATCACCGGCAGCGAGGTGGTCTGGACGTCCTCGTCGACCCCGGTATAGGTCCCGGCGGGAATGGTCTGGGGCGTGGCACCGGTCTGCTCGATCTGCTCGTCACTCAGCGACACCAGGCTGATCGACATGCTCGCCGCGGTCTCGATCACGTTGGGCGTGGGGAAGGAGCTGGCGGTGACGAAGGCATCCACCTGGCCGTTCTGCAGCGCGTCCGGCCCGCTGCCGATGGAGGCGTCGGCGACCTCGACCTTGTCCAGAAGGTCGAATATCTCCAGGTAGCGTTCCGCCTCACGGGCGCCGAAGGTGCCACGGCCGATGAGGATATGCTTGCCTTCCAGGTCCTGCATCTCGATCACGCCTTCGTCGCCGGCGGCCACGAAGTGCATGGTGATGGCGGGGATCGGGAACAGCCCGCGGATCTCCTGGAAGCGCGGGCTCTGGCGTTCGGCGAACGGCCCCTCGCCGGCCAGCGCCTGCTCCACCAGTCCCGGCGGCGTGGTGAATACATAGTTGCCCTGGCGCGCCATTACCTCCATGACGTTCTGCACCGAGCCCTGGCTCTCCTCCAGGGTCAGCACGATCTCGTCGTCGGTGCCGCGGCGGATCGCCTCGGATAGCTCGACGCCCATCTGGTAGTAAGCGGTACCGGCCGAAGCCGACTTGTAGGTGACACGGGTCTCGGCCTGGGCCTGGAAGGCCAGCGTGGTCATGGCGACGGCGGCCGCGGTGGCCAGCAGCGTGCGTGAGAAGTGGCGCATCGAAATCTCCCTTGGGGCGCGTCCAGCGGCAGCGCCCTCCAATCGTTGATTATCGGCGGTGCGCGGCCGGCACCGCTTCGTTCTTAGGCAACTACGTAATAGACCATCTCAGTTGCCGCGAGACAACCGCTCTCACGCTACCAGGGCAGCGGTTCACCGTTGCTGTGCCAGAAACCGCCGCTGGTCTCCAGCGTCAGGGCCTCCATGCGCGCCGCGATGCCGGCCGCCGCCTCGTCCGGGGAGATCAAGCCGCCGAAGTTGACCATGCGCGTCTGCACATAGCCGGGATGGAGCTGGGCCACGGCGATGCCGCGCGGAGCAAGATCCACCGCCAGCGACTTGCCAAAGGCGTTGAGCGCCGCCTTGGACGCCCGGTAGCCGTAGCGCCCGCCGGAGTCGTTGTCGGCGATCGAGCCCATGCGACTGGTGATATTGGCGATCTTGCTGCCCTCCCCCAGGCACGGCAGCAGCGCCTCGGTGACCCGCAGCGGCGCATAGGCGTTGACCTCCATCTGCTCACGAATCGTCTCGAAGTCGATCTTGCCGAGCTGCTCGTCGCGCAGCAGGCCGGCGTTGTTGATCAGCAGGTCGAGCCGCGTGCCGTCGAGTGACTGCGCCAGCCTCGCCACATCGTCGTACTGGGTCACATCGATATTATCGATGACCCGCTCGGCAACCTCGGCCAGCTCCGCCGAGGCCGAGCGGCACACTCCGATCACCTGCCAACCCGCCTGATGATAGTGCTGCGCCAGCGCCAGCCCGACGCCGCGATTGGCGCCGGTGATCAATACCGTGGACGTCATCTCGCCTCCTGCCGTAGTGGGGATTCAGTCCCAGACTGGAACCACTGAGGCGAGGACGCAAGGGCGACTTAATGTGCCGCTGCACGCGCCTTGAGGCGCTGTCGCACGACCTTCAGCATCGGCGATATCACCGCGAGCAGGGTAATCGTCGCCAGCCCTATCGACAGCGGGCGTGCCACCAGGGCGCTCCACTCGCCCTGACCGATCAGCAGTGCCAGCCGCAGGTTGGACTCGGCCATGGTGCCCAGCACCACGCCCAGTACCACTGGTGCCAACGGGTACTGCATGCGGTCGAGAAATACCCCCACCACGGCAAAGGCCAGCAACAGGAACACATCGAACATGCTGTTGTTGACCGAATAGACCCCGACGATGGTCAGCGAGAAGACGATCGGGATCAGCAGCAGCGGCGGTAGCTTGAGGATCTTGACGAAGACCCGCGATCCCAAATAGCCGCCCAGTACGATCAGCAGCGCTGCGGTGATCAGCATCTGCAGCATGAAGCCGTAGACGATCTCGCCGCTATCCCGAAACAGTGCCGGCCCGGGTTGCAGGCCATGCACCAGCAGGCCACCGAGAATCACCGCCGAGACGGAGCTGCCGGGAATCCCCAAGGTGAGCGCCGGCACCAGGGCGGCGGCATTGTCAGCATTGTTACCACACTCGGCAGCGGCCACGCCCTCCTCGGCGCCGTAGCCGAAGCGCTCGGGCGTTTTCGAGGCGCGCTTGGCCTCGTTATAGCTCATGAAGGAGGCCATATTGCCGCCAGCGCCAGGCAAGAGACCCACCACCACTCCGATCAGCGAGGAGCGCAGCCAGGTGGGCCACAGCAGTCGATACGGCACGCGCTCGGACTGGGAGAGATCCAGTCTGGCATCCTGTGCCGGTTTGCGTTCGCGCACTGCTCGTTCTGCCAGGCGCAGCGTCGGCGGGATGCCGAACAGACCGATCAGTACCACCACGATATGAAAGCCACCAGTCAGCTCGCTCTGGCCGAAGGTCAGGCGCCCCGCCCCGGACACGGTGTCGATGCCTACCATACCGATCAAGAGTCCGATGGCCGCCGCCACGATGCCCTTCCACGGATTGTTACCGACCAGGACTGCGATGCTCGCCAGGCCGAAGAAGGCGACCCAGAAGTAGTCGGCGGGCCCGAAGGCCAACGTCACCCGGGAGAGCGGTGGCGCCAGCGCGATCAACGCCACGGCACTGACGATGCCGCCGATGGCCGAGGAGACTACGGCGATCTTCAGCGCTAGCGGCGCACGGCCCTGGTCGGACATCGGGCCACCGTCGAGAATCGTCGCCACCGAGGCTGGCGTGCCCGGGATGCGCAGCAGGATAGAAGGAATCGCCCCGCCGTACATGGCACCGTTATAGATGCCGGCCATCATACCCAGCCCCACCAGCGGGTGCAGGCCAAAGGTCAGCGGAATCAGAATGGCGATGCCCATGGTTGCGCTGAGGCCAGGGAGCGCGCCGATGCAGATTCCCAGGATCGTGCCGCCCAGCATGGCCAGCAGGTTTTCCCACTCGAGAATCAGTACTAGAGACGTCGCAAGTAAATCCAGCATGTCGTTCCACCGCCTCCTCAGCGTAGGAAGAATTCTCGCGGCAGAGGCCGCTCGAAGACCCCGATGAAAATCAGGTACAGCATGGCCAGCACGACCACTGCATTGATGGCGATGCCCAGCAGGTGGCGGTAACCCAGCGCATGGGGCAGCGCCAGCATCATCAACGCCGTGGAAGAAAAGAATCCCAGGGGCCGCACCAGCAAGGCGTAGAGCAGCAGCCCCGCTGCGGCGATCGAAATCTGGCGCAGCGCCAGCCAATCCTCGCGCTGCCACTGTTTGCGTGGTGCCGTCCATAGGCGATGGCGCAGAATCATTAGCGCCTTGAGTCCGAGACCCAATGAACCGAACAGCATGACTGCGCCGATCAACATCGGGAACATGCCGCTGTCGCCCCGCAGGGTGGTGCCGTAATAGAACACCGAAACCGCCAGTACGCCGGTGATCAGCGACGAGACGACATCGCGCCTTGCTGCCCCGATAACGCCGATGTCTTCGCTCGACTCACTCATGAGATACACCCGTTATGCATGCCAATGGGCGCGGCAAGCGCCGCGCCCGTGAGTGGAATAGCGTAATCACTCGGCCCAGGGATCCTCGTCCCAGATCGCCGACATTTCGCTGTAGGTCTCATCGATCAGGCCCGCATACTCGTCCGGGTCCATATAATCGATCAACAGCAAGCGCTCCTCGGCGCTGGCCTGGAACTCGTCGCTCATCACCGCCTGTTCGACGGCGTCGACCAGCGCGTCGCGGACCTCATTAGGCAGCCCAGCCGGCGCCATCAAGCCACGGTAGGAGCCCGCCACGATCTCGGTGCCCAACTCGCCCATGGTCGGCACGTCGGGTACCAGGTCGATGCGCTCGGCGGCCATTACCCCGAGGATCTTGAGCTCACCATCGTTATGCAGCGGGCCGGCCTCGCTGATGCCCATCACGCTGGCATCGACATGGCTGCCTAGCAGCGCGGCACGGCTCGGCGCAGCACCGGAGAAAGGAATGTGATTGACGCTGAGGTTGGAGGCGCGCAGGAAGCGGATCAGCGCGGTATGCATGGCACCCCCGCCACCGGAGTTGCCCACCGATACGCTGCCCGGGTTCTCCTCGACGTGTGTCATCCACTCCTCGAGGCTATCGTGGGGGCTGTCCGCCGGCACCACCACGGCCGCCGGCTCTGTCACCACGTTGGCCAGCAGCTGGAAGCTGTCGAGATCATAGGACGGCGAGCGTTCGATCATCGGGTTGAGGATCGATGGTACGTTGATCACGCCGATGGCGTAGCCGTCGGGGTTGGCGTCGGCCACCGCCGTAAAGCCGATTTCACCGCCGCCCCCCGGGCGGTTGATCACCGCGATGCGGGCATCCTCGCCCAGCGCCTCCTCGATGCGCGGCGCCAGGGTTCGCGCCAGCACATCGGTTCCGCCGCCGGCATCGTAGCCGACGATCATTTCGATATTGCCGCTGGGATAGTCGGCCTGGGCCGTCATGGCGACACCGGCCGCCATTGCGGCGGCGAGAAGTGTCTTGGTGAATGTCATGCGTGGCATTGCGTATCTCCTGGTGCGTTGTTGTTGATGAAATCTCTGAGTCGCCCGCCGGGTGCCAGCCCCGCCGCAACGCTCAGTCGTTACCGACATGGCGGGCCTCCGGCCCCCGGTAGTCCCACAGCCAGCCCTTGGGCATCGGCCCCTTGTTACGCCCTCCCTGGCACTGCTGCTCCCAGGCGTGGGCGAGGATGCCCACGCTGCGCGAAAGGCAGAACAGACCCCGCGCCAGCGGCGCAGGAAAGCCCAGCTCGGCGTAAATCACGGCCGTCGCCCCGTCGATGTTGAGCGGGATGGGCTTGCCCTTCTGCGCCTTGAGCTGACGCTCGATCTCGCGTGCAATACCGGCATAGGTGCCGCTCACCTCGCCGCGCTCGGCGGCGTCATCGACCAGTGCCAAAAAACGCGGCGCCCGCGGGTCGACCGGGTGAAAGCGATGCCCGAAACCCGGCACGATCTTGCCGTACTCCGCACGCCACGCCTCTAGCCCCTGCGCCACAACTTGCGGCAGCGTCCCGCCTTCCTGCAGCCGCCCCTCAATGCCTCGATACAGCTCGACCGCCTGCTCGCCGGCCCCACCATGGATGTCATCGAGCACGTTTACCGCCGAAGCCAAGGCATTGTTGAGGCTGCCGCCGCAGGTCATCGCCATGCGCGCGATCGCAATGCTCGGCGCCTGGGGGCCGTGGTCCACTGCGCCGACCAGCGTGGCCTCGAGCAGCACCGCCTGAGCCTTGGTGGGCAACTCGCCGCGGGTCATCAGCCACACCATCTCGGCGAAGCCAATACGGCCGATCAGCTGCTCGATGGGGTAGCCGCGGTAGCGGATCTCCCCCGGGCGCATATCGATGATCTCGGTCTGCCACCAGTCGGCGGCCTGGGCATCGAGCGTCGTGGTCTCGGACATCGTTATCTCCGTTAGCTGTCGCGGTGAGTGGCGGGCATGGGCGTGGCACGGCCTAGCAGGCGCGCATTGTCGGCGCCCAACCGAGGCGGCGGAGTCGCCACCCGCGGCGACTGGCCATCGAAGCGGTAGCCACCGCTGACCACCTCCAGCGGGCGGCCGATGGTGCTGTCGTCGAAGCGCTCGATCAGGCCGCGTTCGCGCACCTGGGGATGGGCCAGCGCCTCGGCGACGCTGTAGACCGGCCCCGCGGGCACCCCAGCGGCGACCAGCTGCGGCCACCAGTGCTCGGTGGCATGGTGCACCAGCGCAGACTCGATCAGCGCGGCCAGCGCCTGGCGGTGCTCGAGGCGCGCCTGGCGCTCGGCGAAGCGCGGGTCGCCCGCCCACTCCCGATGGCCGATCACTCGACACAGTGCCTCGAACTGCTCCTGCTTGTTGGCGGCGATATTGAGCAGGCCATCCGCAGTACGGAAGGTACCCGACGGACTGGCGGTCACGTTGTCGTTGCCCAGCGGACCGGGGGCACGCCCGGCCACCAGCAGGTTGGAGACTGCCCAGCCCATGGTCGCCAACACCGACTCGAGCATCGACACGTCGATGAAATGCGCCTTGCGCGGCGCCTCGGCCAGGGCGGCATTGATCGCCATCGCCGCGGTGAGCCCGCCGATGGTATCGGCCAGCGGGTAACCCACCCGATACGGGGCATTATCCGGGTCGCCGGTGATGCTCATGACCCCCGACATGCCCTGGATGATCTGGTCGTAGGCGGGATAGTTGGCCAGTGGCCCGTCCTGGCCGAAGCCGGAGATGGCGCAGTACACCAACTGCTCATTGACGGCTGTCAGAGTGTCGAAATCGAGGCCCAGGCGCTTCATCACGCCGGGGCGGAAGTTCTCCACCAGAACGTCGGCACTGGCAACCAGCTCGACGAAGCTCGCGCGGTCAGCCTCCGCCTTGAGGTTCAGGGTGACCGAACCCTTGCCGGCGTTCTGTGCCAGGAACGATACCCCCATCAGCTCGCGATTGAGCGCCGGGTCGGCCCCCAACTGGCGAGCCAGGTCGCCGCCCTGGGGCCGTTCGACCTTGATGACCTCCGCCCCCAGGTGCGCCAGCTGGTGGCAGCAAAAGGGGCCCGCCAGCACATTGGTGAGGTCCAACACGCGGACACCGGTGAGCGGCTTCGACATACAGTTCCCTCTAACAGAATTCGTTTCGCTGGAGGGAATATAAACCGAGAGTTCCGTCTGTTGCAATGCGTTCTATCAGGCGACATACTAAAGTCTTATCAAAGGAGAGATGCCATGGCCGAGCAACGCGTCGAATCCGTGGAGCGTGCCCTGACCCTGCTCAACGCCTTTCGCGCTGATAAACCAGCCTGGAGTCTGGCCGAGCTGGCCAGCGAGACGGGGTTCTACAAGAGCACCATCCTGCGCTTGATGGGCTCGTTGGAGCGCTTCGGCTATGTGCAACGCGATCGCGACGGCCGCTACCACCCGGGGCCAGCCCTGCTGCGGCTGGGCCAGCTCGGCCAGGCGAGCGTCAGTCTGGAAACAGTGGTAAGGCCGCTGCTGGAACAGCTGCGCGACGAGACCCGGGAAACGGCCTCGTTCTACGTGCGCGACGGCGACGAGCGGGTGTGCCTGTATCGCGAGAACGGCCGCCACGAAGTGCGCCACCATCTCGAGGAAGGGGCACGCCTGGCGCTGGGTCAGGGCGCGGCCGGCCTGGTGCTCGCCCACCCGGACCCGCAGCGCGGCGAGGTCTTTCACTCCTTCGGCGCCCGCGAAGCCAGCCTGGCGGCGATTGCTGTTCCCATCCTCGACAGCCGCGGCAAACTCCACGGTGCCCTCGCCGTTTCAGGGCTGATCGATCGCTTCGATGACGCGGCCTGCGCACGCTTCGGCGAGATGCTCAAGGAGAAAGCCATTCAGCTCGAACGGCAGATCGGCTGATCGACTTGAGTCACTTCGGGCCGATGCCCTCCTTGTAACCCGGTTACATGAGCAATGTCTCGTTTGCTGAATGCCTCGTATCCCAACTAGCTTGAGGACCAGATCGTCGTGCAACGCGATCAAGACTCGTCATTACTGGACAGAGGGATTTACCGGCCATGCAAGACAAGGACGCGGCAACTCATAGCAAGCCCCTGGTCATCATAACCGGGGCATCCGGCGGGATAGGTACCGCCTTGACGCGCAGCCTGAAGCACGATTATCGGATCCTCGGCCTGGACAGGGAATTCGCCGAAGAGGCCGACGACAGCTACGAACTCGACCTGACCGACAGCGACTCCATCAAGGAGGCAATGGGCAAGATCCATGAACGCCACGGCAGTGACATCGCCGCAGTGGTTCATCTCGCCGCCTATTTCGACTTTACCGGCGAGGAGTCTCCGCTCTACGAAAAAGTCAACGAACAGGGCACCCGCAACCTGCTCGAGGCCCT
Organism: Halomonas socia; assembly: GCF_010977575.1. GTDB lineage: Bacteria > Pseudomonadota > Gammaproteobacteria > Pseudomonadales > Halomonadaceae > Franzmannia > Franzmannia socia. Next base: position 4,317,523 of record NZ_CP048812.1, read on the forward strand.
CGAGGGCATGAACGTCGAGCGCTTCATTTATTCCAGCACCATGCTCGTGCACGAGCCCCAGGTTCCGGGCCGCCGGGTCAATGAGGAGACGCCGATCGCTCCCAGTTGGCCCTACCCACAATCCAAGGCCCGCACCGAAGCGGTAATCCGCGAGCATGCCACGATGCCCTACACCTTGTTGCGACTGGCCGGCATGTACGACGAGAAGATCAGCGTGCCTACGCTGTCGCATCAGATCGCGCGCATCTACGAGCACACCCTCAAGAGCCGCTTCTACTCGGGTAACACCAACGCCGGGCAAGCCTGCGTGCACAAGAGCGACATGATCGATGCCTTCCGCCGCACCATCGATCGGCGCCGTGAGCTGCCCGAAAAGAACGAGATCCTCATCGGCGAGGAGCATGCCGTCAGCTACGAGGCACTGCAGAACCGCCTCGGCGAGTTGATTCACGGCAAGAAGCAGTGGAAAACCGTGGTGATGCCCAAGCCGCTGGCCAAGACCGGCGCACTGCTCGAGGAAAAGAGCGAGCCGCTGGTGCCAGATGACTTCGACAAGGGCCAGAAGCCCTTCATCCGGCCGTTCATGATCGATATGGCCGACGACCACTACGAGCTCGACATCTGCCGCGCGCGGGAACAGCTCGGCTGGGAACCGCACCACGAGGTCTTCGACTCGCTCGAGGAGATGGTCGACAACCTGCTGGCCGATCCCCACGATTGGTACGCAGCGAATGGCGTCACCCCGCCCGACTGGATCGAGGAAGCCGAGGAGAAGGGAGTCAACCCCGAGCGGGTATTGGAGGACTATCAGGACCACACCCGGCGCGAGCACTACCGCTTCCTGTGGGCACACTTCTTCAATGTTGCGCTTGGTGCCTGGCTGGTGGTCTCCCCCGCCACGCTGGGCTACGGCGGCGCCATGGCCTATAGCGACATGGCCTCGGGGCTACTGCTGGCACTGTTTGGCGCGCTCTCCCTCTCGCTGAAGCTCAACTGGGCGCGCTGGGTATGCGCCGTGATCGGCCTGTGGGTGCTGTTCGCCCCTCTGGTGTTCTGGAGCGAAAGTGCTGCCGCCTATCTCAACGGCACCCTGGTCGGCAGCTTGGCCATCGGCTTCGCCGCCCTGGCACGCCCGGCCCCGGGGATATCCCCCGCCGCCGCGATGACCGGCCCCACTATGCCCCGGGCTGGAACAACAACCCCTCGAGCTGGTTCCAGCGCATGCCGATCATCGTGCTAGCCTTCGTCGGCTTCTTCATCTCACGCTATCTCGCCGCCTATCAGCTAGGCCACATCGACGCCGTGTGGGACCCGTTCTTCGCTGGCACCCGCGAAGGACTCAACGGCACCGAGGACATCATCACCTCGGAGGCCTCCGAGGCGTGGCCGGTCCCCGATGCGGGGCTAGGCGGCATCGTCTACATGCTGGAGATCCTGCTCGGCTTGATCGGAGCTGCCAACCGCTGGCGCACCATGCCCTGGATCGTGGCCTCCTTCGGAGTGCTGATCGTGCCACTCGGCGTGGTCTCGGTGACCTTCATCATCATCCAGCCGATCCTGATCGGCACCTGGTGCACCCTGTGCCTGATCCAGGCCGGGGCGATGCTGCTGCAAATCGCCTACGCCTTCAACGAGTTCGTCGCCACCGGCGAATTCCTCAAGCGGCGCCACAAGGCCGGTGCCCCGGTACTCAAGATATTCTTCACCGGCGATACCGACGAAGGCTCCACGCAATCGACCGACGAGGATTTCCAGCGCAAGCCGACCGCGATCATTGGCGACGCGCTCGGCACCGGCGTCAACCTGCCATGGAATCTGGCGCTGTGCATCCTGATCGGCGCCTGGCTGATGCTGACCCGTATCACCTTCGGCGCCGAGGGCACCCTGGCCAACTGGGACCACCTGATTGGCGCGCTGATCATCACCGTGGGCATCATCGCCATGGCCGAATCGGCACGCCCCGCGCGCTGGTTGATGATCCCACTGGCGGCCATGCTATTGTTCACCCCCTTCCTGCATGGCGCCGACATGCCGGCCACACTCAATAGCCTGGTCTGCGCTGCGGTGGTGATCGCGCTCAGCCTGCGCCGCGGGCCAATCCACGGCCAGTACGGCAGCTGGAGTCGACTGCTGGCCTGAGGCCTTGGTGATAGGGGGCGCCGCTAATGGCGCTCCTCGCCGCGGCCATGAACTCTCAGAGCGGTACGAGTCATGCCGTTGGGTGGCCGCTAGCCCTCGCGCTGCAGCTTCTCGCGCCGGGCGACTTCCGCCAAGGTTGGCGGGTCCATGCCGAAATCGCCGGTTGCCACCCTGCCATCGCGCACATACCTGGCAATCACAATGCCGTTGGGCGACACGCGATGGGCCGCGAGCCGGTACGCCGCGGCACTCGCACCATCGTCAAACAGCCGCTTGCCGCGGCCGAGCACCACGGGGAAGGTGAAGGTATTGATCTCATCGACGAGGTCGCTGGCAAGCAGCATCTTGACCAGCTCGGTACTGCCCTGGGTAACCAGCGCCGGTCCCTCCTGCTGTTTCAGCCTGGCGACCTCGCTCGCCGCATCGCTCAAGGCCACCGAACCCTCCCAGGTCAACGCCAGGCCCTTGCGGGTCGCCACGTACTTGTTGATCGAGTTGAAAGTCCTGGCGATGGCATCATCGGGCCCCTGCTCGGCATACGGCCAGTGTGCGGCGAAGATCTCGTAGGTCCTGCGCCCCAGCAGCAGATCGAACGGCTGGCTGAACAGCTTGTCGATCTCCTCGCCGAACACCTCGTCCGCCAGCGGCGCCACCCAACCGCCGTAGCGGAATCCGCCGGTCGGATCCTCCTGTGGCCCGCCGGGGGCCTGCATCACGCCGTCGAGCGACAGCATGGCGCCAACGATCACCTGACGCATAAGTTCATCCTCCTGGTTGGCTGCTAGCCCCCGGTAGTCGAATGAGGCATCACGGAATCGACACAGCCTACTTGTCGAATGCTGAAGCGGCGGGCTCCTTGGCCAGCAGCGATGCTTTCAACTAGGATGCTGGCGAAGATGGTGTTCACTCACGCCGAGGATCGACGATGAGGCAGGGCCAGACCAGCAATAGCGGCAAGGAGTGAAGAGCCCAGCACACCGAGGAGCGCGAGGCTCGTTGTGAGCGACGCACGGCACGATGCACAGCCCAAGGAAATGGCAAACGACGAACGAGATCCTTACCCGGATGCACTACGCGCCCTGGCACTACTGATCGTGGTGTTAGGTCACTGGGCGGCGACCCTACCGCGTGTCGAGGATGGCATCCTGATGGATACCGAGCATATCCTCGACGTCTGGGCGCCGGCCGGGCTTTATACCTGGCTGGTGCAGGTGGTGCCGCTGTTCGTGTTTGTTTCTGCCGCGGTCAGCTCACAGGGGGTCCAGCAACGCCTAGATAGAGGCAAGCCACACCTGCACTGGTGGGCAGGCCGTGCCCTGGGTCTGGCACGGCCCACCGTCACTTATCTGGTGGTACTAACGGGGTTCGCGCTCACCGCCTTATTCACCAGGGAGGGCGTCCTCGGGCTTCTCAACCATTCACTGACGGTTCATCTCTGGTTTTTGCTGATCCTGCTTGGGGTGCAGCTGCTGCTACCGCTGTGTCTCTGGGCCGACCGTCGTTGGGGCCTCAGGGCCGTTGCCGGCCTGATTCTACTGATTGCCGCGGTCGACCTGCTACGCGCCCGCCCCACTGGCGTCGCCGACCTGCTCGTGCTCGGCGCACGGGTCACCGAGACTCACGACTATGTCGGATGGATCAATATCCTCCTTGTATGGGTGCTACCGCAGCAGCTTGGTATCGCCTGGTGGCACGGCCGCTTCTTCGGACGTCGTGTCGGCCTGGGCCTGCTGCTGTTCGGACTGGCCTGGTTAGGACTAGCCGTAGCGGCCGGCTATCCCGTCTCCATGGTCAACGGCAATGTAGGGAACGACACCAATCTATTGCCGCCAACCCTGGCGCTACTCGGTGTAATGTGGCTCCAGATAGGCTTGGTCATGCTCTTCGAGACACCAATACACAACTTTCTCAAGCGACAGCAGATGGGGCGCTGGATGGCGATGTTTGGCGCCTTGGGGTTGCAGCTCTATCTCTGGCACAAGTTCGCTGAACTACCCGCCACCTGGCTAGGAATGCGCCTGGGCTGGCCGATCGATGCCGGCCAGCCCGGTGAGCCAGGCTTCTGGATCGGCCGGCTGGAGTGGCTTGGACTCTGCATATTGATGGTCACCCCAGTCATAATCATAGTGGTCATCTTCGAGCGATACCGTAAACAGGATGTGCCCACGCGACCGCCACACCGGCCATTCTCACCGGAGGTGCGGCGCTGTTTATCGGCCTGGGGGCCAGCCTTGGCCTCGGAGCGTTCCCCGGTGCCATCATCGGCCTGGTGGGTGTGGCACTCGCCTCCTGGCTGCTACGTGCTCGATAGCGATGCATTCCGCCATTGCCGTAACCGCTCGACACCCAGTCCGGAGCGACGAGCGGCAGGTCGCGACATCTCCCGTTTTCACGATGAAAGCCGTACCAACGCATCTCGCCCCGCCATGTGGCATGGCGGGGCGAGATGGTGGCTGAGCATGGTGCCGGGGTGGGTTAGCCGTTGACCGCCTTGGCGATGCGGTCGCCGATGTCCTGGTCGATGTTGCGCCAGTATTGGATGGCGCGTTCCAGTACTTCGGGGGAAACGCCATCCTTGAGGTGGCCACTGGCGTTATTGACCAGGCGCTCGCGCTGGGCGTCGTCCATTACTTCGTTGATGAGGGTGTTGGCCTGGCTGAAGTCGTCATCGTCCTTGCGCAGGGTGTAGGCCGCGCGCATTAGTTCGCCGTCCGCCGCCCAGGTGGTGTCCTCGGGGTAGCGTTCGGAGTCGGCGTGGGGGCCGCCCTTGCTGTTGGGGGCGTAGACCGGGTCGCTGACGTTGTGCATGCGCATGGCGCCGTCTTTGCTGTAGCTGTGCACCGACACCTTGGGCGAGTTGACCGGGATATGCTTGTAGTTGACCCCGAGCCGTGCGCGGTGGGCATCGGCGTAGGAGAAACCACGTGCCAGCAGCATCTTGTCCGGGCTGAGGCCGATCCCGGGCACCAAGCTGTTGGGCTCGAAGGCGGCCTGCTCGATCTCGGTGTGGTAGTCGGTGGGGTTGCGGTCCAGGGTCAGGCGGCCCACTTCGTGCAGCGGGTAGTCGCCCTTGGGCCACACCTTGGTGAGGTCGAAGGGATTGATGCGGTAGGCCTTGGCATCGTCGAACGGCATGATCTGGACCTTGAGCGTCCAGCTCGGGTGGTTGCCATCCTTGATTGCGTCGTAGAGGTCGCGAGTGTGGTAGTCGCCATCCGCGCCGGCCAATTGGTCGGCCTCTTCCTGGGTCAGGCACTCGATGCCCTGGTCGGTCTTGAAGTGGTACTTGACCCAGAAGCGCTCGCCCTTGGCATTGACCCACATGTAGGTGTGGCTGGAGTAGCCGTTCATGTTGCGCCAGGTCTTGGGAATGCCGCGGTCGCCCATCAGCCAGGTGACCTGGTGGGCGGACTCCGGCGAGAGCGTCCAGAAGTCCCACTGCATGTCGTGGTCGCGTAGGTTGGTGTCGGCGCGGCGCTTCTGGGAGCGGATGAAGTGCTGGAACTTCAGCGGGTCGCGGATGAAGAACACCGGGGTGTTGTTCCCCACCATGTCGTAGTTGCCCTCGGAGGTGTAGAACTTGAGGGAGAAACCACGCGGGTCACGCCAGGTGTCGGGGCTGCCGCGCTCACCGGCTACGGTGGAGAATCGGATCAGCGTCTCGGTGGTGGTGCCGGGCTGGAACACGGCGGCCTTGGTGTACTGGCTGACGTCCTGGGTCACCTCGAAGCGGCCGAAGGCACCGCCGCCCTTGGCGTGGGGCTGGCGCTCGGGAATCCGCTCGCGGTTGAAGTTGGCCATCTGCTCGATGAGATAGTGGTCGTGCAGGACGAGCGGGCCGTCCGGCCCTACGCTGAGCGAGTGCTCGTCGCTTGAGACCGGGATTCCTGCATCATTGGTGGTCGGCTTGCGGTTATCGCTAGTCACGGTCATTCCTCCATGTCTGAACGCGAGGCGTAGTAGGTACGCCTGCTCAGCCTAGTGGAAGATCCGCCCTCCTTCACACAACCTGGGATAATTGTGGCGATAGCCTTTACGCTATCGCCATAAATGCTGGTAGCGTTGCCACCAGGCCAAGGCGAGGCGACGGTTTTCGATGTTGGTGTCTTCACTCAGTACCGTGCCCAGGCGTAGATAGTCGCCGCCCGTCTCGGCCTGCAAGGCCGGGTCCTGGGAGGCCAGCATCATGGCGTATAGCGCCAGCATCAGCTCGTAGTCGTCTTCGCTATCGAGCCGCGCGACCAGCGCCGGGATGGCCGGCTTGCCTATTTCGCCAAGTGCTTCGGCAGCGGTATACCAGGGCCGGGGATTGTCGGCATCGCCGTAGGTCTCGACATAGCCGCGATCCGGTAGTTTTCCGATGTAGCAGTCAATTGCCGCGGGCTGCTCGGTCAGCTCGGCCCCATTCGCTACCGGTCGTGACTCGCCGATGGTGCAGCCAGCAACGAGACACGCCATGACCCCGATGAAGATGGTATTCACTACATGTCTCATGGGCGGCACTCATTCATCGCCCAATCGATAGCAGCATCAAGGGTCTCGAAAATGCCTGCCGCACGAGAGAAATCATGATGCTCCGACATGGCAGTCGGTACGGCAAGGCAAGGAATGCCGGCTGCAGAGGCAGCAGCCAAACCGTGCTCGGTATCTTCCACCGCAACACACTGCTCCGCCAACAACCCCAAGCGTTGCAGCGCAAGTCGATAGCAATCCGGCGCAGGCTTGCTCCGAGCGACATCGTCGCCACTCACCACATCGTCTATGAAGTCGCCAAGGGCATGCGCTGTCAGCGTCCTGTCCACGCCTGCGCGGCCCGCCCCGGTCACAACAGCGGTATGCAGCCCACTAGCGTGACACCGAGTGACAGCATCATAGGCGCCGGCTCTTAAGGGAAATGCTTGCTGCACGAGGAAGTCTCGGGTCGCCGCCTCCTTGGCCGCGACCAGTTGGCTAGACGGCACTGACAGAGAAAAGCGAGCAACCATGTCTGAGGCATTGGCCGAGGTGGGGATGCCGGCATAATGTTGCTGGTATCTCGCTTGCGTCAGTTGAACGCCATGTTCTGCGAGGATGCCCTCCCACATCTCGAAGTGGGTCATCTCAGAATTCACGAGAGTGCCATCGTGGTCGAACAATATGCCCTTTAGTGAAGCCGCCATGCCATCTCCTTGCTGATTGGGTTACTCATGCTCTTGGTGCCACCATTCGGCATAGGAGCTATTACGCGGGTGCTTGCCGGTCTCGTCCGGCGCGTTGTCGTTCCACCACACCGGGCCGCGCTCGCCGAGGGCGATCTTGGCGGCATCCACCGCCTGGCGCGCTTCGCACAGGGCATCGTCGTCCGCGGTTTGCTTGGCATGCTTGACTGCACGGCGTGCCTGCATCAGCGACTTGACACGCGCCCGGCGGGTGGCGTCGTCCAGCGCGGGATCGGTCTTGCGCCAGAGTTTTTCCTTGGCGACGAAGTAGCGGCCATCCGGCGTCTCGGGGTAGTCGGCGCGGCGCTTGCTCATAGCCTTGCCAATACCTCGGCGGTGGTGCGCACCGTGCAGAACTCGTCGTGCAGGCTGGCCAGGTTGACGCCGTGCATCTGCTCGGCGCTGTAGTGGGTGCCATCCGGCGCGGTGCGCTCGAAGGTGGCGGTGGCATCGTCAACCAGCGTCACCGAGAAGCCGAGGTTGCCGGCCATGCGGGTGGAGGTGGAGACGCAGTGGTCGGTGGTCAGGCCGACGATCACCAGCTCGCCGATGCCACGCTCGCGCAGGTAGGCCTCGAGGGTGGTACCGATAAAGGCGCTATTGACCGACTTGCAGAACTCCGGCTCGCCATTTAGGGGCTGGGCCTCGGACTTGTAGGCATTGCCGGGGGCCTCGGCACGCAGCGGCGAGCCCGCTTCCAGCGAACAGTGGCGTACGTGCAGCACCGGACGCCCGGCATCGCGCCAGGCTGCCAGCAGCGCAGCGATATTGGCCTCTGCCTCGGGGTTGTTGCGGGTGCCGTAGGCGGCATCGTCGAGGCCCTGCTGTACATCGATGACCAGTAGTGCGGCTGCTTGCATTGGTATCTCCTTGGCGGCGAGTGTGATGGTAGGCTGCCTTTGATATGCCCCGGAGAACGGCTTCGTGCCGGAGCGTAAAACGCTCGAGACGTTCACGCGCTTCTTCGGCAGCTGAGCGTTTCGGTCAGCGGGTTAGCGCCACAGCGGCGGCAATCGCCACCGCGACCAGGACAAGGCCGGCCAGATTGCCAGCGTAGCGAACGTATTGATGCAGCATGGTGTGCCCCCCTCAAACGATGGCGAAACGGTCGGATGTAAGCCGGGTGGCGGGCACCTCAAGCTCGATCAGGGCGCCCTCTGCGGCGTTCATCATCGGCGGCGGCCCGCAGATGAAATACTCGCGCTGACCGTCGTCTTCCGGCAGGCAGCGCTCCAGCAACGCGCTATCGATGTAGCCGGTCTCTCCCTGCCAGCCCTCGGGCGGGTCACTGAGCACATGGACCACCTTGAGCGGCAGCTCGGCCTCGAGCTCGGCCAGCTCGTCGCGATACGTCGCCTCGTCCCAACTGGGGTTGGCGTAAATCAGCCACAGCGGCAGGATCACGCCCTGGTCGCGGAAGGTGCGCAGGATGCTCATGATCGGCGTAATGCCGACGCCACCGGCCATCAGCACCGCCCGGAGGCACTGCGCACATCGGGAATGAAGGCGCCGTAGGGCCCTTCGATAAAGGCGCGGGTACCCAGCGTCATCTCGGGCAGGGTGGCGGTAAAGTCGCCGAGGTTCTTGGCGGTGAAGGCGATCCGCTCCGGGCGGCAGGCGCTCGATACCACCGAGAAGGGGTGCTGCTGCAGCGAGAACGGCGAGTCGCCGAGGGTGATCCAGAAGAACTGCCCGGCATTGAAGTCGAGGCGATGCTCGCCCACGGCCTCGAGGGTCAGGGTGGCAGCATCGCCCAGCGCCGGCTGGTTGTCGATCACTTGCCAGGGCCGCTTGCGCAGCCGCCAGGGGCGCAGCAACCGCGAGTCGACAAGCAGGCAGGCCGGCACCAGCAGCGCGGCGATGAGCAGTCCGGCGGTAAGCCAGCCGGCAGTGTAGTGGCTGGCCATCAGCGCGTGGCCGAGGCCGCCGAGCACCACGAACAGCGCCAGGCCGCCGTGCAGTAGCCGCCACCACTCGTAGGAGAGCCCCAGTTGCACCCGCCATAGGGAGCTTACGATCAGCACCACGCTGGCACCCAGCAGGCCGACCAGCGCGAAGGCACGCAGGGTGTCGTCGCGGGGGTCGAGAAACTCGAGATAGCTTGGGTCGGCGGCGAAGATCAGCAGCGGATGCAGCAGCACCAGCCACAGCGCCAGCAGGCCGGCCTGGCGGTGAAACTGCAGGATATTGTCGAAGCCGACGCTTTCGGCAAACCAGCGGTGGCGTCCGGAGATGACCACCTGCATACCGAACACGCCCAGCGCCAGCAGCCCGAACATCACCCCGGTGGCGCCGAGCAGGCCGCGGGTTTCCTGGGGCGGAGAGAGTAGCGCGATGCCCAGCGGCAACAGCGCCATGAGCACGTACAGGCTGCCCCACTGCAGCCCACGGCGAGTGATGGGTCTCATCGATCCTCCTTGGCTCGCATCCTTGCTTGCTACGCCAGTGTGGCCCAGGTCTGCGGCATATCCAAGTCGCACTGCCGCCTGCTAGGCTAACGATGACGCTACCCTGCTCGATGCCATTAAGGAGGATGACATGAGCCGAGATGCTACTCAGCAGGATCACACCAATCTGTTCGACGATGCCCGCTCGCGCCTCGACGAGGTCTTCGAGGCGCTGGCGATCCCCCTCGATGCTCGCGAGCGGCTGATGCAGCCGGCGCTGTCGCTGCAGGTCAGCGTGCCGGTACGCATGGACGACGGCAGCCTCAAGGTGTTCCCCGGCTGGCGAGTGCAGTACGACACCAGCCTCGGCCCGGCCAAGGGCGGCATTCGCTTTCACCCCGCCGTCGACCAGCTCGAGGTCACCACCCTGAGTTTCTGGATGGCAGTCAAGTGCGCGGTGGTCAACCTGCCCTTCGGCGGCGGCAAGGGTGGCGTGCAGGTCGACCCCAAGCAGCTCTCGCGGCTCGAGTTGGAGCGGCTGGCGCGCGGCTATATTCGTGGCATCGCCGACGTGATGGGTCCCAATCGCGACATCCCGGCGCCGGACGTCAATACCAATGCTACCGTGATGGGCTGGATGTCGGACGAGTATGCGCACCTAGTACGCGGCCAGACGCCCGCCGCGATTACCGGCAAGCCCATCACCCTCGGCGGCTCCTATGGCCGAGAGGCGGCTACCGGTCGCGGGGCACTCAAGGTGCTGGATATCTGGGCCGAGCGCGAGGACCGCAAGCCGGAAGACACCACCGTCGCGGTACAGGGCTTCGGCAACGCCGCCTACCATTTCGCCAGCCTGGCCCACGCCAAGGGCTACAAGATCGTCGCGGTATCGGACTCCGGCGGCGCCATCTATGCCGAGGAGGGACTGGAGCCCGACCCGATCAAGGAAGAGAAGACCCGCAACCAGCAGCTCAAGGGCATGGTCTACTGCGACGACTCGGTGTGCCACGCTGACGGCGTCGAAGAGATCGAGCAGGACGCGCTATTGGCCCTCGAGGTCGACGTGCTGGCGCTGGCGGCACTGGAAAATCAGATCCACGAAGACAACGTCGACGAGGTGCGTGCCGGCCTGCTGCTGGAGATCGCCAACGGTCCGGTGACGTCGTATGCCGACGAAGCCCTGGAGAAGCGCGGCATTCCGATACTGCCGGACGTACTCGCCAACACCGGCGGTGTGATCGTCAGCTACTACGAGTGGGTGCAGAACCGCAGCGGCGACCGCTGGACGGAGGAGAGCGTCAACCAGCGCCTGGATGCGGTGCTGGAGCGCGAAGCGTGCCGGGTGCTCGACCGCGCCGACGAGGAGAAGATCTCCTACCGCAAGGCGGCCTACCGACAGGGCATCGAGCGTATCGCCGAGGCGATTCGCGAGCGCGGCAACAACCAGGACGGTGAGTGACGCAGTGGAACGGCCGGGGGTCGATTACACCTGTTCCAGTAGCAGGCGTGCGGCGCGCTCCTTGCAGCGTGTCCAAGTGCTGCGTTGCTGGAAACCCTCGGCCGAGAGTCGTTCGCTGCGCTGGCAGTCCTCATCGAATTGGCGGTTCAGGGTAGCGGCCACGCCTTCGCTGAGCATCAGCGCGCTGCACTCCTCGTCCTTTCCCATCGAGCGGTGATTGACGTTCACCGAGCCGATGCAGGCCAACAAGTCGTCAACGATGGCTAGCTTGGCATGCAGCATGGTCGGCGCAAACACCCACACCTTGGCACCGGCTGCCAGCAGCCGTTCGACGCTGGGCTGCCCGGCAAGCTGCGAGATGCGGCTATCGTTATACTTGCCGGGCACCAGGATTTCGACCTCGACGCCGCGTGCCAGAGCGCCAAGCATGGTCTGCACCAGGGTCTCGTCGGGGGCGAAATAGGCTGTCACGATCCGCAGGCGCACATGACTCACCGACACCAGTGAGCGCATCATCGCCGCGGACTCGGTCCAGCCGATGGTCGAAGAGGCGCGCACGAACTGAATCGGCACGCCGTCCTGATGGGGCAACACACGCTCCCGGATCGCTTCCCAGCGCCATTCGCCACACTCGTTCCAGTTGTCGAGAAAGGCCGCATAGAGGCCGATCACTGCCGGCCCCTCCACCCGCACATGGGTCTCGCGCCACTCTCCAGGGTGGCGCGCGTCACCCTCCCACTCCTCGGCAATGCCCACGCCGCCGGTAAATCCGATGCAGTCGTCGCACACCAGGATCTTGCGATGGGTACGCTTGTCGAAGCGCCACGGCCGCCATAGCTTGAGCGGACGGAACCAGCGAATCTCCACGCCGGCCTGAGACATGTGATCGATCAGCTCGCGCGACATCTTCTTGGCGCCGATGGAATCGAGCACCACGCGCACTCTCAGGCCCTCCTCGGCACGGCGCGACAAGACATAGCCGAAGCGACGCGCGATGTCACCGGTCCAGTAGACGAAGGTCACCAGCTCGATGGAGTGCTGCGCCTGCTCAATGGCCTCGAGCATGGCGGGAAAGATTTCCACGCCATTTCGTAATACCTCGACTCGGTTGCCATCGACGAAGTGTGATCCCAGGGTGTACTCCATCTCGGTGCGGTAGTAGTCGGGCGAGCGGCGTTGCGTGCCACTTGCGCCTTCAGCCGGCGAGGCTTCGGTTTCAGTGAAGGACATCGCGGATCTCCCAAGGGGGCACTCTTAGCATAGCGCTATCGTCGGCGGCATAGTGCCAACGCAAGCCGTCCCGCCGGGAAATTCTTCCGAGCGGGACGGGCATTCAGACAAACGAACGATCAGTCGCGGTCGACGCTGCTGGCGCTGCCGCTGCCCTGGCGCACGTAGACCTCGAGCTCGCGGCCGCGCTCGTCGTCGCCCTCGATCTCGATCATGCCCTGCTTGTCGATCTGGATCTCCTCGAACTCGACCATGCCTTCGCTGGCAGCGATCTCGAAGACACTGCGCACGTCCTCCTCGCTCATGCCCCAGGCGCCGCTGACACGCCGTTCACGCTCTTCCTGCAGCGTCTCGCCATCGTTCAGCGAGATACGCACGTCGACGTACCACTCGTCGTCGATCCAGCCTTCGATCTCGACGCTGTCGCGGCTCTTGGCCTCGATCTCCTCGAAGTGGGTAATGCCGTAGTCGTTGGCCGCGGCGAGCATATCGTCCAGACGATCCATCGCCAACCGGTCGGCGTGGGCCACACCGGCGGCCATCAGCAGTGCGGCTGCCGGGATGCCGACTAGCGCTTTACATGGGTTCATGAAGATTCCTCCTTGGTATTGGACACTCATTGCTGACTGCACGGCTAGTTTTAGCACGCCGAGGCTTGCCGTAAGCTGACAGACTCGTTCATCTTGCGTTCATCTTGAGCCTGGCACCCTAGCGGCATGATCATTCGCCGCCACATGCCTAGCGGCCAGCGCCTCGCCCGCGTCGTGCTCCTTGCACTGGCGCTGGGAGTGGGGCTGCCGGGCACCGCCGACACCCATCAGCCGCTGCATGGCGAGGTACGCCGCGGCGAGCTGGTGCCGCTGGAGCGCATCCTCGACTGGCTGGAGACGCACTACCTGGGCGATGTGCTGGAGGTCGAGCTGGAACGCGACGACGGGGCGGTACTCTATGAGATAAAGATGATCGGCCCCCAGGGGCAGATCGTGGAGTTCGAGTTCGATGCCCACAGCGGCCAGCTGATGGCCATGGAAGGCGTCAACATCAACGCCATGCGGCGACCATGACGGGTGGACGATGAAGCTACTTCTGGTAGAGGACGACCAGGCGCTGGCCACCGCGCTCGGCCAGGCACTGCGCGACGCCGAGTGGGTGGTGGAGCATGCCGCCAGCGGCCAGGGGGCAGACTTCCTGCTCAACACCGAGTCCTATGATGCGGTGATTCTCGACCTGGGACTGCCCGATGGAGACGGCACCCGCTGGCTGAGCGAGTGGCGCGAGGCCGCCATCGACCTGCCGGTACTGATCCTCACCGCCCGCGAGCGCTGGGCCGACAAGGCGGCCGGCTTCTCGGCCGGCGCCGACGACTACGTCACCAAACCGTTCGAGACCGCCGAGGTGCTGTTTCGCCTGCGCGCGCTGGTCCGTCGCAGCCACGGCCATGCCCACCCGGTGCTGCGGGTCGGCGAGCTGGCCTACGACACCCACACCCACCATGTCACCCTGGCCGGGCGCCCCATCGCTCTCACCGCCCAGGAGTGCCGCCTGCTCGGTTATCTGATGCACGCCGCACCGCGTGTGGTCAGCCGCAGCGAGCTCGCCGAGCACGTCTACGACCGCGACCATGAGCCGGACTCCAACGTCATCGATGTCCAGGTTAGTCGGCTGCGTCGCAAGCTCGGCGTCACCCGCATCGCCACCCTGCGCGGCCAGGGCTATCGGCTGGTCGAGGGAGAGGCGCCTTGAGCCGTTTGTCGCGGGCATCGATCGCCACCCGCCTGCTGCTGGCGTCACTGCTGTTGATCCTGCTCGCCCTGCCGCTGTCGGGGGTGGCACTCGCCTACCATTTTCGCCTTAGCGTCACCGAGGCCTTCGACGAGCGTCTCGATGCGCTGCTCAAGGTGGTGCTGGCCAGCGTCGCGTACGATCCGCTCGAGCAGGTCCTGCAGTTCGATAGCACCCTTGGCGACCCACGCTTCGAGCAGGTCTTTTCCGGCTGGTACTGGCAGGTCAGCGACGGTGACAGCCAGGTGGTCACCTCGCGTTCGCTGTGGGACCAGCGGCTGCCGGTGACCGACCAGCGCCAGATCAGCGTGCGCGACGAGCGCGGGCCGCGCGACAGCCGCCTGCGGGTCATCGAGCGCGATATTCGCCTGGCGGGGATCGACGCTCCGCTGCATGTCAGCGTGGCACTCGAGCGTGACGAGCTGGATGCCGAGATTCGCCGTTTCGAACAGCTGCTGGCGGCGGCCCTGCTGGGACTCGGGGTGCTGCTACTGCTGGCGCTGGCGGCCCAGATCCGCTGGGGGCTGGCCCCGCTGCGGCGCATGCGCGGCAACCTGCAGCGCGTCGAAGCCGGTGACATCGAGCGACTGGATACCGCACTCCCCGCCGAGCTTGCCCAACTGGCCGGCGCCATGAACGCCGTTCTCGACCGCGACAGGCGGCTGATCGAGCGCAGCCGGCACACTGCCGGCAACCTGGCCCATGCGCTGAAGACACCGCTGAGCGTGTTGCGCCTCAAGGTGGCCAGTCTGCCCAAGGAGACACGCGAGCCGCTGCTGATAGAGCTTGCGCGCATCGACGCCGCCGTGCGCCATCATCTGGCGCGAGCCTCCGCCGCTGGCGACAGCGGCTGGCTGGGTAGCGTCAAGGTCGCCGAGACCCTGGCGCCGCTACTCGACGGGCTCACGCGCCTCGCCCAGCGCCGGGGGCTGGTGCTGGAGAGCGATATTCCAGCCTCGCTGGCCCTCTCGATGGAAGCGCAGGACCTCCAGGAGCTGGTCGGCAACCTGCTCGACAACGCCCTGCGCTGGGCCGAACGGCGCGTTACCCTGCGCATCGCCTGCGACGCCGACCAGCATCGGCTGCAAGTGAGCGACGACGGCCCCGGGATGAGTACCGAACAGCGCAGCGAAGCGCTGATGCGCGGCAGCCGGCTCGACGAACGGCGCTCCGGCTCCGGACTGGGCCTGTCCATCGTCGCCGACCTGGTAGCACTCTACGGTGGCCAGCTGGCCCTGAAGCAGGCCAGCCCCCATGGGCTCAGGGTCGAGGTAACGCTGCCGGCCACACCGCATGCCATTCGAGACCCTCGATGAACGCTGCCGCTGCGTTACCCGACGTACTTGCCGGGCCACTACTACGCCGCCTCGCCCCCAGCGATTGTTGCTGTGACTAGCGGCATCGGCTTGGTGCGCCTCGACGAAACCGGCCGGCCGGTGGATATTCGCCAGCTCGACGTCAGCGGTACCGAGGTGGTATTTCCGCCCCCCGAGGCCCTGGCCGATCACTCGAAGACGATACGCGGCAGGTAGAAGCTCACCATCCAGTTGGGCGCGTCCCATCGAGCATTCGAGGTCTTGATCGGCGGCGCTGAGCTCATGCAGACACCTCCCGGCTCATCAACGTGCGGGCGATCTGCAGCAGCCGGGCGTCCTGCCAGCGGTTGGCCACCAGCTGGACGCCCACCGGCATGCCGTCAGTACCGTGGCTCAGCGGCAGATTGAGACACGGCACGCCGAGCAGCGTCCAGGCGCGGCAATAGATCGGGTCGCCGGTGGCCTCGATGCCCTCAGGGGCCACGCCCAGCGCGCTGGCAGCAAGAATCACGTCGACCTGCTCGTCGAACACGCCGCTCAGCGCCTGCTGCATGGCATCGGCGGCCCGCCGTGCCTCGAGATAACGCGCATGACTCAGCGCCCGGCCTTCTTCGATCAACTCGACCAGCTTGGGCCCCATCTGCTTGGCGAAGCGTGCGTACTCGCTGGCCAGGGTCTGGGCGGCCTCATAGGCCATCACCACCTTCTGGTGCTCGACCAGCGCCTCATAGCGCGCGTCCAGCACCAGCGGCACCAGCACTGCCCCGGCTTGCTCGAGCCGCGCCAGAGCGTGGACCAAGGCCCGCTCGACGTCGGCGCCTAGCGGGGGCTCGCTTGGCAGGCTATGCACCCCGACCCGTACCCCGGCAAGGCTCTCCAGCGGCGTGATGTGCGCTGCCCGGGTCAGCGCCGAGTAGGTGGTGCAGATATCCTCGATATGCCGCGCGAACCAGCCCAGGGTATCCAGCGATGGGGCAAAGGATTTGACCCCGGCGGCGCTCACGGTATCGAAGGTCGGCTTGAAGCCGAACACGCCGCAGAAGCTCGCCGGGCGGATCATGCTACCGGCGGTCTGGGTGCCGAAGGCCAGTGGCACCATGCCATCGGCCACCGCCGCCGCCGAGCCGCTCGACGAGCCACCGGGAGTGCGGGTGAGGTCGTGGGGGTTACGGGTCTTGCCCGATGTGAAGTAGGCGAACTCGGTGGAGACCGTCTTGCCCCTGATCAATGCGCCCTGCTCCTTGAGCAGCGTCACCAGGGCGGCGTCCACCAGTGCCCCGTCGGAGTGCAAATAACCGCGGGTGCCCCAGCGGGTGGGCAGGTCGACGGTCTCGATGATGTCCTTGAGCCCCACCGGGACACCGTACAGCGGTCGCTCGGCCAGCCGCTCATCCAGCGCGCCGGGGGCCTCGGCCAGCGCTTCCCAGGCCTGCACCTCGGCCTCGCGCTGATCGATGTGCAGGATGCAGGCATGCCACCAGTCGAGCGGCTTGGCGCGGTCCTCGGCCAGAGCGGCCTGATAGGCGTCGATGGTCATATCTTGATTCACGTGGCTTATCTCCTAGATCGATGGACCCGCTCAGATGATCAGCTTTAAGCCGACCAGCAGCATCAGCAGTGCAAACAGCCGCCTGAGCAGCCGCGGCGAGAGGTGGTGGGCAAGCCGCACGCCGAGCCTGGCGCAGGGCACGCTGAACAACGCGATGCCGGCAAACGCCGGCCAGTAGAGATAGCCCGTGCTGTACGCCGGAAGACTGGCCTGTCCCTGGCCGGTGAGCATGAAGGTCGCCGCCCCCACCGCCGCAATCGGCAGACCACAGGCCGCCGAAGTGCCGATGGCCCGCGCCAGCGTAGCGCCGCTGCGCGCCAGCCAGGGCACACTGAGTACCCCGCCGCCAACGCCGAACAGCGCCGAGAAGGTACCGATCAGCATGCCCGCCGCAAACATCGCCGGCGTACCGGCAGGCTGCCGGCCCTCGGCCGGCGGCCTGGCCAGCAGCATGCGCAGCGCCAACAGCAGCATGAATACCCCAAAGTAGCGCTCCAGCAGCTCGGCACGCAGTTGGCCGGCAATCAGCCCGCCTAGCACCGCGCCGAGCATCAGTCCCGGCAGCATCCGCTTGAGCAGCGCTACCACTACGGCGCCCTGCTGCCAATGGGCCAGCGCCGAGGAGGCGCCAGTCACAGTGATGATCGCAAGTGAAGTGCCAATGGCCAGATGAATCACCACGGCGGGATCGACGCCTTGCTGGTTGAGGGCCACGATCAGCGCCGGCACGATCACCACACCGCCGCCGATGCCGAACAGCCCGGCGATCACGCCGGCAACGGCACCCACCAGGCAGAAGAAAAGCAGCGCTGACAGCATCCAGGCTCGCTCCAGAACAGTGACGGGTGGAACCCATAGAATCCCACTCGAGGATACACTGTATTTTCCACGGGCTGACGCACGCCCTCGGCTGGCGTAGGCTTTGGCGATCATTGTCCTTTCCCAGGAGCCGCCATGAGCGACCGCCAGGCACGTCATCAGCAGTCGATGCAGAAACTCAAGAGCCATGTGGACGACAAGGTCGCCCAGGCCACCGAGCAGCGCGGCCAGCTGCTGGTGTTCACCGGCAACGGCAAGGGCAAGACCACTGCCGCCTGGGGCACGGTGACCCGCGCGCTGGGATATGGCTATCGGGCCGGGGTGGTGCAGTTCATCAAGGGGCTATGGGAGTGCGGGGAGCGCCAGCGGCTGGAGGAGGACAGCAACCTGGAGATGGCGATCATGGCCACCGGCTTCACCTGGGAGACCCAGAATCGCGAGCTGGATACCCAGGCCTGTCAGGCGGTATGGCGCGACGCCGAGCGCATGCTGGCCGATCCGGCGGTCTACCTGGTCGTTCTCGACGAGATCACCTATATGCTCAAGTTCGGCTATCTCGATATCGCCACCGTCAAGGCGGCGATCGAGGCGCGCCCCGGCGAGCAGACGGTGATCGTTACCGGGCGCAACGCACACCGCGAGCTGGTGGCGATGGCCGACACCGTGACCGAGATGCAGGAGACTCGGCACGCCTTCAACAGTGGGCTACAGGCGCGCCGCGGCATCGACTACTGATCAATCGCGGAAGTTATCATACTGCAACGCCAGATCGGGGCCCTGCTCGCCCTTGAGTAGCGCGATCACCTGCTGCAGGTCGTCGCGCTTCTTGCCGGTCACGCGCACTTTGTCGCCCTGGATCTGGGTCTGGACCTTGAGCTTGCTGTCCTTGATCTGCTTGATGATCGCCTTGCTGTCGGCCTGCTCCAGGCCCTGCTTGAGCTTGACGTCCTGGCGCGCCTTGACCCCGGAGAGCATCGGATCTTGCTCATCCATGCAGCGCGCGTCGATGCCGCGGGCGATCAGCTTGTTGCGCAGCACGTCGAGCATCTGCTTGAGCTGAAAGTCGACATCGGCCTGCAGCGAGACGACCTCGCCGTTGAGCTCGAAGCTGGCGTCGACGCCCTTGAAGTCGAAGCGCGCCTGGATCTCGCGGTTGGCCTGGTCGACGGCGTTGCTGGCTTCGTGCTTGTCGAACTCGGAGACGATATCGAAAGAGGGCATTGGCGTGAGCTCCTTGGAAAACTGGCGACGATTCTATGCCAGGCCCGCGGGCATTGCACCTGATGCCCAGTGCCTATCGCAGATAGCAACACTGCTCGAGGCTGATCCGTCGACAGGCTGCCCCTACCCCGCCTCGCGAACCTCGCTCTCTAGCCGCTTCTGCATCTGCCAGGCGGCACAGCCGTCGACATAGTAGTCGTCGAGCCAGCGCACCAGTTGGAAGCCGGCACGGCGGTAGAGCCCCAGGGCAACGCGGTTGTCGGCACGTACCTCCAGGGTCAGCGCCGCCAGTTCGCGGCGCCGCGCCTCCACCTCCAGCGCTTCCAGCAGGCGCCGCCCCAGACCGCCCCCGCGGGCTTCGGGGCGCACGCAGAACGAGTAGAGCCGCGCCTGGCGGCTGTTACGCCGCAGCAGCAGAGTGCCGTAGCCGAGCAGCGCGCCATCGTCGGCCGCCACCAGCAGGGTCACCGCATTGGCGCCCTTGAGCAGATGCGCCAGCTGACGTCGGCTGAAGCGGTCCCCGTCGAAGCAGTCATGCTCCAGCTGGCAGAGGGCGTCGAGATCGGAGGGGTGCGCCGGGCGCAGTTGCGTGGTCATGGTGGCGTGTCGTGGCGTTTGCGCGGATTGTCGCTGTACTGCTAACGCATGTCAGCGTCTGGCAAGATGAAATTATTTCACCATGATGCGCTATTGTTCCTGCGCCACCTTGGTCGCATGCTAGCGCCGAATCTCCCCTGCCTCGGAGCCCATGACATGTGTCCGCTGCGAATCGTCGTCGACCAGCCCGCCGACTGGCGCCCCTACTACCCCAGCGACGACCTGATCAGCGCTGCGGACTTTCTCGCCGATGAGCGGCTATCGCCACAGCACGATGCCGCGACGCATGTCATCAACCTGTGCGCCGGGCTCGACTATCTCGACACCGGCTACTATGTATCGCTGCTGGCCCAGGCCCGCGGCCAGCGCGTGCTGCCCAGCGTCGAGACCCTCAATCAGCTGTCGCGCAAGGCGCTGATCGACCTGCAGTTGGAGAGCCTCGCCCCGCTGCTCGGCGACCTGTCGCGGCGCGGTGCCCTGAGCGGGGATGAACTGACGCTGCGGGTGATGTTCGGTGAATGCCAGGATGCGGCGCTGGCCAAGCTGGCCCGCCGACTGTTCGAGCGCCTGCCCTGCCCGCTGCTGGAGGCACGCTTCAGCCACCGCGGTGACGGCTGGCGGCTGAGCCGGTTCAAGCCGCTACCGCTGACCTCGCTGGCCCCGGACGAACAGGACCTGTTCGCCAGCGCGCTCAACCGCCACTCGCGCAAAGTATGGCGCACGCCCAAGGCGCGGCGCCGCTATCGCTTCGACCTGGCGATCCTGGTCGACCCCCAGGAGGCGCTGCCGCCGAGCAACAAGAGCGCGCTGAAGCAGTTCATCCGCGCCGGTCGCCGGCTGGGCATCGATGTATCGCTGATCACCCGCCGCGATGCCGGCCGCCTGGCCGAATTCGATGCGCTGTTCATACGCGAGACTACTGCGCTCGACCATCACACCTACCGCATGGCGCGCCGCGCCGAGCATGAGGGACTGGTGGTGATCGACGATCCACGTTCGATCCTGCGCTGCACCAACAAGGTCTACCTGCACGCGCTGCTGCGCGCCAAGCACATCGCCTGCCCCGACGGCCTGCTGCTGCATCGCGACGACCTCACCGCACTGCCCGGCAAGGTTGCCGACCTGACCTATCCGATGGTGCTCAAGGTGCCCGATGGCGCCTTCTCACGCGGCATCGTCAAGATCGAGTCCCACGCACAGCTGGTCGAGGAGGCACGCCGGCTGTTCGCCAGTTCGGCGCTGCTGCTACTGCAGGAGTGGCTGCCCACCGAGTACGACTGGCGCATCGGCGTGCTCGACGGCCAGGTGCTGTTCGCCAGCCGCTACTACATGGCCCGCGGCCACTGGCAGATCTACCAGCACGCCAACGGCAAGGTGAAGAGCGGCGGCTTCAGTACCCACCCACCCCACGAGGTGCCGCCGGCGGTGCTCAAGGCCGCCCTCAAGGCCACCCGCCTGATCGGCGATGGCCTGTACGGCGTCGACCTCAAGCAGATCGGCGAGCGGGTGGTGGTGATCGAGATCAACGACAACCCCAACGTCGACGCAGGCATCGAGGATGCGGTGATGGGCGCCCGACTCTACGAGCGCATCATGGCGGTGTTTCTGGAGCGAATGGAGGCACGCCGCCGCTTGCAGCGCTGAGCCTCTCTACGTCAGGCCACGCAAACCTCGTAGCCGGTGAACTTGCGCAGGTTGATCACGCCCGTGTCGAGCAGTAGATACTGGCCCTTGAGGCCCAGCAGGGTGCCGGCGACCTCGGGCTGCTTGTCGAAGTTGTGCGAGACGATCTTGCGCGGATGCTCGAGCACCGGATAGTCGAAGTGCAGCGGTGCGGCATCCAGCGGGCGCAGGCTGTCGGCACCGAAACGCTCGCGCAGGCCGGCCAAGCCGCTGTCGAGGCTGGCCATCAGGCGGTCGCGCTCGGCGATCAGGTCAAGCGGCTCGACCTCGCCCTTGAGCATCGCCCGCCAGTTGGTGCGATCGGCGACCTGCTCCTTGAACAGCATCTCGACGAACCCCGACTGCTGGCGGGTGTCGACCTCCATGATCGGCAGCGCCTGGATGGCCCCCTGGTCGAGCCAGCGGGTCGGCATCTGGGTGGCGCGGGTAATGCCCACCTTGAGCCCCGAGGAGTTGGCCAGATAGACCACGTGGGGCTGGAAGCAGTGGCGCTCGGCCCACTCCGGCTCGCGGCAGGTGCCGGCATCGAAGTGGCAGGTCTCGGGTTTGACGATACAGGTATCGCACTGTGCCAGCTTCTTGAAGCACGGGTAGCAGTAGCCCTGGGCAAAGCTCTTCTTGGTAGCGCGCCCGCAGTGGGTGCAGGCGATGGCCCCGGTGTAGCGCAGCGCCAGCGGCTGGCCGAGACGCGCATTGAGGTCGAGGCGCGCCTCGCCGGCGCGCAGCGTGTACTGGGCCGGCGCGTCACCGCTGCCCGGGGCGATCGCCATCTTGGTCAGACAGCCCTGCACGGCGGTGTCGATCAGTTCACCCACTTGATGCTGTCCTCGCCGTCGCTGCTGCAGCTGGTGCGTTCCAGGTAGCCGACGCGCTCCTCGGCGGGCACCTTGTGCTCGGCTTCGTACTTGATCACCGCCTCCAGGCACAGCTCGACCTGCTCGGCACTGAGCGCGCGCCCGTCGGGCCACTTGCGCAGCGCCACCGCCTGCTTGAGGCTTGCATAGATCGTCGGCGACATCTGCCCCACCATGCGATCGAAGGTCATCTCACTCATTGCGCTCTCCTGTTCGCGTCACGCGGCTCAGCGGCGCCGCGCACGCTCGCTATAGTACCAGCCCAGTACCAGCCCCACCGCCAGTCCGCCGACGTGGGCCTCGTTGGCGACGTTGCCGAAGCCGACCATGCCGGCAAAGCCGGTCATGGTAAAGACCATCCAGCCGAGCATGAACACCACCAACATCTGCGGCACGAAGAAACCGCTGCGCGGGGCGCGCCGCGACATCAGCCAGACGTAACCGAGCAGCGCATAGTCGACCCCCGACATGCCGCCGAACAGCACCGTGCCGGTGGCGTACTGGGCAAGGTTGGCGCCAATGCCGCTGACCAGCACCAGCATCAGTATCTGCCGTGAGCCCTGCAGCGCCTCGACCTGGCGGCCGAAGTACCATAGCCACAGCATGTTGAAGATCAGGTGCATCCAGCCGAAGTGCAGAAACGCCGGCGACAGCAGCCGCCACACCTGTCCCGAGGCCAGCGCCTCGCCCAGCGGCATGGCCACCAGGCTGCCATTGGACACTCCCAACGGCACGATCGCCAGCATGGCGATCACCAGATCGCCGAATACCGCCATCAACCCGAACACCGCCAGGCTCAGGGCCACGCAGGCGGCAGTGACCGGCGCCAGGCGGAACGGGATGGCCAAGGGTGTGGTCGCGCCGTGACTGGCCGCGTGGCGCTTGCCCTCGGGCATGAGCGCCTCGCCGTTGCGCCAGCGCTCGAGCAGCTCCATCAGCGCCTCGCGCTGCTCGAGGTCGGCCAGCCACAGCGTATAGCCGTGCTCGTTCTCGGTGAAGCGGTGGCCGATGCGATGGGCCCACAGCGCCTCGCGCAGCGGGCGGGTGTCGGTATCGCGGGGCAGTTCAAGCACCTTGTACATGGCGTCTTCCTTTCTCGACGGCGCCTATCGGCCAATCTATGGCGCACATGATACCCGACGCACAGAAAAAATCCGGCGGAGGGGGCCGCCGGATCGAAAAGCAAGGGATCATTCAAGGGAACACTTACTCTGATAGGCCCAGCGGCCATGAGTTCAGCCCTCGGCATAAAAAATTGTGTAACGATTTGTTTCTGTCTAGTCGAAGTCGATCTCCCACGGCTGCGGCCGCGCCTGCTCTTCACGGGGCACGCTGACCCACACGAAATGATTGGCATCCAGGCGCTGCTCACCGCTCCAGCGATAGGCCACCAGCCGGCCGTATTTCACCGCGCTGTAATCGAGGCAGGCGATGTTGGGTGCCGGCAGCGCCGGGATGCCCTCGCACCAGTAGTGGCCGATGAACAGCGGCGGCTGCTCGGGGCCGTAGTAGCTGAGGCGCTGGCGCTCGGCATCGCTCAGCGGGCGCAGTTCGAGGTCGTCAGGCAGGTTGTCGGGCTGGAAGATCACATCACCATAGTACTGCGGCTCACTCGCCCAGAAATGGGTGCGAAAGGTCTTGCGGGTAAAGCCGTCGCCGGAGTGAATCTCGGTGCCTTCGGGAAGCGGCAGGTGACTGCCGCGGGTCAGCCTATCGAGGGCGCGAAAGGCCAGGGTGTCGGGATCCACCGAGGCCTCGAGCATGGCCCTGTCGAGGCACGCGCCGGGACATTCACGATGCAGCGCGTCGATCAGCGGCTGGTCCCAGCAGGCATGCACCACACGCAGCTCGCCCAGGTCGAGGAACAGCGGGATCTGCATGAACCAGGCCAGCACGTCATCCCACTCGCTGGGGTGGTCGCGGTACTGCTCGAGGGTATTCATGATGATGCGGTTGTGGCGCGGCGTATGCGGGCGCAGCCAGCCGTGGTCGCCGAGGCGATGACAGTAGGCCAGGGCATTGTACTCGTGGTTGCCCATGACGATCTGCGCCTCGCCCTCCTCGACCATGCGCCGCGCGATATTGACCGCGAGGCGAATCCGCGGCCCGCGATCGATCAGGTCGCCGAGGAAGATGACCTTGCGCCGCGGATGGCGATAGACGCCACCGCGCTGGTGGTAGCCGAGCTTCTCGAGCAGCGCGGCCAGGGTCGCCCCGCAGCCGTGCACGTCGCCGATCAGATCATAGCCTTCGATAGTGGACGCCAGGGTCACCTCAATCTCCCAACCGGCTGCTCCAGCCGAGCTTGCTGCGACACACTTCGTAGTAGTTGTAGCCGTGGGGATGCAGCAGCGTCAGGCGCTGCGGCTTGCGCCGCACGTAGAGGATGTCGTCCGGCTTGGAGACCACCTTGGTCTGGCCGTCGCAGCTGACGTGGGGATAGGCCTCGTTGGTCTCGCCGATATGGATGCGGATCTCGGACGCCGCATCGACCACGATCGGTCGGCTCGACAGGGTATGCGGGAACATCGGCACCAGGGTAATGGCGTCGAGCTTGGGATGCATGATCGGCCCTCCGCCAGACAGCGCATAGGCGGTGGAACCGGTTGGCGTGGCGATGATCAGGCCATCGCTACGCTGGCTATAGACGAAGTGGCCGTCGATGAATAGCTCGAACTCGATCATCCGCACCGCCTTGCCGGGGTGCATGACCACGTCGTTGAGGGCGTCAGCGGCGCCCACCAGCACCTCGCCACGATACACCTCGGCGTCGAGCAGGAAGCGCTCTTCGACCTCGTAGTGGCCGGCCAGTACTTCGCCGACCCGCTCCTCCAGCTCGTTGGGCGAAATATCGGTCAAGAAGCCTAGCCGACCACGATTGACGCCGAGCACCGGGGTACCGCTACGGCACATCGCCCGACCGGCGCCGAGCAGGCTGCCGTCGCCGCCGACCACGATCGCCAGGTCGCAGATCTCGCCGAGGGTCTCGCGGCTCGCCTCGCGGTGGCCGTGGTCGAGCAGCACCGTGGCGGTACGATCCTCGATCACCAGCGTGTAGCCGTGGCCGTCGAGAAAGCGAATCAGCCGCTTGAGAGTGTCCACCACCTTGGCGCTGCCCAGCCGGCCAATCAAGCCGATGGTCTTGAAAGTCGTCATGTTATCGCCCTTGTGCCGAGGGCGATCATTATGCGGTGTGCCCTCGGCCCGGGCAAACGCGCCCGTTGCCGCGATGCCCGCAGTATGCTTCAAACCTGCCGATAGGACTGCAGCTCCTTGCGGCGCTTGACCCACCACTCGTTGATCAGCAACGCAGCAAGGATGATGCCACCGCCCAGAGCCAGCCGGAGCAGGTCGGCATCACGATTCCAGATCACCAGGTTGACCAGCAGCCCGGCAGGAATCAGGGCGTTGTTCATGATCGCCAGCGCCCCGGCATCGACCAGCGTCGCGCCCCTGTTCCACAGGAAGTACCCTACCCCCGAGGCCGCCAGGCCCAGCCACATCAGCACGCTCCACTGCAGCCCCGTGGTAGGCAGCATGTCGCGATTGCCGAGCAGCAGATAAGCTACCGCCGCCAGGCATAGCGCGCCCAGGTAGAACCAACCGAACACGCCCAGCTGCGGCAACTCCACCGGCAGTCGCGCGGCCAGATGCCGGTAGGCGACCTGGCCGAAGGCGAAGCACAGGTTGGCGCCCTGCACTACCAGGAAACCCTGCCAGAAGCCGCTGTCGATGCCGTCGTAGCGAATCACCGCCGCGCCGAGCACGGCAAGCAGCGCGGTCAGCAGGTAGAATGGCGAGAAGCGCCACGCCATGGCGTCGTCGAGCAGGGTCACGTAGAGCGGCGTGAAGATGGTGAACAGCAACACCTCGGGCACCGACAGCAGCAGAAAGGACTGGTAGAAGAACACGTACATCAGCCCCAACTGGATCGCGCCGATGCCCATCAGTGCCAGCTTGTGGCGATGTGCCAGCAGCCGCGGCTTGAGAAACGGTACGAACAGCAGCGCCGCCAGGGAGATCCGGGTGAGCACCGCGAAGTAGCTATCGACCTGGCCCGACAGGTAGACGCCAATCAGCGAGAACGAGAAGGCCCACAGCGCCGTAATGCCGATCAGATAATTCATTAGTAAACCTTAGAGAGATAGAAGGTTGACAGACATTATACGCGTCACGCATCGCCTGGCCAGCATCGCACGGGTCAGCTTCACTTCCTGTTCCAGCGAGCGCTCGCAGTGCGCTTGGAGCGGCAGCGGCGAGGGCAGCGTAGGGGTCAGCCAGGACGCCGACGGCCTGCGCTTCCACGAGCAGGGCCGATTCCGGCTCGACCGTGGTGGCGCTGCGGTGGCCTTTCGCAACGTCTACCGCTGGGCGCTGCACGACGATCGACTGGGGCTCTATCACGAGCGTCGCGGCAAGGCCCACGCGGTGTGGCTGTTCGATCTGGTCAGCGCCGCCGAGGGTGACGGCCTGGTGGCACGCGATGACCACCTGTGTGGTGACGACCGCTATAGTGCGCGACTGACCCTGCACGACGATGGCGTCGACCTCGACTGGCGGATCAGTGGCCCACGCAAGGACGAGCGGCTCTACTACCGCTACCGTCAGGCATGAGAAAAGCCCCGCCGGCGCTGAGCCATGCGGGGCACTGGAGGCTAGTTGCCGATCAACGGGTGCCGGCAGCCATCCACTCTTCCATCATCTGGTCATAGGGAACCGTGGTGCCCTGCGGCATCTCGTCGTCGAGCTTCGGCTTGGGCGCCCCATCCTGCTCGAACCAGTACTCGGGATCCTGCTCGTCGTTGAGCACCGGCGAATAGGTCTCGAAGACATTGGCCCGCGCCAGGCGTGCCATGATGTCGTCCAGCGCTCCGGCCAGGTTGTCGAGGCCTTCCTGGGGCGTGACTTCACCGCTCATCACCGGCGCCAGGTTCTGCCACCACAGCGGTGCCATGCGCGGATAGTCGGGCACGTTGGTGCCGGTCGGCGTCCAGTTGGACTCGTTGGGGCTGCGATAGAACTCCACCAGGCCGCCCAGCTTGGGCGCCAGCTCGGTCATCTGATCGGAGAAGATGTCCGACTCACGAATCGGCGTCAGGCCGTGCATCAGCTTCTCCAGCGACACCGACTTGGCGGTGGTGAACTGGCCGAACAACCAGGCCGCGGTACGCCGGTCCTCCGGGGTGGAGTCGAAGAAGGTCCAGGAACCCACGTCCTGATAGCCGACCTTCATGCCCTCTTCCCAGTACGGCCCCACCGGTGACGGCGCCATGCGCCACTTGGGACTGCCGTCCTCGTTGTTGATCGGCAGCTCCGGGTCGGTCATGTCGGCGGTGAAGGTGGTGTACCAGAAGATCTGCTGGGCAATATGCCCTTGAGCAGGTACCGGCCCTGCCTCGCCAAAGGTCATGCCCTGGGCCTCTTCCGGGGCGTAGGCATTGAGCCAGTCCACGGCTTTCTGCATGGCGAACACCGAAGCCGGCGCATTGGTGCCGCCGCCGCGGGTCACGCTGGCGCCCACCGGGCGGCTCTCTTCGTCGACGCGGATGCCCCAGTCATCCACCGGGTTGCCGAACGGCACCCCGGGGCTGCCCATGCCGGCCATGGAGAGCCAGGAGTCGTGGAAGCGCCAGCCCAGCGACGGGTCGCGGCGGCCATAATCCATGTGCCCGTAGACGCGCTGGCCATCGATCTCACCGACGTGCTCGGTAAAGAACTCGGCGATCTCCTCATAGGCCGTCCAGTTGGTGGGCACGCCCAGGTCGTAGCCGTAGATGTCTCGGAACTGCTCCTGCAAGTCTTCGCGTTCGAACCAGTCGTAGCGGAACCAGTAGAGATTGGCGAACTGTTGGGTGGGGAGCTGGTAGATACTGCCATCCGGGCCGGTGGTGTACTGGATGCCGATGAAGTCGTCCAGATCCAAGCTTGGCAGTGTAAAGTCGGCCCACTCATTCTCCATGGCTTCGGAAAGGTTGATGGTAGTGCCGTAGCGAATATGTGTACCTATGGCATCAGAATCATTGACGTAGCCATCATAGATGCTGTTGCCGGACTGCATCTGGGTCTGCATGTTATCAACCACATCACCTTCACCGATGATGTTGTGGGTGACCTCGATTCCGGTCAGTTCTTCAAAGGCTGGGGCTAGTACATCACGCTCCCACACATGCGTGGTCAAGCCTTCCGCTACCGTGCTGATCTGCATGCCGCGAAACGGCTCGGCGGCCTCAGCGAACCACAGCAGTTCCTCGATCTGCTCCTCACGGGACAGCGTCGAGTTCTGGAAGTGTTCATCCACCAGCCGTTCGGCGATTGCCCTGGCATCGTGGGAATCAGCGTGGAGCGCCGCCGAGGCGAGCATCAGGCTGCTGGCGAGCACCGTCAGTTTCATCCTGGTATGTTTCATGATGACCTCGTTATTGCTTATTGTTGTCTTCCGTGACGCGAAATCCATCCGTGTACTTCGTGTTAGCCCCAGCGTAATAATATCAGTAGCCATACCACCGATATGGCCAGGGCAACCCAGATCGTGATGTCGGTAAAGCCCACCACGATCAGGTGAATGTAGGCCGCGCTCAGCAGCCCGATGAACAAGCGATCGCCGCGGGTGGTAGCGATGGGCAAGAATCCCTTGCGCTCCACCGTGGGCGAGATCACCTCCCAGGCGGCCATGCCGGCGAGAATCGCGGCAATCGTCGAGAAGAACACCGCCGTGGGTAGGGTCCATACCATCCAAGCCATCTGCGTATCCCCCTCAGGTACGGCCTAGGGCAAAGCCCTTGGCGATATGATTGCGAACGAAATAGACCACCACGATACCGGGCAGAATGGTCAGCACCCCGGCTGCGGCCAGCGTGCCCCAGTCGATCCCCGATGCGGTTGAGGTACGCGTCATTATCGAAGCGATAGGCTGTGCACTAGTGGCCGTTAGCGTGCGCGACAACAGCAATTCGACCCACGAGAACATGAACAGGAAGAACAGCGTCACGCCGATCCCCGAGCGGATCATTGGAATGAAGATCTTGACGAAGAAACGCGGGAAGCTGTAGCCGTCGATATAGGCGGTCTCGTCAACCTCCTTGGGCACGCTGCTCATGAAACCCTCGAGAATCCAGATCGCCAGTGGGATATTGAACAGGCAGTGCGCCAGGGCCACGGCAATATGGGTATCGAAGAGTCCCACCGAGTAGTAGAGCTGGAAATAGGGCAGCAGGAATACCGCCGGCGGCGCCATCAGGTTGGTCAGCAGCCAGAAGAACAAGTGCTTGTCGCCGATAAAGCGAAAGCGGCTGAAGGCGTAGGCCGCCGGTAAGGCCACCGAGATACTGATCAGCATGTTCATCAGCACATAGCCGATGGAGTTGACGTAGCCCATGTACCAGGAGGAGTCGGTGAAGATGCCCGTATAGTTGGCCGCGGTAAAGTTCTGCGGCCACAGCGAGAAGGAGCCGAGAATCTCGCTGTTGGTCTGGAAGGACATGTTCAGCAGCCAGTAGATAGGCAGCAGGATGAATATCAGGTAGAGCGCCAGCAGGGTCCGTGGGCGAAGCCGTGAGCGACCGCGCTTTTTCGCCTCGGCGCGCTGATACTGCGTCCCAGCCTGTCCCTGAGAAACGCCGGCCTGCTCGACGTGGGTGTCGATTCGCTGGTTCATATCAGACGCCTCCCCGTTCGGCCTTGTCTTTCTGCATGTTCATGATCGCGGTATAGAACACCCAGCAGACCAGCAGGATGATCAGGAAATAGATCAGCGAGAATGCCGCCGATGGCCCCAGGTCCTGCTGGCCGATGGCCATGGTGGTCAACGACTGGCTGAGGAAGGTGGTGCTGCTGCCCGGCCCGCCGCCGGTCAGCACGAAGGGCTCGGCGTAGATCATGAAGGAGTGCATAAAGCGCAGCAGCACGCCGATGACCAGCACGTTGGTCAGCTTGGGCAGTTGGATGTAGCGGAACACCGCCCACTTCGAGGCGCGATCGATGCGCGCCGCCTGATAGTAGGCCTCGGGAATCGAGCGCAGGCCGCTATAGCAAAGCAGCGCGATCAGCGGCGTCCAGTGCCAGACGTCCATCAGGATGATGGTCGCCCAGGCATCCACCGGATTGCGGGTAATGTTGTAGCCGTAGCCCAGCCCGCGCAGCCCGGCCCCCATCAGGCCGATATCGCCGCGGGTGAATATCTGCCAGATGCTGCCCACCACGTTCCATGGAATCAGCAGCGGCAGGGTGATCAGGATCAGCACCGCCGAGGCCTGCCAGCCGCGCTTGGGCATCAATAGCGCAATGCCGATACCCAGCGGCACCTGGATCGCCAGCACCGTGAACGAGAAGGCGAACTGGCGCAGCAGAGCCGCCTGCAGGCCGGCGTTATTCAGAGTGCGCTCGAACCACTCCGCACCAGTGAAAAAACGGGTGTTGGCGTCGAACACGTCCTGC
This sequence comes from Halomonas socia, assembly GCF_010977575.1. Classification (GTDB taxonomy): domain Bacteria; phylum Pseudomonadota; class Gammaproteobacteria; order Pseudomonadales; family Halomonadaceae; genus Franzmannia; species Franzmannia socia. Next base: position 4,348,190 of record NZ_CP048812.1, read on the forward strand.
ACCGAGTAGTTGACCACCGTCATCAGCGGAATGATCGCCGAAAACGCCACCAGCACCAGCATCGGCAGCACCAGCAGCCAGGCCCTGTTGTTGTATACCTTATTAACCATGCTCCATCTCCACTCGGTATTCGTCGGCGTAGAGCCCCAGCCAGCGCTCGGGGAAACGCAGGTGGGCCGTCCCGCTGGGCAGTGCTTGATCTTCGTTCAAGCGCACCTTGAAGAGCTCGTCTCCCAGGTAGCAGGACATGATGCGGTAGGTGCCCAGATCCTGGACGTCCTTGACGCTGACCGCGAGCGTCTGATCACCGGGCGCATCGGCCACCTCGATGAACTCGGGGCGAATCCCCAGCTTGAGGTTGTCGGTGCGACAGCCCCGCGCGCAGTCGGCCAGACGCTGGCTCACCGGGATCGCGAGGTCGCCGTACACTAGCGAACCCGAGGTGATACTGACGGGAATGAAGTTCATGCCGGGGCTACCGATGAAGTAGCCGACGAAGGTATGCGCGGGCGCTTCGAACAGCTCGGTAGGCGTGCCGAACTGCACCACCTGCCCTTCGTACATCACCGCGATCTTGTCAGCGAAGGTCGAGGCCTCGAGCTGATCGTGGGTGACATAGATCATGGTGATATTGAACTGCTCGTGGATCTCCTTGAGCTTGCGGCGCAGTTTCCACTTGAGCTGCGGATCGATCACCGTCAGCGGCTCATCGAACAGGATCGCCGAGACATCGTCGCGCACCAGGCCGCGTCCCATGGAAACCTTCTGCTTCTCATCGGCGGTAAGATTCTTGGCCTTGCGGGTGAGCTGAGCCGTCAGGTCGAGGATATCGGCGATCTCCCTGACCCGCGGCTCGACCTTGCTTTCCGGGATGCCGATATTGCGCAGCGGAAACGCCAGGTTGTCGAACACCGTCATGGTGTCGTAGACCACCGGGAACTGGAACACCTGGGCGATGTTGCGCTCCTCGGGGGGAGATCGTTGACGATCTGCTTGTCGAAGACCACCTCACCTTCGGATGGGGTGAGAAGTCCGGAGATGATGTTGAGCAGCGTCGACTTGCCGCAACCGGATGGCCCCAGCAGCGCATAAGCACCGCCCTGATGCCAGGTATGGTTCATCTCGCGGATGGCATAGTCCTGAGGGGATGCGGGGCTTGCCGAGTAACTGTGGGCCAGCGACTTGAGGATGATCTCGGCCATGTCAGCGCCCTCCCCGGTGGCTTGGCACATGCACGATGGCGCCATGCTGGTCGAAGGCGTACATCTTGTGCATCGGCAGGTAAACCTTGATGAGCTGGTCGGTGTCGAAGCGATGCACACCGCCCAGGTGCAGCACCAGAGAGAAGATGTCGTTGCGCACGTGCAGGAAGGTTTCCGAGCCGCTGATCTCGGCCAGTGCGACGCTCACCTCGACTTCCAGGTCGCTCGGGTGGCGGCGCGACAGGCTGATATGCGAGGCACGCACGCCGAAGTGGTAGCTACCCGGGTCCAGGCGCGAGAACACCTCATCGGCGGAGAAATAGAGCGTCTCGTCGAACGACACCTCACTACCGGAGACCAGCCCGGGCACCACGTTGATGGGCGGTTCGGAGAACATCTCGGCGGTGAGAATGTCGCGCGGACGATGGTAGACGTCCTCGGTGCGCCCATACTGCAGCAGCCGGCCCTCATGCAGTACCGCGGTGTGGCCGCCGAGCGCCAACGCTTCGTTGGGTTCGGTGGTGGCATAGACGGCAATGCAGTTCTTGGCCTTGAACAGCTCACGCAGTTCGTCGCGAAACTCTTCGCGCAGCTTGTAGTCGAGGTTGACCAGCGGCTCGTCGAACAGGATCAGGTCGGCATCCTTGACCAGGGCCCGCCCCATCGCCGTACGCTGCTGCTGCCCCCCAGAAAGCTCGAGAGGAAAGCGGTCGAGTAGATGCTCAATATGCAGCATCTCGGCGGTTTCATGCACGCGACGGTAAACTTCCTGCTTGTCGACGCGCGCCAGCTGCAGCGGCGAGGCGATATTGTCGAAGACATTGAGGGTGGGATAGTTGATGAACTGCTGATAGACCATCGATACATTGCGCTTACGCACCGGTATCCCGGTAACATCGCGGCCATGCATTTTCACCTTGCCACGGGTTGGCGCTTCGAGCCCCGCCATCAAGCGCATCAACGTAGTCTTGCCGGCCAGGGTGCGCCCCAGCAGCACGTTGAACGAACCGGGCGCCAGCTCCAGGCTGACGTCTTCGATGTGGGTGTTGGCGCCGACTACATGATCGATATTTTCTAATATCAAAGACATGCCGAACTCATCATGTTTGTTGTATGGGTGACGACGTCACTCGTGTTCTCGAACCCTAGTGCACTTTCGTTCGAACATACAATCATGAAATTCCGAACACGCCTCGAAGCGCTCTCCCTGAGCCCAGATTTACTCTCAAGCCACTGTTATAAATGAATATTTTATCGCATTATACTTTTGACTAAGCCGCTATTGCTTATGACGAACGCTTCCATGGCGCCTTCCTCTGCACCAAAAAGACACTTAACACATTGATAAATATTATTTTTTTCAAAATCGCAGACCTCGCGCGATGTCTCTCCATCTCACCAGAAAGGCAAATTTTTTCATTAATTTCAATATATTGACGCCATAAAGTGGATGATTCACGGCAGCGCTTGATGTTCGATAGATTTTCTTCTATGTTCGTTTTCAAACACACATCTCCGGATCTGTCACCATGTGACAACCCAGCGACGACACAGATGGAATAGCGCCATGCCCTCACCTTCAGCGACACCGTGTATGGACCTCTTCGTGATTGGCGGGGGATCAATGGCACCGGCATCGCCAATGATGCCGCAGGACGCGGCCTTACGGTCGGCCTGTGCGAACAGGCCGACTTGGCCAGCGCCACCTCATCGGCCAGCAGCAAGCTGATTCATGGCGGGCTGCGCTATTTGGAGCACCGCGAATTTCGTCTGGTGCGAGAGGCGCTCAAGGAGCGTGAGGTGCTGTTGCGAAAAGCGCCTCACATCGTCTGGCCGCTGCGGTTCATCCTCCCTCACCAGCCCCACCTGCGGCCGGCCTGGATGATCCGCGCCGGGCTATTCCTGTATGACCACCTCGGCAAGCGTGACAGCCTGCCCGGCTCGCGGCGAGTACGCTTCGATGCCGAGAGTCCACTGCACCCCGACATCGTGCAGGGCTTCGAATATTCCGATTGCTGGGTCGATGATGCGCGACTGGTGGTGCTCAATGCACTCCAGGCGCAGCACAACGGCGCCGAGATCATGGTGCGCACGCGCTGTATCGATGCGCGGGAGGAGCAGGGGAGCTGGGTCATCAGCCTGGAGAATACCCTGACCGGTGAGCGGTTGACGCGACACGCCAAGGTGCTGGTCAACGCCGCAGGGCCTTGGGTCGAGAGTTTCATTCGCCACAGCGCCCATCGCCAGTCGCGCTACGGTATTCGCATGATCCAGGGCAGCCATCTGGTGGTGCCGCGCCTCAACCATGATGATCGCGCCTACATCCTGCAGAACAAGGATGGCCGCATCGTCTTCGTGCTGCCCTATCACCAGGACTTCAGCCTGATCGGCACCACCGACCGCCGCTATGAAGGGGATCCATCGCGCGTTTCGGTCAGCGACGAGGAGACCGACTATATCCTCGAGGTGGTCAACGCTCACTTCAAGCAGCAGTTGGGGCGCGACGACGTGTTGAACAGCTTCTCTGGGGTACGTCCGCTATGCGACGATGAATCCACCGATCCCTCGGCGATGACCCGCGACTACACCCTCGACCTGGACAGTCACGGCGCGCCGATGTTGTCGATCTTCGGCGGCAAGATCACCACTTACCGCAAGCTGGCCGAGGCGGCACTGCGTGAGGTCGACGAGCTATTGCCGAAAATGGGCCGCAGCTGGACGGCCGACGCGCTGCTGCCGGGTGGCGATATTCGCTCGCAGAGCGAATTCAGCGCCCGCTTGATGCGCGACTACCCGTTCCTCGGCGAGGCCAGGACAAGGCGCTTTGCCTCGAGCTACGGCAGCCTGTGCCTGGGGTTTCTGGCCGAGTGTACCCGCGAGGAGGATCTTGGCGAGCATTTTGGCGCCGGCCTCAGCCTGCGCGAGGTGGATTACTTGATAGATCACGAATGGGCACACTGCGTGGACGACATTCTATGGCGGCGTACCAAGCTCGGTTTGTTGATCGGCGCCGAGCAGCGACGCAGTCTCGAGGCCTATCTTGCCTCCCGACTGATGGTGAACTCGGCCTGAAACACCCTCAGTCGTCTTCCGGAGCGGGCCTGGGCTGTAACAGCGGCGAGCGCTGACGCTCCTGCGCCTCTTCTTTTTTTACAAAGTGAAGATGCGCCTGGGGATTGATCTTCTGCCCCAACTCATCGGCGCCTTCCGCCAGCGTATCGTGATAGCGTTCCCAATCCTCCCAGTCGTGCGGTGTGCCACTTTTCGGGCGATGCTGGCCAGCCTCGCGCGCCCGTGACCAGGCCAGTTCCTCGAGGGTATTGGGTTTGTCGTCGTCCTTGTCGAGTATCACGCCCTTCTTGGCCAGGTACTGACGTGCATCCATGATACTTCCCCTGCAACTATATATGTGGGGGCAGCCCCATAATGGGCCTGCCACTTGCCCTTTGAGTCGCAAGCCCCGGCCCGGGTTCCTCCCGACAGCGTTGGTAAGGCGTGTTAATACCCGCCACGCTGCACCCTGGCGGACTCGGCTATGCTGATAGCGCGAGACACGCTTGCCCTCGAGGCAGCTCGTACCGGCACAAGGAGGATCGCTCATGCCCAACAAGGCTCCCACTACCGTTCGCGAGATCATGTCACGTGACTGCTATCGGGTCAGTGCCACCACCTCGGTGAACACCCTGGTCGAAGGCTTGGCCCTGCACCGCTTGCCCGGAGTGCCGGTGGTCGATCAGCGCGATCATCTGATCGGCTTCATTTCCGAGCAGGACGTGCTCGGCAAGGTGCTGGAGAGCGCCTACCTCGACGACGAGCCGCCGCTGGTCAAGGAACTGATGCGTCACGAGGTGCTCTCGGTCACGCCCAACAAGAGCATCACCGACCTCGCCCAGGAGATGCTCGGCACCAAGCCCAAGGTATTCCCGGTGGTCGAGCAGGAGCGCTTGGTGGGCATCGTCACCCGCCGCGACGTGCTGACGGCTATCCTGCGCATGCGCGGCAAGCACTGACGTACCGCATACCGCGTCGCGCCACACGCCGCCCGCGGGCGGCGCTTTTTCTTCTGCCCCTGCAGTGGCGCGCAAAGAAAAGCCGCCACGCGTGAACGTGGCGGCAAGATCGAAAGTAAGCATAAGCACAAGGCTCGCGACTGCTATCAACGAAATGTGCCTATGCCCACTGTGACCACCGTCTGACGAAATGATTCACCGCGGTGAGAAAATTTCCCGCCACCCGGCCCACGGCTTGCATGGCTAAGCGCTTGGATTTACTATCCAAAGCGCCCTGCGGGTGTAGCTCAATGGTAGAGCAGAAGCTTCCCAAGCTTAAGACGAGGGTTCGATTCCCTTCACCCGCTCCAGGCAATTCCCTCCTTAGCTACCCAAGTCTCTTGCTGTTCGCCGCCGGCTTCACATCGTTCTGGCACTCTGGCTTCTGGGGCTCTGACGCTTCGTCACACGGCTGTAATCGCCATCCAGCAACGTCTATTGCTTATATTGACCAGTAACCTCTGGTGTCGCGAAGCGGCGGCCATAAAATCGCACTATCGGACTGGTGTAAAAAAACAAATCCTATCTATCGAGGGGTTTGTTATATCTTGATTGGCAGTGGCATCGGGAGAGCATGCCTGCGCACCACACCTCGACTTTGGTAGGGATGATAGTGACATAGGGCAACGATTCAGGCGTACGCTGTGTGTTCTCGGTGCCGAAAACTGACATCACTAGCACAGGCATTTGCCCTGCCTAGTACCGAATAGTGCCATCAACGCAGCAACCATCACACAAGATGTGGAGAGTGATATGGGCGGAAACGACAGCAACAGCGCAGGAAAGTGTCCAATCATGCACGGCAGCCGTACCCGCGTGGGCGGCCGGGGCACCACCAACAGCGACTGGTGGCCGAACAAGCTGAACCTCAGCATCCTGCACCAGCACGGCGTCGAATCCGACCCGATGGGCGGCGATTTCGACTATGCCGAAGCGTTCAAGAAGCTCGATCTGGCGGCCGTCAAGCAGGACCTTACCCGGCTGATGACCGACTCCAAGGAATGGTGGCCGGCTGACTACGGTCATTATGGGCCGCTGATGATCCGCATGGCCTGGCACAGTGCCGGCACCTATCGCACTGCCGACGGTCGTGGCGGCGCTTCCACCGGCAACCAGCGTTTCGCACCGCTCAACAGCTGGCCAGACAACGGCAACCTCGACAAGGCACGTCGCCTGCTATGGCCAGTCAAGCAGAAGTACGGCAACAAGCTGTCCTGGGCCGATCTCTATATTCTGGCCGGTAACGTCGCACTCGAGTCGATGGGCTTCAAGACCTTCGGCTTCGGCGGCGGTCGCAAGGACATCTGGTCACCGGAAGAGGATATCTACTGGGGTACCGAGGACGAATGGCTGGCCACCAGCGAGCACCCGCTGAGCCGCTATTCCGGTGAGCGCGACCTGCAAAGCCCGCTGGCCGCGGTGCAGATGGGCCTGATCTACGTCAACCCGGAAGGCCCGGACGGCAACCCCGATCCGCTGGCATCGGCCAAGGATATCCGCGAGACCTTCGCCCGCATGGCGATGAACGACTACGAGACCGTTGCGCTGACCGCCGGCGGTCACACCTTCGGCAAGACCCATGGCGCCGGCGACCCGGGCAAGGTCGGCCCCGAGCCGGAAGCCGCGCCGATCGAGGAGATGGGCTTCGGCTGGAAGAGCAGCCACGGCAGCGGCAAGGGCCGCGACACCATCACCAGCGGCCTGGAAGGTGCCTGGACCCCGACCCCCACCCAGTGGGACATGAGCTACTTCGACGTGCTGTTCGGCTACGAGTGGGAACTAAGCAAGAGCCCGGCCGGTGCCCAGCAGTGGGTGCCGAAGAATCTGGCCGACAAGGACCACGCCCCGGACGCGGAAGATACCGCGCGCAAAGTCGGCATCATGATGACCACCGCTGACATGGCAATGCGCGAGGATCCCGAGTATCGCAAGATCTCCGAGCACTTTCACAAGAACCCGGAAGAGTTCGCCGACGCCTTCGCCCGCGCCTGGTTCAAGCTGACCCACCGCGACATGGGGCCCAAGGTTCGCTATCTGGGCCCGGAAGTACCGGCCGAAGAGCTGATCTGGCAGGACCCGGTGCCGGCCGGCAAGCGTGACTACGACATCGCCGCGGTCAAGGCCAAGATCGCCGCCAGCGACCTGAGTGTCAGCGAGCTGGTCGCGACCGCCTGGGACAGCGCACGTACCTTCCGCGGCTCCGACCTGCGCGGCGGCGCCAACGGCGCGCGTATTCGCCTGGCCCCACAGAAGGGTTGGGACGCCAACGAACCCGAGCGTCTGTCCAAGGTACTGGGCGTGCTGGAAGGCATCGCCACCGAGAGCAGCGTGAGCGTCGCCGATGTCATCGTGCTGGCCGGTAACGTCGGCATCGAGCAGGCCGCCAAGGCGGCAGGCATAAGCGTCGAGGTGCCCTTCGCGCCGGGCCGCGGCGATGCCAGCCAGGAGCAGACCGACGTCGAGTCCTTCGAGCCGCTTGAGCCTGAGGCAGACGGTTTCCGCAACTACCGTCGCACCAAGTTCACCATCTCCGACGAGGAGATGCTGCTCGACCGCGCCCATCTGATGGGCCTGACGGCGCCCGAGATGACCGTACTGGTCGGCGGCCTGCGAGTGCTCGACACCAATCACGGCAACGCCAAGCACGGTGTCTTCACCGACAAGCCGGGCACCCTCAGCAACGACTTCTTCGTCAACCTGGTCGATACCGAGACCAGCTGGCAGCCGACCGCTGCCGATGAAGACGTGTTCGAGGGCCGCGACAGCTCTGGCCAGGTCAAGTGGAGCGGTACTCGCGTGGACTTGATCTTCGGCTCCAACTCGCAGCTGCGCGCACTGTCCGAGCTCTACGCTCAAGCCGATGCCAAGGAGAAGTTCGTCAAGGACTTCGTCGCAGCCTGGACCAAGGTGATGAACGCCGATCGCTTCGATCTGGCTTGATCACCTTCCCTGCCAGCCCGAGCGCCCCCTACTGGGGGCGCTCGTGTATCTGCTCGGCCTACAGCCCCGCGAGCGAAGCATGTAGAATGGCACCATGCGCTCGGTAGCGGGAGGCCGTTGCTCTCCACCTGCCCCATTCGTGCCATCGCCATCAAAGGCAGGCAACAGCATGGAGCCGTCCTTATCATGGCCCTCTACTTGCTCGTTTTCGGCGTCTGCGCGCTGGTCTTCGGCAGCATGATCGGCATTCTGCTGATGTCGCGCACGCCGCGCTATCGCACCGAGCCCAAGCATTTGCTGGAGATCTTCGACAAGACGTTGGAGGGCAAGGCCAGCGAAACCGAGTGGAACGTAGTGGTGGGATACCCGGTGCGCCATGACGACTACCTCGAAAGCGTCCGGCGCCGTGCCCAGCGGCTGATGGACGAACATGGCCGCCCCTGGCAGGCCGCACGCGGCCAACCTTTGTTGTCCAAGGATGGCTGCGAGGAACTGGCCGCACTGCGTGAACACCTGGCCTCGTATACCGCGCTGCGCGATAAGCAGCACTTCGACGCCTGAGCGCCTGGAAACGCCCCTCGAGCGGGCTACAATGGGCGCTGTGTGACGCGCAGTCCCCCACTCGGAGGTGACGCCATGCCCAGTGTCATTCGCTTGATGCCCCTCGACAACACCATCAAGCACCACGCCCACGACTACCACCAGATGGTTATCGGTCTGTCGGGCCATGCCGAGTTCGAGATCGAGGGTATGGGCGGCTCGATTGCCGCGCTTTCCGGCTGCATCGTGCCAGCCAACCATGTCCACTATTACGAAGGCGTCGGCCACAACCAGCAGCTGATTCTCGACCTGCCGCTGGATGCGCCGTCGCTGAGCGGGCCACATCGCGAACTGATGCGACTGTTCGACGTGCCGCGCTTCTTTGCCCTCGACGAACCACTGCGCCAGTATCTGGCCTTCCTCACCCAGGAGCTCTCCCAGCCCTATCAGCGCCAGCAGCCTCAGGGCAGCCCCCAGGGCGACCTATTGGCCGCCACCCTGCTGGGTTGCCTGTATGCACGCCTACACCCCGAGTTGCCCGGCCAGCGGCAGCCCCAGCGCATCGATATTCAACTTATCGACCGCTTCATCCAGCACCACCTCAGCGAGCGTCTCACAGTTGCCGACCTGGCCGCCGAGGCCTGCCTCAGTGAAGCCCACTTCAGCGCCTGCTTCCGCGAGCAGACCGGTCTCACCCCCTACCAGTACCTGCTACGTCAGCGGCTGGGGGCGGCCCGTCAGTTACTGACCTCGACCCGACTACCGCTGTCGCATATCGCCGAGCGCACCGGCTTCGCCAATCAGAGCGCGCTGTCCCATGCCTTCCGCCGCGCCTTTGACCACCCCCCAGCCAGTTGCGTCAACGCGGCACCGCTGAGGTCATCCACCGCGACAGCCATGCGACCAAGGTCTAAATTTTCCACTTCTGTCGCCCAGCTTCCCCGTTTTTGACAAATCCTGCCGGGAAATTGGCAAGACGCTGAGCACTGCCCCACCCTACATTGACGACATACCGTTCACGTCGGGGTGCATCCCTGGTCGAGACAGGCGGCCACGCCCGCCGGTACTCGTCGGTGCCAGGCCCTGCCCGACCACTAACCGCAGGGAGTTCGTCATGCTCAACGCCAACAATATGCTGGATGCCTCGACCTGGCAGCAGGATCTCGAGGCGCTGTTCACGCGCATCAGTGACCACTACATCGTCGACGAAAATACCTTCGTCGACGAGCTGGTCAAGCGCCTCAGCGCCGACAAGGACGACTTCCGCCGTATCGCCGACAAGACCGCCGAACTGGTGCGCGAAGTGCGCGAAATGGATACCGCCGTGGACTCCATCGACGAGCTGCTCCAGCAGTACAGCCTCGACACCCACGAAGGGCTGATGCTGATGTGCCTGGCCGAGGCGATGCTGCGCATCCCCGACAAGGCCACCGCCGATGCGTTGATCGAAGACAAGCTGGGGCCCGCCGACTGGAAGTCGCACCTCGGTCAGAGCGAGTCATGGTTCGTCAATGCCTCGACCTGGGGCCTGCTGATGACCGGCCGGGTGATCAATCTCGACCACCCCCGTGACGGCAAGCCGGCCAACTTCATCAACAAGCTGGTCAACCGCATGGGCGAGCCGGTGATCCGCAGCGCCATGTACCAGGCGATGAAGATCATGGGCAAGCAGTTCGTCCTCGGGCGCGATATCGACGAGGCGCTCAAGCGCTCCAAGCCACTGTTCGACAAGGGCTACACTTACTCCTACGACATGCTCGGCGAGGCCGCGCGCACGCGTCGCGATGCCACCAAGTACTTCGACGACTACGCCCAGGCCATAAAGCAGGTCGGCAAGACCAGCAAGGCGTTGCCGAGCAAGACCCCGGCGCCATCGATCTCGATCAAGCTCTCGGCGCTGCATCCGCGCTACGAGTTCGGGCGTCGCGAGCAGGTGCTCGAGGAGCTGGTCGGTAGCGTCCGCGAGCTCGCCGCCATGGCCCGCGAGCGTGACGTGGCGATCACCATCGACGCCGAGGAGGTCGACCGCCTGGAGCTGTCGCTGGAGGTGTTCCGCTCCGTGTTTGAGAGCGACACCTGCCGCGGCTGGGGGCACTTTGGGCTGGTGGTCCAGGCCTACTCCAAGCGCGCCCTGCCCACCCTGCACTACCTCAACCGCCTGGCCGACCGGCAGGGCGACGAGATCCCCATTCGCCTGGTCAAGGGCGCCTACTGGGACAGCGAGATCAAGGAGTCCCAACAGCTTGGTGTCGATGGCTACCCGGTCTTCACCCGCAAGGCGTCTACCGACGTCGCCTACCTGGTGTGCGCGCAGTTCCTGCTCTCCGACCATACCCGAGGGCGAATCTTCCCGCAGTTTGCCACCCACAATGCCCACACCATCAGCGCCATCCTCGAGCAGGCCAACGACGTCAACCGCGCGTTCGAATTCCAGCGCCTGCACGGCATGGGCGAGGCGCTCTACGACGCCGCCCTGAGCCGCGCGCCCAAGGGCACCTACTGCCGTATCTATGCCCCGGTGGGCGCCCACAAGGACCTGCTGCCCTACTTGGTGCGTCGGCTACTGGAGAACGGTGCCAACTCGTCGTTCGTCCACCAGTTGGTTGATCCCAAGGTGCCGGTGGAATCGCTGTGCGTGCACCCGGTAGAGACGCTCGAGCAGTACTCGAGCTACGCCAACCCCAGGATCGTGCTGCCACGGGACATCTTCGGCGCCGGTCGCAAGAATTCGCAGGGAGTGAACTTGAACATCCGCAGTCAGTATCAGCCGCTCATGGACAAGATGGCCGGCTTCATGGACAAACGGCATGATATCAAGCCGCTGCTGGCGGTCGAGGTCGCCGACGACCCGGCCAACACCCATGCCGTCTACTCGCCCTATGACCGCCGCCAGACGGTCGGCAGCGTGCAGTGGACCAGCGCCGAGCAGGCCCGCCAGGCCGTCGACGCCGCCTGGGCCGCCTTCCCGCGTTGGGACGCCACCCCGGTAGCCGAGCGCGCCGCCATCATTCGCCGCCTGGGCGATCTGATGGAAACCCATATGGCCGAGCTGATGACGCTGTGCTCGCGGGAGGGCGGCAAGCTGCTCACCGACGGCGTCGACGAAATCAAGGAGGCGGTGGATTTCTGCCGCTACTACGCCATGCGCGCCGAGGAGCTGTTCGCCGAGCCCACTGCCCTGCCCGGCCCCACCGGCGAGTCCAACCACCTGCAACTGGGCGGCAAGGGAGTGTTTGCCGCCATCAGCCCGTGGAACTTTCCGGTAGCGATTTTCTGCGGCCAGGTAGTGGCCGCCGCGGTGACCGGCAATACCGTGCTGGCCAAGCCCGCCGAGCAGACCTCGATGGTCGCCCACCGCGTCATCGAGCTGCTGCACGAGGCCGGCATGCCCCGCGACGTGGTGCAGCTACTGCCCGGCGACGGCCCCACCGTGGGCAGCGTGCTGTCCAGCGATCCGCGCATCACCGGCGTGGTGTTCACCGGCGGCACCGACACCGCACAGATCATCAATCGCGCCCTGGCGGCCCGCGAGGGCGCTCCGCTGCCCACCCTGATCGCCGAGACCGGCGGCATGAACGCCATGATCGTCGACTCCACCGCCCTGCCCGAGCAGGTGGTCGCCGACGTGATCCAGTCGGCCTTCCAGAGCGCCGGCCAGCGCTGCAGCGCGCTGCGCGTGCTCTACCTGCAGGACGACGTGGCCGACCGGGTGCTGGAGATCCTCGAGGGCGCCATGGCCGAGCTGCGCGTTGGCGACCCCCGCGACCTGGGCACCGATGTCGGCCCGGTGATCGACGAGGATGCGCGCAAGGGGCTGAATGCGCATATCGAGCGCCTCAAGGGCGAGAAGCGCCTGCTCGCCGAGACGCCGCTGGATCCCGCGCGCACCGCCGACGGCACCTTCGTGGCCCCGATGGCATTCCAGATCGACGGCATCGAGGCCCTTGAGCGCGAGCAGTTCGGACCGCTCCTGCACGTGGTGCGCTACAAGGCCAATGAGCTGGGCCGCGTGATCGAGTCGATCAACGGCCGCGGCTACGGCTTGACCTTCGGCGTACATAGCCGTAATGAATCCTTTGCAAACGCCATTGCGGAGAAAATTCGGGTTGGCAATGTGTACATCAACCGCAATATCATCGGCGCCGTGGTCGGCGTACAGCCGTTTGGCGGCCAGGGCCTCTCCGGCACCGGCCCCAAGGCGGGTGGACCTCACTACCTGCTGCGTTTCGCCACCGAGAAGACCGTCACGGTGAATACCGCCGCCCTCGGCGGCAATGCGTCGCTGCTGGCACTCGGCGACGAGTAGCACCCCGCTCCCCCGGGCGGGCCCGGGGGAGCGTCGTAGTCCATGCATGACATTTCACAATATCAACAGGAGTCACCCATGACCCCCGGCATTTTCTTTGGGCTGATCGGCCTCCCCGGCCTGCTGATCGCCGCCTCGATCGCCTGCTACGTCATCCAGGGCAAGCGCGACCGGCAGCGTAACGCGTAATGCCTGACCACTTCCCGAACAACAACCTAAGTAATGCAAGGAAACTGACATGACGGCGGAACCCGTTACTCTTATCATCTTTGGCGCCTATCTGGTGTTTCTGGTCATCATCGGCCTGGCCAGCTCCAAGAAGAGCGCCGGCGGCCTCGAGGACTTCTTCCTCGCCGGCCGCAACCTCAACAAGTGGACCGTGGCACTGAGCGCAGTCAGCTCCGGGCGCAGCGGCTGGTTGATCCTCGGCGTCACCGGCATGGCGTTCATGTCCGGTTTCCAGGCCATCTGGGCCATTGCCGGCTATATCGCCGCCGAGATCGTGATGTTCTTCTTCGTCGCCCGGCGCTTCCGCGAATACAGTCAGAATACCGGCAGCCTGACCATCCCCGACCTGCTGGAGGCCCGCTTCCCCGGTGGCAGCAAGGCGCTGCGCGTGGTCAGCTCACTGATCATCGTATTCTTCATGATCGCCTACGTCGGCAGCCAGGTGGTGGCCGGTGGCACCGCCTTCTCCAGCACCATGGGGCTGTCGCAGACCGGCGGCATGTGGCTGACGGCAGCCATCCTGCTGTTCTACGTGATGATTGGCGGCTTCCACGCGGTCAGCAAGACCGACGTGCTGCAGGCTGGCTTCATGTTCGCCTCACTGGTGATTCTGCCGATCATCGCCGTCATCAACCTCGGCGGCTTCGGCCCGATCCTCGATGCCATGCAGGCCCAGGGCGCCGGTTTCGTCGATCCCTTCGCCTTCTCAGCCGGGGCAATTCTCGGCCTGCTCGGCATCGGCTTCGGTAGCCCCGGCAACCCGCATATCCTGGTGCGCTACATGTCGCTGAAGAACATCAGCGAGATGCGCCAGGCGGCCCTGATCTCGTCGCTGTGGAACGTGATCATGGGCTGGGGCGCGGTGATGATCGGTATCATCGGCCGCGTCTACTTCCCGGAGATCGACATGCTGCCCGACGGCAACCATGAGGCGGTGTTCACCAGCCTTGGCCAGGAGCTGCTCAGCCCGCTGCTGATGGGCGTACTGCTGGTGGCAATCCTGGCGGCAATCATGTCGTCCGCCGATAGCCAGCTGCTGGTTGGCGCCAGTGCCCTGATCCGCGATATCTACGACAAGCTGCTGCATCGCGGTGAAGAGATCTCCCAGGCGCGCCTGGTCGCCTACAGTCGCCTGGCCACGGCCTCGATCATGCTGCTCGCGGTGCTGCTGGCATTCTCTGCCGAGACCTTCGTGTTCTGGCTGGTGCTGTTCGCCTGGGGCGGCCTTGGCGCCTGCTTTGGCCCGGTGCTGCTGATGACCCTATACTGGAAGAAACTGACCCGCCAGGGCAGCCTATGGGGCATGCTGGCCGGCCTCATCGCGGTGTTGATGGGTTCCCAGCAGCCGGCCTGGACCTACGCCTTCCTGCCCGACATCAATAACCTGTTCGCCACCATCCTGTTCGGCATTACCAATGCTGCGGTGCCCGGCTTCCTGATCTCGGCACTGGTGGCCGTTGTGGTCAGCCAGCTGACCTGCCGCGAAACGAGCGCCCAGGCTAGTACAGAACGCTGAATCGCCAACGGCGTCGTCAATGGCGGCGCCGGGCGATAACACGCCACCGCATCAGGAGCGAGAAAGTTATGCACAAGACGATTGCTTTCATCGGCGCCGGCAACATGGCCAGCGCGATCTTCGGCGGCATGCTCGACGGCGGCTATCCGGCCGAGTCGATCATCGCCACCTCCCCCGACGATACGCTGCTGGCGCCGCTGCGCGAGCGCTACGGCATCCGCACCCACACCGATAACGCCACCGCCGTCAGCGAAGCAGACGTGGTGGTGCTGGCGGTCAAGCCGCAGATCATGCGTCAGGTTTGCGAGCCGCTGCGCGAGGCGGTGCAAGAGCGCAAGCCACTGATCGTGTCGGTCGCCGCCGGCCTCGAGGCTGCCACCCTGGAGGGTTGGCTGGGCGGCGAACTGGCGCTGATTCGCTGCATGCCCAACACTCCGTCGCTGGTCGGCGCCGGCGCCTCGGGACTGTATGCCAACCCGCGGGTCGATGCCGAGCAGCGCGAGCTGGCCGGCGAGTTGCTGAGCGCGGTGGGGCTGGTCGAGTGGGTCGCTGAAGAAGCGCTGCTGGATGCCGTCACCGCGGTCTCCGGCAGTGGTCCCGCCTACTTCTTCCTGTTCTTCGAGGCCATGGAAGAAGCCGGCGTCAAACTCGGTCTACCCCGCGAGACGGCCCGCCGTCTGGCGCTGCAGACCGGCTTTGGCGCGGCCAGCATGGCACTCAAGAGCGAGCACGACCCCGCCCAGCTGAAGCGCAACGTGATGTCACCGCAGGGATCCACCGAGCGCGCCATTCAGCACTTCGAAGACGCTGAGCTTCGCCACATCGTCGACGGCGCCATGCAGGCCTGTGCCGCCCGTGCCCGCGAGATGGCCAAGGATTTCGGCAAGTAAGCACCCACGGCGCGCGCAGGCGCGCCACACGCCCCAAGAGGACAAACCCATGGTCCAGAACAACATCACCATTGGCCTGACGTTCGGCGTCTACCTACTGGTCATGCTCGGTATCGGCATCATCGCCTACCGGCGTACCACCAACCTCTCCGACTACATTCTCGGCGGTCGTTCGCTGGGCCCCTGGACCTCGGCGATCTCGGCCGGCGCCTCGGACATGTCGGGCTGGCTGCTGCTGGGCCTGCCCGGGGCGGCCTACGTCAGCGGTATCTCGGCGAGCTGGATCGCCATTGGCCTGCTGATCGGCACCTGGCTCAACTGGCTGATCGTCGCACGCCGTCTGCGCATCTATAGCTTCCGCGCCAGTGACTCGCTGACGCTACCCGACTTCTTCGCCAACCGTTTCAACGACAACACCCAGCTGCTGCGGGTAATTTCGGCGGTGTTCATCCTGGTGTTCTTCCTGTTCTACACCAGCTCCGGGCTGGTCGCCGGCGGGCGGCTGTTCGAGACGGTGTTCGGCTTCGATTACACCCTGGCAGTGACCATCGGCACCCTGGCGATCATCTTCTATACCTTCTTCGGCGGTTTCCTGGCGGTCTCCTGGACCGACCTGATCCAGGGCCTGATGATGGCCGCCGCGCTGGCCATCGTGCCGATCATCGCCTTCACCGACCTGGGCGGGGCAAGCGGTGCCGGCGCGGCGCTGGCCGCCGAGAGCGAGCACATGCTGTCGTGGTTCCGCGATGCCTCCACCGGCGAGGCGCTGACCGCCATGGGCATCATCAGCTCGCTGGCCTGGGGCCTGGGCTACTTCGGCCAGCCGCACATCCTGGCGCGCTTCGCCGCCATCCGCAGCGAAGATGACATCCCCACCGCGCGGCGCATCGCCGTCAGCTGGTCGGCGCTGTGCCTGGTAGCAGCGGTAGCCGTGGGCCTGCTCGGGGTGGGCTTCGTGTCGCGTGAGCTGGGTGACGGCGAGACGGTGTTCATGGTCATGGTCAACCTGATCTTCCACCCGGTGATTGCCGGCATCCTGCTCGCCGCCATCCTGGCCGCGGTGATGTCCACCGCCGACTCCCAACTGCTGGTCTCCTCCTCGGCGCTCACTGACGACTTCTACAAGGCGCTCTTCCGCAAGGATGCCTCGCAGTCGGAACTGGTGTGGGTCGGCCGCTTCGCGGTGATCGGCATCGCCGTGCTTGCTTATCTGCTGGCACTCAACCCCGACGCCACCGTGCTCGACCTGGTCTCCTACGCCTGGGCCGGCTTCGGTGCCGCCTTCGGCCCGGCGCTGATCATGTCGCTGTTCTGGCGGCGCATGAACCAGTGGGGCGCACTGGCCGGGATCATCGTCGGCGGCGTTACCGTGGTGGTCTGGGCCGAGCTCTCCGGCGGCCTGTTCGACCTCTACGAGATCGTCCCCGGAGTGATCTTCGCCTACCTCGCCATCGTCGCCGTCAGCCTGGCGACCGACGAGCCGGCTTCCAGCGTGACCGCCGAGTTCGACGCCATCAACCGCGACTAATCGTCACACCCCACTATCAGGGGCCGTCCACTGGGCGGCTCCTGGCGTTTCGGCTCGCGTATCACGGAACACACCACTTCAGCCGCCCCATAGCCCCCGCGCCAGTACCACCAGCGAAAAGCCACCCAGTAGCCACCAGCATAGCGGCGGACCCAACAGCCGGCGCAGAGGCCCCCGCTCGGGTACCAGGCCGGCCCCTAGACTGAAGCCTGCGCCCAGCGCCCAGATGCCCAGCACGATCAGCGGCAGCCGCCAGGCCATCGCCAGCGCGCTCAGCAGCTCCGGGCTCCACAGCAACCACAGCGCCAGCAGCGTCGAGATACCCATCGCCACCAGCGGCGCCTGGGGCAGTCCGGCGAGACGTGTCGCGAAACTCGGCATGCGCTTCTCCCAGCGATCCGTTTCTCTTCAGTTAAGATGATAAATGCCGTCATGGCGAGGTCTCCCCCTTCATGCACGAGGCCGATTGCGCAGCGCAGCGTTTATTTGACAGGTGCAATACAATAATTAACCATAGTACAACTATTCTTCCGCTATACTCTCTTAGACAAGGCGTTATATCCTGATTTTATCGGCCCTATTGCGTTGATTGCTATTTTCAACCAGACTTAGGAAACAGCGTTTCTTATACTAGACTGCCTGACACGGTTTGGAACGCCGTTGCCATTCGGCAAGGCATTGATGTGACGAAGCAAGGCTTCAAGGAGAACTCTCATGAAAACCACCAAACTGATCACCGCCGCCGCTGTCGCCGGTAGCTGCCTGTTCGCCGCCCAGTCCGCCCTGGCCTATAGCGCCGGCGACTTCTTCGTGCGTGGCGGCGTGGCCAAGACCGATACTCGTTCCGACAACGGCAATGTTGGCGATGACGACCTGAGCATCAGTAGCGGCGAGCGCGGCTTCTCCTACGGCCTCGGCTACCTGTTCCACAACAATATCGGCGTCGAACTCTCGGGCACCGAGAAGGTCGAGCACGACCTGGCCTGGGGCGGCGAGACAGGCACCCTGGACCGCATGCCGATCAATCTGATGGTCAACTACTACCCGCTGGGCGGCCTCGACTCGCGGATCCAGCCCTACGTTGGAGCCGGCCTCAACTACACCCGCTTTTCGGGTGAGAACACTTCGGTTGCTGACGTGAATGTCCGCCGCTCCTACGGCGCCATCGGCCAGGTGGGTATCGATCTGGCGGTCACCGACAACGTGATGCTCAACGGCTTCGCCAACTACGCCGATGTCGAAGGCGATATCGAGTCTGGCGGTGAGCAAATCGGCACTGCCAAGGTCGACCCGCTGACCATCGGCGGCGGTGTGACTTTCCGCTTCTGATCGATTGATGCGGCGACTTTGTTCGCTACATCGATAACCAAACGCCGGGGCCATGGGCCCCGGCTTTTTCGTGTGCATGGTTAGGGAGGCGCTCGCGCAAGCTTGCACCTACAAGACAGCATCAGCCTGCGGTGCTGGCATGCAGCCCCAACACCGCCAGGGTCGCGGCATCCAGCCCCTCTATGGCTTCCACCTCGCGCAGGCGAGCATGGTAGTCGGCGCTCAGAAAGACCTCGCCGGCGAGCAGATGACTGAGGTACTCCTGGGCCGGCTTGAGCGCACCGCGAGTCCGCTCGGGAACCGCGATATATACCCAGGCCTCGATCACGCCCCGGTGGGTAATGATCTCGCGGCGCTGGCGCTGGTAGTCGTGGGGCACGCCCTCGAAAGGATCCATCAGCGCAATCTGTTCCGGCGTCATCAGTTCGAACAGCGCGCCCTCGACCCGGGCCCCGGGCTGGCTGGCGACATTGGCGTGGGCGATCCCCGGGATTCGCGAGGCCTTGTCGAAGCGCAGCGCGTGATCGGCCAGGGTACCCGGCAGCGCACGTCGGGTAGTGCCGATACGCGCCTCGACGCGTGCCGGATTCATATTGCTGCCGTAGGCAAAGTAGTACGCCATGCTCAGCTCTCCGTGACCACGAGATCGACGCGCTCAATCGCCTTGACCACCAGCAGCAGGTGGTGCGCCGGCACGGCTGCCTGGCGTAGATAGACCTCGGCGGCAGGCGCCACGCTGCAGCTGGCCGGTAGCGGCGCCTGGGCCTCGATCAGCGCATCGAGCCTGGCGACGAAGACGTAGCGCAGCCACTGCGGCAGCTCCATGCTGTCGACACAGAACGGCTGTTGGCTGGCCAGCGCCTTGGCCGAGGGCTGCTCGACCCGCCACAGGTCTGCCGCCTTGAGGGTGGCTTCCAGTTCGCGCAGGACCTGGTCGAGTCGTTGATGCGGATTCATGATTTCTCCCTTGGACATGCCGCCATTATCCCGTGCCGATCCGGGCCTGGCCACCCCGATGCTGTGAGGGAATTCACAGATTCACTGCAAGAGCCTGTGGATAACCCTTTGACAACTGTCGCATGCCTCCCCTTCATGGGCACTAGCGCGAACTGATCAATTTATGACCAGTGAGTCGGCTAGCGTGCCCCGACTATGCGTTGCTGCTGCTGACAAGCGGCCCGGCCTCGCGGTACAGTGCGCGGCTCGACTCAGGGGAAAGTGCCATGCAGCCGATTGCGACACTAAGCGACTTTTTCGACCGCAGCGGGGCCGAGGTGCGGCTCTATCATATGGGCCGTCGTGTCACCCCCTGCCCGCCCACCACCCTCGCCGAGTTCGAGCAGGGCACTCAGCCCTGGCCGGCGCACTGGCAGGGCGAGGCGCGCCTGGCCTGCGTGTTTCGCCTGCGCCCCGACCAGGAGCCGATGATCTGGTTCCTGGCCCTGCCACTGGACGAACAGGGGCAGCTCAGCACCGCTCCCCGCGACGCTTTCATCCAGCGCCTGCTGGAGACACTGGGACGCAGCGCCGAGCACCTCGAGTCGCCGTCCCAGGCCAGCCACATCGATAATCTGATGAAGGACAACCCGCTGGCCTTCACGCCGACGCTGCCGCTGCAGGCCATGCTCCACGCCCGCGCCAGTGCCGACCTCGACGCCCCCGCCAGCCAGCATCACGAACTCGCCGAGGAGTACCTCACCGGCGAACACGATCACGAATGGCAGGCACTGGGGCTACAGGGCCTGGCCGACGTCGCGGTACGCCACGACGCCGCCCAGGCCGAGCGCATCGCCGCCCGCCTCGACGCACTACCCGACGAAGTGCTGCAGCCGCTGTGCTACTGCCTCGAGCACCTGCCACTGGCGCCACGCCTGGCGGCCGCGCTACGCCAGCGCGGTGAGCGCGCCGCCCGCGAAGGCGACCTCGAGACCCTGTGCGCCTGCGCGCGCGCGGTGGGCGCCAGCCACACGGTGGCCGCGGCCTGGTACAGCGAGCTGCTCGACGACCCGGCCGCCTGCGGCCCCGATCTGCTGGCCGCCATGGCCGCACGCGGCTGGGAGCACCTCGAGGACGACGAGCGCCTGCCGCGCTTCCTGGCCCGCCTGGCCGAGCATCCCCAGGCAGAGTTCAGCGCCCTGGCCCGCGACCTGGCATTGATTCCCCGGCTGCGGCTGCCGGTGCTGATGACCCTGCGCCAGGCTACTCCGGACTCGGCTATCGGCCAGCGCCTAAGCGGCCTGACACCCAAGCGTTGAGCGAGGAACACCCCATGAAGTCGCTGCCCTACCATGCCCAGGCGGTCATTGGTCGCCGCGAAATGGTCACCCTGCCCGAACTCGGCCTGACCCTGTGTGCCAAGGCCGATACCGGCGCGCGCACCTCGTCGCTGCACGCCGAGGATATCGAATCCTTCGAGGAGCACGGCCATGTCTGGGTGAGCTTCGTGACCCGTGCCGGCGGGCCGGGCAGCCCGGCTCATCCGTTCAAGCTGCACCTCCACGACCGCCGCCGAGTCACCAGCTCCAACGGCCACGCCGAGTGGCGCTACGTGATCCGCACGCGCCTCGAACTCGGCAGCTTGCATTTCAACGCCGAACTGACCCTGGCCGACCGCAGCAACCTGCGCCACCCGATGCTGCTCGGCCGTCGCACCATGCGACGATTGCTGATTGCGCCCGGGGAAGCCTTCCTGCACGGTGCGCCATGAGATTGCGGCCTGCCATGCCGCCTATTCCGATGACATTCGCTAAGGGATTGATCCATGCACATTGCCTTGCTGTCGCGTAACCGCAACCTGTATTCGACGCGTCGGCTGATCGAAGCCGCCGAGGCGCGCGGCCACGGCGTACGCGTGGTCGACACCCTGCGCTGCTACATGAACATTGCCTCCCACCGCCCCTCGATTCACTACAAGGGCGAGGAGATCGAGCATTTCGACGCGGTGGTCCCACGCATCGGCGCCTCGGTGACCTTCTACGGCTGTGCGGTATTGCGTCAGTTCGAGATGATGGGCACCTATGTGCTCAACGACTCGGTGGCCATCACGCGCTCCCGCGACAAGCTGCGCTCGCTGCAGCTGCTGTCGCGCAAAGGGCTGGGCTTGCCGATTACCGGCTTCGCCCACTCCCCGGATGACATCCCCGACCTGATCACCATGGTCAAGGGCGCCCCCCTGGTGATCAAGCTGCTCGAGGGTACCCAGGGCATCGGCGTGGTGCTGGCCGAGACCAATCAGGCCGCCGAGAGCGTGATCCAGGCCTTCATGGGCATGAAGGCCAACATCATGGTTCAGGAGTACATCAAGGAGGCCAAAGGCGCCGACATTCGCTGCTTCGTGATCGGCGACAAGGTGGTGGCGTCAATGAAGCGCCAGGCCGCCGATGGCGAGTTCCGCTCCAACCTGCACCGCGGCGGCAGCGCCAGCGTGATCCGCATCACCCCGGAGGAGCGCTCCACGGCGATTCGCGCCGCCAAGGCCATGGGGTTGCGCGTGGCCGGCGTCGACCTGCTGCGCTCCAATCACGGGCCAGTGATCATGGAGGTCAACTCCTCCCCCGGCCTGCAGGGCATCGAGACCGCGACCGGCAAGGACATCGCCGGGCTGATCATCGAGCATATCGAGAAGCACGCCGCCCCCACGCGCAAGACGCCCCCCAAGCCCAAGGGCTGAGCAGCGGCCGGCTAAGCCCCGAATAACGGCAAAAAGTGCGCAAGCGCGAAAATTATTCGCAACGGGGCTAGCAAAACACTGTTTCCACCCGCACAATTTGGGTCACCGGAGGAGGTGACCGCTCATGTTTCTCGACAATCGCCAGGTGGCAATGGATAGCCTGCTGGAAGCGCTGGCCGACAGTCTCGATTATTTTCAGGACAATCTCGAACGCCTGCGCCCTTCCCTGCGCGAAACGCTGAAACCTCACTACGACGAGCGTGATGCGGCCATGCATGAGCTGCAGACGCTGGCCAAGAAGCATCTGCGCCTGCTGCCACGCGACGCCGACGTCGAGCGCGACGACTACCTGTGGCTGTGGAGTCGCCTCAAGAGCTTCGTCGGCAACGACAGTCAGGTACTGATCGGCGAGCTGCTGGAGCAGGAGCGCGTGCTGATGCAGGCGCTGGCCACGGTCCATACCCACCCCCTGCCGGATGCCATCGAGCCGGTCATCGAGCGCTGCTGGAAGAACTGTCGGGCACTGATCCGCGAGCTCTATCGCATCCAGAAGCAGCGCCGCTAGGCGCCACAGGCTAGCCCTAAGCCCGCGGCGCGATCTCCAGCGGCTCCAGCGGCCCCAGGAAATAGGGCCGCCGCTCCCATAGGTAGAGATCGCCCAAGGTCGCCACTCGCGCCACCCACTCGCGCATCTGTAGCCGCCACACGCCAGCCACCGGCTGCGCCGGCGCCGCACAGCCGGTGGCCTCGAGCCCCAGCGCATCGGCGATGAACAGCGCTCGCGGCAGGTGCCACGACTGAGTGACCAACAGCGCCCGCTCGACGCCGAACACGTCGCGGGCCCGGGACAGCGTATCGAAGGTACTGAAGCCGGCGTAGTCGAGGGTCATGTCGACATCGCGTACCTGGCGGGCGCGCAGGTCGCGCCACATGGTGACCGGCTCGTTGTAGAAACGCGTGCGGTTGTCGCCGGAGAGCAGTAGATGCTGGACTCGACGCATGCGCATCAGCCGCGAGGCGGCGCTCATGCGCGCCTCGAAGTGAGGGTTGCGGCTACCGGCGCGGGTCCAGTGGGAAGTACCGAAGACGATCGCCACCGGCTGCGCGCTGCAGATCGGCAGGTCGTGCTCGATGCGCGCGTGGGTCTGGGCCAGCACCCAGGCATTGGCGGCAACGAACAGCAGCGCCGCCACCAGCAGCAAGGCGCCAAGCACCATCAGCACGGCCCTGAAAGGCTTCCACAGCGACATCGTTATCGGCATCGGGCTCCCCGGTTGGCGGCAGCCGCGCCCCGTTGACGCGGCAAGCCGCGGCCGGGCGCCGGCTCAGAACATGCCCAGCTCCAGCTTGGCCTCGTCGCTCATCATCTCACGACTCCAGGGCGGATCGAAGACGATATCGGTATGCACCTGGCTGATCTGCGGCGCGCCGAGGATCTTGTTGCGCGCGTCGGCGGCAATCACATCGCCCATGCCGCAGCCGGGTGCCGTCAGTGTCATGCGAATGGTGACGATGCGTTCACCGCTCAGCAACCGCTCGATACGACAGCCATAGACCAGCCCCAGCTCGACGATATCCACCGGAATCTCCGGGTCGAAGCAGGTACGCAGTTGGTCCCACACGAACTGCTCGATCTCCTCGTCGCTGGCATCCTCGTGCAACGTCGGGCGCGGCAGCGCCTCCAGGCCCAGGGCGTCGAGATTGGCGCCCTCGACCAGGTACAGGCGGCCCTCGAAGGCCACGCTGACGCTGCTGCCCTTGGCCTGCATCACCGACACGACGCTGTCCTCGGGTAGGCTGATGGTCTTGCCGAAGGGGATCGAAATCACCTCCACGTCACGCTGCAGCGGCAGGCTCTGGCCCTTCTGGAGGCTGGCAATCTGCTCGATATCGCTCATTCGATTCCTTATCTCACCATGCCGATGACCCGCTCCAGGGCGGCAGCGAAGATCTCGACTTCCTCGAGGGTGTTATAGGCCGCAAAGGAGGCACGGCAGGTAGCATCGACGCCGAACTGCGCCAGCAGCGGCTGGGCACAGTGGTGCCCGGTGCGGATCGCCACGCCGAGCTGGTCGATCAGCAGGCCGATATCCTGGGCATGCGCGCCGTCGACCACGAACGACAGCACGCTGGCCTTGTGCGGCGCGGTGCCGAGGATGCGCAGGCCGTCGATACGCAGCACTCGCTGTGTGGCGGCCTCGAGCAGTTGGGCTTCCCAGGCACCGATGGCCTCGACGCCAACCCCCTCGAGCCAACGCAGCGCCTCGCCGAGGGCGATGACCTCGGCGATCGCCGGGGTGCCGGCCTCGAACTTGTGGGGGATCGCGGCGAAGGTGGTAGGCGCCTCGAACGACACCGTCTGGATCATCTCGCCGCCACCCTGCCACGGCGGCATGACCTCGAGCAGCGCCGCCTTGCCGTACAGCACGCCGACCCCGGTGGGACCGTAGACCTTGTGCCCCGAGAAGGCGTAGAAATCGGCATCGATATCGCGCACATCCACCGCCTGATGCGGCGCGGCCTGGGCACCGTCGACCAGGATCAGCACGCCGTTGGCGTGGGCGATGCTCGCCATCTGCTTGACCGGGTTGACGGTACCGAAGGCGTTGGAGACGTGGTTGACCGCCACCAGCCGGGTGCGCTCGCTGAACAGCTCGCGATAGGCGTCGAGATCGAGTACCCCGCGAGTGTCCACCGGGATCACCTTGACCACGATGCCCAACTGGCTGGCCAGCAGCTGCCAGGGCACGATATTGGAGTGGTGCTCGAGGCGCGATACCAGCACCTCGTCGCCGGGGCGAAGACTGTCGCGGCCCCAGGCGTTGGCGACCAGGTTGATCGCCTCGGTGGTGCCGCGGGTGAAGATGATCTCGCGGCTGTCGCCGGCATTGAGAAAGCCGCGCACCGTTTCACGGGTGCCTTCGAAGGCCGCGGTGGCCTCGTCGGCCAGGGTATGCAGCCCGCGATGGATATTGGCGTTGTAGCGACCAAAGTAGTCGTCGAACGCGGCGATCACACGCCGCGGGGTCTGGCTGGTGGCGGCGTTGTCGAGGTACACCAACGGCTTGCCATGCACCTCGCGGGCCAGGATCGGAAACTCCTCACGCAGCGCGGCGACATCCAGCGCTGGGGTGTCGAGTCGGGTGGCAAGTTCGGTCATGTCACACTCCTGAGGGCCGCGCCGCTCATTGCTCGTCCAGCAGCGCTGCGGCGGCCTCGACCAGACCGGCCAGGTTGAAGCGCTCGGGCAGCTTGCCGGCCACCGCCAGCTCGACGCGCTCGGCGATGGCATCGAGGTTGACCTGCTCGAGCACCTCGCCGGCGAAGGCCAGCGTCAACAGGCCGCGCGCGGTCTGCAGGTCGATGCCGCGGGTGCGCAGGGCAAAGATCGCCTCTTCGTCGAGCTGCCCGGTGGTGGTGCCGTGGGAGCACTTGACGTCGTCGGCGTAGATCTCGAGCTCCGGCTTGGCGTCGATCTCGGCGCGATCCGAGAGCAGCAGGTTGGCGTTGCTCTGGAAGCCCTCGATCTTTTGGCTGTCGCGCTTGACCACCACCCGGCCGTTGAACACGCCGCGGGCTCGGTCATCGAGAATGCCCTTGTAGTTCTCGTTGGAGAAGGTCAGCGGGGCATTGTGGTTGGCAACGGTGTGGTTATCGATGTGCTGACGGCCCTGGCCATAGAACAGTCCGTAGAAATTGGCCACCGCCCCCTGGCCGTTGAGGTCGCTGATCAGGTCGTTGCGCACCAGGCCACCGCCCAGGTTCAGGTTGTAGGAGGTATAGCGGCTGTCGCGAGCCTGCTCGATGTGGATGCTGGCCACGTGCAGGTCGCCCAGCGGCGCTTCCTGCAGCTTGTAGTGATCGAGGATCGCCCCGCGTTCGAGGATCAGCTCGGCAACCAGGTTGGTGAAGTTGGTCGCCGCCTCTTCGCCGATATGATGTTCGATCAGCGTCGCATGGCTGCGCGCGCCGGCCTCGACCAACAGGCGCGGATGGCTCATTACCGGCTGTGCGCCGCTTCTGGAGAGAAACTGCACCACCAGCGGCTTGTCGACCACGCAGCCCGGCGCCAGGCGCAGCACCGCGCCCTCCTCCATGAAGGCGGTGTTGAGTGCCGAAAACGGCGAGAACTCGACGCCGGTCAAGCGGCCCAGCGGTCCGCCCACGGCCTCGTGATTGTCGGTCAGCGCCCGGGATAGCGGCACCAGCTGCACGCCCTGGGGCAATCCCTCGAGTTGCGACAGCGCCGGGGCATAAATGCCGTCGACGAAGGTCAGCCGGTAGGCGTCGATGGGCAGCGTCAGTGTCGCGGCAACGGTCTGCGAGAAATCGGCGTCCTCGGCCAGCGCGAACTCGCCGTTGGCGATGGCGCGCACGTCGGTGTATTTCCAGGCTTCATCGCGGCGGGTCGGGAAGCCCAGCGCCTCGAAGCGTGCCGCACCGGCCTGGCGGCGCGCGGCGACCCAGGTCGGCTCGGGGCCATGCCGTTCGCGCTTGGCGCTGCGCCGGGCGAGGCTGTCGAGAAAGGTCTGTTCGCTCATGCCGCCGACTCCTCGACCACCCAGTCGTAGCCGCGCGATTCGAGCTGCTTGGCGAGATCGGCATCGCCGCTCTTGGCGATGCGACCGTCGACCAGTACGTGGACCTGGTCCGGCACGATATAGTCGAGCAGGCGCTGGTAGTGGGTCACCAGCAGGATGCCGCGATCTTCGGCACGCAGGCTATTGACGCCGTCGGCGACGATTTTCATGGCATCGATATCGAGGCCCGAGTCGATCTCGTCGAGCATCGCCAGCCTGGGCTGCAACACCAGCATCTGCAGGATCTCGTTGCGCTTCTTCTCACCGCCGGAGAAGCCCTCGTTGACCGCGCGCTGCAGGAAGCTGGCGTCCATCTTCATTTCGCCGAGCTTGTCCTTGACCAGCTTCATGAACTCCGGCGCCGGCACCTCCTCCTGGCCACGCGCGGCACGCTGGGCGTTGAGGGCAGCCTTGAGCAGGTAGATGTTCTTGACCCCTGGGATCTCCACCGGGTACTGGAAGCCCAGCAGCAGGCCGGCCTGGGCGCGCTCCTCGATCTCCATCTCGAGCACGTCCTGGCCCTGAAAGGTGATCGAGCCCTGAGTGACCTCGTAGCCGTCCTTGCCGGCGATCACCGCCGACAGCGTCGACTTGCCGGCCCCGTTGGGGCCCATGATGGCGTGAACTTCACCGGCCTTGATGGTCAGGCTGAGCCCCTTGAGGATGGTCTGGCCTTCCACCGTAACGTGCAGATCCTTGACTTCGAGCATTGCGATTACCTTTTTCGATTCTGGCGAGCCGCCGCGGCGACCCGAAAATAAATGCTTTCTTCAACGCCCTAGGCGCATTGTGAGCGTCTAGCCCACTGCGCCTTCGAGCGTGACGCTCAACAGCGCCTCGGCCTCGACGGCAAACTCCATCGGCAGCTCCTGGAAGACGTCCTTGCAGAAGCCGTTGACGATCATGCTTACCGCGTCTTCCTCGGAGATGCCGCGGCTCTGGCAGTAGAACAGCTGGTCCTCGCCGATCTTGGAGGTGGTCGCCTCGTGCTCGATGGTCGCGGTGCTGTTGCCGGTCTCCTGGTAGGGGAAGGTATGCGCGCCGCACTGGTCGCCGATCAGCAACGAGTCGCACTGGGTGAAGTTGCGCGCCCCCTTGGCCCTGGGCCCGATCTTGACCAGCCCGCGGTAGGACTGGTTGCTGCGCCCGGCGGAGATCCCCTTGGAGACGATATACGAGCGGGTGCCCTCGCCGATGTGGATCATCTTGGTCCCGGTATCGGCCTGCTGGCGGCCGTTGGTCACCGCCACCGAGTAGAACTCGCCGATGCTGTCCTTGCCGCGCAGCACGCAGGAGGGATACTTCCAGGTGATCGCCGAGCCGGTCTCGACCTGGGTCCAACTGATCCGCGAGCGGGCACCGCGGCAGTCGCCGCGCTTGGTGACGAAGTTATAGATGCCGCCCTTGCCGTCCTCGTCGCCGGGGTACCAGTTCTGCACCGTGGAGTACTTGATGTAGGCGTCGTCCAGCGCCACCAGCTCGACCACCGCGGCGTGGAGCTGGTTCTCGTCACGCTGCGGTGCGGTGCAGCCTTCCAGGTAGGAGACCTGGGCGCGGCTCTCGCAGATGATCAGCGTGCGCTCGAACTGGCCAGTATTGGCAGCGTTGATGCGGAAGTAGGTGGAGAGCTCCATCGGGCAGGTCACGCCTTCCGGCACGAACACGAAGGAGCCGTCGGTGAACACCGCCGAGTTGAGCGCCGCGAAGTAGTTGTCGGCCACCGGCACCACCGTGCCCAGGTACTGCTTGATCAGCTCCGGATAGTCGCGGATCGCCTCGGAGATCGAGCAGAAGATCACGCCCGCCTCACCCAGCTTCTCCTTGAAGGTGGTGGTCACCGACACCGAGTCGAACACCGCATCCACGGCCACGCCGGCCAACGCCGCCCGCTCGTGCAGCGGGATGCCCAGCTTCTCGTAGGTCTCGAGCAGCTTCGGATCGACCTCATCGAGGCTCTGGGGGCGATCTTCGTCGCGCTTCGGGGCGCTGAAGTAGGAGATCGCCTGGTAGTCGATGGGCGGATAGTCGAGATGCGCCCAGGAGGGCGATGTCATCTTCAGCCACTGGCGGTAGGCGTCCAGACGCCATTCGAGCATCCACTCCGGCTCACCCTTCTTGTTGGAGATGAACGCAATGGTGTTCTCATCCAGGCCGGGCGGTATGGTATCGCTCTCGATATCGGTCACGAAGCCTTCTTTGTAGTCGCGACGAACGAGCTGTTCCATTTCCTCGGTTGCCATGTTCAATCCCCTCCCGGGCGTTACCGTCGAGCGCCGGGCTCGACATGAGCATAATTGGGTTTAGCGGCTGGCACCGGCGGCCAGCGTGACGGTCTGAATCGGCAGCTGCACCGGCAGCTTGATCGGCGTGGTCTGGGCCAGGTGCGCCAGGGTCACGCTGTCGAGCAGGGCGCGTACGGCCAATGAGACGCGCTGCCAGTTGTCGGCCACCCCGCAGGTGGCGACCAAGTCGCAGTCACCGTCGGCATGGCTGCATTCGGTCATTGCCACCGGGCCTTCGATGGCCGCGATGATATCGCTGGCGGAGATCTCGTTCGCCTCCCTCGCCAGCCGGTAACCGCCCTGGGCGCCTCGCTGAGAGACCAGCAGTCCGGCGCGCACCAGCGACTTGAGCGTCTTGCTCACCGTCGGATGCGGCAGGTGAACGGCATCGGCCAACTCTGCCGCCGCATGTGGCTGCTGCGGGTGGCGCGCAATATGCGCCATCACCACGGCGGCATAGTCGGTCATGCGTGAGAGCTTGAGCATGCGGCACATCCTCGCGGGTCGTGGCCAGGTAGCGGCTCGTATTGGGGACCATTTTAGTCCTGTATAACCCCGATGTGAAGCGTGCGCGGCATTTCTCGCGCTTCTGCGGCAACATGGCGGCACGATCGCCACCGATAGAATCAATAATAACAATTATTCCCATTATCCATTGCTATCGCATCAGTCTCCCACTAGCCACCGCGACACCCGGGTGTCCCTGTGTAGAGACAGCGCCAATCGCCTGTTTTAAGCGTTATTTTCCTACCCAAACCGACTCGGCGTTGCCAGGCAACGACAGTCAGCGCCTAATCTGGCCGATATCACCCCACGCCAACCGCGCCATGAAACCCAATAAATTGCTGTTATAAAAGGAATAAAAAAACATCTGGCACGATTTACGCACGACCAGTGGTGTTTCGCACAGATCTCGGCAGTCGCAAACTCCCCATGGATGAGAGGGAGGGCGGCCGCCCAGATGGTTTTATCACTACGTCTTCCGCTCACAGCACCAAGCACGAACACGCCATGGAAGCGTCACCAGCAAGGAGCGTCACTCATGCGGATTACCATTTTTGGCTCGGGTTACGTGGGCCTGGTCACCGGGGCCTGCCTGGCCGACGTTGGCCACGACGTCATCTGCGTCGATATCGACAGCGACAAGGTTGCCGCCCTCAATGACGGCCAGGTGCCGATTCACGAGCCGGGCCTGGAAACCATTATTCGTCACAACCTCGATAGCGGCCGACTGCGCTTCACCACCGACGCCGCCCGCGCGGTGGAGTTCGGCCTGCTGCAGTTCATCGCCGTGGGCACGCCCCCCGACGAAGACGGCAGCGCCGACCTGCAGTACGTGCTGCAGGTGGCCCGCACCATCGCCACTCACATGCGCGAGTACAAGGTCATCGTCGACAAGTCGACCGTACCGGTGGGCACCGCCGAGAAGGTCAACGCCTGCGTCGCCGAGACCCTTGCCGAGCGCGGTGCGACGCTGGCCTTCGATGTCTGCTCGAATCCGGAGTTTCTCAAGGAAGGTGCGGCCATCGAGGACTTCTCGCGCGGTGCGCGGATCGTCGTCGGTACCGACAGCGACCGCGTGCGCCAGGCCATGCGCGAATGCTACGCGCCCTACAGCCGGCTCCACGACAAGCTGATCTTCATGGACGTACGCAGCGCCGAGCTGACCAAGTACGCCGCCAACGCGATGCTCGCCACCAAGATCAGCTTCATCAACGAGATCGCCAACCTGGCCGAGAAGCTGGGGGCCGACATCGAGCATGTGCGTCATGGCATCGGCAGCGATCCGCGTATCGGCCACCACTTCATCTATCCCGGCTGCGGCTACGGCGGTTCGTGTTTTCCCAAGGACGTCCAGGCGCTGGCGCGCACTGCTCATCAGGTCGGCCACCCGCCGCAGCTGCTCGAGGCAGTGGAGTCGATCAACCTGCGCCAGAAGGATCAGCTGTTCGCCAAGCTGGAACGCGCCTTTAACGGCGACCTGGCGGGCAAGACCATTGCCCTTTGGGGGCTGGCCTTCAAGCCCAATACCGACGACATGCGCGAAGCCCCCAGCCGCGCGCTGATGGAGTCGCTATGGGCCGCTGGCGCCCGGGTCCAGGCTTTCGATCCGGAGGCTCAGGACGAGTGCCGACGCATTTACGGCGAGCGTAACGACCTGTCGCTGTGCAAGCGCCGCGACGAGGCGTTGGAGGGCGCCGATGCGCTGGTCATCTGCACCGAGTGGAAGGCCTTTCGCAGCGTCGACTTCGCCATGCTCAAGCAGGCGCTGGCCAGCCCCATCGTCATCGATGGCCGCAACCTGTTCGAACCGGCCAGCGTCAAGCAGGCCGGCCTCGACTACTACGCCATCGGGCGCGGTGACTCACTGCAGGCCGCCCTGGCCTAGGAGTCGGCATGCAACCCTCTACCCCCCAACCCTCCGTCGCCAGCTGGGCGACGGAGGTCACCGTGCTGCTGTTCGGCCTGGCGCTGCTGGTGGTACTGATCAGCGAGCTGCCCCGCGACATCTTCTCACCGGAGTCGCAGAACTTCTTCTTCGTGATCGGCGCCATCGGCATGTGGCGCTACTCGTGGTGGTTCGTCCAGGCCACGCGTTCGGTGTGGTACAACCGCCAGGTCTTCCCCCAACTGCGCGCCGAGGCCGACGCCCTGGGCGCCGCCGCCAAGCCCAGCGAGCTGTACGTGCTGTGCACCTCCTACCGCATCGAGCCGGAGGTCAACTTCGCGGTCTACGACGCGCTGATCGGCGAGGCCCGCGACTACGGGGTACCGACGCTGGTCTTCGCGGCGATCTCCGACCGCAGCGATGTCGATGTGATCGAGCATGTGCTCGACGAGCACGGCTGGCCGGCCAATATCGAGGTGCGCTACATGTTCCAGAAGGGCGATGGCAAGCGCTCGGCGATGGCCGAGGTGCTGCGTGCCATCTCGCGCTGCTCGCCGGCACCGGACGCCCTGCTGGTGTCGATGGACGGCGATATCCGCCTCGAGCCCGGCACCCTTTCACGCTCGCTGTCGTTCTTCGCCCTGCAGGACGACCTCGGCGCGCTGACCACCAACAACAACGCCATCGTCACCGGCGACGACGCCACCAAGGAGTGGTACGACCTGCGCTACGCCCAGCGCCATCTGGTGATGAGCTCGATGTCGCTATCCCAGCGTCTGCTGGTACTGACCGGCCGTTACAGTGCCTTTCGCGCCGAGCTGGCGACCCAGCCCAGCTTCATCGAGCTGGTCGAGAGCGACCACGTCGAGCACTGGCGCTTCGGCAACTTCAAGTTCCTCTCCGGCGATGACAAGTCGACCTGGTACTGGCTGCTGCAGCGTGGCTGGAAGATGCGCTATCTGCCCGACGTCTATGTCTCGGGCTTCGAGGAACTGCCCGATCGCCGACGCTTCTTCGCCTCGACCCTCGACCTGATGCGTCGCTGGTACGGCAATATGCTGCGTACCAGCGACCGCGCCATCGCCCTGGGACCAAGGCCGATGGGGCTGTTCACCTGGTGGAGCCTGGTCGACCAGCGCTTGTCGATGTGGACCACCCTGGTGGGTCCCACGGTGGCCATCCTGGTCACCGCCTTCGTGCGCCCCTCGTTCATCTTCGCCTATCTGCTGTGGATCTTGTTCACGCGCAGCATCGCAGCACTGATCCTGGCCTGGCAGCGCGGCCGCTTCAGCCTGCTGTGGGTGCCGCTGCTCTACTACAACCAGATCGGCGGGGCACTGCTCAAGACCTACGTCAGCTTCCGCTTCAATCGTCAGAAATGGTCACGCCAGGGCATCTCTGCCGGCGAGCCCGAGAGCCCGCGCGCAGTGCGGCGCCAGCGGCGCATGGGCCACTTCATGCACGGCGTCTATCTGGCCAGCCTGCTGTTCGTACTGGTGCTGGCCACTGGTGTGCTGGCCCCGCCGGATCCCGTGTCGCTGAACATCTTCCAGGACGGCGGTGGCCTCAACGGCCGCTGATGTCTGCCCCGATTCGCGTTTGCAAGGAGCCTGTCACATGGACCCACGATCTCCCGGTCACCACGATCGAAGTGAACCCACCCTCGGCGCTCGACGTCGCTACCTGGACGACGGCCCGACCGAGCGGAATGACCATCGTAGCGGCCATGCCCCCGAGCATCGCGCCCGCCCACAGGGCGAGACCCACGCCTCGCCCCGTGCCGGTGAGAGGCTACGCCACGAGCGCCGTGACGAGCGCCAGCACGTGCGCATCTCACCGCCGTTTCGCGTCGAGCTGGCCGACGGCCGGCGCCTCAACGGGCTGGATCTGTCGCTGGGCGGTTTCGCCGCCCACGCCGACACTACCCTGGCCATCGACAGCTTGGTCGACGCCAGCCTGCTGGTCGAGGCCGGCGGCGCCGAGCTGATCATTCCGCTGCAGGCCCGCTGCCTGCGCTGCCACCCGTTCGAGGCTCACGGCGACCATAAGCTGGCGTTCCAGATCACCGCCATCGACCCGCCCCACCTCGAGCTGCTGCGCCAGGTGGTGCGCGCCTACCTCAGCGGCCGACATGCCAGCATCGAGCGGCTGGTCAGCGAGGAGGATCCGCAGACGCCGCGCAAGCGCAAGCAGACCAGCGGCCCCACCCCGCCGGGGCGGACGCCCAAGCCGTGGGGCCGCTATGCGCTGCTGTTTGCTGCTGCCGGGGTGCTGGTGGTAGCCGCTGCCGCCACCGCCTACCGCAACTTCATGCTCATCGAGCCGAGTTTCGCCGCGGTCACTGCGCCGCGCATCGACATCCGCGCCCCCGGGGCGGGGATCCTCCGCGAGCACCAGTGGGAGGCCGGCGACCGCGTCGAGCGCGACGAGTACCTGACCGGGGTCAACAACAGCGACCTCGAGTCCGACCTGATCCTGGCCCAGGCCTCGCACCGCTATAACTCGCAGCTGATCGACAACCTCCAGGCCAGCCTCGACGACCCCAACGCCCAGCAGGTCAGCCTGGTCAACTCGACCCAGCCGGCCAGCGGCGACACCGTCAACTACGAGACCGCCTCGCCGGAAATCGCCCAGGCACGAGTCGAGCAGTTCGAGACCACCCGCGACTACGAGAGCTCGCGGATCAGCGCCCTGCAGTCGCGCATGTCGATGAACGAGATCACCAGCCCCTGCGACTGCCTGGTGGCCTGGGCGCTTTCCAGCGCCGACGGCACCTACATCAACGAGAGCGAACGCATCATGACGCTGATTCGCACCGGTGAGGACGACGTGATGGTCGAGGCGCTGGTGCACATGAGCGATATCGTGCGCATCGAGCCCGAGCAAGTCGCCTATGTCGCCCTGCCCTACGCCTCGGAGCCGATTCGCGCCCAGGTGCGCAGCGTGGCGCTCGATGTCGAGCGCCAGCCACGTGCCGGCTTCCCCGACTGGGTGCGCCAGCAGCAGAACGTGGCCAGCGTACTGCTGGTGCCCGAGACCGACCTGCCAGCGGATGCCGTGGGCCAGCCAGTCGACGTGCGCTTTGCCGAGCAGCCGATGCTGGCCGCCGGCGCCGAGTGGGTGTGGCAGGGCGGCCGCGCCATGGCGCAGTTCGTCGAGCGCCTCTATCAGGCGGCGCGGGGCGCTGCCGACGCCCCTCCCGAACAAGCCCAGGAGAGTTGATGATGCCAATGCTTCCGATCCATCCAAGCCCCATCTGCGCGGCCGTGGCCCTGAGCGCTGTGCTCGCGGCGCCACCGCTGGCCGCCGACGACATCGACGCCGCCCTGACCACCCCCGAGCCACAGGGCTGCTCGGCACGCTACAGCGAGGTCGTCCATCATCGTCCGGCTAGCGATGCCGCCACCCCCAAACAGGCGGTGCGGCGCGGCTTTGCGACCCACCGCGACTGGGGAACCGAGCACAACGTCGAGGTACTGGCCGCGCACGACGGCGGCCTCGACCAGCCGGTGCTGCGTGTGCACTACCCTGCCGGCACCTCGTCCCCCGGCGACGATGACAACGGCCGTGGCCAGGGCGGCGCCGGCTTCTATACCGAGGACGCCGCCCTGGCCAGCGCGGACCGCGCCTGTCTTCGCTATCAGGTGCGCTTCGCCGAGGGTTTCGATTTCGTGCGCGGCGGCAAGCTGCCGGGGCTCTACGGTGGCGAGGGGCCCAGCGGCGGCGAGCCCGCCGACGGTGACAACGGCTTCTCGATGCGCTTCATGTGGCGCGAGCAGGGCCAGGGCGAGCTGTACGAGTACGTGGTCAACCAGGATGAGGACCACGGCGCCTCGGTGGGCCGCGGCCTGTGGCACTTCCCCACCGGCCGCTGGGTCAGCGTCGAGCAGGAGGTGGTGCTCAATCACCCCGACCGCGACGACGGCGTCGCCCGGGTATGGATCGACGGCGAGCCGGTGCTCGAACAGCACGGCATCGTCTATCGCACCAGCCAGGGCGTCGGCATCGAGGGGGTGATGTTCTCCACCTTCTTCGGTGGCCACGGCGAAGGCTGGCGCACGCCACGCGACCAGTACGCCGACTTCGGCGACTTCCGGCTCTACACCCCAGGATCATGATGCCCATGCCGTCGACCCACGCCCTATCAACCTCTTGCCGGCGCCCGGCCCTGCTTGGGCCGGTTGCCGCGCTGCTGCTCGGCGTTGCCTCCAGCGCCACCGCCTTGACCACCGCCGAGCGCGAGGCATTGGATCTCTCCGACTACACCGTCACCGACCCCGACGCCGGCTACTTCGATGTCGAGGCGCGCATGGCGCTGCTCGATGACACTTCCAACGCGCTGCTGCTGCAGGAGCTCGACGAGCTCGCCACTGGCACCAGCTGCCAGCAGTTGCTGAGCATTCCGCCGATCACCACCCGGCTGCGGGTGCCCGGCTACTATCCGAGTCCCGACGAATGGCAGCTCGCTTCGGAGCCGCTGTTCCAGTTCGAGGACAGTGTCTCGCTGCTGGCCGGCAGCTTCGTCGCCACCGGCGACGACTACTACGCGGACTGCCTGGTGCGCTTCCTCGAACACTGGGCGGTCAACGATGCACTGATGGACTTCCACTACGAGTCGATGGAACCCCAGGCGTGGTTCGCCACCGAGTCGATGATCTTCGCCGCCGCCATGGCCTACTCGGTGGTACGTCCGTATATCGATGGCCGCGAGCAGGAGCAGGCCGATGTCGAGGACTGGCTCAAGCGGCTCAGCGAGCGCCACATCAGCATTCCCGGCGAGGAAGGCAACAGCTGCTGCAACAACCACTTCTACCGCCGCGCACTGTATGCGGCGATGGTCGGCGTGCTGCTGGAGGACGACGCGCTGTTCCAGATCGGCGTCAGCGCCGTCTACTCGGCGCTCCACGATCTCACCGAGGAAGGCGCCTTGCCGCTGGAAGTAGCCCGCGGCCGCCGCGCCACCCACTACCAGAACTACGCCCTGCTCTACCTGATTCCGATCATGGAGATCGTCGCCCGCCAGGGTTATGACATCTATGCCCTCGAGATCGACGGCAGCAGTATCCACGACGCCGTGGACTTCGCCATGCAGGCCATCGCCGACCCAGCCAACCTCGGCGAGGACGTGCCCCTCGAGCAGTACGGCGGCTTTCTTCAGGATCCACAGTACTTCGCCTGGATGGAGCTCTACCAGACGCGCTTCGATGACCCGCGTATCGCCAACTTCCTGCCCCGCCTGCGCCCCGTCTACAACCGTGGTACCGGCGGCTACATGACGCTCTACGTGATGCCGCCCGAGACGCAGCAGCAGGTCATCATCGACGACGATGCGCCCACCACCCAAGGCTTCGATGGCCTCGCGGCACGCTGAGCGTCGCGCA
The DNA here is from genome assembly GCF_010977575.1 of Halomonas socia. Lineage (GTDB taxonomy): Bacteria > Pseudomonadota > Gammaproteobacteria > Pseudomonadales > Halomonadaceae > Franzmannia > Franzmannia socia. The sequence continues at coordinate 4,385,020 of NZ_CP048812.1, forward strand.
CTCCCACGGGAAGGAAAGCACCATGCAACGACCACACGACATACACCCCCTCGCCACTCCCTGGCGCCAACTGCCCGCCTGTGCCGGGCTGGTCCTGCTGATCGGGTGCGCCAGCTCCGGCGGCACACCGCCGGGGGAAAACCACGCCACCGCCCTGCCCGTGCAGTACACCCACTGGTTCGAAGGTAACGTCGAGGCCGACATGAGCGGCGACGACTGGAGCCGCGTCAACTACACCCAGCAGCTCATCGAAGAGGGCGACTACGCCCGCGCCCAGGATCAGTTGCGCCAGATGATCAACCTCGGTTTCCCGCCTGCTTCCTATCACATGGGGCGGATGTACGAGAACGGTCTCGGCGTCGAGCGCGACCCCGCCGAGGCGGCGCGCCACTACGCCGAGGCGCTGGAGCTGCCGTCCTCCTCCCGCGGCCACGCCTCGCTCAACTTGGCCAAGCTCTATCTCGAGGGCGACGGCGTGGCGCGCAACGACGCCCTGGCCTACTACCTGCTGTGGCAGGCCATCGACGAAGGGGTCGAGCGTGACGCCGAGATCACCCTGGCGGAACTGATGGTCGAGGGCGGCGACGGCGTACAGGCCGACCCGCGTCTGGCCCGGCGCCTCTATCAGCGCGCCGCCGAGCGCGGCGATGAGCGCGCCCAGATGGCCCTGGCCGAGGCGTATCGCGCCGACGGCTGGCTGGTCGACGACCCCGAGCGCTCGCGGCAGTACGCCGAGCAGGCCGCCGCCGGGCTGCAGGCCGAGGCCGAAGCCGGCGACACCGGTGCCATGCAGCGCCTGGCGCGCCTCTACGGCGACGATGGCCTGCTCGACGGCGACCCGCAGCAGCGCCTCGAGTGGCTGCTGGCGGCGGCGGAGTCCGGTGAACCCGGCGCCCAGACCCAGGCCGCGCGTCTGCTGCTGGAAAGCGGCGATGAAGCCCAAGCCATCAGCCTGCTGGAGACCGCCGCCGGCCACGGCGATGTCGACGCCATGGCGCTGCTCGGCGACCATCTGCTGCAGCGCTCGGCCCACGACGGCCAGGGCATCGCCTGGCTCGAGCGCGCCGCCGAGCGGGGCTCGGCCGATGCCGCTGTCAGCCTGGCACGCGCCTATCTCGACGGCAACGGCGTCGCCGGTGACCCACAGCAGGCCATCGCCCTGCTCGAACAGGCCGCCGAGCAGGACGACGGCTTCGCCCTGGCGCTGCTTGGCGAGCTCTACCTCAGCGACGAGTACCGGCCCTCGCAGCCGCTGCAGGCCGTCGACTACCTGCAGCGCGGCCACGAACTCGGCCACCCCTACGCCACCATGCAGCTCGGTGAGGTCTATCTCGAGGGCCGCGGCATGGCCGGCAACCCGCGTCAGGCCGAGACCCTGCTGCGCGAGGCGGCACGCCAGGGCCAGGCCAGCGCCAAGCGCCTGCTGGGCGAGGCCTATCTGGAGGGCGAGGCCCTCGACTACCACCCGTCGCGCGGCGAGCGCCTGCTGCGCGAGGCGATCGAGGCCGGCGACACCACCGCCATGGCGGTGCTCGGCGAGGCCTATCTGGAGGGCATTGAAGGCGAGCTGCAGCCAGAGTGGGGCATCGACCTGCTCGAGGATGCTGCCCGCCAGGGTGACGACTACGCCATGGTAGTGATGGGCCGCGCCTATCGTCACGGCGACGGCGTCGAGCGCGACCTGCAGCGCTCCGCCTACTGGCTACGCCAGGCCGAGGATGCCGGCCACGAATCGGCTGGCGATGCGCTGATGTACACCCAGCGCGATCTCGGCGCGGCGGGGGATATCGAAGCGCTGGTCAGCGCCGCCGAAGATGGCCACCCCGGCGCCATGGCCGATCTGGGTCGCGCCTACCTCGAGGGGCAGGGGGTCGCCGCCAACGCCGATCAGGCCCGCGCCTGGCTCGAACGCGCCGATCGCGCCGGCCACCCCGGCGCCGCGGCGAGTCTCGGCCGCCTGCAGCTTGAGGCCGGTGACGAAGCCACTGCCCGCGACTACCTGGAGCGTGCCGTGGCCGGCGGCCACGGCGGTGCCCAGGCCGATCTCGGCGAGCTGCTGATCGACTCGGGCGACGACCCCGAGCGCGGCATGCAGCTGCTCACGCAAGCGGCCGACGCCGGGCATAGCGGCGCGCGCCTGCACCTCGGCCAGGCCTACCTGCACGGCGACGACGGTCTGCCCCAGGACACCCAGCGCGGCCTCGACTACCTGCAAGAGGCGGTGGACAACGGCCACCCCGGCGCCCAGGCAGTGCTGGGCCGCGAGTATCTGCGCGGCGAGGTGCTGGAGTACGACGCCGCGCGCGGCAGCGACCTGCTGCTGGCCGCCGCCGAGCAGGGCCATGAAAGCGCACGCCTGGCGCTGGCCGAAGCCTATCTGGCGGCTAACGGTCTGGAGAGCGCCAACAACGAACAGGCGCTGATCTGGCTGGAGGGCGTCATCGAGGGCGACAGCCAACTGGCCTCGCAGACCCTGCGCCAACTGCTCACCGAAGATAGCGCCCGTGACGCCATCGGCAGTCGCGACCTCTCGGCGGCAATACGCTAAGCCGCGCCAACACGCCCTGGCAAACCGCAACGAGCCGCCCCTTGGGGCGGCTCGTTGCATGTCAGACGATGCTCAGACAAGCGGCATCAGCCGTCGAAGGGATTGCGCAGCACGATGGTCTCGTTGCGGTCAGGTCCGGTGGAGATGATATCGATGCTGGTGCCGACCTGCTCCTCGAGGAAGCTGATATAGGCGCGGGCGTTGGCCGGCAGATCCTCGACCCGCTTGACGCCCAGGGTCGATTCGCTCCAGCCCGGCAGGTCATGGTATAGCGGCTCGATGGCCTCATAACCCTCGGAATCCACCGGGGTATCGAGCACGTCACCGTCCTTGCTGCGATAGCCGATGCAGACGCGGATGTTCTCCAGGCCGTCGAGCACGTCGAGCTTGGTCAGGCACAGCCCCGACACCGAGTTGATCTGCACCGCGTGGCGCAGCGCCACGGCGTCGAACCAGCCACAGCGACGTGCGCGGCCAGTGGTGGCGCCGAACTCGTGGCCGCGCTCGGCCAGGTGGCGGCCATGGGCATCGAACAGCTCGGTGGGGAACGGCCCCGAGCCGACCCGAGTGGTGTAGGCCTTGGTGATGCCCAGCACATAGTCGAGATACAGCGGCCCCACGCCGGAACCGGTGGCAGTGCCCCCGGCGGTGGTGTTGGAGCTGGTCACGAACGGATAGGTGCCGTGGTCGATATCGAGCAGCGAGCCCTGGGCCCCTCGAACAGGATGTTCTCGCCGGCCTTGCGCAGGTTGTGGACCAGACCCACGGTATCGCAGACCATCGGACGCAGCTCCTCGGCCATCTCCATGGCCTCGTCGAGCACCTGCTGGAAGTCCACCGCCGGCTCGCCGTGGTACTGGGTCAGCACGAAGTTGTGGTAGTCGAGCACCTCGCCGAGCTTGGAGGCGAACCGCTCGCGGTGCAGCATGTCGCCCAGGCGCAGGCCGCGACGCGCCACCTTGTCTTCATAGGCAGGGCCGATCCCGCGCCCGGTGGTGCCGATCTTGGCCACGCCGCGGGCCTTCTCACGCGCCTGGTCGAGCCGCACGTGGTAGGAGAGGATCAGCGGGCAGGCCGGCGACAGGCGCAGGCGCTTGCGTACCGGCACGCCCTTGGTCTCGAGCTCGCGGATCTCCTTGATCAACGCCTCCGGCGACAGCACCACACCATTGCCGATCACGCAGGTCTTGTCGTCGCGCAGCACGCCGGAGGGGATCAGGTGCAGGACGGTCTTCTCGCCGTCGATGACCAGCGTATGGCCGGCGTTGTGCCCGCCCTGGAAGCGCACCACGGCGCTCGCCGATTCGGTCAGCAGGTCGACGACCTTGCCCTTGCCTTCATCACCCCACTGGGTGCCCAGTACGACTACGTTCTTGCCCATTGCTTTGGTCTCTTGATCGAAGAATCCGCGCGATGCCGCCCCGGCCATCAGCCCAGGGGGGACACCTGCCAGTCGTCGCCGCTGCGGGTCAGCTGACGGTTGCAGCGATGCGCCTCCGGGCCGGTGCGCTGCTCCGGCAGCGCCACCACCACCCGCTCGCCGGCGTCGCGCAGCGCAGCGATGGTCGCCGCCTGCTGCTCGGCGGCCTCGGCCGCCACCCAGATGCCGTCACAGGCCGGCGTCGACAGCGCCAGCGAGGCCAGCAGTTTGAGGTCCATGGAGAACCCGGTGGCCGGCCGCGCACGCCCGAAGGCGCGGCCGGTATCGTCATAGCGCCCACCCTTGGCCAGCGCCTGGCCGTAGCCCGGCACGTAGGCGGCAAACATCATGCCGGTGTGATACTGATAGCCGCGCAGCTCGGCGAGGTCGAAATAGAGCTCGACCTCGGGATACTCGGCGCGCACCCCGGCACTCAGTGCCAGCAGCTGGTCGAGGGCCGCGTTGACCGCCGCTGGCGCCTCGGCGAAGGCGCCACGCGCCGCCTCGAGCACCTCGTCTCCGCCGTGCAGCTCGGCCAGGGTCAGGAACATCTCGGCCAGGGCCGGGTCGCTGACGCACTCCGCCACCCGCGCAGCGAGATCCCCCGGCGATTTGAGGTCCAGCGCCTCATAGAGCGCACGCTCCTGGGTCGCATCGAGTTCAGCGGCCTGCACCAGACTACGGTAGATGCCGATATGCCCGAGTGCCAGGTGGATTTCACCAGCGCCGGCCACCGCCAGGCTCGACAACGCCAGGCGCAGGATCTCCAGGTCGGCCTCCAGCCCAGCATGGCCGAACAACTCGACGCCGACCTGCACCGGGCTGCGCCCGCCCTGATGCTGGTCGGCCTTGGCGCGCAACACATTGGTGCAGTAGCACAGCCGCACTGGCCCCTGGCGGCGCAGCGAGTGGGCGTCCATGCGCGCCACCTGGGGGGTGACGTCGGCGCTGACGCCCATCATCCGCCCGGTAAGTTGGTCGGTGAGCTTGAAGGTCTGCAGATCAAGGTCGGTGCCGGTGCCGGTCAGCAGCGAGTCGAGAAACTCCACCGGCGGCGGCATCACCTGGTCGTAGCCCCAGCGGTAATAGAGATCGAGCAGCGCACGGCGCAGCTCTTCCATGCGGGCCGCCTGGGGCGGCAGCACTTCGTCCATGCCGTCGGGGAGCAGCCAGCGGTCAGCGATGGTCATGTGTCCTGTCCTGCCAGAAATGCACAAAAAACCGGGCCACGCCCGGTTCATGGATTCTACCACGTTTGGCCCCGAGGTGAACCCCGGGGCCTTGCCGCTCACTCCTCGTCGACGTCCATTGGGTTGGCGCTGTTGAGGTAGCGGAAGAAGTCGCTGGTCGGCTCCAGCACCAGCATGTTGCCGTCACCCTCGAAGCTCTCGCGGTAAGCGTTGAGGCTACGATAGAAGCTGAAGAACTCCATATCCTGCTCGTAGGCCCCGGAGTAGATTGCCGCGGCCTCGGCATCCCCCTCACCACGCAGGGTCTCGGCACGCTCGGTGGCCTGGGCCAACAGCACCTGACGGCGGCGGTCGGCGTTGGCACGAATCCGCTCAGCCTCCTCCTGCCCCTGGGCACGCCACTCGCGGGCCTCGCGCTCACGCTCCGAGCGCATGCGGTCGAAGACCGCCGCAGAGACGTCTTCGGGCAGGTCGATACGCTTGATGCGGATATCGCGGATCGATACCCCCAGCTCTTCGCGCATCAGCGAGTCGAGCTCCTCGGCCGGCCCGATCATCAGGTCGTCACGCCGCTCGGCGATGATCTCCTGCAGGTCCAGGCGGCCGAACTCGTTACGCAGGCTCTCGTCGACCCGCGGCTGGATCAGGCGCACCGCCTGCATCTCGTCGCCGGACGTCGCCTCGTAGTAGCGGGTCGGGTTGACCACTTGCCACTTGACGTAGGAGTCGACGATCACCGCCTTCTGCTCAAGGGTCAGATAGCGGCTGGTATCGGTATCCAGCGTCAGCACCCGGGTGTCGAACTTGCGCACCGTCTGGGTGATGGGGATCTTGACGTGCAGCCCCGGCTGGATGTTCTCTTCGATGACCTCACCGAAGCGCAGCTTGACCGCGCGCTCGGTCTCGTCGACCACGTAGAGGCTATTGCTGGCCAGCCAGGCGGCGGCCGCCAGGCCACCCACGATGAGTAGTGACTTGTTGTTGATCATTGGCGGCCCTCCCGACGGATACCACTGTTGCCGCTACCGCTGCCGCTCTGCTGCTGGCGGAGACGCTCGATGACCTGCGGGTCGATGTCGTCGCCCGACTCACTGGAGCGCTGGCCACTCTGACCACCGCTGCCGGAGCGCAGCTGGTCGAGAGGCAGGTACATCAGCGGGCTGCTGTCGCTGACATCGATCAGCACCTTGTTGGTCTGGCCGTACACTTCGCTGATGGCATCCAGGTAGAGACGCTCACGCATGACCTGCGGCGAGGTCTGGTATTCGCCAAGCAGCGAGTTGAAGCGGTTGGCCTGACCCTGGGCCTCGGCCACCACCGACTCGCGATACCCCTGGCCCTGCTCGATCAGGCGCTGGGCCTGCCCCTGGGCGGCCGGGATGATGGCGTTGGCGTAGGCCATGCCCTCGTTGATCGTACGCTGACGATCCTCGCGAGCGCGGATCACGTCATCGAAGGCGTCGATGACCGGCTGCGGCGCCGAGGTCGACTCGATGTTGATGGTCTGCAGACTGATGCCGGTGCCGTAGCTGTCGAGGTAGGACTGCAGGCGGCTGGCGACAGAGCTGCCGAGGATCTCACGCCCCGAGGTCAGGATATCGATCATGTCGGTACCGCCGACCACGTGACGCAGCGCCGAGTCCAAGGCGTTCTCGATGGACAGCTCCGGGCTGCGCACGTTGAGCACAAAATCACGCGGGCTGGCGACCTGGTACTGGGCCGAGATCTCGACCTCGACGATGTTCTCGTCGCGGGTCAGCATTGATTGGGTCTGGGTCAGCGAACGCACGCGGGTCACGTTGACCATGCGCACGTCGTCGATCAGCGGCGGGTTCCAATGCAGCCCCGGCGTGACCACTTCCTGGTACTCCCCGAAGCGCAGCACCACGCCACGCTCGGACTGGTCGACCAGGTAGAACCCCGAAGCGGCCCAGATCGCCAACGCCACCACGACCAGCAGGCCCGGCAGCGCGAAGGTATTACGCGGCTTGCCGCCGCCCTTGTTGCCACCGCCGTCGCCACCGCGCTTGCCGCGGCCACCGCCGAGCATGCCGTTGAGTTTATCCTGAAACTTCTTCAGCGCTTCATCGAGGTCGGGCGGCCCCTGATTGTTGCCGCCACCACCCCCGCCGCTGCCACCGCCGCCACCGCGTCGGCCACCGCCGCTCCAAGGGTCGTGCTGGTTGCCACCACCAGGCTCATTCCAAGCCATACGTCTTCTCCACTATGCGTTAATCACTCATGCGGCACCGGACACCACACCCGTCCGATACGGCAACAGCATTGGTTGCGCGATCGTTTGCGTCGCTACTGCAACGCCTTAGCCCGCCGAAACAGCAGCCGTCAGGCCTCCCAGACCGGACGGCTGCGCTCTTCGACGGGCAGGTAATCGTCGGCGCGCTCACCCAGCCGCGCCATCAGCTGCAGGAAGTCGCGGCGCGGCAGGCGCACCTCGAGCTGGCTGCAGCCTCCTTCATCGAAGCGTTCGTCGCGCACCGCGCCCAGCTCATGCAGGCCGGCGCGCAGCTTGCCCTGGGTCGGGGTCAGCGTCAGGGCGATGTCGATGACGTCGTCGGCCAGGCACTCGGAGAGCGCCTCGGCCAGCAGCTCGAGCCCCAGGCCCTGCTGTGCCGACAACCATACCGCTTCGGGGCGCCCCTCGCCGTCACGCTCGATGCGCGGCGCACTGTCGAGCAGGTCGATCTTGTTCATCACCAGCAAGCAGGGTACCTCATTGGCACCGATCTCTCGCAACACCCGCTGCACCTGCTCCACGTTGAGGTCGCGGTCAGGATCGGCGGCGTCGATCACATGCACCAGCAGGCTGGCCTCGGCGGCCTCCTGCAGGGTGGCACGAAACGCTTCGACCAGCTTGTGCGGCAGGTGACGGATGAAGCCCACGGTATCGGCCAGTACCACCGGGCCGACGTCCTCTACCTCGAGCCGACGCAGGGTCGGGTCGAGGGTCGCGAACAATTGATCCGCGGCGTACACCGAGGCCTCGGTCACGGCGTTGAACAGCGTCGACTTGCCTGCGTTGGTATAGCCCACCAGCGAGACGCTGGGAATTTCGGCGCGAGCCCGGGCACGGCGGTTCTGCTCGCGTTGGCTGCGCACCTTGTCGAGGCGCCGGTGGATCGACTTGATACGCCCACGCAGCAGGCGGCGGTCGGTCTCGAGCTGGGTTTCACCCGGGCCGCGCAGGCCGATCCCGCCCTTCTGACGCTCGAGGTGGGTCCAGCCGCGCACCAGACGCGTCGACATGTATTCGAGTTGGGCCAGCTCGACCTGCAGCTTGCCCTCGTGAGTCCGCGCCCGCTGGGCGAAGATATCCAGAATCAGGCCGGTGCGGTCGAGCACCCGGCACTTGAGCGTCCGCTCCAGGTTACGCTCCTGGGAGGGGCTCAGCGAGTGGTTGAAGATCACCAGCTCGGCTTGGTGAATCGGCATCAGCGCCTTGAGCTCGTCGAGCTTGCCGCTGCCGATGAAAGTTCGAGAATCGGGCCGATGCCGGCTACCCGTCAGCAGGGTAGCCGGATCGGCGCCGGCGGAGCGCACCAGTTCCAGAAACTCGCCGGAATCCTCGCGCTCCTGTTCGTCCTGGAAATCGATATGGACGAGTATCGCCGTTTCACCGGCGTCGGGACGTTCAAAAAACAATCACTACCTCGCGTTCAACTCTCTTCTTGTGCCGCCGCAGGGTCCTGGGCCGGCAGTCGCACGTTACGCGACGGTACTACTGTCGAGATAGCGTGCTTGTAAACCATCTGGCTAACGGTGTTGCGCAGCAGAATCACGAATTGATCGAAGGACTCGATCTGACCCTGCAGCTTGATCCCGTTGACCAGGAAAATCGATACCGGAATGCGCTCCTTGCGCAGAATGTTCAGGTACGGGTCTTGGAGGGACTGCCCTTTGGACATTTTGCTCTCCCTAACTGTCTCTTTGAGTGATGTCATTTTTTTATGACACCGGCGGTGACACGGCCGGCGCATGGTTCATCAACGGTGCCAAGTCAGGCAGCCAATCGAAACACGTATCTTACGCTAACTGCATAGATGGCGCACGAGTTTCAGAACACGATCCAGGCAATCCGGAGCCAGGCTATCGACCCACTCGAGATCATCCCAGCTGCGCATCCAGGTCAGCTGGCGCTTGGCCAGCTGGCGCGTTGCCACCACCCCCTTGTGGCGCAGCCAGTCCTCGTCGTATCCCGCCTCCAGCGCCTCCCAGGCCTGCCGGTAGCCGACGCTCTTGATCGACGGCAGCCCCAGATGCAGGTCGCGCCGCTGGCGTAGCCTCACCACCTCGTCGATGAAACCGCCGGCCAGCATGGCCTCGAAACGCATCGCGATGCGCCGATGCAGCACGTTGCGCTCTAGCGGTGCCAACCCTATCGACAGCGTACGCCAGGGGAAGGTTTCCGTGCGCTGCGATTGCCAGTGTTCGGTCAGCGAGCGGCCGCTGAGCCGATAGACCTCGAGCGCGCGCATCAGCCGTTGGGGGTCGTTGCGATGGATGCGCCGTGCAGCGTCGGGGTCGACCCGCGCCAGCTCGTCATGCAGCGCGCCGAGCCCATGCTCGGCGGTCTGGCGGGCCAGCTCGGCGCGCACGGAAGGGTCGGCCGCCGGCAGTTCGGCAACCCCGGCCAGCAGTCGCTTGTAATACATCATGGTGCCGCCGACCAGCAGCGGAATTGCGCCGGCTGCGCTGATTTGTCGCATCTCGCGCAGGGCATCGTCGCGAAACTCCGCCGCCGAATAGGGCTCCGCAGGGTCGCGGATATCGATCAGGCGATGCGGGGCACGGGCCAGTTCCTCGGCGGAGGGCTTGGCGGTGCCGATATCCATGCCGCGATAGACCATCGCCGAGTCGACGCTGATCAGCTCGCAGCCGAGCCGCTCGTGGAGCGCGATGGCCAGGTCGGTCTTGCCGGCGGCAGTGGGGCCCACCAACAGGATGGCGGGGGGGCGCGTATCGGGCATTGGCTTGTCGGTCTTTCTCTCTCGGCTTGGCGTAGAGAAGCTGATCCGGCGGCAGGTAAATGACGCAGATGGGTGACTACTGCCCACGCAGGAACAGCTTGTCGAGGTCGTGCATGCTCATCTCGGTCCAGGTCGGGCGGCCGTGGTTGCACTGGCCGCTGCGCTCGGTGCGTTCCATGTCGCGCAGCAGGGCATTCATCTCTGCCACGCTGAGCTTGCGGTTGGCGCGCACGCTGCCGTGGCAGGCCATGGTCGAGAGCAGCTCGTTGATGCGCGCCTCGAGGCGATCCGAGCGGCCGTAGCGCTCCAGGTCGGCGAGCATGTCGCGCACCAACGGCTCGACGTCGGCATCACCCAGCAGCGCCGGCACCTGACGCACCAGCAGCGTCTCGGGCCCCGCCACGTCAAGTTCGACACCGAGCCGGGTGAAGGCCTCGCGCTCCGCTTCGGCGGTGGCCACCTCGGCAGGGCTGGCGGCCAGCGACACCGGCACCAGCAGCGGCTGGGCGTCGAGCGCCCCGCCGTGGACCTGGGTCTTCATGCGCTCGTAGACGATGCGCTCGTGGGCGGCGTGCATGTCGACCATCACCAGGCCGCGCTGCGACTGCGAGAGGATATACACACCGTGCAGCTGGGCGATGGCGTAGCCCAGCGGTGGCGCCTGGGTGGGGTCATCCTGGCCAAGCGACGGGGCCGGTGTCATTCGCGCCCCAGGCTCCTCACTCGTCCCTGCCACCGCTGTGTCGTGGCGCTCGGCCAGTGCGACCTCGGCGGCATTCCCGCCCGGCGGCGCCGGCTGGGGGGTCAGCAGGCTCTCCTCGTGCTCGGGATGCAGCGCCCGATAGCCGGCCATGAACTGGCGCACGCGGTCGGCACCGGGCCGCGGCTCGGCAACGCCTTCGCGCAGCGCCATCGGCTGCTGCTGCCAGGCGGTGGCGTCGCTCCCAGCCACTGCTTGCGCCTGGGCCTGTGGCTCGTCGGTGGCAGTATCGGCCATGTCATTGGGCCGCGCCGCGCCCAGCGCGCGATGCAGGCTGGAGAACAGGAAGTCGTGCACCAGGCGACCGTCGCGGAAGCGCACCTCGTGCTTGGTGGGGTGCACGTTGACGTCGACCACGCTGGGGTCGAGCTCGAGATATAGCACGAACACCGGATGGCGGCCGTGGAACAGCACATCGCGGTAGGCCTGGCGAATGGCGTGGGCCACCAGCCGGTCGCGCACCACCCGGCCGTTGACGAAGAAATACTGCTGGTCGGCCTGGGCACGGGCATGGGTGGGCAGGCCCACCCAGCCCCACAGTCGCAGCCCGCCGCTATCGAGGTCGAGGTGTAGGGCGTTGTCGATGAACTTGCTGCCGAGCAGCGCGGCGATGCGCCGCTCCCGCGCCGCGGCATCGCTGGCCGGGCGCAGCTGGTGGAGGGTCTTGTGGTTGTGGCGCAAGGTCCAACCGATGTCGTAGCGCGACAGCGCCAGGCGCCGGAAGGCCTCCTCGACGTGGCCGAACTCGGTCTTCTCGGTGCGCAGGAACTTGCGCCGTGCCGGCGTGTTGAAGAACAGGTCGCGAACGCCGACGCTGGTACCGCGGGGATGCGGCGCCGGGGTCACCCGCGGCTGCATCTCGCGGCCCTCAGCGACCACCCGCCAGCCGGCCTGGGGGTCGTCGTCAGCATTGGAGATCAGCTCCAGCCGCGACACCGAGCTGATCGAGGCCAGTGCCTCGCCGCGAAAGCCGAGGCTGGCCACGCCTTCGAGATCCTCGAGGCTATCGATCTTGCTGGTGGCGTGGCGCGACAGCGCCAGCGCCAGGTCATCCTCGGCGATGCCGCTGCCGTCGTCACGCACGCGGATCAGCTTGGCACCGCCGGCCTCGAGCTCGACCTCGATGCGAGCGCTGCCGGCATCAATGGCGTTCTCGACCAGCTCCTTGACCACCGATGACGGCCGCTCGACCACCTCACCGGCGGCGATCTGGTTGGCCAGGCGCGGATTGAGTATCTGGATGCGGCGCGGCTGTGTCATATCACCTCGAAAGCGGCTCAGGAACGCGGGATCTGCAGCACCTGCCCGACCCGGATCACATCGCCGTTGATGTTGTTGGCCTGCTTGAGCTGGCTAAGCGACACCTGATGACGCGAGGCGATCTCCGACAGGGTATCGCCGGGCTGGATGCGGTACTCGTTGCTGCCGCCACCGCGGCCCTGGTCGCGCTGCCAGGCCAGCAGGCTGGCCGGCGGTGGGTTGCGCTGGAAGTGCTCCTCGAGCCCGCCCATGATCGCCTCGGCGAGCTGGCGCTGGTGGCCGGCATCGCTGAGGCGCCGTTCCTCGTCGGGGTTGGAGATGAACCCCGTCTCTATCAGCAGCGAGGGAATATCCGGCGAGGTCAGCACCCGGAAGCCGGCCTGCTCGACCCGCGACTTGTGCAGGCGGTTGACCCGGCCCAGCTGGTCGAGCACCTGGCCGCCGATGGAGAGCGAGTCGTTGAGCGTCGCCGTCATGGTCAGGTCGAGCAGCACGCCGCGCAGCACTTCATCCTTGTCGCGCAGCGAGAGGTTGCCGTCGACACCGCCGATCAGGTCGGCGCGGTTCTCGCTCTCGGCCAGCCACTGGGCGGTCTCGGAGGTGGCGCCGCGCTGCGACAGGGCATACACCGAGCTGCCCTGGGGCCGCGCGCTGGTAAAGGCATCGGCGTGAATCGAGACGAAGAAGTCGGCCTTCTGCTCGCGGGCGATCTGGGTGCGCTGGCGCAGGCCGACATAGTAGTCGCCGTCGCGGATCATCACCGCGCGGAAGCCTTCGCGGCCATCCACCAGCGACTGAAGCCGCCGACTGATGTCCATCACCACGTCCTTCTCGCGGGTTCCGCCGGGGCCGATGGCGCCGGGGTCCTCGCCGCCATGCCCGGGGTCGATGGCGATGATGATGTCGCGCCGCGGATGCGGCTGTGCCTGCTGCAGCGCGGTGGCGGCATCGGCGGCCACCTCCGGTGATCCGCCACCACCATCGACGCTGGCCCGCCCGGCGGCGATCTCCTGCTCGCGGATCATCGCTTCGATGGGGTCGATGGGATTCTCCACCGCGCTCTCGCCGGGATATTCGAGGTCGACCACCAGGCGGTGGCCATACTGATCGTTGGGCGGGAGAGTGAAGTGGCGCGGCTCGACGCGACGCTCCAGGTCGAGGACCACCCGCAGGCCGCTGCCGTCGCGCACCCCGGTGCGCAGCGTGCTGATCGCGCTGCCGTCGAGATCGAGGCGCGAGGTGTCGGCCTGCATGCGGCTATCGTCTAGATCGATCACCAACCGGTCGGGGTTATCGAGGGTAAACACCGAGGCCTCGGCGGGCGCCGAGAGGTCGAATACCAGACGCGAATGGTCCGGCGCCGCCCATAGCCGCACGTTATCGATATCGGCGGCCTGGCTGGGCGGCGCCAGCAGCAGCCCGAGGCAGATTGCGAACAGCAGCGTCAGCGCCACCCACAGTCCTCCCAGGCGGGAGGAAGAAGCGGCGGCCTGGTTCTTCCCTGGCCACGGGGTCGTTCGGGTGTCACGGGGACTCATCGACGGGTCTCGGCTCCGATCCAGGAAAACGCTGTTCATTTTCATTCAGGCTGACTATCCGCCAGCCCGGCGGGAGTTTCAAGGCGCGCCAGCACCGCCTCACCATAGGCACTGCGCGCACTCAGCGTCACCCCGCGGCCGACATCCAGCACTTCGAGCCCGAGCGCCAGGTCCGCCGCGGGCAGCCAGCCGGCACCGCGACTCGGCCACTCCACCAGGCTCAGGGTGTCGGCATCGAACAGGTCGCGAGCGCCGATGAACTCGAGCTCCTCCGGGTCGCCGAGGCGATAGAGATCGAAATGGTTGACCTCAACCGCGCCCAGCCGGTAGGGCTCGACAAGGGTATAGGTCGGGCTCTTGACCGCCCCCTGATGACCGTAGGCGCGCAGGATACCGCGGGTAAGAGTGGTCTTGCCGGCCCCCAGCTCCCCCTCGAGATGCACCTGGCCACGCCCCGCCAGCGCACTCCCCAGCGCCGCGCCAAAGGCGACCTGGGCGTCTTCATCGGGCAATATCACGTACATCGCTCGTCCGCGGGTTAGCCAATCGTCGCGCATAGGATGCCAGATCGCCGGCCAGCAGACCACGCTCGCCGGCGTCCACTGCGGCCAGGTCGGCGGCGCGGGCGTGGAGCACCACCGCGCTACGGGCAAGCCCACCCAGCGCAGCGTCGCCGGCACGACCGAACTGCGCGACCAGGGCGCCGAGGATGCCACTCAGCGCATCGCCCATGCCGCCGCTGGCCATGCCGGGGTTGCCGAACGGGCATACTGCCAGGCCCGCCTCATCGCCGACCAGGGTGCCGGCGCCCTTGAGCACCCAGTGGCCGCCGTAGCGCCTGGCCAATGCGGCAAGCGCAGCGCCGCGGTCGCGCTGTACCTCGCTGGCGCTACAGCCCAGCAACCGCGCCGCCTCGCCGGGATGCGGCGTGAGTATCCAGTCATCCCGCCTGGGTGGCGATGCCATACCGGCCAGCAGATTGAGGGCATCGGCGTCGACCACCAGCGGCTTGCCCGCCGCCAGTGCCGCCTGCCACATGCCCTGCCCCCAGGCGCCCTGGCCAAGCCCGGGGCCCACGACCAGGGCGTCGGCGGCATCCAGCAGCGCGCCCAGATCGGCGGGGCCGCGCACACCGTGAACCATCACCTCCGGGCAGCGGGTGAGGCTCGCCGTGACATGCTCCGGTGCGGTGGCCAGGCTGACCCGGCCGGCCCCCAGCCGCGCCGCCGCCTCGCTGGCCAGCAGTGCCGCACCGCCGAACCCCGGTGCCCCGCCGAGCACCAGCAAGTGGCCGTGATCGCCCTTGTGGCTGTCGCGACGCCGTGGGGCCAGCAGCGGGTCCGGGGCGTCGTTGAGCAACCAGGCCACCGGCGTCAGGTCGCGGTGACGCTGCGCCTCTACCCCCAATGTCAGCAAGCGATGCTCGCCGACGTGGGCCACCGCGGCGCCGGTATGCAGGCCCAACTTGTCGGCGATGAAGGTCGTGGTCAGGGTCGCCTCCACCGCGCAGCCGAGCACCGCACCGCTGTCGGCCGAGAGCCCCGAGGGGATATCCACGGCCAGCACCGGCAGGCCGCTGGCATTGATGGCGGCGATTGCTTCGCTGAACGGCTCACGAACATCACCGCTGAGGCCCGTTCCCAGCAGCGCATCGACCACCACATCGTCGTTTAATACCAGATCCGCGGACCAGGCCTGCGGCCTCAGCCCGGCACGGCGTGCCATGGCCACGGCGCGGCCAGCGTCGCCGTCGAGGCTTGTCGGGTCGCGCAGCGCGATCAATTGCACATCGAAGCCATCGCACACCGCCAGTGCCGCCAGCACGTAGCCGTCGCCGGCGTTATTGCCGGCGCCACACAGCACGCTCAGCCGCCGCGCTGTGGGCCAGCGCTGGCGCAGGGCGTCGAAGGCGGCGCTGGCCGCCTGCTGCATCAAGCTAAAGCCGTCGATGCCCGCGGCGATGGTGCGGGCATCGAGTTCGCGCACCTGCTCGGCGCGGTACAGGGGCCGCAGGGGGGGCATAGGAACTCCTCAATGACGTGCTATTGAGACTAGTATAAGGTGGTGCGCCCTTGGGCCCATCCACTCAGCCTTCATCGTCTTTCCATCATGTCCGAGACATCCACCGCGCTCGCCGCCAGCGAGTTACACACCCTGGCCGGTGACATCAAGACCTGGGGCCGTGAGCTGGGCTTTCAGCAGGTCGGTATCACCGATACCGATCTGGAAAACCACGAACGCTATCTCGAGCGCTGGCTGGCGGCAGGCCACCACGGCGAGATGTCCTTCATGGCCAAGCACGGCACCAAGCGCACTCGCCCCGCCGAGCTGGTGCCCGGCACCCTGCGGGTGATCAGCGTGCGCCTGGACTATCTGCCGCCGGAGGTGGAAACCACCAAGACACTGGGGCAACCGCAGATCGCCTATGTCTCGCGCTACGCCCTGGGCCGCGACTACCACAAGCTGATTCGCAAGCGCCTGGCGCAGCTCGCCTGGCAGATCGAGCAGCGCGTCGGCGCCTTCGGCTACCGTGCCTTTGTCGACTCGGCGCCGGTGATGGAACGTGCCCTGGCGCAGAAGGCGGGACTCGGCTGGTTCGGCAAGAACTCGATGCTACTCAACCCCCAGGCCGGTTCGCTGTTCTTCCTCGGAGAGCTCTACACCGACCTGCCGCTACCGGTGGACGAGCCGTTCACCAGCGAGCACTGCGGCAAATGCGACGCCTGCCAGGTGGCCTGCCCCACCGGCGCCATCGTCGACGACAAGGTGGTCGACTCGCGGCGCTGCATCTCCTACCTGACCATTGAGCTGCACGGCGCGATCCCCGAGCAGTATCGCCGCGCCATGGGCAACCGGGTCTACGGCTGCGACGACTGCCAACTGGTATGCCCCTTCACACGCTTCACGCGGCTCAGCCCCGAGGCCGACTTCGCGCCGCGCCACGACCTCGACCGCGCCTCGCTGGTGCGGCTGTTCGGCTGGAGCGAAGAGGAGTTTCTGAGCAAGACCGAGGGCAGCGCGATCCGCCGCATCGGCTACCCGCGCTGGCTGCGTAACCTGGCGGTGGGCCTGGGCAACGCCCCGCCCAGCGCCACGGTGCGCGCCACGCTGCGGGCGCGGCTCGCCTACCCTTCCGACCTGGTTCGCGAACACGTGCGCTGGGCGCTGGCCGAGCAGCACGACAAGCAGGCCGCATTGATCGCCAGCGCCTGAACGGCGCTCACTGCGGTAGCTTGATAAAGGTCTCGCGGTAGTGGGCCAGCTCGGCGATCGACTCTTTGATATCGTCCATCGCCAGGTGCACGTTGCGCTTCTCGAAGCCCTTGGTCGCCTCCGGATGCCAGCGCTTGGCCAGCTCCTTGAGGGTCGAGACGTCTAGATTACGATAATGGAAGAAGGCCAGCAGCTCGGGCATCTCGCGCTCGAGGAAGCGTCGATCCTGATGCACGCTGTTGCCACACATCGGCGAACTGCCGGGCTTGACGTAGCGGCACAGGAACTCGAGCGTCTGGCGCTGGGCCTCGTCGGTGCCGATCTGGCTCTCCTGGACCCGCTTGACCAGCCCCGACTCGCCGTGGGTCTTCTGGTTCCAGGCGTCCATGCCCTCCAGCAGGCTGGCGTTCTGGTGCACCGCGATCACCGGGCCTTCGGCGATGACCTCGAGCCGGTTATCGGTGATCAGCGTCGCCACTTCGATGATGCGTTCACGGACCGGGTCGAGCCCGGTCATCTCCAGGTCGATCCACACCAGCAGGTCGTCGCGGGGGGCCTGGCCTTGATCATCCGCCATCAGGGGTCTCTCCTTGAGGTACAATGCACCCATTGTACCCGTCACAAGGCCGTCATGAGCAAACGTAAGCTGACCCGCCAGCAGCGCTGGCGCATCGAGAAGATCCAGGCCGAACGCGCCAAGCGCGCCGAGCGCGTCGATGCCCGCGACGGCGAACGCCTCGAGGCCGGCGAATTCGGCCCCGAACGCCCCGGCCGAGTAACCGCTCACTTCGGCCGCAGCCTCGACGTCGAGGCCGTCGATGACAGCGGCCAGCACCACCGGCATCGCTGCCATATGCGCGCCAATATGGATGGCCTGGTCACCGGTGACCGGGTGGTGTGGCGCCAGGCCAATGACGACAGCGGCGTGGTGGTGGCACGCGGCGAGCGCGACAGCGTGCTCGAGCGCCCCGACGCCCGCGGCCAGCTCAAGCCGGTAGCCGCCAATCTCGACCAGATCCTGATCGTGTTCGCCGCCGAACCCGAGCCCCATGCCAACCTGATCGACCGCTACCTGGTCGCCGCCGAGGCCACCGGCATCGCCCCGGCGCTGGTGCTTAACAAGATCGACCTGCTGCCGGCGCGCGGCGGCGAGCTGCGCGACCTGCTCGACCGTTACCAGGCGCTGGGCTATCCGGTGGTACTGGCCAGCGTCAAGCAGGAGGACGGCCTGGATGCCCTGCACCAGCGCCTGACCGGACGCACCTCGGTGTTCGTCGGCCAGAGCGGGGTCGGCAAGTCGTCGCTGATCGACCGCCTGCTGCCCGACCACGCACTGCGCATCGGTGCACTATCCGAGGACTCGCGCAAGGGCACCCATACCACCACCACCGCGATGCTCTACCATCTGCCCGCCGGCGGCGAGCTGATCGACTCACCGGGTATCCGCGAGTTCGGTCTTACCCACCTCGACGCCGAGCAGGTCACCGCCGGCTTTATCGAGTTTCACGACTATCTCGGCCGCTGCCGCTTTCGCGACTGCCGCCACCGCGAGGAGCCGGGCTGCGCCTTGCTAGCCGCCGTGGAGCGCGGCGACATCCATCCACAGCGCTTTGCCAGCTATCGGCGCATCCTCGCCTCGCTGGAGACAGACAGCGAGTGAGGCCGCTCGCCGCATCCGTGCGGAGTGTGCCATCATCGCCTCAACGCCATTGCAGACCGCAAGGAGTCACCGATGAGCTCTGAAGCCAATCTACTGCCGTTGATCGTCGAGCCAGACAAGCTGGCCGAGCATCTCGACGCCTCCGAGCTGCTGATCGTCGACGTGCCGCTCAAGGCCGAAAGCTACGCCGAGGGCCATGTACCCGGCGCGGTGTTCCTCGACCACCGCCGGCTGGTGCGCGGCAGCGGCGAGGTGCCCAACGACGTGCCCGACGTCGAGGCGCTCTCTGCGCTGTTCTCGTCCCTGGGGCTGACCCGCGACACCCACTTGGTGGCCTACGACGACGAGGGCGGCGGCTGGGCTGGGCGCCTGCTGTGGACCCTGGAGCTGATCGGCCATACCCGCTACTCCTACCTCAACGGCGGCATCCACGCCTGGCGCCAGGAGGGACTCGAGGTCTCGCAGCAAGCCACGCAACCGACGCCCAGCGACTACCAGGCGGAGATCCTCAACCCCGAGGTCAATATCGACGTCGAGACGATCAAGGAGCGCATCGGTGATCGCCAGTTCGCGGTGTGGGACGCGCGCTCCCCCGAGGAGTACGCCGGCGAGAAAGGCCAGAACAAACACCTCGGCCATATCCCCGGCGCGGTGAACATGGAATGGACTCGCGCCATGGATGCCGAACGCGGCCTGCGCATACGCGACTACGCCGAGCTGATCACCGAACTCGAGGCACTGGGCCTGACGCCGGAAAAGGAAGTGATCACTCACTGCCAGGGCCACCACCGCAGCGGCCTGACCTGGCTGGTGGGCAAGGCGCTGGGCTTCGAGAAGATCCGCGCCTATGCCGGCTCCTGGAAGGAGTGGGGCAACCGCGACGATACGCCGATAGAAAAGTAAGCTGGAAGCGGCGCTCTTCCAGCTTCAAGACTGATACCACCGCCTCTACCCCGACGCCTCAAGAGAGCCACCTCCACGTGTCCCTAGCCAAGCTATTCGCCCTGATTCAGTACCCGCTGCCCCACCACCTTATCTCGCGGCTGGTGGGCCTGCTCGCCGAGACACGCATCGGCTGGCTCAAGAACCTGCTGATCAAGGCCTTTATCCGTCGCTTCAAAGTCGACATGAGCCAGGCCGCCGAGCCCGACTCCACTGCCTACGCCTGCTTCAATGCCTTTTTCACCCGCGCCCTCAAGGCCGACGCCCGCCCGCTCGGCGAAGGGCTGCTCTGCCCCGCCGACGGCACCCTGTCGCAGTTCGGCGCGACCCGCCACGGCACCCTGGTGCAGGCCAAAAGCCAGGCCTACTCGGTCACCAGCCTGCTGGGTGGCGACATGCAGCGCGCCGAGCCTTTCCGCCAGGGCAGCTTCGCCACCGTCTACCTGTCCCCCCGCGACTACCACCGCGTACACATGCCGCTGACCGGCACGCTGCGCGAAATGGTCTACGTGCCGGGGCGGATCTTTTCCGTCAACCAGGCCACCGCCGACCACGTGCCGGCGCTATTTGCCCGTAACGAGCGGCTGGTGTGCATCTTCGATACCGAGCACGGCCCCATGGCCATGGTGCTGGTGGGGGCGATGATCGTCGCCGCTATCGAGACGGTGTGGGCCGGCCAGGTCACGCCGCTGGGCAACGAAGTGCAGTCGATTCGTTTCGACACCCCCATCACCCTGGAGCGCGGCGCCGAGATGGGCCGCTTCAAGCTCGGCTCCACGGTGGTGATGTGCTTCTCGGAGGAGATGCCCTTCGATGAGGACGCCCTCGCGTTTGGCGATACGGTGCGCATGGGGCAGTCGCTGGGCGAGTTTCACAACCCATAGCGAAGGGCGCCGGGGACAGGTCGACACGGGGAGCTTCTTCCAAGGGTGAGGAGGATTCCTCCGAACGGGCTGGCCATGGATGGCCAGCACCGGTCCTGCAAACGGAGCAGGATGCGAGAGTGAAGCAGGGAAGAAGTAGCGCCCAGGGAAGGGGTTACAGCGCCCCCGTGCAGGCCTGTCGACGGAACAGCCCCGAGCGGTGATCATCGCTTAACGTTTGAGATATCTCTCTAACAGCGCGGCGTAGCAAAGGCCATCACCTCCGCCACGCGCTCCTTTCCCAGCGCCAGCTGCAGCAACCGATCAAGGCCCAGCGCCACGCCACAGCCCGGCGGCATGCCGGCCGCCAGCGCCGCCAACAGCCGCTCGTCGATATCGACCTCGGGCCTACCCAGCGCCCGGCGCTGGGCATTGTCTGCGCTAAAACGGGAGCGCTGCTCGTTGGCGTCGATGAGCTCGTCGTAGCCGTTGGCGAGCTCCAGCCCGGCCAGATAGATCTCGAAGCGTGCCGCCACCCACTCGCCGTCCTGCGGATCGCGGTGTCGCCGCGCCAGCGCCGCCTGGCTTGCCGGATAGTCGACCACCACGTCCACCCCATCACGACCCAGCGTCGGCTCGATCACCAGGCTCATCAGCAGGTCGAGGCAGTCGTCGTGGGGGCTGTTGGCCATATCCAGCCCGCCATGCTTGGAGGCGAGCCGCTGCAGTTCATCCAGCGTTGCGGTAAACGGATCGACCCCGAGAGCTTCGCGAAACAGTTGGCGATAGCGGCGCTGGCGCAGCGGCCCGGGATCCTGCGGTAGCAGCTGACGAATCAGGGCATCGCACTCGCTGATCAGTTCGGCTAGCGAAAAACCCGGACGGTACCACTCGAGCATGGTGAATTCGATATTGTGGCGCCGGCCCACCTCGCCATCGCGGAAGCTGCGCGCCAGTTGGAAGATCGGCCCGCTTCCGGCGGCCAGCAACCGCTTCATATGGAATTCCGGCGAGGTCTGCAGCCACAGCGTCTCGCGGCCGGCCGGGGTGGTCGCCTGGGTCGACAGCGAGGCCAGGTGCACGTCGGTGCTGCCGCCGTAGCTCAGCACCGGGGTCTCGACCTCGAGCACGTCGCGCTCGGCAAAGAACGCCCGCAGCGCGGCGATCAGTCGGGCGCGCTCACGCAGCGTGGCGATCTCTGCCGTGGGGTGCCAGTCGGTCGCCATGACGAACTCCTCGAGAAACGAAGAAGGCCACGCCGAGAAACAGCATGGCCTTCGTGTGGGGGCTATACCGCGGCTAGTCGGCGACAGAGCTACGCGGACACGCTGTGAACCCATCCCTGGGCGCTCACTTTTTCATCCCTGAAAAAGAGTTCCGCTACGCCCTGTCCCCTGCGCCGCTCGACCTTCCGATCCAGTATCTTTTTCGCCCTCTCCGAGCGATGGAAGCCACATCCGAGACCGCCTGCCCCCTGCGCCGCCCGTAGCCCGTAGCCCGTAGCCCGTAGCCCAAGATAATCAGGCCCGCGAAACGTACTCGCCGGAGCGGGTATCGATCTTCAACACCTCGCCCTGGTTGATGAACAGCGGTACGCGCACCACCGCACCCGACGATAGCGTGGCCGGCTTGGAGCCGCCCTGGGCGGTGTCGCCCTTGAGGCCAGGATCGGTCTCGACGACTTCCAGCTCGATGAAGTTGGGCGGGTTGACGTTGATCACCTTGTCGTCCCACAGGGTGATGGTGTAGGCCACCTGCTCCTTGAGCCACTTCTCGGTATCGCCCAGGGCACGCTTCTCCGCGGCATACTGCTCGAAGGAGCCGTCGGTCATCATGAAGTACCACATCTCGCCGTCGGAGTAGAGGTACTCCATCTCCAGCTCGAGGACATCGGCGCTCTCCAGGGACTCACCGGACTTGAAGGTGCGCTCCCAGACGCGGCCGGTCATCAGGTTGCGCAGCTTGACGCGGTTGAAGGCCTGCCCCTTGCCCGGCTTGACGAATTCGTTCTCCACAATCGAGCAGGGGTCGCCGTCGAGCATGACCTTCAGACCGCCCTTGAATTCGTTGGTAGAATAGTTCGCCATGATGCCTCGCTGATGCTGCTGGCGCCGTAAACCGGTGGCCCGGCTCACGCGCAGAGAAAATGTCGACGACGGGCCTCGCCCACCGCCTTGCCATGTTGAGTGTGCCGCATGATAACCCGAAGCCCCGCCAAAGTGCAGACCGCAACCCCGCTGCTGGCCACAGACAACAGCTGGCAGCGCCAGCTGTCCCAGGCCATCCGCAGCCCTGAGGCGCTGTGCCGGCGGCTGGATCTCGATCCGGCCTGCCTGCCCGGCGCCGCCCAGGGGCATGCGCTGTTCGAGGTGTGCGTGCCCGAGGCGTATCTCGCCCGCATCGTCCCCGGCGACCCCCACGATCCGCTGCTGCGTCAGGTGCTGCCGCTGGCCGCCGAAGCCGAGACACCCGCGGGGTTCGTCAGCGACCCGCTGGCCGAGGCGGCGCATACCCCGCGCCGCGGGCTGATCCACAAGTACGCCGGCCGGGTGCTGTTGATCGCCAGCCCGACCTGCGCCATCAACTGCCGCTACTGCTTCCGGCGCCACTTCCCCTACGACGCCAACGCGCCGTCCCGGGCCCAGTGGCAGCAGAGCCTCGACTACCTGCGCGACGACACCAGCATTCACGAAGCGATCCTCTCCGGCGGCGACCCGCTGGCCGCCAGCGACCGCCAGCTCGCCTGGCTGGTGGGCGAACTCGAGGCGATCCCCCACCTCAGGCGGCTGCGCATCCACACCCGCCTGCCGGTGGTGATCCCCGAACGCATCGACGCGGCCCTGCTCGACTGGCTGGCCGCCTCGCGACTGCAGAAGGTGGTGGTGCTGCATATCAACCACGCCAACGAGATCGATAGCTCGGTGGTGGCAGCCTGCGAGCGGCTGAAGCGCGCCAGCGCCACCCTGCTCAGCCAGAGCGTACTGCTGCGCGGCGTCAACGACAGCGTCGATGCCCAGGCCGCGCTCTCCGAGCGGCTGTTCGAGGCCGGCGTGCTGCCCTACTACCTCCACGTGCTCGACCCGGTGGCAGGTGCTGCGCACTTCGACGTGCCCGATGAAGAGGCCCGCGAACTGGTCGCGGGCCTCAGGGAGATACTGCCCGGCTTTCTGATGCCGCGCCTGGTGCGCGAGATACCCGGTGAGGCCAGCAAGACGCCGCTGTGAGCAAGCCCCCTTAAGCGGGGTAGCCACTCTTAGGTTTGCCGATAGGCCTAGACCTTGACCACTTCAAGGGTGACCGCGCGACGGCGCTTGAAAGCCTCGAGCCGGTCGTCGCCAGCCTGATCATCGGTAATCAGCGTCCAGTGGCTTAGCATGGGCGTCCAGTGCTGCTGGCGCGCGTTGCCCAGCTTACTGGAGTCGGCAAGCACCACCACTTTCAGAGCGCGTCGAATCATCATTTCTTTTAAATAGGCCTGCTCAGCACTGGCTTCACAAAGCCCCAGATCGGCCACCACACCATCAGCGCTTACAAAAAGCTTATCTACCGATAAGCGCTCAAGCGCCGCCTGAGCCATTACGCCGTAGGTCGTCATACTGGCCGCACGCAGATCTCCACCGAGAAATGTCACGTTGCAGTCTTTGATCGCGGCCAGGGCGGGCAATGCAGCCAGATTGTTGGTAAACACATGAAGGCTGCGGCGCTGCCCCAGTAGTTTGGCCAGTGCCGTGGTGGTGGATCCGCCGTCGAGCAGCAGCGTATCGCCGTCCTCGATATGGCCAAGCGCGGCGAGCGCCAGATGCGCTTTGACATTACCCCGCTCGTGCTGTCGCTGGACCAGAGAAAGCTCCGGTTCGCGCCTGCCCACCACTGCCGCGGCACCGCCGTAGGTACGTACGATGTATCCCTCGTCGGCCAGCGATGCCAAGTCCCGCCGAACGGTCGCCTCGGAGATATTAAAACGCTCGCAAAGCGTCTCCACATCGGTAATCCCGTTGTGGACCGCCTCTAGCATGGCACTGCGGCGCTTGGCGACTTTCATTGAGACTCCTTAATGCGGTATCGAATACCCGTTATCAGGATGAAAAAGAGACGCCGTGACGCTTGGCAACGATATCGGAAAGCTCGGGTACAAAGCTTTCGCCAGCGCCTTCGTCAAGCGCGCTTGCATACAGTTCCTTGATGGCGTGAGCAACCCCCGCCTGAACGTCCAGATCATCCGCCAGGTTGGCCACATAGCGAATATCCTTGCCGGCATTGGCCAGCGAAAAACGGTGCGCATCGCGATCGCGCTCCAGCACGTACTGGAAAAACGTCTGGTAGAAACCACTATCCATACGGCTGCCACGAATGACGCTGTCAAATACCGCCGGGGTCACGCCCGCCTTGGCACCAATGGTAAGCGCTTCAGAATAAATCGCACCGTAGCCCATGGCCAAAAATTGATTGAGCAGTTTCATGGTATGGCCAGCACCGGCCGGGCCTACATGCAGAATTTTTCCCGCCCAGCATTCCAACACCGGACGCACGGCTTCAAGCGTGGTTTCATCGGTCCCCACAATCGCCTGAAGCTCTCCGGATTCCGCTTGGGTAGGCGTACCACCCAGGGCAGCGTCCATGAAGGTAACGCCCTTGGTAGCGAGCGTTTCATTTAAGCGCCGGGTCAGGGTCGGGTCGGACGTTGAGCAGTCGACAATGACAAGCCCATCGTGAGCGCCCAGCGCCAGCCCCTGCTCGCCTTCGACGATCGCCTCGACCTGCGGGGCGCCGGGTACGCAGATAAATACGATATCGGAGCACTCCGCCAGCGCCTTGGGCGAATCCACCGCCTGAGCGCCCTGCTCCAGAAGCGGCGCGATGCTCTCCTGGCGCGGATCAAAGACGGACATCGGGTAGCCGCCTTGCATGATATTGCGGGCAATGTTGGCGCCCATTAGTCCCAAGCCGATAAAACCGATACGTTTCATTATACGTTCTCCTTGAGTGTGCTTGATGTAGCGGGCTTTTCACGACGATTGGCGAGATCAACGGCCTGTTTGAGCGCTTCAAGCAAGCTGCGCTCATCAGCAATCCCCTTACCAGCAATATCAAACGCCGTGCCATGATCCACCGAGGTACGAATAACCGGTAACCCCACGGTCACGTTGACCCCGGCCTCCAGCCCCATCACCTTGACCGGGCCGTGTCCCTGGTCGTGGTACATCGCCACCACCACGTCAAAGTCGCCTCGACCCGCGCGAAAGAACAGCGTATCGGCAGGAAGCGGACCTTGAATATTCCATCCACGCGTGGTGAGCTCTTCAATCGCGGGAACGATCTTCTCTTCTTCTTCACCATAACCGAACAGGCCGTTTTCACCGGCATGAGGGTTAATGCCACAAACGCCGATGCGTGGGTTGTCGATACCCGCGCGTGTAAGCGTTTCATGGGCACGTTCGATGGTACGTTTGACAAGCCCCGGCTCGATACGGCGAATGGCGTCCAGAAGCCCGATATGGGTGGTGACATGAATCACGCGAAGATTGGGCGCCACCAGCATCATCGAGACTTCGTCGATATCGGTCAGATGGGCCAGTATCTCCGTATGACCCGGAAAGATATGCCCGCCGGCGTGTAGCGCCTCCTTGTTCAGCGGCGCCGTGCAGATGGCATCGAGCTCACCCTTGTGGGTCAGCTCAACGGTGTGCGCGATGAACTGATAAGCCGCATCACCGGCGACCGGAGATACCTGGCCATACGCGAGATCGTCGGGAATCAACCCAAGATCGATGCAGTCCAGCATGCCCGGCGTGAATTTTGCCGCGCGGGCATCGTTGATCACGTTCAGGTTCAACTGACTGTTCACGATCTGACCCGCCTTTTTCAACCGGCCCGCGTCGCCGATGACCAGCGGCCGACAGGTGCTGTATACGCTGTCATGGGCAAGCGCCTTCATGATGACTTCAGGACCGATGCCGGCGGCATCTCCCATGGTGATGCCTACAACTGGAAGGTAGCTCATTGGTGTTGTTACTCCGAAGTAAGTAGGTTGAAGAGCCAAGCGAAGCTCAACAACGACATGAACTGGATGTGCGCTTACCGACCAGGGTGCGCCAGGTCTCATAAAGTGTTGCCTCGCTACCAAAGGCGCCGGCCTTGGTCACTACCAGCATGCCTTGGTCGCTAACCGAGAGCGCCACCCCCGGCTCAAGCTCGTCCATGAGACGCAGATGATCGACACCGGCCGCGCTGAGTAGCGCCTTGGCCGTTTCGCCCCCCGTCGCTACCAGCGCGCCAAGCCGGCCCATATGGCTGCCCAAGTGGCTAGCCAGGCGCTGCGATAGTGCATAGCCATCAATGGAAGGGGCCAGGATTTGCTGGGCCAGGGTCACGAGTACGTCATGCTCCGCCTCAAGCGCTTGTTGCGCCATTTTCAACGCCGCAGGCGCTTCATAGGAGGCCAGCAGTTCAGCGATATCTACTTGAAAATACTCAATCTCTTTACCACTTTTCTTTAAAGTATAATCAATCTGACGGTGTGAAATAGGTGACATGCTGCCCACCACCATTAATACCGGTCCCTCTACTGCGATGGGCGGCAGAAAAGCCGTAGCTGCTTCACAGTGAAGATAGGGGAAAAGCGCTTTGGAAAGCCCTGCCGAGCCTACCCAGAAGATGGCGTCGAGGCGATACGTTGCCTGGGCGAGGCGCTCAAGATCCGCATCGGTCTCGGCGTCGCATACCACCGCTCCCACCTGGTTTCGCTGATGCTCTGAAAGGAAACAACCAAGCTCTTCCGGTGATGACTTGCGCAGCGTGGCCAGGGGCAAGTGGGCAACGTTAACGTCCACCTCGCTGAGCATGTCGTTCAGTGAAGCCCTGCCACGGCGTCCCTCGTTGCCCCACACCGGCGTCTGTTCGACGGGGATTTGGTCGATGTACTGTCGTGCGTCTCGGGTAAAGCGCTTCATCGCGGGCATGGCCGGCGCCACTATCGCCATTCCCGCATCCAAAATCAGCGCAGCGACTTCCTGCGCCCAGTTGCCGCGCAGCGTCGAGTCGATTTTTTTATAAAGCCGAAGATGAGGGCTACGTACCGCACGCCAGGCATCCATATTCAACGCCGCGGCCTCGGTAGGCGCCAAATGACGAGAGTCGGTATCGAAAACCACCACCTGCGCGTCTGCGTTGCTTTGCAGGATAAGCTCGATGGCGGTAGTCATACCGCTCTTGGCGTAGCTCACTGCGCAGTCGGCCGCCCCGGATAGATCATCAGCCAGGATAACGAGCCGCGTCGTGTTGGCTAAAGGTTTCGTCGACGCCCCAACCATCAGCGATAGACCTGCATCAATTCATCAAGCTGCTGGCGCTGCTGCTCGCTGAGCGGTAGCGCAGGGGCACGGGTGGGACCAGCGGGCATGCCCATCAGCTCGGCTGCCGCTTTCAATACTACCGGCATGGTGGCCATACCAAAGGCGGTACGCAGCACGCGAAGTTTTTCCTGGGCTTCACGAGCCATTTCCATATCACCTGCTTGAAAGGCGTTATAGATGGTCATCACCGCGTCGGGCACGGCGTTGGTGGTGGCCGCCACAGCGCCATCGGCACCAGCCAAAAGACCCCATAGAATGAGCGAGTCGGTACCAGTGAAGACAGCAAAGTCATCACGCTTCAAGCCAATCAGTTGCGTCAAACGGTCAAAATCCCCACCGCTATCCTTGATGCCTTGCACCATGGGCAGGTGGGAGAGTTCGGCGACGGTATCCACGGTGATCGTGCCGCCGGTTTTGGCCGGGATGTTGTAAAGCATGAAGGGCAGCGACGCCTGCTCGGCAATCGCTGAGTAGTGAACCACGAGTTCGCACTGGGAAACCGCGTTGAAGTAAGGCGTGATGATCGAGCAGGCGTCAACGCCGACCTGCTCCATTCTGGCGTTCATGTCGATCACGTCCTGGGTGGTAAATGCGCCGGTACCTGCAATGACCGGCACACGGCCCCTGGCCTGATCAACGACGATCTGCGCGACCTTCAGCTTTTCGTCATCGCTTAACGCAAAGAACTCGCCGTTGGTGCCCAGGGCAAAAAGCCCATGGACGCCCTTCTCGATCAAGGTATCCACCAACGTACGCAGCGCGGCTTCATCCACCGCCTGACGGTCGTTCATTGGAGTAATCAAGGCGGGGATAATGCCTTTAAATAGCGTCATGGCGTCAGTTTCCTTAGCATTTTTCGATCAAATCGATCATAAAAATGATTGATTCAAAAAAATATCGCAAGCAAATCGTGGAAAAACGACCGAAATAGACACCCAATAAAAATATAATACATTGTTATTATTAATAATTTTTATTTTTTACCTTTAGTATATGCAACAAAAGTATAAATGCACAAATTGACCGTTGCGATCATTTTATATCCACGCAGAGGGCCAGGGCAGAAGAAACGCTCGGTTGGCGACGGCCTTCTATGTATTACCCCTTAGCACACCATGCACTGCACAATAAAAAACCGGAGATCTATATGACAGTACGTAAATCACTCGGAGCACTTCTCGCCTCATCCCTACTTCTTCCGCTAGCCGCCTGGGCTCAGGACACGACGATTCGCATCATCTCACAGGATCCCGGCACCGGTTGGTATGCTTACGGCTCGGCGGTGGGCGAGATCATTGATCGATCCGAAGGTCAATACAACCTGACCGCTGACGTTCTGCCGCGTGGTGGCGGCATGATGAACCCGCTTGCCGTAGGTCAGGGGTCGGCCGATCTGGGTTTTGCCACCGCTAACGCCGCTCTTTGGGCTCGTGACGGCATAGGGGAAGAGTTCGATGGCCGCGCCGCGGAAAATCTGCGTGCTCTTGTCGGCGGCCTGCAGGCCGCCTATACCACCGTCACCGCACGCCGTGCCTATGTGGAGCGCACGGGTCTGACCACATTCGACAACATGGTCAACGCCGACAACCCGCCGCGCTTCGTGCTTAAGCCCACGGGCTCGCAGGTGCCGATTCTCGCCGATCATATGTTCGAGGCCCTCGGTACTAGCCTCGACGAAATGCGCGACCGTGGCGCGATCAATCAGATCAGCACCGCCCAGATCACCCAGATGATGCGCGACGGCACGGCAGACGTGTATATCGAGAACGCACCGTTGGGTCAGGCGACCATGCAGGAATTAGCGCTGACCACCGATGTGGTCTTTGCGCCCATGTCCGACACCGTGCTCGATCACATGACCGAGGTAGGTGTTCCACGCATCACCCTGCCCGACGGCAGCTATCAAGGCATGGACGGCGACTATGCTTCCTCGAACACGCCGACCATCCTGATCGCCACTACCGACATGGACGATGAGGTCGCCTACCAGATCACCGCGGCGCTGGTCGAGGCGCGCGACCAATTGGCCGAATCATTCCCGCCGCTGGCCAATTGGGACCCTGAGTCCGGCGCCCAACCCGATCAGGCAGTACTTGAGCTGCATCCCGGTGCGGCCCGCTACTATCGTGAGCGCGGCTGGGTCGAGTAAACGCAGGCCCGGTACTCGACGACTTTAACCTTCGTGGCGCCGCCGCAGATTCTCGCGGCGGCGCGTAGTCATAAATGCGGCCATCAATTCCGGGGTACGTGTCTTGAAACCGTCCGATCTGCTTACCTTCCCGATGCTGTTGCGTGTTATCCAGATAGGGCTGTCCTTTACCTATGTGATCTATCTGCTCCGGCACTTCTTCAACCCGGCATCACCACTCGCTGCGGTGACATTCCACGTTTACATGGCCGTGGCACTGGTCTTTGCCTTCAATCCCCTGAACTGGTGTGCCGGCCTGGCTCGATGGCTGGGACGGTTGATCGACCTTGGCGCTATTGCGCTGTCGGTTTCCTTCGTCTGGATCTACCACAACGAAATA
The DNA here is from genome assembly GCF_010977575.1 of Halomonas socia. GTDB lineage: Bacteria > Pseudomonadota > Gammaproteobacteria > Pseudomonadales > Halomonadaceae > Franzmannia > Franzmannia socia. Next base: position 4,415,279 of record NZ_CP048812.1, read on the forward strand.
CGCCGACTTGAACGCCGCCTAGAGATGATCGACCCTATTTTGCCGCTCGACATGTTCCTGCATGTAGCCGGCCTGGTCCTGATATTTGAGGCCGTGCGCCGTGCCGTGGGCTGGTCGCTTCTGACGGTGGTGCTGGCCTTCCTCGCCTATGCCTATTTCGGGGCTATTTCCCCGGTTGGATGGCGTTCCCTGGCTTTACGCTGCCGACGATGACCGAATTGGTCAGCATGAAAACCGACGGCATCTTCGGCGTCACGGCGACGGCAGCGATCAACTTCGTGTTCTATTTCGTCCTATTCGGCACGGTCTTTACCTTTACCGGTGGCGGTGCGCTTTTCATCGACCTTGCCATGCGTATGACCGCCCGTTTGAAAGGCGGCGCGGCTAAGATGTCGCTGGTGGGCTCGGCGCTCTTCGGCATGGTGTCGGGTTCGGCCATTGCCAACACCACATCGACAGGTGTTCTAACCATCCCGATCATGAGACGCGCAGGCTATTCCAAGGATCAAGCCGCCGCGACCGAAGCGATTGCTTCAACCGGCGGGCAGCTCATGCCCCCCATCATGGGCGTTGCAGCCTTTGTCATGGCGGATCTGCTGGGTATTCCCTACGGCACCATCGCGGCGGCCGCCCTGATACCGTCGGCGGCGTTCTACTTTGCCCTTTACGTCATCGTCGATCTGCGCGCCCGTCGTTTCGGCATCGGCAACGTCCCGGCTGAGCTGCTCAAGATCGCGCCCGTCATGCCCCGAGCACACCTGCTGGCCTCGCCCATTGCCATGATCACCTGCCTGATCATCGGCTACTCCGCTCCCTATGCGGCACTGGTGGGCACGGTAACGGCACTAGTCGTGCCACTTTTGCGCAAATCGACCCGTTATAGCCTAAGCCAGCTTTTCGACGCGGTGCTGGACACAGCTAAGCAAATGGCATGGATTTCCGTTCCCCTTGCGGCCGTTGGTGTCGTGATGGTCGTGGCAACGCAGTCAAACCTTGCGCTGAAATTCGTAAGCCTTCTATCGGATGCGGGCGCCGGGCAGCTTTACCTTTCGCTGCTACTGGTCATTCTGGGCTGCATCATCATGGGCATGGGCCTGCCGACAGTGGCCGCCTATATCATCGGCTCACTGGTATTCGTGCCCGCGCTGATGGATTTGGGCGTGGATCGTTTGGCAGCCAACCTCTTCGTTCTTTACTACTGTGTTCTGTCGATGGTCACCCCGCCGGTTGCCTTGTGTTCCTATGCGGCCGCCGGTATCGCCAATTCCGACGCGAACAAAACCGGCCTCCTGGCTTTTGCCTATTCGCTGGTTATCTTCCTCGTGCCCTTCGGTTTTATCAACGACCCGCATGTTCTTTGGCAGGGCACGGCGTTCCAGATCGCGGTCGGCGCGGCGGGCATGCTGCTGGCGACATTTTCATGGGCGGTTTTTCTGATGGGCTGGATGAATGGCAAGCTTTCATGGTTGGAACGTGGCGTCTTCCTGGCTATCAGCCTGTCGCTGATCCTGTCGCCAACGCTCTCGCTGATATGGAACACCACCGTGGCTGCAGCCGTCGCGCTGCTGCTCTGGTGCTTCACCCTGCGCCCGCGTCTTGTACCGGCATGAAAGAGAGACGTCGGCGCATTTGGTACGGCGCGTGAAGGCGAGGCTGGATAGCCTCTCACGCGCGGTATCGCCATGGCGCATGATCGCCAAAGAGGCGCTCATCCACAGCGCCTGATCCGAGGCGAAGCTGAGAAAGAGCGCGTTGATCTCCGGCGACTCCTCACGCAGCGTCGATGCGAGAGCGGGAAGGGTCTGCTCGACTTCCAAGCGAACCAACTTGGCCTCGAATGGCTCGTGAGACGCCGCCGCCGATAGTGTTCCAGCAATCAGCACGGCTACCAGCACCATTACCTGCCAAGACCGCATGACTCCCCTCTCCGCTCCACAATCTTGCTTATGCCAGGCTAGCGGCGGTCACATTGGCCGCCGGGGCCTGGGTCGAGCGGTGGCGGTTGACGGCGCTGATTACCGCCTTCATCGAGGCGCTGGTAATGCTCTCGTCGATGCCGACGCCGAACACCGCTTCCTCGCCGAGGCGTACCTCAACATAGGCCACCGCCTCGGCATCCGAGCCCTGCCCGCGGGAGTGCTCGTGGTAGTCGATGATCTCGGCATCGACGCCGTAGGCCGCCAGGGCCTTGATAAAGGCCGCCAACGGTCCATTACCGGCACCGGCGATGGTGTGACGCTGGCCCTCCTGGTCGATGGCGGCTTCCAGCGTCACCCGCGGGCTGTCAGCCTCCGACGAGAGTCGATGGTTGATCAGCGCCAGCGGTGAGGTCTGCTCGAGGTACTCGTCGGCGAAGGCCTGGAAGATCATCTGTGAGGTGATCTCCTTGCCAGTGCGCTCGGCGACCTCCTGGACCACATGGCTGAACTCGATCGACAGCCGGCGCGGCAGCTCGATGCCGTGCTCCTCCTCGAGCAGGTAGGAGACCCCGCCCTTGCCCGACTGACTATTGACGCGGATAACCGCCTCGTAGCTGCGGCCCACGTCGAGCGGGTCGATGGGCAGATAAGGCACGTCCCACACCGCCTCGGGGTGGTTGCGGCGCTCGGACATGCCCTTCTTGATGGCGTCCTGGTGGGAGCCGGAAAAGGCGGTGAATACCAGGTCGCCGACGTAGGGATGACGCGGGTGGACCGGCAGTTGGTTGCAGTACTCCACCTCGCGCATGATCGGCGTGATATTGGAGAAATCGAGGCCCGGATGCACACCCTGGGTGTAGAGGTTCATGGCCAGGGTCACGATATCGACGTTACCGGTGCGCTCGCCGTTGCCGAACAGCGTGCCCTCGACGCGGTCGGCGCCGGCCATCACCGCCAGCTCGGCGGCCGCCACGCCAGTGCCGCGGTCGTTGTGCGGGTGGACGCTGACGATCAGCCGATCGCGGTGATTGATATTGCGGCAGAACCACTCGATCTGGTCGGCGTAGTTGTTGGGAGTGGCAACCTCCACCGTGGCCGGCAGGTTGACGATCATCGGCTTGGCAGCGGTCGCACCGTAGGCCGCCATCACCGCCTCGACGATCTCCACGGCAAAGTCCATCTCGGTAGAGGTGAACAGCTCCGGCGAGTACTGGAAGGTCCAGTTGGTCTCGGGGCGCGCCGCCATCAGATCGCGAATCTGTGCGGTGGCATCGGTGGCGATCTTGATGCACTCGGGCTTGTCGACGTTGAATACCACGCGGCGGAACATCGGGTCGGTGGCGTTGTAGACGTGAACGATGGCGTGCTTGGCGCCCTGCAGCGCCTCGAAGGTGCGCTCGATGAGGTGCGGCCGCGCCTGTGTCAGCACCTGGATGGTCACATCGTTCGGCACCAGGTCCTGCTCGATCAGTTCACGCACATAGTCGAAGTCAATCTGCGACGCCGACGGAAACCCGACCTCGATCTGCTTGAAGCCCAGCTCCACCAGCATCGAGAAGAAGCGCCGCTTGCGCTCCATGTCCATGGGGTCGATCAGCGCCTGGTTGCCGTCGCGCATGTCGACGCTGCACCAGATCGGCGGCGCCTCGATGCGCTGGCTGGGCCACTGCCGGTCGGGCAGGTCGACGGCAACGAAGGGGCGGTACTTGACGGACGGGTCGGTGAGCATCATGGCGTGATCTCCAGGGCATGGGGGCGAGGCATTGAGAAACGAAAACGCCCCGAGCGCAGCGGGCGCGTCGGGGCGTAAACAACTGTGCCGCTGCAGCACTGGATGGCGGCAGCGACATGACGACGAATGACACGGCATTCGGCGTTGCGGTAACGGTGGCTGCATTAGCAGTAAAATGGTAGTGAGACATTTCAACCCTCGGCGTAGCGTGACTAGAAGATGCGATGCGCAGCATCGCCCGGCGCGATCAGCGGCCGGCTAGTAGTCGTAGGGCTAGGCGTAGGCGAAGAAATGTCGTATTCATGCCTATAGAAAATCAGTCTGCTGCCAAGGTGTCAAGCCTCATCGCCGCTGGCAGGCGATTTATCCCCGGCTCAGGGGCTTATGGTCACGCCATAGACGCAGCAACGCCTCGGGCATTTGCTGCTCGTCGAGTACCACGGACCATTGGCACCGCCCCTCGGCATCTTCGATGGCGAGATGAAAACGGCGTCGGTCGACGGTGTCGGTGGCCATCGGCTTTGCTGTGCACCGCACGGCCTCCGCCAGCAGTTGCCGCAGCCGCTCGCGTTGGGCCTCACCGAGCCGATCGCAGCATACGAAACGCGGCTGCGCCAACCCGGGAAAGTGTGCAATGCCTCCTTCGCGACGCAGGCTGAGGCGGCTGGAGATGCCCAGTGGCGGTAGTTCGCTCTCGGTACCGGCACTCATCAGGTATCGCCTCGCTCGTCTTCGCTACACCACCGCCACACCGACATCCCGCCAGGCATCGCGGGTCGCCGTCCACTCGCGACTGCCCTGCCCGTAATGCCGTACGGCGTTATCCAATGTCAATTCAGCGAAGGCCATGAAGTCACTCTCAGGTCCGAGACGCTCATCCAGCAAGGTGGCATACCACAGCGGGCCAGCGACATCCCAGGCATGGCCGCCCAGCGCCATGGCCAGGCGATGGAAGGCACGATTGGGAATCCCGGAGTTGATATGCACGCCACCGTTGTCATCCTCGGTCTCGACGAAATCACGCATATGCCCTGGCTGAGGGTCACGCCCCAGTAGCGGGTCATCATAGGCACTGCCAGGGTCGGCCATGGAGCGCAGGGCGCGCCCCGCCACACGCTCGGTGAACAGCCCAGCACCGATCAGCCAGTCGGCTTCCTCGACACGCTGTCCCAGCCGGTACTGCTTGACCAGGCTGCCGAACACATCCGACAGCGATTCGTTGAGTGCGCCCGCCTGGTTGGCGTAGACCAGATCTGCCTCATGCTGGATCACGCCATGGGTCAGCTCGTGGGCAATGATATCCAAGGCAATGGTGAAGCGATTGAACAGCTCACCGTCGCCATCGCCAAAGACCATCTGGGCACCATCCCAGAAGGCGTTCTCGTAGTCGCGGCCGAAATGTACCGTGGCCTGTAGCACCATCCCCCGGTCATCGATGGAGTGGCGCTGGTGCTTCTCCCAGAAATAGCGATAGGTCGCTCCGAGGCCGTGATAGGCCTCGTCGATGGCCGCATCGCCACTATCGGCTTCGTCGCCCTCGCGCCTCACCAGACGCCCGGGCAGCTCTTGCTGCTGCTCGGCAGAATAAATGTAGCGCACCAACTGGCCACGCTGTGAACTCCCCTGCGGCAAGTGCGGCGCTCCCCGATGCGCCCGGAACTGCCTATCGGCAAGCAACGTATGCTGGGCACACTCACGCAATCGCTGGCTACCACCGGAAGCAATTCGTTCAAGCAGATAAGGCGGCACGAACGGCCGTGAAACTTGCTGGATGTCGATCATACCTCACGTCCCAGTCGGTGCATGACGATTCCACATCGATGGGTTACCCAGCGATGTCTCTTCATGAGTCTCGCATTCTTCACGAAGGTTCCGTCATCGATCCCGCTGCTGTAGCAGGGCTTCCATGCGCGTGAGCTGGTCACGCAGCTCGCGCACGTCGCTGCGCAGGCCGTGGAGCTCGGCGGCCTCGCCCTCGCCGCTCTCGAGCTCCATCAGTGTGTTCTCCTTCTGCATCACGTCGAGCACGATGCCGATCATCATATTGAGGAAAATGAAGGCGTTGAGGAAGATGAACGACAGGAAGTAGATCCAGCTGTAGCCGTAGTGCTCCATGGTCGGATAGAGCACTGCCGTGGCCCAGCTCTCGAAGGTCGCCACCTGAAACAGCGTCAGCATCGCCAGCGAGATATTGCCCCACAGGCTCTCGTCGACATCGTGGAACAGGAAACTGCCGATGGCGGCATAGATGTAGAAGATGATGAACATCAACAGCGCCACATAGCCCATCCGTGGGATCGACTTGAACAGCGCCGAGACCAACATGCGCAGCTCGGGGATCATCGACACCAGGCGCAGCACGCGGAAGATCCGCAGCAGCCGTGCCAGCAGCACCATCTCCGAATCCTCCAGCGGGATCATGCTGGCGGTGACGATCAGGAAGTCGAAGATGTTCCAGCCTTTCTTGAAGAAGTCGCGCAGGCGCTTCTCGGCGGCCATGCGGATCAGAATCTCGACCAGGAAGAAACCGGTCACCGCCATATCGAAGACGCGCATCATCTGCTCGAAGCGGCTGGTCTCCTCGTAGGTCTTGGCCCCCACCAGCAGCGCCGAGATGATGATGATGGCGATGACGCAGGTCTCGAAAATCTTGTTGCTGCGCAGGCGCTCGAAGCGCGCCTGCCAGGTATCGAAGGGTTGATTCATGGGGTCATACCGGGGTCGCTCACTGACGCCAAAACGGCGCGCCATGGTAGCACATTCGCCGTTTCGCCACGCTAGCGCCCAGGCGGCGGATCAGCCTCGGGTCACCTAGTGGCCGGCCGTGCCACCACCAGCGCCTCGGGTTTGCCGAGCCTCGCCAACTGGGCATCGCGCAGCACCTCGCCGAGTTCGCTGCCGGGCTGCACCGGTCGCGGAGTGAGCTGCACCTGGCGCAGCGCGCCATGGCGGTCGAGACGTTGCACCCAGCCCAGTTCGCCGCTGGCAAAGCGCGCCAGGCTGCCGATGGGAGTGATCCCGAAGCGGCGGATGTAGCGCTGCACCCACTCGCGGTCGAAGGCGTCAGGCTGGCCCAGCAGATGGCGATATATCTCGCTCGGGCTGCGCGCCGGGCGATCCGCCCGCGGCCGCCCCATGGCGTCGACCACGTCGACCACCGCCGCCATACGCGACAGCGACTCGAGCTGCTCGCCCCGGCGACCGGCAGGATAGCCGCTGCCGTCGAGGCGCTCATTGATGCCACCCACCACGGCGCTGCGAATTGCCGGCGACAGCCAGCGACAGCCGTCGAGACGCGACTCCAGCAGCACGACGTGCTGATGCATCTGGCCGCGCTGGGCATCATCCAGGGCGGTCGCACGGCGCAATACGTGACGCAGTGCTGACGGCAGCAGCGCCTTGCCCAAATCGTGCAGCAAGGCGCTGGCCACCAGCGCCTTGCACACATCGCGAGGCAGGCCCTGGGCCACGGCCAGGTCGGCCAGCCTCACCGCTACGCCGATACCGTGCTGAATCAGCAGCGGGTCGTCCACCAGGCAAACACTGGCAAACAGCAGCGCCTCGCGATCCTCTTCGAGCAGGCCCAGCAGCATATCGCTGTGCCGCGATAGCAGTCCGGCATCGACCTGCTGCCCCTCCATCAGCTGCAGCAGCTGGCCATCCAGGTAGGCGGCGACCTTGGCCAGCCGCCGCGCCATGGGCGTGGCGTAATCTGCACCGTGATTGCGAACAGGCACGGCCGCCGGCGCATTCTCGTCAGCGGCGAACAACGCCGAGGGCGACAGGTCGCGGTTGCCCTCCAGCGTATTGCGCGCCCCCTCCCGCTCGATTTCGCGCACGAAGTACCATAGCCGACGCTCGGCCTCGGCGCTCACCTCGGCAAACTCGCAGCCCAGCCGCACCTGCTGCTCGCCGTCGGCTTGAATGTGCCGCACGAAAGCGCTGATGGTGAGCTGATGCCGGTTGGGGAAACTCAGTGTCAGCGACTCGACGTGCTGCCCAGGCCGCAAGCGCACCGCAGCGCTCATCGGGACTTCAAGCAGGCAGCCTCCCAAAGACAGGTTACTCAGCTGTCCAGCCAGCTCCACGCGGTCCTGGCCATCGTCAAAACACAGCGTAGCGGCAACCAACATGCCCGGCCGTAGCTCGGCGCGAAATACCTCCCGGCGATGCATGACCCACAGCTGCTCGGGGTAGTCGCAGCGAAACTGCAACCGCCCGGGGGTCTCTACCCAGCCCTGGAACACCAGCGGCGGCGTGGTCAGCATCGCCCCGCGGGCCTGGCCCATCAGCCGCAGTGGTTTGTTACCGCCGATCTCGCCGGCGATCTCGCGCACCGCACTGATATCGATCAGCAGCGAGCTCCCCTCTTCCACCGCCATCAGCAGCGCCGGAATGGGTTCCCCGGCCGGCTCACCGAAGGCCAGCGAGGCACCGCCGGGCTCACTGAGCCCATCCAGCAAGGCATTGATTTCACCAGTATTATCGACCACCAAGTGGCTGTCGCTAGGCTCCATGCGGGCTCTCGTCTGTCATCCTGCGGATATCGCCAACGCTGCGGCGCCGGCACGATACAGGTGTATCGGCCGGCGCCGTGGTTACTTTAGGGTTACATGCCGAACAGCTATCAGCCTACCATGATGGGACCATTGAGGATGGTCAGCAGATCCTGGGCGTGGTGGGCCGCATCGTGGCCCAGGGTGGTCAGGTAGCCACCGTCTTCCTGGGTCACCAGCCCCTTCTCGTAGAGCCGCCGGGTGGCGGCGATGGCCTCGGCTTCGGCACTCGAGTGCACCTTGATCCCCTCCTGGGTGGTGGCAAGGTTGAACAGGCGTAGAATCTTCAGCTCTTCGAGCAGCTCGGCTGTGTAGGTCATGGCGGCCTCGTGTTGTGATTGTCGTCCACCGGTGCAGACGTGCGCTGGGCGTTATCACTTAGGAGTGTCCGTCTTCCAGGTCGATCTGTCGATAGCCGATCAGGTAGAGCACCGCATCCAGCCCCAGTGTCGAGATCGACTGGCGCGCCTGGCTGCGCACCAGCGGCTTGGCGCGAAAGGCAATGCCCAGCCCGGCGGCGGCCAGCATCTTGAGATCGTTGGCCCCGTCGCCGACGGCAATGGTCTGCTCCATGGCGAGCCCCTCGCGGGCAGCGATCTCACGCAGCAGCTCGGCCTTGCGGTCGGCGTCGAGGATCGGCTCGCGTACCTCGCCGGTGACCTTGCCGTCCTCGATCACCAGCTGGTTGGCATGCACCTCGTCAAAGCCCAACCGCTGCTGCAGGTAGTCGGCAAAGTAGGTGAAGCCGCCGGAAAGGATCGCGGTGCGGTAGCCGAGGCGTTTGAGCTGGGCCATCAGGCGCTCGACGCCGTCCATCAGCGGCAGCTCGGCGGCGATCTCAGCGAGCACCGATTCATCCAGCCCCTTGAGCTTGGCCATGCGCTGGCGGAAGCTCTGCTGGAAGTCGAGCTCGCCACGCATGGCCCGCTCGGTGACTTCGGCGACCTCGTCGCCGACGCCGTGGCGGCGGGCGAGCTCGTCGATCACCTCGGTCTGGATCAGCGTCGAGTCCATGTCGAAGCACACCAGACGACGATGGCGGCGCCAGATCGAGTCCTCCTGAATGGCGATATCGACCCCGTGCATGGCGCCCAGTGCCAGCGCCTTCTCGCGCAGGGCGTCGAGGTCGACCTCCTCGCCACGCAGCCAGCACTCCACGCAGGCGCCCTGAATGCTGTCACGCTCGCGGGGCACGCCGCCGTCCAGCGGCTCGCGGCCGGAGAGGCGGTGGATCAGCTCGACGGCCAAGCCATGTTCCGCCGTTAGCGCGCCTACCTCGGCGAGAATCCCCGCCGGCAGGTGCGGCGCCAGCAGCGTCAGGATCAGCCGTGGCTGGCTGGCCTCGCTGCTCCAGCGCTGATAGTCCTCGGCCGACACCTGGATGGCCTGGACATCGAGACCGAGTGCCGCGCCGCTCTCGGCCAGCAGCGCCTCGAGATCCTCATCGCGCTCGATGCCGACCAGCGCCTCCAGCGACAGAATCCCGAAGGTCACGCTCTGGTTGATATCGAGCAGCCGTGCGCCACCCTTGGCCAGCGCCTTGCCGAGACCGGCCAACTGGCCGGGACGCGCCGCGCCGGTGGCGCGAATCAAGAGTCGTCGAGTCATGCCGAGACCTCCAGGGCATCGACCTTCTGGAAGCCGCGCGGCAGCTTGCTGCCACGCCGGCCACGTTCGCCGCGATAGTAGGCCAGGTCGTCGAGTTTGAGGGTCAGCTTGCGCTTGCCGGCATGAATCACCAGCGCATCGCCAGCGCCGAGCACCACCAGGTCGCGCACGAACTCCTCGCGTCGCGCAGCGCGCGAGCCGGGAATGTCGATCATCTTGTTGCCCTTGCCCTTGGCCATCTGCGGCAGGCTGTCGAGGTCGAACACCAGCAGCCGGCCTTCGTTGGACACCGCTGCCACCAGGCAGCCTTCGGTGGCCGGCAGCACCCGCGGCGGCAGCACGTTGCAGCCCTTGGGCAGGCTGAGTACGGCCTTCCCGGCCTTGTTCTTGCCGGTGAGGTCCTCTAGGCAGGCAATGAATCCGTAGCCACCGTCGGAGGCCAGCAGGTAGCGCGTGTCGGGCGGCGCCAGCATCAGGCCTGCCATATGCGCCCCGGCCACCACGTTGACCCGGCCGGTGACCGGCTCACCCTGGCTGCGGGCGCTGGGCAGATTGTGGGCGGCCAGGGTGTAGGCACGCCCGGTATCGTCGAGCAGCACCAGCGGCTGATTGGTCTTGCCGCGGGCCGCCAGCGCGAAGCGATCGCCAGACTTGTAGGAGAGCCCCTCGGGTTCGATATCATGGCCGCGGGCCGCTCGGATCCAGCCCTTCTCGGAGAGCACCACGGTGATCGGGTCAGCGCCCAGCAGCTCGACTTCGGAGAGCGCCTTGGCGTCCTTGCGCTCGACCAGCGGCGCGCGCCGCGCATCGCCGTGCTCGCGCCCCGCCTCGCGAATCTCCTCCTCGATCAGGTCGGTCAGGGCGGCATCGTTGCCGAGCAGTTCCTGCAGACGGTCGCGCTCGGCCAGCAGCTCGTCCTGCTCGCCGCGGATCTTGAACTCTTCGAGCTTGGCCAGATGGCGCAGCCGCAGCTCGAGGATCGCCTCGGCCTGGCGGTCGCTGAGCCCGAAGGCTTCCATCAGCGCCGGCTTGGGAGCGTCCTCCTCGCGGATGATGCGGATCACCTCGTCGATATTGAGGTAGGCGACGAGCAGACCCTCGAGGAGGTGCAGGCGATCCTCGACCTTGCCCAGGCGGTGCTCGAGGCGGCGACGCACCGTGCTACGCCGGAAGCGCAGCCACTCGCCAAGCAGCACGGGCAGCGCCAGCACCCGCGGGCGGCCGTCGAGGCCGATCACGTTCATGTTGACGCGAATGTTCTTCTCGAGGTCGGTGGTGGCAAACAGGTGCGCCATCAGCGACTCGATGTCGACCCGGTTGGAACGCGGCTCGATCACCAGCCGGGTCGGCTCCTCGTGGGTCGACTCGTCGCGCAGGTCAGCGACCATCGGCAGTTTCTTGGCCTGCATCTGAGCGGCGATCTGCTCCAGCACCTTGGAACCGCTGACCTGGTAGGGCAGCGCGGTGATCACGATGCTGCTCTCTTCCATCACATAGCGGGCGCGCAGCTTGACCGAGCCGCGGCCGCTCTCGTAGAGCTTGGCCAGGTCGTCGCGGGGTGTGATGATCTCCGCCGCCGAGGGGAAGTCCGGCGCCGGCAGATACTGCATCAGCTCGGCCGTGGTGGCCTCGGGGTGGCGCAGCAGGTGGCAGGTGGCCTCGACCACCTCACTCACGTTGTGCGGTGGAATGTCGGTGGCCATGCCCACCGCAATGCCGGTACCGCCGTTGAGCAGCACGTGGGGCAGGCGCGCGGGGAGCACCACCGGCTCGTTCATGGTGCCGTCGAAGTTGGGCGTCCAGTCGACGGTGCCCTGGCCAAGCTCGGCGAGCAGCACCTCGGCGAATTTCGATAGCCGCGCCTCGGTGTAGCGCATGGCGGCGAACGACTTGGGGTCGTCGGGGCTACCCCAGTTGCCCTGGCCGTCGACCAGCGGGTAACGATAGCTGAACGACTGGGCCATCAGCACCATCGCTTCGTAGCAGGCGCTGTCGCCGTGGGGGTGGAACTTGCCGAGCACGTCGCCGACGGTACGCGCCGACTTCTTGTACTTGGCACTGGCGTTGAGCGAAAGCTCGCGCATGGCGTAGATGATGCGCCGCTGTACGGGTTTCATGCCGTCGCCGATATGCGGCAAGGCGCGGTCGAGAATCACGTACATCGAGTAGTCGAGGTAGGCTTTCTCGGTATATTCGCGCAGCGAGAGACGTTCGATGTCGCCCTCCGCTACCTGGATATCCATGGTCATGGGTTCTGGGCCCTATCTGCCATCATGGAAAGTTCGCGGGGTGTGCCCACACTCAGTGTTCTGGAAGAGCCACGGGCCGCGGGCTTCGGGCTGCGAACCCCACGGCTCGTAGCTCAGACCTCTATATCAGCGAGATTGCCGTAGTCTTCCAGCCAGCTCTTGCGATCACCGGCGCGCTTCTTGGCCAGCAGCATGTCCATCATCTCCATGGTGCCGTCGCCGACCTCGCGGGTGAGCTGCACCAGGCGCCGGGTATCGCGGGCCATGGTGGTTTCGCGCAGCTGCAGCGGGCTCATCTCGCCCAGGCCCTTGAAGCGCTGCACGTTGGGCGTGCCGCGCTTGCCCTCGAGGCGTTTGAGGGTAGCGGTCTTCTCGCTCTCGTCGAGGGCGTAGAAGACCTCCTTGCCCAGGTCGATGCGGTACAGCGGCGGCATGGCGACGAACACATGGCCGGCATCCACCAGCGCCGGGAAGTGGCGCACGAACAGCGCGCACAGCAGGGTGGCGATATGCAGCCCGTCGGAGTCGGCGTCGGCAAGAATGCAGATCTTGTGGTAGCGCAGCTTGGAAAGATCCTCGCTGACCGGATCGATGCCGATGGCCACGGCAATGTCGTGGACTTCCTGGGAGCCGTAGATGTCATGGGACTCGACCTCCCAGGTGTTGAGGATCTTGCCGCGCAGCGGCAGGATCGCCTGGGTCTCACGGTCGCGGGCCTGCTTGGCGCTGCCGCCGGCGGAGTCGCCCTCGACCAGAAACAGCTCACTGGCCACCGGATCCTGGCCGGAGCAGTCGGCCAGTTTGCCGGGCAGCGCCGGGCCGGAGGTGACCTTCTTGCGCGCCACCTTCTTGGCGCTCTTCTGGCGGCGCTGGGCGGCACTGATCACCAACTCGGCCAGTGCTTCGGCCTGGTCGACGTGGTGGTTGAGCCACAGCGAGAAGGCGTCCTTGACCACCCCGGCGACGAATGCCGCCACGGTGCGCGACGACAGCCGCTCCTTGGTCTGGCCGGCGAACTGTGGGTCGAGCATCTTCACCGAGAGCACGTAGGAGACCCGCTCCCAGAGGTCGTCGGCGGTCAGCTTGACACCGCGGGGCAGCAGGCTGCGGTAGTCGCAGAACTCGCGCAGCGCCTCGAGCAGCCCCGAGCGCAGGCCGTTGACGTGGGTGCCGCCGAGCGGCGTGGGAATCAGGTTGACATAGCTCTCGGTAAGCGGCTCGCCGCCCTCGGGCAGCCACTGTATTGCCCAGTCGACGCCCTGTTCATCATCGCTGTAGTGGCCAACGAAGGGCGAACTCGGCAGCACCTCATAGCCGTCGGTGGCCTGGGCCAGGTAGTCACGCAGGCCATCCTCGTACTGCCATTCGCTCTCGCTGCCGTCGGCCTCGACCAGGATAACCTTGAGCCCCGGGCAGAGCACCGCCTTGGCGCGCAGCAGGTGCTGCAAGCGCGGTAGCGACAGCTTGGGGCTATCAAAATAGCTCACATCGGGCCAGAAGCGCACCAGGGTGCCGGTAAGACGCTTGGCACAGCTGCCGACCACCTCGAGTTCGGCGACCTTGTCGCCATGCTCGAAGGCCATGAAGTGACGATTGCCATCACGCATCACCTCGACCTCGAGCCGCGTCGACAGCGCATTGACCACCGACACCCCAACCCCGTGCAGTCCCCCGGAGAAGCGGTAGCTGGACGCTGAGAACTTGCCGCCGGAGTGCAGCTTGGTGAGGATCAGCTCGATGCCGGTGACGCCGTACTCCGGGTGCACGTCGATGGGCATGCCACGGCCGTCGTCGCTGACCTCGATACCGCCATCGTCGAGCAGCCGCACGCGGATCTCGCGGGCATGCTCGGCCAGCGCCTCGTCGACGCTGTTGTCGATGACTTCCTGGGCCAGGTGGTTGGGCCGGCTGGTATCGGTATACATGCCGGGGCGCTTGCGCACCGGTTCGAGGCCGGAGAGTACCTCGATCGAACTTGCACTGTATTGCGTCATGCGTCGTCCAGGCTATGAGTTGTCGTCGTTCAGGCGGTGTCCGCCGTGGGCGAACAGTGCCGGCAGAAAATCGGCCAGCGCGCTGAAGCCGTGATCGCCCCCCGGCTGCAGTATCATCGCCGCGCCGTGATAGGCGGCGGCCGCATCGCGCGGATCCAGCGTCTCGTCGGCAGTACCCAGCAGCACCAGGTAGCGGCGCGGGTCGAGCCGCGCCGGCGTCAGCCCGGCCAGCTCGTCGCGGTGCGCGCCCTCGATGCTGAAGCGCTCGCCGGTGTAGTCGTTGACGAAGGCCTCGCCCAGCCAGCTCGCCACCAGCCCGGCCGGACGTACCGCCGGGTTGATCAGCACGCCACGCAGATCATGCCGCTCGGCCAGGCAACTGGCCAGGAAACCGCCCATCGAACTGCCCACCAGCAGCGGCCGCGGGCCAAGCGTCGCGAGCAGCGACTCGGCCAGCGCCAAGGCCTGGTTGGGGCGATGCGGCAGCTGCGGCGTAGCGCAGGGTAGCGGCCCAGCGTCGAGCGCATCACAGCCACTCGCCACCAGTCTCGCCTTGGGCGAGTCGCTGCCGCTGTTGAAGCCGTGCAGGTAGAGTACGCCTGTCGCCGCCGGTATGGCAGCGGGAGCCGTCAGCATAGCGCAACTCCTGTACAAATCAACAGCATCATGATCCAGCCTTGCGCTCCGCCGCCCACAGCGCCTCGATCAGCCCGCGGCTGGAATCGTCCATGCGCTCGAGGCCCGCATGGCTCGACAGGATCTGCTCGGTCTCGCCGGCGATCTGCTTGCCGAGCTCCACGCCCCACTGGTCGAAGGGGTTGATACCCCAGATCGTCGCCTGGACGAAGACCTTGTGCTCGTAGAGGGCGATCAGCGCCCCCAGGGTGGCCGGCGACAGCCGCTCGAGCAGCAGAGTGGTCGACGGCTGGTTGCCGCGATAGCGCTTGTGGCTGGGCCGCGGGCCGTCCTCGTCGATGGCGTCGTCGCCCAACATCAGCAGCCGCGACTGGGCGAAGCAGTTGGCCAGGGTCAGGCGGTGCTGGCCCTTGAGATGGGCTCGGGTGGCGTCGTCCTCGACTCGATCGTAGCGGCGCATCGGTGCGATGAAGTCGCACTCCACCGGCTGGGTACCCTGGTGCAGCAGCTGGTAGAAGGCATGCTGGGCGTTGGGCCCCAGCTGGCCCCACAGCACCGGGCAGGTGGAATAGGGCGTGACCTGGCCGTCATTGGTCACCGACTTGCCGTTGGACTCCATCTCCAGCTGCTCGAGATAGGCGGCGAAGTACTCCAGGCGGCCGTCGTAGGGCAGGATCGAGTGGGCGCGGATATCCAGGAAATTGACGTTCCAGATCCCCGCCAGCCCCAGCAGCACCGGCAGGTTGTCTTCCAGCGGCGCCTCGCGGAAATGCCGATCCATGGCGTGGGCGCCATCCAGCAGTGCGCGGAAATTGTCCATGCCCACCACCAGCGCGATGGGCAGGCCGATCGCCCCCCACAGCGAGTAGCGTCCGCCGACCCACTCCCAGAACTCCAGCTGGTTGGCCGCGGCGATCCCCCATTCCCCCATCTTCTCGGGGCTCGCCGAGACGCCAATGAAGTGCTGGCGCATCACCAGCGCGCGGTCGATCTCGGCCGCCCCGCCGTTGCCGGCATCGTGGCGGCTGCATACCAGCCGGGCATACAGCCAGTCGCGGGCGGTACGCGCGTTGGACAGCGTATCGATGGTGGTAAACGACTTCGACGACAGCACAAACAGCGTGGTCTCGGGGTTGAGCCGCGACAGGTAGTCGGCGAGCTGGGAGCCGTCCATGGTCGAGGCGAAGTGCACCTGCACCTCGTGCACGCCCTCGGGGCGGTAGTCGGCCAAGGCATGAGTGACCATCAGCGGGCCGAGGTCGGAGCCGCCAACGCCGAGATTGACCACGTCGCTGATCGCCTTGCCGGTGGCACCGCGCCACTGGCCGGCATGCAGCTTGTCGACCATGCGCTGCATCTGCGCCAGGGTGGCGTGCACCGCCGGCACCAGATCCTCGCCCTCGACCTCGAGGCGCGCGGACGCCGGCAGGCGCAGCGCGGTGTGCAGCGCCGGGCGATCCTCGGAGCGGTTGACGCGCTCGCCGTCGAGCAGCCGGGTAATCGCTTGGGGTACCTCGGCCTCGCGGGCCAGCGCCAGCAGCAGCGCGTGGGTCTCGTCATTCCAGCGCTGCTTGGAAAGGTCCAGGGTCAGCCCCGCAGCCTCGCGACTGAAGCGCGTAAAGCGCCCCTGAGTGGCAAACAGCTCGCGCAGATGCACGTCACGCACCTGGCCAGCGTGGCGCTCCAGCGCCTGCCAGGCACCGCTCTGATCGATGCGATCTCCCTGATTCATCGTCTCTCTCCCTGATCGGTGCCGCGCACCGCGCCGTGGATTCGTGCAGCCTGGCGTCGCGACGCGTAAAATGCTCGAACCTTGGTCCGGACCCGCAGCAACGCCATGAGTGATGCATCTTACCGTGACGCCATCTTTTCGACACCCCTGGATCGGCTGGCGCGCTTCTCCTTCGACGAACGGGTGGTGGCCTGCTTTCCCGACATGATCCGCCGCTCGGTGCCGGGCTACGGCCAGATCCTCGGCATGCTGGGAGTGATCGCCGAGCGCCACCTGCGCCACGGCGCCCACGTCTACGACCTGGGCTGCTCGCTAGGCGCGGTGGGGCTGGCACTGGCCGGCCGCCTGCCTCCGGAGGCCTTCAGCCTGACCGGCGTCGACCTGTCGCCGGCCATGGTCGCTCGCGCTCGCGAGACGTTTGCCAGCGAGTGTCCGGCGCACGTCATCGAAGTCGTCGAGGGCGATATCCGCCACCTCGACTACCGGGCGTCGGGCATGGTCGTGCTCAACTTCACCCTGCAGTTCCTGCCCCCAACCGACCGCGACGCGGTCATCGCGGCGCTCTACTCGGCCCTCGAGCCCGGCGGCGTACTGGTGCTATCCGAGAAGATCGTCGCCGAGGACGAGCAGGACAACGCCTGGCTGGTGGAGCGCTATCACGACTTCAAGCGCGCCAACGGCTACAGCGACCTGGAGATCAGCCAGAAGCGCAATGCGCTGGAGAACGTGCTGGTGCCCGACACCCTGGCGGCCCATCAGGCGCGACTGGCCCGCGCCGGCTTCGCGCGCAGCCAGGTGTGGTTCCAGTACCTCAATTTCGCCTCGCTGATCGCCTTCAAGCCGTGAGGAGCTGGCCATGAGAGGTGCGTCATGAGCCCATGGGCCTGGACGTTTGCCGCGGCGCTGGTGCTCTACCTGGCGACCGCCTGGTGGCACTCGCGCAAGACGCTGCCCCCCGGCCTCGGCGTCGAGGGGCCGTGGCGCGAGTCGATCAACCCACAGCTACTGCTCGACGAGACCTTTGTCGACGCCGACGGCCAGCGCCACTGCCGCCAGCAGATCTTCGACGAGATATTTCGCCTGATCGGCCAGGCCGAGACGCTGGTGGTGCTGGATATCTTCCAGTTCAACGACCCCGCCGATGACTGCCGCGACTGCCATCGGCGGGTATCGGTGGCGCTGCGCGATGCCCTGCTGGCACGCAAGCGCCAGCGCCCCGAGGTCGAGATGGTGGTCATCACCGACCCCATCAACGCCGTCTACGGCGGGCGCGAGCTGAGCCATCACCGCCAGTTCGAAGCGGCCGGCATCCGCGTGGCGACGACCGACCTGACCATCGGCCGCGATCCCAACCCGAGTTGGACCGCGCTGTGGCGACTGTGCTTGCGCTGGCTGCCCCACTCGCATCGCGGCGGCTGGTTGCCCAGCCCGCTGGGTCCCGGCAAGGTCACGCTGCGCAGCTACCTGACGCTGCTCAACCTCAACGCCAACCATCGCAAGACGCTGGTGGTCGACGAGGGCCAGCACTGGACGGCGCTGGTCAGCTCGGCCAACGCCGATGACGATAGCAGCGATTACCGCGACGTGGCGCTGCGCGTCTCCGGCGACGCGGCCCTCGACCTGCTCGCCTCCGAGCGCGAGATCGCCACTCGCAGCGGCGTTAGCATCGACCACGCCCAGCCGACGGTCGCCGACACCGACGCAAGTGGCCATACTCCGCGCCTGCGGCTGCTCAGCGAGGGCGCCATCAAGCGTGCCCTGCTGGCGATCATCGACGACGCCCGCGCCGGCGAACGGCTCGATATCGAGGTGCTCTACCTCTCCCACCGCGGCGTGATCAGCGCCCTGGCCCGGGCCGTGGCGCGCGGCAGCGACGTGCGGGTGCTGCTCGACCCCAACCATCACGCCTTCGGCGTCTCGGGCAGCGGCATTCCCAACCGTCAGGCAGCTGGCGATCTGCTGGCGGCGGGTATCAAACTGCGCTGGAGCGACACCCACGGCGAGCAGGCCCACAGCAAGCTGCTGCTGTGCCATGCCGGCGAGCGCCCCGCCCGCCTGCTACTGGGCTCGGCCAACTACACCCGGCGCAGCCTCGACGACCTCAACTTCGAGGCAGATCTCGAGCTGGTCGCCAATGCCGACGATCCGATAATCGCAGCGGCCCGCGACGCCTTCGAACGCCACTGGCACAACACCGCCGCCGAGCACTACAGTATCGGCCGCGAGGCGTACCTCGACGCCTCGCGGTGCCGCTACTGGCAGTATCGGCTGATGGAAGCCACCGGCTGGTGCACCTTCTAGTCACGTGCAGGACAGCGAGAAACCCATGCCCCACCCCCACCGCGAGCTCTACCACGCCTTTGTCGACCAGGGCCTGGATACCTGGCTGGCGCGCCTGCCCGAGCAGCTGGCACGCGGCCTCGACCGCCAGCGCTACGGCGACCTGCCAGCCTGGGAAAAGGCCGCCGCCAAGCTGCCGGCGTTGCCCGAGGCGCGCGAGGTGACACTGGATGCCGATACCGTCAGCGTCGAACTCACCCTCAGCGACAACCAGCGCCGCCAGTGCGAGAACCTGCTGCGCAAGCTGATGCCGTGGCGCAAGGGTCCCTATCGGCTGGGCGGCATTCACATCGATACCGAGTGGCGTTCGGACTGGAAGTGGCAGCGCCTCGCCACGCATCTCGCCGACCTCAGCGGTCGCCGCGTGCTCGACGTGGGCGGCGGCAGCGGCTATCACGCCTGGCGCATGGCCGGCGCCGGCGCCGCCTTCGTGCTGGTGATAGACCCCTCGCCGCGCTTCTTCTATCAATTCCAGGCGGTGCGCCACTTCGTCGGCGACGCTGACGGCGGGCGCACCTACTTCCTGCCGGTGGGCATCGAGGAGGTGCCAGAGCGACTGGCGTTCTTCGATACGGTTTTCTCGATGGGCGTGCTCTACCATCGCCCTGCGCCGCTGGAGCATCTGCAGCAGTTGAAGGAGGCGCTGCGCCCGGGCGGCGAGCTGGTGCTGGAGACCCTGGTGGTAGAGGGCGACGACACCACCGTGCTGCTACCCGGCGAGCGCTACGCGGCGATGCCCAACGTCTACTTCCTGCCCTCCTCCGCGGCGCTCTGCCAGTGGCTCGAGCGCTGTGGCTTTACCAACGTGCGCGTCGTCGATGAAGCGGTCACCACTACCGATGAGCAGCGCAGCACCGACTGGATGACTTTCCAGTCGCTGGACGACTTCCTCGACCCCAATGACCCCACCCGCACCCGCGAGGGCTACCCGGCGCCGCGCCGCGCGGTGATGATCGCCAACCGGCCGCGATAGGTAGCCGAATCACCGCCTCGCTAACCTGTCCTCGGCGTCCCTCGCTGAGGAGAACTGCAGAAGCCTTGCGGCTAGCGGCGCAGGATCACCAGCCATCTGCCCAGATTGAGGATACTGGCCAATGAGGCCGCCACGTAGGTGAAGGCGCAGGCGGTCAGCACGTGGCGAGCGGCAGGCATGTCGTAGGGCGGGATGTACTGCTTGAGCAGCGGCAGCGCGCGCTGGAAGCTGGCGTCGAACTCCACCGGCAGGGTGATCAGGTGCACCAGCGCCGCGGTGCCGAAACTGATCAGCGCCGCCACGACCACGACCAGCATGCCGCCGGGCAGGCGGGTGAGGATGAACAGGAAGGGCGCGGCCATCATCAGCACCGCGCCGAGCTTCTCGGCCTGCTGGGCCACGCCCACCAGCCGCGTGCGCGCCAGCAGCGGCGTATAGCCGCGGGCGTGCTGGATGGCATGCCCCACCTCGTGGGCGGCCACCGTCACCGCGGTCAGCGAACGCCCGTCATGGTGCTCCGGCGACAGCCTCACCCGCCGCGCGGCGGGGTCGTAGTGATCGCCATACTCGGTGACCTCCACTTCCACTCCCTCGATGCCCAGCCGCTCGAGCAGGTGCCTGGCCAGCTCACCGCCGCTACCGGGGTAGTCGCTGCGCTGCCGGGCGTGGCGATTCAGCACCCACTTGGCCCAGTAGTTGGGCAGGATGAACACAGCCGCTACCAGTACCAGTGCAATGATCAGCATACCGCTATTACTCCTCTGCCCTCGATCGACCGCTCGAGGCTCGGCGGCCATAGGCTTGACGCGCACCACAAAATAAACAATAGTTATTCGCATTTAAGAGCCAGCCACATATCAGGCCATGCCCATGACCTCTCCACCACCACACTCGCCGGCATCGGACGTCGATCTCAGGATGCGCCAGGGGCGCATCGCCAGCGAGAGACTGCTCGACGCACGCGGCGTACTGATCATCGAGCACCGCGGCCGTGAGTACCAGCTGCGCGAAACGCGCAACGGCAAACTGATTCTGACCTCGTAATTCGACCATACAAGCGATATCGCCAGCCAGGTAGCCATCCGCCACCCAGCCAGCCGCCTCTCCTGACACACGCAAGGGAACCTCAGGAACATGAAGCGAACACTGAGCTGCAGTGGCGCCCTGGCACTACTCTGTATATCCCCGATGGCGAGCACCGTGGCCAACGAACCTGGCCAAGACGAGCTGGCCCCCCTGGTGGTCACCGGCACCCGTACGCCCACCGATACCTTTCGTGCACCGCTGATCATCGACACCCTCGACCGTCACGACCCGACGCTGTCGACCGCCACGCGCCTCGAGGATGCGCTGGGCAGCCAGCCCGGGCTGACCGTCGCCGGACAGGGGCGACGCAACGGCCAGACCTCCAGCATGCGCGGCTTCGACCGCAACGGCGTACTGGTACGTCTCGACGGCATACGCCAGGACATCGACACCGGCCACCTGGGTAATGTCTTCGTAGACCCGGGTCTGCTGCGTGAGGTTCAGATCGCCCGCGGCGCCCTCTCCAGCCTGTATGGCAGCAATGCCATGGGCGGCGTCATCAGCCTCGACACGGTAGACGCCGGTGACCTGCTGCGCCCGGGGAAACCCGCGGCGGGCGGCTGTCGCTGCGCGGCGCCACGGCAAGCGACGAGCCCCAGCCCGGCTACGGCCTGCACGACCTACAGCTGGCCTGGCAGTTCACGCCCGCCGTGTCGTCCTCGCTCAGCCTGCGCAACGTCGCCGACAAGACCTGGTACCGCCCCGACGGCAACCTCGGCGACGGGCGCAGCCTGCTCGCCAACCTGAGCCTGTAATGGTGAACCACAGGAGATGCCCATGAACACGCAACAGCACGCCATTCTCGAGGCCTACGATGCCGCCCGCGCCGCTTCGCCACGGCTGCCGGCGATCAGCATCGCCGAGCGCCTGGCGATCAGCGAGGGCGAGCTGCAGGCTGCCCGGATAGGGCGCGACGTCACTACCATCACGCTGGCACCGGCGGACCTCGCCGCCGAATTCTGCCAGCTCGGTCTCGTCAAGGCACTGACCCGCTCTAGCGCCGCGGTGCTCGAGCAGCAGGGCTACTATCCACCGCTCACCAGCGCCGGCCTGCTGCTGGCCCCGGGCGGGCTCGATATGCGCCTGCACCTGCAGCGCTGGCACTGGGCCTGCCTGGTTCGCGACAGCGTGACTGATGCCAATGGCAACACGTCGCTGCGCCACAGCCTGCAGGTCTTCGACGGCCACGGCCGGGCACTGCACAAGGCCTTTTCGCTGAAAACCACGCCGCCTGCTGCCTGGCAGCGGCTGGCGGCAAGCGGCAACGACAGTAAGCCGGTATTCACCCGCCTGGCGCTGCCGGCAACGCGGCCCCTGCCACAGGCCCCAGGGCTCGAGGAGGACTGGGCGCGCATGCGCGATGTCCATCAGTTCTTCGCCCTGCTGCGCCGCCATGGCCTGCAGCGCCACGAAGCCAATACCCTGATGGAGGGACGCTTTACCCGACGCCTGGTCCCCGTCAGCGTAGCGCAGGTACTGGAACGCGCCGCCGAGAGCGCCATGCCACTGATGCTGTTCGTCGCCAGCCCCGGCAGCGTGCAGATCCGCAGCGGCAGTATTCCTCAGCCCCAACGCCGACACGGCTGGCTCAACCTATTCGGCGACGACTTCACCCTACACCTCGACGATGAGCGCATCGCGCGCGTATGGCAGGTGCACAAACCCAACCGCGATGGCGGCGTAACCAGCCTTGAAGCCTTCTCCAACGACGGCGAGCTATTGCTTCAGCTCTACACCGAGCGCAGCGAAGGCCGCCAAGAGCGCCCGGCATGGCGCAAGTTGCTGGCCCGCCTGGCCGACCTGGAGGTGGCCGCATGAGAGCCCTCCTGATGGTGCTGCTGATCGGCTGGTCGGCGGGCGCCCAGGCCCAGAGCCCGCGCACGGTAGTGATCGGCGGCGACGTCGCCGAGATCATCGCTGCCCTGGACGCCGAGGAGGGCCTGATAGGGCGCGACGACACCAGCCAGTACCCGCCGCATCTGAGCGCACTGCCATCGGTGGGCTACCTGCGCCAGCTCGCCGCCGAGGGGGTATTGTCGCTGCGCCCCGAGCGCCTGGTGGTAAGCGCCCAGGCCGGCCCGCGCGAGACGCTGCGCCAGCTAGAAGCCAGCGGTGTCGAGGTGGTCACCATCAGCGCCGAGCAGCGCCTCGAGGAGATACCGCAAAAGGTGACACGCATCGGCGAGAGCCTGGGCCGCGAGGCCGCTGCCGAGGCGCTCAATCGGTCGCTCGCCGCGCAACTGGCCGAGGTGGCAGACCTGCCGCGTCTCGACCAGGGGCCGGCGATGTTTCTGCTTAGCCACACCGGCACCTCGCCGATGGCCGCCGGGCATGCTACCGCCGCCGATACCGCCCTGGGCGCCGCAGGTGTCGACAACGCCTTCGCCGCAATGCCGGGCTACAAGGTGGTCAGCGCCGAAGGCCTGATCGCCGAGGCACCCAGCAGCGTGATCGTCACCCGCACTGGGCTCGAGGCCCTGGGCGGCAGCGAAGCACTCTGGCGCCTGCCCGGCATGGCCATGACACCGGCTGGCACCTCACGCCGGCTGGTGGTGTGCGACGACCAGGCGCTACTCGGCTTCGGGCCGCGTACGCCAGAGGCAATCCTGGCCCTGCATCACGCGCTCGCCCCCCAGCACCCCGCCGATGACGACGCACTGTGCCAAGCCTACGACTCATGAGTCAGAGCCTGCGTCTTCCCATCCCGCGCCGCACTGAACGACCAGCGACGGCCAGGCGCACCCTCGGCCTGCTGGGCCTGGCCGTCGTTATCGCCCTGCTGGCGAGTGCCATGAGCGGGCAGATCGGCCTCTCGCCGCGAGTACTGCTGGGTATCTGGCCGACACCGCTGGAGTGGCAGATCTGGTGGCAACTGCGACTGCCCCGGCTGCTGCTCGCCGCCCTGGCCGGCGCCATGCTGGCCAGCAGTGGCGCCGCCATGCAGGGGATGTTCCGCAACCCGCTGGCCGATCCGACGCTGCTGGGCCTGGCCAGCGGTGCCGGCCTCGCCGTGGCGATCTGGATCGTGCTGTTCGACGCCGCCGGCCCCTGGGGACTCTACGGCCAGTTCATCGCCGGCTTTCTCGGCGCGCTCGGCGTCTGCGTGCTGGTATTCGCGCTGGGCGAACGCCAGCGCGACGATAACATGCTGTTTACCCTGCTGCTGGCCGGGTTAGCCATCAATACCCTGGCCGGTGCGCTGGGCGGAGTGCTGGCCTTCGTCGCCAGCGACGAGCAGCTGCGCCAGCTCAGCCTGTGGGGCATGGGCAGCCTATCGCACGCGCTGTGGAGCGCGGCCCTTGGCGCGCTACTGGGGATACCCCCAGCGCTGCTGTGGCTGCTGCGCAGCGCGCGAGACCTCGACCTGCTGCAGCTGGGCGAGCTCACCGCCCACGCCGCCGGACTCGATGCGCCGCGCCTCAAGCGCCGCGTGGTGTTGGCCACCGCCCTCGGCGTCGGGCTGTGCGTGGCGCTGGCTGGCATCATCGGCTTTCTGGGCCTGCTGGTACCGCACTGCCTGCGGCTGTGGCTGGGCCCCGGACATCGCCTGCTGCTGCCGGCATCGATGCTGGGCGGTGCGCTGCTGCTGATCGTCGCCGATGCTCTCGCCCGCAGCCTGGCCAGCCCAGCCGAGATTCCAGTCGGATTGCTGACCAGTCTGCTCGGTGGCCCCTACTTTCTGTGGTTACTACTCAAACGCCCCTGAGGTACCAGCATGCTCGAACTTTGTCGCGCCGGTTTTACCTCCGTCCCACGGCTGACGCCTTTCAGCGACCGCCTGGCAGCCGGTGAGCTGCTGGCCATTGTCGGCCCCAACGGCGCCGGCAAGAGCACCCTGCTGAGCCTGCTTTCCGGATTTCGTACCGCCGAGTGCGGCTGCGTGCATCTCGACGGCCAGCCACTGGCCGGCTGGTCGCCTGCCAGATTGGCGCGGCGCCGCGCGCTGGTGGCACAAGGTATCTCGCTGGGCTTCGACTGGCCGTTGCAGGATCTAGTCGCACTCGGCAGCGATGCCGACTCAGGCGCCGTACAGCGCGCCCTGGGGGCCCTCGACCTTCTGCCCCTCGCCGAGCGCGGTGTGCTGTCGCTGTCCGGCGGCGAGCGCCAGCGGGCGATGATCGCCCGGGCGCTCTGCCAGTTGGGGGGCCTCGAGTCGACGGCACAGGACGGTGGAGTGCTGCTGCTCGACGAACCCACCAGCGCCCTCGACATAGGCCAGCAACAGCGCCTGATGCGACTGCTAAGAGGCCTCGCCGAGACCCGCCATATGGCGATCTGC
The DNA here is from genome assembly GCF_010977575.1 of Halomonas socia. Lineage (GTDB taxonomy): Bacteria > Pseudomonadota > Gammaproteobacteria > Pseudomonadales > Halomonadaceae > Franzmannia > Franzmannia socia. Next base: position 4,440,383 of record NZ_CP048812.1, read on the forward strand.
TGTGTGCTTCACGACCTCAACCTGGCCGCTCGTTTCGCCCACCGCGTCTGGCTGCTGCAGCATGGCGAGCGCATTGCCAGCGGCACGCCCGGCGAGGTACTGCACGCCCGGCGGCTCGAAGGGGTATTCGATGCCCAGCTCGACCAGCTCCACAGCGCGCATTTCACCACACCGGTACTGGCACTGCGCCTATAGCGCAGCGTCGCGGGAGGCCTCACGCACTGCCACCAGGTCAGCCTGGGAGATCAGGCCATGCTGGTGGGCGTGGGCGGCGATGGTGGCGCTGTCGGCGGCCAGCACCAACTGGCAGTCGCTGTCGGCGATCTCGTCACGCAGCCGCTGGATGGCCCGCTCGCGGTCGGATTTGCGGTCGACGCGACGGATATAGATCGCCCTGACTCGGCCAGGGTGCTCCTTGACGATGCGCGTATAGACCTCGGGGTCGTGCTGGCCGCTGTCGCCGATCAGCACACAGGGCATGTCCTTCATCAGCGTCAGCATCCGGGTGATCAGGTCGTGCTTGTGGTCCTCGGCACGCCGCGGCCAGGGCCGCCGCCAGCTGATTCCCCACTCGCGCAGAAACAGGATCGGCCCCACCGGGATGCGATTGAGCTGAAAGAACGCCTCGAGCATCTCATAGATGCACCAGGGGCCACGCGAGACGTAGAGGATGGGCCGCTTGGCGTCGCCGCCAGCGCCGCGGTGGAGTGCCTGGTAAAGGCTGGCAACGCCGGGGAAGGCGGTACGCCGCTCGGCCTGCTGCACGAATAGCCGATGCAGCATGCGCAGCTTGTCGGCCACGCCGGTATACATCACGGTGTCGTCGATATCGCTGATCACCAGCAGGTCGGTATCCGGCGGCGGCACATAGACGCCGGAGCGGCAGTGGACCTGCTCTCCGGCGTGGCTGACGCTGAGGTCGGCCACGTGCCACGACAGCCCCTGGGGCAGTGGCGACTTGAGCGGTAGATGAACATCGAAGTAGCCGTCGCGGTCGGTGGTCACCGTCAAGCGATTGGCGCCCAGCCTGATGTCCACTTCGGCGTCGGCCATGCCACGCCGCTCGATGCGGCGCACGATATCGGCGACGTCACGCAGCATGCCATGATGGGGAATCATCCGGCTCAGCGCCGACTGGCGAAACACCCGCCCCATCAGGAAGGCCTCGCGCTGCGAGCCGTAACCACGATAGGGATGCACCACCACCCCACCGCGGCCGCGGTCGCGCTTCATCGGCTTGGCCAGGAGGTGCAGCAGGCGGCGCACGACGTGTGGCGATGGTGACTGGCTCAGGAGACCTCCTTATCCCAGTACGCAGGACTCCGCCAGGCAGCCCAGCTGCCCGGCGGAGAGATCTCACCAGTGTGCGGCAACCAGTGCCGAGGTCAAGCGCCGATCAGCGGCCCAGCAGGTCGCGCATGTCCTTGGCTTCCCAGTGCGGGAAATGCTTGCGGATCAGTGCATTCAGCTCGACCTCGAAGGCCGGCCAGTCGACTTGGCCTGCACCTTCCGCCCCGCCCTCAACGGCGCCGCGGATCATTCCCGCACCGACGGTAACGTTGTTCAGGCGGTCGATGACGATAAAGCTACCGGTACCCGGGCTGGTGCGGTAGTCGTCCACCGGTACCGCACTGGTCAGCTCCAGTTGGCAGCGTGCGATGGCGTTGAGCTCGAGCCGCTCGGCGGCGCGGTGCTCGAGGGTGTTGACGTCGATCTGGTAGTCGATGGAGCTCACCGAGCCGGACAGGTCACGGGTCGCCAGCTTGAGATCGTAGAGCTTGCCCGGAGCAAGGGCGTCTTCGTGCATCCACACGATATCCGCCTCGAAGGCATTGGAGCGCGGCACCTCGGCGCCCTCGGCGACGATCCAGTCGCCGCGGGAAATGTCGATCTCGTCTTCCAGGGTCACGGTGATCGCCTGGCCGGGATAGGCCGCCTCGAGATCGCCATCGAAGGTAACGATACGCTCGACCGCGCTGACCTTGCCCGAAGGCAGTGCCTTGACCCGCTGCCCGGGGCGCAGGATACCGGCGGCCAGGGTGCCGCAGTAGCCGCGAAAATCGAGGTTGGGGCGATTGACGTACTGCACCGGCAGGCGCAGGTCGCTGAGGTTCTGGTCGCGGCTGATCTCGACGCCCTCGAGCAGCTCGAGCATGGCCGGCCCCGCGTTGCCACTTGCATCGCGGTACCAGGGCATGCGCTCGCTGCGGTTGACGACGTTGTCGCCCTCCAGCGCCGACATCGGCACGAAGCGAATGTCCGGCGCCTTCAGATTGGTGGCGAAGGCACGATAGTCGGCGACGATCTCGTTGAAGCGCGCCTCGGAGAACTCCACCAGGTCCATCTTGTTGATCGCGATCACCAGGTGCTGGATGCCCAGCAGGTCGGCGATGAAGCTGTGCCGGCGGGTCTGGGTCTGCACGCCGTAGCGGGCGTCGATCAGGATCACCGCCAGGCTCGCCGTGGAGGCGCCGGTGGCCATGTTGCGGGTGTACTGCTCGTGGCCCGGGGTGTCGGCGATGATGAACTTGCGCTTGTCGGTGGAGAAGAAGCGATAGGCGACGTCGATGGTGATGCCCTGCTCGCGCTCCGACTGCAGGCCGTCGACCAGCAGCGCCAGGTCGACGGCGTCGCCGGTGGTGCCGCTGGTCTTGGAGGCCTGGGTGATCGCCGCCAGTTGGTCCTCGTAGATCATCTTGGAGTCGTGCAGCAGCCGCCCGATCAGGGTCGACTTGCCGTCGTCGACGCTGCCGCAGGTGATGAAGCGCAGCAGGTCCTTGTTCTCGTGTTCCTTGAGGTAGGACTCGATGTCGTCGGCGATGAGTGCAGACTGGTGTGACATTAGAAATATCCCTCGCGCTTCTTCTTCTCCATGGAGCCGGCCTGGTCGTGGTCGATGGCCCGGCCGCTACGCTCGGAGGTCTTGGTCAGCAGCATCTCCTGGATGATCTCGGGCAGGGTCGCGGCCGTGGACTCCACCGCCCCGGTCAGCGGGTAGCAGCCCAGGGTGCGGAAGCGCACCCACTTCTCTTCGGGGACTTCGCCTTCCTCCAGCGGCAGGCGCTCGTCGTCGACCATGATCTGCATGCCGTCGCGCTCCACCACCGGGCGCGGCGCGGCGTAGTAGAGCGGCACGATGGGGATCTGCTCGAGGTAGATGTACTGCCAGATGTCCAGCTCGGTCCAGTTGGAGAGCGGGAAGACGCGGATCGATTCGCCCTTGTTGACCTTGGCGTTGTAGATGCTCCACAGCTCCGGGCGCTGGTTCTTGGGGTCCCAGCGGTGGTACTTGTCGCGGAACGAGTAGACCCGCTCCTTGGCACGGCTGGCTTCCTCGTCGCGGCGCGCACCGCCGAAGGCGGCGTCGAAGCCGTGCTCGGTGAGGGCCTGCTTGAGCGCCTGGGTCTTCATCACGTCGGTGTACTTGGCGCTGCCGTGGTCGAAGGGGTTGATGTTGGCCGCGCGCCCCTCCTCGTTGGTATGCACGATCAGCTCCATGCCCGCCTCCGCCGCCATGCGGTTGCGAAAGGCGATCATCTCCTTGAACTTCCAGGTGGTGTCGATATGCATCAAGGGGAACGGCGGCGTGCCGGGGTAGAAGGCCTTGCGCGCCAGGTGCAGCATCACCGAGGAGTCCTTGCCGATGGAGTACATCATCACCGGGTTGCGGAACTCGGCGGCCACCTCGCGGATGATGTGGATCGACTCCGCCTCGAGCTGCTTGAGATGGGTCTGACGTTCGGGGGACAGCATCGACTGGCAACCTCTTGGACCGGGGCGCCGCGCGATGGCGACACCGAAGAAACAGCGTGCCGCCGAGGCGGCAGGATGCGGCTAGGGTACCGACGGGCTGGTCATAACGTCAAAGAATCAAGAAATATCTTTTTATCACTTAAAAGAATAAAGGATCACAGCGTCACCCGCTCTACCCAGGTCGACAGGCCGTCGTGGGCGAGCTCGACGATGCGATAGCCGGGTCGTGAGGCTTGATCGATGGTAAACGTCTCGGCACCGGGCAGGAACTGATCGGCCGTCGCCGGCGCGCCGTAGACCGTCACTTCGGCGCCCTCCTCTTGCATCGCATGGCGTCCGGCAAAGGCCTGATGGATATGCCCGCAGAGGACCGCCCGAAGATGGGCGTGGGGTGTCACCGCCGCCCAGAAGGCGTCACGGTCGTGCAGGCCGATGGCGTCCATCCAATCGGCCCCCACCGCCAGCGGCGGATGGTGCATGACAATCAGGGTCGGCCGCTGGTCGGCGGCCAACTGCTCGCTGAGCCATTGGCACTGGTCTTCGCCCACTTCCCCATGGGGCTGCCCCGCCACCTGGGTATCCAGCAGCAGCAGACGCCAGTCGCCAAGGTCGACCTGGTCGAGCAGCGCCCGGGCGTCCGCCATGTGCTGCCGATGATCGTGGTTGCCGGGCAGCCAGAACCACGGGCAGTCGAAGCTGGCGAAGGCGTCCAGCGCATGGCGATAGGAGGCCGGCGTGGCATCCTGGCTGATGTCGCCGCTGACCAGCAGCAGGTCCGGGCGCTGGCGCCGTGCGTGCGCCACCACCGCCTCGAGCTGGCGCAGCGGGAACCCGGATCGCGAGCGCGCCAGCGGGTCGGCGTGGAGATGGCAATCGGTGATCTGGACGAGCCGCATCCGCAGCATTCCTTACTCTTGTTGTGGGTGGCTCAGCGGGCGATAGGCAGGTCGAGGGAGTGCCCGTGGGCCAGGCCATGCTCCAGCCATTCGCCGAGGAAGCGGTTGAGCTGCAGCTTCTCGTCGGGCTGGTGCATGCGCGCATTGGGGTAGCGATAGCGGCCGTGGAAGTGGCGCTGGCGCTGAAAATCGGTCACTTCGGCCATGCGCACGTCGTGGTAGAGATGCACCTGCATGCGCGGCGGGTCGATGAAGGCATCCAGTACCCCGCTCTGGGAGACGCGCAGGATGGTGGTGTAGGGGGCGTGTTCGAGCACCTCGAGCCACAGCGAGCCGAAACGCGTGTCACGCCCCTGCAGGGCGATCTCGCGCACCTCGCCGGCGTCGAGTTCGCCCAGTAGCCGGGTCAGGCGCAGGTAGTTGGCAGTGCATTCCCCTTGCAGGGTCTTGAGATCAGTGACGTAGGCGGCTCTGGCCACGGGCTTACCTCCTTGCACGCAGTGAGGCCCGCTCGCGCGACAACCAGTGGCAGGCAATCAGGCACATGGCATTGTCGAGTCGGCCGGCCTCGAGGAGTTCCCAGGCCTTGAGAAACGGCAGCACGTGAACCTGGATGTCCTCGTGCTCCTCATCCAGGCCGTGGACGCCGCCCACCCCGCGGCTGTCGACCAGCCCGCAGTAGAGCGTGACCCGCTCGCTGCAGGCGCCGGGGCTGGGATAGTAGGTATGCAGTTCGATCAGCTCGTCGATCTCGCAGCCAGCCTCCTCGATGGCCTCGCGCCGCGCCACCGCCGCCGGCTCCTCGCCGGTCTCGATCAGGCCGGCCACCGGCTCCAACTTCCAGGGGCTCAGCGGGTCGTCCAGCGCGCCGGCGCGAATCTGCTCGACCAGCACCACCGTATCGCGACCAGGGTCGTAGAGTAGCACCCCCACCGCGTCGCGACGCACATGAACCTCGCGGACAACCGCGCCGCTCCAGCCGCCCTGGAACAGGCGGTGGCGCAGGGTACGCCGCTCCAGGCGGAAGAAGCCCTGGAACAGGCACTCGTCGTGCTGGCGCTCGACGTCCGCGGCAGCGAAGCGCGGCGTGGCGACGCTTACGCGCTCGGCGGCGCCATCATGAGGCGCTGTGGGCGAATCTGACATCGTGCCTCCGGCTCGAGTGAATGAGCCATTATCACGACCTCGCCCCCCGCTGCCAACCGCCCGTGGCGCTGGCGCTTGTCAAGTCAGCCGCGACAGCAGAGTCCTGGCCTCGAGTCTGAGCGCCTCGTCGGAGGCCTCGCGGTCGGCCCGCGCCTCGCCCTCGACGGCACGCTGGGCGTGTTCGCGGGCCTCCTCGCTGCGTCCCTCCTCGTGCAGGAAGGCGGCATAGTAGAAGTTCACATCGATGCCGTCGGGGCGAATCTCCAGCGCACGCTGGAACATCTGCTCGGCGGTATTGCTGTTGCCGAAGCCCAGCGGCCGCCCCGGCGCGCGGTCGTAGAGCGCGCCCAGGGTCACGTAGGCCGAGCCGTTGCCACCCTGGGGGTCGAGCTCCACCGCGCGTTCCAGCGCATCGCGGGCGCCTCGTGCGCTGCCCAGCGCACCGAGCCCGCTGCGCTCGCGGGCGTAGGAGGCCAGGATGATACCCTGCCACACCAGCACCTCGGCCTGGTCGGCGTGACGCTCGGCCAGCGCCTCGGCCTCATCGGCGAGGCGCGACAGCGCATCGCGGCGCTCGCCGCCACGCAGCTCGGTAGTGGCACTCTCCCACTCGGTCTTGAGCGAGTCGACCTCGCTCTGATAGGCCAGCAGCGGTCCGCTGGCAAGTGCCAGCAAACCTGCCAGGGTGCAGGCAGCGAGACTAGGGAAACGACGGATCATGGCGAATACTCCTGGTGCATTGTTATTAATGGGTCACCCAGGCAATGTAACGAACGTTTGAATGAACGCCTAGGCAGACTTCCGTCGCATATCCACCCGGCCAGACCGCACCCAACGGCTTGGCCGCTTGGGCCTGCTTGCGTATGGTAGCGGCAAGCCGCAGGAGGAGAGCCGATGAAAGGCCGCAACATGACCCGCTGGCGCGATCCCGCCAAGGATCCGCGCCAGGAACCCAAGAGCAACCTGATCACCGCCGAGGGCTTCGCCCGGCTGAAGGGCATCCATGAGCACCTGTCGCGGGTCAAGCGGCCGCAGCTCTCGACCAAGGTCGGCGAGGCGGCGGCACTCGGCGACCGCAGCGAGAACGCCGACTACACCTATAACAAGAAAGAGCTCAACCGCGTCATCGCACGCATCCGCTACCTCGGCAAGCGCCTCGATGAGCTGCAGGTAGTGGATCGGCTGCCCGCCGATACCGGCCGGGTCTACTTCGGCGCCTTCGTTACCCTCGAGGACGAGGACGGAGAGGAGCTCGGCATTCGCATCGTCGGCCACGACGAGACCGACACCGGCAAGCACTGGATCAGCGTCGACGCGCCGCTGGCCAAAGCGCTGCTCGGCAAGGCGCTGGACGACGAGGTCACGGTGGCCGCGCCGGGCGGCGAGACGACCTATACCATCAGCGAAATCGGCTATCGCGACCCCAGCGCTGAGGCCCGATAAACCCGAAAGCGTCGATCATCGGCAAGGATCTCGAAACCGCCGAAGGCCCGCTCGAGAAGATCCGGATAGGGCAGGAAGGCGTTGGCAACCAGCGTCAGGCTGCCACCCGCAGTGAGGCGCGCCGGAGCCTCGCCGATCAGCCGCGCCGCGGGGCCGTAGTCGATATCGCGCTCCTGATGAAACGGCGGGTTGCTGACCAGCGCCTCGAATTGCGCTGTGGCCGGCAGGGCATCATAGACATCGCTGCCCAGCACCCCGCCGGCCACGCCGTTGGCCGCCAGAGTGCGCCGCGCGGCCTCCACCGCGAAGGCGCTGATATCCACCGCGCACACCTCGGCGCCCCGGTTTGCCAGCCAGGCGCTGAGGACGCCGTCGCCGCAGCCCACGTCGAGCACCCGCTGCCCGGCCCAATTCGGCTGCTGTTCGAGGACCTCGAGCAGCAGCCGGGTGCCGTCGTCGAGCTTGCCGTGGCCAAACACGCCGGGGTGGCTGACCAGGGTAAGGCCTGCCGCCGAGAAACGCTGCCAGGCGAGTTCAGGATCCAGCGAGACGGCTCCCAGGCGGGTCTCGAACAGGGTGCAGCGCCGCGCGCTGTCGCGCTTGCGGCAGCCCAGGCCCAGCGCCGCCAGCACCTTGAGCGCGCGCTTCACGCCGCCATTGTTTTCGCCCACCACCTGCAGCGGCGTGCCCGCCGGCAGCTGCTGGCACAGCGCCAGCAGCCACCACTCGCCCAGCGCATGGCTCTTGGGCCAGAACAGCACCGCGCCCGGCGGCTCGTCCCAGGCATCGAAGGGGCCACAGGCCGGGCGCCCCTGCGCTCGCCAGGCGGCCAGCACGCCGTGGTCGGCGGAGAGCAGCCGGCCGCTGCCGCCCTCCAGCCAGGCGTCACGCGGCGGCGACACCCACAGCCAGTCGCGGTAGTCGTGATCCTGGCGTGCCAGCAGCTGGCAGACGGGGGTCTCGGCGGTCATGCAGCGGGTTCCTCGGGCTTGCGCAGGGTGTAGAGCAGGTAGCGGCCCAGCCGCCAGTAGGCGTCATCGCGGCAGTGGCGCAGCTCCAGGGTGGTGAGCTTGGCCAGCGTCTCGGGGTCCGGGTCGCGCTGACGCAGGTAGTCGTGGAAGACGCGCACGCCGGCCACGGCGTCAACGGACAGGCCACACTGCTCCGCCCACTCGACCATCTCGGCGTGGGCGATGGGCGAGATCGGCGTCAGCCGCTGGCGCTGGCCGGTCCCGGCCAGGCGATCGGCCAGCGCCTTGTCGAGGTTACCCTTGACGATATTCGACAGCCGCAACGCGTCGCGATTGAACACCATCAGGCTCAGTTGGCCGCCCGGCGCCAGCAGCCCGCTCAGCGTATGCAGCGCCTGGCGCGGGTCGCCCAGCCACTCGAGCACCGCGTGGCAGACGATCAGCGGCCAGGGCCCGGGGGCCTGCTCGGGCAGCGCCTGCAGCGGCAGCGCCACGAACCGCGGGGCCGGGGCGAGCGCTTCCTCGCCCAGCACCCGGCGCGCCTCGTCGAGCATCTCGACGGAAGGCTCGCTGAGCGTCACGGCATGGCCACGGCGCGCGAACCAGGCGCCCATCTGGCCGAGTCCGGCGCCCACGTCGAGCACCGGCTGTCGATGCAGGTCGAGCAGCTCGGGCAGCAGATGGTCGAGCAGCGTCAGGCGCAGCTCGCCACGCGGGTGGCCGTAGAGGCTGGCCGCAAACTTCTCGGCCAGGCCGTCGAAGTGGCGGTCGCCGTGGGCGGAGAGCGGCGCAGGCGAGGCGCCGGTGGATCGAGAGGCCATCAGGAGTCCGGGCCGGGAAGTGGAAAGGCCATTCTAGCCGGCCGCCGGGGTTTGTTCATCCGCGCCCGGTGGCCAGGCCCGCGGTAACCGTGCCCCCCAGCCCGCCTCGGCTTCGAGCTGGGCGGCCAGCTGCAGCAGGCGGCGGTCGTCGCCCATCGCGCCCAGCACCTGTACGCCCATTGGCAGGCCGCCGGGGGTGACGTGCAGCGGTAGCGACATGGCCGGCTGGCCGGTGAGGTTGGCCAGTTGGGTATAGGGCGTGTGGCGCAGGGCGTCGCGGGCCAGGCGCTTGAGCATGCCGAGCTCGAGCGCCAGCCGCGACAGCCCCGGCAGTGCCAGCAGCGACATCAACCGTTCGCGGGCCGGCGTGGGGTAGAGCTCGCCGAGGCGCGGCGCCGCACCCGCGGCCACCGGCATCAGCAGCATGTCGTAGCGCTGGTGAAAGACGCCCATATCCCGCGCCACGCGGTTCCAGTGGCGCTTGCCAAGCACATAGTCGCGGGCCTTGAGCTGACGCCCCAGGCGGCCCACGGCACGGGTCGCCGGCTCAATGTCGAGCCTGCTCACCGCCACGCCGGTCTCGGCGGCGATCCAGGCCAGGTCCGCCGCCAGGTGGCCGAGGTAGAGGGTCAGGTAGCTGTCGGCCAGCGCCTCGCCGTCCACCGGTGGATCGCACCACTCGACGTGATGCCCCAGCGCCTCGAGACGCCGGGCGGCGTCCTCGACGGCCAGCCTGGCCTGCGGGTCGAGCTCAGTGCCCAGCGAACGGCCCAGCGGCTCACCCAGCGACACGGCGATGCGCAGGCGCGCTGGCACTCGCCGGGTGGCGTCGAGAAAGCCGTCTTCGCGGCCGAGCGGCAGCGGCGCGCCGCTGTCCATGCCGTTGATATGATCGAGCAGCGCGGCGCTGTCGCGCACGCTGCGAGTCACGGCGTGCTCGACCACCGCGCCTTCCCACACCTCGGCGTACATCGGCCCCAGCGGCACCCGCCCGCGCGACGGCTTGAAGCCGAACAGCCCGCAGTAGCTGGCCGGAATGCGGATCGAGCCGCCACCGTCGCCGGCCATGGCCAACGGCACCAAGCCGGCGGCCACCGCGGCGGCGGCCCCGCCGCTGGAGCCGCCCGGCGAGCAGCCGGCGTCCCAGGGGTTGCGCGGATGGGCGAAGGCCCTGGGCTCGGTGATGCCCATCAGGCCCAGCTCCGGGGTCGCGGTCTGGCCGAGAATGGCGAACCCCGCCTGGCGCAGCCGGCTAACCAGGGTCGAGTCCTCGGCGGCGCGCCAATCGCGCAGCGCGGCGCTGCCGCAGGCCATGGGCTCGCCCTCGATGGCCATCAGCAGATCCTTGGCCAGCAACGGCACCCCGGCAAACGGCGCCTCGACGGGGACTCGCGCGAGCTCTTCACGGGCCTTGTCGAAGCGCGTGCGCACCACCGCAGCGAGGCTGGGGTTGGCATCCTCGATCAGTGTGCAGGCGGCCGCCATCACCTCTTCACGGCTCACTTCGCCGCGGCGAATCAGCGCGCTCAAGCCGGTGGCGTCGTGGCGTTGGTAGTCGTTCAAGTGCATGGGCTTCCCCAGCTTGGTCGTAACACCTCAGCATGACATGGATCATATCCAGGTCAGCAATTCCTTCATCCACCGGTCGCAATGTTCTATCATGCCCGTCCTGGAAACATCGTGATTACATTAGAACCCACTATAATTACCTACGCTTGGATTAGGACACACAATTGGGCCATCCTGCCGCCTTGCCCGCCTCGCTTGCCAGTCTGCTCGATATCCCCGGGCTTGCCATCTCCATCGCCGACGGCGAACAGAGCGAATGCCCGCTACCTCAATCAGGCCCGCCTCGAGCGCATGGCCAGCTACGATCCGCTCACCGGCCTGTTCAACCGCGAGCACTTCAATACTCTGCTCGAGCGTCAGCTGGCCAGCCTGGAGTTCACCCAGAGCGGCCTGGCAGTGCTGTTTCTCGACCTCGACGACTTCAAGCCGATCAACGACAGCTTCGGCCACGCCAGTGGCGATGAGCTGCTGGTGGAGATCAGCCGACGATTCAAGCGGCTGATGCGCGCCAACGACTTCACCGCGCACTCCACTTCCAGCCGACCCTCGACCTGCGCGCCCATGAAATCGTTGGCTTCGAGGCCCTGGCACGCTGGCACCATCCCATCAAGGGCGTACTCGGCCCGGAGCACTTCATCGATGTGATCACCCAGTCGTCGCTGAGCCTGCCGTTCGGTCGCTGGCTGGTCGATCAGGCAGGCCACGTGGCAAAACGCTTCCGCGATGCCGGTCACCCGGTAATGATCGCCGTCAACCTGTCCCAGGATCAGATCGAGACCGGCGCTTTCATCGAGGCGCTGTCGGCGACCCGTACCAAGTATGCCCTCGACGATCCATTTCTGGTCGCCGAGGTGCTCGAGGCCACCCAGTTCCACGACCTGGAACTGGCCGCAAGCCTGCTGCAGGAGGCACGCGAGCTGGGTGCCAAGATCGCCAGCAGTTCATCAGCGGCATCATCCACATGGGCCACGCCATGCAGCGCATGCGTGCTGGCCGAAGGCATCGAGACGCAGACCCAGCTCGACACCCTGAGCGCCATGGGCTGCGACCTCGGCCAGGGCACCATATCGGCAAACCCGCGGAGGAGGCGGCTATGTTCCGACGCTACCTCGCCGGCCACACCCCGCCCAGGTTTCCGCTGAAGTGCTGAGCCTAATGGGTTTATCTTGTCGCATCAGAGGCTTATAATACGCCTCCACGCCCCCTTAGCTCAGCTGGATAGAGCGTCCCCCTCCTAAGGGGAAGGTCTCAGGTTCGAATCCTGAAGGGGGCGCCAGTCAACGGTCAGGTTGATCGCTCGGCAGCATCAACGATGCGATTGCGCCCAGCGGCCTTGGCGCGGTAGCTTGCCGCATCGGCTCTCGCCAGCACAGTCTCGATGTCCTCGTCGCTCTCGAGCAGGCCAGTCAGGCCCATGCTCAGCGTGACGTGGTAGATATTGCCGCCGTGTTCGACGTAGATCTCGCTGATCGCCTGGCGCAGCTTCTCGGCCAGGCGCTGCGCCTGGCTGAGGCTGCAGCTGGGCAACAGCACCGCGAACTCGTCGCCGCCCTGGCGCGCCACGTGGTCGCTGTTACGTACTTCCCAGGCCAGTACCTGGGCGATGCGCCGCAGCATCTCGTCGCCCAGGGCGTGGCCACCGCGGTCGTTGATCGGCTTGAAATGGTCTAGATCGAACATCAGCAGCGCCGATGGCGTGCCGGCCTTCTTCCACTCGACCAGCGCCTCCTCGAGCCAACGCTCGAAGCCGCGCCGGTTGAGCAGCCCGGTAAGCGGATCGTGCTCGGCCTCCCAGCGCTGCAGCGCCTCGCGCTGGCGGCTGTCGGTGATGTCCTTGACGGTACCCACATAGCCCAGCGGCTTGCCATCATCTGCCACCCGACTGACATTCAGCTCGAGCCATAGCGTCTGGCCCTTGGCAGCGTGGTAGCGCATCTGACGCGAAAAGGGCCGACCGCTTTCCAGGGTATGCCGCCAAAGATCGCGCACGTCGTCGATCTCGTCGACGTGCAGATGCTCGAATATCTCCCAGTCGCGATAGTCTTCCAGATCGTAGCCGGTGAGGTTGTGCAGGGCTGGATTGAGATAGACCAGCTGACCGCGCAGGTTGCAGATGAACAGACCGGTGGGCGACGAATCGAGTACCGCATCGAGAAACGCCTGGCGATCCTGCAGCAGCGCCTTGGCCTGTTCACGCTGGCGTTCGAGATCATTGAAGGTATCGGCGACCTGCTGCAGTTCGCGCATCCCGGTACGCGGGTCGACGCGCTTGGCCTCGCCGCGGGCCACCCGAGCGATATGCCGCTCGAGGCGGTGCAGCGGGCGTAGCAGCAGCTTCAACCCCAGCCACAGCAGCGGCAGCATCAGCAGTACGGTCATCAACCCCACCCACTGCTGCTGGCGCAGAAACGCCTCCACCGGCCCCATCATCTGGGCTCGTGGCAAGTAGACCCCGACCACCCAGTTGGCCGACCACACCTGGCGAAAGGCCTGCAGCGCGCGTGTACCGTCGACCAGCCTCCCCTCTGCCGCCCCCTGCCAGCCGGACAGCGCCAGGTCGAGTTCGGGGTGGGACCCGGCACCCGGGACCGGCCGCATGACCAGCTCATGGCTAGGGTGCGACAGCACCAGCCCCGACGCCGTGGCCAGGGCCGCGAAGCCCGCATGGCCAATCCGGATCCGCCGCAGCCCGGCAAAGAAACTGCCATCCTCGACGCTGACCACGCCGCCGAGCATGCCCCTGAACTCCCCCTCCGAGAGTATCGGCACGGCGACCATCACTAGCGGCGCATCGCTGGCGGCACCGGTAAAGGGTTCGGATACATAGGGGCGGCGTACATGACGCATATAGCGGAAGTACTCGCGCTCGGTGACATCCAGCCCGCGGCGGCCGGGCAGCTCGGGAATATCGGCCAGCACCTCGCCGTCGGCAGAGATCACCACCAGCGCATCGAACAGCGCCATCAGCCCGACGTTTTCGTCGAGCAGCGCGGCGGCCTGCTCTGGAGCTTGATCGGAGGCCTGCAGCACTCGCTCGGCGAAGCGCTGCAGGGCGTCGATGCGCACCTCCACCGCCTCCTCGATATGCCGGGCGATCAGTTCGGCTTCGTATTCCAGGTGGGCGCGATTGGCCTGCCCGGCCAGTTGATCGCCGGAGCGCGATGCTACCAGGATGATCGCCGCGACCAGCACCAGCCAGCCCAGGCTGATGCCGATGACCAGTCGTGCATGCAGAGAGTGGGGCGCCAAACGGTGCAGCACTCGTGAAATGTTTAGTGACATCGAATTATTTTACCACGCGGCCTGGCCGTCTCGGCATCCCAGCCTAGACAGCTAAACCCTGGATATGCGCACTTATTTCTGATACATAGATTAAATTTATCAATATAATCAAATTAATATAAAAAAACAATATAAGACGAAAAACCGCTACTCTTCCCTCCCTGGCAGCAGTGCGCCCCTGGAGTTTTTATCAATCGGTAACTCAGGATATTGACGATGGCAGGCTTAGCTACAATAGTTAACACTGACTACCAAAGTGGGCGGAACTCCGCATGCAGGACAACATGACCAGCGGCAGCCAGGAAGGCGTCACCACCCAATGTATGCAAGTACTTGCCAGCGAAGGTAGAACCTTCATCAATACATCAGGTACCGCTAGTTTAGCAAGTGCGGGGTTCAAACATAGCCGTGCGGGGCTAGTGGTCACCGATGCCCAGCACAGGGTTCTGCTCACTAACCCGGCGTTCGAGACTATCACTGGCTACCGCTGCGATCAGGTGCTGGGCTCGGACATCCACAGCCTGCTGGCCGACCAGAGTCACGATTACTTTCGAGCACTCGACCAACTCAGGCATACTGGATACTGGCATGGCGAAGTCTACTGTCGTCGTCAGGATGGCGAGATTCATCCCGAGTTGCTGTCGGTCAACGCCATACGGGACGGCGGTGGACAGATCAAGGGATATGTCCGCAGCTTCATCGAGATTTCGGACCTCAAGAGCAACGAAAACCAGTTGCAGCTAATGGCCCACCACGATCCCCTGACCGGGCTCGCCAATCGCTCGCTGTTCGATGATCACCTGCAGCGTGCCCTGAATCATGCCGAACGCACCGGTACTTCTTTCGCCATACTTTTCATCGACCTCGATCGCTTCAAGCCCGTCAACGATTCGCTCGGGCATGCCGCAGGCGATGAAATGCTCAACAAGATTGCCATCCGCCTCACCCAAGCACTGCGCAGTGAAGATGTCCTGGCTCGCTTTGGTGGCGACGAATTTCTCGTCCTGCTCGAGTGCGGCTCGAGCCGTGAAACCGCCCAGGCAGTGGCACTTCGTATTCAAGAAGCCCTCGAGGCACCAGTGAAGGTCTCGGGCAAATACCTCCCCATGTCGGCCAGTATTGGCATCGCGCTATATCCGGAAGATGGCCAAAACGCCAGAGAGCTGCTCAGCAGCGCCGATAGCGCCATGTATGCCGCCAAACACGCCGGTGGTAGCTCGCATAGCTTCGTCGACCCCGCCATCAGCCACCTGCTGCAAGAGCAACTGACCATCGAAATGGCGCTCAGCGAGGCCGTCAGGGAGCCCGAAAATGCGTTTCGAATCGTCTACCAACCCCAGTGTAACCTGACCACCGGCCGGGTGGTTGGCCTGGAAGCCTTGCTGCGGTGGAATGACGGTCGCTATTTCAACCACAAGCCCAGGGAGTGCATCGCTCTTGCACGCAAGCTGGGGTTGGCGATCCGCCTCGACAGGTGGGTCATTGGCGAGGTCGCCAAGCAGCGCCAAGCATGGCAAGCTTCGGGGAGCGGGCTTGGGAATCTGCCGATTTCGGTGAACATCGTTGACGACCACCTGCATCCCGACAGGTCCAACAGGCTTCCCCTCGACCAGTACCTACGACAGATCGTCGACGATGCTTCCTGGCTGACACTTGAGATCGCCTGCGACAGCCTGGTCAGCCAGCCTGAAAGCACCCAGCACCTATTTCGCCGCCTGCAGCGACTTGGGGTCAACCTGGCCCTCGACGAACTGGGCGACGGCCACGTCAACTTCGCCTACCTGTCGCGGCTGCCGATCCGCCAGGCCAAGGTAAATGGCGTGTTGATCAACAATCTCGCCAATGATCCGCGAAGCCAGAAGCTACTGGGCGGCATTCATCGCCTGCTGGAGACGCTCGACATTCAGTGCATTGCCGTCGGCCTCGAGAATCAGTCGAGCCTGGACGCCATGAGCCAGGAGGGGCCATACCTCGCCCAGGGCAATCATCTCGCCGTTCCCATGTTTGCCGAGCACCTCTGTGACTGGTACCGCAGCTACCACGCCTGAACCGGCTTACATTGCACCTGCTTGCTGGGCATTAGCCACCTCGCGGCGCCGCTTGAGCTCATAGGCCACCGCCAGCACCACCGTGATCAGGATCAGGATCAGCCCCAGCGCGTTGACCGCCGGGGTCAGCCCGGTGCGCACCTGGGAGGCGATATACACCGTCAGGGTGGTGTCATAACCGGCCACGAACAGCGTGGTGTTGTAGTTCTCGAACGACTGCAGGAAGGCAATCACCGCCGCCGACAGGATCGCCGGCTTGAGGTACGGCAGCAGGATGCGCCGGAACATCTGCCACTGGCTGGCGCCGAGGTCCAGGGCGGCGCGCTCCATGGTGCGGTCGAAGCGCTGCAACCGCGCCATCACCATCAGCATTACATAGGCGGCGATGAAAGTGGTCTGCCCCAGCACGGTGAGAAAGATCCCGCCGCTGACGCCGAACTGGCGCCAGAAGATCAGCGTCGAGATGCCGATGATCACCCCCGGCGTAAGCAGCGGCGAGAGGATCAGCGCATAGATGAACGGCTTGGCGCGGCTCGACACCGTGTTGAGGAACAGCGCGCTGGAGATACCTATCGGCACCGCCAGCACCAGCACCCCCGCCGCCACCATCAGGCTGTTGGAGAGCGCCTGCCACATGCCGCCGTCGCGCCACAGCTCGCCGAACCAGCGCAGCGTGGTGCCGCCCCAGGGCGTCACGGTGGGAAAGCGGCTGTCGTTGAAGGTCGCCAGCGACATGATCAGCAGCGGCAGGAACAGGTAGGCGAAGAACACCACGATATAGAACTTGAGGCCGAAGGCCAGCAGGCGCTGAGAGGTCATTTGGCGATATCCCCCAGGCCGACTTTAAATAGCTTCATCACCAGCGACATGAAGCCGATGCATAGTACCAGCAGCAGGAAGGCGTAGGCCGCGCCCTGGTTCCAGTTGCCGCCCTCGAAGAACCAGTTGTAGATGATCTGTGTGAACCAGCGACTGCCCGGCGAGCCGAGCAGCGCCGGCACCGCATAGCTGCCGGCGGCGAGCATGAAGACCATGATGCAGCCGGTGGCGATACCCGGCTTGGCGTGGGGAATCACGATGCGCCGGTGGGTGCGCAGGGTACCGGCGCCGAGGTCGCGGGCCGCCCGCACCTGGTTGCCGTCAAGGCTCTCGATGGCATTGTAGAGCGGAAACACCATGAACAGGATATAGGCGTAGACCATGCCCACCATCACCCCTCCGTCGCCGCTGAGAAAGCGGATCGGGCGGTCGATCAGCCCCAGCGCCAGCAGCACCTCGTTGAGCGGGCCGCGAAACGCCAGCAGGATAAACCAGGAGTAGGTGCGCAGGATCTCGTTGATCCAGAACGGCACGATCAACAGCAGGATGCACAGCGCCGCCTGGCGCGGGGTGGCGACCTTGGCCAGGTACCAGGCCAGCGGATAGCTCACCGCCAGGGTCAGCATGGTGACCAGCACGCTCGACCAGATCGTCTTGAGGAAGATCGCGCGGTGGATATCGTTGTTGAACAGTGTCACGTAGTTGGCCACGGTCAGGCGATCGTCCGGCCCGCCGACCTGCGCCGGCAGCAGGTTGGGCCGCAGCGAGTACTCGATCATCTGAAGCTGCGGCAGCGTCACCATCATGATCAGCCACATGCCGAGCAGGGTGACGATGGCCATCGCCACCGGCGAGCCGAAGCGCGCGCTAAGCTGCCGGAACATCGGCCGCCTCCTTGACCTCGCCGGTCTCCTCGTCGACCACCGGGCTGCCGTCGTTGGGCAGCACCACCGCCTCGGCCGGGTCATAGCCCAGCCTTACCCGCTCGCCCTGGGCAAGGCGGCCGGCCGCGCCGCGCACCTGTTCGCCGCTGAGCTGCACCCGCAGCCGTTCGGCAGTGGCCACGAGCCGCGTCTCGAGCATCAGCCAGGCGCCTTCGAAATGCACCGCCTCGACCTCGGCCTCCAGCGCCGGGCCCGAGCTGCCCTGCCCCAGCAGCCGCAGCTGCTCGGGACGCACGAACAGCGCGGCGCTATCGCCAGCGGCCAGGCCGTCGCTGGCGCCGGGCACCGCGCTGCCCTGCAGGCGCCCGAGCAGGCCGGCGTCGAGGGTCAAGCGCTCGCCGTCGCGCTCGGCAACGCTCACCTCGAGGCGATTGGTCTCGCCGACGAAGGCCGCCACGAAGCCGGTCTGCGGCGCGCGGTAGAGCGTCATGGGGTCGGCGACCTGCTGGATGCGCCCCGCCGACATCACCGCCACCCGGTCGGACATGGTCAGCGCCTCGCCCTGGTCGTGGGTAATGTAGATGAAGGTAATGCCGGTCTTGCGCTGGATCGCCTTGAGCTCGGCGCGCATATGCTGGCGCAGCTTGAGGTCCAGCGCCGAGAGCGGCTCGTCGAGCAGCAGCACCCGCGGCTCCACCGCCAGCGCCCGGGCGATGGCGATGCGCTGCTTCTGGCCGCCGGAGAGCTCGGCGACCTGCTTGTCGCCGCTGCCCTCCAGTGCCACCAGGGCCAGCAGGCGCTCGGAGACCTCGCGCCGGGCGCGCTTGCTGACGCCGCGCACCTCGAGCCCGAACTCGATGTTCTCGTACACGCTCATCAGCGGGAACAGCGCCAGGTTCTGGAAGATCATCGCCGTGGGCCGTCGGTTGACCGGCACCCCGCCCATCGCCTCGCCACCGATCAGGATCTGCCCTTCGCTGGGAGTGAGAAAGCCGCTGACCATGTTCAGCAGCGTGGTCTTGCCGCAGCCCGAGGGGCCGAGAAAGCTGAAGAACTCGCCGGAATGAATCTCCAGCGAAGAGCATTCGATGGCGGTGAAGTCGCCGAAGCGCATCACTACCTTGTCGAGCGAAACGGAACCGTCCATTGGGACCTCAACAAAACAGGTAAAAGCCTATGCTGGCGCCCCATTCAGCAACAGCATCGCGACTGAAGTCGCTCCTACATTAGCGGAGGCGCTACTCCTCATGTGGGAGCAAATTTATTCGCGATTGCAGTGCGCAGCGCTGCCATGTAAACCACTCCATCGTAACTGAAGCGCTCCTACATTTACGGAGGCGCCACCCCGCATGTGGGAGTGAATTCATTCGCGATTGCAGTGCGCAGCGCTGCCATGTAAACCACCCCATCGTAACTGAAGCGCTCCTACATTTACGGAGGCGCCACCCCGCATGTGGGAGTGAATTCATTCGCGATTGCAGTGCGTAGCGCTGCCGGGCTGATACCCCCAACCCCCATCGCGACTGAAGTCGCTCCTACATTTAGCGGAGGCGCCACCCCTCATGTGGGAGCGAATTCATTCGCGATTGCAGTGCGCAGCGCTGCCCGCACTGATACCACCCAAACACCATCGCAACTGAAGCGCTCCTACATTTACGGAGGCACCACCCCTCATGTGGGAGCGAATTCATTCGCGATTGCAGTGCGCAGCGCTGCCCGCACTGATACCATCCAAACACCATCGCAACTGAAGCGCTCCTACATTTACGGAGGCCCCCCCTCATGTGGGAGTGAATTCATTCGCGATTGCAGTGCGCAGCGCTGCCGGGCTGATACCCCCCAACCCCCATCGCGACTGAAGTCGCTCCTACATTTAGCGGAGGCGCCACCCCTCATGTGGGAGCGAATTCATTCGCGATTGCAGTGCGCAGCGCTGCCCGCACTGATACCACCCAAACACCATCGCAACTGAAGCGCTCCTACATTTACGGAGGCACCCCCCCTCATGTGGGAGTGAATTCATTCGCGATTGCAGTGCGCAGCGCTGCCCGCACTGATCACGCCGAAAGATAGCGATCCTGGTACTCGTTGCGCAGGGTCACGTACCACGGCTCCTGGATCGGCCACCACCACAGGTTCTCGAGGTCGGCGTCGGTATAGGAGTCCTCGAAGAACTGCCGGGTCTCCGCCGGCAGCAGCGCCTCGGCGCCCACCGAGGTGGAGTTGTAGCCGGTGGCCTCGACGAACATGGCGCCGGCCTCGGGGTGTAGTACCAGTTGATCAACTCGTAGACGGCATCCGGATTCTGCGCGTTCTTGGGAATCACGAAGCCCTCCATCCACGCCAGCGCGCCTTCGCGGGGGGCGGCGTAGGCGATGTCCTCACCCTCCTGCTTGAGGCGGAAGGCGGTGCTGTCCCAGGTCTGGCCGATGATCGCACCGTTGGTACGAAACGCCGCCTGGGCCTCGTTCTCGGTATCCCAGAACTGCACCAGCAGGTTCTTGTGCTTGACCGCCTCCTCGACGATCACATCGAAGTTGGCGCGCATCGCCTCCTCGCTGCGGTAGGACTCTAGCATCGGGAACGGCAGCCGGCCCTCGCGCTCCAGCCACAGGCCGATGCCAACCAGCGCCGAGTGCCCGCGCACCGTCACGCCCTGGCCGTGGTCGGGGTTCCACAGGTCGGCGTAGCTGAGGGTCTCGCGGTCGATATCGACGAAGCGACGATGGTAGGCGATCGCCTCGGTACCCCAGTCGCTGGGCGCGAAGTAGCGCCGGCCGTCGACCACGCCGCCCACCTCGGAACCCTCGATGGCACTTTGCAGCGCGCCGTCCCAGTTGATGCGCGACTCGTCGAGCGGCTGGATCAGGTCGTAGTCGAGGTAGCCCGGTACCCGGTCCACGGTGGGCATGATCACGTCGAAGCCGGAGCCATCGGTGGCCCTCAGCGAGTTCATCAGCTCGTCATTGGTGCCGTAGGGGGTGAAGGTGGCGCGGATGCCGGTCTTGTCAGTGAAGTCGGCGAGCATCTCGTCGCTGAAGTAGCCGGCCCAGGCATAGATGCGCAGCGGGTCGCCCTGGGCCAGGGCCTTGTTGATATAGAAGGATGGCGCAGCCGCCACCGCCCCGGCCGCAGCCGTTCCCTGTAGAAAACGGCGCCGTGACATCGACATGGTGGATTCTCCTGAACACAGTGATTGTTACGCGTGGTCCAACGACCGCCTGATCTCGGCGCCTTTTCGCACAGCGCTTGTTGTGATTGTCTGTTCGACTCGATGACCGGAGAATGACAATTGAATGACGGTTCAACGAACTGAATTCAGCATAGCAGCGGGAGGAGGAAAGGCGAGACCCACCGAGCGGTGGATTTCAACGCTATATGCGCGATGGGAGAAATAGGCGCTTGGCGGCTTGGCGAAGGACCAAACGGCAGGCGTTAAAAAGCCGGCCCACGAGGGGCCGGCTTCTGGCGAACCGCTAGGCGGCTCGAGGGGGCTGGCTAGACTTTAGAAGTCGTAGCGAGCGCCCACGGTGTACAGCAGGTCGTCGTTCAGGTCGCTGATGGCGCTGTCGCTGTCGAAGTCAGCATCGTAGATTTCGGCGAAGACGTACATCGGCTGGCTAAAGCGATAGTTAGCGCCCAGCATCCACTGGTTGGAGGAGTCGATGTTGCCGGTTTGATCGTTGTCGTCCCAGCTGACGCGCGCGTACTGGCCGTAGATCTCACCCATGCCGTAGTCGAAGGTGGCACCGATGCTGGCGATATCGCGACCCAGATACTGGAACTGATCATTACCAGCGGTCTCTCCCAGGCGCTCGTCATTAGAGCTGCTGGTCTCATAGCCCAGGCGAGCGCTGAAGGCCGGAGTGAACTGGTAAGATGCCACAGCACCCCACAGCGCTTCGTCGGAGTGACGACCGGCGTTACCAAGGTTACTGCCTACGCCGTCACCAGCGGAGTGACCGGCACCACGGGGGCCGTAGTCACGGTTCTGGTCGTAACCCGCGGCGATGTACAGATCCTGCCAAGTGTAGCTCGCCGCCACCTGAGAGCTGGTGGTGGAGTCGGTATCATTGCCACCCTGAACCTGATCGTTACCAGAGTAGTGCTTGACCTGAACGTGGGCCTGGAAGCCTTCCAGCACCGGCGTAGAGTAGGCCAGCGCATTACCGTGGGAGCTGTTGTCTACGCTACCGAAGGTAGTCCAGCCCTCATTTTCCGGCACATCGAAAAGAACGCCGACGGTGTTGTAGTAGATGCTGTTGAAGTTACCGGCCCAGACGCGACCGAACTGCTGGCTCTCAACGCCCAGGAAGGTCTGACGGTTGTTGGTGATCGGATCGCTATTGCGGGCGGAGGCGTCGAAACGGAACTCCATGTTGGCAAACACGGACAGGTCGGAGTTGACTTGATGACGCGCGCGGAAGCCCAGACGCGAGCCCAGGTCAGAAACTTCAGAACCGGCTGTTTTCTGCGCGCCAGGATTCTCCGGGCCACCCTGCTCTTCCGGACCACCGGTGGTCACGGCCATAACGATACGGCCATAGACGTCGACTTCGGTGCCGTCTTGGCTGTAAACGGTAGCTGCCTGAGCAGCAGCGGAGACGCCCAGGGCGCCGGCGATAGCAGTCGCTAACAGTGTCTTTTTCATCGCGATATGTCCTTAACTAGCTTACTGTTTCGATCGTTTCTGCATATGCAGTCGGCTTTCCCGGTGCGCCTGGCCAATCTGCCGAGGCATGATGGCCGAGACCGCCACCTGAGCGAAGCCTTGTTATATTCCAATGCTCGCAGAGAAACCTTATACCGGGATTTCCGAGAACGCAACAAGAAAAAACACTGTTTCCAATCTCGATGCACGGAAACCATGGAACTTTTGCCCTGCGCTAGCGTCATGCCACCACCTTGAAGCCCATGACGCCGGGCCGCTCGGCGCCTCGCGGCCTATCCATCGGCCTGGCAGCCCTTTTAATGGCCCCTGCTAATGGATAGTCCGGCGGCGCCCGCAGAGCGCTTCACAGCGCCTGCGGCAACCAGCGCTGGTATCTTCGCCGGGTCTTGGGCGACATGCAAGCCTCACCTATAGGCAAGGTATCAACGGCTTGTCGTGGATCAAGGCGGTGATTAGCGAGGGCGCCGGATCAGGCCTAAGCGGTTAGTGTGAGGACGATTCAGCGCTGCTCGTGCTTGGCCAGCAACTGGCCGAGCTTCTGCTCGAGTCGCTGGTCCTTCTCGCGCTGGGCCTGACGTTCGGCCTGCTGGGCCTTGCGAGTACGGTTCTGGGCACGCAGATCGTCGAGCTGGCGGCGGGCGTAGCGCGCCTCGCCGTCGGTGACGTCGCCGGCGCTGGCGCCATCGAGGTCGACGCGCTCGGCGCCGCTGCGCACCGCCTTGAGATAACGCGGCAGGTGCACGTAGCAGGCCAGCGCCCGACGCACCAACTTGTCGGGCCACGGCTCGCGGGCCACTAGGTCTTCATGGATGCCGACCTTGAGCGGCCGGGTGTGGCCCTTGAAAAAGGTCTGCGGGTAGCGTTGGTACCACTCGTCGAGTAGCGCCTGGGGCGACGGCGCCTCGCCGATCGGCAGGCGGCTCTGGGGCTCCTGCTGGTCCACTGAGGGTGCACTGGAAGGCGCTGGCGCGGCGGTGGGCGCCTCGGCGACCGGCTCCCTAGTGGACGGCTCCGCCGCCGGCACAGGCGACGCCGATGAAGGTGGCCCAGCAGCGGGCGTGTCACCGGCCGACTCATGATGCCGGGCGGCGAAGCGCGGGCGGCGCGACATCAGCGCGGCCAGCCCCTGGCTGCGCGGGCTGGCCGCGGGCTCGCGGGCCTCGGCCTCCTGCTGCAGGCGCTGGTTATCGGCCTCGAGCTCGGCCAGGCGCCGCTCGAGGTCGGCAATGGTCGTGTGCGCCTCGCGCAGTGCAGCCAAGCCATGCTTGGCACGCTGCTCCAGGGCGCTGAGCAGTGCCGCGGTGTGATCGTCGTTCAAGGCGTCGCCCTCCATGCGCATCTCACGTGATCATAGCCTCAAGTGTGTGCCAGCTTTGGCATTCTGACAATGCGGCGCCGCAGAGCGGCACCACACAGACCGCTTTTGCCTATCCGCCGGGGCCTGTACCGCTCGGTGCTGATCCGTCGACAGAATCTCGGACATGCACCAGCGAGGGACGCCGGGGGCAGGCCGAAGAGGAGGTGTCGATGCCAGGGATGGCATCGGTAGCGCCCAGGGACGGTTTACAGCGCCTCCTCGTAGGCCTGCCGACGGGATAGTCCCGAGCGGCACTGCCAATGACTCAATCGGGAGCTGCCCCACCCTTGCGACGCCGATACTCGACGAATGCATAGGCCGGCTGGCCCTCGTGCGGTGTGCCGGGCACCCGCTGGTACTGCTGCCACTCGCCCAGGTCAAGCTCCGGGAAGCGCGCATCGCCCTCCACCTCGAGGTCGACCTCGGTGAGGTAGAGGCGCGCGGCGTAGGGCATGGCCTGAGCGTAGATCTGCCCGCCGCCCATCACCATGATCTCCTCCACCCCGTCGATGATCGCCTGCTGGTCGGCGAGGTCCAGGGCGTTTTCGATATCGTGGCAGACCCGCACGCCCGGGTGCTCGAAGGCAGTATCGCGCGTCACGACGATATTCAGCCGCCCCGGCAGCGGCTTGCCGATAGAGGCAAACGTCTTGCGCCCCATTACCAACGGCTTGCCCTGGGTCATGGCCTTGAAGAACTTGAGGTCCTCGGGCAGATACCAGGGTAGCTGATTGTCGACGCCGATCACTCGGTTGCGCGCCATGGCCGCGATCATCGCCACCGGCACCATGGTGTCAAACGGGTATCCCCAGCTCATACCGCCACCTCTGCCTTGATATGCGGGTGCGGGTCGTAGCCCTCGATGGCGATATCCTCGAAGCGGAAGGCGAACAGATCACTCACTTCGGCGTTGAGAATGAGACGCGGCGCCGGGCGCGGCGTGCGCGACAGCTGCAGCTCGGCCTGTTCGAGATGATTGGCATATAGGTGTGCATCACCCAGGGTGTGGACGAACTCCCCCGGCGCGAGGCCGGCCACCTGGGCCACCATGCAGGTCAGCAGCGCGTAACTGGCGATATTGAACGGCACGCCGAGGAAGATATCGGCGCTGCGCTGGTAGAGCTGGCAGGAGAGCCGCCCCTCGGCGACGTAGAACTGGAACAGCGCGTGGCACGGCGGCAACGCCATCTCGTCGACCAGCGCCGGGTTCCAGGCCGAGACGATCAGCCGCCGCGAGTCGGGGTTGCGCTTTATCTGCTCGACCACCTGGCGGATCTGGTCGACGTGGCCGCCGTCGGGACGCGGCCAGCTGCGCCACTGGTAGCCGTAGACCGGCCCCAGGTCGCCGTTGGCGTCGGCCCACTCGTCCCAGATGCGCACCCCGTTGTCCTTGAGGTAGCGTATATTGGTGTCGCCGGAGAGAAACCACAGCAGCTCGTGGATGATCGAGCGCAGGTGCAGCTTCTTGGTGGTCACCAGCGGAAAGCCGCGCGCCAGGTCGAAACGCATCTGGAGGCCGAACACGCTGCGCGTGCCGACCCCGGTGCGGTCGTGCTTGGCCACGCCCTGGGCCAGCACATGGCGCATCAGGTCCAGGTAAGGCTGCTCGAGCGCCGGGGCATCAGCCGCCGGCCGTTCAGCATCATGGTATTGAGGAGACTGTGTCACGCGTTTGCCATTTTGAAAAGTGGGCCGGGCAGCAAGCGCCCGGCGTTGAATATTGCAGCCGCCCTAGCCCGCCAGGCGCTGATCCACCGGCTGGCGCCGCGACCAGCCGATCAGCGCCGCACCGGCCAGTATCATCGGCACGGTCAGCAGCATGCCCATGGTCACCCAGCCGAAGGCGATAAAGCCGATGTGGGCGTCGGGCAGGCGCACGAACTCCACCGCGAAGCGGAACACGCCATACAACATCAGAAACAGCCCGGAGACCAAGCCGCGCTGGCGCGGCGTAGCCGATACCGCCCACAGCACCGCGAACAGCACCAGGCCCTCGAGCAGCGCCTCGTAGAGCGCCGAGGGATGCCGCGGCTCCGGCCCCATCCCGGGAAACGGCATGCCCCAGGGCAACTCGGTGACACGCCCCGGCAGCTCGCGGTTGATGAAATTGCCGATGCGCCCGGCACCCAGGCCGATGGGTACCAGCGGGGCGATGAAGTCGGTCAGGGTAAAGAATGCCAGGCGCTTCTTGCGGGCGAAATAGAGCGCCGCCAGCAATACCCCGATCAGGCCGCCGTGGAAACTCATGCCACCGTCCCAGACCTGGAACAGCCATAGCGGATTGTCGATCAGCCGGCCCATGCCGTAGAACAGCGCATAACCGAGGCGACCGCCGGCGACCACGCCGATGGCGCAGTAGAACAGCAGGTCGCCGATGTCGTCGCGGGTCAGGCCGAGCCGCGCCGCGCGCCGGCAGCCCAGCCACCAGGCGGCCACGAAGCCGATCACGTACATCAGGCCGTACCAGTGAATGCTAAGCGGCCCAAGGGAGATGGCGACCGGGTCGATATCGGGATAGTTCATCTAGCGTCCTGCTCGTGAAGAGAAAGGCATTAGGCGCCGTGCGAAAACTGCCTGCGCTCGGCGACGTTTCGTACACAGCCTAGGCATCGGCGGCCAGCCAGCGGCGTACCAGGTCAACCAGCGCCTGGGGACGATACGGCTTGGCGAGGTAATCGTCCATGCCGGCGTCGAAGAAACGCTGGCGATCGCTGTCGCTGGCGTTGGCGGTCAGCGCCACCAGCACGCTGCGCTGCGCCTGCTCCGCGCTGCGCCAGCGGCGACTGGTCTCGACGCCGTCGAGCCCCTGCATGTAGATGTCCATGAACACCAGGTCGTAGCACTGCTGCTCGCGCAGGCGCAGCGCCTCTTCACCGTCGCGGGCCGTATCCACGCGCATGCCTTCGGCTTCCAGCACCTGGCGCGCCAACATGGTGTTGACCGGCCCGTCGTCGACGATCAGCACCCGCGGCACCTGAGAGGATAGCGCCTCGTCGCGCCGAGCGGTCGGCGTCTGGCGCGAAGCCGCAGCACGCGTCGCCCCCGCGGCACCCAGGGCTTGCGGCTCCTCCACCAGATTGGTGACCAGGGTTTCCAGGTCGGCGAGCTGCTCCAGCAAGCGCGGCGTCGGCTGCCCGGGTGCTTGCAGCGTATGCATCAGCTCGCCCAGCTCCTTCTGCAGCACTTGCAGGTAACGGCTCTTGAGGCGCGACTCCTCGCGTGCCCGATCCCGCGACAGCATCAGCTGCGCGAGCTGCTGCTGCTGGTCGACGATATCCTCGAGCAGCCCCATGCAGTGGCCGTGGCCATCGTCCAGTGACAGCAGGCGGAAGGTACGATAGCCGCCCTGGCTGTCACTGATGCGCACCACCTCGGCTGTCTGGCCACCCGCCTCGGCAGCGCCATCGGCCCGAATCAGATAGCTCAGCTCCAGGCCCCGCAGTTCGCCAAGACTGCGCCCGACCAGCTGCTCGAAGACGCCGTTGGCCTCGACCAGCTTGCCCTCGCGGGTAATGAAGGTGGGCAGCGGTAGCCGTCCCAGCATGGTGGCAAAACGCGGTCGCTCGGCAACCCGCCCCATCAGGGTTTCGAGGGCATCCAACAGCCGCTCGAGGCGCCGCACCGGCCCCTCGCCGACGCCGGCGAAGGGCAGCACCCGCTCGCTCTTGAGCCAGGTGGGCAGGTCGCCGTGAATGATCCCCAGCAGCCGCTCGAGGCGCTCGTAGGAGACGCCCAGGGCATCTTCCCACTGCTGCAGACGCTGACGCAGCATCAACAGAAAGGTCGCCACGCTGAGGCTGGTGCCCAGCGCCAGGGCCAGCAGCAGCCAGCTGAGGTTGTGCCAGTTGCCGGTGTTTTGTCCATTCGTCTGCCAGATCAATAGCCAGGCCAGCAGGCACAGCAGCATAAGCCCCAACTGCGCCGTGAGTAGCGGCCATAGCAATGGCCAGATCACGCGCTGCCAGAGGCTATCGGAGGCTTTGTCGACTCGCATTCTCGTCCCTGTGAACCGTCGAAGGGCCTAAAGTGTACGAAAATGTGCGGCGCCTGTCATGGCGGCCCGGCGGCGCTTGGTGACGGCGCGGCCGCGCGGTATGGTAGCGCCATGTGCCTGATCGCTTTCGCCTTTCATCCCGGCAGCCGAGTGCCGCTGCGGCTCGTCGCCAACCGCGACGAACGCCACTCCCGGCCCAGCGCAGCGCTGGCTCGCTGGCGCGACACCCCCGCCATCATCGGCGGGCGCGACCTGGTGGCCGGCGGCAGCTGGCTGGCGGTGCACAGCGGTGGACGCATGGCGGCCATCACCAATGTCCGCGACCCGGGCATCCAGGTCGCCGCCGCGGCGCCCAGTCGCGGCGAGCTGGTGCGCCAAGCGCTGCTCAGCGACGATCTGCCGCGCTGGCTTGCCGGGCTCGCCGAGGGCGAGGCGTGGCGCTACAGCGGATTCAACCTGCTGGCGGGCGACGCTCGGCAACTTTGGCACCTGCATCGTGGCCGCGAGCGCCTGGCACTGCAGTCACTCCCTCCCGGCCACTACGGGCTGTCGAATGCCGACCTGGACACCCCCTGGCCGAAGCTCGAACTGGCCAAGGCCGGCCTTGCCGAGAGTCTCGTCGCCCAGCGCTGGCCCGACGCGGCGCTGGCAACGATGGCCGACAGCCAGGAGGTCGAGGACCCTCGCACCCTGCCGGACACCGGCGTCGGCGAGACCCTCGAGCGCTTCCTGTCGCCGCCCTTCATCGTCGGTGAGGAGTACGGCACCCGCGCCACCAGCTGGCTGAGCTGGCACGCCGACGGCCGACTCAAGTTCGGCGAACGCCGCTTCGGCCCGGGCGGCATGCCCGCCGGCGAAACGACTGAACGCCTACTCCTCGGCACCTGATGCCCGCAGCCCGCAGCCCGCAGCCCGCAGCCCGCAGCCCGCAGCCCGCAGCCAAACAGCCTAATCCCGCGGCGGGAGCAGATGCGCCAATTGCCACTCGCCCAGCCGGGCGGCCAGGTGTGCGCGCACCTTGGCCGGCGACTCCAGCGCCAGCGTCTCGCTGACCAGCGACTGCGCCGCCGGCAGCGGCACGCGGCGGATCGCCGCCCGCACCCGCGGTAGGCTCGGCGCGTTCATCGACAGCGCATCGAAGCCCATGCCCATCAGCAGCAGCGCCCCGGCCGGGTCCCCGGCCAGCTCGCCGCACACCGAGACCGGCATCTGCAGTGCCGCCGACTCCTTGGCGAGTCGCTCCAGCGCGGCGAGCACCGCCGGATGGCAGGCATCATAGAGCTCGGCGACGCGCGGATTGTTACGGTCCACGGCCAGCAGGTACTGGGTCAGGTCGTTGCTGCCCACCGAGAAGAAGTCGGCCCGCTCAGCCAGCGCGGCAAGCTGGTAGAGCGTCGCCGGGACCTCGAGCATCACGCCGACCTTGGGCCGCGGCACCTTGACGCCCTCCTCGGCGATCTCCTCCAAGGCACGGTCGAGCAGGCGTAGTGCAGCGTCGACTTCGTCGACGTTGGTGACCATGGGCAGCAATACCTGCAGGTTATCGAGCCCCTCGGAGGCCTTGAGCATGGCGCGCAGCTGCACCATCAGCACTTCGGGATGGTCGAGGGTCACGCGGATGCCGCGCCAGCCGAGGAAGGGGTTGGCTTCGTCGATGGGAAAGTACGGCAGGTCCTTGTCGCCGCCGATATCCAGGGTACGCATCACCACCGGCAGCGGCGCGAAGCTCTCGAGCTGGTCGCGGTAGAGGCGAATCTGCTCCTGCTCACCGGGGAAGCGCTCGGTGATCATGAACGGTACTTCGGTGCGGTACAGCCCCACCCCGCTGATGCGCGGCTTGAGCGAGGCTACCGCGTCCACCGCCAGGCCGGTGTTGACCATCAGCGGCATGGCGTAGCCGTCGGGAGTCTCGCTGGGCAGGTCCTGCTCGTGCTCGAGCACCGCCGTCAGCGCGTCTTCCTCGGCGATCAGCGCACGGTAGTGGCTCTCCAGCTCGGCGCCGGGGCGTACGAACAGGCGCCCGCGATGACCGTCGAGCACCACCTTGGTGCCATTGAGGCGCGGCAGCGGCAGATCGACCATGCCCAGCACGGTGGGGATGCCCATGGCCCGGGCCAGGATCGCCACGTGGGAGGTGCTCGAGCCGCGCACCGAGACCAGCCCAGCGAGCTTGTCGCGGGGCACTTCGCCAAGCGTTGCCACGCTGATCTCGTCGCCGACCAGCACGGTGCGCTCGGCGAAGGTGTCAGGGGTCTGCGGCGACTCTTCCTGCAGATGCGCCAGCACCCGCCGCCCCAGGTCGCGGATATCCGCGGCGCGCTCGCGCAGGTAGTTGTCGTCGACCCGCTCCAGATACTGCACGTGACGGCGTACCACATCGGCCAGGGCGCCGGGAGCCCACTGGCCCTCGCGGATGCGTTTCACGACCTCCTGACCCAGCGCCGCCTCGCTGAGCATCTCCTGGTAGACCTCGAACAGCGCCAGCTCCTGGGCGCTGATACGGCTGGCCAGGCGCTCGCCGGCGGCGCGAATCTCGTCGCGCACCCGGTAGATGGCGTCCTTGAGGCGCTTGATCTCGTAGTCGACGTCGGTGGGAACCAGGTCGGGCACGTTGTCGAGATCGGCCGGCGGCGAGATCACCAGCGCCTCGCCGATGACCATGCCCGGCGAGGCCGCGACCCCGGTGAACATCGCCTGGCCATCGCCGCGGCTGGCACGCGTCAGCCCGCCGGTGGCCAGCGCATGGGCCAGCACGCCGGCCAACTGCGCGGCCATGGTCACCAGGAAGGCTTCGTCACCCTCGTCGAAACGTCGCTTGTCCTGCTGCTGCACCACCAGTACGCCGAGCATGCGCCGCTGGTGGATGATCGGCACACCGAGAAAGCTCGAGTAGCGCTCCTCGCCGGTCTCCTCGAAATAGCGGAACAGCGGATGGCTGGGCGCATCCTCGAGGTTGAGCGGCTCCTCGCGCTGGCCGACCAGGCCCACCAGGCCCTCGCCAAGGCGTAGTGATACCTGGCCCACGGCGCGGCTGTGCAGGCCGATGGTGTCGTTGAGCACCAGCCGCTGCTGGTCGGTGTCGAACAGGTAGAAGGAGCACACATCGGTGCGCATCGCCTTGCGAATGCGGCGCACCATGGTCGACAGCGCAGCTTCCAGCGTGCGGGCGCTGTTGACCTCCTGGACAATGCGGCGAAGGACATCGAGCATAAGCGTTCTTCTTATGGGGCCCCGCGGGGCCTGAATGTCGTGCCGCTGGCGGGGTCAGCCTTCACCCAACGCCAACCGCTGCGCGCGAGGAGCCAGCTCGCGCAGCGCGCGGCGATAGACCTCCCGCTTGAAGGGCACCACCTGGCCCAGTGGATACCAGTAGCTGACCCAGCGCCAGCCGTCGAATTCCGGTTTGGCGGTGGTGTCCACGCAGATTTGGCTATCCTGACAGCGAATCTGCAATAGAAACCACTTCTGTTTCTGGCCGATGCATACCGGCCGCGAATGCGTTCTTATCATGCGTCGTGGCAGACGATAGCGCAGCCACCCCCGGGTACAGGCCAGCACGTCGACATCGGCAGAGGTCAAGCCGATCTCTTCTTCCAGCTCGCGATACAGTGCCTGCTGCGGTGTCTCTTCAGCCTTGATGCCTCCCTGGGGAAACTGCCACGCATTCTGTCCCACCCGACGCGCCCAAAGCAGCTGGCCCTCGCGGTTGGCAATGATGATGCCAACGTTGGGGCGGAAGCCGTCAGCGTCGATCACGGACGTCACCTTATGAATCCACTATTGCCGCCATTCTTCCACAAAGCCGGAAAGCCCATCAATACGCTTGCCGCGCCCGGCATTGTTGCCGGGCCGCCAACTCTGCAATAATCGGCGGCTGTTTTGTCCCTCACCCTAGGAGCGCGCCTTGAGTCTGGCCATCTTCGATCTCGACAATACCTTGCTTGGCATCGACAGCGATCACGCCTGGGGCGAATTTCTGCTCGAGCAGGGCGCCGTGGATCCGGTGAGCTACCGCGAGGCCAACGAGCGCTTCATGCGCGACTATGACGCCGGCACCCTGGATATCCACGCCTTTCTCGAGGTCGCGCTGAAACCGCTGGCCGACAACACCCCGGAGCAGCTCGCCGCCTGGCATCAGCAGTTCATGGCCAGCAAGATCGAGCCGAACATCCTGGCCAAGGGCGAGGAGCTGCTGGCGCGCCACCGCACCCGCGGCGACACCCTGCTGATCATTACCGCCACCAACCGCTTCATCACCGGACCGATCGCCGAACGCCTCGGCGTCGACCACCTGATCGCCGTGGAGCCGGAAATCGTCGACGGCCGCTACACCGGCCGCGTCGCGGGCACCCCCAGTTACCGTGAGGGCAAGGTCGAGCGCCTCGAGGCGTGGCTCGCCCACACCGACCTAACGCTGGATGGCGCCTGGTTCTACAGCGATTCGCACAATGACCTGGCACTGCTGGAGCAGGTCGACCACCCGGTGGCAGTGGACCCCGATGATACCCTGCACGAGATCGCCCAGGCGCGGAACTGGCGGATCATGAGCCTGCGCTGAAGAGAGCCGAGCGCCACCCGCAAGACTACGACCAACGTATTATATTGCGCCGCACCATTTACCTGATGCGGCGCATTTCGTTGTAAACCAATGATTTATCTGCTTATTTCCAGCCAATCTCAACCAAAGAGATACCTTATGGTCAATCGACTGAGCATAAAGTCGAGCTTTGGCATGGATTTAATTTGTCGACAAAGCGTCTATAATGCAGCCATCTGAATGACGTCGAGCCAGCGGTGATCGATCATCGCCGCCGGCCAGGGCCTTCGGTCACCGCCGAGGGATTCGTTCCGCACCAGGCAAGCGAGAGCCCCCATGTCCACACCGACCTATGATGTCCTGATCGTGGGAGGCGGCGTATCCGGCACCGCCCTTCTGTATGAACTGGCTCGCTACACCGACCTCAAGGCCATCGGCCTGGTCGAGAAGTACGATCACGTGGCGATCGTCAATTCGCACGGCCGCAACAACAGCCAGACGATCCACTGTGGCGACATCGAGACCAACTACACCCTCGACAAGGCCAAGGTGACCAAGCGCACCGCGGGCATGGTGGTCAACTTCGCCACCAAGCTGGTGCCCGAGGTACGCGACAAGATCGTCTACAAGTATCCCAAGATGGTGCTCGGCGTCGGCGAGCACGAGTGCGACTTCCTGCGCAACCGCTTCACCAAGTTCAAGGAGCTGTTCCCGCAGATGCGCCTGCTGGAGCGCGACGACATCGCCGAGCTGGAGCCCAAGCTGGTCGAGGGGCGCCCCTCCGAACAACCGATCGTGGCCATGGGCTCCACCGACGAATACACCGCGGTGAACTACACCACGCTCTCCGAGGCATTCGTCGAGGAGGGCCGCAAGAGCGCCGACGCCAAGGGCATGGCCTACGACGTCCACCTCTCCACGGCGGTGGAAGACATCCAGCAGGACGGCGAGCTGTTCACGGTCAAGACGCCCAACAAGGGCACCCTCAAGGCGCGCTACGTGGTGGTCAGCGCCGGCGGCCACTCGCTGCTGTTCGCCCACAAGATGGGCTACGGCCTGGACAAGTCGTGCCTGCCCATGGCCGGCTCCTTCTACTTCACGCCCAAGGTGCTCAACGGCAAGGTCTACACCGTGCAGAACGAGAACCTGCCCTTCGCCGCGGTACACGGCGACCCGGACGTGCTGGTCGAGGACAAGACCCGTTTCGGCCCCACCGCGCTGATGCTGCCGCTGCTCGAGCGCTATAACGGCAAGACCTTCTTCGAGTTCGTCAAGGTGCTGCGCCTCGATCGTAACGTGATCAAGGCGCTGTGGGACCTGATGAAGGTGCGCGACATCCGCCGCTACATCTTCAAGAACTTCCTGTTCGAGGTGCCGGTGCTGCGCGAGCGGCTGTTCCTCAAGGACGTGCAGAAGATCGTGCCCAGCCTTAGCGTCAAGGAGGTCAGCTTTGCCAAGGGCTTCGGCGGGGTGCGCCCGCAGTTGATCGACAAGCAGCAGAAGAAGCTGGTGATGGGCGAGGCCAAGATCAACCCGGGCACCGGCATCGTGTTCAACATGACCCCGTCGCCGGGCGGCACCAGTTGCCTGGGCAACGCCGAGAAGGACATGTACCTGGCTCAGGAATTCCTCGGCTTCAACGTCGACAAGGAGGCCTTCGAGCGCGATCTGCTGACCGGCGAGATCCCGCTCACCGACCTCGAGCGCCCGGCGGCCAGCTCGCTGATGTAAGCCTGCCCCGCCCTGCGCACTGCGATACATGCCCCGGCTCCGGCCGGGGCATGTCGTTTCTCGCGGCCGGTTTGCGCTATGCTAGGCTGCGCTTGATTAGCGTCACCCCTCTCTATCGACTCACCAAGGAAGGCTCATGGTCGTGCGGCGCCCCTCTACCCCGTTTCTGCTGGCCCTGGCCTGCGGCCTGGCGCTGCTGGCGTGGATGCTGTTTGGTGACCTGCAGCGCTTCAGCGCCGAGGCGCCGGAGGCCGAACCCGCTGGCGACGCGACGCTGTCACGCGTCGAGGTGCAGCGCAGCGAGGCCCAGCCCTTTGCGCCGCAGCTGACCACCCAGGGTCAGCTCGGCGCCTGGCGCGACATCGAACTGCGGGCGCGCCGCGAGGGCCAGGTCGAGGCGCTGCCGGTGGCCCAGGGCGAGCGAGTCGAGGCCGGCCAGACGCTGCTCGAGCTCGACCGTGAGGATCTGCCCGCCCAGCTGGCCCGCGCCGAGGCCGACCTGGAACTGGCCCGTGCCGAGCTCGATGGCGCCGACCAACTGCGCCAGCGCGACCTGGTGTCGCGCACCGAGCAGCTGCGCCTGGCCGGCGCCGTGGCCGGCGCGGTGGCCGAGGTCGAGCAGTTGCGCCAGATGCTCGAGCATACCCGCCCCACAGCGCCCTTCGCCGGCACCCTCGACCAGCTCGATATCGACCCCGGCGCGACGCTGCAGGTGGGTGAGGTCTATGCCCGCCTGGTCGACGATACCCAGCTGCGCGCCACTGCCCATATCGCCCAGCGCGACGCCCTCGACCTCGCGCCCGGCCTGCCGGTCAGCGTGCGCCTGCTCGACGGCAGCAGCCTCGATGGCGAACTCAGCTACGTGGCCAGCCGCGCCGATGAGGGCACCCGCAGCTTTGCGGTGGAGGCGCGCCTCGACAATCCGCAGCGCCGCCGCCTGGCCGGCGCCAGCGCCAGCCTCAGCATCACCCGTGCCGAGCGGCCCGCCCACCGCCTGTCGCCGGCGCTACTGGTGCTCGATGCCGATGGCCAGCTGGGCGTCTATGCGGTGGGCGACGACGACCATGTAGTGATCCATCCGGTGCAGCTGCTGGCCGCCGACAGCCGTCAGGCCTGGGTCACCGGCCTGCCCGACAGCGTCACCCTGATCACCCTGGGCGGCGGCTTCGTCAGTGCCGGCGAGCGGGTCGAACCGGTACCCGCCGAGGACGACGCCCTGCTCAGCGGCGACGACCTGCCGGAGGCGCCCGGCAGCGGCGGCGCGGTGCTCTGATATGCGAACCTTGATCGAGGCGGCCCTGCAGCGGTCGCGCACTACCCTGTTGCTGCTGGCGTTTCTGCTGCTGGCCGGCAGCGCGGCCTACCAGGCGATTCCCAAGGAAGCCAACCCCGACGTCGCGATCCCCATGATCTACGTCTCGCTGAGCCTCGAGGGTGTCAGCCCCGAAGACGGCGAGCGACTGCTGGTGCGGCCCATGGAGCAGGAGCTGCGCTCGATCGTCGGGGTGCGCAAGATGACCTCCCAGTCCAGCGAGGGCCACGCCTCGGTGACGCTGGAGTTCGACGCCGGCTTCGATGCCAACCAGGCCCTGGCCGACGTCCGCGAGCGAGTCGATATCGCACGCAGCTCGCTGCCCGACGAAGCCGACGAGCCGCGGGTGATGGAGGTCAACGTGGCACTGTTCCCGGTGCTTTCGATCGGCCTCTCCGGCGCACTGGAAGAACCCCGGCAGTTGGCGGTGGCGCGTCAGCTCAAGGAGGAGATCGAGGGCATTCCCGAGGTTCTCGAAGTGGAAATCGGCGGCGAGCGCGAGGACCTGCTGGAGATCGTCGTCGACCCACTGGTGCTCGACAGCTACGGCGTCGACTTCGACAGCCTGTTCAACATGGTCTCGCGCAACAACCGCCTGGTGGCCGCCGGCAGCCTGGATACCGGCGCCGGGCGCATGGCACTCAAGGTGCCCGGGGTGATCGAACGCCTTGAGGACGTGATGGGCATGCCGGTCAAGGTCGAGCAGGACCGGGTGGTCACCTTCGGCGACGTGGCGCACATCCGCCCCACCTTCAAGGACCCCGAGGGTTTCGCGCGCATCAACGACCAGCCGGCGCTGGTGCTGGAGATATCCAAGCGCGCCGGGGCCAATATCATGGCCACCGTGGGGTCGGTGCGCCAGCTGTTCGACGAGGCCGGGCCGCTGCTGCCCGACGGCCTCGAGATCACTACCATCATGGATGAGTCCGAGACCGTCGGCGACATGCTCTCGGAGCTGCTCAACAACGTGCTCACCGCGGTGGTGCTGGTGCTGATCGTGATCCTCGCGGTGATGGGACTGCGCGCCGCACTGATGGTGGGACTGACCATCCCCGGCGCCTTCCTTACCGGCATCCTGCTGATCTGGGCGGTGGGCTATACCCTCAATATCGTGGTGCTGTTCGCGCTGATTCTGGTCGCCGGCATGCTGGTCGACGGCGCCATCGTGGTCAGCGAGCTGGCCGACCGCAACCTCAACGCCGGCCAGCCGCCCTCCGAGGCCTGGGCCGGGGCGGCCTCGCGCATGGCCTGGCCGGTGATCGCCTCCACCGCCACCACCCTGGCGGTGTTCGTACCGCTGATGTTCTGGCCCGGCGTGGTCGGCGAATTCATGAAGTACCTGCCGGCCACGGTGATACTGTGCCTGCTCGCCTCACTGGCCATGGCACTGATTTTCCTGCCGACGCTCGGCAGCGTGGTGAGCCGCGGCCAGGCACGCCCCGCCGACAGCCGCGAGCCGCGCATCAGCCACGGCGGGCGCGCCTACCGACGTGCGCTGGGCTGGCTGCTGGCGCGGCCCGGCATGACACTACTCGCCGCCCTGGGCATCATGGCACTGGTGTATACCGGCTATGCGCGCTTCAACCACGGGGTCGAGTTCTTCCCCAGCGTCGAGCCCGACAGTGCCCAGGTGCTGGTGCGCGCGCGCGGTGATCTCTCGGCGCTGGAGAAGGATGCCGTGGTGCGCCGCGTAGAGCGCCGCCTGGCCGGAATGAGCGAGGTCCAGGCGCTCTATGCACGCTCCTTCGCGGTGGCCAACGAGCAGATGGGACCCGACGTGATCGGCCAGTTGAGCTTTCAGTTCATCGACTGGCAGCAGCGCCGCCCGGCGAGCCGCATACTCGCCGAGATGCGCGAGCGCACCGCGGACCTGCCCGGCGTGATCCTCGAGTTCCGCGAGCAGGAGCAGGGGCCCGCCGGCGGCAAGCCGATCGTGCTCGAGATCAGCGCCCAGGATCCGTCGCTTACCGACAGCGCGGTGGACGAGCTGCGCGCCGCCATGGGGGAGCTGGGTGGTTTTCGCGATATCGAGGACAATCGCAGCCTGCCCGGGGTGGAGTGGCGCATCGAGGTCGACCGCGAGGCGGCGGCGCGCTTCGGCGCCGACGTGGCGGCAGTCGGCAGCGCGGTACAGCTGGTCACCACCGGCCTGCAGGTGGCCAGCTACCGCCCCGCCGAAGTCACCGACGAGGTCGACATTCGCGTGCGCCTGCCTGAGGCGCATCGCTCACTGGACCAGCTGCAGGCAATGACCATCAACACCGAGCGCGGCCAGGTGCCGATGAGCCACTTCGTCGAACTGACGCCGGCGCCCAAGGTCGGCAGCCTGCAGCGCATCGATGGCCGCCGCGCCATCACCCTGGAAGCCGACGTGGAGGCAGGCGAGCAGCCCGCCGAGCGCCTGCAGGCACTGGCCGGGGCCATGCAGGCCCTGCCCGACGGCGTGCTGGTCAATATCGCCGGCGAGCAGGAGGATCAGCAAGAGACCGCCCAGTTCCTGGTCAGCGCCTTCCTTGTGGCGCTGTTCTTGATGACGCTGATCCTGGTGACCCAGTTCAACAGCCTCTACCAGGCGGCGCTGGTGCTCTCGGCCATCGTGTTCTCCACCGCCGGGGTATTGATCGGCCTGCTGGTCAACGGCCAGCCGTTCGGTATCGTTATGGTGGGGATGGGCATCATCGCCCTGGCGGGCATCGTGGTGAACAACAACATCGTGCTTATCGATACCTACAACCAGCTGCGCCGCGACGGCCTGAGCAGCCCAGAAGCGGCACTGGAGGCCGGCGGCCTGCGCCTGCGGCCGGTGCTGCTGACGGCGATCACCACGGTGCTGGGGCTACTGCCGATGGTGCTCGGCATCAACGTCAACCTGTTTGCGCCGAGCCTCGGCATCGGCGCGCCGTCGACCCAGTGGTGGACGCAGCTGTCCAGCGCCATCGCCGGTGGGCTGACCTTCGCCACCGGACTGACGCTGCTGCTGACGCCGTGCATGCTGGTGCTGGGAGGTAAGATGTCATCGCGGCGGTGAAGGGCCGCCGCGGTCGCGTGAACAGTCGTTCAGGAAGTGGCGCGCAGGCTGGCTTCGGCGCCGGGCGGCGGCGAGTGGGCCGCGTGCAGGCGGCCGATCAGCTGGTCTTCGAGGGCGAACCGCTCGGTCAGCCCCTTGGCGAGACGATCCAGCCAGGCCGGCAACAGGCTCAGATTGTGCTGGCACTTTACCGGCGAGGCATAGTCGGCATCGAAGGAGAGTACCAGCTCGGTGGACATATCGAGGCGCTCGAGCAGACGCTCGGCGATCATCAGCGCCTCGTCGTCGTTGAAGGCCGAGGCCTCCTCGCGCAGCTGCGGGTAGATCTCGAAGTGACCAGCGCTGATATAGTCCATCAACAGTTCGCTGAAGGTGTCGACCTGAGCCTTGGTCACCGCCTCGAGTTCGACGTCGCAGGCTTCCTGCAGTTCGACGAAGCTGACCAGCAGTTCGCGGCGCTGGTCGAGCCAGCGGTCGATCAGACGGTGAACGCCACCCCAGCGTTCCAGGGCCGTCTTGCAATCTTCGAGCATGAGCGCCTCCCTTGCACATCCTGGCCCGTGATCAGGGCGGAAGGACAGACTCGCGCGACTGGCGAGTCGTGTCAATCCTCAATCGGCCTGATTCGTGTCAGCCGCGGTCGACGCGGAACATCAGCGTGAACGACATGTTCTCGTTGGGACAGAGCCGCGAGCTGCAGGCCTGGGGCTGGCGCATCTCCAGGTAGTAGGTGCCGGCGTCGAGCCGCTCGGCGATGCGGAAATTGAAGCGCTCGCCGCTGTCGCGATCCTCGGCGATCAGCTGGCTGTCGGCGTCCAGCAGGCGGCCGTTATAGCCACCGGGCAGGCTGCGCATGACCGGTGTGGTGGCGCTCAGAATGACGCTGGTGGGACGGTCGAGGGTGAAGCGGAACAACCTTGAACCGGAGGCCAGCTGGCCGTGATAGGTCTGGCCGGGGCGCAGCTCGGTGGCACGCTCCTGCTGCATGGCGGTGGTCGAGCAGGCCGCCACCAGCAGGGCGATGATCAACATCAGGGGAAGGGTCAGAAGGCGCATGCCAGGTTCCTTATCTCAGGGTTACCGAAAAGTGCATCTGGGTTGCCGAAGAAAACGATCACCCGCGGGTGAGGTGTCGAAACGGTAGCATATTTCAGCCGCCGCGCACCGCCCGAATGCCGCGTACCAGCATCGCCAGCGGCGCGACGGCCAGGATCACGAAACCGATCAACGTCCAGCCCGGCAGCGAGATGCCGAGGAACAGGAAGTCGATCTCGGCGCACTCGCCGGAGCCGGACAGCACCCTGGCCAACACGTCGCGCCATGGCAGGATGTCCATCATGTAGTCGAGCCCCGGGCCGCAGCTCGGCACCTGATCCGCCGGCAGCGACTGCAGCCACAGGTGGCGCCAGGCCACGCCGATGCCGCCCAACACCGCCACCAGCCCCAGGCCGCCATACACGATCATGCCGGCGCCGCGCGGGTTGTGCAGGGCCGCCACCAGCAGTACCGCTGCCGCCGCCAGGACCGCGACGCGCTGGAAGATGCACAGCGGGCAGGGCTCGAGCCCAACGCCGTGCTCGAGCAGCAGGGCCACGGCCATCATCAGGCCGCAGAAGACGAGCCCGGCAAGGCTCCATTGGCGCGCCGACAGCGCCTTGAGAGTTGAGGTCACGCGAGTTCCTCGAATGATGTCCATGTGGTTTGTTCAGACGCTGGCAGAATCAGACGGCACGCGCCGCCCGGGGTTCACGTGCACGGCTGAAATAGCCGTTGAGGAAGGCACTGAAGCTTTCGCTATCGGCGGCCTCGAGCTCGCCCTGCTGGCGATGCGAGGTCTCGATGAGCTCGTCGAGCAGCGCCCGGTGGGCGGCGTCCATCGGCTCGCCGCGGAACCGCTCGGCCTGCTCCCGGGCCAGCGCCAGCATCGCCTCGGCGAAGCTTTCCTGGGTCTCCTGGAGCCTGGCCATGACGCGCCCCGAGGGGGTCAGCGAGGGGTCATCGAGCAGCGGCGCCAGCCCGCGCACCGCAGCGCCGTGGGGGCTGCCCTCCTCGCGGATGTCGAGCAGTTC
Organism: Halomonas socia; assembly: GCF_010977575.1. Taxonomy (GTDB): domain Bacteria; phylum Pseudomonadota; class Gammaproteobacteria; order Pseudomonadales; family Halomonadaceae; genus Franzmannia; species Franzmannia socia. The sequence continues at coordinate 4,480,715 of NZ_CP048812.1, forward strand.
GGCCACCGCCTCGAGCTCGGCGAATATCTCGGCCCCGCGCCCGGCCACCGAGCGCAGTTCGCCGTCGATGCTCAGGCGCATCGCCGGGTCACGGCCGCGCTCCACCACCAGGCGGCGGTTGTCGTCGAGGTGGTCGCACTCGTCGTCGGGGATCCATGGGCTGTCTGCCAGCAGGCACCACATCAGGAAGGTGTCCAGGAAGTGCATCTGGGCGGCATCCACGCCCAGCGGCAGAAACGGATTGAGATCCAGGCAGCGCACCTCGATGTACTCCACCCCGCGCGCCTCCAGCGCCTGACTGGGCGTCTCGTCGTGGCGCGCCACGCGCTTGGGGCGGATGTCGCTGTAGTACTCGTTCTCGATCTGCAGGATATTGGCGTTGAGCTGCTGCCACGCATTGGCCTGCCTGACGCCCAGCGACTGGTACGGCGCCCAGGGCGTGGAGATCGCATGGCGCAGGGTACCGACATAGTTCGACAGCGAATTGAAACAGATCTTGAGCTGCTCCTGCACCTTGTTCTGGTAGCCGAGCCCGGACATGCGCAGGGTGGTGGCATAGGGCGCCAGCAAGGTATCGCGGCCGTGGGCCTCGAGCCACTCGGGTGCAGGCTTGTCGTCGAGGAAGCTGCGGTCGATCGCCGGCGAGGCACCGAACAGGTACATCAGCAGCCAGCTGTTGCGGCGGAAGTGGCGAATCAGCCCGAAATAGCGGCTCGAGCGGTAGTCGGCGTCCGACGAGGCAGCGGCATCCGGCGCCTGGGGGTCCAGCTCGCGCAGCAGCGGCCACAGATCGTCGGGTAGCGACACATTGTAGTGAACCCCGGCGATGGCCTGCATGATCCGTCCGTAACGCACGTCGAGCCCCTTGCGGTAGACGTGCTTCATGGTACCGATATTGGAACGGCCGTAGTCGGCGATCGGCACGCTGGCGTTCCCCGCGAGCCGTGCCGGCATGCTGGCCGGCCAGATCAGTTCATCACCCAGGTAGTGATAGCTGAAGCGGTGCAGGTCGCCGAGGAACGCCAGCGCGTCAACAGGCCGGCAGTAGACCGGCGTGATGTACTCGAGCAGCGCTTCGGAATAGTCGGTGGTGATATGCGGGTGGGTGAGCTTCGAGCCCAGCGCATGGGGATGCGGGGTCTGGACGATGCGGCCGGCAGCATCGACGCGCAGCCCCTCTTTCTCGATGCCGCGGCGCAGGCGACCGATCTGGCCCTCGCGGGCCGGCGCCTTGAGCCGGGCGATGACGGAAGCGAGTTGCTCGGACAAGGTAAACACCCCATGGCATGGAAGGATGGGGCCCGGCCCCTCTTCGCTGATGAAACGGGACGAGCGTCGGGAAGCCCGCGACGCTCGCATAAGTGACACATTATGGTGCCTGGTCGAGACCTTTCAAGGCGCTAGGCGTGAAAGGTGTTTTGCCAGCCGGGCACTACTTGTCCTTGCGACGTGCCTGCAGCAGCGCGGCACCCAGCGCACCGACCTGCCCCTCGGCCTGGCCCTTGCCCTGCGGGGACGAACGCGACTCACGCTTGCGCGACGGCTTGGCAGGGCGCTCGCCGCGGCCCTGCTGCTGCTGCTCGGGCCGGTCGTCGAGGCGCATCGAGAGGCCGATCCGCGCGCGCTCCAGGTCGACGCTCATCACCTTGACCTTGACGATATCCCCGGCCTTGACCACCGAGCGCGGGTCGTCGACGAAGGTGTTCGACAGCGCCGAGATATGCACCAGTCCATCCTGATGCACGCCGACGTCGACGAAGGCGCCGAAGTGGGTAACGTTGGTCACCGTGCCCTCGAGCAGCATGCCGACCTCGAGATCCTTGAGGGTCTCGACACCCTCACGGAACTCGGCGGCCTTGAACTCGGGACGCGGATCGCGGCCCGGCTTGTCGAGCTCCTTGAGAATATCGTTGACGGTGGGCACACCGAAGCGCTGATCGGCGAAATCGGCCGGCCTGAGCGACTTGAGGGTGGCGCTGTCGCCGATCAGCCCGGCCAACGGCCGCCCGCTGCGCTCGGCAATGCGCTCGACCAGCGGGTAGGCCTCGGGGTGCACGGCACTGGCATCCAGCGGGTTGTCGCCATTCATGATGCGCAGGAAGCCGGCGCACTGCTCGAAGGTCTTGGGGCCCAGCCGGCTGACCTCGAGCAGCGCGCGGCGACTGCTGAAGGCGCCCTCGGCGTTACGCCGCGCGACGATGTTCTCGGCCAGCCCCAGGTTAAGCCCCGAGACCCGCGACAGCAGCGCCACGGAGGCCATGTTGAGGTCGACCCCCACGGCGTTGACGCAGTCCTCGATCACCGCTTCCAGGCTGCGCGACAGCTGCACCTGGGAGACGTCGTGCTGGTACTGGCCGACGCCGATTGACTTGGGCTCTATCTTGACCAGCTCGCCGAGCGGGTCCTGCAGGCGCCGGGCGATGGAGACCGCGCCGCGGATGGTGACGTCGAGGTCGGGGAACTCGCGAGCAGCGTACTCCGAGGCCGAATAGACCGAGGCCCCGGCCTCGCTGACCATGACCTTGGCCAGCGCGCGCGGCGCCAGGCGCTTGATCAGCTCGCCGGCCAGCTTGTCGGTCTCGCGGCTGGCGGTGCCGTTGCCCACCGCAATCAGCGCCACGCCATGGCGCTCGACCAGCTTGGCGAGCACCGCCAGCGACTCGTCCCAGCGTTTCTGCGGCGCGTGGGGATAGATGGTGGCGTGCTCGAGGAACTGGCCGGTGGCGTCCACCACCGCCACCTTGCAGCCGGTGCGCAGGCCGGGGTCGAGGGCCAGGGTCGCCTTGGGTCCGGCCGGCGCCGCCAGCAGCAGGTCCTTGAGGTTGGCGGCGAAGACCCCGATCGCCTCCTGTTCGGCGCGCTCGCGCAGGCGCCCCATCAGCTCGGTCTCGAGGTGGGTATAGAGCTTGACCCGCCAGGTCCAGCGCACCACCTCGGCCAGCCACTTGTCGGCGCCGCGTCCCTGGTCGCGAATGCCTACGTGCTGGGCGATGGCCACCTGGGCCGGATGCAGCGGCGCCTCGTCCTCGCCGGGCAGCTTGATGGCCAGGCTCAGCACGCCCTCGTTGCGGCCGCGGAACATCGCCAGGGCACGGTGCGAGGGGGTCTTGGCCAGCGCCTCGTCGTGCTCGAAGTAGTCGGAGAACTTGGCACCCTGCTGCTGCTGGCCGGCGATCACCCGCGAACTGAGCTGGCCCTCGGCCCACAGCCGCTCGCGCAGCTTGCCGACCAGCTCGGCCTCTTCGGCGAAGCGCTCCATGAGGATCTGCTTGGCGCCATCCAGTGCCGCCTTGGCATCCTCGACCGCCGGCGTCTCGCCCTCGGCGGGGCGCAGGTAGCGGCCGGCCTCGGCTTCAGGATCCAGTGTCGGGTCGGCGAGCAGCGCGTCGGCCAGCGGCTCGAGGCCCGCTTCGCGGGCTATCTGTGCCTTGGTGCGGCGCTTCTTCTTGTAGGGAAGATAGAGATCCTCGAGGCGCTGCTTGGTGTCGGCCGCCTCGATCTGGCGCTTGAGGTCGGCGTCGAGCTTACCCTGCTCGTCGATGGCGGCGAGCACCGCGGCGCGACGCTCCTCGAGCTCGCGCAGGTAGACCAGGCGTTCGTCGAGCTGGCGCAGCTGGGTGTCGTCGAGGCCACCGGTGACCTCCTTGCGGTAGCGCGAGATGAAGGGCACGGTGGCCCCGCCGTCGAGCAGTTCCACCGTGGCCGAGACCTGCTGGGGGCGGACACCGAGTTCGTCGGCAAGGCGGGCGATGATAGCGGCGTGTGCGTCCATGACATCCTTAGATGTAGCAACGGCAAAAGATCGCGCCAAGGTACCATAAACGCTCCGCGCCCGCCGCAGCCAAGGTCAGCGCCGCCAGCCGATATCGTCCCAGTAGTGGCGGCGGCTCTCGCGGTTGGCCTCATGGCGCGTCAGGCCAATGTCGCGCAGCAATTCATCGCTGAGTTCATGCAGCCGATTGCGCTCGCGACGAAGCTGGGCAAGCCGGTCCATGCGTCGCGCCCAGCGCCACAGGCGAACGATAAACCGCAGCCGTTGCCGCGTCGTAGCGATGGTATGCTCGACCGGACGGTGGTCGCAGGCGTTGCCTGGGAGAGCCGAAGAGCAGATTGATCCCTTGGTCATGGTGACTTCCTCCTGGTGTGTGAAGCCTGAGCTGTGGGGGAAGTGTCGCGGCGACGCTAAAATCAATCCAACGAATACTTCTTATGCATAACATCAAGTGAATTGATGCAAAGTGATAACAGAGCGACGAGTCACCGATGAGGAAGCCAGATGCTCCAGACCATCGATCACGAACTACTGCGCACCTTTGTCGCCATCGTCGACCACGGCGGCTTCACCCGCGCCGCACAGGCGGTGAACCGCACACAGTCCGCCGTGAGCATGCAGATCAAGCGGCTAGAGGAGGACGTGATCCAGCGCCAGCTGTTCGAACGGCAAGGCCGTCAGATGCTGCTGACCAGCGAGGGGGCGACCCTGCTCGGCTATGCGCGACGCATCCTCGACCTGCATGGCGAGGCACTCACCATGCTCCGTCAGCCGGATATGGTCGGGAAGGTGAAGCTCGGCGTGCCCGACGACTACGTGATGCGCTTTTTGCCAGGCATCCTGAAATCTTTCTCCCACTCCTGGCCACTAGTGGATGTCGAGGTACAGTGCGCGCCCTCCTCCGAACTGATCAACCGCCACAAGGGCCAGCTCGACCTGAGTATCGTGACCCGCGAAGTGGGGCATGAGATCGGCGAGATCCTGCTGCAGGATCAAACGGTATGGGTAGTGGCAGAGTCGCATGCGACACACCGCCAGTCCCCTCTGCCGCTGGCGCTGTTCGAAGAGCCCTGTTTCTGCCGGCGCCACGCCTGCAACGCCCTGACCCGGGCCGGCCTGTCGTATCGCGTTGCCTACAGCAGCCCTAGCTTGGCCACACTTCAGGCAGTCGTCGGGGCAGGCCTTGCGGTGTCGGCATGGATGAAGAGCCTGGTCACACCGGGCATGCGCATCCTCGACGAGGCAGACGGCTTTCCTTCCCTGCCCGACGCCTCCATCGTGCTGCTGCGAGCGCCGGACACAGCCTCTCCGGTAGTAGAGGGACTGGCCCAGCACATCGTCGAGGGGTTCAGGCTGTAGCGACGTCCCGCTCGCATTGCTCTCAGCGGCCGGCGCGGTTGCGCTCCAGGGCGTTGCGGTAGACCGCCAGCAGGCGATAGAAACCGTGCACGAACTTGCCGTAGGGCATGGTGATGAACAGCGCCATGACCACCCCCAGGTGCACCACCAGCATCACTCCCATGGCCGAGGTCTCGCGCAGCAGCATCAGCGCCAGGCCGGTGAAGCCGGTCAGCCACAGCAGCGCGATGAAGGCCACGTCCATGCCCATCTGGCGCACGTCGGCGGTGTCCTGGTCGCGCACCAGCTTGAGGTACAGCAGCCCCGCCGGGCCGATCAGCAGGCCGATGCCGCCCAGGGTGCCGAACAACTTGGGCAGGCTGGTGAAGTCGTAGGGCGCCTGCCAGCCGAACACGTAGTGATAGATGGTACCGGTGACGGTGGCGGCGAAGCTGAGCATGAAGCCGTAGAAGGTGAAGTGGTGGAAGCGCCGCCGCCAGTGGGAGTGGTAGGCATCCGGATAGGTGCAGCCGACCTCGCCCTGGCCGTGCAGGTGCTGGAGCGAGAAGGTCTCCTTGAGCGCCTGTCGCCAGCTCTCGCCGTCACGCAGCCCGGCCGCACCCTCGCCGCTCTCGCGCCAGAAGCGCACCATCCCCATCACCAGCGCCAGCAGCACGAACAGCGACACCGAGCCGAAGGTCACCACCATCACGTTGTGCGGCATCAGCGCGTAGAAGTCGCCGCCGTGCTGGGTGGTGACCAGCGCCGCCAGTCCGCCGTTGAGCCCGATGGCTATCAGCAGCAGCAGGGTCACCCCTACCGCCAGCGCCAGCGCGGCGAGCAGGCCGTTGCGGTCGAACAGCTTTGCCAGCGGACCCGGCCAGGCGTAGTCGCGATAGGACTCGGCGCGCAGCTTGGCCATCGACTGCGGCACGTTGACGGCGAACTCGTGGGGCGGCGCATACTGGCAGGCGTAGTAGCACTCACCGCAGTTGTGACACAGGTTGGCCAGGTACTTGAGATCCTCCGGGGTGAAGGCACGGCGCCGCTCCATGGCCGGGAACACCGGGCAGAACCCCTCGCAATACCGGCAGGCATTGCAGATCGTCATGTTGTTGCGGGTTTCCTCGATCAGTGCCTCAATCTTTTGCATAGCTGCCTGCCTCTGTGCCTGCGATACGGCCGAACACGGTGCCGATGGTCATGCCGAAGCCGGCGACATAGCCCTGCCCGAGAATGTTGCCGGCCATGATCTCGCCGGCCAGGAAGACGTTGTCGGCCAGCTCACCGCTGTCCATGTACATGCGCGCCTTGTCGTCTACTTCGGCGCCCAGGTAGGTGAAGGTGATGCCGGTGCGCAGCGGGTAGCCGTAGAACGGCGGCGCGTCGATACGTTGCGCCCAGTGGGTCTTCTCGGGCGTGATGCCCCGGGTGTGGCAATCGTCGAGCACGCTGTGATCGAAGTTGCCGGGCTGCACCGCGGCGTTGAAGTCGTCGACGGTCTTGCGCACGACATCCACCGGTAGCTCGAGCTTGGCCGCCAGCTCCTCGAGGGTGTCGGCCTGCTCGGGGGGAAATACCGAGGGCATGAAGCGCCCCTGGGCCTTGGCGTCGGTGATCGAGTAGCCCACCTGCCCCGGCTGCTTGGCGATCAGCCGCCCCCAGATGGCGTAGCGCTTGGGCCAGAAGTCCTCGCCCTCGTCGTAGAAGCGCTCACCATCGCGGTTGACCACGATGCCCAGCGATACGCAGTCGACGCGGGTGACGATGCCGCCGTCATACTTGGGCGCGCGGGCATCGATGGCCACCGCGTGCCCCTGGGTGGGGTCGCCGATGATCTTGGCGCCGTTGTCGATCAGCGCGCGCAGCATCTTGCCCTGGTTGAAGCGCGTGCCGCGGATCAGGAAGTTGCGCGACACCTCTCCCCAGGCCTCTTCCAGCCACGCCTGGTTGGACTCGAAGCCCCCCGAGGCGATCACCACCGCCTTGGCGCTGACCTTGCGCGGCGAGCCGTTGTAGTTGACCAGCGCGTGGTCGAAGCGCTTGCCGTCGAACACCAATTGCTCGGCTTCTGCCTCGTAGAGGATCGTCACCCCCAGGCGCTCGGCGGCCTGGTAGTAGGTGTTGACCAGCGCCTTGCCGCCGCCCAAGAAGAAGGCATTGGTGCGCCCCAGGTGCAGGGTGCCGCCCAGCGACGGCTGGAAGCGCACCCCGTAGCCCTTCATCCAGTCGGCGCAGCTCTCCGAGGCGCGAATCACATGGCGCGCCAGGGCCTCGCTGGTGATGCCGCCGGTGACCCGCCACACGTCGTCGAAAAACTCGTCCTCGAGATAGGCGTCGCTCAGCACGTCGGTGGGCTCGCGGTGCATGCAGCGCAGGTTGCGCGTATGGATGCTGTTGCCGCCGCGCCACTTGCGCGGCGCACTCTCCAGCAGCAGCACGCTGGCGCCCTGTTCGCGCGCCGACAGCGCGGCGCACAGCGCGGCGTTACCGCCGCCGATCACCAGCACGTCGTGGCCGGTCAGGTCGGCTTCGCTGAGTCGCTCTCCGGTCGATGACAACATCGTGTTTCCCTCGTGGCAATAAATACAAATGTATCCACTGGTGTTCAAAATGACAAGACGTGTTCCCTGACATACCATGTCCAACCATCACCATCACCGTCATTCGAGGCCCGCAGCCATGGCAGAGCGCAAGCCACGCAAGAGCGCCACTCCGGCGGCCAACCAGCGCGGCGAACCGCGCAGTGAACAGGCCTACCGCTTCATCATCGATGCCATCAAGGAGGGCAGCCTGACGCCCGGCACGCGGATTCGCGAGGTCGAGCTGGCCGAGCGCACCGGCCTCAGCCGCACCCCGGTGCGCGAGGCGCTCAATCGCCTGCAGCTCGAGGGGCTGGTGGCCAACGACCCGGCGCGTGGCACCATCATCACCGAGCTCGACCACGGCATGGTCAGCGAGCTATATGCCATGCGCGAGGTGCTGGAGGGCACCGCGGCGGGACTCGCCGCGCAGCACGCCTCGGAGGTGGAGATCGCCTTCCTGCGCGAAATCAGCGAACGCGATGCGCGCCTGAGCGAGACCCGCGACCTAGTCAAGAACAACAAGCTGTTCCATAGCACCCTGTATCGCTGCGGCCACAACCGCTACCTGCTCAAGATGCTGCACTCGCTGCAGGAATCGATGATGCTGCTAGGCCGCAGCACCCTGGCCAAGCCGGGCCGCGCCGAGACCGCGCGCAGCGAACACCGGGCGATCATCGATGCCCTCGAGGCCCGTGACCCGGAGGCCGCCGAGCGCCTTGCCCGCACGCACATTCGTGAGGCCTACAAGGTTCGCCTCGAGGCCTTCTTCGACAGCTACGACGACTAGCCCTCCGCTCAGGTGCGGATCGCAAAGGGATCGCGCGCCTCGCTCGACAGGTCGATCATCAGGTTCTTGATCTCGAGGTACTCATCCAACGCGTGCAGGCCGCGCTCGCGGCCGATACCGCTGGCCTTGACCCCGCCAAACGGCGCCTGGGCGGCACTGGTGCGATAGGTATTGACCCACACCCCGCCCACCTCGAGACGCCTTGCCACGCGGTGCGCCCGTGCCAGGTTCTGGGTCCATAGGCCGGCGACCAGGCCATAGGCGGTGCCGTTGGCGATGCCAATGGCCTCGTCCTCGGTGTCGAACGGGATGATCGCCAGCACCGGGCCAAACACTTCCTCCTGGGCCAGCTCGGCGTCCGGCGCCACCTCGGTGAATACCGTGGGCTCGATGAAGTAGCCGCGCCCGTAGGCCTCGCCTTGCGGTACACCCCCACCCACCGCCAGGGTCGCGCCCTGATCGCGGGCCCGCTGGATAAAGGCCTGCACCCGCTGATGCTGGGCCTGGGTCGCCACCGGCCCCATCTCGGTGGCCTCGTCGCGGGGATCGCCGACGCGAATCGCCCGGGCGCGCTCACACACCTGAGCCACCACCCTGTCGTAGATCTCGCGCTGCACCAGCAGTCGCGAGCCGGCGATGCAGGTCTGGCCGGCAGCGGCGAAGATCCCCGCCACCGCCCCGGTCACGGCCTGCTCGAGGTCGGCATCGGCGAACACGATATTGGCCGACTTGCCGCCCAGTTCCAGGGTCACCGGCGTCAGGTGCTCGGCGGCCACCCGCGAGATCGCCTTGCCGGTGGCGGTGCCGCCGGTGAAGCTGATCAGGTCGATGTCGGGATGGCCGGTAAGCGCCGCGCCGACGCTGCCGTCGCCGGTGACCACGTTGACCACCCCCGCCGGGAAACCGGCCCTCTCGCACAGCTCGGCGAAGGCCAGGGTGGTCACGCTGGCCATCTCCGAGGGCTTGATCACTACCGTGCAGCCCGCCGCCAGCGCCGGTGCCAGCTTGTTGGCGAGTATCGCCATCGGCGAATTCCAAGAGGTGATCAGGGCCGCCACGCCGCGCGGCTCACGGGTGGTAAAGTCGACCAGCTCGGGGCGATCCAGCGGAATGCTCTCGCCGTGAAGCTTGTCGGCCCAGCCGGCGAAGTAGCGGTAGTTGCGCGCCGCGAAGCGCATCTGCACGCGGGTCTCGCGGATCACCTTGCCGTTGTCGGTGGTCTCGAGCTGGGCCATGCGCTCGGCGTCGGCCTCGAGCAGCTCGGCTAACTTATGCATTAAAGCTGCACGCTGCATACCACTGGTCAGCCGCCACTCTGTCTCAAATGCGTGACGAGCTGCTTTTACTGCGGCATCTACATCAGCTGGAGACGCATGTGGAATCAATGCCCATATCGTTTGGCTAGAGGGATTGATTGTCTCCAAGGTACTGCTATCACCAGCGTCACACCAGCGATTGCCGATACGGAGTTGATAAGACTTAATCTCATACATTAGCTTAACCCTATTAAATAACTTTCCAAATAAACAAGAAGTTTTTTTAATCTATTTTTCCACACCTAGGAGCGGAGGGCTAGTATGCTGGTCAAGTGTTTTGGCCGCGGAATTTTGAGAATTCCAGTAGTTCTTTTCTGCCACATTCGGAGGCAGTCCATCGTTATGCTTGTGCGGCCTGATGCTGCTGTAGTAACCGATCATATAATCAGTGACAGATTGTTTCGCCGCAGCGATATCAGGATAGCCAATTTCCGGCATTCATTCCGATTTCAGGCTCCTGAAGAAGCGCTCTGTCGGCGCGTTGTCCCAGCAATTCCCACGGCGACTTAGACTCTGAGTGATCTGATATCGCCAGAGCATCTGCCGGAATGTCAGGCGGGTGTACTGGCACCCCTGATCCGGGTCAAACATGACACCCGGGGGGGTCCCCGCGGGAGTCATAGGCAATCGCCAGGGCGTTTTTCACCGGTTCCGTATTCGGAGACAAGGACAAAACCCAACCCACGGGTTTACGCGAATACAAGTCGCCAGGTAAGCCCAGCGAGCCCCTGTCCAAATGTAGGTGATATCGCCGCTCCATAACTGATTTGGCGCCATGACATCGAACATACAATCGAGCAGATTTGGAGTATCTAAATTCGGTTGATCAGCCTTCTTGTAGGCATTGCTTGCCGGCTTTGTGCTAACCAGTCCCAGCTGCTTCATACGCCTGCTGGCCCTGTAACGATTCAGCGGCGTACTAGCCTGCGTGAACATTTTGGCGGTGCTGCGAGCACCGGCAGAGCCGTTACTGAAGGCATGCGCTTCGACAACGTGGTTCAGCAGCTTTTACTCAGCCTCACAAGGCCTTCTAACTCGGTCACGCCAGGCCCGTTAGTTACTGCGCTGCACCCCAAATACCTGACACAGGTGCTGCACCGCATAGCCCTCTTCAAGTCGCTCGATTATCGAGAATTGCTCAGGGAGTCCGACATCAAGAGAGCGATAGCCTTTTTTAGTATTGCCTTCTCCTCCTCCACTCGGTGTAGCTTGCGCTTAGCTCCTGAATCTCGCGCTGGCCCGGCGTCAGAGCCTCACCTTTTACCGGTGCTTTGCCGGTACTCACAGCACGAAGTCTGCGTACCCAATACTCCATGGTGAATTTGCCAACACCCATCGCTTCACACGGTGCCTTCAGCTTGTAGCCCTGATCGACCACGAGCTAGGCCGCCTCCGAGCGAAATTTCGGGCTCAACATTCTCTTCTTGTCATCATCTGCACCTGACTGTCTAGGGGAGTGATCATACACCCAAAACCAGGTGGCCAAATACATTATCCCACTACAGGTAAGTAACACCACGCCATGATCAAGGTGGGCGGTTTCAAATGATTTAGATGGTGAGACTCTTACTCCGGTTCTATGGGGGCCAGGATGGGCAATCGCCCGATCTACCCGACCGATGACTCATTTCGACACGAACCAATCCGAAAGGAAAGAGGGCTTTCCTCTCGGATTCTGCGGACTTACTGCGAGGTCACAAGGACGAGGAGAAAACCTTGTCTGCCATAACCTGACAGCGCTTGATCAGGCGGTGCTCATCAGGTCCGTAGTCGGCCACTGCGTTATGCAATGTACCAAAGTTGTCCCACATCAGTACATCATTCTCGTTCCACTCGTGCTTGTATCGGTACTTTTTCTGAAGCTGGTGCTTGAACAAAAATTCCAGAATCTCGTCGCTCTCCGCGAGATCCATACCGTCGATTTTTATCGTATAACCAGGATTGGCATACAGAACCTTCTTTCGGGTGATCGGATGGGTCAAAAAAACTGGATGCGAAACTGGTGGTTTCTTTCGGCGCTGTTCCTCGGTGAGCGGCGGTCGGCTCGACCCTTTCTCGCGGCGCATCGTCTCCCAGAATTTGTTGAAGTCATGAGTTGCAGTCATTCCCTCAAGCCGACTCTTATAACTATCTGGCAGCTCTTCATAAGCTATATGCATATTAGCAAATTCGGTGCAGCCCAAGGCGATGCCATCGCGGCGCGGGATCTTGATGCCGTAAAGTACATTAGCAAAGGCCACATCCTTCGAATAGGACATGTCAGTATGCCAGTCCTGCCCTGCATCGGCCAGACCAATGGGTTTACCATCCTCGACGATGTTGGACAAGATCATCACCTCGGGTTGACCGGGCTCTTGATAGCTACCCGCCACATTGATCTCGAGCGTGCCGAAGCTGGACGAGAATGCCTTGAGTTCGTTTGCCTTGAGTGATTGCTTGGGAAAGCTGACGACGCCATACTTCCCGAGCGCCTCGACCACAGCCGTGTTCTCCATCTCGGTCAATGGGTGGGACAGGTCGAGCCCTTCAATCCGTGCGCCCAGCACCTTATCGGTTGGAATAATCTCCATAATTTCCTCCATTGCAATATTTTTCAAGTCTTTCCGAAGCGTTGCCGCGACTGAAACCAATCTATGTGGCGAGTTTCAATTCAGACAGAGAGTGTCTTATCCCAATGAGGCTTGAGAACTCTAAACGTGGCTTCTCCGTCTGAGGCTACGCAAGTAGCAATCACCAGCGCACGACCGAGGTTTCAGTTATGATTTGTGACATTTTTAGCCTCCTCATTTTGTAGAGCTTATATATGCCTTTGAACCGTATCGCCCCAGAGCACCAGTCAAAGGTTGGCACGACCGACCTTCCGCCCGTAAGCTAATGATTTGATCAGCCAGCTCAGTGCCTGTGAAACCCCTCAGGTCGCCTCTGTAACTAGTTTGATGAACTCTTCGTCTGTCACCGCGTGCCGTTGGCATGCCGCCACTTCCTTAACTTTTTCTAGCAGGGCGGCGCGCCGCTCTTCCGGAAGAGTCAAGCCAAGTAAATCGAGTTTATAGGCGATCGAAATCAGGCCGCTCTTCTTACCCAGAAGGATTTCACGCGACTTACCGACGGTTTCCGGTTTGTAGGGTTCCGCGGTGAACGGCTCCTTAAGCACCCCAGCCACAACCATCCCGGCTTCGTGCCGGAAAGCGTTAGCGCCCACCACAGCCTTGTTCACCGGCACAGGAATACCACTCAGCTCCGAAACTAACGCAGAGATATCGGCGAACCGGTCGAGTTTCAGGCCGGTGCGGTAGCCTTCCAAAACCTCGAGCGCCATCGCAACCTCTTCGGTCGAGGCGTTGCCGCAGCGCTCTCCCAACCCGTTGATTGTGCTAGACACATAATCAGAACCGGCCCGAATTGCTGCGAGCGTATTGGCGCAGGCTAGACCGAAATCGTTGTGGCAGTGGATTTCTAGTGCTAGCCCGGGTGCCGCGTTTTTGATCCGTCTTGTGATGTCGGCGATCGCCTCGGGCAGCGCGCAGCCGGTAGTGTCGACGATGCGCAGCCGGTCGACCGTACCGGCTTCGTCCAGAGCCTTGACCAGAACCAGCAAAAAATCGGGATCAGCGCGGGTGGTGTCATAGGGGCTGAAGATCACGGCGAGACCTTTTTCCTTTGCGTAACGCGTGAGCGACAATGCCTTTTCCAGGTAGTCCTCGTTCGTGATGCCCTTTAGTTTATGCGCGCGCTCGATCTCGCTGATCGGGAAGCTGAGCCTTACGCCCCAGACTCCCAGCTCGGCGGCTAGATCGATATCTTTGGTCAGGCCTCGGCACAGTACGCTAAGTTTCGCGGTCAGCCCCAGCGAAACCATCTCGGCAATGGCTGCCCGGTCCTCTTTGCTGCTAGCTACTGTGCCCGCCTCAATCTCATATATCCCCATGGCATCAAGCGCCTTAGCAATAGCAATCTTTGCTTCGCAATCCATAACCACGCCAGCCTGCTGCTCGCCGTCGCGTAGCGTGCAATCGGCAATACGGATCTCTCGCGTGTCGCCGCCCCATGAGGAAAGGGAAGGGTTGAACGGGCTGGGCCACATGCCGTTTTCGGGAGGGTTAATCATTAGGGTCTCCTTCAGGTATCATTAAGTTGTTCAACTGGAGTAAAGCGCTTGTGCACAACCTCCGACCGCTTCATCAGCCATTCGGTGGTGGTAGTGTCGAACTGCCTTGCAATATCTTCCGAAGCGATCAGATCGGGCGTGATTTGAGAGATTCTCGTCACCCCGCAGAGTTGCATCACCCGGGTTAGTTCCTGGCGTAGGATATCTAGTGTGCGATGCACTCCGGCAGGACCTGCAGCGGCAATGCCGTAGATCACCGGACGACCGATCAGGACAGCATCCGCCCCAAGCGCCAGAGCAGTGATGACATCGGCACCTCGCCGGATGCCACCATCGACAAAGACCGGTATCCGCCCGTCGACGGCAGCGGCCACAGGCGGTAGGCAAAGCAGTGTCGGAATGGCCCCATCAAGCTGGCGACCGCCGTGATTGGACACAGCCACAGCATCCACGCCGAGCTCGACCAAGTGGCACGCATCGTCTGCTCGAGCAATCCCCTTGACGATAAGCTTGCCGTGCCAGAGATCGCGTATCTCGCGCAGCCCGTCCCAGTCGAAACCTGCATCATAATTACGCCCGACCGAGGACGCAGCTTCGGACACGTTCTTCGCCCCGTCGAAATCGGTTATGTTCGCCATTTCGGGCGTGCCATGATATAGCGTCGAAAAGGCCCAGCGGGGATGGCGCACAAAATCCAGCACATTGCGGGGGGTATAGGAGAACGGTACCGCGAAATCGTTTCGGTAATCGCGTTCGCGGTTTCCCCCTACGGGTAAATCGACCGTGATGACCAGCGTGTCATAGCCTGTCTGGCGTGCCCTTTCGATAAGCTTGCGAGTATAGTCGCGTTGTTTGAAGATATAGCACTGGAACCAGCGTCTGCCCGTTTCCTTCGCTGCCGCGATATCCTCGATAGAAACGCTGGCACTGCTAGATAGTGTGTAGGGAACACCTGCCTCTGCTGCCGCTCGCGCGACCGCGAGATCACCGCGCGGCCAAGAAAAGCCTACAGCTCCCGTTGGTCCGGCAATCAGCGGAAGGGAAGACGTGCTACCGAGGATGTCAGTAGAGGTGTCGATGTTAGTTACATTTACGAGGGTCCTGGGCCGGAAGCGGAACAGCGCAAAGGATTCACGATTGCCGCCAAGTGTGCGCTCATCCTCGGCACCACCGTCGACAAAGTCGAAAATGCCGCGTGGCAACCGGCGCGCAGCGGCCTGTCGTAAATCCTCGATTGAGCGACACCGCTCGGCTATACGGTGATAGCGCCTGCTGGAAACAGGAGAGGGCTTGATGCTCATGGCTACAGTCTCGCTCTTATGGTAAACGACGGCGCTAAGACTTGCCTTGCCAAACCGTCAGAAGGCAAGCTCCTAGTTCTGTCTGTGAGTCTAAACAATTTATCGTGTAATTGGTCCCTTAAAATAAAGGATAATTCCAAATACCGTGTTTCGATTCATGAAATCATGCAATCTCCGAGTGCAACACCTTCTCAGGGCTTTCCAGTATTTGTAGTGATCCAATGAAACCGGACACCAGCACAGGTGGTGATTTTTCCACCATTAGCGAAGTGTCTAATGAGCAGGAAACGACGGTCTTTTACTCCGAGATTCAAGCAGGAATCGGCCTGTCTGGAGTTCGGCTCTAGATTCATATAAGCTGGGTAGACCGGGAGATTTCTCTACCCGCCCCCCTGTAGCGGTCAAGTGCTTTTGGCCACTACAAAGCCTTCTCTTCTTCGTCATCATCTGCACCTGTCTGTCTAGGGAATGACCACACACCCAAAACTAGGTGGCCAGATTCACTATGCCACTAAAAGGATCAAGCCTTCAGGATATCGGAGAAGCCTTCTGGACGATCCAGCTCCCAGACATCCTTGACCGTGGCATAATCCCTGTATCCGAGTCGCGCAATAGGGCGCGCCTTCGTAAGATCAAAACGCCCTTCAGCATTGATGTACTCGTCGCGAATATGTGTTCTTACAACCTCTCCAATGACGAAGTAGCGATTAGTTAGTACGCCGTAACGATCAGTGATTTCCTCGGCAGAAACCACCACACACTCCAATGCAGCCGGACTTTCTGCGACGAAAGGGACTCCCACACTAATACCTGGCGCAGCAGTCAAGCCGGCGGCTTCGAATTCGCTTTCGCTTTCGGGCAGGTTGGCTGAGCTCATATTCATGGCATGCTTTAGCTCTTCTGTGGCAAGAGAGAAGGTAAACTCGCGCTTCGTCTTGGCGTTTACATAGCTGTGCTTGGCTCCGTCGCTAGAAAAAACAATCATGTTGGGGCGGGAACTTAGAGCAGCAAAGAAGGAATAAGGCGCAAGATTAGCTACACCATCACTGTTAACGCTTCCAATCCAGCCAATTGGCCGCGGCGATATAATCGCCTTGAAGGGGTCATATTTTAGTATAGCCGGACGATTATCACTATAATGCATGAAGGCTCCTTGTAGAAACTGTTGAGAAAGAAGAACTGCTCGCTCAATAAGGAAATGTGTTAAGCGGTGCTAGCTACCATTTCAATGCGTCGTTTCTGAATTATCCAAACGACAATTACCACCAGAAAACCGGTGAAGCTGACCAAAATCTGCGGAAAAAGAAGCAGACAGGAAGCGGTTATTAGCAAGAAGATCTCTAATAGCGTGGTTCGCCGTATAAAGTAGCGAGAAAGCGCCGCAGCCGCCGTGATGACTGCGATGAAGGACGAGGCCATCACATGTGCCACTTCGGCGTTAAAACCATCAGGCATTAGGATCGGCGTATAGACAAACAGCACGGGTATGATGAAGAGGAACACCGAAAATCGCAAGGCGGTGAAGCCCGTCTTGATCGGATCCGATTTCGCGATCGAGGCGCCCGCAAACGCGGCCATACAAACCGGTGGCGAAATGTTGGAGGATTGCGAATACCAGAAGACAATCATATGTGCCGCTAGTGCTGAAATGCCAAGTGCCTCGAGACCGGGCGCGACTAGTATTGCCATAAGGATATAGGCCGATGTCACCGTCATTCCCATGCCCAGAATATACGAGGCCACAAGCCCTAAGAGGATGCCAAGGGGTATCAAGCCGAATGTGAACTGCATAATTGACGTCGTGAAGATAAAGCCCAGTCCGGTCAGAAAGACGACACCAAGGATGATCCCGACCACACCGACAATGGCAGATATTCCAAGCGCGTTCCGGGCACCATCTTCTAAGCCTCCGATCAGATCGCGAACAATACTGATTGCGACCGACTTATAAGATATTTCTGAAGGCTTCTTCAGGACTCGTGCGGCAGACCCGATGAGAATTAAAAAGATCAGTGTGAAGAAAACAGAACGAGCGGGGGACATTCCAGAAAGCATCAGGTAGATCACGGCTACAATCGGAAGCAGATAGAACCAGCCCTCGCGGAAAATCACCCACGGGCTCTCTCGTTCAGAGCGCGGTATGATCGGAATGTTATCGCGCAAAGCTTCGAAATGCGCCATCGCGGCAACCGACAAGAAGTAAAGTATGGCTGGAACGAAGGCGACGATCATGATTTGTGTGTAGGGCATACGGATGATCTCGGCCATTATGAAAACAGCCGCGCCCATGATCGGGGGCATGAACATGCCGCCCGTGGATGCAGCCGGCTCTATTGCGCCAGCCACATGGCGGGGGTAACCGGCCTTAATCATCAGAGGGATGGTAAACGTTCCGGTCGCGACGGTGTTAGCTGTCGCACTGCCAGAGATCATCCCCATCATGCCGCTTCCCAGAACCGAGGCCTTTGCAGGACCTCCCCGATAACCAGCCGTCAGCGCGAACGGCAAGCGAATGAAGAACTCGCCTGCCCCGAAACGGTTCATCATGGCCCCGAATATGACGAATAGCAGGACATAGGCCGCTGTGACCTCCAAGACCATCCCGAACATGCCCTCTTGGCTAAACATCGCCGTCAGGACGCGCGGCCAAGGATAACCCCTATGAGAGATGCTGTGCGGCAGTAGGTCGCCGTAAACGGCATAGAGCAAAAACAAGCAGCCGACGATAGGAAGCATCCACCCCATAACTCGGCGAGTTGCTTCGAAGCAAACTATGGTAGCCAGCAGCGCCATGAAGAAGTCCATGTCGGTATAGAATCCGACACGGTGAACAAGGTTCTGGTAATCGGTGATGAAATATCCAAAGGAGACAACGGACATAATGATTAAAACGAGATCGATCAGGCTTGGGGCTGTCCGTCCTGAACGAGCTGTAGGATTATACAACATGAAGACGAGTACAGTCGCCAGCAGCAGAAAAAGTCCCCGATAGGTGCCGACACCGACTCTTCCGAACCATTGTGGTCCAGCAGTATAGAAGTAAAAAGAGCGAAGAAGATGGCGAGTCCGGAAAAGACAAGCCTGTAGGGATAGGCAAGTTTCCGCACGGAACCGACTGGTTCAGGATGAACATTGCCAATCGATTTGGATTTCGTAGTTGACGTCATGGCTCTCCCCAAACACGCCGTGCTAAATTAATGGCGGCCAGATGACGGCCGCCGGAGTTTTTGTTCAGTTGTTTAGAGGTTCTGGAATCTCGACGCCGTGGCTGGACCAGAAAGTTTCGGCAGCAGGATGAAGGGGGATAAAGAGCGTTTGAGCCCAATCCTCGTTTCGATGATCGTGATTGGAGAAGGTGCGATCCAGATGGGAAGCGGCTTCTTCGGAGTAGGCAAGCTCAATGAATTTCATAACGACTTCGTCTGGGACGTCCTGATGGACGATCCACTGGGCTCCCTGACCAAAGGTGGTTGCGTCCTCGCTCTGACCGCGATAGGTATCGGCCGGGATATCCACCATTTCCAAATAAGGGAGAGAGTCAAGCAACCCACTCTCTTCCAACTCGACGCTAAGGTCGAGAACGCGGGCCGGATGCGTGGCATCGATCTCTTGGATGAATCCGGCAGGAACAGCGCCTACACGGTTGAAGCCGACAATATCGCCGTCTGACAGCATTCGCCCAAGCTCACCCCAGGATTGATAACTGATATCGATATCGTCGGCAATACCGGCATGTTCGAGAAACATATCTGCATCTGCGGCGCCGCCCGAGCCAGGGGCGCCGGGGACAAATTGCTGGCCTTTCAGATCCTGAACGGAGGTAATCCCCGAATCTTCAAGAACGATGAAATTCCACGCAAGCGTCTTCTGCGCGGGGCCGATCAGGCGGTATTCTTTGTATTCGCGTTCGAAGCCCTCTCCGCTCCAAGCATTGAAAATGTCGCCGCTGAAAGCTAAGGCGAACTCCGCACTACCGCTGCCGACCAAGCGTATGTTTTCCACGCTTCCGCCCGATGTTGAGGGTACAACCCTAATATCGGTCGTATTTTGATTGATAAAGTCTGCAAGTGACGACCCGTGGACGAAAAAATCACCGGACGAACCTCCAAGCGGCATACTTATGTTGTATGTCTGGGCATGAGCCGGAGACACCAGCATTACGGCCAATGATGCGAGAGTTACTGATTTCAGTGTCATTTTTGTTTTCCCCAATAAGTTAGCGTGCTTAGTCAAGCTACCCTGCCCGCCCCCTCAGCACAAGGGCTCAGGACGAGCAAAAAACTGAATAGCATGTTTCCAAAACTAAAACGCTCCTGATTACCCATCTTGATCAACGGCCGGCGGTCTCAATGACGAAGTGCAACACCTGACCCATCAGGTACGGTATTGCCATGACTCATTGCTATCGCCACCTTTACCGCTGAAGACAGAGCCGCCATCTACTTTGCTGCCCCTCATAGCCCGTGGCAGCGCGGATCGAATGAAAACACCAACAGGCTGTTGCGACAGTACCTACCGAAGGGCACGGATCTGTCGGACTACAGTCAGGAAGAGTTTGGCGAGATCGCCGACTCACTGAATACACGGCCGTGCAAGACACAGGACCGGCGAACGCCGTTGGAGGTCTACACCGAGGTACTCAAGAAATCCGTCGCCGATCCAAACAACATTCAATAGCGTTGCGTTTGGAACTTGAGACCGCCGTTGCTTGTTTTGCGTAAGCGGAAACTGCTGGAGATTAACTCTCGAACGCGGCCGAGGTGCCTCCGTCGACAGGGAGGAATGTGCCGGTGATGAACTCTGCCTCGCCGCTCAACAGTAGCTTAACCGCGGCCGAGATGTCGGCGGGCTGTGCGATGCGCCCGACCGGGGCGGGGCCCGAAGCGCGGTAGCCCTCGGTTGCATAAAGCGCGGGTCGGATCATCGGCGTATCGACCGTGCCGGGCCCAAGCGCATTGACCCGGATACCCTCCGGTGCGAGCTCTACCCCCAGTACGCGGGTCAGTTGGACAAGCGCAGCCTTGGTCGCGGCATAGACGCCGCCGTTAACCTTGGGACGGGTCGCCGCGATCGAGGCCATCATGACGATGCGCGCAGGGGCGCCCTGCTGCGCTGCGCTGCATAGCAAAGGGCGGGCTACTCGTGTGCAGAGCCAAGGACCTCGGGTGTTCACCGCAAAGAGCAGGTCAAAATCGGCGGGCGAAGTCTCTGCAACTGGGCCCGCGCGGAGTACTCCAGCACAGCAGATTAGAGCATTGATAGCAGGCACGACCCGCGATACTCGTTCAAACGCGCTGGTGACCGAGTCTTCGTCCGATACATCGCAACGAATTGACACTAAATGCTCGAGTATGACATCGCCCTGCGTCTCTGTGGTCAGATCGAGGCCGAATACACCCCATCCTTCCGCCAGCAGGTCCAGCGCCACCTGCCGACCAATCCCCGATCCCGTTCCTGTAACTACCGCATATTTCCGCATTTCACTCTTTGCCTCATTGTTGGTAGTTTTGAGTGACTTTATCACGTGGTTATGCGCGCAGGTGTTTCCAATTCGGCACTATCTTCTTTCGTTTTCCGCAGGCACAGCGTAAGTAGTGAACCGTACCGGGATTCCCGGAGGCTCCAAACCTTGAGAGGATGGAGCCATGAACACTTCCAATCGATATGCACCTGAGGTTCGTCAGCGGGCCGCTCGCATGGTCTTCGACCACGAGGCTGACTACCCCTCGCAGTGGGCCGCCATCGGCGCCATTGCCTCCAAGATCGGCTGTACTCCGGAGACGTTGCGCCACTGGGTTCGTCAGGCCGAACGTGATGCGGGACGTCGGGAAGGCACGACCTCTTCTGAGCGGGAGCGGATCAAGGCCCTGGAGCGCGAGAATCGCGAGCTGAAGCAGGCCAACGAGATTCTCCGCAAGGCCTCCGCGTATTTTGCCCTGGCGGAGCTCGACCGCCGCGGCAATTGATGATCGAGTTCATCGATGATCACCGGGAGTCATACGGGGTCGAGCCGATCTGCCGTGTCCTACCGATCACCCCGTCGACCTACTACGAGCACAAGGCCCGAAACGCCCAGTCTGATCGCGCGCCACCCCGCATCCAACGTGATCGCTGGCTGACTGCCGAGATCCAGCGCGTCTGGGACGAGAACTTCGGTGTCTATGGCATTCGCAAGGTCTGGCGCCAATTGCATCGAGAAGCTATTCCCGCGGCTCGTTGCACCGTCGAGCGCCTGATGCGTCGGATGGGGCTGCAAGGCGTAGTGAGAGGCAAGCCGGTTCGTACGACCGTGCCAGATCCCAACAAGGCCTCTCCAGCGGACCTGGTGCGGCGGCAGTTTCAGCCGACTCAGCCAAATGCACTATGGGTATCGGATTTTACGTATGTCGCGACCTGGCAGGGCTTCATCTATGTCGCCTTCGTTATCGACGCCTTTGCCCGCCGGATCATCGGCTGGCGAGTCTCCCGCTCACCTCGCACCGATATGGTGTTAGATGCGCTGGAGCAGGCGCTCCATAAGCGTCCTCAGCGACCTGACCGCGACTTGATCCACCATAGCGACAGTAATACTGAGAGATGCCAGGTGTTCCGGGGTTGACCTGACTCACACAGCGATCGACCTATGCTGAAAGACCTGGTGCCGTAAGGGTTCTCGGATCTCCTGACTCCCACTCTGATCGACCCGGGTAGTGTGTCTTTCCACGGACCTGTCGGTGATCCGGGAACACCTGACGGCGAGGGCTCACCTCGTCGATGCATGTGACTCAAGAAGGGCCTGACGCTCGGTGCCTGTCTCATTACTGTCGTGTCCAGGCTATCGCACTCGGTGAAGCCACCTTGCACTGATAGCCTGGAGAAACGTCATGACTCAGCATCACAGTGATCGCCCTGACATTTTCGGTGGCGTCGACACCCACAAGGATCTCCATGTGGCCGCTGTCGTGGATACTCATGACCGGGTGCTTGGTGTCGCCAGTTTTCCGACCACCCGACATGGCTACAAGACCATGCTGGCCTGGATGCGTAGCTTCGGTGAGCTCAGCCGAGTGGGCATCGAGTGCACCGGGACCTATGGGGCTGGTTTGCTGCGTTACTTGCAGCGCAACGGGATCACTGTTCTGGAGGTCACCACCCCCGACAAGACTGTCCGCCGAAAGCGTGGCAAGGACGATACTATTGATGCGGAGAATGCTGCCCATGCGGCGTATGCGGGCATCCGTACCGTCACCCCAAAGACCCGTGACGGCATGATCGAAGCCTTGCGCGTGCTGAAGGTCTGCCGGAAGACTGCCGTGGCTGCTCGCCGTGTGGCGCTTCAGATGATCCAGACCCAGGTGATCTCAGCTCCCGAGGAGCTCCGCGATCAGTTGAGGAACATGACGCGGATGCAGTTGATTCGTACGTTGGCCGCATGGCGCCCCGATTTGAGTGGATATCGGGACGTTACAATGGCCTACCGCATCGCTTTGAAATCCTTCGCTCGCCGCTACCTGGAGCTGCATGACGAGGTCGCTGACCTTGATGTCATGATCAAGGCCATCGTCGATGAGCTTGCACCAGCGCTGGTGTCGCGAATGGCGGTGGGTTATGAGTCGGCATCCCAGTTGCTGATCACGGCGGGTGACAATCCGGATCGTCTTGGTTCAGAAGCCAGTTTTGCGGCGCTATGTGGCGTCAGTCCCATACCAGCCTCCTCAGGCAAGACACAGCGCCACAGGCTTAACCGGGGTGGCGATCGAGCCGCCAATAGTGCTCTGCATATCATCGCCATCGGGCGACTGCGTCTGGATGCGACAACCCAAGCGTATGTCACCCGGAGAGTGACGGAGGGGCACTCCAAGCTGGAAGCTATTCGCTGTCTGAAACGCTACATCGCCCGAGAGGTATACTATGTGCTGCGTCATCGTCACCAAGAAATCAACCAGGCGACAATCGCTACTTGACTCGTAGAAGGGCGTCAAGGGCGTTCAACTTAGGTTCAAGGGGTCGTCGCAACACCGGCTTATGATGCTAAGGATAATAGTTCCTTGAGAGCTTCAGCAGGTGTTTTCCAGCCCAATGTTTTTCGGGGCCTGCTATTGAGGGTAGCCGCAACAGCGTCAAGCTCATTTTCAGAATACCTGCCGATGTCGGTCCCCTTGGGGAAGTATTGGCGCAGCAGACCATTGGTGTTCTCGTTGGTCCCGCGCTGCCAAGGACTGTGGGGGTCGCAGAAGTAGATCGCCAGACCCGTATCGATCCGTAGCTGCGCGTGCTGAGCCAGTTCCGCGCCTTGATCCCAGGTCAGCGATCTGCGCAGCTGTTCGGGCAGGATTGCGATCTTGGTGGCAATCGCATCGCGAACAGCCTCGGCTCCGTGACCGGCCAACGCTGGCCCATTCTTGGTTCTGAGACCGGACCCATGATCAGGCATGGGCGGCAAGTGCAGCAGCAACGTGAACCGGGTAGTGCGTTCAACGAGGGTGCCGATCGCCGAGCTGTTCAGACCGATGATCAGGTCACCCTCCCAGTGGCCGGGAACGGCACGATCGGCGGCCTCCGCTGGGCGCTGGCTGATCATTACCTCGGGCGAGATAAAGTGTTTGCCTCTTTGCTGACTCCTGGCGCGCGGCACCCGCAACGCCCGGCCACTGCGCAGACACGCGGATAATTCACGGTGCAGCCCATCGCGGCCTTGAACGTAGAGGGCTTGATAGATCGCCTCGTGAGAGAGCCTCATCGTCTCATCATCCGGAAAGTCTACCCGCAATCGCCGGCTGATCTGCTCGGGGCTCCAACTGGTCCCCCATCGTCGATCGGCTCGGCGACCATGTCGTCGCCCCCTCCAGGGGACATTCGGGCCGGGAATGGGCCTACCCTCTGCATCGGTTACCATGCCGGCGAGGCGTGATTGCACGTATGCCTGAAGCCCGTCGTTTTTGACGAGCTTGGCAACCTTGGGCCGTTTGGCGGCCCGCTCCGCTTTCCACTGAGCGACCGTGGCCCGATAGTCCAGCATCCCGCCGCGGGTGGCAGCATTACGGCGCAACTCGCGCGAGACAGTCGAGGGTGACCGCCCTAGGCAGCGGGCGATCTCGCGAACCCCATGCCCCTGGGCCCGCAACAGCGCCAGTTCCTCGCGCTCCGCGAACGACAAATAACGCCCTGAGTGCGACGCCAAGTTGGCCGGTGCCATCCCTCCCGCTTCGCGAAACCACCGCGGTCCCACCGGCTGCGATACACCACACGCCAACGCTGCGTCCTCACTCGATAGTCCCTCAGCAATGCACTTCCAGAACGCGCGCTTCGCATCCCGCTGGTTGACGCCAGGTCGGCCAGGCGAGCGCATCGGTGTCCACCCCGTCTGTTCAGCGCCCCAGTCGCGTGATCGTCCCATGCAACACCTCCAAAATCGAGGTGTTGCGACGATCGGTTGAATCCGCCCAATATATCTCGATTCGATATACAGAGCGCTTAGAGGACGCCAGCATCGCCCCGTCTGTCGGGAGTGTCGGCGACTCATATGACAACGCGCTGGCCGAGACAGTGATAGGGTTGTTCAAGACGGAGGTGATCCGCCGAAGCGGGCCATGGCGGCACCTGGAGGCCGTTGAGTTCGCCACCTTGGAGTGGGTCGACTGGTTCAATCATCGGCGGCTCTTGGAGCCGATCGGTAACATGCCGCCGGCCGAACGAGAAGCGCTGTATTATGAGCAACAGGGTCAGGCCAAGAAGGCGGCCTGACTCAAACCAACGGGTCTCCGAGAAAGCCGGTACGGTTCATTTATAGGATTTTCAGATGTTGCACTCAGAGCCTGGATCCGCATAGTATCTTATTTTTTCGATTCACAGCGCCCCATCAGACTAAGGGAGACCGGTATGCATCTTTATATGAGCACGAACTCGCCCTATGTCCGCAAGGTGCGCTGCCTACTTTCCGAAGCGGGTCTTCGCGACAGGGTGACCGAAACTGCGATCAATCCTCGCGATCCGACGACCGGTTTCTGGGAACTCGCACCGGCTGGACGTATCCCAGCTCTCGAGCTGGCCGACGGTACAGTCCTGACTGAATCGGACATCATTGCCGCCTATCTTGACAAGACCTTTGTTCAAAGCAGGCTGGTCGCTCCGGTACTGGCGGATCCAGTTCGATCGAGGATCCTTGCACTTGCCAATGGCATGCTCGACACTGGGATGATCGCCAGGGTGGAAAAGCAGCGGACCGGTGCCGCAGACAGCGAGGCTTTCGTGGCCAAGCATTTAGACGCCGTTCAGCGTCTTGCTGCGCGGCTAGAAGTGCTTGTTAATGACCCTGATGATACGGTCGACTACGCTGATATTGCCGTTGTCAGTGCTGTAGACTGGATCGCGTTCCGCCATCCCGATATCTTCCTAGCCGAAAACCACGCCCGCTTGGCCCGGTTCACCGAAGCGCTCAATTGTCGTCCTGCCTTCGCCACCACCAGACCTTCCACATGAGAGGCAGACCTAAAATCAAGTAATAGACGCCGCACCTGCGGTGTTGAGGGCTCCTGAGAACCCTGAATTCATAGAATAACCGCAGTACTTTGGTCCACCCGGTAGAAGCAGGCGAGCCAGCGCCGGTACCCTCCCTGCTTTACCGACCAAAGTGAAGCAGAGCATGGGATACCGACAGCTGGCCCAGACCCAATGATACCAGATTCATGCCCAACGCGGTGTCGGCATGAGCCAGCGACAGATCCCCAAAGAGCTTGGCACCCACAACTGAATCGCCCCGGGTTTCGTAGACACCTCCAGGCCTTATACTGAAGGTACCCAGGAGGTCCCCATGAGCCGTCAACGATACACCGAAGAATTCAAGATCGAAGCCGTCAAGCAGGTGACGGAGCGGGGCCATCCCGTCAGCGAAGTCGCTGCCCGGCTGGGCGTGTCCGCCCACAGCCTGTATCAATGGATGAAGCGCTATGCCAAGCCTGCTGAACAACGCCAGCGGGATGATGATCTTCAGGCTGAGAACCGTCGTTTGAAGGCCGAGCTGAAGCGTGTATCAGAAGAGCGAGATATACTAAAGAAGGCCACCGCGTACTTCGCCAGGGAGTCCGACTGAAGTACGTGTTTATTCAAGACCATGCGGACCAATATTCGGTGCGGCGGCTGTGCAGCATCATGGCGGCTCGGTCTTCAGCACAGAGGTGGCGATAGCAGTGAGTCATGGCAACACCGTACCTGATGAGTCACGTGTTGCACTTGGTCATTGAGACCGCCCTCGCTTGACCATGACACCTCCAGCAGTAGTGCGGGATTCAGGTATCAGGTTATATTATATTTGCAGTCCCTACTTGTGATAAGCCATACCAGTACTGATAATATCTCTAGTCAAGCGCGTGCCAGTCCGGCTCATTTTGCAGCCAGCTCTTGAGAAAACTCTGGAACTCCAATACGCGCTGAGGGCGGAAATTTCGCTCGGCATACACGGCATAAATGGACATTTCTTCCATCTGTATGTTCTCTAGAACCCGTTCCAATCTCCCTTGCCGAAGGTCGGACTTGACCATATAGGTAGGATGAAGCGAAATACCCTTTCCTTGGAGCGCCGATTGACGCAAGGCCTCGCCTAAATTTGAACTCAGCGGTCCCCTCACAGTTACCATGGAGTCACTGTCAAAGGCCCAGCACATGTCAGGAGATTTAATTGTGTGAATTAGACAGTCGTGATGCACTAGATCTTCTGGGTGACGAGGACGTTCCCTCGCATTGAGATATGCAGGCGACGCCACGAGGATCTGAGGCACACGTACGAGAAGTTGAGAGATCAAGGCCATGTCGGGCAGAGCGCGGGCAATGCGGATGGAAAAATCCAAGCCCTCCTTGATGACATTTAGCGTTCCGTCATCTGCCACAATCCGGAACTCAACCATTGGGTGTTCATCGCGAAACGCATTGATCACCCGTACAAGGCACGTCGAAGCAAAGGCAGGAGGTGTGCCAATTATAACCACGCCCTTCAGCTCAGAATTTTCCGTTTCGATCCTCTGATGAAGATGGTCAACGCGCGCCAAAATCTCACGAGCTTCATCAGCAAAAATCTCGCCAGCATTGGTGATCGTGACATGGTGGGTCGAGCGCACCACAAGCAAGACGCCCATTCTCTGCTCGAGTCCCGTAATAATCTTGGTGACCGTTGAGGGGGACACTCCGAGCTGACGCGCGGCTGAACTGAAGCTCCGTGTCTCGGCCACACTTAGAAAGGTCCGCATTTCTCGCAGCTGATCCATTCGCTTACTCCTACAACGGCGAAATCGGTAGAACAAAATACCGCATCGACCTATGATCCCTAAAGTCTGTTATACATCATCGGTAACACATATATTCTGGTCAAGTCAGACCGGACACATTTTCAAACCACAGCTGCCAATCCAACCTCCCCCGACGTCTGGCAGCCGAGGGGCGAGTGGTGCCGGCAGCTGTTGTACTCCATCTCGATGCATTAGATGACGTCCCGCCGTGCTGCCTGGCGGCTACGGTACCGCTGATCTGCCAGCCACTCACTTTTCAGTGAGCCGAAGAATAGCTCCATGACGGCATTGTCCCATGCAACACCCCCAGTTGCGACGACCGGTTGAATCTGCCTTAGCTGCCGCAGTCGCTGTGATGAATCAGCCCGTGCCGGCGACCTACGGCCATTTCCATGGCGTCTAGGACCAGCTGCGTACGGATGTGGGCCGACATTGCCCAGCCCACCAACTGCCGGTCATCGAGATCAAGCACCGCCGCTAGATAGAGCCAGCCCTACAGCGTCCAGATCACTGTGATATCGGCTACCCAAAACCGATTCGGTTCCGCCACCATGAACTGGCGGTTCAGCAGGTTCAGCGCCGCTGACGTGCATCTACACCCGCCTCACGCATCAGGCCACAGGCCTGGTAACGGCCGACGGCGTAGCCGCGGCGTCGCAGCTCTCTGTCCATGCGGCTACTGCCATAGCTGACACGCTTCTGGCAATGAATCTCTTTAACTTCGTGGCGCGGGGTCTGACGCTGGTCATCAGGGCCGCGTCGTAGCCAGGCATAGTAACCACTCCAGCTGACCTGCATTACCCGACACAACACGGCCACGGAATAGGTGACCTTCTCCGACCCGATGAACTGGTATCTCAGCTCGACTCTTTGGCGAAGAAGGCAGCCTTGAATCCTGGATTCATAGAATAAGCGCAGCAGCTGCGGTGTTGGTCGCTATCAGAAGTGGCCTATCAAGGAAGGATGTGCGGCACTATCCTCGATCATGCACAGCCTTGGTCAGACCACAGCGCTGCCAAACGGCCGGTAATCCTGGCCTACAGCTGCGTGCTGCGCAATCACACTAGGAACAAGCCGATCCAGCCACCATTCGTCGTCGGTGTGCTCAGGCGCCTCCTTCCCAAAGGGGGTATTATGGTCGCCAATGCTGGGAATAAACCCTGGAAGCCGCCATGCAGCGCGCCTTTGCCGCCGACGGCCCGGCAGTGGTCGATGTAATGATCGACAAGCACCACCTCGCGCCGATGCTGTTCAAGGCCTGAGCACCCCAAGACTAAGGAGCATCATGGACGATAGCGCGCCCCCCGATCGCAGCACGATCCGCAACCTGGTGATGGTCTGCATCGGCCTGACCAGCGTGTTCGTGTCCCAGACCATGCTGCTGTTGGCGGTGCCGCTGCGGGCGCTCGAGCTGGGCGCCAGTCCGTCGCTGGTGGGGGTGATCCTCTCGGCGCCCTATCTGCTGCCGCTGGTGTTCGCCATACCGCTGGGCGGTATCGTGACCCGGGTCGGCCCGCAGAAGGTGTTCTTCATCGGTGCCATCGGCATGATGATCGGCCCCTGGCTGAGCCTTGTCACCCCGACCTTCGGCGGCCTGGTGGCCACCCAGATCACCATCGGCCTGGCCCACGTGGTGATGGTGATCGCCGCCCAGTCGGTGGTCGCCGGCCTGGGCCGCGGGCGTGCACTGGAGCGCTACTTCGGCTGGTACACCATGTGCCTCTCCGGAGGCCAGCTGATCGGCCCGCTGCTCGCTGGCTACATGATCGACAGTCTGTCGATGGGCTGGGTGTTCGCTGCCATCGGCGCCATTCCGTCGATCGGCCTGGTGAGCGCCTGCTTCTTCGTCGGCAACGCCCGCCGCGGCCATGCCACGCCGCGCTCGCTGCTCGGCTATCGCGCCCAGGCCTCGCTGCTGCGCGACAATATCGGCGTGCAGATGTCGATCGCGGTAACCGTGGCGGTGCTGTTTGCACTGGGTGCACATGCCGCCTTCCTGCCGGTCTACCTCGAGGAGCTGACTTTCTCGGCGACGCTGATCGGCGTGCTGGTCAGCCTACGCGCGCTGGCGGCGATGGTGATTCGCCCCGTCATGCCCCAGGTGATCCAGGCGCTGGGCGGACGCGGCAAGACCATGATCGCCTCGCTGGCGGCGGTGGCCATGGGGCTGATGTGGACCGGCATGACCGGCAGCGTAGCGGCACTGGCCGTGCTGGCGATCCTGGTCGGCCTGGGGTCGGGGATCTCCCAGCCACTGTCGATGGTAATCCTCGCCGAGCACGTTCACCCTGAGCAGCGCTCCAGCGCGCTGGGCATGCGCCTGATGGGCAATCGCGGTGCCCAGGTACTGGCGCCGCTGGTACTGGGGGGATCGCCGAACTGGTCGGCTTCACGCTGACCTTCCTGCTGGCCGGGGCCGCGCTACTGGCGGTGCTGGTCATCGTGGTACGCCTGCGCCCGGCCTTCGAACGCGCCGAGGCGGATAATGCCCGGCGCTGGTCCTGAGCGACCTAAGCGGACCTGGTCACGCCGGCACGAAGCGCAGCGCCAGGCCGTTATTGCACCAGCGCAGGCCGGTGGGCTCGGGGCCATCATCGAAGACATGGCCCTGGTGACCCTTGCAGCGCGCGCAGTGATACTCGGTGCGCGGGAAGAACAGGAAGTAGTCGACCTGAGTCAGTAAATGCCCTTCGACGTGCTCGAAGAAGCTCGGCCAGCCGGTTTTGGAGTCATACTTCATGTCGCTGGTGAACAGCAGCAGATCGCAACCCGCGCAGCGGTACTCGCCGTCGCCCCACTCCTTGTCCAGCGGGCTCGAGAAGGCGCGCTCGGTGCCGTGGTCGCGCAGGATCTCGTACTGCTCGGGGGTCAGCCGCTCGCGCCACTCGTCGTCGCTGAGCTCCAGGGGTTCAAGCCCTGGCGCCGGCTCGAGATCGAGCTTGGGGCGCCCCAGCGCCACACCGGGCAGCAGCCCGGCCAGGCCGCCCACCCCCAGCAGTCCCATGAACTGACGTCGCTTCATTCGATTTACCCTCCTCTGCGCTGAGACCTCGCCAGCACCTACCCTACGCAACGAGGGGAAGCGCTTGGCGCTTCCCCTCGTTCAGACCCTCGGCGTAGCGAGGGGTTCAGCGGCCGTCAGTCGAGACGCGGCCCGGCGGCGATGATCGCCGCATCGACGCCGGCGAACTTCTTGAAGTTGTCGACGAACTTGGCCACCAGGTCCTGCATCTGGCGCTGGTAGGCGGCCTGGTCGGCCCAGGTCTGGCGCGGATCGAGCAGGCTCGAGTCGACGCCGGGCACCGCTACCGGCACGGCGAGGTTGAGGCCATCGATACTGCGGGTCTCAGCGTCGCGCAGCACACCGGACTGGATCGCGCTGATGATGGCGCGGGTGGTGGGAATCGAGAAACGCGTGCCGCCCTGGCCGTAGGCGCCGCCGGTCCAGCCGGTGTTGACCAGGTAGACCTGGGAGTCGTAGGCCTCGACGCGCTTGATCAGCAGGTCGGCGTACTCGCGCGCCGGACGCGGGAAGAACGGCGCGCCGAAGCAGGTCGAGAAGGTCGCCTCGAGGCCCGACGAGGAGCCCATCTCGGTGGAACCGACCTTGGCGGTGTAACCCGACAAAAAGTGGTAGGCCGCCGCTTCCTTGGAGAGCACCGAGACCGGCGGCAGCACGCCGGACATGTCGCAGGTCAGGAAGATGATCGCATTGGGCTCGCCGGCGCGATTCTCGGCGACGCGCTTGGCGACGTGCTCCAACGGATAGGCCGCCCGCGAGTTCTGGGTCAGGCTATCGTCGGCGTAGTTGGGCTCGCGGCGGTCGTCGAGTACCACGTTCTCGAGCACCGCGCCGAACTTGATGGCCTGCCAGATCACCGGCTCGTTCTTCTCCGAGAGGTCGATGCACTTGGCGTAGCAGCCGCCCTCCATGTTGAACACCGTGCCTTCGCCCCAGCCGTGCTCGTCGTCGCCGATCAGGTAGCGCCCCGGGTCGGCGGACAGCGTGGTCTTGCCGGTCCCAGAGAGGCCGAAGAACAGCGTTGTCTCGCCATCTTCACCGACGTTGGCCGAGCAGTGCATGGGCAGCACGTCGGAGTCCGGCAGCAGGAAGTTCTGCACCGAGAACATCGCCTTCTTCATTTCGCCGGCATAGCGCATACCGGCGATCAGCACCCGCCGACCGGCGAAGTCGATGATCACGGCGGATTCGGAGTGGGTGCCGTCGCGGACCGGATCGCAGACGAAGTCGGCGGCGTTGAGGATCGTCCACTCATCCTTGCGGGCCGGGTTGTAGGCTTCCGGCCGGACGAACATGGTGCGACCGAACAGGTTGTGCCAGGCAGTTTCGGTGACTGTGCGAATCGGCAGGTAGTGCTTTGGGTCGGCGCCGACGTGCAGTTCGGAGACGAAGTGCTCGCGCTCGGCGAGGTAGGCGTCGACGCGCTGCCACAGCGCCGCGAACGCCTCGGCGTTGAACGGCCGGTTGACGCTGCCCCACTCGATCTGGTCGCGGGTGCTGGGTTCGTCGACGATAAAGCGATCGGCGGTGGAACGACCGGTGCGCTTGCCGGTGTTCACCACCAGGGCGCCATTGGCGGCAAGCCGCCCTTCTCCGCGCTTGACCGCACGCTCGGCTAGCTCAGCGTGACTGAGGTTGGTGTGCGAGACAGGCGCGCCAGAGGCCTGGGGCGCGGCGGCGGATGCGGCTTGGGTCGTGGTCATGTCGGTGTCCTGGGCCTTGCGGCCGATTCTCTCTCGTTAGCCGGGCGTCGGGCGACGCACTGGTGCCTGATGGCCCGCCGGTGAACGAGTGGACTCGTTTCTGGTAGGGCGGCGGGCGATCGCGTCAAAGGGGCGCCATTATGGCAAAAACAATTCTTGTAGCAAACGACGCATTTCGCGGCATTTCTTGTAGTTTTACTACTACATCAGCGTCACTTGACGCCAATCAATGCAGCGTCGGCGGCGGCGCATCGGGCGACTCGATCAGCGCCTCGATCTCGGCGGCGCCGAAGTGGTAGCGGGTATGGCAGAAGTGGCACTGGGTATCGATGGCCTGCTGCTCCTCGAGGATCTGGCGCAGCTCCTCGGCACCCAGGCTGTAGAGCGCCTGGGCGATGCGCTCCCGCGAGCAGTTACAGCCAAAGCGCAGCGGCTTGGGCGGAAACACTCGCGCCTGCTCCTCATGGTAGAGACGGAACAGCAGCGTCTCTGCCTCCAGCTCGAGCAGCTCGCTGTGCTGCAGGGTCGCGGCGAGATGCACGCTGCGCTCCCAGGCGTCCGGGTCGTGGTGGTTGGCGTCGTCAGGCAACTGCTGGAGCAGCAGGCCGGCGGCCCGCGCACCGTCGGCGGCCAGCCACAGCCGGGTCGGCAACTGCTCCGACTGGCTGAAGTAGGCCTCGAGGCAGCCTCCCAGGCTGTCGGCGGAGAGCTCGACGATGCCCTGGTAGCGCTTGCCCTCGCGGGGGTCGAGGGTAATCACGATGCGCCCGGCGCCGAGCAGCTCCTTGAACCCAGCGTCATCGGCGGGCAGCGGCTGCCCCTCGCCGAGGCGCGCGATGGCGCGCATTTCACCGCCGGGGTTGGACTCGGCCATCAGCAGCTCGAGAGGGCCATCGCCGCGCACCTCGATGCTCAGGGTGCCGTCGAGCTTGACGGTCTCGGTGAGCAGCGCCACCGCGGCCAGCAGCTCGCCGAGCTGGCGGCTCACCGCCAGCGGGTAGGCGTGGCGATCGAGCACCTCCTGGTAGACGCGTTCGAGCTGCACGATCTCGCCACGCACATTGGTACCATCGAAGAGAAAACGCTGAATCTGGTCGGTCATGGGTCTCTCAGGTAAACAGTAGAACGGTCAGTCGTCGCCCTGACGGCGC
Organism: Halomonas socia; assembly: GCF_010977575.1. Lineage (GTDB taxonomy): Bacteria > Pseudomonadota > Gammaproteobacteria > Pseudomonadales > Halomonadaceae > Franzmannia > Franzmannia socia. Next base: position 4,514,055 of record NZ_CP048812.1, read on the forward strand.
TGAAAACGGGTGATCTCGCGGCGCTGCTTCTTGTTGGGCCGCTTGAGGGGATGCTGCATGGCCTGGTTGGTGAGCCGCCGCGCTTCGGCCTCGCGCTCGCGGCGCGCCACGCTGTCGGCAGTCTCGCGATACAGCTCGCGAGCCTCGGGGGCGCCGCGACGCTGGCCGGAGAGCGCCACCACCTCGACCTCGAGGATGTCCCAGCCTTGGGGCACCCGCACCAGGGCGCCAGCCTCGACGTTCTTGCTGGTCTTGGCGCGGGCGCCGTTGTAGTGCACCTTGCCACCCTCGATTGCTTTCTTGGCCAGTTGGCGGGTCTTGAAGAAGCGCGCGGCCCACAGCCACTTGTCGAGTCGGACGTTATCCATGGCGCTCTCCATCCTTCAATGCGGCGGTCGCTCATCGGGCAGTATTGCGGCAAAGCGATCCAGGGCGATGAACTCCTCGAGGGCCTTCTCTGGCCGACTGCTGTCGGGCTGCTTGATGCCCAGCAGGTGGCGAATGCCGTACTCGCGGGCGCTCTCCAGCACATGGGGGTTGTCGTCGATGAACAGGGTGCGGGCCGGGTCGAAGGGCTCGACCTCCTGCAGCTCGAACCAGAACTCCTGGGCCTCCTTGGCCACCCCCAGGTCCGCTGAGGAGACGATCGCATCGAGGTACGCCTCGAGCCCGGTCAGCGGCAGCTTGAGGCCCAGGCTGGCGCGGTCGGCGTTGGTCGCCAGCACCACCCGCGGGTGGGCGCGCTTGAGCCACTTGAGAAAGTCGAGGGCATCGCTGCGCAGCCCGATCAGATGCTGCACCTCGCGCTTGAGGGCGACGATATCGACGTTCAGCTCGTCGCTCCAATAGCTCAGGCTGTACCAGTTGAGGGTGCCCTGCTCGCCGATGATGCGGGCCTTGAGGGCGTCCTGGGCGGCGGCGTCGAGGCGATGCAGCTCGGCATAGCGCCGCGGCAGGTGCTCGAGCCAGAAATGGCTGTCGAAGTGCAAATCCAGCAGCGTACCGTCCATGTCCAGCAGCACGGTGTCGATGGCCCGCCAGTCGATCATGCTCAGGGCTCCGCAGTGGTGAATCGAGAGTGGTATTGTACGCGAACCGATGGGCCGAGACACGGCCCTCCACGCGGCCTGCCAGGAGCCTCCATGTCAGCACCCTATCTGCAAAAGCCCCAGATCCTGTCGCGCCAGGAAGTCGCGCGCAGCCGACTGTTCAGTGTCGAGCAGCTGGCGCTCAGGTTCTCCAACGGTGAAGAGCGCACCTTCGAACGGCTAACGGGCAGCGATCACGGCGCGGTGATGATCGTTGCCATGCCCGACCCCGAGCACGTGCTGCTGATTCGCGAATACGCCGCGGGCTTCGAGGACTATGTGCTGACCCTGCCCAAGGGGCTGGTCGACCCCGGCGAGGACATCGTCGGCGCCGCCAACCGCGAGCTGATGGAGGAGTGCGGCTTCGGTGCCAGCAGCATCGAGCCGCTGGCCGAGCTGTCGCTGGCGCCCAACTACATGCGCCACCGCATGCAAGTGATGCTGGCCACCGACCTCTATCCCAAGCGCCTGCCCGGCGACGAGCCGGAGCCGCTGATCGTCGAGACCCATGCCATCGACGAGCTGCCCGCGCTGCTGGCCCGCGACGACTTCCATGAAGCGCGCGCCATCGCCGCGCTATACATCGCCCGTGACCTGCTGCGCGAACGCCGCGAGGGGCTCGATCTGTGGTAGCCCTCAGAGGCTGACCCAGCGGCCCTGGCGATGGCTGTCGAGTCCCGCCTCGAGCAGGCGCATCGAGCGCAGCGCATCCTCGATGCCGACCGGCATCTCGCCGCTGCCGCTCAAGGCCGCGACCACGCCGCGGTAGTAGGCCAGGTAGTCGCCGGGCAGCGTGGCATAAGACGCTTCGCGGACTTGCCCCTCGCGGCCTTCGGCGAGGCTGAGCGTGCCGTCACGCGGATCCACGCCCCATGCCGGTGTCGGCGTGTCGCCGGCCTTGAGCCGCGCTTCCTGAGGGTCGAGGCCGTACTTGACGTAGCTGCCGCGGGTGCCGTGGACGCGAAAGCGCGGCGTCTCGGCAGCCACCAGGGCGCTGGCGGCCAGGCTGACCCGACAGCCCGGGTAGTCGAGCAGGCACAGGAAATCATCCTCGACGCTGGCCTCGTCGCGCTGCCTGGCCAGGTTGAGCTGGATGGCCCGTGGCATGCCGAACAGCTCGCAGGCCTGGTCGAGCAAATGCGGGCCCAGGTCGTACCAGATGCCGCCGCCGGGACGCGGCTTCTCGCGCCAGCGGTCGCGCACCTCGGGACGAAAACGGTCGAAGCGCGATTCGAGGCTCACCACCCGGCCCAGCTCACCGCTGGCCAACAGCGCCTTGAGGGTCATGAAATCGCTGTCCCAGCGGCGGTTGTGGAATACCGACAGGCGCCGCCCGGCGTCGTCGGCCAGGCTCTTGAGCTGCTTGGCCTCGGCCAGGGTCACCGTGAACGGCTTGTCGAGCACCACGTGCTTGCCCGCCGCCAGGGCCGCCTTGGCCAGCGGGAAGTGGGTCTCGTTGGGGGTCGGAATCACCACCAGATCGACGTCATCGCGGGCAAACAGCGCCTGGGGCGTGGCCGCCACGTCCACCTCGGGCAGCGCTGCGGTAACCTTGGCGGCATCGCTGGACGACACGGCCGTCAGGTTCAATCCCGGGGTCGCCAGGATCAGCGGCACATGAAAGGTCTGGCTGGCGAAACCGAAGCCGACTACGGCAACGTTGACATCGTGCGGCATGGGCACTCCCTGTCGGTGGCTTATGACGATATGGCGTGATGCATATCAAGAAACGGTCAAAGAAAGGTCATCTCGACCTTGGTATAGGGGTCCATACTCAAGGGGCTGTTTGCAATCCCGTCACCCACCCCAAGGAGGCAAACGCATGTGTTGTTCAGAAGAGAGTCTAGCGCTACTGGAGACATGGTATGCGCTGGAGTGCCAGCTGCAAACGCTGGCCGAGCCACCGGTTAGGCTGAACGAAGCGGCGTGATCTGCCACTGCCGACAATTCGAGCCCCCGCCTCCAGGCGGGGGCTCGCTGTTTCCAACCTGGGCGGTTACCACTTGGCGAGGCGTGCCGTAGGCAGACCGGAGAGAAGGTTTCGATGCCATGGATGGCATCGGTAGTGCCCAGGGATGGTTTACAGCGCCTTCTCGAAGGTCTGCCCACGGGCCGCTACTCTCCCCTCAATCCAGTTTGGAGAGGTCGCGTACCGCGCCCTTGTCCGCCGAGGTGGCCAGCAACGCATACGCCTTGAGCGCCGCCGAGACCTTGCGGTCGCGCTGGATGCGCGGCTTCCAGGCGTCCTTGCCGCGGGCTTCCTCGGCCTCGCGGCGGGCCGCCAGCTCGGCATCGCCGAGCTTGACGTTGATCGCCCGCTTGGGGATGTCGATATGGATGATATCGCCGCTCTCGATCAGGCCGATGGCGCCCCCTGCGGCGGCTTCCGGCGAGACGTGGCCGATCGACAGGCCCGAACTGCCGCCGGAGAAGCGGCCGTCGGTCATCAGCGCACACACCTTGCCGAGCCCCTTGGACTTGAGGTACGAGGTCGGGTAGAGCATCTCCTGCATGCCGGGGCCGCCGCGCGGGCCCTCGTAGCGTACCACCACCACCTCGCCGGGCTTCACCAGCCCGCCCAGCACATGCTCCACCGCCTGGTCCTGGGACTCGACCACGTGGGCCGGGCCCTCGAACACGAGAATGGAGTCGTCGACGCCGGCAGTCTTCACCACGCAGCCGTCCACGGCGATATTGCCGAACAGCACCGCCAGGCCGCCTTCGTGGGAGAAGGCGTGCTCGAGATCGCGGATACAGCCGCTGACGCGGTCGCCGTCGAGGCTCGGCCAGCGCGCGGCCTGGGAGAAAGCGGTCTGGGTTGGAATGCCGCCGGGGCCGGCCTTGAAGAACTCCACCACCTCGGGGCTGGGGTTACGCATGATGTCCCACTCGTCCAGCGCCGCCTTGAGGGTATCGCCATACACGGTAGGCACGCGGGTATCCAGCACCCCGGCGCGGTCCAGTTCGCCGAGGATCGCCATGATCCCGCCGGCGCGGTGGCAGTCCTCGATATGGTACTGCTGGGTGTTGGGCGCCAGCTTGCATAGCTGCGGCACCTCCCGCGACAGGCGGTCGATATCGGCCATGGTGAAGTCGACCTCGGCCTCCTGGGCGGCGGCCAGCAGGTGCAGGATGGTGTTGGTGGAGCCGCCCATGGCGATGTCCAGGGTCATGGCGTTCTTGAATGCCGCCTTGGAGCCGATGGCGCGCGGCAGCAGGTGCGCCTCGTCGCCCTCGTAGACGCGCTTGGCCAGCTCGACGATGCGGCTGCCGGCCTCCTCGAACAGCCGGCGGCGGTCGGCATGGGTGGCCAGCACCGTGCCGTTGCCCGGCAGCGCCAGGCCCAGCGCTTCCATCAGGCAGTTCATGGAGTTGGCGGTGAACATGCCGGAGCAACTGCCGCAGGTGGGGCAGGCGCTGCGCTCGATTTCGTCGATCTCCTCGTCGCTGTACTTGTCGTCGGCGGCGTAGATCATGGCGTCGATCAGATCGATGCCGTGCTCGAGCAGCTTGGTCTTGCCGGCCTCCATGGGGCCGCCGGAGACGAAGATCACCGGGATATTAAGGCGCATCGCGGCGTTGAGCATCCCCGGAGTGATCTTGTCGCAGTTGGAGATGCACACCAGCGCATCGGCGCAGTGGGCATTGACCATGTACTCGACGCTGTCGGCAATCAGGTCGCGACTCGGCAGCGAATAGAGCATGCCGTCGTGGCCCATGGCAATGCCGTCGTCCACGGCGATGGTGTTGAACTCCTTGGCCACCCCGCCGGCCTTCTCGATCTCGCGAGCCACCAGCTGGCCCATGTCCTTGAGGTGCACGTGGCCGGGCACGAACTGGGTAAAGGAGTTGGCCACGGCGATGATCGGCTTGTGGAAGTCGTCATCCTTCATGCCGGTGGCACGCCACAGGGCGCGGGCGCCGGCCATGTTGCGGCCGGCGGTGGTGGTACGCGAACGATACTCGGGCATGCTGTCCTCTAGCGTCGATGCCGCCTGCGGCCGCCCTCACGGTGTAGGCGACCGGCGGTCTTGATAGGAAGTCGTGCGGCAATTTTGTCATGCGCGCCGGGGGCGCGCCACTGCCGCTGCCCCGAGGAGGCTAATAGCCACGGCCATGCTCTGAAAAATCGGCGAGCGAAGGTCAGAGGGCTAGCTACCAAGCCAAATAACGTGGCGAGCCCCCTTCCCCGGCTTATGCGCCCGCACCTGATGCTCGGTGACGCTGAACCCGACCCGCTTGAGACGCTCGCTGAAGCCGGCATCGCGCCCCGCCGACCACACCGCCAGCACGCCGTCCTGGCGTAGCGCACGCTGGGCGCTCTCCAGGCCGCGCGGCGAGTAGACGAGGTCGTTGTCCTTGCGGGTCATGCCTTCGGGGCCGTTGTCGATATCCAGCATGATGGCGTCGAAGCCGCCGGGAGAGTCACGCATCAGGGCCGCCACGTCGCCGACATGGACCCGGGTGCGCGGGTCGTCCAGCGGCCGCCCCGCCGCCTGGCCAAGCGGGCCACGGTTCCAGTCGACCACCTCGGGCACCAGCTCGGCGACCACCACCTCGGCGTCACTGCCCAGCGCGGCCAATGCCGCGGCGAGGGTAAAGCCCATACCCAGGCCGCCGACCAGCACGCGCGCGCCTGGCCGGGCGGCGACGTCTGCGCAGGCCAGCTCGGCCAGCGCATCCTCGGAGCCGTGCAGGCGGCTGTTCATCAGGTCGCCGGGCTGGCCGACGATGCGAATCGAGAACTCGTCGTTACGCTGCAGCAGCCTGAGTTCCGTGCCCTGGCCGGGAATGGCGGCCCGGCCGATTTCTGCGAATTTTGCCATGCGATCTCGTCATGTGATGGGGTGGGCACGGGGCCCCGGTCAGCCAAAGACGACCTTGGCCACGTCGCGATAGTGCTTGGCGAAGTGAACGGTCACTCCGGCCTTGAGGTAGTCGGGCAGCTCGTCGAAGTCGCGGCGGTTGGCGTCGGGCAGGATCACCTCGAAGATATCGCTGCGCCGGGCGGCAATGATCTTCTCGCGGATGCCGCCCACCGGCAGCACCTGACCGGTCAGGGTCAGCTCGCCGGTCATCGCCAGCGAGCGATCAATCGCCTCGTGGCGCGCCAGCGACAGCAGCGCCGTGGTCATGCTGATCCCCGCCGAGGGGCCATCCTTGGGCGTGGCACCCTCCGGCACATGCAGGTGGATGAAGGCATCGTTGAAGAAGTCGCCATCGGCACCGTACTCGCCGAGGTGGCCCTGCACATAGCTGTAGGCGATATTGGCCGACTCCTTCATCACGTCGCCGAGCTGGCCGGTGAGCTTGAAACCGCGATCCAGGGCGTGCACCTTGCCGGCCTCGATGGGCAGCGTGGCGCCGCCCATGGAAGTCCAGGCGAGCCCGGTGACCACCCCCTCGCCTTCGAGCACCTTCTCCTTGCGGAACAGCGGCGCGCCGAGGAACTCCTCGAGATTGTTGACCGAGACCTTGACCGACTGCTGGCCGTTCTCGAGCAGCTTGACCGCCGCCTTGCGCACGATGCGGTGCAGCTGCTTCTCGAGCTGGCGCACCCCCGCCTCGCGAGCATAGCCCTCGATCACCTGCTTGAGCGCCGCCTCGGTGAGGTTGATGCGCTTCTTGGCGATCTTGTCGCGCTTGAGCAGCTTGGGCCACAGGTGGTGCTTGGCGATGGCCAGCTTCTCCTCGGCGATATAGCCGGACAGGCGAATCTGCTCCATGCGGTCGAGCAGCGCCGGCGGAATCGAGTCCAGCGTATTGGCGGTGCACACGAACAGTACCTTGGAGAGGTCCATGCGCACGTCGAGGTAGTGGTCGAGGAAGTCGACGTTCTGCTCCGGGTCGAGCACCTCGAGCAGCGCCGAGGCGGGGTCGCCCTGGAACGACTGGCCCATCTTGTCGATCTCGTCGAGCATGATCACCGGGTTCTCGACCTCGACCTCCTTGATCGCCTGCACCAGCTTGCCGGGCATGGCGCCGACGTAGGTGCGGCGGTGGCCCTTGATCTCGGCCTCGTCGCGCATACCGCCCACCGAGAAACGGTAGAACTCGCGGCCCAGCGCCTCGGCGATGGAGCGGCCCACCGAGGTCTTGCCAACCCCGGGCGGGCCGACCAACAGCAGGATCGACCCGCCCACGTCGCCCTTGAAGGTGCCCTCGGCAAGGAACTCGACGATGCGTTCCTTGACGTCGGCCAGGCCGTCGTGGTCGCGGTCAAGCACCTGCCGGGCGTGGCCCAGGTCGAGCTGGTCCTGGCTGGTGATGCCCCACGGCAGCGAGGTCAGCCAGTCGAGATAGTTGCGGGTGGTGCCGTACTCCGGCGAGCCGGTCTCGAGTACCGAGAGCTTGTCGAGCTCGTCGTCGATGCGTGACTGCACACGCTCCGGCACGTGCAACTCGACCAGGCGCTTGCGGAAGGTGTCGACGTCGTTCTCGCGATCGTCCTTGGAGATGCCCAGCTCACGCTGGATCACCTTGAGCTGCTCGCGCAGGAAGAATTCGCGCTGGCGCTCCTGCATCTGGGCGTTGACCTGCTCGCTGATCTCGCTCTGCAGCTGGGCGACCTCGATCTCCTTGTGCAGCAGCGGCAGCACCTTCTGCATGCGCGCCATCACCGGCAGCGTCTCGAGGATCTCCTGCAGTTCCGGCCCTTGGCCGAGGTGATGGCCGCGGCGAAGTCCGACAGCGGCCCCGGCTCGTGGGGGCTGAAACGATTGAGGTAGTGCTTGAGCTCCTCGCCGTAGAGCGGGTTGATCGGCAGCAGGTCCTTGATGCCGTTGATCAGCGCCATGGCGTAGGCCCGCGCCTCGTCCTCCTCGGCGTCGATGGGCTCCTTGGGATAGCTGACCTCGACCAGGTACGGCGGCGTCTTCGACAGCCAGCGCTGTATCTTGAAACGCCGCATGCCCTGGGCGATGAACTGGATCTGGTCATCCTCACCCTGCACCTTGTGCATGCGCACCGCGGTGCCGACCTCGGGAAACTGCTCATGGCCCAGCTCATCGACGCCGGCATCGCCGACGAAGGCCAGGCCCACCGAATGGTGAGGAGTATTGCCGACGCGCTTGATCGTCTCTTCCCAGCGCGGGCGGTGAATCACCAGCGGCTGCACCTGGGCGGGAAAGAACGGCCGGTTGTGGATCGGCAGCAGGTAGAGGCGCTCGGGCAGGGTATCGCGGGCCGGCACCACGGCACCGTGGTGGTGCGACTCGGTGTCGCCCGACTCATGCTCATCGCGGGGGCGGTATCGAAGATTACGTCATGCAGATCGTCGCGTTCGCTCATCGTGCATCCTGTTGGCAGCGGTGGGCAGTTGCCCTGTTGCCAACAGGAATGCGGGCGAGGCGAGCAAACTTCAAGCGCAGCCGTCGCTTATCTCGGTTGGCGCCGCGGCTACCAGAGCGGTGGCAGCGGCTCGCCGTTGAGCGTCAGCTCGCCGGAATCGACGCGGACCTCGAGGTCCTGGGTATCCAGCGGCAGCCCCAGCTGCAGCGCCACGAAGCGCGGCAGGTCGCGCCATACGAAGTGGCCATCGAGACGCGCCAGCCAAGGGTTGTCGGCGCTGGCCACCTCGAGGTCGGCCAGCGACAAGCTATCGATATCACTACCGTCGAAGACCAGTTCGCCCTCGATGTGAGCCTCGACGCCGAACATCGGACTGGCGACCTGTAGCGGCTCGAGGGTCAGCCGCGGCGAGTCGACCAGGGTCGCCAGCACGTAGGGCTCGAGGCTCATCGCCAGCGCTTCGGCCTCGCGGTCGGTCAGTGGGTCCTGGCTGTCGCGGGCGGCCAGCGCCTCGCGCAGTTCACGACTCAGGCTACGCACGGCATCCGCATTGAGGCGTGACACGCCCAGCGCCAGTTCGCCGGACAGCGCTGGCTCCTCGGCCAGGGTCATCTCGCCAAGCGACAGGCGCCCTGCCAGGGTCAGCTCGTCGCTGCCCAGGCGCACCTCGCCGCGGTAGCCGAGCGCTTGCAGGGCGATCTCGGGGCCGTTGGCCTGGTACATCCGCAGGTGCGCCAGCGTGAGTTCATCGCGCTGCAGGAAATCGTCGCCACCATAGCGATAGTGGCTATCGATTTGCAGCGGACCGACCTCGAGCCGCTCACCGTCGACGCCGAGGCGCCACGGCGCCACATTGCCGGCAAGCGTCACATCACCGTGCTCGCCGCTGAGGCGTAGCTCGAGGCCCTCGAAGTCGAAGTCAAACTCGCCCTCGGCGTCGGACACCTGGAAGGGCGCCATATCCAGGCGAGCGTCGAAGGCCTGCGACAGGGTCTGGTATTCGCCGTGCCAGCGCGGTGGGCTGGCCGGCAGGCGTTCACCGAACAGGATGTCCTCACCGCCCTCGAGCTGTAGCTGCAGCTCGCCTTCGAGGCGGGTCGTGAGCAGGCCGTGGCGGGCGACATAGGGCAGCGACAACTGCCAGTCATCGAGCAGCGCGGTGAGCTGGATCTCGCCGCTGGACACGAACCAGCCGCGCTCCAGTTCATCGCGCTGCACGTGCAGGTCGCCACGCGCCTCGAGATCGTCGAGGGTGCGCGACAGCTCGCGTTCGAAGATCGCACTCGAATAGGCCTGGGCGGCCAGATAGCCGGCCCCCAGCACTATCACGGCGGCAACCAGTAGGCGTCCCTTGCGCATGCTATTCCTCAGTGACAAAGATGGGTCGAGCGAGACATGGCCGCCTCAGTGGAGCCACAACCAAAGGTGAATGGTACTCCAAGCATAGATGCCAGCCAGCACGTCATCGATCATGATGCCGAAGCCCCCCGCCACGCGGCGGTCGGCCCAGCGAATCGGCCACGGCTTGAAGACGTCGAAGACGCGAAACACGACGAACCCCCACAGCGCCGCCTCCCAGGAGAATGGCACCGCTGCCATGGTGATCCAGTAGCCGACGAACTCGTCCCAGACGATGCCGGAGTGGTCGTGAACGCCGAGGTCTCGCGAGGTCACGTCGCACAGCCATACGCCGATGATGAAGGTGGCGAGGATGATCAGCATGTACCAGGAGAGCGGCAGTTCCGACATCAGCCAGTAGAAGGGAATCGCCGCCAGGGTGCCGAAGGTGCCCGGCGCCCAGGGCACGGTGCCGCTGCCGAGGCCGAAGGCCAGGAAGTGGGTGGGGCGTCGCCAGACGCTGGCCGGGGCGCGGTTCATGCCTCACCTCGCGGGAAGTGCTGCCAGCCGACGGTCGCCGTGGCACCGCGCACCCCCGGCGTGGCGCTGCAGCTGCCGATGACCGTCAGTGCCAGACCCTCGGCGGCAAGCCGCATGCGCGCCTCATTGAGCACCGCCGGGGGCAGGCTGACCAGCAGCTCGTAGTCGTCGCCACCGGCCAGCGCCGCCTGGCGAGCGCCCTCCTCGCCCAGCGCCGCAACCAGCCCGTCGGCCAGCGGCAGCGCCGTGGCGTCGAGCTCGGCGCCGACACCGGAAGCCTCACACAGGTGGCCGAGATCGGGCAACAAGCCGTCGGAAAGATCGATCGCCGCGCTGGCCAGGCCGCGCAGCGCCAGGCCCGCCTTGAGACGCGGCCGCGGCAGCAGGTAGCGCGCCAGCAAGGGCTGCGCCAGGTCGCGTTCGCCGGCCTGCCAGGCCTTGAGCCCGGCGTGGCCGCCGCCCAGCGAGCCGGTCACCGCCAGCACCTCGCCGGGGCGGGCCGCGTCGCGGGTCAGCGCAGCGCCGCTGGACACCTCGCCGTGCACGGTCACGCTCACCGCCAGGCCGCCGCGGGTCACGTCGCCACCCACCAAGGACACGCCAGTCTCGGCACACAGCCCGTGGAAGCCTGCCGCGAACTCGCCGAGCCAGGCGTCATCGACCTCGGGCAAGGCCAGCGCCATCAGGCACCAGCGCGGCGTGGCGCCCATGGCGGCAAGGTCGCTCAGGGCTACCGCCAGGGCGCGATGGCCGATGGCCGCCGGCGGCGCGTCGGGGGGAAAATGCACCTCGGCTACCGAGGTATCGACGCTGACCGCCAACTGGCAGCCGGCGCTCGGCGCCAGCAGTGCGCAGTCGTCACCTACGCCGAGCACCACGCCGTGGGCCTCGGTCTGGGCTGGGCGCGCGAAATGACGGGCGATGAGCTCGAATTCGCTAAGCATCTGGATGGACGACTCAGCGACGCGCGCTGACCTCGGCGTAACGCAGGCGAGCGGCGAGCTTGTCGAGAATGCCGTTGACGTACTTGTGGCCGTCGGTGGCACCGAACGACTTGGCCAGCTCGACGCCTTCATTGATTACCGCGCGATAGGGCACCTCGAGGCGCCGCGAGAGTTCGTAGGCTCCCAGGCGCAGGATGGCAAGCTCGATGGGGTCCAGGTCCTCGAGCCGGCGGTCGAGCAGCGGCGAGATGCTGGCGTCGAGGTCGTCACGAAAGCGCACCACGTTGTGCAGCAGCTCGTGGAACAGCGCCAGATCGGCGATCTCCATGACCTTGGCCCAGTTCTCGTGGTCCTCGAGGTCGTCGTCGGCGATCTGACTGCGAAACTCGGCTTCCACGGCGGTGATCGACTTGCCGGTCATCTGCCACTGGTAGAGCCCCTGCACGGCCAGCTCGCGAGCCGCATGGCGGGCCTGCTGCGCCGCCGAGGGAGCGCGACGCGACTCCTTCATTCATCACCTCCAAAGTGCTTGAGCAGCGAGACCATCTCCATCGCCGCCATGGCCGCCTCGGCGCCCTTGTTGCCGGCCTTGGTACCGGCACGCTCGATGGCCTGCTCGATGGAGTTGACGGTCAGCACGCCGTTGGCCACCGGGGTGTCGAACTCGAGCTGCAGGTTGCCCAGCGCCGCATTGCAGTTACCGGCCACGTACTCGAAATGCGGCGTGCCGCCACGGATCACCGCGCCCAATGCGATCACCGCATCCGGCTTGGCAACCTTGAGCGCCCGCTTGACTGCCAGCGGCAGCTCCCAGGCGCCCGGCACATGGACGATGTCGATATGCTCGGCGTCCACGCCATGGCGCACCAGACTGTCGACAGCGCCCTCGACCAGGCTATCCACCACGTGGTGGTTGAAGCGTCCGACCACGATCACGTAGCGGCCATCGACGTCGGTGAAGTTGCCTTCGACTTGGGAAATCGGTTGCATGCTCTGATTCCTGCTGTAAACGGTACTGCTGAAATTGAAACCCGTCGAACGCTAGGGGTCCAGCCGTTCGACCACTTCCAGATCGAAGCCCGACAGCGCCGAGAACTTCCACGGCGAGCTGAGCAGGCGCATCTTGCCGACCCCGAGGTGGCGCAAGATCTGCGAGCCGGTGCCGATGGTCAGGTAGTTGCCAGCGCCGTCGGACTCGCTGCCACGCGGCTGACGGCGGCGCTCGAGGAACACCTCGAGGTAGTCGAGGAAGTCCTGGCGCGGGCGACCGTCGTCGAGCAGCACGAAGACGCCGGCCTCGGCGTTGGCCACCTCGGCGATGGCGCCGCTGGCGCTCCAGCTGGCGTTGTCGCCCTTCTGCAGGCACAGCAGGTCGCGCATCACGTCGGCCAGGTGGACGCGCACCGTGGTCGGCACCTCCGGCGACGGCCGGCCCTTGACCAGCGCCAGGTGATGGGCGCCCTGGATGCCGTCGCGGAACACATGCAGGTCGAGCGCGCCGAAACTGGTCTGCACCTGGGTCGACTCGACATGGTCGATGGTCTGCTCGTTGTGAATGCGGTAGTGGATCAGGTCGGCGATGGTGCCCATCTTAAGGCCGTGCTCGGCGGCGAAGCGCTCGAGCTCCGGGCGCCGCGCCATGCTGCCGTCGTCGTTCATGACTTCGCAGATCACGCCGCTGGGGTCGAGCCCCGCCATGGCCGCCAGGTCGCAGGCCGCCTCGGTGTGGCCTGCACGCCGCAGCACGCCGCCGGGCTCGGCCATCAACGGGAAGATGTGCCCAGGCTGGACAATATCCTCAGCCTTGGCATCGCGTGCCACCGCAGCTTGCACGGTGCGCGCGCGGTCGGCGGCGGAAATACCGGTGGAGACGCCTTCGGCGGCCTCGATGGAGAGCGTGAACTTGGTGCCGAACCCGGAGCCGTTGTCGCTGACCATCAGCGGCAGCTTGAGACGCTGGCAGCGCTCGCGGGTCATCGGCAGGCAGATCAGGCCGCGCGCGTGGCGAGCCATGAAATTGATGTGCTCGGCCTCGACCTTCTCGGCGGCCATGATCACATCGCCCTCGTTCTCGCGATCCTCATCATCCATCAGGATCACCATCTTGCCCTGACGAATGTCCTCGATCAGCTCGGCGATCGAGGCCATGCCAGTCGCCTGGTCGGCGCTGGAATCCTGTGAAGCCTTAGCCATGCAAACTCCAAATCGCTATGCCCATGGGCGCCGCACGGCGGCGGCGGGTGAACGCTCGGACAGCAACGCCCATTCTGAATCGGCGCTCAGGGTACCTTGGCGCGGCGTCGGGCGCCAGTAGAGAGCACCCTTGGCGCGGCGTCGGGCGCTAATAGAGAGCAGCGCCCAAGGCCTCTGAGCGAGGACGCCGGGGGCAGGCCGAAGAGAGGGTTTGCGCCATGGATGGCGCAAGGTAGCGCCCAGGGAGGGGTTCACAGCGCCCTCTCGTAGGCCTGCCGACGGATCAGTTCCGAGCGGTGTTGTGTTAGGCCCGGCGCTGCGGGCGGGCGGTGATTCGCCAGTCGCGGCCCACCGCGCGAATATCGAGGATATCCAGGGCGCGCTGCTGGGCCATGGTCTCGAGCCCCGGCAGGCTGAACAGCGGGCGCGCCTCACCGCCCAGCAGGGTCGGCGCCATGAATAGCTGGATCTCGTCGACCAGCTCGGCGTCGAGCATCGCCCCGGCCAGGGTCGCGCCGGTCTCGACCAGCACCTCGTTGGCCTGCTCCTGATTGGCCAGATAGCGCAGCAGCGCTTGCAGATCGACGCGTCCGTCGATGCCCGAGGCCAGCACCAGCACCTCGGCCCCCGCCGCCTCGAGGCGCGACCGGCGCTCGGCGTCGTGGCTGCAGGTAGCGACCAGGGTGCGGCCCGGTTCACGTAAGCAGGCCGCGGCCTGGGGCAGGCGCAGCCGCGAGTCGACGATGACCCGCAGCGGCTGGCGCGAGGCGATCGCCTCGGCGTCGTCGAGGTCGAGCTGGGAGGCGCGCACAGTCAGGCGCGAGTTATCGAAGATGATCGACTCGACGCCGCTGATCACCGCGCTGGAGCGCGCTCTCAGCCGCTGCACCTCGGTGCGCGCCCGCGGCCCGGTGATCCACTGCGACTCGCCGGAGCGCATCGCCGTGCGCCCGTCGAGGCTGGTCGCCATCTTCAAGCGCACCAAGGGGCGCTGCCGGGTCATGCGCAGGATAAAGCCGGGGTTGAGCGCCTGCGCTTGCTCCTCCATCAGCCCGCACTCCACCTCGACGCCCGCCTCGCGCAGAATCGTCAAGCCGCGCCCGGCAACCTGAGGGTTGGGGTCCTGCATGGCTACCACCACGCGCTTGACGCCAGCCGCCACCAGCGCCTCGGCGCAGGGGCCGGTGCGCCCGTGATGCGAGCAGGGTTCCAGGGTCACGTAGGCCGTGGCCCCGCGGGCGGCGTCGCCGGCGGCACGCAGCGCATGCACCTCGGCATGCGGTTCACCGGCACGCGCATGGAAGCCCTCGCCGACGATGCGCCGCTGCTTGACCAGCACGCAGCCGACGCGGGGATTGGGATCGGTAGTGTAAAGGCCGCGCCGCGCCAGGGTCAGGGCGCGGGCCATCCAGGTTTCGGCAGTCGCTTTGGGCATGCGTCGTCCGTGTGCAGATCAAGTATCGTCGTTGGGCGAGAACGAGGGCTCCTGGGCCAGGCGGTCGATCTCGGCGCGAAATTCGTCGAGGTCCTGAAAGCGGCGGTAGACCGAGGCGAAGCGAATGTAGGCCACCTGATCGAGGCGCTTGAGCGCCTGCATCACCTCTTCACCGACATCCAGCGCCGCCACCTCACGCTCGCCGCGGGCACGCAGCCGCTGACGAATCCGCTCTACCGCCGCCTCGATCGACTCGGCGCTGACCGGGCGTTTCTCCAGCGCGCGCAGCATGCCGGCGCGAAGCTTGCGCTCATCGAAGGTCTCGCGGGAGCCATCGGCCTTGATCACCCGCGGCATCACCAGCTCGGCGGTCTCATAGGTGGTGAAACGCTCACCGCACTCGGCACACTGGCGGCGACGGCGCACCTGATCGCCTTCGGCGACCAGTCGCGAGTCGGTCACCTTGGTGTCGTGCGTACCGCAGAAGGGACAATGCATGAGGTCAGTTCCGGCGTCGGTGTTGTTCTAAATGGTTGCCGTAGTGTAAGCGCTTGGCACGCCTTCTGCATTAAGCTGGAGATAGAAGCCAATCAAGGAGAGATGCCATGAGCTCGCCGACGCCCCCACCTGCGCTCGAGCCCCTCGATGCCGCGGCCTTCACGGCGCTGGCCAGTGCCCGCCTGGGCGAGGTCTACGGCCCGCGCGCCGGCGAGGTGATGCGCCGCCTGACCACCCTGCTGGCGCACCATCGTGATGCACTGCGCGGGCGTCCGGGCGCCGGGCGCCCGCTATGGAGCGAACGCGACCAGTGGCTGATCAGCTACGGCGACACCCTGATCGACGGCGGCCGCCCGCCGCTGGAAGTGCTCGACGACTTTCTCGAGCAGCGTCTCGGCGACACCTTCAGCGGCGTGCATGTGCTGCCGTTCTTTCCCTGGAGCAGCGACGACGGGTTCTCGGTGATCCACTATCGCGAGGTCAATCCGGCGCTGGGCGACTGGTCGCACATTCAGCGCCTGGCGGGGCACCGCGACCTGATGGTCGACCTGGTGATCAATCACGTCTCCCGCGAATCGCTGTGGTTCGTCGACTACCTGGCCGGCAGCCAGCCGGGGCGCGATTACTTCATCGAAATGGACCCGGACACCGACCTCTCCCAGGTGGTGCGCCCGCGCAATTCGCCATTGCTGGTACCGGTGGCCACGCGCCGCGGCACCCGCTACCTGTGGGCGACCTTCTCCGAGGATCAGATCGATCTCAACTTCGCCAATCCCGATGTACTGCTGGAGTTCATCGGCATCCTGCTGTTCTACGTCGAACAGGGCGCGCGAATCATCCGCCTCGATGCCATCGCCTTCCTGTGGAAAGAGGTCGGCACGCCGTGTATCCACCTGCCGCAGACCCACGCCATCGTGCGCCTGCTGCGCGCCATTCTCGACCATGTGGCGCCGGGTACCCTGCTGATCACCGAGACCAACGTGCCACACCGCGAGAATCTCAGCTATTTTGGACTCGAACGCCTCGAGGAGGGTGGGCTGGAACGCGGCGAGACGCCAGACGAAGCACACCTGGTCTACCAGTTCACCCTGCCGCCGCTGCTGGTCCATACCTTGACCAGCGGCGACGCCAGCACCCTGGCCAGTTGGCTGCGTGGCCTGCCCTCGCTGCCCGCCGGCTGCAGTTACCTCAACTTCACCGCCAGCCATGACGGCATCGGCGTCCGCGCCCTGGAGGGCCTGCTGCCCGGGCATGAGGTAGAAGCGCTGCTGGAGCTGATGCACCGCTTCGGCGGTTTCGTCAGCATGAAGGCCAACGCCGACGGCGAGGACTCGCCCTACGAGATCAACATCACCTACTTCGAGGCACTCAAGGGCACCCGCCGCGGCCCCGACCCTTGGCAGATCGAGCGTTTCCTGTGCAGCCAGCACCTGATGCTGGCACTGCAGGGTATCCCCGCGCTCTACCTACACTCCCTGACCGCTACTCTCAACGACCACGAGGGCATCGAGCGCAGCGGCAGGCTGCGCTCGATCAATCGCCGCCAGTGGGAGATGGAGGTGCTCGACGAGCTACTCGACAGCCGCAATACGCCGACCCGCGAGGTGTTCCTGGCGCTCAAGCGGCGCCTCGACATTCGCCGCGGTGAGCCCTGCTTCCACCCCGACGCCGACCAGCAGGTGCTCGACACGCCGGCCAGCCTGCTGGCCATCCAGCGCGGGCCACTCAGCGACGGCCGACGCTTGCTGGCGATCTACAACGTCACCGACAAGCGCCAGCCGCTGGCGCTTGAGGCGCTCGCCGAGCACGACTGGCACGACCTGCTCGAGGATGCCCCCTGCCCCACCCCGCCGACGGAACTGGGGCCTTACCGCAGCCTGTGGCTGGTCAGTCGCTGAGTCCCAGGCGTGCAGCGTTGGCGGTAACCGACAGCGAGCTTGCCGCCATCGCCAGCACCGCCACCAGTGGCGGAATCGCCATCCACACCACCAGCCCCAGCGCCACCAGGTTGTAGCCCGCCGACAGCGCCAGGTTCTGGCGCATGATGCGCCGCGCCCGCCGTGCGATCTGCCAGGCATCCACTACCCCCGCGACGCCCGGCTCGAGCAGCTGCACCGCCGCGCCGTCGCGAGCCGGCCGGCTCGCCCCCTGCGGCGCCATGCCGACGTCGGCGGTGGCCAGCGCCAGCACATCGTTGACGCCGTCGCCGACGAACAGCGACGGCCGCTCAAGGCGTGCCACCAGCCGTGCCTTGGCCTCCGGCGACTGGCCGGCAAAGCATTCACGCGGCGCAAAACCGGTCGCCTCGCCCACCGCCGCCACCTCGGCGGCGCGATCACCGCTGACCAGCGCCAGCGTCATGCCGGCGCGGCGCAGCTCGGCCAAGGGCGCCAGCGCACCGCTGTCGGGGCAGTCGCGCAGGGTCAGCTCGCCGAGCCACTCGCCGTTGCGCGCCACCGCCACCCGACTGCCGACCTGCGACTCGTCGTCGCTGTCCGCGCGTGCCGGAAGGCCCAGCTCGGCGGCCAGCCAGGCCGGCGCACCGACCAGCAATCGAGCGCCATCGGCCAGCCTCACGCGGCGCCCGCCGCCTGCCGACTCGACGATCTCGACCGGCGCCTCACCCATCGCCAGGCCGCGCCGATCGGCGGCCTGGCGCAGCGCCAGCCCCAGCGGATGCTCGCTGCCCCATTCCGCCTGGGCCGCCAGCCTCAGCAGCGTTGGTTCGTCCACTCCCTCGGCCGGCAGGCACTCGGCCAGCTCGGCCTCGCCGCGGGTCAGGGTGCCGGTCTTGTCGAAGGCGGCGCTGCGCACCTGGCCCAGCGACTCGAAGGCGGCCAGATCACGGAACACCACCCCATGGCGCAGCGCCTGGCTACCGGCGGCAAGATTGGCCAGCGGAATCGCCAGCCCCACCGCGCAGGGGCACGCCACCACCAGCACCGAGAGCGCCCGTACCAGCGATTCCTCGACGGTCACCCCGGCCAACAGCAAACCACCGAGGGTCATCACCGCCAGCACCACGGCCAACGGGCTAAGCCAGGCAGCGAAGCGGTCGGCCAGGCGCTGCAGCTCGCCCTTGCGCGCATGCAGCTCGAGCATCTGGTGATGCAGGCGGTCGAGGTAGCCCTCGCCGGCGCGGGCCGTGACCACCAGCGTGATCGCCTCGCCGAGGTTACGACTGCCGGCCTGAAGCGCCGCACCGCGCTGGCGACTCACCGCCCGCGCCTCGCCGTTGAGCGGCGACAGGTCGAGCCAGGCCCTGTCGCTCTCCAGTGCGCCATCGAGCGGCACCAGCTCACCGACGTCGACACGCACTCGCTCGCCGAGAGCGACCTCGTCCAGCGCCCGCGTATGCAGCGTCCCAGCCTCCAGCACTTCGACCTCGGCGACATGCGGATAGAGACGCGACAGCGCCCGCAGTCCGCGATAGCGGCACAGCGTCTCCACCAGCCGGCCCACCAGCAGCAGCAGGATCAGCATCACCGCGGTATCGAAGTAGACCTCCGCCGAGCCACGCCACAGTAGCCAAACCGAGACCAGCACCGCGCCCAGCACGCCCAGGCTGATCAGTGCATCCATGCCCGGGCGGCCGGCGCGCAGGGTACGCCAGCCGGCACGATAGAAGGGCCAGCCGGCATAGCTCACCACCGGCACTGCGAAGGCCCCCGAGACCAGCGCCAGCACGAACTCCAAGCGCGGCCCGGGCAGTGCCCCGACATAGATCAACAGCGAGGCGAGCATGGTCCACATGCCGAAGCTGGCGCCCACCGCCAGGCGCAGCGTCAGGCGGCGGCTCTCGGCCTCGAGGCGGCTCTCGGCGTCCTGGGCCGCCTCGAGGGGCACCAGCCGATAGCCCAGGCGGCGCACCCGCGGCGCCAGCGTCTCCAGGGCGATCGCCTCGGCGTCGCCGCTGAGGTGCACCGTGGCGGTGGCGTAGTTGACACTGGCACGCGACACGCCGCGGTGGCGCGCCAGCACGCTCTCCACCGCCTGGGCACAGCTGGTGCACCACATGCCGTGCAGCGAGTAGAGTGCGGTGTCGGCGTTGAGTGCCGGATGGGAGGCGTCGGGCATGGCCGTCCTTGGCGAATGTTCGGAAAAATGCGTCAGCGTACCGCGGCCTCGCCGCTGGGCAGAACGCCCCGGGCGTGGCAGTCTGCACGCAGAGACCTACGAGGATGCCTCATGCCCCCGCTTCACGCACGCCTGTCTGCCGTTCTACTCGCCCTGCTACCCGCCGGCGCCGTGGCCAGCGATTGGCCGGCACCGATCGCCGCCCTGCAAGCCCAGGGCATGACCATCCACGGGGAATTCGAGGCCCTGGGCGGTATGACCGGCTACGCCGGCAGCTATCAGGGTCACGAGCTGGCCGCCTACCTGCTGCCCGACGGCGAGCATGTGATCGTCGGCACCCTGCAGGACGCCGAGGGCAACGACCTGAGCCGGCCAATGCTCGATGAAGTGATTCGCGGCGAGGAGGATGGTGAAAGCCTGGCGATGCTCGAACAGAGCGCCTGGATTGCCGAGGGCGAGGCCGAACGCATCGTCTACGTGTTCACCGACCCCTACTGCCCCTACTGCCAGCGGCTGTTCGACAAGGCACGCCCCTGGGTCGAGGCCGGCGAGGTGCAGCTGCGCCACGTGATGGTCGGGCTGATGGAGCGCGACAGTCCGCGCACGGCCATTTCACTGCTGGCCGCCGACGACCCCAGCGCAGCACTGCTCGCCCATCATCGCGGCGAAGAGACGCCACGCCTGGAGACCCTGCCCCGCGATCTGGAGGAGGCGCTGTTCGACAACCACCAGCTGATGGAGAGTTTCGGCCTGATGGCCACTCCGAGCATGGTCTATCAGGGCGAGCGCGGCCTGCAGATGGCCCACGGCCTGCCCGACGAGGACGAACTGGCGGCGATTTTTGGTGCGCCGCATCCCTGACGACCGACCGGCCCTAGCTTTGCCTTGTTAGTCACCATGCAGGGTGCCTGGCATGCTCTTAATCCTCACATAATCCCCTCCCGCTAGTCTGACCGCCTCTTCACCGACACTCGATGAGAGGCCATGATGACCCAGCCTTATTTCGCGGCCCTTGGTGGTAACAAGACCGCACGATGCCTGCGCCAGCTGCTGACAATGATCCTGCTGCTGGTCTCTCCCTTGTCCATGGCTCAATCCTTCTTTGCCGAGGAGAGTGGCTTCCTGGCACCGGATCAGGCCTTTACGCTATCACTCTCCCGTGAAGGGGATAGCCTGATGGCGCACTGGGAGATCGCCGATGAGCACTACCTGTATCGGCATACCTTCGAGGCCGACATCGACGGACGCTCATACGCACTCTCCCCGCCACGCGGTACATTGATCGAGGACGAGTTCTTTGGTGAATCCGAGGTATTCCACGACGCCGTGGAGCTGACGCTTCCGGTCGCAGATGCCGACCATGTCACCTTGACCTGGCAAGGCTGCGCTGAAGCTGGCTTGTGCTACCCGCCGCAGCAGAAACGTATCGAACTCGCCACATTAGCGCCATCAGATGCCTCTCCAGGGGATACGCCCCTCGCGTCCTCCTCCCCTCAAGCCCCTCAGGCAGAGGATCAGCAACTCGCCTCTCGACTCGCCAACGCGCCTCCACTGTGGGTACTGGGCGCCTTCTTCGCCATGGGGCTGCTGCTGACCTTCACACCATGCGTGCTACCGATGATCCCGATCCTCTCCAGCTTGATCATCGGCGATCAACGCACCGCCAAGCCCACTGCCTGGCGCGGACTGGGACTGTCGCTGGCTTTCGTGATTCCCATGGCGATGACATACGCGTCTCTCGGCGTAGCCGCTGCCTTGGCGGGCGCCAACCTGCAGATGCTGTTTCAGGCACCGCTCTTCATCGGCATCTTCGCGGTTGTCTTCGTGCTCCTGGCCATGGCCATGATGGGTGTCTTCGAATTGACGATTCCCCAAGGAGTGACTCAGCGCCTGGACGCAGCCTTATCACGGGTACGCGGCGGCCGTATTACGGGTGCCGCGGCCATGGGCGTGCTATCGGCGATCCTGGTCGGCCCTTGCATGACCGCGCCACTTGCCGGGGCACTGCTCTACATCGCCGAGACCGGCGATGCCTGGCACGGTGGACTCGCACTGCTGGCACTCGGTCTCGGCATGGGGGTGCCGCTGATCGCAGTGGGCACGCTGGGTCCCCGCCTACTACCCCGACCCGGTGCCTGGATGCTGCGTGTCCGCGTGGTATTCGGATTCGTGCTGTTGGGCATGGCCATCTGGTTCTCTACACGCATTCTGCCAGGACCACTCGGCCTGGCGCTCTGGGGAGCGCTGCTGGTCGGCATGGCGATCGCCAGCCTGCAGGTCGCCAGGGAACTGAAGGGCAAGCGTCTGGCAACCCCCTTTCTTCAGAGCCTGGCCTTCACGCTGGCGGCATGGGGGCTGATGGGGCTGGTAGGTGCAGGGCTGGGCGGTAGCGACATATCCCGCCCGTTGGCCCAACTGCCGCCCTCGCCGACATCGGCAGGCAACGGCGCCGCCCCTGCCGACACGCTGACGTTCGATACGCTAGCCAACCAAGCGGCCCTCGACGATCGACTACACGAGGCATCAAGCGAGGGCATGTGGACCATGCTCGAGTTCACTGCCGACTGGTGCATCACCTGCCAGATCATCGAGCGCGAGGTGTTCGGTGATAGCGAGGTGCAACGAGCGTTGAGCGACGTTGCGCGCTTGCAGGTGGATGTCACCGACTACACCGCCGACGACCGCGAGATCATGTCCGCGCTGGGCATCATCGGGCCACCCTCCATCCTGTTCTTCGGTCCGGACGGTGACGAGAGACGCCACGCTCGCATCATCGGCGACATCGATGCCGATGGCTTTCTGCGGCGTCTCACAGAAGCGGGTCACACCACTCCCACCAGCCAAGAGATGTACTGAATCATGCTGAATCATAGTATCGCCATTGGCCCACTGGGCTTCAGTATCGGCCAGGTCCTGTTGATGCTCAGCTTCGCCATCGCCCTGGCCGTCGGGGCCTGGGCGGGACGAGGGAGCCGTACGGGCGTCAGCGATACCCTCTTTACGCTGCTGCTGATCGCGTTACTCGGTGCCAGGCTGGTGTTCGTAGCGCGCTACTGGAGCAGCTACGACAGCCTCGCCGGCGTGCTGGACATTCGCGACCGCGGGTTCGATCCGTTCGGCGCGCTTGGGGCAGGTGCCCTCTACATTGCCTGGCGCCTGTGGCAGGCACCCGCCCAGCGCCGGGCGCTGGCCGCCGCCCTATTCGGCGGTGCGCTGTCATGGAGCCTGCTTGCCGGTCCGTTGACGCTGATGGACGCCACCTCGCGCCCGTTGCCGAGTGTCGAGCTGGTCACCCTGGAGGGCAGTGACACCTCGTTGCCGGCACTGGCCAACGCCGAGGGACGCCCGCTGGTGGTCAACCTGTGGGCCAGCTGGTGCCCTCCCTGTCGCAGGGAGATGCCGGTGTTCGAAGAGGCCCAACACGCCCACGACGACATCACCTTCGTCTTCGTCAACCAGGGTGAGTCCTTGGCACAGGTGCAGCAGTTCCTGGAAGAGGAGGCCCTGCAACTCGACAACGTTCTGCTCGATGCTGCGCTCGACCTGGGTGAAGTCACCGGCGCCGTGGCGATGCCCACCACGCTGTACTACGACGCTACGGGACAATTGGTGGATACCCACTTCGGAGAGCTATCGCGCGCCACCCTGCAGCGTGGACTGCAACGCCTGCGCTAATTCACACCACATGGAGACCGTCTACCATGCGACACCCCCTTGTACTGACCAGCACCCTGCTTGCCTGGTCACTGGCAACCCCGGCCCTGGCCGATGACCACTGGCCGGCACCGGTTCAGGCACTTGCCGAGCAGGGCTTGATGATCCATACCGAATTCGATGCTCCCGGCGGGCTGAGGGGCTTTGCGTCGAGCTATCCCACCGGCGAGGCCACCATCTACCTCATGCCGGACGGAGAGCACGCCATCGTCGGCACCCTGGTGGATGAACAGGGCAGCGACCTGTCCAGTCCGGCACTCGACAGGTACGTGCGTGCCGAGCAGTATGCCGAAGTGTGGCAAGACCTGGAGGCGAGCCACTGGATCGCCGACGGTGACCCGGAAGCAACGCGGATCGTCTATACCTTCACCGATCCCAACTGCCCCTTCTGCCGGCAGCTATGGCAAGCCACCCGACCGTGGGTCGATGCGGGGGAGGTTCAGTTGCGCCACGTAATGGTCGGTATCCTGCGCAGCGACAGCCCTGCCCAGGCCGCCGTACTCCTGGGCAGTGACGACCCGGCGGCGGCCCTCGACGAGCATCACCGACAACAAACCGACCTCGCCATCGAAGCGCAACCGCGTGCCATCGAAGAGCAGGTCTATACCAACAATCAGCTTTTCGAAAGCCTGGGGTTCATGGCCACTCCCACCACACTCTTCCAGGCGGGTGACAGAATCGAGCGGATCGAGGGCATGCCCGACGCCGAACGGCTCGAGCAAGCGATGGGTGGGCCGGCGCCCTGATCGCCTGGTATCGAGTAACTTACCTAGCATGGCAAGGCAGACTGACGTGCGCCTCGAACCCGCTGTCGAGGGTCTGGAAGACGAGCCGTCCATCGACGTGGTCGAGGATGGCCTGAACGATCGCCAGCCCAAGGCCGACGCCCGATGAGTCGGCGCGATGCCAGAAACGCTGGGTCACCTTCTCAAGCGACTCGGCGGCGATGCCGCAGCCCTGATCGGCAATCCGCACCGCGACCCGCTCGATGCCATCGCCACAGGACGGTTCGATTGCCGCCGAGAGGCTCACCTCAGCCTCGTCAGGCCCATGGACGAGCGCATTGTCGAGCAGGTTACGCACGACCAGGCTCAACATTTCACACGACAGTGCGACCGTCACCGCGGGGATCTCACCGGACACTCGCACGCGCTGGTGACCGGCGCGCACTCGTGCCTCATCGACACAATGCACAAGCATCTCGCTCAAGCAGCAAGCGCCGCTCGATGCCCCCTCATCGCTGGTGTCGATGCGGGCCAGCGCCAGTAACTGTTCGAGGGTGCCCTCCAGTCGAGTGACGCCCTCGGTTGCCTGCAGCAGCGCGTGTCGAGATGCGCGCTCATCCACCCGCATTGCCACCTGCAGGTGGGTCTTGATGGCGGTCAGCGGGGTACGTAATTCATGGGCGGCATCCGCTGAGAACTGCTGCTCTCGGGAGATACTCCGGCGCATTCTCGACAACAGCCCATTCAGCGTCCGCGCCAAGGGGCCAAGCTCCTGCGGCAGTGCCCGGCTGGTAACCGGCGATAAATCGTCGCGATCCCTTAGTTCGAGCTCCCGACACCAATGGTCGAGGGGTCTAAGCGAGCGCCAAACGCCCAGTGCAACCGCCACCAGGCTCCCCAAAAGTGCTATCACAAAAGGCACGACGGCGACCATGGCGATGTTACCGAGCAGTTGCCGACGCTCGTCGACCCGTTCGGCGGTAGTAATACGCACACCGTCATGGACGAGCGTATAGACCCGCCACGACACCTCTCCCTCTTGCCGATAGGTGTATCCCGGCTCGGCCTCATCGAGCACCCCGTCGAGCCCGGAATGTGTGCTGGCGAGCCGCTCTCCTTGGGAAGTGGAGACCCGGCATGCCATCCCCTCGAAAGGGACGCTCATCGACAGCTGTCTGTCGCTCGATAGGGAGGATGCATCAGGCAGGCGCACCACGAGATCTGCCACCATGCGTGCCGACTGCGCAAGGCGCCGGTCGAGCGTGCGTTCCACCTCGTCACGCAGATCCCACATCAACCAAGCCGCCGCCGCGCCCCAGGTCAGCAGCAGGGTGAGCCCCAACGTCCACGACAGTCTGGCCCGCAGACTCATGTCTGCTGCCTACGTATCGACACCATGTCGTGCAGCGTCTGCGCGGTTCCCAGACGATACCCGAGGCCGCGTACGGTCTCGATCACCTCAGCCCCCAGCTTGCGTCGCAGATGGTGAAGATGGACGTTCAACGCATTGCTCTCCACGCTGTCGTTGAAGCCATAGAGGCTGTCGTGCAGGCGCGCCGCACTCAGCACCTGACCTGGCGCCTGCAGGAACGTTTCGAGCAGCGCCGTCTCGCGACGCGACAGTGACACATGGTGCCCTGCCATGGTTAAACCTCGCGTACGCGGATCGAAGCGCAGGGGACCATGCACGATGTCGGGGCTCGCACGGCCCGCTGCACGCCTCAGCAAGGCATGCAAGCGTGCAATCAACTCATCCAGGTCGAATGGCTTGACCAGGTAATCATCGGCCCCCACGGAGAGCCCTTCGATGCGATGCTCGATGGCATCTAGTGCGGTCAGCATCAGCACCGGCACCCCTATCTCTCTAACCCGCCACTGACGCAACAGGTCGATCCCGTCGCCATCCGTCAAACGGCGATCTAGCACCACGACATCACTTTGCAATACGCTCAGTGCGTGATCAGCAGCCGACAGCGACCCAACTACCTCCACCGACCAGCCAGCATGCTCTAGCCCTGCGCGAATGCCCGAGGCCACCAAGGCATCGTCCTCAACGATCAGCACATGCATCGCCACCACACCCATCGATGAACTCGATCATGCGACCTTCCGGGCCACATACCAACCTGCCACCATCGCTACCAGCATCGCCACCAAGGGCAGCGACAGACCGGCGATGGAGGCGATCGCCGGCCCCGGGCAGTAGCCGGAGAGCCCCCAGCCGATGCCGAACAGGGCAGCCCCCCCGATCAGCCGGCCGTCGAGGTCCTGGCGAGTCGGCAGCTGGAAGGCCTCGCCGTAGATCGGGGCCGTGCGCTTGAAGACCAGGCGATAGCCGATGAAGTTGGTGACCACGGCACCACCGAGCACGAACATCAGGGTCGGGTCCCAGGCGCCAAAGAGGTCGAGGAAACCCAGCACCCGCGCCGGATCGGTCATCCCGGAAATCGCCAGGCCGAGGCCGAACAGCAGGCCGGCGATGTAGCCCATCACTGGCTTCAAGGTCTCGGTCTTCATGCACCACCTCCGACCACATGCCGCATCACGTAGACGGTGATGATCGCCGCCACCAGGAAGGTCAGGGTCGCCACCATGGAGCGCGGTGAGAGGCGCGCCAGGCCGCAGACACCGTGACCGCTGGTGCAGCCGCTACCGAGCCCGGTCCCCACGCCGACCAGCAGGCCGGCCACGAGCATCAGCGCCACGCCGCCGGCGGGGGCGCCGATCACCTGGCCTGTCACGTCGATCCCAGTGCCGGCCACGTTGCCGAGCCCGCCGCCGAGCAGCATCAGCAGGAGGGGCCCGCTGATCAAGCCCAGCAGGAAGGTCAGCCGCCAGGCGCTGTCGCCCCTGGGCCGAACCGTGATCAGGTTGCCGATGATGCCGCTGATGCCGGCGATGCGGCCTAGCGTGGCCATCAGCCAGGTGGCGGACAGGCCAATCAGGATACCGCCGGCCAGTCCAGACAGGGATGAGCTCCAGTCCACTTTCTCTCTCCTTCAGTGCATCCGCGGATGCGGGTGTGTCGAATCATCGATGGGGGAATCGAGTGTCGTGCCCATCTGCAGCTCGGCGCAGCGGCGCGACAGGCTGCCGTCGCTCTCGCCGCGCAGCTCCTGCCAGGCATCGAAGGTGCTGAGGAACACCTTGCCGGTCATCTCGTGGCAGAACTCGGTGTGCTGCAGGCGATCCATCACCGGCCCCTTGACCTCGGCCAGGTGCAGGGCGACGCCGGAATCCTTGAGCCGCGCGTTGATCGCCTCCAGGCTCTCCAGGGCCGAGGCGTCGATGACGTTGACCGCCTGGCAGGCCAGCACGATGTGGGCCAGGCCCGGCTGGCGAGCGGCCAGCGCCATCACGGTATCTTCCAGGTAGCGGGCGTTGGCGAAGTAGAGGCTCTCGTCAACGCGCAGGATCGCCAGGCGCGGGTCGGTCTCCACCGCGTGGCGCTCCACGTTGCGAAAGTGCTCGCTGCCCGGCACCAGGCCCACCACCGCGCTGTGCGGGCGGCTGGTGCGGTAGAGGTGCAGCGCCAGCGACAGCCCCACCCCGGCCATGATGCCGCTCTCCACGCCGACGACCAGGGTCACGGCGATGGTCGCCAGCATGGCGGCGAAATCGCTGCGCGAGTAGGCCCAGGTGCGCCGGATAGCCGGGATGTCCACCAGCGAGAGCACCGCCACGATGATGGTGGCCGCCAGGGTGGCGATGGGCAGGTAGGCGATCAGCGGGGTGAGCAGCAGCACCGCCAAGGCGATGCCCAGGGCAGTGAAGGCGCCGGCCGCCGGGGTCTCGGCGCCGGCATCGAAATTGACCACCGAACGGGCGAAGCCGCCGGTGACCGGCATGCCCCCGGTGAAGGAGGCCGCGATGTTGGAGGTCCCCAGCCCCACCAGCTCCTGGTCGGGGTCGATGCGCTGGCGACGCTTGGCGGCGAGGGTCTGGCCCACCGACACCGACTCCACGAAGCCGACGATGCTGATCAGCAGCGCCGCCACGAACAGCTGGCTCCACAGGCCGCTGTCGACGCCGGGCAGGGTCAGCGGCGGCAGACCCGCAGGCACCGCCCCCACCACGGCCACACCGCGCTCGTCGAGGCCGTACCGCCAGGTGACCAGGATCGTCACCGCCACGGCGAGAATCGGCGCGGCCTTGGTCAGCATGTCGGCCGGCCGGCCCGGCACGCCGAGGCGCACCAGGGCGGACTTGAGCCAGCGCCGGGCGGCGTAGAGGAAGGCCAGCACCGAGAGCCCGATCGCCAGGGTCGGGGCGTTGACCTGCCCAAGGCTGCCGGCCAGTCCAAGGAGCAACTCGATCAGGTTATGGCCGCCGGCTTCGACCCCCAGCACATGCTTGAGCTGGCTCGCCGCGATGATCAGCCCGGTGGCAGTGATAAAGCCGGAGATCACCGGATGGCTGAGGAAGTTGGCCAGAAAGCCCAGCCTCGCCACCCCCATCAGGGTAAGGATCAACCCCGACATCAGCGCCAGCACCAGCGCCGCGCCGAGGTACTCCGGGGTACCCTGGGGGGCGATCTGCCCGATCGCCGCCGCGGTCATCAGCGAGACCACCGCCACCGGCCCCACCGAGAGGGTGCGGCTGGTGCCGAACACCGCATAGACCACCAGCGGCGCGATGCTGGCGTAGAGGCCCACCTCCGGCGGCAGCCCGGCCAGCATGGCATAGGCCAGCGACTGCGGGATCAGCATGATGGTGACGACCACCGCCGCCAGCAGGTCGCTGCCCAGGGTGGCGCGGCCGTAGCCGGGCAGCCACTGCAGGATAGGCAGGTAGCGCTTGGGGTTCACGGGCAAGGCCTCAGAAGGTATTGATCGGCACCTTGAGATAAACCTGGCCGTTACCCTCTGCAGGCGGCATCTCTCCAGCGCGCATATTGACCTGCACCGAGGGGATGATCAGCTTGGGCATGCCGAGGGTCGCGTCGCGCTCGGTACGCATCTTAACGAATGCCTCTTCGCTGATGCCCTCGTGCACGTGGACGTTGTAACGACGCTGCTCCGCCACGCTGGTCTCGTGCTGGTACTCCTCGCGGCCCGGCGCCTTGTAGTCGTGGCACAGGAAGATCCGGGTCTCGCCGGGCAGGGCCAGCACCTTCTGGATGGAGCGGTAGAGGGTGCGGGCATCGCCGCCGGGGAAGTCGCAGCGGGCGGTGCCGTAGTCGGGCATGAACAGGGTATCGCCGACGAAGGCAGCGTCGCCGATCACATAGGTCAGGCAGGCCGGGGTGTGGCCCGGCGTGTGCAGTACCCGCCCTTCCAGCTGGCCGATGCGGAAGGTGTCGCCCTCCTCGAACAGGCGGTCGAACTGGCTGCCGTCGCGGGCGAACTCGGTGCCGGCATTGAACGCCTTGCCGAAGATTTCCTGCACCTCGATGATCCTGGCGCCGATGCCGGTCTTGCCGCCCAGCCGCTCATGCAGGTAAGGCGCCGCGGAGAGATGGTCGGCGTGCACGTGGGTCTCGAGGATCCACTCCACCGTCAGGTCATTGTCACGCACGAAGGAGATGATCTCATCGGCGGAGCGCACGTCGGTGCGCCCGGCGGCATAGTCGAAGTCGAGCACCGAGTCGAGGATGGCACAGGCGCGACTCGCGGGGTCTTGCACCACATAGCTGAAGGTATTGGTCGGCTCGTCGAAGAAGTGAGTGACGAGTGGCCGGGGCGCGTTGGTACTGGACATGGATGCAGCCTCCATCGAAGTCATGCTATCGAATATGGCATCATCGTAGCGCAAAAAATATTATAACGATATATCTTTTTTTCATATTAAAAAGTGGCTTCATGCTGGCAGATAGCCAAGCGCCCGTGACCCTAAAGAGCACGGGCACCAAGGTCAGGCAGTGCCTTCCAGCCCTACTTTTTCAGCTTGCAGGTATTGATGCCCAGCAAGCGGTAGGCCGGGCAGACGTTAAGCAGGCCGGTGGCCAGCGGCAGCACCCCGATCCAGCCCCAGGCGCCGATGCTGCCGGTCAGAGCCATCAGGATCAGCACGGCTCCCACGCCGATACGAGCCCACTTGTCGGCTCCACCCACGTTACTTTTCATGTTCATGGTGACTCTCCTCAAGCGCCGATCGATTTAGAAGCTGAAGACCGGAATGCTCGGGTCGCGCATCATCTCGGCCATGGCGCCTGGGGTAGCCACCCCGACCCCGTCGCGCAGGTCATCCTCGCCGTACTCGCTGTTGGGCAGATAGATAGCGCAGACATCCACACCGGCCCCCTCGCCCATCATCATTTGCATCAGGCCCTCGGGTTTGACGCCGCGCGGACCCAGCTCGGTCTCGCTCTCGTAGCCGTCGATGGCCAGCTCGCCGGCGGCATCGCATAGCAGGATGTGCGGTGTGGTGCCCTGTTCGCGCATGGCGTTGGCGAGGATCATCGCCATGCCCTGAGTCTGCAGGGAGTCACTGGTCAGGATCACCAAGGCGCGTTCCGCATAGGCGTCATCGCCGTTGTCATGCTCATCGGCCATGGCCAGTGGTGACAAGCAGAGCGAAGTCGCCGCAAGCACCGAGGCCATGCAGGCTGTCCTACTCATTTTCATAACTTTCTCCTCTAACCTAATAACCTAAAATGGAGTCATCAGCCTAGCGTAGAGGAAGCGTCATGACATGAGGTA
Source organism: Halomonas socia (assembly GCF_010977575.1). Classification (GTDB taxonomy): domain Bacteria; phylum Pseudomonadota; class Gammaproteobacteria; order Pseudomonadales; family Halomonadaceae; genus Franzmannia; species Franzmannia socia. The sequence continues at coordinate 4,544,538 of NZ_CP048812.1, forward strand.
AAACGCCGCAGCTTGATCTGGGTCAAGCGATCAGGCAGAGCAGCCTACCCTACAGCGTGATGCAATCACCGTAGCCGGGTATCTCGGCCTGGATCCCGCTCTCGGCCAGTGCCACCTGCAGCCGCTGCTGAGCACCGGGCTCGCCGTGCACCAGATAGACGCGCGGGGCATCTCGGAAGGCACCGGCCCAGCCGATCAGGTCGGTCTGGCCGGCGTGGGCCGAAAAGCCGCCCAGCGTATGCACCCTGGCCTTGACCGGCAGCTCCTCGCCCAGCAGCTTGACACGCTCGGCACCGTCGACCAGGGCACGCCCCAGGGTGCCGGCAGCCTGAAAGCCGACGATCACTACCCGCGTGCTGGGCTTGGCCAGGTTGTAGCGAAAGTGGTGGAGAATCCGCCCGCCGTTGCACATCCCGGCCCCGGCAATGATGATCGCGCCGCCGTGGATACGATTGATGGCCATCGACTCCTCCACCGTACGGGTCAGTCGCAGTCCCGGCAGGTACTGACTGGGATCGCCCTGGGCGGCGACGTTGAGCACCTTGAGGTCGTCGCGGTTGAGCGCTGCCTTCTTGCGTGCGTAGAGCTCGGTCACACGGATCGCCATGGGGCTGTCGAGGAAGATGCGCTGCTGCTTGAGACGCCCCTGATGGTAGAGCACGCTGAGATGGTAGAGCACCTCCTGGGTGCGCCCCACTGCAAAGGCCGGAATCAGCACGTTGCCGCCCGCGGCATGGGCCTGCTCGAGCACCTCGGCGAACTCCTCCAGGGTCTCCTCCAGCGGGCGGTGATCGCGGTCACCGTAGGTACTCTCCATCAACACCACGTCGGCGTCGCGCAGCTTATCGGCAGGATGCATCAGCACCGAATCCGGGTTGCCCAGGTCGCCGGAGAACACCAGGCGTCGCTGGCGGCCGCCGGCGGGTACGCCGAGCTCGACGATCGCCGAGCCGAGGATATGCCCGGCATCGCGAAACACCAGGCTGGCGTCACCGCTCAGTGACACCGCCTGCCCATAGCGGTGCGGCACGCAAAGTGCCAGGGTGCGCTCGACATCGTCGAGCTCGTAGAGCGGCTCTAGCAGCGGTTTGCCGGCCTTGCGCCGCCACTTGTTGTCCCACTCGATATCCTTGGCCATCACGAAGGCAGCATCGCGCAGCATGATATCGAGCAGCTCGGCGGTATCGCGGGTGCAGTGAATGGGACCGCTGAAGCCCTCGCGCACCAGCTTCGGCAGCAGGCCCGCATGGTCGAGATGGCCGTGGGAGAGCACCACCCCGTCGAGGCTACGTGCCAACCTCCCAAGCGGCTCGGCGTTGACCCGTTCGGCGTCAGGCCCACCCTGGTGCAGGCCGCACTCCAGCAACCAGCGATGCTCACGACCACCGTCGTGGTACTCGATGAGATAGCGCGAGCCGGTGACCTCCCCGACCGCACCAAGAAACGTCAGACTGGCCATGATCGCTCCGCCGCTGCTGGGTTGTCTCCTCAGCATAAGCGAGATAAGGCGCGTCGGCGTTGATTCAGGGCAGTCGCCTACACCTTGCCCTGGTTGTCGAGCTCCACCGCGGCGTGCATGCGCTCGAGCAGGTCCGGAATCGCCGCCTGCACTCGGTTCCAACTGGGGATGAAGGGCTTGTCGCGGGGGTTGTCGAGAAACGCCGCGCCGGCCTCCATGATATTGCTGGCGAACAGCTCCACCGCCTGCTCCTCGCTGTGCCGGTCGAGCTTGAGGCCGTTCATCATGGCGTCGTTGTCGTAGGCTTCGATCAGGTCGAGGGCGATACGATAGTAGGTGGCCTTGATGGTGCGGAAGCTCTCGGCGTTGATCTGCACGCCCAGGGTGGCGAGCTTGCGGTACAGCGCCTTGGCGATGTCCAGGCTCATGCGGTTGAGCCCGCCGGAGGGATCCTCCTGCGAGACCGGTTGATGCTTGTGGTCGTAGATATCGGCGATATCCACCTGGCACAGCCGCTTGGTGGAGTAGTTGCGGTGCACCTCGGAGAGCACGCCGATCTCCAGGCCCCAGTCGCTGGGGATACGGATGCCATCGAGCACATCGGCACGCATCGAGAACTCGCCGGAGAGCGGATAGCGGTAGCTGTCCAGATAGTCGAGATACGGCAGCGGACCGTAGATCTTCTTCAGCGCACGGATCAGGGGCGTGACCATCAGCCGTGCCACGCGGCCGTTGAGCTTGCCATCGGCGATACGCGAGTAGTAGCCCTTGCAGAACTCGTAGTTGAACTGGGGATGGGCCACCGGGTAGATCAGCCGCGCCAGCAGGCTGCGGTCGTAGGTGACGATGTCGCAGTCGTGCAGCGCCACCGCCTCGGCGCGCCGCGAGGCCTGGATATAGCCGGAGCAGAACCACACGTTGCGCCCCTTGCCCGGCTCCTGGGGGGAGATATTCTCGGCGGCGAGTTCCTCGTCGAGGGCCTTGAGCCGCGGGCCGTCGTTCCACAGGATGCGATGGTGCTGCGGCAGCCGCGAGAAGAACTCGCGGGCGTGCAGAAACTGCTCGCGGTCGGCGCGATCCAGGCCGATGACGATCTCGGAGAGATACGGCACCTTGGCCAGCTCATCGACGATATGCGACAGCGCCGGCCCCTCCAACTCGGAGTAGAGCGACGGCAGGATCAGGCCCATCGGGCGGCGCATCGAGAAGCGCACCAGGTCGGCCTCCAGCGCCTCCACCGGGCGTTGGGTCAGGTTATGGAAGTTGGTAATGATACCGTTCTGATAGAAATCGCTCATCGCTCGCGCTCCTTGCCATTGGCGCCGTCACCGACGGCCTCAGGAATCTCGCTACCCCACCAGTACTCCAGGCCTTCTACCCAGCCCCTGGGACCATCCAGCGTCGCGCGATAGAGCATCGGGTTGTCGACCGCGACACGCTGGCCGTGGTGGCCAGGAATCAGCACCGCCCGCGCCACCGCCTCGAGCATGGGGACGTCATTGGGCCCGTCGCCCAATCCCAGGGTGAGCGGTTGGGTGCCGCGCAGCGCAGTGAAGCGCTCGATCAGCCAGGCCACCGAGTCGCCCTTGTGCACCTCGCCCATGACGTGCCAGAAGCGCCCGCCGCGGGTCAGGCGTAGACCATCATCGGACAAGGCCCGGCGAAAGCGTTCCAGGGCCGCGTCGTCGTCCTGCCAGATCAGCGGCTCGCTGCCCTCGCGCACCCGCGCCTGGCGGGCGGCCGGTTCGGGCAGGCCGGTATGCGCGATGATCTCGTCGAGAGGCATGTCGCCCATGCCACGGAATGCGACGCCGAGCCGCTCGCGAATCACCTCGAGGCGGGTGCGGATAAAACCGATATCCAGCCCCGGCGTCTTGATCACCAGACCGTGCGGGTCGGCAGGATCGCGATCCAGACGGGCATGCTGCCAGGCCGGCGGCAAGCCGATCACCGCCCCGTTCTCGGCGATGAACGGGCTCTTGGCCAAGCCCAGCTCGAGGCGCAGCGAGAGCAGCTCGGCGCGGGTCTTGCTGGTCACCGGGATCACCGCGACGCCCGCCGCGACGAGGCGCGCCAGCCACACCCTGGCCGGTGACCAATCGTAGCTGTCGTGATCGAGCAGCGAGCCATCGAGATCGGTGAAGACCAGGCGTGGTGGCGACACTTGGGCGTGATTCATACGACACCTGCTGACGTGCAAGGGAGTGCGCGTGCTCGCGCATTACTGGTGACACTAGCACGCAGCGTGCCAGTTCGCCGTGATCGCTGGTCCCTACAGGTCCCGCGGAGAGTATTGCGTGACCGATGCCGGTATGGCACCAGCCTCGCGCACCAATGGGGCTCACCCAATTGCACCAAAACAATGCAATGCATGCATACTAAAACGCTCCGCCGAGGCGGAGCGTTTTATCCTGCTATATCAGCAAGCCATAGCGCCATTCAGTCAGTCGCGATACACCGGCAGGCGCGCGCAGACCGCTTCGACCTTGGCCTTGACCTCGGCCTCAATGCCATCGGTGCTCTCGCCCTTGGTCATCACGTCGAGAATGTCGCAGATCCAGCCGGCGAGTTCCTTGCACTCGGCTTCGCCAAAGCCGCGGGTGGTCACCGCCGGGGTGCCGATGCGCAGCCCAGAGGTCACGAAGGGGCTCTGCGGGTCGCCGGGTACGGCGTTCTTGTTGACGGTGATATGCGCGCGCCCCAGGGCAGCATCGGCGTCCTTGCCGGTCAGGCCCTGCTTGACCAGCGACAGCAGGAAGAGGTGGTCCTCGGTACCGCCGGAGACCACGTCGAAGCCGCGCTCGATGAACACGCCTGCCATCGCCTGGGCATTCTTGACCACCTGCTGCTGGTAGGCCTTGAAGCCCGGCGCCATGGCTTCCTTGAAGCAGATCGCCTTGGCGGCGATGACGTGCTCTAGCGGGCCGCCCTGACCGCCAGGGAAGACCGCCGACTGCAGCTTCTTCTCGATCTCGGCGTCACCCTCGCTGGAGAGGATCAGGCCGCCGCGGGGGCCGCGCAGGGTCTTGTGGGTGGTGGTGGTGACCACGTGGGCATGGGGCAGCGGTGTGGGATAGACGCCGGCGGCGACCAGGCCGGCGACGTGGGCCATATCGACCAGCAGGTAGGCGCCCACCTCGTCGGCGATCTCGCGGAACCGGGCCCAGTCGATGATCTGCGAGTAGGCGGAGAAGCCGGCGATGATCATCTTCGGCTGGTGCTCGCGGGCAAGCGCAGCCACTTCGTCATAGTCGATAAGGCCGTCTTCGCCGAGGCCGTACTGTACGGCATCATAGTGCTTGCCGGAAAAGTTGGGCTTGGCGCCGTGGGTCAGGTGGCCACCGGCGTCTAGGCTCATGCCGAGCACGGTGTCGCCGGGCTTGACCAGCGCCTGGAAGACCGCGCCGTTGGCCTGGGAGCCGGAGTGCGGCTGGACGTTGGCGTAGCTGGCCCCAAACAGCTGCTTGGCATAGTCGATGGCCAGCTGCTCGACGATGTCGACGTACTCGCAGCCGCCGTAGTAGCGCTTGCCGGGGTAGCCTTCCGCATACTTGTTGGTCAGCTGGCTGCCCTGGGCTTCCATCACCCGGGGGCTTGCATAGTTCTCGGAGGCGATCAGTTCGATGTGCGCTTCCTGACGTGCGACTTCCTTGTTCATCGCATCCAGCAGGGCATCATCGAAACCGGCAATGGTCATATCACGGCTGAACATCGTCGTGGGTCCTCAATCGGGGGCGAACGATAGGCAAAATCGAAAGGCGCCATGATACCCCAGCCCATGCCCCCTTTCACATGAAAGGGGGTCATGGCTGCCCGAGTATTTCTCACCTTGGCTTTAGCCAGGCTAAACCCGCGGCCAGGGAAACGGTCATGCCTCGCCCAGTAGCCCCAGGCTCTGCATCGGTGTCTGGCGGCGTACGCTGCGCGACAGCGCATGACCGATCACGCCGATCAGCAGCGCACCACCCAGCGGCAAGGTCAACCACAGGCCCCAGTGGATCCTGGGCGCGAGGTCGAACCAGGCGAGGTAGATGCCCGCCGCGGCCAGCTCGGCAAGCAGCGCGCCCATCAGGCCGCTGGCAAAGCCGAGAATCGCGAACTCGGCCCCCTGGACCCGCGAGATCAGGCGGTCGCCTGCGCCGAACACCCGCAGCAGGCCGCTTTCGTGAGCCCGCGTCGGGCGGCTGGCGGTGAGGGCGGCATATAGCACGCTGATGCCGGCCAGCAGCACGAAGCCGAGCACGAACTCCACCGCGCGGGTCACCTGGGTTAGCAGCTCGCGCACCTGGCCGAGGATCGCCTCGACATTGAGCAGCGAGACGCCGGGGAACTCGCGCACCAGCGCACGACTGATGTCGTCACGCTCGCGGTCGAGGTGGAAGGCGGTGATATAGCTGTGGCCGTAACGCTCCAGCACCTCGGGCGGGAAGATCACAAAGAAGTTGGGGCGGAAGCTGTCCCAGTCGAGGTTGCGCAGACTGGTGAGCTCGCCGACGATCTCGTCGCTGCCGATGGCGAAGGTCATGGTGTCGCCGAGGGAGAGGCCGAGCCGTTCGGCGAGGCCGTCTTCCACCGAGATCGGCACCCGGCCGTCGGCAAGCGCGGGGCCGGCGTCGAACCACTGGCCGGCGACCAGCCGATTGCCGTCGGGCAGCGTCTCGCGCCAGGTGAGGTTGAGTTCGCGGCGTAGCGAGCCGTCGCCGCGGGCATCGGCCGGCACCGCATCGCGCGGGGTCTGGTTGTTGATCGCCGAGATCCGCCCGCGCACCATCGGGTAGAGCGTGGTGCGCTCGTCCACGGCGTCGTCGAGGGTATCGATGAAGGCATCGCGCTCGCCGGGCTGGATGTTGATGGCGAAATAGTTGGGGGTATCCTCCGGCAGTTGATCCTGCCAGGTGGTCAGCAGATCGCCGCGCACCAGGGCGATCATCGCCATGGCGGCGAAGGTCACCGAGAATGCCAGCAGCTGGCCGAGGCTGGCGCCGCGCCGCCGCGCCAGCTGCTGGGCACCGAGCCGCAGCGCCTGGCGCTTGCTGCCACCCTGGGGCAGCCAGGCGGCGAGGCGCACCACCCCACCCAGCAGCAGTGCCCCGAGGCCCCACAGCACCACCAGCATCACCAGGCCACCGGCCAGCAGGCCAAAGGCCAACTGCGGGTCACCGGAGTAGAGCCACAGCAGGCCGCCGAACACCAGGCTGGCCACCGCCACCACCAGCCACGCCGAGGCCGGCAGCGGGTCGAGCTCGCGACGCAGCACCTTGAGCGCGCTGACGCGCTTGAGGCGTAGCAGCGTAGGGCCGGCAAAACCGGCCAGCACGGCCAGCGCCGTCAACACACCAAGTAGCAGCGGCAGCGGCCCCGGCGGCGGTAGCTCGAGCGGCAGGAAGGCGGTCAGCAGCCACAGCAGCCCGGCCTGGCCGGCCAATCCCAGTAATGCACCGACCACCGATGCCGCCAGCGCCAGCCACAGCAGCTGCAGGGCGAACAGCCGGGTCAACTGGCGCTGGGTAGCACCGAAACAGCGCAGCAGGGCCGCGGTGTCGAGGTGACGATCGACGTAGCGGCGCGTGGCCATGGCCACCGCCACCCCGGCCAGCAGCACCGCGGCGAGCCCGGCCAGGCTCAGATACTGCTCGGCGCGGGCCAGGGCATTGCCCAGTTGGGGGCGGTCGCTGCGCACGTCGCGCACCTCGACGCCGTCGCGACGCAGCTCGGCAAGCGTGGCCTCGACCCGAGTCAGTGCCTCCGGCGGGCCGGCGGCAAGAATCTCGAACTCCACACGCGAGCCGGGTTGCACGAGGTTGGTGGCCTCGAGGTCGGCAAGATTCATCATTAGGCGCGGGTTGAAGTTACCGAAGCCCCCCGACTGATCGGCTTCGCGTTCGATCACCCCGGCCACACTCAACTGCGTCTCGCCGACCTGCACCTGATCGCCGACCTGCACCTCCAGCAGTTGCATCAGGCGCGGCCCCAGCCAGGCCTCGCCAGCCGCCGGCCCCTGGGCCAGCTGTTCGATGCCGTCACCAAGATCGACGTGGGACACCCCGTAGTGCGGATAGACGTCGTCGACCACCTTGAGGCTGGCGGGCTGGAAGCGGTCTGCATGACTGATCATCGACACCAGGTCGACCTGATCGCTCAGCGTGAAACCGGCCTCGACCAGCTCCTGGCGCAGACCGTCATCGAAGGGGCGGCCCTGTTCGAGCACCAGGTCACCGCCGAGCAGTTGGCCGGCCTGGCGCTCCAGGCCGCGCTCGAGGCGGTCGAGAAAGAAGCCGATCATGGTCGAGGCGGCCACCGCCAGCGCCAGCGCCACGAACAGCGCGCGCACGTCGGCGGCACGCAGGTCTCGCCGCATGCCACGCAGCGACCAGCGCAAGGTGCCCAGGCCGCGAGCCTGGCGAGACGTCGGTCGTGATGTATCGGCAATACTGCTCATGCCTCGACCTCGTCCAGCACCAGCGGCTCGAGCCGCCCGTCGTCGAGGCGCAGGCAGCGGTCGCAGCGCCGCGCCAGGGCGTGGTCGTGGGTGACCAGGACCAGGGTGGTGCCGGCCTCGCGGTTGAGGGAAAACAGCAGGTCGATGATGCGCTTGCCGGTGGCCGGGTCGAGATTGCCGGTGGGCTCGTCGGCGAATACCAGCTGCGGGTCGGTGACGAAGGCGCGGGCCACGGCCACGCGCTGCTGCTCGCCGCCGGAGAGCTGCTTGGGCAAGTGGCTCAGGCGCTCGCCGAGGCCGACCCGGGTCAGCCAGTCGCGGCCGCGCCGCTCGCTGTCCGCGAGTGGCGACAGCTCCAGCGGCAGCAGCACGTTCTCCAGTGCCGTCAGGGTCGGCAGCAACTGGAAGTTCTGAAACACGAAACCCACGCGGCCCGCGCGCAGTTGAGCACGGCCGTCCTCGTCGAGGCTCGACAACGCGTCGCCGAACAGCGTCAGCTCACCGCTGGTGGGTTCGTCGAGTCCGGCCAGCAACCCCAGCAGGGTCGATTTACCGGCCCCGCTGGCGCCGAGGATCGCCAGGGTCTCGCCGGGGAACACATCGAGGGCCAGATCGCTCAAAATGGTCAGCGGCTTATCGCCGCTGGTGACCTGCTTGCCCAAGCCTCGGGCGTGTAGAATCGCGGAAGCATCCGTCTTCAAGGAGTCTGACATGACAAGCGGTTTCCCTGTGCTGGGGTTTGCTGGTATTCAAGGGCAACGCATGGCGCGCATGCTCGCCACCGGTGTGCTGAGCATTGCCGCCATCATCGCATGGCCGGCGGCCCATGCCGACACGCCGCCGACACTGCTGGTGCTGGGCGACAGCCTCAGCGCGGCGTATGGCATCGAGCAGGAGGAGGGCTGGGTGCACCTGCTCAACGAACGACTCGACGGCGAGGTCCGCGTCATCAACGCCAGCATCAGCGGCGAGACCACCGCCGGTGGCACCGAGCGTCTGCCCGACCTGTTGGGACAGCACGAACCGCAGTTGGTGCTGTTGGAACTGGGCGGCAATGACGGCCTGCGCGGACTGCCGCCCCAGCAGATGCAGCAGAATCTGGCCGGCATGATCGAGGCCAGCCAGTCAGCCGATGCCGAAGTGCTGTTACTCGGGATCGATATTCCGCCCAACTACGGCCAGGCCTACCGCGACGCTTTCACCGGGGTCTATCGCGGTCTCGCCGTGGAGTACGACGTCACCCTGGTGCCCTTCCTGCTCGACGGCGTCGCCCTGGAGGACGGCCTGATGCAGTCTGACGGCATCCACCCCACCGCCGCCGCCCAGCCGGTGATTCTCGACAACGTCTGGCCGGCGCTCGAGGCACTGCTCGAGGAGAATGGTCTCGAGCTGGCCGGCGACTGGTAGTCGAACCATTGGTGGACTAAAATCAGACCGACTGAGTTCTACCGGGAAAAGACCATGCGCATGGAAACCATCAGCTACCTGAAGCAGAACGCTGCGACCCTCGATGTCCAGGAACCTCTGGTGATCACCCAGAAGGGCAAGCCCACCTATGTGGTCGAATCCTACGCCGCCCATGAGCGGCGTGAGCAGGCCATCGCGCTTCTCAAGTTGCTGAGCTTGGGCGAGAAAAGCCGCGAGGAAGACAAGACCATGAGCGCCGATGAATTTATGGAAAAAGTCAGGGCCCGCCATGCCAGTCGACGCGGCGAGTCGCTGGAGCGGCCCTTGAAGTGAAAGTGACGATCGAAGAGACTGCTGACGCTTCGCTCGAACACTGTGAAAACTTCTTGCTCGACGAACTGGGGCTGCCACTGGAAAAGGTAGAGGCAATTTCGCTGCACCTCATCGCCACAACAATTGAGCACCTTTCTACTCAGCCCAACACCTATCCGGTTTGCCGATTGGCCCTTGAACTTGGCATTGGCCATTATCGAGAACTGCTGGTGGACAGCTATCGCATTATCTATCGCCTATGGCCCGAACAGCAGCAGGTGTCAGTGTACCTGTTCGCTCACCAACGTCAGGATTTCAAGCAGTTGCTGTTCGAGTATCAGTTGCTTTCCTGAGTGGCTGGCAATGGCGTCTTCTGCCATTGCTGCAGCCCGAGCCCGCCGAGGATCAGTACCAGGCCGACCAGCGTCGAAGCCATGATCGGCTCGCCGACTATCAGGAACAGCAGCAGCAGCGACACCGGCGGCGACAGGAAGATCAGATTGGCGACACGAGCCGTGCGTGAGATGCGCTGCACGGCAAACTGCCACAGCACGAAGGCCACGCCCATCTCGAACAGGCCAACATAGATGCCCGCCGTGAACCCCGTCCAGCCGTGCCACTGCACCCCGGGTCCTAGGGTCACCAGCAGCAGCGTCAGCACCGGTAGACCAACGCTGAAGTTCTGCCACTGGGCCACCAGCGGCGAGCGCCGATCGCGGGCATTGAATAGCCAGTAGAGTGCCCATATCAGCGTCGAGGCCAATGCCAGCGTCACGCCCAGCGGATCGGCGAAGGCGACATCGAATACCGCCCCCCGCGTGGCAATCACCCACACGCCGGCATAGGCGATCAGTCCGGCGGCAATATCGATGTGGGTCAGCCGCTGGCCGAGGATGGGTACCGCCAGCAGTGCCATGGCCAACGCCCAAGTGTAGTTGAGCGCCATCGCCTCCTGGCCCGGCAGGCGGTCATAGGCGCCAAATAACAGCAGGTAATAGGCTACCGGATTCATCAATCCGGCCCAGGCGGCAGTGCGCCAACCGCGGTGCAGCGCCTCGCCCAACAGGCCTCGACGTGCCACCAGCACGCTCATCAGGGCCCATGAGACCAGCGCCGCGAGCCACATCAGCTCCAGCGGCGACATATATCCCAGCGCCACCTTGAAGGCGGTGGCTACCGTCGACCACAGCGCCACGGCCCCCAGCCCGCACAGCATTGCCTGACGTTCCTGCGTCATTCCCTCTCCTTGCCGCAGTGGCTCAGCGATCGACGTGACCCAGATCGCGCTGTGGGTCGAGGCGGTCACGTACCGCCCGCTTGAGCGTCTTGCTGTCGGGGAAGCCGTCGTCGCGCTTGCGCTCCCAGATCGATTCGTCATCGTAGAAGATCTCGAAATGGCCGCCGTAGCTAGGCACCAGCGCCACTTCGTCCAAGGCTTCGCCGAAGGTCGAGAGCAGTTCCTGGGCCAGCCAAGCGCTGCGCAGCAGCCATTGGCACTGGGTGCAGTAGTGAATACGGATGCGTGACATCGCGGCCAACCTGTCGCAACAATGAAAGGCCGATGATAACAGCCTAGGAGCCCGCATGGCCGCCCCCGACATCAGCCAGACCCGCCTCTTCGAGTGGCTGACCGGCGATGACGACAGCCGCATGTGCAAGGACATCCCCGAGGAGGCCTGCGATGAGCAGCCGCGCAATTTTTTCCTGCACCTGCTGGCGGCGCTGGGCAACAAGCTGGCCGATGAACTCTCCAGTGCGCGACTGGTGCTGCCCTGGTTGATGGGGGTGATCGGCGCACCCGTATGGATGGTCGGCCTGCTGGTACCGATCCGCGAGTCCGGCTCGCTGCTGCCGCAGCTGTTCGTAGCCGGCTTCATTCGCCTCAAGCCGCAGCGCAAGTGGGCCTGGGTCATGGGCGGCGCCCTGCAGGCCGCCTCCGCACTGCTGCTGGCACTGCTGGCGCTGTTCGGCAGCGGCGGGCTGGGTGGTGCCCTGGTGCTGGCCGTGCTGGTGGCACTGTCGCTGGCCCGGGGGCTATCGTCGATTGCCACCAAGGACGTGCTCGGCAAGACCATCAGCAAGCAGCGCCGCGGCACGCTGATGGGCTGGAGCGGCAGCGTGGCCGGCGCCGTGACCCTCAGCGCCGGGGCGGTGCTGATGCTGTTCGATGAGCGCCCCGGCGAGCTGGCGCTGGCCGTGCTGCTGATGGTCGCGGCGCTGGGCTGGGCGCTGAACGCCCTGTGTGCAGCGCGCATCGTCGAGTCACCCGGCGCCGTGGAAGGCGGCGAGAACGCCTGGGACAGCATCAAGCTCGGACTGCGACTGATGCGCAACGATCGCACCTTCCGCCACTTCAACCTGTCTCGTGCCCTGCTGCTCACAAGCGCCCTGGCGCTGCCCTATATCGCCCTGCTCGGCCAGCAGCAGAGCGGTACCGAACTGGGCGGGCTGGGTATCCTGATTGTCGTCTCGGGGCTTGCCGGCATGCTGGCAAGCCCGCTATGGGGCAAGCGTGCCGATGCTTCGAGCCGGCGGGTGATGCGCGATGCCGGCCTGGGGACCACGCTGTGCTGCCTGCTGGTTGCGGCCGTCGCCTGGCTACCCGGCGGCTGGAGCGAAACGGTCTGGCCCTATGCGCTGGGCTACGGGCTACTGGTCATGATCCACGCCGGCGTGCGCCTGGGCCGCAAGACCTATCTGGTCGACATGGCCAGCCAGGACCAACGGGCACTCTACGTGGCGCTGTCGAACACCCTCACCGGTGCCCTGATGCTGCTCGTGGGCGGCAGCATCGGTGCACTGGCACAGTGGCTAGGCACTACCGCTCTGCTGGCGATACTGGCAGCCACCGCACTGTGCGCCGCCGCCAGCGCACAGCGATTGCCCGAGGTAGAACAGTGAGCTGCTTGCTTCATAAAGTGGCAACACATTGAAATGCCAGCCACGTCTGACCATTATGTAGCCAGATGATAGTCAACGAATCAGGGTACGATAGGAACGCGCGCATGAAAAGACCGCCAATGATAAGCCCAGCCCTGCTGGAACGCATCGTCGATGCCTCCGAAGACGGCATCGTGGTGGCCGAACAGGAGGGTGACGAGAACATCCTGATCTATGTCAACCAGGGCTTCGAGCGCCTGACCGGCTACAGCGCCGACGAGATCCTGTACCGCGACTGCCGCTTTTTGCAGAACGATGACCGCGACCAGCCGGGGCTCGACAACATCCGCCAGGCACTGGCTGGCGGCCAGCCGTGTCGCGAGGTGCTGCGCAACTACCGCAAGGACGGCACGCTGTTCTGGAACGAGCTGTCGATCACACCGGTATACGATGACGCCGACCAACTGACCTACTTCATCGGCGTCCAGAAGGACGTCACCGAACGCGTCGAGGCGCAGCTCGAAGTCGAGCGCCTGCGCGCCGAGCAGGGCCATTGACCGGCCCTACGCCTGGCCCGCGAAAAAAACTCGCCCCGCCCCCTTGTTCTCACCGCCCGTCGAGGCTATAAGGCCATCAGGATGTCGTAGCATCCTGATGGCAGCCATGCGCTGCCGTTGACCGCTATCATCGACCACTGGGTCAAGATAGCCCTATCGATCTTTCGACCGGTCATGGGAGGCATCGCATGCGCCGAGATCATCTCACCAACACCCTCAGCGACGACGCAGACGTCTTCGACGCCGTCAACGATGACAGCTACTCCCCCGAGCAGGAAACCCGCACCCGCAGCACCTCGCGTGCCGATACCCTGCGCGCGCGCCGCCAAGTCGAGAGTCTGCTCGAGGAACGCCGGCTGAAGCGTGCCATCGAGGACGACTGGCGGCTCGACGACGAAGAGGAGTAGCGCCAAGCGCCAAGCGAGGCATCATCATGGGCGGCGCCACTGGGGTAAACTAGCCATTCGCCGCCCCGGCCACTATCATCGTGGCCACTGAAACCCCGCAACTTAGATGGAATCCCATGGCGCAATACGTCTACACCATGAACCGGGTGGGCAAGGTCGTGCCCCCAAGAAACATATTCTCAAGGACATCTCGCTGTCCTTCTTTCCCGGCGCCAAGATTGGCGTGCTCGGCCTCAACGGCTCGGGCAAATCGACACTGCTGCGCATCATGGCCGGTGTCGACACCGAAATCGAGGGCGAGGCCCGCCCCATGCCTGGCCTCAACGTCGGCTACCTGCCCCAGGAGCCTGAGCTCGACGACGACAAGAACGTCCGTGAATCCGTCGAAGAGGCGCTGGGCGAGATCAAGGCTGCTCAAGAGAAGCTCGACGCCGTCTATGCCGCCTACGCCGAGCCGGACGCCGACTTCGACGCCCTGGCCAGCGAGCAGGCACGCCTCGAGAACATCATCGAGGCCGCCGATGCCCATAACATCGAGCGCAAGCTCGAGGTCGCCGCCGAGGCGCTGCGCCTGCCGCCCTGGGATGCCAAGGTGGGCAACCTCTCCGGCGGTGAGCGCCGTCGCGTGGCGCTGTGTCGCCTGCTGCTGTCGAGCCCCGACATGCTGCTGCTCGACGAGCCCACCAACCACCTCGACGCCGAGTCGGTGGCCTGGCTGGAGCGCTTTCTCCACGACTACTCAGGTACCGTGGTTGCCGTCACCCACGACCGCTACTTCCTCGACAACGTGGCCGGCTGGATTCTCGAACTCGACCGCGGCCAGGGGATTCCCTTCGAGGGCAACTACTCGCAGTGGCTCGAGGCCAAGGAGAGTCGTCTGGAGAAAGAGGCCAAGCAGGAGGCCTCGAAGAACAAGGCCATCAAGCAGGAGCTGGAGTGGGTACGCAGCAATGCCAAGGGCCGTCAGGCCAAGAGCAAGGCGCGCCTCAACCGCTTCGAGGAGATGCAGTCCGGCGACTTCCAGAAGCGCAATGAGACCAACGAAATCTATATTCCACCCGGCCCACGCCTGGGTGACAAGGTCATCGAATTCCATGATGTCAGCAAGGCTTTCGATGGCCAACTGCTCTACGAAGACCTGTCGTTCAGCGTCCCCAAGGGTGCCATCGTCGGCATCGTCGGCGGCAACGGCGCGGGCAAGTCGACGCTGTTCAAGCTGATCGATGGCAAGGAGCAGCCAGACAGCGGCGAAGTGGTGCTCGGCGATACGGTCGAGATCGCCCACGTCGTGCAGTTGCGCGATGCCCTGGACAACAAGCAGACGGTCTGGGAATCGGTGTCGGATGGACAGGACATCCTCAACATCAACGGCTACGAAGTCTCGTCACGCGCCTACGTGGGGCGTTTCAACTTCAAGGGCAATGACCAGCAGAAGCGCCTATCCGAACTTTCCGGCGGCGAGCGCGGACGCCTGCAGCTGGCCCAGACCCTCAAGCAAGGCGCCAACGTACTGCTGCTCGACGAACCCTCCAACGACCTCGACATCGAGACGTTGCGGGCGCTGGAAGAGGCGCTGCTGGCCTTCCCCGGCTGCGCCATGATCATCTCCCACGACCGCTGGTTCCTCGACCGCATCGCGACCCATATCCTGGCCTTCGAGGGCGACTCCCAGGTGGTGTTCTTCGAGGGCAACTATCAGGAGTACGAGGAGGACCACCGCAAGCGGGTCGGCAGCGATACACCCAAGCGCATGAAGTACAAGCGCATCGACGCCTGATTGCTATGGGCGATCGGTAAAGCGCACAAGGCCCCGCCACTGGCGGGGCCTTGCGTTTATCGAGCCTATGGCCGGAAGGCCTTGGCTCCAAGGGTCAGCGTCGTCCACGAATAAGCGAAACCACGAACAGGATCAGAAACAGTACGAACAGCACCTGTGCAATGGTCGATGCGACCCCGGCGATACCGCTGAAGCCCAGAACGGCGGCGATCACGGCAATGATCAGAAACAACATGGCGTTGCCAAGCATGGGAACTCCTTTCCTCAGTTATCGATCCTCCGAATCCACGCTGCAATCCGGCACTCCGTTCGACCGACCGAATAATGTCGGCCATCGGCTACTAGCCTTGTACGTATTGACCGACGCGTCAAGCCTACATCGTTGACCAACAGGCTGCCGCAGTTGCTAACAGCGAGGGACGCTGGCGGTAGGTCGAAGAGGAGGTTTGCGCCATGGGTGAGGAGCACTGCTCCGAACGGGCTGGCCATGGATGGCCAGCCCCGGTCCTGCAAGCGAAGCAGGATGCGTGAGCGCAGCAGGGCGCAAGGTAGCGCCCAGGGATGAGTTTACAGCGCCTCCTCGTAGGCCTCCCGCCAGGTCAGTGCCGAGCGGTGCCGCTGAGCCCGTTGTCCAGTAGGCTAAGAGTACAGCGACGGCTCGCCCTCGGGGCGGGTCTTGAAGCGCCGGTGCAGCCACAGGTACTGCTCGGGATGCTTGCGAATCGCGCCTTCAATAAAGGCGTTGATGCGCGCCGCATCGGCGACCTCGTCGCCGCTGGGAAAGTCCTCCAGCGGCGGCAGGTACTCGAGGGTGTAGGTGCGGTTGTCTGGGTTACGGTGGAACATCAGCGGCATGACCGGGGCGCCGGTCATACGAGCAATCTTGGCAGTCAACTTGATGGAGGCAGCATCGACGCCGAAGAACGGCGCGAAGACGCTGACATCGCGGCCGAAATCCTGGTCCGGCGAATACCAGACATGGTGCCCAGACTTGATTCGCCGTACCACACCGCGTAAATCGTGGCGATCGATGGCGGTGCCGAAGATGCGCCTGCGGGCGCGGGTCATGAAGCGCTCGAAAAGCGCGTTGTTGTGCGGCCGATAGACCACATCGGCGGGAAAGAACAGCGAGTGCAGCGCACCGCCGAGATCGAGGGTCGAGAAGTGCACGCCGATGATCAGCGCGCCCCTGCCCTGGGCCTGTACCCTGGCCATATGCTCCTGGCCCTTGAAGGTCACGCGATGACGCAGATGCTCCGGATCGCGACACCAGCCGGTGGCGGTCTCGAGGATACCGATGCCGTTGGCCAGGAAGGTCTCGCGCACCAGCCGGCGCTGGGCGTCGGCGTCGAGCTCGGGAAAGCACAGCGCGATATTGGTCTCGGTAATGCGCCGCCGGCGCTTGGCCAGGCGCCAGGCCAGCCAGCCGATGCAGCGACCCACGGCCAGCTTGAGCCGCCACGGCAGCCAAGCGCCCAGGCGCATCAGGCCGATGGCAAGCGCGGCGCCCCAGTAGCGGGGATGGAGAAACGACGAGGTGGCATCCTTGGACATGGTGGTCTCGCGGCTGAAATCAGCCGTCATGATACCGTCTCGGGACCCTCGGCAGCACCCCGGTAAGCAGCGTATAGCTGATCGTGGCACAGTGACGCGCCACCTCGTCCACCGACAACAGCGCGCCGTTGCTCGCCCGCCCCCACAGCACCACCTCGCTGCCGATATCGGCGTCGGCAACGTCGGTCACATCCACCGTCAGCATGTCCATTGACACCTTGCCTGCAATGGCGCAGCGCTGGCCATTGACCAGCACTGGGGTACCGTCCTCGGAGTGACGGTCGTAGCCATCGCCGTAGCCGGCGGCCACCACCGCGATCCGCGTTGGCCGCGACGCGCGCCAGCGTCCGCCGTAGCCCACCGGTTCACCGCTGGCCAACTCGCGCAGGGCAATGATCTCGGAGCGTAGCGTCATCACCGGCGCCAGGCGGCGGCTGGCATCGCTGGCCGCCTCCAGCGGGTCGCTGCCGTAGAGCATCACCCCGGGGCGATTCCAGGCGCCGTGGGCCTCGGGCCAGGCCAGCGTGGCCGGCGAGTTGGCCAGGCAGGTCGGCGCATCCAGCTCATCGGCAAGCGCCGTCACCACGCCGAGCTGGCGCTGAAAATAGCCGGGATCGAGGCTGTCGGCGGTGGCGAAGTGGCTCATCAGGTGCAGATCGCAGACCCGGTCATCGGCGGCGGCGAGCCGTGCCCACTGGGCGGCCAACTGCTCGGGGGGAAACCCCAGCCGATGCATCCCCGAGTCGACCTTGACCCACACCGGCAGCGGCCGCGCCGGACGATAGGCGAGCAGCGCATCGACCTGCCAGGCGCTGTGCACCGCGCTCCACAGCCCGAGAGCCTCGATGCGCTCGAGTTCGGCGGCCTCGAAGAAGCCCTCGAGCAGCATGATCGGCGTCTCGATGCCCGCCGCGCGAAGCGCCTCGGCCTCCTCGATACAGGCCACCGCCAGCGCCGGTGCCACGTCGGCCAGCGCCCTGGCACAGGGCACCAGGCCGTGGCCGTAGGCATCGGCCTTGAGCACCGCGATGGCGCGACTGTGGGGCGCCAGGTCACGGGCCAGGCAGTAGTTGTGACGCAGCGCGTCGAGATCGATGTCGGCAATCAGCGGGCGGGCCATCGAAGACTCCAGTGCATGAAGGTAGGCGTCATGATTATTTGCCATTCACCCGACAATTACACGGATAAAAACGCCATATCACGAATAATATATGGCGTTTTTATTTAAAATAAACTCAACTGACAATAAATACCGCGTCAGGAGGGTGGCGTTGGCCGCGCCCCGATATTGGTCGCCGGATCACTGCCACCCACCTCGTCCGGCAGATCGAGGGAGATACCCTGGTCGGCCTCGAGCCACTGATTCACCCCCTGAATCGCCTCGCCGTCGAGGGTCCCGGACTGCTGACGCAGCTCGAGCAGGCCCAGCACGTAATCGTAGCGCGCCTCGGCATAGTCGGCGATGGCATTGAATAGGTTCTGCTCGGCGTTGAGCACATCGACGATGTTGCGCGTCCCGACCTCATAGCCGGAGCGGGTCGCGTCCAGTGCACTCTGGTTGGAGGCGATCGCCTGGCGGCGGGCCTCGACGGTCTCCACCTCGTTGCTGACCTGGGTATACAGCGAGCGCACCTGCTGCACGGTATCGCGGCGCTGAGCCTCGAAGTCGTACTGGCTGACCTCCAGGCCGAAGGTATTCTGACGAATCTGGGCGCTGGTGATGCCGCCGGTATAGAGCGGCACGCTGGCGCGCAGCCCCAGCTGGCTGTCGGAGTTGTAGCCGGATACGCCACTGCGATCAGTATCCGAATACTGGTAGTTGGCGAAGGCTTCGAGGGTTGGCAGGCGGCCGGCGCGGGCGATGTCGAGGTCGCTGCGCGCCACCTCGATACCGGCTTCGGCCATCATCAGCAGCGGGCTGTTGAACATCGCCATCTCTACCCAGACGTCACGCTCGGCCGGGGCCGGCGGCTCGACGGGCAGCGCATCGGAGAGGCCGTCGATACTGGCATAGCGCTGGTCGGTGAGGCGCTCGAGGGCTTCGAAGCTGATCTGCAGGGCATTCTCGGCGGCGATCCGCTGGGCCCGCGCCAAGTCGAACGAGGCCTGCGCCTCGAACACATCGGTGATTGCCGTCAGGCCGACCTCGAAGCGCTCCTCGGCTTGCTCCAGCTGGCGGCTGATGGCGGTCTCCTGGGCGCGTCGCGCCTCGAGGATATCGGCGGCGCGCAGGATCTCGAAGTAGGCAGTGGCCACATCGAACAGCAACTGCTGCTCGGCTACCTCGAGGGACAGCGCCTGCTGGCTGGTGAGCCGCTCGGCACGCTCCAACTGGGCGAAACGGCTGGCATCATACAGCGCCTGGCTGGCATCCAGGCTCACGCTCAGTGAGTTGAAGTCCTGCTCGTCGTCGACCACCAGGCCATCGCCGATGTCGCCGGGTACATCCACCTGAGCGCCGCGCCCCTGGGTCGAGTAGGTGCGGTTGTGAGCCAGGCTGGAGCCGGCGCTGAGCTGAGGCAGCAGGCCGCCGCGCTCGACATCGCGGCCGGCGTCCACCCGCTGCAGCTCGGCCCGCGCCGAGGCGAGCCCGGCATCATTGACCAGCGCATCGCGGGCCACGGTGAGCAGATCGGTGGCCTGGGCCGGCGCCGCGGCCAGGCCGATCAGCAGCGCCAGCCAGCGCCGGGCAGGTAACAGTGAAGTGCGATTGGATGACATGGCGGTACTCATTCGATCTTTAGCGGTATGCCCCGTGTCGCTACCTAGCAGCGCATGACGGGCATGCAAAGCGTCTCTCGGCAATCATCATCGCCTGGCGAGGTGCAAATAACGTGCAACGCGGGCGGCCTTGGCCGCCCGCGCTATGAGCATGGTTTGCCATCACCGTCACTCGAAGATGGCGTCCAGCGACAATCCCTGCTTCTCGAGCATGCGCCGCAGCTTCTTGAGCGCCTCGACCTGGATCTGGCGCACCCGCTCGCGGGTCAGGCCAATTTCCTCGCCGACCTCCTCGAGGGTCGCCGCCTCGTGGCCGCGCAGGCCGAAGCGGCGCACCACCACCTCCATCTGCTTGTCGGTGAGCTCGGCCAGCCACTCGTCTACGTGCTGCTTGACGTCGACGTCGACCAGCGACGACTCGGGGCCCAGGTCGTTGTCATCGGTAAGCGTCTCGATCAGCGGCTTGTCGCTCTCGCCGCCCATCGGGTAGTCCACCGATGAGACCCGCTCGTTGAGGCCCAGCATCTTCTTGACCGTGGCCACCGGCTTGTCGAGGAAGTCGGCAATCTCCTCGGCAGTCGCCTCGTGATCGAGCTTCTGGGTCAGCTCGCGGGCGGCGCGCAGGTAGATGTTGAGTTCCTTGACCACATGGATCGGCAGGCGGATGGTGCGCGTCTGGTTCATCAGCGCCCGCTCGATGGTCTGGCGAATCCACCAGGTGGCGTAGGTCGAGAAGCGGAAGCCGCGCTCGGGGTCGAACTTCTCCACCGCGCGGATCAGCCCGAGATTGCCCTCCTCGATCAGGTCGAGCAGCGACAGGCCACGGTTGAGATAGCGCCGGGCGATCTTGACCACCAGGCGCAGGTTGGACTCGATCATCCGCGCCCGGCCGGCGGGGTCGCCGGCCTGGGCCAGACGACCATAGTGTACTTCTTCTTCGGGGGTCAGCAGCGGCGAAAAACCGATCTCGTTGAGGTAGATCTGGGTCGCATCGAGGCTGTGGTGATAGGTGTTTTCCTCGCGATTGAGGGCTTTTTCGAACTCCTGCTCATCCTTGGCACTGCTCTCTTCCTCGTCATCAATGACGTCTTCGACGATTTCGACTTCGGCGTTGTCGACGTCCTGAAGATCCTGTTCGATCATGCTCATATCACTACCCCGTTGTGCACTGCCCGGTCATGCCGGCGACTCATCGGGCACACGAACGTGAGCCGCCGCTGTCTGTTGTTGTTGTACCGCGGGCCATCGACATCAGCGCGATGGCAAGTAATCCAGGGGGTCCTGAGGCTGGCCGTTGCGACGCACCTCGAAGTGCAGCTTGACGCCGTCGGCATCGGTATCGCCCATGGTGGCAATGACCTCACCGGCGTCGACCACATCATTCTCGGCCACGCTGAGCGTGTCGTTATGGGCATAGGCACTCAGATACTCGTCGTTGTGCTTGAGGAGAATCAGATTGCCATAGCCTCGCACGCCACTGCCCGCGTACACCACGATGCCGGGCCCTGCTGCCTTGACAGGTTGCCCCTTTTGTCCGCCGATATCAATGCCGGCGGTGATGCTGCCACCCTCGCCGAAACGGCCAGTCAATTCGCCGTCCGCCGGCCACTGCCAGTCGACCTCGGCCACCGGTGTAAAGCTGCGTTGACTGCGTTCGCTGGAGGTGCTTTCGGCCTGGCCCGCCACTGCAGTGCCGGCATCGACGGCGTCACTCTCCTGAGTATCACCGCTGGTCGATGACGGCTGTGTGTCACTCAGCTGCGGGGCTTGCTCGGGCTCGGGCTGAGCCTCTTCTGCGCTGGCCTCGCTGGCCGCTACCGCCGCGTCACTGGGGCAGCATCACGCTCGGCCTGTTCGCGCTGGGCTTGCTCACGCGCCAGGGCCTCGCGCTCGGCCCGATCGCGTTCGCTCAAACTACCGTCGGCCCCGGGGGTCGAGTAGTCGAACAGCGGCCCCGGGGCATCGCCGGATGCCTCGCCACTGGCGGCCTGAACCGCGCCCTCGAGAGCCTCGGCGCTGGTGCCGGAATCTTCCAGCGGCTGTGCCGTAAGGCGGCGGTTACGCTCGATGGCTTCCTGGTCCGGCGCCAGCCAGCTCAGATCGCCGTCCTGCTGGTCGACAGCGCCAGTGACCTGGGCACCGCGCTGCCGCTCGCCGTCGGCGCGCGAGGCGACCTGGGCGTCCTCGGCCAGCCGCAGCTCCTGGCCCGGCTGCAGCCGGTAGGGGGGGCCGATATCGTTGAGCTGGGCCAGCTCACGAAAGTCCATGTCGTGGCGCCAGGCAATGCCATAGAGGGTATCGCCGGCCTCCACGGTGTACTGACTGGCCGGTGACTGCTCGCGGCTCATGGTCAGGTCGCGCACCTGCACGCGCTGGGTGTCTCCGCCCTGCTGCGCCGCACAACCGGTCATCGCCAGGGTCACGGCGGATACCAAAAAAACCTTACGCATCGGAACCTTCCTCCTCATGCCGGCGCGCCGGGGCCTGGTTCCCTCGGCTGATCGCCAACACCAATAACAGCCCTGCCAGCATCAAGGCCAGCGCGGGGATCAATTGTGCCGAACCACCGACGAGCACGGCATAGTCGCCGGGCAGCAGGTAGCGGTAATCCAGCGGGATCATCTGCTCGTCCGGCCCCAGCCGGTAGCTGACCAGCTCACGCCACGGCCACAGCAGCGGCAGCGAGCCGAGAATGAAGCCGATCAGCAGCTGCAGGGTGGCAGTGTGATAGGCGTGCAACAGCCACGACAGCAGCCGTGAGAAGAAGAACAGCCCCAGCGCACAGCCGGCACCAAACTGCAGGATCAGCGTCACATCGAAGCCCCGGATACCGGCCATCACCGGGCCATAGAGCCCCATGGTCAGCAGCAGGAAACTGCCCGACACCCCGGGCAGCAGCATCGCGCTGATGGCGATCGCCCCGCCCACCACCAGCATCAGGTAGTCGGCGCCGAGCAGGTTGATCAGCGGCATCAACGCCGGCAGGCCCTTGGCCAGCAGCAGCCCTGCCGCCAGCGGCAGGATATGCCACAGCCGCCAGTCCGGCAGATTACGGCTCACCACCCAGGCCGAGGCGGCGACCAGGCCGAAGAAGAAGGCGTCCAGCAGCACTGGCTGCTCCTCCATCAGCCACACCACCAGGTGTGCAACGCTGAACAGGCTCGCGGCGATGCCCAGCACCAGCGGAATCACAAAGCCCAGGTTGAGATGGCTGGCGAGCTGCGCCAGGCCACCGCGCCGCCAGGCAACGAAGGCGCTGGGGCCGAACTGCTTGATCGAATCAATCAGCTCCTCATAGATGCCGGTGACGAAGGCGATGGTGCCACCGGACACGCCGGGCACCGCATCGGCCGCCCCCATGCCGGCGCCCTTGAGAAAAATCGAGGTGTGGCGCTTCAACGAATGACTCCTTCCAGCAGCGGCACGAAGCGTACCCCTTCGAGCCGCTGGTAATCGAATCGTGCCCCGCGCCGGCGCACCCGGGTCAACCATTGACGACCGTCGGGTGCCTCCAGCGGGGCAATCAGAATGCCGCCATCGGCCAATTGGGCCAGCAGCGCCTCGGGTAGCTCGCTGGCGCAGGCGGTCAGCAGAATGGCGTCATAGGGCGCCGCCTCGGGCCAGCCATGACCGCCGTCGGCAAGCCGCAAACGCACGTTGCTGGCATTCAGCCAGCGCAGTCGCACAGCGGCACGCTGGTGCAGGGCGCGAATGCGCTCCACCGACCACAGCAGCGGCACCAGCCGCGACAGGATCAGCGTCTGATAGCCGGAGCCGGTGCCGATCTCGAGTACCCGCTGCGGCGCCTCGGCCACCACCAGCTCGGTCATGCGCGCCACCATCCACGGCTGCGACAGCGTCTGGCCGTGGCCGATGGGCAGCGCGGTATCCTCGTAGGCGCGATGCGCCAGCGCCTCGTCGAGGAACAGGTGACGCGGCTCGCGGCCGATCACCTCGAGCACCTCGAGGTCGTCGATGCCGGACGCCGCCAGGCGCGCCACCAGCCGGTCGCGGGTGCGCTGCGAGGTCATGCCGACGCCCAGCAGCCTGTCTCGGCTCAAATCAGGTGAGTGCATCCAGCCAGCCTTGAACGTCTTCACGTGCCGCATGCCGAGTCAGATCGGTGTGTAGCGGCGTAATCGACACATAGCCCGCCTCAACGGCGGCAAAGTCGGTATCCGGTCCATCATCGGCATTCTCGCCCGCCGCCGCAATCCAGTAACGCACACGGCCGCGCGGATCCTCGACCTTCATCGGCCGCGCGGCGGGGCCGCGAAAGCCCATCCGGGTGACCTTGAAGCCGCGGATCTCCTCCCACGGCAGGTCCGGCACATTGACGTTGAGCAGGCTGCGCGGCGGCAGCGACAGCTGCTCGGCACCGCCGATCAGGCTCGCCGCGACCCGCCCGGCAGTTTCGAAGTAGCGGGTGCCGACCAGCGACATGGCAATTGCCGTCATGCCCAGGTTGCGCCCCTCCATGGCCGCCGCCACGGTGCCCGAATAGAGCACGTCGTCGCCCAGGTTGCCGCCGTGGTTGATGCCCGACACCACCAGGTCGGGTTTATCGTCCCACACCCCGTTGACGCCGAGGTAAACGCAGTCGGCAGGCGTGCCATCGACGCTGTAGAAGCCATTATCCATGGCGTTGAGCGCCAGCGGCCGGCTCAGCGTCAACGAATTGCTGGCACCGCTCTTGTCGCGGTCCGGGGCCACCACCCGCAGCCGGGCATGCTGGCTCAGCGCCTGATAGAGGGCATGCAGACCTGGCGCATGCACCCCGTCGTCGTTGGACAGTAATAGTTTGCGCATTGCGCTCTCCCGCTGGCGGTGGTGGTCGAATGTCATAGGCTAGAATGGTCAATCAGCTCGCGCAGCACCGCGGTGGCAAAGGCACCCCGCGGCAGCGCAAAACCCAGCGTCAGCGTGCCCGCATCATACATCAGACTCGGCTCACCAAGCCGCACGCGCAGCGCCCGGCGCCCCATGCGCACCCCGGCGCGCACCAGTCCCTCGGCGAGCGCCGCCTCCTCGGCGATCACGGCCTGCTCATGGGCCAGCGCCGCGGCGCTAGTGGCCGCCGTCCCGGTGCCCCACAGCGCACCGCTGGGATGCACGTCGAGCCGCCGCGCACGCTCGAGCAGCGCAGCGTCGACGCCGTCGCTGGCAAACTGGCTGGCACTGCCGTCGAGCACCAGCAGCTCGCCGTCAAGCGGCGTGTCCCAGTCGCCGGCGGCGATACGCCGCGCCAGCAGCTGATTGAAGAGGTAGCTGCGCGCCGCGGAGAGCAACATGCCTTCGCGGTCGTGGCGCTTGCGCCAGCCCTTGGCCAGGATCGCTCGCGCCTTGGCCAGGTTACGGCCCTCGGGACCGAAACGCTGGGGGCCAAAATAGTTGGGCACGCCGGTCTCGACCAGCCGCTGCCAGCGCGCCTCGAGCCGCGGGTCGTCGACCACCGCGCCGCTCAGGCGCAATGTGAAGCGGTTGGCGCGGTGCACCCCGCGCTTGAGCTTGCGCGGATGGCGGCGCTGCTCGAGCAGCGCCAGCGGCGCGTCTGACAGCCGTTCGGCGAGGTCGGCGGGCACCTCTCGCCCGGGCAGGTGGACCGACAGCCACTGGCGGGTCACCGCCACGCGATCCTTCATGCCGGCATAGCCGATGTCGCGCGGCGTGACCTCGCAGGCCCGCGCCAAGCGCCGTGCCAGCTCAAGGGTGCTGAGGTCGCGCTTCTCGACCCACAGCCAGAGGTGCTCCCCCTGGCCTTCGGGGGCGAAGTCGAGGCACTCCTCGACCACGAAATCTTCGGGTGCTGCACGATACTCGCCGGGCACTGGCGTGCCGAACTCGGCATCGAGCACCCGCGGCCAGGCCGGGGGCCAGGATTCATGCATCGCCATTATCACCCATCAGCAGTACTACCGCCTCGGCGGCGATGCCTTCGCCGCGGCCGGTAAAGCCAAGCCGCTCGGTGGTGGTGGCCTTGACATTGACCGCCGCCGGCGCGACGCCGAGGTCGGCGGCGATATTGGCAGCCATGGCTGCGACATGCGGCGCCATCTTGGGCGCCTGGGCCATCAGCGTGGCATCGAGGTTGCCGACCCGATAGCCGGCGTCGCGCACCATGCCCATCACCTGGCACAGCAGCTCTCGGCTGTCGGCGCCGGCGAAGGCCGGGTCGGTGTCGGGGAAGTGGCGGCCGATGTCGCCCAGCGCGCAGGCGCCGAGCAGCGCGTCACTGATCGCGTGCAGCAGCACGTCGCCGTCGGAGTGGGCGACGAAACCGTGGTCGAAGGGAATCCGCACCCCGCCGATGATCAGGTGGTCGCCCTCGCCGAAGCGGTGGACATCGAAGCCGTGGCCGATACGCAGAGTCATGACAGTGCCTTGTGCTGCGCCGCCTGGGCGGCGAGGATCTGCTCGGCCAGCGCCAGGTCGTCGGGATGGGTAATCTTGAGATTGTCGCGGCGCCCCGCCACCAGCCGTGGCGCGAGGCCCATGGACTCAAGCGCTGCGGCCTCGTCGGTTGGCGCCACTCCGCGTGCTCGAGACGCAGCGAAGGCATCGCAGAGCAGACGGTAGCGCGCACCCTGGGGCGTCAGCGCATGCCACAGCGCATCGCGAGGCTCGGTACGCGCGACCCGGCCATCCACCGCGGCGCGTTTCATGGTATCGGCCACCGGCACGGCCAGCAGTGCGCCGTCGGGCTCATCAGTTAGCGCCGCCTGCAGGCGAGCCAGGTCGTCGACGCTCACGCAGGGCCGGGCGGCGTCGTGCACCAGCACCGTATCGTCCGCACCGGCCTCGGCGGTGATTGCCGTCAGCGCGGCGACTACCGACTCGGCCCGCTCGGCGCCGCCGTCGATGCGGCGCCAGTCGACGAACGGCACCATGGCGGCATCGAAGTAAATATCGTCGCGGGCCAGGCACAGGCACAGCGTGGCCGTGGGAAAGGCTGCATGCAGCCGCGCCAGGGTCTGGGCCAGCACCGTGCTGCCGGCCAGCGGCAGATACTGCTTGGGGCACTCGGCGGCCATGCGCCGCCCTACCCCGGCGGCCGGCACGATCAGCCACAGCCGACTCATGGCGCGCCCTCTTCGCCGGCCTGGGTGGCCGACTGCAGGGCACGCTGCTCGACGATGGCGCTCTCGGCCACGACGCCCGGCACCCAGTAGAACTGCTCGTCGGCGCGCACCATGCCGATGTCGCTGCGCCCGCGCTCCTCAATGGCATCGAGGCCGGTCTGCAGGTCGATGACCTCGGCGGCGAGCCGCGCATTGCGCGCGCGCAGCGGCACGTTCTGCGCTTCCAGCGCGTCGGCGCGAGCGCGAATATCGGCAAGCTCCGCCACGCCGCCATCGCCGAACCACAGCTGATACTGCAGCAGCGCGGTAAGGCCGACCAGCACGATGGCGAGCCACTTGAGCATCGGGTCATCCTGTCACGAAATAGTGGCCGGCATTATGCCACCAACGCCACCGCTACCGCGACCCGCGCGGGCTGTTCAGGTCAGCGCCTTGAACGGCAACGACTGCGCAGCATGCAGTCGATAGGCCTCGACGTGACGCCGCTCGTCGTCGCAGAAGCGCGCCACCGCCTGGCGCAGCTGCGGGTCGGCGATATGGTGCAGCGAGCGCAGGGCCACCGGCGCAAAGCCGCGGCTCAGCTTGTGCTCGCCCTGGGTGCCGGGATCGAAACAGGTCAAGCCATGCGCCAGGCAATGCTCAATGCCCTGGTAGTAGCAAGCCTCGAAGTGCAGGCAGTCGGCCACCACCTCGCTGCCCCAGTAGCGGCCATAGAGGGTACGCGCGCCCTGCAGGCAGAGCGCAGCGGCCACCGGCTTGCCTGCGACCCGGGCCTGGATCAGCACCAGCGCTTCGGGCAGCGTCTCGCGCAACCGCTCGAAGAACGCATGGGAGAGATAGGGCTGCTGGCCGCGCTCGAGGTAAGTGATGCAGTAGCAGCGGTAGAAGTGGGCCAGGGCCGCGGTGTCGATCTCTCGCCCGACCAGTCGGCGCAGGGTAATCCCCTGCTCGGCGACCAGCCGGCGCTCGCGGCGGATCGCCTTGCGCCGCTTGGTGGTCATGGCGGCGAGAAAGCCGTCGAAGTCGCCGAAACCACGGTCCTGCCACTGGAACTGCACGCCGTGGCGCGTCAGCAGTGCCGGCCAGGCGGCCTGCCAGGCCTCGACCTGGGCAGCGTCGGCGAACAGCAGATGCCAGCTCGAACGCGACGAGTCCTGCAGCCAGGCAGCAAAGACGCGCGCCGCCGATAGCGCATTGACGCCACTGGCCAGCGCCATACGCGGCCCCGGCACCGGGGTAAAGGGAATCGCCGACAGCCCCTTGGGATAGTAAGCGCCGCCGGCCCGCTCCCAGGCGTCCGCCCAGGCCCAGTCGAAGACGTACTCACCGCGGGAGTGGTACTTGTCGTAGTGTGGCAGCGCACCCACCAGCGCCTCGCCCTGCCACAGCGTCAAGTGGCGCGGTACCCAGCCGCTGGTCTCCTCTACCGCACCGCTGGCCTCCAGTGCCTCGAGAAATTCGTGGCGCAGGCAAGGGTGATCATCGTCGACCAGCGCGTTCCAGTCCGCCTGCGGCACGGCGCTTATCGCCGTCACTTCGCGCACCTGCAGCGGCAAGGCGGTAGGGGGAGATTCGAGACGGGTCATGCACTCCTCGCGGCGGTGACGTTGGCGACCAGCATAACCCGCCCAAACGCCACAGGGGCACCCGAAGGCGCCCCTGTGGCGAGCAGAAGTAGGACATCATGCCGGCGCCACCACGCGAGCGGAGCCGTGAGTACGCGATGCGGCGGCGCCGGCATGATATCGCTACGCGGGGTGGATCAGCGCGCTGCTGCCATGGCCAGCGCGGTATCCAGCATGCGGTTGGAGAAGCCCCACTCGTTGTCGTACCAGGCCATCACCTTGACCAGCCGGCCATTGACGCGGGTGTGGTTAGCATCGAAGGTCGAGGAGTTGGGATCGTGGTTGAAGTCGATGGAGACCAGCGGCTGGGCGTTGACCGCCAGCACCTTGGAACCCTCCGCCGCCTTGGCGACGATGGCGTTGATCTCCTCCTTGCTGGTGTCGCGCCCGGCGTTGAACACCAGGTCGACCAGCGAAACGTTGATCACCGGCACGCGCACCGCCAGGCCGTCGAACTTGCCAGCCAGCTCCGGCAGCACCAGGCCCACCGCGGCGGCGGCACCGGTCTTGGTGGGGATCATCGAATGCGTGGCACTGCGCGCCCGGTAGGGGTCGCTGTGGTAAACATCCGACAGGTTCTGGTCATTGGTGTAGGCGTGCACCGTGGTCATCAGGCCGTTCTCGATACCCACGGCATCGTTGAGCGCCTTGGCCACCGGCGCCAGGCAGTTGGTGGTGCAGGAGGCATTGGAGACCACCTTGTGCTCGGCGGTCAGCACATCCTCGTTGACGCCGAACACCACGGTGGCGTCGGCATCCGGGCTCGGCGCCGAGATCAGCACTCGCCCGGCGCCGGCAGCGAGGTGCTTGGCGGCGGCATCACGCTTGGTAAACAGCCCGGTGCACTCCATCACCAGGTCGACCTCGAGGCGCTGCCACGGCAGCTGCGCCGGATCCCGCTCGGAGAGAATCTGGATGCGGTCACCGTCGATGCCCAGGCTCTCTTCGTCATGGTCGACGGCGAAAGGAAAATGTCCGTGAACGGTGTCATGCTTGAGCAGATGAGCGTTGAGCGACGGATCACCCAGGTCATTGATGGCAATCACCTGGACCTGCTGGCGAAAGCCGTTCTCGTAAAGCGCGCGAACCACGTTGCGGCCGATACGGCCGAACCCGTTGATGGCGATACGTAACGTCATGGCGGCATCCTCGTGCGTTCTGTCGGTAGCAGCTGTTATCCGCTGTCTGTTTGAGTGTAAAGCGTCCACTTGAAATTATCCTACGTTTAAAAGCTAATTTGGCCCAAAGGATGACGACATTCAAGGCATTTTTTTGCTAAATTTACCAACATTGCCACCACCCACCGTCTAGCGAGGTTGCTCATGGCTCCTACAGCACCGTCCCTCAATGCCACGGTCAGCCGTGTCACCATCCGAATTCGCGAGCGCTCGGCGGAGCGTCGCGCCCTCTACGAACAGCGCATGGCCGACCAGCATCGCCGCGGCGTGCATCGCGGCGAGTTGTCGTGCGGCAACCTGGCCCACGGCTTTGCCGCCTGCGGTGCCCAGGACAAGGATCAGCTCAAGCTGATGAACAGCGCCAACCTGGGCATCGTTTCGGCCTACAACGACATGCTCTCGGCCCACCAGCCCCTCGAGACCTTCCCCGAGACCATCAAGGCCGCGGCACGGGCCATGGGCTCCACCGCCCAGTTCGCCGGCGGCGTACCGGCGATGTGCGACGGCGTGACCCAGGGCCAGCCGGGCATGGAGCTATCGCTGTTCTCCCGTGACGTGATCGCCATGGCCACCGCCGTGGGGCTATCCCACAACATGTTCGACGCCGCACTCTACCTAGGAGTATGTGACAAGATCGTGCCGGGGCTGTTCATCGGCGCGGCGCGCTTCGGTCACCTACCGGCGATGTTCGTGCCCGCAGGCCCCATGCCCAGCGGCCTGCCCAACAAGGAGAAGGCGCGCGTGCGCCAGCTGTTTGCCGAAGGCAAGGCGAGCCGCGAAGACCTGCTCGAGGCCGAGTCCGAGTCCTACCATAGCCCCGGCACCTGTACCTTCTATGGCACCGCCAACTCCAACCAGCTGATGATGGAGATGATGGGCCTGCACCTGCCGGGCACCTCCTTCGTCAATCCCGGCACCGAGATGCGCGAGGCGCTGACCCGCTTCGCCACCGAACAGGCGATCCGCAACAGCGAGCCCGGCGGCGAGTATCGGCCGTTCTACAAGCAGATCGACGAACGCGCCATCGTCAACGCCATCGTCGGCCTGCTGGCCTCCGGCGGCTCGACCAACCACACCCTGCACCTGGTGGCGATGGCCGCTGCCGCAGGCATCACCATCGACTGGAACGACTTCACTGAGCTCTCCGCCGTCACGCCGAGCCTGATGCAGGTCTATCCCAACGGCCAGGCCGATATCAATCACTTCCAGGCCGCCGGCGGCATGAGCCTGCTGTTCCGCGAGCTACTCGGCGCCGGCCTGATTCATAGCGACATCCCCACGGTGTTCGGCACCGACCTCAGCGCCTACACCCAGGAGCCCTTCCTCGAGAACGGCAAGCTGGTATGGCGCGAAGGGCCCGAGCAGAGCCTCGACAGCGAGGTGCTGGCCTCGGTGACCAAGCCGTTCGCCGCCACCGGCGGGCTCACCGTGCTCGACGGCAACCTGGGCCGCGGCGTGATCAAGATCTCGGCGGTCAAGCCCGAGCATCGCGTGGTCGAGGCGCCGATCAAGATCTTCGAGGATCAGAATGATCTCAAGGGCGCCTTCGAGTCCGGCGAGCTCGACCGCGACGTGATCGCCGTGGTGCGCTTCCAGGGGCCCAAGGCCAACGGCATGCCCGAACTGCACAAGCTGACCCCCTACCTGGGCGTACTGCAGGACCGCGGCCATAAAGTGGCACTGGTCACCGATGGGCGCATGTCGGGCGCCTCGGGCAAGGTGCCGGCCGCCATTCACATGAGCCCAGAGGCCCTCGATGGCGGCCCGCTGGCCAAGCTGCGCGACGGCGACATCGTGCGCCTGGATGCCGATGCCGGCACCCTCGAGGTCAAGCTCGCCGCCGGCGAGTGGGCCAACCGTGAACGCCGCATCGGCGATCTCGATCACTATCACGTGGGCCTCGGCCGCGAGCTGTTCGGTGGCTTTCGGCACCTGGCGATGCGCGCCGAGGAGGGTGCCGGGGTGTTCGGCGGTTTCGAGGCCGACGACCTGGCACGTCAGGTCGAACAGATTCACGAAGAGGATGCCTGAGCCATGCCGCGACCGGCCTTGATCGGTGATATCGGTGGGACCAACGCCCGCTTCGCCCTGGTCACCCCCGGCACCTTCGAGCCCCAGCATATCCTCAGCCTGCCCTGCGCCGACTATGCGGGGCTGGTGGAGGCGGTGTGCGATTACCTGGCACGGGTCGAGCACTCAGGCGAGCTGGCGCCACGCGAGGCGTGCCTGGCATTCGCCTGCCCGGTCCACGGCGAGCGCATCCGCATGACCAACAACCACTGGGACTTCGCCAAGCAAGAGGTGCAGGCAGCGCTGGACCTGACGCTGTTCAAGACCCTCAACGACTTCACCGCCCAGGCCCTCGGCGTGCCTCATGTCGGCGACGATGAGCTGGTCAGCGTCACCCCCGGCCACCCCGATGCCAAGGCCACGCGACTGGTGATCGGCCCCGGCACCGGGCTTGGCGTGGCCGGGCTGGTGCGCGGTCGCCAGGCCTGGATTCCGCTGCCCGGCGAAGGCGGCCATGTGACCTTCGCCCCTAGCGACGAGCGCGAGCAGAATCTGCTGCGCTATTTCCGCAATCGCTATGGCCGCGTGTCGGTGGAGCGCATCCTGAGCGGCCAGGGGCTGGCCGACCTCTACGCCGCGCACTGCTCGCTGAAGGGCACCACGCCGCGCTATAGCAGTGCCGCCGAGGTTACTGCGGCGGCCGACCAGGGCGACGCCGTGGCCGCGGATACCGTCAAGCGCTTCCTCAAGATCCTCGGCGACGTGTGTGGCGATGCCACCCTGACCCTGGGCGCCCGCGGCGGCGTCTACCTGTGCGGCGGCATCATTCCACGCCTGCTCGACTGGCTGCCGCGCAGCCGCTTCGCCGAGGCCTTTGCCGACAAGGGCCGCATGAATCCCTACAATGCCGAGATTCCGGTGCAAGTGGTCACCGCACCCTGGACCGGCTTGCTGGGCGCCGCCGAAGCCCTGCACAATCAAGAAGTCGAGTAACTCGACAGAGGAGGTCGAATGATTCCCGAGTCGCTGCGCACGCTGCTCGACGCTACCCGCGGCCAGCGCCGCACCGAATGGGCCGGTCGCGAGGTGTGGCTGGCCAACGAGTCCTGGGGCGAGCTTGCGGTCTCGCTGCAGGGCGCCCAGGTGTTACATTTTCTACCGTCGCCCGAAGCCGCGACAGCTGAAGGCTCTCGCCCCGCCGACGAGGACGGCTGGCTATGGGTGACGCCCACGCCCCAGGCGCTGCCCGGGGCGATTCGCGGCGGCATCCCGCTGTGCTGGCCATGGTTTGCCGATGAGCACACCGCCGACGAGTCGCCGGACCGCTCGGGGCCGATGCACGGCCCGGCACGCAAGGCCGAGTGGACGCTGGAGGCCGTCGACGAGCACGACGGCGGCGTCGAGCTACACCTGTCGCCGGCCACCCGGCTGCACAGCCAACTGGTGCCGCGGGCAGTGATCCAGGCCAACGCCCAGCGCCTGCACGTCGAGTTGATCACCGAGCATCGCGGCGAGACGCCGATCAAGTTCAGCGCCGCCCTGCACAGCTACTTCGCCGTCGGCGAGGTCCACCAGTGCCGCGTCGAGGGACTGGCCGGCGCCCGCTACCTGGACAAGCTGGCCGGCTTTGCCGAATGCGAACAGCAGGGCGAGCTCGGCGTACGCGGGCCGTTGGATCGCATCTACCACTCCAACCGCGAAGTGCTGCTCGACGACGGCAGCCGCCGCCTGCGTATCGCCAAGCAGGGCAGCGACTCCACGGTGGTCTGGCATCCCGACGCCGCGCTGCCCGACGACACCCCCGCCGAGGCCGGCCGCCACTTCCTGTGCATCGAGGCCGCCTGCACGCGCCTCGACCCGGTATGGCTGGTACCCGGCGCCCAGCACCTGCTGGGCGCCACCCTGAGCCTGGAGCAGCAGCCATGAACACCAGCGACCTCCCCCAGATCGACGTGCCCTTCCTGCTCGGCATGATGCGCCTGCACGAGCACGAGGAGTTGCATGCCCCCGAGCGGCTGGCCGACTGGATCGAGGCGCGTCTCGACCAGGGCCTGGACTGGTTCGACCATGCCGACATCTACGGTGACCAGCAGGCCGAGACGCTGTTCGGCGACGCGCTGCGCGCTCGTCCGAGCCTGGCCGCGCGGGTCAAGGTGGTCACCAAGGCCGGTATCATCACCCCCGGCCGCGACCGCTCCAGTTATGGCGTCAAGCACTACGACAGCTCGCCGGCCTACCTCGACGCCGCCATCGATGCCTCGCTGACACGGCTCGGCGTGGCGCGCCTCGACCACTTCCTGCTGCACCGGCCCGACCCGCTGATGGATGTCGAGGCCACCGCTGGCGCACTGGATGCCGCCATCGATGCCGGCAAGCTGGGCGCGGTAGGCGTCTCCAACTTCCTGCCCGAACAGTGGCGCCGCCTGCAGGGCGCCATGCGCCATCGCCTGGCCAGCCATCAGTTGCAGCTGTCGCTGGCCCACCCCGAACCGCTGTTCGATGGCCTGTTCGACGCACTGAGCCGCGACGGGCTTCGGCCCATGGCCTGGTCGCCGCTGGGCGGCGGAGTGGTGTTCGAGGATGTGCTCGGCGAATGCCTGTCGCGACTCTCGCCGCAGTTCGAGACCAGCGCCGCCGGCCTGGCCCTAGCCTGGCTTCGCGCTCTGCCCGGCTCACCGCTGCCAGTGATCGGTACCCTGCGCGGCGAGCGCATCGAGGAGCTCAGGGATGGTGCCAAGCTCACGCTCGAGCGCAGCACCTGGTACGCCCTGCTCGAGGAGGCGCGCAGCGAGCGAGTCGCCTAGGCGTTCCACCACCGGACATATGTCGATACGCTCAAGCTGACACGATTCACTTTAACCGTTCTGACTAAGGCCGCCGATTGCTTATCGAGGCCACCTACAACAACAGGAGACACGCATGTTCCAACTGACCCGCAGTGTGACGTGGCAGGCTCTCGAGCGGCTGCACCAGCAAACCCGCGACGAGCGCATCCGCGACTACTTCCGCGCCGACCCGCAGCGCTTCGAGAACATGAGCCTGCGGGTCGGCGGCCTGTTTCTCGACTACTCCAAGCACCAGGTCTCCGACCAGGTCCTCGCCAAGCTGCTCGAGCTGGCCGACCACTCGGCGCTAGTGCAGCGCCGCGCGCAGATGTTCTCCGGCGATATCATCAACGTCACCGAGGACCGCCCGGTGCTGCATACCGCGCTGCGCCACCTCGGCGACAGCCCGGTGTTCGTCGATGGCCAGGACGTGATGCCCGAGATCCAGCGCACCCGCGAGCAGATCAAGCGCTTCTCTGAGGAGGTGCGCAGCGGCGAATGGAAGGGCTATAGCGGCAAGCGCATCAAGGACGTGGTCAATATCGGCATCGGCGGCTCGGATCTCGGCCCCAACATGGCTTGCCGGGCGCTGCTCAAGTATCGCCACCCCGAACTCAGCTTCCACTTCGTCTCCAACGTCGACGGCACCCATATCCAGAAGGTGCTCAGCCGTCTCGACCCGGCCACCACCCTGTTCATCGTCTCGACCAAGACCTTCTCCACCCAGGAGACGCTGCTCAATGCCAAGAGCGCGCGGCGCTGGTTCCTCGACAACGCCGGCGAGGACGCCGACGTCGGCGCCCACTTCATCGCCGCCTCCACCAACCGCCGTGCAGCCATGGAGTTCGGCATCCGCGAGGAGAACGTCTTCGAATTCTGGGCCTGGGTCGGCGGCCGCTACTCGATGTGGTCGTCGATAGGCCTGCCGATCGCCCTGTCGATCGGCTTCGAGGGCTTCATGGAGCTGCTCGAAGGGGCCCATGAGATGGACCGCCACTTCATCGAGGCACCGTTTGCCGACAACATGCCGGTGCTGATGGCGCTGATCGGCATCTGGTACATCAATTTCGTCGGCGCCGAGACCCAGGCCATCGTGCCCTACGACCAGGCGCTGCATCAACTGCCGTCATTCCTCCAACAGCTCGACATGGAGTCCAACGGCAAGTCGGTGGATATCTTCGGCCACCCGGTCAACTACAAGACCGGGCCGATCGTCTGGGGCCAGACCGGCTCCAACGGCCAGCACGCCTTCTTCCAGTTGCTGCACCAGGGCACCCGCTACGTGCCCATCGACTTCATCGCCTCGCTCAAGCCCGAGCCCGGCTTCGAGGACCACCACTTCGCGCTGCTGACCAATATGCTGGCCCAGGCCAACGCCTTCATGGAGGGCAGCCAGGGCGCTACCCAGGGGCATAGCCAGCTCGACCCCTACAGCTGCCCCGGCAACCGCCCGTCGAGCACGCTGCTGCTGGATGAGCTGACGCCCAAGAACCTTGGCGCCCTGATCGCCCTCTATGAGCACAAGGTGTTCGTCCAGGGGGTGATCTGGAACATCAACTCCTTCGACCAGTGGGGCGTGCAGCTCGGCAAGCGCATCGCCGGCGAGATCAGCGAGCGTATCGACACCAATGCCAGCGACTTTGACGCCTCGACCCAGGGGCTGCTGCAGCTGGTGCGCGACCATTTCCCCCACCACGCCACCCCTGCCCACGGCAAGCAAAAGGCCAAGGCCAAAGGCAAGGGTGGCCAGCAGGAGACCTCCTCATGATGCCGGTCATCGCCTTCGGCGAAGCCCTCGTCGACATGCTCTCCAGCCGCCTCGGCGACACCGGGGACGGTGCCGTGGAGATCTTTACCCCCTATGCCGGCGGCGCACCGGCCAACGTCGCGGTGGCCTGCGCCAGGCTCGGCGTGCCCAGCCGCTTCCTGGGCATGCTCGGCGACGACTACTTCGGCGACTTCCTGTCCGCTGAGCTCGCCGCCCATGGCGTCGATACCCGCGGCGTGGTGCGCACCCGCCAGGCGCGTACGGCGCTGGCCTTCGTCTCCCGCGATGCGGCAGGAGAGCGCACCTTCGACTTCTACCGCCCACCCGCCGCCGATCTGCTCTACCGCCTCGAGCACCTGCCGGCGGGTGTCTTCGCCGAGCCCGCCATCGTGCACTTCTGCACCAACAGCCTCACCGAGCCCGAGATCGCCGACACCACCCTGGCCATGGCCGAGATGGCGGCCAAGTCCGGTTCGCTGGTTAGCGTCGATGCCAATTTGCGCCACAACCTGTGGGAGACCGGCGCTGCCGATATCAGCCTGGTGACCGAACTGCTCGACCGCGCCCAGTTGATCAAGCTGTCACGCGACGAGCTCGACTACCTGCGTGCCGACCACCCCGCCGACGCCTGGATCAATGAGCGCCTGGCCGGCGGGGTCAAGCTGGCGGTGATCACCAATGGCCCCGGCAAGGTCGAGGCATTCGGCGCAGGTCAGCACCTCGAGGTAACCCCGCCCCGCGTTCAGGCAGTGGATACCACCGCCGGCGGCGACGCCTTCATCGGCGGCCTGCTGGCGATGCTCGCCGAGACACCGGGCAACGACTGGTGGCGCGACGCAGCACGACTCACCGGCTATCTGGAGGTAGCGTGCCGCTGCGGCGCCCATGCGGTGACGCGTCCCGGCGCCTACGCCGCCCTGCCCACCCGCGCCGATCTCGAGGCGCTGCGCGGGTAAGCGTCTCCGGCATGACCGCCGGTGCGGTCAAGGACTGAACGAGGTGCGCCTGGGGATAAATAATTACGGTAAACTGTCGATATGTCTCATAACGCCGCATGTCCGGCGGCCGGCCTGCCGAGCCCTCATCGGCCGGCCGGGAGAGTCGACAGGAGAGCCTCATGCGCCCGCCCGAATATCCCGAAGACGAAGCGCTGCGGCTCGCTGCCCTGCACTCCCTTGCGCTCCTCGACACCCCGGCAGACGAAGGGTTCGACAGCCTCACCGACCTGGCACGCGACCTGTTCAATGTGCCGTTCGCGCTGATCTCGCTGGTCGATGAGCGGCGCCAGTGGTTCAAGTCGTGCACCGGGCTTGGCAGCCAAGAAACGCCCCGCGACATCTCGTTCTGCAGCCATGCGGTGGCCGCCAACGCCCCGCTGATCGTCGAAGACACCCTCGAGCATCCCGACTTCGCCGACAATCCACTGGTCACCGCCCCCCCTCATGTCCGCTTCTATGCCGGTTTTCCGCTACGTCCGGTGGATGGTCATCCGGTCGGCACCCTATGCCTGATCGACACCCGTCCGCGAGGGCTCGATCAAACCCAGAAGCGTCGCCTGGCGCGCCTCGCCGCCCAGGCCGAGGAGCTATTGCGCTTGCATGCATTGCGCCATCAGAGCAATCAGGAGAGCCTCCAGCATCAACGCATCTCGGAGCTGCTCGGTTCGATCCTGCAGGGCAGCCGCGACCCCATCTATGCGCGCAGCAAGTCGGGGCAATATCTGATCGCTAACCACGCCTGCCATCGGCTGCTCGGGCTGCCCTCCGAAGAGTACCGGTCATGGAGTCAGCCGGGCACCCGCTCCCAGCGCGATGCGTTCGATCCCAGCGACTACCTGCCGCCCGAGGTGATCGCGGCACTGCGCGACTGCGATGCCCGCGTCATGGCCGAGAACCGCACCCACCAGATCACGCCTGGGCCGATTGCCGGGCGTCGCTTCCGGATCAGCAAGTCGCCGCTACACGACGACGCCGGTGAGGTCAGCGGCGTCATCAGCGTCGCTCATGACATCACCGAATCCCACCGTCAGGCGACACTGCTCAAGGTGTTGCACCAGGGTATCACCGACTATCAGGCGCTGATCTCCGGTGAGCGCCTCTGGACCTTCCTGATGGAGGCGCTGCGCGAGCTGACCGACAGCGACTATGCGCTGATCGGCGAAGTGCTGCCCAAGCGCCAGGCACCGGCGCTCAAGATTCATGCCATCACCGACCTGTCGTGGAGCGACGAATCGCGGCTGTTGATGGAAAAGCTGCGCTCCGGCGACATGCTGCTGACCAACCCCGACAGCCTGCTCGGCCGCGTCTTCGCCTACGGCGAGACCGTGCTCACCAACGACCTTCCCCAGCACCCGCATCGCGGCGGCTTCCCCCCTGGCCATCCGCCGCTGCACAACTATCTCGGGGTGCCGATTCATGAGGGTGGCAAGGTGATCGGCATGTACGCCATCTCCAATGGCCGCAGCGGCTACGACCAGCACACCCTGGAGTGGCTGCAACCCTTCACCGCCACCTGCTCGCTACTGATCAACCTCTACCGCCATACCCGCGAACTCTCCGAGGCACGGGATCAGGCCGAGCAAGCCAACCGCGCCAAGAGCGACTTCCTGTCGTCGATGAGCCATGAGCTGCGCACCCCACTGAATGCCATCATCGGCTTCGCCCAGCTGCTCGCCAACGGTCGAAAGTCGCCGCTCAGCGAGCGTCAGCTGCGCCAGGTGGAGCAGATCCAGAAGAGTGGCAACCACCTGCTCAGCCTGATCAACGAGGTCCTCGGCCTGGCCAAGATCGAGGCCGGCCATCTGCATCTGTCATTGGAAGAGATCCTGCTCGACGACGTCATCCAGGATGCCACCGAGACCCTCGACGCCTCCGCCGAGGCCGCCGGCATCACCCTCAGCAAGACCGCTGCAGGCAGCACCGCCGCGGTGCGTGCCGACTACACTCGAGTCAAGCAGGTGCTGCTCAACCTGCTGTCCAACGCCATCAAGTACAACCATCCGGGCGGCCGGGTCAACGTGCATACCGAGCCGCACGGCGAATACATCCGCGTGGTGGTCAGCGATA
This sequence comes from Halomonas socia, assembly GCF_010977575.1. GTDB lineage: Bacteria > Pseudomonadota > Gammaproteobacteria > Pseudomonadales > Halomonadaceae > Franzmannia > Franzmannia socia. Next base: position 4,583,601 of record NZ_CP048812.1, read on the forward strand.
CCGGGATCGGCGTGGATCCTGAGCGCCAGAACGAACTGTTCGAGCCGTTCAACCGCCTCGACGCCGAGGATTCCGCCATCGAGGGCACCGGTATCGGCCTGGCCCTGACCAAAGAGCTGGTCGAGCGCATGGCAGGCAAACTGGGGGTCGACAGCGAGCTTGGCCAGGGCAGCCGCTTCTGGTTCGAGCTGCCGATCAGCGCCGCGTATCAGGCTAGCGGCGCTCCCCGAGATACTGCCACCGCCAGCGCTCCTGTCCGGCCACGCCGGCGGATTCTGCATATCGAGGACAACCCGGCCAATCAGCGGCTGATGGCCGATGTCTTCCACGACCATCTCGATCTCGAATTGGTCACCGCGCCGTCTGCCGAGATCGGCCTCGAAATGACGCGCAGCCAGCCCCCCGCGCTGATCCTGATGGACATCGACCTGCCGGGCATGAACGGCCTCGAGGCCTACCGGCTGCTGCAGCGCCATGCGACGACCCGTGGCATCCCGGTGGTGGCGGTCTCGGCCAACGCCCAGGCCTCGGACATGCGCCGCGTCCTGCGCGCCGGCTTCGCCGCCTATTTGACCAAGCCTCTCGATCTCGAGCAGCTCAGCGGTGAAATCGCGCGACAGCTCGCCGCCGGAAAGCGTCAGGAATAGCCGAATCATGAACGTAGAAAGCAAGCGCCTGCTGGTCGTCGACGACAACCCCATCAATGTCGAGATGCTGCTCGACCTGCTCGATGACCACGGTTTCGACAACCTCGAGGGGGTCAGCGACTGGGGCTGCCCACCCGCCGGCTCAGCCTGGAAGTTACCGAGTCCGGCCTGATGCTCGACGTCGCCCTGGCCAGACGCCTGCTTATCCGGCTGGCCAGCGCCGGCGTCAAGGTCGCCATCGACGACTTCGGCACCGGCTATTCATCGCTTGCCTACCTCAAGACACTGCCGGTGGCCACGCTCAAGATTGATCGCGCCTTCGTCAATGACCTGGAGAGCAGCGCCGAGGACCGCAACCTGGCGGCCACCATTATCGCCATGGCGCACGGCTTTAACTGCAAGGTAGTGGCAGAGGGTGTCGAAACCGGCGAGCAGGCCATGATGCTCGCCAGGATGGGCTGCGAGATCGCACAGGGGTATTATTTCTCGAAGCCACTGCCCGCCGAGGAATTCGCTCACTGGTATTGTGGTCAACAAGATAACCAAGCGTTACTGCAACGTTGACTAGGCTGCGTTGCCCGCAGCTAGCGCTTGGCTGAGCATCATTGGCCAATCAGCGACGGATACCGGTATGCAAGCTCTCGGGCCCAGAATAAAGCAACTACGAATCGAGGCGGGCCTGAACAAGGCCGCGCTGGCGAGACTGGTCGGCGTGTCCGATGTCACCATCTCTTACTGGGAGTCGGGTGCCATCAAGCAGATCGGCCATGAGCGCCTGGTCGCCTTGGCCAATGCCTTCGGCTGCCCGCTGGACGAACTGCTCAGCGAACGCGCACCCGAAACGGCACAGATATTCACTCTGACGGCCACCCCACCAGCCCCCTGGGAGCCGCATCCACGCCAGCACGTCAGCCTTCCGGCCAGCATGCTCGACGACGCACACCTGAGTACGGAGTGCTATCTGGTCACGCCCGGCGTTGGCGAGAAGATCGACTTCCTGGAGATGGGCGACCTGGCCGCCATCGCCCCGCTGGCGACGTTTCAGCGCCCGGGCCTGTACCTGATCGAGCATCAGCAGCGGCTGATGATACGCCAGTTGCAACAGGGCCCCACCGGCGAGCTGCTGATGCTGCGCGGCGGCCAGTCTCTCGATGAGGCGGCCACCGCCGATGCCAGCCTGCGCCTGTATGGCAAGATTCAGGCGCGCTGGCGGCTAGGCGCAGCCTGATCCAGAGCGACGGAGCAACGCACTACCCGGCGACTAACTACCGTCGATATAGCGAATGCTGCGCTGATCGCCCAGCTCGACCTGTGAGCGATAACGCACCTCATTGCCCAGGCCGTGATTGGCCTCCTGGACCAGCTCCCCCTCGAGATGCTCGCCGCGCTCACCGATGCGCTCACGCACCGCCAAGGGCTGCACATTGGCCGGCGGCATGGTGACCTCGATCAGATACATGCCGTCGGGAAGACCGCTGCCGGGGCCGAACGGGCCGGCCTCGAAGTCACCCGCGGCGTCGACATTGACATTGGAACGCCAGCGCACACGGCTCGATTCGCGCTCCACCACGACCTGAAGCTGAGCCCTCTCGGGAAGATTGGTGGTACCACTGACCTGCATCTGGCGGCGATTGTCGATACGCGCATCGGTCTCGATCACCGCCGTGATCGCCTCTACCGGGGGTGCTTCCTCGCGCTCCTCCGCCTCGCTGGGGACCTCCACGCTTTGCTGCTCGTCGGCGGCAGGCTCGCCGTTCTCGGTATCGCCATCACTGCCACACCCCAGCAGTGCGAGCGCCATCAGTACCACCCCAGTTACCTGAACTGCCCGCTGCAGCGTCATGCGTATCCTCCCACTGTGCATCCTGTACAAACCCTACCACCTGTAGGCCGCGGGGCACATCGCCTGCGCCTGATATCGATGATTTGGATGGCCAGTAATAGACGGGGTTCAGCACAGCTCATGCCGTTGACGAAAAAAAGCCCCCAGGGCAGGGGGCCAGCAGCAGACCTATACAATACATGCACATAAAATAAATACATGTACATGATATTTTTGCCACGCAGTCATTTCCAACCCTCTTCCACTCTCAAGCAGCGGTCCGTCTGTCAGACAGCCCGGGCCAACTGGTAAACTAGTGGATTCGTTTGCCAAGTGCTGGATACTGATGCCGAGCCTCGATCGAACCTTCTCCGTCGCGCCGATGATGGATTGGAACACATGCCAGCAATGAAGGGCATTTCAGCGGGTCAGTAGCAAATTTGTAGCAAGGCGAGTAGGTTTCGCGCCCCTCTCCCAGCTTCGGAACCTTGCCGAGTGATATCAGTCAACGCTATCATCAGGGCATGAAAACCAAGCACCGCAAGACCCTGGCAGCCATCTACCGCCACCCCACGGCCAGCGGCATCGTGTTCGCCGATATCGAGGCGCTTATCGCTGCCCTGGGCGGCGAGGTGCGCGAAGGTGATGGGTCGCGCGTTGCCTTCGAGATGGGCGCCGGCGGCCGGCTGTACCTGCACCGACCGCACCCGGGCAAGGAGGCCAAGAAGTATCAGGTCGAGGATGTCCGGGCCTGGCTGGATGAGAGAGGAATCAGACCATGACCAACGTGCTGAAGTACCAAGGCTATACCGCCCGCATCGAGTTCGATGCCGAAGATGAAGTGTTCGTCGGCCATGTGCTGGGGATCGCCGACCGCATCAGCTTCCATGGCGAGAGCGTGGCCGAGCTGACCGACGCCTTCCATGTGGCCGTCGATCACTACCTGGATGACTGCCGGGCCACTGGACGCGAACCACTTAAGCCGGCCTCCGGGCGTGTGCTGTTGCGCATCCCTCCAGAGGTGCATGCCGCGGCCAACATCGCCGCGCAGGCATCCGGCAAGAGCCTGAACCAGTGGGCCGCCGATGCCATCGCCCGCGCTGCTGCCGAGAACGGCCTACGGCCCAGCCACTGACGCCCAGCCGGGATCGATGACGCGAGGTGAAAGCGATGGCCCGCACCCTGGATCAACTGATAGCCCGAGAGAGTGCCGAGATCGTAGGCCGCGCCAAGGCCAAGGCCGCCGCGATGCTAGCGGAGCTCGACTCGCCAGGCGCTCGCTCCCCAGGCGGGGTGGCAAAGGAAAGCAAGACCGGCCCACTCGGTGCCAAGCAGCCGCCGCGCCGAGACCCAAGGCAATGACCTGAAGGCGATGGCCGGCACCGCCCGCGCCGCCGCCGAGAACGGCCTACGGCCCGCCCGACCTCTCCCCTCCCCTATGCAAAGCGCCGCCCAACTGGGCGGCGCTTTGCATTGCTGAGATCTACCTTATGACTATGCCCCTTCACCTGGCTCCTCATCGGAAGTGGGTTTAGCCAGCTTCATCTTCGGAAGCCCGGGTTTCACCTTGCCCTGCTTAATTTCCTCTGCCAGCTGTGCTCGAGCGTGATCAAAAAGTCGCAGCATCAATTCTGGTGAGGCCTCATCGATGATCGCATCGCCTTGCTCATCAGCGAAGCTCTGCTCTAGGCGCGCCACGATCTCCGCATTCAAGCTGCGGTGATTGTCGTCGGCGGCCTTCTTCAAGTCCTCGTAGAGAGGATAGGGAAGCCTGAACTGGGAGCGAAAAATATCCTGGACCATGTCACTACCTTGACACTACTGAATCCTGCCGTATAGTGACACTGTGTCACTAAACGAGTGTTGCCAATGAAACCGTATCGCACACAAGTCAGGTTCGCTGATCGGGCCTTGGCAGAGAAGGTGAAGCACCTTGCCTGCCTCCAGAGCAGGTCCATGAATGCGCAGATCATCCACCTAATACAGCGAGGCATGGAGCGTGAACAGGAATCACCGTCCCAGAAATGACGAAGCCCCGGCGATGGGGGTCGCCAGGGCTTCAACGTCTCATCATCTGCCAATGGATAAAGACACTATGAATCCTACCAATTTGCAGCAGAAACGCAATGCTTCCCGACGCCGGCCCGCCGGCCTGACCCAGCAGCAAGCCGCCGTGATCACGATCGGCCGGCTGCTGATCCCCTATCGCGTGAACGCGCGCCCAGAGCAGCGCGCCGAACTGATCGGCATGGCCAGGATGGCCGCTGCCCTGGGCGCCATCACGCCTGATGAACATGCCCACCTGCTGAGCCTTATCTCAACTGACGCCGCCCCAGCCGCGCCGGAGGTGCACTGATGACAACACCCACCTACTTCGGCCTGCTTGCCGAGTTCGATGGCCGCGCCGAGATCCCCCTCGAGGAGGTCGCGCCGAAGTACTTCGGTATCAGCGCCCGCACCGCCGGCAGCCGCGCCGGGGCTCAGGCCCTGCCCGTGCCGGCCTATCGCGCCATGGACTCACAAAAGAGCCCCTGGCTGGTCAGTGCCGGCGACCTCGCCGAGTACCTCGACCGCCGCAAAGCCGAAGCCCGCCAGCACTGGAAAGCCGTCAACGAGTGAGGAAGCTGCCATGACAATCAACACCCCACCCCGCCTGATGCCCATATCCACCGCCGGCCCCCGGGGCGAAGCCGCCTTGCTGGTTGACGAAGCGGCCAGCCCCGAAGCGCTGTATCTGGAAGCGGAGTCTCGGCTCAGCGCCGCCAAGGGCATGCTGCTCAGCGCAGCCATTGCCAGTGACTCTGCAGGCATAGAAGGCCAGGACGTTGGCAATATCGCCCGCGCTGCCGAGACGCTGGCCTCGGATGCCCTGGATCTGATGCATGCCCTCAACCTTGCCCACCTGCGAGCCACCGCCGCGGCTCGACAGCACGCGCCCGGCACGGTCCACCACTTCAGCCGGCACCAGGGGGAGTGACATGCCAGCCCATGACATTGCACCGATCGACTTAAAGGTTCTGGTGAGGGGGCTTCGCGCGCACGGCATCGCCGCCAGCATGGAAGCCAATCACCTGGCGGGCAGCGGCCATCAGGAGCGCGGCGAGGAATTGGGTGCCGCAGCCCAGGCGCTGACCGAGATGGCCAGCGAGCTTGAGGGATGGCGACGCAGCCAGGCCGAGGTGCTGCGCCGTGTGGCGCTGTCCATTACCAAGCAGCGGTTGGCGCTCGCCGACTTTGAGCTTCGCGAAGGCCCGGCCATGCGGCCCCGCGAGAAGGTGTACTTCTATCGCGCGGCCAACATCACCAACGGCAGTGCCCTGGTGCTCGAGGCGCTGGCTCAGCAGCTCGACGCGCGCGATCAGAAGGGTGGCGATCATGATTGATGTTATTCACCGCATCGACCGGCCGTTCGCTGTCGGCGTCATCGAGATCTACGGCGATCCCAATATGGGCTGGTGGGAGTGGCGCATGCTGGAGCGCGGCGCCGTGATCCACGACACCAAGGAGGCGGGCTACGGCTCGCCCGGGATCGCCCTGCGCGATGCCTTGAACCACGACGAGCCGCCGCCTGGCGACAACCGCGCGGCCCTGGAGGGGCTGGCCGCCGGGCTTTCCAATCTCGCGCTGCATTACTGCCGAATGGCGGCGCATCACGAGATCAAGGCCAAGCCGGTACCGCCCAGCGCGCTCGATGAGGTAGCCAGCAGCATCAGACTGATGCGCTTGCACCTGCTTGATGCCGTGAGCCACGGCCACGGCATGGCCCAGCAGGTGGCGCGCGTGGCGTTGGTAGGTGGCCATGCCAACTAAGGGCGCCTCGCGGCATGCCGACAGGCAGTGCCGCCATTGCGGCAACTACAGCTTGAGAATCAGAACCACGAGGCCGACCGCGGCAGGGGATCAAGTCGCTCACCTGGCATGCAAGGAATGCGGCCAGAAGTGGCAGATCGACGAAAAGCTCGGCCACCTGGTTAGCCAGTGCCAGTGGTGGTGGCGATGGGCAGGGTACGGCCGGCAGACGCTGCACCTTGAATATGACGGATGGCCGATCGACATCCAGAGCCGCTACTTGTGCATCCGCAAGCTCGACGATTGGTGGGGGCGAGGCACCGACGCCAGGATGCTCGATCGCCGCGGCCGCGGCTGGGGGCGTGGGGACGAAACAGGCTGGTTCATCCTGACGGCCAACTATCTGCTACTCGACAAGGCAACGCCAGACAGCAGCAAGCCACTTGATCGGCTTATCGCGGAGCTGTTCAACGAGCGCCTCGAGGGGCTTCGAGATAACGATGGCGCCCTTCAGCCTGTTATCACCAGAAATAAATATCGCAATAAATCGACAAATAACGATAAATAAAAAGCGCCACACACCAATAAATAACGACTTGTTGTAAGAACCCGAATTCCTACAACAAGTCGGGATGAAATCGCTTGAAACCTCGATCATCATGATCATTACCAGCAGCAAATCAGGCCAAACTTAGCCTTAGGCTAAATAAGGCAGACAGCGCCGAAAGCTCAGGAGACAGCAGTGGATCAGGACGCCACTAACCACCCTAAGCGGCTGATGCGTTGGCCGGAAGTCGAGAGGTTGACCGGGATATCACGCGCCACGCTGTCGAGCATGAGCGGGCGCGGAGACTTCCCCAAGCCGGTACAGGTTTCCGTTCACATCACCGCATTTCTAAGTCACGAAGTACTCGAGTGGTTTGACGGATTAGAGAGTCGCCGAGTCGATTACTCACCCAAGCGGTTCAAGTCAGCAGACCCCAAAGGAGATACGCCATGAAACTTGTCAACGTCGAGATCGGGGGGCTGCCGTATGAGTTCACCGAAGATGAAGCAGTGGAGCTTTACACATCACTGCACGCGGGTTTATCGAGCGCCGGCATTAACGTGAAAAAGCTCAAGGCGCGGTCTGCTGCCAAGCGGCACAGCAAGATGAATCGCGACGGCGGTGATATCGCCTTTTTCGGCCAATGGCCTGTACAGACCGACTGCTGAGGGAAGCGCAATGGCAAAGCGAGTCATCACACTGAGCATCGGCGCCGAGCGGGTCACCTTCTACGCCGGCGACTGGCCCGCGATCAAGGAGGCGGTAAGGAAGGCGATCACCACCGAGGGCGAGTGGCATAGCGCAAGAGGGCGGCGCGAAATTCCGAAGGCAGTCGGCTTCACGGTTGCCGATGAAAGCAAGCTGGCGAAGGCCAAGGTGTGACATGAGCACAAAAAGGAAAGCCCCCGAGTTCGCCAGAATCCCAAGGGGGCCAAACCGAATGGTTCCGACGCAAAGACTAGCACAGCCCCTGGGCTGCGCAACCCTTTGCCGGGTTCGGTGGCGCACGAGGGGCTTTCTGAGCTGCATCACTGCCATGCCTGCCACTGCTTCGCCCTGCTGGTGGAGGTCGCTGCCCTGGTACAGGAAGACCGCCTTACTGGCGACGACATGCCAGCCCAGCAGGTTATCGAGGAGGTCGAGACAGCCACGCTGAAGGCCTTCGATCGACTCGATCAGCCTGGGGAGCGCTGCCCATGACGGCGATGCATCTGCCACTCATGGTGCAGGCTGCCCGCGAGGTTGAGCAGACGCTCGGCACACCGGAGTGCCGGGCATTCCGTCGCCGCATCTTCGCGCGCTTTCCGCTGGTCGCCAGCGACCTGGTGCGCGGGGTGGTGGCGGTAGCTGCCGCCCATGGGCAAGGCAATCACGGCAACGCCAAGGCGAATACCTGGCTTCGCATCATGGTGAAGCAGCTCACCTTGGGGCCTTATAACACCACCTGGGATGATCAGGCTCTCGAGGATTACGCCCTGATCAAAGCCGAGCGAGTCGCGGCCGAGCTGGGGAGGCTTGGCCGCGAAGCCGATCGCGCCTTCGCCGCCACTTGCCGCCGCTACTTCTGGCAGCCGCGCCGCGCGGCTGGCCTCGACCTCTGTGGACTCCACTTTCAGCGCCATGCCTGGCCCAGCCGCCGTGATGCCGAACTTGAGGCGCTGCGCGACGCACTTGAGAAGGCCCACAAGCACCACCTCGACATCGACCCACCCGACGAACTCGAGCGGCTGAGCCGAAACCAACGGGCCTCGCTGCTGAAGAAGCTGAGCGCCGAGCCTTGGTGGCGCCGCAAGCTGCGCACCGCGGCCACTCGCCGGCTCGACCAGTTCAAGCGCCTGGTGCGCCGGGTACACAAGCGTGCCGAGATCTATCTGTCCAACATCGCCTTCGACCGCTGGCAGCACCGCCAGGCGGCCAGTCGCGTGATTCTTGAGGGCACCACCGCCGTCAACCAGTTCGACCAGGAGCTGACCCTCGCCGAGCTCGCCGCCAGCGGCCAGGCTAACCCCAAGCACCGCTATGCCGAGATGATGCTCAGGGTGCGAGAGACCGAAGCCTTTGGACGCCGCGCCGGGCACTGTGGTGTGTTCGTGACCTGGACGCTCCCCAGCGCCTTCCACTCGGTGCTCGAGAAGAACTCGACCCCGAACCCCAAGTACAACGGCGCCACGCCGCGCGAGGCACACCGCCAGCTGGGCAAGCTGTGGGCGCGCACCCGGGCCAAGCTGAAGCGCGATGGCATCGAGTGCTACGGGGTTCGTGTTGCCGAGCCTCACCACGACGGTACGCCCCACTGGCACCTGCTGCTGTTCGTCGCTGCCGACCAGCTCGACCAGCTCAAGGGCACCCTCCTCCGCTATGCGCTCTCCCTGGATCCCGAGGAGGTCGCCGGCCGCGAGCATCACCGCATCCGCTTCGAGGAGATCGACCCCGCCAAGGGCAGCGCCGCCGGCTACGTCGCCAAGTACATCGGCAAGGCCATCGCCGGCGCGGCACATGCCGATGATGTTGACCTCTACGGCAACGCGATGGACGTGGCCTCCTCTCGCATCGAGGCGTGGGCCTCGGTGCATGGCATCCGCCAGTTCCAGTTCATGGGCACCCCCAGCGTGACCGTATGGCGGGAGCTGCGCCGCCTGCGCGACAAGGAAGCCGACCCCTACGCCGCCGCCAGCTTCGAAGACTGGGTGGCCGCCACCCGGCCTGACCCCGAGGCGCTGGCCATCCTGGAGGATCTGCGCCGCGCCGCGGATGCCGGCGACTGGTTCAAGTATCTCGATCATATGGGCGGTGTTGGTATTCCCGCCGCTGAGCGCCCTGCCCGCCCCTGGCGGCTTCCTCGCCTCGACACCAAGGCCCCCGCCATGAACCCCGAAACCGGCGAGGTGCGAGCAGGCATCGAGAAACACGGCATTTATGGCGAGACCGTCAAGGCCACATTTGGCGTGGTCGTTGCCAGCGAGACAGGGCAGTCGGAGTTTTTGACGCGCTTCTACCGCTGGGAAGTGAAGCCCGGCGCGGCAGCGCAGGGCCAGCGCAGCGGCGAAGCCGCGAGCACTTGGAGTCCTGAGAATAACTGTACGCCCCTCGATATCGAGCCACATAAGCCCGGCCCGAAACAGGCCAGTGATCAGGAAAAACGCTACCGAGAATGGCGAGCCAGCCCCGACGTCAGGGCCGAAATGGAAGGCCTCGAGGAGTATGAAGGCCGATTGAGAGCCGCCATGCGGAGAAAATTCACTCAGCAAGCAGAGTGGCGCGTCCCTGAGTACTTCCCGCCTGAGCTGGAGGGCCTCGAGGAAGTCGCCGAGGCCCCAGAAGATCAGGCGCCCGAGCCTCAGCACCCCGTTACCCACGAGTCGCAGGCCCTATGGCGCTTGCTGACCTCGAGTGACAAGGCCAGCAAGCGCGCCGAGCTAGGCATCGACGCTGAATTGGCGCTGAACTTGGCGTCGATGTACTTCGAGCCACCCCGAGAACGCCAGGAACGCTTGACCTGGTCGAGCCTGATGCTCGCTATCAACCGCAAGCGCATGCACGGCCGCCACGGCGGGCCGATGGATGCCGATGAGGCGATGCTGATCGCCGCTGCCCTGTGGGAAGCCCCCAACCCAGCTGAACCTTTACCCCAACGCACCACCTGGAGCACTGCTGCATGACCACCACCCACGAGCACTTCACCAAAGTGACAGAGAACTACCTCGCCACGCGCGACAAGCTGGAAAAGGCTGCCGCCAGGCTGCAGAGGCTGCAAGAACAGCGTGCCGCTACCCTGCAAAGCCGCCGCGACGCGGGCCAGCGCTGGCGTCAACTCTTCAAGGAGGGTGACGGCGCCGCCGGCAAGGAGGTACGCAACCTCCAAGCCGAGGAGAGCACCCTGGCCAGCGAAGTCGAGCAGCTCGACGAGCTGATCGGCGAGCTTAAGCCCCATGTCGACGAGCTCCGGCACTGGGCCGGCGAGCTCCGGCAACAGCACGTTCACGCCCTGAGAACCACCCGTAGAGAAGTGGCCGCCCGGCGGCTTTCCGACGCCCTCGATGCAGTTTTCAACAAGCCAGAGGGTCAAGAGCTGCTTCAGGCGCTGGCTCTACGCGCCACGAGCCTAAATGCCGAGGTGATCGAAGATTCAGTCTTCATGGCAGGCCTAGGATTTGATGCCCACGAGTCTGCCATGTCGGGCTTCATGGCAAAGATTGCCGCAGCCGATCGCGCTGCCATCACCAGAGAGGTCAAGAGACGCAAAAAGGCCTTGATCGCAGACGCGGCAGGCCAGCGGCTGGCCCGCCTGGAAGGAAGCGCCTCATTCGAAGGTGATCTCGCCTCACCTATCGCCGCCCTTCTCTGCGAGCGCTGATAACCATCACTAATAGGAAATCACCATGCAAAACGCTACACGTGAAGCATTCAACCAATTGATGGCCCGTATCGCCGAGCTCAACGGGGTGCGTGACGCCACTCAGGCTTTCAATGTTGCCCCCAGCATCCAACAGTCGCTGGAAACCCGGATTCAGGAGAGCTCAGCTTTTCTGAGCCAGGTGAATGTCGTCGGCGTCGACGAGGCGAGAGGGCAGCGCATAGGGATGGGGGTATCTGGCTCCGTTGCCAGGCGCACCAACACCGAACTGCATGACCGCGAGCCTCAAGATGTGTCGGATACACAAGTCTTCGAGTACGCCTGCGAGAGCATCGAGTTTGACACCTATATCACCTGGGCGCAGTTGGATGCCTGGGCCAAGTTCCCCGACTTCCAGCGGCGCGTGCGCGATATGTTGGCCCAGCAGCAGGCACTCGACCGCCTGACGATCGGCTTCAACGGTGTGAGCGCCGCCGGCCATACCGACCGCGACGCAAACCCACTACTCGAGGACGTGAACAAGGGGTGGCTTCAGGTGTTTCGTGAACATGCCCCAGAGCGAGTGCTTTCCGAAGGTGCCAGCGGTGGAGAGGTACGCATTGGCCCCGGCGGCGACTACCAGAATATCGACGCCATGATCTTCGATGTAGTCAGCGAACTGATCGAGCCCTGGCACCGGGAGTCCCCCGAGCTTCGCGTGATCGCAGGGCGGCGATTGATCGCTGACAAGTATTTTTCGATTGCCGAGATACATGCCAAAACACCGAGCGAGGCGGTGGCCATGGATATGCAGGCGAGTAATGCCCGCTTTGGTGGCCAAGTCGCCATAAGGGTGCCAGGTGTGCCCGAGAACAGCCTGTTCATAACCCCACCGAGCAACCTGTCGATCTACTGGCAGCGTGGAAAGCGCCGCCGCTTCCTGATCGACAACCCCAAGCGCAACAGAGTCGAGAGCTACGACACCTCGAATGAAGCGTATGTGATCGAGGACTTCGGCGCTGGCTGCTTGGTCGAGAACGTGGTGTTCGGCGAATGGGCGTGACCATCTGAAGCCACCCCCGCTGGACAGTACAGTCGGGGGCACACAGTGGAGGAAACATGGAACCGAGAGAGGCAAAAGCAAAGAGCCCGCGAGCCAACTACATGGCATGTCGCCGCAGGTGTAAGAAGCTCCAAAGCGGCCAGGCCAGGCTTGATAGGGCGATTGATCGGTATGTGTCACGCGCTGAAAAGGGCTGTGCTCCAGCAAATGCAAACCTGGAGGAGCTTCTCGAGATGCGCGATAAGGCCGAGACCCTGATGCAGCTTCTGCAGCTCGACGCCTGGGAAGCAAGAAATGCCTGCATACATAGCGGGGTAGTGACGCCCAACGCACACCGCAGTGAGGGCGAAGGATTCCACGGGAGAACGCCTACCGAACTGAAAGCGCTCCGGCATCGCCTTGAGTCAGAGAATGACGCTTGCACTGCAGAGCTGCTGACTCAGGGGATGACAAAGGGGAGTAACTGACATGGCCAAGGGGCTCGACCTACGGGTCACACTATCCGCTATCAACAAGGCCACCGGGCCACTCAGGCAGATCCTAGAAGGCAGCCGCGGCGCCGGCCGCGCGATCCGCGAGACCCGCGACCAGCTGCGCGACCTCAACACCCAGCAGCGCCGCATCACCGCCTTCCGCGACATGTCGCGCCAGAGCCACGACACCCGCCGCGCGCTGATGGACAAGCGCGAGGAACTGCGTCAGATCTCCCGGCAGTTGGAGACCACCGAAGGCCCGACCCGCCGGCTCACCCAGCAGCAGGAAAGCGCCCAGCGCGAGATCGATAAGCTCACCCGCGAGTATCGTCAGCAGCGCGACAGCGTGCGCGACCTGGCCCGCGAGCTACCCCCCGGCATTGAGGGCGCCCGGGGGCTTACTGAACAGAACGATGCCCTCGCCCGCCAGATCGAAGAGACCAACCGCCGCCTCGACGCTCAACGCGATGCCCTGGGACGCCTGGGCCGCGCCGATGTGGGCGGCAAGTTCCGCAACATGACCGGCGAGATCAGGAAGTTCACTCGCAACGTCACCCTGGCCGGCGGCCTTGCCGCGGGTACCGTGTTTGGCCTGGCCAACTCCACCGCCACCCTAGGCGACGACGTCGCCAAGACTGCCGACCTGATGGGCGTTGGCACCCACGAGCTGCAGGAAATGCGCTACGCCGCCGAGCGCGCCGGGCTAAGCACCGACACCCTGGATGGAAGCATGCAGCGCATGGTGCGCCGCACTGGACGTGCCGCCCAGGGCGGCGGCGCTGCCGCCAAAGCCTATGAAGAGCTGGGCATCAACGCCCGCGAGCTGGCCGACATGTCACCTTCTCAGGCCCTCGACGTGGTCGCCGATCGGCTCCATGACATCGACAACCAGACCGACCGCATCGCCTACGCCTCCGCCATCTGGGGCAACAACGGCGAGGCCATGCTGAACATGATCCAAGGCGGCTCTGATGCGCTAGGTGATTACTACGCCCAGGCCCGGTCGATCGGCCATGTGCTCGGCGACGGCGCGGTACGTGATGCGGAAGACTTCCAAGACGCCCTGCTCGACAACCAGCTGACCATGCGCGGCATGCGACACACCATCGGCGCCGAGCTGATGCCCTCGGTGACCGATCTGATGCGCACGATGACCGGCTGGATGCAGGAAAACCGCCATCAGGTGCAGGAGTTCGCCCGCGATCTCGGCGAGGGACTCAAGGCCGCCGTGCCTATCGTGCAAGACCTGGTCGTTGGCGGCTGGCGTCTGGCCAGGGCCATTGGCGCCGGCATTGATCGCGTCGCCGACATGGTGGGCGGCTACGACAACCTGGCCATGGTGGTCGGCACGCTGTTCGCCAGCAAGATGATCTTGTCGGTGATCAGCTTCGGCATCGCCCTGGTCAAAGCCGGCGCGGCGCTGGTTGCCTTCGCCAAGACCCTGCCGGCCCTTGCCGGCGGCTTCAAGGTTCTGTCGGCCGCGTTCGCCGCCACTCCCATCGGCTGGCTGATCGCCGGTATCACAGCCCTGGTCTACGCCGGGTACCTGCTATGGAAGAACTGGGGCGACCTGGGTAACCAGTTCCGCAACATCGGCACCCAGCTCAGAGACGCCTGGAGCGAAGGGCTGGGCGCCGTCACTAGGCTCATCCTCGACTGGACGCCCTTGAACGCTCTCTACCGCGTCATCATCGGCGCCCTGGAGACGCTCGGTGTCGATATCCCTGACGAGTTCCGCACCTTTGGCGGCTTTATCGTCGATGGCCTGATAGGTGGCATTCTCGGCGGCATCCAGAGCGCTATCGATGCGGTAAAGGATCTGGGGCGCTCGATCGCTGACGGCTTCAGGAACATGCTGGACATCAACTCGCCGTCGAAGGTGTTCGAAGGCTTCGGTACGAATATCGTCGAGGGGATTATTGGCGGTATCGGCGGCATGGCCGGCGCCTTGAAAGATCATGTCGTGGGCCTGGCCGGCGACATTGCCAGCTGGATGTCAGATGCTGTGGGCAACGCCTGGGAATCAGGCAAGGACATTGCCAGCGGCCTCGGCCAAGGCATTCGCAACGGGGCCAGCAACGTGGCAAGCCGCGCGGGCGACCTGGCCAACGAGACCATCGGCGTGATGCGCGGGCTGTTCAAGACCAACTCACCTTCGCGCGTGTTCCGCGATATCGGCATGGACGTTACGGCAGGGCTGAGCCAGGGCATTCAGCGCACCCAGAACCAGCCGATCGGCCAGGCCAGCGGCATGGCCAAGCAGGTCAGGGATCTGGCCGGCGGGCTCATGCTGGGCAGCGCTGCCGTCGCATCGCCGGCAGCCGCCAATCTAAGCATCGACAGCCGCCCGCCCATGGCCGCCCAGGCAGCCGGCGGCATGAGTATCAGCATCGGTGATATCCATGTGCATGCCGCGCCGGGGATGGATGAGCAGGCCGTAGCCCACTACGTCGCCGCCGAGGTGCAAAGGCTGTTCGAGCAAAGGCTACGCGACGAGCAAGCAAAAAGACGAAGCGCTTTCTACGATATCGACTAACGTCAGGAGGATTCAGAACAGCCCTGCCGCACTCACCTGAGCGCGGCAGGGCTTTTTTGCATCCAGAGTGTGCCCAGAGCGCCCAACTAGCGCCACACAGGGCAGCCAGCGAGACGCGCCGCGCTGCCAAAGCTTGCCCGAAACACAGCGAGAACGCCTTCCAGAGAGCCAGTAGGGGCCAATATACGGCATATGCTAGAGGCTACCGCCCAGGGGCTGAGCCGCGCCGTCCCCTCCCCGCCTCCGCTGCTCGCTTGGCACTATTTTCTTCATGCAGCGGGAGCCAAAGCGGGCAATGCAGAAGCTGCGGGACTGGAGGCATTTCAGGGGGAGCATGGAAACGTGCGGAATTATGCAGAAAGCAACAGGGAAATAAGCGCCAAAATACACCGATCAGCACAACAGCAGAAAATCAGGTTGATTATTCATGCCAAGGCAGCTGAAAACCCTGGACAACACTGCAAAAGGCACCAAGGCGATCAGCATCCAGTCAGGAAGGCAGGGCCATGAGATCAACCGCCTGACGGGCGTAACTTCAGGTTCTCCGGCCGGAGGTGCGTGTAGCGTTTCAGCACGTCCCAGCTCTCGTGGAGGGTGAACTGCTGAACCTCGATGATCTCGTAACCAGCTTCGAACAGCCTTGAGGTGGCTTCGTGGCGGAGATCATGGAAGCGGAGGTCTTCAATACCGCAGGCCGCCGTGGCCGCCTGCCACCGCGTGCCGATCGAGGCCGGGCGGAAGGGGAAGATGCGGTCTTCGCCCTGGGCGCGTGGCTGCCGCTTGATGATGGCCATCGCCTCACTGGTCAGCTTGAACTGCCTATGATTGCCCAGCTTCTGCCGCGGATGCTTGGCATCACGTACCCAGCAGGCCGAAGCCGACTCATCGAGATCTGACCAGAGCAACCGGGTGATCTCCTCTCGGCGTCGAGAGGAAGCGATAGCGAAGTCCATGATGTCTTCCATCGGGATGATCGCACTCGGCCGGATCTTCTGGGAGCGCTGGAAGTAGGCCCGCAGCCGTTCGATCTCGGCCAGCGTTGGCCGGCGGTCTCTCGACTTGGATTTACCGATCAGGCCCTTGGAGCGCAGCAGCAGCTTGGCCGCCTCGAACTCACTCAGGTCCACCGGCATTTTCCAGGCGGCCACGGCCGTCTTCAGGATGATGCCCAGCCAGACGATGTCCTGGTTAATCGTGGCCGGCTTGACGCCGCTGTTCCTGCGCATCACCCCGTGCTCGATGATCTGCTGGCTGGTCAGCTCGGTGATCATCACCCGCGCGATCGGGAAGCGCTGCAGTTGCTCGATCGTCGCCCGCTTGGAGCGGCCCGCGTCCCGGGCAAAATCTTGCAGGTAGCGCTCTATGGCATTGTCCAGGGTGACCCCTCGCCACTGTGCCGACAGAATCCCACCGGGGGCGCTGAGCTCCAACTCGCGGCGCTTCGCCCACTCGTCGGCCATGGCCTTCCTGGGGAACGTCCGCGACTCGGAGTGGTCAGGTTGACCACGCCGCGCGATGCGGATCTGCGCCAGGTATGAGAAACTGCCGTCCTTTTTTCGACGCTTCCGTATCGTCGCCATGCGAACTCCCCCATGTACCAAATTGCCGGCGCCCTGTGTGCCAATTATGTACCAACATGCGGCGGAAAACAGGGCAAAACCACTGTAAATATGTACTGTAATGGCAGATAAGGCAACCGCTATAAACCGCATGAATACTGAAACTGCGCCACCTGAGCTAGATAGAACCTTCTCCGTCGCGCCGATGATGGATTGGACTACCCGCGACTACCGCGCCTTTGCGCGGACCCTAACGCGTCGCGCACTGCTGTATACCGAGATGGTTACCACCGGGGCGCTGATCCACGGCAGCCCGCGGGAGCGCTTCCTGGGCTTCGATGACATCGAGCACCCGCTGGCGCTGCAGCTGGGCGGTAGCGACCCCGGCGAACTCGCTGAATGTGCGGCGATTGCCGAAGAGTGGGGCTACGACGAGGTCAATCTCAACGTCGGCTGCCCCAGCGACCGGGTGCAGAACAACCTGATCGGCGCCTGCCTGATGGGGCATCCGCACAAGGTGGCGGCGGCAATCAAGGCAATGCAGGCGGCGGTATCGATCCCGGTCACCGTCAAGTGCCGGATCGGCATCGACGACCAGGACGAGGACGCCGACCTGGCGCGCTTCATCTCAACGGTGGCGGATGCCGGCTGCGAGGTGTTCATCGTCCACGCGCGCAAGGCGTGGCTGCAGGGGCTCTCGCCCAAGGAGAACCGCGACGTGCCGCCGCTCAACTACCGGCGGGTACAGCGCCTCAAGCAGCAGCACCCCGCGCTGCATATCGGCATCAACGGCGGCATCAAGACGCTGGATGAGTGCCGCAAGCACCTGGCGCGGGTCGACAGCGTGATGGTCGGTCGCGAGGCGTACCAGAACCCCTGGCTGCTGGCCGGCGTGGACAAGGCGCTCTACGGCGAGCCTGGCCCGGCAACCAGCCGCCACGCCGCCGCGCGGGCCTTCCGCCCCTATATCGCCCGGCGGCTGGAGGAAGGCGCCAAGCTCAACCACATCACCCGTCACCTGCTGGGGCTGTTCCAGGGCCAGTCGGGGGGGCGCCGCTTTCGCCGCCATCTCTCCGAACACGGCCACCTCGACGGTGCCTGCCTGCGGGTGTTCGACGACGCCCTCAGCCTGGTGCCCGAGCGAGCCGCGCTCAGCGCCTGATCGCCGCCCTCTCACTTGGCAAGATCCGGCTGCGGGTCGTAGTCCGACTGGAACGACTCCACCGCGCTCTCGGCCTCCTCGATGGCGTCGAAGCGCGCGATGTGAAACAGCGCCTCGCCCTCGTTGGCCAGCGGCAGGTTGCTCATGCCGATCACGATGCCGTCGGCCATCGCCACCACCTCACCCTCGGTGTTGCCGAAGGGGTCGGCTACCAGACCCAGCACCTCGCCCCTGGCGACACGCGCGCCGAGCCGCACCCGCGGCCGCAGGATGCCGTCGATGGGCGCCCGCGCCCAGCTCGAGCCGTTGGCCACTTCGGCGGACGGCGGCATGCGTCGGCGGTGCTCACCCGCCAGCATGCCGATGCGCCGCATCACGCGCAGTACGCCGCGCACCCCGGGGCCGATGGCCCACTCGTCGAAGCGCAGCGCCTCGCCAGCCTCGTAGGTGAGCACCGGTACGCCGCGATTCTGGGCATAGTGGCGCAGGCTACCTTCACGCAGTTCGGCGTTGAGAATCACCGGCGCGCCGAATGCCTCGGCCATGGTCTCGGTTTCGGGATGGGTCTTCAGCTGGGCGCGGATCTGCGGCAGGTTGGTGCGGTGAATCGCCCCGGTGTGCAGGTCGATGATGTGGCTGGCATGGTCGACGATCTGCTCGCGGAACAGCGCCGCCACTCGTCCGCCCAGCGAGCCCGACTCGCTGCCCGGAAAGCAGCGATTGAGGTCGCGCCGGTCGGGCAGGTAGCGGCTGTGCTGGACGAAGCCGAACACATTGACGATGGGCGCAGCAATCAGCGTGCCGCGCAGCCCCTGGAGCTGCTTGGAGCGCAGCAGACGGCGCACGATCTCGACACCGTTGATCTCATCGCCGTGAATGCCGCCGCATACCAGTAACACCGGGCCGGCCTGGCGTCCATGTACCACCTCGACGGGGATATGCAGCGGTGCATGGGTGTAGAGCCTGGCCACCGGCACATCGATCTGTAGTCGGGCGCCGGGCGCAACGCGGGTGCCGGCGAGTTCGAAGGGGGCACGAGCCATGCGCATATCCTTGTGCTGAGAAACGATGCGGCCTGTTATACCGCGCCGAGTCATGCTTGGCGAGCCATGCAATCCAGAGTCGATAACTATACAGTCACGAATGTAAGTATGCTCGCATTGCGGTACAATGCGGCCATGACCGTAACCGCTGCGAGAACGCCACCCCATGGCCAGACGAACCAAAGCCGAGGCAGAAGCCACCCGTGAAGCCCTGCTGGATGCCGCCGAGGAGGTGTTCTTCGACAACGGCGTGGCGCGCACCTCGCTGGAGCAGATCGCCCGCCACGCCGGGATGACCCGTGGCGCCCTCTACTGGCACTTCAAGAACAAGGCTGACCTGTTCATGGCACTGATCGAACGAGTACGCATGCCGTTCGAGGAACTGGTCGACACCCTGCACCACCCGCACCTGCTCGACGACCCGTTGGAGGCGCTGCGCGTGGCCTTCGACAACGGTTTCATCAGACTCGAGCAGCCCAGCAGCCACCGGGTCCACGCGATCCTGCTGCATCGCTGCGAGTTCTTCAGCGACATCAATCCGCTGGAGATGCAGGACCGCCTGGCCGAGGAGTGCCACGTCGAGATATGCCAACAGCTGCAGCGCGCCCATGAGCTCGGCCAGCTACGCAACGACCTCTCCCCCGAGACCGCCGCCCGGATGCTCCAGGCGACCCTCGGCGGGCTGTTCCACGACTGGCTGCGAGACCCCGAGCGCTACTCGATCCGCGCGCGCGGCCAGGAGCTGCTGGGCAGTCTGCTGCATATGATGCGCCGCTGACGTTTCGCTCCTTAACCTCCCAACAAGCAGCGGGCCGCCCCAAAGGGCGGCCCGCTGCGTTGTGGCACTATACGCGGGGCGTCAGACGTCGGCGGGCTGCTCGCCGGGCAGGTCGTTCTCCCAGCCACCACCCAGTGCCTTGAACAGCGTGGCGGTGGCGGTCAGCCGGTCGCGTACCGCCTCGGCCAGCGACAGTTCTGCGGAGAGCAACGCTCGCTGGGCATCCAGCACCTCGATAAAACCGACGAAGCCCTCGCGATAGCGCACCTCGGCCAGCTCCTGGGTACGGCGAATCGCCTCGACCTGCTCACGGGTCGCCTCGACCCGCTCACCGCTGGTCTCGTAGCTGACCAGCGCATCGCGCACCTCGTTGAAGGCCAGGTTGACCGTGGCCCGATACTGCGTCTCGGCCTGCTCGGATAGCGCCTCGGCGGTGTCGATGCGCGAACGCGAGCGGCCGAAGTCGAAGATCGGTCCCATCACCGTGGCCCCCAGGCCCCAGGCCTGGGCCGCCGAGGTGAACAGGTCGCTGCTGTCGCCGGCCACCGTACCGATCAGCCCGCTGAGGTTGAGACTCGGTAGGCGGCTGGCCTCGGCAATACCGATGCCGGCATTGGCGGCGACCAAGCCAGCCTCGGCGGAGCGGATATCCGGGCGCCGCTCGAGCAGCGTCGACGGCAGCATAGTCGGCACGCCGGTGGGCAGCACGATATCGTCGAGCTGGGTGTCGCCGAAGTCGAGCTCATCGAACAGCTCGGCCGGCGACAGCCCCACCAGCGCCGCCAGCGCCCCCTCCAGGGAGCGCACGCGCTGCACCCGAGCGGGCAACTGGGCGCGGGTGGTCTCCAGCTCCGACTGCGCCTGACGCAGCGCCAGCTCGTCGGTCTCGCCGGAGTCGAAGCGGATCTGCTCGAGGCGGAAGGTCTCCTCCCGCGATTCCAGGGTGCTCTCGGTGATACGCCGCTGCTGCTCGGCGCTCTTCAGATCGAAGTAGGTCGCCACCACGTCGGTGATCACGTTGAGGCGCACCGCATCGTGGGCGAACACGCTCTCCTCGAGCAGCGCCTCGGAGGCCTCGCGTTCGCGCGCCAGGCGCCCCCACAGATCGATCTCGTAGCTCAGTTGCCCGGCCACCGAGAAGGTGTTGTCGGTGGACTCGACGCCGAGCGGTGAGGCGGTGGCCGGGGTACGCTCGCGGGCGGCCTCGGCCTGGGCGCCCACCGAGGGCAGCTGCTCGGCCCTCGCCAGGCCCAGCTGGGCTCGCGCCTCCTGGATCCGCGCCAGCTGCAGGCGGATATCCAGGTTCTCGGCAGTGGCGCGCTCGACCAGCGCGTCAAGCCGCGGGTCCTCGAACTGGCGCCACCAGTAGCGCCACTCGCTACGCTCCTCCTCGGCCAGCAGCACGTGCTCCGGCCACTCGTCGGGCAAGGCGATATCCGGGGCCCGGTAGTCGGGCCCCACGGCGCAGCCGGCCAACAGCGCGACCAGGATCAGCGGCGCGGCCAGGCGCGAGACGCCCGCGGCATTCGGCTTAGGCATGCTTCTGCTCTCTCTGCTCGAGACGACGGGCGCGGCGGCGCGAGCCCAGATCATCCATCAATTTATAGAAGAGTGGCACGAACAGCAGCGCCAGGGTACTGGCGAAGATCATGCCGCCGACGACCACGGTGCCGATCTCCTGACGGCTGGCCGCCCCCGCGCCGCTGGCGAACACCAGCGGCAGGGTACCGATGATGAAGGTCAGCGCAGTCATGATGATGGCGCGGAAACGCTGCTGGGCAGCGGCCATGGCGGCATCGAAGGAGGACATCCCGGCGCGCCGGTTCTGAGCGGCGAATTCGACGATCAGGATGGCATTCTTGGCCGCCAGGCCGATCAGCACCAGCAGGCCCACCTGGAAGTAGATGTCGTTGGGGAAGCCGCGCAGCATCGCGGCCAGCGACGCACCCAGCACCCCGAACGGCACCGCCGAGGCCACCGCCAGCGGCAGGGTCCAGCGCTCGTACTGGGCGG
Organism: Halomonas socia; assembly: GCF_010977575.1. GTDB lineage: Bacteria > Pseudomonadota > Gammaproteobacteria > Pseudomonadales > Halomonadaceae > Franzmannia > Franzmannia socia. The sequence goes on from NZ_CP048812.1 coordinate 4,605,366, forward strand.
CCAGGATCAGGAAGACCATCACCAGCCCGAGACCGAAGGCCAGGCCACCGGCCCCCGCCGCGGCGTCGAGCTGGTAGGCTTCGCCTGTCCAGCCCAGCGAGGAGCTGCCGTCGGTCAGCACCTCGGCGGCCACCGCGTCCATCGCCTCCTTGGCCTGGCCGGTGGTGTAGCCCGGTGCGGCATCGGCCAGGAACTTGGCGGCGCTGTTGACGTTGAAGCGGTTGATGATGTCCGGCCCCGGGGTACGCTCCAGTGTCACCAGGGTCGACAGCGGCAACATCTCGCCGCTCTCGGAGCGCACGAAGACCTTGTTGAGATCCTCGGGCTGGCCGCGGAACTCGGCCTCCGACTGCAGGTTCACCTGCCAGTTGCGACCGGCCAGGGTGAAGTCATTGACGTACAGCGAGCCGAAGGTGCTCTGCATGGTCTCGAAGATCTGGTTGATCGGCACGCCCATGGCGCGGGCCTTCTCGCGATCGACCTCGGCGTTGTAGCGCGGGATGCTGGTATCCAGCGTGGAGCGCGCATTGACCAGCTCGGGGCGCTCGTTGGCCGCCGCGGAGAGCCGCTGGGCCAGTTCGGCGATCTCGTCAGTCGTGCTGTCGCCGCGCACCTCGAGATAACCCTCGACCCCGCCGGTCAGCGACAGGCCCTGGATCGGTGGCGGCGTGAAGGCCAGCACGTTGGCCTCGGGGATACCCGCGCCCATGCCCATGATGCGCCCCGCCAGCGAGGCGGCATCCTGCCCTTCGCCGGTGCGCTCGCTCCAGTCGGAGAGGTTGGCGAAGCCAACCCCGGCGTTGCTGCGCAGCGAGCCGGCAATGATGTCGAAACCGGCGAAGCTGGTGAACTGGTCCACCTCGTCCATGTCGGTGAGCATCGCCGAGACCTGGTCGCGCACGCTCTCGGTACGCGACAGCGCCGACACCGCCGGCAGCTGATAGACCACCAGCGCCACGCCCTGGTCCTCCTGTGGCACCAGGCCCGGGGCCATGCGGCTCATCGAGAACAGCGTCGCGGCCAGCACGCCGATGAACAGCACGCAGCCGATGACGGCATGCCGCAACAGCTTGTGTACCACCCAGGCGAAGCCGTTGGTGAGCTTGTCGAAGCCGCGGTTGAACAGCTCGAAGGGCTTGGCCACCTTGTGCTTCTGGCCGTCCAGCAGCAGTGCACACATCGCCGGCGTCAGGGTCAGGGCCACTACCCCGGAGACCACCACCGAGATGGCGATGGTCACCGCGAACTGGCGGTAGAGCTCGCCGGTCAGGCCGCCGAGAAAGGTCACCGGGGCGAATACCGCCACCAGCACCAGGGTCGAGGAGAGCACCGCCCCGGCCACCTGGTGCATGGTCTTGATCGAGGCTTCGCGGGCCTCCATGCCCTTCTCGCGCATCAGCCGATCGACGTTCTCGAGCACGATGATGGCGTTGTCGACCACGATGCCGATCGCCAGCACCAGCCCGAACAGCGTCAGCAGGTTGACCGAGAAGCCCAACGCCAACATGCCGGTGAAGGTGCCGATCAGCGACACCGGGATCGCCGCCACCGGAATCAGCGTGGCGCGCAGGTGCTGCAGGAACAGGAAGGTGACCAGCACCACCAGCGCCACCGCGACCAGCAGGGTGATGAACACCTCCTGGATCGAGATCTCGACGAACTCGGTGGTGTCGTAGGGGATGGTGTACTCGACGCCTTCAGGGAAGCGAGTGGCAATGTCATCCAGCGCATCACGCACCGCGTCGGCGGTTGCCAGGGCGTTGGCCCCGGGCTGCAGGTAGATGCCCATGGGCACCGCGTTCTGGCCGTTGTAGGTGGCCGAGAAGGCGTAGTTCTGGGCACCCAGCTCGGCCCGTGCCACGTCGCCCAGGCGCAGGCTGCCGCCATCCTCGTCGGCACGCAGGATAATGTTCTCGAACTCCTCCGGGTCGGAGAGCTGGCCGCGGGTGGTCACCGTGAAGGTGAACGCCTGGTCGTCCACCGAGGGCTCGGCACCCAGCTGGCCGGCGGCGAACTGGGCGTTCTGCTCGCGGATTGCCGCGGCCACGTCGGACGGCGTCAGATCGAACTGCGATAGCTTGTCCGGCGAGAGCCACACCCGCATGGAGTAGTCCTGGGCACCGAACAGCGAGGCGTCGCCAACCCCCGGAATCCGCACCAGCTCGTCGAGTACATTGAGCAGCGCATAGTTGGAGATGAACAGCGGATCCTGGCTGCCGTCCGGCGAGTACATCACCGGCACCATCAGGATGTTGGTGGAGCGAGCCTCGACCCGCACACCCTGGTCGCGGACCTGCTGCGGCACGCGCGCCAGGCCGGCCTGCACGCGGTTGTTGACGTTGATCGCCGCCTGGTCAGGGTCGGTACCCATCTCGAACGAGATGGTGATCTGCAGGCTACCAGCATCGGTGGCGCTCGACTCCATGTAGATCATGTCGTCGACGCCGTTGATCTCCTGCTCGAGCGGCGCGGCCACCGCCTCGGAGAGCACCTCGGCGCTGGCGCCAGGGTAGTTGGCCTGCACCACGATCTGCGGCGGCACCACGTCGGGGTACTGCTCCACCGGCAGCGCGCGCAGCGCGGCAAGCCCGGCCAGTACGATGATGATGGAGATGACCGAGGCGAAGATCGGCCGGTCAATGAAGAACCTGAGCATCACGCCTCCTCGTCATCGGGGACTTGCTGTTCGGCATCGAACGCCGATTGCTCGGCTTCTTCGGCGGCCTCCTCGTCGTCTTCGACCTCGGCAGCAGAGACGTCCATGCCCTCCTGCAGCGCCACCTGGCCGTTGACCACTACGCGGTCACCGGGCTCGAGGCCATCGATGACGATCTGCTGGCCCTGCTGCACCGGTCCCAGCTGCACCACCCGCGTCTGGGCCTTGTCCTCGTCATCGACCACGAACACCTGCGGCCCCTCGGCACCCTGCCCCACCGCCTGGGGCGGAATAAGGAAGGCATCCGCGAGGGTCTGCACCACCACCCGCACGCGCACGAACTGCCCCGGCACCACCTCGCCGTCGGCATTGGGGAACACCGCCCGCGCCGACACGCTACCGGTGCGCGGGTCGATGGTGCTGTCGGTGAAGTCGACCTGGCCGGCCTGATCGTAGTCGCTGCCGTCGGGCAGGATCAGCGCCGCCTCACGCGGCGACTCGTCGCCGTTGGCGACCATCGCCCGGCGCGCGGCGCGCTGCAGGGCGGCGTCGTTCTCGGGCAGCGAGAAACGCACGTGGATCGGGTCCTGCTGGGTCACGCTGGTGAGCAGCTGGCCGCGATCGATCAGGCTGCCTTCCGGGAAGCTCTCGAGCCCGGTGACCCCGGCCACCGGCGCGGTGACCTCGGTGTAATCGAGGTTGAGCTGGGCATCGGCGACGCCGGCATCGGCCAGTGCATAGCGCGCCTCGGCCAGCTCGCGAGCGGACAGCGCGGTATCGCGCTCGCGCTCGCTGACCGCGTTCTGGTCGAACAGCGACGAGATCCGCTGCCACTCACGGCGCGCCTGGTTGAGGTCGGCCTGGGCATTGGCGCGCTCGGCCTCGGCGCGGCGCAGGGCGATCTCGTAGGGCTCGCGGTCGATGCGAAACAGCGCCTCGCCCTCCTCGACCATCTGGCCCTCGGTGTAGAGGCGCTCCTGCAGGATCCCCTCGACCCGGGCGCGCACCTCGACCTCACGCGAGCCACGGGCACGGCCGGCGTACTCCTGGACCACCTCGACGTCGCGTGGCTCGACGCTGACCACCGACACCGTGGTCGGCGGTGGCCCGCCCGCCTCGCCGCCCGGGGGGCCTTCCTCGTCCTCGCCGTTCTGGCCACAGGCCGCCAAGCCTACGCTGATCAGCCCTGCCAACAGCAGGGTTCGAATCGGGGTCACGCCCGCTCGGGGTGCCAGTCGCATGAGGTGCCTCCAGGTGTGAAACGTATAAGTGACTCCGCCCTCGAGCCACCGGGAAAGGTGCGCATTATAGTTACATTCATGTATGTATGCCAGACTTGTACGAGGTCAATTTATGTGAACAGCCGGCACCCTATTACCTCAACCTTGCATCAGGTCAAGCACCGGTGGTCCTGCCGCGGCTACGGTATTCGCGCGGCTCGACGCCCCACTTGCGCAGCCGTGAGAACAGCGTGGTCGGTTTGAGCCCCAGCAGCTCGGCGGCGCCATCGCGGCCCGAGACCTTGCCCGCGCAGCGCTGCAGTGCGGCGATGGCATTGTCGCGCTGGCGGCGGCACAGCTCCAGCTCCGGCAGCGGCGCGCTGGCGTCAGCCACCCCGGCCGCCGGCTCGGTTGGCTCGCGGCGCGGGCTCGGCGGCTCGCCGAGCAGCAGGTCGTCGAATACCAGGCGCCGATCCTGGGTGACGATCACCTGGCGCTCGATGACATTTTCCAGCTCGCGGATATTGCCCGGCCAGGGGTAGCGCTGCAGGATCTGCAGCTGGGCCGGCGGGATCCTCACCCCCGGCTTGTTGAACTTCTGGCAGGCGCGCTGCAGGAAGTGCCGGGCCAGCAGCGGCACGTCCTCGATGCGGCTGCGCAGCGGCACCGATTCGATCGGGAAGACGTTGAGGCGGAAATAGAGGTCCTCGCGAAACTCTCCCGCCTCGATCATCTCGCGCAGGTCGCGGTTGGTGGCGGCGATCACCCGCACATCCACCTCACGGGTGCGATTGCCGCCAATGCGTTCGAACTGCTGGTCCTGCAGCACCCGCAGCAGCTTGCTCTGTAGCGCCAGCGGGATTTCGCCCACCTCGTCGAGGAACAGGGTGCCGCCGTCGGCCAGCTCGAAGCGCCCCGGTCGGTCGTTGACCGCGCCGGTAAAGGCGCCCTTCACATGGCCGAAGAACTCGCTTTCGAACAGGTCGTGGGGAATCGCCGCGCAGTTGACGCGGATCAGCGGCCGGTCGCTGCGCTCGCTGCCAACGTGAATCGCGCGCGCGATCAGCCCCTTACCGGTGCCCGACTCGCCGCTGATCAGGACGTTGGCATCGGTGGGCGCGACCAGCGCGATCTGGCGGATCAACTGCGCCACCGCAGGGCTCTCGCCGACGATCTCGCGGTGGTTGAGCTCGGCCTTGATCTCCTCCTGCAGGTACTGGTTCTCGAGTTCGAGACGCTGCTTGAGCGACTCGACCTCGGCCAGGGCATCGCGCAGTCGCTGCTCGGCGCGCTTGCGCTCGCGAATGTCGCGGAACAGCACCACCGCCCCCACCAGCCGGCCCATCTCGAAGATCGGCGTGCTGGTGTACTCCACCGGGATCGCCTCGCCGTTCTTGTGCCAGAACACCTCGTCGTCGACGCGATGCACCTGGCCGTCGCTGAACGAGGCGTGGATCGGACACTGCTGCACCGGAAAGTGGCTACCGTCGGCACGGGTGTGGTGAAACATCAGGTGGGCATCGTGACCGACCATGTCATCGCTGCTCCAGCCCAGGATGCGCTCCGCGGCAGGATTGACGAAAGTGGTCTTGCCCTCGGCGTCGAGGCCGTAGATGCCCTCCCCGGCGGCGCCCAGGATCAGCTGATTCTGGCGCTCGATACGCTCGAAGACCTGCTCGACCCGCTCCCAGCCGACGTGGCCGCGGCGATGCTGGCGACGCAGGTCGGCCTTGGCCCGGCGCTGCTCGGCCTGGTCGCGGTCGGTCAGGGTCAACAGCAGCGTCTGGCCTCCGTCGAGGCGCTGGCCGAACACCTCGACGTGGTGCGGCTGGCGGGTCAGGTCGAGCACCACCAGGTCATCCGACCAGCCCGGTGAGCGGGTCAGCACTTCGTCGGTAAAGCTCACCCACAGCGGCAGCGATGCCCCCAGGCAGTGGCTGAAGGGTCGCGCCGACAGCGCTGCGGCGTCACCCCCCAACAGCCGGCTGGCGGCGGGATTGGCATCCAGCAGGCGGTCCGCCACCGGGTCGATCACCAGCATCGCCTGGGGCGACTGCAGGAAGACGCGGTGGCGCAGCGAGGCGGGACTCATGGCAGGTCTCCTGAGTGGGGCATGCCCTACGTCATTCAAGACTCGCGCCAACAACGATATTTCGTCGAAAAACCAACGAAATATCGCCAATGGCGAAATGTCGTCACTAGAGACCGCCCCTCCCGTCCGCCATGCAATACCGCTAACCCACTGGATAAAAAAGACTATTCCTCCTTTCTCGGCAACTGGCACGGGCCTGGCAATGGTTGTCTCAGCGTCGCCGTGACTCCCGGCACTGCACCACCGCGGCGCATCCCGACGTCCCATTGCTTCCGTGAGGTGAACAACAATATGACCGATCACAACGACCACAACAGCCTGGGCAACCCCTTCGACCATCGCCAATCATTGGTTCACGGTCGCCACTGCGACTGCCACGACTGCCGCCACGATGCTGCTGCATCCATCAACACCGCTGCCTCGAACGACAGCCCACCCGACGCTGCGCCGGTCAGCAGCGAGGAAATGATGGATCGGGTGGTGGAAAGCGCCCTGGTGCGCGGCATGTTCGGCCACAGCGACATGCATCGCCGCCAATTCATGAAGCTGGTCGGCGGCGGTACCGCGGCCGCCGCCCTGGCCAGCCTGTTTCCGATGGACGCCATCAAGGCCGCCGTCAAGGAGGACCTCGGCCCGCTGGAGAAGACCGAACTGGATGTCGGCTTCATCCCCATCACCTGCGCCACGCCGATCATCATGGCCCACCCGATGGGCTTCTATGAGCGCTATGGCCTCGACGTCAATGTGATCAAGACCGCCGGCTGGGCGCTGATCCGCGACAACTCGCTCAACGATACCTTCGATGCCGCGCACATGCTGTCGCCGATGCCGCTGGCGATGAGCCTGGGGGCCGGCTCCAGCCGCCGCTCCTTCATTGCTCCGGCCATCGAGAACATCAACGGCCAGGCGATCGTGCTGCACCTCGACCACCAGGACAAGCGCGACCCGCAGCAGTGGAAGGGCTTTACCTTCGGCGTGCCGTTCGAGTACTCGATGCACAACTTCCTGCTGCGCTATTACGTCGCCGAGCACGGCCTCGACCCCGACCAGGATATCCAGATCCGCGTGATTCCGCCCCCCGAGATGGTCGCCAACCTGCGCGCCGGCAATATCGACGGCTTCCTGTCGCCGGACCCGTTCAACCAGCGCGCGGTCTACGAACGCATCGGCTTCATCCATCTGCTGACCCAGGAGATCTGGGATGGCCACCCGTGCTGTGCCTTCGCCACCAGCGCCACCTTCGCCCGCGAGAACCCCAACACCTACGGCGCGCTGCTGCGGGCGATCATCGACGCCACCCAGTACTCCTCGGACCCTGCCAACCGCTCGGAGATCGCAGAGGCCATCGCCCCGACCAGCTATCTCAACCAACCGGTCAACGTCATCGAGCAGGTGCTTACCGGGCGCTTCGCCGACGGCCTGGGCGAGGTCCGCGACGTGCCCGACCGCATCGATTTCGACCCCTTCCCCTGGCACTCCATGGCGATCTGGATCCTCACTCAGATGAAGCGCTGGGGCTATATCGACGGCGACGTCGACTACCAGCAGGTCGCCCGCGATGTGTTCCTGGCTACCGAGGCCGGCGATGTGATGCGCGAACTGGGCTACGACGCCCCGGAAGAGACCGCGCGCAACTACCAGATCATGGGCAAGACCTTCGACTACACCCAGCCAGAAGCCTATCTCGACAGCTTCGACATTCGCAGGAGCTAACTCATGGACCGCACGACCACCGAGTGGAACGTCAGTCTCAACGTCCGCGCCGGCATCCTTGCCGTGCTGCTGCTGGCGCTGTTTGTCGGCCTGTGGGAGGGCCTCAACCGCGCGCCGATCCTGGGGGGCGGCGGCGAACTCAGCGAGTACGAGCAACTGATGGCCGGCGCCGACGAGACCGCCAGTGTACCGCCGCCCTCGGCGATCATGGTGCGCGCCTGGGAGCAGCTGTCGGATCCGTTCTACGATGCCGGCCCCAACGACAAGGGCATCGGCATTCAGCTCGGCTACTCGCTGTTCCGGGTGCTCACCGGCTACTTCGCCGCGGCACTGATCGCGATTCCCATCGGTTTTCTGATCGGCATGTCACCACTGGCCTACAAGGCGCTCAACCCCTTTATCCAGGTGCTGCGACCGATCTCGCCACTGGCCTGGATGCCGCTGGCGCTGTTCATCATCCGCGACGCCCAGGCCTCGGCGATCTTCGTGATCTTCATCTGCTCGATCTGGCCGATGCTGCTCAACACCGCCTTCGGCGTCGCCGGGGTCAGGCAGGACTGGGTCAACGTCGCACGCACCCATGAGCTTTCACCGCTCAAGACCGCCTTCCAGGTGATCCTGCCGGCCGCTGCGCCGACCATCCTCACCGGCATGCGTATATCCATCGGCATCGCCTGGCTGGTAATCGTCGCCGCCGAGATGCTCGTCGGTGGCACCGGCATCGGCTACTACGTGTGGAACGAGTGGAACAACCTCGACCTGACCAGCGTGATCTTCTCGATCCTGCTGATCGGCGTGGTGGGCATGCTGCTCGACCTGGCCCTCGGTGCGGTCGCCAAGCTGGTCGCCTACCAGGAATAACCTTCAGGAGAGAGACATGAATCACGCCTTCGTAGAAGTCCAGCAAGCCGCCAAACGCTTTCCCGGCGCCAAGGACGGCGATGACCTGACGGTGTTCGAGAACGTCAGCTTCCAGCTCGAAAAAGGCGAGTTCGTCTGCATCATCGGCCACTCCGGCTGCGGCAAGTCGACGATCATGAACGCCCTGGCCGGGCTCGATCAGTTCAGCGACGGCGCCATGGTCATGGAAGGCAAGGAGATAGACGGCCCGGGCCTGGAGCGCGGCGTGGTATTCCAGAACTACAGCTTGCTGCCATGGCTGTCGGCACTGGAGAACGTGCGCTTCGGCGTGCGCGCCCGCTGGAAGGAGTGGAGTGACGCCAAGGTCACCGAGCACAGCTTCGAATACCTGGAAATGGTCGGGCTGAAGGACGTGGTAGATCGCAAGCCGGCGCAACTCTCCGGCGGCATGCGCCAGCGCGTCAGCATCGCCCGCGCCTTCGCCACCAAGCCCAAGCTGCTGCTGCTCGACGAGCCGTTTGGCGCGTTGGATGCATTGACCCGAGGAGTGATCCAGGACGAGCTGATCAAGATCTGGACCCGTGATCGCCAGACGGTGTTCATGATCACCCACGACGTCGACGAGGCGATCCTGCTCGCCGACCGCATCTTCTTGATGACCAACGGTCCCGAGGCGCGCATCGCCGAAGCGGTGGAGATCGACCTGCCACGGCCGCGGCAGCGCGGCGAGATCGTCAAGCACCCGCACTTCTACGCCATTCGTAATTACCTGGTCGACTTTCTGGTCAACCGCTCCGGCGAGCTACGCACCGCCGATCTCGACCGCCGCGGGCTGCACTACCCCGAATCGGTCAACCCGGTCGGGCACGCCTCGACCGACACCCCAGCGGCGCCCGATGGCAAGCCCGCGGACACCGGCACCAGCAACGACACTCTGGTCGCCTTTACCCCCAAGGAGACGCATCATGGATAAGCTCGAAATGCGCCACACCCTACTCGCTGCCAAGGCCCGCAAACAGCTCAGTTGGGAGGCCATCGGCAGCGCCGTCGGCATGTCGCCGGTATGGGTCGCCTCGGCCTGCTACGGCATGAACAGTGCCAGTCACGAGATCGCCCATAAGTTGTGCGATGTGCTCGGCGTCGACAGCGAGGCGGCCGAAGCACTCAAGGCCTTCCCCACCAAGGCCTGGGACGAGGCGATCCCCAGGATCCGTTCATCTATCGCCTCTACGAAGTGGTGGGCGTCTATGGCGAGACCCTCAAGGACGTGGTCCAGGAGCGATTCGGCGACGGCATCATGAGTGCCATCGACTTCACCATGGAGGTCGACAAGGTCGAGGACCCCAAGGGCGACCGCGTACTGCTGACCCTCAACGGCAAGTTCCTGCCCTATAGGTCTTGGTAAACAGCTAGTCCTGGTAGGTCTCGACCTGCGCCACTGCCCGCTCGACCCCGTCGCGATAGCCACCGCCGAACAGCAGCAGGTGGTTGAGCAGCGGATAGAGCTGGAACAGCGCCTCGCGCCTCGGCCAGTCGGCCGGGGCGTCGCCGTTCCAGTAGGCCTCGAAGAAGGCCTCACCGGGAGAGCCGAACAGCGTCAACATGGCCAGGTCGACCTCCGGGTAGTGGCGATTCACCGCCGGATCGATTAGCGCCGGCCCGCGCGGGGTAGACAGCACGTTGCCGCTCCACAGATCGCCGTGCAGCAGGCTCGCCGGGACATCCGGCAGCCAGCGCTCCAGGCCTTCGGCCAGGGTTTCGATGCGCTGGCGCAGGCCGTCGTCCAGCAGGCCGCGCTCATGGCAGGCGGCAGCCAGCGGCAGTAGCCGCCGCTGGCGCTGAAACGCCCGCCCGTCGGCCAGTGGCGCATTGGGCTGAGGGGTTAACCCGCAGGCGTTGTCGCGCGGCCAGCCGTGCTCGGCTGCGCTGTGCGCATGCAGTGCCCGCAGCCCCTGGCCAAGCGCGAAGGCGTCTCCCGCCCCGCGACTCGAAGGCTTTAGCGCCTCCATCACCAGCCACTGACCCGCCTGGGCCAGCACCTCGGGGACCACCAGGCCACTGTTGGCGGCACGCAGCGCCGCCAGGCCATCGGCCTCGCCGGCCAGCCGCTGGCTATCGTCGCGCTTGGCCACCACGGCCCCCTGGTCGGTAGCCAGGCGATAGACGGTGGCGCTATCGCCTCCCGCCATGGCCTGAAGCTCGCCCCGCGGCGTCAGCCCCAGCGACGCCAGCAGCTCCTCCAGCGATGCGTCCATGATGCCCTCCCTTGATGGTGTCGCCTGGCCCAATCCTGCCATAACCACCCCTCGGCTGGCAAAGCGCCCACGGCTATGGCACAAGGGGCGCAATACATCCGAGAGGAGCGACAGCATGTACAAACTGGCTTTCTTCGTGCCGCTGGACGCCGCCGAAACGGTCAAGGAGGCGGTATTCGAGACCGGGGCCGGGCGCATCGGCGACTACGAGGCGTGCTGTTTCGAGACCCGCGGCCGCGGCCAGTTCAGGCCGCTGGACGGCGCCGACCCGCATATCGGCGCGGTCGGCGAGCTGGAGCACGTCGAGGAGCTCAAGGTCGAGCTGGTCTGCGAGGACGGCGTCATTCAGGCCGCCGTGGCCGCCCTCAGGCTGGCCCATCCCTACGAGGAGCCGGCCTACGACGTCTGGCGGCTGGAGGATCTGTGAGGGTCAGCCCAGGCGCTCGTCGATCAGCGCCTCGAGGGCGGCCTGGTCGTCATGGAAACGGCGAATGCCTTCGGCCAGCTTGTCGTTGGCCATGGCGTCCTGGTTGTGGCCCCAGCGGAATGTCGTCTCATCGAGTGGCGCAGGGCGCTTAACTTCGGTGGCGGGCTGCATGGCAACCTTGGGTGTCACCTCGCCGTCGCTTGCCGCCAGCTCCTCGAGCAGCGCCGGCGAGATGGTCAGCCGCGGGCAACCGGCCAGCGCCAGCACCTGGCCGGTGGTGCGAAAGCTCGCGCCCATCACCACCGTCTCGTATCCGCCCCGGTTGGCCCGCTCACACACGCCGCGCACGAACGCTACGCCGGGATCCTCGTCGGGCGCATAGTCGCGGCCGGTTTCCTTCTTGTACCAGTCAGTGACGCGCCCGACGAAGGGCGAGATCAGAAACACCCCTGCATCGAAGCAGGCCTGGGCCTGGGCCTCGCTGAACAGCAGCGTCAGGTTGCACTGAATACCCTCGTGCTCCAGCACCTCGGCGGCGCGAATGCCCTCCCAGGTCGAGGCCAGCTTGATCAGCACCCGCTCCGGCCCCACGCCGTGGCGGTCGTAGAGTTCCACCAGCTCATGCGCCTTGCGGATGCTGGCCTGGGTATCGAAGGAGAGCCGCGCCGCCACCTCGGTGGAGACGCGGCCCGGCACCAGCCGGCTGATCTCGCTGCCGATTGCCACCGCCAGCCGATCCACGGCGTGGGCCAGACGCGTGTCGTGATCCACGTCTTCCACCTTGACCGCCGCCAGCTCGGCGTCGATCAGGTCCTGATAGCCGGGCAGCGCGAAGGCCTTGAGCAGCAGCGAGGGGTTGGTGGTGGCATCCTGCGGCTGGTAGCGGCGGATCGCCTCGAGATCGCCGGTGTCGGCGACCACCAGCGAATGGCGTTTGAGCTGTTCGAGTTGGCTCGTGGACGTCATGTGATAGCGCTCCTGGTAAAAAGAGTAACGAAGACGACGGGTCAAGGCGCCAGGGCGTGGCGCTCTGCCAGCGCCCGGTGGTAGCGGGCGTAGACCTCGCGATAGGCCGCCACCGCGCCCGGTTCGGGCTCGGCCAGCGAGCCGGCGTCGAGATGCACCAGCCGTGCGCACAGCGCCTCCAGCGTCACCCCCTGGTGGCGCTGGTGGCACCAGGCGGCCTGCAGCGCGGCACCCAGCGCCGCGGCATCGGTGACCTCAGGGCAGATCACCGGTGTGGCGGTAACGTCGGCGACCATCTGCCGCCATACCGGGCTCTTGGCCCCGCCGCCGATCAGGCGGATCTGGCTGGCCCCCTCGGCCAGCGAGCCGAACAGGTCCAGGCCATAGCGCAGCCCGAAGGTCGCCCCCTCCATCACCGCGCGGCACAGGTTGGCCTGGGTGACGTTGACACCGCTCAGGCCGAGAAAGCTCGCCGTGGCCTCGGGCAGCATCGGCACCCGCTCACCGTTGAAGAACGGCAGCACGGTCACGCCCTCGGCGCCCACTGGGGCACTGGCGATGCGCTCGCCGAAGGTGGCAAGGTCGAGGCCGAACAGCTCGCGCACCCGGGTGGTGGCCGAGGTGACGTTCATGGTGCAGATCAACGGCAGCCAGCCGCCGGTGCTCGAGCAGAAGTTGGCAACCATGGCACTGTCGGCGATCACCGGCGCCGGCGAGTAGGCGCACAGCGTACCCGAGGTGCCCAGGCTCATGGTCACCAACCCCGGGGTGATATTGCCGGTACCGATGGCGCCGAGCATATTGTCGCCGCCGCCGCTCGACACCAGCACCTCCGGCGACAGCCCAAGCTCGCGGGCCAGCGCCGGACGCAGCATGCCGGCCGGCTCGCTGGCCTCGATGATCCGCGGCAGCACCCGCGCGGGGTCGAGTTCGGGGGCAATGGCGGCGAACGCATCCTCGCGCCAGGTGCGCGCCCGGGTGTCGAAGTAGCCGGTGCCCGAGGCGTCGCCAGCCTCGGTAACCCGCTCGCCGGTGAGCCAGAAGTTGAGGTAGTCGTGGGGCAGCAGCAGGCTCGCGATGCGCCGGTATGCCGCCGGCTCGCGCTCGCGCAGCCAGGCCAGCTTGGAGGCGGTGTAGCCGGTCTGCAGCACCAGGCCGAGCTTGTCGAGGCAGCCGGCTTCGCCGCCCAGTTGCTCGACCAGGGCGGCATTGTGCGCGGCGGTTTCGGTATCGCACCACAGCTTGGCCGGATAGACCGGCTCGCCCTTGTCGTCCAGCGCCACCAGCCCGTGCTGCTGGCCGGAGACGCCGATGGCGCGTATCGCCAGCGGGTCGATGGCCGCCAGGCGCAGCGCCTCGCCGAGGGCGCCGCGCAGCGCCGATACCCACTCACCGGGGTCCTGCTCGCGGCGGCCGTGGTCGCCCTCGATCAGCGAATGCGGCCGGCTGGCCTCGGCGAGAATCGTACCGCCTTCGACGTCGACCACCACCACCTTGGTGCTCTGGGTTCCGCAATCCACCCCGATATACATCATGCCGTCCCTTTCGACTGAACCAGTGTCTCGAGGGTAGCGCGTGCGCCGCGTTCTTGCAGCGAGGCAAGCGTCGCCAGATAGGCTTCGCGGAAACGTGGCTGCTCGGCGAGGTCGCCGAACAGCTCGGCATTCTCGATAAAGGCTGTCGGGTGTTCGCGGTTACGCTGTGCCAAGGCCATCAATGGCTCCTTGAGGCGATCCACCACCTCGATGGGCTGGCTCTGTTCGTCGAGGCCCTCGGCGTAGCGTGCCCAGCTCGCCACCACCGCCGCGCTGCGCCGAATCTCGCCGCCGCGGGCCAACTGCGCGCGGATCACCGGCACCAGCCATTTGGGAATGCGGTCGGAACTCTCCGCGCACAGCCGCGCCAGGGTGTCCTTGATCTGCGGATTGGCGAAGCGCTCGATCAGCGTCAGGCGATACTGCTCGAGGTCCACGCCGGGCACAGCGGCCAGGGTCGGGCTGCCCTCCTCGCGCATATAGGCGAGCAGGAAGTCGACGAACAGCGGATCCTGGCACACCTCGTGGGCGAAGCGGTAGCCGGCCAGGTAGCCGAAATAGCACAGCGCCTGATGGCTGGCGTTGAGTAGCCGCAGCTTCATCAGTTCAAAGGGCTCGACATCCTCGACCACCTGCACCCCGGCCTTCTCGAAAGCCGGCCGCCCGGCAATGAAGTGATCCTCCAGCACCCACTGGGTAAAGGGCTCGCAGACCACCGGCCAGGCGTCGCTGACGCCGAAGCGCGCGGCCAACTCGTCGATATCGGCTGGGGCGGTCACCGGGGTGATGCGATCGACCATCGAGTTGGGAAACGCCACCTCGGCGCTCAGCCACTCGCCAAGCTCGACGTCGCGGGCCCCGGCATAGGCGCTGAACATGCGCTTGGCGACATCGCCATTGCCCTGGATATTGTCGCAGGACATCACCGTGAACGGTGCGATGCCCCGGGCACGGCGCCGCACCAGCGCCTCCACCACCAGGCCAAAGGTCGTGCTCGGCCGGCTCGGTTCGGCGAGGTCGGCACGCACCTGAGGGTTGTCGAGGTCGAACTCGCCACTCACCGGGTGGAAGTTATAGCCGCCCTCGGTGACGGTCAGCGAGACGATGCGGATCGCCGGGTCGGCCATGCGCTCGATCACCGCCTCGGGGTCGTCCGGCGCGAACAGGTAGTCGATCATGCTACCGATGACCCGCGGCTCGTAGCGGCCGTCGGGATGCTTGACCACCAGGGTATAGAGGTAATCTTGAGCCGCCAGTGCCTGCTGCATGCGCTTGTCGCCGGGCATCACCCCGACCCCGACGATGCCCCAGTCAAGAGCCTCGCCCTGGTTCATCAAGCTATCCAGGTACATGGCCTGGTGGGCGCGGTGAAAGCCACCCACGCCGATATGCACGATCCCCGCCGTGACGGCACCGCAAGCGTAGCGCGGGCGGGCCACCTCGGCGGGCAGGCTGGGCAGCGTGGTGGTATCGAGGGGTGTCATGGCGTGTCTCCAGTGCAAGAGTGTTCGGCCCACCAGGGCCCGGCGTCAGCGCCAGACCAGGTCGGGTGTTCGTGAATGCCGCTTGACCAACCGCGCATTCAGCATGTCCTTGTTGCGCGCCTTGTCGAGGGCGGCCTCCGGGTCCTGGCCCATGCCCCGCCAGCGCTCCACCAGGCGTCGTTCGAGCTCGTCGTCATCGACCTCGAGCATCACGCTGAGGTCGAACAGCGGCGCCAGATCGCACCACGGCGCCTGGTCGAGCAACAGGTAGTTGCCCTCGACCAGGATGATGCGGTGTTCCAGCGCGACGATGCGCCCACCGGCCCGGGCCAGGTCGAGGGGGCGATCGAAGACCGGTACCGCGACCGCTGCGTCGGCGCGACGAATGCGCAGCAGGTCGGCGTGCAGGCCAGCGACATCGAAAGTGTGCGGCGCGCCCTTGAACGGGATCTGCTCATCGCCGAGCACCGCATTGTCGAAGTGGTAGCCATCCATCGGCACCACCACCACCTGGCCGGGCAGCTCGGCATCGATGGCCTGCCACAGCTGCTCCGACAGCGTCGACTTGCCGGCCCCCGGCGGGCCGGCCAGGGCGGCCACGAAGCGCTCGGCATCCGCCGCGGCGGCGGTGATGCGCTGGGCAATGGCATGCAGTTCTTGGCTCACGAGCAGCTCTCCTTTGCGAATCAACGAAGGCCCATGATGCCGCGCCTAGATCGCCGTGTAACCGCCGTCGATGCGCAGGTCGGCGCCGTTGACCATGGCCGCCTCGCTCGCCGCCAGATACATCACGGCGGCAGCGATCTCTTCGGGCTGGGCGAAACGCCGGGTGGGGAT
Source organism: Halomonas socia (assembly GCF_010977575.1). Classification (GTDB taxonomy): domain Bacteria; phylum Pseudomonadota; class Gammaproteobacteria; order Pseudomonadales; family Halomonadaceae; genus Franzmannia; species Franzmannia socia. The sequence continues at coordinate 4,621,412 of NZ_CP048812.1, forward strand.
CAGCGCCTTCATGCGTTCGCCCTTCTCTCCCGCCCAGCCGTAGCGGCCCAGCTCGGTCTCGACCACGGTGGGCGACACCGCGTTGACGGTGATCCCCCGCGGTCCCCACTCCAACGCCAGGGTGCGGGTCAGACCCAGCACCCCGGCCTTGCTGGTGCAGTAGGCCAGGTGGCCATCGAGGCCGACACTGGCCGCCTGGGAGGCCAGGTTGACGATGCGTCCTGCGCCGCGCGCCAGCATGGCCTTGCCGACCTCGCGGCAGAACAGAAAGACACCGCGCAGATTGACCGCCTGGGTCTGGTCCCAGAGCTCGCTGGACATCGCCTCGGCGGCATCCAGCGGGCCGATGCCAGCGTTGTTGACCAGCACGTCGATGCTGCCGAAATGCCGGCAGGCCTCGGCCACGCTGGCCATGACGGCGGCCTCGTCGGCCACGTCGTGCACTGCGACCAGCGCCTCGCCTGGCAGCGCGGCGGCCAGTTCATGCAGCGACTCGCTGCGGTCCACCAGCACCAGCCGCGCGCCGCTGGCGGCAAAGCGTTCGGCAAGCGTCTTGCCGATGCCGTTGGCGGCACCGGTAATCAGCACCACCTGGCCCGCAAAATCGAACTGCAGATTGCCCATCGGTTCTCTCCTGAAAGGCGGGGTCAGCCCACGGCACGCCGGTCAGGCGGCACACAGGCCTCGGCGTAGGCACCCAGGGTACGGTCGATATGGTGCCGCACCAGCGCGCGGGCATCGGCGGCGAGTTCGCCGCGGCGGATCGCCTGATACTGCTGCGGCAGGTACTGGCTGATCAGCGTCGGTGGTATCGCTGCCGCGTCGAGCGCATCGAACAGCGCCTCGACCGCAACGGCCACCTCGGGCTGCGCCCAGTAGTAGCGACTGCGGTCGCTGAGGCTGTAGCGACGGGCGAAGCGCTGCTCGTCGGCACTCCCCTCGTAGTAGGCCTGCCAGTAGCGCGGCTCGACGCGCATGGCCACCTCCAGGGTTTCGCGCAGCGGCGTCTTCCACGCCACCGCCGGCGCTTCCAGGGCAATATGGTCGAGGGCGAACAGCGCCTCGCGCAGAGCGAAGGTCAGCGCCGGCCCCACCTTGAGGATCGCGAAGTGGCCCTTCACCAGCGCGCGGTAGGCCCGCGGCGTCTGGTAATCGGTGGAGTGAGCCTCGAACACCAGGTTGGGCCAGGCGTGGATGGCGGCGCTCAGCTCAGCGGCGGCGGCCGGCATGAAGTCGATCACCTCGGTATGGCCGAACTCCACCCCAGGCTGCACCACTACCCCACACACGCGCTGCCAGGCCTCGCTCAGCCCATGGGCCGCAAACACCTGGCGATGGGTCTCGAGGGTCACCTGCAGCTCGGCGGTACCGGTCACGGCAAGGGTATCGAGGTGTTCCTGGGCACCGCCGGGCACCGGCACCTCGGTACCGATTACATAGCGCAACTGCACACGGCCCTCCCCTGCGGCCTGCTCGGCGGCCTGGGCGAGGCGCGCGGCCCGGGCCGCCACCGTGGCATCGTCGAGCGCCGGCGGGTCATCGGCGCAGGGCATGCTGGCGTCGAGATGCAGCTTGGTAAAGCCGGCCGCGGCGTAGGCCGCCACCATCGCTTCGGCCTTGGCCATGGCCGCCGCGGCGGACTCGGCCTGCCACGGCGACGGCCCCAGATGGTCGCCGCCGAGGATCAACTGCGCCTCGGGCAAGCCCCGTCGCGCCGCCAGGGCCAGCACCCGGTCGCGAAAGTCGGCCGGCGTCATGCCGGTATAGCCGCCTTGCTGATTGACCTGGTTGCAGGTCGCCTCGACCAGCAGCGGCGTGGCGTCGGCCAGGGCTCGCTCAATGGCGGCCTCGAGCACCAGCGGGTGGGCCGAACACACCGAGGGGATGCCGCACATCTCGCCGCGACGATTGGCGGCAACGATCTCATCGAGGGGGTGAGTCATCGCGTCTCTCCCGCAGCGGCAAGCCGCTGCTCCAGGGTGGCAAGGTCGCTGCAGCCCTCCATCGGCCCCAGCACCGTCACGGCATGGGCGCCGGCGGCATTGGCCAGGCGCAGTGCCTGGCGCAGCTCGCGGCCGGCGGCCAGGGCGGCGATCAGTGCGCCACCGAAGCAGTCACCGGCACCGGTGGGGTCGACCTCCTCCACGCTAAGGCCGGGCACCTCGATCACCTCGCTGGCGGTGTAGGCCCGGCAGCCCGCCGCGGCCCGCTTGAGCACCAGCAGCGATATGCGGTGCTCGGCCATCAACCGCGCCACGCTAGCGTCCATGCCTTCTCCCGGAGCGGCCAGCCATTCGAGGTCGGCATCGCTGGGCAGGAAGATATCGCAGCCGGCGACGAGCTCGAGCAGCGCCTCGCGTACGCCGGGACGCTCGATCAGCTCGTCGCGCACATTGGGGTCGAAGCTGATCCGCCCGCCGTTGGCCCTGACCCGCGCCACCAGCCGTCGCACGATGGCGATGGCCGCCGGCGACGACAGCGACGAGCCCATCACGTGGCAGTAGCGGCACGCCGCCAGCCGCTCCAGCTGATCCTCGTCGAGGGTCTGCTGGCCGGCAGCGCTGTGCGCCAGGTTGAAGATGAAGCGGCGGCTGCCGTCGGCCTGGTAGCTGACGAAGGCGCTGCCGGTGGGTCGCTCGGCATCGCGCTGCACGGCGCCAACATCGATGCCGTCATCGCGCAGGCGGGCGACGATCAGGTCGCCGAAGCCGTCGTCACCCACGCGTCCGGCATAGGCGACCCGCGCGCCCATGCGTGCCGCCTGGGAGGCGAAGATCGCCGGGGCGCCACTGGCAAAGGGGCCGTGGAAGCGACCGGCAGCGTCGAAACGCTGGTTGCAGGCCTCGGCCATGAACTCGGCGAGCAGCTCGCCGCTGGTGGTAATATCGAACATGGCTCAGCTCATCCAGTTGCCGCCGTCGACGTTCAGCGTTTGGGCCACCACGTACTCGCTGTCGTCGCAGGCCAGGAACAGCGCCGCGCCAATATAGTCCTCCGGGCGCCCCATGCGCCCATAGGGCACCGCCTCGCCGACCAGGCGCTTCTTCTCGCCCAGCGGCCGCCCTTCATAGCGGGCGAACAGCGCATCGACCTCCGCCCACATCGGAGTGTCGACCACCCCGGGGGCGATGCCGTTGACGCGGATGCCGTGCTTGATCAGATCCAGCGCGCAGGACTGGGTGAGGCTGATCACCGCCGCCTTGGTGGCGCAATACATGCTCACCAATGCCTCGCCGCGGCGCCCGGCCTGGGACGACATGTTGATGATCGCCCCACCCTGGCCGCGTGCCACCATCGCCCTGGCCACCGCCTGCAGGGTAAAGAACAGGCCCTTGACGTTGACGTTGAACTGCTTGTCGTAGCTGGCTTCGGTCACCTCGAGTACCGGCTGCATGTCGAACAACGCGGCGTTGTTGACCAGGATATCGATGCCGCCGAAGCGCTCGCTGACCTCCGCCACCATGGCCGCGATGGCCTGATGGTCGCAGACGTCGAGGCGCACCCCCATCAGACGTCCCGCGCTCTGGCCATCGGCATCGAGGGTCGTCAGTGCCGCATCGATGGCGGCCTGATCGATATCGGCGATGACCAGCTTGGCGCCCTGGGCCAGGTAGCCCTGGGCAATGGCCAGGCCGATGCCACGGGCGCCGCCGGTAATCACCGCTACCCTGTCATTGAGTTTCATCTCTCGTGTCTCCTTGAAGGAAGGCTCAGCGCGGCACCGCGCCAGTCGCTGACCAGCTCGGCCAGATGCTGCATATGGTCGATCACCCGCCAGGCACCGGCGGCCGCCAGGCGCGCCGCCTGCCCCGCTTCGATATGACTGGCGCCGATAAAGCCCACCACCGTCATGCCGGCGGCGTGGGCCGCGGTAACCCCGGCAACGCTGTCCTCGATTACCAGGCACTCATCGGCCGACACGCCCAGCCGCGTAGCGGCCAGTCGGTAGAGGGCCGGATCGGGCTTGGGGTGCTCGACCTCATCGGCAGTGAAGATCGGCGCCTCGCCGAGCAGGGCATCCAGCCCGGTGCAGGCCAGCGAGGCCACTACCCGTTGGCGACGGCTGTTGGAGACCACCGCCTTGGGCAGCGGGATGGCGCGGATGGCCGCCGCGACCCCGGGCATGGCCTGCAGCTCCTCGGCCAGCCGCGCCTCAATGGTGGTATCGACGCGCTGGGTGGCATCGGCAGGCAGCCGGTGGCGGCTCTGCGACTCGAGATGGCGCAGGATATTGGCGGTGGTCATGCCCAGCGCCTGGCGCAGCACGTCCTCAGCGTCCAGGTCGGGCAGCCACTCGCCAAGCAGCTCGATCAGGGTCGCCTCGGCGATCGCCTCGCTGTCGACCAGCACGCCGTCGCAGTCGAAGATCAGGGTCGCCGTCGAGCTCATGCGCCGCCCTCGGGGCGTGCGCGGCTGTCCTGGCGCACCAGCCGCGACAGTGGATGGCGCTGCAGGCTGGTCAGCGCCAACCCGTCGGCATCGAACAGGTGCGCCCGCTGCGGATCAAAGCCGAAGCGCACGTGGTCGTTGACGCGATGTTCGACATCGCCATCGGCCATCAGGGTAATCAGTTGCTCCCCCATCTGCAGGTAGAGCGAGGTCTGCCCACCCAGCCGTTCGAGTACCTGAATGCGCCCCTCCAGCGGCCCCTCGTCATCCAGCACCAGGTGCTCGGGACGAATCCCCAGCTCGAGTTGCTCGCCGCCACTCAGGCCCTCTCCATTCACCGGCACCTTGCGCTGGCCGCCACCGGGCAGTTGCACCTCGACGCCATCGGTGTCGGCGGCGCGGCAAGTCACCGGCAGGAAGTTCATCTTCGGCGAGCCGATGAAACCGGCCACGAAGCGGTTGCGCGGATGATGGTAGAGCTCCATTGGCGAACCGACCTGCTCCACCTCCCCCGCCTGCAGCACCACGATCTTGTCGGCCATGGTCATGGCCTCGATCTGGTCGTGGGTGACGTAGATCATGGTCGCGTCGAGCTCCTCGTGGAGACGCGCCAGCTCGATGCGCATCTGCACCCGCAGCGCGGCATCGAGGTTGGAGAGCGGCTCGTCGAACAGGAAGATGCTGGGGTTGCGCACGATGGCGCGGCCGATCGCCACCCGCTGACGCTGGCCGCCGGAGAGCGCCTTGGGCTTGCGGTCGAGCAGCGGCTCCAGCTGCAGGATCCTGGCCGCCTCGCGCACCTTGTCGCGACGCTGCTCCTTGCCGACGCCGGCCAGGCGCAGGCTGAAGCCCATGTTGTCCTCGACGGTCATGTGCGGATACAGCGCATAGCTCTGGAACACCATCGCCAGGCCACGGTCTGCGGGACCAACCTCGTTGATGCGCTCGCCGTCGATGACGATGTCGCCGGAGGTGGCGTTCTCGAGCCCGGCGATAATGCGCAGCAATGTCGACTTGCCGCAGCCCGAAGGGCCGACGAAGACCACGAACTCGCGGTCGTTGACCTCCAGGTCGATGCCCTTGAGCACCTCGGTGTCATCGAAGCGTTTGGCGACTTGCGTGAGTTGTAGGGTAGCCATGTGAATCGTCCTTTACTTGACGGCGCCGGAGGTCAGCCTCTCGGCATCGTCGAATACCTATTTCACCGCGCCGAAGGTCAGGCCACGGACCATCTGTTTCTGGGTCAACCAACCGAAGATCAGGATCGGCGCGACCGCCATGGTCGAGGCCGCCGACAGCTTGGCCCAGAACAGTCCTTCGGGACTGGAGAACGAGGCGATATAGGCGGTCAGCGGCGCTGCCCGCGAACTGGTCAGATTGAGACTCCAGAAGGCCTCGTTCCAGCTCAGGATCACCGATAGCAAGCCGGTTGAGGCGATCCCCGGCAGGGTCAGCGGGATCAGCAGAAAGAGAATCTCCTGATGGGTGCTCGCGCCGTCCATGCGCCCTGCCTCGAGGATGTCCTTGGGCAGATCCTTGAAGAAGGTGTAGAGCATCCAGATCACGATCGGCAGGTTCATCAGGGTGTACACGACGATCAAGCCGGTACGCGTGTCGAGCATGCCCAGATCGCGGAAAATCAGGTAGATCGGCACCAGCACGCCCACCGGCGGCAGCATCTTGGTGGAGAGCATCCACAGCAGCGTGCCCTTGGTGCGCTTGGTGGGCAGGAAGGCCATCGAGTAGGCCGAGGGAATGCCGATCAATAGCGCCAGCAACGTCGAGCCAAAGGCAACGTAGACACTGTTGAGGGCAAAGTGGAAATAGTTGGCACGACTCTGGATGGCGGCATAGCTGTCCAGCGTCGGCGTGAAGAACAGGGTCGGATCGGCGATCGCCTGGGCTTCGGTCTTGAAGCCAGTGAGGAACATCCACAGGATCGGGAAGAAGATCACGAAGGTGATGCTCCAGGCCACCACGGCCAACACCAGACGCTGTGTACGAGAGGTATTCATTAGCGACTCCTAGCGTCAGTCTTCGAGATTCTTCGCGACCATGCGAATCAGGAAGATCGCTACGATATTGGCCAGGATGATGGCGATTACACCACCCGCGGAGGCACCGCCGACATCGAACTCCAGCAGCGCGCGTATATAGATCAGGAAGGCCAGGTTGGTGGTGGCCAGCCCCGGTCCGCCGGAGGTGGTGACATAGATCTCGGCGAAGATGGTCAGCAGGAAGATCATCTGGATCATGATCACCACGCTGATCGCGCGCTTGAGGTGCGGCAGGGTGATGAAGAAGAACACCGCCACCGGACCGGCGCCGTCCATACGCGCCGCCTCGACCTGGTCGTCGTCCAGCGATTGCATGGCGGTAAGCAGGATCAGCAGTGCAAACGGCAGCCACTGCCAGGCGACGATGATGATGATCGACAGCAGCGGGAAGGAGGAGAACCAGTCTATCGCCGGTAGCCCGAACAGCCCGGTGAACCAAGCCAGCACCCCATTGACCGGGTGCATCATCATGTTCTGCCAGATCAGTGCGCTGACCGTGGGCATGATGAAGAACGGCGAGATCGCCAATACCCGCGCCACGCCGCGGCCCAAGAACTCCTGCTGGTAGAGCACCGCCAGCAGGGTTCCGCCGATCACCGAGATCGCCAGCACTGAGCCGACCAGTACCAGGGTGGTACCCATGGCCCGCCATAGCGCCGGGTCGGTGAACAGATATTCATAGTTTTCCAGGCCGGCGAACTGCTCCATGCCTGGCATCATCAGGTTGTAGCGCTGGAAGGAGAACCACAGGGTCATGCCCAGTGGAATCAGCATCCAGATCAGCAGCAGTGTGACGGCGGGCGCCTGCAGCGACAGGCTACGCAGGCCACCGACAGTTCGCCCGGAAGCTCGAGTACGCATGGTGTTACCACTCGGGATTGAGGTACGGGGGTCGGCCGGGGAGAGCCCCGGCCGACTCAGGACTGACGATCAGTCGTAGTAGCCCGCCTGACGCATGGCGCGTTCGGCGCTGCGCTGTGCCGACTCCAGGGCCTGCTCGACCGGCATCTGCCCGGTGAGTGCCGCGGCGATCGACTGTCCGACCTGGGTGCCGATGGCCTGGAACTCGGGGATGCCGACGAACTGCACACCGGTGTAGGGGTTAGGCTCGAGGGTCGAGTCGGTGGGATCGGCGTTCTGCATCGCCTCGAGCACGAAGCTGGCAAACGGCGCCGCCTCGATATAGCGCTCGTCCTCGTAGGTCGAGGCACGGGTGCCCGGCGGCACGCTGGTCCAACCTTCGGTCTCGCCGACCAGTTCGATGTACTCCTGCGACGTCGCCCAGGTCACGAACTGCTTGGCGGCGTCCTGTTCTTCCGAGGAGGCTGGAATCGCCAGCGCCCAGGACCACAGCCAGTGCGAACCTTTCGGCGTTTCGGCCACCGGTGCCTGGGAGAAGCCGAGCACCTCGGCGACGTCAGACTCGCGCGGATCATAGATACGGCCCGCCGCCGAGGTAGCGTCGATCCACATGCCGCAGCGGCCGCTGGAGAACAGCGCCTGGTTCTCATTGAAGCCGTTGGAGCTGGCTCCAGGCGGGCCATAGTTGTTCATCAGGTCGACGTAGAAGCTGATCGCTTCCTGCCACTCGGGGAGTTGATCTCGGGGTTCCAGTCCTCGTCGAACCAGCGACCGCCAAAGGTGTTGACCAGGGTCGAGACGAAGGCCATGTTCTCGCCCCAGCCCGGCTTGCCGCGCAGACAGATGCCGTAGAGACGATTGTCGGGATCGTGGATCTGCCCGGCCCACTCGTAGACCTCATCCCAGCTCGGCTGCTCGGGCATCTCGATGCCGTGTTCCTCGAACAGGTCGGTGCGGTAGTAGAGCATCGAGCTCTCGCCGTAGAACGGCAGCGCATGCAGGGTACCGTCATGACTCAAGCCGTCGCGCACCGGACGCAGCAGGTCGTCGACCTGATACTCCTCGGACAGGTCATCGAGCGGCACCAGCCAGCCGCGTTCGGCCCAGATCGGCGCCTCATAGGTGCCGATGGTCATTACGTCGAACTGGCCGCCGCCGGTGGCAATGTCGGTGGTCAGACGCTGACGCAGCACGTTCTCCTCGAGCACCACCCAGTTGAGGGTGATGCCGGGGTGGGCCTGCTCGAACTCGTCGGTCAGGCTCTGCATGATTACCATGTCGTTGTTGTTGACCGTGGCGACGGTGATTTCCTGGGCGTGGGCCGCGGCCGAGACCGCCACCGCCAGGGTCGCCAACGGCAAGGCGTGGGAGAGTTTCATGGAGTGCTCCTTGGTAACGCTTGGCATTGTTGTTCTGCTCAAGTCATTTTGATCAAATTGATCATTGATCGATCAAATGATCGTTCACGCTTCCAAAAAAGCAAAGCCGCAAGGCTTATACTTTGGGTGTATTTATGCAGACGCGGTAATGCTGTGATGCATCACAGCTGCGCGACGATATGCCGTGCCGCCAGCTGATCGGTGACCAGTCCCCTGAGCCAGCCGCCGCGCAGCGCGGCGAGGATCGCCGGCCCTTTGGCCACGCCGCCGGCCAGCGCGACGATCGGCTGGCTGCGGAACATCTCCAGCGGCAGGCTGGTGACGCGGCGGGTGATCGAACATTCGACCACCTCGCCGTCGGCGGTCATCGGCCAGCCCAACAGCTCGCCTACCGCCTGCATGCCGAGCAGTTCGTCGAGCTCGGCCTCGGAGATGAAGTGATCCTGGAACAGCGTGGCCTGTCGGTCGATGCGCCCTACCCCGATGAACGCCGCCTCGGCCTCCAGGGCGACCTGGGTGATGGCCTGGAACAGCGGCTGCTGCTGCAGCGAGGCCTTCTCCTCGACGCTGCTGGCCACCACCGGCGAGGGCAGCAGGAAACGCTGGCCACCGGTCTTGTCGGCCAGCACCATCACCCCGTCGTAGCGGTTGGACGAGCCGTCGCGAGCGACGTTACCGACCAGCGATACGAAGCGGTGCTGGGGACGCTCGATGCGACTCAGCGCTTCCACGGTGGCGCGCACCGAGCGGCCGGTGCCCAGCGATAGGGTCAGCGGCTCGCTGCGCTCGACCAGCCGTGCCACCCGCTCGGCGCCGGCCACCGCCAGGTAGTAGGCAGCGCCTTCCGGGGCGCTGGCCTCGGCCGGCACCACGTCGCAGTAGTCGAGCCCGAAACGCTCGCGAATGGCGCTGGCCAGGGTCATGCAGGCGGCGATGGGGTGGTCGATATGTACCTTGATCAGCCCCTCCTGGCGCGCCAGCGCCAGCAGCCGCTGCACTCCCGGGCGCGACACTCCCAACTGGCTGGCGATCTCGTCCTGGGTGATGCCGCCGACGTAGGACATCCAGGCGGCGCGCGCCGCCTGATCCAGCTTTACCTCGAACTTGTCCACGGATCGATTACCCTCTAGGCCGGTGGATGCTTTGTCGTCATCATACAAAGCTGACCGATATCCACAACGCGCCAATGGTGCCAGGCACCGGCGCACCACCCACCAAGGAGCCTTGTATGCCCATTGCCCTGATCACCGGCGCCACCTCCGGCTTCGGCCGCGCTACCGCCTATCGCTTCGCCGAGGCCGGCTGGTCGCTGATCCTTACCGGCCGGCGCAGCGAGCGGCTCGAAGAGCTTGAAAGCGCGCTCGGCGCCAAGGTCGATGTCCTCACTCTGACCCTCGACGTGCGCGACGCCGAGGCGGTGAAAGCCGCCATCGACGGCCTCGATGCCGAGTGGCGCGAGATCACCTGCCTGGTCAACAACGCCGGCCTGGCGCTGGCGCTGGAGCCGGCCCAGCGCGTCGACCTCAACGACTGGCACACCATGATCGACACCAATATCACCGGCCTGGTCAACGTCACCCACGCCGCGCTGCCGCTGCTGATCGCCACCGGCAAGGGCGCCAGCATCGTCAATATCGGCTCGGTGGCCGGCAGCTACCCCTACCCCGGCAGCCATGTCTACGGCGCCACCAAGGCCTTCGTGCAGCAGTTCAGCTACAACCTGCGCTGCGACCTCAAGGGCAGCGGCGTACGCGTCACCGACGTCGCCCCGGGCCTGGCCGAGACCGAGTTCATGCTGGTCCGCTCCAAGGGTGATCAAGAGGCCTCCAAGGCACTCTACGACGGCGCCAACCCGCTGCAGGCCGACGATATCGCCGCCCAGGTCTTCTACGTCGCCAGCCTGCCCGAGCATATCAATATCAACCGCCTCGAGATCATGCCCACCAGCCAGAGTTGGTCGCCGTTCAGCATCGAGCGGGAGTGACTCAGGCCTCGGGAGGGGCCTCGTCGGCCAGATGTGACTGCTGCCACAGCCGAGATACCAGCTCCTGGATGAAGTTGCGCACGATCAGCGACGGCCGCCGCCCGGTGCGGGTCACCACGCAGAACGGCGAGGCGATCTCGACCTCGTCGGGCAGCAGCGCCTTGAGCTCGCCGCGGGCCACCCAGTGCGCGGCGTAGTAGTGGGGCAGATTGCCGATGAAGTGGCCGCTCAGGATCAGTAGCGCCTGGGCTTCCATATTAGAGGCGTGGGCGCCTACCCGCGCCCCGGGAAAGCTACGCAGTTCCTGGAGGTTGGCGTAGGGACGCACCACGAAGGAATGGCGAACGATCTCCGCCACCGTCAGCTGCTCGGACTGGCGCTCGAACAGCGGGTGAGCCCGCGCGCAGTAGACACCGTGCATCTCGGTGTAGACCTGGCGATGCTGGAGCCCCTCCATCTGCGCGGTTTCCGGCAGGATACCCAGCTGCACTTCGCCGTTGGCGATCTCGCCGATCAATCGGTCGGGGCTACCCACGGTGATGTTCAATCTGGCACGGGGATTCTTGCGTAAAAACTCGCCGATCACCCCCTGCAGGTCGAGATCCTCGTCCATGATGGTGTTGTCCACCACCCCCAGCCGTAGCGTGCCGTAGACCGAACTGCGTAGCTCACTCATCTCGCTGTCGAAGTCGTCCACCGAGGCCAATAGCGCCTTGGCCCTTTCATGCACGATGGCGCCACGCTCGGTGAGTTCGAAGCCCTGGCGCCCGCGCCGGCAGACCGTGAAACCGACCCGCTCCTCCAGCGCGCGGATATGGAAACTCACCGCCGACTGACTCATGTGCAGCGCCGTCTGGGCGCCGGCGAAGCCGCGGTGCTCGGCTACCGCCAGAAACACCGAGAGGCTCTTGAGATCCGCCGCGGATGGCTTCATCGGCATGCCCTACCTTAGTGCGCGGCACATCAAAAATATGGGTTCATACATCGAAAGATAGCAATTTTCCTGCTGTGAATCCTCTGCTTAACTCAACTCGTACTCCCCGACTCGCTGCCCGGCAGCGCCGACGACCATCAACAACAAGAGGGTCACCCCATGAACCGCATCATCTCCATGACCGCCGGCCTACTGCTCGGCGGCGGCCTGGCGGCCACCAGCGCCCACGCCGACCTGCTTGAAACCATTCGTGCCGACGGCACTTTCACGGTGGGTACCGAGGCCCGCTTCGCACCCTTCGAGTACATCGAGGACGGCGAGATCGTCGGCTACTCCACCGACATCATGGAGCACATCATGGCCGAGCTCGATGGTGTCGAGCTGATCCGCATGGACCTGCCGTGGCAGGGCATCCTGCCCGGCCTCGAGCGCGAGCGCTTCGACTACGTGATCACCTCGGTCACCGCCACCCCCGAGCGCATGCAGCGCTACCACCTCAGCGCACCGATCGCCGATGCCACCATGGCGATCCTCAAGCGCGCCGGCGAAGACGAGATCGGCTCGCCGGAGGACATCGGCGGCAAGGTCGCCGCCGCCCAGGCCGGCTCGGCCCAACTCGAAGCGCTGGAGGCGCTGGCCGCCGAGCTAGAGGAAGCCGGTACACCGCTCGCCGACATTCGCACTTACACCGGCGTCGACGAGGCCTACGCCGACCTCGGCACCGGCCGCGTCGACGTGGTGATCAACAGCCTGCCCAACCTGCTCGAGGCCGAGCGCACCCGCCCCGATGTGTTCGAAGTAGTCGGCACTTTCGGTGAGCCGGTCTACTTCAGCTGGGCCGGGCGCCGCGACGACGAGAGCGCCGCGCTCAACGCCTTCATGGACGAGCAGATCCAGCGCCTCAACGAGGACGGCACCCTCGCCGAACTCCAGGAGACGTGGTTCGGCGCGCCCATGGACCTGCCGCTGGAACTGCCCGCTGCGGAGTAACCACGATCCGAGGAGCGGCCGCATGCCGCTCCTCGCTCCCTCCCCGCGAACAGGTGCCCCATGCTTGAGATCCTGCTCAACCACTACCCAGTGCTGATCAAGGGCCTGACCACCACCCTGGTGGTGTCGCTCTCGGCCATCGCCCTGGGGTTGGTATTCGGCGTGCTGCTGGCCTTCGGCCTGACCAGCCGCCACCGCTGGGTACGCTGGCCCTGCGGGCTCTATCGCAGCTTCTGGCGCGGCACACCGATCCTGCTGCAGCTGCTGCTGGTCTTCTACCTGCTGCCGGAAGTGGGCATCGAGGTGGCACCGATCACCGCCGCCATTCTGACCCTGACGCTGAATACCACCGCCTTCCAGTCGGAGATATTTCGCAGCGGTATTGCACATATCCCTGCGGGCCAGATCGAGGCCGCGCGCATGGCCGGCATCTCGGCCTGGCAGACCCGCCGGCGCATCGTCATGCCGCAGGTGTTTCGCCTCACCCTGCCACCGTTGACCAACGAGATCATCACCATTCTCAAGAACTCGTCACTGATCTCGGTGATCGCCGTCACCGAACTGATGCGGGTCAGCGAGCAGATCGCCTCGCGCACCTTTCAACCCCTCGAGACCTATCTCGCCGCGGCCGTGCTCTACCTGGCGGTCAATCTGGTGCTAGCTCAAATCAGCGCCCATCTGGAACGCCGCCTGGCCGGCGGCCTGGCCACCGAATAGGCACGCCCCCGAGGAGCTATCGCCATGTTTGATTTCGCCCTGCTGTGGGAGACCCGTGAACTGATCCTGCAAGGCCTGTGGAACACCGTCTGGATCTGTTTCCTGGGCTGCCTGGTAGCCCTGTCGCTGGGCCTGGTACTGGCCGCGCTGCGACTATCGAGCCCACGCCTGTTCGGCTATCCGGTGGCCTGCTACGTGGAGATATGCCGCGGCACCCCGCTGCTGGTGCTGCTGTTTCTGCTCTACTACGGCGGCCCCAGCATCGGCCTGCGCCTCGACGCCGAGATCGCCGGCGTCACTGGCATCGGCCTCTACGGTGCCGGCTATTTCGCCGAGATCTACCGCGGCGGCTTCAAGTCGATCCCCAAGGGCCAGCTCGAGGCGGCAAGGATGCTCGGCATCTCGCCCTGGCACGCCCTGACCTGCATCCAGATCCCGCAGATGCTGCGCCTGATCGTGCCGCCGGGCACCAACCAGTTGATCATCCTGGTCAAGGAGTCGGCGCTGATCTCGATCATCTCGGTGGACGACCTGACCAAGAACGCCACCACCATCGTCAACCAGACCTTCAGCGTGATCGAACCCTACCTCACCGTCGCCCTGCTCTACTGGATGATCATCGAGCTGATCGCCCGCGGCGGCTATGCCCTGGAGAAACGCCTGGCCAACCGCCGGCCGCGCCACATCGCCCGCACAGGAGAGTCCGCTCATGCCCACGGCTGATGCCATCACCTCGCCCGAGACGACCAAGCGCCAGACGCCCAGCAAGCCCATCGTCGAGGCCCGCGGCATCGGCAAGTCCTTCGGCGAACTCGAGGTGCTGAGCGATATCGACTTCCGCCTCGAGCCTTCGGAAGTGGTCTGCGTGATCGGCCCCTCCGGCTCCGGCAAATCCACGCTGCTGCGCTGCCTGGCCTTCCTCGAGCCCTACGACCACGGCAGCGTGCATATCGACGGCCAACTGCTCGGCTACGAGCAGCGCGGTGGCATGCGCGTGCGCGCCCGGGAGTCGCACATCGACGCGGTGCGCGCCCCGGTGGGCATGGTCTTCCAGCACTTCCACCTGTGGCCGCACCGCACCGCGCTGGAGAACGTCACCGAAGCGCTGCGGCTGGTCAACCGCCTATCCCGCCGCGACGCCGAGGCCGAGGGCATGGCGATGCTCGAGCGGGTCGGCCTCGCCGAGCGCGCCGGCCACTTCCCCGAAAGCCTCTCCGGCGGCCAGAAGCAGCGTGTGGCCATCGCCAGGGCGTTGGCCATGCAGCCGCGGGTGATGTTCTTCGACGAGCCCACCTCGGCCCTCGATCCCGAGCTGGTCGGCGAGGTGCTCGACGTCATGAAGCAGCTCGCCCACGACGGCATGACCATGGCCATCGTCACTCACGAGATGGGCTTTGCCGCCAAGGTCGCCGACCGTGTGGTGTTCATGGACCAGGGCCGGATCGTCGAGAGTGGGGCCCCCGAGACGCTATTCCGCCACCCTCAGAGCGAGCGCCTCAAGCAGTTTCTCAACACCTGGCGCGAACGCCATATCGACTGACTCACTGCGTCTAGTCGCTGATCGATCACCACACGGAGAACACCATGAGCAGCAAGCCAACCTTCGACCATACCCGCATCGAGCAGCTGCCGCGCAGCAACAGCGAACCCTGCGGCCACAACCACACCCTCGACACGCCGATCTCCGCCGACGGCACCCCGGTACTCGGCGAACGCTACGAGGTCGCCGCTCGCGGCGGCCGGGCGGTGCGCCTCAAGCAGGGCCAGACCATTCGCATCATCAACACCCACGGCACCCAGGTCTGCGACACCTGGGCCTTCAGCAGCGACAACCTCAACGAGTTCATGTCCTGGGAGCACGGCCGCGCCTGGCTCAGCGGGCTGATCCCCCAGGTCGGCGACCCGCTGATGAGCAATCGCCGTCGCCCGATCATGACCCTCACCGCCGACACCTCGCCAGGCATCCACGACACCCTGATGGCGGCCTGCGACCTGTTCCGCTACATGACCCTCGGCGTCGAGGGCTATCATGACAACTGCGCCGACAACCTGCGCCTGGCGCTCAAGGCGATCGGCATCGACGCCCCGGAGGTTCCACAGCCGCTCAACCTGTGGATGAACATCCCGGTCAACGAGCAGATGAAGGTCGACTGGTGTCCGCCGGTCTCCAAGCCCGGCGACTACGTCGAGCTGCGCGCCGAGATGGACTGCATCGTCGCCATGTCGTCCTGCCCCCAGGACATCATTCCCATCAACGGCAAGGAGTGTGTCCCCGTCGAGGTGCACTTCGACGTTCACGCATGAGGAGACACTGATGGGCAAGACGACCGACAGCAGCGATGCCAAGGCAGTTGGCGAAGCGGTAGACCCAGCGCGCCTTGAGCGCGACCTCGCCTTTCTGGCCACTCTCGGCGCCCGCGATGACGGCGGCGTGGCACGCCTGGCACTCGACGCCAACGACACTCAGGCACGCCTGTGGCTGGCCGAGCAGGCCGCGGCCCTCGGCGCCAACGCCAGCGTCGACGCCATCGGCAACCTGTTTCTCGACCTGCCCGGCAGTGATCCGACGCTGGCGCCGGTGGTCACCGGCAGCCACCTCGACAGCCAGCCCGCCGGCGGTCGCTACGACGGCGCGCTGGGGGTGCTGGCCGGGCTCGAGGCGCTGCGCGCCCTGGGTGATGCCGGCATCCAACCGCGCCGGCCGCTGTCGCTGGTCAGCTGGACCAACGAGGAGGGCGCGCGCTTCGCCCCCGGCACCTCGGGCTCGGCGGTGTTCTGCGGCGTGCGCGGCCTCGACGAGACCCGCGCTATCCGCGATGCCGACGGGGTCAGCCTGGGCAGCGCGCTGGACGAGTGCCTGGCGGCGCTGGACGCCGCCGGCATCCCGCGCCGCCCGCTGGCCACGCCAATGCACGCCTTTGTCGAGCTGCATATCGAGCAGGGGCCGATCCTCGAGCGCGTCGGTGCGCCAGCGGGTGTGGTCGAGGGCATCCAGGGCGTCAGCTGGTTCGAGGTCACGCTGAGCGGCAGTGCCAACCACGCCGGCACCACGCCCCGGGCGATGCGCCGCGACGCCCTGGAGGGCGCCTGCGCCCTGGCCGCCTCATTACGCGAAGCGGCCCGCGATGAAGCCGACCGCGTGCGCTTCACTATCGGCAAGTTCGTCGTCAGTCCCGGCTCGGTGAACACCATTCCCGATCGGGTCACCTTCAGCATCGACCTGCGCCACCCCGAGGCCGCCACCCTCGATGCCCTGAGCGCCAGCTTCCGGCTGCTCGCCGGGCAGCCCTGGGCCGGCTGCCAGGCGACGCTCACGCCGCTGTCGCGCATCGAGCCGGTGGACTTTCCGGCCCCATTGACCGCGCTGCTCGCCGACACCGCCGAGGATCTGGCGCTCACCGCGCCGAGGCTGATGTCCGGCGCCTTCCACGACGCCATCCATCTGGCCGGCCACTGCCCCACGGCGATGCTGTTCGTACCCTGCCGCGGCGGTCTCAGCCATCACCCCGACGAACATGTCGACCTCGACGAGGCGGTGGCCGGCACCCGGCTATTGGCCGCCAGCCTGGCGCGGCTGTGCGCCTGAGCCACCCCGCAAGGAGCCTGCATGGCACGCCCAACCGACACCACCCGGCGCAACGCCGCCACGGGTGAGCCCTATCACCCGCACCTCGAGCCGCGCTACCGCGAGATCGCCACTTTCCTGCGCGCGCCGCTGGCCGAGTGCCTCGACGACCTCGACATCGCCCTGGTCGGCATTCCCTTCGACGGCGGGGTCAGCAATCGCCCCGGCGCCCGCCTCGGCCCGCGCGAGATCCGCAACCAGTCGAGCCTGATGCGCAGCATCCACCATGTGACCCGCCAGGATCCCTTCGCCCAGGCACGCATCGCCGATATCGGCGACGTGCGCTTCTCGTCGGTCTACGACCTCGAGCGGGTCTCCAACGACATCGCCGCCCACTATCGCGCCATCCACCAGGCCAGGGTGCTCCCGCTCAGCGCCGGCGGCGACCACTCGGTGACCTATCCGATCCTGCGCGGCCTGGCCGCCGAGGCCCCGGTGGGGCTGATCCAGGTCGATGCCCACACCGATACCTGGGACGAGTTCCAAGGCTCGAAATTCCACCATGGCGGGCCCTTCCGGCTGGCCTGCGAGGCCGGCCTGATCGATCCCCGGCGCACCGTGCAGATCGGCATCCGCGGTGCCCAGAATACCGCCCAGGGCTGGGACTACTCGGATGCCACGGGGATGCGGGTGATGTTCATGGAGGAAGTCGAGGCGCTGGGCATCGCGGCGGTGGTCGCCGAGGCCCGGCGGGTGGTGGGCGATGGCCCGGTCTACCTGTCGTTCGATATCGACAGCGTCGACCCGGCCTTCGCCCCAGGCACCGGCACGCCGGAAGTCGGTGGGCTGACCAGCCTGCAGGCACTGCAGCTGGTGCGCGGCTTTCGCGGACTGCCGCTGATCGGCGCCGACGTGGTGGAGGTGGCGCCGCCGTTCGACCCTAACGGCAATACCGCGCTGCTCGGCGCAACGCTGATGTACGAGCTGCTGTGCCTGCTGGCCGCTCAGGCCGAGCCGAAGTAGCGCTCGCGGTCCTCGGCGGTGACATCGCTGATATGCAGCGGGTAGAGGCCATCGCGGCGGTCGCGGTAGAAGTGACGCAGGGTGCGTTCGATGGTGGGAAAGGCCAGCTCGTCCCAGGGGATCTCGTGCTCCTCGAACAGCGCCACCTCGAGGCTCTCGGGGCCGGCGTCGAAGCCGCCCTCGAGGTCGGCGCGAAACATCATGTAGACCTGGTTGATATGCGGCAGGTTGATCAGCGTATAGAGGCCATGGATGACCACCTCGGCGCAGGCCTCCTCGCGGGTCTCGCGGGCGGCCGCCTCAACGGTGGTCTCGGCGTTCTCCATGTAGCCCGCCGGCAGCGTCCAGAAGCCCTTGCGCGGCGAAATAGCCCGGCGGCACAGCAGCACGCGGCTGCCGCTCACCGGCAGGGTGCCGGCGACGATGCGTGGATTCTGGTAGTGGATGGTACCGCAGGCGTCGCACAGGAAGCGCGGGCGGTCGTCGCCCTCGGGAATCGCAAAACGGACGGTCTGGCCACAGTGGCTGCAGAAGTTCATGGCTCTCCTTCGTGGCGCGGGGTCAGGCCAGCGGCGATCCAGGGCAAGAAGGCCGTCCGCCGTCAGTAGCGAAGCGCGCCTTGACGCCTGTGCGGGAGCTGGGTACAACACACGAAACCCAGCGGACACCCCATGTTAGAGAAACTGCGCGAGCGCCTGCAAGCACACCGCCCTCAACGCCTGACACTCGCCATGCCCGAAGCGGCGGTGCTGATCCCGATCGTGACCCGGCATGAGCCGACGCTGCTGTTCACCCGCCGCGCTGACCACCTCAATACCCATCGCGGCCAGGTAGCCTTTCCCGGCGGCAAGCGCGAGCCCCACGACCGCGACCTGCTGGACACCGCACTGCGCGAGTCCGAGGAGGAGATCGCCCTGCCGCGGGGGCGGGTCGAACTGCTCGGTCAGCTCAGCGAGGTGGTCTCGCTGCACGGCCTAAAGGTCACCCCCTACGTGGGGCTGATCCCGCCGGACCTGCCGCTGACCCCGGATCCCAACGAGCTGGATGCGATCTTCGAGGTACCGCTGGCGCTGTTTCTCGACGACTGCCGCAGCCACACCGACGTAATCACCGTCGATGGCCGCCCCTACTTCGTGCCCAGCTATCAGGCCCAGGGCCAGGTGATCTGGGGGCTCTCGGCGATGATGCTGGTGGAGCTGCTCAGCGAGGGCTTCGGCTGCCCGGTGAGCCTCGACCGCGCCCCCGAGGGCGGCCCGCTGCGCCATCGCGCACCGCGACGCGGGCCGCGTCAAACTCCACCTTCCACCCACCATCAACAAGATTGAGCCGTATGACCCAAGCCGTCCTGATCAGCCTCGCCGTTGCCGCCCTGCTGGTGTGGTTCTTCATGCGTACCAAGGCCAAGGGCTTTCAGCTGATGCGCTGCGCCCTCTATCTACAGAACCTTCAGGAGATCATCGACGACCACCCCGGCGACGACGATCTGGTGATCACCCGGGAGCAGGCCGAACAGGCCTACCGGGGCGCCCGCGAAGAGTTCGCCGGCATGGCCACCCGCCAGGGGCAGGCCTACTGCGTGCAGGTCACCCAGGCCCAACTACGCGCTTATGGCAACAAGAAGAACGTGATGCTGGCTCGTGCCCGCGCCCACGGTTTCCCGGAGTGAAGACGCCATGAACCGCTCCGCCTTCGACCCGCAGCGCCTCGCGCCGCTGGTCGATGCCCTGGTCGCACAGGGCTGGTTCGTGGGCGAGGCGCTCATCGACGCCGAGCTGTGCCAGGCACTGTTCGCCGAGGTCAGCCAGCTTGCCGAGCTCGACGCCCTGGCTGCCGCCGGCATCGGCCGCGGCAGCGAGCACCATCTGCGCCGCGACATCCGCGGCGACGCCATCCACTGGCTCGACCGCGAGAGCCTGGCCCAGCGCCGCTACCTGGCGGCCATGTCCGAGCTGCAGCAGAGTCTGAACCAGGCGCTCTATCTGGGGCTGTTCGAGTTCGAGGCGCACTTCGCCCACTACCCGCCGGGCAGCTTCTACAAGACTCACCTCGACAGCTTTCAGGGGCGCGCCAACCGCGTGGTCTCCACTGTGCTCTACCTCAACCCGGGTGGCCTGCCGACGGCGGCGGCGAGATGGCGATCTACGCCAGTCGGGACTCGCAGCGAGAAGTCGCTCGGGTACGCCCGGAGGCCGGCACCTTCGCTTGCTTTCTCTCCGAGACGGTGCCCCACGAGGTACTGGCGACCCGTTTGCCGCGGGCCAGCATCGCCGGCTGGTTCCGGCGCAACGCCTCACTGGGCGGCCGGATCGACCCAGCAAGGTAAGTATTGGCCTCAGGCCTTGAGCACATAGCGCAGGATCTCGACCACCTGGTCGGTGCTGGTGGCCCATGCCATCGCCTGGGCATCGACCTCCTTGAGCGGATGCACGATGTCTTCGCCGTGCAGGGTCATGTAGGGCTTGCCCAGCGCCGCGCAGTAGCCGGCATCGAAGGCCGCGTTCCACTGCTTGTACTTGTCGCCGAAGCGCACCACCATCAGGTCGCTCTGTTCGATCAGGGTCTTGGTGCGGATCAGATTGACCTTGGACGACTTGTGGTCGCGCCAGAACGGCTGGCTCTCCTCACCGAGGTGGTCGCCGGCGGCATCGCTGGCGGCGTGGTCGGTCACCGCCGAGGTGAATACCACGTCGAGGCCCAGCGCCTCGGCGCCGCGCTGGATCTCATCGCGCCAATCGGTGTGGATCTCGCCGGATAGGTAGACGTAAAAGCTCATCGAAGGCTCCATGACAGAGGCAAAAGGTCGGCCATGATAGCCCAGCGCGACGGCGATCAAAAATCCCGTGACAGGGTGACCGCGCCAAACACGTCGTGGCTGGTCTGGCCCTCGAACTCGTGGCTGCGACGCACTGCAGTATAGCTCAGCTGCCAGGCGTCCCAGGCCAGCGCCGCGCCCCCCACCAGATCGCCGACCCATTCACGGCGCTCCACCGAGTGGCTGCTCTTGACGGTGTTGCCGTCGAGGGTCAGGTTGTGGGCCATGTAGTAGCCCTCGATGCTGGCGAACAGGTACCAGCGCAGCCCAGAGCGCTGGGTGAACGCCTGGCGACCGCCCGGATTGGGCGTGACCGTGGGAATGCCCGCGGCATCATCGCCGAAGCGCACCCCATACCCGCCGCTGGCGTAGGTATAGAGGTTGCCCAGCGCCAGCCCCGCGCTGGGGCCATGGGCCAGGGTCTTGCCGGCCAGCGGCGACTCGTGCCACCACTGGCGGCGCAGCGTGGCGTTGACGATCGGCTCATCGGCAAGCTGGTTGTCCCAGCCGCGCGGGCGATTGGTGCGCGAGAAGCGGTGCGCCTCGCGCTGGATGCGCTCGGCCTGGGACGAGCGCCCCACCATGCCCGCGTCGAGGTGCAGGTCCGTGGCCTGGCGCCAGTCACCGCGCGCCACGTCCTCATAGAACGACACCCCGCCAAACACCAGCCCGGCATAGGGGCGATCATCCTCGATCAGACCACGCTGATCGATGTCGTCAGGGGTATAGATCTGGTGGATCAGCCGGTAGGCCACCCTATCGGCCTGGCCAATCAGCGCATCGGGCAAGCGCGCGGCTACCCGCTGGCTCCAGTGCTCGGCCTCGGGGGCGAAGGTCCAGTTGAGTTCGACGCCGCTGGTGAAGTGGCCGTCGTCGCTGCTGGCCAGGAAGTCGTTTTCCACCTTGAGGGTAAGCGTGCCGTCGGCGGCAGCCACCCCGGGCAGTGCCGCCAGGGCTGCCGCTGCCAGCCAGCAGCAGAGTCTGCGATAGGTCATGTCTCGATCCTTGAGCATGCGAGTTAGAAACGGTAGCTGAGGAAGACCCCGGCTACCGGCTGCAGCGCATCGCCGAGGTCGTCGACGATGGGGCTATCGGCGGCGTCACCGCTCAGGTAGGTAACGCCGGCCAGCGCGGTGAGCGACCAGGCCGGGGTCAGCGCATAGCTGATGGTACCGCTCAGCCCATAGCGCAGGTAGCCGCTGCCGGGTTCATAGGCTTCCACCCCCGAGCGCGCGCTATCGTCGGCCGAGACGCCGAACATCGAACGCGTCCAACTCGCGCTGGAGTAAGTCACGCTGGGGCCCAGGGTGACGAAGGTGCGCGCGTCGAGGGGCGCTCGCCAGCTGGCGCGGGCCTGCCACTCCGAGCCATTGACGTCGCCGCTGAACGGTGACTCCCCGGACAGGCTGTAGCGCCACGGGCCCTGATCGTAGCTGACGCGCAACCCCAGGGTGGCACCGCCGTCGACCTCCTCGAACGCCGCCAACGCGCCGCGATTGTCGCGACCGAAGGTATAGCCGAGGTAGGGTGACACCATCCAGTTGCCCTCACGCACGGCGTTCCAACCCAGACCTTCACGCGGATTGAAGTAGAAGGCATCGCCGTAGCGCAACTCCAGCGACGGCCAGGCCCGAGTGCGAAAATCATCGCTGCCCAGATACTCCGGCGTCACCAGCACCCCGGCGCCGACGCTGCCCTGCCACGGGCTCTCCGCCATGGCTGGCGTCGCCGCTAGCCCCACTGCTGCCACCACCCACCATCCACGTATTGCCATGTCACTTCCCTGCGTTGCGTTCACACCATTGCAAACATTTTTGATTGTATGTAATTGTGCAATAACAGCGCAAGCGTCAGCGGTTATTTCTCTTCAGAGCGGGCGTAGGAGGCTATGCTGCTGCAATAACCCTACGGGAAATGGAGTCCTGATCGCCATGTCGCGCACGACGCGCCTGTTCGACCTGATGCAGTTGCTACGCCACCATCGGCGACCAGTGAGGGGCCAGGTGCTCGCCGAGCAGTTGGGCGTGTCGCTGCGTACCCTGTACCGCGACATCGCCGATCTCAAGGCGATAGGGGCCCAGATCGACGGCGAACCCGGTTTAGGCTATGTGCTCCAACCGGATTTCATGCTGCCGCCCCTGATGTTTTCCGCCGACGAGGTGGAAGCCCTGGCACTGGGACTGACATGGGTCGAGCGCCGGGCAGACAATGAGTTGGCTGCTGCCGCGGCCGAAGTGCTGGCGAAGGTCTCGGCGGTCCTGCCACGCGAGCTGCATGCCCGCCTGAAAGATCAAGCCCTGCTGGTCGGCCCTGGCTGGGATAAACCCCAGGCGGTCGCATTGCGGGACCTCCGTCAGGCCATCCGCGAGGAGCGTAAGCTGCAGATCGACTATCACGACGAAGCCGGCAGTGCGTCGACACGCGTCGTCTGGCCGGTCAGCCTGACCTTCTTCGAGTCGAGCCGCATCCTCGCGGCCTGGTGTGAGCTGCGCCATGACTATCGGCATTTCCGCGCCGACCGAATCGCAGCGGCCACGCCCTTGCCGGAGCACTATCCACGCCGGCGCTATCTGCTCCGACGCGAATGGCTGGCAACGCTCCCCTCTCCCGCACACTGCTGACAAAACCTGTCAGCAGGCTCGCCTATGCTGGTAGCTCCCTCAGTGGCTGACAGGAGTCGATCATGCAAACAACCATCACGTTTTACACCAACCCCTTCTCGCGCGGCGGCATCGTGCACTGGATGCTGGAAGAGATCGGGGCCCCTACCAAGTGGAATACCTTGAATACAGTGCGTCGATGAAGGCGCCGGACTACCTGGCCATCAACCCGATGGGCAAGGTACCTGCCATCCAGCATGGCGAGGTCGTGGTCACCGAGGCAGCGGCAATCTGCGCCTATCTTGCCGACGCCTTTCCCGAGGCCGGCTTGGCTCCCCCGCTGGCGAATCGGGGCGACTACTACCGCTGGCTGTTCTTCGCCTCCGGGCCACTCGAGGCCGCCATTGGCCTCAAGAGCTGCAATGTGGAGATGACCCCCGACCAGGAGATGCAGCTGGGGTGCGGGCGTATCGAAACGGTCCTCGACGTGCTGGCCGACGCGGTGCGGGGGAAACACCATATCGCCGCCGATCGCTTCTCGGCAGCGGACATCTACGTTGGCAGCCATATCGGCTGGGGCATGCAGTTCGGCACCATCGACCGACGCCCGGAATTCGAGAATTACTGGCAAGCGCTGAAACAGCGTCCTGCGCATCGCGACAGCATGGAGCAAATCGAGGCAGCGATGGCCAAATATCCGCTGCCGGACGCCGGGACCTGATCAATAGAAGCAAATAAGCCGAAACCGAGTCGCAGAGTTCAATAGCGCTCTGCGCTCGGCCATTCCCGCTTATCCGCAGCCATCCTCTGCGGATTTTAGCCCGCCTGGATCGCCACCTTGAGCACACCGTCGCGCTGATGGGAGAACAGTTCGTAGGCATCGACGATATTCTCCAGGGCGTAGCGATGGGTGACCATGGGGCCAAGATCGAGGCGGCCGGCGGCGATGATGTTCATCAGCCGGCGCATGCGCTCCTTGCCGCCGGGGCACAGCGAGGTGACGATCGTGTGGTCGCCGAGGCCGGCGCAGAAGGCCCCCAGCGGGATGGTCAGGTCCTCGGAATAGACGCCGAGGCTCGACAGGGTGCCGCCAGGCTTGAGCACGCGCAGCGCGGACTCGAAGGTCTGCTGCAGGCCGAGCGCCTCGATGGCGGCATCCACGCCGCGCCCGCCGGTGAGCTTGAGGATCTCCTCGACCACGTCGACCTTGCGGAAGTCGAGGGTCACGTCGGCGCCCATCTGCTTGGCCATGGCCAGGCGCTCGTCGACGCCGTCCACAGCGATGATCAGGCCCGCGCCGCGCAGCCGCACGCCGGCGGTGGCACATAGGCCGATCGGGCCCTGGGCAAACACCGCCACCGTGTCACCGATCTTGATAGCGGCAGACTCGGCGCCGGCGAAGCCGGTGGACATGATGTCTGGGCACATCAACACCTGCTCGTCGCTCAGGCCATCGGGTACCGGCGAGAGGTTGGCCTGGGCATCGGGCACCAGCAGGTACTCGGCCTGGGCACCGTCGATGGTGTTGCCGAAGCGCCAGCCGCCCATCGGCTTGTAGCCGTGGCCGTGGTGGCCGCCGTCCTGGGCGCAGCAGTCGTCCTGGCAGGCGTAGGAGGTAAAGCTCGGGCAGATCGCCCCGGCGATCACCCGCTGGCCTTCGCGGTAGCCCTTGACGTTGGCGCCGAGCTTCTCGATCACCCCCACCGGCTCATGGCCGATGGTCAGGCCACGCTCCACCGGGTACTCGCCCTTGAGGATATGCACGTCGGTGCCGCAGATGGTGGTGGTCGTCACGCGCATCAGGGCGTCGTTGGGTCCGATCTCGGGGATCGGCTTGTCGTCGATCTCGATGCGGCCAGGCTCGACGAAAATGGCAGCTTTCATCATGGCAGGCATGGGGCAACTCCTCTGTGAGGTAAGTCAGGGCACACCATCATCAAGCCATACATCGGCACCACACATATTGCTCTGAATCAAACCCAGGGCTGGATATCGGAGATGGACGAGCCGTCGATAGACAGCCGCCATGCATAGTCAGCTTTTTGACGATGCTGCTATATTGGTCATCCCTGCCGCCGACGAGACCCCGGCCATGACCACACCACCGCATAACGTCCCGGGCCAGCACTGGAACGCTGACGATTACGCCCGCCACGCCGATTTCGTCCCCAACCTGGGCAGTGACGTGGTCAAGCTGCTGGCGCCCCAGGCCGGCGAACGCATCCTCGACCTGGGCTGCGGCGACGGTGCGCTGACCGAACGCCTGGCCAAGCTCGGCGTCGACATCCTCGGCGTCGACTCCTCAGAGGCGATGGTCGAGGCGACCCGCCAGCGGCGTATCACGGCCCAGCTGATCGACGCCCATCAGCTGCCCTTCGACCACGAGTTCGATGCCGTCTTCAGCAACGCCGCGCTGCACTGGATGCTCGAGCCCCAGGCAGTGATCGCCGGAGTCAAGCGCGCGCTCAAGCCCGGCGGCCGCTTCGTCGCCGAGTTCGGCGGCCACGGCAACGTCGCCGCCATCTGCACCGCCCTGCTGGCCTCGCTGCAGTTCCGCGGCATCAGCGCCCGCGGCCGCCACCCCTGGTACTTCCCCACCGCCGACGAGTACCGGCGGCTGCTGGAAACGGCCGGCTTCCGGGTCGAGGAGATCGCGTTGATCCCGCGCCCCACGCCCCTGCCCACCGGCATGGCCGGCTGGCTCGAGACCTTCGCCAATCCTTTCCTGCACGGCTTGGATGACGACGTGCGCGAGGCGGTGCTCGACAACACCCAGGCGCTGCTCAGCCATAGTCTGCGCGATGGCAACGGTCACTGGAGCGCCGACTACGTGCGCCTGAGAGTTCGCGCGCGAGTGTGACAAGACGCCGCGAAATCCGCACAATATCGGCTCGAGTTATCGATTCGTTCTCAGCGAGGCACTCCAGGGCATGGCATTCAAGGTCTACGTAGACGGGCAGGAAGGCACCACCGGACTCCGGCTGTTCGAATACCTCAACGCACGCACCGACATCGAGCTGCTACGCATCGACAGCGACAAGCGCAAGGATCCGGCCGAGCGCGCGCGCCTGCTGAATACCGCCGACGTGGCCTTCCTGTGTCTGCCGGACGACGCCTCCCGCGAGGCCGCGGCGATGGTCGACAATCCCGACACCTGCCTGATCGACGCCAGCACCGCCTTCCGTACCGACCCTACCTGGGTCTACGGCCTGCCCGAGCTGGCCCCGGGCCAGCGCGAGGCGATCCGCGCCAGCAAGCGCATCGCCAACGTCGGCTGCCACGCCAGCGCCTTCATCCTGCTGGTGCGCCCGCTGGTAGACGCCGGCCTGCTGCCGCCCGACTACCCGCTGTCGGCCTTCTCGCTGACTGGCTACAGCGGCGGCGGCAAATCGCTGATCGCCGCCTACGAAGCCGATACCGATAGCCAGCTACAGGCGCCACGCCCCTACGCCATGGGCCTCACCCACAAGCACCTGCCGGAAATGCAGCAGCACGGCCGGCTGGCCCAGCCGCCGGTGTTCTCACCAGTGGTCGGCCCCTTCCTCAAGGGACTGGCGGTGACGGTGCCGCTACAGTGTTCGCACCTGCCGGCCGGCGTCGATGGCGAGCGCTTGCTCGCCGCCTATCGCGAACGCTACGCCGATGAGCCCTTCATCCGCGTGCACGCCATCGACGACATGGCCAATCTCGACGGTGGCTTCTTCGACGTCCAGGGCAGCAACGACACCAACCGCGTCGACCTGTTCGTGTTCGGCAGCGCCGAGCGGCTATGCCTGGTGTCACGTCTCGACAATCTCGGCAAGGGCGCGGCCGGCTCCGCAGTGCAAAACATGAACGTCCACCTCGGACTCGACGAGCATA
Organism: Halomonas socia; assembly: GCF_010977575.1. GTDB lineage: Bacteria > Pseudomonadota > Gammaproteobacteria > Pseudomonadales > Halomonadaceae > Franzmannia > Franzmannia socia. The sequence continues at coordinate 4,648,584 of NZ_CP048812.1, forward strand.
TCGGACTCGACGCCTGACCCGCTCTGCCACGCTCCTTCGGTACTCCACTCGGGCCGCGGACATTACGCCGCGGCCCGGTCGTTAGCGCGCTTCCTTTCTCGCCGCGCCGGTCGTAAGCTGAGTCGTTTCCGATTCACAAGGACATCGCATGTCTCCCGCCGATACCCTGCGCCTGCTGCTGCTCTCCTCGCTGTGGGGCCTGTCGTTTATCTTCATGCGCGTGGCGGTGCCCGAGTTCGGCCCGGTACCGTTGGTACTGGTGCGTATGGGCATCGGCGCCCTGCTGCTGATACCGCTGCTGCTCGGGGCGCGCTACCTGAGCCTGGTGTGGCAGCACAAGCGCCAGCTGTTCCTGCTCGGCTTCGTCAACCACGTGCTGCCCTTCAGCCTGCTGGCGCTGGCCACCACCCGGCTGGAGGCCGGCTTCACCTCACTGATCAATGCCACCACACCGATCTTCACCGCACTGATCGGCGCGCTGTTCTTCACCACGCCGGTGCGCCGTCAGCAGTACCTGGGGCTGGCGCTGGCCTTCGTCGGGGTCTATGTACTGTCGGCCAATCGGCTCGATTTCGCACTGGGCGGCGATGGCTGGTTCATTCTCGCGGTGCTGGGTGCCACCTTCTGCTACGGTATCGCCGGCAACTACTCCAAGACCCATCTCTCGCACCTGCCGGTGCGGGTGCTGGCCGCGGGCAGCTCAGCGATGTCGGCGCTGATCCTGCTGGTGCCGGGCATACTGCTATGGCCCAGCGAGCCGATCAGCGGCCTGGCCTGGGCCAACGGCCTGGCGCTGGCAGTGCTCAGCACCACCGTGGCCTTTCTGCTCTACTTCGGGCTGCTCTCCAGCGCTGGCGCCACCGCCGCTTCCACGGTGACCTTCCTGGTACCGGTCAGCGCCCTGCTGTGGGGCTATCTGCTGCTCGGCGAAGTGCTCAGCGTACAGATCCTGATCGGCATGGCGATCACCCTGACCGGCACCGCCGTGGCTACCCGGATGGTGCGCTTCAGGCGGCGCGCACCCAGCGAGCTAGGGCCGCCTCAAGGCTAAGCGGACTTGGCCAGCAGCTCGGCCAGCGCCCAGGCCGGCTCGCTGATCTGGCCGGTGGCACGCTGCACCAGGCCGATGTCGCGATGGAAGGTGTCGGCGCCCAGGTCGATGGCGCGCACCCCGGCGGGCCAACGGTGTAGCGCCGCGGTCTCCGGCACCAGCGCCACGCCGACGCGGTTGGCCACCAGTTCGACGATCGCCTCGAGTTCGTCGACTTCGCACACCTCACGCACGCCGAGGCGCCGTTCGCGCAGGAAGCGCTCGACCTGGCGGCCGCCGAAGGAGGCGCGGTCGTAGCGCACGAAGGGCCGGTCGCTCAAGCACTCGCGCCAGTCGTCGCCAGCCTGGCCGGCGGGCACCAGCAGGCGGAAGGGTTCCCGCGCCAGCGTCGTCCAGCGCAGGTCGCTCTGCAGCGAGAACGGCGGCCGGATACTGACCGCCATGTCGAGTTCGCCGGCATCGACCAGATCCACCAGCTGCATAGAGAGGCCCGGCATTACCCGCGTTCGACAGCCGGGATAGTGGCGATGAAAGCGTGCCAGCACGCTGGGCAGCAGGCCGCGCTGCACCGAGGCGATGGCGCCGATAGAGACCAGCGTTTCGGCGGCCGGGCCAGCGGCGTCGGCGCCCAGGCCGGCGTAGAGCCTGATCAACTCCTGGGCTTGCTGCAGGGTATGGCGCCCGCGGGCAGTGAGCCGCGCGCTGCGTCCGTGGCGCTCGAACAGGGCAACGTCCAGCGCCGCTTCCAGGCGCTTCATCTGGGCGCTCACCGCGGCCTGGGTCAGGCCGATGCGCTCGCCGGCAGCGGCAAAGGTGCCGGCCTCGGCCACGGCGATAAAGGTCTGCAGCTCACGAAGCATTCATCAATACTCTTTGTGTTTCTAACAAATATATATTGATTTTATTATGACTTCGCCTCTCCTAGGCTGTGAGCTGATCCATTACACCCAACAGGAGCCGACCATGAGCCTCTCGCCCTTCCATCTGGCCATCCCCGTTCACGACCTGCCCGCCGCCCGCGCCTTCTACGGCGAGGTCTTCGGCCTGGCCGAGGGCCGCTCCAGCGAGCAGTGGGTCGACTTCGATTTCTACGGCCACCAGCTGGTGATCCACGAGCACCCCAAGACCTCCACCCAGGAGAGCGCCCACACCAATCCCGTCGACGGCCACGACGTACCGGTGCCGCACTTCGGCATCATCCTCGAGTGGGAGCAGTGGGAGGCCCTCGCCGAGCGCCTGCGCGGTCGCGACACCCCGTTCGTGATCGAGCCCTATGTGCGCTTCAAGGGCGAGGTCGGTGAGCAGGCCACCATGTTCCTGCTCGACCCCTGCGGCAACGCCCTGGAGTTCAAGGCGTTCAAGGACATGAGCCAGCTGTTCGCCAAATAAGCCGCGCCGTCACGACACCTGCAGCGCACGCTCCTCGCGGCGGTGCTGCAGCGGCGAGGCGCCGAAGTAGCGTTTGTAGTCGCGGCTGAACTGCGACACGCTGCGATAGCCCACCGCCGCCGCGGCCCGATTGACGTTGCGGACGTCCTGCATCAGCAGCTGCTGCGCCTTGATCAGGCGCAGCCGTTTGACGTATTGCAGCGGCGATGAGTGGACGATCTGCTTGAAGTGCTGGTGAAACGTCGACAGGCTCATGTTGGCCTGACGGGCCATCTCCTCCACCGAGATATCCTCGGCGTAGTGCACCTGCAGCCGCGTCAGCACCTGCACGATCCGCGCATAGTGGCCCTGATGCAGCACCAGGGCGCGCAGCGCCGGCCCCTGCTCGCCCTTGAGCGCCTCGAACACCACCTCGCGCACCCGCGCCTCGCCCATCGCTGCCGCCGCACCCGGCTCGTGCAAGCTCTCCAGCAGACGCACCACGGCGCCGTGCATGCCCGCCGCCATCGGCACCGAGGCCATCGGCACCGGATCCGCCGCGGTAGCATCGACCAGTGACTCGCCCATCGCCGTTACCAGCTCGCCAAGCAGCCCCGGCTCCAGACGCACCGACACCCCCAGCAGCGGCGCCTCGGCGCTGGCCAGCGTCAGGCACTCGAAGGGCAGCGGCAGGGTCTGGACCAGATAGTGGCCGGGGCCGTAGTGGATCTCCCGCGCGCCGAGATAGCCGACCTTGTGGCCCTGGGCGACGATGATCAGGCTCGGGTCGTAGATCAATGGCGCCGGCCCGTGGGCGCGATGCATGGCCATCAGCGACACGCCGGGCAGCGGCGTCGCGGTGTAGCCGTCGCTCTCGATCAGTGGCGCCAGCAGGTCGACCAGTGGGTCGGGCAGCGTCGATGATGGCGGCATGACAAGCTCCTCGTAGCAGCAGTACCAGCGAATTATGCCGATTTTTGACGCCTGGTGGGCCCCCAAAGCCAGGCTTCTGGAGAAACAAGCAAAAATCCCGGAGAAACGGCGGTCGTAACAGCGCCCTCGTCGGCCAATAATGCCTGCATGGCCTCGCCACGAGGCTAACCGAACGAGAGGAGATGTCTCATGACTCAGACCCACGCCTATGCCGCTTACGCCGGCGACCAGCCGCTCGCCCCCTTCACCTTCGAGCGCCGCGCCCCGCGTCCCGACGACGTGGCCATCGAGATCCTCTACTGCGGCGTCTGTCACAGCGACCTGCACTTCGCCCGCAACGACTGGGGCATGACCACCTTCCCCCTCGTGCCCGGCCACGAGATCGTCGGCCGCGTCACCGCGGTGGGCAACGCGGTGACGCAATTCAAGGCCGGCGACCTGGTCGGAGTGGGCTGCATGGTCGACTCCTGCCACCACTGCCAGGCCTGCGAGGACGGCGTCGAACAGTTCTGCCTCAACGGCTTCACCATGACCTACGGCAGCGAAGACCGCCAGGACGGCACCCTCACCCAGGGCGGCTACTCCGACAGCATCGTGGTCAGCGAGCACTTCGTGCTGCGCATGCCCGAGGGGCTCGACCCGGCCGCCGCGGCCCCCATCCTGTGCGCCGGCATCACCACCTATTCACCGCTACGCAAGCACGGCGTCGGCACCGGCCACAAGATCGGCGTGATCGGCATGGGTGGCCTCGGCCATATGGGCGTCAAGCTGGCCAAGGCGCTGGGCGCCGAGGTCACGGTATTCACCCGCTCCGAGGCCAAGGTCGCGGAAGCCAAGCGCAACGGTGCCGACCACGTGGTGGTCTCCGGCGACCCGGCGCAGATGGAGGCCGTGGCCGAGACCTTCGACTTCATGCTCGACACCGTACCGGTGCAGCACGACCTCAATCCCTACCTGGCGGCGCTCAAGTACGACGGCACGCACATCCTGGTAGGGCTGCTCGACCCCATCGAGCCCGCCATCGAGGGCTTCAACCTGGTGTTCAAGCGCCGCGTGCTGGCCGGCTCACTGATCGGCGGCATCGCCGAGACCCAGGAGCTGCTCGACTTCTGCGCCGAACACGGCATCACCTGCGATATCGAGATGCTCGATATCCACAATATCAACGCGGCCTACGAGCGCATGGAGAAGGGCGACGTGCGCTACCGCTTCGTCATCGATATGGCCACCCTGAAGGCTGACCAAGCTACCTGAACGGGCCAAGCGATGCCCGGCAATGAGCGCGGGCATCGACTACCCTAGCCAGGACATGCGCATTAGCGCAGACCCACACAATAACGACGCTGTAAGGAGATAGCGCATGATCACCCTGACGATCAACGGTCAGCAGCACGAGCTCGACGTGCCCGACCAGATGCCCCTGCTGTGGGCGCTGCGCGATGTGGCGCGGCTCACCGGCACCAAGTTCGGTTGCGGCATCGCCCAGTGCGGTGCCTGCACCGTGCATCTCGATGGCGAAGCGGTGCGCGCCTGCGTCACGCCGGTGTCCCAGGCCCAGGACCGCGATATAACCACTATCGAAGGCATCGCCAATGACGCCGTCGGCAGCCGCGTGCAGCGCGCCTGGCTGGAGCTCGGCGTCGCCCAGTGCGGCTACTGCCAGAGTGGCCAGATCATGGGTGCCACGGCCCTGCTCAAGCAGACCGCCAGCCCTAGCGATGAACAGATCGTCGAGGCCATGGACGGCAACCTGTGCCGCTGCGGGACCTACTCGCGCATCCGTCAGGCGATTCATCGCGCCGCCGAGCACGGGGAGCAGCAGGCATGACGACCCACGACAACACACTGCTACTGGCCAACGTCAGCCGTCGCCACTTCCTCAAGGGCCTGGCCGCCGGCGGTGCCCTGGTCATCGCCGCCCGCTGGGCGCCGCTAAGCGCCGACGAGCAGACGAGCTATGGCGCCGAGGCCATGCCCCACGGCTGGGTCGACGACCCCAACGTGTTCATCCGGATCGACGAGGACGGCACGGTGACCGTGGTCAATCACCGCGCCGAGATGGGACAAGGCATCCGCACCAGCCTGGTGATGGTCGCCGCCGATGAGCTCGGCGCCGACTGGCAGCGCGTGCGGGTCGAACAGGCGCCGGGCGACGAACAGACCTACGGCAACCAGAACACCGACGGTTCGCGCAGCATGCGCCACTGGTTCGACCCCATGCGCCGCGCCGCTGCCGCAGCCCGCAGCATGCTCGAACAGGCCGCCGCCGAGCAGTGGCAGGTGCCTATCGAGGAGTGCCAGGCTGGCGTGCATGTGGTCGCTCATGCGCCCAGCGGCCGCGAGCTCGGCTTCGGCGAGTTGGCCGCCGCGGCCAGCCAGCTGCCGGTGCCCGAGCGCGACACCCTGACCCTCAAGTCGCGGGACGCGTGGCGCTATATCGGCCGCGACAACGTCCGCGACGACGCGCCGCTGGCCATCGACGGCGAGGATATCGTCACCGGCCGCGCCCACTACGGCGCCGACGTTCACCTCGACGGCATGCGCTATGCGGTAATCGCCCGGCCGCCGGTCTACGGCGCACGGCTTGCCGGCGTCGACGACTCGGCGGCACTGGACGTTCCAGGTGTGGTGCGCGTGATCGAGGTGCCGGGAACCGGGCAACCGGGCGGCTTCGCCCCGCTGGGCGGGGTGGCGGTGATCGCCGAGAACACCTGGGCGGCGATCCAGGGGCGCGATGCGCTCGAGATCGAGTGGGACCTGGACGCCGCCGGCGACAACGCCGACTACAGCAGCCCTGCCTACCGCGAGGCGTTGGAGCAGGCCGCCACCGCAGCCGGCCGCGTGATTCGCGAACGCGGCGATGTCGACGCCGCCCTGGACGACGCCGAGCAGCGCCTCGAGGCGACCTACTATATGCCGCACATGGCTCATGCCCCCATCGAGCCGCCAGTGGCGCTGGCCCGGCTGGTCGACGGCAAGGCCGAGGTGTGGGCGCCGGTGCAGCATCCCCAGGCCGCCCGGGAGGGCGTCGCCGAGCAGCTCGGCATCCCACTCGAGGACGTCATCATCAACGTGACCCTGCTGGGCGGCGGCTTCGGTCGCAAGTCCAAGCCCGACTTCGTGCTCGAGGCCAGCTACCTCAGCCAGGCACTGGACGGCCGCCCAGTCCGCGTACAGTGGACCCGCGAAGACGACCTTCACCACGCCTATTTCCACGCCGTCTCGGTGGATCGCCTGGAGGCCGGCCTCGACGACGGGGGCCAAGCGCTGGGCTGGCGCCACCGCACCCTCTCGCCGAGCATCGCCTCGCTGTTCGCCCCCGACCCGGAGCACAAGCAGGACTTCGAGCTCGGCATGGGTTTCACCACAGTGCCCTTCGATATTCCCGCCATGCGCCTCGAGAACCCCGACGCCTCGGCGCATGTGCGCATCGGCTGGTTCCGCGCCGTCTACAACCTGCCCCACGCCTTCGCCATCCAGAGCTTCGCCGCCGAGATGGCCGATGCCGCGGGCCGCGATCATCGCGACTACCTGCTGGCACTGCTGGGGCCGGCGCGCCAGATCGACCCGCGCGACGTCAACGACACCTGGAACTACGGCGAAGACCCGCAGCGCTACCCCATCGATATCGGCCGCCTGCGCGGGGTGATCGAGCGCGCCACCGAGGCCGCCGAGTGGCAGCGCGAGCGCCCCGCGGGTCGTGGCCTGGGGCTGGCGGTGCACCATAGCTTCGCCTCCTATGCCGCGGTAGTATTCGACGTAGAGGTCAACGATGACGGTGACGTGACGATTCACAGCGCCGATATCGCCTTCGACTGCGGCCCGCAGGTCAATCCGGACCGCATTCGCTCACAGATGGAAGGCTCCTGTGTGATGGGCATCGGCATCGCCCTGCACAGCGAGATCAGCGCCAACCAGGGGCGCATCGAACAGGACAACTTCCACCAGTTCCAGATTCCGCGCCTCTCGCACACTCCCCAGGAGATTCGCGTGCACCTGATCAACGATGACCCCGAGATACCGCTGGGCGGCGTAGGTGAACCGGGCCTGCCACCGGTGGCACCGGCGCTGTGCAATGCGATCTTCGCCGCCACCGGCAAGCGCATCCGCCGCCTGCCGGTCGGCGATCAGTTGGCGGGGTGAGCATGCAGCAGCTCGACCTGCAGGTGATCGAGCGGGCCCTGAGCTGGGCCCGCGACGGCGAGGCGGTGTGGCTGTGCACGGTCCTCGGCACCTACGGCTCTGCGCCACGAGCCCCGGGGGCACTGCTCGCGGTGTGCGGTGATGGCCGGCATATCGGCTCGCTGTCCGGGGGTTGCGTCGAGGAGGACTTCCTCGAACGCCTCCAGCGCGGTGAATTCGACGCCCCTGTGACCACTTTGCGCTACGGTGGCGACAGCGGCAGCGTCGAGGCCCCCGGCGTCAGCCTGCCGTGTGGCGGTACCCTCGACGTGCTGGTCGAGCGCCTGCCACCGGACGCCGAGACCGTGGTCCATCTGGAGGTATTCCACGCCACGCTGCTCGGCCAGCGCGGGCTACTGCGCTGCGTCGATCTCGACACCGGGCGTAGGCACTTCCTGAGCGATGACGGCACCGGGCCGCGGGTGGTGCGCGACCCGCAGCGGCGCACGGTTCAGCTGCGCATCGGCCCCGCGGCGCGCCTGATCATCGCCGGCATCTCGCCGGTCGCGGAGGCCTGCGCCCGGTTTGCCCTGGGCCTCGGCTTCGAGGTGATCGTCTGCGATCCCCGCGACGAGCAGCATCGCGAAATCGCGCTCGACGGCATCGAGCACCAGCGGGTGCTACCGTCGCAGTTCATCGCCTCCGGCGCCTGCCATGCCGCCACCGCCGTCGTCGCCCTGACTCATGACCCGCGCATCGACGACCTGGCGATGATCGAGGCGGTGCGTACCCCGGCCTTCTATATCGGCGTGATGGGTTCGCGGCGCACGTCCGAAGCGCGCGCCGAGCGCCTGCGCCGTTCCGGCGGCCTCAGTGTCGAGGAGATTGCGCGGCTGCACATGCCCATCGGCCTCGACCTGGGCAGCAAGGCACCCGCCGAGATCGCCCTGGCGGTGATGGCCGATATCCTCCGCGTGCAGCGCGGCAAGGCCCGCGATGAACTATGAGCCACCGCCCTGCGTGGCCATCATCATGGCCGCCGGCTATTCGCGGCGCTTCGGCGCCCAGGACAAGCGCTGCGCACAGTTGACTGGCGAGCAGACCCTGCTGACCGCGACGCTAGCGCGAGCTCAACAGGCCTTTGCCCTGCTGCGGGTGGTGCTGCGCGAGGACGACGATCCGCACGCTTTGGGGCTGCCTGCGACCACGCCGATCATTCGCGCCCCCCGCGCCGAGCGCGGCCTGGGCGCGAGTATCGGCGATGCCATGGCAGCAGTTAGCCGCGACCCTTCACTGGCCAATGTTGCCGCCGCCGTCATTCTGCTCGGTGATATGCCGGCCATCTCCCCCGCCACGCTGAGGCGGCTGCAAGGCCACGCCGACGCTTCAACCATCCTGCGCCCCTGCCATGCCGGCCAGCCCGGCCATCCGGTGATCTTCGGGCGTAGCTTCTGGCCCGAGCTCGAACGCCTGGACGGCGACGCCGGCGGCCAAGCGATAATACGCCGGCACCGCGATCGCTATCGGGAGATCGCCGTCGAGGATGGCGGGGTCTGTCGGGATATCGACACCCCTGGCGCCCTTGGGAGCTTTCATGAATAACCGGACAGGAAGCCTATACGTCAGAACGCTCTAATCCTTTGGAAAGCGCGCCTCGAGTTCAGCAACCTGCTCCGATGTTAGCGCTCGCGGATTCTCCCCGCGCAGCAGCAGGAACAGCTTGGCGGTCTCTTCCAGTTCCTCGGTGGCATAGACCGCCGCCTCGAGATTCTTGCCGGTCACCACCGGGCCATGGTTTGCCAGCAGCACCGCACTATGCTTACCCGCCAGACCGCGCACTGCGTCGCCCAGTCCCGGGTCGCCCGGCACATGGTAGGGCACTAGCGGCAAGCGCCCGACACGCATCACATAATAGGCGGTGAGCGGAGGAATACAGTCGCAAGGGTCGATGCCCGGCAGGCAAGAAACCGCCACCGAGTGCGTGGAGTGCAAATGCACGATGGCGCCGGCGCGCGGCCGCTCGGCGTACATCGCCATGTGCAGAAAATGTTCCTTGGTAGGCTTGTCGCCGTCCTGCCAGCGCCCATCCGCATCGAGCCGCGAGATTTGCGCCGGGTCGAGCCGCCCCAGGCAAGCATTGGTGGGTGTCATCAGCCAGCCACCATCCTCGAGACGCACGCTGATGTTGCCACTGGAGCCCATTGTCAGGCCGCGATCGAGCAACGACTGTCCGAGAATCGCGACCTGCTCGCGCAGCTGGCTCTCCTGGCCAAGGTAGAGATTATCTCTCATGGGCGCTCGCCACCTGCCAGCTCGTCCAGCACGCTGAAGGCGCGGGTGAAGAAGTCCTCGCCGCCGAAGTTGCCTGACTTGAGGGCCAATGACAGAGGCGCTTTTCCTTCGCGGGGAGCCTGTGTCCAGGGCACCCCAGGGTCTATCTGGCCACCAATACGCAGCTGGCGTATGCCCAGCGCCGAGACTACCGCTCCCGAACTCTCTCCGCCGGCCACTACTAGGCGACCGACACCCTCATCGACCAGTTGTTTAGCCAGCCGGCCCAAGGCCTGCTCTACCAGCTCTCCGGCCTGCGCCACCCCCAGGGCTGCCTGGGCAGCTTGGACTCGCTCAGGATCAGCCGAGGCGTAGACCAACACCGGGCCACCTTGGGCAAGTTCCTGGCGAGCAAAGTCTAGGGCAGCCTCGAGATGTCCCGCGCGCTCGGCGAGTGAGAGAGGGTCCAGAGCGAAGCCTGGGTAATGCTCAAGAAAGCACGACACCTGCCTCAAAGTCGCCCGCGAACAGCTACCCGAAAGCACCAACGCGCTACCCGTCGGCGGGGAAAGACGCCCTGGCTCGGCCACCTCGGCTAACCAGCCGCGTCGACGATACTGCTCGGGTAATGCCTGTCCCAACCCGGACCCGCCGGTCACCAGTGGATGCTCCACCACTGCTTCGGCCAGAACATCCAGGTCGCTCTCATCAAGGGTGTCGCAAATCACATGACGAACCCCTGCTTCAGCTTGAGAGGCCAGGTGCCGCCGAACCGCGTCACCGCCCTGGGATATCAGGGAATGGGCTACCAACCCGACCGAGTGAGGTGTCTGGCGGCCAAGCACTCTAACCAGATCAGGATCTTTCATAGGCGTGAGCGGATGGTTCTGCATCCCACTCTCATTCAATAGCCGATCCATGACGAACAGGTGACCCTGATAGACGGTACGGCCGTTAGCAGGAAAGGCGGGTACCATCACTGTTTGATCGCTGCCAATGCGCTTCAGCAAAGCGTCGGCGACCGGGCCAATATTTCCTTCATCGGTTGAATCAAACGTCGAGCAGTACTTGAAAAACACTTGGCAAGCGCCCTGCTTGATCAACCAGTCGATGGAAGCCAGAGACTCCTCAACGGCTTGATCCACCGGGCGGGTGCGCGACTTCAGTGCGACCACGACGGCATCAGCATCACCGATGTTGATGCTCCCCCCAGGCACACCAATCAATTGCACACAACGCATGCCCGCCCTTACCAGATTATTGGCGAGGTCTGTCGCACCCGTAAAATCATCCGCAACCGCTCCGAGAGTAATACTCATGGCCATTCTCCATGGACTATTATTGGCAAGTTAATTTATGAAGCGCATTTCAACAGGATCCATAAAACCAACGCGAGCGCTTCATTCACGCACGTCAACAAGGCACTCATGTGCCACGATATTCAAACAAGGATAAGACAAAAGCCATTCATAAGTTATAGAAAAGAATATAAATCAGGTATCAAAAATCTCTGATGCAATTTTCATTTTTTCCTGTCTTGCACGTTCAAGGTGCTTGCTTAAAAAATCAGCAGCCTTATCATTATCACCTCGCTCAAGAAGATCGAGTATTATTAAGTGCTCTCTCGACTCAGGCTTGGGTGATTCCCGCTTGGAAAAGACATTATACTCCATCAATTTTCTTAGACGATTTGCTCTTTGTAATCCCTCAAGCAAAAACACGTTCCTTGAGCAAGCTACAATCGACTCATGAAAAAACGTACCTGCAAGAAACATGTGGCGTTCGCTAATATCCTGATCATCCATTTCCAGCGTATCCGACTGTAGCTTTCGAAGTTGACGAAACAGGCGACGGTCTATCTTGTAATTTGGCTCTCGCAACGCTGCAGGCTCAACCAGAATACGGTAACGATAGCATTGATCATAGGTCTCTCTGGAAGTCAAAAACTCATTAAACTCCCATCCATACCCCATGAGCTTAAGCACCCACCCTTCGGCCTCCATCGACATCAAGGCTTGTTGAATAGCGAACCGATTGACACCATATATATTAGACAACTCAGTTTCTGATATTATCTTGCTTAGCGTTCCCTTCAAATAATCAGCCGCCATCTTGAAGGCAAGATCCCCAATCGGCGATTCCTGCTCGACAATGAAATTGTCGACTTCATCATGTCCAAACATCTCAGGCGAAACTAAAAATAACCACGATTGGGCTCTTTTCTCACAACTCCCTTACTTTCAAGATACGACAGCGCAGAGCGTATAGGGGTTCTTGAAACTTTCAAACTCTCAGAAAACAGCTTTTCAGGCAAATGGCTCCCCACCTGAATATCTTTATCCTGGACTAGAGCAAGCATACGCTTGGCAATAACCTCAGGATTTGTTTTTTTTCGCTGAGCCGTTTGCATAGTCTAATCACTCATTGCCGAAACATCCGAACCCTTTGCAATAGTATCACAACCAAACGCGACTGTACATGGTCGAGGTTGTCCCAGCTTACCGCCGGGACAACCGTCTAACAAGCAGCCAGATTACGTCACACCATTGGAATACGAGAGCTTTTTAAATGCCCTATAAGCAAAGGGCGCGGCGATAACAGCCACTATAATCATGCTTAGAATAAAAGATATAGGTCTATCGACGAAAATGGCGAAGCTCCCATCGGAGATGATAAGAGATTGAAGCAGATTTTCTTCCGCCATCGAACCCAACACCAGTGCCAAAACAGTCGCGGCTGGAGAATAGCCGTAGAGCTTCATGCAGAAACCGAGCAGACCGGCTACCAGCAGCATCCAAGTCTCCACCATACTGAAGTGAAGCGTATAAGTACCAATTACACAGAGTAGCACGACAACAGGAATGACATAGACGTAGGGTATATCCAAGAATTTGATGAATAAAGGTATCGCGGCAATGCTGAGGATGATCAGTACCATGTTGCCCAGGTACATACTGGCAATCAGCCCCCACACGAACCCAGGATCGTTGACGATCAACATCGGTCCCGGCTGAAGCCCCCACATCATGAAAGCACCGAGTAGAACCGCAGTCGCGCCCGAACCAGGAATACCCAAGGAAAGCAAGGGCACCATAGCGCCTGAGGAGGCTGCATTGTTAGCGGCTTCAGGAGCGACCAGTCCCCGCATCTCTCCTTTACCGAATGTTTCTGGATCCTTGGCAATTTTCTTCTCGATGGAATAGCCGAGAATAGAGCCAATGGTTGCCCCGGAACCTGGAAGAACACCTGCTATAAAGCCTATAAAGGAGCCCCGAAAGACAGTGAATTTAGACTCTGAATAATCCTTACGCGTAGGCCAGAAATCCTTTGAGCGGAATGCTACCTTAGCTCGTTCTATCATTTTCTTATGCTGCCCTATATAAATACAGTGCAACAGCTCACCAATACCAAACAAGCCGATCGCAATAGGGACAAAATAAATGCCGCCGATTAGCTCTGGCGACCCAAAAGTAAAACGTTGAACGCCACTAATGACATCAACGCCCACCATGGAAATAACGAAACCAAGCAGAGCCGAAACGATACCATTGAACTTATTTTCACCCATCATGGTCGTCAGCAACAGCAAGCCGAAAAGGATAATCAGAAAATATTCAGAAGGCCCAAATGAAGAGGCAAACTCAGCTAGGGTGGGGGCCAGTGCACAGATCAATATTACACCGATGGTCCCGCCAATAAATGATGCGAATGTCTGCATCACCAAGGCGGGACCGGCTCTGCCCTTCTGCGCCAGGGGATAACCGTCCAAAGTGGAAGCAACAGTAGCTGATTCACCGGGGGTGTTAATCAAGATAGAGGTGATGGTACCGCCATACATAGACCCGTAGTAGATGCCCGCCAGCATGATGATGGCAGTCGTCGGATCCAGGCCAAATGTCATTGGCACAAGAACGGCAATACCCGCCGCGGGCCCAAACCCCGGAAAGAGACCGACAATCATGCCAACAAAGGCCCCAACGAATAAAAAGAACACATTGGTCGGGGAAACGGCGACAGACATCCCGAAGCCTAGATTCGCTATCAATTCTTCAATCATTTCAATGCCTCCTATTTAATTTACCAACCTTGCTAGATCCCCAACACCCCTCGGGGCAAGGAGGCATTAAGTAACACATCAAACAGCAAATACAGGGCGACTGGGAGTGCGATGCTATAGCCAACATTGACCAGCAACTTTCTCTTGTTCATGGCGAAGAGCAGCACAAACATAAACACCACCATGGATAGCAGGCCACCTAAGAGCGTAATACTTCCAATCAGCAGCGCGATGCAAAGTATTACCATCACAACATCAATAGGGTAGCTTCTATCGTCGCCACTCCCTGGCCCACTGGCCTTGCGATCCAGAAGCATTGCCATCACACGAAAGGGTTGGATTTCGTTATTCTTTACCGCCTTCAAGTCCTTTATGACATTGAGAGCAGTAAATAAGATCAATAGCACACCCACTATACCTGGAAAGTAACCTGGTCCGGGCCGCCCTATTCTACTGACAAACGTCAGTGTATTAAGGCCATAGATAAAGTATGCCACTGATGCGATAAACAGAAACAAGGAAAACCATAGTCTCATCTGGCGCACCACCTTTGACATGCTACGTAGGCATGGGGATGCCCCCCATGCCCTGAGAGTTATATATTAGTCGATTGCACCGATATTACGAAGCGTCTGCTCGAAGGTTTCTGACGTCTCGCTCAGGTAATCGCCGAACTCATCGCCCCAGATATAGGTTCCAGACAAGCTATTGGTTTCCAGGTAGTTATTCCACTCCTCTGTTTCAACCACCTCTTTAAGAGCGGAGATCCACCACTCCTGGATTTCCGAATCTACTCCACCAGGCAGCACAACACCGCGGGGAAGAGAGAAGGAAAGATCATAGCCCGACTCCTGGAAAGTCGGTACGTCCGGATAAACATCACTACGCTCACCGTCGGAATAGGCTAGTGCACGGAAGTTACCCGCAGCGATTTGGCCTGCCACCTCTGAAGGATTGGCAACAATCGCTTGAACGCTGTTCGAGGTCAGCGCGGTCACCATTTCGCCCCCGGTACCCGCGGGAACATATTCCAAGCTGATACCTGCTTCATCGGCAAAGAGGCTTGCCACCACGCGGCTCGGGCCAGCCGAGCCAGTACCACCGACAATGATACGAGAAGACTGTGCGGCTTCAACGAAGTCATCCACGCTGTGGTAGTCGGAGTCTTCTCGAACCACCAGGAACATGGCATCGCTAGCCAGTAGACCGATGGGTGTAAAGTCACCAGGAGCCCAGTCGGTATTGGCGGTAAGCGGTGTGGTTATGAAGTTACCACTGGTTGAAGTAGCATAGTACGGGTTGTCATGTTGCCTATTGACATGGCTGAAGCCGATCGCACCGCTACCGCCCGCGCGATTTTCAACAACGATATTTTGTCCACCAAACAAGTCATAGTCATTGAGAATTTCTACGACGGTCCGCGACATCAGATCATTGCCACCACCCGGACCAAAAGCAATGATGTAATTCAGTGTCTGGCTAGGATAATTACTCTCATCGGCGATTGCGACGTTAGAATATGCTGCAACCGAAACAGCAGCTGCAGAGACAATAAATTTCACTTTTTTGGCGAGCATGCTAGCACCCTCTATTTGTATATTAGTCTGGGTTTACAATGCACCTTTCAGGTGCCACTTCTTTAGTTCAAAGCCTCAACGACGGCCTTGCTAAAGTCATTACATCCATAGCTGCCTCCGAGATCTCGAGTGCGCTTACTAGGATCTTTCAAAACCTCATCAATTGCATTGGAAATAGCCTGACCAGCTTGCTTGTAATTGTCGCGACCATGATATTCAGCAAGCCATTCGAGAAGCATGGCCACCGACAGCATCATAGAGACCGGGTTGGCTTTATCCTGCCCGGCAATATCAGGCGCTGACCCATGCTGGGCCTGGGCACAGCAGAGCTCATCACTGGCCATCACTGAGCCAGCAAGACCTAGACTACCGGACAGTTCGCTGGCCAGATCACTGAGGATGTCACCGTAGAAATTGCTGGTAACAATGACATCAAAACTCTCCGGTGTACGGACCAGGTGGGCCGCGGCAGCATCGACGAGATAGTCGTTAAGCTCCACCTCGGGATAGTCCTTAGCCACTTCGGCAACGGCTTCTAAGAAAAGGCCATCGGTCATATGAAAGCTGTTGGACTTATGAATGGCCGTGACCTTCTTGTTGCGCTTCATCGCCAGTTTGAAAGCCTGACGAGCTATACGCTCGCTGCAGTGACGAGTAATCTTGCGAATGGACAGAGCCATATTAGGATCCGGCATGACCTCGGCCCAGCCACGTGCCATGTTTCTATCCGGATAGAAACCTTCCGTTGCCTCACGCATGATGACCAGGTCCATACTCTTGCCCGCCTTCAAGTTGGACTCCAGAAAGGGGCGAGTGCGGGCCGGCCGCACGTTAGCATAGAGATCGAGTCCCACTCGGAAACCGGCAGAGACATTTCTGCCGCCCTTTTCCGGCGACGGATAATCCGCATGGGACTGGGTGCCCAGGATGACGCCATCGAAGCCCTTGGCCTTCTCAAGCACTTCATCTCTCAGGGTAATGCCATACTTTTCCAGGCTGTCGAAGCCGACCTGGCCATACTCGAGCTCAATACCCAGATCAAACTTTTGATTGACAGAGTTCAACACCTTAACTGAGGCGTCAGTGATTTCCGGACCAATCCCATCGCAAGGCAAAACCAGTAATTTCACAATCTGCTTCCTCTTTAACTAACGTAAAATCGGCACCTGCGTCGGTGGCTCAGCAGGGTTTTATTGGCGGTTTTTCTGCACTTCCCTTTTCAGCATATCGACAGCCGCCCCCGGGCTGGTGAGTACCAGTGACTTCGTCACGGCTTCCACTCGCGACTTCGCACTCGCTGTGGAAAAGTGGGCCAGCATGATGGTGTCAAAACCGGACAGTCCAGCAGCGGCTTCAGCGACCAGTTGGTCGTGCTTCTCCTGGTCACCAGAATTGAGAGCATGCCTGGCCTCAGACACGCAGAAGCTCTCCAGCACCACTACACTGTTCTGCCCCTGATTGATCGCCAGGAACTCCCGTTCCATGCCAGCGATGGCGGGCTCGAAGGTCGCCATCATCGCGACTCGCCCGCCCTGTTCGATCGCCTGATAAAACATCGCCTCATTGGGCTTCAGCACGGGGATATCCAGGGCATCGGCGGCCTTTTCCACCGCCTCGCCGAAGGCGGAGCAGGTGAAGAGGATGCCGCTGGCTCCCTGCTGACTGGCATAGTGAGCCAAGGCTTGAATCCTCTCCGAGGTATTGGCTCGCGGATCGGTCCGATCAACCTCCAGCGAGTCATCGAGGATGTTATAGGCCTCTGCCTCGGGCCATGCTTGGTGCATCTCTCTACGCACCGGCGCCATCGCCGCCATGACCGCATGAATCAGGTAGATCCGACTCACTTTCACCTCTTAATGTTTTTAAGAAAATAAAAATACAATTAAAGATAAATAAAAACTGCGATGGTTACCCGCTCCTGCGTCATTTCGGGGAGCCGTGGAAGCATCAATTGTTTTTAACAATCACATGTACAATTTAGCCAGCTCGCCGAGGCGCGTCAAGCAATCAGGAGGCGTTAATACTGGGATTTTCCCTATCCTTTAGTCTAAGTATCGATCCCCAGGCCCAGAACTTGTCCGCCGCTCTTTGCGGCCCGGCCGTCAGGGCGCATGACGCCCTCGGACGCCTAGGCGCTTGGCCAGCAAAGGCGCCAATGCCATCAGCCCAATCACACGCAGTAGCTGATGAAAGGCCACATACAACGGATCCAGCCCCAGGACCACCGCCAAGGCAGACATCTCCGCCATGCCTCCCGGCGCCAATGCCAACAGCGCTACCGCCCGTGAAATACCCGTAGCCTGGTGAATCAGCTCGGCGAAGAGGGCGAACACCGCGATGGCCAGCAGGGTAGCCACCAGGGTGATGCGCGCATTGGCGGCGATGGCCTCCATCGAGAAGGCCCCAAACTTCGCCCCGATCGAACACCCCAGGAACAGCAGCGCGAGGTTCATAGCCCAGGCCGGGATTGCGAAGCTCGCCAGCTCAAACACGCTGAATGACGCCGAGAAGAGCAGCGGCATCAGCATGGGGGCGGCGACGATGCCCAGGCGCTTTCCCAGAGGCACTAGCAAAGGGATCACCAACACCATCCAGAGGCTGTCGAATCCTCTCTCCTCGCTCACCACCGAGGCACCATCGCCCCCCTGACCGCCATACAGCACGAAGAGCGGGGGCAGAACGCAGACCACGACTACCACCCGTAACGCCTGGGAGACCGCCACCCGCTGCAGGTTGCCGCCGGCCTGCTCGACCACCATCACCATGGCGGCCATGCCCCCCGGAATGGCTGAGAGCCAGGCACTGGGAGTATCGAAACCGCAGTGGCGATACCAGCATACGACCAGCAGCGTCGAGACAATCACACCGGCAATCAGGATCAGCACCGAGAGGCGCCAATCCATCAGATGGTCCACCAGGTCGGGCGAGACGAGGCTACCCATCATCAGCCCCATGATGCCGAGGCCGAGGGTTCGCAAGGGGTCGGGCAGCCAGATCGATCCCCCCCGACTAAGCAGCAGGTTGCCGATGATGGGCCCCACCAACCAGGCCAGGGGCAGGCCGAGAGCCTCGAAGACGACGCCTCCCAACGCACCGGCCAGCAGGCAACGCAGCAGACCACCAAAACGGCTGGCGGAACGCTGGATCATGCCGCAGGCGCCACAGTGGCCCCCTCGATCCCGTGGCGCGCCATCAGCTCTGCCACCACGCCTTCGGCCTTCACCTCCCCGATGAAGGCCGCAAGGAACTCCCTCACCAGCGGGTCGCGCCCCTTCGGCACCCCCAGGGCCTGCTCAATCGTCATAAAACGCCCCGGCAGTAGCCTCATACCACCGTGCTCTTCGATGCCGGCCTCGAGCTGCTGCTTGACACCGGCCGCCACCTCCAGATCATGCTCGAGGAAGTAGGCCACCACCGCCGGCGAGGTAGGCGTGCGCTCGATCTCGGCGTGCTGGATGGCACGACTGAGATAGAGGTCATAGGCACTGCCCTTGCCCACCACGAGTCGGTGGCCCGGGCGGTCGACCTCCGCCATGACGGTAATGGGCGACGCCTCCCGCACCAGGTAGCAGCCCTCGATCAGCACATAGGGCGCCGTGAAGTAGATGCCTTGGCCCCGCTCGGGATCACGGGCGAAGAAGCCCATGTCCGCCTGCCTCTCGTTGACCGCGGCCACGGCCTGGCCAGCCGAGTCGAAGACCCGCAGTTCGAGCTCGACGCCGAGCCGCTCGGCGATCAGCACGGCCAGGTCGACAGAAATGCCATGGGGCCGACTCGTCTCCGGGGACCGACCGGCCAGGATCGGATTGCCCAGATTGATCGTGGTTCTCAGCACCCCTTGTGGGGCCATCGCCCGACGCAATGCATCTGTCACTTTCATTCACTACTCCTTGCTAAGCCATCTGATTCAAGGTCTGCCGAAGGATCGAGGGGATCACGCCCCCCGCCTCGAGCAGTGCAATCTCGGCCTGGGTCTCGACCTGGGCCGTGGCGAGGAATCGATCCGCATCACCGGAAGCGCGCCATACCGTCACGGGAATCTCGGCCCGCGGCTCCAGTCGCTCGACCTCGGCCGCGATCTCGAGCCGATCGCCCACGCCGATGGCCAGTGCCTGGGCGCTCATGCCCTCGGGCAGCGCCAGCGGCAGGATACCCATGCCGATCAGGTTGGAGCGATGGATGCGCTCGAAGCTCACCGCCAGTACGGCGCGCACCCCCAGCAGTCGCTGCCCCTTGGCCGCCCAGTCCCGCGACGAGCCCATGCCATAGCGCTCGCCGGCTACCACCACCACGGACTCTCCCGCCTGGCGGTAGCGCTCGGCCGCCTCTACGATCGGGGTCACCTCGCCGCTGGGCAGGTGCCGGGTGTGAGCGACAGGTGCATCCGGGGCCAAGCGATTGCTCAGGCTCTTATTGTGGAAGGCCGCCCGAACCATGACCTCCCAGTTGCCGCGCCGCGAGGCGAAGACGTTCAAATCGTTACGCGGCTCCCCTCTCTCAACGAGGAAATCGGCCACCAGGCTGTCGGGCGGGATGGCACTGGCCGGCGATAGATGGTCGGTGGTCACGTCATCGCCAAGCACCAGCAGCGGGTAGGCGGTGTAGTGGCCGAGCTGGCTGCCTTCCGAGACAGAAGCGAAGGGCGGACGGCGCAGCGCCGTCGAGGCGTCGTCCCAGGGAAAGCAGGCGGCCTGCGGCGCTTCCAGCGCCTCCCAGGCGGCATTGCGGCTCGCCCGGCGAAAGTCGGCCCCGAAGTCGCCCGCATCCACAGCCTTGGCGAGGGCAGCATCGACCTCCTCCCGGGAGGGCCACAGATCACGCAGATAGACGTCATTGCCATCGCTGCCCCGTCCTAGCGGTTGGCGCTTCAAGTCATGCTCGGCATCGCCGACCAGGCCGAAGGCCACTACCAGGGCTGGCGACATAATGAAACCGAGATCCAGGTCCGGATGGACCCGCCCAGGGAAGTTGCGGTTGCCCGAGAGCATGGCCACGGCCCGGCACTGACCTGCCACCTGGGCCTCTGCAATCTCGCGGGTCAGCGGCCCGGGGTTGCCGATGCAGGTGGTGCAGCCGTAGCCAACGATATCGAAGCCCACCGCCGCCAGGTCCTCCAGCAGCCCGGCCCGCTTCAGGTAGGAGGCCGCCGCCGGCGACCCCGGAGCCAGCGAGGTCTTCACCCAGGCCGGCGGCGTCAGGCCATGGCACCGGGCGTTACGCGCCAGCAGACCGGCAGTGACGATCAGCCGCGGATCGCTGGTATTGGTACAGCTGGTGATGGCGGCGATGGCCACTGGGTGACGCGGCAAGGCTGAGCCTTGCTCCGGGATAAAGGCCAGGCCATCCAGCACCCGTGGCACGTCACCGAAGTCGTGCAGGTCCTGGGGGCGGGTAGGGCCAGCCACCTGCATCCCGATGGCGCCGAGGTCGATCTCGATGGAAGTGGTGTAAGTGGGTTTGGCCTGGGGGTCGAACCACAGGCCCGCCGCCCGGCAGTAGGCCTCGACCCGCGCCACCGCCTCGGGCGAGCGGCCCGTATCGCGCAGGTAGCGCAGCGTCTGGTCATCCACGGCGAAGAATCCCGTGGTGGCGCCATACTCGGGGGCCATATTGGCGACGACGGCGCGGTCGCCGGCGGTAAGTGAGCTTACGCCGGGTCCGAAGAACTCCACAAACTTGCCGGTCACATCCAGCTCCCGCAGGCGCTGCGTCACCACCAGGGCCAGATCGGTGGCCTGGGCCTCGGGGGCCAGGTTACCCACCAGGCGTACCCCGACCACCTCGGGAATGCGCAGCATGGTCGGCAGGCCGAACATCACTGTCTCGGCTTCGAGCCCACCCCCCCCCAGCCCAGCACCCCGATGCCGTTGATCATCGGCGTATGGCTGTCGGTGCCAAGCATGGTATCCGGCACCAGCCACTTTTCCCCCTCCCGTGTCTCGGTGGTAACCACCGTGGCCAGTTGCTCCAGGTTGAGGGTATGCATGATGCCGGTGCCCGGCGGATGGATCCGTACCCCTTCGAGGGCGTCGGATGCCCAGCGCAGGAAGCGGTAGCGCTCGCGGTTACGGCGCATCTCATGCTGCAAGTTGTCTTCCGCGGCGGAGCTGGTCGCAAATACTTCCACTGCCAGGGAGTGATCCACCGAGACATCCACCGGCAGGCTGGGCGTCAGGGCGGCGGGATCTCCCCCCGCCTCAGCGACGGCGTCGCGCATCGCCGCAATATCCACCAGCGCCGGCGTGCTGGTGGTGTCGTGCATCAGGATGCGACACGGCTGGCAGGCGATTTCAGCCTGGCTGGTGCCACTGCCCAGCCAATCGAAGATCGCCTCAACCGACCGCTCGCGCTCCTCGCCCTGACCATGACGGACGACGTTCTCGAGCAGCAGGCGCAGCACCATCGGTAGCTCCTGAAGCCGCTGACCAAAAAGCGCCGGGAGGTCGACGAAGGCGTAGTTCCGACCCTGGAGTCTGAGCCGGCCCGATGAATGATTATTCAAGCTATTGAAATCTCTCATGAAAGCACCGAGCGTTGTTGAGGGCTGCCGAGAAGCACTCGCCTGCTCCGGACAGCCGATGACGGACCATCATTGCATTTTAATAATCAAAAATGCAATCAAACTCGATATGCGTACGCTATGCCTTTAGTCTAATCCCCACGCTCCCAGTACCATTCACCTTCTGGCAGACAATGACTCGCAGACAGCCCAGGAGGAGACTGTCACTCCCTCCCCCATAATTGTATTTTTATTAACACAAGATCAAAATAAGCAGTCGCTTCCCTCAGCGTTATTCGCATCCCTCCTTATCGAAGAGACTCTTCCAATGCACGCCATGCACGAGACATCACTGAGCAAGAGTGCCATCAAGATCCTGCTGCTGGAGGGGGTGCACCAGAGCGCTCTGGATAACCTGCACAGCGCCGGCTACACCAACGTCGAGGCGCTGCCCGGGTCACTGGACGAGGCAACGTTGATCGACAAGATCCGCGACGTCCACTTCCTCGGCATCCGCTCGCGTACCCAGCTAAGCGAACGGGTATTCGCCGCCGCCGAGAAACTCAACGCCGTGGGGTGCTTCTGTATCGGTACCAATCAGGTCGATCTCGACGCAGCGCTGGCGCGTGGCATCCCGTGTTCAACGCCCCCTACTCCAACACTCGATCGGTGGCCAAGCTGGTGCTGGGCGAGGCGATCATGCTGCTGCGCGGTATTCCCGAGAAGAACGCTCGTGCTCACCAGGGCGGCTGGCTGAAGAGCGCCAAGCGCTCCCACGAGGCTCGCGGCAAGACACGCTGGGCATCGTCGGCTACGGCAACATCGGCTCCCAGCTGTCGGTACTGGCCGAATCGCTGGGCTTCAACGTCATCCTCTACGACGTGGTGACCAAACTGGGCATGGGCAACGCCCGCCAGGTGGCCAGCCTCGAGACGCTGCTAGACCACGCCGACGTGGTCAGCCTGCACGTGCCGGAGCTGCCTTCCACTCAGTGGATGATCGACGCCGAGCGGATCGCGCTGATGAAGGATGGCGGCATCCTGATCAACGCGTCCCGCGGCAAGGTGGTGGTGATCGAAGCACTCGCCGAGGCGATCAAGAGCGGCAAGCTGAGTGGTGCGGCCATCGACGTCTTTCCAGTGGAGCCCAAAGGCAACGACGAGGTCTTCGAGAGCCTGCTGCGCGGCCTTCCCAACGTCATCCTTACCCCGCACATCGGGGCCTCCACCCTGGAGGCCCAGGAAAACATCGGCATCGAGGTTTCCGAGCGGCTGATCACCTACTCCGACAACGGCTCCAGCCTGATGGCGGTCAACTTTCCCGAGGTGCTGCTACCGCCCCATCCGGGCAAGCACCGTTTGCTGCACATCCACGCCAACGTGCCCGGGGTGCTCTCCGAGATCAACCGAGTACTCGCCGAGCACGACATCAATGTCGCCGGCCAATACCTGCAGACCAACGACAAGGTCGGCTACGTGGTGATCGAATCCGACGGGCGCTACGGCGACGAGGCCAAGCAAGCTCTCGGCCAGATACGCCACACGCTGCGGGTGCGCGAACTTTACCCCTAAGCTAGAACCGCGGCTTGCGCTTGTCGACGAAGGCGCCCATGCCTTCGCGCTGCTCGTCACCGGCAAAAGCCAAGGCGAACAGGCCAGCCTCCAGCGCCAGGGCGCTGTCGAGGTCCTGGTCGAGGCCGTCGTGGACCGCCTGCTTGGCGCTGCGTACCGCCTGGGGGCCGTTGCCGGCGAGCTGCTTCTCGAGCCGCTCGGCGTAGGCGTCGAGCTCGGCCTGGGGCATCACCTGGTTGACCAGGCCGATGCGCAGCGCCTCCTGGGCGTCGATCTTGCGCCCGGTGGTGACCAGGTCCAGCGCCATGGCCGGGCCGACCCGGCGCGGCAGGCGCTGGGTGCCGCCGAAGCCGGGTATCACGCCCAGCGCCACCTCGGGCTGGCCGAAGATGGCGTTGTCGCTGGCCACCGCCCAGTCGCAAGCCAGTGCCAGCTCGCATCCACCACCCAGGCAGAAGCCGTTGACCAGCGCCACCACCGGTACCGGTAGCCGCTCGAGGCGTTTCAGCGTGGCCAGTCCGCGCTGGGCGAAGTCCCGCGCCTGGGCGGCGTTCAGCTCGCGCATCTCGGTGATATCGGCGCCGGCCACGAAGGCCTTGTCGCCGGCGCCGGTGATCAGCACCCCGCGCAGCCCGGGCTCTCGCTCCAAGGCATCCAACTGCGCTGACAAGGCATTGAGCACCGCGCTATTGAGGGCGTTGAGGGCCTTGGGCCGGTTGATAGTCAGGCGCACCACGCCGTGGCGCTCGTTGTGTTCGATCAGATGCTCGCTCATCACTCGCTCCTGTTGCGCTGCACACAAGACCTATAAGGTGCCTGGTGAGCACCACCACGGCAAGCGCCTAACCTCGCGACGGCGGGTCGACGAGCTCATCGCCGCCATGCGGGCCAGCCTCGGCATCGACATCGAAGTAGTCGATATGCGCGGCGTCTTCACGCGGCGGACCGACCAGCGGTTCAGCCACCTCGATATCGGGCACCACCGCGGAGAGATCCTCGGCGTGCTCGTGCTCGATGGCGCCCTGCATCAGCTCCTCGGTCACGGCAAGCTCAGCACCCACCGACGACATCGGCGTGCTCGGTGCAAACGGCGCCACCGGCAGCGGCGCCGGGCGCACGCTGCGACGCCAGAAGAAGAACGCCACCAGCATCAGGCCCAGCGCGCCCAGCGACCAGAACAGGCCGCTGTCGCCGACGGCGCTCATCACCGGGGTAATCAGCGGTGGGCTGAGCGTCGAGCCGATGGCATTGATCAGCAGCAGGCCCTGGCTCATGCGCACCAGGGCGCCGGCCGGCGCGCGGTCGGCGGCGTGGCTCACCGCCACCGGGTAGAGCGCGAACACCCCACCGCCGAGCAGGAACAGCAGCCCGGCCAGCAGCCAGGTATTGAGCGGCAACCACAGCATGCCGGCCGAGATCACCACGCAGAAGGCGCCGATCAGGATCAGCACCTGCTGGCGGTCGTGGCGATCCGACCAGCGGCCGATGGGGTACTGCAGCAGCATCGCACCGAGCACCACCACCGCCATCATCTGGCCGATCTGGTTGACCGACAGGCCCACCCGCTGCAGGTAGAGTGGCAGCAGGCTGTAGATCGCCGCCACCAGCAGGCCCGAGCCGAAGCTGCCCACCACCCCGGTCGGGGTAACGGTGATCAGCCGCCACGGCGACAGCGGCTCGGCGTGCTCGATCAGCGGCGAGACGCGCGGGATCATCGCCATCGGCAGCACCGACAGCGCCGCCAGCATGCCCACCACCATGAACGGCTGGGTGACCCCGGCGGCGTCGGTGACCCCCAGCAGCAATTGGCCAATGGCACCCGCGGCATACAGCGAGATCATGTACATCGCCAGCAGCCGACCGCGCACCTTCTGGTCACCGGAGGTCAGCAGCCAGCTCTCGATGACCAGATAGACGCCCACCGTGGCCCAGCCACCGATCAGGCGCAGCACGAACCAGGCGTAGGCATCCAGCCACAGGCCCTGCAGCAGTACGGTGACGGCGACGATGGAGGCGAAGCAACCGTAGGCGCGGATATGGCCAATGCGCAACAGCAGACGATCGTTGAACACCGCCCCCAGGGCCAGGCCGATGAAGTAAGCCGACGACACCCAGCCGATCACCACCGCCGAATGGCCGGCGGCATCCAGGCGCAGGGTGATCAGGGTGGCAAGGAAGCCGTTGCCGATGCCGAGGATGAACAATCCCAGCAGCGGCGCCAGCGCCATGGACAGCAGTTGCCGCGACATCAGCGGAGCCTCATTAATCGAACGGTCAGGGATCAAGCTAGCAGAGCGACGCGCGACGGCCAGAAAATCGCGCGGCGAATATACGCCCGGAATAGCGGCTTGGCCAAGGGGTTTTCGCTCGACTCAGCGGATTTTCCCGGCCCATAAGACGGGATTATTGAAGCTCCTACCGAAACGTCGCCGGCGTTTGCTTCACGACCCTTCGAGGGGCTTGTGCAGCAGTGCCACGTCGTCTGCCGGAAAACGCACCGCGAGGCCATACGCAGTGGCGAACCAGCGCAGGGTCTGCTCGCTGTAGAAGCTCACATGGGTGGGGTCGAGGATATAGTGCCAGCCGGCGAAGGCCGCGTGGCTGGTCGGACGCTTGGTCATCAGTCCCAACCAGCCAGCCGGGCGCAGCAGCGCTACCAGCCGCTCGAGTTCGCGGCCGGGGGCCGCCAGGTGCTCGACCACCTCGGTGGCGGTGATGAAGTCGTACTCCCCCGCCAGCACCGCGCTGTCCGGCGCATAGTAGGGATCATAGATGGCCATCGGGTGGCCGGCCTCCTCGAACATCACCGACAGCGTCGGCCCCGGGCCGCTGCCGAAGTCGAGGCCGCGGTCGCCGGGGGCGAGCTCGGCGGCCAGCGGCGTGAACAGCCGCGACAGGAAGCGTCGGTAGCCGGCGTCATCCGGCGAGTTCTGGTGCTGGTCATAAACCGCGCGCTCCGCAGCCGGCCCAAGGTGGTACGCCGGTGGCACGAAGATCAGCGCGCAGCACGGGCACTGCAGGTAGTCACGCCGCGCGTCGCGGTGGTAGTGGCTGCAGTGGGCGGCGGCACACAGCGGGCAGGTCGGGCGCTCGGTCATGGCGGTGGGCTCGGTGCTGGCATCGGCGAATATGGCGGGTATCATGAAGGCCCGCATGGTAACTCCTCAAGGATGATCCGATGAATGACACCGTCACTCCCGAGCCTAATCCGGTCGAGCCGTCGAAAGGGCCGGATACCACCATCCCCATCGTCGTCTATGTGCTGCACCTGGCGGGAATCGCCACCGGCGGGCTGACCTCGCTGATCGGCGTGGTGATCGCCTACGTCTACCGCGGCAAGGGCCCCGACTGGCTCGACGAGCACTACCGCTTCCAGATCCGCACCTTCTGTATCTCGCTGGTCTACTTCCTGCTGGCCGGTATCCTGACCCTGATCGCCATCGGCTTCGTGCTATGGCTGGCGGTGGTGGTATGGCTGGTGATTCGCTGCGTCAAGGGCATCAAGGCGCTGCAGGCCCAGCGAGCCCCGGACAACGTCGACACCTGGCTGTTCTGAGCGATGAACCGCAAGCCCCGCTCCAGCGCCTCGCCGCTGCAGGCCAAACTGATCGCCGGGCTCTGGCGTAGCCTGGCCGGCTGCCGCCTGGGCCTGCTGTGGCGGCTGGCGCGCATCGCTGGCCCGCTGGTACACCGTTTCAGCCGTCGCGAGCGCGAGGTCACCGAGATCAACCTGGCCGAGGTCTACCCCGAGCAGAGCGACGCCGAGCGCCGCCGGCTGGCCCGCAGCAGCCTCGCCCACTCCACCGCCACCATGCTCGAGCTGGGCTTCGCCTGG
The DNA here is from genome assembly GCF_010977575.1 of Halomonas socia. Classification (GTDB taxonomy): domain Bacteria; phylum Pseudomonadota; class Gammaproteobacteria; order Pseudomonadales; family Halomonadaceae; genus Franzmannia; species Franzmannia socia. The sequence continues at coordinate 4,675,868 of NZ_CP048812.1, forward strand.
ATGGCCGAGCCGGGCCGCGTGGAGCGTTCGATCATCGACGTGCACGGCCGCGAGCTGCTCGACGACGCCCGCGCCGAGGGCCGCGGAGTGATCGTACTGGCGCCGCACTTCGGCAACTGGGAGGTACTCAATTTCTGGCTGTCGAGTCACTTCCCGTTCACCGCCATGTACGAGCCACCCAAGATCGAACGGCTCGACCCGGTGATTCGCCACGGCCGCGAGCGCATGGGTGCAAGCCTGGTGCCCACCAACCCGCGCGGCGTAGCGGCGCTGCTCAAAGCACTCAAGCGCAGCGAGGCGGTGGGCATCCTGCCCGACCAGGAGCCGGACTGGGGCAGCGGCGTGTTCGCGCCTTTCTACGGCCGCCTGGCCTATACCGCCACCCTGCTGCCCAAGCTGGTTGCCCGCACCCAGGCACGGGTCGTCACCGGCGTGGCGCAGCGGGTGCCAGGCAAGGGATTCGTGATCCACTTCCTGGCCGCCGACACGCGCGTCTACGAGACCGACGAAACCGCCTCGGCAGCCGGCGTCAACGCCTGCGTGGAGGCCGCCATCGCCCTGGAACCGGCCCAGTATCAGTGGGAGTACAAGCGCTACCGCAAGGTGATCCAGGAGCAGGAGGGGGATCCGGATCACTCCTCTTTCCGGCTCTATTAGGTAGCGTTGCGCATGGTGGGCGCTTAGGCCGCGCCATTGCCCTCGCCGCGGCCGTAGATATCCTCGAACCGCACGATATCGTCCTCGCCAATGTAGCTGCCCGACTGCACCTCGATCAGCTCCAGCGGAATCTTGCCGGGGTTCTCCAGGCGGTGGGTGGCGCCGATGGGGATATAGGTCGACTGGTTCTCGCTGAGCATGAATTCGCGGTCATCGAGGGTCACCCTGGCGGTGCCGCTGACCACCACCCAGTGCTCGGCGCGGTGATGGTGCAGCTGCCGCGAGAGGCGAGCCCCCGGCGCCACCGTGATGTGCTTGACCTGATAGCGCTGGCCGCGTTCGATGGCCTGGTAGCTGCCCCAGGGCCGATGTACCCGCGGATGCTCGATCGGCTCCTCGCGCCCCGCCGCCAGCAGCCCCTCGACCAGCGTCTTGACCTCCTGGCTGCGCCGACGATCCGCCACCAGCACCGCATCCTGGGTCACGACGATCACCAGGTCCTCGACCCCCAGCGCGCTGACCAGACGCTGCTCGGCGTGCACCAGCAGCCTGCGGCAGTCGTGCAGTTGCACGTCGCCATGCACGGCATTGCCGCGCTCATCCTTGGCGCTGGCCTCCCACAGCGCCTGGAACCCGCCGATATCCGACCAGCCGGCGTCCAGCGGCACCACTACGGCGCGGCTGGCGTGCTCCATCACCGCGTAGTCGATGGAGTCGGCGGGGCTTTGCCGGAACGCCTCGGCGTCGAGGCGCAGGAAGTCGAGGTCCTCACGGGCACCGTCCAGCGCGGCGCGGCAGGCGGCGAGCATGGCCGGCTGGCGCGCCGCCAGCTCGTCGAGATAGCGCGAGGCGCGCAACACGAACATGCCGCTGTTCCACAGGTAGTCGCCGCTGGCCAGGTACGCCTCGGCGGTGGCGAGATCGGGCTTCTCGACGAAGCGCGCCAGGCGATGCCCCGTCTGGCCCAGCGCCGCGCCGCGCTGCAGGTAGCCATAGCCGGTCTCGGCGCGTTCTGGCACCACCCCGAAGGTCACCAGCTCGCCGCTCGCCGCCAGGCTCGCCGCCGCCGCCACGCTCGAGCGGAACGCCTGGGCATCACGGATCAGGTGGTCGGCGGGCAGCACCAGCAGCAGCGGGTCGTCGCCGTCGCGGCAGGCGTATAGCGCCGCGCAGGCAATCGCCGGGGCGGTATTGCGCCCCTCCGGCTCGAGCAGCAGGGTCGCATCTTCAACGCCGGCCTCGCGCAGCTGCTCGGCGAGCAGGAAGCGATGCGGCTCGCTGCCCACCACCAGCGCCGGTGCCAGGCGCAGGCCAGCCAGGCGCGCCAGGGTCTGCTGCAGCAGGCTGCGGGGGACAGCGTCATCGTCCTGCCCCGCCGGCAAGCCGCCCAGGGCCAGGAACTGCTTGGGGTAGTGCTGGCGCGACAGCGGCCACAGCCGGCTGCCGCTGCCACCGGCGAGAATCACCGGGGTCAAGGACTCGCTCATGGCGTGGCTCCTGGCAGTCGTTGATCGTCATCCAGCGGGGCGAGCTCGGCGCCGGGTTCACCGAAATCTTCGTGCAGCCAGCCGCGCAGGCGGTCCATCCCCGCCGCACCTTCCGAGGACGGCGGCAGGCTGCCCGGCGCGAAGCCGCGCTCGAGGAATGGCGCCAGCAGCGCGGGGTCGCCGCTGATGATATGCACCGGCACGCCGAGGCCGGCATCCTCGCCGGTGATCAGCGGCGCAGCCTGATGGTCGCCGAGCATGATCAGCAGGGCATTGTCGTCCACCGCCCGCTCGGCCCAGCGCGCGGTGGCCTTGACCGAATAGTTGATCGACCAGGCGTAGTGATCGCGGATGCGCTCGATCTCCTGCCACAGTACCTCGGGCGGATCACCGGCTTGCTCCCAGGGGGCGAACAGGCTGCCGTCAGCGATCAGCTCCCAGTCCTCGAGCACCGGCAGGATCGGCGTCCAGGGCGCATGGCTGGAGATCAGCGCCATCTGGGTAAACAGCGGCGCATCTTGCGGCCCGCGAACGCGCCGCTGGTAGTAGTCGAGCACGAACTGGTCGGGCATGGTCACCCAGTGTAGCGCGGGGCCGGCGTAGTCGATGTCGGCAGCGGCAAAGATATCGTCGAAGCCGTAGGCCTCGCCCTCCGGCCAAAGCATGGTGATGGCCGGCATCAGCGCCTGGGTACGCTGGCCGGTGGCGCGGAAATCATCGACCAGGGTGGCCTGTTCGCTGTCGAGCAGCAGCCGGTACCACAGCTGATTATCGATCCACAGCCCGCTCAGCGCAGTGGCATGCGCCAACCACGACTGGCCGCCGCGAATCGGCGCATCGAGCACCCCGGACGCCACCTCGAGTCCGGCCGCGGCCAGTCTCTCCTCCATCTCGGCCAGGGTCGGCAGCAGAACATGCGAGTAGCGTGCATCCTCCACCGCGGCAACGCCGTATGACTCGATAAAGGCCAGGATCACATCGCGCCCCTCGAGCCCCGGCAGCGGCCGGGCCGGGCTCGGCGATTCGGCCAGCCGTTCGCTGAACGCCCGGCGGGCCCGATGGGTGGCCACCACCTGCTCGGCCTGATGGCGCCAGGTGTCGATCAGCGGCGTGCGCGCCGCCGGCATCAGCCGGGTGCCGGCGATCTCCAGCCCGGTGAGTAGCGTGACGCCGGCCAGTATCGAGGCCGCCAGCCAGCGCCGCGCACCACTAGGCCGCGCTGCCAGGGTATTCGCCAGCAGCCGCGCCAGGCCCCAGCTCACGACCCCAACCAGCAGCGCACCGCCCACCATGGCCAGCACGGCGGCGAGCTGGCCTAGATTGCCCTGCAGCAGATGGTAGATGGCGCGCAGCAGCGGCAGGTCGAGGTAGACGTTGAGCGAGCGCCCCAGCGCCATTTGCGCAGCGGCCTCGCCGAGGCCGGCCAGCACGCCGGCCATCACCAGGGCCACCGCCAGCCCGCGCAGCGCCAGGCTCCAGGCGGCCCATGGCAGCAGTGCGAACAGCGCCACCAGCCACCACGCCTCCCAGGCGATCAGCCGCGGCGTGATCTCGGTAAACCGCCACCACAGCGGAATCAGCACTAGGATATTGAGTAGCAGGCCGCTGATCAGCCAGCGCATGGGCACGAAATCCTTTTTGTAGGTGGCAGCCGAATAAATCATGTACTTTAATTAAAGTATGTACAAGTTATGTATCGCTTTAATTTTCCTCACCCTGCCAAGGAGACGCCGTTGAACCGCATGACATGCACCGCACTGGGATGCGCCTGCTGGTGGTTGGTGATGCCCTTGGCCAGCGCCGAGAAGAGCACCCAGCACCACTTCGAGGCGGTTATCGAGCGCGCCGCAGCGCTTGCCGACGAACCGCACGATAGCACGCACGCAACGCTGCCAGCGGCCCTGCGCAATCTCGATTATGACATCTATCGCCAGATCCGCTTTCGCAGCGACCAGGCGATCTGGCGCGACGACGGGCTGTTCTCGGTGCAGCTGTTTCACAGCGGATTCCTGTTCGATACGCCAGTGACGCTCAACCTGGTCGAAGACGGCGAGGCCCGGCGACTGGATTTCTCCCAGGCGTACTACGCCTACGACGGCGCTGCCGAGCGCCTGCTCGAAGCCGACCTGGACGGCGCCGGCCACGCCGGGTTCCGGATCCACTACCCCCTCAACCGCAGCGACTATGCCGACGAGTTCGCGGTGTTCCTCGGCGCCAGCTACTTTCGCCTGGTGGGTCGCGACCAGGGCTACGGGCTCTCGGCGCGCGGCCTGGCCATCGACACGGCGGCCCCACAGGGCGAGGAGTTCCCCGCCTTCCGCGAGTTCTGGCTGGTCAAGCCGGCCGCAGATGCCGAACGCATGAGCGTGCTGGCGTTGCTCGACAGTCCCTCGCTTAGCGGCGCCTACCGCTTCGACATCCGCCCCGGGCGCGACGTGGAGGTAGAGGTCGACGCCCGGCTATTCGCCCGCCGCGATGTCGCCAAGCTCGGCGTGGCGCCGCTGACCAGCATGTTCGCCCACGGCGATACCAGCCCCTACGGCGCCGACGACTTCCGCCCGCGGGTCCACGACTCCGACGGCCTGGCGATGCGCACCGCCGCCGGCGAGTGGATCTGGCGGCCGCTCTCCAACCCGCGCCGGCTGCGCCTCTCGGCGCTGCAGGACGACTCCCCCAGCGGCTTCGGCTTGGTCCAGCGAGAGCGCGACTTCGACGCCTACCTCGACATGGAGGCGCGCTACGAGCGTCGACCCAGCCAGTGGGTCGAGGCGCTGGGCGGTGACTGGGGGCGCGGCAGCGTCGAACTGGTGGAGATTCCTACCGACACCGAGACCAACGACAACATCGTCGCCTACTGGGTACCCGAGGCGCCGCTCAACGCCGGTGAGTCACGGCGCTTCCACTACCGCACCCAGACCTTCGGTGCACGCCTCGACGCACAGCGCCAGGCCAGCGTGATCCGCACCCGCAGCGGCTGGGGTGCGGTCCCCGGCCAGAGCGACCCGCCCCCGCGCAGCCGCCGCCATTTCATCGTCGACTTCCACGGCGGCGAACTCACCGGCCTCGATGCCAGCCAACCGGTGGAGGCCGAGCTATCCACCCTCCAGGGCGAGATTCATCACCTGCAGGTGCAGCGCCTGCCCGACGGCGCCACCTGGCGGGCTAGCTTTCGCGTCCAGCCCCAGGGTCGCGAGCCGGCCGACATGCGTCTCTATCTGACCCTGCGCGGTACACCGATCAGCGAAACCTGGAGCTATGTCTGGTACCCCGATGAGCTACGCTGACCCAGCGCTCCATCAGCCCTTGCTGTGGCTGCGCCGCCTGGCCCTGGCCGCACTGGTACTGGCCAGCACCGCACTGGGCGTGGCGACCATGTTCCGCATCCTCTACGACGGCGGCCTGAACGTACTGCAGGCCGCCGTACTCGGCCTGTTCGCGGTCACCTTCGGCTGGATCGCGCTGGCGTTCTGGACCGCCCTGGTCGGTTTCGTGATCAGCCTCGCGCGGCGCGACCCGTTGACCCTAGCGCGCCGCTCCCCGCCCAGCGTGGCACCGCTCTCCTCGTGCACGGCGCTGGTCATGCCGATCTACAATGAGGATCCGGCCCGCGCCTTGGGCGGCCTGGAGGCGACCTGCCTGGACCTGCTGGCAAGCGCCAGCCACACCTTGCACGGCCACATCGAGGCCTTCGTGCTCAGCGACACCCGCGACGAGGCCATTGCCGCCGACGAGCGCCGCCATGCTACCGCGCTGCGTCAGCGCCTGGCCGGCCGGCTTGCGGTGCACTATCGTCGGCGCGGCGACAACGCCGGCCGCAAGACCGGCAACCTGGCCGAATTCTGCCGCCGCTGGGGGCGCCGCTATGACTATCTGGTGGTGCTCGACGCCGACAGCGTGATGGGCGGCCGCAGCCTGCTGCAGATGATCAACGCCATGCAGCGCGAGCCTCAACTGGGCCTGCTGCAGACGGTACCGATCCCAATCCGCCAGCGCACCCTGTTCGGACGCCTCACCCAGTTCGCCGCGGCCCTCTACAGCCCCATGCTGGCCGCTGGCCAGGCCTTCTGGCAGGGTGACTGCGCCAACTACTGGGGCCACAATGCCATCCTGCGCACCCGCGCCTTCATGGCCCACTGCGGTCTGCCACGGCTGTCCGGGCGCCCGCCGCTGGGCGGCGAGATCCTCAGTCACGACTTCGTCGAGGCCGCGCTGTTGCGCCGCGGTGGCTGGCGAGTCCGCCTCGACGTGGGCATCACGGCAAGCTTCGAGGAGCTGCCCGGCAACCTGCTCGACTATGCCCGGCGCGACCGGCGCTGGACCCAGGGCAACCTGCAGCATCTGCGCCTGCTTGGCACCAGCGGCCTGCGCCCGATCAGCCGCCTGCATTTCGCCATGGGCGCGCTGGCCTATCTCTCCTCGCTGCTGTGGGTACTGATGCTGGCGCTGAGCAGTGCCGATGCCATGCTCAACGCCTTGATCCGCGAGCGCTTCTTCAGCGACGCCTACCAGCTGTTCCCCGACTGGCCGCTGGACACCAGCGCCATGGTCATGCCCTTGCTGGCGCTGACCGCGGCCATGCTGCTGCTGCCCAAGCTGTTCGGCCTATTGCTGGCACTATGGCAAACGCCGGAAGCATTCGGCGGGCGCTGGCGATTGAGCCTGGGCGCAGTGCTGGAGATGCTCCACGCGATCCTGATCGCACCGCTGATGATGGCCTTCCACAGCGCCTTCGTGACCGGCATCCTGGTCGGCAGCAGCGTCGGCTGGGACCCGCAGACCCGCGAGGGCCGGCCGGTGGCATGGCGCCAGGCACTCGCCCACACCCGTGCCGCGACCCTGTTAGGGGGCGGCTGGGCACTGGCCATGTACCAGTTCACGCCGAGCTTCTTCTGGTGGCTGACGCCGGTGTGGGCAGGACTGATCAGCGCCCCGCTGCTGGTGAGGCTATCGGGCAGCCGCCGCCTCGGCGCCGGACTGGCACGGTTCGGGCTGCTGGCGGTACCCAGCGAGGTGCAGCCCCCCGCGGTGCTGACGCGGCTCGACGCGCCCCATTCGCTCCCTACCCCCGCTGATGCCACCGGCGTGCCGCCCGAGCAGCCGGGCGATATGCCCCTCCAGCACCTGGGCTGGCGCCGCCAGCGACCGGCACGCCACCGACCACCGCTCAAGGAACCGCACTGATGCCCCGTGCCATCGCCCCTCCTCCTCCGCTGCTGGAGCGCGCCAAGGCCGCACTGGGCCTGGCTCGCTCACTGGTGGTGTACTGGCGCCCGGGGCGCCAGCGCGGCCTGCAGCGACTCTACGGCGAGTTCCTGGCCCCTGGCGACCTGGCGTTCGATATCGGCGCCCACCTCGGCGACCGCACCGCCGCCTTCCAGGCGCTGGGTGCCGGCGTGGTGGCGCTGGAGCCGCAGCCGGGGCTGTTTCGCTGGCTGGTGCGCCTGATGGGCGAGCGCCGCGGACTGGTGCTGATGCCGCTGGCCGCCGGCTCCGAGGAGGGAGAGGCCGAGATCGCCATCAGCGTCGCCAATCCCAGCGTCTCGACCCTGGCCGGCCACTGGCGCGAGCGCATCGGCCGCGACAACCCCGGCTTTCGCCAGGTACGCTGGGAACGCCGCGTCACGGTGAAGGTCACCACCCTCGACGCCCTGATCGCGCGCTTCGGCGTGCCGCGCTTCATCAAGGTCGATGTCGAGGGCTTCGAGGCCAAGGTGCTGGCCGGCCTCAGCCAGCCGGTGGAGGCACTGTCGGTGGAGTTCGTGGCTGGCGCGCTGGACGTTGCCGAGGCCTGCGTAGCACGCCTCGAGGCGCTCGGCGACTACCGTTTCAACGCCATTCAGGGCGAGCGCCGGGATTTCATCTGGGGCGAGTGGCGCAGCCCCGCGCAGATACGCGCCTGGCTCGCAGATGGCGCCGACGGCCTGGCCTCCGGCGATCTGTATGCCCGTCGCCAGCCCAGCCCCATATCCGGAGAGACGTCATGACCACCCTCTGCCACTGGGCCGACCTGACCAGCGAGGGCCTCACCGCGCTGGCCGCCGAGGATCCGGTGGCGATCCTGATGCTCGGCGCCATCGAGCAGCACGGCCATCACCTGCCGCTCTCCACCGATCTCGATATCGGCCTGGGCCTGCAGCAGGCCACCCTCGACGCTCTCGCGCGGCGCCCCGCCGAGACCTGCGCTGGAGTTCACGTGGCCTGCCTGCCGCCGCTGGCGGTGGGCGCCAGCGATGAGCACGCCAGCTATCCCGGCACCCTCAGCCTGCCGCCTACCCTGGCCATCGCCACCCTCGAAGCCTACGGCGATAGCCTCGCCCGGGCCGGCATCCGCCGCCTGCTGCTGCTCAACAGCCACGGCGGAAACAAGGCGGTAATGGACCTGGCCGCACTGGCCCTGCGCCACCGCCACGCCATGCTGGTGGTCAAGGCCACCTATACCCGGCTGGCGCCACCGCCCAATGACTGGCTGCCCGCCGAGGAGCTACGCCACGGCCTCCACGGTGGGGCGCTGGAAACCGCAATGATGTTGCATCTGGCGCCGCACAAGGTGAAGCAGGCGGCAGTCGGTCACCCGCTGGCGAGCAGCGAAACCCTGGCCGCCGCGGGCAAGGTCGTGGGCCCGAGGGCGAGGCGGCGTTCGCCTGGCTGGCCGAGGACCTGCACGCCGACGGCGTCGCCGGCAACGCCACCCTGGCCGATGCAGCTCTAGGCGAGCGGCTGGTGGCGCACTACGCCGAGCGGCTGGCCGAGGTGGTGATCGAGACCCAGCAGCTTACGCTGCCCGGCTGGGCGCAGTAGCAGTGAGCCAGGGCTAACGCGACAACGGAGACCGGGGGAAGGCCGAAGAGGAGGTGTCGATGCCAGGGGTGAGGAGCCAACGGGGCTACTTGCAGGCCGAGGAGCGTGGCGCATCGGCGTGCAGCACATCATCCAGCAGATGCCCGGAGCGCTCGGCCTTGGCACTGAGATAGCGGCGATTGTGGTCGGTAAGCCGGCCATACAGCGCCTGGCGCTCCACCACCTCGATGCCGCCGGCCTCCAACGATGCGATCTTCAACGGATTATTGGTCAACAGCTGGACACGCTGGATGTGTAGCGCAGCGAGCATATCCACCGCCGCGCGATAGTGGCGCTCATCGTCGCCGAATCCCAGCACCTGGTCGGCATCCACGGTATCCAGGCCGCCATCCTGCAGGGTGTAGGCGCGCAGCTTGTTGGCCAGGCCGATGCCACGCCCCTCCTGGGCCAGGTAGAGCAATACCCCGCCGCCCATCGACTCGATGTCCGCCACCGCGTTGCGCAGCTGCTCGCCGCAGTCGCAGCGCAGGCTGCCGAACAAATCACCGGTCAGGCACGCCGAGTGCAGGCGCAGCGGCACCGCCTGCCGCCAGTCGCCGGGCTCACCGATCACCACCGCCACGTGCTCACGCAGTCCGTCCGGCTCACGAAATAGGATGAAACGGCTCTCGGTGGCCTCGGCCAGCGGAATCCGCGCCTCGCTGACACGCTTGAGCAGGCCTGCGGCGCTGTCGAAGCAGCCCAACGCCGCCTCGGCCTCGACGCTCAACCACTCGCCGGCATCGATGCATGTCTGGGCTGCCCGATATGCCTCGCCGACCAGTGTCACGGTGAGTGCCGCGGGGATCAGTAGCGCACGCCGCATCAGCGCCAAGGCGCCGCGCTCAGCGATGCTGGCCGGCTCGGCCAACGCCGCCGCCCGCGGCTCGGGCTGCGAGCCGAAGGCCAGGTCCTCGAGGCGCGCCATATCGAGCGCACCGCAGTCGCTCAGCGGCAGACGCAGCACGTCGAGCCCATCAGGATGCTCGTCCGGCGTCACCCCCAGCACCGCCAGGCGGTGGCGAGTAATCACCAGCGCGGCATCCGCCTGCAGCGACGCCAGGCGGCTCGCCTGCAGCCCCTCCAGCGGCTGGATCAGGGTCGCCGTCTCGGCGTCCTTGAGTACCACCGGCACGCCGCGGCGAAGATCGAAAATGGCGCGCTCGACGTGATGTCCTGTGCGTGGCATGGAGCCTCCTTGTCGCGGTCAACCGCGTATAACACTGAGCCATATACGAAACCTGCCTGCGCTCGCCGACCGTTTCGTGCATGGCCCAAAGGGCATGAAGGGTGATACGGGCGCCAGGGCACCGTGGATGCGTAGCGCTTGTGTCGTGCTCGGGGGCTGCCCATGATGAAATATCTCCCCCACCGAGAGACCACGCATGAGCGAGCTTGCTGCCCCGCCACCCCACGCTGACGCCGACCTGGCCCTCGCCTGGCAGGCGCTGTGTGCGGCGCGAGACCACCCCTGGACGGCGCAGCCGCGGCTTGTGATCAACCGCGATGACGCGACCCTGACCCTCGACCGCGGCGGTCACTGGCACGCCGAGCCGCCTCTGACCCAGGCCGCCGGCGACCTGCTCGGGGGCCTCATGCCGCTGGTCTGTGACGCCGGCCCGCGGGTCGTTGCCCAGCTCGGGCAAAGCCTCGATGGGCGTATTGCCACCCACAGCGGTCACTCGCACTACGTCAACGGCCTCGACAGTCGGGTACACCTGCATCGGCTGCGCGCCCTGGTCGACGCCGTGCTGGTCGGCGCCGGCACCGCCGACGAAGACGACCCGCAGCTCAGCGTGCGCCACGTCGAGGGGCGCCAACCGCTGCGCGTGGTGCTCGACCCGCGCGGCCGAGTACCGGTCGCACGTCGGGTATTTCAGGACCCGACGCTGCCGACACTGCACCTGCTCGGCGAAGGCGTGGCGGCACCCGAAGGGGTCGGCGCACATGTCACCCGGTGCTGGCTGACGCAGGACGCCGCGGGACGCGTGGCCCCGCAGGCGGTCATCGAGGCACTGCAGAAGGCCGGCTGCCGGCGCGTGCTGGTCGAAGGCGGCGGACAGACCGTGTCGCAGTTCATCGCCGCGGGCTGCGTCGACCGCCTGCATCTGCTGGTGGCGCCGCTGCTGATCGGTTCCGGTCGCCCGGGCCTGGTGCTGCCCGTCATCGATACCCTGGATCAGGCGCTGCGCCCCGTGGCGCGGCGCTTCGACTGCGGCGACGACACCCTCTTCGACCTCAGCCTGCGCCTCGCCTCCGGCTGAGCCGGGCGCCACCGTGCGCTTATGCTGCCACCAGCATAGCGCCCCGGGCAGGCTGGCCAGCAGCACCAGCAACCCATAGTTCATCGACACCGCTACACTCATCAGCAGCGCCAGACTAATCGCCAGGCGCAGCAGGCCATGCCGCTGCAGGCCATGCCGCTGCAGGGCGCGCATCAGGCCTCGCTCCCGGGCGGCGTCAGCAGCAGGTCGACATGGCCCACCCACACCCCGCAGCGGCCGTTGGCCAGGTCGCGCTGGCGGGCCAGCTGCCAGGCCTCGACGCGTGCCGCCTGGGCCGGGCACTGCTCAGTCGCCGCCTCCGCCCAGCCGGCCACCAGCGCCTGGCCCAGGGTCAGCGCGGCGTCGCTGCCCGGCGCCAGCCACCAGGGGCTCGCCGCCCGCTCGACTCGGTAGTGGTGTGCACCAAAGGTGCTGGCCAGGGCATCAGGCGCCGCACCGCCCAGCGCCGCGCCGAGCCCCTTGTCGCGGCACTGGTGGGCAATGAATCGACCACGCACCCACTCATCCTCGGCGTCCTGCCGCGCGCCGTTGACATCGATGAACTGCCAGTGGCCATCGACGCTGAGCGTGAACAGCGCGGCCAGCTGGCGGGCGGCGCAGGCATCGGCCAGCGCGTCGATCCAGGCCAACGAACAGAGGTCGAACAGCGCCGAAGCGCACACCAGTTCGGCGCCATCGAGCAGGCTCGGTAGCGCGCCGGGGTCGGCAAGATCGATGTGGTGGCTCTCTATATCAGGCCGCTTGCCTTCGGAGTCTTCGCCGCTGGCCAGCCGCGGGCGGGCTACTTCGAGCAATTCGGCGTCGTGGTCGACCAGCCGCCAGCGCTGAGGGCCGGGTAACCGCGGCAGCAGGTAGCCGGAATTGCTGGCCCGCCCGCAGCCCAGGTCGACCAGCGTCAGCGGTGCCGATTCCGCGACCTGCCTGCTGGCCAGCCAGGCCCCGGCGCGCTTGGTCAGCGCGGCGCTGCGGGCGGCGTGGTCGGCGGCCTCGCGTAGCGCCAGCCAGTCGCTGGCGAAACGGCTGCCTGGGGCATTCATTGAGACGGATCTCCTAGAGCGGCGGCAAAGGCATCGCCGGCGGCCTGCCAGTCTGCCTGCTGGGCACGCGCCGCCATGGCACCGCGGCGCAGCTCACGGCGCAGCCCGGCATCCTCGAGCCAGCGCCGCAGCGCCTCGCGCAGCGCGTCAACGTCGCCGGGCGGCACCGCCAGCCCGGCCCCCTCGGGCAGGGTGAAGCGCAGCGCGCCGCCGGTGGTGGTAATCACTGGCAGGCCACGCGCCAGCGCTTCGGTGACCACCATGCCATAGCCTTCGTAGTGGGAGGGCAGCACGAACAAGTCGGCATCACGGTAGGCCGCATCCAGGGCATGGGGCTCGCGTTCACCGAGTAACCGGAACCGATCACGCAAACCGTGTGCAGCGATGCTGGCGGCAACCCATTCGGCGTGGTCCGGGTCGCGATCGAGGCCGCCGATGCAGTCGCAGCGCCAGCGGGTGCCATCCAGCCCGGCCAGCGCCTCGACCAGCAGGTCGTGCCCCTTGCGCGGAGTGACGGTGGCCACGCACAGCAAACGCTGGGAGCGCTGGTCGTCTTCCAGGTCCAGCGCGCTGGATGCCAGCGACGCCGGCTCGACGCCAGGCTCGACCACCTGTGCGGCGGCAATCCCGAAGTCGCGCAGCCGCCGTGCGGTGAAGGCGCTGGTGCTGATCACCCGCGCCACCGCGGCCAGGGCGCGCGCCTCGCTATCGAACAGCCGCACGCGAGTGGCCTCGTCCAGGCCGGTCTCGTCGGCCAGCGGGTGGTGAACCAGCACGGTGAGGTCGAGGCGCAGGGCATGCGCCTCGATCACGTCAGGCAGGCCGCCCATGGCCAGGCCGTCGATCACCACGCGGCGGCCGTCGGGCTGGGCGGCCAGTGTCGTCTCCAGGGCATCCTGGGCACGCGCGTCGGGGTCGGGGAAGCGCCCCGCCAGACCCACCACCTCGACCCGCCAACCGCGCGCCCCGAGGGCAGCCGCGATGCGCGCGTCATAGACGTAGCCGCCGGTCAGTTGGCCGGGGTCGCCGGCAACGATCAGGCACAGGTCACGGATGGCCGCCATCACAGCTCCCCCTCGTAGCTGGCCCAGGCGACATGCGACTCGTGAAGGGTCACCATCAGCGCCTCCAGGCCGCGCCCGCTCTCACCCAGGTGCCCGGCGGCGATCGCCGCTGCGAGGCGCTCGAAGATCACCCGCGCCATGAACTCGGTGGTGGTGTTACGGCCCTGGAACTCCTCGAGGTCGTCGAGGTTGTGGAAGTTGAATTCGGCCAGCAGCGTCGATAGCGCTTCGCTTGCCAGACCGATATCGACGATCAGGTCGTCATCATCGAGCTCGCGACGCTGGAAGGTGATATCTACCACGTAGGTGGCGCCGTGGGTGCGCTGGGCGGGGCCGAAGACCTCACCGCGGAAGCTGTGGGCGATCATGAAGTGGTCACGAACGGTCAGGCGATACATGCGTCGACTCCTCGGGAGGGGGGGTGGTCAGATCAGGTCGGTGCATAGCGAATGCGATGGCAGAGCACCTTGCCGATGCCCTGCACCAGCCGCGGCATCTCATCCGGCAGCGACGCGAACGGCGTCTCGCCGCTGATCAGGGCGTCGAGCCGAGGCTCGGCCAGCAACCGCAGCGCGAGCCGCAGGCGGCGGCGAAAGTCCCAGCGTGGCTGACGCTGCGGCGCGATGCCACCCACCTGACTGGAACGCAGGGTCAGGCGCTGGGCGTGGAAGGCGCCACCCAGCGACAGCGCCACCGGCTGTTCGCCGTACCAGCTCATCTCGACCAGCGTCGCCTCCCTAGCGGCGACGCTCAGGGCCGTCTCGAGCCCGGTCGGATGACCGCTGGCGTGGATCACCAGGTCGTTGTCGAGGGGCGCCTCCTCGGGCAGGGCAAAGGACACGCCCAGCGCCTGGGCCAGGCCGGCGCGCTCGGGCTCGATATCCACCAGCCACACCCGGGTGCCGGGAATGCCCTCGCATAGCCAGGCCACCAGCGCCCCCACCACCCCGGCACCGATCACGCAGATGCGATCGCCAACTCCCGGAGCCGCATCCCACACGCCGTTGATGGCGGTCTCGAGGTTGGCGGCCAGTACCGCACGTTCGGCGGGCACATCGTCGGGCAGCGGATGTACGGCGCTGGCCGGCACCACATAGCGCTGCTGATGAGGATAGAGGCAGAATACCGTGCGCTCGCGCAACGCTTCAGGCCCCTCTATCACGCGACCCACGCTGGCATAGCCATATTTCAGCGGGCCGGGGAAGTCGCCTTCCTGGAATGGCGCGCGCATGCGCTGATATTCGCTGGACGGCACACGGCCGGTGAATACCAGCGACTCGGAGCCGCGACTCACGCCGCTATACAGCGCCTCGACCAGCACGTCTTCCGGCCCCGGAGCCTCCAAGGGCTGACTGCGCAGCACCCCATGGCCGGGAGCCAGCGTCCAAAAGGCCATGCTTGTCGTATAAGCCATATTCGCATCCTAGTGTCATAATATCTATACAATATATGTACCAATAGTACATTTTGCATCATTTTTCGCCGACGTCATCACACTGCGCTAGGCTGGAAACTACACCCAGTCCAAGCGATGCCCCCTTTAGCTATAGCGTATGAGCCCTAATCATGAGTAGCGCCCTGCCAGTCTCAACGCGCATTCAGTGCCCTCTTGCCGACCTCGCGGCCGGTCTGGCAGTGGTGCTGGCCTTGGCCTTGATGGCGCACATTGCGCTGGCGATGCCGGTCGGGCTATTACTGGCCAGCGGGCTGAGCTATCTGGCGATTGCTGCACTGATCGCTGTCGCCTGGCCTGTCGAGCGGCGGCGTTTCGGCTGGGCCAACCGTGTGACGCTGCTGCGCGCGGCGCTGGTCACGCTACTCGCAGGTAGCTTGTGGTGGCCCGCGCTATGGCAACAGCACGCCATGCTGTTGGCCGGCGTCGCCGGTAGCGCGCTGCTGCTCGACGGCATCGACGGCTGGGTGGCCAGGCACACCGGATCGATCAGCGCCTTCGGTGCGCGCTTCGACATGGAGCTGGATGCCGGCTTTATCCTGCTGCTGTGCCTGGCACTGCTGGTGTTGGGCAAGGTCGGCGCCTGGGTGCTGCTGATCGGCGCCATGCGCTATGCCTTCGTGGCAGCGGGATGGCGCTGGCCCTGGCTCGCCGCCGACCTCCCCGACAGCCTGCGGCGCAAGACGATCTGCGTGATCCAGGTCGCCGCCCTGATGATCGCACTGCTGCCAGGGCTGACAGCCACCCCGGCTAGCCTGCTGACGTCACTGGCGCTGCTGCTGCTAAGCCTCTCCTTCGCCGTGGACGTAGCCTGGCTTTACCGCCGCCGGTGAGTGGCAAACTGTATAAGCATGCCGAAACACTCGAGGCTGATCCGGCGCCTCTCGTTTAGGCGAGCCCAAACTGCCCTAGAGTGCATTCTGGGGCTGGCAAATGCCCCCGAGGCTGCTAGAGTGGCACTACGCTTGACGGGGTGCCGGTGGAACCGGCTGAGATCGCCATACGACAGACACTGTCGTCACGGCGGGGCCCGTTGAACCTGATCCGGCTCGTACCGGCGTAGGAATCAAGCGGCGGCCTCCCCACGGCGACGCCTCATGTCGCACCTGGCACCCAGGCCTCCTCCTCGCCCGCACTCCGGATCGTCACCCGCCTCCGGAGGCAAGATGGGCTACCGCTTTACCGACCTTACCACCGCCTGCCACGACGACTGGCGCGCCTACATCGAGCACGACTTCGTTCGCCAGCTCGGCCAGGGCCGCCTCGCCGATGACGCCTTTCGCCACTACCTCAAGCAGGACTATCTGTTCCTGATCCACTTCGCCCGCGCCTATGCGCTGGCCGCCTACAAGAGCCCCTCGCTGGCCGATCTGCGCCAGGCCTTCGAGGGCTTGCAGGCGATACTCGACGTGGAGCTCGAACTGCACGTCGGCTACTGCCGCGAGTGGGGTATCTCCGAGCAAGAGCTCGCCCAGCTGCCAGAGGCCCGCGCCACCCTCGCCTATACCCGCTACGTGCTGGACACCGGCAGCCGCGGCGACCTGCTCGACCTCCACGTGGCGCTGGCCCCCTGCCTGGTCGGCTATGGCGAGATCGCCAACTGGCTCAATGCCCAGCCTGACACGGTTCGCGGCGATACCAATCCGTTCGATGCCTGGATCGCCATGTACGAAGGCGAGGAGTTCCAGGCCGCCATGCGCGCCGAACTGGAGTGGCTCGACGCGCACCTGGCCGATGTGTCTCCGGCCCGCTTCGACGAACTGACCCGCATCTTCCGCGACGCCACGCGCCTCGAGATCGACTTCTGGCAGATGGGCCTGGATCAGGCCGACTGACGACCAACAGCCGTACAATCACAAGGAAGCACCCCATGAGCAAGACCGCCCACTTCCTCGCCGAGACCGCCATGGTCGACGAGGCCGCCATCCAGCCACTGCCTGGCTCGCGCAAGGTCTATGTCGAGGGCTCGCGCCCGGACATCCGCGTGCCCTTCCGCGAGATCAGCCTCTCGCCGACCAAGACCTCCGGTGCCGACGAAGAGAACCCGCCGCTGCTGGTCTACGACACCTCCGGCCCCTATACCGACCCCACTGCCAGCAACGACCTGCGCCAGGGCCTGCCCGCGCTGCGCCGCGCCTGGATCGACGAGCGCAACGACACCGAGTTCCTTGATGGTCCCACCTCCGAGTATGGCAAGCGCCGCGCCAACGACCCCATGCTGGCCAAGCTGCGCTTCGACCTGAAGCGCACGCCACGGCGTGCCAAGGCGGGGAAGAACGTCACCCAGCTGCACTATGCCCGCCAAGGGATCATCACCCCGGAGATGGAATTTATCGCCATCCGGGAAAACCAAAGGCGCCAAGCGCTGGGCAGCGAGGAGGTCGAGCGGATTCTAGGCCATCAGCATCCGGGCGAGGGCTTTGGCGCCCGCCTGCCGGAAGAGATCACCCCGGAATTCGTGCGTGCCGAAGTGGCCGCCGGACGGGCGATCATCCCCTGCAATATCAACCACCCGGAGTCCGAGCCGATGATCATCGGCCGCAACTTCCTGGTCAAGATCAACGGCAACCTGGGCAACTCGGCGGTCACCTCCTCCATCGAGGAAGAGGTCGACAAGATGACCTGGGGCATCCGCTGGGGCTCGGATACCATCATGGACCTCTCCACCGGCCAGAACATCCACGAGACCCGCGAGTGGATCATCCGCAACGCCCCGGTGCCGATCGGCACCGTGCCGATCTACCAGGCGCTGGAGAAGGTCAACGGCGTGGCCGAAGACCTCACCTGGGATGTCTTCCGTGACACCCTGATCGAGCAGGCCGAGCAGGGCGTGGACTACTTCACCATCCATGCCGGCGTCTTGCTGCGCTACGTGCCGCTCACCGCCAAGCGTGTCACCGGTATCGTCTCCCGCGGCGGCTCGATCATGGCCAAGTGGTGCCTGTTCCACCACCGCGAGAGCT
This sequence comes from Halomonas socia, assembly GCF_010977575.1. Taxonomy (GTDB): domain Bacteria; phylum Pseudomonadota; class Gammaproteobacteria; order Pseudomonadales; family Halomonadaceae; genus Franzmannia; species Franzmannia socia. Next base: position 4,693,651 of record NZ_CP048812.1, read on the forward strand.
TCCTCTACACCCACTTCGAGGAGATCTGTGAGATCTGCAAGCGGTACGACGTGGCGTTCTCCCTGGGCGACGGCCTGCGCCCCGGCTCGGTGGCCGACGCCAACGACGAGGCCCAGATGGCCGAGCTCAAGACCTTGGGCGAGCTGACCCACATCGCCTGGAAGCACGATGTCCAGGTGATGATCGAGGGCCCCGGCCACGTGCCGATGCATCTCGTGAAGGAGAACATGGACAAGCAGCTCGAGTACTGCGACGAGGCCCCCTTCTACACCCTGGGGCCGCTGGTCACTGACATCGCCCCGGGCTACGACCACATCACCTCGGGCATCGGCGCGGCGATGATCGGCTGGTACGGCTGCGCCATGCTCTGCTACGTCACGCCCAAGGAGCACCTCGGCCTGCCCAACAAGGACGACGTCAAGACCGGCATCATCACCTACAAGATCGCCGCGCATGCCGCCGACCTGGCCAAGGGGCACCCGGCCGCCCAGCGGCGTGACAACGCCCTGTCCAAGGCGCGCTTCGAGTTCCGCTGGGAGGACCAGTTCAACCTCGGCCTGGACCCGGACACCGCCCGCGAGTACCACGACGAGACGCTGCCCAAGGACTCGGCCAAGGTGGCCCACTTCTGCTCCATGTGTGGCCCCAAGTTCTGCTCCATGAAGATCAGCCAGGAGGTGCGCGACTACGCTCGCGACAACGGCCTCGATGGCGACCAGGAAGCGGTGATGAAAGGCATGGAAGAGCAGGCGGAGAAATTCAGGAAGGAGGGGGCCGAGCTATACAAAGAGGTGTGACGACCGCCAGTCACGACGCAGGGGCCTGATGGCCCCTGCGATATGGCGAGATCAAGCTGCTGCCTTACTTCTTGAGCTTGTCCTTGACCTCACCCTTGCCCTTCTGCAGGTCGCCCTTGGCCTGCTGCGCCTTGCCCTTGGCCTCGGTCTCGGTGCTACCGGTCGCCTTGCCCGCAGCCTCCTTCACCTTGCCCGCGGCCTTGTTCGCAGCACCCTTCGCCTTGTCCGTCTTTCCATTGGTCATGATCAACACCTCGAGTCCGTGAGTACAGTAACGACGCTGCGCGTCCGCCCGGGCCGACGGCCCAACGTGGCAGCGCCACTCATAGCTTAGGCGCTTTGTCGTGCCATGCGTCGATAACCTGGGCTAAGTGCTCAGCGTTTCGCGCCAGCGGTTAGACGCCAAAGGCCCTGACGCTGGCGACGAAGTCGCTGAAGCGCTCACCTTGAATCAGGACATGCTCGCGAAGCGTTTGCTCGGCAGCCTGGGCATTGCCCTGCTGGATCGCCGCGACGATCTCGCGATGCTCGCCCAGGGAGTTGCTCATGCGCTGACGAACCTGCAGCTGCAGACGCCGGTAGGGCTTCAGCCGCTGCTTGAGACGGCGTGCCTCATCGGCCAGAAAGGCATTGTGGCTGGCAGCATAGATACATTCGTGGAAGGCCTCGTTCTCGTAGTAGTACTCGTCGGTATCGCCGGCCTCGGCGGCTGCCTCGCAGCGTGCCAGGGTCGCGGCGAGCGAGGCGAGCTCCGTGGTCGTGATACGCCGCGCGGCCAGGCGACCGCACATGCCTTCCAGCTCGGCCATTACTTCGAACATCTCGATCAACTGATCGAGCCCCACCTTGGCCACGAAGGTCCCCCGCTTGGGCGACACCGTCAGCAGCCCGCTGGCCACCAACTGCTGGATCGCCTCGCGGACTGGCGTGCGCGAGACCTCGAAGCGGCGCTCGAGAACTTCGGGGTCGACCCGCTCTCCGGGCGCCAGACGCCCATTGATGATGTCATCTTCCAGCGAATCACGCAGCCGCTGGGCATTCGAGCGTTTGCTGCTCACCGTCCATCTCCTCAAAGGCTTGCCCCATTCTACTGGGAAGGGCCGTTGGCCATTCAACGCGACGCATTGACGTAAATATACATAGCAGCTATTGATGTATATATCAGCATCGCTGATAAACACTACAAAACAAGAAATTCAGGAGCACAGCATGACACGCCAACTCAAGCCTGCTGCTACGGCAGCTCTGGGGCTCGCCGTCGCCTTCAGCAGCGTCGCAGCCGCCGATACCGTCCTGCGCGCATCGCACCAGTTCCCCGGCGGTCAAGGGGATGTCCGCGACGAAATGGTCCAACTGATGGCAAGGCATGTCGCCGATGCCGACGTCGGCCTGCAGATCCAGGTGCATCCCGGGCAGTCGCTGTTCGGTGCCAACGAGCAGTGGGGTGCCCTGGTCCGCGGGCGCCTCGACATGACGCTACTACCGCTAGACTACGCCAGTGGCCGCCATCCCGAATTCTCCGCCACCCTGATGCCCGGCCTGGTGCGCAATCATGAACACGCGGCGCGCCTCAACGATTCCGAGTACATGGACATGATCAAGGAGGTGATCCTCGAGGGCGGCGCCCGAGTGCTGGCCGATTCGTGGCTTTCGGGCGGCTTTGCCTCCAGCGAACAGTGCATCACCTCCCCGGATACCGTAAGCGGTCAGAATATTCGTGCAGCCGGCCCGGCCTTCGAACAGATGCTCGAAGCGGCTGGCGCATCGATCGCCTCGATGCCCTCCTCCGAGGTTTACACCGCCATGCAAACCGGTGTGCTCGATGCCGCCAACACCTCATCGATGTCGTTCATCTCGTTTCGACTATACGAGCAGGTCGACTGCTTGACCGAGCCCGGCGATTACGCGCTGTGGTTCATGTATGAACCGGTGCTGATCTCCGAGCAGGTTTGGCAGGGGCTCAATGAGTCGCAGCAGGCCGCCCTGCTGGAGGCCGGTGAAGCCGCCGAGGCCTTCTTCTCCGCCGAGGCAGCCGCACTCGATCAGCGCATGGTCGAGGTGTACGAGGAGAACGGTGTGGAAGTCGTCCGCATGTCGGAAGAGGACTACAACGCCTGGCTCGCCATTGCCCAGGAAACCTCCTACCAGAACTTCGCCGACAACGTTCCCAACGGACAGGCGATCATCGACGCCGCGCTGGCCGTCGACTGACCCTAGCCCCACGTTCCAGTTAACCGGCCGCCTCTCGGGGTGGCCGCTTTTCATCGCTTCCCGGGGAACCATGGCATCTTCCATTGCGCACTCATCACCTGCCGTCCGCGGCTATATCCGCTTGATGGACACACTCTCCAGGCTCATGGCTTACCTGGCCTGCGCGCTGTTCATAGCCGGCGTGCTGGTGATCTGCCAGATGGTCTTCCTGCGTTACCTGCTGGGCATGAGCACCAGCTGGCAGACCGAGTTCACGGTATTTTCCGTGACTGGCGCCATGTTACTTGGCAGCCCCTACGTACTGATGACCGGCGGTCATGTCGCCATCACCATTCTCCCGGATGCTCTCGGCGGTGCCGCACGCTGGGCAATGCGGCTGATCGCCTCGCTGATCGGCCTGGCCTTCTGCGCCGCCCTGGCCTACGGCGCCTGGATCTACGTGTGGGAGGCATGGGAAGGCAGTTGGACCACCGGTACGGTCTGGAACCCACCGCTATGGCCGGCACTTATGCCGATGGCCATCGGAGCCACGCTCCTTACGTTGCAGTACGTTGCTGAAATCCTGCGTGGAGAGGCCTGAGCATGGATCCGATCACCCTGGGTATCATCGTTGCCATCGGTCTGATCGTGCTGATGGCGATTGGCACCCCCATTGCCTTTGCACTGGGTGGCGTGTCGTTGGTTGCGCTCCTCTACGACCGTGGAATGCCCGAACTCACTTACTTCGGTGAGACCTTCTTCGACCGTATTGCCGAATTCGGTTTCGTGGCGATTCCCATGTTCATCCTGATGGGTGCCGCCGTGGCGTCGTCGCCTACCGGCCGCGACCTCTATCGCTCGCTGGACCTGTGGATGGGGCGTCTCCCCGGCGGTCTGGCCGTCTCCAACATCGGTGCCTGTACGATATTCTCGGCACTCTCGGGCTCCTCGCCCGCTACCTGTGCAGCGATCGGCAAGATGGGCATCCCCGAGATGCGTACCCGTGGCTATCCGGACGGCGTGGCGGCCGGCTGCATCGCTGCCGGCGGCACCCTGGGGATCCTTATCCCCCCTTCGGTGACCATGATCATCTACGGGATTTCCACCGAGACCTCCATCGGACGACTCTTCATTGCCGGGGTAATGCCAGGCCTGATGCTGGCCAGCCTGTTCATGATCTGGACGATGATTGCCTGCCGGCTTGCCGGCGGTTACAACAACCCCTTGGCCCAGAGTGCCGAAACGCTCAAGCACAACGTCAAGCAGAACGTCGATGCCAACCTCAAGGCGCTGATTCGTGTACTGCCGTTCCTGGCCGTGGTCGCGGGTATCCTGTTCGCCCTCTACGGCGGGGTCGCCACGCCCTCGGAAGCTGCCGGCGTGGGTGCCTTTCTATGCGTGGCACTGGCCGTGATCATCTACCGCATGTGGCAGGTGGGGCCGATCAAGCTGATCATGCGCGACTCCCTGCGCGAGAGCGTGATGATCATGCTGGTCATTGCCTGTGCCGAGGTGTTCGCCTATGCCCTCTCATCGATGTTCATCACCCAGACCGTTGCCGCTGCCATCGCCGACCTGGAGGTGAACCGCTGGGTGCTGATGGGCATCATCAACCTGTTCCTGCTGGTCGCCGGCTTCTTCCTGCCACCGGTGGCGGTGATCGTGATGACCGCCCCGATCCTGCTGCCGATCATCCTGGCCGCCGATTTCGATCCCTACTGGTTCGCGGTAATTCTGACCATCAACCTGGAGATCGGGCTGATCACGCCACCCGTGGGGCTCAACCTGTTCATCATCAAGGGCATTGCACCAGACATCTCGCTACGCAACATCCTGATGGGCAGCCTGCCCTACGCGCTGTGCATGGTGCTGGGCATCTTGCTGCTGTGTTTCTTCCCCGGCATCGCCTTGTGGCTGCCGAACCTGATCATGGGCTAACGGGAGCATGCCAATGAACATGTCTTTCCTGCAGGAGCTGTTCAACAACATCACCCAGCGTGATGCCCTGCTGTGGCGGCGCCAGGGAGGCGCCGTGATCCATGACCACAGCGTGCTGGTCGAGGCCTGCCATGACCTGCTCGAGAGTGACGGCGAGGCCTCGAGCATTACCCAGGCGAGCCGTGCGCTGGCCATCTATCAGCGACTCGACGATGGCCAGAAGAGCGCCTTCTTCGACAAGCTCGCCGAGGCGTTTGCCGCCGAGCCGGCACAGATCGATGCCGCCTACTCGGCCTATCGCGAGGCCCGCGACAATAGCAGCCTGCAGGCGCTGTTCAACGCCTGCGAACCCCGCCGCCAAGAGCTGTTTCGGCGCCTCAACCTGGCCAGCGGTGGCACCTACCAACTGGTAAAAATGCGCGAGGACCTGCTGCACCGACTCAAGGAAGCGCCCTCGTTACGTGCCATCGATGCCGACTTCGCCCACCTGTTCGGCTCGTGGTTCAATCGTGGTTTCTTGGTACTCAAGCGCATCGACTGGCATACCCCCGCCTCGATCCTCGAGAAGATCATCCGCTACGAGGCGGTACACGAAATTCAGGATTGGAACGACCTGCGTCGTCGCCTCGATGCCCGCGATCGGCGCTGCTTTGCCTTCTTTCACCCAGCGATCGGTGACGAGCCGCTGATCTTCGTCGAAGTCGCACTGCACAAGGGGCTCCCAACACAGATACAGGCCATCCTCGAAGGCGAGCAGCGTGAGGTCGATGATCCGGAGTCTGCCGACGCCGCGGCATTCTTCGGCATCAGCAACTGCCAGGTCGGGCTACGTGGCATCTCGTTCGGCAACTTCCTGATCAAGCAGGTGGTGCAGGAGCTCAAGCAAGAACTACCGCAGCTAAAGCACTTCGTCACGCTATCGCCGGTACCCGGCTTTGCTCAGTGGCTGACCGAGCAGCGCCAGGGCGACAACCTGACCGACTCGACACACTCAGCCCTCGAGGCACTGGATGCCCCCGGCTGGCAGCGTGACCCCGAGCTCGCCGAGCGGCTAGGTACCCTGATCAAGCCGCTGGCGGCACGCTACCTGGTCGAGGCCAGGAATCCACGTGGGCTACCGCTCAATCCGGTCGCTCGCTTCCACCTCGGCAATGGTGCCCAACTGCATCGCATCAACTGGCTAGGCGACACATCTCACAAGGGACTAAGCCAAGCAGCCGGGCTGATGGTCAACTATCTCTACGTGCTCGATGACATCGAGCGCAATCATGAAAACTACATCGCCAATGCCAGCGTGGCTCGCTCCAGCGAGATCAAGGATCTCACCAAGCGCGCCAGGAAGCTGACCAAGGGAGAGAGCCCGACATGAACCACAACCTCTTCGCGACCTTTGCCGAGCGCATGCAGGCCCGCGACGGCGCCGACTTCATCACCACCCGCGACGGGCGACGCTATTCCTACGCCGACGCCCTCGCCGAGAGCGCCCGGCTGGCCGGCGCGCTGGTGGAGCTCGGTGTGCAGCAGGGCGACCGGGTCGCGGTGCAGGTCGACAAGAGCCCCGAGGCGATCCTGCTTTACCTCGCCTGCCTGCGCAGCGGCGCGGTCTATTTGCCGCTCAACACCGGCTACACCGGCGAGGAGATTCGCTACTTCCTCCGCGATGCCGAGCCGGCGCTGTTCGTCTGCCGACCTGCGGATGTCGCTCAAGCCCGCCAGCTTGCCGACGACGCCGGCTGCCCCGCCGTGGAAACGCTGGGCAGCGCCGCCGACGGCAGCTTGCTGGAGAGGGCCGCGGCGGCCACGCCCCGCGAGGATATTGCCGAACTCGGCGAGCGCGACCTGGCGGCAATCCTCTACACCTCGGGCACCACCGGGCGCTCCAAGGGCGCCATGCTCACCCATCGCAACCTCGGCTCCAACGCCGAGACGCTGGTCGACGCCTGGCACTTCAGCGCCGCGGACCGGCTGATCCACGCCCTGCCGATTTTCCACACCCACGGCCTGTTCGTGGCCTGCAACGTCACCCTGATGGCAGGCGCCAGCATGCTGTTTCTGCCCAGGTTCGACGCCGATGTGATCGTCGAGGAGTTGCCCCATGGCACGGTGATGATGGGCGTGCCGACCTTCTATACCCGCCTGGTGGCAGACCCGCGCCTGACGCCTGAGCTGACCGCCAACATGCGCCTGTTCGTCTCCGGCTCGGCGCCGCTCACCGCCGAGACCCACCAGGCCTTCGAGGCCAGGACCGGCCACGCCATCCTCGAGCGCTACGGCATGACCGAGACCAACATGAATATCTCCAATCCCTATCACGGCGAGCGTCGCGCCGGCACGGTGGGCATGCCGCTGCCCGGCGTGGAGATGCGCATCACCGACCGCGAGAGCGGCGCCGAGGTGCCTCAGGGCGAGATCGGCATGCTGCAGATCCGCGGCCCCAACGTCTTTATCGGCTACTGGCGGATGCCCGAGAAGACCCGCGAGGAGCTGCTGGAGGATGGCTTCTTCATCACCGGCGACCTGGCCATGCGCGACGACCGGGGCTACGTACATATCGTCGGCCGCGACAAGGACCTGGTGATCTCCGGCGGCTACAACGTCTACCCCAAGGAGGTCGAGCAGTTGATCGACGAACTCGATGGGGTACAGGAGTCTGCGGTAATCGGCCTACCCCATCCGGACTTCGGCGAGGGCGTCACCGCCGTGGTGGTGTGCCAGGCGGACGCGCCGATCGACGAAGCCGGAGTGCTCAGCCACCTGGATGGCCGCTTGGCCAAGTACAAGCGGCCCAAGCGGGTGTTCTTCGTCGACGCCCTGCCGCGCAACACCATGGGCAAGGTACAGAAGAACCAGCTGCGCCAGCAGTTCGCCGACGCCTACCGCTGAGCGACGCTTGATTCCTCCCCACGAACGACAGCGCCCCCGATAATAAATCGGGGGCGCTGAGCCAAGGGGGACTACGTGGGTTTAGAAACGATAGCGCAGGCCGACGCTGGCAGCGTCGAAGGTGTAGTCCGACTTGTCGAGATAACGCATGTAGTCGGCGCCCACCGAGAGGTTCTGGGCCACGTCGAATTCCGCCCCGGCGCCGTAGGAGAAGCCGCTCTCGCGATCGACGTCGAAGTCGACCTCGGTGAAGCCGGCCAGGCCGTAGAGGCGAATCTCATCGGCCACCGGCAGGATACCCTTGGCATAGGCACCGACCAGGTACTCGAGCTCTACCGGGCCGTCGGAGCCACCGCCACCGAGATGACCTTCAACGCCGAAGTAGTCGTTGATCTGGGCACCGCCGCGCAGGCGCAAGCCCACGTCATCGCGACTGTCGCCCTGGTCGGGGTTGAGGTCCCAGAACATGGCGTCACCGCCGATATAGCCCTGCGGGTATAAGGACTGTGCCTGCTGGGCATGAGCCGCGCTGGCACCCACGGCGGCGATCATGGCGATAGCGCTTGCCGAAAGTAATCTCCTCATCACACACCTCCTGTTTAAAAACAGCGTTTCCTAACTCCTGTAAGTGTGGATCACTGTTCGACGAAAGACAAATGAGAGAACTTCATTTTCACCGTTCGTGCACTAAGGGGGCTCAAGCGCGGCGTGAGAGTCCGAGTACCACGATCCCCCCCAGCACAATCGCCCCGCCCACCAGCTGCATCGGACCCAGCATCTGCCCCAGCACCAGGTAACCCAGCACCAGCGAGGCCACCGGCTCGATGTTCATCACCGGCGCGTTGCGCGCCATGTTCAGCCGCGGTAACGACACGAACAGGATCGAGAAACCGATGCCGTAGAGCAGTGCCAACGCCGTCAGGCCGCTCCAGCCACTGGCCGTGGCGGGCAGCGCAAGGCCGCCGGGCACCAGCCCGGCCACGCCGGCAACCAGCATGCTGAGCAGTACCACGCCCATGGTCAGGAAGGTCCGCAGGGTGTTACTGACCCGAGCCAGGCGCCGGTCGGTAATCCATAGTGCGCAGGAGAACACCGCCGCCGCGCCGATGCCGAAGGCTACGCCGCTGACCCAGTCGTCGCCCATCTGCGCCGGGTCGGCCAGCCAGGTGGGCACGTCGAGCACCACCACCAGGCCGATCAGGATGACCGTCATGATCAGGGTCGCGCGCAGCGTCGGGCGTGCACCGCCCAGTGCCCAGGTCAGCAGCGCCAGCAGGATCGGAAAGGTATTCATCAACAGCAGCGCTACCGCCACCGGCAGTCGTGCCACCGCCGAATAGAGAAACAGGCTCTGCAGGGTGATCAGCAGGCCGACGCCGAGTTGCCAGGGCCAACTGCCGGCGGGTAGGCGCAGCGGCGTGCGCTTGACCGCCAGCAGCGTGCCGAGTACCAGCAGTGCCAGGCTCGAGCGCGCCATGATCGCCAGCAGCAGGCCGGTGCCGTCGTCGAACGCCAGCCTTGCGGCCACGTGGTTAGCGGCAAACAGGCATGCCACACTGAGCAGCAGAACGATGGCCAGGTGGCGAGGCAGCAGGGCAGCGGTAGGGTCGGTTGCGGGCATTCGGTCATCCAATCGATAGCAGGCTAATTCAATTGAGTATCAGAGCATAAATCCCGCAGCAAACCCAGCGCTGTAGAGCCGAGTTTGCTGCCACAGATTCAGCCATCAGCGCAAAATGTTATACTAAGGTCTAATCACTTCGTTCGATACGCTACAGGTCGCGCCATGCAAGCCCCCGTTCTGGTCATCAACTGCGGTTCCTCCTCCATCAAGTACGCGCTGATTCCCGCCGACGATGCGCCACGCCTGGAGGGCATCGCCGAGCGGCTGGGCAGCCAGGAGGCTCGTCTCAAGGCCAAGGACGCCCAGGGCGAGGCGCACGAGGTGGCGCTGCCGGGCGCCGACCACGCCGCCGCCCTGGCGGCGATCTTCGCCCGCCTCGATGGCCACACCCCGGTGGCCGTTGGCCATCGCATCGTCCACGGCGGCGAGCACTTTACCCACGCCTCACTGCTCGACGACAAGGTACTCGACGCCGTCGAGCAGACCTCGGCGCTGGCCCCGCTACACAACCCGGCCAACCTGGCCGGTATCACGGCGGCCCGGGAACTCTACCCCGAGCTGCCCCAGGTCGGCGTCTTCGACACCGCCTTTCACCAGAGCCTGCCGGCCCACGCCTACCGCTACGCGCTGCCGGCGTCGCTGTACCGCGACCACGGCATCCGCCGCTACGGCTTTCACGGCACCAGCCATGCCTTCGTCAGCCAGCGCGCCGACGCCCTGGCAGGCGGCAACGACCACGGCTGGCTGACCGCCCACCTCGGCAACGGCTGTTCCACCTGCGCGGTATGGCAGGGCCAGAGCCGCGACACCAGCATGGGCCTGACGCCGCTGGAGGGCCTGGTGATGGGCACCCGAAGCGGCGATGTCGACCCCGGACTGCACGCTCACCTGCATCGCCAGCTGGGCTGGTCGCTGGACGAGATCGACGCCATGCTCAATCAGCGCAGCGGCCTCAAGGGGCTGTCGGAGCTGACCAACGACATGCGCGAGCTGGAGGCCGCCGCCGAACGCGGCCACCCCGGCGCCAGCCTGGCGCTGGAGGTGTTCTGCTACCGCATCGCCAAGTCGCTGGCGGCGCTCTCCTGCGCGCTGCCGACGCTGAGCGGGCTGATCTTCACCGGCGGCATCGGCGAGAATTCGCCCCGCGTGCGCGCCAGGGTGATCGTCGCCCTGCCCCACTTCGGCCTGGACCTGGATGACGCCGCCAACCAGGCCATCCTGCGCGGCCGTGAAGGCCGTATCGACACGGGCGACGGCCCCCAGCTGTGGGTGATCCCCACTGACGAGGAGGGCCAGATCGCCCACGAGACCCGCGAACTGCTGGAGCGCCAGGCATGACGCCGCTTCCCGACAACCGTCAGGTCCAGACCCTGCTGATGGTGCCCACCTCGGTGGGTGCCGGCCTCACCTCGGCCTGCCTGGGGCTGATCCAGGCGCTGGACTTCATCGGCATGAAGGCCGGCTTTCTCAAGCCGTTCATGCAGCGCGAACTCAACGGCAGCGGCCCCGACCGCTCCAGCGCCCTGGTAGCCCGCGCCCTGGGGCGCACTCCGCCGGAGCCGATCCCCCAGGAGCGCCTCGAACGCCTGCTGCGCGAGGACCAGCTCGACGAGCTGCTGGAGTCGGTGATCGAACTGCATCAGCAGGCCGCCAGTGCAGCCGATGCCACCCAGGACATCGTGGTGGTCGAAGGCCTGGTGCCCAGCGAGCACAGCACCTACGCCAACCAGCTCAACGCCCAGCTGGCCCATGCCCTCAACGCACGCATCATCTTCGTCGGCAGCGGCGACCCGGCCGCGCCCCGCGAGCTGGCCGAGCAGCTCGACATGCACTCACGCAGCTTCGGCGGGGTCAGCTCGACGCGTACCATGGGCTGCATCCTGATGCGCATGAAGGGCCTGCCCGCGCCGCCGGTCAGCGAGCAGCCGATCGCCCCGGGTGCCGCCAACGTGACCCTCGACGCCGGCCTGCTCGAGGAGCTGCGCCGCCACTCGCCGGCGCTGGCCACCGACCGCTTCCACCTGATCGGCGTGGTGCCCTTCAGCGACACCCTCAGCGTGCCGCGCACCAAGGATGTCGCCGAGGCGCTCGGCGCGCGCTGGCTCAACGAGGGCGAGGCCGCCAGCCGGCGGGTGCTGAGCACCAGCCTGTGCGGGCGCAGCGCCGCCCATGCGCTCAATGCATTCAAGCCCGGCAGCCTGATCGTCACCTCCGGCGACCGTGACGATATCGTGCTCGCCGCGGCGCTGATGACCATGAACGGCACGCCGCTGGCCGGGGTGATGCTGACCAACGGCTACCTGCCCAACGACGACATGATCGACGCCTGCCGTCCGGCGCTGAAGACCGGACTGCCGGTGCTGGCGGTGGATACCGACAGCTTCACCACGGTGCAGAACCTGACCCAGATGAGCAGCGAGATCCCCGCCGACGACCTGGAGCGCGCCGAGCAGGTGGCCCACTTCGTCGCCGCGCATATCGACCTGCAGTGGCTCAAGGATCACCTCAGCCGCGGCTATGTCCGGCGCCTGTCGCCCTCGGCGTTTCGCCACCAACTGGTCAAGAAGGCCCAGCAGGCGCACAAGCGCATCGTGTTGCCGGAGGGCAGCGAGCCGCGCACCGTGGAGGCCGCCGCGCTCTGCCAGCGCCGCGGCATCGCCGACTGCGTGCTGCTGGCCAAGCGCGAGGAAGTCGAGAGCGTGGCACGCAGCCGCGGCATCGTGCTACCCGAGGGCCTCGAGATCATCGACCCGGAAAGTATCTACCAGGACTACGTCGCCGACATGGTCGAGCGCCGCCGCGGCAAGATCAACGAGCCGATGGCCGAGGCCCAGCTGCAGGACAGCGTGGTGCTGGGCACCATGATGCTGCATCGCGGCGAGGTCGACGGCCTGGTCTCGGGAGCGGTGCATACCACCGCCAACACCGTGCGGCCGGCCTTCCAACTGATCAAGACCGCCCCGGACTACCGCCTGGTATCGTCGATCTTCTTCATGCTGCTGCCCGAGCAGGTGGTGGTCTACGGCGACTGCGCGGTCAACCCCGACCCCGACGCCGAGGCGCTGGCCGAGATCGCCATCCAGAGCGCGTGCTCGGCCAAGGCCTTCGGTATCGAGCCCAAGGTAGCGATGATCAGCTACTCCACCGGTGAGTCGGGCAGCGGCAGCGACGTCGACAAGGTCCGCGAAGCGACCCGCATCGCCCGCCAGCGCGCCCCGGAACTGGTGATCGACGGCCCGCTACAGTACGACGCCGCGGCGATCGAGAGCGTCGGCAAGCAGAAGGCACCCGACTCGCCGGTGGCCGGCCAGGCCACGGTATTCGTGTTCCCCGACCTCAACACCGGCAACACCACCTACAAGGCGGTGCAGCGCAGTGCCAAGGTGGTCAGCGTGGGGCCGATGCTGCAGGGCCTCAACAAGCCGGTCAACGACCTCTCGCGGGGCGCCCTGGTCGACGACATCGTCTACACCATCGCGCTGACCGCGATCCAGGCGGCGCAGTAGATTTTGCTGCTGATGCGGCTCATCACGACAGCATCCACCTGGCTCCCCGGGCGCGATGCCCTTAGGCTAGAGCTATTCATCACGCCACGCTGACACCAAGAGGCTGACCATGCCCGGACTACTGCCCGACGTCGACCCCGACGGCCTGCTCGAATACTCGGTGGTCTACACCGACCGCTCGCTGAATCACATGTCCCAAGCCTTCCAGGGCGTGATGAACGACATATCCACGACCCTCAAACGCGTCTACGGTGCCGCAGGGGTGGCCATCGTGCCGGGCAGCGGCACCTTCGGCATGGAAGCCGTGGCGCGCCAGTTTGCCGCCGGCAACAAGACCCTGACGATCCGCAACGGCTGGTTCAGCTACCGCTGGACGCAGATCCTCGAGATGGGCGACCTGCCGGCCAGCGCCACGGTACTCAAGGCACGCCGCCAGGGCGAAGGTGCCCAGGCGCCGTTCGCGCCGGTACCCATCGACGAGGCCGTCGCCACCATCGCGGCCGAGCGCCCCGATCTGGTCTTCGCACCGCATGTCGAAACCGCGTCCGGCATGCTGCTGCCCGACGCCTATATTCGCCGCCTGGCCGACGCCGTGCACGCCGTGGGCGGCATGCTGGTACTCGACTGCATCGCCTCGGGCACGCTGTGGGTGGACATGCAGGAGACCGGCGTCGACGTGCTGATCAGCGCACCGCAGAAGGGCTGGAGCGGCTCACCGGGCTGCGCCATGGTGATGATGTCGCCGCTCGCCCTGGAGCGCCTGGCGACCACCACCAGCTCGAGCTTCGCCGCCGACCTGCGCAAGTGGTACGAGATCATGCAGGCCTATGAGAACGGTGGCCACGCCTACCACGCCACCATGCCCACCGACGGCCTGCGCCGGCTGCGCGACATCATGGCCGAGACCGAAGCCTACGGCTTCGACAAGGTGCGCGACGAACAGCTCGAGCTGGGCGAGCGAGTGCGCGGGCTGCTCACCGCCCACGGCTTCCAGAGCGTCGCCGCGCCAGGCTTCGAGGCGCCCGGCGTGGTGGTCAGCTACTGCGATGATGCCGGCATCGCCGCCAAGTTCGCCGCCGCCGGCCTACAGGTCGCCGGCGGCGTGCCGCTGATGTGCGATGAGGGCGACGACTTCCGCACCTTCCGCATCGGCCTGTTCGGCCTCGACAAGCTGCACCACGTCGAGCGCAGCGTGGCCGCCCTCGAGTCGGTGCTGTCTCGCCTTAACTGACAATCCCGTGCGGCGCCATCAAGGCACCGCGCCTCAGGTACCGCTGAGCCCGCCGCGCGGCATGAAGCCGAGGTGATTCTCGACCCGGGTCACGCCACTGACGTTCTCGGCGGCCACCTGCACCGCCAGCCTCTCCTGCTTGCTCTCCACCAGCCCCCACAGCTGCACCTCGCCGCCGCTGACCATCACGTTGAGGCGGTCGGCCATCACATCGGTATGCTCCTTGAGCTCCTTGATGATCGCGGCGCGGATCTCGCGGTCATCGCTGCTCGGCGCCTGGGCCTTGCTGACCCCGGCCAGGGCCAGGCCGCGCAGCAGGTTGGCACGGCTGACGATCCCCACCAGCCGCCCATCGCGAACCACCGGCACGCGCTTGATGCGATGCTTTTCGAGCAGCTTGGCCACTTCGTCGAGGGGCATCTCCTCATCGATGGTGATCGGGTTGGGGGTCATGACCTCGCCGGCCTTGCGGCCGTGGGACTTGACGTACTCGCCGGCGCTCTGGGTGCCGGAGAACAGATTGGCCAGCCACCACGAGCTACGCCGCTCGGTGCCGGTCTCGACCCGATGCATCAGGTCGCCCTCACTGACGATGCCCAGCACCTGATCCTCGGCGCCGACCACCGGCACTGCACTGATATGATGCTCGAGTAGCAGACCGGCGATTTCACGCACCTCGGTATCCACCGAGACGCTGATCACATCGTGGGTCATGACATCGAAGGCTTGCATGATGACACCCTCCTGAATGCGGCAACGAACGATCGTCGCCTGACCCCTTGAGCTTAGCAGCGAGGTCCTGCCAGCGACCTTGATCCACGACAAGCGAGGCACTCAACGCGCCTGGAAATTTCCTCTCGCCACCGCCATGGCCTAGAGTGGGAGGATCGCTCACTTGCCACGGGATGGATGCATGAACGTCGAGGAACGCAAGACCGCCGCCACACCGAGTTCTCAGCGCCAGCAGCTTTCGCTATTCGCACGCAACTTCTTCAAGCATCCCAAGATGCTGGGATCGATCATTCCCAGCTCGCCGTTCCTGATTCGCCGCCTGCTCGAGCCCGTCGACTGGGAGCGTGCCCGGGTAATCGTCGAGTACGGCCCCGGCGTGGGCACCATCAGCCGCGAGATCCTGCGCCGCATGCATCCCGAAGCAATACTGGTGGCCATCGAGACCAACGAGGAGTTCGTCGACTATCTGCGCACCGCCCTGCCCGACCCGCGCCTGCAGCTGGTGCCAGGATCAGCCGAAGACGTAGCGGCGATCCTCGCCGAGCGTGAGCTCTCCGCCGCCGACTACGTGGTGGCAGGTATCCCGTTCAGCACCATGCCGGACGGCCTGCGCCACGGCGTGCTAAGCGCTACCCGCGACACCCTCGCCGCCCACGGCGAGCTGCTGATCTACCAGTTCTCGCCCAAGGTGCTGCCCGACCTGGAACGCACCTACCAGCGGGTGCGGCGCGGCTTCGAGCCGCTCAATATCCCCCCCGCTCAGGTCTATTTCTGCCAGCCGTGAGTCGCGCGATCAGGCCACCATCACCCGCGGTGGTCGATTGGCCCCGCCGACCCGAGCATTCAGCGCCGGCGCCGCCTTGGCATCGGTGACCACCACGTCAAATGCCGCCAGCTGGGCGAAATAGGCCGGGCGTACCACGCCCAGCTTGCTGGCATCGACCACCAGGATGCGGTAGAGCGCGCTCTCCAGCGCGGCCTGCTTGGGCGCTACCTCGTGGAAGTGAAAGCAGCTCACGCCGCGCTCCAGGTCCACGCCGGCCGCCGAGATGAACGCCTTGTTGATCCCCAATCGCCTGACTGCGTCGTACATCTCGCCGCTGCCGAACGACTGCGAGCTGTGATGATAGAGCCCGCCCAGTAGCACCAGGCGCACATTGGGTAGCGTACCCACCGCATTGGCCACGTTGAGCGCATAGGTCACCACGGTCAACTCCTCGAACTCGCCGAGCATGCTCAGCAGTGGCATCAGGGTAGTGCCGCAGTCGATGAACAGCGTATCGCCCTCGGCGATGAACGATGCTGCGCCCTGGCATAGCCGCTGCTTGGCCAGATAGTGGCTGCCGCGCTGTTCGTCGAGGTCGTAGACCGGCGCGAACTGCGGGTTGTCGGCCATCATCAGGTGGCCACCGAGAAAGGTCATGGCCCCGTCGCTGGCCGCCACGTCGCGGCGGATGGTCATTTCCGAGACGCCGCACAGCTTGGCCGCCTCGCTGAGATGGATGGTACCGCCGCCGGCCAGGGTTTCCTGTAGCCGGGCCAGACGCATGGCGCTTCGGCCGTTCATCTAACCGCCACCTCCGATTGATCAGTCGTGTCACACCGCTCCATGCTGAGCCAGGTGCCAATGAATTTCCACTGCGGCCCGCCCCCAGACCACCCATAGCGTCTAACTAGCGTTAGATTCTAGCGTACGCCAAAAAATGTTAGAAAAATAACAGATAATGTTATAGGTTTAACATCAGCAGCACATCTACCCCCGGCCCCTGCCGGGACGCCAATAACGACAATCGTCTCGAGGCTTCCGATGACACTCCTACGTAACGCTTCCCTCGCCGCCTTCGGTGCCGGCGCACTGCTTGCCGTTGCCAACGTTCAGGCCGATGCCACCCAGCCGCTATGGTCGTTCGGCAACGTCTCGCTCAACTACCTCGACTGGTCCTCGGGCACCGAGCGGCGTACCGCCGACAACGCCGCCAAGAGCGACTTCTACTATATCGAGCTGGAGGGCGGTGTCGGCTTCGAGTGGGGCGAGTTCTACGGCTTCGCCGATCTCGAGAACCCCACCAACGATCAGTTCGACGAGGCCAGCGGTGGCCAGGACAACCTGCGCACCGCGGCCAAGGTGACCTCGCATATCTATCTGGGCAACTCACCGTTCTCGGTCTACGCCCACGTCTACGACTTCCGCGACTACGGTTTCAACAGCCGCGAGCAGGACCAGATCCTCGGCGCCGGCTATCGCCATACCTTCGACAATGGGCTATGGATCAAGCCCTTCCTCGGCGCGGCACGGGTGCAGAGCGACGGCTACACTGGCATGAACGGCTATATGGCCGGCTGGGTCGCGGGTTATGACTTCACCGCTTTCGAGCAGGATTTCAGCGTCACCAACTGGCACGAGCAGACCTTCGACCGCGATGACGACTACCTGGAACAGAACTTCGTCGGCGATCGCGCCGGCGTGGTCGGCACCAACGGCGCGCTGAGCCTGTGGTGGCACCCCAGCGAGCTGGTCACTACCGGCGTGCAGTACCGCTACGCCAACAACAAGCTGGGCACCCCCAACGACTACCAGAACGCCATGATCTACTCCATCAAGCTCAACTTCCTGTAAGTTGCGTCCACACCAGCCTGACTCGAAGGATCTCCTATGACACTCCTCATGAGCCTGGTTGGGATGACCACCCTCATCCTGATCGCCCTTGCGTTCTCCTCCGACCGCCGCGCCATTCGCCTGCGCACCGTGGGTGGCGCCTTCGCCATCCAGGCCGGCATCGGCGCCTTCGTGCTCTATGTGCCGTTCGGCCAGAGCGTGCTCTACGCGATTTCCGATGCCGTCAGCCAGGTGGTGAGCTACGCCAACGATGGCATCGACTTCCTGTTCGGCGGGCTCGCCGATGCCGACAGCGTCGGCTTCGTGTTCGCCATCAAGGTGCTGCCGGTGATCATCTTCTTCTCGTCGCTGATCGCCGTGCTCTACTACATCGGCATCATGCAGTGGGTGATCCGTATCCTCGGCGGCGCGCTGCAGAAGGCGCTGGGCACCTCGCGCACCGAGTCGCTGTCGGCCACCGCCAACATCTTCGTCGGTCAGACCGAAGCGCCGTTGGTAGTGCGCCCCTTCATCGCCCGTATGACGCCTTCGCAGCTGTTCGCGGTGATGTGCGGCGGGCTGGCCTCGGTGGCCGGTTCGGTGCTGGCCGGCTATGCCGCGCTGGGCATTCCCATGGAGTACCTGGTGGCCGCCTCGTTCATGGCCGCGCCGGGCGGGCTGCTGTTCGCCAAGCTGATCATGCCCGAGACCCAGGAGCCCGAAGACAGCGTCTCCAAGGTCGAGGAGGAACAGCAGCAAGACGAGGACCGCCCCAGCAACGTGCTCGATGCCGCCGCCGCCGGCGCCACCTCGGGCCTCAAGCTGGCCGCCAACGTCGGCGCCATGCTGCTCGCCTTCATCGGCCTGATCGCGCTGATCAACGGCATGCTGGGAGGTGTCGGCGGCTGGTTCGGCATGGCCGAACTGAGCCTCGAGATGATCCTCGGCTGGCTGTTCGCGCCACTCGCCTTCCTGCTCGGCGTGCCCTGGGAAGAGGCGACCCTGGCCGGCTCCTTCATCGGCCAGAAGCTGGTGGTCAACGAGTTCGTCGCCTACATCAACCTGGCGCCCTACCTCGATGGAGAGCAGGTGGTCGCCGCCACCGGTCAGGCGATGAGCGCCCATACCATGGCGATCCTGTCGTTCGCGCTGTGCGGCTTCGCCAACCTGTCGTCGATCGCCATTCTGCTCGGCGGCCTCGGCAGCATCGCCCCGAGCCGCCGTCACGACATCGCCCGCTTCGGCCTCAAGGCGGTGCTCGCCGGCACCCTCTCCAACCTGATGTCGGCCTCCATCGCCGGGTTCTTCCTGGCCCTGGGGGCCATGGGCTGACGCGAGATACCATGATCGAGCGCTGCGGCCACGCCGCCGCAGCGCCACTGCACGCCTCTCAATGACGCCACGGACACTGCCATGACCGATACTCCTCTTCAGGCCGACGCTCGCCGGGCACTGGCCCTCATGGACCTGACCAGCCTCAACGACGACGACAGCGACGCGAGCATCGCCGCGCTATGCGCCCAGGCCGACACCTCGGTCGGCGCTCCCGCCGCGCTATGCGTCTATCCGGCTTTCATTGCCGCCGCCCATCGTGGCCTCAGCGAGCGCGGCCTGCGCCAGCGGGTCAGGATCGCCACCGTCACCAACTTCCCCGATGGCAGCGACGACATCGATCGCGCCGCGCGCGAGACCCGCGATGCCGTCGCCGCCGGGGCCGACGAGGTCGACGTGGTATTCCCCTACCGCGCGCTGATAGCCGGCAACCAGACGATCGGCCGTGACCTGGTCACCGCCTGCAAGGCCGCCTGCGGCGACGTTACCCTCAAGGTGATCCTCGAGACCGGCGAGCTGGCCTCGCCGTCGCTGATCCGCCAGGCCTGCGAGCTGGCCATCGCCGGCGGCGCCGACTTCCTCAAGACCTCCACCGGCAAGGTGCCGGTCAATGCCACCCTCGAGTCCGCCGAGCTGCTGCTCGAGGCGATCGAGCGCAGCGGCGCCGATATTGGCTTCAAGGCCGCCGGCGGGGTGCGTAGCTCGCAAGACGCCGCCGCCTACCTGGCGCTGGCCGAGCGCATCATGGGCGCCGACTGGGTGACCCCGGCGCACTTCCGCTTCGGCGCCTCCAGCCTGCTCGGCAACCTGCTCGAGACCCTGGGTGTCGATGCAAGTGGATCAGATACCCCAGGAGGCTACTGATGCTGCCCCAGGAGCTGATACGCGCCAAGCGCGACGGCCAGGCGCTGCCGGCCGAGGCGCTGCGTGAGTTCATCCAAGACATCGCCAGCGGCCAGATCGGCGATGCCCAGATCGGCGCCTTCGCCATGGCCGCCTACCTCAACGGCATGGACGACGCCGAGACGGTGGCGCTGACCGAGGCGACCCGCGACTCCGGCCAGGTGCTCGCCTGGGACGATCTCGACCTGCCCGGCCCGGTGCTCGACAAGCACTCCACCGGCGGCGTCGGCGACCTGGTGTCGCTGGTGCTGGGCCCGTGGGTCGCCGCCTGCGGCGGCCATGTGCCGATGATCTCCGGCCGTGGCCTGGGCCACACCGGCGGTACCCTCGACAAGCTCGAGGCGATTCCCGGCTACGACGTCGCCCCCGACCAGACGCGCTTCCGCCACCTGGTCAAGGAGGTCGGGGTGGCGATCATCGGCCAGACCGTCGACCTGGCACCCGCCGACAAGCGCCTCTACGCAGTGCGCGACGTCACCGCCACGGTGGAGTCGATGCCGCTGATCGTCGCCTCGATCCTGGGCAAGAAGCTGGCCTGCGGCCTCGATGCCCTGGTGATGGACGTCAAGAGCGGCAGCGGCGCCTTCATGCCGACGCACGAGGCATCGCTGGAACTGGCCACGCGCATCGCCGAGGTCGCCAGCCAGGCCGGCACGCCGACCACCGCGCTGGTCACCGACATGAGCCAGCCGCTGGCGCCCTGCGCCGGCAACGCCGTGGAGATCCGCGAGACGCTGCGCCTGCTGCGCGGCGATGCAGGCGACAGCCGGCTGCTCGAGGTAACCCGCGCCCTGGCCGTGGAGATGCTGCTGCAGGGCCGGCTGGCCGAGGATCGCAGCGACGCCGAGCACAAACTCGCGCGAGCTCTAGCCTCAGGGGCCGCCGCCGAGCGCTTCGCGCGCATGGTGGCCGGCCTCGGCGGCCCCGCCGACCTGCTCGAACGTCCCGACCGCT
Organism: Halomonas socia; assembly: GCF_010977575.1. Taxonomy (GTDB): domain Bacteria; phylum Pseudomonadota; class Gammaproteobacteria; order Pseudomonadales; family Halomonadaceae; genus Franzmannia; species Franzmannia socia. Next base: position 4,714,337 of record NZ_CP048812.1, read on the forward strand.
ACCTGGCCGCGGCCCCGCTACAACGTGCCGTACACGCCGAAGCGCCGGGCATCGTCCAGCGCCTCGACACCCGCGCACTGGGCATGGCAGTGGTCGAACTCGGCGGCGGCCGCCTGCAGGCAGGTGCCGCCATCGACCACCGCGTCGGCCTCAGCGAGATCGCCGCCATCAGCGAGCGCGTAGACGCCGAGCGCCCGCTGGCGGTGATTCACGCCCGCGACGAGGCCAGCGCCGAGCGCGCCGCCAAGCAATTGCGCGCCGCCATCATCGTCGGCGACGCCGCCTCGACGCCGCCCACGCTGATTCACGACGTCATCCGTCGGGAGGTTCCATGACCCGTGCCATCGTACTGGTGCTCGACTCCTTCGGCATCGGTGCCGCTCCGGACGCCGCCGCCTTCGGCGACGCCGGCGCCGACACCCTGGGCCATATCGCCGCCGCCTGCGCCCGCGGCGAAGCCGACACCCCACAGCGCGCGGGGCCGCTCAGGCTGCCCAACCTGGCGCGCCTGGGACTGTTCCACGCCCACCGCGACAGCAGCGGCAGCGTGGCGTCGGGCGTCACCCTTCCCGAACGGGTCGAGGGCGCCTACGGCCACGCCCGGGAGATCTCGTCGGGCAAGGACACCCCCTCCGGGCACTGGGAGATCGCCGGCGTGCCGGTGCGCTTCGAGTGGGGCTACTTCGAGAACCCGCAGCAGAGCTTTCCTGCCGAGCTGCTCGAGGCGCTGATCGATGAGGCCGAGCTGCCCGGCGTGCTCGGCGACTGCCACGCCTCGGGCACCGAGATCATCGCCCGGCTCGGTGAAGAGCACGTCGCCAGCGGCAAGCCGATCGTCTACACCTCGGCGGACTCGGTGTTCCAGATCGCCGCCCACGAGCGCCACTTCGGCCTCGAGCGCCTCTACCGGCTGTGCGAGATCGCCCGCGAGCTGCTCGAGCCCTACAATATCGGCCGGGTGATCGCGCGGCCCTTCGCCGGCGACGACACGGCGAGCTTCCAGCGCACTGCCAACCGCCGCGACTACAGCGTCGAGCCGCCCTCGCCCACCGTACTGCAGCGGCTCCATGACGCCGGCGGCGAGGTGGTCTCGGTGGGCAAGATCGCCGATATCTACGCCCACTGCGGCATCAGCCGGGCGGTCAAGGCCAGCGGTCACGACGCGCTGATGGACGCCACCCTGGCCGAGGTGGCGCGCAGTGCCACCCGCGCGCCGGGCGAGCGGGTGCTGATCATGACCAACTTCGTCGACTTCGACATGGTCTACGGCCACCGCCGCGATGTGGCCGGCTACGCCGCGGCGCTGGAGCACTTCGACGCCCGCCTGCCCGAGCTGCTGGCACGCCTCGACGCTGACGACCTGCTGATACTCACCGCCGACCACGGCTGCGACCCCACCTGGCGCGGTACCGACCACACCCGCGAGTACGTGCCGGTACTGGCCCGCGGCGTCGGCCTGGCGCCGGGCCCGCTCGGCGAGCGCCACAGCTTCGCCGATATCGGCCAGAGCCTGGCCAGCCACTTCGGCCTGGCGCCCATGGCCGACGGCGCAAGCTTTCTCTCTGCCCCCATCAAAGGAGCCCCGTGATGGCCACTCCGCATATCGACGCCGAACGCGGCGACTTCGCCGACACCGTGCTGATGCCCGGCGACCCGCTGCGCGCCCAGTACATCGCCGACACCTTCCTCGACGACGTGCGCCAAGTGAACAGCGTGCGCAACATGTACGGCTACACCGGCCGCTACAAGGGCCGCGAGATCTCGGTGATGGGCCACGGCATGGGCATCCCTTCTGTCTCGATCTACGCCAAGGAACTGATCACCGAATACGACGTCAAGACGCTGATCCGGGTCGGCTCCTGCGGCGCGGTGCGCGATGACGTCAAGGTTCGCGACGTGGTGATCGGCCTCGGCGCCTGCACCGACTCCAAGGTCAACCGGCTGCGCTTCAACGACCACGACTTCGCCGCCATCGCCGACTTCGAGCTGACCCGCCATGCAGTGGATGCCGCCGCCACCAAGGGCGTGCCGGTCAAGGTCGGCAACATCTTCTCCGCCGACCTGTTCTACAACCCGCAGACAGAGATGGTCGAGCTGATGCGCCGCTACGGCATCGTCGGCGTGGAGATGGAGGCCGCCGGCCTCTACGGCGTGGCCGCCGAGTTCGGCGCCCGGGCGGCAACGGTGTGCACGGTGTCGGATCACATCGTGCGCGGCGACTCGCTGTCCAGCAGCGAACGCCAGAACACCTTCGACGAGATGATGGAGATCGCCCTCGAGGCGGTACTGCGCGACGACGCCGCACGCCACTCAGCAGGGGGAACGCCATGAGCGAGGTAACGCGGGATATCGTGGAGCGCCTGCGAGAGATCCAGGGGCACGCCTATGTGCCCTACTCCCGGCATCCCGTCGCCGCGCTGGTGGAGAGCGCCGACGGCAGCCAGTATCTCGGCTGCAACGTCGAGATCGCCAACTACAAGGGGCTGTGTGCCGAGGCCTCGGCCATCGCCGCCATGGTCGGCAGCGGCCGCCAGCAGATTCGCCAGGTCTACGTGATGGGCCCCGGCGAACACCTGTGCACGCCCTGCGGCGACTGCCGCCAGCGCATCCGCGAATTCGCCGGCCCCGACACCCGCATCGACGTCCTCGACGCCAACGGCCGGCACCTCAAGTCCTACAGCATGGACGAACTGCTGCCCGACTCCTTCGGACCGGAGAATATCGGCAAGCCTTCACCGATGTCGTCAGGTTGAGGGCGTAGCCGGGCCATAGGCGGAATTCACGATGAAAGCTGTAATCACCACTCGTCACATGCGCTCAAACTTGTCGCCGAATATTCGCTATTTTCGGCACTTTCCGCCACGCCGTGGTGGCGCGCGCTCAGACGCGACGCGGTGGTCAGCGACTCCAGCAAGAGATCGCCCACCGTGTGGCAGCCACGCTCGGAGGTGATGCTCTGTTGCCCGATGACCACGAAAATCAAGGGTTATCACTCGAAGTACGTGTTTTGGGAGGCAAAGGTGGCGTACTGGCCGATCAAGTAAAAAGCCTCGATTGGCGAGTCAGAAAAGCCAGCAAGAAAGGCAGCGTCACTCTACAGGAGCTGGCAAAGATACGTCATCTGGCGGGGATATTGATAAGATAAGGCTCATACGATTCAAAGAATAATTTACCAGCCTGTATCCTACGTGAATCTTTCTTGGAGTTCACACCTTCTCGAATTCCATAAAATGCGAAGATATAGCGGTCAGGCAAACAGACAACATGAAAACTGTAGCAATTACAGCTTCGTTATCATGACGCCAGCCCGACAAGTTGTAAATTAGTTCCCGCATCATTACTCTCCTCTACTCAAGCCTTGTAAATTCATCTGTCTGAAAGACACCTTACACCTCATATGTCATGCTGCCGCTCGATATGCTCGACGAAATTGTCCGTCAGCTGCACCAGCGCTGCGATCAAGGCTTTCGTTTCCGCCTCGCTATGCCACTGCGGGGAATCATCCGCATAGGGGCTGAGCATAAATCTTCGGGATGCCCCTGCACCGGAAAGGGTGACAATCTCCTCTTCATCCTGGCTAAAGGTGCCCTCCGCCACCATGACCTGCCTTCCCGTAAGTGGACAGATCATCATTAACGTACTCATGCAGGCGACCCCGTAAGGAATAAGCACCGCATATAAAGCTGGATTGATATCAGGAGAAGCCTCGCGAATCCTGAGAGCCACGTCGACTTCCTGCGCCTCGTGGATATCGCCATATAGATCGCTTATCACCATCTCGAAAATATCATTCAGGTGTTCCTTTAACTCATCCGCCCTGCTCCAATGCCGAGGCTCTTCCTCTACATCAATAGAGAGGATATTGACGTTCGGAAACCAATCCGCCGTTCTGGGATGATTCTCCTTGATAGAGTCAACCAACTGTTCCGCCAAGGAATCCTTGTTCTCTCTAATCCACTGATTGGAAAGAAGCAACCTATCACTTTCGTTATAGTTTGGGGGGGGGGTGTCACCTGATAAGAAAAGCACCCAGTCATGGATAACACCAAAACCCCAACGATTACTTTTTTCATGGATCCACTCATCCGCTTCATCACCCCTCCCTTCATCAATCCACCTTCTTTCACCATTCGGACTTCACTACTGCTTGACCGCTTCCCAATAACCCAATTGGGTGAATCATTGCAGCAGAAACAGCCTTACCGAAGTCTCTAAATTCCTGAGCACTCTCCGCTCGTATCCAGCCATGAGGTCACGGGCCAGTTCCCGTTCCCGGGTATGCAACTGCCGGTTGTAGGATTCCACTTGCCCGGCCACCCAAGCACCGTCGTTCACGTTGCCGCCCGCAAGCTCGGCGGCCACGATGCTGACCGCGAGGGCCGCCCCCGGGCCAAGGCCGGACTGCGAATGGCTCCAGCTGTCGTGGATGGCGTCGACCTGGCGCCAGTCCACGTCGCCACGTCGTTCCATCTCCTGTAGCCAGGCAAGCTCGGGGTTGGGGTTGGCCTCGGCCATGGCGTCGACGGTCTGGCGGATGGCGTTGCCGTCGATCCGCTCGATCTCGATATTAATGCCCTGGGCGGCGTGGATGGCCAGTTCCCCTTGGTAACGCAATTCGCTCTGGCGCAGCGTCTCTTCGGTACTGCCGTGGCCCCGCGCCGATTGGCTGAGGGCATTGCTGCGGCTGCGTTCATGGGATTCCTGACGCAGGTCGCTGGCCATGTCGAAGGCGATCTCGCCGCCGCTGCCTGGCCGGCGTCCAGCCGTGCGCCGCGGTAGGACTGGTCGCCGCCGCTGACAATGGCGATATCGTCGCCTGCGCCGATCTGGGTGCCGACGTCACGGGTATCGTGGACTTCGTCGCGCTGGTGACGGCTGCTGCTCAAGAGTCCACCACGGCGGCGGTACTCGTAGAGGGAGTAATCTTCCTCCTGGGAGGTAAGCAGGTCGATGCGGTTGCCGGCCAGCAGCGAGGCATCTCCCCCGGCGTGTAGCTGGGCGGCGGTGAGGGTGATGTCGTTGCCGGCCTGCAAGGCGAGATCGCCGCCGACATCGAGCGTGGTGGATTGCACCCGGGTCTGGCTGTCGATGGTGTGGGTACGTCCCCGGCGCGTCTCGTCGTACTGCTGGGAGCGCCCAGCGTCGAGGCTGATATCGCGGCCGGCGGAGAGGGTCAGATCGTCGCCGGCATCGAGCCGGGCGGCACGCGCGGTGATGTCCTGCCCGGCGAGGAGCGCGAGGCTGCCGCCGATCTCCAACTGGGTGCCGATCTCTTCACTCTCCCGGGTCGTGTTGCGCCATGAGCGTAGGCTCTCCTGCGTCGTCAATGTCTCGAGGCTCAGGTCGCGACCGGCACTGAGCAGGCCGCTGCCCTGGGCACTGACGTCGACCGCCGTGAGGGTGAGATCACGCCCGGCGTCGAGAATCAGGTCGTTACCTGCCGACAGGGTCGCTGCACGCTCAATCTCGGTGCTGCTGAGACGATAACCGCGGTTGACCTGTTCGCTGACCAAGGTGCTGGTGATATCCAGGTCACGACCGGCGCCGAGCCGGAGATCGCCGGCGCTATCGAGGTCGGCACCGACGACGCTGAGGTCACGGCCGGCGGTGGCACTCAAGCGGCCACCAGCCTCGGTGACGTAGAGCCCGGCCAGGCGCTCCGAGGTACTGGACAGCGTCAGATCACGGCCAGCCTGCAGCGCCAGTGAGTCGCCGGCGGTTATCTGGCCACCGATATTGTCGAGATCGTTGCGTGCATCGAGGTCGACCCGGTTCCCCCCGATACGACCGCCCAGGTTGGCAATGTTCTCTGCCGTCAGCGAGACGAGCTCACGGCCGGCCAGGGTGCCCGTATTACGAATGTCGTTCTTCACATCCAGCGCCAGGGAGTTCCCGGCAATCAAGGTGCCATCGCCCTGCAGGTCGCCCTCGCGAATCCGGACATAGGCCTGTGGGACCAAGGATATCAATGACACTGCCCCCATTGATCACCAAAAATTCTAGAATTTAATTGGTTATCTTAACGATCTTATCAGGAGTGGTAGAAACTTGAGCCATCACAACTCCACTCTCATCACAAAACTCAACCTCATATGCTTCCACAGGGTCGCTGAACTCTGCCACCACTACTCCAATGAGTCCTTTCTCAAGACCTTCCTTCGGAAGGTCTTCAACCAACTCGACAACATCATTAATATGAAACATCACAGCATCTCTCACTTAACAAATATGGTGGTCATTTCTGGGGCTGCTGAGCCTGACTTATAAATCCATCCAGTTCTTACCACTCCGCTTCCAGCCGGACCTGTGACAGGAATATCCACAGTGAATCGTTCACCAAACTGGTCAACTTTACCTGGAATTGGAGTATTTTCCATAACTCCCTGACGAACCTGCTGCATGAGGTCATCTGCATTATTCCTTGTAAAGCCAAGAGCGGACTCAAAAACACGGGCCTTACTTCCACCAACAGGATGCTGAGGGTTCAACGCGTACTCAGTGAATTTCCTCGGATCAATGACCGCCCTATTTGCGCCAACCAGTGAGTACCCGCCTTCAATATTCGAGCTATTCCCTTTCCCTCTGAGGTTAATACCTACCGGCGCCGCCGCCAGCAGAGCCGCGACCTCCGGCGATAATCCCGCCCCTTCCTCCAAGGCACGGGCAATGGTCGCTTCACCCAGGCTATTCTGCACGCCAATGTTCTCATCGAACAAGGCTTGCATGTAGGGCAACGCTTCGTTAGACAGATCCCACAGAGCGTCATCCCCGTAGCGGGCGTATTCACCATCCGCTGCGGCGAGCGAGTGTTCCTGACAGGCAGCCAAATCGGTGCTACAGGCTTCGATAGCGGCTTTGTTTTGCTCTTCGCTGATAGCCTGATAGCGAGCTACCACATCGGCCATGCAGTCGCTGTCGCCGTCACAGCCCGCCAGCTCGGCACGCGCCATGGCGAGTTGATCATGCCGCAGGTAGTTATACCGCGTTGCCTGCGCGGCAATTTCGGCCCCCTGGTAGACATCGCCGTTAACCAGTTCGGCGGCGACGATACCCACCAGTTGCGAGGCGGTGGTCAGGAGGTGGGTTCGCGTTTCGGGGTCGCTGCCCAGGTGGCTGTCTAGGTACTCCACCAGCGCTTCATTGGCGCCGGCCGCCAGCGCCCCGGTCTTGAAGTCGCCGCCCATGGCTTCGGCAGTCAGGCCTCCCACCAAGGCATGTAGAGCGATTTTCTCGGGGCTGGCGTTAGCGAAGCGACCATGACTGACGTCGCCCACGGCATTGAACAGCACCCCGCTGACCACATGTGCCACGGCGTTCTCGAGGCTGTCGCCGAGATGATCGCCGAGGCTGCCGCCTGCGATGGCGGTGCGGATGCCGGCATCGATGGCGGCCTGGGTGGCGCGTTGCCCGGCGAAGCGGACGATGTCGCTACCGTTGCCGAAGCTGAGGTTAAGGTTGGTGGTGGCGCCAGTAGTAGAATTGGTCTGCGTTCCCCAGACGCGGTCGGTCATGCCGCGGGTGGCACCGGCCGTCAAGGCGGCGGTGGCGGCACCGCGAAGGCTGTCGCTGGAGAAGGTGTCGCCAAGGGCCGCGCCGAGGTCGCCGCCATGGTTGGCTAGGCTCACCGCGCCGGTACCAGCCAGGGAGCCGGCGCCGGCGCTGACCATGCCGGCAGCCACACCACCTTCGGCCAGCCCCAGCAAGCCGGAGGCCGCCGGGCCGGCCCAGGCAGCGGCGACCATGAGATCAATGGTGCGGCGGTCGATCTGCTGCACGTCGATTTGGATGCCGTCGGCGGCCTGGATGAGCAGGGCGCCGCGCTGGTCACTTCTCCCGAGTAAAGCCTTCACCGGAGGCGGATTGCCAGGCGAAGCTGCTGCGACTGCGCTCGTGGGACTCGGTGTGCACGTTGCTGGCAATCTCGAAGCGAATGACGCCGCCGCTGGCCAGGGTAAGAATTAAACTATTAAAGAGCCGCGTGAGGTGTCGTAGCCAAGCACCTCATAATCAACTATTCACCCATCATAGCGGGCTCTATCAGAACAAACATTGGACAATGTCAGCGGATTTTACAACTTATGACTCTTATCCCTCATCATCTTTGTATGCACTTATGCCAGACAAATCTAAAAAACCAGCCAATATCTCAAATTTCACTTCACCACCTTTAGCCCGAAAAGATATCCCCCCCTCCTCCTGGGAAATTTCTATATCCATCACCAACCTTTTTTCCCATCCGATAATGCTCAATTTTTTTATATCAAATGCATCAATGATAACCTGAACTCTATTAAACCTCATTGCCCCCCATTTCTTCGGAGGGCGCACTGGATATTGCGCCAAGTCAAATCTTACAGAAGCTTTAGGCCCATCACGATGGAGTATTATTTCATGCACATCCACTCCTACAAGAACAGGAATATCTTCACCAAAGATAGCCTTCACCGCTGTTGCATCTGACAAAAAATCAACCCAGTTATTCATCACTTAATCACCAAGAGTAATGTTTTCTAGTTCCTGGCACGTAGCCAGTTCGAGGGTTTTCTGGAGGCCTGACATTAAAATGAGTCCCTTGATCACCGACACCACCCTGACCAAATTGATGTCCTGCAGAGTGGTCTTGAATTATCACTCTGGTTCCATCTGGTCGAGTATACATATACTCCCGAGTCATAATTGGTCTACCGCTAGAGTCTAGGACAGCCTCGCCATTTTGATCAGTCATACGGACACGATTTATGGCGTCTGGCGCTTGAGAGCTAGGAATACCTAAATCCCTTTTGGCGGCTCTCAGCGCCCCACTCCGACCTACTCCCACCGGCATCGCAGCGAGCAGCGCCGCTTCCTCCGGCGATAATCCCGCCCCTTCCTCCAAGGCACGGGCAATGGTCGCTTCACCCAGGCTATTCTGCACGCCAATGTTCTCATCGAACAAGGCTTGCATGTAGGGCAACGCTTCGTTAGACAGATCCCACAGAGCGTCATCCCCGTAGCGGGCGTATTCACCATCCGCTGCGGCGAGCGAGTGTTCCTGACAGGCAGCCAAATCGGTGCTACAGGCTTCGATAGCGGCTTTGTTTTGCTCTTCGCTGATAGCCTGATAGCGAGCTACCACATCGGCCATGCAGTCGCTGTCGCCGTCACAGCCCGCCAGCTCGGCACGCGCCATGGCGAGTTGATCATGCCGCAGGTAGTTATACCGCGTTGCCTGCGCGGCAATTTCGGCCCCCTGGTAGACATCGCCGTTAACCAGTTCGGCGGCGACGATACCCACCAGTTGCGAGGCGGTGGTCAGGAGGTGGGTTCGCGTTTCGGGGTCGCTGCCCAGGTGGCTGTCTAGGTACTCCACCAGCGCTTCATTGGCGCCGGCCGCCAGCGCCCCGGTCTTGAAGTCGCCGCCCATGGCTTCGGCAGTCAGGCCTCCCACCAAGGCATGTAGAGCGATTTTCTCGGGGCTGGCGTTAGCGAAGCGACCATGACTGACGTCGCCCACGGCATTGAACAGCACCCCGCTGACCACATGTGCCACGGCGTTCTCGAGGCTGTCGCCGAGATGATCGCCGAGGCTGCCGCCTGCGATGGCGGTGCGGATGCCGGCATCGATGGCGGCCTGGGTGGCGCGTTGCCCGGCGAAGCGGACGATGTCGCTACCGTTGCCGAAGCTGAGGTTAAGGTTGGTGGTGGCGCCAGTAGTAGAATTGGTCTGCGTTCCCCAGACGCGGTCGGTCATGCCGCGGGTGGCACCGGCCGTCAAGGCGGCGGTGGCGGCACCGCGAAGGCTGTCGCTGGAGAAGGTGTCGCCAAGGGCCGCGCCGAGGTCGCCGCCATGGTTGGCTAGGCTCACCGCGCCGGTACCAGCCAGGGAGCCGGCGCCGGCGCTGACCATGCCGGCAGCCACACCACCTTCGGCCAGCCCCAGCAAGCCGGAGGCCGCCGGGCCGGCCCAGGCGGCCGCGACAATGCTCACGGCCAGTGCCGCCCCCGGCCCGAGGCCGGACTGGGAGTAGCTCCAGCTGTCGTGAATGGCTTCGACGTGGCGCCAGTCGATATCACCGCGCTGCTCCATCTCCTGCAGCCAGGCGAGCTCCGGGTTGGCCTCCGCCATGGCGTCGACGGTCTGGCGCACCGCTTGGGCGTTGATGCCCTCCACCTCGATACTGATGCCCTGGGCGGCCTGGATGATAAGCTCGCCCTGGTAGCGCAGCTCGTTCTGGCGCAGTGTCTCCCTGGTCGTGCCTTCGCCGCTGGCCGATTGCCGCACGAAGCTGCTGCGGCTGCGCTCGTGGGATTCGGTGCGCAGGTCGCTGGCCATATCGAAGGCTATGTTGCCGCCGCTGAGCAGGGCCAGGTCCTGGCCGGCGTCCAGTCTTACGCCGCGGTAGGACTGGTCGCCGCCGCTGACGAGGGCGATATCGTTGCCTGCGCCGATCTGGGTGCCGACTTCGCGGATATCGCGGACTTCGTCGCGCTGGTGGCGGCTGCTGAATAGGCCGCTGCGGCGGTACTCGTAGAGGGAGTAGTCCTCCTCCTGGGCCGTCAGCAGGTCGATCCGATTGCCGGCCAGCAGGGCGGCGCTGCCACCGGCCTGCAACTGGCTGGCGGTGAGGCGCAGATCGTTGCCAGCTTGCAGGTGCAGGTCGCCACCGGCATCGAGGGTGGTGGATTGCACCCGGGTCTGGCTGTCGATGGTGTGGGTACGTCCCCGGCGCGTCTCGTCGTACTGCTGGGAGCGCCCAGCGTCGAGGCTGATATCGCGGCCGGCGGAGAGGGTCAGATCGTCGCCGGCATCGAGCCGGGCGGCACGCGCGGTGATGTCCTGCCCGGCGAGGAGCGCGAGGCTGCCGCCGATCTCCAACTGGGTGCCGATCTCTTCACTCTCCCGGGTCGTGTTGCGCCATGAGCGTAGGCTCTCCTGCGTCGTCAATGTCTCGAGGCTCAGGTCGCGACCGGCACTGAGCAGGCCGCTGCCCTGGGCACTGACGTCGACCGCCGTGAGGGTGAGATCACGCCCGGCGTCGAGCATCAGGTCGTTACCTGCCGACAGGGTCGCTGCACGCTCAATCTCGGTGCTGCTGAGACGATAACCGCGGTTGACCTGTTCGCTGACCAAGGTGCTGGTGATATCCAGGTCACGACCGGCGCCGAGCCGGAGATCGCCGGCGCTATCGAGGTCGGCACCGACGACGCTGAGGTCACGGCCGGCGGTGGCACTCAAGCGGCCACCAGCCTCGGTGACGTAGAGCCCGGCCAGGCGCTCCGAGGTGCTGGACAGCGTCAGATCACGGCCAGCCTGCAGCGCCAGTGAGTCGCCGGCGGTTATCTGGCCACCGATATTGTCGAGATCGTTGCGTGCATCGAGGTCGACCCGGTTCCCCCCGATACGACCGCCCAGGTTGGCAATGTTCTCTGCCGTCAGCGAGACGAGCTCACGGCCGGCCAGGGTGCCCGTATTACGAATGTCGTTCTTCACATCCAGCGCCAGGGAGTTCCCGGCAATCAAGGTGCCATCGCCCTGCAGGTCACCCTCGCGCACCCGGACATAGACCTGGGGTACCAGGACAGTGACGGTGGAGCCGTCCTCTAGGGTCACGGTTTGCTCAACCAGCCAGATAATATCGCTGGTGAGCTGGGCCATCTGCTCGGCAGTCAAAGCCACGCCGGGACGCAAGCCATGCTGCTCGGCGAAGGTAATGCCAGCATTCATCAGTGCCCGATACTGATCGTCATCGTTGCCATGGCCTGCCAGGTAGCGCTGCCCGGTCAACTGCATGATCTGCTCGTTGACCACGCGCTGCTCGTAAAAGCCATCGCCCAGGCGCTTATGGGTCGTGCTCGAGTCGCTGTTCAGGGCATCAAGCATATAGTCGGACCCGAGCCACTCACGCTGGTTGGTGAAGCGTGGGTCGGTCTCGACCAGATAGTGGGCCGTAGGCGCGGGATTGACCTGGAACAGGCTGTTGGCCGGCAAGTTGATATTGGGCATCACGCTGCGGATCACGCCGAGTGGTGCAGCATCCGTAGCACTCGCCGAGGATCCCCCCACCATGTCGTTGAAAAGCGCCGTCAACCGCTCGACATCACCCTCGTCGAGAGAGTGATGGCTCGCCACCAGCCTCTGGATATCTGCCGGCATTGCGGCCAACCCCTCGAGGTCGCCACTCACGCTCGCTATCCAGTCACCGAGCGCCAGGCTGCTCTCGGCGTTAGCCGCGGGCGGACGCAAGGCGGGCACTTCGATCACGCTAGCACCAGACCTGTTGGTCTGGAGACTTACCTGGGCGCCATTTGCACCCTGAGCAGAGGCGAAAAGCGACGCGGCACTATGAGCGGCTGGCTGGGCACCACTGCCATCAATGGCACGGCTGCCGCCAACTACTGCGATAGGCAGAGCAAAGGTTCCAGCCTCTCCAGAGTATGAGTAGGCTTGCCAATCACTCCATAAGCGAGTGTAAACGCGGCCACCGCAGCCGTTTTCGCCCTGGCAGGCCCCAGTGGGTGAAGGCCTACTACTGCGACTGGCGCCGCTCTCCTCGACATAGCGTACCCCCTGCGCCTCGCGATTCTCCAGCCGCTCGAGATCGCCTCTAAGTGCACCGCCGGCCAGGATCTGACTCTTGTCATTGACCAGTTTTCCACCGCTAAGCTGCATATCGCCACCAGCAAGAATCTTCCCGGGCCGAGAATGTACTACTTGGGTTTCATATTCCGTGCGGTTGAGGCTGTACTCCGTCCAACGAGTGATGGCTGGCGCCAAAAAGTGTGTATCCGGTGCCCGATAACCTCCTTGTACCTGGTCCATGCCATAACCCACCATCGGACTCCATGTAAATTCGCTTTCCGGCAGTTTCTCGTCCCACCCCTGCGGCTGGATATAAATTCCTTGCGGCAAATCCGCCACCTGCACCAACTCGGTTTCGAAATGCTCATTGGTGTTGTCTAGCCGTGCAGTAGACAGGCTTAGATTGCCAAGCGCCTCGATGGTCGCGCTGGCGTTGCGCACCCGCCCGGCCTGCCCCCTGGCCTGGCCGCTGGCGTTCAACGAGCCGCCGATGGCCATATCGCCAGCGCTGAAGATAAGCGCGTCATCGCGATTCATCAGGTTACCCACGCCGAGGTCCAGTCGCTCGCGGGCGGCGATCACGGCGGCCTGTCCGTCTTCATTATCGTTGTTGAGAGTACCTGCCTCGATTCCCAGCCGGTCGCCGTAGATACGCCCGCTACCGAGATTGTCGAGTACATCGGCTGCGATAAGGGTCTCTACCCCGTCGATCAGGCCGCGATTGGTCAGGTGCCCGGCATCGATATGGGTAGTGGTGCCGGAGAGTTCGCCTGAGGCGGCATTGATCAGTCGTGCGGCATCGATGTCGAGGGTTTCGCCAGCCCTCAGCTTGCCTTGGTTATCGATCGCACCCGAGGTAGCAAGATGGAGATCGCCCGCCGCCATCATTTCGCCGCCCTCGGCGAGGGTGAAATCGCTGGCCAGCCGCAGTGCCAGGTCGCCCAGCGACAGGACGCGGCCATCGCCGGTCAGCCTTGCCGTCGTCAAATCGAGGGATCGGTCTGCGATCAGGGTGCCATCGCGGTTATCGATGTCATTGGCGCGTATGGCCAGCGTATCGAGCGAGGAGATCAGGCCATCGCGGTTGTTAACGCCTTCAACCACCTGGATGTCGGCCAGTCGGTCAGCGCGGATGGTGCCTTGGCGGTTGTCGAGCCCGCCGGCGTCCAGCTGAATCGCGCGCGCCTCGATGCCTTGATCGTCGCCCTGGGTCTGGCGATTGATTACCTGGCTCGCGCTCACCTCCAGCGTCTTGCCGGCGCGAATCAAGCCGCCCTGATTACTCAGGGTGCCGCCGATGTCGAGGCTCGCGTCACCCAGGGCCTGGAGTTGGCCACCATGGTTGTCGAGGCTAGCAGCCGCGAGTTGCATATCGGCTTCGCTAAGTAGTGCGCCGCCGTTGCGATTGACAATGGTATCGGCCTGGAGATCGAGGACGGTGCCTGCCCCGATCAACCCTGCCGTATTGTCGAGACTCCCTGCCGTCAGCGCCACTCCGCCCTCGCCAAGGATCGTGCCATCGTCGGTATTGCGTAATGCTTGGCCGTGAGTGTCGAGGGATAGATCGCCACCCGCCTGGAGCATACCGCCGGCATTGTCGAGCTCGCCGCTGGCCAGATCGAGCGACTCGCGAGCAGCGATCAGGCCACCACGGTTGTCCAGCCGCTGCTCCAGGGTATCGATATCGCCTCGGGTGGCGACGATCTCACCGTCTCGATTGTCGAGACCAAGACTGAGCGAGGCCAGCTCACCACCTGCTTCGAGGTGGCCACGACGGTTGTTGATTGCCCCGTCGATGTTCAGGGCGAGATCGCCCTCGAGGGACGCGATCAGGCCATCGCTGTTGACGAGAGAAGTGGCCGATAGCGTGGCGTCCCGCGTGGCCACGACGCGGCCCGATCTGTTGTCGAGTCGTCCGTCGGCGTCCAGCGCCAGGCTCCCGCCAGCGAGGACCTCACCTTGCCGATTGTCCAGTTCATCGCTATCCAGGCTCAGGTTACCCGCCGCCTGCAACATACCCGAGCGATTGACGAGATCACCGACATCGGCGGAAAGATCGGCGTGGCTAACGATCCATCCCTCGCGGTTATCCAGCTCTTCGCGAATCGCCAACAGCAGCTCGCCCTCATCGCCATGCTGCGACATCTCACCCCGCTGGTGACTGAGTCGCCCGGCCTGAACGGCAATCTGCTTGGCACTGGTAACGGCGCCATCGAAATCGATAGTATCGGCCGCCAGCATCAGCGCGCTCTGGCTGGCGATCAGGCCATCACTGCCGTCTAAACGCGTGGCGTCGATCCGTGCCTCACCGTCCCCGGCATGCACGATCTCGCCATCTTGGTTGGTCAAGGTGCCGGCAATATCAAGCGTCAGGTCGCCAGCGGTTTCCACCCGGCCCTGGGTATTGTCGAGCGCCCCTGCCTCAACCGTCAGTTGGCCTTGCAGTGCACCGAGCATTCCCGAGCGATTGTCCAGCGATGCCGCGCGTAGCGCGATGCCTTGCTCGCCGATCACGTCACCGCCGCGGTTGTCGACGCTGCCGGAAGCGGTAACGCTGAGTTGGCCGCCGGTGACGAGTTCGCCGCGACGATTGTTTATGCCGCCGGTATCCAGCCGCAGACCATCAATGGCTTGCAGTGTGCCGTCCCGATTGTCGATGTCGCCGGCGGTGATATCCAGCCCGGCGTTACCGGCAATCAGCCCCTCAGTGTTATCCAGCGATTGGCCGATGCTAAGCGTCAGGTCATCGGCATCGCCGAACTGCTGCATCTCGCCCTGGCGGTGGCTAAGGTTCTCGGCGTGCAGGGCGATGGACTCGGCACTAGTGGTGGCGCCATCGAGAACGATATATCTGGCATCCAGCGTTAGATCGCCCTGGCTGACAATCAGACCATCGCTGCCGGCGATATGGGTGGCGTCGATCTGGGCCTCGCCCTGGCCGGCATGGATAATCTCGCCCGCTTCGTTAGTCAGGGTATCGGCGATATCGAGGGTCAGATCGCCAACAGTTTCCAGGCGGCCCTGAGTGTTATCGAGCTCCGCTACCCGGGCGTTAAGCGCGCCGCCATGGGCGCTGACCAAGCCAGCCGTGTTGTCCAGTCCGCTGGCAGCAACGTCGATACGCTCGGCCCGCCACTGCCCCTGGGTATTGTCGATATCCCCGCTGGCCTCAACGGCCAGGGCATCGCCGGCGACAATATCACCGTCGCGGTTGTTGAGGCTGTCGGCGTTGATGGTGAGATCGTCCACCGCCTGCAGGGTGCCGGCGGTATTGGTCAATGCCTGGGCGGTGATATCCAGCCCGGCGTTACCGGCAATCAGCCCGCCGCTGTTGTCCAGCGATTGGCCAATGTTAAGCGTCAGGTCATCGGCATCGCCGAACTGCTGCATCTCGCCCTGGCGGTGGCTAAGGTTCTCGGCATTCAGGGCGATGGACTCGGCGCTGGTGGTGGCGCCATCGAGAACGATATCTCTGGCATCCAGCGTTAGATCGCTCTGGCTGACAATCAGACCATCGCGGCCGTCTATATGGGTGGCGTCGATCTGCGCCATGCCGTCACCGGCATGCACGATCTCGCCCGCTTCGTTAGTCAGGGTATCGGCGATATCGAGGGTCAGATCGCCAACAGTTTCCAGGCGGCCCTGAGTGTTATCGAGCTCCGCTACCCGGGCGTTAAGCGCGCCGCCATGGGCGCTGACCAAGCCAGCCGTGTTGTCCAGTCCGCTGGCAGCAACGTCGATACGCTCGGCCCGCCACTGCCCCTGGGTATTGTCGATATCCCCGCTGGCCTCAACGGCCAGGGCATCGCCGGCGACAATATCGCCGTCGCGGTTGTTGAGGCTGTCGGCGTTGATGGTGAGATCGTCCACCGCCTGCAGGGTGCCGGCGGTATTGGTCAATGCCTGGGCGGTGATATCCAGCCCGGTGTTGCTGGCTATCAGCCCCTCAGTGTTATCCAGCGATTGGCCAATGCTAAGCGTCAGGTCATCGGCATCGCCGAACTGCTGCATCTCGCCCTGGCGGTGGCTAAGGTTCTCGGCGTTCAGGGCGATGGACTCGGCACTGGTCGTCGCACCGTCGAGAACGATATCTTGAGCGGCAAGGGACAGCTCGCCCTGGCTGGTGATCAGGCCATCGCGGCCGGCGATATGCGTGGCGTCGATCTGCGCCATGCCGTCACCGGCATGCACGATCTCGCCGTCTGCGTTGGTCAGGGTATCGGCGATATCGAGGCTCAGATCGCCGGCGGTTTCCAGGCGGCCCTGGGTGTTATCGAGCTCCGCTAGCTGGGCGTTCAGTTGGCCGCCATGGGCACTGATCAGGCCGGCGGTATTGTTCAGCCCGTTGGCGGCAACGTCGATACGTTCGGCCCGCCACTGCCCCTGGGTATTGTCGATATCGCCGCTGGCCTCAACGGCCAGGCTTGCGCCGGCGACGATATCGCCGTCGCGGTTGTTGAGGCGGCCGGTGTTGAGGGTGAGATCGTTCAGCGCCTGCAGGGTGCCGTCAGTGTTATCAATGGTCTGGGCCGCAATATCGAGTCCGCTATTGCTTGCCACTCGCCCTGAAGTGTTATCGAGAGCGTCCAGCCGTAACGCCAGCGATGGCTCGCCAAGCTGTGCGATATCGCCGCCGACATTGGACAGGCTGCCAACATCGAGAGTGAGCGTGTCGGCGGCGACACTGGCGCCGTCGGTACGCAACATGCCGGGGGTTCTCGTGTTGAGCGTCTCTTGAGCGGAGAGGGTCGCGCCGCTGGCATCGATCCCTGCTTGGCCCGCGGCGATATCGATCTTGCGTGCCTGGGTGTGGCTGTCACGCAGTACCACGGTCTCCGCCTCGGCGTAGAACCCGCCGGCGGCAATATGCTGCCCGCTGCCGTCGATGCCCTGGGTCGCCGACATCGTGAGGTCGCCAGTGGCGTTCCACGTCCCATCATCGCTCACTCCGGCGGCGAGCAGAGAGTCGCGGTCGCTGCTCAGGGTCGCCGCCGATAGCTGGATATCGTCTCGGGCGATGATCGTGCCATTGTCGCGATTGGCGATCTCGCCGTCACTGGTCACGACGAGTGTGTCACCGGCGCGCAGTGAGCCGTGGTTGGCGATAGCGTCGCGGCTCGCTAGATGCATATCGTCCTGGGCAGCGATCTGCCCACGGTTGATAATGCGTCCATCCGCGGCGACCACGATCTCATTGGCGACCAGGTCACCGGCATGATGGACACCGACTCCCCGCTCGGTGGCCATGAGATGGATCTTGCCGGCATACATGCCGCCGAGGTGGGCCACATCGATGGCGACTTCCGGTGCCGCCCCCCGGCCATCGATGGTATCGATCACCTGACGGTCGGCGCTGATGCGATTGGCACCGGTGATGATCTCGAGTTCCTCTGCCCACACCCCGGCCTGAACGTCGGCGGCACGCGCCAGAATGGCAGCATAGTCTGCATCCCCGGCATCCAAGCCGTTGCCGTGAATCCGGACCGTGCCGCGCTGGACGCGGTACCCCTCCAGTGCGCCATTATCGTATCGCGGCTGCCCGGTGGTCAGGGTGATGCCCTGGGCGTTGATGAAACCGGCCCCATCAACATCGATACCGGCAGGGTTGGCGATGACCACCTCGGCTCGCCTGCCAGCGACCTCTATTGCGCCATGTAGCCGGCTAGGGTTCGATGAATGGATCTCATTGACGATGACCCGTGCTTCACCGTTGGCGAGATTGGGGTTGCCCTGCACCCAACCGCCGATCTGGGTCGACGTCGCGCCTCGTGAGTTGTTGAGGATCGCGCCCTTGCCATCCACATCGAACTGGCGATAGTCGTTGCGCGATACGCCCCTGGTGTTGGGCGAGGTGATATTGACCTGTGGGGTGCCATTGGCGCTATTCACGACATGGGGGCGTTGGCTACCTGGAGCACTACGGTCGGGGGCGATCTGGGCATGTACCGGCACTGCCACCAAGCCAAGCGCCAGCATGACGCTCCACGCCAGCGGTGTTAGGGGACCGAGGATCGTTCGGCGCGGGCCAGGGCGGGATAGCTTGCGGCGAGGCGAACTCACCACGCCCTCCTGGCGCTCCGAGCTGGCGGCCTCGGAAGCGACCACCCACCGCCCCTTGACCTTGTTGAAGATTAGGCGATAGCAGTGTCGGTTCATTCCCTTTCCCTCACATGCAAACGATCCCTATTTGCATATCGACCCGTTAACGACAGAACTTTAGGCCTATCGTTAAAATGCGATGTACACACTGAAGCCAAGGTCGTGACTGTCGCTGCGAAACCCATCCGGCTGGATGACCGGCGTGGCAACGAATACGTCGTAGTTGACGAAGTGCAGCAGATTGCCGCGCATGCCGAGTGCCACGCCCCCCAGTGCCTTGCCGAGCAGCCATTCGCTGCTCGGGCCACCGACCCGGCCATAGTCGAGCCCGGCATAGAGCGCCTGACCACTGCCACCCAGCGGCATCTCGAGTTCATTGCGGACCAACCAGCCGCGATCGGCTGACAGTCCGGTGTCGTTAAAGCCGCGCACGGTATAGCGGCTGCCGATGGAGAAGCGCTCCAACGACGCCAGGGGGGTGAGATTGCGTTGCCACCGCCATTGGCCAAGGTAGCGCAGTGGCTGCTCACCCACCGCGAAAGGTACCTTGAGCTCGGCATCGGCGGTGACGATCTGAAAGCGTGACGTACCTTCACCGAACGCTTCTCCCGGTGCCGGCAGCGAGCCAAATGCACCGGTTCCTCGCTGGTAGAAAAGCGCTGAGTCGAGCGTGGCAGGTCCCAGGAACTCTCGATGCTCGATTCCGGCTTCCCAGCCGCCTACCTGGCGGCGCTGCACCAGCACTTCCTGGCCATCGATGTGGGTACGCGAGCGATTCTGGAAGCCGCCGAACGATGCACTGGTCTTGCTCGAGCCATCGCGATGGATGACCCGAGATAGATGGACATTGATATTGTGGCTTGAGCCTTCGTAAACGATATCCTCGAAGGCGCCGGCGACGGTCTGGTGATAGTCGTAATCGCTGTATGTCGCGCCCAGGCTCCAGTATCCCCAAGGCACGGAGTAGTGCACGGTGCGGCTCCGATTGCCGCGTGCGCCAGCATCGCCACCGCCCAGGTCCTTGCCTAGGTGGACATAGAACAGGTCATTGATGCCCAGCAGATTGTCGTAGGCCACGGTCACACCGCTCTGGTAGCGCCCCGTGGCGTCGCTGCCACTGTCGTTCGCCGACCAGGCGGGACGTAGCGGCCACCCCTGACGGTAGTCGACAACCAGATCGCTGTGGTTGGGCGTCTCACCCGGCGCGATCTGAATATCGACATCCGCCGAGGGTAGACGCTGGAAGTGCTCCAGTGCCTGCTCGATATCGCGCAGGTTGAGGATATCGCCTGGGCCGGCCGGCACGGCATTGCGCAGGGACGCATGGGGGTGGTCGGGATCGGCGACGCGGAGGCTGCCGATACGTCCGGGCAAGAGAGTGATCGTGAGGGTTCCATCGCTGAGGTCCTGGGGCTCGACGAGTACACGGCTGGTCACGTAGCCACGCTCGATCAGCGCATTCTGGGCACGCTCAAGCACCAGGTTGATACCCTGAGTCCCCAGGCAGCGCCCCACAGGCGTATCGTCTGCGCCGTCACCGGCCACCGCATCATCTAACCATGGGAAACGCTGAAGGTCCTCACCCTGCCATGCCAGCGCATCGATCACGAAACATGGCGATTCATGATCAGGAAAACGCCCCACCGCTTCCTGAGGCACCGACAGCCGGACATCCGGCCGCGTCTCCAGACGCTCTTGCAAGGCCCGATCACGCTCACGCTGACGCAGCAACTCATCATCGGAGGGCAACTCCCGAGCCTTGGCGCCGACAGCTAAAGCGCCCAGCATCAAACATGCCGCAGCTGCTCCTCCAACGCCGCGCCAGAGCATGTACTTCTTGTGGGTGGCAAACAACGCTCAATCCTCGTACTAACCCAATTCGCTTCCAAGTACGGGTATCGGTGTCGAAACTGCCTAGCCTGTGCCAACGACGCCTGGCGCAATAAATAAAAGGAGATCGACGCCAATACCTGTGTGGTATAGGCGTGCTCTCCCTATCATCGACAACATTCACGATTTCTTTAGTGGAGAATGACCGCACGATGCCAGTTCCACCTAGCGGCCAGTCACTGGTCTCTGTAGCGATATTCGTGCCCAGCGGCTCAAGCCGCCCCGAAGCGCTCGTGTAGGTAGGCGTTGATGGTGTCCGATTCATACAGCCATTCGACGTTGCCGTCGTCGTGGGTGAGCTGCAGGCACGGCACCTTGACCTTGCCGCCGCCCTCCTGCAGCGCCTGGCGGTGGTCGGGGTCGAGCTGGGCGTCGCGAATCTCGATCTTGAGCCCCAGCCGGGCGATCTCCTTGCGCACCTTGATGCAGAACGGGCAGGTGCGGAACTGGTAGAGCGCCAAGGACTCACAGGCGCGATCCACTTCGGCCTGCTCCTCATCGGTGCGTTCGACGGCCTGGGGCGTGCTGAGTTTCTCGGCGACCAGCATCACCGGCGCCAGCAGCAGTCTCAGGGTACGGAAGAAATAGCGAAGTACGAGCCTCATCGGCGAGTCAGTCCTGTCGGAAATGTCGAGCCACAGTCTATCATTCTCGAGCGCCGGCGTTTGTCGCCGGGTCGCGGCCGGTGGTCGCAGTCGAGGCTGGCTGGCCGGGCTCGGCAGGCTCGATATCGACGATCTTGGAGCGGCTCATCACCACCTTCCAGCGCTGGATCAGCGGCTCGCCGTCGCCCTGCACCTCGCGCGTGATCAAGTTGATCAGGTGGCGCTTCTCGACGCTCTCGCGCACCACCTGGCCATCCTTGACCCGATAAACGTGGTGCGAGGCCTTATCCATCAGCCGCGACAGTACCGCCAGGTCCAGGGTCAGGGTTTCGCGGGTCTGCTCGTAGCCGCTGAGAAAGCGCGTCGGCGACATCCGTGAGCTAGAGCGGTAGTGCAGCACCAACTCCTCGCGCTGGGCCACGTTGCGCTTGCGGGCGGTCTTGATCGCCTCGTCGAGCTTGGCGAAGCGCTGGTAGTCGAACCACTCGAGCTGACGCCCGACCAGCTGATTGCTGTGCACGTCGTAGTACTGTCGCCGCCACTTGGGACGGCCCTTGCGCAGCCAGCGCCACAGCGTCGTGCGCAGGTCGTCCTTGAACACCTCGCGCAGTGCATAGAGCACTGCCAAGACCAGCACGAACAGCGCGGTGATATCGCCGATACTCTCGCGGGCCTGCAGCAGGCCCAGCGAGACGAAGATCATCACCACCGCGGTGGCCAGTGCCTTGACCGCCTTCTCCTCGCCGCCGCCGAGCTCCTGGGTCGTCTCCTTGAGGGTCACCGGATACTCGATCAGCCGCCGCAGCAGGCGCATCTTGTTGGAGATCCGCGTCGGGTCGCGATTGACCCGCGCCGAGTTGTACTCCTGCGCCTGGCGATAGTCGTACTCCGCCTGGCAGATCGCCAGCAGCCGCGCCTTGTTGGCCTTGTAGTGGCGGTCGCGGGGCAGATGCGCCACCAGCGACAGCAGCCGCTGCTCGGTAAACCACGACAGATAGTTGTCGACGTTGGCGAAATACTTGAGCAGCCGCGCACCCTCCGGCCGCGAGCGACGCAGCCGCTTGAGAATATCCAGCGCCAGCTCGACCAACTCCTCGATACGCGCTTGGCGCGCCGCGGCCTGGGCCGCCGCCGCGTCCTCGTCGCGCTCCTCTTCGCGCTTGGCATCATGCAGCTCGCGGCCGCCGCGCTCGAGGGCCGCCACGTACTGATAGGCGTAGAGGCTCAGGCTGAGGCGATACTGATCGCTGTCCAACGAGCCGCGCCGCGCCAACCGGCTGAGCACCAGCGGCAGCTGGTGGCGGTCACTGTAGTAGGTGCGCTTGACGTGAATCGCGCTGTGGTAGAAGGCATTCTCGGCAATGACATCGGTGGACAGGCCAAGCTCGCCGGGCACGAACAGGTAAAGATCCAGTCGATGAGTGGTCGACTCGCGCAGCACCCGCGAAATCTTGAGGTTAAAGCCTTCCTTGCGTTCGACGCTAACCATCACTGCTCCCTGGCGGACGCTGCCCTACCCTCGTTTATACCATGATCCGACGACGCCTGACGGCAACAGCCGAGCTTGCCTTCGCCGCCGACCGGGGCGACCATGTGGCGCTGCCACGTCCTATAATCAATAATTGCGACCCCGTGGAGACAAGGGAATGCCCATCGCGCGCTTTTCACCTTTCGAGCTGCTGCTGCTCAAGAGCCGTCACCAGGCGGATAGCGCAGCGCTGCTGCTGCTCGCCTGGGTGCTGGCCAGCCGCGGGCATATTGGCGATCCCGAGCGCGCACGCCTCACCGAACTGACCAGCGGCTTTCGCCACGGCCATCCCCTCGAGCCGATCGTCGAGATCGCCGCCAGCCAGGATCTCGCCGCCATCCAGCTCGCCGCCGAGCTGCTGCAGAAGGAGTGTCACGGCGAGCAGGCCTATCCTTTTCTGCGCCTGGCCATCGCCCTGGCCGTGGAGGGCGGCAAACCGTCGCTGGCCAACCATCACGTGCTGCGCTTCCTGGCCGACCTGCTGGGGGTGGCACCCAGCGAGTTCGCGCCGCTGTTCGAGGCAGTGGCCGGCAAGACCTTCGCCAATCCCGACGATCCCAGCCGTACCGGCTACTGGCAGGCCAAGGAGCATCATCGCCAGCAGCAGGAACAGCACCGCCAGCAACAGGATCGCCACAACAGCCAGCGCGAGCAGGAGCGCCAGCGCCGCGAACGCGACCATCAGCAACAGTCGCGTGAGCGCGAACGACGTGACGAGCGACATCACTACCAGCGCCAGCGTCGCCATGGTAGCGATCAAGCACCGCCGCCCGGTGATCGCACCCGCCGCGCCCTGATCGTGCTGGGGCTGCAGCCCGGCGCCAGCCGCAGCGAGATCCGCAAGGCCTACCGCCGCCTGGCCCAGACCCACCATCCTGACCGGGTCTTCACCCAGGGCGAGGCGCGGGTGGCCAGCGCCTCGCTGCGCTTTCAGCGCATCAAGAGCGCCTACGAATACCTGATGGAGGTAAGCTGAGATGCGCGACCTCTACAAGCGCCTCGGTCTCTCCCCCGACGCCAGCCAGGAGGCGATTCATGCCGCCATCGGCGCTTGCCAGCACAATGCGCTCAAGGCCGATGCCCAGATGGTGCTGCAGGTCGAATCGCGGCGCGACGAATACGACGCCCTGCATGCCACTCTCAGCGATATCGGCCTGCTGCGCGCGCGTCTCGGCCTGACCCACGGCGCCTACTGGCAAGACAGCGTGGCCAACGACTTCTCGCTACCGCCGGACAGCGCCCGTTCACGCCACGATGAGCTGGTCGAGCGGCTCAGCCATGCCGCCGGCTGGCATAACCGCTGGCGGGCGTGGCACGCGCCCTGGCTGATCGCCGGGCTGTTCGCGCTGGGCGTGCTGGCCGGCGCCGCACTGTGCCACGCACTGCTTTAAGATAGCGCCCTCGATCACCGCGATGGTGCAAAACCCGGCGAGCCGCCGCTGGGACTGGTCTCGCCCTCAGGATCGGCGACACCGGCCTCGCCGGGCTCGCGACCGGCGCTGTCCTGGGGCGCGTCGGGGGTCTCGCCCTGGCCCTCGTCCAGCGTTTCGCCGAGGCGGCCCTCCATCTGGATGCTCATGCGCGGCATGGCCAAGTCCAGGCCATCCTCTTCCATGCGCTGCTTGAGGCGCAGGTTGAAGGCGCGCGCCACGTCCCACTGCATCACCGGCGCGGTGCGCATGCGCATGCGCAGTATCGCGGCGCCCTCCTCGAAGCGCTCGATGCCCTGCAGCTCCAGCGGCGACCAGATGTGGTGGCGCATCATCGGGTCCTGGCGCAGCTCGTCGGCCACCTCGCGCACCAGGCTGATGGCGTCGTCGATCTTCATCGCGTGGGGAATCCGCACCCGCATCAGGGCGATGCCGAACTGCCGCGACATATTATGGATCGACTGGATCTGGCTGAAGGTGATGATGTGCACGATGCCATCGAGGTCGCGCAACCGCACGGTACGCAGGGTGAGGCCCTCGACGGTACCCATGTGGCCACCCAGGTCGACGAAGTCGTCGATGGCCAGCGAGTCCTCGATGAGGATGAAGATACCGGTGATCAGGTCCTGCACCAGGGTTTGGGCGCCGAAGCCGATCGCCAGGCCGATCACCCCGGCACCGGCCAGCAGCGGGGTGACGTTGACGCCGAGGTTGGCCAGCCCGACGATGGCCGCGATCACTACGATGGTGGCGAAGATCACGTTGCGGATCAGCGGCGTGATGGTCTGCGCCCTGGCGCTGTTGACGCGCCGCCCGCGGACCCGCGCCGAGGAGGTCAGGGCGCGCTGGATGGCGGTGTCGGCAAAGATCCACGCCAGCCACGCCAACAGCATGGTGACGCCGATCGCCACCAGCGCCTGGCCAATACGCGCGCTGGCCACCCCCTGCTGGCCGAGGCCCAGCAGCGAGCCGCCCCATACCTGCAGCGAGAGCTCGCCGAACGCCACCCAGCAGACCATGTGCGCCAGCGCATAGCCGAAGCGCTCGAGGCGCTTGCGATACTGCGAGATGCGCTTGCGGCGGGTCACCGTCTCGCTGTGGCGGCGAATCAGCCCGGTGATCACCAGCGTCAGCACCAGCAGCGCCGCCGAGATGATCGCCCGGGTCAGAGCACCGCCGGCATCGCCCACCGAAACGAAGATCGCCAGCAGCGAGGCGCCTACCAGCAGCAGCGCCGGCACGTGCCACAGCCCGCCGAGCACGCGGATCAGGTCGTAGCTGGTGCTGGCACGCTGGCGCTGGGCGTAGGGGCGATTGCGGATCAAGTGCTTGATGGGGCGCTTGAAGCGCAGCACGAAAACACCCGCCAGCAGCGCCGCGAGGATATTGGCCAGCACCGAGAGCAGCGACGACAGGTCATCGCCGAGCAGTTCGATCAGGTGCCCTGACTCCAGCGCATCGGCCAGTGCCACCAACGCGCCGATCGCGAACAACCGGCGGAGTGCACGCTGGCGCAGGTGCGAAACCGCCACGAAGCGGTGGCCGCGGGTGAACACCGACACCACCACCTCGACGATGGCTGCCAGCAGTCGGCCGCACAGCGCCACATAGGCCACCACCAGCGCCAGGGTTCGCCCGGCGCTTTCCGGCACGAACTGCCCCACGCCGAGCATGATCAGGAACGCCAGCAGCCACGGCAGCAGGCGTCGCAGCAGGTGCACCACCAGCAGCCAGGCGCGCGGCTCACGGGGCAGCCGTAACGGCCAGTCGCGGCGCTGCCCCACCAGTCGCGCAACGGCCATCAGGATGACCAGCAGCCCGGCCCAGATGCCCAGCATCACCGTGGCCTCGATGGCCAGGCGCACCAACTCACCGTAGCTGGCCTCGGCGAACAGTGCGCGGCTCTCGCTGCGCGCCTGGTCGAACTGGGTCTGCCACACGTCGAGCGGCGACTGGCCGGCTTCGGCCTGGTCGCCGAAATCGCTGAGGGTGTCTGCCAGCGCGCCCAGCAGCCCCTGGCGCGGCAGCGCCGTCTCTTCGCCCTCGGCCTGGGCCGATGCCTCGCGCAGCTCACGCAGGCTCTCGACCAGGGTACCGCGACGGTCGGCGTCCTCCAGGGTCGCGATCACCTCGTCCAGCGACTGCCGGAACGCCTGGGGATCATGTTCGTCGCTCTCTTCCTCGCCGCCGGTCAAGCCGACCAGCGGCGAACTCTGAGCGTAGGCCTGCTGGGGCAGTGCTACGCACAGCGACAGCAGTACCAGCAGCAGCCAGCCACATCGCAGCAGGCGGTCGGACAACAGGACAGTGGCGGCTTGCGGCATGCTTCCTCCGGTATGATGGTTGCCGCAGAGTCTGCACAGACCCGCGGCGGCGGTAAAGGCGGCGGCCGAATCTTGCCGCTCGCTATAGCGTAGCGTGTCACGCTAGGCGCTTATGATAGGCTGAGCGCTGACCCATCATCGCTGCAGTGGAGCCCGGCATGGATGTCCGCCCGCCCCCGACCCCGCATACTGCTGAAGGCAAGGCGCGGCGTGTCGGCGTCGAGATCGAATTTGCCGGCATCACCCCTGCCAACGCCGCCCATCTGGTCTGCGAGCTGTTCGGCGGCCAGGTAGTGGTGGTCAGCCCCCATCGCCTGAGGGTCGAAGCCACCCGCTGGGGCGATTTCGGCATCGAACTCGATGCCCAGGTGGCGCACCCCGATACCAGGGTCATCGAACAAGGGCCGCCCAGCGATGACGAGTGGGAGCGCCAGCGCCACCAGATGCGGGTCGGGTTTCACAACAAGACCCGCGAGCTGATCGGCGACGTGGTGGCCGGCCTGGTGCCCACCGAGATCGTCTGCCCGCCGGTGCCCTGGGACCAGCTCGGTGAGCTCGACGCGCTATTGGATGCGCTACGCACTCATGGCGCCAAGGGCACCGACGCCAGCCTGCTCTACGGCTTTGGCCTGCACCTCAATCCCGAAGTGCCAGACCTCGGCGTCGACTCGATCCTTGCCCACCTGCGCGCCTACCTGCTGCTCGCCGAGTGGCTGCGCGACCAGATCGACATCGACATCACCCGCGAAGTACTACCCCACGCCAACCCGTTCCCCAAGGCCTACGCGATCCTGGTGCTCGACCCCGACTACGCCCCGGACATCGACACCCTGATCGGCGACTACCTACAGCATAACCCGACCCGCAATCGCGAACTCGACCTGCTCCCGCTGTTCGCCGAGCTGCGCCCGGACTACCCCGACGCAATGTTCAGCGACGCGCTGACCAAGCCGCGCCCGACCTACCACTACCGGCTGCCCAATGCGCAGCTGTCGGCGCCGCAGTGGGGCTCGGTGGTGGAGTGGAACCTGTGGGTCGAGGTCGAGATCCTCGCCGCGGACCCCGAGCGCCTCGAGGCGCGCTCGCGGGAGTATCTCGCACATCACACGCTATCACCCATGACGCGCTGGCTAGACAAGCTGCGCAGTTGGATGAACGAGTCCTGAGGAGTCGCATGCCCCGTCCGTTGATCGGTATCACCACCTCCGACTACAAGAGTCGTATCGCCTGGTGGTTCGACTGGTTCGCCGTGCGGCGACACGGCGGCCGCCCGCTGCGGCTGTCGCCGTCACGCCCCCAGCCCGATGCGCTCGACGGGCTGATCATCGGCGGTGGCGATGATATCGAGGCGCACCTCTACGGTGGCGAGGTGCAGCTCGACGTGCGCGTCGACCCCCAGCGCGACGAGCTCGAACTGCAGTTGCTCGAGCGCTTCATTCCCGCCGGCTGCCCGGTGCTCGGCATCTGTCGCGGCGCCCAACTGCTCAACGTGCACCTCGGCGGCACCCTCGACCCGGACATCTACACCACCCATGAGGGCCTCAAGCGGCGCCGCACGGTGCTGCCGCGCAAGACCGTCGACATCGTCGGCGCCAGCCGGCTGCATCGCATCCTCAAGGTCAGCTGGTGCCGCATCAACAGCCTTCACCACCAGGCGGTGGACAAGGCCGGGCGCGGTATCGAGATCGTCGCTCGCGACCGCGACGGCCTGGTGCAGGGCATCGAGTCCCGCGATCACGACTTCCTGATCGGCGTGCAGTGGCACCCCGAGTGGCTGATCTTCAACCGCCCCCAGCAGCGCCTGATTCGCGCCCTGCTCGAGGCCGCCAGCCGGCATGCCACGCGCCGCACCAGCGACGCAGCGCAAGACGGCCACCGCATGGGTGGCCGTCAGGCTCGCTGAACGTCGTGGGTCAGTTGGCCAACGTGGCGTCGAGGGTGATCTCGGCATTGAACAGCTTGGAGATCGGGCAGCCCGCCTTGGCCTTGTTGGCCGCATCCTGAAACGCCGCGTCGTCGGCGCCGGGGATCTTGGCGGTGGTCGCCAGGTGGATCGCGGTGATGCTGAAGCCGCTGTCGTCCTGGTCGAGCTTGACCGTGGCCTGGGTATCGATGCTGTCGGCGGTCAAGCCCGCCTCGCCGAGAATCATCGACAGCGCCATGGAAAAGCAGCTGGCATGGGCCGCGCCGATCAGCTCCTCGGGGTTGGTGCCCGGCTCGCCTTCGAAGCGGTTCTTGAAGCCATACGGGGTCTCGTCAAGCGACCCGCTGGCAGTGGACACCGATCCCTGGCCCGTCTTGAGATCGCCCTGCCAATGCGCTGAAGCCTTGTTGGTTATGCTCATGACACCTCCTTTCCGTGGTATGGAAACACCGCATAAATGTCTGCGCGGGCGAATCACTGCGTTGCGCGGTGCGCGAAATCCTCACCTATACCCCATAGGCTCCGGTTTCTGTGCTCCGTGCGCCTTGTGCTTCATCCCGCTCGACGATTTATTTAGCGTTTCCTGGAACACCGGCCGCCAGGCGGCCGGTCGGCGGCGACTGCCGCCATGATCGATCAGCCGAGCGCAGCCAGCGCCGCATCATAGTCTGGCTCATGCTTGATCTCGTCGACCAGTTGACTGTGGATCACCCGGTCTTGTTCATCGAGCACCACCACCGCCCGCGCGGTCAATCCAGTCATCGGTCCGCTGGTAAGCGCCACCCCGTAGTCGCGATGAAACCCTGGATGGCGAAAGGTCGACAGGGTGATGACGTTGTCGAGTCCCTCGGCGCCGCAGAAGCGCTTGGCGGCGAACGGCAGGTCCGCCGATACCACCAGCACCACGGTGTTGGCCAGGCCCGAGGCCAGCTCGTTGAACTTGCGCGTCGAGGTGGCGCAGGTCGGGGTATCGACGCTGGGAATGATATTGAGCACCTTGCGCTTGCCGGCGAAGTCGGCAAGGGTGACATCCTGCATGTCCTGATTGGTCAGCGTCAGCGGCGGCGCTGCCTGGCCGCTCTCGGGGAAGTCACCGGCAACATCGACCGGGGTTCCAGCACGGGTTACCTGTTTCATGCACGCTCCTCATGGTGGGGTAAAACGTTACTCGACCGCTGGCGAGCCCTTCAGTCTCGCCAGCGACGCAGCCAGCTGCGCCCTGCCGAGCTCGGCCATCAGCGCCATATTGCGTTCAGGGATCGACTCGGGGTCGGGATGGTGCTCGAGCACTGCGCTGAGGCTCGCTTCGCGCAGCAGGTGCAGCAGCGGCCACGGCGAGCGGTTGGTGTAGTTCTCCACCGCCTCGGGTTCAGCGTCGGCAAAGCAGTAATCGGGATGGAAGCTGGCCAGCTGATAGACGCCCTCGTAGCCCTGGTCGGCCAGCAGCGTCTCGGCCAGCGCCAGCAGGTCGAGGTAGTCGTCGAAGTCCTCGGCGCCGTCGGCGATCACCAGCAGCGTGGTCTCGATCTGCGCTGATTCGTCAAGGCGTCGGCACTCCTCGACCAGGGTCGTCAACAGCGCCGTCCAGTCGGCGGCCGAGACGGCCAGATAGCGAACGCGACCGGCCTCGACCTCGCGGGCCGCAAACGGGCATACGCGATGGCCGACCACGAACTGCTCGACCCAGCGGCGCGTCGCCGCCACGCAGTGGCTACCGGGGCTTGGGACTCGGCTCACATCGGGTTCCTCGATCGGTACTGCAGTATAGCGCGTCGCATTGCAAAGGCGCCTGTCCTGAGCCAGCATGCCATGAAACAGATTTCCATCATGTTATCGGAGGACACCACCATGGGCCCCGCCGCCACCGCCCGTCAACCCGCCCGCGTCAGCCTGCCCGCCAGCGCCCACCAGCCCGCCGTCGAGCTGCCCGCCATCGGCCAGGGCACCTGGTACATGGGCGAAGGTCTGGCGCCGCACCAGGATGAAGTGCGCGCGCTGCAGCAGGGACTGGCGCTGGGCATGTCGCTCATCGACACCGCCGAGATGTACGCCGCGGGCGGCGCCGAGCGGGTGGTGGGTGAAGCCCTGGCCGGGCGCCGCGAGCAGGCCTTCCTGGTCTCCAAGGTCTATCCCTGGAACGCCGGTCGCGACAGCGCCATTGCCGCCTGCGAGGCGAGCCTCTCACGCCTCGACACCGACTACCTCGATCTCTATCTGCTGCACTGGCCGGGTAACATTCCTCTCGACGAAACTCTCGAGGCCTTTGAGCGGCTGCGCGAGCAGGGCAAGATCCTGCGCTTCGGCGTTTCCAATTTCGACAGCGACGCGATGGCAAGCCTGGCGGCGCTGCCCGGCGGAGCTGAATGCGCCACCAACCAGGTGCTCTACCACCTCGGCTCGCGGGGCATCGAACGGCGCCTGCGCCCATGGCTGCGCCAGCACGACATGCCGCTGATGGCCTACTGCCCCATCGCCCAGGGCGGTCGCCTGCGCGACAGCCTGCTGACCCATCCCGAGGTGCTCGAGGTCGCCTCCGGCCTGGGCACCACCCCCGCCCAGCTGCTGCTGGCCTGGGCGATTCGCCCGCTGCACGGCATGCGCGACGCTATCGCCATCCCCAAGGCGGTGCGCAGCGAGCACGTCGAGCAGAACGCCCGCGCGCTGGACATCGCGCTGAATGACGAGGCCATCGCGCGGCTCGACGCCGCCTTTCCGGCCCCTGAGCAGGACGTACCCCTGGACATTGTTTAAGACCAGCGCTTAACCGACCTGCCCCCGCCGCGAGGCGAGCCGGTCGGCCAGGCGGGTAGGCTCGGGTAGCTTGGTGTGCCCCAGGCAGCGCACCACCCAGTCGACGGCGGTCGGCAGACTCAGGCGATGGCCGGGGGAAACGAACACCGGCTTGACGCCCTGGCGCGAGCGCAGCACCGCGCCGATGCGCTCGCCGCGATGCGTGAGCGGCGTCCACTCGCCCCTGCCCTCGGGCACCTCGCCGTGCCGGCCACACAGGCGCGACTTGGCGATGCCGATGGTCGGCAGGTCGAGCCACAGGCCGAGGTGCGAGGCCACACCCAGGCGTCGCGGATGAGCGATGCCCTGGCCATCGACCATCACCAGCTCGGGGCGCCGCTGCAGCATGTCGAATGCCGCCAGCGCAGCCGGCACTTCACGGAAAGAGAGCAGCCCGGGCACATAGGCCATGCGGGTGGGTTCACGGTGGACGTGCTGTTCGAGGCATTCGAGGGAGGGCCAAGCCAATACCACCACCGCGGCGCGGGTGATCTCGCCCGCCGCCTCGAAGCCGATGTCGACCCCGGCGATGGTCTCTACCGCATCGATCCGATCCTCGAGGATCAGCCGCGGCGCCAGCTCGCGCTGCAGGGCAACCGCCGCACTCGGCGTCAGCGACCAGTCATGCAGCGTCGTCACCACGCCTCCCGTTGCAGATGCTTGCCTTGACGGAGCTTATTCGCAGAAGCCCCAGCCCTCCAGCAGCATGCGCAGCTTCTCGACCCGAGCGCGATTCTTGCCGAGGTCGGTAACGCCGAGCCGCGAGGCGCTGCGCACATGGCATACGCCCTCCTCCTCGCTCCACAGGAATTCCAGATCATCGACGAAGCCGAACAGCGGCGAGTGGCACTCAGCGTGGATGTAATCCTCCGAGGCGGTGACGATCTCGGCGTCCTCGCAGCCGGCAAGTGCCGTCTGCAGGCGTCTCATCAGCTGGGTCCTGGAGCGATCACCGGGGTTCAGCGGCTCGACGTAGTGGGCATCGTCGTCGGCCTGGCTGCAAACGCTGTTGGCCGTAGGAGGGCACTTGGCCAGCCGGCCATTGTGAATGCCCAGGGTGTCGGGACGTTTGCTGGTCAGCGGATTGGTCATCATGGGTCGCGTCCTCTGTTGTTATCACCTTGGCTGTCACTCTCACTATATTGGAAATATTTTCCATAGAAAAGCTCAGCGCCAAACGAGTCGATGCCGTGAGCGACATAAGCGACCTCTCGACTATCCAGTCAAGTCCAGATTGGCGCGCTTGGCAAGTCGGGCCGCCCAGCGTAGGCGGCCCGCCTCCGGGAGACGGGCCGCGAGGATCCCCATGGCGCAGGTGTCAGGTGGTGCCTGGCAAGGGGCGACCGCCCGATTGGCCACGCTGCATCATCAGCAGGCCAGCGCCCACCAGCAGGCCGGCGATATCGGTGTAGATGCCGCCGTATATCATGCAGATGGCGCCGCCCAGCAGCAGCAACCGCTGCCACACCTTGACCGTCCCGAAGTACCACGCCTGCACCGCCGCGGCGAGCATCACCACGCCGATCGTCGCGGTCACCGCGACGCGCAGGATCTGCAGGCCGCTGCCCTCCATCAGGATCGCCGGGCTGTAGAAGAACATGAACGGCACGATGAAGGCCGCCAGCCCGATCTTGAACGAGGTGGTCGAGGTCTCCATGGCGTTGGCCCCGGAGATGCCCGAGGCGGCGTAGGCCGCCAGTGCCACCGGCGGGGTGATCGCCGACATCACCGCGAAGTAGAACACGAAGAAGTGCGCCACCAGCGGCTGGATGCCGATCCCGATCAGGCCCGGCGCGACCACCGAGGCGGCCACCGCATAGGCCGCCGTGGTCGGCATGCCCATGCCCAGCAGGATCGAGATGCACATGGCGAAGAACAGCGCCAGCAACTGGCTGACCCCGGCCAGGCCCAGCAGCAGCGACGAGAAGCGCGCGCCGACCCCGGTCAGCGAGATCACCCCGACGATCAACCCGGCACAGGCGCAGACCACGATGATCTGGATCGACATGGTGCCGGCCAGCTGCAGCGCCTTGAGGATCGAGCGGATGCCCATCTTGTGCGGCGACAGCCAACTGACCACCGCCGCCGAGGCGGTGGCCAGGGTACCGGCGCGGATCACCGAGTAGCCCATGAACAGCGCAGCGATCAGGATCACGATCGGGGCGAACAGGTAGACATGCTTGATCAGGCGGCGGAACTGCGGGATCTCGTCCTTGCGCATGCCGCGCATGCCCTTGCGGGCGGCCTCGAAGTCGACCATGCAGTACACCGAGAGGAAGTACAGCGCGGCGGGAATCAGCGCCGCCACGGCGATCTCACGGTAGGGGATGCCGGTGATCTCGGCCATGATGAAGGCGCCGGCGCCCATGATCGGCGGCATGATCTGGCCGCCGCTGGAGGCCGCGGCCTCGATCGCCCCGGCGCTGCGCGCCGGGTAGCCGACCTTCTTCATCAGCGGGATGGTCAGCGAGCCGGTGGAGACCACGTTGCCGGCGCTGGTGCCGTTGATCATGCCCATCAGGCCGGAGGCGAAGATCGAGACCTTGGCCGGGCCGCCGCGGGCGCGGCCGGCGGCGGCGAAGGCGAAGTTGACGAAGTAGTCGCCGACCTTGGAGGCCTGCAGGAAGGCGGCAAAGATGATGAACAGGATGATATAGGTCGACGACACCGCGGTGGTCGGGCCGAGGATCCCGGCATCGGTATAGACCTGGCTGAAGAAGCGCCCCACCGAGAGGCCCGGGTAGCCGAGGAAGCCGGGCAGGTAGGGCCCGCCCCAGACATAGAGCAGGAACACCAGCGAAATGATCACCAGCGCATTGCCGGTGACCCGGCGGGTCATCTCGAGGATCAGCAGCGAGCCGGCGATGGCCGCATAGGAGATGCCCATCGGCGCGAAGGAGGTGCCGGTCGACATGCGCAGCGGGGTGTTGTAGATGACCAGGAAGTAGCCGGCGCTGGCCAGGGCGCAGACCATCAGCACCAGGTCGGGCAGTGCGCACTTCTCGCGCACCTGGCGGTAGCACCACGACATCACGATCGCCGCGGCGGTGGCCAGGATCAGCGGATAGCCGTAGTGCCAGGCCTCGACGTGCGGCTCGATGCGCATGGCGCCGCCCTGGATGGTGCGCCACATCAGCACGCTCTGCAGCAGCGCATAGAGCGCCGGCAGCAGCAGCAGCCCAGAGACCAGGGCCTGCCACTTGGGCGCCGCCTGCTGGCCGTCGCTGGCGAAGCGGCCGCCGGTGTAGAGGCCGTAGCCGAGGATCAGTGCGCCGGCGATATGGATCACCCGGTACGACCAGGTCTCCATCGGAATCACGTTGAGGGTAATCAGGTGGAACAGCGAGTAGGCCACGGCGAGGCCGCCGAACAGCGCCCACTGCCAGCCGGTGAACAGCCGCCGGTTGGACTCGATGACCTCCTCGTCGACGCCTTCGGCGAGCAGCTCTTTAGCGTCCTTGTTCTCGGGTGCCTCGTCGGCTCCCTGTCCCGCAGGCGGGATCTTGTCATTATCGCTCATCAGCGTCACCTCCAGGCATCATGCGACGGTCCTGCCCGCCCCGGTGCCGACCGATCGACACCGCATGAATTGACAATAGACAAAATGGCCGCCCACCTCGCGGTGAGCGGCCAGTCATTGCGGTCAATGAAGACGCTTACTTAGTGAATCATATCGTCATCGATCTCGTAGCCGTTCTCGTTGAACCAGCGCGCGGCACCCGCATGGAACGGCATCACATCATTGTGCACGACATTCTCGGGGATGGTGGTTTCGGCACTGCGGTGCACGTCCATCATCTTGTCGTTGTTCTCCATGGTGATGCGCGTGACTTCATAGACGAAGTCTTCCGGCAGGTCGCAGCGAGCGATGGCGAAGTTCCACATCGACACGGCGCGGGCATCTTCCTCGAGGGTCTCGTAGGTATCGGCGGGGATATCGAACTCGGAGACCGGGAAGGCGTCGATGGCGGCCTGCTGCTCTTCCTCGGAGAATTCGATGATGTTGACGTCGGTCTGCACCTCGAGCTGGCTGACCGCCGGGATCGGGATGCCCGCGGCGAAGGCGATGACGTCGAGTAGGCCGTCCTGCAGCTGGCCACCCAGGTCGGTCCAGCCGCCGTTACGCCGCTCGAAGTCGATGCCCAGTTCCTCGAGGATGGCCGGGAAGTAGGTATCGGAGGTCGAGCCGGAGGGGCCGAAACCGATGCGCGCGCCGTCGGAATCTCGAAATGCTGGTGATCCCTGAGCTCGACAGCGCTGTCACCGAGAACGGCGTCTCATACATCGGAACATGGCACAGACGTTATCCATCGGCACACCCGGCGCCAGCGGGCTTTCGCCGTTCACCGCGTCGGTGGCCGGGCCCATGGTGGTCATGCGAAGGAGATGTCGCCGTTGTGGACCAGCGCCAGGTTCTGGGTCGGGCCGCCGGTGACTTCGCCGCCGCCGGACATATCGCCCAGCTCGTCGGCGATCAGGTTGGCCCAGCCGGAGCCGTAGATGTAGAAGGTGCCGCCCTGGCTGGCGGTGCCCATGGTGAAGCTCTCGGGCCAGCCTTCACGATCGGCCACGGCCTGGGTAGCGGTTGCCATCATCACGGTGGCGGCAGCGAGGGGAAGCAGTGCGAAGCGTTTCACAAGCGTACTCCAGTTGTTGTTTTGCGGGATGCAGTCTCTAAGAAGGCAAAAGCAAATTAATTGTACAGGAAGGAAGGATGTACAATATCCAGGGTAGCGGCGCGAAAAGCCCGGTGCAAAGCGGCGGGGAACTTTTTCGACTAATGGATGACATCCCCGCCCCACAGAGGCAATCGCATGACGGCCACGCTCACCCGCGCATGCGCTGCAGCCCACCCGCCCAGACGCTATCATCGAGCCTTTCGCATCATTGCCCAGGAGCCACGTGAAGCTGATCCACACCGCCGACTGGCACCTCGGCCAGAGTTTCCACGGCCAGGAGCGCCATGCCGAGCACCGCGCCTTCCTGGACTGGCTGCTCGATACCCTGGTCGAGCGCCGGGCCGACGCCCTGCTGGTGGCCGGCGACCTGTTCGACGTGGTCAACCCCTCGCTGCGCGCCCAGGAGCTGCTCTACGACTTCATCGTCAGTGCCCACCAGCGGCTGCCGCGGCTGGATATCGTGCTGATCGCCGGCAACCACGACAGCGGCAACCGCATCGAACTGCCGGCACCGCTGATGAAGCGCCTGCGCACCCATGCACTCGGCCGGGTGAACTGGCTGGATGACGGCCGACTCGACGCCGAGCGCCTGCTGGTACCGCTCACCGACAGCGACGGCGAGACCCGCGCCTGGTGCCTGGCGCTGCCCTTTCTACGCCCCGCCGAGGTCACCGGAACGGGACCAGGCGACGCCGCCGACGATGGCGACTGCCGCAACGACTACGTGGCCGGCATCGAGCGGGTTCACCGGCAACTGATCGACGCGGCACGCGATAAGCGCCAGCCCGGCCAGGCGCTGGTCGCCATGAGCCACGCCCACCTGCACGGCGCGGCGGTGTCCGAAGCCAGCGAGCGCCCCATCGTGATCGGCGGCGAGGAGTCGATCTCGGCATCGCTGTTTCCCGCCGAGATCGCCTATGTCGCCCTCGGCCATCTGCACCGCGCCCAGCAGGTCGGCGAGGCGCGCATCCGCTACAGCGGCAGCCCCTGCCGCTGGACTTCAGCGAGGTCGACTACCCGCACCAGGTGGTCGAGGCCACCCTCGACGGCGACAGCCTGGCGGCCAGCGAGGCGATTCGCGTACCGCGTCCGGTGGCCATGCTGCGCATCGGCCCCGCCCCCCTCGACAAGGTACTCGCCGAGCTCGAGGCCCTGGAGGATGACCCCACACTGGCCAGGGAGCGCTGGCCCTGGCTGGAAGTACGGGTCGAGCTCGAGGCGCCGATTCCCGACCTGCGCGCCCAGGTGGATGCCGCCTTGGAAGACAAAGCTTTGCGCCTGCTGCGTCTGGAGCGGCGTCTACCGCGGGTCGCCGAGCAGGCCGACACGGCGCGGGTCGACCTCGAGAGCCTGGGGCCGCGTAAGCTCTTCGAGCGCACCTGGCAAGCGCGCTGGGGCGAGCCCCCCGGCGAGACGGTGATGGCCGACCTCGACAGCTGCTGCAGGACGTCCTGGACAGCGACGACGAGGAGCACCGCGCATGAAGATCCTCGCCCTGCGCCTCGCCAACCTGGCCTCGCTGCCCGGCCCCCTCGAGCTCGACTTCAGCGCCGCGCCGCTGCGCGATGCCGGCCTGTTCGCCATCACCGGCCCCACGGCGCCGGCAAGAGCACCCTGCTCGACGCCCTGTGCCTGGCGCTCTACGGCAGCACCCCGCGACTGCGCCAGGCGCCGGTCCGCGACGCCTCGCTGCCGACGTGGAGGGCGAGACGCTCACACCGCCGATCCGCGCACCCCTGCTGCGACGTGGCACCGCCAGCGGCTACGCCGAGGTCGACTTCCTGGGCCGCGACGGCCGCCGCTACCGCGCCCGCTGGGCGGTGCGCCGCGCCCGCGAGAAGGTCGGCGGCCGCCTGCAGGCCGCCGAGCAGTCGCTGCGCGACCTCGACGCCGACCGGCTGCTGACCACCCAGAAACGCGAGTTCGACCGCCTGCTCCCGAGCGCCTGGGGCTCAGTTTCGACCAGTTCACGCGTGCCGTGCTGCTGGCCCAGAGCGAGTTTGCCGCTTCCTCAAGGCCGACGACAACGAGCGCAGCGACCTGCTCGAGCGCCTCACGGCACCGCCGAATATTTCGCAGATCTCGATCGCCGCCTACCGCCGCGCCAGCCAGGCGAAAAAGGCAGTGGAAGCCTCGACGCCAAACTCGCCGACGACCTGCCCGCCGAGCCCGACGCCCGCACCGAACTCGAGCGCGCCGCCGAGGCCACCCAGCAAGCACTCACTAACCTACAGAAGCAGCAGGATAGCTTACCGCACGGCAGCGCGGCATGACGACGACGCCCGCTTGCGCGACGCTATCGCCAGGGCGTTGCCCAGCGCAAGCCGCCGACGACGAGTGGCAAGGGCTGGCGCAGCAGCATGCCGACCGCACCTGGCGCCAGCGGATCGCCCCCCAGCGCCACGCCTCGCCCGCCAGGCCGCCTCCCAGGCGAGATCGCCGCCTGGAGGCGACCCACGCCAAGACACAGCGCGCGTTGGAAACGGCGCTCTCAGAACAGCAAGCCACCACTACAGCGCTATCAAGGGGAGCAAGCACTCACTGACGCCAACGGGGCGAAGCGCCAGCCGAGCCCGCGCTGCGTCAAGCGCGCGAGCAGCCCAGCAGTTGGCCGCCTGGATAAACAGCTGGCCGACCTCGACGCCGCTCACCGCCAGCAGCAGGCCCGTGCCGCACCCTCGGCGATGAGCAACGCAAGGCCCAGGAAGCCCAGCAGGCCGCCGCGTCAGCGGGATGACAAGCAGGCAACCCTCAAGCGACTGATGGCACGCACCCGCACCTCGATGATGCCCGCCGGGCCACCCAGCAGGCCTACGACAGCGCCGCCCAGCGCCAGCTGGCGCTGGCGAGCTGGCAGCCGCTGCAGGAGCTGGGTCGCACCCCATGCCGCCCAACAGCGCTCGCCGAGCAGGTCGCAAACGACCAGGCGAGCCGCACGCGGCTGCTGGAGGAGGGCCAGGCCGCGCGCCAGCGCCTCGACAAGGCCGGAGGGCCATCTCGAGAGCGTCAGCGCGCTGGTCGAGCGCAGCCGTGCCGTGCGCAGCGAAAGCGTAGCGCAGCTGCGCGCCCAACTGCAGGAGGGCGAGCCCTGCCCGGTGTGCGGCGGGCTCGACCATCCTGCGCCAGCAGCCCCCT